>CP078104.1:0-1140000 GCA_019203745.1 Chryseobacterium sp. E1
AAAAATCTGATATTATTCTGAAACATTCACGCTCCTTTACCCCTTTAAGCTTTCCTATAAAAGTAGACAGTCTCCGGCAAACCCTTTCCAGCGAAGGTCTTGATGCGAGAATCAGAAGAATGCTTAAATTATCCGGCATAGATAGTGACAATATGTAACAGTAATGAAGGTAGTGACTGGTTCATATATTTTTTAAATCTTTGCTAAAATCTGTTTTTTACTGTTAAATTCCTTTGAAAAGTTTAATAATCGCCGTACCTTAGAGTATCTTCTCTGAAGAGTAAATAATATTCACACGATGGCAAAATTATTCTTGGTCCGTCACGGACAGTCACTCTGGAATCTGGAAAACCGGTTTACAGGATGGCAGGATATCGATATTACAGAAGTTGGAATTGAAGAAGCCAGAAAGGCAGGGATCGCTTTAAAAAAGAAAGAATAGACATTGCTTTTACTTCCGTACTGATCCGGGCACAGCATACTCTCAATCTTATCCTTGAAGAAACCGACAAAACCCATATTCCTGTTGTAACAGATAAAGCATTGAATGAAAGATCCTACGGTAACCTCGAAGGACTCAATAAAGCGGAAACTGCACTGAAATATGGAGATGAACAGGTTCACACCTGGCGCAGGTCATATGATGTAGTTCCGCCGGGAGGTGAAAGCCTTAAAGATACCTATAACCGGGTTATTCCCTATTTTGAAGCTCAGATCGTACCTCCTCTCAGACAAGATAAAAATGTATTGGTTGTTGCCCACGGAAATAGTCTCCGTGCACTGATCATGTATCTGGAACACCTGTCTCCCGAAGAAATTTTAGAAAGAGAAATAGCAACCGGAGTTCCTCTTACGTATTTTTTCGATGAAAATTTTCATGTAAGCAGAATAGAAAACAACTGATCCGTAAAAATATTTATAAAAAATCTAACTTTGAACTTTATTGATCTTTCAAAATCATAATTTCCATTAACCAAGTGTTTATAGCAACAAAAAACATCTCCGTTCAAAACGAAACGTTCATTCTTACCAATCAGCGGGCCCTGTTTTGGGAAAAACAGAAAGCACTGATTCTCTCTGACCTTCATATCGGAAAGACCGCTCATTTCCGCAAAAACGGGATTGCACTGGCCAACCATATTATGAAAAGTGATCTGCAAAGACTGTCGGCCCTGATTGAATATTTTAAGCCAGAAAAGTTTATTGTGGTAGGAGATCTGCTTCATGCAGGTGACAATTCCGATGTGGATGAGTTTTGTATATGGAGAAACCTATATCCTGAAATACAGTTTTATCTGATTGAAGGTAACCATGACCGTATTTCAGAATCTTTAGAAAAAAACTTTGTCTGAACTTTAAAGCCTTCACTCTGGAATTAAGCGGATTTACTTTCATCCACGATTTTGACAAAACCTTGCCGGGGTTTCAGATCACAGGCCATATTCATCCGGGAATTGTTCTGCATTCTGCTGTAAAAGGATCAGACTTCCGTGTTTTGCGGTAAGTGATAATCAGTTACTTCTTCCTGCTTTCAGTGAGTTTACGGGATTGGATACCAAAAATCTTCCGGGAAAAAGTAAGTTTTTTGTTTTTACAGATTCGGAGATTTATGAAATTTAAAGCGCCGACAGGTGATGATAAGCTAAACCTAACAGGTTTTAGAAACCTGTTAGGTTTTTGGAGTTTACGTTATAGAATGAAATAGAGAAAAATCAATCGGAGGTACCACATTTCGTTCCCTTTTGGTCAGGTATTTGAATGTCTTAATAAGAATTCATTAGCTTTATAAAGGATAACACTGATGAAACTGATCTTATATTCAATTACCAATCACTAAAATATAATAATATGTCAACACAAAATCTTACCCATCTTGAAGCGATCAAAAGATCAAGGAACTATCGGAAAGCGCAAGAATATGTATGTTCTGTACGGAACTGAACACTGTTCCGGTCAATTCCCGGCCGATGACCCTGCAGGAAACCGATGACAGCGGAAATCTATGGTTTATCAGCAGTGGAACCAGCAACAAGAATTTTGAAATAAAAGAAGACCGGAGGGTACAGCTGTTTTTATGAACAACAGTGATACACAATACCTTTCTGTGTATGGAGAAGCTTCTGTTTATAAAGATAAAGCTACAATAGAAAGAAAAATGGTCTCCACTGGCCAATGCCTGGTTCGATGGGAAAGATGATCCCAACGTAACCATTATCCGTGTTGAACCAAAAGAAACTTATTATTGGGACACCAAAGCCGGAAAACTGGTGAGTCTTTTCAAATTTGTTACGGCTGCCATTACAGGAAATAAAACAGATAACTCTGATGGTGTAGAAGGAAATGCTACAGTATAATTTTCAGACAGATTCTGATATTTTATTTGCCACTGATGCACGATTTTTTTATTTCGTGAATCAGTGGCAATTATATTTTCTCGCTGATTGAGCAGATTACGCAGATTTTTTAATTTGCAACTGTAGAATTAGGAATACTAAAACTGAGAAATTAGCAGCAATTTAAGCGATTATAAAAT
Source organism: Chryseobacterium sp. E1 (assembly GCA_019203745.1). GTDB lineage: Bacteria > Bacteroidota > Bacteroidia > Flavobacteriales > Weeksellaceae > Chryseobacterium. The sequence continues at coordinate 2,534 of CP078104.1, forward strand.
TCCTTCATAAACATCTGCTCTTTCTGCAAGATCTGTGAGAGATAAAAACCTTTATACATTAAAAATCACTTTTTAACCTAAACAGATTCTTATATTTTTATTTGCTACTGATGCACATTTTTTATTTCGTGAATCAGTGGCAATTATATTTTCTCGCTGATTGAGCAGATTACGCAGATTTTTTAATTTGCAACTGTAGAATTAAGAATACTAAAACTGAGAAATTAGCAGCAGTTTAAGCGACTATAAAAATTCCTTCATAAACATCTGCTCTTTCTGCAAGATCTGTGAGAGATAAAAACCTTTATACATTAAAAATCACTTTTTAACCTAAACAGATTCTTATATTTTTATTTGCTACTGATGCACATTTTTTATTTCGTGAATCAGTGGCAATTATATTTTCTCGCTGATTGAGCAGATTACGCAGATTTTTTAATTTGCAACTGTAGAATTAAGAATACTAAAACTGAGAAATTAGCAGCAGTTTAAGCGACTATAAAAATTCCTTCATAAACATCTGCTCTTTCTGCAAGATCTGTGAGAGATAAAAACCTTTATACATTAAAAATCACTTTTTAACCTAAACAGATTCTTATATTTTTATTTGCTACTGATGCACATTTTTTATTTCGTGAATCAGTGGCAATTATATTTTCACGCTGATTGAGCAGATTACGCAGATTTTTTAATTTGCAACTGTAGAATTAAGAATACTAAAACTGAGAAATTAGCAGCAATTTAAGCGATTATAAAATTCCTTCACAAACATCTGCGCTATCTGCAAAATCTGCGAGAGATAAAAACCTTTATACATTAAAAATCACTTTTTAACCTAAACAGATTCTTATATTTTTATTTGCTACTGATGCACATTTTTTATTTCGTGAATCAGTGGCAATTATATTTTCTCGCTGATTGAGCAGATTACGCAGATTTTTTAATTTGCAACTGTAGAATTAAGAATACTAAACTGAGAAATTAGCAGCAGTTTAAGCGACTATAAAAATTCCTTCATAAACATCTGCGCTTTCTGCAAGATCTGCGAGAGATAAATATCTTTGTGCATTAAAAACCACTTTTTAACCCAAAAACAAAGACGACCCAATTTCCTGAGCCGCCTTCGCAAAACTGATCATACCATTATTTTTTCACATCTTCCATAGATGCTCCGAAATTAATATGAAGTACATTGCCATTGGGCGTAATCAAAGCAGGTACAGATTTTACTCCCGCCAGTTCCGCCTCTTCAATTTTGCTTCTGTCATTTCCCAAATGAACAATTTCTACATTTTCAGTTCCTACAAGACTGATGATATCGTGCTCTGCACTGATGCATACAGGACAGCCTGCATGATAAAAGATTGACTTTTTCATAGATTAATAGGTAAGTTTGTTAATGATAATTTTTAATTCTTCGGCTTCTTTTTCGTGAAGAGGTTTTAAAGGACTTCTTAAATTTCCGCCTTCCTCTCCCAGAATATTAAGCCCGGCCTTGACTGCTCTCGGAAGCCCTTTATTAACAATGAACTTCAGAAGATCAAACTGTTGATAAAAAGAGATTTTGCATTTTCAAGATCACCTTCCTCAATGGCATTGTACAGTCCAATATTAAGTTCAGGAATAAGGTTCGGGGCAGCAGTACACCATCCTCTGGCCCCGGCACAGAAAGCTCCTAATGCCAATGGATTTGAGCCGTTGTAAAAGGCAACATCCTCCCCAGTTCTCTCCTTAGATAGTGCATTCTCTGGATATCTCCGGAACTTTCCTTGATCATTGTTACATTAGGAATTTCCAATAACCTTTTTAAGAGTGCGGGAGACATATCTACCCCGCTGGTTGCAGGATTATTGTAAGCCATGATCGGAATAGAGATTTTAGAGGCCACAGCATCATAATGGGACATTATCTCATCATCAGTAAGCTTCCAATAGCTCATAGGAATGATCATTACAGCATCTGCTCCTGCTTTTTCTGCAAACCGGGCATGGTGTATTGTTTTTTCTGTAGTAAGGTTTGAAACTCCTACTAATGTTGGAACCCTGCCTTTTACCTGTTGTATGGTAGCTTCCGTAACTGCTTCTTTTTCATCATCAGACAGATAAGGCATTACCCCGGTGCTTCCTAATGGCGCTATTCCGTGATTTCCGGAGGTAATAAGCCTTTCTACAAGGTGTTTGAAGAGAGTAATGTCTATTTTTTCATTTTCATCAAAAGGAGTGATGGGATAAGCAATAACCCCTTTAAACGGAACATTTTTCATGTTTGTTTTGTTTAAAATTTTACAATGTTAAAGATCTCTGCCTTCTTCCTCTCTTAATGCCACTCCTAAATTCTGCAGTTGAGGAGCATTTTCACAGGCAATATATTTGGCTGGCTCCGTATCACTTAAATTCTGATGTTTATGCCATGCCCATGAGGGAATATAAACGGCGTCTCCGGCTTCCCAGTGTACTTTTTCATCTTCCACTTCGGTCCAGCCTTTACCTTCAATCACAAACAGTACGGTTTCATAGGTATGACGGTGTCTGTTGGTCTGCTGGCCCGGTAATAATCCGCCAATGGTCATGCTTACGTTCTTACTGGGAAGATCAACAAAGAATACGGGATGTTTTCTCTCTGTTGAAAACTGGTTGTGCTCGCCTGCATTTTCAACGTTTTTATGAATTAAATGGCTTGGCTTTACATACTTTGGTCTTGCAAATGTTTCGTGAAAGTCTTTTGAACTGAATTGTTTCTTGTCCATGATTTTAAAAATTAATGTGTTCTGTGCTTTATTGCATGACAAAATTATTTTATATTTGGACTATTCAAATGATTCAGTTTTTATATAAATAGATAGTCCAGATGTTACGACCTTGGAAATTAGAATTCGAGATTGATAAAAACCTTGATAAAGCCGTTTATTTGCAGATTGCAGATACGCTGATTGCTGATATACGTTCAGGCAGACTGAAAGCCGGAGATGCTCTTCCCGGGAGCCGGAATCTGGCAGCCACATTAAAAATCAACAGAAATACCGTTGTAGAAGCTTATCAGGTTTTGATGAATGAAGAATGGGTCATTTCAAAAGAAAGGAAAGGTATTTTTGTCTCTGATCAGCTCCCTTCGCTGCATGAAAAAGAACAGAAAGAATACAGAATATTCCGGATCCGTCGGTTAGCTCCAATGGTATAATGATCAATTTTGATGACGGTCATCCTGACAGTAAAATAGCTCCGGTCACAGAACTGGCCAGAGCATACCGGCAGATTTTCAGCATAAAAGCAAAATGGCAGATGATGGGCTATGGCAACGAACATGGTGAAACAGAGTTCCGGAAAATGATTTCCCAGATGCTGAATCATCAACGGGGAATGCAGATTCATGAAAATGAACTTTCGATTACCAGAGGTAGCCAGATGGGCATGTTTCTTACGGCACAGACTTTACTTACTCCAGGAGATCACATTATTGTAGAAAATCCGGGATACCAGCCCGCATGGCAGGCTTTTGAATATGCCGGAGCACAGCTGCTGCCGGTAGACGTTGATGAGGAAGGAATCAGCATTCAGTCTGTAGAAAAGCTTCTGACAGAATATAAAAGTATAAAAGCAATATATATTACCCCTCACAGACAATATCCTACTACTGTTACCTTAAGTCTCGCCCGGAGATTAAAATTGATAGAGCTGTCAAACCGTCATCAAATTACCATCATTGAAGATGATTATGATAATGAATTTCATTTCGGATACCGCCCTATTCTTCCTTTGTCAAGTTTCCCTGAACTTAAAAATTATGTTTATATAGGAACTTTGAGCAAAGTTGTAGCCCCTGCTTTAAGAATAGGCTATCTGGCAACCAAAAACCAGGATTTACTGGAAAAAATCGGAAGTCTGCGAAAGATTATTGATGTACATGGAGATGTGATTATGGAGCAAGCCGTACTCCAGCTGATCAGGGAAGGTGCCGTTAAAAAGCACATTAAAAAAGCAACCGTGCATTATAAGAACAAAAGGGATTTTATGTTTTCTCTTTTAAAAAACCATATGAGCGATATTGCAGACTTTACTTTACCGGAAGGTGGACTTGCATTCTGGATCGTACTAAAGAAGACTATGGATTGGGATATGATAACTGCATTATTGTTGGAAAAAAATATTAAAATCATTCACCCGAAACAGTATAGCCGGAGTCATATTAATGGTTTCAGGCTAAGTTATGGAGCACTTTCTGAAGAACAGCTTCAACACAGTATTCCCATTATTTCTGAAGTGATAATAAAATTGTCAGAATCTCTTTAACATTTCGGGATGGTTAAATAGGTTTGAAGACTCGATTTGCGGGAAAATTATAATTTCCACGATTTTACGAATAAAAAGCACTCATCAATTGGTGGTAAAAAGTCTTTCCGAATATTCTATACTTTATATTTTGCCGCTCGCTGATTTTGCAGATTACACAGATATTTACTGAAAATAGAGCTTATTGATCCGTGAGAGAATTTAATTACTATAGATGCACGGACTTCTTTATTCATGCATCTGCGCATGTCTCAGGGGTCTCATCATGAGGCATATCTACGGGTTTTGATTCAGGAGATCCTTTTTCACGGAGCCAAATAGATAAAATGACAAGGGAAGCGACTGCTAAAAATTCACTCTGCCAGTTCTGAAAGGATTCAAACCAGAATCTTGATTCGGAAATATATTGTAAGGCGGTTACCGGCAGTTCTTTTTCATGATCTGATCAGCATTGAAATCTTTTAAACTTCCGTAAAAATGTAAAATAAAGCTGCCAAGGAACAGAATGGCAAATGCCAGCGATAAGGAATGCTCATAAATCTTCAGCCATATTCCTCCTTTTTTACAGGCCACGGAGCGTTGGGATGTACAACAGGTTCTCTGTCCACCTCTTCTTTTCCCTCCATAGACTTTGATTCACTGGAACCTTTCTGCCTTAATGATATGGTTAAGAGAACATAAAGCATCATCTGGAGAAACTCACTTTCCCAGTTTTCGAAAGTTGCCTGTATAAAATGTCCGCTATGGATGTATTCATTCATTTTTAAAGCAGACTGGCCGTTTTCAAGCAGTTCTTTATTTTCTGTTGCCCACCCTGTAAAAAACTGGCCTGCAAGAGAAAACATCATAAGGGTGATCAGTACCAGGCTTAAACTATTCCGGTAAAAGAAACTTGAACTGGACATATCTCTAAGTGAATTTTTAACTTTAACGTTTTTACTTTTTCTGATAAGGAAAGACTTTTTGTAATCCTTTGGTGGTTGGCCCGGTAAGAACTCTTCCATTGACATTGAACCTGGAGCCGTGGCACGGGCAGTCCCAGCTCAGTTCTGCGCTGTTCCAGTGAACTTCACAGCCGGCATGAGGACAGGTACTTTTCAACAGGTGTAAAGTCCCGTCAGATTCTTTGTAAAGGGCATAAGATTCAGATTCATAACGGATGACTTTGGCTTCTCCTGCCTTAATTTCTGAGAAAGAATCAATCTTATCTGCAAAAATTTTATCTTTTATAAAATCCAGTGCAACGGTTGAATTTTCTTTTACAAAATCGGAAAATCCTGCAATGGGTTTTATTCTTAAAGGATTGAACAGTTCTTCATACTTGCTTTTTCCTGACACAATCATATCATGCAGGATTTGTGAAGAAAGAGTCCCGAATATCATTCCGTTTCCTCTGAAACCAGTAGCTACAAAAATTCGGTTTTTACTTCCCGGCAGCTTTCCGATATAGGGCAGACCGTCAACAGGTTCATAATATTGGCTGGACCAACTGTAATAAACCGTTTCAACATTGAAATATTCCCGGACATAATTCTCCAGTCTGGAAAAACATTCTCCGGTATCATCGGCATGGCCTGTTTTATGATCCTCTCCTCCTGCAATCAGCAGGTTTTCACCTTCATATTCCTGGATCCGGTAATAATGATAAGGCTCACAAAGATCATAGCCCAATTCCCATGGATATTGATCATCTTTAAGGGTAAAAGCCATCGCATAGCTGCGGTAAGGCGCATTGGTAAAATGAAGCAGATTCACTCCGGGCGGAATATGAGTTGCATACACAACGTTCTGAGCCTTTATTTCTCCTTGTGATGTTTTTTTAATAAGAAAATCTTCCTGTTCATTATGCCCTTCACATAAGCAACCTTCCTGAATAAAGCCCCAAGCCGTATGAAAGCTTCACAAAGTGCTTTGATATATTTTATAGGGTGAAAATGACCTTGTTCAGGAATGAGAACCGCTTCCCTGAAAGGTATCGGAAAAGGAATTTCATTAACGTATGTCATTTCGTGACCTACTTTGGCTGCGCCTTCCACAATATTTTTCAATTGCTCTTCCTGTTTTTCATCCAGAGCGAAAAGGTAAGCCGACTTTCTCGTAAAATCACAGTTTATTTCATACTGCTGAATATTATTCTCAATCATTTCAATAGCTTCCTTACCGGCCCCTGCATACAGCTTTGCATGATCTAATCCAAAATCCTGAATGGCCTGGGTAAAAGTAGTATCAAAGAAATCGTTCAAATGGGCTGTCGTTCCGCCGGTTGTTCCAAATCCGATATTGGCTGCCTCTAGAATGATGCAGTTTTTTCCGGATTCCTGTAGTTTCAATGCGGTGGAAACACCGGTAATTCCACCTCCTATTATGGCAACATCAAATACCTGACTGAGATCATTTTCTGTAGAAAATTTCCTGATTTCATCCTGCCATATGCTTTTTCTTGCGCCATCTCTGTACATTATCAGTATGTTTTGAGGTTAAACTTATCTGATATTCAGCGTATCGCTTTCAGGCAGGCCTGTTTTACCTGCATTGGCTGTATTGCTCTTCTGGTCTCTTTTTTGGATTCATCTTCATCAAGATTACATCTGCATGACGAAAAAGCAAAAACGCTGAGAACTCCTAAAATAAGTGCTGTCGCTTTCATATTATTTTTTTTTAGAGGTTAATAATTTATCCGTTAACAATCAGTCCGCCGTTAGGATGAAGTACCTGCCCTGTAATCTGGGAAGCATCTGTACTGGCCAGAAAAAGGAAACTGAAGGCTACTTCTTCAGGCGTGGCATTTCTCTCCAAGGGAGGTTTATTGGGATTTTCCTTTTCTTCATCAAAGGTTTCTTCCGTAAGAGGTGTTGCTACAGGTCCGGGAGCTACCGCATTGATCCGAATTCCTTTGGGTTTGGCCTGTAGAGCAAGAGATCTGGTGAAAGAAACAATAGCTCCTTTCGTTGCAGAATAATCCAGAAGCTCCGGATGACCCTGATAGGCAGAAACAGAAGTGGTATTGATCACACTGCCGCCCTCTTTCAGATATGGAAAAACCACTTTGGTAAGAAGGATCATTCCCACAATATTGAGTCAAAGGTTTTCCTGATATTCTTTTCTTCAAGGTCTTCAATACTTTCTGCCGGAAACTGTACGCCGGCATTGTTGATCAGGATATCAATTTTTCCAAAGGCTGAAATGGTTTTTTGGGTAGCTGTTTCACAGAATTCATAATCGTCAATATCCCCTGAAGAATAATACATTTTCTTCCAAGGTTTTCTATCTCTGTTTTTGTTTTTTCAGCATCCTGATCACTTGAATGATAAATAATAGCAATATCGGCTCCTTCTAAAGCAAAAAGAAGGGCTACGGCTTTGCCTATTCCACTGTCAGCACCTGTGATGAGAGCAGATTTATCGTCTAATTTTCCCATATTTCAATGTTTTTATTCTTCTGCGATCGGTTTCTGCATCTCAGCCATCCGGTGGGCTGCCATACTATCACTTGACAGGTTGGCCATTGCTACGGAAAGCTTGTTTTTTAAACCTGATACTATTTTATCATCATCGTTCATCAGTGCATTATAACCATCAATAGCCACTTCTTCCGGAGAAGCCAGGGTATCTCTGTCTTCCAGGATCTTGCTGCGGTTCATATCTGCCTTATTAAAGAAGTCGGTATCTGTAGGTCCCGGCAAAAGAGCCGTTACTGTAATCCCTGAATCTTTTAATTCTTCCCTGATGGCTTCGGACCATGACAATACAAATGCTTTGGTACCATGATATACCGAATGCCAGGGACCCGGAACTTTACTGGCTACGGAAGCCAGATTTAAAATTTTACCGGATCCCTTAGGTAATCGGTCCTTTAAAAACAGCTTGGTCAGTATGATAACTGCAATGATATTTAACTGTACTATATCTACCTCTCTGTGGATATCCGTTTCCTGGAACTTTCCAAAGACGCCCTGCCCGGCATCATTCACCAATATCTCAGGGCTTATTCCATTCATTTTCAGTTCAGAATAAAGGGAATAGACTTCTTCCTGCAGAAACAGGTTTTTTGAAATGCTGATCACATTCACTCCGTACGCTTTGAATTCTTCTGCTTTTCTAGTCAGCTCTTCATGATCTCTGGCAACAATAACAAGGTCATAGCCGTTTTTGGCAAACTGCCTGGCGAGTTCATAGCCTATTCCGCTGGTAGCCCCTGTGATCAGTGCATATTGATTTTTGCGTTCCATGGTTTTTTATTTTAAGATTAAAAGCCTGTTCAGTTCACTTTTAAAACACCCCAAAATGAATTCCGTATAATATAGCTGGGCATTCAGGGCTTGGGTTTTGGGGTGCAGTTCCAGTTTTTGGTCAGGATAATTTCACCTTTATAAGAGAATGAGAAATACGCAAATATTTTATAACCGGAATTCCGGATCGGTGTGCAGTAACCTGTTGTGGCAATAGACCAATCGGACTCATAAAGTTTGGCCACGTTCAAAGCCATTGTTTCTGCTATATTTTCTGAAACACAGTCGCATTCTTCAGCTTCCTGCCTGTTGACTTTCAGGATTCTTACTTTTTCAGGTAAAGTATAGCACGTAAGCCCGCCTTTGTAAAACATAGAAGCGTTTGGCATCTGTGAGAAAGCCAGCTGTAAACATCCTGAAGTAACGCTTTCTGCCATTGAAATGGTTTCATCTGTGGTCATCAGAGACTGGCTTATATATTCGAGTAGATTCTTTTGAAATTCCATTGTATTATATTTTGAGGATTGTTTTGTATTATTTTGTTAAAAACGGATTATTTCCAGGGATCGAGAACAACTTTTACACATCCGTCTTCTTTTTATCAAAAATTTCATATCCTTTATCCACGGCATCAAGGGACAGACGATGGGTAATAACGTCATCAAGTGTCACCTGCCCGCTTTCCACATATCCCATAAGGTGGTCTATGATAGGATGTACGTTGCATTGTCCGGCTTTAATGGTGATTCCTTTATCAAAAATCTGCCCGAGTCTGAAGTTGTCATAATTCACAGGATAAACTCCCAGCACAGAAACTGTACCTCCCCGCCGTACTGCACTCATACAGGCTTCAAGGACCTTAATGGAACCTTTTTCAAAATTTAAAACTGCTTTAGCCCGATCGATAAAGTTTCTTTCAGGTTCAAATCCTACAGCTTCAATGCATACGTCTGTTCCCCGGCCATCTGTCATATCCCGGATCTGTGCCACAGTACTTTCTGCATCTTCCCACAGAATAGTTTCACATCCTGTAAGTTTTTAATCCGGTCGAGCCTATACTGAAGGGTATCAACAACTATAACTTTTTTTGCGTTGTGAAGTACGGCACTTTTGACCGCCATTGTTCCTACAGGTCCTGCTCCAAATACGGCAACCGTCTCTCCTCCTTTTAATCCGGCCCACATAACTCCGGTATATCCGGTCGGGAAAATATCGGTAAGGAATAACACCTGTTCATCGGTAAGGTTTTCAGGGACTTTTCTTGGACCAAAATGAGCATAGGGAACTCTTACATATTGCGCCTGTCCCCGTTATATCCTCCGTAAAGGTCTGTATAGCCAAACAAGGCACCGCCTTTTTCAGTAAAAATGCCTCCTTCCGGCCCATAATGGTCGGGATTGCTGTGCTCACAGGCTGTAGGCAGATCATGCTGGCAAAAGAAGCAGTTTCCACAGGCTATAGGAAATGGTACGACGACCCTGTCACCCGGTTTTAATCCGGTGATATTCTTTCCTGTTTCCTCAACAATCCCCATAAACTCATGTCCCATTACCATAGGACGGGTCTGGGGATTCCTCCGGAGTACATATGCAGATCGCTGCCACATATGGCAGTAGACGTTACTTTGAGGATAATATCATGATCATCCAGAATTTTGGGATCTTCAACGGTATCACAGGTAATTTTTCCCGGTGAATGAAAAACGGCAGCTTTCATAATCTAAATATTTAAGGTGATTGGTGTGGTGTTAAGGATGTTTTATTTTATGATCAGGCGTTTCTTTCCATTTCAAGATCCCATACTCTGTGTTGGGCAATGGCATTAATGAATTTATCCATTGGAGTTTCGTCTTCCCAAGTAATAATCCCGGGTCTTCATGCTTTTTCAGGGCAACGTTACTGTTATGATAAAGGGCTTCTGTATCATTTCCGAAATAAATGGCCTTGCAATGCTTATAAGCTTCAGATAAAGTGTAAGACAAGGTGTTTATTTTCTGGGATCAAAAGTTCTTTTACCGAATCTTCTCCAGAACAGATAAAGAGGGCGTCAAAACATACACTGGCAGTACTTGTCAAAGAATGTTTAGGGTAAGTTCAGATCCGTCATTAGTCCTGATGTTGGCAAGACTTGGTGCAATCAGTTCTATTTTCGCTCCTTCTTTTTCCAGCTGGGTTTTAAGGTCATTAATGGCTCTGCTATCAGCACCATTGGCAAGAATAAATCCTATTTTTCTGCTTTTAATGGTATCTTTTACTGTATTGGCCATGCTTAATGCTTCGGAGACCTTTGTATGAGGCTCTTTTTCTTCACTCTGAAGTTCTACAATATTGCTGTCAGCAGGCAGACTCTGATTGGGCCATTCCAATTTTTTTACTTCTACTCCCAGCTTTTCGGCTACTCTCCAGGCCAGCGTCATATCAATATAAGCAAGCTGCCCTACCAGTCTTTCTCTTACTTCAGGAAGTGTTACTTTTGACAGTTCAAAGATCAGTGCCTTCTGCAGGTGCATTTTCTCTGGTGTCGACTGGCTGTTGTAAAATAGTTTCGCTTGTGAATAATGATCTACAAAGCTTTTGCTTCTTTCTCTTACTTTAGCTCCTGAAACTCTTTCCTCCTGGGAAGTAAAGCCTCCTTCAGACATCATGGCCTGAAAAGGACAACCACCACCGGTAGAATTGGGATCATAGCTGCTTTTTCCTTTCACGATCTGCTGTCTCATGTGCCCGTCTCTTTGATTGTTATGGACAGTGTTGATTGATCTGTTGATCGGAATTTCATGAAAATTAGGAGATCCCAGCCGTGACAGCTGAGTGTCTGTATATGAAAATAATCTTCCTGCAGCAGCGGATCGTTGGTAAAATCGATCCCGGGAATAATATGACCGGGGTGAAAAGCAACCTGCTCGGTTTCTGCAAAGAAATTATCAGGATTTTTGTTCAGGGTTAATGTTCCGAAGATTTCTACGGGAACTTCTTCTTCCGGAACTAATTTGGTAGGATCCAGAAGGTCAAAATCAAACCGGTATTCATCTTCTTCAGGAATCAGCTGTACTCCGAAGTCCCATTCAGGATAGTCTCCGTTTTCAATGGCTTCCCACAGGTCTCTTTTATGAAAGTCCGGATCAACTCCTGAGATTGTCTGAGCTTCATTCCACGCTACAGAATGCACGCCAAGTCTGGGTTTAAAGTGAAATTTTACAAAATGTACCTTTCCTTCTTCATTGATAAACTTGAAAGAATGTACTCCAAAGCCTTCCATCATTCTGAGGCTTCTCGGGATCGCCCTGTCACTCATAAGCCACATGATCATGTGCATGCTTTCAGGCATTAAAGAAATAAAATCCCAGAAGGTATCATGGGCGGAAGCTGCCTGTGGGATTTCGTTATCCGGTTCCGGTTTTACGGCGTGAATCAGATCAGGAAATTTAATAGCATCCTGGATAAAAAATACAGGCATATTATTGGCTACAAGGTCATAATTGCCTTCTTCAGTGTAGAATTTAATAGCAAATCCCCGTACATCTCTTGCCAGGTCAGTACTTCCCTTGCTTCCTGCAACGGTTGAAAATCTCACAAAAACTGGGGTTTCTTTTCCCAATTCTGTTAAAAATTTAGCTTTGGTGTATGTTGCGAGACTTTTGGTAAGCTTAAAAACGCCGTGTGCTCCTGAACCACGGGCATGTACTACTCTTTCAGGGATTCGTTCATGATCAAAATGGGTGATTTTTTCTCTCAGAATGAAGTCTTCCAATAATGAAGGGCCTCTTTCACCAGCTTTCAGAGAGTCCTGATTATTATTGATCTTCAGTCCCTGGTTGGTCGTCAGTTTTTCATTTTCATTAGACGTGCTGTGTAAACTTAACTGTTCTGCTTTTGGATTGTTGGGTTCGTTGGTTTTCATATTCATAATCTTTTAGGTTGGTGTATTTTAAAAACAGTTAAATAAGGGGTACAAGCCTTAATCAGTCCTTTTCTCAAGGATATCGAGAAGCCTGTTGATATATTCTTCTTCCTTCAATACTTTATAGTAGGCAGTCTTGGCATATAAAGTAAAAGAAGGTGATTCTATTCTTATTTCAGCATCCGTATCGGCAATATCCGCTGTATTCTTTGTATGATACTCACGGATGTGCAGAAGGTATTCTTCTATATAATTGTCTATTACTTTTTAAGGATCTCACATTTCGCATTGTTTTTATCTTTTCCAAGGATTTGATCAGAAAAGCAGTAACTCCATAGGAATTGATGATATGCGGAAATAAAGATTCATTCTCTATAGCATTATTTCTATCATTCAGTCCGGAATGCAGGAAAGTGTCGTTTTCAAAAATCATATTTCAAATGGTTATTAATTGTTGGATGCTTTTAAATATTGTTCAAAATAATGGAGGTCTTCTTTATCCTTAATGGAGAGATAGAACATGATCTGTTCCGGTTCTTTTAATCCGATACTGTTGAAACAGTCAAAATGTGCAATCAGTGCCTGAATATTTTCAATATCTATATTTTTTAAAATAACGAATAACAGAAAAACATTATCTTTTATTTCCTTGGCATAGATTGCCGCTCCGTCTTCAAACCATTTCCCGTTATGGGAAATTTTGATGAAGTCTTTATGTTTCAGTGTTTTTATAATCTTCTGACAGTCCATATATTTTGATTTCATAGTTAAAATAAGCCACATAGCATAAGCTACATGGCTTATCATGTTGCTTTAGTCTTCCTGTTCCGCATCAAAATTGATGGATGTTTCTGCAATCTCCGTAAGTTCTGCATCAGTATCTTCTTCTTCCTGAAGGGTTCTTTCAAGAAGGTCTGCGGCTTTATCGTGTCCCATGGTAATGGCCAGCTGGGCAAGTCCTCCATAAGTAGCGATTTCATAATGCTCCACTTTCTGTGCGGCAATAATTAATGCGACATCCCTTGTTGATGAACCATCTTCAGTAGATTTGATGACTTCTTCTCCTTCTTCGATAATTCCTTTGATGGCTTTGCATTCTTTTTTCAGGTTCCTCATCGATCAGTTTGAAAACTTTTTCAAGACGTTTTACATGCTTTTGGGTCTGAAGGTGATGGTCCTCAAAAGCGTCTTTAAGATCTTCTGAAGTAGCTGCATCCTGCATTTTCACCAATGCTTCAAGGATGGCGTTTTCAGCATAGTAAATGTCTTTAAGGGCGCTTACAAAAAATTTATGAAGCGGAGAATTTTTCATTTCATCCTCGTTGACGGTTTTCTTGTCTGCGGTTCCTTTTTAGCAGAAACTGCGGTATTTGTTTCTAGAATTTTATTTGGCATGGTGTGAAAGGTGTTTTAAATTGAAAAGATTACCTCTTTATGGTTGATAAAGAGGCAATCTGGAAAAAGAATTATGAATTACGTCTGCCTCCGAATCCGGATCTACCGGAAGATCGTCCGCCTCCGTGAGATGCCTGTCCTCCCATTCTGGCTATTCTTGTACGGTCTGCTTTGCTCATCGCAGCAAAACCTCTTCTTGAAGAGCCGGAATTTGAGTTTGAATTTGAACTACGTCCTGAACTATTATTATTTCCTGATCTGGAGCCTCCTCTTCCCGAGTTTGAACCTGACCTTGAGCCGGAACCTGAGCCTGAAGATCGTCCGCCACCATGAGAAGCCTGTCCTCCCATTCTGGCTATTCTTGTACGGTCTGCCTGGCTCATTGCAGCAAAACCTCTTCTTGATGTACCATTTCCACTTCCTGATGATGACCTGCCTCTGCTGCCGGATCTGGAACCAGAACCAGAACTCGAACGCCCACGGAGCCACCGGAATTTCCTCTGGAACCGCCTCTTCCGGAAGTAAATCTTCCCTGGCTGTCTCTTTGCTGGTTTCCGTTTCCTCCTCTGGATCCTCTTCCGCCGCTACGGCCTCTTTGATCATCTTCGTCATCGTCATCTTCGTCGTCATAATCATCATCGTAATCATCGTCATCATAATCGTCGTCGTCGTAATCTTCATCATAATCATCTTCGTCGTCATATTCATCGAAGTAATCTTCATATTCTGAAAAATCATCGTCGTAATCTTCATCTTGCGATGCATCGTTATAACCATGGTCATAACCTAATTGATAAACTTCTTCAAGGTTTTCAGGAGAATGTCCTCTTGAGTTACGATTTCTTGAATTTCTAGTGTTCATAACTGAATTTTTTATATTAATATTTAAATGATCATTACTGTCCGTGACTAGTATTAGACGGCAATGGTTAGGTGTCGGTAATTTTAAATTGAAATAATAAAAGCAAAATGCTTTTTATGTTCCTCTACTCAGAATAAGAAGTGTACTGTAATTTATATCTCAAAGATACGTTTGAATAACTCACTTTTTATGACCTGAGTCATGTTAGTCAATATTAATATAAAATTTTCTCTTTTTTAATGCTAAATTGATCTTATTTTCCATTTTTTGCAGCTATGCCTTTCAACCACTGAACAGAATTTTGAAAGGTCGGAATATTATAAATATTTTTTCTTTGCTGATCTGAAAAATACGGCAATGAATGACGCTCTTCTTTAAAAGATAATTTCTTTGGGTTGATAAAACTTATCTTCTGTACTCATTGTACAGAAGATTTTCATCAATATTCATGCAGCTTATCATTTTCATAATTTTATTTTGTATTTAATAAAGAAACTTGAATTTAACCATGTGATACTCTTTAATACAGAATTTTACGATTTTCAATTTTAAGGATTTTATCTTTCTCCATATGCTTGATCGTCCTTATGGCCGTTTCCACACACAGACCTGTAAGGCTTGCCATCTGCTGCCTCGTCAAAGGAACCATGAAAGAGTATGGCCTTACATCATCCTGAAAGCTTTTAAGATAATCCATCAGCCCTTTCAGCCGGATCGTAGGGTTCTGTGAAGAAATATTCAGCATCATAATGAATTTGTAATAAAGGCGTTGAGAAAGAAAGCTGCTGATTTCCATACACATTTTAGGAGAATGGCTGAGCAAATTAAAAAAATGGATTTATGAAGGCGCAGAACACTGCATTCAGTAAGCGCTTCTGCATTCATGGGGTAAGGTTTATCTATAAAAAGTATAGCTTCCCACAACTTTGTCCTTCTGTAAGTATGTTTTGTATAAATTCTTTACCCTCCTCATTATAATTATTGAGTTTCACTTCTCCTTTTATAATCTGATAATAATAATTCAGGGTATCTCCTTCGCAGAAAATATTTTCTGCAGGTTTATAGTCTCTTACTTCCGCTCCGCTGAATGTAAAATGTTTTCGTCAATAACCATAATAGCTGTTTTTTGGTGTTGTTTTCTTCTTCTTTTCTTCTTAGTAAAAATATCATTGGGAACTGATATAGAATGCATGCAAAAATCGAACCTTAATGATTATTTTAATTGTTAAATAAAGTTAAAAACATTATTTAATTTTAACCTTTTTCACTTTATATATTAATATTTTACATTAAAATATTTTAATTTTTACATTATTGATACCACATTTTCTTTTTGATATTTACAAAGTATATGCAGATAAAAAAACCGTTCTTATCAATAGAACGGTTTTTTTATATCTATGGCCGGATTTTGTTTATTTAGGATCGTTTCTTCTTCATAGTATTAGCGGTATCCTGGCTTTTTTTTTTGAAGAAGTACTATCTGTACGCATGGTATCGGACGGAAGAGGAGCCGGTGCCGGGGTAATGGCAGTAGCTGTGTCTGTCCTCATAGATCTGTGATGATACTGTCTGTAGTGACGGTCTTTTCTGTTGTTTCTTTTTTACAACTCAGGACTACGAGTCCTATAATTGCAGCTGAGATGATGAATTTCATAATCGTATATTTTGTGGTGTGATTCTTCAAAAGTAGTTGATATCAACCTATTTGCTTATGACTTGAATCATAATGTTTTATTTTTAATTATTTCGCAAATTTTCTGGTGCCTGCCACACACAATATAACTCCAACCGTCACCCCAGCATTCCTATGCTTACTTGCTCGTTCAGAAGATAGGCAGCCAATGCCAATCCAAAGAACGGCTGCAGCAGCTGTAACTGCCCAACGGAAGTAATGCCACCCTGAGCCAATCCTTTATACCAGAATATAAACCCAATAAACATACTGAATAGAGAAATATATCCTAACCCGAACCATCCTTTAAAACTTACGGTTTCCAGGTTTTCAGGAAAATAGATCAGTAATAACGGTAGCATTACAGGCAAAGAGATCACCAATGCCCATGAAATCACCTGCCATCCGCCCAATGTTTTCGACAGCTTAGCCCCTTCTGCATAGCCCATTCCACATAATATAACCGCCAGAAGCATGAGAAGATCCCCTACCGGAGATGCAGAAATTCCCTGTGAGAATGCATAACCGATCACCAGAAGGCTGCCGATCACCGAAAAGAACCAAAATATAGGATGAGGCCTCTCTCCTCCTCTGAAGACTCCGAAAATAGCCGTAGCTAAAGGAAGCATTCCAAGAAATACTATAGAATGAGCCGAAGTAAGGTACTGCAAAGCGAGAGAAGACAACAAGGGAAATCCTATGATGCAGCCTATCGACACCAATACCAATGAAAACAGCTGGCTTTTAGCCGGACGTTTCTCTTTGTAAATCAGCAAAACGGATAATGCGAGCAAACCGGCAATCACAGCACGGGCAATCGTTACAAATATAGGATCCATTTCCATCACTGCCAGCTTGGTAGCCGGCATCGAGCCGCTAAAAAGCAGAACTCCTATGAATCCGTTGATCCAGCCATTGACAGCCTGGTCTTTTGAAATTGTATCTGTTATCATTTTTTTAACTTTAATTGTATGGTTCAAAATTAGAGAGGAAAAATAAATAAACACAGTATCAGTTTTGTATATTTGCATGAGCACAGTTTAATTTTATGAGTAAAGAATTTTTATATACCGAAATTGCGGACGGAATTGCAGATCAGATCAGAAACGGCGTTTTGAAGGCCGGTGACAAACTTCCCTCTGTAAGAATGCTATGCCAGGAACATCAGGTAAGTATGAATACCGCCAAACGGGTCTTCCTCGAACTGGAATCTCTGTCTTTGGTAGAATCAAAGCCTCAGTCAGGATATTTTGTGAGCCAGCTGATGTCTGTAAAGCTGCCTTTGCCGGAAGTAAGCCGCCCATCTCTCATTGCCAATAATGACGAACCGGATGAGCTGATCAGTAAAGTATATGAAAATATGGGAAAGAAAGACCTTACTTTTTTTTCAATCGGGATTCCCTCGGGAGATCTGCTGCCTCAGGCTAAACTTAAAAAAGAAATTGTGAATGCCATCCGGGAACTGAAAGAAGGCGGAACTGAGTATGAAGAGCTCCAGGAAATCTTAAGCTCAGAAGAATGATCGCCGTACGTTCTCTTCAATGGGAGGCAATCTTAAAGAGCAGGATCTGGTTACGACCAATGGAGGAATGAATGCCCTTTCTTTCTGCCTTATGGCACTGGGAAAGCCAGGTGATACCATTGCTATAGAAAGCCCGTGCTACCCCGGAATTCTGCAGCTGGCAAACGGATTAGGATTAAAAGTACTGGAGCTTCCCACTCACCCTACCACAGGAATAGAAATTGATGCTTTGAAGAAACTGATTCCTAAAATAGACCTGTGCCTTTTAATTCCCAATTTCAATTCTCCTCTTGGAAGCTGTATGCCTGATGCCAATAAAAAGGAAATCGTTACCATATTATCGGAAAACAATATTCCGTTGATTGAAGATGATGTATATGGCGATCTATATTTCGGATCATCCCGGCCGAAATGCTGCAAATCTTTTGACAAAGACGGAAATGTACTGTACTGTAGTTCTATATCTAAAACACTGGCTCCCGGATATCGTGTGGGCTGGATTGCTCCGGGAAAATACAAAGATAAGATTATGAAACTTAAGCTTCTTCATTCTACCTCCTCTATTTCTATTGTAAATGAAGCTGTGGCCAATTTTCTGAAATCCGGGAAATATGAAAAACACCTTCAGCAACTTCGGAAAACGCTTCAGAGCAATTATCAGAACTATGTACAAACCATTGCGGAATCTTTTCCCCTGGCACCAAAACCAGCCGCCCGCAGGGTGGACTTTCACTTTGGGTGGAATTCGATAAAAAAATCAGGACCACCGAACTTTATGACCTGGCCATCAAACAGAATATAAGTATAGCTCCCGGAAGAATGTTTACCTTCCAGAAGCAGTTTGAAAACTGTATGCGATTGTGTATTGGCCTGCCATGGTCAGAAGAAACACAGGCAAAGCTGAAACAGGTAGGACAGCTTGCCAGAAAGATTTATCAGACATCGTGAGTGTCTTAGGAAATGAAAGATGGGAGCTTGAAGATGGAAGTTATTATAGACAGAAGAGAACTCTCGGTTTGTGAATACAACTTTCAAATCTCAACATAAAAAAATAAAAAGACCTGAAGATGGAAAATTATGAAAGTCCGAAAATTACCATTTTGTAAAATAGCAACTTCCAACTTCTCTCTTCCATCTTCCGGCCTTTTATTATAAATTCAGGATTAATCTACTTATTATCCGGAACAAAATTTTTCCTTGCCAGCTCTTTTCTTACACGGCTTAAACTCTCGGGAGTAATTCCCAGATAAGAAGCAATCATCCATTGCGGAACTCTTAACAGCAGATCAGGGTACATCTTAATGAATTTCATATACCGTTCCTCTGCGGTTTCTCCCAATAAGGAATTGATCCTGTTCTGAAGACTTCTGATATGTTTCTGAAGCAGGAAATCACTTCTTTCTATACTGTTCGGAAACTGTTCTACCAGCTTGTTGAAAAAATCAGGATGCAGAAACAGAACTTCTGAATCCTCAACGGCTTCTATATAGTAAATTGATTTCTCATTGAAATAAAGACTGCTTCGGTCAGAGATCAGCCAGCTCTCAGGGGCAAACTGTATGATATGCTCTTTTCCGTTCTTATCTATGGAATACATTTTTAAAAGCCCCTTTTCTACAAAGAATATATGCCTGCAGATCTCGCCATACTGTAAAAGAAACTGGTTTTTAGGAATCTTTTTTACTTCATAGTGCAGGCTGCATGTATTGACATTCTGAAGCGGAACGTTTAAAACTTTGGCTAAATAATTATTGATATTCTTCATGATACGATCTGGCTTAAAGAAATGTCCTGATGCGAAGCGCTGTTGACGGGCTTTCCGTTTTCTATAACGATCAATTGCGGGCTTTCATGTCTGATCCCGAAATCTTCAGCAATTTTATTGGAAATAGATCTGTGGGCCAAAAGGTCCAGATAGTACAATGCTACAGGCTGTTCCGAATGTTCCACTTCCTTTTCAAAATTTTTCAATACCGTTCTGCTGATAAAGCAACTTGTAGAATGTTTAAATACGGCTATTTTATGATGGTGTGAATCTTCAATAGCTTTGGCTAAATCTTCTTCAGATTCTATTTTTTTCCAGAACGATTTCTGATCAGGGATTCACTTTTTCCACCGAATATTTTATCAAAAAAACTCATACACTAAACTGTTTTAAATGATGATCAAGATGTTTATATTCTAAAAATTCCCAGTCTTTTTCAGTCATATTTCCGAATAATCTGTGGCGGTTTGGCAAACAGCCATTATTACAGGCAGCTCTGAACTCCTCCAGCGTATTCAGCAGATTGGTTTTTGATACATCAAAATCACACTCAAAATTAACGATTAGTTTTTGAAAAGTAGGCATGTTTCTCGGAATTCCGTTATTGAAAACATACATTTCCATTTTTGTAACGATTCCTATGGTTTCCAAAAAGAAATTAATCTTAGGAAGTTCAATTTTTGTAAGGCAACCTGCAGCACCAGATCACAATGCTTAAACATTTGACACACATTCATTTTCCCCATTTTGCGGGAGAATTTTCTGTGAGTCTGGAAATTCTGTCTGTGATTTCCCTGTAATATATAGGATTATTAAGGCTTTTCTTTACCAACCTTTTTCTTTCTTCAGATTTTCAATATGTGCGAAATGGTGATCACAATGCCAGGCATATAAAGCAAGACTTTCTCTAAGGTTATAGTTCCTGTTGTGCTCAGGATGGTGAAATGTCCTTTCAAATTGTTTGTTTGTAAGGCTTTTAAGAAGAGTAACCCATCTTTGGTGAGTACCTTTCAGCATTCTCATGGCCGGTTTTACAGGCATATGAAAGCTGTCCTGGAGTTCTGCCCATTGGGCTTCATCATAGGGCTTAATGGTAGGATTATCCTCCGTAAGAGCAAGCTTAAAACGGATAAAACTGTTGATATGACTGTCCGAAAGATGATTGACAAGCTGTCTCACTGTCCATCCTCCTTCTCTGTAAGGAGTATCCAGTTGATCATCTGTAAAATGTTCAATGAGATTTTTTAGTCTTCCGGGAAAATCTTTGATCACTTTGATATAAGCATCTAATGTAGTATCACAAATATTTTCCGGGGCTTCAAAAGGCCCTATTGGAAACTTCTTTTTCTCTAAATCACTCATCGTTCAGATTTTTTTTTTTTATTATTGCCGATTTGTCCGATCTTTAACTTTTCCCGTACATACATTAAAAATACAGTTGATGTAAATTTATCAAAATTTCAAGAATTTAAAATGAAGAAAGTATTAATTGTACTTTTAAGAATACATTTATAAAACAATAAAGGCTTCAATTCTATGGAAATGAAACCTTTACCTATATTATTTATACATTAATAACCATGCAGATCAATGTCTTCTGTTCTCTGTAAAGTCACTTTTCTGCCCATTTTCTTCTGAATCACTCTGAAATGCTGTAATTCATCATCTGTAAGAATGGTAATGGCAGTACCTTTTTCATTAGCACGGCCCGTTCTTCCGATTCTGTGAATATAATCAAGTGGTGAACGTGGTAATTCATAATTGATGACACAAGGCAAAGACTCAATATGAATCCACGCCCGATCAAATCTGTGGCAACCAGTATCTGGGCTCCTTTACCTTTAAATTCCTCTAAATTATTTCTTCGGGCTCCCTGTGACTTCTGACTGTGAATCGCCACTGCTTTGATTTTGTTTTTCTTAAGCTTCTCAACCAGATTATCTGCAGATCTTGTGGATGAAACAAAAATCAGGGCTTTTTCAATATTCTGTTCTTTAATCAGATACCGTAAAAAAGGACCTTTTTCTCAGGAGAAACATGATAGGCCAACTGCTCGATATTATCAATTTCAACTTCTTCTTTTTTGATCTCAACAATGACAGGATCAATAGACAGGCGTTCTTTCATTTCGGAAACCTTATCATTTAAAGTCGCTGAAAATAATGTAGTCTGTTTCACCACAGGCATCATGGCAAAAAGTTTATTCATTTCTTCCCGAAACCTAACTGAAACATTTTATCCGCCTCATCAATAACCAGATGCTGAATGCCTGAAATACTCAATGCATTATGATCAATCAGATCCAATAAACGGCCGGGAGTGGCTATAAGCACCTCTACACCAAACATCCCTTTCATTTGCGGATTGATAGAAACCCCGCCATAAACAGCCATAGTACGGACTTCCCTCTTCAGGTTTTCTGTAAAAGCCCTGAAAACTTCATCGATCTGAATGGCCAGTTCACGGGTAGGTACCAATATCAGTACCTGAACATTTCTGCCTTTTTTAACTTCAGTATTTTGAAGTTTTTCTAAAATCGGCATCACAAAACAGGCTGTTTTTCCAGAACCCGTCTTTGCTATTCCCATCAGATCCTTTCCTGCAAAATAACCGGGACCGCCTGCTCCTGAATAGGAAATGGCTTTAAATATCCCAACTTTTTAACAGAACGAATAATATTGGGTGATAATCCTAAAGACTCAAACGACATAAAAATATTTATTTACGGCAAAGATACGCTATTGAGATTTGGTGTAAAAGGCTTGAAGACGGAAGAAAGAAGCTGGAAGTTACTTTTAGTGATGCAACGACTAACTGTCTGTTAACTTTTTCTTGCCGTTTTGTCCGATAATTTTGGTTTGGACAAATTTTTGCGGTTTAGTTTCGTAAATTGATCAAAAATTCGAGAATCAAAATATGAAAAAAGCGTTAATAGTAGTCGATGTACAGAATGATTTTTGTGAAGGCGGAGCCCTTGCAGTACCGGGAGCGAATGAAATTATTCCATACATCAATGTACTGATGGAGGAAAATGCCTATGATCAGGTAGTTCTTACCCAAGACTGGCATCCTGCCGGACACAAAAGTTTCGCAAGCAACAACGGGAGAAACGTTGGAGAAAGTATTATTCTTAACGGTGTTCCTCAATTTATGTGGCCGGATCACTGTATTCAGGGCACTTTTGGGGCAGAATTCCACAAGGATCTGAATCAGGATAAAGTAACCCACATTATACAAAAAGGAAAAAATATTGAAATCGACAGCTACAGCGGTTTCCAGGATAATAATCATTTTATGAAGACAGGTCTGGATGATTTCCTGAAGTATCACGATATTCAATTGGTTGAGATCGTAGGACTGGCAATGGATTATTGTGTGAAATTTACGGCTCTGGATGCTGTTGCCAACGGATATGTCACCTGCCTGCATTTCAACGGAACCCGTGCGGTAAATGTGAAACCGGATAATGGCCGGGATGCCATCTATGAGATGATTGAAAAAGGGGTAACCGTACTTGGATAAAGTTTAGGATAAATAAAATACATCAAAAATAAAAGCGCAGAAAATGATCCTGCGCTTTATGTTTTTAAACTTAAAATATTGTCAAAGAGATCTGAATTTAATATTCATCACTCATTTTATTCTAAAGCATTTTAAGGTTATTCACTTCCAGTTCCGTAAGGATTCTCCAGTGTCCCCTCTTGATGTTCTTCTTCGTTAATCCGGCAAACATTACCCTGTCTAAAGACTCCACTTCATAACCTAATCTTTGGAATATTCTTCTGATCACACGGTTCCATCCGATATGGATTTCAATACCGATCTCATTCTTTGGTTTTCCTTCGATATAAGAAATCTGATCAACAACTGCTACCCCTTCATCAAGTCTGATTCCTTCCGCAATAAGACGTAAATCTTCACCGGTAAGCTTTTTATCCAATGTTACATGATAAATCTTTTTAGCATCAAAAGAAGGATGCGTCAGTTTTTTTGTCATGTGTCCGTCATTGGTTAATAAGATCACACCTGTAGTAGAGCGGTCTAATCTTCCTACCGGGAAAAGTCTGTAAGGAGAAGCATTCGCTACAAGATCCATTACCGTTTTTCTGGCTTTATCGTCTTTTGTTGTAGAAATATAACCTTTTGGCTTATTCAGAAGTACGTAAACAGGTTTTTCAGGAGTAATGCTTTGCCCGTCAAACACTACTCTATCCGTTTTCTGTACCTGATATCCCATCTCTGTTACTACCTTTCCGTTTACTTCTACAAGTCCCTGAGTGATCAGCTCATCAGCTTCTCTTCTGCTGCAGATACCGGAATTGGCAATATACTTATTTAGACGTATGCTGTCTTTGTGAACGTCTTTCTCAATTTTGCTCAGTCTTCTCTTCTGTACAAAAGATTTTGCCCTGTCGTCTCTTTCCTCACCATTAGAAGGCCTTCTTCCATATTTCAGGCTACCTCTTTCATACTTATCTCTTGTATCGAAGCTCCTTCCGCCTCTTTTAGGTTTTCCGAAAGATTTTTTCTCATAGCTCTCACTTTTATTCGTGATGTATGGTTTTTTTCAGATCTTGAACCAAAATCTTCATTGGAGCTGTCGAAGCTGTCTGTATTTCTTTTGAAAGGTTTCTTTTCAAATTTGGAGTTGGATCCCGTATGTTCGGGTCCTTTTCTTCCACCGTCTTTAGAGAAAGGTTTCTTAAAAGGTTTTGATCCTGAAGAATTTCCAGATCTGGAAGCACGAGAATCATCAGAACTTTTCTTGGTTGAAATTCTTGGTCTCTTTGGTCTGTCTGAATTATTATTATCTCTGCTCATTCTAAAAATTTCTGCAAAGATAGTAATTTAGTTACGAGTTAAAAATTAAGAATCATAACTTTGCAGTATAGTTTACTTTTTTAACACGACATATTATTGAAGATGATAACAGTATTAAACGATAATTTCTCACAGCTCAACGAGTTTCTGCACGATAAAAAGTTCAGCAAAATTTTTATTTTGGTGGATGAAAATACTCATGAATACTGCCTTCCTGTTCTTTTAGGGAATATGGAGACAGACCTTGGATTCGAAATTCTGGAAATTGAAGCCGGCGAAGAAATGAAAAATATTCAGACAGCCAATCAGCTTTGGGAAATTCTTACGGAAATGCAGGCAGACAGAAAAGCATTGGTCATCAATCTTGGCGGCGGCGTGATTACGGATATGGGAGGTTTTGTAGCGTCTACCTATAAAAGAGGAATAAAGTTTATCAATATTCCTACTACCCTTTTATCGATGTGTGATGCTTCCATAGGAGGCAAAACAGGAATTGACCTGATGCATTACAAAAATATGGTAGGAACTTTTGCATTCCCGGAACAGATCTTTATCTATCCTAAATTTTTAGAGACCTTACCTTTTAAAGAATTAAGAAGCGGTTTTGCTGAAATGCTGAAACACGGGTTAATTGCTGATAAAACACATTGGGATCAGTTGATTCAGATCCATAAGCTTGAAGTGGAAACGGTAGTTCCTCATATCCAGATTTCAATGAACATCAAACAGGATGTGGTGGAGAAAGATTTCCATGAAAGTAATATCAGGAAAACGCTGAACTTTGGTCATACTATAGGCCATGCGGTGGAAAGCTTATGCCTGCAGCAGGAAAACCCGATCCTTCATGGAGAGGCCGTTGCGATGGGAATGATTGCAGAAGCTCACCTTGCTTATCTTGAGAATCTTATTTCTGAGGAAGATGCAAAAATGATCATTGAAAATATTCAGAGATATTATCCTTATTTAGATATCAGTGATTTCAAAGATGAAGATATTACTGCCTTATTATTGAATGATAAAAAGAATGCCGACAGCAAGATCAATTTTCTCTTCTTACTGAAGTTGGATCATGCAATTATGATCACCAGTGCAGCCAGAAAAATATCCTTGAGGCGATTCGTTTTTACAGAAAACTGAATGATGCATAGGATTTTTGTAGTCAACAATTTTTGTACAAAATCCCTTTTTTGACAAAATTGTCAATTTAGATTATTTCTAAACAAATGTTTAATTAAAGTTATAATCAATTAAAAATCAGCACAATAAATAAAAAACCGTTTGAATAGCAAGCGGTTTTTTTATTGATTTTAATCATAAAGAATATTTTTGGCAAGCAATTTGAAAGATACTCTGCGTTCAACTGAAAAAGTGAACAGGTAGTAAAATTTAAAATTAAGAAAGAGTAAAAAATTAAAAATTTAAAGTTATGAAAAAGTTAATTTTAGGATTAGCAGTAACTGCAGGAACATTAGCGTTCGCACAACAGACGCCTTCTTCTAATCCGGTAACATTTGGTGTAAAAGGAGGAATGAACGTATCTTCACTTTCAAAAGACAATGGTCTTGATGACCAAAAATCTAAAATAGGATTCAATGCAGGGTATTTGCCAACATTCCGGTGGCAACTTCATTCAGCATCCAGCCGGAGGTATTATACTCTCAGTATGGTAACAAATCAGACTATACTTTAGCAGGAACAAAATATTCAGCTTCTACGAAGTTAGATTATATTACTGTACCGGTAATGTTCCAGTATAATGCACTTCCTAATCTTTATTTAGAAGCAGGACCGGAATTCGGTTTCATGGTAAGTGCTAAAAACAAATTCAAAAACGAATCTACAGGACAGTCTTCTACTACTGATAACTACAAAGACAATTTAAGCACATTCAACTTTGGTATTGGTATTGGTGCAGGATATTATTTCACACCTAACTTAGGACTTACGGCAAGATATGTTGCTGGTTTAACAGATATCGCAAAAGACAGACCTAACGGATCTGATGCTATCAGAAACAACGTATTCCAGGTAGGATTAGCTTATAAATTTAAATAAGCACCCCACATTCTTTAACAAATTTTTATATTCAATAAGAGGTCAGGCTAATTTTTTTAGTCTGATCTTTTTATGCCCAATTGTTAAACATTACTAAGATTTGAACAATTCTTGTTAAAAACCGTTAACCGCCCTCTATCAAAGGGTTTCATGGCATATGCTTTGTTGCATACCGGGAGATTAAACAATTTAAAATAAAACTAATCTATGAAAAAGATTCTTTTGGCCTGGCACTTATTGCAGGTACATTTGCTTTCGCACAAAGCACTTCTACAACTTCTACAAATGCTCAATCAAAATCTCCTGTAAAGTTTGGATTAAAAGCCGGACTTAACGTTTCCACGCTTTCCAATATGGATATGAATGCAAAAGCAGGATTTTATGGAGGAGTATTTGCAAACATTCCTGTTGCTAAGGATTTCTCCATCCAGCCGGAAGTATTGTACAGTGCAACGGGTGCAAAATCAAAAACCGACAGTAATACCAAGCTAAACCTGGAATACCTGTCTGTTCCTGTTATGTTCCAATACAACGTCATTCCTAATCTATATGTAGAAGCCGGACCACAGTTCAACTTCTTAATTGATGCAAGATTGAAAAAGAGTGAATCAACCGGAGCGTATAAAAACGGAACCAAGTCTTTTGATTTTGGAATCGGATTGGGAGCAGGCTATAACATTACCAAAAATATCGGAGTTAATGCAAGATATGTGGCAGGACTATCTGATATTGTAAAAACAAGGTACTATTATGGCTATGACAACACGAATGCCGTGAAAAACGGAGTGTTCCAAATTGGTGCATCTTATAAATTCTAAATAAGAAATACCTTTAAATCTTACAACAGACAGACCGGAATAGATCCGGTCTGTTTTTTTATTTTTAAATTATAAAATATGTTAATAAACATCAATTCTGTTTTTATAAATAATTTTAAATCGAATGATATTTCATTATCAAAAAGGCTATAATATATTGTAATAAAGATATTTTTGAATTTTACAATTGAATTTTATTTTTATGGCACGGCATTTGATAATAAAAAAAGTGTTAAATAAAACTTAAAAACTATTAAATTAAATATCTATGAAAAAATTCTTTTTGGCTTAGCTCTAGTAGCAGGTACTTTCACTTTCGCTCAGAAAACTGCAGCTTCTTCTCCAGTTAGATTTGGATTGAAAGCAGGGCTTAATATTTCAACTGTTTCCGGTGGTGATTCCAGTTCTAAAGCAGGATTCTACGGAGGTGCATTTGCCAATATCCCTGTAGCTCAGGACTTCTCTTTCCAGCCAGAGGTTTTATATAGCGGAATGGGTGCTAAGGCTAAAGCAGACAATGATTTAAAAGTAAACCTTGATTATATTTCTATACCGTTAATGCTTCAGTATAATGCTTTACCTAACTTATACCTTGAAGCAGGACCTCAGTTCAGCTTTTTGATCAACTCAAAATTAAAGTATAAGTCAAATTCTACAGACGGTAAAGATGTATTCAAAGGATTTGATTTCGGTCTTGGTATTGGTGCTGGATATTACTTCACTCAAAACATTGGTGTAAGCGCTAGATATGTTGCAGGTTTAACGGATGTTATCAAGAACAGACCTGATCTTTCTGAAGATAAATCTAAAAACGGAGTATTCCAGATTGGTTTAGCATACAAATTCTAAACTAGGTTTATTTACTGATAATAAATTTTTACATGTATACAACCCGGATTGATATAATCCGGGTTTTGTATTTTATAATCTCAAACTTTCTATTTTTCAGTATAACAGATAAATACAGCTCAATTGGGGCTATCATGATAAATTTTCACCATTAAATTTATTTTTGGCAAGAAATTTGCGTACATTATAGAGATTGTACCTATTCCAAAATGATTCCAATTCACAGTTCCGGTTTTATGGAAGATATTCTGATCTGTTAAAGTCATTATATCGTTCAAACACATTAAGAACTGTACGGAAAATAGATGCAATTTGGAGAATTTCTCCTGTAGTATTTAATACATTTTGATTTCAATAGAAAAAGTCAGGTTTATTCATTTAGGCCTGACTTTTTCGCTTATATATAACTTAGAAGTCTTGATCCGTTAGTCTATCTTTCTATGCTCTTTATTATAATTAAATTTAGAAGATTATTTTTGAACCATTAAGAATGATTTAAGATGATAAGAATATTAAGCGAAGCTTCGCTTGAAGGGTTTCTTAAATCTTCGATTTTTCTTAACTTTCATTACATCCTTACCTCTTCTGAATGGTTAAAATTTCAGATAATCTTATTTTACCTTAAATTACAGATAAATCATTCGGGGTTTTCAATTATAAGATAACCACATTTGTAGTTTCATTGAAATACACTCTAATATATAGATTTACCACTTAAAATATTTCACCTTTTTTTCCAAAAATGATTATTTAATTTATAAACAGGAAAGTTTTTTAGTTTTAAAATGTTTTCAAAAAAATGATCTTAATGATATGTTTTTATATAAAAAACAGTTAAAAGCATAAAAGAAACCTATAGCAAAAACCACCGTAAAAGCCCTTTAAATAAGGCTTTTTCAACTTTGGCAAGCAATTTGCAAAATAATTCAAGTCTGATTGAGAAATCATTCATACAAAAAAGCAAATAGTAAAATTAAAAAATAAAATTATGAAGAAGTTATTTTTAGGATTAGCATTAACTGCTGGTACTTTAGCTTTCGCACAGGAAACGACAGAAACAAAAACAGTAAATGCATCACCTCTTAAAAACGATGTAAAACCGGTTAGATTCGGTATCAAAGCAGGTGGAAACTCTGCCTATTTCAGCGAGCAGAAGTTTGGTATGAATACCCAGAAGCTTGGTTTCCATGCGGGTGCATTTGTAAACATTCCGATTTCTAAGCAGTTCAGCCTTCAGCCGGAAGTATTATACAACCAAATGGGAGCAAAAGATGTAGCATACTCTACTGAAGTAACTACAGGGGCAACTACTGTAAAAACTAAAGGAGAAAGTAAAGTAACAATGAACTATATTTCAGTTCCTTTAATGCTTCAGATGAGACCTGTAGATAATTTCTATATTGAAGCAGGTCCGGAATTCAGTTACTTCATCAACGGAAAAACAAAAGTGAAGCTACTGTATCTACCACTACAGGAGGTGTTACTACCACTACAGCACAATCTAACACTAATGATTTAGAGAAAGATAATATCAACAAATTCAACTTTGGTCTTGGTTTAGGTTTAGGATATGATATTACCAACAATATCGGAATCAGTGCAAGATATACGAACAGCTTGACAAAGATCGACAAGAGCAGACCTGCTGCTGAAAACAACAACAGAGTTTTCCAATTAGGCCTGAACTATAAGTTCTAATTAAAAGAAACCAATTTTTAACTCAGATACAGATTTTTGTATCGTATAAAATAGCCGGGAGAAATTCTTCCGGCTATTTATATGTTACTTTTTAATGGCATTCTGCCGGGCATTTATTCAAAAATTCTCGGATCATCACTGATTACACCGTCTATTCCCATATCTTTTAGCTCCTGTAATCTTTCTTTGGTATTGACGGTCCATGGAATGACCTTCATTCCTAACGCATGGCATTCCTTCACCAACTGAGGTGTTACGAGACGATGTTCCGGACTGTAAATTGTAGGTGTGAAGCTTAGAAATTTCATATCTCCCGCTACACCATTCATATGATCAGGATAAAGCCTGAATTTTTCAACAGGGATATTATTGAAATGGGTCCGCTGTTGTGCCAGTTTTTTATCATCTACTTTTTCTACGAGTAAGGCGGTCATTATTTCAGGATATTCTCTATGGATGATTTCCAGTGTTCTCGGATCAAAGGACTGGATAATTACCCTGTCCTGGATTTTTTCTCAACAATAATCTTCATCATCAAATCTACAAATTCTTTGGGTCCCGGATGGAAAATATTATCGGAGAAAGGTCGGGTTTTGGTTTCTATATTATAAAAGGGCAATGGTCTTTTCAGCTCACGGGCATAGGTTTCGCAAGCCTCTATTACCTCTGAGAAAAGAGGTTTTGGGCTTTCATCTTCTTCTGATCAGGATAATTGTCAAGTTTCTTTAAGCCTACATCAAAGGTTTGGATCCTGGCATAGGGCATTTCATAAATTTTATAATAAAACCCGGAGTCTTTCGGAATATAAGTCCCATCAGGCTTCGTTACCAGTTCAGGAGACAGAAAGGCATCATGAGAGAGGATTACCTTTTGGTCTTTTGTAATGGCAAGGTCCATTTCCAGAGTGGTAATATTCATTTTTAAAGCATTCTTCATCGCCGGGATGGTATTTTCAGGATACAGGGATTTCCCTCCACGGTGCGCCTGCTTATCGAAAGACTGGGCGTTGTGAAATTGGGCAAACGCAAGAAATAATCCGGCAAAAAGTACATTTTTCATTCTTCAGATTTAATTCCATAAAATTAAAAGTTGCATATATATTGAATACTACAGGAATATTAAGCTTTTGCAACATTTCATAGTGCTTGGGATATGGAAATATAGGTTGAATGAAAGTTTGTAAAGACAATTCAAGAAAGCGGCATTGTGTAAAAAATAAAGAGCCGGATACTTAATATCCGGCTCTCTATTTTTATGTAAGAAGTATTAATTGAATAATTCTACCTCCTCTCCTTTTCCTACAGGATATTCTTCTGTGAAGCATCCGAAGCAGTGATTGGAAGAACCTAAAATTGATTTCAGGTTGTCTATGCTTAAAAACTCTAGAGAATCTACTCCCAAATAATTTTTAAGCTCTTCTGTAGACATATTTGCAGAGATCAGGTCATCTTTTGACGGTGTATCAATCCCCAGATAACATGGAGCAATGATTGGTGGAGAAACACTTCTGAAGTGAATCTCTTTTACTCCTGCATCTTTTAAGATCTTAACAAGTCTTTTAGAAGTTGTCCCACGAACGATTGAGTCATCAATGATCACTACCCTTTTATCTTTCATTTCTGAAATAATCGGGTTCAGTTTAAGGTTTACAACCCTTTCTCTCATTTCCTGGGTAGGAACAATGAAGCTTCTTCCGATATATCTGTTTTTGATCAGAACAGGACGGAAAGGTATTCCTGAAGCCTTGGAGAAACCAATAGCAGCCGGAACTCCGGAATCCGGAACTCCTATTACCAGATCAGCCTCTACAGGAGCCTGTTCCCAGATCTTCTCCCGGATTTTTCTCTGATCTCATACACATTGATATTTTCTAAAGTAGAGTCAGGTCTTGCAAAGTAAATGTATTCAAAAGAACAGATTCTTTGTTTCCCTTTGGCTTCATCCATCATATAAGAATGAAGTTTTCCAGGTTCATTTTCATTGGTATAGATGATCTCACCCGGAAGGATATCACGTACATACTGAGCTCCTACAGCGTCTAATGCAACAGATTCTGAAGCTACAACATAAGAGTTCTCATTGATTGCTCCTAAAACCAATGGACGGATTCCGTTGAAATCCCTGAAAGCAAAGAATTTATTTCTTGTCATTCCCACAACCGAATAAGCCCCTTCAATTTTTTTCCATGGTAGCTCTGATGGCACCACGAAGACCTAAATCAAGGTTCTTCTGGATGAGTCTCAGAATTACTTCAGAATCGGAAGTTGCTCTGAAAACCACGCCTTCAGCTTCTAATTCCGCTTTCAGTTCTTTTGCATTGGTAAGGTTACCGTTGTGTGCTATAGAAAGTATAATCTGGTCATATTCGTTTTTGGCGAAAAATGGCTGGAAATTATATTTCTTTTTATCTCCTGCAGTGGTATAACGGGTATGTCCGATCGCAGAATTTCCCATAAAAGTTTCAGGTTCCTGAATGTCTTTATAAACGTCTAAAACCAGTCCTTCATCTTTCATATTGGTAATTTTTCCATCTTTTAAAACGGAAATACCACAAGCTTCCTGGCCTCTGTGCTGTAATGCAAAAAGCCCGAACTGTGAAAAAAATGTATCCAGATCATTATCCGAATACAATCCGAAAATTCCACATTCTTCGTTAGGTGCATCTAATCTTTCCTCTTCCTGAGTTCTGAAAAGATTCCTTCCGTAAACCTGGTTTTCAAACTGTTTTAAATATTCACTTTTATGAATGTCTAAACTTTTCATTTCTATTTTTTCTAATGATTAGAAGTTAGATATTAGATGTTAGAAATTAGTCTAAGTTAACTTCAATTATAATTTTAAACTTGTTTTTAATGAATAAATCATTTTCTGAATTTCAGCTAAAAGTTCTTTCAAAGGAGTTATTTTCAAGTCAGAAATGAAATTCAAATCAATCAATAATTGGAGCTGGGTTTGTAGCTCATAAGTAAAACCAAACGCAATCCCAAGGAACTGATAAAATTCATTTTTATTATTTCTTCCGGCTCCCTCAGCAATATTAGATGGTATCGAAACTGCACATCTTCTGATTTGAGATTGTAGTCCGAACCTTTCTTCTATTGGTAATTCTGCAGAAATCAAATAGACCTCTTTAACCAAAACCATAGATTTTGTCCAAACCTTCAAATCTTCTATTCGGTGTGATTTCATCCTAATTTCTAATATCTAACTTCTAATTTCTGAAACTATTTTGCAAGTAAGTTCTTCAATCGGTTGTAGATTTCTACATAAGCCTCAGTAACTTCTCCTAAGTCTCTTCTGAATCTGTCTTTGTCAAGCTTCTTCATGGTATCTTTATCCCAAAGTCTACAAGTATCCGGAGAAATCTCATCAGCAAGAATGATCTCACCGTCTGAAGTTTTTCCTAATTCGATTTTGAAATCTACAAGGATGATGTTGATTTTATCAAAAAGGTCGATAAGGATTTCATTGATATCCGAAGTAAGCTCATACATTTCGTCAAGCTCTTCATAGGTAGCAGCACCTAAGAAAACGGCATGGTGATCGTTGATAAGCGGATCTCCCAATTCGTCTTTCTTGTAGCAGATATCGAAGATGGTTACCGGAGATTTGATTCCTTCTTCCACTCCTAATCTTTGTGCCATACTTCCTGCAGAGTAGTTTCTTACCACCATTTCCAAAGGAATGATTGATACTTTTCTTACCAGCTGCTCTCTTTCGTCCAATTGTTTAATGAAATGAGTTTTGATCCCTTTTTCATTCAAGTATTCAAAAATAAGAGTGGTGATGGCGTTGTTCATCTCTCCCTTCAGGTCTACCTGACCTTTCTTTTGAGCGTTAAATGCTGTAGCATCGTCTTTGAAACGTACTACTACTTCATCAGGATTATCGGTAGCAAATACCTGTTTTGCTTTCCCCTCGTACAACATTTCTTTCTTTTGACTCATAATTTTACTTTCTAAATTGTAGTTAGATTTATTGATTTATTTTATTATTATACCTGTTAAGACAGCCAGTCCGAAACTCAGCAGTGTACCAATTAATACATATTCTGTAAGTTTCCTCTGTTTTGCCTGTGCAAGGTCGCTGAACCTGAAAACAGATTTGGCGGCGACCATGAAACCTACGCCTTCCCAGTGATTCACCATAATAAAAGTGAAAACCAGAAGACGTTCTAAAATTCCGATATATTTTCCGGCACTCGTTAAAGATTCGGTTTGAATAGTATTGGGACCATCCGGAGCAGGTGTCCACGATGACAAAAGGATTTTGATAAAAACAGAAGCCGGTGTTGTGAGAAACAAAGCTGCCATCAGTATCTTTAAAAATTCCTGATCCTGTAAAAAGCTGAAATTAAATTCTCCAAAATAAAAAGATGCTCCTGCAATCACCAAAACATGCAAAAGCTGATCGATGAAAAACCATCTCTTCTTTGTTTTAATAGTCTGGAAACTAAGTTTAGCGGCATCAATAATGAAATGAGTAATACCGACTAACACAGCAACCCACCAAAGCTGTAAATCCCAAAGGAAAATGAAGCTTAATATGGTATGAATCAGAACATGAAAGTACAAAAACTTACTTTTCAGTTTATAGTTCTCCTTATCAGCAACCCATGAATTTGGCTGAAGTATAAAATCTCCGAGTAGATGTGCCAATATGAGTTTGATGAAGATCATGCCTATAGTTCTGAGATTTTCTTTTTAAAATACTGATTGGTTTCCAGGATGAGCTCATAGTTGGCTCGTTTCAGCCTCTGGCTTACAGAAGACTGTGAAATAGCAAATCTTTTGGCAAGATCTTCCTGGGTGATATCCTGATTCATGATCATCTCATGAATAATTTCTGCCGTAGCCATCGTCCAGTTGTCAAAATCTTTGGAAGACCATTTCAACAGGATGTTAAGATCCCTGTCTACAGAATCGCTGGAGGTTTTGATAGCAACAGTGTGGCCGTCACTCTTCAAATCATTCAGTAATCTTCCGGAGTTAACATAGGCTGTACCATTGGATTCGGTAATCTTTTCAGAAGAAAAACTTTCTTCCCTATACCTATGGCCATTCTTACATCCAGGTTTTCCTGACTTTTAATGAGAGATTTATGGCGAGAAAATGCCAGAAAACAGAGTCAATACTGCATTTGAACTGAAACTCATCTCCCCGGTAGATCTCCCATGTGTAAGGAGCGCTTCCCCAGGTTTCGAGAAGATTTTTAAGTCTGGTAATCCAAACTTCAGTGTCTGCATGCTGTGAATTTATAATATCACCGGTAATGACCGCTATCATACTGCAAATATAAGCATAATTACTTATAAATAAAAAATATAAGCAGAAACACTTATAGATATTGATTATTAGTGAATCTGCTTATATCGATTATATCGCAATTAAAAGGGTTTTAAGGTCTTAGACTAAATTGCAAAAATTGTAAAATGCAGAATAACTGGATTTTTTTACAATGACTTAATATTAAATCAACTTTTTATTGCTTTCTACTATCTGCTATGTAATTCCTGAGAAGATTCTGTACTTTATTTATGTTGTACATTAATAAACCTAACAGGTTTTTAAAACCTGTTAGGTTTACCCAATAAGTCAGAGAAATAATATTATCTTATTTTTTAATAAACTGTTCTACTCTATCATCCAGTCTCAGCATATAAACTCCCGCAGGAATTCCCTGTACGGAAATATTCTTTTTGTTTCTGAACGGGTCTTTCTCTGTGTAGATCACTTTTCCTGAAAAATCCAGGATCTGAGCCGTCTTCACCTTTTCAACATTACCGCTTACGTAAATATTTTCGTAAACAGGATTCGGGTAAATTTTAAATTCTTTGTCAGCAGATGCAATCAGCTCTGAAGTAGATAATGTTCCCAGATTCTGACAGTAATCAGACGGATAAGAATCCCATTCACTAATATTAAAGGTACTGGTCGGGCTATTGATTGCATTTTTTCTATATAAAGATACGTTTCCGTTGGTATTGGTAGTATACTTTACTCCAATCGCATCTACAGTAACTGTTTTATTATACGCCAGTTCCACATAATTCTCTCCTTTAAACGTAAGAGGATCAGATGCGGTGACAAACTTTGCCTGAGCAGGGGTGTAACATGATAAAGTAGATTTCGGATTCAGGATAACAAAAGTTTCATTGTTTGCTACTTTACCTTCCAGTTCATAGGTATCTCCGTTATAGATAGTCCCTGTGCTATTATTCTTAAACTGAATATTAATCCTGTAATTATTTAAATTAACTTCATGTCCTGTTTTATTAACGATTTCCAGGGCATTATTCTTAATGGTATTGGCAATATTGTTGGTTCCTGAAATATACTTTGTAATGATAAGATCCGGAGCATACGAGTCCGAAGCAATTGTTGTGGCTGTAACCGTATTGCTGAATGGAGATTCCAGATATCCTTTATCAAAAGCTTTTACCGTAAAAGTATAAGTTGTTGACGGGCTCAGATGATCTATGCTTATAGAAGTTTCCTTCGTAACAGCCACAGGTGTAGTTGAGCCATTCATATATATTCTGTATCCCAGAACATCAGTATCAGGAGAAGCAGTCCAGTTCAGGTTAACAAAATATGCATTCTGCTGTGTTGAAGTCAGTGATCCCGGAGCAGCAGGGGCAATACTATCAGGATTTTCAGACCAGATCATATCGATCCATTCGGGATGATCAATAAATGGATTTCTGTTTTTCTGAATAGCATATATCGCATTATTCCTGTCAATTTCTCTTTGTGAAACCGGATCTGCGGCACTCCACTGCTTCAGCATGGCTACATATGGAAGATCAATGGCTCTTTCTTCCGTTCCATCCAACGGACACTGATCTGTCGCCGGTGTAATATTAGCAGAAGTAGTATAAGCGATATTAAATGATCCCAGCTTCCCTTCATACCTCACGGCAAAATAAAGCAAAGTCCTTGCAATATCTCCTTTAAATTCATTATTGGGCTCATACACCCTTCCTGTATATGGATAATTGGGAATAGCAGCATTGGCCATTTTTGAACCATTAGTAAAGTTATAGTAGATCGTATTTCCTCCTATTCCGTAAGGGTAGTTATTCCTCCGTTGGTTGATATACGCATCAACGGGAATAATAAAATTAATATCCGAATACATTGGATAATCACTGATGGTAGAACTTGTACTGAACGTACTTTGCGGCATCATATGCTCTCTGTTGTACCCCAGGCCTTCAGCACCGGCACTTGCTATAAGCTGATCTGTTGTATATTCATAAACATCAGGTCCTGAAGGAATTTCGAATAAATATCGAGTAAATATTGCGTATTGGATGCATCGTGGTCATAATATTTATCAAGATCAGTCTGGGTATATAAATTTTTAAGATCGTCATAATGCCAGTTGATCATTTTTTCAGAAATAATATCGTGAAGTTTCGTTTTCAGGGCATAGCCTGTCAATCCAGCTGTTCCGTCATAATATCCGGCAGGTGCCTGCGCAGCAATATAAGAGGAAATTAAAATAATAGGAAGTAGAATTTTTTCATGCCTTAAAATTGGGCGACTAAATTAGTGAAATAAAACATGTAAAAGACTGAAAATTTTATTAAGGAAATATTAATTCTCAAAATATAAAAAACTGGGAATTAAAATATTGAGGCTATAATAGCATGAACAAAATAATTTTTTTAGCATTCCGTCAATTTGGTTATCTTTGGGAACTAACTATTATCTAATATGAATACAGAGACTATTGACAACATCAAAATGATAGCGGAGACAGCTAAAGAATTTGCAGAAAAGAATATCCGACCGAATATTATGGAGTGGGATGAAAGCCAGACATTTCAAAAGATCTTTTTCACCAGCTGGGAGAAATGGGATTTATGGGGATTGTAGTTCCTGAACAATACGGTGGCTCCGGTTTGGGATATCATGAGTATGTTGCTATTCTTGACGAAATTTCTCAGGTGGATCCATCAATCGGTCTTTCTGTAGCGGCTCACAATTCACTTTGCACCAACCATATCTATGAATTTGGAAACGAAGAACAAAGAAACAAATGGCTTCCTCAGCTGGCCACCGGAAAAGTGATCGGAGCCTGGGGATTGACAGAACACAATACAGGTTCGGATTCAGGAGGAATGTCTACAACTGCCGTAAAAGACGGGGATGAATGGATCATCAACGGAGCTAAGAACTTTATTACACACGCTATTTCTGGAGACATCGCCGTAGTGATGACCAGAACCGGTGAAAAAGGAGCCAAAAACAATTCTACAGCTTTCGTTTTAGAAAAAGGGATGCCTGGTTTCACTTCCGGAAAAAAAGAAAACAAACTGGGAATGCGTGCTTCCGAAACAGCAGAACTTATCTTTGACAACGTACGTGTACCGGATTCTCACCGTTTGGGAGAAGTAGGTGAAGGTTTCAAGCAGGCTATGAAAATTTTGGATGGCGGAAGAATTTCTATTGCTGCTTTAAGTTTAGGAACAGCAAGAGGAGCCTATAAAGCTGCTTTAAAATATGCTAAAGAAAGACACCAGTTCGGAAAATCAATCTCTGAATTCCAGGCGATCAACTTCATGCTTGCTGATATGGCAACGGAAATTGATGCTGCAGAACTTTTGATCCAAAGAGCTTCTACACTGAAAAATGCTAAGCAGAAAATGACCAAAGAAGGGGCAATGGCAAAACTATATGCTTCTGAAGCTTGCGTGAGAATTTCCAACAATGCAGTACAGATCTTCGGAGGTTACGGATATACAAAAGACTTCCCTGCTGAGAAATTCTACAGAGATTCCAAGCTTTGTACGATTGGTGAGGGAACTTCTGAGATCCAGAGACTGGTGATCGGAAGAGATATTACTAAATAACCCAAAATTGAATATCAATGATTAAACAGGCACTTTTAGGTGAATTTCTGTATGAAGCAGAAAACACCAGAAAAATTTTAAAAGCAATCCCTGACAGCACTCTTGAATGGAAACCGTCTGAAAAAAACTGGACGACCGCCCAGCTGGCTTCTCATATTGCAGAAGTATACAATTGGTATGAACCCACCTTCAAACAGGACACTTTTGATATGGGAAAATACGAGTATAATAAAGGAGATATTTCCAAAGCTGAAAATATTCTTGCCAAATTTGAAGAAAATGTTGCCAAAGCACAGAAAGTGCTGGAAGACTCTGACGAATCCACGTATTTCAATGAATGGAAAATGGAAATGAATGGTAATGTTCTTTTCCCTCCTTCCCCAAGAGTACAGGTAGTAAGAGGTTTTCTGTATAATCATTTGTATCATCACAGAGGTGAGCTGGTTGTTTATTTAAGATCAACCGGAAATACAGTTCCTGGTCTTTACGGGCCTACAGCTGATGACAAAATGTAACTGAATAATTATTATTCATAGTAAAAATATGGCTGTTTCACTTTTTGAAACAGCTTTTTTATTGCCAGCCAACAAGATGTATAAATTTCTGCAAAAAACATACATTTTAGCATTAAAAATAACCTGTTAATTTTGTGAATTAATAATGAATTTTCGGTCAATATTATTGTCTCTTTTTATAAATTAATTAAAAAGTCACTTTAGTTTGATTTTTTCATTATAAAAAATTCAATTTTAACATTTCACTTTTCTTGTATTAATCGGCTTATTCAATATTATTTAATGTATTGCATAATATTTTAAACAAAGAATCAGAAATATTCTTAAATAATTTTATTTTTCGTAACATATTTTTTTATTAGCTTTGATATTCCACAATCAAAACTTATATTTAATATGAAAAAACAATTAACCCTGATTGGAATGCTCCTTATTAGCGGTGTTTCTTTCGCACAAACTGACCGCCTTTGGTCTGAAAGCTCCAGAAAAGCTTCTTCAGAGATCTTTGAAAACAAAGCAGGCATTGAAAATCCGAAGGTGTACAGCCTTAATATAGACGGATTGAAAAGTGTTCTGGCAAGAGCTCCTAAAAGGCTGGCAGCCGCCGAAAAGTCTGAAATCATCGTTTCTTTTCCAAATTCTGAAGGCAGAATGGAAAATTTCAAAGTAAGAGAGAATTCCAACTTCACCCCGGAACTTGCCGCAAAATATCCGGACATTAAATCTTACGTAGGCCAGGGTCTTGACGACCCGAATTCTACAGTTTATTTCAGTGTTTCCCCACTTGGTTTA
The DNA here is from genome assembly GCA_019203745.1 of Chryseobacterium sp. E1. Lineage (GTDB taxonomy): Bacteria > Bacteroidota > Bacteroidia > Flavobacteriales > Weeksellaceae > Chryseobacterium. The sequence continues at coordinate 42,575 of CP078104.1, forward strand.
TCTTCAATGGAAATCTACGGTGACAAATCAGCCGTATTTATCGAACCTTATTCCAAAGACCTTTCCACTTATGTTGTATACAGAAAATCTGATAAGAAAGATGATCTTAACAAATTTGAATGTACCGTAGTGGATGCGGCACAAAAAGGTGTGGCGAATTCCGGGCTTGCTGCAAGACCTAACGCAGATGATGCCAAACTGAGAACCTTCAGGCTGGCTTTATCCTGTACAGGAGAATACACTGCGTATTTCGGGGAACCAAAGCGCTGGCACTTGCTGCAATGAATACTACAATGACCCGTGTAAACGGTGTTTTTGAAAAAGATTTTGCTGCCAGAATGGTTCTGATTGCCAATAACGATGCCGTAATTTATACCAATGCTTCTACAGACCCTTATTCTGCCGCTTCAGGAATGAGCAGCTGGAATTCTCAGCTTCAAAGCACCCTAACCTCTGTAATCGGTGAAGCCAATTATGATATCGGACACTTATTCGGGGCTTCAGGAGGTGGAGGAAATGCAGGCTGTATCGGCTGTATCTGTACCAACGGATCAAAAGGAAGCGGATATACTTCACCGGCAGATGCAATTCCTTCAGGGGATAATTTTGATATCGATTATGTAGCTCACGAAATGGGGCATCAGTTCGGAGGAAATCACACTTTCTCAATGAATAACGAAGGAACAGGAGCGAATATGGAGCCTGGTTCGGGGTCAACCATCATGGGATATGCCGGAATTACCAGCCAGGATATTCAGCCACACTCTGATGCATTTTTCCATGCCATAAGCATTCAGCAGATCACCAACAATATTAAAGCGAAAACCTGCTCTGTAAATACGAATACAGGAAACTCAATTCCAACAGCGAATGCAGGCGCAGATTATACCATCCCAAAAGGAACTCCGTTTATGCTGACAGGTGCATCAACGGATGCTGACGGAGATTCTCTGACTTATATCTGGGAACAAATGGATAACGCTTCTTCTTCCCAGACAGGAGCCAGCTCTGCAGCCAGCGCTACGAAAACTTCAGGACCTAACTTCAGATCATGGACACCTACAACTTCTCCTGTGAGATATTTCCCGAGAATGGCTTCCATATTAACAGGAGCCACCACTACAGCAGGAGCTGAAATCACTGTTGAAGCACTTTCTTCAGTAGCCAGAACACTCAATTTCAGGTTCACTGCCCGTGATAACAGAGCCGGGGTTCAGGAAACAATTCTGACGATGCGGTAATCACTGTGAACGGAACTGCAGGACCATTCTCCGTAACATCACAAAACTCGGCAACAACTTACGCAGGCGGAAGTTCTCAAACCATTACATGGAATGTAGCTGGAACTACAGCAAACGGTGTAAATGCTGCCAATGTAGATATTCTTTGGTCTACAGACAACGGAAATACATGGACTACTCTATTGGCAGGAACTCCAAATGACGGCACACAGGCTGTGACGATTCCTAACGTTACCACTACAACAGGTAGAATCATGGTAAAAGGATCCAATCATATCTTCTTTGATGTGAATAATGCCAATATTTCAGTAAACGCAGGTTCCGGAACGCCTGATACCGTTGCTCCTACAGCTCCTACCCTTGCTGCTTCAGGAACAACTTCTACCAGCACAAATCTTTCATGGTCTGGTGCTACGGATAATGTAGGGGTTACAGGATATGATGTATACATGAATGCTTCATTGATCGGATCTACAGCTACTACAACGTATACCGTAACCGGATTAACTCCTTCTACAAATTACTCTTTCTCTGTGAAGGCAAAAGACGCAGCGGGAAATACATCCGTTTCAAGTAATACAGTAAATGTTACCACTCTTTCAGGAGGCGGAACGGTAACTTATTGCTCTGCTTCAGCATCCAATACAGCTGATGAAAGAATCGGAAACGTAAAATTCGGAACCATCAACAATACTTCTACAGGAACTGCGGGTTATGAAAACTTCACTTCAGTTTCTACCAATGTGACCGCAGGAAATTCTTATACGATCTCTATAACTCCGGTTTGGACTTCTACAAAATACAGCGAAGCTTATGCTGTATACATTGATTATAACGGTGACGGAGACTTCACAGACAGCGGAGAACTTGCCTGGACAAAAGCAGGATCTACAACGACTCCGGTAACAGGATCTATTACCATTCCGTCAACAGCTACAGCAGGATCTACAAGAATGAGAGTGATGATGAAATACAGCTCTATTCCGACCTCATCCTGTGAAGCCTATACTTACGGACAGGTGGAAGATTATACCCTTAATATCGCTTCTTCAGGAAGAGGTATTACAGCAGATACCAAAGACCTGATTACTGATATTAAACTGTTCCCTAACCCGGCAAAAGATGTACTGCATATCTCAAATACTACTTCTGAGGAATACAAAATCTTTGATATGGGTGGAAAACTGGTTGACTCAGGAAGCTTCAAAGAGGCTCTGTCAATGTAGGCAGCCTGATCAAAGGTGCTTATATGATACAGATTGGGGAAACCGCCAAGAGATTCATTAAAGATTAATATCCTTTAAAATTTTAACGATGTTTAAACTGCCCCCACAGGGCAGTTTTTTTATTTTTCATCTGTGAATTTCTTTCAATTCAAGAATAAAGTCACAGAATATCATCATGTAAAAAATAAAAGCAATTAAAACATTTTACGAAATTAATTTTCATAAATAATATTATTTTAAATAAAACTACACATATTAAAGTTTTTTAGTTTAATTTTATCACCTGACAATATTCTTTTATTGTACCGTTGATCCAGTTGGTATTGCAGAGGGCACAGCTATCATTTTTGATTAAAAATACTGTTATCCCCTTCTGATTCCGTTTTTAAATATTATTAAAAAGTATTTATTCAGATCTGCTGTTGAACATTTCCGGGTACAACTATTTTCCGAAGAGAATAATCCTGAAAAATCATTATAAAAGAGAGCCTGTTTCAAAGAGATATCATTGCTATTCCCGTAATACCTTATTTAATTTTTTAAATAATTTAAAATTTTTTATATGAAACATGTATTTAAGTATCTCTTTTTTTTCACTGTTGTTTTTACCTCAATGGCCTGCAGCTCAGACAGGGAAGAGGAAATTCAGCCTCCAAGTGATGTTACAATCGTATTCTATAAATCTGCTGACGAACTTGCGGTAACCTATGACCCGAACGGCAATGTAAACGCAAGTGTAAGAAGCCAGATATTTGAACTGTACAAACAAGGTAAATGGAGTGAACTGGAAACTCTTTTCAAAGCCAATAATCTGAATGGCGGATGGCCTCCTGCCAATGGCGGTTATAATATCGTTGATGAAGTTCCTCTTCAGTCCGGTCAGAAATTCGACAGATACAGCGGAGCGGTTGGAAGCTATAACGGAACCGGGGTTCCTACTTTAGGAGGAAGTTTTACCAGCCCTATCATCAATGGGTATGTGTATACTTTTACCCAAAGAGCGTTAAACCAGCCCGAAGATAAGTATGATTTTTATTACGAAATCGATGTCTTGAATAATGCCATGCAGTTTAAAACGCAAACGGCCGATATCATTCCCTGGTTTAACCAGACAGGAAAAGGAAAACAGACCATGTGGAAAATTCCTATCGACATCAATACCGGTTATCAGAAAACATGGAACAAGTTAGCAGAAGAAGGGTATATAAAAGTTACCATTAAAAAGAGTCCGAGCGGAAAATATCCTAACTTAGCAGGCACGGTTATTCAGCCCTAAATAAATTCAGATGTACGCAATATCAAAAAGAATCAACATACTCCAAAAAGCTACTGCCGCTAAAAGTACATTCATCAACGATGAAGCATTACCGTCTGCTGCAACTACATTCACGTGTTGTGATTGTGGCCAGGAAAATAATCTTGTAATAATTCCCTATCACTCCGGTTTCCCTGTTTTACAGATCTATCAGGGCAATAAGGTTCTTTCCAAAACCGATTTGTTATCAAACGGAATGGTTTCGAAACCCCTCAGATGATGTCGCATTTTGGAGAACTGACAGTGCATAATCTGCCAACCTTATATTTTGGAACCGATTGTATATCGTGTCATACAAAGTACATCTGCATATTCAGCTATGGAGAGAAAAACAACCGGGATTAACCGTTCTGAATATCTCAGGCGTATGGAAGTATGAAGAAGTGATATAATAACTCTATCTAAACAAAAAAATCCCGTTGAACCGGGATTTTTCATTTTTTACATTTCAATTTATTTGATTTCTACAGGAACTGAGATTTTATCCCAATCCATTGTAAATCCATTGCTGTTTATTTTATAAACCAAACTTTCCTGTGTTGCAGGTAAAGCCTTTGTTTTTACATCAACACGTAAGGCGTCTTTTGATTCCTCGTATTTATAAGCGCCCCATTGTTTTGGCTCTTTGTTAAAGATAGCAGTCCAGGTTCCGCTTTCTTTAGGAATTAAGAAAAAGCTGTATTTACCTGCAGCCAGTTTTTTACCCTGAACGGTAATATCTTTATCCGTTTCAAAAGTAGTTGCTTCATTGGCTCCCGCACGCCAAACTTTATTATATGCTTCCAAACCACCCCAGATCGTACGTCCTTTAACAGAAGGGCTGCTATAGGCAATAGTAATATTTGCATCTTTAATTTTTCCCGTAGCAGTAGCCGGAGGGCTGGCAGGTTTTTTAGTTTCCTGTGCAAAGGCGTTCAAGGAGATTGTCATTGTCGCAACAAGTACGGCGGCAGATTTCATGATTGTTTTCATATTATTTTTATTTGTTTGTTTTTATTATTATTTGCTTACGAATTTACTTCTTTCTGTTTATAAAACAACAAACCGATTGCAGAAAATATAATCACTGCTGCCGCACCAATGACATTAAGCCAAAGAAAAGAAACGATATCGAACTGATACACGGCAATCACCGCAATTTCTGATAAAATGGCAGCAATAAATACATTGGAACCGGTAATTTTTTTATAGTAAAAGGCAACAAGAAAAATCCCCAATATCGGGCCGTAAAAAAGAGAACCCAATACATTTACAGCTTCAATAAGGGAACCCATCTGAGTAGCAAACATCGCTACACCGATTGAGAAAATACCCCATGCTAAGGTATGCAGACGGCTATACTTCAATTCGGTGGCATCATCAGGAATTTCTTTGCTGAATATTAAATGAACATCTTTCAATGAACAGGCGGCAAGGGAATTCAGCGCTGCCGAAATTGAGCCCCAGCTAGCCAGAAAAATAACGGCAAACAGTAAACCGATCATCCCTGCAGGCAAGGTATTTTTACGAAATACAGGAAAATATAATTTGTATCCGTTTTTTCCGCATTATAGCTTGAATTATTGATTGCTTCCTCTACCCTTCCATGAAGTGCTTTTACCTCGGTTTGTGTCTTTTTAAAATCCTGAATTGCTTTTATAAGTTGCGGAGAATTATTTTCTTTCAGCTTTAAAATTTCTTTCGATTCTGCATTAAATTGTATTTGCAATTCCTGATGCTCTTTTTCAAAAACCGCAGCCTGTTCAGGTTTTGTTTCCTTTAAATGCTGGTAAGAGCGCTCGTTAAAATAAATCGGGGCCGGTTTCAGAGAAAAGAAAGCGAAAAGTAAAGCACCAATCATGAGAATAGCAAACTGCATCGGAATTTTAACCAATCCGTTCAACAGCAGACCCATTTTTGCATTGGTATTGTCTTTTGCCGTAATATACCTCCCAACCTGACTCTGATCTGTACCAAAGTAAGACAAGGCCAGAAAAAAACCGCCAATTAAACCGCTCCAGATATTGTATTTATCCTTCCAGTCGAATTCTGTAGTGATGACATTGAGCTTTCCGGATTTCCCAGCCAGATAAAGTGCATCGTTAAAACCAATGCCATCCGGCATATTCTGAATAAGCAGATACCCGGCAAAGGCCATTGTACCCAGAATAATGAGAAACTGCAGCTTTTGGGTGTGTGCAATTGCTTTAGCTCCGCCAACATAGGTATAAATCAACAGAATCCCACCTGTTAAAATATTGGTTAAATAAATATTCCAGTTCAGAACGCTTGACAGAATGATACTCGGGGCATAAATGCTGATCCCCGTTGATAAACCTCTGGAAAAAGAAAAAGCAGTGAAGTGAGTACCCTTGTTTTTTTATCAAAACGGTTTTCTAAATATTCATAGGCGGTGTAAACATTTAAGCGCTGAAAAATCGGGATGAAAGTAATACAGATCACAATCATCGCCAAAGGTAGCCCAAAATAATACTGCACGAAACGCATCCCGTCTGTATATGCCTGACCCGGTGCTGAAAGAAATGTAATGGCACTTGCCTGAGTCGCCATAATACCTAAAAGTACAATGTACCAGGGCATTTTATTATCTGCCTTCAGGTAGGATGCATTGCTCTTTTGGCCACGACCAATAAATACACCGTACACAACCACTACCACCAGGGTAAAAATTAAAACTGTCCAATCTAAATTACTCATGCCCAGAATTTAGTAAACCAATAATATAATACGATCTGCAATACTAATGCAGCAGCTAATAACAGATACCAGGTATTCCAATTTTTAAGTTTTTTGTTCATTAGTTTTTCTGTGCTGATAAAAAGTTTAAAAATAAACGTGCCGCCCCCACATTTCCGGCAGGCAGTTGCCTGAAAAACGCTAAAGGAGTATAAATAAAATTTCCTTTTCCGTATTTGGCATATAAAGTTGATCCCTGAAGAGGTTCTTCATCTGTATCGTGCATTTCAAAAAGCGGTTCATAGGCTGCATCCCATTGGGCAGGGAAATAGGCGCCACGCTCCTGTACCCAGCCTTTAAAATCATCCGTAGTAATTTTGTTCGGAAAGTTGAGTAGTTTATGATTGGGATTTAAAAACCTCACTTCTGCATTTTCTTCTGTTACCCGCTTATTGGCAATGCTGAAATTATACATGCCTAATTTGTCAACAGTTGTATCCTGGTTGGTGTTGTACTGCATCACCAGATTACCTCCGGCTTTTGCATAAGACCATAGAAAAGGCATCCAGCGCCCCAGCTTTTTCTCCGTGTTATTGGCACGAACACCCAATACGATGGCATCATATTGTGACAGCTTGCTTTGACTGCCGTTTCCTCCGGATTCACCTGTGTTACCATAAAAATCTTCATCTTTCAGAATATCTACCTGGATCCCTGCAATACGCAGAAAATCAGGAATAAAATCACCTGCACCTTCTATATACCCCACTTTTTAACCTTCGTCTGAATATCACCTTTCATTACGGTTACCGTTGCAGGCGTAAAATATTGCAAGGAGGGTAAATGCGGGTACTGAATTAATACCTGTTTTTTATTATAAGTGCCTCCATCTGCAACAAAATTGGCATCCATTTGTAAACGAGATGAATGTATTGCAGCAAGCTTAGTTTTTGGAATCACGTAATCTATAGTGCTATCTTTTCCATTGAGTGAGTTTACATCGGTGCTTCCTATTCTCTCACCGTTGTACATCAGGTTCAGAATGCCTTTACTGAACTGTTTGCTTGAATTAACCTTAACATTTAAACTCAAATGTAAATCTTCATTTTCTTTGACCACATAAAGAGGTTGTGTAAATTTCAGTTCCAATGCAGGAACAATGCGCAAGGCTTCTACCACATCACCACGCACCGGGTCTAATTTTTTGAAAGATAAAGGAAGTTTAACCTGAAACTTTTCTGAACCGATTTTTAAACCAAGCAAAACATTCAGTGGTGATTCTGCTTCGGGTAAACCGATTAAAGTGTCATTTGGCACAGAGAAAACTCCTGAATTCGTAGGAGGTTTTGCCAGCCAGTAAGGTTCTGTGAGTGCTGCATCGGCAGGAATCTGAATTTTATGCTCTATGGTAATTAAAGAATCTTTTGAGAGTTCCCTGTTAACGCTTTCCGGTTGGCTCAGCCATTGTACATTTTCTAAAATCACAGGATTCACAGCTCTTGAGATGAGATTTAACCTGAAACTGTAATCGTCTCCGGCAACTGCTTCAGCCTTATTGGTGACTACCTCACCCATAAATCCGGCACAGCTTAAAATAATATGGTCAAGAGATTTGATTTTATCTTTTTTCACTTCAGTATCTTTCAGGGCCATCACTTTTTTTTCGTAAAGCAAGCAAAGCAGGCAAACTCTGGTCAGGATTATTGAAATTGAAAGTTGAAATAATTTTATCTAATGCCTGGTCAATGTCTGCATTTCCTTCTGAAGTCCAGGTTCTGACAACTCCGTCAAAAAGTGTTGCTTTTGCAGGTTCGCCGATAACGTGGGCAAAGTATTCTGTTCTGATGCCGGCTACAGACTGTGTTCCTGCCCCTGGCTTTTATGTAAACTTCTGCTTAATCCTGCCAGTTCACCATATCCCATTCCCAGTTGTGCGTCATATTGGCCAACCGTGACCTTGAGTTGATTTTCAGCAGTCGTATTGACCCCGCCAAACCGGAAAGTATTCCATAATACACGTTTTGGTTGCCATGCATTTACAAATTTCAGCTGATTCGGGAAAGCGGTTTTATCACCTGCCAACTTAAAAGCTTTTTCTGCCACCACAGCCGAAGCCGCATGTTGCCCGTGGCCAGCCGCAGCAGTAGGAGGAAAACGACAAATGATAACATCAGGGCGGAATTTGCGGATTACCCATACTACATCAGCTATAATGCTGTTTTCATCCCATTGTTTAAAGGTATCGGTCGTATTTTTAGAGAACCCGAAATCAATCGCACGGGTAAAAAACTGTTGGGCGCCGTCTAACTTTCTTGCCTCTAAAAGCTCATGCGTTCTGATCAGGCCCAACGCAGCACCTTGCTCTGTACCTAATAAATTCTGGCCTCCGTCACCTCTGGTTAAAGACAGATAGCCTGTTTCTACATTTTGATCGTTGATCAGCCAGGAAAGTAATCCTGTATTTTCATCATCGGGATGAGCCGCAAGGTATAAAACTTTAGGAAGATGTTTAAGGGTTTTGAGTTCACGGTAAATGTCAGATGATTTGGAGGGCCGGACCTGCTGGGCCAAACAAAAAACCGTATTAAAGCCAAGAATAAATACAGTGCTTACTTTTTTGAACATTTAAATTTGCTTTGTGACAAATATAAGTAAATCATCTTTCTTTCAAACATAAAAGAATCAGACTGTGAATTTCACAAAAAAGCTGCTTAAACCTGACCACAAAGTCACAAAAGTTTTTTTGAAGATCAAAGATTTTCATCTTAAGAATATTTCATTCTGTGATATTTCCTTATATTTTCTAAAGTATACTAAGTGTTGAAAAATAGAAAGATTAACGCAAAGTTCATTGATAATTCCGTTTTATTTTAGGTGGGCAAAGGGATGCGACTTTGTCGCTGATGAAGCGTAGGGATAAGCGTATGTTTCGGCGAATCAACGAAATTGATGCTATCCTTTGCTCCCTTAAAAATCAGCAACATCGCAAATAAAATCTTTGCGTCAAAAAACACTCAAAATACATTAATCATCTGTATCAGCTCCCAACTTTTTATTTATACTCAAGCTTCTTATTCAGAATTGGTGTCAGCCACCTTCTTTTCTCTCTTTCTTTGAAGAATAAGGTGTGCGGCATCCAGCATTTTAATCAGATGAATGTAAGGCATCACGATATTCCTTTCCGGGAGATTTTCATAGACGCCCATTGAGAAATAGACGATCCCGGATATAAAATAATCAAATTCTTTGAGGGTATATTCCCTGAATGCTTTTTTGAAAACCAGCAACGGATTCCGGTATTCCTTCTCCGAAAGCAGACCAAGAACCCACGGGGAAATCTTTTCAGTTTTGGCATCAACTGTCCATTTTCTTTCCTTCAGCATGATGAGATAACCTGCCCGGATCAGCGACCTCATCGACTGGTAAAACTCAAAGATCACCGCCAGATCTTCATTGATCCAGCTATTTCTTTTTACGGCATAATTCATTATGTTGCTGAGCCTTTCTTTGGAAACATCCAGCTCATTGAACTGAAAGAATGTTTCCATCAGTTGTAAGCCGGAGCGCTTCTTGTCTGCCCGAAACTGGGGAGCGAAATCTGTTTTTATCTTTTTCATTGGTTGTATTTTTTATTATTGAAATTTTTCTTAACCATTAAGATTTTAAGGCTTTAAGGATTATTAATGGAATAGCTGAAGCTATTTTTTAAGCGCAATGCTTCATCCATCTTTGATGGATCTTAACTTTCCTTAAAACCTTCATTTTTCTTAATGGTTTATATTTTTTCATGAGTTTGTATTTTGAATGCATGAAACCACCAGCCTACTGATGTAAGCTGAGTTGTATGGTAAATGATGAATAGAAATAAAATCTGTGTTCCCGTGAAAGCCCTGAAGCCGCAATGGATTGTACACTCCACTGTATCCTATCATGATACTTTATGTAGTGAAGCAGCTTAGAAAAATATGATTGTAGAAAAGCAGAACAGCATGAAATAAAAACGGCATGAGACTCTACAATATCCGTAATAGGGGTACTGGTATACCTTACACACAGATAAGAGAGCCCACGCCTAGGTCGTGAGCTTCTTGCCTATTGTCTTGTGTGTTTAAAAATTACCAGTTTTCTATTACAAGATTCTAAGCAATAGCTTCTATTATTCTTTGAAGTATCGCAAAGCTACTTTATTGTAGCTTATTGGGCAAATGTAAGAATATTTTGATTATTGCGCACAAAAAACCGCATTATTTTTTTCTCTTTCTCTTAATTTGTTTTAATGGACGAAGAAAACGAAGTAACTATTGCCATCTGTAAATACATTTATACCAACTGGGTTTCGAAAGCTAAGTCGCAGAGAGACTTTGCATCTAAATGTGACATAGAAGAAAGCACTGTTAGGAAAATTAAAAATATTGCTCTAGGAACGGCAAAGACAGAATACAATATGTCTATAAAAACTCTAGCAAAAATTTGTCGAAAGAAAGAAATTACTTTAGAAGAATTTTTTAGAAATATACAAAAGTAATCCCGATGTGAGTCAGAGTCATTGTTTTTAGGAACATACTGATTAAACATTAACAAATTACAATTTATAATATGCAACATTGCCGATTATGTAGATTAGAAAAAAATTAGTAAAAAAATCACATATACCCTGATTTTTTATATAAAGATTTGTACGACAAAAATCACAAAATCATCAAAGTTTCTACAGACGAAATTATTAAAAATAATCCTAAAATCAGTAAAGCATCATCAGGTGTTTATGAAGGAAATTTACTATGTTCCGATTGTGAAAGCAAAATAATCAGTGGAAACTATGAAACTTATCTTGCTGATATAATTTCAGGAAAAAATAAAAATATAAAATGTACACAAGAAATATCAGGAGAAGTTCAAACTATAAAAATAGATAACCTAGATTACAAAAGGTTTAAAAATTTTTTCCTTTCAATATTATTTAGGGCAGACATTTGCTCTTTTGAAGAATTTAATGATGTTAACCTCGGACCTTATCATGAAAAAAATTAGAAAAATTGTTTACGAAAATTTAACTACAACTGATTTAGAATTCCAATTAAACATATTCAAACTTGATAAAAAATCAGAATTCAACCAATTAATAGTTCAGCCTTTTAAAAGTAAACTGGAGACAGAAACTTGTTATTCTTTCCTCCTAAAGGATTACTTAATTATAATTAATTTCAAAGAGAATAAAACATCTAAATTAATGAAAGAAAATAGGCTTAAGCAAAGTGGCCAAATAGTTATACCCATAATACCTAAAAGTACAGAAAAAAGTTTATCCTTACATATATGGATTTAATTTAAAATGACTTGACAGTATTTACATTTAAAAATACTAATAGAACAAATTCAAAAACAAATCATGGATATTGAAGAAAATGAAAATTTAAGAATAGCAATTAATGAAATAATTGACAATCAAGGTTTAAATCTCATCGAATTATCAAAAAAATGAAACTTCAAATGAAACTGAATTTGTTGTAATAAATACAATTACAAAAGGAATATATAGGTCAGAAGATAGTTATATAGGAGTTTTTTTAAATTTTGTAAATGAAAATAGCTATCCGGAAGGCTTAAAAAAACATTAAGAAAAAAATATAAAATTGAAAATATTTATGAAGGTGAAAAATATGCTTTGTGTCTTTCAAATAATAATATTTATACTTTCCGTATAGAACTTTACAAGAAACTTTTTGATATAATAAATTCAATTGACACCTTTATTTCAATTGAAACTCAGGAAATGCTTATTGCAAATGAGGATAAGAATACATTAAGTGCTTTAATAATAAAAACCAACATTGCAAGTTTTATGCTTTCTGGATTGTTAGGTGATGATTATGAGGAAGAAGAAAGAGTTTTATTGAGTGAAAAGCTCGAAAAATCTAGGCCATTTTTTGATTTCAAAGCACCAATAAATTTTGAATGGAATAAGTTAGTTGGAGATAAAGATAGACAATTTGAACGTATCTGCGAGCTACTTTTACAAAAAGAAAAAAATATTTCTCGAATTATTCCAATAGGAAAACTCGAGCATCAGATAGAGGAAGAGACTTCGAAGTTTATGAAAAAGTTGAGTCTTTTGGAAATGGAGAGGAAAAAAATGGTTAGTCCAATGCAAATTTTCAGAGAATAGTATTTCTCCAAATCATATTTCAGGTTGGACAGACAGAGTAATTGAGCATAATTATTATGGATTCTGGCTAATGACCAATAATGACATAACCCTAGTCTATTTGACCAATTTAAAGATGTTGAGAAAATGAAAAGTTTAACATCAAAACCAAATTTTGGCAAAGAAGTGACTTTTATGTAAAATTAAATGTACATTCTGAAATTTTTACTAAAAATGATATTTTTGAACTTTAAAAAAAACTACCCACTCTCCGAAGTCTCCTGACTTTGGAACAACTTTAAAGATAATGGTCTTATTTACTAGGCTCAAAATCAGAAAAATTTGTATATGAAAAATCAAAATAAAAAAATGCCGGATATTTTCCATATCCGGCATTTTATAATATTAAACTATTGATCTATTTTGCCTTATTGGCTAATCGCTTGCTGATGGTGCTTACAAACTCCTTTGAAACGCCAAATAAGTCCTTTTGTCTTAAAACGAAAGGACCGAAAATTCAAGACTGGAAACTCATACAGTTGCCACAATTTTAATTTCGACAAGCTGTCCCGGCAATGCAAGCCCACTTACTCCAACCATTGTGCTGGCTACAGCTTCAGGATTATCGTAAAATTCTGTTTTGAAATTTTTCTTGCCTCAAATGCCGTCGTCATATCCATTGCATAGATAACTTCTTCCACCACATTTTCCATCGTCATATCATACCTTGACAATAATTCTTTAATATTTGCATAAGTTTGTTTCATTTGTGCTTCCATTCCTTCTGCCAATTCGCCTTTTTGTTGTGACCCAACTGACCGGAAATCCAAACGGTGTTTCCTTTTTTACCGCCTGGGCATATCCATAAATACCTTCCCAAGGCATTCCAAAACCTTCTGCTTTTTTGTTTTCCTGTACCATTTTTTTATTGTTTAAATTAATAAGACAAATGTAGAACGGATAAAAATCTTAGAAATTTAACTGGTTTAATAAATGATTTTTTCTTTTACTCTAAATAAGAAAGGTGGTTTACACGTTCTGTATAAACCACCTTTCTTATTTTTATTTTTCACAGCTGCTCCAGGAGATGAAAATTTTCTATGTATTATTTTTGTTTCTCTTTATTCGCTAATCGTTTCCTGATGGTGCTTACAAACTCCTTAGAAACGCCAAGGTACGATGCAATATAATATTGCGCCACACGCTGCGGAATGGTAGGATACACCCTGATAAATTCCAGATAACGGTCTGTAGCAGGTTGAGAAATGGTGTTAACCAGTCGGTTTTGAAGCGTCACCACATACCGCTGCATCATCAGCCGGAATGCTCTTTCAAACTTCGGAACCTTCTGCATCAGTTCCTCTTTGGTTTCCGGATTCAACATATAAATTTCGGTGTCTTCCAGGGCTTCTATAAAAATCTTCGAGGGCGTTCTATTATTAAAAGAGTCAATATCGGTAATCCACCAATCTTCAACCGCAAACAGAAGGGTTACTTCAAAACCGTTTTCATCCAGATAATACGTTCGTACACAGCCTTCTTTTATAAACCCTTCAAATTGACAAACCTCTCCTGCACGTAGAAGATGTGTTTTCTTCGGGAACTTCTGAAGCGTCAGCAAACCTTCATATATATTTTCTTCTTCCGGGGTCAGGATCACAAATCGTGAGATGTTTTTGATAATATTTTGAAACATACATTTATTTTACAGCCGCAAATTAGAAAAAGCCTGTAAAATTCATAGTTCAGAAGCTATTTCATGATCCAAAAATGTTAAGATTTAATGATGATCTGAAGAAAAGATTGGATCAGAAAGTAAATTAAACTACCCAAACAAAAAAATGTTGTCAATAGGTACGAAATTAAACTAGATTAATTTCAGTGAAAGTGAACTGTCCTACATTTGCTAAAGAATTAAGACAACAAAAAATTATAAAATAAAATATTCATTAACATTAAAAATTTAAAACTATGAGCACATTTACATTAAAAGACGGAACAGAGATTTTTATAAAGACCAGGGAGCAGGACCTGTATTGATGTTTCACCACGGATGGCCGCTATCATCAGACGATTGGGATGCACAGGTTATCTTTTTCTTACAGAGAGGGTACAGGGTAATTTCCCATGACAGAAGAGGCCACGGCCGTTCAAGCCAGAACATCTACAATCACACCATAGAGCAATATGCTTCTGACGCTGCAGAACTTGTAGAATTCCTTGATTTGAAAGATGTGGTACACATAGGACACTCTACAGGAGGTGGTGAAGTGATCCGATATGTACATAAATATGCCAACGGCAGAGCAAAAAAGCAGTTTTAATCAGTGCTGTTCCACCAGTAATGGTAAAAGTGAAAACAATCCTGACGGGGTTCCAATGGAAGTTTTTGATGGGATCAGAGAGCAAACTTTGAATAACAGAAACCAGTTTTATTTTGATCTGACTTTCCCTTTCTACGGATACAACAGAGAAGGTGCCAATGTAAAAGACGGTGTACAAAGAAACTGGTGGAGACAAGGAATGATGGGTGGTATTGTAGCTCATTATGAGGGAATCAAAGCATTTTCTGAAACTGATTTCACTGAAGATCTGAAAGCGGTGGATATTCCGGTTTTGGTGCTTCATGGTGAAGATGATCAGATTGTACCTATCGAAAATTCTGCTATAAAATCTGCCAAACTATTGAAAAACGGAAAATTGATTACGTATCCCGGTTTTCCTCACGGAATGCCCACTACGGAACACAAAACAATTAATAAAGATCTTTTAGAATTTATTGAAGCTTAATAAAAAGCAATATAAAAAGAGATGAATCAAACTGATTCATCTCTTTATGTTTAGAGTACTTTCAAAGCAATGATTTTATTTACCGGCTCTGCTCTACGGTTTTGCGCCTTGCTCAGCCGGTGCTTTCTGTAGAATTTGTATGGCTCCGGTCGCCGTATTTCCGTAAAGCTGAATATAAATATCATCGCCATTTGGTCTTCTTATGACATACACTTTTACGGGTTCATTCCAATAATCTATAGATCCTTCTTCGCCAAAGTATTTGGCTTCTTCTTTATTCTGTCAAGCTCTTGCTGAGCAACTTTACCATCAAATATTTTTACACCACCTACTTTTGTAATCGCATCATCATAGCTTTTCAGAAAATAGGGTAACGACCAGTCTTCTGTATTGCTTTTTTCGTTGATTATGTACGTTTTCCAAACTTTTCCTTCTATTGGTGTCATTATGCCGTTAAGTGGAAAAAACAGCATGTCATAACTTCTTTGTACCGGTTTGTTCTGAGATTCCAGTCCTTTGGGAAAGCTGAAAAAGGCAGTTCACCCACTTCAGCGTTGGAAACCGGTATGGAGTTGATATCAAATTGAGCAGTTCCTCCCGGAGATTTTTCTACAGCTGTGGTATTATCTACTGCGACAGTATCCTTTGCTTCTGTTTTCTGTTCAGTCTTTTTGTTACAGGCAGCAAGCAAGGCGCCCATTGATAGAATAATCAGTGTCTTCTTCATTTTAATAAATTTAGTTTTTGGGTGTATAATTTTTTAAAAATAGTGAATGGTTATACAGCAAGAATCCTTCTTCATCAGAATTGTTCTGTATAATTTTATACTGCACTATTTTGCGGCTCTAACTTACAAATAAAATGCGAATGTAAATTCCTTAGTTTTAAGGATTTTAATGATTAAAAAGATAATATACTGATGATATAATTTTTTAACGCAAAGTTTTTATTTTTAGAATTGCTGATCTTTAAGGAAGCAAAGCATAGAATCAACTCTGTTGATTTGTCGAAGCGCTTCATCAGTGACGAAGTCGCATCACTTTGCCCATCTAAAATACGACGGAATTCTTCATTTGCGTTAAAATTAATTCCAGGTATGAGATATGAAAGACCTAAAAATTTATGTTCTTCTGATTATATTCTGTGTAAGACTGATATAATTAAACATACAAAATGTTGCTATCGCCCCAAACGTATGCCATAAAAAGTGGGTTCCGAAACTGAACCATTCCCATTTATCAGCGATACGGAAGGCCAATGCTAAAACAAACGACAATAGAGCAAAACCTACCCATTTACCCGCTTTCCATTCGGTATAAATCAAATACTTCAATACCGAGAAAAGGACAAATGAGGCCATCACTGCATAATTTACGTTGATAAAAAGAGACATATTATCTGCCAAAATCCAGTTTCTCAAACCGAACATGAGTACCAGATATCCGAGAACCGTTACAACAGCATAATACCATCTGGTGCTCTGCGCTACAAAATAAAATCCGGCAGACAGGCATAATAACATAATGGGCAGCCAATCCATCATAATAAATACCGGCCATTGTCTGAAAGAATGATAAACAGTTCCTCCTATAGCACCAATATATAATAAAACCAGACAGTAGGCTAAAAAAGGATATTGCTTAAAATTACCTTTTATTTTTATGGTCCAGAAAATGGCTAAGACTAAAAAAACACGGCAGTTACTGCGTTTAAGGGCTCAGGAAAAAACTGGGCCATATCTGTTTCTTTATATAACATACCTCCGTCCGGAGGTAATTGGTTTATTGGCATTGTTCTCTTTATATCTGTTCTACAAATGCTTTATTTCACTTCTCTAAAGATAGAAAATTGATTCAGTTTTTTAATTCATTCTTTAAAAGATTTTTCTTCACGGCAATAATTAAAGTAACTAAAACCCAATCATCTGTTCTTTTTTAAATGCTTACAGATTGATCAGATAATGCAGGTTTTATCTCATCTGGATTTGCCTAATCATTGTATTTCAGGACTTATGTTATCCCCTTTCATCAATGCATTTTTTCCTGCTGTATATTTCCCATTTTACAAATCCTTTTCTATCTTTGTGGGAAATAAAAAAATTCATGGATAAAATTGATAGTCTGAACCAAGTAGCAGAATTCCATACTACTTTCAAAGCCCCTATTTTAGATACCCCACAAATTCCTTCTCCTGAAAGATGCAATCTTAGAGTAGAGCTTCTACAGGAAGAGCTGAACGAGCTGAAACAAGCCATTGCAGACAATAATATCGTAGAAATTGCTGATGCATTGTGTGATTTACAGTACGTTTTGAGTGGTGCTGTACTTGAATTCGGACTTGGCAATAAATTTGTAGAGTTATTCAACGAGGTTCAGCGTTCCAATATGTCGAAGGCATGTGACAATGAAGAGCAGGCAAAGGAAACAGTTGAATTCTATAAAGAAAAAGAGGTAGAGTCTTTTTATGAGAAGTCTGGAGAAAAATTCAATGTATACAGACAGGCAGATCATAAAGTATTAAAGAATAAATACTACTCTCCTGCTGATTTAAAATCAATTATTGAGAAATAAAATATGAAGAAATTTATTACAAATCTTGTTGCCCTTTCAAGCTTATTTCTAGCTGCCCAGCAATTCAGTGCCCAGAAAGTGGTAGTCAACCGTGAGGTTACTACCGAGAAGGATGGCAAAATGCTTTTGGGCCATCAGCTGAAAGATCAGTTTCTAAAAGCACCTTATTCAGACTGGTATGTAAAGGAACATGACGAGTATAGCATTGATCAGAAAGCTGTAAGCGAACTTAAAAAAGGAAAACTGGGTTCTTACGACCTGATTGTTTTCATGGGAACATGGTGTGAAGACAGCCACAGAGATATTCCGAGACTGATGAAGATTCTGGAAGAAGCTAATTACCCGGACAGCAAACTCACCATTATTGCAGTGAACCGCAAAAAGAATCTCCTTCCGGAGACGAAGGTCTTTACAATGTACAGAAAGTACCTACCATTATTGTAAAAGGTATGGCAAAGAGGTGGGCAGAATTGTAGAAATGCCTACCACAGGATATATTGAAAGAGATCTGGTTCAGATTTTGAAAAAAATGATTCTTCTGTCATCAAAGAAATTTTTAAATAGATTTTGAGAAATTATAAAACAATTTTATCGTTTGTAGCAGGTGCAGGAGTAATGGTACTTCTGTTCTTCGGCCTTAAGTCTTGTCTGAACCTTGGCAATAAAACGGAAAAGTCTGATTATTATATTCTGACCAACCAGATTTCAAAGATGAATAAGATGGTGGTGATGGAGCAGAATACTTCCAGTATGCAGAAAACCAAAATGGGCTATGAAGTTTTCGGGAAAGAAATTTCAAGTAACAGTATTATTACCTATACAAAAACCAATGCCCAGGTTTCTTATGATCTTAATAAAATGAAGATCGAAGTAGATTCCATCAACAAAAAACTGGTGATCACAGAACTACCTGATGCAGACATAAGAATTACCCCAAGTGTTGAGATCCAGTCTCTGGATGATTCTTTTGTCAACAGGATTTCAGAGAAAGACATCAAAAATGTAACGGAAAAAGCTAAAGAAACAGCCCTTAAATCAATTGACCAGAATCAGTTGAGAAGCGAAGGACGTAAGCAGCTGATGGAAAATCTGGATAATATTTTTGTATTGGCAAAAGCTCTGAATTATACAATAGAAGATAAGACCGGAAAGATTGGTATTTTAGGACTTTAACATACACACATTCCGTTTGGCAAATACTTTGAATGATATATAAAAATTTAAAGTTATGGATTCAAAAGGAAACAGCCCAAAGAAAGAATCTGCCAATACTGCAGAAACGAAAAAGCAGAATCAGGATTTCCAGGATATTCCTGCTTCATCGAAAAAGACCAATCCACCTGAAATTGATAAGGAAGACATTCAAAAAGCTTCAAAAAACAAATCAGGAAAAACGGATAATACAAAAACAAAAGTTGACCGCTAAGGTTTGTAATATTCTTTAAAACAAAAATTCTGTCTCATAACGAGGCAGGATTTTTTATTTTAACGGATCAAGATAAGGCTTTTCTTTTTACATACACCTTGTCATTCTGCTAGAAATCCAGCCTTACAAGCTGTAACTTAGACTTTTTTAAACCACAAAAGATACAAAAGCTCTTAAACACTTTAGTTTTTTTAGCTACAAGCTATGCATATAAGAAGTACACAGAAGTTCCTGAAAATCTCCAATTTTCTTTATTTTGTACGATCTTTGTAACTCAATACATACTTTGTCATTCCGCGAAGAATCTAGCCTTACTAATTGTAACTTAAAATATTTTTCAACCACAAAAGATACAAAAGCTCTTAAACACTTTAGTTTTTTTAGCTACAAGCTATGCGTATAAGAAGTACACAGAAGTTATTGAAAATCTCTGATTTTCTTTATTTTGTACGATCTTTGTAACTCAATACATATTTTGTCATTCCGCAAGGAATCTAGCCTTACCAATTGAACTTAGCATTCTTTTTCAACCACAAAAGATACAAAAGCTCTCTAAACACTTTAGTTTTTTAGCTACAAGCTATGCGTATAAGAAGTACACAGAAGTTCCTGAAAATCTCCGATTTTCTTTATTTTGTATGATCTTTGTAACTCAATACACATTTTGTCATTCCGCAAGGAATCTAGCCTTACCAATTGAACTTAGCATTCTTTTTCAACCACAAAAGATACAAAAGCTCTTAAACACTTTAGTTTTTTTAGCTACAAGCTATACGTATAAGAAGTACACAGAAGTTCCTGAAAATCTCCGATTTTCATTATTTATCCTTTGTAATTAATACAAATAGGATTTAACAAAAGATTAAACTCCCCTTTGCTGAGTGAAACGCCTTTGCGACCGAAAAAATATATAGCATATAAAATCCATCTGCGAGCTCTTGCGTTTATCCTTTATTTTTACACAATTTTATTTTTAACCATTAAGGCTGATTAAGGGATTAAGAATATTAAGAATATTAAGATTAAACTTTGTTTTAAGAACAGATACTTTAAATATCGCATACCAACTTGTAACACACACCTTGTCATTCCACTAGAAACCCAGCCTTACAATTTAAATTGTTAAGAAAGAAACTCTCCCTCCGCTGAGTGAAACGCCTTTGCGACCGAAAAAATATACAGCATATAAAATCCATCTGCGAACTCTTGCGTTTATTTATCCGTTATTTTTACACAATTTTATTTTTAACCACACTCATTATTCAAAGTGAAAGGTTCCATCTCATACGAGGCGGAACCTTTCTTCTAACTATCTATCTAAGTGAACTTTGTTTTCTATTTATACAATCGTTGATTTTCCGATCTTTACATTTTCAAAATTATAATAAGACTTCTCTGAATATCTGATATAATCTGCAATAAAGCTTCCGACCTCACTGGTAGAATAATATTGCTTGGTATTCAGATCAATGGTAACATATTTATTTTCAATAGCATGTTCTACAGACTGTCTCAGCTTGCTGGCAGCCGGCTGTAGCCCAAGATGATCCAGCATCATTGCCACACTTAAAATGGACGCTATAGGATTGGCGATTCCCTTTCCTTTTGCCTGCGGATAAGATCCATGGATAGGTTCAAACAGTGAGTTTTTCTCCCCAACAGATGCCGAAGGAAGCAATCCTATTGACCCACCGATAACACTTGCTTCATCAGAAATGATATCGCCAAACATATTTTCTGTCAGGATCACATCAAACTGCTTCGGATTCAGGATCAGCTGCATCGCTGCATTATCTACAAACATATAATCCAATTGTACTTCAGGATATTCCGGAGCAATTTCCTGACAGATTTTTCGCCACAATCTCGAAGTATCCAATACATTGGCTTTATCAATCAGGGTCAGTTTTTTATTTCTTTTCTGTGCTTCCTGAAATGCCATGTGAGCGATCGGAATAATGTCTTCTCTGCTGTATTTACATATGTCGTAAGCGTATTCACCTTCCGGGTCTGTAAATTTTTCGCCAAAATAGATCCCGCTTACCAGTTCTCTGAAAATCTGGATATCAGCCCCTTCAATGATTTCTCTTTTGAGCGGGCTCTTTTCGATCAGGGATGCATAAGTCTTTAAAGGACGGATATTGGCAAATAATCCTAATTCTTTACGAAGCTTTAAAAGTCCCTGCTCCGGTCTCACTTTGGCCTCAGGGTTATTATCAAAAGCAGGATCGCCAATAGCTCCGAAAAGGACAGCATCAGATTCTTTGCAGATCTTCAGTGTTTCTTCAGGAAGTGGATTTCCTGTCTGAAAAATAGCTTCAGCGCCAATCAGACCATATTCAAAATGGAATTTGTATTGAAAAGCCTCAGCAATTACATCCAGTATTTTGATGCTTTCACTGATGATCTCCGGCCCGATTCCGTCTCCGGGAAGGACTGCGATTTTAAAATAATTGTTGCTCATTGGTTTTTTGTGTTTTTAGTTCAAATTCTGTGATCGCCTGTTTTCTGCTGATTAAAAAATCAATATCATCATAGCCGTTTAAAAGGCATATTTTCTTATAGGAATCAATCTCGAAGGTTTCGGTGGTATCTTTAAAGCTGATGGACTGTAATTCAACATCAATAGCAATTTCATTATCCGGGTTTTCATGAATGCCTTCTAAGATTTCTTTTAAAAATTCTTCAGAAACTTTTACCGGAAGAAGTCCGTTATTCAGTGCATTGCCTTTGAAAATATCGGCAAAATAGCTTGAAACAATTACCTTAAAACCATAATCTGTTAAAGACCAGGCAGCATGCTCACGACTGCTTCCACATCCGAAGTTGTTTCCTGCCACTAAAATTTCACCTTTAAATTTCGCATTATTCAGGACAAAGTCCGGATTCGGTTCTCCGGTATGAATATTGAATCTCCAGTCTCTGAAAAGATTTTCTCCAAAACCCTTTCTGTCTATACTTTTTAAAAATCTTGCCGGAATAATCTGATCCGTATCTATATTTTCTGCCGGTAATGGAACCGCAGTAGATTTTATAACAACTAATTTTTGCATTTGCTCTTTTAATCTGTTTAATTTAAGCTTTCAAAAGCTGAGATTCTACCTTCTATAGCAGCTTTGGCAGCCGTTAACGGACTTGCCAGGATCGTTCTTGCTCCCTGCCCCTGTCTGCCTTCAAAATTCCTGTTGGAAGTGGAAACACAGTACTCTCCTTCCGGGATTTTATCATCATTCATGGCAAGACATGCCGAACAGCCAGGTTGACGGATCTGGAATCCTGCATCACTGAATATTTTATCAAGACCTTCTTCATAAATCTGTTTTACAACCTGCTGTGAACCTGGAACGATCAGTGCCTTCACTGCTTCAGATTTACTTTTACCTTTAATATACTGGGCTGCCGAACGGAAGTCTTCTATTCTTGCATTGGTACAGCTTCCTATGAAAACATAGTTAACTTTAATACTAGAAAGTGCCTGCCCGGCTTCCAGTCCCATATACTTCAGTGCTTTTTCTTCTGATTCATTCTGAGGTACAGGAATCGTTTCATACAAAGAAATTCCCATTCCCGGATTGGTTCCGTAAGTAATCATAGGATAGATATCGGAAGCATCAAAGCTGAGTTCCTGATCGAAAGCGGCACCTTCATCTGTTTTTAAAGTACTCCAATAGGCTGCTTTTTCTTCCCACTCTTCACCTTCGGGAGCAAATTTCCTTCCTTTTACATAGCTGAAAGTAGTTTCATCAGGAGCAATCATTCCTCCTCTGGCACCCATTTCAATGCTCATATTGCAAACGGTCATTCTTCCTTCCATCGACATTTCTTCGAAAACATTTCCTGCATATTCACAGAAATAACCGGTTCCGCCATCTGTTCCGATCTTGGAAATGATATATAAAATCACATCTTTAGGCTGTACATTTTCATTCAGCTTACCATTCACGGTAATCCTCATTGATTTTGGCTTATTGAGCAGAAGACACTGGCTTGCAAATACCTGAGCAACCTGGCTTGTTCCAATCCCGAAAGCAATAGATCCAAATGCTCCATGGGTTGATGTATGGCTGTCTCCGCATACGATGCTCATTCCCGGCTGGGTAATTCCCAGTTCCGGAGCAATGATGTGAACGATCCCCTGATACTGGTGTCCCAGCCCGAAAAGTTCAATATTATTTTTGTACAGTTTTCTGTAAGCTGCTGAACCTGATTTCTTGATAATTCATCACGGATCGGCTGCTCCTGGTTCAATGTGGGAACGTTATGATCGGCTGTAGCCACAATCTGTTCCGGTCTGAAGATTTCCAGATTCCGGGATTCCAGCTCTGCGAAAGCCTGCGGACTTGTAACTTCATGGATCAGATGTTTGTCAATATAAATAATCTGTGGCCCGTCAGGTACCGTTTCTACGACATGAGCGTCCCAAACCTTATCAAAAAGAGTCTTTTTACTGTTGTTCATTTTTTACTTTTTCCTGATTTAAATCAAACCTATCCTATTTTTCTGCTGAAAGCTTCCATGATAAGGTTCAGATCGTCATTTCCTATTTCCTTTTTAAGATCGGCGATTTTTAAGAATTCCTGATACAGATAATCCAGTTCATTCTTCGTAACATCATGACCAATATGCTTAAATCTGTATGCCAGTGCCGAACGTCCGCTTCTTGCCGTAAGAACTATGGAAGAAGCATTCACTCCTACTTCTGCCGGATCAATGATCTCATAAGTTTCCCTGTTTTTGATGACACCGTCCTGGTGGATTCCTGAGCTGTGTGCAAAAGCATTGGCTCCTACTATCGCTTTGTTGGGCTGTACAGACATTCCCATCAGATCAGAGACCATTGTGCTCATTTCATTCAGCATTTTTGAGTTGACATCTGTATGAAGGTTTAAATTTTTATGTTGCTTCAGGATCATCACAACTTCTTCCAATGCTGTATTTCCGGCTCTTTCTCCCAATCCGTTGATGGTACATTCAATCTGGCGTGCGCCGTTGATGGCTCCCGCTATGGAATTGGCTGTTGCCAACCCAAGATCGTTGTGACAATGGCAGGATAAAACTGCTTTTTCAATTCCTTTTACGTTTTCTTTCAGGTATTTTATTTTCTGACCGTATTCTTCCGGCAGGCAATATCCTGTTGTATCAGGAATATTCAACACCGTGGCTCCTGCTTTGATCACGGCTTCACATACCTGTGCCAGATATTCATTGTCTGTTCTTCCGGCGTCTTCTGCATAAAATTCCACATCTTCCACATAGCTTTTTGCATATCTCACCGCTTCTGCTGCTCTTTCTATGATATCTTCTCTGTTGGAATTGAATTTATATCTGATATGAGAATCTGAAGTCCCTATCCCGGTATGTATTCTTGGTCTTTTGGCATATTTCAGTGCTTCAGCCGCAGTGTCAATATCTTTTTGTTGGCTCTTGTCAGGCCGCAAACCGTCGCATTTCTTACCAGTTTTGAAATTTCAGAAACAGATTCAAAATCTCCCGGACTGGAAATCGGAAATCCTGCTTCAATGATATCAACCCCAGTTCATCCAGCTTTTCGGCAATAATCAGTTTTTGCCCCGTGTTCAGTTTACATCCCGGAACCTGTTCCCCATCCCTTAGTGTGGTATCAAAAATTTCAATTTTTTCGGAATTCATAAATGAAGTTTTTTACTTAATTTTGGCTCAAAACTACAGCTTGCAATATTTTTTCATTTTCAGTTTTCCTGAAAATTACAATATTCAATCGTTGAAGAAATACTCATATCTATTTATTAATCAATATTTTAATATTTAAAAATTTACAATGGCAGAATTGCAGAAAGATTTTTTGTTTGTACTGGTAAAGTCATTGACTACTTCAGAAAAACGACAGTTTAAGCTGTATGTAAACCGTCTCGGAATAAACGTAGATGCCAAATTTCTTCTGCTTTTTTCCGAGATTGATAAAATGAAGGAATATGATGAAAGTATCATCATAGAGAAGAAGATCTCAACAAAACAGCAGCTATCCAATCTTAAGGCCCATCTTTACAAGCAGATCCTGGTAAGCCTCCGTATGAACCCGAGTCATCAGAACTATAGAATCCAGCTTCGTGAACAGTTGGATTTTGCGAATATTTTATACCAGAAAGGACTTTATAAACAGGCCTTAAAGATTTTAGATAAAACCAAACAAACGGCTTTGGAACTGGATGAAAAAGCATTGCTTCCGAAGTTATAGACCTTGAAAAAGTCATTGAATCCCAATTCATTACCCGCAGTATCGTAGGCCGTGCAGATGAGCTGATCCGGGAATCCAGGGAAATAAGCAGGCAGAACCGCTACACCACAAAACTCTCCAATCTATCGTTGAAACTCTACAGCGAAATGCTTACCCATGGCTATGTAAAAATGATGCTGACCGTGAAGAGGTTATGGATCTCTTTAACGAAGAAATCAAAAATATAAAGCTTGAAAAACTGAATTTCACTGAAAAACTATGGTATTTCAAAGCTCATGTATGGAAAAACCAGCTTCTGCAGGATTATAAATACACCCTGAAATATGCCTATCAGTGGGTAGATCTTTTCCATAAAAAGCCTGAAATGATCTACAGCCATCCGGTATGGTATATCAAAGGGAATACTTACCTGCTTAAAATTCTTTTTCTATACGGAAATATTGATATTCTGGAGGAGCATTTTGAAAATTTCAATACAATGGTTCATGCTGAGAATTTTGCCCAGAATGAAAACCTTCAGTCCCTGATCTTTCTTACCCACTATAATACATTAATGAATATCCATTTTGTGAAAGGTGAGTTTTTTACAGGAACGAAGCTTATTCCTGAAATTGAACTCAAGATGGAAAAGCTTCGGGAACGCATTGATGAGCACCACTTCATGATTCTTTATCTGAAAATGGCGGCCATGTTCTTTGGCAGCAAAATGTTTGAAAAATCTATAGAATACTCGATGGGTAATTGAGTCAAAGGAAACGTACAGGAGGATCTGTTGTTTCACACAAGAATTCTGATCCTGATGGCTAAATATGAATCCGGAAATGACGAAGATTATGACGAATTTATTGCGTCTACTTTAAAATTTGCCAAAAAGATGAAGAAACCGGAAGAATTTCACTTTGAAAGCATTCAGTTCTTTAAAACCCTGAATAATCAGGTACCGGACCAGAGGCAGAAAGCATTTGAAAGTTTTGATAAAAAGCTTGAGGAGTTTTCTAAAAATGAGTATTACAGAAGATCCTTATTTTATATTGATATTCATGGGTGGATAAAATCTAAGGTTCAGCATGTGGATGTGATTGAGATCATCAAACAAAAGGTGAAATATAAAGAAAAAGCTAGCCGGAGATTGAATTTCCGGCCAGCTTTTTATTTTTTTACCTCTCGCTGATCAAACAGATTTCGCAGATCTTTTGATATTACTTATACATACGTTCTATAAATTTCAAAGCATTTTGATGGCTGATCTTCTCTGTCAGTTCAGGTGAAAACCTTTCTTCAATTTCTTTGTTGAGAGCCGGATAAACTGAAGCATTGGAATGCTCAGGGAAGAAAAACGGATGGCGGGATTTGTCCGGATGATCCTTCCAATAGAAATAATCTGCACCGTAAGCCATGCAGTCCTCTGCCCCAAGATCCAACCCATACTGTATGTGTTCGTACAGCCTCTCCGGATTTTCGAGATCAACATAATCTTTGATAAAATTGAGCCCGATAAGTCCTTTTCTTTTGATCAGTTCCTTGGCCAGTTCATCCGGAAGGTTTCTGTTGTTTTTATAAACCGTTCTGTAATTTGAATGGCTGGCAAGAATAGGAATTGAATAGTTTCTCTGAGCTGTATAGTTGAATATATCATAAGCCAGCTGATCGCTTGTATGTGCCAGATCTATGGCAATTTTTCTGTCAGCAATATAATCGATCAGTACTTTCCCATCTTCTTTCAGACCTGCTGTAGCATTGTTTCCGCCTCCGAAACGGTTTTCGAGGTGGTGTGTAATCCCGATATAAAAGATCTTTCCGGTATTTTCAATGATCTTTTCAAGGTTTTTAAACCCGGAATCCAGACTTTGGGTTTCATCACAAAAAGCAGATCCGTTTTCAATGGCAGCGATCATCCCTACCCGGTTTTCATTTTCTTTGTTTTTATAGTTATCCCCGTCAAATAAGAAAAAGTTTTCATTTTTGATCAGATCTGAAAATATCTCACTTTGTTCAAGACCATTGGCAGTACTTCCTGCACCTGTTCCGGCATACATGGCCATGATCTGAAGTTTCACATTCCCTTCTTTTAAATAAGGTACCGAGGCACCCATTTCCCTGTCATCTATGGAAGCATCTGATCTCAGCAGGTAACATAACAGATCACAGTGAAGATCAACATTTATCGTATTCATAATGATTTATAATTGGTATGATGTTATTTTTGATTGTATTAAGCTTATTGTCTATGAACTCAACGGAACTGTCCTCAAACACTTCCAGCAACTGAGAAACAAAATCCCCGAACGTCTTATATTTTTTTCGGTTGGAATTATATTCTACAAGCTTTTCTTCTAATTGAGGAAGAAAAATAAAATTGTTTTTCAGATGATATGCTTTCAGTTTTTCTGCTCTTTCAGCATCTTTCTGAATTTTTGCCGTCTGAATTTCTCCCAGTCTTACCAGATGCTCTGCCACACAGGTCTGGTAGTCTCCATAACCACCGGTTTTGATCATGGTTTCTTTTAATTTTGATTTTTCAAACAGGTCTTTAAATTTTACGAGCTGATCTTTCCGCTTATAAACTTCTTTATTCACAAATGAATGCCCAAATTCATGAACGCTTAAAAACCTTGCCTGAAACTGATTGTCATATCCGAACTGTCCCGGCTTCTCTACTCTCACAAACGGGCTTGCAATTTCGTAAATATCCTTTTTACCTGATTTTAAAACGACCTCCGCAGCAATTCCCCGCCCTTCATTATCTTCTATAGGCCACATCATCATGGGAGAAATCAAAACGGTATAGGCATGAAATCCTTCTCCGTAAAATTGCTCCATTGCATTGGTAAAACCAGCCGGAATCTGTTTATTATACTCCTCAATCCCGCCACTATAAAAGTCTTTATTGTCTTTAAAAAACTGTTCAATATTCTCCCGGGTATAAAATTTTGACAGCTCAACGAGATAATTTTTAATCAGATCAGTCGCTTCCCTGTTTTGTTCTTTGGTGAGATTATTGTTTTCAAACTGATACTCATTGATCCATTCAACGGACGGAAATTCTTTATGATACATCAGCGGTTTCATCAGAATATCATTTCCCGAACCGTATTTTTCCATCAGCATATCATTGAGCTTTGCTGTTGAAACGGCAATAGATGAATTTTTCAGACGGTCATATTTTTGTAAGGCATTTTTCACAACAGGCTGATAAACAGAACACTCTTTTATTTTGTAAAGTTCAAAATCCTTGTTATTTCTTCTATGCTCTGCGGAAAGAATC
Source organism: Chryseobacterium sp. E1 (assembly GCA_019203745.1). GTDB lineage: Bacteria > Bacteroidota > Bacteroidia > Flavobacteriales > Weeksellaceae > Chryseobacterium. Next base: position 71,443 of record CP078104.1, read on the forward strand.
TCTGCAAGGAAGTAGGTTTCAATATTTTTATTGTAACCTACCGAAAATTTAGACGTATTTTTCTGTGAAAAACCAAGTGTGGAACTCAGTGAAACAAAAACGACAAGGAGCTTTTTCATTTTTAATATTAATTCTCATTCTAAATATATGCTAATATAGTATTTTATCTAAAAAATGCGTATTTTTGCATCTTAAAAATTTCTTAGTAAACAATGATAAAAATTACACTTCCAGACAATAGTGTCAAAGAATTCGAGGGAGCAGTTACTCCCTAGATGTGGCAAAATCTATAAGCGAGGGATTGGCTAGAAACACCATTTCCGCAATTGTTAATGACAAACAAGTAGAAACGACCACACCTATAACCACGGATTCTACGGTACAGCTTTTGACCTGGAATGACGATCTTGGAAAGAAGGCTTTCTGGCACTCTTCTGCCCACCTTCTGGCGCAGGCTATCCTTGAGTTTTATCCTGATGCTAAGTTGACCATTGGTCCTGCCATTGAAAGCGGATTCTACTATGATGTAGATTTCGGGGATGAAAGCTTATCTGAAAAAGATTTTGAGAAGATCGAAAAAAGATTCTTGAAAATGCAAAGAAAGGATCAACATTCTCTTTATATCCGGTTTCTAAAGAAGATGCTTTAAAAACGTATGCAGACAATCCTTACAAAGTGGAACTGATCTCTAATCTTAATGACGGGGAAATCACTTTTGTAACCCATGATAATTTTACCGACTTATGTCGTGGAGGACACATTCCGAATACAGGAATAGTGAAAGCTGTGAAAATTTTAAATGCAGCAGGAGCTTACTGGAGAGGAAACGAAAAAAATCCTCAGCTGACAAGAGTATATGGTATTTCTTTCCCTAAGCAGAAAGATCTTACGGAATATCTTGAAAGATTGGAAGAAGCTAAAAGAAGAGACCACAGAAAACTAGGTAAAGAACTTGGAATTTTTGCATTCTCTGAAAAAGTAGGTGCCGGTCTTCCGCTATGGTTACCAAAAGGTACGGCTTTAAGAAGAAAATTAGAGAATTTCCTTTCTGATGCTCAGAAAAAGGCGGTTACGAATTTGTAATGTCTCCACATATTGGAGCAAAAGAATTGTATGTAACTTCAGGACACTGGGACAAATACGGGGAAGACAGCTTTCAGCCGATCAAAACACCGAATGAAGGAGAAGAATTCTTATTGAAGCCAATGAACTGTCCTCACCACTGTGAAATTTATAAAACTTCACAATGGAGCTACAGGGATTTGCCAAAAGATATGCAGAATTCGGTACGGTATACAGATATGAGCAAAGTGGAGAGCTTCACGGTTTAACGAGAGTTCGTGGGTTTACCCAGGATGATGCTCACCTTTTCTGTACTCCGGATCAGCTTTCCGAAGAATTTGAAAAAGTAATTGACCTTACGCTTTATGTATTCAAATCTTTAGGGTTTGAGGACTTTGTAACCCAGGTTTCATTAAGAGATCCGGAAAACAAACAAAAGTATATTGGTTCTGATGAGAACTGGGAGAAAGCAGAAAGTGCGATCATCAATGCAGCAGAAAAGAAAGGTTTAAAAACAGTTATTGAATACGGAGAAGCAGCATTCTACGGTCCTAAGCTTGACTTCATGGTGAAAGATGCGCTGGGAAGAAAATGGCAGCTTGGAACCATTCAGGTAGATTACAACTTACCGGAAAGATTTGACCTTCATTATATCGGAAGTGTGACAATGAAAAACACAGACCGGTAATGATTCACAGAGCACCTTTCGGGTCTATGGAGCGTTTCATTGCAATCTTATTAGAAAATACTGCAGGAGATTTTCCACTATGGCTAAGCCCTGATCAGTTTATTATTCTACCGATCAGTGAAAAATATGTAGATTATTCAAAAAAGTTTCACAATTTTTGGAAAATCACGATATTAGCGGTCAGATTGATGACAGAAACGAGAAGACCGGTAAGAAGATCCGTGATGCTGAATTGAAGAAGATTCCTTTCATGCTTGTCGTAGGAGAAAATGAAGAAAAAGAAGGCACGATTTCTGTAAGAAGACGTGGTGAAGGAGACCTTGGAGTAATGAAACTGGAGGATTTTGTAGCTTACTTCAAAAAAGAAGCGGCCATATAAATTTAAAATTAAAAGATTGAAGGATTCAAAGATTAAAAAATTTAATGGAATCTTTCAATTTTTAAATATTAAATCAATTAAATAGTAATTAACCAATAAAATTATAATACAATAGCACAAAGATTTAACAACAGGGGCCCACAAAGACGTCCTGTACAGGAGGACTTACACTTGATCAACGATAAAATTCGTGTGAGAGAGCTTCGTTTGGTGGGCGATAACGTAGAGCCAGGAATTTATCCAATTGACAAAGCAAGACAGATTGCCGCAGAACAGGAATTGGATTTAGTAGTAATTTCCGATAAGGCTGAACCTTTTATTGCAAGAATATTAGAATATAAAAAGTTCTTATATGAGCAAAAGAAAAAACAGAAGGAACTGAAAGCTAAGCAAGTAAAAGTGGTGGTAAAAGAGATCCGTTTCGGACCTCAGACTGATGATCACGATTATGAATTCAAGAAGAAGCACGCTGAAAAATTCCTTGAAGAAGGTTCTAAATTAAAGACCTACGTATTTTTTAAAGGACGTTCGATTATCTTTAAAGATCAGGGAGAAATCTTGCTTTTAAAACTGGCTCAGGAACTGGAGCACGTTGGTAAAGTAGATCAGCTTCCTAAGCTTGAAGGAAAGAGAATGATTATGATGATGAGTCCTAAAAAACCGGCAAAATAATTCAATCATTATTTTACATATTAAAACCTCAAATTACTTTGAGGTTTTTTTATTTTAATCTTTGAATGTAAGGTGTTCAGCAGAGTGTGCAAAATTAAAATCTCCCGCAGATATAGCAGATTTTATTCAGTGTTGACATCTGCGTAATCTGCGAGAGATAAGATAATCATTTGTTTTTTTAAGGCCTCCAACCTTCTACAAGCTACCCTTCAAAATCCCCGCAATCATGCTCTTTGAAAAGAGGTAAAGTCTTTTTGGTTGTGAAGTACTTAGCGAGTCTCTTATTATTCAGTTCCAGTTTTTTACCTTCTATCGTCAATTCATAAACAGGTGCTGGATCGATCTGAGTGATAATATAAATTCTGTCTGATGTTTTCAGAATCGTTTTGTTTCCTTCGGCAGAAACGGAGAAATCACCGATTTCAAAAGTTCTTTCTCATCACAAACATTGGCCCATACCATTTTATTGTTTGTTACAGATAAGCCTGCCAGGTCGCAGGAATAGCAGTTGCCGGAGAATTCTATTCCATATTTCTCAAATACATTGGTGCTTTTTGTATTCAATACATCAATAGGAACCAATGCTGAAAGATCAACCGGCACATCTGTTTTTGGAATGATCGTTTTTTTGGGAGTAATTTGAGAAACTGTATCTGTTTTTGCAGCCGTAGAGTGTGCTTTATCCACTTTTTTTTCCGTGGATGGTGAGCAGGAAGCTAACAAAACTATTGCAACAGAAAAGCCGGTTATTATGTTTTTCATCTAATAAAAAAGAATTTGTAATACTTAAATTTATTGTTTGTAAAATTCTCTAAAATATATGACTCCATATATCCCTGTTTTCAGCCATTTATTCCCTATTTCAGACGGTTTTGTTGGTCTCTGCCATGAATACTGATACCTTTGCTGAAAAAAATTAAAATGAAACGCTTACACCCTTTCTTACTGTCCTCTGCTATTGCTTTGATGGCCTGTAATCCTAAAAATAAAACGGCAGATACCAATAAGCCAGGCACAGAAATCAGGCAAAAAGCCATAACATTTGCTGATTTTAAAAGATAAAAGGAGTAGATAATGTACAGGATGTACCCTTTGAGCTAACTGCCAAGCTGGATTCTGTACAGTTTTCGTGTCTCCGGATAAAGATGCTGCCCACCTGAAAATAGCTTACAGTAAACTTGATAACTATTACGGATTCGAAGAGTTTGATGACTTCTACTCTATTCATTACAGCATTAATAACAATATTTCAAACAGCATTGAAGCTTTTGTTTTGAAATCAGAATTCACAGCAGCTTTTGATCTTACTTTAAATGGTGTGGATCTTTATGAAATCAGAAGCAGCACATTCAAGGAATCAAGTGATTTTAAAAATAAATCTTTTAAAAAATTCGGGAGTATTACTGAGGTATCAGAACAGGAATTTAAAGCAATTCAAACAGACAAATTGGTGAAAACCTTGTAAGAAACCCAAATATACGACTACAGGAAGATAACTGGGTATATGAAGAAAATGGCAGAGAAGAAGTGATTACACAGCATGAAAACATCTCTACTGAAACCGGACCGCTTGCCAATGAATATGTTGGACGGTCACCTTATTTAAACCTGGAAGTATTCAAAGAGAATTCTGATGAAGTTGCAGACTCCTACTATTCTTTTACAGTATAAAAAATGCAGTTATGTTTGAACTGGGCACAGAAGGGTATCCGCAAATCCTTCCAACTAAAGGCTGGGTTACCTTTGTCTCATCCAACAATGATGTAGGGAGTAATTTTGTTATTTCCAAATATTTTCCGCAAACAAAGAAACAAGATAATCTTTTGTATGTGAATTTCACCAACTTCAAAATAGCAGATGATAAAAAGGCATTCTGGACCGATAACGATACTTTTTATGCAGAAGTCTATCCTCTTAATTCAGCTTCCGGCAATGGTAAAAAACAGAAAACGGCTTATATAAAAATCCAGCTTAAACCCGGTTTACTATAAAAGCTAAAGCTGGAATAAGATAAAAAACCCCTGAAACCAGCCAGTGTTTAAGCAGATAATGTCTAATATCTTTGCAGCAGTTATTTAAAGAGATACAATGAAAAAAAAATAAGCTTAACAATCCTTTTCTGTTTACTGAGTTTGATGACTTTTGCACAATCGCTGAAAGTTATTATTAAACAGGACGGAAAAGTAATTGAACCTGTGAATGATGTTTACGATCTGAAAAAGCACCTTTTCAATTTGAATTTACCGTTGCCAATCTTGAGGGATTTTTAGTGGGAGCGACAACAAATAAGGATATTTATGCAGGAGCTTTAGGAGTTTTTGATGCCGAAGTTCCATGGTTTCAGAGTACAGGGATGGCAGAGGAAATGTATAATAAGGATAAAGAAATGTTCCTGATGGATTCAGCGCCATCGTACTGGTACTACACAGATGTGAAAGATCACAGGTTCGATAAAAACCCTAAAGGAAACCTGAAACAATGGACAGCTACCCGTACTATTACAAGGTTTTATGATATTATGGTAGACCAGCCTGTCAGTTTAAAAGATTTTAACGGGAGGGTTTATCTATTAATGTATCAGCCTGAATATAACGGCGATTATGATTTAACAGGAAAGAAAAACCTGTTCCAGGGTACATTGAGGTTCAAAGATTAATTATTGAAACACCTAATTTTTAATTTATATAGAGAAAAGGTCTGCTTTTACGATGTAAGCAGGCCTTTTTGTTTGTTTTGATAACTTAATCTGATAAAGCTGATGCTGAAACCTTGAAAATGTTTTAAGCCATTAAGATTTTTAAGAGGATTTGTTCTGTAGCAGGGTTTTAACGCAAAGATTTCAGTTTCTTCCTATAATATTTTAAGGGTGCAAAGGGTTGAATCAATGAATTGATTTTTTTAAGCGTACATACATCCAAGCTTATTCTACAGTTTTGGTATCTCAATTTTATTCTATAATTAAACCGTATTCTATGGCCAGTTTAATGGCTGAACTCAGATTAGAGGTCTGAAATTTTTCAATCAGATTTTTCCGGTGACTTTCTACCGTGTGAGGGCTGATGAACAGCTTTTCTGCCATTTGATTGGTCGTCAGTCCTTTTGCTGCTTCTGCCAGAATTTCTTTTTCCCGCCGGGTCAGCTTGGGAACCTGATTCAGTCCATCCGGGGATTTTTTTTTCCAATACAGCCCTGGTTTGTGAGCATAAAAATTGCTTACCATCGTATACAGTATGGATGCCTTCCACAATTTCGGAAACGGAGGCATTTTTTTGAATGTATCCCAAAGCACCTTCGGCCAAAGTACTGTTAATGACAGGCAGTTCATTGTGAACACTCAGCATGATCACCTGAAGGCTGTTGTATTTTTTTCTTTAAAGGCTTTATAAGCTCAATACTGTTGACATCTGCTAAATTAATGTCAAGCAACAAAATATCGACCGCCTGTTTCTTCAGACCTGTATTCATTTCTGAAACGTTTTTGAAGCAGTCTACGACGTCTATCGTATTACTGTTTCCTAAAATATTCTTTAATCCTTCCAACAGAAGTGGATGATCGTCTGTTATGGCTACTTTTATCATTTAATGAATGGGAATTTGAAGTTCTATACTGGTACCGATATTCAATTCGGAGGTAATATTCATCGTTCCTTTTAAAAATTGTACTCTTGATTCTATATTATGAAAACCTGCTGTTTTCCGCACATCTAAATGGGTAGAGTCAAAACCTTTACCATTATCTTCTACCGTGAGATGCAATACATGGTCTTCTTCACTGATCTGAATAATGATTTCCGAAGTATCAGCATGTTTTATGGCATTGTTTACCAGTTCCTGAATGATCCTGTAAATGATCAGCTGCTTTTCCTCCGGCAGCGAATCCGTATAACTGATAAATTCTGTATGGATATCCAATGTAGGATTGGACATACGGGAGGCAAATTCCTGGATAGCTACTTTCAATCCGTATTTTACTAATAAATCAGGCATCAGGTTATGGGCTACCCGTCTCAATTCTTCTACAGCACCATCGATCTGGCTGATTGATTTTGAAATTCCCTCCTCTATATTATCAGATTGCTGAGGGTTTAAAGTAGACAACTGAAGTTTAGTTCCAGAAAGCAATCCCCCAATCCATCATGAAGATCCCGGGCCAGGCGGCCACGTTCCTGCTCCTGCCCTTCCAGCAATGCGGTAAGCGTAGATATTTTAGAGTTTTGTTTCTCCTTTTCCATAGCCAGGGCATGCAGCTCGTCTCTTTGTTTAATAGATTTTACACGCTGTTTATAGGCATACAGCAATAAGAAGATCAAAACAATGAAAATGATAATAAAAATAATATAATAGGTATTGATCTTTTCCTTGAACGCCAGCAGTTTTTTATAGCTGATGATATCATTATTCTTCTGTTCTGTCTCTAATTTTGCCAGACGAAGCTGCTGTTCTTTTTTTTCGGACTCAAGCTCTGAAAATTTCAATCGTTCCCTTTGATTTTCTTCTACCAGTTTTAAGTTATTGTATACCTGTTCACGCTGTGCTCTAAGGATGTTGATCAGCTTAATCTGTTGTGCTTTCTTATCACTTTCCAGCTGTAGTTTTATGTATTTCTGTTCCTGTCTTTCTTTTTCAAACTGGGATTCCAGCCTTTTGGTAATATCCAGTTTTTCCTGATCGTAAACGCTTTTGTATTGATCTACATAACTTTTATAATAAGTCAGTGCTTCTTTGTAATTGCCCTGCTCTTCGCTGATCCGGGACAGAGATTCGAGAATAGATAATTCTATATTATGATCTCTCACCGGACTTTTCCCGATCTCCATAGAGGCTTTCAGAAAGTAAGATTTGGCTACATCATAATCTTTACGCTGCAACGCCAATTCTGCCAGAATCCCGAATGAAGAAGCAATATGAATGGCATTACCGGTTTCCAGACTCGCCCTGTTGGCTAACTGAGCATATTGCATTGCCTTATCCGGATTAAAATCAATATATAAATTGGCTAAATTAATGGCTGCATATGAAAGATTCGTCTTGTTGAGCATAGCTTCTTTACTTTTGTTGAAAGTTGCAATAGCCAACAGGTAATACTGTTCTGTTTTACTTCTTAAATCTGTATTTGAAGGATTTTGTGCATATTTTTGCTCATACATATACCCCATTCTCATATACGCATCGAAGATCAGGTTAGGATCATTTTGTTTGGATGCCAATAACATAAACTGCTTGCTATATTTTTCCTCCAGCTGGTATTCATTGAGGTTAGAATAAATTGCAGACAGTTCTTTAACTACAGAGGCAAATCTTCCGTAAAGTGTAGAAGTGGTTGGTGAATTTTCATAATAATGAATAGCCTTCAGATAAGCGGAAACTGCATCAGTTATTTTATTATTACGTGCAGCAACCCAACCTCTCGCATATTCATAATAGCCTTTAGCTTCAGTGCTATACGTTTTTAAGCTGTAGGTTCTTGCCTTTTCCAGACTTTTTAAAGATTCAGACTCTTTATGATCCAGACGGTAATTCATAGCCTGAACCGCATACAAAACGGCGGCATATTTCCCATCAGGCTGTTTGGCAGCGACAGGAATACTGTTTTCTAAGATCTGATAGGATCTGGATTTAAAATCACGGAAAAATAAAGCAGTGGCATATTTGGGTGCCAGATTCAGCTGTTCTGTTGTCTTGCCTGAAGCATTGTTATATTCCTTCTCTAATCTGCTTACAACATCTTGTGCCTGGGCAAAAAACGGACAAATAAGTAACGTAAATATAAATAATAACCTGTACCTCAAACCCTTCTCTTTATTAAGCTGTATTACATTATAGAACGTAAATATAAGTAAAAAATACCTGCTCATCGATTTTAACACCATGTTATTCAACCAAAAGTTCAGGCTGAAAGAAGCATTATAAAATTAACCCGTGTTAAAGGGTAAACATTGCACTGCAAAATAAGAAAGCACAGTTTTTTTCATTGCATTTTATTTTAAGGGTACTGATTCTATTCTGTATAATCAAACTTTGTGTTTAATTTTTCAAACCCAAGCTCCTGATTAATCAGTGTTTCAAGCTCATCAAAAGTAAGTAACCCCTCTGCTTCAAACTCCCTGCCACCAGGTGTTTTATAGGAATATTCAAAAATATCACGTTGGTAGATATCTTCTAAAATTTCAATTTGTGAAGATGTTAAATATTTACGATGGGTATTCAGCTGATTGTGCAAATTTTTTTGATGTCGTCTTCAGAGTCTCCGTCAAACATAGAATATTCATCAATTTCCGTCAAAGATTCCAGGAGCTGCCTGAAGATAAAATCCTGAAGATTTTTGGCTAAAACCTCCGCTTCTGTTTCGTCATGAGGAAAAAAAGTAACGGGTACGTCTCCATTTACTTCCATATCCAATTGAAAAGCATACAGATCCCCGGCACCGTTTTTTGCAAAAGGAACCATCCGGTATTTCGGGCTGATGTCGTAGATTTCATGGTTAATAATTTCCCTGATTCCATCACGGTAAACGATAGGGTCCCAGATTTCAATATCATTTCCGAACAAAAGTAAAGGAGGATTTTCCTTTAAAGTGGGGAAAATATTTTTATACCATCCGTCACCATCCGCCCCCAATCAAGCATTTTATCATCATATAGTTGTCTGTAAAGTGCCGGATAGGTAAAATTAAATTCTTTTTCTAAGTCTTGTAAAGTATTCATAAGCATTTTTAATCAACTTTTTCATCAATTTGAGGGTGGTAACTCAATGTTGTTCCAATCATTAAATAATATTTTTAAAGTGATCTGCCAATACGGAGCTTATGGTGTATAAACTTTGCTGCATTGCTTTTTGAAGGGCAATGGTAATCAGATATTTTTCCTGAATACGATCTAATTTCTGCAGCAGAAAACAAAGCTGAAGCCATTGATCAAAATGGATGTCCATTTTTTAGGAACAAAGTCTTCTCCTTTACGTTCGTAATAAATGATGTTTTGCTGATGGTCAAATGTCCAGTAATCCTCAGCTGTGCTTGATGCAAAAACCCATTCATTTGTTGTTTTTTGATTCAGATTTACATTTATTGCTTCTTCTATTCTTAGCAGCTTTGCTTCTACAGAAATAACCTGTGTTGCAATACCTGAAATCATCTGTACATAAAGATCTGGCAGCCATGATGGCAAAGATTCCGTTGAAATGACATCGCATTGCTGTCTGATAAGCTGATCTTTCAGTTGTTCAATGGGTTCAATTTCTAAATCAATAGGATAGTCTGTCTGATGCTCTTCTTTAATTTTATCATAGCAGACTCCGCATATCATTTTAAAATCGCATATTTCTTCCCACCGTTCTCTTTCTGCTTCCGATTGGTTCATCAACTGCCAGCGCTCATGGCATTCATTGCACCATGCATCGGGTTTTCCATGACCTTCATCTTCCTGCTCATGGAAACCTGACTTCTTTTCATTCGTTAGAAGATGGGTACAAACTACGCCAAATGGCTGTTCACCATGGCTGGAACATTCAATTAATTCCATATTTATAAACTACTCATTTTGTTTTACATCAATAGGTTATTTTCCTATTATTTATATCAGATGAAGTGTATGTTCCGTAATCCACTCCCTTAAAAGGATTCAGATCAGTATTGATCAGTTTAGGGAGATATATTATTAATTTTTGTTTTTATTCTACGCTTTTCAGATTGAGAAGACCTCCAGATATTCTTTCTTTAAGGATTGATCTTTTATAGCTTCAATGAAAGATGTAAAATCCCGGAACACCCATTCCGCCTCTTCAAATTCAGGCTCCTCCCCATAATAGATTTTTCCAAAATTTTCTTCTGAAACATTGATCGCAAAATAAGCATATCCGTTTTTAACAGATAAAATAATAGGCAGGTGCTGATCCCAAAATGTTTGTATCTTTTTCTGGCTTTCAGCATCTCCGTCAAAAGCTTCCAATGACTGAATTTCAAATTCATTCCAGCTAAAGGCACTCTCATCATTCGTCCCGTTAAAATCAGAAATACTGTTGAACCAGGTAGTATCCGAGAGATTGATAAGCAGGGAAAATGTGTTTAAAAAAGTAAGATAATCATCCGGAACATGTGGATAACGCAAATGAAATTCTTTATTTAAAGATTCATTTACATCATCTTTATGAAGAAATCCGGAGATGTGCTTAGTGCATTCATAGTTAGTTTTCAACATTTAGATTTTGGCAAAGAGATTAAATATTTGCTGGGCAATACGCTTTTGTTTTGTATTTGATGTATCATTGATCCGGTCTTCATACAGTTCGATTTTTAATATTTTAACATCATCCGGGAGCCTGTAGGTTTCATTTTTCATATAATTATACCCATGTACACCGGCACTTTCTTTACCGGGATACTTTTTGATCTCCACATAATATCTCAGTGTGAGAGTATTGCCATTTTGTTCACCTTTTTCAAAACGGAGGTTTTTCACCTTATTTATAGTCAGTCCGCCGGAACTGATATTACCCTGTATACGAAACGTTAGTATTTCTTTAGTTTTAGAAATCATAACAATTCCAGGCTCAAGGCGCTCTGTTACTTCCTTACGGGTTGAATAGGTGTGCGTAGTACCCGTTTCTTCCACTTCTTTGGTTATCCTTTGGGATTCTGTATAAATGGCAGAAACCTGTAACCTCTGTGCATTGTTTCTGCAACTCAACAATGCCAGAAATGAGGTTAAAATCATGAAATGCTTCACCTTTTAAATATTAAAAATACCTGAACGAAAGATAATAAAAGGTTTTAAACAAAAATATCCCTGATACCGGTGGTTTTTTGGTGTCTGACCGACTGGTTTGTTCAGAGCTACCCTTCTTTAATGAACAGCATATAAAAATAAGCTCCCGCTAAAATAACTGCGGTTATTCCGGAAATCAGAAACCATAGAAAGTAATAAAGTGTGCTTTTATTTTTCTTTCTTACGGCATTCATTATAAAGATCAGGAGCGTAGATAAAAATCCTGCTCCGAAAAACAGAGTCAGAACAGCGATAAAGAGGGCTCTTTCTAAATTTAGGTCTGCAGATGAAAGCATGTTATTAAAATTAATTGAGGGTGAGAGTTGATATAATAATTTAAAGTTTGGAAGCTGGAAGAATGGAGGTTGGAAGTTACTTGCAGTGATCATAATTACTCGTCATTTAATGAGATGACCAATTCTTTTTATGACTCATGATTTCTTTCTCCTTTCAGCTCGCCATTATTCTTTATATTCTTTTCCTGAATACATATCAATATAATAATAAATATTCCGATCTGAATTAAGTTTAACGTTTACCAACCCATCTGAATTAATGGACTGATAAGTTTTTGATCCGATATTTTTTTGGTTTTATTATCGAAAAGTATATAGGATCCGTCCTGCTCTTTCTGAAGCGCATAGATCTGTTTTTCAGCATCCAACACTGATATATGATGATAATCAGGCTTTATTTCCCATATCTTCTCACGGCTGTTCCACAATCCCATGGTTCTGAGCTGTTTTTCATCTTCAATCCGGATAAGGTAATTATCTTTCATTCCTTCATAAGCGTTTATTTTCCTGAATTTCCATTTTTGCCAATATATTGATCAGGTAAAATCATTTTCCTGTCGGGCCAGACCAGATTCCCGACCTGATCCAAAACTTTAAAGTTATAAGTACCAATGGAGTCTGTAATCTTCCCTTCGGTGTCGATATAAAGCCAGTCATACGCCCAGACATCATGATCGTAATTGAAAACACCCAGCAAAAAATAAGGGAATTGGTGATAGAATATACTAAAGATGTTTTTTTAATGAAGTCAATCTGTGAAGTCGTTGCTTTTGTAATTTTCTTCGGAAATACCTTTTCATATTGCGGAAAAAGGTAAACGTCCTGGGTTTTATTATCCACCAGAAGTTTAGGAACATCCGGTTCATAACGTTCTTTATTCACATCATTCAGCGTTATGATTTCGTTTCCGTATTGCATTGAAAGTGTTTCGGAACCGTTGAGCCCGCTGTGAATTGGTTTCTTCTGATTCAGTTCATATACTGAAAAACTTGTATTGGATGCTTTGATAAAGCGTTTATTCTCTAACAGCTCAGCAATATTATTTTCGATTTTACTTAGGTTGTTTTTTTGATCCGGTAAAGCGCTCCATTCCAAAAAATGTGATTTTCATCTACGGAAATAAAATTCAGACCGTAATTATCCTCCAGATACGGAATATCTTCACTGAGTAAAATCTGCCGGCTTTCTATAATTCCGATCTCTGTTTTATGGTAGGTCTGTTCTTTCCTGATGCCACTTCCCATAATATTCCATTCCCATTTCCAGACGGGCATTTTCTTATCATATTCAATATTCTTTTTATAGAATGTAAGCCCATTGACCACATTTAAACTAATCTGGCTTGGTGAAAAATCCAATACCACCTTTCCGGTTTCGTCTATGGCAGCATATTCACCTTTTTCATTCTCAACAACGGCATAACCTGTAGGTGTAAAAACCGATGCACTTTTGAATTTTTGATTGATAACGGGTTTAAGACTTGCTGTGTCTACATAGACAAAATCATTCTGCCTGGTTAAAAACGGGACAGTATGTATGACTTTCATTGCTGAAGGCTTATCTTTTTTTTCCTGTGTGCAGGCTATTATCGAATTCAACATAAAAAATCCACTCAATACTATCGTTTTCATACTTTAGAAATTTATTCATCCTGTTCATCAATATTAAAGAGAAGTGAAGAATACTGCAATCCCGATTATCAGCTATATTTTGGAGATTACCTTTGATATTGATTTTAAAATTGATTTTTGTCTCTGTTTGCTGTTAAATTAAAGTTAATCATCCGTTGCCTTGTGCTGAATATTTCGATCAATTACTATCTTAGATCAATAAATGGTGAAAATTTTCTATCTAGATTTGCGGATATAAGAATTTAATCAACTATTCATACAACAACATTAAAATAAAAACAATGAACACACTTACCTTAAAAGACGGAACCGAAATTTATTATAAAGACTGGGGAAAGGCCAGCCCATCTTCTTTCATCACGGGTGGCCATTATCCAGTGATGACTGGGATGCACAAATGTTTTTCTTCCTGGAACAAGGCTACAGGGTGATTGCACATGACAGAAGAGGACACGGAAGATCAGAGCAGACTCCTTATGGACATGATATGGACACTTACGCTTCAGATGTGGCGGAAATTGTTGAGGCACTGGATCTGAAAGATGTGATCCACGTGGGGCATTCTACAGGTGGTGGTGAAGTTATCCGGTATGTTGCCAAACATGGCAACGGAAGAGTTTCAAAAGCAGTTCTGATCAGTGCTGTAACTCCAATTATGGTTCAGAATGAGAATAATCCGGACGGAGTTCCTATGTCTGTTTTTGATGATATCAGAAATAATACGGCTAACCACAGACAGCAGTTTTATTGATATTACCTTCCCTTTCTACGGCTACAACAGAGAAGGTGCCAAGGTTTCTGAAGGAATCCAGAGAAACTGGTGGCGACAGGGAATGAGTGGTTCCATCAAAGCTCATTATGACTGTGTAAAGGCATTTTCGGAAACAGATTTTACCGAAGACCTTAAAAGTGTAGATATTCCTGTACTGGTAATGCATGGTGAAGATGATCAGATCGTACCGTTTGAGACTACAGGTAAAGTGGCTGCTACTCTGGTTAAAAATGGCAAGCTTATCTCCTATCCGGGTTTCCCGCATGGGATGCCGACCACAGAAGCAGAGACCATCAACAGGGATCTTTTAGGGTTTATTAAATCCTAATTCAAGCAGGAAGATTTATATAGACATAAATTCTCGAATGTAATCTCTGTCTCTATGTTGTTTCTTTTTAACAATATAGAGACAGAGATTTTTATTCTGTATAAATTATTGTACAGCTGTTGCACTGATATGACACTTATTTTAAAGCTTAAAAATTACTTTCAGGTATCAGTTTTTTTTTGTAATTTTGCAAACTATTATTCCTAATGTCCTTAGGAGTAGCCAAAACAGATATTGATAACAAAAACAATAAAAAAGCAAAACAATGCCAAAATTAAAAACGAAATCAGGTGCTAAGAAACGTTTTGCTCTTACCGGAACAGGTAAGATCAAAAGAAAAAACGCTTACAAAAGCCACATCTTAACTAAGAAAGAAACTAAGCAGAAGAGAAATCTTACTACTACTTCTTACGTAGCTAAAGTGGATGAGAAAAGCGTTCAACGTCAATTAGCAATTAAGTAGTTTTTATAAATCTATATTCGGTTTATAAGAATTCAAACAAATTCAACATTTTAACCCTGAAATGGGGCAGCCAAGCACAATGAAACAGTTTGTCGCACATTTCAAAAAAACAATTTAAATTATGCCAAGATCAGTAAATGCCGTAGCTTCAAGAGCTCGCAGAAAGAAAATTTTTAAGCAAGCTAAAGGTTTTTTCGGTAGAAGAAAGAACGTTTGGACTGTAGCTAAAAACGCGGTAGAAAAAGCAATGCAATATGCTTACCGTGGTAGAAAAGAGAAGAAAAGAAACTTCAGAGCACTTTGGATCACTCGTATCAACGCAGGAACCAGAGAGCACGGAATGTCTTACTCTCAGTTTATGGGAGCTCTTAAAAGAACAACATTGAGCTTAACAGAAAAGTTTTAGCAGATTTAGCAATGAATCACCCTGAAGCTTTCAAAGCTGTTGTAGATCAAGTAAAATAATGTAGAAACTATTTTTGTTATCAATATAAGTCCAGGATTTCCCGGGATTTTTTGTTTAAAGACAGAAACCAACTGATCAAACACAAATTCTCACTGGACGGCCAGCTTTTAGTAATCTTTACCATTTCATCAGAAGATTGAAAGATCAGCTTATAAGGTTTAGGAAATCTCTGTTCAATTACAGTCCTGCTTTTTAAGAAAATACATTTTGAATATTCCTTACATTCATCAATTTTGGTAAAAATCATCCTACAAATAAAATAAAAAGAAAAAAATTAAATAAAAATCCAGATTAAATGACTTTCAGACTATTATAATAATAAATTGCATAAAAAGATATATTATTATTGAAAAAACAATTAAAACACAATAAGCAATATATAATTATCAGCAAAAAGTCTTTATTTATTATTATATTAGCAATCTATAAAGAGAACAAGAAAAATGAAAAGAATTGCAGCTTTTTGCTGACCTCTGTTGTTGTACAAAGCATTGGTGCTCAAAGTTTTATTCAGGCTTATCAGGACAGGGCCAATATGGTTACCCAAACAAATATTACAGCCAATCTTCAGGGTTTTGCCGGACTGGGAGTAAAAACTACCGGATCGCTGGCCAATAACAATACGCTGACCTGGCTTAAGGACAAATACCTCGCTTACGGGTATACAGCCAATGAAATGACAGAAGATTCATTTTCCTATGGAAGCGCAACTTCAAAAAACTTAATTATTACCAAAACAGGAACGTTATATCCTAATCAATATGTCATTATTTGCGGACATTACGATACGATTACAGGACCTGGAGTAAGCGACAACGGAAGTGGCACATCCATTATTCTGGAAGCGGCAAGGATATTAAAAGATGTGCCGACAGAATATTCAATAAAATTCATTCATTTTTCCGGTGAAGAGCAAAACCTTTTAGGCAGCAGCCATTATGTAAACAATGTGGCTTATGTGGGAGGAGTCCGTCAGCTGGATATAAAGCTTGTTTTCAATATTGATCAGGTGGGCGGGCTTATCGGAAACACTAACAATACCATCAAATGCGAAAAAGATATCGGCGGAGCTACGTCTTCCAATAATGCAGCATCCGGCGTTGTGACTCAAGAGCTGGCTACCTGTACCAGCCTCTACTCTCCTCTGCAAACTGTCATTTCCAACACCTATGGTTCTGACTATATGCCTTTTGAAGCGAAAGGATATACCATTACCGGGTTTTATGAGCATATCAGGAGCAATAATGAACATACCTCCAATGACACCTTTGCCAATATTGATCCGGTGTATGTCTTTAATGTAGGAAAAGCAGCTGTAGGTGCATTGCAGCATTTTGCCGTAGCCAGTACAGCTAACGATCTCTTAAGTACTCATGAAAATTCTGTGAAAAATTCACCGGACGCTATCAGGATCTATCCTAATCCGGCTAAAGATGTTGTCAATATTGAATTTCCGCAAAATATGAAGCCATTTTTCAAAGCCGAAATCAGTGATATGGCCGGTAACATTGTAATGAATGTTGAAAACCAGAAAAAATAAATACCTCCGGACTTAAAAACGGAGTTTATATGGTTACGGTAAAGACTGAGCAGGGAAACACTTCCAGAAAGCTTATCATTGAAAAATAAACAATATCATTATTCCGTAAATATCTATATACCAATCTACTAATATACGAATGAAAAAATTTATCACTTTATTGGTGGCTTCATTAGCTTTACAAAGTATAGAAGCTCAAAGTTTTATTCAGGCTTACCAGGACAGGGCGAATATGGTGACCCAGACCAATATTACGGCTAATCTTCAGGCATTTGCCAATTTAGGTGTAAAAACCACAGGCTCACAGGCTAATGCGAATGCACTGACGTGGCTTAAGGATCAGTATACTTCTTATGGATATTCAGCCAGCCAGATGGCCGAAGATTCTTTTCCTATGGAAACGGAACATCAAAAAATCTGGTCGTTACCAAAACCGGCACATTATACCCTAATACTTTTGTGATTGTTTGTGGGCATTTTGACAGCATCTACGGCCAGGGCGTAAATGATAATGGAAGCGGAACTTCTGTTATCCTTGAAGCAGCAAGGATCCTGAAAGATGTTCCTACCGAATATTCCGTAAAATTTATTCATTTCTCAGGGAAGAACAGGGGCTTATTGGAAGCAAGCATTATGCAAACTCGGTGGCCTATCAGGGTACAAACCGCGTGCTGGACATCAAACTGGTCATTAATCTTGATCAGGTAGGAGGTGTTATGGGAAACAACAACAATACGGTTTTTTGTGATCAGGATATGGGAGGTCTTTCCTCAAACAATGCAGCTTCTGCAACAGCTACTCAGGAACTCAGAAACTGCACAACGCTCTATTCTCCTCTTTTGACCGATGTTGATCCTGCTGAGAATTCCGATTATATCCCTTTTGAAGCTAAAGGATATACGATTACCGGTTTTTTTGAGAAAATAAGAAGCTCCTATCCACATTCTATAGAAGACACGTTTGCCAATACAGATCCTGTGTATATTTATAATATCGGAAAAGCAACGGTAGGAGCAATACAGCACTTTGCTGTTGCCACCGGAACATTGGGAACCCGGGAAGCCGTTGTAAAAAACTCTCTGGAAGATGTGAAGATCTATCCCAATCCGGTAAAAAACATCATCAGTATTGAGCTTCCGGATCCGGCTATAAGAAATTTCAGTTTTGAAATTACGGACTTCCCGGGTCGATCTATCCTGAAAACGAATAATGAAACCAAAATCAATGTCTCCGGATTAGAAAACGGTGCCTATCTCGGGATATTAAAAGCGGGTGATAAAACCGTGGTAAGGAAAATACTGATTGAAAAATAACGATTGATTTATGAATGGATCAGTTTCACCACAAAAGTCACTAAGGCTTATCTTAAATACTTTAGCCCACTTGTGATTAGAAATAATCATTTACTGCTAAAATTTAGACAGGCTCACAAAAAAATCTGCTTTACAGCAATTATATAACCTTTGGATTTTCAAAGGTTTTTTTATGTTTAAGGACAAAACTCAGAAAGGATACCAAACTGACACTAAATTGTTTTAATTTTTAAAATATTTTCAAATCATTAAACACTTTATTGTGATTTATTCACTACATTCGTGTCACCAAACTAAAATAAATAATATGAAAAAACTTACCACATTATTGTGCACCTCTCTGATTGTACAGGAATTGCTCAAACTTTTATTCAGGCTTATAAGAACAGGGCTGATATGGTGACTCAAACCAATATTACTGCTAATCTTCAGGAGTTTGCCAATCTGGGTGTGAAAACTACAGGCTCCCAGGCTAACACCAATACTTTAAACTGGATCAAAAACAAATATACTTCTTACGGTTATACAGCCAGCCAGATTGAGGAAAGCCCCTTCACCTTCGGATCAACAAGTTCTAAAAACCTGATCATCACCAAAACCGGAACGCTATATCCCAATAAATATGTAATTATCTGCGGGCATTTTGACACCATCTATGGCCCGGGAGTGAATGACAACGGCAGCGGAACTTCTATTATCCTGGAAGCCGCAAGAATATTAAAAAATGTTCCTACCGAATACTCAATTAAGTTTATTCACTTTTCCGGAGAAGAACAGGGGCTGAGAGGAAGCAGCCATTACGTGAATAATGTTGTGTACCAGGGAGGTGTCCGTAAACTGGATATTAAACTGGTCTTTAACCTTGATCAGGTAGGCGGTGTAAAAGGAAATAACAACAATACGGTATATTGTGATGAAGACCAGGGTGGCCTTTCTTCCAACAATTCAGCCTCTGCCGCTGTTACCCAGCAACTCAGAAATTGTACAGCACTCTACTCTCCTCTTCAGACTGCCGTAGATCCTGCTGCTGATACGGATTACATTCCTTTTGAGCAAAAAGGTGAAGTGATTACCGGTTTTTTTGAAAGAATAAGAAGCACCTATCCTCACTCTTCCAAAGATACTTTTGCCAATGTAGATCCTGTATATGTCTATAATATCGGAAAAGCAACGGTGGGCGCTCTGCAGCATTTCGCAACAGCATCTACAATTACAGGAACCAATAAAACGGCTTCAAATAATATACTGGAAGGCACAAAGTTCTACCCTAACCCCGCCAATACAATTCTGAATATTGAACTGCCGGATTCTAAAGAAACCCACTTCAGTTTTGAAATCAGCAATTCCATAGGAAGAACACTGCTGAAAGTGAATAATGAAAGAAAGGTTGATGTTTCCGGTCTTCAAAACGGAGTGTATATCGGGACTTTAAAAGCAGGTGATCAAACCCTTGTTAAAAATATAATGATCGAAAGATAATTTAAATAAAACAGAGCAAAAATTTCAATTTTTGCTCTGTTCTTCTTTATTCATATAAGTTTTTAAAGCTGTTCTATGATCTGCTCTTCAGATTTATTTTTCAGATCAATTTTTTTGACAGGAATAAGTTTATTGGGTACAATATTTCCTGCAGGCCTTATCCATTCTTTTACTCCAAAAAGAAAATCTAGTTTTGTATTGGGAGTCTGAAACTTATGAGCTCACCAAAATGGTTCGGATGTCCTTTTTCCGGTATTTCACCCACCACTTCTGCCAGTTTATTATCCAAAACCATGGCTCCAAACATCATCGCACTTGAGAATGTGTTTTTACCAATAACCACATAAGTCTTTCCGTTGAATCTTAACGGATTTTCTCCTGCTTTGACCACTCTTGATCTGATCGGATAAAAGTCTCCGTCTTTTATACTTTCATATTCAGGCACGGTTTTATTATTCGACTTTAAAAAATCAGAATATTCTTTACTTTTTTTCCATTTTCCCTGATAGCTGTTATAGTTTTTATCAGAAAAATAGCTGATCAGAAGGTTTCCTATTGCTGAATTTCCCCGGAATTGTTGTGAACATCAATTACAAGAGTTTGTACCTGATCTTTTTTGATGCGGGTAAAAATACTGTCGAACTTCAGTTTCCATTCCTCCACAGAAAAAGTACGTTTATCATCGAAGGTATTCACCGTCAAATAAGCAACATTTTTAATTTTTTTATAATCAACAGGTTTAAATTCTTCTTTTTCCGGGGCTGCCTTTGAAGCATTAGCTTTCAGCTGTTCCAAAGAAATACTTTTTACGATGGTTTCCGGTCTTCCTTTAAACTTCAGCTTATAATTGTCTGTAATAAAATAGCAGTATTTATTGATCATGATCCAAAACTTATCAACCGCCATCGGAATACGTTCTTCCCTGGCCCCGGGAATCACCCTGGCACAGGTTTCCAATACTTCATTGACAGGCATTCCGTTTAGTGAAATTAATTCATCACCGATGTTGAGACTTGCATCAGAAAAATTTTCGGTCAGTAGCATTTTGCCCTCTTCATATCTGAATTTTAAAGGCAAAACTTTCATATTGTTTCTGATACTGTCAGTCACACAATAATCGGACATTCCGCTGTGCTCATCATTCAAAGTCACAATTAAAGGCTTGGCGAGATAGTAGAAATCCTTTTGGGTCATTCCGTCTTTTAATGACTTCCGGATCTCTGAATATTTTTCTTCGAACTCTGATTTTGAAATTTCAGTGAACGGATTGATGTGGACATTAACAATTTTTTCTCTTATAAAATCCACATCCTGCTCCAACTGCTGTTTTGTAAATTTCTGATCATACAATTCATTACATATTTTCTGAGCAAAGATTGAGCTGGCAGATAATGCCAGTAATAATGCTAGCTTTAGTTTCATTAGAAGTTAGTCTTTGAGGTGATTAGTAACGGTCTGGCTTATTTTGTTACAAAGTAAAAACAGAGCCGGGAAATTCCGGTTTTTTAACGTTATTTTATTCATTTACAATAACTTTTTGAATCTCAGATATTATTCTTTCGCTGATCCATTCTCTATCTTCATTAGAGAGCTCATTGAGAAAACTTCCGTTATTTTCATTAAAATCAGTAAAAACATCCTGTAAAAACTCTTCTTTTATCTCAGAGAGACGGGCCGAATTATTCAAGTCAAGGGCTCCAACCTTAGAAAGTACACTTTCCAGCCGATTTTTGTCACATATGTTCTTAATTCATCTGTTATGAAAGATAAATTTTCGGTTTTAGAAGAAATATCTGGGATAAATGACCATTTTTCAGCTTTGTGAAATTTATCTTCTTCATCAAACTCCGGATTCTTCAGCTTGATAATCGGCCGGCTGGATAATAATGATATGTCTTTCAGGTCATATGGCTTTATGACCACTCCTTCAATAAGGTTCTGCTCCAGTTCCGGAAGCCCCATTTGCATGGGAACAGGTGAATTGATGCGGGTATTAAAATTCAAAGCTTCATTAAATTTACCTATCAGCAAGGGTTGTGCATGAGGAATTCCAAACCGGACGAAATAAGATACCGCAGATTCATAATCTAAATAGTTTTTTATCCCGTGCTCATTTACTATGGCAATGTCAAATGCATAAAAATGAATATCCGGAGTATAGTAAACACCCGTTTGTATAGCCTGCAAATTCTCTATAGCTTCCACATCTGGATGAGGGTATTTCCCTCCAAATAATTCTCCATAAATGATATATCCGGAACCAGGATTCATAAGTCTCAACTCTTCAAATAAGCGGATCATTTTACTCCAATCTGCCAACAACGATCTGGAAACCAAAGAAATCATCTGCCCAATTAAGATACTCTCTCCTTTTGGCATATTTCAGTTGATTATCTTCATAAGAAAAACTAAAGTTGGCACCGTGGATCTTCTCAGTAACCACCCACTTTAATTTCTCCATTTTCAACATGTCCCTCTCATTAAGACCTGTCTTCTTCAGGGAATCAGGCATCTTTTCATATCCTGAAAATTCATTCATATTCATTGGTTTTATAATGGTTATAATTTCCGGCAAATATAGACATTTGAGTTTAGATGATAAGATAACGACCTGAGGCTCATAACGAATCTATTCTTCAGATCTTAATTTTATAATTTCATCAACCAGCAAAGGAATTACATTTCTTACCATTGCAATAAAATCCTGACTTTCAGTTTTATTTTTATAAAAGCTTTATCTTAAAAGGTTATCGGTTTCTGTCTTGAAGGATTTCTTCTATTTCTTCCAGTGAAAATCCTTTTGCATTCAGTAAGATCAAAAAGTGATACAGCAGGTCGGCAGCTTCGTTTTTAAAGAGCGTTTCATTATCATCCTTAGCTTCAATCACCAATTCTACAGCTTCTTCCCCTACTTTTTGGGCAACTTTATTGATTCCTCTCTGGTATAGTGAATACGTATAAGACTCTTGTGCCTTAGTGTCTATTCTCTGGATGATCTTCTCTTCAAGCTCATATAAAAAGCCTTTGGAATCTTTCTCACCAAAGCAGCTGAAACTTCCCGTGTGGCAGACAACATTCTTCGGAACGGCTTTAATCAGGATTGTGTCCTGATCACAATCGACAGCGATGCTTTTAACTGTCAGAAAATTACCGGACTCCTCTCCTTTTGTCCATAATCTGTTTTTGGAACGGCTGAAAAAGTGACAATCCCTTCCTGCTTTGTTTTTTCAAAGGCTTCCTCATTCATGTAGCCCAGCATCAGGACCTGCAAGGTTCTTTCATCCTGAATAATCACAGGTACAAGACCGTTATCTTTTTTAAAATCTATATTCATCGTACTTCAATTTTTTGCGTTTTTAGCTGTTGTTTTAAATCCAGAATCCCTATTTCGTTAAAATGGAACACACTGGCTGCTAATGCTCCTGTAGCCTTCGTTTCATCAAACACTTTAATAAAATCACCTACTGCTCCGGCACCTCCTGAAGCAATCACAGGGATATTGACGGCTTCAGAAACCAGCTTTGTAATTCTGAGATCAAATCCGTTTTTGGTTCCGTCACCATCCATAGAAGTGAGCAGGATTTCGCCCGCACCCAAAGCCGCAGCTTCTTTTGCCCACTCTACCGTATTCAGAGCTGTTGCCTGTCTTCCTCCTTTGATGTGTACCAAATCTGTCTGTTCAATCCGTTTGGTGTCAATAGCAACTACAATACACTGGCTTCCGAATTCTTTTGCCAATGCGGAAATCAGCTGCGGATCTTTACCGCAGAAGAATTGATACTGATCTTGTCGGCACCTGCCTCCAGAAGCCTTCTTACATCTTCAACTGAAGAAATACCACCTCCTACCGTGAACGGAATGCTCAGTTCTTTTGCAATATCCTGTACCAGTTCTACAAATGTCTTTCTGTTTTCAAGAGTTGCTGTAATATCGAGAAAGACCAGTTCATCTGCCCCTTCCAGTTCATATTTTTGGCCAGCTCTACAGGATCTCCTGCATTTTTAAGACCTTCAAAGTTGATTCCTTTTACCGTACATCCGTCTTTTATATCCAGACACGGAATAATTCTTTTTTAAGCATTTTCAATAAAATTCTGAAGTTGTTGGAGGCTTATTTTACCTTCATAAATTGCTTTTCCTATGATGGTACCGGCACATCCGATATCTTTCATTTTATAGACGTCTTTGATGCCCGAGATGCCGCCACTTGCCGTAAGCTGTACTGCTGTTTTATATAAAATTTCAATATAAAGACCTGTGGAGGGACCTTCCAGCATTCCATCCTTTGAAATATCGGTACATATTGCCGATTGAATTCCTTTTTCTGGTACTGAAGAATGAAATCCACCACATCTTCATCACTTCCTTCCAGCCAGCCGGAGGTTTTGATCTTTCTGTTTTCAAAGTCCGCCCCAGAATGATCTTGTCCGGACCGTATTTCTGAATCATTTCAACACAAAATTCGGGATTTTGAACAGCTATACTACCCAATGTGATCTGCTGTGCTCCAGAACTAAAGGCGGTTTCTATATCTTCAGCACTTTTTAATCCACCTCCGAAATCAATATGCAAAGCAGTGGATGAAGCGATATTTTCCAGAACCTTCTGATTGACAATATGCTTTGATTTTGCCCCATCCAGGTCAACCACATGAAGAAACCGGATTCCGAAGCTTTCAAATTCCTTTGCTACTTCTACAGGATCTTCATTGTATATTTTCTTTGTATTGTAATCTCCTTTTGATAGGCGGACACATTTGCCGTCGATAATATCAATTGCCGGAATAATTTTCATTTGTTTATTTTTTAGTTGGCTGCGGGTTACAGCTATTTATTTCCCGAGTAAAATTTTGTAAATCATCATTTGTATACCTTCTCTCATAGAGACATTCCATTATAATCGGATAAAATTCCTTAAGATCCGGTTCCCACATTCCCAGATTTTTCAGGGTGAAACTGTACTGCATAGAAATTGTCTTTCTGTAATGAAGCACTGAACGGGAGAATATAATCACAAACCGAAGTGGTAAAGTCTGAAAGCTCACAATAATAACTGTGAACAAAATAGAGATCATTCTCCTGTTCTACCCCTGAAAATAACGGAGAACCCTGCCCGGAAACACTGTTCCAACCCATATGTGGAACAATATCCCTGGCCGGAAACTTTCTGACATTGATATCAAAAATCCCCATTCCTTCGGTATTTCCCTCTTCATTTCCTTTACACATCAGCTGCATGCCAAGGCATATTCCCAAGACAGGCTGTTTCAAAGCCGGAATCAGCAAATCAAGTTCTTTTTCTTTCAATAGCTTCATCGTGGATGAGGCTTCTCCTACGCCCGGGAAGATGACTTTATCAGCCTTCAGGATCAACTCCGGATCATCTGTAATGATGGACTCTGTATTCAGTCTGTTAAGCGCATTCTGAACGGAATTTACATTTCCCCGTTATATTTTATTATTGCAATCATCGTATCTTGATTTTAATCTCTTTATAAGCTTCCTTTTGTAGAGGGTAAACTGTAATTAGCATCTGACTGGTTCACCGCCATTTTAACCGCCTTTGCAAAAGCTTTGAAAATGGATTCTATTTTGTGGTGCTCATTATCCCCCTCCGCTTTGATATTCAGGTTTGATTTTGAAGAATCAGTAAAGGATTTGAAAAAGTGAAAGAACATTTCGGTAGGCATATCCCTATTTTTTCTCTTTTGAATGCTGCATCCCAAACCAACCACGGCCTGCCACCGAAATCAATTGCTACCTGAGAAAGGCAATCATCCATGGGAAGGAGAAATCCATATCTTTCAATTCCTTTTTCTTTCCTAATGCTTTTACAATAGCTTCTCCCAAAACGATTCCCGTATCTTCTATGGTATGGTGTTCGTCTACCGCAAGATCTCCGTTTACCTTTATGGTAAGATCCATATTTCCATGCCTTGCGATCTGGTCCAGCATATGATCAAAAAGTGAAGACCTGTTGAGATTTCAGATTTCCCTTTACCATCAAGATTCACTTCAATTTCGATATCCGTTTCATTGGTCTTTCTGCTTAGTCTGGCAGTCCGCATTCCCGATTTTAAAAACTGATAAATCTCTGCCCATGAAGTAGTGACCAGGCTCGCATCTGTATTAAAGCTTTTATTTAGAAAAACAGATTTAGTCCCCATGTTTTTAGCCAGTTGAATATCGCTACTTCTATCACCAATTACATAGGAATTTTCCAGATCATAATCTCCATAAATATATTTTCCTAGCATTCCTGTTCCCGGTTTCCTGGTTGGAAGGTTTTCGTGTTCAAAGCTTTTATCAATCAGAATATCATTGAAGATAATTCCTTCATTTCTGAAGGCTTCCAACATCTTTTCATGAGGCTTAATAAAATCATCAAACGGAAAGCTTTCGGTTCCCAAACCATCCTGATTGGTTACCATCACCAGTTCATAATCAAGCTCGTTGGCTATTTTGGAGAGGTTCTGAAACACTCCCGGATAAAACTCCAGTTTTTCCAGTGAATCTACCTGAAAATCCGTAAGCGGTTCTATGATGAGGGTTCCGTCCCGGTCTATAAAGAGTACTTTTTCATAATCATATATTTTTCAACAGATTGACTAATTTTTCATTATCCTGACGGCTTCCTACATTAATCCTGATACACCCCGGAATCGCAGGATCTCTCCTGCTTGTCAGAATTTCTTTTTCCAGCATTTTTCCGTACACTTTTTCTATTTCTTTCATTTTAATTAAAAAGAAGTTGGCATCTGTAGGAAATATTCTTGCAATGCATTCAATACCTTCAAGCTCTTGCTGCAGCCAAGCCCTTTCTGCCAGAATATTATTTACATTTTCATTAAGCCGGTCATCATCCAATGTTTTCAGGATCAGTTCCTGGCTCAATACATTAACATTATAAGGTGCTTTTACGGTATTGATCAGCCTTATAATCTCTTCGGATGCATAAGCCATTCCTACTCTTGCCCCTGCGGTTCCCCATGCCTTTGAAAATGTCTGAAGGACAATCAGATTAGGATACTGATCCAGCAGTTCCAGACTTGACTTTTTACCGGAAAACTCAATATAAGCTTCATCTACCACCACAATACCGCTAAAGTTCTGAAGATAAAATTCAATATCATCGATGCTGTTTCCTGTAGGATTATTGGGCGAGCATAAAAAGAAAACCTTTATAGATTCTTCTTTCACTATATTTAAAAAGTCATCTTTCACGATCTCAAAATTTTCATTCAGCTGAAGCTGTAAAACCCTGTTTTCATTGATTGCAGCATAGAAACCGTACATGGCAAAGGAAGGATTCATCATTAAAACCGAATCTTTTTTAGGCTCACAAAAATTTTAATAATCAGATCAATAAGCTCATCACTTCCGTTCCCGATGGCAATCTGCAACGGTGAAAGGTTTTTAAGCGCTGCCAGGCGACTTTTAAGCTTTTTCTGGGTAGAATCCGGGTAACGGTTGCATTCTCCGAAAGGGCTTTCGTTGGCATCCAGAAATACAGGCGCACTGAATTCGTTATGATCCCTAAAACTGATATAAGGTTGTAATTTTAAAATATTTTCTCTTACTAAACTTTTGATATTGATGGTTGTCTTGTTCATTATATTGTTTTTCATTTATTAATGGTATGAATTCTTTAAGATGTTAGTTTATTCTTTTTATAACCGCAAGACAAAAAGATTAAGAAAATAAAGCTCTCACGGATCACAAAGATTTCGCATATTTTTACGCTGAAATAAATCTGCGTCATCTGTTAAATCTGCGAGCAATTAAAAAAATAAGCGACATCCCATTTTTTCTCTTATACAATTATTACTTATTTTAAAAACAGATTTTTTCATTAATTTTTATGTCTTTCTGCTTACCAACTATAAAGATTGTAATCTTATTGATACTGCATTTTTGTGGGCAAGCAATCCTTCCGCCTCTGCCATGATCTCTATTGTTTTTCCCAGATTCTGAAGGCCTTCTTTTGAAAGATGCTGGAATGTAATTTTCTTTACAAAACTATCCAGAGATACTCCGCTGTAATTCCTTGCATAGGCATTGGTGGGAAGGGTGTGATTGGTTCCGCTGGCGTAATCTCCGGCGCTTTCACAGGAATAGTTCCCAAGGAAAACCGACCCTGCATTCCGGACTTCTGGAATATATTCTTCAAAATCGCTGAGGGCCAGGATAAGGTGTTCGGGGCATAAAGATTGCTGAACTCAACCGCTTCTTCAATGGAATTCAGGATAATAAAAGAACTGTTTTCTAAAGCTTTTCCTGCAAATTCATTCCGGGGTAAGTCTTTTATTTGAAATTCAATAGCACTTATTGTTTCATCAAAAACTTTAAGGTCTGTCGTAATAAAAACCACCTGACTGTCACTTCCGTGTTCTGCCTGTGAAAGAAGGTCTGCGGCACAGAATTCAGGTACAGCCTGCTCATCTGCAATCACAAGGACCTCGCTTGGGCCTGCCGGCATATCGATGGCAACTCCGTAACGCTGGGCATATTCTTTAGCGGCTACTACAAACTGGTTACCCGGGCCAAAGATTTTGGACACTCCCGGAATACTTTCTGTTCCCAGGGTCATCGCTGCGATAGCCTGTGCTCCGCCGGTTTTAAAGATACCGGAAACCCCGCAAAGCTTTGCTGCATAGAGAATAGCAGGATTGATGTTTCCGTTTTTATCCGGTGGCGTGCAGAGAACAATTTCTTTACAGCCGGCAAGATTGGCAGGAACGGTCAGCATCAGAACTGTTGAGAATAAAGGTGCTGTACCTCCCGGAATATACATCCCTACTTTTTCTACAGCCCGGTTTTCTCTCCAGCAAATCACTCCTTTTGTGGTTTCAATTTTCCGGATCTCCTGCTTTTGTGATGCGTGAAATTTTGAAATATTTTCTTTGGCCTGCTGAATAGCTTCTTTTAGCTCATCACTGATCAGATTTTCAGCATTTTCAATTTCCTCTTCGGTCACTGCAATGCTTTGAGTGTCTGCTTTATCAAATTTTTATTAAACTCTATTAAAGCTTTATCTCCGTTTTTTCAACTTCAGTAAAAATTTCTGTTATAAGCCCTGAAACTTCTTCCTGCTCGAGAACAGGACGTTTTACCAGGTTTTTCCAGGTTTCTTTTGTAGGATATCTGTATATTTTCATTGTACTTTTTAATTTTTTTATGAACGCAAAGGCGCAAGTTTTTTAAATCTTTACTTTTTTAAGGCGGCAAGAAGATCTAAGATTTTCAGCAAGTGTTTGAGTATAGTTTTGTGACTTAAAGCAGCATTCAATTTTATCGCAGATAAAATCTTTGCGCTTTAAAACAGTATTGATTTCATTTTCATTGCGCCTTTGCGTTAACCCATATTATGATTAGTTAGATTCTTTATATAACCATTTTATCAATTGGGATGATTAGAATGTCCTGCGCACCATTTTCTTTCAGTTCATCAATCACCTCCCAGAAACGTTCTTCATCGATGACGGAATGAATACTGCTCCAGCCTTCTTCAGCCAACGGAATAACTGTAGGGCTTTTTAATACAGGAAGAACCTCTGATATTTTCTGAATTTTTCATTGGGAACATTCATCAGAATATATTTTGAATTTTTTGCTTTTAAAACAGCCTGAATTCTGAACAGGAATTTCTGAAGAACAGCTTCTTTTTCAGGAGATAGCTGTGGAGTTTGAGCTAAAACAGCTTCCGATTTTAATAAAGTAACGGTTTCTCTCAATCCGTTTTTGAATAAAGTACTTCCGGAGCTTACAATATCACAGATCCGTCTGCAAGGCCGATATTAGGTGCAATTTCCACAGATCCGGAAATGACGTGAATATCTGATGTAATCCCCTTTTTTTTCCAAGAAGTTTTTAAGGTATTCGGGTAGAAGAAGTGGCTATTTTTTTACCTTGGAAATACGTAAGATCATCGGTTTCAATTTCTTTGGGAACAGCGATGGAAACACGGCATTTTGAAAAACCAAGTTTCTCTACAATTCTGATGTCTTTCTTTTTTTTCGATCAGAAGGTTTTCGCCCACGATGGCAATATCCACTACCCCGTCTTCAAGGTATTGCGGAATGTCGGAATTCCGGAGGTACATGATTTCCATGGGGAAATTATCTACTGAAACTTTGAGCTGGTCTTTCCGTTGTTGACAAAGATTCCACAATCTTTGAGAAGCTGTAAAGATTCTTCGTAAAGCCGGCCGCTTTTCTGAATTGCAATTTTTAATTTACTCATTTCGTTTTTTATGAGTCTGAGTAAATAAAACTGATCTGATGAAATTTCTGAGGAGAATTAGGAAACAAAAAAACCGTCTATTTACTCAGACGGTTTTTAATTATTTTTGATTTCAGCACAATCCTATATCAATCAATTCCGTCTAACAGATATGATGATGATAATGATGTAATGCTAAAAATATTGGCTTCATTGTATTGAATTATGATGCAAATGTAGGGTTTATTTTTAAAATGCAAAGTTTTTTCAGATAATTTTTTGATAAAAATTCATCAGCTCTCTGGCTATAGGCTCATCATTAAACTTCTGAACAAACCCGAAACCCTTTTCAGCACGGCGTTTTCTTTCGGATTCATTTTCCCATAAAAATTTAATCTTAGCCCTGATGTCAAGTTCATTATCAGGATTGATATACACTGAATCTTTTCCTCCCGCTTCGGGCAGGCAGCTTGTATTGCTCGTTACGACAACTGTATTGGAAAAAAAGGGCTTCAATAACAGGAATCCCGAAGCCTTCAAAGAAGCTGGGATACACAAATATATCAGCCAGTTTATAGATGGCAGCCAGCTCATCCATAGAAACACCTTCCAGGAAAAGCACCTGCTGCTGCATTTTGTTTTTCTTCAGGAAGTTTTCTATTTTCTGATAGTATTTTGTCTTTCTTCCCACAACAACCAGTGGAATTCCGGTCCCGTTGATGGCTTTTACAACATTCAAAAGGTTTTTGCGTTCTTCGATGGTTCCAACGTTCAGAATAAATCTTTCGGGAAGCTTGAATTTCTCTCTGGTTTCCTGAATCATTTCCGGAGACTGCTGCTCTTTAAAAGCTTTATGACAGCCCTGATAAATAACTTCAATTTTACTTTCAGGAACTTTTAAAAATTCAACGATATCCCTTTTTGTCTGCTCTGAAATGGCGATGATCTTGTCTGCTGTATCTGCTGCCTTTTTAAATTTCCAGAAATGGATTTTCCGGTCAAAAAAGAATAATATTTTGGATAGCGCACAAAGATCAGATCGTGAATGGTAACGACTTTTTTTATTGGCTTTTTGTCCCATTTCAAAGGGAGTTCGCCGGATAAACCGTGAAAGATATCGGCACCCTGCTTCTGGGCATCCTTCCCCATTTTAAACTGCCGGGAAAGGTTTCCTTTTGAAGTCTGGATAAATTTCACATCAGGCTGTTCCAGAATATCTTTCCCCGTTCAGATCTGTTCTTATTAAGCAGCAGATATTCATTCTCCGGAAAGTACCGGGAAAGTATTCTGACAAGGTCTCTTGAATAGTTTCCCAGACCGGACGTATTATGGAAAAAACGTTTGGCATCAAAAGCAATCTTCATCGTTGTATCTGTTTTTGAAATTCCTGAAATGTTCCGAATGGATGACCTTTCTCTTTCAGCCAGCCTACAAACGAGTCAAATCTTTCTACCATGTCTTTTCCTGAATTCTTTACTGTAAAGCCAGGAAGTTTAAAAGCTTCGTCTTTGATCTCCGCAAATTCCCAAGGATGGAAATAAATGTTCAGATACTGATCTTTTTCAAACAGTCCGAAGCTAGTTTTTTGTAGAAAAATAAAGGAAAATTGTGAAAGCTTAACCAAAACAAAGGAATTCTGAAATTAGGTGATACCGATGCCGGTACCTGTGTTACATTTCCTTCCTTGAAATAGGTCCTGGATACTTTCAAATTATTATATCTTCCCGGTAAAAATGTGGGATTGATGGAAGAATTGTAAGAATATCCAGCCTTTTCAACCTCTTTTTCATCTACAGGCATCATTCTTGGCATTCTCAATCCGGTAACTTTTGTAGAAAATAATTCTTCAAGTTTCTCTCTTGACTCCTTTAGATGCCTGTCTTCAAACTCTGAATGAAACCATGTGTGGGAAGCCAGCTCATGGCCTTCCTCCAGTAATCTTGCAATAAGATGCTTACTGTTTTCTGCAAAGACTACTGTAGAAAAAAAAGGTAGCTTTGGCGTTATGTTTTTTCAGGATGTCTAAGATTCTTTCCAATCCTGTCTGTGAAATTGAAATTTGTTTTTCAAAGGGAATTTCACCCTTATATTCTAACGGCATATCAAATTCTTCAATGTCAAAACTCAATAATACCATTTTAAAAATTTTTGTTTTTAATAATATAATTAGGTCTGTCTTTCACCTGTTTAAATATTTTACCTAAATAAATTCCCATGATTCCCATAATGATCAGTTGCAGACCGCCAAAGAAAACAATGGTCATGATCAGTGATGCCCAGCCTGAGATCTCGGTTTTTGCAATAAATGAATGGATGACATATACTCCGTACCCGATTACAGAAAGAGCGGAGAATAAAAAGCCCAGATAAGCTGCCAGATAAAGTGGTTTTACACTGAAAGCCGTAATTCCTGTAAAAGCGAAAGTAAACATCTTTTTAAGGTTGTAGCTGCTTTTTCCTGAAAGTCTTTCTGCTGCGGTGAAATCTATCCCTATCTGCTTGAAACCCATCCAGCTCGTCAGTCCCCTGAGGAACAGGTCGTCTTCATTAAAGTTTCTCATGACTTCAACTGCTTTTGCATCCAGCAATCTGAAATCCGAACCTCCTCCTTTCGTTAAATTAACATCCGATAAGCTCGATAAAAGTTTATAAAACAGGTCAGATGTTTTTCTTTTAAAAAGGAAATCTCTTTGGGATAGGTTCTGAAGGTAAAAACCACATCATATCCCTCTTCCCATTTTTTTATCATTTCGGGATAATTTCCGGTGGATGCTGGAGATCACCATCCATAGAGATCACTGCATTTCCCTGAGCATTGTCCATTCCGGCCTTTACAGCAGGCTGATGTCCGAAATTCCGGGAAAATTCAATGAATTTCACTTCTTCATACCGGTTGGAAAGTTCTTCAAGCTTTTGTTGCGTATTGTCTCTGCTGCCGTCATTTACAAATATGATTTCAAAGTCATAGCTGTTCAGACCCTCAAAAACCTCTTTGATCTTCTGATGGATCATGGCAACATTTCCTTCTTCGTTATAGGCGGGAATTACAATTGAAATTTTCTTCATATGTACTAATTCAGGCTGTAATTTTTCTCAAAGTCTTTTGTTAAAAGCTCATAAGTCACTCTCAACCAGATCACAATACAAGGTACTGCTTTTAATGAATATTTAATAATATAATTTTCTTTTACAAATTTTGGAAATAAATCTGACGTTGAAAAGCATGTAAAAATGATTACGAAAACCAACAATCCAATGATCAATGGTGTTCTTTCTTTCTGAAGGAAAACCAGATCAACACACCTACCACTGCAATAATATAAGTTGGGGATTCTGAACTGGAACTGAACAGTACCAGAAACAGCAATGTTGAAGCCAGAATCATCAGTTGGAAGGCATAATGTTTATACTGCTTAATTCTGATGTAAGGTAAAGCAAAAAGAGGCAATCCGCCTGCTAAAAACACAAGGTTAGAAATGGATGCATCCCTAAAACTCTTCTTACAAAGCCCATTAATGAGATATCCTGCATATTTCCTAATACCTGATTTTCGTTATTCTTTTCTACGATAGACTGAAACCAATCCGAATAGCACTGAATGACAAACTGCGGACTTGAATAGGCCATTGGAAGTACAAAAAACAAAATGGCGATTCCAATTCCTGAAAGAATAAACTTAGTCTTGTTTTTAATAAAGAAAAATTGGGTAAGCCCTACAATTCCGTAGATTTTCACGAATATTCCTATTAAAATTGCCGTTACCGATTTTACTTCTTTTCTTTCATAAATGTATACCGCAGATAACAGCAAAAGGCCTGTTAATGCCACATTGAACTGTAAGCTTAACGCTGCCGTAATGTATTCCTGAAGGCAAAGCAGCCCGAAGATCGCTTTTTAGCATCTGAAAACGGCAGTTTATAGACTCCGTAGATGAAGATAAAAGTATTGGCGATATTCCAGAGTGAAATTCCCAGCCAGTCCGGCATCATGGCAAACGGAGCAATCAATGCACTGAAAAATACGCCGTAATGGTTTAAATCAAAATAAAGATCGGGATAATGGATGAATAAATTTTTCTGATGAAGGGTATTAAAGAATACGTTTTTAA
This sequence comes from Chryseobacterium sp. E1, assembly GCA_019203745.1. Lineage (GTDB taxonomy): Bacteria > Bacteroidota > Bacteroidia > Flavobacteriales > Weeksellaceae > Chryseobacterium. The sequence continues at coordinate 105,621 of CP078104.1, forward strand.
AAATCAGATAATTATTGATTGCATAATCTCCTCTCAGATATTTGGAAATCGCTGTAACAACCGATATAATAAGATAAACCCCAAATATATATTTAGGGTTTAGCAATATTTTAAGAAATTTTTCTTTCAAGATTGGTGGTATTAGCTTACAATATTAATCTTAAACAGCTACATTATTATCTCTCAATGCATCATTCAGGGATGTTTTCTTGTCTGTAGACTCTTTTCTCTGACCGATGATCAATGCACATGGAACCTGATATTCGCCAGCAGGATACTGTTTTGTATAGCTTCCAGGAATTACTACAGAACGTGCAGGAACTCTTCCTTTGATTTCCACAGGCTGATCTCCTGTCACATCAATAATTTTTGTGGATGCAGTTAAAACAACATTAGCTCCCAATACAGCTTCTTTTTCTACATGTACTCCTTCCACAACGATACATCTTGAACCGATGAAACAGTCATCTTCAATGATAACCGGAGCTGCCTGTAACGGCTCCAATACTCCACCGATACCTACACCGCCACTCAGGTGAACATTTTTACCGATCTGTGCACAACTTCCTACTGTAGCCCATGTATCTACCATTGTTCCTGAATCTACATACGCACCGATATTTACATAAGAAGGCATCATAATTACTCCGGGAGCAATATAAGCCCCTTCTCTGGCCACTGCATGTGGTACAACTCTCACTCCTTTTTCAGCATAATTTCTCTTTAAAGGCATCTTGTCATGAAATTCAAACGGACCTACTTCAATAGTTTCCATTTTCTGGATCGGGAAATACATTACCACGGCTTTTTCACCCATTCATTTACCTGCCATCCGTTTTCAGTAGGCTCTGCTGTACGAAGTTCCCTTTATCAACCAAAGAAATAACTTCTCTGATAGCCTTCTGGCTGTCTTCATTCTGCAATAAATCTCTGTTGTCCCAGATATTTTCAATAGTTTGTTGTAACGACATGTTTCTTATTTAAATTAGTTTGAAAAATTATACTGGCCAAAGATACAAAAAAGTTCAGCAAAACGATTTTTAACGTTATCCTTTTAATAAAGGCCCAGCATGCGGCTCACCTTCATTTTATACTCCAGATAAATCTGCCCGTGCTGTTTCAGCAGATGCTCTTCTTCAAGCCGTATCTGAATCTGCATCAAAATACATCCAATGACAGAAAAAAAAGAAAGCGATGACCGTAGGAAAAGCCAAGAAAAACCCTACCAGACTTACGGTCATTCCCAGAAAAACAGGATTTCTTGAAAAGCGGAACAATCCGGTGGTGATGAGCCTTGTATTTATCTGATCATCAATACCAATTCTCCATGAGTCTTTCATCTGAAACTGCGCTATTACCACCCAAATCAATGCAAAAATCATCAGGATTACGCCTGCATACTGTATGAATTCAGTTTCCAGGACCGTTATCTTAAAAGCCTTTTCTGTGGGTGCCGGAAACCATACAAGTAGCATGGTATATATAAAAGGGCGGCCAGAATAAGTTTGAAATACCACCCGATCAAGGCATAAGCCGAGTCATCTTTTGGTAAGACATTTGGATTTTTCCCGATTTTTTGGGCAACCACTATACTGATTCCCAAAAATGAGACTGCAAAGAACAAAATAAAGTAGATAGGGATAAAGAATCTAATAAAATCTGCCATTGTTAATTTATTTATGGCAAAGTTCAGTGGTTATGAAGTGCAATACTATTGCAATTTTTGACGAGGTGGGCTTCCTCTCTCCTCTATAAGTTTTGGCTAAAGCCAATTGATGATTTAATTTTTTTTATTAAACGGGCTAAAGCCCGTTTCTATTGAATATGAATAACTACAAATCGCTTAAATACAACAATATTTAAAGAACAATCTAAAGCATAGATTTAACCTTTACTTTTTTTTTTAAACTCAGTCAGGCTCATATTATGTTGTTTTTTAAAGAATTTATTCAGATGGCTTTCATCTGAAAATCCAAACTCGGTGACGATTTCATTAATTCTCATATCACTGAAAAGCAGCCTGTGTTCGATTAACCTCAATTTATAATTCAGGATATAATGGGTGATGGTTTCTCCACACTGGTTTTTAAAATAGCTGCCGAGATAGGTCTCAGAAAGCCCGAATTCCCCAGCGATCACAGATACTTTTAAAAGTGCCGGATCATGGATGTTTCCCTGGATATAATTAATAATATCCACAATTCTTTTATCGGTATTGGATGCTGTATACTCAGCCCGCATCTTCGATATATTCCTTGCGGCGATCACAATCAATGCATTCACATAATGCAGTGTTAATTCTTCCTGATAAAGATCCGGATGGTTCAGACCATGGAGCAGTGAAGTGACAATAGAGTCTACCAAAACAATATCGGGTTTATTCTGTAAAATACAGCCGGAAAGATAAGATGCACCATACAGCAAGCATCCTATTGAATTAATGTTATTCCATTTATAATCCTTTACATAGCGTTCACTGAACTTTACGAGTAAAAGCTCGGTCTTTTGCTCAATATCCAGATGATGTTTATCTTCAGGAGTCAGTAATATCAGGCTGCCTTTACCATATGACGCCATATTGTTATTGATGGTAAAAGAACCTTGCCCGGAAATTACGTAGATGATCTGAAAAAGGAGTATTGACTGCCTTTTAAAGGACAATTTTCAGTGACATGATACTCTACTTTTACAAGCTGGTCTATATTCTCTCTTTTCATGTGGTAAAAGTACTTATTTATCATTAAAATATACTGATTTTTTACATTTTTTCTGTTCAAATTTGCTACGACAAAATTATTACAATCAATGAAAAGATCAATCTATGTACTGGCACTGGGTGCTTTTGGCATTATTACTACTGAATTTGGAGTTGTGGGTATTCTTCCTACCATCAGCAGACAATTCGGTGTATCAATTGATGCTGCAGGATGGTTATTGAGCGCTTTTGCCATTACCGTTGCCGTTTCTTCTCCTTTTATCACTTCGTTTACGAGTAAAATAAACCGTAAGTTCCTTTTATGCCTTGTGATGAGCATATTTGTACTTTCTAATCTTATATCTGCTTTTTCACGAACTTTACGATGCTTATGATTGCCCGTGTATTACCAGCCATACTGCATCCGCTGTTCTGGAATATTTCCATTGCCATAGCCTTTAAGGAAAGGGGTGCAAAGGGGTATCTACCGTAATGCTTGGGCTAAGCCTTGCTACCGTTCTTGGTATTCCGATGACGACCTATGCGGCTGATCTCTTTCATAACTGGAAGGCTTCCTTCTTTCTAAGCAGTGCCATCAGCTTAATTGCATTTATGGGATTATTATTATTCATTCCTTCCATGCCTGCAGAAAAGGAAAACATGAACAGAATCAGTTCACTGTATTAAAAATCCTTTTTGTGGATCAATCTGGTTTCAACCATTGGTACACTGGCTGCCATGTTCTCCAGCTATACCTATCTTACGGCATATCTTGAGGAAATCACCAAGATGAATGGTGCACAGATCAGCATGATGCTGCTGCTTTTCGGAGGGATGGGAACACTTGGGAACTGGCTTATGGGACTGGCTTTAAACCGGAATGTAAAGATCACGACAAGAGTATTCTTACTCCTGCTCATTACAGTACAGGTCCTTGCCTATTTTCTGGGTGGAGTTTTTATTCCGATGATTATTATTGTGTCTCTTTGGGGCATGATTCATACCGGTGGTTTTCTGGTCTGCAATATCCGGACTACCCAAACTATTCCCCACCATGCATTGGAGTTTGTGAACAGTTTACTTACCTCATCCTTTAATATCGGAATTTCATTAGGTGCATTTCTTGGAGGCATCGTCAGCTCCTATTATGGTGTCCAGCATGTTCTTTCCGTGAGTGTTCTGCTGCTGGGTGCTACATTTTTTCTGAGTTTCTTTTCTTTTCCTGAAAAGATTACTGCTGACGAAGAAAATGAAGACGAAAAAGAGCTTGCCGTATCTGTTTGTGAGCATATGTAGAACTTCCATTATATAATAAGAAGCAATTCCATTTTTCGTGGAATTGCTTCTTATTAGGCTTCAGCTAAAGCCAATAGATTTTATACAAATCATGATATGTGATAACTATCTTTTACATTTCATCACAAATAATAAATTCCATCGTCTTTTCAATGTGCTTTTCTTTGATAATTCTTTTTACCTAATTTCTGTTTCTTTCACTATTACAGAACCCGTTGAGCATGAAGATAGGCTTTATTCCAGTATTTTTCATTCAGTGACGAGATAATAACGCCTTTGGAAGTTGAGGCATGAATGAATTTCACTTCTCCGTCAGGCCCGATATCATGAACAATTCCTACATGGGATACCCGGCTTCCTCCTGCCGTAGCAAAAAGAGTAAATCTCCCGGCTTCACTTCCCTGATGTCTATATTTTTTCCTGTTTCTGCCTGATCAGAAGATCTTCTGGGAAGGGTAAAGGCATTTTCTTCAAAAACTTTTACGGTAAATCCTGAGCAATCAAATCCTGATGATGTGTTTCCTCCGAATTTATAGGGAGTTCCAATATATTTTTCAGCATCTTTCAATATATCATTGACAGATCTTGGCACTTTACCATCAAATTTCGAATCCAGTTTTCTGAGGTTTTCAGATTTGGCTACTGTCTTAGTCCCGGATTTCTTACCGGCAGAAGCATTTTTGGAAGAACCGCAGGAAACCGCCAAAGCAGAGACGATCAGTAAAACAGACAGCTGCTTTATTCTTATTTTTTTCTGAAATAATCCCGTTCCCATATTCATCTGATTTATACTTGATTATGCAATTCATGACAAATATACATTTTATATTTTAATTATGCTATAACTATACTACAACTATATTATAAATATATGTTAAAATTTTGTTTTCATATATTTATTGGTATATTTGAGGCTAAGTTTGATGATATGGCAACTTATGAAAGTCTGATCAAGATCACAGGGGCTGTAGGCGACCTCGTATTCTATAATCTGAACGGGAAAAATGTAGTTCGGAAGAAAAGCGGGTTCAATAAAGCGGCCTATAAAAAGAATCCGTCTTATGAGAAGGTAAGGCAAAACAGTACGGAATTCGGGCATTGCTCCAAAATAGGCAAAGCTATAAGGAAAAGTCTTGACAGTTATATTAAAAAAGCAGGCGATCCCCTACTCTATCAGAAGTTTGCAAAGCTGATGACTGAGATTAAAGATTTGGATATGATATCCGGAAGAGGTCAGCGAACGGTTGAAAACGGTTTAAAAACTGAAGAAGGAAAGAAGCTCCTGAAGGCATTCGGTTTTGGGAATACGAAAAATATAAACGACGGTATCACCATCCGGGAACAAACTTTATATGTGAATGGAAACTACAATGCAGATAAAGCCGTTATTTTAACGATTAAGCTGGATTCTGAAAACTACAGTACGGAATATAAAGAAGAAACAGTTTCTCTCGATCATCGGGAACCGGTTTTTAAAAAACATTTCCTGGAAAAGGATTTTCTGCTTTATGTAGTAATTCTTGAGAATGAAGATCAGGAAATAACCCATATGGGATTCTTATAAATAAAAAGTCTGCATTGTGTAATGCAGACTTTTATTTATTTTTTCTCTCCTTTCCAGGATCCTGATTTTGCAGGGGTGGGAAGTGAATTGGCCCAGCTTCCGTTTCCTTTTTATCCGTGCTCAGTGTGCCTCTGAAATCACCTCCTGATGACGGAAAACCTACTTTTGCATTAAGATCTCCTGTCTCACTTAAATTTCCGGAAATACTATAGTTTTCATTATTAACATCAGAATGCATGGTTCCTACCACCTTACCATTGGTATCTACCACGAAGTTCCATACGCCTTTATCGCTCCCGTCATAGCTACCATACCATGTTCCCACATAATCATAAATGGTATCATCATTAGAACTGCAGCCAATAAATAAAAACGCCGTTAATAAAAGTAAAAAAGTTTCTTCATAGTTTCAGTAGTTTATATCCTAAATTTCTGGTTTTCTCTTCACTATTCATTGGTGAATGCTGTAGAGAATAGTACCTAATATTGTATTGTTTTTTGTTCCGTGCAAATCTACTAATTTTTTAATCAAATTATCTGAATTTTAATCAGGCTCCAATATGTTTATTAAAAAACAATAAATTTCGGCTAAAATACAAATATTTTTCAAACAAACAGATGATATAACTATTTTGAGCTATCCTTACGCATAAAATATAAATAATGCAAAAACTATCACAATTATCATATCATAATTTTTAAATTCATTTTATATCGCATTTAAAATATTTTTTTATTTCAATTTACAATATATTTCCTAAATTAGTGAAAAAATAAACCTATTCAAATTTTAATATGAAAACAAAAACTTTCTTTTTGACAGCAATTGCGATGTATGGCGGCCTGACAGCACAGGTTGGGATCAATACCACTACTCCAACCCACACTTTAGATGTGAATGGTCTGGTAAGAGTAAGAGGACTTGCAAATGCTGAAAGAAAAATTGTTGCAGCCGATGCGCAGGGAGTTTTAACCCTTATTTCTCCTGAAGAAATTTTTGCTCCCAAAGCTGTATTGAACACTTCAACGTCTTCGGCTGAACAAAGGTCCACTATCTACGAAGGAAAATGCTTTCAGCCAGGTGACAATGCTTCATCCTGTACAGTTTCTATCAATCACTATACTTCCTGTGCCGGGTTTACCAATCCTGTAGACACGCAAATAATTGTGGGACAGGGTATCAATACCTCTAATGGTCAGTTCTTAGGAACATGGACGGCCCGTTATGTGGACAACAAAGGGTATAATACAGTGACAGCAATTGCCAATCAGACTGCACCAGACTATCCAAGAATTACTTATCCAGTTGATAATACAGTAAACTATCTGGGAAGTGGTAATTTCGGAGGGCAGTGCAATACCGATCTTGTTACAACCATCAATCAGGCTACCGGAAATATAAAAGTAGAGTCTGTGAAACGAAATATGTATGCACATCTTGTATATCTTATCAATATAGCACGCTCAAGAAGTTTATAATACAAATCTGATTTCTATAAAACAGCCGCAAATGAATAATGTGGCTGTTTTATTTTGCACAATATCCAGCGGGTTCATTTTCTCATCACAGAGAAAGCCTCCGGTCTGGAGGCTCATAATTATGGGGAATGAATGAAAAACTTGAGTAAAAGTAGATAATATCCATCCGATTCTATATGAGTGGAATCATAATCAGACAGTATATTGATAATGCATTAGTTAAAAAACATTTATGTATACTGACAGACTATTGTCATTACTGTTTTTTAAATTTATACTTTAAAAACATTCTATGGAAAGACAAAGCATATACATCAATACAAAATCGGAATGGAGACAATGGCTGGAAGAAAATCACCAGAAGGAACAGTCTGTGTGGCTCGTCTGCAATACAAAGAAATCTGACCTGCCTACAGTTCACTGGAGTGAATTGGTGGATGAGGCTCTTTGCTTCGGATGGATTGACAGTACCAGAAAAACAGTGGATGAGTTTTCTTTTAAACAGTTATTCAGTAAACGGAAGCCTAACAGTACCTGGTCAAAAATTAACAAAGAAAAAGTTAAAAGGCTTATAGAAAGTAACCTGATGACTTCTGCCGGACATGCAACCATCAAAATCGCCAAACAAAACGGTTCATGGACAATCTTAGACAGTGTTGAAGAGTTACACATTCCAGATGATCTGGAAGAAGCATTTAAGCAGCATCAGGGAGCAAAAGAATATTTTTTAAGCCTTAGCAAATCAGGAAAAAAATACTTCTGCAATGGATTGTTTTGGCAAAACGGCCGGAAACCAGAAAGAAGCGTATTGATGAAATCGCAGAACAGGCAGCACAACAAAAGATGCCGAAACATCTTCAATAAATTTTGATGGATCAGATTCTGATTCCCAATTGATCATAGGATGCTTTTAATTGATTGGCCATTGCAAGAAAACGGTCTTCCGACCATTGCTGGAAGGTATATTTTATCAGCTGTTCTTCTCCAGGGAAATCTAAAACACTGCGTACAGCTTTTGCAGCCATAACTCCTGATTCGATTGCATTAAAGATTCCTTTTCCGGAAGCAGGATCAAGCAGTCCTACAGCATCACCACAGGCAAATACACCGGGTATCTCGGGCTGCATGGCAAATTCCCAGGGAATGGAAGCCCAGCGGTCTGCTGTTTCAAGATCAACTGCCAGTTTTTCTTTACGAAAAGATTTCCAGTCGTTTTTCCTGAAGACGGCGGTCCAGCATTGTCTTTGATCATCCAACTGCCCTATCCATATCCAATAATTTTCGCCAGGAAGAAAATAAGCAGTTTCATCTTCCGTAAATTCCTCAGATGCAGAATTTTGTACCCCTGCCATTACGAGATATTCGGGAGAATATTGTATTACTTTATTTTTCAGATCTCTTTGGCCTGCACGTTTGCGTCCGGTAGCATCAATAAGAAATGTTCCTTTAATCCGTTCAGGTCCCAGTGTGATCATGTTTCCCAATGATTCATTCCATTCCGGCTTCGGAAAATGCTCTGTCTTTTTGATGTATACCCTTTCTGCTCTGCCTGGTGACAGATGCTCTGAATAAAATTTTCTTTACAGATATGATATCCGTACCATATTTCATCGGAATACGGATTAAGGCTCTTCCAGTGGTCACCATTACTTATCCGGTTATACCTGCCTCTGAAACTGCAGCCGATTCCCTCTGCCAGATCCATATATTCCAATTGCCGGATAACACCTGGATGAATGCTTTCAACAGTAAAGGTTTTCTGTGTTGCTTTTGATATACGGTCAATAACGACTGTACGCAAACCGGAAGTCTGTAATGTGACCGCTGCTGAAAGTCCTGCAGGCCCGGCCCCTAAAATAATCACATCATAATCATTGCTAGCCATTGTACCATTTTATATTTTCGCCTGCAATCCGGTCAAAATCTCCTTCAGACTGCACCAGGTCAAATTATAAGGCTGATCTGCGTTGTCTATTTCCGGATCACAGAGATTCTTTTTCTCAATCTTGCAGACACACAGTTCTTTGATTTCCTGAATCCTTCTCTTGCTGTCATTTTCATCGAAACAGTCTATTGATTTTTCAGCATTATTGATCAATGCAAAGATGAAAAGATACCCTTCTTTTTCTAAACAACGACCTCCTTTTATCCAATTATTGTCTTTTCCGATGAATGATTTCGGGATGCAATCTGCTTTAAAACCTGTTTTCCAGTCAGAAACCGGCATCGCAGCTACAAGCCAGTATTTGGTATACTGCACATGTTTAAAGATTATTTTACGGTCAATCCTTCTTACACAATGCCGTAAAGCATCCATTCTGCTTATAACTTCTTTGCTGTCAAGCTCCCGTAATCTGGACATATCAAAGCCTATTTTGGGGTTCAGACAGTTTTCAACGTAATCAGCCCGTGCAATATCTGTAAAATTAACAAATCGTTTTCCTCCTTCCGTAGCTATTCTTTGTATATAAGGGCCCTGTTCCCCATCCCATCCAAAAGATGGATCATGTGAAAAATCCTGCACATAGGGAGAATATTTATGATATCCGATTTCTTCGTCCATTAAAGGAATTGAAGTTGATGGTTTTCTTCCTATTCCTGTGATGGGCTCCAGCCCTCCCTGAAATGTACGTCCTGCATCCGGCGAAGCTACAGGCCACATTCCATTAGCGGCAGCACAGAGTTTCATATCTTCAGGAAAAGGTGATCCAAGACCAAATGTTGCAAAAAAACGATCTTTATCTTTTTCATCACTGCTAAAAGTGGCATCCCAGCCCGGATAGAAAATACCAGAAGCCGAATCCGGTAAAAAGGTAGTCGCTTTATAATCTCTTTTAAAATTAATATGATATTCATTGGTACCGTATTTACGATTGGCATTAAGGCACGCAACAGCAAAAATGCTATCACCGGTTCTCTGATCTACCGGAAAAGCAGCCGCATCCATTTTAAAAGGATCTTTTATTCCTTTATTGGCCCGCAAACGAAGCCAGCTTAAATTTGAGGTTCCTCCTTCCAGAAAATGTTCATCCATCGCATAATTCATTTCTCTGTAATATTCGTAGATATCATCACTATCCACCAGCGGAAAAAATCCGGGGCCGTTACCACAGAAAAAGCAGGCATTATAGTCAATTTCCTGAATGAAAGAGGTGCATCATCACTAAGCTTTGCCTGAATACAGCCGTCACATATACTGTCTTCAAAAAGACCGGCTTCATATCTGCCGTTATCAATTGTATCCTGAAATTCTTTATAATCCCCATCAAGATGAATTTCCTTTTCTTCTTTGTGCATAAATTTTATATTGGCAAACAGCGGTGCATTCCGGGCTGTACCAAATTTTGCAGTTTTTCTTGTCTTACGAAAAATACCATCTGTTATGATAAGATCTGTGCCATCTTTACTGTCCGGTGGTATAAGTTTGAAACTTGCATACCGACGGTTAGAATAAAGAACTGATTTCCAAACACGGGGAACCTTTACCGTAACTCTTTTCCCCTCCTGAAATGCATGCCGTACAAAAGGTGCCGGTATTGAAGACAGCAATATTGACGAGCCTTTTAATTCTAATGATACCATATCACTGGAATCAGAAATAAGCTTCTCTCCCGTTTCTTTCTGTGCACTGATCCGCAAAAATGGTGCTTTGTCTAATTTATCCCCAGGCGAAACGATAACCTGATCCTCTCCTTTTTTTGCTTCTATCTTAAAGGTGGCCAGCCTCTGTAATTTTTCATTACGATGATACTCGCCATATATAAAATTCAGGTCTTCATTTTTAATGATCTTACGGATTGGGCGCAAAAACTCTCTATTATGATCTTTTTTCTCATAGCTGAGCAGTGAAATAGCTGGATTATGAAGGTCTCCCAGGGATACGATCTCAACCAAAAACAGAGCATACCGGGCTGGGGTAACAGCAATATTCTTTTGATGCAGATAGCCAGCCGGCCGATTGGTATATGACCGCATAACGGGATCATAATGATAAGGCTGGTCTCCTATACGGCCAATGCCCGCCCGTGAAAATACGAAATCAGCATGAATTTTGTGTTCTTCCGGCATATCCAAAGGAACGGGTATTTTATAAGCAGGCCGATACTCATAAGCCAGAACTGCCAACGCATATTTTTTTGAATCTGCTAAATCTGCAGGAAACTCTGTCATGCTAAAGATATAGTCTTCAAGCAGATCCAGATCTTCAATCCCCGGATAAGCAGTAACAGTTGCCGGGCGAACTCTTGGGCTCGCCAACAGATGATAGATCAGGCTGAATTGCGGAAATCCCGGATTCAGAAGACTGTCGCCACCAAAGTCTTTATATTCACTTTTCTGCTGCAATCTGCTTAGGACTGTGCTGTTCAAAGGTTTTAGCCATTCTTCCCGTTTCTCTGGAAGCTTCATCCCAAGCACAGATTCCAGATATGAAATCCATCCATTTTCTTTCATCCACTGCAAGAGTTTGCCCATTCTTTGAGCTAAATCAGCAGAAGGTCTGGCCAGATAACCGAGCGCATCACCTGTTGAAGTGATCTTAGGCAAGCTGCTGAATATATTGTTCATCGGAAAACAGGATAAGCCCAACACAGCCAAAGAAGCTGTCTTAATAAATTCTTTTCTTTCCATGGTTAAAAATGTGTTTTGATTCCGCTAAAAAAATTTTTGATAAAAATCCTTTTACATTTCAATCTGAAAAGTCCGCCTCCGATAAGATGACAGCTTTATTCCCTGGTTTTTACCCAACATCTTAATGTTCCCGTTTTCTCTATTTTCCTGAATTTCAAAAAAGGATAAAAATTTTCTGCATACTTAAAGCTTGTGCTCAAATTGGTTGAAGAAGCAATATCAATAGTTACTCCAAACTGCATGAATTCCTGCTTGTGTTGTTCATAAATCGCTGCAATCCTGGTTACTGAGTCTTTATCCAGCTGATAGGCAAATGACATTCCTTTCACCCATATGCCGTCAGTGGCAATATAGTGTTCTCCATCCATAATCTTTGCTATAACAGGGTTTTGCCGTGAAAATTCATCCTGAAGAAAAATTTCAAGAAGGCCTTCTTCAATCAGATCCTGCCCCACTGGGAAATATGTATATCAAGGGCTTTAGCTTTCTTCAGTAAAACCTGCAATTCGGCATTGATCTTCCCTATCCCTGTTCCGTCCAATAGTTTTCCATAGATATCAATTGCAGTATTATTGGAATATTGGAGCTTAGAAACACAGGATGGTGTAGCGCTGAGGTCAGCATTTTTCAATTCCGGGAAGCCTTTTATTTTCCGGAGTGTAGGATAACTAAAAATTAAACTTTTGTCTGTAATTTTTGAAAAGATATTCTTTTTGAGAGTGAATACAGATCCGGAAGGTATTCTGTTACCTGTAGACATAAACAGGGCATTCTTTTTATTCAGGGAAGTTCCGGTAAAGCAGCTACCGTATATATTCCACCACAATTGGGTAATTTCTTTTCAATGGGATCCATAATTTAATTTTAATGAGTTTATAATGGTTATTGTTATTCAAGGTCGGAATAGCAGAACTGTCGCCAACGGCTACTTTTCTAAATAAAGAATCAGGGGCAATATATAGCCTGCCGATAATACTTTTCACAATGATATGCTGTAACGTACTATTTAAACAGGCTCCAAACCTCTGAAACAGTTTTTGGATGGTCCAGATAACGGAATCCGTCGTGGTTTATGAATCCTTCTTTAAAAGAAGTTTCAATCTGTTTAAAGTTCGGGTAGGTAGAAAGGATATCCCTGCATGCAAAAACGATATCATTTTCGTTGTTCAGGTTATACCAGTTCCTTACAGGGAGATCCACAATGGGAAAACTGGATTGGATCAACTTATTTCCCAACTGTGATCCGGCAGTTACGAGTGTCGTTTCATGATATCCTGCTTTATTTTCATCCTGTAAAAGAAATCATAGCACATCAACGAACCCAGGCTGTGTGCATAGATGATATCAGGCTTAAATTCTATCAGATGTTTTTTTAATTCTTTCCGCAAGTCGTATCGCAGCTGAGGTTCCTGCATGAACTCAACAACCATGTCCGGGTAATCATCAAGCCAATTCCGCCCAAGCATTTTTTCGCTTTTATTCAATCCTAAAAAATCTAAAAATGCCCTGGCTATAAATTTTCCATAATCTGCCGGATTGGCATTGTAACCACTGAAAAAACCATCAAATTTCATAAATTCCACATGGTTATCTTCAGTAATATTAAGATGTTTTTTAAAGCCTTTCGCCAATCATGAGACCATTTGTCAATGGTAGCATCTTTTCCTCCGATGCCATGGATACAAAGAATTTTTGGAGGTTTCATGTTAAATAGTTTTATGGTTATGATGAAGTTCTGAAACTTTAGCTCTGAATTAATAACACAGGTTTTAGATTAAGAACTTACTTAACTAAGTTACAGCTTATTTCTGGAAAAAAATTATTTATTGAGAGATCTTAGAGAAATATCTTACAGCTTCTTTATCATGGACTTAAAGAAAAGCTACCAGATTTACTTCAGTTTTATAATAAAAAAACCTGCAAAATAATTTTGCAGGTTTTAAAGTTTCAGTGTATTTTGAAATTTTTTCATTTACATCAGTGGAGAATACGGGATTCGAACCCGTGACCTTTTGACTGCCAGTCAAACGCGCTAGCCAACTGCGCCAATCCCCATTTTTGAAGCGGTACAAAAGTAAGTATTTTAATGATATATGCAAATGTTTTTAGTGAAATTTTATTAAATATTATGAAAATAAAAAGAAGGTAAAAACTGTAAGGATTGGTTATCCATTTATTTCCAAATATTTACGTGCATTGATATACTTTGAAAGTCTTTCAGCATCTTTCATAGTCACTTCATTAAGTCTGTTTACGTTCATATTATCTTCAAGGTCATTCAGCTTTATTGCGACGGCCAGAGGGTTTCCGGAAATACGTTGGATAAAATCTGAATATTTTTCTTTGTCTTTTCTTGTCACAAGTTCCAATGCGGCGATGATATGTTGTGGAAACCCTTCTTCTTTTAGCTGCTCAAAAGTCCAGTCAGTATCTTCCACCAGATCGTGCAATATCCCTCCTATCATTTCATCCTCGCTTTTTCCTTTCATCATCACCCGTAAAACATGCAGAATATAAGGTTTCCCGGATTTATCCGTCTGTCCTGTGTGGGCTTTTACAGCAATAGCGATTGCTTTCTCAAGTAAATTTAAACTCATAGTATTGTTTTTGTAAACAAATATAATGATACCTATAATAATAAGATAACATACTTATCAAAATTTAAAAACATGTAAAAAATCATCAATATTCTTTAAATACATTTATTTTATCCTAATTATTACAGACAACTAATTATTAATTAAAATATTATGTAAAATTAACAGACATGAAAAACAAGCTGTAAACCGCTTTATTCTATTCATTCTCAAATCACATGATGAAGATTTAATACTCAATTCAAAAATAAATATTCATCTTTGCAGCCTTAAAAATCAAACACGCTAGTTTATTTCATGAGCATTATTTTTAAAAAGCGACTATTTATAGCGCTTGTATTACCAACGGCGGCCTTATATTACGGGCAGAGCACGAAGGATTCTTTAGAAAAATCCAAATCTATTGATGAGGTGATGTTAGTGGGAAGAAATCTTTCCCAGACCGCCAAAGAGAGAAAGACACCTGTTGCAGTTTCAACGATCAAATCTGCAGAAATTCAGGAGAAATTGGGAAACAGAGAATTTCCGGAAATTATGAAGTCTACTCCATCCGTGTACGTGACCAAAGTAGGTGGCGGATTTGGGGACAGCAGAATTAACATGAGAGGATTCGATGGAGCCAATATTGCGGTAATCATCAATGGGCAGCCTGTTAATGATATGCAGGGAGGTACGGTTTACTGGTCAAACTGGACCGGGCTGGCTGATATTGCGAGCTCTATCCAGATTCAGAGGGGGCTTGGTGCTTCCAAATTTGTAGTTCCGTCTGTAGGAGGAACGATCAATATTGTGACTAAAGCTACCGATTCTGAACAAAAAGCAATGATCAAAGGAGAAGTGGGTAATGATAACTACTCCAGAATATCTGCGATGTATTCTTCAGGATTAAAAAACAAGTGGGGAACAACGGTATTGCTTTCCCGCTGGCAAGGTGACGGCTATATCAACGGAACAAAAGGAGAAGGTTACTCATGGTTTTTCTCTACAGGATTTAAGCCCAATGAAAAACATGCGTTCAACTTTATTGCAACCGGAGCCCCACAGGTACACGATACGAGAAGATCTTCAGCAACCGGAGCGAATGTAGCTACCCTGAGACAGTTTGATACCTACGGAAGAAGATATAATCCTCAAACCGGAATGCTGAACGGATCTCAATTCAATTTAGCACCGAATTTTTACCATAAGCCTATTGCCTCTCTTAACTGGGACTGGAATATTAATGATGCTCTGAAACTTTCTACTGTGGTTTACGGATCATGGGGACGTGGCGGCGGTGGTACAGGACTTAACGGTTCCATTAAAAATGCCAGCGGACAAACGATGAACTTCATGAATTATGGTCCGGGCGGAGACGGTACTATCAATTGGGATATGATTTACCGTTACAACAGAGGTGGCATGGTAACCGATTATAACGGAAACAACTTCCAGAAATCAACATTTACGGCACCTGCGGGTTCCCCGTCTTATTATAACGGACAATATGTAGCGACTTTAAACGGAACCAATGGTATCGTAAGAAAGCAAAGTATCAATGCTCATGACTGGTACGGAGCGATCGCAGACCTTAATTATAAGAAAAACAACTGGACCTTCAACGGAGGGATTGATCTTAAAACATACAAAGGGGCACTGTATGACATCGTTACGGATATGTTAGGCTCGGATGCTTTATTTGTTCCCGGTACAGCAAATGCTCCAAAAGGGTATTATATTGACCGTACAGTAAAGCCTGAACCTCTTACAAAGGTTAATAATGCTCAGAAAGTATCTATCTACAACGAAGGTCTGGTAAAATGGGCAGGTGTATACGGAATGGTGGAATACAGTTCTGAAAAACTAAGTGCATCAGTTCAGGGATCGGTTTCCGAACAATATTATAAGCGAAGGGATTATATGCTGTATACACCCGGAAATCAGGAAACCAAATGGTATCACAAGACGGGTTATATTGTAAAAGGAGGTGCCAACTATAATATTGATCAGCGTCATAATGTATTTTTCAATACCGGAGTTATCTCGAGACAGCCTTTATTTAATGCATTGTTCCCTTCAAACCAGAATATCTATAACGATGCAAAGAATGAGAGAATTTTCTCTATAGAATTGGGATATGGCTTCAAATCCCGTTATATAGATGTTAATATCAATGCCTACAGAACTCAATGGGATGACAGATTTATTTCAAGAACATTCAATGCCGGGGCTGCAGATGTTGCCAGGTTCTCTCAATTAAAACCTGGAAATGCTTATTTCTACAATGCCCTGAATGTAGGACAACTTCACCAGGGAGTTGAATTGGAAGCTAAAGCAAGACCGTTCTCTAACCTTAGATTAAGAGGAATGGTATCGCTTGGTAACTGGAAATATAAAGGAAATGCAAATTTCAACATTCTGGATGTTCAAAGCAACCAGGAAGTTTCCGGAGCAACAGGGATGATCAACATCAAAGACCTTAAGGTGGGAGATGCAGCACAAACAACAGCAAGTCTTGGTATTGACTATAATATTACCAAAGCATTCAGCATTGATGCCAACTGGGAATATTATGACAAATTATATGCACAGTTCAACCCTATCAACTTCCTTACTGAAGCAGATAGAGAAAGAGGAATTGTAAAATTACCAAGCTACCATCTTTTTGATGTAGGGGCTTCTTACAAGTTCACAATTGATGCTAAAAAGTCTTTAACATTAAGAGCGAATGTATACAACTTATTCAATACCTATTATATCTCTGAATTAAGCTCCAACATTTTCGCAGGTGATAAAATTGCCAATGGCCCTGACGCAGGAAAAACGTACCAGGAAGCCGGCAGGGTTTATCAAGGTATAGCTGATGGCAATACAGGATTCTTAGGATTCGGAAGAACGTGGTCTGTAGCAGCGACCTTGAGATTCTAAAACAAAATCATTGAAATGATAAAAGAACAGTTGTAATTACCCGAATTACAACTGTTTTTGTTATGTATAACCTTATCTTTACCCACAATTTTTTCTACTTGGTTTGATTAATTTTTCAAAATTTGATCTATCCCCTAGCTGGTGCGAGCATCTTGCTCGTACCAAACATAATTTCTAAAATTATACTTATATTCTATACTTCAAAAAATCATACTAGCAGCTCTTAGAGTAAACAATACTTTACAAAATAGTAAAGTGTTGTTATTTCATACAGATACGAGCGAGACGCTCGCACCAGCTTAGGAAGCATCGTGCTCGTACCAAATATAATTTCTAAAAAATTAGATTTATTTTCTATACTTCAAAAAATCATACTAGCAGCTCTTAGAGTAAACAACGCTTTACAAAATAGTAAAGTGTTGTTATTTCATACAGATACGAGCGAGACGCTCGCACCAGCTTAGGGCCATTATTGCTTCCTCCTCCGCCTCTTTTTTTCCCCATAGTCCCTGTCAACAGATCCTGAAACGCCCCCATTCCATTATTCTGGGCTATAAATTCCTGAAGTTCCGCACCATTACCCCCGCCGTTGGCATAAAAAGACCAAAGAGACATTGGAAACATCCATTGGGCCTGTTCCTGGTCCGGAGCCATAGGCTTCCTCCCATCCGGATCTGTAAACGTCACAGGATTATTGTAAGCATAGTTATACAGTGAGTACCCCCAACCGAGCATCTTGCTCGTACCAAACATAATTTCTAAAAAATTACACTTATTTTCCATGCTTCAAAAAATCATACTTGCAGCTCTTAAAGTAAACAACACTCTACAAAATAGTAAAGTGTTGTTATTTCATACAGATACGAGCGAGACGCTCGCACCAACTCATGAGGGTAAAAATGAAACAATAAAACACGATCTTCACGGAATTATTGGAATCCTAGCAACAATATTATCTTCCAACACCTTATATCCTTTTTTTTCTACTAATGATCTTATATAATTTTGACAACCTAAAAGAACCACTGAATAATTATTATGTGTAGAGTTTAGTCTTAATATGTACTTTTTTTGATTATCGAGATCATACCATCCCGTAAGACTAAAAATACTTAGTATAACATATTTTTCTTCCCTTGGTTTTAAAATTATTAAATCAATGAAACAATCTTCATCATCAAATCTCTTATAAAATCCTTTTAAAATTGTTTTATCTGGGATAACAATATTTTCATCACATGTCATTACGAATTTATCATTTCTAAAACCATATGGATCGATAATGTAAGTATTATTTGTATTATTTATAACTTTAAACATATATGGATCTTTACCATCAAAAATTCTATTTAGCGAAATTTGTTTGCCTTCAAACAAAATATCAACTTCTTGTTTAGTATTTAGTTTTATCTGTGCATTAAGGTGAATAATACTGAATAGTAATAAAATTAGAAACTTCATATTATTAAAATGTATAGTTTAATAAAAATTTAGGGTATATCCCATTTCAACCTTAAAATTATCTTGGTTTGGATCCTTTACACCTATCCAATCATAAACATATTTATATGCTCTATATTCCATTAAAGCGTTAATATTTGGTAATCTCCAAAAACTTTATAAAAACCGCTAACATAGTCAATTGAATGAACTAGTTCATGCAAAAATACTTCCGCAAATCTACTAATAGGTCCAGTATGTAAAGATATTGCATATATCATTTGTCCTTTACCATTAGTAATGCCCCAAGCTGGTTTTCCGCCACCAGCAACTAGGTTTCCATTTTTATTTATTGAAATTTTTGGCTATCATTACTCTTCCATTCTGCAATAGCTCCTGCTTCATCAGCAAATTTTGCCCAACCAGAGCCTAAGTTCCACATATCTTTAAAAACTATTTGTAGAATTTCCAAAGTTTGTTTTGTTGTACAGTCATTATTAATTCCGCTATCTCCTAATTTTTTTGTCCAATCTATTCTGTAAAACTTTTTTAACAATTTTATTACCTCCCAAATGCCCTAAATGATTCAATCCACTAGTAATAATTCCTTGCCTGAAACCATCCCAGAAGTTTCCTCCTGCAATGGTAGAGGAGATTCCGCCGGATAAGCCTCCCATGGCAAGCATTGTTGCCTTCATATAATCTCTTCCAAAGGTATTATAAACAGTTCTGGTATCGGTACTTGCACCAAAATTTATACCTAAACTTTGTATTCCACTGGCCATGAAGGAAGAATTTGCCCTGCTCAATTCTGCTGCTTCAAAGAGGGCTTTTCTCAAACTTAATCCACTGACTCAGATTCTTGTACTATAATAAATGCTTTTCCTTTCTTCTCATCAATATAAAAATTTGAAAAACTTACTTCGATATATGAGCTATATTTTATTTTATCATCTGAATTTATTAATTTCAAATTTTCATTTTGCAAATTATTTGGAATACTTTCTATATTAAATGAAAGATATTTTGATTGTTTATTAATATTAATCCTTGTTTATTTATTAATTCAAAATAATCATTCTTGCAATTCTCTACTATATTAAAACCTTCAATTTCTACTATACTCTCACAATGATCATTAATAAAGTTCTTTGCACCTATTTTTTTTTGTACAGTAATACGAGAAAATTCCTTCTCGTTTTTGGTAATCCATATAAATTTGAAATAAAATAATTAATATTTTCAATAATTATTTCTTGTCCGATTTCTTCTGTTGATTGACTTTTAATGACAAGAAAAAAATAGTAAAGGTAAAATGCAAAATACAACTTTAAAATTTCCAGTTAAATTTAATAGACATTTCATAAGCATTGTTTTTATTTATTGTAGTACCAAATGTTTTTATTTTCCCAATAATCACCATAATCTGAATATCTACTAGATTTTGGAGCATCACTGGGCAAAATAAGGCTTGCTCTTCCCCAATGTACAAATTCATGAAGTACTGTTTCTGCAAGAAGAAAAGATGTTGCCTGGATTGTTGTAGATAAAGATGCAGATTCTAAACCTCTGACGAAAATTGCAGATATAAAGCTTGCTTTTCCATACGGACTACTATATCCAGACTCACCATATTTTCCAGATTTAGAAAAATTCTTCAATAATATGACTTGCCCTTCAGTACTTTTAATATCCATATATTCTAATATTTTAGCTTTTTCAATACCTGAATCTACCGAAAGTTGATTTAATATTTGGGGATTTGCAGTTAAGTAGTCTTTCAATTTTGAAAGAACTTTAAAAAAGCGTGGATATTTCTCTTGTATTGATGCTAACGCTTGTTGTCTTGTTATTCCTTGACTTATTTCTTCCGTAACCATATGCCCCAAATAATTCAACCCACTGGTAATAATGCCCTGTCTGAAACCATCCCAGAAGTTTCCTCCGGCAATGGTAAGAGATTCCGAAGGAGGATAAGCTCCCCATAATAAGCATTATTCCCTTCATATAATATCTACCAAAGGCATTATAAACAGTTCTGATTTCTAATTAAATCTATGCTCAGATTTTATATTTTTGTTCGTTTATAGAATATTCTTGAACTCTCTTTAATCAAATTCTAATAGTATTTTTTCTGTCTTTAATTTACCATGAAATATTTTGATATTATTTCTTTTTAATGAGTCTAAATCTATGGGAGTTAAGTACTCTTTTATTTTAACACTATCAAAATCAATTTCTATCTGAATGAAATATTTTTTATTTTTCTTCAACGAAAAGTATGATCCAGTGGACTTAACCTGATCAACTAATAAAGCTATATCTCTATTAAAAATCTTTTTTTTCTTTGAATTTAGGAAAATACTATTTTTCTTCATTTCTCTATTACTAGCAAACCAATATACATCTCTATGAAACCCCTTAGAGCTAAAATAATTCATGCTTATAGAGTCTGATTTGTAGCTTCTAAAATAGTTTCTGCTATTAATAAAAATATCTTTTTCATTTATACTATTATTTTTTTCGTCTTCAATAATTATCTTATTATCATTTATTATAGAAGCTCCATCAATTCCTGTAGAACCAAAAGAATAAAATACATAGTCATATTTTGTTGGATTCTTTAAAATAAACTTATGATGAATATTGTTAGCCATGAATTTATTTTCAAAGAAATTGTAATCAACCTTTGAGCTACATGAGCAAAATAATATTAAAATAAAAACGAATAGATATTTCATTATAAAATATATTTATTGACCATATTGATTGTATAACCTAGTAGCTTCTAATTGCCAATTTTTAGATGTTTGTATACTATAATTGTAATCACTGCCTGAACCAGAATATGCAGCCTCCCACATGTATGCAGCTGCTTCAGAATTAGCTTGGGCATATTCTCTTGAATGAGAAGAAACAAAACTCTTCCACATAGAATGCATTCCTAGAGACTCATTCATAACATGTACTAATTCATGGCCTATAGTTCGAGCAACTCCAATCCATGTATCGGCTGTATCCCACCATAACTCAACAGTGCTTCCCCCATTACCATTTGGTGTTGTAACAGCTTGAGTAGGATTATTTGCGTCTCTTCCTATATTTTTAATTTTAAACCATACAACAGTTCCTTGCTTATTTTTCATAAATAATTCATTTAAAATAGGAACTTCTTTTACTAACCTTATTAGATCTTCTTTTCTTCCAGAAAATTTAGTATATGCATTGTCTTTACCCACAATTTTTTCTACTTGCTTAATTAATTTTTCAAAATTTGATCTATCCAAGCCTTCTGTTACTATATGTCCCAAATGATTCAATCCACTAGTAATAATTCCTTGTCTGAAACCATCCCAGAAGTTTCCTCCGGCAATGGTAGAGGAAATACCCCAGACAAGCCTCCCATTACAAGCATTGTTGCCTTCATATAATCTCTGCCAAAAGTATTGTATACTGTTCTGGTTTCTGTACTTGCACCAAAATTTATACCTAAACTTTGTATTCCACTGGCCATGAAGGAAGAAATTGCCCCGCTCAATGCTCCTGCTTCAAATTTTCCACCATCAATAGCAGACATAGCTCCACTTGTAAGGGCATGTGCCCCTGCTTCAAAGATAGCTTTTCCTACGGTAAGAACCTGTCCAAACAGTGAGGTCGCTGCGGCTCCGATCCCAAAACTTATAGCTCCGGAAACGGCTCCCATTACCGCCGCTTTTCCCATACCGTACCATACCGGGATGCCGCTTATCATATTCATGATGGCTTTGGTAGTGATTGCTACCGCAATTCCAATAACAATGGCAGTACCAAGTGTTATTGCTTCATTCCCATCGATATCTACATACAGCAAGGGATTATTATATACATATCCAAACCTGTTATAACTCTGGGTATTGAAAGGGTCCTGTACCAGATTATCCGGACTTAAGAATCTCCTTAGAACAGGATCATAGAGCCGGGCATTCATATTGATAAGCCCCACTTTCCAAAGATGTTCGTGCCCTGTGTATCCTCTGTCCAGAAATAATGTATAATTGCTGATGGCTGTAAGATCTGTAATCATCTGCCCTGCAACATTCACAATGCCTTTTAGATTACCCCATGCATCAAAGAAACGTTTTTCTACAACAGAACCATCTGTTTTAGAAATAGCCAGAATACTTCCTGTATTATCACGATGCAGGTAATAGTTAGCATTCTCTGCAAGGCTTCCTCCATTCAACACTTCCTTTTTGATGTAGTTGGCGGTGTAAGGATCTCCGGTAACGTAGGAGATTAGCTGTGTTTTGCCATTCGCTTCTTTGGTAATTTCTACCGCAAAATCTGATGAATAGAACTTCTGCTGTCCTGTAACAGAAGATTTCATCGAATACCTTGTTTTGAGAATATTGTACTCAAAACTCAAGTCTTCCTTGCCTGCCAGCGTAATTTGAAGCGGGCTTTTAAAGGCATTATATTTTATGGCCGCAAAACCCCTTTGTGCATTTACATTCTGTCCGTTAGTATTGAAGTCTATGCCCTGAAGTTTGTAATCTGCTTCATTATAATTGTATTTACCAAGTTCTGTATTGGAGGTTATTCTTCCTCTCTTATCATAAGTGTACTGGTTGGTTATAACACCATTTACAGCTTCTGTCAGTAATCTGTTGAGGAGATCATAAGTAAAATCTTCCTTTTTCCAAAAATATTGTTTCTCCTGAAATTCAGAATCCCACGGGATGAATTCTGATTGTAATCCATATCCAGCGCCACATTTCCATTGTTGACATTCTGATGTTTGGTGTTAAATAAAGAATAATCGAGATCATAGTACTGGTTCACCAAGGTATATCCATTTCCATATTCGGTCTGCTTTACCTGCCCTCTCGCATTCACATCAGACAGATGCCATATCATAGCTCCTGTGGCATTGTCATTCTGCTGGATCAGAATTCCATTGGTATCATATACATTTTTAACAGTAGAGCTTGAAGTATAGTTAGGATTTACAAGGGTGGTAGACATACTTACAATATCGGCTCTTCCCAATGCATCGAAGGTAGTGGATGATGTATAAGTAAAATCGGGAGTCTGCTCTTTCTTACCCTTTATCCTGAAATATTGGTCATAATAAGTAGTGTAGGTAAATGTTTTTCCGTTGCTTATTCCTGTAATGGTTTCAGGAAGTTTGGTCTGACCATTGTAGGTGTAGGTCTTCTCTATAGCTGTATTTTCTGCTGCAGTATTCCCATAGGTCTTTTCCGTAAGAGGCCTTCCCAGATCATCATAGGTATAAAGGGTATATCCTTTTGGGTTGGTTTCTTTGGTAATTCTGCTTAGAACGTCATATTCATAGGTGAAAACGCCGGCTGAAGGATCTACCATTTTTGTTTTATTACCCCAACCATCAATTTCAAAGGTTGTTTTTATTCCTTCATAGTTTGTTTCTTTAATGGCTCCGTTAGGATAATAATAATAGTTGATAACACCACCATGATCTTGCTGTCTTATGGTATGTCCCATTGCATCAAGCGTTTTGGAAGTCTTCTTACTTACACCGTCATCTACAGTTACTTTCAACCCTTCATAGCAGGTTATAATTTCATATCCTTTGTAATCGATATTTTTACCGGGCGGTTAAGTTCATCATATTCTATGGAGTTCCATCTTATGGGCTCCCCTTCATATAAAGGTTCTGAAAATTTTACTTTTCTGCCTAAAATATCATATTGGGTCTTTGCAGCAATCCATTTTCCATTAATAGCCTGTGTTTTAGACTGAATTTCTCTGTCAAACTTATCAAAAGTTACAATAGTCTCTGTTCCCCTTCTCTTTTCTTATGAAGGTTATATAACCCACCTGTAGAAGCATCTGCTTCAGATTTGGATATGGTTGTTTTCTTTCCAAGAAAATCAGTGATTTCTTTGATATTTCCCCAGGAATCATAGGCATAAGCCGTGGTAAGCCCTAAAGGAGACACTTCAGATGATGTACGTCCCAGTGCATCAATAACAGCTGTGGAAGACAGTCCATCAGGTGTAATAGTTTTATTTACATATCTGCCCGTGCTTTCATATTCATATGTAGTAGTTTGTGATGTTACCCCGGTTGTAGATAAGGTTTGGGTTTTCAGGTTCCCAATATTATCATAAGTATATGAAGTAATAACAGGTGCTACCCCAGATTGGTTTCCATATTTTCTTGCCTGGGAAACACTTCCATCAGGAAAATAATCAGACTCGTCCCTGGTGGTAAAGGAAAGCCCGTCTTTAGAAACTATATTTTCGACAGATGCTATTTTCCCGTAGAAATAATGTTCTCCATTTGAAAACTCCGGCTTATAGCTGTAATTAGATATGGAAGAGCCTGCTCCGCTGAAATCCGTATAGACAGTTTTAAGCTTAAGATCATCTGCTTCATCATAAACATATTTTTTTCTAATGGTAACTTTTTCAGATAATCTATTGAAATTTCATCTGTGGCAAGGATCATATATTGATGGTTGCCTTGATCAAATTTTTTATTAACGGTCAGATTTTCCGTAAAGAATTTATTAATACCTCCATAAGTGGTATTCATTACCATATTATCCATTTCAGGATATCTGGTTGTGATATTCCAGAAAACAGCATTTACAGGGTTTTTATTTATATATTTTCCATTTTTTATCTCAGATTCATATGCATCACTTGAATAAGTCTTTTGAAATCCCATAAAACCTTTCCCCTCCAGGTGTTGTATACCATTTTCATATCGGTATTCCTTCGTCAGGATTTTGTTATCGAAGAGCGTATGAATCTTCGCTACCAGATAAAGTGCAGGATTCGTTTTGTGAACATAATAAGGGTATCTAAGATCACCCTGTGGTCTATAAAGGTAAGTCACCTCACTATGATCTTGTGAGAAGTACTTATCCTTAGGAATCATGTTTCTGTATTCCACCCTTTGTAAAACATCCGTACCATTATTAACCTCCTGAATTTGTTTTTCAAGAAATTACTGTTATCAATAACAATATCACTTGAAAAGCCTAATAAAGGATCATAAATATACACTCCTGATTGGGATGTGTTGAGGTAATCAAAATTTTTAGTAGAAAGAATAAGAGAAAGCGGAGATATTTTATTGTTCTCTAAAGAAAGAGTAGATAACTGTTGAAATGTGCCACCATTCAGATTTTTATTTTCATAAAAATTAATCCGGTTAGCAATTACGGAATTAAATGATTCATACACAAGAGGAGCAGTCATTCTGGTTAAATTACTACCAAGATTATCGATAGAAACGCCAGCCAGAGAACCATTGGCATTATATTTTGCCTTTCCAAGTTTATTAAAGGTGATAATATCGGATCGTCCGTCATTGTTAAAATCAGTAATAACAATATTATGCGTAGAATATCTCGTATATGCATATTCATCGGGCTTCCCATTCCAGAATTTTTGCCAGAAAGTGGTCCTCTTAATATAATTGTTTTGAGAAGGCTTTAGGTAAGCTATTTTTTGTTGAGTATAATCTTCCTGGTTTTTTTCAAATGAAACCCCGTTTCCTGTGTATTTCCACCAAAGAAGTGTCTCAGTCTCCATTCTATAGTAAGTATCTGCAAGCTTCAGTCCGGAGTTATCATCCTCAGGGATTTCGTACACAGTTTGTGGAGTTATAAAATCAGTTAAGCCATCCCCATTAAAATCTCCTAGAAAAAGAGGCGTCTTACTTCCAAAATTGGAAAGAACAACATCTGATACCAAAGTACTCAGAGTATTGTTGCTGAAGTTTATTTTATAAACCGAATACTTTGCATTATACTTATCTACGACGAGTAATTCGGAAATACCATCTCCGTCAAATTCTATAGGATAAATGTCTTTACCATGAAAAAATAAAGTTTCATTAAGAATAACAGGGGTGCCTGAACGGACATTCCAGAGTTTTGCTTTCCAATCTCTACCCAGTAAAGACGGTTTCCTCTGGTCAAATTTTTAGGTTCTATAATTAAGAAATCTACCAGACCGTCATTATTAAAATCTCCTTGTACATATTCCCTTCTGGTTTCATCACGGGTATAGGATGTTTCGTAGGTTCCATCACGGTAATTATCATATGGGTCTGGTGGGATATAGGTCTGAACTTCTACCATTCCTCCTTTTACTGGAACAATTACTTTTCTCTGTTCGCCAGTAATCAGATTTTTGACTTCAAAAGTAACTTCATCTTTCAGCTGTTGATTTGAAGGGTTGTTAGGATTAATTTCGTCAGCAGTTCCTACAGGTATTTCATTTACAACTATGAGCTGATCTTTTTCCGTTATTTTATTATTCAAATCCAGTACTTTGCCAGAAAACAACAAAGTTCCTGAATTATTAACAGAAATACCCGAAACATGAGTAGAGGTTTCTCCTGCACCTACTTTTATATTATATCCACTAGTAATCCTTTCCTGGAAAATAGGCTGCATTTTGTTATTATCACTGGATAGAAAATTTCCCACTGTTACACTTCCCAGTCCTGTAGTATTGCTCCCTAATGTAGATTGTGGACTTCCACTGGTCATTTTTACTGTTCCCTGGAAAGATGTATTATAATTAAAATTAAGCGGTTTTAGGGTTTCTCCGTTTTCATTTGTGACAATAACTGTTCTTAAACGTTCTACAGTGTTATCTTCAATAAAGTCATGAGTAAGTATATATTTTCTGTATAGAGGCGTATATGTAGATCCTGTAGCTACTTCTGATAAGACTTTTGATGTGATATAAGCTATTCCTTTTCTAAAGGCCTTAATATTTTTTTGTCTCACCTTATATGTGAAGTTGATATAAAACTTATCATTGGCAGAACTTGTTCCTCCGTACGAAATTTTTGTAATAATTGGAACGTTATTTTCAAGCAGGTAAGAATAATGAATTTCATTATTAAATGAATCTGCGAAAGATGAAATATAAAACTGTCCGTTTATCAGTTCTTTATATTTGGCAACTTTTCCATCAGGATATTGGATGATAAATTGGTACTCACCTGATGAAGGCCTGCTTATTTTAACTTTAGAAAATTTTTCTGTAACAAAAGTGGTCTCATTAATTTTAATTAATCTTTGACCATCTAAATAATAAGGATCTGTATTATCAAACTGACTTCCTATCGTAATACCATCTATTTCCTTACTCTTGCCACCACGTGATATCATAGAAAGTCCTACTATGTTCCATCCCCATCCGGCCGGTCCGTTTCCTGCCAAACTATTATATGTAAGTGATATATTAGGTTGAAAACTATTCATTCCCTTTACAACTTCTATTGGAAGTGTATAAGTGAGAGCTCCTGACTCATTTACATTCATTTCTGCTTTCACAGAAGGATCCAAAATATTAGAATGGATTGTTTTGCGGCTAGAAAGATTGCTTTCCGCATAACCTGATGTGCTGTATTGTATTGGAATCTCCTTTGTCTGCTGAGAAGGAAATAAGGATAAGAGGATAAATAGGGAAAATAAGGAATATATTTTTGATCTCATTTGTGAAATTACCATTTTAAAATATTTTTAGATACTACCTGCCCGGAAGTTAAAGTGAAATTGGCTACAAATGTTCCTGGAAGCTGATTCTGCATATTGAATGAAGTAGTATTGGATCCGGGAATGTAATTGTATAATTGAACTCCTGTAGAAGTAAAAATCTGAAGATTTAGAATTTTGCCCAAAGCAGCTCCAGACCAAGAAATGGCCACATTGTAACCACTGGTTGAGGTAACAGGATTAGGATAGATAGTGATATTACTTTTTATTTCTTCCAGTTCGTCAGCTGAAAATCCAGACGATCCCACAGGCGAAGTAGCGCTACCACTGCAATTAGTACCCAAAATCATATTTCCTGCACTGTCATAGGAGAAACAACTGCTTCCATTCCCACTATAAGAGCCGGAAGGACTCTCAGAAATTTTTTCAATATTAATTGAACATATTTTATTAACAAGGATATTTACATTATTGGACCAGTCCAGGAAAGAATAGTAATTTTGGTGCTCATCTTTTACAACTTCATCATAACTTATCATATCCGGAACAAATGTTGCTTCTAAAGGATTAGGTGTGGCAGTGTAATTATAGATATCATAACTATTGGGTTGATTATTGGGGTCTATTGTAGATTGTGGATTAGGATGGTGTTGTATCGATTTTATAGTATAGTATGCTGAGGGTGTATTCCATATCCTTGGTACAAGATTGGTTTTGGGTTCATCCCTGAACTCCCACTTCATGAAACTTTTTTCAAAAAGTATATATCCATTAAGGGAGTATCCTAATGCAATACGATCTTTTCTATTTCTTAAAAGGATTTGATCCTGATATATAATCTGCTTTTCTTTACCCACTGTGGTAGCAAACAGTTCCGGGAATACAGTAGTATTGTAGGTAGAAGGACTGTAAGCAACGATCATAAACTCTCCACTCTTAATGGTTGTTTCAGGAAACCAAAATATTCCTGCAGATCTTTTAAGTACCAGTTTTTAAGATTAATATCCTTATCACTGTAGTTGTAAATTTCAACAAATTCTCCCCTGTGATGTCTTTTAGAGTTCACCTCTGTAATTACTCCGTTGATTTCTTTTTCGTAACGAAGCATCTCATTAAAGGGAGTATTATAATAAACCTCAGTAATAAGAAGCTGAGAATAAAATAAACTTCCACCAGATATAAATAAAAGAACAGAAATAATAGATTTCATTCTCATGTATGTTTAGTATTTTGATGTGATTATTGCCCCTGATTAATACTCCTTAAAGGTTATTAATCAGTCTTTGAAGATTTTGAGTGTGAACGATTTTAGCAAAGTTTCTATTCTGATTAATTAATGCTAATGATTGTATAAGGTTGTCAGAAGATTCAATAAATGATTGAGGATTAATAACAATACTCAATATCCTGTTTTTTCCCTCATTATCTCCATTTTTCACATAATAGTGTGCAATCAGCATATTCATACGATCTATGGTATGTGTATTGGAGATTCCATACATATTCTTACATTGCTTCAGTATTTTATCTTTTGCACTATTGAGCTGATTGCTCAAAATATCTAGTTTAATTTTTCGAGTAATCAATTCAAATTTCTTCTCAGGAGTATCTGTTTCAGTCTCTAAAAATGAGAGCAAAGAAATTGTTGTTGTAGGAGAAAGGGATATATGCTGATGATAAGCTTTTTTAATGTGGGCATCAAGTAAAGCTAAGGCAGACCAAAAACTTTTTTTCAGCGTATGGTTTTGTGTTTCTATAGAAATTAAGATATCATATTTATGTTGAAGTTTTGATAAATCCCGAATATACTTTAAGAATAGGGGATCGCTTTTATCTACTGTATCATAATATGAAATAGCCTTATTCAAGGCTTCTGCATTGTTTTTTTCTTTTCTGTGCTTCTTGCAGGAATGTGCGTAAAGCTCCCGGATATGTTGATCCCGATCTTTGGATAAAGGTTTTGCCAATAATATACTAAGCTTCGTGTCTATTTCATTAGCTGTAAGAAGGGAAAACCTATTTTTAAATTTTTACAATTTTCTTTTTTATAGAGTTTTAAAGCTTTATTTTTATGAGGATTTTGAGAATCTGCGCTGCATTCAACCATTTTACAGATTTTTGAATATTGCTTATCATTTTTTTGCCTCTTGCATTTATATTACTAAATCCTTCATATTTTTCTTTCACCTCAGCGAGCAGATTTCCATTAAAGGCAATTAAGTTTTTTATTTTCCTATTGCCTAAAGAAGCATTCATATATTCTTTGTAAAGTCTTTTTTAAGATCTATATTCTCAGGTTTTAAGGCTACGGCCGCTCTAAACATAAGGATAACTTCCCATTCTTTATTTTTTTGAGACAATAAAGTTTTTCTCATCCCATCATAAGCCCTTATTTCATTTGGAAACTGGCTAATAATCTGTTCGTAAATCTGTTTTGCCTGATTATACTTTTTTGTTTTCTTAGATTAGATGCTGCTTTCAGCAATGCATTGACATCTACTGGAAGATGTTCGTGATTTTCTTTTGAAAATATGAATTTTGGAATAAATAATGAGAAAACTCCTAAAGAACTTAGGTGTAAGAATTTTTTTCTGTTCATCAATTATAGTTTTTTTAAAAGGAGAAGAGAGGATTACAAGCCCCTATTTTGGCACCACGAGAGTTATAAATTCAAATGTTTGACTTCTCCTTGTTGGCAAATATAAAATTATTTTTAAAAAAATCACAAAAAAACAATAAAAAAACACTTTGATATTGTAATATTATCAACAAATAAATTATTTGATTATTTTATTAATAAATACAGTGACTTTTTAATGAAATAACAACATAAATTTCGTATTATATGAAATTTTTAACCTTGTCGTGGAAAAGACTAAAGGAAAAAGATTGAATTTAGAAAAGCAAGAGGTAAGATGTAAATAATAAATTAGACAATACCAGAAAAATACATGAACGATTTACCACATTATAAAATCCGATACCAAAACTTAGAAATGGAATTACAAAATCAGAAACTAAAAAAACTTGACATCACGAAAAGTCCAAGTAGCAGACTATCTCACCTAATGCGTAGTTACTGTATTTCCTGTGTATTAACGTCTCAGATCATTTCAGTCTTAGCAGCATCAACGGTATTTAGTTTAAAGATAAAATGATATCCCAATACAACTACTTCGAATTCTTAATCTGCAGCGCCCGCTGATAAAAAGACTGGCTGGCAAGTTTTTCTTCAGCTTCATCAATAGCTGTCAGCAGGTTATTTCTATTATCTGCAATATCTCCTAAAACCGTTGCCATGAGTTCCCATACCGGCTTCATTTTTTCAATCAGATCTTTACCTTTGGCAGTTAAACTGAATAATCTTTTACGTTCATCCTGTTTATCTTTTTGCCACTGTATCAGTTCCAGTTTTTCCAGTTCCTTCAGCAGGGTTATGGTAGATGGATGGGTATACCCTATTTCATTGGCAATTTCGACAACACTGGCCAGTTCTTTCTGATAAATGGTAAAAATGACGGGAAACCACTTCAGCTCAAAGTCGATTCCGAAAGCTTTGTAGATCATCGCTCCATCTTTTCTCAGCTGTTCACTGAGGCGGTGTAGTCTTGTGGATATGGCAAGAATTCCTGCTTCGTTGATCACATTCATATGGAGTTATTTTTTAAATTTAAATGATAAAAATATCATCAGCACTCATTAACGGGAATAGCGCCGGAAGCTTTTCTTTTTCAATCTTCGTAAAATGATTTCTTTCGTAGAAACGCTGAGCTGCCTTCAGTACAGTAATGGTTCCTAAGTACAGATCATCAATTCCATTTTCATGACAGAATGAGATTAAAATCTGAAGTAATATCTGCGCCATGTTCAGCTCTCTTTTCCCTGAATTCTTTTTCACAAACATTTTTCTGATCGCTCCTGCCCTTTCGTCAAATTTCACAAGAGCAATTGTTCCCACAAGTTCTCCGTCAATAAAGGCCCCCAGAAGTGGCCCCTTTTTCATGATAAAAGCTTTCAATCTGCATCAGGTCCGGTTGGTCTTCTACCGTAATAGGAATGTTAAACTCCTTCTGTTGTATTTTCAGAATCAGATCAATGGCCTGTTCTGAGTATGAATTGTCCAAAGGTTGAATATGTAATTTCATAGCTTAAATTTTAAAGTATAAAACTACGTAGTTAAATACATATACACAAATGAATTCTACTTTTTAAAAAAATTTAACATGGCTTAAACATCTCATGATGATGAATTTCCATATGTTGTCATAATTAACTAATTTTCTGCATCATAATAAATAAGCAAGCACTCTTATTTTATCACAAAAATGAAAATAGAAAATTTCAAGCCTTTTAACGGCCAGCACTGTGAAACTACAGCCACAGGAACTTTATTGCAGCAAATCGGAATTGAGCTTTCCGAGCCTATGCTTTTCGGTCTGGGGAAGGCCTCGGTTTTATCTATTGGAATATGAAAACAATGGCTTCTCCTTTTATTGGCGGCCGCATAAAAACTGATCTGCTGACCCGGAATATTGCCAGAAATTTAAATCTTGAATTAAAGGTTAAGGAGACTTCGTCCCCACAAAAAGCGTGGGCTGATGTAAAAGAGCTTCTTGACAACGGGCAGACTGTAGGATTGAAACTGGATTGTTATCATCTGGAATATTTTTCAAATCCTTTTCATTTTGCAGGTCATTATGCTGCCATTTACGGCTATGATCATCAGAATGCTTTCCTGGTAGATACCATGCAACAGGGCGGATTGGCGCAAACATCCTTAGAAAGCCTGGCATTGGCAAGAGCGGAAAAAGGCCCAATGGCTTCTAAAAATCTATACTATACCCTAAAGAAAACAGGTAAAGAAACCGACCTTAAGAAGATACTCCCTAAAGCTATCAGAAATAATGCTACTGAATACCTGAATCCTCCTATCACCAATATCTCTTATAAAGGAATTTTAAAAACCAGTAATGAAATTGTAAAATGGTTTCATGCAAGCAAAGATATTGAAGGGGAATTTAAACTAACGGCCATGATGATGGAAAAAGCTGGGACAGGAGGAGCACTTTTCAGAAATCTGTACCGTGATTTTCTAAAGGAAAGTAATGAGCTGCTTCAACTTGACCTGTTAAAAACCGGCTATGAAGCATTTACAGAAATTGCAGAGCTCTGGACATCTGTAGCAAAGCTGTTTGAAAAAGTAAGCGAAACAAAAGAATTAAGATACATCCGGCAGGCTTCAGATCTCTTAAAAACCATATCAGAAAAAGAAAAGCATACCATGGAACTGCTGGCAACCTTATAACCGGCTCGCAGCAATTTTCACCTATAAAAAAACGTGTGCCATTACTGACACACGTTCTTATGATCTACTGCAAAATATTTCTATTTCCAGCCCCGCCTAAAGCCTGATAAAGCTCAACGGCCGCCTTCATTTTATTGTATTGTGCATTGGAAATATTAAGTTCCGCATTCAATGAGTTCACACTGGCGTTCAATACTTCAAGGTAGTTGGCCATACCGTAGTTGACCAGTTCCTGGGAATAGTCAACTGATTTTTGTAGGCATCCAGCTCTTTTTGTTTCAATTCTATGAAAGAATCCTGAACGGAGAAAACCCTGATTGCATCGGAAACTTCTTTCCCGGCTGTAAGAACTGTTTTTCTGAAGTTCAGGTAAGCCGTTTCCTTATTGGCAAGACTTACATCGTAATTCGTCTTAATCGTTCTTCTGTTCAGAATAGGCTGTGCCAGTCCTCCTACAATATTGGCAAATAATGAATTTACACTGAAAAGATGGTCAATGTCCACAGACTGTACCCCACCTGTTCCCGTAAGTTTCAGTGTAGGATAAAACTGGGCTTTGGCAGCATTGGTCAGCTCAAATGCATTCATTAAGTTGTATTCTGCTCTCATGACGTCCGGACGGTTAGCCAATAACTGGGCAGGATACCCTAGCCTCAGATCTATTGGAAGTTTTTGTCCCTGCAAAGTAGATCTTTCAATGGTGTGAGAAGACTCGCCCATCAAAAGGCTCATGGTATTTTCAAGCAACTGGATCTGGGTATCAATATCTATCAGTAAAGATTTTGCGTTGAAAACAAGGGCTTCACTCTGCTGTACAGCTACTTCAGTAAGCGTTCCGGAAGCTTTCAGTGCTCTCTTGTAGTCTCAAGGTTCTTTTCACGTACTGCAATGGTCTCTGTAATGATTTTTTCTGAGCATCAAAAGTCAGCAGCTGATAATAAGCTGAAGCAATAGATGCAACCAGACTGCTTTTTACTGCTTTATGAGCAGCAACGGTTCCCAGATACGTGGCCAGCTGTGCTTTTTCCTGTGCTCTCAGTTTTCCCCAGATATCTGCTTCCCATCCGATACTTGCCGTAATGTCAAATTGGTTGACATAACGTCTTTCACCGATGATCTGTCCGAACTGAGTGTTGATAGACTGAGTCTGGAACGTATAGTTGGGCCCGATAGAAAGTGTCGGCTGATAAGCTGCCTTGCTTTGCTTAAGGTATGCTTCCGCAGAATTAATACTTTCCAAAGCAATTCTGATATCCAGATTATTATCAAGTGCCTTAGAAATATGCCCCTGCAGTATAGGATCGGTAAATATCTCTTTCCATGAAATATTGGCGATGCTGGCACTGTCTGAAGGAAGCATATCTGTACGGAAAAACTTCTCGTCTACAACATTTTTAGGCCTTTCATACTCTTTTCTGGCCATACAGGAAGTGATAGCTCCAAGTATAACTGCTGAAAAAGTGATTCCTTTTATGATATTTAATAAACTCTTCATTGTTTTTAATTAGAAGTTAGAGTTTAGAAGTTAGAAGTTAGTTTTTAGACTCATCTCTAATTTCTAACTTCTAATTTCTTAAATCTTAATTTTATTCGGCTAAATTGATATCTTCTTTTTTAATAGGTTTGATCTTCTCCTGTATCGTTTCAAAGATCACATACAGGACAGGAATCACGAAAAGTCCTAAACAGTACCGATCAATAATCCGATAGCCGCACCGGTTGCAATGGATCTGTTACCTACCGCCCCGATTCCGCTTGCCAGAACCAATGGTAATAAACCAAATATAAAGGCAAATGATGTCATCAGAATTGGTCTTACCCTGGCTTTAGCCGCATTGATAGCTGACATGACAATGGTTTCACCGTGATGTCTTCTCTGAACGGCAAATTCCACAATAAGGATCGCATTTTTCGCCAGTAGTCCTACAAGCATGATCAATGCAATCTGGAAATAAATATTGTTTTCCAAGCCCATAATCTTCTGTCCGAAATAAGCTCCCATTACCCCAAGAGGAAGAGAGATCACAACGATCAGCGGAAGGATGTAACTTTCATACTGTGCAGAAAGGATAAAGTAAACAAAGATCAGACTCAATCCGAAAATCAGAAGGGTTTGAGATCCTGAATTCAATTCTTCTCTTGTCAACCCGGTAAATTCTACTGCATAGTTTTGATTCAGGGTTTCACTAGCCACCTGCTGTACAGCAGTAATGGCATCTCCGGAACTGTACCCGTCAGAGTTCGCTCCTGTCACCTTTACTGAAGTAAACAGGTTATAACGGCTTACAGATTGTGGCCCGTATGCTTTTTTTTCAATGTTACAAACTGTGAAATCGGAGACATAATACCTGATCCTGTTCTGATATAAAGCTCGTTCAGATTTTCAATATTCTTTCTGTTTTCAGGAAGTGCCTGAACCATCACTCTGAACTGTTTACCGTACTTGGTAAAATCCGCAGTATAAATACCTCCAATATAACCCTGCATGGTAGCCAGAATTTCATTTACAGAAACCCCAAGCTGTTTGCTCAAAGGAACATTGATCTCCATCTGATACTGAGGGTATTTTGTGTTGAATGAAGTCTGTGCAAACTGAATTTCCGGCCTCTGCATCAGCTTACCGATGAATTCATTGGTTTTATTATCAAGATCAGCATAATCTCCGCCTGATTTATCAAGCAATACCATTTCAAAACCGGCACTACTACCAAATCCCGGTACACTTGGAGGTTGGAAGAATACTACTTTGGCATCAGGAACGGCACCAACAATTCCAAATAATCTTTTAGTGATCTCTTCAGAAGTCTGACCATCTTTTTTCTTTCTTCAAAAGGTTTCAGCTTAACAAAGGCCAGACCGTTGTTACTTCCGTTGCCTGATAAGAATCCTCTCCCGGTAGAAATCGTTACATTCTGTACACCCGGAACTTTCAATGCTTTAGCCTGAAGAGTTTTCAATGCGTTATAGGTTCTTTCCATGGAAGCTCCCGGAGGAAGCTGAACATCCGTAAAGATAATTCCTCTGTCTTCTGTAGGTACAAACCCTTTCTTCATACTGCTGCTTGCCCAGAATAAGATCACTCCGGTAACAGCAAAAATAACAAGGGTTACCCATTTATGTCTTAACAAGAATACAAATCCTCTTCCGTAACGCTCAGTAGTTGTTTTAAAAGCAATATTAAACTTATAGAAGAACTTCTGTAGCAGGTTCAGGTTTTGATACTCTTTATGATGCTCTGCATGAGGTTTCAGGAATAATGAACATAAAACCGGACTCAAAGTTAATGCGTTAATCGCAGAAATGATGATGGCTATGATCAGCGTAATCCCAAACTGCTGATAAAATACCCTGTAGGTCCGTAATGAACGTAACCGGAATAAATACGGCAGCCATTACCAAAGTAATAGAAATAATAGCCCCTGTAATTTCATCCATCGCTTCTACGGTTGCTTTCTTAGCATCAGAAATCCCATGTTCCATCTTTGCGTGAACGGCCTCGACGACGACAATGGCGTCATCCACCACAATACCGATCGCAAGTACCAATGCAAACAGGGTTAAGAGGTTTAACGAATATCCGAAGAGATTCAGGAAGAAGAAGGCTCCTACAATAGATACCGGAACCGCAATGGCCGGAATCAGGGTAGATCTGAAGTCCTGAAGGAAAATATATACTACAATAAATACAAGGATGAAGGCTTCGATCAGTGTATGTACTACCTTTTCGATAGAAGCTTCAAGGAATTCATTGGTATCAAAGTTGAAAGTATATTTGATTCCCTGCGGAAAAGTTCCTTCTGCTGATTTCAGATACGCTTTGATATTTTTAATGATCTCCTGGGCATTGGATCCCGGAGTCTGGAAAATCCCCATACTGATGGAAGGATTGTTTCCGTTCTCCCCGATTCCTGTATAAGACTGACCTGCCAATTCTACTTTGGCAACGTCTTTCAGCATCAGGTTTTGTCCGTTTGCAAGAGATTTGATGATAATATTATCGTACTGTTCTTTATCGTTGAATTTACCTACATATTTGATGATATATTCAAAAGAACTTCCGCTGTTTTGTCCAATAGAACCTGCTGCTGCTTCTCTACTCTGCTCGTTGATCGCATTGGTAACATCCGTAGGAGTTACACTGTAGGCAGCCATTTTTGCAGGGTCCAGCCAGATTCTCATTGAGTAGTTTTTACCTCCGAAAACGTTGGCATCCCCTACACCATTTACCCTTTTAAGGTTTGGAATAATATTGATATTCAAAAAGTTCTGAAGGTATACATCATCAAGGTCTTTATTTTCAGAATAGAAAGACATATACATCAGGGCACTGGTCTGCTGTTTCTGGGTAACAACCCCAGATCTTGTTACTTCGGAAGGCAGAAGCGGTGTTGCTCTGGCCACACGGTTCTGTACGTTTACCGCAGCAATATCAGGATCTATCCCCTGTTTGAAGAATACCTGGATCTGAGCAGAACCGTCATTCCCGGCACTGGAAGTGATATAATCCATACCTTCCACCCCGTTGATCTGCTCTTCCAAAGGTACCACAACACTTTTCATCACCGTTTCAGCATTGGCTCCCGTATAGTTTGCAGAAACACTTACTGTGGGTGGTGCAATATCCGGATACTGTGTAACCGGTAACGAGATCAGCCCCAGCACACCGAGAATCACAATCAGGATTGAGATTACGGTAGATAAAACCGGTCTGTTAATAAAGTTTTTTATCATTAGAATTTCGGTTTTATTGATTGAACAAGACTATCCATTTTGATAGGTTTCGGCTTTACAGCTGTTCCCGGTTTCAGACCTCCGATACCTGCTGCAATCACAGTTTCACCTTTATTCACCCCAGATTTGATAAGAGCCATATTGTCTATCCTGTCGATAACATTCACCACAACATTTCTTGCAGTATCTCCTTTGTCTACTTTGTATACGTAAACAATCCCCTGTTGTTCGTAAGTGGCACTTTCAGGAACTACAAGAACATTATCATAATTCTGAGGGAATCTGATGGTTCCGCTATTTCCGTTGCTTAGTAATTTCTGAGCATTGGAGAATGCCACTCTGAACTGAATGGTTCCCGTTGTAGGGTCAATCTGCCCTGTAATGGCTTCAATTCTTCCTTTTTCAGGATAAAGGCTTCCGTTTGCCAATTGAAGCTCAACCATCGGCAGTTTTTGATTTTTTCAGGCATTGATGCCCCGGTACCTTTTCAAGGAAATTAAAATACTCTTTCTCATTCATTGCGAAATAGGCAAAGATCTCAGAAGTATCAGAAATTGTTGTAAGAGGAGTCTGATCAGACGGTCCTACCAAACTTCCGACTTTCAAAGGAAGTCTTCCGATTACTCCTGAAATAGGGGCACGGATGATAGAATACTCAATATTGGCCTCTACACCTTTATAATTGGCAACAGCCTGTTTTTTGGCTGCTGTTGCCTGTTGCAACTGAGCCTGGGCCTGGGCAAGATTTGCCTGGGCGGTTTGCAATTGTACGTTACTGATAATGTTTTTCTGTACCAGAGGTTTCAGTTTGTTTACTTCAACCTGAGCCGCATTTACAGAAGCCTGAGCTGCTGCAATACTAGATTCTGATGCTGCAATTCCGGCTTTGGAAGCAGCTGCATTCTCACTCAGAATATTGGTTTCCAGGCGGAACAAAGGCTGTCCTTTGGTCACATATTGTCCTTCATCCACCAATACCTGGGTAATATATCCCTGTATTTTGGCACGTACATCATTGTTTACCCTACCCTGGATAGTAGCCGGAAACGTCTGGTAACCCACTATATTTTTCGACTCCACAGAAACAACAGGGTACGGTTTGGCACCATCCTGTTTCGGAGCTTCTTTTTGCAGGCCGTAAGTGAAAGCGCTGCAATGGAAAGTATAACTAGCTTATTATTCATTTTATAGTTTATTAAGAGATTCCTGAATATTTTCTATGTTTTTATTTAAGAGTGCTTTGTAAACTTCTATTCTTTCGTTGTATCCATCGTCTTTACTTTTTTAAAATTGTTTAAATCATCTAGTAGTTTTAATTCGTCCTGCATTTTCTGGACAATTTTCTCGAACCGAATTTTTTTGTATTCGTCATTGATAAAAAAATACCGTTTCCGCTCATCCATCTTGTTATGATCAACAATTAGCTGAGCATTAAGCAAGAGTGAAATACTTGTGGAAACAGAACTTTTGCTCGCAGAAAGCACTTCCACAAACTCATCAAAAGTAATTCCTACTTTCTCATAGTCAAAAAGAAGGTAGGAATATATTTTTGAAGCTAAAGGAGGTAAGCTGAACACGGTGCCATAAAATTTTACGGCATCCTGAAATATTTTTTCATCAATTTCTATACTTTGGTGCATAATATAAAAATTTGAACAAAAGTAAAAATTAGTTCAGAACCAAACGAACAAAGATGATAGAGTTTATAAATAAAGACTCTTTTAAAAATTCAATGAAAGTTGATTTAACTTTTTGCTTAAATAACAATCTTCTCAAAAGCTTTCCTTAGACCGTCTGCCAGAACAACTTCTCCGCAATAAGAATATCCTTTGCTTTCAAGGATTTTCAGCATGGCAATATTATCATAGTTGGTATCTACCTTA
Organism: Chryseobacterium sp. E1; assembly: GCA_019203745.1. Lineage (GTDB taxonomy): Bacteria > Bacteroidota > Bacteroidia > Flavobacteriales > Weeksellaceae > Chryseobacterium. Next base: position 145,634 of record CP078104.1, read on the forward strand.
ATACTCTGAATATCATGCGATCTGGCAAAATCTTCAATATGATCAAACAGTTTTTTTGTCATTCCTGGCCAGCAAATTTTTCATCAATGGCTACTCTGTGAACCACTACGAATTCTCCGTCACTCAGCCATGCTCCTTCAATTTTGCTGTACGCCGGCTCATCATTCAGAATCAGGGCACCGTATACTGCAATATCGCCATCTACCGTAAGAACATATCCGAAACCTTTTGCAATATCGCTTTCTACCGTACCCAGATTAGGATAGCCATTCTGCCACTGTGTACTTCCGTCCTGTTTTCTTCTTTCAATAGACTGCTGGATGATTCCCCAAATAATGTCTCTGTCTTCAATTTCCGCTTTTCTTAGTTTGATTTCTGAATTCATGTTGTAGATTTTGATTTAAAAATTTAAAGATTAAAGGATTAAAAATCAGAACAATCCTATTTAATTAAATTGCAGGTCCTTTTCAGTAATCTTTTAATCATTCAATTTTTCAATCTTTTAATGATTATATGATTAATTAAAAAACCGAAAACTAATAAAAATTAATTTTCGGTTCGAAGTAGTAAAATTTAAAATTATGAAATTGTTTATTGATTTTCACTTTGTTGAAGATAAGCATCAATAATTTCAAAGGCTTTCTTCTCATCTTCCAGATCTACCATTACTTTCAGCGAGGTTGCTGTGGGTGTTGTAGTAAATGTAAGATAGTTGTTTTCAACTGTATTTGTAATTTGCGCATCATCCAATTTAGACTTAACCAACTGAATTTCTGAAGGTTTGTCACTTTCATAAACCGATACTCTCGTGCTTCTTTCCATACTCTAAATGTTTGAATATCTAAATATACAATGTTTTTTTGAAAATTACAAATCTTTTAGTTTTAAATCTTATTAATATTGTTTTCAATTTTATCTAAGGCCAGCTGAATTTCTTCCTTGGTTACATTCAGATGTGGTCTGAAACGTAAAGACTGATCTCCGCAAGGAAGAATGATCAATCCGTCTTTGAAAAGCTCATTCATCAGCTGGTTTCTCTGTGCAGCCGTTGGAAGATCGATGGCACACATCAATCCTCTTCCTCTTGCATTTGAAATTTTCTCAGGATATTTTTCTGCCATTGCTTTAAGGCTTTCCAGTAAGAAATCTCCCACTACTCTTGCATTTTCTACAAGGTTTTCTTTTTCGATGACTTCCATTACCAGCTGGAAACGAAGCATATCGATAAAGTTTCCTCCGAATGTAGAGTTGATTCTTGAGCTTTCTCTGAAAACGTTGTTCGGAACTTCATCAAACTTTTCCTTATTGGCAAGCACACCGCATACCTGAGCTTTTTTACCGAAAGAAATAATATCCGGTTTTGCTGTAAAGTGCTGGAATGCCCACATTTTTCCTGTAATAGCGATTCCTGTCTGAACTTCATCAAAAATAAGTAAGATTTCGTTGTCATCGCAGATTCTTCTTAATCCCAAAAGGAATTCGTCTCTGAAATGGTTGTCGCCACCTTCTGCCTGAATAGGCTCAATAATGATGCAGGCCACTTTATCAGGGTTCATCAGAATAGCTCTTCAATCTGAAGTAAAGCAAGATTTTCATTTTTGATTGTTTCTTCCAGGTTCTCTTCTGTGATCGGGAACTTTAATTTCGGATTTAAGATTCTCGGCCAGTTGAACATTGGAAAATACTGGTATTTTCTTGGATCAGAAGTATTCGTTAAGCTTAAAGTATAACCGCTTCTTCCATGGAAAGCCTGTTTGAAGTGAATACAGATTCCTGCTTCAGTCTCAAGTCCTTTTGCAAAATTCTTGCGGGTCTTCCAGTCGAAACATGCCTTCATTGCATTTTCAACGCCTAAAGTTCCACCTTCGATAAAGAAAGCATACTGTAATTCTTCAGGAATCACTACTCTTTCGAATACTTCAAGAAACTGAGCATATTCTTCTGAGTAAACGTCTGCCAGCGTCGGTTTGTTCACCGCCATTCTGCCCAGCCATTCTGATCTTTCCACAAGATAAGGATGATTGTACCCTACAGATGCTGATGCAAACATAGAGAACATATCCAGGTATTCTCTGTCTGTAAGTTTGTCATACAACCATGATCCGTGAGATTTTTCAATATCCATCACAAAATCGAAGCCGTCTGCCAAAACGTGTTTTCCTACTGTTTCTTTTACTTTATTTGCTTTTATATCCAATGTTTGTTCCATAATAAATTTGTTGTGTGATTTAATAAGTGAACGATCAGATGATCCAAGAATGAAACATCTGATCATTCAGGTTATTAAGTTTTATAGTTTTTGTATACTTTAAGTAAAGCTTTTATAAATCGAATTTAATTCCTTGTGCTAAAGGAAGTTGTGCGGTATAATTTATAGTATTGGTTTGCCTTCTCATATAATACTTCCAGGCATCAGATCCTGATTCTCTTCCTCCTCCGGTTTCTTTTTCTCCACCGAAAGCACCTCCGATTTCAGCACCTGAAGTACCGATGTTTACGTTGGCAATACCACAGTCTGAACCTGCATGGGAAAGGAACAGTTCTGCTTCTCTGAGGTTCTGCGTCATGATGGCAGAAGATAATCCCTGAGGAACATCATTCTGGATCGCAATCGCTTCCTCTAACGTTTTATATTTGATAAGGTATAAGATAGGAGCAAATGTTTCATGCTGAACGATCTCGTAAGAGTTTTTCACTTCTGCAACGCAAGGTTTCACATAGCATCCGGATTCATAATCTTTGCCGGATAAAACACCGCCTTCAACCACGAATTTTCCACCTTCTTTTTACATTTTTTGATAGCTTCTTCATATTGATTCACAGCATCAGTATCAATAAGTGGCCCTACGTGGTTGTTTTCATCCAGCGGGTTACCTATTTTCAACTGTCCGTAAGCTTTTGTCAATCTTGTTTTCACCTCATTGTAAACGCTTTCATGAATGATCAGTCTTCTTGTTGAAGTACATCTCTGTCCAGCCGTTCCTACCGCCCCGAAAACAGCCCCGATAATAGACATATCAAGATCTGCTTCTTTTGTAATGATGATAGCGTTGTTTCCGCCCAGTTCAAGGATAGATTTCCCGAATCTTTCCGCTACTTTGGAAGAAACCATTCTTCCTACTCTGGTTGATCCTGTGAAAGAAACCAAAGCAACTCTCTTATCATCTACCAGCTTCTGTCCGATTTCATGGTCAGCGATTAATACGCTGGAAATTCCTTCCGGAAGATTATTTTCCTTTAAAACTTCAGCCATGATATTCTGACATGCCACAGCGCAAAGCGGTGTTTTTTCTGATGGTTTCCAGATGGTAACGTTACCACAGATCCATGCTAAAGCTGTATTCCATGACCAAACGGCTACCGGGAAGTTGAAAGCTGTGATGATTCCCACCACTCCAAGCGGATGGTATTGTTCGTACATTCTGTGACCAGGTCTTTCAGAGTGCATCGTATATCCCTGAAGCTGTCTTGAAAGTCCTACTGCGAAATCACAGATATCAATCATTTCCTGAACTTCTCCAAGTCCTTCCTGAAGTGACTTACCCATTTCGTAAGAAACAAGTTTACCAAGATCTTCTTTATATTCTCTTAATTTTAAACCAAGCTGCCTTACGATCTCTCCTCTTTTGGGAGCCGGGATCAGCCTGAATTCCTGAAATGCCTTTTGAGCGGTTTCAATTACTTTGTCATAATCACTTTCTCCGGAAGTCTTTACTTTAGCGATCAGCTTTCCGTCTACAGGAGAGATGCTTTCGATCACCTTTCCTGAAGCGAAATATTTTCCGCCTACTGAGGTACCTTTGTTTTCTTCTTTAATACCTAAGTTTTTTAATGTTTTTTCGATTCCGAAATCCTTTACTTTTTTGACATAAAATCTTACTTTTCGTTCTCTCTAAAGATAAAAATATTATGTGAACCTCAAAACTTTAATTTTTAATACGCTTTTTATTTGGACTAATTATAAACATGCTTATCTTTGCAGGGTAATCTTTTGATATTCACCAATGGAAAATTCACAAGAAAATAACTCAAAGTTTAAAAAATGGTTCAAGCGTGTGGGATGGGCAGGATTGGCTTTCTTTACCATTAAAGGCTTGGTTTGGCTCGTAATATTCTACTTTGGAGCAGACACTCTTCAGAGTTGCATGAAATAAAAAAGCAGAGAAAAATTTCTCTGCTTTCTTTTTTACCGTAAAGACATCCAATTGTTATTTTTTCATTGAAAAGTTCAAAAAAGTCTCTTTTTGTGTATTTCATAATCTAAAACTGATAACAAAAGAACATTTTTATTTATTCATCTTCCGAAAAAGCCTTTTAAATCTCAAAAAAATGATTTTTAAAAGTCAGTCATTCTTCTTTCTTCCAGCATTGACCAGGCTCTGATGCAATAGGTATTCAATCTGTCCATTCACACTTCTGAACTCATCGCCGGCCCACTTTTCAAGAAGTTTATACGTTGATTCATCTATTCTTATGACAAAGGATTTTTTTGCCTTTAGCTTCTGAAGGGTTCTGAGTTTTTCCTGCTTTCATTTTCTCAATTTCTCTAAGATGATTATTTTAATTATTTCAGTGCAGATTCTCCCCACCTTACAATTCCAATTACTGATTTTCCATTCTTAATTATAAAGTGTTCCGGCATTCAGGATGGGTGTGGCTGCTTTTTCACCACAAAGAACAACCATCAGATTGCTTACCATTGCAGCCTTTCTTTCATCATCAAGCTCAACGATATTATCTTCAGACAATTTTTTCAGGGCAAGATCAACCATTCCTACAGCCCCCTCTACAATCTTTGTTCTGGCGGCTACAATAGCAGTTGCCTGCTGTCTCTGAAGCATTGCCCCGGCGATTTCAGAAGCATAGGCCAAATGAGTAATTCTCGCTTCCTGGATGATGATTCCTGCGGGAGCCAATCTTTCCAATAATTCCTGTTCAAGAATTTTGTTCACCTGATCGCCACCATCTCTTAGCGTAATATCAGCATGTTCATCTTCAAGGTTATCATACGGAAAGCTTACGGCAAGGTGCCTTACAGCAGCCTCACTCTGCATTCTCACATAATCTGTGTATCTTTCCACTTCATAAGCTGCTTTGTAGGTATCTCCTACTTTCCAGACGATTACTGCTGCAATTTCAATAGGATTCCCCATCTTATCATTCACTTTCAATGTCTGCCCCTGAAGGTTTTCCGAACGAAGGCTGATTCTCTGCGATGAATACAGGGGATTGATAAAGAATAATCCGTTCTCTTTTACAGTCCCCACATACTTTCCGAAGAAGTTCAATACCCTTGAATGGTTTGGCTGAATGATCATCAGCCCTTTTAAGAAAAAGCAAGACAACAGAAAGCAAAGCATGGCAATCACCACAAAGGTGATGCTCTGATCCACTCCGCTGATAAAGAAGTATACTGCTGCTACAAACAAAGCCAGACAAATGACTAAGGTAAGATAACCTGACATAGGTTTTAATGTTTTTTCCATGATCTTATTTTAATTTGATATTATTTTGATATCATAAAGATAGTGGTAAATTTTGAATTCTGAAATATAATTTTTGGATTTTTCGGATGAGTTCTGGGTACTTTATTTAAACACAAGGTTCGCAAGGTTTTTATTGCTTTGCGTTTTATGTATGTCCGCAAAGCCACTTCGTTTAGCAATGAACACTATTTTATTTTGCTGAGTGAAACGTCTTTGCGCACAATAAAATCAACAAAATAAAAATATCATTGCGATCCTTTGCGCTAGAAAATCTTTAGGCTTTGTTTTTTCATAAACTATTCGCTGAGCTCAACCCATTTCTTCTTGCTGAGTGAAAAGCCTTTGCGAACGATAAAATCAATGCAATAAAAATATCATTGCGACCTTTTGCGCTAGAAAATCTTTAGGCTTTATTTTTCATAAACTATTTCGCTGATCTCAACCCATTTCTTCTTGCTGAGTGAAAAGCCTTTGCGAACGATAAAATCAATGCAATAAAAATATCATTGCGACCCTTTGCGCTAAAAAAATATTTCAGGCTCTTTTTTTTCATGAACTATTTCGCTGAACTCAACCCATTTCTTCTTGCTGAGTGAAGCCTTTACGAAGGATGCTTATTAATACGCATTATCATGAATCCAGGGTTTAGAAAACCACTCCAAAGACATAAACAATTTGAACAAAAAAATCCCGGAAGATTACTTCCGGGATTATAAATAATATGTTTGAAAAATTATTTCTTCGTTAACGTTTTAAACTTAAAATAAGAAACAGCTGATAAAGTAATCATCGTAGCAATTCCGATGTACACCCAAGCCGGTACCGGCACAGGATCTCCTGCTGCATAAGAGTGAAGACCACTCAGGTAGTAATTTACCCCGAAATAAGTCATTACCATTGAACAGAATGCAAACATCGTTGCCACGTGGAATGCCCATCTGCTTCTCAATCCAGGGACTAATCTCATGTGCAATACAAATGCATATACCATGATAGAGATGAAAGCCCAGGTTTCCTTAGGGTCCCAGCTCCAGTATCTTCCCCATGATTCATTTGCCCAGATTCCTCCTAAGAAGTTTCCTACCGTAAGCGCAAAAGGCCGATCGTTAATGACATTTCAGAAACAATAACCAACTCCTTCAATGTTGTATCGTGGTGAATCTTATACGTATCTTTATTGGAAATAATATAAAATACCAGAGAGATTACAGCGATGATCATCGAAAGGGCGAAGAAACCATAACTTGAGGTAATAATTGCTACGTGAACAATCAGCCAGTATGATTTCAATACCGGAACAAGCGGTGTGATCTGCGGATCAAGTGCTGAACCTCCATGCGCAAATCCCATCATGATAACTGCTACCATAAATCCAGCTGCAGGAATCAGAGCATTAACTCCAGCTGTGCCTTTAGGATTCACTAAGTTTCCACCAGCCAAAGCTGCTCTTTGCCCCAGGTTAGGTTTTGTAAATCCGAAATAGAACAACAATCCGGCAGTAATACCTACCCATGAAATGAAGATGATCGCTTCATATCCGTTACTCCAAGGAGCGTGCCCCGAGATATACCATCTTGCCACAAGACCTAAGAAATGACAGATATATCCTATCAATCCAATGTAAATAGTGGCTTTGATAATCTTTTTTAATATTCTGTTAGGTTTGAACAATTCAACAAAACCTAAAATCAGAAGAAGTCCGCCAATGATGGTATAGAAGATCAATAATTTAAAATTGATATCGGCTTTATTCATGAAAACCTCAAGATCAACTTTCGACTTTGCCGGAACCACTGCTTTCCCCATTTCTGCTGGTAGTCTGAAAGCTTGGCTAATTCTTTATCTGCCTTGCTCCAGTCGTTTGTTTTCTGAGCATTAAGTGCTTCTGCAAAATAAGGTCCCATTACCTGCTGAGACTCCATATCCGGTTCGAATTTCTGATCCAGCCATGAATGCCATGTGTGGTTGGCATCGTTTTTCACAGGAACGATTCTCATAAACTGCCCGCTGAAGAATTCGTTGAAAATCTGAACTCTTTCGTTTACGGCAATTACCTCTTTATCATAATTCGTCTGATCTGCCGGTTTTTTACGGAAAGCCGTGTTATAATCATGCTCAAGAATATATGTTAAGTTACCATTTGCATCTGCAGGAAAAGATTCATTAAAGAAGTATATCCATCATCATCAGCTTTTGTTTTATTCTTTAACTCATCCCCACCTTTAGGTCCTACTTTGATTATAGGAACCATGGTCCAGCTTGGCGTATCTGTATTGATAGAAAGGAACCATTGGTTAGCAGTCAGGTATTTCCCGTCTGTTCCTTTGAAACGGTCATGCTTGTAAAGTTTTCTCAAAACATCTAAAGCCTGAGTATTGATCGGAACAATTCTTCCTTCAAAACTCTGCACCAAAAGATATCCGAATTTATCTGCGTGTTCTTTGCTGATTTTATTTCTTGCAATGATCTCATCAGGAGTAATTGTTCTCATTTTCCCCATTGAGTAGCCAGTGAATTCTGCTTTGGAGCAGCACCGTCAAGCGGCTGAACATTCTGAGCCGGGGCATGAGAATGGTCATCTCCCGGTACATGAACGTGGTCTCTGCTTCCGTCAGTTGTACCGTGAGTTTCAATTTTCTGGGCATTCAATCCTAAGCTGAGGAATATTAAAAAAACTGCCGCTGCTTTCTTTTTGTTTACATCTGTCAACATTTTGCTTAATTTCCAGAAATGTGTTCCTTTCCAGAAGAAAATGACAAACATTCCTAAGAAAAGCAATCCATATCCGATATAAGAAATCAGAGTTCCCCAATAATCATGGTTTACGGATAATACGGTTCCCATTCTGTCCGGATCAAAACTTGCCTGGAAGAAACGGTATCCTTTATGATTCAGAACGTGGTTCATATAGATTTTATATGGGGTTTCTTTTCCTTCATCAATGATTTTCACATGGCTTTCATAAGCACTTGGTGATGAACTTCCGGGATACGTTTCCATAACGAAGTCCTCCAGCTTCAATGCAAAAGGTGTATTGTATACTTTAGGTCCGAAACCTACCATGATGTTCAGACCATCCATTGTGATCTGCTTGTAAGCATTCGGGTTTCCTTTTTCCACAGAAAGATCTACCAGTTGCTTTGTTTTTGGACCCTGCAGCTCAATCTGAAGCATATCCGGAACATTCAGATCTTTCTTTCTGTCTCCTTCAAAAGCGATAAGTCTTCCTTTTTAAGACCTTCAGGCACTACAAGCTTCAACTCGTTGATCGTATATAAACTTCTCAATGCCAACGGCTGGAATTCATCTTTCTTTGTAGTTCCTGTTGCCTGTGTTGCCATCGTCATATAGCTGGCATCTACAGGAGTTTTGATAGACAGCTTACCTCCGTCATTTCTGAATTCAACCGCACCGTCAATAGCTCTGTTAAACGTTACCAAAGTTCCGTTGATTGATTTGGTCTCTCCCGGTTTGATGTATATATTCTGTCTTCCGGTATTTCCTGTAGAAACCAGATGAAGGTATTCTTTTCCGTTCGGTTCAGCTACCAGACTGTCTTTCTTTCTCTGGATATACTCCTTTGCGATCACCTTTACTTCCTTTCCGTGGAAATCATAGGTTGCAGTAAGGTCTTTATGAAGTGGAGACATCAAATAAGGAATATCCTGATAGTTAAGAACATCTCCTTTTTCTTCGATCTGGATTTTAAGGAAGTTTTTATCTGTTATGATCTCATTGGAGGTCTCTCCTTCCCTGATGTGCATGGTTCCCTCGAAACTGATGTATCGGGTAATGGCACCACCCACGAAAATGAAAACAAAGGCAAGGTGAAAAACCAAAACCGGCCACTTATCCTTTTCCACAGTCTGTATCTTCCGATATTTCCTATGAAGTTGAGAATAAGCAGAACCATGATCAGTTCAAACCATTTTGCCTCATAAATTAATGCTTTTGCTGTAGGAGTTCCGTAGTCGTTTTCTAAGAACGTTGCATAGGCCATTGCGAATGCGTACACCAGCAACAATACAGCCATTGTCCTGGTTGAGATAAGAATATCTTGGAGCTTCTTCATGATTTATATGTACTTGACATGCAAAAATAAGGATGATAAACTACAAAGCGCTGAAAAAAAGCTGTTTTTATCATTTTGAAGCCTGTTTCAGTTATTTTGAATCGTTCTTAATAAGATTGGAGTTATTAGGAAAAATTCAATTTTTAAAATGATAAAATTTTAGATTCATATTACCTATCCAACTAATTGAAAAACTCTATTTTGAATTCTGTATTTCAACGCAACAATCTATATTTAAGCGCATTACACTTTTGACCTGCTATTCACCTGAATTTTTGATTTTATATCTGTAATTAATTGATCAATCCCAGGTAGCAATTCATCCATATTTTTAGCTTTTAAAAACAAATCCAGCGCATCCTGATAGTCCATCATTTTCATATGATAAATTCCTAAATTTTTGTATGCATCAGCATTTTGAGAATTAAGCTTTAACGAATCTTCAATATCCTTACGCCCTTGCTCATAGAGGTCTAAGTTAATTTTTGCAAGCCCTCGGTTGTTATAAGAATATGAAAACTCTTTATCCACTGAAATAGCTTTGTCTAATAAAGGCATAGAATCTTCGTATCTTTCAAGAAGAATTAATGTATAACCTTTATTATTTAAAGCAAACTTATTATTAGGATCCATTTTCAAAGCTTTATCATAATAATCGAGAGATTCTGTCAACGCTCCTGTTTTAGTTAAAGTCAATGCAAAATTATTCCAGTCATCCGTAGTCATAGCAGAATTATTTTCTTTGAATTTAATGGCTGTTTCCTTTGCTTTTTCAAAGTTCCTACTGTTAACATGAGATGCTATTGCCATCCTGTAAATATTAAGATCTTTTGATTCCTGCAATAAATTATCAAAAATTGATGCCGCTTCCAGATACTCCCTTTCCCGAAATTTATACATTCCTTCTGTATATTCTTTAGGTAGCTTTCTCTGGCGAATAAGATTGATAATAGATCTTCCATCATTAGATACCGATCTTCCATCACTCAAATAAATAGTTTTTTGGCTCGGAAAAATATTGATAAAAAAATCAATTGCTGAAGAAATCATTAACACGATGAAAAATAAAGTAAGAAATTGAGTATTTGAAATTATGAAATAAGAGAATAGCGCTAATAAAAAGGATGCAGCGGGTCCTCCCAATACATGTAAAATCTGCTCGCTGACAGAAAATCTTTTCTCCTCAGTTTCACACATCCCTTTTCCCCATTTAAGAGGATTTTTCAATATATAAAAAGTAAAATCATTGAAATTAATGAGAAAACTGTTATCCTTATTTCCGTAAGAACCAATAAAAACATATACTTTTTTTCTAGTAATCAGCCACCCTGTAACAGCATGTCCCATTTCATGAAAAAAAAAACAGTTAAAGGCCTGATCAATGGTAAAAAAAAAGAAAATAAAAATTGCTGGTATACCAAATAATTCCATTTAAAAAGTTCAATAGGTTATTAATAAGAGCATTTATCATATTGAATACAATCCTTATATGATAGAAATCTGCAGCAATATACTTATTTCTCCAATGACATTTTCCTCCTTATTTTACTTAAAAACTCATGAGTAATTCCAAGATAGGAAGCAACCTGCTGTTGCGTCAGTCTTTGCTCCAGTCCCGGATATTTTTCAAGAAACTCAAGGTAACGTTTATCAGCAGTTTTACCTGTCAATGATAAAATTCTTCTTTGTAAGGCTACGGACGACTGCTGATTCATGATCCTGAAAAGCTTTTCTATCTGCGGCATGGTTTCATACAGGCGTTCCTTATCTTTTTGGAAATCATCAGCACTTCACTGTCTTCAAGTGCTTCAATATTCAGGATACTGGGAACATGATTGATGAGACTGTCTATATCTGTAATCCACCAACCTGCTACCGCAAAATATAAAGTCTGCTCAGAACCGTTTTCGTTCAGATAGTATATTTTAAAACATCCGTTCAGAACAAATCCTTCAAACAGACAATAATCGCCTTCCCGGAGCACCTGATCCTTTTTATTGAATTTTTATACTCAAAAGGTTCTGCAAACCGAATGAACTCTTCTTCTGAAAGACTGATGTATCTGCTGATATTGTTGTAAAGTAAACCGGACATTCTTTTTGATAAACAGAATAAAGGTACCAAAATTATTGACACCTTTAGAAAAATATAATTGTAAAGACGGAAGCCAGAATAGAGAGAGTATTAAGGTCGGCAACCAACAACTTCCAGCCTCCTGCTTCCATCTTCATTACCAAAATATAAGTTATGTTAAGTTATTTTCTTTTTAAAAAATCTGCGGTATTCACAATACGGGCATAGAGATCTCCCAATGCTGATATTCCCGCAAGAAAAGACTTTTGAACTTCTGAAGCTTTTACCGTTTCACCATTCAGTTCCCGGTCTTTTGTTGCGGTAGCATCCCCGATAATGGTAGTATTAAATCCGAAATCAAAAGCTGCCCTGGTAGTAGATTCCACACAGACATCGGTCATCATTCCTGTAATGATAAGGTTTTCTATCTTTTCCGATTTCAGATACTCCAGAAGATCCGTTTCTCTGAAACTGTTCGGGAAATGCTTGGTAATAACCTTCTCACCCGCCTGCGGAGAAACCAATGGACTGATCTCTGCTCCGGAAGTTCCGGGGAGGAAAAAGTAGCGCCTTCATTGATTGAAATATGTAGGATATGCACCACCGGAAGTTGATTCTGTCTGAAATATTCCAAAACTTTTTGGTGTTTTGCCCCGCTTCCTCAGCTTTTTCCAGCGTCATTTTTCCTCCCGGGAAATAATCATTCTGTACGTCAATAATTAATAATGCTGTGTTTTCCATTTTTCTTTTTTGTTGTGCGTTTATTGTTATTAGTGAAGTTAAAATCAGGCACAGGGCCAGGATAGATCTGAGTGTATTTTTCATTGATGAAATTTTATGGTACAAAACTACATCGGCTGCCACTCCTGGCCTTTGAACTAGTTCAAAAAACAATAATAAAACGTTCTTAAAAAGTGTATGCCAGATCTTGTTGTTTTAGAATATTTTTAAGAAGATTTACAATGCTTATTAAAGCAATAGAATAATGATTACCTATCAATTAATATAATTTAACAAATCCGGATTTGGAAAAACAAAAAAATGCCTTATTTTATTACATACAATAACGGAAAAGTTCTTCTCACCAATTTTAAATAATCACAGTAAAAACCGGGAATAGCAAAATGTTTTTTGAATAAAAAGATTCTTTTAGTATTGAAAAAACATTAAATTTGCGACATTGATATTATGGACAAAAAGACACAAAAAAACGACTGAATCGCCTGATAAAGGCAGAATTTTATCTAAGCCGCGCATTTTTTTCGGACTTAGTTTTATACTTTTCTCTGCCGTCCTTGCATTCTCCTTCATTTCTTATTTAATGAACTGGAAAGCAGACCAAAGCCAGGCAGGTACCATGCTTGACAAAAGTATCAAATCTTCAAATATTTTTGGTAAGGTGGGCGACTGGCTAGGAAATATTTTCATCTTTGAAAGTATCGGTATTGCCTCATTCATTATTGCCTTTCTTTTTATGGTGGTAGGAACCCTTATTCTTAAAAAGAAAATCTTCAAACCATGGAAGACCATTGGTCACTCTCTGTTTTTCATCTGCTGGCTTCCGATCTTTATGGGGGCGCTTACAAAAGGACAAGGCGTTTTGGGTGGTGTATACGGATATCAGATCATGGATTATCTGAATTCCATTATCGGTACTGTAGGTCTATGGACTGTTTTGGCTGCAAGTATCCTTCTTTATTTTATTCTTGAATTCAACCTTCGTCCAAGTTCTATTAAAGCAAAGCTTAACACCATCAATGAAAATACCATAGGAAAGGTAAGATCCATGATGCCGGATTCTAATGAAGATTTCGAAGCAGATGAAGAACTGAAAGAAGAGACTGAAGAAACGGAGGAAGAAAAAAATACAGCTCCTAATGTTACCGTAAGTGATATTGCAAGCCCTATCCCTTCCAATCCTGCCTCTGCAATGAAGGAACAGGAACCGGTAAGTGTCCCGAAAGGATTCCCTGAGGTTCCGGTAGCAGCCGATATAGAAACGATTACAACGCCTAATCATACTTCTTTTGAAACAGAACCTAAAGAGGTGGCACAACCTGTAAGCTTAAATCTTTCTGCCAAACCATCCGTTCCGGTATCAAGTCCTGAAGAAGCATTTGATATCAGACCTTCTACTCCGGTATCTGCAGTGACTTCTGCCCCGGCTCAGGAAAATATTAAATTTAACGTGGAAGTTGCTCCGGTGATCGATATTCTGGATGATTCTGATAAAAAATCCCAGGAACTTGTAGAAAAGCACGGCCTTTATGATCACAAACTGGATCTTGCCAATTTCCAGATGCCTCCTGTTGATCTCCTGAAAGATTATGGCAGTGAAGAAATTTCTATCAACAAAGAAGAATTAGAAGAAAATAAAAACAAGATCGTTGGACTTCTGAAAAATTTCAACGTAGGCATCGCAGAGATCAAAGCGACAATCGGACCTACCGTTACCTTATATGAAATTGTACCGGAAGCAGGAATCAGAGTGGCGGCTATTAAAAAGCTGCAAGACGATATCGCACTCAATCTTTCTGCTTTGGGGATCAGAATCATTGCCCCAATGCCAGGAAAAGGAACAATCGGAATTGAAGTGCCGAGAAAAAATCCTACTATGGTTTCTATGCGTTCGGTAATTGCTTCTCAGAAATTCCAGAATACTGACATGGATCTTCCGGTAGTTTTCGGAAAAACGATTTCCAACGAAATTTTCATGGCCGACCTTTCCAAGATGCCTCACTTACTGATGGCAGGAGCTACAGGACAGGGTAAATCTGTAGGTATTAATGCCATCCTGACTTCTCTTCTTTATAAAAAACATCCGAGTGAACTGAAGTTCGTCATGGTAGACCCTAAAAAGGTAGAACTTTCATTATATTCAAAAATTGAAAGACATTATCTGGCTAAGCTACCGGATGCTGAGGAAGCCATCATCACGGATACCAACAAAGTAATCAATACCCTGAATTCATTGTGTATTGAAATGGACACCCGATATGATCTTCTTAAAAATGCTTTCTGTAAAAACTTAAAGGAATACAACAAAAAATTCACGGAAAGAAAACTGAACCCGGAGAACGGACACAGGTATCTGCCGTATATTGTATTGGTAGTGGACGAATTTGCGGATCTGATCATGACTGCAGGAAAAGAGGTGGAATTACCGATCGCAAGACTGGCACAGCTGGCAAGAGCCGTAGGAATTCACCTTATTGTAGCCACTCAGAGACCTTCCGTAAATGTAATTACAGGGATGATCAAGGCTAACTTCCCGGCAAGGGCAGCCTTCAGGGTAATCTCCAGTGTAGATTCAAGAACAATCCTTGATTCACCGGGAGCTGACCAGCTGATTGGTAAGGGGATATGCTTTACTTCAACGGAAATGAAATTTTGAGACTTCAATGTGCTTTCGTAGACACTCCTGAAGTGGAAAGAATTGCAGAATTCATCGGGGAACAAAAGGATATTCATCTGCATTCCTTCTTCCTGAATATGTTTCTGAAGATGCCAACAGTACGGCTGCAGGTTCTTTTGACCCTAATGAAAAGGATGCCTTATTTGAAGATGCAGCGAGAATCATTGTTTCTACCCAGCAGGGATCTACTTCAATGCTTCAGAGACAGCTGAAACTCGGATATAACAGAGCCGGAAGAATTATGGACCAGCTTGAGGCCAGCGGTATTGTGGGAGGTTTCAACGGAGCCAAGGCAAGAGAGGTTCTGATCAGCGATCTGCATTCTTTGGAACAGTTTTGGAAGATCTGCGTAGTTAAAAGGAAATCTGATGATTTTAACCTTTCAAACTAAAAAATGTCTAAAAGATTATTAAATTAAAAAAATGAGAAATATTATTTCAAAAGTTATATTAGGAAGTTTTGTTGTAGGTGCGGTAGGAATGGCCAATGCTCAGAAGATTGATGCCAAAGCTAAAAAGATTCTGGATGATGTTACAGCCAACTACAAGTCTAAAAAGAATTCTTACTTCAAATTTTCTTTTGGAAGCGGCCTTAACGGGCAGGTTACAAAAACAGAACCTGGTATTTATTATGTTGCCGGAGAAAAATACAAACTGAAGATCATGGATACGGAACAGATCTTCGACGGAAACAAAATCTACAATATCAATGCTGATGATATGGAAGTAACGGTTGCAAAACCTAACGGAAGCAGCAGTATGTTCTCCCCTATCAACTACCTTAGCACTTACAGAAACGATTATAATGTAACGTATAACGGTAAGAAAATGGTAAACGGGGTTAATTCTGATTTCATTAAACTTACTCCGGTGAAAGCAAACGGAATACAGCATGTGTATCTTTTCATAGATTCTGCAAAGAAGCAAATGGTGAAACTGGAACAGCATGGAAGCAATAAAGATGTAGCGGTGATTGCCATTAAAGAATATAAAGAGAACCAGGAGCTGGATCCTAATATGTTTGTTTTTGACAAAAATAAGTTTAAAAACTACGTCGTTACAGAACTTTAAAATAAAAAAGTAAAACTGCAATTCTGCCCTTCCGGCAGTCTGTAATTTTACTATTGAAAAAAATAACAAAATATGAAAAGCCACAAGTAAACTTTGTGGCTTTTTGATTAATTTTGACGCATGTTAAAAATACTAGACCGATATATCATAAAAACCTTCTTTGGACCGTTTTTCTTTATATTCAGCGTATTGTTTTTCATCTTTATTGTAAACATTATCTGGGTTCAGCTGGGGCAATTTATGGGTAAAGGATTAAGCTACTGGCAGATCCTTAAACTTCTTTTCTATCTTGGTGTAAGTGTAGTCAGTATGGTACTGCCGCTTACCATTCTTCTGGCCAGCATCATGTCCTTCGGGGAATTTGGTGAAAGATATGAGCTGGCAGCCATGAAAGCAGCAGGAATTTCCCTTACAAGGGTAATGACTCCCCTGCTGGGAGTAGCAACCGGCCTCGCCATTATCCTCTATTTTTTCTCGAATAATATCAGTCCGGATTTTCAGAAGAAGGCCAAGAATATGCTTTTCAATATTGCACAGACGAAACCTGCACTTAACTTTACTCCCGGACAGTTCATTGATCAGATTCCGAGCTATATGGTAAAGTTTGATAAGATCTATGGTGATAACGGAGAGAATATTGACGGGGTTTTTATCCACAAAAAAGCAAACACATACGAAAACCAGCAGTCTATTGTTGCAGAAAAGGGAAAATTTGTTCCCGCAGCCAATAAAAACTTTCTGAAGCTAGTTCTGTACAACGGATACGTATTTGAGGATACTTATGCAGGAAAAGGAGACAATGTAAGACAGAAACAGCCGGATCAGGCGATTAAATTCGATACACTGGTTTCTCATTTTGACATCAGTGAGATCATCAATAAAGCCATCGAAAAAGAGCAAATTACGGATGACTACCGTTTCCAGAGCTATAATCAGGTCAACGAAACGATTGCCAGAAAGAAAAGAAAACAAACAGTTTTTTGATAATGTAGGTTCTGAGGTTCTGAATCAGACTAATTCCGTAATCAGCTATATGGACAAGGGTAATAAACACAAGGTCACTCCAAAAGCCCAAATCAAATTAGATACTGTAAAAGGAGATAAAAACTGGAAATGATCTATTACTCCTACAACAGGCTGGATAACCTGAAATCTACTCTGGAGTCTAAAAAGAATGAAGTCAGCAACAATGTAAAATATTTCAGTAAGATTGTTATTTACCAACAGAGAATTATTTCCTATTCTGTAACCTGCATCATTTTTTTCCTGATCGGGGCCAGTTTAGGATCTATTATCAGAAAAGGAGGTATGGGACTCCCTGTCATCATCGCTATTGTTATTTTCATCATTTTTTATGTAATGAATGTGGGAGTGGAAAATATGTCATGGAGCGGAAAAATGAATCCTTATCTGGCTGCATGGCTTCCTAATTTCATCCTCTTCCCTTTTGGAATATGGATGACCTACAAAGCCCTTACTGATTCGCAGCTATTTGATGCAGAAAAATACAAAGCATTCTTTAAACCGGTTACCAAACTGTTTGTGAAGGATAAAGAGCATAAAAGATATCAGTAACTGTTCCAATAAGGATATCAGAAAGAGATACAAACCCGGATTTTTTCCGGGTCTTTTTGTAATTAAAATGGCAGTCATATTCTTTTCAACTGCAATAATCTCCGGATTTTTATCGTTTTTTCTGAAATGATAAGATTATATTTACAGAAATAATCTGTTATCCAACACCCAATTAATATGAAAACAATATTCTTCACAGCAGTACTGTTCTCTATAGTATCATGTAAAAATGACAAGAGTAAAATTCTTCGGAGCCAATCTGCTTCTACAGATACAGCCATTATAAAAGGGATCTGCCAACGACCGATATAACAGATTCCATCAAAAATGAATATACCATTCTTCAGGCCCGACTTACAGCAAAAAAATTACAGTCTTCCCGTTTTACCTACAACTGTGATGAAGAGCCTTCCGGGAAGTTACGTTTTATTCGGATCAAAGCGGGATCAGGGTTATAGAACATATGTACGCTGAACATAGCCACTTTTCGGCAGTGGAACGGTACTTTATTTCTTACGGAAAACCTTTCTTTATATTCAAGGAAGAAACAGTCTGGAACTTTGACGGTGGTACTCCGGAAAACCCATTACCAAAGATGATATTACGGAAACACGGATGTATCTCCAACAAGGCCTGCCCGTGAAATGTCTTGAGAAAAAATACAGCATAAGATCTGATCAGAAAGCAGAGAATGCAGCTGATAAGATCCCCAATAAAGAAATCTCATGCAATGGAGAAGAAATACTTACAACATTCCGGTCACTGCTTCAGCATAAAGACCAGAAAGGAGAAATAAAATGCCTGTAAAAACTAAGATAAGGCTGTTTCTAAAATCAAATATTTAAATTTCTCCAATGCATCCTGAACTGGTTATATTCAGGATGGCACTTTTAAGACTTCCTCTTAGCTTTACATCTTGAATATTCCTAAGTTTAGAACTGATATACAAAAGCATTAATATTCATTCCGGCTCCTACAGAAGCAAATAAAACCACATCATTCTTTCTGATCTCATGATGTTCCAGTTCACCTTTTAAAATCATTGTAAGTAAAGACGGGATGGTTGCCACACTACTGTTTCCAAGCTTCTGAATAACCATAGGCATGATATTTTCAGGAACCGGAACGCCATACAACTGATAAAAACGGTTGACGATGGCTTCATCCATTTTTTCATTCGCCTGATGAATAATGATCTTATTCAACTGATCAATGGAATATCCGCTGCTGTCAAAACATTTTTTCATGGCTGCAGGAACATTCAGCAGAGCAAACTCATAGATTTTCCTGCCGTCCATTTTGATATATCTGGTATCAGGGCATCTTTCATTATTGTATGATTTTCCGAAATACAGGTAATCTTTTTCATTGAGGGTGTAAGAAGCAGAAAGATGGGATTTTATACCTGCTTGATCTTCATTATTCACTTCCAGTACCGCAGCCCCTGCTCCATCAGCATAGATCATACTATCCCTGTCATGGATATCCACTACCCGGGAAAGGGTTTCAGCACCAATGACCAGGCATCTCTTTGCAATCCCCGATTTAATAAATGCATTGGCCTGTATTACTCCTTCAATCCAACCCGGGCATCCGAACAACACATCATAGGCAACACAAAAGTTATTTCTGATTCCCAGCAAATGCTTTACCCTGGCCGCAAGACTGGGCACCATATCAGACTGTACGGTTCCAAACCGGACATCTCCAAAGTTATGGGCAAATATTATATAGTCTAAGCTTTCAGGATCTATTCCTGCATTCTCAATGGCAGAACGGGCCGCAATGAACCCAAGGTCTGAAGTGACCTCTGTACTGTGTGCATATCTTCTTTCTTCAATACCGGTTATTTTTTTAATTTATCCGTAATAGAAGCATTATTTTCTTTTAATAATACACCTTCTTCATTCAGGAAAATATGTTTATCAAAAAATAAATTGGTGATTGTTTCTGAGGGGATATAGTTTCCTACACCGATAATCTTAGTCATCATTTTAAATTTTAAATTCCCGTTTTTATAAGGTTACAGGAATAATATTATAAATATAATCAATTAACGTTAATACTTATCAATATATTATTATGCTATACCTCTATTTCGATAAAAATCTAAAATAACTCAACAAAAACGACAGAATAAAAAAAGAGGCTTCCCACCGGAAACCTCTTTTTAGTATTTTTCAAAAACTGAAAATTATACTTTCATAATTTCAGCTTCTTTAGTCTTAAGATGCTCGTCGCAAAGTTTTACATATTTATCTGTATAGTTCTGAATCTCTTCCTCTACTCCTTTTACAATATCTTCAGAAACTCCGTCAAGCTTTTTAAGTTCTTTCAAACCGTCCTGTCTTGCGTTTCTTACCGTTACTTTAGTCTGTTCAGCTTCAACTTTAGCCTGCTTTGCAAGCTCTTTTCTTCTTTCCTCGGTTAAAGGCGGAACATTAAGGATAATATTTTCTCCGTTATTAGAAGGAGCAAAACCTAAGTTTGAGTTGATAATCGCTTTTTCAATAGCGTTGATTGCAGTTCTGTCCCAAGGTTGAATAGAGATGGTCATTGCATCCGGAACAGAAACATTGGCAACCTGGTTGATAGGAGTCATCGCTCCATAATATTCTACCATTACATCCTGAACCATCGCTGTAGAAGCACGTCCTGCTCTAATTCTTTGAAATGCGTGATCCAAATGCTTTACAGCTGCATCCATGTCCTGCTTTACAGATTCTAATATAAGATCTAATTCTTCCATTATTATAGTATAGTTTGATAAATTGCACATTAACTAGCTACTGAATATCAAGTAATTAACATTTCCAACACTGCAACAATTGCGTTTTCTCCTGCTTTTTACTATCCAGTGGTGCAAAAATAATGATTGTTTTCGATATTTCAGTAAGCATTTACCTTTTTGAGGAAGTTGTTCTTTCAAAAAAATAAAAATAACTGTTTAAAGCTCTTTTTATAAATATCTGTACTCTGTATTTTTGTTTTTTATTGATCGATTCTTATTGATTATGGTCACAACTTTATCCTACATATATTTTATTTCATCAAAGGCCACGTACAAATACCTGCTTCATATTTCGGATGTTTCCACTCGCATATATCCCATATTTTATGGCTTATTTTACAGTATTCTTTTATTCAAACTTCTAAGCAGATATAGGAAGTTCAAACAGAAACGATATTGCATGCAATTCTGGAAGAGGAATACATCAAAACAGATGGCTCCAATCCATGAAAATAAACAACCCTTACCCATTTTTCAACTCATTTAAAACACTCAAATCATGACAAATCCATCTTTAGACGCCTATCAGCAGGTTTTTAGCCTTGCATGTCTGGCCAACCGTGCCGGAGATTACAACGGTACCGGCAGTGAATTACAGCAACAGCTTCAATATGACCTGTCTTATTACCTGAACAATGTTCCTCCGGTTTCAGTAATGCAGCAGCAAAGCCCATCCATTGCCAATTCTTCCGTTACTTCTCAACTGGGCAACTGGAACCTTGTCTGGGGTCCTGCTCTGATTGAAGAAACCGATGAAAACGGTCAGCCAACAGGAGTTGCAGACAATGCATTATATGTAGCACAGTGTGATAATGTGACCTTTCCCGGAGGACCTGCACTGCCTGTTTACGCAGTAGCAATAGCAGCTACCAATCCTGCATCGCTTTATGATTGGGAAACAGAGGATTTTTCCGTATCGGAAGTTGTTAATTGGACTACTTATGATCCTTCAGATTTTACAACATCAGATTACAACAGGAATTTTCCGTACATATCCAAAGGAACCGCTACAGGTATAGGGATCCTTCTCAGCCTTATAAGCCCGGATACAGCAGCATCGCCCAATACTACACTCCAGCAGTTTCTGGCAGATTTAAAACCTGATCAGGAAACTGCAATTATATTTTGTGGTCACAGCCTTGCCGGCGCTTTATCTCCTACCCTTGCCCTTTATCTGAAAGAACAGAATCAGCTTGAAGCTTTTGATATTACTCTGGTATACCCTACCGCCGGACCTACTCCGGGAGATGTAAATTTCGCCAACTTATTTGACGCTGCTTTTCCTTCATTGCCATCCGGTTGGGTACAACAGCAGGGCGATTATCAGAACTGGAACACCATGCACTGGAATGCTCTGGATGTGGTTCCCCATGCGTGGCAGGAATCCAGCCTGAAACAGATTGCCAATTTATATGGTCATTCACCTGATTCATACACCGCCGATATACTGACAGCACTACAGGACTTTGCTGTCATTGATTCCCTAAGTTCAAGTGCTCCCTATACCATGATCAGAAATCAGTCACTGCCCGGTACCCTTCAGAACTCCGGGCCTTTGGGCGCAATCAACGTTCCTCCTCAATCTTTAACGGATTATTTCAGTCAGCTGAGTTTGCAACATGTAGAAATCTACTCCGGTCTTCCAGATCTTCCCGGCCTTATTCTTAACACTCCATTACCCGAACCACCGCCTCCGGTTCAGCTCGTTCGGGAGTCGTTAAAGTACCCAAAGATGAGATGATCATTAATATCATCAATCAGATCAAGGAATGGATTCAATCTCATATTCATTTAACAAGCCAACAACCGGTAAAAACGGAAGTAAATGAATAACAGATACTTTTTAATCATAAATAAGGAGAAAGCAGAAAATCCGGACAAAGAGTAAGTATATAATTATGACAGGTAAAGTATAATATAATACATAAAAAACCGCCTGTCACAGCAATTAAGCTATGACAGGCGGTTTAAATTTTTATAGAAGTCTGATCTTACAGGAAAATAACGGATATTTAAAATCTATTTTCTAATTCCTGTTATCTGCGACCTGCAATCGGATTACAAATCTACTAAAGTTCCTACATTTTCGCCGTCTACAATTCTTTCCAGATTGCCATCTTTATTCATATCGAATACAATGATAGGCAGCTTGTTTTCGTGGCTCAGGGTAAATGCAGTCATATCCATTACCTTAAGGTTTTTCTCAAATACTTCATCAAAAGATAATGATTTGTATTTTACAGCATCTGCATTCTTTTCAGGATCACTGTCATAGATTCCATCCACTCTTGTTCCTTTTAAGATCACATCTGCTCCTATTTCAATGGCTCTCAGTGTAGCAGCGGTATCTGTTGTAAAATAAGGGTTACCTGTTCCTGCCCCGAAGATCACTACTCTTCCTTTTTCAAGGTGTCTTACTGCTCTTCTTTTGATGAAAGGTTCAGCTACCTTATCCATTTCAATGGCAGACTGAAGTCTTGTTTTGATTCCGGCATCTTCCAGCGCCCTGTAATGCCATACCGTTGATCACGGTTGCAAGCATTCCCATATAGTCCCCTGTACTCTGTCCATTCCTTTGGCAGCTCCTGCTACTCCACGGAAAATATTTCCTCCTCCGATGACGATCGCTACTTCACAGCCTTTTTCAACTACTTTTTTGATCTCAGCAGCATATTCCTGCAGTCTTTCGTTGTCAATACCATACTGTCTGTTCCCCATTAATGCCTCTCCACTTAGTTTCAGAAGGATTCTTTTATATTTCATCTTTTATTTTTAATAACTTTTATTAGCGTTGTTTTCCCAGAATTTGGTTTTGCAAATATAATCATTAAAAATATTGATAAAAGAAAAATATTTAAATAGAAATAATGTCAGAAATATTTTGAAAAGTACGAAAAAGGATTATTTTTGCATTAATTATAAATTGAGTTGAAGAAAATTATCATTTTTTCATTATTTCTATCAGGAATTGTTTCTTATGCACAAACAGGAACAAATGTTTATCCTTTCTTAAATGTACCTGTATCTGCAAGACAGGCTGCTTTGGGTGGAGATGCGATTTCGATAAGAGATTATGATGTTTCCTTTGCTATTGCAAACCCGGCCCTGTTAAATAAAGATTCAGACAAGCAGCTTTCTGTAAATGCCACGGCTTATCTTGCCGACTCAAAATACGGAACCATCGCTTATGCCAAAGATTTTGATAATGGCCATATGGCGACCATCAATGCCCGGTATATGAGCTACGGAAGCACTCAAGAACAGATGAGAGTGGTTTTCAGGACGGCGAATTCAAGGCTTCGGATGTTGCCATTGGTGCCGGCTATGCCTATCAGTTTGAAGAAGACTGGACGATTGGCGGAGGGCTTAATTTCGTTACCTCAAAAATTGACAACTATACTTCTTCCGCTATTTCAGGAACTGCGGGAGTGACCTATCATAATAAAAAGAATAAAGAAGTACTTTCCCTTGTACTGAGAAATTTCGGTTTTCAGCTGAAGTCATTCAACGGGGTAAGAGAAAATCTTCCGTTCAGAATTGACCTTGGATATACCAAAATCATCAAGAATTTCCCTCTTGCGGTTACCATTACGGCACACACGATCTTCAGAAGTTTGATATTTCTTCAGAATATAATAAAGACGGACAAAAGGTAAATGCAGGAAGAAAAATTGCAGACCATTTCTCATTAGGAGCTGAACTTTTCCCGGAAAAAACTTCAACATCAGACTTGGATATAATGTAAGAAGAGGTAATGAGCTTGCCGTGGCAGATCAAAGAAACTTCTCCGGACTTTCTGCAGGATTTGGTGTGAAAGTATCAAGATTCCGTATCGATTATGCTCATGTAAGATATCACAACTCTTCGAACGTCAACCAGATAGGAATTTCCATGGACCTTTCCAGCCACAGAGGAGAGTAAGCCATAGCCTGAAAAATCTTAAAATAAGTAAGAAATTTCTTAGCTTTTCTTGATTTTCTAAAAAAATCTTGAAATTTGCAGTATGAAAAAACCTGTAATAGCTATCGATGGATACTCGTCTACCGGAAAAAGTTCTATTTCTAAAATCATTGCTGATAAACTAGGACTTATCCATATGGACACAGGAGCGCTTTACAGAGGTGTTACCTGGTATGCACTGCAGCACTGCCTGAATGAAAACGGCGAGATCGACCTGAATACCTTATTCTCTTCTTTCGCCCACATCCATCTTGAATTCAAGAACAATGAAGGAACGCTGATCCTTTTCCTTAATGATACCGATATCTCCAAAGAAATCCGTACCAATATCGTTTCTGACAACGTAAGCCTTGTAGCCAAACAAAAAGAAGTAAGAGACTTCCTGTTGCAGTCACAACGTTCTTTGGCAGAAAAAGGCGGCGTTATCATGGACGGACGTGACATAGGGACAGTAGTTCTGCCAAATGCTGACTATAAATTCTTCCTTACTGCCAGTATTGATGAAAGAACCAACAGAAGATTTCTGGAATTAAAAGGTTTAGGTATAGAGGCAGATAAAGAGCAGGTAAAACAGAACCTTATTGAAAGAGACAAAATCGACAGTGAGCGTGAAATAGCCCCATTGAAGCAGGCTGACGATGCTATTGTTATTGACAATTCCGAACTGACCAAAGAAGAAACGATTGAGCTTATTTTATCTCACATCGAAAAGATTTAACAATTTTTAATAGGCTTATAGCCCCTTTGGTATACAAATTGTAAGTTTTATTACTGTAAAAACTAATCTATTATTAATTATTAAAAAACTTAAAATGTCTAGAAAAGGAAATAATACAGCAGGTATATTGGCAGGACTTCTTGCAGGTGCTGCGGCGGGTGTAATCTTAGGAATGCTTTACGCACCGGAAGAAGGAAAAGAAACCAGAAAAAAATCAAAACAAAGGCCAATGATCTGAAAGACCAGGCTAAAAACAAATACGGTGAGGTTTCTGAAAAAGTAAAAGACCAGTACAGCAATATTTCTTCTACTTTCAAAGAAACGGCAAACAGTGTGGCACATACTGTAAAAGACGGATATGACAAATACAAAGATCAAATCGTTTCTAAAACTGCAGACGTAGTAAAGGATGTAGAAGCGGAACTGAATGATCTTAAAAAATAATAAGTAATTTATCTTTTTAAGTAAATTACGGAAAGGAACTTTTGTGCGAAAGTTCCTTTTTTTGTAACTTTAAAAAAAAACAATGATAGAAACTATTAAAGAATACGCCTCTAAGAGAATAGATCTTCTGAAAATTGAAGCGACTGAGAAGTCGTCACTTTCTGCCGGGCTCATTACTTACTTTGTAGTACTGCTTGTTGCTTTTGCTTTTTTATTATCCTTTTCAACTTTGGAATTGCTTTCCTTATCGGAAAAGCACTGGATAATTACTCATATGGATTCTTAATTGTTGCTGCATTTTATGCACTGGTAATGGCATTTGTTGTTGCCTTCAAAACAAAAATTGTGAATACTGTTGCAGATCAGGTTATTAAATTTTTAAATCACTAAACTATGGGCAGAAAATACGAAAGCATAGAAGAATTGAGAAGAAAGAAAAAACTGCTTCAGGGTGAAATAAGTGATCTTGAAAATCTTCTTACCTTCAAAAATACAAAAGAAAGTTTAAGTGCCTTTACCAACGGGCTGAGCGATCAGTACCTGCAGGAAAAAGTAGATGAAGACGGTGATGAAAAAGTAGTTCTGAGAAAAGACGTCATTGCCAGGCAGCTTACTTCAGAAGTAAAAGACCTGCTGATCAGTAAAAATACGGCTGTAGGAATTGCCAGTTCAGCATTCAAAGGATCCAATATCACAGACAGTCTTGTTAAACTTGGAGTAACAGCCATTGTAGGCAACTATGCCAAAAAGAATATGAAAAGCTCCAACTGGAAGAAAAAACTGATTGGTGCCGCCCTGATCTATCTTGCTCCTATTGCGCTGAAATATGTCAGAAAAAAGATGGAAGTCTATCAGAAAAATAAAAGTGTTTCCAGTATGGAACAACTTATATAGAAGCTAGAGATTAGAAACTAGAAGTTAGTGTATATTTATAAGTAGTTCATACTCAATTCTAATCTCTAGTTTCTAATTTCTATTTTGAAAACAACTGTCCTAAAATAATCCCTGCAGCCATTGATACATTCAGGCTTTCTGTAGACTGGGATTTTCCAAACCTTGGAATGGTGATGCATTTTTGCAGAAGTTTTTCCGTTTCCGGTCTCATTCCGTTTCCTTCATTTCCTAAAATCAGATTGATTTTTTCCGGTCTCTCAAAAGTATAGAGGTTCTCCCCTTCCATATCCGTTCCGATATTTATATTTTCCGTTTCAGACAGATATTTCACAATATCAGTGTACACCATATTCACTCTGGTGAAAGATCCCATACTGGCCTGAATGACTTTCGGGTTGTAAAAATCTACCGTATCTTCACTGCAAATGATCTGTTCTATTCCGAACCAGTCTGCCAGACGGATAATGGTTCCCAGATTTCCAGGATCCTGGATCCCGTCCAGAACAAGCTGTATATTTTTATCAGCCATCCTGTTTTCTTCTGCCAGATAACACACCGCAACAGAATCTTTGGGAGTTTTAAGAAAACTGATTTTTTTAACTCATTTTCAGAGATATGGGTCACGGGGATATCAGTACGGTCCAATTTTTGTGGATCGGTTGATAATATTTCTTTAACTTTAAAGTTAGA
This sequence comes from Chryseobacterium sp. E1, assembly GCA_019203745.1. Classification (GTDB taxonomy): domain Bacteria; phylum Bacteroidota; class Bacteroidia; order Flavobacteriales; family Weeksellaceae; genus Chryseobacterium. Next base: position 172,822 of record CP078104.1, read on the forward strand.
ATTGAAAAGTTCACAAATGATTTTATTACCTTCAACCAAAAACAAATTGTATTTTTGTCTGAACTTCTTTTTATCTAAAGATTGTAAAACTTTTATTGTATGAGCTGTAAGCATTATAAGAATTCTCCTCAAAAATATTATAAAATTATCTCATTTGCAACATTTGTTGGTCTCCTTTATGCTTGTAGTACGACAAAAAAGTTCCGGACGGCGAATATCTGCTTACCAAGAACACCTTTGAATTCGAAGATAAGAAGGAATTTTTCGATGAGGAGCTGAAAGATTATATACAGCAAAAACCCAATAAAAAGCAGTTCCTATTTATGCCGCTGAGCCTTGCTCTTTACAACATGGCGGATCCGAAATATGATACGATCCTTAATGAATATATGACCTATCCTCGTGAAATGAGGAATCAGAAACTAAGGGATTCATTATTCGTTAAGTATAATATGAAGAGCAGTGTGGGTAAAAGCCTGTTTTTCGACCGTTTATTGCACAGCTGGGGAACTCCTCCGGTAATTCTGGACCAGGGAAAGACGGAAAAAGTGCAGAATCTGTTAAGAAAAGACTTACGTACAGAGGATATTGGGATGCGGATGTGAAATTTAAACAAAATTTGGATTCTGCATCCAAAAAGGCTGCAGTCAATTATTTTATTAAGCATAATGACCCCACCCGCATTAAAGATTATTATTACAATATTCCGGATCAGGGGATCAAAGGTTATTATACCTACAATCTGAACAGGAGCCTTGTGCGTTCAGGACAGGTTCTTGATCAGACCGTACTTGAAAAAGAGGTTACAAGAATTACTGATCTTATGCGTGAGTTTGGTTTTTATAAATTTAACAACCTTAATGATGAAGTTTATTTTGTGGCTGATTCTCTGAAAAGCAGAAAAAATATTCCGCTTACCCTGGAGATCCACAAAGATTCATTAGATACTCCGTATAAAATCTCAACATTCGGAAATATAGATGTTGCCATTGTGGATGAAACCGGTGATTATCCTAAAAATACGAAAAAGACAGTTTAAGGAGAATACGGTTCCATACGATGAATGACAAATATAAACTATCATCGATCTGGAGAGCTATTATCCCGGACAGCAAAAGGTATTCGACCAGTCTAAACTGGATGTAACGAAAAGGAATATTCTTGCCATGAACAATTTCAGTATTGTAAAAGCAAGAGACTCCCTGAGACAAGGAGGAATGTCAGCTCCCAATGACAGTATTGTAGATGTTCTGTATGTACTGAAGCCGCTTCCGAAATATGAGCTTAAAGTAGGAACCGACGTCAATTATTCTCAGATACTCAATCTGGGGATATCTCCTTCTATAGACCTTACCACCAGAAATGTTTTCGGGGGCAGAAAACCTTTCTACCAGCCTTTCGGGAACATTCGGTTCCATCAGAAGTACTGAAGATATAAGTAAAAGGGCTCTGGCTTATGAAATTTCTGCTCAGGCATCACTTAATTTCCCGAGATTATTATTACCTTTCAACTATTACAAATTTATCCCTAAAAGATACACTCCTACTTCGTCTATCCTTCTGGGGTCTTCGATACAGACTAACATAGGTCTGGGAAGGGTCAACTTCAATGCCGGACTGAATTATCAGTTTAATGTGAATGATCAGATCTATCATAAGCTGACACTATTCAATACGCAGGTCAGTCTTACTAAAAACAAAAATGCATATTATGATTATTTCGTCAATGACGGAGTGGTAAAAGATGCTACTTTTGCCAGTTATTTTGATCAATATCCTTCATACGGACAGGATTTTTATGCCGGAAAATATACAATTGATGAGGTTTCTGAAAGAATTCTAAATGATAAAGCCTATCAGGCAGGTCTTGACCAACAGGGCCTTGACCTTTAACTACATTCAGAGGGAGTCTTATCAATAAAGAAAGACAGACGGAAGATGTTCTGATCTCTTCAATGATTTATAACTTCGTATATAGTGAAATCGGTAAAAAGATTATCCCAACGCCTTTTATTTTAACGGAAAAGTAGAGCTTGCCGGAAATGCTTTAAGTTTATTCAACAAAAAAGCAATGACGGCGGGGTTGTTTCAGGACCACAAAAGACCATTTTTGGTATACCCTATGCGCAATTTGTAAAATTTGATGTTGATGCAAGAAAATATTTCAAATTCAATGGAAATCAGACGTTAGTTCTCCGTCAGTTTATCGGTTTGGGTGTACCTTACGGAAACTCCAGGGATATGCCAATCATCAAATCTTATTTCAACGGAGGATCCAATGATATCAGAGCATGGGTAGCATTTGGTGGATTAGGACCTGCAGAATCTCAGGTAGATGAAAGAGTACGTACGTACATGACAAATGATGTAAAACTGACGACCAATATAGTACCGAATTCCTTTTAACAATATGTACGAAGGGGCTTTATTTACGGATATTGGTAATACCTGGAGCCTTCGTAATCATGAGGATGCCCATAATGATCAGTTTAAATTTAATAAATTCCTTGGTCAGATGGGTATTGGTAGTGGATTCGGATTGAGAGTGAATGTAGCTTATATCACTCTAAGATTAGACTTTGCTTATAAAATCTATGATCCTAATAAACCGCAGGGAGACCGATGGAGATTTAAAAACTTCCAGCCGTTCAAGCCTACTCTTAATATAGCGTTCGGATATCCTTTCTAATCCGGAGAAATACCTAAAATAAAATATACAACAGCAATCACCCGGGCGAGGATTTCCCTCGTCTGGTTTCTGTAAAAGCTCTCAGGTTTAGTTACGTCCTGGGCATCAAATCCCAGAGCATTCATATCATTATTTCTTGCAAAAAACAGAGCACGCAGGTTGTGGAATCCCTGGGACACAATAATGACATTTTTCTTTTTATAAACATCTTTACATCGAAGAATACTTTTGTAAGTATTAAACCCTTTAGGATCTTCTATAATGATATCTCCGGGAACTCCTTCCTGATACACCAGATAATTCTTCATGGCAGCAGGTTCGTTGTACCCTTTGCTTTTTTCGCCGCTTACGATGATCTTTTGATCTTACCATGATGATAAAGAAGGGCTGCAGCATCCATTCTTTTGGTAAAATAAGGATTGGAAAGTCCGGATCTCATTTTAGGAGAAGTTCCGAGAACCAAGGCAATTTCTCTAGGTGGAATCTTGGATATTTTGGTATAGGTACGTCCGTTTGTAAGCCCGAAAACCCAGACATTACAAAAACATATCATCAGAATTCCCAACTCTAATGATATAAAACCTAAATTGAATATGTTCCTAATAATTCTCAACTAAGATCAAAGTTAAGCTTTATTTTTTACTTTTCACAATCGACATGCAGGCAAGTATATGCCCCTGTTGCTCCTCTTTTTCCGTAAGGTATTCATTTTCCAGCAGTTCCACTTCTCCTTCTTCCAAAACACATTCACAGCTTCCGCAAATTCCGGATTTGCAGGAATAAGGAACAGGAAATTTCTGTAACAGAAGCTGTTGAAGAATTTTATCTTTATTATCAGGGAGATGGGTGCTATAATTTTTTCCCAACATGGTAAATTCCACTTCTATATTTTCAATAAGAGGAAATTCTTTTCTACGGGATAAATATCATCATTAAACTCTTCAAAAAGTTCAAAATGAATATTCTTTTTCGGGATTCCGTGGTGATAGCAGGCATTAGCCAGGGTTCTGATCATTTCACCTTTTCCACAGATCAGCACTTCATCCACAGCATCCCAGATGGTAGACTCTTCATCTGTATCGTCAAGATGCAGGATCTGGTTGATGATAAGATTGAGTTTTTTTCATCCAGCCTGCCATAGAAAAACTGATCTGCTGTTTTTTCCTGTGAGAAAAAATAAAAGATCTGCAGTCTGTCACCGCAGGTTCTGGCAAGATTGTCCAATTGGTCACGATAGATCAGATCTTCCGAACTTTTATTTCCGAAAAACAAAAACAGTCTTGTTCTGTGCTCGTTATGAAGGATATTTTTAAAATGGCTTAAAATCGGGGTAATTCCGATACCGGCAGCAAAAGCAACAATAGTTCTGAATTCGCTGGGCTTGGAAACGAGCGTAAATCTCCCGTTAGGCTCACTTACCAGCAATTCATCGCCTGCCTGATAATTCTGAAACAACTGCGAAGTTGCTCCCTGAGGAGCATTTACTTTTATTCCTAAAGATATTTTTTTTTTCTCGTAAGGTGCTGAAGTCATTGAATAGTCATTAATAACATCTTCACCATGAGACTGAAACTTTACACTGACAAACTGACCTGCTTCAAATTTAAAATTTTCTTTTAAATCCTCCGGAATATCAAACTCCAGAGAAAAAGTATTTTTGGTCAGCTCTTCCTTTTTCGCTATTTTTAACCGATGAAACTGTATAAGTTTCCCTTTGTAGATTTGTTGTTCCATAACTTCAATTCAAAAATAGATAAAAAATAATTTATGAAGAAGATAATTTTATCCACGTTAGTCATTACTGCGCTTTACAGCTGTAAAAAGACGGACAAAAAACTGAAGGTACAGCCGCAGACAGTCTTTCAACAGTGCACAATACAAATACCGCAAGCCGCCCAAGTATTCCGGTAGAAGTTTCTCCCGAAGACCTGAGTAAATATCTTGCTAAAAATAATGATACACTGTATGTAACAAATTTTTTTGCGACCTGGTGCGGACCATGTATGAGAGAAATTCCGAGTTTTAAAGATAAAATGGAGCAGTTAAAAGATAAGCCTGTGAAATTTACCTTCGTCAACCTTGATGAGAGAACAGAATGGAATACTTCCGTTAAAGATTTTGCAACAGAAAACAATCTGGGCGGAAATATCATTTTACTGGACGGACAAAAGCTCAACCAGGATTTTTTCACTAATAATTTCAAACAATGGGACGGCGGGTCTATTCCTTTTACATTGATGAGAAAAGGAGATAAAACCGATGAATATTTAGGAATGATGACAGAAGACGTATTGGATTCAAAAATTAATTCGTTTTTAAAATAAAGCAGACTGCACTCTTTCTGAATCATGTCAACAAGATTTAAAATCCTGTGTTTATTATTAATTATTGCTATCATTCTGGGAGCAGTCATTAATCTAAATACAGGATTTATCAGTTTAAATATACAGGACTTTTTCCTGGATTCTTCCCAGAGCCAGATTGCTGAAATACGTGTCAACCGTGTTCTGGTTATGTTGCTGGCAGGCATCTCTATTCCCACTTCAGGTTTCCTGATGCAGGAATACTTCCAGAATCCACTTGCAGGACCGGATATTCTCGGCATCACTTCGGTAGCCAGTTTATCGGTAGCGTTTTATATTTTTTTCACACCATATCTTACTGCCTGAATTTCTTCAGAACAGCTTTCTCAGCTTATCAGCTATTGGGGAAGTTTTATTCTGATGCTCTTACTGTTGTCTATGTCTAATAAATTCCAGGACAAATCTTATCTTATTATTTTCGGATTTCTGGTATCTGCTTTTGCCGGGGCCATTGTTTCGCTGCTTCAGTTTTATGCGGAGAATCAAAGCCTTAAAAATTATATTCTATGGTCTTTCGGGGCTAATAATATGGTAACCAGAAACCAGATCTATGTATTATTTACTTTAGTCCTGATTGGTTTTATTTGTTTCAAAACCATCAAACCGCTTATTGGAAATTCTTTGGGAACTTCCTATGCACAAAGCCTGGGTGTCAACCTGAGACAGCTGAAGTTTCTGATCATTATAGCTTCTACCCTGCTTTCGGCTTCTATTACTGCTTTTCTAGGCCCTATACTGTTTATCGGAATTGTTGTTCCACATTTCTGCAGAATGATCTATAATCCGTCTAAACTTTGGCAACAATGGATTCTTAATATGTTTCTGGGAATGCTGATCATGTTGTTTTTCTCTGTGATTGCAGAAAAAACACAGATTCCTTTGAATGTGATAAGCTCTGTATTTGGAATTCCTGTGATTCTGATGATGCTTTTGAAACAGAATAAAGTATAACCGTTTTATTCGTTAATCGCTAAGGCGTAAGGTTATTTGCTTTCTTCGTTATTGTAAATTTCTCGCAGATTAAGCAGATAGCGCAGATTCTTAAGAATAATTTTATAACTTTCTCAATATTTATAATAGGATAAAAAAACTCTTTGTGTCATTCCGTAGGAATCTAAACTAACGTTAAAAACAGACTTAATTATTATTTTTAATTCTTATTTTTATAAACATGCATTTACAGATCAGACAAGCCAATATCGGTTACCATTCAATTTTAATTTCCAATGCTCATGCAGATCTTAAATTGGGTGATGTATGTTTATTAATCGGGAATAATGGAGTGGGAAAAACAACGCTGATCAAATCTATTCTCCATCAGATTCATTTGTTGGAAGGCGAAATATTAATCAATGGAAAGAATGTAAAGCATCTTTCTGTAAAGGAAATTGCGGAAAGTATTGCCATTGTTTTTTCAAAATCGCTGGTACCGCAGCATTATACGGTTGAAGATCTTATTTCTTTGGGAAAATACATCTACTATCCTTTTTATTTTGAGCTTAAAAAAGAAGACCGTGAAGAGGTAAACCATATCATTGATGAACTGGATCTGGGACAATACAGACATACGCTGCTGAAAAATCTTTCGGACGGGAATCTTCAGAAAGCTTTTATCGGAAGGGCAATTACCCAGAACTCTCCTATTATTATTCTGGATGAGCCTACTACGCACCTCGATGAAAAAAACAAGGTGATTATTCTTAAAACCCTTAGAAAGCTTGCCAAAGAACAAAAAAACTGATTCTGTTTTCTTCCCATGACTGGCGTTTGGCAAAAGAATTTGCAGATAAAATATGGTATGTAAAAGATTCAAAGCTGTATTCCGGAATTGTTGAGGATATTTTACTTCAGCATGAAGAACTTACGAATGCTTCATTGTTTCAGATCAATGAAAGCTTTATTCCCCCTCATATCTCTGCCCCGCAGTTTCATAAGGAAATGCTGTATTCTTTGCTTCAAAAAAACTTCTCAAAAGATCTTTCTTCCCTTAATTTTGAATTTCAAAACGATTTTTGGGTAATCACCAAGGATTCTTCAATACATAAATGTGAATCTTTTGAAGAAATCATCAATTTCATTGTAAACATTTATTAATCTGCACTTTTCTTTGATTATTTCATATACTATGCATGCATAGTATTATGCAAGTCATACAATTTAATCTATTTATTTTCAGTCCGTTAACAAAATTTAACGTTAATAAATACTATGCATGCATAATATTTACTAAATTTGGGTAAAACCATTAGCGCAAAAATGATGGATCATAACAAGGAAAAAATAGAAAACGTAGACTTAATTTTAAAACAGACCTGGTTGGCTGTTTCGAAAATGTACACAGAACTGGCTCAGGAACATGACTCTACAGCAGTACAGGCCCTCACTCTTCTTAAAATTGATCCCAAAGAAGGTACCCGAAGTACGAATCTGGGTCCCAAAATGGCTATAGAGCCCACTTCTTTGACGAGAATCATTAAACTTCTGGAAGACAATGGCTATATCTATAAGGAAAAGACGACCACTGATAAAAGAGAGGTCATCATTAAGCTTACAGATAAAGGATTGAACTCAAGAAACATGTCCAAAGAAGTCGTGGTCAACTTTAATAAGAAGGTTATGGAGAAAATAGCTCCGGAAAAGATGGAAACGTTCAAAGAAGTAATGGCAGAGGTCATGAAAATTGCCAACGAATTATTAAACAACAGGAAATAAATGATAATGAAACCGTAAAGGTTCCATATGATCTCATTAAATAATAAAAATTTACATATGAAAAGAAGAATCAAACATGTAACGGTTCTTGGTTCAGGAATTATGGGTAGCGGTATTGCAGCTCACTTCGCTAACATCGGCGTTGAAGTGTCACTTTTAGACATTGTTCCTTTTGAACTGACTGAGGCTGAACAGAAAAAAGGTTTGACCAAAGATGATAAGGCAGTAAGAAACAGAATTGCTACCGAAAACTTTGAAAAACTAAAAAAGCAAGTCCTGCACTTCTTTATTCTCCGAAATTTGCAGACAGAATCAAAGTTGGAAATTTTGATGATGATTTACAGAAAATAAAAAATACGGACTGGATTATTGAAGTAGTTGTAGAAAGGCTTGATATTAAAAAGTCAGTATACGAAAAGATTGAGCAGTTCAGAAAGCCGGGAACATTAATTTCTTCTAATACATCCGGAATTCCAATTCATTTACTGACAGAAGGGAGAAGCGAAGATTTCAAAAAATATTTTGCCGGTACCCACTTCTTCAATCCGGTAAGATATCTTCCTCTTCTTGAAATTATACCTACCAACGATACAGATCCTGAGATCATAGATTTCTATATGAACTATGGTGCTAAGTTCTTAGGTAAAACAACCGTTTTAGCAAAAGATACTCCGGCATTTATTGCCAACAGAATCGGAGTATTCTCTATGATGGACCTTTTACACAATGTACAGAAGTTAGGCTTAACTGTTTCTGATGTTGATAAATTGACAGGACCAGTCATCGGACGTCCGAAATCTGCTACGTTCAGAACAGCTGATGTTGTAGGTCTTGACACTTTGGTAATGGTAGCCAACGGAGTTCGCCAGAGCGGTGCCGAGGCCAATGATTTTAATGATGTATTTGCTCTTCCTGATTATATCCAGAAAATGATGGATAATAAGTGGTTAGGTTCAAAAACAGAGCAAGGCTTCTATAAAAAGTAAAAAATGCAGAAGGGAAATCTGAAATCCACGGATTGAATCTTGATACATTAGAATACGAACTTCAGGGAAAATCTTCGTTCCCTACCCTGGAATTAACAAAAGCAATCGACAAGCCAATCGACAGGTTTAAAGTACTGATCGGTGGGAAAGATAAGGCCGGTGAGCTCTACAGAAAGTCTTTAGGGGCATTATTCGCTTATGTTTCGCATAAAGTTCCTGAAATTTCTGACGAAGTTTATAAAATTGACGATGCCATGAGAGCCGGTTTCGGATGGGAAAACGGACCGTTTGAAATCTGGGATGCAGTAGGTGTTCAGAAAGGTATTGAACTGGCTAAAGATGCCGGATATGAAGTTTCAGACTGGGTGAAAAACGTAGAAACTTTCTATAAAGTGAATGATGAAGGACAAAGCATTTACGTTGATAAAAACTCAGGAGAATATAACAAAATCCCAGGACAGGATGCTTTCATTATCCTGGATAACATCAGAAAAAATAAAACGCTTTGGAGCAATTCAGGTGCTGCGATTGAAGATCTGGGTGACGGTATCATCAATTTCGAGATCCGTTCAAAAATGAACTCTTGGAGGCGAAGTTCTTGACGGATTAAACAGAGCTATCGATCTTGCTGAAAAAGATATGATGGACTGGTAGTAGGAAATCAAGGTGCCAACTTCTCTGTAGGAGCCAACCTTGCCATGATCCTTATGATGGCTATTGAACAGGATTGGGATGATTTGAATATGGCTATCGCCTACTTCCAGAAATCAATGATGAGGGTACGCTACTCTTCTATTCCTGTAGTAGTTGCTCCTCACGGAATGACTTTAGGAGGTGGTTGCGAAATGACTATGCACGCAGACAGAGTGGTTGCAGCAGCAGAAACCTATATCGGTCTTGTAGAAACAGGTGTTGGGGTAATTCCTGGCGGTGGAGGAACGAAAGAGCTTACTCTGAGAACTTCCAGAGAATTCCACAATGATGACGTTAAAAACAACAGACTTCGTGATGCCTTCATGAATATCGCAATGGGTAAAGTAGCCACTTCAGCCTATGAAGCGTATGATATGGGAATCCTTGAAAAAGGAAAAGATATTGTTTCCGTAAGCAAAAACAGACAGATTGCAGAAGCTAAAAAAGTAGCCAAACTACTGGCAGAACAAGGATATACCCAACCTATTGAGCAGAAAGTAAAGGTTCTTGGTAAAGATGCATTAGGAATGTTCTATGTAGGAACAGACCAGATGTTAACAGGAAACTACATTTCCGCACACGATAAAAAGATTGCAGATAAGCTAGCCAACGTAATGGTAGGTGGAAATTTATCTGAACCGACTGTAGTTACCGAACAATACTTATTGAACCTTGAAAGAGAAACATTCCTTCAGCTTTGTGGTGAAAGAAAAACCCTTGAGAGAATTCAGTATATGTTACAAAACGGAAAGCCTTTGAGAAACTAACGGGGAGCTCCGTAGGAGCGAACTGTTAATAGCATGAATAATTTAAAAGTTGGAGAGCCTCGTAGAGGCGGCCTGTTAATTTATGGCAAATACCTACACTCAGATTTATATTCAAATTGTTTTCGCTGTAAAAGGAAGACAAAACCTGATTTCAAAAGAAAACAGAGAAGAATTACATCGGTTTATTACAGGTATTGTTTCCAATAGAAATCAAAAATTATTCGCAGTATTTGCAATGCCTGACCACGTTCATGTTCTTGTAAGTATGAATCCGGCACTTTCGGTTTCAGATTTAGTAAGAGATATTAAAGCGGGTTCTTCAAAATTCATCAATGAAAAAGGATGGATCAATGGAAAATTCAATTGGCAGGAAGGATACGGAGCTTTTTCTTATTCTAAAAGCAGCGTTGATTCTGTTATTAAATATATTTTAAATCAGGAAGAACATCATAAAAAGAAAAGTTTCAGAGAAGAATACTTGGATTTTATGTCAAAATTTGAGATTGAATATGATCCGAAATATTTATTTGAATGGATTGATGACTAACAGGTCGCTCCTACGGAGCTCCACAAAAAGCATAAACAAATATCTATGAACAGTTTACCTCTACGAGGCAAAAAATTCTTAAAACAATTTAATTAAACAAAAAAATGAAAACAGCATACATCGTAAAAGGATTCAGATCAGCAGTAGGAAAAGCACCAAAAGGTTCTCTACGCTTTACACGTCCTGACGTAATGGCGGCTACCGTTATTGAAAAATTAATGGCTGAGCTTCCGCAACTGGATAAAAACAGAATTGATGACCTTATTGTAGGAAATGCAATGCCTGAGGCGGAGCAAGGATTAAACGTAGCTCGTCTGATCTCCTTAATGGGGTTAAATACAGATAAAGTTCCGGGAGTCACTGTAAACAGATATTGTGCATCAGGAAGTGAGGCTATTGCTATTGCTTCTGCAAAAATTCAGGCAGGAATGGCAGATTGTATCATTGCCGGTGGTACTGAATCTATGTCATACATCCCGATGGGTGGTTATAAGCCGGTTCCTGAAACGGATATCGCAAAAACCAACCCTGACTATTATTGGGGAATGGGTTATACTGCTGAAGAAGTAGCAAAACAATACAATATTTCAAGAGAGGAACAAGATCAGTTTGCTTTTGAATCTCATATGAAAGCTTTAAAGGCTAATCAGGAAGGAAAATTTACCAATCAGATTGTTCCGATTCCTGTAGAATATAATTTCCTGGATGAAAACCAGAAAATGCAGACTAAAAAGTTTGATTTCTCTGTTGATGAAGGGCCAAGAGCTGATACTTCACTGGCAGGGTTAGCCAAACTAAGACCGGTATTCGCCAACGGAGGAAGCGTAACTGCCGGAAATTCTTCTCAAATGAGTGATGGAGCGGCTTTCGTAATGGTAATGAGCGAAGAAATGGTAAAAGAATTAGGTCTTGAGCCTGAAGCAAGACTAGTAGCTTATGCAGCTGCCGGACTTGAGCCAAGAATTATGGGAATGGGACCTATATATGCTATTCCAAAAGCGTTGAAACAAGCTGGTCTTGAATTAAAAGATATCGATTTGATCGAACTTAATGAAGCTTTTGCTTCTCAATCAGTGGCCATCAAGAAAGAATTAGGACTAAACCCGGATATCTTAAACGTAAACGGAGGGGCCATTGCTCTTGGTCACCCGCTTGGATGTACCGGAACAAAACTAACCGTTCAGCTTCTGGATGAAATGAGAAGACGTGGAAACAAATACGGAATGGTTTCTATGTGTGTAGGAACCGGACAGGGAGCTGCGAGTATTTTTGAACTTCTTTAAAATAAATTGGGAAGACTGAATTTTCTTTCTTCCCAAATTTTAATTTTTTTATGACAAACAAAGTATCTTTTTTTTCTCTTTTTGTGGTCATTCTGGTGAATTCTCAGCAGAAAAAAATGACATATTTTGACAAATCATGGAAAGAAACAACAAAAGATAACACAGCTTTTTACAGACCTGCTCCTGTTGTATTAAATGATTCCATAGAATTTATCCGGGATTACTTTATCAATGGAAAACTACAGTATCAGGGATATTCTTTGAAAAAAGAAAATTATAAAAAAGTATTGGTTCAGAATACTGGTATAACGAAAAAGGGTTTGACAACGGTTCAAAATATTCTCAAAATAGTTTTAAAAATGTCAAAGATTTAGAACTTAAATTTTACTATCCAAACGGAAAACTCTGGAAAATTCAGAAACCGGATGGAAGAAAGGCATGGGAAGAAATTTATTTTGAAAATGGAAATCTGAAAAGTAAGGATTCTGTAGATTACCACTCGGATTCAAGAACTTCGGAACTGAAAAGGTATATTGGAATAATAATAATACCCTCGCCTATGAGAAATTTTACAATACTGAAAAGCAGTTGGTTAAAATAAAAAATTATAAGCAGGATGGAAGTCTGATCAGTGAAATAAATGCTGATAATATTATTGATGGCTATGTAATTAATCATGAATATTTTAAGTATGACATCCTTAATGGCTTTGCCGTTGCTTCTGAAAAGCTTTCATTGAATGATAAAATATCTGTAAATCAAGTAATTGATTTTCCCGGAGCTCATTTTATAGTATATGGTAAATATTCAGATATTCTTCAGAAAAAAGAAGATGAATATACTTTTTATACCCTATAAAAGCTGGATTTCAGATGATCAGCGAAAAAAACAGGGCGTATACGGAACTGGAAAATGATGATAGAATTTTTAAACTCAAAGATATACAGGACTATTTAGATGAAAAAAGTTTTCTTTTAGATGTTAGTAAAATTAAAAAACAAACTATTGAGAATTTTAAAAATGAGATCACTAAAAAGTCTTCAGCTATTATGACAAGGACGAAGAATTATTATATCAATACTTTTTCCTACCCCTGAAATAATGAGCAAACAAGTATATAAGTTTGAAGATAATGAGGCCAATGGATTTGGATATCATGAGACCGGTAAGGATGACCATGAAAAAAATGGAGACTCTATTATTCGGAATCCTACCCGGCTTTCATATTTAATTTTCAAACCGATAGACCCATTATATCTTTTAAAGATTCATCAGAAAATTTCTTTATACCTCTTGAGGATGGATATTTATTAAATAATATCAATATAAAGGCAGCAGATAAATCAGACAGTAAGGTTGATCATCATCTCGATGTTCAGAAGCATTATACCATTGTAGAAGAACATGGCAAAAAGAAATTGTATTCAGTATTTGGAAATCCGATCATTCCAGACAGTTATGATGAAATTTTAATGAATGATTATTTTATTATAACTAAAAAGGTTGCGATTATTCCATTTACGATTCGTTTCTTAATAAATTGAATATCAACAATATAAAAAGTGTTTATCTAAAAGGTGACCATATTAATGTTTTATATGAGGGAAAAGTAAGAAGTCTCAATTCATCATTGGAAGATACTTTACCTAAAAAATATTTTTATATGACATGCAGCCAGGATCCGAATACCTATTATAAATTTTCCCCGGCTTATGATAAGAATTCAAAACGAAATGTAATTGTAAGAATAAGAAACAGATGGGATTCTTCTGAAACAGAATCATATGCTTTAAAAAATCTGCCTCAAAAAGCAAAACTAAATTATATATATAATGATATAAAAGCAGGCAGAAAGGATATTCTAAATTATTTTAAATACGATCCTTATGATATCGAAGATTTTTTCATAACAGCAGAATACCAGGGTAAAAAGGACTTTTCTCTTTTGATAAGGAAAAAGAAATTTCGTAAGAGACTCAAGAATAGCAATTAAAGATAAAGAATTTGAAAAAAATATTCTGAGATCACCCAGCAGGCACGTTTCAGCAAATATGATAACGAGGATGAGGATGATCGTAAATTCAGGTATTATGATTTCAATTATGAACTTGATGCTATTACCCTATTACCAATGCAATATGATGATATCATTTTCAGAGATGAACTGATCATTTTTTACAAAGACAAAAAATACGGAGTTTATAAACTCAGCAAAGAACCAAAATACAAGAAAACAGGAATCCGAAAAGATAACTTTTTGGAAATAACAAACGAAAAAAATCAGCAAGGCTGGCTTGATCTTGCAACAAACACTGAATATTATAATTAAAAAATAAAAAATAAATATGGCTACACTAAAAGGAGGTGAATTTCTAATCAAACAAATTCCTGCAAACGAAATTTTCAGCATTGAAGAATTAAATGAGGAGCAAAAAATGCTTCGTGATTCTGCAAAAGAATTTATAGACAGAGAGGTTGTGCCTCAAAGAGAACGTTTCGAAAAGAAAGATTATGCATTTACTGAAGAAACAATGCGTAAACTTGGAGATATGGGTATGCTGGGAATTGCAGTTCCTGAAGAGTACGGAGGTCTTGGAATGGGTTTTGTGACCACAATGCTAGCTTGTGACTACCTATCCGGAACTACAGGTTCATTAGCAACAGCTTATGGAGCACACACCGGAATCGGTACCTTGCCTATCGTTCTTTACGGAACCGAAGAGCAGAAGAAAAAATACCTTCCGGACTTGGCAACAGGAACAAAATTCGGGGCTTACTGTTTAACTGAGCCTGATGCCGGTTCTGATGCAAATTCCGGAAAAACAAGAGCTAAGCTTTCCGAAGACGGAAAACATTACATCATCAACGGACAGAAAATGTGGATTTCCAACGCAGGTTTTGCAGATACATTCACTTTATTCGCTAAAATTGATGACGATAAAAATATCACAGGTTTCGTGATTAACCGTTCTGAACTTGAAAATCCTGAAAGCTTAACTTTCGGTGAAGAAGAACATAAATTGGGAATCCGTGCATCTTCTACCCGTCAGGTTTTCTTCAATGATATGAAAGTTCCTGTAGAGAACCTTTTAGGAGAAAGAAACAATGGTTTCAAAATCGCTCTGAATGCATTGAACGTTGGTCGTATTAAATTGGCGGCAGCTTGTCTGGATGCTCAGAGAAGAATCTTAAACCATTCTATTCAGTATTCTAACGAAAGAAAACAGTTTGGTGTTTCAATCTCTACTTTCGGAGCGATCAGAAAGAAGTTGGCTGAAATGGCAACCGGAGTTTTCGTAAGTGAAGCAGGTTCTTACAGAGCGGCTAAAAACGTTCAGGATAAAATTGATGAACTGGTAGCAGGTGGTATGGATCATCAGGCTGCTGAGCTGAAGGGTGTTGAAGAATTCGCTGTAGAATGTTCTATCCTTAAAGTATTCGTTTCTGATCTTGCACAGCACACTGCTGATGAAGGAATCCAGGTATACGGAGGGATGGGATTCTCTGAAGATACGCCAATGGAAGCTGCATGGAGAGATTCAAGAATTTCAAGAATCTATGAAGGAACTAACGAAATCAACAGACTATTAGCAGTAGGAATGCTGATCAAGAGAGCAATGAAAGGTGAATTGGATCTTTTATCTCCTGCAATGGCAATCAGCAAAGAACTGATGGGTATCCCTTCATTCGAAGTGCCTGATTATTCAGAATTCATGAGCGAAGAGAAAGCCATTATTGCTAACCTTAAGAAAGTATTCCTTATGGTTTCCGGAGCCGCTCTTCAGAAATATATGATGGATATTGAAAAGCAACAGCACTTATTACTGAATGCATCTGAAATCCTTAACCAGATCTATATGGCGGAATCTGCAGTATTAAGAGCAGAGAAACACTTCTCTCCTGAATCTGTAGAAGCAGCTATGGCTCAGTTAAACCTATATAAAGCAGTTGAAAAAATCATCGTTGCAGCTAAAGAAGGAATTATTTCTTTCGCTGAAGGAGATGAGCAGAGAATGATGCTGTCAGGATTAAGAAGATTCACGAAGTACACCAACCATCCGAATGTAGTAGCATTAACTGAAAAAGTGGCGGCTCACTATATTGAAAAAGGAGCTTATTAGTCTTTATAACATAAATTTGATTCAAAACGTCCCGTTCCTGGGGCGTTTTTTTATGGAATAAAAGTTTCATTTATATCAAAAGACTCAGTTTTTCTTATTTTTTGCCGGAAAGTCAAATATTCTGTATATTCATCTGGCACTATTTTGTAGAACCAATCCCATCAATATGAAAACGATCATTCCCATCCTCATAATTTTGATATTTTCCTCCTGCGGCAGGAATGATGCGAAGAAAAACAATAGTCATCATGATGACCGTAAAGCCTCATGTACCTGCCTGGAAACCATTAAAAAGATACCACAATCTTTGCCACTGATGTGCGTTTAAAAAAGAAACGGAAAATAATATACTGGTATTCCACTGTGCATCCGTTCTTACCGGAACAGCGTCGGTAAGCGATATGGGCAGCAATAATGAATATTGTGAAACGATGTATGATATCCAATGTATTTCATCGATTGACAGCCATATGCAGTTATCTGAAAATTTCCAATATTTTACCGGTAAACTGCAATCACAGGATTTGTTTTTTGAAGATTTAAAAAGGGGAAAAGATTATTATTTTGAACTCAGCTCAGCCCCGACGGAAAGATTATTTCTATTTCAAGACTGAATATCAATTAAAAGCTATATGAAGCCGTTATTTCTAATCTTTATGCTCCTGCCTGTACAATTGCTTTTTGCACAGACAGAAGATATTCCTGAAAATATTCAATCTGATTTTGAGGAACATGGGTCATTTATGAAAAATATTATACCAATACAATCCTCATAAAATTTGATCATGGGCGTGCATTTATGACAGATATTGGCAGCGGAAAAGCTCTTCCCCTTACATTTCCGGCAACTCTTAAAGGGAATAGGCTGATCATACCTGCCCAACAAAACCGTAACGATTATCTCGAAATGGAAGTGATACACCATAAACTACATCTGCGAATACAGCCTGTGCAATGGGATGAAAATGGAAATATCAGGAAAAACACTGTGGAAAATGTTGAAAAAAGATATTTCAACGTATCAGAAAATAAACTGTAATGAAGGATGACGATGCATTGTCTTTATAAATCATGAATCGCCGGATAACAAAAGATTACAATATTTTTTTATCTTTAATCTAAAATTACAATACATGAAAATTTTATTATTTCCGCTACTCTTACTTTCTGTTGCTCTTACCGCCAAAAAAAAGAAGATGCAAAACCCTTTTTCAAAAAAAAGAGATACTATAAAGAAATATAATAAGGAACAAGTTCCTCAGGTCTCCGATCTCAATTCTGATAAGAAACAAAAAGACATTTACAAGGCATTGACTATCAAACCAAAGGATACAGCTCTTTATGCAGCTCTAAAAGAACCGGAAAGAGATTATTCAAAATTTAAAATTCTGAATCCTGTTACTACTGAAAAAGCAAAATTGAATACTGACAAGGCAACAGTGCCTTCCAAATAAACAAATAACCACACTAAAAACTATTAACTATGGGAAAATTTATTATTTCAAAAGAACGAACGGCGAGTTTCAGTTCAATCTTAAAGCAGGAAACGGACAGGTCATCCTAACCAGCCAGGGATACAGTACCAGGCCTTCCTGCGAAAGTGGAATCGGGTCAGTGAAGGCCAATTCACAGGAAGATGCCAAATTTGAAAGGAATACGGCAAAAGACGGCAGATGCTATTTCAACCTTAAGGCAGGAAACGGACAGATCATCGGAACCAGCCAGATGTATGAATCTGACAATGGTATGGAAAACGGAATAGAATCTGTAAAAAACAATGCACCACATGCTTCTGTAGAAGATGAAACCAGCATGTAAAATCATCTCAAATAATATTCTAAAAATGTCTTATTTTTTTAAGGCATTTTTATTTTTGTAGTCTATTTTCTTAAAAAAATGACAAAAGAAGAATTACTGAATAAAGCAATCAAAATAGCGGATAAAGCTCATAAAGGACAGACTGATAAATACCATGCTCCATACATTGGCCACGTAATGCGTGTAATGAATTATGGTAAAACACTGGATGAAAAAATTGTAGGTGTACTACACGATGTTGTAGAAGATCATCCGCAGGAGTTCAGCCTGGACTATTTAAGATCTGAAGGGTTCCCTGAATATATTATTTTCGCCATCAGCTGTCTTACGAAATTTGATCCCGAAGAAGATTATGACGAATTCATCAAAAGAACAGAAAGATCTCTTCTTTCCGTTGCTGTAAAATTGAATGACCTTCGTGATAATATGGACCTCAGAAGAGTCAACAGAGAGCTGACTCCTAAGGATATTAAAAGATTCAATAAATATCTGAAAGCCTATCGTTATCTGATAGAGAAATATTAATCCGCACCCGGGAAGTCGTAAGTCTTCACCTGATGATCTGTACCGTCAATATTGATATTTAAGGCAAGATAAACGAAATGCAAATTTTGTTTCCTTTGGCTTCAAATTCACGCTGCCAAAGATATCCGCTTACAATTCCGAAATAATCATCGATCTGATAGCCGAAACCGCCATACACCCTGTTTCTGGCAAAAGTAGGCTTCATCGGAGATACAAAGAATATTTCGTCGTAGGCATTAGCAAAAACAGTTCCCTTCTTAATGGTTTTAGCGTTTAAAGGAACACTTACGTTCAGACGATAACGGTAACGCATTCTCTGCGATGTCTTGTCTGTTTTGGGCTCATAGAACCAGCTTTTTCAGCACGGAAACGGTTTTCAAACTTTACGATACCTTTCTTAATATCGATAACATCCTGAAGCCATACCCTGAACTCCTCTCTGCTTAAGCTGTGGTCTTTATAATTGACATATCTTCCAAGTCCCACAAATGGTTTATGATTTTTGGTAAGATTATACCCCAGCCCTCCTTTTATCTCGTAATAATCGGGATAGGTATAATCTTCATTCCCACGCATCTGCCCTTCTGCATAAAGAAAAAATTTAGGATGAAACTTATAGGTCAGGGTCACTGCATTGAAGCTTGAAATATGTTCCTGAGCTTTGAAAAAGAAATACCAAGTAGTAAACCTAAGCCTAAAAGACGTTTCATAAAAAATTTTTGCAAATGTAATTTTTTTAACAATTTGTTAATATTAAGTTTGCTTAATACTGGATTAACATCTAATTAATATTGATTGTGTAAGAAAAACCAATATGGAACCACCTTTGCGGCATTCCTACCCCAAATGCTTCCGTATATTTTGTATTTGTAAGATTATTAACTAAAACATATACAGAATAATCTTTCTTGCTGAAACTCAGTTTCTCATCAACAAGGTTATAGGTTCCGAGATTCACTCTTTCATTGTATCTGTAAACAAGCTCATTTGTAAAGTTTTTCAGAAACTTCACTTCCAGCCTGGAAATAAACTGATGCCTTAAATTATCAAGAATATACCTTGAAACAAGACCATTCGTTTCCTCATATTTGCTGTCGATATAAGTGTATCCCACTGTATATTTCAACCAATCGAGAGGCCTGTGGCTCCATTCTGCTTCAATCCCTTTCGTTTTGATTTCCCCTACATTCTGAGCATACCATATCTTATCATTTATATCTTTTTTCACCCAGTCAATAGAATTGCTGGAATTTCTTAAGAATCCGCTCACTTTAGCCAAAATATTTTTATTCTGGTACTGATAGCCAACTTCAGAGGAAACTGCATTCTCAGGAAGTAAATCCGGATTGCCCTGTTCTGTTCTGCTTACATAATAAAGATCGGTAAAGGTAGGTACACGATGTACTTTAGCAATATTCCCGTAAACCTTACTGTTCGGATTGAAGTTATAGCCCACATCAAGCCCCGGGTAAAAGAAATTGCCTTCTTTAGAGTAATTGCCCCATGATATTCCCGGACTGATATTTAATTTTTTATCCAATAATGAGAAATGGTGTTCAAAGAAAACCTGTGAAACAAAACGGTTTCTGTTTCCCAAATTGCTGCTCACCAAAAGCTCCTTTCTCAGCTCAACCCCAATTCCGGTAGTTCCCAATCCCCATTGATAGCTGGTATTCACTTCTCCACCTACATTGTTTCCGATGTGCATATTTCTGTAAAAGCCGGGGTCCCATCTGTCATAAAGGTACATATCCTGCCCTCTTCTCCAATATAGATTAGAATTAAGTTTTAGTTTACCAAAAGTTTGCTGATGAGCCACACTGACAATAGAAGCCTGCGTCTCCTCATACTGTTTTGTGGCGGCACTGGAAGCATAAAACCCATTGGCTCGAATTTCTTTTCAGAAAAACCTGCCTGAAACTTCAGGTCTCCATTCTTAATATTCAGTTTTCCCTGGTAAAAAACGTTGCGGATCTCATAATCCGTATTGTACATATACCCTTCCGAAGCATTGGAATTGGCCTGAAGCGTGTTGGAAAACTTTTCATTTCCCATCTGGGCATTGAATCCTAAACTGTAAGAACCGTAATCACCGCCTTCTGCACTTATTTTAACCCTTTTTCCGGGTGTTGTTTTAGTAATGATGTTGATAACCCCTGCATAAGCATTCTGCCCGAAACGTCTGGCTGCCGGCCCTTTGATGATTTCAATCTTCTCAACGTCTTCAAGATCTACCGGAACATTCATATTATTATGCCCTGTCTGGGAATCATTCATCCTGATTCCGTTCAGCAATAAGAGAACCTGCTCAAAAGAACTTCCACGGAAACCAATATCACTCTGCACCCCATTGGCTCCTCTCCTTCTGATATCCATTCCCGGTACCTGCTGAAGGATCTCATCAATACTTTTGGCCGGGGAATTCGCAATTTCTTCCTTAGTAATCACGCTGATGTTCTGATTGGCACTTTTATAAGGGGTAGAGATAAATTTCCCTTGAAATTCAATGCTTTCAATATCTGTAGTCTTCTCCTGTGCATTTACCCAAAGTAAAGATCCCAGAAAAAAGCACTTCCTATCTTTTTGATCATAATCGTTTCCGTAGTTTTCTTTTAACAGGATTCAAAAGTAAGGGAGTTCATCAATACGGGCAAATGATACTTATCATAAAAAAGATGCAGTGATATGCTGCATCTTGATTTTGAGGGAGTAATGACTATCTTTTTCTCATTAAATGTGTAACCAGATCTCTGAATAATTTTCTCATTTCTCTATTACATATTTATGAATACAATTTTAAAAATTTTTAAAATATAAAACAATACTCTGGTAAAAAATCATAACGAAAGTCTCCTAACCATTTCAAATACAATAAAAATAAATGCAAAAAAATAAATAAGTCTACAAAACACTGTTGTATTTTCGATTTTTCCAGGGTTTATTTCTTCATGAAAATCCTGTTTCCGTTTAGATTCATAAAATTTTAGTCATGAGAGAAGCATATAATTTTCATCAAAAATTCGTAATTTTGTGGGTCTTAATTTGACGATGAAAATATTCTTTTTCAACTGTATTCCGGAGAGATAAAATCTGAAAACAGATGAAGCTGAGAAGGATACCACAAAGTTCAGTTGATGGCACAGGCCTGGAATTTTCTATGCCCCAAACACCAGTACCGGAAGACCATAATACGTCCGGTTACTTTTATGAATAAACAAAATATGGCTAACACAACAGATATTGATATAAAAAAACAGATTTTCGTTAAGAATGCCCATCTTAACAATCTGAAGCATATAGACGTTCTGATCCCGAAAAACAAACTCATCGTAATCACGGGAGTTTCGGGAAGCGGTAAATCTTCTCTCGCCTTTGATACGATCTATGCGGAAGGACAGAGAAGATACGTTGAAAGTTTAAGTTCCTATGCACGCCAGTTCTTAGGAAAGCTTGAAAAACCTAAAGTGGATGATATTAAAGGGCTTGCCCTTCTATTGCCATCCAGCAGAAAGTAATTTCTTCCAACCCTAGATCTACTGTGGGAACTTCTACCGAGATCTATGATTATATGAAACTCCTTTTTGCCAGAATCGGGAAAACCTATTCTCCTGTTTCCGGTGAAGAAGTAAAGAAAGATTCGGTTTCTGATGTGGTAGACTTTATTAAAGCTTCTGAAAAAGACACCTCTTTTCTATTGACAGCACCTCTGGAATATGATGCTGAAAACTTTAAGGAAACCTTGAATGTTTTAAAACTGGCAGGTTTTACAAGACTGGAAATCAATGGGAATGTGGCAGGAATTGAAGATCTAGAAAGTTTCGGATTTACTCCTGAAAAAGGAATGGAGATCAATCTTGTCATTGACCGTTTTTCTTACGAAGATGATGAAAGTTTTTCTCCAGCGGCTTGCAGATTCTATTCAGATGGCATTTTATGAAGGTCGTGGTTACTGCTCATTAAAGAATGCAGATACAGGGAAAACAAAAGAATTCTCCAACAAGTTTGAACTGGACGGAATGGAATTCCTGGAACCCAATGTACATTTTTTCAGCTTCAATAATCCCTATGGTGCCTGCCCTGCCTGTGAAGGATACGGAAAGGTAATCGGTATTGATGAAGACCTTGTGGTTCCCAATAAAACCCTCTCGGTATATGAAGACGCCGTGGTTTGCTGGAAAGGGGAAACCATGAGCGAATGGAAGAAAGATTTCATCAAAAAAGCAGGTGACTTTCCTATTCATAAACCTTATCATCAACTGACCAAAGAGCAGAAAAACTTCCTTTGGAAAGGCGACGGCAGAAGCAATTTTCCTTGTATCAATAATTTCTTCAAAATGCTTGAAGAAAACCTTTATAAAATCCAGTACCGTGTGATGCTTTCCCGCTACAGGGGAAAACCCTGTGCCCTACCTGTGAAGGCTTGAGACTTCGTGAAGAAACAAGCTGGGTAAAGGTTGACGGACATAATATCCAGTCGATGATTGAGCTTCCGCTTGATGAGCTGGAACCTATGATCAACGGATTAAAGCTTTCCGAACATGATAAGGAAGTAGCCAAAAGATTATTATACGAAATCACTACCCGACTGGAGTTTCTACTGAAAGTCGGTCTAGGATATTTAACTTTAAACAGAACTTCCAATACTCTATCCGGGGGAAAGCCAAAGAATCAACCTTGCCACGAGCCTGGGAAGTTCTCTGGTGGGATCTATTTATATTCTGGATGAACCCTCCATTGGTCTTCACTCCAAGGATACGGAAAACCTGATCGAAGTATTGAAAAACCTTCGTGACCTTGGCAATACTGTGATTGTGGTAGAACATGATGAAGATGTGATGAGAGCTGCAGATTATATTATTGATATCGGCCCGGAAGCCGGCTACCTTGGTGGTGAACTTGTATTTGCCGGAGATTATAAAGATCTGAAAAAGCCAATACCCTTACCTCTGAATATCTTACAGGAAGACTGGAAATAGAAGTTCCGAAGAAACGAAGAAAAGCAAAAGAATGGATCCATATCAAAGGAGCCCGTCAGAATAACCTTAAAAATATTGATGTAGATGTTCCTTTGGAAAATCTGGTAGTCATTTCAGGGGTTTCCGGAAGTGGAAAATCTACCCTGATGAAGGAAATCCTGACCAACGATATTCAGATCCAGCTGGGAATGGGTGGTAAAAAGGAGATTATGATTCTGTGGAATTCCCGAAGAAGCTGATCAAAAATATCGAACTGATTGATCAGAATCCTATCGGAAAATCATCCCGATCAAATCCGGTGACCTATCTGAAGGCATATGATGACATCCGTGATCTTTTGCCAAGCAGAAAGTGGCGAAAATGATGGGTTACAAACCTAAACATTTTTCTTTCAACGTAGACGGCGGCCGATGTGACGAGTGTAAAGGAGAAGGCGTCATCAATGTTTCCATGCAGTTCATGGCAGATATTGAGCTGGAATGTGAAGTTTGCAAAGGAACCCGTTTTAAAAGTGAGATTCTTGAAGTAAAATTTGATGAGAAAAGCATCTCAGATATTCTTCATATGACTGTAGATGAAGCTCTGGCTTTCTTTAAGGATAATAATGAAGAGAAAATCGTAACGAAATTAAAACCACTCCAGGAAGTAGGATTAGGCTATTTACAGCTTGGGCAAAGCTCTTCTACCCTTTCCGGTGGTGAGGCACAGCGTGTAAAGCTGGCTTCATTTCTTGTAAAAGGTGTAACCACAGATAAAACTTTATTTATCTTTGACGAACCTTCTACAGGACTTCATTTCCATGATATTCAGAAACTGCTGAAATCATTACAGGCCCTGATAGACCTTGGACATTCAGTAATCGTTATCGAACACCAGCCGGATATCATCAAATGTGCCGACTATATCATCGATATTGGTCCGGAAGCCGGTAAACACGGTGGTGAAGTCGTTTTTGCCGGAACCCTGAGGATCTGACGAAAAACAAAAAGTCTTATACGGCAAAATATATCAAGGAAAAGCTTGAGCAATAAATTAAAATAATCATTTACAATATTATATTAAAAAGCGACTGTTTCAGGCAGTCGTTTTTTTATGGAATAATTGCTAATAGGTCTGAGTCTTGAATTTCCTGGTTTAAACCCAATCTTAGGCAGGATTTTTGAATAATCAGATAACCACAGATAGCAATATTTATCTTATTTTTAAATATCAAAAAATCAGTTTTATTATGCCATGGAATCCGGAATTATATGATCAGTACAAAGATGTACGATACAAACCTTTTTATGATCTGGCAGCATTGATCCAGCCCGAAACCCCTATGAAAGCGATTGATTTAGGCTGCGGCACAGGAGAGCAAACCTCTATTTTAGCTGAAAAGCTGAAAGGATCTGTATTTTTAGGGATTGATTCATCACCTGAAATGCTTGAAAAATCTAAAAAGTATGAAAATGAACATCTGCATTTTATCCTTCAGACCATTGAGGAAGCAGCAGCTTCAAAGCAGCAATGGGATCTCGTTTTCAGTAATGCAGCTTTACAGTGGGCAGATGATCACGAAAAGCTGTTTCCTGAAATTATCGGACTTTTAAAGCCTTCCGGTCAGCTCGCTATCCAAATGCCGGTACAGAATGAAAATGTACTGAATCAGATTCTCATACAGATGGCAGATGAAGAACCTTATGCATTCTATTTACAGCATTTTAAGCGTAGTTCTCCTGTACTTTCCATGGATGATTATGCACAGATCCTGTTTGATAATGGAATTCAGGATATAGAGATCTCCCAAAAGGTATATCCCATTATAGCAGATGATCATGAAGCTTTGTATACTTTTATCTCAGGGACTGCATTACTGCCTTACCTGGAACGCTTGAATGAAGAGCAAAAGGAAATATTCATTACGGAATTTAAAGCACGTATAGCCGGAAGGTTTCAAAAATATCCTGCTATTTATGCATTTAAACGTATTCTGATATATGGACGTAAAAAATAATAGGTATTGAAGATAAAACAAGAAGCTGATTTGTAATAGCTTCTTTCATTATTTGGTTGTCCCAGACAGATATTTACTTTACACTGTATAAAAACGGACTTTGCCTGTAATAGGTTTTGTCTTCAATCTGTAGAACCAGAAATTCTGCCAGATCTGCAGCACTTATGCTTTCACCCTTACAATCGGTAAGACTTGCTTCTGTTGTAAAGCTTTCTTCAGTAAGATTAATGAGCGGTAATCTTACCAATGTCCAATCCAGATCAGTTTCTGAAAGGAATTCGTATTCTTTCTGTTTGTCTCCTGTAGTTTCAGAATAATTCTGATACATCCAGTCAGTGGCTATTTTTACTCCGGGATTCTTTTGGTCTGCAGGAGTATTTACACATAAACCCGTTGTTACAATATACCTTCGTATTCCATAATGATGCATGGCACGACTGATATTTTTGTAGCATCACTGAAGATTGACCTCTCTCCTTTTTGGTTGCCCCAGCGTACTTATAACAATGTCACAGCCCTCGAGCAACAGGTCAATAGCTTTCTGATCTCTGGCATCTCCTTTTACCCATTCAATAAGAGGGTTTTTAACCATGAAATTTTCGGGATGTCTTAATAATAATTTCACAGGATATTTTTTTGAAGAAGATGCTGTACAAGATATTTTCCGGATTTTCCGGTTCCGCCGATCACAGCGATTTTATTTGTTTTCATAATGATTCTTTTTAATGATATTCATATTCATCAGAGCCCATCAATCCCGGACAGCAATGAATATGTGATGAAACAATATGGCGTTCATCTTTGAGTTTAAAACAATAGAAAAATACGGCTCAGAAAAGTGAGCCTCAGGATTTCAGGTTTTAAATACAACCTGAACAATGCAATATGTACTACGAGATTTTAATGCTTTAAAGTTACATTTTTTCACCAATAAAAATTTATGATAATGGAAACCTATTTTAATATTTAAAGTGTTTAACTTCGATAATTATTTTAATATCAAATCATTACCCAGCATCACCATAATGTACACCCATAAATTGAATTAATATGAAACCTTTTATTGTAAACATTCCTGAAGAAGTCATTACTGACCTTAAGACCCGCATCACGAATACAAGATGGCCGGGAGAACCTGAAAATTCCGGATGGAATTACGGCACAAGTGAAAACTACATGAAAGAGCTTGCCGATTACTGGGTCAATGAATATGACTGGTCTTTATATGAAGAACAATTAAACCGCTATCCTCAATATACGGTTGAAATCAACGGAATTCTCATTCACTTCCAGTATATAAAAGGAAAAGGGCCAGATCCCAAACCTTTGATACTTACCCACGGCTGGCCGGACAGCTATTACCGTTTCCATAAGATTATCCCTTTACTGACGGAAGGTGAGCAGAGTTTTGATCTTATAATTCCTTCTATTCCCGGTTTTGGCTTTTCTGATAAAACGGCGGTCAGCAGTACGGAAGTAGCTGCAATCTGGAAAAAGCTGATGACTGAAGTTCTGGGCTATGAAAAATTTTATGCTGCAGGAGGCGATATAGGAATGGGGGTCGTAAAGGCGCTTGCCTCCCAATATCCTGATGTGGTGGAAGCCGTTCATCTTACGGACGTAGGTTATCCGACAGGCCAGGAAGATCCTGCAACGATGAGTGAGGACGAAAAGGAATTCGCACAGTTTGTTCAGCAGTGGTGGTATAGTCAGGAGCTTATGCAATGGTACAGTCTACGAAGCCTCAATCTATTGCCTACGGATTGAATGACTCCCCTATTGGACTAGCGGCATGGATCATAAGCTTTGTAAATGCAGGCACACCTCCGGAAATGATAGAAACGGCATGCGGAGGGAAAGATGAAATGCTTACCAATATTATGATCTATTGGGTGACACAAACAATAGGCTCGTCTGCAAGAATGTATAAAGCAGATGCAGAAGCTTTGTGGAGCGGCTCACAAAATCCTCAAAAATCCAATGTACCTGCCGGTGTTCTGGTGTTTCCACGTGAAGCGCAATTTCCGAAAGAATGGGCTGAGCGCTTCGTAAATGTGGTGAGTTTCAAAAAAATGGATGAAGGAGGACATTTTGCTGCGTTGGAATTACCGCATATATTTGCTGATGAATTAAGGTCTTTTTCTATTCGATCAGATAATTAATAATATTCATGAAATACACCCTATTTGCTTTTCTTGCTGCTTCTTTTTTGGTCATTGGCTGTAAAACTCAGAACACCCATAATCAGATCAAAGATTATGATGTAAAACTCGATACACTCACAATGTTTGATCAAAGCAGAAGCAGAAAAATACCTGTGGCCTTTTATACTCCTAAAACTGATAAGCCAATATCTGAGCAGCAGGTGATTATATTCAATCATGGATATGGTTTTAACAAAGGCGGAGATTATTTTGTCTATTCTTATCTCACTGAAAAACTTGCCTCAAAAGGATATTTTACGGTAAGCATTCAGCATGAGCAGACAACTGACCAGCCCTTACCTACTGAAGGCCATTTGCAGACAGTGAGAAGACCTTTCTGGCAGCTGGGCTCTGATAACATTTTGTATGTTTTGAATGAACTGAAAAAAATAAAACCTGAGCTTGATTATAAACACCTCATCTTGATCGGACATTCCAATGGTGGTGATATGGCTGCTCTGTTCGGCAATCAGCATCCTAACCTGGTTTATAAAATCATTACGATGGATAACCGGAGAATGTTCCTGCCCAGAACTTCCCTTCCTAAAATTTATACACTCCGCTCCAATGACTATCCGGCTGATGAAGGTGTATTACCAAATGACGAGGAGCAGAAGAAATACCATATGACTGTACAGCCTACTTTGATCAATCATAGTCATATGGATAATAAAGGAAGTGAGAATGAGAAAGAAATATTGAATAATTTTATTCTGAAATACCTAAGTGAAAGATAATAATCTCTTTGTTCAGGGTTTTTCTGAAGCTATGAATGAAGCAACACAAAGTTATCCACAAAAAAATGTGGATAACTTGTGAATTTTAACATTAAATTCATATTTCATATTAAAAATATCACTACATTTACTATGTAATAAACATCGAAGTGGAAACTTTATTTGCTTTTCTTACTACTATTGAAATTGCAATTAAATTTGAAATAAAAATTTAAGCACAGCATTGTCGGCTGTGCTTTTTATTGTTGTCTAATTAAAAAAATGAGATGTCTTATCTACTGAATCTGCCTCTAAAGGGCAGATTCTTTTATTACAGATACCGACATTAAAATGATTCACGAATATTTTGTAAATTTATTTTCTTAATGGCCTCATAGTTCAATGGATAGAACAAAAGTTTCCTAAACTTTAGATCCAGGTTCGATTCCTGGTGGGGTTATTTCATAAATTCTTGTAAGCTTTTTATAAAATCTTAAGCGTCATATGTAACGTTTTATCTGATAATTCCGATATTTGCCGATGAATCTGAATGAATAGTAATGGAAGAATTTGAGGTCCCGGTAACTTATAAAGGTAAAGAGTATGTTTTCAATGGAAGACTGGCAACATTCACCTATGGATATAAAATCTATGTGGATGTGAATGATGTGGAAGTAGTATTTGAACGTGATGATTCGGGAAACTTGCGGGCAATGCTTCCGGAAAACACCTCAGAAACATCGATAGAAAAAGGGCTTATTGAAGCTATCATTGAGGTGTTTACAGCTCTTTAAATCATATAGATTTGCTTACTCCTTTGTAGAGTCTGCAGGGGGCTATTCAATATTTTTCTGAATGATAAAGATGAGACTGTTTTTTTGATTCGGAATATCATTAAGCTCATCAAATAACTGTAAGCCACATTTTTCGAGCACTTTTATTGAAGCCAGGTTATCAGGTCTTACCACTGCAAAGATCTGATCTTGTCTCAATTCTTCGAATCCATGCCGAATGGTATGTACTCCGATTTCCGTAGCATATCCTTTGTTCCAGAAGTCTTTATCTATGCGGTATCCCAGATTAAGTTTTACCACATCACCATACAACCGATAGTTTAAGCCTCCAAAACCTATAACCAGCTCAGGATTTTCTTTTTCAGAAATTGCCCAGAACCCGAACTGATGTTCTTTCCAGTGCTCTGTTAAAGCATCAAAAGTATTTTTTGCTTTTTCAAAATTCATTGGACCATACGGATTGTAAAGATTGGTCTCCGGATCAGCGTTGATTTCAAAATATCTCTGAAAATCTTTTTGCTCCGGAGTCTTAAAGACTAATCGTTCAGTATATTTCATGAATAAGGAATTTTATCTTTTTAAATATATGATAATTAGTGAAAGAAACCATTCAATTGATATTAAATTTTATTGATAGTAAAATTGTTTTGAAATAAAAATAGAATACTGCTCTATTGCTATGACTGATTCTTTACTCTTTTATTTTTTTGTTTTTTCGCTTTCTTCTTCAATTGCTCCCGGATCATATTAATGTAACCGGTCATAAAGAGAAGACTGCCTGCTGCAATTGATAAATGTATCCAGAAACGGCTTGTAATATTCTCCTGTAAGTAGGCATTATAGGCGGAAGTCCCAAAGAAATATCCTGTTCCAATAATCATTAAGGGAATAATCATATAAAAAGTACTGACAAGCCCGAATGTCTGAAGATTGCCGGTATTCAATGTAAGTGCATAATCTATAATTCCGACTAATATTAACACTCCGAGGAAAATAAATAATACTTCTCCCACAATCAGCATTGTTCTTACCTGAGTAATAAGCCGGACCTCATCATTGCTTTCATCTACCACTACTTTCACGGTTTCCTGAAGTTTCGGAGCCGCTGAATACTGAAATCCGGTATCAACAACAGCTGTTTTTTTTTTCTCCACCCTTATTCAAATAGGTGACAATAGGATAATATAATGCTTTTTTGTTCCGCCTGTTCTGCTCTTTTTATAGTCAATAACACTCGCTTCCTGAGCTTCAGACAAGGTATGATCTTTAGCTGTATGTACAAGATATACGCTTACTGAAACTACAGAAACAACTACCTGATAAAAAATAAAACCCACTACTGCAATGATGATGACTTTCAATAGGTTTTTTATCTGCTTTTCCTTAGTCCACCATTTATAAGAAAGAAACAGGATTATCAGCACGGTAACAATACTTATATAGATCGATTGATATTCTTTAATATGATTTCCAAACATGGTTATCTATTTTTGATTAACTTTAAAAAGGGTGAACAACGCTAATATTCCAAGCACAACCATTAATAGTCCTATAATTAAAAAAGTGGTTGTCACCACTGTAAATCCTTTGCTTAGTCCATACTTCCTGTCATAATACACTGTTACCTCAGATTTTTTGATATTCTTATCAACACTGCTGCTTTTATCTGTAATCTTAATGATATTATTTTTATGATTCAATTGAAAAACAGGATAATATACATAGTTAAATCTCCTGCTCTTCGCACTGTCAATGCCAATAATTTCCGCTTTTATCTTTGTTCCATAGATGATTGGTAAAGAAGACTTATACATTGCAAATAAGATAAAAGCTCCTATTAACAGGATAATAACAGCAAAACTTTTTTTTATTATCATTGTTGAATACATTTAAAATTTGTCACCATCTATCATAGTGCTAATCTGTTTTTCTAAAAACAAAATACGCTTTAACAAAAAATATTAAAAGCCCGGCTAAAAATATTGTAATATATATATTAGAGCCTGAATTTTAAATTCTGATTTTCCTTTATACACTTTCACTTCGACCTTTTGGCCGGGTTCATGTGTTTTTTTTAAAATTACCTTCCGTTATTTTTATTGATTCAGCATTTTGAAGTCTTATTTTATACTCAAATCTATATTTGCCATATCCTGTATGAGTGCTATCTACTGATACAATATTTCCTTTATAGGATTGCCCCAGGTAATTGATCAGATAACTTTCCTGTGTATGAAACAGAATATTTCCGATCAACAATACAATTGCAACGATTAAAACAGCAACAGATGTGCAGCCATTTTGAACATCATTAGCCATATTGTAAAATTAAGATTAAATGTTTGCTTGTGTCATTATTATTTAAGCAGACATATTTCTATATCGATTTGAATAATAAATTGACGCTATAAAAAATAAGTTGTATAATACATTGATCAGATATCCGTAATTATACCCTTTGGGAAAAAACTTTATCAAAAGAATGGCCTGAAATATTTATTATTACTCCAATAACAAATAACCCTAACCAAAAGATGGTAAAGCATCCCGTATTTCCCTTTAAACCATCTATAACCTTCTTATCTTTTATAGAATATGAATAAATATAATTGGGAAGCCATGAAGCTACAGTGAATACCATGGCAAGATTATATGATATAAAAAAGGAAATAAGGTGAACACCAATAACGCACAAAAAAATAAAATAGCCACAAATTTATTTTTACCCTCCTTTTCATTTTCCTTGTAGATAAACAAAGGAATATTCATGAGCAATAAAAAAACATCACCCAAAAGTTGAAGAATGAAGATTTCTCAACAGTTCTATTCTCCAGAAACATATACATATTAAAAACCACCCATAGGAAATTGATTCCCATCTGCATCAGCGCAGGCCGGGTCAAAGGCATCGCTTTCGCTTTATTATTCTGATATTGTTCCTGAATATTTTTGAGTTCTTGCTGCAGCTTTTTATTAAATATTTTTGCCACTTGAGTTTGCGTTTATCATCAAAATTTAAGCTTTTTTAAACTATTTTTATTTACGAATAACTACAAAGTCATTGCTTCCTTCAGGTAAATATAACTTTACAGGGTAAAAGCTTACTCCTTTAATTTTACCATTTCTTATAAGCGGACTTCTGCCTTTAGCATCAATTTCTTTTTGTTCATTTCTTTAGTATGGCTTATTCTTTCTAAAGTAACGAGTTTTCCATTACCATAGAGCTTCATCATATAATCTTCCAAAGGAGCCATTCTTCCTTTTCTTTCTGAAATCTCATTTTTCTCCTCCTGAACAGATGCCATTAATTCATCTTTTGGGTAGTAGTGGAATACTAATGTTTCTTGTCTTCTTTGACCTGTTATCTCTTCCCATTTACTCCCTTCTCCCTCATTCAATACATTCCATAACTTCTGATAATAAGCAACAACTTTTTCCTGTAATTTTTTTGATCCATCTTACTTAGATCCTGTCCCTTGCTCCAGCCTTCCAGCTCGTAAGGAAGCTCAACTGTAAATTTGCCGGTCACTTCATAGAAAGGAATGGGTTTATCAATTTTTGTAATAGGAAAACTTTGTAAATATTTATACGTATCGGGCATAGCTCCCTCACCTACCGGTATTTTTTCATATCTTGCCAATCCTACTTTTAGAAAAGATAAAGTACCTGGCTCTATGCCTTTCTCTTCTCCCACTGTTGGATAAACTTTTATCCTAAAATCATAAGTTCCGCTTTTTAAAACTGCCTGATTAACATTAATAAGAGTATTATGCATCCCCGGATCATTATTCTGTTCTACCAAAACATCATTTATATAAGCTTCATAAGGTCCGGGAATAGCTACATCCAATCCATACACTATTCTTTTGTCATTTTTATATTTATATTCTTTAAGTTCCATTGTTTCTCTTTTATCTTGTTTTTGACAGTGAACCATTAATAATGGCAATAACGCAGTAAATAATATTATTTTACTTTTCATCTTTATGAGGATTTTCTACAATTTGCATTTTAAACAGTGGTATTTCTATTTTGAAACCACTGAGAATTGGTACAGGTTCCGGATCTTTTTTTCTGCCTGATCAGGTTCATTCTCTTCTTCATCTTCTTTTTCTTCCTTAAGTATAAATTTAGTTTTTACTATACCTTCTACTCCTTCAAATTCAAAAGTTAAGAAATCTTTTTTATCTGAAACATAGTATATTTTAAATTTAGCAGTTGCAGAAGCAGAAATTGAAGCTTCCCCTTTTACATCTAAAAACTTGGCCTTTATACTACCACCGGCTTCAAGACCAATAGATAAAGGAGATTCTATCTGTAAATGTCCACCAGTAAATCCATCTACTGTATGATAACTCATTCCTTTAATAACGTCAATATCCAACTGAGTAGTAGCAACCAGATCAAAATAATATTCAGCTTCCAGTGTTCCTAATTTTAGAAAACTCAGAACATCTCCTACTTTATTCACGGCAGCAACTGCTTTATCCAGTCCTTTTACAACCTGTCCAATATAGGGGATGAACTGTGCCACAAACAGTAAATCTAATCTACCAGTAACTCCAACTAAAGGAAGTGCTCCAAATTTAAATTGATAATTGACTCCTACTAAATTAGGTTGTTTCTGACTTTGCTTATAACTCCAGGTTACACCTCCTGTAAATTTAGGAGCTGTAACTTCCAGACGTACAGGAAAGCCACCTCCTTTTGGTCTTTTATCTTTTTATCTTTCTTCTTTAAATCCGGAGGAGGTTCTTTCGTTTGAGGCATACTTTTTTTCTTTTTATCTTGCCTCTGCTCCTGTTTTGCAAGATATTCAGCTTTGTTTCTTGCTTTCTGTGCAGGAGTTTGTGGAATTTTATTTCCATTTTCATCAAATTTTTCTCCCTCTTCAATCTGTTTCATCTGATCCCTGGAGATAAGAATCTATGGTATCATATATATACATTACATTTTCAATAATGTCCTGTAATGTCTTCAGAGTAGTAAGCTCTATTGTGGTAGGATCTCCTTCTCCAAACTTATATTCAGAAGCAATAGAAACTTTATATTTTTCCCGGAAATTATCTTTTTAACCTGATTATCTACATCATCTTTGAAATTTTCCTTTATTCTTTTATTATGATCTTTTTGGCTGCCTTTGTTCCATTCTTCTTCTTTCCTTTATAATCTCTTTTCTTATAATTTTTTGTTTGAGTAACGTATAAATATTCACTTTCGTCTACACCCAAATGCGCATTAAAAGTATACTCCAGCTCCGGATATACTTTAATCGTAAGAGGATGTTGAAAACGACAACTGGTAAACTGTAATCCGTAATTGATTGGCTTAGCACTAGGAAGCCAGGCATAGTCCATTGCCAACTGGGCAGATGGCTTTGGATAACTCACATCAAATGAAATATCGTCATTTGTTTTTTCAGTTTTTTATAATGGCTTTCAGGATCTTTTAAAGTAATGACTTTTCCTGTATGATATTCCATTACATTATTATAAGTACACTCTTTGGTATTAAGATCCGGCATGTAGATATATAGATTCTTTTCTTTGTCATTTGCTATAATTTCCAAAAGCAATTCACTCTCAATCTTTGATGTTTTTCTTGTAAATACCGGATATTCTGTAATATCTAAAAAAGCTGTAATTGTATCATAACCGCATGGATTGAAGTGTTGTATATTTGTTTCCACCTGACTGAGAACAACCACCTGGTTTGAATTGGAAGAATCCACTTTTATTTCGTCAGTTGCATTTTTATCAATTTTCAGTATGCATTGCTGAAGAACTTTCTTTCCCGGGAATTTTATTATGATATACAACAGGGTAAATTTCCAGAGATTCCCCTCCCATAGTTTGCCATAGGGGATCTATAAAGACTACGAATTGAGACTTTTGTATATTGATTTTTGTGGCAGGAATACCATCATATTTGTTACCGTCCTCCTGTACAAGAAGACCTTTTTTGCAATGGATGGAGCATTTTTGGCTTCATGCACAGAAACAGCTCTTTCAAAGTAAGTCCCTTTTTTGAGATATCTTCATTGGTTCTGTCTTCAACATTATTATTAAGATATTCTACAGCATAAAGATCATCATCTGCGTTGGTAAGTCCCAAAGTAATAAGCCTTATCACCTTATCCTTATCTTTTAACTGTACTTTTATATTATTTCCATATAATGCACTGGTATAGACGTTCAAATATACCGACGATCCGAATTTCAAGGTTTTGGTAATCAAATTATTATCAGCATCCTCCCATTGTGCCAGCAGAACATCAGGACTCTCTCCTTTTGCATTGATAATGACCCCATGTGGATATTTACCCTGAGGTTTTGTACCACTCCAAAATGGCTCCAGATATACAGCGCCTCCACCTTCTAAAAATTCATCAAAGGTAAATTTCATAGCAGTAGTCCCCATCGTAACAGATTCATTGAAGCTTTCTGCTGTAAGCTCAGGTCTCCGATCTCCTATTAGCTGCTGTACCCATCGTACAGAGTTGTAATCAGCTTTAATAGCTGCTAAATCATCATCATATTTTTGTTGATATTTTTAACAGCTTCACTATTATCATTGTCAATTTTTTTTTCTTCTTTTTCACGGGCTGCTATTCCTTCTTCCCGTTTTTTTACATTGGCATCATAAGTCTCAGCTTTTACTTTACCTGCATAGTAGTCATTATAATTTTTAAGGATAAAATCATCGCTTTCTTTTTTCTCTTTTTCTATATCACTAATTTTTTTGCATGATTTTTCTTGGCAGCATTTAAATCTTTTTCTTTCTTCTGATCTAAAACATCTTTTCTGTCTTTATATTCTTTTATATAAACATTGAAACTTTCTGCTTTCTTCAATTCTAGCCATCCAATATCTTTATGAAATACCTGCCCGGCGTTCGTTTCTATATATATATGTAGCGAAGCTTTATCTTTATTCTCTGAAGTTTTTGGTGTGTTTTCCATGGCAGTTTATTAGTTGATTGGAATATATTTTTTTACCTTACCTTTAATATTAACAAACGGTAACAATTCCACCAAAACCTCATCATCCGCATTCTTCACATTCTGTGCGGAAGCTTCAGCGGTCTGTCCATGATTGATGATCGTGATACAATCCGGACCTCCTACAGGGCAAGTGGCCTTACTGTCTTCTAAAAGGGCCTTTCCATTATTGTCTTCCAGCTTGATTTTTTCATAATATCCGCTCCATTGGGTAACAACTGCCTGGCAAGGGTTATTATTCATTTTTTTGCAGGATCCGAAGGTATTTTTCTCAAAAGTAGGTCCGATATCTACGTGGGTAGCTATTAACTTTTTGCTTCCATCCTTCTCATTGATGTAGCGTTTACTTTGCGTTTTTACGGTAAGCTTATCGGGAGTTGTTCCAAATTTGCACTGGCAGGTGGCTCCTGGCAAACCAAATGTTTCTCGCTCATGGTATATTGTGTTTTTTTGTTTTATTTTTTTATTGTTCATACAACTGAAAATCAATTCTATATTCAACATCTTTCTCAAAGGCTGAACAATAACCGGTAACTGAAAATAATTCCCGTGTTTCTCTATGAAATTTATATAAAAAGTCCAACTTTCCTTTAACTTTGTTTCGATTAAAGGGATTATCTTCTTCCGTTCCCGTTATTTTTAATGCGATCTTATTTCCTCTTGTATATTCTCTGCTCAGTTCAAATTCTGTTTCATATCCTGTCTGCTGCGATAATCCTGAAAAATAAATTTCCAGAAAATCTTTTTCATAAACTGAGGATATCCTTTATAAACAGGCAGGAAGAATAGTTTATAAAACAGATTTCTGTCAAACAAGTCTTTCTTCCGGTTAAGATCGGCGTAAGCCTGGTCCATTTGCTTCAATATCTGATCTGTGGTTTCAGACTGGTAATATTCTTTCAGTTTGGGAAAGCAGTCTGATTTCCATCGATGGGATATCTGTTCATGATTGATAATTCTGTCTAGTCCGCCATTGTTTTTAACTGAAATCTGCAGAGGATATAAAACCTGTTCTGCTTTTTCAAATAATTGTTCTATAATCTTATCAATTCCCTGATTGTTCACATATGTTTTTTCCTTTACCAGTTCAATATAAGTTGGAGTTCGTTTTACTTTTATCTTATAATGGATCTGAAGGTTTTTGGGCAAAAACTTAATAATAACTCCATATACCTTTTCACTAAGCTGTGTGGGAAGATCCAGTGTTGCACTTTTCAGTAGTTTACGATCTCTGATTTCAAATTTATCAGAAGGTATATACAGATATTCTACATATTTGGGCAGTGACAGCGTTAATAATTCCTGAATACTGCAATAATGATTATGAAACCCTACCAATTCTTCCGGAGTCATTTCATATTCCCGGAAAGTTCTTTAAGGTTCAGAATTCCTTCTACTTTTACTTTCTTATATTCTTTTGTTACAGCGTTTTTCATCCTACTTGTGTATGCAATACATTTCTATATCTAAAATTTCCAGTGACCAATATTGGCCCATATCGATTAGCCACCATCATAAAGTAACAAATCAATGTGAAGCTAAGAACGAGAACAGCAACAGATATCGGAATCCACCATAAAATTTGTTTTCTAACAGTTTTAAAATAAAAAAGTAAAACGCCACCAGTACCAATATATTCCCAATCGCAAGAATACTAAGCTCGATCAATGCTGCCGGAATCTGAGAACTTCCATATTTATATGTATAATACAAGTGCCATAAACTGACCAGTTGTATTAAAATAATACAGGTTGGAAGTATTTTCCATTTATTCATTCACTGTGTCAGGATGTCATTCCTTATTTATTTAATTTTTGTAATTATTTTTTTCCTTTCCTTTCTTCAAAAGAAGCCTCAGCTACTTTTCTGTTCTCATAGTCTGATTCGGATTCATATCCTATTTTCAGATACTCTAGTTTTTAGTGGCTGTATAAGTCAGTTCATAATACTGAAGTCTTCCGTCTTTACATTCTGCTCCCGGCGCACGGTAATCTCCCCAAAAGTATCGGTAGTATTTCCCGAATCATTTATCCCATCAATATCATCGTCCACATATTTGAATTTACCGGAATAAGGAAGCTCTGCACGGTAAGAGTTGATTTCATCCACCTTCATTCCTGCCTGTACCGGAAAACCATTAAGGTTGATTGCTCCATCGTAAACTTTGAACGGATAGATATAGTTTTTAGGAGCAAACCTGTTTTCAACTTCTTTAATCATCGCTTCAGACATCGGGATCCTTCCATTACGATATTTTTTCTCATCAAACTTTTCCCAATCTCTTGCATGATTTAGCATTTGTTCTCCTGCTTCCGGGCTATCCAGATTAAGAAAGAATATATAAACCCAGGTAACCATTCCATCTCCATTCTCAAAATTATCCACTGCAATTCCTAACTGATCCCATACATAGGTTCCTTTGTCTTTTTCCATATATGCCATAAGCTTTCTATCAGGCTGCCCTAATACCTTTATCCAATCATTAACTGAAGTTCCTAATTCTAGTTTCTTTCCTTTATAAGAGAGACCACAGGAATCTATTTTTATTGTAGCTTGAGATAAATCAACAGGTTCTTTTTCATATTTTGACATTGAAAATTTAATATTGTAAATAACAGTACTGAAAAGATGATCTTTATTTTATTTTTCATTTTTATTTATTGCTAACAAGGTATAAGGTATAAAGGCTATTATTATAATACCGGCT
Source organism: Chryseobacterium sp. E1 (assembly GCA_019203745.1). Taxonomy (GTDB): domain Bacteria; phylum Bacteroidota; class Bacteroidia; order Flavobacteriales; family Weeksellaceae; genus Chryseobacterium. The sequence goes on from CP078104.1 coordinate 211,719, forward strand.
TATAATTATTTTATCATTAAATGGATTTTTCCATTGCTTTAATTTCGTCTGCTCTAAATTATCATTATAATATTTAAAATTTATTGTTTGATCACCAATTTTCAAACGGTAATACGCATAACCGTAAGGATAAAATGAGAAAAAAAGTGATTCCCGGAACTGCCGTTACCCAAAACCGCATGATCATAAAGCTTCAGATTTGTTTGGATTTCAGACATTCTCTTAGCCCAGCGTGAATCAAACTTTTTTTTGCCTGCATAATATTTCACCAAATCATAATCGTATAAACAATATTCCTTATCATTATACGTAAACAAAATATATCCCGAATTTTCAAAACCATAACATGATATATAGTCTGATTTAATTTTCTTTTCCAGGATATTAAATTTGATACTATCCGCTTTCTTATTTTTTATACTATCCTGAATTTTAGCATATTCAGGTAAACTGTCTAAATTTTTCCGTATAGAATCCCTGATAAGATATCCATTGATTACTTCAATTTTTTCTTTTTTGCCCATGGAAATGAATATTTATAAACCTCTTCATTATTATACATATAGATATTCTTTTTATGATCGATCTCCATGCTGTAGAAATCAGACCTTGTTTTCCATATCCTTTTAAAATCACCATCATAGACAAAAAGTGAGCTACTTCCTATTGCGTAATAATGTTCTGAATCATATTTTAAAACTACAATACTATCATTAATGGAGTCCATTTTAGACTTAACATCGGATAATTTTGGAAAAGATTCCATATCAGGGTACTTATCTTTTTCAGGTATTGAGTAATTACAATTTAAAAGTGATATCAGAAAAAAATACTTATTATATTCTTTATGTAAGTTTTTATCATTTACTTTTTTTTGCAAAAAACGCCATAATCTCCTTTATTTTCTTCACACTTTTATCACTTATTGCCTGTACTTCATGATGTGCATGCTCATATACCGTTCCATGGCTTAGCTTTTCTATAAATTCTTTTGATTGACTATTCACCCAAGGAATAAGATATTTGTCACTCCATCTTGCATTAGGAGAAGATGGGTGTACAAAATATTTATTCGCAACAAAATCAGCTAAAGCTGGTCCACTCATACCGTTTTTATATTGTGTTCCTACATCTTTTACTGCTATTTTTGCCAGCTCAGCACTGATCTTATTAAGCGGATGTTCATAACTATCTTTTGCCAACTGTGAATGGGAAGGGCAATCTCCATAATTTTTATCCAGGTGAGACTGAGCTTCGGGAATAATATTATCAAAAGAGCCTAATACAATATTGACCACCAATTTTGGGAAAAATGCCATGACCTGTCCTGTATAGCCCATTCCTTTCTGCAGGGTTTCAGCAGAGGTTGACCCCAGTTTTTCAAAGAAATCTCTGGACATCCATTCTTGTTTATCTGTCTTTTGATATTCTTTTGCCAGAAAGTCCTGGAAAGTAAGGAACTGATTGAACCATAAAAGCCATGTTGCATATTCAACCCCTAAATAATTACTACTTTTCTCTGCTTTATCAGATTTCTGTCCATCTGCCAGATCTTCCAGTACACTGAGAATAAATTTTTCAGCCAATGATCTCTGACCGGGAATTCTTCTTTTGTATTCTTTAATTTTAGGATCAAATAATAAATCTCCCATCTTCGGGCCAACGCTTGCCATAGTGTCATCCGTCAAGAAGCGTCCACTTACTACAGGGATCTCTGTATGTTGTTTTCCCTTATAATAGGATACCCAAGGATAGGCATCTATTCCCAATCTTCTCAAAGAAATTTCCACAAAATTGGTATGAGAAAAATAATCTTCCAAAACGTGCAAAGCCGCCCCTAAATTCCTGAAGCCTTCCGGTTTTCCTCTTCTGGACACAGCAAGTTTCAACTGTTGTTTCATATAAGTAACTGAAGACGGACGATCTCCATCCTCAAAATCTTTCCAAAAGAAAAATGACATATTTTTGGCTGGATCTATTTTCCAGGACTTTTGATTGTCACCGGAATACAATTTTTAATCTTACCTGTTCCTTCATAGGTATAAGAAATAAGTTTTCCCTTATCATCTTTGTAATCAGATTCATTTTTTAGTTTGTAAGGATTATCAATATGTTCTTCAGGACGGTAAATTCCAAGGATATCTTTCGTAAGTCCACCATACTCTTTATCAAATGTTTTCTCCAGAGTTGCATAGTCATCTGCGGGATTTTTTCCTGCATCCTTTAATGGATCAAAAACAAATTCTTTAATAGCCAGAATTTTAATCAACTTCACCCATCCCTCATGAGATAACTGCATAGGGCTCAATTCTTTGATCACTTTATTTTTCTGTGCCTTGATGGCTACATTCGTCCCTCTTACTGTAAACCCAACAATGACCTGTGAGAAATCCCTTAGCCAGTTTCCATAATAAATCTTACGAACATCCTGATCTGAATATAGCCTGGATTTAGGATCTGCTAAAGCTTCAAACTCGATATCTCCATGGGCAAAAGCTGCATTTTTATTGTGTTTACGGTTTCTTCCGGCTCCATAGTTAGAAATATCATCACCTGGTTCCTCCGTATAATGCCTTTCTTCGTTTACATATTCTGTAACTTTGGTGTGCAGGGTAGTAAAATCGATGATAAGATCCCCTTTGAAAGCAGGAAGTTCTGCTTTTGCATAATTCAGCTGAGATTCATTAAAAATATCAAACCTGAATAAGCTGTAAGCAAACTTTGCTCCTTCATCCTTTACATCCGTATCCGGAATTCCATTGGTGGCCAGTTCTGTACGCAGAAGATTATCGATATGATGACCATACTCTTCTACCAAAGCCGCCATCAGCTCTGCTCTTTTATCGTTATCTTTTACAGCTTCTTCCACAAACCTTTCATTCACGATGATCTTTTTCCGTTTGTTGCTATATCCTGCAGGGCCGCCTCTTCTTCCCACTAAGCTCTTGGAAACAATAATTTCAGGAGCTTTAATTTTATTATCTCTCAGATCTCTGTAAAGTTTACTCAATGCTTCTGCTTCAATCTCATAACCAAAGATCTCGGTCATAAAAAGCATGAATGTAATCTCACCCAATTCTTTGGCAAGACTCATCATCTGATCGTGGGCATAGGTGCTCTCCAGTTTGTATTCACTCTTCTGAACATCTATGGGAGGAGGTATAAATTTTCAGGATCTCCGTATACCACGCCGCCTTCCTTTCCTATCTGGATAACTTTACTGCCAATATTTTCAATCTCATCATTAGAATAAATTTTATAATTCCCGCCAATGATCTTGGTAATATTTCCTTTAACAATTCTGGTTCTGCTCATAGTGAGAATGAGTTAGAAGTTATTGCTTTTTTCAGCGCTGTTATTTTTCACAATCTTATCAGAATGATGCTCGTTAGTTCCTGTACTTTTAGTAACAATCTTACCTTCGCTTACCTCATTCCTCTCCTTCTTTGTCTCACTATGTACATCCCCGTCTATAATCTCCGTCAGTTTCCCTGCAATCATCATGCTGGCATCTCCTACTACAGATGTCATCTTCATCGCACCGATGCTTTGTGAACTGTTCATGGTAATGCTTTCTGTTTTGTTCATTCCCACGATGTTACTCTGGTCAGCGCCTACTGTGGTATTCATATTTTGTCCCACATTCACAGTAAGATTCTCCCCTACGTTAAAGGTCATATTTTTAGGAGCAGTAACGGTGATATTGCCTTTACCATCCATTAAATAAGTATTTCCACTTGGATCTTCAATAAAAATGCTGCCTTCTGCATCGTTGAAAATCACTTTATTACCGCTTCTGGTCTGGATGGATTTGATATGGTTGTTTACTCCGCCGCCTAATCCCACCTGCCCATGGAACATTCCTCCCATTGCAAATGGAAAATCCGGATGGTGGTACTCAAAGCCTACCATTACCTGATCTCCTACTTCAGGAACCGCTACATATCCTCTGTTCTGAGTGATCTGATCTGTACCTCCGGCATCCGGGCTCATCATCCTGATAAACTGGGTGGTATTGCTTTTTGCCAGTCAAACTGTACCTGTATACGCCCCTGGTTCAATGGGTCTGTATTCGAAATAACGGTTGCAATCTGAGGCTCAGCTTTAGGCACATGAAAATCCGGACGGGGAATAAAACCTGTGTCTGCAACAATAGATTCAAAATATCCGTTGTAATATCCACGGGCATCCACTTCATGGGTTACTTCCGTCAGCATCAGTTTGGTAAAATAAGAAGTATCGTTAGTATCTGTTTTACGCATTTCAAGATCTACAATACATCCCGGATATAAAAACGGAACAGTCATAAACCCTGAAGTAATAAAAACCTCTGCAGCCTTGCTTCCTGTAGTTCCTTTCTGGGATGAATCAACATCCATAAATGTGGATGCATTGATCGGTGCAATTCTTAATGATGGTGTTTTAAAAGTATTTTCAGAGATTTCATAAGCTCTTCTTGCAATGTCTGAAGTATGGCTTACTTTGGAGGCTCCGGTAGTCAACTTTTCGTGTTGGCTGCTGTTGTATCCGTAAAATGTAGGATTAACGTGCTGAGCTTTCATTTTGATTTTAACATCGCTCAGATTACTTCCATAAACAAGTTTTACAGGCTTTTCCTGTGGCGGAAGCTGTCCGAAGTGCAGAATTTCCCCATCGTAGAAAAACTGTTCACCATAAGATTCTGCAATCCTTGCCAGATAGTTATAGTGAGTCTCTTCATACTGTGAGCTGTAAGGTACATTCCCGTAGCGGGCATCTACCCGGAAATCAAATTTTTCCTGTCCCAGCCCTTCCTTAATCACTTCACTGGCAATACTGTTGAGACTGATCGGCTGGCTCCCTCCAAAACTCTGAATATGCGGAGCAGCATCCAGAAGAATCGTTGGGCTGAAACCTGTCAGCACAATATTCCCCAGACTTCCTTTTTCCTGGCTGAAACCCACTTCTGTAATGACTCCTACAAAGTTTCGTTCAGGACCGCTTTCAACGTCTTTATATCTGAAAATAACAGTAATTCTTTTCCCTAAAAAGCTTTGCGCCTCTTCCAGGTTATGGTTTTCGGCACTTCCTAAGGTATCATGAGCAAGGATAAGATCAAATTCATGATGTTTTACCGCACTTTGCTTGAGTTTAAAATGTTTGAAAAATTTAATGGCTTTACCTTCTACGAAGATTTCCAGCTTCACTACCCTGTTGATTCCTGCAACGGCATTGTCCGGAATTCCCTGGGCATTAAATATTTTGGAAGTAGGTTGTTTTGACCACACTTTATCTTCAGAAACAGTAGGATTATTGGTATGCATGGTCTTGCCCATGAATTTTGCCGTAGTGTCTGATGTATGGGCAGAATTTGTATTTATTTTTTTTGGAAAGATTCTCATTGGGTTCCTTAAACATGGTATAATTTTTTTTGCTGGTGTGTTTGTATTTTTTCTGGAAAAATACCAGAGGGATACGGCCGTTTATTCAAAACAGTTCAGACAAATTACTTATCGGCCCCAATGTGTTATTTGTCGGTACAGAGCTGTTTGTATACATTAATATCAGGCAAATAAGGCTAATGCTTTTTATGCTTAATGTGATTATTCTCAATGGTTTATTATGCTATTCATTCCTATATTTTATGACTTGATAGGGCTAATATATCACCATAAAAAATCACGGCAAAATGAAATAGGCTTTTTTGAAAAATTGTAGTAATTCTACGATTTTTGAGATTATGAAAATACGATCTTCAGCCACTAAAAAAAAAAAAAAAAGATTTCAAACAGCTGTAAAACTATTTAAAACCTTCAAAACCAAGTCAATCCCAGGTACAAAAAACGGACAAACGGCTATCAACGAAAAGGTCAGGCAATAAGATGGCTTAGGAGACTTTTTGCGTGAGCAGAAATGATACTTCAGAACCTCTTTATCAGAGGATATATTAGCATTAACCTGAACCCGTCCTCATACCAAAACAGAAAAATAAAACTGCCGGAATATCGGTTTACCACCGAAATATTGAATCTAAGAGTTTTCCTGCAGAATTGGCTATTATTCAAAAACTACATAGTTCACTTTGTCCACTCCCGTATTACCTGTTTTCTTATCATAAGCATATAATATCAGCTCATAATTTCCCGATGCATTGATGGGATGATTTCCTTCAAACAGGTTCGTAGAGACCAGGGACATATCAACATTTTTGATGACTTTGCCATCTTTCTTGAGAATTCCCTTTACTTCTATTTCATCAGAATTCCATATCCCTCCTTTATCAATTACACAGCCACACATCATCACAATATTGGCCTGAAACTGAAACGGTTTGTCTTTAATGGTGTTCAGAGCGATATACTGATGCGTTCTGGGTTTCAGAATATCAATAATATATCCCGGAATTTCCAGAATAATTCCTTCTCCCAAGATATCTTTTCCGGGAATCAGCCATAGTTCTGTAGTTACTGTAGCTTGTGCCTGTCTGCTGTTCAGGGTGAAATCACTTCTATATTAACAAATGTGGGCTCATCTATGTCAATATTGGCAATAAATCCTCCCGTTTGTTCGTCTACAATTGAATTCCCCTGATTTTAGGTGTTTTCATAATCAGATCGGTATTCCCTGTGCTTCCCGCTGTATTCCCTTCTGCCAGAATTTTCCGGTTCAGTTTGTTTCTTACAATAATATGAGCGCCTCCCAGTGAAGTCCCTATAAATTTGGCGTCCCTTGCTTTTGCTCTGATCATAACTTTTGTTTCTGTAGCTGAAACCATCAGATTACCAAAAAGAAATGCAGCAATAAGAATAAATGTTTTCATGAATGTATTGATTTTAAGTATTGTTGTCTGAATCTGTTATAAAAAGATTCGCTCTTTAGTTCCTGATCTATGCTGTCCAGATAAGACAGAATCGCCAGATCTTCTGATAAAAGCTGAAGGATTGCCTTTTCACAGCTGTCCCAGATTTTTTCCAGCTGAGGAAGCATCTCTGTAGCTTTCGGGGAAAGTGAAATAATCTGTTTACGTTTGTCTGTACGATCTTTTTTGATGAGCAGATAACCTTTGTCTGTCATTTTTTTGACAATCACTACTACGGAAGGATGAGAATACCCCAAAGGTTCCGCAATGTCTGTGATAGAGATCTCCCTTTTTCTGCAGCAGCATCAGCACAAGGTACCAGTTGGGCTCTACATCTATTCCGAATTCTTTATAGAATTTTCTGACGTCATGAGACATCCGGTCACTGATCCTTTTCAGCCTGCTATCCAAAGCTTTATAACCAAGCTCTTTAATAAAGTCAAAATCCATAGTTAAATATTTGCTGTAAATATATAAAAAATACAGTCAACTATATAGTCAACTATATTAATTTTAAAATAAAACTATAAAATACTATTAATCAACAATATAAAATTTAAAGTAATTGAATTTTTGTTTTATTTTTACAGAAGAAGTATCACTTTTTAATTCTGAATATATCCATCTGTCCGGCAATTACCGTCAGGAGAATACCAAAGCAGGCAAAAAGACCATAAGAATACCTGAGATCAAAAGCTTCAGCAATGTATCCGATCAGAGGAGGCCCCATCAGAAATCCTAAAAACGAAATACTGGATACAAAAGACAATGCAATGCTGGGAGCAACGGTACTTACCTGTCCTACGGCACTATAAACCGATGGAACACTCAGAGACCCTCCGAGACCGATGATCATAAAAGCAATAATGCATAGCCAAAATTCCGGAAAGAAGACGCTAAGGAAAAGACCGCAGCTCATCAGGAGGCCACATCCCTGCAGCACTGTCTTTTTCCATACTTTTCAATCACACGGTTCCCTGCGAACCGGCCTAAAGTCATCATGAAGATAAAGCTTGTATATCCCAGAATAACAAGCCCATCCGGTGCTTTTACAATCGTCTGAAAATATACTCCGCTCCAGTCGAACATAGCACCTTCAATAGCCATACTTAAAAACCCAATCACTCCAAGCCCTATCAAAGTAGAGTTTATTGTTTTAAAAATAGATTGTCTTTGCGGTTCAACCTTATGGATGATATTGGTTAAATTTCCTTTGCTGTACATCCATAGCCCTGCCGCCAGGATAAAAATGAATACAAAATGATAGAAAGTAGATACATGGATATTGATCGCCAATAGTCCAACGACAGCTCCCACTAATCCGGCAAAGCACCAGGCACCATGATAAGATGAAAGAAGTGTTCTTTTCGTTATCGATTCTATTTCAATCGCCTGTGTATTCATCGCAATATTGCACAGATTCCCGAAACACCAAAGAAAAAAAAGAACCACAGCAAGTACCCAGTAAGATGGTGAAAGCCCGATCAGCAGTAGAAAAACAGGATACAATAAAAAACAGCTTTTAATAATCCGGCTGCTCCCGAATCTGCTGATCAGTTTTCCTGCAGGAACCATGGTGGAAAGCTGCCCTATCGGCATCAGCAGTAATAAGGTCCCCAGCTCCGCTTCACTGATCGAGAGTGTATTTTTGATCACAGGGATCCGGCTTGCCCAGGAAGAAAAAACAAGCCCATGGGCAAAGAAAAGTAAAAAGCAGGCTGCAGGCATTTTCGTATTGTAAGATTCTCTATCGTGCATTTTGACAGTTGTTTGATTTAGATTTCCGGTTGCGAAATTAGGCACAGTTCGGCAATAAAATATATTCCATTTTTGATATTTTATATTCCATTTTAAACACTGTAGAGAAAAAGAAAAATTTACTGCTTACATTTGATCACAGGAAATAATGTATAAGCATTCTGAGAAGTAACCACCTCCACCATGATAGATATTAAGCCAACATTTGAAGGGTTATATATTGAGAAATATAAAGCAGATGATATCAAAGCGTTTGATAAAAGAGCCGGGAAGCTCAATAAACTGATATTTTGCTTTGTATCAGAGGGTACTCTGGATTTTCAGATCAGCTCATTTGCATTTAAGATCGGGAAGAATTCGGTCATCATGCTTCTGCCTGATACGGATCTGGCTGATGTTTCCTGTAGTGATGATCTTGATATGACCGTGTTTTTCATTTCGTTGGATTTCATTAGTTCTTATAGTTTTCTGACCGTTCTGCTTGCCAGTGAAGAAATTAAGCTCAATCCGGGAATTCGCATGGAATCTCCGGCTGGAAAGCTCATTTGGTCAACGGTAAAACTGATAGAAGAGTATCATTATCAAACAAAAAAGAAAGTACAATAGAAGCTGTACAGTATCTGCTTTATGCACTTCTTGAAATAATTTCAAAACTTTACCTTCCGGTTATCAAAGACAACAGCCTTCTGCAGACCCGAAGCAAAGATATTATAGACCATTTTTTTGAATTACTGAATGAACAGGGACATCTGCAAAGAAGTGTGATCTTCTATTCTGATCAGCTCCATCTTTCCCCTCAGTATCTGAGCAGCCTGATCAAAAAGGAAACCGGAAAACCTATTAAACAGTGGATCAGTTATATGGTGATAAAACACGCTAAAGAACTCCTTAAGACCACCTCCCTTTCCATTAAAGAAATCAGTAACCGGCTACAATTTGTAGACTCTTCTCTTTTTGCAGATATTTCAGACGATGCACAGGGATTACAGCCAATACATACAGAGAAAATTATAAAATCTGAAAATAGCCGGAAAATATATGTTCTATAATAGACCCTATAGAAAATATAAGCTAGAGAAGTATTTTAATAAAAAGTCAGAGACAGTATGAAATTCATACTGTCTCCTGAAAAACTTCCCCAAACTGAATTTTTATTTTTTTTTTTATAATTTTCTTTGAAACAGAACCTCCTTTTTCAGTTCACCCTGAAGAATATACACTCCTTTCTGAAGCTTTGAAATATCTATATTTTTAGGATTCTCTGCTGTTAAAACAACCTTTCCTTCCAGAGACATCACCTTTATTTTCTTAATATCTTCTTTTGATGTTAAACTGATCACATCTGAACCAGGGTTCGGATATACGGAAATTCCTTCTTTTTCAGCATCCGGATCAACAGTAGACAAAGCTCCCGCCGGGTAAGAAACACTTTTGTCACATTGGTAGTTCCGTTAAATGTAAAAGTATTGATTGCAAAATTAAATACAATTCCTGCACTCTGACTGATCCACATATAGGATTCATTGGTATAGGTAAAAGGGCCGGGTGTCTGTGTACCTGTTCTCATTCTTTTGATTCTCAGAACATTTGGGTAAGTTCCGTAGGTGTTGTAATTGTACCATAAGCATCTACAGTATAGTCTACCTGTCCTGTTTCAGCTGAACTTCCTGTACCGCCTGTTGTGCTGATCTGATAATTATCGGTAAACTGTTGCAGGTAAGTAACCGGAAATTTAAAATCAATTAAAGGATCTGTATAAGTCATTGTAACATCCCCAAATCCGGCACCGGCATACGATCCAAGCATTCTGGCTTCGGTATCTGTGATAGAAACAAAGTCATAGGTATCGGAAAGTGTAGGTTTGGTAATCCTGTTGGCTTCAGGAAACCTGAAACAGTTGGCTTCCCAGGGCATACATTCATGGTAGAGGTTGAAGTATTGGCTCCTGTATAGGCAGAAAAATCCCAGTTCACATTAGCACCCGAAGGACCGGGAGTCACCGTCAGTGCCACATCTCCGGCTTTAAACGTAACAGGTATATTGATTCTTTCAATAGCAGATCTTGTAATGGAAGGCTGCGCATAAGCAGCTATTCCTGCAACAAGAAATAAGATAGAATTTAGCTTTTTCATATTATTTATTTTTTAAATTGGATATGGAGTCTCATTGTATCTGCAAATTTACTTCCGGTTACGGCGGCTATCAATCCTGAAAAAAAGTATTTTCGTCTACCTGAAATCCGGTATTTTTTATCCGGTGGTAAATGGTTATATTATGACAGACTCATATAAAATAAAGTATCCGGCCTCTGTAGAAGCACTGTTATAAAAATTGATTTTATTTTTTTTAATTTACATGACAAGATCTGCAACCGGAAAAAGAGTGAAACTACCAAAACGGATAAGGCTGTATTCAAAATGGATTTTACCTCGTTCCTTTCATTCATCCTTTTTTTTGTAAGTTTGCTTCTATCAATTTTTATGGCAGAATATATTCTTGAAAATATCAGTATCAGTACCCTTTCCGTTTATGATCTTCTGAAACATACTACAGACACCAGCTTTATCGGAATCAGGGATTTTCATGAAATTCATCCTGCCACTATTGAAAATAATACCGGTATTTTTACCAAGAAATCATCACTTCAGGATTTTCCTGTAGTCACAATAAGCCGGATTGGCAGCGCTCTTCTATGTTCCTGCACATGTGACAGTCCACAGGGACAGCTTTGCTCACATCAGGGAGAGATTATTCATGCTATTTTGGAAGAAAAGAAATTCCGGATCTTTTTCGATGATATTCTCCGCAAAAAAATGTTGATTCCTAAGGCTAAAAGTTATGGTCTGGAACATGAATCGGATCTCGACACCTACTTCAGGATAGAATATAATGGTGGAAAAATTGAGATCCTGCCCAAAATCAAAGAAATGCTTCCGGTTGATGAAATTCTTTTTCAGAGAGACCTCCTTCCGCAGCTATCTCCTGATCAACTGACCATCACGGAAACAGGTAAGAAACAGATATTGGTCATGAGTAAACACCGCTATTACAATCATCTGGTATTTTCTCTGATGGAAGCAGAAAGCACACAAACAGGGAAAATTAAAAATCCGGTTACTCCTGTGGATGCCATGCAGCTGATATGGAAAGCTGAGAAGCCCCAGGAAATCAAATTCTACACGGCCATCCATTCTTTCCAAAGCAATTATAATGAAGACTATAATACTTCCGAACTGGAGGCATTAAAGCGTATTGTACAGAATCCCCTGGGCTTGAAGTCTATTATCATGACCGGGAAATTGCAGAAAACATGTCTGCAAAGTCGCTGGTCCCTGTTGAATTAAATACTTTAGATGCCGAGGTACAACTTTCTGTATTTAAGAAAGATCCGTTTTACGAAATAACCGGAGAATTACAGTTCAATGATATCTCAGTTCCTTTTAAAAATGTTGTTCTCAGAAATGAATATTTCGTATATAACCAAAACATTTTCAGTCTTGTAGCTCATCCGGACATGCTAAAAATCATCAGATTTTTTAAGACAAACAATGAGATTCTGCTGATCCATTCTTCAAAATACGGGGCTTTCATGAAGAACATACTCTCCAATCTCGAAGAACGCATTCACATCAATTACAGCTACATACAAAAAGCAACGAAAGTACAGCTTGAAGACAAGAATTATCAGATAGAAAAGGTTATTTACCTGCGTCAACAGGAAAATTATATCGGAATAACTCCTGTGATGAAATATGGTGAGGTAGAAGTTCCGGTGTATTCCAGAAAGCAGATTTTTGATACGGATCTGAATGGAAATCCTTTTAAGATCGAAAGAAATGATGCGGCCGAAGCACGTTTTACTTCTCTGATCATGATGCAGCATCCCGATTTTGAAGATCAGATGGATGGCTATCAGTATTTTTATCTGCACAGAGATAAATTTCTGGACAATAACTGGTTTCTTGATGCCTTTGAAATATGGAGAAATGAAGGTGTAACTATTCTTGGTTTCAACGAATTAAAAACAATAAACTTAATCCTCACCGGGCAAAAATCAATATCCAGATTACCAGCGGGCTCGATTGGTTTAATGCAAAACTGAAAGTAGGATTTGGCCCCGAAGAAGCTACTTTAAAACAGCTTCACAGAACCATCCCGCAAAAAGTAGATTTGTACAGCTGGATGACGGTTCCTTGGGATTCTTCCCGAAGAATGGATTGATAAGCTTACCGCCTATTTCCAGGCTGGAGAAATTGACGAAGACTTACTGAAAATTCCGAAGATCAGCTTTACAGAAATCTCTTCCCTTTTTGAAAAGGAAGTATTGAGTAAGGAGGTTCAGAATGAATTAATGACCTATTCTTCAAAGTTTTTAAAGGTGAAAAATATTCCTGAAGTAAAAGTTCCGGATGCCTTGAAAGCTGAATTAAGGGATTATCAGCATCATGGACTCAACTGGATGAATTTTCTTGATGAATTTAATTTCGGAGGTTGTCTGGCCGATGATATGGGACTGGGAAAAACGGTTCAGATCATTGCTTTTATCCTGTCTCAGAGAGAAAAAAGAGGTCATACCACCAATCTTATTGTAGTTCCTACTTCCCTTCTTTTTAACTGGCAGGAAGAGATCAGCAGATTTGCACCTTCTGTTAAGGTTTTACTGCACTATGGGGCTGACAGACCGAAAACAACCGCTCACATGACTGATTATGAAGTAGTTCTTACCAGCTATGGAATGCTGCTTTCTGATATCAGATTCCTTAAAGCCTTTCATTTCAATTATATTTTCCTTGATGAATCACAAACGATCAAGAATCCTGATTCAGAAAGGTATAAAGCTGCACGCCTCCTTCAGGCAAGGAACAGGATCGTACTGACAGGAACACCGGTAGAAAACAGTACTTTTGACCTGTATAGCCAGCTTTCTTTTGCCTGTCCGGGACTTCTGGGCAGCAAACAGTATTTTAAGGATATTTACGCCATTCCTATTGATAAATTTGAATACAGTAAACGAGCTCTGGAGCTTCAGCAGAAGATCAGACCTTTCATTCTCCGCAGAACCAAGAAGCAGGTAGCCAAAGAACTTCCAGAAAAAACAGAAACGGTGATCTATTGTGAAATGAATGCTGAACAGCGCAGAATTTATGATGCTTACGAAAAAGAGCTTCGTGAATTTATTGCAGCTAATGACGATGATGAGCTGAATAAAAACAGTATGCATGTTCTTACCGGACTTACCAGGCTCCGGCAGATCTGTAACTCTCCGGTTCTTATCAAAGAAGGCTATTCCGGGGAGCATGCAGTAAAGGTTGAGATTCTGATGGAACAGATCCTTGGAAAATCAAAAGATCATAAAATACTTGTGTTTTCACAGTTTGTGGAAATGCTAGATCTTATTAAAGCAGAACTGAAAAAAACAATATCCAATTTGAGTATCTCACCGGGCAGACTAAAGACAGAGGAGAAAAGGTTACTAATTTCCAGACCAATAAGGAAGTAAGGGTGTTTTTAATCAGTTTAAAAGCCGGAGGTGTTGGGCTGAACCTTACCCAGGCAGATTATATTTACCTTGTAGACCCCTGGTGGAATCCTGCAATCGAAAATCAGGCTATCGACCGCAGCTATCGTATAGGCCAGACTAAAAATGTAATAGCCGTGCGTATGATCTGCTCCAATACTGTAGAAGAGAAAATACTTACCCTGCAGAAAAAGAAGAAACAGCTGGCCCAAAACCTGCTCAAAACAGATGGAACAAAGCTTCAGGGGTTATCAAAACAGGACCTTATGAATTTGCTGGAATCCGACTCTTAAAATAAAATTCATTTTAATTCCTGATGTACAAATAAAAGTGCCTGTACATCAGGAATATAGAAATAATACTCTATTTTGAAATGATCTCAAATTTTTTCTATCTGCCCTGTAAGCCGCTTACTGATAATTGATTTTCGTATCCAGATTGACAGGATTATTATATTTTTGATATTTTCCCTCATTCTGTCATTGATTTCTCTTCTGTTGGCCGCATTCACTTTAGTTCCGTCATTCAGGAAAAACTGATCGCCTTCCTGTCCGTTTCTGATAAAATTGACAGGAGAATCATAATACGCAAGCTTTGTACTCTTATATTTCTCCAATGTAACAGGAACACTCATTTCCTTAGACATCTTAATGAACATATTGTTTACCGGCTGATCCAGCTTAACGGATTTTACGAGTTCAAATTTATAATTACTTTTATCATCATACAGCTCTACAATCAGACCCGGAAGTCCATGAAACTTATAAGGTCCGTCCTGAAAAGAAATTTCTTTGGAAAACCATGCAGTCCAGTTTCTGCCGCCGTAATGGGTGGTTGCTTTTTGCAGAGTAAGATCTTTTACTTTTTTACTTTCATTGGTCAGTTGCCAGTTTTGAGTGTCTTTTGACTGAAGTTTAAGCACCGTATTTTCCAGCAGATCATATTCATCATACAGCTCCTCGCCTTTTTGTGGGAAACAATAGTGGAAGTGTTGAGCTTCGAGCCTTTCGGGAAAGGAATATTATTAGTAATCAATGAATCGGCGACAAAAAAATCTCTATGATAATATTCGCTTCTATCAGGATGGATATCAAGATGATAATTTTCTTTAGTTAAAACTTCTGAGGCTGCATCTTTTTATAAACAACATCGTAGATAAAACGGTGGGTTTGAGCCTGTGCCCAGAATCCGGCAGCAACCGCTGTAATAAGTACTGTTTTCTTCATGGTATCAGATTTCTTAATTCATAAATTTGCTCTTTTTCAAAAGCCTGTTATGAGAAATGAGTATTAATTTTTTTCTGTAAAAATAGATTCAATTTCCCAATAACAGAAAGGCCTGACGTGATAAAGTTTTAATAAAATTTTGCTCCTGGTGTTAAAGATCAGCCATTAAAATTTAACAATTTATCTCCAAAACATTGTTTTAGTTAAAATATTATTAAATCCTCCCTATTTAAAATAAAAAACCGGCAGAACAAAACCTGCCGATTAAAAAACAAAAATTGATATGGATATGATTAGATATGTGTTTTACTGTTTAATGATCTTTTCAGTGATCACCTTTTTATCCTTTGTCAGGATCCTGATCATATAAGTTCCCGGAGTAAGGCTATCCGTATTAACTGTTAACGAACTGCCTTCAAGGACTTTCTGTCCCGATGTTCCGTAAATCTCATATTTTTCAAGCCCTTCCTTCATCTTAATCGTTACAGAACCTGTAGCAGGATTGGGGTATATCTTTGGCTTTACGGATGAATCTTTGGAAACTTCAAGGGTAGAAAGAGTCTCCGGCATGATATTGATGGTGTAATCTTCTACCTGGCCGATAAACCAGCCTTTAGGACATGGAAGGTTTTCCAGTGTACCCATCCATGAATTTGATTCATATGCTTTCACCAGCCGGAAACGGGTTTCTCCCAACAAAGCATTTAAAGGAATAAGGATAGTCCCGGATACCGTTCCTGATTGGGTATGAGGCACCGGATTGGAATTGTCCAGATATCCGATATTAAATACTTCATCAGTATCAAATACATTATTGTGGTTAAAATCAATATAAGCATAGGCAGATACGGTAGACTGTCCCTGGGTACCTCCGTTACTGTAATAGGATAAGCATTCCCACGGTTTCCATTGAATTTCACAGCTGTAAAATTCTCAAGGACATCTGAATTGCCATCCAAAGCGCTGTTATTCGTAATTCCGGCAAATTCAACCCCGCTGATCTCACTCACTGTAAGGCTTGTCACCTTGTCTGTCCCACAGTAAGGTGCAGGAAAACCGGCTGTATTCCCTGCGATATTGACTGTATAATCTTCAGTCTGCCCGGCTCTAAGTCCGCTGTCACAGGCAGCATTGATAGAAACAGCTGCATTGGGATCAGAATAGGCTGCAAGATTCGTGTTTTTAAGAACTCTCATTCTTGTGCTGCCATTGGCTGCATTCGCAGGAACTGTAATAGTATTGCTGACTGTAAAAGCATTAAAAGGAGTTGCGGCCCCAAGCCTTCCGATATAAAAACTTTCCCCAACATCATCAAAACTACCATTCTGATTAAAATCAATATAAACCATTACATCACTTGGAAAAGTACTCGATGGGCCTTTTACAGAGATCGGATAAGAGTTTCCTGCCTGAAGATTAGTTGATAATGAAGTGAAATCTTCATAAACAGGAGCAGATCCTGTCTGATCCGGCGATGTGTTATTAATGCCCCGAAAGTCACATTACGGATCATATTGCTGTCGGCTCCATACTGGAATGAAGGTTTACAATATTGCAATTGTGCGTTCATCACTGAACAGAGAACAACAGCAGAAAAGGTAGTTAGTTTTTTCATATATTCTTTAAATTTCCTGATACAAATTTATATTTATTTAGAATCAATAAAAATAAGAATGTAATGATTTTTGTCAGTTTATTAGAATTTAATGATCATTGAAATATAATCAGGCGATATAAACAACATTTTATGCAATAATTAAAATACTGCGATCAAATATTACATCAAAATAATTTAGCAACAATAGCAACTGTTGTCGCAAGGAAATACAGATGATCATTAAAAATCTGCGAAATCTGCATGATCGGCGAGAGATTAAAAATACTAACTATTTATACTGCCTGCATTCGTTTCGCTGGAATTATAAATCTTTCTTTCATATGATCATATTTTAAAATATACTAATCAGTATTTTTAAGGTTGAAAAATTTTCCCTTTCACAAAAGGATTATTACAAAACAAGAAAAATACCGATCGGTATAAATAAAACTAAAAATTAACAATATCTTCAAAAGTGGATCAAATAACATAGATTTATTGCCTGCTAAGCTGATCAAGCTTTTTCAACAAAGTGGGCATCCTGTAGCCTCCATGCATTTGCTCTACTTTGGTTTTGATCTCATCAACATCTATTCCTTTTGCTGTTAAAAAAAGTGGTGCTTTGCTTTCTCCCCGCAATACACTTCTTCTTTGTGTATCTGGAGTGGTAAATTCATTTTTGGCAATTCCAACAACGGGATATTTTTCATCCAGGGCTTTATAAAGGTGACCTCCTAAGCCTGGTTTTCCTTCATTATTCAGGGTTACATATCCATCCACAATGATAATATCACCGGGTTTTAATGTAATTTTCTGTAATAAGCTCAGGATACAGGGCAGTTCTCTCCTGTAAAATGCTCCGCTTTCATATTCTGAATTTATTTTGGTCTGTTCTATAAAGGTTTCTACCTCTTTTTCCGACTTCCAGTTTTCGAATGCAATACAGACAGTATTGGCAAAATCTTCATAATAGTAGGTATCAAATGCGTAAATCATATTCTTTTTCGCTTAAAAAAACTCTCCAAAATGCCATAAGATCCCGGACGGGTCATGTACAAAGCATTCTTTTCCCCCATTCCATTGTTCTTATGGGAGTAAGTCTTACATTTTCATATTTTTCAGTAAGCTGCAAAGATGAAATTTCTTTCCAGAATTCGTCCGTATCAGCAACTTCCATAAAGATCATTGTATTATCTATCCAATCTTTTGCATAATAATCCTGAAGATAAAACCCGGTTTCTTCCCGCTTAAATAATGACAGTTTAGGCTCAAGAACTACTTCTTCAAATCCAAGATCTCTGTAAAAACTCCGGCTGGTTTCAAAATTCTGTGCTCCGATGAAAGGTCTTATTGATTTTACATGCTGTTTCATAATATTCTGTTTTTTCCATTTGTTATAGATTATTTCTGACTTTATCAGCCATATTCAGGTAAGAAGTTCCGAATTGAGTATGATTTCCGTACAATACGGTTTTAAAATTGCCACGAATGCACTCATCAATATTTGTGTACTCGTGGCAAATAATCAATTCTTTGGCTTTACTGCAGCTTACAACAGTAGATCAGTGACTTTAAATGACAAACTGATACTGTAATTATTTTTATCAACTACAATTCTCTCTGCTCTGTTGGCGATATCCCATGCAGTGGTGAAAATAAGTTGTGTTCTTTTCTCCAATAGCTTATAATCAATTTTTTCAGGATCATCTGTAGGCTTGTGATAATCTTCATGAATTCCGTCAAAGAAAAATGCAACCGGAATATTATGTTTGGCAAAATTATAATGGTCTGAACGGTAATACAATTGTTCAGGATCATTCAGATCATCGTATTTATAATTAAGCTCCAGGTTATTGGTTCTCTTATTAGCTGCTTCATTGATTACCTTAAGCTCAGAGCTCAGCATCTCGGATCCAATCACGTAAACGTATTGTTTTCCTCTGTTTGCCGGATCATCACGCCCGATCATATCGATATTAAGATCTACCACTGTATTCGCTAATGGAAAAACAGGATTTTCGGAATAGTATTCTGAGCCAAACAGACCGTGCTCTTCTCCGGTAACGTGTAAAAAGAGAACAGATCTTTTAGGGCCTTTACCTGCTTTCTTAGCCTGCTGGAATGCTTTAGCTATTTCCATTACCGCAACTGTTCCGCTACCGTCATCATCAGCTCCGTTATATACCACACCACCTTTGGTTCCCACGTGATCATAATGGGCTGATACTACAACAATCTCTTCCGGTTTTTCGCTTCCTTCAATGAAGGCCAGAATATTTTCCGAATCGGGAAGATTACCTCCGCCTCTTTTTTCATGAATTCCGATGGCACTTTCTGGTAAAATGAATTTAATGCTTTTGGGCCTGAAATTCCCAGGCTTTTATAATAATTAACAATATACTCACCCGCTTTTTCTGGCCTTTACTTCCGGTATCCCTTCCTTCCATTTCATCAGAAGCAATGACATACAGATTCTTCTTCAAATCCTCCGCATTAATCATTTTATAAGCATTGGAAAAGGCTTTGTCATGTTTTGCAGAGACAGAAGGTGAAGATGTTCCATCAGACATTTTTGCCGTTCCACAGCTGGCTAATACAGCAATAGAAAACAGCGGAATAAGTAGTTTTTTCATAAAGAATAAATTTCTTTTAAAAATAATAATTTTTATTGAATGTGAGCTATAAAGCTTAAAAAGCAATTAGTGACAATAAATCTTCAGTATTTTTAGCATATTAATAAAAATAAACCCATTACCCTATTAATTTTTTATTACATTTGAAAAAAACAAAATAGATGGAAGAAATTCATAGGTTTACCCACTATTCCTTTTTACAGAGATGTCCGGGCTGGCATCAGAACATGGAAGTTTTGATCTTTCTTTAGGTCTGCCTGATTTTGATATTGACGAGCGGCTGAAATACTTTCTGAAAGAAGCTGCTGATCTTGATACCCACCATTACGAACCGCTGGCTGGTAATCCTCTGCTGCTTGAAAATATCATTACTTTTAATGCTCAACGTAAAAATAAAATACAGGTAAAAAACAATGAAGTTACTGTCATCCCATGTGCAACCTTTGCTTTATATACTGCCCTTAAATCTGTTTTAAATCAGAATGATGAAGTAGTCATTATTCAACCATCATACTATACTTACGGACCTGCGGTGGTAATGAACGGAGGAATTCCGGTATACTACGATCTTGGTTATGATTTCAGCATCAACTGGGAAATATTTAAAACCTGTATCACAGAGAAAACAAAAGCCATTATCGTCAATTCACCCCAGAACCCAACCGGAAAAATATGGAAAAAGGAGGACTGGAACCAGCTATATGACTTGATCAGGGATCGTGAAATTTATTTGATTTCAGAAGAGATCTATGATACCTACTGTTATGATGAAGCAGAACATTACAGTTCTTTTATTCATCCCGGGCTCAAAAACCGGACATTCTGTATTTTTTCTTTCGGGAAAATGTTTCATACTTCAGGCTGGAAAGTTAGTTATATGCTTGCTTCAGAAGAGCTGACTGCATTGTTCCGCTGCCACCAGCAATATATTTCCTATAGCGCCAATGCACCTGCACAATATGCACTGGCGAAATATCTGGAAGTATTTGATCCTGAAGCCAGTAAAGCTTTAATGCAGAGGAAAAGAGACATTTTCAATGAGCTTATTAAGGAAACCCCTTTACAGATTGAGCAACAAGCTGAAGGAAGTGTTTTTCAGGTAGTTAATTTCAGAAATATCTCAAAAACAATGACTGATGTAGAGTTCTCAAAATGGCTTACTGTGGAGAAAAAGTGGCCTGCCTTCCTCTTTCGGCATTTTATCATTCAAAACAAAATTCTGATTATATCAGGTTCAGTTTTGCAAAGAAGGATGAACTAATTATTCAGGCATTGGAACATTTGAGAAAGAATCTTTAATTTAAATGGAAACGCTTTAAATGGTAAAAAAGTTTTTTTGTTGGAAACGCAAAGCCGCAAAGAAACTTCAATAGCTTATGTTTTTAAGGCGCAATGATTTTATCTGCGATAAAATTGTGGAATGCTTTAATATTTTTATAGGTTGAAAAATTACAATAAGTGATAAAAAAGCACCGCAGATGCGATGCTTTTTTGATTGATATTTCAACTGATCTTAAAGAGCGAGAACTCTTACGTCAATTCTTCTGTTTTTAGCCTTACACTCTTCTGTGTCATTAGCCTCACACACCGGATGCTGTGATCCGTAGCCTTCTGCTTCTACCCTGTCTGCAGAAACACCCAGCTCAAGCAGTTTCAGCTTTGCTGTCTGTGCTCTCAGATTGGATAGTTTCTGATTACTGTCTTCATTACCGCTGTTATCAGTATACCCTCCTAATTTTATTTTCAGGCCGGGATAAGCATTTAAAATTTCTGCAATATTGTTCAGCTGAAGTTCGTAACCTGGTTTCAAATCACTGGACCCTGTTTCAAAATAAAGATTTTCTATAGTATACCATTTATTAGGATCTAAAACAGACTGATCTTTTTGTTTCACAGCGTTATAAAGCTGGTAAAGCTGACTTCCGTCTCCTATGGCAATAGTTTTCCCGCCATTCAGTTTTATCTGTTGAATATTTCCGGTTTCATATACAAAATCTCCGTTTTCATTAAGATGTCCTTTAATTTCACCGGAAGACGGTGAAACAGTTTTCAGATCCGTAGTTGTCGTTGAAGTTCCGGTATTTGTAATTCCGGTCAGACTTTCTATTTTAGCCTTTCTGTTGGCTTCGATCTTATCTTTATGTATAACTGCTAAAGTAGGGGCAATCACCAGGGAAACAATTGACATCAGCTTGATCAGAATATTCATAGACGGTCCTGAGGTATCTTTAAACGGGTCTCCTACGGTATCTCCGGTTACAGATGCTTTGTGCGGTTCAGAGCCTTTGTAGTAGGTCTGCCCGTTGATATCCACACCTTTTTCAAAAGACTTTTTAGCATTATCCCATGCGCCACCTGCATTGTTCTGGAACATTCCCATCAAAACACCGCATACTGTAGCACCTGCCAGAAATCCACCCAATACTTCAGGGCCAAAAAAAAGCCGATCAGCAATGGAGAAATAATAGCAATAGCTCCCGGAAGCATCATTTTTCGGATGGAAGCATCGGTAGAAATAGCTACACACTTCTCATATTCGGGTTGTGCCTTTCCTTCTAAAATGCCAGGAATTTCTCGGAACTGGCGTCTTACTTCTTCCACCATAGCCATAGCTGCCTGTCCTACCGCCGTGATCGCTAATGAGGAGAAGATAAAAGGAATCATCCCACCAACAAATAAACCTGCTAATACATCAGCCCTGTAAATATCAATTCCGTCGATACCTGCAATTCCCACAAAAGCGGCAAATAATGCCAATGCAGTCAATGCTGCTGAAGCAATAGCAAATCCTTTTCCTGTAGCGGCAGTTGTATTTCCTACGGCATCCAGAATGTCTGTTTTTTCACGCACTTCTTTCGGTAGCTCACTCATTTCAGCAATTCCTCCTGCGTTATCAGCAATTGGTCCGAAGGCATCAATCGCCAGCTGCATCGCTGTGGTAGCCATCATTCCTGCTGCTGCAATCGCAACACCGTAAAGCCCGGCACACAGATAAGACCCATAAATTCCACCTGCTAATACAATAATCGGAAGTAAAGTAGATTCCATCCCTACGGAAAGTCCGCCGATAATATTGGTTGCATGGCCTGTAGAAGACTGTCTCACAATACTGGAAACAGGTCTTTTTCCCATAGCTGTATAATATTCTGTAATAATACTCATTAAGGTTCCTACAACCAATCCTACCATAATAGCCCCGAATACCCCCATTTTAGTAAATTCGTGCCCCCTCAAAATCATTTTTTCAGGAAGAATATAGGTCACCAGGAAATAAGATGCAATAGCCGTAATAACAATACTTCCCCAGTTGCCCAGGTTTAATGCGTTTTGTACACTGGAAGTGGATGAACCTTCATTATCATTGATCTTTACAAATAAAGTTCCTATCATAGAAAAAATAATACCTGTTCCTGCGATCAGCATAGGTAAAAGAATCGGTGCAAAACCCCGAAACCATCATCAGAAATGGTTTCTCGTCCCAAAACCATGGTTGCGAGAACCGTTGCAACATAAGAACCGAAAAGGTCGGCTCCCATTCCGGCAACATCTCCTACGTTATCTCCTACGTTATCTGCAATAGTAGCAGGATTTCTTGGATCGTCCTCAGGAATCCCCGCTTCTACTTTCCCTACCAGGTCAGCACCTACGTCTGCTGCTTTCGTATAAATACCGCCTCCTACTCTTGCAAAAAGCGCTATAGATTCGGCACCCAGGAAAATCCTGTCAGGATTTCAATGGTCCTTTCCATTTCATGAGAATCTACCGTAGCATCCGGAGCAAAGATCTGCTTAATGATCAGGAATAACGCTCCCAATCCTAAAACAGTCAGCCCGGCAACACCCATCCCCATCACGGAACCTCCTGTGAATGATACTTTCAGCGCTTTGGAAAGTGAGGTTTTAGCGGCTTCAGCGGTTCTTACATTGGCTTTTGTGGCAATTTCATCCCTATAAAACCTGCAGTGGCAGAAAATACAGCTCCTACTGCAAAGGCTAGCCCTATGCTCCAATGTGAATTAGCATTACTGGAGCCCATTACAGCCAGTAAGATAGCAACTACAACCACAAAATAGGTTAAAATTTTATATTCGGCTTTTAGGAAAGCCATTGCACCGTCAGCAATATGTCCACTGATCGTTTTCATTTTTTCATTTCCGGCATTCTGTTTACTTACCCAGTTGCTCTGAAGAAATGTGTAAAGCAAAGCTACGACACCAAAAATTGGCACTAACACAAATAGATCCATAGTTTAATATTTTTTTGGTAATAGAAAATTAAATATAATAAATAATTACCATCAAAGCACTAAAAAAATCATGAGTTTAGTAGTAGCAATTAAATAAAGATAGTATATCAATGAATATTTTACTACGAATCAGAAAACTTCAGACTTAACGGAAAAGCTCTTAGAATAAGGGTTGGAAGCATCTGAAATTTTAAACGACTAAAAGATATTAAGGGAAAGAGCCGTAAGTTAAGTCCTGATCAAGAAGTAGAAATTTTTACACTTATTTTAATAATTTCAATAAAAAAGGATAAACAGTTTCCCGTTTATCCTTTTTGTATTTTATATCAGAAGAATATTATCCTCCGAATTTTTCAGAGTAATCAACCTGAGAAGCTTTGATTACTTTTCTTGCATGCTCAGCTCCGTATACTTCATGGATTCTGCATTTTGCAGGCTCATCCGGTAGGTTTTTATAAGTAAGGAAGTAGTGCATCAATCTTTTTACTTCTGCTTCAGGCAATTCAGAAATATCTCTGAAGTGTCCGAAAGCGTGGTCGTTGATCATTACTGCTACAATTTTATCATCAGCCTCCCCTCCGTCGATCATTTTGAAACCTCCGATTGGAATAGCTTCCATCAATAAACCTCCTGCGTGAATATTGTGAGAACTTAAAACACAAATATCAAGCGGGTCATGATCTCCCATTGTCACATCATCAGCTCCTGCTTCTACAGCAAGTTTCATCACTTCGTTATGACAATACGTTCTTGGAACGAAACCATATAAAGCCGGGATGATATTAGAGAATTTCTGTGGTCTGTCTACCTTTAAATATCCTGTTTCTTTATCTACTTCATATTTAATAGTATCTGAAGGAACAATTTCCACAAATACATTTACAACATTTGGAGCATCTTCCCTGCAGAAATCCCGTGCCATGGATGTGCTTTAAAATTTGGAATCATTATTTATCTGTTATTTTTAAGTTATTATTAAAATTTCTTTTCTTAAATCCTCTAGGGTTGCTGCAATAAAATCGTTGCCTTCCATATAATTCATAATGAAAATGGTCTTGAACTCTTCCAGCTCAGCATTTCCTTTCAGCCCGTCATATGTTTTATGAAGCAGGTCTATAATTGCATTTTTAGAGTCTACAATATTTTTCCATGAGTTTTTTGTGACATAAAGCTGTTGTGAAGAATTATATTCAAACTCATCATTGATAGTCTTTTCTGTAAGGAAAATAAATTCATGAACTGCCAGCCCCTTGTCAAATTTCTGAACAAGATTTGAAGGTTTTATCCTATCGAGAAACAAAGTCATTCTTTCATAAGAGTGTGCCTTATTCTCTGAATTTGACTTCATGCTAAGCAGTTTGATTTCCTGGTTTTTAAGCGTAATGTACGAGTGTACAAATTGTCTTAGCAAAACCAGAAAAGGAATTGCGATGATCAATGCAAATGCATATGGTAAATATCCTGAAAGACTCGTCATAATTTTAGACTGCAAAATTACTAATTATTTTCCGTGTTGTAAAGAGTTTTTACAGATATCCACTTTAGAATTCTGTATATAGATCATAGAGAGAATAATTAACAGATAAAAGCCCAGCATCATTCTGTTGGTTAATGAAGGGAAAACTAAGAATCTCAGAAAAACAGTTCCATAAATAATTACAAAAAACAAGACCTGAGCCTGATTTTTTCTAGTTTTCAAAGAAAAATTATTGGCAAGAAGGATGACTAAAAAAAAAGTAATAAAAGCGGAAAGTAGGAACCATTGAACTCAAGCATGATCTTACTTTTTATATACTGCAGATAATCCGGAAAATAAAACGGATCAGGAGCAGATACGGGATAAAGCTGAACCTGTGTAAACTGATTCATAAATAAGGTAGACCAGGAAATCCTGTTAAAATACTGTATCAGAAAGAAGCTGAGAAAAAGATAGGTATATGAAATGAACAAAGATCTTATATCAACCTGAAAGTTTTTTCTATAGATGTAAATGAAAACATACAGAAAAGAATAGAAAATAAAATATTCAGGCCGGGTCAGGATGCACAACATGCCAAAAATACAGGCGGAAAATATATTCTTTCTGACAGCAAATGCATAAAAGCTCAGCAACAGTAACAAACAGGATAAAGAGTCTGCTGATGCATGTCTGCTGGATTCAAGAAGAGGCTTGAATAATGAAAGCAAGACCGTTATGATGAAAGCCAGGGTATAATTCTTCAATGTCTTAATAAGAAAAACAAAAATCAGGATGAGAATCAGTGCATAGGATACGATTGACATCATAAATGTAGAGGCAGAAGCACTGAAACCAAGCTTAAAAAATGACCAATTGACAAAATTGTAAAAAGGTTTTACCACAAAAAGCTGAAGCTCTTCTTCATAAGCTTTTGGATTTTCCGATAAGGTTTTATAATAGGTACTCTCCCCTTCGCTACTTCTTCCACCATAGAATCTACAGGATCAAATCCAGCAAAATGGGGATTCTTCTCTCTCAATTCTGTATATACTTTCTGATGAATTTCCTCAATCTTCATCCCAGGATACTCCGTTTTATAGATCAGTCCCATATAAGCCTCCATATCAGTATTATAATATTGGTGGGTATACAGATAGTATAACATGATACCTATGTAAACTGAAAATATAAAAACAAGAATATTTTCCTTTTTTTTCATACAGAAATATTATAAAAAAGATAAGAATACAAATGTAAAAAAACTATCTTTTTAAATCTGTATTCTTATAAAAACCTTTTATGCTAAGGAAATTCTATCAAAGTTCAAACAACGCCGGCCTCTGGGTCACTTCATGATAACATACACTGTTTTCATCAAAGAAGTGATATACAAGGCTCTTTCTTGTTCTG
Organism: Chryseobacterium sp. E1; assembly: GCA_019203745.1. Taxonomy (GTDB): domain Bacteria; phylum Bacteroidota; class Bacteroidia; order Flavobacteriales; family Weeksellaceae; genus Chryseobacterium. The sequence continues at coordinate 238,403 of CP078104.1, forward strand.
TTTTTATCGATATGAGGTTCACCACCATGAAGAATATTGGCGTGCCAGATGAGTAAATCTCCTTTTTTAGCCTTAAAAACTTCTTTTTCAATCCTAATTCCTTTACTTTATCTTCAAGAAATGCTTCATAGGCTCTGTAACTTTTCTTACCGATTTTAAAAGCGGTTCCTTCATTATCATAATCAGAATTCAGGAAGTAAGGCAATTTGTGGCTTTTAGGAATATAATGTAATGCACCATTGGTCTCATCCACATCTTCCAGTGCAATCCAGACTCCCAGTAATCCTCCTAAGGGATAAGTGGTCATATGAATACTGTCAGAATGGGTTTTCTGCTGGCTTCCGTTAATGAAATTGATACTTTGGAAAAGCTTGGACCGGCCATTCAGCAGAACAGATAAAAAGTCTAACAATTCCTTATCACTTCCTATATTTTTATGATTTCCGAGTGATGGATAGCAAACATCAGCTTTCCTCCGTAAATAAACTTCAGTGTTCCATCTTTCATCAGCTTATCAATTTCAGTATTGATCTGATCGGCAGTTTCGGGGTCAGAAAATTCCTCAGAATCATGTAGCCATTATCATCATACTGAAGGGCACTTTCCTTGTTTTCTTCAGATAATTTCTAAAAAAGGAGTTTCTGTAAGCTTTTTATGGTCTATCGTTCTTTCATTGGCCGGAAGATGAGCAAAATCTTTGCTTGAAATACTGGAAAAATAGCTCTTGTTGATTCCGTATTTTTTTATATAGTGGAATATTATGCTTCAACTTACTTTTCTTAAATAAGTTATACAGCATATAGGATAGTTTATAATGGCGAATCTGTTGTAACATAACTGTTTTGATAAGGTTGTATAAAGTTACGGATTATTACTTAATTAGAACTAATCTAAACAAAGCTTTTCATTATAAGAACTGCTTACCTTTTACGGTAAGATAACCTAGTTTTTTTAAAAGATCCTTTTTGAATTTTCAATGATGGCATAAGGTCTCAGCTCCGGGCGAAATCCTCTGAAAAATTCTTCGATATTCGGGAGTTCTCCGCCTTCAAAATCAAAAATATGAGTTCCGATCATTTCTTTAATAACCTGGTCAATCAATACCGAGGCTCCTGATAGTTTCACGTAATCTTTGTCATTAAAATTCCCCAAGAGCGCCACCGTCTTATCATCGGAATAGGTTGCAATAATATTTACAATTTTCTTCTGATAATAAAAAGCGGTAAATCTAAGGTGGTTTAACTTATAAAAACTTTCAAAAATCCTCATAAACTCGGATAAATCATTATCCTTGTTCAACCCTATTGTATTAGCTTCTACAAAAGCTTTTGCCTGATCATAGGAAATCGTTTTTACATCAGAATCTTTCATCACTTCATCGCTCAGCCTAAGTTTTCTTTTTCTTTTCGGAGAATATTTGGAGTAAACATTTTCATAAGAATCAGGATAAAGCAAAAAATTCTTTTTGGTTCTGATGGGTGTACGAAACTGATTCACATCATTGAACGAATAAATCCTTATCATATAGTTCTTTTCCAGATATTCTAAAAAAGATTCGTTAAGATCAATATGATCCCTCTCTGAAAAAAATTCCCAACTGCTGGCAAAGCTTTGGGTTGTGTACAATTTTCATCCCGTATTTTCTTACGTAAGGTACGGGCATTACTGCTTCATAGTCTTTATAAACCAGGAGCTCCCACTGTTTGCAGGAAGTAATATCCAGAAATTCTCTGGAGGCACTATATTTTTTCTGCTCAGAATTTTCTAAACATCGGGTATATTTCACAAAATCAATTTCATTGTATTTCAATCGTCTAATCATAGTAATCTGAATCCGAGAAACTAAAGTAAGAATCCTGGGTAATAATAAGATGGTCCAAAAGCTGAATACTTAGTGTGTTGCCAGCCTCTTTTATTTTTTGTGTAATATTGAGATCTTCCCTGCTTGGTTTCAAACTGCCGGATGGGTGATTATGGGCAATGATAATCCCGGTTGAAAAATGATCCAAAGCTGTTTTAAATAAAACTCTTACATCTACCACAGACTGGCTTATTCCGCCCTGCGTCAGTTGTGAGATATGAATCACCTTATTACTGTTGTTCAGAAAAATAGCCCAGAATTCTTCAGTCCTTAAGTCTGAAAGCTGATTTTTGAGTAATATATAAGCATCATTACTGTTTCCTATTGTAGGTTTTTCCGGAATTTCCTGTCCTGATTTTCTTCTTCCTATTTCTAAGGCTGAAGTAATGGATATTGCTTTTACTTCACCAATTCCTTTGAACTTCATCAGATCTTTAACGGAAAGAAGACTGAGATTATGCCAGCTGTTATCAACTGAGATTAAAATTTTTCTTGCCAGTTCCACTGCACTTTCTCCTCTGTTTCCACTTCCCATAATGATTGCCAGCAATTCAGAATCAGAAAGAGAACCTTTACCTTTCTGTAAAAGTTTTTCTCTGGGTCTGTCATCTTCGGCAAGAAATTTTATAGTCATGGAAAATAAAGATAATAGAGGTTAGGAATTAATAAAATGCATACAAAATGATCGGCAGTCTGGATTGATCAATGTACTGTGCAGATTTTTTGAGAGCATTTACCGAAAGCATGGGACAGCCTAAACTCAGGCAGGCCGGATTTTCAGATTCAGTATCAGGAACACATCCAAAGGAATGGAGAACAATAGCCCTTTGCATAGCATTACTGTTGGTAGGATCCAGTCCTTTTAAACGATATGCCTTCCCAAATTGACCTATGTAGCTTTCTCCTATCGAATATTTTCCTAAAGAAGATTGATAAGAGCCTTCAACATTACTGAACTGTAAAGCTTCTGATTTTGGAATCACAGAACCTGAACCATGAGAAACGATTGCTTTGTGTATTATTTTATCATTTTTCAGATCATAAATGAAATAGCGATATTTCCCTGAAGGAATTTTAAAATTAATAAACACAGCCAGCTCCTGATTGTACTCTTTCTCTTTGATATAGTCTTTAATCTCAGAAACTTTTGCTTTAGGCAGACCTAAAGTATTCAACTGCTGAGAATCAGCTTTTGAACAGGAAATTAAAAATAATAAAAGAAAAAGAAAAGGTTTCATCATTGTGTGTTCTGTTATTCTATAATCATCCCATCTTTCATGACGAGCTTCCGGTCTGTAATTTCAGCTAAGTTCGGATTATGGGTTACAATCACAAAGGTTTGATTGTACTTGTCTCTCAGATCAAAAAATAACCTGTGGAGATCATCCGCATTTTTTGAATCCAGGTTTCCTGTTGGCTCATCTGCAAAGATGATTTTTGGTGAATTGATTAAAGCTCTTGCTACGGCCACCCTCTGAGCTTCTCCACCGGAAAGCTGATTGGGCTTATGATTCAGCCTCTGCTCTATTTTTAAGTCTTCAAACAAAGCGTAGGCCTTTTCTATAGCTTCTCTTTCATTGGCTCCTGCAATTCTCGTAGGAAGCAATACGTTTTCCAGAGCGGTAAACTCCGGAAGAAGCTGATGAAACTGAAATACAAAACCAATATTCTGATTTCTGAATTTTGATAGCTGTTTGTCATTCATATTAATAAATGATTCTCCTGCGATCGCAATTTCAGTATCATATTTACCGGAATGGGTAGGATGATCAAGTGTTCCCAGAATCTGCAGCAACGTAGATTTACCTGCTCCCGATTCTCCTACAATAGAAACAACTTCTCCTGTTTTGATATGAATATCAACTCCTTTCAGTACTTCTAAATTTCCATAAGATTTATGGATATTTCTCGCTTTAATCATGATTCAAAAATACTAATTTGATTTTGAATTCCATAAAGAACAACCATGATGATAATTCCAAAAAAATAACATGTAATAACCATAAAACCTTTCAGTATGAAAAGTTTTATCATTTTCCAGGATCTCACGTTAAAAATTAATTCCAGTTCTTCATTTATGGTAAAACAGAAATGAGTTTAAGTATAGTTACTTTCCAGGTAAAGGAGGGTCATTTATTTTTAGCAAAATCTATTTTACTATCCGGTATACAAAAAAGCCTCCCAATTTGGGAGGCTTAGGTATTCTAAATTAGAAAATTACAGTAACAATGTTAATGGATTTTCTAAATATGTTCTTAATGTCTGTAAGAATTGAGCACCTGTAGCACCGTCAACTACTCTGTGGTCACATGCCAATGAAAGTTTCATAGTGTTTCCTACTACAATCTGACCGTTCTTAACGATTGGTTTCTCAATGATTGCTCCTACTGAAAGGATGGCAGAGTTGGGTTGATTGATGATACTTGTAAAGGTCTCGATTCCGAACATTCCCAGGTTAGAAATAGAGAATGTAGAACCTTCCATTTCATTCGCTTTAAGGCCTTTGCTCTTAGCTCTTGAAGCCATATCCTTAACAGATGCGGAGATTTGAGTATAAGACATCTGATCAGTATTCTTCAATACAGGAACCACCAATCCGTCAGGAATAGCAACTGCTACACCAATATTGATGTTTCCTCTGTGGATGATCTTATCTCCCGCCCAGCTTGAATTTACCTGTGGGTGTTTTCTTAAAGCAATGGCAGTTGCTTTAATGATCATATCGTTGAATGAAATCTTCGTATCCGGAATAGAGTTGATCTCTTTTCTTGCTTCGATAGCCTTATCCATGTTGATCTCAACCATCAGATAATAGTGAGGAGCAGAGAATTTACTTTCAGAAAGACGTTTTGCAATGATGTTTCTTACCTGTGAGTTTGGAGTCTCTGTATCTTCTCCCTGAACGAAGTTTACTGCAACCTGGGCAGCAGCACTTGCAGCAGGAGCTGAAGCGGCTGGTTTAGCAGCAGGCTGATAGTTTTCGATATCTTTTTAACGATTCTTCCGTTTTCTCCGGAACCTTGAACGGCATTGATGTCAACTCCTTTATCCTGAGCCATTTTCTTAGCTAATGGAGAAATTGCCACTCTGTCAGAAGATGAAGTATTAGCAGCCGGGGAAGCTTTTTCTTCAGTTTTAGCTTCTGTTTTTGTTCAGCCGGTTTTTCTGATGCCGGAGCAGAAGCTTTAGGAGCTCCTACCGCTGAAACATCTGTTCCTTCAGGACCAATAATAGCCAATACGGAATCAACCGGAGCAGCACCACCTTCTTCTACACCCTGCTTCAATAGTACTCCGTTGAATTCAGATTCGAAATCCTGTACTGCTTTATCTGTTTCGATCTCAGCAAGAAGGTCGCCTTCTTTTACTGTATCGCCCACATTTTTGTGCCATTTAGCCACCTTCCCTTCTGTCATTGTATCAGAAAGTCTTGGCATTGTAATCACTTCTACTCCTGCCGGAACTTCCGCTGAAGCAGTTTCCACAACTTCTGTTTTAGGCTGTTCTTCTGATTTTTTTCTTCAGAACCGGCACTGGGAGCAGCAGCTCCGCCTGTTAATCCTGAAATATCTTCTCCTTCATTACCGATAATTGCTAAAACAGAGTCTACAGCAGCGGCACTACCTTCTTCTACACCTACGTATAAAAGAGTACCTTCTACTTCAGATTCGAAATCCTGAACTGCTTTGTCAGTTTCAATTTCAGCTAAAATATCTCCTTCCTTTACTTTATCTCCTACTTTTTTATGCCATTTCGCCACTTTACCTTCCGTCATAGTGTCGGAAAGGCGGGGCATCGTAATTACTTCTGCCATAATTTATTTTAATTTGAAAATTTAGCAATCTGAAAATTTGAAAATTAAAAAGGACATACTCTATCACATTTTCAAATTCTCAAACTGTCAAATTAACTCATTATCTTTTAGTTTTCTAATTTGTCTAAGAACGGATAATCTTCCTGAGCATATACATACTCATAGATTTTCTCAGCGTCCGGATATGGAGAGTTCTCCATGAATTCGATGCATTCTTCAACGAAGTCTCTTGACTTGTTGTCGATAGTTTCAATTCTGCTTCTGTAGCCCATCCGTTTTCAAGAATTCTGTGTTTTACCAATTCGATTGGATCATCATTCTTATGAATTGCTACTTCTTCTTTAGATCTGTATGGTTCAGCATCAGACATTGAGTGACCTCTATAACGGTAAGTTCTTGCTTCAATGAATGTAGGCCCGTCTCCTCTTCTTGCTCTTTCAATAGCCTCGTAAGCTGCTTCAGCTACTTTTACAGGATCCATTGCATCTACAGCAAGGCAAGGCATTTCATATCCTAATCCTAATTTATAGATATCTTCGTGGTTGGCTGTTCTTTTTACAGAAGTTCCCATTGCATATTGGTTGTTTTCTACCACAAATACTACAGGAAGTTTCCAGTTCATTGCCATGTTGAATGTTTCATGTAGTGAACCTTGTCTTGCAGCACCGTCTCCGAAGAAACAGATGTTTACTGCTTTTCTGTCGAAATATTTATCTGCAAAAGCAATACCTGCTCCTAAAGGAATTTGTCCTCCAACAATACCATGACCTCCGTAGAAACGGTGCTCTTTGCTGAAAATGTGCATAGATCCACCCATACCTCCGGATGTACCTGTAGCTTTACCACAAAGTTCAGCCATGATTCTCTTAGGATCTACTCCCATCGCCATTGGATGGATGTGGCATCTGTAAGCAGTGATCATACTGTCTTTTGTAAGATCCATTGCATGTGTAAATCCGGCAGGGATTGCTTCCTGACCGTTATACAAATGTAAAAATCCTCTGATCTTTTGTTTTAGGTAAAGAGAACGGCATTTGTCTTCAAACCTTCTCCACATTGTCATATCTTCATACCACTTCAGGTATACCTCTTTAGAAAATTCTTTCATGTGTTAGCTCTTGCTTTTTTATGATGAAATAGTTGAGCAAAATTATGAAAAAACTTTGTTTTTATTGTATGCATAAGTAACTTTTCATTTTTTCTCTAAAATCTATTTGCAGGCGGAACGGATTATTCTTAATTTTCGACCCTTAGAAAGGCTCATGCGACAGCATTTTTACAGTTATTTTCTTATTACCGTATCTGAAAAATCATCCTGTATATGTAGCTTTCCGAAAACAATCAATGAAATAAGGCTACCATAAAACATTGCATTTTCCTTTCCGTCTCTATTCATCTTTAATTATTGTTAACATACCTTTTGGTTATTTCAACAGCTTGTTTTGTGGTGAAAATTCCGTCAATTTCAACTTTCTGTCTTCGATATGTTAACAAAACCGCCATGCAATTTTGCCATTTCAGCTTTAATTTCTTTCCACTCCTTATCTGCCATAAATTTATCCCGCAGTTGTTTTCATTGTGTCTTCATCTTTCTACTCAAGGGAGATAGACAAATTCTGTTTTTTCATTGAATTCCGATTCCCAGATGCCAATATTATGAAAGCCGTATTTTTCCATGATCCTGAGTGCATGATCCCTGAACCGGTCCAGAAATACCTGTCTGTTTTAAAAGCAAGCACATTAAAATTATTTTATGATCTGAAAATCACTAATACCAACAATGGTTTACGTAACCTACTTCACTTTTTTACAGCTTCATTTCACTTGTTTTCTGGTCTTATAGTATTATATTTGATGCTTAAACCTGAATATGGAAGAAACACCGTCTCCACTGCTGCTCAGAATATCAAAAGTCATTTCTGATTTTTTTAATCCCCTGACTTCATTGATTATATTTTTCATCTATATGAGTGTCAGAGAATACTCCCTTAAGGAATCACTCCTCTATTTCGTTCCTGTATTATTAATGATCATTGTCCCTGTAGTCATATGGCTGATCTGGAATGTAAAAACAGGAAGATATACCAATATGGATGTCTCTAACAGGGTTCAGCGCAAAACACTGTACATATTCATTGCGGCCTGTGTAGTGACCTATCTTATTTTTAATTATGTCAGAAACGGGTATATTGATCTTGTGATGCTGTTTATTTTAATACTGCTTTTCACTCTTCAGATCAGTAACTTTTTTATTAAAAGTTCAATGCATACGGCGTTCAATATATTTGTAGCCGCATTATTTTTCACATTAGACTGGAAGATGGGCCTTATATGGCTGAGCATTGCCATCCTGGTCGGAATTACCCGGGTTATCTTAAAAAGACACACCGTAAAAGAGGTATTTATGGGAGCCGGAATAGCTTTTATGGTATCTTTTCTTTATCTTTATTGCAATATTCAATTTCAACATTAGAACTCTATATGAAAATTAATCATCTTACTTCCGCAGAGGAAAACTTTATGAAGCTGTTTTGGAAAATGGAATCTTTCTATCTGAAGGACGTTATGGAGCAGCATCCCGAACCCAAACCCCACCAGAATACGGTATCTACCTATCTGAAAATACTGGTTGAAAAGGGATATCTGTCTACTGTAAAAGAAGGGAGAATATTCAAATACACCGTACTTGTTCCTTTGGAAGAATATAAAAATTTCTGCTGAAAGAACTTTCCCACAATTTCTTTAATGATTCTGGTAAAGAGATTCTGGACTTTTTATTCATTGAGAAATTAATATCCCAAAACGACCTTACCGGATATTTTGATCTTAAGATCGAGATGAAACCAACAAAAGCAGAAGAACCTGCGTTCGAATATGCCAATGAGGTACTGAGTCCTAAAAAAGAGAAAAAACAAAAGGAAAGGAAAAGGAAAAAGACAAGGAGAAAAAAAAAAAAAAAAAGAAAAAAGATTCATAGGAATTACCCCAACACCAAATCATGAAATCAAAATTTTACGGAACCCTAAGCCGGGCTTATGAAACAGTCTTCTGCTATCCTTTGGTTTTAACAATGGCTTTATTGGCTTCTGCAGGTGCCATCTGCATTGTTGAAAGTAATGCAGAACAATCCACAGCCTATACAAAATTCACAATCTGTGCAGGCATGGGAATTTCCCTGATGTTTGCTATGAAAATGCTTTCACAGAGAATAGGAAAAGAGCTGCTGTTACAAATTTCAGGAATCGCTTTCCTTGTCGGGTTCTATTTCATTCTGCCGGATAAACAGAGAAACTTTACTGACGTCCATTTTTACATTATTGCAGTAACTGCGCTTCTCACCCACCTTCTGGTGTCTTTCATCCCGTTTTTAGAAAAGAATAAAGAATCTGGATTCTGGCAGTATAATAAGAATCTTTTTGTTAACATCTTCCTTACAGCCGTATTTACAGGTATACTGACTGGAGGTGTTGAACTGGCCATCCTGGCAGTTGACAAACTTTTTGATTTCAATTTCAACAACAAAGTTTATACAGATACCTTTTTGTTCTTGCCATTTCCGGAAGCTGTTTTATTTTTCTTCTATTTAATGAAAAAGGAATAAGCAACCTTGAAAAAGAGAGCGCTTATCCTATTGTTCTGAAATTCTTCACTCAGTTTATCCTGATTCCCTTACTGCTTATTTATGCAGCCATACTTTATTTTTATTCATTTAAAATCCTGATCAACTGGGAGCTTCCGAGAGGTTGGGTTTCTTATCTGGTCTTAGCCTATAGCATTGTGGGTATTTTGGCATTGCTTCTTGTTTATCCCCTGAGGGCGGAAAATGCAAAATCCTGGGTAAGAATATTTTCCAAAGCATTCTATTATACCATTATTCCTTTGATTATTTTGCTTTTTACGGCTATTTTCACAAGAATTTTAGAATATGGGTATACAGAACCAAGATATTTTGTTCTTCTGCTCGCTTTATGGCTTTTAAGTACCGTTGTTTATTTTATATCGGGCAAAAGAGCTACCATTAAATTTATCCCGGTCAGCTTATTTTTATTTGGAACTTTTGCATTAATCTTCCCTTATTTCAATGCTTTCAGTGTAGCAAAAAGAAGTCAGAAAAATGAACTTTTAAAGGTGTTGAATCAACATCAGCTGATACATAACGGTAAATTAGATTTTCAGAAGAAAATTACCGATACGGTGCGTAATGAGATTGCAGATAAATTTGAATTTCTGGCTGAAAGAAAACAGAATGAGTTTTTATACACCTTTCTGAATAAAAAGACCAAACTGAGCTGGCTGACACCATGGAAAACGGTAATTTTACAGCATAAGAAATACCATTCAGAACAAATTTACAAATGTTCAAAAAACGTCAAAAGATATATGGGATGAAACCATGCGGCTCGTTATTACCTCTGAAAAGCCAGCTATAGAAATTGGCAGCTATCAATATCTTCTCAACTTTACTCCCAATAAAAGAGAACCTCAGAAACTTAATGGCGACACCTTCGAAGTAACAAACCTTTTAGAAAAACAGTCATCATTGAAATTAAAATTAAATGATGAGGAAATAGATTTTGGTCCGCAGGTGATGAAACTGCTCGAGCAAAACAAAAATAAAACCGGCATCGTAAAAGTACCGGATATTTCTATGGAATCTGATCTGGGAAAATACCATATCAAACTTATTCTTAATGAAATTGTGCGGGAGAAATTTCCTTATGATAATCGTATCAACATTTACTATGAAAATGCTTATTTACTGATAAAACTAAAGTAATGAGTACATTAAAAAAGTAAACTGCTCCGGCTCCGGAGCAGTTTATTTTTTTATTCAGTTTATAATCTGTAATTCCGATTAAAGTATAAATCGCTACAGGAGTTCAACTGAAATGTATGTCATAAAAAAGCGGCTAAAAAGCCGCTTCATATTTTTACCAACGATTTCCGCCTCCGCCACGGTTGTTACCATAGCCTCCGCCTCTATTATTGTTGTTACCATAACCTCCACCTCTGTTGTTATCGAAGCTTCTTCTAGGTTTTTCTTCTCTTGGCTTAGCTTCAGATACGTTTAGGGTTTTTCCGTTGAATTCTTTTTGGTTAAGAGCTTCAATAGCCTGCTTTCCTTCTTCATCACCCATCTCTACGAAACCGAAACCTCTGGAACGACCAGTTTCTCTGTCTGTAACGATTTTAGCTGATGATACATCTCCAAATTCTGCGAATAGATCGTGCAACTCATACTCTTTAGTTGCGTAATTGATGTTTGAAACAAAAATGTTCATTTTGAATAAATTAAAAAATTAATAAAAATTTGGTATATAAAAGAAAAACAACATAAATTAATGAACAAATATTGATTCCAAATATAAACGTATGCAAGATACAATTAAAAATTTCAAATCAAAGCTTTTTTAAGTATTTCTCACATTATGTTGAATCAAAAACCTAAATCGATTGAAAAAGAATAAAAAATAATCGTTTTTCAATAAATTTTTATTGATATTTGTCTTTAATTAAAATACAGATAAGATGAAAAACATAAAAAATTCTTTCTACTCTACCATTATAAACCGGATCAAATTCATAGGTTCAACTAAAAACAAACCAACAATATAAGTATGTCGATTATTGTAAACCTTGACGTCGTCATGGCGAAAAGAAAATGTCCCTCAATGAGCTTTCCGAAAAAGTAAACCTTACCCTCTCTAACCTTTCTATATTAAAGACAGGAAAAGCAAAAGCAATCCGATTCAGTACTCTGGAAGCCATTTGCAAAGCTCTGGACTGCCAGCCGGGCGAAATTTTAGAATATAAAGAATAATATCGTGTCGAAAAAATCAGGATCTTTGTATTTCAGATTTTCATCACCAATCTTCAACTGATATGAAACAGCATACCACCAATTACACCAATACTTTTATTGAAGTAGCTGAAGACTGCCCGGCTTCCCATGCCCAGATCCCTCCTGAAAAGAAGGAAAAAACCCTGGCGAATCTTCAATATGAAAAACTTATAAAAAGTCCTTATCGATATACATCAGACGATATTATCTTTGAGTGCTTTGCCATCAAAAATGATCTTTCAGAAAATGAAAAGGAAGAAGCAAGAAATGTATTTTTTTCTAAAGGTCAGGCCTGCATGAGATCTTCGCCTTTAACTAAAAGATACGGGTTCGGAATTCACCATAATGAAGAAGGAAAAATTGCCCTTTACGCTGTGGAAAGTGAAGACTATCGGAGATTCTTACAGGATGCATCAGTCAAAAAGACAAAAGCAATGCGTTCCAAAAGAAAATGATTGAGAAAATGAATGATTCTTTTCAGATCAATAAATACTTTTTCTATTGATCACATCAGCATTTAACAGTAAATTTGTGGTATAAATTATTTAAAAACATGAACTATCATACGAGAAAATGGGTAAAACCGGAAGATTTAAATCCTAACCACTCTCTTTTCGGAGGAAGACTCCTGCAATGGATTGATGAAGAAGCAGCCTTATATGCTATTATTCAGCTTGAAAACACAAAAGTGGTCACCAAATTCATTTCTGAAATCAATTTTGTGAGCTCTGCCAAACAGGGTGATATTATAGAGATAGGTATTGAAGCCACTCATTTCGGTTCTTCTTCTATTACCTTAAGATGTGATGTCCGGAATAAAATGACCCATCAGACTATCATCACTGTTGAAAAAATCGTGATGGTAAATCTTGACAGTGACGGAAACCCGGCTCCTCATGATAAAACACAGATCGAATTTGTAAAAGACAGGCTAAACAGCGGACAATGAAAATTTTTATCAAAAACATGGTCTGCAACAGGTGTATCGCTGCTGTAGAAAACATCTTTAATACTTCAGACGTCAAAACAACCTCCATTATTCTCGGTGAAGTAGAAACGGAAACGGAAGTTTCAGCTGAAAAAATGCAGGACCTTGAAAAAGCTGCTTGACACAGGCTTTGAGAGAATCATGGATTCTGCCCATCAGCTTGCAGAAAAGATCAAAAACCTGATTATTGTAAAAATAAGCGAGCTTGATATTGATGAAAACTTCCTTCTTTCTGAGTTTTTAAGTTCAAAGCTTCATAAAGACTATAGTTCACTTTCCAAAACATTCTCACAAAATGAGAATATTACCCTGGAACAGTTTTTCATCCTTCAAAAGATCGAAAAGGTAAAAGAGCTGCTTCTGTACAATGAATTCAACCTTACTGAAATTGCGGGAAAGCTTGGCTATAAAAGCGTTCAGCATCTTTCTTCCCAGTTCCGTAACACCACCGGATTTACCCCTACGGAGTTTAAGAAACTGAAAGAGCACAACCGAAAGTCATTGGATAACCTCTAGAAGTTTGAGCATGGGAGAGCTTGAGAGTAATGAAAGATTATTCAAAAGCCTTCCTACTGCGTACACTCTATTTTCCAGAAAACCTTTCACTTTTCAATCTCAAAATCTCTCCATTTCCCCATCAACCCTCCCACTCTATAACCCTAAAACACCCTCCCACTTACCACCCATTCCAAATTCTATAACTATTATCCTTAAATTTATAACAACCTTACAATTTCATTTTGGAAATTTGTACTATAAATTTAGAATCATGGAACAACAGTATAAAATACTTGGAATGACCTGTTCCGGCTGCCAGAAAAAAATCCAATCAGCTGAACAGTGTTGAGGGGTAACAGCCGACGTTAATCTGGAAAATCATATAGCAACCATCACTTCTGAGCATAAAATTGAGCTATCCGCCTTAAATAATGCTTTAGCTGAAATAGGAAAATACAGACTGGAAGATCCGGATCAGCCGGAAAACACCTTTATAAAACCTCAGGACCGGGTATCCCCGTCTTCAGTGTATTATTGCCCAATGGAATGTGAAGGGGAAAAGGTATACTTTAAACAGGGAGAAAGATGTCCCGTATGCAAAATGTATCTGGTTCCTATTGAGGAAAAAACAGCTAAAGACCCTAACCATAAGCCTACTTATTCATCTGCCAATCTTCCGGGAATTTTAAAGACAGTATTGGAAAATATTACTGCCCGATGTTTTGTGAAGGTGATAAAGTTTATGATGAAAAAGGAGACTGCCCCGTATGTCATATGCATCTGGAAGAAATCACAGATGAACTTGTAAAAAATGCAAAATCTCATTCTCATAATCATAGCCACAACCATCACCACCACAATCACCATCATGAAACGCCAAAAGTTACTGATGAAATGGCCGGCCGATACTATTGCCCGATGTATTGTGAGGGTGACAAAACTTATGACTCAAATGTAGGATGTCCGGTTTGCGGAATGGATCTGGTAAAATACCCCGAAAAGAAAACCGCAAAATACACCTGCCCCATGCACCCCGAAATCATCCGTGATGAACCGGGAGACTGCCCGATCTGCGGAATGGATCTGGTAAGAATGCCGGATTCCGGTGAGGAAGAAGAAGATGAAACCTACAACATCCTGAAAAGGAAATTCATAATCTCACTAGCCTTTACCATCCCTGTTTTCATTCTTTCCATGGGGGAATGTTTATCAACTTCCCGTTCTCACATCAGATCCAGGGGTTTATTGAGTTGGCATTTACCCTTCCGGTGATGTTTTATTCCGGCTGGTTCCTGTTGAAAAGAGGCTGGACTTCTTTTAAAACATGGAATCTTAATATGTTCAGTCTTATTGCCCTGGGAGTTGCAGCTGCATTTATATTCAGTATTGTTGCTTTGGTTTTTCCGGATATTATCCCTCACGAAATCCGTGGGCACAATCACGAAATCCCATTGTATTTTGAGGCAGTCTGTGTTATTTTAACATTGGTCATTTTAGGTCAGCTTATGGAAGCTGCAGCACATAAAAAAACAGGAAATGCCATCAAGGAACTCATGAATCTTTCACCTGATGAAGCCAACCTTATGGTAAACGGAGAAGAAAAAAGAGTTCTTCTTTCGCAAGTGAAAATCGGAGATCTCTTAAAAGTAAAACCAGGTGAAAAAATTCCGGTTGACGGAAAAATCGTAGAAGGAAATTCGATAGTAGACGAAAGTATGATTACAGGAGAACCTGTTCCGGTTGAAAAAACGATTGACGACAAAGTGTCTTCGGGAACCCTCAACGGCAATCAGGTATTCATTATGAAAGCTGAAAAGGTAGGCGACGAAACCTTACTTTCCCAGATCATTAAAATGGTGAATGAAGCCAGCCGAAGCAAAGCTCCTATTCAGAAACTGACGGATAAAGTTTCAAAAGTTTTCGTCCCGGTGGTGATCCTTATCGCAGCACTTACCTTTGTTTTATGGCAGTTCTTCGGGCCTGAAGGAAAAGAAGCTTATTTGCCTTCGTAAACGCTGTTGCCGTTCTGATCGTAGCGTGTCCGTGTGCCCTTGGGCTGGCAACCCCATGTCTCTGATGGTAGGAATCGGGAAAGGTGCCAAAAATGGTATTCTGATCAAGAACGCTGAAGCCCTGGAACAGATGAATAAGGTGAATGTACTGATTACTGATAAAACCGGTACACTTACGGAAGGAAAACCATCTGTAGAGTATATTGAAACAACCAATAACGGAGAAAGAAATCAGATTTTAAAGCTGGCTTTTTCATTAAATCAAAATTCGGAACATCCACTTTCCAATGCTGTGATCAAAAAGGCTAAGGATGAAAATATAGCTGCAGAAAAAGTAGATCAGTTCGAAAATATTTCAGGAAAAGGAGTTAAAGGAAAAATCAATGGTAAGGCAGCTTACCTGGGTAATGAAAACCTTCTTACTTCACATCAGATAAGGATTCCTGATAGCTTAAAACAAAAAGCTGTAGAAGTACAGTCTAAAGCGCATACGATTTCCTATATCGCAGAAGATCAGGAGGTATTAGGATTTATCAGTTTTACGGATAAGATCAAAGAAAGCTCTAAAAAAGCGGTAAAACAGCTGATGAACGAAGGTATTGATGTCATTATGATGACCGGTGACAATGAGCACACCGCCAAAGCTGTAGCTGAAGAATTGGGAATCAGACATTTTAAAGCAAACTGCCTTCCTGAAGACAAACTGAATGAAGTCAAAAGATTACAACAACAGGGTAAAATCGTAGCCATGACCGGAGACGGAATTAATGACTCTCCTGCCCTTGCCCAGTCTGATGTAGGAATTGCCATGGGAACAGGAACCGATGTTGCTATTGAAAGTGCAGAAATTACTTTACTGAAAGGTGATATTCTTGGAGTTGCAAAAGCAAAGCTCTTAAGTGAGAAACTTCTTAAAAACATCAAAGAAAATTTATTCTTCGCCTTCATTTATAATGTACTGGGAGTTCCGGTAGCGGCAGGATTATTGTATCCATTCTTTGGAATTCTGCTGTCACCGATGATTGCTGCTGCTGCCATGAGCGTCAGTTCCTTATCAGTGATTCTGAATTCACTACGGTTAAACTCAGTGGATCTGGATATAAAATAAAAATATGAAAAAGAAAATCTTTACATAGGGTGCTCGGGATTTTATAATAACGACTGGAAAGGGTCTTTATATCCTGAAAATGCTCGAGTAAAGATTTTCTTTCTTTGTATGCCAACGTTTTTAATACTGTAGAGATCAATTCCACCTTTTACAGGAAACCTACTGCCAAAACCCTTTCAAAGTGGTATGATGAAACTCCTGATCAGTTCAGGTTTTTATTAAAATTCCCAAATTAATTACCCACCAAAACCGGTTTGCAGAATCTAAGGAAGAAATTACAGCATTCTGTGAACATATTCGGACTCACCTTAAAGATAAACTTTCGGGTTTTTTATACCAGCTTCCTCCTTCTTTTAAAAACACTTCCAAGCATCAGGAACTCATCATCAAAAACCTTGATCTCAACTACCTGAATGTTATAGAATTCCGCCATGAATCCTGGTGGGAGCAGGAAATATTTGATCTTTTAAAAGATATCGGCGTTGTTTTTTCAGGAGTAAGCTTTCCGGGTAATCTTCCGGAAGAAGTTATCATCAATCATCCTGAAGTACTTTATTACAGGCTCCACGGGAAACCTATTCTTTATAAGTCTGAATACAGCACTGACTTCCTCAATCATCTTGCAGAAAAAATCAATGACTCTCAACATACAGCTTATATTTTTTCAATAATACCTGGGAACTTCTGCTGTTAAAAATGCTTTGTATTTAAAAGAGATTTTAGATTAGATACTTCTGACAGACTACTCACTCATAAAATTCCGGCACTGTCAAAAATTACTCTGACCAGCAGATCCAGTTTTTTAAAAACTAATAATTCCCAAAGAAAGGAAGAATATTGTTATGCTAATAAAAATAGAGAAAACTATCGCTTTAGCATTTATAAATGTTAATATTTAACAAAACCGAAACCGTAACTTACCAATCATCCTATTACCAAAAATTTGCCTTAAAATAAAGTTCTTAAAATAACCTTAAAAAGATAAAATACAGCTTCGAGTGGCATATATTTTGTTAACATTCAATCGTTATTTTTAACGATTTTTAACAATTTAAATTTCCCATCACATTTATGAAAAATTTTTGCGGGAAGGTCAAAAATAGGACTCTTCTCGGGATGTTTGCATTGATGAGTGCAACCTCAGTTTTATTGAACAGCTGTAATTTCAAGAATGATGTGAATGATTCCATCCATTCACAGGAACATCACACCGCAAACCCCGTCCCCAAAACGGATGATGAAAGTGTAGATTCTGACAAAAGAGTGATCTACCTTACCTTTGACGACGGCCCCAATCAGGGAACGGAAAATCTTCTTAAAATACTTGATAAAAGAAATGTCTGCGCAACCGCCTTTCTGGTGGGCAAACATGCCTATGGAAGCACCAGGCAGAAAAATGACCTTGAGCTTCTTAAGAAAAATCCCCTGATAGAACTGGCAAATCATAGTTTTACACATGCTCATAACAAATACACGGATTTTTATAAGAATGCCGATGCTGTTGTTCATGATTTTGACATCGCTAAAGACAGCCTGAAGCTGTATGATAAAATAGCAAGAACTCCGGGCAGAAATATCTGGAGACTCAATAATATTAACGTTACTGATATTAAAAGCACTACTGCAGCGGCTGACGGCCTTAAGAAAGCAGGCTATAAAGTCATCGGCTGGGATCTGGAATGGAGACCTTCCCAGAAAATGACACTGAAAGGAAGTCATGAAGCCATGCTTAAAAAAGTAGACAGCATTTTCCTTAACGACCTGGAAAAAACTTCAAGACACCTTGTGTTCCTTACCCATGATCAGTATCTGAGAGATGCAGATTCCATCAACGAACTGGATCTGTTTATTGAAAAACTTCAGAAGAGCAACAAGTTTGTTTTCAGAAAGATTTCTCAATATCCAAAAATCAATGAAGTGCTGAATTGATTTTTGCAAAAAGAATCCTGTAAAACGTTTCATGATTAGCTACTGTCAGCTAAATTTCGGAAATTTGCATTTATGAGTATTAAAGAAAATTATCAGGCTATAAAAATCAACTTCCTGCAGAAGTTCAGCTGGTTGCTGTTTCAAAAACACATCCGGCTTCTGCCGTACAGGAAGCATATGATCTGGGACAGAAAGTATTTGGCGAAAATAAAGTTCAGGAACTGATGGAAAAAGCGCCCTTACTTCCTGAAGATATTCAATGGCACCTGATCGGTCATTTACAGACCAATAAAGTAAAGTATATTGCTCCGTTCATAGATACGATCCAAAGTGTGGATTCTGAAAAGCTACTGACTGAAATCAACAAAGAGTCAGGTAAGAACAACAGAATGATTAAAGTTCTTCTTCAGGTAAAAATTGCTGCTGAAGATACAAAATTCGGGCTTGAAATATCAGAGGCCAAAAATCTGTTCCACCAGTACCTTGCCGGAAAATATCCAAATACGGAAATTACAGGCCTTATGGGAATGGCAACGTTTACGGATGACAAGCAACAGGTCAGAAAAGAATTTTTAATTCTAAAAGGACTTTTCGATGAATTAAATCAAATAAAAACACTGAATACCTTATCAATGGGAATGAGTGATGATTTTCCGGTGGCTATTGAATGCGGGGCTAACTCGGTAAGGGTAGGATCTGCAATTTTTGGAAGAAGAGACTATTCAATATAGAATTTTTAGGTACAGTTTTTGCTAATAATTGAAACAAAAAATTTAAATTTGCAACTATGCAAAAAATCCTTATAGTAGAAGACGAAAAAGCAATCTCGGGAGTACTTCACAGTATTCTTTCGGATGAACTTACAGATTATGAATTTGTTATCGCCGAAGACGGCCTTGAAGGTTACAAACAGGTAGAAAAAGAAGATTTCGCACTGGTGATTTCTGATATTAAGATGCCTAAACTTTCGGGAACTGAGCTTTTAAAACAAAGTCTTGCCCTAAAACCTGAAACTACTTTTATCATGATCTCGGGACACGCAGACATCGATTCTGCCGTTTCTTGTCTGAAAGAGGGTGCATATGATTTCATTTCCAAGCCAATTGACATCAACAGACTGATCACCAGTGTGAAAAATGCTTTAGCAAAGGAATCTCTGAAGAAAGAGAACAAAAATCTTCAGACAGAAAATAAAACTTTAAAGAAAAAAGTAAATAAAAAATACCAGATGATCGGTACTTCTCCTGCTCTTCAAAAGATCCAGGATATGATCGAAAAGTAGCTGCTTCTGATGCCAGAGTTCTGATCACAGGACCTAACGGTGCCGGAAAAGAACTGGTAGCTCACGCCATCCACAATCAGAGTGACCGTGCAAGAGGACCAATGGTAGAGGTAAACTGTGCCGCTATCCCATCTGAACTTATTGAATCTGAACTTTTCGGACACGTAAAAGGATCTTTTACCGGTGCGATCAAAGATAAGCAGGGAAAATTTGAGCAGGCCAACGGAGGTACTATTTTCCTTGATGAGATTGGTGATATGAGCCTTATCGCTCAGGCGAAGGTATTGAGAGCTCTTCAGGAGAGTAAAGTTTCTCCTGTAGGAAGTGATAAAGAAATAAAAGTTGACGTAAGGGTAATTGCGGCAACCAATAAGAATATGCAGAAAGAAATTGAAGAAGGTAAATTCAGAGAAGACCTTTATCACAGACTTTCCGTAATTGAAATTTATGTTCCGCCATTGGATGAAAGAAAAGAAGATATCAAGTTGTTGGTTGAGCATTTCTCCGGTATGATTGCTGATGAACATGGTACTGCAGTGAAAAAGTTTGATGATAAAGCTGTTGATGCTTTAAAAGCTCTTTCCTGGACTGGAAATATCAGAGAATTAAGGAATGTCGTAGAAAGATTAATCATTCTTGGTGGGAACACTGTTTCCGAAAGTGACGTTGCAAGTTTTGTAAGGAAATAATTTAGCGATTATTCACCATAAATTATAAAAATTTGCAGTTGATCACTGCAAATTTTTTTTTGCTCTTTTTCAAATTATAAACTATATGAATCTTAAAATATTATGAACTTTTTAAACAAAAACTATACAAAAGAATGCCTGACTTTGGCTCTGCCTGTGATGCTTACCCAGGTGGGGCAGGTTTCAGTAAATTTATTCGATAATATTATTGTCGGAAAACTTCTGGGTGCCGATGCACTGGCATCCGTTTCATTGGGAAATGCTGTTTTTTCTCCATATTTGTGCTGGCACTCGGATTTTCGTTTGCTATTCCGCCGTTGGTTTCAGAAGCACATTCCAGAGAAGATCATGCTACCATTAATTCTGTTTTCAGCCATGGTTTTGTGATCAACATGTCTGTAGGAATTATCCTGATGGCAGTACTGCTTTTAGCGATGCCTCTACTCTATCACTCCGGGCAGCCGGCTAAGATTATTCCTGACACGGTAAGCTTTTTAAGCATCATGGTGATCAGTATGATCCCGTTTATGGCATTTCAGACGCTCCGTGAAGTCTCCGAAGGGTTATCTTATACGATTGGAGTAACCAAAGCAACGATTATTGCCAATATCATCAATATTGCTTTAAACTATGTGTTCATCAAAGGACTTTGGGAATACCTCCGATGGGCGTAAAAGGATCTGCCCTGGCTACTCTAATCTCCAGAATTTTCATGGTGGTTTTCCTTTACTTTGTATTGTTGAAGGAGAAAAGAACGAGACGTTATATCAAAGATTTTTCATTGAAAATACAGGATTTCTCTAAGAAAATGTTTGATAAAATGATCAAACTCGGATTACCTACCGCTTTACAGATGTTTTTGAAGTAACCGCTTTTGCCGGAGCTGCATTCATCTGCGGATTGATCTCAGCCCATGATATTGCTTCTCACCAGATTGCTTTGAGTATGGCTTCTTTTACTTTTAACCTGTGTGTAGGATTCAGCGTAGCTTCTACAGTGATGATTGGCAGAAAGCTGGGTGAGCAGAATTTTGTTGAACTAAGAAAAGTCGGGATCAACAATCTGAAAATTGCCTTTATTTTCATGTGTATCTGTGGATTAGTATTTATCTTAGGCCGGAATATATTGCCTACTTTCTTCACCAAAAAAGAAGAAGTGGAGGTTATTACCCTGGCTGCAAAATTGATGATCATTGCAGCTTTATTCCAGCTTTCGGATGGAATTCAGGTGACAGCTTTAGGAATGCTGAGGGGTTTACAGGATGTGAAAATTCCGTCTATCTATACCTTTATTGCCTATTGGATCATCACCATTCCTTTAGGGTATTTCTTCTGTGTAACATTGGAAATGGGAGCATTCGGAATGTGGATCGCTCTGGGATTAGGACTGACAGTATCGGCAATATTCCTTGTTAAACGATTTTTGAATATGTCTGCGAAACGAATTAAGCAGAATGCATAAAAAGAAAATAGCTGTTTCAATTTGAGACAGCTTTTTTTATCCTCAAATCTAATCAATTCTCTTTCCTAAAATCTTCAGGCTTCTTTCCACACCATCCAAAACCGCTACATTTGGAAGGCTTCCCCAATCTTCAAACCCAAAGTATCTGAACAATTTCAAACTCGGTTCGTTATGAAGAAAGATAAGAGCAACCAGATTTTTTACACCAAATTTTCCGGCATTATCGATGCAATACTGAAGAATTTTTTTACCATACCCTTTTCCTCTGCAGCTTTCGTCCAGATAAATACTTACTTCTACCGTACCGTTATACGCTGCCCTTTCATGGAATGAACTGAAACTTACCCAAAACGGTTTCCTTCTGGTCATCTTCAACCACCCAAAGTGGTCTTGTCTGAGGGTTATGTTCTTCGAACCATTTAAGTTTGCTTTCTACAGAGACTTCTTCCATATCTGCAGTGACCATTCTTGAAGCAATTGTTGAGTTGTAGATGGCTACAATTTTATTTAAATCTGCTAATTCAGCATTTCTGAACTTTAATTTTTCCATTGAAATAATGCTCAATTTATTTTTATGCAAAAATAATAAATTTTAAAAATACCCTATAAAAATACAGGTTATTTATTTTATTTTTAATAATTAAAGCAAACACACCCCTAAAAATACAATAATTTTTTTTTTTAGAAATACGCAAAAACGTAATAAATTTAAACTTTGAATATTTTTAAGGAGCAAGGAAAATTATTTCAAATCTTTTAAAATTCTATTTAAACTTCTTACTGTAATTCCTAAATAAGCTGCCATATCTTCTTTTGAAATATGAATATTCTGCTTAGCCTGCATTTGTAACAATTGTTTTAAAGTATGTTCTATCGTATATAACTGTTGATAGGATGCTCTGCTGGAAGTATTGATAATTCGCTCTGCAAAAGACTCTAAAAGAAGGTGGTTCAGTGCAAGATCATTTTTAACCAAAGCTTTAAAAACCGGAATCTTTACTGCATAGACTGTCACTTCATTGAGAGCTTCAATACTGCACAGACAATTTATATTTTTAATTAATTCCACTTCCCCGATGATTTCACCGCTTCCCAGAAACTCAACGATATATTCTTTTCCGTTTTCTTCGGCTAGAAAGCATTTGACAATCCCTTCTTTAATCATCATGACATGAGAAAGCTGATGATCCTGTACCAGTATTTTATCCCCGCAGAAAAAGATTTTACTATAATATCATCACTCCTGTTCTGCTTTTTGTGCAGTTCATCAAGATAATTTAAAAATGTCTGGTTCGTCCTTAACATATTCTCCCGGGACAAATGTCCTTTTCTTATTGAGTTTTTATACTGAATTTTGCGGATAGAAAATTACAAAACAAAAATGAATAATCATATTACCACTATCGCCTTTGATGCAGATGACACCCTTTGGATCAACGAACCCTATTTTCAGGAAGCAGAAAAGGAATTTTGTATACTTCTTGAGGATTATCTTCCACAGCACTCAGTATCACAGGAGCTATTTAAAACAGAAATGCAGAATCTTCACCTTTATGGCTACGGAGTAAAGGGGTTTATGCTATGTATGGTTGAAACCATCGGCAGGGTTTCCAATAATACAGCGTCTTTGGAACTGGTCAATAAAGCCATTCAGCTTGGGCAGGATCTTCTTCAGAAACCGATTGAACTTCTGGAAGGAGTAACAGAGACTCTGGAAAGCCTGAAAGGAAAATACAGACTGGTAGTTGCTACAAAAGGAGATCTGCTGGATCAGGAACGTAAACTGAAGAATTCCGGATTGCAGGAATATTTCCATCACATTGAAATCATGAGTGATAAAAAGAAAATATAAAAAGTTATTAAAGCATCTCGACTGTCAGCCTGAAAACTTTCTGATGCTTGGAAATTCGATAAAGTCGGATATTTTGCCGGTACTTGAAACAGGAGGATACGCAGCGCACATTCCTTATCATGTCACATGGAGCCATGAGCAGCATGATGTTACTCTGGAGCATCCGAATTTTATGGAGCTGAAAAGTATTGATGAGATCCTGAAGCATCTTACCATTTAAACCGTTAAGATTTATTAAGCAGGTAAGATTATTAAGGTAAGCTTCGCTGTAAGAAATTTTACTTCCCATTATATTTTAAGTAAAAAAAGAGACTGTTTACAGTAAAACAGTCTCTTTTGTCATTTATTTCTTCAGACACTTTTCAAGGAACTGATCCTGCTCCCATAAAAGGTGTAAGATATTTTCTTTCGCCTGGTAACCATGAGCTTCTTTAGGAAGAAGAACCATTTTTACCGGAGCACCCAGATTTTTCAAAGCCTGGAAGTATCTTTCCGTCTGCAGTGTGAAAGTTCCGGGTTATTATCCGCATCACCGTGTATCAGGAGAAGCGGTGTTTTCATTTGATCTGCATGCATGAACGGGGACATTGTATTGTAAATCTCCGGAACATCCCAGTAGTTTCTCTGCTCACTCTGAAATCCGAACGGCGTCAGTGTTCTGTTATAAGCCCCGCTCCTTGCAATACCACAGGCAAAAAGCTTGGAATGAGTCAGAAGGTTGGCCGTCATAAAAGCACCGTAAGAATGTCCTCCTACAGCCACTTTCTTTCTATCGATGTATCCTAACTTGTCTACAGCATCAATAGCAGCTTCAGCATTGGCCACAAGCTGAGGGATGAAAGTATCGTTCGGCTCTGTTTTTCCTTCACCGATGATCGGGAATGCAGCATCATCAAGAACGGCATATCCTTTCGTTGTCCAGTAAATAAAAGATCCGTAAGACGGGAAAGTGAAATCATTCGGGTTCTGGGTATTCTGTCCTGCCGTATTTTTGTCTTTATATTCGGTAGGATATGCCCAGATCAGTAACGGAAGTTTCTCTTTTTCGCTTTTCTGTCATAGTTGGCAGGAAGATAAAGGGTTCCTGTAAGGGTAACTCCGTCATTTCGTTTATAAGTGATCACTTCTTTGTAAACATCCTTAATGCTTTCAAAAGGATTTGTAAAGTTGGTGACAGCTTCTGCTTTATTGGACTTAATATTCTTTTTAAAATAATTCGGATACTGGCTTGACGACTGCTGAGTGGTAAGAATCTCTCCTTTTGAAGGGTTCAGGATATCAATAATGGCTTCTTTACCGTTTTTCAGATTTGAGGTATAGAGTCTTTTCTTTTTAAGGGATTTAACGTCCATTTCATCAATAAACGGATGTTGTCCGTCTTTTGTGAAGCCTTCCCCTATCAGATAGGCTTTTCCGCCTTTCATATCTACAACATATCTTCCGTACTGGTTTTTCACGGTATTAAAATTTCCCGGATCACTATACACATCCTGAGAATTTCTGTCATCAATCACTTTTGACTCTCCGTTATTCAGGTCAACCAGGAAAGATTTTGTATTTCTTGTATCATACCAGTCTTCTGAAACAATAGCGTAGTGATCATTCGTCCATGTTACACCATCATATCTTTGTTTTGTTTTGAAAAAGATTTCGGTGCTGCAGTAAACGGAACTTCCCATGTGAAAATCTCGTCTCTGTATTCAGCTGCTTTCGACTGATCACCACCATCAAGGGCTTCAGCAAAAACCAATGTTGCCGGAGCATCGCTTCTCCAGGCCATATTTCTCTTTCCTGTTCTTACGGATGAGAAACCTTTAGGCATAATTTCATTCAGAGGAACTTCATTCACAACCTTTACTGTATTGCCCTTCATATCATACACGGTAGAGGTAACAGGAAATCTGCTTAGCGGTACAATATAAGAGAACGGTTTTTTGATCACAGATGCCATTAAATAGTTTCCGTCAGGAGAAAACTTAATCCGGCATACATATCCTGCTCTTTTACTTTTTAAGGTTTCCGTTCAGATCTGCACTGTAAAGCTCAGACGCTGTAAGAACTTCAAAGTTTTTCTCATCCTGAGGGTTCTTCAGAAGATCCTGGTAAGTCCTGTTTTGTGATACTTTCCCATCAGCTGTTGAAACGATAGGTCCGTTGGTAAATCTTTACTTGAATCAATCAGAGCAGGTCTGTTCTGAGGAAGAGTTTTGATTAACAGGCTTTGGGAATCATTATACCACATATAAGGCATTCCTAAATTGGCATTCAGATTATCAGAAGTAATTTTCTTGGCAGTAGCCGACTCCATGTCAATGATCCAAAGCTCTACCCCTTTATCTGTAGTATTGGTGAAGGCAAGTTTTTTCTCGTCAGGTGAAAATGAAGTATATGTAATCCTTGCATTTGCCGGAAGATTCTTTACCTGTGTTTCGTTTTTATCATTTATTTTTCTGATCTTCAAATCATTAAAATAAGTAACTGTACTTGCAATATTGGTTACCGGATTGATTCTCAGTCCTCCGAGTTTCATTTCCTGCTGGTTCAGGTCCTGAAGGGTTTTATAGGTCGGACGGTATGTAAAAACCACCCAATCTTTTTTGCTGTTCATCAGGACACTTGGCGGTCTCTGATAATCTGCCAGTTTCAGGATTTCAGCAGATGGTTTCTGGTAATTAATATTTTCCTGTGCATCATAAAATTGAGAAATGCCAGAAGGCAAATAGTCAGTTTTATCTTCATATAAATTCATTTTCTACGAATGTAGTGAATTTTGGAGGATTGATAAAATTAAAAAAATAAGACACCTTTTAGTGTCATATATTATTTTTTTACTACTTTTATCCTACAAATTAAAATCAATATGAAAAATTTAAGAAAATTATCAAAAGGGCATCTGAAAAAGATCAACGGAGGAAGTGCACCATTATGTGAATCAGGATTCATGGCATGCAGAGTAAGAGACGAAAAGGGAAACCTGATCTGGGAATGCTTACCTCACTGCAATTATTAGAAACAGAAAACGGCACCTTTAAAGTGCCGTTTCATTTTATATCTAGTTATATTTTTACCAGTCTGAAGCTCTTTTTCTTCTTTCAATCATGTGGTCCACAGAAACCTTTCCGGCACCAATCACCATCAGCAGCAGATAGACAGACAGGTAAATAAAGGCCATCTCTCTTTTCTCAAAAGGGTCTGCTCTATGCACAACAAAAGCTGCCATTACCATCGTAAAGATCAGAAATCCTAAGGAAATCCTTGTAAAAAGGCCCAATATCAGCAGGATTGAACAAACAAATTCGGCAAATACGGTAAGGATAAGAGATATCTGAGGTCCCAATCCCAAAAAATCGAAAAATTCAATTTTACCGCCTGCCAATAGCATCTGAAGTTTTGGAAACCCGTGCGAAAGCATTGCAAAACCTACAAACACCCTCACGACGAATACAATAATATCTTTAGCTATTGAGCCAGAATTTGAGTTGTTATAGTTCATTTATTAAAAAATTTACTCTAAGTTAATAAAAATCTTTTAATACAACGGGATTACAACGATTTTAGTTTAGCGGTAACCGAAATTTTTAAGATCCCTGTCATTCTTTCTCCAGTCTTTTTCACTTTTACAAATAAGTTCAGGTGAATTTTTTTAGAGAAGAACTTTTCCAGATCCAGTCTTGCTTCAGTTCCTACTTTTTGATTGCTTCTCCTTTGTGACCAATGATAATTCCTTTCTGGGTATCTCTTTCCACATAGATGATAGAGTCTATAAAAATGATCCCTTCTTTTTCTTTAAACTGTTCTGTAACCACTTCTACAGAATATGGGATCTCTTTATCATAATTCAGAAGAATTTTTTCACGAATCGCCTCATTCACAAAGAATCTTTCAGGCTTATCTGTAAACTGATCCTTATCATAGTAAGGTGGATTCTCAGGAAGTAAAGATTTTATTTTAGGTAAGATAATCTCTGTATTGAAAGCATTCAGGGCAGAAATAGGAAGAATTTCCGC
Organism: Chryseobacterium sp. E1; assembly: GCA_019203745.1. Lineage (GTDB taxonomy): Bacteria > Bacteroidota > Bacteroidia > Flavobacteriales > Weeksellaceae > Chryseobacterium. The sequence goes on from CP078104.1 coordinate 265,745, forward strand.
TTTCGGAATTCTGTTGTGCCAGTCTTCTACCAGCTTTTCAAGACCAGCCTGATCGGTCTGATCTACTTTATTCAATAACAGAAGTACGGGTACAGGGATTTTATTAAGTTTGTCTATCAGAAATTCTGAAGGTTCAGCTTTATCGGTAACATCTACGATGAACAGGAATACATCTGCATCCTGTAGAGAATCTTTTACAAAATCCATCATCTTTTCCTGCAGACCATATTTAGGATCCAACACTCCCGGAGTATCGGAAAATACAATCTGAAGGTCATCTTCATTATAAATACCAAAAATTCTGTGACGGGTTGTCTGGGCCTTTTGCGTTACAATCGCCAGCTTCTCCCCATTAATTGGTTCAGTAAGGTCGATTTTCCGGCATTGGGCTTTCCAACTATATTTACAAATCCAGCTTTGTGCATAAAAATAATATTACGAACTGCAAAGTTAGTAAAACAAAATCGGTCTTTACGGGTAATCTCAACTTTTAAAAGAAAAAAGAGAGTTATTAGACTTTATATTACTTTAGTAAAGGACTTTAAAGGGAGCTTATTCTTTAACTTTAAGCATAATTGGTTTGAACCACAAAAGTCACAAAAGTTTTTTTAAACATTTAAGGGCACTTTAGAAAGTTTAACAGTGAACGGTAAGAAGCTCACAGAAGTTAAAATCAAAGATTTCATTAGTATCAGAATAAAATACAGCCATTAAAGAGATAAATATTTTTCTTTTGGAAGAAATGAAAATTGAAGGACTGAAGAGGTGCGGGTTCTAAAAAACATAGAATAATCTTGTATCGCATTGCTTAAAACTAATATTTTTGAACATTAGAATTCATCTTTATGAATATAGACCAGATTCTCGATTCCATTTATCTTCTTCCTGAAGCTTCCAAAAACAGCTTAAAAGAATACACTACTGAAGTTTCATATCCTAAGGGGTTTTGTCTGATGGAAGCCGACAAGGTAATTCCTTATGTCTATTTCATCCGTAAAGGAATTGCCCGTGCCTATTCTTCCACTTCGGAAAATGATATTACCTTCTGGTTTGGAAGCGAGGGCCAGTGCGTACTTTCTATGAAAAGTTATGTGGAAGACAAACCTGGCTATGAAAGCATTGAACTGCTGGAAGATTGCGACCTTTACCGTCTGGAAACAGAAAATCTTAAAAAGCTGTTCAATGAAGATATTCACATAGCCAACTGGGGCGAAAGCTTGCAGAAGCCGAAATGATAAAATCTGAGGAACTTATTATTTCAAGACAATTTAAAACTTCTCTTGAACGGTATAAAGACATTATTACTTATCAACCGGATTTGCTTAAAAGAGTTCAGCTTGGTTATATAGCGTCTTATCTGGGAATTACCCAGGTAAGTCTGAGCAGAATCAGGGCAGAGATTAAATAATATGTTGTTTTAAAGATGGAAGCAGGAAGATGGTTGATGGAAGTATTGAAAATACCTGAAATTTTGTGAACCAATCTAAAGGCAAAGGGAGGTTCAGGTTTTGGCAAAGCCACTGGAATAAAATTTTATATTGAAAGCGGACTAAAGTCCGCCCCTATTGATATTATCGGGTATCATATTAATGATTACTCATTGAGAGAAAAGTAAATAACTGCTTCCTTTCTAAAAATATTTATTGATTAAGAAAATAGAATATTATCCATTCAGGCTATCATAACTTTTCCCTTCCAGTATCCGGCTTTTCACTTTAAATACTCTACCTCGTCTTTATTTTTTAACAATTGTAAAATTTTTTCTCCTGTTAAATTCTGAAATTTGCAGAAGAAAAATTTAAAAAAATGAATTGGATAATATTAGTTATCGCAGGTTTATTTGAAGTGGCATTCGCTTCATGTTTAGGAAAGGCGAAAGAAACATCAGGAACTGAAATGTACCTTTGGTATACCGGATTTCTGATTACGATGACAATCAGTATGTTATTGCTGATCAAAGCAACCCAGACATTGCCTATTGGTACGGCCTATGCAGTATGGACCGGAATCGGAGCGGTGGGAACTGCTTTAATGGGAATTATTTTCTTTAAAGATCCTGTAAGTTTCTGGAGAGTATTCTTTATTGTAACCCTTATTGGTTCTGTGGTAGGATTGAAAGCGGTATCTTCATCACACTAAAAAGTGCATAAACTCTATCTATATTTAAAAATGAAACCGTCTTAGCTATCGAGGACGGTTTCGCTTTTTTCAAAAAATATAAAAAGTATTTTTTCAGATAGCAATTCATCATCAATATTTATCTGATTCTATCACCTATAAAAAACAAACCGTTTTCATGATGGAAAACGGTTCTTATTTTAGCTTTTTCAGCTTCAACTTTCTTATTATTTTTTATAGACCAGGGTAAGATCTCGTTGGTTCTCAGCCCGTATTTTTAATTTCTTCTTCGGAAAATTTCTGAGAATAGAAATTAATTTCTGTTTCGAAACCTGCTTTTTCGAGACGGTCAAAATAATCCATCCCGTACCAGCGAACATGATCATACTGCCCGAAATGTTTCTGGCGTTCTTTAGGATCTTTGATACTGAAATCTTCATAGGTTTTCTCCAGTGAATTTTTCATCGGGACCTGAAGGATACCCCAGCCTCCCGGCTTCATTACCCTGTACAGCTCGCTCATCGCTTTGGCATCATCTTCAATATGTTCAAGAACATGGTTACAGAAAATGATATCAAAGCTTTCATCTTCAAATGGTAAATCCAGAATATCAGCCTTTACGTCCACAATAGGAGAATAAAGGTCTGCAGAAATATAGTTCAGGTTGCTCATTCTTTTGAACTTTCTCAGAAATTCCTGTTCAGGAGCAATGTGAAGAACTTTATAATTTTTAATAAAGAAATCAGTTTCATTCTGAAGATATAACCACATCTGACGGTGCCTCTCCAGGCTTAATGTACCTGGAGAAAGGGCATTTTCCTTTGTTTCCCATATCCGTATGGAAGAAATTTACGGTATGACCTTCCGTCAATAGGATCATAAAACTGATCTCCTTTGAAAAGCTGATAGATAAGCGGTCTTGCCCAGATGCTCATTTTGATCAGCATCGGACGTGGAATTTTATTCAGTAAAAGCTTGGCAACCTTTTTCATTAAAAATCCAGTTGGAACGGCTTTTCTTCGTCACTTACAATCCCTAAAGCTTCATATACATAATCAAATGTAGAAAGCAATACCGGCTTACCATTAATTACAGCTACGTCATGCTCAAAGTGAGCTGATGGCATATTGTCCAGTGTTGTTACCGTCCAGCCGTCATTATGAAATTTCACTTTTTCCGTACCCAGGTTGATCATCGGTTCAATAGCAATGGCTAAACCGTCTTTGATAACCTTCCCGCTTCCCTGTCTTCCATAGTTGGGAACCTGTGGATCTTCGTGCATTTTTCTTCCTAAACCATGGCCTACAAGCTCTCTTACTACGCCATAACCTTCTTTTTCACAATGTGCCTGGATGGCATGGGAAATATCCCCGATTCTTTTTCCTCTGACCACCTGCTCAATCCCTTTGTATAAAGATTCTTTAGTAACCTGCAGTAATTTTTTAACTTCAGGTTTTACTTCACCAATCTCAAAAGTATAGGCATGATCTCCTACAAATCCGTTCAGGATCACTCCACAATCTACGGAAAGAACATCTCCTTCTTTTACCACTTCATTATTCGGGAAACCATGAACTACCTGTTCGTTCGGGGAGATACAAAGAGAATTCGGGAAACCTCCATATCCTAAGAATGCAGGTTCAGCCCCATGATCTTTAATAAAATCATGAGCCAGCTTATCTAAATATAAAGTTGTAATCCCCGGTTTAATTTCTTTTGCCAACATTCCCAATGTTTTAGAAACTAATCGGGCACTCTCCTTCATCAGACGTAATTCGTCTATCGTTTTTAATTGAATCATTGTTGTATAGATGTTAGATATTAGATGTTAGAAGCTAGATTACAGCACGATGCGTATTTCTATATTATAACAATCTATAAACTTTTTTGATAAAAACAGAAACTTTTATTAGCCGTTAAAAACTAATTTCTAGCCTCTAATTTCTATATTCTACCAAAAAAGTCCTTTTTCTTTTCTTTTTAAGTTTTGAATAGGCAAGAACTTCTTTTCCTTCTACACGGAATTCGATTCTTTCCTGAATAATATTGTAGATCTCACCCCATCCCGGAAATCCTCCTAAATTCCTGTCATCAATGAACCAGTCTGCATCCAGTTTTCTGGACTGGCTTTCAGAATCAAAAACTTCTCCTTCAAAGCTTGAATTCACGGCATAAAATTCAACTCCGTTCTTTGCGCAGAACTCTACCGCTTCATCTAACGTTTTTCCGTGTCTGTAGGTCCAAAGAATTAATCTGTAGCCCTCAGCCTGAAGCCTTTTCAACGTCTCGAAAGCAAAGGTTTTCGGTTTCCCGATTGCCGGATAAGCATCATCCACAATGGTTCCGTCAAAGTCAACAGCAATCTTTTTATTATTTAACATTTTGTTTATTTTTAGCTTTGCAAAGATAAGAAATAAAAAGAGTGCCAAAAAGAAAGGCACTCAATACTTTTATAATTTAATAATAATATAGAATTATCAGCTTTTTACCCAGCTGAACTGGAACTGAAGATCCGGAGTAGCAACCCTGTCTGTGATCTTCTGTAGTCTTGCAGGAAGCTTCATCAGGTATTCCTGGGCTTTCTCTGCTTTTTCTGTAAGACCTTTCACATGCTCAATTTTCCATTCGTCCAGAAGGTCTTTCATAATATTGATATAATCCTGACCGGTATATACCATACATCTCTGTGCAGCATCTGAGAAATGGCCCCAAAGCTCTCCTGCCTTCTGTCCTGACTGTCTCATCAGGTGAGCCGGCATTACGATCTTCTTACGCATCATATCTTCAAAAGCAAGGATCATTTCCGAAGGGTCTATTTCAAGGATTTTAGCTACGAAATGTTTGTAAGCTTTTGCGTGTCTGGCTTCATCTGCTGCAATTACCCCACACATTTTAGCCAGTTTTCCGTTTCCTGACTGTTTGGCCAGTGTACCTACTCTTCTGTGAGAGATATTGGTTGCTGTTTCCTGGAAACTTGTATAGATAAAGTTTCTGTACGGGTCCATGCTGGTCCCAAGATCGAAACCGTCATTGATTAAATATTGAGTTGTAATTTCTACTTCTCTCATATTAACTCTTCCGCACAGATAAAGGTATTTGTTCAATAGATCTCCGTGTCTGTTTTCTTCGGCAGTCCAGGCTCTCACCCAGTTGGCCCAGCCCACTTTTTCTTCCTGATTGATCCCGTCAACTCCCATCAGCCAGGATTCATAGGAAGGCAATGCTTCTTCTGTAATACAGTCGCCGATCAGGGTAACAAACAGATCGTAAGGCATTTCACGGGCAAAAGTCTGAATTTCTTCTAAATCGTGTTTAAATTCTTCGCTTGAAGGATCAGGCAAATAATCGGAAGGCTGCCAAATTTTTTCAATTGGCGTTAAAATTTATCAAGAAAAGAACTCACTTCCTTTTCCAATATTCCCATTACTTCTTTCCTAACAAGCTTTTGATACATTTTTATATTCAGTTTTAATTAACAAAGATATGATTTATTTATTATTTAGCGCATAATAAAGTATGCAACTCATACCTTATCTGACATAAATCATAAAAAAATGCCGATATATCAATATAACGGCATTTTTTAACATTATTATCGAATTTTAGCTCACTAAAATATCTCCTGTCATGGCATTTGGTCTTTCTACCCCATTACTTTCAGTATGGTAGGCGCTACATCGCCCAGTTTTCCTGGCTTTAGCGTCCATTCATGATCTTTATCCATCACGATAAAAGGTACCAGATTGGTAGAGTGTTGGGTATTAGGTGTTCCGTCTGCATTGATCATCACGTCTGAATTTCCATGGTCTGCAAGGATGAAGACAGCATATCCGTTTTCGTAAGCGGTTGTTGCCACTTTTTCGATGCATTTATCTACGGTTTCTGCGGCTTTTACAGCAGCTTCAAAAACTCCTGTATGGCCAACCATATCTGTATTGGCAAAGTTCAGGCAGACAAAATCAGCTGTTCCCTGCTCCAGTTCGGAACAATAGCATTGGTAATATCATAGGCTGACATTTCCGGTTTCAAATCGTAGGTAGGAACATCTTTCGGGCTTGGACATAATAATCTTCTTTCGCCGCTGAATTCAAGTTCTCTTCCCCCGAAAAGAAGAAGGTTACGTGAGGATATTTTTCCGTTTCTGCAATTCTGATCTGGGTTTTGCCATTTTTTCAAGGACTTCCCCATTGTTTCCGTCAGTACATTTTCATCAAATACTACCTGCACATTCTGGAATGTCTTATCATAGTTTGTCAATGTAATATAATAAAGGTTCAGCTTTTTCATTCCATATTCAGGGAAATCCTTCTGTGAAAGCACTTCTGTGATTTCTCTACCTCTGTCTGTACGGAAATTGAAACAGATCACCACATCATTGTCAATGATCTTCGCAACCGGCACTACGTTTCCAGTTGCCGTTGTATTCACCAAAATGACAGGTTTAAGGAACTCATCGGTTACATTATTGTCATACGAAGTACGGATTGCTGCCAGGGCGTCTGTAGTCTGCTCTCCTATACCTTCTACAAGGGCATCATAGGCAAGCTTTACACGTTCCCATCTTTTATCTCTGTCCATCGCATAATATCTTCCCACAACGGTTGCCAGCTTTCCGGTGGTAGCCTCCATATGTTTCTGAAGCTCATCAATAAATCCAAGTCCTGAATGCGGATCGCAATCTCTTCCGTCTGTAAAGGCATGAACAAAGACATTTTCATTCAATCCGAAATCTTTTGCTGCAGTCAGTAATCCTTTTAAGTGATTGATATGTGAATGTACACCTCCGTTGGAAACCAAACCGATGAAGTGTACTTTTTGTTTTCTTTTTAGCATATTCAAATGCATCCTGAATGACCTTTTCCTGGCCTAACGTTCCGTTCTCCACTGCCATATTCAGTTTTACCAGGTTCTGGTACACTACTCTTCCGGCTCCCAGGTTCATATGCCCTACTTCAGAATTTCCCATCTGACCTGCAGGAAGACCTACAGCAAGGCCGCTCGCTTCAAGGGTAGTATGAGGAAATTTTTGGTAACAGCTGTCTATAAATGGTGTATTTGCTTTATCTATTGCGGAAACGTCCGGGTTTGTTCCCAATCCCCATCCGTCAAGAATTGCCAGTATTGCTTTTTCGACATTTTGTAAAACTTTTGTTATACAAATTTACCGAATTTCCGATGAATAGAAGAATTTGGACTCCTGAATTTTATTTATCTCCATTTTATTCTATATACTGCATCGGATAAAGAAAAAAATCTGCAAAATCAACAGGATCTGTAAGAGAATAATAAGTCTCGCAGATTATGCTGATTTCGCAGATTGATAAATTATTGTATTTCAAAACGCTTCTATATCAAAGTATTCTGATTGTCTAATCCGTTCTAATCTTTAAAAAAGTCGTCGAACTTCATTTTATTTTTCTTTGTATATTCCTGGATATAGCGATCCAGAAACCCACTTTCTTTCAGGAATAACAGAGGGTTTTTAATATTCAGAATATCATGAATCGCCTTATGTTTGTCTGTCTGTTTATTGAAATAAGCTTCGGTAATTTTATATCCTATCCAATATCCAAGGTCATTGGGACGGTCATCTTTTTACTCACTCCGTACAGCCAATCTTTCTGCTCTTCCTGTTTCAGAATGGATACAAATTCTTTGAACAATCTATCAGAATGGGCCTCCCCATATTGGAACGGTACGGGATTGATATGTTCCCGGAGATAAATTCCCCGATGAAATCTGCCCCGCCTTCTACTAAAGATTGTTTCAGTAGAGTGTTTTTTCCTTCAACATTCTGTTCAAAGTGGATCAGCTCATGAGCAATAAGTCCGGTAATGCCGTCAAGGTTTTTAAGCATTTCAGTCCCGATGATAATTCCATCATTAGAGGACGTTCCTCCGGAATTAAATCTTCCGTATACAAAATATACCGGTGGAAATTTAGCTTCCGGATACCAGTATTTCAGGGCACTGTAAATTGCTCTTGTCTTTTTTCCTTTTGATTTATCCCAGCCAGCACATTACGGCTTTTCAGATAGTCTTCCCTTCTCTTTTTACTTTTGAATATAATGAATCGGCATTGATGATTCTGAATTTTGTAAAACCTTTCACTCCCGGAGAGCCGTCTTTTACATAGTCAGTAAACGGATTTTCTTTAGAAGTTTCCATTGTATCAAATGCTTTCCAGAAGCGGTCGGTATCTTTTGTTTCAAATACAGCATTTAGTGGATCACCGGAAAGCGGTCTGAGCTTTGGAGATTCCAAAAGTCAGTAGCAAAACAGCAACGAGGTGGTTGGTTTTCATATTAGTTTTTAAGTTATAAAATCCGTCAAAAATATAAAAACTTCAGCATAACCTGAGATTTATCTTCATATGAGGAAATTATATATTTATTTTACATGACTTCAGAAGATTATCAGACCAAATATTTCCGGAAAAGCCAGCACATTATTTTATAAATTTTATTTATTAATCAGCAAATCTTTTTAATTTTGCTCTATGGATTTACGAGATCAATTGAAGAATCTTTTTCCTGATCATGAAGAGCAGGATTTTGAGATGCCTGAAGAAGCATTCAAGCAGAAGGAACCTTTGGTATGCAAATTTGAGAAAAAAGGGAGAAACGGTAAGCCTGTAACGATTGTTGAAGGCTGGGAAGGCAGTGAAGAAGACCTTAAAAAAATCTCAAAGAAAATAAAAACCACCTTAGGCATAGGCGGTTCTGAGAAGGATGGAACGATCATCATTCAAGGAGATAACCGTGATAAAATAATGAATATCCTTAAAGAAATGGGATACAAGACCAAACGTGTTGGCGGGTAGATCTAGAAATAGATCCGGGTATCCGGCAGTAAGGTCTTTAAATTTTCAATTTTATTTTTTATAGGATTTCCTGTAAGAATCAAGGTTTTCAGATTTTTCAGCTGACTGATTTCTACAGGAATATCTTTCAGATTATTGTTGGCCAGATTCATGCTGACTACATTTTTCAGTCCTTTTATTCCGGGGTATTTCTGTGATATTGTTTCCGCTTACATTCAGGAATTCAAGGTTTTTAGCCTTAAACAGGTTTTCCGGAAGTTTTGCAATCGTATTTTGCTGCAGTTCAAGATATTTTAAGTTTTTGGGAAAAGATAAGTTTCCGAGATCATTAATCTGATTATCGGAAAGGTTCAGGAATTTTAAATTTCTGATCCTGTAAAGCCGTCTGCAATAAAGCTGATCTGGTTTCCTGCAGGTTAATTTCTTCCAATGCAGGAATATTCATCAGGGCCTCGGGAAAGACATTCAGATTATTGGCATCAAAATGAACGACTTTTAAATTCTGTAGCTTTGCCAGATTAGGATTAATACCAGTCAGACTGTTCAGATTCATGGAGAAAGTGGTCAGTTTTTTAAGCTGTCCGATTTCATCAGGAATATATTTAATACTGTTTTCGTTGACATTCAATATTTCCAGCTCTTTTAGTGCAAACAGCTCCTGATCCATTTTTTCAAGCTTATTGGCCATAATATTCAGGAAAAACAATGAATCCAGCTTTATGATCTGTGGAGGAAGGTTGAACATTCCTTTTTCTCTGAAGCTTACACTGTAAACAGCTTTTTTACTGTTTAAAGCATCTTCAATATTGGTAAAAGTAGGATATTTTACCGGATCGATCTGGGCTTTTGCCTGAGAAATTGCCAGAATGGAGATGAATAAAAAAGCTTTTTCATATAAAAATATTTATAGTTTTTTAAATGCCTGTGCAATTGCATCAGATGCTTTGTCATTTCATTTTTCTTAATGACGCAGGGTATTTAAAAAACAGAAAGGAGTTCCGGCAGCTTTGCTGCCGGAACTCCTGAATTACTGATAATTTACTTCTTTAAAAGTTTTACAGTCTTCTGGAAACCTCCTTCTGCTTCAATATTCAATACTAAAACACGTGAACCTTCCAACTGTTGTGTAAAGTCCAGATTCAAAGAGGTATTGGTACCGTTGAACTTCTTTGTATAAACGATTTTTCCGTCTAAGCTGTAAGCTGTTACTGTAATATCTTTCAATCCTTTTGCAGAATTGATCTTCACCATTCCTGAAGTAGGATTAGGTGCTATTGATACCGTATTTTCAGCCGTTTTGTTTTCAATTGTTCCTAAAGAACCTTCGATTCCTAAGTTATTTTTAAGTGCAATCACAATCGTTGCAGACTTGCCTTTATAGTTGATGGTGTTTCCTGTAGCATCCACATCCGTAGATTGTTGAATCCGGATGCTGGATTGAGAAGAAACCAAATTTATGATCCGAGTAAATGTAAGTCCTGTAGGTTCTGCACCTGCCGGCATGGAAGCAAACAGTTTCACTTTCGGATTAGCCTGTGTATGATCAGGGGCATTACCCAGATATAGTTTTTACCACCATCCTGAAGCACCCAAAGGTTACCAAGTTCATCAAAAGTAAGGTTATCATTTCCATCTCCCCACGCTTCAGACTTCATTCCCTGAGCAGTATTGAAAGAATATACAGAGTTCGCCCCTCCTACAAATGTTTCTACCTGTGAGGCCGTTGCTCCGTCATCCTTTAAACGGTATACTTTATCCAATCCTTTTGCTGTGAAGTAGATTCTGCCATCCAGAGGGCTGATATCCACATCTTCCACCCCATTGAATCTTGTTCCTCCTAATGACAATGCCAGTTGCGCTGTATTGTTCTGATCTGTTTTTTCTTTATTCGGAACCTGAATCCATGTGGCAGTAGACACTGTAGGATCTCCTGCCGTTAATCCCTGATCTAGTTTTAATACATAAAGGTTTCCTGAAGAAAGATCATTCGGAGTATCCATCACATATTTATACACCATGTGGGTTCCACCGTCTTCTCCGTAGTAAGCTACCGTTCCTGCATTGTTGATCACTACATTTTCATGGTTCATGATTCCCATCTGCCAAAGTTTACCTTTGGTTCCGTTAGGTTTTTAGAGATCACCTGAGCGGTTGCAGGGTCTATTTCAACCAGCCAGCCGTAATCTTTGTATCCATCAGCATTTACATCATTTGAAGTAACAGATTCTTCAGCGGTCACGATAGTTCCCCAGGGGTAACACCACCTGAACAGTTTCTGATCGTCTGTACAAGACTTGGATCTGAGAAGCTTACTGCTCTTGATTTGGTCAGTTCCCAAAGTTTGGTTGCGCCGTTATAGTTGATCTCTGCCATGGTAACTCCCAGGGTTGGTTTCATGGTTTACGGAAAGATACCCGTTGGTACTGCTTCCTGCTTTGGCAACATATCCCGTAAAGTCATTCTGACCTCCTACCAGGCCTCCGCCTTCTGTATAGCTGTCACCCTCTTTTAAAATAAGCTGGTATTTGTGTTCTGCCGGAATGATCAGTTTGTCTGTCTGTGCAGTAGGCACAATAGAAGTAAAGCAGCTGATGTGGGTTCCGTTACAGGCTACAGGTGTTGTAGTAGTGGCTGTTGTTTTAAGATAGGCATCAATTCTGAGATCTGAACTGGTTGCACTTCTGTTATGTAACTCAACAGAAATCCTGTTGACACCGTTTACGAATTTTGATTTCGGAATAGAGAAAATATTGTACACATTTTCTGCCGCCCCGTCAATGATTGTACTGGAAAACGTATTAAAAGTAATCACCCCAGCAGGCATATTGTCTCTTACTACTTCTTCACCGTTAAGGTACACTACAATCCGTCATCTCTCATCACTCCAAGCTCCATATTATCTGAAAGAGCAGAAAGGTCTACCGTGAAATCCTTTGCAAAATATGCTGTAGTAAGCCCTGAACTGATCGTAGTTGTTACAGGATCACCATATCCCAGTGGTGCATTTCCCGTGGCCCAGGATGAGACATCATAGGTTTTAGCATTCCAGCCGGCGGGCTGAGCCTGGTTGTTGTCTTTGTAGCTCCAGGATGTTCCCTGATTGAACAGGAAAGTCTGTGCATGGATTCCCGTACTCGCCAATAAAGCCAGGGCTCCGATTGTTAGTAGTTTTTTCTTCATTTTTTATTTGATTTATTAGACCCTGCAAAACTATTTTTTCAGAATCGTCCTCTGTTAATAGGATTTTAAATATAGATTCGTGAATATTAATTAATTTAAAACCTAATGTTAAGGAGATTAAGTTTGTGTTAAATGATACGGGGTTCGAGATTCGGGTTTTGAGTAGGATGTAAAGACAATTATTGTATGTTCTAATGGGCATGTATGTTTATCATATTTGTTTATTGGTTCAAAACAGTTATGTTCAACAAGCTAAAACAGTAAAAGAAGAGAAATTTTATTCGAAAACAAGAATATTTTAGAAGATAATTTATTTTAAAAACAAGCTTTATTCATATCTTTTAAACCTTTATATTTGTTATTATGATTGACACAGCTATGCAAAATAAAAAAATACATCAGGGCAGAAATATCAAACGTTTCCGTGAAATGCTGGGTATCAAACAGGAAGCCTTAGCCTTTGAATTAGGAGACGACTGGAATCAGAAGAAAATCTCTCTTTTGGAACAAAAAGAAATTGTAGAGTCTGATGTTTTGGCACAGGTAGCTCAGATTCTTAAGGTTCCGGCAGAAGCAATTGAGAATTTTGATGAAGAACAAGCGATAAACATTATTTCCAATACAGCCTCTTTTGATAATTGTCAACAACCTGCCTTTTTAATAATCAACCCACTTTCAATCCTCTTGACAAAATGATTGAACTTTATGAGCGTATGCTGAAGCAACAGCAGGAAATGATTGATAAGCTGGAAAAGCTGATTCAAACAAAATAAAACAGATTGACCCGATCTGTAAAATAATTTCAGGCTAAATTCCGAAACCAGTGTAGACATTTACACAAGTTTCAGAGTTTAGCCTGGTTTTATTAAAAACAATATCGTACTACCTATCCCGAGTGACACATCCCGTCTATTTCGCTTTACTCACATCCGTAAGTGCATTCAGAAAGGCAATAATCTGTTTGATTTCTGGTTCGGTCAGGTTCAGTTTATCCGGAGCCAGCGTTTGATTTTTCATTTTTAATCCTAAGCCTTCTCCGCCGCCTTCATTGTAAAAATCGAGTACTTCTTCTAACGTATTAAACGCTCCGTTATGGAAATAAGGTTTTGTAAGGGCAATATTTCTGACCGTTACTGTTTTGAATGAATAATCATAAATCCATGATTTTTTTTTTCACCGGGCTGTTTCCTCTTCCCAAATCCTGATCCAGTTCTATAGGAGTCTGTTTGATCGATTTGGTTGTGACACCTAAAACTTCAGATTCATTTTCATTGAAAAACGGCGGTACCAATCCGGAAAAATGAGGAGCAAAATGGCAGGTAGCACAATTCGCTTTCCCCATAAACAGGTTGAATCCCTTTTTCACATCATCAGAAACATTCTTTTCATTTCTCATAAAACGGTCAAAATCACTGTCGAAAGAATACAAAGAAGCCACATATGAGCTTAAAGCTTTGGAAAAGTTCTCCTTACTGATATTTCCGTCTTTGAACGCCTTGCGGAATGCTTTTTTATATTCGGGGTTGGTTTTCAGTTTCTTAATAATACTTTCATAGCTTGTATTAAATTCCTCTTCATTATAGATTACATGCTCTGCCTGCTGCTCAAGATAGAAAGCCCGCAGGTCATAGAAAAATCTTTTGGCAAAAACTGCATTATATAAGGATGGTGAGTTTCGCAGCACTGTTTTCCCTTCTACATTGCTTTGCGACCTGGCTTTAAGGTCTGTAAATGCATTTTCCTGAAGGTGACATGTGGCACAGCTCATTTTTCCGTTTCCGCTCAAATTCTGATCATAGAAAATTGATTGACCCAGATTACGGAGCTCCGGATTGTCTTCTGAAGATTTCAATAAAGTATAAAAATAGGGATCCAGAAAATCACTGCTGAAAAAATTCTTATTGCCCACATTCCATCCGGAAAACTCTTTGAGATCATCAGGTCTTCCGTCCCATCTACCCAGTTCTTCGTACAACGGCTGTATGTATTTTTTATAAAATTCTATCCTGTCGAAAGTTTCAAAATCAGTATTTTTTGAAAGATAGCTTATCGCTTCTGTTAAAATCTGATCAGCCTTCCGGGTATCATAATTCCTGAAATAAGGATCATCATTGAGGTATTTCTGCATTCCCGAAAGTGCGTGTCCTGCTTCTTCAGAAATATTTAAAGATCCCGGAGTATCAAAGCCGGTTACTCCTAATGAATAGATCCTGATAAGCTCAATGCGTAAAGGCAATGTTCTGTTGTTTCCTTTGCTCAAGCCGTTTTTCACTGAGCTCAGGTAGAATTTTGAATAGCTGTTGTATAAAAAATCGGTGATGGTCTTTATTTTTTCTTTTTCATCTCCTGCTTCTTCTGAAAAAATCAGTTCATCCAGGACCTGCAGACCTTCCGGTGGCAATGTATAAGCTGAGGTTCCTGCAGCCTCTATATGAAATAACGGCGCTGCATTCAGATGGGTTTTGGTAAATTCCGGATAATGATAAGCGATGTAAAATTCAATTTCTTTGAATGAGTTTCTCGTACTGCTCAACGATTTCCGCAATTCTTCAAGGGTAATCCTGTCTTCTGAAAACTCCCGGACATCTGATTTCAGCTTCTCAAGTTGAGTCTTAAAGTCAGAAAGCCCCTGATTAACAAATGTATTTTCACTTTCTTTTCCTTTATAAACCGGATTGAAAGACATTACTGCAAACCCTATCAGAAGGATAACAACAAGCAGTGGATACGATCTCATGAATTTTTAGGCGCAAAAGTATTCATCTGATGTTATCTCAGTTTTAATAGCAGATTAAATAATGTTTATATTTCCGGTATCATATTTTTCACTAATTTTAAACCCCGAAATCAAAATTCATTATTCTGAAAAAGCCGGTTGTTCCAAAATACCGGTAAAATAATGGTGAGGAGATATTGGGAAGGATTATTTTAATTAAATTCAACACATCAAAAACTAAAATAGTATTATGAAAACAAAGCTATTGATTGCCTTTGCTGCCAGCTTCCTTTCTATGACGGCATTTTCACAGAAGAAAAAACCGCAGCAGCAGGTACAACAGTCTGAAAAGAAACAGGAAATGGCCGTGTATGCTGAAAAAAAAAGGGAATGATTATTACCTGGTACGTCTTGAGAAAGATAAAGCCATTCCTAATGTTTATGTTTATTCCAACGGGGTTACCAAACCTTATAAAACGTACACGGATCTTAAAGACATTGTAATGGAGTTCCCGGAATGATGGCTTCCAACAATTCTACCAAAGAAGAACTGATTTCCGTTTTGCAAAAGACAATCATTTCTACGAAGTCACCTCACAAAGAAAAGACCCTAAAAACATCGAAAAGACCGTAGTTACCGTATATGAAGTAATGAACGGCCAGAAAAGAATTGTAGAAGAATACAATGACATCTACGAAGTGATGGCCTCTCCTTATAAAGATGCTATTCTCATTAATTAAAAAAAAAAAATATACATATTATGCTAAACAAACTTGCTGCCTCAGAACTTGTTCTGAATGAAGACGGAAGTGTATACCACTTAAATCTTTTACCTGAAGATATTGCTGACAAAATCATCCTTGTAGGTGACCCGGACAGAGTAGCAAAAGTTTCAAAATATTTTGATACGGTAGAGATCAAAAAAATAAAAGAGAATTTTACACTCATACAGGAACGCTTCGTGGTGAAAGAATCACCGTAATGTCAACCGGTATTGGTACAGAAAACATCGATATCGTAATGAACGAGCTGGATGCTTTGGTGAACATCGACCTGAAGAACAAGGAGTTCAAAACTGAGCACAAAGCCCTTGAACTTTTCCGTATGGGAACGTGTGGAAGTGTAAATCCTGATGTACAGGTAGACAATATGCTGGTTACCCAGAATGTTGTAGGATTAGACGGGCTGATGCATTTCTATCAGGATTACAACTTTGAAAATGAGTTTTCTAAAAGCTTCCTTGAAAGATTCCCTTATGAAAGAATCAAGCCTATGCTTTATTTTTCAGACTGGGCAGAAGAAATGGGAGAATATTATAAAGATGCCAAATACCACGGAAATACGGCAACATTCCCAGGATTCTATGCGCCACAGGGAAGACAGCTTCGTTTAAAAGCAGTGGATGATCAGTTCCTTGAAACATTGAACGACCTTGGAATAACCAATTTCGAGATGGAAACTTCTGCGATCTATGCTCTTTCCAAATTGTTGGGTCACAAAGCGATCACTGTAAATAACGTTATTGCCAACAGAAGACGTGGAGAATTCTCTGCAGATCATCATGCTTCTGAAAAGAACCTGATTACATGGGTGCTTGACAGAATTATTAAGTAAAAGCTAAAACACTAATTATCATGCAAGAAAAAATTGAGTTTGATTTAGAAGAAAATTTCATTCAAAATCTTTTGTCAAATATTGATTCTGATGAAAACTTCTTTGAAACTTTTAATGTTTTTTTAAAACCTCAAAAATAAATAATGAGATAACTTCCATGTTGTCTTCTTATCATCAAATTGATGGTAACAGAGGTGAAGTAAGTGAATTCTCTCTTGAAGAACACTCTTTTTTTATTCATCATATGAAAATGAAATTGATGGTGGCTTTACAATTCTTTATGATGCTCACTATTATTTTGGTTGTGATGATATGAATACCTCTAATGATTATGAAATGGAAATAAAATTTAATATCAATACAAAAACTAAACTTTTACTTGTAACAGGTGAATATTTTCCCATAAGGGAACCTGATGAATATTAATTATTATAAAAGTTAAAAACCTACAATTAATTGTAGGTTTTTAACTTTTAACATGAAAGAATCTCGGGTCAGCATACTGAAATACAAAATCCAGTTCAGTCATCATTTTTGTGGAAATTATTTTTCTGCCTTCCCGTTCTGTTTCCTCGGCAAATGGCAGACTTTTCTGGGCATGAACCACTGCATCTTTGGATGGGTGAAGAGGAGCGCTGATATTGTAGAGTTTTCTTTCTGATCTATTTTCAATCATTTTTATGATCGCCGAACAGATATCAGTATAATGAATATGATTAACAGGAGCATCTAAAGCAGCTATATTATAATTTTTAAGCAGTCTGTTGTCTCCCATCAAACCGGCTAATCTCAGAATATTGGTCTGTGGATATGTGTTTCTTACCATTCTTTCTCCTGAAACTTTTTCAATAGGCATATCTTCCTCTGTCAGTTCCTTCGCAACATCCGGATATACTCCGGTTGAGCTCATCAGAAACATTTGCCCTTTAAAATTCCCAATAAATGATGATAAATTCCGGATCCTGTTATACAAAGAACTTACACAGCAGCTTTTTTCTGAAACCGGAATGGTAATCATTAAAACATCAAGACTCTCAATGGCATCCCATTGCGGCAATGGTTTTTCCAATTGAAAATCCGGAAAAGAAACTACTGTTGCATTCATACCTCTGTCATTCAGTTCTTTTGCTTTATCCAGTGTAGTGGTTGTGGTATACAATTCATATTTACCAGACATGGCATTGGCAATTCTTTCCCCAGCCAGCCGTAGCCGATGATTCCTATTTTCTTCATATCCCAAAAATAATGATATTAACGATATGTATTTCAAAAATAAACAGGATGAACGCTGTAAGGAAAATAAAAGGACTTCCCAAAGGAAGCCCTAACACCATATCAACTATAATAAAACTTATTATCTCAATTAAAATTCATTGATCATCACATAAAAATGTCCTGAATATAAACTATCTGCACTTCCTGATATATTGGTAAGATTAATCGCAATCCTGGACGTTGAAATAAGCCTTGGATTTGAAATTGAAAAGGAAGAATTTCCTGCAAAATCCCCGGCAGGAGAAACTGTTACTACAGCTCTTGTAGACCCGGGCTGCATGGCTGCCGGAACCGTAATCTCAACGGTTGTAGATTTTCCTGGCGGCATATTATGGATAGAAACTCCGGGCCATACCTCGAAAGTGATCTGGTTTTTCTGCACAGTACCCTTTTCTCCCAGTTTATATTGCCCGTTCACATCCAGTTTTGCAGACATATTCGGAGCCCCCGTGCCAATACCTACATTTACATCATTATTCCCCAGCACAATGGTATTGGCCTGTGAGGTCGTTGCTCCATATCCTATCGCTGTCGAATATTGCCCCGAAGCATTAGCTCCCGAACCTATTGCAGTTGAGTTTTGACTGTTGGTAACAGCATTATATCCTAAAGCGGTCTCATTATTTGTATTGGTTTTCGCATTATATCCCAGCGCTATCGACTGAAAACCTGTTGCCGAAGCATGGTTCCCGATGGCAGTAGATTCATTATTGCCTGTTTGTGCATTATATCCTATGGCTGTTGATTTGAACCCACCGGCTGTAGATTTATTTCCTATTGCCAATGCATCATTGGCTGAAACGGCTGCTGCACTACCAATTGATATGCCCTGAAATGCAGAACTTGAACTTCCGATGGCAATTCCATTCTGTCCTGCA
Source organism: Chryseobacterium sp. E1 (assembly GCA_019203745.1). Taxonomy (GTDB): domain Bacteria; phylum Bacteroidota; class Bacteroidia; order Flavobacteriales; family Weeksellaceae; genus Chryseobacterium. The sequence continues at coordinate 284,349 of CP078104.1, forward strand.
TCTGCCCCGAGCCCCAAGCTTACAGAATTATCAGCTCCCAATCTGCCGGCTGTTGAAGAATTCACTTTAAAAACGAGATCATCCGTGTTTTTGTTCCTAATGACAGATTGGTATTGACACCTCCATAGTTTCCCACGTTGGTACCGGTAACATTCCAGCTTTCACCATCACCTTTAGTGGTTTCAGCGGTATTGGATAAGAGTTTATTCCATTTTGAATGATACCAGTAGTAAAATCCCGCTTCTGCAAAGCCCCATTACCATTATTCCATACGATCAGCCCGTCTGCCGGAGCAGGTACCGTAACATTATCCGTAGTTGAGGTCAAAGCAATGCTGGGTAATAATATTCCTTTATCTTTTGCACTGATATGCAACATAGCTGAGTGATCAGGATTTGGCAACCCGATCCCCACCTGAGCATGTAAAGCAAAACTAAACAGCAGAGAAAGAAGGCTTAACCAAAATTTACAATTTTTTTGCATCAACTATGTTTTTGAGGATGCAAATATACATATTTTTAATAAATCAATGATATTTTTACTGATTCAATAATTAAAAACACTTAAGAGTGAGTAATCATACATTTACTCACCAATAATTGAAAATTGTTTAATTTCCAACACATTATAAAACTTAGCATTCATAACTATTAAGAAAAAAATGGCTTAAAGTGATTAACACCAAATTTAATTATCATTAAAAAAATCACTTAAAAATGATTAATATTTAAATTCATTATATTCTTGTAAAACAGTTTTCAATATGATCATTCACCATGCCCGTAGCCTGCATATGAGCATAAACAACGGTAGATCCCATAAACTTAAATCCTCTCTTCTTCAAATCTTTGGAAATAGTATCGGAAATTTCTGTAGTGGCGGGAACATCAGCCAAAGATTCAGGAACCCTGTCAAGAGGTTTTCCGTCTACAAATCCCCATATGTATTGGGAAAAGCTTCCAAATTCAGTCTGAACTTCCATGAATTTTTGGGCATTGGTAACGGCAGCCAGTATTTTAAGCCTGTTCCTGATGATACCCGGATCATTCATCAGTTCTTCTATTTTCTGATCAGAATAAGCAGCCATTTTATGATAATCAAAGTTGTCAAAAGCTTTTCTGAAGTTTTCTCTTTTAGACAGGATTGTATACCAGCTCAGTCCGGCCTGAAAACTTTCCAGAATAAGAAATTCAAATATTGTTTCATCATCATATACAGGTCTTCCCCACTCTTCATCATGGTATTTTCTGTACAGATCATCTTTTTCGCACCATCCGCAACGTATTTTTTCCATAATTATCAATTTTTACAGGATAAATTTAATACTGATTTAGAAAAGTATAACAAAAGATTATGAAAAGTTTAACAGAATCAACTGATTTTAGGAATGGTTATTGTTTATTTACGGTTACCAAACCAAATTTATACTATTATGAATAATTCAGATTACAACAAAGCGGAAAATGCAGTGAATAATGTAGAAAATTCTTTACAGAATGCAACGGATAACGCCAAATGGAAAATCAATGAACTGGCAGACAAAGCCAAGGCTTATATTAATGAAAAACGTAATAACGATGAGGAAGCTAATCAGGAAGACTGGTTTGACAGGGTAAAAGCTAATGTATCTGATGCCTGGGAAGACATCAAAGATAAGGCAGATGAGGCTTGGGAAAAAACTAAGGATGCAGCGGAAGATGTAAAAGCAGAATGGAACAAGAAAACCAATTAAAATTTCAGTCATATAAATATTTTCAAGAAAATGGAGTCTTAAAATTGATAAGGCTCCATTTTTTATTATGTCATAACCACAATTATTGCTACATTTGTATTATAATAAACATTAAAAAATTATGTCATACGGTTTACTTAAAGGCAAAAAGGGAATTATTTTTGGAGCCCTTAATGAACAATCTATCGCATGGAAAGTTGCTGAAAGATGCCATGAGGAAGGTGCTGAATTTATCTTATCAAATGCTCCTATTGCTTTGAGAATGGGAGAACTTAATGGTTTAGCAGAAAAAACAGGTTCTGAAGTGATAGGTGCTGATGCTACTTCTGTAGAAGATCTTGAAAAACTTTTTGATGCCGCTGTTGCAAAATTTGGAAAAATCGACTTTATCCTTCATTCTATCGGAATGTCTATCAATGTAAGAAAAGGAAAGCATTATACAGAAATGAATTACGATTGGTTGGAGAAAGGCTGGGATATTTCCGCTGTTTCTTTCCATAAAGTAATGCGTGTAGCCTGGGAAAAAGACTGTATGAACGAATGGGGAAGTATTTTGGCCCTTACTTATATTGCTGCTCAGAGAACATTCCCTGATTATAATGATATGTCTGATAATAAAGCGTATCTGGAAAGTATTGCAAGAACTTTCGGAAACTATTGGGGTGAAAGAAAAGTACGTGTAAATACGGTTTCTCAGTCTCCAACAATGACTACTGCGGGTAGCGGTGTGAAAGGTTTCGGAGGGTTCCTTGGGTATGCAGAAGATATGTCTCCGCTAGGAAACGCTACAGCTCTTGAATGTGCAGACTACTGTGTAACTTTATTCTCTGATCTTACTAAAAAGTAACAATGCAGAACCTTTTCCATGATGGAGGTTTCAGCAGTTCAGGAGTTACTCAGAAAGTAATCAGTAAATATGATGCTGAATAAAAATCATTCATAAAAAACAACGGACTGCAAAGTTTCGTTTAAAATAAATAGAAAACCCATGATCAGTTGTCATGGGTTTTTGATTATTCCAGGCCTGAGAACTCGCCTTCCACATACCCTCCATTCACATACCTGGAAGTATCGTTGGTATGCCATGCATATACTCCTGCTACCATAACTCCCAGATCCTGAATATAATTATAAACCTCATTCTGCCAATCACCAAACGGAGGCAGATGGTTTTGCAAAGTCAAGAATTCTTTTAAATACTGATCATGAATTTCCAGCGCTTTCATATAAGCTTCCTGCAAAGATAATTGATCTTCGTGCTGTAAAACTTTTACCAGATTCATTGTATCACCCTCTCTATGAAGTTCTTTCGGTAATGAAATAAGATCATTGTGTATACCAATCATCAGAGAACAAAGCGTATAAATACGTCTGATGTGAGGATGATCAAAAATTCCGTCAGGCAGCTGCCGATAGTCTTTCTGAAGAACCACATAATCACAATATGGCTGAACACCGCTTGTTGCTTCCCGGATCAGAAGATAAACAGGTAATGGTGGTATGCTATTGGTTCTGTAATACACTTTTTCTTCAGAATACCCCATCAGCACATCCTGTATTGATCTCACAAATCTTCTGTAAATACGTTCAGGAATACCACATTGTATGGCATCCTTCCGCAACACCCAGAATAAATGAAAAATACCGTTTTCAGCTGGTTCAACAGGATCTTCACCGGATAGCAATACCATGATCCGTTGCATGATGCCATACATTTCTTCCCTTGTACATCGATCAAAATAATCATCCATCATAGCCCCATTTGCGGTATAATTAGCCAAAGGTCTCAATTCTGCTATGGATTTCAGGAAAGGACAACCTCTTGCAGCAATATCAGTCAGGTGATGCCGTTTATGTTTTTCGCGAGCCTCTTTAGTATGAAAGGCATATTCTTTATCTATCCAATGATAATATTCTTCTCTCTGCAGCAACATATCAGGATGGGAAAAATCCGGAAATGGATACTGAGGTTTCGGAAGCTGCTGTAATCCGGCATAAAATTCTTTGTCTGTTATTGATAAATTCATGGTTTTCGGCTTGTTTATTAATATATTAAAATTATAAAAAATAAAACCAAAATACCAAATAATAATCAACTATAACAAAATTTAATAATAAATAAAATAACAATAATTAATTACGATTTAAATAAATAAAAATTTCATTGAAATATTTCTCAAATTCCATATGGAATTAAAATCGTATCGGCGGCCTCTTCGAGGCCGCCGATACTGTCAAAAATATATTAATATGAAATTACAGGATCACGGTCTGTATAGAATGCGCAGGAGCATTCAGCCTGGCAGCCATTCCTTCGATCCAGAGATTGGTTTCAATATCGTTGTCTGAATCATTCATGATCACTGTTACCAGCTGCCCGTTTTCATTCATAAATGCTGTCGAGGTCAGAGCAGCTCTGTTGGAGGAACTTCCGATTCTCTGGGCATTCGGCTTGATGTACTTTGAAACATGGCCGATATAATAATACTCATAGGTGTAGAATACTTCTCCTGTCTTGGTATCAGCAATGATCGGAGCAAAGCAGAAGTTTCCTTTATGATTGGGGCCTCCTGTTTCATCCAGCAGGATATTCCAGTCTGTCCACAAGGCATTTCCTTTATTGAAATCGTTCAGCATATTCTTGCTGTAAAGCTCACCCAGGCTTACATCATAGATTTTATCCATTGCAAACTGTTCTTTGCAGCCTTCTGTAAATGCCAGGAATTTATCCGGGAAAGCTCTGTGTGTTTCTGCTAAATTGTCAAAAAGCTGGGTTTTATTGTTCCAGGTTTCATACCAGTGGTACCCGATTCCGTGAGCATATTTTGATGTTTCAGGATCAGCCAGTGTGGTAGTTGCCCTCTGATAAATAAGATCTCTGTTGTGATCCCAGATCATAACTTTCTTATCTTTATATCCGTTTTTCCAGAGAGTGGGTCCTAAATTGTTTTTCAGGAAATCGCCTTCTTCTTCAGCGGTATAGATACAGGATTCCCATGATTGCGTAGCCATAGGCTCATTCTGAACCGTTAATCCCCAGACATTGATTCCTCTTTTTCGTATTCTCTGATGAATTTAATATAATAATCTGCCCAGGTCTGGTAATACTGGTTTTCCAGTCTTCCTCCTTTGTATAAGCTTTTATTGGATTTCATCCAGGCCGGTGGACTCCATGGAGAAAAATAAAAGGTAAAATTATTTCCGATTGCTTTCTGGGCTTCTTTGATCATCGGGATCTTATATTTCTCGTCATGAGCAACATTAAAAGTCTTCAGAGCCGTATCGTTATCTTCCACATAAGTATAGGAATCACTGGAGAAGTCACAGGAGTTCATATTGGTACGAACAACCGTATATCCCAATCCGTTTTTACCGAAATACGCATCCAGAATCTCTTTTTGCCTGTTCTTCGGCATTTTGTAAAAAGTCTCTGCTGAAGCGTCTGTAATGGCACCTCCTATTCCTATCAGTTTCTGATATTTAAAATTGGGTGCTATAAAAATACAGGCCTCAGTTTCTTTCGGTTGTCCGAATTGTTCAAACTTAACCGCCCCTTTGTCAACCATCCTTTCTTCCGCCTTAGCATTGGTCAGGATTACTTTAGCTGTTTTACCTTCATGCTTTTTCCAATAATTCTGGGCATTGACATTCACTACAATACCCACTACAAAACAACTTACAATTAGTTTTCTCATGATTTTTTATTTTGGACGATTGCGTCCCCTATTCATTATTTATTTTGATAGACCCTAACGTAGTCTATATAATACTTCTGTGGAAAAACAGAATCATCTATTCCTTCTTTTCCGCCCCAGAAACCACCGACTGCCAGATTTAAAATGATAAAGTACGGCTGATCAAAAGGCCAGGATTCATAGCTCTTCTCTTTATTTTCATAAGTAAAAAACTTCTTATCATCAATATAGACCTCTATTTTTTCAGGAGTCCAGTCTGCTTTATACACATGAAACTTTTCACTGGCATCTTTTACAAATATAGTATCGGTTTTCTGTGTTCCCTGGATGTGGTTATATTTTTGGTGTGAACCGAAGCATGAATATAGCCCTGGTTAAAACCAACATGTTCCATAATATCCAGTTCTCCGTCATCCGGCCACTTCTTCATGTTTTCACTCATCATCCATATGGCAGGCCAGGTTCCCCGACCTTTGGGAAGTTTAGCCCTTACCTCAACTGTTCCGTACTGAAAAGAGAACTTTCCTTTGGTTAGAAGTCTTGCTGAAGTATATTTATTCTTTTCCCAATTTTCTTTTTGGCTTCAATTACGAGATTTCCTTTTTCCATTCTGGCATTTTCAAGCCTGTTTTTGGTATAAAACTGAGCTTCTTCATTTCAAAACCGCTTCCTCCGGTATCATAATTCCATTTTAATGAATCCGGAAGTCCTTTGCCGTTAAACTCATCATTCCAAATCAGTTTTCTGCCAGTATCCGGCTTATGTGAAGCACAATTGAGGGTCGAAAGAAAGAATATTCCTCTTACACAGATATTTATTATATTTCTGAATTTGATTTTCATGTATAGTAAGTTTTGGCTAAAGCCGTTCTTTTTATATTTTCATAAGTGGGCTAAAGCCTACTCCTATTGAATTGAATTCAATTTATTTTGTCCAGGTGATTCTTTTGGTCTGAATATGTTGAGAATCGGTTCCGACCATAATATCGAATTCTCCGCTTTCCCAGTCAAAATTCAAATCATAATCAAAGAATTTCAGGTCTTCAGGTGTTAATCTAAAATCTACCTTTTTACTTTCTCCTTTTTTGATGAATATTTTCTGGAAACCTTTCAACTCTTTTACAGGTCTTACCACTTTTCCGAAAAGATCCCTGATATAAAGCTGAACCACTTCTTCCCCATCATATTTTCCGGTATTGGAAACGGTAACGCTGATGTTCAGAGTCTGATTTCCTGTAAGGTTTGTGGAATTCAAAACCATATCAGAATATTTAAAATCTGTATAGCTTAAGCCATATCCAAACGGATATTTCGGATCATTATTGAGGTCAATATAGGCTGAAACATAGTTTCTGTCCGTATTGTTTTTTGCCGGTCTTCCTGTGTTGTAATGATTGTAATAGATCGGGATCTGCCCTTCGGTTCTTGGGAAGCTCATCGGAAGTTTTCCTCCGGGATTTACCGTTCCGAAAAGAACATCTGCAATAGAATTTCCAGCCTCTGTTCCCAGCCACCACGTATACATAATAGCAGGAATATTATCTGCAGCCCAATTGAAGATCAGAGGTCTTCCCGCATTGATCATCAAAACGATCGGCTTTCCTGTTTTTGCAATTTCTTTCAACAGGTCTTCCTGCACTCCGGAAAAACCGATATTGCTTCTGCTTTTCGCTTCACCGCTCATGGCGTGGCCTTCCCTAATGTCATAATGACAACATCCGCTTTTTTGCTGTTTCCACGGCTTCTGCAAACATGGTCTTATCCTGGTCATCTACGTTACAACCTTTTGCATAGAGTAAAGTGGAGTTTTTATCAAGCTGGCCTTTAATCCCGTCAAACTGTGAAACAATTCTTTGGTTATCATCCTTGAAGGCAATAGACCAGAACCCATGATTAGCCACAGTTTCTTTCCCGAAAGGTCCTATCAGAGCAATAGTTTTCATTGTTTTTGAAAGTGGAAGAATATTTTCCTGATTTTTCAGAAGAACAATACTTTTAGAACCAAATTCTCTTCCGAACTTTCTGTTTTCCTTATTATTGGTCTGCTCTTTTGCCTTTTCTCATTGCTGAATCTGTAAGGATCGTCAAAAAGTCCCATTTCGAACTTCTTGGTCAAAATTCTTCCTGCTGCATCATTTACCAATCTGGCATCAACTTTTCCTTCTTTCACCAGTTTTGGAAGTTCAGCCATATAAACACGGCTTTCCATATCCATATCGCTTCCGCCAAAAACAGCTTTTTCAGCAGCTTCAGCAGCATCTTTTGCATATCCGTGAGGGATCATTTCCCCAATGCTGCCCCAATCTGAAACAACAAAGCCTTTATAATTCCATTTTCCTTTCAGCAGATCTCTCTGAATATATGAATTGGCCGTTGCCGGAATGCCATTAATATCATTAAAAGAGTTCATAAAAGTAGCCACGCCTGCTTCTGCAGCAGCTTTGAAAGGAGGAAGATAGGTTTCATTCAACTGCCTGAGGCTCATATCTACCGAGTTGTAATCTCTTCCGCCCACAGCCGCACCATACGCTGCAAAATGCTTTGCACACGCCATTACGGCATCAAGGCTTCCCAGACCCGCTCCCTGGAATCCTTTAATTCTGGCTAAACCTATTTTCGTTCCCAGATAAGTATCTTCTCCGGAACCTTCCATCACTCTTCCCCATCTCGGATCCCGGGCAATATCTACCATAGGAGCAAAAGTCCAGTGAATCCCATAAGCAGATGCTTCGGTAGCAGCAATTCTTTCCGATTTTTCTATTAATCCCAGATCCCAGCTTGCGGCCTGCCCCAGATTTACAGGAAAAGTAGTACGATAGCCATGAATTACATCCTGACCGAACAGCAGAGGAATTTTCAGTCTGGACTGCATGGCCAGTTTCTGAAAAGCCCTGGTTTCTTCCGAACCGGCCACATTCAGCATAGAACCCACCTTTCCTTTTTTGATCTCTTCCAAAACGGCTGCCGAATTGAAGTGCTGGGGCCTGTGGCATATTCAAATCCGCTGTACTGAACCATTTGCCCTACTTTTTCTTCCAGGGTCATTTTAGAAAGCAGTTCTGCTACTTTCTGATCTACTGTTTTCTGTCCGCAGACATTCATTCCCAATGTTGAAAATGCCAATAAGAAGTACGCTCTTTTCATAATGTCGATTAAAAAATATAAGTAGCTGCCGAACGCCCGGGAATTGCTACTGCAGCCGTTTTCCCGGCAAATTTAATATTAAAATTCTCATCAGCCTGATGATCATTCTGAACAATTAAGATTATTTTCCCAGATTGAGTCATAAATGCAGCCGATGACAGATGATCTGTCTGTGTTGAAGCGATTCTTTGAGAACCTGCCGGAACAAATTTGGAAGCATGGGCAATGATGTAATAAGATACATTTCTGGTGAAATGCTCACTATCAGAAACCGTGATAGCTCCTTTACATTCCGTGCAGCCTCCGTCGGTATAGGGCCTGTATTGAGGATCATTGGCAAGGTTCCATTCCAGAGCAGTTTTGCTCCAGTTTCTCATGGATCCGATAATGACATTCTTCACATGCCAGTTCAGATCCTCACCAAAAGTTCCTTTCGAGCCTGTCCATTGCTCTGTAAAATAGAGATTCTTATCAGGAAAAGCATTGTGAACAGTGCTTAGTGCTGAAATATCTCCTTCATACAGGTGGAAAGCAGAACCGTCAATATATGGATAGGCTTCAGGGTCTTTCAGAATATCAATAGCATATTCGGGTTTGTTGCAATTATGATCGTAGACCACAATTTTTGTTTTGATATGACTGGCTTTAAAAGCGGGACCTAAATGATTTTTATAAATTCACCTTGTTTTTCTGACGGCATATACAAGCTTGGATTATTTCCCGGATGTAACGGTTCGTTCTGAGGAGTGACGGCAGCAATGGTAATGCCTTCTTTTTCATGCCCTGAATGTATTTTACAAAGTAATTGGCATAGGTAGTATAGAATTCAGGTTTTAAACTTCCTCCTTTTGATTTTCCATTATCTTTCATCCAGACCGGTGGAGACCATGGTGCTGCAATGATTTTAATGTCCGGATTAATTTTTAAAATTTCTTTTAACATAGCAATCAGAGCTTTATCCTTTTCCAGACTAAACTTTGAAAGAGCAGGATCCGTCTGACCTTCAGGCAGATCATTATATGAGAATACTTCTCCATCTAGATCTGATGCTCCTATGCTTACTCTTAAATAACTGATGGAAATGGAGTTCTTATCAGGTCCAAAAAGTTCTTGAAGCAAAGCTTTTCTCTTTGAAGGAGATAAACGATTGATTACCTCAACACTTCCGCCCGTCAATGTATATCCGAAACCGTCAACATATTGAAATTTTTGAGTAGCATCAATTTCAATATTCTGAAAGTTGTTGGAAGCAGGTACAAATCTGACCGGATCCTGAAGCTGCAATTTTACGCTTTCATCTCCTTTGGTAAGCCAATACTGAACTTCATTTCCTTTGTTTTGAGCCACTGAGCTGCATGATAAAGGAAAAAGTACCACACCGCATAGCAGTGCAGTACCTTTAAAGAAACTATATAAGTTGTGAAACTCCATATTTAATATCCCGGATTTTGATGCATAATTGTATTGGGCAGTTCATTAAACGGAATTGGCAAAATTTCATTTTTACCGGCTTTAAATCCTTTGAATGCCAGTTTTGCAGGCGCATCTCCCCATCTTACGAGGTCAAACCAACGGTGTCCTTCACCAGCCAGCTCTCTTCTTCTTTCATCTTTAATGGCCTGAAGGGAAACAGGAACTGATGGCAAGCCTACCCTGGCCCGTACTGCATCCAAAAGAGCCTGTGCTCTTCCTCCTGCACCTCCTAATGCCTCAGCTTCCATCAGATAGGTATCTGCCAGTCTTATGGCAACATAATTCTGTCTGAAATTCAGCTCTGTAGCTCCGGGAAGCGAACTTCTAAGGTCATTGGTGGGTAAATATTTTTTCAGGAAATATCCGGTATCTGCAAATGCCGGGCTGTACGTGATTTTCCCTTCACTTACGAGTTTTTTTGCATTAAAAACCGTTACATCCAATCTGGGATCGGCTCCCATGAAAGTGACAAAGTTCTCGGTTACCGTATTGAATGCCCAGGCTGAATAGATATCCGGAGCATCATTACCCGGAATATTTGTCCGGGAATAAGAACGGGGACCTACCATTGCATTGATAGAGTTTCCCTCATCTTTTCCCTGTCCCCAGAATCCCCAGTCAGAATTTCCTTTATTGGTATGCATGACTTCCAGGATAGATTCTGTGGAAAATTTATAGGGATCTGAAATTTCCGGTCCTACCTTAAATAAGTCGGCATAGCTGGCAACAAGTTTGTACCCGAACTGGCTGGTTCCACCGGGTGTACCGTTCACTTCAGCCAACTGAGCTGCTGCTTCGGGCATCTTTTTATCGTAAAGATAGATTTTCCCCAATATCGCTTTGGCTGTTCCTGGGTAATTCTTCCCCTGTCATTACCGCTTGCCGTCATCATCAGATCCGGTATTGCAGCAACAATATCATTTTCTATCTGGGTGTAGATCTCACTTGGTTTTGCCTGTGGTATATTCCAGTAGTCGTCATCATATTTTATTGTTTTCAGGATCAGCGGAATATTCCCAAACATTCTTACAAGTTCAAAATAGTACAGCGAACGCAGCACTTTTGCTTCAGCAATGTATCTTTTTTAATATTTTCATTCATAGAAGCACCCGGAACTCTTTCAATCACAAGAGTAGCACGGGCAATCCCCTGATAGTAATCTCTCCAATAGCTGGCTGGCATTGTATTGGGATTGATCGCATAATTATTGATTCCCTGAATACCTGCTCCGTCATTGGAATTTCCGCCTCCTGAATAAAAATCATCAGATCCTGCATTAAAGAAAGTCACCGTATTCTCGAAACCTCCCGAATATTTCCTTAAAACATCATAGACGGAAACCAATGCACTAAATGATTGCGTTTCATTCTGAAAATACTCTTCCGTTTTAAAAGCTCCTGAATTTTCTACTTCATCCAGATAGGAACCACTACAGGCAATGTTGCCTAAACTTAACCCTGCCAGCAATGTTACAGCAAGTCCTTTATATATAAATCTCTTATTTTTCATGTTATTTACGTATTAAAATTGAATATTGGCTCCAAGCATGAAAGTTCTGGCCTGTGGATAGTAAGCTCTGTCAACTCCAATGATGTCCTGCTCAGAATTGTTTCTTCCTGCAATTTCCGGGTCATACCCTGTATATTTTGTGAATGTCAGAAGGTTTTCTCCGGTGATGTAGAGTCGTACTTTATTCATTCCAAAGCGGCTGGTAACGTCCTTAGGAAGTGTATATCCCAACTGAACGATTTTCAGGCGCACATAATCTCCTTTCTGAAGATAATAGTTTGACATCCATGAATAATTATGGTTGGGGTCATTTCGGGTCACTCTCGGATTATCGTTGGTAGACCCTCTCCTGTCCAGCGATCAAGGATTCTTGTCTGATAATTGGCATCGGGAAGGTCTAATCTTCTCAGCCCCTGGAATATTTTGTTACCTGCCTGCCCCTGCGCAAACATCATAAAGTCAAAATCTTTGTACGTTAAATTAACCGTAAGTCCGAAAGTATATTTTGGAATAGAACTTCCCAAGTTCACTTTATCATTCTCATCAATTTTACCGTCTCCGTTGTTGTCCTGCCAGATGAAATCACCTGGTCTTGCATCCGGTAATAATTTTTCTCCATTAGAATTTACATAGCTATCAACCTGTGCCTGGTTCTGGAAAACACCGCTATAGGTCTGGCCATAGAATGATCCGTAAGGCTGCCCTACCTGTACTCTGGATACAGGCCCCATCGTCTGGAAGGAAGCAAGATTGAAATAATCGATATCATCCTCTAAGCGCAGTACTTTATTTTTGATCGTAGCAAAGTTGGCATTCACCGATAAGGTGAAATCTTCCCAGTTCTTTTTGTATCCCAGCTCAAGTTCCAGTCCTGAATTCTGCATATCTCCTACGTTTGACCATGGTAAATTAGGAACTCCCACATACCCCGGAATATTGATTTGTCTCAGGATATCGGTTGTTTTCTTCTTATACCAGTCTGCGGTAAACGTGAAATTGTTGAACAATTTAAAATCTGCAGCAATATTCAGCTGGCTGGTCTGTTCCCATTTCAGGTGTGGATTGGCAAGCGTACTTGGTGCATATCCGATGATGATATTATTTCCTGAATTGGTGTAATTACTTCCTGAAACCATAAAATTGGCAAATCTGAAGTTTTCCATTTCATCATTTCCCAGCACTCCGTAACCTCCTCTCAGTTTCATGCTGTTGAGCACTTTATTTTCCGGCCAGAAATTCTCTTTATGCACATTCCATCCTAAAGACATAGACGGGAAGGTTCCCAATGCTGATTGGTTGCAAATTTTGAAGAACCATCCCTACGGATTGTTCCTGTAAATAAATACTTATCTGCATAATCGTAAATAATCCTTCCAAAGTAAGAGGCTTTACGGGTCTGGATGCCGTCCCATCCTTTTGCAGTAATATTATCCTGAGAAATATCAAAATTAAAGGAAGCATCCTGCCAGTTTTCTATAGGCAGATTACTATACGTTAAGCTTGTTCCTCCTGATACATTATAACGGTATACGCCCTGACCTACCAGAATATTAAAATTGTGATCGCCGATTTTGTTCTGATAGGTTAAAGTGTTCTCCATACTCCACTCAAATTTATTTTCATCCACCTTGTTCAGGCTGTTGAAATTCGTATTGCTGTAGTTGGGACTTAAATAATATTTCGGAGTAAAGGTGCGGCTTCCCCAATATGATTTCTTCCCATTCAGGCTGGTTTTGAAAGTGAAATGATTAAGAAACTTAAGTTCGGCAAATATATTTCCTACGAAATCATCTGACCAGCTGTAATTCCCTTGCTGGATAGAACGGAAAGCCCGTGGATTCGTCATTTCATTATTTACGTACCTTGAAATTCCATAAGGGTTGCCATTGGGATCACGGATGATATAGGGATTTGTATAGCCGCTCGGGTCTACCTGTGACCAGTTGGTTATTACTTCTGGTGTAATAGGATCCAGATTGACAGCAGAGGCCAGTGGTCCCCGAATTCTTCATTGGCACTTACTCCCTGGGATTTTGTATGGGTATAAGCAAAAGTCTGCCCTAAAGTCAGGTAATCCGTTACCTTATGGCTGGAGTTGAATCTGCCGTTTATTCTTTTATAATAAGAAATATCACTCATTACAATCCCCGACTGATCAAAATATCCGAACGAGGTATAATAACTTGACTTATCATTTCCTCCGGTGATACTTACCTCATGAGAAGTTTTTTCACCCGTTCCGAAAATAGTATCCTGCCAGTTGGTTCCTTTTCCGAAGGAATCGGGATTGGCAAATCTTGGTGCGCCTCCGTCATTCACAAAACCTTCATTAATAATTCTGGCATATTGGCTGGCATCTAGAAGATCCAGTTTTTAGCAGCATTGGAAAAACCATAGAATCCGTTATAGGAAAGGGTGAGTTTTCCTTTTTACCTTTTTTGTCGTTACCAGGATCACCCCTTTGGCTGCGGAAACTCCATAGATTGCAGAGGAAGCCCCGTCTTTCAGTACCTCAATACTTTCTATATCAGACTGATTCAGCCATCCGATGTTATCCACTACGATACCGTCTACCACCCATAGAGGGCTGTTACTTCCCGCTCCGAAGCTGGTAATTCCCCGTACCCGTACTGTAGCAGCTGCACCAGGCTGTCCGGAATTGGTAACTACAGAAACCCCTGCAGCCCTTCCCTGTAATACCTGTTCCGGTTTACCTGCCGGAATGTTTTCTATATCACTGGCTTTAATGCTGGCAATAGCTCCGGTTACATTACTCTTTTTCTGGGTACCATAACCGATTACTACGATTTCGTCTATTTTATTTTCCTTGGAAAGCGTGTCCTTCTTCTGGGTCTGGGCACTGAAGCTGGCCGTAAAATAGAGGACGGCAACCGCTCCTAAGCTTCTTGATATTCTTACATTCATATACAGTTATTGTTTAATTCTCAAATTGAGACAATAAAAATATATTTTTTTCAATTAATTAACATTTCATTCACAAATATTTTAAATTTTCTTTTATTTCTGAGGGTTAAAAGCTATATCTTCGCATCAATAATTCATAAAAACCTATAAATATTCAATCAAGTTAATCCCCAAAAATGACTGTCAGGCTTTCAAAAATTTCTCTTCCGCTCAAATTGACCTTTCTTATTTTTTCCATGGTATTAAACTGTATGGGGCTTATCATTCTGCAGCTCGCAGATGCTAATATCACTTACGGAGAACTTGGCTTTCTGGAATCGTTCAAAGACCTTCCTATTGCTTTTATTTCTCTTTTTGCAGTAAGTTTCATCAATAAAACCGGAGCTAAAAAGCTTTGATCTTAGCCCTGGCCATTGTTGGAGTCTGTTCCTGCCTTCTGCCGTTTGTTGAGGTTTTCTGGTTCTACAAACTGTGGTTTGCCATTATCGGGGCATGTTTTGCCATTGGAAAAATCTGTGTTTTCGGGATCATCAGGAATAATATTTCGGATGAAAAGTCATTGGCAAAGACCATGAACAGTGTGGAGGCTTCTTTTATGATCGGGATCTTTGTGGTGAATACCGGATTTGGGTGGCTGATCTCCAGCCCGTATTCCGAATTCTGGAAGTTTGGTTTTTTACTGATTGCCGTTTTATCTGCCATCACCATTTTCCTTCTTTCAAAAGCCAATATTTCAGAGGCCCAGCCTTTGGAAAATAAAAATATATTTTCCGAGCTTTCAGGATTTACCACTCCGGCCGTAGCATTATTTCTGGGAGTGATCTTCTGTATTGTATTTGTAGAACAGGGATTCAATTCATGGTTGCCTTCTTTCTATAAAAACCATCTGAAGGTGAATTCATTTTTGCCCTTCAGGCCACTTCTTTCCTGTCGTTGTTTTCGTATGCAGGAAGAACGGTAACTGCCAATATCATCAGAAGGTTTTCACTTCCGGGATATTATAGTACTTGTATGATTTTCATTATCCTTTTGCTGATAACCATTGTAGGTCTACAGTATTTTGATTCTGAAGATTCAAGGCTTATTCTTTTTTATTTCCGGTGATAGGTTTATTCCTTTCACCGCTCTACCCTGTTATCAACTCCAGGATGATTGCACAGGTTGATAAAGAAAAGGTTAATCTTTTCACTTCACTTATTGTTATTTTTTCGTCTCTGGGCAGTTCTGTAAGCTCCATTATCATGGCTGTACTGTTCGGAAAACAAATGCTAAACTTTTATCCGCTGTATATTTTATCATGTGTTATTCTACTTTTTGTGATTAGTTTAGCGTATTTTAATTTTGCAAAAAGAAAAATTTAGAAAATAGTTTTATTTTTACTGCCATGAAAATCAAAGACACAAAAAGCAAAGAAACACTTCGGGAACTTATTGACACCAAAGATTTCGTAGCCCATATTTCTGTAGACTGCACCATATTCGGCTTTCATAATAATATTCTGAAAGTACTGCTTCTCAAGTATCATGATCTGGATCTGTGGTCACTTCCCGGTGGTTTTGTTTTCAATGATGAAGACCTTCGTGAAGCTGCTGCAAGGGTTTTGTATGAAAGAACGCATCTTAAAGATTTATTCTTAAAACAGTTTCATACCTTCGGAAGAATAGACCGTACGGAAAACAATGTACACCAGATCCTTCTGAAAAACAAAGGAATAGAGGTTCCGGAAGATCACTGGATCTTTCAGAGATTCATCACGGTAGGATATTGCAGTCTTATTGATTTTTCCATAGCTGATACTTTTCCGGATGCTTTCAACGAAAGTTGTGAATGGTTTGAAGTGAATAAACTGCCTAAAATGGCTTTTGACCATGACAGGATTATAGAAACCGGTCTGGAATATCTGCGGATGAATATCAATACGGAAGTGGCAGCCAGTAATCTGCTCCCGGAAAAGTTTACGATGAAAGACCTTCAGGCTCTTTACGAAACCATTTTAGGACAGAAATTCAGGAGAAACAACTTCCAGAGAAAGATCTTAAGCTTAAATATTCTCGACAGGCTGGAGAAGCTTTACGACGGTTCTGCCAACAAAGCGCCCTACCTGTATAAATTCAAAACCAAGGTTCACAACGCTGTCAACCAGTACCCGATCTCCAATGATGAGGAGGTTTAAAATACGGATTTTCTTCTTTAAACAGGAAAACCATGTATTATCTATTTGAAAACCAGGATTAAGATAAGTTTTCAAAAAAATTTTCCAGACACCACGAAAAATGTTATTTTTAACAAAATCAAAAAATCATGTCATATTATCCTCTTACAAGCATCCCTGATTATTATGGAATTGATGCTTTACTTACTGAAGAACACAAACTGATCCGCCAATCTGTAAGAGACTGGGTGGAAAGTTTTGTAATGCCGCAGATTGATCAGGCAGCTCAAAATCATACAGATCTTCCTGGCCTTATGAGAGAATTAGGGAAAATCGGGGCTTTAGGACCTTATATTCCTGTTGAATACGGAGGTTCAGGATTAGACCAGATTTCTTACGGTCTTATCATGCAGGAGTTGGAAAGAGGAGATTCTGCAGTACGTTCTGCCGCTTCAGTACAGAGCTCTCTGGTCATGTTCCCGATTAATGAGTTTGGATCTGAAGAACAGAAAAAGAAATATCTTCCTAAACTTGCTGCAGGAGAAATGATAGGATCTTTTGGATTAACTGAGCCTAACCATGGTTCTGATCCCGGTTCTATGGAAACTTATTTTAAAGATATGGGGATCATTATCTTTTGAATGGGGCTAAAATGTGGATCACCAACTCTCCTCTCTGCGATATTGCCGTAGTATGGGCAAAGAATGAAGAAGGAAAAGTACAGGGACTGATCGTTGAAAGAGGAATGGAAGGCTTCACAACTCCGGAAACCCACAATAAATGGAGCCTAAGAGCTTCCAAAACCGGGGAACTGGTATTCAATGACGTAAAGGTACCTAAAGAAAACCTTCTTCCGGGGTTACTGGACTGAAAGGACCTCTTTCGTGTCTGAATTCTGCCAGATATGGAATTTCATGGGGAGTAATTGGTGCTGCTATCGACTGTTACTGTACAGCTGTTCAGTATTCTAAAGAAAGAAAGCAGTTTGGAAAACCCATCGGTTCTTACCAGCTTCAACAAAAAAATTAGCTGAATTCTTAACGGAGATCACAAAAGCTCAGTTATTATGCCTTCAGTTAGGAAACCTTAAGAATGATCATAAAGCAACACCAGCACAAATCTCAATGGCTAAGCGTAACAACGTAAAAATGGCTATTGACATTGCAAGAGAATCAAGACAGATTCTTGGAGGTATGGGAATTATGGGTGAATTCCCGATGATGAGACACGCTGCCAACCTGGAGTCTGTGATTACGTACGAAGGAACTCACGATGTTCACTTACTGATCACCGGTTTAGATATTACAGGTATCAACGCTTTCTAAGAAAAGAAAAATATAGAATCAAGAGTCTGGTCTTCGGATCAGACTCTTTTATTTTACTCACTTTCCAGAGAATTTATATTCAATGAATAATTATTAACGTCATAATTTTTTTGTGAATTTAATAAAGTTATTACCTTGACGTTATTAAAAATTCACTATATGAAGAAAATCACAACTTTTTTAATAGGACTTACAGCTCCGTTCTATTTTGCCCAGCAGGCTGGAGATCTTGTAAGCGCCGAACAGAAACTGGATTTGACCCGCAGGAGTTGTCAATTTCATTGCCAATAATCTGGGTGAGCAGAACGCACCGGATTTTGTAAGCTATCTCAATAGTTTCAACGTTGGGTTGAAAGGTTATAAGATAACTTACTACACCAAAAACGAAAAGAATGTTCTTGTAAAAGCTACCGGACTTTTGATGTATCCCAACGTAGGATTTAAACTGTCTACCGTTGTCTCTGACCACGGAACTACAGACAGCAGGCATAATGTTCCTTCCAATTTCAAAGGAGCCCTTACTGCCGGATTTGTTGTGGAGCTTTCTTACGTGCTGAATGGTTATATTTTAATGGCCCCTGACTATGTAGGGATGGGTACTGGAGAAGGAATTCACCCTTATGTAGACTATGCAACAGAAGCCGGAGCCACTATAGATTTCATCACGGCTGCCAATAAGGCTTTGGCACAGCTGAATGTAAAACGTTATGATGAATACTTTCTGGCAGGCTATTCTCAAGGGGCTCATGCCGCTATGTCTACGCTGAAAAGATTAAGTGTTTCCAACCCGGATAATATAAAATTCAAATATGCCTATATGGGTGACGGCCCTTATGATATGTCGGAAACTACTTTAAAGAAAGGGGTATTAGAAAAGGATATTTATCCGTTTAGCTCATTTCTGGCGAATGTTCTTCACAGCTGCAATAATACAGGGTATCAAACCTATACTAATGACATTTCAGAAGTAATTTCTGCCGAGTATCTGGATCGATACAACTATCATGTAGTGCAGGACAATGGTGGTCTGCTTTGGGGACCTGTGATCTGGAGAAAGCTATTCACAACTAATTTTGTGAATGATGTCACCAATAACCCCAACCATACATTCAGACAATGCCTGAAGCCTAAAGATGTCTACGACTGGTACAACAAAACTCCTATGACCCTTGGGCATTCCACTGTAGATCTTGCCATTCCGCCTGAAAATACCTCTAAAACGATTGACGTTCAGCGGGGATACTATCCGTGGTGGGATCTGAACAAATATAAGCTGGATTCTTTTTATTGGGGACCTATAGGCCATGTAGGCGGGATTGTCCCTTTTACCCTGGCTTCCAATGCCAAGTTTAATACTTTAAGGAGTGGCGGACTGCTCAATCAGTGGGCTATAGCAGGTTCTCTCTTTGGGAAGCAGGCAACAGCAACTCCAACAGAAGAACCAACCTTATCCTCTTCTCAGATCAAACCGGACCTTGGGAATATGCAGCTGCTTGAGATCACTGATTTTAATAAAGAAAAAGCAGTCAACAGATCAGCAGGTGAACGCAGCTTATCTTCTTTGAATGACGGAGTTTATCTTTTGAAAGTATTGGAAAACAATGAAAATAAAATGATTCCGTACATCAAAGCAACACCCAAAGAGATTGCAGAAAACGAAATCGTACAGTCTGAGAATAATGCGGTTTTAAAGTTAAAAACTAACCAGGATGAACTTTCTGCAGTATATATTTTTGATGAAGATAAAAACCTTGTTAAAACCGTTTCGAAAGAGCAGTACAGACAAACAGGAGGTATCAGTTTACAGGATCTGGAGAATAAGAACTATACTTTTGAAGTAGCAACCCCATTCTATAATCTCCAGTTCACGAAAGCAATATCAGGTCAGATGCCGGAAAACAATACGGATATTTTTACCCAGAACAGACAGATTAAAGTGAAAGCGAATACCGATATTAAAAAGATCAGCATTTACAGCATTTCTGGTGCTCTGGTAATTCAACAGGAAGTCAATAAACCTGTATTTGAATCATCAAGCCTTGAATCTGGGGTGTATGTAGTACAATTGAATCTTGTCAACGGAAAAAATATTCATAAAAAGTAAAATTATAAAGTCAGAACACTATTTCATTTTCTATAATATCATTTCAAGTTAATTTTTGGGCACTTCAGCAATGGAGTGCTTTTTTTCGAATACACGAATAATTTTATTATAATATCATTTAAAATAACTCTAAAAAAATAAAACTGAATAAATAGATAGAAACAACATTATATAAACATCATATATATTTATTTAAAAGACAATTATGGGGTAAAATTTAAATTTTCGTAAGAATATTTTCATCAATTCTGTAAATGATTTATGTCAATTATTTTAAATTATTCTAAATAAAATTAGCAAACTTATGTTAGGCGTCCTACTTTTGCCGAAAGAATAATGCCAGATGGTCCACAATGACTCCCTTTCCTCTCTGAGGTTTCAGATTTTAATTTTTCTCTTTCTTTTTACAGCGATAACGATTTCTTCACAGGAACTTACATTGAAGGTTACTTTCGAGGTGAAAGACAGCGCTTTACAATCGGTGAAAGGTGCTGAAATCAAAATTTCATCAGAGCAAGACAGGTATGCTATATCCAGCAATGATAAAGGAATTGCGGTCATTTATATAGCGCCTGGAAAATATAAGGTAGAAAGTGACAGTAATGATCATTCAGGATATTCAAACCTACTGTCCATAACAAAGGAGGAGACATTTACACTCATCCTTACCAACAGAATACATACAATTGAGGAGGTTGTCATTACCGCCAAAGAAGGAAAAGGGCTTACCTCTTCATCTATTATTAACCAGCGGGCCATGCAGCACCTGCAGCCTTCAAGTTTCTCAGATCTTTTGGAATTGCTTCCCGGAGGGAGGTCAGGTGACCCGATTCTGAATCAGATGAACAAAATAAGCCTTCGTGAAACCGGAAGACCCGGAAGTGATTATAATACTTCTTCCATGGGAACGACCTTCCTTGTTGACGGAGCTCCACTGAATTCCGGGGCCAACCTTCAATATACTTACGATTTTACGGATAAAACCAACAACGGACTTAAAAGGAGACTTAATGTGACCAGCGGCGTAGATATGCGAAGCATTTCAACAGATCAGATCGAAAATGTGGAAATTCTCCGCGGAATACCTTCTGTAAGATATGGAAACCTGACTTCAGGAATTGTAAAAATCACCAATAAGTCAGGCTATACAAAATGGAGAGCCAGATTCAAAGCAGATGGTTATTCCAAACTTTTTGCCGTCAATAAAGGTTTTGAAAACAAAGATCAGGATCTGAAAATAAACACCGGTATAGATTATCTGGACGCCAAAGCTGACCCAAGGGACAGGTTTGAAAATTATAAAAGAATCACTGCCAATTTTGCTGTTGTAAAAGAAAAAACACAACCATGGAACCTCAAAATGGCAGACCAATCTGAGTTATACGGGCTCTCTTGATGGCTCAAAGTCTGATCCTGACATTGATCTTTCTGAACTGAATTCTTATGAGGTGAATAATCATCTTGTAAGTCTGTCTAATCTTTTTACCTATACGAAAAACAAACCATCTTTTTACCGGGCAACAGAAATACAGGCAACAATTAATCAGAGGTTTGATCAAATAAAACAGACTAAATTCATTCAGCTGGAGAATGCAACAGCATTTCCTTTATCGCAGACTGAAGGAGAATTTGACGGCTACTATCCTGAGCCCCGGTATATTTCCAACTACCTGGTAGATGGAAAACATCTGGATGTATTTTTACCATGCTCAATAAATTTCAGCTGGATTTTAAATCGGTTAAAAATGAAATCAATGCAGGATTCGACTGGCAATTGAGTAAAAACTGGGGTAAAGGACAGGAATTTGACATCTATAAACCCATAGACCCAAAGGCAACTTTCAGACCCCGTGCCTACCGTGACGTCCCAGCCTATATCACCTCTGCTCTATTTCTGGAATCGATCAGCAGCATGAATGCCGGAAACCACAAGTTCACTCTTGCGCTGGGGCTAAGAGGAAATTCAATGATGAACCTGCCTTCACATTTTAAAATGAAAGGAAAAATCTATGCAGACCCCAGAGTCAATTTTCAATGGGAACTTCCATCGTTTGACTGGATGAACAAAAAGACTCAGATGGCCCTGACCCTGGGATATGGTAAACAGAGTCTGTTTCCGGATCTTAACCTGCTCTATCCGGAACTTATTTATAAAGACATTCAGCAGCTGAATTACTTCCATACCAATCCAAATTACAGAAGAATCAATTACAAAACCCTGATTTACAACCCTCAAAATCCGGAAATAGAACCTGCTGTCAATGAAAAATTTGAAGCAAGGATTGATTTGGGTATCGGAGCTCATCAGCTGTCTATGACCGTCTTTAAGGAAAATATGCATAATGCTTTCCGCTCCATGAATCAATATGCCGGTTATCAGTACAAAAATATGATCCCTCCGGGCTGAATCATGATGCCATCACATCCCCGCCGGACATCAATACACTTCCCTACCAGACTTTAAATGAAAACTTCCTGTATACAATACAACGAAATGGAAGTAAAGTAGATAAAGAAGGGGTGGAATTCCAATATTCTTCCAACAGGATTCCAGTAATCAATACAAGATTTACCCTGAACGGAGCCTGGTTCCGGACAAAATATGGCAACAGCATGCCTGTCTACAGAGGGCGGGATCTGCTGATTGGCGGAAAGCCTTATCCTTATCTCGGATTGTATGAAGGTATGGAACCTAGCTCTGTCAATGAAGTTCTGAATACGAATCTGATGATGGATACTTATATTCCGAAACTGGATCTTGTTTTTTTTTCCTCTTTTCAGTTTTCATGGTATTCTATGCGAAAAATGCTCCCTATGAACGGAATTCCAAATCATTATGTGGATCAGAATGGCAATATCTTCCCTTTCCATCCTGAAGCAGCGCAGGGAAGCATTCTTGAAAGCCTGATCATTGCTCAGAATCAGGATCTGTATAATGCCGTCAGAAGACCCATGGAAATGAATCTTAACCTGAAAGTAACCAAAAGCTTCAGGAATAAAGCCATTGTGGTCTCCATGTTTGCAAGCAGGCTTTTCAGCTATTATGCTCCTTACAGAATCAACGGAATTACGATCAACAGAAAAGGAGCCTATGATCCTTATTTCGGAATGGAGATAAACTTTAATTTATAAACAATTTCAATTCAATCAACTTATGCTAAAACATGTATTAAGAACACTACTCGTAGTGTGTGCTTTCATCGGTATTACGTCATGCTCTTCGGATTCCAACGAAACGCCGGAAGCTCAAACCTTATTAAAACTGGAGTTCAAAGTGGTTCGGACAATATTCAGGTCAAGGAATATAAGAAACTGACTCTGAGTTTCAAAGAACTTAACTCCGGGTTTACAATAACCAAGGAGCTTTCAAACACCAATACCTTACAGGTCAGTCTTCCTTCCGGAACCTATCAGATGATTGCAGAAGGAAACATTGTTTATTCAGACCCATCCGGATCTATAGAAGCGAAAGTAGCCGGAGTACAAAACGGAATGGTGATCAACGGCAATAAGATCAGCAAAACGATAGAACTTTCTCTGAAAGCAGGAAACAGCAGCGATCTTATTCTGGAAGAGATTTTCTTCACCGGAACAAGAACACCTCAGGGAGCCATGTATTTCGGGGATCAGTATTTTAAAATTACCAATAATACAGACAAGACTTTATATGCAGACGGAATGCTGCTGATACAGTCAAGCTTTATGACCAATGAAAAGCAGGATTACAGCCCAAACATTATGGGAACTACGCTGTCAGCCGGAGCAATCATTAGAATCCCGGGGACCGGAAACACCTACCCTGTAAAGCCGGGTGAATCTATTATTATCGCTGAAGACGACCATCAATCACAAAGATTTCAACCCTTCATCTGTTAATCTTTCTACCGCTAACTTCCAGATTTTCAAAGAAAACTCTGATGACATCGACAATCCTGCTGTTCCGAAAATGATCAATGTTTCCGACAAAATGGTAATTCATAATCAGGGATATTATGCTTACGCTCTGGCACGTATGCCACAGGGAATGACTAATGAAGCACTGGTGGCTCAGAATTCATACACCTATACTTACAACCTTAGTTTCGGGGAGATATTTATCCTATGGACGGAACCGCTGTTAAAATCCCAAATGAATGGATTACAGACGTCGTAAATTTAAGTGTACAGGACTCTTTCCAATGGCTGGTAACTTCACCTTCGCTGGATATGGGCTGGACTTCCGTTACTTCATTTGACGGAGATAAAAACCGTTTCGGAAAATCTGTACGCAGAAAGATCATTGGTAAAACAATGGAAGGTAAAAATATTCTTAAAGATACCAACAATTCTACGGCAGATTTTGATCATGGTGTAAAACCTTCATTATTCAACTAAAATGAAATATTTTCTTTCCATACCCATCCTGTTTACGGCATTCTCCGGCACCTTTATTCAGGCTCAGACCAATGATTCCATCAAAGGAAAAATACGTGAAGAATACAGTGTTGAAAGGTTACTTAAAAACAGTATCACAATAAATCCTGCCAGCCAGATGAACGCCAGGAAATACAATATCACCACTTTCCGTCTTTTTACAGAAAATTCTGATACTCCCAACCAGTTAAAGCAAAATGGAAAAGGAGTCAATCTATGGGGCGGAAGCCCGCACCTCACAGGCTCTTGATGATAAAACTACGGTTTGGGGTAATGCTTCTTATTCACAGGGAAAAAACAAGCAGGTGGTATGGAACGAGAATACAGATTATGACCTTATCTACCCTTATGTAGCAGCCGACAGTGTAGGTGGTGATATGAAATTTGAAAGATACAGCTTCTCAGGGGCTATTCTAAGAAGATCAGTTCATATACCATAGGCATTACCGGAAGCTACAGAGCCACATTGGGCTATAGAGATACTGATCCCCGGCCCAAAAATACAACTGCAGACTTTTCACTGACCCTTGGTGCCAGTAAACTCATGTTTCAGAAATTCAGACTGGGCGCCTATCTGGGGCTGAAAAATACACTCAGAAGCATTATCTGAGCTTTGTAAGCAACCAGGGCTACCCTCTGATCTATAATATGAGCGGACTTGGAAATTATAATGAGCTTCTTTCCGGAAAACTTCGACAGGCCTACTATGAAGGCTGGTCATATGGGGTGGGATACAAATCTTTGAGGCAGACAACAGAAACTGGTATCTGAATCTGGGGTTAAAAAAATGAACATGGATAAGCTTCTGACAGAATATTCGGATCTTAATGCATCCAGCGTTGAAGAACAACAGCTCAACGTGTCATTAGGAAGATTTTTTGATACCGGAAAAATCGTATGGGGAATTACCGCTGACGGTAACAGTACGGAAAGAAAAGGAACTGAAAATCTTTTTCTGAATGAAAATTCAAGAAACTACGTTCAGATAGGCAGTATGGAAAAATACAGCCATAAGATCCATCATCTTATTTTCAAAGGATTTTTACAGATGGGCAATGATGATGCAAAGTCTTCCTTTCTTCCTTTTTTTCGGGTGGGCTCAGGAAAAGGAAAGATACAGCAGCCCCTATCAAGAATAGAATTAAGTAAGATAGCGTATGGACTGGATTATCAGTGGTTAAAAACTTTTAAATCAAACCAGATGTTCTCCGTCTTATTAGGTCTTTCCACAACCCATGTTTATCATACAGATGCTGTTTTCAACAATTCCGGAAAACCTGCCATCCATGAGATGCTCCAGGACAACTATGCTTTTCAGGCTTCCGGTTTCTGGCAGGCTAAACTTGATATTCATTTTCATTTCAGTGTTCCTGTTGTGAAGAATGTTTTTGTAGGAGGCAAAATGATGTACAGCCATTTTAAACACGACAGCAATTCTCAATGGGCGGTCAGTATAGGAAGTATTTTTAAACTTATTATCATGAAATTTTCAGATGTTAAATTAATTATGTTCGTTGGAGGAATTTCACTCTTCTGTATGCAGCATACTCTTCAAAAACATAATGTAGACTACGGAGAAGTCGCTGTTCGCTACAAAAAGCCATTACAATATTGGCCCAAGCCGACTGTAGATGCTGAAATCAACTGGAAGGAATTTGAGGCTATAGAATGGGATTCCAACTATTATGAAACCCAGGAGCTTCCGGAGGTTATACTGGGAAAAAGCTGTTTTTTGACCCAAAACTTTCGTCATCCAGCCAGATTTCCTGCAGCAGTTGCCATAATCCTGAATTAGGATGGGCAGATGGCCAGGAAGTTGCCTTAGGTAATGATCATTTACAGGGAAAGAGGAATACCCAGTCTCTCTTCAATATTGCAGAAAGGACCTCCTATTTTTGGGACGGAAGAGCAACAACACTGAAAAACAGCTGGTAGGTCCTATTTTCGCTCACAATGAAATGAATATGAACCCGGATAAACTTGCCGGGAAACTTTCCAGAGTAAAGGAATACAGAACCCTCTTCAAAGAAGCATATCAAAGCGAAAAGATTACGTTTGATAAGATCGCCAGAGCATTAGCTGCTTTCAGAAAACCATCAGAAGCCAGCCAAGCAAACTTGATAAGTTCATCAACGGAGATTATAAAGCCATGAACGACAAAGAGATATACGGCATGCATGTATTCCGGACCAAAGCAAGATGCATGAACTGTCATTATGGAAAATACCTGACTGATGAATCTTTCCACAATATAGGACTTACCTACTATAAAAGAGAATATGAAGATCTTGGCCTGTATCATATCACAGGAAAACCGGATGATGTCGGAAAATTCAAGACTCCTTCTCTGAGAGATCTGGACTATACCGCTCCATGGATGCATAATGGCTTAATGGATGATATGCACGGCATTGTGAGTCTATACAACAGCGGAATGCAGATGATCAATCCTACTCCTGAGGAAAAGAAGGCAGATCCGAACTTTCCTGTGACCGACCCTTTGGTAAAGCCTTTAAAGCTTAATGAACAGGAAATAGATGCCATTGTTGCCTTTTTAAAAGCCATGTCAGGGAGTTACTACAAAATGCCCCGTCCGGACATCCCGAGGAAATAAAGAAGTTATTGAGCAGGAGCCAGAGGCTGGAAGAAGTGACTATTGAACAAATAACACATGAATGTCAACGTAATCATTTAAAAATAATAACGTTACACCCATTCCCTACTTTCAAAGTACTTCCAGCTTCCTTCCTAAAATTTAAAGCCGATACTGAAATAGATCCGTGAGAAATCAAGCTGGTTGTTTCTTGAAATGTTAAGATTTATCGGGCCTAAAAGAGATTCATAACCCAGATTGACTCCGTAGCCGAACATATCAAAGCTGTTATCAAACGGAGAATATTCTTCACTTACCTTACCATAGCTGAATGAAGGGGTAAGATATAATCTTTTCATAATTCTGTACTGAAATGATATCCCTGCTTTGGCCACAGAAGTCATAGGCAGTTCTTTCTGTCTTAGACCATTGAACTCCGGGCTCAGCAAGTCATAATTATATTCGCTTCCGCCAAGATTGTATTTCTGATTCAGAAAAAGATAAGGAACTCTATCTTCTTTCTTTGAGCCAAAGCTTGTTCCAAGAAAGAGATTGACCTTGGCAGCAAGTCTTCTGGTGACAGGATACGCAAAGTTTTCATTCAAAGTAAAAGAAACCAGATTTTTAGGCTGATAATAATGGGGCTCTTTAGGATTCAGTATAGGATAAAGCAGCGGCTGTACCGTATTCAGGTCATACAGGTCATAACGATCACCGTAATAGAATCTTGTACTTACCTGAAGATGGTTTCCTTTTGTGAAAAAATATCTTTTATTAAGATTATTCTGTTCAAATTTCAGGAACGTATTAAAATTACTGTGGTTATAAAGTTTTTTACTGTAGTTATCTATTTTGGCCTGATCTACCTTATCCAGCAAACTGTACATTCTTTCTGTACTGAATTCTGTTCCCAGGAAATTACAACATTCGGGCTTATATTGTAATTAAGAGCAATTTTTCCGGTTATATTACGATACATATGGTTAGGAAAATTATCACTGCTGCTCTCATTTCCCACATCGTACAGCCTAAAGTTAAGGTCATTACTCTTAAGATGGATCATTTTAGCTTCCAAATCCAGCCATAAACGTTCTCCGCTGTCCAAGAACTGCTGATAGGCCAGTCTTGCTTTAAAACGCTCTGAAATGTCAACTGTTGCCAAAAATCTGGATCTGTTCAGAATAATATTCCTGTAGGTATAATTGACAATAATGCCGACAGATTGTTCGGTATCATAATGTAGAGCAAGCTTAAAAGCCCCTTTCTTAGCTCTTTTCACAAAAATATTCATAGTAAGGGCATCCCCGGTGTTGGTATAGGTATAATACACTTTTACGTACTGTCTCATACCAAACACCCTGTCTATTGCTTCGTTCACGGTTTTTACATCATAGTACTTCCCTTCCGCAAGTCCCATCTGTTTCTTAATGACTTCAATTTCTGCTGTATCTGTGAGAGGCGTACCGTCTTCTTCATTGTAAGTGAATTTTGTTGTAGGCAGTTTCACTTCTTCAATCATTTTATGTTCATATTGGATGCCTAACTTACGTTGTGTTTCTGCCAGGGCGACGAATTCAGGGAGGTGCTTTCTGGCCTCTTTTTCTCCGATTTTAATGATCTTCCTGTAACGTGCAAAGTCTTTGGTCGTAATATCTCCTAACGGATCCACAAAATCTACCAGGATATTGGACAATCCTTTCTGGTGCTTGAAATCTTCCACAGAACGGATAGCATGCGTCTGATAGATCATTTTCATAGGGTTTTCAATTTCTTTTTGGTAAAAAGCCTGAACCCCGTATATCCTCCGATCACAAAATCAGCGCCCATTTCCCGGACTTCATTGGCCGGATAATTTCTATCTAGTCCACCATCTACAAGTAATTTCCCATCAATATAAACAGGGGCAAAAGCCGCAGGAATAGCCAGTGTAGACCGGATAGCCAGAGGTAAGGATCCTTGTTTCTGCATGATCAGCCCTCCATTTTCAATATCTGAAGACGTAAGTTCTACAGGAATCCTGAGCTTACTGAAATCATTGATATGCTTGGCATTAAAAGTAAGTGTATTTAAAACCTCGCCCATATACTGTCCCTCAATATAGGAACTGGGAAGGGTCGGAATTCCTTTGACTACAGGAAATTCCAGAATGTATTTATCATATTCGTCTTTTTCACTGATATTAACCTTGCTGTAAGGGATTTTATTGCTCAGAATCCTGTTCCAGTCTACTTTATAGACCGTATGCTTCAGCTGGTCAGCATTATACCCCATAGCATAAAGACCTCCCAGAATTCCTCCCATACTGGTTCCCGTAATATAATCTATCCTGATCCCCAGAGAATCGATCATTTTCAAAATTCCGATGTGGGCAAAACCTTTTGCACCGCCGCCGCTGAGTGCCAGACCAAACTTAGTGTCTTTGGTTACATTCTGAAGAGCAAGATTCAGAGAATCATTCTTTTGCTGAGATTTGATAATAAGAGAGACAACAACAGCTAAAAATATCAGGATTTTTTTCATGAGTACTCTAAGTTTATTCCTTGTAAACTTTAAAAATGTTAGTAAAGAGTAAAGATACATAAAAAACGTACTGATCGATTTACAGTTTTGCTTTAAGAAATAAAGAAGAAATAAAATATTGATTATTAATCAGAAGTGCATACAATTTACTGTATTAAATATTCTTAATACGCTTTTACAGTTTCCACAAAATTAATATCCGGATTCAGAATCTCAAGGATAAGACTTTTCACAGATTTCATCGCATCATCAATATCTCCTTTATCAAATTGCAGAGAAACCATCCCCTTTTAGCATCGGCAAAACTCAGATCCCGGTTTCTATCGGAAATCCCCAGAATTCAGGAAGATGCTGTACTACATAATGGTAAATACAAAGCTGAAGTGCCTGCTTTCTTTCACTGTTGTGGAAATACTGATCAACGTTTTCTTCATCAATCTTTACGTTAAGGTTTTTGATCTTTGCGGTTTTATAATCGATAATTCTTAAAGTGCCGTTCAGTTTATCAATCCTGTCTATAAATCCGAAAAAGGAAATTTTATCATTTCCGTCAAGATAGAATTCTACATTTTCAAACCTTCTTTCAATGTCAATAATTTCCAGTTTATTCCCTTGCTTTATCAGTTCAAGATCATGGTTGAGAACATTTCCGATCACTTTCTTAGCAATCGCTTTATGAATGTAATTCATACCCTTTTCATAGAACTCAGGCTGATGTTTAAGCTTTTCGATCGCAATATTTATATATTGATCTATTGCTTTAATTGAATTATTTAAATCACTTTCTTTTAAAACCTTACCCTTCAACACTTCATAAACTTCTTGAAGTGAATAATGGACAAGGTTTCCATAATTCTTCACAGACAACTCCTCTTCAATTTCATCTGTTTCCGAAGTGTTCAGAATCTTTGACAGATAGAAATCTATGGGATTATAAAGATAACTCGTAAGGTGTGAAGCGGATACTTTTTCTTTCCATTTCAGAAGGCGCTCCTGTACAATCTGTGTCTTTGAAATTTCGATAGGTTTGGTAGCAATAGGTTCTGAGGAATTTTCAATAATCAAATGTTCGATCTTATGGGAACTCTCCATTTCAATCTGGGTGATAAAACGGCTTTTCTCACCGGTATTGACCCCGAGCTTAATGCATTATAAAGTAAATGCACATTTTTGGCATCCTGGATCAGCCTGTAAAAGTGATAGGCATAGATGCTGTCATTTTCAAGGAAAGTATGAAGATCAAAAAAGCGGCGGATATCAAATGGAATGTAGGTATTCTGAGAATTTCCTAATGGCAGTTTTCCTTCGTTTACAGAAAGCATGATAACGTTCTCAAAGTTCAGAAGACGGGTTTCCAGCAATCCCATGATCTGCAATCCCCGCAAAGGCTCTCCCTGGAAGTCTATACTCTCGGAATTGATATGCTGATTGATCAGAATCTCCAGGGTTTCCATTTTGATCTCAATATTGTAAGGAGTCAGCTGATTCTTGATGATCCTGAAAGCATTCTCAAAATGAGAGACATTCTCATACTGAATATCGTCAATATCCAGCCATTTTACCTGCTGACAGAATGAGATCAGCATATCCAGGTAAGCATTGGTACTTATTGCCTTTTCAAGAAGGTTTGCATAAGAAAGTCCGTTCAAAAGTTCCTGTAGAAGCTTTCTCGAAATATAGACAATATTCCGTTCTTCCACTTTCGCTCTGAAATCATTGATGATCTGCTCATCTTCTACCGACTTGGGAAGCTCTTCCAGAATAGGAAAAATATCCCGGTAGTAATAAGAAGATTTGTTCTTTTCAAGTTGTTTCTGCAGGTAAAAGAGTCTTTTTACTGCGTTGGAGAAAGACAGATTTTTCAACGGAAACCCCATTGTAATATTCAGGTTTTCCACTCCATGCATTACGTCAAGACTTGCCGGCAGAAGGTTTTCATCCAGCAGCACCACAGCAGTATTGGAATAGGTTTTATTGTTGATCTCTTTGAATATTTCCGGCAGCACCTTGGTTTGGGTTACGTTTCCGGAAACTTCATATACTTTGATATTCTTAGGTTGACTGAAGTCATCTTCAATCCATTGAAAAGCTCTGTTATCATCAAATTCTTTCCACATTTTATGATTTCTGAGGAATTTCCCGGCTTCCTGTCTTTCATCATCAAAATAATAACGGTCCGCCTGAAAGAAGCATTGCGCCTTATTCCACTGTAAAAGGCTTCTTACGAGCTTTTCCTCAACCGGCGTAAAGGCATTGAAGCCACAGAAAACAAACTGCTCGGTGGTATTCCTGGCAAAATTACCAATACTGGCCTTAGCTGTTTCATGGATCATTCCTGAAGTTGCCCAGTTCTTTTCCTGTAAACGGCTTTTCAGTTCCGGAAGGAAAACGTTCATATTCTGCCAGAAATTAAGAAACTTCTTTCTTGGGACATCATCATCTTCACCAAGGTTTTGAGCCCATTCCTTAATCCTTTCCTCATCAAACATATATTGCAAAACTGCCTGGTCGCTATCTGAAAATTTCAGAATATCATCCCAGTCTTTCTGCAGGGTCGGAAACCACTTCAGGAAATCCGAAAAATCATCTCTGGGGATAAGGTTCAGACTCCTGTACACATCAAATGAGAAAAGCCAGAGCGGAATTCCCTGTATAGGCTGTTTATCTGCAATTTTATTAATGAGTTCCTCTACTGTAAAGAAATTGGGAAGAAATCCCGAATAATTGTTTTCTTCCAGGATCTGTCTGATAAACACAATGGGACGTTTACCGGGAAGCACAATATTAAACACAGAAAGGTCTGTGTTTTGCGCCAGAAGCTCTTGGATAATCTTATTGAGAAATTTCAAAGGGATTGATAGCTTTTTAAATTGTCTAATTCTTGAGAAATAGCAGCATTATACTCAGCCTGCTTTTCTTTGTTCATCCCATGGCGGGTATCTCTGTCATAGGAAATCTGAAAGTTTTTATAATCAGTAGAAATCCCGTTGTAAATGACTTTAAAATATTTGTTATAATCTCCTGAAGTACTGATTTTTTCGGCAACAGCCTTTCTGAACTTCCTTACAAACAGCTCAGCAATATCAAAATGCTTCTGCTCATGCAGTAAAATGTAATCGTTGATCTTTTTACATCTTTCCAGGATTTATCTTCATTGAATATAGCCTGAATCTTAATGGTAACAGGTGACTTCGGATTGCTGGATTTCACAACGGAAAATTCCCAACCACAATTGGTATACGCTGCAACGTCCGGATTATTCTTTCTGTTGACAGGGCTTTTAAAATTATCCCACACCAGCTTTTGTTCTTCCTGCCACATGATTTTCTGGCTGAATGCCATTTGAACAGAAAATAAACAAAATATAAAAATCAGTTTCATTATTCCACCACAATTGTTTTGGTGATCCAGCTGTTTCCGCCATTCCAGAATTTAAAGGTATAGGTTCCTTTCTTTTTGGGGCTGAAATTGATCTGGTTGGCACCTACATAATTTCCCTGGGTACAAGGCCCGTTGGTTCTGTATTTATAGGCAGTAACCGTTCTTTCCAGGTTATTGTTGTAAATATAATCATAGCCATAAAATCCTTCACATTGAGACGGATAGGTAGAATAGGTTTTTATGCTTTGTATGGCAAAAACATCCATCGTATCGCTTACGATTTTTACACTGTCTATTTTGATCTTATCAACAGATTCAATGGTTTCATAATCATCGTCATTACAGGAGACCAGAAAA
Organism: Chryseobacterium sp. E1; assembly: GCA_019203745.1. Taxonomy (GTDB): domain Bacteria; phylum Bacteroidota; class Bacteroidia; order Flavobacteriales; family Weeksellaceae; genus Chryseobacterium. The sequence continues at coordinate 317,671 of CP078104.1, forward strand.
AGCCTGCTGCCAATACCGAAAATCCAAGATTTAAAAACTTTTTCATAACCTTCAATTTTGTGATTATTAATAAATATTCAGCAAAAATTATTCCCCAATCTTATGAAATCAGGAATTGAAATTACCTTTTGATACATAAACTACTTTTTAGTATCAAAAATTCTTCATCAAAATAGTGTTTAAGGTTGAATATCTCACATTTAAGCCCGGCAAGTTCTTCTGCAAGGTCCCCGCCTTTTAAATATAAAATTCCGTTATGCTTGGGATTAAACTGTTCTTTTTCAAATTTTCCTTTCAGCCATCTTAAAAACTCCGGCATCTGGGTAACGGCTCTGCTGACTACAAAGTGGAATTTTTCTTTCAGTTTTTCTGCTCTTCCGTGAATAGCCGTTACATTGGTAAGACCTACCCCTTCTGCTACTGCGTTTACTACACTGATCTTCTTACCGATAGAATCTATTAAGGTAAATTCTGTTTCAGGAAACAAAATAGCCAAAGGAATTCCGGAAAACCACCTCCGGTGCCAATATCCAAAACTTTGGTGCCCGGAGCAAATTCCATTACTTTTGCAATTCCCAGAGAATGCAGAATATGCTTTTCATACAGCGATTCCATATCTTTTCTGGAAATTACGTTGATCTTTTCATTCCATTCATTGTACAAAGTCTCCAGTTTTGCAAACTGTTTCAACTGTGTTTCTGTAAGATCCGGAAAGTATTTTAATAGTAACGATGTAGACATGTGAATTATTATAGTCTGCAAAAATAAGTTTTTATTGGCTTTATTCAAATTTTCAGGAGAGGTATATCAAAAAACATGAATGATTTCCTTTTTTAATCAGTGCTTTCTTTTGGAATTATTTTCGGATCAATATCATTTTCAAACACAGCCTGTATTCAGGTAATGATACGATTTCCAATTTTCTGAATCCTTAGAAACCTGATAAAAGTCTTCAAAAGTCCCCTTACTTTATTACTCCCACAAAACGTTTTTATTATATATTTGTTAAAATTCAAAAAATACATGGATAAACTTTCAGATAGAGTAAAAGATTAGGATACTCACAGACTTTTGTAATGTCAAACAAAGCCAGAGAAATGAAAGCCAGCGGAATAGACGTGATCAGCTTAACTCTTGGTGAACCGGATTTTGATGTTCCGGACAATATCAAACAGGCCGCTTTCGATGCCATCAACCAAAACTACAGCCACTACTCTCCTGTTCCCGGGTTCCTGGAATTGCGTGAGGCCATTGCCTATAAATTAAAAAAAAAAAAAAAAGAGATAACCATTTAGAATACAAACCTACTCAGATCTGTGTTTCCAACGGGGCAAAGCAGGCTATTTTAAATGTATTGGCAGCGATCATCAATGACGGGGACGAAGTATTGCTTCCCGCACCTTATTGGGTAAGCTATGATGAAATGGTGAAAATGATGGGCGGAAATTCTGTAATGCTTCCAACTTCTTATGTAACGGATTTTAAAGTAACGGCAGAACAGGTAGAAGAAGCGATCACTGACAAAACGAAAGCCATCCTTTTCAGCTCTCCATGTAACCCGTCCGGAGGATATTATACCTACGATGAATTGAAATCCATCGCTAAAGTAATAGCGAAATACCCTAACGTAACAATCATTTCCGATGAGATCTATGAATTCATCAATTATGAAACAAAGACCACTTCTATCGCCCAGTTCCCGGAAGTATATGAGCAGACCGCAGTGATCAACGGAATGTCAAAAGCTTTCGCTATGACAGGCTGGAGAATCGGATACTCAGCATGTCCTGAATGGCTGGCTAAAGCTTGTGAGAAAGTTCAGGGGCAAATGACCAGCGGAGCCAATACCATGGCTCAGAGAGCATCTATTACTGCTTTAAAAACAGATCCGTCTGAATACAAATACATGATTGATGCCTTCAAAAAAGAAGAGACCTTGTGTATGAGCTGATCAGAGAAATTCCGGGATTCAAAGTGTTGCTTCCAAAAGCTGCTTTCTATTTCTTTCCGGATATTTCCCACTATATCGGTAAAACATTAAACGGAACTGAAATCAAAAATTCAGACGACTTCGCTATGTTCCTTCTTGAAAATGCTCATGTGGGATGCGTGGGCGGCTATTCTTTCGGAAGCCCTGAATGCATCAGATTTTCATATGCCGCTTCAGAGGAGGATCTCAGAGAAGCCATGAAAAGAATCAAAGAAACTCTTGAAAAATACAATTAATATATTCTGATATTAAATAGCAAAAGCCCTGGTTTCAGGGCTTTTTATGAAAAACAGCCATCAAAAACAATTATAGATTTTATTTATCAAAATTCATTTGTTCGATAGATAAATCTTTTCTATATTTGCATAAGAAATTTAAATATAAAAACAGAAAATTATGTCTTTAGTAGGAAAAAAATTCCCAAACTTAACAATTGATGCAATGTCTGAAATGGGTGACGATCTAAGAATCAACATCCTTGATGAAGCAGTAAACAACCAACAAAAAGTTCTTTTATTCTGGTACCCTAAAGATTTCACTTTTGTATGCCCTACTGAGCTTCACGCTTTCCAGGAGGCTTTAGGTGGTGAATTCGAAAAGAAACACTAAAGTAATCGGTGCATCTTGTGATACTAACGAAGTACACTTTGCATGGCTGAACACACCAAAAGATAACGGAGGTATTGAAGGAGTAACTTACCCGCTTTTGGCAGATACACACAGACAATTGGCCAATACATTAGGAATCGTAGACCAGGATTTCGAATACAATGAAGAAGGAGAAGAAGTTTTCACAGGTTCTAACGTAACGTACAGAGCAACTTACCTTATCGACGAAACAGGAAAAATTTTCCATGAAGCGGTAAACGATATGCCTCTTGGAAGAAACGTAAAAGAATTCTTAAGATTAATTGACGCTTACACACACGTTCAGAAACACGGTGAAGTATGCCCTGCAAACTGGGAAGAAGGAAAAGATGCTATGAAAGCTGACAGAACTTCTACTGCAGAATACTTAGCTAAGAACTAATATATTCTAAAAAATATGAAAATGAGATAAACTGAAATGAATTTCATGATGCTGTTGTAAGCTTATCATTTTCTTCTATTTCAATTCCTTTATTCTTTACTTTATTCAGGTGAAATTTTACGTTCACCTAAGAATAACTATTACCCAATTATTTAACCAACACACAACTATTATGTACACAGAATTAACCGAAGATACATTACAGAATATAGTCAATGACAATGAAAAAGTAGTCGTTCAATATGGAGCAACATGGTGCGGAAACTGCAGAATCATGAAGCCTAAATTCAAAAAACTGGCTTCTGAAAATGAAAGCATTCCATTTCTATATGTTGATGCAGAAAAACTTCCTGAAAGCAGAAAATTAGCTAAGGTAGACAACCTTCCTACTTTCGCTATCTTTAAAAACGGTGAATTGGTGAATCAGGTTCAATCTAACCAGGCAGAAAGTTTAATTAACCTTTTTAACGAATTATAATAATGAAACTACCTATAATAAGACAATTCTATCAAAACCAGACCCTGAAAACCTTGAAAAGACATTGGAAGTTCTGGAAAGCTTCTGTGAATTCAGAGGAACCAGTGAGGAAGATCTGAATGTAGCAGGAGAACTTATTACCAATATCTGCGGAGCTTTGGAAGTTCATGGTAATGTCCAGAACGGAATGAGTGAAAAAGATGCCTTAAACTCATTTGCTCAAAAGGTATTAGGCTCAATTGATAAATAATTAAATTATACTCTATATAATTTATTAAACTTATATAGATTTTATTGTTTTAATCTATTTATAAAAAATACAACAGCCATTATCTTAAATGGCCGAGACAAGTATAAAACAAAAAAATCCTGATAGCACTATCAGGATTTTTCTATATCTATTTTCTAAGATTTAAGATCAGCTTCTTCTGCTCATCAAAATATTCAGAATATACCAGAATAACAGCATAATAGAAGCAAAAAGCTGTAATGCAGCTCCTACATACTGATTGGTTCCGTATGAGTCTTTCAGTTTACTTGTCTGGTATAAAATCGTTGCAGAAGCCAGGATCACCATTCCTACAGAGAACCAAAGCCCAAGATTAAAACCGAAGATCATCCCACCAACAATCAGACCGATAGAAATAAATCCTCCGATGATGATGATATTTCTTAAAAAGAAAAATCTCTTTTAGAAGTGAATGCCACTGCAGAAATCCCGGCAAACATAGCAATAGTAAGGGTTGCAGCCTGAAAAATAACATTCGCCCCTCCTGCCATATTGGTAGCAATAAAAAGCAACGGCATAAAAATAACCGCTTCAAGCAAAATATAAAATCCTAACCCTAAATACTGAGTAGATTTACTCTGCGAAAGAGACCATTTGGAAGCCAAAATAGAAGCCAACCAGAATACACCGATGATTAAAAGCCAGGTAAGCCTGCCCTGAAACATCATTGCAATAACCTCTACAGGCACAGTCTTCAATAAAACTGTTTCCACACCAATAAATGCAAGAATAGACAAAGCAACATGCAAATAGGTCTTCTTGTAAAAATCCGCCTTTTCCACTTCTGTAGAATGAGCGACTAAAACATCTGTCATCATAGTTAATATTTTTAATTTAATTCGAAATTAATTTTCATTTTTCACTCTTAGCCGGTAATACGCCAAGAATTTTTCCATCATCATCAAAAACAGCACTGATCGCTTCTTTTGAAGACTTATCTCCGGCATATTTATATTTGATATTAGGGAGACTGATACCATCCATGGTTACATAGTACCCTACTTTCAGTATCTCAAGTTTTTTACTGTAATCAATACCGTCCTTTACTTTTTAAGAACGTCATCCGTAACAATCTCTTTTACTTTATCAGAAAGCAGGCCATCCATCGCTTTACGGTCGGAAGACTGCAGAGCGTTGATAAATGCAAGGAAATTATCATTATAAGTATTTACTTTTTCTTTGCTTATAGTAGCTGGCTGTTCTTTTTCTGATTGTTCTCAACCTTAAGGTCAACAACTTTCTGTGCAAATACCAGCTGTCCGCCTATAAGCGCAAGACCCAGAAATAATTTTTTCATATGATTCATTTTGTTATTAGGTGAAATAAGTGATGGAAGATACGAAAATCAGACCAATTCCAAAAACTTCATCGTATCCACATTATCGGCATACGTATCAAGTCCGGGATTCTGTGCTTCACCAAATGATATTGAATTCAGCCCAAGTTCATCCTTTGCCACTACACACTGAATATTCTCTTCATTTTCGGCAATAAAACTTTTCACATCATCCAAAGATTCATACCGGCTGAAATTGATTACAGAAAGCGGACTGAACAGTTTATCATCTTCTTTCAGCATCACAAAATTATTATCCCAGAATTTATCCTGATTCAACAGGTAAACCGCTCTGTTATAATCATAATTGTTAGCATACTTATTATGATTGATGATATCCTGGAAGCCTAAAAAGTTTTCAAACAGCCTGTCAATCACAAAATCTTTCGGAATAAAAATTCTCGTTACATTTCTGCATCCCAGCCCGAAATACTGGAAAATATCTTTTGCCAGAAGCTGAAGCTCTCCATCAGTTTCTTCTCCTTTTAAAACAGCAATTGAAGTTCTGTTTTTACGGATGATATTCAAATGGTTTTTAAAATAATATTCCAGATATCTTGCCGTATTATTACTTCCTGTAGCAATCACAGCATCAAAATTCTCCAGTCTCTCTACAAATTCAAACTGAACCTGGCCATCAGAAAACTCTTTCCATTTCTTTAACAGAAACGGAATCAGATATTTATCTTTGGAAGACAGCTTAATTACGGGAATATGATTGCTTAGCACCACAGAAATCACATCATGAAACCCTACCAGAGGAATATTTCCTGCCAAAATTAACCCTACTCTCTTTGAAATTTTAGAGATTGAATAATTTTCAAGCCACTTTTTAATGTTGTCTTCAGTAAGAAGATCAGCCCATTGCTGCAAAGCAAATTTCTGATTATCAACTGTGAACCACGGATTCTCTATTTCCGATCTTTTTAACAATAATTCAATATTTACATCATCTTCATTGTGATCCTCCGTTTTTTTAGCTAAAAACGCTTTTATATAATCACTTAATTCAATAAGTCCTAAAACTTGATTTTCGGTATTCATAATTACTTTAAAATTGGGGAATATTTTGTAATTTTGTGCAAATTTAAAAAAAAATTAGCGATGGCTATTAAAATAACTGATGAATGCATTAACTGCGGGGCTTGCGAACCGGAATGCCCAAATAATGCAATATATGAAGGAGCCGTAGACTGGAAAGCTTCTGAGGGTACAACACTTCAAGGAACTGTAACGCTTCCTTCAGGGCTTACTGTAGATGCGAATGCACCTCAGGAACCTGTAAGTGACGATGTCTATTTCATTGTTACAGACAAATGTACTGAATGTAAAGGATTCCATGAGGAGCCGCAATGTGCTGCCGTATGTCCGGTAGACTGCTGCGTACCAGATGAAGACCATGTAGAATCAGAAGAAGCACTGCTTAATAAAAAGCATTCTTACACGGTGAATAAAAGAGCTCCGTCTCATGCTTTTGAGACGGCTTTTTTAATCAAAACCTCAGTAAACTTAGTAGAAAACCACAAATAAAGCTAAAGGGAAAAAAATATTCCGAAGGCAACCAAAAAATAAAAATATGAACAAAAAGCACAACTTCAGCGCAGGACCATGTATTTTACCACAGGAGGTATTCGAAAAATCAGCACAGGCTATCCTGGACTTCAATGGTATCGGGCTATCTCTTCTTGAAATTTCCCACAGAAGCAAGGATTTCGTTGCTGTAATGGACGAAGCACGTGCAATTGTAAAAAGATTGATGAATCTTGGTGATGATTATGAGGTACTTTATTTGGGAAGCGGCGCCAGCATGCAGTTTGCCATGGTACCTTACAACCTGATGAAAGTAGGCGGAAAAGCAGCTTATCTGGATACGGGAACATGGGCTGCAGGAGCTATTAAAGAAGCAAAAAACTAGGAACAGTAGATGTAGTAGGTTCTTCAAAGGAAGAAAACTATTCTTTCATTCCTAAAGATTATACGGTGGGATCAGAATATGATTATTTCCACTGCACATCCAACAATACCATATATGGAACCCAGATGAAATCCTTCCCTGAAGTGGATACTCTGATGGTATGTGATATGAGTTCTGATATTTTCTCCAGACAGCTTGATTTTTCCAAATTTGATCTGATCTATGCCGGAGCTCAGAAGAATATGGGACCTGCAGGAGTTACTCTTGTAGTGATCAAAAAGAGATTCTTGGTAAATCAGGAAGAGAAAATATGCTTTCTATGCTGGATTATTCACAGCATATTTCTAAAGAATCCATGTACAATACCCCACCGGTATTCCCGATCTATGCTTCTTTACTGACGCTTCAGCATCTGGAAAACAATGGTGGAATTGCAGCAGCAGAACAAAGAAATGAAGCAAAAGCAAAACTTCTGTATGATGAAATTGACAGCAATCCTCTTTTGAAACGTTCTGCGTAAAAGAAGACCGTTCTCTGATGAATGTTTCTTTCAAAATTACTGACGAAAGTAAAAAGAAGAATTTGACAATGCCTGGAAAGCTGCAGGAATCAGCGGACTAAACGGACACAGAAGTTTGGGCGGATACAGAGCCAGCCTATACAATGCACTTCCTCTAGAAAGTGTACAGGTATTGGTGGATGTAATGAAGTCGATAAAATAGCTTATATTAGGCGACCGAAAAATAAAAAGATATCAGACAGCAGATACCAGACAGCAGACCCCAAAGTCTGATTTCTGACATCTTAAATCTAACATCTGTAATAAATAACACATGAAAGTTTTAGCAAACGATGGAATCTCAAAAGCAGGAGAACTCGCTTTAAAAGAAGCCGGAATTGAAGTTCTGGACAATAGAGTGGCCCAGGATCACGTTATTAATTTTATCAACGACAATAATGTGGATGTTCTTCTTGTAAGAAGTGCAACGAAGGTAAAACAAGAACTGATTGATGCATGCCCTGGTCTTAAAATCATAGGAAGAGGTGGTATCGGGATGGATAATATTGATGTTGAATATGCAAAAAGCAAAGGAATCAAGGTCATCAATACCCCTACAGCATCTTCAAAATCAGTAGCTGAATTGGTTTTCGGACACTTTATTGCATTGGCAAGGTTTCTTCATGAATCGAACAGACTGATGCCTTTGGAGGAGAAACCCATTTCAATGCGATGAAAAGTCATTCAGCAATGCTTATGAACTTTCAGGAAAAACATTAGGAGTAATCGGCTTCGGAAGCATTGGCCAGGAAGTCGTGAAAATAGGAATCGCTTTAGGAATGAAAGTACAGGTTCTCACAAGAAGCCCGAAAACAGAAGTAATTACTTTACATTTTTTTGACGGGCAGTCGGTGAACTTTGAGATCACTTCTACCAATGATATGGATGCATTCCTTAGAGAAGCTGATTTTATCAGTATCAACACTCCGAAAACGAATGAATACATTATAGACACTCCGCAGTTTGAAAAAATGAAAGACGGTGTTTATATTGTGAATACTGCAAGAGGCGGTGTGATCAATGAAGTGACGCTGATTGATTTTATAGATTCAGGAAAAGTAGCCGGAGCGGCATTGGATGTTTTTGAAAACGAGCCAAGCCCGGAACTGCCTTTATTAATGAATCCGGCACTTTCACTTTCTCCTCACGTAGGTGGAAATACGATAGATGCGCAAGAGAAAATCGGTACCGAACTTGCAGAACAAATTATTAAGCTACAAAAGAAACTATAAGATAAATATGCCTGTTTTTAAACCTTTCCGTGGAATAAGACCTCATAGAGACATCGAGAGTACTTTCCCTACCCATCCACTGGATAATTTCACCCAGGAGGAGATCGCAGAGAAGGCTCAAGTTGAAAATACTTACATCAATATGATAAAACCATACGTTGTAAGTAAATCTAAAGATATTGACCGGAACCTGAGAAAATCCGTTCCACTTTTGAAGAACTTCTGGAAGAAAAGAAATTGGTCCAGGACAATTCAGCGTATTATCTCTATGAACAGATCTATCCCAACAAACAGATCTTCAGAGGCCTTCTTGGGCTTGCAAGCATTGAAGATTTCTGGAATGGAAAAATAAAAAGACACGAAAGTACCATCCCCAGAAAAAGAAAACTCGCTCACTACCTTGAAAAAGTAAGCCTGCAGGCAGAACCTGTACTGCTTACCTACCCTGCCAACTCAAAAATTGAGTTGCTGATGAACCATGAGGAAAAAACGTCCCTATCTTCAATCATATAGATTCTATAGGGATCAGACACAAGATCTGGAGAATAGACAATCGTCTAAAGCTACAGCAGTTCAAAGAAGTGATTGATCAGATTGATTCGTTTTATATTGCTGACGGACACCACAGGATTGGTTCTACTGCCCTGAATGCAAAACGTCATAAGAAAAAAAAAAATAAAAGACATAACGGAACTGAACTTTACAATTTCGTATACAGTTTCATTGTTTCAAACCAGTCGATCAAAATTCATGATTACAACAGACTTTTACACGATCTGAATGGTATTTCCAATGAAGATTTCCTGAAGCAGCTTGATCAGTATTTCCTGATCCACGAAAAAGGAGAAACTCCATACTACCCTTCTCAGAAATTCCATATTTCTATGTATATGGATGGTAAATTCTACTCACTTCACGTAAAACATGACCTTCGTTCCAAAGAAATGTCTCTGGATAACCTTGATCATCATCTTTTGGATAAATATATTTTCAAAAATATCTTAAAGATCGAAGATCCGGACAGCTCAGAACAGATCTCTTATGTAAAAGGAACTTCCAACATCAACGGTATCAACATCTTAAAAGAGAAAGTTGACAGTGGTGAAGGAAAAGTTGGCTTCGGGATTTATCCGGTAAGTTTTAACGATATGATTAAAATTTCAGACCTGAAACTGAGCATGCCTCCGAAATGTACATTTATTGAGCCTAAATTGATTACAGCACTGTTAATGTACGACATGAAACCTTAATAATTTCCTATTTTTTCCCTACTTTTATCATCGGTAAAAGAAAGGTAAATAAAAAATGAAAAAAATATTCATTATACTTCCACTCTTTTTGAGTGGATTTTTATTTTCTCAAAAAAATCCAGAAAAAGCCTGCAGGTAAAACAGCAATTCCTGTAAAATTAAATTATCACGATGAATTCAAAAAGATCTCAGACGAGATCATGACCAATGGTAAGGCTTATGAAAATCTTGGAGAACTTACAAAAGGCATCGGGCCCCGTTTCAGCGCCACCCCGGCTATGCAAAAGCAGTAGAATGGGCTGAAAAAAATTTAAGGAGATCGGCATCAATATGATCTGGAGACAGGAAGCCAAAGCTCCTGTGTGGATCAGAGGAAAAGAATCCCTGCAAATAAAAACAGCAAACGGGGACTGGAAAAATATCAGAATGCTTTCGTTCGGAAACTCTGAAGGCACAGGAGGAAAAGACCTTATGGGTGAAATTGTTTTAATCAATTCCACTTCGGAGCTCAACGCTATGTCGATAGGCCAGCTAAAAGATAAAATAGTTTTCGTGAATGTTCCGATGGACCCGAAAATTATTAATACGAGTGATTCCTATTTACAGACTGCAAAATCAAAATTAATTTCCGCTTCCGTAATTGCCAAAACAGGGGCAAAAGCATTAATCATAAGATCTTTGACTACCGCTAATGATGATACTCCACATGCCAAAATGATCTACTATGAGCCGGATGATAAAATTAAAATTCCCGCTTTATCAATAGGAACAAGATCCGCAGATGAGCTGGAAAGAATCATAAAAAGCAAAAAGTTACGGCTAAAATCAACATGACTGCCGAATCAAAAGGAGACACTACCAATCCGAATATTATTGCAGAAATCCAGGGTAAAAAAGATTCTAAAGTCATTGTCCTGGGTGCCCAGCTTGATTCCTGGGATATTGGCGAAGGTGCCATTGATGACGGAACGGGTGTTGCCCAGTGTATTGAAGTGTTAAGAACACTCAAAGCGCTTGGCTATGAAAACAACCATACCATCCGGGTCGTTTTATACGCCAACAGTGAAAACGGTGGTCAAGGTCGTGAAATGTATGCTGCTTATGTAAAAAAGAGAGAAGAAAAACACATATTTGCCCTGGGAACTGATGCCGGAGGATATTCTCCAAGAGGATTTTCTTTAGACATGTCTCCTCAAAGAAGAAGACTGATTTTCCCATGGAAAGAATATTTTCTGCCTTATGGTGTTTATGATTTTGACCAGACGGATGCCATCCAGGATATTTCACCTTTAAAAAATTGGATATTCCCTTGGCAGAACTTGTTGTAGACACTCAAAGATATTTCGATTATCATCATTCCGAACAGGATACTTTTGATAAAGTGAATAAAAGGGAACTTCTTCTCGGAGCAGTTGCCATGACACAGATGATTTTTATGGTTGATAAAAACTGGTAATATGAAAAAGATAGCAAGCCTTTCATCATTAATTTTAGGACTGGTCTTTTTATCCGGCCAGACTAAAGAAGATTCCATACAATTCAGAAAAATATCCACAGAGATTCTGAATAACGGAAAAGGCTACACTGAGCTGAGGGAACTTACGAAAAATATCGGCCATCGTTTAAGTGGCTCTGAAGCTTATGAAAAATCCGTACAATGGGCAGCCCAGAAACTCCGTGACGCCGGTGCTGATAAGGTATGGCTTCAGGAAGTCATGATCCCTGTCTGGGAAAGAGGAAAAGAATCTTTACACATCAAAACATCCAATGGAAATTGGAAAAATATAAAAATGCTGTCTTTGGGGAATTCCGAAGGCACAGGCGGAAAAGATGTTTCAGGCGAGATCATTATGGTCAGATCACTGGAAGAATATGATCAACTGCCTGTAGAGAAAGTGAAAGACAAAATCGTTTTTTTAATTACCCATTTAACCAAGAGCATGTACAGACCTTTATTGCCTACCGTGAGGCTGGTGCTTACAGAAGGACGGCAGCTTCTTTAACCGTAAAAAAGGCGGTAAATTTGCCATTATCAGATCTCTTTCATCGGCATTTGACGATGTTCCCCATACAGGTAATATGCGTTATGAAGATAATATCTCCAAAGTTCCTGCTATTACCATCGGCAATACGTCAGCAGACGAACTTCAAATCTTATTAAGAACACAAAAAGTAACTGCTAAACTCAATTCCAATTGCAGGATGAAAGGTGAAAAACTGTCTCACTCCGTTATTGGTGAAATTACAGGTAAAAAGACAACAGCGTCATTGTAGTAGGCGGACATCTTGATTCCTGGGACATAGGCGAAGGGGCCCATGATGACGGAGCCGGAATTGTTCAGAGCATTGAAGTCTTAAGGACCTTTAAAAATTAGGCCTGCAAAATAACCACACGATCAGAGCAGTTTGCTTTGCCAACGAAGAAAACGGAACCAAAGGTGGCAAACAATATGGAAAAACAGCCAAAGAAAAGAACGAAAAACATATTTTTGCCATAGAATCCGATGCCGGCGGGTTTTCCCCAAGAGGAATTTCCTGGAAATGGGTGACGTACAAAGAAATCAGATCAAAAGCTGGGTTCATTTATTTTTACCTTATGGCGTTTACAATTTTGAAGGAAAATATTCAGGATCGGATATTGCTCCGCTGCATGAGATGGGTGTTCCCACAGCAGAACTGGTCCCGGATCCGCAACGTTATTTTGATATTCACCATACCGCAGAAGATACTTTTGAAAAAGTGAACCGGAGAGAACTCCTCCTGGGTTCTGTTGTGATGACACAACTTATTTATATGATTGATAAAAATTGGTAACAATGAAAAAGATATTAGGAACCTCATTATTGCTTATTGGAATGGCTGCATTCGGCCAGTCTAAAGAAGACTCCGTTCAATTTAAAAAAATCTCCAATGAAATTTTAAATAACGAAAAAGGATACACTGAGCTGAGAGAGCTCACAAAAACCATCGGCCACCGCCTGAGCGGATCAGAAGCTTACGAAAAGTCTGTAAAATGGGCTGAGCAGAAACTCCGTGACGCCGGAGCAGATAAAGTATGGCTTCAGGAAGTCATGATCCCCGTTTGGGAAAGAGGCAAGGAATCGCTGCACATCAAAACCTCCAACGGTAGCTGGAAAAATCTTAAAATGCTTTCTTTAGGAAATTCTGAAGGTACCGGCGGAAAAGATGTTTCAGGAGAGATCATTATGGTCAAATCTATGGAGGAATATGACAAGCTTCCTGCTGATAAGGTTAAAGATAAAATTCTGTTCTTCAACTACCCTTTCAGCCAATTATTTATAGAAACATTCAAAGGGTATGGTGATGCTGCCAAATACAGAACAACTGCCGCTTCTTTAACTGCCAAAAAAGGAGGTAAATTTGCTATCATCCGTTCACTTTCTTCAGCTTTTGACGATGTTCCCCACACCGGAGCAATGCGCTACGAAAACAATGTTTCAAAAATACCTGCCGTAGCGATCGGCAGTACCACAGCAGACGAACTGGAAGCATTATTAAAGAACCAGAAGATCACTGCAAAGCTCAACTCCAACTGTGGGATGAAAGGTGAAAAGCTCTCCCATTCCGTGATCGGTGAAATCACCGGTAAAAAGACCAGAGTGTCATCGTTGTAGGTGGACACCTCGACTCCTGGGATGTAGGTGAAGGGGCCCATGATGACGGGGCCGGAATTGTACAGAGCATCGAGGTCCTTAGAACTTTTAAAAACTGGGAATCCCGAATAACCATACTATCAGAGTCGTTTGTTTCGCCAACGAAGAAAACGGCGTAAAGGGAGGCATTCAATATGGTAAGATAGCTAAAGAAAAGAATGAAAAGCATCTTTTTGCCATAGAATCCGATGCAGGAGGCTTTGCTCCGAGAGGAATTGCCCTGGATATGGATGAGACAAAGAGAAAACAGATTCAAGGCTGGTCGAAACTATTCCTTCCGTACGGAGTGTATAACTTTGAGGAACAGTTCTCCGGGACAGATCTTTACCCGCTTCATGATATGGGAGTTCCTGCGGCTGAACTGATGCCGGATTCACAACGTTATTTTGATATCCATCATACAGAAGAAGATACTTTTGATAAAGTCAACCGGAGAGAGCTTTTATTGGGAGCTACCGCAATGACGCAGATTATTTATATGATTGATAAAAACTGGTAAAATAAACCGACCAGATAAAACAGTCCATAGAAATTTTGAAAATCAGAATTTTTATGGGCTTTTTAATCAGAATCACCTAACGGCTTCGGCCCAAACCTGAATTACCCTTTAATCCTCCCCTGACTTTACGTTTGTATATAAAAGTTTTAAATAAAAAACTCTTCCATGCATGATGCCACCCTCCATCCGACTCCCAGTTCACATCAAATTTGCCGCCCTCTAATGCATAAATCGGTATTGAAATTTTAGAATGAAACATCGGATAATTATCTTTTATTAAGGCAAAATAGTCAGCATCAAAATTAGATTTACGATAAAATTGAATCTCTATGATCGTTCTTCTCTTAAATGATCTGAAAATATATAAATTAACATCATAAAGGTCATGGTAGTCCTTATTTAAAATCTCTATTGCAGAATTCAGATCAAGTAAAGTTTTTGAATTATTAATTCTGCTTCTCAACTCTATTGGCTCTGTATCATTCTCTCCTTTATATTCATTAAAATCGGATATGATAAAAAGATATTATCGGAAATGATATTCCGGCAAGACATTTTTGCCAATCGCAAAAGGTTGTCAACAGAATTTTGAATGTTTTTACTTAGATCTTCTCTGATCACAATGAAATATTTATTTTTCTTTTTTAAAAAACCAATCTATATATATTTTTCTCCATGATATATAAATTCATTTAAAAATAAGTCTTTTTCTTTGTTTAAGGAAATAACGATCAAAAATCATTGAAAAACAGCCTTATACAACTTCCACAACAAAAGCGTTAATAGTGAAATACTCACTTTGGCATGATATTAGCATGTACAGTATTGAGAAAAAATTAAAAAAGCACTAAGGATGAGAAAAAGGTTTTCTGTGGATTTTCAGTTTTCCACTGATTCAAGTTCATATTGATGTATATGAATCCTTTTTTTTCTACGATGCCGTAAAAGATACGGGAACGTGATTGATTAACCTCCGTTGATTTTTCACAGCAGTTTTGCGCCCCGTATCTGACTGGTATCATTAATAAAACCCTGAATCTTTTGATTCAAAATTGAAATATATCCCGGACTCTAAGCCCGGTATTATGATATAAATAAATGGCAAAGTCATCGTGAACCTTAGCCCAGTAAAAGAATATGCCATTCTTTTTACCGTGATGCGTATGCCTTTATAATAATTAATTGTATAACCCTTAAAATGTTAGTAATGATGAGAGCCTTTTTGAAATGATTTTTAAGAGAAATGAAGATGCTGCAAAAATGCATATCTGGAGCCTGCTTTTGGTATTGAGTTTTGCTGCCTTTTCGGTATTGGTATACACCACAAATCCAAGCTTAAACAGCTTAATTATATATCTGACAGCATTTGCTGCTTATATCGGCTTTGGCCTTGTATTCATCAGTTCCTGGCCGGAACAGGAATGAAGAAAAGATCAGGCAGAAACATATAACTTTTTAATCTTTCTTTTACTGAAAAACCGCTCTTTTATTGAAAGGGCGGTTTTTTTATAGAAACCCGGCTACTTTATTCCTTAAAAATATCCTTCATCATTTTCTCAAGAAATTGAGTAGTCTGCTCTTCGACCATTTTTTCAGATTTTGCTACTAATTCTTTATGGAAAGGCTCACAACATGCTTTTATTCCAAATCCATCATCTGTTTTTACAAATTCCGGATGCAGATTGTGTTCTTTGCACGTTTCTGCTTCTATTTCCTGCTTTATTACATCGTAATTCAGATCAAACATATTCTTATTTTGTTTTATAGGTGACGGATAAAGATAGAAATAATTTACATGTATACAACATCCGTATTTCTACGGGACTTTTATCCACACAAAAAAACCGCTCCTTCCGGAACGGTTTTGATATCTTAAAAAGATTCAATTATTTTACTTTTACAAGCTCAACATCGAAAATCAACCATGAGTTTGGCGGGATCACCCCTCCTGCTCCTCTTTCTCCGTAAGCCATTGCCGGCGGGATCAATAATGTAGCAGTTTCTCCTTCCTTCAATAACAGGATCCCTTCATCCCATCCTTTGATCACTCTTCCCATTCCGATTGGAATTTCGATCGGCTCATTTCTTTTGAATGAAGAATCAAACTCAGTTCCGTCTACCAATTTACCTGCATAGTGTACAGATACATTGTCACCCGCTTTCGGAGCTTTACCGTCAGCAGTTTTTGTGATTTTATAGTAAAGACCTGATTCTGTTTTTTGCATACCAGCTTTTAGGTTTTCAACCAATTTCTCCTGGTTTGCTTTGAATTCTTCTTCTTTTTCTTCTTTTCAGCTTCTTCTTTAGCAATGAAAGCTTTATTGTTTTCTGCGATTTTAGCTTTTCCTTCGTTGAAAGTTTTGGCAGCATCGTAGTTTTTGTACTCGTCACCTTTGCTGAAAACAGAAACTTTTTCTAAAACGATATCTGTTTTAGGCTTATCCTGAGCTCCTTTTTCAACATTAGCAATAGCATCAATAACATCATTTCCTTTTACTACCTTTCCGAAGATCGTATGTCTTCCGTCTAACCAAGGAGTAGCCACTTCAGTGATGAAGAACTGAGAACCGTTTGAATTAGGTCCTGAGTTTGCCATAGAAAGAATACCTTTCCCAGTGTGTTTAAGGTCATTTCTTTCATCTTCAAATTTATATCCCGGATCTCCCATTCCTGTTCCCTGAGGATCACCTCCTGAATCATGAAATCTTTGATCACTCTGTGGAAAATAGTTCCGTCATAGTAAGGAACTCCCTTAGCCTTAGCTTTGTTATCGATTTTTCCTTCTGCAAGACCGATAAAGTTGGCTACAGTTACTGGTGCTTTCTTGTCCTCAAACTTCACAATCATGTTACCTTTTGTGGTTTGAAGATTGGCATAAAGTCCGTCATTAAGACCTTCGTAAGTTTCTTTGTCTACGTTCATTTTTTTATAAATTGGGGTACAACTCATCAGCGAAATACTTGCCGCTGCCAGAATTATATTCTTGTTAAACAATTTCATGTATTATAAAGCTTTTAATTTTATGATTAATGGGATATCGTTATCTATTTTCTTTTCGTCTCCGAAAGTTCCGTAAGCCAAAGAAGACGGTACCAAAAGCGTTACTTCCTCTCCATCATGTATAAAACGCAAAGCATTCTCCACCGCTTTCAGTTCATCAAAATGGCCAAATCTGGCATCTCTTCTTTCAAAAGCCTGATCGTAGATTTTAGTCTGATCAAAATCGTACAGCTCATAAGAATAGGAAATCCGGCTGTCATCCGGTCTTCTTTCTCTTTTATCATAGCCTTCTGCTGTCACCCAGTAATTCAGCTGCGTAGGATAATACTTCACAGACTGGCCATTGATCCAATCCTGAATCTGGCTTCTTTCCAGGCTGTTCAGATTTTTCATCCTGTTTTTAGAAATATCCAGATCTTTCTGGCTCAGAACACCGCCTACAGGAGGATGTGCCGTCTGTGTATTTCTGTTACAGCTCAACAGGGTTATGGCTGAAATGAAGAGTATTTTTTTCATAAACTTCTGCGAAAATACACATTTTGTGAATCAATTACAAAAGCTTTTAAACCATTCATGTAAATTATATAAAGCATGTGTTTGCATCTATGGTTTATTTGTATAATCCGTGGTTAAAATCTAAGTGCAGATATTCCATAAAATTTAATGATCATGAAAGAGTATGACAGCAAAAAGCCGGAAAAATTCCCGGCTTTGTTATAGTGTATTTAAATACTATTAAACTGTTTCAAATGCATGATCTACAACAACTCTCCATCCGAAAGGATCTTCAGAAAGGTTGTTTTGCAGGTCTACAAGGTCTTTTTAAGGATGGCTGCATAGCTTTCTTCATCAGATAATCTTGGAAGTTCCAATTTCTCACCCTGATATCCTAAAGCCTGGAATTGAGTGGTTACCACTGCAGTTCCTACTCCCCATACTTCCTTAAGAGAACCTGCTTTTAAAGCTTCGATCACTGTTTTTACTGCGATAGGCTCTATTTTCACTTCAATTCCTCTTTTCTTAGCCAGTTGAATGAAGCTGTCTCTTGTTACCCCGTCAAGGATTTTTTCAGAAGTTGGCGGTGTATAGATCGTATCGTTGATTCTTACAAATACGTTCATAGTACCACTTTCTTCAAAATATTCGTGGGTAGCATCATCAGTCCAGATAATCTGCTCATACCCTTCTTCGATAGCCAGTTGTGTAGGATAGAAAGAAGCTGCATAGTTTCCAGCCGCTTTAGCAGAACCTACCCCTCCGTTGGCAGCTCTTGAATAGTGGTCAGAAATTTTAACAGAAACCGGCTCTGAATAGTAGCTTTTCGCCGGTGTTGCAACGATAGCAAACATATATTTATTAGCTACTCTTGCTTTCAAAGCTTCTTCCGTAGCAAAAATCAATGGTCTGATATATAATGACATTCCCTCTCCCTGCGGAATCCATTCTCTATCAATATCTACCAATGCTTTTAATCCGTCTAAAAACATTTCCTCAGTCACCTCAGGCATAGCAAGACGCTTCGCTGACTTGTTGATACGTTCAAAATTCTTTTCAGGCCTGAAAAGGAAAACCTGCCCGTCTTTGTCTTTATAGGCTTTCATACCTTCAAAACAAGCTTGTCCATAGTTTACTCCCATCATAGCAGGTGTAAATGGTATCGGACCGTAAGGAACTAATTTTACATCACCCCATTTTCCGTTTTCGTACTCACATATAATCATATGATCAATGAAAGTACCACCAAATGAAAAATTGTTCGGGTCGAATGTAGAAATTCTGGAGTTTTCAGTTTTTTGAATTATCATTTTTTAAAATTTTTACGATGTTCTACAAATTTAACATAATTTTCTAAATATAAAAATTTTAGAGTAAATTTGACAAAAAATTAGCTTGAAAAGAGAAATTAAGACCACAAACGACGGAAGTAAAACATTGTTTATCAATGAATTAAATGAAAACTACCATTCTCATCACGGGGCACTTCAGGAAGCCGAACACGTGTTTATCAAAAATGGACTGAATTTAATAAATGATTGCGAAATTAATATTTTAGAACTCGGTTTTGGAACAGGTTTGAATGTTTTGGTGACAATTAATGAATATTTAAAAACTGACAAAAATCATGTCATCAATTATTTTTCACTCGAAAAATACCCCATAAATGAATCTGAAGTGAACGATTTGGCATATTTTGAGCTTTTTGATAACCCTGAGTTCAAAAATATTTATCAGAAAATTCATCTGGCAGATTGGGAAAAGTCAGTTGAAATTATTAGTGGATTCAACTTAAAAAAGATAGAATGTGACTTTTTTGACCTAAAGAACATTGATTTACCGGAAATCAACCTTGTTTACTTCGACTGTTTCGGGGCCAGAGTGCAGCCTGATCTTTGGGAAAACCCTTATTTGAACTGGTATCTGACAAAATGGCTATTAACGGATTATTAACCACCTACTCTTCCAAAGGAAGTGTAAGAAGGATTCTCCAGGAACTTAACTTTCAGGTAGAGAAAAAGCAGGGGCCACCGGGAAAAAGAGAGATGATCAATGCAATTAAAATGTAGAACAGAAAACCGATAGCAAAAATTGCTTACCTTAGCTATACAAAATATTATACATTATATATATGATAGACAAGATCAACATTAGAGTGTATGCCTGTGCGGTAAAAGATAAAAAGTACTGACCTTATTTGAGGAATATGCCGGTGAACCTTTAATGAAATTTCCGGGAGGCGGTCTGGAGTATGGTGAAGGTGTCCTGGAATGTCTGCACCGTGAATTTGATGAAGAACTTAATGTAAAAGTGGATGTAGTAGAACATTTTTATACCCAGGAAAACTTTCTGGTATCCGCTTCAGAGAAAACGAACAGCTTCTTACCATCTATTATATTGTGAATATCACCAATGAAGAAGATTTCCTGATCCTGGATCCCTGCATTGAAAAAACAGAATGGATTGAAATTGACAGACCGGATAACCCCTTTCCCCTTCCTGTAGACAAAATTGTATTTGATAAATTAAAGAAAAATACCTGTAAGCATCTTACAGGTATTTTTTATATCTTATTTCTTTACTTTAAAATCATTGGCGCCAGGATAAGGCTGCAGATATCCGGAATTCCAGTTAGACTGAAGCAGTGATTCCACAAATTCATCAGTTCTGTTTTTATGTGGATCATATCGCTCTTTAAGATCAATATCAGCCATTTTACCTTTTACATTCCACCAGAAGGCACTCCACCCGCCTCTCATTTCTTTGATAATCTCATAGACGTTTTTACCTGTAGCTCTGTTCATCAGCTTTGCGAAAACCTGTCCTTCAGTAGTGGTAAGATCTCTTAGCTGTTTTTCATACTGGTCGGCAAGCATATTCTGTCTTTCTCTTACAAATTTTCTTTTGGCCTTATTATCCATATCATTCATGTCTTTCTGGATATCCCTGTACTGCTGCAATGCAGTTACAAATAGCGGATAGACCCTGTAGAGCTTTTTGTTCAGGAAATAATAGTAATTCCTGTCCAATTGGTTATTAAATCTGGGCTTATTCACCAAAACCAACTCATCCAGTACTACTACAGGCTCGCCATTGATTTCGTAAACCTTGATCTTTTGCTGCTCATCGTAATAATATTTATTTCCGAATTCATCTACTTTCAGGGATTCAGGCGGGTACTGATTGAGTGGTTTTGCCACAATACCATCCTTCTGACCGAAAACACTGACTCAAAAAAAAGAAAATAAAAAGACAGATAATCTTACTAAAATTCATTATTTTTACACTTATAAGAACAAAAATTGAACGCAAAAATCATTCCTTTTTATGAAATTTGAAAAGAAATCTTTGAAATTTTTTTAGAAAAATATCTAAACACATCATCGCCAACAGGTTACGAACATAAGGGACAGGAAGTATGGATGGATTACATCAGACCCTATGTGGATAAAATTGAAGTGGACCATTACGGAACATGCTACGGAATCATTAACCCTGAAGCCGAATTCAAAGTAGTGATTGAAGCTCATGCTGATGAAATTTCATGGTATGTTAATTATATTACGGATGACGGCCTGATCTACGTGATCAGAAATGGAGGATCAGATCAGACCATTGCTCCTTCAAAAGTGGTACATATTCATGGAGAAAACGGGATTGTAAAGGAGTATTCGGATGGCCAGCTATCCATACCAGAACCAATCAGAATGAACCTACCCCTAAAATTGAAAACATTTTTATCGACTGCGGGGCAACTTCCAAAAAGAAGTGGAAGAACTGGGAATTTTCGTGGGATGCATGATTACTTATCCTGATGAATTCTTTGAAATGAATGACAGATACTTTGTCTGCAGAGCACTGGATAACAGAATCGGAGGTTTTATGATTGCTGAAGTGGCAAGACTTTTAAAAGAGAATAAGAAATCAATACCTTTCGGGCTTTATATTACCAATTCCGTACAGGAAGAAGTTGGTTTGTACGGCGCTGATATGATTGCTGATACCATCAAGCCTAATATTGCAATCGTAACGGATGTTACCCATGATACGACTACACCGATGATCGAGAAGAAAAAGAAGGTGATCAGAAATGTGGTGCCGGACCTGTTGTATTCTTTGCTCCAAGTGTTCATCATACCATCCGTGAACTGATCATTGACACGGCAAAAACCAAAAAGATTCCCTACCAGAGAGCGGCGGCAAGCAGAGCTACTGGAACCGACACCGATGCTTTCGCTCATTCGAATGGAGGAGTGCCAAGTGCTTTAATTTCCTTACCTTTGCGCTATATGCATACAACAGTGGAAATGGTATCTAAAGAAGATGTAGGAAACGTCATCAAACTGATCTACGAAACTATACTGAAGATCAAGCCGGAAATGAAGCTGAAGTATCATTAAAATGGAAAAGTTTTTTATCATTTAATCCGTAAGCCAACCTTTATATCAGTTTTAACTGCTCTGTTTTTTGTTTATATAGCTTTTTTAACTGTATATAAATTGTTTGATCCACCCAAAGTGGGATCGGCATACAACATGATCCTGGAAATGTTATTTTTGTCAGTTTTGTGCCTTTAGGATTATTGATAATTGACAGATTGCTGGTGATTAAAGTTAATCATATCAAATTGACCATCGTAGAAGCAGTGATATTCGGAAGTATTTTCCTGTATCACATTCTGGTTGATAATCCATTTTAAAAGATAGAAATCTAAGTAAAAGTATAAAAAGTAAAAATGAAAACGAAGCTTATTGCTCCATCCCTTTTATCTGCAGACTTCGGGAATCTGCAAAGAGATATTGAAATGCTGAACAGATCTCAGGCCGACTGGTTCCATATTGATGTTATGGACGGGAGATTTGTACCTAACATTTCATTTGGTTTTCCAGTGATGAAGACCGTTCAGCAACATGCTAAAAAATTCGTGGATGTTCACCTGATGATCGTTGAGCCTGAAAAATATGTTGATGAATTTATCAATCATGGGGCAGATCTTGTATCTGTACATTATGAAGCATGTACACATCTTCACAGAACCATTCACCACATCCAGAGCAAAGGAGCTAAGGCAGGTGTTGTTCTTAACCCTTCCACTCCTGTTCTTATGCTGGAAGATATCATTGCTGATGTGGACCTTGTATTGTTGATGAGTGTAAACCCTGGATTCGGAGGGCAAAAATTCATCGAAAACACTTACAAGAAGATTGCTGAAACGAAAGATCTTATTTTAAGCAATAACTCTACAGCCCTTATTGAAGTGGACGGAGGAGTAAATCTTGACAATGCTTCAAAGCTTTTTGAAGCCGGAGCAGATGTTTTAGTAGCCGGAAATGCTGTATTTTCTGCAGAAAGTCCGGAAAGAACTATTGAGCTTTTAAAGATTTAATATAATAAAATCAATATAGTGTAAAAGGCAGCTCACGGGAGCTGCCTTTCTTATTGTACTGCTACCCATTTAAAGGTCATTACTTTTAATACAAATAAAAAGACAGCCGACCGGCTGTCTTTCTGTTTGAGTTTGAGTAGTCGTGGTTATTAATTTTTTTCACAATTATTAAAGTATAAATTCGTGCAGCTATCTATACCAAATGTCCGAATAAAAACATACCACACATCCGTAGAAATACTGAATTTAACTCTAAGTATTTCTACCTATATTTCTTTGATTTTTTAGATATCCTTATTCCAGATACAGGCACAGACTATCAGAATAATACTGATGACTGAAAAAACAGTTCGTATATTATTCAGAAAATTCCATCTGCTTTCAAAATTGTCACGCATCTGTTTGATGGCATCTGTGGTTGCTCCGGAAATATCAAACTGATCCAGCATATCATTCATCGGAACATTTCCTGCCACAGTAACTCCAAAAACACCTATCAAATAAGCCAATGCTGCAAGCAAAAGAAAGATAAAAGGAGGTTGAGCCCGAAATAAAAAAGCGGATACCGGAAGAAGGATTGCTGTTCCCATAAAGCTCAGGAAAAAACAGGATTAAGAATTTCCCGGTTGATATGCTGCATTGCCTTCAGGTATTCTGCATCGGATAGTTTTCCGAGTCCCAGAACCACAGAGCATGAGTAAGCATAAAAAGCCCTCCTATCAGAGCGGTAAGGACGGCAGTAATGATTAGAACTAAAGTTATCATTTTCATATAATTTGGTTTGTGATTATTAGTGAGAGATTAATAGGGATTCCATTTTTTAATGATATTCTGAGCTGCAAGAATCATATCCGGATCCCAGTTTTCTGTTTTAAAATAATGAAATCTCTGTTCTTTGATCATTTCTGCTCCGGAACTATCGAAAAGAAGTTTTGTCAACCTGGACTGTTCTTCATGCAGAGCATCATCTTCAACAGGAATATTTGAAAACTCAATTTCTTTCCGGATCCATCTGTTTTTCTTTCCTTTTTAATTTCCGAATCATCGATTATCCTTCTGATCCTGGTAAAATCATCTAAGAAAGATATCTTTTCCAGATCCGTTTTTATCGTATGCCCCAGTCTTTCAATAATTATATATTCAAGATTGTTACATTGGCCAAGTACAGATGGCAAAACAGCAAGAATTTCTTCAGGAATAAGATCATCGTGGGTATCTCTGCGAATCCTCTTTTGGCATACACACTCTCCTGCCAGCTTCCTCCGGAGAGATGAATTTCCTTTATTTTATCCAACGGATATAAAAGGATAAGCTCATCCATTTCCATTTCAAAATTACAGGCCTGACAATATATATTATGAAGATCCAGAATCAGAAAGCCATTGACGTCTTCTATAAGTTTATCAAGAAATACACCCTGCTCTTTTACATCCTCTATAGAAAATGAAAAGGCCAGATTTTCTATTCCCACAGGAAGGCCAACAGCATCCTGAAGCCTGTACAGCCTGTCTTTTCCTATCTTTAATGTTTTAGAATGCAGGGAAACCGGCAAAGGAACTCCCTGATGAAAATTTTCGGTATTCATAAAACCGAAATGTTCCGTGATATGGTTGTATTTTCTTTTACGGACTTCTTTTTTAATTTTTTCAGCCAGTTCTCCTGTCTTTCAGTCCATAGGGCGTCAAACAGTGAGTAGTAAACCCCATGACCGATCAATCTTTGGTTTTCTGAATAAAAATTAAGCAATTCATCCAGCCACTCCGGTTCTTTTGCCTCATAAAAAGTATCAAATGACCACTCCATTACTTCCACAGAATTATTCTGCAGTAAGGGTAAAATAGCAGAAACAAAATCTGCTTCGGGCATCATTGCTAATCCTAAGAGTGGCTTTTTCATTTTTATCCCATTCCACAGGCCGGGCAGCCGTGTTCTCCAAGTACAAGTGTATCTTTTTTCACAATAGGTTTAGGTTTACCCGGTTTTGGCTTTTCTGTAGTATCCGTAGTCACAACCTTTTTACTTTCTTTACCTGCTTCTTAGATTTGGCTGCAGATTTTGTAGTCTGTGCAGACACTCCTACTGCCATTAAACTCGCCATTAATAATGCTGGAATTTTCATAACTTCTTTTTAAGTGAAATTTACAATAAACGTTCCATTTATTTTCAGATCTAAAAATACAATAATTTATTCTTGAAGAATTTATTTATATTTAGCATTAAAATTAAAAAATGAAAAACAGGCTGTTTCAAGCAGTTTTCCTTGGCTTAGCTTTATCAGTCAGCAGTATTGCTACAAAAGCTCAATCTGTTGAGAGTAACAAAAAAATGGAATGGTTCAAAAATGCCAAACTGGGTATTTTTATTCACTGGGGAATTTATTCTGTCAACGGAATTTCTGAATCATGGTCTTTCTACAACAATTATATCAATCATGAAAACTACATGAAACAGCTGAACGGGTTTTCAGCTTCAAAATATCAGCCGGACCAATGGGTGAATCTGATAAAAGAATCAGGAGCACAATATGCAGTAATTACCACGAAACACCATGACGGAGTTTCATTATGGAACTCGAATGCAGAAAGTGCAATTACCATTCCCCGAAATTCTTCAGCGAAAAAAGATGTATTAAGTCCTTTCATTAACAGTCTTAAAAATTCAGGGCTGAAAACAGGTCTTTATTTTTCACTGCCTGACTGGAGCCACTCCTCTTATGATATTTATACCCGTGCCCAAAAACGATATGATATCAAAAATGATCCGAAACGATGGCAGAATTTTATCAGATATTATCAAATGCAGCTTACTGAACTTTCTTCCCGGTATAATCCTGATCTTTTTGGTTTGATGGAGATTGGGAGCACACCTCTGAAGAATGGAAAGCCACCCAGACTTTAGATCTTTTAAAAAGTCCAATCCTGAAATCATTATCAACTCAAGGCTTGACAAGCATGGAGATTACGACACTCCGGAACAGGGTATTCCTGTAACAGCACCCCAAACTCCGTACTGGGAACTTTGCTATACCATGAATGATTCATGGGGACATCAGCCTCATGACAATAATTATAAAAGTTCCAATATGATCATCCGGACATTAACGGATGTGATGAGTATGGGAGGAAATCTGCTACTTGATATCGGACCGAAGGCAGATGGAAGCATTCCTGAAAAGCAGGTTGAAATACTGAAAGATCTTGGCCGATGGACCTCCAAATATAAAAAAGCCATCTATGAAACAGACCGTGGAATTCCCTTTGAAAACTATAAAGGAAAATCTACCGTATCCGCATCAAAAAAATCTCTGTTTCTTTATCTTGAAGAGGTGAAAAACTTCACTAAAATTCATGGATTGGCAACCAAGCCGGAAGCCATAAAAATTGTCGGAGATGATCAGTCACCTGTCAATATGGATTATAAGGACAACACCCTGACATTGGATCTGTCAAAGGTAAAATTTGACAAAGATGTTACCGTGGCAGAGCTTATTTTTAATACCCAACCTGTATTTCTGAAAGATTTTCAGGAGAAAGAACGACCGCTTAAAGAAATAGTGGAAAACAAGAATTCCCAACTGGCAGCTTATGATTTAGCGAATACTTTATATCATGGCAAGAACCTGCTGACTCAACAAGGTCTTACTATTGACGGCCTTCAAATGAATATCGGTAAAACCTCCAAGGCGAATACAGAAACTTTTAACTGGATCAGCAAACATGCAGAGGCTTTTTTGAAACGGAAAAAGGATTACCTGAAGGCCATTATCCGGGAATGAGTGCTTTATCAAAGGATAAACAAACCCTTTATCTTTTTGTAGAAGGAATACCTACAGGACCCATTGCCCTGAAAGGAATAAAAATGAAATTGCAAGGATAAGAGTTGTAGGTGAAGGAACTTTACTTTCTCACCAAATCTATAATAAGCTTTACTGGAGCCCGAGACCCGGCAGTGTTTACGTTGATATTCCCAAAGAAAGACTTGATAAAAATATGACGGTCATTGCTGTTCTTCTTACCAAGCCACTTGAACTCTATACAGAAAAGGTAGGCGCTGTTGAGAATAATCTTTAAACATTCAGCCTTATTGATATAAAAACAAAATCCGGAGAATTATCTCCGGATTTTTTATTTTGTAAGATGATTTTTTAG
This sequence comes from Chryseobacterium sp. E1, assembly GCA_019203745.1. GTDB lineage: Bacteria > Bacteroidota > Bacteroidia > Flavobacteriales > Weeksellaceae > Chryseobacterium. The sequence goes on from CP078104.1 coordinate 344,952, forward strand.
AAAATCTCCCTGAAAAATGGAACTGAGCTTCGATCAATGCATTCTCGTCAGAATCTGAACCGTGAACTGCATTTTCACCGATGCTTCTTGCAAACATTTTTCTGATAGTACCTTCAGCAGCTTCAGCCGGGTTAGTAGAACCGATCAATGTTCTGAAGTCCTCTACTGCGTTGTCTTTTTCTAGAACAGCAGCAACGATAGGACCTGAGCTCATGAATTCTACCAATTCTCCATAAAATGGTCTTTCAGCGTGTACTTCATAGAATTTTTTTGCATCAGCAACTGTAAGCTGAGTTAGTTTTAAAGCTTTGATTTTAAAACCTCCTTCAGCGATCTTACCCAATATTGCACCGATATGTCCGTCTGCTACTGCATCAGGCTTAATCATAGTGAATGTAATGTTAGACATAAATGTATAATTTTTTTAATGCGGCAAAATTACAAAAAAATATCTTTTATTTTTATTTTAATTTTTTTAACATAAAAATAACTTTTATTAAGAAATTATGAACCAAACTTTGGCACAGTAATTGTTTATTCTATTGCGATTCTCATGTTTAATTTGAGTTTTCATGGTTATTAGTTTTTACCCAGCTTCGGCTGGGTTTTTTATTTCAAAAAACAACCAGGTTTATTAACAATACTGTAACATAAAAACTTTCTAAAACCTTATTGTTACGTTATTGCTTCTATTTCAATCAATGAGACAAACATCAGTATACCATTTTTTATGACATTCTTATTTTGATAGTACGCATAAATCTGAAAAAAGTAGAGTTATTGTCAGAAAAAATGAATCAGAAAAGAAGACTTATTTAAAAATGCAAAATATTTTTCATCAAAAAGAGAAATAAATCATTTTTATACATTTTCAAATACACTAACGGAATAATATATTCAGATTAACCCAGGAACAACAATTAAAGGGATAAAATAGGAAAAGTATATTCCGAAAAAGCCTTCCAGAATCGATTTTTTATATAAGAAAATATGACACTTGATTAAATGGCAGATAATATGTACATTTTGTCCGAGTGACATAAAGTCACAAAAAATTTAAATCTGCTTATTTTTTTACAAGGATTCAGTACTTTACAGTTTTTTTAAGCTGTCTGATTATTTCTGAGAAGCTTCTTCCGCTTCATCCATAAGCTTGATATAAGTGGCATAACGGGAATGCTGGATCTCGCCGGTTTCAGGGATGCTATTACTGCACATTTCGGCTCATTGACATGAAGGCAGTTGTGAAATTTACATTCTTCCTCTTTTTGAAAATTTCGGGAAAATAATGCTGTACTTCTTCTTTTTCAATATCAATCATAGCGAATTCACGAACTCCCGGAGTATCGATCACGTTTCCGCCAAAGTCCCAGAAATGCATCTGAGCAAAGGTTGTAGTATGTTTTCCTTTTAAATGGGTATCGGAAATTTCTGAAGTTTTAAGGTTTAGCCCTGGCTGCAATGCATTCACCAATGTAGATTTTCCACAACCGGAGTGCCCGAAAAATACAGAAGTTTTATCTTTAAGCAGGTCCTGAAGCTGATCAAGATTCAACTTCGAATAAGACGATATTTCCAGAGTATCATATCCAATCTCCTGATACAGGAACTCAATATCCTTTACAATTTCGATTTCTTCTTCGTGTAAAACATCAATTTTGTTAAAAAGGATCAATGGTGTGATATTATAGGCTTCACAACATGCCAGAAATCTATCAAGAAATCCCAGTGAAGTTTCAGGATGTTTCAAGGTAAAAATAAAACAGGCAAGATCAATATTGGAAGCAATAATATGGGCTTCTTTTGAAAGGTTGACAGATTTACGGATCAGGTAATTGGTGCGTGGTTCTATTTTGGTAATCCATGCAATATCATCCTGTTCCAGCTGGAACTCAACAAAATCACCTACAGCAAGCGGATTGGTAAGTCTGGTTTTAATTAATTTAAATTTTCCTCTGATTCTGGCCTCGAAAATCTTATTGGTTTCCAATTCCAAAACCTGATACCAACTGCCCGTAGATTTAATGATTTTTCCTTTCATAGATAATACTGGTGCAAATATAAGAAATTAGGGCTTAGGATTCGGAAATTAGGGCTAAACAAATATTTCAGCTTTTTAATCCCGATACCTAAGCCCTGATTTTATAGGCTCCAGAAAAATTTTTATTAAAGATTCAGAAGAAGTTCCTCATCTTTAAGTCCTGATTCCTGTAATCTTTTATCTGTTGATCATAATATTATTCTGAACCTCAATAGATTCTTCGTGAATTGCTTTGAAAACTTTTTCAATAAACTCCTGAGACATTCCTGTTTCTTTTGCTTTTTGAGTGGCGTATTCTGTAATTACTTTCCAACGTTCCGGCTGGAAGATGGCAATGTCATTTTCTTTTTAAGTTTCCCGATTTTTTCAGAAATCTTCATCCTTTGCGAAAGAAGTTCAATCAATTGAAAATCAAGGTCGGAGATCAATGTTCTGTGTCTTCCCATTTCTCCTTCAAAACCTGCCAGGTCTGTACTTCTTACTTTTAAATTCCCAATCATTTCAGCAAGTACTTCCGGAGTAATCTGCTGAGCAGCATCACTCCATGCTTCATCTGGGTTGGAATGCGTTTCAATAATAGCTCCCTGGTACCCTACGTTAAGAGCTTCCTGGGTGATATCCGCAAGACCAGTTCTGTTTCCACAGATGTGAGAAGGGTCTATTAGCATCGGGATATTCGGGAACTGGCTTTTGAAGTCAAGGGCGATCTGCCAGTTCGGGTTGTTTCTGTATTTTGTCTTCTGGTATGTTGAAAATCCTCTGTGGATTACCCCAGGTTTTTAATATCCTGTCCCAAAAGTCTTTCCAGGGCACCAATCCATAATGCAAGATCCGGATTTACAGGGTTTTTAACGAATACCGGCTTATCAGTACCTCTTAATGCCATAGCGATTTCCTGTACTGTAAAAGGGTTTACTGTAGAACGTGCCCCAATCCAAAGAACATCCACATCAGCTTCTAAAGCGGCAAAAACGTGATGAGCATTGGCAACTTCCGTTGCTGTTTTAAAGCCGTATTCCTCTTTTTTTTTTCAGCCAGTTCAAACCGATCACTCCTACTCCCTCAAATCCGTTAGGTTTTGTACGGGGTTTCAGATTCCTGCACGGAAAACCGATACCTGAGCATTGGATTCTTTAATTCTTCTGGCTGTTTCAAGCATCTGAGCTTCACTTTCCGCACTGCATGGACCTGCGATCATCAGGGGTTGTGTAAGCCCGTTGATCCACTCATTTTTCAAATCTTTTAAATTCATTATTCTAAATTTTATTGTTTTTATATTTTTTTAAGTTCACAGCAATAGCCCTTTGATTATAAAATTTAATTTATAATTCTTTTCAAAAATGCCGTTAAAAAATTGTTTAAAGGAAATCAGGATAATAAAAGGGCTCTACTTCTCCTGTATTTTTGGAAAGAAATTCAGTTAACAATACCAGTAAAATCGGTAATACGTTCTGAAATTTCTATAATAAGAAGCAGAAAAGCTAAAATAACCGCTAAAAAGTAATTAGCGGGTGCAAAAAAGACTGATATGTGTTAGATAATTTTTCCATTTTATTCTGGAAATGTCTTTGTTTCAGCGTTTCTGATTATAATTTGATCTCATTGAAAAATGTTTTTCTCAGAAATCTTCGACAAATATATAAAAATTATGTCAAATCAAACTTCATTAAATCATCAAGATCTTTCAAAAGTGGATTTTTTTCAATAAATTTTTCAAATATTTTTCTTTTGGTAACGACCTCAATCTTCAGATTTTCAACGTCTCTCTCGTATTCTATCTCAATACTGTGGTTCTGAACTTTTGTTCTGAAATGATTGAAAAATTCTCCGCTTATTTTGTCAAATTCCACTTTTGCAGAGTCGGAAGGGAATAAAACCCTGATCTTATGTTCGTCTGCTTTTACCAGTTTGAAGGTTTTTACCGCATTGAAAACAAAATTGTTTTTTACCTGCAGCTGTTTGAGCATGATTTTCCATTCCATCTGCAGATCTGTATCTGTAAAATGGTTTTGAGGCAGGTTTTCGGCTTTCACAGCGATATTTTCTGCTGTTTCTACTTTTTCTTCCTTCGTCAGAAAAGAATTGATGCTGAAGCCGGAAGAAATTCCCGGTCTTGATAATGGTTTGTTTGTTTTCGTTACTGAAGTTTCCTGTACTTTTTCAAGGACAGCAGGCTGCTCTTCCTTAACCACTTCTTTTTCTCCTGAACTTTTTCAGGCATTTTCAGTTCCTGCTTCTCACTGAAAAACGGAGCCAGTATCAGGAACTTTTTTTTTAGTATCGCCTGAATTAGCTGTCAGGGAAGCCAGCTGCATCAGTGCAATTTCAACCGTAAGTCTTGGATTTTTGAGTTTTTATAATTAATGTCTGCATGGTTGCAGATCTCAATACCATCGATCAGCTGTTGGGCGGCCCATTTCTGCCCCTGTTCTACAAATCTGGATTTGGTCTTCTCTCCCACTTCAATAAGATCAATTGTAGAAGTATTTTGTGCCATCATCAGATCTCTGAAATGATTTCCCAATCCGGCAATGAATATATGAGGGTCAAATCCTTTCTTAACAATATCATTAAAAGCGGAAAGCACTTCAGGAATTTTATTTTCCTTGGCAAGGTCCACAATATTGAGATATTGGTCATAGTCCAGAATATTCAGAACTTCGGCAGCTTTAGCCAGGGTGATATTTTTTTGGGAAAATGTGGAAAGCCTGTCAAAAATGGAAAGTGCATCTCTTAAAGCTCCATCTGCCTTTTGGGCGATCAGGTACAATGCATCATCCTCGTATTGGATATTTTCTTTCTGAGCAATATTTCTAAGATGCGACTGAATGTCTTCAATCACGATTCTTTTGAAGTCATAGATCTGGCAGCGGGATAAAATCGTAGGAATGATTTTATGTTTTTCCGTTGTGGCCAAAATAAAGATCGCATGAGCCGGAGGTTCCTCAAGTGTCTTAAGGAATGCATTGAAAGCGGCAGAAGACAGCATATGCACCTCGTCTATGATATATACTTTGTATTTACCAACCTGAGGGGCAAAGCGTACCTGATCTATCAGTTCCCTGATATCATCTACAGAGTTATTGGATGCTGCATCCAGTTCATAGATATTATAGGCAAAGCCGTCTTCTGAAACCGAGCCATCTTTCTCATTGATCTTTCTTGCCAGGATTCTGGCACAAGTAGTCTTACCCACCCCACGAGGTCCGCAAAAAAGCAATGCCTGAGCTAACTGGCTTTCTTCAATTGCATGTTCTAAAGTATCCGTAATATGGGATTGTCCTACAACCGTATCAAACTCCTGAGGACGATATTTTCTTGCAGATACTATAAAATTTTCCATTGGCCAAAAATAAGAAATATAGTTTTAATTTGAAAATTAAAAGTTTTCAAATTGTCAACAAAAAACTTATTTCTGCTCAAATTGGAAAACTTTTAATTTTTATTTCTTTTTTTATTGTATGCAAAATCAATCAGCTCAACGATAGCCTCTTCAATCTCTTTTCTGCCGTCTTCTGTTTTCAGATCAATCCCACAGAATTTATTGGCATTGTATCCGGTGTAAAGATTCAGGTAATAGGCTCCGGAAACGATCAGTGCCATAATTGCTCTGTGTCTCTTTGCCATATCTCCTCCGAAATAAGGATCTGATATATTCCCGAATAATACTTCTCCTACCTCTTCACGTTGTTCTACCAGTTTCTTAAGGATGGGTTTACTTTCTGAAAGTTCCCAAAGGATGATTTTCTGAAGTTCTTTGTTTTTCTTCAGGTTCTCAAACTGGTTCAGAACTACCATTTTGGTGAGTTCGTGTCCGCCGTCAGAGAAATCCATATCTACATCCTGATTCACCTGGCTCCAGTAATCCTGAGATTTGATGTATTCGTCGATCAGTTTATCTGTACTTCCAAAATACTCATAGATCAGTTTTTATCAAAGCCTGCTACAGCTGCGATTTTACTTACTTTTAAACCGGAGTATCCTTTTACTCTTAAAATTTTACCAACTGCAGCGAGCAGTTTCTGTTTGGTTTTTTCTTTGTCCCTAATGGGGCCCTGCACTACTTTTCTAGGCATAATTTATTATTTTTTTGCAATATGCAATTTTTTATTAATATCTTCAAATGCGTTCAGTGTTTTATCCAGATGTTCCTTTTCATGTCTTGCCGTTACACTCATTCTGATACGCGCATCTTTTCTCGGTACTGCCGGATAGAGAATAGGATTTGTATAAATTCCTTTTTCTATTAGTAATTTCCCCGCTTCTCCGTTACAAACGGATCTCCGATCTTTACGGGAACAATTGCCGAACGGGTAATTCCTGTATCTAATCCAAGGTCGTCAAGCCTTTTTTGAAATAATTGATATTGTCCCAAAGTTTTTGTCTCCAGATGGGTTCTTCATCAATAAGATCAATAGCTTTAACGATTCCTGCGGATGATGGGGTGCTGTTGCAGAGAAGATCTGCTGACGGGACTGGAATTTGATAAAAGAAGCCAGTTTATTATTGGCAATTACGTACCCTCCAAGGTTTCCAAACGTTTTACTGAATGTTCCTGTGATGATATCTACTTTATCCAGCAATCCTGCTTCTTCCAGAGTACCTCTTCCTGTTTCTCCAAGAATACCAACGCCATGTACGTCGTCTACCATAAGAAAGGCATTGTACTTTTTCACAAGGTCATAGATCTCATTAATACGTGAAGTATCCCCGTCCTGGGAATAGACTCCATCTACAATAACGAGTTTCGTACGGTACAGATTTTCAGATACCTTCAAAATGTGTTCCAAAGATTCCAAATTATTGTGCGGAAATGTTTTTTTATTTGTAAAAGCACATCCTTCATGCACACTGGCATGTACTGCCATATCTAAAATGGCCAGATCTTCTTTCAGCATCAGGCATTGCAAAGTAGCACTATTGGCTGTATAGCCAGTGGTAAATACAACGGCTTCATCCTCATTACGGTTAAAGAAACTTGTTATTTTTTTCTCTAATGCGCTGTGATAATCAAAGTAACCGCCGATAAGAGGTGTAGCTCCTGTACCTGTTCCGTACTTCTCTATTCCCTCTATTGCTGCCTGTTTTACCTTAGGGTGTTGGGTAAACCCAAGGTAATCACTTGATACAAAGCTAACAAACTCTCTGTTCTGATCCGCAATATTTACGTTCAATACGGCATTGGTTCCTGAAGTGTTCTTCAGTCTGTAATTCATATGCCCGTTAGACTTTACAAAGTCTAAATATTCATAAAATATTTCAGCTCTTTGAGCCATATTATTGTCTGGTATATTCTCAAAATCTTTAATGGTTGCTGTTGTGAAATTGATGCTCATCCTTAATCTTGTTTGTTGTGGTTCGAAAAACAAATATATGACTATTTAAAGGGCTTTGGTACGCATAAAAGATTAAATATTATTAAAGGCACAATAATTTTATTCTTTTGCACTGTAAACCAAACTCCTTCATTTTATATCTGCAACTCTAACCGTTTTTTTATATAAATCAGTTTTTTATTATCTAAATTTAACAAAAAAGTAAAATAATAAAGCTATATAACTAAATTAATAATAAAAAAGCACGATTATTCTTTACAACCCTCTCATTTATAAAAGATTATTTTTTTACATCTTCTTTCTTTTATTGATAAAAACTCTTCATTTCGGTAAAATCAGAGGAAGATTAAGTCTCCAATACGAGAAGACAGATGCAAAAATCGTCCTGCTACGGGAGCATCTGAGATATTTTACAGGAAAAATTAAATTTTGGCAGAAGTTCTGAACTGACCAGGAGTGAGTCCTGTCATTTTTTAAAAAACTTGGAAAAATTGGATGGATCGTAAGTAAATATACGGGCGATTTCTGCCACAGAATAATCAGAAGCAGCGAGCATCTTTTAGCTTCTTCAATAATTTTTTCATCATAAAAATAACAAGGATGCTGACCGGTTTCTTTTTAATGGTATCGGTAAGATGTTTATGGGAAACAGCAAGCTCTCCGGCGATCTCATTCAGTTCCAAAAATTCGGGAACGGTACCGGTAATAACATCCTGAATGTGTTTTTCTAAAAAGGCAAAATAGTGGCGGGTAATCTCTTCACTTCTTTTCATGTTATCTGTTCTTGCAATCAGTTTAAATATATAAATTTAATGATAAGAAATAAAACTTCATGGTGAACTTTTCGGGTATTTACATTTATGCTTCAGCAACAGTCTTTGAACATGATACACCCATCATCCCTATTGTGAATTATGGCTCAGAACAAAAAAGATCCCTTAAGAGATCTTTTTATTGAGATAAACTTTTGTGTTTTCAGAATCATTTAATGTAAAAACCAATTGTGATAGCCATGAAAACTATTTTGCAAAAGTAGGGATACCATTTCATCAGGTCAAAAAATACCCTGTAGAATTTTCACAATGCATTTGTAAAATTTTTTCTACAAAAATATTAATATGCAAAAAATATTTAATCAAAGTCTAAAACAATTCATCATTGCATTTTTCAAAATCACTCATCAAGATCAATATATTAAAAATCAACGTAATGCATTTAAAATCATTATACTTAATCTACAAGTATCCAATACCAACCTGTTCTTTTTTAAATGTTAAAAAGAAAACTGTCTGTATCAAAACAGGTTTATTTTGTAGAATAAATTTTCACAAACCGTAGAAATATTTCTACAAAAACCATCCCGTAATTCTCCTTATCCATTACCAATAAAGACAAAACTCATATGAAAACAGTTTGGAAGATATCTGTTTATGTCTATAATTTCATTACTTTTACAACTTAAAAAAATAAAACACGAAAGACCACGAAACCTTAATGATAAAAATTTATTCTCAATCGTTCCCACTTACTAAAAAAACTTGGACTTGTACAAAAACTATTATTAACCGTTTTTTGCTCTGATGCAGAAAGCATAGATCAGTTTTGCACATATGAGAGTTTGGGCATTGTTTTTGCTTGCTTATATATAAATTTCTACGGACAACGCTATACTTCCACATGGTATAATATAGACAACGGACTTCCGCAAAGCAGCGCCAAGGCCATTGCCAAGGATAAATACGGCTTTATCTGGATCTCTACAGAAAACGGAATTGTAAGGTATGACGGAAGCTCATTCATCACGTTCAATAATTTCAGAGTCAATAATCTTCATTTCGGAGAATTTATCGGAGATCCGTTGCAAGACAGTATTACGGTTCTCAATAATTTTCAGCAAAATAAGATTATTATTAAAAACAGATTCCCAAGGCTGACCAGACTTTACAGCAATGATAAAGCCGTTTTTTCTGAAGAAAACAGCTCTTTGCACCGGGTAACCAATAATATTATCAACTCCAGTTTTTATAATGATGTTCATTATTATATCAGGCTAAAGAATTCAACTTATCTTTTTAAGGAAAAAGACACCATCACTTACAGGGATGAAAAAGGAAAAGAAACCAAAATAACACTTCCGTTTTCCAACAGGGACCTTAACAATATTTTTGTATTCAATGAGGTTCTTTTCATTAATGATATGAAAGCCCGGAAGACTTATTCTATAGATAAGGGAAAGGTTTCTGTATCTGCAAAGCCTACCCTGTTTAATGATCCTGAGACCAAAATCTACTGGCAGCAGGTCACAAAACAGATCTTCATCATCAACCGTAATAACATTTATATTGTGAAATGCAACGGTGTTGATCTGGCTTTAAAGTTTCTTGTAAAATATGATGAAATAGGCAGCCATTCTTACTGTTCCATGTATTATGGTAAGGATTTTAACAGGCTTTATCTGGGTACTCTGAATAACGGGCTTAATGTGCTCAAACTTTCGGATTTTCATGTGGCAAAAAGGAAACTCCTTTTTCCAATAACATTTATTATGCTTCTCTGCCACTCGGTAAGAATACGATCATTACGGAAGATGGAACTGTATTTGACAAAAATGGTGTTGTCAGCCGGTATCCGTTTGGAAATAACGACAGCAATTTCATGATGCATGACCGGTCCGGAAATATTCTGATCCGAAAAAGAGGCAGTGTCATAAGATTTGATCCAAATTCTGGTTTCAAAAAGAAAGATTCTACTTTTATGAAGCAGGGATTTGAAGCTTTTTTCAAAGCGGTGACTTTTATGCTTCCACTATTTCAGATGCTTCCGGCTATGAGCTAAGACTTTCCAGAAAAGATATATTTTCCCAACCGGATTTTACCTGTCATTTTAAAAATCCTGTCAATACTTTGATCCAGTGTAATAATAATGAGATCCTGGCAGGCTGTAGTGACGGCCTTTATACTGTAAGTCTTGGAACCGGTACCGTAAAAGCTATTCAGAGAAATATCCATATAAAAAACATTATAAAAACAAAGGATAACCTGATCTGGGTGACTACTGATAAGGATGGCTTTTATCTTTTCAGGAATCAAAAGCTGATCAAGATGCCTAACGACAGGAATAACTACCTTCAGTCTGCACATTATATCCTTGAAGACAGCAAGGGATCTTACTGGATATCTTCCAATAACGGCTTGTTTAAGGTGCCGAAAAACCAACTTCTGCAATATGCTTCAGACGGCAAAACTCCTGTTTATTATTATCGATTTACCAAGCGTGACGGTTTCCTGTCCAATGAATTCAATGGAAATTCGCAACCTAATGCCTATGCGCTGGAGAACGGAGAATTTGTATTTCCTTCAATGGATGGTTTTGTATTTTTCAATCCGGAGAGTATCAAAACTTTTTATCCTGATAAAAACGATTCTATATTGAAAGAATAAAGATCGGAAATGCCGAAACCCGATATTTTCATCAGCCCCTCGATTTAAGGAATGATTATAAAACAGCAGATATTTTTATAGACATTCCCTATTATTCTAACCTTGAAAATCTTTATTTAGAAGCCAGAATATCCGGTAAAGAAAGTACGGAATGGGAACCGATCGCCATAGGCAAGGAGTTGAAATACAGCATCAGCAATCTCACTCCGGGTGAATATACGCTCAGCGTAAGAATGCTTATTTCTCCGGATGGAAAACTGGAAGAAAAAACAATCCGTTTCAAGATCCAGCCGCTTTTTTATCAGACGCTGCTGTTCCGGGTATCGCTATCCATCATTATTCTGATCATCATTATTGTGATTGTTCAGCTGATGACCAATTTTTACGGATCAAAAACAAGGTACTCAAGCAGATTGTCCATAATAAAAATTCAGAGCTTAAAGAAACTTCTCTTACTCTTGAAGGGGTAAAAAGTGATCTGCGGAAGGAGACAGAATATCAGAAAAAACTTGTAGAAACCATCAGCCACGATATTACTACGCCGATAAGGTTCATTGCCATGCTTTCTCAAAAGCTTCATGAATCGGATGATGTGGAGCTTCAGAAAAAGTATTTTGACAGTATTTATAAATCCTCCGAACAGCTTTATCAGTTTACTTTGAATCTGAAGGAATATACAGAACTTTATAAAGCCGAAAATATTTTTGAAGAGCAGGAATATCCTGTTCATAAAATCCTGGATATCAAGAAAAGATTATTCCATGAAATTGCCAAAGAGAAAGGTACCTCCATTACCAATATAACGGAACATACCGTTTATTCGAGAGTCAATGAAAGTATTCTGACAGCTATCATTCACAATCTTCTGGATAATGCGGTCAAAAATACTTTTGATGGGGAAATTACCCTGAATATTACAGAAAACAACCAAACACCCACAATAACAATTGCTGATACGGGAGCAGGTATGTCTGCAGATCAGATCAGCACCTATATGAACCTGTTTAAAAATCCTAAACTGGAAACCCCAAGCTTTAAAGGAAAAGGCCTTGGGCTTCATATGGTGATTCATTTGGTCAAAAGATAAATGCTGAAATCAGTTTCAGACAAAATCATCCCAAGGGAACTGTTGTGGAAATTATGCTCAATAAAAACTAATTTATATGAAAGAAAGAATATTAATCGCTGATGATCATTACGTAGTAAGAGCAGGAACGGCGCTGGTACTGGAAACAGCTTTCCCTGGTCTTGAAATAGATTTTGCAGAAAACTATGAGCAGGTCAAAAAAAGCTAACCACCCAGCAATACGGCCTTCTTATTCTGGATATTGATATGCCCGGTACCCAATACAAAAAAATGATTTCCGAACTGAAAGGGATACGGAAAGATATAAAAATTCTTGTTTTTTCAGGCTATGATAAGGATGTGGCTATACAGTACATCAGAGAAGGTGCTGAAGGCTATCTGAATAAACAGAGCAGTGAAGAAGAGATCAAAACCGCTGTAAAAACCGTGATTGAAAAAGGTTACTTTTATCCGGCAGAACTGATCGGGCTTATTATTCAGAACAAAAGGGATAATCCTGCAGAGAAGCTGTCGACCCGTGAATATGAAATTTTTAAACTGCTGGCAGACGGAAACGGAAATCTCGAAATCGCCAACAAGCTTAATATCCAGATGTCTACCGTAAGTACCTATAAAAAAGGATCTTTCAGAAACTGGATGTGAATAATATTGCTGAGCTGATCAAAGTCTATGATATGATGCATTAATAAAATCACTGATTTTTCAGCGATTCGGTTTTCATATCGTTATAAGCAGTACCTATCATGGCGATTGAGATAATGATTTTTACATTCGAAAAATAATCAGGAAATTTACAAAACCTTATTTTCTATGAAATCAGTGCATTTTTAACTGCAAAACTCATGAATCTATCTGAAAAAGCAGACCAGGGAAGCCAGCGTTTCCGGTATATAAAACTTTGTATCTTTCTTTCCGGACTTTCGGTATTTGCACAGCTTTATCTTTTTCAGCCGCTGCTGCCCATGGCTGCGGAATATTTTAAGGTATCAGTTGGCAATACTTCACTGCTTGTATCATCTTCTACGATTGGTATGGCACTGGGACTTCTGTTTTTTGCCTTTAAAGCCGACAGTTATTCCAGGAAAGGGCTGATGGTATTTTCTCTGATCTCATCTGCTTTACTCACTATCCTGTCAACATGGGTTCCAAGTCTCAACCTTCTGATTGTCATTGGTCTTCTCAAAGGTTTTGTTGTTTCAGGAGTCTCAGCGGTAGCCCTCGCCTATCTTACAGAGGAAGTAAGTGCGTTAGCTGTTCCAATGGCAATCAGTATGTATCTAAGTGGTAATACAATCGGCGGTATGAGTGGAAGAATATTCTCAACCCTTCTTGCCGGAGAATTCGGTTGGCGTAATGCTATTCTGATCATCGGAATAGAAAGTTTAATTCTTGGAATGGTATTCTGGAAATTATTTCCCAAATCTCAATTTTTTAATCCTCAGAAAACAGATTATCACCTGAAGGTAAAGCAGATGAAATTTTTCCTTACGAACCCTTACATGCTTCGCCTGTATTTCATTGCAGCATTGCTAATGGGTGTTTTTGTAAGTATCTACAATTATCTGACCTTCAGATTAGAGGCTGCTCCTTTCTCTTTAAGCCATTTCATCATTGCATTTATCTTTTTAATGTATATTTTCGGTGTTTTCGGAACTATGGTTACGGGCCGTCTCTCCAAAAGATTTCAGATGAATGATATCCTGAAGGTATCCGTTGTTTCTATGCTTTTAGGAGCTATTTTGTTGCTCTCAGAGAATATATTCGTTCTTATTTCCGGTCTTGGGCTCTTTACCCTTTCATTTTTGCCGCCCATACTATGGCCAGCCAGATGACGGCTCTCTATGCCAAACGGGGAAAATCTTCAGCAACCTCTATCTACTGGCTGTTTTATTATTTTGGTTCAAGTATTCTGGGAAGCGGTACCGGCTATCTACTTCATGCCTATTCATGGAATGTTTTCATTGGCATTCTGATGATCGCCATTACTACCGCTCTTCTGCTCGCCACCGCTAATTATACCCAAAGAGATCGGAAGAACTAGTACCACATAGGTACCACATTCATTTTCATGAGATTATCCTTATAAAGACTGTAGCCCCGTTGTTTTAACACTTTATTAATTTTTATAATAAAAATTTAACCTAATCTTCCCTGAAACAAGACTTAATAATGCAATGCCGGGCATAGTATTTGCAGTTTCATCTTTACCTTTTCACCATTAAAAATTCAAAATATTATGAATGTAGCAGATCTAAAAATCAGAAACTTAGTCGAGTACAAAAACCAGATTTATACGATCACTGAGATTTTTCAGCGTGTCGGGCAGACATATTTTGTTAAAATTGAAAATGATATCCATAGTGTTTCAGTTCCTGCTGATTCCATAAAACCTATTAAGATTACGGAGGAATGGCTTGAAAAATTCGGTTTTTCAAGAACCTATTCATCGGAACAGCGGATACGGTATGAGCGGCCGGAAACATTTATCAAATACGATATCGACCTGAGTTCCAGAAAAATACTGGAAGGACTTAAGATATATGGAAATGCCATAAAATGCAGATATATTCATGAATTTCAGAATATTTTCTCTTGCCTTTTGGAAAAGAACCTGCTTTACATTTTGGCTACCTAAAGACAGAATCATAGTTTAATAGTTCTTAGTTGTAGAAAACCACAGTGGTAGCCATACTGTGGTTTTCTTCTTTTAAAAAGCATTCGAGCCGTCTCTCATAAAAATTCATTAAAAATAAAATTCCGAAAAATTCACCATTGATCATTCATTCATTTCGTGCAAATTTGTATGAATAATATGAAAAAACAGGACAATGATTATAAAGGTTATTAATTCAATACTGATTCTTGCAGCGGTCTTTATGGGCTTCAAACAAGGGTGGGCAATGATTTCAGGAAAACCTGAAATGGCTGAAATGTTTGGCAAATGGGGCTTTGACAAAACCGGACTTATGATCAATGGCGCCGTTACCATACTTGCTTCCGTAATGATCCTGTTCCCTAAAACATTTGTCTGGGGAAATTTTCTGATGGCAGCAGGTATATTGCTGATCATGTGTTTTCATCTTATGAACAGGGATTTAAAAGGTGTTGCCATAGAACTTCCGTTTCTCTGTCTGAATCTGCTTATTATTTATCTTCAGCACCCACTTAAAAGCTAAAGCAATGATAAAAAAATACAAACTGATGAGCATCATGGTGATAAGTTTCTCATGTATAGCCTGTGGACAAAAAACAGATCAACAACAATCAAAGACCACAATACAACTTTCAAAAAAACAACAGACAATGGATGTATCAAAAATAACAGATCCTACTGTAAAACAGGCAATAGAAGCATTACAGACAGGCGATAAAAATGGTATAGCTTTTTCACAGAAAACCCTGTCATGACAGATGACGGCAATACTGTAGATTTCAAATCTTTTTTCTCCAATGCTCTGGGAAAAGAATCGTTTCTCAGCATAGATCGGGTTGAAAATGACGGACAAACTCTTTATGGAAAATTTAATGCCGGAAAATGGGGCACATTCCCGGTATTTTTAAATTCCACAAAAATCCTGAAGGAAAATTTGACAGACTGGATATTGGGCAAGCAAGGTAATTTTTTCGGTCCATGATGTTTAGATAAAATAAAAACCGGTTCAAATGAACCGGTTTCCATGTATAAAAGCTTATGCTGCACGCTGATCAATATTGTTTTTTCGGTTGTTTAGCTTTTGAAAACCAACTTATTGGCCAGTTTCAGGGTGTAAATATTTTTACTTTAGTAAGCGTATATTTCCCTTTTGTATAGATAACCGCTTTTTTGGATGCCTTTTTATCAAGTACGAGACTTCCATCGGATGAAGGCAGGAATAATTCTGCCTGCTTGCCGTCTTCACTCATAATGATGGTTGCATTAAGTATAGCTTTTCTTATTATCCACTTCTTTAAGCTGTATTTTTGCTCAAAAAGTCTTACACAATCATTTTTAAGACTGAAAAAGTATACCCTGCAGAGCCTTTGCATCCATGTTTATCTTTATCAGAACCGGCCCCTTTTGGACTAAGCTGTGCTGAAACGCCTGAAGCAAACATGAGAACCGTCATTGCTGTAATAAAAATTTTTACGTTTTTCATATGTTTTTAATTTATCGAATTTTGTTTTAATTTATCATTTTATTTTCTTCTTTCAAAATAAATGCCGAATAAAGTTATATTTAAAATTCTATAAGAAAAAAGGTTGTTTCAAATCCTGAAACAACCATACATATAACATGATTTTCACAATCCCAAGACTATAAATCAACTTAGAAAAGATCGGTCAATTATTTTATTTTTTTAAACTCTACGTTGGCAATATTGGCTCCGGCAAGTACAAATCCTGTAATATTTCCTTTTTATCTTTTCTGAAATCCAACTGCCCCAAAAATGATTTATGGGAATAAAAATTGGTTGAGCTTAAAGGATACAACAGAACATCAGGGTTGATGGGATGCCTGGCTATTAATTTATTATCATTTACAAGTAGTTGATAAATGGTATTGAATTCATCATTTCTGTAAAAGCCTGCCAGCTTATCGAGATCTGCTTTATTCCCTTTTATCGGCTCCAGTTTTACTTTCTTACAAGCAAATGCAAAATCTCCTACGTTAAAAGTAAGGGCCTCTTTATGAAAGGTCACGCTCGCTGTTGGTATGGCAGGAATACCAAATTGATCACCTCCCATGATGGTTAAGGGCATTTTACTTTCTCCCTGATAAAGGTTCTTCCCGTCCGTTGATATATCGAGATAATTTCCAGGGTTAATCTCATACATTCCTTCAAATTTTTAAGTTCGGCAGAGGTATAACTCTTTTTCTGAGGTTGTGCAGGCAGCACCTGATGACCTCCAAGAAACAGGTCAACGAGTTTATAGGCGATGAAAAGTCCGTCAAAAGATCCCTTATTTCCAGCCAATACAACAGATAACCGATAAGCAGGAATATGCAGTATATAAGATCTGTACCCGGCTGTACCCCTCCATGAAAGACAATATCCAGCCCTTTATATTTTCCGGTCTGCAGGCCAAGGCCATACTCTACTCTTTCTCCTGAATTCAGGAAAGTGTTTTGCTGCATTTTATCATAGATCTCCCGGCTTCCGATCACAGGTTGCTGATAATTCAAAGCCCATATACACAGGTCATTCAGCGTGGTGAAAATATTGGAAGATCCGTTTTCCATCTGCCCAAGAGGATATTTAAAAAATGTTGTACCGCTTACCTGATAAGATTCTGCCCTGTTGGGAGTTATTTTCAACGGATCATTAACAGCCATGGAACCGGTCATCTTCAGCGGCTTGAAAATATATTCCTTAAGAAGTTCTCTGAACTCTTTTCTGTAAACTCTGTGCAGAATTTCAGCAAGAAGCATAAAGCCTGTATTATTGTAAGCATACCGTTCTCCCGGTTTAAAATTGATGCTTTTAATAGCTAAAACCGTTTTTATCGCCTGGTCATTCGTTACCCGGAATTCGTCTCCAAATCCCTGAAGCCTTTTAATGCTTGTAAAGTCCGGCAATCCGTGAGTATGGTTAGCCAGCTGCCTGATCGTAATTTTATAAGGCAGATTTTTCAGTTCCGGCAGATACGTTCTGATATCATCTTCTAAAGACAGTCTGCCTTCACGCCCGGCTAAAAGCACAATAAATGCAGTAAATTGTTTGGAAACCGATGCAATATCAAAAGCTGTAGAATCCGTTACCGGAATTTTGTCTTCAAGATTAGCAAATCCGTATGTTTTTTTGTAAAGAATTTTTCCGTCTCTTATAATCCCTACTGCCATTCCGGGAGCGTTGGGATCAGAATAACTATTGATAAGTGAATCAGCTTTCCTGATTTCATCTTTTGTTCCGGATTGTGCAGAAAAGATCCCGAAATTCAGGACATAAAAAGAAACAGTGTCAGTTTAATTGTTGGCTTCATTTGTTGTAGTATTTAATGATGAAGCAAATCTGAAACTTTGTGATCATTTAAACATCCGGGTAACGGAAACCGGACACTTTTTTGAAGAAAATCAGTCCGACTTTAAACCGGACACTTATTAAACACCTGATTTTCTGTAATCTGTAGGAGTTACCCCTGTTTCTTTTTTGAATGCTGTATAAAAAGAAGATCTTGAATTGAATCCCACTTCATATAATATTTCCATTACAGTAAGTTGGGGCTGATCTTTGAGGAATCTCTTAGCGTCATTAATTCTAAACTCATTAATAAAATCGAAGAAGTGTTTACCTGTATATTGATTGATCAGTACAGATAATTGCTTTTCCGGAAGCTGAATCTGCTCAGAAAGTTTCTGAAGGGTAAGCTTATCATCCAGGTAAGGTTTTTCTGTATGCATAAAATTCAGGAGTATTTTCAGCTGCTCAGGTTCTTCTTTGGGTTTTTCTACAGATTTTACAGGTTCCAAATCTTTGTTGATTCCTGCCAGAAGGTTGGGACGGTAGAGTGCATTCAAGACAAACCAGCTGATCACAAATAACACAAACAGGGACGAGAATGTATACAAATACATAAAAACCGTTTCGTTATCTTCTACAAAACCTCTCAGCATAACAAAACAGTTCCCGATCAGAAAAAGAATCGTGGTCTGCATCAGCCATTTATACGTAAGATGATGATTGCTGGAATAGTTTTCCCGGTACAATCTTCTGAATGTTCTCAGGGTTATAAATACGGCAATGATATAACCATAATACTGAACGGTAGAAGCCATATCAAGTATGCGGTCATTTTGCCCGGTAATTCCTGCTATCCCAAACCACCCCAAAAAGAATACAAAAGGCAAGGCATGTAAAAGGTGCTTTTTCTTAAGTCTAAAATTATAATAACAGGCTGCATTAACGTATAGAAAATACAAAGGAAGCTGTAATAAGATACTGGACAGTTTAAATCCTTTAATGATCTTAGAGTCTGAAGGTGGCAGAAAAAAGCCGGAAAGATCAACCACAGAAATTAAAAGAAAGGCCGCAAATAAATAGTTGGGTAGTTTGCGTTCTGCTTTTGCTGTTATCAGAAAAACACTCAACAGTAAGAACAGAAATACAATAATTTTACCTAAATCGTTTATTAATGCCATAGTTTATTTTCAATATCATACATCAACCTTTTCCTAAAAAGGTCCGGAATCTGACAACTTACAATTCACGCAGTTAAATATAATAAAATTTCATCATCAATTTGCCCATAATACCGGAAACGCTATTATTTTCGACTTAATTAACCGCTCAGGAAGTCCCATAATATTTACGTAAATTTGCAGCTCTGCAATATTCTCTGAAACTGCAGGCTTTCAATTCTTCATTATGGATACAGATATCATTATTTCTCAGCTGACACAACATTTCCAGGAAATCGTTCCTTTAAAAGACAACGAAATTGATCTGATTATTCAAAAGCTGGAATTTATCAGCCTTAAAAAGAAGGATTACCTGCTCCGTGAAGGGCAGATTTCAAAACATATGCGTTTCATTGTCCAGGGAAGTCTTTATGCCTACCATATTGATGAAAAAGGTAAGGAAAATATCACCCAGCTGGGTATTGAGAACTGGTGGGTGAATGATCTGTACAGTTATCTGAGTGAATTACCTTCCAGAATGTTTATCCAGGCCAATGAAGATACTACAATCGTACAGATCAGCAAAAATAATCTGGAATTACTATACACGGAAGTTCCTGCCATCTCTGAATTCTGGCGGCTGAAAATACAGTCTGCCTATGTTACCCTGCAGGAAAGAACGTTTGAACATTCCAGGGTAGACGCCTACACCAAATACAGAAACTTCGTTACCACTTACCGTAATATCGAGCAGCGTTTCCCCAATATATGATCGCTTCCTACCTGGGGATCACCGTAGAATATCTGAGCTATCTGAGAAAAAACACCTCTCAGACGTTTCTTAAGATTTCTTAAGTTTATTCCGTTCCGGCCTGAATAATTTTGCTCACAGATTTTAATGAGTGAAATATGAAGGCAAAATTAATCGCCATAACAATACTAGCTTCAGCGGTTTTAGAACTGAATGCACAGAAACTTTCTTACACCCCGATCTTGTCTTAGGGAACCGTTCCTATACCTATATGCATACGATCAATTATCAGCTGAACGACAGACTGAAATTGAGCAACCTTACCCTGTTCGATACCGAATATACCCGGGACAAGGAGAATATATTCTTCATCCGAAACACCTTAGTATATAATCTTACCAAAAAGCTGAGCATGAATGCCGCTTTCGGAATGAAAAATCCGGGTTCCTTCTTCAGTGCTTATGTACAATATAAAATTACCCAACCCACTTATTCACTGTCCTACTCTATAGGAGCAACTTATCAGAAAGGCTTTTCACTGGAACAGTCTGTTTCTTTCGAATATACGCCTTACCTGAAAGAAAACCTGCAGGGATATTTCAGTGTACTGGCTATCGGAAATCTTGACAACAGCGGTTATCCGAGAGGATTACAGTTTATCAGACTAGGAGTAAAGCAGAATAAAATGATGTATGGTGCCGCCACCAATTTTGACCAGTTCAACAACGGAAAAAGACCCTGGAAAATATCGGGGCATTTGTAAAATATAACTTTTAAATAATTTAAGAAATGAAAAAGAACATTGATCTAGGAGTTTTAATCAGCAGAATAGCCATTGGATTTCCAATGTCGGTATATGGAATTAATAAACTGATCCACGGTATCGGATTTATTGAAGATATGATGACCATGCATGGTTTGCCTTCTTTTTTGCCTATGGAGTATTTGCAGGTGAAATCATTGCACCGGTAATGCTGATTATAGGATTCAGGGCACGGCTGGCGGGTCTTATCTTTGCCGCAAACTGTTTTACGGCGACCATTCTTGCGCAGACGGCTAATATTTTTAAACTTAATGACTTTGGAGGCTGGGCACTGGAACTTTTAGCAATCTATATGTTAATCGGTTTAAGCTTTTTCTTTACCGGAGCAGGAAAATATGCGGTTTCTACCGGTAATAAATGGGATTGATAAATGCTGCCCGAGAATAAAAACAATACAATTACTCTATCTCTGCTCTGCAACTTTTAGCTGCAATAAAATTGAAAGCCATAGGTTTTAAATGATTATGATCTCTCGCTGATTGTGCAGATTACACAGATTTTCTATAAGGGTCTGCATAATCTGCGAGAATATTTAATAGCCACAATACCCATTTTTTGATCCCTGTCAGTTCATCATTGAATATTGTTTCGGTTTCATGCCTATATGTTCGTTGAAGATTTTTGAAAAGTGACTCAGATTGGTAAAACCTAATGCGTAACCTGTTTCTGAAACAGTATACCTCTTTTCACTCAACAGATATGCAGCCTCTTTCATCCTGAACCCCTGATAATAGCTGAAAATGCTGTCCCCAAAATCTGCCTGAAAAGACGTTTCAGCTTAGTGGAGCTCATCCCTGCTTTTACAGCAAGATCGTCAATAACCGGTGGTATATCAAGGCGTTCAAGTATGTGTTCTTTAATCTCATAGATCTTTTCAATATCCTGGGTATTCAAAGCATACAGGCGCTTTTCATTCCGTTTTTCCAATTCCATCAGTAACCTGCATATCAGTTCTTCAGCTTTAATCCTTAAAAAAACAGTCTGAAAGTGTCTTCCACTTCTTCAGTAACGATTTCATTGACAATATTTTGAAGGGAAGGATAAATCAACTGCTCAAACAGAAAAGGTTCTGTATTTTGCAGCAGGCTTTTCAATACAGGAGATTGATCTGCGTCATGGAATAATTTACGCAAATAATCTGCATCAACTTCTATATTAATGGTCTCCGTATTGGTATGAATGGAAACCCTGTCGTCCGTATTGAGCCGACTTGTTCCTATCAGTACTGAAGGCAATTTTCGTACAATATTTTTTTCAGAATGCTTCTCTGTTTCGGGAAAAATATTCTGAAATTTAAAAAAGAGCATTTTCTTGGCCTTATTAAATTCAGGATTCTTAATAACAATATTCTCATGAAGCTGATAATTGCTGATCAGCATCCGTATGTGTTCATTAAAAATAAATCCGGCACAATATCCACTCCCAAACCGGGAGGGAATTTCCAGTTTCCTTTGTTTCAGATTCGTTCCCAACAATTCGGCAAATATCTTCAGAACGTCCGGAATGGTATGATTATCTTGCAATATAAAGTCTTTTACGATTATTTTTAAATCTAATATAGTTATTTTATTCCTAAAATGACCTTCAACTTTGTACCAGCATTTAAAAGTAAAAAATATGTTATTAAAAGATTCAAAAGTAGCTATTATAGGAGCTGGTCCGGTAGGGCTCACGATGGCAAGATTACTTCAGCAGCACCATATAGATGTAACGGTTTATGAGAGAGATAAAGATCCGCAGGCGAGGATCTGGGGCGGAACCCTTGATCTGCATAAAGATACAGGCCAGAAAGCCATGAAAAAGCCGGACTACTGGATGCCTATTATGATATCGCCGTGCCTATGGGAATTACGGTTACTGATGAAAAAGCAAAACCTCTGTTTACCAAAGCAATAACTGACGAAAACAGGTATGACAACCCTGAAATTAACAGGAATAACCTCAGAACATTACTGTTGGGCAGCCTCTGGGAGCATACCGTTGTTTGGGATAGAAAATGTACTGATGTTAAGGTTTCGGATGGCCAATGGCAAATCTTATTTGAAAATGGAACACAGGCTTCAGCAGATTTTGTGATCGGTGCCAACGGTGGAATGTCCGGTATCAGAAAATACATTACGGATACTGCCATTGAAGAGACCGGAACGATGATCCTGCAGGGTGATCTTCCACAACCTGAAATTCAGTATCCTGAGCTGTACCGCTTATGCAATGGTAACAGGCTGATGGCTGCCCATGAGGGAAATCTACTGGTTATAAATCCTAACAATAATGGTAATCTGGCCTATGGTGTTATCTTTAAAATACCGGATAAGACAGAATATAATTTTCAGGGAGAGGAAAGTATCCGTCAATTTCTTTTAGAACGTTTTTCCAATTGGGGAGAGCTGTATCAGCAGCTGTTTCAATTAACCTCATCTTTCCGGAGCCTGCCTACACGAAAGCTTCCTTTAAGCAAACAATGGAAGACATCACGCCCATTGCCCGTTACCCTTATAGGCGATGCGGCTCATCTTATGCCACCTTTTGCCGGTCAGGGCGTCAATACCGGACTGATGGATGCTTTGATTTTATCTGAAAACCTTACCTGCGGAAAATATGAGTCAATACAGGCAGCAGTCAATGATTATGAACAACAGATGTTTATTTATGCATCTGAAGCTCAACGGGCATCATCGGAAAATGAAATAGAAATGCGCCATCCTGACTTTAGTTTCCGGCAACTGATCGGGTAAATCAGTTGTCTGAATCTTGGCAGGATATTTTCGTTTCCCTTTTATTACTATATTTACTTTACGTTTAATAATTGATGATGAAGGAAATCATTGTACATCAGATTGACTCTTTTACTAAAGAAAAATTTAAAGGAAATCCTGCCGGAGTAGTATTGAATGCTGAAGATCTGACTGATGAAGAAATGCAGCTGATCGCCAGAGAACTGAATAATTCTGAAACAGCCTTTATTACAGGCTCTGACAGTGATGATTTTGAGTATTCCATACGGTATTTTACCCCAACAACAGAAGTCCCGATCTGCGGACATGCCACTATTGGAGCCTTATATGCCAAGGCAATAGAAGATCAGATGGATTCCTGTACGGTTAGAATACAGACCCAGGTAGGAATCTTACCTATTGATATTATACGACAGGACAATGATTATCAGATTACCATGACCCAGGGAGATTTTAGTATGAATCCTGTTTTTGATCCTTCAATTACTCAAAAAATTATTCATGCTTTAGGATTGAAAATGGAAGAACTTGACAAGAGATGTCCGGTACATATTGCTTCTACCGGCCATTCAAAAGTAATGATCGGGATCACAAGCAGGGCTTTATTAAATAATCTGTCTCCGGATTTTGCAGCATTGGCAGATCTTAGCAGAGAAATACTATGCAACGGTTACTTCGTATTTACTTTTGATTCTGATGACAAAGATATTCTTACTTACGGCCGCATGTTTGCCCCTGCAATCGGGATTCAGGAAGATCCAGTTACCGGAAATGCCAACGGCCCATTGGGCGGTTACCTCATTCAGAATCAAATCATCAATATATCTGATAGAGTTTTTACATTTACGGGAAGACAGGGGGAAACTCTCAACCGGATGGGAGAAATGAAAGTAGAGGTCACCGTTTCCAACAGCATTCCCCAAAGAATCAGAATTACAGGAAATGCGGTAAGTGTATTCCGGACGCTTATCTCTGTTTGATTGTTGTTTGGATAAGTATTGGATTCTTTCCTCAGCTTTTCGGAGTGGAACCTGTTTTGATTCTGAATGCGTATGAAAAGTGAGAAAAGCTCTTAAAAACCAATTGCCAATATCGCCAGACCTCAAACCCTACCGATGAATACACAAAAGCAATAATCAAAAAAACAGAAAAATCTCCCGGTACCATAATCATTTATTAAATTTAATTTATCAGAAGAAATAAAAATGCCAGCAAACGAAACACAAAAAAACATGAACGCCCAAAATGTCACCGATTATCCCAATAACAATACGTATTTTCTGGTGTGGAATTTCAAGCAGGATGCAGATCCTTCTAAAATAAAATCTGTTTTCCAGAGAATGTGTGCTCTTATCATTAATCTGAATAATTCTGCCCTTGACCGTTTCCCGGATTCAAAAGCAAGCTGTGTAATGGGAATTGGGTATGAAGCGTGGCTGCAGCTCGAATTGCCTGCTCCCCTTCCAAAAGAATTCAAAAAATTCGAAGCCATACAGGGCAGCAAACATACGGCTGTAAGTACCAGAGGTGATCTTCACTTCCACATCCGTGCCGACGAAAAGAGCTTTGCTTATGATATGGCTGCCACCATTTCAGATTTCATGAATGATATTGCAGACTGTGTGGTTGAGGTGCAGGGATTCCGTTACCGGGACAGCAGATCTATCTTAGGTTTTGTAGACGGAACTGAAAACCCGCATGGGAAAGACCGTGATTTTTTTGCCGTCATTGGAGATGCAGACCCACAATATGAAGGGGGAAGCTACCTGTTTGTACAGAAATACCTCCATAATATGAACGCCTGGAAATCTCTGTCTGTAGAAGATCAGGAAAAGGTCATCGGCCGGTCAAAAGAACAGGATATCGAAATGGATGATGAGGTAAAACCTAAAAACTCCCATATCGCACTGGCCAATGTAGGGGATGATTTTAAGGTAGTCCGGGATAATATGCCTTTCGGGAATGTTTCTACCAACGAAATGGGAACGTATTTTATCTGCTATGCAAGCACCTTTAGTACGGTAGAGAAAATGCTCACGAATATGTTCATCGGAGATCCGGCAGGAAATTACGACCGTATTCTGGATTTCAGTACCGCAGAAACCGGAACTTTATTTTTTGTTCCATCGGCAGATATGCTGGATGATTTTTCGTCTTAATTTTTTAAACAGAAACTGTTTTATCAATATAAAAGGACCATTTCGGGTGAAATGGTCCTTACTTTTATTCAATCTTTATATTGAATTCATTTTCTATAGAACGCTCTTCAGCTTCGCCTTATGCACCTGAACAATATCTCCATTTTTAATTTTATGTTTCTTTAACAGGGGTTTTCCGTCAAACCATATGGCATCAGCTTCAATAAGCCGGTTCAGCTTAGCCGATGAAAGGTTCAGAGCTGTTCTGATAACAGCTGATATTCTGAGATTAAAATCAAAAGGACATTTTATTTTAAATGTGAGCATTTCACTATCCGGATTAATCATTTCTTCTTCGTGAATTTCATGGTATAATATTTTATTCTACGCTATCAGTATCGGCTTCAACATTATTTTTGCGTCTTATCTCATGGGAAAATGCATATTCCCAGGCTATTTCTGTATTATTTTCAGACATTTTACTGAATATTTCTTTCCTGACAGATTCTGTCCTGATCCTTGAAAACAGGGTCATATTGTACGTATTATTGCACTTTACACATCTGTAAATTAACCAGATATCAATATTCTTTTTTGGGCATTTAATCTGAATTTATCGCTACTTGCAAATCTCTCGCTGTCACAATGGTTGCATTTCTTTTTAACAAGGGAGTGTTTTTCGCTCTGATCTCCCATATATGCTGTATACTCATTACTTATAATCGTGCTTAATATTCTTTGGTAAGTTTTACCTATTATTCACGCATTACAGGCTTCAGAGAAGTATACTTCAATAAAAGATACAGGTGGATTCCTACTCCAGTTTTTGATCGGTAAAACCGGCCATATCGGAATAGCAAATCATTATGCTCCTACAAGCAATGTGAGTAATAATAGGATGAAATGAAAACCTGTTCAGATAAGATTTATCCGAACGAAAGAATGATCAGCCTGTGGTTACTGAGACTGATACTAAGCTGTAATAAGTTTAAGAGTTCTTCTCAAAACGAGCTATTTACTTGGTTGTGATAAAAGTAGTGATTTTTTCTTGAACACAAATGATCACTGCAATCAATTATTTAAAAAGCGGAATAATAAAGACAAGCACAAGGATAACAACTGCAAGAATAACAACCTTCAGCACGATATCTTTTTAAGGTTTTCCGGCATAAAACGAAACGTTTTTTCATCAAGATAAAAATCTTTATACACTTCAGGATCAATGCTCAGATCCGGCCTGAATAACGTTACTCCTTTCAGAAAATGTCCGATAAGATCATACCTGTTCTTCAAAGGAATGATATCAAAATTGACTTGTTTCTTTTTACTTCCCGGTTCTCCACTTTTTCATGAACGAAAAAATTTTTTCTGAAATCCGTTTTTCCTGTAGCCGTCTCAGAAAACAGATCTTTTGTATACGGATTTTCACTTTTCACCAAATCCTGATATTTAATTTCCGAAAGAACCTTGTTATTGCTATTGAGAAATAAGACTCCCTTCTGGCTGACTATCAAACAACTAACTTTATGTTCTTTACTTCTGACAATATCATAAACCAATCCCCAGCCAATGCCCCGAAAATAAGAAAAAGAAATCCATAGATTATGAGGGAAGAAATATCATTAGAAGAAAAATCTGATATAAACAATACGAGCAAAACAATCGCCAACAGGGCAAATAGAGCAGTAATTCCCCATTTCAACCCGGAAATATATCCTAGGTTATAAGACTCTGATCTCATTTCCGGAAAAGTGTTTTGCATGTCTGAAAGAATGGTTAAATAAGGTTATTGATTGTTTTTTAAAGAAGTTGTAAAAATAGGATATTTGGGTAATATAACGTCTCGCTTTTCATAATCATCAAGATAATTTACCATCCCTATAATAACAGGCACTGAGATCAGAGAGAAACCTGCTATACACTGACACTTGTGCCAGCGAGAGATATTCTTTCGCATTCAGAAACTTTATTAATACTAAGCCTATAAGTAACCAACCCCTTACTATTTGTAAAGGGTTGGTATTATTTTATTAATAAGCTAACAAACCGCATATGCAACAGATGCTTCCTTAGCAGCAGCAACCATAGCTATTAAAGCTTTTTCAGTTTCTTCCCAATGCCTGGTTTTCAATCCACAATCCGGGTTTACCCAAAGCTGATGGGCAGGGATTACGTTCTGCGCTTTTCTCAACAGCTCAGCCATTTCTTCTTTGGACGGAACTCTTGGCGAATGAATATCATAAACACCGGGGCCTATTTCATTCGGATATTGGAAGTCGGCAAAGGCATTCAGAAGTTCCATCTGGGAACGGGAACATTCTATGGTAATCACGTCTGCATCCATATCAGCAATATTTTCAATAATATCATTGAATTAGAATAGCACATATGAGTATGGATTTGTGTGGCATCTTCTACTCCGCTGGCTGAAATTCTGAAAGCTTCCACAGCCCATTTCAGATAGTTCTGCCAGTCGGTTCTTCTTAAAGGAAGGCCTTCCCTGATCGCCGGTTCATCGATCTGAATAATTCTGATCCCTGCGTTCTCCAGATCCACCACTTCATCACGAATCGCCAGGGCAATCTGCTTACAGGTTTCAGAGCGGGGCTGATCGTCACGAACAAAAGACCATTGTAAGATGGTAACAGGTCCTGTGAGCATTCCCTTGACCCATTTATCAGTCTGAGACTGTGCATACTGAGACCAGTAAACGGTCATAGGCGCTGGCCGTGATACATCACCGAAAATTACAGGAGGTTTTACGCAACGACTTCCGTAGCTCTGCACCCAGCCGTTTTTCGTAAATGTAAATCCTTCCAATTGTTCCCCGAAATATTCCACCATATCATTTCGTTCAAACTCTCCGTGAACCAGCACATCAATACCGATATCTTCCTGCCAGCGGATGGTTCTTCGGGTTTCTTCTTTCAGCAAAGCATCGTATTGTTCGGACGTAAGGGCTCCTTTTTTAAATTGGGCTCTCCAGCTTCTTACCTCTGCTGTCTGTGGAAATGATCCGATAGTGGTGGTAGGAAACAAAGGAAGCTGTAATGTTTTCTGCTGCTCTTCTTTACGGGTTTTAAAAGCATTTTTCCTTTGCGCATCTTCTTTGGTGACCGCCTGAGCTCTTTGCTTTACCTTATCATTATGAATAAGGGAAGATGTTTTTCTGCTTTCTGCAGCCTTTTTGTTTTCTTCAAAATCTGCAAGACTATTTTCATTGTCTGTTCCGGCAGCAAGTTCTTTAAGGGTAACAACTTCTTTTACTTTCTGTTTTGCAAAAGCCAGCCAGTTTTTAATTTCAGGATTAAGGGCAGTCTCAACATCCAGATCGCAAGGTGAATGAAGTAAGGAACAAGATGGAGCAATGAATACTCTTTCAGATCCAAGTTTATCAACGGCTTCTGTAATAAATTTCAAAGACTTTTCATAATCATTCTTCCAGATATTTCTTCCGTCAACAAGGCCTAATGAAAGACTTAAATTTTCAGGAATGATCTTCACTATTTCTTCCAGTTGCTCAGGATTTCTAACCAGATCTATATGCAATACATCTACCGGAAGTGAGACAGCAAGAGACTGATTGTCTTTTAATCCGTCAAAATAAGTAGTAATAATAAACTGTAATTTGGGAAACTTTTTCTTATTTCATCATACACCCACTGATACGTTTGTTTTGCTTTTTCCGTTAGGTCCAGTGCTAAAAACGGCTCATCAAACTGGATCCACTCAGCGCCCTGTTCCTGAAGTCTTGTAAGGATTTCAATATACACAGGAAGAAGGTTTTCTGCCAGATCCAGCTTATCAAACCCCTCCTCTTTTTCCTTTCCAAAAGAAGATAGGAAACAAGCCCTATGATAACAGGTTTTGCTTTGATTCCAGCCTGTCTGGCTCCGGCAAACTCATTGAATATTTTATCCGAACTCAGTTTAAACTGTTGATTTTTGTAAAACTCAGGAACAATATAATGGTAATTGGTATCAAACCATTTGGTCATTTCCATCGCTGTGATATCCAATCCTTCTTTCTGATAGCCTCTTGCCATAGCAAAGTAAAGATCCAGCTCAGTATTGTTTTTCTTAAGCACTACTTCGTGGTAACGTGATGGTACCGCACCTACAATAAGGCTCATATCCAATACCTGATCATAATATGAAAAGTCATTACACGGGATGAGGTCTATCCCGGCCTCTTTTGGATAGTCCAGTTTTGGTTGCAGATCTTTCTTCCTGCAGCAAGAAGTTCTTCCAAAACAATTTGGCCTGACCAATATTGTTCGCAGGCTTTTTAAGTTCTCTTTTGCTACCAATACGCGGATAGCCCAGAATGTGAGTTTGCATTTTCTTAAACTTTTTAATTAAACTTAATGATAAAGCTCTTTGAAATGCTTCGTAATACTTCTGCGGAAAATCTATAGAAAACAATGATATACTGAATGCTGCAAATCCTCAAAAAGAAAATGCATACAATATATCATCTGTTTGACCCAAAGCTTCAGACCGCAAAAGCATTGTCAATTCAGTAAAGGCAGGTCTCTGGCTTGCAGCGGTTTCCGTCATCCTTCCCGCTTTTGGCAGTGGATATCTTTGGACAGAAACCTTTGGTATGCTGCTTACAGTTGCGCGACAGCTCATGATTCTCACATGATTCCCTATTAATTTACCTTAAGTAAAACCTTTCCTGTTTGATGAAGTATATAAAGAACGGTTTCTTTTATAAACACTCAACAGCATTGATAAAAGATTTTAATTTTGTGTAAAATTAATCATACAGAATAAATGAATAATTATACACATTAAATTAAGCAAACAAATCTTTTAATAATAATTTTAAAAGAATATAATTCTGTACATTTGACCGATTTTATAATTTAAAAGAATAATATTCTGTGGAACAACTCGATGATAAGGACGTACAGCTCCTCAGGCTGCTTCAAAAAAATGCAAAACTCACTGTGAAAGAGCTCGCCAGAGAGGTAAGCCTTTCTCCATCCCCTGTTTTTGAAAGGGTAAAAGGCTTGAGCAGGAAGGCTTTGTAAAAGATACGCTGCTGTTTTAGATGCTGAAAAGCTTAACCGTGGATTCACTGTTTTCTGCCAGATCAAATTAAAGATTCATGACCGTTCTGTGGGGTATGATTTTGTAAAGGAAATTCTGGAAATCGAAGAAGTTGCTGAATGCTATAATATTTCCGGGGATTTTGATTTTCTTCTCAAAGTTCAGGTCCGGGATATGAAACATTATCAGGATTTTGTATTCAATAAGCTAGGATCAGTAGATTCTATCGGGAGTACGCACAGTACATTTGTTATGGCTGAAGTCAAAAACAACCATGGACTGACCATATAAAATCTCTGATTATATTATTTAAACACCCTGTTTTAGCTTTATTCTTCAATCTATTTCCGGAAGGTAGCGGTATTGCTCCGGATTTAACAACAGAGATTTTGTAACTCAACATCATCACAATGATTTTAGTATATTTGATAAAAAACGAAAATCTACAAAAACTATAAGAGATGACATCCCCGATTTCAAATAAGATAACCCCTTCCGTTTTCCTTTGAATACAGGAGAGTTATTCATGATACTTTCCGGAATCATTATTGTCATTACAACTATAAATATGTTTCAGGATTTCTGGGAGGCCAAAAGAAGCGGCTATAGTTTTCATTTCAGCGAATCATTGTTGTTTAAGATCGTTTGGATTCTCTACATTCCCATAATAATGGTTCTATATCAAAAGTTGAAATCTGAAACGCATATAAGCTATACAAAAACAGCACTATTCATCATATTACCGATTACGGTGCATCTTATAATGCTTCCTTTTATTGCAACTATTTTGTCTCTCTTTTTTATCAGGGCAGATATGATCTTTTTAAATTCTTTTCTTACACACTCACCCACGACTTTTCTATAGCCGTTCTTATCTATGCAGGATTTGTTCTAGGTTATCAATATCTCCCGGTCCGGAAACCTGATGCTGTGTATACAGAAAAAGCCACAGTCTCTCCTACATTCGTTATCCATAATGGAAAAGATAATGTGATCATCCATACGGAAGACATTATACAGATCACTTCTGCCACTCCTTATGTTTCTATTCACCTTGAAAACAAAAGATATCTGCATTCTGAAACGTTGAAATCAATGCTTGAACAATTGGATGATCAGGTCTTTATCCGTGTACACAAATCCGCTGTAGTTAATCTTTCCAAAATACGCTCATTCAAATCCCGCCTGAATGGCGATTATGATCTGCAGATGACAGATGGTACTCTGGTAAGATTGAGCAGGACCTATGCTTCTGAATTCAAAAATACTTTACGACAGGGACCTCAGGTCAGCTTACCAATTCATCAGGATAAAACATTTTATTTTCACAACCTTTTTCAGTCCATAATTTCGCCAATACATTCACATAAAAACATGACAAGCTATGGACTTAAAAAAACAAAGTATTTCTTTCTGGATTCTACTGACGATATCAGGTTTAACATCCTGCCAAGGTCAGACCAAAAAAATATAGGAGGACCTTGTGAAGGCTGTGAAGCGATCTATGAGTACCAAAATAAAACATTAACTCCCTAGATACACTTCCAAAATTCAGGCAAAACAAACCCCAGCTAAAGGTAACCGGAACTGTTTTCAAAAAGACGGAAAAACACCGGCAGAAAATGTCATTGTATACATTTATCACACCAATAGACAAGGGATTTATGAAACCAGAGGCAATGAAACAGGCTGGGCAAAACGGCATGGATTTTTCCGGGGTTGGGTAAAGACCGGAAAAAACGGGCAATATACATTTTATACCTTCAGGCCTGCTGCCTATCCTGACGGCAGTGAACCTGAGCACATCCATATCACCATCAAAGAACCGGATAAAAATGAATACTATCTGGATGAATACCTGTTTGATGATGATCCTTCCCTGACAAAAGCCATGAGAAAAAAACAACCCGGAAGAGGAGGCTCAGGAATCATAAAGCCTTATATGCAAGATGGGCTTATGACCATCAGAAGAGATATCATTCTGGGTAAAAACATTCCTGACTATCCATAAGACAGAAAAGCAGATCAATTCATGCTTATTTTTAACGACTACGGCAAAGGATTCCCTTTTGCAAGGCCTCTTATCGGGAAAAAAATAATGTAAATTTGCCTATCCTATCCCCAAAGGATAGGTTTTTTTTTAACAAAAAAATGAAAAAACAGCAATTTCTTTACTTGCCTTCATCATGCATATGACCTGCCAGGCACAAAATTTTGATCTTATTCCGTTAGGCATCTATGGCGGGGAACAAGAGGACAACTTATCTGCCTATTTAGTAGCCCCCTAAAGACAATACATTTATCTGCCTTGATGCAGGTACAGTGAATGCCGGCATACGAAAAGCCATTCAGATGAACAGCCTTAACGGACCGGAAGAAATGGTTCTGAAAGAGCAAATCAAAGGTTATTTTATTTCACATGGCCACCTGGATCATTTATCCGGCCTTATTATCAATTCTCCTGCAGACTCTAAAAAGGATATTTTTGCCATGTCACCGGTGGTTCAAATTTTACAAAACCATTATTTCATCACAGATACCTGGATCAATTTCGCTGATCAGGGACAAAAACCGATGCTCGGAAAATATCATTACAACGAACTTAAGGAAGGAACAGAGATTCCGGCACCTCAAACTCCGTTTTTATAACAGGCTATGAACTGAGCCACGTAAATCCCTATAAAAGCAGTGCTGCCCTTGTCAGAAGAGATGACCATTATCTTCTTTACCTGGGAGATACAGGAGCTGACCGGATTGAGAAGTCTGAACAGCTTAATAAACTCTGGGAACGCATCACTCCACTGGTGAAAAAGAAGCAATTAAACACCATACTCATAGAAGTTTCATTCCCGAACAGCCAGCCGGAACATCTGTTGTTTGGTCACCTTACTCCCAATCTTTTATTGGAAGAACTGGAAAAACTCAGAGAAAAAACGGGACAAAAAAATCTACAGGATCTGAATATTGTAGTTACCCATAGAAAACCGACAAAAGATAATCCGGAAATTATAAAAAGGAGCTCCTGGAAAACAATCTTTAAAGGTTAATTATATTTTTCCTGAACAGGGTAAAAGATAAGTTTACCTTAATAAAAATCAAAGATGAGGCAAGAATTTGTCTCATCTTTTCTTATACACAATTCAAAAACAGAATATATTTTCAGGTAATGTGCATCATTTTTGAAAAGCTTATTTATATTCGAAATCAAATTCAGTCTTCTGTTTGAACCTATTTGTTTAAACTCCCGTTAAATTTTAAAATTTTCACAACATAGCAAACATAGCATTTAAGTAACTGAAAGTTAGGTTTTAGCACTGTTTTTTTTCATACCGCTGTAAACCCTTATGACAACTGAAAAAAATCAATTTTATTGGAAAAATATTTTGTCAGTATTAAAAATGTTTCTATATTTGCACCACTGAAAACAACGGTACTACCGGAGTTTAAGGAGAGTTGGCAGAGTGGTCGATTGCGGCAGTCTTGAAAACTGTTGACTGTAACAGGTCCGGGGTTCGAATCCCTCACTCTCCGCAAAAATCCTCGAAAATCTAAGATTTTCGAGGATTTGTTTTTTATATATTCGGTACTGGTAAATATACATACGCTTAGAAAGAATCAATACAATTGATTCAGTCTTTGCTTCCTAAAATAAAACACCGGATAATAAAAATCCTTTGCGTTAAATTTTAAAATTAAATAGAGTTGCCCCAACTTTTGCGCTTGATCCCTACCGCACATTCATACCAACTAATTCTTAAAAACATTACCGTTTAGCATTTCAACGCCTAAAAAATGGTTCAGGATTATAAACCGGAACGTAGATTTATTTTAACAATCTCATTTTCAAATAATTAAAATTCACTAATTTAATAAGTTCACATTTATCTTACGGAACATTTCAATCTTTTCGCATATATAAATTTGCATTACAGATATGTCTGTTATGAATGCAGAGGAAAGGATTTACCTATCTAAAAAACTGAACTTTCACTGCACGCCAATAGCCAACCTTATCAAAGAAACTGTTAATTATTATAAAAAGACATATAATGAAAGCATTCCTGATTTTTTCAATATTGCTGCCGGGGTATTTTCAACCTAATATGGTAACACCGGTTATCAAAGAATATCTGAATTATTCTATTATAAAAGATGATAAAACCATTGGCACTATCCGTGTGGAACGTTCTTTAAAAGACAATACCACTGAATATCTTTTTGAATCCCGGGCTAAAGTAAAAATCCTCTACAGTATTGAGATTTATGACAAAATGGATGTTACTTTTAAACAAAATATTCTGCAACAGGCAAAACTTTACCGGACAATGAACGGAAAACTAAAAGTGAACAATACAGCGACCTGGAACGGGAGTTTTTATAATCTTTCGGATAAAGATGGTGCGAATGGTTCTCTAAAACAGTCTGTTTTCTGCTCTACCGCAACTCTGTATTTTAATGAGCCAGAAAATTTAAAATCTGTTTTCTCGGAAAAATTCCAGAAAATGGTTCCTATTCAGAAGGTTGATTCCAAAAGATACAGAATCAATCTGCCCAACGGAAACACTACTACTTATACCTACAGCAGCGGAATCTGTACTTTGGTTGAAGCTAAAACAGATTTTGCAAACCTGAAGTTTGTTCTTACTACAAAATAAAATTCTGAAAATACGGGTAATTAACTTACCCATTAGTTAGCGGCCTGCGAAGAATCCAATGAATCATTTGGGCATCTCTCCTGTTTTCTTCAAAATTCAGCTTGATTAACAGATTAAAAGAACCTGTATTTTCCGGTAAGCATCGGGCTGTGATGTGGGATACTCTCTCATTTGAAAATGCCCAGCGGATGAGTACTCCTGCAGCTTCTTCAGCATAACCGTTTCTGCGTTCAGATCCAATGATTCCATATCCTATGTCACAGCTATTGGTTTCCTCATCAAAACCTTTAAAACCAATATCACCAATAACCTCTCCTGTATCTTTTTTATAATCATCCAGGATTCAAATCCCGTTGGTCCTTCTACCCTGGATAAATTATTGATGATCCTGGGCAATGTTTCAAGCACGTCCGCATCAGGCCAGCCCTCACCTCTTTTCAGCTTCAGAATATCAAGATCATTAAAGTTATTGTTCAAAAAATTTTCACATAAGGTTACAGTATACGGAATAAGGATCAACCTTTCTGATCTCAGCTCAGTTATTTCTATCGTTTTCATGTTTAATAATAAGGTATAAATGTATGTTGAATTTAACTTAATTCAAAGACTAATACCATATTTAATTATTCCATGAATTTGCATTGTTAACAATCATTTCTTATACAGAAAATGAAATAGGCAAACCTTTTCATTAAATAATTTAAAATATTTCTTTAATCATCCCATATTGTGAAGCAGTCAGTGGAAAAGTTTTATAACTTTACCGAAATACAAAACTAATAATGCTTACAATAGATTTCTCAACATTTCCGGAGCTGGAAACGGAAAGATTAAAACTGCGGCGTGCTGACTCAATGATATTCATGAGCTCTTTGCCTTACGTTCCGATCCTCAGATAATGCAATATATTCCTAAGCCACCGGCTGCCAATCTTGAAGAGATTTCGGAACACCTAAGAATAATCGAGGAGAAAATCAGCAGCAATGAGCTTATCAATTGGGCCATAACGCTAAAAGATGATTCTAAAATGATTGGTACAATAGGATATTATCATATTAAACCGGAGCATTACCGGGCAGAAATAGGTTATATGCTGCTTCCCGGTTATCAGGGAAAAGGATATGTCACAGAGGCTATTAATCTTGTGGTGGATTATGGTTTTTCTGCTATGGAACTTCATTCAATTGAGGCGCTTATTGATCCTGAGAATATAGCTTCTGCAAGAGTACTGGAGAAATGCGGATTTATAAAGGAAGGACATTTTAAAGAAAATGAATTTTATGACGGAAAATTCATCGATACAGTCATTTACTCAAAATTAAACAGATAAATTTATTCAAAATAACAAGGATGGCTTTTAATGAAATTAAAAATGAGATAAGATCCAATATAAAAACCGATCGAAAATTAAAACTGATCTGGTATTGGGGAATAATTTCCATGTTGGCTGTTTTTATTCTGAAATGGTTTAGAGCAAAACATTTACAGCTCTCTCCTGCCATTGATTTTCTCCAGGGTACTTTACCCAATTTCTTTGCTGCAACAGGATTTTGTGCCGTATTTTTCATTTACTATAAATTGATTTTCCAGACTGACAGTTCATTCAATAAAAAACTGATGTTCTCCACTTTTTTACTTTTGTCGGGTTAATTATTTGGGAAATCATTCAATACTTTATGGGAAGCCCGATGGATTTTTACGACATTTTAATGACTACAACAGGATGTATTCTGACAGCGGGTTTTATCAAACAGATTTATAAGAGATAAACAAAAAATTTTAAGATATTCGGACCGCCCGAAAGCAAGGCATTTTAAACTATAAACCATATTCTAAAGAAAAATTTACGATGAGACAGACTGTTTTAATAACTGCATTTCTT
Organism: Chryseobacterium sp. E1; assembly: GCA_019203745.1. Classification (GTDB taxonomy): domain Bacteria; phylum Bacteroidota; class Bacteroidia; order Flavobacteriales; family Weeksellaceae; genus Chryseobacterium. The sequence continues at coordinate 381,993 of CP078104.1, forward strand.
TTATTGACAAAAAACGCAATCGCTCAGGAACAACATAAACCCTATGATAACATTCCTGTTTTTTTGATGAAATAAAAACAGCTTCAAAGCAGAATACCGGGTTATGGAATAAAGATTTATATGGCCCCATGCTTTTGGTTGATCCTAAAACAAGGGAAATTTTTGCCAATGAACCTGACACTGAAGGTCTGTTAAAGCTTACCGGAAATGTCTATTCAGGGATTTTACCGGATAAGATCAATATTGCCAATACAGCAATCAACTGGAATGGAAAAAGATGGGCAATGATCATGCTTCCGCTTCCTCAAGATAAGGAAAACAGGCTCAATTTACTGGCTCATGAGTCGTTTCATAGCATACAGCCTTCATTAGGTTTTACGCTCAGCAACGCTGAAAATAATCATCTGGACCAGAAAGACGGAAGAATCTACCTCCGCCTGGAAATGGAGGCATTGAAGAAAGCAGTTCAGTCATCATCAGAAAAAGAAATACACAAGCATCTGACTAACGCCCTGATGTTCAGAAAATACAGACACTCGCTTTACAAGAACTCAAATACCACTGAAAATCTGCTGGAGCTTAATGAAGGAATTGCTGAATTTACAGGAGCCATGTTCAGCGGGAGAAATAAAGCTCAGATGACCCAATTTTTCACGAACGGAATCGATGAGTTTTTAAAAATCCCACCTTTGTGCGTTCATTCGCTTATCATACAATTCCGGCTTATGGATACCTGCTGTCTGCCAAAGATAAAAGCTGGAACCGAAAAATTTCTGACACCACCAATCTTACGGATTATTTTGTAAAAGCATTCCGGACCCAAATTCCTGATGACTTAAAAGAAGCTGTAAGCAACCGGACTGCTGATTATAACGGAAAAGTGATCATTGAAGAAGAAACAGCAAGAGAAGAAAAAACGAAAAAACTGATTGCTGAATACACGCTTAAATTCATTGATCAGCCGCATTTTGAGATCAAATTTGAGAAAATGAATATCTCTTTTGATCCAAGGAATATTGTACCGATAGAAGATAAAGGTACGGTGTATCCTAACATCAGGGTGACAGATAAATGGGGCATCCTGACAGTTGAAAACGGAGCATTGATGAGCCCAAACTGGGATAAAATTTCCATATCCAATCCTACCCAGACAACAGATAAAAAAATATCCGGAGATGGCTGGACTCTGGAACTCAGCAACGGCTACACGATAGAAAAAGATCAGACAAGCGGAAATTATAAATTAAAGAAGCCTGTAAAATAATCGAATAAGAAACAGGCTGTCCCAATAATGCATTAACAGGCTACGATATTAGCCTAATCATCAGCTTTGAGACAGATTCCATTTATATTTTTTCCAGAATAATATTTTGTCAGGAGACAACCTTAGTACATCAAAAGGTTATCCGTAATAGTATTCAGAGGTAACATCGCCTTTGAAATCAGGTCTGAAATCCTGTTTCTGCATATTCAGCTCAAACAGCCGCTCACCGTTTTTTCTTCCGGCACGTATTTTCAAAGAATACCATCCGTTTTCCAGAGGAAGGATAATGCTGTTGTCATCACTGATCAAAGTGATATCTTTCAAATAACCGATCCCCACTACCCGCACCTCATTATTGCTTGTCTGGAAGATCCACCCTGTAGATTGTGCTTCAACTTCGCTATGATCCAGAATATATTCTTCGCCTGTAGATATCTGAAAAGAATAATAGTCTTCTTCCACTCCTATGATCGGGATTGCAATTCCGGATTTTGTTATTTCATCACCATGTTCGTTTTCAACAAAATATTTTAAGATATTATTACCGGGCAGGTTATATTCCTGCAGGTATTTCGATAAAAGTTCCGGGCTGTAAATCACAAAACCTTTCATTTCTGAGAATATTTTTTTCATAATATATTGAGATTGGATTTGGTTAATTTTTATAATAATGTGATGGTATAACAAATATAAAACGGGAATTGATTTTCAAAAAATTTTCCGGCATCAATCTGAAAATTTGTAGTAGTTCTACGACTTTTACACAATAACTCTACATTCATGAATCTGAAGATCAACAAGAAACACACTAAACATCAGACCACTATAAAATTATCTCAAAAAAACAACCTGCATTTCTACCCACTGTCCGGAGAAATAAATACTGAATTATCAAAGACTTAACATTAATACTTTTGTAAAATCCATAGTAAATAATAAATAGATCACCCTTTAATAGTAGAAAATATTATACTCAAATTAGCATTTTAATAAATTCCGATTCAAGTAAAAGATCATATTTACCACAAAGGTTTCACTACCAGTGAGTGAAACCTTTATTTTATGATTTTATTATTTTTTCTTGAGCTCCAGAGCTTTCTTCAGGTAAACATCAGTCTGGTCCAAAAATTCCTGATCAGTCTGATGAACTTCAATATGGGGAATAATTCCCTGACCTTTCTTCTGATCCGGAAGATTCTGAGCATCCTGAATCACGTGAACAATAGAAAATCCGGTCTGAATTCCTGTATTGGGAAGTTCATAGACAAGCGGAAGATGCCCGTTGTGCTCATAATAGCCTCCAACAGTTTCTTTTCCTATAACAATGGCATTGGTATACGATTTTATCAGTGAAGCCAGATGTGAAGCTGCTGAAGCAACACGGTGGTCAACCAACAAATAAAGCTGCCCTTGGAAAGTTTTTTCGTTCGGCAGAATTGAAGGGTTCTTATCATCTGCCCAGTAGTATTTTTCCTGGATGGCTTTGGGATATAATGATTTAAGATAGGCATTCAGTCCATTTTTATCGGTTACTCCATTGGTAAGGAAAAGCGGAGTGATGACCAGCTTTTCTTCCAGAGGAACTTCATTAAACTTTGTATAAGCATAATGGCTGTCCCGGAATGGCCTCTGTGTAAGATAAGAGAAAACTTTCTCATAAAGAGCTCCTGTGCCTCCGGTATTCCCTCTCAGGTCAACAATCAGGTTTTGTATCTTCTCTCTTTCCAGCGTATCCATCATCCGGTCAAGAAAAGTACTGAATTTTTTATAGGCAGGATCTTCCTTTCCGGTTGCAAAGTCAAAACCTCTCAATGACAGACGGTAAGTTCCCTCTCCTTCTTTTGTAAAGCTGTATTTTTCGGAAAGCAGTTTTTATCGAAGGTAAGCGAATGTCTTGATTCCTGAAGTTTTTTAAAGTTTTCCAGAGATATTCCGGGCAGGGAAACTTCATTCTCTTTCCCGTTCCATTGATAGCGGATCACATAATTTTTGTGGGTTCCGAATTCAATATAAAACTTATCCAGCATCCCTCTTTCAAAACCTGTAATTTCTTTATAAGGCATTGAATATCCGTCAGAAAAATAGTATTGTGAAAAGCGGGTAATCATTTCTTTGGCAGAAACTCCGTTAACAGACAGAATTTCAGCACCAAGAGGTACAGCTATATCTTTTGAATCCTGCAGCAGGCGTCCGTCAATATTTTTAAAGTAACCGGCAGATATTCCGGCTTTTGGGTCAGATAATAGGAAGCATGATTGGGCAGATCCGTATAATTATGGCAGCTGCCTTCAAATCCGGTAAGTCTGGCGATTACCTTATAAAAGTCAAAGATGCTTTTACAGTTTGCGGCTTCTTTTTCTGCGAGCTGATACATACTGTCTATCTCTTTCCTGCTTCTGTATACGTATAATCCGGAATTTACCTTTTCCCTGATGGTGCGGAAGGTATAAAGGTCTTCTACAAACTGCCCTGAAGTGATCTGGTCTTTCAGAACCGGCAAAACTTTGGATTCGGTAACGGATACTTTAGCGACTTTGGCTTTCTCAAGATAGGATTTAGCCCAGATTTTAAATTCATATTTTTTACCTTTCTCCGGAGAAAAATATAAGCGTTCAACACTTTTAATTCCTCTGGAATCATCCTGTTCCTTTATTTTTTTCCTTCCATGAATAATGATACTCCAAGATTGGCATCACCTGACTCTACCGATATCCACACGGATCTGTTGGATTTTGGTGTATATTTCAGGGTATCTCCCGGTTTCAGTTCTAAACCGGTCTGCGCATAAGCGGTATTCATCAGCAGTAAAAGTGGGATGATAAAGGGTTTGGTCATTGTTAATTTTTAATCGGCTAATATACAAATTAACCTCAACCGATCTTATGATCCCTGAAACCTACTTTCTACACTATAGTTTTACACTCATATCCTGTACTTCTTCTGCAGAAAAGCCATAGATCTGAGGTGTTTTTACATCAAGCAGGTTCAGGTAAATATAGATTTCCGCCCTGTGATGAATTTCGTGTTCTATCATTGCCCGAAGCCATTTCCAGATTGAAATCTCATTGTTGGCAGGCGTTAAGCATTTACGGGTAAGGTCTTCATCAGAAAGGGCATTGATGATTTCCAGGGTCTGCCCGTGCATTTCATTAAAAAACTGTACCGTTTCATCATAGCCGTCGGCCAGCTCTTTTCCACATCCAGGATAGGCACTTTTTCTTCCTGAAATGGTTTCGCCATACATATACCGTTCAATAGCGGCAATATGCCTGATCTGATCCCCAATGGTAAATTTTCCGGGTTTATAGGAAAAATCAATATGCTCAGGGGAATTACTTCAATGATCCGGTTGGTTCTTTCCCTTATTTTCTCATAATAATCGATAAAAGATTTTACTGATTTTATTTCCATGTATTTCGTTTTTAATAATCATCAATCGTGAACTGCCATTATTTCTTCCTGTGAATATAAGAAATCTTAAAACGGGATTTAATTTCCATAAAAAATAATTTAGATATAAAAATCCCCAATAATTGCTTTAAAATTTGGCAGCTTATCAAATATCTGATATTTTAGTGAAAAATAACCATGATGAAAACCTGGATAACACTGCTTATGCTGCTGTTGAGTTTCGGAACTATGACTGGCCAGTCCGCAAAAATCAACACTGAAAAATTACTCGAATATTATGAAAACCAACGTTATGAAGATGCTGCAAAGTACCTTCAGAGTATTTATACAGATGATACCCGTGATATCAAAGCTCTGAGCCAGATCGCCTACTGCAATATGATGGCGGGAAAGCTTCCTGAAGCAGAAAAAGGTTATTTGAAAATCAACGAAATACAACCTGACAATCCATCAACTTTATTCAGTCTGGTCAGCATCAATTCCAGAAGAGGAAATGCATCCAAAGCAAAATCTTATCTTCAGCAGATCATCAGGCTGGACAGTATGAATTTTAATGCCTATAAACAGCTGGCGGCATACGAAGATACTTCAGAGGCCAAACTCAGATTTCTATAAGAAAAGCCAATGCGCTGAAGGCAACCGATCCGGATGTGGCTTATGATCTTTCTATGGTCTACCGTGAGCTTAAGCAATACCAGCAGGCTTATGATGTATTACAAACAGCGATCAATGCTGATCCGGAAAATTTCACATTACAGCAGGCTCAGCTGCCTGTATCTAATCAGCTGGGGAAATATATCGAAGTCATTACAACGGGTGAAAAACTACTGAAAATAAATGCTGATGCCAATGTCATGAATGATCTTGGGCAGGCTTATTTTTATCTGAAAGATTATCAGAAGTGTGCCAACATGTATAAAATACTGGAAGACCTCGGTGTGCAGAATGAAGGTACATTATATTATATGGCCCTGAGCTATCGTGAACTGAAAGATTATGACAAAGCGGCAATCTATGCCCAAAAAACCATTGACGAAGCTATTTCAGACCATACAACAGTATACTACGCCGCACTGGCAGGTATTTATGAAGATAAAAATCAGTATCATGAAGCACTAAACGCTTATAAAAGAGGTCTTACTTTTGGTGAGAGCAACATCATCTATTACCGCCTGGGACTTCTTTACGACCTCAACCTTAAACAGCCTAAAAATGCCGTCACCTATTATCAGCTGTACCTTAGAAACAAACCTGATCAGGCAAAAGAAAAGCAGCAGATTGATTATGCAAAAGGGAGAATATCAGCGTTAGCAGGAACAAAATAGAAACAGCATTGAATGATACTACAAAGATCCCGGGAGCTATTCCCGGTACATCGACTACATTTCCAGTTCGTCAAAATCTTTAATTTCCGAGAGTTTATACAACTTATCTATTTTAATATTCGTCCATTTTTTTCGAACACTTCTTCTCCGCTGTCTGCAGCTTCATTGGTATTTTCCTGTGTAAGCATTTTCTTCGTAGAAAAATTGATGCTGGTGGTACTGTTGACAACAGGTCCTGTATTTGAGCTGTTATCATAACCAATCAGTTCAAAATCGGAATTCTGATATCTGAAAGTGTACTTCCAATAGCCATATCTTCCATGGGCATAATGAATATTAAGATTGCCTTTTTCTTCGTATACCATTAGCTCGGGAGCATAATACACTCCTCCTTCTTCATTTTCCGAAGAAAAGCAGCTGTAGTTTTCTGATGCCGGCTGATATCCTTCATCTGTTTTGAAGAGAACAATAATTCCGCGACGATTACGATCTAGCTTACCACGATTCTCATCATTAACAATATTTTTAGGGTCAACTTTCTTGATAATAAGGATGCAGTCTTTCACGCCATCCTTATTGAGATCTCCGAATGATTTTTCGAAAAGTGCATATCCTTCCGGAACAAAATCAATGATTTCTTTTTCGTTTCCTCAGATGGTTTTGCCTGTACAGGAGCTTCCACCGCAGTTTCGTTTTTTTGATTCTGTGGTAACTTTTCCTTTTTATCCGCTTTGGAACAGCTACAAACCACCATAAGTGAGAATGCGGCCAGCCAACTGTAATTTCTATTTTTTCATATTATTTTATTCTATCCTGCAGTTTTGCTTATTGCTTATTAAATAATGTCAGCTTACAAAAATATTGCCCGCCTGCACTTAATAACTATTTAAAAAGTCTTTTGGACATAAATACAACTTTTTCTGTTTCTATCATTCATTTTTTGTAATTTAAACCGAATTTAAATTTTCTATCGGTATTGAAAACCGGTATTTGAAAACATTAGCTTTTCACTCCCACTATTATCCATTTAAACAGAAGCAGATTATGAAGCAGAATATTTATGACAATCCGGATTTTTTCGCCGGTTACAAAGCGCTCCGTGATGGGGATAAAGGGCTGAATGAATTGTTGGAACAGCCAGCGATGAGAAACCTGTTGATTCCTGTTCAGGACAAAACCGTTCTTGATATGGGCTGCGGCCTTGGGCATCAGATTTTGTCACTATTACAACAGAAACCCATGAAGATTACAGGGTTGGATATTTCTCAAAAAATGCTCAGTGAGGCGCAAAAAGGATTTCATCTCCAAAAGTTGACTGGGTATGTTCTGCCCTTGAAGATTTTGATTTCGGTAACAACAGGTTTGATCTGGTCATAAGTTCAATGACGTTACACTATATTGATGATCTTACTTCACTTTTCCAAAAAGTTGCAGACAGTTTAAAATCTGGCGGACAGTTTTTATTTTCGATGGAACATCCGGTATGTGCAGCAACATTGAAACCGTGGAAAGATCCTGATGGTGAAAATTACCCGCTCATGAACCGCTACTCTGAAGAAGGTCTCAGAAAACAGAATTGGCTGGTAGAAGGAGTAGAAAAATACCATCATTCATTAAGTACTATAGTCGAAGCGATTTTGTCTGCAGGGTTGGTATTGAAAAACCTGAAAGAACCAAGTCCTGATCAGGAACTTTTGAAACTTCGCCCTGATTTTCAGCAACATTTACACCGCCCTCCTATTGTGATCATGAATAGTAAAAAAATTAACCTGTTATTTTGTGACGATAATCACAAAAAGAAAAGATACTGATCAGCTAATTTTGTTGAAATAAAAAACAATATTATGAGCAATACAACCGAAAATGTAGCAGAACAATTTATTCATTATCTGAATGAGGAAGAGTTTGATAAGGCAGAAAGCTGTCTTGATGCTGATTTTAAATTCATAGGAGTAATGGGAACCAGAGACGGAGCTTCTGTCTATATCAATGACATGAAGAAAATGAAATTCAAATACAAGATTATTCAGACCTTCAGATCCGGAGAAGATGTATGCATCTGGTATGATATTGATATGGGAAAGAAAACCCTGCAGGCTGCCGGATGGTATCATATCACAGACGGGAAGATCCATACATTTAAAGTATTATTTGATCCAAGACCATTATTAGATTAATTTCTGATCAGATATCAATGACTCAGGCGTTCCTTCGGAACGCCCGAGTCATTCAAATTATTTATCTCATCTATAGATTCTTTATGTACGATGTTGCCTTGTTTTCACAAGACTGGAAGATCTTAAGCTGAAGCAGCTATTCGTTTCCTTTCAGAGCCAGCCTACTTTCTTTCGCCAGGCTGTGTATCCATTGTCACCGGCCTCTATTTCAGGAATACGATCCGGTTCAGGAATATTGTTGATTTCTTCCTGAGAGAATTCATGAAGATTGGCCTTTTTCCTTTCTTTATTCAGTTGTTCTTTATTTTCTACCGGGAAAGGGACTCCATTGACTGTCAACTGGGTGCCGTATTTTTGAGGTTTGCTTTCAAAAAACTTTATTCTGTCATGTAGATAGGCTTTTTGTTTTTGGATTGATATCACCGGAATGTTCTTCCATCATCCGATAGCATTGTTTCATAAAATCAGGTTCACCAATGGAATGCTGGATGATCAGCCAGGCAGCATCACTTCCCGTCTCACCTACTTTTGAAATGGTAGGAAAACCTATTTCTGCAATAATTTCCCGAAGCCGTTCTGCATTTTCACGATGAACTTTTTCCATTACGGGATGATAGCCTTCTGAAAGTTTTCCTGCAGCCAACAGTTCTTCTCTTATAGCTAAATCATGATCTGCAAGTTCTGTCAGTTCTTTTGCAAGTCTGTCATTCATTTTTATAATTTTTTGATAAGATATTCAGTAATTCTGTGTGCCTCTTTCTGCAATATTATTACTTTTAATGGTACAAGTTATAAAATATCCAATTCAGTATGAACCTGCTTCAATGATCCCAAGGATAAATTCTGCTCTTTTTTCCACTGGAGCTTCAGGGACTTCATTCAGATGATAACTATATTCCAGATAGATTTCTTTCATATGATTGTAAGTGGCGGTAGCTTGATCAAAATCTTGTTTTCTTTCAGGATCATTTTCATAAATTTCTCTCCAGGGCGGAAGAATAAATACATTCTTATGGTAGATCATTTCCCGGGCTATTGTTTTCATTTCCTCAGGAACAGGAATATTTTCCAATCTGAGATATCCAATAGTATCCAATATTCCACGGTCAAAGAAAACGGGTCCGGAACTACCGCTTTCTATGATTTTCTGATAGTTTTTTACAGAGGCTTCAAACATCAGCTCCGCAAAAAGTCTTTTGTTCATCCATGGCAGCCCTTCTCCATTCATCAGAATCTGTTCTTTGATGATTCTCCGTCCTTCTTCCGGAACGGTAAGATAACCAATACTTTTCAGCGCATTCAGCAGGGTTGTTTTTCCGACTCCGGGACCACCGGTGATGATGTATAGCGGGTAGGTTTTATATTTCATTTTGAATGGTTTATATGAAAGACAATAAAAATTATCAAGATGGAAAAGCACACTGTAATCAACAGAGACCAACCTAAAAACTTTTCTCTTACAGTATCCGCACTTCATTGTAAGATCAAAATATTCTGTTTTTTCAACAAAATTTGATGCAGGAATCCGGTTCTCAAATGTAAACAAATCACATTACTATCAGAAGAATAATTGAAGCTCTAAGTATCGATACTATTTTAAGAATTTTAAAATTTAAGTGTAGTCAGCTGACCGAAGTCTTCTTTATCATATATGATTTCAATTTTACCGTTCTGCAGCACCGCTATTTTATCGCAGGTATGAAAAAGGGTTTCGATGATATGAGAACTTACAATCACTATTTTATTCTCAGATTTCAACTGTCTGATGATATCGTACAGAATATGAACTCCTTCAAAATCTACTCCGTTGAAAGGCTCGTCCAGAATATTAATCGGTTTATCCAGCATCAGCATTCCTATAAGAGCCAACTTTTTCTTCATTCCACTGGAATAATACTGCACATATTTTTTGAGCGGAAGGTTGAATTTTTGGATGATTTCTATGATTTCAGCTTCTTTTCCTGAAGTAAAATAGGCCAGATACTCTTCGCCTGTGATGTAAGGATAAAAATAATTTTCGGTTTCAAGATAAGAAATCATTTTCCGCTGTAAACGTTCATTTTTCCAGGTAATGTTTCCTGAGAATTTCAGACTTTGGTATAATGATTCAAATAAAGTGGTCTTCCCTGCTCCGTTTTTTCCGAGTACTCCCAATATACAGCCTTCTTCTATGGATAAATGAAGATCGTTTAATACTTTTTGGTTTTTAAATTCAACATTGATGTTTTTAATCTCCAGCATAGGTTCTGATATTTTGTTCAGCGTCTTTTATATTGTTTTTCAGCAGCAGTATGGCAGGAATAACGGTCATACTGCAAATGAAGTATTCAAAGTAAACGCCCATATTGTAATAATTGTTCTTTTCTTTATAGTGGTATTTTTTGTATTTTCTGGTGAGAATCAGTAAGAAATAAAGATTCATAAAAGCAAAATAATACAGCACATACAGGCTTTCAGCCGGATTCAGGATCATAAACAGACAATAGGCAGGTAAAAGCAGTCCATTGAAAAATAATGAATTCCTTCTGAGCTTCTCTTTTAAAGTATATTTCCTGAAATACATCTCCAGCATTTCTTTATTTTCATTAGGTTCATAGATATGGGATACATAATCAAGGGCAAAAACTCCTGCAAGAATTAATGATGCCGGATGGTAGCAGGAAAGCAGAACAATCATCCATCCTAAAACTGCCATCCAGCTGTTTTTTCTAAAAAAGCTTTTCCATTCAAACAAATCTTCAGGAATAAAGTTCCATTTCCAGGCTGGTAAAGTTACCGCACCGGGTGTCAGAAACCCTAATAAAGCGATCAGGAGAAAGGAACCTAATCCTGTTTTTTCAAATTGATAATGAATATTTCCAAACAGTAAAATACTGAAAATGCATGCCGCCTCAAGTACAATAACCCCTCTCCAGCTGCTGACAAAGACTTTTTTCAGAAAAGGAATATCTTTCCTTTCGTAATGAAACAGCAGTGTGAGTATAAAAAATAAGGGCGGGTAATAATAATTTTCCGGAAGCTTCATTAGTATTAGAACAATGAAAATAAGTAGTGCCGGTATACTTGCCCTTGGGGTAAGGTTTAAGAGTCTGAAACTCTGGCTGACTCTGAATTTTAAATGATTGATTAGTTTTTTCAAAAGGGGTCCTGATATTCTCTTCTACAATAATATGAATTTGCCAACTTATTCAGGAATAACCGGGTATTATTTAACTGTTTTTATGATATACAGCTGCGTTGTACTGTTATAACAGGTGAAATAGATCTTCAATCTTCCAAAATTTTAAAGAGAGGAGAATTGTCCCAATAATAAGCCTTATTTTTAATTAAAATCTCTTCACAATATAGAAATATTCTATTTTTAAGCCACTAAAGTCCAATAGAATGTAAAGTAAATTTCATTCTTAATCCTTGAGCTTTCTATGCTTTCGAATTAAAAAATAATAAACCCTCGCTCAACGGCAAGGGTTTGTTTTATCTCGGAGTGGTCGGAATATCAGTTTATTCCTGCATTATTTTTTCCATTTCATCAAATTCACTTTCAATCACTGAATCAGGTTTATAGGTTAACAGAGAAACAATAATATTGGTGATTAATGAAAGGGTAAATCCAGGATTATTTCATACCAGTCTTTCATCGGATGCTGAAGATATACCCATGCCAATACCGTTATTCCCCTACCAGCATTCCTGCAAAGCCACCCTGCCAGGTTGTTTTTTTCCATAACAGTGACAATAGAATCAGCGGACCGAATGCTGAACCAAAGCCTGCCCAGGCATTTCCTACTAGGTTAAGGATGCTGTCTTTAGGGTTCAGTGATAACAGAACAGCAATAACTGCAACTACCAAAACTGAAATTCTGCTGGCAGTCAGCAATTGTTTTGGGGTTGCTTTTTTATTCAGAAAAGCTTTATAAATATCTTCGGTTAATGAACTTGAAGTTACCAGTAACTGGGAAGAAATAGTACTCATCACCGCAGCCAGAATCGCCGTAAGAAGGAAACCTGCAATAAACGGATGAAATAAAATACGGGAGAAATAAATGAAAATAGTTTCGGCTTCAGTTTTGGAACCATCAAACTTCAGCATAGTTTCCATATCAAATTTCTGCAGGTACGCAATTCCTACCAGGCCAATTGCCAATGCTCCGGCAACTGTAAAGATCATCCAGGTAATCCCGATTCTTCTTGCTTTAACCAGGTCTTTAGGTTTATCAATTGCCATAAAACGTACCAGAATATGGGGCTGCCCGCAGTATCCTAAGCCCCAGGCCAGTAAAGAGACAATACTTACGGTTGTTGTTCCTCTGAACAGGTCCAGGTATTTAGGATCCTTAGCTTCAATCAATGAAAAGGTCTCCCCTACACTTCCGATCTGGGTAATCGCTACAATCGGAACAATCACCAGCGCCAACACCATAATGGTCCCCTGTACAAAATCGGTAAGGCTTACCGCCAGGAATCCGCCTAAAAAGGTATACAATACCACTACGAGGCTTGTCAGAAGCAAACCAAGTGTATAATCCATTCCGAAAGCCGATTCAAACAACTTTCCTCCGGACACCATTCCGGCAGAGGTATACAGCGTGAAGAATACCAGGATAAAAATAGAGATGACGTAATTTTTAGCAGGTGATTTTTATTTTTAAACCTGTTTTCAAAAAATACGGGTAATGTAATGGCATTCTGTGCGACTTCGGTATAGATCCTTAGCCTTGGTGCCACAATAATATAATTGAGATAGGCTCCAATCGTTAAACCTATAGCGATCCACGAACTTGAAATCCCGGTCAGATACATGGCTCCCGGAACTCCCATCAGCAGCCATCCGCTCATATCGGCAGCACCGGCAGACAATGCTGTAACTGCAGCACCCATTTTCCGCCCGCCTATTAAAAATTCTTCTGAATTACTTGTTGATTTTCTATAAGAATATATGCCTATACCTATCATCAGCAACAGGTACAGTCCCACAGAAACCGCTTCATATACTTGCATATCATTTTTTTATGAAGCCGAATATAACCATTTTCCAGATGAGTCACAAAAATTGAAAACCCTACCTGGCTATAGCAACGTCAAACACAACCATAAAAAGTAGAAAAATTATAAATTATGTAACTATGTGGTTTAATATTTTTAACCACATAGCTACATAGTTATTTCAATTTTTCCTAAAATAAAGATTCTGATTTAAATCTAAATTTCAGGATTGTCGCTGATTTCTACACAACTGTTTTATTTTATCAATATCTGAGCTCTCTTCAGGTTATCGGTTGCCTGTAGTATTTTATTTTTAAGAATGGGATTGTAATCCGGATTTTTCATAAGGAACTGATTGACTGCTTCCAGGGCTTTCGGATCCTGATAATTTCCGAATGTGGACCGAAGCCAGTTGTCCGGGAAAAAGATTGCTCCTGTTTTCTGGATTTCCTGTAATAATTCTAAACTTTCCGGAAGGTAATGTATAGAAGTCTGCTGCCTCAGCGGATGGTGTAAATATCCCAAAGCAGCTCCCACAGCGGACTCATTAGCCCTGTTCTCTCTCTGTATCAAACCATTAAAGAACTCATCACGGGTTTTCTGATCTGATGAAGCTGCTTTCATAATGATCTTAAAGATTGATCCTGTCCGTATTCGTAATTCTGTCAAGCTGTTTCTGTAACATATCTTTATTATCCTTATTACGCAATGATAAAGCAAGAGCAAGATTGGTGAAATCTTCATCATTCAGGGAAACATCCTGAGGCGTTGTTTTTGATTCCCAGATCTTGTACAGATTATTGTATGCCTGCTGGGACTGAAAAATTCCCTGATAACAGTCAAACAGAATTTTCTTATTATTCTTTGCAGTTTGGATTTGTAATGCCTGCCATACGGTATTTTCTAAATCTTCAGATATTTTCAGTCTTTTACTTTCCGGTAAAAACTCCCAATAGATTGTGGAAATATAACCGGCTATGAGACGAATATTCAGTTCTGTGGCTTCTTTTTGCAGCTGTTCCGCAAAAAAGTGCAATGCTTCTTCCGGTGTTGCCGACCTTCTTCCCAACATATTTTCATATATCGAAATATAGGCACTCGCACGGTTTACAGGATCTTTGATCAATGAAAAGTTTGACATGGCCGTTTTATCAATGGCAAATACGCCATATCCGATCCCCGAAGAATTCTGCAAAATAAAAAGAGGTTTCGCTTTTCCTTTCAGTTCAGGAAGTTCTTTCTGCATTCCAGACAACTTTACGTCTATTTTTTCAACATTGTCGGGATAAAATAAGCAGATCTGAAATTCCTGCGGCCAGTTTTTTTGTTCTTTTCCATATTCCGGATGCTGGGAAACTGTAAAATTTTCGATTTTATCTCCTTTATACTTCACTTTATATTCTACCACAGGTCTTCCCGGGTCATTGACCCATACTTTATTCCAGCTTTGGAGGTCTTCTTCGGTACGGCGGTCCAGAATATCAATAAGATCCGGCCAGGTGGCGTTACTGAAGGCATATTTTTAAGATATTCCTCTATTCCCTTTCTGAAATTCTCCTCTCCGGTCAGTAATTCCAGCTGACGCATCATAATAGGTGCTTTGCTGTAAATAATTGGTCCATACATCATACCTGCATTTTGCAGATTATCCAGTACCTGTCTGATCGGATTAGCTCCCAGGGTACGGTCTACAGAATAGGCGGCAGGAAAGTGTGTGGTAAGAAACTTAAGGTCATAAACACTTTTATCCGAAGCCGCTCCTGTACTTTTATCTGCCATAAAGTTGGCAAAAACTTCCTTCATCCAGACATCATTAAACCAATCCATGGTAACCATATCCCCGAACCAGAGATGGGCCACTTCATGCGCTATAAGATTGGAACGGTTGTTAAGCTGATTCTGGGTAGCATTCTTATCCAGAAATAAGGTGGAGTTCTGAAACAGGATTGCTCCCGGATGTTCCATTCCGCCAAACTGAAAATCCGGTACGGCTACCATTCCATGCTTTTGAAAGGGATGCGGAATCCCGGTCCATTTTTCAAAATAATCAAGAGAATTCCTGTACAACGTAAAAATGGAATCCATGCTGTTTTTGATCTTTGCAGAATCTGTTTCACGGTATAAAATTCTTGAACTGCTTGTCAATTTTGTCGGCAAAAACTTTAAAATCTCCGGCTGCAAAGGAAAATAAATAGGTAGGGATTAAATCTGATGTTTCAAAATAAAGGGTTTTTGTTCCTTTCTGTTGCCGGGTTTCTTTAAGTTTTCCATTGGCAATGGCGTTCCATTTCTCAGGAATCGTTAAGGTTAAAGAATAGTTGGCTTTCAGGTTGGGCTGATCAAAACACGGGAACATCGTCCGGGCACGGTCGGAACGAATAAAGTATACAGATAGCCTTCCCTTCTGTTCAGAGCTCCATTTCCTGCAAGAAAGGTAAAATGAACCTGATTCAATCCTGATTTCAGGTATTGGGCATCAATGATGATATGTTCATTTTTAAATACAGGCTTTGTTACCTGCCCGTTTACAGTCACTGATACCATTGAAGCGGCCTCTTCTTTGAAATCGATCAGTAATGGCGCCTCATTTTGTTTTTTATAATTGAAAGACAGGATTTCCGTTCCTGAGATCCTTTTGATTTACTTTCAGGAATCTTCAGATCGAGCTGGTATTTGATATCGCTTAGTAAGCTTTTTCTAAACTGAGCCAATTCATAAGAAACCCCGGATTCCAGTTTGGGTAGTGATTTCATCTGTGCAATGTACCCACTGCTGAGAAGAGCAAAAGATAATGCGAGTAAACCTGTTTTCATAGATCAAATATAAGAATAGAATCGGAATTCTACACTGATTGTTACCTTTGAAAACTCTTTAAATTCACTTTAAAAGCTCGTAACAGCAAATGGCACGATGCTTAAAACAATTTGCCTAATAAATTACTGAGACTTTGTTTTAAATTTCACAATGAATTTTTCATCTTTCATCGGATAGCCGTCCTTAGACTCAAAAGTTTTATTGGTGAGAACAAATTCATACTCCTTACCGGGTTTCAGATCCATTGACAGGACCAGGGTCTTATCATTATTCTCCAAACCAATTATTTTCGTAATGGGGAAGTTCTCTTTTCCTTTGTCTGAAAGGCTTATAGAATATTTATTCGGGATGATTTCTTTTGAAAAAGTGATTTTGATCTCTTTGGTATCCGGATTTATATTGACAGCTCCGTTTTCAGGATCTGTTTTTACCACAGTAAGCAAATTGTCATTGTATTCCTTGATCAGCTTTACCTTATCTATCTTTTCTTTGAAAAATCTGGATTTCTTCAGGAAGTCCTCTACTGCTTTTTCATCACTATAATTCAGCTCAATAATATCTTTTACTGCCTGTTTTTATCTTTTGCATTCTGGTAATAGGATTTACAGATCTCATACCCTATATAATATCCCAACTCTGCACTTTCACCTTTTTTTCCTGCCATTATTCATCCAGTTTGAAAGCCTGTCGGTAAACATTTCTTTTTTAAACTGATCTTTGACCTGGGCTGCATGCGCATTCCCGTAAGTCAGATATTTTGTCTGCAAAGGTTTCCGGATGGCCAGTTCAGCAATAAAATCACAGGAACCTTCTTTAATGAAGATCCCAAAACGGTTTTGCTATATCCGGTCTGCTGGGTATGGATATATTCATGAATGTTTAATGATACAATATTGTCTAAAGACTGTGCTGCAAAAGATTTTTCAACCAGTCATCCTTAAATTCGGAAGTATCTGTAGCGGGAGTTCCTGTTCCGATTTCGGCTCCTACCAATACCATATTCTCAACTGTAGTTCCTCCCGCTCCAAGTGCTCCTATTGTGAAGTACATCCCGGCTTCTTTCAGTTCAGGATAGATTTGCTTTAATTGTCCCACAGCATTATTGAGTGCTTCATTCCTCTGTTTTATAGTCAGTGTGTTGGGTCTTACCGAATTCCAGAATTTAGGGTATTCATCAATCAGTTTTACATAAGCGGAATCATTATAATCTCTGGCTTTCATAAATGCTTTAAGCCCTTTGGTTCCTTTGCTGATGTAAAGTTCATTGATCAGATTGAGCTTTTTAGAAAAATCATCAGTCTTTTTGATTTGGTCATAGGCATTCCAGAAGTTGTCTATATCAGAAGTAAAAATTGTATTTGAATTTTGAGCGGAAATCCCTGCAAATACAA
This sequence comes from Chryseobacterium sp. E1, assembly GCA_019203745.1. GTDB lineage: Bacteria > Bacteroidota > Bacteroidia > Flavobacteriales > Weeksellaceae > Chryseobacterium. The sequence goes on from CP078104.1 coordinate 399,358, forward strand.
GGGATAATATAATGGTAAGGCTACGTTTCATGATTGTTTTTAACTTGGCAAGTATACATATAATTATCATATTTCACAACTGTTCTTTCCTATGCAGAGCCTGTTATTTTTAGTAAAACATATTCCTTTTTAATGATTATATTAAAACATTCATTCTCGTAAAAAGCCAATGAATATATAGCAGTTTAATATATAGTTCGTAAAATCTATTTATTTATATCAATTCCAAATAATTTAAATCCTTCTCATCAATTTTCACAAATATTTAATACTTTAGCATAATAATTTGAAAAGAATGGGAATACTCCTTAAACCTATTGATATTGTAGATGACATTTCGCAAGAAGATTTTCGTGAAAAGTATCTAAAGCCATGCAAGCCAGTGGTAATCAGAAATATGGCAAGAAACTGGCCTGCGTATCAAAAATGGACAATGGAGTACATGAAAGAGGTGGTGGGAGATGTAGAAGTACCTTTATATGACAGTGCCAAGGCTGATCCTGCAGCTCCTATCAATACTCCGACAACCAAAATGAAGTTCAGCGAGTACGTAGATCTTATTCAGAGAGAGCCTACAGACCTCAGAATTTTTTTCTTTGATCCTATTAAATTTGCCCCTAAATTACTGGACGACTATGTTCCGCCAAAAAACCTGATGGGAGGCTTTTTAGACAAATACCCAAGTATGTTTTTCGGAGGTAAAGGTTCAGTAACGTTCCTGCATTATGATATTGACATGCCTCATATTTTCCATACTCATTTTAATGGCAGAAAACACGTTCTTCTGTTTGAATATAAATGGAAAACCCGTCTGTATAAGCTTCCTTATGCAACTTATGCACTGGAGGACTATGATATTGCCAATCCGGATTTTGAAAAATTCCCGGCACTGGATGGTATTGAGGGCATTGAATGTTTCCTGGAACATGGGGATACCTTGTTTATGCCAACCGGCTGGTGGCACTGGATGAAATATCTGGATGGTTCATTCTCCATTTCTCTGCGTGCCTGGGACAAAAGCTGGGCTGTAAAAGCACATTCCCTCTGGAATCTCGCCATTCAGCGTAATTTTGATAATTTCATGAAAGGAAGGTATAAAAAGAGATACATGGACTGGAAGGAAAGAAAAGCTGTTGAAAAAGCCAATATTGCCCTAAAGAAAGGACTTCCAAAATAATAAGAAACACCAAAATATTTGAATCAGGATAGATCATCTCTATTCTGATTTTTTTATGTGGTACTTTCTAATATTCGTACACTAAATTTTGAAATACTATCTGAAATTTCTTTAAATTGCGCATTGAACCCGTTCCCTAATACTCTGTATATGTTCGAAAAACTGATAGACAGCTTCGAAAAGCTTTGCCTGCAGATTATCATTGAGATTCTTCTGGTTCCTGTGACTGTTTTCAAGTTGTTTCAGGCTCCTCACCGCTGCTATGATCTCTCTGTGCACGAAATGGAAAAGGAAGAAACGGAACGCTTTCATGATTACCTGTCTCCCATCAAGCTTTCTGTTTATACATCGGTCATTGTTTCCGTTCTTCTTATGGACTATAGCGGGGAAGAAAACTTTATTTCCAGGATCAAGGGGCTGAGTATGGTAGAAAAAGCTTTATTTATATTCCTGATGAATAATTTTACCGCTGTTGTCTTCAGTATGGTATTATTATGGTACAAAAAAGAGAAGATCAATTCACCAACATTCCGAACATTACTGTTCTCATTTATCTATACTACCGTATACACTTCCACTCCATTTTTATACTGATCATTTCCACCATGTTTCTGGGGCAGACCATGAATGTACAGTCCTATCTGCACCACCTTGAAAAGGTTTCGGCTTCAGAAAATTACAGTTCCAGAGATTTGATCTTCTTCATCGTTCTCGCCGTCTTCTTTATCATTAGCACTATCGGTCTGGTAAAATTATTTAAGGCTCTGCATTATATCCTGAAAGAAAATTTCCGGTACCATCCGTATGTTGTATGGTTCTTTACGTTATTGTTTTTCCTTATACAGCTTTATTACGCAAGAGGCTTTATATAATCAATATGATCTCCTTCGGTCTTGATTCTGTTTTCTCATTTTAAAACCGATCAGATAAGAATAATTCCGGCCGGGAATACCTCCTGTTATGATAGTAAAAAACCTGTCATAATTATTATACATCATTTTATCTTACAGTAATAAAATATTATTTTTAAGATTTTATTAACAAACATACCAGTCTGTTCATATTTTATTTACATTTGTAAAAAACATTTGCCCATGCGTAAGCCTCGTGAAAGAATATTAAGTACCGCCATGGTCCTGTTTCACAGACAGGGTTATAACAGTACCGGCATCAATCAGATCATTGAAGATGCTGAAGTATCGAAAGCAAGTTTTTACCAGCACTTTAAGTCAAAGGATGATCTGTGTATGAAATTTCTTGACAGAAGATACGCTTATTGGGTATCTGAGCTGGAAAGTTTTACCTCTGGAGCACAGACCCTTGAGGAAAAATTCCTTAAATCATTCGATTTTCTGATCTATATGAATGAAAAGGAAGATTTCAGGGGATGCAGTTTTCTGAATATATTATCTGAAATACCAGGAGAAAAAACAGAAATTCACAATGTGATCCGGAATCATAAAAAAACATTGAGGATGCCTTTATGCAGGATCTCAAAGACCCTTTTTATCAGATCATATTTATCTTCTCTTTGAAAGCTGCATATTAACCAGCCAGCTTTACCGGTCCAATGAATTAATCGAAACCTCTAAAACAATCGTAAAAAATCTACTCTTAACTTCTTAACACTAAGGAAGAGTTTAATATACCCGAATAAAAAAAAAGCAATCAAAAAAACTATGAAAAACTCTATTTTCCTGCAGAAAGAACATTCTGCAGTATTCAGGTTATGCCTTATCGGAAGCATCTCCATCAGCTCAATGATGTTTTCCCAAGCCGGTAGAATAGGCATCAATACTCCCAACCCTAAAGCCACTCTGGACATTACAGCCAAAACAGACGGTGCAGCCGCAGCAGAAGGTCTGATGATCCCACGCCTTACAGGTGACCAGATCCAGACTATGACCGCAAACATGCAGCCCGGCACGGAATCTCTTATGATTTATGCCACTGCAGTTCCTGCTTCTCCAACCGCAAAAGTTGCAAGGATCACCCAACCCGGTTATTATTTCTGGAACGGCAGCAACTGGGAAGGTATGGTAAGCCCGAATATCTACACAGCAGACGGAAGCATTACTACTCCACTGGCTGAAAGAAATGTGGACCTGAATGGTAAAAACCTTGTCTTTTCCGGAAGTGGAAGTGTTGGGATCGGGACTACACCTTCAGCTTCTGCAAAGCTTGATGTGGCAGGAACTGTGAAAGCAAGTGCTATAGATTATAATTCTGATGAAAGACTAAAACAAAACATCACCTCCATCTATTCTTCCGGTGAACTATTAGGCAAGCTGAGACCTGTCTCCTATTTCTGGAATGAAAAAGGAAAAACAAAAGGCGGAAATCCCCAGCTTCAGTACGGTCTGATAGCCCAGGAAGTTGAAAAAGTATTACCTAATATCGTCAGCACAGACAATGAAGGATATAAATCCGTTAATTATAATGAACTGATTCCTTTATTATTACAGACCGTTCAGGAACAGGATAAAAAAATCACCGAATTACAGAAAAAGATACAGCTGCTGAAAAAAACGAAATAACGGAACAGGAATTCAAATCCTATTCTGATTCTATTGAGTGTAGCTAAGGCTGAGATAACAATCTCAGTCCATACCAATTTTGTAATTCAAAGAACATGAAACTTAAATTATATATCCTACTGCTCTTTCTGATCGGTAAGAGTTTTTTTGCCCAGAACAATTATTACTGGGTAGGCGGTGCCGGAAGCTGGACCGACCTCAACCACTGGCGTATTGGTTCGTCATCAGGACAGACCGCCACCATTATTCCTTCACGCTATGATAATGTATACATCAATTCGGGAAGCGGATTTCCTGCAAGTGGTTCCGTCACCCTTACGATTCCTTCTTCCGCAACCTGCAAAGACTTTATTATTGATGATTCATTTACAGGAAAAGTGAATTTCCCGGCAGGAAGTATCTTCAACATCTATGGAAATCTGAAGTGGAAATCCAATGCAGGAGCTCTTTACAATATGACCATGAACCTGTACGCTGACAGTTCAAATTCAACCCCTAATCTGATTGATATTCCGGATAATCTGATTGATCCTAATTATATCTATATCAACTACACATCTTCTATTAATCTTAAAGGAAACGGAACCTTCAAACTGGTCAGGAACTTTGCCAGCAACGGTTATTTTCAGTTTAATGTCAGCGAAAGTGCTTTTCTTGATACTGATAATAAAAACATTACTTCCCAGCAGTTTGTATACAGTTCTACCACTGCTTCTAAGCTCGGGACCTCAACGCTGGCCGGTAATCTTGCCACTTTTAATGCTGCGGCCAATCTTACCCAAGCCACTCTTTCTTATTCAAACCTGACCGTTCAGACCACACAGGATATAAAAAGATTGCATTGCCTACAATTGCCGGATATGTCCAGATAACAGGGGTAGCTCACTGAAAGTTGATGAAATCCTGGGAACCGGAACCACAGGCGGCAGTATCGGCGGAAATGAATTTATTATCAACAAGATCAACATGTATGCTTATTCTGTTACTGCCAATGTATTCAAAGCCAATGATATGGCTGTAGGTGACGGAACGGTTGATCTTTCAGGAATACGGTATGAAATTAATAACCTTACATTGGGTAAAGGAAATCATATCTTTAGGGCTCAACAGTTTGATATTAATCATCTTACCCTTAATGGCGGGCAATATAATTTCCGACAGAATGCCAATCCGGCTCCCAATTATTTCCAGATCAATCAAAGCCTTACCGCCAATACTGCCTGTAATGGGGCTATTCCAAAATTCGGGGAACTGATATGACCTACCCTGTTAACCTTATTATTCCATCCAGCATCAACGGAAACGGGATCGCATCTTTTGCAGGATACAATATTGCCAATGTAAAACTTACAGGCGGGGCTTCCGTAACTGCCGGGATAAACGGAGGAAACAACACCGGCAATATTAGCTATCCCGGAATCTCTCCGAAAACGTATTATTGGATAGGTGGCGGAGGAAACTGGAATGATCCTGTGCACTGGTCATTCACTTCGGGAGGCCCTTCTTCCAGCTGCGTTCCTACGATGTATGATGATGTGATTTTTAACACCGATTCCGGCTTTAGCACAGGAAATAATACTGTAAACGGCACTGCAGGGGTTTCTGTACGGAATATGACCTGGAACAACGCTCCTTCCAATCCTGTTTTCAATGCCACAGCTTTTGTATACGGGAATCTTTACCTTCAGAAAGATATGACAACGGGTGCCAATACAACATTCAATATACAGAAGTATACCGTTAATGATCCTGTCACAAACCGATATATGAATTTTGAAGGACAAAAGGTTTATCAATTGTCGATATCCGGAAATGATAATTTTTACCTATTACCATCAGGCAGTTCTGCTCCTTATGATGTGGAGGTTGCCGCCACACTTAATTTCGACAATAATGCACTCACAGGTACGATGTATGCAGATGGAAGGAAAATAAAAGCGGGTGAATTCTGGCTGGGAGGAAACATCGTCAGTATTGATAATGCTTTATTGCGTGCCACAACCCTTAATATCAGTACCAAACAGCCTATTAACGCATCGAATTCTACGGTATATGCCACCAATTATAACGGGCGGTACAATAACCTTGGAAATATCAACCACTTTTTTGGCAAGGTCTATAAAGAAGGTACGGCAATAGGAGATATACAGTTTATAAATACCGGAACATTCCAGGTCAATGCCGGCGATATCAGATTTTACTATACCAATAAAGCCGGTAATGTAGCCATCAATACTGGTTCTAATATTACCATGTTTGATTCTTTTACAAAATTGATTGTAACGGACAGTTTTGCTTATAACCGTGGAGATTGTGATCTTGTTCTTAATTTTACAGGCCAGGGGGAAATAACCTTATACTCGGAAACAATATTAACGGAACCGGTTTTGTTGAACTCAACCGTATGAATATTAAGGGCATCAATGCCGGATATGTGACTCCTGTTGCAGGCTCTAAACCCGTAAATGCAAATAATTCTATTGACAGCGGAAATAATTCAGGGATCAATTTTACCGTTCCTACAGCTAAAAACTTTTACTGGAAAGGTGGTAACGGCAGCTGGAACGATATCAGCCATTGGTCTCTGGATCCGTCAAGTGCAAGATTGGCATCCAACTGCGGGCTCCCTACGATCAATGATAATGTATTTTTGATCAGTATTCAGGATTTCCGGCTGGGAATATTACAGGGATCACGCTGAATAACGATGTTTCTGTAAATGACATTACATTCAGCGGTCTTCCGGCCAATACAAAGTCTCATTTTACAGGCTATAACAACTATTATAAAATACTGGTCAACGGAAATGCTGTTCTGCACCCCGGATATTATGATGCCGGATATTTTAGCGGATTTAATTTCATAAATACCAATAAACCTGCGGGTACTCTCAAAAATATAACTCCCAACGGAGCAACTTCTGTGTTTACTTTTGCAGGAAATGCCACATGGAAAATCAACAGAGGTACGACTCAGTACGACCTTGTCAATTCTGTTATTAACCAGAACAATATTGCAGGAAATATATTGGATATAAGCGGCACAGTCATAAGCCTAAACTCCATGACACTGAACGGAACCCAGCTGGTGATGGACAATGCTGATCTTACCGTCAATACCGGAATTACTGTCAATACTTCATTACCGGTAACCAATACCGCCAACAGTGTCCTAAAACTGGCTAAAGCGTATACCAGTATGGGAAATGATATCATCTTCAACAATCTGAATCATTATTTCGAAAAAATAGAGTTTACCAATACGGCAGGCTCAGGTGATCAGGCTATTGCCTTCAGCTTTCCGGGAGGAATGATCAATCATTTTACGATCCGCTCTGCATCTGCTCCAAGACTGGATAAAATTAATCCTTCGGTGATCTTCAAATTCCCGATGAATGTGAATAATCTTACAGTAGAAAAGAATAATCATATTGCCTTGGATGCCAATTTCCAGGTCAATCACTCACTCATTATGCTTGGAGATTGTATAGACAGACTGACTATTGCTTCTTCAAGTAATCAGACCAAAACGCTTGTACTTCCGAATTACGGCACCAACCCTTCCAACTACACCATAGACAGGGTTCAGTTTAAAGCGATTTCTTCCTCCGGAGGGCAAACCTATACGGCATCCAAAGGGACTGATCTTGGAGGGAATACAGGAATCAGTTTCCCGGATATGACAACCTCGGCCCCTAGAAATCTTTACTGGATTGGCGGACAGGGAGAATGGAGAGATCCTTCACACTGGTCATTAAATTCAGGCGGACCTGGTATTACCAACTGTGATATTCCAACATCTGCTGATAATGTATTCTTTGATCAGAATTCAGGATTTACTCCTGCTCTGAATAAGATATTCATTAAAGGAATCAGCCTTTCAAAAGCCAATAATGTTACTTTTACCAATGCTACAGGCCAACCTGTTATGGATTTTGGTACCGATGGCGGTAATCCTTACTATCTGACGGTTTATGGAAACCTTACCTTACAGAGTGACCTTAAGATCATTGTTCCGTTAAGCAGTTACGGCCTTACCCGTAATATCATTATGGCTCAGGGAGCTTCAACAGGAAGAACACGGTATATTGACACCAAAGGAGCCTATACTTATCTGAACATCAACGCTCAGGATTATTTTGAATTGAAAAGCACTTATCAGGGAGATATGAACTTTACGAATACTGCAGGTTTCAAAACCAACAGCTACCCTATTACTCTGCTGAATTTCAGCTGGAATCAGACCATCAATAATAATCCTGTGGTGGATTTCGGACAATCTGTGATTACAGGAACAAGAGCAAACAGTGCAGGCACAGCTAATTACTATATGGCTTCACTTCCTTCCTTTTTATGGCTTCTACAGTCCTTATTTTTATATCAATTCCGGAAATAACCCAATAATACTGAATACAGCTGATGCAAAAGCCAATGTAGGATATTTTACAACCATTACACCAGACTCCTTCAACTTTGGGGATCTTACGATATGGAAAGACGGAAGTGTAAATACCGGATCCAAAGTCTGGAATTTTAATAAACTGACCTTCATGGGAAGTACTACCGGAAGCTCGGTAAGTACCCTTGTTTCTGCCGGAAAATATAAAACACTGTATTTCAATCCCGGGTCTTATCAGATTGATAATAATCAGACGGTAACTGAAAATCTCTTTATGACAGGAACACCTTGCAACAGGATTTCCGTAGTAAGATCCATCGCAGGCCAGAATACCATCAGTCTTGATCCGGCAGCTCTCTATACCATGTTCTATGCCTCTATTAAAGATATGAACTTTTCCCGTCCTGTAAATGCTTTCGGAAACAGCCAGGATCTGGGAAATACCCATAATCTTACCATCGTTCCTACGAATGTACAGGCAGCGGGCTTCGGAGGAAATAAAACCCTCTGTGCTTCAGAATTTCCCAAAACGTATGATGCCTCCACATTATTCGGGACAGATACCAATGCAGCATATACCTGGACCAAAACTAATAGTCCTAACCAGGAGCCATCAGCACAGACCGTATGGTTACCTTCACACAGCCGGGAACCTACAGGGTAAATGTTACCTACAGTCAGGATGGATGCAACATTACAGAAGATTTTACGATTTCATCTGTTGCATTGGCTGCTGATAATACAGCATCTTCCGTAACGAGTGCCGTGAAGCAGCCTGCAGGTGACGTACAGGTAAAGTTTAAAGGATCTCTTGCACAAGCTATATTTTCACCTATACCATTAATAATGGTCCGGATCAGGAGGTTACTTCAGCATCCAATGGTGAAGCCATTATCCTGCATTCTAAAAACCAGACCGGAACATTTGTTTACCGTCTCAAAGGGATCAGATTTGCAAGTGGAGATGCCTGCCCTGTGGTTATTAACGATAAAGAGATCATAGTGAATATCAATCCTGAATGCCCTACTCCCGGAGTAATGATGCTGATGGATCATGTTCTCAGAGGATGTACGGCATCTTTGGGAGCAAGGCGTCTTTCAGAATTGAATCCTGCAACGGTATTGAACCCTCCGGCTGATGCAGGAGTTACAAGACCAATCTCAGGAACAGGAATTGTAATAAAAGAAGGAAATGAAGTCTATATGATCCGTAATAGAGATGCTTTGCCTGAAACGCTGACTCTTCCGGCCAACAAAACACATATTCAGGGAGCAGTCATTTATCACAATGACCATTTCTATGAAGGAGTGGAAAACGGAAAGTGGATCAGAGTGGATAATGACTAAACAAGATTTGCATTTCATTAAAACTACCTGATCATTATGAACCGCATTGGACTTGTTTCAATGCGGTTCTATATTTTCTGCCGGTCAAAAAATGCTCTGATCATCGCTGAACTTTCGCTGGCAGGTCTCAAACAAACAATCTCTCCGGATTCACCGGTTGTTATATGACCTTTAAAGGCATCCGGCATTCTTTCATATTGCTCATTCACCTGCTTCAGCAAATCTTTAAAACACTCATAACCATATTTTTCTACCATAAACGGTAAAGCATTTTTACCTCTCAGTAATTCATACTCCTGATAATTGTAAGGTGTTGTTTCTTCACGTTTTGCTAAAATAGGTTTAAGCTTACTGATCAGCTTTTCAATTTCTTTTCATCAGAAAACTGAGTCAGCCCTCTCAAGGCATAGATTTTCGTATCAAGGTATCTTTCTTTTTGTAAGCCTGTTCGAAAAACTGCTGAAGTTCAGGATTGGGGAAATCATAAAGCAATTTCAATATCTTATTGCGATAATGAATTTGCTTCGTGGATTTATAAATCCGGGTCAGGGTTTCAAAATTTTCAGGATTGATATGCTTCGAAGAAAGATTCAGTAATGCATTGCTGAAACCGGTATGACTTTCCTTAACATTTTCATCTGACAGAATTTCCGGAAATATATTCATAGTATTAATAATATAGATATTGGGTATTCTTTTACTGCAAATTGAGAAAAATTATTGAAAAATGCTCTGCAACAATATACAATTTTAAGTTTTGGCTGAAGCCAATGGAATATTTAAATTAATTTGGCGGGCTAAAGCCCGCCCCTATTCATAATAGCCACGAATGCACGAATTTTCTTCTATTCGCCTACCCATGACAGAAAACGATTCATGAAACAGCCGGTTACCTTTAAAAGTTTGAGTAACTTTACCGCCCATTCCTCACTATGCAAATATCAGATATAGAATCCTTCTTCAATACTTCCGATCATTTATTTCAGGAAATACAATATCCTGCAAAAACCATACTCCTTAATGAAGGTCAGATCTCAACCAAAATGTTTATGGTTAAAAACGGAGCATTACGGGAATACTTTTACAGGGACGGGCGTGAGCTTACCCTGGAATTTATAACGGAAAATCAGGCTGTTGCTTCTTTTGACAGCTTTTTAAACGGAACTGCCAGTGAATTTTTAATTGAGACCCTGGAGCCTTCAGTTATCTATGAAATTCCGGTCTCCATCTTCCGGGAATGGATGCAAAAACCTGAATTTCAGCAGCAATTCAATATTCTTTTCTATAAACGTTTCAGCGAAATCACTGCAAGACTTATGTCGTTCATTAAAGATTCTCCTCAGGAAAGATACGCCAATCTTCTAAAAAAGACCGGAACTTCTTCTCAGATTTCCTCAGCATTATATTGCTTCTTATCTGGGAATTACCAGTGTTTCCCTAAGCAGAATCCGGAACCGCAGGTGATTTATTTTATTTTCCTGATATTTCTTTACAATTGTTATCGTTCAGTCATAATCTGCAGAGGTAATTTTGCTTTGTATTAAACAAAAATTATGAAACATATTATCGAACAGGTTTTCAGCCGAATTTTAGAAAACCCTGTATTGGACGAAACATTGATTGAAAAGTATTTTTCAAGACAATATGTGCAACTGGTAGATCATACCCGACTCAACTATGATGAATTTGTCCTGCACATCAAAAAGCTTAAAGACAAAGTATCCGAACAGAAAATAGAGATCATCAGCTATGCTGAAAACGAAAATAGTATTTTCACCAAACACATCGCAAAATCTGTATTAAAGGACGGCAGTATTGTTATTCATAAGGTATTGGCAGAGTTTATTGTTGTAGATGGAAAAATAATACAATGTGATGAACTGACTTTATTGTTGGAAGGAACTCATGATGCCAGGAATTTAGGATCTGAGATGTAAAAATCTTCAAAATCAATATTATTTTTAATACTGAATGACAGTAGTATCCGCAATAGTACACTGATGAATATTTGTGGATATTTGTTTTTATATATCTTTTAAACCAGTAAGATAAAATGTAAGGATAATTAACTTTAAGAATTGCTCTTTCTTTATTACCTTATCTTCTTTCTTAATGGTTGATTATTTCAGATGTTTTCGCAAAAAACGGGCGGTATAGGAGGCTTTATCCTTCAACAGTTCTTCCGGAGTTCCTTCAAACATAATCTCACCTCCAAATTTTCCTGCTCCCGGTCCTATATCAATAATCCAGTCTGCCTGGGCAATAATGTCCAGATTATGTTCTATAACGATCAGGGTATTATGCTGATCTGTAAGTTCGTTGAAAAAAGATAAAAGCTTTCGGGTATCACTGGGATGCAGGCCTGTGCTCGGTTCATCCAGAATGATTGTCTGATGGCTGTGTCTGAGCTCTCTGGTTAATTTAAGCCGTTGTCTTTCTCCGCCGGAAAAGCTATCTAAACGCTGTCCCAAAGTAAGGTAATCCAACCCTAATCTGATCAGTACCTCAAAATGCCTGACGACCGATTGATCCGTAAAAAAGAGACGGCTTCCGAAACGGTCATATTCATTACCTCTACGATCGTTTTTGATTATATCTGTACTTTAAAACCTTGGTGTCAAATCCGGAACCGCCACATTCTTCACAAGGCTGCTCAATATCATCCATAAAAGCAAGATCTATTTTTTCGACACCCAATCCTTTACAATTTTTTGCAGGCCCCTTCACTGTTTCTGCTGAACAGTTTCTCAGAAACATGGTTAGAATGGGCAAAAAGCTGACGTACAGTATCGGATATATTTAAATAGGTGAGCAGATTGGAACGGGCACTGGCTGCAAACATAGACTGGTCTATCACAGTAACATCAGGATAAAACATAGGTAAAACCCTATTGATCAAAGAGCTCTTCCCTGAACCGGCCACACCGGTTACTACTGTCATCACCCCGGTTGGAATACTTACATTTATATTTTTTAAATTATGAAGATCTGCATTCCTGATTTCCAAATAACCTGAGTGTGGCCTTGGTTGCTTATTGATGACGGGCTTCTGTGCAAAATAAGACCCTGTTTTTCCTTCGGAGCCCATCAGCTCATCAAATGTTCCTTCAAATATTACTTCGCCACCGTTTTTTCCGGAACCGGGCCCTATATCAATCACCCAGTCTGCCGTTTTGATAATATCAGGGTCATGTTCCACAATCAGTACAGAATTTCCTTTGTCCCTGATCTGTTCAATGATGCTGATGATATTCTGTAAATCTTTCGGGTGAAGGCCAATGCTTGGCTCATCAAAAATATAGAGCAGATCTACCAGGCTGTTTCCCAGATTCCGGACCATTTTTATCCGTTGGGACTCACCTCCGGAAAGTGTATTGGTACTTCTGTCCAATGTAAGGTACTGCAATCCGATATTGATGATGTTCTGTAATTTTCCGGAAAGTTCTTTAATGATTACTTCATAGGTTTTCGATTCTAAAGAATTGATAAATCCGGACAATTCATCAATAGAAAGTGCTGTACAGTCTGCTATACTTTTTCCTTTAATTGTACAGGATAATATTTTTTCATTAAGACGTTTTCCGTGACAGGATGGGCAGGTTTTCGTAACGATAACATTTTTGAGGGCATCTTTCCTTGTTATATTTTCCTTTGAATCCTTTTTAAGGAATGCTTTTTCTATTCTTGGAATAATACCTTCATATTTTACAGTCTTCCCCAATCTTTATGAGGATGTTTCGGTTTATGTTCTTCCGCATACAAAAGTATTTCCCATTCTTTATCTGTAAAATCTTTAAGCTTTTTATCATTGTCGAAATAGCCGGATAAAGTATATCTTGTTAAACGCCATCCTCCAGGTTGAAAAGTCGGAAATTGTACTGCTCCTCCGTTTAAAGATTTATTCTTATCAATCAGTGTTGTAATGTTCACAGTCTGAATAAATCCCAATCCTTCACATTCCGGGCACATCCCCTGCGGATTGTTGAAAGAAAAAACATTGGAATATCCTACAAAGGGTTTTCCCATTCTTGAAAACAAAAGTCTCAGAGAGGCGTAAACATCTGCTGCCGTTCCTACTGTAGACCTGGCATTGCCCCCAGTCTTTTCTGATTGATGATAATAGGAACATTGAGGTTTTCAATTTTATCTACATCCGGTATACCATAATGCTGCAGTCTGTTTCTTACAAAACTGTTCTGAGTTTCATTGATCTGTCTCTGAGCTTCTGCGCCAATGGTTTCAAATACCAGAGATGATTTTCCCGAACCCGATACTCCCGTAAAAACAACCATCTTATTTTTTGGAATATTTATGGAAATATTTTTAAGATTATTCTGCCTTGCATTCGTAATTTTTATATTTTCCATGATACAATGATTACCTTTGTTAATAATTAACTAAGTTAAGTATATTTCTCATGAAACCCATTGAAAAAGAATTTTTTAACACATTTACTGATTTTCAGTGCCTCATTCTGGCTCATATGAACAGAGGGAATATTAACGGTGTGACAGCTGCTCATTATAATATTATTGAGTTTATACTCCGGAAAAAAAGGCGCAACGGGAAAAGAAATATCAGCAGCTTTTAATATAAGCCAGGCCGCCATTTCAAAGCAGCTGAAATTTTTAATCAGTCACGATCTTATTATTCAGAAACAGGATGAAACGGATCGCCGGAAATTTAACCTTTCTGTTACGGAAAAGGGCCGGTTTATCATCGAAAATTCAGAAACATTCCGGAAAAATATCACCCGGCAAACCTCTGCCATACTAACTCCGAAAGAACTGGATCAATTTAATTATCTGTTGGGTAAGATTTTAGGGCATCTCAGGTTTTAACGGATGAAGCAGTGTGTAAATAATTCCTGCATATAACTTTTTCCAGACGCAAAGTTTATCTTTGGTCATGCTGAATTTTAAGGGGCTAAGAGTAAATCGATTTTCAATTGATTGGATGAAGCGACTGTGTAAATAATTCTTACTTATAAGTTCCAAACAGCCTGTCCCAGAGAGATGTATAAAATCCAAAGTTTTTGGTTTCATCCTGATGGTGCAGATTATGAAATCTTGTTGTCCCCACAAAAAATCTGTCGAAAGAAGCAGGAAAAAATTCTCTGTTCAGATGGCCGATGGTTCCCCATATCAGATTGATCAACAGATAAATGGAAATTGAAATTACAGAAAAATCATAGCTCATCAGCAACACCAGCATCATCAGCCCGAAACCCATCGTTTCTAACGGATGAAGCACAAAAAGACTCAGGTAATTGGTACTCACATGCTCATGATGTTTCCCGTGCAAGAATTTGTACACAAAGGGTAAATGAGCTGCATAATGAAAAAAATACATCAGAAGATCCATTAAAAGAAGTAATACAATTACTTCAAGGAAAATTGTTATTACCAACTGTCCGGATCCCAGCTGAATCCAGCCGTTTTTCCATAAAAAACACCAATCAGCATGACCAGACTATTACAGATAATGGTAAGAAAGCTCAGGCGAAAATCAGATTTTGTAACAGGATGATCTTTTTCCTGCAAAGTTTTTTTTGCGACAGGTCTTGTCTATAAAAAGATACAATCCTATGGAAAAAGATAAAGAAAAACATTGATAATAAGACTGAACACCAGCCACTGCGGCCAGGAAAACTGCCAAAACAGGTGTAAATATCCCGATAAATCTGACGCATAATAATTCATAAATACCTCCTCTCAACTTGAAGTTATAAATGTATGAATTTAAAAACAAAACAAGTGAAGCATAGAATGGCAGGCCAGGTCAAACACATTAAAATTTTCCCAGAATAATTGATTCAATTAATTGATTTTTGAAAATCTCTGAATTTCTTATGTACAAACATCTGTACAATGTGTATCATCTGCGAGAAATAATAATAACTACAAAAGATTCTGTGTTGATTTGTAAATAAATTTTATTTTTTTTTACTGAACCATTAAGACCCATTAAGAAGATAAGAATATTAAGAAGAGCTTTGCTTTAAGAATTACACCTTAAAAAATCTTTGATTTTTACCTTATCTTAAAGCCTTCATTTTCCTTAATGGTTTAAAAATATGTTCAAACACAAAAGAACTTTGAAATCTCTGTTTTTCTTATGTACAAACATCTGTACAATGTGTATCATCTGCGAGAAATAATAACTACAAAAGATTCTGTGTTGATTTGTAAATAAATTTTATTTTTTTACTGAACCATTAAGACCCATTAAGAAGATAAGAATATTAAGAAGAGCTTTGCTTTAAGAATTACACCTAAAAAATCTTTGATTTTTACCTTAACTTATCTTAAAGCCTTCATTTTCCTTAATGGTTTAAAAATATGTTCAAACACAAAAGAGCTTTGAAATCTCTGTTTTTCTTATGTACAAACATCTGTACAATTTATGTCATCTGCGAGAAATAATAACTACAAAAGATTCTGTGTTGATTTGTAAATAAATTTTATTTTTTTACTGAACCATTAAGACCCATTAAGAAGATAAGAATATTAAGAAGAGCTTTGCTTTAAGAATTACACCTTAAAAATCTTTGATTTTTACCTTAACTTATCTTAAAGCCTTCATTTTCCTTAATGGTTTAAAAATATGTTCAAACACAAAAGAGCTTTGAAATCTCTGCTTTCTTATATACAAAGATCTGCACAATATATGTCATCTGCGAGAAATAAATAATAATTACATCATTTTAATGCGTTTAACTTATGGCAGGCTGTACACTATTTCTGTCTTTCTTTTCTTCTGAGCTCCCGGAGCCTTACCGTCAGTTTTCTTCTTAAATCATTATGATAGGCCCTGTAATTCTTAATACTCTGTTCAAGGTTTTTTTTATTAAGCAGATATTCTTCATACAAATGTCCCAATTCTGAAATCTGGGTAGTGACATCGGATGATCCGGCTTCAGGATCATTTACCGCTTCTATCAGCAGGCGGTAATATTCGATACGGCTGGTCAGGCTCGTGTGAAGTTTTGGCTCTATTCCCTGCATACTATTTATTTTTTTCTGATTATTTTTTGATAAAAGATTGGTCTTTCATTTCAGGTTTTCCTCTTATCTTCCTTTTCCAACAACCATTGGAGGTACATCGCTCTGGAACAATATCCTGGTTTTTCCGGAAAACCGCATCATTGGCAGTTTTAAAATAATTGCCGTTCAGGACGGAGGAAATCAAGGTTTCATTGGGATCACCCAAAGGCAATAATGGAAGCTCATTATATTCATTTACAGAAACCTGTGGTACAATTCCGCTGCTGTACTCTCCGGCTCCATTGGCATTAAATACTTTATAAATAACAGGATGAATCTGCCATGGGATTTTTCTCGGCTTACGACGGTCTTCTACAACAAATCCGGCCATATCTTTTCCTAATGTCACATCCCCGATCTGAATAACCTGCATATAAGGTTTCAGATTATTGATGACGATTTCAGCCGCCGAAGCGGTACTGTTTGAAGTAAGAATATAGACTTTGTTTAATCCTAAAGCATGAGTCCTTAGTGTATTGAAATCTATAGCTTTGGGTTCATAGGCAATCTGTTGGGAAAAAGTTCTTTTCACTTCACCACCGTTTTTATTTCCTTTAAAAATAATGAATGGAGAATTGGACGATATTCCTGAAGGGATCAGTGAACAAAGGGCAGCAGCAGCAGATACCGATCCTCCGTAGTTGTATCTTAGGTCCAGAATAAGCTCCTGTACTCCTGCAGCTTTAAACTCAGCAAATTTCTGACTGAGAACCGGCATCATTCCCTCCGGAAAGTCGTAGATATAAAGGTAACCTGCCTTTTTACCGTTCTTTTCAAATATTTTAGATAAGGTAGACTGCGGGAAAGAAAGACCGTAATATACTTTAATGTCCTTTTCATCAGCCACCGTCCCGTTTTTCCAGCTTCCTATGGTAAGATCCAGAACAGTAAAATCTTTCATAGAGGCGGCAATAGTTTCTGCATTGACTCCCGTCACGGCTTTTCCGTTGATTTTGGTAATGATTGTTCCCCGTTCCAGCCCGGCATTGAAAGCAGGAGAATTCTGAAGAACCAATTTTACTACGGTAACTATTTTCCCGTTCCCCAACTGAATCACGGTATAATCAAAACCATACATATTGCGCACAGAACGTGGATAGCTGGAAGAATCTTCTGTATTCACAATAAAAGAAAACCGGTCCTGTGGAGACAGAAGGCTTTTAAAAAATCTTTTACAGGTAAATGATAATCCGGCTTGGCGGGCATCTGGTCTGCCCAATAGTAATATCTTCTCATACTATCCTGAACCCAGACATTAACAGATTCCGTACTTCCTTCCGGAAAAACAGGAATATTTTCATCATTACTGGTGCAGGAAATAAGGATGAAAAAGAGAGCTATACACTGAAGTTTAAAAAATTCCTCATTCCTGATTATAAATATTCTGCAATATCAATATCTCCTTTTACAACCCATACTCCATTTTCTGATTTTTCCTGAAGTACGATCATATTGGCTCCCATACGCTGTTTTATTTTAACTTTAATGGGTTGGGACCCTGCATAAGGTTCTGTAGTTCCCGGTTTATATAATTCAAGGTATACCGGAGCCGTAATGCTGAAATTATTATAAATTTTAACAGATGTAAAACTTTCTTTTCCAATATTATCAAATTCTGCCAGCACTACCCCGTTTTCTCTTTTCAAGATCCCTTTTACATTTTTAAATGAAGATCCTGAATATTCTCCCAGATTTGGAAAAATAAATTCGAATCCTATTTTTCCCAGATTCACCTGTGGCTTTACAGCATCCGCCTGTAGAAAAATGCCGGACAGGTTAAAGAAAAATATATTTTTATAATCCTCTACATTATCATAACTGATATTATATTCTGCTATTTCCGAACCTGTCTCATTATTATATACAGCAAGTTTGTTGGTTTCCCCTGATCAAGAACAAACTGGAGTCTGGTTTCTATTTTATCGGTGTAGGAAGTCTTCCCGCCTATGGTTACAGGTTCGCCATTGAACCTCAGCTGAAGCACATCAGGCTTGGAATATCCTTTAATGGTTATTTCACCCGGTTTCTGAACAGCATCATATCTTTCCATCACGGTATTATCTGTGCATGAAAATAACAGGGTCAATAACAAAAGTGCAAAGATCTTATTCATCTTTTATTTATTTTAACTTAAAAAATATTGCCCGCCCATTTTGCAGGGCAATATATAATTATAAAAAAACTAGTTGGATATGTTCTGGATAGCTTTACTCATCAGCTACCCATTATTGTATAATTTCATTTATTTCTAAAAAATCAGTTTTGAAGGGAAGAATCTTTATCTTTTAATAAAATTCAGGTGTTCCTTAATTTTTCCGTCAGTAACTTCTGTTACGTAAACTCCTTCAGGTAAATCTGCAATATGGATTGATCCGGTATATGGAACGGCAAAAACTTTCTGCCCTGCCCCGTTATAAATGGCTATCACAGTCTTGTTTTCTTTCAATGCAGGATTCAGTTTCAGGCGTAGGAAATCTTTCGCAGGGTTTTCTGCTATTTTAGTAAGAATTTCGTTCTTTTTACATCCTTTGTGCTTAGGGTAACTGATGAAGCATAAATAGCCATTTCATCAATATTGATATTCTGAATATTGCTTCCCGCCGATTTTCTGTTAGACCAGATCCCGATGTAAATTTTCTTTCCCGCAAAAGCAGACAGATCCACAAGACTTTCTACAAACTGGGTAAGATCTGCAGGAAAAGGATTTTCAGTATATCCACCTTTGATTTTATAAGGATTAGGAAGATCATTTCCGTTCGCATCTACTGCAAGTGCCTGGAAATCTGCCAAGGAAGGAACAGGTTTCTGAGGAGTGCTTACGTAGATATAAAGGTCTCTGGCAACGGCTGCCTGACTTGCTCTTTGTCTTCCTACATAAGCTGCTAAAGTAACAGTTCCTGAAGCTGAAGACAGGTCAATCTCCGGAGAGGTGATCCAGTCGTTTTCCGTAGCAAAATTAGGAGCAGTACCTGAAGGCACCAGATTGATAGAATGGCGGATTGTTCCAGAAGTTCCATACGTCATTGCAGTACCGTTGTGGTAGATATTTTTCCCTGAATCCATCCGTTTCCGTTGTTGTTCAGATCATGGAGCGTCCACCCTGAAGGTCATCAGCTGTTTCAAAAGAATTGCTCCATACCAGCTCCTGTGCAAATACGGCCTGTGATACCAATGCAATAGATAATAAAAATAATTTTTTCATAATACTTATTATTAAGATTTTTGAAGAATAAAAGCAGGGAAAGACACAATGCTTTCCCTGTTTTTAGGTCTTATTCCTGAACTGAGAAGTCATATTTTGTCCAAGTTCCTGGAAGTTTCCACAGTTTCTAGGAGAAACGTTCCAAGGTCCTTCGTTGAAGAACGGCTGGCTCATACCCCATACTGAAGCAAGAGTACCTGTCAATAGGTTGGCTGCAGGAATTCCGGCAGTTCCTGTTCCCGTTACAGAAGTTCCGAATCCGTGTACAAAAATTGAGTTTAGGTTAGAAGCTGAAGAAAGCTCAGAACCTGTTCCTTCTACTTTGATTCCTACAGGATATCCTGTAACTACGGCATCGTTCAATGTCAATTTTCCGTGTCTTCTGATATGGATAGCATTTTCATAAGCAAGGCCTTGTCCTGCCAATCCGTTTTTAGCTCCGATGATGGTAAGGTTGTTGATCACAGGATTGGTAATCAATGATGTAGAAGTACCTCCGGCGTTGTTATCCAATTCGATACCGTTAGAATCAGGAGATCCTCCGCTCACGGTATGCGCTGATCTGTAGTCTGCTAAAGATAAAGCACAAGTAATGGTTCCTGTATATCCGTTATCAAAGTCGAAGTTATCATCTTCAGCTGCGAAAGAGATCAGGTTGGAAGCATTTACCGTACCTCCGAAGAATTCGAAAGAATCATCCTGACCGTAAGATACCTGGATATGATCTAAAGTTGTACCGTTACCTACACCTCCTAATGATAATGCATTCACTTCATTTCCTGAGTTGGCTCCTACGAAATCATAACCTGCAAACTCAATACGTACATACTTCATTGTTCCTGCATTGTGGGAAGGATTAGTTCCTCCGAAATAATAATCACTACCGCTTAAACCTTCGATTGTAGTGGTAGCAGGTACATTGGTAGGTGCATCCCCAACAGGATCACTCCTCCGAAATCTCCCGGAGTAGCTGTTGTAAGATCATCACCATCCAATAATCTATAACTTGTAAAAACAATTGGCTGAGATTCAGTTCCTGTAGCATTGATCTTACCTGTTTTGGTAATAACAAGAATTCCTGAACCTTCTCCTATAGCATTAGGTTTTGCCTTGATAAAAGTTCCGGGCTGAATCGTAAGAGTTGCTCCGTTTTTCACGGCTACCGTACCATCAATTTCTATTACCCCGCTCCATGTTGTATCGGAAGTAATAGGACCGCTTACCTGCGTTACAGGAAGTGAAGAAGCTGTAAGGTATTCAGCTGAAGTAGGCTTCATTTCGAAAGGAGTAGAAGAATCTGCCAAATGATCGTTCTGACAAGCAGTAAGGGATAATGCAGCAACTGCAATTAAAGTTAATCTTTTCATTGTTATAATTTTTGGTCTTCCCGGTTATTTATTTTTATGACCGGAAGTTTTTAATATTCAGAAATATCCGCCTCTATATTTCTGCGATTTGGTTTTTGTTTCAGCCGGTATTTCATGAGGAGCTGATATCCGGTGTTCCCTTCTGTTCCGCTACTGCCCGGGAAAAGACAATAGCGTCCGGTTTCTGCTGATCCGGTACTGCTGTGCGCATCATCAGTATAGATCCGGCTCATGTTCAGGATTCCGAAACCTGTACATTTCTATATATCAAGAGCTCTTTTTATCTTATCTTTTTCAAAAGCAGAGAAGGTTCTGAACTTCTGAAAGTCCTATTCTACAATAGAAAAGTCATATTTCGTCCAGATTCCCTGGAAGTTTCCGCAGTTTCTGGGTGATATATTCCACGATCCTTCGTTATAGAATGGCTGTTTCATTCCAAACAATGCAGCTGCAGATCCTGTAAGCAGGTTGGCTGCAGGAATTCCTGCCGTTCCGGCTCCTGTAACAGCCGTTGAAAATCCATGGACCTGAATGCTATTGAAATCAGATGATGAAGAAAGTTGAGAACCTGTTCCTTCTACCCTGATTCCTGTAGGATAGCCTGTTACTACGGCATTATTTAATGTCAGCCTTCCATTTCTACGGATATGAATCCCGTTTTCGTATTTATTTCCCCAATTGCTGTATTTCACTCCAATTATCGTAAGATTATTGATCACAGCATGTGTCATCAAAGTTGTAGTTGTACCTGTAGAATTATTATCCAGCTCAATTCCGTTAGAATCCGGTACGATACCGCTCAGTGAATGATATGAGTTGTAATCTGCCAAAGAAAGGGCGCAGGTGATCGTACCTGTGTATCCGTTATCAAAATCAAAATTATCGTCTTCGGCTGCTAAAGAGATCAGATTGGACGCATTAACTGTTCCTCCAAAAATTCAAAAGAATCATCTTTGCTGTAAGAAACCTGAATATGATCTAAAGTCGTTCCGTTCCCAACGCCACCTAATGACAGAGCATTCACTTCATTCCCTGAATTTCCGCCCAAATAGTCATAGCCCGCAAACTCAATGCGCACATACTTCATTATTCCTGCATTGTGAGAAGGATTGGAACCGCCGAAGTAGCGGTCACTATTCAGACTTAATCCCTCAATGGATGTTGTGGAAGGTACATTGGTAGGCGCATCACCCAACAGAATTACTCCGCCAAAATCACCGGGAGAAGGATAAGTATCTTCAGTTCCATCCAGTAGTTTATAGCTTGTGAAAATAATAGGCTGATTTTCCGTACCGGCTGCATTGATCTTTCCGGTTTTAGAAATAATCAGAATACCTGTAGCAGCTCCTGTTGTATTAGGTTTGGCTTTAATGTAAGTTCCCGGAAGAATCGTTAATGTTGCTCCGTTTTTCACCGTAATGATTCCGTCCATTTCAATCACCCCGCTCCATGTTGTATTGGAGGTAATATCTCCGCTTACCGGCGTTACCGGTAAAGATGAAACTGTAATATACTCTGAAGAAACAGGTTTTAAATCAAAAGATTCTGAAGAACCTGACAGCTGATCACTCTGGCAGCCTGTAAGTGATAGTCCGGTTATCACAGTGAGGATTAATTTTTTCATTCTTAATGAGTTTATTGGTTTATGTATTAGTTTAATGAGCCATCAGAATGTATAGTTTACACTCAACCCGAATATTCTGCCGCTGTACGCACGGAACAGGATTTTATCAATATCCCTGTCGTATTTATTGGTGGCACCTGGCAGTAATTCCATCGATTCTCTCACCGTGTCCAGATTACTTCCTGCATCTTTTTTACTGACATAGGAATTATAATTGTTGTAATATTCTTTAACCCTGTTAAAAAGATTTCTTACGTTCAGTTTCACTTCAAGGTTTCTGTTTCTAAGGAATTTATAGGAGATCTGTGCATCTGCCACCGCATAGGCTCTCTGTATTTCTTCTCCGTTGTAGGCATATCCTACTGTGATATACTGGTCCCCTTCGCATTATATAAAAAGCTTACTCCCAGTCTCGAACCATCATACATTAACCCGACATTATAAGCATAAGGAGTCTGCCCATAAAGAGGTCTTTCCACTTCATAGGTAGGATCATTTTCTCCGTTTTTTTCTTTGTCTTTAAAAGCAATGACTTTGGTGTCATTATAGGTAAAGTTTCCGCTGACGAAAAGTTTTGAAAGAAAAGTATCCGGAGCTATAAAACCTAAGTTTTTTCTGACTTCCGCCTCAAGTCCTTTCAGTTTGGCATTTTTGAATTTCCGTTGTAGAGATAAAGGTTTCCTTCGCTGGAAATGAATCCTTCCCGCTCAATAGGATTATCTATATTTTTATAATACAATCCTGCTGAAAATATCTCCCCAAGCCCTGGGAACCATTCAAATTTAAAGTCATAATTATTGACCACGGATGATACCATCTCCGTATTAAAAATCTGCCCATTCGCAACAGGATCAAAATAAGGCAATCCGGTTCTTTCATTAAACTGAGGACGAATAACCGTTTTGTTGTAAGCCAGTCTCAGATTAATTTTGTTGGTGGGGCTATAGGTAAAATTGGCTGACGGCATCCATTGCCACGGTTTATCATCAAGCCCATAGCGGGTAAAATTCCTGGAGTCTTTAGAATCCATTTGCTGGGAAATCAGGTCGTACTGAAAATATTCAGCCCGTAATCCCCAGACTAACCTGAATTTATTTTTCCATCGGTTATCAAACATTACATACATCGCATGCTGCTCTACTTCCCCTTCATATTTACCATCTACAAATAAAGGTCTCGTCTCCCAGCCAATTCCTCCGGGCGCATAATGAGAGCCATCAAACCAATCGGCAAGAGCGCCATACATATGGAGAATTTTGGGATTCGGAACGGCTCTGCTTTCATCAACTCTCAGTAAAAATTTCTGCTGCTGATTGGTATTGGTTTTGGATGCTCCGGCATATCCTATCTTGATATCGTTTTTAAAGTTTTGTCTGTCGAAATTCCATTTGAAAGAGGCTCCGTAATTATAATCCGTTTCTTTGCTGGCAATGTATCCCCTGGCAAAATCACTCGAAGAATTGTTAACCTCATAATAGCTTAAAATTTCACTTCCCACAAAACTGTAAAGGTTCTTGTGCAATGTATAATCCTTAGTATCTGAGGAAACACCTGTTCTGGCTGCAAACCAGTTGATTTCCATATTACTGAACTTATGATTTCCTTCCAGCTTATTCTGCAGGAATGTCTGATATACAGGATAATCTGTATTTCCGGTAAAAGGTTTGTCTAAAGAAGGAATCTGTGACGGATCATTATTGGGAATAATCCCGTGATAAAAATAATTATATGAGGCTTCTGCGTTGAAGGCAGGCCGCTTCCTCCGGTGTATTCATCCCAACCTGTAATTTTCGTCAGTGTATTATCATAGATATGGGTATACGAGTTACGGAATGATATTCTTGTTTTATTCAGCTGCAAACCGAAGTTAAGCATTCCTGCAACTGTAGAATTATAATTGTAGGATGCCCCTTTGTTTTTAAAATTATAAAAGGAATTTTTCCGTTGGCATCCGGCACCCCGGTCGTATCCAGCCAGTTTCCCCTTCCTGTATGATCTATATCAAGCTTATTCTGTTCGTTCCTGATGATAAATGCTCCTGCAAATCCCCATTTGTTATTATTTTGAAGAGCGTAGGTTCTTCCCAATGCAAGCTGCAGATTAGATCCCATATCTCCTCTTGTTTTATAAGTGGTGAAATTATCATTGGTAAACTGCCTGGACTGCTCGAAAAACCTGGGGTCAGTCTGCACAACAGCTTCAAGACCTTTTGGAAAATCCCTGGTTCCGTCATCATACCCGAAATAATCATATTTTCCCCGCTGGCGGGTCAGAAACTCTTTGAAAGCTGCCTGATCATTATAAGAAGTTCCCATGCTTACCGTTGTAAAATTTTCATTGGGAATATCTTTGGTTCTTACTTCCACAAAACCTCCTGCAAAGTTCGCATTCATATCCGGAGTTGCAGATTTGCTCACCACAACACTTTCTACCATTGCCGTAGGAATGATATCAAAAGAGAAATTCTGATTATAGGTTTCAGTGCTGGGAAGATTTATGCCGTCCATGGCTGCTGTGTTCCAGCGTTCTCCCATAGACCTTACCACCACATATTTGTTATCAATGGTCGTAATTCCCGTTACTCTTTTCAAAGTTCCGCCTACGTCATTATCAGGGGTTTTGGCAATCTGCTCAGCTGAAATTCCGTCGCTCATCTGAGCTGCTTTTTTCTGTTGTGTCAATAATCCTGCCTGGGTATCGGCTTTACGGGTTGCGGTAACTACCACTTCCTTGATGTCCGTGATTTTATCTGAAGCTCTGTTCAGTGCAAATGAAACCGTGTTGGTTTCTTTATTCGTTACTATCAATTTTTCTACCCGAAGTGTATTGTATTTAGAAGCTTTTATCGTCAGGTTATACATTCCCGAAGGAAGATCTATTGAGAAATCACCGTTATTATCTGTTGCTGTAGTCCTTCCGGCAATATTTACCTCAGCTCCGGCAACAGGATTTCCCACTTCATCCACTATTTTTCCTGATATACGTCCATTGCCCGGTACAGAAGCTGCGGAACTCTCATATTTTATTGAAATAAGATCGCCATGTAAGCGGAATACTACGGGAAGTCCGTTGGTAATGTCTTTCAGACAGCTATTGATTGTGGAATTTTCACATTTTACCCCTTTTACCTTCAGCTCTTTGATATCTACCTTTGAATAGGCCAGTCTCATTCCTGTTTTTCCCGCAAACTCCTCCAGAACCTCAATTAACGGTCTGCTGGAAGGAACGGAAAACGAAACTTTCTGAACCAGCTCCTGTGCTTCTGCTGCAACAGTAAAAAATAAGGCTGCTATGGTAAAACCACATTTCAAACTTTTCATACGTAAGTGTTCTCTTTAGATTTAAGAATTATCTGATTATTATTTTTTATGATTTATTTCTTCAGGATGTAAATATTATCTTGCTTCTGTACTTCAAATCCCAGTATAAAGGCCAGGGATTCTATTCTCTCCCACTGTTCCCCGGTAAAATCTGCGGTGATCTTTTTATCTTCAGCTTCTTTCGGATAATGAATTTTTGTGCTGTAGTTACCTTCCAGAACGGCAATTACTTCTTTTAAAGGAACATCATTGAAACTTAAGGAAAGGAGTTCTGGTGCTGATTTTCCGGAAAGCCTGTGAGGCTCAAATGAAACTACCGCATTGGTATGAGCAACTCCGAAATTGGTCCATTTCTGATTTGGTTTAAGGAAAGATACAGGTCCTCCGGCAGCAGACACCGCCACTTTACCTTCATAAAGATCTACCGCCTTTTTCTTCCCGGATTGGGAAATTTTAAATACCGTTCCCAATACTTTTGTACTGAAACCATCTGCCTGAACAATAAAAGGATGGATCTTTGATTTAGCTACTGAAAATAAAGCATCTCCTTTCAGACTAACCCTTCTGGTATCAGCCGGAAATGATTTTTCAACGGTAAGTTCTGAACCTGGTAATAGGGTGACTACAGATCCGTCTTCAAGATGAACAATCCTGTTCCCCGCACCGGCAAGATAAACATCTGCCTTGATGTAAGTATTATAGGTAAAGAACCCTCCTAATGAGATCAGCAGAATGATAACTGCTGCAATTTTATGGGCATTCTTCTGAAATCTTCTGACAGGAATTATTTTTTCATCAGACCCAAAATAATGATTCAGCCCAGCCAATATTCTTTCTCTGGCTTCTGACATATGAACCGGGTCCAGATCTTTTTCTGCCCTGAGCTTCCATTGGTTTAAAATTTCATTTTCTTTTTCAGAGATCTTTTCCCCTGAAACTTCCGTCTCCAAAGTCTGAAAACAAAGGTTTCTATATTTTTATAGGTAAAACGTTTCATAAAATATTTCATCGTATTCACAGATGCTTCTATGGATAAGACAGCGAAAATGAAAAACTTCCCCAGGCTATTCTTAACATTCTATTCATATTAAAGCCCGTTTCATTATTATTTTCAACCTTTTTTACATTTACTCAACATTA
This sequence comes from Chryseobacterium sp. E1, assembly GCA_019203745.1. Lineage (GTDB taxonomy): Bacteria > Bacteroidota > Bacteroidia > Flavobacteriales > Weeksellaceae > Chryseobacterium. The sequence continues at coordinate 426,515 of CP078104.1, forward strand.
ACTTCATATTCACGCTCTGTTTTCCAGAAATATTTAACCTTACCATAATTAAAGTTCACAAAAAGTTAATTTTCCTTTAGGTAATTTTGTTGCAGCAATATGAACCTAACAGACTCTACTTTATTAAAGAAAATAAAATCAGGCGACCGCCCTGCATTTATGCTTTTGTACGACCGTTACTGGGATAGTCTGTACCGTTTCGTTTTTTACGGACAAAGGATAAGGAAGTTTCTGAAGAACTGCTTCAGAATTTATGGATAAAAATCCTTGAAAATACAGATGCCATACAAACGGATGAATCAGAAAGCGCCAAAGGCTACCTGCTCCGCCACCTTCATTACCGGATTCTGGATTATTACAACAGTTATAAAAAGCTCCGCCAACACTGAGCATTGACGAGTTTGATATGCCTGCAGAAACAGATATTTCCGATACTGAATATTTTGAAATCCTCGAAGAAAATGAAATCTCCGTTTTATTATCCATGATTGATGAAGTGGTTTCACGCCTTCCTTCTACAGAGCAGCAGGTATATGATATGAGAATCCGGCAGAATATGTCGGTCAATGAAACAGCAGAAGCTTTGGGAATCAGTAATAAAACCGTCAGCAACAAATTAAGTAAGGCTCTCGGAGAGATCCGTGAACAGCTGGCTCCGGACTATCAGTCATCTAAAAACTGATCTCTATACTGCTCTTGATGGAGCTATTGACAAAATACTGATTTTTCAGGATTATTTTGTCTTTGTTAAATTGACTTTTCCTAAAGCACAGGCATTTTGGGAAGAAGCAGATAAAAATGAATGATCATTAGTATTTCAGCTGATCTTATACACACAGCGTTGCCCTCCGGAAATAATGTGATCTACTCTTTCAACTGTATATTCTTTTCCGATCAGAGACTGAAAATTGGAAAGCTCGGCACGGCAAAACCCCTGGCATTCTGTAGCAGCAGCGCAGATCGGGCAATGGTTTTCGATAAGGAAATATTCATTACCTTCTTTTTCCATTCTGCCATATAGCCTTCTTTACTTCGGGCTTCTGCAAGTACTTCAAGGCGCTGCTCCAGATTTCTGGTTTTTGAAAGTGCTTTTTCATACCGGTCATGGGTATTTTTTTCACGGTCGCTGATCAGGAGGTCCAGTGCATTTTCACCCAGAAGATTTTTTACCGATTTCAGAAGCTGTACCGTCACTTCAGCATGAGTATCCGGAAACTGAGCGAGTCCTTTTTCTGTAAGAACATAGTAAGTAGATGGGCGGCCTACCCTTCGCTCTTCACATTAGGCTGGATGAGACCTTCCTGGGCTAGATTCAGCAAATGCTTCCTCGCTCCTTCCTTGGTGATGGAAAGCTCTTCAGAAATAAGAAGTGAAGTTGCCTCCCCCTCATCTTTAAAAACATCAGAATGCGGTCAGCCGCTGATTTCTTCATTTGACAATATTTTGGTTGTTTTATTTTTCAACAACAAATATAGTCATTTTCTATAATCTCAAAAAACAAATACTAAGAAACACATTTACAGCACTTTGCAACAGTTGAAATAAAAATAAATAAAACAACCAAAAAGTTGTTTTATTCAAATATATTATTACCTTTGTCACACAATAATCAAAAAAATAAACAGAATGAAACCATTTACACTACCTCAGCTTTCTTATGCTTATGATGCCCTGACTCCTTTTATTGATACGGAAACAATGACCATTCACCATCAGCGTCATCACCAGGCTTATGTAGATAATCTTAATGCTGCCTTGGCACAAACCAGTGAAACCAATCCGGATCTGGATTCATTATTACAGAGAATAAGTGAATATAGCCCGGCAGTCAGAAATAATGGTGGTGGCCACTATAACCATTCCTTATTCTGGGAAATTCTTTCTCCACAGCCTAAACTGAAGCCTGAAGGCCAGCTTGATGATTCGATTACGGCCACTTTCGGAAGCCTGGACGAATTAAAGGCAGAAATGAAAAAACAGGTCTGGCTCAGTTTGGCTCAGGATGGGTTTGGCTGTATGTAAAGTTCAACGGCTCACTGGCAGTAAGTTCTACTCCCAATCAGGACAACCCGATGATGGATGTTCTTTCAATGAACAGAGGTTTTCCAATCCTTGGAATTGATGTCTGGGAACACGCTTATTACCTGAATTATCAGAATAAGAGAGCAGATTATCTTGACGCCTTCTGGTCTGTACTGGATTGGTCTGCTGTAGAAAGAAAATATGAAGAAGCCCTTTCGAAAGTAAGGTAATCAAAATACTGACTGGAAAATTCAACGATCAATGGAAACTTTTATCAATAAAGCAAAAGCATCGGGTATCATTGCTTTTGATCTTTTAACCTATAAACCTACTACGGAAATTGTAGAACTGGATATCAAAGACCATCTTTTCATGGGAATGATTGTCAAGGAAAAAGAGTTTAAAGAATCAATTGCTGCTGTGGACTTTTCCATCTATGAAGGAAAAGCAGTGGGGATTGTATGTTCTACGGATGCCATTATTCCGCCATGGGCTTATATGTTCCTTATGGAAAAACTGTTTCCTTATGCTGTTTATACAGATCTGAACAATGCCCAAACAATACTGCTCGATCTATGGAAACGCCGTCTCATCTATGCAGATCTGAAGAGCTATAAGGATCAGAAAGTAGTGGTAAGGGCAAATGCAGATCATGATTCTGCCCTGTATTTATTGGCCACCGGGCTTTTGCAGCCTTTGGTAAAAAGCCTGATGTATGGTGAAATAGGTCTGCCAAAAGTAATTTTCAAAAAATAAAACAACATGAAAGCAATCCTGTTCAACGGATCACTGGAAAGAAGAAGTGAGTCTACTTCAGGGATTATTTCCAGCTATTTCTCAGATCGTCTGGAAGCACTGGGAATACAGACTGATATTTTTACCCTTGCGGATTCGGGAATCCCCTGTTTGATGTCACACTTACCAAAACACCTTTAGCCGTAGAGCGCATGGCTCAGATGTTTACCAGTGCTGATCTTCACATCTGGCTGGCACCTCTATACCACGGGAGCATTCCGGGAGTGATGAAAAACTGCCTGGACTGGCTCGAAGTTACAGCTAACAGGTATGAGCCTTACCTGACAGACAAGACGGTGGGACTGATATGCTGGGCAGACGGCTTACAGGCTATGCAGGGCATTAATGCGATGGATGCTATAGCCAAGTCATTACGGGCATGGCCCCTCCCATTCAGTGTTCCTATCGTTCGGTCTGCATTATTTGACGGGAACGATAAAAGGAAATTTCTCCGCTGTATATCAATAAGTTTGAAAAGCTTATCAGCATTGCAGCCTCAAAAAAATAGAAAAAACGACTATAAATCATTTGTAACATGATAGAAACAGATATACTGATCATTGGTGCCGGCCCTGCAGGGTTATTCACGGTATTTGAAGCCGGCCTTCTCAAAATGCGATGCCATATTATAGATGCATTACCTCAGATGGGAGGCCAGTTATCAGAATTATATCCCAAGAAACCCATTTTCGATATTCCGGGATTTCCCAGTGTACTTGCCGGTGATCTGATTGATAATCTTTATGAGCAGATCCGGCAGTTTGAACCGGGTTTTACTTTCAATGAAACAGCGGTGCATCTTCTGAAGCTGGAAGAAAACCTGTTTGAGGTGATCACGGATAAAGGAACAAGACATAGGGCCAAGGCTGTTATTATTGCCGGAGGCCTGGGAAGCTTTGAACCTAAAAAACCTCTCATTGAAAATATTGCTGATTTTGAGGAAAAGGGTGTCAGTTATTTCGTTAAGCGTCCGGAAGATTATGCAGGGAAACATATTGTCATTGCCGGAGGTGGTGACTCTGCCCTGGACTGGTCTATTCATCTTGCTGAAATAGCTTCTTCACTTACTCTGATTCACAGACGGAATGAATTCAGAGGAGCTTTAGATTCGGTGGAAAAAGTGAAAAAATTGAAACATGAAGGAAAAATTAATCTGATGACTCCTGCTGAAGTTATCGGACTTGAAGGAAATGGTATTTTACAAAGAATCATTGTAGAAAAGGAAGGCATTCTTCAGACGATAGAAACGGATCATTTCATCCCTCTGTTCGGATTGGTACCTAAACTCGGACCTTTGACGGATTGGGGACTGGAACTGGAAAAGAATGCCATAAAGGTAGACAACAGCACTGATTTTCAAACCAATATCCCAGGTGTTTATGCTGTGGGTGACATCAATACCTATCCATATAAAATGAAACTGATCCTTTGTGGTTTTCACGAAGCATCCATTGCCTGTCAGAGCATTTATCAGCGTCTTAACCCCAACAAAAAGTTTGTTTTGAAATATACTACCGTAAGCGGAATTGAAGGTTTTGACGGAACTAAAAACAGGCAGAAAAACAAGTAGTAGCAACGATTGACTGATGCCATGGAGAATGAAATTACAATTAACGTAACGGATCAGGATGGTAATCAGCATACCCTGATCTGCCCTCTGGAGATGGGACTTACCTTAAAAGACATCTGTAAAGCCTACGATCTGCCTACGGAAGCAATGTGCGGCGGAATGGCCATGTGCGCTACCTGCCACTGCTATATCCTTGATGGAGAAACAACGTTGCCTGAAAAGGGTGATATTGAAGAAGCACTTCTCTCCGAACTTTTCAACTCCGGGGAAAACAGCAGATTAGCCTGTCAGATTCATCTTACCGCTCAAATGGACGGACTTTCTGTAAAGATCGCAGCAGATTAACAGATTCAAGATACAAGTTTGCACAGTTTATGATGTATATAATTTTTGAAACTGTTTTAATTAAGTTTAGCAGGGATTTCTAAAGCAGTACATGCTGAAGAAATCCCTTTACAAGCTCTTAAAAATAAATAATATGGCTATAAAAATAACCGATGACTGCATCAACTGCGGAGCCTGCGAACCCGAATGCCCCAATTCAGCCATTTATGAAGGTGCTATCGACTGGCGTTGGCAGGACAAAACGAAACTCTCGGGAAGCATCACTTTTCCGGATGGCACAACGGCTGATGCCGATGCTTATAATCAGGCTGTTTCAGATGAAGTTTATTATATTGTGTCCGGAAAATGTACTGAGTGCAAAGGCTTTCATGAAGAGCCGCAATGTAAAGCCGTATGTCCTGTAGACTGCTGTATCGACGATCCTGACCACCGGGAAACGGAGGAAGTATTACTGAACAGACAAAAATTCATGCATGGGACGTGACTTTTGATTGGCAATACTCTATAAATTTTCATTAAAACAGAAAATTACAGAATTGTTAAAAGCTTTTAATATTATATTTAAATTTCCATTTTTGATACTTAAAATATCAATTCAGGCCGGCTAAAGCCGGCCTGAATTGTATCTATTTTTATAGTTTCATCCCTGTTTCCTTTTAATCTCATCATATATTTTTTGAGTAAACGGGGTATCGATATGAAGTTCTGCTCCATATTTCAATACTGCTCCTGCAAATAATTCCAGCTCATTCTCTTTTTTTTCCGGAATGAATATCGAGCTGCAAAGAAGTGGGGTATCAAAGGAAAAGCAGAAGCTTTCTCAAATGTCTTTTCTATAATATCTTCCGGCAGGTGAATTTCTTTTTGGGCTGCGATCTGTTTAATCTCTTTCATAATTTCTGTCGCTTCATATTTCTGTTCTTCATCAGTACATACTTTGCCGATTGACGAATTATGTTTTGCAGTCACCAGTCCGAAGCTGGCAATGAAAATGAATTTGGTCCAGATATCCGATAATGAATTGTCCTTAAAATCAAAATCAATCTTACTTTCTTCAAGCAGGTTTATGATCCATTTCACCTCTGCAGAAAAGTGTTCAGGGTCTCTTCCTGCAATGATCTTGCCTGCTTTTCCCTTATGTTCCACCGTTCCTCTTTCCTTAATATGGGAAGCTACATACAGACAGGTAGGTAAAATAATATGATCAGGAATGATCTTCCGGATCCTGTCATAGATATCTGCTCCATTCATCATCGGAAGCAGTACAGTATCTTTATTGATCACCGGTAACAGCTGCCTGCATACATTTTCAAGATCATATTCCTTTACACATATAAGGATCAGATCAGGGTTTTTAACAGCCTGAATGTTTTCCTCAATAGCATCAGGATGTGTTGTGTGATCAGCATGTTCAGGAGATAAAAGTACCAGTCCGTTTTCTTTTACTTTCTCATAAGTTATTCCTCTTGCTACAAAAGTAATTTTATATTTTCCGGAGGTTTCATTCGCCTGATTTATTTTAAATCCAAAATATCCGCCTACCCCTCCCAATCCGATAACCACAATATGTTTTTGTTCATGAAAATTATTTTTGACAAAGATGCAGGACAAATTTTGATCCATCACTTGACAAATGAAAAGAAATGAGATTTTGTACTGCAAACTGGTAACAAGAGGTTATAAAAATCTGAATCGCTTCCCTTCTCCATCTTCCTGTTTCGGCCTATTTGATTTCTCTCCTTATCCTGCTCAGTGAGCTGTCTTTGATCCCCAGATATGATGCAATAATCTTCAAAGGAACATGTTGAAAGATATCCGGATCTTTCTTCATCAGATTGGAGTACCTTGTTGATGCTTTCTGGCTTGCCATTTCAATCAGTCTGTCATGAATATTGTAGTAATTCAGAACAAAAAGAAGTCTGCTGAACTCCTGAATTCAGGAATATTATGGAAATTATACTGTACATTCTCCAATCCGGTTGCCCAAAATGTACAGTCGGTAACTGTTTGGTAAATTTCTCTGGTTGGCTGCTGTCTGAAAAAGGATAAAAAATCATTCACAAAACAGGGTGCAGCATAAATGTTTGTAGTAATTTCTTCGTTATCTTCATTCAATAGATAAGATCTCACATATCCTTTTTCCAGGAAGAAAGTTTTGGTGCTGATGGTATCTTTATCCAGTAAAACAGCATTTGCTTTTAAATCAAAATGGCTGAAAGTTTCTGTAATCTGTTCCACCACTTCATCTTTGATACTGAATAAGGAATGAAAATAATTGTTGATCGATGATTTATTCATGAAATACTGCAATAATACAGGCTAAAATAGGAATAATTCTAAGAAAATGTTTACCTATTTTAGTTCAAATTCAACCCTGTCAGTCTTTTTTTTTTTTCCAAACCTTAACAGTTTTACGGCCTTTGTTGCTGTAAAAGCCGTCAGATACATTTCGATCAAAAAGCTCCTATTTGTTCAATCTCTCTGGCTATTTCTTACAGGAAGCTATTTCCTCTTATTAAAACAACATGGGCAAAGGCCAGCAGCAGCCACAAAAGATTCACTTAAAAACGGGAAAGGATGCATTCTGAAAGCTCTGATAACAATGCTGAAATTTTTCAACAGTCATCTGGAGTCATAATAAAAAAGGCTGTCCCCATAGCAGAGACAGCGACTTTTTCCCTCTTAAGTAATTTTTTTCTCTCCATTAGATCCTGATTCGGAGATTCATTTGTGTTATACATTTACTGATTAATTAAAAAAATCAGTTCAGTAACTATTTTGTATTAAAAATCTACTGCAAAACTATATTTTAAATTCAAAAAAACATAAAAACAGCCTACTACACATATACAACATTCGAATAAACATCTGATAAACAGAAAATTGTAAATCAATCTGTTTTTTAAATCAATTTTAAGATAAAAACAAAGACATAGAAAAAACAGAAAATTCTGATCTTGAATGGACTGTAAAAAGTTTATCATGATGATCAGATTTCTGCAAAAAATGAATTTATCATTTATACAATTACTGGTTTGTACAAATTCGTCACTATATTTCACCCAAACAAACAAAACCCTAATTATCAAACATTTACATCATTATTTTTCATCTGTAGTATTTGTGTAGTATAGCTTTTTTTTCTTATTTGGTTAAAATTTTTCAAATTTGAGTACGAGACCACTTAAAAAAATACAGGTGGTGAAAAGAGAATATTTCGAGTGCTGTCTGACCTGATGAATCAGACAGTTTTTTTGTCCCAAAGCATCGAAAAAATCATAGATATCAATTTCTCCGGGAATATTCAATTTTTTTCTGATTCTGTATTTTTTTGCTGAACGGTTCTGTGCTGAACCAAAGTATAACTTGCAATCTCCTTGGAGGTAAAGTGAAGTTTAAGCATGGCACAAAAAACGAGTTCGGAGTTTTCCAGACCGGAATTGATTGTGAGAAGTTTATCGATAAAGCCTGGGTAGCCTTCTTTAAAACGGTTCAGAAAGTCAGGATCATTGCTTCTTCCCAACTCCATGATTTCGTCCTGCTTATTATCATTTATACGGGTTTTCAGCTGCTCTGCTTCAAGTTTAAGGTCTTTTTTTCTTTTTCTGAGCAGGCTTATTACTCTCCAGGCATATATTCCTAATAATGAAAGCCCCGCTATTGAGAAAAGAATCACCCATTGTAAATTGCTTTTATGCTTTTCTGTATTTTCCTCAGTAAGGGTAATAAAGGATTCCATATCCTGATTAATTGTTGCCAGTAAAGCTGTATTGGTCTTACTTTTTGCTTCTGTATATGCATTGAGGTAAAAGTACGCTTTTTCCTTATTTCCGGTTATGTTATACAGAGTTCTGAGATCATTATAGATATATTTGGTATATTGAGAAAAGATACGCCGGGTTTTCTTATCAATCTCCAGAGCCCGTAAGAATTCTTTTTCTGCATTCTCAGGCTCTCCGTAGGTGAGATAATATTCTCCCATAATGGTGTGTATATTGAGAGTAATGGCATCCTCCCGCTTTGTCAGATTCATTTGCTTATAAGCCCTGTTAATATATTTATACGCAGAATCTTTATTTTTATGCATGTATACATAATCACTTATAGCACAATCAGCAATGCCGGTATTATCAAATTTTCTTGCTTTATTAAAGTATTCCAGGGCTTTTTATATTGTTCTTTCTGTATATAATATTCGCCTTGTCTGATATACACATTATAAAGCACCTTATTTTTTAGCGGGGACCCTGTAGCCTTTTCAATGCAGCTCAGTGCTGTATTATTATATTCAAGTGCTTTGTCTTTTCTTCCCAGCTCATTATTAAGCCGACCGTAGTTATTATAAAATATAGCCTTATGGATGTTATTTTCCGAGTCTTTCAATATTTTCTCTGCATTATCAAAAAGTATTTTTGATTTCTGATAATTTTCCAGTGAGATATTTATCTGTGCCAGATTGATATAGCATAACGCTTTACCGTCCTCATACCCTGCCTGCTCTGCTTTTTTATAATATTGTTTGTTAAGACTGACCAATGAATCATATTCCCTGAAAGCCGGAGCCTTTCATTTTCCGTCATCAGTGGAATATCAAAGTTTTTTTCACGTTCCTTCTGAGAATGAGAGTGGCATGAAGCTAAAGCAACAAGTAAAACCAAAAGAAAAATACGTATCATATACTTCTTTAATTTAAGCTGAAATTCCTGTATAAATTATGATAAAAGAATAACTTTATAAAGTGATTAATATTATATTTTCTTTAATTATTTATGATATTTTTGAAAAACCATGCAATATATAGCATTTAAAAAATAGAATCTTGTATATTTCACCCCTTTATATTTTCGAAAAAATCGTAAATATCTGTTTCACCGGAGATATTGAGCCTTTTTCTGATTCTGTATTTTTTTGCTGAACAGATTTGTGTTGTACAAAAGTATAATCCGCAATTTCTTTAGATGAAAAACGCAGTTTCAACATGGCACAGAAAGCCAGTTCAGAATTTTCAAGATCAGGATTGATTTTTAAGAGTGTACTCACAAAATCCGGATATAATTCTTTGAATTTCAATAAAAAAGCTGAATCATTCTTTTTGCTAATTCAATGACTTCTTCAAGCTGTTTGGTATATACATGATTTTTAAGCTCATCGGTCTCCATCTTCAGCTTTATTTTTTTCTGCTTCATATCATTGACTACTTTTCTGACATATACTCCTGAAACTGTAAGTACGGTAATGGATAAAGCTATAAATAAAGGCAGCTCATTTTTATGCCAGTCGGATTCTTTTTGAACATCAGAAATAAAATTTTCCGTAGCCTTATTCATTGAAGCCATACGGGCAGCATTAATCCTCCCTTCTTCTTCCATATACAGTTTTAAATAATGGTATGCTTTACCCCCATCATTTTTTTTTCTTGTAAAGTTCTGCCAAAGCCTTATAGACTCCGTTAATATGAGTAGAATAGGTACGTCTTGTTTTTATATTGATCTCAAGCGCTTTCTTCAGGGCTTCTTCGGCTTTGACGTTATTGTTGACCTCGTTATAATAATAGCCCATGGTAAAATATACCCAGAGGGATTCTACATCACTTGTTTTCTGACTGAGCATTTTCTGATCTGCTCTTGCTACATATATCCCCGCAGAATCCGGCTGACGGGTGTACAAATAATACTGGGCAACCATACAATTGCTGTATGCTGAATTTTCCAGTGCATTACCTTTAAGAAAACATTTCAGGGAGGTTTCCCGCCATCCTTTTTAGCATAATAAATCCCTCGGTTGATATATAGTCTGGAATATAACTTTGTTTTCAGTGCAGAACTATTTGCCTTCTTTAAATAATAAAATGCTTTATTGTCACATGCTATCGCTTTATCATACAATTCAAGATGAGAATAATACAAGCCGTAATCATTATAGAACAGTGCCTTATGATACATATTCCCGGAGTTTTCCAGATGTTTTTCCGCCTTGTTGAAAAAGAACAGTGCTTTTTCATAATTTCCGGCAGAAACATTGACATCTGCTATATTGAGATAGCAAAGCCCTTTTCCTGCCTGATAGTTCATCTTTGCAGCTTTCTTAAGATATTCTATATTAAAATGGATAAGTGCTTCATATTCACCGGAAAGATGAAGTTCTGAATTCCGGTTGAGCAGAGAGGTATCAAAATGGTCTCTCTCCTTTTCACCGGGGCTTTTGCTGCACGAAATCATAAACAGCAGCAGCCCTGTAAAAATTGAGATGAAGATGGCTTTAGCCATGATCTCCGGATATGTTTTATAATTTTTAATACGGTCAGGTTTTGAATTGCTTATCATTTTGCCAGTATATAAGCGTAAACATTAAATACTGATTGTTTTTTTTACATTCTTTGTTATAAATATACATAATTTCAATAAAAAAACAGGACGTTTTTACCAAATATTGACACCTGCAAAACTCTTTCTTTAATGAAATAATAAGGTAAGAAAAACCTGACAAAGCTGATTCAGAACCTTTTGGACCGGTACAATTGATATTTACTATTGATTAAATCATAGTTTTTTTGATAAAATGCCTGACAGGTAAGGCTCATTTTTAGATCTGATTCAAAATTTATGAGGAAATATGTATAAAAAAAAAAGAACTACTGTGTGAGTAGTTCTTTTTGTTGTGACCCGGCTGGGATTCGAACCCAGGACCCATACATTAAAAGTGTATTGCTCTACCAACTGAGCTACCGAGTCGGCCACTTAATTTTTAAGTAATTTTTGTTAAAAAAACTACTGTGTGAGTAGTTCTTTTTGTTTGTGACCCGGCTGGGATTCGAACCCAGGACCCATACATTAAAAGTGTATTGCTCTACCAGCTGAGCTACCGAGTCGGCCACTTATTTCTAAGTAATTTTTTGTTTACGAACTACCGTATGAATAGTTCTTTTTGTTTGTGACCCGGCTGGGATTCGAACCCAGGACCCATACATTAAAAGTGTATTGCTCTACCAGCTGAGCTACCGAGTCGGCCACTTACTTTTTAAGTAAATCCCTTTGTTTAAGGGACTGCAAAGATAGGAAAATCTCCTTTAAATACAAGCTTTTCACGCTTTTTTATCAGGAAAATTCCATTAAAATAATTAAACATCTGTTTATAAATTAATTACGAAAAATTATTTTTTTATAAAACCATATATGTTTTCATTTTTGAGGATAAAAATTATTTGTTCAATTTAAAAACTATATATATCTTAGCAACTAAGATAACAATTAAATAAGATAATCATGAATAAAGATATTATTGAACAATTCAGGAAAGCCAGCAGACAATATTCAGATGCTTCTATTTTCATGCATGAAGCTATTGCCAGAAAAGCAGGTTTATCCAGCGCTGATCATAAGTACCTTGGTCTGATTTTACCATATGATACCATAACGGCCGGGGAAATTTCAAAACTGACAGGACTTACCACCGGAGCAGTCACGGGACTAATAGACCGCCTGGAAAAAAAAGAACTTGTTAAAAGGCAATTCACTAAAGAAGACCGGAGAAAAGTACTCATCATTCCCAATGTTGAAAACAGTATGAAATTGCTGGGGCCTGTTTTTGAGGTGCTACAGCAGAAAACCATGCAGCTGGCTTCAACGTTTTCTGAAGACGAAATAAAAACCATCGAACGCTATTTCAATGGAGCTACGGCAATTATGCAAGAAACCGCAAATGATATAAACAACTCATAAATATAAACCATGGAAAGCTTAACAACAACTGATGTAGTACGTGCAGAAATCTGGCTCTGCATCACAACACTACTCTATTTTATGATGAATGGTGCTCAGATCTTTGAGACACTTATATTTGTACCTAAATGGGTATCTTCACCTCCGGATAATTTTAAATTATTGCTGGATGGAAAAGGAGTAAGCCTGAAAATATTCTGGATTGTATTTCATTCTGTACACGAAATTGCTTTTATTCTTGCCCTAGTTTTTTGCTGGAAAATAGATCCGGTAAGAAATTGGCTTTTCATTCTGTTTATTGCCCATATTGCAGTGAGAGCCTGGACTCTGATATTTTTTGCTCCTAATATTATCGATTTTCAGAAGCTGGCAGAAACTTCAGTTATCCCTGAGAATCTGGCTTACAGAACCTCAGCCTGGCAAAAGCTTAATTATATACGTGTTGCTATTTTCATCGCCATTTCTATAGGATTTATTCCGCTCTGTATCAAAGTACTGAATCTTCGATCATCATAGAGATCAGATAGTAAGACAAGAAAATTTAAGATTTCCAGGAACTTATCTTTGTATTTTTTCCAAAGATGTCCTATTTTTGAAAGAAATAAAGCTAAAAAGCCCTTAAAAGATTGATTTCTCAACAGGTAAATTCTCATCATCTCAGCTTTCTGTTTTTAATAGTTCAATATTTATGAAATTAATTGCACCCAAAAGATTAACCGGTGGTGATAAAGTAGCCACAATTTCCATGTCATGGGGAGCTGCCGGTGAACTGCCACACCGTTATCTGAAAGGCAAGGAACGGTTATACCGGATTTTCAACCTGGAAGTTACTGAAACGAAAAATGCTTTGCAGCCGGCCCAATGGATTTATGATCATCCGGAAGCCAGAGCTCAGGACCTTATGGAAGCATTTTCAGATCCTTCTGTAAAAGCTGTTATTTCCAATATTGGCGGTGATGACAGTATCAGAATGCTGAAATATATTGATCTTGATATCATTAAAAACAACCCCAAAATATTCCTGGGATTTTCCGACAGTACCGTGGCTCATTTTATCTGTCTTAAAGCCGGTTTAAGTTCATTCTACGGCACGTCCCTATTGGTGGGATTTGCAGAAAACGAAGCAATGCATAAATATCAGATTGATGATATCAACAGAACCTTATTTTCACCTTCAGTTATCGGACAGATTCATCCGAACAAAGAAGGCTGGACCACAGAATTTCTTGACTGGTTTGACGTTTCCCTACAGGATATAAAAAGAAAACTGACCCCTCCTGCAGGTTGGCGCTTTATCAGAGGAAACTCTATCGTACAGGGACCATTGATAGGAGGTTGTATGGAAGTTCTGGAAATGCTGAAAGGAACAGATTACTGGCCGGATCCGGAAGTTTGGAAGGGTTGTATTCTTTTTTGAAACCTCAGAAGACAAACCCAAACCGGAATATGTAAGATGGTGGCTGAGAAACTATGCCTCTACAGGAATCCTGGAAAATGCCAAGGGGATTATTTTCGGACGTCCCTATGATAATCTGTATGCAGAAGCATATGAATCGGAAATCCTTAAAGTACTTGATGAAGAAGGTCTATATGATTTTCCTGTCATCACTCAGATGGATTTCGGACATACCTGCCCTACTTTTACGCTTCCCTATGGAAGGCTTGCAGAGATCAATTGTATAGATCAGACATTTTCAATCTTAGAAAGCGGGGTTCTCTAAAATTAAAAATATTGATTAAAATTAATTTCCGGCGGCTTTCAGCCGCCGGAAATTTACCCTATCATTTGATCTCTTAGTCCTTCATTTCTGAGCTTTGCCACAACACATCCCTGATTGTAAGCAATAAAAAGACTGCCTTTTAAAGACAGTCTTACCACTCTTACTATAAAATTAGCTAATAAGCTATACTTTCTGATATAAAAACCTTTATAAAAGGAAAGAAATCCCGCTATCCCTGCATGATCAACAGAATAAATAAAACCCGTAAGTGAAAGGAGCTGATTTAATCATACATTATGGTTACGCAGGAGATAATCTGCGGGATTTTAAATAAAGTGCCGTACGGTTCAGATAGGGAACAGCATGATCAGTAACAGAAAACCTGCAAGAAGCCATATCATCATTTCATAATAATCCATAGCAAAACGTACATGATCCTGCACATTCATCCTTCCTACCAATAATTTATCGGAAGCCTTTACAGCGTGATCTTCGGGCATTCCCCTTGCGATAAGTTTAGCAGTCTGCTTATGAAGAAAGTCTTTTACAAAAGGGTCTACAGCACTTAGATGATCCTGAAAGGCATTATAATGACGGCTCTTTTCATAAAGTTCAAAAAAAAATTGATCAGGGCAATACTTGCACAGAATCCCAGATAACGTATCGCTAGCCCCATTGCAGCAGCTGATGGACCAATAGATGCAGGAACGGATGATATAATAAAAATAATGGTAGGAACCATGATCAATCCCACACCCAGCCCCTGAAGAAATAACGGAATATAATAATTGAACTCATCCGCCTGCACATCAAAGGAATAATACATCAAAACATGAAACAGCAGCATCATTAAAAAGCCTGGCACCCAGATATACTGTATCCTCTTCTTCTGCAGAACCATACAACAGGCAATAATAACCCCAATCACCAATCCTGAAAGATTAAAAATATTGATATAGGATATATAAAACGGATCAAGATGCAGCTCAGTGGCAAAATAAGTATTGGTAATACCTGAAGCAAAACGACAGATATACATTACGAAAAGGATCATCAGCCCTACTTTAAAATTCCTGTAACGGAAAACCTGTAAATCAATATAAGGTCTTTTGATCGAATGCTGCCTGAATACAGATATCCGCCCAGAATAATGATCGCAATTATGCTTCCCAAAATCCGGTTATCTTCAAGCCAGTAATATTCCTGTCCGAAAATAGCAATATACCCGATAAGCACCAGAATGGTACTGAACACCGCAAAGCTCTGCCAATCCAGCTTATACAAATGAAACCTGGCGTGTGTCCTGTAATTGCTCATAGCAAAGGTCAGGAAGATAAGTCCCGGCAGGTATGAAAATATAGCGGTTTTGTAGACAATATTAAAATTATAGGAGTCTATGAGATCCGCTGTAATCAGATTATTGAAAGGCAGGGCACAAATCAGAATACCGAAGAATACAGAGAAACTGATCTCCCGCCCTCTTTCACTGCTCAGCCTGGTAAAGATCAGCGTAAGTGACAGGTTTACATTCCCGGCAAACAACATTCCCTGAATAAAACGTACCGGAAAGAGAACATATATTTCACGGGTAAAATAGCAGATAAGACAGGCCACTATCTGTAAGGTTGTAAATAATAAAAAATATTCTTTAGCAGCCAGAAAGCTGAAAAACCTTCTTTCCAGACTGTAAAATCCTACATATCCTGCATAGAACAAAGCTACTGCAAACTGAATATCAGCCGGCTCACTTCCGTAATATCCTGCGGCAGCATTCACATTGGCCAGAGGCAGAAAGAATATGATGATTCCCGGCAGCGTCATGGCAAAAGGATGATTTTCACCAGCCATTCCGGGACCCATCTTTTAAAGAAAGGCATTTGTCTTTTAGCCATCAGGAATGTTTTTATTGGCATATACGTTGACATTCATTCCCATTTTAAGGATGTCAATATCTTTCCGTTGTCCATCCACTCTGATCCTCACAGGAATACGCTGTACAATTTTCACATAATTTCCTGTGGAATTATCAGGTGGTAAGAGTGAAAAACTGGAACCCGTAGCTGGTGAAAGCGAGATTATTGTTCCCTGAAATTCCCTGTCCGGATAGGAATCAGCAATTATTTTTACACGATCGCCGATGTGCATATCTCTGATCTGAGTTTCTTTATAATTGGCCACCACCCATTTATCAGTTTCATTATTAACAATAAATGCAAGGGTTTCTCCGGCGTCAATCATCTGTCCTACTTCAACCGTTCTCCGTCCCATTCTTCCATCATACGAAGCTACTACTGCTGTATAGCTTACATCCAGTTTATGCCGGTTCAATAACGCCTCCAATCTGTTGATTTCTGCCTGCACTACTGTTTTTTCAGCCTGGATGTCATTTATTTTAGATACAGAAGCTGCGTAATTTTCCTGTGACGATTGATATTCACTTTCATTCACATCCAATGTTGCTTTCACATCTTCAAGTCTCTGTTTAGTAGCAGATTCTTGGTCATAAAGCTTCTTATAACGGTTGTAATCAAGCTGCTGTTTCCATACTTTTGCTTTACCGGCTTCAACCTGTGCCTGTGCAGAAGCAGCTTCTTTTGCGGTTGTGCTGGTATTGCTCTCCAGTACTTTTAGTTCGGCACGGGCTTTCTGAAGGGCAGCCTGGGTTTGCTGCTGCTGAAGAACATATTCACGGTTGTCTATCAGTAAAAGGGTATCGCCTTTCTTTACTTCCTGATTTTCCTCAAACTTTACGGCTACAATAAATCCTCCGGCTCTTGAAATAACAGGATTGATGTATTCCTGAACCTGTGCATCATTGGTTTGCTCATACTGATAATAACTTTTAAGGGTAAAACCGCCCCAGACAACAAGTGCGGCAACAATACAGACGGCGATCCATCCTGTGATTTTGGTGATCAGTCTGTCAGTGGGAGTGTATTTTTTTTTCATTGTTTTATAAAACGCCTGTGATATTTTGTAGTAAATAATAATTGTTCTGTGCCATGATTTTTGCTGCTTCCAATTCAAATTTTGTCTGAAGAAGCTGTATATCTGCATCCAGAAGTTCTGTAATGAGGGAAGTCTGGTTGAAGTAGGTATTTTTGATAATTCTAGCATTTTCCTTGCCTGGGCTACGTTGGTCTCTGCAACTCTGATCTGTTCCAATGCTTCCTGGTATCGCAAATAGGCTTCTTTTACCTGTTGTCTTACTCTATCTTCCGTATCTTTATGTACCTCTTCTTCCTTTTCAAATTCCAGTGCAGCGGCTTTCACCTTCTGCGTGTTATGATAAAGAGAGGAAATGGAAAACGAGGCTTTTACTCCTACAATTCCCAATGAATACCAGTATGGATTGTAAGGATAAAGGAAGATCTGCGGATTGGCATAATAAAATTCTCCATACATACCTATTTTAGGTCTTACATTGGCTTTTACCTGCTTAAGCTTAATCTTGCTCAGTTCGGTCTGCTGTTCTGAAACGTGATAATCAAAAGAGTGATCCAGTGCCAGTTTCAGATATTCATTATAAGTTGTATTTTCATCCCACTGACTAAAGGGAGCTTCGGGAATGACTACCTGCTCATCTGGAATTCCTAAAATAATATTCAACTTCTGGGTGGCAATAAGAATATCATTCTCAATGGTCATCAGTGTCATTTTCCGTTTGGAAAGTTCAAGCTCTATTCTTAAAACATCACTCTTCAAGACCACTCCGTTTTTATACAGAGCCTTTATTTCCTTCAATTGTGTCACCTGGTCCGCAATATCCTGTTTTATAAGATCTCTGAAAATAAGGGTCTTCTGAAGTTCAAGATAAAGTGTTGCTGTTTTATAATGAATATCAGAAACGGACTGTTCTTTACGGATGTTACTGATTTTCTGAAGCGTCTGGTTTTCTTTGATTTTAAGATTCAGTTTGTTTCCGTTGTAAATATTTAAATAAAAATCTGCTCCGGCTCTGTAAAGCGTGTGTATGACTTCGTGCTGGGTAGGTTTGGAAAAAATTCCGTTTTCATAGATGGGAATGTTGGATGCTTTTTCTGCAGACCCTTTTACTTCTATTTCAGGGAGCCTTTCCTTTTGGCATCTTTTACTTCGGCTTCGGCAATGTCTACACCAATGGTTTTGATTTTAATATGACGGCTGTTTTCTTCAGCTCTCTTCCATGCGTCTTTTAGGGAAATCCGGATGGTATCATTCTTTGGACTGCCTGTCTGGGCTGATATAGTATAGGAAGTTCCCAATATCAGCAGTCCGGTGACATAGATTTTCATTTGAATTTTTCGAATTATTGCACTGCAAATTTATCTTCAATCCGGAAATTATATTTACCTAAAATAGTCAAGTTTTACATGATTCCGGCCAAATGATTATATTTGCATTTTCATTACAATTCAAGTTCTTTTATGGGATTAATTGCTGCGCTTCCGGATATTGATAAACACGACAAAAGTGTCTTCGTCATGCATGAAAAATCAGAAAAGCTGATTCCGTTTCACAAGCATACCAAGGGACAGCTGAGCTATGTAGAAGGTGGTATCGCCTATATTACCATTGATAACCGGACCTATGTAGTTCCTGCCAGACATTTCTTCTGGATTCCTCAGGGAATGGAACATATTTAGAGATCGGCCATACCGCTACTGTACTCCGGTCACTTTATTTCTATGCCCATGATGATGTTTCAGATCCGTTTTATGGTAAACTCGGAATTTATCCTGCTTCGGAATTGCTGATTCAAATGATCAAATACACAGAAATATGGGATGAAAAACACGTAATGGAGAAGGATGAAAATTTTGAATTTTTAGTGGCATTAAAAAGATCTTACCTAAAACCCACAAACAACCTTTACCCATTATTCTACCTGCAACTCACAACAAGCAGATGATGAAGATTGTTTCCTATCTTGAATGGAATATGGGCGAAAAACTCACATTGGGTAATGTAAGCGCCAGGTTCGGGTTGAGTGAACGTTCCATGTCCCGTCTGTTCAAGGCAGATATGGATATTTCTTTTCTTCAGTATCTGAAAACTCTAAGAATCATCAAAGCGATTGAATTGCTTTTAAATACCGATAAACCCATAAATGAAATTGCTGATGATGTGGGATATAGCTCCATCAGTGCTTTCAGCGATACTTTTCACGAATTTACCCAGTCAAGACCGTCGGATCTCAGGAAAAGCAGTAAGGCATTTAAGAGTCCGGTAGCATGACCAACCCTTCAAATCAAAAAATTTAACACCTTTCCGGTGAAGAGGAATAACGCGTCTTCAGTCGGGAAATTTTTAAAAATCATGATCTATATCAATCTTCAGTAAAAATAAAAGACTTTTTATCTTTTATTAAAAATAAGTTATTACATTTGTCTTATAAAATTCAGAGAACATGTTTTCCAAAACCTGCGAATATGCTTTAAGAGCTTTAATTTACATTGCCCAGCAGTCTAAAAACGACAGCAGGGTCGGGATTAAAGACATTGCCAAAAGCATTCATTCCCTGAACATTTTATTGCAAAAATACTTCAGGATCTGAGCAGAAAAGGATTTGTACAATCTGCAAAAGGCCCGAATGGCGGTTTTTATATGGATCAGAAAAATCTGAACACAAGCATTGCTGATATTGTAAAAGAAATTGACGGAGACAAACTCTTCTCAGGCTGCGGACTTGGGCTTGACCAATGTTCTGAGCTTCACCCATGCCCGCTTCATGATCAGTTTAAAAACATCAGACAGGATCTCCGGATTATGCTTGAAACCTCCAAAATACAAATGTTTGTTGATAACCTGGATCTGCAGTTAACCCACCTTAAAACATAAGAGAAAAAAATTTAACACAATAAAAGATAAAAAGGTCTTAATATATTAAATTACTAAAAATGAAATTCATTCTTAAAAATCCAGTTGTATTAATATTGCTCTGTCTGATGACGGGAATGTTTGTAACAGTCAGTTTTTTAGAAACCCCGCTTAAATTTCAGGTTCCGGGGATAACGCTTCCCATAGCATTAGGATTAGGAAAACTTATGTTTGGAATTTCTACGAATATTCAGGCTGCATTTTTAGTATTCATTATGGTTTTCATGATCATCAGCCGTAAGAATTATACTAAAACTGATTTCATTCTCTTTAGTATATTAACATGTATTCTTGTCCTCGAAAAATTCTGGATGCTTCCGGTTCTGGATATCAGAGCAGATGCTCTTTCAGCAGGAAAAGCATTGCCCGCTACCCCATTGCATGACTATTTTATCTACGCTGAAGTTATCAAGATTATCCTATTGATAGCCGCTATTCTATCACAGTTTAAAAAGAAACAAATTCAATCATAAACACATCGCATTATGAAAACACGATTTTTAAATACCGCTATGATGATGATTCTGACAATGATTATGCTTTCATGTTCTGAAAAAAGCGGAACAACACCAATCCCCATCCCGGAACCCTCCACAGGGCAAACGGAACCACAACCCACTCCACCATCAGAACCTGCTGTATCATCAAATACCTCTGCCGATCCTGCTTTCAAGCTGATTGAAGCAGCTGATTGTCTCGCCTGTCATAAGGTAGATGCCAAACTGATAGGTCCTTCTTATCAGGATGTTGCTGCAAAATATACAAAAGCAGATATTGATCAGCTGGCTCAGAAAATCATAGAAGGCGGAAAAGGAAACTGGGGAGATATCCCGATGACTCCCCATGAAGGGCTCAGCAAAGATGATGCGAAACAGATGGTAAAATACATTCTTTCGCTTAAAAAGTAGTTTTTGTCCCACAAAATTCAAATCAGATTTATAAAAAAATAGTATATTATGAATACCAGAACAGATTTTATAGGAAATATTGTCGCAGAAGACTTCAGAGCAGCTGCCATCTTTAAAAAAACGGAATTGATTTCTGCTGTAAAGGCGGAAGAAGTATTGAAGACGCCTGCAACAGCAAGAAGATTGATCCGGAAAAAATTTATATGGAGCTGGAAGCGCTTCCTAAAAATGATGGTGCGGCCATAGATTTCAGCAGCTGGCCTCTGGATCTTCTGGCAGATTATATAGAGAAAACCCATCATCGTTATGTAGAAGAGAAAGCTCTGGTTTTGCAGTCTTTTCTTGATAAACTATGCCGGGTTCATGGAGAAAGGCACCCGGAATTATTTGAAATCAATGCCTTATTTAATGAGTCAGCTCATGATCTGGCTGCTCATATGAAAAAGAAGAGCTTATTCTTTTTCCTTTTGTCAGAAATATGATGAAAGCAAAGATATCCGGAGACCAGCTTCCACAACCTGTTTTCGGAACAGTAGAAAACCCTGTCAATATGATGCAGCATGAGCATACCGTAGAAGGAGACCGCTTCAGAAAAATTGCTGAAATCACTGATGAATATCTGCCGCCTGCAGATGCGTGCAATACTTATAAAGTAGCATTTGCCATGCTCCAGGATTTTGAAAATGACCTGCACAAGCATATTCATCTGGAAAATAATATTCTGTTTCCAAAGGCCATTCAACTGGAAAAAGAATTATCAGCAAAAGTCTAGTTTTTCACATGGCAGTCAAAAAGCCTTAACCATTGAAGGCTAAGGCTTTTTAATTACAAACTATATTAAATGAACTGTTAATATCTGATAAAGGATTAAGAACTCAAAAGGCTTTTAAGAATTCTCCGAAAGTAAAGCTTTTCTTAACTCTTGAAATCTTATTACATCGTAATGGTTTAAATTATTTCAAAATTCCATCACTCCACTTATTGTGTAGCTTTGATCATTGCTTTAGTAATCTGTTCTTCTTTCTTTTTTGAATAAGTGGAATCCAAAGGTTTTATCACGTCAAATAAATATTGATAGAAAGGAACAATCTGCTGAATATTTTCAGATTCTTTCATTGCTTTCTCTTTTCCCATTTGCTGAAGTCCTTTCACAAAGACATTGAATTTCTGATCTACCGGCACCACAGATTTCAATACATAAGCATGAGCCTTTTCATTCTGTCCTGCCATTCTGTAAGCTTCTGTAACAGCAGATACTACCAGTGCATATTCCATAGGTTTTGAACGTATCTGTTTTTTCGCAGCTGCCCGGAATGAAGGAGAAAGTTTCTGATAGTATTCGTATTCATCAATATATCTTTTTAAGATTTTCTGCCAGCTGAAGTCCTTTCTGTTCCTGCCCGGCAACAATATAGCCCGTAACGATGGAACTCAGTGAGCGTGGATCATTATACTTTCCGGCAGGAATTTCTCTGTTCACAAGATCCAGCAGCTCCAAGGCTTTGGCTTTTTGACCACTCTTTACAAGGGCAGAGACCGCTCTGCTTACAGACATTCTGTAACCAATGATATTGGAAGTAGCCGTTTCATCATAATAAATGCTTAAGTCTTTGAAATTTCCCCATTTGTAGTTTTTCACTACGTTGTAAAGAGCATTTGCATCTACCCTTCCTTTATCTCCATCAGGAGCTTGCGGAGTACGGATCGGTATTAGCCTGTAGCTGAACCCGTCAAACTGCAGATAGTCATCCAGGTAAAAAATATTTTCACTGTCATACATTCCTCCCGATGAGAAATTAACCGGCCGTTTCCAGTCGAAGTTCGCCAGCATATCAAGCATCATAAGATTGCTTTTATAAAGGGTATTCGCTTCATAATTGATCGTGATGTGATCAACTGCCACAGGAAGATCTTCTTTCTTAATAATGCCTGCCTTCACAGCATTTTCTTTGTTGACAGGAAGAATAAATTTATTGACCGGAATAATATTATATTTCTCGTATTCTTTTTCCCCGAAATACATTTTCAGCAGTTCATCTTTTGCAGGAGATTTGGATTTCAGAAACTTTATTGCTTCTTTCAGCGTCAGAGAATCCTGAGTAAGATACTTTCTGAATTCCTGGAATTCCGTTTCAGGTGCTCCCTGCTCTTTTAACATAGCAAATAACCCTTCCCAATCGTCTTTCTTCATCAGATAAACCTGATCATTGACCCCGTCTCTGTATTCCTCATGAGTTAACTCTCCCGGTATTCCCATCGCATTATAAGTTCTTCTTTTTACCTGGTCAATATTCCAAGGAGTGGCCAAAAGGGTAAAATTAACCGTCTTTACATCATCTCTGAATCTTTCCGTTTCCTGGATTGCCCATACCGGAAAAGTATCATTGTCACCGTAAATGAAAAAAATATCATTTTTGGGTAAAGATGCCAGAAATGAATATGCTGAATCATAAGCGGCTGTCTTTTTACTTCTGTCATGCGATTTGTAATTCTGGAAGCCCATCATAAAAGGAATTCCCAACAGAAGTATTCCCAATATCATATTAGTGGCATTGGACCTGATTCTGGATTGAAGAAACCATAAGACAGCACCAGCTCCCAGTCCGATCCAGATGGCAAAAGCATAGAATGATCCTACCATGGCATAATCTCTTTCTCTTACTTCAAATGGTTTTACTCCTGTATAAAAAACAATACCTACGCTCGTCAGAATAAAAAGGGAAAGAAGGGCATAGAATCTCCCGAAATCCCGGTTCAGCTGGAAAAAGAATCCTATCAAGCCTAAAATCAATGGCAGAAAAAAGAATTTTACGGTACTTTCATTTTTAAATTTGGCAGGAAGATGATCCTGATTTCCCAATAAAGCATTATCAATGAATGAAAATCCTGAGATCCAGTTTCCTGGGTATTTTCCATATGTCCCTGAAGGTCATTCTGTCTTCCGACAAAGTTCCACATCAGATACCGCACAAAATAATATCCGTTCTGAAAGGAAATAAAATAATCCATATTCTGTGCAAGAGAAGGTCTTTGTACTTTGATCAGATCATAAGGTTTTACCTTCATATAATCTTCCACCGTAATGGAATCGTCCTCATATTTTGCCCTCAGCTCGTCAAAGATCTGCTTAGCCTGAGGATTGTCTGCCACATCTTCATTATCATAATTGAATGTAAAATCAGGAGCTCCGTATAAAGCAATATAATTGGCCATTATTTCCTTGTCTTCTTTAAACATTCTAGGCATAAAGCTTATATGAGATTTATTGAAAACATAGTTGAAGCGTTCTCCTGTTTTCCTGTAAGTTCCGGTTTTTTCATCTTTTTCATAAATATCTCCGGTTATATCTCTTTTATAGCTTCCGTCTTCATTTTTCTCAATTCCGCTTCTATCAAGAAATGCAGTATAATTCTGCCCATAGATGGTAGGCCAGTCTCCGTATTGTTCCCTGTTGTAATAATCCCTCATTCCGATAGCCGTATCAGGATCGTTAAGATTCATGGGCGGATTGGCATTAGCCCGGATCGGAATCACCAGCCAGCATGAAAAGCCTATGATCATATACACAACAGATAAAGCAATGGTCTGATAGACATTTTTCTTTGTTTTTCCTGCATATCTGATCACCAGATAACAGATAGCCGCCATTAAAACAAATGCTGCAATCGTCCCGGAATGGAAAGGAAGCCCCAATCCGTTGACAAAGAAAATTTCCAGCTTCCCGAACATGGTCATAATCAGTGGGAAAATCATTTTAAACACAAAGGCCAGAACTCCCAGGGTAATCAGATTGGCGAGTATAAAACTCTTCCAGGTAAAGGTATAGTTTCTGGCATAATAGATCAGACAGATAGCAGGTATTGCCAGCATACACATCATATGTACGCCCACGGAAAGACCTATGACAAAGAAAATAAGAATGATCCACCGTTCACTGTCAGCAGCCTTATAATCGTTCTCCCATTTTGTAACAAGCCATACCAGCAATGCGATAAACATAGACGCCATAGAATACACTTCTCCTTCAACTGCTGAAAACCAGAATGTATCGGAAAAGGTAAAGCATAAAGCACCCGTTACTCCCGCAAACAGAATGGCAATTTCCTGATGTTTGGTAATTTCTTCAAAATCTTTATTTAAAAGACGTCTTACAAAATGAGTAATGGTCCAGAACAGGAACAAAATAGTAAATGCGCTGCAAAGTGCCGACATTGCATTGATAACAATTGAATAATTCTCTGCTTTCCCCAATGCAAAAATACTGGCCACAGCTCCCAGAATCTGGAATAAAGCGGCTCCCGGAGCGTGGGTAACCTCCAGCTTTACCGCTGAAGAAATATACTCCCGCAATCCAGAAACTGAGGGAATGCTCAATGGTAGACAGATAAGTAATCAATGCAATAGCGAAGAGGAACCATCCGAGTATGGTGTTCCATTTTTTAAAAGACCAGTTTTTCATATACTATTTTCCAATAATAGATAAGACAACTGATGGAAAGAGTTTATTACATGGGAAAATAAAAATTTTTATTAAATGAAGGGTTTGGAAGTGGAAGAAGGAGGCCGGAAGGTTTCAGATACCAAAAACACAGCATTAACCAACTTGAATTCAATATATAAAGTTCATTTAAAACTGAATAAATTAATAGGTATTATTGAGCCCGCCGTCCAAAGGGATGCTTGTTCCGGTAAGATATGAGGCATATTCTGAAGCAAGAAAAGCAACCAGATGGCCATATTCTTCAGTTTTCCCCAGTCTTTTCATAGGAATTTTATTTTCTCTTGCTTTTTTATTTCTTCTGTAGAATGTCCTGTCTGTTGTGACTCATGGTGGATAATGTTCTGAATCCTTTCCGTATCGAAATAGCCTGTCAGAACGTTATTGACAGTGATATGATGTTGAGCGACTTCATTGGATAAAGTTTTAGCCCAGGCAATCACTGCTGAGCGGATGGAATTGGAAAGTGCCAGATTTCCTATGGGTTCTTTCACAGATAGTGAGGAAACATTGATGATACGCCCGCTTCCCTGTTTGATCATATGAGGTAAAGCCAGCAGAGTGGTTTCACAAACGGTCTTAAAAAGAAGATCGAAGGCTTTCTGATAATCTTCCACGTTTTTTTCAAGAGCCAGCCCCGGTTCCGGACCATTGGTATTATTCACCAGAATATCTACAGAATGGATATTAAAATATTCAGTAATGATTTTCTTATAGTTTTCAAAATCTGAAAAATCTGCTACAAGATACTGATGTTTCTGCTCTAGATTCACTATGGGTAACATGGCCATGAAATCCTTAAGTTTTTCTTCATTGCGGGCCATTATAGTGACGTTTGCACCACATTTTGCCAGCTCAGTGGCTATTCCTGCTCCAATTCCTGCGTAGCTGCTCCTACCAGTGCATTTTTGAAAAAAGTTGAATATTCATATCCTTTCTGTGATTATAATTTTGTTACATAAAGATAAGAAAAAACCTTCAGAATCAATGGGAATCAGAAGGTTTATAAGGTCTTTTCAAATTCAGGGTTTCAGCTTCTTCTTTTTCAAAATAAGGTTATAGCAGGCTGAATTCTATATTCTTTTGATGTGAAAATCTCAATTGATACTGGTCTGACCCGGGAGCTTTACTTGCAATAAGTACGTTATTAAAATCAAGACGGGATTTCTTCATAGCACGATATTATCATTAGTCATTTACTTCAACAGCATCTCAATTTCTCTGTAAAAAGATTCTTTGCTATAATCTGCCACACCAATGTGATGGAGTCTTATTTCACCTTTTTTATCCAAAACTACGGTTGTAGGTAATGATCCGTCATAAATTTCTTTCGGAATGGGTCCATTTATCGTCAGCAATGGAAGTGTAAACCCGTTTTTCTTCAGGTAAGCTTGTCCCAATGCAGGATCATCATCCAGATTCACCGTCAGGAAAACCAGATCCGGATCTGAATGATATTTTTCATAAAACTTCTGAACGGAAGGAAATTCTGCCCGGCATGGCGGGCACCATGATGCCCAAAAATTGATAAAAACCACTTTTCCTCTCAAATCTGATATCTGAACAGCCTTGCCTGCCTCGTTTTTCAGGCTGAAATCTGCATAAGATACTCCTGAAGCTGCTTCCGGACTTTTTTAACCTCAGATATACTGGAATTTAATAATCCGGTTGAAGCGACCTGTCTCATCAGCCATGCTTTGGCGTCCGGACTGACTAACAGTATCACAAAGAGAATTGTTAAAATAAGTGTAGACCAGTTATTGCCGATCCATTTTTTCAGATTTTCCATTTTTTTATTTTGAATACAAGACTTTTACCCTTCTTTATTAAAGTGTTTTCAATGCCTTTGCTGCATTTTCATTTTCGGGATTTATTTCCAGCGCTTTACGATAAACCTGTTTGGCATTCTCTTTCTTTCCGGCTTTCAGATAGGCTTCTCCCAAACTTTCATAGACTGTTTTATTTTCAGGATATAATGCATTAATCGTCCTGAAAACATCAATGGCCTTTGTATATTTTTTTTTCACGAAGCTGGCTGTATGCTACATTATTCAGAAAATCTTCAGAAAGAAAGTAATGATCAGAGTTTTCAGTTCTCGCTTTTCGGAAAGCTTCCAGTCCTTTATCAAAGTTACCCCCAGAATCAGTTCCAAAGGTGTATTTTCATCCTTACCCAATTGCGGATTTCTCGAATAGATGGTTTTATCCTGCAAGATCTGTACAAGCTCCATCTTTCCGGTCTCTGGATTTTTCACAAATTCTGATCTGTAGTCCCAGTTTCGTGTGGTATACGCATTTTCTCCTACTTTTATAAGCTCCACCGGATTCTCAATATCATTGATGCTCATCATCATTTTTCCTTTTTCACGATACACTCTGTAGAGACCATAATTATTAAATCTGTAGCGGCCTATGCTATGCCTGAAATCTTCTTCCTTTAAAGGTAAAATCTTATTTACAGGATTGGTATATCCCGGCCATTGATACACTGCAGCCACTGACCGTACTAATTCTTCTATAAAATCGGGTTTATTGGTATTGGTGAGAACCACTACCCCATCACCACTGGTTTTGCTTGCTATAAATTTGCTGGAAAAACCTTCATTCCAGCCACCATGGGTGAAATAAGTTTCTCCTTTACGGTTTTCAAGGAAAATCCCCAGCCCTTCAAATTTATCAAAGAAAGGGCTTGTAAACTCTTCTGCTGTTTTCTGAGAAACAATATTCGTACTTTTATTACCCAGTGTATTCTGGATATCGATAACAAATCCGGCAAGATCTTCAGCGGTGGTCCATAGTCCTGCCGCAGCCATTTCAGGATAGGTATGATATCTTCCCGCACTCTTTTTCCTTCCATATTATAAGCTGTTGCAGCCCATTTCACGTGGGATTCCGGTAATGGCTGAACAAAAGTACTGTTTTTCATATTCAGTGGCTGAAGTACATTTTCCTTCATAATGGTGGGAAAATCTTTCTTTTCAATATCGATAAGCATCTGCTGCATTACACAATATCCACCACCGGCATACCGGAAGGATTTTCCGGGAACCTGATCTACAATAACGGGTGAAGTATTGGCAGGGTTCCGGCCATTCAGCACCTGGATGAGTGTAGGAACAGATTTTCCGGGCTCATATCCCGGGAAGCCGCTCACCGTAAAACCGGCAGTATGGCTGACAATATTTTTAAGGCTGACCTTTTTGTCTTTTGTAAATTGATTTTCGGGGATCTTCCATGAAGTCAGATAGGTATTCACGTCCGCATCGGGATCAAGTTTTCTTTTTCTACGATGCTTAATGCAGCATAAACACTTACGGGCTTACTCATAGATGCTGCTTGAAACAAAGTTCGGGAGTTCACCGGAATTTTAGATTCCACATCTGCCAGGCCGTATGTTTTACTCCAGATTATTTTGGAGTTTTTGATCACGGCAATGCTTACTCCGGGAATGTTATAATGTTTCATCCGGGAGGCCAATGTCCAGAGTGACTCTCCTTCAAAACGGGTAACGGGCATCAGTCCTGATTCTACTTGAGCAATTTCACGATCTGTGTCAGATGTAGTTTGGGCAGAAACAGAATTCCCTAATATTCCCAGAACAATTGCTATATAAAAAGGTGTTTTGGCTTTCATGGATTTTACATTAAGTCGTCAAAAATATGATTTTACCAGAATCCAAATTCAACAGGGAGGTTAATTAACTAAAAATTATGATAATATTCCCGATGTAAAGCGGCTTTGAACAGATACTTCAAAAATAAATTCCCTTTTAAAAGATTCTATATTAAGATTATCCTACAGTGAATTATTATTTGTTAAAAAAAGAAATATACACTACATAATATAAGGTTTTATGAAATTTGCGGTTATATTTGCCTCTGAAAATCCCGGACTTACAGATGAAACCAGAAAAGTACCTGCTTCACGATAATTTAATTTTAAAATTATTTTTTTCGTGTAACTAATCTGCTTTCTCTTCAACTAATTCAACATCAATAAACTATAACCTTCTATAAGAAAATCTTTACTACTTTAAAACAATAAACTTAATGCAAACATCTTTTTTAAAATTGCTGCTGCTTCAGCTGCACTCTGTTTCAGCAGTTGGGCTATGGCACAACAAAAATATCAGGTAAGCGGAACCGTTAAGGATCAAAAAAACGGTGAACTCCTGATCGGAGTGAGTGTAAAAGTAGCGGAAGACCCTTCCATCAATGTGATTGCCAATGAGTATGGTTTCTATTCATTATCGTTACCGGAAGGGAATTACAAGGTTATTATTTCTTATCCGGGATATAGAGATTTTGAGCAGGACATCACCGTTAACCAGAATATGAAGCTGGATCTTCCGCTCAGCCCTCAGGAACAGATTGCTAAAGCAATTGATGAAGTGGTAATAACAGGAATTAAAAAGATAAAAACTTAACGTCTGCCCAAATGGGTGCAGAAACGTTAAGCATTAAAAATATAGAAAAACTTCCGGTTCTTTTCGGTGAAAAAGACGTAATGAAAACCATACAGCTTCTTCCAGGTATTAAAAGCAATGGTGAGGGAAGCAGCGGGTTCAGCGTAAGAGGAGGTGCCACCGATCAGAATCTGATTTTGCTGGATGAAGCTCCTGTATACAATGCTTCCCACTTACTTGGATTTTTCAGTACGTTTAACAGTGACGCTTTAAAGGATGCCAGCATTATTAAAGGAAACAGCCCTGCACAATATGGAGGACGTCTCGCTTCCGTACTGGACGTGAAAATGAAGGACGGAAATAATAAAGATTACAACGTCAACGGAGGGATCGGATTGATCAGCAGCAGACTAAGTGTGGAAGGCCCTATTCAAAAGGAAAAATCTTCTTTCATTGTTTCCGGAAGAAGAACGTATGCTGACCTGTTCCTGAAAACATCTAAGGATTATAAAGACAACAAACTTTATTTTTATGATCTCAATTTAAAAGCCAATTACCAGCTCAATGAAAACAACCGTCTTTATCTTTCGGGATATTTCGGAAGAGATGTACTGGGTCTGGGAGATACTTTCTCAAC
The DNA here is from genome assembly GCA_019203745.1 of Chryseobacterium sp. E1. GTDB lineage: Bacteria > Bacteroidota > Bacteroidia > Flavobacteriales > Weeksellaceae > Chryseobacterium. The sequence goes on from CP078104.1 coordinate 456,993, forward strand.
AGACTGGGGAAATACTACAGCAACATTACGCTGGAACAGTATTATCAACAGCAAGCTATTCTCCAACACCTCTTTTATTTACAGCAATTATGACTATAAGATCAGTCTGAAAAATGATGACACCGTTTTTGACCTGAACTCTAAGATACAGGACTGGAACCTGAAACAGGATTTTACCTGGTTTGCCGGAAACAAACATTCTGTACGTTTCGGTCTTCAGTCTATTTATCATACGATCACTCCAAGCAGTGCCGGCGGAACAAGTGTAAGCAGCTACCCGAGGAATCCGAGAAAATCGTGGGAGAATGCACTTTATATCAATGATGATTTCAAAGCTACGGAAAAGCTGACCATCAATTATGGAGCAAGGCTTTCTATTTTCAGTGTTCTGGGAGGTGATACTTTCAATACCTATGAAAACGGGGTGCTTACAGACAGCAGGTTTCTGGAAAAAGGGAAATTTGGAAAAACGTATGTGAATCTTGAACCGAGGGTTTCAGCCAATTACCGTATCAACGAAGTAAGCAGTGTGAAGGGAGCTTATGCCCGGAACACTCAAAACCTCCATCTTCTAAGCAACAGCAACAGCGGAAATCCTACAGACCAATGGATAGGAAGCAGCTATACTGTAAAACCTGAAATTGCAGATCAGATCAGCGTAGGATACAGCAGGAATTTCAACAACAATAATTATGAGCTGAATGCTGAAATTTATTACAAGTCTATGCAAAATCAGATCGACTTCAAAAACGGAGCCGAGATCGCCTTTGATACAGGAGCAGATGTAGAAAGTGAACTGCTGTTTGGAAAAGGCAGGGCATACGGTCTGGAACTTATTGCCAAAAAGAAAAGCGGAAAGCTTACAGGATGGATTTCCTATACCTTGTCTAAAACAGAAAGAAAAATCAACGGAATCAATAATAACGAATGGTATAATGCCAGAATGGACAAAACCCACGATCTTTCCATTGTAGCAACGTACCAGCTGAATCCCAAATGGACCTTCTCCGGATTATTTGTTTACAGTACAGGAAATGCAGTGACCTTCCCTACCGGAAAATATGAGCTGAACGGGCAAACAGTATTCCAATACAGCAACAGAAATGCAGACAGAATGCCGGCGTATCACAGAATGGATCTCAGTGCCACCTATGAACCGCAATCCAATAAACGTTTCCGTGGTTCCTGGACTTTCGGAATTTATAACCTGTATGGCCGTGAGAATGCCTACATTATTAATTTCGAAGATAATCCTGACCGTCCCGGAACAACCCGTGCCATGCAGACCTCTTTATTCCGTTGGGTACCTAATATCACTTATAACTTCAAATTCTAAATCATGAAAAATACATATTTTATCATATTATCCCTGTTTGCTTTGACTTCCTGTGAAAAAGAGATCGACCTGGATCTTAACAATCAGAGCGGAAATATTGTTATCGAAGGAAATGTAACGGATAAAGTGGGCCCTTACACAGTGAGGATCACAAAATCTGTAAATGTCTCAGATCCCAACCAATATCCTGCCGTTACCGGAGCTACAGTCGTTTTAAGTGATGATAACGGCCAGACTGAAACGCTTCATTATGTAGGAAACAGGATGTACCAGACGACTGCCTTTTATGGTGATCCGGGCAGAACCTATACCCTGAAAGTACAGGCCGAAGGAAAGGAATATACTGCTCAGAGTACAATGCCTGAACCCGTACCTTTAATGAATCTGGAACAGAGTTCTTTTAAATTTGGAGATAAGACCACATATACGCTTCTACCGGTCTTCACAGACCCGGCACCATTGGGAAACCGCTATTTATTCAGTTTTACAATCAATAATCTGACTAAAAAATATATGAATGTTACTTCAGACAATGTCAACAACGGACTACCCAACCAACAACCTTTGATTCTGCCTAATGATGACAATAAAGGCAGAGATCACGAGGTGGTACCAGGAGATACCATTCATGTAGAAATGCAGTGCATCAGCACCAATATATTTACCTACTATAATGCGCTGCTTCAGATCACCGGAGGTAACGGCGGGGAACTACCCCAGCCAATCCGCCAAGCAATATCAGCAATGGTGCTCTGGGTTATTTTTCTGCCCATACGGTGGACCGGCAAAGCTATGTCATTCAGCAAGTGACCACTCCATAAAATTTTAAAAGGATATTCCAGTGTTTGGAATATCCTTTTTTAATAATGTGTTGATTTGGATCTACGCCTTCAAAAAGTCTTCAAAGGAATCTCCAAATTCAGTTTCCAGTCCTTTGGCTAATACTATTCCGCTGTTTCCGGTTAATTCAAAACCGGCTTTATGATCACGTATCTTATATTCATTTTCCGAATGTTCAATATTAAAAGCCATACTCATCAACAGGTCAGGATTTTTCCATGAAAAATTTCCTTTTATATACAAGCAACTTCCCATGACCAAATAAATAACCCTAAGCTGGTGCGAGCATCTTGCTCGTACCAAACAGTAACAATCTTAAAATTACACCTATTTTCGATATTTCAAAAAACATTGATCCATACTTACAACTTTAAATAAAGTAAACAACCCCTTACTATTTGTAAAGGGTTAGTGTTATTTTATCAGGTACGAGCGAGACGCTCGCACCAGCGGGGGTTTACTGAACTATCTTTTCAGGAAAAAGTCTTTTAAATCCATTTCATAAACTATTGGATCACATTTTCCTGTAGAAACATTTTTGGGTACTTTAGAAATATTACTCAAAAGATCATCTATGTTTTCATGAATAGCATTACCTTTTAGAACAATACGCACCTTATTACAACGATTTTCATTATCCTGTATTGAAATACTTGATGTATATACATTTATATCATTTGGTAAATGTATATAACTATATTTCATTAAATACTCATAATTAAAGTCTTTATCTACAATAATCATTGAAGGAATAAACATATAATTATCAGCTGAACCTGTATGCAAATCAATATTATAAACAGACTTTTTTATGTTGAATACTTTGTTTAAAAAGAGTAAGTATTCCTTTGTTATATTTTTTAGAAAAAAATACAAGATTTACTAAATCAACATTTGTTAATTTTTATCAAAGTCAAATCGTTTCTTATCTAAAATATAAAATATTTTATAATCCCTATCCTCAAATATCTTTATGATATTTTTCTTTTCTGTTGTTAAATTAACCGAGACTTTTTATTCTCTATGTCAGCCATTTTCAGTTGAGAAAAGCCATTTATGTTAAAAACTAAACCTAATAATATTAGTATTTTATTTAATTGTTTTAACTCCATATTTTGTCATTATTATATTAAAATTTTGTTGAACAGCTGATCCATCCCTATATCTAATCCATCCATCTATATAGTTGCTCTGGGAAGTTTGATTATAACCCGTAAAATCTTGAAATCTTATTTTCCCTCCAATGGGCCATGAACTTGAGTAATTCCAAAGCTGGTGCGAACATCTTGCTCGTACTAAACAATAATAATTTTAAAATTACACCTATCTTCTATATTTCAAAAAATCATACTAGCAGCTCTTACAGTAAAAAACACTTTACAAAATAGTAAAGTGTTATTATTTCATACAGATACTAGCGAGGCGCACACACCAGTAAAGGGATTAGTTTTTACTTTCTAAAATTGAAATAGAATTCGGAACTTTTAATCCTTTATCTAGAAACTGCTCTTTAACAATTTCTTTAGCATAAGAATTATTTTTTTCATACGATTTTAGTAAATAATACGTAGCTAGGCTTTCATTGCTTATTTTACTTTCATCATTAACATTTGTCAAAATTGTATAGGTGTCAAAATAAGCCTGTCCCCAATTATACTTATGAGCCATTGTTATTGAATAATATAAAAATTCCCTTTCATAATGATTGACTGAGAAATATCGATAAGCTTTTTATAAATTAAGGTATCACCATTTTTATTGCAATATCAGCAGTTTTATATATAGAATCATTTGAAGCAATTGTTGTAGCTATGACTTCTGTATTATTTAGTCTATTTTCCTTTTTATTATTACATGAAAAAAATAATACTAAAAGAAAAAATAAACTTGACTTTAAATTCTTTTTCATAAATTTATTTTATATAGTTTTTATACAAATCTTTGTAAATAACAATGCCATTTTTATATATTATCACTTGTCCTTTAGCATCAGGAGTACTACGTTCTTGATTAACGCGACTCATACCTGGAAGACCTCCGTGATAATCTACATATCCGTCAAAACTTATTACTGTAAGATTTGGATGTTTTACAGAAATTTTCCTCCCTATTGAAGCTCCTTCATCATTTTCTCTTGCTGACTCACAGGAATACAGGAAAAGCATGGCATTTTTAATTTTGTCAACATCTTTCCATCTTTTATTTTTTTTTATCATAGCTTTATCAAAAGAGTCAGCACCATAAATCATTTCATCCTCATTCCAAATCATTCTTTTATTTCCATGCCCATATACTCGGAATATTCCGTCTCCTTTAGTATTTTTATACCTATTATATTGTTCTTTAAATCTATTATGGAAAACTGCCTCATCATCCTTTCCAAAAAAATTCACTGGTTCTTCATCATTATCTTCATCTAATTCAGAACTAGTTCCATTCACCCAATCATCAAAAGACACCTGTCCTCCATTGCTTAATACAACTGCTCGTTCATAAGGGACCCCATTTTTCACAAAAGACTCAACATTTTTAGCATTCATTCCTCCGCCTCCTTTTTTTCCCATAGTTCCCGTCAGCAGATCCTGAAACGCTCCCATTCCATTATTCTGGGCTATAAAATTCATGAGGTCCTGTGTAGAACTGCCTCCTCCCGCATAAAAAGACCAAAGAGACATTGGGTACATTAATTGAGCTTCTTCCTGGTCCGGAGCCATAGGCTTCTTTCCATCCGGATCGGTAAACGTCACAGGATTATTGTAAGCATAGTTATACGGTGAGTATCTCCTCATCTGTTCGGCCAATGGATCTATCACGCCCCATCTTCCCAGATCCGGCATATAGAATCTGGCTCCAAAATCAAACATACCGGTTTCCTGAAGCTCTTTACCGCCAAACTTATAATTCATATAGCCGCCTAAAATGCCTTTCTCCTGTCCTATATGGTTCAATCCAAAAGGATAATAATTATTGGTATCTGTAATCTGAGGAGCGCCTTCGCTGTTTCTTGTAAAACTTACCCGTAAATTTCCTAAGTGACCACTCCTTATTTTAGCAATATTTAGAAAAAGTAAGAGTAGGTAAATTCCTACTCTTACATTATACCTTTTAGTGAACTATCTTTTCAGGAAAAAAGTCTTTTAAATCCATTTCATAAACTATTGGATCACATTTTTTTGTAGAAACATTTTTGGTACTTTAGAAATATTACTCAAAAGATCATCTATGTTTTCATGAATAGCATTGCCTTTTATATCAATATCGATTACATTACATCGATTTTTATTATCTTGTATTGCAATCCACGACTTATAAACTCCATTTTCAGGAGGAGGTGGTGGCATGTAATAATACTTCATTAGATATTCATAATTAAAGTCTTTATCTACAATAATCATTGAGGGAATAAACATATAATTATCATGAAAGCCAGTACGTAAAGTGATACTGTAGACCGAATTTGTTTTATGTTGAATACTCTGTCTAAAATTTATAAGAATTCCTTTTTGAATCCTTTTTGAAAAAAGGATAATATTTGCTCGTTCATTTATACCTGACCCGACTTTTAAATTGAAATCTCTTTTATCTGGTATGTAATATATACTATAGTTGCTGCTATCTAATAGATTTATAATATTTTTTATTTTGTGTCTTCAAATTAATTGAAAACTCCTTACCATCTATATCAGCCATTTTCATTTGAGAAAAGATATTAACATTGATAACCAACGCTAATAGCACCACCGTTTTATTTAATTGTTTTAACTCCATATTTTGTCATCATTATATTAAAATTTTGTTGATAAACTGTACCATTCTTGTACCAACCCCATCCTTTTTCATAATTCTTTTGAGAAGTTTGATTCCAACTAGTAAAATCTTGAAAAGTAATATATTCTTTACCTGTAGTGCCACTATAATGCATACTTGTCAGATCCCTATTAATAAAGATATCTCTTGATCTTACAATTGACGACGACACACCTGTACCCAAAAGATCATCATATCTTGCAGACCAGCAAGTTCCCATAATAAGATTCTTTCCTTCATTAACATAGTTTGCAATACCTATAAAACTATCTATACTACTTCTTATTCCTTCTGATAATTTGCTTTTATCAGTGATATACTGTTGCATATTACTTCCTAAAATCATATCATCGCCTGTAGAAAAACCTGTATCTCCAACCATTACATAGTTACCGTTTTTATCACGAAGAGCTTCGCCTTCTTCATTGAAAACATAACGTTCGCTTTGCAAACCATGAGAATTTATGTAAATATTATCTGCTTGATTACTTCCCAGATATTTAGACAGTTTTGTTAGAGCATCGTTCAAGTTTAAAGCATCAATAATATGCCATCCATTGGCTGCAAAATCACTATTTACAAAATTACCAAGTTTCTTATCACCTCTTATAAAATTAATGATAATATTTTTGGCAGGGCCATTATTGATTCCTCCGCCTCCTTTTTTCCCCATCGTCCCTGTCAACAGATCCTGAAATGCTCCCAATCCGTTATTCTGGGCTATAAAATTCATGAGATCCTGTGTAGAACTGCCTCCTCCCGCATAAAAAGACCAGAGGGACTTTGGGTACATTAATTGAGCTTCTTCCTGGTCTGGAGCCATAGGTTTTCTTCCATCCGGATCTGTAAACGTCACAGGATTATTGTAAGCATAGTTATACGGTGAGTATCTTCTCATCTGTTCGGCCAATGGATCTATCACGCCCCATCTTCCCAGATCCGGCATATAGAATCTGGCTCCAAAATCAAACATACCGGTTTCCTGAAGCTCTTTACCGCCGAACTTATAATTCATATATCCGCCTAAAAGGCCTTTATCCTGTCCTATATGGCTCAATCCAAAAGGATAGTAATTGTTGGTATCTGTAATCTGAGGAGCACCTTCGCTGTTTCTTGTAAAACTTACCCTTACATTTCCTAAATGGTCACGGTATTGGTAAATATAACGGTTTTCCGTGAAACTGTAAAAACCTTCTGAAGTGGCTACAAAATCGAGGGTCCAGTCAGAGTTCACCGGTTGTAAAACTCCTGCTTTAGTGTAGGCCTGTTCCTCATAAGCTGACTCTGTCTTACAGGTCAGACAGGGCTGAATCCCCCAAATCCCTAAAATCATACTGAAAGCCATCCAGATAATCCGTCATAACAGTGCTCATGGTACTTCCTCTTCCGCTTCTCTGGCTCGTATGGGTTTTCCTCAGTTTCGTTCCGTCAGCACGGTATAAATAATTCAGATTAACGTAGCTTGTCTCTCCCAGAAAGGTCTGTATAATATTAAACGTATCGGGGAGATTCAGAAAATTATAACCGATGGATTGTATGCCTTTATCCGGCATGGTCGTCATATTTCCATTGGCATCATAGTTCATGGTATTGTTTCCCCCTTCATATCCGGTGTCATTCAATGCATTTTCAATTACCTTATCCAGGCGGTTTCCTGTATACTGATACACCAGATCATCTACCATGGTCGCTGTATTTCCAAAAATGGCAAAACCATTTCTTTTCAGGGTTTTGATATTTCCATTAAGGTCATAAGTGACATGCTCATTATATTTATTGTTATAAGGAACCGTTGTTCCGGGTTCGGAGTAAATGGCATCTTTAAGGCGGTTCAGCGGATCGTATACATAAGAATACCTTTTAAGGATACCGTCTGAAGATACTTTCCAGTCTACCTCAGAGATATTCCCATTGCTTTTTCCCGGAGCTATATTGGCATATTCGGGATTCTGGTATTTCACTTCATATCCGAAAAGCTTATTTCCCAGGTTGGCAGGATCATTAATTTTGGTAATCACGCCACGGATATCATAGCCATAATCTATTGTCTGAAGACCATTTCCCACTTTCTTCTGTGAAAGCTGTGAAAGTTCGTTATAGGTATTTTCCGCCAGTATTTCTGTGGCACCACTATCTACCTGATGGGTTTGTTTCTTTAAACGGTTCTGACTGTCATACTCAAAATTCTGTGTAAGAACTTTTTCAGTATCGGTACTGAGTCTTTTATGATACACTTTGGTCTGCTTCACCACTCCGGCAAAATCAAGTTCCGATTCTGTTCTGGTATAGCCTCCAAGGTGATTGATGCTATGGGATCCCACCGATCTTCCTTTGGCATCATAATAAACATAACTTTTAGTCCAGTTATCATCCTCTATATTTTTCACAAGGCTCAAGGTTGGCATAGCTTGGGTATTCACAGGAGCATTCTGGATATCGGTGATCACAGGCTGTCCAAGTATTGACGTCGGAAAGGCAGGACTAAAACTATATTGTGGATAGGTATCATAATAGTTTAAGGATAATAGTGTCACCCACTTTGATGAATTGGGATATGTGGCATCCGGATTATCATAATAAACATCCATCCCCTGCCTCTCAAAAAAGCCGTATTGATTCTATTGACTCTGTTTGCACTGTATCCATTGGCAATATCCTGCTCCTGAGATCTTTCACCCCTGTACATATTCCGGTAATAGCGACTCTCCCCAATCCGTCATATTTGGTATAGAGCCATTGTCCTTTTTCTTTAATTCGGCATCCTGGGTAGCAATCAGTCGGTCTGCTTTATCATAGACCATATATTCCCAGCCTTTTCCGGGAAGTTTTTTCTCTACAAGCCTTCCCAGCCCGTCGTAACGGTATTGGTAACAAAGGTTATTCAATGCAGTCTCATCAGGAACAGCATCGCCAACGGCTAAAGGGGAAGTACATACGCCAATTGACCATAGTCATTGTACAGGTAATAGGTATCCACTTCTTTGGTTCCGTCATTCTTTCTTACCAGAACTGTCTGACCTTCTCCATTCTGAAATTCAGTAGTGACGTTGCCATCAGGATCTGTGGCGGAAGTTTTCATCAACTGGTTGGCGGTATAGCTTCCGGATAGGAAATCCCGGAATCTGTTCTTCCGTCCAGCCATCCGGTCGTGATGATAAACTTTCGGACTTCTCCGTCAGTATTGGTTCCATAGGACATATTCGCAGGTTTCTGGGACCAGGAATTCCCTGGTGGCACCAACTGGTTCACTCTTCCTGTATAAATATGATCATAGATCTTTTCAGAATAGATCCTTTCATTTCCGTATCCGGCAGATGAGGCATTCCCCAGCGGATTGGCATATATAGCTCCGTTCTGTGTTCCACTCTGGGGAACAGGAAGATAACTTTTAGCTTCACGCCCTTTAGAGTCATATTCTATGGGTGTTACAACATCTCTTCCAAGCGGTGTTGCTTTCAGGGCAATGCTTTGAACAGGTCTTCCCAATCCGTCAAAATATTGTACGGCTTCAGATTTCTTGATACAATCTGCATCCAGGCAGGATTTTGTATAGATATAATTTTCTGATGTACTTAAATTGGTTTGTGCAGCAATGTTTAATGAAAAAGAAGAATGACAAGCGAAAAATATTTTTTCTCCTGCTTTTTTCTCAGTATTGAAGACCAAAAGGGTGTTATTATATTTTTTTCATGGTATATTAGTGTTTATAGTTGTACTGATTCTCCTGCAATACCTTTCCTTGTGCATCAATTACCTTAATCAAACGATTGGCACTGTCATAGATATTCGCAGTCCTGATCCCGTTGGCAGAAATCGAATGAGTAACTCCTATCATTAGATCATAAGCAGAACCTGTAATACTGAAATTTTTGAGTGCAGGATCTTTCCTTAGGTTTTCCAATGCCTGCAGCAAAGCCGGCTCATTAGCTGGATTGTCATGATCTGCATCAGACGCTGAAATGGCAGCTGTAACAACCGGAAGTGCTGCTACCTGGGAATAGGAGGCTCCCGTGATCACGGCAATAGGCTGCGTCTGATAATATCCCCAGATCGTAGTGACCGGTATACCGTCTTTACCTGTAACCTGCACAAGGTTTCCTTTAGCATCATATACATCGAGTGTGGAAGCCGTAAAAGGGGCTTGGGTCTGCATATTATAGCCTATAACAGAAGTTGGGTACAAATGGGATGAGTCGTCAAACTTAGTTTCTGCTTTTCCTACCAGCTTCCCGTTCTTTTTGGTAGTGGTCTCCAGAGGAATATTGATCATATTGGCATTCACCAGTTTTTGTACGCCCTTATCAGCAGGATAAAGAAGGGTCTTTTCTACCACCGTACCATCATGAAGGGTTTCTTTGGAAGAAATCATATTACTGTAGGTGTCTTCAAAATTGCTTTCTGAAGTTGAAACCAGTTTTTTTGTGGTTCCGGAAATATAATTTTCGACTGTAGAACTCTGCTTTGCAATGACAATCTTTTTCACAGGAGTACCAGGAGAGGGGCCGTGGATAATATTAGTTAAAGGAACCTCTTTAAACTGATAGCTCATTTCTGTTTTCTGAAGCAGCTGGCCTTCACTGTAGGTTTCTTGCTTTTCAAGCAGGCCCAATGTGCGGAGATAACTATTCATTTCTTCGCCCCCAGATAAATAAGAAGGGGGAATTCCGGGTGTGATATTATCAGGATTTTTGAAATAATATTTCGAATAGCTGCCATTAATCATATCTGTTACTTTAACATTAGTATAGCCAATAGGTCTCACTTCATTTTTGGAATCCTCAATAAAACTTAATTCCGAAGAGGTGTCCACTATGGTTCCGCTTGAACGCAGAGGATTGTCAAATAAATTATATTCATACTTTGTATAGCCAAGCGGAGAAGAACCTGTAGAATTAAAATTTTTAATGCTTTTTATACGAAGACCATGTCCGTAATCATTTTCATCAAGACGGGTTTTCTTAAATGCATAAAGCTCTATGGTTCCCGAGCTTCTTCCGGAAACACTAAAATTCATGGTACCTTCAGCAGAAAATCTGGATATGCTTGGACAGCTATACATATCATATGAATCATAAACATAAGGAGGGAGTTCCTGATCGTTGATATAAAGGAAAGACTCCTTGGAACTCCTGGTTTGACAGGACCATATGGTTCATATTCAAATTTCACAAATGCTACAACATAATTATCCGGAACAGTGTAAGGAGGAGGGTTTTTCCAGGCTCCGTTCTGTAATTAATGGTTTTGATTTTCTCAAAAGGATAATAATCATAATACCCGTTCGAAGTGTTGTAGCTCTCATGTGGTAGTGACTGAGATTCAAATTCATACTCAGTTCTTCCTCCTGTAGGAAGAAAGATAGTTTTGAGTGTTCCATAGCTGCAGGTATTACGATCTCTGCTTCCTTTAGAGGGTAAAATGCCTCTTCCAAAATCACAGCTTTGGATTGCATTAGGATAACCAAAAAGATCTGTTGCATAACTGGTCCCTGAATTATATTCAAAAGAAAATTTCTGGATCTGGTTACCGTTTTTATCCAAATTAACCAGTCCCTGCAACTGATCCGCAGGTCTTTCAAAAGCATACTGATTGATGATTGTACCTTGGGGCTCTTGAGAACAAGTTTATCCACAATATACCAATCTTCATTATTGCTCGCACTTAGTAAAGGAGCCGAACCTCTATGCTTATAGATGTATTCAATGCTTCCCGCACCATGAACTGTAATTTTTTTAATTTTTTGTTGCTGAAGAGTCCCAGCAGGAGCAGGTACAGATTCTGTTCTTGTTTCATATTCAATGGTTACACTTTCTTCATTTTTAACATTAAAATTTTAGACAAAAAGAAACCGCTGTTAACATATTTTACAGTCTGGGTTATAGCTCCTACAGTCATTTGATTGATGTTCAGTTTATCAAAAACATAACTATTACCCTTGGTATCAATGATGGTAAAAGATTTAACCTTTCCTTCCTGAGTATCTTTGGTAATAATGATTTTATCATTTGACGGAGAAATATGAACAGCAGTTAATTCATGAGAAACTCTATCATCTGTAATCATGAATTTTCCACTTCCTCCGGGATAGTTATAATTAAAAATGTCAGAATCTACACTACCATCACTGTACTTTTTATAATCTTCAGCTTTGCGGGTTTTGTTTCTTACAATACTCCCTATTGTTGAAAGATTCCAGCCTTTTCCGGTATCACTAATCAAACTGAAACTAGAGGCACTTTCGGTGGAATAATTAAGTGAAAGATTGATGCTGATTCCTGTAGCTGGAACAGCGATATTGAATATAGGAAGCCCTATATTAGGTATTCCCTGATATATATTAGCATCTCCGTTGGTTACATAATCATATTTTTGGAGGCCTATTTTCTCCTGCCCTGAAACATTAATGTTTCCTAAAAAGGCAGCCAGTAAAAAGGCTGTTAATAGTATTTTCTTCATGATTCTCAGTTTTATTTTTTTATCAGCTTTGCATTTGCCGTTTTGTTATTATCAGTTTTAATGGTCACCAGATAAGCCCCCTGTACAAGATTCTGCGTATTAATCTTGGTCACATTATTCTTTGTCTTCACACTCTGAAGCTGTCTTCCGCTCATATCATACAACAGAATTTCAGCTTCTTTGAAATCAAAGCCGATTTCTACATAAGCATAATCGGAGACCGGGTTCGGATAGATCTTGATATCTTGCTTCTCGATCAGCTGGTTCACTTGTTTGTCTCCAAGTTTCACAATCTTCCAGTTCTCTTTTCCCAGTTCTTTGGCACTGGTTCCCGCCAGGATTATAGAACCATCCCGGTTCAGTTTCAGATCTGACAGTCTTTCCTCTCTCTGCCTTGATTCTCCTGCCACATGCTTTCGCCACTGCTCATTTCCATTCTGATCCAGATACAGCATCCAGAAGGTTTCATCATCTTTTTCTATTCTGCCTTCAGCCTGGGTATAGCCACCCAGCAATATTCCTGTTGTAACATCCTGGTTCTTGGTTCTTGATTCCTGGGTCTTTGTAATCACACTCATTCCCATCAGAACATCACGGTTTTTGAAATTGTAGGATTTTTGCCACTGTTCATCCCCTCTTTCATTTAAGGAAATCAGCCAAAGGTCTGTACCTTCTTGGGTGCCTACCGTTTTGTTTCCTGATCTTTCGGACCTGGATTCTCCACCAATGATATAACCACCTGAAGTCAGGGCTAAAGTCCTGATATGATCATCTCCTTTCCCACCATAGTCCTTTTCCCATTCTATTTTTCCGTTTTTGTCCAGTTTTACAATCCAGTAATCACCTTCACCGAAATTGCTGCTTTGTTTGGAGGTGGCAGATGTCAGGTTGCGGGTAGCAGTGCTTTCGGTTGAGGATTTACTTTCAGGATTTCTTACACCAGGATTACGAACTTCAGCGCTTCTGGAATAGATTCCCAGTAAGGCTCCGCCATCTTTTGTGGGGATCATTTTTTCGACCTCATCCAGACCTTTTCCACCTAAAATAAGTCCGGATAGTTCTTTTCCGTCTTTATCCAGTCTGGTGATCCAAACATCTTTGGAGCCATAACCTTTAGATGAATTTTGAACATTTCCAGCAACAAAGAATCCTAAATCTGTAGTCTGAATCACTGCTCTGGCTTCTTCATCAGAGGAAGTTCCCAAAGTCTTTTGCCATAATTCATCCCCGAATTCATTGATTCTTACCAACCAGATATCTGATCCCCTTTGGAATCGTCCTTTTTATCCAGTCCTTTGCCTGAATAAGAAGTTCCGGCTAAGAGAAAACCACCATCCTGAGTGGTCACAGTAGCTGATAAATAATCATGATTCTGTCTGATAAATACTTCTCCCAGATTTCTTCTCCTTGCTGGTTCAGTTTTACCAAATGGAAATCATAACCGTTGTTTTGCTTACTGCCTGAAGCCTGCTGCTTATCGCTTTGAATAGAGCTTCCGGTGATAAGGTATTGCTGATCGATTGTTGTAGTGACCTGACTTAGAAAATCCTGAGTAGAAGATTTGATGTCTTTCTGCCAGACTACTTCCTGAGCAGACACACCAAGCATTGTACACAAAGTAAGTGCACAGAGAGCGTTTTTTTCATTCTCGTGTTTTTGAGTTAATAATTAGCTTTTTTTCATATCGTGTAAATTTAACTTTTTTAATACATTAAAAACAATGTCCAAGGATTTAATATTAAAAAATCATTAAAACAATCAAATATTTATTATCATATATCTATTTCAAATTCCCTTTTACAAAGCTATATCAGCACTGCGACAGAACTTGTCGTAATAAATTATGAATAGGTTTACCTGACTTTATCAATCCCAAAAAAAAAAGCAGCCTTCAAAATAATGAAGACCGCTTTCCTAAAAATATGACTGATCTGAAATTTAAAATTCTGTTTGTAATACTTTGAGTAATTCTGTCTGCTGAATCACATCATTTCTGCTGGTGATCAGGTTAAAATTAGCCTGAAGCCATCCGTTTCTGACTACGAAAAAAGTATAGGCATCTATTAATCCTTCTTTATATTTTTCCTCAGATTTCTGGAAAGATAGTTTTTGATTTTCAAAATTAGCATCCAGCAGGCTGTATTTCTCCCGGGCGTTTAAAAACTGTGCTTTGATGGAATTAATATTCTGGGTAAGATCATTAATCACAAGTTCTTTGTCGTATTGGGCACTTATTTTATTCAGTTTTGCTGTTTCCACATTGGTTTTTACCTGAAGTTTATTGAAAATGGGAATGCTGAGACCAAAATTCAGAGACTGATTTTTATTCTGTGAAAACTGATCAGAGAAACTGACGGTAGAACCATTATCTTTCCCCAACACTTTATTATAAAAGGTAGACCAGCTGTAGCTGCCGTTTAAAGTCGGCAAATAGCCTGCCCTTGCAATAGCTTCTTTTTTTTTTCCTGCGCTTTTATTTCTGCCATTGCTGATTGGTAAGCCGGATTTACTTCCAGGAGTTTCCGGGTAAAGTCCGGATCATAAAACCCAGCCTCTGAAGAAAGATTTTCATCAGCCATCACAAAATCCAGGGAATCTTCGGTCATGGACAATGCATTCAACAGGTTAATTTTTGACTGATCCCGCTGATTTTTAGCAGAGACCCACTGCTCCTGTAAAGTTCCCAGGTTCGCTTTGATATCGTAAATATCACTTTTAGGCCTGTTCCCTATCTCCACTTCTTTTTCGGTGCGTTTAATCTGCTCCTGCATTCCAGATATCTGGGTTTCCAGAACTTCAAGCCAGCTTCTGCCGTTCTGATAGGCAAAAACATCTGGATCACATTCAGCTTTACCTTATTCTGAGCCTGTTTAAGTTTATAGATGCTGGTTTCTTTATTCAGTTTAGACAAAGAAATATCCAGAATATTTTTCCAGTTGAAAAGGTTCCAGTCTGCCTGCGCATAAAACTGATCATATTGGGTATTGAGAGCTTCTCTCTGGTTGCTGGACTGGTTGATAGAAGATCCAAAACTATAAGTGTGCCTTGCTCCCGCTTCTACTGAAGGTAAAAGCATTCCTTTTGATCCTGTAATAAGCTTTTCATTCCTGCTGACGTTTACTGTAGCCTGCTTTATCAAAGGATGATGGGCAGAAGCATAATCGAGACACTGCTGCAGGTTCCATGCCTGCTGTGCCGGATAAAGGCCAACAAAAAATAGGAAAATGAAATTTTTCATGAGTACGTTGCGGTTTTAATCATTAATGAGCCATACGCTCAATTATTCATACTTCAGATATTTTATAAGGTTTACCTTGGTTGCTTTATACGCTTTGATACTTACGACAGCAAACGTTAATCCCAGTAATGTTAAAAAGCTTACGATGAACGGCCATACCGGCATATCTATTCTGTAGGCGAAATCTTTCAGCCATTCGTTCATCAGAAAATAGCAGATCGGAACGCTGATCAGAACAGCAATCACTGTAATCCAAAGAAACTGGCGTGTCAATCCGAAAACCAGTGTATGATCTGAAGCGCCCAGTGTTTTTCTGATCGCTACATCTTTCAGCTTCTGTTCGATCATTAATGAAGACAGTGCAAAAAGTCCCAGCAGAGCCACCATAAGTACCATAGCATTCAGAATGGTGAATAAGGTTTGCTGTTTTTGATAGACTTCAAAAGTTTTGGCAAATCGCTGATCTACAAAATAATAGGTAAAAGGATAGCCCGGCTCCACATTGGTCTGCCAATAGGTTTTCAGCCTTTTACGGTTCCGTCAATATCGTTCGGAGCTATTTTCAGCTGAATGTTATAGATATTGTACCGCTTCCACCCTGTCTGTCTGTAATGGAAAAATACGATGGGTTCTACTTCTCTTTTTAAGGCTTCTTATATTGAAATCTTTTACAATACCTACAATTTTATATTTTTGTCATCAAATCCGGGCTGTATTTCATTCTTCAGGGCCTGATCATCATTCCATCCGAATTTTCTTACAAAAGCTTCATTCACTAAAATATTGCTGATTGTATCAGATGATAGGTTCGGATCCAGCCAGCGTCCTTTTATAAGTTTTACATTCATAAACTTCAGGTAATTATAGTCCATAGAACCATGCTGGGCCTGAATACTTTTATCCATAAAATCCATATTGGAACTGCCATATCTTCCTTCTCCCGGCACGGCTTCCCCATAAGAGACATCGGTCACTCCCTGAATATTTCTCATATCAGTCTTAAGGCGCTCATATTTCAGCCACGGTTTCGGATTACTTTCACTGAAGTTGATCATCATTACCTGTTTTCCGTTAAAGCCAAGATCTTTGTTCATCATGTATTTCACCTGCTGATTAACGATAAGCCCGCCAATAATAAAAAATGAAGAGATGATTAACTGTAAGGTGAGAATTCCGTTTCTCATCCAAACGCCATGCTTGCTTCTGGCAAAATTTCCTTTCAGGGTCTCTATCGCTTTGAAATTTGAAAGATAAACTGCCGGAATAAGTCCTGAAATCAGCGTAACCAGAAGGATCATCCCAAAAGAGTAAAAGTAAATATGCCAGTCGGTCATCTTGATTTCTTTACCAAAGAATTTATTGAAGCCTGGCAGGAGCAGCTCCGTTAAAGCCAGTGAAAGCAGATAAGATGAAATACAGATTACAAATGTTTCCAGCAAAAACTGCAGGACAAGATGTGTTTTGGTACTGCCGATTGCCTTTCTCACGCCAATTTCTTTAGCACGTTGAGAGGCCTGTGCCGTCTTCAGGTTGATAAAGTTGATGGCTGATAAAACAACAATAAGAACAGAAAGCGTAAAGAGGATCATCAGTGTTTTGAAATCAGGATTTCCAAACCAGGAAGATTTTGCGTGGAGTTTCAGCCCATCCAGTGGCGTCAATAAGCTGTCTGTAGGGCCATACAGATCAAGATACTGCTGTACTGACAATCCTGAGGATTTTCCATCCCGGGCTGCACGGTATTCAAAGATATCTTTTATAAATTTTTGCCGTACTACAGCAAGATCAGTACCTTCCTTAAGCATAAAGAAACAGCCATAACTGAAATTCCCCCAACTGTTCTCATTCTCCTTCATCTGCTGAACAGGATTGAAAACGAATTCCGGTTTTATCTGTGAATTTCCTTCCGGAAGTTCATACACAGCAGTTACACTGTAATTCTTGCCATCAAATTTGATACTTTCCCCTACCACATCGGTTTTGCCGAAAATATTCCGGGCAGCAGTAGTGGAAAGCGCTACGGAACTCTCCCCTTTCAGCGCATCTTTATAGCTTCCTGCAATCAGTTTGAATGGAAAGAAATTGAAAAAGCTTTCAGAAACAGCCATCCCATCTTTCTGATACACCGATTTGTCTTTTGCAGTTATCTTCACCCCTATTCCTGATCCGCTGAACAGGACGTAATCCTGAACTCCCGGAATCATTTCCTTAGCCCGTTTGGCCATTGGAATAGAAATATTATTTCCATAGGAATTGTCTTTTTGGAGTAAGACTGAAAAGCATAGATATGATCTTTTTAGGGTTCCATCTTTCATAGGATTCTTCATCATTCCAATGCATCAGGATGAGCATAAACCCGGTTAACCCTACTGTGAGTCCAAACAAATTGATACAGGTGGACAGCCAGTTTTTTTATAATTGATCAAGGCAATTTTGAGCCAGTTGGTAAGCATAATAGTAGTATTGTAATTAATGGTATTTGACGAAACGATTCTGATTTATTCAAATGCTCCGGCATCTGCTTTTGCAAAGACATCTTTTCTTTGGGAAGCGTGTTCTTCATTAAAAATTTCTCCATCTTTCATATTGATAATTCTGGAAGCAAAGCCTGCATCGTATGAAGAGTGGGTCACCATAATAATTGTAGATCCTTCTCTGTGGAGCTCTGCCAGGAGATTCATTACCTCATTACCATTCGAGCTGTCCAGATTTCCTGTAGGTTCATCCGCCAGGATCAGTTTCGGTTTGGTCACCAAAGCTCTTGCTACTGCCGCTCTTTGCTGCTGTCCTCCGGAAAGCTGCTGCGGATAATGTTTCGCACGATGGGAAATATTGATCTTTTCCATGATCTCTTCTACTTTTCTTTTTCTTTCGGAAGGGAAACTCCGTTGTAGATCAAGGGCAATTCAATATTTTCATAGACTGTGAGTTCATCGATCAGGTTAAAATTCTGGAAAATAAAGCCTATATTTTTCTTGCGGACATCGGATTTCTTTCTTTCACTCAGCCCCATCATTTCTGCTGTTTCAAATTGATAAGAGCCTGATGAAGCAGTATCCAAAAGCCCGATGATATTCAGAAAAGTTGATTTCCCACACCCTGAAGGTCCCATTATGGCGAGGAATTCTCCTTCTTTAATGCTCAGGCTCACTTCATTTAAAGCATTTGTCTGTACGTCTTCTGCTCTGTAAATTTTTGAAAGGTTATGTATATTGATCATGATAAAGTTTTTTTATGGGTTTAATTGATTACGTTCGTTGATAAATGACGAAAATAAAAGGTTAAAAATATTCATCTTTTTACTTTTTAATAGCAAGGATTTCATATTTTTTCAAATCTGAATAATCTGATGTAATAACGGTCTCACCTGCCTTCAATCCTGATACCACCTCATAGTAAAGCGGATTCTCTCTTCCAAGGCTTATGGCTCTCTTTTCTGCTTTATTCCCTTCACTACAAAGATCCATTTTCCATTCGTGTCTTTTGAAAAACTGCCTTTAGGAACCATAATACTCTGGGTATCTGCTGAAAGTTTCAGCTTCAGGCCAAAGGTCATCCCTATTTTCAGATTCTCCGGTTTTTTGTCTATAAAATTAAGCTCTGCGAGAAACTGACCGTCTTTTACTTCCGGCAGAATTTTGGTAAGGATAACCTGATAAGGCTGATTATTATTATCGAGCACTCCTTTGATGCCGTTATGAAGTTTACTGATATAGTATTCATCTACTTTAGCCACCAGTTTATAGCCGTCCATCAGATCGATCTTTCCGATGCTCTGCCCTGTTGTCAGATTTTCACCCAATGAAATGGAAAATGATGAAAGCCTTCCGGAAACAGGAGCCATAATCAGAAAATTATTTTTATTGGAACGTAAAATCTGAAGGCTTTTATCCATCTGTCCCATTGAAGTATTGATGGCAGACATCTGGGTATTTCTCGAATTCTTTTCAGCAAAAAAACCTTTTTCAACAATTGATTTTCTTTGTTTCTGATAGGTAAGATTCTGTACACTGACGTCGTAATCTGTTTTTTTCCCGATCTCTGCATCATACAGTCTCTTTTGCAGATTAAAGTTCTGAAGTGCCGTATTGTAGTCATTCTGAGCCAGCAGCAGTTCTTTATCCTGGGCCAGTTCCTGATTTTTAAGTTCAAGAAGCGTATTTCTCATCTGGCTGATCTGCTGCATAATCCCTGTTTCCTGGCTCATATAGGTAAATTCCGTATTAGGATTGTATACCCTTGCAATCGGCTGGTCTTTGGTGAGCATCTGTCCGTCTTCTGCAAAAATCTCTTTTACAACGCCTCCCTCCATAACATTAACAAGTGAAGAATTAAGCGACTGGGTCTGCGCCGTTATCATCAGCATATCTTCAAATTTCCCCGGGTAACCTCATCAGTCTGAATACTTTCAACAGAAACATTGTATGTTTTTTCTGCAGCAGAAAATACCACCCGGAAAGTATCATAGCTCCTAAAAGAACCAATCCGCCTAAAACAAATTTTAATTTCGATTTCTTTTTACTATTTTCGTATCCATATTAAAGATAACTCATTTTGTTACAACAGATTACACAAGGCAGGTGCCAGAAAAATATACGTATGTAAGTCCTTGAAAATCTGCAATAATGTTTTTAATAGCATTCCGGAAACTGTTCATTATCGGACACTTTTTGTACGGAAATGAACAGTTTTAACCTTTTTAAAAGAGTCGATACCAAAATATGCGTAAAAAAGAAGCTCATATCCTGATCGTAGATGATGACGAAGATATCCTGTTTTCAGCAAAAGTCTGGCTGAAAAAATTTTTTCACAGATAAGCTGCCTGAGTAAGCCTTCAGAAATTTTAAAATTCATGACGGAAAATCAGATAGATGCTGTAGTACTGGATATGAATTTCAGAAAAGGTTTTGAAAGCGGACAGGACGGTCTCTACTGGATGAATGAGATAAAAACGCTGGAACCTCAGCTGCCCATTATCCTCATGACGGCTTACGGTGAAGTGGAATTGGCTGTAGAAGCACTGAAAAACGGAGCCTCAGATTTTATCCTGAAACCGTGGAACAATGAGAAACTGTATGCCTCCGTCAATCTTGCTATAGATATTTCAAGAAAAAACAGAAAGCTCAGCCAATGGGAAAACGTACATCATAAAAACAGTCAATATCAATTGGAAAGCCGTTCTGCAGGAATGCAGGAAGTTCTTGAACAGATCAAAAGAGTTGCTCCTACTGATGCCAATGTATTGTTATTAGGAGAAAACGGAACAGGAAAATATGTTCTTGCGGAATCTATTCATGAGCAGTCTGAAAGAAAAAACCAACCTTTTGTACATATTGACCTGGGAAGTATTTCGGAAAATCTTTTGAATCTGAATTGTTTGGATATAAAAAGGAGCTTTTACAGACGCCCATCAGGATTATACGGGAAAAATTGAGAATGCCCAGAACGGAACCGTCTTTCTTGACGAGATCGGCAACCTTCCTCTTCAGCTTCAGACGAAATTACTTAGCCTGATCCAGAACAGGAAATTATCCCGCCTTGGAGAAACTAAGGAGAGGATACTGGATGTACGTTTTATTTTTGCTACCAATGAAAACCTGAAAAAGCCGTTGCAGAAAACCGTTTCCGTCAGGATCTTTATTACAGGATCAATACCGTTGAAGTAAAAATCCCCGCTTTACGGGAAAGACAGGAAGATATCGGGCTGCTGGCTCAATACTTCCTGGACCGTTACAAGCAAAAGTACCATAAACCAGGGCTTGAACTTACTCCTGAACTTATTACCGGACTTACCCAGTTTCCGTGGCCGGGAAATATCCGGGAACTTGATCACTGCCTTGAAAGAAGCGTAATTTTATCCAATGAAAATAAGCTGCAATTATTGGTCCCTCAGCTGGAGGAGCAGGAAAATACTATTGTCAACCTCAATATCGAAGAGATGGAAGAGGTTCTTATCAGAAAAGCGTTAAGAAAACACAAAGGAAATATTTCCCTGGCAGCGGAAGATCTCGGACTTTCCCGGGCTGCTTTGTACAGAAGAATGGAGAAATTTGGGCTGTAAGTGGAGAATATACCGGAAGCTGGAAGAAGGAATCTGGAAGGATTGGAGGAAGCTGTAATTCCTGATTGTTATTGCAAATCAGTTTTAAAATATGAATAAAAATTTGTTATTAAATAATGAATAAAAGCTATCATTTAGGGCTCATCTACAATATGCTTGCTATAGCCGGCGGAATTGGCGCCTATCACTTTTTTTCAGAAGGAAAATGGTTCAGTGCCCTGCTCTTTATCCTGCTTATGATTGTTTTTGTGGCGTTGATGTATTATTCATTCTTTGCCCGGACTTCAAAAGCAGAGAAAATCATTTCCGCTGTAAGAAAGAAAGATTTTTCACTATTTCCCCGGATGGAGGGGATCCGCTGCTTGATAACAGTATCCGTCTGTATTATCAAAGCAAAGAGGAACAGTTTTCTTTATCGTCCTATAAACTCCTCTATGAAAGTATCCTGGATCAAATGGAAACAGGATTGATTATTCTGTCTGAAAAAGATAAAATCTGGAATGTATTTTATGTAAACAACACATTCCTTGATATTTTACAGGTTCCCAAATACAACCGCTGGGAACTGTATGCTGCCAAAGTACCGGAATTTTATAAAATTATTGAAGAAACAGGCTATAAGAGCTCACAGGAATTTTTTGATATCTCCATTCATAATAATTCCAAACAGTCTTTCTCTCTCAGAACCAAGCAGGTGAAAAACACAAAGCACCATTTCTGTATTATCACCCTGGAATCTGTGCAGAAAATTATAGAGCAAAAAGAAAAACTGGCCTGGAACAATCTGATGAAAGTGATTTCTCATGAACTCTTGAATACTTTAACTCCGGTTAACAGCCTGATCCAGAATCTTGAATACATCAGCAACCAGGAAATCATAGATCCCGAAGATCAGCAGGAAATGAAAGACAGCCTCATGATCATCAATTCCAAATCAAAGCAGCTTTTAAATTTCGTGGACCACTATCGGCAGATTGCAGAATTGCCTAAGCCTGTCCTTTCACCTGTTCCGCTCAAAAAAGTCATTGAAGCCGCCGTCAGTTTTCTGAAACCTGAATTTGAAAAACACAATATAAAGATCATATCAGACCTCGGAAATTATATTGTACCTGCAGATGAAAAAATGGTTGAACGAAGCCTGATCAATGTTTATCTCAATGCAATTCATGCCCTTTCAGAAAAAGAAAACAAAACCATCACAACCGTTGTAAGGTCTCAGAACAACCGTATTATTATAAGTATCACAGATAACGGCTCAGGAATTCCGTTTGAGATCAAAGACAAGATATTCCTCCCGTTTTTTACAACAAGGTCCAATGGCTCCGGAATCGGGCTTACGCTTACTAAAAGTATTATGGAAGCTCATGGTGGTTATCTTAATTATAAAGCACTGCAGGAAGGAAGCTGTTTTGAATTGTGGTTTCTGGAATAAAGACAGAAATGTAAGAATTTTCAGCATGGCTCTTAGTTTCCTGAAAGATAGATATTTTCTTCTTTTCAGCAAGACTTTCCGTAAATACGGCTACCAATTGATTATATTTGAAAATTAAAAAT
Source organism: Chryseobacterium sp. E1 (assembly GCA_019203745.1). Lineage (GTDB taxonomy): Bacteria > Bacteroidota > Bacteroidia > Flavobacteriales > Weeksellaceae > Chryseobacterium. The sequence continues at coordinate 480,285 of CP078104.1, forward strand.
ATTTAAAACAAACCATGAACCTGAAATCTTATCTGGAAATTACCGTAAATGATGATGATATAGATATGATATTTGATATCAAGGGCTCCAACACGGTTTTCTCGGGAGAAATGTGGGACTATGGGGATCGTGAAACCCTCGAGCACTTTACCAACAGCCTTATCGATTTTCCACAAAATAACACAATTCTTTTTTTTGAATTAGGCCACAAAGATTCTACCCTTGCCTATTTCTCTATGAAATTTTATCCCGCCTCTTCACTTTCTCAGATTGGCATTCAGATTACCATGGCAACTGATGCCACTTTCCGGCCTGAGACCCAATGTAAAATTCAGTTTGAGATTATTGCAGAACCTCATGCTGTTGATGAATTTCAGAAGGCATTGCGCCAGATTGTACGTAAAAAATCGGGAGTTGCCATTCTGTATGGAAATGATAACCGCCTGTAATGAAAAGGCTTATTTTTTAATGGTTACCTTTGGATAAACATCCAAATCATACGATATGTCTCCCCAATATGAAGATATAATAAACCACATCAGCCAGTACGTCTTCCTGTCGGATCAGGAAAAAGAGCTTTTCTGCTCTGCATTGGTTTACAGAAAATTCCGAAAAAAACAGTATCTATTACAGGAAAATACAATCTGTACCTATGATTCTTTTGTCATCAAAGGCTGTCTGAGACAATATGAAGTCAGCGAGAACGGACGGGAAAATACGGTTCAGTTTGCGTTTGAAAACTGGTGGATCTCCGATTGGTATAGTATGATGCACGCCCAGCCTTCCGTCTATAATATCGAAGCTATTGAAAATACTGAAGTTTTGATGATTGAAAAAACAGGCTGGAGCAGTTGTTTATAGAAATTCCTGCTCTGGAAAGCTACTTTCGTCAGATCTTCCTGAAAGCTTTCGTTTCTCTCCAAAAAGGATCCTGTTCCAGCAGAAGCCGGCTGAAGAGAGGTATCAGGAGTTTGCGAAATCTTATGGATGGTTTGAGCAGCGTCTTTCCCAGCAGCATATAGCTTCTTTTCTAGGCATTACCCGTGAAACACTGAGCAGGCTTAAAGGTCAGCAGTACAGAGATGAGCCTTTAAACCTGTGACAAACCGCACAACTTTTTTGTACCAAAAATCACAGGATAAATTACAGAGGCTGTACTAATTTTGTTCATCAAAACTTGTAAAAATGAACAAAGCAATCAAACAGTGGATTGTATCTGCAGATGATACATGGTCGCCGCTTATTCTAAGGCTTACTTTAGGAATCGTATTATTTCCCCATGCTGCCCAAAAATTATTCGGTTGGTTTGAAGGACCGGGGCTAAAAGGAGAAATGGATTATATGACCACTCATGTAGGGCTTTCACCAATCGTTGCTGCTACTGCAATAGCCATCGAATGTCTGGGAACTTTATTTTTATTACTGGGAGCATGGACAAAAATTACTGCCATAGCCGTTTTTTCTTTATTTATAGGAATGATTATTACCGATCATGCTTCTCATGGTTTTTTCATGAACTGGTTCGGAAAGATGCCTGCCGGTGCAGAAGGGTTTGAATATCATCTGCTGGTTCTGGGTATCTGTCTTTCCCTTCTGATACAGGGAGGCGGAAAATACTCCATTGACCGATCACTGAATAAGTAAAATCATTAGGAAAAATTAAGAATTGTATAAAAAAGGAGACCTTCCAGTCTCCTTTTTTACTTGTAATAATAACCTGTATGAACTCCCTATAGTAATTTGTGTTTTTTTATCATTTGGCTTTTTCAAGAAGCTCTTACTAAAGGCTATTATACGCTTATGTATTTTATTTCATCACTTGCATAATTCCTCTTCATCATTTGTGTTTTATATAACTATAGTTTATTATTTTTATAGTTATGATCATTGTGTGTTTTTGTCTAAAATTGACCTTTTCAAAAAAGCATTTTTATGTACTTAATACCTTTTTTAATTTGGTAAATTTTATACCACAAAGTAACAACATTGCGAAATAAAACCACCTACAAAACCCATCGATACATGTCGACGGTTTCATAGATATTTATCTATAAAACGAAAGAAATATGGAAACTATATTTTGTGATGGGTTTTCACGAGTTCGATCAGCTCAACCAGGTTTTCAATTTTCAGTTTTTCAAAGATATTTTTTTGATGGTACTTACGGTATTTTGCTTTATGTTTAAATTATTTGCAATTTCCAGATTCCCGTATCCTTCTGCATACATTTCTGCAATTTCCATTTCTCTTTTGGTCAGACTGCTGAGAGGGCTGATCAGATTAGGATTATAAACAAACTGTACCAGTAAATTTCTGGAAAGATCAGAGAAGTATTCTCCTTTTTCTATAAAGGTTATAAGAGCTTCTCTTATTTCTTCCTCTTCGCTTAGTTTACTCAAATATCCGTTTGCTCCTGCTTTAATAAATTTAAGGACGTGCAGATCTTCTTCAAGACCCGTAAAAATCAAAATCTTGAGGTCAGGATTTGCTGCTTTCATCTGTGGTAAAATATGCAAGCTGTTTCCATCCGGAAAATGGGCATCAATGATAGCCATTTCTATTCCTTTGGATTCTACAAGCTCTACCACCTGTTGCAAAGATGAAGTCTGGTATACTTTAGCATCCGGAACAATATCACTGATGACGATCTCCATCCCCTGTCTTACAATACTGTGGTCGTCTGCTAAAAGAAATACAATTTCCTTATTTTCCATTGGTTGTTCCATTATGATTCATATTTAAGTTGATCCTGAATGTTATTTTCGTGCCTTTATGCAGCTTGCTCGCTACCGATATTTCTCCATCAAAAAGCTCTACAATCTCTTTCACAAGGTTTAGCCCCAGACCTGCTCCCAGATTATCAACCTCATCAGATACCATTCCCTGATAATAAGGATCAAAAATTTTACCAAGATCAGACTCGGAGATTCCTATTCCGGTATCCCCTACCGTTGTGATCAGTGCAATGGTGTTTTTATCCACCGGTTCAGTGAACATGGTAAGATCCACCTGACCGTTCTCTGTAAACTTGTTGGCATTCCCCAGAATATTCATGAAAATCTGATTGATCCTGATATTATCCGAGTACACCACCACATCTTCCGGGATCCTGTCTGTTACCAGAAATTTATTGTTTCTTGTTTCAAGATAAGGAGTAATCACCTTTACAATAGAACTGATCTCTTCTTTAAGATTAAAAACAGACTGTATCAGTTTCTTTTCTGCATCCTGGTTCTTCGTATACTCCAGAATCTGATTAGACTGCAGCAACAAGGTACTGTTAGTAAACTTTATCGACTTCAGATAGTCTTTTATCGTCTCATCACCGGTAGACCTGTGAATTTTATCAATAAAAATATTAATGATCTTCAGAGGAGATCTCAGATCATGGCTCAGCATTCCCAGTATTCTGTTTTTGAAATTAAGATTCTTTTTAATTTCTTTATTGGCTACATTAAGCTTCTGCTCATAAATAAATGCCATTCTTGTAAAATACATGATCAGAATAGATACAATGAACATCAGAACCATAAGGCCAAGGACAAGGTTAGTTCTTATTCTGTTATTATCTGAGCTTTGCTTGTTGTATTCTTTTTCCAGTTCGGCCTTAAAGTCCCTGATAGCACTTTCATACACATCGATAAGACCGTTGCTGTATACCAACAGCTTACCAAATGTACTGTAGAACCGCAGATTATCTTTCTGGTTCTGTGCGGCATACTGCTGAACCTTCTTTACTTCTGCAGCATAATGCTTATCCATAGACTTTATGGTATTATCCATCTTCGATTTTACCTGAGAAATATCTATGGTCTTGTTATTCGTTAATGTAATAACCGTACTTTCCTTCTGTACATCCACTTTACCGGTTACCGCATCTTTTAAACGACCGAAAAGCCTTTCTTTTTAATTGTATCTGCATAAGTACGGGTCTGTATATTGAAATCTTCAAAATCATTCTTATATTTCTCCGGCTCATACTGCTTATCCTGAATTTTTGCAGGAGGATTCAGGAAGTCTGGTATACGGAATCGATCAGAGTTTTCAGCTTAGTTACTTTCAGTGTGTCTTTTTTATGCTGTGCAAGGGTATTTTTCAGCCTTGGGCTTGTATTTTCATATTCACTGATTTTATCAAAATTCAGCTTAAGCTTTTTCAGCGACTGAAAATACAGCTGCAGATCTTTGTCATCCTGGGTAGCCATATATTTCTGGAAATGTTCCTGGGCAACCATAAAGTCTTTCCTTGAATTATCCGTTAATCCTCCCAGAGCCCTGCTGTCTTCCAGCTGGTTTTTGATAAACTGAAGTTTTTTTCCGTTGACAAATTCGTTATAAAAAAATATGGCGATAATTACCTGTATTGATAAAATACATATGATCAGTGAGTAGTGAACTACTTTCCTCAATTTAAAATTTAAGAATTTATTCTTCATATCTATTTGTCAGCTAAATTATTTTTTCTGATAACTTAAGTTCACTTGTTATTAGTTTTCAATGATATACTATTATTGTCAAAAAATATGCAATATGTATAATACCATACAATTTACAAAGTTAAAGTAAATTTTCACTTCTTTATAATAGTAAATATCAGACAAAATCCGGAAAACTCAATATAAGTTGTCAGCAAAATCCTTTTACAGATTAAAAATTTCATTCCGGGCAGGTTATTTTCAGAATAAGATGCAAAAATCATCATTCAACAAAATATTTAATACTTTCTTCAGAACCTTTATCAGTAGCCTGACCACGCTATCTGCTCAGACTCATCAGGACTCAACGTTACTATCTAAAATCATCTCTATTCCTGTCTTTTCTGCAGGGTTAATAGTAAGGATGATAAATGAGAAATAATAAATGGTTATTCTTATTATATTGTACCTGTTTCCACTTAGTCAATATCATTATAAAGCATTTATACTCAAAAATGCTTCGGGAGAAGTTTTCTCAAAAGAGGATCAATATTGTCTATTTGTCGAATTTGCTCATCACAAATATCTGTCAGAAATAATCATTCAGCAGAATCAGATATTGAGTTGCAACTGATAAAGGTAAGATCTGCTACACTATATTTCGATTTTATATAACCACCATTAGTTTTTTCTATTTCTCATAAGAGTTCCTGAAATGATATTTTGCTAACTTGTCTCTTTAAAAGATAAAGCAATACTGAATGCCTGCCAATCATTGTACATGATCTGGGTATTCAGAAGCAGATAACAGCAAAAAGCTTCATAATCTTATGACCAATAAAGAATTTAGTCCCCATAGAGGCTTTATATTCAGTAAGCATATACCGGAAGAAATATCGCATTTTGACCGGGTCTTTGATGTGTTCAAAGATTTGCTTACCCATACCTCCGGGGATATTGAAGAAGCCTTCGAATGGCTTGATATGCTTGATAAAGAATATGATATTTTTGATGATGAATATTCTTTGCAGGATTTTGAGGAAGATTTGAGAAAACGGGGATACATCAGGAAAGATGATTCCGAAGAGGGCAATTCCGGAAACGGACAAGGCAAAAATCTATTAACACCCAAACTGGAGGCTGCCCTCCGTGAATATGCCCTGGATCAGATTTTTGGAAAACTGAAAAAAGCGGCACCGGTAATCACCGCACTTCCAAAACAGGCATTGGCGATGAACGGGATGGTGAAAACCGGACTTACCAATATGGAGACGACCTGTCCGCAGTCAACATGACCGAAAGCCTGAAAAACGCCCAGGTGAATAACGGAATTTCCGATCTGCGGTTAACAGAAGATGACCTTGTGGTAGAAGAGACCAAACACAAAGCACAGATGAGCACCGTTCTGATGATTGATATCAGTCATTCTATGATCCTTTATGGTGAAGACCGCATTACTCCGGCGAAAAAGGTAGCCATGGCACTGGTAGAACTGATCAAAAGGAAATACCCTAAAGATTCCATAGATATCATCGTGTTCGGAAACGAAGCATGGCCAATTAAAATCAAAGACCTTCCCTATTTAAAAGTAGGGCCCTATCATACCAATACGGTAGCCGGTTTAGAGCTCGCCATGGATATTCTTCGGAGGAAAAGAAACACCAACAAACAGATCTTTATGATTACTGACGGAAAACCGAGCTGCATCCAGCTTCCCACAGGAGAATTTTATATGAACAGCTACGGACTTGATGAAATGATTGTGAACCAGTGTCTCAACCGGGCTGCACAGGCCAGAAAACTGAAAATCCCGATCACAACCTTTATGATTGCCCAGGACCCTTACCTCCGCCAGTTTGTAGAAGCATTTACAGCTCAGAATAAAGGGAAAGCATTCTTAACCGGCCTGTCAGGTCTCGGACAAATGATTTTTGAAGATTACGAAAAAACAGAATAAAGAGAATATAGCAAACTAAGCCATATATCGCAGAGCTTAAGTTTTAGAATTGAAATTCTCATCAGATACTAATTATTACTTAAAAAAGAAATGAAAAACGATATTACATTCAAGGAACTGAAAGATTCCGGATATATTCATAAAACAATCAACGAAGAAATTCAGGCCAATCTGATTGCAAGGATCAAAGCCGGGCAACCTGTATTTGAAGGGCTTTGGGGATATGAGGACACGGTAATACCCCAGTTGAAAAAAGCAATTCTTGCGGGCCATCATATCAACCTTCTGGGTTTAAGGGGACAGGCAAAAACAAGGATTGCAAGAAGCATGGTAGATCTGCTTGATGAATATATGCCTGTTGTAAAAGGTTCTGAAATCAATGACAGTCCTTTTAATCCTATCTCTAAATTTGCCAGAGATCTTATTACAGAACTGGGAGATGAAACGCCTATTTCCTGGATACACCGCTCCGATCGTTTCTTTGAAAAACTGGCAACACCGGATGTGAATGTTGCAGATTTGATTGGAGATATAGATCCTATTAAAGCAGCAACGTTAAAACTGCCTTATTCCGATGAAAGGGTTTTACACTACGGGATGATTCCAAGGGCAAACCGTTCTATATTTGTATTGAATGAACTTCCCGATCTGCAGGCACGCATTCAGGTTTCCCTGTTTAATATTCTACAGGAAGGAGATGTTCAGATCCGTGGTTTTCAGCTGAGAATGCCATTGGATATTCAGTTTGTCTTTACCGCCAATCCGGAGGATTATACCAACCGGGGAAGCATTGTGACTCCTCTGAAAGACAGGATCGGATCACAGATTTTCACCCATTATCCTAAAACCATTGCCCTTGCCCGTCAGATTACTGAACAGGAGGCCCTGATTTCAGCCGAAGACCAATCCAATATCAGAATTCCTGATCTGGCTAAAGATCTTTTGGAAGAAGTTGCTTTTGCAGCTCGTGAGAGTGAATATGTAGATGCAAAAAGCGGTGTAAGTGCCCGTCTGACCATCAGTGCAATGGAAAACCTGGTAGCGGCAGCGAAATTACGCCTCATTGAATCGGGAGCTGAAAAAACCACAGTCCGTTTACTTGATTTCATGTCTATTATCCCCTCCATTACCGGAAAAATTGAACTGGTATATGAAGGTGAGCAGGAAGGCAGATTATGTAGCTAAGATATTAATTGATAAAGCCGTCATGAGACAGTTTGAAAGCCTATTCCCCGCATTCCCAAACTGGAGAAAGAGGATATCAAAACCCCTTATACAGACCTGATCCGCTGGTTCAACAAAAATCATCTGGAGCTTAATTATAATGATACAGATAAAGAGTTCTATGCTAAACTTGATAAAGTAACTCCATTAACTACAGTGATTGAGGAAAATACATCGGAATTAAGCAAAGAAGATCAGAATTTCTGCAAAGAACTGGTGTTATGGGCTTTGACGATCAGCAGTAAAATAGATAAGTCTGAAAATCAGTCAGTTTTACGTTTGATTCTGCCGGTATTGGTCAGTTTTTACGTAACTAGATGATTCCATTTTCAATATAGCAGATATTTTTTTGCCACAGATACGCAGATAAAATCCGTGTATCCGTGGCAATTAAATTTCTTATTGATCAGTAAATTTTTAAGAAGCCCAACTTCTTAAAAATACATTAGTTGGCTGCAGGATCAATGAGTTCTTTTGTAAGTCCTATGGATTTTAGAAGACTCTTGCTGTCAAAAAGTAAAGTGGTATAATGTCTTCCTTTTTTGAATGTCAGTTTTGATCCTCCGGAAAATTCACTGTCATCACCTAATTTCTGAACTTTAGTCCCATATTTTCCCAATTTCCTTTTAGCTTCCTCTAAAGTTGTTTTATTTAGAGCAAGACCAAAAGGAAGACCTTCTATGACTACAGGTTTATCTTCAGGAATGTCAAAAACATTTCGCTGATCATATTTTTTTCCAGTCCGCAGTAAAGCTCCAGGCCTGATTTAGTCAGCCATTTTGCATATTTCTCTTCATTGGCATCTTCGTAGAAAACTGTTTTGGTCTGCAAAACTTTTGAAATTTTATCAGGGGTTTGCGGGAAAATAAACTCTGCTTCTTTATTAAGTAAAGAGCTCAAGCCCTCTGTTTTCTGAGAAAATGCTGTTATACTTATCAATTGAAAAATACAGCTAAAATTAGAGTGAATGGTTTCATCGTCATAAGGGTACTATTAAATTATTATAATTCGGTGCTTAAAAATAATAAAAAGTGCTGTTATAGACTAAAATTATCTAAAAAGCTTTTCAGCTCGTCAATAGGAACATTATTCCCTGATGAGACTACAGAATACCTGTTCCCTTCCAGATATTGAATGCTTGTATGTTGATCACTTTCAAACATACTATAATCAAAATATACCTGCCATCCCTTATAGCTTTTGATATTGGTTTTATCTCCCGGTTCTTCATATTTTTTGTTTCCAGGTAATTAAGCAGGCTTGATTTTACCTGTTCAGCTCCGGCTCCTGCACCGTCTGCAACCATCAGATAAATGTTTTTACCTGCTTTTGCATAATTTCCTGTAGCGAAAGAACCTGTTTCATTATCTTCAGAAGCCGTTACTTCCGTAAGCTTGTATCCGTTAATCTCTTTTTTAAATTTTCTTTTAAATTCATCAGAACCAAGAGGTTTCAGCTTCTTTAAGTCTTTAGCCAGACCTTCTATTTTTAATGAGTCTGAATTCGCATTTACTTTTTCAAAAACGGGTTTCAGGCTTTTTTGGCAAAAACAACATTTGAACTTAATGCTAGTACCAACGCTGTACCTACAATTCCTGCTCCCAGATAAGAGATTTTCATAATTTTTATTTATTTTTTTAATCCATCACTCACTGCAAAAAGCAAACCAAATCCTACAGAGGAGAAATACTTTATGAAACGATGATTTTTGATTAAAGAGAATAAATATTTTCTGAAACCATCTACCCTTGCTGCAGATTGAATACCGTACCTGCCGGGTCTGTAATCCAGTGCATCCCTTCAGGAAGTTCTTCAATTTCATCGCAGGTCTCTACTCCACTCAGTCTCAGATATTCTGTAGCTTCTTCTACGTCAGGCACAGTAAGCTGCAGCCAGGTTTCGGAGTGGGTATAATTATCTACACAGTCCAGCCATATTATATTCTGCCCGAATTTCACCTCATGTGTTCTGGAAACCGTAGGATTGGTAATCGGTTTTTCTTCAACCTCAAGTTTCAGAATATTCTTGTAAAAAGCGACCGTTTTTTCATATTTATTTTTGGAATTTTAATAGCAATATTGATTCCTGCTTCAAATTTTGTATTCATATTGTATGGTTCTTAGAAGATAATATAGACTGTTGCAACTCTAAGTTATTTTAAGAAATTATTCAGATAGCCAAGTATAGTCGCTGTCTGCATCATCAGGCTTACATGGCTTTGCCCGGGTACAATAGCCAGCTGTGACTTGGGCATGGGAGCCATATCAGCAGCAATACCGCCACCCAATAACTTATAGGTTTTTGCCAGTTCGGTTTTATCCAGTCCATCATTATCACCCGCTATAATTAGTACAGGAGCTGTAATTTTCGAAATATTGGAATCTCCCATATCATATGGAGTTCCTGCAGAAGCAATCATCTGTTCCAGGAATTTCGTCCATTTTGTCTTATCAGGAGCCACAGCATTGTAAGCTGTATGCATAGGGCTGTTCTCAAAAAGAGCCGGTTTCATGGTTTTAAATACACTGTTAATCTCAGGGATCCAGCCACTGCTTTTATACGTGGCAGAAATAATGACCAGATTTTTAATCGTTTAGGACTCTGGATAGCAAACTGATAGGCTATGGCGCCTCCAAAACTGTAGCCCACAACATCCGCACTTTCAACCTTCAGGTGGTCCATTACCCCGCAACATCACTGGCTAATGTAGTATGAGATAATTTTCTGTCTGAAAACGGGCTATGCCCATGGCCCTGCAATTCAATAGCAATTACTTTTCTGTTTTTGAAAGTTCGGGAATCAGTTCACTCCAATTTGTATCAATGGTCATAAAAGCGCCATGAAGCAAAATTACAGGCCGGCCTTCGCCATATACTTCATAGTAAACTTTGATCCCGTTTACAGGAGCATAGCCACTATCGGAAGGTTTTGTTTTCTGGGCATTCAGTTGTGATACGGTGAGTATAATGAGTACAGCGGCAAGGAATACTCTAAGGAACGTATAAGATTTAAATAGATTTTTCATAATATAATCCGGATTTAGTTGAGTAAAATGTTTAATCAAAATTACCAACTCATCACCAAACTCCACTTGCCACAGGACAAGATTTTATCTTAATGCATTTTGATGAATCTTGTTCCGGGAAAACTTTTTGAGTTGTTATATTTTACCTGATTTAAAAGGCTTATTCATCCATATTACATAGATAAACCCATAGGAATAACAAATATTTTTAAGAATAATTTACTTCAGTAAATAAAAATTGATTAATTTCGAACAGAACTAAACCTAAATATTATGAAAAATTTAAAAAAATCGAAAGACAGGAATTAAAGGCTATTAAAGGAGGTATTAACTGCCCTGGAGGACAGATATGCTTAATCGGCGGGAAATGGCAATGTATGCCGTACGATGGATGTGGCGGCGGAAATCAGCCTTAAATTGTAACACTTAATTGACTTGACTATGAAAAATTGTAAGAAAATTTCAAGAGACCAGTTGAAAAACATTAATGGCGGAGCACTCAGCTGCTCGAAGCATGCTGCCCGCCTCCGGGAATAAAAAAATGCCCATGGATACTTTGTTATGCACCATGTGATATATTAAGTTAGAATCAATTAATGATAAATAAGTATGCCTTAGGATTTTTGATCTTAAGGCTTTTTCATGAATTTTCCGGGGCCTGTACGACGCAAAAAGAATTTCCATCCGGATCCAGCAATACTACGTAATCTGCGTCCTGTTCATAGTTCCAGTCTTTCATTCTTCCTGCTCCTAAAGCGAGTAAACGATCCACTTCCCGATCCTGATGATCCGTAATAAGGTCAATATGATGCCTTTTCGGCTCCGGGGATGTTGTCAGTTTTAATGACAGCTGAATTCCTTGGCCTTCTTCAGGAACCAGAATGGCAAAATCCGGTTCAGGATCTTTTTGAGTTTATAGTTCAGAGCTGCAGACCAGAAAGTAATAGCTCTGTTCATGTCCTGTACTCCCCACACGATTGATAATATTCTTAAATCCATGCTTTACTATTTAATCAGTACATGGATTAAATTTAGCTTTTTATCTGATAATATAAATATCTTTTGTGTTAAATTGCACCCAACATATCTATATGTAATCCTGAACATTAAAAAGTTCTGTGCAAAATATTTTTACTCTAATTCAATTGGATTATATGGCTGTGGAGAAGATCTGACAGGTATCTGACTACCATCTTCATTGTAGGCTTTACCATGAAAAAAGCCAGGGTTGTCATTATAGTTTTGTAACACCTTTCTAAATTCTTCTCTGGTTACAATAAGAATTCTTTTTCATTCCTTACATAGATTTTACCCTTTTTTTTATCCATTGCAATTGCTGTAAAATGAAATTGACACTTATGAGCCGGGAAGCAGCAATGGCCCTAGAATTGCAGCAGATTAACAATAATCACACAAAATATAATATTATGGCAACCAAAAACGCAACAAAAAAGCTTCCACAAAAAGACACCGGCAAGTAATACGAAAAAAACTCCTGCTAAAAAGGATGCCTCTAAAGGATTGGAAGATTTATTTGAAGATGGTCTCAAAGACATCTACTGGGCAGAAAAAGCATTGGTAAAAGCCCTTCCCAAAATGCATAAGAATGCAACAGATAAAAAGCTCAAGTTAGCTATTGAAAACCATTTAATGGAAACTGAAGTGCATGTAAAAAGACTTGCAGAATGTTTTAAGGCACTTAAAAAGAAAGCTCAGGCAAAGAAATGCGATGCCATGCAGGGACTTCTTGATGAAGGAAAAAGCATCATGGAAGAAACTGAAGCAGGAACTGTAAGAGATGCAGGGATAATAGCAGCCGCACAGAAAATAGAACATTATGAGATTGCAACCTATGGTACACTGGCTGCTTATGCAAAAGTTCTTAAGGAAAATGTATGCCTGAAAAATCTTTTAGCAACCCTGAATGAAGAAAAAAATGCGATAAATTACTGAGTAAAATTGCAGACGTTGGACTTAATACCAAGGCGCTGTAATAATTCTGCATAATGAAACATCAGCTCTTCAATAATAAAACCCTCCGGCTAAGGAGGGTAAGCCTGTAGATTTGGAGATAAAACTACAACTATTATGGTATGACAAAAGTACAATATGGTACAAAATAAGCCTATGATTATACTCATAATAGAAATCAAATGATAATTATCTCTATCTGAATAAATATACTAAACTGCAACATCTAATGTTGCAGTTTTGCTATTATAGGTATTGGAAGTCATAAGAAAATGATGATTTATCGTTTCGTTTAAAAACATATAGAAAGGGATCAGGTTCAAAAACTGGAGAGCAGTACAAAACATACATTATTTGGATCAGTCCACAACTTTTGCGCTTGATCCGATCTTAGCTTTTTTGATAAAAGAAGTACTAATGCTTCCGCAGAATCTTTCAATGCTAAAATTAAAAACTTCAGAATGCAACTCAGAGGAGTGAAAGACAGAACATTTTTCCTCTTTAGATTAACCAAACTTTTTGCTTAGTCCACAACTTTTGCGCTTGATCCACTTTTGCGCTTGATCCAGGATCTGGAAAAATGGCAGAGTTTCATAAAAAAACAAATCCTCGAAAATCTAAGATTTCCGAGGATTTTTGCGGAGAGTGAGGGATTCGAACCCCGGACCTGTTACAGTCAACAGTTTTCAAGACTGCCGCAATCGACCACTCTGCCAACTCTCCTTAAACTCCGGCAGTACCGTTGTTTTCAGTGGTGCAAATATAGAACGATTTTTAATTCCTGCAAAACTTTTAGTGTATAAATTTTAACAAAACTTAATAATAGACTAGAAATCAAGGGAATTATTTTCCGTAAAATATTTCTCCAATCCTTGTAAATGAATATGAATGCCCCTATTCCCTGTCTACTATTGCGATGAAGCTGTTTTTTAAAAGATCAGACGGGTACACAAACTGGTCTCCGCCCTGTCCTTTTATGACTATAGCTCCCTGCTCATCGTTCAGGCATTTGTCCAGCTGGGTTTTCAGGTCATTGAGTTGCCCGTGGGGAGCTTCAATGGTGTAGGTTCCGGTAACGTGTGTTATTTTGATGACTTTTGTTTCCATATTTTTTTGATTAGTTGCTAAATGTAGGAATTTTAGCTGAAGTATGAATACATTTCCGACCATCATCATAAGCACTTTACAAATAATTCAAAAAAACAGGACAGCAGATCGTGGAAAATAAAACGGTTCCGTTGCTTTACTCAATTTTATATTTTATAATTTTTGATCCCACAGACCACACATTTTTTCTATATTTGTAAAAACACACCCACCCACTATGGAAAAGCTAAGAAATCTAAGAAAGCAGAGAGGTTATACACAGCAGCAGATTGCTGAGATTCTTTCAACCGACGTCTCCAACTACAGCAGAAAAGAGAACGGAGATGTGAGGATATTTGATGATGAATGGGAAAAACTGGCTAAAGCTTTTGATGTGCCCGTAGAAGAGATTAGAGAAGAAAGAACGGCTCAGCATAATCAAAACACGACTCTTAATGACAACGCAAGCTTAACCGATAATGCCAGTATTAACTATAATCAATACTGCAATATTCCTGAATATTTACTGGAAAGCCAGTATGAATATATTAAGCTTTTAAAAGAGCAGATTGAAATTTTAAAAGCAGAAAATGCAAAATCAAAGAAAAGATAACCTTCTACTTATAAGATAAAAGCGGCTTCCATTGGAGGCCGTTTTTCTTTGCTTTCATAAAAATTCCGTTTAGCCCCTTCCGAAGACCCTACAGCCCTTTCCATAAGGGTCCGGAACCCCTTACCCAAGCCCCTCTACCCCTTACCTAAGGGGGTATATACCCTTCATTAACGGTATATATCCGTTACTAAAGTGGCTGGAGACCGTAGATGAACCCCCTCCAGACGGTTATACAAGTACCGGGAACCCTTGAACAGCTATCTCCAGACCGTTTCAAAGGGGGGATGCCCCATCAATGGTCAGAATACATTATATTTGTAAAAATTCATCACAACATAAAAACTAATAACACTATCGGATGTTTACTCAATCTTTTATCAAAAATGCGGTTGTTACCGCTTCACTAGCCTTCTCATCTATGGCTTTTGCGCAAAAAATGCCTATGTCTGTACTTCCTTCCGGCCACCTCGTGGTAGGGGCTGAAGTGGATGGCAAAAAGGAAATTTTATTTTTGATACCGGAGGAGGCATCAATCTTTTCCTGAAAAATTTTTCCAAAGAACTCGGGTCAAAAGAAACTTATAATTACCTGACGGCTTTCCGGGCAACGGGTGAAAAGATGACCGTCCCCTTTTCAAGTCGAAAGAGATTGTTTTCAACGGCAAAAATTCAAAGATACCTGGTACGCCACCCATGATACCGAGATCAAAGGAATTGACGGCCTGATCTCCCTACCCATGCTATATGACACAGAGTTTATCATAGATTATACAACGAAAGAGCTTATCTTCCAAAAGAAAAGCTGAGCAGCAAAAAAGTAATGGATATCCAGCTGTCTACCAATGCAGACCAGTCTCTGGATATAACCACCTATGTGCTTCTGGATAAACAATACAGGATCAATATTCTTCTGGATTCCGGCGCCGGAAACGATTCTTTCTGGTTGAGCGAAAGACTGATAAATACACTGAACATCAAAAAGAAACCCTGCAGATGATGGAAAAGAAAAGCGAATTCAACCCGGATATGACAACGAAGTTTTATAAGGGTGATATTGGCTCTGTTTCAACCCCTTTCGCTACTGTTGAGAAGCCTAAAGTCTTTTTTGTGGAAGGCCTTATTTATGAAGGTAAAACGAGTATCAATTGGCTGGGTAAAAAACTGGGTTTCAATCTTAAGGAGAAGAAAATTTATATTCTGGATTAGGAGTTGTGCGGAAAGATGCCTGGGAAAACCACCCCGTCAAAAATTCTCTGAATTTTTGCCACCCCTCCAAGGAGGGGAATGTTTGCGTCTTCATTTGAGGTAATAGTTTTCACAAAATAATAAACTCTGTCTCTATGCTGTTGAAGAAATAAACGACATAGAAATAGAGATTATAGCTGTAAAAGTAACGTAAATTCTTGCTGAAAATCTTGGATTTTCTTACGCCTTTAAAAGCTATATATAAAGTAGAAAATCTTCGCCTTTGCAATTAACAAAAAATAAAAACCTACCTGAACTGCTATGAATCCAAAGAAAAGCGCACCCTGGGGTACGCTTTATATCATTTTTTAAAACTGAATCTTAGTGTAATTCAGCTAAATATTTTTCTGCATCCATTGCAGCCATACATCCGCTTCCTGCAGCGGTAATAGCCTGTCTGTAGATATGATCCTGTACATCTCCTGCAGCAAATACTCCCGGAAGATTGGTTCTTGAAGATCCTTTTTCCGTAAGAATATATCCGTTCTCATCAAGATCTATCTGACCTGTGAAGATATCCGTATTCGGTTTGTGACCGATAGCGATGAAGATACCTTCCACATCTACTGTAGATTTTTCCTGAGTCTGGTTATTGATGATCACTGCTCTTTCTACCAGACTGTTTTCACCTTCAATCCCGATCAGCTCATGGTGGAATTTCACCTCAATATTCGGAGTGTTTTCCACTCTGTGGATCATTGCTTTTGAAGCTCTGAAAACGTCTTTTCTTACCAGCATGGTAACTTTTTTACATAATTTGGCAAGATAAGTAGCTTCTTCAGCTGCTGTATCACCTGCGCCTACTACCACAACGTCTTTTCCTCTGTAGAAGAAGCCATCACATGTAGCACAAGCGGAAACCCCGCCCCCTGCATATTTTTTCTCATCTTCAAGGCCCAGGTATTTTGCAGTAGCTCCTGTAGAGATGATAACTGTTTTGGCAAGAATCTCTTTGTTTCCTGCATATAGTTTGTGAACACCACCTCTTTCTTTAGAGAATTCAGCTTTGGTGATCATTTCGTAATGTACCTTTGTTTCAAATCTTTCTGCCTGTTTTTGCAGATCCATCATCATTTCAGGACCTGTAATCCCGGCCGGATACCCTGGAAAGTTATCAACTTCCGTAGTGGTTGTTAATTGTCCGCCCGGCTCCAGACCTGTATACAATTCAGGTTTTAAGTCTGCTCTTGCTGCATAGATAGCAGCTGTGAAACCAGAAGGTCCAGATCCTACGATCACACAATCTAAAATGTTTTGCTCCATAATTTATTTTGTTCGAAAAAAGATTTAATTAAATTAAGACCGCTAATTTCGTAATTTTTGCCGTCTTTTTAAAGTTATTTTAATGATACTTGTCAATATCAGATATGCGGATTGTCAATGAAAGAGTATAATCCGTTTTTGGGTGTTGCAACGTACAGGATACTTTTATAAGTTTAAAAATACCTCTTCTTTATCTATCCTATCCTCTCTCTTGCTATACCTTCATTTTAATCTTATCTATATTTATAATCTTATAGACAAGTTCCTTAATTAATTCTGCCTCTCCCATATTCACAGCTCCCAGCCCTTTTCCTTTCATATCAAACTCCCTTAAAACAGAAATGACTCTAGTAGCATGTTTCAAAGGATAAAGCCTTGCACTTTCCGCATAATCTTTGATGAAGTAAGGATGAACGCCCATCTGGGAAGCAATGGTCTGCTGGGGCTGCCCTGCCATGGTCTGATAGATAATGACATTGGAAAAATAATTGTAAAGGCTCGCAAGCATCATTACAAAAGGGTTGTTTTTAGGATTCTTTCCCATAAAATGAGCAATCTTAAAGGCTGCATTGGCATTTTTGGTTCCTAAGGCTTTCTGAAGCTCAAAAATATTGTATTCTTTACTGATCCCGATGTGATTTTCAATAATCGTTCCGTCCAGCACTTCATTTTCTTTGAGAATGATTTTCAACTTGTTCAACTCATTGGCAATTCTTGAGAGGTCATTCCCCAGATATTCTGCCAGAAGGTGGGAAATATTGGGCGCTGTTTTGATATTGAGCCTGATGCATTCATCGGCAATCCATTTGGGAAGATTGCCATCCTTTACAGATTCGCTCAGAAAAAGCGCTTTGGCTTTATCCAGAGCCTTGGCTGCTTTCTTTCTGCTATCCAGTTTTTTGTGTTTATGGGCAAAAACCAGTACTGTAGAAGGCACGGGATTTTCTACATAAGCTTCAAGAATACGGTTTTCCTCTTCATTAAATTTCAGATCCTGAGCCTCCTTTACAATGATCACCTGCTTATCTCCCATCATCGGAAACTGTCTTGCCAGAGAAAGCACTTCCTGATAAGAAGTATCTTTTCCGTAGGTAACGGTTTGGTTGAAAGCTTTTTCATCTTCCTCCAGGAAATTGTGTTCAAGGGCTTTCACAGCAAGGTCAATAAAGTAAGCTTCTTCTCCGTGGAAAAAATAAATAGGTAAAACTTCTTTATTTTTAATATTTTTGAGGATTAAATCTAATTCTTTCATCTTATTAATGGAACTTCCAAAACTGAATTTTCAGGAAACTTTTGATTTTAAATTCAAGAAAGACAAAGATAAGTTTTTTATTTATGATTTGGTTCGTAAAACTTATCTTCTGCTCACTCCTGAGGAATGGGTAAGACAGCACTGGATCCACTATTATCTTACAGTAAAGTCCTATTCTACCTCAGCATTGATCACGGAAAAAAGATCGTTCTGAATGGCCTTACCAAAAGAGTTGACCTGTTGATTACTGAGAAAACAGAACCTGTAGTCCTGATCGAATGTAAAGCTCCCCAGATCAAATTAACGGAAAAAACATTTGAACAGACTGCCCGATATAACTCTATTATCGGAGCCAAGGAAATCATTCTGACCAATGGACTTCAGCATATCAATGCTTACTATCAGGACGGGCAATATCAGTTTTACAGACCGGAATAAATAAAAAATACAAAATCATTTCCGTTTTCACAACGATTACAACTGAAGACGTAATCATTCCCCTCCTCTGGGGGTGGCAAAAATTCAAAAATTTTTGACGGGGTGGTTCATAAAAAAAAGCAGTAATTCACAACCATTTTAATTAATTATGAAAATAAAAACATTATATTCGATTTCGGAGGGGTTCTAATGGACTGGAACCCGAGATATTTCTTCAAAACCTATTTCAATGATGACGAAAAAATGGAATACTTTCTGGAAAACATCGCCCAGGATGAATGGAATATTGAACAGGACAGGGAAGAAGCCTTTCAGAAGGAACTGAAATTCAGGTAAAAAATTCCCTGACTGGGAAAAAGAAATCAGAGCTTACTACGATAACTGGACGGTGATGCTGAAGAGCGATATTCCTCAAAATGTTGATGTTTTAAGGAAACTGAAGAATACCGATTATCAGTTATTCGGTTTAACGAACTGGTCTGCAGAAACGTTTCCCTATGCGTTGGAAAATTATGACTTTTTCCAGATTTTTAATGGTAAAATTGTTGTTTTTGAACGGAAAACTCATCAAACCTGATCCTGCAATCTGGCACATCCTATTAGAAAGATACAATATACAGGCCGGTGAATCTGTTTTTATTGATGACAATCCAAAGAATATTGAGATGGCCCGGTCATTAGGTTTTGCAACCATTCATATAACACCGGATACCAATCTTGAACAGGAGCTTGCCGGGTTGGGAGTAAAAATGTGATCATTTTATATACAATATATTTCATTCTCAATTAAGTTATTTTAAGTAATTTAGTTGAGGATTTCTTATAGACAGAAGAACAATTTCACCTTACCATTACAAAATAATATGATACGATCTATTTTACTCACCACATTGATGCTAGCTTCAGGAACTCTTTTCAGCCAGAAGCTAAAAACAGTAACCTATCAGGACGGCTCACAGAAACTGAACGGACTGATTACCTCGAATGCAGGGAAAAAACTTCCGGGAGTACTGATTCTTCCAGCCTGGAAAGGTATTGATGAAGAAGCTAAAACAGCAGCCATAGAGCTGGAGAAAGAAGGTTATATTGCTTTCATTGCTGATATTTATGGCGAAGGCAAGATCCCGGCGGATAATGAATCTGCTGCCAAAAGCTCAGGCTATTACAAACAGAATTACCAGGAATATCAAAAACGGATTTCGCTGGCCTTAGAACAACTGAAGAAAAACGGAGCTATAGCTGATAAAACAGCAGTCATCGGGTATTGTTTCGGAGGAACCGGTGCTTTGGAATCTGCAAGGGGAAATCTGCCTGTTGCAGGCGTTGTTTCCATTCACGGGAGCCTGGGGCGGGATCAAAGCAGAAAAAATGAAAAACTGACGGCTAAAATACTGGTTGAAAACCCTGCGGATGACAGAGGTGTAACCCTGAAGACTACAGCAACCTGATCAAAGAAATGAATGACGGAAATGCAGACTGGCAGATCATCACATATGCCCACTCAAAACATACATTCACCGATCCGAAGTCTCCGGATTATAATGAAGTGATGGCTAAAAGAGCATGGAACCATACGTTGATGTTCCTGAAAGAAATATTGAAATAAAACTCAGTTTTTAACAATGTACCAACCCTAAAATTGGTACATTGTTATATTATAATATTAATCTACACCTTCTTCTTCTCTGTTCACCAGCTCCATAGAAAACGCAGGCAGACAGATCGCAAGATATTCACAAGCTTCTGAGAATGGGTTGCTGTACCGAATTCTGGCGCCTTTTTCAATCAGGATACTCTGTCCTTTTTCCAGTGTAACAATTTCACCATCTATTTCAAATTGTTTTTACCTGAAATAATGTAGGTGAACTCATCAAATTCAGGGGTCTGATGGGGCTCACTCCAATCCGGAGGTGCCACCATATGAGCGATGGAAACATTGGAATTTCCTGTAGAATTCCCCCAATGTTCTTCAATAAGTTTTCCACCCGTAGTAGGCACTACAAACGGGGATTGCTGGATCTTATATTTTTTCATATCCAATTTTCTTTTCTGATTTCGTAAACAAAATTAGTACGGGTAGGTTCAGCGAAATAAGCCACTTCCTCCTCTGCAATCTTGATGCCTCCCAGCCTTTCCAGGGCGGTTTGTGAACGGAAGTTCTCTTTCCCGATATGGAAATGCACTTTATCTACAAACTGAAAAATATAGTCCAGCATCAGTTTTTTAATCTGCGGATTGATACCTTTCCCCAGGATTTCGTTCCGTAAAAAGTATACCCGATAAAAATATGATTATCCGCTTCATCAAAATTATAATAGCGGCTGCTTCCCAATACATCTCCTGTAGCTTTCTCCACAATTTTAAAAGCTCCCTTACTCTCTATAGCGCCCTGAAAAAGCTTTCAAAAACTTCTCTTTTGTACCGGTCCTTATTAGGGTGTTGTTCCCAAACCTTAGGATCGGAGGCTACTTCATATAAAGACTCAAAATCCCCTTGTTGTAAGGGGATTAATTGATATTCTTCATTCTCTAAAACAGACTGAACAGAAAAATTCATGCTAGCTTTTTTTGGTAGAGTCTGATTCTATTTTCTTGATTTCTTTCAATTTATCAGAAATCTTGATCACTGTATCCAGTTTGGATGGCTTCAATGGAACCTCAGCCTGGGCCATATCCCACTTGATCACAAGGTTTCCTGAGTTTTCGTCTGTAGGATTCAGGGTAATTTCAAACCACTCCTGCTTGTCTGCCAGTTTATTCACCGGTACGGTAACGTCTACTACATCCTGCTTAGGATCATAAGTATAAGCACCCCATTGCTGGAAGTCTTTATTCAGGATCACTTTCCATTCTTTTTCTGTAGGAACAATGAATAGTCCGTATGTACCTGCAGGAACTGTTTTTCCTCCGAAATTAACGGCCTGCCCAAATGTAATTTTTGTAGAGGAGTTTGCCCCTGCTCTCCAAACCTGACCATAAGGAACCAATTCTCCAAAAATCTTACGTCCTTTCACCCCGGTCTTCCGTAGTCGATTGAAATTTTAGACATAGAAAACTGCTGCTCTACTTTCTGACGCGGGCTTGCTGCCGGTACAGAATAGTCCTGTGCAAAACTGAATGCTGAAACTGAAATGCAAACTGCTGCTAATAACTTTTTCACGTGTAAATTTTTGTTTAAAATTACAAAAATCAAAACAAAATAGCTTTCTCCTGGTCCAATAATTTTTATTTTCCCGATATTATTCTATAACAGTATGGCTTTAAAAAGATCTTGCCAAAATCAGTTACCAGCTATTGAAAATGAAAACATTAAAACAAAATAGCCTTTTCCAGCTCCAATAATTTCTGTTTTCTCCAGATACCGCCAGCATAGCCTACCAGCTCTCCATTGGAGCCAATCACACGGTGACAGGGAATCAGGATCGCAATTTTGTTGATTCCATTGGCTGTTCCTACGGCACGGATCGCTTTCGGATTACCCAGAAATTCTGATTGTTGTTTATACGTTCTTATTTCGCCCATCGGGATTTCACGCAGAAGCTGCCATACTTTTTCCTGGAATTCAGTACCCGTAGTAAACAACGGAACTTCAAAATGACTTCTTTTTCCATCAAAATATTCTTTCAGTTCTGCTTCCAGCTGCTTGAAATGGAGATGTTCTTTTTCTTCAATATCGGCTTTCAAAGCTTTTGATAAAGACTTCAGCTGCTTTTCAATATTTTTGCGGTCTGTGAATTCCAAAAGGCATATTCCCTGGTCTACAGCGCAGACGATCATCTCACCCAGCGGGGTTTGTATTGTTTTTTGATGTATGATTTCCATGATTTCATAATAAAACCTTATCAACAGAAGGCTTATAAGGTTTAAATTTATGTAAAATATAGTAATCAATATCCATAAATAGCAGATGTCTTTACATAATTATCAATCTCTCCTTCTTTTATATATACATTTTTGGGAAGATTATTGATCTCATAATTATAGTGTAAATCTTTTCCTCCCATTAAAACTTCCGGTTGTCCTCCTACACCATACATTTCTTTTTCGTCACATTATTTTTAGACAACTGGGAATAATCCTGTACATAATATACATTGAAAGCATAATTAGGAAGTGCTAAGATTCTATTTCTGTCGATTAAAAAATTAGGATTTATTTTCTGATCGTATTCATACTTTATTACATAAGCCAAGATTGCCGGTATAGCCTCATAATAAATTTCAACTTTTGTGACATTTTGATTACTAATGTAAATTTTGGAAGTTATTGAAGGAGTAACCTGCCCGTAATTATTCTGTTTGTAATCTTTTGCAATAATGATATCCGAAGAAGGATATTCAAAAACGGTATAAGACAGAGAATTTGGATCATCCAGATTTTCAGATTTTATAAGTCTTTGAGTATTATCATAAGTAAGTTTTCTTTTAATCTTCAAAGGTATATGAAGATGAAGCTCAGGATATCTGTAACCAGAGATGTTGATTTCTGACAGAAGATTGTTATTATAAGTCAGGTTTTCTGTATAATTATTATTAATATCCCAGACTTTCACCAATCTGCTATTGCTGTATTCAAATTTAAAATCCAATTTCTCATAGAGTGATGTAGTGCCATTTTTAACATTTTCATCTTGAATGGTCAGCGTCTGGATTTTCACATGATTAGGGTCATTTTCAATAGTATTATCATCATTATTGCATCCTAAAAAGAATAGTGATAATGTGCAAAAAAATATTTTTTCATCTAGGATTAATTAATAAAATACCAAGAAAGGATTTCTTCATATAGGAGTTATTAGCCTTGCAAAACTATCAAAATTCTCTTAGATTACACGGTTTAGATGAATATTTTCTGAGCCTGTACAACATGCCTTTCATTATGATAAATCACAAACCGGAAAGTATCACCCAACTTTAGCCTGATCAGTTTCGAAATACTGATCCCTGTCTTTATCTTTTGTAAATCTACATTTCCTGCTTTTTCCAATAATTCCAGCAGCTGTTTTTGTTGTCTGATGAACTCTTCTACGACTTCCTTATTCAGCTGGCTATGGATTGGATTCATCGCTTTAAGCGTTTTCATCTTATTGAGCTTTTCCTTTGGAAGCATGCTTTTCGCAAAGTAATTCCCAAGCATTCCGGGTTTGAAAAAGGTTGGGGAGTTGTGTCTGATGCCGTTATTTTATCCTTAATTTCCGGGATGTAGAAATCTCCGTACCTGTTAAGATGTTCCAGGCATTCCAATATGCTCCAACTGTCTGACGAAGGTCTTATATTCAGTTCTTCATGGGTTTTGGATATCAGGATTTCAGCATATTGAAGATGTTGCCGGGTTCTGTTTTTAATTCATCCAGTAATTCTGAGGTTGAAAATTTCATTCTTGTTCTTTTATACAAATTTCCGGATCTGTTTGTTCTTAAATGTTGATTGAACTCAAGATTTTTAAGTCTTGATAAGGTTTCCGGTGACATTCTCAGATAATTGGCAATGTATTTATTGGGAACTTCCTGAAACAGCCTGGGACTTCGGTTTAAAACTCTTTCAAAACGTTCTCCGGAGCATTGATGAGCAGGTCTTTTTCCCTTTCCAGCTGTTGGAGCACCAGATCTTCCACAATATGCATCCAGAATTTCATATTCGCTTCATCCGATTGTATGAACTCATAAAAATCTTTTTTGAAGCAACTTTTACTGAGGTTCTTTTAATCGCCTGAATATAAAGATCTGAAGGGTTCCCGCTCAGAAAAGAATCCAAAGAAACAATAATATTCCCGGTGTATCCGAAGCGGATAATCCTTTCCTCATGCTCATCGGTCATAAAAATCCTTACACTTCCTTTTTCTATAAAGTAAATAGAGGTATCCGTACTGCCTGCGATCTTCAGGAACTCATTCCGTCTGAATTCTTTCTTTTCCCAATGAATTCCGCTTTGAAGCAATTTTTCAACCATTTTATTTTATTATTTGGTTTTCCAAAGATAATAGGTAATTTTAAAGGTTTAAACACTAATCACTATAATGCTCAAAAAAACAACGCTCTTTTTACTGATCACTGCCGGATGCTTTGGTATGAAAGCCCAGCAGACTATTCCTTTCCGGGTTACCAAACATAATAACATTATTGTAAAAACTGTGGTCAACAAAAAGATTCTCTGGATCTTATGTTCCAGATTGCTATGAAGGACTGCTCTATCTCTCCTCAAAGGCAGCGGAAAGCAGATCATATTGTTTTCAACAAAGAAGAAATCGGTGATGGCAATACTGTGGAGGTTGGTCATTTTACGCTGCAAAACGTTCGTTTTTTCGACAATGAACTTACTGGACATGAAGCGGATGGAAAAATCGGAACCGGCCTTTTCCAGGAAAAGCCTTTAAAATAGATTACGACAATAATCAGTTTGTCATTTATGACCAGCAGCCTGATGTAAAGGAATTTCAGCCCATTCAGATTCTTGCAGATCAAGACTTTTTTATATTTCCGGTGATAATATTGTTGATGGGAAAAGACAGCAGGAGGAATACTTTTTACTCCAGTCCGGTTATTCGGGAGGTCTTCTTTACAGTAACAGCTTTGCAGAGGAAAAAGAACTGGATAAAAAACTAAAAGTAACAGGTGAAAAAACACTGAAAAATTCTAAAGGACAAAGTCTGATTACAAAGCAGGCCGTTCTTCCTTTTTTTTAAACTGGGAAATATTGTTTTTAAAAACCCTTCTGTCGGATTTTTCGCAGGAGAACTCAAAACACAAAAAACCAGCTATTTTGGAGCGGATATGCTTCGCCGGTTTATCTGGATCATTGATGCCGACAGAAAAACAGCCTACATCAAGCCCAGTAAATACTTCTCAGAAGCTTATTACCAATTATAATTCAAAACAATAATCATGCAAAGAATGCTTATGAAGACCACAACAGCCCTGGTGCTTTTATCCCTTCCACTGGCCATTGTCAGCTGTAAGAAAGAAGAAAAGAAAACGGTTGAAAATACAGCAAAACCAACCGTTGATTCTATTAAAACAGCAAAAGCTGAAGATAAAATAGATTATAGCAATTTCAATATTTACAGCATAAGCCTGATCTCTTCTGCACAGAAGGATGCTCTGGCAGATGTTTTTATTTCCGTATCAGATATTTATACCGAACCTCATTCTATACAGGAAGAAGTCTTTAAAAACCAAAAGAATGCTTCTTATGAAGAGATGCAGTATCTGGAGCTCGATCCACAACACAGAAAGAAAATGCTGGATGGCCTTCACCTTACTGAAAATGATTCACTTTACCTCTATAATTATGAATTCAACAAGCTTCAGAAGCTTCCGTTAAATAAGCTGAAAGCCGTTGCCTATCTGGATGCCTATTCTATGGAAGGTAACGAAGTGGACCCTGCGTCTTATATGGTAGGTTTTCAACTTGCCGCCCAGCAGAATAATGATATTTATGACCAATATAACAATGCTGTTGCCTATTTTGGGAATAAAAACCCATTCGTCGAAGGTAAAATGAAGCCTTTTGCGTGGAAGAAGGCCGGCCCTGATATTTCAAAAAATATTTTACCCAATCCAGACTTAAAGCAGGAAATACTTATCAGGCCCAATATGAAAAACTGACCTATTATCTGCAGGAATATCTTGAAGATGATATAATGATGGAACGTAAGCTAGTAGTCATCAATGACCGCAATGAAAAAACATTTGAAAAAACAATAACCACAGCAGGCAGCGACGGTGCAGAATTCTCTCCTCTCAACGGAATAGGAACTGATGGTACCAACGCCATGCAATGGACCGGTTACTTTTTCAAAGGGAAACCTCCTGTAGCTTTCGGGTTTATGGTGCAGTCTTTCGGTTGTCCTTCCATTACTTTTTTAGATAAAAATGAGAAAGATTTTACCATTAATTGTGATAACAGACATTAAGGGATAAAAACAAACTGGTAAAAAATTATCGAAAAACCTGCATTTATCTGCAGGAATAATATGATTCAACGGGAACGGGCTTTAGCCCGTTTTTCTGCTTTATAAACACTTTATTTGCAACTGAAATATTGCTAAATAAACACAAATACTTCATCACAACATCTGCTGACCAGCAGTTAAACCACTGCAATCATTGACATATAATAATTGGCGCAATGTAATGAATTGAGCAGCAGTATTTCTTTATTTGACAGTACATCAAAGCTTTCGGAGGTTGTAATCTGATATTCATAATTCAGAGTATCCCACTTCAGATGCGGTTTCATGACAAAAAGCTCTGTTCCATGCTGATCTGCCAACACAAATGAGTCTTTAAAAATTCCTCTATGTTTAAAAAGATAGCCGCTCTTTATCTCATCAAAATAAGTCTGCATCACAATCTCCCCATTCCAGTTCATACGGAACTTAAGCAGCACCCTGTCATTATCTTTCAGCTCTATGGTTGTTCCCCAGAATCCTTTTGGCTCCACCTGATAAATATGGTCCAAAGTCTCTATTTCAGCTTTAAAACTAAACCAGCTGCTGTAAGTAAGCTTCCCTACCGGCTGATCATCATCCATCACTTCAAAAGATAAAGAATTGTTTGATTTCGTAATATATTCTGCCATGGTTGTTGTTTAGTTTGATGAAGTTTTTATCCGTTTTTTACTATGGTTTGAAGTTTTTATTTGTAACGCACTAATTTATAAATAAATCCGCAAAAAATAACAGATTTTACATTCTGTTTTTTTCCATCTCTGATTGCTCTAAACTTATAGAATTGAAAATATTGCTGTTTACTGAAATCTCCCCTTTTTTGTTCATATTATATAGAATAAATACCCCGAAGCCACTATTTACTTCAATATCATGACCAAAAAAACAACCCACACACAATATACTGAATAACAATCATTTAAAATAAATACCACCTTATAGGATGGAGCGTTTAGACTCAATACCACCATTACTTTTGCATTGTCAACATTAAAGAAATGCTGTCAATAAAAACCGATCTAAATGAAAATATCAGCTATCACATGTCTTAGTATTATGCTGTTTTTTTAATCTCCTGCCGGGAAGATGAATTTGATCAGCAATATGTAAGGGAGTTTAGTTTTACATCCTCTATCAATGGAAGTACTTATCCTATCAAAGTGGCATTACCGAAAAATTATTCTGCTGACGTAAAATATAAAACGTTGTATGTTTTAGATTCGAAATGGGATTTTGATTTTGCAGCCCGGGAAGTTCAAAAGCAATCCGAAAATTTCCGACGCCATGATATTCTCGTTGTAGGTATCGGCTGGGGTAACGACAGATTGGATGATTATCTTCCCGTTCCTTATAAAGGCGGAACTGGCCGTGCGGATGAATTTGTAAGGGTCATTAATGAAGAGCTGATCCCCAGATTGGAAAAAGATTTCCATGCCGCTTCTGCACGAGAAGACCGGACTATCTTAGGACACTCGGCCGGAGGGCTTCTGGGGACCTATTGCTTTACCAATTACCCCGATACTTTTGGAAATTATCTTTGCCTGAGCCCCTCGCTTTGGATAGGAGATCAAATCGTTCTTCTTAACGAAAAAAAAACAGGTCCGGAAACCAGTCCCGAAGTGGTAGATTCTTTTTAGCTGCAGGAGGACTTGAAGAAGGCGGAATGCTTCCGCCTATAGAAGCCTTCCGCCAGGTCCTTAATCAACATTATAAAGGATTTTCTCAGGGATATCATATGGCTGTCGGATTGGATCATCTGGGTTCTAAAAAGCCCAATATCCGAAAAGCAATCTCTTTTTATTTTCACCAACCTTAATATTTTATATGTTTTTATTGATTTGCCTTCCTGTAATTATTGGGATGCAGTTACAGGCACAGGATACCATCAGGCAAGAAAAGATTTTTGAAATAAAGCCTGCTATCGGTGCTACAGGAAGTCCGGTAAAACCAACCATATCCGTTATGGTGCTCCGGCCGTTGAATTACAGATTTTCTGCAGTCTCCCACTCTATGACTAGCTTTTTGATGTTCAGCAATACTCCTCAATACATCAAAACCCACTACAATTATTCTTTGTCCCAGAAATTCGGAATTGGCTATTCTCTATATGGAAAAAAAAAAAGCCGACATACTTTGCTGGCGTTGGGCGGGATAAGGCATATTGCTTTTAAAGAAACACTGGAACATCCGGAACTTGAAAGGATAAGTATCAGTACTCATCATACAGTGGCTGATTATGGATTAATGTATGAGCTTTCAGTAGGAAAAAGAGATATACGTTTGATACAAGGCTATATCTTCCTTTCAGTCCCATCCGGTATTATCCGCAGGAACATTAACCAATCTGGTTTATCTGGAAGTAGGGCTTGGAATCAGACTCTACAAATAAAAATGTAATATAAACAAATCATTGAGCGAAAATATATACAGTCTGATTATTTACTATTTTTACTTTTTGATTTTTTATAACAATGGCAATAGGCTGGGAACTTATTTATATAGGCGGAATTTCAATATCGTTGTTTCTGTTCATTATACTGATCAGTAAGCAGAACAAAAGTACTGCTGACAGGATTCTCTGTGCCTGGTTCTTTTTGCTCTGATTCATCTGCTGTTTATTGCAGGCTATGCCTCCGGAATTATTTATAAAGTACCTCTGCTACTGGGATGGGAATTACCATTACCTTTTCTTCATGGACCTTTTCTCTATCTGTATATTTTATTTTTAAGTGGCCAGCAACGTCATGAGAAACAGTATATTATTCACTTTATTCCGGCAGTATCTGTGGCATGTCTACTGATTTTTATACTTCCGACAGTACAGTTCAGTACATTATCAACCCAGTCTTTTTCAAAACTTTATTTAAAGGTATGGTTGCTGCCATTATGATTTCGGGTGTTGCTTACATCACAGGATCACTCATTCTACTGCACAGGCACAGGCGCAACATTGTGGGACAGTTAGTTTTCTAATACAGATAAGATTACTCTTAACTGGATGCGGTATCTTATTTTCGGGATGGGACTTATATGGATTGTTGTGATTTTTATACAACCGGTACAGGTTCTTTATATTGCTGTTGGATTATTTATTTTTTTATCGGGTATTTCGGAATCCGTCAGGTTGGTATTTTTTCTAATGTATTATCAGCTCATGAGGTGATTCATCCCATTGCACTTGAAAATGATGTACTGCCAACAACAGAATCCGCTTCAGAAGCGGCAGATCGTATAAAATATGAAAGAACAAAGCTTGAGGACTCCAGGGCTATTGAAATTCAGGAAGAATTAACCCTTTTGATGAAGGAAAAAGAATGCTATAAAGACCCGGAGCTTACTTTAGGAGATCTGGCCAAAATGTTGACTATACAGCCCGGCATGCTTTCCCAGGTCATTAATTCTAAGGAAGGAAAAAATTTTTATGATTATATTAATACCCTAAGAGCAGAAGCATTCAAACGGTTGCTTTCACAGCCTGATAGCAGGCAGTATACATTATTGTCACTGGCTTTTGAATGTGGATTTAATTCCAAAACAAGTTTTAACCGGAACTTTAAAAAGATCACGGGAATGTCTCCAAGTCAATATGCAAAACAACTCAAGATCGAAGTACAGCCTGATGATGAAAAAGAGTAATCCGTATTATATTCCTTCTTCTACACCACCCTCTTCTTCTATTTCTAAATCGTAACGTTCATCTTCGGTAAGAATGCGTGGTAATTTATTCCTTCTATTTTATCTTCTTCCAATCCCTGTCATAGAGTTTTTTCAGCTTATTTTTCAAGTCAGACTGAAAAACTTCTTTTGGAGTTTCAGATTTGCCCAAAATAATTTCAAAGGTTGAGATCTCATCTTCATTATCAAATAGGTCATTTTTATTGCTGTCTTTTGTAGCCGTCATAATAACTTTATTGGATGACTGAATGTATTTCCAGCTGTTCAGGTCATAGTTTGCCGGTGAAATTTGTCTTAATTGTTTACCAGACTTGTCAGAAACAAACAGGTAAACCGGATCTTTCTCATTGAGCAACTTATCTTTATTGTAATCCTTGCTTCTTATATTATAAAAAATGTGATCTGTTTTTTTGGATATATTAGTACCTTCTTCAGCATTATATTTATAATCATAATTAAGGATAAGAACCTTATTGTCGGTAAGCAGATGGTATTCATTCGTATTCGAATTCAGAAAAACGATGTTCCAATATCCGTTGTCCGGCATTTCTTTATAAGAATATCCACCGTCTTTTCTGGGATTCTGTCCCATTTGCAGTGGAAACATCAGAATTCCCGTACTATCAATTTCTGTAAAAGAATTGGTCTGAATATTCAAATTATCAATGGAAACCGGATCTGTCTGCGAAGATGAAGAACTTTCAAAACTCTCAGCGTTTTTGGTGCAGGAAAGTAAGCCTGCAAGCAGAATTGAGTTTAGTATCATTTTTTTCATGGAATGTTTTTTACATTTTTTCAGGTAAACTTACTAAAAACCTTCTGATCCCCAAAGATGACACCAAAAATTCCGTCGTTATTTACGGAAGTATTGAATTGTGTATGACCTATTTCAAGGATAATTTATTTAGTATTTCCTTTATATTAAGGTGTCTGGCATCACGAATCTTTTCTGCATGCACAGCAATCAGATCAAGCCAATCCAGTATTTTTGTTTCTTCTGTAGTATTTTTACCCCAATATTCAGATAGTTCAGAGGACGGAGTTTGTAAAATTATTTCCAGAATATCAGTCATATTTTCAAATAAATTTAAAAATATCCGGGGAACCTTTTGATAAAAATTATCTCCAATTACAATGTCACTTTTTCCTCCAGCTGTAAATAAATCTCTTACATTCGGGCATACAACAGCTTCACGAGTAGCAAGCCAGATAGATAATCTTCCGAATTTATCATTATTATTTCAAAAAGTTCCGGAAAATAGACCATCGCTCTGTTTTTTAATTCCAGTTTGTCTGCTTTTTCCAGATTATTCCAGATTCTGATAACAATATTACTTGGTTTAGCAGTATTATCAGCATCCATCCACCAAAGTTCTTCTCCTGGTTTTAGCTTACTTTTATAATAATCAATAATTGGCCTTATCGGATTTTCCTGCTTACGCAAAATATCATAAGGCATTTTTATTTTATCAAAAATGGTTTTGCCTTGCTCCAGATTCATATCAATCAGATATCTTGGAGAATGGGTTACCACAATTTCAGATAAAACTTCTTCATAAGGCCGACAACGAAATTCAATGGGAGTAGCAAGCTTTGCAAACAGCATAAAAATCCTTTCAATCTGATCAACTCTCGTGCTTTCCAAAACACTATTTCCTGTTGTTTTCCAATGGTTTTGAGTGGTCGTCTTCACTTCAATCCCATAATACTTATGAGCTATAATATCCGGAAATTTTTGTCCGCCAATTAATTCGATAGAGTTTTCAAAAGGTGTTCCTACAGCCATTTCTGCCATCACATCTCTTACAAAAGGTTCCAGATTCCTTCCTGAAAGACCTGCTACTTTTTCTGAAATTTTTGAGCATGATCATTCAGCTCCTGCATGGTTGAAGCAAGCAATTTATCAAATTCTTTTCTAGCGGGACCGGAATTTACTGAAACTATCATATTTATTTAAAATATACATCCCACAGCTCTTCAATTCTCATTGCGAGATTATATGCTAAAAGCGGAGGGACTGCATTACCAATAATTTTATAAGCCTGTGAAGGACTTATCAGGTATGATCCCTTACGTCCTTCCTTATTTTCTATGACAAAATCATAGTCAGGTGGAAAAGTCTGAATCAAGGCACATTCCCGAACTGTTAATCTTCTTTCTGCCAACCCTCTATTCAATTCGTCATCAATCTTACCCCATTTTCTTTTGAAAGTCGTCTGAATTCAATATTTCCGTGATGCTCTGCACGAATCGTAGGTGCTATTCCTGATAATTTTATTTCTGTCTGTCCCTGGCAATGCTTTCCCATAAATTTTGCTTTTGAGAATGCTTTTTGCGAAAGATCAGTTGAATTTTCAGGTTCTTCAAGATTTTTAAATACTTCTTTAAGCTGTACAAATGGCTCTAAGTTTTCTCCTTCAGCAGTATAAGAATGGGTTGGATTGGGATAAGGATTATACTCAGTTGAAATAATTTCTTTTTCCAACTCTTCTAAAGCTGATTTTTTTAAGGCTGATTTTTTTATCCCAATAAATATTACTCTTTCTCTTGATTGAGATACTCCATAATCTGCAGAATGCAAAACCTGAGGATTAAGAACAATATATCCATTCTCTTTTGCAGATGAAAAATCATTTTGTATAATCGTCTTTACATCACCAAGATTAACAAGTCCTTTTACATTTTCTGCAATGAAGATTTTTGGTTGTGTGATTTCGATCACCTCTTTCATCCACATATACAGCTGTCCTCTTGTTTCTACAGAAGCTTCTGTATCTTCTATCATCTCGCCTTTATGATTCTTATGAGAGTCAAACCCTTTACGTTTTCCTGAAACACTAAAATCCTGACACGGAAAACCACCTGTTACCACATCAACCTCTTCAGGAAAAACATTTTCTCCATTTCTAAATTTTTTAACCAGATCCACAATACTTTCGAAATAAAAGTCCTGTGCATGGTGCCCTCTTTTCGAAAAATAATTCACCCAGGCATTTTTGGCATCTTTAAGAATGTCGTTTGCAAAAACAGTTTTGAATTTTGTTTTTTTAGTTTTATAAAACCATTTTGATATTTTTCATCAATAAAATGAGGTGTTAAAGTCTCATTTACAGAAGAGCTCAATACTGAAAAACCACCTTCAAATCCCAAATCCATGCCTCCACAACCTGAAAACAAAGAAAGAACATTACGGACTTTAATGTTTTCAGAACTTTTGTGAGAATATACAGTATTCGATTGTATTTCTTCCGTTATATGTATTGCTTTCTCAATTACTTCAACTCGCATTCCTTGATTTTCAAAAAAATTCCAACAATTTTATTGTTCAAAGATAGAGATTATTAACCGTATTCTGAAACAATATTTTATGCTTCAAAGACACTTATAGCGCTTCAATAAGGCGTTATAAAATTATTTACAGTTTCTGGGATGATTAAAAAACATTAAAGTTTTTCTATTTTTCAGGAGTACACAATTAACCGGAAATTCTTATTCAATTTTAAAGATATAATCATCTTTAATGCTTTCAGATTTATTTTTCAGATCCTTAATAGTGTATTTTTCACCGTCAATTTCAATATTTTCAATATTCCAGCTCCAGTAAAAATTGTGTGTTTTTTCGATCCGTACCGTTGAATGGGCCTCTATTATGATAGTAGCACTGGTACTGTCTGTTTTCTTTTCCAGAGACTTCAGATTTTTTCTATTCTTTTTAAAAAACTTTGGATTTACAATATCATTTTCATAGTTGAAACTGAATACACCGTAAGAATCTTCTGAAAATCTCTTAGAGCTTCCTTTTTATAATTGATCTTTAAGACCTTTTGTGTTCCGGTCAGGTTTTGAATATAAAAATCTGTAGGGATGGAACACCCTGAAAAAATAAAAACAAAGATAATTCCGAATACAATCCAGTTTCTTTTTATACTATTCATCTCTTTTAATTTGCTTTATGGATATAATTTATGAATGAACAAAATGCTGATATTTTTGTTCACCTTTTCATCGATAAAACGCAATCCATTCCGGATTATTATTTTGTCTTGATATATATGCCTTCAACTGTTGCATTCATTCCGAACTGTCCGCTACATACTCCTTGGTATATTGAACCACAGCAAATCCTTTGTAGAATTTCACTCTGAAATCACAGTCTTCTGCATCAGATAACTTATAAGTAAAACTGGTTGTTTTAAGACTGATGGTATCATCATCTATCTGTGCAAGGTTTCTTGCCGGTTCACTGGTAACGGATGTAATTCCAAAAACGGCTTTTGAATCCGGTAATTTTTAATTTCCATATCTCCCTGATATCCGGCATCACCATACTGATAATGATACTTTCCGAACACATCGTCCAATTTTGCTTCTGTCTGCCTTGAAGCAAGTGCTGTATCCTTTTTAACAAGGTTAAGTGCAAGTTCTTTTTTAGTTTTGGGTGAAAACCAGCTTCCCTTAAAAGCACTATCTGTTGGTTTTCCGGTAATGACACCTGTTATATTTCCTGATTTTTCAAATTCTAAGATCCTGTAGCTATGGTCATCTTCTATGGTTCCTAAAAGCATGATAGGCAATTTGTTTTTCGTATTCAGGTAGGTGATTTCTCCAACAATTAAGTTGCCATCCAGCTGATAATGGATAAACACAGGTGTCTTTCCATTCAGAAAACCTTTCCAGGATATTTCTTTCGTTCCCTGACTTTTTACTGATGCTAAAGCAACTGTTGTTTTTGGAGTCTCAGAATGAGTCTCAACTTTTGGTTCAGGCTTATTACAGGAAATAACTGTAAGTAACGGAATATAAACTAAATATTTGTATTTCATTGGGCTGTATATCTCTTTATGCTAATATACGGCCTGGATGGTAATTTAAAAATATTTTATAAAATTATTTTATCCCAGCCATTCCTAAATCAGCAAGGAATTTTGTATTTGATCTTACCATTAAACAAATTGTTCTGCTAATTTACCAATCATCCATGGTGCCGTACCATCTTCCTCTCCTTCATTCCTATTATCAACATGGGTAAAATCCCAGTTTCCATCTAAAAAATCAGCGGCGTGGACGCTTTCATGGATCAATGTATTGACTCCTGTTTTTAAATTGCTGCTAAAACAGCGTGTATTAAGCTTTATTAAAGTGGCACTTACCGTTTTGGCATTTACACAGGTTCCCGGTTTAAACGGATTGATCCTCCAATATGTTTCCACCTGAATTTCCTGACTGGCCTCTCTAAGGATGTCAGAAATCTGAGTAGGAGTTAATTGTGTATTATAAAACTTAGGTATTTTTTAATTTCCTCAAAAATTTGGGATTTCTCAGAATTTCATTTGCTTTATCAACAGCAATCTTAATGCTGATCTGATCTCCTTTAAAAATAAGTTTCATGGTTTTTATTTTTTTGTTGAAAGCTAGAGGGTTCTAAACCTAACAGGTTTTAAAAACCTGTTAGGTTTCATTTTTAGTTCCAATTATTAAGGAATCTTTTCAAAAAATTCTTTCCGTTTTCAGTTAGAAATTTATCTACGCACTGTACAAGATAACCTTCATCTATAGACCCGGAATTGTTATTTTTAAATACTCTGATGTCTTTCAGCGGTTCCAGCCTTTTGTCTACAATAGGCAAATAAACAAGAAGATCATTTCTAAGTTTTCCTAAAGTTGTGACATCATCATAAGGATTAATAGGATTGATGAGCCCGTCATAATCAGAGCCTATGCAGATATGATCCCATGGGCTGCGCTCTCCTACCCAGTTCATTTCCGAGTACCCTAACCTTACCGCATAAAGAATATGGGCACAAAGCAGATAGATATGTCTTACTTCACGGTCTGTTTTGTCTTCGGTTATGAAAGCCTCTTTCAGATCAAAAGTTCCTTCCTTAAACCACTTGCGCCATTCGTAAAGAGGAATTGCTTCCGGATCTTTAAAATATTCAGGTCTGGAGCCATCCATCATCGTTTTAGCAGCTCCCAGAATCCGCTGATCCATTGAAATTCCTATCAAACCGTTGCTTTTCATAATTTCCAGGATTTCTTCATCAAACAGATTGATGGTCCATGGATTGCCGAATAATTTATTATTCAAAAGGAAATCTGTTTTGCCTATTGAATGATTCTTAGCCTGAATTTCACAGATCGTTTTTCCCTGAACATACCTGAAACCAGAACGATAGTTTTTCTGTTCTAAAAAATCTTTTATTGAGGAAAATGTAAAACCGGTATGGGATGAAATAATCGGCAACCGGAGTGTTTCCGGATGCTGTACACCTAATTCTTCCCGGAACTGATAAAATTTGTGCCGGGAAAAAACACTCATATGCTTAATATCAATAAGGGAAGGATATGGATGCAGGAATACGGTACGGATAAAGTCTTTTCCCTTATCTGAAATTCCAAAACCTGATTTGGGGATAAAGTCTTCACTTCTAAAGGCTACTTGCGCTGTTCCGTTTAAAGCCTGTGCAAAACCGCACATATGCTGCTCAGGAATTTCGCTGAGGTGAACCAGATTGATGCTGAAAAGATCTACATTTTTTTGGTCATCCTGAATTTCACGGTAACACTTTTCGGATCCGTAGCTGCTGCCGCATCTCTTATTTTAGTATTCGAAAAATTATGCGCTCCTTCTACAGAAAATGCAAGATAGGTATATTGCTGATTGCTGAAAATGTCTTCGGCGGGAGGGTTTTTACGGCTGATAAATTTTATTTTGAAATCATTTTCCAGTGTAGTATAATTGGATTGGTAATAGGCTATTTCTTCTTTTAACAAATCAAAATAGGTAGTTTCCTGTTTTTCACACGATCTATAAAATCCCAGCTTATAGGGAGTTTAGAAGAACTAAAGCCTTTAAAAAGCCATTGATGTTTTCGGCAAAAGCATATTCCATTGCCATCAGAGCGGTCACTCCGTATCCCAGGGAACTGTTTTTCACCATTGCCGGTGAAGACTGGCTGTCGAATGCATTGCCCATAAATTCATCTATGACACTCATTAACCCTTTTGTTTTAAAGTTTGAGTTCAATGGAAGACGGCCGGTATCTTTTTACTGATCAGATGTTTAAATAACAAATGAAAGTGAAAATCAAATATATTTTTCATACGGTGTGTTTTAAGGATGAAGTACTTTTTGTCTTATTGCATTGAATGTGGCCAGCGACTGGTTTCCGTCACCATCGTTTAAGCTTTCTACAGCAGCTTTACCCAGCGGGGCATTACGTTTCACAATTTTTTTGCATGATCAGACATTTCAAAATCTTCAGACTGAAGGCTTTCTTCAGCTTTTATACCTGTCATAATACTTCTCATGATTCCGTTCCAGAGCATCTTTAAACTTTCTCCTACAGTTCGGAATTCCATAGCAACACGGCTGATATCTTCACCATCGTACGCATTATTTAAACCGGAAGCTGCCGGAAGTTTGCTTTTCAAAAGCTTATCAACATCTAAAATCCCAGCTCCGAAATCCTTAGGGGAAGGCTGTGTTTGGTTCTTGCAGAATCTTTAAGGCTTTTTCTGAAGGCTTCAACGATTTGATATCCGTGGTATGCTTTTAAGTCTTCTCTGTTTTTATAAAGCCAGAGTACAGCTGCAGAAGAAACATGAGGAGTGGCATAGCTTGTGCCGTGACCATATGCCATTCCGTAGCGGAACAGTCCGGAATCTAGTTTTAAGGATTTCGGGACATATACATGCATTCCCGGAGCTGTAATATCTACGGTTTTTCCCCGGCATGATCCTTTCCATTCTTTATCATCGGGATTCGATGCTGCGACGGCAATGGTTCCCGGATGTACCGCAGGTGCGACAACTTCTTTCACTTCATTTCCTGCTGCACAACACCATATAATCCCTCTTTCATACACTTTTTTGGATAGGTTATAGGTCGTCATTGTAGGAGGTAATCCCATACTTGTGGTAATTACTTT
Source organism: Chryseobacterium sp. E1 (assembly GCA_019203745.1). Classification (GTDB taxonomy): domain Bacteria; phylum Bacteroidota; class Bacteroidia; order Flavobacteriales; family Weeksellaceae; genus Chryseobacterium. The sequence continues at coordinate 518,324 of CP078104.1, forward strand.
TGCTCCGGTTGCAATGGCTGCATCTACTGCTTTGGCCAATTCTTCCTGTCTTCCAATGATCATTACATCCTGTGCAACCCGGTAAGGAATAAGTTTAACGTCATTTTGATTTAATAAACCACGATTGCCGTTTTCTTCTGCATCAGAATAAAGGTTTCCAATAATAATACTTCCTGTTCTTGCACCGTGGCCCGCATCTGCAAGGGTAAATATTTTGCGATGTTCTTCTTCTCTGGAATTGTCATCATTATCTACAAAGTCAAAGTCCTCAGTAAGGTCAAATGAACCATAGTTTTTCGGATGATGAGAATACCCTGTATCAAACTGGACAATTTTCACTGAATTTCCTATGGCATCTGTTATACCTCCTTTATAATTTACGGCTTCCCAGTTCCACTTCCTGTAGTCTTCCTTAGACTTGCCTTTTACATATTGACTGGATTGGCTGTATAATTCAAGAAATTTTTTTCATTATTAAAATCTTTTGAACCTGAGCTCTCAACTGCTTTAAACTGATCCTCATAGGTCACTTCCATATTCAGATAGATCTCACTATCATATTCTGCATGAATAATTTCTTCCAATGAAAGTAATTCTCTGGCAAACTCGTTCGGGTTTTTGCCTCCTGTAGAAATATCCAGCACAAATAATTCTTCTTCATTTTCTCTGGCAGAAACCGGAGTCGCAAGACTGAGACTGAAATCTCTGCCATAATTCAATACAAGCTCTGCTTCAAGTCTGTCAAAATTTTCCGGGCTGTTTTTCGCAAGAATAATGAATGGAAACTTTTTGATTCATCCGAAGTTTTTTTGTATTCAATACCGGCTGATCAATTATTGCAACAGGGTCTTTTAGTTTTTGGCCTTCATTCTTTACTTCAGTAAGAGAAATTTCCGGCTGATTCTTAACAACTTCTTTGAGTTCTTTTTTGATCTTCTGGGTTCTTGCAAGAATTTCATTTTTCTTAAGGTTTTGGGCCGGATCATCAAAATTTTTCTTTTGCAGCAACTCCAGTATTCTGCTGATACGAATTCCGGCATTGGCCACCCATTCAATCTCATCATCCGGTGTATCTAAAGTGGCAACTGCTCCTGATTTTGTAAGAGGCCTTTTATTTTCATCCATTTTAGGCACGCCTGTCTGGTGCAGGGCTACTATCTCACAGGTATCCAATGCTATGACCGGTGCGCCTGAAGTGCCTGATAAAGAATCGGTCTCATACATAATGAGGTCCTGAGTTTCTGAGAAAAAAGAATTATTATTCAGAGAGGTCTTTTAGGCTGTCCGTTGGGATGCTGTATAATAATACACGTTCCTCCTTTGGTTATTTTACCTGCATTGCCGTCTATTTCCAGAGAAGGAATATCTGTAATCTTTTTTCCTTTAACGTTAAGTTCTTCTAATGCAACCATTGTAAAGTCTAATCCTGAAAACTCATCTTCCGGCTTTTGCTGAATGTCTGAAGTAAAGAAGAACGTTTCCGGTTCGGCCCTGAACTGAACAGGATTCAGTATCCTTCCTTCTTCGTCAATTTCGTAGAAAAATTCAGCTTTAATGTTTTCACAATCTTCCTTACTGGAAATGACGTGATTATTGGTCATTAAAATATTCCCGTTGATTAAAAAGCCAGATCCCAGAGGTTGATTGTTATACAAAATCCGGCATACTGATTGGGAGATCTGAAGTATTTTTGAAAGATTTACAATGTCTACAAGATCATTTCCGCCGATTATTTTTTCGATTCCCAAACGGGAATTAATATCCTTGCGGGCCATTCTGATGTCAAAACGCTTCTGATCATCCTCCAGGTTGATGAGAGGATAATTTAACGAGCGTAATTCTTCAAGTTTATTGTGATCTTTGATAATCTGATCATACTGATTCGCCAGTCTGTCAACAATGACCGCTTTTGTTTCCCCAGCATTTAAAAAATTAAACATAGTATAAGTTTTTAGGGTTATTCATTCAAAAACCAGAGAAACTGAAACCATGTCTGACTTACCATCAATAAGCTGTAAAGTATGTCATGAACTCCTCAATAACCAACAATCTCCTGATAAGTATTCTTTTAAAAAGCAATTAAAAATTACGGAAAAATGCTCAATAATCTGTAATAAAAGATTACTATTTCTAAGAATATTTTTTCCGAAGTTACCATGAATGATTGTAACAGGAAATAGCACTTTTGTGTGATAAGATAAGTAATCTAACAGGTTTTAATACAATAAAAAACTTTTTGGTCAGTTACTGAGGAAGGTGTGCAATCAGTTCAACTTCCAGTTTAGCGGCGGGCATATATAATCTTTGTACCTGTACCCAGGTAGCTGCAGGAAAGTCATTTTTGTAGAATTTTTTTCTGACGTTATTTAGCTTTTTCATCTGATCAATATCCGTGGTATACAAATTCTCTTTAACAACATTCTCAAAGGTAGCTCGAAACTGGACAGAGAAGCTTTTAAGTCATTATAAACGGAGGTAATTCCTTCAGGAGTTATTTCAGTGGCCACAGCACCGGAAATGTACAGAATATTATCGACTTTTAAAACCTGCGTATAGCCAGCAACGGTGTCTTGCTTTGCTTTATTATTATTCCAATGCCATTTTTTTTTCTTTTTTATTTTGGAATCCTGTGAATACGTTTTACCAAAAAGGAGAATAAGAGGAAACAGTATAAGATATCGCATAACGGTTAATTTTAGTTTTTAAATAATTTTATTTGCAAATCCATAAGTAAATTTTCTTTACTAATTTAAAATTTTTAAGCCAATAAATTTCAAATTCCGATTAACGATAGTTTAATATAAGTGAATACACTAAATTGGTGTTAAAAACCTTCCCAATACAAGTCTTCTTTTTAGAATCAGAGATCATATGACTCTATCATTTTTCAATCATAGTGACTGACACTCTTTTGAACGGATTTAATTTTATTATTTTCAAATATGATCAAATAATGCTCTGCCTTTGTCATAGAGTATTTGGTGAAGGGGTTTGCTAAAATTTCAGCTCTCAATGAATCATTCCTGATTTCCGAGAAGTATATGTACTGTAATGGTCCGTGAAAATTCTTTAACTTAGAAACAGGTATAGTTTTGTACTGATGATCTTTTCTCCAGTTCGATTTTGTATATTTTTTTGAAAGTTTTCTGATCATTGAATTTGAAAATGAATTTTCATTTTTAAAATTCTCACTTCCATAAATGGCATAGTTCTGAATTTTATAGATTCCAGGTATTATTTTCACTCCGGACGCATCAGAATGGTATTCTTTGAGAAAGGGTTTTTCCTGATTAAACTTATGGGTAGTGGCATTATAGGCTAATTCATATTTCTGGAATTCAGAAGGATACTCAGCAGTTTTTTTTGCTGTACAGGAACAAATAAGAATAAGAAATAATAAAAAGAAAATTTCAATTTCTTACAAAGCTTATCAATAAATAACATTTTACTATTCGATTTGGTTTTCAGATTAGAGCCATCATAATTATCAAGGAATTCTAAACTAAACCTAACAGGTTTTGAAAACCCGTTAGGTTTAAGACCAAAAATAATAAAAAAACGCACCCGATTATTCATCAGGTGCGTTTTAAATATTTATAAGTTAACGATTACATCGTCTCCATCTTGAAGCTCATGCTCTCGATCACTTTCAGGATTGCTTCTACCGTATCCATTGAAGTTAAACAAGGTACACCGTTTTCCACACTCATTCTTCTGATCTGGAATCCGTCTCTTTCAGCCTGCTTACCTTTTGTAGTGGTATTGACAACATACTGAACTTTTCCTTTCTGGATCAGATCGATAAGATTAACGTCTTCTTCCCCGATTTTGTATCCGATTTTGCAAGGGATTCCTTTTTCTTCGAAGAATTTTGCAGTTCCTTCCGTAGCCCAGATTCTGAATCCTACCTCATGGAATCTTGCAGCCAGATCAGCAGCTTCCTGCTTGTGCTTATCTGCTACCGTGAACAGGATGGACCCGTGCATAGGAACTTTTCTGCCTGCTGCTACAAGACCTTTGTAAAGTGCTTTTTCCAGAGTGGTATCTTTCCCCATTACTTCTCCGGTAGACTTCATTTCAGGGCCTAAGGAGATATCAACTTTCGTTAGTTTAGAGAATGAGAATACAGGTACTTTCACAAATACTCCTTCTTTGTTCGGAACCAATCCGTTTTCGTAGCCCAGATCTTTCAGTTTTTGTCCTAAAATTGCTTTTGTAGCAAGATTGGCCATCGGAACCTCTGTAATTTTGGATAAGAAAGGAACTGTTCTTGAAGAACGTGGGTTTACCTCGATCACATAAACGTTTCCTTCGAAAAGAACGTACTGGATGTTCATTAATCCGATTACATTCAGTCCTTTTGCAAGTCTCTTTGTGTAATCTACCAAAGTGTCAATTTCACTTTGAGAGATATTCTGTGGCGGATACACTGCGATTGAGTCTCCGGAGTGAACTCCTGCTCTTTCGATGTGCTCCATAATTCCCGGAATTACTACTGTTTCACCGTCGCAGATGGCATCTACTTCGATTTCTTTTCCTACCATATATTTATCAACCAAAACCGGGTGCTCAGGGCTTGCGTCTACCGCATGTTCCATATAGTGGGCCAATTCTGCTTCAGCATATACGATTTCCATTGCTCTACCTCCAAGAACGTAGCTTGGACGTACCAATACCGGGTAACCGATTTCATTGGCAATTTTTATGGCTTCTTCCTTAGAAGTGGAAGTTCTTCCTTTTGGCTGAGGAATTCCCATTTCCTGTAAAGCTTTTTCAAACTTATCTCTGTTTTCAGCTCTGTCAAGATCTTCTAATGAAGTTCCTAAGATCTGTACTCCGTGAGAAGCTAATTTATCTGCAAGGTTAATTGCAGTCTGCCCACCAAACTGTACCACTACTCCTTTAGGTTTTTCAAGCTCGATGATGTTCATTACATCTTCTTCTGTAAGTGGCTCGAAGTAAAGTTTATCTGAGATAGAGAAGTCTGTAGAAACTGTCTCAGGGTTGTTGTTGATGATGATCGCTTCGTAACCCATTTCTTTGATCGCCCATACTGAGTGAACCGTTGCGTAATCGAATTCAACTCCTGCCCGATTCTGATAGGTCCGGATCCTAATACAATGATCTTCTCTTTGGCAGAAACCACACTTTCGTTTTCTTCTTCATAAGTTCCGTAGAAGTAAGGTGTTTCAGATTCAAATTCAGCAGCACAGGTATCTACCATTTTGTAAACCGGCATTACTCCGTTTTCTTTTCTGAAGTTGAACACTTCACGCTCTTTTACCTCCCAAAGAACTGCAATATTGATATCTGCAAAACCTAATTTCTTAGCTTCAATTAAGGTTTCTTTATCAAATTTGTTGGCAGCGATTACTTTTTCGAAGTCAACTAACTTTTTCAGTTTCCAGATAAAGAATTTATCAATTTTACTCCATTCTACAATCTGCTCCCAGTCATATCCTCTTCTTAAAGCATCTCCGATAATGAATAGTCTTTCATCATCACACACTCTGATTCTTCTTTCGATTTCCTCAGCAGTAAGTGCCTGAGCCTGCTTTGTCTTTAATCCTAAATGTTTGATCCCTGTTTCCAGTGAACGGATTGCTTTTTGCAAAGATTCTTCGAAGTTTCTTCCGATCGCCATTACTTCTCCGGTAGCTTTCATCTGAGTAGAAAGTCTTCTGTCTGCTGTTTCGAATTTATCGAACGGGAATCTTGGGAATTTTGTTACCACATAGTCAAGAGCGGGCTCGAAACATGCGTATGTTTTACCTGTTACCGGGTTCATGATTTCATCCAGAGTCAATCCTACAGCAATTTTTGCAGCAATCTTTGCAATCGGATAGCCTGTTGCCTTACTTGCCAGTGCTGATGAACGGGAAACTCTAGGGTTTACTTCGATGATATAGTAATCGAAAGAATGCGGATCTAAAGCTAACTGTACGTTACATCCACCCTCAATTCCTAGAGCTCTGATGATTTTCAGAGAAGCATTTCTCAATAGCTGATATTCTCTGTCTGAAAGCGTCTGAGAAGGCGCAACTACGATAGAGTCTCCTGTGTGAACTCCTACCGGATCAATATTTTCCATGTTACAAACCACAATGGCATTGTCGTTTGCATCACGCATTACTTCGTATTCTATTTCTTTGAAACCTGCAATTGATTTCTCAATAAGACATTGCGTCACCGGGCTGTGCTTTAATCCCAGTTCTGCAATTTCTTTTAATTCTGCTTCAGTGGAAGCAATACCACCTCCGGTACCTCCCATGGTAAAGGCAGGACGAACAATTACAGGATACCCGATCTCATCTGCGAAAGCCAGCGCCCCTTCTACCGTATTTACGATATCAGATTCCGGTACCGGTTCATTCAGTTCTCTCATCAGCTCACGGAAAAGATCTCTGTCTTCTGCTCTGTTGATGGCAGAAAGCTTAGTTCCCAATACTTCCACTTTGCATTCTTCAAGAATTCCTGATTTTTCCAATTCTACCGCCATGTTCAGTCCTGTCTGACCTCCTAATGTTGGTAATAAAGCATCCGGACGTTCTTTTCTGATGATGTGGCTTACAAACTGTAGTGAAATCGGCTCGATATATACTTTATCAGCGATTTCCACATCTGTCATGATCGTTGCAGGGTTTGAGTTGATCAAAATTACCTTGTAGCCTTCTTCTTTCAAAGACAGACAAGCCTGCGTTCCTGCGTAATCAAATTCAGCTGCCTGACCGATGATGATAGGTCCTGAACCGATTACTAAAATTGTTTTTATATCTGTACGTTTTGCCATTTTTCTTTTTTAGATACAAGATGTTAGATGTCAGATTTCAGACTTCCAACAGGTTGTTTTACTTTTTTAAATTAGATTTGAATGTATAAATCATTCTTTGAATTTCATTTAGATTTGATATTAAACTGTTGACTTTTTCTTCGCCGAGCAAACTTAATTCTCTAGTTAAGATTAATTGTGTCTGTAACTCAAAAGAGGAAGCATTTGCAATTCCTAGAAAATGATAAAACTCGCTGTTATTATTTCTTCCTGCTCCTTCTGCTATATTTGAAGAAATGGAAATTACAGATCTCTTAATTTGAGAAATCAAACCAAACTTCTCATCTTTGGGTAACTCTGCACAAATGATATAAACCTGTTTTGCAAGTTCAATCGATTTCTGCCAAAAAACAAGCTTTTCAAAGTTATGCATGATAGAGTCTGTTATCTGATGTCTAATATCTGAAATCTTCCTTACTTCTTAAAATCTTCCATCATTTGAATGAATTCATCAAACAGGTAGTTTGCATCTTCCGGACCAGGGCTCGCTTCAGGGTGATACTGAACTGAGAAACAAGGGTGAATTTTGTGTTTTAATCCTTCGTTTGTTCTGTCGTTCAAAGCGATATGCGTTTCGATAAGGTCTGTTCCTTTTAAACTTTCCTGATCTACAGCATACCCATGGTTCTGAGAAGTAATTGCTACTTTGTTTTTCTCTAAATCCAATACAGGATGGTTTCCTCCTCTGTGACCGAATTTCAGCTTGAATGTTTTCGCTCCGCAAGCAAGACCGATCAACTGATGCCCTAAACAAATTCCGAAGATCGGAACTTTTCCTAATAAACCACGGATCATGTCTAAAGCGTGTGGCACATCTTCCGGGTCGCCAGGACCGTTGGATAACATGATTCCGTCCGGATTCATCAGTAGAATTTCTTCTGCCGTAGTATCCTGAGAAACCACAATGATATCACAGTTTCTTTGAGATAATTCTCTGATGATCCCTAATTTTGCTCGAAATCCACCAATACCACTTTGAAACCTCTGTTTGGGTTGGCATAAGGTGTCTTTGTAGAAACTTCTTCTACCTGATTGGTTGGGAAGCTGGTTGATTTCAATTCTGAAGCTACAGCATTTTCATCGGCATCAGCGTTCACAATTTTTCCTTTCACTACCCCGGAATTACGAAGAATTCTTGTCAGTCTTCTCGTATCGATTCCTGAGATTCCGGAAAGGTTTTTCTTTTTAAATAATTCATCTAAAGTGATCTGAGTACGGAAATTGGAAGGAAGGTCGCAAAGTTCTTTTACGATAAGCCCCTTGATTGCCGGCTCGATACTTTCATAATCATCACGGTTAATACCATAATTCCCGATAAGCGGATAGGTCATACAAACTATCTGACCACAGTAAGACGGGTCAGAGATCAATTCCTGATACCCTGTCATTCCGGTATTGAAAACTACTTCTCCTGCAGTTTCCAAATCTGCTCCGAAACCTTCTCCATGAAACACTTCACCGGACTCCAGTATTAATTTTTTCTTCATTTTTTCTATTTAGATTTTCTTTTTTTATTAACAGGTCGCCCCTATGGGGCTCACATTATCTTTTTTTTCTTTGTTCCAGGGGCTTTACCTCTGGCTATTAACAGGTCGCCTCTACGAGGCTCTCTCTTTCCCTCTTCATTATCTATTAACAAGTCACCCCTACGGGGTTCATATTACCTTTTTTTTTTTTCCAGGGTTTTACCTCTGGCTATACAGGTCGCCTCTACGAGGCTCTCTCTTTTCCCTCTTCATTATCTTCTACTAGCAGACCGCCTCTACGAGGCTCGCCATACTTTTTACTTTTACCTTGGCTCTTTGTTATTTAAAGGTAAATCCTTTTTCTTCCAGTGCTTCTTTCAGAATGGCCATCCTGGCGAATACTCCGTTCTGCATTTGTTTAAAGACTCTTGATCTATCGCACTCCACTAAATCTGAGTCTATCTCAACGCCTCTGTTGATGGGTGCAGGGTGCATGATGATCGCTTCTTTTTCATAGCCTGTTCCCTTTCTTTGGTCAGGCCGTATCTTTATGATATTCAGAAGCGGTGAAGCTCATGGCAGAATCATGTCTTTCGTGCTGAATTCTCAGCAACATCAGCACATCCACTTCAGCGATAAGCTCATCTACTGAAAGATAAGTTCCGTTGATCAAGGCACCTTCGTCAAACCATTGTTCCGGTCCTGAGAAGTATACTTTAGCGCCTAATCTTCTTAAAGCCTCCGCATTTGAATTGGCTACACGGCTGTGTTTTACATCTCCTACAATTCCTACTTTTAATCCTTCAAACTTTCCGAATTCCTGATAGATGGTCAGTAGGTCCAGCATACACTGTGAAGGATGGTTTCCTGTTCCGTCACCTCCGTTAATTACCGGAATACTAATATTTTTAAGCTCCTCAAAATATCTGTCTTTCTTATCACGGATCACCACAAGGTTTACTCCTATGCTTTCAATGGTCTTTACAGTATCATAAAGACTCTCCCTTTATTTACAGAACTGTGCGAGGCATCAAAAGGAACTACCTGCAGTCCCAGTTTTCTTTCTGCAAGATCAAAACTGGTCTTCGTTCTTGTGCTGTCTTCGAAGAAAAGGTTTGAGCAAAAAACTTCTCCTTCAATTTTAGCAGTTTTACCGTTTGCAAAAGCCATTGCTTCTGTCAGTATACTGTTGATTCTCTCGGTGCTTAGTTCTGTAATCGTAAACATATTTCTTATTTTTGGGCATAAAAAAGCGAAGACAACTATCTTCGCTTAATAACAATAAATATCGTAAAGGGCGCTTTCGCCCGGTAAATCTAATGATATAAATGCTTTTTTATTCATTAGGTGCAAAGATACAACAATTTTATGAACCTACAAAAATTAAGTTTAAAATAAATTAAAAACTTCAGTCCTTCCTTATTCTCATTTAAAATTAATATTTTTGTTACAACTCAAGTTTACTATATGGATTTAAAAGACAAAATGATTCTCAGCATTATTCAGGAAGACTCTACATTATCTGTTAAGGAAATTTCCGAAAAGATTGGTCTTACCTTTACTCCTACGTATGAAAGAATCAAACAGCTGGAGAAGCAGGGAGTCATTGAAAAGTATGTAGGTCTTTTAAACCGTGAAAAACTGGGGCTGAATATCATCGTTTACTGCAATGTTCGTCTTAAAGAACAATCCAAAAAGTATTGAGACCTTTGAGGACAATATTTCCAAATACGATGAAGTTCAGGAGATCACCAGCCTTTCGGGGAATATGATTATATGCTGAAAATTATCGCAAAGGATATCAACTCTTATAATGAATTTGCTGTGAGTGTCATTTCAAACCTTCCCAATATCGGGCAGTACCACAGTTCTATTGTACTTCATGAGGTGAAAAAATCTACAAAGTTTAAAATTGATCTGGAATAAATCATTTATTTTAAACCATTAAGTGCTTTTAAGAGTTGAAGAATAATTAAGTAATTCGCAAGCGAATTTTAAAATAATACGGTTAAAAAATCGCAGATTTTCTTAACCTATCTTAAACCCTTCATCTACCTTAATGGTTCAATTTATCAATCATCAAATTCAAAGAGCGGAATAAAATCCAACCATTAAGATCGCTTAAGCAGATAAGATTTAAGATTAAGGCTTTCACAACGAAAAGGCAGCAGGCTAAAATAATTTTAGAATTTCCACTGATTTTTGCCTAAGTTTTTAATGACCTTAATGGTTCAGATTCTAACCCAATAATTTGTTCTTCAGTTTATTGAACTGGTATTCTATTTTATCCAGGCAAAGATTTCCGATACTTCCCTGATGGGTATGATCCAGATTTCCCGGCTCAAATTCAAATTCATTATTCTCGATCTCCTGCCCCACCTTCACATAAGCATCACGGAAAGAGCTTCCGTTTTTCACTTCTTCATTGATCTTCTCTACGCTGAACAGGTATTTATATTTTTCATCTTCAAGAATCCCGTCTTTTACCTGAATATTGGGCAAGGTATAGCTTAAAATTTCCAGACATTCTTTTAATGAATCAATGGCAGGGAAAAGAATTTCCTTTGTCAATTGCACATCTCTGTGATATCCTGATGGAAGATTATTTGTTAACAGGATTAATTCATTCGGTAACGCCTGAATTCTGTTGCATCGTGCACGAACCAATTCAAAGATATCCGGGTTCTTTTTATGAGGCATAATGCTGCTTCCCGTTGTAAATTCTTTCGGAAAACTGATAAAATCAAAGTTCTGATTCAGATACAGACACACATCATAAGCAAATTTCCCAAGTGTTCCTGCTAAAGTAGCCATTGCCATTGCCAGCATTTTTTCAGACTTTCCGCGGGTCATCTGAGCATATACAGAATTATAATTCATGGATTGAAATCCCAGATTATAAGTTGTACTCTCACGGTTGATCGGGAACGAAGAACCATAGCCTGCAGCTGATCCTAAAGGATTTTTATTGATGATATTCTTCACCGAGAACAGCATTTCCACGTCATCCAACAGGGCTTCAGCATACGCTCCAAACCATAATCCGAAAGAGGAAGGCATTGCAATCTGCAAATGGGTATATCCCGGAAGCAGAATGTTTTTGTGCTGATCCGCCAGCTGAATCAATATCTGGAAGAACTCATCAGTAAGTGCTGTGATCTCACGGATCTCATCCAGTAAATACAGTTTGATATCCAGTAAAACCTGATCATTTCTTGATCGTGCCGTATGGATTTTCTTTCCTGTGTCTCCTAATTTTGTAATCAGGATCGCTTCTACCTGAGAATGGATATCCTCAGCTTCTTTATCAATTTCAAAATTTCCGCTTTCAATTTCCTGTAAAATTTCGTTTAATACCGCCAGCATCTGCTCAGATTCTTCAAGAGAAATAATTCCGGTTTCTGCCAGCATTTTACAATGTGCCATGGAACCTTTAACATCGTATTTAGCTAAACGTTCATCAAAGTCAAGATCCTTTCCTACAGTAAAGTTATTGACTAATATATTGGTGGCCAGGTCATCCTTTTGCCATATTTTTTTCATAAGTAAGTTTTGATTTTCTAAGACTGAATACCATCATTCCTGATAATATACAGTCCGATTTAAAATATTTGATTGATCTTGACAAGCCCAGCAAGACTCTCCTTATTATTATTAACTATAAAAAAACATTTCCTTATTCTATAAAGCCACAATTTTTAATGGTCATTTTTGCATAAATCTTTATTAAAAACGTAAACTTTATTGCTTGCTGAGCATTAGTCAAAATATTTATTAAGCCGGAAGCTACTGGAAGTTAATCACTACTTTCTTTCTTCCCGCATCCATCTTTTATAACACTTTTTCCAAAATCCGGATATAGATATCTATTCCTTCTTCTATTTCGTCTATATAGATGAATTCATCCGCTGTATGGGAGCGCCTACTGTCTCCAGGACCCATTTTCACAGAGGTACATGGAATAATTGCCTGATCTGAGGATGTAGGAGAACCATATGTTGTCCTGCCAATTTCCAATCCCGCTTTTACAAACGGATGATCCATTTCGATCTTTGAAGAATTCAGTCTGAAAGATCTTGCAGTGAGGGTAGATTTCATCTGTGACTGAATGATTTCAAAGGCTTCTTTATTGGAATATTCATCGGTCACCCTTACATCTAATGTGAAGTTGCATGATTCAGGCACTACATTATGCTGAACTCCTGCACGAATTCCCGATAAAGTAATTTTAACTTCTCCAAGATATTCTGAAACTTTAGGAAATTTAAAGTTTAAAATATTCTGCAGATCCTGCATACATTTGACAATGGAATTATCATCATTAGGATGAGCAGCATGAGAAGGAGTCCCCTTCATTTCCCCGTCTATCACAAGCAATCCTTTTTCTGCAATCGCCAGATTCATCTGCGTGGGTTCTCCTACAATGGCGAGTTCTATATTCGGGAGCTGTGGAAACAGGGCCTCAATTCCGTCAAAACCAGAAATCTCCTCCTCTGCCGTCAAAGCAATAACTAAATTATATTTTAAATCTTCTTTCTCATAAAAATGTAAAAAACCTGAGCCATAGAAACCAGTGAGGCACCGGCATCATTGCTTCCCAACCCATAAAGTTTACCGTCTTTTTCAATGGGTACAAACGGATCCAGCGTATAAGCTTTGTTAGGTTTTACGGTATCATGATGAGTATTTAATAAGACTGACGGTTTAAATACATCAAAGTTTTTATTGACCGCCCAGATGTTGTTTTTAAAACGTTTGGTGGGGATCTGATGCTTTTTAAAAAATTCTCGATCTCTACCGAAGTATTGAATTCATCTTTGCTGAATGAAGGAATTTCAATCAGATTTTTAAGCAATCCAACGGCATTATTCAACAATTCTTCTTTATTATAAACAGATTTCAGTTCCTGCATGATGATTCTCTATATGGTTTTTCAGTTCGGTTTCTTTGATCAGAAACACTTTGTTTACATTATTTTTATGGCTCCCAGAGCGTTTTCAAGTTTGGGCAAAATCCCTTTGTGCAATTTTCCTTCTTCTTTCAATGCGGTAAATTCCTGTTCGTTTACGCTTTTTATAACAGACTCGGGATCATCCACATCTTCTAAAACACCTTCTTTATCAAAACAATACAGCAATTCAACTTCATATTTCTCAGAAAGTGCCTGAGCCATCACAGAGGCAATAGTATCTGCATTGGTGTTGAAAAGATTTCCTTTTTATCATGTGTAATTGCAGAAAACACAGGAACAAGGTCAAGTTTGATTAATTTTGAAACAAGTTTCCTGTTCACACTTTTCTTATTAATATCGCCCACAAATCCGAAATCAATTTCAGGATGTTCTCTTTTTTAGCTTTGATTAAATTTCCGTCTGCCCCGAAAACCCTATCGCATTACATTTTTTCTGCTGTAGTTTTTCAACAATATTTTTATTGATCCCTCCCGCATATACCATCGTTACGATATCCAGGGTATCTTTATCCGTAATCCTCCTTCCGTTGATCATTTTCTGTTCTATACCAAGTTTATCAGCCAAAGTTGTCGCCAGCTTCCCTCCGCCATGAACAAGGATCTTCTTTTCATTAATGGCTGAAAACTGATCTAAAAACTGATCCAGCAACTGTTCATCATCAATGAGCGCTCCGCCTATTTTTACGATGTATAATTTATTTTTCATGAAAAGATCAAAGGATTAAAAGATTAAAAAAATCACATGATTTGGGATTATTGGATATTATCCAGGATTTCACTGAATACAGCCTGTGCAGAGAAAATACGGTTCTTTGCCTGCTGGTAAATAATGGAGTTTTCTCCGTCCATTACCTCATCACTCAATTCTACATTACGGCGAACGGGTAAGCAGTGCATTACTTTGGCCTGATTGGTATTTTCCAGCTTTTCATTCGTCAGCATCCAGTTTTCTTTCACTTCCGGCATTGCAGCATAATCATCAAATGAAGACCAGTTTTTCACATAGATAAAATCAGCGTTTTTCAATGCTTCATCCTGATCATGAATTACTTTTATGTCTTTTGTAAAGTTTTTATCCAGATCATATCCTTCCGGATTGGCAATTACCAACTCTACATCCATTTCCTGCATCCATTCTGCGAAAGAATTTCCAACAGCGTGTGCAATAGGTTTGATATGCGGTGCCCAGGTCAATACCACTTTTGGTTTATGATCTTTTTCCAGTTTTCTGTAATAGTAATACAGTCAGCAAGACTTTGTAGCGGGTGACGAGTAGCAGACTCAGAGAGATCACAGGAACTTTTGCATGTTTTTCAAACTGACTTAAGATGCTTTCATTTACATCATCTTCTTTACTTTTCATTCCTGCAAAGCAACGTACAGCGATGATATCACAATATTGGTTTAAAACCTCGATTGCATCTTTTATATGCTCTACAGTATCACCATTCATTACCGCTCCATCTGCAAACTCAAGATTCCAGGCTTCCTGCGCAGCATTTAATGTCAAAACATTTAAACCTAAGTTTTGAGCTGCAATCTGACTGCTCAGACGGGTTCTCAAACTTGAATTTAAAAATACAAGTCCGATTGTTTTTCCCTTTCCTTTTTCTGTTTCAGAAAGTGGATTTGCTTTTATCTCTAAAGCTTTTTTATGATTTCCTGTAAGTTTTCTACATCACTTACAGAGGTAAATTTTTTCATTTGGTATTTTCTATTTTTTTCAATGGACAAATGGAATATCCATTTCATTTTGAATTAATTTTAAAGATTGTGTTTACACATTTTTGAAAGTTTTAACGCTATGATGCAAAGCTTTTCACTGATGTTTTTTTCGTTCGCAAGGGCGTTTCACTCAGCAATTGACGTTTGTTTTTGTCATTCTGAGATTCTTTATTTCACTTCGTTAAATTCAGAATAACAAAACGCAGCACCTTTTTGCTATTTGTCTTTTACATCTTAAATACTTCCCAACACTGTTTTCAAAGCATTGATGAAAAGATCCGTTTCCTCTTTTTTGATATTCAGTGCCGGAAGAATCCTCAATACTGTTTTATCATTAGAGTTTCCTGTGAAAATATGATGATCAAACAATAAGCTTTTCCTTATTTCTGAACAGTCTCTGTCGAGCTCTATTCCGATCATCAGTCCTTTCCTTCGGATGGATTTAATATGTGGTAAATCTTTAATTTCATTTTCAATATACTCACCCATTTGCTGAGCATTTTCGATAAGATTTTCATCTTTCATAACATCAGAACAACACAATGGAAGCCGCACAAGCCAAGTGATTACCTCCAAAAGTAGTTCCCAGCAAACCGTTGCTTGCCTGGAATTTAGGGTGAATCAAAACTCCGCCAACAGGGAAACCATTCCCCATTCCTTTTGCTGTTGTAATGATGTCAGGTTCTATTCCAAATTCCTGATGGGCAAAGAAATACCCGCTTCTTCCATATCCTGACTGTACCTCATCCAAGATCAAAACAGTATCGTATTTTTCGCATAATTCTTTGATTTTAGATAAAAATTCCGGTGTTGGAATCATAATTCCTCCTACTCCCTGAATTCCTTCGATGATTACAGATGAAATTTCATTTCCAAATTTCTCAAAGGTTTCTTCAAGCTGTTCTACATCATTCCATTCTGATTTGATAAATCTTTCTGAAAAGTTAACCGGAGCAACAATTTTAGGATTATCTGTCACTGAAACCGCTGCCGAAGTTCTTCCGTGAAATGAACCTGAAAAATAAAGCACTTTGCTTTTTTCATTATGAAAAGAAGCCAGTTTCAGTGCATTCTCATTGGCTTCCGCTCCTGAATTGCATAAGAAAAGGTTATAATCTTCATATCCTGAAAGTTTTCCCAGCTTTTCCGCCAGCTCAGTCTGCAATTCATTCTGAACAGAGTTTGAGTAAAAAGAAATTTTCTCTAGCTGTTCTTTCAATTTATTCTGATAATGTGGATGATTATGCCCGATAGAAATCACTGCATGACCGCCATAAAAGTCTAGATATTGTTCTCCTTTATCGTCCCAAAGAAAAGATCCCTGAGCTTTAACCGGATTTATATTAAATAATGGATATACGTTGAATAATTTCATTTTTTTGTTGCTAGTTGTTAGTTAATGGTTGAAAGCCTACAGATCTAAAGTTATTCTTCATTCTACTGCAACCTATCATCTACCACCTTCTACCTTATTAATAATTAAAATGCCATCGGTTTAAGGTTCA
The DNA here is from genome assembly GCA_019203745.1 of Chryseobacterium sp. E1. GTDB lineage: Bacteria > Bacteroidota > Bacteroidia > Flavobacteriales > Weeksellaceae > Chryseobacterium. Next base: position 534,820 of record CP078104.1, read on the forward strand.
GTCCTGCATTTTCTTCCCATCCCATGGCGATATTCATATTCTGTACTGCCTGTCCTGAAGCTCCTTTTAACAAATTGTCAATCGCTGAGTGAATAACTGCTACATTTCCACTTTTTCAATCTGAATCACACAACGATTGGTATTGACAACCTGCTTTAAATCAACTGCCCTGCTACTTACCGTAACAAAAGGCTCCTCCGCATAGAAATCCTGATACAATTGTTCTATTTCCTCCAGCGTCAAATCTGTCTTCATGGTGGAACTTGTAAAAATCCCTCTTGCAAAATCTCCTCTCCATGGAACAAAATTCAGGTTTACTTCTTTATTATTGAATGAAATCAGCTGCTGCAAAATCTCATCCACATGTTGATGAGTTAAGGTTTTATAAGCTGATATATTATCATTTCTCCAGGTAAAATGGGTTGTTGCCTGTAAAGACTGTCCCGCTCCTGTAGATCCGGTAATCCCCGTTGTAAAAATTTCATCAAGCAGGCCTTTTTCAGCCAATGGCAGAAGACCTAATTGAATTGCTGTTGCAAAACATCCCGGATTAGCAATGCTTTTAACACCTGCCAGTTGTTTTTATTGATTTCAGGTAATCCGTAGATAAAATTTCTGTTTCCGAAGTTTCCTTCTAAACGGAAATCGTTTCCCAGATCAATCACCAATGTTTCATCTTTAACTGGGTTTTGAGTTAACCAGTTTTGACTTTCCTTGTGTGGAAGGCACAGAAAAAGGATATCAACGTCTTCTGTCTGATTGGTCAGCAGCTGATCGCAAACTGTCGTTAAATCCGGGTACAGATCCGAAATCTTTGTCCCCGAATTCGAACGACTATATAAAAAACTCAATGTCACATGGGGATGAAAAGCCAGTAAGCGTATCAATTCACTTCCTGTATAGCCATTAGCTCCAACTATTCCTACTGTTTTTTCATTTTTATACTCATAGGACTGCATCCTATCTTGGTTTAAATCATTCCTTCGGAACTCTAATTGATATTTTGGTTGATCTGGTGATATATATTTAAGGAATTGCTTACAATTTTTGTATATCCTTTCACGTCTTCTCCCGTCCATGCTCTGTTTGCTTCTCCATAGCTTCCGAATTTATCGGACATCAAATCATGATCAGACTCAATTCCATTTAAGATAAATCTATAAGGGTGCAGGGTTACAAATACTTTTCCGCTCACTGTTTTCTGAGAATCTACCAAGAATGACTCAATATTTCTCATGACAGGATCTAAGAAAAGTGCTTCGTGAAGCCAGTTCCCATACCAGTCGGATAACTGAGACTTCATCATTTGCTGGTATTTTGAAAGGGTATGCTTTTCCAATAAATGATGTGCTTTAATAATCACTGATGCCGCTGCTGCCTCAAATCCTACTCTTCCTTTAATCCCAACAATGGTATCTCCTACGTGAATATCACGACCGATTCCGTATGCTGAAGCTAATGTTTCTATTTTTTGAATCGCATATACCGGGTGTTCAAAAGATTCTCCGTTAACTCCAATGATTTCACCGTTCTTAAATTCCATTTCAAGCTCTGAAGGCTGAGTTTCCTGTATTTGTGAAGGAAAAGCCTCTTCAGGCAGATAATTTCTTGAGGTCAATGTCTCTTTTCCTCCCACAGAAGTACCCCAGAGTCCTTTATTCACAGAATACTGTGCTTTTTGGAATTCCATTTCATAACCATGTTCTTTCAAAAACTCAATTTCCTCTTCACGGGACAAAGCCATATCACGGATTGGGGTAATGATTTCAATATTCGGGCACATCACCTGAAAAATCAAATCGAAACGAACCTGGTCGTTGCCGGCTCCTGTACTTCCGTGTGCTATTGCATCAGCCTGTACTTCAATCGCATATTTTGCAATTTCCTGTGCCTGGATGGTACGCTCAGCACTTACAGAAAGCGGATAGGTATTATTTTTCAATACATTCCCGAAAATCAAATACTTCACACATGAATTGTAATAATCTTCCTGAGCATCTACGCACCTGTATTCTTTCACCCCAAGGTTTAAAGCTTTTCTTTCCAGTTCTTTTTCTTCTTCTTTGGAAAAACCTCCGGTATTTACAGTAACCGCATACACATCATACCCCAGTGTTTCGCTAAGATATTTTGCACAGTAGGAAGTATCTAAACCTCCACTAAACGCTAAGATGACTTTCTTGTTCATTGCTATATTTAATTTCTGGTTGCTCATTCACAACACTGTTTACTTTATTATCTTCAGGAACGAAAAGCATGGCCGTACACAGACAGTTTTTACGTTCCTTTTTCATTAAAATTTCATAATTCACACAGTTCTTACAACCGTTCCAGAATTCTTCATCCTGAGTCAGCTCAGAATAAATGACCGGTTTGTATCCCAAATCGCTATTGATTTTCATTACTGCAAGCCCTGTTGTTAATCCGAATACTTTTGCCTCCGGATATTTTCTCTAGATAACTGGAAAACCTTCTGCTTGATCTGAGTAGCTACCCCCGTTCCTGAATTTCGGCGACACAATCAGTCCCGAATTGGCCAAATTTCCCATGTGACCAGGTCTCTATATAGCAGAAACCTACCCACTCGCCATTTTCAGTGGCTACTACAGCATTGCCCTCTGAAATCTTTTTACTCAAATATTCTATAGAACGTTTTGCGATTCCCGTTCCTCTACGCTGTGCAGAATCATACATTTCCTGCTGTATTTCACTCACATACATCAGATGTTCGCATGAGGAAATTTCTATTTCCATTTATTTATCTAAATTTTTTGGCAAATTTAAAATATAATTTCTTTAAAAACCAAATTAAAAAGATATTTTTTTGTTTTAAAAATTTACACAGGTAAAATTATCTTTGAAAGAAAATATGTTTTTGCTAAATTATTATATATTTGCTAAAAAAATATAGTTATGGAAAATACCTGTCCGAAATGCAAAAGCAATAAAGTGGTAAAAAGCGGAATCGTTAATGAGAAACAAAGGTTTCTCTGCAAAAGCTGTAACTATTATTTCACTGTTAAAAAACTGGGAAAACAGATTGATGATTATTACGTAACAAAGGCTCTTCAGCTTTATCTCGAAGGCTTAAGTTACCGTGAAATAGAGCGGATTATAGGAGTTTCCCACGTCACAATAAGCTCCTGGATCAAGAAATACAATATCACAAGACCTCCCCATTCAGAATTCCATCCTGTTTACAAAATCCTGAAACAAAGCGAACTGATTGAGTACATTGCCCAAGAGGAAAATATTAAAAATGCAGGAATCATTATCACCCAATTTGCTGACAAGTATATGCTGATTAAATGGGAAAGATTCAAGAAGTAATTTAGAGATACAGATAATATATTTCAGGTTTCATATTCTGAGACACAAAACACAATACATCTAATTATCAAATAATTACACAGCAAATCAATCTTGTAAACTGTACAAATTCAATATAGATTTCCAATATAAAAACAGCTATCACAGCAATTAACTATACTATTACCATTAATATATATTAAATTTTCATAAACAAATTATTAATTACAATTTGGCTTTCACAAAAAACAACGCCAAAAATTGATAATTTATGAAGAAATTACTTACATTCATTGGAGCAGCCTTAATCAGCACTTCCCTATATGCTCAAGGTTCTCCGGATTACGGCAGCGGACTGAAATTAAATCTTAATCCGGAAGGAGATAAATTTATCCGATTTATTTTATGGGACCAGCTTTGGCTAAGGAACACTTCTATGAATCCGGGGACGATGGTAGGCGGAGAACCCACAGACAACTCCTGGAGTATAGGAAACAGAAGATTACGGGCTTTAACCTATGCACAAATCTCCAAAAGATACATGATCCTCCTCCACTTTGGAATCAACAATCAGACGTTCATCAACGGAGGAGCTACAGGCACTTCAGGAACGGGCGGCTATGGAAACGGAAAGAAAACCCAACTGTTTTTTCATGATGCCTGGAACGAATATGCAGTGATTTTACCTGGAGAAGCAGGAAAATTCAGTTTATCTTTAGGGGCAGGACTTCATTATTATATGGGACTTTCCCGCATGACAATGGCTTCCACCCTTAATTTCCTGACTGTTGATTCTCCTGTGTTTTCGTGGCCATTAATTGATAATTCCGATCAGTTTGCGAGACAGCTGGGAATGTTTGCCAAGGGAAAATATGGAAAACTGGAATATCGCTTCAGCTTAAATAAACCTTTTGCTACCGACCTTACTCCTGTAAATGTAACAGATCCGTCCAGAGCTGTTGCAGTAGACAACAACGGGAACCCAAGTTTTTCAAAGGCAGGATATCTTGAATATCAGTTTCTTGATGAAGAATCGAACACACTTCCCTTCAAGGTAGGCTCTTATTTGGGAACAAAAAAGTATTCAATGTAGGGGCAGGTTTTTACCACCAGGCAGATGGAACGAGAACTTCTGTGAATTCAAATATTGAAAAGCACGATATTACCCTTGTTGCTGTAGATGCTTTTGCCGATATTCCGTTAGGTGAAGCGAAAAATAAAATGGCAGTTTCCGCTTATGCAGGATATTATAACTACAATTTCGGTCCCAACTATGTAAGAAATCTGGGAACGATGAATATAGGAGCCAACGATCCGAATTTTATCGGTAACAAAGCAATTGCAGGGCCAGGAAACCTGCAGCCTACCATAGGAACAGGTAATATTATCTACGCACAGGCCGGACTACTTTTGCCAAGTCAGGCAGAAAAACCTAAAATCAGAATACAGCCTTTCGCTGCTTATACCCACAAAAATTTTGAAGCATTCGACAAGTCTTCCAATCAGTTTGATATAGGAGCTAACTGGTTTATAGACGGGCATCATGCTAAAATTACAACCCAATACTCAACAAGACCGGTTTACACCAGCCCTACGGAAAGTCCTTCTTCAAAAGGGGAATTTATTGTACAATTTCAAATCTACTTATAAAAATAATTTGAACCCTTTCAATACAATCCTGAATGAATTAATATCATTTTCACTAACATCAAAAACTAATCAATATGAGCGAAAATCATCACGAAAGCTACGAAAATATGACCGACAGGCAAAAGAACCGCACCATATGGAGCGTGATCACCGCCTCATCCCTCGGCACTCTGATAGAATGGTATGACTTCTATATTTTCGGAAGTTTAGCTGTCGTCTTAGCTACTAAATTTTTCCCGGCAGATAATCCTACCGCTGCATTTTTATCTACATTGGCCACATTTGCCGCCGGATTTGTTGTAAGGCCTTTTGGAGCGTTATTTTTCGGAAGACTGGGAGATATTATCGGGCGAAAATATACTTTCCTTGTGACTTTACTGATCATGGGATTTTCTACATTCCTGATCGGATGTATCCCAAGTTATGAATCTATTGGGTTTATGGCTCCCGTTCTGGTTTTAATTTTAAGATTATTACAGGGATTGGCACTTGGAGGTGAATATGGAGGCGCTGCCACCTATGTTGCAGAGTATGCACAACCCCACCGCAGGGGCTACTGGACTTCGTGGATCCAGACTACGGCCACCGCAGGTCTATTCATTTCCCTCATTGTTATTTTAATCACAAAAACAACTCTTTCTGCAGAAGATTTTGATACCTGGGGATGGAGAGTTCCATTCTGGATTTCTATTTTAATGGTAGGCGTTTCTTATGTCATCAGAAAAAACATGAAAGAATCTCCACTTTTGCAAAGGCAAAAGTGAAGGGAAAACTTCTAAAAATCCATTGAAAGAAAGTTTCGGAAATAAATACAATTTCAAATTTGTTCTTCTTGCTTTGTTTGGAGCAGCTATGGGGCAAGGGGTAATCTGGTACACCGGACAATTCTATGCGATGAGCTTTTTACAAAAGGTAATGAATGTAGAATCTTCCCAGGTAGATATGCTGATGGCTACAGCTTTACTTTTGGGCACCCCTTTCTTTGTGTTTTTCGGGTGGCTTTCTGATAAAATCGGGAGAAAAGCAGTCATGATGACCGGAATGCTGGTGGCGATCCTGGCTTACAGACCTATTTACGACAGCATGTTTAAAAGTGTAAGCCTGGAAAATAAAACAGTTGCAGCTAACGGAATTTCGGAGAAAAGAACAGCTAAAATACACAGTGATATAGCGACAGACAGCCTTATCACTTTTCATAAAGAAACTCTTTACACAGACGGAACACTAATTAAAAAAGACAGTATTGTTCACTGGTCTCCAGCCGGTCCGGTAATGAAAGATGGAAAAGCTGAAGAAGCAAAAGTCTCTCAAACCGTAAAGTTAAGTAATGATACGAAATGGTACCTTATCTTCCTTGTGTTCATTCAGGTGATATTTGTAACGATGGTTTACGGCCCTATTGCTGCATTCCTTGTAGAAATGTTCCCGGTGAGAATCCGCTATACCTCAATGTCTCTGCCTTATCACATCGGAAATGGAGTGTTTGGAGGTCTTCTTCCGGCAGTAGCCACCTATCTGGTAACAACCGGCAAAGAGGCAGGGCACGCAACATGGTATCTGGAAGGTCTTTGGTATCCGATAGGAGTTGCCACCGTCTGTCTGATCATCGGATTGTTTTATCTTAAAAATAAGAACAATAATCTTCACGATTAAGTACTGAATCACTCAAATTTTTATTAATTTTAAAACTACTAAAATGAACGGACTAAAAAAATATTAGGTGTACTCTGGATCGCAATAGCATTAGTGGTAGGCTATTTCGGAACTACAGTAATGGGAATTCCCAAAATCACTTCAGGAAAACAGGAAGATCTGGTTTTCGGTATTATCATCCTGTTTGTATTGATGCCGATCATTTCGGGAGGAATGGCTGTCTTCGGCTATTATGCATTAACCGGAGAATATTCTGACGACAAAATATAAAATGACCCAAACAGATAATTGATGAATCCCGCATTCATCAATTATCTTTATCAATGAGCATTATGAAAAAGAGACACGAGCAAAAACTGATTATCCTGAGCATCGGACTGATGATCGCCTTCAGCATTCCTATTTCTCTCCTTTTCAACAGTGAGAAGGAAGTTTTCGGCTATCCTATGATCCTGATCTATCTGTTTGCTGTCTGGATGATTTCCATCGTCATCTCATTAGTAATTGTAAAGAGGTATGATGAGTAGCTTTGCATTATTTTTCGTAGTCTTGTTTTATCTGGCACTTCTGTTCTTAGTTGCCCATCTGGCAGAGAAGAAGAGAAGTAAGCTATGGATCAACAATCCCTACATCTATGCATTATCTCTTGCGGTATACTGTACAGCCTGGACCTATTACGGAAGCATCGGAGTGGCAGCCACCAGCGGACTGAATTATCTTCCGATCTATATAGGACCTGTTATGATCATCCCGGCCTGGATCTATATCAACACAAGAATTGTAAGAATTTCCAGAGTCAACAAAATCAGCAGCCTTGCTGACTTTATTTCTTTACGGTATGGAAACAGCAGAAGCTTCAGTGCCATTATCACCATCGTTTGTCTTTTGGCTATTGTTCCTTACATCGGACTGCAGATCAAGGCCATTTCCGAAACCTTTCACCTGGTAACAGAAACTCCGATGTCAAAGGATATTCTGACGGACAATGCTACCTTTGTTGTGGTTCTTATCGCCTTGTTTTCATCTTATTACGGAACCAGGTATGTGGATGCTTCGGAAAAACGTCTGGGAATCATTTCCGCCATTGCTCTGGAAAGTTTTTTAAAGCTTTTCTTTATTATTATTCTTGGTCTTTTTGTGATCTATTATGTATTCGACGGGTTTTCGGATATCTACCAGAAAGCAAGCAGGTTTGAAGATTTTAAAGCAAAAAATACATTCAACGGCGTTGAAGGCGCTATGAACTGGATGGTATTGTGCATGATCTCAGCTACTGCCATCTGTATATTGCCCAGACAGTTTCACACTGCCATCATTGAAAACAGGCAGGAAAAACACATCAGAACAGCAATCTGGTTTTTCCGCTTTATCTTTTGATATTCACCGTATTTATTTTTCCGATTGCCTGGGGCGGAAGGTTAATTTTTGATGGACAGAAGGTAAATCCTGAGTTCTACTCGATCTTAATTCCACAGCATTTTGACAATACTTTGATTACAGTTTTGGTATTTCTTGGCGGACTGAGCTCATGCATTTCAATGATCATTATTTCTGCTATCACTTTATCCATCATGCTTTCCAACAACCTTATCATTCCTTACGGGCTGCTTGGAAAATTTAAATCCGAAAATGAAGAACAGAATACCAGGAGTATTACCAACATCAGGAAATTCAGCATTTTTGCCCTGATCATTATGGCTTTTGCATTCTACAAATATTTTATTTTAAAAACATCACTGGATTCTGTAGGGTTAATTTCATTTGTAGTGATCGCCCAACTCGCTCCTTCATTTTTCGGAGCCTTGTTCTGGAGAAGAGGAAGCTACAAAGGAGCTGTTGCCGGGTTAGCTGCCGGACTGGCTATCTGCTATTTCGGGCTGATCATTCCGCAGTACTATTTTTCTTATAATCAGGAATTCAAAGGAGTATTGAGGGAAATGTACGATGCCTTTGGATTTTTCACGATTCCGTATCTGGGAAGAATTCCACAGATCTTTTTCTGGTCAATTCTGGTGAACACCGGTTTATTTACCATCATTTCAGTAAGCACTAAAGGAAATTACCGTGAAAGAAATTTTGCAGAACTGTATGTAGATATTGACAAGTATATTCAGAATCATGAAAATGCTTTTATCTGGCGTGGAACTGCTTATATTTCTGATATCCGGAATATTCTTGAACGTTTTTTAGGCAAAAACAAAACTGAGCAGGCGCTGAGAATTTTCAATTTAAAATATAATATTGATTCCAAAACAGAAACGGCCGATTCCAGATTCATCAAATTCTCTGAAAATCTTCTTGCAGGAAGGATAGGAACCGCTTCTGCAAAAATATTGATTGAAGGAGTAACCAAAGAAGATAAAATATCTTTAAAAGAGGTTTTGAATATTCTTGAAGAATCAAAAGAAAATATAAGTCTGAATAAAAAACTGACAGAACAATCTGAAGAACTGCAGAAATTGTCTGATGACCTGAGAACAGCCAACGAAAGCCTGATCATCAAAGACCGTCAGAAAGATGATTTCCTGGATTCTGTAGCCCATGAATTGAGAACACCAATCACCGCTATCCGCTCTGCAGGGGAAATTCTCGCAGATGACGATGATATCCCGTTTGATATCAAACAGGAGTTTTTAAATAATATCATCACAGAATCTGACCGATTAAGCGAAATCATCAATGATATTCTTTATCTGGATAAGCTTCAGCACGGTGAAATTTCACTCCATATTCAGGAAAACAACATTACTGAAACCTATAAAAAGGCTTTAAACCCACTCCTTCACCTGATACAGCAGAAAAATATACATTTAAGTGAAGTCAATCTCCTGAATCAGGTTATCTTTGAATATGACGAAGCCAGAATGATTCAGCTGTTCCAGAATATCTGGGGAAATGCTTTAAAATTCACCGAAGAACAGGGAACGATACAAACAAAACTTTATGAAAAGGAACACCAGCTGGTGATCTCCATTTTCAATACGGGAAAACACATTCCCGAAGAAGATCTTGAAATGATCTTTGACAAATTCTATCAGTCTAAAAATCAAAATATTTTAAAACCTACGGGAAGCGGGCTCGGGCTGGCCATTTCCAAAAAAATTATTCAGGCCCACGGAGGAAGTATAAAAGCAGAAAACAGCGGACTGGGCGTAACTTTTATCATTAGCCTCCCTGAAAAAACGACAAAAGAGATTATAAATGAAGTTGAACACCATTAAAACCCACTTATGAGAAAGATAATCATTGCAGATGATGAACACAAAATATTAATGTCACTGGAATACAGTTTTAAGAAAAACGGCTATGATGTTTATATCGCACGGGACGGAACGGAAGTACTGGACTTTCTGAAAGGCATGGTCCCGGACGTTATTTTACTGGATATTATGATGCCCAATCTGGATGGATACAGCACTCTGGACCTCATCAGACAGGATGAAAAGCTAAAAGACACCAAAGTTATCTTCCTCAGTGCAAAAAACAACCCAAAAGATATTGAAAAAGGATTGGAAATGGGCGCTGACGCTTACGTAACAAAACCCTATTCAATTAAAAAGCTGTTGCAGCAGATTGAGGAAATGTTTTAGAGGGGGAATATAGACAGGAGCTCAGAGACGATAAAAAGTAAAAAAACACAACAGTCATTGCGAGCAAAGCGAAGCAATCTCAGTTTAATAAGAAATGAAGCTTAATAATCTTAAAAGCTTAACCCCTCCTTAATGGATCAAAAAAACTTAACCATTAAGACCTATTTAGAAATTAAGATTATTAAGAGATTGCTTCGTCGCTTTCGCTCCTCGCAATGACTGTTCACAAAAAAATAAACACGAAAACACAATTATTGATATGGATGCAGATATGTTATTTAAACAAAGTATAGAGCATAAAGAAGAATTCTGGAAAGAGCAGGCCAAAGCGATACAATGGTTCGAGTTTCCAAAGCAGATCCTTTCCAAAGATCAGAATAATTACCCGCAGTGGTATTCTGACGGCCGGATCAACATGTGCCACCTGTGCATTGACCAGCATATTGAAGATGGGTTTGGAGATCAGACAGCAATCGTTTACGATTCACCTGTTACCAATCAGAAGAAAACCTATACTTTCAGACAGGCTCAGGAAGAAATCTCAAAATTAGCCGGTGGACTCGCTTCTTTAGGATTAAAAAGGGAGATACTGCAGTTATTTATATGCCAATGATCCCGCAGACCCTTTTTGCCATGCTTGCCTGTGCAAGGATCGGAGTGATTCACAATGTGGTTTTCGGAGGTTTTGCTCCTCACGAACTGGTGGTAAGAATTGATGACTGTAAGCCAAAGGTACTGATCACAGCAACAGCAGGAATAGAGATTGCCAAAAGAATCCCCTATCTTCCACTGGTAGAAAAAGCAATAGAACTGGCTCAGGATAAAGTAGACAATATCATTGTTTACAACAGAAAGCTGGTGGACAATCAACATGAAATGTTTGACGGGCTGATTGATTATGAAGAACTTGTTCAAAAATCAGAACCTGCAGATTGTGTCTCTGTAGAATCTACCCATCCTTTATACTTACTTTACACTTCGGGAACTACCGGGAAACCCAAAGGTATTGTAAGGGATACAGGCGGCTATGCCACAGCACTGAAGTTTTCTATGAAATACATCTACGGCGTTGAACCCGGTGAAACCTATTGGGCCGCCTCAGATTTTGGCTGGGCAGTAGGACATAGTTTTTCCGTTTACGGGCCATTGATCAATAGAAATACAACAATTATTTTTGAAGGAAAGCCTATCATGACCCCGGATGCAGGAACTTTCTGGAGAATCATTTCAGAATATAAGGTATCTGTCATGTTTACCGCTCCTACAGCCATCAGAGCCATTAAAAAGAAGATCCTGACGGAGAGCTGGTAAAGAAATACGACCTGTCTCACTTTAAAAACAATTCCTCGCCGGCGAACGTTGTGACGTTGCTACTCTGGACTGGTTTGCAGAACATATCGGGGTTCCGGCTATTGACCACTGGTGGCAGACGGAATCCGGCTGGCCCATGCTCGGTTTAATGACTTTTGATGAAAACTACAGAATCAAAGAGCTTCTGCCGGAAAACCGGTTCCGGGTTATGATATTAAAATTTTTGACGAAAACGGCTATGAACTGGATGCTCATCAGGAAGGCTACTTAATTATAAAACTTCCGCTTCCACCGGGTGCTATGCTGGGAATCTGGAATGATTATGACCGTTTTCAGAACAGCTACCTGTCTCAATACAATGGATACTATTTTTCCGGAGATGGTGCCATACAGGATGAAGACGGCTACATCTTCATTACCGGAAGAGTGGACGATGTGATCAATGTTGCAGGGCACCGGCTTTCCACATCTGAAATGGAAGAAATTGTATCATCACATCCAGATGTTGCAGAATGTGCAGTAGTAGGCATTGATGATGATCTGAAAGGGCAGATTCCTTTTGCTTCCGTAGTATTGAAGAACGGAGCCGCAATCTCTGAAGAACAGGTTGAAAAGGACATTATCCGGATGGTGCGTGAAAAAATCGGAGCCGTTGCTTTTTTAAAGAATGCAATGGTTGTCAAACGCTTACCCAAAACACGGTCCGGAAAGACTCTAAGAAAACTGATAAGAACATTACTTGACGGAAAAGATTTTCAGGTTCCATCAACTATTGATGATGAGAAAATCATTGAAGAAATTCAGGAAAAAATCAAGGATTATAGGGCATAAGCCAGAAATTAAACATAAATTTAAAATATAATAAATTCAAATTTCAAAAAACGAAAGGGATATGAGAAATTACTTAATAGAAGATCTGCCACATTATTTTGAAGAATATAAAAAGTCGATCAAAAATCCTAAAAAATTCTGGGACAAAGTAGCTGACCAGAATTTCGTGTGGTACCAGAGATGGAGCAAGGTCGTTAAGTACGATATGAATGAAGCTAAGATCACATGGTTTAAAAATGCCAAACTTAATATTACCAAAAACTGTATAGACAGGCACCTTTCCGTAAGAGGAGACAAAACTGCCATCATCTGGGAACCCAATGATCCTAAGGAAGAAGCTCAGCATATCTCTTACAACGAGTTGTACACCCGTGTGAATAAAACAGCCAACGTTCTTCGTGATATGGGCATTGAAAAAGGAGACAGGGTATGTATTTACCTTCCTATGATCCCTGAACTGGCCATTACCATGCTGGCATGTGCTAAACTGGGAGCCGTTCATTCCGTAATTTTTGCAGGGTTTTCAGCTTCTGCGGTAGCTTCAAGAGTTAATGACTGTGAGGCGAAAATGATTATTACTTCAGACGGAAGTTATAGAGGAAATAAAGTTCTTGATCTGAAAAGCATCGTTGATGAAGCTTTGGAAAAAGCCCTACCATTGAAAAAGTACTGGTAGTGAAAAGAACCCAAAACGAGATCAAAATGAGGGAAGGCAGAGATTACTGGATGGCCGATCTGTATGAAAAAGCTTCTCCTGATTTCGTTACAGTTATCATGGATTCTGAGGATCCGCTTTTCATCCTGTATACTTCCGGTTCTACGGGAAAACCTAAAGGAATGCTTCATACCTGTGCCGGTTACATGGTGTACACAGCATACACTTTCAAAAATGTATTCAATTATAAAGAAAATGATATTTATTGGTGTACTGCCGATATCGGATGGATCACGGGGCACTCCTATATTCTTTACGGACCTTTATTGAATGGGGCTACTACGGTAATTTTCGAAGGAGTTCCCACTTATCCTGAGCCGGACCGTTTCTGGGAAGTTATTGAAAAACATAAAATTACTCAGTTTTACACCGCTCCTACAGCCATCCGCTCACTGGCAAAAGAAAGTACAGAATGGGTGGACAAGCATGACCTGAGCACCTTAAAAGTAATCGGATCTGTGGGTGAACCCATTAATGACGAAGCATGGCATTGGTTCAATGATCATGTGGGAAAAAGAAATGCCCGATTGTAGATACCTGGTGGCAGACTGAAACTGGAGGAATCATGATCTCTCCTCCCATTCGTTACTCCTACAAAACCTACTTATGCAACTCTTCCATTACCGGGAATCCAGCCTGTTTTAATGGATGATAAACGTAACGAAATCACAGGAAACCAGGTCACAGGAAATCTATGTATCCGTTTTCCATGGCCGGGAATTGCAAGAACCATCTGGGGTGATCATCAAAGATATAAGGAAACCTATTTTACCGCTTTTCCGGGAAAATATTTCACGGGGACGGCGCTTTGAGAGATGAAGTAGGCTATTATAGAATTACGGGCCGTGTAGATGATGTGATCATTGTTTCCGGACATAATCTGGGAACAGCACCGATTGAAGACAGCATCAACCAGCATCCTGCCGTAGCAGAATCTGCAATCGTAGGATATCCGCATGACATCAAAGGAAATGCACTGTATGGTTATGTAACGCTGAAAGAAACAGGTGAGAGCCGTGATAAAGAAAACCTGAAGAAAGAGATCAATCAGTTAATTTCAGACCAGATCGGGCCTATTGCCAAGCTGGATAAAATTCAGTTTGTTTCCGGACTTCCTAAAACTCGTTCTGGAAAAATTATGCGTAGGATTCTGAGAAAGATTGCAGAAGGAGATTTCAGTAATTTCGGAGATATCAGCACATTATTGAATCCGGAAATTGTAGAGGAAATTAAGAACGAAAGAATTTAATTCATTAAAAATCATCAGAGACTGTCTCAAAAGGGCAGTCTTTTTTTGCTTATTTATAACTAAGGCATCCTAAATCAATAAAAGCTGAAGGAATAATAAAATAACGGCTTTGATCCGACATGCTATACGAAGTTCAAAAAAGAAAAAAAGAAGCTCCAAAGTAATACATCGATTCACAAACTGTTATAAACAAACAACTTAAGAATCAAAAAAGCCATTATCTAATTTTGTAAAATAATCAAAATTAAACAAGTGTTCAATAAAATTTATCAAAATAAATCATTTTATTATACCGATGAAATGTTAATTAACACACTTTATTGATTTAAACGCAAAATAAATCAGAAAATAATATTAACTTTAATCATAACTTTAAATCTATAAATTATGTCACATATACTAGCTGGACTATTTGATCATCACAGCGATTACAAAAAACTGGAAAGTGATCTGGAAAATTCAGGATTTGAAAATGAAGATTACATGGTGTACCTTAATAGTGATTCTAATCATTCCCAATATCTGGCAAGTGTTACTGTAAACGATAACAGTCAGATTGATCTTGCCCGGAATATTTTCGTTCAGAATGCAGCATTGAAGTCATATTTATTTGAAAATATGAATATTGGTGAAATGAATTATGATACTATCAAAAATACATTGATGCAAGGAATAGGGCCGAAATTCATAACAGCCCCGATATTAAAATCAAAACATCAAGTGACGGAATGAATTCGGAAGTAAAATTCTAACCGGCATAAAACGAATAACCACAGATCCGTAGACTCTTCTACGGATCTTTTATATTTGAAAAAACTAAAAATTTTCGTATTTTCGTTGTATTATAGGCATCTGCACAAATGAGTTACGATTTAGAACAAGAGAATAAAGAGATCCTTGCCAGATATAAGGATCTGATTTCTAACACATACAGAACGCTGGATGAGGAAAACAACAAACTCATCCGGAAGGCATTCGATATTGCATTGGATGCACATAAAGATCAAAGGAGAAAGTCTGGGGAACCTTACATCTACCACCCTATCGCCGTGGCCAAAATCGTGGCAACAGAGATTGGGTTGGGAGCAACTTCTATTGCCTGTGCACTGCTTCATGACGTCATTGAGGATTCTGACTATACCTATGAAGACCTGAAAAAAATCTTCGGGGAAAAAATTGCCAATATCGTCAACGGGCTTACCAAGATCTCCATCATGAACCACCAGAATATTTCTGTACAGTCTGAGAACTACAGAAAGCTTTTGCTGACTCTTTCCGAGGATTTCAGAGTGATTCTGATCAAGATTGCAGACCGCCTTCACAATATGAGAACGCTGGAAAGCATGGCTCCGGATAAGCAGAAAAAAATTGCTTCAGAAACGGTATATATCTATGCTCCCATGGCGCACCGTCTGGGATTGTACAACATCAAATCCGAGCTCGAAGACCTTTCACTAAAATACAATAATCCTGAGGTATACAGTGAAATTACAGAAAAACTTGAACTAGCCAAAGAGAGCCGTGAACGGTATATTGAGGAATTTAAAACCGAAGTTTCCGAGAAACTGAAGGAAGAAGGTCTG
The DNA here is from genome assembly GCA_019203745.1 of Chryseobacterium sp. E1. Classification (GTDB taxonomy): domain Bacteria; phylum Bacteroidota; class Bacteroidia; order Flavobacteriales; family Weeksellaceae; genus Chryseobacterium. Next base: position 550,711 of record CP078104.1, read on the forward strand.
AATTTTATGATCAAAGGCCGTGCAAAAGCTATTTCTTCCATTTACAGGAAGATGCTGAAACAGGGAGTTTCTTTTGAAGAGGTTTTTGACAACTATGCAATCAGAATTATCTATAAATCTGACGCCAAAAATGAAAAGTTCCTGGCCTGGAAGATTTACTCCATCGTTACGGATGTCTATCACAGTAACCCGTCAAGAATGCGTGACTGGATCACCCAGCCTCGTTCTACAGGCTATGAAAGTTTGCATTTAACGGTTCTTGGTCCTGATAAAAAATGGATCGAAGTTCAGATCCGTTCAGAGCGGATGGATGAAATTGCTGAAAAAGGGGTGGCTGCCCACTATAAATACAAAGAAGGTTATAAACAAAGTTCTGATGACAGGAATTTTGAAAAATGGGTCACTGAGATCCGTGAAGTTCTTGAGCAGCAGCAGAACCTTTCTACGTCTGAGCTTTTGGATAACATCAAGCTGAATCTGTATTCAAAAGAGGTATTTGTCTTTACACCGAAAGGAGAAATTAAAATTCTTCCAACGAATGCAACGGCCCTGGATTTTGCCTTCTCCGTTCACTCTGATCTGGGAATGAAATGTTTAGGCGCTAAAATCAACGGAAAACTGGTTCCGATTTCCTATATCCTTCAAAACGGAGATCAGGTAGATATCCTTTCTTCTCAGAATCAAAAGCCTAAGTCTGACTGGCTGGAATTTGTAGTCACTTCTAAAGCCAAGTCCAAGATCAAGAGTTACCTGAATTCCCAGAAAAACCAATTGGTAGATGAAGGTAAAGAGATCCTGCAGAGAAAGCTTCGTCATGCAAAAATCAATTTCAATGATGAAGAGGTCAATAAGCTTCAGAAATTCTTTAATCTGAAATCATCCCAGGAGCTGTTCCTTAAATTCCAGAGCAATGAGCTGGATGCGAGCAGCCTGAGAAAATATATAGAAAGTAAAAACGTTTTCAACAATTTACTTTCAAGATTCAGAAAATCACCATCCAAGAATCAGCAATTCGAAGAACCGAAGGAGCAGAACCTGGATATGATCGTCTTCGGAAAAGACGAAGAAAAACTCAACTACAGCTATGCAAAATGCTGTACCGTAATCCCTGGAGACAAGATCTTCGGGTTTATTACGATCTCGGACGGTATCAAAGTACACAGTGACAACTGCCCGAATGCTATTAACCTCAGAGCACAATATGATTATCGTGTCATCCCGGCCAAATGGGTCAATGCCGAAAGTTTCAAAAACAGAGTAAAAATTGAAATTGAGGGACTCGACAGAATGGGAATGATCAACGATATCACCACTGTCATCAGTGGAAGCATGGGAATGGATATGAAAAGTATGTCCATTGAATCCAACAACGGCGTTTTCACCGGAAACATCAACTTGGAAGTAAAAAATAAGGGTCAGCTTGAAGAGACCTTTAAAAAACTTAAAAGTATTAACGGCGTTTCAAGAGTGAGACGATTACAATCTTAAATATGAATTTATCTCTTTATTTTAAAAAATTTTTCAACAACAGTCAGGCATCAGGAATCATCCTTATCTTCTGTGTGCTTATTTCATTACTTATCGCCAATTCATCAGCAGCAGAAACTTTTCAACATTTTTTAGATAAAGTAGTAGGTACTCACCTCTTTGGGCTGGAATATCCTGTCAGCATCTGGATTAACGACGGATTGATGGCTGTATTTTTTCTTCTGGTGGGTCTTGAGATCAAAAGAGAGCTTGTAGAGGGTGAGCTTTCATCTTTCAAAAACGCTTCACTGCCTATTTTTGCAGCAGTTGGCGGAATGCTGGTTCCTGCTGTTATCTACAGCATTTTCAACTCCGGAACCGAGTATAGCAATGGCTGGGGAATCCCTATGGCTACGGATATTGCCTTCTCACTGGCCATTATTTCTATGCTGGGAAAGAAAATTCCCAATTCGATCAAGATATTTTTAGCAGCATTGGCAATTGTAGATGACCTTGGAGCTATTCTGGTGATCGCTATTTTCTATACCGAACAGATTCACTGGAGCTATCTTCTTCTGTCTTTCGGAGTAACTGCTCTTCTGTTTCTTTTGAACTTTTTAAAAGTTACCAAAACGATATTTTATATTATTCCGGGATTATTTTTATGGTATTTCCTTCATCATTCCGGGATACATGCAACAATAGCAGGAGTTTTGCTGGCATTCTCTATTCCAACAAATGCTTCCAATGTAGAAATTTCACCTTTAGAAAAACTGGAGCATCAGCTTCACATTCCGGTAAGCTTTCTGATCATGCCTGTTTTTGCCCTTACGAATACCAATATTACTTTCTCAGGAGATATGGTTGCCGGGATCAGCAGTACATTAGGACTAGGAATTATCTGCGGTTTGATTCTCGGAAAACTGATCGGAATCAATGTATTCTCCTGATTGCTATTAAATTAAAGCTGAGTTCCTTACCTCAGAACAGCAACTGGCTCCAAATGATTGGTGTAGGGCTTCTGGCGGGAATAGGATTTACGATGTCAATCTTTATCGCTTTATTATCCTTTAAAAATGAAATCCACATTCAGGATGAAGCTAAATTTGCGATCCTGATCGCTTCTTTTGTAGCTGCCATTTTAGGATTTACCATTTTAAGCATAAGCTCTAAAGGAAATGCAGAGCCGGAAGAAAACTAATTTTTCTTCCTGTCTTCCAGTTTTCTTTTATGATCTTCATTACTCTCAAAATCAGGCTCTGAGATTGGCGTATGATACTGAACAGCTTCTTTCTGAATCTCATCGGAAAGAAGTTTTTCTATTCTGAGCTTTCTGATAGCCATATTCAGTTCGTTTCCGAACAGGAGAAGATATACATTCACATTCACCCATACCATCAGCAGGATCATGCTTCCGATAGATCCGTAAAGAACATTGTAACGGGCAATATCTTTTACATAAATGGCAAAAATATAAGTGGTGACCACAAATAATACGGTGGTAAGAATGGCCCGGGAATCGCCTGTCTGAATCTCGTGATCTTAACGGTTCCCAACCAGTAAAACAGGGTAAGAAGGATAAAATAAAATAGAGGAAAGGAAACAAATCCGATAATTTTGGAAAGGTTATTCACCAGCCACGAAATATCATAGGCCGGAGTAAAAGGTTTCATTACCACTTCTGCATAATACACACCGAAAAGCGCTAAAAATACAATGGTAATAAAGCCGATCGTAATGAAAAATGACAAAATAAACTCTTTTACATCACTCAGCTTTTCATCAGAGTTTTCATTGAATCCGTTGATGAGCGAAAAAGTACCATTGGTCGCAAAAAGCAAAGCCAGTACAATTGTCAGATTACTGATTCCTTTCATATTGGGAACAATATTAGCCTCGATATATCCCCGTATATCCCCTTCCATATTGGATGGAAATACATTATGCATCAGCACATCAAAAATATAAAACTGCAGCTTGGCATAATGTGGCATATAGGGCAAAACCGACAATAGAAACAAAATAAAGGGAAACAGACTTATGGTAAAGCTCCAGGAAATAGCAGCTGCCTTACGTCCTATATTTCCTTTGAAAATCCCGGAGATATAAATCTGAAACATCTGCCAAAGTGATATTCCCAAAACAGGAATATGGATGTCATCAAAAACTCTTGAATTTTCAGAATAAATCTGGGAACTTTTACACTCATCTATTGTTATATTAATGAAAAACTTACTCTCTGAAACCATCATTTTTTCAGATATTCTGCAGGTCTTTTCATACAAATATAAACATTTTCCCTCTCCTATTTCCCAAGCTGAATTATATAGAATTCAGTCTGATAGATCTGAAATATTCAAATTATGATTTTTTTGCGTTTATCACTGTCATGCTTTTTACATTCAATAAAAATCGGTTGGAATATTCCAATTGTTATTGTTACCTGAATTCAGCATATGAACTTCTGATCTTCAGAGGGCAGGAAGTTACCAAGTCCGCAAAAGAATAATCTTTGCATTTGCATTATTTTTAATGATTATTGCTAGCTAATGTAGACTAAAAGCACATTTCTGCCGCATTTTTCCAGCCGTTGACCTGCCGCATGAAAATTATCACTTTGAGCCTTGAACACAAAAGCCCTATCTTTGCATTCTGAAACTATTCATCAATGCGAATCAGCTTACTTTGTATCGGTAAAACAGACGATAAAGAGATCACTTCTTTAATTCATTATTATCTCAACCGTTTACCCAAACACTGGAATTTTGAAATAACGGAAATTCCTGATGTGAAAAATGCTAAAAACCTTTCTCCTGAACTTCTTAAAAAGAGGAAGCAAAGCTGTTTTTGAATCATATAGACAAAAATGATCTTGTGGTGATCCTTGATGAAAAAGGAAAACAGTTTACGAGCCGGGAATTTTCTCAGAAAATCGATAACTGGATGAATTCTTCTGTGAAAAAGTTCACATCCTGATCGGTGGAGCTTATGGCTTTTCAGAGGAAATGTACAGCAGGGCGAATGAAAAACTCTCATTATCAAAAATGACATTTACCCACCAGATGATCCGTCTGTTTATTGTAGAGCAATTGTACAGGGCAGACCAGATCCTGCAGGGAAAACCTTATCATAACGATTAATAAAAAATGGCCCCCTTGCGGAGGCCATTTTTCAATATATAATGCTGTTCTTTATTTCTTTTTAAAACAAATGGTATTGATTCCTGCATTATAACAGTAAGTTCCTCTTTTAAGCCTCTTCTTTACATCTGAAAAATTTTCTTTCAGATTTTGTTCATGGTCTATAACTGCCAGCCAATTCTGAACTTTAAGCCTTAATGGTGTAGTTTCCGGTTTTTGCTGACCGGGAGGGTAAAGCTCGGGAAATGCAAAACTTTCCATTTTATTATTTTTCAACCGTTTCAGAGTCAGAGCATCTCCATCCAGATAAGCCACTTCTTCATCATTATACGTCTCATCCGCAGAATCAATACCTGCTTCTTTCAACTTTAAAACCATTTCTCTTGCCGCATCCGGAAACAGGGTTGTCTCTGACACGATTTCAAGATCGCTTCCTTTCTTTTTCAGATGGGTGTTGATGGTTGCAGAATAGGTATTATCCTTATGATGTTTCAATACAACAACCTGAGGTGAATTGCAAAGCCCGAATTCATAATAGCTGAGATATTCCCGGCCTCCTGTCCTTTTGAAAATCCATAGCACAGAAGTGCTGTTATACAAAGTATTTTGATGGTTATTATATTCATTTTATCCGGAAAGATTTAAATAATGTCCTTTATTTTTTCACACATTTGGTATAATATTCTGCCAGCACTGCTTTTTCATAGCCTAATCCTACGGCTTTATCAAGGTTCTCACAGGCTTCTTTAGGTTTGGCTGTATCAAACAGGATTAAAGCTTTGGTCACATAAGACTGTGAAAATTTTGAATCAATAGAAACGGCTTTATTTACATCTGCGAGAGCTTCTTTATACTTTTTCATTTTCAGATAAACATCTGCCCTGCCATTGTATAATAGGGACTCCGGTTTTTCCGAAATAAGCTGATTATAATCCTTTAAAGCACCATCCAGGTCACCATTATTTTTTTAAGCGCTGCCAGCCCTGTTTTGGCAAAGAGATTATCGGGTGCAAAGGTCAGAATCTGAGTAAGGTCATTGATAGCAAGCTCCTTTTTTCCCTGGCTATCATAAATTTTGGAACGTGTAAGGTATAAATCAGGATTTTTGTCATCTACCTGAAGTCCTTTTTCAATATATTCCAATGCTTTGATCTTATTTCCTTTCTGGCTGTGTAATGAGGCCAGATTGGCATATACAGATACCGACATGGGATTTGCCTTCAAGGCAGATTCATAGGATTTAAAAGCAAGAGCAGCTTTTCCTGATCTTCTTTGGGCAGTTCCCAGATAATCATAATATTCGGATTTGAATTTCTGGATCTGTTCTTTTCAGCCAGTTTGGAATACTGTTCTTCAGCGCACTTATAATCGCCTTTATTGAAACAGTCTTCAGCTATTTTTTTGTCCTGGGAATAAGCATTGAATGAAAAGCAAATACATGCTGTGAGTAATAAAGTTTTTTTCATGAGGTTATCGTTTGTTTGTTAATCACTTTTCTGGCGAGTGCACCAAATATCACTCCCAATAAAGATCCAACAAACGCTCCCACCAAAATATCAATTGGAAAATGCACTCCTAAATAAATACGGCTGTAGGATACGACCAAAGCCCATACAAATATAGTATATGGAAACCATTTAAGTTTATTTTTCAGCAAAATACTTAGAAAAGATGCTAAAAAGAATGTATTGGAGGCATGAGCAGAGTAAAATCCATACTGCCCGCCACATTTCACAATTCTCATGTGATGTTCCAGTGTAGGGTCATGGCAGGGCCTTAATCTCGCCACACCATATTTGAAAACACCGGCAAGCTGATCAGATACTGTAGCTCCGATGGCCAGAAATATAAGAATAAAGACCAGAGATCTCAGCTTATAATTCTTGTATAAAAAGTAAAGGAATATAATATAAAGGGGAACCCAGATCCATGTACTGGAAATCATCATCCAGAACTGATCAAAAGAAGAGTCTCCCAAATTGTTAAGGTACAGAAATACCTTTTTATCTTCCTGAATAAGCTCCTCCATATTATCTGCTTACAGGGCCTTCATAAGTTTCATCTTCTGAAGGTTTTATTTTTGGAGTTTCATTGGACGAAGCAGGTTCTGTAAGAATATCTTTTTGATATCATTTACAGGATTGAAATCTTTGGCAGCATCTTTTACCTTTTCAATTTCACGTTTGATCTCAGAAACAGGATTATCCGTTTCCTTCATGATTTCTGTTTTGATATCTTCTACTGCTCCACGCATTTTTCTTACACCTGATCCTAAGTCACGCGCGATCTGAGGAAGTTTATCCGGTCCGAATAATACAACGATTGCAATAGCAATGAGTGCCATTTCTCCAATGCTTAATTCCATGGTGTAAAATTACGAAAGATTATAGACTTATGTTAGCGTAAATGAAAAATTTAAACAAATTTTAAGATTTTCAGAGGCAGATTGTGGGCTGTGACCCGAGATGCAGGAATTAAGATGAAGGTTATAGGTAACGGATTCGGTTTTTCAGTTATGTTATATAAAACGAGTAGTTATTAATTATTGTTACTGCTATTTGTGACCTTGCAATTCTGAATTTTTAATTTATTAATAAATAATTAACTCAAAACACTGAGAATTATGTAACGAATCATTATATTTACTTTACACAACAAAAAATTAATATGAAAAAATTAGTAACTACTTTTAAAGTTTTTGCCGCACTGTCGGTATTAGCTCTCAGCAGCTGCAGTGATGAGAACAATGAAATCACGAGGCAGGAAACAGTTCAGGCCAAAGTAAGCCCTGAAGATCTGAAAAAGGAAACCACTCCCCTTCCATCAAAAATTGTTCCTGAAACAGTACAGGTACAGCTGAATGAATCCAAAAAAATCTTGAGACCTATCTGAAGAGCGATTTACAGATTGCAGAAGTCAATATTATCGGAAAAATCTCTACTCAGAAAGGAATTGACATTTCCCAAAGCTTAATCTCTGATCCAGGCCAGTTTATTGCGCTGGGAAATATCATGGAAACGTCTTCTGTAAAAATCGGAAAGATCGGGACCTGTATACCGGTGATGATCTGGCAACAGCTCAAAAAGGACTGAAAGATGCAATCACGGAAGAAGTAAAAGCCGGAACCAACGTCATGGAAATCACCTGGAACAGCAAAAACGGAACATTCAGCACATTATGCTTCTACAATGAGTCCGGAATTATCTGGGATAATATCCTGGGCGGACTGGTCATGATGGATACAAGGGCCAATACGGAGACCTCCAGCGAAACCCAGGCTGCAAAAGTTGTCTCTAAATGGTACAAACAATGGTGGACTGCCAACTGGCTTTGGGGGTCTAAAAGAGGGGAAATCGGGTATCAGATCACCATTTATTACTCTGGATCTACAGTTTCCAATGCGGATGTGAGCGACTGGGGTTCAATCAGCTTAGGAAAGGCAAAAAGCGAAAGCAAAATCATCAAAAGAACAGGCGCATACGGACAGTGTCAATATGCACTGGGACTTTGTACTCCTACCGGTTCCCTGAGCTTTAATTCCAGCAAATTCTCGGTATCATTCTCAGGATTAGGAAGTAATATTGTGAGCAACGGAACAAAATCTTTATATCCTTAATCTTCATATAGAATTAAATTTCAAAACGAAGGGAAGCCAGACGGCTTCCCTTTTATCTTATAGCATTTATCAGAAACATTGTCAGTCATTCAGTTTTTTCTTCAGCAAATCTATTGCATTACCTCTTAATCCAAAAGTATTTTTGAGTATTTCAAATAACTGCAGGTTATTATCTATAGAGACAGATTCTTTTAATCCTTCATTTGATCGGATATTCAGCACATGATCCGTATAGGTATAACGGGCGTTTTCATCTACTTTTGAAAGAACCAGATTTTTCTTAAAACCTGATTCAGGAAGTGTAGCAAGGTACCAATTGGCAATTTCCAGATCAATTGGCTCTACTTGCTCCAGGGCAAAACGATAAACAGGAAACCATTCTTCCCGCAAGGTCCAAAGCACGTATTCTTCTTCTTTTTTTGATATCTTAAACAACCCGTTAGGAGTCTGCTGCGATCCCTCATCATTCAAAACTAAAGGAGCGGTAAGTGTTGCTGTACCGAAACCACAATCTACGAGATGTTTTTTTTTCTTCAAAGTCAACAATAAGAAGTAAATGGGTCTTTGCAGCAATGCTGTTTTCTTCCCTTTTCCAAACTACCCTGCCCAATTGCAGCTGAACGGGAAATCCTATATATTTCAGTACTTCACTTAAAAGCAGATTCTGCTCATAGCAATATCCTCCTCTTCCATGAACGACCAATTTCTGAAAAACATCATCCGCATTCAGAGACGGAACTGTTCCTGTGTAAGGATCTATATTTTCAAAAGGAATATGCTTGGGATGAAGCTGATGGATTTTTTTCAGGGTATCCATATCCATTGCCAAATCTCCGGAATAATGAATCCGTTCGAGGTATTGTTCTAATTTCAATTCATTCATAATATAGGGCTTTAACGCAAAGACAGCTATCCAGAAAATTCTGTAACTCTATCATCAATTTACGTAAATATTCAGAATCGGTCTGTAAAAAAATAAGGTTAAGATGTCCAATGCATCTTAACCCTGTTTTTATTTTGAATATTTATCTTCCGGGAGTGGATCTAAATTTTTCGGTTTTTTCTGAAAAGCAGAATAGGTAATGATGACGCTAACTGCCATCAGAACAAATGCCAGGAAGAACGGGGCTCCCGAAAACTTGAAAGGCGCTTCATCGTGAGTAAAAAAGTAAAACAGGTTGGTCATCATCGGAGGCCCGATAATGGAAGTTGCACTCATTAAACTCGTCAGCGCTCCCTGAAGCTCTCCCTGTTCATTGGAAGGAACACTTTTGGTAATAACAGACTGTAAAGCCGGTCCACAAATACCCCCAAGACAATAAGGAATGAGGAATACAAACATCATCCAGCCTTCTGAAGCAAATGCAAACAACAGCATTCCTACAGCATAAAATGCCAATCCGTAATAAATACTTTTCTGTTCTCCCAGTTTTGTGTTGTCCATCTGATCAGAAGTCCCTGTACCAATCCTACCAGCAATCCTACTACTCCTAATGAAATTCCCACCATTCTTTCTGTCCAGCTGAATTTATACATTGTAAAGAAACTCCAGTTACTCTGTACAGCATGACCTGCTATATAAATTAAAATTAACGAAACAATGAGTCCGGAAATTTCGGGGTGCTTACCTAAAAATTTAAATGACCCTACCGGATTGGCACGCTTCCAGTCAAATTCTCTTCTTTTATCTTTATCCAAACTTTCCGGAAGGATGAAATAACCGTACAGGAAATTGAGCAGACACAGACCTGCAGCGGCATAGAAAGGAATCCTGGCTCCATAATGTCCGAGAACTCCACCCAAAACCGGCCCTATAATAAATCCAAGGCCAAATGCAGCTCCTATCAGTCCAAAGTTTTTGGCCCGGTCTTCATCGGTAGAAATATCTGCGATATAAGCACTTGCCGTGGTGACGCTTGCCCCTGTAATTCCTGCTATTACTCTTCCTAAAAACAGCCACCAGATTGTAGGTGCTAATGCCAAGAAGATATAATCTACAGCAAATCCGAAAAGTGAAATCAAAATAATAGGTCGGCGCCCGTATTTATCACTCAGGTTTCCAACTAGGGGAGAAAAAATAAACTGTGTGAATGCATAGGCAAATCCCAGCCAGCCTCCATACTTTGCAGCTTCACTGATATCTGCATGAATCAGTTCCTCGATCAGTTTCGGAACCACAGGTATAATGATGCCCCATCCGGTAATATCAATCAGTAAAGTAATAAATATGAAGCCTATAGCCGCTTTTTTTTCTTTGAATTTTCCATGATGGTGCAAAATTAATCAAATCTTAAAAATAATGATTATAAATTTCATTGTATTAAAGAAGTATAATACAGAATAGCAAATCTATATCAATAAAACAGAATTCACTTCACTCTTTTTAATACAATTTTATACTTCATGAGTAATGAAAACAGAAGTCACTTACAAAGCAATGTGTTTTCATTGATTTAATTACAATAAAAAAAGCCCTTCTTTCGAAAGGCTTTTACTAATTTATTGTAGTTCGTATTACTTTGAAGCAAGTACTTCTTTGTCAGAAGTTGTTTTACCGTGTACTTCTTCTTCTTTTCCTTTCTTCAGGAAATCATAAGCAATTGCTGATGCAATAAAGATAGATGAATAAGTACCGAATCCGATACCGATCAACAAGGCAAACATGAATCCTCTAAGGTTATCACCACCAAAGATGAAGATCGCAAGGATCACAAGGATTGTAGTAAATGAAGTGTTGAATGTTCTACCCAATGTACTTGAAATAGAGTCATCAAACAATCCAGCCAATGTCAGTGATTTCTTCTCTCTCAGATACTCCCTGATTCTGTCGAAGATAATTACCGTATCGTTGATAGAGTACCCCAATACCGTAAGGATCGCAGCAATGAAGTCCTGGTTGATCTCCATATTGAATGGCATATACTTGTGAAGTAATGAATACGTTCCCAAAATAATAACCGCATCGTGGAATAGTGCAGCAACTGCACCCAGAGAGAACTGCCATTTTCTGAATCGGAATAAGATATAGATAAAGATACCGGCCAATGCAGCTACTACAGCAAGAATACCGTGTGTCTGAATATCATCTGCTACTGTAGGTCCTACTTTTTCAGAAGAAATAATTCCTGCATGGTCTTTATCCGCAGATTTGAAATCATTCAGTGTAATATTAGCCGGAAGCTCTCCTTTTAATCCTTCGTATAATTTCTGCTCAATCGTCTGGTCAGCTTTTAAAGATTCATCTTCAATAAGATAATCTGTAGAAATTTTCAACTGATTTGAATTTCCGAAAGTCTTCGCTTCCACAGAAGAGTTTTTCCCATCTTCAGTTTTGAAAAGTTTTACCAGCTTCTCTTCAACGTCATTGGCATTTACTTCTTTATCAAATCTTACCACATAGTTTCTACCTCCTGTAAAGTCGATACCATATTTGAACCCGTGAGTAGCTATAGAAATGATACAAACCACAGTTAATACCGCAGAGATGATATAAGCATATTTTCTCTTTCCGATGAAATCGATCCATGTGTTTCTGAATAGATTTTTAGTTGGCGGAGTCCATACAGAAAGGGTCTTACCTTTATTCAGTCTGCTGAAGATCATCACTCTTGATAACAATACAGAAGTGAACAAGGTCATGATAATACCGATCATTAATGTCAAAGCAAATCCTTTGATAGGTCCTGTTCCGAAGAAGAATAGCACTACCGCTGTAAGTAACGTAGTTGAGTGACCGTCGATAATTGCACTTAATGCATGTTTGAAACCGTCTTTATAAGCTTCCAGGATGCTCTTACCTGCAAATAATTCTTCTTTCGTTCTTTCATAGATAATTACGTTGGTATCTACCGCCATCGCCATCGTCAATACGATACCTGCGATACCAGGAAGAGTCAGCGTAAAGTCTCCGGAATCCATAATTCCGAAAATATAGAATAAGTTAATTACCATCGCAATTACTGCGTACACACCGGCACCACCGTAATAGAAAATGATATAAACAATGATAATTAAGAATGCGATTGCGAATGAAATCATACCGGCATTGATAGATTCCTGTCCAAGAGACGGACCTACCTGAGTAGCCTGTACTACTTTTGCACCTGCAGGTAATTTACCGGCTCCTAATACGTCAACCAGTTCTTTAGCTTCTTCCTGAGAGAAGTTACCAGAGATTTGAGTTCTCCCGTTAGGAATAGCACCTACAACGTTTGGAGCAGTGTATACTCTGTTATCAAGTGTTACAGCTACTGGTTTTCCAACGTTTTTCTCCGTTAAAGTTTTCCATTCTTTAGCACCTTTAGAATCCATCTGCATGTCTACCACTATTCTTCCAAGTTCGTCATAGCTAATGTTTGCAGTTTCTACAGCACCGTCTACCGGAGCTTTTTGGTTGATGTTACTTCTGATTGCATACAATACCAAATCATCAGGCTTGTAGCTTCAGGTTTGTAACCCCACATAAACTGTGTATATTTAATGTTTGCAGGACGTAAAGCCTGTCCTACTTTGCTGTTCAAGATTTTGTTTACAGCAGCAGTATCAGACAATTTTACGTTGGCAACACCATTAGTTCTTAATTTGTCAAGCTGTAAAAGGTTCATGAAGTTCACATTCTTTGCAACTCCCATAGAATCTCCTTTTGCAGCAACCATAGTTGTCAAAGTCTGGAAATAAGGCGCAATTTCAGGAATCTGCTGTACTTCCCAGAATTGAAGTTTTGCAGAAGTCTGAAGCATTTTCTTCACTTTGTCGATATCTTTCATACCAGGCATTTCCACAGAAATTCTAGCTGTACCAGGTACTCTCTGAACGTTCGGCTGGATCGCTCCAAGCTTGTCAATTCTCGTTCTGATTACCTCGAAAGCTGTTCCTACAGAAAGATCAATTCTTCTTTTTATAATACTTTTTACCTGCTCATCAGTAGTGTTGTACTTGATTTCAGATAGATTTGTATTTCCGAAAAGTTCAGGATCAGCAAGCTTCAGGTTTGTTCCTTTTGCTTTGTTTACCGCATCGAACTGTTCAAAGAAATTGTCGATGTAAGATTTTGTTGAGTTTTTCTGAGCTTCATCAGTCTTGTTTAAAGCCTCAATAAGAACAGGATTCGTAGAATAATTGGTTAAATCATTTACCAGATCTCTCTGATTGATTTCCAAAAGAACGTTGATCCCTCCTTTTAAGTCAAGACCCAATTTCATTTCCTTGTCCTTCGCTTTAGAATAATAAAGCTTTGTATACCCAAGATTAAGAGTATCTTCCTTGATTCGTTTGATCTCTTTCTCGTTTCCTTTCGCAGCTTCAATCTGCGATTCAATTTTGCTGGTGTACCAGGTTGGCAATAGCTCGTTTAAGCAGATCAACCCCAGGACAATAGCAACAATTGTAATAAGTCCTTTTCCTTGCATTTTGTTATAACTACGTTAAATTAAGTCGGCAAATATAATGATTTTCTTGTATTTTATGAATTTTTAACAACAGAAATGGTTTATTTTCAGATATATTGGTATTCTGATTTCTATTTAAGATTTAACAATTATTTGACGGTATCATCATAAAGTCTGCAAAATCTGATTGGTATAAAATTTTCATTCATATTTCAACACCTTAACTATCAAAATATTATGAAAAAACTACTTTTTAGCATCAGTATTTTTTCTTCCTTAATCGGTAATGCCCAAAGCATTAATCTGGAAGAATTTGTGAGTGGACTGACCAGTCCCGTAGAGATTACAAACGCTAATGACAGCCGTCTGTTTGTCGTTCAGCAAAACGGAATTATTAAGATTATTCAACCCAACGGGACCATTAACGCCACTAATTTTCTGAATATTTCTTCAAAAATTATTTTTGGTGGTGAAAGGGGGCTTCTAGGGCTTGCATTTCACCCGCAGTACTCTGTAAACGGGTATTTTTTTGTGTATTATAACAACCCTGCCGGAAATATTATCGTGGCAAGATACTCTGTAAGCTCCACAGATCCCAATGTAGCCAATGCCGGTTCTGAAAAGATCCTGCTGAATATTCCCAAACCATTTTCCAATCATAATGGCGGAAGCATTCATTTTGCCCCTGACGGAAAATTGTGGGTCATCACAGGAGACGGCGGAAGCGGCGGAGACCCCAACAATAATGCCCAAAATAAAAATTCACTGCTGGGAAAAATGCTGCGGATTGATGTAGATGCCACTGACCCCACTCCTTACAATATCCCTCCTGACAATCCTTTTGCCGGGGCTGGTGTAGACGGAGCCGATGAAATATGGGCTTACGGCCTCAGAAACGCCTGGAAGTATTCCTTTGATCTCACTACAGGAAATGCGATGATTGCTGATGTGGGACAGGAAAACATAGAAGAGATCAACAAAATGCCCATTACACAGGCTGGTATAAATTATGGCTGGCGCTGCTATGAAGGAAATAATGCTTACAATACAGCAGGATGTCCGCCCAATCTACGATAACATTCCCGATCGCAGTGTATGATCATTCCGGAAATAAATGCTCCATCACAGGAGGGTATGTCTACAGGGGAACTCAATATCCGGCTCTTCAGGGAAAATATTTCTTTGCAGATTACTGCTCCACACAAATCGGAATTCTGGACAGTAACAATACCATAACCTGGACTTCTGCGTACAGCGGGAATAACTTCTCCACTTTCGGACAGGATTCACAAAAAGAATTGTATGTAGCAGCAGTGAATAGCGGGAAAATTTTTAAAATTACAACCGGAACTCTATCAACAAAAGAAAATGATCCTTTAGGGACTGTAAAGATCTATCCAAATCCAGCCTCCAAAGAAATCTTTATAGATGGGATAAAGGATAAAAAGTAACGGCAGAAATCATCAGTGCAGAGGGAAGAAAGGTTCTGGAAACCGGTGAGATTACCAGCGGAAAGAGCATTGATATTTCCGGAATAGCCGCCGGTGTTTATTTTATCAATGTAAAATCCGGTGATCTGAAGTCTTATAGCCAGAAAATTGTCATTAAATAAAAAAATTGATACAGACAGCTATCCTTTTTATAGATTAGCTTTAAGTAACAGTAAGACTTCAACTAAAATTTTAAAGCAAATAAAAAAGCGGCTCAACACTGAACCGCTTTTGTTTTATATCGTCATGGAGAAAATCCTCGTTTCCGGTTTATTTCTCATCATTCTCAGGTCGAAAACCATTGCAACATTTCTGGTGAAGGCTCTTCCCGCTTCTGTAATTTTTATTTCATACCCATTGATTTCAACCAACCCGTCATTCTCCATTTCTTTCAGCATATCTAATGCATTTTCAAGTTCCGGGAATGAATTGGTCTCATTGAAAGTAGTTTCAAGCTGGCACATCAGGTTAAGAATATGTCTTCTTACCACCAGGTCTTCTTCATTAAGCACATGGCCCTTCACTACAGGAATCTGGCCCTCTTCCACCATTTTCTGGTATTCTTCCACCGTTTTTACATTCTGGGCAAAAGCATACCATGAATCTGAGATTGCTGACATCCCCAGTCCTACCATCAGTTGGGTATTGCTTGAAGTATACCCCATGAAGTTTCTGTGAAGTTTTTATGAATCAAAGACTGGTATAAATCATCATGTTCCAGAGAGAAATGGTCCATTCCAACCTCAATATATCCCAGATCCTGAAGCAGTTTTTTACCATCTTCATACAAACGTCTCTTTTCTTCTCCGCTTGGAAGGTCATTTTCATCAAATCCTCTTTGTCCTACACCTTTCACCCATGGAACGTGTGCATAAGAATAGAAAGCAAGTCGGTCCGGTTTCAGTTCCATCGTTTTTCTGATGGTGTGTTCCATAGCCTCCCAGGTCTGATGCGGAAGACCGAAGACCAGATCATGGCTGATTCCCCTGTAACCTATTTCCTTCGCCCATTCCGTTACGTTTTTCACGTTCTCAAAAGGCTGGATTCTGTTGATCGCTTTCTGTACTTTAGGGTCGTAATCCTGTACTCCAAAGCTTACTCTTCTGAAACCAAGGTCATACAAAGTCTGAAGATGTTCTTTTGTAGTGTTATTCGGGTGACCTTCAAAAGAGAATTCAGGATGTTCCGCAATATCTACCGTTGAAAAGATTCCTTCCAATAATGTTTTTAAATTTTCAGGGAGAGAAAAATGTCGGTGTACCGCCACCCAGGTGAAGCTCTTTCAGTTTAGGCCTTTCATCGAAAAGTTCCAGGTAAAGTTTCCATTCTTTTAATACGCTTTCCAGATAAGGAACTTCAACGCTATGCTGTTTCGTTATTCTTTTATGACATGCACAGAATGTACACAACGCCTCACAAAAAGGCAAATGGATATAAATAGAAATCCCCTCTTCCGCATTGGTTTCATGAAAAGACCTGATCACGGTCTCCTTCCATTGTTCCGGTGAGAATGTAGTTTCATCCCAGTAAGGAACGGTAGGGTAAGAAGTGTAACGAGGTCCGGGAATATTATATTTATCTATTAAAGAGTTCATTTTGAAAAATTAAATTAATCAGATGATGAAATTTAACATAATTAAAATTTCGTCCTGCAAAATTAACCATTAGTTGTGAAATATAACCTATGAATTATATTAGGTTCTATTTTATAATGAGTCTAAATACGCATTATCAATACCTTTCTTCAATAATGATAATTTCTATCCATATTATTTAAAATTTTAATTTCACTACTGAAATCTTTCCATTGCCCGCAACTGCAATTCTATAGGCATCTATCCATTCACAGACAAAAAAACCTTTTTCATCTGAAATCTTCTTCCAGGTTTTTCCGAAATCTGAAGAATAACTGATGTGACGGTCACCTACAGCAATCATTTCTTTTCCTTTTGAGCCCGGTTTGATTTTCACACAGGTTGTATATCCTGCATTCTGCCCTGAAGCCTGAACCTGCCATGTTTTACCTCCATCATTGGTGGTTGCAATATTATTGATATTGGCTTCCTGCTTAGTATAATCACCTCCTACCGCAATTCCGAAATGATCATCATAAAAATCGATAGAATACATTCCCTGGGAAGATTCCCCTGAACAAACGGGGTATTGAATACTTCAATTTTTTCATTTTTCAGATCCATTCTTAAGATTCTCGAGGCTTTACCACCTGTTGCAATCCATAGGTATTTCTGAGTAGAAGAAATATTGGTATTACTGGCTGCAAAAGCGGCTTCGCCTTCATTCAGTTTCAAATCACTTTTCAGCATACTCCAGTTTCCATTTCTGTATACGGCAAGCTTCAGCAAATTATCTTTGTCTGCATCACTGAAAGTATATCCCAGCTTATCGTTCACAAAATGTAAAGCATCATAGAAAGCGGTTTGAGAGGGATCTGTAAAGACAACCTGTGACTTCATGTCCTTTTTGTCTATTGCAAAGAAACGGCCCGGACTTCCGATATTGATGGCATAGAAGGACGTTTTATTCTGCCCCAGGGTACGGAACTCAAGCTTTTCTTCCGAAAGTTTGATCTGCTTCTGGTTTTTATAATCTTTAAGATCTACAAACCCGAATTTAGCTTCCGTTCCGCTGTACCAGACCTTATGATCATAAAGCTCAATCGCCCTGATGCTTATTTTATCATTAAGGATCGTTTCAATATTTTCTACCTGTTGAGAAAATGTACATATTCCTGCAGAAAGGAATATAATGGAGAGTATTTTTTTCATAAGCTTATATTTTTAAGAACAAAAAAACCGCCGAAGCGGTTTATATATTGATTGATTTAGTCTACGTTTTTATATTTTTCAGGATTATTAAGTTTACTGTTTGATTTTCCATAAAGGAAATACACTAAACCACCTAAGAATAACCATACAGCAGAAAGTTCCAGTGCGTGGGCACTTAAATTAAAAATCAGATAAAGATTGATTACTACTCCCAATGCTACTACCACTTTATAAGCAGGAACCTTGAAAGGTCTGATCAATGCAGGTTCTTTCTTTCTCATTACCCAAACAGCAATACATACCAGTGTAAATGCAAACAGGGTTCCGAAACTTGTCATATCCGCAAGAGTAGAAATTGGCGTAAAGGCTGCAATGAACGCTACTACAATTCCTAACAAAATAATTCCTTTATAAGGAGTCTTTGTTTTTGGGTGAAGCTCACCGAAGAACTTAGGAATCAATCCGTCTTTTGCCATACCGATGAAGATTCTGGACTGTCCCATCATCATTACCATTACTACAGAAATCAATCCTACAGTAGCAGCAATCGTTACCACATTACTTGCCCAATGTTTTCCTGCAATTTCAAATGCGTAGGCTACAGGAGCTTTGATCGCATCAGGATATTTTCCTTCAGGATTAAAGTCTGTATAATGCATCATTCCTGTCAATACAAGAGATACACAGATATACAAAGCAGTACAGATCAATAATGAAGCAATAATCGCAAAAGGCACATCCTTTTTAGGATTAATCGCCTCCCCTGCCTGGGTAGAAACAGCATCAAAACCGATATAGGCAAAGAAAATTGCAGCCGCTCCGGAGATGATTCCTTTGATACCATAGGCAGAAACCATATCGCCTTCAGAATTCTTGATCTTGATCTGATCAGGAATAAATGGCTTCCAGTTTTTTACTCCGTCTACAGCGTTATAAAGGTCAGTATTGGAGAAGATAATATAAACTCCGGCTATGATCACGAAAATAACTGCAGAAGTTTTCATCAGAACGATCAGGTTATTGGCTCCCGCTGCTTCTTTAGTTCCTTTCACCAGCAAAGCTGTAATCAATAGAACAAGGATAAATGCAGGCAGGTTCATAGAGAAACCGTCACCGGTATAACTTGCCGGGTCTGAGGTAAGATAAGCCGGTAAGTGAATATTGAATATTTTCAGAAATTTATTAAAATATCCGGACCAGCTCACCGAGACCGCCATACTGGCCATGGCATACTCCAGAATGAGACACCAGCCCATTGCCCAGGCAAAAATCTCTCCTACTGTTCCATATGCATAAGCATACGCTGAACCTTCCACAGGAATAATGGATGCAAACTCTGCATAACATAATGCTGCAAAAACGCAGGCAATACCTGCTATAATAAAGGAAATTGCAAGTGCAGGACCTGCATGGTAATAGGCTCCGGTTCCGGTAAGAACAAAGATTCCACCACCAATGATAGCACCCACTCCAATTGCTGTTAAACTCCATTTTCCAAGGACTTTTTCAGCTCACTTTTCTTCATATCTGCCTCATAGGCACTTAGTGGCTTCTTAACCCAAATTTTCGACATGTTTTTTTATTTATTAAGGATTCACGAAAATATAAAAATTTAGGAACTCTCACGTTTATCGTTAAACTTTCATGATTTATTTTACATTAAAATCTTTAAAAACCTGATCAACACTTTATTTAAAGAATTTTATCAAATGTTAATTTTTGTTTATTTTTGATCACATGAATTTATATGATCTTTTTGTGAAGCCGTATGAAAACTATGATGCTTTACAGATTATACTGGAAATTTTAGCTGGAATCATATTCGGCCCACTTAGTGTTTATTTTTCCATTAAAAAAACATTTGGGTATACCCCACAGGACTTATTTCTACTGTAATTTATGTATATCTTCTTTTCAATGCCGGATTATTAGGTGACTGTCTTATCAATGTTTATTACAGTATAATGAGTGTCTATGGCTGGGTTTTATGGGCAAAAAACTCAGAAGATCATATACATGTAGACGTTACATGGGCTACAAAGAAAGAATGGCTGTATGCGAGCATTCTTTTTGTACTCAGTTTAGTATTGGTTACAGTTATTTACTACTACAAACCTTATATAGATAATCAGTTTTCTATGGAAGGGGCCAACCTTGGATTGTATCATCTGGACTGGGCCAATTGGATGGATGTTTTCACAACTTCAATATTTTTAGCAGGAATGTGGTTTATGGCCAAACAGCGCATTGAGAACTGGATTTTCTGGATTATCGGAGATCTTATTTGCATCCCGATGATGATTTTTAAGGGACTTGGTATCACTTCGGTGCAATATTTGGTATTTACTATAATGGCTATCTTAGGATACGTCAATTGGAAAAAAAGTTTTAAAGAAAAAGTACAATAAAGTCATGAAAAATTTATTAAAAATAGCACTCAGTATTTTTGCTATTAGCAGTTTAACTTCTTGTTTAGCATATTCAGATGGATACGCCAATAATGGCTATGGTTATGGTGATCCTTATTATAATAACGGATATTACTATGCCCCTTCCGGATATTATGGAAGCGGTGGATATTGGGGTAATGACGGCTATTACTATAGAAATAATATTAATTATTATTATGATAATGGTATTCCTTACTATTATGATAGTTACAACAACTCCAGAAGAAAAGTGTATGTGGAAAGAAGGTCTTCTACAATAACCACCCAGAGACCTAACAATGGTTTTAGAAATAATAACGGATCTTACAATAACAATAATAGCGGAGGATTCAATAATAACAGAAACTCCAACAGTAACAGCGGATTCAGAAACCAGGGGAATCAGAATAACCAAAACAGTAACGGATTCAGAAATCAGAACAGCAGCGGCAATAGCGGATTCAGAAATCAAAGCAGCGGTTCTCAGAACAACCAAAACAATAGCGGATTCAGAAACCAAAACAGTGGCGGGTTCAGAAACAGCGAAAGCAGTACAAGATCAGAATCATCATCCAGCGGGTTCAGAAACAACTCAAGCAGCCAAAGCAGTGATGCCAACAGACAGAGCAACGGAAGAGGCTTCAGATAATTAGATAAAACGATTATAAATAAGGAAACGAACAGTTAACACTGTTCGTTTTTCATTTTAAATATATTAATTTTGCTGCTTCATTTAGACAAAAAAGTATGGAATTCTATAAATATCAGGGAACAGGGAATGATTTTGTAATGGTAGACAACCGTGACCTTCAGTTTCCAAAAGATAAAACAATCATCGAAAAACTATGTAACAGACGTTTTGGGATAGGTGCTGACGGGCTTATCCTGCTTGAAAATGATCCGGACTATGATTTTAAAATGGTCTACTACAATTCTGACGGCGGAGAGAGTACAATGTGCGGAAACGGTGGAAGATGCCTGGTAGCTTTTGCTTTTTTCCTGGACATTTTTGAAGATAAATGTAAGTTCATGGCAATAGACGGAGAACATGAAGCAGAAGTACACAACGGAATCATTAAACTGAAAATGATCAATGTAGATACGATTTCTCACGACGGAAATGATTTTATTCTGAACACCGGATCTCCTCATTATGTAAAATATGTAGACAACCTGAAAGACTTTCACGTATATGACGAAGGATATGGGATCAGAAATTCTGAAAATTATAAGGAAAAAGGCATCAATGTAAACTTTGTGGAAAAAATTTCGGATCAGGAGATTTTTGTAAGAACCTATGAACGAGGCGTTGAGGATGAAACTTACAGTTGCGGAACAGGAGTTACGGCTTCCGCTTTAACTTTTCTTCAAAAGCATCATCTAACCTCTGTAAAAGTTAAAACTTTAGGGGCAACCTTAAAGTATATGCTGAAAAAAGCGGTGATTCTTTCCATGATATATGGTTGGAAGGTCCTGCAAAGCAGGTTTTTAGAGGTAAAACGGATCTTCTTTAAAACAGACTTTTAATCAACATTTATAAGAATGAAAAAGCTATTCTCATTATCATTCTGCTGGTTTTTGTAGTCGCAGGATTTTTTGGTTTGAGATTTTATAATAAATATTTCGGGAATAACGTAGAAAAAGAAGGCTATGTTCTGATCCCTCACAATGCGGGTTTCAAACAGATTCTTGATTCTGTTGCGCCTTATATTAAGGATAAGGAATCTTTTGAAGCGGTAGCCAAGGACAAAGGTCTTCCTGCCAATTTCAAAGCGGGGCGTTACCAGATCAAAAGCGGAACAGGAAATACAGACCTTGTGAATATGATCAAAGCAGGTAATCAGACTGCTAATTCTTTCAGAATCGGAGATTTTGGAGATATGTATCAGATGATTGGAAAGGTGAGCAAAAAAACGGAGATTGATTCTTTACATTTCGTAAATGATCTGGATGTTGTTGCCCAGGCGAAGGGGTATAAAAATGTTGAAGATTTAAAGAAATATTTTTTCATCGATACGTATAATTTTTTCTGGACAGTAAGTCCAAGAGAATTTTTGCAAAATTCGAAGATCAGTACAATAGTTTCTGGACGGGTGAAAGAAAGAATAAGGAACAGCAGTCCGGTCTTACAAGAGATCAGATCTATGCACTGGCTTCCATTGTTTATAAAGAATCAGGAGGTAAGAAAGATGAAATGAAAACAATTGCCGGGTTATACCTGAACCGTTACAGAAAAGGAATGAAGCTTCAGTCTGATCCTACGGTGATTTATGCCATCAACAAACAGACTAATTTTAAAGAACCTATAAAAAGAGTATTATATAAGCATCTGTCTACTCCATCGCCATACAACACCTATGCTAATGCAGGCATTCCTCCGGGACCGATCTGTGTGGTGGATAAAAATTCGGTAGATGCTGTTTTGAATGCGGAAAACAACAATTATATATTCATGTGTGCCGATCCTGCAAGATTTGGATATCATAAGTTTACGGCAAGTGCTGAAGAGCATGCTGTAAATGCAAAAGCTTATCAGGACTGGCTCAACTCCAGGAATATAAAATAAGCTTAGCAGGCATCTAAAATTTTATACAGCTAAAAACAATAAACAAATCATAATATTTTGGAAATCAAACTAATATAAAAATCCAAAATATTAAGGGTTATCCTTTCACGATTTTATACAAAAAAATAACCTATGAAGAATAAGACAGAAATTGTCAATATTTTCACCAGAAAAACTTTAGGACTTACTTTAGTACTTTCGGCAGCGGCTATGGCTTTTGCCCAGGAAAAAGCAGGTGTTTCGGGAACGATTGTCAATAAGAAGAACCAGCCGGTTCCTTATGCCTCCGTTACTTTCAGCAATAAGGCAAACACTGCGTTAAGTGACGCTGTTCTTACTGACGAAAAGGGACAGTACAAACTTCAGCTTGCTCCCGGAGATTACGACATTACAGTAGAGGCTATTGACTACAAGAAAAGTGTGGTCAGCAAAAATATTACTACAGCAGGTAATATTGGTGCATTATCTATAGAACCTGAAGCTACAACTACCATTGATGGCAAAACCAAAGAGATTCAGGGAGTCGTTATTACTGCATCTGCAGCAAAACCTTATAAGGTAGAGCTTGATAAAAAAACATATGATCCTTCACAGGATATTGTAAGTAAGGGGAAGCCTTCAGGATGTCCTTACAAATGTTCCTTCGGTTTCTGTAGATACTGACGGAACGGTTTCTATGAGAGGAAGCACCAATGTAAAGTTCCTGATCAACGGAAACCTTCTGCCCTTCTGGGAATTGATGACGGCGCCAATGCTTTGCAGAGTATTCCGGCGGATCAGATTGAAAGAATTGAAGTGATCACCAACCCTTCTTCTAAATTTGAAGCCAGCGGAACTTCGGGGATTTTGAATATCATCCTTAAAAAAGCAAGAAAGTCGGATTCAATGGTAGTGTTGTAGGATCTTTGGGATATTTCCCGAGAACCTCGCTTAACACCAATTTGAGCTGGAGAAAAATAACTGGACCTGGTTTCTGAATGGTGGTGGTGGTTATACGGAAAATAAAACCAAGAATAATTCTGAAACAACTTACCACAGCATTAATTTTCCGGACATCGTAAAAGGTCAACAGCCTAAAGATGTTCTTCTTCATCAGCTGCAAAATTCGACGAATAAAACCTATAACAAAAATTATAATGTAAGTGCCGGTTTTGTACATGATCTGTCTGAAAAAACGTCGATCAATTTAACAGGTTTGGTAAGAACGTTTGAAGGGGATGGAAATGAACTGCTGAATACGGAAGAAAGTTTTCACCGTTTCTTTAAAGATCCTTCTGATCCTAACGATGTAGCGGGAACCTGGCAACTGTTAAACCCTTTCGGGCTTAGAGATTCCAAAAGCGTGTTCAACAACCTTGCATTCCAGGGGATGTAGGATTGGATCACAAATTTGATGATAAAGGTCAGAATTTATCCGTATCAATGAGTTTACAGAGAAACAGAAGCAACAACAATGCAGACATTCTGGAAACAAATGACCTGCTGCCAGACATACATGATGTTACCAGAAGACATTCTGTAAGCAAAACTGTTATAGGAAAAGCCGATTATGAACTCCCAATAGGTGAGAAATCTAAACTGGAAGCAGGATACAGACTAGATATCAACGACAATAAGTATGATAACTTTGTAAGCAGTACTTCAAACAATCCTTTTATTTCGGATTTTAATAACAATACTGATTACAGAGAGACGTTCAATGCATTTTATCTGCAATTTAAAAGTAAGATTGGAAATTTTGCCTACCAGTTAGGTTTAAGAGATGAAATTTCGAATGTTAAGATCAATTATATCAGCCAGAACACGGCAAAAGAACCTCTGAACAAAACGAAGAATTACAACAATTTGTTCCCGAGTGTTTTCTTAAGCTACGATGTATCTAAGAACAATCAGATTTTAGTTAACTACTCCAGAAGAATTGACAGACCAAGATCATTCTTCATGGTTCCTTTCCCTAATTACAGCAACAGCCAGAATATTTTTGAAGGAAATATTGACCTGAACCCGTCTTATGTAGACTCTTTTGAGGTAGGTTATAACATCACCAGAAAGAAATTTACGGTAAACCCTACCCTGTACTACAGACATGCTACGGATGATACCAAAATGCTTGTATACAGACCGGATGAAAGTAAGAGTGTGTTCTATACAAAACCTATCAACCTTGGTAATGATGACCGTTATGGTTTAGATCTTAACTTCACTTATGATCCTTTTGCATGGTTAAAAATAATGGGTAGTTTGGATATGTTCGGATATAAAACCACAGGAATTGCTTATTATGATGCGAGGGACAAGGATGGTAATGCCAAAGTAGGTAATATGAATTTTACCGGAAGCGGTTTTTCTACAAGAGCCCGTCTTAATACGACTTTCAAGCTTGATAAAACTTTAAGTGTACAGTTACAGGGATTCTACAGAGGAGCACAGAAATCTGCTAATCAGGATACACAGGATATGTATGCGCTGAACCTTGGAGCTTCCAAAACGATCTGGAAAGGAGACGGGACAATTTCCTTCAATATCCAGGATATCTTCAATACAAGAAGCAGAGAAGTATATAGCTTCAATAGCGATTATACCCGTAGAAATTATATGCAGTGGCAGCCAAGACAGTTTTCTATTTCATTAACCTACAGATTTAAGCAAGGTGAAAAGATAGAACAACCTAAAAAAAAAAAAGACATCAATGCCAATGAGGCAGGCGATGATCAGCAAGGCGGTCCAATGTAATACAAAAAAATCCCGAAAATTAATTTTCGGGATTTTTTATTGTTCTTATTTTACCTGTTCTGTTTTGGAGTATTTCTCTTTTTCAGCTTCGTAAATTCTTTTTCTCAGGTCACTGGTGGAAAACCTGTGATCTCTTTTGTTATAAAAGATTTCAATTCCTTTTTCTTCACAGTATTGTTTTCCTGTAAAGTCTCTGTCCATATAATCGTCACCGATGATTCTTACATCAATAACGAAGGATTTCAAAATATCCAGCAGGTCTTCTTCTGTATAATAAGGAATGATCTCATCTACAGCATTTACTGCTTTCAACTGAATATAACGCTCTACAATCGTCTGGCTCGGCTTATTTTTGTTGGGACGATCATGAGATGGATCAATCTGAAGTCCTACGATTAAATAATCACATACGGTTTTAGCTTCTTCAAGCATTTTAATATGCCCTGCATGTAATAAATCAAATGAGGAAAATGTAATACCTATTCTTTGTGTCTTCATATTAATTTAAAATTATTTAAAACTTCACCTGAAAAAAGATTCTTTTAAATGGATAAAATACCGGGGATTCAGGGAAGATATTTTGTAATTTATTTTTATAGTCGTTTTTAAATTTCCCTGTTTTTATGAATTCCTGGTGTTCAGGTACTTCTGCCACTCCCAACCTGTTCTTAAAGATTCTTCCAGTGAAGTTTCAGATTTCCAGTGAAGCTCTTTTTCGGCTTTCTGAGGGTTGGCATAGGCGATGGTAATATCCCCTTCTCTTCTGGCACAGATCTGATAAGGTACTTCTACTCCATTTGACTCTTCAAATGCCTGTATGACCTCTAATACTGAGGATCCTTTTCCTGTTCCGAGGTTATAAGTATCGATCACAGTATCCGAAGATGGATCTTCCATTAGCTTTTTTAATGCTGCTACGTGCGCTTTTGCCAGATCAACCACATAGATATAATCACGGACCGGGGTTCCGTCTTCCGTATCATAATCATTCCCCCATACGCTTAGTTTCTCACGGATTCCTGCCGCCGTTTGCATAACGTAAGGTACTAAATTATTAGGAATTCCCGAAGGCAATTCTCCGATCTTTGCAGACGGATGTGCGCCAATAGGGTTGAAGTATCTCAGTAACGATATTTTTCGGTGATAAGCCTTTGCAAAATCAATCAGAATTTCTTCTCCCATCTGTTTGGTCTTTCCATACACACTTTCCGGCATTTTCAAAGGTGTATTTTCGTCAATTGGCATTGTGTCTGCCTGCCCGTAAACCGTACAGGATGAGCTGAAAATAAAATTGGATATTTCCCTTTCTTTAAATTCCTGAAGAATATTGATGAGCGAGAATAAATTATTTTCATAATAATCCACAGGTTTCAGCTGACTCTCTCCTACTGCTTTAGAAGCGGCGAAATTGAGACACCCTTCAATTTGATGCGCATCAAAAACCTGGCTGAGAAGCTCTTTTCTTCTGAGGTCAAAAGGATAAAAAACCGGCTTTTTGCCTGTAATTTCCTCAATATTATTTAAAATAAACCTTTCTGAGTTGGATAAATCATCTACAATAATCACTTCAAAGCCGCTATTGAGAAGTTCTACTACAGTGTGGGAACCAATGTATCCAAGTCCTCCGGTAACAAGTATTGCCATTTTTTTAATCTTTGTATTTTCCTATATCTTCTAATTCTAAAAATTGTACTTTTTATTTTTAAAAATATTCGTCATTAAAAGAAAGGCCGATGTAATAGAAAAAATCAGAAATAATATTAAAACATCAACCTCCTCAAACGAGGTTTCTATCATAAGCTTTATATACTCAAAAATAAAAAACGATAAAACTAAAATATAGTTTACATTTAAATATAGAATAACTTTTCTGCCGCTATATAAAAAACCTGTCAGGCTTAGAAATGTACTTATAAATATGGTTAAAGTAAAGAGACAGACCAAATTTTCTATTGAAAAAATTTTCTCTGTACTGATTTCTAAAAAGAACTGTAAGTACCAAAGCCAAAAAACAAAAATAAAAGCAACTGGAATACAAATATTACAATTCCTATTATTCTATATTTAAATATGGTATTTTTCATTATTTCATAAATTCAAGCACTGCATCCGTAATATACTTCAGCTGCTCTTCGTCTAATTCCGTATGCATCGGTAAAGAAATCACCTGATCCAGAAGTTTGTCTGTATTCACAAAGTCTGCAGCGTTGCTTTCCTGGAAGTAAGCTTTCTGCTTTCTTAGTGCAACCGGATAGTAGATCATTGCAGGAATTTCTTTTTCCGTTAAAAATTTCTGAAGTTCATTACGCTTTCCATTCAGAATTCTTAAAGTATACTGGTGGAATACGTGGGTAGAGTTTTCAGATCTTTTCGGAGTAAGAATATTCGGATTTCCTGCGAATGCTTCATCATAATAATCTGCTGCTTTCCTTCTTGCTTCGTTATAAGAATCAAGATGTGGAAGTTTTTTCTTAAAACAGCTGCCTGAATACTGTCTAAACGGGAGTTCACACCTACCTCATCATGATAGTATCTTTCGTACATTCCATGGTTTACAATCCCTCTTAAACGGTGTGCTAATTCATCATTATTGGTAAAGATTGCACCACCATCTCCGTAGCATCCAAGGTTTTTTGACGGGAAGAAAGAGGTTGTTCCCACAGTAGCCATTGTTCCGGCCTGTTTTACACTTCCGTCAGAGAATGTATATTCTGAACCGATTGCCTGAGCATTGTCTTCGATAACATACAGATTGTGCTCTTCAGCAATTTTCAAAATTTCTTCCATATTGGCACACTGTCCAAAAATATGTACCGGAATGATCGCTTTTGTTCTTGGCGTAATTGCTTTTTTAATCTGTTCCGTAGAAATGGTGAAAGTATCATAATCCACATCTACCAGTACTGATTTTAATTTAAGCAGGTGAATTACTTCTACCGTAGCCGCAAAAGTAAAATCTGCTGTGATGATCTCGTCTCCTTCTTTCAGATCCAAAGCCATCAGGGCAATCTGTAATGCATCTGTACCATTGGCACAAGGAATCACATGTTTTACGTCTAAATAAGACTCCAATTCATTCTGGAAAGACTTTACTTCAGGACCGTTTATGAATGCCGCCGAATCCATTACATTTAAAACCGCATTGTCTACATCATTCTTTATTTTGTAATACTGACTTTGCAAGTCAACCATCTGAATTTTTTTCATATAATAAATATTTCTGTAAAAATAAGGAATTTAATATCCTATCAAAAATTTTATTGATTTTGTTTTTATCTTTATACAAATTAATCTTATGAAAAAACTTTTACTCTTTTGTTTCCTAACAGGTTACCTCAGCGTATCTGCACAAACTGAACTTGTTTTTGTCTATTTCACAGACAAGCCCAATAAAGCAGCATTTTATGCCAATCCGCTCTCAGAACTTTCCCAAAAATCGCTCAACAGACGTACAGCACTTGGAATTTCGCTCAATGATCAGGATGCCCCTATTGAACCGTCATATCTTCAGAACTTACAGAATTTAGGTTTTACGGTTACCGATTATTCCAAATGGCTCAACGGTGCTGCGGTAAATGCCACTCCAACGCAGAAAGCACAGCTGCAGGCTCAGCCTTTTGTACTTTCCGTGGAAAGTTTTGCCAGAAACGGCAATCCAACGGGACTAAAAAAGCACCCGGCAAATGGAAAGATGATACAGGTCTTAATAAAATTCTGACCAATTTTAATTACGGCTCAGGCTCCACACAGATCGACCAGGTGAATATACGTCCGCTTCATCTGGCAGGATATACCGGAACGGGAGTCTCCATTGCTGTCATTGATGCAGGATTCCCTACCGTGAATACAGGGGCTGCTTTTTCAAGATTATGGAATGGCAATCAGATAAAGGCCGCTTATGATTTCGTTGCGAAAACCGGAGATATTTATAATACTTCCTGAGCCCTCATGGCAGCGTAGTACTGGGAGCAATCGGTGGTTTCATTGAAAATACCTTTGTAGGAGCTGCACCGGATGCTGATTTTTATCTTTACCGCAGTGAAAATGCTACCGTTGAAGTCCCTGAAGAAGAGCTCTACTGGATTGAAGCCGCTGAAGAAGCAGACAGAAAAGGCGTAGATATCATTACTTCCTCTCTCGGATATCATGTTTTTGATGATACCCGGTACAATTATAGTTATGCAGATATGAACGGGAGTACCTCCTTCATTGCCCGTGGAGCGGAGATTGCAGCGAATAAAGGCATCTTTGTGCTTGCTGCTACAGGAAATTCAGGAACACAGCCATGGCACTACCTTACCACACCTTCAGACAATGCCAAAGTTTTCTCGATTGGTTCTGTGGATTCGGCAGGAAATGCTTCGGATTTTTCCTCTTACGGGCCTAATTCCCTTGGAGTGGTAAAACCGGACGGAAGTGCCCAGGAACCTTTACCACAACGGTTTATGATAATACAACTACCATCGTAAACGGAACTTCCATTTCTACTCCGATTGCAGCAGGAGGCGTGGCATGCTTTATCCAGGCTTTCCCGACAATGAACCGGGACCAGATCAGAGCAAGGCTGAGACAAACGGCTTCTCTTTATCCTAATCATAATGATCAGACAGGATTTGGTATTCTCAATTTCGGAAACGTGTATAACGCAGTGTTAAACACTTCTGAAGTTGTAAAAAAGACCGTTTTACACTATACCCTAATCCTGCTAAAAATATTCTGAGCGTAGTATCAGAAAATGATATTAAATCTCTGGAAGTTTATGACAATCTGGGAAGACTGATCAGAAAAAACAGCAATCAGAAAGCTGTAAAAGTTGATGACTTTGCAAAAGGAGTATATTATCTGAAAATTCAGACCCAGGATAAAGTTCATTATGAAAAGTTTATAAAAGAATAATTTTTTCTCTCGTCTATTGAGCAAGCTGAACAATCCCCGATATTGTATTTCGTTTGTTTAATGGACGAGAGGTTTACTATTTTTGGTTAAAACCGATGGATCTTTTAATAAAAAGAATGGACTAAAGCCCATTCCTATAATATTTTGTAGAATTCGTAGTAATGATCTATGCTGAATTTCTGCTCGCATTGATATTTCCAAACAGCGATCTTGTCACCAGTTTTTCATAAGCCTCTTTATTTCCTTCTCCTTTCTGAATCTTCATTAATGCATATTGCTGAATACTTAATAACGGAAGTACAATCTTCTCACGGATTTTCACGGATTTTCTTGATAAAGGATCTTCTTCCTGAAGCATTTTGAAACCCGTAAGCTCCAGCATGATTTCTCTGGACAACTCATATTCATCGAAGAGTACATTCCAGAAAACCCCGAATTTCGGATTGTTTTTGATATAATACGTCAGAGGAAAATAAGACTTGTTCATACTCATCATAGAATTCAGAACTAAGGTTTTAAAGAAATCAGAACCTTTGTAAAGTTCTCTCACCTCTTCAAACCTTCCCTGCTCTTTCATCTTCTGCATTGCATATCCAAAACCGAAGAATCCTGGCACATTCTGCTTCAGCTGCGACCATGACCCTACAAACGGAATAGCTCTCAGGTCTTCAAATTTCAATTCGCTTCCATTTCCTCTCTTGGACGGACGGCTTCCTATATTCGTTTTTCCGTAATATTCCAGTGTACTCATTTCCTGAAGATAAGGGACGAACATCGGATGGGCTTTCAGATCGGAGTATTTCTGATAGCTGATATCCGCCAGCTCTATAATTAAGGCTCTTTCTTTCTCTGTCAGGTCCTTTTTGGCATTCTTAAAGACATCATTTTCAACTCCGGCTGTCAGAAGTTGTTCAAAGTTATACATCGCCTGCTCTTTATTTCCGAAGATACTGGTAATGGTCTGCCCCTGGATGGTTAGCTCAATTTTGTTATTGGCAATTGTTTTTCCCTGAGAAGCATAGAAGTCGTGGGTTTTCCCTCCCCTCTTGCCGGCGGGCCTCCTCTTCCATCGAAGAATACTACTTTGATATTATTTTGTTCTGAAAGCTTCGTCAGGACTTCTTTTGCTTTATAAATCTCCCAGTTGGCCTTTAAATACCCTCCGTCTTTAGTACCGTCGGAGAAACCAAGCATAATAGTCTGCTGGTTTCCTCTTTTTCAAGGTGTTTTTATAAACCGGATGCTGATACAGCTCATTCATGACATGTTGGGCATTGGCAAGGCCTTCCATTGTTTCAAAAAGCGGAACGATATCCATATTGATCTCTTCATCTTTATACCCACAGATTTTAAAGAATGCATACACATTCATTACATCTTTTACAGCATCGGAATTGGAGATGATATAGCGATTCATCCCTCTTAGCCCATTCAGGTTCTGAATTTCCGAAACCTGGGAAACCGTCAGTAATGTATCTTTTACAATATCCTGAAAATCATCGGCATTCACTTTTTCTGAAACCTGAATCAGCTTACTGAATTTTTCTTCCTGAGTAGCTTCTTCATTTCCATATAGTTTTGCAAAAGCCTCATCAATTACTTTCTGATGAATTCTGCTGTCCTGACGTACATCCAATGTTGCAAAGTGAGTTCCGAAAATCTTCACACGGTCTTTGAAGTTTACCAGAAGGTCAAGAAATAAAGAATTATGTTCGTTAATCAGAATCTTTTCCGCCTCATCTGCTTTCTCCAGGATATTTTCTGCCGTAATAGTTTTTCCATCAAAAATAGCAGCATACAGCTCTTCACTCATTTGGGTCAAAACTTCAGCTACTCCACGGAAACTCAGTCGTCTTCTGATGTATTTCAGATGGCTGTAATAAGATTTGAGGATCGCTGAACGAAGTTCTTCTGCCACTCTTCTGGTAACATCTGCAGTTACAAAAGGATTTCCGTCTCTGTCACCTCCCGGCCAGAATCCAAGCTGGATAATATCTTCATGAAGATGGAAATGCCCGTTTCCGAAGGTCTTTTTAATTTTCGTAAACAATTCGCCGATCGTATCGTAATATACATATCTCAGGTAGGAAATGATGCTGAGTGCTTCATCTATCGGAGTGGGTTTTTCTTTATTGACGAAAGGAGTTTTTCCCAGCTGCTGGAGAAGCATGTCGATCTGGGTCACAGAATCACTGGTAATCGCTCCTCTTAAGTCCTGGATAATTCTTTGAACCGAGCTTGGATAAAACTGCGTCGGATGTGCGGTAAACACTACTTTTACACTAAAATCTTTTAATTTTTCACGTACTTTTTCAATCTTATGATCCTGAAAAGAGCGCTCAAAAAGATTGGTAACCGTTCCGCCGTCACTTTCAGAATGAAGATTGGGAAAGGCTGCATCTTCAATACTGTCAAACAATACAACCTGTCTCTCAATATACTGAATGATCTTAAAAAGCAGTTCGAGCTTCTGCTCTTCCGTCTGAAGATCCGTATGGTTTTTAAAAAATTCTTCAACGATTTCTTCGGGTGTTTTCCCGGCTTCATAGCCTATTTTACTTTCTTCACAAAGAAACGGAAGAAGCATCCCGATATTCGTCATTTTATCATAAGGCAGGCTCATAAATAATGAATTGTAGATCTGGAATTTATTTTCCACGATCTGCCTGAATTTTTCTGTGCGTTGGTCGTGTCTCATACTCACAAATGTAAGTGATTTTGTAATGAGTTGAATTGACAAATGACAAAAATTAAGTAATGAAATACAAAAAAAAATTAGCTTTTGCTTTGGAAAATTACCTAGTTTTGGCATCCATCTGAATTCTTATGATCAAATTCAATTTCAACGCCAATGTGAATATTAAAACGAACGGAGCACCGGTTCATAGGAAATCCTTAAAGATCTTCCTGATCGTTTCTGCTGTTTTTATACTCATCTGCATTTCTTCAATGATGGTATTTGGTTCTCTGATCTCCAGTCTTGGTTCAATGGATCAGGATGAAGAATATAGCCAGCACATGGAGGATATAGCAGCGTTGCCAGGACTGAAATGTACCATCCATACCAATACAACGCTAAAAGCTCCTTTATCCGGAAAAGAAGCAGCATTTTATGCCCTGCGTGTAGGTACTGCCCGGCAAAGTAAAGATCCGGAGAAATTTATGAAACTTTTGACTACAATATTATTGCAGGATATCCGAAAGGCACTCAGGTATCCGTGGACGGAAAATTATATGACATCGATTTTAAATTATGGATAGCGGATGGTATAATCGACCAGAACCATTTTACACAAAAAGTTTATGCCACCAATTATAAAACACCTTATTATCTACAAAATTATCAACCCACTGAAAACCCCAAAGTATCTTTACTCAAAGGCCGGCATCCATGGATCAGTTCTTTTCTGGGAACCAGTGGTTTAAACAATATCCTGGTCAGCGAATATGTTTTTCAGGACGGGGATCAGGTATATATCAAAGGAAGGATTCACCATAACAGAATTGTTCCTTTTGTGGAGTATATGGTACATTAAATCTTTAAGGATGAAACATCTTTCTGCTGCAAAAATTTGATTTTCCTTACCTTTACCTGATCATAGGCAATCCTATGGGCTATATCAGAGAATATTATGAACAGGTCGTCAAACTTCAGGAATCGGAATGGGCATTTATAGCCGGGCATTTTCACAGAAAGGTATATGCTAAAAACGGGATCATCAGCCAACAGGGCAACAATGAAAACTTTTTATCTTTTATAGAATCCGGGCTGGTCAGGTTTTATCTTCCGGATGATGAATATGGGTTTACTTTCGGTTTTAGTTTTGAGAAAGAATTTACCTGTGCCTATGATTCTTTCCTTACCCGGACTCCTTCTGAATATGAAATGCAGGCATTAACAGAAACCGTAGTATGGCAGATCTCTCATGATGACCTGCAATTACTATTGAATACCTGGACAGAGATTTCATGATGCAGAACAAAACCTTTTCCGGTCTTACGGCAAGAATCATCCAGCATGAATATGACCATACATTGGGAATTTTATATACTGACCACCTGAAACCTCTGACAAAAAGAATGAAGGAATCAAAACTGAAGAAAATTTCCCATGGGAATATTACAGTGAAATATCCGATGAAGTTTTTATAAATCTGACAACAGTCTGCTATAATTTTGACTACAAAATATTATTCATTAATTTTACTCTTCACTCCAGTTAAAATTTATGAAAAAAATATTTACTTTTCTACTCATCACCCTTCTGTTCATCTCTTGTGAAAAAGATTGTTATAATGCACCACTTCCCATTGTTTTTGAATTTATCAATTCCAATGATGAAAACCTTATTACTAACGGGACACTCACATCCTATTCCGTTCAGGACGAAAATAACGTTAATGTAGAATTAACCAAAACGTCTGACAATAGAGTTATTTTAGAAAATGTAGGGGCCTATAACGGAACAAAAAATTATAAATTTTATTCTAATATTAAAAACCTTGATTTTTCAATCCAGTCATCAGAATTTAAAGGGGGCTGTGATGGTTTTCAAATCAATAAATTAACGTTTACAGGCATTGGAATCGATATAAAAGAGGAAAAAGGCTATTACAAAATTGTATTGCAATAATTCTCTTTACATTTGCAGTGTAAATACATTCTTTATGAAAGTTATCATCACATTTTCCTGATCTTCTCCCATCTGCTTTACAGCCAGATCAAGGTTCCTGATGATTATAAAAAATTCCTGATATTCTGGATACGACAGATTATCTTTACCCTTTCATAATCCCTGATAAAGACTATGCTTACTGGCGTGTTCTCAGCAATGATCCGGATTATGAAAAAGCTGTGATCTATGAAAGCCAGGCGCCTGATTTCATGACCATCAATGAACCTCTTCCGGAAAAAGGATTCTTCCAAAAATGTATTGGAGACAACTGTTTTTCATACATTCTTGCCTGTAAAAATGAAAGGTCTGTTTATTTTTCCAATGAACAGCAGTTAAGAGATTTTATCGGAACTGTAGACAATCTTCCAGAAGCTATTTTGCTGGCAAAAACGTATGGATATTCTGTAGATACGAATAACCGATTTACCGGATCCTATAAAATTGACGATCGCCATATTTCCATGTACCTCATGCAAACTAAGGGCTGTCCTGCTGTGAAAGAGTCTTTTTCGTTAAAATCAACAGAAAAACCGGAAAGTTGGAAGCAAAAAGCAATGGTATGTATGCGAAGGATGAGAACTGTTCTTCTTTGTAAAATCCTTACTAAAATTGAAAATCTTATAATTTTATAACCCATTAAGTTTTTTTAAGAGGAAGTCGCTAAAGCTATTTTTGAGCCATGTGCTTTATTCTTCCGGGAATATTTAGCCGGAAGCTGCTTCCAACTCTGCTCTGTCACATAATAGCTTTCATGAAACTTAATCATAGCAATTTTAAAATTTCATTAACTCAATATTCTTTTTTCATTCCGTAAATTTGGATTAAAATAAATTTAGAACAATGCTTAATTTCGAGTTCAAAAACCCAACTAAAATACTTTTCGGAAAAGGCGAAATCGCTAAAATTTCCAATGAAATTCCTAAAGATGCCAGAATATTAATGATCTACGGTGGCGGAAGCATCAAAAACAACGGAGTCTATGATCAGGTAAAAGCGGCTTTGAAAGATCATACCCTTTATGAATTTGGCGGAGTGCCTGCCAATCCTGAATATGAAGTGCTGATCAATGCTATAAGCTTTATCAAAGAAAATAATATTACTTATCTTCTTGCCGTAGGTGGCGGATCTGTAATTGACGGAACTAAATTCATTTCTGCAGCAGCCCATTATGAGGGTGAGCCATGGGATATTCTGAGAAAGCAGGTAAGAACTTTTGAAGGAGAAGGAATGCCATTCGGAAGTATTTTAACACTTCCTGCAACCGGTTCGGAAATGAACTCAGGATATGTAATCTCTAGGAGAGAAACAAATGAAAAACTATCTTCAGGAGGTCCTGGACTTTTCCCTCAGTTTTCTGTTCTGGATCCGGAAGTGATCAGATCAATTCCTAAAAATCAGATTGTCAACGGAATTACGGATGCTTACACTCACGTATTGGAACAATATATGACTGCTCCTTCTTCCGCTGATCTTCAGGAAAGAATTGCGGAAAGTATTCTGATAAGTCTTCAGGAAACCGCTCCAAAAGTACTGGCAGATGACTTTAACTATGATGCTGCCGGAAACTTTATGTGGTGCTGTACAATGGCTCTGAACGGACTCATCCAGAAAGGCGTAATCACAGACTGGGCAGTACACGCTATGGGACATGAATTAACCGCTTATTTCGGTATTGACCATGCAAGAACACTGGCAATTATTGCTCCGTCTCACTACCGTTATAATTTTGAGGATAAAAAGGAAAACTGGCTCAATATGCAGAAAGAGTTTGGGGAATCAAAGACGGAACGACAGAAGAAAAAGCAGAATCAGGAATCAAAAAGCTTGAAGAGTTCTTCCACAGTCTTCATATCAAAACCAGACTTTCTGAGTATACGGAAGAATATAAAGGGACAGCAGAAAAAGTGGAAAAAGCTTTTACAGACAGAAACTGGCTTGGCCTTGGAGAGTATAAAAACTGACTCCTAAGGATGCTTATAAGATTGTGGAAATGAGCTACTAATCAAATTAAAAATCTGAAATTCATACTTTCAAGCTTTGACTGAAGACAAATTGAATGATAAATTGATTATAGGAGCGGGCTAAAGCCCGCTCCTATTGATTATTGTGATTTCCTCATGAGTAAAAGTTGCTTAATGACAATATCTTTTAACAATATTCTTTTTGAAAGCCAGACTTCACTAAAATCTCATATTCTTTTTCAGAATGCTCTTATTTGTAAACATTTGTTTAAAAACAGTGATTTCATTACGGATATTTCAAATTTATTTATATTTTAGCATATTCTAAATTTGTGAAAATGAAAAAACAGCTACTTTTATTTGCCTTTTCGGCCCTGGCGCTTACTTCTTGTAAAGATGAAAATCTTGAAGCTTATGATATGGAAATCATGCAGGAGACTGGAAGGAAGTTAAAAGGGAACTAATTTCCGGAAAAGATAAAACTGTGCTTCAAACTGACATACCTACAGGATGCGAAGCTAAGAACACATTATATTTAAAAACAGACTATTATGTAAGCTATACAGCCTATACTGGAACAGGGACAGACTGCCAGATGGATGTAAAAACGGAAGGGAGATATACTTATGATGCTGGAACTAAGGTGATAGGAATTAAACTTGGTGATGAAGGCTCTATGGACTTTAAAATTGAGGTGCTGACAAGTAAGGATTTAAAAATGGTTCAGCAATCCGGGCTGATGGATATGAATGGAGATAAAGTTCCGGACTACACCTATATTACCTATAAAAGATAAATCAACTATAAAAACTCCCTCTTAACCGGGAGTTTTTTATTACTTTTATCTTAAATTTAAAACTGAATATAATGAAGAAGATTCTATCAGCATTTCTACTGCTGTATTTTACTATTGCCTTTTCTCAGGAAAAAAACCGATGTTCTGGCAGGACATCCAGGAATTCAAAAAACAGGACCAGCAAAACCCGCCTCCTAAAGATGCCATCTTATTCCTTGGAAGCTCATCATTCACCAAATGGACTGACATCGCAGATTATTTCCCCGGTAAAACGATCATCAACAGAGGGTTCGGAGGATCCAGGCTTACAGATCTTAATGATTTTGCTGACGACCTTTTAGCTCCTTACCAGCCTAAACAGATCATTATTTATTGTGGTGAAAACGACTTTGCAGACAATCATCAGCTGAAAGCTCAGGTAGTAGTGGACAGATACAAAAGCTTTTACAAAAAAATACGGGAGAGATTTCCCAATATTGAAGTGGATTATATATCCATCAAGTATTCTCCGAGCAGAGAAGTGATCTGGCCGCAAATGAAAATTGCCAATAAAAAGATTGCTGCTTTTATGAAAAAAGAACCCCATGCAGAATTCATTGATGTTACCAAAGCGATGGAAGATTCCAACGGAAATGTAAGAAAAGACATTTTTGTAGAAGATATGCTTCACTTTAAACCGGAAGGGTATAAAATCTGGACAAGGATCATCACTCCTTATTTAAAGTAAAATGAACAACAATAAAAAAACGATTCCAATATCCGGAATCGTTTTTTATTTATTTCTTTTTCTTCGATTTAGAAATTGCTTTTTGTTGTGCCCTGTTGGCTCCAAACTTTTTAGGAGCTTTTCTCTTGGAAGGTCCACCCCAGTTTTCTTTCATGTTTTTGGCTTTTTCTCATGGAAAGCACCCCACCTTCATTCAGTTTTACCTGTGCCGGGTTTTTCATGATCACTTCATCTTTTCAGAAGCAATCTTGTTCGGGTTAATTTTAACACCTTCAGGGAAATCATTGAACTTTAACTCCTTATCCATCAGCAATTCGATATCAAGGATTAAAGGTTCTTCTTTTTAGTCACAAAAGTAATGGCTTTTCCATCTTTATCTGCTCTACCCGTTCTACCGATCCTGTGAATATACTGTTCAGGGATATCGGGAGTTTCAAAGTTGATCACGTGCGTAATATTGGAGATATCAAGTCCTCTGGCCATTACATCTGTAGTAATCAAACCTCTGATCTCTTCATTTTCAAAGCTTTTCATGGCCTTTAATCTGTAGTTCTGTGATTTATTGGAGTGGATCACATCGAACTGCTCAGGGAAAAGTTCATCAATTTTGGTAAAAGAAGATCAGCATGTTTTTTATTGTTATTGAAGATCAACACCTTAGACATATCTGTATTATTCTTCAACAGGCTTTCCAATAAATTGATTTTCGTATTGAAGTTTTCAACTTTATAAGCAGTCTGTTCAATTTTTTCAAGTGGCGTTCCGGATTTTGCCAATGAAATTTCTACCGGGCTGGCAAAATATTCATCCAGCATTTCATCTACAGCTTCCGTCATTGTTGCAGAAAACAGAATATTCTGTCTTTTCTCTTTCATCATTTCAAAAATGTGAGTCAGCTGTGGTCTGAAACCCAGGTTCAGCATTTCATCAAATTCATCAATGATCAGTTTCTGAACTTCTTTCAGAGAAATGGCATTATCTATGGAAAGGTCCATCACTCTTCCCGGAGTTCCTACCAATATATCACATCCATCGTTGAATAGAAGTTTTTGAGTATTGATATTCTTTCCACCATATATTCCGATAACTCTTGCTGTAATGTTTTCTGTAAGCTTCTCAAGAATTTCCGTTACCTGTACTACCAATTCTCTTGTAGGAACAAGCACCAAAACAGTTGGGTTTCCTGTTTTACTGTATTTCCATGTTTTCAGAACGGGCAAAAGGTAAGCTAATGTTTTCCCGGTTCCGGTCTGCGCAATTCCCATTACATCTCTACCGGAAAGGATAGGCTTCAGACTCTTCTCCTGAATGGGAGTAGGCTCAAATAATTCCAGATCCGCTAAAACATCAAGAATTTTAACCGGAAGGTCAAAATCCGCAAAAGTGAGTTTTTCCATTTTGCAAAGATAGGCAAATTAATTTTTAAACTTTTACCGGAAGCCGAAGCTTTCTATGTTTAAATTTTTCCAGCTTTTTAGTTCACTTTCACACTTTTGCTTGTGATTTTAATATCATCATTTTCCCATTTGCTGGTTGTAATGATAACATTTCCTTTCTTTTTCGGGTCTTTTCTGATAGGAAACCGGTCTGCTTCCCACTGATTACAGTGTGTGGAAATAGAAGGTACCAAAGGTTTCCAGCCTGTCTTACTTAAAGTATAGACATAGAAAGGATGCCAGCAGCTTGTACACCAGTTGGGATAAAAGCCGATATCATCTTTCCCGTCGTCATTGAGATCACCCAGATTGTATAGAGCACCGCCTTTAGCAGGGGCAATTGTGAACGGTTTTATACTTTTATCGCTGAAATAGATCGTGGTTTCGCACTTTCCGTCACATTCATCACTGCAATCGGTGACTTTTGCATCAACATATTCTTTTGTTCCGTTTCCATCAAAGTCTCCTGGATCTTCTCCTGACTTTCTTCCTGGGCCATCACCAATGAACCGGAGAAAAGCAAAATAGGTATAATCAGTTTTTTCATAGTTATTTTTTTCGGGTATGGGTTTTGGAGTACGAGATCCTAAAATATAAGCTCTCTACTTTATTCTTCCGTCTTTCTTCCTACTTTCTCGTTACTCTCAGCAAAAGTATTAAAACTAAAATAATTGAAAACACAAAGCCAAGAACAGCAACCAAAGACAACTCTCCTATCCTAGGACCGGATTCGGAGACAAAAACTATAGCGGTGGCGATGATATTGGCTCCCAGAATCATCGCTAAAATAAGGTTGACCACACTGGATTTAATCAGCTGGTTCGTTTTTTCTATATTCTTGATCTCACTGGAGACGGTAAATTTATTTTCATCAAGCTTTTGAAGAACAGACCGCAGCTCTTTCGGAATTTCATCTACATTATCGGTGAAATTCATCATCCGGTCCATTCCTGTCTTTAAAATATTTTTCGGACTGATTTTTTTGGTGAAGATTTTCTTGGTGTAAGGATGAAGGCTTTTTACGATATCAAGGTCAGGATTGATGTTTCTTCCTACACCTTCTATCAGGCTTATTCCTTTGAACAAAAGGTAGAAATAATCCGGCATATAGAGCCTGTTGTCCTTTAAAATATCCTTCATTTTGTTGATGATCACCTGCACATTGATTTCCTGTAGCGAAGAACTGTGAACAAAATTCAGGATATCTTCCACATCATTTTCGAATCTTCTTTCATCAGGAATTTCATAACTCACGGCCATTTTCTTCAGATAACGGACTATTTTGTGGGAGTTTTTGGCGACAAAGCTTACAATCAGATTTTCAAGGATTTCTTTATCATTAGGCTGAATTTTTCCTACCGCACCGAAATCAATAAAGACAATTTTACCGTCTTTTTTACCAGAATATTTCCGGCATGCGGATCGGCATGAAAGAACCCGTAATCTAAAATCTGTGATACAAAAAGTCTTAATCCGGCTTCAGAAACTTTTACAGGATCAATATCATTGGCAATAAGAACCGATTTATCCGTCACTTTTATTCCATCAATGAATTCCATACAAAGAATATTATTGTTGGAAAATTCTTCGTAAACTTTTGGAACGTAGGTTTCTTTATTGTTTTTAAAATTAAGACGGAACTGCTGAATATTATTTTTTTCGTTGATCAGGATACTTCCTCCAGCAATGATTTTTCAAAGGTGGAAATCGCCTGCTTCAGATTAAGCTTCTCTCCTATTTCCGAATAGGCAGACAATAATTTTTCAAGATCTTTGATCAGGAGCAGGTCATCTTCTATCACAGACTGTACATCCGGTTTTCTGAGCTTCAGGATGACCGGGCTGCCGTCTTTAAAACAGCTTTATACACTTGTGCAATAGAAGCAGTAGCCAAAGGTTCCTTCTCAATCTCCAGGAAATGGTCTTTCACGGAAATATTGAACTCATTTTCCAGGGCTTCCTCCACATCCATATCTACTGTTTCCACCTTATCCTGAAGTTTCTGAAGCTCCTGGATCAGTTCGGGCGGCAAAAGGTCTTCCCTGCTGCTGAAAGTCTGCCCAAGCTTTACAAAGGTAGGTCCCAGCTCTTCGAGAGCAAGTCTGATCCTTTCATAGACTGTACCTTTTGAAATAATTTCATCCGAATTTCCTGAAGTTTCTTCCTGTTTATTTCCACCGTTCATTCTTGCAAGAAGGTCTTTAAAACCATATTTACTCAATACGGATATCAGCCTGGCGGACCTTTTCAGTTTTCTTTGCTGCTTGTCAAACATAGTCTATTAATAATAAGTGCAATTTACTCCAAAAACTATTCCCATTTTTCATTAAATTCTGAAACAGGAAGAAGTTGGAAAATAATTTTATTGATCATGTAATTTTCAAAGCAGAATTTATCGTGATTAAAAATTTATTACACATAACCAGTATTTTACATTATTAAATTTAATCATAATAAGAAAATACCATAACATATTGTATATTTTTCTATATTTACAATGTACAAAACATTAAAACAAACCAAAAAGTATTTACAACATGAAAAATTTACGTAACAGCAAACTTTCAAGAGAACAATTAAAAGGGATTTCAGGAAATGGTATTATCATCGGAGGTACCTGTTCAAACGAATGCTGCCCGACTGACGGAAGACCAAGATGCCCTAAACTGATCTGCCCTGCGGTAGTTTGCCCACAGTATTTATAGGATATTTATTAAATTTTAGGTAAAATAAAAACAGAATGCTTTCGGGTATTCTGTTTTGTTATTTAATATCCTTATGCCGGGTTT
The DNA here is from genome assembly GCA_019203745.1 of Chryseobacterium sp. E1. Classification (GTDB taxonomy): domain Bacteria; phylum Bacteroidota; class Bacteroidia; order Flavobacteriales; family Weeksellaceae; genus Chryseobacterium. The sequence continues at coordinate 593,604 of CP078104.1, forward strand.
GCAACACTTCTTCATTTTTATCACAATAAACCGGATGAGACCTCGTTTTTATTAGACACTATTAAAACTAATCAAAAATATCAACATGAAAAATTTACGTAACAACAAACTATCCAGAGAGCAATTAAAGAAAATGTCAGGAAACGGTCTTATCATTATCGGCTGCACGTACGAGTGCTGTCCTAAGGATGGAAGACCTTTGTGCCCGGGCTATTATTGCCCTGCCGTAATCTGTCCGGAATACGTGTAGGAAAAACGCCATATTATTATTAAAGAGCAGAACTGATCTGCTCTTTTTTTTTTTGACTAAGAGACTGCAAGTTACTTTCGGTTTTATGGCCTCCATTTTCCAGCTCCCTCTTCAAATCTAAATCTGATTAATCAGGAAATCCTTTATTCCAATTGACATTATTTAAGGTAAGTATCATAAAGGTCTTTCCTGCGGTCTTTCATTACCTGAACAGAACCGTTATGATGGAGATCTTTCAACAGGTTCAGATCTACATCTACAATCAGAGTCATTTCTGTATTGGGGTCGCCTCCCCTTTCACCGCATTGGATGGAAAGGCAAAATCTGAAGGGGTAAATACGGCAGCCTGGCCAAACTGGATATCCATATTGTTTACCTTCGGAAGGTTTCCTACACAGCCGGCAATGGCAACATAGCATTCATTTTCTATTGCTCTTGCCGCAGCACAGTGACGTACTCTCATATAGGCGTTTTGAGTGTCTGTAAGATATGGTACAAACAGAATTTTCATTCCCTGATCTGCCAGAATTCTTGGCAGTTCCGGGAATTCTACGTCATAACAGATGACAAGGCCTATTTTACCACAGTCGGTATCAAAAACTTTGATTTCATTCCCGCCTTTCATTCCGTAATATCTTTTTTCATTCGGGGTGATATGAATTTTTCTGTATTCATCCATACGGCCGTCACGGTGAAGGAGATAGCTTACGTTATACAGTTCATTGTTTTCAAAAACAGGCATACTTCCGGAAATAATATTCACGTTGTAGCTAATAGCGAGCTCTGAAATTCTTTCTTTGATCTCTTCAGTAAGCTTTGCCAGCTCTATCATACTGTCTCTTTCCGAAAGGCTATTGAAGGGAGCCAGCAAGGGTGTGTTGAAGAGTTCCGGAAACAGTACAAAGTCTGATTTGTAATCTCCCATTACATTCACAAAGAACTCCACCTGCTCATAAAAGGCGTCTATATCTTTGAAATGTCTCATCTGCCATTGTACCAATCCCAGGCGGATGATGCTGTCCTGCATGGTATTCGGGTTTTTGCTGTAATAGATATTATTCCACTGCAAAAGAACTGCATTTTCCTGTGAAGCTTCATCTTCGGGAAGGTATTTTTCAGTACTCTGATCGGCAGGAAGTTATTTGAAAGCTGGAAAGACAGCACGGGGTCATAAATTTCTTTATCCCTCACCTTTCGGATATATTCTCTTGGAGAAAGTTCATGGCTGTGTTTGTGATAATTCGGAATTCTGCCTCCCAGAATAATTGATTTCAGGTTTAGCAATTCACATAATTCTTTTCTCGCATCATACAATCTTCTTCCGAGACGCAGTTCTCTGAATTCAGGATCTACAAAAACTTCTATTCCATATAAAACATTTCCTTTTGAAGTGTGTGTATTGAAGGTATAATTCCCTGTAATATCACTGTAGGTATGATCATCCCCGAATTCGTCATAATTCACAATAATAGACAGCGCTACTGCGGCCAGTTTTCCATCCACTGTAATACAAATCTGGCCATCCGGGAACATTCTCGTTAATTTTTCAATTTTCTTAGACCATATCGATTCGGACATTTGGGGATAGGCTCTTTTCATTGTTTGTGCCAACTCATCATAATCCTGAACAGTCAGGGGTCTCGTTTCTATTTGCATTTGATGTAATTTTACTTAAATTTAGTGAAAATTTTGCAACTTATAAACTTCCCTGTTAAACGGAATTGTAAACTCTAGTTTATTACATTTTTCATTTCTATATGAAACCATATTTTTTTAATAGCTTTATGATTAAATTAGTAGTTTGTTTTCTTTGAAACCAGATATACAATACAAAAGACATTTTGGAAGTAAATACCAGACAATAAAAACAAAAATGACTATGACCCTAAAGAAGTTTTGAAAAAATGGATAGAGCTTTAATGCGGCTGATGCAGCCGGTATTGCGGAACTATATGCAGAAGACGCAGTAAACCATCAGGTTGCCAATGAGCCAGTAGTGGGTAAAACCGCTATTTATGAAATGTTTGTCAATGAATTTGCAACCGCTGAAATGGTTTGCATCGTAGAAAATATTTTTGAGGATGGAGAATGGACTATAATGGAATGGAAGGATCCTCTCGGGCTTCGTGGGTGTGGATTTTTTCATGTAAAAAACGATAAAATCATATTCCAGAGGGGATACTGGGATAAACTCTCATTTTTAAAACAGCATAATCTCCTATTGAATAATAAAGGAATCGTTATTTAAAAAGAACACCTGAACAGGTATTGAATATAAAAATCCCACCCAAACGGGCAGGATTTATATTTAAATTCAAGTCAAAAATTATTCCCACTCAATAGTTGCAGGTGGTTTGCTTGAAATATCGTAAGCTACTCTGTTGATTCCCTTACTTCGTTGATGATTCTGCTTGAAACAGTATCTAAGAACTCGTAAGGAAGTCTACTCCACGTTGCTGTCATGAAGTCGATGGTATTGGCAGAACGTACTACTGCTGTGTATTCATATGTTCTTTCGTCACCCATTACTCCTACAGATTTTACAGGAAGAAGGACAACAAACGCCTGAGATACTTTTTCGTAAAGGTCGTTTTTGTACAGTTCTTCGATGAAGATATCATCAGCTTCCTGAAGGATTCTTACTTTCTCAGCGTCTACAGCTCCCAATACTCTGATTCCAAGTCCAGGACCAGGGAACGGGTGTCTGTATACCAAATGATGAGGAATTCCTAATTCTTCTCCTACTTTTCTTACTTCGTCTTTGAAAAGCTCTCTTAATGGCTCTAATAATTCGAATTCCATATCTTCAGGAAGTCCTCCAACATTGTGGTGAGACTTGATCACTGCAGATGGTCCGTTTACAGACTGGCTCTCGATAACGTCAGGGTAAATGGTTCCCTGAGCTAAGAATTTAGCGCCTTCAATTTTGTGAGATTCTTCGTCAAATACGTGGATAAACTCATTACCAATGATTTTTCTCTTCGCTTCAGGATCGTCTACTCCTGCTAATTTTGAAAGGAATCTTTCTTTAGCATCCACCATTTTAATATTCATATGGAAATGCTCTCCATACTGATCCATTACTTTCTTACCTTCATCCTTTCTCAATAATCCCGTATCTACGAAGATACAAGTCAACTGATCACCGATGGCTTTATGGATCAAAACAGCCGCTACAGAAGAGTCTACACCTCCGGAAAGCCCAAGGATTACTTTGTTGTCTCCTACTTTCTCACGGATTTCTTCAACTGTTTTTTCGATATAGTTTGTCAGTTTCCAGTTTTTCTCTGCATTACAGATTCCGAAAACGAAATTTTCAAGCATTTTTCCTCCTTCTTCCGTATGGGAAACTTCAGGGTGGAACTGAACACAGTAGATTTTCTGATCTTCATTGGAGATAGAAGCAATTACTCCAGATTTTGCGTTTAATTCAAAACCTGCAGGCAATTCTCCTACTTCGTCAAAGTGGCTCATCCAAACTACAGAGTTCTGAGTCACTCCTTTTAATAAAGAGCTTTCTTTAACGATCTCTAAGTTTGCTTTTCCGTACTCTCCTTTTTCTCCTTTGTTTACTTTACCTCCTAGAAGGTGAGCGGTCATCTGCATTCCGTAGCAGATTCCCAATACAGGAACTCCCTGCTCGTATAATTCTTTTTCAACCAGGTGAGCATTTTCTGCATTTACAGAACTTGGTCCACCGGAAAGGATAATTCCTTTTGGCTGTTTTGCTAAAATATCTTGTAATGGTGTATTGTAAGGCAAGATTTCAGAGTACACACCCATCTCACGGATTCTTCTTCCGATAAGCTGGTTGTACTGGGATCCGAAATCTAAAATAATAATACCGTTGTTCATTTTGATAATTGATAAATGATGATTAATTTAAAAGCTTTAAGCTATAGGCTTCAGGCTATAAGCTTTCTATACCGCAATAAGCATACTGCCTGTAGCCTAAAGCTTATTGCTTACTTAACTGTTTTACAAAAAAGACTTGGATCAGCTCCAAATCTTTTTCGTGATTTTATTAAAACTTTCCGATGTCTTCTCTGTAGAAGCCGTAATCGAAATGTACGTGACCTGCGTCTTCGTAAACTTTTTTGCGGGCATCTTCAAAAGTAGCTCCTGTAGCCACGATGTTCAGAACTCTACCACCGTTGGAAACCACTTTGTCTCCTTTTCTGACAGCTCCTGCATACAATAGTTTACTGTGTTTTACTTTATCTTCTCCTGTAATTTCGAAACCTGTTTCAATGTTTCTAGGATATCCTCCTGAGCACATTACCAGACAAACTGCTTTTTCGTCTTTAAATTTAAGCTCAATGTCTTTTCCTTCCATACAGTCCTGGATCACGTCTAAAAGATTGTTTTCCATAAGCGCCATCAATACCTGAGTTTCAGGATCTCCGAATCTCATATTGTACTCAAGAAGGTAAGCACCGTTCTTAGTCACCATCAGTCCGAAGAAGATGATTCCCTTGAAGCTGAATCCTTCTGCTTTAAGACCTTTGATGGTAGGCTCCAGGATATTCTGCTCAAAGTCTGCATAGTGCTCCTGAGTGAATTCCGGGCTTGGTGCCACAGATCCCATACCTCCTGTATTAGGTCCTGTATCTCCGTTTCCTGCTTTTTTATAGTCTTTTGCCGCTACACATGGGAAAAGTTTTTCACCATTAGAGAAAGCAATGATAGAAGCTTCAAAACCTTGTAAATATTCTTCGATAACTAAACGGATACCGGCATCACCATAGATTCTTCTGATCATGAAATCATGAATCGTGGCTTCAGCTTCTTCAAGGGTGTCACAGATAACAACTCCTTTTCCGCCTGCCAAACCGCTGGCCTTGATCACTAAAGGATACTGCTGTGTCTGAACGTATTCTTTGGCTTCATTATATGAATCAAATACTACCGCTTTAGCTGTTTTGATATCATAGGTCTGCATAAATTTCTTAGAAAAAGCCTTACTTCCTTCCAGGCTTGCCACTTTCTGAGTAGGGCCGAAAACTTTAAGATCGTGTTTTTAAATTCATCCTTTAAACCAGCTACCAATGGAGCTTCAGGACCTACGATCGTAAGATCAACTTTTTCTTTAATAGCGAAATCTCTAAGTTCTTTGATTTCTGATAAATGAACATTTTTCCCTATTACATCGGTAGTAGCATTCCCGTTGGCGAAAAACATTTTAGAAATTCTCGGGTCATTCTGAAGCTTAGCTGCTAAAGCAGATTCTCTACCGCCTTCACCTATGATTAATATTCTCATACTTTATTTATTATCTAGTCTTAATTTACAAATATATAATTTTGAATGCTAAAAATACAATCCCTAATTATTTTTTAATTCTATTTTAATTAGTGGAAAAAGTGTCTTACACCTGTAAACATCATTGGAATATTGTGCTCATTTGCAGCCTCAATACTATCCTGATCTTTTACACTTCCACCCGGCTGAATAATGGCCTTGATACCTTCCTGAGCGCAGAAATCTACCACATCACGGAAAGGGAAAAATGCATCTGAAGCCAGTACTAAATCTCCTGAGAATTTTTCTTTTGCTCTTTCGATAGCCTGCTGAGTCGCCCAGATTCTGTTGACCTGACCGCCTCCAATACCGAATGCCTGTATACCGTTGGAAACTACGATTGCGTTAGACTTCACATATTTTACTACTCTCTGAGAGAAAAGCAATGCTTTTTCTGCTCTTCTGTAGGCTGTACTTCAGTTACCACTTTGATATCATCTGAGAAGTGAAGGTCATTATCCTGAACAAGGATTCCTCCGTCTACTTTCACCCAAGTCTGTTTGTCTGAAACAGGGTTTACTATTTTGATGATTCTCAGGTTTTTCTTTTTCTTAAAACTTCAAGGGCTTCTTCATCAAATTCAGGAGCCATTACAATTTCAAGGAAAGTTTTATTTAATTCTTCTGCTGTAGCTGCATCAATCTTGTAGTTCATTGCAACAATTCCGCCAAAGATGGAAACCGGATCACATTCGAATGTTTTCTGGTAAGTTTCCAATGCTGAAGTTCCGATCGCCACGCCACAAGGGGTAGAGTGTTTTACGGCACAACAAGCCATTTCTTCTTTGAACTCAGTCACAACTTTCCAGCAAAGGTCCATATCACGAAGATTGTTGAAAGAAAGTTCTTTACCTCCAAGCTGTTCGAAATCTTTCATTGCTCCGTTTTCGAAAGTAGAAACGTAGTAAGCTGCTGTCTGGTGAGGGTTTTCTCCGTATCTCAGGTCAGCCACTTTTTTATAAGAAGCATTCAGATAAGTAGGATATTCTTCGTCTAAAAGCATTCTGGAAATCGCAGCATCATATGCGGAGGTAAGGTTGAATACTTTTCCTGCAAGCTTTTTACGGGTTTCGATGTACGTATCACCGTTTTGCTCCATTTCAATTTTCACTGCTGCATAGTCTTCTACATCAGTGATTACCGTTACAGAATCAAAGTTTTTAGCTGCAGAACGAAGCATTGAAGGGCCTCCGATATCGATAAACTCTACTTTTTCATGTAAAGAAATGTCTTTGTTTACATTTTCAAAGAAAGGGTAAAGGTTTACGATCACCATGTCAATCAGACCAATTCCGTGTTCCTGAACGGTTTTCATGTGCTCTTCGTTGTTACGAACAGCCAGCAGTCCACCGTGAACTTTCGGGTGTAAAGTTTTCACTCTTCCATCCAACATTTCAGGGAAATTGGTTACCTCATCAATCTGAATAGGATTTAAACCAGCGTCTTTCAAATGTTTGAACGTTCCTCCTGTGGAGATCAACTCATAATTCTGAGCTTCCAAAAACTGTGCGAATTCTGTTAATCCACTTTTGTCAGAAACACTGATTAAAACTCTCTTTTTACTCATTTTACTTTCAATTTTTTACTTTTTACAGCTATTTCAAACTGTGTCCGGGTCTTTCACCTCCGAACTTACTTTTATTTTACTTAGATTTTTCTATTTTCCTGTCAAAAATTAAAACTTTTCGACACCCTTCCAAAGGAAAGGAATTAATTTCCCAGGACCTTATTGATCGATAAAGGAAATATCTCATATTCAATCTGGTGAACTTTCTGAGCCAGTGTTTCAGGAGTATCTTCAGCAGTTACTTCAAACGATTTCTGAAGAATAGCTTCTCCTTCATCAATGCCTGGTGTCACAAAGTGTACAGTCGCCCCACTCTCTACTTCTTTGGCTTCAATGACTGCATTGTGAACGTTCATCCCCACATTCCTTTTCCTCCGAATTTTGGAAGCAAAGCAGGATGAATATTGATTATCTTACCATTCCAGTTTTCGCAGAATTCAGATTTTAAGATGGATAAAAATCCTGCCAATACGATAAGATCTGTATTTTCAGGGATTACTTTAGCCAATTCACTGCTGAAATTCTTTCCTCTCGGAATGAGTATGTTTTCTATATTGTGATTCTTTGCTCTTTCCAGTCCGAAACATTCTCTGTCTGCTACTACCAAAGTTACTTTTGCATTCTGGATTTCTCCTGAGTCAATAGTATCAATTCTCTGCAGATTGGTTCCTGAACCGGATACGAGTACAACGATGTTCTTCATTATTCAGATGTTAGATGTCAGATTCAAGATTACAGACTTACCGTCTGATGTCAAGGGTCTGAAATCTGATGTCATTTAAAATTTCAAATCAATTTTCTCTGCTCCTTCAGTGATTTCTCCTATTTCGTAAGCATCATCTAAAAGGTGTAATACTTTTTCAGCATGTTCAGCATCTACAACGATTACCATCCCTACGCCCATATTGAATGTTCCGTGCATTTCTTCACGTTTCACTCCACCTCTCTTTTCAAGCTCAAGCATTACGCTAGGAATTCTGATTTTTGATTCATCAATAGAAGCACAAAGTCCTTCAGGAATAATTCTTGGAACGTTTTCGTAAAGACCGCCTCCTGTGATGTGAGCAATTCCGCTTACTTTTACTTCTTCCAATACTTTATGAATATCTTTATAATATAATCTGGTAGGTACCAAAAGTGTTTCGTATAGAGGTTTTCCTTCAAACTCTTCTTCGAAGTTCGGGAATACTTTTCTTACTAAAGAGAATCCGTTGGAGTGGAATCCTGAGCTTGGCAATGCGATAATTTTGTTCCCTGCTTTGATCTTAGAACCATCAATGATCTGGTCTTTTCTACGATTCCTACACAGAATCCTGCAACATCATAATCTCCAGGCTGGTACATCCCCGGCATTTCAGCAGTTTCACCACCAATCAGTGCACAGTTATTATCCTTACATGCGGCAACCATTCCTAAAACGATTTCTGCAGCGATTTCTGAATCAAGCTTTCCACAAGCCAGATAATCTAAGAAGAATAAAGGTTTTGCTCCGTGACAAAGGATATCGTTAGCACACATTGCAAAACAATCTACACCGATAGAGTCATATTTTTTGGTATCTAAAGCTACTTTCAGCTTGGTACCTACTCCATCTGTTCCTGATACAAGAACCGGATTTTTGTATCCACCGATTTCATAGAAAGCACCAAAGCTCCCCAAGTGGTTCAGTACATTGGAATTGTGGGTTTCACCGACCGCTTTTTTGATCTTGTCAACCGTTTTGTATCCTTCTTCTTTGTCTACTCCTGCTGATTTGTAAGTGTTGCTCATGTCTGCTTAGATTTTTAGATATTAGATTTCAGATTTCAGGTTATGTACGATCTTATACCTGATGTCTGGCGTCTCTTATCTTTTAATATTTCAATTACTTTTTATATTCGATTTAGAAAACAAAAAAGCCGACAATCTTTGCAGATTATCGGCCGTTATTTTATCTCAGAATTTCAGAGCCCACAATTTTCCCTTTATGAGAAAAAACATTGTTTATAGGAGGTCTGAATTTTCATCTCTTTTTTTTTGCAAAAATAGTAATTTTAAATGAATATTCAAATTCTATTTTTCAAGGATGGTTTCGATGGCTGCAATCTTCTTGATTTTTTCTTTTAACTCGTTGTTTTTCTCTTCATTAGAAATTTTTTGAGTTGCTTTATCAAAGTTGTCATTGAAGAAAGGAAGTGAAAAAGTTTCCACCACATTTCCTCCGTGGAAAGGGAAACGCTTTGATGCTGCTTCCAAAACTCCTGCTCCACCTCTACCTCCTGGCGATGTAGACATCAGCAACATAGGAACTTCATTCCATACAGTTCTGTCTTTGATTCTGGATACCCAGTCGAATACATTTTTGAATGCTGTAGAATAGGTTCCGTTGTGCTCTCCTAAAGAAACCAACAATAGGTTTGCGCCATCAATTTTTGCTGCAAAATCATGAGCTTCCTGCGGAACTCCACCTGCTAATTCTCTTTCATGTTTGTAGATTGGCATTTCGAAAGGATTTAAATCAATCACCTCCACTTCTGCATTTTCAAATAATGTTGAGGCATAGGCTACCAACTGTTTGTTCATTGAAGCTTCTGAGTTACTTCCTGCTATTGCTAAAATTTTCATATGTAGTATTATTTTTACGGTATGAAATGGCTGCATGGTATTTTGACAGCATTTTCACACTCTTTAATTTTTAAGGATACAAATTTAGTTTTTTATTTAAGATAAGAAGGCAATTCCATTGGGACTTCCATCAATAATATTTCGGCATCTTCCACCGCTTCGATATTAAAGCTCTGAGTATCCCAGATTCCCAAACCGTCTCTTTCGTTCAGAACACGGTCTCCTACTTTGGCACTTCCTTTTAGAACAAAGGCATAAACCCCGTTTCCTTTTTTGTTCAGCATATAGTTTTTGCCGTTTCCTTTTTTGAAGTTGGCCAGGTTGAACCATGCATCCTGATGGATCCATACGCCGTCATCATTTTTATTCGGTGATAAAATCTGCTGGAATCCGTTGATTTTTTCTCCTTCTTTGATGCTTTTCTGATCGTATCTCGGTTCAACATTCTGTTCTTTTGGGAAGACCCAGATCTGAAGGAATTTCACTTCCTCGTCTTTATTTTTATTGTACTCGCTGTGCATGACACCGGTTCCGGCACTCATCACCTGAATTTCTCCTTTTCTGATCACCGCAGTGGTACCCATTGAATCTTTGTGTTCCAGATCTCCTTCCAAAGGAATAGAGATAATTTCCATATCCCTGTGCGGATGTGTTCCGAATCCCATTCCCTGAGAAACGGTGTCATCGTTCAATACTCTCAAAACCCCAAAGTTCATTCTGTCTCTGTTCTGATAGTTTGCAAAACTGAATGTGTGGTAAGAGTTTAACCAACCATGATTGGCATGGCCTCTTGAGTCTGCTTTATGATATACTGTTTTCATTTCTGTGATTATTTTATGGTACAAATGTACGGGATGTGAGCGTTTAAAAAGTTGATGTAGGTTAAGAAAGGAAATTAGAGAAGTAAAAAGGGGTGAGAGAGCTCAGAAAGTGAGGATCATTTAAGGTAGGATTACACAAAGACACGATTTTTTATTTTAAATATGTTGTTAAGTCGCAAGGATTTTATCTACGATAAAATTTTATACTGGATATTTTTTTCTTCCAATGATTAAACAAGTGCAAGCATCTGTGATATCTGTGAAAATCTGTGGGAGATTATTATAATCTTAAGATCAAAAAAATAATAAGTATACGAAGGATAGATTTTAAGTTTTGGCTAAAGCCGATCAATAAATATGGAAAGAGAAAGCGGGCTAAAGCCCACTTCTATTGAATTGTATGATGCTATTTTAAATTAATTTCAAAACACATTACATTACTAATTTCTAACCTCTAGTTTCTAGTTTCTAATTAAAAATGCACCTGCTTGATTTCTTCTTCAATTTCTTTTGGTGTTTCGTCTTCCGATTTGATGAATATCATGGTAACAATAGCTCCGATCAGCATGCAAACCCCTCCCACAACAACATAATCGATAGCCATTTTTCCAAAAATATTGCTTACGATAGGACCACCGAAAATCCCGTTGATGATCTGCGGGATAACGATGAAGAAATTGAATATTCCCATATAAACCCCCATTTTTCTTTGAGGAATGACTTCAATCAGCATTGCATAAGGCATTGCAAGGATGCTGGCCCATGCAAAACCTAATCCTATCATGGAAATCCAAAGATTGCTGACATCTTTAATAAAGTACATTGAGATCAACCCTACACCTCCACACAATAAAGCCAAAGCGTGGGTTTGCTTTTTACCTATCCATTTGGCGATAGGGGTTAACAGAAATGCAAACGGGATGGCCCACAGATTGTACATTCCGAAAAGCTTACCGGTAAGGTCACCCGCATCATTGAATGCCTTTGAATGGGTATCATCCGGAGAAAGCCCGAAATGATGGGTTGCCAGGGCGCTGGTGGTAAACACCCACATGGTAAACAGGGCAAACCATGAGAAAAACTGAACAATTCCCAGCTTTTTCATCTGGGCCGGAATTGTGGCAAAGTCTTTAAATATATCTGAAAATTTAGAAGGTTCCGCAGTTTCTTTTTATCTTCTTCAAATTCTGCAAACTCCTGTGGTGAATATTCTCTGGTTGTAATGATGGTATACAGTATCGCTGCCAAAAGTAATCCTGCACCTACATAAAAAGAATAAATCACGTTATCAGCCACAAAGCCTTTGGGAGCAACATTGGACACTCCAAGTTTTGTAAGCCAGTCCGGAAGGTAAGAACCCAATACAGCTCCTATTCCGATCAGGATCGTCTGTACTGAAAATCCTATAGTTCCCTGATGTTTCGGCAGCATATCTCCTACCAAAGCCCTGAAAGGTTCCATGGCAATATTAACGGAAGCATCCATCATTGCAAGGAAAATCACGGCCAATAAAAGTGCACTGGCAGCAAACATCTGCGTTACGGAAGCTGCATTCGGAAGTAGTACCAATCCTATTGCACACAGAATGGCTCCAATTAAAAAGTAAGGTTTTCTTCTTCCCAGCGGACTCCATGTATTGTCTCCCATATGTCCGATGACAGGCTGTACAATAAGCCCTGTAACGGGGCTACCAGCCAGAACCATGATAATTCATGAACATCTGCACCTAAATTGGCAAGAATCCGGCTTGCATTTCCATTCTGCAGTCCAAAAGCCATCTGGATTCCTAAGAATCCCATACTCATATTGATAATCTGAGTAAGTGAAAGTTCCGGTTTTATTTTTTTAGCCATTGCTGTTGTATGATTATTTTGTTTTTAATTCCTCAATCAGCACATCTTCCAGTGCTGTTTTTTCAGCAACTACTTTGTCTACAACGTCATTAGGAACCGTCATGGAAAGCACATACTGCTTCACTTTCCACTGTCCGTTGATGTTTTCTACAACTCCTGATCCTCTGCAGATTTTCATCTGGGTATCAAGCAATTCGTCAAACCAGGCCAGTTTTCCGTCTTTACTGAAATAAATATTTCTTTTCAGCGCTGTAAAATTCCATGTTTTCTTTTTATCGAAATGTGGTTTTGCCCAAACCATAAATTCTTTTTTATCCCAGATTTCAGTAGCATCTGTTCCTATAAAGGTAGATTCATCGGCAAAATAATTGAAGTAGGTATTGTAATCTGCTTTGGCAGCAGCTACATTAAAGGCATCAAGCATTGCACTGATTTCCACCTTTTCTTTATCAAATGTTTTATGAGTTTGTGCTGAAACCATGGTAAACCCAAGTAAGAAAAGGATCAATGTATGAACAGCTATTAATTTTTTCATAGATAGTTATTTTTCAAGTTCAATGATAAACGAAGTTTTAGCAGGAATTGTTATTCCTTTCTGTAAGTTTAATTCTTTTCGGAAATAATTTCTTCCCTTTGGAAAAACCTTTCAGGGCTTCTTCAAAATATTTCAGGTCCAGTGTCTGGTCTTTTTATTGTTATTCAGGATTACCATTACGCTTTCCTTATCATTATATCTGAAATAAGTAAAGACCCCATCTTTAGGAACGAAATTTTTAGTTTTCCCATTGTGAATCACTTCTTTCCCTTTTCTCCAGTTTAATAATTTCTGTGTAAACTGAAAGAATTCTTTCTGCTCGGGAGTTTGTGATGAAAGATTGAAGGCATTCTGCTTATCAGACTTCCAGCCGCCCGGAAAATCCCTGCGGATATCAGCATCTCCTCCTTTTTCCTTGTTACCACGCATTCCAATTTCTGATCCGTAGTAAATCTGTGGGATTCCACGGACAGTGGATATCAATGTGAGTCCCATTTTGTATGCAGCAGGATCTGCATTAAAGATTTCGTTCCATCTTTCGGTGTCGTGATTTTCAAAGAATACCAGCAGATTCCGGGTATCCGGGTAAAGAAAATCGCTTGTAAAAGCATCATAAAGCTTTATCATTCCCTTATTCCAGCTTTCTTGCTCCTGTAAGGCTTTAGGCATTTCGCTGAACAGTACAAAATCCATTACGGAAGGCAGATTTGAATTGTATCCTGCAGCCTCCCTGTTTTGGAGTCTTTCTGCCAGGCTGAAATGTGACCGGCAGTAGAGAGCCAGGTTTCGCCTACAATATTAAATTTCGGATATTCATCGGTAATTGCTTTGGCCCATTTTGCCATTGCTTCTTTGTCATTGTAAGGATAAGTATCTACACGGAAACCTCCTAGCTCAGCATATTCGATCCACCAGATTGCGTTTTGGGTAAGGTATTTCAGTACCAATGGATTTTTCTGATTGATGTCCGGCATAGTGGTATCAAACCATCCGTCCAGGGCATATTTTCTATCAATTTCAGAAGCGTTGGTGTCAAATTGAGAAGTTATTTTATAGTTTGATCTTTTGAAACCGTTTTCACCATCATTAAACCAGTGAATCCAGTCTTTGGAAGGCAGATCTTTGATCATCCAATGTGATACACCCCAGTGATTGGTGACATAATCCATCACCAGTTTCATATTTCTCTTATTCAGTTCCTGTGAAAGGGTTTTGTAATCTTCGTTGGTTCCATATCGGGCATCGATTTTGTACAAATCGGTTTGGGCATAGCCATGATAGGAATATACTTTTTCGTTATCTTCGTTCACCGGAGTCAGCCATATGGCTGTTGCCCCTAATTTCTGAATATAATCGAGATTATTGATAATTCCTGCAGATCTCCGCCGTGTCTGCCATTGGGCAATTTACGATCAGCTTTTTCCGTTAAATCCGGACTTGAATCATTCTTTTCGTTACCGTTGGCAAAACGATCCGGCATAATCAGGTACATTACGTCTTTTGAGGTGTACGATTCACGGCCGGCAGATCCAGGATTCCTTTCTTTCAGTTCGTAGGTATAATTACTGAGGTTTTTCCCGTTCTTTTTATATTGATCCTGAACTTTGGAACATTGATTTCATTGGTATTGACCGTTATAAAAACATAGTTGGGATTTTCTACTTTCTGAATGTTTTTGATGGATACCCCATCCGAAAGACTGATCTCATTATTGGCAATTCCTTTCCCGTAAACAAGAATCTGAAGCTCAGGGTTTTTCATCCCTTTCCACCAAAAAGCCGGTTCTACTCTCTCCAAATTTTGCTGGGAAAAAGCGGCAGAAGCTACGGAAAGGGCTAATGCTAAACATAATTTCTTCATAATAGAGTTCAATTTAGCATTAAATTTTTACATATAAACTACTGTGAAACGGAATTTTAATAAAAAATCACAACCTTTTTGAACTGATAAGATTCTTAAAAATTAAATATATTCCTGTTTTACAAAAAAATACATCAAAGCAGACAGAAAATAAAATACCCCGGCAATTGAATAATCAATAAACCGGGGCACCTTAGTGTATTTTCAAATTATTTTACTGGCTTGATAGAAATTGCGAAACCGCCGCTTCTTACCATTTTAAAATTAATTTTTGATTTGCTGGTAATCTCTTTCTTATAGATATTATAGCTTTGAGGATTGTCGATATAATCGGCATCTTTTCCATCTTCATAGATTGTTGCTTCATATTTCTTTCCTTTATCCAGGAACGAGAAGTCTACGGTGTAGTCACGTTTGTTCTCATCTGTAATACCTCCTACGAACCAGTTTTCTGTACCTTTCGCTTTTCTTGCAGTGATCACATAATCTCCCGGTTCTGCAGATAAGATCTTCGTATCATCCCAGTCTGCTGCCACATCTTTGATAAACTGGAAAGCATCCATATGCTTTTTATAGTTTTCAGGAAGGTCTGCTGCCATCTGTAGCGGCATATACATCGTTACGTATAGGGCAAGCTGCTTAGCCAAGGTGGTTTTTACAAAACGCTTATCTCCAGGGAAATAGTAGTCTAATTTCGTCTGGAAAATTCCCGGAGTGTAGTCCATAGAACCTCCCATCCATCTTGTGAACGGAAGAACGGTCTGGTGATCAGGCTTATTTCCGCCGAATGCTTCATATTCCGTTCCACGGGCTGCTTCTGCAGAGATATAGTTCGGGTAGGTACGGCTTTCTCCTGTAGGACGCACAGATTCGTGAGAATTGACCATGATCTTATATTCATTGGCTTTTTCAGCAATTCTATAGTAATGGTTGATTGTCCATTGGGAATAATGGTGTTCTCCTCTTGGAATAATATCTCCTACATACCCTGTTTTTACAGCATCATATCCGTATTTATTCATCGTCTGGAAAGCTTTGTCAGCCCATCTTTCATAGTTTGTTGCAGAACCTGAAGTTTCATGGTGCATGATCAGCTTGATCCCTTTTGAATGAGCATACTCATTCAGCATTTTGATATCAAAATCCGGATAAGGGGTAATGAAATCGAAAACAAATTCTTTGGAGTGACCGAACCAGTCTTCCCAACCGATGTTCCAGCCTTCAATCAATAGTCCCTGGAATCCGTTTTCTGCTGCAAAATCAATATATTCTTTCACTTTTGTATTGTTGGCAGCATGTTTTCCGTTTGGAGTCAGTTTTGTAAAATCTGTCTTATCCAAATGAACGTTCTCAGCTGTAGAATAAGCCCATTGAGATTTCCCGATGATCATTTCCCACCAAACACCCATGTATTTTTTGTAGGGTGAATGTAAGAGGTATCGGTATATTTTGTAGGCTCATTTAGGTTAAAGATCATTTTGGAATCCATCACTTCTTCTGCTTTCGGAGCAACGATGATGGTTCTCCAAGGGGTTACCGATGGTGTCTGGATGTATCCTTTTGCTCCCTGTCTGTCTGCAGTAAGGTGTGTTTTGAATTTAAAATTCTGTGCATCTACCTCAAGGTGCGAAGCCGGGTAATCAATACAGCTGCCTCAGCTACGTTGATGTATAAAGGTGTTTTTCCTTCTTTTTTAAGCATCAGTGGAGACTGTACTGCATTTTTGATCAGTTTCTGGGATGCATTGGCATCAGCAGCCTGAGTCCATTTTGCAGGAATTTCAGAAACTTTGGTTTCCTGATACTGATATTCCTGAGAATCATAGTCTGCCACCATCCACCATGCCTTCATATCGGTAGGAAAATCGATTTCAGAATCTTCTTCTCTGATTACGAAATAATTAAGGTTCTTTTGCTGTGGGAATTCATATCTGAATCCAAGACCATCATTAAACAATCTGAATTTCACTACAATGCTTCTGTCTGTGGAAGCCTGATTCAGCGTAAGTGCCAATTCATTGTAGTGGTTGATATAATTTTTCTTTTCCCCAAGAACCGGCTGCCAGGTCTCATTTTTGGAGTCTCTTTTTCATCTATCTTTGCAAAACCGTTGTTCAGGTCGTATTTTGCATCTTCCGGTTTGGCAATTTCGGAAGCGAATTTTATGGCTGTGTCTTTAAATAATCTCAATCCCAATTTAGAGTCTTCAACCACTACTGCCCCATTATATTTCAGGTTATAGTACGGTACTCCTTCTTTCAGCTGGAAATTCATTTCAAACTTTCCATCGGGAGACTTTAAGGATTGGGCTTTCACCCCTACAAACATCATTGAGAGCAAAAGTGCTCCAACAGTAATTTTCTTCATAATGACTATTTATTAACTTTAAAAAATAAATAAAGTGCTGCGGTAAAGCAGCACTTTGCTTTTATATCAGATTAATTCTATTATAACGGTTTAATGGTGTAAACACCTAATTTTAAATCTACAGTGATTTTATAATTTACCCCTGTACCTGTTAATTTAATATTCCCATTGCCACCTTTAGGAGCAAGATATCCTGTATTGCTATCTGCTTTGATGTCTCCCCACTCAAGTTCTGCCCAAGCCTGCTGACCTAAAAACTTCAATTGGGTTTCACCAGAAAGTGCAATTGTATGCTCAAATTTACCATTCCCCAGGCTTGTCATTGGAATAGCAGCTCCGGCATTCCAGCCATTCACAGAACCTACAAGGTATAGGTTTGCAGGATTCCAGACATTAATTGGAGAAGGAACCGCCTCTATTGTCTTTTTAGCCAGATCTGCATCAATTGTAATCTTATACATTCCAGAAGTTCCGGTAAACTGAATATTTTCAGCAGGTGAAGCGATTAAATTTGAAGACCATGTCTTAAAGTATCTGTTAGAGGCCTGCGTATCAGGAGTATCTAAGCTATAATTATTCGGTCCCCAATCCTGTTGGCCTAAAAACCTGAATGACTTTCCATTTTCAAGATAGGTATAAATCGTAGAAATATTTTCCTCCTTGAACAACATCTGTGCACTTCCCGCACTCCAACCCACAGCGGATGCATCTCCTACAATATAGAAAGAAGGAAATTCAGTAAGATAAGGAGTAACAGTCATTTTCACTGTATTGGAATATAAAACAATACTCCCCACAGAAGATTTCATTCTTACCTCAATTTCATTGGCTTTACCAGGTAAGAATCCGGCATCAAGAATTATTTTATTAAATGCTCCTACTGTATAAGTAACAGCCTTGTCTAAGGTGGTGACATTTACGCTTGATGCGTTCTTGAAATTACTTCCTGCTGCGGCAATCTCAAGAGCATCTTTTACTACCACCTGGGTATTAAATGTTGGATTTTCCCAACTGAACTTGACAGCCTTGTTAGCTTCCGTATCTTTTGTCAGCACAAGAGTGGTTGCATCTGAAGACAAACTTGGATTTGAGGTTACATCCAGCGTTACATTATCATCTTTTTCACAGGAAACAACCCAAAGACCAAGAAGGGTAAGTGCTACTATTTTAAATAAATGTTTCATTTTAAATTTCTGTTTTTAAGATTAATAACCAGGATTTTGTGTCAGATTCGGATTTGCTGCCAAAGCTGAGTTAGGAATCGGGAAAAGATTGTAATTAGCAGAAATTGCGGTACCATCTTTTACTCCACCTTTCCAAGGCCATAGATATGCCCCTCCGGTAAATTTCTCAAATCTGATCAAATCTGTTCTTCTCTGCCCTTCAAGATTAAATTCTCTTCCTCTTTCTGCCAGTATGAAATCAAGGCTGAGGTTACCTGCATTAACCTGAGACGCTGTTCTTTTGGTTCTTAATTCGTTTATATATGTCAGAGCTTGCCCTAAATTTGCTGTTGATGCACCTCTTACAGCACATTCAGCATAAGTAAGATATGCTTCTGCTAATCTGAACACCGGGAAATCCGATCCTGAAAAATCAGTTGCTTCAGAACTTCCTGTTGTTCTCAGGTTTCTGAATTTAGTTGAAGGATAACCGTCTGTCCATTTTTTATAATCAGTCATTTCATATTCATGACCAGTCTGCCAGAAAAGTTTCCCTCTCTGATCCAGAGTATTCGTTACAGCAGATGAGCTTCCTCCGTTGTAATCTGTCAGGCTGCTTCCAAATAATCCGTACCATGCTTTTGTAGCTCTGTGGCCTCCCCATCCGTCACCTTTAATTCCAAGAATAGCCGGGTTGAGTGTGGAAGGAGTTCCTCCTGTATTTCCATTAATAATATAAGTAGAGTTACCGTAGCTCTGAGTACCTATAGGATCTGCAATTAAAGGAAAAATAATTTCAGATGACGTATTATTATCAGCAGAAAACATTTTAACATAATTAGTTTCCAATGAATAACCACCTTCATCGATTACTTTTTTAGCATAAGTAGCCGCATCATTCCATCTTGCCGTACCTGTATATACCTGAGCGTTGAGATACAATCTTGACAATAACATCTGTACGGTAGCTCTGTTTACATGACCATATTCTGTAGTTTTTGCAATAGTAGGTTCAATAGCCAACAATTCACTTTCTACATAATCAAACAGTTCTTTTCTTGATGACTGTCCTTTTGGAACCGGATTTGCCAGATCCTTTTCTGTAACAATCACACCTTTTCCGAAGCAATCAATCATATAGAAATAAGAAAAGGCCCTGATAAATCTTAGCTCACTGATATACTGATCTTTATTATTAATATTTACTTTTCCAAAAGCATCAATCAATGCATTAGCCTGAGGTACTGTATAATATACTCTGTCGAAAAGATATCTGAAAAACTTATTATCTGCTGTCCAGTTGGCTGTTGTAGTCAATTGGTCCAAACCATTGTCTCCCCATCTGTTCTTCATTCCGTCCGCTGTGAAGTCTTCAAGATTGATAATTCCTCTCAGAAATACGGTTTCACCTTTGTCATCCCCGGTAATATCTGCTTCTCCCGGTCCTTTTGCACTGGACATAGATAAAGATGCATATACCTTAGCCAGAAGACCATTTGCAGCATTAGGCTGTGATTCAAGTAGCTGTTCCAGGGTCAAAAGATATTCAGGCTCTGTATTCAATTCATTCAGACATGAAGTTGTAGAAATCAGTGCGAATGATAATAGTATAATTTTAAATTTATTAAGTTTCATTGTGTATCAAATTTTAAAAATCAACATTAACTCCAAATGTGTATATTCTAGGTCTTGGATAGAAATTGGCATCTATCGCATTGAAGTTTTCAGGATCCTGTCCTACATAGTTATTGGTAATAATAAATGCATTATTGACAGAACCATAAATTCTTAATGTTGTACCTTTAAACAACTTGTCAAATCTGTATCCTAATGTAATATTTTCACAACGAAGGAATGTAGCATCGTGTAAGTTATAATCGGATAGCCCTTCTGCGCTTGCCTTGGTATTAAATCTTGGATCTGCAGCTCCGTCATAGAAGTTAAGGACGTTATACAAACTATTACTGTTTACAGGATTGGAAGCTTCAGTAAACCCTCTGTTCACTCTAGCTGCATAATATACTTTTCCTCCAAGCTGTCCTCTGAAACTTGCTGATAGGTCAAAATTCTTATAATTTACAGATGTTCCGAATCCGAATGTCCATTTTGGTCTTAAAGGAACAAAAGATTTATCTGCATCATTGATAATTCCATCTCCATTTTTGTCTACAAAAACCCCTGGTAAAACTCTTCCGTCACTGTCATAAACCTGTTGATATACCCAGGCAGAATAAGGCTGTTGACCTACTGCATGCTGTGCTAAGATCACACCGGTTCCTGCAAATGCTAAAGAGGATTCAGTAGCTCCAACTTTATCTCTGCCTTTCAGATCATCTACGTTTCCGATGTTGTATGCAATATTCCCATTCAAATCCCAGTTAAGATTCTGTGTTTTCACAGGAGTCACGTTGAAAGAAGCTTCAAAACCTTTATTCGTTAAACTTCCTACATTGTCGATAAACTGATTGGTCAACATCTGTCCTGAAGGGAAAGGAACCTGCGCCAATAAATCGGTAGTTTTTCTGCGATAATACTCAATAGACCCTGATATTCTTCTGTTTCTTGTACCAAAATCAATCCCTGCATTATATGTTGTTGTCTTCTCCCATGTCAAGTTAGGGTTATAAGCCAATGCCGTATACAGCTCAGGCATAATTGTCCCGTTTGATAAAACCGTTCTAGGGAAATAGAAATACCTGATATCTCCGATTTCATATAGAGGACTGTATGGATAGAATCCAGCTGATCCTGTGATATCCTGCTGTCCTGTTTTACCCCAGCCCAATCTCAGTTTTAATTCTGAGAAACCTGAGTTCTCCATCCATTTTTCATCATTAATCTTCCATGCAAAAGCAGCTGCCGGGAAGTGTCCCCATCTTTTATTGGAAGGAAAAGAGACGAACCGTCTGCACGGTAACTCAAAGTAAACAAATATTTATTCTGAATATCAATATAGCTCTTCCGAAGAAGGATTGGATATTCAATACATTTCTGTAGTTATTGGCATATTTACTGTAAGGAGATTCTTCACGGATCCCTGTTGGAGAATCCATATTAAACAGTTGCTTCTTTCCTTTATTATCAAAATTCTGATAAGAGTAACCTCCCTGAATATCAAACTTCGAGATAAACTTGTCATCAAACTTTTTACTATAGGCCAAATAAGCATCCATAAGCCTGTTGAAAATATTCTGATCTTCACCGTAATTCAACCCAGGATTGTAAACACCTCCTACAGCAACATCACCCTGATAAACAGGCCTGTACGACTGTAGTGCATTTTGCCCATATACTTCACGGATTTTGGCATAAGAAGATTCAGCACCTAAGTTTACAACGGCTCTTAAATCCGGCAGGAAGTGCATTTTATAGTCTAGCTCAACATTTCCTAAGAATTTTTGCACTTCTTCAGGTCTTGTACGCTGCATCAATACAGCTACAGGATTTCTTGCTCCTGTCATTACATATCCGTTAAAAGTCTGATAATAGCTTCCGTCTGCATTATATATTGGCTTTGTAGGATCTGCAGTGATTGCTCCGCCAATAGCTCCTTCAGCATCAATTGTATTTTTCTTGGAAATGATATTTTTAATATTAATATCAATCTTCAAATGATTATCCAGCAAAGTCGGATTCAACTTCATTGAAGCTGTATATCTGTCATAATTATTTGTTTTTACAATTCCTTGTGTATTATTATATCCGAATGAAAATCTGGCCGGGATAGATTTAAACAGATTAGATCTTACACTCAGGTTATGATCTGTAGAAACAGAAGTTCTGAAAATTTCATCCTGCCAATTGGTATTGTACATGACCTGTTTTCCATTTTCTGTAACCCCCAGCATATTGGCATAAGTAGGATTATACTCATTCATGAACCTTTCAAAAGTAGGTCCATCCATTACATCAATGGTTTTTGTAACCTTACCTATAGATATATTACCGCTATAGTTAATTCTCATTTTCCCCGAAGATCCTTTCTTGGTTGTAATGATAATAACCCCATTGGAAGCTCTGGAACCGTAAATTGCAGTAGCAGAAGCATCTTTTAATATTGAAAATGATTCAATATCATTCGGGTTGACCAATGATAACGGATTGGATACCCCAGCCGGATTGGATGAATCCAAAGGAACTCCATCAATCACAATAAGTGGATTATTATTGGCTGTCAAAGAAGCTCCCCTCTAATTCTGATATTAGGTTTAGAATCCGGGGCTCCACCATCACTGGTAATTCTCACACCCGGAGCTTTACCGTTGATCAGCTGGTCTGCCGAGACAATAGCTCCTTTGTTGAAGTCTTTTTCAGAAACTGCAGTTACAGACCCCGTCAGATCAGACTTCTTTTTAGCACCATACCCGATCAGTACCACCTCTTCGATTTTTTTCTCCTTAGGCAGGCTGTCTTGTTTCTGCGCATGCATTACTGTGCTGGCCAGTAAAAAAGCAGGCGCTATTTTTAATACCGTTGTAAAATTCTTCACAATCTTATTTTTATAGTTTCGTTTCAGTCATATTCTGGCATGAAGCCAGTTTTGCAATTTATAAAAAAATTAGAATTATTATAATTTTAATATAATTTATAATAAATTTATGTATATTACGAAACGGGTTTTAGTTAATTATTTACACTCCAATAATTTACACGACGCTATGCTTTGCATAATATTTAATTGGGATTAACAAAAAGTTAAACAAACGTTTAACTTAATTTCATATTGAAGACCAAAAATACGAACCTTGCCCATAATAAGTCCACAAAGAGCGGTATTCAAGAGATAATCCTTATCTTTGCAGTCAAAACTTTACTATAAATGTCAAACAGAAAGATGATTACGGCAGCTTTGCCTTATGCAAACGGACCGGTTCATATAGGACATTTGGCAGGTGTTTATATTCCTGCGGATGTTTACGCAAGATTTCAGAGAAGATCAGGAAAAGATGTAGCGTTTATCTGTGGTTCAGATGAGCACGGAATTCCTATTACCATAAGAGCAAAAAAGAAGGGGTTACTCCTCAGGATATCGTTGATAAGTATCACGAAATTATTAAAAAATCTTTTGCTGACCTGGGAATTTCATTCGATGAATATTCAAGAACAACTTCCAAGAACCATTATGAAACCAGTCAGGATTTTTTCAAGGTTTTATATGAAAAAGGGAAATTCACCGAAGAGATGTCTGAGCAATATTTTGATGAGCAGGCAGGAGAATTCCTTGCTGACCGGTATATTGTAGGAACATGTCCTAACTGTGGCAACGAAAATGCTTACGGTGACCAGTGTGAGAAATGCGGCTCTACCCTTTCCCCTTCAGAACTGATCAATCCGAAATCTATGCTGAGCGGAAATGTCCCGATCCTTAAAGAAACCAAAAACTGGTACCTGCCTTTAAATGAATATGAAGACTTCCTGAATGAATGGATCATTGAAGGCCATAAAGACGACTGGAAGCCTAATGTATACGGACAGGTAAAATCCTGGCTGAATGATGGTCTTAAGCCACGTGCCATGACCCGAGACCTGAACTGGGGTGTTCCTGTTCCACTTCCTGATGCAGAAGGAAAAGTATTGTACGTATGGTTTGATGCTCCTATCGGGTATATCTCTTTCACCAAAGAATGGGCTGAGAAAAACGGAAAAGACTGGAAAGATTACTGGCAGAGCGAAAACAGTGATCTGGTACACTTTATCGGAAAGGATAATATTGTATTCCACTGTATTATTTTCCCGGCCATGATGAAAGCTCACGGAGACTATATTATGCCTAAAAACGTACCTGCCTTTGAATTCCTGAACCTTGAGAACGATAAGATCTCAACGTCAAGAAACTGGGCGGTATGGGCACATGAATATGTAGAAGACTTCCCTGGACAGCAGGATGTGTTAAGATATGCATTGCTTTCGTCAGCACCTGAAACTAAGGATAATAACTTTACATGGAAAGATTTCCAGACAAAGAATAATTCTGAGCTGGTTAATAAATTTGGAAACTTCATTAATAGAGTTATTTCCTTTACTAATAAAAACTTTGAAGGAAAAGTCCCAAATGGTGTCTTAGATGATACAAGTAAAGCCGCAATGAAAACGGCAATTGAAGATGTTAACAACTATCTAGAAAAATATGAGTTTAGAAATGCGTTAAATGCTTTTATGCTTTTAGTTGATTATGGTAATCAATATCTTCAAAATGCAGAACCTTGGAAGACAATAAAGAATGATCCAAATGAGGCAGGGCAAGCCATGTTTGTCGGGGCTCAAATTTCTGCTGTTGTTGCTCAACTATGTGAACCATTCATGCCATTCTCTGCAGAAAAGCTGTATGGTTATTTCAATATTGAGAAACAAAACTGGACTGATTTGAAAAACACGGAGATCCATATTGAAGTAGGCCACAAGATTGAAGAAGCTCCTTTGCTATTCAACAAAATTTTAGACGACGTAATCGAAGCCCAGATCAAAAAACTGGAAGATACCAAACAAAACAATAAAAAAACAAATCCTAACGCCAACCCTATGAAAGAAGAGATCACGTTTGATGACTTTACTAAAATAGACCTTAGAACTGCAACCATTTTAGAAGCTGAAAAAGTAGAAAAAGCTGATAAGCTACTGAAACTTACTGTAGATACAGGAGTAGACGTAAGAACGGTTGTTTCAGGAATTGCAGAAAGCTTTACCCCTGAAGAGGTTATCGGGAAGCAGGTAATGATCTTATTAAACCTTGCTCCGAGAAAAATCAGAGGAATTGAATCTCAGGGAATGTTATTATTAACAACTAAACCGGATGGTAAATTATCTTTCGTAACACCGGACGACAGCAATGTTGAGAACGGTATTGAGATTGGATAGTTAACCTCAACATAAGATAACAGGCTGTTTCACTAGAAACAGCCTTTCTTTAGATGCTGCTTATGGTTAATAAAAGTGTTTTAAGAAAATTTTCCAATCAAGAATTAGAGGGATATTTAAAAGAAGGAAACCGCTTTGTTCCGGAAGCTGTACAGATGGCTTTTGAAATTTTAGAAGAAAGGGGCCGTATCTTTACAGAGCAGGAAAGATCTTCCGTTCAGCAAATGATGCAGAACAAAAGAAATGCAGAAGAAGCAAAACTTACGGAAGAAAAAGAAACCTGGAAAGATCATATTACGGAGGATCCTAATGCCATCAGGCTGTATTCAAGGACCACCATTCTGGTGAGCAGTGTTTTTTCAGTACCGTCCCCGGATCTGTTTTATTATTTCTGAATTTAATAAAGCTGAAAAAATATTCCGCCGCTTTCTTTGCTCTGGCATTCGGTTGTATTTTTTTATGTTTCAGAAATACGTTCTGCAATCCCGTTTTGACACCCATTCCCTTTCCCGGTATAGCCCGGAAATAGGAGTTATTGCTGTTGGAGCTCTGGGTTTAATGATCATCAGTGTTTTAGCTACTCCCAAAAAACTTCCTTACCGTGCAGAATCTTATATCCTTCCTGTGATTTTATGTACAGGAACAGCTGTTGTTATGTATTTTTATTCTCAGGAATGGTTTGCTTATTTTCCATTTGTGAGGGTTATCCATATGCTTAGAAATTATTAGGAGCTGATTCCCGCTATACACTTTTACTCCTCGCTCCCTGCTAAATCCTAAGCCAGCTGTGGGGTAACCGTTTCTATCGGGGCTAGGAGATGATACAAAAAAGTCACTCCGGTTTACAGAATGACATGTTTATTCATGAGATTGCTTCGCTTTCAGCTCGCAATGATTTGTTGTACATTATTTCTTCGTCAGTTTTGCCAGATAAGAATCCTCGTCTTTCATTACTCTTTCTATTTTGAATCCGTTGTTTTCAGCTGCATTTTTCAATGTATTGAAATCAAGATACAGCCATGTGATCGGTTCCTCAGACTCCCCTTTATAATGAACCACATAATCCAGTTCTCCGTAATAGCCGCCGGCCGGGATATAAACTCCTCCATCCTTATCACGGTCAAACATATAAAGAATATCTGTACTGTCGATCAGGGTCTGTCCGTTTTCATTTAATAAAGCATGTAACTTCTGAAGATATGTATCAATTTTCGTCAGGCTTTCAAAAATTCCGGTACCATTCATCAGTAATACAATAGTATCAAATGTTTCCCCGGAAAAATCGAGTATATTTTGGCAAACTGCTTTTCTGATCCCTCTCAGTTGACAAACTTCAATAGATTTCGGAGAAATATCCAGTGCCAATACCTCCAGATTCCTTTCATTTTGAAGGTATAAAGCATGGGAACCGGCTCCAGCCCCGATATCCAAAGTTTTTCCTTCAGATAGCTGCAATGCCTTTTGCTCAATAGCATTCATTTCTTCAAAATCTCTGAATAAATACTCTACAGGAAGTTCATCCAGCTCGGAAATTGATGTTTCAGTCTGCAGATCTTCAGGATTCTCATTATGATAATAATCCCAGATCGCTCTGCCCATTAAATCTTTCATGGTGCAAAGATACAGCTTCAGAAACTAAAGTTCAAAGTTTGAGATCCAGGTTTTTGAGTTCCTTATTATAACGCAATAGATCGCAATTTTTTTGAGGATGCACATATTCTTTTAAGATCGCTAGGCGTTTCACTCAGCAATGAAAAAGTAAATCTCTTAGCTAAATGAAATGCCTTAGCGAACAAAATTATTTTCCAGTCAGATTAAAAAACTTTGCGGTCCCAGCGTTAAAAAAATAAACTCAGGTTATCCTATTGACTCTTTCTCTTCATGTCTGTCCGCTTGAGATTCATTTTCTGCTACGCCTGCTTTCCAGTAAGAGTAAGCATATAGCTCCCAGGAAGTCCAGTTTTCTCTTTTCTCAGATAGGTACGGATCTCTTTTACACTTGAAAATTCACAGGCAACATAACCAAATTTACTTACCTCAGGAATCTCAATACTTTTTACAATATTTGAAATTTCACTGTTGATCTGAGGTTGTGCATTGTGAAGCCATTTAAAATCAATTTGAGCCTTGGTTTCAAGCAGTTGTTCATCCTCCTTTCCATGAACTTCGATAATACATATACCTTTTGCAGTTTCAGGAAGTGTTTCCAGAATAGCACTCAAAACCGGAATGGCTGTAGCATCACCTACCAACAGATACCAGTCTGCCGCAGGATACAGCTCTTTTCCATCCAGGCGCATCATCACTCCTAATTTTGACCCGGCTTCTGCATTCCTCACCCACTGCGAGGCAGGTCCTCCGTCTCCATGATCTACAAAATCGATTATCAATTCGTTCTTCTCAAAATCAATTCCCCTATGAGTATAGGTCCTGATTGCAGGAGCCACTTCTTTCGGAGGATAGATCCACTGGTGATTTTCGTCCAGAGTTGGAAAATGAATTTCATTCAGACCGGCTGGTGGAACGGCAATTTTATTATTGTCTCCTATGGTCGTGTTTCTGAACTGCTGTACTTCAGGAGAATAAAGATAAACCCTGATAAAATGATCAGTGATGTATTCTTTTCTGGTCACTTCGGCAACGATCTGCCCTGATGGAATTTTAGCCATAACTGAAATGTATTTAAAATTAAAATCCGGTTTCCGATCAACATCAGAAACCGGATTTGTATAAAGTATTACGATCGGATTAAGATAT
Organism: Chryseobacterium sp. E1; assembly: GCA_019203745.1. Lineage (GTDB taxonomy): Bacteria > Bacteroidota > Bacteroidia > Flavobacteriales > Weeksellaceae > Chryseobacterium. The sequence goes on from CP078104.1 coordinate 621,535, forward strand.
TGATTTAATATCCTAATCCTATTTTTTTAAAACTCAAAGGTGTAAGACAGGTTGAATGTTCTTCCTCTTCCTTTATAATTGAACAATTCAGGTAATCCGTATGTAGAATATAAGATCTGGGAACGTTTGCTCCATATTGTCTGATAATCCGTATTAAACAGGTTCTGGATTCCCAGATTGAATTTTCCCCAGCTTAAACGGTATCCTATCATCAGATCGGAAGTATTATAACCTTCAATAACATTATTAAGCTCGTCCTTCTGCTTGAAATTCTGCAATGACTGGAATCTGAATGACCAGTTCTGAACATTATACCCGATATAAGTTACCAGTTTTGAAGGGGGAGCATTATAAACCTCCTGTTTTTTCCATTCTCCTTTGTTGTCTACTTCAGATTTGATCAATAGTCCGCTTGCCCCGAAATAAACCCCGTTGTTTAGTGAGTAGGAAACCTCAGCTTCAATCCCCATATTTCTCAATTTCAGATCATTGACAAGAATCTGGAATGTTTTTCTGTCTACAGCAACCGTTTTATCGGAAGTACTTAAAAATCCGGCCACCTGAGCCCTGAATCCGCCTCTGTTCACACGATACCCTACTTCAAACTGGTTGGTTTTGATCGCCTGGAGAGGCTGATCTTTTACGTTGATACTTGAAACCACATCCCAATTGGTTCCGTTTAGCTTATAGGTACCTATTCCATAATATTTAGCAGGATCTGCCAAACTTACCCCTTGGGAGAATGTTCCCCACGCCTGATGCTGTTCATTGAATTTATATAATAATCCGGCATTGGCTAGAGTCACATTATACGAACTTTCTCCCCGGAATGGCAGATGCCGATTTTCCATAGCCTACAGCAACCTGTGTCTGCTGTTCTGAACCGATAAAGTCATCTACTTTTACTTTGATATTCTGGTAACGGATTCCTGCGTTGATCTGTAGTTTAGGAAGGATGTTATATTTTGCCTGTACGTATCCTGCATAACTTTGTGAATGATTGGTAGGATATCTGCCTAAGCTGTATTGGGTCTCATTGATAAGCCCTCCGCTTGACATGGTCTTGGCAATATTATAAACGGATTGTGTTCCTTCAAACTTTTCAAAGTCTACATCTACTCCGTACGTCACATTCAGCCCACGCCATGATTTTGACAATAAAGCTTTAAGTCCTGAGTAATAGGTATCCTGCTGTGATGAAGACATATAAGCCATACTTCCTTTTTCAAGCTTCAGATTTCCAGGGAACGGATAGAAACCGAGTTTTTCACCACGAGTGGCCAACTGTACATAAAGATCCTGACCGCCAAGAATTCCGTTTCCGGTATAGGCTACTGTTCCCATATAGCGTTCCGTTCCTACATTTTTATCAGAAGAAAAGCCATCTCTCATTTCGAGTAAAGATGCATTTTTTGTAGTGAAAGCGCTCAGATTTTCGCCTAAAAATAAACTTCTGTCACCATTAAACTTAGAATTATAATACTGAAGAGAAGCTGTTATTTTATGCTTATTATTAAACTGGTAGCCTCCGGTAGCCAAGATGTCTATCGATTGGTTATACTGAAGGTCTGTCTGGGTGATATCCGTAAAAAGCTGTTTCTGGTCTGCCCCATAGGCACCGCCATTCTGCTGATAAGCCACTCCCAGTCTTCCGAAGAACTTCTCTCCTTTTCCTGCAATAGATTGTGCAGCACGGAAATCATGATCATCTTTTCCCATAAACCCTGTACGTACTCCCACCTCGGTTTCACCACTGATTCCTTTTTTAGAAGGTGTTTTCGTAATAATATTGATGATTCCTCCGGTGGCATTTCCTCCATAGATAGAGCTTGCACCGGAAAGCACTTCAATTCTTTCGATATTAAAAGGGTCGATAGCATCCAGCTGACGGCTGATCGCACGGATACTGTTCAGAGAAACTCCATCAATCATTACCAAAGCAGATCGTCCTCTCATATTCTGTCCGTAATTGGTTCTTCCCTGAGGGCCTATATCCATTCCCGGAATCAGGATCGAAAGCATTTCTTTAATAGGAACTCCGTTTTTCGTCTGTTCCTGAATTTTTTTCTTTCTGTACTACCCAAACCGTACCGGGAATCTCAGAGATTTTTGTAGGCTTTCTGGAAGCTACGATTACGACATCCTCAATACCTCTAGAGGCCACACTGTCCTTAACGTTCTGGGAAAATATGACCCCGAAGCCAACAGACCTATGAATGCATAGTGCTTTTTCATTCTTTCTAATCAAAGTTTTATAATTCAGCAAAAATAATTTTTATTTAGAAATGATAAAAATAAGAAAAGATGAAATTTTTCACCTTTTCAAAAAAATGTAAGAAAATGAGCCTATAATACCTACCCTCATTCTATAAAAACGCAAGATCCCAATCCAACAAAAGGACCAGGATCTTGCTGTGAAAAACAAGGTATCTTTAGACCGCAGGCCCGGCTGCGTCTTTTATCTCTTCTAATAATTTTTTCCGCTCACGAAGCCTTCTTCGGGCAATCACAGATTTACCGCCAAGCACTCTTACAAATCTGAAGTACTGGAATCGTTTTGCCCCAAAGTGGTGAGTTGCCACATAGAACAATACTCCAAAACCAGCCAGAATAATATATCCGAATATCTTTTTAGTGGCAATAATGACGGCATTAAGCTGAATGGCTTTCATATTGGCAGCAACATTCTGAGGGCTCACCGTCATTCCATCCATATATACTGCAAGATCGCCAATAGCTGTCACCTGAAAACGGTACTGGAACCAGGAATATAAGGTTGAAAAGATTCCTACTGCCAGGAATGTTCTCCAAACCAATACCAGCCCGATCGCAGCAAGCATTTCGTCCATCTCAAGCTTATCCAGGGTATAAAACCATACGGAAATAAACAGAGAACACATTCCGTAACCTTTTAAGAACATGGGAAGATACCAGTTGTCATAGCTGAATTCCAGTACCATGGAAAAGTACATAATAATCGCATAACCCATCATTCCTGCAAAGCCTGAGAAAATATACATTTTCAGCGGTTTTTCTTTTTAAACCAGAAAACAGCAATAATTCCGGCTACTATAATCCCAGGGACCATCAGGACGCTAAGTCTGGCATTCGTCAGCTGGTCATATCCCAATACTCCTACTGCAAAAGTATTCTGAATGGAAGCAGTACCCAGAAACATTCCCAGCCAGAACAACATAAACAACCCGTGCTGTACATTGTTTTTGGTAAATATTTTGAATGAAAGATAAGGCCTTTTTAAAGTCAGCTGACGGATGGAGAGCAATGCAAAGCTCACAAAAGCTGCAATACTTGCATTAATGATATTCTTTGAATTCAGCCAGTCCTGCTGTCTCCCGAATGAATAGACATAAGCAGAAAACATAAAGGTTGATATGAAAAGTAGGATACTCAGCCAGTCGATATAATGTAACGGAACTTTCAGTGCAAAGTATTTGTTATGCATAAAAATCCAGTGTATCAATGCCAGCATAAAGCATAGAACCGAAGTGAAAAGGTAGAACTGCTGCCAGTTGTAAAGGAGTGAAAATTCAGCAGCATAATACACTGCCACCTGGTTCATCACCAAGACAAATGTATAGAATACGCCATAAAACATCCCCGGTTTCCGATCATTACCATCAATGGGAGAAACAGCTCTATCGTCACCATCATTTTCATAAATCCGATGAACAAAGAAGTAGCTACAAAAACCATTGGCTGTAAAGTTGTTGCATTAATATAGCTCATCAATCCCAACAAGACCAGTAAGAGTACCATTTTGTCTCTTACCTTAAATCTCATCTTGATTCTGATGACAACAGGCATACAGGCCCCCATCCCGATTGTGGTTGCATAATTCGCCCACATAAAATATTCCGTCATTGCTCCGGTACCACTCACCAGATGGCTGATATTCCCTGTATACACCCCACCGAGCGGCATCACTACTGCAAGCAGCAATACGATCAGCAGAAGCTGTACAGGTTTGGGTACCCAGTCGCTATATAATCCTTTGTTGTACATGTTGAATTTAGAAGTTAGAGGTTAGAAACTAGAAGCTAGTGGCTGAAAGTTTTCAGCTTAACTTTTGTATTTTCCAATCTTTTAATCTTTCAATGATTAAATCTTTAAATTACTGACTGATATTCACATTCATATTCATTCCGGCGCTCAGCTTATCCAGATTTTCTTTTTTGTTGGAAGCGGTAAACTCAATTCTTACCGGGATTCTTTGCTGTACTTTAATGAAGTTTCCGGTAGAGTTATCTGTAGGTACATTTGAATATCTTGATCCTGTAGCCGCAGAAACAGCCGTTACCACACCTTCAAATTTTTGTCCGCCTAAAGCGTCTGCCGTCATCGATATTTTCTCTCCTACTTTGATGTTTGGCATCTGGCTTTCCAGGAAATTGGCAGTTACCCATTTCTGACCATTCAGAACAATGGTTGCTACCTGTTGCCCGGGCTGGATCAGTTGTCCTTCAGAAATCGTTCTTCTTCCCATCACTCCGTCATACGGCGCAGTGATCACCGTATAGGAAAGGTTGATTCTTGCCATATCCAGTGCAGATTTTGTTCTTTTGATCTCAGCATCGTTGATCCCTAACCTGCTTTTCACTTCTGTAGTAGAAAGGCTGGCAGATTGTTTCTGATTCACTAAGGTTTCATAAGCTGCCTTTTGAGCATCATATTCGGTTTTTACCTGATCATACTGCTGTCTTGTCACTGCTTCTGCAGCCAAAAGATTTTTATATCGGCTCAGATTCTGTTCTGCATTCCAAAGTCTTGCTTTAGCTCCTGCAATATTAGACTGCATCACATTGATATTGTTTGAAACAGTATTTACTGAAGAGCTGGTTGCTGTTTTCTGAGCCATTGCGTTTTGGTATGCTGCTTCAGCCTGTCCCAGTTGGGTAAGAATTTCACGCTCATCCAGAATGACCAGCGTATCTCCTTTTTTACTCTCTGGTGTTCAATAAATTTAATTTCTTTGATGTAAGCAGAAACCCTGGTATTGATGGGATTGATGAATTCCTCTACCTGTGCCGCTTCCGTATAAGTTTTATTTCCGATATGGAAATATTCACGGATCAGCCAGAATAATCCGAACCCGATCACCAGAAAAACGATGATATTTGAAATGATTGCTCTGACTTTATTGGTTTTATTTTTCTTTTTATTTCCCTCTCCGCCTGTTCTGGCAGGAGTTGGATTTGTATTTTGAGTAGTTTGTTCCTTGTTTTCCATTGTGTTGATTTTCAGTTTAAAAAATTAAAGAGTTCCGGTAGATTTCAAAAGATTGTAATATTGGTACAAAACATTGATCTCAGCATTTGCATAATCCAATTCTGACTGCAGTTTCTGGTTCTGTGCATCTATCATTTCTGCCTGTACTGCCAGTTGATTCAGGTATTTAGCTTCAGTAATCTTATAGTTTTCTTCAGCCAGTCTTTTGGAATCATTCAGGATATCAGCCTGCTGAATAGCTTCCTGGTATTTTGTATAGGCAGCATTTACGCCCATATCTACATTCTGCTGTACCAGTGTCATTGCATCATTGGCCTGGGTCTTTTGCAGTTCACCTACTTTTACTTTTTCCTTTGTTCTATACAGGTTATCAATATTATAGCTAAGAGAAACCCCAGTCTGCCATCCTCCTGAATACATATCCAGAACAGGATTCCTTGTAGTTATAGGTCTTTGCAGGGTATATCCTCCAAATCCTGCCACTGTGGGCATATTATCTGTTTTTATAATCTCAATATTCTTATCTGCTACATCCATGTTCTTTTTGGCAGACTTCAGTAAAGGATTACTTTCATGGGCAAGGTCTGTATAATATTCCATACCAATACCGGATTCTTTATTCTCTAAACTTTCCGTAGGGATAATTTCAGTATCCGCAGATAAGCCTAAAGCAATGCTTAAATTATAATTAAGGATTTTTTTATTGTTTGACAGGGTAAGAATTCCCTGATCCAGGTTTTTGATAGCAAGTTCACCACGAATTACCTCGTTTCTGGTTACCATTCCCTGCTGATAGAATTTCTGAATATTCTTAAGACGTTCCTGAGCCAGCTTTTTATTGTTTTGGAATACTTCTTCCTGGTTGATGATCTTATATACATCCAGGTAGTTGGAAATTACTAAAAATTTAACGTCCTGTTTGTTTTTCTCCAGATCCAGTTCAGAAAGCTGCTCACGGAGTCCGGCCATTTCAATAGACTTGTTTACCAATCCTCCCTTAAAGATCAGCTGGGTAGCCTGTACGGCATAAGAACTTCCGTAATGAGGCATCGGAATCTTTGTTGAATTTGAAAAGTCTTTATCAATAGCTACCGCATCCCCAAGTAGAACTGGCTTGTAGAAGCCGTAATGGTGGGTAGTTTCTGAAGTTTGGCAACATTGATGTTCTGTTTGGCAATATCAATATTCCGGTCAGAAACTTTTAACTGCTGATGATTCTGAACAGCCATCTCGGCTACCTCACCTACGGTCATCTGTTTGATCTGTTGTGAAAAAAACAGCGCAGGAAAAGCTGCTATCAAAACTGATAGTGCTGTTTTTATTTTCTGTGTCATTTTACCTTGTTTTACAGATGCAAAGTTAGGTGAACCACAAAATCAATCAAATGTTTGATTTTTGGAAAAAGATGTTCAAATGTAGGATTTTAGTTTTCGAACTGATGTCTGTATTGTCTGGGGCTTACTTCCAGATGTTTTTAAAAAAGTGAGAAAATGCATATTGATCGCTAAACCCAAGGATTGATGAAATCTCAGATACCGGTTTATTAGACGAGTTTAGAAGCACCTTCGCTTCATTGATTACAATTAAAGCAATAATATGGCTCGCTGTTTTTCCTGTCACCTCCTTCACCACTGATGAAAGATGTCTGGTTGTAATTGATTGCCGCTCGGCATAAAACTCCACCGTTCTCTCCGTAAGATGATATTTTGCAAGATCGGTAAGAAATACAAATACAATCTCTTCCTGTCTTGACATCTGATTCATCGAATTATTATCTTCTTTAGATATGATCCCTGCCATCTGATAGCAAAAAACGGAGAAAAGATGCTCTACCATTTCTTTTTATAAAGCATTTCGGTCTCAGAATCCAGAATATATTTCAGGAAATTGACACTTTTCCAGACCACTTCCATTTCACTTTCCGGGAAAGGCACCCCTCTGTTCATCTGCTGCCTGAAATAACGATAGGTAATAAGACGGTTAAATTTCAGTGATAAAGCAGAGATAAATTCTCTTTTATAAGAAACCATCCGGGACTGGAAATCATCACTTACTGACACTACTTCATAAATGGTCTGAGGATCTGTTACCATAAACATATTGGCAGAAACCTCCAGATCACTGAAATGCTGACGAAGTTTTATAGTACCTGATTTAATGAAGATGAAAGCCGGGTTATCCGGACGGAAAGGTTTATCCACAGCAATTCTTTCGAAAATGTTCCTTTCCGTAAAAATATCAACACCAAACTTTTCCAGGGCAGACATGGCACAAATGTAAGCAATCTTCCGAGTGATTACAAAATTTTATTATTTTAGCGATTATCAAATTCATGTTCCTATGAGAAAGGTTGATTTATTATTTGCAGAGTACAGCAAAAGCCATAGAAACGCAACCAATAAGTTGATTCACTGGATCTGTGTGCCTTTGATTTTCTGGACGATCCTTGGGTTTGTTTCTCTTATTCCCGCTCCTCACCTGTGCATTTCCTATTTCGGCTGTATCAGTATTGTAAGCAGTATTACAGTGGTTCTTATTACTCTGTTTTACCTTAGGTTATCATTACGCATCAGTATTATTATGCTCATTCTGACAGCAGCTACGGAACATTTCATTTATCTTACCAATATCTATTTTGAAAAACAATCATGGATGGTCTATCTTGCCGTTTTTGTGGTTACATGGATCTTACAGTTCATAGGTCATAAGATCGAAGGGAAAAAGCCTTCGTTCCTTAAAGATCTGCAGTTTTTGCTGGTAGGACCGATCTGGCTTTTGAGTTTTATTCTGAAAAAACAGGGATCAGATATTAAGCAGCTTCTGTGATTTTCTTTGCAAGAAATTGATTTAGTATTAAATAGATTCTGTAGATTATTTTATATCGCTCGCAAAATTAGCAGATTGCGCAGATTTTTTTCATCATTCTTTAAGTTACAACAATTACTGATTTACGATAATAAATATATTTTAGCTGTATTAGATAACTCTAATAAATAGTATATTTAATCAAAATAAAAACAAATGACTGAAAATGAAATTTCTTATATCGTAAGAAAATGTATCTTCAATGTATATAATCATTTAGGACCAGGCTTACTTGAAATTGTATATCAAAAAATTTTAATTTACGAACTTGAAGAAAACGGGTTGAATGTTAAATCAGAAATAGAAATCCCTATTTTCTATGATGATAAAAAATTCGATTTTAATTTCAGACTTGATATTTTGGTTGAAGATAAAGTAGTTCTAGAGCTTAAATCAGTAAAAGGTCTTGAAGATATACACTTCAAACAGATACACACATATCTGAAACTATCCAATAAAAAACTGGGATTACTGGTCAATTTTAACACTACTAATATACTAGATGGAATAAAAAGAGTGGTTAATAATCTTTAACTCTTCTTTAGATCAATATCATCAAACTGTTCAAAAAAATAATTATTTTTTTAATTTTTGCATCAAAATCTGCGTAATTTGCGAGATCAGCGAGAAAGAACACACTCCAAAGATACTCTAATACTGTTAAATTCAAACAGATCACAATGACCTTATAATTATTTCGCTCGCAGATAACGCAGATGACGCAGATTTTTTTAAAACATATCATAAGGACTGCGAAAATTATTATATCCGGCAAAATAAAATTATAATAAAATCCCCAGGGCATCTTCGATGCCCCGGGGATTTTATTGCATGATCAATGATTTAATAATTAAAATGATCTTTCACTGTTTCCAGTACTTTTCATCAGTCATCTTCTGTGAAGTTCCCAATGTAATCTTAAGGTCTCTGAACTGGGCTGTATCATGAAGAAAATGTTTCAGTTCTTCCTGCATCACCCCGGGGCCTGTAATATATAATTCCTGGGAATTGGTCAGAAGATGTTCAATTTCTTTAAAAAACTTATTTCTATTGGTGATCTCAGCATTGTTTCCCGCATTTTCGCTGGAGTTACCATGCTGAATTTCTGCTTTTACAGGTTTATAAAGAGTGAATTCAAAAGTACGCTGAGCATCATGATTCTTTACTACCACGGCTTTCTCCGTATCAATCCAGATTCCTGCTAATTTTTTGTCAGACATATTGATATTATTTTAAGTGATGTCTGATGAAAAACAAGAATAGTGCAATAGAGACGTTAAGAGCTGTTAAATCTTCCAGAAAAGAAACCAATCAGTTAATATGCCTTTATAATTTAACTCTTCTCATTATTTTCCCAATACAAATACCGCAGGAATCTTGTGAAGTTCAGGCTTCTGCTTCTGCCATTCCTTTATGGTCTTTGTTTTGATGAATTCGTGTTCCGGATCATTGATATTGGCTGCAATACAAAGTTTTGTATTGGGTGATAAAAACTTGCAAAGATCTTCAAACAGCTGATTATTTCTGTAGGGTGTCTCCATAAAAATCTGTGAGTAGCCCGTTTTCTGAACCAGACCTTCCAGATTTACAATCTGTCTCTTTTTCTCTCCTTTATCAATAGGAAGATATCCATGGAACGTAAATTCCTGCCCGTTAAACCCACTGGAAATCAAAGCAAGGATAATGGATGAAGGACCTGAAATCGGGATCACCCTGATATTCTTTTCATGGCACCATTTTACAATCAGATTTCCGGGATCGGCAATACAAGGCAGACCTGCTTCTGATAGCAGCCCGAAATCCTGCCCTTTCAGCATCAGTTCCTGAGCTTCTCTGATGTCTGCGTTCTCCGTATATTTATCCAGCAGAAACAATTTCAGATCAGACTGTTTCTTCTCCGGAGCAAAAAATTTCACCACTTTTCTGGCTGTTTTTTCATTCTCCACAAAGAAGTAGTCAGTCTGCATGATATAATCCTTTATAACAGGTGAAAAATGATGAATAGAGGTATTTTCTGATAAATAAGCAGGGAGTAAAAAAAGCATTGTATTATTTTTTAGTTCTTTCGTTTAATGAAGGTTGCGGATAGTATTTTGCAAGGTCCATAGAGAAGGTAACAGAGGTAATTTTCCATGTTCCGTTGATCTTCATCAGGGTCCAGATTTCCTTTCCCCAGTTTTCCATTTTGCCATCATACCAAAAGCTGTAATCGAAGTTGGCAGAAGCTATGGCACCGTCTTCAATGATTTTAATATTATCAAATTTTTCTTCAGATTTATCATCTTTAAAGCCTCTGATAAAAGCTTTATAATCATCTGCAAAGTAATATTCCGCCTTAGGATTTTTTTCCAGACGTTTAGCCTGTGTTCTGTCTTTGTAAATTCCGGTCCAAAGCACCGGCTCCTGGAATAAAGATAAAAATTTAGCTTCATCCCGGGTTTTAATGCACCCCATAAAATCATCCATTACTTTACGGATCTCTGTTTCATCTTTGGTTTGGGCGAAAGAGAAATTAAAGCTTAATAAAAGCAGTAATAGTATTCTTTTCATGGCAATTATTTTTGTATTTGGTTTTTAATGGCTTCACACCCTCTGTCCAATAACTGGAAAACCTTTTCAAAATCGCTCATATCACCCCAGTACGGATCCGGTACTTCAGCATTCTGATGATCTCCCAGTGCTTCTAAGAATAAAGATATCTTTTGGCGCTCTTCTTCGTTTTTAGCTTTGGATATCACATCTGCAAGTACATCTACGTCCATACAGTATATTTTATCAAAGGTCTCAAAATCAGTTCTTGTGATAGGTCTTGATCTTTGTTTTGATATGTCTACATGATGGTTGGCTGCTGTTTTTATGGCTCTTTTGTCCGGATGCTTGCCTTCGTGCATAGAAATGGTTCCTGCAGAATCTACCATAAAGCTTTCCGGTAGTTTTGTTTTCATAATTCCTTCAGCTAAAGGGCTTCTGCATATATTTCCAAGGCAGACCATCAATATATTCATATTCTGTTATTTAAAATTGAGAGGATCGAAATTATAAAGTTCTAAGGTTTGTGGTAACAAAACTAAATAAAAAATGAAGAATACAGCGATTCTTCATTTCAATTTATATAAGCTTTACAGGAATTATTGTTTGATTCTCTCTGTAAGGTCTTTCACGTATTTTTTGATCTCTTTATCGATTTTCGATACATCTTTAATGGTATCGCAGGCATACATTACCGTGGAGTGATCTTTTCCTCCCATTTCTTCACCGATCTTTGTAAATGTAGAATTGGTGAATGCTTTGGAAAAATACATAGCAAGCTGTCTTGGTAGTGCAATCTCTCTCTTTCTTGTTTTTGATAAAAGCTGCTCTTTTTGATTCCGAAATAATCACATACCACATCCTGGATGTAAGGAATATTGATCACTTTTTCTGGTTTGCAGCAATTCTGTTGATGGTTTCTTTCAGCAGTTCAAGACTCAGGTCTCTCTTATATACTGTAGAGTAAGCGATCACTGAGTTGATCACCCCTATAAGTTCTCTTACATTGGTTTTCGCTTCAGCAGCAAGGAAGTCAAGCATATCATCAGGAAGTGCAATTCCGTCTCTGCTTAGTTTATCTTCAATAATCTGTCTTCTTGTAGACAGGTCCGGAGATTTGATCTCTGCAGAAAGTCCCCATTTGAAACGGGAAACAATCCTGTCCTGAATATCCATAATGTCAGCCGGAGCTTTATCTGAAGTAAGGATAATCTGCTTTCCGTTCTGGTGAAGGTGATCAAAAATGTGGAAGAAGCTGTCCTGAGTTGCTGATTTTCCTGATAAGAACTGAATATCATCAATGATCAGTACATCCACCATCTGGTAGAAATTGGCAAATTCCGTTTGTTTATGAGCTTTAGCAGCAGAAATAAACTGCTGAATGAATTTTTCTGAAGATAGGTACAATACTACTTTATCCGGAAACTGGTTCTTCACTTCAAGACCTACAGCCTGCCCCAGGTGGGTTTTACCTACTCCGTAACCTCCATATAAAAACAATGGGTTAAAAGCAGTTGCTCCTGGTCTTTTGGCAATTGATCTGGCTACGGTAGCAGCAAATTTATTACTTTCCCCTTCTACATAACTATCAAATGAATAGTCAGGCTTCAGGTTGGAATCTATGTTTACTTTTCTTATTCCAGGAACTACAAAAGGGTTTACAATATTAGCTGAGAATCCTTGCGGCATTGTTTCCTGTGTTTTAGGATAGGAACGCTTTGTCCCTTCATATTCATGGTAACGGGCTTTTCTTCGCCTTTTGGTCTGTTTTCCATTACAGAATACCATAATTTCACTCCTTTTCCTATATTTTTCTTCAGGGCAGCAGAAAGCAGGGACAGGTAGTTGTCCTCAATATATTCCTTGTAAAAATCGCTCGGTACGATAAGTGTAAGGTTGTTGGCTACTAATGAAAGCGGCTGCACCTTATCAAATAACATATCGAAAGATTTTTCAAGTTTTTTCAGGTCAGAATTATCTTCAGCTGCGTTCAAATTATCGCGCATAAACTGAAGGCACTTCTGCCATATCATCATTAAATTGTCATCCATTTTTATGCCCTGATTATTCTTTTGTTTGTACTGTTTTTAGAAGGGAGACAAAGGTCCAATTTTTTCTTTTTAAAAAAAAAAATATTGCAGGTATTGATTATTTAAAAATATATTTGTATGTATAATTTAGCACTCAAAATGATACACACAACACACTCAATACGAGTACGTTACGCAGAAACAGACCCTATGAAATATGTATACTATGGTAACTATGCCACGTACTTCGAAGTAGGCAGGGTGGAGCTCTTCAGAAGCATAGGAATTTCATACGATGAAATTGAAAACCAAGGAATTTGGCTTCCTGTTTCAGATTACAAAATTAAGTATATCCGTCCGGCTTTGTATGATCAGAAATTAGAAATTCATACCTATGTAAAAAAATTCCGGGAGTGAGAATTGAATTTGAATATGAAATTTACAATGAAGAGCATATTAAAATAACGGAAGCTTCCACTACCCTTTTCTTTCTGGATGCCCAAACCAATAAGGTTATCAAATGTCCGGATTTTTTAATGGAAATGATTGAAGCGAGCTGGAAGGAAGAAAAATAGCCTGAAGATGACAGGGCCTGGAACAATACCGCTTGTACTATTAATGATCAATGGTGACTTTAATGCATCATCACGCCCAAAAGTATAAAACACTCCAATGCTCAAACTTTACCCTCAAAATCTTAACCTGTTTGTGAATTAATTCGCACCTTTGTGCTTTGTATTAATTATACCTTATATATTATTTATGAAGATTGCATTTTTAGGGCCTCATGCCAGCTTTACCCAGCTTGCCGCTGCACAGCTCTTTCCGGATGAAGAGCTTTTACCACAAGCCAGTATTCTGGACTGTTTCAATGCAGTGGAAAATGGTGACGCTGTAAAGGCCGTTGTTCCTTTGGAAAACTCCATAGAAGGGACTGTTTCAATGACGCTGGACTATTTATATAAGACCCCGTCTATTAAGATTGAAGCTGAAGCAGTAATGCCTATCGCCCATCACCTGATGATTCATCCGGACAATGCTATAGAGGATCTGGAAAGAATATACTCGCACCCGCAGGCTCTGGCACAAAGCTTCCATTTTCTGGATACCCATTATAAGGAAATACCGAAACAGGACTTTTCTTCTACTGCCGCTGCTGCAAAATACGTTTCGGAAAACAAGGAAAGCAAAATAGCAGCTGTAGCCAATCAGTTTGCAGCCAATTTATATGGGCTTAAGATCATCAGCCGAAATATTCAGGATTTTGAACAAAATCACACCCGGTTCATCATCATTTCAAAACAGCAGAACCGATATGATAACAGCCAGCTTGAAACACTGGGAGAGAAATCCGGAATGCTCATCACACTGCCTGAAGATCATCCGGGTGGGCTTCACCAGGTATTATCTGTTTTTGCATGGCGAAAAATGAACCTCAGCAAAATTGAATCCCGAACTTTAAAAACAGGATTGGGAAATTATTTCTTCTTCATCAATGTAGAGGGACCATGGAATGAGGTTTTGCATGGAAATGCACTTCAGGAGCTGGAATCTATCCACGCCAACGTTGATTTCCTTGGAAATTATAAAGAATTTCTTCTCGAAAGCTAAAATAAAAAGTACTCAACTTACTTAAAATTCAACACTGACTTCATTGTCAGTGTTTTTTTTTGCACAACAATTTTCACCCCAATAAATACTTAGTTGACAACCGTTTATCTCTAAAAAAATAACCCACACAAAAGGGATAATTACACTCCTTAAAGCGCTTAAATCCATAGATTTACAGTAATAACAGGAAAAATAACTCGTAAATTAATTATGAGACAATATACATGAAAATATAAACATATGTTTAAGTATATCATATCATAATATCATAAAAATTATAAAATTCACAATGAAGAGTATAATTTTTATTGTATATTTGCTTAGCAACTAAATTAAAAATCTTGATCATGAAAACTAAAATCTACAGTCTGCTGTTTGCTTGTGCAACGCTTCCTCTGTTTTCACAAGTTGGTATTAACACAACTACTCCAACAGCAACCCTCGACGTAAATGGAACTTTAAAAGTTCGAGACACACCTGCAGCCACAGCGTTACCCGGATATCAGGTTTTAGCAATCAACCAGGGAAGTGCAGAAGTCTATAAAATGGATCCTCTGCTACTGATGGGTGGATCAACCAGTAACACTACTGTTTATGCAGCTAAAAAGTCAACCACTCTTAGTGTACTATCTGTAGGAGCATTCCCCGGAGGTTTTAAACCTCTGAACTTTAAAGCTGTTGACAGAACCATAGGTAGCGCTTCATTATTTGATGATAACGATGGCTCTTACGTCATCCCATCAACCGGAGTATATGCTGTTGGATTTGCATTTAAATATTCAACAGGATTAGTCGCATCTGTATTGTCTGAAGGCGGTATCGGAATAGCCCGAACAAGAAGCGGAACATCTGCTATAATAGACAGCAGCATGTTCAGTGGTCTTAATATTTTAGTAACCGGTCTATCCATAGCTGATACAAGCATCCATTCATTGTATTCTTTCCAGGCAGGTGACAAAATTAATTTCGGGACTATAGAAACCGGCCTGCTTACATTAGGCGCACTGAGTACAAGTAATGCTTCAATCTACATTTACAAAGTATCCAACTAAGAAGAACATATTGTTAGTTATCTATACCGTTAGCCCATTACTTACCTTGTGATGGGCTAATTTTTTTACAGCATTCAAACACATTTCTTTATATTTGATAAAAACTATCTGATGGGTGAATATCTTGCTGTCATATTAATTGTAGTGATCATCATCATTTTCAATAACCTGAATACCAAAATAAGGAAACTTGAAAAAGAAGTATCTGATCTTCATGCTAAAATCAACAGAGATTCAGTTCCATCCGTACTTACCGGAAAAAAAGGAAACAGAAGAAATTGCCATTCCCCGGACAATACAATCTCATGACCCGGACAAAATAAATTTACAGCAATCTCCAAATGAAGAAATCCCGCCAGTTCAAAAAGACCGGCTTGCTCCTGTATTTGATTTCCTGAAACAGAATGCCCTTACCATTATCGGTATTTTCACCCTTGTTCTCGGAATCGGCTACTTTGTAAAATACGCTATAGATAAAAACTGGATCGGGGAACCTGCAAGAGCCGGAATTGGCTTCTGTACCGAGCTGGAATTATCCTTATCGGTCATTTTCTCAGAAAAAATTACGCCACATTTGCTTCTATTATTACAGGAGGAGGAATTGCCGTACTCTACTTTACCGCTACAATAGCTTTCCGGGAATACCATCTTTTTTCCCAGAACACAGCCTTTGCCATAACAACCTTCATTACTGTTATCTCCATTGCTCTTGCTTATTATTACAAAAGTGAAGTGTTGATTATTTTCTCATTAATGGGCGGTTTTTCTGCCCCGTTGATGATCAGTACAGGACAAAGTAATTATCTTTTTCTTTTCATCTATCTGACTCTTCTCAATATCGGAATGCTTACGGCAGCTTTTCTCCGTCATTGGAAAAGTGTGGGATGGACAGCCTATATTTTTACCAGTCTCTATCTTTTTTCATGGACTGCTAACCGGCCGGAGCTTTTAAGTATTACCTTTTATATCATCAGCTATATCATCTTCTACATTTTTGCGTTGCTTGATTATTTTAGAAAAAATCTGCTCTCCACTTCAGATATTTTAATGCTCGCATTCATTAATTTTTCAAGTATTATAGGGCTTGTTTATACTTTCAACGAATTAAAGTATGAACCTGTCATTATTTTCCCGCTCATTTTTGCAGCCATCAATTCTGTTTTTCTCTTCAGAGAATACGGAAGAAAAAACTTTGGAATTTCTTATTCTGTATTTGCAGGAATCACTGCCAGCCTTATCACTATTGCCGTTGCGCTTCAGTTTAAAACCCATCTCATCACCAGTGTATGGGCTATAGAAGCAACACTTCTCCTCTTTATCTGGAAAAAACAGGTCATACAATTTTCAAAACATTCTTTTATATTCTGTTCCCATTGGTCATTATTGCACAAATCATCACCTGGACAGAAAATTTCGACATGGAAAAAATGAACATGGTTTTCAATCCTGTATTTTTAACAAGCTTAGTCACGGTAATTTCTTCCATCATTAATTTATACCTGTTAAAAAAAAATAACGCAGCAGAAATACAGAAAAAACAAATAACTTTTTTGAAGACCTGATCACACTGGCCAGCTATGGGGTTATTTATGCTGCACTTCTTTTCGAGATCATTTATCATATCTCCGCAATGCACTGGGCAGCAATCACAAGTGTTGGATTGTTATTCAGTGTTTATTATATTTTCATCTTATTATTATTCAGAAAAACTTTGGGCATCAGAAATGATATTCAGATTATCTTGATATACGTGATTCTTTTTCTGCTGATCATTAATATCTCCACTGTCACTGCATCTGTGGTTACAGCACTTTTATCAGAAAAATTACAGTCCGGCTTTTATTTACTGCATCTGCTTCAGTGGATTCCTTTTATATATGTATGTTTTAAAATCATCCCTGCTTCAGGTTTCCATAAAAATAAAATTTCATACTGGGTTCTTTCTCTGGCTATTATTACTGCTGTAAGTTGTGAACTTCATCATTCGTATGTTTTAGCAGCATCTCATGACATCCTTCATGCTTACGAAGTGAAGAAACATTTCAATATTCTTTATTTACCTATCATATGGACAGTTCTTGCCAGTATTTTCATATATCTGGGTCTGAAAAAAATATCCCGGAATATAATAAGATCGGTTTTGCCCTTGTGGGACTTATGGTATTAAAGCTTTACGCCTATGATGTTTGGCAAATGGATAATATTTCCAGAATCAGTGCATTTATTGCTTTGGGTATTATCTTATTATTCAGTTCTTTTACATTTCAGCGACTGAAAAATATTATTAAAAATATGGTTGACAAAAAGGACGAGAATCCTGAAAATAAGGACCAATTTTAACGGTAAAACTTTTTATTTATAAATAAAACTCAAAACAATTCAATATTTCATTCACATTTTATAAAAAATAACTATATTTATCACGTTTTTAATATTTACATTTCTGATTATGAAAAAATTACTCTATTCTTTTTAATATTGTCTTCTGCAACTTTGTTTGCACAACAAAAAAATCCTTCTGTAAAATTTGCAGTAGCTGACAACGTGATTGGAACAGTTGAATTGTTCAACTCATACAAAGATAAACTACAGGTTTCGAAAGTATACAATACGGCTTCGAGCCTTCCTTCGGCTTTAAAAAAATACAGTTCTGTTTTTACTAAGGGAGTAACTGAATATAAGTTTAAAAACGGAGGAAATGCTTTTGACAGAATGTCTCTGGCGGAAGTAAATGTTCAGTACAAACTTCCGGAAGACAATCCTGTATTGATTGAAGGATATGAATTTACGGATCCTAAAAACACACAAATCTATCCTCAAATTAACAAAAGAACGGAGATCAAAGACTACAACGGTAAGAAAACCCTGTTTATCTATACTACCGGTGAGTAATTTATCAAAATAAAAAAGGATGCTGTCTTTACAGTATCCTTTTTATGTTTTAATATTTATTATTCCATTTTTTCTTAAGCTCTTCGTAGATTTTCTTTTCAGTGGAATTGTTCCCGGGCTCATAAAGCTTCACGTCTTTAATTTCCTGAGGAAGAAAATCCTGTTCTACAAAGTTTCCTTCATAGGAATGGGCATATTTATATTCTTTCCCGTAATCCAGATCTTTCATCAGCTTTGTGGGAGCATTCCTTAAATGAAGCGGTACAGGCAGGTTTCCGGTTTGTTTCACCAATGCCAATGCATCATTAATAGCCATATAAGCGGAATTACTCTTGGGGATACCGCCAGATAAACAGCCGTTTCACTTAATATGATCCTTGCTTCCGGATTCCCGATCACATTCACAGCCTGAAAGCAGTTATTTGCAATCACCAGAGCATTAGGATTGGCCAATCCTATATCTTCAGCTGCCAGAATAAGCATTCTTCTTGCAATAAATTTGATATCTTCACCTCCGGCAATCATTCTTGCCAGCCAGTAGACGGCACCATTCGGATCACTTCCTCTCATAGATTTGATAAAAGCCGAAATAATATCATAATGCTGCTCTCCGTTTTTGTCATAAAGCGCCATCGTTTCCTGAAGTACTTCAAGAACATCGGAATTAATGATTTCAACTGTATCTGAATTTTTATACTGATTCAAAACCAGTTCCACGGAATTGATCAGCTTTCTGGCATCTCCTCCCGAATATTGAATGAAAGCTTCTTTTTCAAGAATTTTAAACTGCGTTCCTTCATCCTTATTGTATCTTTCAGAAGCAATATCAATAAGTTCTTCCAGCTTTTCATAGCTCAAGGCTTTCAGAATATATACCTGACTTCTCGAAAGTAGTGCAGAAACCACCTCAAAGCTTGGATTTTCTGTAGTAGCTCCTATTAAAACAATCCAGCCTTTCTCTACAGCGTGCAGCAAAGAATCCTGCTGGGATTTATTGAAACGGTGAATTTCATCAATGAACAGGATGGGTGATTTTCCTGAAAACAAATTCTGCTTCTTTGCGTCTTCAATAACATCCCGTACATCTTTCACTCCTGAAGAAACCGCTGAAAGCTTATAGAATTTTCTCCCGACTGCTCAGAAATAATCTCTGCCAGCGTAGTTTTCCCTGTACCCGGAGGCCCCAAAAGATCAGTGAATTCAGGGTATTGTTTTCGATCATCTTTCTGATCGTTCCTTTTTCGCCGGTAAGATGCTCCTGCCCCAGTACATCGGTAAGGGTTTTCGGTCTTAATTTTTCAGCTAATGGAATATTTTGATTCAAGATAATTTTATTTTTAAGATCAATCATTCAGATTTCTATGCTCTGAAACTTATAACAAAATTAAACTAATTTTAATTTTTTTACCCTATTTTTGCATTGTTTTGAAACTTACATTCAATAAAATCATTACATTTCCTTTGGTAATTCTGATCAAATTTTACCAATGGTTTATTTCGCCCATACTTCCCAAAAACTGCCGTTATGAACCTACCTGCTCTCATTATATGCTGGAGTCACTCAGAGTTCATGGTTTATTCAAAGGTTTCTGGCTGGGATTCAGGAGGATCTTAAGATGCCATCCCTGGGGAGGAAGCGGTTACGACCCTGTACCTTCCAAACATAAACATTAATAATCAAACTATTAAATCAATAGAAATATGAGTAATATTTTTTCAGAATTTACCTTGTACTTTTGCATTGATCACTCAATGTCTTATGGCACAGGAATACCCTGGAGGCTTATCTGACGGTACTTTAGATATCAACGGGAACAATATTCCGGTAAAGATCTACTCTACTACGGAATTAGGTGATCTCAGCGCTTTTCCGGACAGAGCCATCAATAATAATGTGGTAGTGATCCTTAACGAATCTAATTTTGAACCTGCTTATTATAATTTCGGAGCTTCAACGCTATCAAGGTTCAGGGATTCAAAATATCAGTTTTTTGATAAAAATTTTAAACTGATAGACACTCCTGTAACCAAGGATAATATTACAACATTCAAATATGCTGTAAAATCGGCAAAACCGATCACCGATTCTGACAAAGTAGAGCTTGAAACCCCATTTAACATCTGGGATCGTCAAAAGGGCTACAACTAGGACCCGTTACTCTTCACTTCTATAGTCTGATGTTTGTGTTTGCGTTTGGTTTCGGATATGTTTTAATGAACAGGATATTCAAAATCGATAATGTAAATCAAAAATACCTGGAGCCTCTTTTTACCTGGACATTGATAGGTACAATCCTTGGGGCAAGGCTGGGACATGTTATTTTTATCAGCCTGAGTTATTTAAAGAAGATTTCTGGAGTGTTTTTTTACCGATAAGTACGAAAAACGGTCTTAAATTCACAGGATTTTCAGGATTAGCCAGCCATGGAGCAACCATTGCACTGATCTTTACAACACTGTATTATTCATTTAAGATTATCAAAAAGAATCCTTTCTGGGTATATGACAGATTGGGGATTGTAGTGGCTTTAGGTGGCGCCTTTGTAAGAATGGGGAACTTTTTCAATTCTGAAATTGTAGGAAAACCTGCAGATCCCAACTCTCCGTTTGCTTTACTTTTTCCTCAGCAGAGCAGTGAATACGGTCTTACCGTACCACGTTACCCAAGCCAGCTGTTTGAAGCTGTAGGATATGTTGCTCTTTTCATTCTACTATGGGTTTTATATAGAAAAACGGATAAAAAATACCAGCAGGGATGGTTATTCGGGCTGTTTTTCATCATTCTCTGGGCCATCAGATTCTTTGTAGAATTCCTGAAAGAACCACAGGGGATGAATTTATCCAGATCGGTAATTTAAATACAGGACAGGTTCTTTCTATTCCGTTTATGATTGCCGGAGTGATTATTATGGTGATCTCCAAAAAGTTTAAAATTACCCAGGCAGAAAACGAAAAACCTGAATAATTTTTCACATAAAAAGCAAAAAAGAAAGCTTGACTTTTAGAATAAAAAAGACAAATTTGTATGATACAGATTTGTCTTTTTTATACTTTGTAAAATTGATTTCCTGCTGATACCACCCCGTCAAAAATTCTTTGAATTTTTGCCACCCCTCCGGAGGAGGGGAATGTTACGTCTTCAGTTGTGATGTTTATTGACCTTGTAAATTTCCAAGACACCCATAATGTCTTGAGCTTAAATACTTTAATCTGCGTAATCTGCAGGATCAGCGAGAAATTTAAATTACCACGAGTACACTCATTATTATATTCTATGTTTCTGTCTTTATAAATTATTCTAGCATTCGTGGCAATAAAACAACATGAAAGGAATAAATCCGCATTCTGTTAATAGCTTTGAGATTATAAATTTCTTATGGATTTTCTGTTCAGTTCCTGAAACACTGTTCCCAATTCATCAATCACATCCGTAGGAAGCATTGCTTCTTTTGAATGTTTTTCAGAAGCAAGATCAGCAGCTCTTCCATGCAGCCATACTCCCAAAATACAGGTCTGCTCACCGGAATACCTCTGTGCTGAAAGTGAAGTAAGGATTCCGGTGAGAATATCACCGCTTCCCCTTGGCAAGCCCCGCATTACCTGTGATATTGTAGTAAACGTTTCTATCCGGAGTAATAATCTGTGTGTGATGATCTTTCAGAATGATGTAAATATTCAGTTCCTGTGCTTTGTCCCGGGCCAGCTCAAGTCTTTTAAAAGAATTATCCATACTTCCGAACATTCTTTCAAATTCTTTGGGATGGGGTGTGATGATGGACCTTTGTGGGATTAATTTCAGTTTTTTTCATCTTTTGAAATAATATTCAATGCATCTGCATCCAGGATTAAAGGGTCTGTACGCCTTTTCAGAAAATCCAGAAGTCCTTTTTCTGTTTCCGGGTGAGTTCCCAAACCAGGCCCGATTCCGTAAGCGAAATCCTTATCTTCTTCGAATTCTGTTATAAAATCTTTTCCGCCTTTCATAAACATCGCTTCAGGGCACGAGGTCTGCAGGATTTCGTAGCCACATTCGGGAGCAATTGTAAAAGTCAGTCCTGCACCCGTCTTCAAGGCTGACCGGGTGGCTAACACTGCCGCTCCGATCTTTCCATAACTTCCTCCAACGATGACTGCTCTTCCATAGTTTCCTTTATGAGAAAAATCGGATCTGGGTTTAAAGATATTCTCAATCAGACTATCATCTATTACAAAGTATTCCGTCTGGGTTGTTTCTGAATATTCTTTGCTTAAGTTGATATCGAGAATAACTATTTCACCCGTGTATTGTCCTGATTCAGGATGGAGAAAGCTTCGTTTCCAGCATTGAAAGCTTAATGTATAATCAGCCTTCAGGAGCATATCATGATCTCCAGGCATTTCATCCGCAGATAATCCGGAGGGAATATCAACCGATATTTTAATGTTATCTTTCTGGTTCAGCTGATCAGCCAGAAGTCTGTATTTCCCTTCCAGAGGTCTGGACAAACCTGTTCCAAAAAGCGCATCAATGATAATGGTTTTGTCATCAAAATAATACTGTTCAATATCGCTGAATTTTCTCACAGAAACACCCGAAAAATCCCGCAATCTTTTCAGATTAACCAAGGCATCATCAGAAAACCTGCCTTTGGGGTCATCCACAAAAACATCAGCATCAAAGCCTTTGAAGTAAAGCAGTCTTGCGATCGCTAAACCGTCACCGCCATTATTTCCGTTCCCACAGAATACAACCATCTTTTTATGATTTTTACAATGGTCAGAAATCCAGTTGGCCACGGCCATAGAAGCTCTTTCCATGAGTTGAACGGAAGAAACAGGTTCATGAGAAATGGTAAACTGATCCCAGCTGCGTATTTGTTCTGCGGTAAATATTTTCATAGAGTGATCAAACTTTTAAGCAAATTACAAAAGATTTTTCATTACAATGTGACCTCAACAATAAAATTATAATACGATCATGAATGGGTTAATGAATGAAAGCAAACGATAAATACTATTAAAGGAGATTGTATTATTTTAGAATAAAAATCTATCTTTTTTAAATAAAAAACGATAAAAATTGATGTTTTTTACATTTTTAGTTATATTTTTGTGTATATAACTAATTAAAAAATATAAATTATGGGATTTGTCAAAGAATTTAAAGAGTTTGCCTTCAAGGGTAATGTTCTTGATCTGGCTGTCGGTGTGATCATTGGAGCGGCATTTGGTAAAATTGTTTCATCTTTAGTGGAAGATGTGATTACGCCTCTGATCTTAAACCCTGCTTTAAAAGCCGCAGGTGCAGAAAACATTGCCAAGCTTACGTGGAACGGGGTTGCTTATGGAAATTTCCTTTCAGCAGTAATCAGTTTCCTTTGTATTGCCATGGTACTTTTCTGGATCATTAAACTGGCCAATAAGGTCAACAAAAAGATGCTCCAGCTCCTGCAGGACCTACTGAAGATCAGAAATTACTGACAGAGATCAGAGATTTATTGAAAAGTAAAAACAATCTATAATCTAATTGATTCCAACAGTTTACAATAAAAAAGCACCTCTTTTTGAGGTGCTTTTGTTGTATTGTTTCATTCTGCTAATGAATTTGTAAAATACTTGAAATCTGTTCTGCCAGGGAAAGCCCGATTCTGTCCTGTGCTTCAAGAGTAGAAGCTCCTGTATGAGGGGTAAGAGAGATCTTGGAGTGATTAAGGATTTCTTTAGAGGGTGTAGGCTCATTGATGAAAACATCCAATCCTGCAAATCTTACTTTACCGGAATCAAGTGCTGCTATTAAAGCTGCTTCATCAATAACTCCACCTCTGGAACAATTGACAATCGCCACTCCATCCTTCATTATATCAAACTCATTCTGACCGATCATATAACCGTCTTTCTGAGCAGGAACATGCAGGGTAATAAAGTCCGAATGTTTCAGGACATCCTGTAACGGCTCAGTTTCGATATCAACATTGATAAACTGATTGTTATAGAACTTCACTTTGATGCTTGCTCTTCCTACATTATTATCTGCAGCCACAACTCTCATTCCAAGTCCCAGGGCAATTCTGGCAACCTCCTGCCCGATTCTTCCCATTCCGATGATTCCGATGGTTTTTCCTCTCAACTCAATTCCCGCAGCATATGCTTTTTTAAGTCCGGCAAACTCGGTATCTCCTACTAAAGGCATTTTTCTGTTTGAATCCTGAAGGAATCTGGCACCTGAGAACAAATGCGCAAAAACAAGCTCTGCTACCGATTCTGAAGAAGCCGAAGGCGTATTGATCACATGAATCCCTTTTTCTCTTGCATAGTCTACATCAATATTATCCATTCCTACCCCTCCTCTTCCGATAATACCAAGCGAAGGACAGTTGTCTATAATATCTTTTCTTACCTGGGTAGCACTTCTCACCAATAGGGTACGGATCTTATGCTCATTAATATAATCTACCAAAAACTCCTGCGGAACTTTTGTAGTAATAACCTCAAAACCTTTTTCCGTTAAGGCATCAATTCCTGATTGATCAAGGCCGTCGTTTGCTAAAACTTTCATAAATACATCTATAATTAAAAATTAAAAGATTTAAAAATCAATGGAACGGGTTCACATTTAATCTTTAAATCTTTGAATGATATTTGTTATTCTCCATCTTCTCTGAAGACTTCAATAGTTACTTGTTTTTCTACCAGATCCGTAAATCTGCCTTTGTATCTTGTAGCTCTTACCAGGTGGTTGTCTATCCAGTGATAATTTCCCCCTCTCGGTTTGCCGCAAAGCACGCTGTGGTATTTGAAACCATGCTTATCCAGCCAGTCTATTGTGATTTGTTTCAGATTTTCGGTTCTTGAAGTGAAGAAGCAGATCTGGTGGCCTTCGTCATACCATTTGTTAATAGTTTCCAGAGCATCCGGATAAGGTTCACAGGTAACCATTCTTTCCGGTTCTTCGTTCGGAACATCATCAGTAATGGTTCCGTCAATATCGATTAGGTAATTTTTTACTCCATCCTTCAGAATGGGACTAATGTGTTCTATGTACTCTAACTCCATCATTAAATATTAAGTAACAAAGTTAGCACTTTTACAACTATCAGGCTCATTAAACTTAGTTTATGTTAAAATTTTACTATAAAAACCATTATTCATTAAATAATATAGGCATTTTATTCATTATTTTAATGGTTATTATTAAAAATTTTCGTTACAGCAATTTAATTTAACCAGGATAAATTCATCTGCTCTCTTCTCTTTTTTATA
Organism: Chryseobacterium sp. E1; assembly: GCA_019203745.1. GTDB lineage: Bacteria > Bacteroidota > Bacteroidia > Flavobacteriales > Weeksellaceae > Chryseobacterium. The sequence continues at coordinate 647,000 of CP078104.1, forward strand.
AAAAACATGATGTTTCCCTAAAAATTTCCAAAATACATTTATTACGCTTACATTTGTAGAAATGGAAGAATTTGTAGTTTTAGTAAATCCTGAAGATGAAGTTTTGGGTCTGATGGAAAAGCAGCAGGCACACATCAATGGTCTGTTGCACCGTGCTTTTTCTGTATTTCTGTTCAATAGCAAAGGAGAAATGCTTCTTCAGAAAAGAGCTTCCGGAAAATACCATTCTCTAACCAATGGACTAATGCCGTATGCTCACATCCCAGAGAAGGCGAAACATATCTGGCCGGTGCTACACGCAGACTGAAAGAAGAACTGGGAATTGAAACGGAACTTTCTGAAAAATTCAGCTTTATCTACAAAGCAGATGTAGGCGGTGGTCTTTGGGAACACGAGCTTGATCATGTTTTTGTAGGAAATCATGAAGCTGGTTTCAATTTAAACAAAGAAGAAGTAGAGGAAGTAAGATTCATATCTCCTGAAGATCTGGATCAGGAAATTGCTGAACACCCTGAAAACTTTACGGAATGGTTTAAGATCATTCTTGAAGAATATAAACACCATTTTTAATAATGAAAAAATTCCTTCTTTTTTCTGCCTTAGTATCAGGAAGCCTGTTTTTGGCTCAAAAAGGCAAGGTGTATGAAAGTCCGAACTATACCGTCAATGTTCCTGAAGGCTGGAAATCTACCAATGACAGCGAGATTGTCAATATTTTCCCTAGCAACGAAATCGGGGCCATCACCATTTCTGAATATCATGATCTTAATCTTCCCAAAGCCGAAACGAAGAAATTCATCCTGGCCTTGTACAAGTCTGAAGATGCGGAAAACAAAGTAAAAGAAAATAAAAGCAAAAAGGATTTACGGAATATTATTACGAATATTTTGATCCGAAAGAAAAACTATTCTGGATTACCAGAGCCTTTCAGAAAGATAAGGAGCTGTATCTGGTGACCATCAACTGTGGCCAGAAATTCTGGAACGGAAACTATATGACCCTATTCAATGAGACTTTCAACAGTTTTAAAATAAAGAAATAAAAATTAAATATGAAGAAAACAGCATTGTACGACAAACATGTTTCTTTGGGAGCTAAGATCGTACCTTTCGCAGGTTTTGAGATGCCTGTACAATATTCGGGAGTAACGGAAGAGCACTTTGCAGTAAGAGAAAAAGCCGGATTATTTGATGTTTCCCACATGGGACAGTTTTTCATCGAAGGACCGGGTTCAAAAGATCTTTTACAATATGTTACGACCAATAATGTAGATGCTCTTGAAAACGGAAAAGCTCAATACTCCTGCCTTCCGAACGAAAACGGAGGTATTGTAGACGACCTTATCGTTTACAAAATGGAAGATGACAAATATTTCGTAGTTGTGAATGCTTCCAACATAGATAAAGACTGGAATCATATTTCAAAATATAATACTTTTGGTGCTAAGATGACCAACGCTTCTGACGAGATGTCGTTATTGGCGGTTCAGGGGCCTAAGGCTACTGAAATTCTTCAGAAACTTACTGATGTAAATCTTTCTGAAATTCCTTACTATCATTTCACTGTAGGAAGTGTTGCAGGAGAAAATAACGTAATTATTTCAAACACGGGATATACCGGAAGCGGTGGTTTTGAGATCTATTTCAACAACGAAAGCGCTGAAAAACTTTGGGATGCTGTAATGGAAGCCGGTAAAGAAGAGGGGATTATTCCTTGCGGATTGGCTGCCAGAGATACTTTGAGACTTGAAAAAGGATTCTGTCTTTACGGAAATGACATCGATGACACCACTTCTCCAATGGAAGCCGGTTTAGGATGGATCACAAAATTCGATAAAGATTTTGTTTCTAAAGATGTTTTTGCCAAACAGAAAGAAGAAGGTGTTACCAGAAAATTAGTAGGTTTTGAACTTACTGACAAAGGGGTTCCAAGACACGACTACCCTGTTGTAGATGCTGAAGGAAACGTGATCGGGAAAGTAACTTCAGGAACCCAGTCTCCAATGAAGAAGATCGGTTTAGGTCTTGCGTATGTAGATAAGCCTCACTTCAAACTAGGTTCTGAGATTTTTATTCAGGTAAGAAATAAGAACATTCCTGCAAAAGTGGTGAAAGCTCCTTTTGTATAAGCGTTCTAAAATATATACAAAAATAGGCTGTAATTCATTTTACAGCCTATTTTGTTTAGTAGCAGATACAACAGATTTTTCTGTCTGGGCTACAGGCATCTCCTACGCCCGGTGTATTGGAGATCACCCCACCTGCCGGTCCGCATAAAGTAAAACAGTTGACAAGAGGAGGTCTTAGCCCGCCTTCTATTTTCTTTAAGGCAGATCTGTTAAGATTCTTCGTTTTTAAAAAGTTTTTCGTCATGATTTTTTTTTTTGGCTATTATAAATATAAGTATTTAATAATTAACACATTAAAAACAAATCAAAAAAACATAAATAAATCATTTTGGAAGATGCTGGAAACAATAATCGTTTCCGATACGGGTATAATGCTTACACCTGCTCCCAGCTTTTGTTGTACCCAGGCATTGGTTTCCTTTGTTGGTTCCATTGGTCTTTTAGGATGGGAAACAATACCATACACAGATGATGTAATCCCTGGATTGCAAATCTTACAAGGTTGAAGCCCGATTCTCAATGCTTCGTTTACAGAAAGGCCGGAAGAAACATTTTTCACCATTCTGCATGCTGAATCATGAAACTTTGAGCCTGAAGGTGTTCTGTAAACCGTCTGTCCTTTTAAATTGATGGCAAGACAAAGCAATATGGAAATCAGATATTTCATTCACTCACTCCGAAGAATGTTTTTAAAGCTTCTATATTCTTCTTATCATTCCCTACAAAAATCTCTTTATCAGTGATAAAAACAGGTCTTTTCAAAAAGGTATAGTGATCCAGCAGCAATTCTTTGAAATCTTTTTCTCCTAAAGACTTTACATCCAGACCTCTCAATTTGATCTGAGTAGATTTCCTGCTGAACAAAGCATCATACGACTTTGTCAGTTTATACATTTCTGCTAATTCTTCTTTGGTAATAGGTTCTTTTTTATATCTCGAAGTTCCCAGCCTGAAAGGTCAAACTGTGCTAAAATTTTTCTGCAGGTATCACATGTGTTGAGATAAAATACTTTCTTCATTGCAATGTCTAAATCTGTTATTTTGTTAAATTTCTCTTTCATTGAAAGTTTCGTCTTTCAAAAGTAGGATTTAATCTAAAACTTTGGAAATTATTAAATAACTTTATTCAAATTTTATAAAGATGCAGAACAAGCCTATTACTTTTCAGTTTATTTCAGAGCCTTCAGATGTTAATTACGGGGAAATGTACATGGGGAAGCGTCATGAAATGGATTGATCAGGCTGGATATGCCTGTGCTACAACCTGGAGCGGAAATTATTCCGTAACAGTCTATGTGGGAGGAATCCGCTTTTATGAGCCTATCAAGATCGGGGAAGTAGTCAAAGTAGATGCGCAGGTGATTTATACCGGAACTTCAAGTATGCACATTGCGATCAATGTATTCTCAAGAAATCTGAAGCAGCCTACTTTTGATAAAAAGACCCACTGCATCATTGTATTCGTTGCTGTAGATGAAAACGGTAAAAAGCTTCCGGTACCCAAATGGATCCCTGAAACGGAAGAGGAAAAGCAGCAGGAAATGTATGCCAAGCGCCTGATGGAGCTGAGAACCCAGATTGAAGATGAGATGAAACCGTTTTTGTAAGGTCCGGTTTTAGGAATGTGTGATCAGTAAATCTGACATTCAGAATTTAAGATCATTAAATTCATAATCGGTTGTATAACAATTCGATATTGCTTAATTTAGCGTCAACCATTCTGATATAGTATGAAAAATATTTTTACCATCACTGCACTGCTGATCATGGCATTCGCCCAAGCCCAGACCCATCGGTTCATTTATCAGCTTCAATATAAGATGGATTCTACTGAAACCCATCATGAAAAACAGAATATGATTCTTGACATTACCCCGAAAGAGGTTAAATTTTACGGTCAGGATCTGGCTATTACCGATTCTTTAAATAAAAAATTCGGGATGAATTCCAGCTATACGGATATGTCCGGACAGGTAGTGAAGAGAAAAATCAATTCCTTTGACAACGAAAATTTTATTAATATTAAACAGAGCTATTATTCTTTTAAAACAACAGACAAGATCAACTGGACCATTTCTGAAGAAACCAAAAAGTAGAAAATTACACCCTACAGAAAGCCACCACAAAGTTTGGAGGCAGAAGCTGGACTGCATGGTTCTCCAAAGATATTCCTTTCAATGAAGGACCTTTTAAATTCAGGGGTTACCAGGTCTTATTTTTGAAATGTCGGATGCTAAAAGTAATTTTATATATACTCTTGTTAAAAGTCAGAAACTTAAAGATGATTATTCTACACAAAATTTTGTAGAATCCAGTTTCGGAAATAAAGCTGTTCCAATTAATGAAAAACAGAAATATAAGCTGGCAATGGAGTTTTACAATGATCCTTTTGCGTTTGAGCGTAACAATTTCAGCAAGACCAATAATGACCTGAAGATTAACATCAACGGAACAGAGATCCGTACGGTGGATGAGCTGAATACACAGACTAAAAATATGCAGGAAGTCATCAGAAAATACAATAATCCTGTGGAGGTAAACAAGGCAATGCATTATCCTGTTTATTAAATACATACACAAAAAATATGATTTAAGTTTCGGCTAAAGCCATAGGAATTAAATATTATAGTTGAGCGGGCTAAAGCCCGCTCCTATTGATGCTGACAGTCGATTGAATTAAAAGATATTTAACGGCAATATCTTTTATCTTTTATCTTTTATCTTTATCTTTGCAGTATAAAAGGAAATGGTGTTCTTCCTTCCCCAAACCGCTTTACAAAAGCTGATGACGCCTGATAATAGATTATTAACAGATAACTAATCAGGATTATTATGTCAAAAAATCAACGGACAATTGTTAAAAAGCAATTTTTAATACTCATTTTTTCTTCAGAAAATTTCCAGCCTTGCCTTATATTTTTAAATGGTTAGTGATCAGTAGTATTATTGGTGTTTTGGTGGGAACGGCTTCGGCAGGCTTTCTTGTTTCTCTGGAATGGGCTACTGATTTCAGGGAAAGTCATTTGTGGCTGATCGCACTCCTTCCGGCTGCAGGTTTTCTGATCGGACTTTTGTACTATCATTGGGGAAAAGAGGTTGAAGCAGGGAATAATCTTCTGATTGATAGCATTCACGACCCGAAAGCAATTATACCGTTCAAAATGGCTCCTTTCGTTTATATAGGAACAATCGTTACGCATTTTTTCGGTGGATCTGCAGGGCGTGAAGGAACAGCTCTTCAGATGGCAGGAGCTATTGCGGATCAGCCAGCAAACCTTTTCAACTGGACAAAAATGAAAGAAGGACATTAATGATTGCAGCCATTGCGGCCGGCTTTGGCTCGGTATTCGGCACACCTCTTGCCGGAGCGGTTTTCGGACTTGAGGTTTTTCTGATCGGAAGAATCCGTTATAATGCTATCTTCCCGGCATTTGCTTCAGCAATACTGGCAGACCTGACTACTAATCTCTGGAATGTAAAGCATACCCATTACCATATTGACTTTATACCCAAACTGGAATTTTTACCAGTCCTGTATAGTATTATCGCAGGTATTGTTTTTGGGATCTGTGCTGCAGGTTTCAGCAGGATCATTCATTGGATGGGGTCTTTTTTAAATCGAAAATTAAATATCCTCCACTTCGTCCTGTAGTGGGAGGAATCATAATAGCGCTTGCCGTTTTTGCAATGGGTACAACTCGCTATATAGGATTGGGGTTCCCGTTATCTTAGAATCTTTTGAGAAGCAGCTTCCGTTGTATGATTTTGCTTTAAAAATGGTTTTTACCATTGTTACCCTTTCAGCAGGATTCAAAGGAGGGAAGTTACGCTCTGTTTTTCATTGGCGCCACGCTGGGCAGCGCTTTATCTCTGTTTATTCCGTTACCTTTCGGATTATTGGCAGGGATGGGTTTTGTTGCGGTATTTGCCGGTGCAACAAATACTCCTCTCGCCTGTATGCTCATGGGAATTGAGCTGTTTGGTTCCGAATGCGGAGTCTATATAGCCATTGCCTGTGTGGTATCTTATCTTCTTTCCGGCCACAACAGCATTTATACCCGGCAAAAGATCGGGGAAGCGAAGAACCGGAGATATGAAAGCCAACAGGAGAAATCGATTTCGGAATTTTTATAATGCCGCTGTGATTACCACCCCGTCAAAAATTCTTTGAATTTTTGCCACCCCTCCGGAGGATGGGAATTGTTGTACTTTGGAAAAGTTATCATCAATAGAATAAATTGTATGACTTATCATTAATTTCAACACTAATAATCCCCTTTTCCCACCACACATCCTATTTACTCCCCTGCCTTAAACTCCCAACTATAATTCGTACTTTTACGCTATGTTTGATTACCGATTAAAAGTTTTCCATACGGTGGCATCCAGGCTTAGCTTTACAAAAGCATCCGAGGAGCTTCATATTTCCCAGCCTGCTGTCACAAAGCATATCAAAGAGATTGAAATTCAGGTAGGATCTAAATTATTTGACCGCAAAGGTACTTCTATCCAGCTTACCCGGAGTGGAAAGATTCTTTATGAATATGCTGAAAAGATCAGAAATATCTATCGTGACCTGGAGTTTGAAATCGGCCAGATCAACCAACAGCACAAGGGAAAACTGATTATCGGAGCAAGTACTACTGTTGCCCAGTATATTTTACCGGAAATTTTAGCCAAATTCAACAGCTATTATAAAGATATCAAAATTGAGCTTCTTACAGGGAACACTGAGACGGTTTCAGCTCTTTTAAAGGAAGAGAAAGTAGACCTGGGAATTATTGAGGGCGAATCCCAGTCTTCTTATTTTGATTATAAAACATTTAAGGCAGATGAAATTGTATTGGCGGCAAAGTCAGATCATTCGCTGGCCCATAAAACTTTACAACTAAAAGATATGTATGACCTTGATCTGATCTTCCGTGAACCGGGTTCCGGAACTCTTGAGTTTATACAAAACCGTTTAAAGGAGAAAGGAATCAACACCAACGAACTGAATACTGTCATGCAGCTGGGAAGCAGTGAAAGTATCAAAAACTACCTTCTTCATTCTGATGCAATGGCTTTTCTTTCCATCAACACTATTGTCAGTGAATTAAAAAATAACAGTCTGGCCATTGTTGACATTAAAAACTTCAGCATTGAAAGGGATTTTCATTTTATTCTTCCTAAAGGGGAACAGTCTGAACTGATCAGCCTTTTCCTGAGATTTACAGAATGAGTTCCAGGCAGTAAGCAGTAAGTAAAGATATAACTTATAGTTATCTTATATAACAAAATACGATCTATTTTGTAATACTATATTCGGACCTTTGGTGCAGATTTTAAAAGTTCGCATTATGAAAGATTTCATTCAGAATGAAATGGCCCGGAAAATAATTTTTATAGTATTGGCGGTTTTATGTTTAACTCCATTTATATCTTCTCCCATAGCCCTTGCATTAGGTTTTGCGTTGGCGGTTTTTATCGGAAATCCTTTTGAAAGGCACCTGCATAAATATATCCATCTGCTGCTTCAGATTTCTATTGTCGGGTTAGGATTCGGATTAAAGTTAGATGAGGCTCTTCACGCCGGAAAAACGGGATTGATGCTTACTGTTGTTAGTATTGTAACCGTAATGGTTCTCGGTTATTTTTAGGGAAGATATTCAAACTGGAGAGACCGCTGTCTTATCTTCTCTCTGCAGGAACGGCTATTTGTGGCGGAAGTGCCATTGCTGCGGTATCTCCTATCATTAAGCCCAATACAAAGCAGATATCTCTGGCATTGGCAATTGTGTTTACTTTAAATTCCATTGCTTTATTCATTTATCCAGCTATCGGGCACCTGCTGAATCTTTCACAGGAACAGTTTGGGTTGTGGTGTGCTGTGGGAATTCATGACACCAGTTCTGTAGTGGGGCTGCCGGCAAATACGGCGATGAAGCTCTGAAAGTTGCCACCACGGTAAAACTTGCCCGTGCTTTATGGATCATCCCGGTATCACTGATTACCATGTTTATTTTTAAAAGTAAGGATTCGAAGATCAAAATCCCTGGTTTATCGGTTATTTTATCATTGCAATTTTGCTAAACACTTATTTCCCTGTCCTTGACCGTTTCAGCAGTTCGATCACTGTTCTGGCAAAATCCGGATTGAATCTTACTTTATTTTTCATTGGCTCTACCCTGTCCATTCAGACCTTGAAAACAATAGGTACTAAGCCTCTACTGACGGCGATACTCCTTTGGGTAACCATCAGTGTCGGAAGTCTCCTTTACATTATCCGCTAAAAGCAGCAGCACCTCTTGAAATCAAAAGGGTGCTGCCTATTAAATGTGGAAATGTTTATTTCATAGTGAAGTAATAGTTTATACAGCTGCTTCACCACAAGTGTATACCTGCGGGCAAGCTATATATTCAATACAATATTTAGGTCCTGTTACAGCTCCTGAGCAGCTGCATCCGCAAAGGGACAGATCTATTTCAATATTTGCCCAGCTGTCAAGACCTCCGGTGATATTTTTAAGCTCTTCCTTTCTTAGTTTTTTAGCATTTTTCATAATGTTCACGTGAATTAGTTTTGGTTAAACAATATAGTTTTAGTTACTTCCCAAAGTTAAACAAATATTAAATATACGCAACAAAATTCAATACAAATTTTAATAATATATTGATTTTAACCTTATTAATCTATTCGAAATCCGAAATCAATTATTTTTATTTATTAAACAAATTTAAAATCCTCCTATAATCCAAGGTGCTTTTTATGGGTTTCGGATAGGATGAGAGTGAAAGGCAGGAAGCTTTAAGAAGGAGATTGAAAGTTACTATTGAGCAAACTAATTCTGATAGTTTTTAACCAAACTTCAATACCTTTCTTTCTAAAAAAACCTCCCGGTTTCCCAAAAGGTTGATATTAATAAGATTATTTTACGATTAGCAGGTCATTACCTGAAGACATCTTTTATAGTTTATACAATATGAAGGACCTGTTACGGCTCCTGTACAGCTGCACCCACAAAGAGACAGATCCGGGGTACCGCTTATTCCCCCTACAATATTTTTAAGGTTATCTCTTTCAAGTTTTTTTGCATTTTTAAAAATTTTCTGTGACATGATGATTTGATTTTTAGTTAAACAATTTAATTAGTTAGCTTATTTTCATATCATTAGAACGTAATTAATTCATAATTATTTTATTCGGTAAACTCAAGATCCCTGTCGTGAGTTTCTGAAATGGTAAGTGATGAATAAAAGGCAAGCCCGAAAACTACTACTCCTACAATAGCTGCGCTTTCAACAACAGAAAAGCTCCCTTTGAAAAAATCAAAAGCAAGAATCATGACAGGCACCAGTCCTCTGACCATATTCGGAACGGTTGTTGTTGCCGTATTTCTGATATTGGTTCCAAACTGTTCCGCAGCCAAGGTAACAAACATAGCCCAGTAACCTGTACCAAAGCCCAGCCATACACAAAACAGATAATATTTGGTCTCGGTATTGGTATTACCGAACAACATGACTGCCACCCCAATTAACGTAAAAATCAGCATGTAGAAAATGGCCATTTTACGGGATTTTAAGGCATGGGAAATAAAACCGCTCAGCAGGTCACCGACAGAAATCCCCACATAGGCCCACATAATTGCTTTTCCGGGATTGATATCCGTGATGCCCAGTTCAGGAGCAAATTGGTTCGCTAAAACAGCCAGAATGCCTATACAATACCAGGTGGGTAATCCTACTGCTATACATTTTAAATATCTTACCAGCCTGTCTTTATTGGTAAAAAAGGACAGAAAGTTTCCTTTTGATACATTTTTATGTTCCAGATTTTTATAAATCCCGGATTCCGAAACACTTACCCTGAGCACTAACAGCAGAATTCCCATCACACCGCCGATAATATAGGAGATATTCCATCCGCCGGCTAATTCTACCGTCAGTTGGGCCACAACAGCTCCCATTAACCCAAAGCCTGCTACCACCGAGGTTCCAATGGCCCGTAAACTCTTCGGGAGGCTTTCAGAAACCAGTGTAATTCCTGCTCCAAGCTCTCCTGCCAGCCCAATGCCTGCAATAAACCTTAAACCCGCATATTGATACACCAAATGCTCTTTCGGAAAATAGGGAAGAAAACCACATGCAATATTAGCTAACGAATATACCAGTATAGACCCGAAAAGTACGGAAAGTCTTCCTTTTTATCGCCAAAAATACCCCAGAATACTCCTCCGATAAGGAGCCCCATCATCTGACAGTTCAGAATAAAGGTTCCGTCTGCGTCCGGTTGAGCCCAAGTGCTTTTAAACTTGGTATTCTGACGATCCCGAATAAAAGGAGATCATAGATGTCAACAAAATAGCCTAAGGCAGAAATAATAACGGGAATAGAAAAAATGTACTTCAGTTTTGAAGACAGGGACAGTTCTTGCATTTTTAAGTTTTGATAAAAAAAAAAACCTTTCAATTTCTTGAAAGGTTTTTATTAAATATCTTTTTCTGATTATTATCTGGCAATATTGACAGCTCTTGTTTCTCTAATTACCGTTACTTTTACCTGTCCCGGATATGTCAGTTCATTCTGGATCTTTTCAGAAATGTCGTAAGATAACTGAGACGCTACTTCATCATTTACTTTTCCGCTCTCTACCATTACTCTCAGTTCTCTACCTGCCTGGATTGCATAAGCGCTGGACACACCGTCGAAGCTTAATGCAGCAGATTCAAGATCTTTCAGTCTCTGGATATAAGATTCCAATACCTGTCTTCTTGCTCCCGGTCTTGCTCCTGAAATGGCATCGGCTACCTGAATGATCGGAGACAATAAAGACTTCATTTCAATTTCGTCGTGGTGAGCTCCAATAGCATTTACTACTTCAGGGTTTTCACCGTATTTCTCAGCCCACTGCATACCTAAAAGGGCGTGTGGCAATTCTGATTCCTGCTCAGGAACTTTACCGATATCGTGTAAAAGTCCTGCTCTTTTGGCTAGTTTTACATTCAGACCTAATTCAGCAGCCATCGTTGCAGCAATATTGGCAACTTCTCTTGAGTGCTGTAGTAAGTTTTGTCCGTAAGAAGAACGGTATTTCATTCTACCAACAATCTTGATCAGCTCAGGGTGTAATCCGTGGATTCCTAAATCAATGATCGTTCTCTTTCCTACTTCAATGATTTCTTCTTCGATTTGTTTTCTGGTTTTCTCAACCACTTCTTCAATTCTTGCCGGGTGAATTCTACCATCCGTTACCAGTCTGTGAAGGGATAATCTTGCAATTTCTCTTCTTACAGGGTCAAAACATGAAAGAAGAATTGCTTCCGGAGTATCATCAACAATGATCTCTACTCCTGTTACGGCTTCTAAAGCACGGATATTTCTACCCTCTCTACCAATGATTCTACCTTTTACTTCATCAGATTCAATATTGAAAACAGATACTGAGTTTTCGATAGCCTGCTCGGTTCCGATTCTCTGGATCGTTTGGATAACGATTTTTCTTGCTTCATTCTTAGCGTTCATCTGAGCTTCTTCCATGATGCTCTGAACGTGTGCCTGGGCTCTTGTTTTAGCTTCAGCTCTCATTGTTTCTACCAATTCAGCCTTAGCTTCGTCAGCAGTATAATTTGAGATTTTCTCAAGAATTTCAACTTTTTGGCAGTTGCCGTATCCAGCTCCTGCTGTTTCTTTTCCAGAATTTCATTCTTTTTAGAATAGTCTGCAATCTGCTTATCCAGATCTTTTTCCAACTTTCCTATCTTGCTAAGCTCGTCATTCAGCTTATGTTCCTTGTCTTTAGTTCTTTTCTCAACCTCCTGCATTTTCTTTTCACGGGACTGGATGTCTGCATCATGCTGCGATTTCAGTTCCAGGAATTTTTCTTTAGCCTGAAGGTTCTTTTCTTTCTTTATGGATTCAGCCTGTACGTTAGCTTTTTCTATAAGGTTTTCGGCATTTTTCTTGGCATCATCTATGATGAATTTTGCTTTAGTATTCAGAGAGCTTCTGAAAAAAACATTCCCACTGCGGCCCCGATTACCAAACAAACAACACCTACTATAACTTCTATCATAATGTATATTGAGTTTTAATTGTATTCATATCCTTGTTAAAATAAAAAAGCCCACAACAATTCAGAGATTGAGAGTAAACTCCTAATCAACACGATTTGAACTGATTTCCATTGTCTGTAATCCGGAGAACCGGCACGCCATTCAATGGACATTTGTTCGGTAATTGTTTAGCGTTGAGTTTACCTTTAATGTGTTAGAATTATTGTAGGCAGTACTTTTCAGGAAAAAAATCTATTTCCCGATTTCATTCAACGACTGATTGATCTGTTGTAATCTTTCGTTGGTAGAATTAATATTTTTCTCGTAGTTAAGAGATACTACTTCTGCATTGGTTCCCAGTTTCAGGGCACACATTGCCAAAGCATCCTGTTTATCTCTTACATCGAAGTTCTGTTCAAAATCTTTAATCATATTCTCTATCTGCTTCCCTACTTTACGCAAAGTTTCTTCCTCTGCTGCCGGTACGTTCAGCGGATATACTCTTCCTGCAATGTTGACGGTTATTCTCCTTACCTCCATTATAATCCACTGTTTTGAAGCTGAGCAATACAGAAATCAATTTCTTTTACCAATCTGTTGATATGGTTCTTCATTAATCTATTGTGTTCAGGATTTCCTGATATTGCTGAATAAAGTTTTATATTTTTTTGTTCTTCTGCTAATACCTGATTTCTTCTTCTTTCCTCATCATACTTCTTCTTCAACTCTTCATGCTCAAATATTTAATTCTGCTAAGTTTTCTGTAAGACTTTTATAGTTCTTTTGCAGAGTCGAAATTTTCTCTCTAATTCTGAAAAATTGTTTTCTAAATCTTGAAGCATTTCAGGTTTGTATATTCTAACTAAAAGCAAAAATAAAAAAATAATAACACTAACAAAAATAAAACACTCTATATTTTGATATAACAACAAAAAAGGAGGCGCTAATGCACCTCCGGTATATTTTTCAACGAAATATTTTTTATTCGAATTTCAGTACAAACATTACAGCTCTTGTCTGTAATGTAGATACTAGATGCCCAGTAAGGAGGTGTATTCGCATTATCAGCCACTTTTTCATTGTTCATGAAGAAAGTTCCTCTAACCGCCGGAGTCAGTTTAAATTTGTTGAAATAAAACTGAATTCCCATTTCTGCAGACCACGCAAAGTTGTGCGTTGTTGATCTGAAAATTCCCTGCTGGTTATCATCAGTAGAAGTTGCATTAGACTGAAGGTTTACAACGTAGTTTACCCCAGCAGCAACGTAAGGCCTTGAATTGTACCATCTCTGCCCGTGAAGTTCCAAAAGAACAGGAATATCAACCAAAGTAGATTTAATTTCTCTTACTTTGTCTTTTTCCTGCAACGGAATCGGCATGAAAGGAGGATTGGTTAAAGATCCGCCGGCATAGATGTCATTAGATTGCGTATTAAAAGTCAACTGTCTTTGTGCAAACTGTAAACCCGGTTCTAATCTCACGTCAAGATAGTCGTTCAGTCTCCATTTTGCAATAAGCCCGGCACCGAAACTGTAACTTTCTTTAGAGGTAACAAGGTTTTGATTATCGCTCATTCCGTATCTCGGATGCAAGACGATGCGGTAGTCCAGTCTGTTCCCGTTCAAATAAAACCCCAGCTGAATTTCTGTTCGTCGAAATCTTCCAACTTATCCATTCTGTTTCGGGTTCTGAATTGCGCATTTGCAAAAATGGCAACATTTACTGAGGTTAAAACCAGTGCTTTTAATAGAAATTTATTCATAGGTTACTTTGTTGCTTTATAAATTGTGGCTATACCTAAACTTAGTTTTTTATATTCTACTTTCTTAAATCCCGTATCTAAAAGAATTTGCTTCATCTTCTCCCCGAAAGGAAAAGCATTTACAGAATCCGGAAGGTATGTATACGCCCTATTATCTTTAGAAACCAGCCTGCCTATTGCAGGTAATATGTTTTTGAAATAAAACATATAGAATGGCCCCATGAAACCCTCAACCTTTGAAAACTCCAGTATATAAACACTTTTGTTATCTTTAACTACTCTTCTTAATTCTGCCAAACCTTTGGTAAGGTTCTCAAAATTCCTCACTCCAAATGCAACGGAAACAGCATCAAATCTATTGTCCTCGAAAGGTAAATTTTCTGCATCTCCTTTTTGCATTGAAATTTTGCCGTCTAATTTAAGTTTTTTTATTTTAATAACGCCAACATTCAGCATTTGTTGTGATAAATCTAAACCAACTACTTTAGAACCGGTTCCTTTTTCAATGGTAATGGCCAGATCTCCCGTTCCTGTAGCCACATCCAGCACTTCCTGCGGTTGATCATTTTTCATCCATCTTACCAGTTTATTTCTCCATAAAACATCAATTTTCATGGATAAAACATGGTTCAGAAGGTCATACTTCGGTGCAATGTTGTCGAACATATCCTCTACCTGGCTCTTTTTGTAGCCTCTGAATTGTAGGGAGTAACTTTGGTGATATCTTTTGTCAAAACTTAAAACTTGTAATATTCTTTATAATAATTTAGGTAATCCTGCTTTCTGAAGATCTTAGATCTCGATTCCACTTTCTGAATGTTTTTGATTACCTTATCGTAATCTTCATCTACATTGTAATAAAAGTCTTCTGTGTAAAGCTTGTTGAAGCGCTTCGCTCCCCGTAATAATCTTTTCCGTCTATCACGGTTTTATCAAGGGCCATCAGCAACGAATCTTTCTTAAGGTTGTATCCGTAATACTGTTCGTTGACGTAGTAATCCTGGTGGGCAATATTAAGCAGCCCCGAAGTTTATTCACTTCAAATGCTGAGTCATAGAGCATTTTTTTATTCTGATCAAAAACCTGAATAGAGTTTTCCCTTTGTTCATATCCACATGCACGTACTGCCCCGCTGAAATGATTCCTTCAGAACCGTTATTGATTTTAAAGTAATACGTATTGGGGTAGGATTATCTACAACATAATAATTCTTCTTGGCTAAAAAAAAGGAAGTAGATCCCAAAGGCACCGATAAACGCCACAGCTGCAATGAGTAAGCCTTTTAAGGACGGATTGTTTTTCATAGATTGTAAAGTACAATTTTTGCAAATTTAATAATATTTTTAATTCTCCGTTATTAATATTAATTATTAACTTTGCATCTTTAAAAAAATCATATAAACGAATGCCGAATACGATCATTATTGGCTCTGGATCTTATATTCCGAACAGAGTTATTGGTAGGGATTACTTCATGAATTCCGAGTTCTACACAGAGGATGGTGTAAAGATTGAAAAGCCTGTGGAAGAAACTATTGCGAAATTTGTAGAGATTACAGAAATCGAAAACAGGAGATTCATTGAGGACGATCTTTCCAATTCACAAATCGGGTATGAAGCCGCAAAAATTGCCCTTGAGGACGCAAAAGTAGACGGCGAAGATCTGGATTATATCATTTATGCAAGCAATTTCGGGAAGTTACAGAAAACGGATATGCCGATTTCATGCCGACAATGGCTGCAAGAGTAAAGAATAAGCTGGGCATTAAAAACAGAAAATGTGTAACCTATGACATGATTTTCGGTTGTCCGGGATGGGTGGAAGGTATGATTTTAGCCGATAACCTGATCAAAGCTAAAGTTGCCAAAACCATTCTTGTTATCGGAGCAGAAACACTAAGCCGTGTAACGGATCCACACGACAGAAACAGAATGATCTTTGCTGACGGTGCAGGAGCTGTAGTAGTAAAAGCAACCGATGATGAAAATGTAGGAATTATTGCTCACAACACCATCTGCGACAATGGCCCGGAATTGAATTATCTTGAAAACCAACCCTCTATCAATAAAAATGTAGATCAAAAACGTTTATATGTAAGAATGTTGGGTAGAAAAATCTACGAATACGCTCTTAAAAACGTACCGGTTGCCATTAAAGACACCATCACCGATGCAGGTCTTTCTATTCAGGATATAGACAAAATCTTAATTCACCAGGCTAACGCTAAAATGGATTATGCCATGATTGAGAGACTTCACAGGCTTTATGACGTAAAAGAGTACGATCATGCGATCTCTCCTATGACCATTCAGGACCTTGGCAACACTTCTGTAGCAACCATTCCTACGATGTATGATTTAATAATTAAAGGAAAATGGAAGGTCAAACGTTTAAGGATAAAGGTAACATTGTGATGACTTCGGTAGGTGCCGGAATGAACATCAATGCTATCGTTTACAGACTCCCTTAATAACTTATAAAAACAGATAAAAAGCACAAAGGAAGTCTTCTTTTGTGCTTTTTTAAATCAGAATATGCCAAAAATCTTTTAATCACCGCCGGTATTTTCCTGTTTCTGGAAATCTATATCTATCAGGCCATCAGAACGCTTACAGATAATTTCTGGATAAGAACCGGCTATTGGGCAGTATCTTTAATCATCTATGCAGTTTTTGCCTACGAGATCACTCATTATCAGAGAACAGACCGAAGTATGGTAAGAGCTCAGATCATGATTTCCCTGTTCCTGATATTTATTTTACCTAAAATCTTCATTGTCTTATTCTTACTGATTGACGATATTGTCCGTATTGGCGGATACCTGATCGGCTTTGCCAAACCGTCTGAGAACTTCTTCCCGGAAAGGAGAAAGTTTCTGAGCCTTGTCGGATTAGGAATGAGCGGAGTTTTGTCTGCTCTTTTCATTGACGGCATCACGTTCGGGAAATACCGCCACAAAGTAAGAAGAGTAAAAGTAAAGTTTCCCAATCTTCCTGAAAGCTTTAAAGGCTATAAAATCATCCAGATTTCTGATGTTCACAGCGGAAGTTTTTCAGATCCGGGCAAACTGCAGCATGCCGTAGAACTTATCAACGAACAAAATCCTGACCTCGTATTGTTTACCGGAGATATGGTGAATAATGTTGCGGATGAATTCAAACCTTTCATTCCCTTATTTTCACAGATCAAAGCTAAAGACGGCAAATTTGCGGTTCTTGAAACCACGATTATGCCGATTATGTAACCTGGGCTTCTCTTGATGCTAAAAAGAAAAACCTGGATACGCTGATCGACTATGAAAAGCAAGCCGGTTTTGACATGCTGAGAAACGAGCATAGAGTGATTGAGAAAAACGGAGAGAAATTATATATTCTGGGCGTTGAAAACTGGGGACTAAAACCTTTCCCTCAATTCGGAAGAATTGATGATGCATTAAAAGGCGTACCTGAATCTGCCACAAAGATTTTAATGAGCCATGACCCTACCCACTTTGATTATGTGGTAAAAAAACACCCAGGAAACATCCATTTAACACTTTCAGGACACACCCATGGAATGCAGTTCGGGCTGGATCTTAAAAATGTAAAATGGTCACCGGTTCAATACCGTTACCCGAAATGGGCAGATTTATACGAAAGCGAAGGAAAACTATTGTACGTCAACAGAGGGTTTGGAGTACTGGGATATCCGGGAAGAGTCGGTGTATTACCGGAGATTACACTTTTGAACTGAGCTAGTTTAAGGTTTAAAACAAAATCAGATATGTTACAGGAAGAACAACTATAGCGCCACACCTGTTACCTAACACCTGCAACCTAAAAAATATAATCTTTCATACGGGAAGTAGCCATATCTTTCTCGTTGATAAAAGTAAGGAGGGCATCTAATTTGTCCTCCATTTTTTTACCCGAAAACAAGCTTCGGTAAAAAGGAACATCAAATCGGTATTTTTAAAATCCGTAAACTGCCATGAGTTGAGATAGATCAGGACAAATTCTTCATTTTGCAGAGTCTCTACAACCATACTTTGATAATACTTCATCGGCAGGATCTGAAACACAAAGTCATTATACGGCAGCTGACTGTATGGGGAAATACTTTCCGGCACAATACTCAGTCCATCCTCTTCGGTAATTTCAGTATCCCTTTTCAGACGCTTGAATGGAAAAAGAATGTTCGCATTGTCAATATTGGAAACATAATTAAATTCCATCATCTTCAATTCTTCCTGTGGAACTTTTACATCTTTCTGACGAATTCCCGGATCTGTTTTTCCAGAAGATCCTGAATGCTCTTTTGGCATTTTCAATTTCATCCGGTTTTGAACCTTTATTATAAAAAGCAATTTCATGCCCTTTGGATGAAATTGCTTTTATAAGATTCTGCAGTTTTTCAGCGAGTGAAACCTCAACAAAAAAACTGGCTTTAATATCATGAATATCTAAAACCCTAAGAATTGCTCTGGTGTTATCTTCTGCAATTTTCAGCCTTTCTTCATCAGTAATCTGAAAGCCTTTTTTTTACTTCAGCCTCAATATTCACGATGTTAAAAGTTAATAATATCATTTAAATTAAATTTTAGATAATAAATATAATATATTAAAAATCAGATGTTAAAACAATACTTAATTAAAGCATCACTTTACACTACTAATCCTTAACTAATTTTACTTTAAGATTCTTGATCATATCTTTTGTCATTTCAGAAATTCCGAAATCGTAAGACAGTCCCCAATCTTTTTAGCTACAGAATCATCAATGGAAGCCGGCCATGAATCAGCAATCGCCTGTCTGAAATCTGGATTGTAATCGATGGTAAAATCCGGGATTTCTTTCTTAATTTCTTCTGCCAATTCTTTTGGAGTAAATGACATGCCACCCAAATTGTAAGAAGAACGAACGGTAAGACTTTCTTTCGGAGCTTCCATTAATTTTAAAGTTGCATTGATCGCATCATCCATATACAACATCGGCATTCCTGTATTTTCAGAAATGAAACTTGTATACTTTCCTTCTTCAATTGCTTTGTAGAAAATCTCAACCGCATAATCGGTAGTTCCACCTCCAGCCGGTGTCTTCCAGGAGATCAACCCAGGATACCTGATACTTCTTACGTCTACTCCATGCTTATCGAAATAGTATTCACACCATTTCTCCCCTGCCATTTTAGAAATTCCGTAAACAGTTGTAGGATTCAAGACCACATCCTGTCCTACATCATGCTTTGGAATTCCTTTTCCAAATACAGCGATAGAACTAGGCCAGAAAATTTTTAATAAGCCCCTCTTTCGCCATTTCACAAAAGTGAAGCAGAGGCTCTAGATTTAATTTCCATGCGAAAATAGGCTGCTTTTCTGAAGTTCCGGATAAAAGTGAAGCCAGATGATACACTGTAGTAATATCGTAATCTTTGATCACCTGTCTTACTAATTGCGTATTAGTAACATCCATTCTTTCGTAATGTCCGGCAGAAGTAATGCCTTCCTGCCATCTGTCTAAACCTGAAGCGACCACATTTTCCGCTCCATGCATTTCAACAAGTCTGTTGGTAAGTTCGGTGCCGATCTGTCCCAGCGCACCTGTAATCAGTATTCTTTCCGTATAGGATTCCATTTTTGAGATTTTTTTAGAATTGTACAAAAGTAAAAAAATCATGCTTATCAAAATAGAAAAGGTGGATTTAAAAATAGATCAGGAGATTTATATAAAGTTATTCTTATTATTTTTTTGTTAATGGCCTCATTTCAATTATAGTTAATAAAAATAGATATCAACGATATATACGATCATCAACAATAATATATATAAAAATTCAATAATTTTGTAGTAAAGAAACAATCATATGAAGAAGATTTTAATCGTTTCGGTGCTGCTAGCAGGACAATTGAGCTGGGCTCAGTTCAAAGATTTCAATATCGTAAAGGAAGTACAGGTCAAAAATAAAGGTGTAGTGGTATCTGCCCATCCCTAGCCAGTGAGGCGGGGGCGAAAATTATGAGAATGGGCGGAAATGCCTATGATGCAGTCACTGCCACACAATACGCTCTGGCAGTAGTATACCCTCAGGCCGGAAATATCGGCGGGGGCGGATTTTTGGTAGGGGTAAAAACAATGGTGAAAAGTTTACTCTTGACTACCGGGAGACAGCTCCTAAAAAAGCTTCAAGAGATATGTATCTTGATAAAAAGGAAAAGCAGATACGGATCTGTCCCAAAACGGACGACTGGCAGTAGGTATTCCCGGAAGTGTAGCCGGCTTTTTTGCTACCCTGAAATATTGTAAACTTCCTATGGAAAAAATCATCCAGCCTGCTATTGATCTGGCAGAACAGGGATTTGCCATCACAGACAAGGAAGCGGATATGCTCAACAGCCAACGGGAAAAGTTCCAGAAGCATAATAAATCTTCTATTATTTTTGTCAAAGACACTCCATGGAAAGCAGGTGATATCTTAGTTCAGAAAGATCTGGCAGAAACTTTAAAACTGATTCAGAAATCAGGAGCCAAGGGTTTTTATGAAGGAAAAACAGCTGATCTGCTGGTTGCTGAAATGAAAAGAGGTAACGGAATCATCACCCTGGAAGACCTCAAAAATTATAAAGTGGCAGAAAGAAAAGCTTTGGAATTTGATTACAAAGGAAACAATGTAGTTTCTATGCCTTTGCCATCCAGTGGCGGACTTCTTCTGGCTCAGATGCTCAGAATGGCAAGCTTTGAAAATCTTGAAAAATATCAGCAGAATTCAACAAAAGCGGTTCAGATCATGACGGAAGCAGAGCGAAGAGCTTTTGCAGACCGTGCAGAATATATGGGTGACCCGGACTTCATTCAGGATAAAACATCTTATCTCATTTCTGATGAATACCTGAAAAACAGATGGAAAAGCTTCAGTTTTGACAAGGCAACTCCAAGTGCGGAAGTTGGGAAAATCATTGAGCAACCTAAGGAATCTACACAAACCACCCATATTTCCGTACTCGATAAAGATGGTAATGCAGCTTCTGTAACAACTACCCTTAACGGCTATTACGGAAGTAAAGTTCTGGTTACCGGTGCCGGATTCTTTTTAAATAATGAAATGGATGATTTCTCCATTAAACCGGGAGTTCCCAATATGTTCGGTGCTGTGGGCGGAGAAGCCAATGCCATCCAGCCTAATAAAAGAATGCTCTCTTCCATGACTCCAACAATCCTACTGAAGAACGGCAAGCCTTATATGGTTGTGGGCACTCCCGGAGGAACTACGATCCCTACTTCCGTCTATCAGTCTATTGTGAATGTTGTGGATTTTAAACTGAATGCCAATATGTCGGTAAATGCACCAAAATTCCATCACCAATGGCTTCCGGAAACCATCAGTGTAGAAAATAATTTCCCTGAAAGTACGATTGCCGAACTGAAAAGCAAAAATTATGTGATTGAAAAAACAAAATACATCGGAAAAACAGAGATGATTGTCATTGATGACAAAGGAAATATTCACGCTGTAGCAGACGGTCGTGGAGATGACTCTGTAGCTACCGAATAACTGAAGACCCAATTTATTATAAAAGGCCGGATTTAAATATTCCGGTCTTTTTATGATTAGACTTTTCTGAATAAAACTAAGGAAAAATACAGAATTAGCTTTCTCATTTTCAAAAAAGCATGACTTCTGTCATGTTTTTAGGAAAATTTCATAATTTCGAGCTTTCAAAAAACATTGCATTGAAAGCAAAAAAATCTACAATCAGCTTTATTTTCAAGTGATTATTGCTATAGTTGCCGGTATTCTTCTTGGAAAATTTTACCCTGAACTGGGAGAGAAAATGAAACCTTTGGGGATGGGTTTATCAAACTGGTCAAAATGATTATCGCTCCGGTTATCTTCATCACCCTTACCTTAGGGATCGCCCATATGACAGATCTGAAAAAAGTAGGGAGAATTGCCGTAAAAGCAATGATCTATTTTTTCACATTTTCAACGCTGGCTCTTATTATCGGCTTATTCGTAGGAAATATTCTTCAACCCGGCCATGGTCTGAATATAGACCCTGCCAGTCTTTCAGGTGATGTTTCGCAATATCAGCAAAAGGCTCATGAATCTACACTTACGGGGTTTATTATGAATATCATCCCAGAAACTTTATTCAGTCCTTTGGTGGGTGGTAATATTCTTCAGGTTCTTTTGGTGGCTATTTTAATGGGTGTGGCTTTGGTTTTAACAAAGGAAAAAAGCCAGAAAGTAACTGATTTTCTTCAGGATCTGTCAACCCCTGTATTCAAGATTGTTCATATGCTTATGAAGCTTGCGCCTATAGGAGCTTTTGGAGCAATGGCTTTTACGATCGGAAAATACGGGCTTCATTCTGTACTGAATCTTCTTTTTTCTGGTGGCTACATTTTATATTACCTCTATCCTTTTTGTGGTGATTATCCTGGGTGCAGTGGCATGGTATAACGGTTTTAATATTTTTAAACTTCTTTTTACCTTAAAGAAGAGCTGCTCCTTGTCTTAGGAACCAGTTCGTCAGAATCCGCCCTGCCGGGAATCATGGAAAAAATGGAAAAAGCAGGCTGTTCAAGGGCAATCGTAGGACTTGTAGTACCTACCGGATATTCCTTCAATCTCGACGGGACCAATATTTATATGACTCTGGCATCACTTTTTATTGCACAGGCTTTAAATATTCACCTCCCTATTGAAAAACAGCTGATGCTTCTTCTGGTGGCGATGTTGAGTTCAAAAGGAGCCGCAGGCGTTACCGGAGCCGGATTTGTAACCCTCGCAGCAACCTTAGCCGTAGTTCCGGAAATTCCGATTGCAGGCATGACCCTGATTCTGGGGATCGATAAATTTATGAGTGAATGCAGGGCTCTTACCAATGTAATAGGTAACTCTGTAGCAACAGTAGTGGTAGCAAACTGGGAAAAACAGCTTGATAAAGAACAGTTTCACTATTGCCTGAATCATCCTGCTGAAATTGAGAAGAAACTGGAGGTTTAATAAAATTAAGTACAAGTTATGAAAATAAAAAACCGGAGTTTATAAAAATAAGCTCCGGTTTTTCTTAATAGTTTAATGAAATGAAGATTTATCGTTTTTCTATTTTTTCATCACTTTGTTTTTGCTGTCTGATATCACAATAAAGTAAATTCCTCTTGGTAAATCTGATATATTGTAAGATTCTTTGGCTGCCTCAAAAGTTTTCACACTTTTTCCGGTCATATCAACAATTTCAATGCTTGTATTTTTACCGTAAGTTTTTGGCATATTTAATTTGAATGAATCTGCTACAGGGTTAGGATAAACCAACAGGTCATCATTTTTAAGTTTATCTTCAGACACACCTAAGGTTGTTGCTGTAACACTTATATCATCGATTCTCCATTGTGCACCATCGTTCCCGATATAATTAAAAGCTATTTTAACATTGGCCTGCCCTATCAGAGATGTTAAAGGAATTGTTATATTGTAGGTGGCAAACCCTGCCGGTGTGGGAACCGTGATGTCACTTTCACTCCAGATCTGCGTCCATGTTGCACCGTTGTTCGTAGAGACCTTTACTACTGTATCATAGTTATTATTAGGTGTGATAGACCAATAGGGATTGAAATTTGATTTAAAGGTCAAAACAGGATTTGACACATTGGTCAGGTTAAGAGATGGAGAGATCAGTTTTTCATCCTGAGCCACAAGGTTTGGATCATAGGCCACTCCAGCGGATTTTGTCCCTGAAATACCGGTAGTTGATGCCCAGGTAAAAGCGGTGTTGGTAGATTGAACCGTCCATCCGGAAGGTGGAAATGTTGCAGATTCAAAATTTTCGGTCAGAAGCTGGCTTTTTATCATAATACCCATAAAAAGCACAAGAATAAAGTAATATTTTTTCATAGGAAATGTTTTATTAATAAAAATATCATCATTTCACAACAAAAACAAAGTAAATAGAAATAATCAATAAATATTTGTTGATTTAATTAAATAAAAAACAGTAAAATATGTCAATTTATTAATATATTAACATTCAGTACCATTCGCAAATGTATTATTAATAGCTGTTATTGCATATTAACCCTTAAATTTTATCCCTAAAAAGAGAATAAACATCATTGATAAAATCAACAATTACTTACTGAATATCAATCATTTATTTTCAATATATGGAAAATTTACATTAAAAAAATAAACCTTACAGGCCTAAAAATCCCATAAGGTTGTACAATTATTTTAAAAAGGTAATTTCTCCGGTCTTTTTGACTGTAAAAACGTTATATCAATATATTTAAACTTGATGGCTGTACCTTAACATGCACCGGTGACTTAATCTTATTAAACTCCCCATCCAGATGCCAGTTTTTAGTATTGACTTTGAATGAAATCTCGGAAACCGGAAGGTAAGTAACATATTCATCATCTTTCAGACGCTTGGTAAACATTCTGAAAGCAAAAAGTGCTGAGTAAGTTAGCGAAAATTTTTTCACCAGAACCATATCTACCAATCCATCGCTTTTACTTGCCTGGGGAGCAATATAAGCGTTGTTACCAAACTGGCGGGTATTGGCGATATTCAGCATCAGGTACCTGCCGTTATACTGCTGGTATTTTTCATCAAAGAACTTTACTTTGATCGGTTTATAGTTGAAGAAGGTCTTCAGTGAGACTTTGATATAGTTTTTGAATCCCCTGCTTGTTTTTTCAAACTCTTTAACCACTTTGCCATCAAAACCTGTCCCTGAAACATTTATGGAAAGCCTGTCATTGACAGTAAAAGTATCAATCTTTCTTGAATTCTTCGCTTTTATTTTGTTTAAAAGCTCGTTAAGGTTTTTACTGAAACGGGTTTCATTGGAGAATCCGTTTCCTGAACCTGCCGGGAAAATAGCCAGGATTTTATCGGTATTGATCAGATTTTTAGCCACAGTAGAAATTGTTCCGTCTCCCCAATAGCCACAAAGATATCCACTTCCTCAAAATGGGCCTGAATAAACTCATCTGTTCCGGGATCGATTCGGAAACATAATACAGCGGATTCTCAACCTTTGTTTTAAGCTCATTCAGAAACGGCTGATAATTTTTTTGGCTGAAAAGGGATTGATAATAAAAGCTACTTTGTTCATCACCGCAAAAATAGAAAATGCTTCCTGAACTGGAAGCATTAATTTACTTAATTTTCATTCTTTCTTTAAATTCTGCATTTAATGTACCTTTCAGGTCGTCCCAGGAAACAGGTATTGTAATATCTCCGGCGGCAAAGGCAGCAATTTCATAGGGGCTGTAATGGAAATACAGGTTTTTGTCATCAAAATAAAAATTATCTGAAGCGGGAATTTTATCCACCAGCAGCATTTCAGAGTTTTTCACGGCTCCGTCACCATCCATTGTTCCGCTGTTAATGGTATTGATATTCTTCATCAGAATGGCTTCAATTTTATTTTCAGGCATTGAAGTGATGTCTTTCAGCTCAAGTCTTTTGCTGTTTTTAAGATCAAAAATTCTTTCTGAAAATCCGTAATTATCATGCGCTCCGCCTTCATATCCGCTTCCCGTATATTGAATATGCATATATCCGTTGGTATTGGACATCAAATTCATATGGGAACTCGAATACCATTCCTGAGCATAGGTAATATCTGAAACCCAGTCTTTATTGTCTTCTTTTACAGAGTTGAAATAATCAGCTTTTTCTTTATTCAGATAAGCCTGAAGTCCTTGCTTCGAGAAATCCCTGATTTTACTATGCTGGAAATAAATACTGTCCAGTAGCTTTTTATCTTTTAAAGAAGGAAAAACCAGCAGTTTTGAGGTATACCTGACTTTTAATGAATCTGTGATCTGGGTGGAATCACTTACTTTTACAGAGTCTACCACCAATTCTTCAGAAGGTTTATTTTCTGTTTTTTCTGCCACTGTTCCTTTGGTTTCATTTTTTTGCAGGCCGTAACAGCAAGAAAGGAAGACAGTGCCAAAACAGCTATTGTATTTTTCATAATTCTCATTTTTCCGGTACCAATACAAAAACCATTCAAAAATGAATGGTTTTTAATTTTTTTAGATTATTTTTTTGAAATGTCAAATATTACTTCCGGATAAGGCTTATCACCTGGTTTTCAAATTTGGAAGCTACTCCCCATATTTGTTTGAATGCGGAATAATATTCTTTGGGATAATCTGCACTGCCCACTTTTGTAACAGAAGTAATCTCCAGTTTATTTCCTTTTTGCTGAACCGAATAACTGTATTCTATTTCTTTATCTTCCGTTACGATTTTTTCTCTTTCGGCATTTCTTCGATCACAAAACCTTCCGGAATTTCAAGAGTGATCTTTTTTGTTCTTGTGGTAGGAGATCCGAAATCAATCGTATATTTTCTGGCCTCAGTCTGATCAAACTCATTGGAGTTTCTGCTTAAAAACAGCATCGGATTGATGATCATTTTCTTCCCTACCCTGTCAATCAGGTTCATGGAGGAGAAATTCATCGTACTTTCAAACTCTCCGTTTTCCAGTACTTTCGGCTGAATATCCGTAAAATCTATTGCATAATTGTCTTTATAGGCTTTCTTATATTTTTCGGCATTATCATCATAACGGTCTTTGGCCAGCATAGCAAAAGCACCGGTATCCCGGTCTGAATAGGTTCCCGAAATACTTCCGTCACTGTTAATCTTTGCTTCTGCCGCAAGGAAAGTATTGCTTGGTTTGGTATTCGTCATCTGAATAAGCTGAGCCTTGGTCTTGGTAACTAAAACGCCATATTGGTTCCAGCCCTGTAAAGGAATTTCATCTATTGAAGATTGTCTGGAGGTAGCATCATAAATATGCAGGGTCCCGTCAATATCTACTGCACCCAGCACAAAATTCATTTTGGAAACATTGGGAGACGCCAGGTTCAACAGCCCGTTGTCTACGGTAGAAATAATAAGTGGATCTGCTTTAAGTCCTGCTTCACGCAACATCATGACCAGAAAAAGATTGATTTCGGCAGCATTTCCCACTTTACTTTCGAGCATTTTTCTGATTCCGTCTTCAGGATAAATTCCCCGATCTTTATTCCAGGTAAACGTTTTCTGAATGTATGAAAAAACTGCATTGGCTTTCTCGAGATCTGTTTTCATCTCCGATATTCCTGCGGGCATGTTTTCTTTAGCGAGTTTTGTTTTTTCAGCTCGCCTCCAAAATCTTCATCCTGATAAAGTCTTTTACCAATCTGATCCCAGGAAGATGAATATAGTTTAAGCTCTCTGAAGTTTGTAGAGTTCAGTTCTGCGCTGATTTTCGTTCGGAAGTTCCTGTCATTCCTTACCCATTTTTCTGTTTTAAATCCTTTCAGGTTTTCATATCCGAATCTAAAGGTCTTGGATTGTGTTCCGTAGAGGAAACGTTCTTCAATTTCCCTGTATTTAGGAGGAACCTCACCGGTATAATTGATATTGTAAGCGATATTAAGCGGAGCATCCAGAACATATTCCGTATTCAGGGAAGGGATATCTGTTTCTATGAGCACTTCCGGTATTGAGAACAAAAAGGGAGAGGTAACCTCATACTGATACTCCAGCACTGAGCCGTTTTTCACATTGGGAAATGCAAATTTGGTTATCGTTACGTATTTACTTTCTTTGCTTTTATACTGAGAACTCTTTTCCACTTTCACAGGCACAACGTTCCCATTTTCCAGATTGTAAGTAAAAGCTTTGAATTTCCCTAATGATTCCCTGCTGGCATTATAACTGTAAAGAGGGATTTCAAGATTCATCCAGTCTTCTGCTTTATCTTTATTATAAATTTTTACCCTGTAAAAATATTTTTTGCTCAGATTTCCTGTAGAGGTATCCACCATAAAATGTACAGATTTATACAGGATTTCAGCAGGGGCGTTTTCATCCAGTAATGATTTTGCCTTAGACAGGTCTGCCTCATTAAATTTAGGGGATTCAGAAACTGATATTTCTGTGCACTGACCAGTATGGCATTTGCAGAGCAAAAGACCAATACCATTATTTTTTTCATCATTATATTTTCGTAATTAAAATTTTCGAATTATCCATATTCATAATCTTCTTTCTGAAGTTTACATAGTCGTTATATTTATCTTTGGGATAAATTCCTTTATTGATCAGTATTTTCCGTATTACTTTTATCTGATCATTATCTTTTACAAAGCTTAATGTATAGTTTCCAAATTCGGAACTGATATTGGAATCTCCGGGTATTTCATCAATTTTGTATCCCTTAGGAAGAATGAAAGCAATATCATGATCGTCCTGATAAGACTGCCAGATCTCAAAGGCAGCTCACGGCTTTCATCCGTTTTATAGACTTCGTTTTCCAAAATAGGAACGGCTCTGAACAAAATGCTGCTTCCTGCTTTTTAGAAAAATTATTGGTCTTGAAGTCTAAATCATAAGTGATCACAGCTTTATTCCTGTCATTATTAAAATTTTTCACTTCAATTTTTTCAAAATTCAAGACATTGAATCTGTTTTTTATGGCATCATTTTTTTCTTTAGGATCAAGATTTACAAACCTTAAATTGGTATCATACTGATTTCCTGTATACAAGAAATTTCCTTCTCCTGTGATGCTGTTATCTTCATTAATATTGATTTTCAGTATCTGTTTTTCCCTGTTCTCTTCCGCTTTATATGTAGGAGTATTAACGAGCTCAATTCCTTTCGGGGTCATTGCCAATACGTTTCTATCCGTTGTATGATAACTTAAGTGATTGAAAGCTGTTTGCTGGGAAGTATTCTCAAGCCATATATTTCCTTTTTCTGTAGGAACCATCAGAATAGCATGATTCCCTCCCATTGAAGGAAAGTCAGGATCGAAGGAAACGGATGAAGTATTGGAATTTATCACACAATAAGTGGAAGGAATACCTGCCTCATTCAAAAGTACTTTCATGTAATTGGTAAGTCCTTTACAGTCACCATACCCTTTTTGTGAACTTCATCAGGCTGCATAGGAAGCCACCCTCCGATTCCTAATCCTACGTAGATATAACGGGTCTTCGACTGCATGTACTGATAAAGTTTTCTGACTTTGTCTTCTGTAGATCCTTCCAGTTTTAAGGCAGCCACTTCAGCTCTAATGGCAGGAGTAGAGGCAGCAACAGGTTCTATGAGATTGGTATAACACCAGGCTCCGAAATCTTTCCAGTTATTCAACGATCCTTTTTTTTCCTGCTAAGTTAAACTGTGCCAGGGAAAAGTCTACTTTAGGTAATATTTTCACCGGATCCGGCGTCAATAAAGCATTTTCAATAGCCGGAACATTTTTAAAGGTATATGTTTTTTCAGCTCCGTTACCGCTTTCTATTACCGACGCATAATTATATTTTGAAGGATAGCTTTTAGTTCTAAGTTCAATTCCTGATTTATTTATGATTTTAAACTGACCTTCTTCCAAAGAGGTATTGGTAGAAGAAAACGGTTCAAAATCCGGAATAAAAATGGTATTTTCATCTGTAAGCTCGTATGAGAAATCTACTGTGTAAGGATAGTGAGCAGAAGTATAAGGCAATACCAGAACTCTATTGTCTGAATAAAATACACCATTCGAATTATTCGCAAAATCCCTGAAATCAGACTTTGAAAAGCTCTTTACTTTTTTGCCGGCTTCATCATAAATGGTCACCTTTACATTTGAAATCCCATCTCCTTTCTGATAGGGGATATAGATTGCCGCTTTAGAATCTCCATCTTTATTCAGGACGGTAGTTACTTTATTGTACTGG
Organism: Chryseobacterium sp. E1; assembly: GCA_019203745.1. GTDB lineage: Bacteria > Bacteroidota > Bacteroidia > Flavobacteriales > Weeksellaceae > Chryseobacterium. The sequence continues at coordinate 676,641 of CP078104.1, forward strand.
TATACGATTTCATCTATTTTATTGATCTGAGCTGTTGTAAAGTTTTTCCTGATAACTGCATCAGCATTTTTCTTTAAATTTTCAGGAATAGCAGAAGCAGGATAGCTTTGTGCAAAATATACAGAGGCTGTAGACAGGGCCCCTAAAATTAAAAATTTCATCATTGTTAATTGGATTTTTTCAAGTCCGCATCGTTAAATTCAGGTATAGAAAGAAATTGATGCTGCTGCGCAAAAACATATTGGCAGCAAGGCAGCTCACTGTCAAAGTGATCTTAGAATTGATTTTCATCGGTTTTTTTATTATCAGTTTTTTTATTTAATGAGAGTCTCCGGAAACAGTGGAGTAAGGTGGGTTGAAGCGAAAGAAAAGGCTTCTGGAAATATTATTTTCATCATGGTTATTAAAATTAGACAAAAATAATAAAATCTTAATAACTGTTAAAAAAATATATAAGAAAAAGACTCCAAAAATCATGGAGCCCTTTAATACTTTAAAAAGTACTATCCTAAAATTGCCCGTACAGGCTTAAAACAAAAATAATGAAAGATGATACGAAGCAGCTTATCTGAAAGGCTTCACGCTTTGATAATCATTATCATATATCTCTTGCTCCAAATTTAAAACAATTGAACAGACAAGTAATTCAAACAGCGTAGAATTAATACTAAGTCATTGTACAATTAATTCTACCGTATTATATCAATAAAAAGACTTCATTTCTGAAGCCTTTGTTTTTATTTTTCATTAGTCATTTGGAATTCTCTTACTGTCATAGGTATCACTTCCAAGTCCGAGCACCGGAATGAAAATAAATCCGAAAAGGAGAATCAGAATGGTATACAATGGTGTTTCTTTCCCAAAGCCCTTGGCAAGTCTGTCATAAACCACCCAGCAGGCAAAGATATTTACCAAAGGAATGCAGAATAAGATAAACCACCAGATTGGCTTCTTCACAATATCAAGCAATACGATGAGATTATAAATCGGGATAAAAGCTGCCCATGCATCTTGTCTTCCTGCTTTCTGGAAGATCTTATACATACAATATCCATAGAACAGATATACGAGTAAGCTCATGATCATTGTGCCGATACCTAGTCCTGCTGCGGCTGCACCTGAAACCGCATCTACCCCTTCATAAGGGTCTGTTTGTAAAAGAGTTAACATATTATTGTTTTTTTGGTTTATCCAAATATAAAAAAAGCTTCTAAATAATCAGAAGCTTTTTTATTATATTTTTAAGAAGGTTTATGCATCAATTTTTGCATATTTTGCATTCTTTTCAATGAACTCTCTTCTTGGTGGTACCTCATCTCCCATCAGCATTGAGAAAATACTGTCTGCTTCTACAGCATTGTCAATAGTAACCTGCTTCAGAATTCTGTGCTCAGGATTAAGAGTTGTTTCCCAAAGCTGTTCAGGGTTCATTTCTCCAAGACCTTTGTAACGTTGTACTTCCACACCTTTTCCGTCCGGAGACATTTCCAAAGTGAATTCTTCACGTTCTTTTTCGTTATAGGCGTATATTTTCTTATTTCCTTTTTTTAACAGATATAAAGGTGGCTGTGCAATGTAGATATAGCCGTTCTCAATAAGCTCCTTCATATATCTGAAGAAGAAAGTAAGGATCAGCGTAGAAATGTGAGAACCATCAATATCGGCATCGGTCATGATAACGATTTTATGGTATCTTAGTTTTGCCATATTTAATGCCTTGCTATCCTCCTCTGTTCCTACAGAAACGCCAAGTGCGGTATAAATATTTCTGATCTCTTCGTTATCATATACTTTGTGAAGCATAGATTTCTCTACATTCAGAATTTTACCTCTTAATGGTAGAATTGCCTGGAAGTGTCTGTCTCTTCCCTGCTTGGCAGTTCCTCCTGCGGAATCTCCTCTACAAGGAAGATTTCAGATTCAGCCGGGTCTTTTGATGAACAGTCTGATAATTTCCCAGGAAGACCAGAACCTCCCATCGGAGATTTTCTCTGAACCATTTCACGGGCTTTTTAGCAGCTTGTCTTGCCTTTGCAGCTAAAACAACTTTCTGAACGATGATTTTAGCTTCATTAGGGTTCTCTTCCAGGAAGTTGGTAAGCATTTCCCCTACAATTTTATCTACAGCACCGGAAACTTCAGAGTTACCTAGTTTTGTTTTGGTTTGCCCTTCAAACTGAGGTTCCATTACTTTTACAGAAACTACAGCTGTTAATCCTTCACGGAAGTCATCACCTGTAATTTCTACTTTTTCTTTTGCAGGAAGTCCCAATTCATCAGCATATTTCTTTAAAGTTCTTGTTAAAGCTCTTCTGAAACCTGCCAGGTGAGTACCTCCTTCATGGGTATTGATATTGTTTACGTAAGAGTGAAGATTTTCATTGAAAGAAGTATTGTAACGCATTGCCACTTCTACAGGAATATCATCTCTTTCGCCTTCCATGAAGATCACGTGTTCCATAATAGATTCACGGTTACCATCAATGTAAGCAACAAATTCTTTCAGCCCCCTTCAGAATGAAAAACTTCTGAACGGAAAGATCCGTCTTCCAATTTTTCTCTTTCATCGGTAAGCGTAATCGTAATTCCTTTGTTCAGGTAAGAAAGTTCTCTTAAACGGATCGCTAATGTATCGTAATTGTAAATTAACTCTGTAAATATGGTATCATCCGGCTGGAAAACTGTTTGGTTCCTCTTCTTTCACTGTGCCCGATTTCTTCAACACCTGTCTGTGCTTTTCCTCTGGAATAAATCTGCTGATAAACGTTTCCGTCTCTGTAAACCGTAGTGATCATCTCGTTGGAAAGTGCGTTCACACACGAAACCCCTACTCCGTGAAGACCTCCTGAAACCTTATAAGAGTCTTTATCAAACTTACCTCCGGCTCCAATTTTTGTCATTACAACTTCAAGGGCAGATTTCTGCTCTTTTTCGTGAAAATCAACCGGGATACCTCTACCATTATCACTTACTTCAATTCCGTTTCCTTCCTTGATGCTAACGAAGATTGTGTCGCAGAATCCTGCCAATGCCTCGTCAATAGAGTTATCTACTACTTCATAAACCAAGTGGTGAAGTCCTCTGACTCCTACATCACCAATGTACATTGAAGGACGCATACGAACGTGCTCCATTCCTTCCAATGCCTGAATACTACTAGCTGTATATTGTTTTTGACTCATATTAAATATTAAAAATCCTGCTCTATGCAAAGACTTACAAATATCGTGATTTTTTTCGAGGTATGAAAGTTAAAAAGTGTCAAAAAAATGTAGAGTTTTCTTAGTAAAAACAAAAGAAAAAGTATTCCTGTAAAAGATTCAAAATTAAAACGTATTGGTGAAATATCAACTGTTGTAAATCATATTCAACATCAATAATTTATACGTAAATTTATTTACTGAAAAGTTGATATTATGGATGATTTTATAGCAGCACGCGCCCAGATGGCACTTTCCTGGGCTTTCATATCATATTCTCCTGCGTGGGTATGGTAATGCCTTTTCTGATGGCTTTTGCCCATTGGAAATACTTAAAGACCAATAATGAAGTGTATAAAGGACTTACAAAAGCATGGAGCAAAGGGGTGGCCATTCTGTTTGCTACCGGAGCTGTTTCCGGAACTATGCTTTCTTTTGAACTCGGACTTCTGTGGCCTGGCTTTATGAAACATGCGGGTCCTATCTTCGGGATGCCGTTTTCTCTGGAAGGAACGGCTTTTTTATTGAAGCTATTGCCATCGGATTCTTTCTATATGGCTGGGACAGATTTAACAAATGGTTCCACTGGTTCTGCGGCTTTCTTGTTGGGGTAAGCGGACTGGCTTCCGGAATTCTGGTAGTGGCAGCCAATGCATGGATGAACTCCCTGCAGGATTTGATTATATTAACGGACAATATCTTAATATAGATCCTATCAAAGCCATGTTCAATGATGCATGGTTTCCACAAGCACTTCATATGACCGTTGCTGCGTTTTGTGCGACAGGTTTTGCCGTAGCCGGAGTTCATGCTTTTTAATTATGAGAAAAAGAATGTTGAATTCCATACCAAGGCTTTCAGAATTGCAGTAGGCTTTGCTCTTATCGGGGCATTCGGTGCTCCTCTGAGTGGTGATGTTGCAGCCAAATCCGTAGCGGAAAGGCAACCTATCAAATTAGCCGCTATGGAAGCACATTTTGAAACAGAGAAAGGGGCTTCATTTATTGTTGGCGGAATTCCGGATGAAAAAAACGAAGAAGTAAAATATGCCATCAAAATCCCTAAGGTTTTAAGTTTTCTTGTGAGCAATGATTTTAATGCTGAAGTAAAAGGGCTTAAAGATTTCCCAAGAGATGAATGGCCTCCGGTTGCAGTTGTACATTATTCTTTTCAGATCATGATTTTCTTTGGGGTCGTGATGATCTGTATAGGAGTTGTTTATTTATATGCATTTTTCTTTAAAAAGGAATGGCTGAATAAAAACTGGCTTTTAAAAACCTTCCTAATCGCAACTCCTTTTGGGTATATTGCTCTGGAAGCCGGATGGACGGTTACTGAAGTGGGAAGACAGCCATGGATTATCTACGGAATTATGAGAACGGTAGATGCTGTAACTCCTATGCCCGGAATACAGTATTCATTTTACTTTTTCACCGCTATTTTCGTATCATTATCACTGATCCTTATTTTCCTTTTAAGAAGACAGATCCAGATGGTACCAAAACTTTATGATCCTACCGACCCTCAGTTTAACGATAAAAACAAAAAATCATGATTTACATTGTTATAGGCTTTCTATGGCTTTCCATCTGTCTTTATATTATCCTGGGAGGTGCTGATTTCGGAGCCGGTATTGTAGAGCTTTTCACAAATAAAAAAGCCCGTCATAAGACTCAGGAGATTATGTATGAATCTATTGCCCCGGTATGGGAAGCCAATCATATGTGGCTGATCATTGCAATTGTAATCCTTTTGTAGGATTTCCTGAAATATATACAACCATGTCAACCTATCTCCATATTCCTCTGGTACTGATGCTGGTAGGTATTATTGCGAGAGGAACCGCATTTACTTTCAGACATTATGACGCCGTGAAAGACAACTGGCAGGTTCTGTACACTCAGATCTTTTATTTTGCAAGTTTACTGACTCCTTTCTTTTTGGGACTGATTGCTGCTGCAACCGTTTCCCATTCTATCAATCCTGATGCGGTAGGTTTTCTGGATCTGTATGTTTTCAGCTGGCTGAACTGGTTTGGAGTTTCCGTAGGTTTGTTTACCGTTGCGCTTTGTGTGCTTATCTTGCTTCTATCTTTTCACTAAGAGAAACCAGAGATAAACAGGAACTTCTATTAATGATAAGAAAATCCAAGCAGACGATGATCTTTGTGGTAATTACGGGAATTTTGGTATTCGCTACCGCTTATATTTCAGATATTCCTCTTTTGATGTGGGTATTTTCAAAGCCTTTGGGTATTATGGCGATTGCATTTGCTACCATTGCATTATTGCTTATTCTAAGAGCAATGAACCGTCAGAAACTGCTTCCGGTACGTGCGTTGGCAGGATTTCAGATGGTGATGATTCTGGTAGCCGCAACGTATCAGCATAATCCGGATATTATTTTATTAGGAAACGGACAGCATCTTTCATTGCTGGAACATATGGCTCCTGAAAAGACTATTGCTGCATTAGGATGGGCTTTAATGTTGGGCTCATTATTTATTCTTCCATTCTTATTTTATCTGATGGCTTCTTTCAGCAAATTGAGAAAATAGATGAAATATGCAGACTTATAAAGACAAAACAGAACTCATTGAAGAGCTCAAAAAAGATATCTGCTCTATGATCAGGAGTTTAATGATGTAAAAGAAGAGGAAAAAGATCTTCTGCAATCAGGAGTTGACAAAACTCCGTCCCAAAATATTTCCTATCAATTGGGTTGGACTCACCTGCTTTTACAATGGGAATATGATGAAAGCAAAGGAATTGAAGTAAAAACTCCCCTCCTGATTATAAATGGAATAATTTAAAAGGATTATATCAATCATTCTATAAGCAGTATGATTCTTACAGTTTACAACAGCAGAGAGAACTGCTAAAAAATCAGGTAAGTGAAATTATAAAATGGATTGAAAGTCTTGACCACGAGACCTTATTTGTTCCAGAGCAGAGAAAGTGGGCAACAACAGCTGCAAAGTGGCCGGTATGGAAATGGATTCACATTAATACCGTGGCTCCGTTTAAAAACTTCAGGGCACAGCTCCGGAAATGGAAAAAGAAAAAGGTACAAAATAGATTTGTACCTTTTATATTTTATAACCTCTTTCTTATATTTTGATAGATCATATTGAATATTGCTAAAACAAATTTGATACAGATCACAATTACAGCAGTAATAATAATTGCAGGAATAGCAAGAATTGATCCTGTAATAGTCCATCCATTATCTATTAATGAATAAAAACTTCCTCCTATAATTCCTAAAAGCACCAGCATTGCTACAACAATCATCCACCAATTTTTTGCTTCATAATAAGCAACATCAGATAAAATATATCCAAACCTTTTGCCGTACAGGACTTCTAAAAACATACCTTTTTCATTAGTAATAATAACTTCTTCTCCTTTTGCAAGAATTCTTTTGAAACTTCAACATCATTATTATTATAAAATAAATGGACATATTTTTCTTTTTGAGCATGATCATAGATCCTTTTCATCTTTATAGATTCCTGGCTCATTTTTTCAAGTGCATGCGAGGTAAATACGTCATGAAAATCATAATTCACTCTTGTTTTTGATTCATAGAAAACTACCGTACAAGAATCATCAATAAGCTTTGCTTTTTGAGAATATAAATTTTTGAGAAATCTTTTTTAATATAACTTTTCTTTCCTTTCAAATAAATTTCCATCCAGTTTATTCCATTTCGTCTTTTTCACGGTTGAATTCTACAATTTCCCCTTCATACAAAAAATCAGAGGTTTTTGAATTTTCTTCATGAGCAGAATATAAAACAACAGGCTGAAGAATTTTAATTTGTCTCGACATATCTAATGGCTTTTCAGTTAGTTTTTAGGGAGACGAATATACAAATAAACCCCTCTTTTACAACAGTCTAAAAAAAGACTGCCCATAGACAGTCTTTTTATTTATATCATTTATTTTATTAAATCTTAAGCCAATTTCATCAAAAGATTTTCGTCAATTTTCTCTACTTTCACAATATTATTTTTTGTTAAAGTTTTAGAAGCTTTATCCCATTTTTTACCGGATAACTGGCTTCTTTTTTTTACTTCAGCTAAAGACATTGCTTCTTCCTGAGAATTAAGAATTTCAAGGATTACTTTCTCATCTTCTCCCAATTCGATTTGTGGAACCGCTTTTTCAGGCCTCATCTGAGGGAAGAATAACACTTCCTGGATAGACGCATTATTCGTTAAGAACATGATTAATCTGTCCATACCGATTCCTAATCCTGAAGTTGGCGGCATACCGTATTCCAATGCTCTTAAGAAGTCCTGATCGATGAACATGGCTTCATCATCACCTCTTTCAGATAACGCCATCTGTGCTTCAAAACGCTCTCTTTGATCGATAGGATCATTAAGCTCTGAATATGCATTGGCAATTTCTTTACCACATACCATTAATTCAAAACGTTCTGTTAAGCCTTCTTTGCTTCTGTGTTTCTTTGTCAGTGGAGACATTTCAACCGGATAATCTGTAATGAAAGTCGGCTGGATGAAGTTTCCTTCACACTTTTCACCGAAAATCTCATCAATCAGTTTTCCTTTACCCATTGTTTCATTTACTTCGATACCGATAGACTTAGCGAAATCGTATAATTCCTTCTCAGTTTTTCCAGTAATATCAAATCCTGTATATTTCAGAATCGCTTCTGTCATGGAAACTCTTGGATAAGGTGCTTTCCAGTTGATCGTATGCTCACCGAAAGTAGATTCTGAATTTCCATTCACCTGAGTAGCACAGAATTCCAATAACTTCTCAGTGAAATCCATCATCCAGTTATAATCTTTGTAAGCTACATAGATTTCCATTGCTGTAAATTCCGGGTTGTGGGTTCTGTCCATCCCTTCATTTCTGAAGTTTTTAGAGAACTCATATACTCCGTCAAAACCACCTACGATCAGTCTTTTCAGATACAATTCGTTGGCAATTCTTAAATATAATGGAATATCCAAAGCATTGTGATGCGTAATAAAAGGTTTAGCTGCTGCTCCACCAGGAATCGACTGCAGGATTGGAGTTTCTACTTCAAAATACCCTGCATCGTTAAAGAAAGTTCTCATAGCATTGAACAGTTTTGTTCTCTTCACAAAAATTTCTTTTACCTGTGGATTTACTGTTAAATCTACATAACGCTGTCTGTATCTCAATTCAGGATCTGTAAATCCGTCATGTACTACTCCGTTTTCATCGGTTTTTGCCTGAGGTAAAGGACGTAAAGCTTTGGTAAGAAGCGTAAAGTTTTTCACTAAAACAGTCTTCTCTCCTACCTGTGTGGTAAACAGCTCTCCTTCGATACCGATAATATCACCGATATCCAAAAGATGCTTGTATACTTCGTTGTATAATTCTTTATCTTCTCCAGGACAGATCTCGTCTCTGTTGAAGTAAACCTGGATTTTTCCTTTAGAATCCTGCAATTCTGCAAAAGAAGCCTTCCCTTGAATTCTGCGGGACATCAATCTACCGGCGATCTTTACCTGTTTACTTTCAGAAAAGTCCTGTTTTATAGATTCTGTAGTATCTGTAATGGTATACTCATCCGCAGGGAACGCATTAATCCCCATTTCAGTAAGCTTATTCAGCTTTTCTCTTCTAATGATTTCTTGTTCTGATAATTGCATTTCTTATTTTTCTAAAAGCGTACAAATTTAGGCATTTTTGAGTTGACCGTCAATGAGTTTTTTCAGAAATTTTAAAATGTGAACAAGGAATGGAGTTGAGATAAGACATATAAGGTATTGGAACCAATAATTGAAGTATTTAAACGCTGGGGTCGCAAAGATTATATTAATATAATGAAAAAAACCATAGCAAAGCCGTTTCACTTAGCAAAAAAACTCTGTCATTAGCTGAACGAAGTGCCGTTGCGAACAAAAAAATAAAGTTTTATCATAATTACCTTGCGAACATAGCGTTTAAAAACATTTATTGGACCAGTTCTGTAGAAGAATTATCTAACCGCTGGGGTCGCAAAGATTATATTAATATAATGGAAAAAAACGATAGAAAAGCTGTTTCACTTAGCAAAAAGACGATGTCATTAGCTGAACGAAGTACCGTTGCGAACAAAAAAATAAAGTTTTATCATAATTACCTTGCGAACATAGCGTTTAAAACATTTATTGAACCAGTTCTGTAGAAGAATAACCTAACCGCTGGGGTCACAAAAATTATATTAATATAATGGAAAAAAACGATCGCAAAGCCGTTTCACTTAGCAAAAAGACGATGTCATTAACTGAACGAAGTACTGTTGCGAACAAAAAAATAAAGTTTTATCATAATTACCTTGCGAACATAGCGTTTAAAACATTTATTGGACCAGTTCTGTAGAAGAATAATCTAAACGCTGGGACCGCAAGATTATTATTAATATAATGGTAAAAAACGATCGCAAAGACGTTTCACTTAGCAAGTGACCCTATTATTAGTTAATTTAGTCTCGTAATTTGAGCTATCGTACTAGAAACTTTAAACTTTGAATATTAAATAAACCAAGTTTTCCTGTCTTTTTAGGAATAAACGTCCAGGCAAGGATTCTGCTTACCTTTTGTCCCTGAGCCATATCGATTGTTTTAACCTCTATTGCTTTTAATTTTTTCAAAAGAGCGTTTAGCTTGGGAAGGTTATCTTTTTGGAAACCAGGCAGGTAAACCAAAGAACCTGCGACGAAAATAAGGCACTTTCATTAATCATTTTTGTGATAAATGCCAGCTCACCACCTTCACACCACAGCTCGGACTGTTGACCACTAAAGTTAAGAAGAGGTTTCGTTTTCTTTGATTTACTAAGGTTTTTTGTTTTCCTGATATTCCCTTTCATGGCAGATTCTTCGGAATCATGAAAAGGGGATTGCACATGGTAAACGTAAATCTGTCGTCAGAACTGATGATATTGGTAAAGATATGATCAGCGTCAGGCTGACTTTTCAACTGAATGACAGTGGACAAATCTTCATTCTGGTCCAGAATATTCTGAGCATTTTTCAATGAATCCTGATTGATATCTGTTCCCAGCATTGTCCAGCCATAAGATCTGTAACTGATTAAAGGGTACACAAGGTTGGCTCCTGTCCCTATATCCAACCCTTTTACAGAATTTCCTGTCGGAATTGTATCAAGCTGTTCAGCTAAAAGATCTGCAATATAATGAACGTAATCTGCCCGTCCCGGAATGGGTGGACAAAGATTGGTATCGGGAATATCCCATTCTTTAATCTTATAAAAGTGCAGAAGCAGGGCTTTATTGAGCAGCTTAACTGCTTTGGGAATACTGAAGTTAATGGTTGTCGTCTGATAAGCATTAACAAAAACATAGTGTTTCAGTTCCGGCACACAAGAAATAAGCTGATCAAAATCATAGGGATCACGATGCAGATTTCTTGTGTGCAGACTGGATTTTTCGGCAGACATACTTTATTTCTTCTGACTCAGGATATATTCTACCATTTTTTTGGCATCTTCTTTAGATACCTGTGGATGAGGAGCCATAGGAACACCTCCCCAAACTCCACTGCCGCCTTCTATGATCTTGGAAGCCAGCAGCTCAATATCCTTATCGGAATATTTAGCGGCAATTTCCTGATAAGAAGGTCCTATCATTCTTTCATTCACAGAGTGACATCCTGAGCAGTCTAAAGTCTCCATGATCTGATCACCGGAAAGATTAGCTTTTGCAGGTTCTGAAACAGCAGCTGTTTCGGAAGATGATGCAACTTCTGCAGTATTTTCTTTTTTAGAACAGGAGAACATCAGAAAACCCAATGCACCTGTCAAAAGGAGTTTTTTCATTATTTTTTTGCTGTAGAGTCTGTTTTAGCAGCTTCAGGAGCAGGTGTAGCCGGAGTTGCAGCAGCCGGAGCAGCAGTTTTAGCTGTAGAATCTACAACAGTAGTAGTTTCAGGCTCTTCAAGCATGGTGTTGCTGTCTTGTAATGTGTGGTCAACTTTTTTAGAACAGTTTACAATTAATAAACCTCCGATAAATGCAATTGCTAATACTTTTTCATTGTTTTCTAATTTGGTAGCAAAAATATAAAAAAACTTTTAAACTTATGATAAATGTTTTCTTTGAAAGAAATTTTAAAGGTTGAGCCGGAATAACGATGATAAAAAAATAATTCAAAATACAGGGAAATTTAAATAAGTGATTATTTTTGTGTAATCAATCATTGAGATCAAAACAACAGTAACTAATTTAAAAACTTATGACCACAAAAATTTATTTAAAGCCGCTCTGGCCGGCACTTTGCTATCCGGTATTGTATCCTGTGACAATTCTTCATCAGATCCTCAGGCTTCAGACTATCCTGATAAAATAGAATCTGTAACCCTGTTAAAAGCTACAAAATCATGGGATGGCACTACTTATGGCAGTTACCCGGCCGGGCAACCTGAAATATCGGTTCTTAAAATTGCAGTTCCCCCAATTCTGCCCTGGATTGGCATAAACACGCTGTCATTAATGCAGCTTATGTGGAAAAAGGCGAAATCCAGATCGAAAGAAAAGAAGACGGAAAAACCCAGTGGGTAAAGAGAGGACAGGTACTTCCGGAAGTCGTCAATACTGCACACAGAGGTAAAACAGGAGATCAGGGTGCTATCCTGATCGTTTTCTACAGCGGAACAACAGACCTTCCGATCACAGAGCCTGTACATTAGAATTATAAATGCTAGGTTCACAAAGAAATTTGATTGAAAAACGATTATATCCAGGCACAAAGCCACTTTCATACAGCAAAAAAAAGCTCAGTATATCCTTTGAAAAGCCTTTGTGAGCCCAGCGTTTAAAAAGTTATTTCTATATGAAAAGATAATAGTACATTTAAACATGATTTTGATTTCAAAAATTCTGTTTTTTACCAGTCATCATGGTTTTTATACTGTGATCATTCTCCTTTTGTTTTTTGTTTTGCTGTCGTATCTGACAAAAAAGCATGGTTACTGATCCCGATCATTCCATTGGCTATTTTAAATGGATTTGGCGGGCAGTTTCTGAATGCCTGGTTTTTGAATAAATACGGAGTGGAAAGTACCGCCATTATTACTTCAGATGTAGAAACCAACTCTACCTTGAATGATATGTACATCCACGATTATGAAGCTATTGTCAGAAAACAGGACGGAAAATATGTCTCAACATTCTTTTCGACCACTACAGCAGCCATTTATCCGATTGAAAATGCCATCAGAATCCCGAGAACGGAAGTACCATTCCCGGTAAAGTATATTCCGGGGTACGAAAAGAATATCGTAATCCTCTACACACAGTCTGAAGAAGGAAAAGCCGCCGAAAGGTATTCAAAACTGGCTCCCGTCAATTCTGCCAAAATCAAATATGAAGCAGACAGAAGCAATAAAGAATTTGTTGAGGAATATATTTCTGCTTTGGAAGAGTATACAGCCTCGTATCATGATGAAGAGTATGAAACAAAACTCCGTGAACTGAAACAGGAACTTGAACATTTGAAATAGACTTTTTGACAGGCAGTTTCAAAATTTTTCACTTTTTATTTTTTGTATTAAAAAAATTTATAATTTTGACATGTTTAACATGAGCAACAATATTTGGTGGTGGCTTTCAAACTCTTCGTCGGGTCTGGAAGGATTGTCATGTTATTAACTGTACAGCAGAAATAATCAAAATAAACAATATATAGGCTTTGACGGATACCGTTGAAGCCTTTTTTTATTCCTTTAATCTAAAAAAATACAACAGCAGATGTTTACTGATACAATCAAAATAAAAACCGTTTCGAAAAAAACTCTGGGAGACCTTCACACTCCCATGAATATTTACCTTAAAATCAGGGATAAATTCAGAGATACCATTCTTCTGGAGAGTTCCGATTCAAAAAGTATTGACAATAATTTTTCCTTCATCGCCATCAATGCCATCGCCGGAATTGAGGTAAAAAACCTTAGTGAGTATGAAATTAAGCTTCCTGATTCTGCTCCGGTAAAACATCAGATCATGGAACGCAGTATCACGGATATATTTGAGGATTTCCGTAAAACCTTTGAATGTGAAAAAACCAGTGACCCGATAGAGCAGACTGCCCAGAGCCTTTTTGGATATACCAGTTTTGAAGCGGTACAGTTCTTTGAAAATATCAATTTAAAAGCACAGAGTCCGGAGGTGGAAATTCCGGTTTTAAGATACAGGCTGTACCAATATGTAATTGCCATCAATCACTTTAATGATGAGATGTACCTTATTGAAAATCAGATCAGCGGAATAAAGTCTGAGTTTCACCTGCTGGAAAATCTCATCAAAAATCAGAATACTCCGGTCTACCCTTTTGAGAAGAACGGCCAGGAAACTTCAAACATTACCGCCGAAGAGTATATCGGACTGGTAAAAACGGCTCAGAAGCACTGTATGAGAGGTGATGTTTTTCAATTGGTTTTAAGCAGAAGATTTGAGCAAAAATTTAAAGGTGATGAATTTAATGTGTACAGGGCTTTAAGAAATATCAATCCTTCCCCTTACCTTTTTTATTTTGATTACGGAAGCTATAAATTATTCGGATCAAGCCCTGAAAGCCAGCTGATTATTAAAAACAACAAAGCCATCATTCATCCTATTGCCGGAACATCAAAAAGAACGGGGAATTTTGAGACCGATCTTCAGGCCATTGAAGCTTTAAAAGCCGATCCTAAAGAAAATGCAGAACACACCATGCTGGTAGACCTTGCGAGAAATGATCTGGGGAAACTCGGAAGCAATGTTACGGTTACCAAACTTAAAGAAATACAGCTTTTCTCTCATGTGATTCATATGGTAAGCGAGGTAACTGCAGATGTTGCAAATGATATCAATCCTCTTGAAATGGTTTCTGCTACCTTTCCTCAGGGCACATTAAGCGGAGCCCCAAAACATAAAGCCCTTCAGCTGATCAATCAATATGAAAAAGACTCCCGCGGATATTATGGCGGTTGTATAGGAATGATCGGATTAAACGGAACCTGCAATCAGGCGATTATGATCAGAACATTTTTAAGCAAAAACAATACGCTGTATTATCAGGCAGGAGCAGGTCTTGTAGCCAAGTCAGTTCCTGAAAATGAACTGCAGGAAGTGAACAATAAACTGAATGCATTGAAAAAGCTGTAGAAAAAGCTGAAAAAATCGTAGAAAAATAACAGTTACCCCTTAAAAACAAAAAAATGAGCAACTCTATAAATACTCCATCGGCATCTAAAGTTCTGGTATTTGATAACTATGACAGCTTTACATATAACCTGGTTCAGATTATTGAAAGGATCTTAAACCGGAAAGTGGATGTGGTGAGAAATGATAAAATAACTCTGGAAGAAATAGACCAATATGACAAGATCATTCTTTCTCCAGGCCCTGGAATTCCGGAAGAAGCAGGTATTTTGCTGGATCTGATTAAGGCTTATGCTCCAACTAAAAGCATTCTGGGAGTATGTCTGGGGCAGCAGGCCATTGCCGAAGCCTTCGGAGGAAGCCTGATCAACCTTTCAGAAATTTTTCATGGCGTGGCCACCACTACAGACCTTGTAAAAGAAAATACAAAGCTATTTAAGGACCTGAATTCAGGAATTGAAGTGGGAAGATACCACAGCTGGGCTGTAAATCCTGATAATTTCCCTGAAGAACTGGAAATTACAGCAATCGATAAAGACGGAATGATCATGGCCCTACAGCACAGAACCTATGATGTACACGGAGTACAATTCCATCCTGAAAGTATTTTGACTCCTGACGGAGAAGTAATCATCAAAAATTTTCTTCTGTCATGAAAACAACAGCAACTTTACCCACAATAAAAACCCCACAAATGAAAGAAATACTGCAATACCTGTTTAATCATCATACACTCTCAAAATCCGAGGCCAAAGCCATGATGATCGAAATTGCTCAGAATAAATTCAATGCTGCTGAAGTGACGGCTTTCATCAGTGTCTTTCTGATGCGGAATATTACCCTGAACGAGCTGGAAGGTTTCAGAGAAGCTCTTCTTCAGATGGCAGTACCTGTAGATCTGGATGCCAGTGATGCCATTGACATCGTAGGAACCGGAGGTGACGGAAAAAACACAATCAATATATCAACATTGGCCAGCTTTGTAGTGGCCGGAGCCGGGCAGAAGGTAACAAAACATGGGAATTACGGGGCTTCTACCACTACAGGCTCTTCCAATGTGCTGGAAGAACTGGGGTATCAGTTTAAAAACAATACAGAGCAGCTGAATGAAGATCTCAACAGAGCCAACATCTGCTTTCTACATGCTCCTTACTTCCACCCTGCCCTGCAATCCGTCGGGTTATTGAGGAAATCCCTGGGATTAAGAACTTTCTTTAATCTCTTAGGCCCATTAGTCAATCCTGCAAAACCTCAGTTTTCAATGATCGGGGTTTACAATCTGGAGATTGCAAGGATCTATCAGTATCTTCTTCAGAAAGAAAACCGTGAATTTATTCTGGTACACGGGCTGGACGGCTATGATGAGATCAGCTTAACCCACGATAGTAAAATTATTACCAAAAGTGGTGAGAACATCTATTCTGCAGAAGATCTTGGTTTTAATCCTGTAACTCTGGACGATATTAAAGCGGGCAACAGCATTCAGGAAACGGCAGGAATCTTTACAGATATCCTGCAAGGTAAAGGAAGCGAACAGCAAAATTCCGTGGTTCTGGCCAACGCATCCACAGCGCTTTATCATACAGGAAAATTTGGAACTTATAACGACTGTCTTCTTCTTGCTCAGGAAAGCCTGCATAGCGGAAAAGCATTAAAGAGCTTTGAACTTTTAATTAATGCATAAGAATCCAACGGTTAAATAATTTTTAAGCACAAAATGACAATACTCGATACCATTATTAAAAAAAGAAAAAAGAAGAAATAACAGCAGCAAAATCTGCCATTTCTGTGGAACGATTAAAAGACACTGAGTTTTTCAGAAGAGATACTTATTCTCTCAAGGCATCTGTAAAAAATAAAAACGGAATTATTGCCGAATTTAAAAGACAGTCTCCATCAAAAGGTATCATCAATAATACTGTTCAGCCTCTGGAAGTTGTTTCTGCTTACGAAAAATTCGGGGCCAGCGGGATTTCCATCTTAACGGACCGGGATTTCTTCGGAGGAAATCTGAATGATATTGTAAGTGTAAGAAATCAGATCAATATTCCTATTCTCCGAAAAGACTTTATGATTGATGAATATCAGTTTTATGAAGCCAAAAGTATAGGTGCAGATGCTGTATTATTGATTGCAGCCTGTCTTTCTCCTGATCAGGTTCAGGAATTTACAGAGCTGGCTCATGAACTGAACATGGAGGTTTTGCTGGAAATTCACACGGAAGAAGAGCTAAAACATTTTAATTCAAAGATTGATCTGGTGGGAATTAATAACAGGAATTTAAAAGATTTCAAAGTAGATCTCCAGCACTCTGTTCAGCTTAAAAATCTGCTTCCGAAAGAAGTTTTGTCTGTTGCTGAAAGCGGGATTTACCATCTTGATGATTTTAAATTTTTGAAAGAAAAAGGTTTTGACAGTTTCCTGATGGGAGAATATTTCATGAAAAATACAAATCCTGCCAAAGTATTTGAAGAATTTTCCACACACATCTGAAAAATGAACTGGAAACATAATGACAGTACCATCGCTAATCCATCATTATATTTATGAACCATCAGCATCACTCTAAATTAAAAGTCTGCGGTTTAACACAACCAGACCAGATTCAGGAACTCATAACGATGAAAGTCGATTTTCTGGGTTTCATTTTCTATGAAAGATCACCAAGATACGTTCTGAATCATTTGACATTGGACGACATTTCAAAGATTGATCATCAGGGGAAAACAGGTGTTTTTGTCAATGAAAAAATCGATAAAGTGGTCGAAATTGCTGAAAAAGCCCGTCTTAATATGATTCAGCTTCACGGTGATGAGGATCCAGGATTTATCAGAAGTTTAAAGGAGAAGCTTCCTGAACTACAAATTATAAAAGTAATCAGAATCAATTCCGGAATTTTAAAAGATGAAGAATCTCTTATTAATTTTAAACATCAGTTTTCCGAGTCAATTGGCTCCACTCAGAATGCTATTGACTTTATCCTTTTTGATACTGATTCAAAAGCTTTCGGAGGTACAGGACATGCTTTTGACTGGAATATTCTGCAACAACTGGAACTGAACAAACCCTATTTTCTGAGCGGCGGCATTTCAGAAGAAAACATAGATGATATAGAAAAATTACATCCCCAACCTTTTGCATTGGATATCAATTCAAAATTTGAGACAGAACCCGGCAATAAAGACATTAGCAAGATTAAAAGATTCATGTCTATATTGTCCGAAGATACCAACAGGACGATGTAACTCCAAATTGGACATCGTTCAATAATTAAAAACACAAAAGCTCTTTGCTAACTTGAACATATAAAACCTATCTTATGAGATATCAGATTAAATCAACAGACGAATTGACAGAGAATGAAATAGAGCATATTCTTCAGCTTTGGGATATTGATATATGGAATAAGATGAAAACCGATTATTTCCGGACGTTTTTCAAAGATTCGAATTTCATTTCCTGCTGGATGCCGGTGAAAACATACTGGCCTTGCTCCGGGTTAATTTTGATTTTACTCTGGAGATTTTTGGGAAAAGGTTTCCTTTTGCAGAAGCAGTCGGTCTGGTTTCTGCTCACAGGAAAAAAAGGTTATGGTGCTCAATTGGTTCGTCATTTCAGGGATCATGTTACGCTGCAAAAGATGGAGACAATAGGATTCTGTCATCAGGAACTTCGTCCGTTCTACGAAAAATGCAATATTGAGATAGTATATGATAAAGCTAAAATGATCAAAGAAAGTATAGGCTCAGAATGGATCAATTCCGAAGACGATGATATTTTGATTTTTAATGTTTCCGGGAGAGAAAAGAACTGCTGAGACAGTTGAATGCACAAAACAATGCTTATTTAATCACTAAAGAATAAAAAAATGAATTATAAAAACCCCGATGAAAATGGATATTATGGAGATTTTGGAGGTGCTTTCATCCCCGAAATGCTGTATCCTAATGTAGAAGAGTTACAGAAAAACTATCTTGAGATCATAGAATCTGAAGATTTTCAGAATGAATATCAGGATCTGCTTACCCATTATGTGGGCCGGGCCACTCCTCTTTATCTGGCTAAAAACCTAAGTAAGAAATATAAAACCCAGATCTATCTGAAAAGAGAAGACCTCAACCATACCGGAGCTCACAAGATCAATAATGCTTTGGGGCAGGTTTTACTGGCAAAACGTTTAGGTAAAACCAGGATTATTGCTGAAACCGGAGCCGGGCAGCATGGAGTGGCTACGGCTACGGCCTGTGCTTTATTGGGTCTTGAATGCATTGTCTACATGGGTGAGATCGATATTCAGAGACAGGCACCGAACGTGGCAAGGATGAAAATGCTGGGAGCGGAAGTAGTTGCAGCCACTTCAGGATCAAAAACCCTGAAAGATGCTGTAAACGAGGCTCTTAGAGACTGGATCAACAATCCTGTTACGACTCATTATGTCATTGGAAGTGTGGTAGGTCCCCATCCTTTCCCGGATCTTGTAGCAAGATTTCAGAGCATCATTTCAAAGGAAATCAGAGAACAGCTGAAAGAGAAGACCGGAAGAGAAAATCCTGATTATGTGATTGCCTGTGTAGGAGGCGGAAGTAATGCTGCCGGAACTTTTTATCATTTTGTAGAGGAAAAGGACGTTAAAATTATTGCTGCAGAAGCCGGAGGTCTGGGAGTGGATTCAGGAAAGTCTGCCGCCACTACATTTTTGGGAACACTGGGAGTTTTGCATGGAAGCAAAAGTCTTGTGATGCAGACAGCAGATGGGCAGGTTATAGAACCCCACTCTATCTCTGCGGGATTAGACTATCCTGGAATCGGGCCTTTTCATGCGCATTTATTTAAAGAAAAACGTGCTGAATTCTTTAGCATTAATGATGATGAAGCCCTGAAATGTGCTTTTGAACTGACCAGGCTGGAAGGAATTATCCCGGCTCTGGAAAGTTCTCACGCTCTGGCTGTACTGGATAAAAAGCAGTTTAATGAAGACGATATCATTGTTATCTGCCTGAGTGGCCGTGGTGATAAGGATATGGAAACGTATCTTAAAGAAATTAGAAGTTAGATACTAGAAATTAGTAAATATTACCTAATAAAAAGTATTCACCTTCTAACCTCTAACTTCTAACTTCTAACTTCTATAATAAAAAAATGAAAAAACTAAATATATATTTCACAGCAGGTATCCCGCAACTGGATGATACTGCTGCTATCATACAGCTGATTCAGGATTCAGGAGCAGATATGATCGAGATCGGTATGCCCTATTCTGACCCGGTAGCAGACGGCCCTGTCATTCAGAAGGCCCACGAACTGGCATTACAGAACGGAATGACCATTGAGAAGCTTTTCTCCCAATTAAAAACAATCAAAAATAAGATCAGGGTTCCTGTCATTTTAATGGGGTATATTAATCCCGTATTAAGTTTCGGATTTGAAAGATTTTGCCGGGAATGCTCAGAAAGTGGGGTCTCAGGATTAATCCTTCCGGATCTCCCTCCTATTGAATTTGAGAAAATTATCAGCAGATTTTAAAAAATACAATCTTAATTTTACATTTCTGGTTACCCCTGAAACATCGGATGAAAGAATTCAATATCTTGATTCATTAAGCTCAGGGTTTCTGTATGCTGTAAGCTCTTCTTCTACAACAGGAAATGAAAATGCCGTTTTGAAGAATGAAAATTATCTCTCCAGATTATCCGGACTTCCGCTTAAAAATCCGGTGATGATCGGGTTCGGAATCAAGTCTAGGGAAGATTTTGAAAATGTCACGGAAAAAGCAGCCGGAGGAATCATTGGAACAGCCTTCGTAAATATTTTACTGCAGCATAAAGACTGGAAGAAGAATACCATAGATTTTATCCATTCCATAAAAGGGTAAAATTCACTAAATTTGTATATCAAAAAATGGTATGAATACAAATCAAAATAAAGCAGTAAATTTGAGGATTTAGGGGTAAAGGAATATCAGCCCGCCTGGGATTATCAGGAAAAACTGATGAAAGATATTATCGATACCAAGATAAAAAACCGTGATCTGCCTGCCGAACAGCATATTACAACTCCCAACCACCTTCTTCTGGTAGAGCACCCACATGTGTACACTTTGGGAAAAAGCGGACATGAGGAAAACATGCTTGCCGGTATGGATAAACTGAAGGAACTGGAAGCTACCTATGTAAAAACCAACCGTGGGGGCGATATTACTTATCACGGATACGGACAGATCGTTGGATATCCTGTTCTGGATCTTGAAAACTTCTTCACTGATATCCATTTATATATGAGAAATCTGGAAGAGGTGATCATCAGAACGATTGGTGAATACGGACTGAAAGGAGAACGCTCTTCAGGAGAAACCGGAGTATGGCTGGATGTAGGAAAACCTTATGCCAGAAAGATCTGTGCTATGGGGTAAAAGCTTCCCGATGGGTAACCCTTCATGGTTTTGCGCTGAATGTCAATACGGATATGCGGTATTTTGAATACATTATCCCATGCGGAATTAAAGACAAGCAGGTGACTTCCCTGAAAAGAGAGCTTGAAAGAGAGCTTACCCCGGAAGAAATGGAAGATATCAAGGCAAAGATCAGAAAACATTTTGCCGATGTATTCCAGGCCGAATTGATTTACAAATAAAGAAATAAAAACACCAGTTTCAGGATTTGAAACTGGTGTTTTGCTTAAAGAATAGGCGAATGTCTTCATTCTTTACTGCTTACTATTTTTGAAACCTATTTTTCTATAAAGACAGCCTGTCAGACCACAAATCTCCCATCTCAATCATAAGGATTATCAAGTATTTTAAATTTTTATTAAAAAATATTTGCCTGTATTTTAAATTTTGTTACTTTTATTATCACAAAATTGTGAACTATTATTGATTTAATAATTCATAAAAAACACCACTAATCAAAACTTATGAGAATTATGAAAAATTCATTTTATCCATGATGGTATTCGTGACGGTTCTGTCATTCAATGCCTGCGCTGATTCAAGCGCCAATCAAGAACAAAATTTAACATCTAAAGAGGCTGGCGAAATTGCAATGAAAGATTTCGGCAGAACTGTCCCGGTAGGGATAGAAAAAGAGAATGGAAAGTTTAAGGTTTCATTTATGGTCAGTGCCCAACCTTATGAAATAGCGGACACTCAAGAAAATGAAAGCTATATTTCTATGATCAGACAGGCTGTAAAAGATGAATCTCCGGTTCATATTTTCCTGAAAAACAATTCTAACGAGATTGCAAAAGTAGAGAAAGCTACAGAGGAAGACATCCGTTATTTCAGATCTGTTCTTACTAAAGAAGTTCAGGAAGAAAGCAGAAAATTAACAAGTGTTATTCCTAACCTGGCCACTTTGAACAGCTTATTTACTCAGATCAAGAACCAGGCATGCGGTACCTCTACAGCCTCTTCACCTTGTATCACATTCAGATATCCTGTAGACGGATGCTATGCAAGAGCACACAAAATGAGACAGATCCTGATCAATGCAGGCTATGACTGTGAGAAGCAGTTCGTATACGGAAACCTTAGAGCTTCTACAGGTACCTGCTGCGTATCGTGGGTTTATCACGTTGCCATTCTTGTAAGCTTTAAAAATGCATCAGGAGTTGTTGAAAAAGAATCATAGATCCTTCATTGTTCTCAAGCGGACCTGTAACTGATGCGGCATGGAGAGCGGCATGTACCAATACTTCATGCGGATCTGCTTCTGTTTCTTCCTATGCCAATACGGCTGGAAATGTTTATTACAGAAGCCCCTCAGGATCTTTATTGTATGACAACAATTATGTGAACACCAATTGTGTACTGACTAAATTTTCAGCACTTTCCGGATGTTCTCCTTCCCCGGCTCCTAATGTATCAAGCTGCGGATTCTAATTAACTTCTATAAAACTCCTGCAGTAAATCTGTACTGCGGGAGCTTTTTATTTAATATATTGCGATATGAAACTCTGGAACTATCTCTTATTACTCTTTATTATGATTACATCATGCTCCGGAAATTCCGGTTCACAAAACCTGACATGGTATAACAATTCCACCATTACCAATATTCTTGAAGACCCTGACAAGCCGAATGAAGTTGTACGGATTGCTATCGGAATTAGCGCTCAGGTATTTTATATTTCAAAAAAATCACCGGATTATAATGCTCTCTTTGAAAAGGCAAAACAAAGCTATAAGCAAGGTAAGGCATTCAATATAGGGATTGAAAACAAAACCAATATCATAAAGCAGATCAATGAAGTAAAAAAATAGTCACTGATCGACGTTGATAACAAATTCAATTATTTATCTGATCACGGAAATTCCGGCATCCACTTTCACTTCTGCTCCATGAATGTATGAAGCATCTTCCGAAGCCAGAAACAGTACTACACTGGCAATTTCCGACGGTTCTCCCTGTCTCTTAAAAGGTATGGTAGGAATGATATTTTCAATGGCACTTTCAATCTGCCCGGAAGTCAGACCCGTATTATTAAAAATATTGGTTTTAATATGTCCCGGACTCACTCCGTTTACCCGTATTCCACGCTCTGTAAGTTCTACAGCAAATGTTTTGATGAAAGACTGAACTGCTGATTTTGCAGCTGAATATACTGAAAAGTTAGGCATGGCAATTTCAGTAGCTACCGATGTATTAAAGATCACAGAGCTGCCGCTTTTCATCAGGGGCAAAACCTGCTGAACCGTAAAAAAGATCCTTTTACCAGCATATTGAACAGTTCATCAAAGTGATTACCGTCAACATACTCCACCGGAGCAAATCTACCATATCCTGCATTGGCAAAAACCCAATCGATCTGATCCGTATATTTTCTGATTTCCTGCTGCAGATTCATAAGATCACTCATGTTTCCGGCATCTGAAACAATCCCGAAAGCTTTTTCGCCCAGTTTTTCCAAAGCTCTGTTTACTGTTTCTTCACTCCTTCCCGTAATGATCACTCTTCCTCCCTCCTCAATCATTTTCTTTGCGGTGGCCAATCCCATTCCGTTGGTTCCTCCGGTAATTAATGCTGTTTTGTTGTTAAATCTCTGCATTGTTTTAGTATTAAAATTCTGATACAAAGATTGACATATTGCAGCGCCCAAAAAATCCGGATCTTGCGGAAAATCATAAATATAAAAAGTAAAAAAATTGATGACAATAAAATTTTTCAAAATTAAATTGTACACAATATAAATTATTGTATATTTGCAATGTTATTTTAATCCAAAAAATAAAATCAAGGATTTTTATAATCACCAAGTAGTTTAATTTAAAACAAAAAGAAAATGTCATTAATAGAAAATCTGAACTGGAGACATGCCGTAAAAGCATATGATCCTACAAAAAAGTTTCATCCGAAGACTTAAATACCATTTTAGAAGCAGCAAGATTAGCCCCTACTTCTTCAGGATTACAGCCTTTCCGTATCATAGTTGTTGAAAATCAGGAACTGAAAGAAAAAATGGTTGCAGGTGCTTTAAACCCCGAAGTAATGAGAGATTCTTCTCATGTTCTGGTTTTTGCTGCATGGGACAGCTATTCTGATGAAAAAATCGATAAGGTTTACGATTACCATACCGATGTAAGAGATCTTCCAAGAGGCCGCTTCGGAAGCTATACCGATAAAATCAAGGAAATGTACGGTGCTCAGACTCCGGAACAGCACTTTGCCCACACTGCCCGCCAGACTTATATTGCATTAGGAATTGCCCTTGCACAGGCCGCAGAGCTTAAAATCGACAGTACTCCGGCAGAAGGTTTCAACAATGCTGTAGTAGACGAAGTACTGGGATTGAAAGAATCAGGATTGAAAAGTGTAAGCCTTTTATATCTTGGATATCGTGATGAGGCCAATGACTGGCTTTCCAATATGAAAAAGTCCGTATCCCAATGGATGAATTTATCATAAAAAGTAATACCTTCATCGAATCTTTCGTACCCTTACTCTATGGAAAATTCAAACACCCTAAATTAGAAAACCAGATCTGCTTCCCTTTATATGTGATTGCCAAAGAGATCACCGGACTTTACCGTCCTTTTCTTGATGAACTGGACATCACTTATCCTCAGTACCTTGTGATGATGGTATTATGGGGCGGCGACGGCCTTACCGTAACCCATATCGGTGAAAAGCTGTTTCTGGATAGCGGAACACTGACTCCGCTTCTCAAAAGGCTTGAAGCCAAAGGGTTTATCATAAGAAAAAGAAAAAAAAGAAGACGAAAGAGTAGTTGAAGTATTTTTAGCAGATGCCGGAAAGCAATTACAGAAAAAGCCTGTGAAATTCCCGGAAAAATACAGGAAAGACTTGGCATACAGCCTGAAGAGCTCCTGCATCTCAAAGACACCGTACTGAAAATATTAAACAAAATAGAAAATAAATGAAAACGTTATATACCACAAAAGTCACTGCCACAGGCGGAAGAAACGGCCATGTAAAAAGTGAAAACGGAGTGCTGGACCTTGAAGTAAGAATGCCGAAAGGTTTAGGCGGAGCCAATGACGACTTTACCAATCCGGAGATGCTTTTTGCTGCCGGATATTCAGCTTGTTTTGACAGCGCACTGAACAGGGTGATCAGCTTAGCCAAAGTAAAGACCGGCGAAACAAAGGTTACGGCTCAGATCAGCATAGGCCAGCTTGAAAACGGAGGTTTCGGATTGGCAGCAGAGCTTGATGTCAATATCCCCGGAGTTTCTCTTGAGGAAGCACAGGCATTAACAGAAAAAGCGCATCAGATCTGTCCGTATTCTAATGCTACAAGAAACAATATGGAGGTGAAACTTTCAGTAACCAACAACGATTAATCCAATTTTTTTAAGCATAGTTATAGCGAAAGGAGCTGTTTTTATCAAAACAGCTCCTTTTATTTTTTACTTTAATCATGGATTTTTAAAGATGAAGACAAGCTGTTGAATGCATTTTTTTCTTAAACGCAAAGTTTAATTTTGATCATGTTGTATTTTTAAGAGAGCTAAGAGTGCATCGATTTTCAATCGATTTGATGAAGGTGAATCCGTAGCAACTCTGCTACACTCATTACTCATTACTCATTACTCATATTTCATCTTCTGTTCAGATCACTTTTCTGATAGGCATCTACCTTTTTATAAGAATCGTTTTTTTCTTTTTCTTTTTTATCGGAAATCAGAATTCCGAATAGGTGATCAATCTCGTGCTGGAAAATGACAGCAGTAAATCCTTCTACAATTTCAGAATATTTCTGACCTTTCAGATCCACATATTCCAGCTGAATGACTTTACTTCTGTAAAACTGATCTCTGAAATCAGGGATAGACAAATCACCTTCCGGGCCCAGGTTCTGCAAATCTGACTTCCAGACGATCACAGGATTGATAAAGTATTCCAACGGTGTACCTTCTTTATCGAAACGCTGTACCCAGATAATCCTCCTGTTGATTCCTACCTGTGGTGCGGCAATACCTACTCCTCCATCTGTTGAGAGAAGAGATTCTTTCATTCTTTTTACCAGGACTGCTGTATTCGGATCAAGTGGATCGGCTTCTGTAGAAAGGCTCAGTAAGGTTTTGTGCTGGTGGCTGTCTGTGGTCTGGTAAATTGGCAATGCTGTGTTCGCATCTCCCTGGTTAATGATAGAGAGTTCGTTTGAAGTCAGTTTTTGAGCATGGGCCAAGCCAATAAAAAGGATCAGCAGAGCAGACAGATTTTTCATATTTTTTTGAATGTTGTACAAAGGTAAATATTGTGAGGTAAAAATACTTCATGAGCGTGGCTTAATTCTTTGCTGAAAATTTTTAAACTCGTTGTTAAGTTTTGGCTAAAGCCTATGGAATTTTTCTATAAAAAAACGGGCTAAAGCCCGTTACTATTGAATTGTGAAATGATTCATCATTATAGATCCGTATATCAGATCTGCAAAATACTGTTCTCTTCGAATGTAAAAAATGATCAAAAAACTTTAAACTAAAAGGTCTTCGTCATATCTGAAGGAATAATCAGATTAAATTCTGTCGGAATATAATCTTTTGCCGGAATTTTTAACTCAGGATCTTCTGATTCAAATACAGAGATCACCGCCATTTTCAGATTGGGGTTTTTCTGTCTGATATACCAATAGATCCCTCCGAATTCTTTACTGTGGTAATTTCCGTTGTAATGAATAAAGGTTTTACCGGCCTGCAGATTTTTCAGGATAGATTCTGCCATTGTTGCATCTTTGGTAGCCTGGGCAGAGATAAAATTCATCACTTTTGTTCCTTCGGCGTGATCGCCCATCATTTTTTTCATCTCTTGATATCCCGGTGTATCCAAGGTAACTTTAATCGGTAACTGAGCAATATACGTTTTCTCTTTATCATTGAGTTTATTTAAAGATTCCAGTCCTTCTTTCGAGGTTTGTGAGGCGTATCTTCTCGGAATATTGGTTGCAATGAAGTTCAGCTTTTTTTTTTGCAAAATCTACCAGAGGTTTATAATCCGTTGCATAATTATTCCATAAACGGGCGGAGTCTTTCAGGGTTTTTGCATCAAATGTACCGTTCAGGTATTGGTTCAGCTGAGACTGATTGTCTCTTTCAAACATTTCCGCTCCCAGAATAAGCTGTCCGTTTTTCTTTGCATATAAAGCTTCGGTAATCTTCAGCTGAAGCCAGTGATTGATAGAGCTGTTATGATTTTCGCCAAAAAAACCACATCATAGTCAGCCAGATCTTTAACGATCTTATCTGTTTTTACTTCTTTTCCTTTTTTATCATAAAACTGATAGGCCTTTAAGTCCTGCGCACTTATTGTACAGAAACCTGCGAGCAGTATCGCTACAAGGATATTCTTCATTTTAATTATTTAAACACAAATTACACAAATATTTTGGCACGGAAAGTAAATTTACACCTACCATTCCGAATAAAAAGACCGCTTTGAATTTT
Organism: Chryseobacterium sp. E1; assembly: GCA_019203745.1. Lineage (GTDB taxonomy): Bacteria > Bacteroidota > Bacteroidia > Flavobacteriales > Weeksellaceae > Chryseobacterium. The sequence continues at coordinate 703,887 of CP078104.1, forward strand.
ATAAACAAAACGGTCTCCATTCAAATCATCTAATTATTATTGTTCTAATGTTGCCACAAGATCCTTCCACTCCTGAAGTTCAGGAATTCCCGGCTTTCTTTTCCCGAAGAACTGAACGATGAAATCCCCTTCTTTGTTGAATACTTCGATAGCTGTTACTTCCCCGTCTTCAGTAGGTTTTTTCACGATCCATGCTTCTGCGATTTTGGTGACATCCAGGTGTAAATTGAAATCAGGATCCATGACATTGAACCACTGCTGGTGCCAAAGGGTTTTCTTCACATTTCCGGTATGAATCTGGATAATTCCTCTGTTTCCTACGAACACCATGATAGGTGTCCCTTTTTCAGAAGCATCTTCAAGGATATTCACAACTTTTGCATTATCAATTTTCTTTGTGAAACCTTCCGGAGCCAGCCTCAACGCCTGTGTTCTGCTTACACCGAATTTTCTTGTCATCATGAAGAAATCATGGGTATCTTTTAATTCTGTCCATGCTTTTTTGAATCCTTCTACATCAATTTCAGCATCTGCTTTTTCTGCCTGTTTCGGAGCTACTGCTTCAAAAGTGAATGCCTGGTCCTGATTTTCTGCTTTAAATTTTTCTACAATGGCATCGAAAGCATCTTCGCTACTGTTCTTCGTCAGATAGATTTTATGAAGTGCCAGTCCGTCCTTACCGAAGAACTGAAGACTTTTCTTATCACCTTCCACTACTGCGAAAGCAGACTTCCAGTGGTTAAGGAAAATTCTGAGATCGATATCCTCGCCTACGAAAAGCTGCGCATGCGGACTGCTGAAATCTCCATTCTGGTACACTCCTTTTCTCTCATGAACGCATTCGTCATTACGGGTAAGAGCCATTACTTTTCCCAATTGCTCAGCTTCAGTAAGAATTCCGGGAAATCAGGGTTCAGAACAGTTACTCCCTCCCCGATTCCTGTCACCAATAGCGCGGCTTCGCTTACTCCTAACTGTGCTGCGGCATTTCTTATTCTTATATGTGGATTTTCTGCTTTCAGAGCTTCCCATTTTCCTTTAGATCATTCACTAATGTGCTCATTATTTTATTTTTTTATGGTTAAAATTGTATAAATTCTTTGTATTGTTTCGTCTCCTGTTTTGCTTTTTATCTCTTCTTCTTTTTCAGAGATTTTCATTCTTTTAAAATGGCTTTTGGAAATCAGCTCTTCCATTTCATTATTGTTGTATAAGGTAAAATTATACGCTGTAAATGGCAGTTTCTCCATAAAATCCCTTTGGGCGAAAGTAAGAACGAATGTTCCGTCGTCTTTCAGAACCCTGTAGATCTCATTTAAGAACTCAACCGGGTTTTCCCAGAAATACACGGTATTGACTGTAAATATTTTGTCAAAGGTCTCATCCTGAAAAGGAAGCTTTTTCCCTTCATACAATATGAAATCTGCCTGGTCAAGAAAGTCTTTATTCAATTTTTTGGCTTCCTGATGCATGGTTTCGGAAATATCAACTCCTGTATAGGCCAGGTTTTGCGCTAAGCCCAAAATATGTTTCAGGTGTCCTGCATTTCCGTGTCCTATTTCCAGGATATGCTCACCGTCTTCAATCAGAAGAGTTCTGACACTTTCCAGCGTCATACCGATGTTAGTGGCATTCATCATTTCACCAATCTCAATGCCTTTTTCTCCCTGAGGGTTGGCAAGGTTCTGTGCGAGGGTTTTTAGTTCTTCTTTTTCCATGGTTATCCAAAAATGATCATTGGGTTATTCGTAATAGGGTGTTCGCAGATGGTACACGGAAAGTTATAGGCGCTGCTGATGGTCTCAGCAGTGAAAACTTCCTGTGGGGTGCCATATGCGGATACTTTCCTGATTTCATTAACAGGATTTTGTCTGCAAACTGGGCTGCAAGATTCAGATCATGTAAAACAACAATGGCGCTGTTGGCTTTTTTGTAAAGTTTTTGATGATCTCCAATGCTTTATACTGGTGTTTTATATCCAGATTGTTCAGCGGTTCATCCAGAAAAACCAGTTTGTGGGCAATTTCATTCTCAGCTGCTGTGCCATTACTCTTGAGAGATGTACACGCTGTTTTTCCCCTCCGGACAAGGTATTATAATCTCTGTCTTTCAGATGAAAAATATCGGTTTCATACATCATATTGTTCAGCGCTTCCAGATCCTGCTTTCCGGGCTGAGCATCAAAATAAGGATATCTCCCCATCATGATCACGTCTTTTACTTCAAGAGGAATATCATTGCTGTTATGCTGAGAAAATTTGGCCTTATGCTTTGACAGTTCTTTTACATTCCATTCTCCGATGGGTTTATCTTTAAATAAAATTTTTGTCTGCCGGCTTTCACTTCATCTGCCAAAACACTCAGAAGGCTTGATTTCCCGGCTCCGTTGGGTCCTACAATCGCAAGAAATTCTCCATATCCCAATGAGACATCTATCCCATCCAGAATACGGAATTCTTTATGTTTATAATTAATCTGGTGTGCCTTAATCATTACAGCGTTTTTTTAAATTTAATCAAAATAGCAATAAAAATAGGTCCTCCCATCAGTGCTGTCAGAATCCCAATAGGTAATTCTGAGGGTGCTACGATACTTCTGCTGAATGTATCTGCCGTCAGCAGCAAAATACTTCCGCATACGGCTGACAAAGGCAGGATAAAGGCATAATTGGATTTGAATAAAAGCCTTAAAATATAAGGTACGATAAGTCCTACAAAGCCAATGGTTCCTGAAAATGCCACGCATGTACCAACCATTAAAGCAACTACAATAATGATCTGCTTTTTAAGCTTTTCCACATTGATTCCCAGGTGTTGTGCATCTTTTTCTCCCAACATCATTGCATTGAGTGCTTTTCCTTTAGGGAGAAGAATAGTATAAGCAATAGCTGCTACGATGGCTAAAATAATATTTTTCGTCCAGGTAGCTGCTGCAAGACTTCCTAAATTCCAGAATGTCAAATCCCTGAGCTGCTCGTCTTTTGAAATATAAATCAAAAAACCTGTAATGGAAAACCCGATCGCCGTAATGCAACTCCTGTGAGAAGCATCATCACTACATTGGTCTTTCCACCGTTGGTTGAAATCCTGTACACCAGCATCATGGATAAAAAGGATCCTATAAAAGCTGCAATACCTACCAGTGAGAACTGTACAGCTTCAGGAAGATAGTGCTTGAAGTGCACTCCTAAAACAATCGCAATTGCCGCAAGCAGTGTTGCTCCTGATGTAAGTCCTATTAAATCTCCCGTCGCCAAAGGATTTTTGAAAAGCCCCTGAAGACTTGTTCCTGAAACCGACAACATGCTTCCTATTAAAATGGCCATGATAATCCTGGCTGCTCTTACATCCCATACCACATATTTATCACTGAGTGAAACCGTGGAATCTCCTTTGATAACCTGCCATAAAATTTTGAACGCAGATGCTCCGCCAAAATCATAGACCCCGGTATTAAGTGACAGCACTGCTATGGTAACCAGCAGCACTGCACTTATAATAAGATAAAAGTATAGTTTACTTTGTGCTTTCAATTAAAAGTTTGTTTAATCCTACTGCTGCTTCTCCTAGTCTCGGTCCAAAACCTGACACTAAACCTCCGTCCATTGCGATGATCTTTTTATTCTTCCCTGCATTGGTCTGGGAAACTCCCGGCATTTTAAGCGCTCCTTCGTTTCCACCTGCTCCCTGTAGGCCTGTTTCGAAGAAGAACAATACATCAGGATTAGCTTTTACTACGGCTTCCGGCGTCAGTGGTTTAAAGTCGTCAAAATCATTCACGGCATTTTCTCCGCCTGCAAGAGTGATCAGGAGGCCATTGGTGTATTTTTGCCGGACACCATCAGCATATTTCCTCTGGCATAGATGAATAGTACTTTCGGTTTTTTAGCGATAGGCTGTACCTGTTTCAGATCTGCATCAATCTTATCATTTAATTTCTGATACTCTGTATTTCCGATAGCTTTTGCTACTTCTTCAATCAGTTTTTGGTTCCTTCAACGCTATATTCCTGTTTAAAAATTTCGGTTTTGATTCCTGAAGATTTGATTTTCCCTAATAATTCAGGGTTGATATCTTTATCGGAAGCTAAAATTAACGTAGGACTTACCGCCATGATCGGCTCAATGGTCATTGATCGCATGTGTCCCAAATCTTTAGCTGTAGCTTTCAAAGAGGTGGGATAAGTACTTGTAACATCTGTTGCCACAATTTCTTTTTCATGGCCAAGAGCTGCTACGATTTCTGTAATTCCTCCGTTTAATGTTACGATTTTATTGTTGGTTTTCGGTGCTTCAGAACTGGCTTCTGTAGTATTTTCTTTTGCTGTTCCTTCTGCTTTTTTGCAAGAGTATACTGCTACAAGAACAGAAGCTGCTAGAATGAATTTTTTCATGATATACTATTATTTGATTATTTTATAAAGGTTTGTATTCAAATTGGGGTCTTCCACGTTCTCCTGCCGTGTTTGTGATTCTTGTAAATCTTAGTTTAAAGTAATATCCTTCGGCATCTTTGATCACATAGAATCTGTCGCCATAGACTTCAAGCCCGTTGGCACCCACAGGATTCCTCCAGTTTCCGCCAATGGCCCTCTGGTCATTATAAATAAACCTCGAAGGATCAATATCCGAAATTTTGAAGTTATTATATGCTTCCACTCCCGATCCTGAAGTTACTTTCACTTCATAAGCACCTACTCCGCCTACATTATTGGTAAGAACGAAATCAGCATAGATGTAACTTCCCGCACCGTCAATGAGATTGGTAAATACAGTAAAGCACAGATCCCATTTCTTTTTTTCCGGCTGTATGGTTACTTCATTGTTTTTAGCCAGACTGACAAAATTATAGTTGTAGTTTGTATTTTTGGTGATCGTTAATTCTTTATGGCTTATCGCATTAAGTTCAGCATATTTTATCTTGTAGTTGATTCCTGATCTCACCACCTGCACTTTCATCCACCCTCTGCTGTCTCCTCCTGTAGTAACAGACCCTGCAGGACACTACCGGTGTAGATCTTTTTCCCCATATTAACCAGATAAACGGCATTATCAGCATCGTTGTATTTAATTTCTTCTATGGCTGTATACCCCGAAGGAAAGTCTCCCTTTACATCATCAATAAAGACTTCGTTGGCAGGGTTGAAGTTAGCAACCTGTACCTGGTTTTTCAATGTGGCTACACTTGATTCTGTTACCAGATCTATATCTGTAGCACCAGGTATTTTACCTGCCGCCATCATGATAGAAGAATTTAAAATTACTTTAAACGAATTTCCCGTATAGAATGCAAAATCCCAGTCTGTTCTTGTCGTTGCAACTTCCGTATTGGTTCCCAAATCAATCCAAACCTGGTTGGGTTGGGTGGCTCCCCCTACTTTTGGATTGACAACCTCCCCGTTAGAAGGTGCTACCATAATAGCGTCTTCATGATCATTAATGCATGACTGAGAAATAAAAGAAGCGCCTATTAAAAGGGTAAATAGTATTTTTTTCATTCTTAATCCGTTAAAAATTATAATTTAATCTGGCAAAATAGCTTCTGCCATAGAATAGATTCTGTTGACTTGCAGCAGCATTGTGACTGTTTCCAGCCTGAATTGTATTTTTGACGCTGGTAACATCAAAAATATTTTTACCCCGCACTGATTTCAAAATGATTATTAAAGAAAGGCTGGCTCACTGTAAAATTCAGCATATTGAAATCTCCGACTTCACCTAAAATATACTGTCCGGGATCTTTTGGATCCTGTGCGTTTCCTTTATGGGTATACCGTTTCTGAGTTCCCGTATACTTATAATAAAGAGCAAACAGCGTTTTGGTGTAAGGCAATGTATAATTTGCTGCCAGATTGGCTTCTGCATAGAAATTATAATCGTTGGGAGAATAAACATTTCCTGTATTGAGAACCTGGGAAATTCCCATCACTGAAACTCCGGCGTTTACGCTAAGATCACCTTTTCTGACATTTATCCCTCCTCCAAACAGTAAGGATTTATAATTGTCAATATTTAAAAAGGTCATTTGTAAAGGGCTGTTGTTTACAATCACACTTTCTATTCTGCCTTTTACATCCAAGAACATTCCTGATGCACTGAAGTTAAATTTCCAGTCATTAGAATTTGCCATCGCATAATCCCAGAATATCCCTGTTGAATACCCGGTTTCAGGTTTCAGGTTTTCATTTCCTCTGATGTCATGGTTGTTGTCAACAACAAAAGTATAGAGTTCATCGTAAGTCGGGAACCTGTTTGCGGAACCGAATACCAAACGGATATCAGATTTCTCGGTCGTTTTAAACCTTAATGTGGTGGAGTAATTATATTGGGAATCAAATTTATCACTTAAAGCCAGCCTTACCCCGGGGCGTATAGAAAGCCAGTGGGTGGCATTCCATTCTGCTGATAAGAAATTGGCATAATTGAAGATGGAACGTTCAATATCTTTTCCGTTATTATTGCTTTCAAACGTTGTAGATCCGGCAAAACCTTTTGTTCTGTCCAGCTCATACCCTATCTGAAAATTGATTTTTTCACTGTCTAAAAAATTACTGAACATCCCTCTTGAATAGAACACGTCCGATTTGTAAAAAGTCTTATTAGGGTCTCTTGACAGCTCCTGTCTTGAGGGAACATCATAACTATACAGCTGGGATTTTCTTTCCTGAGTCTGATAGGAAAAATCACCATTATAATTGATTCTTCCCATTTTCGTCTGAATGTTAAACTGATGAATCCATCTTTTTGTATCGTAGTCGGTATCTTTTGAAGTGTAGGTTCTGTTACCGCCTCCCAGATACTGCTCTTCTACCAGCGGGTTATAATAATGGATCTTTTCTGAAAGAAAATTCAGTTTATAATAAAAACTGGTGTTATTTTTACTGTAACGGATGACTCCATTGGTCGTGATCTGATCTTTAGGCTGCCAATCGTAACCACGCAGTCCGTCATTGCTTTCACTGAAGTACTTATACCCCGAAGTTGACCTTTATAGCCCTTAAAGTCATTATGATTAATATCTGCTGCAACAGACCAGTTATCATTGATTCTGTATCCTACATTTAAAGACTGGATATGACGGCCGTTTCCTTTCTTAAACCAATCATAATCCTTATTAACAGTTTCTTCCTGTAAAGAAGCCTGAATGTTTACTTTTTTACCATAATTCTTTTTGGTAATAATATTGATGACTCCTGCCAAAGCATTATTTCCGTATTCCACCCCATGGCTCCTTTTACCACTTCAATACGTTCAACATTGTTAACGTTAATCTTCGTAAGATCTACCAGATTACCCAACCCTTCGTCACTTACAACAGGAATATTATCAATAAGGATCTTGGTATATGCGCCACTCAATCCCATGATATTGGCACTTGAATTTCCGGAGCCTTTATTGGGTTCTATTAAAATATTAAGATTTTGATTTAATACTTCGGCAACATTGGTTACAGCCATATTTTTAATCTGCTGTGCATCAATCACTTCTACCTTATATATTGATTTACTAATCGACTGTTGTTTATATTGTCCTGTTATGACAACTTCATCAATATTTTGCTTATTTAAAGAATCTCTTTGTTGAGCATTCATCAAAAAGCAAATGATAGTGACAAAACGGTAATCACTTTCTTCTTCATAACTATTGAGAAAAATTTTCAGCAAATATAAAACTTTATTTAGAATCATTAAAAATAAATATATACTTTTGTGTAATAATTCTAAATAAAAATAATCTCATGAAATTAAAATTACTTTTAGGAACTTTGATGCTTACAGCCTTCACTGCAAATGCTCAGGTATCTAACATCAATGAAAATTTCGATAATTTTACCGCAGGGAATACTACTTTCCCACAATCCGGATGGTCTGCCATTGTTGCACCGATGACCGGAGCAATGCCACCAGTATCCCCGGATGATTGTTGCAGGTAATTCTGACAAATTTATTCAGTCGTATGCCGGAAATAATGCAGCAGGATCTTCATACCTGATTTCTCCACAAATTGAAACTCCTACAGGAAATAAAACATTGACTTTTGATACAACGCTTGTAGCTCCATCACCTGGACCGGGAAGTATCCAGGTAGGAATAGCTTCAACCCTGCAGATATGTCTACATTTGTTGCTGTCGGAAATCCTGTTGATGTAGCGACTATTGGGACGGTTCAGAATATAAGTCTGAACATTCCGGCTTCAGCAGGTTCTTATATTGTATTTAAATTCACACCTACAACAACGCACGTTGCGATCCAGCTTGATAATGTAGTTTATAACACGACTGCTTCTTTAGGCGTATCAGACAACAATAAAACAACAGAAAATTTCAGATTCGCCTTAAATTCTGATCAGACTGCATTAGAGTTTGTATCAAAAAAGATCTTAAAAACGTCCGTATTTACTCTTCTGCAGGTCAAAAAGTGACAGAAGGAAAACCCAACGGACAGCGATTTGACATCAGTACACTTCAGACAGGGGTGTATTATATGAATATTGAAACAGCTGATGGCAAAACCGTTCAATCCAAGTTTATCAAAAAATAAAGATTTATTAGACTATTATTTGCTCCTTAAAGCCGGCGGGACCTTTCCTGCCGGCTTTTTTGAAACTTTTACATCCTGTCCCTTTCAAAACACGATAAAAATCATGTTTTTATTTAGAATGATTAAAAATAAATATCTATTTTTGTGGAATCATTCTAAATAAGGATTTAAAAAATAAGTTATGAAAGCAAAATTACTTTTGACTTCTTTGTTTGCACTTTCTGTTCAGCAGACAGTATTGGCACAAACTGATGCTAACGGATATACAACCGTTAATATGTCTATGGGAGCTAATTATCAAAACCGTGTGTTTTTTGATTTCAGTACCAACAATATGGTTTCACAGCCTGCTAACGCATGGGATGTAGCGTTTTACAGAGCTTCCATGACCAATTTCGGGACCAGAATTAATGATGCTTATGATATCAAGGTATACCAGGCTTCAGACAACCCTGCAGACTGGAACAATATCACCACGAATAACGTAGCTTCATATGGAGAGCCTCTTTTTAATCCTGACAATACTACCGCTATCCAGAACGGAGCATTCGAACAGGGGTCTGCGGCCTATGGATGGGGAGATTATAATGTTATCAACCACCATGTGGAAGGAAAAGTAATATTCATTATGCAATATGCTTCAGGGGCATCTGTTAAATTTATGATTGAAGATTATTACGGGGATATACTTTCAAATATGCAAAATGGAATCCTGCAACTTCTTCATGGGATGCTACACAGACAAAGACCATTGCTAACGGATCAGATGATGCCTATTTCAATTATTTTTCATTTAATACCAATGAAAAGGTTGCCAGCCTTGAACCGGCTAAAGCTGACTGGGATCTGATGTTTACAAGATATTATACAGATTATCCTTATACTGATCCGCAGGGAAATCCGCAAACTATGAAATACAGAATGTCCGGAGTTATTCAGAACCCCAATATTTCTGTAGCAAAAGTAAGACCTGAAACCCAGGAAACAGCAACGTCTGCTATTCCGGCCAGCACGGCATTTTCAAAAAATATCACAGCTGTAGGTCATTCCTGGAAGCCTACATCAGGCGTTTATTCTGATGCAGTATACTACATTAAACAGGGCTCAGATTATTACAGAATGTACTTTACTTCTAACGAAGGATTTACTACAGGAAATATGTACTTCAAATACAAGAAGATCACTGAAACATTGGGAATCACCGAGGTAGGTAAAAAGCAAGCTTCGGAATTTATCCTAACCCTACTACCGCTGACAAAAAAGTAACGGTTCTGTTTGACGTAAAAGAAAAAGCAGGTAACAAAGGAAGTGCAGAAGTATATGACCTTACAGGTAAAAAAGTATACGCTACTGAACTAAGCAATCAGGCAGGGTTCTATAAACAGGATATGAACCTTTCTCACCTTCCTTCAGGAGCTTACATGGTGAAAATCACATACGGTGGTCAATCGGAAACGAAAAAACTTATCGTGAAATAAACATTTTATTTTAATACTTTCTATTTTTTTCTAATAAAAAGGCGGTTTCAAATTTCTGAAACCGCCTTTTATTCTTTTTAAATAAGAATTCAGGAATGTCAGAATTCCTTACTTCCTAGTATATTTTAAAACCTTTATACACTTCTACCGAACTTTCCATCATTTTGGATGCATCTTTGCGGAAATCCAGCAGATGGTCCTGCCCGTTGTGTCTGTTGTGATGATCAACACTTTCCCATAGCTCGATCAGGAAAAAGGTTCCTTTATTATCTTTATCCTCAATAAGGTCATACTGCAGGCAGCCTTCTTCTTTTCTGGTTTCTTTCACCAGGTTCTGAAACAGCTCCACTGCCTCCATCAGATAATTTTCATTAAACTTAAAAAGTGCAATGATATGTAAATTCATGTTCTAATATTTAGTGATGTAAAAGTAAAATATTTTCAAAACCAAATATATTTTCAGAGCATTTATTTTTCAATACCGGTTGTATTTTTAATTGAAAACTGATTTATAAATAGTTATGGAACTCATAATGATCACCAGCAATCCGATAATCAGAAACATTTTCTTCACAGGAAGCTTAGCGGTAAGCATGGCAGAAAAAGGAGCAGTAATAATTCCACCGATTAAGAGACCTAGAATAATATTCCAGTGCTGAATACCCAGCGTAAAGAAAAAGTGATTGCTGCGGTGATGGTCAGGATAAATTTTGCAACTGTAGAACTTCCAACCGCAAACCTTGGGGTAAAGGCATTTTTATCAGCGTTCCGGTAACCAGAGGTCCCCATCCCCACCGGCAAATGAATCTATGAAACCACCTATGACGCCGAGCCTGGTAAGATTCGTTTTCTTTTTCAGGGCTTTATTCTGTTTTTCTTTAAACGCATTTGAAAAGATCTGTATTCCCAGATACAATGTATAAAAAGCAATCAGTGTTTTGGTGATTTTAGCATAATATTCTCCCAGATAGGTTAGTGAAACAGCTCCGATCACAGCTCCGATCACAGCCGGAATGGCCAGTTTTTTAACGAGGCTTTTGCTTACGTTTTTAGTTTGATGTGGCTTGCACTTCCTGCAGCTGTTGTAAAGCTCTCTGCAGAATGAATGCTTGCGCTTACAATATGGGGCGGGATATTAAGCAGCATTAAAGTTGTTGTACAGATCACTCCATATCCCATTCCCATTGATCCGGCTACAATTTCAGCAAAAACACCTACCAGAAGCATCCAGTAAAAAATATAATTATCTTTGGCCAGTATATTGAAAAGCTCATCCAGATATCCCAGCTCATACATAGAAAATATGCCAATGCCTACAATGGCAACCGTTACAAAAAGTACATTTAGCCTTACCTGGATTTTTCTTGAAATTACCATAAATAATATATCGTTTCGGTGTATTTGTGATTCTTTTGAAGCAATGCAAATATCTGATAAAAATATTATCCTACCAAAAAGATAGACTACTAATTCAAAAAAAAGGACCGGGTCAGTCGACCAGATCCATTAAAGTTTTTTCTCCAGAATGTTGAGAGAGGCATCCCGTACTTCAATCAGCACATCATGCAGTCCGCAGTGATCTTCATTACAGTCTTCACATTTTTCATAGAAATTCAGACTTACACAGGGAAGCATTGCAATAGGCCCATTTACAAGGCGGATGATCTTGGCTAATTTTACATTTTCAGGATTTTCTCTTAAAAATATCCTCCTCCTTTTCCTTTTTACTGTCGAGAATATCCGCTTTTTTCAGTTCAAGCAGAATATTTTCCAAAAACTTTAAAGGAATCTTTTTATGTTCCGCAATTTCGGAAATCAGAATCGGGCCTTCATTTTTTTTCTACAAGATATGAAAGGGCCTTAAACGCATATTGAGATTTTTTTGAAAGCATTACAGCAAAAATAAGAAAATTGTTTAATATTTGAAATGAGAAAACGAGAACCGGTTTTAGAAGGCTGGAAGCTGAAAGAAAGAGGCTGGAAGTTAATTGCAATGATAATTACTAACACTCAACAACATCATAAATTTACTTTAAACAGAATAAAAATAGCCAATGCTTGTTTTTAAGAGCTCCATTACTTCCACCTTGCAGCTGCTCAACTCCTGCCTATTCAAATCTTACGTTAAAATAAAAGCCTTCTTTGCCTTTTGCCATTAAATCATTATGTTTGTCTCATGTTCAGTAAACAGGAAGCACAACAGTTAAAAAAGACTTTTGGACGGCTTTTGGAAAGTCTTTCCCGAGAAAATGGATTCTCTATGATACCAAAGTCAAGGATATGGCATTCAAATTTTCTGTGGATAATAAAAAAGCAGAAGTGTCATTAGATATTGAAATGAAGGATGAAATCTTCCGGAATGCTTATTATGAAAAGATATGGTCTCTGGAAGATATTTTAAAGGAATTTATCGGAGATTTTCATAAGGACGAGCATTACAGTCTCGAAAACGGAAAGGTGATCAGCAGGATCTGGGTTGAGAAATCCGGCGTCTCGGTCTTCAACAAAAACACCTGGCAGGAAATTTTTGAATTTTTGTCGACAAAATGGACGGCTTTGAAAGGTTTTACTACGAATATGAGGATTTTATAAAGGATATTTGATATACTTACGAAAATAATACTAAAATACACTTAGGAATAAGATAAAAAAGAAACTTATCTTTGCTTCATACCACTTAAACTAATAGATGAAACTAACTAACGTGATTAAAAATGAGAAAAGTGTACAAAAACATTTTTGGGGAAGTCATCTCCAAAAGCAGCGCTGTAAAGCAAAGTGAATATCATCTGTATTATTACGAGGAGGGTTCAGATTTTTTGAAAGAAATCGAATTTATCAGTGAAGACAGCATATACAACATCAATTATTTTCTGAGTGACGGAGAAAATGAGGAGCAGGTATTGGACTACCTGAAAGAAAAATCTGATTTTTTCGATATTGAAAGAAGAGAAACAGTTGATGGATTTATTATTTCCACCAACAAGCTTTATTCTCTGTCTGTAGATGAGCTGCCTTTGGTATCTAAAACCGTATTTAAAACCGATGATCCGGAAAATTTTATCTGCTCACAGGTTATTGACAACGAAAGCGGAGAGCCACAACTTGAAAAGACTATAAAATGCTGGTATACCACCGATAAAAACGGTGAAATATATGCCGCTATAGAATGCAGCTACCAGGAAGACGGAAAGCTTGAGCTGGCTGTTGATAAGACTTCAGATCCTGACCATGAAGAAAACTGGATGCATTATGATTTTGATACATTCCAGGACCTTCAGGAGCAATGTCCTTCGGATATCAGCTATTACAGAACTGCAGCATTGCTTCCAAAAGAGACTTACCAGAAATAACCGGATCCTTTCAACATCTTATTTTATCTAACCACATTTTTTATGGAAAGCAACTCAATTTTTTTGCAGACGGAAGTGATCCGGAAATGATTGCAGCCTATCAAAAGGCTCAGGAAACTTTTAAATATTTTTGGAGGGAACAATCATGGGAATATAGAAGAATTATTCCCGGTCTTAATGTAGCCTGTGTAAAAACCCTTTTGAAGAACGTGATGAAGAAACCGGGGAAAGCCTGGTAGAACATATGTGGATCAATGAAGTGGATTTTGATGGTGAAAATGTTAAGGGCTACCTGATCAATGAACCTCACAGCCTTAAAAACATACAGGTTGGTGATTATGTTGAAATTCCGATGAGCCATCTCACCGACTGGCTATTTGCAATTACTCCAAGTGCACCACAGCCTAAAGGTATTTCTAAATTATTTTCGTCCTCTACTCCTGCTCTTCCTAAAACATACGGCGGATTTACTATTCAAAAGATGCGGGCTGATATGTCTGAACCGGAAAGAAGAGAACACGATGATGCCTGGCAGCTGGATTTTGGGGACTATAATGATATTCAGGTAGTCAACAATCAAAAAGAAAATCCTGAGAATCTTATCGAACATCCGATGAGCAAAAATATGAAGGAAAAATTTGTTGAATTTTTACAGCAGAATCCTGATGAACTCCTTCATGCAGATGAGAACGGACTAACGCTTCTTCACAGAGAGACCATCGCAGGAAATCTCACTATTGTACAGGCTGCCCTGGATGCAGGGGCTGATAAAAATGCACTTTCCGGGAAAGGGAAAACCGCTCTTGATTATGCCAAAGAACTTAAATGGGAGCATATTATCCCGGTACTGGAGCACTGACTTTCAAAAAACAAATAATTTTCAGACAAAAACATATTTATATCATTTAAATTCAATACCTTAGAATACAACTACAATACCTACTAATCATGAAAAAAATAATATGTTTCCTGTCCGTTATTCTTTCGTTCACGGTGGTCTGTGCGCAGGCTAAGAAAGAAAAAAAGTTTGTAGAAATCTATAATTCAGCTCCTGAAAACTACAGCAACCCTATTTTGGATCTCCAGAAAAAATATTATCTGGAAATGAAGAGTTCTATTTTGCAGAATGAAAAAAACTGGGTGAAAGTAATGTTAATGCCATGCTGATTTACAATCAGGACGAGTTTTACAGAGCTATACGAAATGGTAATTCAAAGTTCGGTATGAATAGCCAGCAGACAAAAACTGCAGATCTTATATATGCCAGCAATATTACTTCTAAACTGGATCTTTATAAGGATATGGTTTTAGAAAAATTACATTCACTTCTGGCCAGTAAATAAACAGATTTGGATATTGAAACAGAGGGAGGTTTACTCTCTCTTTTTTTTATTTATAGGCTAATCTCAGATCAGATTACGAAAATAACGATATGCTTTTCTGAAATATTCAGCCTTCTTCCGGATTTTAAATTTGTAACGAAACAAGTTTGATAAATGTCTTATTATAAAAACTCTATGAAAATAATTTTATTTTCCACCATAGTTTTCTGTATATTGACATCCTGCCATTCGGTCAGGAGTTTACACACTGCTCATCCCGGCATCAGTGATTCTTTGAATATTGCCATCAATAAAATATATCATCAAAGATCATTCAATGGTTTTGCTGTTTCTATTGTGAATGATGAATCTACCTTATACCAAAAAGGGTTTGGCTTTTCAGATATAAAAGAAAAGAAACGCTATACGGAAAATACCATCCAGAATATTGCTTCCGTTTCTAAAACGTTTGTAGGAATTGCTCTTTTAAAAGCACAGGAGCTGGGAAAACTGAAACTGGATGATCCTGTTCAGAAATATTTACCTTTCAAAGTACTCAATCCCAATTTTCCTCAGACCCCGATTACCATTCGCCACCTGGCAACCCATACTTCTTCTATTCTTGATAATGAATTTTATCTGTCTAAAAATTACTTTCTGAAATCCAATCAAAATTTAAATGGTTTAAAACTGAATTTTGATGACGAACAGGTATTTAATCCCTCAGATTCTATCATTTCCATGCCCACTTATTTAGAAAATGTATTGACTCCCGCCGGAAAATGGAATAAAAACAGTTTTTCCCAACACCAACCCGGGACCATCTATGAATATTCAAATACTGGAACTGCTTTGGCTGCGTTTATTATAGAAAAATCTACCGGAAAGACATTCAAAGAATTTACCAAAGAATATATTTTAAATCCTTTAGAGATGAAAGATTCAGGATGGTCATTTGAAGGTGTAAAATTTTCAAATTTTTCCAGACTGTATGAAAATCCCAACACACCTCTTCCCTATTACCAAACCGCAACTTATCCTGACGGAGGATTTATTACAAATATTAATGATCTGAGTAAATATTTAACCGAACTTATTAAAGGCTACAACGGAAAAGGAACCCTTCTGACTGAGAAAAGCTATAAGGAATATTTTACCCCACAGCTTACTGCCTCCAATTTTACAGAAAGAAATGAGAAAAATCCTTACAGTGAATCTTATAACTCAGGAATATTCATAGGCTTCGGCTATACCGGATATATTGGCCATACGGGTGGCGATCCCGGCGTCATGTCGATGTTATTTTTGATCCTAAAACAAATCTGGGAAGAATCATGATCTTTAATACGAATTTTTCGGATAAGAAAGGGAATGATGCTTTTTATGGGATTTGGAATGTTTTGGAGAAGTATCAGGTAAAATTAAAAAGTACAAAATAATTACAATGCCCCTAAAGGTCAAGCATTGAATATACCTGGATGGCTTCAGGTAAAGATTTACAGATCGGCATTATGAATGATAACATAGGCTAATGGCTTGTCCTAAATAAAAAAGGGAAACTGATCAGCTTCCCTTTTTATATTTTTTATCCAAACTTCTTCTTTCTCAACCAGAAGAACAATCCTCCGATCAAACCTATAATCGCCAGTGGAAGCAATAAATTCAGCCACTGCCAGTTTGATTTTTCTTCGGTAATTCTTTGTCTGTCCAGAAGCCTTTCTTCGATATTTCTGTTTCTCAGTTCCATCAGATTGCTGTCATCAAGAAGGTAATCCAAAGCATTTCTCAGGAACTGTTCGTTTCCAAACTGTTCGTTGGTCAACAGATCTACTCCTAATGGAAGCGGTTTTCCTTTGATCACTTTATTTCTTCCCACATCTCCGTCTGCAATTACGATCATTTTATTTTCCGGGCTTGCAGTTTTGAATCCAGGGTAAGATTTTCTTTCAATCCTTGAAGCATAAGCGGAATTGAATTTCCCTTCCAAAGCCACTGCGAAGATCTTCGGTGTGCTTGGCTTTTCCATTTGGCCAAGGCTGTCTACACTTGCAATCTCTTTCAGATCTACGTAATTCGGAACCTGTTTCAGTAATGTTCTTTCACTGGATTCAAAAAGAACTTTTGTTTTGATATTCTTTCTTCCTCCCAAAGTATCAATGGAAGTCGGGAATTCAAATTTTACAGGATTGATATTTTTAGTAATCGGATTATTATCTTCAGCAATTCCAAGCGGATAATATGGCCATGGCAGACTTGTATACTGTGGATTTCCACTTACTTCTCCCGTTACCAGTCTTAATAAAGCAAACTTTTTAACATCTTTTACCAGAGCTGGATTAATTCTTATCCCATAATTAAAGAAAAAGTCTGTCATATTGATATCAACAGGGAAAGGCATTACTTTTTTGGACCGTGTTAAAGTATCCATCTCAGCATTTACCGCATCAATCATCCAAAGGGTCTTGCCGCCGTTCATGATGTACTGGTCAAGAATTACTTTTTCATTATCAGTAAAAGCTTTTCTCGGTTTAGCAATAACCAAAGCGCTCATCTGCTTCAGCAAAGGAACGTCTTCCAGTGAAAGCTCAGTCTGATTTTTAGGAATAACAGGTCCGGCATCATAGTTCTCCATAGCCAGCTGTACAAATCCCTGGAATTCATCAGGATTCAATTCATCATGATTAACCAGGATTCCTACTTTTTTCTCTTATCAGCAGCGATGTTTTTAATGTTGGAAACAAGGTTATATTCCAGTCCTTCAATAGATCTCGTAAGCTGCTGGTCTGCATCAATTCCTGCCTGCTGCACTACCAGAGGTATAGAAACCCCATCATTCCCATGTTTGATCACAGCGTATGGAAAAAGGGTGATCTGTGAAATTTTTCCGTCTTTTACATCCGGCAGAATAGACGGCTGCATTCCCATCGCCATCAGGGTATCCTGAGACATTTTTGTTTTAATAGGATCGATGAATTTAAAGTCGATCTTCGGATTGATCTTTCTGAATTCTTCAAGCATGAATTTCGTTTCACTCTGAAGCTGTTTAAAGCTTGCCGGAAAATCACCCTCAAGGTATACTTCAACCGTCAGAGGTTTTTTTACAGATTCCAGTACTTTAATGGTACTATCGGAAAGGGTATATCTCTTTTCTTTTGTTAAATCTAATCTGATCCCCGAATAGGCCAGAATGATAACCAAAGGAAGAATGGCAAACAGGAAAATTCCCAATGGAGATTTAGCATTGAACTTCTTCATAATTCTACTTCTTTTTGTTAATGAAATGATTCGACAATACTAATGAAGCCCCAATGACCAGAATAAAATAAGCCACATCTTTGAAATCTAAAAGTCCTCTTGTAAAACCTAAGAAGTGCTGATAAAAACCTATATTCTGAAGAATGAAGTCTGCACCACCCAAAAGTTTATAACTGGCCAGCTGCTCAATTCCGAAATACATGATAAAGCACATAAAAACGCCCAACAGATAAGCCATGATCTGGTTCTGGGATAATGAAGAAGCCAGAATTCCTACTGCTGAAAAAGCTGCAATTAAAATAATCAGTCCTATATAGCTTCCGAACGTCATTCCAAGATCAATATTCCCGGCAGGAACCCCAGCACATACACCGTATAAAGATAGATCAAAGACGGGATCAGGCATAAAACACCTACAATCCATACAGAAAGGAATTTTCCTGTTACCAGATCTGAGACCTTCAAAGGTTGTGAAAAAAGCCAGTTTAATGTTCCCGTTTGCTGCTCTTCCGCAAAAGTTTTCATCGAAAGGGCCGGAATAATGAACATCAGCAGCCATGGTACTAATACGAAATAGCTCTGCAAAGACGCCATTCCGATCTCAAAGATATTAGAATCGTTGTCGAAAAAGAACAGAAAAAGAGTGGCAATCAGACTGAAAGCTGCAATAATCACCCATGCGCTCCAGTTTCCGAAGTAACTCCAAAGTTCTTTCTTTAAAATTGCAATCATAGTTTTTAGTAAAATGCAACAGGCTGCATGTGAGAATACACGCCCCTGCTCCACAATTATTTGTTTTTTTATTTTTATTTACGAGTTTCACTGTCATCATGATCAGAAATACAAGAACGAAAAATCCTGTGATTAATTGCCACCAGTATTCAATTACCATAGATTTCAGGATTACGGTAAATACCACCAGAAACAGAATGAATGTTGCAATTTCATTCGCCTGTCTCAGTTTAATATTGGCAATAGGCAATATATTTCCGTTGATATTCTTCAGTTGAAGCACTTTCTTCCAGCACCAGTAATGATATGCTGCCAGCCCGATCAGAAAAGTCAGCTTCATATGAAACCATCCCATTTTCATCAGTCCCGGATTCAGGAAGATCATAACCAGCCCGCACACTGCCATAATAATCCCCGCAGGAACTGTAATAATATTCCACAGTCTTCTGGCCATAAAAGTATACTGCTCTCTGAGAATCTTTTTCTTTTCTTCCGGAAATTCATCAGTATCTTTATAATAAACGAAAATCCTTACGAGATAAAAAATTCCTGCAAAGTAGCTTACCATGAAGATAATATGTAAAGCTTTGATGACGGTATACAGCATCCTAAAAATTTGTTTGCAAAGATAGTTTATTTCGGAAAAAAAGAGAATTTAATCTAAAATCTTTAGCTTAAAATAATAAAGATTAAATATTTTTTAGAATTTGAAAATGAATTTCATATCAACATTAAAATTGAAACTCAGATTGGAACCCTGACGATTTGAACGATAATCAAAAGGAAGACCATCTGTAGGAGCATAATCTTCTTCTTTTCCTGTCATATTAGTATAAGAAATATTTTTCTGCCTGATGCCAAAGCCTATTTTAGGCATAAAACCAAACCATGAAGATTCCTTATGAAGCAAAATGCTGTAGTTGATATTTAATCCATATTTGGTTCTTTTATAATCTGCTGAACTGAAAGAATAATACACATCATTTTCGTCATAATATTTTCCTGAAATATTTTTTCCTGTCTGATTTAAATAGAAAACTTCTGCTGAGACAAAATGTTTTAATCTTGACTGAGGTGCCAGGCTGTAAAAAACTTCCGGTCTTATCTCAAAAATCCTGTTTTTCCCTTCAAAAGTGCTAATAGTTACTGGAGTTATTTTGTCAGTTCCATATGCCAATTCGGTTCCAACCCACCATCTTTCATTTATTTTCCTCATATACCCTATATTATAGCGTTGGTCACGAAAAGGAGCAAAAGCACTTACAGTAAGTATTGATTTATAATCATCAGATTGGGCATAAACTGTTTCAAAAAAGCTAAAAAAGATAGAAAGGAGTAAATATTTTTTCACAAAATGGCTATTAGAATTAATGTTTCGAATATAATATATTTCATAATATTCACCAATAGCATTTTTTTAGCTGCATTCATTTAATTACTAAAGAAATAGTCTCATGACGGTTAGTGAATATTTTTTCATAAAAAAACAGGATTTCTCTAACTATAGGAAATCCTGTTTTTATTCTACAAATGCAGTTTTTTTATCTTAAGAGATCACTCCCAGTTCTTTCCCTACTTTTTCAAAAGCAGCAATGGCTTTATCCAAATGTTCTTTGGTGTGGGCAGCAGAAAGCTGTACTCTGATTCTTGCCTTTCCTTTCGGAACTACCGGATAGAAGAATCCGATGACATAGATTCCTTCATCCATCAGTTTTTCAGCCATTTTCTGAGAAAGTGGCGCATCATAAAGCATTACCGGTACAATGGCAGCATCTCCGTCCGGGATATCAAATCCTTTTGCTTTCATTTCCGTTCTGAAATAGTCTGCATTTTCCATTACTTTATCACGAAGAGTGGTATCATCAGAGATCATATCCAATACTTTCAAAGCAGCTCCTACAATTCCCGGAGCCAGAGAATTCGAAAACAAATAAGGTCTTGAACGCTGTCTCAGCATATCGATGATTTCTTTTTTACCGGAAGTAAATCCTCCTAAAGCTCCTCCTAAAGCTTTTCCTAAAGTAGAAGTGATGATATCTACCCTACCCATTACTTCATTGGCCTCATGTGTTCCACGGCCTGTTTTCCCGATGAAACCTGTAGCATGGGAATCATCCACCATTACCAAAGCATCATATTTATCGGCAAGGTCACATACTCCTTTTAGATCGGCAACAATACCGTCCATAGAGAAAACACCGTCTGTAACGATAATTTTGAAACGGTGGTTCTTTTCAGAAGCTGCGATCAGCTGGGCTTCCAGATCCGCCATATCATTGTTTTTATATCTGTATCTTGCTGCTTTACACAAACGAACACCATCAATAATTGATGCGTGATTCAGCTCATCTGAAATAATAGCGTCCTCTTCTGTGAATAAAGGCTCAAAAACACCACCGTTTGCATCAAAAGCGGCTGCATACAGGATCGTATCTTCAAGACCCAGGAAATCAGCAATTTTTTTCTCCAGTTCTTTGTGAATATCCTGAGTTCCGCAGATAAAACGAACAGAAGACATCCCGTATCCGTGAGACTGGATCATATCCTGGGAAGCTTTCATAACTTCCGGATTGTTGGATAACCCCAGATAATTATTTGCGCAGAAGTTCAGAAGCTTTTTTTCCGTTTGCTTCTATTTCTGCACTCTGCTGAGAAGTGATGATTCTTTCTCTTTTGTAAAGTCCGTCATTCTCAATATTCTGAAGTTCATTCTGTAAATGTTGAAGGTATTTTTCAGAGATCATTTTTCGTTATTTTTTAGATGTGCTAATTTACTAAAAAGGCAGTAAAATAAAACCTTTTATAAGTTTAATTCTAAAAATTTGATCTGATGTTCAGTTTTAACATTATTAGTCTACAAATTTAGTAGGATAATATTTATATTTGTTTAAAATTTGCGAGCATGAGATTAAAGCCGGTACAGAAAATCCGTACGATACATTCAGAAAACTTTATCAGAAGCTATATGAAACCAAGGCTTCCCATCATACTTGAAGATTTTGTAAGTCCCGAAAGTCCTGCATTTAAAAAGTGGAATTATGATTATTTTAAAGAGATTGCCGGAGATGAGATTGTGAATGTATATGGCAACGAACTCGATTCTCTGGATAAAGTGGCGAGTGATCCTGTCACCCGGACGAAATTCTCAGAATATCTGGATCTGATCAAAACCACCCCTACCGAGCACAGACTTTTTCTTTTTAATCTTCTGAAAATAAGGCCCGAGCTTAAAAATGATCTTGTATACAATGATGTAACAGGAGGAAAAATACTGAAATGGCTGCCTTTTATGTTCTTTGGAGGTGAAGGCTCTGTCACCAGAAATCATATTGATATCGATATGTCCCATGTTTTTATTATTACCCAGTTTCAGGGAATCAAGAGAATATGGCTGTTTCCTGGGAGCAGTCGGATCTGATGTACAAACTGCCTTACAATTTTCACAGTCTGGCCCAGATCAAAGATCCTGATTACAGAAAATATCCTGCCCTCCTCTATTTAAATGGTTATGAGGCCATTCTTCATCCCGGAGAAACCCTGTATATTCCTTCCGGCTGGTGGCATTATATCCAATATGATACGGAAGGTTATTCGGTTTCCGTCAGAGCATTACCATCAACCTTCCTTGAAAAATGGAGGGGTTTTAAGAATCTGGTAATTACAAGGCATTTTGATAACTTCATGCGTTACTTATTCAAGGAAAAATGGTTCAGATATAAAGTAAAAACAGCCATGAAAAGAGGATCAAAAGCCGCTAAAAGACAAAGAAGCTTTCAGATCTGAAAGCTTCTTTAAAGTTATATTTCAATTTCTAATGCTTAATAAACTTAATATTTTTCTCATCAACCGTAAAAATATAAGCTCCCGGAACAAGTTCTGAAATCCCAATTGCTTTCCCAGGCTGATAATTTCCTTTTCTTACGAGTTTTCCATCTATCGCATGAATTGAGAAATCTGTCGTCCTGTTAACACCTTTCAGGTACAATTCATTGTTAACCGGATTAGGATATAAGCCGAAATCTTCCTTTTCTACGGATGAAACACTTAATGTATTGTCTTTGATAACGGAAGAGTTTTTTTCAAGAATCTGATAGTCATAATTAAACTGAACACTTGCAATAGGGAAAGATACACTCTGCGGAAAATATTGATTATTGGAGGTATTATCAAGCACAAAATAAGCGGTCTCTCCACCTGTACCGTTTACTTTTACCGGTAAAGGCATTTCAAAAAAACCGACTGCAGAACTGCTCTGCGTTTGTGAAACTTTAAACAACGCCTGATTACCGGACTGCTGCCATCTTATAGTATAAGTAGGATATCCTTCACCTGTCACCCAATCATTAAAAAATTCTGTAAAATCTTTTCCTGTAGACTGAAGAAACGAAGCATTAAGATCTGAAGTTCTTACATAGTTATAAGCAAGAGCCGGTCTTGCATGATACTCTTTAAGAGCCTGATAAAAAGCGGTATCTCCCAGTATCCATTTCATCATTCTCAGAACATAGCCGCCTTTTGCATAGGAAAGTCTGCTGTCAAATATCCTGTTGACACTGGAAAGTCCGGAATCAGGAACATACACACTTCCCCCTGCACTGCTTGTAATAAAATCAATCTGGCTTCTCAGATAATTTAAAAATTCCGTATTGGTCATGATCAGCTTTTCGTAAGCCACATGTTCTCCAAAGGTAGCAAAACCTTCATTCAGCCAGATATCATTCCATGCACCGCATGTTACTTTGTCTCCGAACCACTGATGGGCCAGCTCATGAGCAATAAGTGTTTTATTAAAACCTCCCATGGAAGACATTGTCTGATGCTCCATTCCGCCTCCGTAAGCATACTGCATATGTCCGTATTTTCATTACGGAAAGGGTACGCCCCGAAATAGTTTTCAAAAGTATTCATGATCTGTTTGGTCCATTCAATATCGGTCATATTGGACGGATTGGTGGAAGTGGAAGGGTAAATATAATTCAGAAACGGAAACGGAGGATTTCCGATCGTATCATTCAGCACAACAAAATTAGTAATAGACAGGGCTATCAGATAAGCTGCCGTAGGATACATTGTTCTCCAGAAAGTAAGTTTCTTATTGTTGGGGAGAGCAGTTTCGGACATCAGTTTCCCATTAGCCGCCACGCTGTAGTTTTGAGGGGTTGTAATTTTAAAATCAAACTTTTCGATCTTATCATTCAGACTCTGTTTGGTGGGAAACCAGTCTTGTGCACCATAAGGCTCACTCAGAGTGGAAAGAACGGCAGTTCCTCCCTGGGACCCGGTAGTAAAGGCACCGCCAGCTGTAGCCGGAGCTCCGGAATAATAGATCGTAAGAGAGTCTAAAGTATTGGCAGGAATAGAAGCCGGAAAATCAATCTTCAGTTCCTTTGTCGGCAATTGCTGAAAAGAGGTGATATTGGCTCCATGGTACTTCACCTGGGAAACCGTCAACGAATTGGAAAGGTCAAAGTAAATGCTTCCCATATTCTGAGTGGGCTTAAAATGAGAAGTTACAGATCCGGAAATATTATACACTGCAGGATCCAGGCTGACATCCATTCTCTGATACTGCAGATCATAATTCAGGGTGTTGGGATTGGTATTACCCGCATTCATTTTGTGGGCAAAGGATTTTTTTCTTTTTCAAGCAATCCTTTTTATCCGTATTTTCTCCTTGTTTCTGCCCGTAGAACTGCTGGCATAATAAAGAAACAAACAGCAGGAGATAGATTTTTTCATACTTCGAAATATTTAATCAAATATAAAAAAACCTTTTAATCAATGATTAAAAGGCTGTAATAATATATAAAACAAAATATTTTCAGAGATCCAGTGCGGGTTCAAGAATTTTTTCCATTCTTTTCTTGACCATATCTACCGAACCGGAATAGTTGTTGACCATTAAAGAAAAAACAAGGGTTTTACCTGAATTGGTCTTCAGATATCCTGCCAGTGTTTTTACTTTATTCAGAGTTCCGGTTTTAGCAAATACCTGTCCGTTACCTTGCCCTAAAAACATTCTTTTTAAAGTCCCTGACTGTCCACCGATCGGCAGAGAAGTCAGATAAGCTCTGTAATACTTTTCATCCATTAAAGAAGTCAGGAATTTCACCTGAGAAATAGGAGTCACGTTATTTCCTCTTGAAAGACCGCTTCCGTCCATATAATTAAGCCCCATCATATCGAAGCCGGCTTCTTTCAGGTGGTCCGTAACAACCATTCTACCTGATTCAGAAGTCTGATCTCCCATTTTCTGGAATCCTACTGTTCTTAATAAAGCTTCTGCTAATGAATTATCACTGTGCTGATTGGTATAATAAACGATATCAGCCAGAGTAGGAGATTTGTAGGCAGATAGCATTTTCTGCTTTCTGGGGCTGCATCCGTCATTTTTGGAGTTACTTTTCCGGTAACCGGAATTCCGCTTTTCACCAGGGTGGTTCTGAAAGAATTGGCCAGGTAAGCCGGTGCGTCCGGGAGTTTTGTGGTCAGGATACCGTCTCCGTCATATTTTTCAGCGTATACCATCTGGTGGGCATAAGGAGAAACGTAGAAAAATTTCTTTTCAGCAGAAAAGCCTCCTTTTTTACAATCAGCTTTTCATTGGCAGGATTAATTCCACGGGTTGTTCCGGCAGGCAGATAATAATTATTGTTTTCCAGCCATACAACATTTTCCGGAAGCATTGAAATATTGCCTTTGAAAAGCGCTGTCTGAATGATAATATCGCCATTTACCTTTCGGATTCCCTCTCGTGAAAGTCCACCTACGAAGTCTGAAATAATGTCTCTGTACGACCAAGCTCCTGCTTTATTGGTTCCCAAAGAAGGGTCTCCGCTTCCTACGATGTAAAGATTTCCGTTCAGAGTTCCCGTTTCATCAACGGTTCCGGAGTATTCCAGCTGGGTCATCCACCGGTAGTTTTCACCAAGGAGATTTAAAGCCGTTTCTGTGGTCAGTAATTTGGTCGTTGAAGCAGGAACCAACGGGCTGCTTTCATTGTACGAAGAAATCACTTTCTTCGTTTTCGGATCATACACAACAAACCCCAGTGTGCATTTTTCAGCACAGGATCCGACATCATTGTGTTTACATTAATATCTACAAGCTCTTTTGCTGACAACACAGTCTTTTCCACCACCGAACTAACGGGGAAGGCAAATTCAAACTGTTTTTCTGATTGTCATAATTCTGAGAATAAAGAACGGTAGAAACGGTAGATTGAGCCAGGAAAAAACCGGAAGCCAACACCGCTGCACTTGAAATATATTTTCTGTAATTTACCATCTATCTTCTTTTTGTTCTATAGTTTTTGACTCTGTAAAAAATGATAGGTTAAATCATTCCGTTAAAAAGCCAAACACTTAATCAACGTCCAAAAGTAGAAATTATTGTTATATAACAGGTTATAGCTGTCTTATAAAAGAGTCTAAAGTTTGTTAAAAATTGTTAAAAATCCACAAAAACATCTTTTTAATGCTTTGATATGCAGTGATTTCATCAAATTCTTTCAAACTTATCAAAACCATATTCTTGAACTTTTCATAGTTTTTACCACGGGGCAGTTTCAACATAATCTGGAACTGATATAAATTATTCAGTCTGGCAATCTGTGCTCTTTCAGGTCCTAAAACGCAATCTTCCGGCAGGTATTTTCTTAAGATGGAGCCCAGAAACTGGGAAGCACGGTCTGCTTTATCTTCTCTTCTGTGTTTCAGCTCAATCATAATCAGTTTAGTAAACGGCGGGTAGTGGAATTTCTGGCGTTCTGTAAGGATATATTTATAGATCTTCGCCGGATTATTCATCTTGATCAGCTGAAATACGGAATGATCGGGATTATAAGTCTGAATCAGGATTTTTCCTTTTCCGGAAACTCTTCCCGCTCTTCCTGAAACCTGTGTGATCAGCTGATAAGCTCTTTCTTCGGCTCTGAAATCCTGCACATACAGAAGAGAATCCGCTTTCGGAATGGCTACCAGCTCAATATGGTCAAAATCAAGCCCTTTTGAAATCATCTGCGTACCCACCACAATATCCGTTTCTCTTTCTTCTATTTTTTCATAGAGCTTTTCGTAGGCAAATTTCTTGCGCATGGAATCCACATCCATCCTGTCTACCTCATGATCCGGGAATAATTTGGAAACTTCCTCATGAATCTGCTCTACTCCTACTCCTCTTTCATTCAGGTTTTCAGAATGACATTTCGGGCAGGTTTTCGGTTTTGAGGCTCTTTGCCCGCAATAGTGACATTTCATTTCATTGGCTGCTTTATGATAGGTCATCACCACATCACAGTTGGAACAGTAATTCACATAACCACAGGTTTCGCATTCCACAACATTGGCATAGCCACGGCGGTTTGAAGCACAATCACCTGATTATGATCATCCACTGTCTTCTTCATATCCTCAATAAGCCTTGAAGAGAAATTTCCGGACACTTTTTTAGAATCCTGGGCTTCCTTAAAATTGATCAGCTCATATTCCGGCAGACTCACGTTCCCAAACCTTTCATCCAGGAAAACATATTTCATCTTATCTTTTCTTGCCCTGTAATAGCTTTCAACAGAAGGGGTTGCAGAGCCTAAAATAACTCCGCCCTTATAAAAACCACCCAAAACCAATGCCGAATCTTTAGCATTGAAATAAGGAGAAGCTTCTCTAGGTCTGTATGCGGAATCGTGCTCTTCGTCTACCACGATCAATCCTAAATTCTGATAAGGCAGAAACAGGGCATTACGGGTTCCGATCAAAATACGGATATCATTCTGCCTGATTCTTCTCCATACTTCCACCTTTTCAAAATCCGTTAGCTTCTGATGGTAAAATCCAAGCTGTTTCCCGTATTTCTTTTCTAACCGCTGGGTAATCTGTTTGGTCAGAGAAATTTCGGGAAGCAGGAACAGAACGTTTTTTCCGGATCTAATACACTCTTCTATTTTCTCCAGATAAATATGGGTTTTCCCGGAAGAAGTGACCCCGTGAAGCAGTACATTTTACCTTCTTCAAAGGCTTCATCTATTTCAGATTTAGCTATTTTCTGCTGTTCAGAGAGTTCTTCAAGTTCTTCAAGTTCTCCTTCATAGCTCTCGATCCTGTCTTTCTGCATATAGTATTCCTCTACCAGGCCTTTGTCTGCAAGGGGTTTAAAATGAGAGCTTCGAAATAGCCATCTTCAAACAGTTCGGCTTTTTTAATAGGGGTTTCAGGATGTTCTGTCTGCTTTTCAAGAATCGCAAGGAAAAGGTCCTTCTGTTTCCGTGCTTTATTAAGCCTGATCAGGATATCCGGGAGGTTCTGTTGTAAAACCTCATCCTTGATCCTGACATACGCTACTTCTTTGGCTTTATATTTCTCAGCAATTTTCTCGTCAATTTCAATATATTGCAGATCAATCAGAGAATTGATTGTTTTGATAATATCTTTTTGGGAATGAATGCTTCAATATCTGTCAGATTAATCAGCTGACGCACTTCCAATGCCTGGATCAGATACATTTCATTCACATCCAGGTTTTCAAAATCTACTACTGCTCCCGGTTTCAGTTTTAAATATGTTTCACTTTCCAGCTTCAAAGAGGAAGGAAAAGCAAAGCGATAAATTTCCCCAAGCCCGCACAGGTAATAATCTGAAAGCCAGTTCCAGAAACGAAGTTGTTCTTCAGGAAGAATGGGTTTATCATCCAGCATACTGATCACTTCTTTTGCCACAAAACTTTCCGGAGCATTATCATGAAGCTCAAATACAATTCCGGTATAGATTTTCTTTCCTCCAAACGGAACAAGCACTCTCATTCCGGGCTGGATCTCAGACATCAGTTCTTCAGGAACTTTATAGGTAAAAGATCCTTTTAAATTCAGTGGTAAAACAATTTGAGCGTATTGCAAGGGAAATATTTAAAGTGTAAAATTAGATTTTTCTTCAGAAAACTGCAACTTTGCGGAAATTTCTTTTGGCTTTATGATTCAATGAAAATGGTGACGGTAAATCTTCTTACTATTTAATAATGCAGCTGTTTTTTTAACCATTAAGGAGAATGAAGGTTTTAAGATAATTTAAGTAAAAATCTAAGATTTTTAAAGCTTATGTGTACTTCTTATACACAAACTTGATCAATTTAAAATCAACTTAAGTTTCAAAAACTTTTGTGACTTTTGTGGTTAAAAAAGCAGTTCAGTAATTTTATACCAAAATGCTGATGTAAAAAAGCCTACAATAATGCTGACTCCGATGATCAGGTTGGTCAGTTTTGTATTTAATCTGAACTGTTCCGCAATAATACTTGAGGTAACCAATGTTGGCATCGCCGCTTCAAATACCGTGATTTTGGCAACATCGCCTTTTATTTTAAACAAGTGAAAGCCAGCCCAACAACAATTGCAGGTGCCAGAATCAGCTTATAAAGCATTGACATCGACATCTGCGGAATCAATTTTTTCCATCCGTTAAATTTCAGCTGCAATCCTACTGAAAATAATGCCAGAGGGCTTACTGTAGCAGCTAACTTATCAAAGAACGGCTCTGCAGCAGTAAAATCGATAAACTGTGATAACACCAAAGCCGAAATACAACCTATTAATGGCGGAAAAGTAATCAGCCTTTTAAAATAAACAGAGCACTCACCTTTCCTGATTTGCTGCCTCCTTTTACAGCCGCAATTATTCCTAAGGTAGAAAGGGCAAAAACATGGTCTGGTCACATATGATGGCGATACTTAATAATCCTTCCCCATAAAAAGCACTGATGAGAGGAAAACCGATGAAAGAGGTATTGCTATAACCGCTTGCCAATTCCAGAGTACTTCTGGAGCGCCTTGAATATCCCTTACTTTTACTGTAAAACATCATAAAAAAGAAGCGAAAACGGAGATGAGAAACGTAGCTAGAATCGGGAACAGCATTTCTGTTGTCCATTTTACTTTAGGCAGATATTTAAAGGAAACGGCCGGAAGAGCAAGATAAAGAATCCAGGTATTGATGCCTTTGTGGGCATCCGGGTGGATAGATTTTGTTGCTTTGAATATCATCCCTGCCACAATGCACACTGCAATCAGAACAAAATTTACCATAACTGTAAAAAAATATACTGCAAATTTACGGCTGATTTTTCAGTTGGAAAGGTAAAATTTATATTTTTTTGGGTAGAATTCCTGCAAACTCACAGAGTATTGGAATGTACAGATGTAATAGCTTTTGCCTTGATTTTTTAGCCTTTAATTCTATTTTTTAAATCCATTTCTGCCCCAAGGATTCTGATAATTTCAATTGTATTCATCTTTACTATTCGATAAAAAATAATATGTTTATTGGAAAGAAAACCCAAAATATCCGGAGCTATATCGCTATAACGTTTTCCCATTTTAGGATTTTCAGCAAGCATCTGACAAAAATAAATTAATTCAAAATAATATTTATCCGCCTGAGCTTCTGACCAAAATTTATAAGTATATTCATAAATTTTGGAAAAATCTTCAACCGCTTTATGGGTAAACATATATTCAGCCACTTATTTTTTCATTTTGCTCTTTAATAATGTCAAATGTTTTTCCGGGTCAAAATCAGCGGCTATACCACTTTCAATACCTTCTTTCAAAGCATTTTTCAAAAGCTGAATTTTATTTTCTTCTTCTTCCAGCAATCTCAAGCCTGCACGAATTACTTCACTCGCATTTTTGTACCTTCCTTCTGAAATCTTATGGTCAACAAAGTCTTCAAAATAGTCACCTAAAGAAACTGATGTATTCCGTCCCATTATATATTGGTTTTAAACTTAATACATCAAAGTTACCAATTTTTGGTAATTAATCAGATTATTATGGAATTTTATTTAAAATATAATTTCTTTACTGAAAAACACAGATTTTAATTTCCGGTATCCCAAAGACTCATCACTTCAATGTTCTCCAAAGATTTTGAAAGGGTAATTCTTTTCGAGGTTTTTGGAAGAAGGTCAAAGAAATTATCACTGAAATGCGTATCTCCTATCAGATAGACATCTTTTGCGAAAACATCGGTTGAAACTTCAATTTCTGTAGGAGATATTTTTTTAATTGTAATATCCGGTTTCGTAAGCTTTAAGTCTTTCGGTTTTTAAAGAAAAATAAATTTTCCTGTTTCAATGATTCATTCTTAACATACGTTTTCAATACCGCTTTTGACAAATCAAACTTTGAGAATTCTGTTTTTGAAATTTCAAAGTGTTTCTCACTGGAATTGGCCCTTATCTTATCTGCAGCATCTATTCCCCACAGAAAATTACCGTCAAAATCAAATAACTCTGCCCCGGAATCTGCGGATACAGCATTCATTAAATCATTAATAAAATAAATATCATAGGCTTTTTCTGTTTCTGCAACGGATATCAACAGAGGTTCAAAGCTTCTTTTGCCTGATAATGGAAAGCTTTCCAATTCCCGAGATAATCAATAGAAGACCATGAAACCACCGGCCAGCAGTCATTAAGCTGCCAGTATAAAGTCCCCATATTGTATGGTTTTGCACGACGGTGAGCCTCGATTGCAATCTGCATCCCACGGGCCTGTAATAATTGGGAAATATAATTGTATTTTACGAAATCTGCCGGAACATGATAATCCCTCTTCATGTATTCATTGATAATCTCCCAGCCTCTCGCATGCTTTTCGTGAGCCTTTATGACTGAATTCTGTAAGCTAAGATCCGGAACTCCTGAAAACATAGTTTTTGTGGTTGCAAGCGTCGGCATCCCCTGAAAGCCATATTCAGACATAAACCTTCCTACTTTTTCGTTATAAATTTCAAATGGCTGCTCGCCCCACCATACGCCCCAATAATGGGAGTCCCCTTCTGTAAGACTTTCCTTATGTCCCCATCCGATCGAAGGAGAACTGGGCCAGTAAATATTTTTATCTGCCGTAAGATTTTCTTTTAATGTATTAGGAATCAGATCATGAAACAGCTTTTTATAATCTTTCCAAACCTGAAGGGAATCATTTTTGAATATTTGAACTGCTTCTGATATCCCCAGTTGACAATGGCTTCATCTATTTCGTTATTTCCGCACCATAAAGCAACTGAAGGGTGATTCTGAAGTCTGCTGACCTGATCTTTCACTTCTTTTTTACATTGGCTAAAAACGTTTCGTCTCCCGGATAAAAACTTCCTGCAAACATGAAGTCCTGCCACACCAGAATTCCGTTTTCATCGCAGGCTTTGTAGAATTCATCATCTTCATAAATTCCTCCGCCCCAGATACGGATCATATTCATATTGGCTTCTTTGGCGTCCCTGATCAGCTTTTGATATTTTCCTTTCGTCATGCGTGGTGAAAAACTATCTCCCGGAATCAATTGGTACCTTTGATATACAACGGATTACCATTGACCTTAAAATAAAATGATTTTCCTCCGGCATCTTTTTCCTGTACGAGCTCTATTGTTCTCAACCCTAATTTCATCTCTTCATCTGAAAGCGATTCCGAATCTTTATTCAATGAAAATTTCATATCATAAAGAAATGCTTCTCCCCATCCATTAGGCTGCCACAGCTTCGGGTTCTTAATGGCAAAAGGAATAGTGAGCCGGTTATTTCCTTTTTTAACTGAACTGTATTCACCTTATCATTGATCCTGAAAGTATACTTTCCTTCTTTTTCAGCCAAAATTAAAGTATGAATATCTAGATCAGCAGTTTTACCTGATAATTTTTTTGCTCAATCTGAATGGTTTCAATCTTTGCAGTATTCCAGAATTCAATTTTTACATCCTTCCAGATTCCTGTCGTTACCAATCTGGGTCCCCAATCCCAACCAAACTGATACTGTGCTTTTCTTACAAAACTTCTCGGTGACTCCGGCATTGTGAACGGAACCTGCTTAGCCCGTTTTTTTTTCTTCTTCACAGCAGATCTGAATGTAATCCTCAGTTCATTCTCCCCTTTTCTCAACAAGCCTTTCACCGGAATTTCCCACTTCCTGAACATATTATCTGTTTTTTTCAGCAGTTTTCCGTTCAGATAGATTTCTGAAAAAGTATCCAGTCCGTTGAATACAAGGTTGGCATGGTGATTTTCCAGTTCTTTCTGAGAAATACTGAAATGGGTCTGATAGTCCCAGTCTTCATTTTCTACCCATTGTACTTTCTTTTCATTTTCATCTTTAAAAGGATCAGGAATAACCTTATTATTCATCAGATCCAGATGAACTGTTCCCGGTATCTTTGCAGGAAGCCAGTGCTGATCTTTCGAATTTTTGAACTGCCAGTTCTCAGAAGCCAGTTTCTTTTCCGAAGACTGAGCAGCAATAAACGTCTGAATGAAGGTGAAAGCAAAAAGGATAGTTTTATTCATTAATAAGTTTGTTTACGATTCTATGAATCCCATATTTAATAAGTTCGCTATTAAAATTAATAAGTAATCCCAGTTTGATATGGGCCTGTTTCAAATAGGTCAGTACCTGTGAGTGAAAAATAGGATTTAATTCCAGTACAGATTTCACTTCTATTATCACCTTATAATTCTATTCATCCCAATCATTTTACTATTCCTCACTATTCTTAGAATGATAAAGTGAAGGATAATTCTAGTTTATTTATTCTTCAGCGCAACAACCTCCGCCGGATTGGCAAAAGCCCCACCATCTGTAATGGCCGAAGAATGAAAATATCCTGCATTGGTGAAAGCTCTCAGTTCTTCAATATTCGAAGATCGAAGTCCGCCTCCTACCAGAATTTCTATTCTGCCGTCAGAAAGCTCAACCAGTTTTTTCAGATTCTCTTTACCCTCTGACACATTAGGTTTCTGACCTGAAGTAAGGATGGTTGTAAAACCACATTCTATTACTTTTTCTAAAGAATCTTCCAGATTTTTTGCCCTGTCGAAAGCTCTGTGAAATGTGCACTGAAACGGTGCTGCCAATTCTACCAAAGCTTTGTTCTTCTCAACATCCACCTCATCATTTTCATTCAGAATTCCAAACACAAAGCCATCTACGTTTAAGGATTTCAATTGAATCAGATCTTTTTCATCTGTTCAAACTCAGCTTCAGAATACGTAAAGTCTCCTCCTCTTGGACGTATCATGACAAAAACCGGGATACTGATTTTCTCACGAAGCTGTTTGGTAGTTTCAAAATCTGGAGTTGTTCCTCCCTCACTCAGCCCATCACATAATTCGATTCTGTCTGCTCCGTTCTCAAAAGCGATGATTGCCGATTCGGGATTAAAGCATGCTATTTCTATTTTTGACATTGTATCTGTTTAATTTTATTTCGGTTCATCCTGCAATACATCTGCAATCAGAAAGCTCCCGTTTTCTTTGATTACTTTTATCACTGATGGATATTTAGCTTTATAACCATCATCTCTCAGCACTACATTAAAGGTATATTCATTTTTTGAAGAGGATTTTAATTCACAGCTCTCCATCTCAATATTATTCCAATCCTGAGCAGGGATAAGAAACCCGACCCCGATTCCGGCCTTATCTGTATTGAATTTGTTTTTCCATTTGCCTTTAAATTCTTTCTCAGTAAGGCTTCCGTCTATATCAAGATCTACATTCGTAGCATCGGTTTTATAATCATAATACTCTTGCGTAGTCATTTTCTGCATATTTTTATCCTGGCTCACAAGATCTGCTTTAAAATATTCTACAATACTTTTCTCCAACCACTTTTTGGCTTCTCCGGAATCATGATCCGGTGTTGCAGCCGTATTCAAAACCACTTTTTCTTTTGCCTGCTGAATCCCAGGTTCTGTCATTGTTACACTCTCCTTCTTTTCTTCCTTACACGCTGTGATTAAAAATAAGGAAGCGATAATCGTTCTTTTCATATTTTGTTTTGGTCTATATTTCTGATAAAGATTGTCTTTACACCTTTGTATATTATTTCAACGCAAATTCAGGTTTCTCAAGACGGTTTTCTTTCTGGTCGTAAACCGCAAAGTTGAACCCATCCTGAATACAGTAAGAACCGTATTCTCCTTTTTTGTTGATGGCAATAAAGCCTACCTGAATATCCTTCAGGTTTTTATTTCTTCTCTGATTGATCTTTACAATTCTGTCCACTGCTTCTTTACAGGCTTCCTGCGGATTTCTGCCCTGTCTCATCAGTTCAACAACCAGATGGGTACCTACTGTTCTTATCACCTCTTCACCATGTCCGGTTGCTGTTGCAGCTCCCACTTCATTATCAACGAATAAACCGGCACCAATAATAGGAGAATCACCTACTCTTCCATGCATTTTAAAAGCCATCCCGCTCGTTGTACAGGCACCTGAAAGGTTTCCATGAGCATCCAGAGCAATCATACCGATGGTATCATGGTTTTCAATATTGGCAATAGGTTTATACTGACTGGTTTTCAGCCATTCTTTCCATTCTTTTTCTGATTCGGGAGTGAGTAGGTTTTCTTTTTAAAACCTTGCGAAAGGGCAAACTGTAATGCACCGTCTCCTACAAGCATTACGTGAGGGGTCTTTTCCATTACCGCTCTGGCAACGGAAATCGGGTTTTTAATATGTTCCAGACATGCTACCGAACCGATATTATAATTTTCGTCCATGATACAGGCATCCAGCGTTACTCTTCCGTCTCTGTCCGGACGGCCTCCATACCCTACACTTCTTTCCTTGGGATCCAGTTCTACGAGACGAACTCCTTTTTCAACGGCATCCAAAGCTTTCCCCCTTTTCCCAGAATAGTCCAGGCTTCTTCGTTAGCTTTAAGACCGAAATTCCAGGTAGAAAGTACAATCGGTTTATTGATTGCTTCAGCAGATGTATTTTCCGGTAATCCGGCAGCCATCAGATCCAGCGGGTTTACGGCGAGTGCTGCTGTTGCAATTCCCAGTTTTTTTATAAAACTTCTTCGGTTATTGTTCATAGTATCTCAAATTATTAATCCCCAACAAATCTAAAAAAACTTCTATGAAATCCTCGGGCGAATCAAGGAATATCTGTTTGTTATTTTTATTTATCTTTACTGCTGTAATGGATTCTTTTAAAACATTCAGGAATATTCCTTTCTTTCAGGAGCTGTCTGATGAAGAAATCAATATCCTGGTCAGCATCAGTACTCCGAGGTTTCTTCGTAAAAAGAGAAGCTGGCTGAGCCTGGTCAGTCTTTTAACCATTTATTCATTATGTCTCACGGGTTGCTGAGATTTTTCTTTGATGATGAAAACGGAATTGAAAGTAACCTTTTTCCCCTCAGAAAAGGAGGCTGCCATTATGGAAGCCCCGGAGTCCTATTCTGGTGAGACTGAAAGAAAATACACTATAGAAGCCGTTATTGAAAGCCAACTCTTCCTGTTCAGCAAAAATGAATTTGAAGACATCGCATTTCAGCACAGGGGCATTTATAATGTATATCTCAAGTCTCTGAAGATGATCATTACTATATCAAAGACACGCATAGAGCAGTTTTGTTCCACCTCTCCGCATTCACGCTATGAAGAGTTTCTGGAAACGAGACCATTTACTTCTCAAAATGCCAACAGAAAGTATATTGCTAATTTTCTGGGCATTACCCCAACTCTCTTTCAAGGATGACAGCCCGAATTCATAAAAAAAGGAACGAAAAAAAAATAACTTAGGAATACTTTTTCTCACTTTATTCGATCTAATTTTGCTTCATCAAAATACGAAGACACCATTCGTTAAAAAAGCAAAATGAGAAAATATCACCTGAAAAACACAACTTATATTGACTAAGCTTTAATCTTCCCTTAAGATTCAAAGTAACCGGCTGCATGTTTGTTGATCATCAGGTTACTGCCTTGTTTTACATTTAATATCATTTTTTACCTTATACAATTTATTTATGCAAAGAATATCAATACTTCTCTGCCTGCTGTTATCATGCAATTTTGTTCAGGCATCAACAGGTCATTTAGAAGACAATATAGCTAATGCTGCATCATGGTTCATTTTACTTGTTTTACCTGTTGCAGGCATTTATCTTTTCTGGAAAGTTCATATTTATCCGGAAAAAGTAGCTGAGAAAAAGAACCATCCTCAGCTTAACGCCATAAAAAGCATGTGCCTCCTTTCCCTTGTTTTTGGAGGCCTTTTATGGCCGGTTGCCTTAATCTGGGCCAATTATGATTATGGCAATCAGAACGATCAGAAAAAGACACAGACCTTATTGAAGAAGAGAAAGAATTTATAACTCCTGAAAATTAACACTTATGCTGGAATTACTCATCGCAATATATGCCGGAATATGCTGGCTTCTTATTAAAAAATTAAAACTGATCCCCTGGACGTTTACTACACAGGTTGTTGTGTATTCACTCCCTATTTTCGGATCTATAGCTCTCATACTAAGTTTAAATTATTACTGTCCCATTACTTCTGACGTCAAAGTAGGAAACAGAAGTGGATATTACCACCCAGGTTTTGGGAAAGGTCAAAAGAGTGTATGTAAGCACCAATCAGGAGGTAAAGAAAGGAGACACCTTGTTTGTGCTGGACAGGAGCCTTATCTTCAGGAAATCAAATCTCTGGAAGCTAAGCTAAGTAATATGAAAGCTACGGTAAGTTCTTATAATACGGATATTTCTGCTTCCCGGAAAAACATTGCCGGCTTACAGTCTCAGCTGGACCTTGCCCATAAAAGAGTAGCACAGTATAGGGAACTGGTAGCAGCAGGAGCAGCCAATAGGTTTGATCTTGAACAAGCGGAGACCAACGTCAGGGATCTACAATCCCGTATCAGTGCAGCACAGTCACAGCAACAGTCTCTGGAAACTAAATCCAATGCCTCTTATGGTGGTGAGAATTCATCAGTTTCGAGATTCAGGCCAAACTGGATCAGGCGAAATGGAATTTATCCCAAACAGTGGTTCTTGCCCCTACAGATGGTATTATTCCCAACGTACAGCTGAATGAAGGTGCTATTATGGCTCCTTTTAAATCGGCCTTTGTTCTGATTCAGAAGCAGCAGTCTGTTGTCGGTTTTTTCGCACAGAATGAACTGGAAACGGTAAAAAAAGGGGATGAAGTAGAGCTTGCCCTTAAAACAGAACCTGGAAAAGTAGTAAAAGCCAGACTTGAATATGTAATTGATGCTACCAGCCAGGGAATTATGAATAATGCAGGAGGAATGCTTGGAGGAAACGGATCTGTAGCCGGACTTCCCGACACCGCCAGACAACTACCGGAAACAGACGGGAAACTTATTGCCAAGTTTATACTGGAAGATGATCAGAAACAGCTGACCGTAGGGGCAAGAGGTACAGCAGTGATTTATTCGGATCACCTCAAACCTTTACATCTCATCCGAAAAGTAATGGTACGTATCAACAGTAAAATCAATTATCTGATTCCTAAACTTCATTAAAATGTACAAAAAGTTAATTTTACTTGGGATGATTTCCGTTGGTTTAAGTTCATGTATAGGCTATAAAGAACCTACTAAAGAAAATATAGATCAGCTCAAAGAAAAAGTGAAATCGCCGCCCACATTGAAATTCCGGATGACTGGATTTTTGACAGAAATATGCATTCAAAATCACTTTCCTACGATTGGATCACCGACCTTAAGACTCCTCAACTGGAAACTCTTCTCAACGAAGGAATGCTTTATAATGCAGATCTCATCATTGCCAAAGAGAAGCTTAATCAGGTCGAACTGGCTATGGAAATCGCAGGAAGCAATCTTTACCCAAGTGTAAGTGCTGTTGCCAATACCTCCAATAATTTGGTAAGTGATGCCCAGATCCGGCGTCTTGCCTTGAAGGCCAGCTGGGAAATTGATCTTTGGGGTAAAAATAAATCTTCACAAATGGCAGCCACCAGCAGTTACTTTTCCGCCAGACATCAGAATACACTGCTGCACCAGTCTATTGCAGGTATGATCGCTAAGGCATATTTCCTGAATATTGCAGGAAACATCCAGGAGGATATGATTGAAAGTTATATTCAGAAATCCAGAGAACTGGAGAAGCTTTATATCATTCAGAAAAAGTGGGAACGGCCAATGCTTTAGACATTTCCAATATATCAGCTGAAATCATTTCCCTTGAAGGATATCTCGAAAAGGTAAAAAATGCCAACATTCAATCCAGAAGATCACTGGAGCTTCTTACCGGAAAATACCCGGAAGGAAACTGGCCACACAGAATTTCTTTAATCCTGTAAAAATGATATTCCCGGATCTTTTCCGCTTCAGCTTCTGGAGAACAGATCTGATATACAGGCCGGTCAGTTTCAGATAGAAAAGGCTTTTTATGAAGTACAGGAGGCCAAAGCAGCCAGACTTCCGTCATTAAATATAAGTTCTTCTCTGGGAACAGCAGGAAGTAATGTGGAATCGATCAATTCACTGTTTTCAAATCCTTTATTAAAGGTGGGCAGCGGATTGGTTTCCCCGATCTTTAACAACGGAAAATTAAAAAGAATGTGGAAATAAAGAATGCTCAACAAAAACAGGTTGTTGAAGAATATTCAAAAGCCGTTCTGAACGCTCTGAATGAGGTTGAATCTTCTCTGGCCAATCTCCATTCTATTGAAAAACAGCTTACCTACAGCGTCAGTGCAGTGAATGAGCTTAAAAACAATATCAGTCTGACTCAAAAGCAGATCAAGGTAGGTACCAACAGCAGCTTTGTACTCATCCGGAAGCAAAGGGACCTGCTTAAAAATGAAATGAACCTCATCAATCTGGAACTTCAGTACAGAATAGAACGTATCAATCTGTATCTGGCACTGGGAGCTAAGAACTTCATTTATTCATAATTTTGTACTACGAAAGCCTGTGGATCATTTCCACAGGCTTTTTTTGGCCACGTCGTCAAATCTTCGATAGTTAAAATGATTTTAATACTTTAATGAGGTAATTTATCTCTGAAATAGCCATAAACCCATGTTCCTGCAATAGCGCTCAAAAGGGTAACAGATACAGCTAAGGCTCCTGTTCCGATCTGGGCAAAAAGCGGTCCCGGGCATGCTCCGTAATGGCCCAGCCAAAACCGAATATGAGTCCGCCATAAATCTGGCCTTTACTGAACTTTTTAGAAGCTATTGTAATGGGCTCACCATGGATGGTTTTGATATTGAATTTCTTAATCAGCCCTACAGAGATCATTCCTACCAAAACTGCACTTCCGATAATTCCGTACATATGGAAGGACTGTAGACGGAACATTTCCTGTATTCTGAACCAGCTGATCACCTCTGCCTTTACGAAAATCACTCCAAATATAATTCCTGCAGCAAGATATTTCAGGTTGTGATACCATTTGTATTTATGTATTTCCTCTTTGATACGGTTTGTATCAGATGAAAACTTATTATTTTCTCTTTCTTTGATCATGATATAAATCTTTTAAAATGATGTTTACAGGGAAAGTATTACAGGCAGAATAAGATTCGCCATTAAAAACCCTCCTATCATAAAGCAGATTGTTGCTACCAGAGAAGGCCACTGCAGATGGAAAGTCCCATAATGGCATGGCCGCTGGTGCATCCGCCTGCATATCTTGTTCCAAAGCCTACCAGAAAGCCACCTATGACCATCATGATAAATCCTCTGAGCGTCAACAGGCTTTCAAAATTCATCAGCTGTACCGGGACCAGATTGCTGTAGTCTGTAATTCCGTATCCGGCGAGTTCGGTTTTCAGATCAGGATTCACTTTTATATCCGAAGGATTGAGCAGGAAGTTGGCAGCAATCATTCCGCCCAGAAAAATTCCCAGGACAAAAACAGATTCCAGGCTTCTTTTTTTTCCAGTCGTATTTGAAAAAATTCACATTTGCCGGTACACAGGCTGCACAGATATGCCTTAATGATGAACTGATCCCAAAGGATTTATTTCCCATCAGCAATAAAGCAGGCACGGTAAGCCCTATCAAAGGACCTGCAATATACCATGGCCAGGTTCTTTTATAATCTCCAACATATTTTTTATCTATTTATTTAAAATTTTAGTCTGGCACACAAAATTGCTTTTAGGAACTGATGTAAAAGCAATGGCTTTAAAACCACCTTCAATTTCGGTAAAATTTCTGTAACCTCTCGCTTGAAGGATGCTTGCTGCCATTGTACTTCTATACCCGCTTCCACAATGCATATAAAAATGTTCCTGTGGCTGTACATCATGAATCCATTCATTGATATAAGCCAAGGGTTTACTGTATGCTTCATGAATATGCTCTGCATGGTATTCACTTTCTCGTCTTATATCTATGATCTTTACTTTTTTACCCCTGATTTCTTTTTCAAACTGCTCAGCAGAAATACGGTTGACCGAATCTGTCTCCTTCCCTGCTTTTTTCCATGCGTCAAAACCTCCTTCCAGAAATCCTAAAACATAATCAAACCCTACCCTGCTTAAGCGGGTTACCGTCTCTTCCTCTTTCCCTTTTTCTGTCACCAGTAAAATAGGTTGGTTAACATCAGCAATTAAAGCACCCACCCAGGGGGCAAAGTCACCGTCTAATCCAATATTGACAGCCTGTGGGATAAAACCTTTGGCAAAGGTACTGTTGTTTCTTACATCCAGAATCAAAGCTCCCGATGCTTCTGCTATTTCCTCAAACTGTTCCGGGACAAGGGCATGTAATCCTTGTGAGAGCACCTCATCAAAGCTGTGATATCCTTTTTATTCATCATAACATTCATTCCGAAGTAGGCAGGCGGAGGCAAGAGTCCGTCCGTTACTTCTTTAATGAAACTTTCTTTATCTTTTTGGTTAAGGGCATAATTGGTTTTCTTCTGGTTTCCCAATGTGTCTACAGTTTCTTTCTGCATATTTTTACCACAGGCGGAGCCGGCTCCATGGGCAGGATATACGGTAATATCATCATGTAACGGCAGAATTTTATGATACAGGCTTTCATAAAGCATCCCTGCAAGTTCTTCCTGGGTCATCTGAGCTCTTTCTGGGCAAGATCCGGACGTCCCACATCGCCAAGGAATAAAGTATCTCCACTGAAAAGGGCTGTTTCCACTCCATTTTCATCAATCAGGAGATAGCAGGTACTTTCCAGTGTATGTCCTGGTGTATGAAGAACTTTAATTTTAATATTGCCTATTTCAAACAACTGACCGTCTGCTGCAATGGTGGCTTCAAATTCGGGACGTGCTGTGGGCCCGTAAACTATCGGAGCCTGGGTTTTTCTGCTTAAATCAATATGTCCACTGACAAAATCTGCGTGAAAATGGGTTTCAAAAATGTATTTTAGCTGCACCTGTTCTTCTCTCAATCTGTCAATATAGGGTTGAGTTTCTCTCAGAGGATCAATAATCGCTGCTTCTCCGGCTGAGGTGATGTAATAAGCTCCCTGTGCCAGACATCCTGTGTAGATCTGTTCTATTTTCATTTTACTTTTTTATTTGAAATGGTTTAAACTTTTTACTGTTTCAAATAACTTCCTGTTATCTATTACAAATCTCCTCCTTTCTTTTTACCTCTACAGCTACTTTTGTTACATAAAGGGTTGAATAAGATGAAATAAAATTTTGACATCAGCAGACTCATGGTGTAACTTTTCAACCTCCTCACCTAACTTATTGAATATTAAATCTAAAACCATGGCCAGAATACTATTTATTTTCAGCTTTATTCTTTTATTCCTGTTCTCCTGCAAGAAATCGGAAACGGATATTGTTATTGATTATTATAAAAAGGGAAATTTAACGGTACTGTTCTTATTGTAAAAGAGGGTAAAGTAGTCTGTGATACAGCATTAGGCTACAAAAATTTTGAAAATAAGACTGTGTTAACGAAAAATACACCCTTTTGCATTGCTTCTATCAGCAAACCTTTTACGGCTGTAGGAATTATGCTTCTCCAGCAGGAACATCTTCTGTCGTATGATGACAAAGCAAGCCGCTATGTTCCGGATCTTCCTGCCTACGCACAAAATATCAGTATACGACAGCTACTTACGCATACATCCGGTCTGGCAGATTATGAAAACGTATTGATCCAGAAACCTAAAATTACCAATAATGATGTGCTGAACTTCCTTAAAAAGCAGCCCGGATTAAAATTTCCTTCCGGAAGTAAGTTTGAGTACAGCAATAGCGGGTATATCGTATTGGGAAGAATTATTGAGACTCTATCAGGACAGTCATACCGCAGATTCATGCAAAACAGAATTTTTACTCCTTTGAAGATGGAACATTCCTTTGTTTATGATTCCGAAACTCTTCCACCCTCTGACAGGGCTGAAGGTTATAATGCCAATAAAAAGCCTGACGATTATGATCTTCTGACAACGGGCGATGGCAGCATCTATTCTACTCCATGGGATCTTTACAAGTTTGATCAGGCATTAAGAAAACATCTGCTGTTGAATGAAGAGAATTCCAAAATCATGTATGAGCTGCCCATTTTAAAAGACGGACAACGGAGTGAGTATGCTTTTGGATGGTATGTTTCTGAGGATACAGGTATGCATACAGGCGGAGTAAATGGCTTCAGATCTGTCATGTGGAGAGATCTGAAAAATAACAGCTGTATTATTGCACTGACCAGCCAGGGAGATTCCTTTCCTGTCTATCAATTTTTAGATGCGGAGAAGAAAGCGTTGATAAAGAATAAATAAATGTCTTAACAGTATCAAAAGAAGACTGTACTTTATATATTTTGAAGTGTACAGATTGTAATTTAAAACAGATGACGGGCTTCTTTGCCTATAATATAGATTCCCAATATTAAAATAAACCATCCAAATGCAGGTTTCAGTTTCTTACCATCTATTTTCTTTGATAAATGGGTACCGATCATTATTCCGGCAACGGCGATAGTGGCAATGGAGATCAATATCTTCCAATCCGTTTTTGCAGTTCCTGCAGAAGACAGAAAGCCAATGAGAGAATTAAAGGAAATAATCACCAAAGAAGTTCCGATTGCTGTTTTCATAGGAATTTTTAAGAGGTTGACCAACGCCGGGATAATCATAAATCCTCCTCCAGCTCCCACCAGCCCCGTTAAAACACCTACTATTGAACCTTGTCCCACTGCCAGCAAAGTATTTTCTTCATCCGGGCCATCCATCTTTACTGTATTTCTGATCATTTTATAAGAAGCCAGGATCATCAGCCCGGCAAAAATCAATAACAGGAAAATGTTTTTAGTCAATATGAACCCTTTAAAACTAATGAGCACATCCGGAATGAAAGGCAACAGATACATTCTGGTCAGGAAAATTGAAATAATGGAAGGAAATCCGAAGAGGAGGGCCATTTTAAGATTGACTAATCCTTTTTAAAATAAGACACAGAACCTACAAGACTACTTATTCCTACGATAAAAAGTGAATATTCTGTGGCTATCAAGGCATCAAATCCAAATAAATAAACCAGTACGGGAACTGTAAGAATACTTCCTCCACCCCGATTAATCCGAGAGAAATACCTATTAAAACTGATGCTGCATATCCTATGATTTCCATTTTTACCATTTAAATAATAATGCAAAAATGGAATTGTTTGAGGAGGTCTACAGCTACTTTTGTTACAGAACGGATTTTTTTATTACTGATCTGTGGTCTTCAGAAGGACGATCTTATTTCTCCCGAGTTTTACCTTTCCTTCTTCTTCAAGTTGTTTGAGGAGCCTGGATACCACCACTCTGGCAGTTCCCAGCTCATTGGCAAGCTGTTCATGGGTAGTATGAACAGTATCTGAATGGGTAAGTTCTGATTTTTTATGAAGAAGGTTCAGGAGCCTTTCGTCTACTTTTTTGAAGGCAATGGCATTAATGATATCCAGCAATTCTTCAAATCTCTTATGGTAAAGTCTGAAAATATAATCCAGCCACTCCGGATATTCTTTGATAAACAGGAGACCTTATCCACCGGTAGAAAAAGGATTTCTGCATCTTCTTCTACTTCGGCTTTTACAATACTTTTTCATTGTGCATTCCGCCCAGAAAAGACATGATACAGCTTTCCCCGGCTTTGATGTAATACAACAGGATTTCTCTGCCGTCTTCTTCAGTTCTGATCACTTTGATCATCCCTTTCATCACAATCGGAATAGAACGGATAGACGCATTTTCATCCAAAATGAGATCCCCTTCACTGTAATTTTTCGTTATTCCGCTCCGGTACAGCTTTTCTACAAGGTCCGGTGAAGATGAAAATTCTGAAGAAAGTATGGTATCCTGCATGTTGTATAATTCTGTAAGGCTAAT
The DNA here is from genome assembly GCA_019203745.1 of Chryseobacterium sp. E1. Classification (GTDB taxonomy): domain Bacteria; phylum Bacteroidota; class Bacteroidia; order Flavobacteriales; family Weeksellaceae; genus Chryseobacterium. The sequence goes on from CP078104.1 coordinate 748,693, forward strand.
TTACGCCAATTTCATCTACAAACAGCCACGCTTTTGAATCTGCTCCCGGATTTCCTGCCGGGATGATGCCTGCATTTTCTACGATCACTTTAAGATATTTTGTGTTTTGAGCGCCTACATTCAGCCTGATTTTTCCTTTGGTATTCTGAATTTCTTCTTTTCCGATCTCTTTGATCAGTTTAAAGTTTTTCTGATCGTCAGATACAAAGATTTTAGCTGATTTTGCCAGATGAACAGCTTCCTTTATTCTCCAGGGTATTGAAATAAACTTCAGAAAATCCGGTTTTTTGTCCAAAATCTATTGTCGCTGTAACATCTTTCCCTGGAATCCCAACCATGTTTTTCCTAATTGTCTCGGATTTCCTATAATCCCGTCAATAAGGGTAAATGCACCTCCAAAAGAATAGTTCTCACTTGGCTGCTGCTCCAGTGTAATTTTTTTCCTGTAGTTTTTGAAACTGTAAATTTCTGTTCAGAAATGGCACTTTTCAACTGACCGTCTTCAAAATAAGCAGATTTAATCGTTAAAGAATTCGGAACAGATACAGGATTTCTATAGGTCTCAGACTGTACCGTAGGATTTGTTCCATCCAGCGCGTATCTTATTCCGTTTGAGTTTTGTGAGGTAGAAAGCTCATAGGCAATACCATTATTGGAAGGAATTACTTTTCCCGAGATATTATAGATACTTCTGGCATAGTTCACCTTCATTTTGTCCAGAACTTTGAACTGGCTGATCACCCTGTTTTCAAATTCCTTATAATTTTTAGGATCCGATGTACCCCAACCTACTTCGGAAAGCGCCATCAGCCTTGGGAAGATCATATATTGCACCTGTTTAAAATCTAAAATATATTCAGCCCACAGATTCGCCTGAACCCCAGGATGTATTGGGCCTGCTCCGCATTCAGCTCTGAAGGTATAGGATTATAGGAATAGACTTTATCCAGCGGTGTGAAACCACCGAAAGCATTCGGTTCTGACTGGGGATCACCCTGATAGTGATCAAAATAGCAATACGCACCCGGCGTCATTACTGCAAAATGCTTTGATTTTGCGGCTTCAATACCTCCGTTTACCCCGGTCCAGCTCATGACAGCGGCATTCGGTGCCAGTCCTCCTTCCAGAATTTCATCCCAACCGATGATTTTCCTGCCTTTACTATTGACAAATTTTTCAATCCTGTGAATAAAATAGCTTTGTAAACCATGTTCATCTTTCAGGTTATTCTTTTTGATCAGCTCCTGGCAATGTGCACATTCTTTCCATCTGGTTTTCGGGCATTCATCACCTCCGATGTGAATGTATTGGGACGGAAATAGTCTGATCACCTCCTCCAGAACATTTTCCAGAAATGTAAATGTTTCGTCTTTCGGGCAGAAAACATCATCAAAAACGCCCCATTTTGTAGCCGGTTCAAAAGGTCCTTTTGTGCAGGCAAGTTCAGGATAAGCTGATAATGCAGCCAGTGCGTGCCCTGGCATTTCTATTTCCGGAACCACTGTAATATGCCTTTCCTGAGCATATTTTACGACATCTTTTATTTCTTCCTGCGTATAAAAATACGGTCCGTAAGGTTTCCCGTCAAAAGTATTGTCAACATAAGCCCCAATCATGGATTCTTTACGTTTTGAGCCTATTTGTGTGAGTTTAGGATATTTTTAATTTCAATTCTCCATCCCTGATCATCCGTCAGATGCCAGTGAAACGTATTCAGCTTATACATGGCCAGATAATCAATATACTGTTTCACCTCAGCCACAGTGAAAAAGTGACGGCAGACATCCAGGTGCATTCCACGCCATGCAAATTTTGGCTGATCCTCAATTTTTAAGGCCGGAATCTTCTTTTCAGTTTTATAATTTTCAAACAATTGGCTTACAGTCTGAAGAGCCAGGAAATATCCTTGCTTTGTATACGATTGAATATGAATCTGCTTGGGAGAAACTTCAAGTATATAAAACTCTTCTTTTCCTGCAGGAGCATTTGGAAGTTGTGAATAGATCAATTGAGCCTCGGCTTTCTTTGATATCTTAAACCTGATCTCTGAGTTTAACCGTTTTTTAAAATATTCCGTTTCATTTTCAGGCAGATCATCACTTAAGATCAATACATCAGGAATGGAAAAATTTCCATTGTTCAGCTGTACATTTTGAGGATAAGGGATTACATTCAATTTATTCTGGGCAAAAATGAGAGAGGAAAGTAACATGAAAAATGCTAAAAAGTCCGTGTCATCAGATAGGATTAAAGTTTTAGCTAAGATACTTATTTTTCAAAACTCTTGAGACTTTTTAAACATAAAGTCGTAAAAAGCTTTTAAATTCTTATTATATTTTAAAATGTAATGCAATGAAAATACTTCTCGAATTAAATCTATATTTATTTTAAATAAAACTAAAAACTATGGTTTATTTTTTGATAAGTTTAGACCATTAAAAAAATAACGTTTAAATTTGTAAAAAAATACGATGAAAAAAGCATTTTTCTTGCAGCCGGATTATTCTTCTCAATCTCTACACAAGCACAACTTCTGGATATCATCAAGTCCACCGTTAAAGATAAAACAGGTGTAGACCTGAATGTTCCTGTGAAAAATAATGGAACCACATCTACTACAACCAATACAGGCATCAATACTCAAAAACCACCAATAATTCATCTTCCAGTAATGTCAATCTCGGAAGTCTTACTTCAACACAAATTTCTTCAGGACTAAAAGAAGCGCTGAATATCGGTGTAACAGACGGCGTAAAAAAACTGGCAGTTACCGATGGTTTTTTCAGAAATGAAGCAGTAAAGATCCTGATGCCGGAAAAATTAAGAAAAATTGATACTACATTGAGGTCTATCGGTATGGGAAGCCTTGCTGATGAAGGAGTAAAGCTTTTGAATAGAGCCGCTGAAGATGCCGTAACAGAAGCAGCTCCTATTTTCACCAAAGCAATCACTTCCATGACCATTACCGATGCCAAAAATATTTTACTGAGCAGCGATAATGCAGCCACCAACTATCTTCAGACTAAGACCCAAAGCCAGCTATTCAGTGCTTTTCAACCCAAAGTAAAAGCTTCTTTAGGTAAAGTAGGTGCAGATACTGTATGGAAAAACCTGATTTCAAAATATAATACTTTCACCGGGCAGTCTGTAACAACGGACCTGAACGAATATGTGACGACAGAAACCATCAATGGGGTTTTCAAAATGGTAGCAGATAAAGAAAGCGGAATCAGAAATACTCCCGCTATGAGGACGACGAGTATTCTGCAGAAGGTTTTTGGAGCTCAGGATAACAAGTAAAATCAGAAGCTAGAAATTAGAGGTTAGAAGTTAGACTGACATACTAACTGTTTAGATATACAAGCTGTTTCTGGATGAAGCAGCTTTTTTACTGGGCTTTAATTTCTTTTGTCTTGAAACAAAAGAAACAAAAATTCAAGACCGGGATCTCTCCGCTAAAAATAATTCCTGTTCTCTAAAAATTCTAAACTTGTGCGAAATCAATATAGGTTGATCGGTTCTGAATGGATCTCGCACTTCGGACAATAGAATTTTCTTAACGTTCACAGGATTTATTTTCTTAACGCTACGATCTCCTATGTCGATTGATGCCATAATCAGAAGTCTTTTTCAAAGTAGTAAAGAAGTCCTACTACAGAAGAAGAAAATCAAAGATTTTCAAATGCTTATGTGAACTTCTTATGCAGGAAGCTTGTCACTTAAAAATAACTAAAGTGTTTAAAAACTTTTGTGACTTTTGTGGTTTACCAAGTATGCATACGGCATAAAAAAACCTTGCCAGTGACAAGGTTTATATTTTATGGAGATTAGAACTGCATTTCAGGAATTTCTCCTTCAATAATCAGGTCTGCTTCTGTAGCTTTAATGATATCTTCTACCGAAACTCCAGGTGCTCTTTCCAGCAGTTTGAATCCTGCAGGGGTCACATCCAGAACAGCTAATTCAGTAACGACTTTTTTACACAGTTTACCCCGGTTAACGGAAGTGTACATTTTTAAGGATTTTGCTTTCTCCCGCTTTGTTTACGTGCATCATCGCTACGATAATATTTTCAGCAGAAGCTACCAGATCCATAGCGCCTCCCATTCCTTTTACCATTTTCCCGGGAATTTTCCAGTTGGCAATATCTCCGTTCTCTGAAACTTCCATCGCTCCAAGGATGGTAAGATCTACTTTCTGACCACGGATCATCCCGAAACTGAAAGCAGAATCGAAGAATGAACCTCCGTCTAAAATAGTAATGGTTTGTTTTCCGGCATTGATGACGTCAGCATCTTCTTCTCCTTCGAAAGGGAAAGGTCCCATCCCCAGAACTCCGTTTTCACTCTGGAATTCTACGGAAATACCTTCCGGAACATAGTTGGCAACCAAAGTAGGAATCCCAATTCCCAGGTTTACATAATAACGATCTTTCAGTTCTTTTGAAATTCTTTTGGCAATTTGTTCTTTTGTAAGCATAATAAAAACTTAGACTGCAATTTAATTATTTTAAACTGAATACAAAAGGGCTTTGTTGTGTTCAACAATTAACACTGTTAGTTAAAATAATATCTGTAATTTTGTTCCATTATTTTTTAATAGAATGAAAATACTTTTTAGATATCTAAAACCTTATCAGTGGCTGATCATCATCTCTTTATTTCTGGCTACTGTTAATCAGGTTTTCTCGTTATTTGCCCCTGCTATTACCGGAAATATTCTTGATCAGCTGGTGACGCATCCTAACTTTTTTGATAAAGAAAAGTTATTACCCAGAAGTCTGAATGAATATCTGTATGGAAGCCCGGTTTATCATGGTGCTTTTTATTTTTAGGATTGCTTATCGGTACAGCTATGGTAAGCAGGATTGCCAAGGCATTTCAGGATTATGTGGTAAGTGTGATTACCCAGAAGTTTGGAGCCAAAATATTTACAGACGGCTTAAAGCACTCTATGGCTCTGCCTTATCAGGAATTTGAAGATCAGAGAAGTGGTGAAACTTTATCAATTTTAACGAAAGTAAGAGAAGATACTGTAAAATTCATTACCAATTTCATTAATATTTTCTTTGGAATTTTAGTCAGTATTATTTTCGTTTCAGTGTATGCGATCCGTTTACACTGGTCCATCATGCCTGTTTATATCTGTGGAATTTTCCTGATTGCCTTTGTTACCAATTTACTGAGCAAGAGGATCAAAAGCATTCAGAAGAATATTGTTACAGAAACAACTGCTTTAGCTGGAAGCACAACAGAGAGTTTAAGAAATATTGAAATTGTTAAAAGTTTAGGGTTAACCCATCAGGAAGTGATCCGTTTGAATAACAATACTTATAAAATCCTTGGGCTTGAATTGAGAAAGGTCAAAAGCATCCGTTCTTTAAGTTTCATACAGGGAACAATGGTTAATTTTCTTCAGCAGCTGATTACCCTGACTTTACTGTATTTAATTTTTAAAAACATTGTGACTCCAGGTCAGTATTTGTCTCTGATGTTTTATGGTTTTTTTATTTTCGGGCCAATGCAGGAAATTGGAAACATTATTATTTCTTATCGTGAGGCAGAAGCTTCTCTTCAGAACTTTGACCGTTTGATGAAAAAAGAAGTGGAAGAAAAACCTCTTCATCCGAAACAAATCGGAGCCATTGAAGAACTTGAATTCAAACATGTTTCTTTCAAACACCAGTCTGCGCAGTATAAAGCTTTAAATAATATTTCTTTTGATGTTAAAAACGGAGAAACCATTGCTTTTGTGGGCCCAAGCGGTTCCGGAAAAAGTACGTTGGTGAAACTATTGGTGGGATTGTACAGACCTCAGGAAGGAAATATTTTTACAATGGAATCAATGGAAAGGAATTTGATTTTGATGAGCTGAGAAATCAGATTGGTTTTGTGACTCAGGACACCCAATTATTTGCAGGAACGATTAAAGAAAATCTCCTTTTCGTTAATCCTTCAGCCACAGAAGAGGAACTGGCCATTGCCTTACAGAAATCAAGCTGTACAGCTTTACTAGAAAGAGCTGAAAAGGGAATTGAAACCGTTATCGGTGAAGGCGGACTGAAACTGAGTGGCGGTGAAAAGCAGAGAATTGCCATTGCAAGAGCGCTTCTGAGAAAACCTCATCTTTTAATTTTTGATGAAGCAACTTCTGCGTTGGACAGTATTACCGAAGAAGAAATTACCACAACCATTAAGGATATTTCGAAAGAAAGAGAACAGATTACCGTTCTTATTGCACATCGTTTAAGTACGATTATGCATGCAGATAAAATTTATGTTCTTGAACGCGGACAGGTAGTAGAAACAGGTTCCCATGCCAATCTTATTGACGAAAAAGGACTTTACTACGCCATGTGGCGGCAGCAGATCGGGGAAAGAAAACACTTACTCCTCAGGCCTAAAAAAAAACAAAAGCGCTGAAAATTCGTTTTCAGCGCTTTTCTATTGTTGTTTGAGCCTATTCTTTAGTTCTTACAGTTCTCTGCTCAATTCTCTTTTCAAATTTTTCTCCCTGGAAGATTCTCTGAATCATGATTCCCGGAATGTGGATCTGGTTCGGGTCCAGTTCTCCCGGCTCTACCAGTTCTTCTACTTCGGCAATGGTAATCTTACCTGCACCAGCCATAGGATGGTTGAAGTTTCTTGCTGATCCTTTAAAGATAAGGTTTCCTGCATGATCTCCCTTCCATGCTTTTACGATAGAAAAGTCTGCTTCATAGGCATGCTCCAGGATATGAGGCTTCCCTTTGAATTCTTTCACCTCCTCCCTTCTGCTACTTCGGTTCCGTAGCCTGCCGGAGTATAGAAAGCCGGAATACCTGCCTGGGCCGCTCTGCATTTTTCAGCCAGAGTACCCTGTGGAGTAAGCTCTACTTCCAGTTCTCCTGAAAGCATTTGTCTTTCAAACTCAGCATTTTCACCCACATAGGAAGAGATCATCTTTTTGATCTGTCTTTTGTGAAGCAATAATCCCAATCCGAAATCATCTACTCCTGCATTGTTTGAAATACAGGTAAGGTCTTTCACATCACTTTCTACCAGTGCATTAATTGAGTTTTCAGGAATTCCGCAAAGTCCAAACCCGCCAAGCATCAGCGTCATCCCATCTTTAATTCCTTCGATGGCCTCCTTTGCATTTTTTACTCTTTTATCTATCATGAAATATTAGATTTTTCTGTTGGCTAAATTTAATAAAATTTTCCCGTATATCCGATGAACGGAATTGATCTGAATTTTTTCCTTTTCTGAATGATATTTCTAACGATTTAAATTCATTAAAAATCAAAACATTACTTAAAAAAACGAACAGATCGGTTCATTTTTTATATTCTTCTCATCAAATTGATTTATATTTGGGGTTTCAAATCTGAAAGCACAGTATATTTTATAGTCTGATGAAAGAATTTATTTAAAACACAACTATGCAAAAATTATGACGGGACGATTTACAACTGTTGTATATTCATCATTTAATCTGCACTGATATTACTGTACCCGAACGATGGTCCTCAAAATCCAAAATCATTTAACTTAATAAAAAAACATGAAAAAATTATTTGCATCGGCGCTGTTTGTATTGGTATTCGGCTTCAATGTATTCGCACAGGAAAAGACCTATTTTGATGAAAACTGGGAAAAAACCACCCAGGATAAAATGGAATATTATCGTGAAACATCTCCTAAAGGTAAACTTACTTTAATCAAAGATTATTATAAGGACGGAAAGCTTCAGATGGAGGGGCTGGCTTCTGATACCACTCCCAACAATGAAGTTTTTGACGGAAAAGTTACCTGGTATACTCCTGAAGGAAAAGTGATGAATACCATTACTTATTCTAATGGTAAGCAGGTGGGACCATCTCAAAATTTTGACGCCAGCGGCAGACTGCTGGAAGATATGGTCTATAAAGCGGACGAAAGCTTCTCCGGAAAAATGTTCGGCTATAAAGACCCGGAAGATGAAAACAGCTTCAACAGCCTTACGATTTATGAAAATTCTTTACCTGTAAAAACAACGGTTTATGATGAAGATATCAAGGGAATCAGACATGAAACCATTACGGATAAAGACGGCAACTATGAAACTAAATATTATGGCGAAAAAGGGAAATATTTAGGAAGCGGCTATTCAAAATCCGGAGAAAATATGCTGGTAGACTATTACCCTAACCCGATGAGAGTCTCTAAAATTGAAAAATATAAAAGTGACGGCAGCGTAAAGGAAGGGATTATCTATGGTAAAAACGGAAAAGTCCTGCAGGAACAGAAAAAAATAAGAAAGACGGCTACAAAACGACATATGACGAGTCCGGAAAGAAAATAGGTCATCTGATTTATCAGTATGATAAGGAGAATGATACTTACACTCCTATGGATGGTGAAGATTATCAGCTAAGCTATGACTATACTCTGATATCCTCCATTGACGTCTATAAAAACGGATCTATCATAACAAGCAAATACTTTGATGAAGCAGGAAAACTAACTTCAGAAAAAAATACTGAAGGATGATATTACCCAGGAGATCAAGTACTATAACCCTGACGGCAAACTGAAATCTACACTTACATATAAGGATGATATGCCTTACAATGGTATTTCCTATGAAGGGCTTACCGAAATGCAGTATAAGGAGGGGGCCCTGGTGAATACAAAAATTATTTTGATGATCATAAGCTAAAGTCTGAGAAGAAATTAAATTCCAAACAAAATGCTTACGATGCTACAATTTATGACAATAAAGGTGCTGTTTTATATACGTATAACCAACCTGTACATGAAGAAGAATATGACTACAGTTTTACTGCCCAGGTTGTACAGTATGCAAAAGGTAAACCAGTCAACAAAGCATCTGTAAAAGAAGGTATTCTGCAAAATGGAAAAATCAGAATAAAAGACTATTACGGAGCAAAAGAGCTGGAACGCAGCGGAAAATGGATCTTATTAAAGGTGTATAATGGAGACGGAAAACTTGTTCAGGATTCCAAGATTCTGGCTGATAGCGGTGAAAATTTATCCACTGACAGCAATACTGTTATTCAGGAAGATCAACTGTACAGTGATGTTGAGTAAATCCGGAAGGATTCATACTATAAAAACAGGCCATCATTTCTGATGGCCTGTTTATTTTCATAGTTATATATATTGATTACTGGATAATCAGTTTTAAGGTAAATAGCTTTCTTGCGTGAACTTTTACAAAATATACTCCTTTCGGAAGATTTTCATTCACTAAAGAGAAACGTTGGTTATGAATATTCTTTGATTCATACAGTAATTCGCCAGCTGCAGACACCAATTCAATTTTCTCGATCGGATAATCACTCTTGATGAAAGTTGGCTCCCCAGGTTTTGTAGGATTTGGATACAGAATGACATTTTTCTCTGTGCTTTTTGCCTCTTCCAATCCTAAAGTTCCTGAGCTCACCTGAAACTGTACCCTGTTTGAAACCTCCGTATAAGAATCGTTGGTAAACATCACCATATAATAGTTTCCAGGTGTGGTTGGTACGCCGTTTACATTTCCTGAAATCGTTTTGGTACCCTCCGTCACACCATCAAAATAAGTGTAGGAAACGAAGTTATCATCCGGTGTCTGAACATTCTGAGGATAGATTCCCAGCCAGTCTTTGATGATTCCGGGAGAATCCGTCCATGAAGCTGTAATATTTTCTCCTAATGAATATACAGGTTTGTTGGTCCATAATTCGGTTACAATATCTCCTACTTTAAAGAATACTTTTCTCCGATTCCGTTATAGCCGTCTTCCAGTAAATACTGCGCATAGTAATATCCTTTTGGAAGTCCTGTAAAATTAAGAGTTCCGGATGCTGTGGTGACATAGCTCCATTTTATAGAAGCTGTGGTTCCGGGAGTCTGTCCCATTTTATAAATTCCGATCCAGTCTTTCTGTAAACTTGGGGCATTCGTAAAGTTGATGATTACGGTTCCGCCTACCGGATATGTATCTGCTGTAGTCTGTAATTGCACTTTTGGTCCTACATAGAAGCTTTTTCTTGATGCAATGTCTGTATATCCGTTATTAGCAAAGAATCCTGCGAAATATTGTCCTTTATTAGGGAGACCGTTATTAAAAGTGGCAGTTCCTGCTGTCTGTCCGTTCGTGTAAACATAGGTCTGCGCAGTTGCACCTCCTCCCGGTGTCTGGCCTTTTTATAAATCCCCACCCAATCCTGCTGATTTCCGGGACCGCCAGTGAAAGTAGCAACGATAGGCTCGTTTTGAGTGTATTCAGTTTTATCTAAAGTAAATGTAGGGTTTGAAACCACACTTCCTGTAATTTCAAACTGTTTTACCTCACTCCACTCACTCCACTCAAGGTTTCTGTCCCTGTAGCGGGTTTTCACGTAATAAGTTCCATTCGGGATTGAATTTGCTGTCAAAGTTGCCTTGGTAATATCTACTCCTTCATTCAGGTTTCTCGTTTTATCCGGGTTTCCGTTTCCATCTTTTCCAAACCAGTTTTCAAAATCACGATAAAATTCTTTTTCAATCACAGAAAAATCGGCCGCTTTACTGATTAAAAACTGTGTTGTATTTAAAAGTTCTCCGTTAGAGGATGAAAAAGCACTTCCATTCAACGTCAAAGGCAATGTAACCGGACCTGAGAATGTATTGGTAACAGACGGTTTAGCCGGTTTCGGCTGATTTTTGTATCTGTGGAAAGAATCTATCAGTTCATTATGTTTCGTGGTATATTTTCCACCAATAGAATAACATTCTATATCTACTTTTCCGGTTGGAATATCTACCTCAACGATCTGATAGGTCCAATCCGTCAATGTTTTCTGTACATCATCAAAATCCTGCTCATTAGACATTCCCCAATACTGATCCCAGGCCGTTCCTCCTGAAATGATCTGGTAATTCGGAGTATTTTTCAGCTGTCCTCTGTGATAGAGGTGATGATGCGCTCCAACATGCATTAAGTATTTATCAGAAGTTACCAAAAGCGGAACGGCATTATTTCTCACCCAGGTTGAAATATCTCCTACATATTGTTCTGCCTGGTAAGGTCTGTGGCTTAATGAGATGATCCAGTCTACTGTAGAATCATTATTGGCCTCATTCAGAACCTGCTGCAGCCAGGTCTGCTGGGCAGATCCTGTGTGCTCGGAGCTTAAACTGATGAACAATACATTCCCTGCCTGCTGAGCATAATAATTCTCGTTTCCTGAGGAGATGCCTTTATATTTGATCTCGTCAATATAAAAATGGGCATAGTAAGAATTCATTCCCAAAGTTCCGTAGGTCTCATGGTTTCCTACAGTGGTCTGAATGGGCAGATAAGGTGATAATTTGATATTCTTTTTGAAGTGAACATTCTCGTAATGATCCAGTGTTCCTACATCCACCTGGTCTCCCACCATAAAAGTAAGGGCAATATTATCGGACGGATCTGAACCGGCTCCGAATTTTTCTTTTAATTTTTTAAAAGCATTCATGGTAAGGCTGTCATATCTCGGTTCTGCTTTGATCTGGTTGTCCCCATAATCAGGAAGCGGATCTTTCCATTGGCTGTTACCGGTTGTCCTGGTAGAGGAAGTGTTCTGAAATTGTAAACCGCAGATTCATTGGTCCCCGTTTTAATTTTATAATAATACTTGGTATTAGGCTGTAAGTTGGTAATTTTTGCTGTGTGATAGTAATAATTATTATTGTATCCTGTATCCGAAAAGATATTGGTGGTTCCGGTTACCGTTACATTCAGATTCGTTGGAGAATCTCCGTAGATCACGGTTGTTTCGTTATCGGAAGCGGTCTTCCAATTGACGATCATAGAATTCGGAGTCGGGTTTTGCAGATATGGGAACAAAACCTGCCCGAACGCCATCTGAGCCACGAAACAAAAAAAAGAAGAAATAGTGTTTCATAATTGCTTAATTTTAAAATGACATATAGAGTTTTAATTTGTGAATCAAGAATTTAAAAAATCATCACTCTGATTTTTATTTCGGGCAAAAGTATGCTTCCCATATAAACCTTGTCTGATGGAATCTTAAAGAAACTGTTAATTCTTTGACGAAACCGGAATGAAAAAATTATAGTTTTTAACACATTAAATATTTGGTGTATTCAAAAACTATTTTGTACATTTGCAACCTGTTATTCAACCTCTGACGATAAACGTGTAAGTTGCTTAGCTTTAACATTTTATTTTATTAATAATGGATTTATTAAAGTACGTACAAGACAAGTACATTGCGAAAAAGAATTCCCTGAATTCAAAGCAGGTGATACAATTACTGTGTATTACGAAATTAAAGAAGGACAAAAGACAAGAACTCAGTTCTTCAAAGGGACAGTTATCCAATTAAGAGGTACTGGTTCTACAAAAACTTTCACCATCAGAAAAATGTCTGGTGATGTAGGGGTAGAAAGAGTATTCCCTATCAACATGCCTGCACTTCAAAAAATCGAGGTTGACAGAAGAGGTAGAGTTAGAAGAGCTAGAATCTACTACTTCAGAGATCTTAGAGGTAAAAAGCGAGAATTAAAGACGCTGCTTACAAGAAGAAATAATTCAGACAACAATAAATGCAAAAAGAGGCTGTTTACCCCGAGTAGACAGCTTCTTTTTATTATTGAATGATGAGTAAATTCTTAAATAAAAACCTAACAGGTTTTAGAAACCTGTTAGGTTTGATTAATATTACACTTTGTAAGGATTTCCCTTGCCCGTTTCCAGAAACAGCTTCAGGCTACTGATAAACTGAATCCAGCCGGCGGAACAGATATTATAACATTCCACAGCAGGATGTAAGCCAATATGGGTTACCTTTAGCTCCGTGAAATTCTCCTTCTGTCCTATTTCCCAAAAGATTGTTGTTCCGATCCATTCTGTCTGATGATTTAATTCGGGTAAGTTTAACAATGAATCTTTAACATACCAGACCGCCCTTGAATTGGGTATCAGCTCTTCTACCTGCATTGTTTTATGGATACTGTCCCCAAATCTTATAGTGAAGATATCATCCACGTTTGCAGATGATCCTTCGAACATTTCAGTCCACCAAAGAGGAATCTGGTGGGTAATAGCATCATAAGCTTTGTCTGCTGTAGTTTTTATTTCTACGGAAAGATTGTAATTTTCTACGTTCATTTTATTTGTAGTTTTCATAAAATTATGGTATTGGCAATACAATTTTATGGAAATTATTTTTCAGAAAAGTTTGCATAGGGCAAGAAATATCCAGACCACCCCGGCAAAAATTCTTTGAATTTTCGCCACCCTTCCACCAGAGGGAATGTTAGCTCTTTTGATGGCAATATTGGTTAAGATTATTTACTCATTCTTCATCAGATATTGCAATGGTGTAGATCCGGTATGCTTCTTAAAAAATTCTATAAAGGCACTGTCTGAGGAAAAGTCTAAAATGTGTGCCGTTTCCCTATTGAATTTCCGTCTACCAGAAGTTCGATGGATCTCTGAAGCCGCCATTGCTGCCTCCATTCCTGATAAGAAAGTCCGGTTTCTTTTTTAAAAATACGAGTGATTGTTTTTTCTACAGCACCTGTTTTTTCAGCCAGCTTTTTCAATAAAGGCGGTATAGATATTCTTTGTGTCCATTCTTCTGCGATCTTTATAAAACGTCGGTCCTGAGGCATTTTCAATTCCAGCTTTTCTTCGGGAGCGGTATTGATTTCATCCCAGAGAACCTTGAGGATATTTTCCTGATCTTTATTAAAAGGCTTCCATTCCCAAAAGCAGATCCTTTCAATAATTTCCTTTAATAAAGGGTTTACATGCAATACTTTGAGCCCGGAATTCAGGTATTTCCCTGCATTATTTTCATCGAAATAAATAGATCTGTATGCGACAACATTCCGGAAATTTACCCGGTGGACTTCCCCGGCAGGAATCCAGAGCATACGGAATGGCGGCAATATAAACTGCCTGTCAGAAGTAGTTACCGTCATACAGCCGGATGGCGCATACAGCAACTGAGCCTTTGTTTTATGAAAATGAAAACCTGAGTCATGCATCACCATGTCAGAGGCAATTCCGATCACTTTTTCCGGGATGGAATCTGCATCAAATTCTTCATTCTGTTTCAGTACAGCCATGTCCTATTTTTGATGTTTTTGTTTTTATATCATTATAAATATACATTGAATTATTTGAAACTTTGCAGAAAAAAATGAAAAGACAAATCCACTCTGGCTGTTGACCCTTCTCGTAATGCTTCCTCAGTTTGTAGAAACCATTTACAGCCCTGTTTTACCAATGGTACAGGAACAATTTGGAGTGAAGGAAGAATCTGCGACGTTGACAATAAGCTTATACTTCATTGCATTTGCCCTTGGAGTAGCATTCTGGGGCGTGCAGTGCGACAGAATCGGAAGAAAAAAAGCACTTGAATATGGGCTGATCACCTATGGAGCAGGAACCTTTGCCGCTGTTTTTGCCCCTGATTTTATCTTTCTGCTTGCTGCCAGGATTATTTCTGCTTTCGGAATTGCGGTGGGTTCTATTGTTACCCAGACCATTTTACGTGATATGTATGATAAAGACAGCATCAGCAAAGTATTTTCATGGATTGGGATCGGTTTATCCATCAGTCCTGTCATCGGGATGATCACTGGTTCTGCACTGGCTACCACTGTGGGTTACAAGGGTATTTTTATTACTTTATATCTTCTGGCTGTTTTATTTTATCTCCTTTCCAGAAAAAAAGTCTCTGAAACCTATCTTCCGGGAAAAGAAACCAACATCCGTACCCTATGGAATTTATTAAAACGAATGCTGTGTGATCATGAAATCATCAGGTGCTGTTTACTGATCATGAGCTTCAATGTACTGCTGTTTTCATACTATTCATTAGCTCCGTTTATATTTAAAGAGAAGCATTATTCTTCCTATGCTTTCGGATGCAGCAGTATTATTCTGGCAGCGGGTACTTTTGCAGGAGCCAAGCTCAACAGACATCTGTTAATGAACAACATACAACCTAAATATTTAGTCAAAGCAAGTACATTGGCAGCGTTTATTGCCTCAGTATTGGTATGGATTCTAGCAGACCGGGAAATTTATTTTTAATCCCTTATTTTTTCATTGTGATGGCATTCAGTATTGCCATTCCTAATATCTTAAGCACCGCCTTAATCAGCTATAAGAATGAAACAGGGAGCGCAGGGGCACTTTTGGGGCTTATTTATTATGTATTGATCGGAGGCGGGCTCATCAGCATTGGATACATTCAAAACCTCGGGATCTCATGTATGATCTTTTCAGCAACAGGAGTATTTGCCCTGCTGATGTTCAGACAAAAAGAAAAGACCGTTTAGCTACCAACGGTCTTTTCTTTTAAATAACTTTCTGACATAATACTGAAGAACGAATACTCCGATTGCCAGAGGAATCATAGACAGACACAAGATAATAAACGGCCAGAACCATAAATGCCAAAACCCGCCACGAATAGCCCGGGAAGGATTTTCTTTATCAAAATAGACCGTCGCATCATCAGTCCATTCTCTGCTGTTACGGCTGTAATCTGCATTCAGGGTGTATGATCGGTTAGAGGTGTCATAATACGTGATGACCGGTGAATACATTTTGGTATATCCGGTTCCGTCATCGTCCTTCGACCAACTTTCTTCATATCCAGTAATCACCCCTGCGGTTTTGATACCATCAGATACAAGATGTATATGTCTGTAAAATTTATTTCCGCTGTAATAAACCCCACCTACTCCCATCCCAAGGAATAAAAACATGAATATAAGGGAGAAAAAAACTACCCAGAAGCTATCATCATTTACTTTTTTATTTCTGATGTTCATAGGATTACTGTTCTATATATTTTGAAATATAAAAGCTAATACTTCTCATTCTGTCGGATCTGTTCCATTATTTAATAAAGTCATACAGGGCATTGAAAAATTCAGTATATACTTCAATATGTGGTAAATGTCCTACATTGTCTAGTTCTACCAGCTTTGAGCCTGCAATCTCACGTTGTGTCTTCTTTCCTAATTCCTGATACTGACCCATTTTCGGCTGCAGTTCTTTAGGAGCTCTGTCTTTTCCGATAGCTGTTCTGTCTCTTGTTCCGATGATAAGCAACGTGGGTGTTTTTATATTTTTAAACTCATAACATACGGGCTGATTATAGATCATATCAGACGTTAGTGCTGCATCCCATGCCACCTGAGGATAGTCTTTATGGAGCGTCCATCCTGCAATAAGATCCAGCCATGGCTGATATTCTTCTTTCCATTTATTGTCATAATAAAATTTCAGCTGGTAATTTTTATAAGTTTCCGCTGTATTTTTAAGTTCAGACTGATATGCCTGGTCAATAGTCTGGTAAGCAGCAAACGTTTTATAATCTTCCAGCCCGATCGGGTTCTCAAGAATCAGCTTTTGAACTCTTTCCGGGTAAAGCAATGTAAATCTTGCCGCCACCATTCCTCCCATTGAGTGTCCCAGAATGATGGCTTTATCAATTTTCAGTTCATCCAACACTGCTTTGGTATTGTCAGCGAGTTGGGAAAAAGAAAACTGATAACTATGTGGTTTTGAAGATTTACCAAATCCTATCTGATCAGGAATTACCACCCTGAAACCTTTGGCAGATAAATCCCTGGCTGTTTTTTCCCAATATGCTCCGTTAAAATTCTTGCCATGCAGCAGCATGATCGTTTTTCCATTCGGTTTTGCCGGCTTTACATCCATATAAGCCATCTTCAGATCATTATTCTGAGATTTCAGGCTGAGAAAAACGGACTTCATATGGGTATTGATAGTCAGACAGCGTGGCATCCAGAGGCTTAACCTGTGAAAACACCAGGCTTGGTGCTGTTACCAACAAAATGACAGACATCAGATTTCTGAAATAGTTCATGAAATTTTATTTTAGATTTTTAAAATTAAAAAAACCGCTCCAAAAGGAACGGTTTTCAACTGTTATTTTTATTTAAAAATTTTTTAGGATAATTACGCCATTGAAACTTCTTTCTCTTTTTTGGAAGGAAGGTTCATTAAAACAATCGCAAACAGGATTAAAACAATTCCTACCCATTGTATCAGGAATACCTGTTCACCCAATAGCACAAAAGCCATGGTCACAGAAACCGGAAGTTCCAGTGATGAAACGATACTTCCCAACCCCAAACCGGCATTCGGGAAACCGATGTTGAATAAAACCGGTGGAATAATGGTCCCGAACAAAGCCAGAACAGCTCCGTAAGTCCAGAATATTGAATAATTGAATGGATGGATGTGTTCTGTATTTTCGGTAAAGTTCAGATAGAAAGTTTTTAATCCATCAAAATACATAGGGCCTATCTGTGCAAAAAACAGGAATGCAAAAACAACAATGGATCCCCTGTCAGCATAATGATACTCTTTCTGAAAACCGGAAGATGGGTCGCCAGTGTATTGGATGTAAACATGGTCAGCGTATATGAAGCTGCCGCCATCAGCCCCCAGAAAACCCCATGCCAGTCAAGCTCAATCTCCATATTGATCAGATTGGTTGCCAGAATAGTTCCCACTAATACAATAACAACAGAAACCACTTTTCTTGCATTCGGCAGTTTTTTTGTGAGAATACTTTCCACTACGACACTGAACCACACAGACTGCATGAGTAATACAATTGCAATGGAAACGTTGATGTACTGAACAGCAATATAATAGAATAAACTTGTTCCTCCCAGCGATGTTCCCGCAAGCATCAGCATTCTGACTTCTTTAGAACTCGGTAATGATAATTTCTGTTTTGAGGTTAAGGTCTGAATAAAATTCAGGATTAAAAGCCCTGCCAGTCCTAATACAAATTGAGAGGTAGTCACTTCTGAGGTTGTAAAGCCATCATGATAGGCCATTTTCACAAAAGTGGCCAACATACCGTATATACTAGCTCCAATTCCTACAAATAAAACACCTTTTAGTATATTTTTCTTCTTCATAATTTTTTTAACAGCCTGCAAAGTTACAATATATAAATTAAAACAGCCGGAAGCGTTGCCATGATAGATAAATAAAATCGCCGCAAGCTTTGCTTGCGGCGATTCTGAAATTGATTATATCAATCTGTTATTTTCTAACGATTACTTTTGAAGAAGATTCAAAGCCTAAACCTTTTACTTTTACAATATAAGTTCCGTTGATCATTTTCTCTGTAGAGATTGCTTTTTTGGCATCCGGTGAGATTTTATCTTCCGACGAAACCATTTTACCGGACATATCATAAATTTCCACACTTACTTTTCCAAGGGTGTTCCCTGGGAAGTTGATATAGAATTCATTGCTGGCAGGGTTCGGATAGATTGAAATTTTATTTTCTTTCACCGATTTTACTTCATTGGTTGCCAATAAACATTCTTCAGGCACTGCAAAGTTTTCAACCTGGTCCGTAACAATGTTTTTAACTCCTGCTGAAGCATTGATCCCAAGCCCTCTTTTAGCAAAAAAAACACTCCAGATCATACATTTATCATCTCCTGAGTTGTAGCCATTTCTGCGCTAAGGATGGCATCTCTTCCTTCAATAAAGCTAGGATTACACTGCTGCAGTTTCAGAGCATCTGTCACCAGCTGCAATACTCTTGTACTTCCGTTTGTTGTATTTGATAATACATTTGAAGAATAACCGTATTTCTCAACATATTTCCAGTGAAGATCCCAAAGCATTGTAGCCCATACAAATCCGATAGAGTGTACATCCGTACTCAGACCACCGCTTGCATTGGTATACTGCATACTGTTGGTATCTCCATAAGTGAAGTCATTCACTGCAAAATTAGGAGAATATCTTGCCGGTCTGATTCCCGGACCTTCGTTGGTCTGTCCTCCCACATAAGTTCCTACTCCTCTTGGCACTGTAGCATTATCACCGTCTTTATTGGTTAACATCAACGCAAAGAAGTCAGACCATCCTTCTCCCATCTGTTCTTTACTGGTATTAACATTCAGACAGGCTGAACCTGCACCTGTTAATCTGTTTGAAATTCCGTGACCGTATTCGTGAATGACAATCCCGTTATCAAAACTTCCGTCAGGAACTACATTGTAAGCAGCGTCTTTTTCAGGGTAACATTTACTGTTGTATTGGCTGCAAGCTGACTTTTTATATATTCTCCTTCCGAATTCTGAACCAGTACTGAAGGGATCGTAATAGAACCATCTACACCACCCATTACAGGAGGGATACTCGCAGCACCTACGTTACTATATACGATTACGCCTATGGCTCCTGCATTCTGAGCATTTTTTACTTTTACAGCAAATCCGCAGTTGGTTCCTCCACCTCTTTCAATAAGTCCGATCTTTCCGGTAAGAGATCCCGCCGGTAATGCCTGGCAAGCCTGAAGGTCTGTTGAAAGTTTTACTTCGCCTGTTACTCCGGTTGCGTTCAAAGCCGGACCGAACTGGGCACTCCCGACAATCGGTGCACGGCCGGTTGCTGTACCAGGGTGTTATAGAACAATAATCTGCTGTTGGTGGTAGACCAAAGATACATCTGCATTTTAGGATTATAACCGTCTCCCGGAGAAGAGAAGTTAGCATTATTGGTACCTCCTCCATCCTGTGCTTCGGCAAATACCACATCATCATCTCCTCCTGCAGGACCGTTTCCAAAATTGTTCTGCTGGAAGTTTTTTGCCGTTTCTGTAAATCCGAACTTATAGAAAATATCATGAACTTTATTGTTCAGATAGAATAAATTAGTGATCGATGCATTTCTGTTAGCGGCTGCGGTATCATACATTCCGAAAGGGAAATCAAAATTTCTTGATGCTCCGCCATCTGCCGGTGTTCCCGGTATGTAAGTAGGATATGACATTGAATTTCCAGCTACATCTTCATAAGCAAACACGTTATTTCCTCTGGTGGTATTATAGTGATTCGTTCCGTCTGAATGCCATCCTTCAGGAGAAGCGGCAAGAATCCAGGGGTTGGAAACGATTGACCTTGAACCGAATGTTGCTGATTCAACGGGCAGGGGAAATACATTATAAGTAGCGTTATCCGGTGCTAAAAAGGAGGTTTTATTCTCTGCAATCAGGTTCTGAGGACCGATAAAATTATTTTCAAAATGATCACCATGGTTATGATCAATGTCTGAAGCATAGGCATCCGGATGGAAGCTGCATGACAATGTCAGGTTATTTTTTTCTAAAATACTTCCGTTAGTAGCATCTACCACAATGTTCCAGTAATTGGGGGATTTAGGTTCCATCAGCGTATACTCGTAAGCAAGACGCAGATTTCCCTTCCCGTCATTAGCATATACCAATCTCTGATTTGCAGACGCAGCTCTGTTGGTGCCTTTTTCACGGTATCCAAGAATCGTAAAGCCAGCAATATCGGAATTGTTCAGCTCTTCAGCAATTTTCTGCAGTGCGGCACTTTTGTTGATCACTGCAGTACCTGATGTAGAGCTGGTGTAATCTTTCACAAAATTGTCTGTATAATAAACAATTTTGTTGTCTTTAATCAGCACAGTTCCCACAGAACTGTAAACAGGCAAGCCATTGTATGTCTGTAAGAATTTCACAACATCACCGTTCATCGATTTTGAAGGATCTACATTGTCTATGATAATGTTATTAAGATCTGATTTTTTATATTCTCTTATTTTATTTTGAGAAATATAATCTTTAATCAGCTTTTCATTATCCTGACCAAACAATATAGCCGGAAATGCAGAAAATACCGCAAACAAAAGAGGTAGAGTTTTATTTTTCATATCCATTATTAAAGGCGCTAATCTACAAATATTTCACATATAAATAATGTATTTATTTACATAAATTACAAAAATAATAGAATACAGATGAATAAAAATAACTTAAAAAGATTAAACATTTCTCAATACAGAGAGTTGACTATTAATTTTATGCCTGCCATACCACATTTACAGCAATTTTTATACTTTCACTGGAGTTATGCGATGAAAAAACATTCATAAAAAAACTGCCCTTACAGACAGTTTCTTTATTTAAAATTATTTTTGATGATCTTTTCTGAGAAGGTTTCATTTTTATCTGTTATCAGATTGACAATGTAGACTCCCTCTTTTCGGGAACTCAGATTCACTTCAACCTGTTTTTCATTCCGTAATTGTTTATGGTAAACCAGGTTTCCTGCCAGATCTCTTACTTCTACCTTTCCGGATGCTACTTCTTTGGTAAGAACTATTGAAAACTGTCCGTTGGTAGGATTTGGAGTCAGTTTGAAAATCTTTTCCTTCTCTGAAGCTATTCCAGTTCCTGATCTTGAGCAATCCATATTAATGTCATACTCAAAATACGGATAATTATTCCAGCTATAAACAGAACCGATTTCACCGTTATTGTCATAGTTCAAGGTCAATCTGATCTTATGCCATCCTGTAGCGCCTGCATATTTTAGAACAGCCAGGTCGGCAGCCTGAAGATAATAAGCAAAGCTACCTGAACCTATAGATACAGGATTAGCAGGTATAGAATACACCTGGCCCGTAGACAAACTTACCACATCCACTTTTAAATCTATCAAAATTGTCCCGGACGGAAGGTTATATTCTCCGTTAAACGATGCAAAATCCGGCCCACACGCTCCCGGCTCATACAAAAAGTTGAATGTTGGCTGACCTTTAATGGGCTGACAGATTTTCTCTGCCATATCACGCCAGTACTCTGATTCAAAATCGTACAGGCCAAACCCATTTGTTCTGTTATAATACATTCTCGGCCCATTATTATCATTTCCGGAAACCCACTCGGCCGGATCGGTATAAGGACCTGCAAGATTTCTACTTGCCACAGCTGCTGCAGCCTGAATGTCCACAGGTTTGGTATTCAGATGAACTACTGTAAATTTCGCATCTCTTTCATTTTTAAATTTCAGCATATTGAAAAACTCTGAAGAAGCATTTGGGTCACTGTTTGTAATGAACGATGAGTTGATAATATTAATTCCTCCTGTACTCCTTTCCGCATCAGTGAGAACAATCACATTGAGTGGCTGTAACACATTCAATGTTTTCTGGGCGCTTACAATATTTGCATTGGGAGTTCCATTTAAAGCATCATCTACCAAACCTAAAGATTCATCAAAGAAATCTCCGAAATTCAGTCGTCTTTCAAAATTCTGTGCTGTAAAATGGTCTTTGGTGAAATCAGACTCAATATAAATCAATGGTTTATATATACCTGTATTATTCCCATGTATTCCTGCTCCATATTGTACTACTGCTACCCTGTTCTCAGGATTACAGGCTAAAAGCTGCTCCATTAATTTAATTCCGCCCAGTCTCATCTGTGTATATGCAAATTCATCTGTTGAAGATCCATTATCCAACATAATAATATAATCAGACTGTGCTTTAAGATGACTCCACGACATCAGAAATGCCATGAAGAAAAATAAGAATGTTTTTTCATAGTTAAAAGTTTTAAATTCAGTCCCGTTAAAGTAATATTTTTTCCACAAACAGTGATATAAATTTAAAACTTTAACATTTATATTAAAAATTGTTTAATTTTTACTAAATATCCTTTCTTTATAAAAACAAAAAAACTGCCCGGTAGGACAGTTTTAAGCTTATTTATTTTTTAATGATTTTTTCTGAGTAGGTTTCGTTTTTATCTGTTGTCACATTGACAATGTAGATTCCTTCTTTTCGTGAACTAAGATCTACCTCTATCTCTTTTTCTCCACGCAATATCTTATTATAAACTGTATTTCCGATCAGATCTCTTATCTCTAATGTTCTTGCTCCGGTTCCTTCTTTTAAAATAACTTTAAACTGGCCAGTGGTAGGATTAGGCGTCAATTTTAAAATCTTCTCTTCTGTTTGAGATTTTGCTGCTCTTAAAACCGGGCACTTCATTAGAATATCATAATCAAAGAACGGATAGTTGTTCCATGCAAAAGCAATTTCATAGTTCCCATTATAAAGATAAACCATAGACACTCTGAATTTTTGTTCACCTGTTGCGCCTCCATTCACAGCAGCATCAAAATCTGAGGGCTGGAAATAATAATTATAAAAGTTCCCAGGTCCAAAGTTAGGGGTGAAATTTACAGGAAATACAGTTCCGTTCTGCAATCCTACCAGCTCTACTCTAAGGCTTACCAGAGTAGCCCCTGCCGGAAGATTATAATACCCACCGATACCTGATGTTGTTCCTATACATTCACCCGGTTCATATCTGAAGTTCACCGTTCCCATACCATTGGTATTGCATATATTCGATGCAAGATTCGGCCAGTAGTCCATTTCCGGCTGCCCTACAGCAAATCCATTAGGTCTGTTATAATATAGTCTTGAAGGCGTCCAAAAATCTGGATCCGAAGTATTAGGTTCCAAGGCTCCCGTATAAGCCCCGCCTGCACTCGCAATAGATGCAGCCGCTCCTACTGCCGCACTATTTGTATTGGTATGAATCATTGTAAACTGTGCTCCCATCATCTTAAATTTAACTGCATTATCAAATGCCAGAGGATTACTATAGTTGGTATTGTTATAATTTACAAGGTAAGATCCGTTAAGACCTCCCATATTTCTTTCTGCATCTGTAAATACTACAAATTTCAGAGGCTGTGAATTATTCAATGTTGTTTGAGGGCTTATGATATTAGGATCTGCAGCTCCACTTAAAGCATTGGCGATCAAACCGAGAGATTCATGAAAAAGATCTCCGAAATCGAGACGTCTCTCAAAATTCTGAGCGGTAAAATGATCATTGGTAAAATCAGACTCTATATAGATTAAAGGTTTGCTTGCTCCACTGGCATCACCATACTTTCCTGTTCCATATTGCACCACAGCAATCCTGTTTCTTCTATCGCATGCCAAAAGCTCTTCCATCAGTTTAATGGCTCCCCGCTTCATATTGGCATATTCGGCATTGGTGGTAGAGTTTCCATTATCCAGCATGATAATATAGTCAGACTGTGCATTAAGATCACTCCATGACATCATGAATGCCATGAATAAAAATAAAAATGTTTTTTCATAGTTAAAATTTTAAATTTAGCGGGGTGAAAATAACAATTTTTCTTTATTGAGTGAAATAATTTAACATAATTAATTATAAAATAGGAAAATATAAATAACCATATCATAACAATAGCCCCGATAGCAACGGTTACCCGCAGCAAGAGTTGGAGAACCGGAGGGTTTGGCGTTAGAGCATGCAGGGGCGAGGAGTATGAGTGGATAGCGGGAAATAGCTCCTGAAAATTTAAGCACAAAAAAGCCGCTCAAACGAGCGGCTCCTTATTTATCAATGGTTCAAAGATTATTTACCTTCTTCCATTTTTCTTTTCAACTCTGCTAATGCATCGATGTCTCCAAGAGTAGATCTTTCTTCGTTGTTAGAAGAAGAAGTTACGTTTCTAGAAGAAGATTCTTTAACGTTTTTCTTCTCTTCGTCTCTGAAGATCCCTGTGTGAGAAACTACAACTCTCTTGAATTCTTTGTTGAATTCAATTACTTTGAACTGAGCCTCTTCACCTTTTTTGATTTTAGATCCATCTTCTTTCTCTAATAATCTTGAAGGGCAGAAAGCTTCAACCTCAGCATCTTCGAATTGTACAGAAGCTCCTTTATCGTGAACTTCTACCGCTTTACCAGCGTGGATAGTTCCTTCAGCATATTTAGTTTCGAATTTATCCCATGGGTTCTCAGTCAATTGCTTGTGACCTAGAGATAATCTTCTAGCCTGGATATCTAGCTCAAGAACTACAACATCTAATTTATCACCTACTGCACAGAACTCAGATGGGTGCTTGATTTTCTTAGTCCAAGAAAGATCAGAGATGTAGATTAGACCGTCGATACCTTCTTCTAACTCTACGAATACACCAAAGTTAGTGAAGTTTCTTACAGTTCCTACATGCTGAGATCCTACCGGATACTTAGCTTCGATGTTTTCCCATGGATCTTTAGATAACTGCTTGATACCAAGAGAAATTTTTCTTTCTTCTCTGTCTAAAGTTAATACTTCAGCTTCAACTTCATCACCTACTTTTACGAAATCTCCAGCAGATCTTAAGTGAGTAGACCAAGACATTTCAGAAACGTGGATTAATCCTTCAACACCTGGAGCGATTTCTACGAATGCACCATAGTCAGCAAGAACTACTACTTTTCCTTTTACTTTGTCACCAACTTTTAAGTCAGCAGAAAGAGCATCCCAAGGATGAGCTTCTAATTGCTTCATACCTAATTGGATTCTTGTTTTCTCATCATCGAAATCAAGGATTACAACTTTCACAGTTTGTCCGTCCTCAAGGATTTCAGATGGGTGGTTCACTCTAGACCAAGAAAGGTCTGTAATGTGGATCAATCCATCTACACCACCTAAGTCAATGAATACACCGTAAGAAGTGATGTTCTTAACAGTTCCTTCAAGAACCTGACCTTTTTCAAGCTGAGCGATGATTTCTTTTTCTGACCTTCGATATCTGCTTCGATCAATGCTTTGTGAGAAACTACTACGTTTTTGAACTCAGGGTTGATTTTCACAACTTTGAACTCCATAGTTTTTCCTACGAACTGATCGTAATCTTTAATTGGCTTAACGTCAATTTGAGAACCAGGTAAGAATGCTTCGATTCCGTGAACGTCAACGATCATACCACCTTTAGTTCTAGACTTAACAAAACCGTTAACGATTTCACCAGTTTCGTGAAGTTCGTTTACTTTATCCCAAGCTTTAAGCGTTCTAGCTTTTCTGTGAGATAACTGTAACTGACCAGTTTTGTCTTCTCTCTTGTCAACCATTACTTCTACCTCATCACCTACGCTTAAGCCTTGGTTGTAACGGAATTCGTTAAGAGAAATAACACCTTCAGATTTGAAGTTGATGTCTACGATAGCTTCTTTATCAGTTAATCTTACAACTTTACCAATTAGAACGTCGTTATCGTCTAAGTTGTTTAATGATCCGTTGTAGATCTCTTCTAAATCGCTTTTCTCTTTTCTAGCATCAGCATCAAGACCAGATTCGAAAGAATCCCAGTCAAATTGTTCAGGTGCTACGTTTTGGTTTAATAATAATTCTGCTGAATTTGTCTCTTTTGACATAATTCTAAATAAATTTGTATTCCTTCTCTTCCAACGGTCTTAACAAATGTGATTGAAAAATACGGAAGTTATTAATATATACTATTTTACTTTCTCAGACCTTTACCACAAAAAGTGGGTGCAAAGATACGTTTTTTATTTGAGATAAGCAATAATCTTCCTGTTTCATATTTTCCCCATAAACAATTGTAGATCAGAGAGATTGATTAAAAGATTCAAGGATTTAAAAATTTAAAGAGAAGAGGAAGTTGAAAGATTAGCTTGTAAGTGTTTTTTCTAAGGCTATTTCAAAATCTTTTTCAGTTTCATGGTTATAAAACGGTACGGCAGTAATTAAATATTCGTCCGTATGAATAGTAATGGTATTCTTTTCCCCGCCCATTTTTCTCAAAAAGTCATCTTTCCATCTGTCATAATCAATTAAGTGAGCTCCTTTAGGTTCTATAAACACCTGATACGTCAGCTGCTTATCTTTCTTCTGGCTGCAAAATAAGATAAAATCCGGTTCAAAAGCACGTCCTAATTTATCGAAGATTTTAACTTCTCTTTCATTACGGATCAGATGAATATCCTGAAATTTTTGTTTCAACCCTTTAAAACGTCTGGAAAACATTTCCACAAATCTTTTTTCCTCATGGGTTCCATAGTTGGCATTGTAGGCGTACCAATCTTCATCAGAAACCACATTCTCCTGCCCATCTGCTTTTATACTCCCTTTTGTGACCCTGATTTCTTTATCTCTGAAAACCTTAT
This sequence comes from Chryseobacterium sp. E1, assembly GCA_019203745.1. Lineage (GTDB taxonomy): Bacteria > Bacteroidota > Bacteroidia > Flavobacteriales > Weeksellaceae > Chryseobacterium. Next base: position 775,501 of record CP078104.1, read on the forward strand.
GAATAGGCTGTGCCTGGAATGATGAGCCTTCATAATCCGGAGCATTGTGTTTAATATCTGCTTCTATATTTTGCAGCAACCCATTCAGTGCCTGAAGATAATCAAAATGTGAAATTTCCTGAAGACGGTTTTTTGTTCCGTAGAATATGATTTCCATTCCGCCCAGATATTTTTCATCCTCTATAAAATCCCGGATAGAAGTAATATTGGGAAAATAACGTGAAAGGTTATCGAAATAATAAAACGGATTCCGGCTTAAAGCATATCTGATAACATGTTTCTGAATATCCTGAATTCTGACTCCTTCAGATTTTATTCCTTCATCCAAAGGAATCGGTTTTTCTAACTCAAAAAAGACATTGAAGTTCTCCGCTTCCCGAAGAAAGCTGGTAACTGAACTTAGGTTTAACAATCCCCAAATCTCTAAAGGATCTTATCTGATCAAAGTTTTTGGGTATTTTACTGTTTGAAAATACAACTCCGTTTTTATATAATTCTGTGGTTTTAAATGTAGGTTTTAACTTTAATTGTTTGGTCTCAAGATTAGCCTCATCTTCATATATTCCGGAGTCTATCAATGCTTTTTAAGTTCAGAGATATAGCGGCTGTCTTCTTTGGTGTGGTAATACAATTCTTCTAAAATTTTCAGATCATTTGAAATATCATCATCATATTTCCGGACAAATTGATCTTCCCCATCTTCCACAGCAAACGGATAATATCTTGCTCCACGACCTATTAACTGAGCTTCAGAGAGAGTGGTTTTTCCCGGTTTCCCCTCTTTCCCGTCACGGTCTTCGTATAATCTGACGATATCAAATAAATTAAGGACATCCCAGCCTTCATTAAGCTTTTGTACTGCAAATACAGCACGAATCGGGTTATTTTCTTCTTCTAATGTATTGAGTAAAATCTGGTTTTTCTCTGCTTCTGAATCGTTATTGGCGCTCAGACAATTTTCTTCCCTGAAATGCGTTTGTATCCGTTTTACAATTTCACTGTCTGAAATATTTCTAACCTTGAAAAAATCAAAAGCCTTTTGAACAACAGAAACAGAGGATGTTTTCCTGATCTTTTCTACCATCGCTTCAGAGAAGTCATCAATCAACCTGTGAAAATTCTCTTTATTCTGTTCAGATTCTTTAATGGTTTTCTTGGCTTTGAATAAGATAACCGGCTTCAGATTAATGTGATGAATGGTTGCCAGTTCCTGCCGATATAAATTGAGAATCAAAGCCTGAACAATTCTTTCCTGCTCATCATACATGGAGCGGACAAGATTGATTTCTTTAGAAAACTTGTCAGTCCTGAACTGAGCCAGATCATATTTATAAAGCACTTTATCTTTGTACTTCTCTGTGATTTCCCGGCTATCATAATCTAAAGTAGCAGTAAATTCCAGAAGGATATTCTCAAAGTTCTGATGCAGGATCTCCAGAACGGTTTCTTCCCAGCTTCCAAACAGGTTACCGCTTTTGGTACCACTGTTCAGATGATGGGCCTCATCAGCGATCAGTACCATTTTTTTATCCTGAAAATCTTCATAAGTAATACTGTTTTCTTTGGTATTATTCAAGTCAATATGGAGTTGCTGGATGGTTGTAAATTTAATATTGATGTTTTCATGATCGGACTCATCAAAATTATCGATCTGTTTCAAGAAAACTTCTTTGCCATTGATGACAATTTTCTCCTGAAATAAATATTTCGAGGTTTGAGGATTGAGAAAGTTATCCTTCGTTTTCTGAATGATATTGTTGCTGTTGACAAAAAAAAAAAGTTTCTATATCCTTTTTCATAAAGATGAAGCATCAAACCACCCATCACCATGGTCTTCCCGCTTCCCGTTGCCATATTATAAAGAAGATGCAGGGGTTTCTTAGGTTTCCCATCAAAATCTTCCTGTTCAGTGTATAGATAACGTCTGAAAGCTTCTTCCTGATACGGACGGATTCCGAATTTCAGATTATCTGTAATTCCGTTGGGTAAAGCAACTTCCGCCAAAGCTTTACGGGCAAAGGGATTATTGAATATTTCGTGTAAAAATGCCATGTGCTTAGTTTTTAAGTTGATAAAATTCCTGGTTACTTTCTGTTCTTCCGGAGTGCACTCAAAGTTCTTATCGTTAAGAGAAGAAAGGTTTACATAAAGCTGGTTTTTATCGAGCAGTTCGCAAAGGTGCTGTTTTTGCTCATGAAGGTTTAATGCTTTGAAATCCTCGATGCATTGCTCCTGCTTCTGAATATCAATATTATAATTAAGAAAAGACTTCGCTTTCATCTCTTCCCAAATCTGAAGAAGTGTTTTTTCATCTTTTGCCTCTTCTATTTTTTTCTATGAAGGTTTGGTTGTATTTTTTGAGTTCAAGGTAGATAAATGAGCCGCCGCCTTGCCAGTTTACAGATTTGGAGATACCGCCTTGTTCTCCTTCAATTACTTTTTTCAGGCGTTCTACAGCTACAGTTTCTATATAATCCATTTGCTCTATTCCGATATATTGGCGGTTCATCTTGTGAGCGGTAGATGCTGTGGTACCGCTTCCGAGATGGTAGTCGAGGATGATGTCGTTTTCTAACGTAGATATTTCAATTAATTTCGTTATTAATTGCTCAGGTTTAGGATAATCAAATAATTTCGCACTAAAAATATCTTGAAGAGTTTTTGCTCCTTGCCCAGAAAATGACTCATCAATCCAGGAATTAAAAACTACCTGCTTTGTACCATCTTTTTCGTATATTTTTTCATATAATTCTTTTTCCCTTCTTTTTCAATTAATACCACATCACCGTCTTCAATCGATTTCTTAAGCTTAGCTTGACTCCATCTCCAACAGCCATCAGTTCCATCAGGAAGTATTGGAAAAACAATTTCATTTTTAAATTCAACCCCATAATATAAGTTCGGTCTATCCATTCTCCTACTATTACTTCCCCATTTTCTAATTAATTGAGTTTTATAATTGCCTTTCTCATCTTTCAATGAATAACTAGATGTATCTTCAACAGTTGTTTTAAACAACTCTAATTCAGAAATCTTTTTGAAAAACAAATAATTGTTTCATGAATCTGTGCAATGAATTTGCTGTCTTGTCTACCCCTCTACCTTTCCAAACAATATTGCTCACAAAATTTTCTCTTCCAAAAATTTCATCCATTAATACTTTTAAATAGGCTTGCTCATTATCATCACACTGAACAAAAACAAGTCCATCATTCCTTAGTAATTCTCTTGCAACACTAAGTCTATTCTTCATAAAACTCAGCCAAGTAGAATGATTAAAACTATCATTATACTTAAACCCATCATTTCCCGTATTATAAGGCGGATCTATATAAATCAACTTCACCTTTCCAGCAAATTCTTTTTTCAGAGAATGCAATGCTAAAAGATTATTTCCTTTAATAATTAGATTATCGGTAATGGTTCCGTTTTCATCTCTATTGAATTGGTCAAAATGATGGTCACCTTCTTTATCAAACCGTTTGGCATTGGTTAGTACTTTTGGGTCAAGAAGTTCGGTAATTTCATCCTGAGCCAGCACTTCATTAAAGAAAATCTCTTCTCTTTTATCTTCCTCACGGCTTTGTCCGCCCTCCAGGATACAGTCTTTAAATGGCCATACCAGAGATACTTCATTGCGTTGTTTCAGATGTCTGCCATCAATCGTTAATCCTACTTTATTTTTAAATTGAGTATAGCTATCATTCAGATAATTTTTCTGTTCCATAAACTGAATAAAGAGGTTTTGTTTAAATACCCGGACATCTTTTACTTTTACAAAAATTTCTCCTTCAGATCAGAGTCTTCCAGTAGCAATCCGATCAGTTCTTCATCAAAGTTTTGAGCTTTGTTCAGGACCACCCATTTTTTTATTTCTCCGTTATCGGAAACATAATTGGGTTCTTTTTTAATTTGATTTTCCAGAGCTTGATAGAGTTTCATAGTATTAAGTTTTATTGCGTCAAATGTATCCTGAAAACAAACTCAAACATTATGGTTTACCGTAAACCAACAACTTATTCATAATAGCGTTGTACATTGAGATTCTTTCACTACGCTACTGAATTACATTCTCAGACCTTCAGTCTGTATTCCAAATGATAGTATCCTCCATAAAAGAAAGCAGCACCCATCCTCTCAGGCCCTTCAACTATCAAACTCCAAAATTCACTACCTTTGCACCATGGAACTACAATCTATCTATCAAAAGCTGCAGATTCAGGATATGAATCAGATGCAGAAATCTACGTACAAAGCCTCTGAAAACAATACGGATATTGTACTGCTCTCTCCTACCGGTTCGGGAAAAACCCTTGCTTTTTTATTTCCGGTTCTCAGAAATCTGAAAAAGATGTGCAGGGAGTGCAGGCATTGATATTGGTTCCTGCCAGAGAACTGGCGTTACAGATTGAACAGGTTTTCAAATCTATGGGAACAGATTTCAAGGTTTCCGTTTGCTATGGAGGACATGATAAAAAGATTGAAGTTAATAATTTAATTGAAGCTCCGGCAGTTTTGATCGGAACTCCGGGACGAGTTACTTATCACGTAAGAAACAATAATTTTGACCCGAAAACGGTTAGGACACTGGTTCTGGATGAATTTGACAAAGCTTTGGAACTGGGCTTCCATGATGATATGGAATTTATCTGTAATGCTTTAAAGGGACTTTCTCAAAGAATTCTAACTTCTGCAACAGCAATGGATGAAATTCCTGCATTTACCGGATTAAAAGATGAAAAAATCATCAGCTTTCTTAAAGAAAATGAAGTAAAACCTGATATTCAGTTAAGAAAAGTAATGACAATTCCGGAAGAAAAACTGGATACCTTGTTCAACCTGGTTTGTAAGATCGGGAACAAAAGAACGCTGATCTTCTGTAATCACCGTGAAGCGGTAGACCGTATCTCGGAACTCCTTCATCAGATGGGAATAGACAGAGAAACCTTCCATGGCGGGATGGAACAGGATGAAAGAGAACGTGCATTACTGAAATTCAGAAATGATTCTGCAAGAATTCTTATTACAACCGACCTGGCAGCCCGTGGGCTTGATATTCCTGAAGTGGAATCTATTGTTCATTATCAGCTTCCTCCCAAAGAAGATACCTTCATCCACAGAAACGGACGTACCGCAAGAATGAATGCCAAAGGTTTTGTCTATCTGATTATGACTGAGGAAGAAAATTTCCCTTTCATTAAAAATAATACTCCGGAAGAAAACGTTACCGGATTTACCAAGGTTCCGCAGAAAACCCCTTTCCAGACTGTTTATATCAGTGCAGGAAAAAAGATAAGGTCAATAAAGTAGATATTGTAGGGTATCTGCTAAAGAAAGGAGAACTTCAAAAAGAAGACGTAGGAATTATTGAAGTAAAAGACACCACATCCTATGTTGCAGTTGCCAGAAATAAAGTAAACACTCTTTTAAGAAAACTTCAGAACGAAAAACTGAAAGGTAAAAAGGTAAAAATGGAGGTGGCTTATTAAGTTTCTGCTCAATATTATGTCATTGCGAACGAAGTGAAGCAATCTCACCCTTATAATCGTGTTTAATGATAAGAGATTGCTTCGTCGCTATGCTCCTCGCAATGACACAAAAATTATTTTATCCCTCTTACCCGCATCGGAAAAGTGTACACCGATTTTGAGGCTGTGATAAATAAAACATCATTATTTTCTCCTCCAAACGTCACATTGGAGGTCCATTTTTCAGGAATGGGGATGTGATAGATTTTCTTTCCGGAACGGTTGAAAACATGTACACCGTCTCCGGTTAAGTAAAGATTACCATGTTTATCCAGTATCATTCCGTCAGAACCCATTTCACAGAACAATTTTTTCTCTGATAATTTCCCTTCTTCTAAAATATCATACACATACGTTTTCCCGGCATCAATGTCGGAAACATATAATTTTTCAGCGTCTCACTTCCTGCAATTCCGTTCGGCTGTGTAAAGGTATCCAGTTTGGAAATTTTCCGTCCTTACTCCTGTAGTAGAGACTTTTATGAGGTAGCTCCTGCTTAAAATTCACCCAATAATCTCTTTCATACAGAGGATCTGTAAAATACATTCCGCCAAAAGCATCATTCCATACATCATTCGGGCCGTTTAATCTTTTCCCTTCAAATCCCTTCAGCAGGACTTCCACTTTTTATCTTTTGATATTTTCCAGATTTCTCCTGATCATCGGAGCACGTGATCAGATACCCGTCTTTATCGAAATGGGTACCGTTGGCCCTTCCCGTTTTATCCAGAAACATAATGACCTTATTGCTTTTCCAGTCCCAGTAATAAATTTTATCATTAGGCTGATCGGTAAAATAAACATTCCCATCCCTATCTGCTGACGGCCCTTCTGTAAAGCTAAACTGATCCGAAATTTTCTCCGGCTTCACACCTTCATAAAACATTTTACTACTATTTACTGATTGACAGTTTACCAATGCGAAAACCAAACCAATCATTCCTATTTTACAGATATTCTTCATACTTCATTTTTAGAACTGCAATTTACGATATGACTGATCGGTTTCAAAAATATTTTCTCATTTTGATATCATATTATCCAAAACAAAAATGTCCCAATTGTCCTATTTTGGAAGTAGATACTATTAGTACGTGATCTATATAATCCGGAGCTTTGCAGTAACAGGATTGATCACTTTTTTCTATCAAAAACAAGATCGGTCCGGATGAAAAACAGTACTAAAATATCTTTATAGCATACGATAATGAGTGTAGAGTCCAATAATATCAAATCTTTAGAAATTGAAAATGAAGATTTCAGAAATTCAGTAGGAACAATGGATGAAACCGGGAAAAGAAAATGGATTTTCCCAGAAAGCCCAAAGGGAAATATACCAATTACAGGAATTACACCAGCTATTTTCTTCTTGCATTATTTTTCGGATTGCCTTTCGTAAAAATCAACAACAATCCATTTTTACTTATCAATGTTATAGACAGAAGATTCTTTATTCTGGGCCAGCCCTTTTATCTTCAGGATTTCTTCATCCTAGCTTTAGGAGCGGTGACTTCCGTAATTTTCGTCATGCTGTTTACCGTGGTTTTCGGAAGAATATTCTGCGGGTGGCTATGTCCTCAGACTCTTTTTATGGAAATGGTTTTCCGTAAAATTGAATACTGGATTGAAGGTGACCGGAATAAACAGATGAAGCTTGACAGACAGGAATGGGATTCTGAAAAAATAAGAAAAAGACTCACAAAATGCTCCGTATTTATCCTTATTTCTATGATTATCTCTACTTTCATGTTTATGTATATCGTAGGCTACGAACAGGTTTTCCGGATTATGATTGAAGGACCTTCAGAACATCCTTTAAAATTCATCACAATGATATTTTTCACGATGACTTTTTATTTTGTTTTTGCTTGGCTCCGTGAGCAGGTATGTACATTGGTTTGCCCATACGGAAGGCTTCAGGGAGTATTAATTGATAAACAGACGATCAACGTATATTACGATTTTAAAAGAGGAGAAGGCCGCTCAAAATGGAGAAATAATGAAGACAGAAAAGCAGCCGGGAAAGGAGATTGTATAGATTGTAATCAATGCGTTGTAGTCTGTCCTACGGGAATTGACATCAGAAACGGACAGCAATTGGAATGCGTCAACTGTACTGCATGTATTGATGCCTGTGATGAAATCATGGATAAAGTTGGCCTGCCTAAAGGACTTATCCGCTATGCCACAGAGTCTGAAATTGAAAACCGTGAAAAGTTTAAATTTACATCGAGAATGAAAGCAACCACGGTTATTTTAGCTCTACTAATCGGGTTTCTTGGATTTTTAATGTATGACCGTGGTTCTATGGAAGCAAAGTTTATCAAACCTGCCGGATCTACATTCTTCATTAAAAACGGTAAGATCACCAATACATTTATTTATACTTTACTGAATAAATCGAACGAGAAAAAACACTGACCATTAAGGTAATCACTCCGGATCATGCAGAAATCACCTATTTCGGAAATGAAAAAATCATTCTGAAAGGTGATGAAATCCTGAAAGGAAACATCAATATCACTTTCCCTGAAGAAGATATTAAACTATCCAAACAAAATATGGTGATTGGAGTTTTTGATGAAAACGGAAAACTGGTAGATTCATTTGAAACTACTTTTGAAGGACCGTTTAAACTGGTTTTGTAGATGACAGAATCAGGTGATGGATTACAGATGAACAGGAATTGGATTAATTATACTCAAACCCATTAAGCCTTATATTTCCTCATAAACTGAGTAGGGGTCATTCCGGAACTTTTCCGGAAGACTCTTACAAAGTAGGAATATTCTTCATATCCTAATCTGAAAGCAATCTCCACCAGACTTTCGTCCAGATACATCAACATTCGTTTGGCTTCAAGCACTACTCTTTCAGTAATGACATCTGTAGCTGTTTTCTGAACAACCGTCTGCACGATCCTGTTCAGATGTTTTGATGAGATTCCCATTAAAGAAGCATAATAAGCAATGGATTTCTGTTCGGCAAAATGCAATTCGATCAGATTTTCAAAATCCTGATAATGTTTAAAATACGAAAGACCGGCAGAGGAAGCCATCGTATCAAAATCTTTTGAAAAAGCCGGGTGGCATTGATAAAGATCTGAGACATCAGGAAAGGATAAGACCTTCCTTCATGATATTATTCTTAGACAGATGCTCTTTTCCCAATTCCTGGAACAGACTGATATTTTTCTTCAGTTCAGAAGTACTTAACTGAAGTTTTCTCGGAAAGGATACTGACCCGAAAAAGGGAAATTTCTCAGTTTCTGATTGACATAATGCATTTCATAAAATTCCTGCGAACAGAAAAAATATATCCTTCTATATCTTCGGAAAGTTCCCAGCTGTGGATCTGCCCGGGCGACAGAAAAAAGACTTCCTTCTGAAACCTCATATTTCTGGAAATCGATCTCGTGCACTCCTCTACCTCCGTTAAAAAGAACGGCAGCATAAAAATCATGTCTGTGAGGCTTTTCTATATGCCGATGCCCTACTACAAGGTGATTTTTCATCGTATTAAAATAAAAATCCGAAGTATTTTTACCTGCCTGAAAAAGTTCGATATGAAGAACGGAGATTGAATTCATCACCTGTATATTTTAGCAAAACAATAATATCATCTGATCCGTAAGAGCCTCATCTTAAGGATTGACAAATTTAGGCAAAAAAGGACCGGTAAATACCGATCCTTTATATCTGAAAAAATAATAGGCTCTACTATTTGATAACCAGTTTAGTATTGTAGATTCCTTTGGAAGAATTGATGCTGATCACATACACTCCCTTCGGTACATTCACATTCAACGCTTTGGTATCATTACCTTCAGTCTTATAAGCAGAAGAGTACACCAATCTTCCGCTGGCGTCAAGCATTGTTACTTTAATATCTCCTTTTATGTTTCTTGATTTGATAAAGAAATTACGTCACTTGGATTAGGATAGACTTTAATATCATCTGCTATTGGAGAAACAGTTTCTTTAGTTCCTAATACCTGTGTTTCTCTGGTACATACTTCAAGAGACCAGGCAGTAACCGTTCCGGCACTACCGGCATTATTATCTGTGGCAAAAAGCTTCCATTCTCCTTGCGCTGTATGCCCTTTAAATATACCTAAAGATTCATATGATTTAGCATCTCCCTGAACCGGAGAGGCACAGGTAGCAGCCACCCTGAATCGCTGAAAGAAGCTGTAATTCCAGAGCTGTTGGAACAACTTCGGTTCCAGAACAAGGCAGAAGATCCTACCGGACTTTCAATTCCTACAGCCAATTGGCTTACATTGGGATGTGTAATGGAAGGAGTTACTTTTATTCTGGTAATGGTTCCGGTATTATTAACCATTAAAGGGATTGTTATGCGGGGAGCAGATATACCTCCTCCTCCGGGACCATCTGTAATAGGCACGGCAGCTCCGTTATAAGTATAGGTATTACAGTTTTCACCCGTCACAGTATAATCAATAACAAAACTTGGGCTTACTGCATAATAGATATTATCTGCCGCTTCAATCAGGATATAGGCATTGGCTGAAGTGGAACCTGCAGGTATAGTAATCTGTTCACTACCATCATTCGGAGTATTGGCCACTATTGTTGTAAAGGTTTGCCCACCATCCTTAGAGAATTTAATGTTTACATTGGCTGTATTCACCGGAGCAGCATTGGTACCGGCAACATCCCATGTTACATTTACAGTTCCTCCTGAGTTTAATGACTGTCCAAATACAGGCGCAGTCACCTGGAAAGGTCCCGATGCTGCATCCACCGTTACCGCCATTGCATCTTTCGAAACCTGTGGCTGCAGCGGGTTATTGTTTCTTACGGTAACTGCAAAATTAAGACCTCTTGCTATACTTGAAACCGCTTCCCAACGGGTAGAGAGTACTCCGGCCAGTACTTTATTAAAATCCGGAAAATATCTTACCAATGAATTTACCGGTGTAAATGATCTGAAAGTAGGGCCTGTTGGTTTTGCAGGATAAGCAGCAGAAATATCACCTGCTCCGATCTGAGCTGCCGCAGCCTGGTCTGTCTGCTCCCAAACATAGGTATAGGCAGCATTCGCAACATCTGTAGTGGTAGCTTTTAAAACAAAGGGTGTGGATTTAGGAATTGTATAATCTAATCCTGCATTAATATTTGGAGCAGCATCTGCAAAAGGAGTGTTTACACCACAGGTAAGGCTATTCAGTTTATTCCTGATTTGAGTGATACTGTTAGTATGGTAATAATCATTGGAATTAAACTGTACATCTGACAATGTAGTGATTCCCGTATATGCCATAATGGTACTTCCACTTCCCGGTTCTACTTTCTGATCTGCCTGTGAAGACCTGTATGTATAAGAATGTCCTGCTCCCAGCTGATGTCCCATTTCATGAGCTACATAATCTATGTCAAATTTATCACCTTCCGGAAAGTTGTGGGCAGTCCATCCTGCTCCTTTTGAATTATTATTACAGATAACGCCTACCCCAGCAGATCCGTTGCCTCCTTTTCTATCAATGAGATGTCCCATATCGTAGTTCTCGGCTGCAATTCTTGCGGATATCTGAGCATGGGCTTCGTTCGGGCCACCATTGGTATAAGGGTCTGATGCAGCATCCAGGAAGATAAGAATATCATTATCAGCAATAAGGTTAAAATGGAAAGAAAGGTCTTTCTCAAAAACACCATTAAGCCGGGTAAGACTGGCATTCATGGCCGCTAAAACCACAGCTTTCTTTTGTACATCTGTAGCAGTAGCAGGTGTACCGGCAGCTGTCAGATGATATTGTGCATATTCTCCGGTACAGGATAATGCAAGTCTGAATATATTAAATCCTGCTAATTTTTTATTGGCAGCATTGTTTTTTTCACCATTATTTTTTTCTGCTTCATCGATAACAGAACATTCAAAAGGTTCTTTGCCCTGCTCTCTTCTTGCATTGGAATCAAATACAGCATAAACAGTTCTGTCTTCTGTGTAAGGTTCAATAAATTCGGATATCCCTGAGCGGGTAATCATGGAAGAAAATCCTACCGGAGACAAACTGAATCTTAAATAGACCGTTGGGTCTTCCAATGCAGTTCCTACATAGGATTTGATCTCGGGATACCTTGCCTGCAGCTCAGGCGCCATATTTGAAAATTCCCACACCCGGAACTTTTCTAAACTTCCGTTTGCTGTAGGAAGTGAAATGATAACTCCTTTTCCGTTTGAAAAGCGTGCCGGAGCATCTTTTAAATTTTGTCTGAGCTGATCCGCATTTAACGAATAAAGTCCTGAAAATTCTAATTTTTCCTGTGATTCTTTAACTTTCTGAGACCGGAGCTCAGTTCTTGACCACTGCGAGAATCCTAAAAAGGGAACCAGCAGGGATAAAATAAATAAGTAGTGTTTCATAATAAACGTGATTTTAAGTAGTACTAATTTAATAAAACCACATCAATCCAACTAATAAAACAACAGTAAATCAATGAAATACATGAAAATAATTAACAAAAACCAATACTAATTTAAAATATCAACAACAAAAACAAACTTATATTAATTATTATATCAAATAATAAATTATATAGAAAAATAATAACAATTTCAAAAATAACATGCTTATTTTTTCGTTCTCTCGTCGTAAACTTCTTTCATTTCAGATTTAAGAGTAAGCAAAAAGGACCGGTAAATACCGATCCTTTGTAACTGAAAAATAATATGCTGTATTATTTGATAATAAGTTTAGTATTGTAGAGTCCTTTAGAAGAGTCAATGCTGATCACATACACTCCTTTCGGTACATTCACATTGAATGACTTGGTATCATTACCTTCAGTTTTATAGGCAGAAGAGTACACTAATCTTCCACTGGCATCAAGCATACTTACTTTAACGTCTCCTTTTATATTTCTGGACTTGATAAAGAAGTTTCCGTCACTTGGATTAGGATAGATTTTAATATCATCTGCTATTGGGGAAGAAGTTTCTTTGGTCCCTAACGCCTGGGTCTCTCTGGTACATACTTCAAGTGACCATCCAGTAATATTTCCTACACTTCCCGGATTGTTATCTGAAGCGAATAATTTCCATTCTCCTGTGCTTTATGACCTTTAAAAATAGCTAAACTTTCATATGATTTAACATCTCCCTGAATTGGTGAAGCACATACAACAGCAGATCCGGCATCACTGAATGCAGCGGTAATTCCAGAGCTGGTATTACAGCTTCTGTTCCAGAATAAAGCTGAAGTTCCAACAGGGCTTTCTATACCTAAAGATAAATGTCTTACATTCGGATGGGTGACAACCGGCGTAACTTTAATTTTAGTAATGGTTCCGGAATTATTGACCATTAAAGGAATTTTCACAACAGGTGAAGAGATATCACTTCCACCAGGGCCATCTTTAACAGGTACAGGATCTCCACTATAAGTATAGGTATTACAGTTTTCGCCTGTCACAGTATAGTCAATAACAAAGCTTGGGCTTACTGCATAGTAAATATTCCCGACAGCCTCTATCATGATAAAAGCATTCGCTGAGGTAGATCCGGAAGGAATCGTAATCTGCTCACTACCATCATTAGGTGTATTGGCGGCAATAGTTGTGAACGTTTGTCCACCGTCAGTAGATAATTTGATGTTTACACTGGCAGTATTAACCGGAGCCTGATTGGTATTGGCTACATTCCAGGTAATATTTGCAGTTGCTCCCGAATTCAACGACTGCCCAAATATTGGTGCTGTTACTTCAAAAGGTCCCGCCCCGGCATTTACCGTTACAATCATTTCGTCTTTACTGGTCTGTGGAGCTAGCGGATTATTGCTTCTGGCAGTAAATGTAAAATTCATATTTCTTGCCACACTGGAAACTGATTCCCAACGTGTTGACAATACACCTGCCAGCACTTTATTAAAATCGGGCATATATCTTGTCGGGTTACTGCTGGGTGCTTTACTTCTAAAATTCGGCCCTGCCGGTTTAGTTGGATATGTTATACAATTTGCATCTGTTTCAGCATCGCCGGCAGCATTCATTTGTTCCCATGTATAGGTGTAAGATGCACTGTTGACATCATTTACTATTCCCTTTAATATATAAGGTGTAGATATCGGAATGGTATAATCAGCTCCTGCACTGATGCCTGGAGCAGGATCTGCAAAAGGGGTATTCACCCCACATGTAATGCTGTTAATCTTATTTTTGATCTCTGTGACATTAAAAGTATGGTAATAATCATTTGAATTGAACTGAACATCATAGTTCCCTCCAAGGATACCAGTATAAGCCATAATGGTAGTACCACTTCCGGGTTCTACTTCTGATGTTCCAGACCCATCAAGATAATAGGAAAATGTATGATTGGCCCCTAGCTGATGCCCCATTTCATGAGCAACATAATCGATATCAAAACTGTCACCTTCAGGAAAATTACATGAAGTATAGCCTCCTGCCTTATAAGTATTATTACAGATTACTCCCAAATTAGCAACCCCATTAGCATTTCTTTTGTCTAATAAATGTCCCATATCATAATCAGTAGCAGGAATATTAGCAGAAATAACAGTACGTGCTGAATTATTACTAAATGAAGTATAAGGATCACTTGCCGGATTCAGGAATATAATGACGTCATTATTAGCAATTAGATTAAAATGTAATGACAGATCTTTTTCAAAAACGCTGTTCATTCTTGTTAAAGAAGCATTCATTGCTGCCAGAATCACTGCTTTTTTCTGTGCATCTGTTGCTGTTGCAGGGGTATTGGTAGCTGTCAGGTGATATTGTGCATATTCTCCGGTACAGGATAGTGCCATTCTGAATACATTAAAGCCTGCAGTCTTTTTATTAGCTGTATTGGAATTTTTTCCTGCTGCATTTTCTCTATCTCATCTTTGGTACCACATTCAAACGGCTCTTTATCCTGTCCTCTTCTTGCATTGGAGTCAAATACGGCATAAACAGTTCTGTCTTCTGTGTAAGGTTCAATAAATTCGGATATCCCTGAGCGGGTAATCATAGAAGAAAATCCTACCGGAGACAAACTGAATCTTAAATAAACAGTTGGATCTTCCAATGCTGTTCCTACGTAAGATCTGATTTCAGGATATCTGGCCTGCAGTTCAGGCGCCATATTTGAAAATTCCCATACCCGGAACTTTTCTAAACTTCCGTTTGCTGTAGGAAGAGAAATGATAACTCCTTTTCCGTTTGAAAAGCGTTCCGGAGCATCTTTTAAATTTTGTCTGAGTTGATCCGCATTTAACGAATAAAGTCCTGAAAATTCTAATTTTTCCTGTGATTCTTTAACTTTCTGAGACCGGAGCTCAGTTCTTGACCACTGCGAGAATCCTAAAAAGGGGACCAGCAGGGATAAAATAAATAAGTAGTGTTTCATAATAAAATGTGATTTTATATAGTGCTAATTTAGCAAAATAAAACCAATTTAATTAGGAAAACGAAACGAAATAAATAAAAAATCAAAAATAAAACAAAAATTAATGTTAATAATTTAAAAATTAATAAATAAACAGTCATTTATTAATCATTTATATAAAATCGCCGTTTATGTAGAAAAATATCAATAAGCCCAACAAACAATTATCAGGTCTTTACTTTTAATTTATAAACAAAAAGATATAAAGACAAGTTTTATTTACAACGTCTTTTCTTTTTCAATGGCATTTTTTCCGGGACATTACTGTTGAGTTTTTCAAAAGGTACTTTATCCTGTCCCCTTCTCGCATTGGAATCAAACACAGCATAGATGGTACGGTCTTCCGTATAGGGTTCAATAAATTCTGAGATCCCGGAGCGGGTGATCATGGAAGAAAATCCTATCGGGGACATGCTAAACGTCAGATAAGCAGTGGGATCTTCTACACCTGTTCCCACATACGATCTGATATCCGGATATTTAGCCTGCAGCTCAGGAGCCATATTTGAAGATTCCCATACCAGAAAATGTTCTGATTTTCCACTTGCAACGGGAAGCAATATGGTTATGCCTTTTCTTTGAAAATCGCAAAGGCGCATTCTTTAAGCTCTGTCTGAACTGATCGGCATCCAGCGTGTAAAGTGCTGCAAATTCCAGTTTTTCCTGTGACTGTTTTACCTTTTTAGACCCAAGCTCTGTTTTTGTCCATTGTGAAAACCCAGTAAAAGGAATCATCATTATTAAAAATAAGAAGTACTGTTTCATATCATTATAGTGTTTTGGAATTCACCAAGTTATTAAAAAAATAATCTTTTTATATTTTTAAGATATATTTGAATAGAACCTTCAGTAAGCTCCCAAACAAAAGTCATACCGCAGTTTTAAAGATATATTTGGTTCAGATTTTAAAAAATTTTTATCTTTGAAGTTTAGGAGCCGTAAAATGAAAATAAATTTACCTGATAAACTATACTATTCAATAGGAGAAGTCGCTAAAGCATTTGATGTAAACACTTCATTAATACGTTATTGGGAACAGGAATTTCCGATCATTAAGCCTAAAAAGAATAAAAAGGGAAACCGATATTTCACTCCGGAAGATATCAAGAATCTGCAAATGATCTATCATCTGGTGAAAGAAAAAGGCTATACTCTTGATGGAGCCCGTGTTGCCCTGACTACCAACAACAAGATTTCAGAAACTATTACCATTATCGACCGTCTTGAATTTGTAAAGGCAGAACTTTTAAAACTCAAAGAATCTCTGGGAGATAAAGAAGAAGAATAATCGCTCAGCTTCAATATTGTACTTTAATATCTTTAAATAATTCTATATTAAGATGATATAAGTATATTTTCAAAATAAATATACTCAATCTATATTGCAAAATTAACCATTTCTACACTCGTCATTGCGGCATATCGGTTTTATCCATATGTTTACTCTATGATGAGAAAAAATTATTACCATAAACTGGCCTGCATGGTCCTGCTTCTGACGGTCCTGTTGTTTATCAAAGCTATACCAGCAGAGATAAAGAACCTTTTCCTGATGTGAAATTTATAGTGGCGGCTCATGTCTCTGCTAATCTGTCAGACTTTAACCCTAATACCCTGAACCATGTGCAATGGCAGAAACTGGGGTTCTCTGAAAAACAGGCATCCACTATTCTTAAATATAAAGATATTCTGGGAGGAAAGTTTGTTTCAAAAGAACAGCTGAAAAAGTGTTATGCAATTTCTGAAGAAAAGTTTGCAGCAATAGCGCCTTTTATCTTACTTCCTGAAAACACAGTGGATAATCCGGGTCAGCCATTTAAAAATTTCGAAAAGAGAAGTATTTCAGTGACCGGAAAATTTAATCCTGATCTTTATTCTGAACAGGATTGGGTGAAAATAGGTTTCAGTGAGAAACAGGCCGAAGCAATTTTAAAATATAAAAAATATCTGGGAGGAAGTTTTGTCAGTAAAGAAAAGTTTAAGGAGTGTTTTATTATTTCTTCTGACCATTACAGTAAGCTTGAACCTTATCTGCTTCTGCCGGTAAATACGCCCGCAGATTTCAAGAATTCATTCAGAAATTCTTCCTTCAAAGAGAAGATCCGATACTCTTATTTTGATCCTAATCTATTGGATAATGAAGGTTGGAGAGCTCTTGGATTTTCTGAAAAACAGGCAATCACGATTGTTAATTATCGTGACAGAATTTTAAAAGGAAGTTTTAAAAGCCCGGAAGATCTTCAAAAATGCTTCGTTATTTCTTCCGAAAAATTCCAGGAGCTTAAACCTTATATAAAAATAAATGCCATTCCGGACAGGAAACAGGAAATCAAACAGGAAAAGACGGATTTTTCAAAAACAAACCTCAATACAATTACTTTCAGACAGCTGCTGGAATTCGGTCTGGATGAAAAAGTGCCGGGTCTATCATCGGATTCCGGAAAAAGCTTGGTGGTTTTGTCAATAAGCAACAGATTATGGATACCTACAATATTGATAAAGAACTGGTTCAAAAGCTGATCGCCATTGCACCACTAGATACAACGGATGTTCCTAAATACAGTTTGACAGAAGCTCCTGAGGAATGGCTTAAAAACCATCCTTACTTTAAATATTCAGCGGATAAGATCATCTACTACAGGATCAGTAATCCTGACGACAGAAAAATCTGGAAGCTGTTAAAACTCAAACCGGAATACGAGACAAGGATGAGGTGGTATGTGAAATGATGTATAGATACAAAACATCAGAGCCTTAATCTTTCTGTTAAAATATTAAAATCGTAGAATTACGACACTTTTTGTATTTTCCGAAAAGTCTTATTTATAAGCAAAATAATATTTCTAACTTTAAGGAAATATCAATACAAACACAGACTATTATGAAAAAATATATTTCAAATTCTACAACTTTCATTAAAAGGAAAATAACTTTTAACAACTATTGGTATGAGCAGAACAAGAATTGTTAAAGGAAATATCATTAAGATTACCGGTGGAGATTATAAAAGATATTCAAAAGATGAAATTGAAAATATAGGTTCAAGGGTAATACAAATTGGTAAAGAAAATGGTGTAACTTACGGTATTCCGGAAAAATACACCCCGCCGAAACCTGAAGAAAGCGAATACAAACTTGAAAGCAGTTATATTCATGATCACATTAAAACAGTTGCTATTGAAATTTCTGATAAATTTGACACAGATAATACAGGTATTGTTTATCAACTCTATAAAGATATTACAGATGGGAAAATTACAAATCCATCCATTATTGTCACGAAAAACCGTCCGTCTCTCAAAGCTTTTTACGATGAGGAAAGTCAAAACATTCTTGTCTGGGAGCCTTTGCTTTCAGGGATAGAAAAAGATAATGATAAAAAGATAAAATTAATTTCATTACTTGCAGAAGCCTACGGTCAGTATATCAATACTATTTTAAAAGAAAACACTTTCCAGAAAAATAATTTTGAAACTTATGACTATGATCTTTTCAGGTTTGATGCTTCAGGAGAATCTACAGTCACTATTGGAAAACTGGAATCCCCAACCTATAAAGGAAATCTGGATATCAATTTTCCTGAATACGAAACAGAATCTCTTCCTCCCCAGAAACTTCTTATTTTCAAGAACGACAAAAAGAAAGAGGCGGTCCCAATGCAGGAGACATCAATGAATACTACAACGCAGCTGATGTTCCAACTGACAGTTCTGATGAGGGTCCCGGAGATCCTCCTTTCAATATCGGGATGAAATTCAGCTTTAGTTTAGGCGGCGGATTTTCTGCAAGTTTATATGCAGGAATTTCCAAACAGATCAAAATGGGTGATTTTGGTGTGATGCCAAGCTTTAATGCAGCACTTACCTATTATGGTTATGGAACACCCGGAACTTCACCTCTGAGCAAACATCTGGTAACTTTAAGCGGAACACCAGCTATTACATTAGGCTATAAAACCGGAAACTCACTTAATATGAATCTCTTCAACCAGTTTACTGGCTCCGGAGTGAATAATCCTTATGAATATGCTTTTACATTAGGCTCAACAGGTGTTCTGAGCTCAGGAAGAGTGACTAATGAATATGATAAAAATGGAAAAAGAGTACAAGACAAGTATAATAAATTCGATAATCCTAACCGGCATCAGATCATTGGTGGTTCATCAATAAAAATAGGGAATTTTATGATTTCTTCATACAATGATATTTTTAAACCACCATTATTCTTCGGAATGGATTCTGATCAGTATTGGTCTGCAGGAGTTAATATCCATGCTAAGATTACAGATAAAATTAATATGGCCTATGCATTCGATCTGTATTATGGTAAATCAAATAATGAAAATCCCTACAATCTGGATAAGAATATTAACGGGCAGAACTATGATACCCAAAAGTTGTTTGATTTATTATTAAACCGTGGCCAGGAGACTTTCTCATTCACAGATGCTCAGGGAAACCTGAATACCAGAACGAAATTCGGATATGGTACCTTTTGGCCGTCTAACAATATGCATAATGCAATTGATTTTCCCAGTGAACCAAAGAAGCCCAAAGCACCTATAGAAAGCGACTATAAAACCCGTGATAAATTTGAAGAGGCAACACTTCAGTATAAAAAAGATATGGATAAATATTATGATAGATTGATGGATTATAAACTCAGTATAAGATTAAAAGCCAATTCAACGTTTCATCATTTATTTGTTGTTTATTCAGATGGTTCACGTAAACCTAATTTTAACCGACTGAAAAAATATTTTGAAGCAGATATTCCTAATAAAGAATTACAGGAATTTTATAGATTAGAGTTCAAAAATGAAAATCAAAAAAATGAAATCAAGGGGCAATAAAATATTATTTTTACTTTTTATTTTGTTTTGTTTCGATAGCTGTAAAAGCCAGACAAAAAAACAAAAGCAATATAAAGATGAAAGGAATGCAGCATTCAAAGAATATTTAAATGCTCAGAAAATTCCTTTCAAAGAATTAAATGACAGTGTTTTCAGTGCTTATTATGGTGATTTTTTATATTATGAGAAAAAGCTAAAGCTAGAATCCAATCCTTATTTAAGGGTAAACAAAGTATATATTCATTATATTACTCCTGCTTCAGTACAGTTCGTAGTATATTCTGACGAGGAAACTTTTTGCCTGAGTACATCTGATTTAGATATGGATGGGAAAATATTAAGTTTTCCGGAAAACGGGATAGTAAAAGTATTACAGCCTGTGTATCTTCAATATTTTGGTGATTATAAATTAACTGATAATACGATTAAAACAAGAAAAAGCAGAGAAAGTCCACATACAGAAACTTACTATTATGTTAATGGAAGTATTAAAAATGATACAATCCATTTCACAGAACGGTACGAAGGAAAATCAAAAAGTTTGAGAAAAAAACATTTGCTAAAAAACATAAAGATGATTTTATAGAAGTATACCAACCGGGATTAATGGCAAGAAAATTTATTAATAACTCTAACCTTATCACTTATGAGGTAACAGGAGAATTTAAGATTGAAAAGTAAATCCGGATTTAACGATTGCTTTCTGTTAAAAAGAAACTCAATTAAAACATAAAAACATCCCGGAACAGCAGATTCTATTTTGGGATGTTTTTATATTCTAAGCTTTATATTTAGTGGTGCATATAGCTGCTTGGGCCATTGGTTCCTTCAATAGATTCCGGAAGTATTCCATATTTTGCCCGTAAATCTACTGTCCCTAAGGTTTTTCCTGTCTGAATTTCAATGACACTTATCGTTCCGGAGTTGAGATTAGGAAGGTTTAACAGATTGTTTTGTACAGCGACTACTTCTTTTCCGGATCTGGTCTTAAAGAATGCCATATGATGGGCTCCTTTATCTGCGGTAAATGTTTTTAAAAGTTTCAACTGAGGAAGATTACTGATATCAAAGACAAGCACTTTACCCGGATCTGCAAAACTTACGTAAAGCTTGCTGTTATCATCAATATACATTTCGAGAGCCCATCCCAGCCCTTGGGTACTTCCGTCAAAAACTTTGCTGAAAGCATCGTATTTTTAGTGGCCGTATTATAGGGTGCAATCCAGATATCACCTCCGAGCATTGTCGTAGCAAGGGCAAACTGCGGAAACTTCCCACGCAGCAACAGGACTTCCACAGGACTTGATAAATCTGCCGGGGAGTCTGCTACCTGATAGGTTTCTTTTAGTTCATAGGTATTCAGATCTATGAGGGTACAGGTATTCCCCATGCCGCTGGTAAGATCCGGATGAATCGTTGAGGTAACCATCATAAGTCCTTTTTCCTCATTTACGGAAATACCGTGCGGATACATAATAAATTTATTCGGATTGGTTTCTATCGATCCTTTGATCGTTTTGATAAGCTGATTATTATTGGCGTTAAACACCCCTACACTGCCATCTTTCAGGCCTCCTGCCCCTCCCATAAAGGTCATAAAAAACGTCCGTCATTGGTAAAAAATAAATTTTCGCCCACTGTATTTTCGCCCGTATCAACAGCAGTGGCACTGATCAGTTTCGGCATACCATTCTGGTCTTCCTCTGCTTTTATCTGATAGAGATATTTCCCTCCTAAAGCAGTTGTGTAAAGCTTTTTGCATCTTTATTATAATAAATATGGTGCGGCAAAACTCCGACTCCCAATTCAAGTTTGCTGATAATGCTGCCAAATCTTGGTGAGTCAGGATCAAGGTCAATGACAGCCATTCCGTCCGGTGCTCCGTTCAGGCTTCTGTAGTCGATAAAAAAGAAGTATTGTGGTCTTTTGTATGATTCTCACTTTCGCTCTGACAATCAGTAAGTATTGCAAAAGCAGCAATAAGCAGAATAAATGGTTTAAATTTTGTTTTCATGGTGTAAAATTTTCAGTTATTATTTAATTACAATAAATATAATACATAAAACAGAAAACCACAATATATTACACCAAGGTGTGAAAATTATATAAAACTGAATTTTATAAACTGTAAATCTGCTGACGAATAACGATTATAAGAACAATAAAAAAGCAGAGAAACCTATTCTCTGCCTTTATATTTTTATTTTGTCTTCTTTTAATCGACTGTCTTACTTGAATCTTCGAGTAATGAATTAAGTGTTGAAAGCTCTTCATCCGTCATATCTCTCCATTTTCCGATCGGAAGGTCCAGTTTAATGTTCATAATACGGATTCTCTTCAGCTTTTTCACTTCATATCCAAGGTATTCGCACATTCTTCGGATCTGTCTGTTGAGTCCCTGCGTAAGGATGATTCTGAAGTTCATTTCATCAATCTTCTCAACTTCACACTTTTTGGTTACCGTATCCAGAATTGGTAGTCCGTTTCTCATTTTTTCAAGAAATCTTGGAGTAATGGGTTTATCTACCCTTACCAGATATTCTTTCTCGTGATTGTTTCTTGCTCTCAGGATTTTATTGACGATATCTCCGTCACTTGTGAGCAGGATAAGGCCTTCACTGGGTTTATCCAGTCTTCCGATGGGGAAAATCCTTTTCGGGTGGTTGATATAGTCAATGATATTGTTTTTTCACGCTTCGTATCTGTGGTACAGACAATTCCTACCGGTTTGTTGAAAACAATATAAACAGGTTTTTCCTGAGGTTCTCTTACAGGTTTTCCGTCTACTTCTACAAGATCAGCATCAGAAACTTTTGTACCCAGTTCAGGAATTTTACCGTTGATTTTTATTCTGCCTTCTTCCAACAGTTTATCTGCTGCCCTTCTTGAGCAGTATCCTACTTCTGATAAATATTTATTGATACGTGTTTTTTCCATTAGTCTTCACCGTAACCGGTATAATTTTTATTGCTGAAAACAGAGATTCCATAGCTTAGCCCGATGAAAAAGCCATCCACTCCTTCTTTCAGTTTATGTGATTCAAGAACAATTCCTCCTTCCTGGCTCAGCCTTTTTGAATAGGAAACCTGCATTCCCAGTCTCGCTCCCCAAAATTCAGTATTTGAAACAGCAGAATGATTCAGCTGCTTGCCATAATTAATGTCTATATAAAAGGCCGGTCTCCGGGAGAGAAAATAAACTTCGGCTGAATCACCCAATACAGCAAATGATAGTTATCCTGTATAAAGCTATATTTCAACCCTGTTCCTATGGCAAAGTTAGGAAGAAAATTGTAACCTCCTATCGCAGTAATACCGTAGGTCATATTACCTAGTACGGATCTGTCCTCAATATACTGGGAATTGTTACTCTGATTCTTTTTATTAATATTAAATCCTACGTTAAGGGATGGGTTAACATAAAAATCCATCTTAGGTTTTTTCGTCTCAGCATTCTGGGAGAAAGCTTTACAAAAAGCAAAACCCAATAAGAAAAGAGATAATTTTATTTTCATAAGCCTTCAAAACGGAAATCGTTATTCAAAAACTGATCTGTGGCGTTTTCAATAGCATAATCCCCGATTTTTGTACGCCTTAACTGGGTCAGATAAGCCCCCACTCCAAGTTCCTGCCCGATATCGTGAGCAAGACTTCTGATATAAGTTCCTTTGGAGCATCCTACCGTAAAACTCACCAGAGGAAAATCTATTTTAATATCTTTGATATAGTGGATGGTTGTCTTTCTTGCCTTCATTTCTACTTCTTCACCTGCTCTGGCAAGGTTATAAGCTCTTTCCCCATCGATTTTAATAGCTGAGTAAACCGGAGGTTTCTGTTCAATTTCACCTACAAATTTTTCCAGAGTTTCATTCACCTGTTCCTCAGAAATATGAGTGATATCCTGATGAAGGATTTCCGGTTTTTCGGTATCGTAAGATTCTGTTTGCACTCCTATTTTGATCTCCGTCCAGTATTCTTTCGGAGCATCCTGAATCTCAGGAATTTTTTTGGTAAATTTTCCGCAACATACAATAAGAAGTCCTGTAGCTCTGGGATCTAAGGTTCCTGCATGTCCAATTTTAAATTTTTAGGAAGGTCAAACTCCCTTTTAAGTTTATATTTCATTTTATTGACAGCCTGAAAGGAAGTCCAGTCCAAAGGCTTGTCTAATAAAAAAATGTATCCTGATTTCAGTTCTTCAGCTGTCATGAATGGATATGTGAATATTTTTATTTAAAGAAATAGAAATAGATCAGCAAAGCAACACCTACAAAAATACGATACCATCCCCATGGTTTGAAACCATATTTATTAAGCACTCCAATGAATGCTTTAATCGCTATTAATGCTACAATAAATGCCACAACATTTCCTATCACGAAAATCATAATGTGATCCTGTGAAGCCATGATCATTTCATATCCTTTCTGTGGATTGGCAGTTTCTTTACCCCATGTTTTCACAAAAACGGAATATACAGTTACGGCCAGCATGGTAGGTACAGCAAGAAAGAAAGAGAATTCAGCAGCTGCTTTTCTGGTTAATCCCTGTGCCATCCCTCCAATGATGGAAGCAGCACTACGGCTTGTTCCAGGCATCATTGCCAGACACTGCCAGAAACCGATGGTAATGGCATTTCTTATGGTAATTCCCTTTTCGTCATCAATTTTAGGATTTTTAAACCATTTGTCAGCAAACAGTAAAACAACACCTCCCAAAACCAATACTGAAGAAATTGCAATCTGATTTCCAAGTACGGCTTCAATTTTATCATCAAATAAATATCCTAATACCAATGCCGGAACTACAGCAAAAGCAAGCTTAAAATAGAACTGAATATTGTTTAAATCAAAAACTTTTTCCAGTAGGCTACCACCACAGATAAAATGGCTCCGAACTGAATAGACACCTGAAACACATTTTTAAAAACTCTGTTTCTTCAAGCCCCATCAGATTGGCAGTAAATCCCATGTGAGCAGTAGAAGAAATCGGAAGATACTCTGTTAATCCCTCTACAATGGCAATAATAATTGCTTTAATTAAATCCATATTCTTTCAAAAAATTAAAAGATTAAGAAATCCGGAAAATCAGAATGCTCTGAATTTCCTAATCTCTTAATCTCTAAATATAAAAATCTATTTATTTTCTTTTTAAAATAGCGTATACTTCTATTGCAAATCCTATGACTACAAAAAGCGGTGCTATTCTGATTCTTCTGATAGAGAAGATATCGTCATTCCATGAATTGGGATCAAATTTACCGTCTACCGTATTGGCATCAGGCCCCATCATCAATAGAAAGCCGACAACAATAAATGCTAACCCAATCAGCATCCATTTGAAGTTCTGCTGTCCGAAATAGAACGAGTTTTCCTGTGGCACTTCTGCTTCATTTCCAAAATCTGAAGCGGAAATTTTATTTGTTTTTTTGCTCATTATTAAGAGTAATATAAGTCGTCAACGTTTGATTTTAAGAATCTCCATGTAGCGAAAATAGTACTTAAGACAGAAATGAAGATCCCTACGCCAAGTACCAGAATCACTAACCAGAAATACTGATTGTTATCCTGTACGAAAGCAGAACCGATCTGACTTGTAAAGTAATACCAAACACCTCCTAACGCAAGAAGACCTATTACGGAACCGATAGCTCCCAGAATAACAGCTTCTATGATAAAAGGTTTAAGGATGAATCTTCTCTTCGCCCCTACCAGCTGCATGGTTTTAATAATAAATCTCTTCGAGAATATTTTCAGACGGATTGAGTTGTTGATCAATACAACAGCCAATACCAGGAACAGTATTGAAAATCCTAAGATCCATTTTAAGATTCTGCTCAGGTTATTGTAAACATCCACCATCAAAGTACTGTCGTTCTTAACATCTACGATACCGGGAACAGATTTGATCACTTTAATCGCTTCATCAATTTTTGCAGGATCCACATATTCCGGTTTTAAAGCAACTTCAATAGATGAAGGGAAAATATTCTCTTCAAATAACGCATCACTGTCTATCCCCATACTTTTTTAGCTTCCTTCGCTGCCATAGCTCTGGAGATATAAGTTGCCTTTTTACAGGAGCTAACGTCTGTACCTTTTAAAAGTTTCATCCTCCAGTTTCGCAATTTTTACAGAGTCTTTTGCGTCATAATTTTCATCAAAGTAGGCATTCACTACCAATTGTTCTTTGATATAGTCAGAATACTTTTGGGCATTAATTAAAATAAGCCCCATTAATCCCAACAAAAACAGCACTAAGGCAATACTTATCACTACAGTAATATTGCTGGACCGAAGCCTTTTCTTATTAAACTCATCTACAGATTTAGCCATTAATATTAAAATTTTTGGCTAAAATAGAAAAAACTTCCGAAATTTGGGACGAAATAAAGAAAATCATTGTTAATAAAATCATAAAAAATTTTGAGTGTAAAAGCAAAAAAACATCTGGGGCAGCACTTCCTGACCGATGAAAATATCGCAAGAAAAATCGTAGAAGGTCTTAGTTTTGAGAACTATAATAACATCATGGAAGTAGGTCCCGGAATGGGCGTGCTTACCAAATATCTTCTTGAAAAAGACCAGACCATTTACCTTGCCGAAATCGATACGGAATCTATCGAATATCTGAAAAACAATTATCCTAAGGTTACGGAAAATACTTTTGTAGGTGACTTTCTGAAACAGGATTTTAATTTCATCAAAGATGAGCAGATAGCCATTATCGGTAATTTCCCTTATAATATTTCTTCACAGATATTATTCCAGATTGTGGATCACTACGAGCTGATTCCTGAAATGGTAGGAATGTTCCAGAAAGAAGTTGCGGAAAGAACGGCTGCCGTACCGAGAACTAAAGATTACGGTATACTTTCTGTACTGATCCAGGCATATTATGATGTATCTTATATGTTTACGGTACATGAAAACGTTTTCAATCCTCCTCCAAAAGTAAAATCAGGGGTGATAAGGCTTACCAGAAACCCTAAAGAAGGCCTGGCCGGGAACGAAATTCTTTTTAAACAGATCGTAAAAACAGGATTCAACCAAAGAAGAAAGAAGCTGTCCAATGCTTTGAAGACCTTGAACATTCCTGAAGCTTTAAAGGGACATGAATTCCTGGATAAAAGAGCTGAAGAACTGAGCGTTGCGGATTTCATTCTTTTGCCAACCTTTGGAAAAACAATCAATAAGAAAATATCTTATACAGATAAAAAATCAGAAAGCCTTTCAAATATATCTGAAAGGCTTTCTTAATTATATTACATTATCAATTCTAATCTCTGTTTTTCAGCATAATCCATCCGGACCAGTTCATCTGAGCTTTCGATCTCGGATATTCAAAGTTGAATTTATACCAATAGGTAGCTGTAGGCAGTCTCTTTCCTCCTACTGTTCCGTCCCAAACCGGGGTTTCTTTTGAGAATCTGAACATTTCAACACCATATCTGTCATATACCGATCCTGTAAAGTTGTTGAATTCTCCAAGAGCTTTAAGATCCAATACATCATTGATTCCGTCTTCATTCGGTGTAATGATATTATTGATCTGCAGGGTAAAGAATTCCAGGCTTCCTACGCAATGAGTACCTACCCTTCTTACCAGGACCGTATATTTGGTATTATCCAAAAGGCTGGTAAATACATTAGATTCCTGCCAAGTAATTCCGTTATCAATAGAATATTCTAAACTGCTTGGCAAATTGTTCATTGCCGGGTTTTCTGCAGTAACAGTCACTGTTTTTTTAATGCTTTCATAATTCAATGCCGTAACGAACGGCTTTGC
This sequence comes from Chryseobacterium sp. E1, assembly GCA_019203745.1. Classification (GTDB taxonomy): domain Bacteria; phylum Bacteroidota; class Bacteroidia; order Flavobacteriales; family Weeksellaceae; genus Chryseobacterium. Next base: position 803,080 of record CP078104.1, read on the forward strand.
TGCCCCTATTACTTTAGCTTCGAAAGTCTTTTTACAGGTTCCGTTATCAACTTCTACGCTGTACACTCCCCACTGGTCTACATCTATTTTCTGTGTAGTTGCTCCTGTGCTCCAAAGGTATTTAAAGTTAGGTCCTGCTCCTGCATCCAATGTTACAACATCTCCCATACACATTTCAACATCCTTTAATGGTGAAGTGAGTTCAGGGTTACTTCTATTCTTATGGTAGCCGGGTTCAGAGATCTGCACCCTTTTGCCCTACTGCATATACTGTGAATGTAGTGGTCTGGTATAATGTTACCGTCTGTATATTTCCGGTTCCCATAAAGTTACTCCATTGGTAAGTAGCTCCCCTTCTGCAGTTAATGTCACAGATTCTCCCGGACATATTTTTATTCTGGAAGATTTTACTTTTGCAGTAGGTGTTGTTTCCTTCAGCAATTTCAATTCAACCGTTTTACTACAGAAACTGCCGTTTGACACCACTACGTAAAGGATCTGACCGTCATTACCGTTATAGTTCAGTATATTCTGGATATAATTATTATTTTGTGCAACGGCATCAGCCTGATTCACGTAGAATTTAAAGATTGCTCCCGGTGTTGGACTGATATCCGGTTTGACCGTACTTAAATCAAATGTGGTAATGTCAGGAGTTGTACACAGCAACAATGTAGCATCCTGGGCCTGTGGTGTTGTTCCGCCATGAATTTCTATTGATGCTTTACCAGGGCAAGGATTTCCCGGTACGCTTACTTCAATGGTATAAGTACCTGGCTGTACTGCGGTAATGCTATTGGTAGTGGCATTTGGTATCGGGGCTCCGTTATGGAACCACTGATATACCAGGTTAGGGTCATTCACCGAAGCTGTAATCACCTGAGGAGTATTGTCACATACATTGATATCGGAAGGAAGTTTTGTACCGGAAGGATCTAAAAGATCTACCCCGATATTGAAAGACCCTCCTTCCAGAAACACTGCAGAATCATAACTATTATCTCTAAAATCGGAAATCACCATTTTAAAATGGTACTCCTGTCCTGCAACTACAGTTGCCGTAGCAGTAAGAGGAATTGTTCTACCGTTAAAATTCGTTTCAATATTCGTGGTATTATATCCTGCAAAATACTGCTCATTGACTGCTCCACATACCGGATAAGCACTGATAGCCGGGTGAATATTGGTAACACTTACAGGTCCGGCCCCATTAGGAAGAACGGCCATGTTTACATAAGGTCCTCCTGAGGTAGGTCTTAGTAAGATGGCAAATGCATCCGCATATTCACAGGGATATCCTTCGTAATATTCTTCAGAGGCCAATATATAGTTGAATTTTATCTGAGAAGTGGTAGGTACAAAATCAAATTCCAAAAGTACAGCATCTCTTAAAGAGGCAGCTGATACTCCGGTAGCTTGTGCCAGATCATTATCAGACCCTCCACCATTAGGATCACTAAGTGTGTTACTTTCAAAAGCATTCCCTGCTTTTCTTGCAAGCCCTGTAGAAAGTAAAAGCCCGTCTTTAAAAGGGAAGTTGGTAGCTGCCTTATGAAAATATCCCCATGCCCTGTTAGCATTATCCGGAGCATGATTAGGCGTGATCTTTACATTCTTTACATTCGGGGTAAGACAGGTATTGGTTCCAGATGATATCAGTACATCTTTAACCATCTTCTCTATGGTATAAGTTGTTTCTATATAAGCCGGAGAATTTACATCAATAAAAGAACCTGCTTTTTTAGACAATGCAGAAGGTGCTTCTTTAACTGACTTTCTGGTCTGTGCAGGCTGATTTTGTGAAAATAAAAAAGTCGAGACGACTGTAAAAAATAAACAAAGCGGTAGATATCTTCTCATAATATTTTTGTTTCAACAAATTTAATTTTTTTTTAAATATACCACATACATATTTATATTATTTACAATAAAAAACTAAAAACACAAACATATAACAGAAAATCTTCATTAAAAAATACCACAGTTCACAAAACACAAATAACATCGTTCATCTCAAAACATTACATATTTGATAAAAACGACGTATTGGAATAGCTAAATGCTTTTCTGTACCAATGTTATTAGTTTAAAAGAAACTGTGGGAATAAAATAAAGTGGTGAAAACAAATCTAAAGTGATGGCCCGAAAAATTCCGGAACCCTTTCTTTCATTTTACCATTTATAATCTTCTAACGGATAAAAATAAAAAATCTTTCATTGCTGAAAGATTTTTTATTATAGGTTTTAATTAATTTCTGTTTTTCAAAAGGATCCAGCCTGAACGCTGCTCCAGCTTTTTGCTAGCCGGGTTCTCCCACTGTACTCTATACCAGTAAGTACCTGTAGGAAGGTTGATTCCTTTTAAGGATCCTCTCCATACCACATCACCTTTTGAAGCTTTGTATACTTCTGCTCCGTATCTGTCGAAAATAGAAGCTGCAAAATCTTTATAACCACTGATCCCTGAGAAATCTATTGTATCATTGATCCCATCCATATTAGGAGTAATAGCATTGCTGATAACGAATGTAAAGAAGCTCAGCGAAGTACCGCATTTTGCATTTTTCACTCGAACCATCAGATTGTACATATTATTATTCAAAAGACCACTGAATATATTAGATGGCTGCCATGTTAATCCCCGTCTATCGAATATTCCAGGGTTCCTCCTGTAGGATTACTTGCTGTAACAGTAAGGACATGGTTATCATAAACAACATTCGTGAACTGCGGTAGGTCAGGATTGATCAGCTGCGCTGTGAAGGTCTTTGAACACACTCCATTGCTGATGGTCACAGAATAAGTTCCCGGCAGATTGGTTGTGATGGTCTGCGTGGTTGCTCCCGTACTCCACAGGTAAGTATATTTTGGTCCTGCACCGGCATCCAGTGTTCCATTGTCTCCGGCACAAACATATACATCTTCTAATGTAGAAACGATTGCCGGAACTACTTCAATGGTAACTTTTGCCGGATCCACAGAGCTACATCCGTTTCCGCCCAATGCATATACTGAATATTCCGTTGTAATTGTAGGGGTAACAACCTGTGTATTTCCGTTTCCTGTAAGACCTACCCAGTTATAGGTAATCCCACCTGTTGCGGTTAATGTTACAGATTCTCCTTCACAAATTTTTAATTTAGATGCTGTAAGTCCTGCTATAGGCGGACCTACCTGAACAGTAACAGTTGCCGGTGTTGCAGAAATACATCCGTTCGCTCCCACGGCAAACACAGTATATACAGTAGTGGTAGTAGGAGAAACAACCTGGGTGTTTCCATTTCCTGTAAGACCTCCTCCCCAGTTATAGGTAGCACCTCCTGAAGCGGTAAGGGTTACGGATTCACCCAAGCATATACGAGGCTGCGATGATACAAGTGTTGCAACCGGTGTGGCTTTATCCTGCAGTACGACTACATTGGTGGTATAAGTACAGGTCAGGTTTCCAGGTTGAGATACATTAGTAACAGTCAATGTGTAAGTTCCGCCTGCACTTACTACGGGAGTAAGTATTGTTCCGCCTGATACAATAGTTCCGCCTACAGTTGTCCAGTTAATTGTAGAACCCGGAGGTATTACCGATGCAGATGCATCCAGCGTAACCTGCGGATTGGTACAGGTAATCGTTTGTGGAGCTGCTACCGTCAAAGTAGTCTGAGCTGTACTTATCAGTTGTAAAGAAACCACATAACTACATCCTCCGTTGCTTACAAGCACATAGATCGTCTGATTACCCGGTGGTGAATATGTGGTAGGTGTTGTAATAAAGTTGTTGTTGGCAGCATTGGCATCTGCCTGATTGACATAATACGTGAAAGTAACTCCTGTTGCAGAAGTAATCTGACTCTGCGCTTCCGTAAGGTCATAAGCCAGTCCGGCTGATAACATTTATGCAGGACAGCATTCTGTGCAGTGAATGGTTCTGACACCTGAATGGTAATTGTAGCCGGCGTTTGAGACACACATCCATTGGCTCCTACTGCAGTTACCGTATAGGTAGTTGTAGTTGTGGGAGATACGGTCTGGGTATTTCCGGTTCCCGGAAGCCCTGTCCAGTTGTAGCTTACTCCTCCTGAAGCGGTAAGGGTTACAGACTCCCCGTTACAAATATGCATTTTACTTGCTGTAAGTACCGGAGTTGGTGGCGCACTGTTTCCTGTTACGGTAACATTGGCAACGGCAGTACAGTTGACATTTCCGGGCTGATAATTTTTTGTTATTGTTAAAGTATAGGTTCCCGGAGCGTCAATAACAGGAGTAAGGGTAGTTCCTCCCGAAACAATATTTCCTCCGGTAGTTGTCCAGTTAAAAGTAGATCCTGCAGGGTAAACCGAAGCGGATGCATCCAGAGTGATCTGGGAATTCGCACAGGTAAGCACCGTTGGCGGCACAATAGACGCTGTCATTTGTGGTGCCTTTACCAGCTGCAATTGTGCAACTTTAGAACAGAAACCGTTTTTCACCAAAACATATACAGTCTGCCCACCCGGGCTTGAATACGTTGCAGGGGTTGGAATTGTATTTGCGTTTCCGGCGTTCGCATCTGCCTGATTCACATAATAGGAGAACGTAGCTCCCGGAGTGGTACTTATCGATGCCTGGGCCGACGGTAAATTAAATACGGCATTTCCTGATGCATAACAAGCGGTTAAAGTAGTATTTTGTACTGTAGGAGAAGTTCCTCCCACTATGGTAACAGTAGCTTCTCCGGGACATGAATTTCCCAGGATAGTCACTTTAATGGTATAAGTCCCCGGTTGTGTTGCTGTATAAGTAGCTGTAGTTGCTCCTGAAATCGGATTGCCATTTAAAAACCACTGATAGGTTGCATTGGAAGCCTGAACTGAAGCGGTAAAAACCTGTGGAGCATTGTCACATACATTGATAGACGCCGGAAGTTGAGCTCCTGCTGCATCCAGAATCTTCACCCCGATATCAAATGAGCCGGCTTCGAAGAATACGGCTGAATCAAAGCTTGAGTCATCGTAATCTGCCAAAACAATTTTAAAATGGTAGGTTTCCCCGGTATAACGTTAGCTTTTGATGTCAAAGGAATGGTACGTCCATCAAAATTCGTTTCAATATGGGCTGAATTTATGCCGGCAAAATAAGCTGCATTTTGAGCAGCACACCCCGGTGATGAGGAACCTGCCGGAATTAGCGGGTGAATATTGGTAACACTTACAGGCCCTGCACCTCCCGGAAGCACGGCAAGATTTGTATAGGTAGGATCACTAGCTTTTTTCAGTAATAGTGCGAAACCATCTGTAATTCTACAAGGAAACTGATAGGCGGGATCATATTCTTTAGAAGCAAACAGATACCGGAATGTCACTTCAGTGGAAGCTGCTACGAAATCGAATTCTATAAAAGTAGCATCCTTCAATCTTGAATTATCAATTCCTAAAGCAGTGGCAAGATCCATATCTCCTCCTGTTCCAATATCATCACTCAGGTTAGGCTGGTAGGTGTTTCCTGTTTTACTGGCATATCCTGTAGTAAGCACAACTCCTTTAGCAAAAGGAAAATTGGTGGTTGCCTTATTAAAGAAGCCCCAACTTCTGTTCGGATTGCTCGCTGCTAAATTGGGAGAGACCACAACATTGCTCACGTTGGTAGAAACACAGTTTCCTCCTGAAATAAGAACATTCTTTACCAAATCGGTAATACTATAGCCTGATTCAGGATAGCTGGCCGCATTTACATCAATAAAAGCTCCGGCCTTCATGGCAGCAGCTCCAGGCTTTTTGCAGCAAGTAACTTACTCCTGTCCTGGGCAAAGATGAGGGTTCCTATAAAAGCAAAAAGCAATACTAAAAATAAATTTCCCGTCCTCCTATTTAACATTTTATATTATTTTAAACAAAAATACTATTTTTTAAAATTCGGGTTAATACAATTTACATTGTTACTAACGCAAATTTATTTATGATAGGATATTAACTCTGTTTATTTCATTATCATAAAAAAAGACTGACAAAACCGTCAGTCTTTTAATAATTGTTTAATTACTCTATATTTTTAAGCAGTATCCAACCCGTTTTCACCGTAGTCTGCTTGCTGGCAGGGTCTTCGTAGGTTATCTGATACCAATATGAAGCAGTAGGCAGCTTTTTCCCCTGGAAATATCCATCCCAGTAAGGTCTTATTTTTTCTGCTTTGAATACTTCTTTTCCGTAACGGTCAAAAACCTGTCCGCTGAAGTCTTTATAATCAATTACCCCGCTGAAATCGATAATATCATTGATATTATCTCCGTTTGGAGTGATTACATTTTTCATTACAAACGTAAAGAATTCAAGGAAGCCTACACAGCTGGTATATTTTACTCTTACACGAATGGAAATCACTTTGTTTTTCGGCACATTGGTAAAGATATTGGAGGCTTTCCATGTAACGCCGTTATCTATTGAATATTCCAGGATCCCGTTACTAGGATTGGTTGCTGTAATAATGATGGTTCCTCTGTCATCAAAATCCACTTTTACAATTTCAGGAATGACTGCATCGATAACCTTTGTTTTGAACGTCTGTGAGCACACTCCATTGCTGATGGTTACCGAATATTCACCCGGAGTACTTGCTACAATGGTCTGGGTTGTATCTCCTGTACTCCACAGGTAGGTATATCCGGGACCGGGACCTGCATCAAGGGTAATTTTGTCTCCTTTACAGATATGGCCTCCTTTTAATGTGGAAACAATAGCCGGCACTACTTCTACCGTAACACGGGCTGGCTGTAAAGATTTACATCCCTGAGCTCCTATAGCATATACTGTATAGGTAGTGGTTTTGGTAGGGCTTACTGTTCTTGTTGCTCCCGTGGCTGAAGTATCGCCCCATTCATAGGTAACCCCTCCACCTGCTGTTAACAGTACAGATTCTCCCAAACAAATTTTAAGTTTTGCTGCATTAAGTATCGCAACAGGTAATTCTTCTTTTCTTAGCGTCAATGTGGCAATTCTGCTACAGAACGCACCATTGGAAACAAGAACATGCAGCACCTGCCCGTCTGTTCCGTTATAATTGGTGAGATTTGTAATATTACTGTTATTTTGTGCCTGTGCATCAGCCAGGTTCGCATAGAATTTAAAGACTGCTCCAGGAGTTGTGCTAATCATTGGCTTTGCATCTTCCAGGTTGAAAGTGGTAAGCGTAGGGGTGGTACAGAGCTTTAAAGTAGCATTCTGCACAGTAGGGCTGGTTCCTCCCACAACTTTAATCGTAGCTTCACCCGGACAGTTGTTCCCGGGAACCATTACTTTTACAGTGTATACTCCTGCTGAGGTTGCAACATAAGAAATACTGGTTGCCCCAGGAATTAAAACACCATCTTTATACCACTGGAAAGTCATGTTAGGAATAGTGGCAACCTGTGCTTTTATTACCTTTGGAGTGTTGTCACACATTTTTATTTCCGCAGGCAGAAGCACTCCGTTTTCATCAACAATTTTAATACCGATATCAAAAGAACCTCCTTCAATAAATACGGCTGAATCATAGCTATGATCTTTATAATCTGACAAAACCATTTTAAAGTGGTAGGCAACCCCGGTGTTACATCTGCTACAGCAGTTAAAGGAGTTGTTCTTCCATCGTAATTCGTCACAATATTAGGGAAGAATTATATCCTCCGAAGTATTGTTCGTTAATAGCAGGGCAACCTCCAAAGCCTGTAATAAGAGGGTGAATGTTTGTCATGGCAACAGGTCCTGCATTATTTGGCAAAACAGCCAGATTTACATAAGGACCTCCCGCAACAGGTTTGATCAGTAAAGCAAATGCATCTGAATAATCACACGGATAAGTCCCTGAATATTCTTCGGAAGCAAAAATATAATTAAATTTTACCTGAGTGGAGTTGGGTACAAAATCAAACTCTAACATTACATTATCATTATAATGCTCGCTAGGATCAGGGTTAGGAACTGCAACCAACAGATCAGGATCGTCTGTTCCTGCACCCGGTATGGTATAACTCGCACTGGACGCAACGTTTCCTGCCTGATCCGCACGGCCTGTTGTTAAAACAATACCGTCTTTAAAAGGAAAATTGGTAGTTCCCCTATGAAAATACCCCAAAAACGATCACTGCTTGTGTTTGACTGATTCGGAGTTATTGACACATTGGTTACGTTAGGTACAGAACAGGTAGATCCTCCGTTGATCAGAATGTCTTTTACGAGCTGCTCAGGTGTATAAGCGGAAGGTGCATAACCGGCCGCATTCACGTCTATAAATGCTCCAGCCTTCTTATTCACAGCAGACACCAAATTTTTAGGCGGTTTTCTTTGAGAGAATAAAGAAGCGGAAACGAACAATAATACTAATAGAAAAAGGTAGTTTTTTATTCTATAATTCAGCATTTTATTTTTATTTGCTCAAATGTAACAAAAAAATGCAAAAAAACAGCTCACTATAAGAGTATTTTCTGTTTTATCCTTCACATTCTCAATGATTTTTTCTTATCGTTACATTTTTTACAATCAGCAAAATTAGAATTATAATAAAAAAGCAGATCAATAGATATCGACCTGCCTGTTTTTTTAAGAGATAAATTTTGATTCTTTTATTATTCTTTTTTCAGCTGGTCTATCTCGTTCTGCAGCTGTGAGATAATATCTTTTAAAGCTTTTATTTCATTTTTATTGGAGCTTACATTGCTTCTCAGCATTACATTTCTTGCCCTTTCATTGTGGTCTTCTTCCTCCTCTTCTTCATTGATCTCCTCAATATCTTCCTGGATGTCTTCGATATCTTCGTTAATTTCCTCAATGTCTTCACTGATTTCCTCAATATCTTCGCTGATCTCTTCGATATCTTCCTGAATATCTTCAATATCCTCGCTAATTTCCTCAATATCTTCCTGGATATCTTCAATTTTTTCGTGACTTTTATTGACCGACATCTGAATAAAGATCGCCAGATAGATCGCTTCCAATGAAAGCACTGTAGTGAGAATGAGAAGCATTTTATCAAACTCAATCAAACCTACCATGGGAAGCAGAAAGGAGGTCAGGAAAAGCAGGGTATGTACAATCAGCGACTGAATAGAGCCTATCCACGCTGTAATGCTGTCTGCTATTTTCTCCAGAACTTCTGTTTTTTCGTTATATTTTTTCATCCTTAGTTATTTTTACAACAGTTCTTTGGTCACTCCCAATCCAAACAATGCAAAATCATATTTGGCAGGGTCATTCTCATCAAATTGCCGGATCGCTTTGTCCAGCTCTTCTACTGTTTTCCAGTCATTCTGCGTTCTTGAAACCAAGCCTAATTTTCTGGACATATTTCCAGTATGTACATCCAGAGGGATGGACAGGTATTTCTGATCTGTGTTTTCCCAGATTCCAAAGTCTACTCCCCTTTTGTCTTTTCTTACCATCCATCTCAGGAACATAATAATCCTCTTGGCAGAAGAATTTTTATAAGGTGAGCTAATATGTTTATGGCTTCTGTTCTTTTCAGCTTCCAGAAAACTGTTTCTGAATCTTTCTATAGCGTGCAGAAAGTTGATTTCATTTTCTTTTACTTCAAATAGGTTTTCCAGGCTTTCATTTTCTTTATAAATACGATTGAACTGCCTGATAAAATAAGAAAAGTCCTGCCCGTTGAAAGTTCTGTGAATGCTTTTATCCTGAAGAACCTCCAGATCTTTTTCTGAATAATTCAGTACAAAATCGTAAGGAGAATTCCCCATAATATCAAGCATTTTTTCAGCAGACTTAATGATTGATTTTCTGTTTCCCCACGAAATGGTTGCTGCTAAAAATCCTGCAATTTCAATATCCTGCTTTACAGAAAAACGATGCGGAATCTGAATAGGATCATTTTCAATAAAATCAGGGCATTATATTGATCAGCCTTTTCGTCAAGAAAACTTCTTAATTCTTCAAACTTCAGCATACTTATGAAATCTTTACGCTTTCCAACGCTTTGGGCAGGTAAGAGTTGGGAAAGACATTTCTTGCCTCATCGGTAAATACAGTCAGATCAGCATACCGGTTAGAAAAATGTCCCAGAATCAACTTTCCTACCTGTGCTTTCTGAGCAATCATTGCGGCTTCCAATGCCGTTGTATGCCCTGTATAATCAGCCATTTCCTTCAGATCATGCAAAAGGTGGATTCATGGTAAAGAACCGTAGCATTCTTAATAATCGGAATAACACTTTCCAGATAACGGGTATCACTGCAGAATGCATAGGATACTGATGGAGCAGGGTCTACCGTTAGTACTTCATTTTTCAGAACATAGCCGTCACTTAATACAAAATCTTTTCCTGCCTTGATATTGTGATAATCACAGGTTTCGATCTCGCTGTATTTAGCGATCTCTTTCATGTTAAGATGTCTGTCTTTCGGTTTTTCTTTAAACAGATAACCGTTGCAATAAATTCTGTGATCCAGAGGAATGGTATATACCTCTACCCTGTTGTCTTCGTAGATCTTTTCAGAATAATCCTTATCCAGCTCGTGATAGACCACTTCAAAGCCGCGATGGGTTTCCGTGATCTGAAAAATCGTTTCCAGCATTTTTTAATTCCTTTCGGACCGTAAACATGCAACGGGTTGTCTCTTCCTAAAAGACGGAACGAAGCAATAAGCCCCGGAAGCCCGAAACAATGGTCCCCATGAAGGTGGGAAATAAAAATATGATTGATCTTTGAAAATCTTGCCTTTGCTTTTCTCAGCTGTACCTGTGTACCTTCTCCGCAATCGATCAGAAAAAGCCTTTCTTCCATCTCCAGCAGCTGGGCTGTTGGTGACGAATTAATAGTTGGAATTGCTGAATTAAAGCCTAATATCGTTAAATAAGTACTCAAATCAATAGTTTATTGTAGCAAATGTACGACAGAAAATCTAAACAGGAATTTCTCCTTTATTGTTAAACTTAATCTGTCACTTTTAAAAATCCATGAACAGATCTAATGCCTGCTTACGGTGGCTGATCTTATTTTTGTCTTCAGGATTCATTTCTGCAAAAGTTTTGTCATATCCTTCAGGAACGAAAATAGGATCATATCCGAATCCTTTGAAGCCTTTGTTTTCTGTCAGCAGATTTCCGTGTACCCTTCCTTCAAAATACTGAGCTCCGTTTTCATCGTAATAGCAAAGAACTGTAACGAAATAGGCTTTTCTGTTCTCTACTCCCTGCATTTCCATCAATACTTTTTCAATATTTTTGGCAAAATCATGATCTCCGGCATAGCGGGCAGAGAATATCCCGGGTCTTCCGTCCAAAGATTCCACTACCAAACCACTGTCATCGCCAAGCTTGGAATTCCTGTTTTTTCGAAACAGTATTTTGCTTTGATCAGGGCATTGGCATGAAAAGAATCTCCGTCTTCTACAATTTCCTCATGGATATTATAATCCGTAAGACTTTTCACTTTACAGTCACTGCCCAGGATCTGCTGAATTTCTTCTTTTTTATGTTCGTTGTGTGTAGCTACTAATAATTCCATTTCTATATTCATTTTCAATTTTACTTTTTAGCTCTGACAGATTAAATTTCTGCATAATGTACTTTATATTTCTTCATAAAAAGGTAATAGAACAAAGAAAAAGTACTATTCCTACTGCCAGTATCATCCATTCTGACACATTAAATGCTTTTGCAAAGCTTTCATTTTTCCGTAAATCACCAGTAGTGAAAGGGTAAGATTATTAAAACCATGCAGCAGCATCGGTACCAATAAAGATTTTGTTTTATAATATACCAGCCCCAGTACATATCCCAGCATTACCGCACTGATAAACTGCCATGGATTTCCGTGAACGACTCCAAAAATAACAGAAGCATACAAAATAGCTTTCCACGGCTTAACACCTTTATTGATAAGTCCTTTCTGAATAATCCCCTGAAAATAATTTCTTCAAAGATGGAAGCCATAATGACCGTCATGATAAGCATGATAACCGGATCATCAGTCAGCTGATTCATGAGCTGTACGAAATAATCATAAAACTCTCCGAAAAAAAGGCCCTGAAGTAGGAATCTGAGCTGTAATAAACTCTGAAATAAACATCATCCCTGCCATCATGGGAAAAACAAGGAGATAGGTATAAAAATTGACTGACGAGAGATTGAAATTAAGCTTCATATTCGTCGTACGTCTCACAATAAAAAAGTCAAAAAAGCAATAGCAGTAAGAAAACCGACAGAATTGGCCACCATAAGAAACCAGTCTTTAAGCTCCAGATTTTCTTTGAAAACAACTTTCCAAAAAGTGCTGAATAAAGAAACAGCCATAGTTCCCACAAATAATCCAACCACCAAAGTCACAGCGCCCAGCCATGTGAACGTAAACTTCGGATATCTGCTATTTTCCATTCTTTTCTCTGTAAGGGTTTATAGAAACAAAGATAAATTTTTTTTGCCTGCGACAGGCAACTAAAAAAGAAAATACTTAAATTCGCTCCTCTGCCATGAATACTATCCAATCTAATACAAAATTTTCATTTCCGACTGTTGAATCTACGATCAGCAGGTTTTCTACACTTATTTTGAATCTGACATTATTCGGGCTCCTTTTTTCTCTATTGCTGCTTTTTGTACTTGGACCTGTTTACGGAATTTATAAAGAGGATGGGATCAGATGCTTTATCCTGCACTGGTCTGCTGGGGAATTTCGCTTCTGATTTTAGTTCCGGCTGTTAACTCTTACATTGTGAAGAGAAAAAAATTGTCTGTAAAATCGTTATTAATGATCATGGGCTTCTGTTTTATAATGCGAAAAATGAAATTACAGATCAAATTCTTTATGCAGAGCTTCAGGTTTCAAACCAAAATTTTGATGTATATACAGTAACACCTGTGGGAGGAAGTATTGCTCCGTTACTTGAGGTCACCGTAAGACCTGATAAAATGGAAAAAGCAACAAGACGTATTGATATGAACCTTTCTCTTCGTGTCGTTAAAAATAAATTTACTTTATACACTCATTTCCTACATGGAATTTCTGTTTTCCGTCCTGATTTAAAAATAGATCCTATGGCTCTTAAAACTTTTTCTATTGATCCCAATACATGGGAGGTCAATAAAAAGGAACTTCATTAGGAGGCTGGCTTTTAATTTTAACGGCACTTATTATTTGTGCAATGATAACCGGAATTGTTTTTTTATTATAAAATCAAATGAAAATGACAGAAAAGTTCGGGACTTTAGAATCTAAGATCAATAAACTTTTTACCTACTTTATAACAGGAATAATCTGGCTGAGTATCGGTTTGATTGTTGCCGCTATCGTCTCTGTATTTGATATTATTTTCAGACGCTGGAATGACGACATCGGAATGTTTATTATTATTGTGATTGCACAGATTCTTTTGATATTTTGCTGCACAGCACTGATCATGTCTTTCACATACCGGAGAAAACAAAAATACGGAAAGTCATGATTAATGAAAAAGGGGCTACCTTTTACAACAGCCGGAATCATATTGTAGATACCGTTTTATACAGTGAACTGCAGCATTCCAAAAGCTCATCAGCAGATATTTATGTACGCAACACCCAAACAGTAAAATACGGCAAAATAACTTTAATCGTTTTCCTGCGGGATAAAACAGGCGAAATGATATTGAAAAATATTGACTTCAATTTTGAATATGTCATTCTCAGCAACCAATATGAGCTGTACCGTCATTTTCTGAAAGGTGTACAACGCTTTCGCCCCGATCTGGAAATAGGCCGGCAGACCATCGAACAATACAGTCTCACTACTGAACATCCTCCTGCCAATGAATGGGGCACTTTTGAATATATCATGGCTGCGTTTTTTCTGCTTGTTGTTTTGGCAGTGATCTATGCCTTCATAGTTATTATTAAAACCTTAGTGTAAGCAAAAATAAATACCATTCTCCATCGTTCTTATCCCCTGGCATGCGATCCTGAAATCATTGTCGTAATTTAAATTTGAAAACCTCATAAAAAATCACGATTTTTGCAACTTCAAAATACGATATGTCAGACTTAATCAAAGAAATACAAAAAGAAAGACCTTCGGGATCATTTCCCACCCGGATGCCGGAAAAACAACTCTTACAGAAAAGTTACTTCTTTTCGGGGTGCCATTCAGGAAGCCGGTGCGGTAAAATCCAACAAAATAAAAAAAGGAGCGACCTCCGACTTTATGGAAATTGAAAGACAGAGAGGAATCTCCGTAGCAACTTCCGTATTGGCTTTTGAATATAGAGACCACAAGATCAACATCCTGGATACACCCGGTCACAAAGATTTTGCAGAAGATACGTACAGAACTTTAACGGCTGTAGATTCAGTAATTGTAGTGATTGACGTGGCAAAAGGGGTTGAGGAACAGACTGAAAAACTGGTTCAGGTATGCAGAATGAGAAACATCCCAATGCTGGTATTCATCAATAAGCTTGACCGTGAGGGGAAAGATGCCTTCGATCTTTTGGATGAAGTGGAACAAAAATTAGGGTTAACGGTTTGTCCTCTTTCTTTACCTATTGGTATGGGAAGCGATTTCCAGGGATTTATAATATCTGGGAAAACAATATCCAGCTGTTCCTGGAAGAGAAAAAACAGAAGGTTGGGGATTCTATTAAATTTGATGATATTAACGATTCTTCAATAGACGAAGTTATCGGAGAAAAAGCTGCCGGTACTTTAAGAGAAGAACTTGATCTGGTTCAGTCGGTTTACCCTGAGTTTAACCGTGAAGATTATATGAAAGGTGATTTACAGCCTGTTTTCTTCGGTTCAGCTTTGAACAACTTTGGAGTTCGTGAATTATTGGATGCTTTCATCGATATTGCTCCAATGCCGCAGCCAAAAGAAAGTGATACCCGTGTAGTAAAACCCGAAGAAAGTACATTCACAGGATTTGTATTCAAGATCCATGCGAATATGGACCCGAAACACAGAGACAGACTAGCTTTCGTAAAAATTGTTTCCGGAACTTTCAAAAGAAATGAAAACTACCTGTTGGTAAGAGAAGGTAAAAAGATGAAATTCTCCTCTCCTAATGCATTCTTTGCTGATAAAAAGAGGTGGTGGAAGAAAGTTTCCCCGGAGATATCGTTGGTCTTCATGATACGGGAAGTTTCAGAATCGGTGATACGCTGACCGGAGGTGAAAAGCTTAGCTTCAAAGGGATTCCAAGCTTCTCTCCAGAGCATTTCCGTTATATCAATAATAATGATCCGCTTAAGGCTAAGCAATTGGCTAAAGGTATTGATCAGCTGATGGATGAAGGGGTTGCACAGCTGTTTACCCTGGAAATGAACGGAAGAAAGATCATCGGAACTGTAGGAGCCCTTCAGTACGAGGTTATCCAATATCGTCTAGAGCATGAATACGGGGCAAAATGTACTTATGAACCTCTTTCAATGCATAAAGCATGTTGGGGGAGGCTGATGAAAAATCTGAAGAATTCAAAGAATTTGCAAGATTAAAACAAAGATTCCTGGCGAGAGATAAATACAATCAATTGGTATTCCTTGCAGACTCCTCGTTTACCATTCATATGACGCAGGAGAAATTCCCGAATGTGAAACTGCACTTCATCAGTGAGTTCAGAGACAATTAATAACAGGTGAAATCGCTGAAACATATAAATCCGTAGAAATTTTTCTGCGGATTTTTTTATTATTGAAACATTAAGAAAAATTAAGAAGATAAGAATATTAAGAAGAAGCTTGCTTTAAGGTTTAAAGCTAAAAATCTTTGATTTCTCATCTTATTTATCTTAAAACCTTCATTCTCCTTAATGGTTTAAAAATATTGCTTAACCACAAAAGTCACAAAGTTTTTTAAACACTTTAGTTCACGTAAATAAGTTCACAACTGTACCGCATAAGAAGTACACAGAAGTTTTGAAAATCTATGATTTTCTTATTATTGAAACATTAAGAAAAATTAAGCAGATAAGAATATTAAGAAGGAGCTTTCGCTTTAAGGGTTACAGCTAAAGAAAATTTTGATTTTCCACCTTAACTTATCTTAAAACCTTCATTATCCTTAATGGTTTAAAAATATTGTTTAACCACAAAAGTCACAAAGTTTTTTAAACACTTTAGTTCACGTAAGTAAGTTCACAACTGTACCGCATAAGAAGTACACAGAAGTTTTGAAAATCTATGATTTTCTTATTATTGAACATTAAGAAGCTTTCGCTTTAAGGATTATAGCTAATTTTTTTTTGATTTTCCACCTTAACTTATCTTAAAATTTTCATTATCCTTAATGGTTAAAAATATTGTTTAACCACAAAAGTCACAAAGTTTTTTAAACACTTTAGTTCACGTAAGTAAGTTCACAACTGTACCGCATAAGAAGTACACAGAAGTTTTGAAAATCTATGATTTTCTTATTATTGAACATTAAGAAGCTTTCGCTTTAAGGATTATAGCTAATTTTTTTTTGATTTTCCACCTTAATTTATCTTAAAATCTTCATTCTCCTTAATGGTTTAAAATTAACTCCAAACCAGAGAAATTCCTCGCAGCCAAAGCTTTGTAATAAAGCATAAAACTTTATTGTTGTAACATTATAAAAATGAAGAAAGCTTTTGTAAATCTTTTGTAAAACAAATACAAAACTCTGAATATAAATCAGTTACTATTTTACCAGCACAATACATTCTATTTACAATCTTTACAAGAACTTCCACTCTAATTTTACTTTATCAAAAATCAACATTATGAAAAAGTTCGTATTACTAGTTGCTATATCAAGTACATTTATTATGTGTCAAAAGCAAACTGCCAAGTTTGAAGAGGTATCAAATTCTATAGACAGTGCTTCTGCAGTAGCCACCGATGCTATTGATCACGCAAGCAAAACTGCAGACATGGCCCTTGACTCTGCCAGCATTAAAATAAAAGATTTTGAAAACACTAAAAATGATATTCAGGAAAAAATAGAAACTACCTCCAAAATGGTAGATTCCCTGTCTGACAAGATCACTTCTACAAAACTGGAATCTAAAATTGAGAAAAAGATTCAGCGGAAAAAAAAGCGGAAAAGATTGTGGTGAATGTTCCTGCTCCAAAAGTAATCAAAGAAACCAAAATTGTTTACAAGGATAAGCCAAAAATGACAGCTATGAACTGAAGGACAGAATGGTAAAATCGGGCTATATTTCTGTAAAGGCAGATAATGCTGAAACGGTAAAGGAAATAATCCGGGAAGAAGCCATCAGAAAAAACGGCTATATTAAAAGTGAAAACCTTTCGTATATAGAGTCTGCGAATCGCCGTGAAGAAGATCAGAAAATGTACAACATGGATATTAAGGTGCCTATCCAGCATTTTGATGGTCTAATGGAAGCTTTAAACAGTAATATCGGGGATATTGAAACCAGAGACATCCAGGTTTCGGGCCGTCAGTATGCAGACAATACAATCTGCAGTATCAATGTAAGTATTCTGGATAAAACAGGAGCTGAAAAAGAGCCTAAAACTTTCGGAGGAAAATCACTGGCTGCCATTGAATCAGGCTGGGACGTTATCACATCCGTTTTCCTGTTTATTCTACCGTTGTGGCCGTTATTTCTGATCGGAGGAATCGGATATTATTTTTATAAAAAAGAAACAAAAACATTCCCGGTTAAAAATTCACCATAGATTTTCAAAGTTCAGCATCCGTGATGGATTTTTTTAATATTTTTTAATGCTTTTTAGCATTTATAATCAATTCTTTTATTAATTTTATCAGACAAAGAATTTTCGTTACCATGCGAAGTTCGATATGAACCCGGAAATTTTTATTTCATATATTAATATTTTGTGATTTGGTGTAAAAATAAGGCCCTCAACCGAGAGCCTTATTTGTTTTATTTCATATTCACTACTTTGTCTACTACAAACTTTGTGTTTCCTCTCCACGGAAGAGCACCATTGTATCTTTTTGTAATGGAGATCAAAGGTTTTACCACTATTGGTTTCCAGTTGTTTGAAAACTTCCGGGTCATCTACAGAAAACTCAAACTCGTAGCTTGTAAGACCTCCTGTTTTTCCTTTTCCAAAACCTTCCTGAATCAGTTTACCTTCATAAGTTTTGAAGATATAGCCTTTTTCATGGCATAATTCAGGTATCCGGATTTCACTCCTTCGCCAAAGACGAAGTAATATTTATACCATACAAATACTCCTAACAATAGCAGTACGACACCTAGGGTGATCCACAAAGATTTTTTCATAAGCAGTGTGTTTTAAAATGATTATTTTGCGATACTTCTGGAGATCACGATTTTCTGGATTTCAGAAGTTCCTTCATAAATCTGAGTGATTTTTGCGTCTCTCATTAATCTTTCTACGTGGTATTCTTTCACATATCCATATCCACCGTGAATCTGTACAGCCTCAATGGTAGTATCCATTGCTACCTGAGAAGCATATAATTTTGCCATAGCTCCGCTTTCAGAGATATCTTTTCCTGCATCTTTTTCACATGCAGCCTTGAAGCAAAGCATTCTTGCAGCGGTGATCTGAGTTGCCATATCAGCCAGTTTGAAGGCAATTGCCTGGTGGTTGATGATTTCTGTTTTGAAAGCTTTTCTTGTTTTAGCATATTTCAATGCCAGTTCGTAAGCTCCGGAAGCAATTCCTAAAGCCTGAGAAGCGATTCCTATTCTTCCTCCGTTCAATACAGCCATCGCAAAATTGAACCCGAATCCGTCTTCACCGATTCTGTTTTCTTTTGGTACTTTTACGTTGTTGAAGATCAAAGAGTGTGTATCACTTCCTCTGATTCCCAGTTTGTCTTCTTTCGGTCCGATTTCAAAACCTTCCCATCCTCTTTCTACGATGAAAGCATTGATTCCTTTGTGTTTTTTCTCAGGATCAGTCTGAGCAATTACGATATAATAAGAAGCTGTACCACCGTTTGTGATCCAGTTTTTAATACCATTCAAAAGGTAGTAATCTCCTTTATCTTCAGCAGTTGTTTTCTGAGAAGTTGCATCAGAACCTGCTTCCGGCTCAGATAATGCAAAAGCTCCGATTACCTGCCCGCTTGCAAGAGGAGTAAGATATTTTACTTTTTGCTCTTCAGAAGCAAATTTTTCAAGACCGGCACAAACCAATGAGTTGTTTACAGACATTACAACAGCTGCAGAAGCATCCACTTTTGCAATTTCCTCCATTGCCAGCACGTAAGAAACACTGTCCATACCTGCACCGCCGTATTTTGGATCCACCATCATTCCCAAAAGACCCATTTCTCCCATTTTCTTCACCTGCTCTACAGGGAATTTCTGGTCACGGTCTCTTTCAATCACTTCAGGTAATAGTTCGTTTTGTGCAAAGTCTCTTGCCGCCTGCTGAATCATCAGCTGTTCTTCCGATAAATTAAAGTCCATAAAAAAATAATTAGATAGCCGTAAATTTACACTTTTAAGCAAATCTGAAAAAATTAAATTAGAAGCAGCGAAAACAGTATATTGAAGGGGTTTAAGATGCAGGCTCCGGATCTCAGATTGCAGGATAGAAACTACATATTTTACAGGATGGAGATCAGGTAATCCGGCTTAAAATAACTCCACAATTCCTGTTTACGGCCTTCTTTTTGATAGAAGATGCTATGGTAAGCATTTAACTAATTTTCATTTATTACAATCAGAGGTCTACAATTAAAAAAATGCTTATATTTAGATTTCTTTATAAATTATTTAAAAAATCATGACGATCAAGAGATTATTCGATATTCCACACTACGCTTTAGAGAAATATCCTAAAACGGATATGTTTGTAACCAAATATCATGGTGAATGGAAAAAACTTCTACGCAGGAGTTTATCAATGAGGGAAATAAGATATCCAGGGGTTGCTGAAGCTGGGCATAAAACCCGGGGATAAGATTGCTCTGATTACGACCAATTCCCGTACGGAATGGGCTATTATGGATTTCGGACTTTCCCAGATTGGAGTCGTTTCCGTACCGGTTTATCCAAGTATTTCTCCGGAAGATTATGAATTTATCTTCAATAATGCCGAAATTCAGTACTGCTTTGTCTCTGATAAGGAGCTTTTGAATAAAGTGATGAAAGTAAAGCATAATATTCCGAGTCTGCAGGAATTTTTACTTTTGACAACATCAGCGGGGCTGCCAACTGGAGAGAAATCCTGGATCTTGGTAAAGATGAATCCACACAGATTGAAGTGGATGACCTTTCCAATGCCATCAATACCGAAGATCTGGCTACTATTATTTATACTTCCGGAACGACGGGAAGACCTAAAGGTGTAATGCTTACCCATAATAATATCGTTTCCAACGTTCTGGGCTCCATTCCGAGAATTCCGAAGAAAAGAAGCCTGGACTATAAAGAAACAAGGGCACTGAGCTTCCTTCCTATCTGCCATATTTTTGAAAGAATGCTGTTTTACCTTTACCAGTACAACGGTTTTTCTCTCTATTTTGCTGAAAGCATTGAAAAAATGAGTGAAAACGTGAAAGAAGTGAAACCACATTATATGACGGTAGTTCCAAGACTGGTAGAAAAGGTATACGATAAGATTTATAATACAGGTTCTTCTGCAGGAGGATTAAAATCAAAAATATTCTTCTGGGCATTAAACCTGATCTCCAAAAAGAAAACCATTTCAAAACCTTCAGGGCTTCAGGAAATCATTGCTGATAAACTGGTTTTTTCCAAATGGAGAGAAGGTTTGGGTGGTGAGATCGTGACTCTGGTTTCCGGATCTGCAGCATTGTCTACAAGGCTTAATTTAATGTTTCAGAATGCCGGAATTCCTATTCTGGAAGGGTATGGTTTAACAGAAACCTCGCCGGTAATTTCCGTAAACAGTTTTGAAAAAATGAAAGTAGGTACGGTAGGAATTCCATTGGATAATTTAAAGGTAAAAATCCAGGAAGACGGTGAAATTACCGTAAAAGGTCCATCCGTATTCAAAGGATATTTCCAAAACGAAGAAATGACCAAAGAAGCGTTTACCGAAGATGGATTCTTTAAAACCGGAGATATAGGCCATATCGACAGTGATGGGTTTTTACAGATCACCGACCGTAAGAAGGAAATGTTCAAAACATCCGGCGGAAAATATATCGCCCCTCAAACCATTGAGAATTTGGCCAAAGCCTCAAAATTCATTGAGCAGATCATGGTAGTAGGTGATGGTGAAAAAATGCCATGTGCCCTGGTACAGCCTGATTTTGAATTTGCCAAAAGCTGGGCGATGAGAAATAACCTTAACATCGGTTCTACGCCGGAAGAAATTGCAAAGAGTACAGAATTGAAGCAGAGAATTGAAAAAGAAATTGACGGAATCAATGAACATCTTGGCAACTGGGAGAAAATCAAAAGATTGAGCTTACTCCAGAGGTATGGAGTATTGAAACCGGATTGCTTACTCCAACGTTAAAACTGAAGAGAAAAGCCGTAAAAGAGAAGTTTATAGCGCTTTATAATAAGATGTATGAGCATCAGGATTAAATAAAATATAAACCGCTTTATTTTGAGGCGGTTTTTTTATAGGTTTCATAGTGATGAATTACTAGGTTTTGGCTAAAGCCAATGGGTTTTGTTTATTAAAAAAACGGGCTAAAGCCCGTTTCTATTGAATTTTTATTCTCTCACGGATTTTGCTGATGACGCAGATTTTTTTAACACAATCCTTGTCATTCCGTAGGAATCCAACCCCGCATTTTTATGCTACTATGTAGAGATTCCTCCGTCGTCGGAATGACAAAAACTGCTATAAGACAATTAACAGTATTTATAAAAAGCATCTGTGTTATTTGTGAAAGCATTTGTGTAACTTGTGTTTCAACAAAACAAAAAAGCTGTCTCAAAATGAAACAGCTTTTGTATGATTTAAAATCAATAATTAGAATTTAATTACAGACTTCATTTTTTCGTTTTCTTCCATTACCAACTCGTCATCAACAAGGATTTTTCCAGAGTGCTCATCAATAATGATTTTCTTTCTCTGAGCGATTTCCATTTGCTTTTGAGGTGGAATCGTAAAGAAAGATCCTTTCGGAGCTCCTCTTTCCAATCCTACTACTGCAAGACCGTTGATAGAGTTTGTTCTGATTCTGTTGTAAGAAGCTAATAATCTCTCGTCAATTTTACCAGCGAATTCTTTAGACTGCTCCAGAAGATACTCTTCTTCTTTCTGAGTTTCAGAAATCAATCCTTCCAATTCTTCTTTCTTGAATTTCAGGTGATTTTTCAGGTCGTTGATCTTAGCGTTCAGTTCGCTTAAAGTTTCGTTTTTGTGAGCGATTTTAGCTCGAATTCTTTAATTCTTTTTTCAGCAAGCTGAATTTCCAGATCCTGGAATTCCATTTCTTTTCCTAATGCTTCAAATTCTTTATTGTTTCTTACATTATCCTGCTGAGATTTGTATTTCTCAATTAGAGTTTTTGCATGGTTGATTACTTCATGCTTCGTTTTGATCTGATCTTCCTGATCTTTGATGTCTGCATGAAATTTTTCAGCTCTTTTCTCAAGACCTTCAATCTCGATTTCAAGATCTTCAACTTCAATTGGCAATTCTCCTCTAGTATTTCGGATTTCATCCAATCTTGAATCAATGATCTGTAAATCGTATAAAGCTCTTAATTTTTCTTCAACTGAAATATCGTTGGTTTTTGCCATATTTAAATGAAATAATTTACTGGGTTTGTTTTTTCAATAGATTTTGAAATTGCAAATGTACTAAATTTTTGTGATAAAATTTCAAATAATTGTTGACTTACAAATTGTTCTGATTCATAATGTCCTATATCACAGATCAGCATTTTAGACTCAGCGAGAAAATAGTCGTGATATTTAAGATCTCCGGTAAGGTAAGCGTCACATTTTCTGGAAGCTGCAGCTCTTATCCCGCTGGCCCCGGATCCGCCAAGCACCCCTACTCTTTTGATTTTTTTATTGTTGAACGCCGAGTGTTTGATCACTTCGAGTCCAAATTTTTCCTTCACCAGTTTTAAGAAATCTCTTTCGTCCATTTCTTCTTCCAGTTCACCATACATTCCTAATCCTGCATGATGATTTTTGTTATCCAGACTGTATATCTGATAAGCGACTTCTTCGTAGGGATGGGCAGCTTTCATCACTCCTACAATCTGACCTTCCTTATGGCTTTCAAAAATCACTGAAATCATATTTTCATCTGCATTCTCACGGATGTTCTGCTGTCCGGAAAACGGATTTGAGCCTTCAATGGGTCTGAAGGTACCGTTTCCATTAACGGTGAAGCTGCATTCATCATAAAATCCGATATTTCCTGCTCCGGCTGAAAACATTGCTTCTTTTACTTTTTCAGAATATTCTTTCGGTACAAAAACAGTAAGCTGTTTCAGGTTATTTTCCTTGGGCTGAAGAATCTTCATATTCTTTAATCCCAACTGGCTGCAAATACCGTGATTGACTCCAAAGAAATCGTTATCAAACGCTGTATGAACAGCATAAATTGCAATTTTATTTTCAATGGCTTTTAAAACTGCTCTTTCTACATAGTTTTTCCCGGTCAAAGATTTCAGGCCGGAAAATATAATGGGATGAAAACATACAATCAGGTTGCAGTTTCTTTCCATGGCTTCCTCCACCACATTTTCCAGGGCATCATGGCACACTAAAATTCCGGACACATCACGGTCGGGAACTCCGCATAATAATCCTACATTATCAAAATCCTCGGCCTGTCTGATACTGATTTCTTCTTCAATCCTGGCAATTACAGTTCTTAGCTTCATACGTCTCTATTTTACAGTACAGCGAAGATATTAATTTTAGTAAAATTCTCCGGAAAATTCTTTACAATAAAAAAACCGGTATGAGACAACCGGTTTGAACCTAATATGAAATCAAAAACTTTAATCTTTAAACAAAGATACTCTTGTAAATGAATCTACTACTACACCACAGCTTATATCAGATTCCATAAAAAGCTGATAACCTCTTCCGGATCAAGACTTGCAGGGTCTGCAATGGTATAGAAATAAAAGGTAAGAATATTACCTGTTCCACTTGAACCACTTGGTACTAATTGAATGGAATTAATTTCAAAACCTGAATCAGGATTTTTAAAAGTGGCCTTTACGGATCCCGAAGAGTTAGATCCTGGAGTGATTGTTGCGATGACTCTCCAAACATGAACCTGTCCGTTAATTTCATTTTCTCTCCATTTACCGGTTGCCGAGATATAGATATTACTGGTTACTCCGGGAAAAGGAACTGTAGTTTCCGGCCAGCTTGTGGTAGGGCTTGCCGCAAAAACCAATGGTGTGGCATAAAATACCTGTTGTCTTGGGCCATAGCCGCTTCCTGCTGCACTTAAACTGAATGAGGGTTTTACATTTGCGTTTCCAGAATTGATTTTAACGACACCGTCGTTACCAGCCTGAGAAGATGTGGGAACAAAAAGCTGTCTCCAGAGGGTACCGTCCCAATACTGGAAGTTATTCGTTGTCGTATTAAAAATAAGGGTTCCTGCAGTAAGATTAGCATTCGGCATACCTGCAGGTGGTACTGTAGATGCATCGTTATCAGCCAGATTAGTATCTCTGTCGTTATCCGTAAGACGGGGAATTAAAACACCTTTCTGATTGGAAGCAATATCTAATACTGTTGCTCCGTTCGGAGACGTAGTATTAATCCCAACCTGTCCAGATAGAAAACTGTACATTAAAATTGGGATAAACAAGGTTAAAAATTTTCTCATGATATAATGCTTTTGTAGAAATAAAATTACAAACAACAATTAAAAAAATGTTAAAAATAAATTTTTATATGTCATATTTTATCCGTATTTTACTAAATATAATATATTAAAAATCAACAAATTAACTCTAAATAATTCACATTTTAATGATGAAAAAAGTTTTAACATTTGCGAAATTCTTTTAACAATCATATATTTACCCTTGTCTTTATATAATTTATTAACTTCGCTGTGAAATAACCCTATGCAAATGGAGAAAGAACACAATCTTATTCCTGAGGACATTCTTTGGAAAAGATTCCTTTATCGAATAATTTATCGCTCAGATACGAAGCTCGGAAAACTGTTCGACATCATATTATTATCCTTAATTCTTGTAAGCACTGCCATTATCATGATGGAAAGTGTTCCTCAGCTTGACAAAAGATTTCATTACACTTTTCTGGTTCTTGAATGGATCATCTCCATTTTTTTCACTCTCGAATATTCTATGCGGATCGCTGTGGTAAAGAATAAAAGAAGCTATATTTTCAGTTTTATGGGAATCATAGACTTTCTTGCCCTCGCTCCCTTCTTTCTTAGCTTTTTCTTTCCGGTCACCAAATATTTTCTGATCTTCAGGATGCTGAGAATGCTGAGAATTTTCAGGATCTTTAACCTGCTGGACTTTATGAATGACGGTTACCTCATCGTACGGGCTTTAAAGAACAGCTCAAGGAAGATCTATATTTTCCTTTTGTTTCTTATTATATTCTCAGTCATTGTAGGTTCACTTATGTTTATGGTAGAAGGAGGCAGGCCTGGATTTGAAACCATACCACAATCCATTTACTGGGCTGTAGTAACAGTAACCACCGTAGGCTATGGAGATGTCTCCCCTATTACTCCTATGGGAAAATTTTTGCAGTAGTCCTGATGCTGGCAGGTTACTCTATTATTGCAGTTCCCACCGGGATCGTTACTGCTGAAATGCGCAATAAAAGGCAAAATCTTGAAAAGGTATGTGACCAATGTGGTAATGAAGATATTGATGATGATGCAAGGTACTGCAAACAGTGTGGCAAGAAATTAGCTTGATATTTGGTATAAGTGTAATTTATTCACCAAAATACCACAAAAATCATGGAACCAAAAAAGAAAAACAAACCGAATAGTTTAGTAGTCATTCTCTTTGCACTCATAGTGCTGATGATCATTATCTACTTTATACTAGTAATGTTCTTCCCTACTGTTTTTGACCTTATGAATACAGGAGATATACAGCCTGTTCCCGATAAGTGATAAAGGAATGATAAATACAACTATATAAAAAGTAATATAAAAGAAGGGAAAAGAATTTTGCTTATTTTTTATTTAACAAAAAAAGACGGATCAAAATGATCCGTCTTTCTTTTTATTCAAGTGATTAATTATTTTTGATTGCTTTAACGGTTTGCTTTGTTCCGTCATTCATATTCAGTACTACTAAATACATTCCTTCTTTAAGATCTCTCAATTGAAGTACAGCAGAAGGGTTTTCGATGGTCTTCACCAATCTTCCCGCAGCGTCAACAACAGAAACTGATTTTACTTTGGAAGCGTCTGAAATATTCAATACATCAGAGAATGGATTAGGGTAAACTTTAATTTCATTTTTAGCAGCCGCTACTTCTGAAGTAGACAGGTTTCCGAGCTGATATACGAAATCATCAATCAACAGGCTATATGCACTTGATCCGGTATGCTTAAACACAAGTTTAGTAACTCCGGCAGGAACTCCTGTGATGTTTAATGAATAATCATTCAGTGCTGTAGTACTTGTTGCTGTATAGGTACCTAGTACAACAAAGCTTGAAGTATTCGCAGGGTCTGTTAAATAACCAATCTGAACAGTTCCATTAGCAGTAGAATTAGCTCTTCCTTTGAAGCTGATCATCGCATTATTGCTATCTAAACCTACCAAATCAGGAGTAGACACCATACCTATACTTGAACCGCTTGTATAAAGATATAGGGCATTAGGAGCACTTGCTACAGTTCCAGTATAAGCGATTACTTTTGCGTAGCCAAGATTAGATCCTATGCTTGTCCAGCATGGAGGAAGTGAATCAACAGTTGTACTGTCAAAGTTTTGCGAATAGGTCTGTGCCGGAACACAGTTCGTAGTAAATACCTGTACTGGCGTCCAGACACTCTTATCAGAAGCTCCACATACGGATCTGATCCATAGATAATAAATCGTTCCCGGCAATAAACCAGACAGTTGTGCTGAAGTTGTAGTGCTGCTTCCTGAAGCAGAAGTTGCTGCAGTAGGAGCTGTATTGGTTGTAGAATAATAATATTCATATCCGCTGCCCGGTACCAGTGAAGGTGCCGTCCAGGCCACATCTGCTCCCGAAGTTGTAATAGCAGAAACTACAACATTTGAAGGCTCAAAACAAGTAGGTGTAACAGCGATATTAATATCATCAATATAGATCTGATTCATATCTGCTGCAGAATAAGCCTGGAATCCGAAATAATATACTCCTGACGCAGCCGGTGTAAAATCTGTAAAGGGTACTTGTAGGAACCCCGCCTGTGGTAATACTTGAGTGATCTGCTATTGTATTTGTCATATCAGTAGCAGTGGCTGAAGTTCCGTAGGCTACTTTTACTTTTTCCGCATAAACCGCTCCTGATGAATTGGCGTATTTGTATTTTATACGGTAGCTCACTCCTGCCGTAAGATTAAGGCCTTGTGTAAAGAACCAAGTATTTGCCGCACTACTGGTATTGTATGAATAATTAAGAACTTTACCTGTAAATCCGCTTGGAGCAGTGGCTGTCTTCCAAAGGTTTCCTGAACCGCTATTAATTACCGTTGTACACGTAGGTAAGGCCGGCGTTGTAACGTTATCAAAATCTAATGTATAAGGTAAACCGGTAGATACACATGCAGTAAAGAATGATCTCACTGTACATGCCGTGGCAGGACCTGAAATATTGGCCGTATATGCTGATACAGAATAATAATAGGTAGTTGCATTATTTAAAGCGGTACCTAAGGTATAAGTATTATTAGAACCACCTGTAATATCAGTATCAAGAATATCATTACCACCTGAAGTTGTTCCTACTTTTAATTTGTAACCGGCAGCACCATTAATTGCATTCCATGTTATTGTAGGAGTGGTACTTACTCCGGATGCACCGGATGCAGGGGCCGTTACTGTAGGACAAAGTCCTAATGTTGTAAAGTTTGCAGAGCTGGACCATTGCCCTTTATCTGTTCCGTTACAATTTGCCCTTACCCAATAATAATATTGAGTAGAAGGATTCAGACCTGATAAATTAGCAGAAATTGCACCTGCTCCCACAGAACCTGAAGGTGTGGTAGATATTCCCGGGGCAGTAGATGATGTAGAATAATAGTATTCATATCCACTTCCCGGAGGCGTAGCAGAAGCTGTCCAGTTAATCGTTGCTGCTTCCGGAGTTAATCCTGACGAGGTAAGCCCTGTTGTAGCAACTGAACAGTTAAAAGCAGTTGTGAAAGATCCTGCAGTAGCATATCCGTTCCCGGTTCCTGCTAAATTCGGGATATGAGAATACATTGCCTGTTCACCCCGTTTAAGGCCTGAACCTGTACCTGGTAGGTTGTATTTTGTGTCAAACCTGTAATAGAGGCAGAGGTAGCGGCAACCGGATTTCCACTGAAGTCAGTCCAATCGCAGTTTCCTAAAACTCTGTATTGAACATTATAAGCAGTAGCTCCCGTTGGGGCAGTCCAGTTTACAGTAGCTCCCACATTGGTTATTGCATTGGTTGCTGAAAAAGTTCTTACCGGCAATAGTGTCCCCGGGGTCCATGAGTATTGTAATCCCGCCGGGATTTTAACATTGGCGTTTGCACCACCGGAAAAGAGCATAGTACTGCTGTTGGCATTCCCGGTAACAGCTTTGGACCAGTCACAAGTGGTTCCGGACGGTGTATTCCCAATCATCAGAGCACTTACATTGGTTGCAAAGGTATTGTTGGCTCCTCTAATCCCTACCTGTGGAGTTGTGCCGGAACTAGCTGTTCCCGGATCTGTACAGTTTCCATAGATAATTTTTATTTCTCCGGTAGCGTACACAAGACGGATCTGGAAGTTCAGCCTTTCTGTAGCTCTGTTATGATAATTGGCATGATCCTGCCATTGTACAACGAATTCGGTACCTAGATCTTCATATCTTACCTCATGATTCCCTGCCGGCTGTGTAGTATCCGATGCACTAAAACCTCCATCCTGCCCAAAAGCAGAAATGGCACCTGTAGTAGTGCCTACCGTTGATAAAGGACTATAGTTTGTACCTGACGGAGCGGCTCCAAAAGTTATATAACCGTTGGCACTCACGTAACAGGTTGTCATGGCAACACCACCGAAGTTAAAAGGTGATGAAAGCGTAATGGCTGTAGAAACCTCATTATCGTAAGTAGTGTTGGTTCCTGTGGGAAATAATTTTGTTCCTCCGTAATGGGTACATAAGCTACCCCTGTGCTTTTCGAGAAAGCATAGCTGGCAACGTTGGTTTGTGCGTAGGCTTCCATACTGAGAAAAGCCAGACACGACAGTAAAAGTTTTTTCATATAAATAACAAATAATAGTTAGGGCGGTAAATGTAAGTAAATATTCAATTAAAAATCAAAATTTACATTAAATCATTAAATTAAAAACACTAAAAAAGTAATTAATTCATAATAAATTAAACAATTATTTAATTTTAACTAATATTTCACAATAGTAATAATTATTATAAACAACTGATTTATAACAATTTAAAAAAATAATCAGAAAAGCTAAAAACATGTAAAACTTCAACTTAACATAATATATTTCCTGATAAATTTTATAGACTAATTCATTTACAGATGATCAAAAAACAAAAAAGAGCGGCAAAAAGCCACTCTTTCAAATTGTTATATTATCTTTTTAATTGAGATAGAACTCATATTTATTCAGTAACTGAATTTCTTTGATGAGATCTCCGTTCAGATCTACGGAATGTTTCATCGACTGTACTTCAATATGGGAATCGTCTTCTACATTCTTAATGAAAAACTTCAGCTTCTGATTTCCTTTGTTCCTTTCCAGCACCGTCCTGAAGAAATCCAGGTCTTCAGGTCTTACATCCATCACATCCATGACCAGAGAAATACTTTTGGCAAATCTTTCAAAGGCTTCCTGGAGCTCTATAACATCATTTACATTCACAAAAACCCTTCCGTCTTTTACCTGGGCAAATTTTATTTTAAAAATAACAAACCTCTGAACCTCCAGCTTTTCCTTCAATCGCATGTAATCCCTATCTCCAAGTCTGAATGAGTAAGAACCGGAATAGTCTTCCAATGTCACAAAAGCAACTTTTTCACCACTCCTGAAGCCATCCTGAACCCTGTATTCCGTGATGAGCCCTGCAACGGTATATTCTTTACCGCCACCGCCATTTTCTCTTTCTTTCTGAAGCGTTTTCCAGTCTTTTTCTTTTCTTCGAACAACTCTTCCTGCTTATTGGCAAAAGCCTGTTCTTTGTAGGCATCCACCTCATCAAGGTTCAGGAATAGGAAATTACCTTTCGGTTCAGCTTTCTTCGTTATCTCTTCCACAACTTCCTCTTCTCCTGCCGCCATATCATCAGACACAATTTCGGTAAGGTCTACCGTATCATCCTGTGAATCCTGTTCTAAAACCGGTGTCTCATCAGTCGTTGTTTTCTGTTCATCCTCTTTTTCCAGCACTGATTTTTTGGACAGCTGTCCCTGCATAAACTGATACTGATACTTGAATTCATCCAGCGGATGGGCAGAAAGGTAGAATCCGATGATTTCCTTTTCTTTATTCAGTTTATGCATATTCGGCCACTCCGGGCATGGTGGCAGCTTAGGCTGTTCGATCTGAACTTCTTCCGCAAAATCTGCAAACAGGGAATGCTCCATCTCATTCTTGCTTTCCTGGAAGCTCTGTCCATATCTGATCAGTCTTTCCAGATTGGTTCTCCCTGCCATATCAATATCAAAATACTGACCTCTGTGGAAGGAATCCAATTCATCAAAAGCTCCTGCAAGCACTAAACTTTCCGCCACTCTTTTGTTCATCTGGGAAGGTAATATCCTCTCAAAGAAGTCATAAATATTTTTAAATCTTCCGTTTTCTCTTTCTCTGGTAATTGCTTCACTCGGTCCTTCCCCGATTCCTTTGATAGCTCCCAGCCCGAAACGGATCTGTCCTTTTCGTTTACCGAAAATTTATATTGGGATTCATTCACATCCGGACCTAATACATCCACTCCCATACTCTTACAGTCTTCCATGAACATGGTAATAGAGTCTGTATTGTTAATGTTATTACTCATCACACTCGCCATGTATTCTGCCGGATAATTGGCTTTTAAATAAGCTGTCTGATATGCAATAAATGCATAACATGTTGAGTGAGACTTGTTGAAGGCATATTCGGCAAAGGCTTTCCAGTCATTCCAGATTTTTTCCAGCCTTTCTTCATTCAGGTTATTCTTACGTCCTCCTTCAATGAATTTAGGGTACATTTTATTCAGAACATCAATCTGCTTTTTACCCATCGCTTTTCTCAGCGTATCGGCTTCACCTTTTGTAAAGTTGGCCAGTTTCTGTGATAAAAGCATTACCTGCTCCTGATAAACGGTAATACCGTAAGTTTCCTTCAGGTATTCTTCCGTTTCCGGCAAGTCATAGACGATCTCCTCAATACCATGTTTCCTGTTGATGAAGTTCGGGATATACTTGATCGGTCCCGGACGGTACAATGCATTCATCGCAATTAGGTCGGCAAAAACCGTGGGCTTAAGCTCTCGCATGTATTTTTGCATCCCGGGACTTTCATACTGGAAAATCCCGACTGTTCTTCCTTCTTTGAACAACTGATAGGTTTTCGTATCATCGAGCGGAATCAGATCCGGATCAATATCTACTCCATATCTTGCTTTTACGAGTTTCAAAGCATCTTTGATGATCGTAAGTGTTCTGAGCCCCAGGAAGTCCATCTTTAGAAGTCCGGCACTTTCAGCCACCGAGTTATCAAACTGTGATACCAGAATATCAGCATCTTTTGCAGCAATGGTTACCGGAACAAGATTACTTACATCCTCCGGCGTAATAATTACCCCACAGGCGTGAATCCCTGTATTTCTGATACAGCCCTCCATCTTCTTTGCACTGGCAAGTACACCATGACGGGCATCATCAGGACTCTCAAGAACATACCTCATCTCATCGACAAGCATCTGCTCTTCAGGTTTCAATTTATCATATTTTGCCAAAGCTTTCGCTATATTCATCCCTGGTGTGGAAGGAATAAGTTTGGCGATATTATTGGTATCAGGAATCGGAACATCCAGTACCCTTCCGGCATCTTTAATGGCAGATTTACCACCAAGTACCGAATAGGTGATGATCTGTGCCACCTGGCTCTGTCCGTATTTCTCAATTACCCATTTGATCACCCGGTCTCTGCCTTCATCATCAAAGTCGATATCAATGTCGGGCATCGAGACCCTTTCCGGGTTCAGGAATCTCTCAAAAAGGAGATCATATTTAATCGGGTCCACATTGGTAATCCCGATACAGTAAGCAACGGCAGATCCTGCAGCAGATCCTCTTCCCGGGCCTACCCAGACTCCCATATTACGGGCTTCGTTACAGAAATCCTGTACAATAAGGAAGTATCCCGGATAACCGGTGTTGGCAATTACTTCAAGCTCGAAGTCGAGTCGTTCTTTAATTTCATCGGTAATTCCACCAAAAGGATCATACCTTTTTTAGCCCCTTCATACGTCAAATGTGTAAGATAGGCCATCTCCCCTCTTTTTCCTCCGTCTACCTCATCTTCTGCATGGATAAATTCTTCAGGAATATCAAACTTCGGAAGGAGAACGTCTCTTTTTAAGGTATAAGGCTTAAATTTTGCGGTAAATTCTTCATAGGCATCAAATGCATCAGGATACGCCAGAAAAGCTTCTTTTATTTCATCCGAATTTTTGATGTAATATTCACCTGTTGCCAGCCCTC
The DNA here is from genome assembly GCA_019203745.1 of Chryseobacterium sp. E1. GTDB lineage: Bacteria > Bacteroidota > Bacteroidia > Flavobacteriales > Weeksellaceae > Chryseobacterium. Next base: position 835,787 of record CP078104.1, read on the forward strand.
TTCTTTTACCAAAACCTTTCCCGATAGGCGTTGTAAGCTTTTCCCCATCTTTGATACAGCTTACGATATCCTGGATATTGGCATCATCTTTATTGGAATAGAAGGTCTCGTTTTGGGCAAGGATCTTCACATTATATTTATCTGCCAGATACAAAAGTACCTCATTCAGGTGTTCTTTCTTCAGGAAGTTTATGATTTTGAAGCTGTACATAGAAATCATCCTCAAAAGTATCTTTCCACCATTTAAACAGCTCCTCCCCTTTTTGCTCACCCGTATTCAGGATAGCATCGGGAATATCACCATTAATTCCGGAAGTCAGAGCAATGACTCCTTCTTTATATTGAGCAATCAGCTCACGGCTTACCCTCGGAACTCCAAAATAGAATCCTTTCAGGAATCCGATACTTGAAAGTTTTGCTAAATTTTTATAGCCGTTAAAATCTTTTGCAAGGAGCACCACCTGCGTCCTTCTGTCAGGATCATCTTTGGTAAACTGCTTCTGTTCGTAACGTTCTGAAATATAAAATTCACAGCCTACTACGGGAATCAGAGGTTCGGAAACAGGTTCCGTTTCATTGAATTCTGTACCGTTCTCTTCTGCTTCCTGTTTTTTTGTCAGATATTCTTTATGCTTTTTCGCTCTGTCACCATTGGCTCCTTCTACTGCAGAAACAAATTTAAAAGCTCCCATCATATTTCCGAGATCCACCATTCCGACAGCGGGGAAATTTTCTTCAGATGCTTTTTTAATCAGGTCATTGATGCTTGAGGTAGCCATCAGCGTAGAAAAAACACTGTGGTTATTAAAGTTGAAGTATTTACCAAGATCAATTTCATCAATACTTCCGAAATCCTGCTGCTTTTTCTTGTTATGGAAATCAGCAACCTGTCTTCTGATAACAATATTAAAGGGTTTGATCGGATCCGGGTAAAGACTCTTAAAATAAGCAAGCTGATCTTCTGAAATCTTCAATGTTTCAGCGGGAACCACTCCAATTCTTACCATTTCGAAGAAAGCTCTGGCTGTGGCATTTACGTCGGCTGCTGCATTATGGGCTTCATCAAATTTATTCCCATACAGTTTTTCGTAAAGCTCTTCAAGTTTCGGGGTTTGAAACGGCCTCCACGACCTCCTCCCAGCTGACAGAAATCGGTTCCAAGGATCATTGTATCAGCCTTTGGCTTTTCCTGTAAATTATCTTTTAAATTTTTTCTGTAAAATTCAGCTCCAACAATATTGTAGTCGAATTCCACATTGTGCCCGGACACCACTCTTACTCTTTCAAGTACTCTGGAAAATTCTTCCAGGATCTCCTGCAGGTCGCGTCCTTCATCGTTGGCGATCTTGGTGGTAATTCCGTGAATTCTGGCTGCGTTGAAGGGAATATCATACCCTTCAGGTTTTATAATATAATCCTGGTTTTCAATTAAATTCCCATCATCATCATGCAATTGCCAGGCAATCTGAACCATTCTTGGCCAGTTATCCGAATCTGAAAGCGGAGCGTTGAAATTTTTGGTAAACCGGTTGTTTCTGTGTCAAAAATTAAATACATATAATTTTCTAACTTTTTAAATACAAAAGAGAATGTAAAGTTACTTCATTTTTTCCAAATACGGCTTTAACATCACCATTTAAACGATCAATAGTATTGAAAAACAACATTGAAATTATCAATAAAAAACAACAATCTACGCTACACCTGTAACAGTTTACAAAATTCATTTAATTATCCTGATTACCTGTCATAACTTTGTCTAATGTAGTAACCAAGGAGATTATTTTGCAGATATATTTTTCGAAAAAGGCTTATTTTAAAAAAAAATAAATAAGGAATTAACAGTAAATCAATTGATTTCTTACAAAACACTAACAACTGTTAGTATTTTGTTTTTTTAATGTATATTTGCTTCCTATGGAAAATACACTTCACGAAAAAGTTTCTCAGGATATTTTACTTAAAGCGTACAATCATATGATGCTGGCGAAGGCTATGGCTGACATTTATGAAGAAAACAGGAATGTGTGTAAATATGTTCACAGTACTTCAAGAGGCCATGAAGCGATCCAGCTGGCAACGGCTTACCAGCTTAAAAAAGAAGACTGGGTTTCTCCTTATTACAGGGACGAAAGCATTCTTCTGGGAATTGGTTTTGAGCCTTATCAGCTAATGCTTTCAGCTATTGGCGAAGGCTGACGATCCTTTTTCAGGGGAAGATCCTATTATTCTCACCCTTCAAGCAGAGACGAAAACAAACCGAAGATCATACATCAGAGTTCTGCAACGGGAATGCAGACAATTCCTACTACCGGAGTTGCACAGGGGATAAAATACATTCAGGATTTTGATCTTCAGCATTTTGAAAACAATCCTGTAGTGGTTTGCAGCCTTGGGGACAATTCTGTGACTGAAGGTGAAGTGAGTGAGGCTTTACAGTTTGCAGCATTACACCAGCTTCCTATTATCTTCCTGGTTCAGGATAATGAATGGGGAATTTCTGTAACAAAGGATGAAGCCAGAACCTGCGACGCTTATGATTTTGTAGCGGGATTCACAGGATTAAGCAGAATGAGAGTAGACGGAACTGATTTCGTGGAAAGTTTCGAAGCGATGAAAAAAGCCGTGGATTTTGTAAGAACAGAAAGAAAACCTCTTGTTGTTTGTGCAAAAACGGTACTGATAGGACACCATACTTCAGGAGTAAGAAGAGAATTCTACAGAGACGAAGAAGATTTAACAAAACATAGAGCTAAAGATCCGGGAGAAATCCTTAGAAAACACTTGCTGGAAACAGGAGTGGATGAAGATCTTTTAAAGCAAATCACTAAAAAGGCACGCCTTGAAGCAGAAGAAGCTTTTGAAAAAGCTAAAAATGCAGAAGATCCGAAGCCTGAAACCGTAATGCAGCACGTTTTTGCCCCTACTCCTATCACAGAGGAAACGGGAACCCGTGAACCTGCTAACGGAGAAAAAATTGTAATGGTAGATGCTGCCATTCACGCAATTCAGGAGCTGATGTGGAAACACCCTGAAGCCCTTCTTTACGGACAGGATGTAGGAGAAAGAATTGGTGGGGTTTTCCGTGAAACGGTGACTTTAGGGAAGAAATTCGGAAGCAAAAGAGTATTCAACACTGCCATTCAGGAAGCTTACATCATTGGATCTACAGCGGGGATGAGTGCCGTAGGATTGAAACCAATTGTTGAGGTTCAGTTTGCAGACTATATTTATCCGGGAATCAACCAGCTGATTACAGAGATTTCAAAATCCAGCTATCTGAGTGGTGGAAAATTCCCTGTAAGCAATATCATCCGTGTTCCTATCGGAGCATATGGTGGTGGTGGCCCTTACCACAGCGGAAGCGTTGAAAGTATTCTTGCCAACATCAAAGGTATTAAAATAGCCTACCCAAGTAATGCAGCCGATTTTAAAGGTCTATTAAAAGCTGCTTATTATGATCCGAATCCTGTAGTCATGCTTGAGCATAAAGGATTATACTGGAGTAAGGTTCCGGGAACCGAGGATGCCAAAACCATAGAACCGGCTGAAGACTATGTACTTCCGTTCGGAAAAGGAAAAGTAATCATTGAAGCTGATAAAGATGAAACTGAAAAAGGCAGAACTTTATTAGTCGTTACTTACGGAATGGGAGTTTACTGGGCTAAAGAAGCCGCTAAGCAATTTAACGGAAGAGTTGAAGTGATTGACCTGAGAACCCTGATTCCTCTTGATGAAGAACTTGTTTTTGAAAGAGTAAAAGCACACGGAAAATGTATTGTTCTTACAGAAGAGCAGCTTAACAATTCCTTCGCAGAGGCATTTGCCCACCGTATTTCTAAAAACTGTTTCAAATACCTGGACGCACCGGTAGAAACAATGGGATCGCTGGATGTACCTGCAGTTCCGATCAATCTGATTCTGGAAAAAGAAATGCTTCCAAATGCTGAAAAGCTTTCGAAAAAAATCGAAGAAATGCTGAAATATTAAATTTTCTATATATTGAAACCTCTAAATTTTTTAGAGGTTTTTTTATGCATTTTTTCACTACTTTTATTTAAGATTATCAATCACAATATTAGACTATTATCAATCAAGAAAACCTGAAACAATATCTGTAGCAGACATTATAAAGCAACATCATCCCAGTTTGGTACTTATTTTGTCTGTACACGCAAAACACATTCATTTTTATGATCACAACCAAATACGTCAATTATAAACAGGTTCTCAATCTATCCGGTGTACATCTTATTTTGATTTCTATCTGGTGTACACTGATTGCTGTTCTTTTCTATTTTTTCAACTGGCATTGGATGACCATTCCATGGGTTCCTGTAGCCCTGATTGGTACAGCAGAAGCTTTTTTGGTGGGTTTCAAAAATAACCAGGCCTATGACAGACTTTGGGAAGCCCGGAAGATCTGGGGAGGAATTGTTAACTCCAGCCGTTCGTTTGCTTCAATGGTGTATGCTTTTGATACCCAAAATGAAGAAATTGGTATTTTTGATCTTGAAGACCGTAAAAAAGAATTGTCAACCGTCACATTGCATGGCTATACACTTTCCGTGAACAGCTTCTGATCCCTACTGAATGGGAACATATCAGCAGCAATGAAAATAATAAATTCGGGAATATCAACAGGAGAAGAAACAGGCTGATCAAGGCAGGATTTCCTGATTACGGAAGAGCCCCTATTTTCCTTCACAAATATCTTTCGGAAGAAGAATATGAACTTAAAAGTCATTATAAAAATTTTGCCACTTATCTGATCTCTCAACAGGCTAAAGACATCAATGAGCTGAAAAACATGAATGCTATTACAGACTTCAACCAGACCCAGCTTCAAAACAGCCTGAACGAATTCTATAATTTTCAGGGGCAGGCAGAAAGAATCAAAAATTCCCTTCTCCGAGACAGTTTGCCAGTACTGCATTTGTCTTTAATATCCTTTTTATCACTTTGCTTCCTCTCGGATTAGTGAATGAATTTGCCAAACTGGGAGACTGGGGAATCTGGACCTCTATTCCTTTCTGTATCATCATAGGGTGGATCTATATTATCATGGAACTGGTGGGTGATTATTCTGAGAATCCTTTTGCAGGTCTGATGTTTGACGTTCCGATGCTTTCCATCTGCAGAACTATAGAAATTGACCTTCTTCAGATGGGTGGTGAAACAGATCTTCCGGATCCTATTGCTTCTAAAAACGGAGTGTTGGTATAGTTTTTCATGACAATACTAAAGCCTGAAATAACAGATTTTTTTATCAATGAAAAAACAATCTGAATTCACATCTATGAAATAAACAGGACTAAAAACTTCTTCTCTATTTCATAAAATAATCGCCGTAGTATTTTTAACTTCGGAAATCATAAACGAGCTGTGTGTACTGGCGATATGCTGAAGCGTTGTAAGCTTGGTCAGCATAAAATTACGGTAGTCTTCAATATCTTTCACCCCTATTTTCAGGATATAGTCATAATCTCCGCTCACATGAAAACATTCGGTGACTTCCTGAAGGTTCATGACTTCTTTCTCAAACTGTAATACAAACTCTTTTTTGTGCTGCGTAAGTTTTACATGGCACAAAACGATAAAGTTTCGCTTCACCTTATTTCTATCCAGCAAAGCAACATATTTAGAAATGACACCTGCATTTTCAAGTTTTTTGACACGCTCATAAATTGCCGTAACCGATAATCCAAGCTTACCGGACAGTTCTTTGGTGGTTTGTTTACAGTCTTCCTGCAAAAATCCCAGTAATTTCTTATCCGTTTCGTCAAGTTCCATAGATAATTTTTTGGTAAGAATTTAATATTTTCGAATATACCAATTATTTTTTCTAAATAAACAATATTTTACAGTTTTATATTCTATAAATTCAAATTTATATTGTGATAATTACGAAAATAATGCAAATTAGGCTGATAAAATAAAAACAAAGCTTATGGAAAACTTTAACGCAGCCAACGAGATCCAGGATCTTCAGTATTTTGGTGAATTCGGAGGAGTGAATCCTTCTATCTCTGACAGTTCTACCTATACTTTCCTTTCTGCAAAAACCATGTTTGATACTTTTGAAGGAAATGCGGAAGGTTGCTACCTGTACTCCAGACATTCATCACCAATGAACCTGTATCTGGCACAGGCACTTGCCAAAATGGAAAATACAGAGTCCGCCAATGTTACCGCATCCGGAATGGGGGCAATTACTTCTGTTCTGATGCAGGTGTGCAAAAGTGGAGACCATATCATCTCAAGCAGAACCATTTATGGCGGAACGTATGCTTTCCTGAAAAATTTCCTGCCTCAGTTCAATGTAGCAACCACTTTTGTAGATATCAATAATTTTGATGTGATCGAAAATGCAATTACGCCCAACACAAAAGTGATCTATTGCGAAAGTGTGAGCAACCCGCTTCTTGAGGTAGCAGACCTTAGAAAACTTTCTGAGATCTGTAAAAAACATAATTTAAAACTTATCGTTGACAATACTTTTTCACCCCTTTCTATCAGTCCGCAGCTATTCGGGGCTGATGTGGTGATTCACAGCTTAACGAAATTCATCAACGGAAGCAGTGATACGGTAGGGGGTGTATATTGTGCCTCACAGGCATTTATTGATGATACCAAAAATGTAAATTCCGGAGCCTGTATGCTTCTTGGTCCTACTATGGACAGTTTGAGAGCATCCAGCATCCTAAAGAACCTGAGAACCCTTCATATCAGGATAAAACAGCATAGCCATAATGCCATGTATCTGGCTGAAAGGTTTGAAAAAGATGGTCTGAAAGTCTCTTATCCTGGTTTACCTTCTCATAAGAATCATGAATTAATGAAAAGCATGATCGATGAAGAATACGGTTTCGGAGGATTATTGACCCTGGATGCCGGAACCACTGAAAAAGCTAACGAACTGATGGAAATGATGCAGGCAGAAAACCTGGGCTATCTTGCAGTAAGCTTAGGGTTCTATAAAACCTTATTCTCCTGCTCAGGAAAATCCACTTCATCTGAAATTCCTGAAGAAGAAAGGGCGTCCATTGGTATTTCTGACGGACTGATTAGATTCTCCATCGGCTTAGACCACGACATTAAAAGAACCTACCATAAAATGAAAGAGTGTATGCTGAAAGTAGGCGTTCTCAACCACCATGAAAACATTTCTATATCCAAATTTTATTGAAAAGGAAGGCTGTTTCACTTGAAACAGCCTTCTTTGTTTTTTACATTCAAAGCAATAAACCTATTCTTATTATTTTTTATAATAATGATGCGGAAAGGCCTCCTCAGGTTTCATTCTGAACACATTCAGCAAAATCCAGGACTTTAAGAATCCGTATCCATAGGAAAACATCTGAATATAGGTGGAAATAACCGCCATCCCTGCAATACTTATATTTTTGGTCAACAACAGGGCGTGGAACAGTACCAGGAAAGTATACAGTCCATAGAAAGAGAGAATTACTCCTCTTCCCAAAATAAAATATTCTAAAAAGCCCATTATATATCCCAGCATAAACAAGGTAGGAAATGCAAAAGAAGCCTTCACATAATTCGGATGCCTCTGATTAAGGATAGGTCTTGCACAACCGAACTGGTAAACCTGTTTGGAGAATTTTCCAAAATCTACCCTGCGTTTATGATAAACTGCAATATCATCAAAGAAAGCTGTTGTATATCCGTTTTCCCAAAGAGTCATCGACAGGTCCGGGTCTTCCCTATTCTCATCTCTGAAAATCCGCCTACTTTTTCAAAAACAGATTTTTTCACTCCCATATTAAAACTTCTGGGCTGAAATTTCGAAACTGCTTTCTTGCTCCCTCTTATTCCTCCTGTTGTAAATACTGAGGTCATAGAATAGGAAATGGCTTTCTGCATCAAGTTAAATCCTTTATGCGCTTTATCTGCTCCCCGAATGCATCACATGGAATAGTAAGGATATCATTTTTAATATGTTCAATATAATCTTTCTCTACAATCACATCACTGTCTACAAAAACCAGCCATTCATTGGCAGCTCTCGCCGCACCATAGTTTCTGGTAAGTCCCGGTCCTGAGTTATTTTTTGAAATATTTAATATCGAGGCTTTCTTCAAAATTCCTGATCGTAGGTTTCAGATCGATCAGGGAACCATCATCTACGATAATGATTTCAAACGCTCTGTCAGTCAGGGTCAGAGAAGTGAGCAACTCGAAAAGTTCATCTTTTCGGTTGTAAATGGCAACAACAATGGAAATAGTAGGTTTCAAATTGAAAATTTTTCAAAATTACTTATTCACGAAAAAAACCGCAAATAGTTTAACTGCTTATTCGGAGAAATTAACTTTTATTATTTAAATAAATATTCCCGACTTAAAATAAATACACAGGACCACAGAAATACAAAAAGCAATTACCGAGCTGCTAAAAAGAAGCAGTTTAAAAAGGTTTTTAAAATAATAAAGTTCCATCACGTGCAGAATAAAAAACAGCAAAAATGCAATTCCCAACCCGATGATGGAAGCAACTACTATAGTCTGTATATAATTTTCCTCCGGAAGCGGATCTTTAAAAACCATAAAGAAAGATAATGCCGCTACTGCAATAAATATGACACTCAATTTCTCTGTAAAATATTGAGATCTCGAGTCCTTTTTTGTGGTTTCTCATCATAATTCAAACTTTTCCGGTCTGACGTTGAACGGAAACGAGCACCGGAACCGGGATTGGAACTTAAAAGTTCCACCACATCGAAAATAAAACCAAACACATCGAGGAGATTCCAGCTCATAGTTTATTATTTTAAACGGGACAGCTCTTATTTACTTATATCGGTTTTGTGACTTTTCTTTGCTCCTTGATCGATCTTAACCGGTGATTCAGATTCTTTTGACATTTGCTTTAAAGGTTTCCCATCAGGATTCAGATTTTTCTTATCTGAAGTAGAACGGGAACCGGAAGTAAACAACTCTATCGCATCGAAAAAATAATCAAGTAAATCGAGAGGATTCCAGGCCATAAGTTTATTATTTTAAACGGTAACAGTCCTTATTTATTTCCCTCTATTTTATGTATTTTCTTCGTTCCTTCATACATTTCGTACTGTAAAAATCTTGTTTCCAGCTTTCCGTTGAAAAGTTTGATCTTTCTTGAAGGACGAAGACCGATCTTTTCACTGCTTCCAGGTCAGAAGAGATCAGCCATGCCAATGTGTTCGGATAACTTGTTTTAAAGGTATCTCCTATTTTCTTATAGAAATCATCATCATTAATAGAAATTCTCTCATCATACGGCGGATTGAATACCATCAGCAATGGGAAAAGCTCTTTTTAGAATCAAAGAAATTCTGTTTTTTGATCTCTATTACATCCTCCATTTCAGCGGCCTCTACATTCATTCTTGCAGCATTCAGCATTCTTGCATCAATGTCATAGCCAACAATTTTACCATCAAATTGTCTGATTCTGTTTACTCTGAATTCTTTAATTTTAGAAAACAGGTCTGCATCATAATTTTTCCAGTTCTGGAATCCGAATCTCTTTCTGAAAATCTGTGCAGGAAGATCCATCGCAATCATAGCCGCTTCAATCAATAATGTTCCTGAACCGCACATAGGATCCAGGAAATTCCCTTTTCCATCCCAGCCTGCAAGCTGAAGCATACCACTTGCCAGTACTTCATTGATCGGAGCTTCCCCTGCTCTCTTCTGTACCCTCTTTTGAATAGCGGGTCACCTGAAGAATCCATGGAGATCATCACCAGCTCCCTGTCAATATGAAGATGGAATTTGATATCCGGGTTTCTTGTTTCTACATTCGGACGTCTTTTGAACTTATCCTGGAAATAATCTACAATAGCATCCTTCATTTTCAACGTCACAAACTGGGAATGCTTGAACGTTTCAGAGTTTACCGTAGCATCAATGGAGAAAGACTGGTCAACATCCATAAATTCCGCCCAGTCAAACTTGAACAGCCTGTCATAAAACTGGTGTTGATTAAAAGCTTTAAACTCATGAATAGGTACCAGGATCTTCAATGCCGTTCTTGCAGAGTAATTGATCTTGTAAAGAAAACCAAGATCGCCTTCACAATTTACCGCCCTGTTTTTAATTTCAACCTTTCTTCCGCCTAATTTCTTTATTTCTTCTGCAAGAATCTGCTCCAGTCCGAAGAATGTTTTTATCTGTATCTGTAGATTTTCTATATCCATAATTTTTAACTTAAAATATTTAAAGCTTTCAGTATTAAACAATTACCCATTCACCACATTACACAATTGAATTTTTCAATCTTTTAATGTTGTAAAATACTTTGCTTTTAAGACCACAAATTTAGTTATTTTTGCATTATGGAATGGTTTGAATCTTGGTTTGATACCCCTTATTATCATTTGCTTTATAGCAACAGAGACTATACTGAAGCTGAAAACTTCATCACAAAACTTACTGAAGACCTGCAGCTTCCGCCTCAGTCTAAAATCATAGATCTTGCCTGTGGTAAAGGAAGACACTCTGTTTTTCTCAATAAATTAGGATACGATGTTTTGGGGCTTGATCTTTCAAGACAGAGTATTGAATCTGACAAACAGTATGAAAATCAGACGCTGATTTTTGACGTTCATGATATGAGAAACCCGATTGATGCAGATCCTATGGACGCTGTTTTCAATCTGTTTACAAGCTTTGGATATTTTGACAATGAAAATGATGACAGAAAAGTTTTCCAGTCGGTTTATAACGCCCTGAAGCCTGGAGGATATTTTGTTCTGGATTATCTGAATGAAGAATACGTAAGAAAAACGTTAGTTCCGGAAACCGTGGTTACCCGTGGGGATATAGATTTTAAAATTCTGAAAAAAATCGAAGGCAGACATGTGATCAAGGACATCCGTTTTGAAACGGAGGGTAAATCTTATCATTTCTTTGAAAAGGTGAAGCTTCACACTTTGGAGACTATCCATGCCTATGCTTCAGAATGCGGCTTTGAAAGAATAAAAATCTGGGGCGACTATCAGTTGAATGAATTTAATAAGGAGAATTCCCCACGTTGTATCAATTTATTTAAGAAAAAATAATGATAACAGTACTTTTACTGATTTTAAGTGTCATCACAGGAGTATTCCTGGGCAAATACTTTGGTAAAAAAGAAAACTGGCCAAAAATCTTTTGATATTGAGTGCCGGTTTTTGATTACGATCTGTCTCAATGAGGTTTTTCCGCAGGTCTACACTTCTGAAGCGGGCAGCAGCCTCGGGATATTCGTGATCGCAGGGTACTTCTTCAGATGATCCTGGAAGCCCTCACCAAAGGTTTTGAACACGGGCACTTCCATCATCATAATGAGCACAATATCCTTCCTGTTGCTTTAATGGCAGGACTGTTTGTACATGCCTTTATTGAAGGAATTCCTCTTGCCAATGAAGAACATGCGCTCTCACCTTATCTTTTGGGCATTGTATTTCACAATCTTCCTATTTCTTTTATTCTTGGGGCATTTTTATTCAATGGTAAAAAGACTCAAAAAGCTCATCATATCCTTCACTGCTGATTGTAGCACTTTTCGCCCTGGCATCTCCTATGGGAATGCTGCTCGGAAATTATTTCAATCCGGATCTCCAGCCTTATTTCCTGGCGATCGTAGGCGGGATCTTCCTGCATATTTCATCAGTAATTATATTTGAAAGCAATAAAAACCACAATATTGACTGGGTGAAAATAGGACTGGTTGTCTTAGGAGTTTCACTGGCTCTGGTGATTCATCTTTTCCATCAGCATCCTGTTGCTCATTCCCATTAAAAACATAAAAAGCTCCGGAAATTCCGGAGCTTTTTTTTTGTATGAATTTCTTATTCGTATTAGAATTTCCATCCTACAGTAAGGAAGAAATTGTTTCTGGTGTTTTTAACATCGCTTACGGCATAAGAATCACTTTCGAAAATTCCGGTTCTGGAATAATATGCAGAATCAAAATTCTCACCGATATAACCTCTCATAAAAGGATTGCTATACTTGGATGTTATATTCTGATAAGAGGCATCAATATAGAATGATTTGAAATCATAACCAATACCTAATGATAACGTATTTCTGTCATTCAGCATCAGATTGCTGTAAGACTGATCACCTGCATCCCCGTCTGCATTAAATCTGCTGATCGTAAGGGCATCAAACGGACTTGACTGATAAGCATATCCCCTCTAAGTCTGAACTGCTGCACTCTGTATTCCGCTCCTACTCTTACTTCTGAAAGATTTTTGTAATTATCTTTAAAGAAGTCATTCAGTTCTCTTTCTGCAGATCCATATACCTTATAATCAGGCTTTGTAAGTCCTAAAGTATAGTCTACGTTCAAAGAGAAGTTTTTGCTGGCTACAAAAGCAGCACTCACTGTAGCTTTAAGCGGTGAAGTCAGCTTTCTGCTTTCAGCCCCTCTGTCGTCACCATATACAGGATCATTATAGAAATCATACGTTCTGTCTATATTCCAGAATGTAGGAGTTTCAAGGGATGCCCCAAGTCTGAAGTTAGGACTCAGTTTTCCGATAACCCCAAGGGATGCTGAAAAACCTGTAGATCTTTCAAAGAAAGGCGTATCCTGCTTTCTGTATTCTTCTATATTATCCGTTTGAAGCGTTCTGTAAAATAACCGGTCATACTGATCAACCGAAGCATTGAAAAAGTTCAATCCTGCCCGATATAAAGACTGTGATTATAATTAGCACCTACCCCAAAACTCATTTTAGACAGATTTCCGTATCTTTCGTAGTTGTGTCCTGCCAGTGATCTTCCTGTAGTAGGATCATTAAGGTCCGTATAATACACTACATTACTATTACCCGGAGATTGTATTACATTATCAAGGGACTGATTAGAAAAGTTGATCCCGATATTAATAAACTTCCATGCAGATTCCGTCATCAGCTGGAAAGCAATAATTCCTCCTGCATTTCCCAAGTCACCTCTTGTTTTGCTGTAATCTAGCGTAGATCCCGCTAAAGAACTGCTGTTTTTATTTCCTGAAACAGATAAAGTTCCCGAAACCTCACCTGAAATTGCAACTCCCAATCCCGCAGGGTTGGTCAGAAGAGAGTTTGCATCACCTCCTAGCGCCCCATTCGATCCGGCCATTGCATTAAACTTGGCTGATCCCACCATAGGAGTAGTTGAGTAAGCCTCTACAGTATTTCTGATGATAGAAACATCCTGAGCCTGTGCAAAAAATGCAGCAGAAATACTCATTAATACTAAAGATTTTTTTAACATTATTTTTAATAGTTTATTAGTTTGATAAATTACCTGAAGCCACCTCTGCCTCCGCCACCGGATCTGAAACCGCCACCGCCGCCGGAACCTCCTCTGAAGCCTCCGCCACCGGAGTTAAAACCTCCACTGGATCTGAATCCTCCGGAATCATTAGATCTGAAACCTCCGTTGTTATATCTTGGCTGTGATGGCTGCTGATAATCTGGTCTTGACTGAGGAACGGAATTACGGAAACCTCCGTTAGACTGAGTATTTCTGAAACCTCCTGAATTACCGTTTCTAAAGCCTCCGGTATTTCCCTGTTGTCTGAAACCTCCTGAGTTCCCGTTTCTGAATCCTCCACTTGAGTTAGAGTCTCTGAAACCACCGGAATTACCATTTCTGAAGCCACCGTTATTGGTATCTCTGAAACCGTTATTATTTCTAAATCCTGAATTAGCCGTATTCGTTCTGTAAACAGCATTTCCTACTCCCGGATTCACGAAACCTCTTCCGCTTGCTCCACTTCTTCTGTATACCGGTGCATAATAGCTGCCACCCCAGTAACCGCCATATCCCCATGGGCCGCCATAATAACCGCCCCAGAACGGGTCATAATATCCTCCCCAATAAGGAGAATATCCCCAGTATGGACTACCCCATCCGAAAGAGCCTCCCCAGCCCCATCCGAATGAACCGCCCCAACCCCAGGACAGACTTCCACCCCAGCCCCAGCCACGGTTCCAGCCCCAATATGGGCTATAGCCACCGTACCAGCCCCAAGGAGATCCCCATCCCCAGGAATTGTCATAATAATTGGTCTGTGAACCTGCATACAGTCCCCAGTCAGAGTCTGTAGCATTGGAACCCCAGTTCGGATTAGTTCCGCTCCATTCGTTATATCTGTTTTGCTGTTCTCGGGAATTCACCTCTGCATTCTGAATCACATTGGAATCCTGATAGTAGTCATAATATTCTCCTACTCTGTTTCCGCTATCATTAATGATAACTCCTTCAGGTAGCGTATCCTTGTTGGGGTCATAATACACCCCATCTGTCTCGCTATACCCTCCCATCTGAGCACCACAAGACACAAGCAATAATCCGCCTGATATGGCCAGAACCCCTTTGGATTTTAGCAGCCCAAGCAAATTTTTATGTATATTTCTTTTCATGATAACGTAAAAATTTTTAATTTAAATTATATTTGCAATCTGTACCAAAAATGTACCAAATACTGATTAAAAAATCTATCAAAAATAGATTTTTATTTTTAGATAACAATAATGTGCAAAAGTTAAAAAAATTTTAAAAAATAATGGCAAAATTAACCTCAAGAAGCGAAGATTACAGCAAATGGTATAATGAGCTTGTTGTAAAAGCTGACTTAGCTGAAAATTCAGGTGTGCGAGGATGTATGGTGATCAAACCATACGGCTATGCAATCTGGGAAAAAATGCGTGATGAAATGGATAAGAAATTTAAGGAAACAGGTCACGTAAACGCATACTTCCCGCTTTTTGTGCCCAAAAGCTTGTTTGAGGCAGAGGAGAAAAATGCGGAAGGATTTGCAAAGGAATGTGCGGTAGTTACGCATTACAGACTAAAGACAGATCCGGACAACCCTTCAAAACTGATTGTAGACCCGGATGCCAAACTGGAAGAAGAACTTATTGTACGTCCTACTTCTGAGGCAATTATCTGGAATACCTATAAAAACTGGATTCAATCTTACAGAGATCTACCGATACTGATCAACCAATGGGCGAACGTTGTCCGTTGGGAAATGAGAACCCGTCTTTTCCTTAGAACGGCAGAATTCTTATGGCAGGAAGGGCACACCGCTCACGCTACAAAAGAAGAAGCCGTAGAGGAAGCAGAAAAGATGAATAAGGTATATGCTGATTTTGCAGAAAACTTTATGGCTATCCCGGTTATTCAGGGATTGAAAACACCATCTGAGAGATTTGCAGGGGCTGATGAAACCTACTGTATCGAAGCATTGATGCAGGATGGAAAAGCGCTTCAGGCAGGAACTTCTCACTTTTTAGGTCAGAATTTCGCCAAAGCATTTGATGTAAAATTCACCAACAAAGAAGGAAAAATTGAGCACGCATGGGCAACTTCTTGGGAACTTCAACCCGTTTGATGGGAGCTTTGATCATGACGCACTCTGATGATTTCGGATTGGTATTACCTCCTACACTGGCTCCAATTCAGGTAGTGATTGTTCCGATCTTCAAAGGAGAAGAGCAATTAGCACAGATCAGTGAAGTGGCTCTGGACATTCAGGCTAAACTGAGAGCAAAAGGAATTTCTGTGAAATTTGACAATGATACTCAAAATAAACCGGGCTGGAAATTTGCAGAATATGAATTGAAAGGAGTTCCTGTAAGAATTGCCATGGGACCGAGAGACCTTGAAAATAAATCGGTTGAAATTGCTAGAAGAGACAACCTTACCAAAGAAGTACGTTCCATTGAAGGTCTGGATTCTTACATCGAAGAATTACTGCAAACAATTCAGCAGGATATCTTCAACAAGGCTCTGAATTTCAGAAAAGACAATATTACCAAAGTTGATTCTTACGAAGAATTCAAGAAAGTTCTTGAAGAAAAAGGAGGCTTTATCTATGCGCACTGGGATGGTACTGCAGAAGAAGAAGAGCAGATCAAGGATGAAACGAAAGCAACGATCAGATGTATTCCTTTGGACGATGATGTAGAAGAAGGGGTATCATTAATCTCCGGAAAACCTTCCAAGAGACGTGTATTATTCGCAAAAGCGTACTGATAATTTTAACGATTTTAAAAAAACCGTTAATTTTTAAAGAAAAATTCAAAAAAGTGACATTTGGACAGATTTTTGTTTAAATTTATCTCAACATTAATCTAAAAAAATTTATTATGTCTTTAAATGTCATTGATTTAATTAAAGGACAATTAGGTCCGCTTTGGTTTCACAGGCTGCAGCACAGTTTGGCGAAAGCGAATCAGGAATTTCTAAAGCAATTGGTGGCTTATTACCTGCCGTGGTAGGTGGATTGGCCAATAACGCAGACAACCCTGGCGTTGTGGATGCTATTACGAAAGCCTCTTCAAGTGGTATCTTAGGAAATTTATTGGGTGGATCATCTAATAATCCTATTATCACCAATTTATTGTCTTCACTTTTTGGAGATAAGATAGGCGGTCTGGTAAATTCCATTGCCAGTTTTTCAGGAATCAGCAACAACTCTGCGGGTTCTTTGTTAAACCTGGTTACCGGGGCTACAGTAGGCACTGTGGGAAAATATGCAGCAGACAATAATTTGGGTGCTTCAGGTATTTCCAGCTTACTGAATGATCAGAAAGGTATTATCTCTTCTTTGTTGCCGGCAGGTCTTTCTTTGGCTTCCTTCGGATTAGGAGCTGAAAACTGGTTCGGTCAGGCTAAGGAAACTGTTTCATCAGTAGCTTCCACTACCAGAGACAATATCGCTGAAGATGTTGCCATTGCAAGAGAAAATGTGACTGAAAGAGCAAGAGAAGTAAGAGAACAATTTGAAAATAACAACAATAATAATCAGGGCGGAGGTTCAATCTGGAAATGGTTGCTTCCGCTTTTTTATTATTGATTGCAGCTGCCTATTTCTTATGGAAGCAATGTGAGAAAAAAGAAACAACTACCACTACTACAACTACATCTGATTCAGCAACTACCGGATCTACTACCGATACAGCTTCTGTAACCGGAACTGCAACTCCTGCTCCTGCAACTCCAAGAACCGATGAAAATATTGACCTTAACGGGGTCATGTTAAAAGGTTACAAAGGAGGTATGGAAGACCAGATGATCGCCTTCCTGAAGTCTGACGGCTATAAAAATGCAGCAGATGATTCAGCATTGAAAGATAAATGGTATGATTTCGACCATGTGAATTTCAAAATCGGAAAATCCAATGAGCTGGAAGCAGGGTCTCAAGGTCAGCTTGATAATCTGGTAGCTATTCTTAAAGCTTTCCCTGATACTAAAATTAAAATCGGTGGTTATACTGATAAAACAGGAGACGAAGCTAAGAACGTAAAACTATCCAAAGAAAGAGCTGAGTACATCAAAGCTGCTTTAGTAAAAGCAGGAGTTGGTGCTCAGGTACTTGAAGCTGAAGGATATGGAAGTAAATTTGCTAAAGTAGATGCATCAGCATCTGATGCAGAAAGAGCTGCCGACAGAAAAATGGCAGTAAGATTTGCTAAATAATCTTTAGAATCAATAAAAATTGTATCCCGGGAAGTGATTTCCGGGATTTTTTATGCCCATGATTTTTGTGTTTACATTTATTTAATTAAATTTGTTAGTCATTTCTAACATTTATGAATTTCAATATAAAAAGCGCCTGGCGAAAAGATAAAACATCCCATTCTTTATCGGAAGTCTATTCTTCTATAAAAGTCCCTAAAAAAGCTAATTTCTGGAGGAAGTACCTTGCATTTGCAGGCCCCGGGCTTATGATTGCAGTAGGTTATATGGATCCCGGGAACTGGGCTACGGATATTGCAGGAGGAGCGCAGTTTGGGTATACATTGCTTTCAGTGATACTTATATCCAATATTTTTGCGATGGTTTTACAGCATTTATCAGTGAAACTGGGGTTGTAGCAGAAAGAGATCTTGCACAGGCCTGCAGGGATCACTTCAGTCCTACTACCAATTTTATTCTCTGGGTATTTTGTGAAATAGCCATTGCAGCCTGTGATCTCGCCGAGGTCATTGGTTCTGCGATTGCATTAAATTTATTATTTCATATTCCGCTCACCTGGGGAATTGTGATTACAACCGTTGACGTTCTTGTCATTCTTTTGCTTCAGGCCAAAGGTTTCAGGTGGATAGAAAGTATAGTCGGCGGACTTATTTTTATCATTCTGGCTTGTTTTGTCTACGAAATTGTAATTTCACAACCTGCATTCAATGAAATTCTTGGGGATTGGTTCCGCAAAAGAAATTATTCAGAACCCTGCAATGCTCTATATTGCCATAGGGATTCTGGGAGCCACCGTTATGCCTCATAACCTTTATCTTCACAGCAGTATTGTTCAGACCAGAGACTATACCCGTGACAGGGAAGGAAAAAAAGAAGCAATAAAATTTGCCACTTTAGACAGTACAGTTTCCCTGATGCTTGCATTCTTCATCAATGCAGCGATTCTTATCCTGGCGGCAGCAACATTTCCATACCACAGGGAATGAGCATGTTGCAGATATTCATGACGCCTATAAGATGTTGACTCCTATTCTGGGGGCTTCAATGGCGAGTATCGCATTTGCAATTGCCTTATTGGCATCCGGCCAGAACTCAACGCTTACCGGTACTCTTGCAGGGCAAATCGTGATGGAAGGATTCCTGAATATAAGATTAAAACCATGGCTCCGAAGACTGATCACAAGACTTATTGCTGTGATTCCCGCACTGATCGTAGCGATTCTCTATGGAGAAGAAGGCACTACTGAATTACTGGTTTTAAGCCAGGTCATCCTCTCTATGCAGCTAAGTTTTGCTGTCGTTCCGTTGGTTATGTTTACCAATGACAAGGCGAAAATGGGTGAATTCGTCAACAAGCCTTTTCTGAAGGTTTGTGTATGGATCATTTCCGTTATCATCATTGTTTTAAATCTGTATTTGCTGTATCAGACATTTACAGGAGAGTAAGTATATCGTATTTTACCAAAAACAATCTTTCGATGTACTATGAACCCGAATAAATAATACGCCCAATTTTGGCCATTTGTATTTCCTGCTTTTCTGCCTAAATGTCTTCTTTTTTTCCTTTGGCAGGTTCTTTGTCAAACAATTCTGTAAATAAATATTGAATTATGGAAAATCAGGATATTAACGAAGAAAGCATCAATAATCAGGAAGATAACAACGTTCAGAATGAAGCAACGTCTCAGGACAATGTGACAGCTACTCCTTCTGCTGAGGAACTTTTGGCAGAAGAAAAAGACCGTTACATCAGATTGTATGCTGAATTCGAAAATTATAAAAAAGAACCTCTAAAGAAAAAATGGAATTTTTCCAATATGCCAACCAGGATATGATGGTATCTATGCTGGGTGTTTTGGATGATTTTGAGAGAGCTTTAAAAGAGATCGCTAAGAACGGAAATCCGTCTGATCTGCAAGGGGTGGAATTGATCTATCAGAAATTCAAAAATAAACTTACCGAAAAAGGATTAAAAGCAATGGAAGTAAATGCAGGTGACAGCTTTGATGTGGATTTCCATGAAGCTATTACTCAGATTCCTGCGCCATCGGAAGAGTTAAAAGGAAAGATCGTAGACGTTATTGAAACAGGATATACTTTGAATGATAAAGTGATCCGTTTCGCAAAAAAGTAGTAACAGGAAACTAAAATTCATAAATGATAAATGATGGGTGATAATTGATGACGTTTCATTTATTAAACTTAAAAATATCTTTTATCATTTATCAACAATCAATTATTTAATTGTCATGTCAAAAAGAGATTATTACGAGGTTCTTGAGATCAGCAAATCTGCATCAGCCGACGAAATAAAGAAAGCATACCGTAAAATGGCTATCAAGTTTCACCCTGATAAAAATCCGGGAGATAAAGAGGCCGAAGAAAAATTTAAAGAAGCTGCTGAAGCCTATGAGGTATTGAGCGACGATCAGAAACGTGCCAGATACGACCAGTTCGGGCATGCCGGAATGGGCGGAAACGGTGGTTTCGGAGGCGGAGGCTTCGGAGGCGGTATGAACATGGAAGATATTTTCAGCCAGTTTGGAGATATTTTCGGTGGTGGTTTCGGAGGTTTCGGCGGTGGCGGTGGTGGCCGTCAGCAGGTGAAAGGTTCTAATTTAAGAATCAGAATCAAGCTGAACCTTGAGGAAATGGTAAACGGAACTCACAAAACCATTAAGGTAAAAAAATGAAGATGGCAGAAGGTGCCACTTCAAAAACATGTCCTACCTGTAACGGTTCGGGTGTTCAGCTTAAAGTAATGAACACGATGTTCGGCCAGATGCAAACCCAAACAACCTGTGGAACCTGCCAGGGAATCGGAAAAGTTGCCGATAAAATTCCGGCTGGGGCAAACGCTCAGGGTCTTGTGAAAGATGAAGAGGAAATTACGATTAATATTCCGGCAGGAGCAAGAGACGGAATCCAGCTTAATGTAAGAGGAAAAGGAAATGATGCTCCGTTTGGCGGAACTCCGGGTGACCTGTTGGTAATCATTGAAGAGGAAGTGGATCAGACGATCAAAAGAGAAGGCGACAACCTTCACCAGGAATTGTATGTATCGTTTGCTGAAGCTGCTTTAGGAACTAAGAAAGAAATTCCTACAGTAGGCGGAAAAGTAAAAATCACCGTTGATCCGGGAACACAATCCGGAAAAATTCTAAGATTAGCCGGAAAAGGACTTCCTAGCATTGATAGCTATGGCAAAGGAGATATGTTCATCCACATCAATGTATGGACTCCTCAAAAGCTTACCAAAGATCAGAAAGAGTTCTTTGAAAAGCAGATGTCCAGCGGCGAAATGGTTGCAGAACCGTCCGGAAAGGAAAAAACTTTTTTGATAAAGTGAAAGATTTATTCAATTAATATATGAGGGACCTTCGGGTCTCTTTTTTTATATAACAGAAACTAATCTCAGTGTTTCATAAAATACAAAAGCCAGTTTTAATTCTTTAAAACCGGCCTTATATTTTCAAATTATTTTTTTATAATCTTTATGGTTTGTTCTTTCTTATCGTATTTCATACGAAGCAGGTAATTTCAGGTATACAGTTTTTAAGATCAAGCTTAATCTTACCTTCCTGTCTTGTATACTCCAGATCTTTAACCAGTTTTCCATCCATACTAAATAAAGCTATGTTTTCCAGTCTGCTTTCAGTATTCAGATCAATATACAGAAAATCCGTCGCAGGATTTGGATAGAATGCGGGTACTTGGTTTTTTATGATTTCGGATGTATGTAAAGTTTCATTATTTAAAATAATTCTTGCTAATACAAATTGTCTGTCATTATGAGACGAATCTCCTGAAATCAGGATTCTTTTATTGTTATCAAATTGTATTGAAGACAGCCGTCTCAAAGAGTTATAAGTTGGAAGTCTGAATAATCCATTGGTTCCAAAAGAAAGATCCGGAGTTCCGTCAAAATTAAATTTGGTCAGATACATCCAGTCGTTATCAATATAGCCTCCTGTAAAGTAGAATGTTCCTCCCACATAGATCCCATTATCTCCTAAAATGATAGAATTAGATTTTTCACTCCCGGCATCTGGAATATTAACAACTTTACGTTTTACGACACCATTCAACCCAAAATTATTCATAAACTGCCCTTCTGAGTTTATTTTAGCCACCCAGGTTTCACTGATGTTATTTACGGATGCAGAACCTGTTATATAAAAATTTCCATTGGTATCCTGAATCATATTTCCAAACTCAAAAGGATTTCCCAGATTAAAAATTAATTTACCATTGGTTCCAAATGTTGTATCATAAGTTCCACTCATATTTAACCTCGCCACAAAAATATCCTGAGGACCGGTGGTCACCTCTGTGGTATCCGTAATTCTTCCTATACCGGCAACAATCAGCTTATTATTGGCTACAAAAATATGCATAGCACTTACTCTTTCCTGGGAAACCCCTGTATTTAAGGTAAAATAAAGCTTTCCATCAGTACCAAAGGATGTGTCAAAGCTACCGTCCTGGTTCAGCTTTAATAAACATGCTCTTCTTTTAGGATATCCATATTCAGCCCCGCCACATATAATTATTTTCCCATCAGATAATTCAACAGCACTATAGGCAATGTCAATAGTTTCTACAGTTGTCGGATACCCCATATTGACAGCAATTTTTCCACCATTCCCAAAGGTTGTATCTAAAGTTCCATCAGAATTAAATTTTTCAATAAAAAAATTCTGACTGTACATATAGCCAGCGTTCCCAATTGTTAAATATTTCCCACTGTTCAATTTTATGATTTTATAATGAGAAGATTGATTTTGAGTGATCTGAATTCCTGCGTTTCCAAATGAAGTATCCAGATTCCCTTCAGGATTTACTTTATAAATAGCTCTTTTTGCTCCTGGCCCAATATTTCCCAATACAACAGCACTATTGTCAGATTCTACGAGAATATCACCTGCCTTATCCCAGGTGGTGGATGGATTATAGAAATTGAATCCATAAGTACCATAAGAAGAATCGAGAGTCTGTGCATTTGAAAATAATGAACAACCTAAAAAAGTTGTATAGAATAATTTTTTTGTCATGGCTATTTTTTTGCAAATATAGCTTTTACACCATTGACGATACAAGCTAAACAGGCATTAAATCTATATATTCTCTTTATTAAGTCCCTTTCTCTGGTGTTCAAAAGGAAATGTAATTGATGTTTAATAGAAGGTATAAAAAAACCGTATCACTATTTATGATACGGCTCGGTTTTATAATGTTTTCCAGACTTCTTACTTCTTAGCAGCCAAAGAATAAATGGCTTTTCCTATTGTAAATACAGCTACAGCAGCCAATCCACCTACAATTCCGAAAGTAAATTCCTTTAACATGGACGGCCACGTTGGAAGCAGCTCATGTAAATAATGGATATTGTGGGCAAAGATACCTCCTGAAACCAGAATCAGAGCAATTGTTCCCACCACACCTAATATCTTGATAATGACAGGAAGTGCCTTTACCAATAAGTGTCCAAGTTTTGAAATTACTCCTTTATCATGACTCTTTTTGATCAGTTTGAATCCTGCATCATCCATTCTCACGATAAGCGCCACGATTCCATATACTCCCACAGTAGCTATGAACGCAACGAAAGTAACAGTTATAATCTGTGTAAGAAGCGGATGCTCCTGCTGAATTACAGTTCCCAGTGCAATAATGACGATTTCGATTGAAAGAATAAAATCTGTTCTGATTGCTGAATTGATTTTTGCCTTTTCAGAAACCTCGGAGTTTTCATCTTCTTTGCTTTCGTCCATTACTTCATGTCCTTTTTGGAACGATGAAAAAGGAATTCGATGATTTTTTCCACTCCTTCAAAGGCAAGATACAGACCGCCCAGAATAAGGATCATCTCAATTGCCGGTTTATACAGCCAGTTGAGCAGAAATGCAATAGGAAGAATAATAAGCTTATTGATGAACGAACCTTTAGTAATCGCCCATAAGACCGGAAGTTCCCTGGAAGAAAGAAAGCCCGTAGCCTTTTCTGCATTCACAGCCAGATCGTCTCCCAAAATACCTGCTGTCTTTTGTGTAGCTATTTTACTGGTAACCGCTACATCATCCATCAATGCTGCAATATCATCTAAAATTGCAAAAAAGCCTGATGCCATATTTTAATAATTTTTTAATCTTTGTTAAGTTCAGCAAAAATAAATATTTAATTCTATTTACAAACGTTTCTTAAAACAAAAGGGTGAAAAAGATACCGTCCCGATCAAAAAGGAGCTTTCATCAAAAACTGCGGAAAATATTTAGCTGTTTTTTCGACGCTAAATTACTTCATTATCAATGAGATTTTCAGTATTTTTACTTTATGAAAAAGCTCATTCTCAGGTATCATTTTTTCGTTATGGGACTCATCAGTTTTCTTTTACAGTCCTGTAATACGAGATTCAGGGTTTGGGTAGGTCCTGAAGGCCAGCAGAAGATCTATAATTTTAAATACGGAGAGCATAAAAGGCAGAAAATGGATATTTTCCTTCCAAAAGATTATACAAAAGAGACTCCTGTTATATTAATCGTACATGGTGGCGCCTGGACATTGGGAAGAAAGGAACATATGATCCAGATTCAGAAAATGCTTTTCAACAATAAGATTCCTAGCATCAATATGAATTACCGGCTGGTGTCTGCCCGGAAAAAAATCACGTATAAGCAACAGCTTGATGATATCGGTTCTGCCATTGAAAGATTCAATTCTTTATCGGAAAAAGCGGAACTTCTTCCCAACAATTACATTATTCTGGGGAAAGTGCAGGCGGACATCTTGCTTTGCTTTAC
This sequence comes from Chryseobacterium sp. E1, assembly GCA_019203745.1. Lineage (GTDB taxonomy): Bacteria > Bacteroidota > Bacteroidia > Flavobacteriales > Weeksellaceae > Chryseobacterium. The sequence continues at coordinate 860,055 of CP078104.1, forward strand.
GGCTATCAGCATCCTGAACAAATCAAAAAAATTATTTCATTGAGCGGTCCAACTGATTTTTACAGCCCGGAATATCTTAATTCTTTTTATTCAAAGTATACCTCTCCTACTTTTCAGAAAGTGGTAGGCACAAAGTTTGACCGTAAAAATATCTCTGAAGCTTTTAAAGAAGCAAGTCCGATTGCCAATATTACCAATGTGCCAACCCTTTTATTCCAGGGGAATAATGATTTTCTAGTGAATCAGCATCAGGGATTAGCGATGGATTCTGCCCTTACCCGTATGAATGTTCTTCATAAGTTTATCTTTATGGAAAAAACAGGCCATGTACCCAGATTTTTCAATAAAAGGAAAAGGGACAGTATTATTTATCCTAATATTCTGAATTGGATTAAAACGGATACCTTATCAAAATTATAAAGCCTGATTGGAATGGATAAAACGCAGTCTTTTAGAATCTACAATTTTTATCTTTTCCAATGCCTAAATCTTTTTGCTGATCAGAATTTTTTTGCTCTCGCAGATTTCACAGATTACGCAGATTTTATATAAACATCTAAATGACTGGGAAAAGATATCTATATGTATTGTAAAAAATAAACAATATAAATACGTAAAATAAAATAATACGTGCAGTAATTCCCAACAAAAAAGCTGCCTCAGATGAAGCAGCTTCGTATATTTTTACTTGAATTTTATTCAAAATCTTTGTTTTCGTATTTAGAAAAATCTTCTTTTTCCCAAACATAAACTTAATGATCACCGGAAGTGTCGTCACAAGTACAATAACGATAATGATATATTCCAGCTTTTCTTTTAAGTTGATTCCGAACTGATCCATGAACAGTTTATCCAGATAATGCCCTGCAAAGATCAGAATAAAGGACCATAAAACGGCTCCGATGATATTATCTCTTAAGAACTCTTTTTGTCCATTTTTACAATCCCTGCAACGATAGGAGTAAAAGTTCTCACTACAGGTAAGAATCTTGCCATAATGATAGCTAATGCCCCGTGTTTTTCAAAAAAGTCATGAGCCTGATAAAGATATTTCTTTTTGAAAAGCATAGAATCCGGTCTCTTGTATAAAGCCGGACCTGTTTTTCTTCCGAAATAGTATCCCACTTCATTTCCTATGATGGCTGCAATAGCGACGCCTGTGGCTAAAAGTGTCGTATCCAGGAAATCACTTCCTGTAGAGCCAAAAGTCTCTTTGATGATTTCAACGGCGTAAATCCCTGAAACGAACAAGAGTGAGTCTCCGGGAAGAAAAAGCCTACAAAAAGACCCGTTTCCGCAAAAACAATAAACAAAATAAGCCAAAACCCTCCCATTTTGATGTAAAACTCCGGGTTTAATAAATCCTTCCAGCTATTGAAATCTTCCATATATATCGATGAACAACAAAAATAAGTCTAAAATGTCTGAAACAAAAATTAATTATAAGATTTTAACTAAAATTCATGTGATATTTTACAGGTCGAGGTCATCATCGGAAACTGCCGTCCCATCGGCCATCAGGAATGCTTTCAGGAATGGAGTGATATTTCCGTTCATTACCGCATCCACATCTGATGTTTCATGACCTGAGCGTACATCTTTTACGAGTTTGTACGGGTGCATCACATAATTTCTGATCTGGCTTCCCCATTCGATCTTCATTTTGTTGGCTTCTATTTCATTTCTGGCCTTCATACGCTCTTCCAGTTCTATTTCGTATAGTCTGGAACGAAGGAGCTGCATCGCTTTTTCTTTGTTCTGAAGCTGGGAGCGGGATTCTGAGTTTTCAATGATAATTCCGGTAGGTGCGTGACGCAGACGTACAGCGGTTTCTACCTTGTTTACGTTCTGACCTCCGGCTCCGGAAGATCTCATCGTTTCAAAGGAGATATCGGCAGGGTTAATATTAATTTCGATTGTATCGTCTACCAAAGGATAAACATATACGGAAACAAAGCTGGTGTGACGTTTCGCATTACTGTCGAAAGGCGAAATCCTTACCAAGCGGTGAACCCCATTTTCACCTCTTAAATATCCAAAGGCAAATTCACCTTCTATTTCCAGTGTAACAGTTTTTACTCCAGCAACATCCCCTTCCTGGAAGTTGAGCTCACGGATTTTATAGCCTTGTTTTTCTGCCCACATCGTATACATTCTCATCAGCATGGAAGCCCAGTCACAGCTTTCCGTACCACCGGCACCGGCAGTAATCTGAAGAACGGCAGAAAGCTCATCACCTTCATTAGAAAGCATATTCTTGAATTCCAGGTCTTCAATTTTCTCTACCAACTGCGGGAAAGTTTCATCCAGTTCTTTTTCTGAATCAGCATCTTCTTTGGCAAAATCTACCAAAACCTGCATATCTTCAAACTGGGTCTGAATTTCATCATAGCTTTCTACCCATTTTTTCTTGGAACGAAGCTGTTTCAGAAATGCTTCAGCCGTTTTAGGATTATCCCAAAATTCAGGAGCTGCTGTCTTTTCATCATCGTTGGCAATTTCTATCTTCTTTTTATCAATCTGAAGGTATCTGTGTAAATCTTCAATTCTGGATTGAACTTCTTTTATCTGGTCGTTGTTGATCACGATTTTTTCTTTTTGCAAAAATAAGGAATTCTTTTAGAGTGGAAAGCTAAGAGCTCAATGTTCGGGATTGAAGTTATCCTTCATACTTGTTCTGTAAGTCATACGGTCAAAAGGTAACAATTTCATGGTTACAATTCTATTATAACAGTTCTCCTATCTTCTCCCCATCACAGGAGCCAGCGCTACTCCCATTCCTGAGAGTCTTACAGCACAAAACTGTCTTTCTGAGATTTGTTTTATAATGGGAGTCTTTTCATTGCCCATGGCCATTATTCCTGACCAGCGTAAAGCAATTTTAACATCCTGACCGGGTAAAATGACTTCTTTTAAAAAGTCTTCCAGGTGACGCTGCAGAAATTCTGTTGTTTCAAAGGCTGTTGTTTCTTCGGTTTTAAAATCCTGATTTCTTCCCCCTCCCAACAATACACGGTTTCCAAGGTTTCTGAAGTAGTAAAAACCTTCATCATAGTGAAATGTTCCGTTAAGCTTTAATCCTTCTATAGCTTCGGTCAGTACAATCTGTCCACGGGCAGGAATAATGTTTTCGTTTTCCAGGAATTGTGAGCTGAATGCATTGGTACAGTAAATAAGCTGATCTGCCTTTACAGAAATTCCGTCCGGAAGATGAACTTCAATTTCGTCTGATTGTTCTTCAGTATTTTTTACTTCCGTTCCGAATAAGAACTCAACTTTCATTTCATAACATTTTTCCAAAAGCTTCTGCAGCAGCTTTCCCGAATGCAGACTTCCTTCACACGGATTCTCAATAAGAAAAGGAGATTTTTCCAATCCAAATTCCTTTATTTTTTCCTGCTTCAAAGAATAGGTTTCCTCAAGTCCTGTAATGGGTTTCAGTATTTGATTAACCTGTTTGATATGATGCAAAGGTTCATCATTATTCAGAATCTCATAACCACCGTTAAGCTCAAAGTCTATTTCATTACTTTTAAAATAACGTCTGATCTTCTGTAGGCCTTCAAACCTCATCTTCACCAGATCCAATGTTTTTTCCCAACCCATTTTCTGAGAATCGGCGATCACTTCGGTAAGGCTTCCAAAGCAGGCAAAACCGGCATTTCTTGTGGAGGCTCCTAAGGGGATCGTATTCCGTTCAATAATTAAAACAGATTTTTCAGGATATTTTTCTTTTACCGCAATGGCAGTCCAAAGCCCGGAAAACCCCGACCCGATAATGACAATATTTCTTTTCCGGTAAAAGGTTTCAAGTTCCCAGATGCTGTTCATGAGTAATGAGCAATTCGTAATGATTAATTTTTATTAATGCAGTTATAATAAACGTTGAAAAGATACTGAAATAAAACCCTATCACTACTCTTCCTTCTCTCCGTTATGATGGAAACCTATTGCCCTTCTCGGTTCTTCAACTACTTGATAGGTCTCCAGCTCACTTCTCAGCGCCTGAATCCTGAATCTGAATTCATCCAAATTATTGATAATAACATCGGCAAGGAACCTGGCTACCTGATCAAGATATTCTTCTGTCAGTTTTCCGGCAGCATCCCTTAAAGCGCTGTCCAAAAGCCTTTGATCTATTTTCAGTTTTTCATTTCTGGTTCTCTGGTAAAGATTTTTAATTCGTTTCTTCAGGCTTTGTGTAAAATCGATCAGCATCGTATTGCTGAACGCTTTCATTTTTGAAGCGACCTCATGCCAGAAAGGAACCTTATCCGCCTTGTTGTTTTTGAGTATTTTATAGAGCAGGGAATCTTCTTCAAGCCCTTTGGTCATTGCATATAATATAATTTCAGAACGTTCTGATGCATTGGGTGGAAAGATCGGAATCATCACATCAAATCTTCCGGGTGCCAGAGATTTCTTCATCAATTTCTGAAACAGAATTGGCTGAGCCTACCATCAGTACGCCTTCCTTCTCAAATTTTCCGATATAGTGAAGAATAAGTTCCTGGGCTTCAAGGTTGCATGAGGCTATATCTGTCTCGGCAGTTCTCTGTCTCATGATTTCATCAAAATCGTCAAGAAACAGCAGCATTTTATTTTCTTTCATCATCTTCAGCAGAAAGTCGCTGAAATTGATCTCGTTTCCATCAATGAGTGATGTTCCGAGGTAATGTTTTTAACTTCTTTAAACTGATACCCAATAATTTCAGCAATTTTGTTCGCCCAGAAAATTTTACCGCTTCCCGGAGGACCGTACAAAATGATTCCAGCCGGTTTATTGATTCCCCAATCTTTGATCTGCTGAGGATTCAGGAAAGGTTCCAAGACAGCAGAAGTATAGAAGAAAAGATCTCTGTAGCCAATGAAATCTCTTTGCTGCAGACTGGTCTTATGCCCGAAATAATTATAGACAAACTGATAGTTTCCTCCTAATTTATTATCAATCCCGTAGCTTGAAATTGAAGATTTAAAGAAACCGTTATCAAAAATATTCGGGTTATTATCTTTTATTGCTTTTTCAACTTTTTCTTTAGGCTGATTGATCACTTCTGCAATCTGCTCCAGGGTTTTATTTTTATCCAGATCCTTTTCATACAGTCTTAAAAATCTACATTTTCACGGGCAAATTTTTCAAAATCCTCTTTTACTTCAAAATTGGTGCTGATACAGTCTACCAATTCAAGATCAAAATCCTGTATAAATTGTTTGATGGCTTCTGCAGAAACATTCAGTTCTTCTGCCAGTTCAATTAACTTCATAAACTTTTCATTAATTCTATCAAATTTAATGCATTTACAGTTAAATTTAAATTGATTTATGATAATTCTGTAACATTCTCTAATTTATATAGACTACTACTATGTAAAACAAATTACATGAAAAAAATTTTATCAGTAAAGAATCTGACAAAAAAATTCAAAAGAGTTGTGGTCAACAATATTTCTTTTGATGTAGAAAGAGGAAATGTTTACGGACTTCTGGGGCCTAACGGAAGCGGAAAATCCACTACTTTCGGGATGCTGCTTTCCACCATTAATCCTACCAGCGGAGACTGGTTCTGGTTTGGAAAAAAGGGAACAGATCCCGAAACTTTAAAGAAAATCGGAGCTATTATCGAGCAGCCTAACTTTTATCCTTATCTGAATGCAGAGACCAATCTTAAAATTGTTGCAGAGATCAAAGAAACTCCTTATTCAAGAATTGAAGAAGTACTGAAAACCGTTAACCTGTATGAAAGAAGAAAAGATGCTTTCAAAACCTTCTCTTTAGGAATGAAACAGCGTTTGGCCATTGCTTCTGCCATGCTGAATAATCCCGAAGTACTGATTCTGGATGAACCTACCAACGGACTGGATCCTGAAGGAATTATCCAGATCAGGAAATTATCAGCAATATTGCCAAGCAAAGTATTACCATCATTATAGCCAGCCACCTTCTGGACGAAATTGAAAAGATATGCAGCCATGTGATTGTACTGAAAGAAGGCAACTCCATCTATTGCGGCAGAGTGGATGAAATGACGGCCAATAATGGTTATTTTGAATTAAAAGCAGACAACAATGTATTACTTTTCAATGCTTTGAATGAACTTCCGTGGTTCAGCTTCGTCAATCAGGACAGAGATTATATTAAAGCCCAGCTTCGTGACGATGCATCCGTATCCGCATCAGCACTGAATCAGAAACTGGCTGAAAAAGGAATTTTCCTGTCTCATTTAACCAAGAAAAAATTGTCTCTTGAATCTCAATTCCTTGAACTTGTAAAAAACACCAACTAATCATGATGAAATTATTAAAACTGGAATACTATAAAAATCTGAATTACAGACCATTCAAGATTTTCACCCTTCTTTATTTTGCCATTCTTACTGCATTGCTTTTCATCGGATTGGTAGACTTTGATGTTTTGGGAGGAACGGTAAATCTGAAAGAACAGGGTATTTATAACTTTCCCGAAATCTGGAATTTCACCACATGGATCGTTGCTTTGCTTAAAATTTTCTTAGGATTGATCATTGTTTTCTCAATCTCACAGGAATTCAGCAACAGGATGTTTAAGCAAAATACCATTGACGGTTTGAGCAGGAAAGAATTTATCACTTCAAAACTGCTGACGATAAGCATTTTTACCATTATTTCTACCATCATTGTGTTGGCCATTACGATGTTTTTAGGATATCAGTATTCAAAGACAACGGATTCTGCAAAGGTTTTTGGGGAAATATTTTTCATTGGAAATTACTTTGTAAAGCTATTTACATTCTTCTGTTTTTTAATGTTCTTATCCATTTTGCTGAGAAAATCAGTCTTCGTATTTCTGGCTCTTTTTGTTTTCTGGATCGGTGAGGGAATTTTATCTAAGGTTGAAATATTCACCAAAATAAAAGATTTACAGGGACCTCAAAGGAATGAAATCCTTCAAAATGACTTTTTGTCAGCCATCTTTTACCGTTGGAAAGTATGTCCAACCTTATTCCCAATCCAATGATCAGATTAGACATGGCAAAAATGATGGGTTTAAAATATGAATTCCACTACCCTACAGAAAGCCTTATTGCCTGCCTGGTGTGGTGTGGTGTTTTTATATTCGGATCGTACTGGATTCTGAGAAAGAGGGATTGGTAGATGGTAATATTTGGAATTTAAAGATTTAAAAATTGCAATATTTAAAGATTATTTTTAAGTGGTTCGTTTTCGGATCACTTTTTTTTGGCTTAAAATTTTCATTTGATACTGTCAAAAACTAGCCATGAAAAAAATATACTACTTTCCAGGATTGATCAGCGCCTTCCTGATTCCTGTCTTATTCTGGTATTATGGAAACCAAAAGTTTGAAGATATTAATATTTCTGTGATAGACATTGGACTTCCTGCCAAAGAAAGAGAGGGGATTAAAAATACTTTTGCAAGTTTTGAACTTTACCGAAACTGGGATTACAAAAAGATAAAAATAGCTTCCGGTACAGCCCAGAAGAATTCAAAATCATATGTTTCTGAACTGAAAAAACTTCAGGAAAGAAATGAGAAAGAGTCTGGTATTGAGTTTATTTTAGATCAAAATAATAGCTATGGTGATTTTGTCTCTGTTTTGAATGATCTGGCAATTGCCAAACAAGATCAGTATGCCGTTGACCTGGAGAAAACAGGACATATTTTTGCGGTTTATAACTATATTACTCCCAATGCCCAAGCTCCCGAATATGCATGTTTGCTCTGTAATGATGTGATCAGACCAGAATATAAACCTGATTTTTTTGAAAAAATACAATTGCTTCTCACAGAACTTCCGAAAGATACCTATTACATTATTTTTGGTTTTCTTCTATTTCTGAACATTTCTACGCTCAGCATCAAAGAAAGATTTCAACTACATCATTAATTCAAAATAAAAGAGACTGTCCAAAAGTTTTGGCAGCCTCTTGTTGTTATAAAGAATAGAATTTAGGGAGAGTTTGAGGGTCATATAAATATCTTGAATCAACCTTAGATCTGACACTTTATATAAAAACATTCTTGTTCGATAAAATTTAAATAGAATTAACGGGTCGCTCCTCCGGAGCTTTATTTTATGGGGATTTCATTTTTCTACTAACAGTAGATCCCGATGGGATCAAATTCAGCTCCAATGGGAGCTGACTGTTAATAGAACGTATTTGTTTTAAAATTAGAGCTCCGGAGGAGCGACCTGTTAATTCATAGCATAAATATTAATATTTTCAATGTATTTATACTTTTTATCGGACAGTAATGGGTCGCATAAAAAGACTGTCCTTTTGGACAGCCTCTTCCTTTCACATTACTTTTTATCTAACAACGGAAGATATTTTCCGTATCCTTTTGTTTCCATTTCCGCTTTGGGAATAAATTTCAGCGAAGCACTGTTGATACAGTAGCGAAGACCTCCTTTATCTTTAGGACCATCTGTAAATACGTGTCCCAAATGAGCATCTCCGGTTTTACTTCTTACTTCTACCCTATCCATACCATGAGAACGGTCCAGTTTTTCATCAATCAGACTCTTTGTGATTGGTTTTGAAAAGCTTGGCCATCCACATCCAGATTCAAATTTATCTGTAGAAACAAATAAAGGTTCCCCGTAGTGATATCTACATAAATTCCTTCACGGGTTTCGTCCCAGTATTCGTTTTGGAAAGGTCTTTCCGTACCATTTTCCTGGGTAACATTGTATTGCTCGGCAGTCAGTTTTTCTTTTAAAACTTTTTTATCCTGCTTTTGATAAGAGGTTGTTTTTGCCGGAAGCGGATTGGCTTTTTGGCCATTTCAAACAGTCCCGGTTCAATATGGCAGTATCCTCCCGGATTTTTATCCAGATAATCCTGGTGATAATCTTCCGCTTTATAGAAATTTTTAAGAGGAATGGTTTCCACCAATATAGGTTTGCTGTAATTTTTGCCAGCTTCTGCACTTCGCCTTTCACAACAGCTTCATCCGTTTTATCGGTAAAATAAATTCCTGTTCTGTACTGGTTTCCTCTGTCATTTCCCTGCTGGTCTTTACTTGTGGGATCAATTGTTTTAAAATATAAATCAATCAACAGTTTCAGATCTACCTGTTCCGGATCATACTTCACTTTTACGGTTTCTGCAAAACCTGTTGTATGACTTACCACCTCTTCATACGTAGGATTTTGAGTATTCCCGTTGGCATAACCCACTTCTGTTCCTACAACACCACGAATTTGTTGAAAAAAATGTTCTGTTCCCAGAAACATCCACCTGCAAAATAAATCTCTCTAACGTTTTTGTTATCCATAATTTTCTCATTTTCTTTTTTATTTCCACTACATCAGGCTTGTTTTTTTGAAAAGCCCGGATCCCGCAGCAAAGACTGCTATACCCAGAATGATTCCGAGTACAATTAATATATTTTTCATTTTTACCTTTTTATTCATTACTTATTATTTTGAACGATCATCAATCCAAATCCTAAAAGCATAAAATCTTTTAAAATAAAGAAATCCGTCACAGGCACTCCGTCCACTATTTTCCATATTCCCGGTGTTGTAAACAAATAACTTAATGTCACCAGAAAAGTTACGATCATTCCTATCCCTGCATACTTTTTCAGTACAGCAAATTTCGCACTAAATATCAGGAGTAATGCAATGATAATTTCTATCGCTCCGATAAGATTTGACACTGCCTGGACGCTCATAATCTTATATACGAAAAAAAGTTAAGAAATGGTTTTCTACCAAGGGTTTTATTGCAGCAGCTTCTGTGGGAGTGAATTTGAAGATACCAATCCACAGTAAAATAAGTGCTGCTCGAAAAGCGAGATATAATACCCGATTCGGGTTAATTGATTTTAGATTCCTGTACTGTTCCGACCATATTTTTAAGATTTTAAATGAATACTTTATTGTTTTCAAAAGTATAGTCGGAGACATTTTAAAATCCTGACAGAAATTTTCTTAGAAATTTAATTTATCGATCATTTTGTTTTTAAAGTCCTGAATTTCAGAATCATTAATTTCAGTTTTTTCTTCAGAGAATTTCTTTTTAAAAACTTTATCCAAAAGTGCCAGCTTTTCATTGTACATTCTGCACCATTTGCAGATCATCAGGTGCATGCTCAGCATTCTGTTTTCTCTGGAAGAAATAGATTGGGCATTCCTCTTTTCCATCAGTAAAGTGGCTTCACTGCATGGTAAAAATAATTTATGTAGTATTCTTCTTATCATTTCTCTTATGATTTTGAAAACCAGTTAAACTCCAGACATTCTCTGAGCTGCATGCGGCTTCTCTGCAAAATCTTCCAAAGATTAGTCGTAGAAACTTCTAATTCCTGACTGACTTCCGGTGCTTTTTTTTTTTCTTCGATATAATACATTTTAAGCAGAATCTTCCATCTGGAGGGCAATTCTTCAATACATTCCTCCAATGTTTTATTAAATTCTGTACTGTCTAAAAGCTCATCCCCATCGCCAGAAACATTCCAGTCATTCAAAACATCATTATTTTTCCATGATCCCGTTTCATCAAAAAAATGATCGAGTCTGATATTGGGTTCAGATTTATATTTTTACGGTAAAAATCTGCAACTTTCCTGTTCAGAATAGCCATCAGCCATGTAAGCGCATTGCTTTTTCCTTCAAAAGAATCATAAGCTGAGTAAGCAGCAAAAAACTTCCTGAACAACATCCTGTGCATCTTCTTTATTCGAAAGTACATACAGTGCCCGCTTCAAAAGCGGTCCTGAATATTGTTCTATCCAGCTTTTCAGTTCTTCATCTTTTGTCATTGGAAGGATTTTTGTCTTATTTCAGATCACAACGAAGGTAGTAAGTTAAATGGAAAATTGCAAAATGAGATCAATTTATTATTGATTACAGTCATTACAAACTTGCCATCTCAAACCTTATAGGTTTTGAAAACCTGTAAGGTTTACCACACCCCATTAGCCAAACTCGTTATCATTCAAAACATAGCATAAAATTATTACAAATCGCTTAAAAATCTTAAATTTGCATCTTATCAAAATTTGATATTAAAAAAGCAAAAGCAATACTATGACATCACAAGAGATACGTCAAAAATTTTTAGATTATTTTAAAAGTAAGGAGCACCTGATCGTTCCTTCAGCTCCTATTGTGCTGAAAGACGACCCTACCCTTATGTTTTCCAACTCCGGAATGACGCAGTTCAAGGATTTCTTCCTTGGCTACAAAACGCCTACCGCCCCTAGAATTGCCGATACCCAAAAGTGTCTGAGAGTTTCAGGGAAGCACAATGACCTGGATGATGTAGGTAGAGATACTTACCACCACACCATGTTTGAAATGTTAGGAAACTGGTCTTTCGGGGATTACTTCAAAAAAGAGGCTATTGCTTTTGCCTGGGAATTACTGACTGAAGTATACGGAATTCCAAAAGAAAATTTATACGTAACGATTTTTGAAGGGGATGCTTCAGAAAATCTTGAAAGAGATCAGGATGCTTATGACTTCTGGAAATCTCACATTTCAGAGGACAGAATCATTAACGGAAATAAAAAAGATAACTTCTGGGAAATGGGTGAAAGCGGACCATGTGGACCGTGTTCAGAAATCCATGTTGACTTGAGAACACCAGAAGAAAAGGCTAAAGTTTCAGGACTTGAACTGGTGAATAATGACCACCCTCAGGTTGTTGAAGTATGGAACCTGGTTTTCATGGAATTCAACAGAAAAGCAGATAAATCTTTAGAGAAGCTTCCTGCTCAGCACGTAGATACGGGAATGGGCTTTGAGCGTCTTTGTATGGCACTTCAAGGGAAGTCTTCCAACTATGACACTGATGTTTTCACTCCGCTTATTGCTAAAGTTGAGGAACTTTCAGGTAAAAAATATACCGGAATTTTAGAAGACGAAAAAGATATTGCGATCCGTGTTGTGGTAGACCACATCAGAGCGGTTTCCTTTGCTATTGCAGACGGACAATTGCCATCAAACGGAGGAGCTGGTTATGTGATCAGAAGAATTTTAAGAAGAGGTATTTCTTATTCTTACCGATTCCTGGATATGAAAGAACCTTTCCTTTACAAATTGGTTGCTGTGCTGCAGGAGCAAATGGGAGCTTTCTTCCCGGAACTTGAAAAACAAGGAAAACTGGTTGCTGAAGTGATCAAAAGTGAAGAAGATTCTTTCTTAAAGACAATTGAAAACGGTCTGATCAGAGTAGAGAAACTGATCCAGCAGACTATTGCCAATAATCAGAAAGTATTACCTAGCGAAGAAGTTTTTGAACTGTATGATACTTATGGTTTCCCTGATGATTTAACAAGAATTATCGCTGAAGAAAAAGGCTTAACGATTGATGAAGAAGGTTTCAAAGCTGAAATGGAGAAACAAAAACTTCGTTCAAAAGCTGATTCAGCCCAGAAAGTATACGACTGGGTTACCCTGGAAGAAAAGAGAAACTTTGTAGGTTACGATCAAATTGAATCTGAAACCTATATTACAAGATACAGAAAGGTAGAAAATAAAGACGGAGAATTTTACCAGGTGGTATTAAGCAGTTCTCCTTTCTACCCTGAAGGAGGTGGACAGGTTGGAGATAAAGGGGTTCTTGAAAATGCAGTTGAGAGCTTCGAAGTACTGGAAACTAAGAAAGAAAACGGATTGATTATTTCATTAATCAACGGACTTCCGAAAGATGCAGGTGCTGTTTTCTATGCTAAAGTAAACGCTTCTGAGAGAAAAATTCTCAGGCAAACCACTCTGTGACTCACCTTCTGCATGAGGCTTTAAGAGATGTTTTAGGAACTCACGTAGAACAGAAAGGTTCTTATGTAGGTCCAGATTATCTTCGTTTCGACTTCTCTCATTTCAACAAAATGACTGAGGAAGAATTAGCATTAATTGAGGAAAAAGTAAATAAAAAGATCAAAGAAAGTATTGCTTTACAGGAGTTCAGAAATATTCCGATTCAGGAAGCTCTGGAAAAAGGAGCAATGGCTTTGTTTGGTGAAAAATATGGTGATAGTGTGAGAATGATCCAGTTTGGAAGCTCAAAAGAACTTTGCGGGGAACTCACGTAAAAAACACCAGCGAAATTGGTCATTTTAAGATCACTTCCGAAGGTTCTGCGGCTGCGGGAATCAGAAGAATTGAGGCTATTTCTGGAGACAAATCTGAAGAATATTTCAACAATCTTGAAAAGCAGATCACTGAGCTTTCTCAATTATTAAAGTCTAAAGATGTTGTAAGATCTATCGAAAAACTAATCGAGGAAAATACTTCATTAAAGGCTGAAGTAGATGCTCTTAAGAAGGAAAAGGCAAAAGGAGAAATCGGAGAATGGAAGAATGCATATGAGCAGAAAGGTAACAAACAGCTTTTAGTAAAGAAAACTTCTCTGGATGCAGGTTCTGTAAAAGACATCGTATTCCAGTTGAAGAGAGAAATCCCGACTTCAGTAACGATTATTCTTTCTGATGCAGACGGAAAACCAATGATTACCGTTGGAGTTTCTGATGATCTTGCGGCAGATTACCAGGCTGGAGCTATCGTAAAAGACCTTGCTAAAGAAATTCAAGGTGGCGGTGGTGGAAACCCTGGCTTTGCGACTGCTGGAGGTAAAAACCTTGAAGGTATAGAAAATGCTTACCAAAAAGCTTTGAATATCTAAAATAGAAACCTTTATCATAAATTTCAGCCCCGGCTGTCTCAGAATTGAGACAGCCGGAGTTGTTTTTACTGTCTATCATGTTATTTTAACGTAAAGTTTTTTCTATAATACTTTATAATTCCAGGAGACAAAGAATGAAATCAACTTCATTGATTTTTATCAAGCAGACATAATATTGATACGTCTCGCAGATCAAACGGATTATGCAGATTCTTCCGCAAACATCTGTGTAATCCGTGAAATCAGCGGGAGATTAAAATAAATTTAGACGGTTATATAAGCTGGAAGATCGCAAAGAAAATCTCATGCTACCATCAATATTTTCGTTCGCAAAGGCGTTATACTCAGCTATGAAATGACTGCATTTTTTGATAAATGGAATGCCTTTGCGAATAGAATCCGTAGCATCTCTGCATTATAAAATACCATTCTTTCATTGATTTTTATCAAGCAGATATAATATGATACTTCTCGCAGATCAAACGGATTATGCAGATTCTTCCGCAAACATCTGCGTAATCCGTGAAATCAGCGGGAGATTAAAATAAATTTAGACGGTTATATAAGCTGGATATATGCTTTATTTAACGCTAAAGATCGCAAAGAAATTCTCATGCTACCATCAATATTTTCGTTCGCAAAGGCGTTATACTCAGCTATGAAATGACTGCATTTTTTGATAAATGGAATGCCTTTGCGAACGAAAAAGCAGATGAATAGAATCCGTAGCGTCTCTGCATTATAAAATACCATTCTTTCATTGATTTTATCAAGCAGATATAATATTGATACTTCTCGCAGATCAAACGGATTACGCAGATTCTTCCGCAAACATCTGCGTAATCTGTGAAATCAGCGGGAGATTAAAATAAATTTAGACGGTTATATAAGCTGGATATATGTTTTATTTAACGCTAAAGATCGCAAAGAAAATCTCATGCTACCATCAATATTTTCGTTCAAAGGCGTTATACTCAGCTATGAAATGACTGCATTTTTTGATAAATGGAATGCCTTTACGAATAGAATCCGTAGCGTCTCTGCATTATAAAATACCATTCTTTCATTGATTTTATCAAGCAGATATAATATTGATACTTCTCGCAGATCAAACGGATTACGCAGATTCTTCCGCAAACATCTGCGTAATCTGTGAAATCAGCGAGAGATTAAAATAAATTTAGACGGTTATATAAGCTGGATATGTTTTATTTAACGCTAAAGATCGCAAAGAAATTCTCATGCTATCATCAATATTTTCGTTCGCAAAGGCGTTACACTCAGCTATGAAATTATTGCGCTTTTTGCTAAATGGAATCCCTTTGCGAACGAAAAAAGCAGGAAATAAAACTTTTGCGTACTCTGCGTTATAACATACTATTCCCTTATTCCTAAGATTTTCATCAAAGTCTTTTTATTTATATCCGTTCTAATTATTGATCTTATCTTAACAAATCCTGACATAATCTTAAACTATTTGTTTCGTCCCCGTAAAATATAATTCACAATAGACCTCTAGTTTTGTCGTAATCGAAATTCAAAAAAACAATTATGAAAATTAACAGAACTATCGGTGCTTTATTCCTTGCAGGTCTTATCTTTCAGAGCTGTAATGATGATAATAACGACGGAGAAAATACTCCGGTTAATGACAATATCAAGATTGAAAATTTTTCTAAGGAATCAGCTTTCGTTTTTGGAATGCCAGGTTTTGAAAATCTGAACATCACCACACTTATTTCAAGTTCAGATGTACTTCCTGGATCTCCCAACTTTGTTTTCGGGGCCAGCCAGACGGGATGGGAATCATGAAGGATCCTAATTCTAACGGTTACCTTATGATCACAAACCATGAGATCAAGCAATCGGTTTCCAGAGTATATTTAGATAAAACATTCAAACCTGTAAAAGGAGAATACATTCTTAATGGTACCGGAGGAATCACCAGATTATGTTCTGCTACATTAGCTACTCCTGAAATTCACGGTTTCAGTGCATTCCTTACTGCAGGAGAATCCGGAGAAGAAAGTATGGTGCATGCTTTAAACCCTTTAGCTCCTGTTTCCCAGGCTTCAGATAAAACCAGGGTAAAACCGGCTTTAGGAAAAGCGTCTATGGAAAATGCCGTTCCGCTTCCTAAGGATGTATCTAATGGAAAATCTTATATCATCATCGGTGAAGATCAGTCATATTCTACTTCCCACCAATCTGCAGGACAGCTGATCATGTACGTAGCCGATACACAGGGAGATCTTGATAACGGAAAACTATATGCATTAAAAGAACCAACAATAACTACAAAGAAACTGACATGACCAAAGGAGGCAGCTACGATGTGGAATTTGTTGAAATTACAGGAGCAAAAACCTCTACAGGAGCTCAGATCAACCAGGCCAATATCAATAATAATGCAATCCGCTTCTCAAGAGTGGAAGATGTAGATTACAGAAAAGGAGCAGGAAAAGGAAGAGAAATCTATTTTACAGCAACCGGAGAATCCTTAGACGGTGTAAATCCAAAACCGGGATTAACGATGTGGGGAAGAGTTTACAAACTGGTTTTAAATGCCAACAATATGCTGACCGGAAAGCTGGAAGTAGTGGCAGAAGGAGACTCTAATCCTGGAAACAATCTGATCAATCCTGATAACCTGTGTGTCACTGAAAACTTTGTTTACATTCAGGAAGACGGTGATTCTTATTACAAAGCGGCCAATCATGACTCTTACATCTGGCAGCTTAATATTGCAACAAAACAATATAAACCGTGGCTGAATATGAAGCACAACAGAGGTAATTCTGCATGGCAGACTGCTTACAATCAGTCCGGAGATCTTCAGAAATTCGGTTCTTGGGAGTTCGGGGCAATGGTTGACATTTCAGATATCATAGGAGTTCCTAATACCTTTACCGTGAATATCCATTCTCATACATGGCAATCGGATAAGTTTATGAATCCTGACGGTTCCGGAGTGAATACCAATAAAGAAGGCGGACAGGTTGTCATCATCAGAAACGTAGAAAAATAGCTTTAATTACTCATAAAAAATCAAAGTATCAGCAGAAAATCTTCTGTTGATACTTTTTCATGCAATGAAGAAACTTTCAAAATACCCGATACTTCTGTTTTTATATGCAGCAACGGCACTTCTGGTCCTTGCCTACTGCAAAAACGAGAAACCTCAGCCTGTATATGAAGATTTAGGTTCCGTAAAAAAGAAATCCTTGCCAACAATATTGAGTTTGAAAAACAGGTCAATACACTTACAGACCTTGTCTCTGATAATGCTGACGAAAAACTTCTTCAGCAAAAGTTTGAAACACTCAGAAAGACCTACAAAAAAATGGAATGGGCCGTAGAATACTTCCTTCCCCATTCCGCAAGATTCATCAACGGGCCGGCCCTTCCTGAAATTGAAATGGATGAACACACGGAAATAGAACCGGAAGGATTACAGGTTCTGGAAGAAATGCTCTACCCATATGACCGGGCCAATAAAAATGAAGTGATCAGATTTTTGAAAAAACTGATTAATAAAAGCAATGCTATAAAAATCAACTTTCAGGTAATTACGGTAAGCAAAAATCAGGTTTTTGATGCATTGAGACAGGAAGTGTTCAGAATTGCCAGTTTAGGGATTGCAGGATTTGACACTCCTGTTTCCGGAACATCTTTACAGGAAATACCCTATGCGCTTGAAGCAGTAAAGCAGACTTTAGAGCAAATTTCTACCGGCAGATCAAAAGGTAAGGCTTTGAAAAATATCAATGCTGAAATAAGTTCCGCTCTTGAAATACTGAAAAAGAATCCGGATAAGAATTCTTTTGATTACGTCAATTTCATTCCTGATCATCTTAACAAGATCACTTCCCTGATGCTGGAATTCCAGAAACAGGAACAGATCCCGGATGTTGAAGTAACGACCGCCCTGAATAAACATGCCGCTACATTTTTTTCAAAGAATGCTTTCAACCCCAATGCATTCACTCCGGGTAATGAATTTGCCTTTTCAAAAGAAAAATCAGCCCTTGGTCACAAACTTTTTAACGATAAAATACTTTCCAACAATAACAACAGGAGCTGTGCCACCTGTCATATTCCAGAAAAAGCATTTACTGACGGACTTGCAAAATCGTTGTCCCTTGAAAATGCAGAGCTTGCAAGAAATGCTCCTTCACTTAATTATGCAGGCTACCAGCATGGGCAGTTCTGGGATATGCGGAAAGAGGATCTGGAAGGCCAGAGCTCCGATGTGATCTCCAATAAGGAAGAAATGCATGGTGACCTTAATGTTATTCTTGCAAAGATCAATCAGGATAAGGAATATCAGGCAGCTTTTAAAAAGATTTATCAATCTCAGAAGACGGAAATCTGGCAACTTCAGAATGTACTGGCAAGCTATATCCGTTCGCTGGCAGCATTCAATTCAGGTTTTGATGAATACATGAGAGGTAATAAATCGGCCATGACAGAAAGCCAGAAACGTGGTTTTAATCTTTTTGTAGGAAAGGCTCAGTGTGCCATATGCCACTTTATTCCTTTATTCAATGGAACGGTACCTCCAACTTTCAAAAAAACTGAACAGGAAGTACTGGGAACGGCTATCAATGGAGACAATAAAACTTTTGACCAGGATCCGGGCAGAGGAAAATTCCATGAAACGGTTGAATCCCTCCAGAATTCCTTTAAAACCCCTACCCTCAGAAACATCAGCAAAACGGCTCCTTACATGCACAACGGAGGTTATAAAACATTGAAAGAAGTGATGAATTTTTATAATAAAGGCGGAGGAAAAGGCTTTGGATTTAAAGTAGAAAACCAGACACTTTCAGATGCTCCGTTACAGCTTACGGATCAGGAAATTGATGACATTATTGATTTTATGCGGGCATTGGATGACAGACAGTAGTTTGGAATGGAAGCTGGAAGAAAGAAGCTGGAAGTCGGAAAATTAACAAGGTATGAAAATTCGTCTTTCATACCTCATAACTTCCAGCCTCCAGCTTCAGACTTTCAGGATAAATCTCTGAATAATTAAATGGCATTTCAACGTTTTTAATTTTCCATTGCAGAATTAGATTAAATCAATGTTATACTCTGTTAAAAACTTTTACAGGCCAATAAATATGATTAATTTTGACCTAGTTTTTTTACATGAAAAGGGTTTTATTGTTATTATTTTTTTTATGATGAGCTTTTTGGGGTATTCACAACTGAAAATAAAGGTTGTGGATGACACCAGCCAAAAACCTGTCTCTAACGCAAAAATATCGTGTGACAACAAGATTATCGGATATACTAATGCGCAGGGCTTTCTGGAATTCAAAACAGAATGTAAAGATATAGAAATTGATGCTGAATTTTATCAGAAGGAAATCGTTTCGATTGAAAGCAGTATGGAAGTTTCCCTGATCAGAAAATCTTCAAAAACTACCAATATTGAAGCTGTGGTCATAGAAGATAAAAGTGATCCGAGAGCCTTGGAAATTCTGAAAAAAAGTAAACAGACTGTTCAAAGATAATTCACCCAAAAGCTTAGGTTCCTATTCTTATAAATCTTATGAAAAAATCTCTCTGGATATTGACGAAGACAGTATTTCCCAGTTTCAGGAGTACTTCAATGATCTGAATGTTTTTAAGAAAAAAAAGAGCAAAGGATTCTTTAAATAACATCAACGCAAGAAAGATATTTTCCAAAAGCAAACTGTTTCTGTGGGAAAGAGCCCAGGAGTTTTTATACTCCAAGAAATACGGGAAAAGATCAATATTCTGGATAACAGAATTTCCGGTCTGAAACAGCCGATTTATGAAATGATCGCCCTTCAGCAAAGTAACAGAGACATTGTTCCGGAGCAGGTGAAGCCTGAAAACAGAGGACTTTACAGGTTTTTTCTTTCAGATACCGTTGAACTTGACGGGCGGAAAAATTTTGTGATCCGTTTCCGTGAGGTCAATTATAAAAATCCGGACAGAAAAAGAAAATACAACGGTGCGATCTATGTAGATACGGAAACTTACGGGATCAAGAAGATCGAAAACTTCAGTAAAAATAAAAACGACGGGATCATCACCAGCACCTGGATATTTTACAATAACAAATGGTTCCTTGCCCAGGAAAAAGCAAAACTTAAAATGGGTAAAATGGCCATGGATGACAAAGACCGTCTCAACAAAAAAGATAAAAAGAGCTTTGGCACCTACGCTTTCCTGACTTCCAAATATTTTGATTTTGAATCTCCTATCGAAGAAGACCGTAAAGATTTCAAAGGCTATACTTTCTCGGTAAAGAGTATCGATGGTCATTCATTGGATAAATACCGAACCGACCCCTCACCAGCAGGGAACAAAATACCTATAAAACGATAGACAGCTTAGGAAAACAATATAAAATAGACGGTAAAGCCCAGATTTTATCCGGTTTGCTCAATGGTCAGATCAGGGTCAACTCTGTAGATTTTGCAGTGGATGAGGTTGTGAATTATAACTCGTATGAAGGTTTCAGACTGGGATTAAAGGCTAAAATGAATGAAAATTTCAATCCTTATTTCTCTCCCGATTATTATTTTGCATACGGTGTGAAAGACCGCAGATGGAAATACGGTATGGGGCTGGATATGAAGACCTCTTTAGAAAAAAATTCCTTTTTCAGGTTTGAGTTTTATGATGATGTAACGGCATCCGGGGAATTCTACAGAAGACTCTGGAACTTCAAAATGAGAATGATGAATTTTGGGAACAATCTGAATAATGATAAATATTTCCACTTCAAAGGTGCATCATTATCTTATCTGAATGATGTGACAAACGGCCTTACCCTTGCCCTTGCAGTGAGAAGAAATATAGAAGAAGCTGAGTTTGATTATCAGTTCAGGGATGGCGGGTCTTCCTTCAAAAACTTCAATACGCTGTTTACATTGAAGTACTCTCCCAATTCTACCAATATCATGACCCCACAGGGGAAATCACTGATTGATCAGAAATATCCTGAGCTTTATTTTAATTATGAGCAGAGTTATAAAATGCTGGGCGGAAGCTTTAACTACTCCCGTTTTGATGCTCTTTTTGTTCATAATTTTAAAACACCGATCGGAACTACAGGCTTCAGGCTGTATGGTGGAGTTGTTTTGGGCCAGGCACCAATCTGGAAGAATTTTACGATGAACGGACTGGCTTCTCCGGGAAAAGATTTCAACTTCAACCTTACTTCTTTCCTTGGTTTTGCAACTCTGGAGGGCGGAAAGTATTATAACGACAAATTCGTAGCCTATTATTTCACCCACAAACTACCCTTTTACTTCAAAAGTTTCGGACATAATGTTTCCAGCTTTGATTTTGTACTGAGGGGAACCATCGGAGATATGAAACATCCGGAATACCATCAGTTTAAGTTCAGAAAGCTTGATCACCTGTATCAGGAGGTAGGTCTGGAATGGAACAATTTCCTTTCGAGCTATTTCAACCTGGGTGTATTCTACAGAGTAGGCTATTATGCCACCCCGTATTTCAATCAGAATTTTGCCGTTCAGTTTAAACTGAAGTTTTTGGAATTTTAATAGTCCGGGAAAGGCAAAATCTTTAATTTTGGAATCTATTTCAACAGCATTCAACGATAATATATAAAAAGAACATGCAGAAAATCGAAATCAAAGCAGAACAGTTTTTTGAATTATTAAAATTAAAAGACACCCCGATGTGGGAGATTTTCTCACAGATGATCGATGGAAATGAAAAGGAAATCATCTTTTTAGACAACGAAGACAAAATCCTTTTTAACTATATTTTACCTTCCAACCAGGAAAAACTGGAAGAGGACAGAAAAGAGTTTTCAAAACAGTTCTCTGATAAACTTGCCAATATGAACTAAGAAACAGATGAATAAAAATTATATTCTTTCACTATTGGGCCTGTTCCTGTTCAGTATAGGAAATGCCCAAAGCTATAAAAAGCCTTTGGTTTCTGCTATTAAAGAAGCTGATCTTCGTAAGGATATGTATGAACTTGCAGCAGACCAGTTCTGGGGCCGTGAAGCAGGAACTTTGGACGAGCTGAAAGTGTCTATGTGGCTTGCTGACAAAGCTAAAGAAGCCGGAATGAAACCTGCTGGAGATAATGGAACTTTCTTCCAGTTCTTTGATATGTACAGACATCAGGTAATTCCGCAAAGCAGCCTGAAAATAAGTGATCAGAATCTGAAATTATGGAAAGATTTCCTTGTTGCAGAACCTGTAAATGCATCCATTGATGCTGAAATTGTATACGCCGGAAATGCTGAACCCGAAGATCTCTCTAAACTGAACATCAAAGGAAAAGTGCTTGCTGTAAACGCTTCGGATAAAAATATAGAGAAAGAAATGACTCTTTTTATAAGAAGATACCCTGGATTTGTAAGAACAAAATACTATAATAAAGCTGCTGAACTGGGAGCAAAAGCCATCATTTTCATTACAGACGACACCTCTGAAAAAGCTGGGCAGAAGTTCTTCCCCAGATGACAAGAGGAAGCTATGGCGTAGAAGGCCTAAGGAAAAAATCACCAATAACATTCCTGTTCTATGGATCAAAAAAGAAAATGCAGGCTGGGTGAAAAATAATCCTAAAGCCTCATTGAACCTGATCACGGAAACCTACAAATACCCTTCTGTGAACATCATCGGGAAAATAGAAGGTACAGATCCGGTCCTTAAAAACGAATATGTTCTGCTCAGCGGGCATCAGGACCATGACGGAATCAGACATCCTGTAAAAAATGATACCATTTATAACGGAGCCGACGACAATGCAAGTACCTGCGTTGCTATGCTGGCAATGGCAAGAGCCTATATAAAAAACAGCCGGGAAAGAGAAGCATCCTTTTTGTTTTCCATGGTGCTGAAGAGAGAGGATTACTGGGCTCCAGATGGCACGCTGCCCACCCTGTGGTTCCCAAAGAAAAAATTGTAGCAGTTCTGAATGGTGACATGATCGGAAGAAATGATAACAATGAAGCTGCCTTATTGGGAGGAAATGCCCCTCACAAAAATTCTGAAGAGCTTGTAAAAATGGCTGAAGACGCTAATAATGAAAGTACAAAGTTTAAATATCTGAAAGATTGGGATTCACCCAACCATGCTGAATATTTTTACTTCAGAAGTGATCATCTTCCGTATGCTAAAATTGGAATTCCTGCTGTATTCTTCACCAGTGTACTGCATGATCAATACCATACTCCACAGGATGAATCCGAGAACATCAACTATAAAAAGCTGTACAAAATGACAGAATGGATGTACAGAACATCCTGGAAAATCGCCAATGAAACGGAACGCCCGAAAATCATTCCGAATTTTACACTTGAAAGATAAAACATAAAAGCTTCACAAAAATTTGTGAAGCTTCTTTTTCATCATTGTGTTTTTAGAATCATGAACGTACCGGATACCTCTCTGGCAGATTGAGCTGATTCCGTAGATTTTTTTAATGAAAATCAGAGATTTTCAAAGGCTTATGTGTACTTAATATATGCGAGAAATATCACTTAAATAACTTAAGTGTTAAAAAACTTTTGTGCCTTTTGTGGTTCAGTCAGCACCTTTACTTCTCCAGCTTTTCTAAATAAGCAGGTTCATCAGAGACGGATCATTGTTCAGGTAATTGACAAAAAAATCATATTGTTTCATTTTACTGATCAACGGACTGAAATCTCTGTTCTGTTTCAATGCAATTCCTACCACAGCAATCCCCTTTTCTTTTGAATTTTTTTGGGTATACTCAAAATATGTAATGTCATCATCCGGTCCCAGCACTTCCATTACAAAAGTTTTCAGTGCACCGGGACGCTGGGGAAATCTGACCAGAAAATAATGCTTCAGGCCGGCATACAGCAAAGCTTTTTCCTTGATTTCTTCCATACGGGTGATATCATTATTGCTTCCGCTGATGATGCATACTACATTTTTACCCTTTATTTCGTTCCTGTACTTTTCCAAAGCGGCTACCGAGAGAGCTCCCGCAGGTTCTGCCACAATAGCATCTTTGTTGTAAAGTGATAAGATCGTCTCGCAGACCAGCCCTTCATCTACTGTCACCATATCGGATAAGGCATTTTTACAGAGCTCAAAAGTGATGGCACCCACCTGCTGAACTGCCGCACCATCTACAAACCTGCTTATTTTTTCAAGAAGAACAGGCTTGCCTTTTTCCATGGCTTTTTCATACTTGCGGCCGCCGAAGGTTCCACCCCGATAATTTTGGTTTGCGGAGAAAGCTTCCCAAACACAGAACAGATACCTGCAGCTAATCCCCACCTCCCACGGGAACAAAAAGAAAATCTACAGGTTCATCCGACTGTTCAAGGATTTCCATTCCTACCGTTGCCTGACCTGCAATGATTGCAGGATCGTCAAACGGATGAATGAATACTCCGTCATGCTCATCACAAAACCTCAATGCGGCATTTTTGCTTCATCAAAGGTATCTCCATACAGCACTACATCAATATAGCTTCCTCCGAACATCTTTACCTGTTCCAGCTTCTGCCCGGGAGTAGGCAAAGGCATGAAAATCGTTCCTTTCACTTTCATTCTGCTGCATGCAAAAGCTACTCCCTGGGCATGATTTCCTGCACTCGCACACACCACTCCTTTCGCAAGGCTTTCCGGAGACATCGTTGCCATTTTATTATAAGCACCTCTGATTTTGTATGATCTTACCTGCTGAAGATCCTCTTTTAAAGCTTATATTTGCGCCGTAAACAGCCGAAAGATTATTGTTGACGGCTAAAGGTGTTTTAACAACAACATTTTTAAGTCTTTCCTCAGCTTTACAGACCTCTTCCAGTACGGAAAAGCCCACTTCTTCTTTCATCATTTTCCAGGGAGATTAATTGTTTTCCGGTCTGAGGCTTCGTACAGTTTTTCCAGCTTTCCACATTTCACTTTCTCTAAGCTCTGTCAGTTCAGCTTCCAGCTTTTCTCTATAATCCGGCTTGCTGTTGCTGTCGATGGAACGTTGGGCTTCATTCCCTTTTGCTACGTTGTCATACAATTCTTCAAATAAAGGGGAAGTTGCATCTCTGAAGCGTTTCCACCAGTCTAAGGCTCCTCTTTGTGCTGTGGTACTGCAGTTGGCATACATCCAGTCCATACCGTTTTCAGCCACTAACGGCATTAATGATTGGGTAAGTTCTTCTACAGTTTCGTTAAAGGCTTCGGACGGGCTGTGACCGTTTTTCCTTAAAACATCATACTGTGCAGCAAATATTCCCTGTACGGCTCCCATCAGGGTTCCTCTTTCCCCTGCAAGATCGCTGTACACTTCTTTTTTAAAATCCGTTTCAAACAGATAACCGCTTCCAATCGCTATTCCCAATGCCGTTACTCTTTCTCTTGCCTTTCCCGTAGCATCTTGGTATACAGCAAAACTACTGTTCAGCCCTCTGTCCTGCAGGAACATTCTTCTCAATGAGGTTCCGGATCCCTTAGGTGCTACCAGAAATACATCTACATCAGCCGGAGGTACAATTCCTGTACGTTCATTAAAGGTTATTCCAAAACCGTGAGAGAAGTACAAAGCTTTCCCCGGACTAAGATGCTGCTTTACCTTTGGCCAATATTCAATCTGCGCTGCATCACTCAGAAGATAGCAGATAATAGTTCCTTTTGCAGGGCCTCTTCAATTTCAAACAGGGTTTCGCCTGGTACAAACCCGTCTGCTACAGCCTTATCCCAGGATTTTGAGTTCTTTCTCTGCCCTACAATGACATTGATCCCATTATCTTTTTGATTCAGTGCCTGTCCCGGCCCCTGTACTCCATATCCGATATCTACTACCTCATCATCTTTTAATACTTCCTGTGCTTTTTTAATGGAAACTCTTCTCTTGTTACTACGTTTTCCTCTACTCCTCCAAAATTCAATTTTGCCATTTTCTTTGATTTTATTTATTATTTTTTGATTTAATGCATTGTTAGCTGGCAAATTCTATTGCCGTGAAATGTGGATTTTTATGATAATGAACTTCCAGTACATCCACCTGTTTTTCCATTTGTCTGGTAATTTTCTGTACCGATTCTTCTGTTTCCCTGATCACGATGACAAATTTTTTCACACGTTCCGTTTCAGAAGGTCCAACATTAAAGGTCACCATGGAAATTCTCCTTCTTGAAAAAATCGCATTGATCCTGCTGATCAGCCCTAAATAATCCTCTGTATAAGCCGTAATGGTATATTCTTTATGTTCTGTTCTCATCTTTTATATTTTAAAATTTATTATTCAGCACAATCTCTGAAACACTTTTTCCCTGTGGGATCATTGGAAATACATTATGCTCTTTTCCGGTCATTACCTCAAGAAGAAAAGCTCCGTTATAATCCAGCATTGTATGCAGGGCAGTTTCAAGATCTTCCCGTTCAGATACCCTGCATCCTTCAATTCCATATCCTCTTGCTACCTGTACAAAATCCGGGCTCTGAATATCTACAGACGAATATCTTTCTTCATGAAACAATTCCTGCCATTGCCTTACCATGCCCAGATAACAATTGTTCAGAATTAAGATTTTAACATCAGGACGGTATTGCATAATGGTTCCCAACTCCTGTATATTCATCTGCGCTCCTCCATCACCCATTACAGCAATCACCTTACGGCCGGTTTGTGCGTACGAAGCTCCTATTGCTGCCGGAAGACAGAATCCCATTGTTCCTAATCCGCCACTTGTCACATTGGTTCGTGAATGTTTAAAACCTGAATATCTGCAGGTAGCCATCTGATGCTGACCTACATCCGTTACAATCACTGCTTCCCCTTCTGTGATTTCATTAAGGCGCCGGATCACTTCCCCATGGTAATTTCTCCTTCCAGCGGATATAATTCTTTCCTGATCAGTGTGCTGTCTTCAATTTCAAAACAGTAAGTAAACTTTTTATGCCATTCGGAATGGTCTCTTTTCCTGATCAAATCAGTAAGGAGCGGAAGCGTTTCTTTACAGTTTCCCAGTATTGGTATATCTGCCTTTACGTTTTTATCAATTTCAGCCTTGTCAATATCCAGATGAATGATCTTTGCCTGCTTCGCATACTGGTCCAGCCTTCCTGTCACCCTGTCATCAAAACGCATCCCGACAGCAATCAGGACATCACATTCGTTGGTAAGAACATTGGGTCCGTAATTTCCGTGCATTCCCACCATTCCCACAGCCTGCAGATGATCGGTAGGAATGGCACTCATTCCTAAAACCGTCCAGGCCACCGGAATTCCGGATTTCTCGGCAAAATTCAGGAACTCTTTTTCTGCTTTTCCCAGCATAATTCCCTGTCCGGCAATCACAAAAGGTTTCTCTGCATAATTAATCAGAGCGGCAGCTTTTTCGATATTCCCCATATCAGGTCTAGGATCCGGATTATAGCTCCTTAATGAATAGCACGGGGAATATCCCTGAACAGAATATGCTGTAACTGGGCATTTTTGGTAACGTCAATGAGTACCGGCCCCGGACGTCCTGATTTTGCAATATAGAACGCTTTTGCCAGCACTTCGGGAAGCTCATGGGCATCCGTAACCTGATAATTCCATTTGGTGACAGGGCTTGTAATATTCATCACATCAATCTCCTGAAAGGCATCCGTACCCAAAAGATGTTCAAAGACCTGACCTGTGATACATACCAAAGGAGTATTGTCCAGTAAGGCATCTGCCAGGCCTGTCACCAGATTGGTTGCTCCCGGCCCGCTGGTTGCCAGTACAACGCCTACTTCACCGGAAACTCTGGCAAGTCCCTGTGCTGCGTGTACTGCTGCCTGCTCATGGCGGACCAGAATATGTTCCAGCTGCTCCTTATAGTCATACAATGCATCATAAATGGGAATGATGGCTCCTCCCGGATACCCGAAAACCGTTTTTACACCTTCCTGAATAAAAGCTTCCAGAATGATCCGGCTTCCGCTAAGTTCTGTTTCATTAGATCTGTTTAAATGCTCCATGATATTGTGATTATGAGATTTCATCCGTTACACAGCCTTCAGCAGCTGATGATACGGTTAATGCATATTTATAGAGTAATCCTTTCTGTACTTTCAGTGAAGGTTTTTGCCAGCCCTGTTTTCGTTTTTCGATTTCTTCTTCTGAAACTTTAAGCTGTATGGTATTATTGACAGCGTCTATTTCGATAAGGTCATCATTTTCTACAAAGGCAATCAAGCCTCCTTCATAAGCTTCCGGGCTAATATGTCCCACTACGAAGCCATGGGTTCCTCCACTGAACCGGCCATCTGTGATCAGGGCAACACTGCTTCCCAAACCTGCACCTATCAATGCGCTGGTGGGTTTCAGCATTTCCGGCATCCCGGGAGCTCCTTTTGGGCCTTCATTCCGGATGACGATGACATCACCTTTCTGTACGGTTCCATCCTGAATTCCCCTGATGAGATTTTTTTCGCCATCAAATACACGGGCTTTTCCGGCAAAACGTTCTCCTTCTTTTCCAGTAATTTTGGCTACACTTCCTTTTTCTGCAAGATTACCATACAATATTCTCAAATGTCCGGTCGCTTTTACCGGTTGTGAAAGAGGTTTTACAATTTTCTGGGTATTGAAATCCAGATCCGGAACATTTTCCAGATTTTCAGCCAATGTTTTTCCTGTTACTGTAAGGCAGTCACCGTGCAGAAGCCCTTGCTGTAAGAGATACTTCATTACCGCAGGGGTCCCTCCATGCTCATGAAGATCCTGCATCAGATATTTTCCGCTGGGTTTAAGATCTGCCAGAACCGGTGTACAGTCGCTCATCTTTTGAAAGTCATCCTGAGTAACCTGTACTCCTACACTTTTAGCCATCGCTATAAAATGCAGGACGGCATTGGTACTTCCTCCGAGGATTACAATCAGGCGTAATGCATTTTCAAAAGCTTTACGGGTCATGATATCGGAGGGTTTGATATCTTTTTCCAATAATATTTTCAGGTATTTTCCCGCTTCATGGCATTCTTCCTGTTTTTCTTTGCTTAAAGCAGGATTGGAAGAGGAATAGGGCAGACTCATCCCCAACGCTTCTATTGCTGAAGCCATTGTATTGGCAGTATACATTCCACCACAGGCACCTGCACCCGGGCATGAATTTTTGACAACGCCATCAAAATCTTCTTCAGAAATTTCGCCGGCGATTTTTTTACCTAAAGCTTCAAAAGCAGAAACAATATTGAGCTGTTCTCCTTTATAGCATCCCGGAGCAATGGTTCCTCCGTATACCATGATAGAAGGTCTGTTCAGTCTTCCCATGGCAATTATGGTTCCCGGCATATTTTTGTCACATCCCGGCAGTGCGATAAGACCGTCATAATATTGTGCTCCGCAGATCGCTTCAATACTGTCGGCGATCACATCACGGCTTACTAAAGAATAACGCATTCCTTCTGTTCCGTTGCTCATCCCGTCACTTACCCCGATCGTATTGAATATTAATCCGGCCAGACCATGATCCCAGGTTCCTTTTTTGACCATTTTTGCCAGATCATTGAGATGCATATTACAGGTATTCCGTCATAGCCCATACTTGCAATTCCGACCTGAGCCTTGTGCATATCTTCTTCTGTAAAACCTATCCCGTATAACATGGCTTTTGCAGCGGGCTGCTCGCTGTTCTGTGTAAATGTTTTTGAATATTTATTTAACATATTTTCCTGCATTTGCTTTTCTTTATCCTGTTTTTATAATGAAGTTTTTGCTTAATTCCGACCCAAAACTACAGCTTGTTATTTTTATCATTTTCAAATTTTCCGAAAACTACAATATCCAACCGTTTGAAAAACAGATTTACTTAACTGAAAATCAATTGTTTAAATTTTTAAAATTTACAATGACAAAACTCTTACTCTTTTCTGATAAGCCTGTTGTACAAGAGCACTTGCGGTATCATCCCATTTCTTGGTAAAGGGAATATCATCAAGAGAATCCAGGGCAACAATCTCGGCTGCTGTTCCGCAGAAAACCCTGCATCGGCCCCTCGCATTTCTTCCGGTGAAAAGAACTCTTCTTTTACAGGAATATTCAACTCATCGCAGATCTCAAAGACCGTCTGCCTTGTAATTCCGGGTAGAATGCTTCCTTTTGCAGGGGTAAACAGCATTCCGTTTTTTTCGTAGAATACATTGGCTCCCGAACTTTCAGCCACATTTCCGTTTTCATCCAGAACAAGGGCTTCGTCATATCCTTTATCTTTAGCATCCTGACAAGCCAGAATGGAGTTGACATAGTGACCGCCTACCTTGGCTTCTACCTTGAACGCTTTAGGATTGGGGCGCTGAAAGTCTGAAGTCATGATCTTCATTTTATCTGCGAGATATCCGTTATTCCATTCCCAGGCTAACAGGGAGAGATAGGATTGTTTTCCTTTTGACAAAGACATATTCGGGGAGCAGGTCACCAACGGGCGGATATAAGCATCTGTGAATCCGTTTCTTTCCAAAAGCTCATACGTAAGTTCTGTAAGCTGTTCTACGGAGTAATCGAAAGGAATATGCATCAGTTCTGCCGATCTTTTCAGTCTTTCATAATGTTCTTTTGCTTTAAAGATCACGGTTCCGTTTTCTGTGCTGTAAGATTTAATGCCTTCAAAAACGGAGTATCCGTAGTGGAGTGACTGTCCGTAAAGATCAGTTCCCGCTTCTTTGCTTTCATAAAGTTTCCGTCAAAATAGATGATCGTGTCGTCGTTGTAATACATGTTATATGGGGGTTAAAATTTAATAAAGGGAATAAAAAAGCCCTCTCACGCTGTGAGAGGGCTCAATATATGTACAGTCATACACTTTCCTTCTCACAGACGCAAGGGAATAATAATGACGATAATAATTACTGCTAATAACTGATACATATGCTGTACAAATAAAAAAATTAAAACAAAAAAGCCGCTTCAAAAATGAAACGGCTTAAATATAATTTAAATTAAAAATCTACTTTTAAAATGCCGTTTCCTTACTGTTGTAAATGACAACAGCTGCAATAGAAATGACAATAATATTTTTCTGATTCGTAAAATTCATGTTGCAAATGTATAAACTTTTAATTACTCACAAGTTTTTTTAACACTTTTTATTTTTTTAATAAAAATCGGGTAAGTGTTTCCTTTGCTTCAGCAACGTCATGAACTCTTAAAATCTTTGCTCCCTGCTCCAATACTTTCAGGTGAAGTTTCTGGGTTTCTTCATTGATATCCATTGGCGATTTCCCAAGAGGTTTATAGATAAATGACTTTCTTGAAATCCCTATGAGTAAAGGCAATCTTCCAAATCCAAGGTATTCCACTTCACTGATCATTTTCATCTGGTCTTCCACAGTTTTTCCAAAGCCGAAACCCGGGTCAAGAATAATATCATTGACTCCTTTTTCCCGAAGCAGATTTACCTTTTCGGAAAAATAACGGTTGACTTCCAGCGTAATGTCTTCAAATCTTATTTTATCATGCATGGTTTCATAAGACGGATTGATGTGCATGAGGATATAAGGAAGCTTTGTTTCCGCCACTGCATCAAGCATTTCTGCATCGTATTGCCCGCCTGAAATATCATTGACAATGTCGATTCCCTCATTGAATCCGAACCTGACAGTATCAGCATAAAAAGTATCCAGCGAGATCAATGCTTCCGGAAATTCTTTTTTAATCCGGGAGATCATGTTTCCAATCCTGTTTATTTCTTCTTCACTACTCAGAAATTCAGCGTTGGGGCGTGTAGACTGAGGGCCGATATCAATGATTTCAGCTCCTTCTCTCAGGAGTTTTTCTGTCTGCTTCAATGCTGCATTTTCATTATTGAATTTTCCTCCGTCAGAGAATGAATCGGGAGTAAGGTTGAGAATTCCCATGATTTTTGGCATGTGGAGCTGGATGAGACGGCCGTTGCAGTTGATAGAGTAAATTTCAGGTTCTGAGGGCTTGAAAATGGTAGCGTTTGGGAGCATGAGAGAATCTATAATTGATTGGACGATGAATGATTTTTATTGTGCAAAATTAAGGATTTGTAAAATGTATTCAGATAAAAATTGAGATAAGATAACAGATAAAAAGATGATAGAAAAGGGATGATAGAGAAAAGATTTTAATTTCCGCAACTTATTACTCATAACTCTTCACCCTCCTACTTTCCCTTCCCACCCAATAAGTGTCAGTCTAAAATCTCGAACCGAATTCGTATATTTGGAAGATTAAGAAAATTTATGCTAAAAACATCAGTACAATTCGGGGAAGTTATCAGTCAGTGTCGTGATCTTTTCAGTAAAAAACTACAGGATTACGGTGCGGCATGGAGGGTTTTAAGGCAAGTTCCATTACGGATCAGATTTACATCAAAGTCAATAGAATCCGTACGCTGCAGATGACCGATAAAAAGATGGTGGATGAAAGTGAAGAAGATGAATTCGTCGCCATTGTCAACTACTCTATCATTGGGCTTATTCAGCTTGAAAAAGGGCTTGCCAATGACTTTAATGAAAATAAGGAAGAAATCTTAGGTCTGTACGACAAATATGCCAGTGAAGCAAAGGCTTTAATGGAAAGGAAAATCATGATTACGGTGAAGCATGGAGGGATATGAGGATTTCATCCATCACAGATCTTATCTATCAAAAAGTACTGAGGACCAAACAGATTGAAGACAACCAGGAAAAACCATCGTTTCCGAAGGTCTGGATGCCAACTATTTCGATATGCTGAACTATGCTGTTTTCTGTCTGATCAAATTTTCTGAAAAAAATAATCAATTCGAACCCAAAACTATTTAATATGATCAAAGGTTTATTACGCTTTATTATTGCAGTTATTTTCATTCTTTCAGGCTTTGTAAAAGCTGTGGATCTGGTAGGATTTTCTTTTAAAATGGAGGAATATTTCTCTCCTGCGGTCTTTAATATGCCGTTTTTTGAAAAATTTGCCCTTCTATTTTCAATCATTGTGGTTGTGCTTGAGCTTTTCCTCGGGTTTATGCTGCTGCTGAAATTAAAGCTTAAATTTACCTTATCATTTTTAATCGCTCTTTGTATATTCTTCGGATTTCTTACTTTTTATTCGGCTTACTTCAATGTAGTGACGGATTGCGGATGCTTCGGTGATGCGATCAAGTTTACTCCATGGCAGAGCTTTTTCAAAGATGTGGCTCTTTTAATTGGGCTCATTCTTCTGTTTGTAATGTATAGAAAGGAATTCCAGAAGAAAGATGAATATGGCGTGAGCAGAAAAGAGTCTTCCAGCAAATTTAAATATGCTCTTCTGGGTATTTTTTCGCTGATCATGATTTACATTATGGCTCAAGGCATTATGCATGAACCGATCATTGATTTCCGTGATTATAAAATAGGCACAGACATCAAAGGAGAAAAGCTGAAAATCAGTAAAAACCCTTCTGAATATAAGACTTTTTATTCTCTGAAAAATCAGAAAACCGGGGAAGTAGTCAGAATCAACCAGGATGATTATATCAAAGAAACCAAATACTGGGCGGAGGGTTCGCCATGGAAAATTGAAGACGGCAAAAATGAATCTGTTCTGACGAAGGAAGGTTACAAATCTGAGATCGTGAAATTTAAAATTGAAGATCCTACAGGGATGGAGCTTACGGAAGAGATCATTAATGCGCCAAAAGCAGTGTTGGTTTTCTCTTATCATCCAAAAGAAGTTCCGGCTGACCTGCTTCAAAAAGTAGAGGCCAAAGTAAACGCTCAGAAAGGAGCATTGATCTATGGAATTTCTACAGACCCGAATACTTTTAAAACGATCAAAAATGCTATGATGGACGGAACTGCTATTAAAACCATAGCAAGAAGCAACCCGTTTGTTCTGTTCCTGGAAAAGGAAAAATCGTTGACAAGCAGCCCGCTAAAGATTACGTTAAATAATACTGGAATAAAGGCCGGAATGTCAACATCAATCTACATTGATCATCACCATTAAACACTAAACTTAATTATAATACTTATGCAAAAATCAAATAAATCAATCGCCGGTTATCACCTACTAATGATCCTTTCTTCTGTAGACGGAGAGTTTGCTCCTGAAGAAGGAATGCTTGTACAGCAGTATCTGGCGGATGAATTCCCGTTCAGAATGAATCTTGACAATGAGCTTGAAACCCTGGCTCTTTTACAGCCTGAAGAATGGAAAGACCATTTTGAGTTTCATGCAAGATGCTTCCACGAAGATTCTACTGAAGATGAGCGTGTAAAGTTTGTAAAATTTGCAAAATCATTGATAAAAGCTGATAATAAGGTAACGGATGAAGAACATACATTTTACATTCTTCTTAAAAACTTATGGGGTTTGTCATAAAACCTCAATTCTAATAAAAAAACCATGAAAAAAATTTATCTAGGATTATTAGTAATGAGTGCATCTACATTTCAGTCTCAGCAATTTCCAAATCTGAAGGCTCCTGTTGCAGAAAAGCAGGAACACATCAGAGAAATCCATAGCGATAAGGTTAATGATCCTTATTACTGGATGATTGATTATTTTAAAAGGGAAAAGACTCTACCAAAGTCGTTGACTATTTAAAGGCCGAAAATTCCTATTGGGAAGGTATGATGAAAGATACAGAACCTTTCAGGGAAAAGCTGTTCCAGGAAATGAAGGCCAGAATCAAGGAGAAGGATGAGTCTGTGCCTGTTTTCAAAAACGGTTATCATTACTACAGCCGTACAGAAGCAGGAAAACAGTATTTTAAATACTGCAGGAAAAAGGGCAGCCTTACTGCTCCGGAAGAAGTACTTCTGGATGTAGACAAGATGGCGGAAGGACATCCTTATTATGCCGCAGCAGGCTTCAGCATAAGCCCTGACAATACTAAAATGATCTACGGAGTGGATGATGTTTCGAGAAGGCAGTACAAGCTATTCTTAAAAGATCTTTCTACCGGAAAAACAACTGATCTCGGGATAAAAAATACAACTGGTTCTGCAACATGGGCCAACGATAACAAAACAATTTTCTATACCTCCAAAAATCCTGAAACCCTTTTAACGGAAAAGATCTTCAGACATACACTGGGAACGGATTCCGCAAAAGATGTTCTGGTATATGAGGAAAAGGATAAAACCAACTATATTGGTGTAGGAAAGACTAAAAACAACAAATTTATCCTGATCGAATCCAGTGCTACCACTTCTTCTGAAACAAGGTATCTGGATGCCAATGATCCCAATGGAAACTTCAAAGTTTTCCAGCCCAGAATAAAGAACGTATTGTATAACGTGACTTCTCTGGAAGATAAATTTTTGGTAACGACCAATAAGGATGCCCTCAACTTCAAAGTGGTGGAGGTTCCTTTGGATAAAACCGGCATCGAAAACTGGAAAGATTTTATCCCGCACAGAAAAGATGTGCTGATGGAGGATGTTTCTGCATTCAAAAACTATCTTGTTTTCAGCGAAAGACAGAACGGACTGACCCAGCTGGTGATCTATGACAGAAAAACAGGAAAAAAAGAGTTCCTTAAGTTTGATGAAGCCGCTTATACGGTTTATCCGTCAGCAAATCCTGAATACAATACGGATAATTTCCGTTTCGGATATACTTCCATGATTACTCCAGGTTCTCAGTATGAACAGGATTTGAAGACCGGAAAAAGAACATTATTAAAGCAGCAGGAAGTTCTGGGAGGGTATCAGAAAGAAAATTATACAACCGAAAGGCTTTTTGCCACTGCAAAGGACGGCACCAGGATTCCGATTTCCATTGTTTATAAAAAGGTTTTAAAAGGATGGTAAAAATCCATTACTTCTTTATGCGTACGGCTCTTACGGAAGTTCTATGGATGCAACTTTTTCAGCAGTAACAGGCTGAGTCTTCTCGACAGAGGTTTTGCCTATGCTATTGCTCATATCCGTGGCGGACAGGAAATGGGCAGACAATGGTATGAAGACGGCAAAATGATGAAAAAGAAAAATACATTTACCGATTTCATCGATGCCGGAGAATATCTGGTAAAGAAAAATATACCTCTCCAAAGCATCTTTATGCCCAGGGAGGAAGTGCCGGCGGATTATTGATGGGTGCCATAGCCAATATGAGCCCTGCTCTTTGGAACGGAGTGATCTCTCAGGTCCCGTTTGTAGATGTTGTGAATACCATGCTGGATACAAGTATTCCGCTTACAACCAATGAATATGACGAATGGGGAAATCCGAACAATAAGGAGGCCTATTTTTATATGAAATCTTATTCTCCCTATGAAAATATAGAAAAGAAAAACTATCCTAACCTACTGGTAACAACAGGTCTTCATGATTCTCAGGTACAGTATTTCGAACCTGCAAAATGGGTAGCGAAACTGAGAGATATGAAAACGGATAAAAATGTATTATTGCTAAAAACCGATATGGACTACGGTCATGGCGGCGCTTCAGGAAGATTTGATTACCTGAAGGATATCGCATTGGTGTATGCATTCATGTTTAAACTGGAAGGAATTAATAAATAATCTATGAAAAAACTACTTGTTTTATCCCTGTTTTCTATAGCAGCAGGGTTAACAGCTCAAAAAAGGAATATGATCCAAAAGTCATGGGATGTTACAAAGGCTCTGAAGTCAATCAGCAGATGGAAGGAGTTTCAAAATATTGGGTATCATGCAGGCTGGAAAAAGGTAAAAGCATCCTGATGTTTGTTGCCATCAACGCAGACGGCAGTGTGGTACAGGAAACGGAAAACGGCAGCTGGTGGACTCAAAACGGAAATATTATGAACTTCATAAAACAGATAATGTGACAGACATTTATAATTATGAAGTACTGGCTAATGGTGATGTGAAATTTCAATCTGTCGAAATGATGGGAAAAAAAGACAACACTTATGTTTTTACTGACACAAAAATAAACGAAGATTAAATAAGAAATAATTATGAGAAGAAAAAATAGTTGCAGGCAACTGGAAAATGAACAAAAATGTAATTGATGCACAACAATTGATGATTCAGTTACTAAGCTATAAAAACAACACTTCTACCAACTGTGAGGTTTGGATCGCTCCCCGTCTCTGTATCTGATGATGGCCAAAGATATCTTTGAAAAGGATGAGATCGGAGTATTTTCCCAGGACATGAGCGAGCATGAAAGCGGTGCTTACACCGGAGAAATTTCTGCAGATATGTTAGAGTCTATCGACGCAACAGGTTCATTAATCGGCCACTCTGAGAGAAGACAATACCACGGTGAAACAGATGCCCAGTGTAACAAAAAAGATTAAGCTGGCATTGGATAAAGGTCTTATTCCTGTCTACTGCAACGGGGAAACTCTTGATCAAAGAAAGGCTGGACAACACCTTGAGGTGGTAAAAAGCCAGACAGAAGAAGCTCTTTTCACTCTTTCTGCTGAAGAGATCAAAAAAGTAGTGATTGCTTACGAACCGGTTTGGGCTATCGGAACCGGAGAAACAGCAACACCGGAACAGGCTCAGGAAATTCATGCACACATCAGAAATATTATTGCGGCAAAGTACGGTCAGGAAACTGCAGATGAAGTTTCAATCCTTTACGGCGGATCTGTAAAACCGGATAATGCAAAAGAGATCTTCTCCCAGCCTGATATTGACGGAGGGCTTATTGGAGGTGCTGCTTTAAAATTAGAAGACTTCTCGAAGATCATTGAAGCTTTTAACTCATAAAGACTTTCCATCGGATGAACATAAAAAGATTCAGTATAATATTCTTCGGACTTCTTTTATTTGATTTGATTTATGTCTTTATCTATGATCAGTTTATGATAGGTTTAAAGCCTGAGTTCCTGAATTATCCATTGGCCCTGATCAAGGTTCTGGCCCTATTTCCGGCAGTTCTGTTTAATAAATCGCTGCCCTTCTATGCTCTTATCCCCACTTATCAGGCGATATTGATATTTATAGGGAACGTTTTAGTACAGGCATTTTTAATGTACAGATTCCTCTTTGGAGGAGTAAGAAATAAAAAGACTATCAATAAAAAACGGCGGAATCTTCGATTCCGCCGTTTCTTTTAAAAAAATCTAATTATTGAATATCGACTACATACATTGTTCCTTTATCCACCTTTCCTGTTTTAGGCAGAATTTTTGTTTTGGGATTTCCGTTTCCATCATCTACAACTCCGAAATCATCATCATTGAAAACCGCCAGTTTATTGTTTCCTAAATAAACAATTCCTTCAAATTTATCATGTTCATACCCCAGCTTTTTAACCAGATCTACGGCTAATGTCTTTGAAACAGGTTTTATTCCGGCATTGGTAATTTCATCCCATGAGCATTGCTCCAGAGCCTTTCCGTTTATTTCTTTCCCGTTTACAGCATTAATATCGGTGCCGTTTACATCTGTGGCATTGGCCAGGCTGATTCTGTATACTTTTTGATTCCTCCCTGTGAACCGAAATTTCCGTCTCTTTCGATTACTAAAAATTCAGTATTGCTTAATGCGGTAATATCACAAACCGAATCGGAAGCTCCCCATCCTGTTTATATAAGAACTGTCTGGTCTGCCCGGTATTGACGTCAAATGTTACAATTCTTGTCAGGGTTGTATTGGTCGCCAATGCTTTTGTAGGAACAAACATCATTGATTGCATGGTACCTACCAATGTTTTTCCGTCCGGTGTCATACAAAGACCTTCCATTCCTCTGTTGGCTCTTCTTTTGGCTAGAACCGCAGGTAATTTTCTTGGTCCTGTATTTACACCCACCGGGCTTATTCTTTCCAGTTCAATTCCGTCAGCACTGTAATGTACGATATGGGGACCATATTCATCAGAAACCCAGAATGTACCATCCGGTGCAGCAACAATACTTTCACTGTCTAATCCGTATTTATCCGTCCCCAGAACATTTCCGGCAGCATCATAAGGTATCTCCCGTACTTCCCATTCCCACAGGGTTTGGGAGTCCTGTA
The DNA here is from genome assembly GCA_019203745.1 of Chryseobacterium sp. E1. GTDB lineage: Bacteria > Bacteroidota > Bacteroidia > Flavobacteriales > Weeksellaceae > Chryseobacterium. The sequence continues at coordinate 898,562 of CP078104.1, forward strand.
ATGGGCTGTCCGCCCGGATTTTTAAGTTTAATATATTTAATAACCTCAACATTTCCTTCTGCATTGATCTTAAAATGCATAATGGTTGGAGTGAAATTGGGTGTCAGGAATTTTTTCCCGTTCAGATAATCTGTATTCGGGCCACGGTCTGTGATGACGTAAAATTCACCTTTTCTGGTAGGATGTGCCGCTGCTCCTGAACCAAATCCTCCATTGATTACATCCACTCCATTGATTGTTGCCAATTTGGTAAAAGGAAACTCCTGAGGAAGTCTGGAATAATTGATATCAGTATCCGGATTATTGATGGTATCGTTATCATTACATGATGCGAATACAGCAAGCATCAAAACAGATAAAAGTAACTTTTTCATATTCTCTTTTATGGCTGCGAAAGTATAAATTGATTGTAAACTGATCTTGAATACAATGATAATTGTACTTTAACAATAGAATTACAAAATGAATTGAATATAAACAGAAAAAGAAAATTTAAAAGTAAAAAAAAACAACCTAACTCAATCATTAATTAATATTAAAGTCAAATTATTTGACTTTTGAGACAGTTTCTTTTTATGAGAACATGGAAAACCACCCCGTCAAAAATTCTTTGAATTTTCGCCACCCCTCCAAAGGAGGGGAATTTTTACATCTTCAGCTGAGAATATGGTCTGGATTATAGATTCCTTCTGAAGTATTTCTTCATGATTGATTGTGGCTGTATTCCTACGGAATGACAAACTGTATGGATAAACCATCATTCCAATTGTATCATGCCGTAGGAATCCAAAATTAAACCAACAAAAAACCGCACCAGATTGGTGCGGTTCTTATGATTTTACAATCAATTATTTTTTCTCAGCAGCTCTCTGAAGTACCTCGTCTACCATTCCGTAGCCTTTAGCTTCTTCAGAAGTCATCCAGTAATCTCTGTCAGAAGATTTTTCAACCCATTCGTAAGTCTGACCTGAGTGGTGACCAATGATTTCATATAATTCCTGCTTAAGTTTCAGCATCTCTCTAAGGTTGATCTCCATATCAGAAGCCACACCTTGTGCACCTCCTGAAGGCTGGTGAATCATTACTCTTGAGTGCTTCAGTGCAGAACGTTTTCCTTTTTCACCAGCAACCAATAGTACAGCCCCCATTGATGCAGCCATTCCTGTACAGATTGTAGCCACGTCCGGCTTGATGATCTGCATGGTGTCATAAATACCTAAACCTGCATATACGCTACCACCGGGAGAGTTGATATAGATCTGAATATCTTTTGAAGGGTCTGCGCTTTCAAGGAATAAAAGCTGTGCCGTAACGATATTCGCTACCTGATCATCAATACCTGTTCCCAGGAAGATAATTCTGTCCATCATTAGACGGGAGAAAACGTCCATCTGAGCAACGTTCAATCTTCTTTCTTCCATGATGTACGGGGTAAGATTCGTTGGGCCATACATTCCCATATACTGATCGGTAACCAGACCGTTGTTTCCTAAATGTTTTACAGAGAAGTCTCTGAATTCCTTTTTAATGTCCATATTTCTATTATGTATTATTTTAACAATATTCTCGAAGTTTAAATTACAATATTTATTCCTAAAATTTTATAGGACTTTTTGTCACAGAATCATAGAAAACATTGTCTCTAAACTATCTTCTTCTATCTCTGTAGATCCCTTTGATCGGGGAATATTCAATGATATTGCTTAACCTTATTGAAGCCTGTTTCAGCAGCGTTATTTTTTTAATAAGCTCATAATATTTTAATTCATCAGTATCTCTGTACTGATCGAGCTCTTTATCTGTTTCAGTAATCAAATAATCAATATATCTGTATTTATGTAACAAAACATCACCTTTAATCTGATCTGCCACCTTATCTCCGTAATTGGGCGGATAAATATTTCTGGAAGCCCAGTTTTCCAGTTCATCCAAAGGAATCAATGCATCTACAACCTTTGTGGTAATTTCTTCATCCATAAAAGATACAAAAAAGTTTCCACTTCTCAATTCGTCTTTCTGGATTCCTTCCTTTACCTGATTGATAATTATCTCATTACCTTTAATTAAAAAAGTATACTGCTCCTCTTCAAAGTGATGAAGAATTTCTTCAATCACTGTTATCTGATATTCTTCATTATTTTCATTTCTCCTTTTAAGAACGATATCCCCGAATGCTAACATATGCTCAACAAGTTTGTTCTCCATAAACAATACATCAAACAGGAAAGGATCTTCTTTTTCTTTATCTGGAGGAACAATCTCCATTTTGGAGCTTCCTTTTTTTTTTGCTGCTGCTGAACGTGGTGGGTCTGGTTCTGGGTGATCTGCTTCTGAACATCCAGCTCATTGAAAAGACTTTGCTCAGAAAGTCCGAATTTATTGGAAACTTCCTTCAGATATACCTCTCTTTTCAGCGCATTCTGCACAAAGGAAACCGATTTTACAATATCACGGATGGCTTCTGCTTTTTTGATAGGATCATTTCCTACATCTCTCAACAGAATTTCCGCTTTGAAGTCAATGAAATCCATCGCTTCATTCTCGATGTACTTTTCTACATATTCCTGCGGGTGTTTTCTGGCGAAAGAATCCGGGTCATCCCCGTCAGGGAAAAGCAAAACACGGATGTTCATTCCTTCTGTCAGCAGCATATCGATACTGCGGAAACTTGCTTTAATTCCGGCATTATCTCCGTCGAAAAGGATGGTTACGTTTTCAGTAAGCCTTTTGATCAGTTTAATCTGCTCGGTGGTAGGGAGGTTCCCGAACTTGCTACTACGTTTTCGATCCCTGACATATGCAGGAGATCACATCCATATATCCTTCTACCAAAAGACAGCCATTCTTTCTTGAAATAGCCTGCTTACTTTGATTTAATCCGTAAAGAACATTAGATTTATGATAGATTTCGGTTTCCGGGAATTGAGATATTTTGCCGTTTTGACATTACTCTTCAATATTCTTGCTCCGAATCCTAATACTCTTCCTGAAAAACTGTGAATCGGGAAAATAACTCTTTCCCGGAAACGGTCTACTCCTGCAGGTGTGTTTTCAGGAAAAATGGAAAGTCCGGATTTTTCAAGGATCTCCTTGGTATACCCTTTTTCGAGGGCATAAGCAGTAAAAGCATTCTTTTTCTCCGGAGAATATCCCAGCTGGAATTTTCTGATGATATCATCCTTAAGCTCTCTTTCTTTAAAATAAGAAAGCCCTATGCTTCTTCCCTCCTGGTCATCCCAAAGTATTTCCTGAAAATAGGTATTGGCAACTTCATGAATTTTATAGAGAAGGTCTTTTTCCGTTTGTGCATTTTTGGCCTCTTCGGAAATTTCACGCTGATCTTCTTCAATTTCAATTCCATATTTCTTGGCGGCGTGGCGAAGTGCTTCAGGATAAGTAAAGTTTTCAATTTCCATCAGGAAAGAGATCGCTGTACCTCCTTTTCCGGTAGAGAAATCTTTCCAGATCTGCTTACTTGGTGAAACCACAAAACTTGGCGATTTTTCGTCGTGAAAAGGACTGAGCCCTTTGAAATTAGACCCTGCTCTTTTCAACTGCACATATTCACCCACAATCTCTTCTACTCTGATCGTGGAGAATATTTTATCGATGGTCTGTTTGGAAATCATAGTACAAAAATACACAAAAAAAAAAAAAACCTTACAATTATATAATACATGTGCATTATATTTAGCAGGTTTTATCATTATTTTGCAAAACAAATAACTACAATATGCAGTTCACTATCCATAAAATCGAAGACTGGCAGGAAGTTGTTGACACCATCATTCCTCAATTACAACATAATATTCTTTTATTAAAAGGAAACCTGGGAGCAGGGAAAACAACTTTCACTCAATTTCTGCTTAAAAACATGGGCAGCAAGGATGAAGTAAACTCTCCTACATATTCTATTGTAAATGAATACAATACAGAAAAAGGAAAAGTATATCATTTTGATCTTTACCGCCTGAAAAACATCGAAGAAGTCTATGATATCGGGATTGAAGAATACCTTGACAATTCTTTTCTGTGCATTATTGAATGGCCGGAAGTCTATGAAGATGAGCTTTACGGGCTCAACTACCACACAATGAGTATTGTGAACACGGGTGAAAACAGAGAAGTTACATTCGATTAAATATTATGTATCTTTGCTCATTAATTGAGTGTAAAAAACAATCTGTAAGACATAATTTAATTTAAGGATGAGTACAAATATTTTTACTCCTTTCACAGAAGAAGAATTGATGCCGAAAGAGGAAAAATTGGAGGTTATAAAGAAGGGAAAACAGTTCAGTATTGGAATTCCCAAAGAGACCTGTCTCAACGAAAGGAGAACCTGCATTACTCCTGACGCCGTACAGGTGTTGGTAGAGCACGGTCATGAGATCATTATAGAATCCGGGGCCGGGCAGGGTTCATTTTTACAGATTTACAGTATTCTGAATCGGGAGCAAAATTACCAATGATCCTAAAGAAGCTTTCGGGCAGGATCTTATTTTAAAGGTCAACCCTCCTACTGAAGATGAAATTGAATATATGAAACCGAATACTTATCTGGTTTCAGCCCTTCAGATCAACCTCAGGGATAAAGAATATTTCTTAAAACTTGCAGAGAAAAAAATAAATGCCATCGCTTTCGAATTTATCGTGGATGAATACAAGCAGCTGGCTCTGGTAAGACTGGTAGGTGAAATTGCAGGAACCGTTTCCATACTATATGCGTCAGAATTATTAGCATTGTCAAATGGTTTAATGCTGGGCGGAATTACAGGAGTAAGACCTGCCGAAGTGGTAATCCTCGGCGCCGGAATTGTAGGCGAATTTGCTACAAAAGCAGCCATCGGTCTGGGTGCCAGCATAAAAGTTTTCGACAACTCATTATCTAAGCTCAGAAGACTTCACACAATGGTAGACAGCAGGGTTCCCACTTCTATCATAGATCCGAAGGAACTCAGCAAAAGCTTAAGACGTGCCGATGTGGTGATCGGAGCGCTTCCAAGACTGAATATGACCCCTATCGTGACTGAAGATATGGTGATGAAAATGAAAAAGGGAGTGTCATCATCGATATTACCATAGACAACGGTAAGGTGATTGAAACCTCAGAACTTACCACCATGGAAGATCCTTACATCATCAAACACGGTGTGATCCACTGCGGACTTCCGAATCTTACCTCAAGAATGCCAAGGACAACAACCAAGGCTATTTCGAATTTCTTTCTTTCCTATATTTTGAATTATGATGAAGAAGGCGGTTTTGAAAATATGCTGATCCGCAAAAACGAAATGAAGCAGAGCTTATATATGTACAAGGGAAGACATACCAAAAGATCATCTGTGACCGTTTCGGACTTACGTACCACGATATCAATCTTTTAATTTTCTAAATGAAAAAGCTGAAATTTTATGCAATAGGCTTCATACCGGGTCTATTGATTGTATTTTTATTTTAAACAAAAAAGGGGCAAGCTGCAGCGGTTATTTACCGAATAGCCGTGTGATCGCAGAAACCCTGTCAAAGGACTTTAAGTATTCTGAGGAAGCAAAGAATGCCATGAACACATACAAAATTGATGAGAAGTTTATAAAAGACAGCATCATTACCAGTGGAAAAGTAGATTTTGACCGCAGCCACGCCCAAAAAAACCGTGCCCGGACTACCTGATCTCTTATCCTGAAAAAAGCCGTCTTATGAAATCACTTTTGAGAAATGTGAGGAAACCGTGACGGTAAACAGTCTGAAAAAACTTAAATAATTTTCTTTCACTGATCATATGGGAGGCAATTACTACATGATTCACGATTATCTGATATTCGTCGGAGTTTTTGCCATTTTCCTTTTCCTGACCACGAGTATTTACCTGTTTAGCCAGAATCAGAAGCTGAAAAAAAAAATACCAAGCTGTCAGAAACCAATAAGATCATTGAGCAGCGCCTGAATGAAGTACGCCTTGAACATATTGGTACGAAGCTGAATTCCCATCTTTTTAAAAACATTCTCAATTCAGTGCAGTCTCATGCTTACCAGACCTATATGTCTCTGGATAAGCTGGCCAACGTTCTGGATTATATTTTATACGAAAGCAACAATAAGTTTGTAAGTCCTAAGGAAGAACTGACTTTTGCTCTAAGTCTTATTGAGATCAATAAGATCAAAATCAATCCTCTTTTCGATTTCAGGATCAAATCCAGGATCAATAAATCCGATTCCGTATATGAAGAAAAAGTGTTTGCCCCGTTAATCTCTGTAGATCTTATAGAAAATGCGTTCAAACATACTGATTTTCTGGCTCAGGATTCTTTTATTTCCATTTATATGGAGCTTGAAGAAGGAATCTTCACCATGAAAGTCAGCAACAAAGCCTCCCTGAAAAACATCCTTGAGAAGGAAAAAGCGGTTTCGGAAGCCAGTCTTTTGACCAAAGACTTAAAATGATCTACAGTACTTACTATCAGCTGGAAAGAAGTTCTAAAAACGGGATTTTCACAGCAGAATTAAAAATCAATTTAGGAGAATTCTATGATAAAATGCGTTATTCTGGATGATGAACTGCTGGCCATCAGTTATCTTAAACTTCTGTGCGAACAAATTGATGATGTAGAAGTGGTAAAGGCCTTTAATGATCCTAAAATTTTTCTGAAAGAAATTGATTCTCTGGACTGTAATCTCTGCATTCTGGATATTGAAATGCCGGGCATCACCGGTCTTCAGGTTGCCGAGCTGATTTCCGGTTCAAAAAGATCATCTTCACCACCGCCTATAAAGAATATGCAGCCGAAGCTTTTGATCTCAATGTAGTAGATTATGTGAGAAAGCCCATTAAAAAGAACGCTTGATCCAGGCTTTTGATAAGGCAAAAGAACAAATCAGCACCATTCAGAAAAAAACATTCATAGAATGGAATACCAATATTGGTAAAACCGTTATTCCTACTGACCAGATTGTTTACATCAAAACTTCTGAAATTGACAGCCGGGATAAGGATATCACCCTGAATGACGGAACTGTCATCGTTTTAAAAAATCTCAATTTAAAAAATCTTCTGGAAATGCTTCCGGCGAAAGATTTTGCCCAGATCAATAAAAAAGAGATCATTGCACTGTCTTCCGTCAAAGTATTGACCACCAACGAAATTATTACAACTATTCTTACCGAAGGAGACAGTTTCCTGAAGCTGCAAATCGGAGACACCTATAAAAGTACGTTGTTGGAGTTATTCGGAAAATAGACCTTCAAAGATTTCCGTTTTTGTTACAGAAAGCTTTCCTGCTTTTCAAAAAAGTCCTTCGACTCCTACTTTAGGAGCCGGCATCGGATATTCATTTAAACAGATTTTATTACATTTTTTAGAGTATTCATTACATTTTAAAAAAAAGTGTATTTAACATAACTATATTCTTATCAACTTTGCATTAAAATATTGGAATCATGAATTTGGGGAAATACAGAAATTTAATTTTCTACATCACGACTATAGCCGTTTTTTCCGGCCTGATGTACTTCTTTATCATAGAAGGACAGACCCTGGAAATCAAAGAAAATATCGTCAGTAAAACCAGCAGTGGCTCTACCTGGGAAAACTTCCTTGAATCTTTTAAAACCAATCTTCATCATCCTCTGGCATTGTTACTGGCACAGATTGTAACCATTATCCTTACCGCCAGACTTTTCGGATGGATCTGTATGAAGATCAAACAGCCCAGTGTAATTGGAGAAATGATTGCCGGAATCGTGCTGGGGCCTTCTCTTGTAGAGATGTATTTCCCGGAGTTTTCTGCATTTTTATTCCCAAAGGAATCATTGGGAAATCTACAGTTTCTCAGTCAGATAGGTCTTATCCTCTTTATGTATATCGTAGGAATGGAACTTGACCTCAGTGTTCTGCGAAAAAAGCTCATGATGCGGTAGTGATCAGCCATGCCAGCATTATTATTCCTTTTGCGCTGGGAATAGGCTTGTCGTATTTTATTTATCAGGAATTCGCACCTTCTGGGATTCAGTTTACCTCCTTTGCCTTATTTATAGCCATTTCTATGAGTATTACCGCATTTCCGGTACTGGCAAGAATTGTACAGGAGAGAAATCTTCAGAAGACCAAGCTGGGAACGATTGTTATTACCTGCGCAGCAGCTGATGATATTACGGCTTGGTGTATTCTTGCAGCGGTAATTGCTATTGTAAAAGCAGGCTCCTTTACAAGTTCCATCTATGTGATCATCATGGCAATAGCATATGTATTCTTAATGATCAAAATCGTAAGGCCGTTCCTGAAAAGGATCGGGGATCTTCAGGCCGGAAAAATACAATCAGTAAACCTATGGTGGCAATTTTTTTCCTTACCCTTATTTTATCATCATATGTAACAGAAGTTATTGGGATCCATGCTTTATTCGGAGCTTTCATGGCAGGTGCCATCATGCCGGAAAATACAAAATTCAGAACTCTGTTTATCGATAAGGTAGAAGATGTGGCACTGGTACTGCTTCTGCCGCTGTTCTTTGTTTTTACAGGACTCCGTACCCAGATCGGCCTTTTGAACGATTCACATCTTTGGATCACAGCAGGCTTCATTATTCTGACCGCTGTCCTTGGAAAATTTGCAGGAAGTGCACTCACTGCCAGATTTGTAGGGATCAACTGGAAAGAAAGTTTAACGATCGGCGCTCTGATGAATACAAGAGGTTTAATGGAGCTTATTGTACTGAATATCGGGTATGATCTTGGCGTATTAAGCCCTGAAATCTTTGCAATGCTCGTTATTATGGCTTTATTTACAACATTCATGACCGGACCTGCTTTGGATTTTATTAATTTTATTTTTAAATCTAAAAAAGAGGAAGAGCCTGTACATGAAAATGATTCTCAATACCGTGTTCTCTTATCTTTTGACAAGCCGGAATCCGGAAGTACCCTCCTTAAGCTGGCGCATGATTTCACCCATAAAATGAATGGTAATAAAAGCATCACCGCTATGAATATTGCCCCTGTGGACGAAATGCATGCTTATGATATTGATGAATATGAAGACTCTCAGTTCCAGCAAGTCATTGAAACTTCCCATGAGCTTAACCTTGAAGTGACTACCCTTTTCAAAGCTTCTACCGATATAGAAAATGATCTTACCAGCATTACGAATAAAGGACACTATGATCTTCTCTTGATCATGCTTGGAAAATCAATGTATGAAGGGAGTTTATTGGGTAGATTATTAGGTTTTACCACCAAAATTATCAATCCTGAAAAACTTTTGAATACGGTAAAAGGCAAAGGAAATATTTTCAACAACTCTCCTTTTGACGATTTTACCCTTCAGATTTTAGACAAAACCAATATCCCCGTTGGTGTATTGGTAGAAAAAAACTTCAGGACTGCCGACAAAGTTTTTGTCCCGATCTTTAACCTAAGTGATTTTTACCTGCTGGAATATGCTAAAAGGTTGATCAATAACAACAATTCTCAGATCATCATTCTGGATGCTGCAGGCCAGATCCGTAACAATATTGAAGTGAAAGAGCTGATCAGAAGTATTGAACAGGTGGCCCCCAATCATATTACATTGTATAATGAGAAAAAGATAGAGAAAGAATTCCTGAATTCCCAGGACCTGATGCTCATCAGCAGCAAAAGCTGGAAGAGTCTGATTGATACAAAAAGTCTTTGGCTGTCTGACATTCCTTCCACATTAATCATTTCAAATCCATAACACACACTGATATTTCTATTTCTACAGGAAGCTGTAAATATTATCTGTTGTCTGTAAAGAAAAAACGGGTATATTTATGGCTTCAATTTTTTTGAACTATGCTGATCAATGATCAAAACGGATGGATAGAGCTGGAAGCCTTTGATACCACACTTTATAAAGGAATGTTGCTGGAAGAACTGCAGGAGACGACCTTTATAAGGAGAAATACTATAATATGTGGGATGTGACAACCGGTTATTTCTGGTATTATTTCAACACGATAGAAGTACAGGAATATCAGGTCTATTTTCAACTGTGCTTTTGGGGAGATCAGCTGCACAGCATCCATATGAATACATCGGAAAACGGTGATGCAAAAGATTGGAAAGACTGGTCTGAGGAAAAGGAAATGCAGATTTTCTACAGAAACAACAGATTTCTGAGCCTTATTCTTGGAGTAGCTCCTACACGGAAAGAGAAAACACCTTATCCAAGATGTCTTTACAGGTTTTCCTGGGGTGAAGTCTGGTCCGTGTATGATCCGAGAAGTGCCAGCAGCCTGATGGGAATCAGTTTTAAGGAAGAAGAAAATAAAATATAAAATAACTAATAACCAAAGAATAAGATCGTAATATGTGCCGATACGCCATGATGGTTTACAAATGTCATTATGCATGTTTCAATTGTCAGAAGACATTCAAACGCCGTGTTTTAAAAGATGTAGACAGGGATGCAACCACTTCTGTGGAAGCCAAATGCCCTGAATGTGGAAGCATGATGGCCAATATGGGCCTGGATTTTGAATCACCGGCAAAAAATGATCACAAGCAATGGGCCCATATCCGGAATCTGTATACTGTTGGAATTACTTTCCATTCCTGTGGTTGCTCAGGACCGGGATATATTCCACAGGACCGCAAAGCGATTATCAATTACCTTGAAAAAATCCGTTCAGAATATATGCATTCGCTTGTATTCTGGAGATACCGCATAGAACCTGAAAATAAAAGAGAGCGTGAAGTAGAGTATAAGAAAAACGGCTCAAGACTATGGACCGTTAATAGGAATGCATTCAAACAAACCGTAACCAATCAGGAAGGGATCAACTACTGGATCGGGAAAATCAAAGAGGTGGAAGAACGGCTTAATCTCATCAGGGAAACTAAATAATTATTAATCCGGCAGGAAACATTCATTAATTCAACCACAAAAGTCACAAAAGCTTTTTAACACTTAAGTTATTTTAAGTGATATTCTTGCGTATATTAAGTACACATAAGCCTTTGAAAATCTCTGATTTTCATTAAAAAAATCTGCGGAATCAGCTCAATCTGCGAGAGGATATATGCAAAACCATCTCTCCTCACTTCAAAAGTTCCATCAATCTTTTAAAATCATCCTGTATACTATTCTCTTCTGCAGCCATATATTCACCACTAAAAGGAGCTCCACAATCCTGGCTGTTCACAATATGAAAAAGATCCCCTTTTCAAAATAATTCCTGGTTTCCGTGATTTCTGACTTTTTGAAATCAAAAGCTTCCGAGTCGTTATTTTCCTTCATTGCTTTGGTATCATAGAACATCGGACGATTGTACTTATAATCTTTTGAAAAACAAAAGACAACTGGCCGTTCAAAAGGTAATATTCAATCAGAACCTGCCCCGTTTCACCGTAATGTCTGGCTAAAATCTTTTCCAGACGTTTACCTTTAAAGAAAAACGTAACTTCACCACCTTCAGCAGATTCGCCCTCAATATCTCTCTTCAGGATGGAAGTCCATTGGGTAATGGAATTGATTCTTTTAAAGTTAGACTGAATCGGTCTCAGACGGTCTTTTAAATATTCATTGGCAGCAATATCATCTTCATGAAAGGCTGCTTTGATTTTTGCAGTGTCTTTTGTAATCCTGACGGAAAAATCTGAAAATTCATGATTGAAGTTTCCCGCATATCCGAGGTTTATAAAAGTCAGGACAATAACAATCCCAAACCCAAGTCTGCTTTTCATGACGAAGTATTTTACATTATTTAATGATGATTAAAATTATTAAAAATAAATAACTTAAGCTCATTGGAAACTCCGGAAAATTATACCTGATTTCAGCCATTTTTTCTCAATTTCCTTGCTACCATCCCATCTGAAGGAATGATAAAACTTATATTTACCCCGAAAACAGAATTACAATCATGAAAAGAATACTCCCTGTTTGCTTTTTACTGCTTCTGGTCAATGGTAACGGCAATGCAAAATCCAAAAAACTATATTCCGCCTACTTTATCCTCTTATTATTCTGTATAACCTCTCTGCTTTCGTGCAGGAAAGCCCATAAAAACACCCTGACGCACGATATTAACAGCCGTGACAGTATAGCGATACATACTTATATGGATGAGGTTTATCACCAGAAAATCAAAGATACTATAAAAGGATTCTGGACATATTCGAGCCATGAAACATTCGTTCCATTATGGCAATTCGGGCTCATCTTTCAGAAGGGTAAAGAGAATGACAGTATTTACGGTACCTATCACCTGATCAGACAGGGAGAAAAGCAGGAAAACGGATGGCTTAAAGGCATTCTGATCAAAGGAAAATAACCGCAGAACTTTACAGTCCCAAGGAATTTCCCGGTGAAAAAACCAAAATAGAGCTTACAGACCTGGGTGAAAAAAGTTATGATGATATGCAGCTACAAATTATAAAAGTACCGGAAAGGCTTTCTTACCTATCTGAAACATTTGTCTTAAGCAGGTTCGGTCGTCGTCAAACCATAATAAAGTCAGGTTGCGCATATCCGGGGCATATTAAAAGAAAGAAAACCACTACGAATACAAAAAAATAGCTTTGTTACAGGTAAAAAGTTCTTTTGCAATGCTCCGGCAACAATGAAAAGGAGACTGCTGATCTCCCGGCTCAGATCAGGAAGAAATTATAAAAATACATTAACTTTAAAAAAATTTTATACCTTCGCTTCGTGAATTTTAGCAACGGAACATATTATTACGGAATTTTTAACTCAGAACTGGGATAGGGATTCTTATGAACATAACTTAAAACCTCGTCCTTGACGAGGTTTTTTTATTTACAAAAAGATTTAAAGATGAAAATAAGTATTATAGGAACAGGATTGATCGGAGGTTCGATGGCTTTGAAATTAAAAGAGAAAGGAATCGCACACTTCATCTATGGAATTGATAACGATCAGCAGCATATCAGTAAAGCCCTGGAACTGAAAATTATTGATGCAGGAGCAGACCTTGAACAGGGCGTGAAAAATGCGGATGTAGTCATCATTGCCATTCCGGTAGATGCAGCGAGAAAAATACTTCCGGGAGTGCTGGACCTTATCTCAGATCACCAGACCGTTATGGATGCAGGCTCTACCAAAGCAGGAATTGTGAATGCTGTAAAAGATCACCCGAAAAGATCAAGGTTTGTAGCCTTTCACCCGATGTGGGGTACGGAAAACAGTGGTCCGCAGTCTGCTGTTACCGAAAGTTTCTCAGGAAAAGCCGGAGTGATCTGCAATAAAGAAGAATCTGCTGAAGATGCCTTACAGACCGTTGAAAAAATCGTTGAAGCCCTGGATATGCATATGATTTATATGAATGCACAGGATCATGACATCCACACCGCTTATATTTCGCATATTTCCCATATTACTTCTTACGCCCTGGCCAATACCGTACTGGAAAAGGAACGTGAGGAAGAAACAATCTTCCAGCTTGCCAGTTCGGGTTTCTCAAGTACCGTACGTCTTGCCAAATCCCACCCCGAAATGTGGGTACCGATCTTTAAACAGAATAAAGAAAATGTACTGGATGTTTTGAATGAGCATATCTCCCAGCTCAGAAAATTCAAGTCTGCACTGGAAAAAGAAAACTACGAATACCTCGAAGAGCTGATCACCAATGCCAACAGAATCAGAGGAATTTTAAGATAAAATACTCCCAATCAATTGAAACCGGAAGAAAGAAACTGAAATCACAATCGTTTTTTTCTTCCGGTTTTTATTTTCAGTCCATTCACAAATATCCCAACTGACGACGCAACATTCCCCCTCCGGAGGGTGGCGAAAATTCAAAGAATTTTTGACGGCGTGGTTAGCACATTTTCCTTTCAGCATTTCCCATCCCAATTTCTCCATTCAGATTTCTTTTCATTGAATTAAATTTTAATAAAATTAAAAAATATTTTAACTTTATTAAAAAAGTATTACTTTCGTAAAAAATTATTCATGAAGCTACCTATTGTCTGCCCAAGTTGTGATCATACGCTTAATGTAAGCCAGATGAAATGCCCGAGCTGTAAAACAGAAGTAAGTGGTGATTATGAACTGCCTGTACTCCTTAAACTGAATCGTGAAGACCAGGATTTTGTTCTGAATTTTTTCCTTTCCAGCGGAAGCATTAAAGAAATGGCCAAGCAGGCCGGTCTTTCTTACCCCACTATGAGAAATAAAATGGATGATCTTATCACCAAAATCGAACAGCTAAAAACCAACCTGTAAAACTCATTACCATGAACTGGAAAACCATTTTTAATCCATTTGAAAGATTTGATGAGAAACTTCTTCTTCTTGCCGGAATTCTTACCGTAATTATTGCTATTGCCGCAGGATACTGGACCGGAACAACTTTTAGCAGCATCTACAAGGTCAATAATATAGATCAGGTTTCTCTTCAGACTGTAGCCCTTTCTACCCTTGCCAGCTTTACTTTTGCGATCATCATCCTTTATATATTGGGGAAAATTATAAATAATAAAACCAGAATGATCGATATTATCAATACCGTTCTGATTTCACAGCTGGTATTGGTTGTTTTGCAGTGTACAGAAAAAATTTCCTTTATACATGAAGCCAAACAAAGGATGATCACTTATTCTGCACATCCTACCAATTCCATTCCGTTGCTGGATACTTCCATTATGATGGGAATGGCCTTATTCAGCATCATTCTGCTGACGTATAGCATTGTTATCTTTTACAACGGTTTTAAAACAGCAACCAACATCAAAAAATGGCAGCATATTGTACTTTTTGCAGTGGTCTCATTAGTTTCCACGCTCATCTGCCAGATACTTATGTCTAAATTCATTTAAATACCATGAAAAATAAATTATTTTTAGTGCTGGTTTTCCTGGCACATCTTTGTCACGCCCAAATTGAAGGAACCTGGAACGGCGAACTGGACACTCAGTCCATGAAACTACCTGTTATCTTAACAATATCAAAAAAGCAAAAGGATACACTGCAGCCTTAGTAAGCCCCAGTCAAAGCTCCAGAGAATTCCCTGTAGATAAAATCAAATTTGATAATAACGAGCTCACTTTTGATATAGAAAACCTAAGAGCCGGATATAAAGGCATGTATAAAACAGGCCATTTTGAAGGTGATTTTCTACAAAACGGGAAAACAATGGCACTCAACCTTTACAGGAATGCCCAACCCGAAAGCCAAGCTATTCCTTATCTCAAAGATAAAGCGATTAATACTCAGAGAATCGATGATTTTTTAAATTATATGGTTCGGAACAATCAGGCCATCGGAAGCATTTCCCTGTTCAGAAACGGATCAGAAGTGTATCATAAAGATTTTGGCCAGCAACTTTTACCCAAAGTCAGCTATGATAAAAATACAGGTTACCAGATAGGTTCTATCAGTAAACTGATTACAGCGGTAATGCTTTTACAGCTTGTAGAAAAAGGGAAACTCAATCTTACCGATCCGCTTTCAAAATTTTATCCAGACATTCCCAATGCTAAGAAAATAACCATTCAGCATATGCTGAACCATACCAGCGGATTGGGAGATTATGTAGGAAATAAAGAGAATAACTGGCTTTTTGATAAACCTGTGGGTGATGAGGCAATCATTTCAGTCATTAAAAAACAAAAAGTAAGCACAAAACCGGGAGAAAAAATGAGATATTCAAATTCGGCATATTTCCTGTTGAGCAGAATTCTGGAAAAAATATACAAGCAGCCTTACCATCAGATCCTAAAAGAAAACATTTTGGCAAAAGCTCCAATGCCAAACACTTTTTCTGCACTTGATCATCAGAAAAATGTATTCAAATCCTATGAATTTAAAAATAATATTTGGAGTGAAACCAAAGATTTTAATTTTGAAAACTGTATCGGACTTGGTGATATTACTTCAACTCCTGAAGATCTGAATATCTTTATCAATGCTCTCTTCAGCGGGAAATTTGTACAGAAGGAAACACTCGATATGATGATTTCCAATAAAAATGAAAAGTTCTTCGGTTCCGGAATTATGAAAATGCCTTTTTACAATATCACTCTGTACGGCCATGGAGGTGATACTGCCGGAAGTCATTCTACGCTGGGTTTTGAACCGACAGATCAGCTATCCTACGCAGTTACCATCAATGGAGAAAAATTCAATCACAACAGTTTCTATGTTGCTCTTTTGAATCTGATCTACGACAGAGAATATAAATATCCGGTATTCGGTGAGGCTAAAGTTCCGGCACATGAGCTGGAAAAATATATAGGTGATTACACTTCAAAAGACATTGGTCTTGGATTAAAAGTATTTGTAAAAGATGAAACATTATACGCCCAGGGAACAAATCAGGCTGAATTTATTCTGACGCCTGCAGAAAAAGATCAGTTTACATTTGATAAGGCAGACCTGAAGCTTGAATTCATCCCGAAAAGCAACCAATTAAAACTTACTCAGGGCGGAAAAACCTACTTATTCAATAAAAAATAAGTAAGCACAAAGACACTATTAACATCCCGGGAATTTACAACGTCAACAAATATCACAATTGAAGACGCAACATTCCCCTCCTCCGGAGGGGTGGCAAAAATTCAAAGAATTTTTGACGGGGTGGTTAACTATCAACATAAAAAAATCCTTAGGAAAACCTAAGGATTTTATATTTTCAAAACATTTGTTACCATTAACATTCCGGAACGTTCACCGCAATTGCCAATCCGCCTTCGGAAGTTTCTTTAAAACGGTCGCTCATAGACTGTGCAGTTTCCCACATTGTCTGAATCACCTCATCCAGGGTTACTTTTGCTTTTGTAGGATCACTTTCCAAAGCGATATTTGCAGCGGTAATAGCTTTCATCGCACCCATTGTATTTCTTTCAATACATGGGATCTGTACAAGACCTTTAATAGGATCGCAGGTTAGTCCCAGGTGATGTTCCATTGCAATCTCTGCAGCCATCAATACCTGCCCTACGCTTCCTCCTAAAATTTCCGTAAGACCGGCTGCTGCCATTGCAGAAGATACACCGATCTCTGCCTGACATCCCCCATCGCTGCCGAAATCGTTGCATTCTTTTTGAATAACGTTCCAATTTCACCCGCAACAAGCAAAAATCTTACGATATCATCTTCACTGGTAAATGGAGTAAATGCCTGAGCGTACATCAAAACGGCCGGAATTACTCCGCTTGCACCATTAGTAGGAGCAGTAATGATTCTTCCGAAACTTGCATTCTCTTCATTCACAGCCAATGCAAAGCAGGCAATCCATTTGTTGATATTGGTAAAGTTTTCTTCAGCATCAACAACCTGCTGAAACCATTCGTCTTTATTTTTATAAATTTTATCGCCTAATAACTTTCTGTTAATTCCGGCTGCCCTTCTTGTAACATTAAGACCTCCCGGAAGAACTCCTTCTTTATTGACCCCTTTATAAACGCATTCTTTGATCTGCTTCCAGATATATAAAGCCTCCTCTCTGGTTTCTTCCTGAGATCTCCAGCTTTCTTCATTGATCAGGATCAGATCTGAAATTCTGTTAAAACCTAATTTCTGACAGTACTTTACAATATCTGAAGATTTATGACATGGGTACAAAGTACGTACACATTGCTTCTGGATAGAATTTTTTCCTGACTCGCAATAAACCCACCTCCTACGGAATAAAAATCCTGAACAAGTTCTGTTCCGTCTTCAAATACGGCTTTGAAGATCATTCCGTTTGGATGAAAATCAAGGGATTTTTGCATATTCAAAACCAAATGATAGCCATAAATGAAAGGGATCTCTTTTTCCCCACCAAGGTTGATGATCTGGTCCTTTTTATTTTCTCTATTTTCTCATCAATTTTTGTAGTATCAATGGTCTTAAAATCTTCGCCATTCAATCCAAGCATTCCGGCGATATCCGTACCATGTCCGATCCCCGTTTTTGCCAAAGAACCGAAAAATTCAAGGAAAACCTCCTTCACCTCTTCAATTGACCTCTCTCTTTTTATAATCCTGATAAATGCAGCTGCTGCATTCCAAGGTCCCATCGTATGCGAACTGGACGGGCCTATTCCTACTTTAATAATCTCAAAAACCGATATTGATTCCATAAATGATTCGTCATTTTCCTCAAAACAAAGATACATGATAAATCCTAATATATGCATAGCAAAATCTTAGATTTATTTAGTTTTGACTGTCTATAAAATAAGTATTTTTGCAAATGAGCCGATTATATGAATGTCAGTCAGATTGATTATTTTGCTCTTCTTTTTAATTGAATAAAATTCTTTTTTTAGCCATTGACCAATAGTGGACAAAAGATATCACCAGTTTTTCCAAACAAAAACCTTCCATTTTTAATATTCAGACTGTTGAGAAAACAAAGCTCTTATAGAACACCCATCAGTCTTTTCAAAAAATGCTGAAAAGAAATTCCATCCTTTTATCAAATGAAAGTTTCTTCGTGCTGAGACAGATCAAGACCTTTATTTTCAGACTCTTCAGAAACTCTGAGGGTAATGATGGAATTCGTAATCTTATACAGAAGAAGCGAACCGAAGAAGGTAAAAACAGAAACCAAAACCAATGCTGCCATATGATGAAGAAAAACCTCAATTCCTCCATGTAATAAGCTTGCTTTTTCACCATGAGCAAAGACAGCGGTAAGAATCATTCCCATAATTCCGCCTACTCCATGGCAGGCAAAAACATCCAGCGTATCATCTACTCTCTTTAAAACTTTCCAGTTGACCATCAGATTGGAAACTATAGCAGTAATAAATCCTATAAAAAGACTCTCCTGAATACTCACAAAACCACATCCGGGAGTAATGGCCACCAGTCCTACTACCGCTCCTATACACGCCCCAAGGCCGAAATACTTCTCCCATTGATTCTGTCAAAAAGATCCAAGTCATCATGGCCGAAGCAGAAGCAATAGTGGTTGTTCCAAAAGCGGTAGCAGCAGATGCTGAAGCACTCAGTGCAGATCCTGCATTAAAGCCAAACCACCCGAACCACAGCATTCCCGTTCCCAGAAGTACATACGGAATATTGGAAGGCTCATGATGCGGATTTTTTCTGTTTCCTACTACCATAGCTCCTGCAAGTGCAGCAAAACCGGCACTCATATGTACTACAGTTCCTCCAGCGAAGTCTTTTACACCAAAATATTTGTTCAGAAGACCTTCAGGATGCCATACCATATGACAAAGAGGTGTATAAATAAAAATACTGAAAAGAACAATGAATAATAAATAGGAAACAAAACGAACCCTTTCCGCAAAAGATCCGGTAATAATAGCCGGAGTGATAACCGCAAATTTCATCTGAAACAGGGCAAAAAGGATAAAAGGAATAGTAGGAGCCATCATTCTATGAGGCAGATTTCCTACCCCGCTGAAAAAGGATAACTTAATGGACTCCCAATGATACCGTAATGGGTTCCGTCAATTGTAATTCCTATAGATTCACCGAAAGACAGAGAAAAACCCAACACTACCCAAACCATAGAGATAACTCCCAGAGCAATAAAACTCTGCAGCATGGTAGAAATTACATTTTTCCTTCCGACCATCCCTCCATAAAAGAAGGAAAGTCCCGGTGTCATAAGAAGAACAAGTCCTGCTGCTGCAAGAATCCATGCTACATCGGCACCTACAATGTTATCTTCACTTAAAAACGCTCCCTCATCAGGAATATTTGCAGCCGGGCTCCAGAATAAACCTCCGATTGCTACAATGGTGATGATAGAGAACGAAACGATCCATTTTAATCCTATTTTCATAAAATTTATATTTAACCCTATCAAATTTAAACATAAATTTCACAGAAAATGCATTTTTCAACACACAACCCCTACAAAAACACCATTCAGAGAATAGTATCATATCATTCTTCGCAAAATACTTCTTTTAATATTTTTGAAACTTCCTTGGATTTAGTTGCCGGAAAAAGATGAGTTCCACCCTTGATCACATAATCCGGCTTGGAATAACGGACCGGGAAAACAATATCTTTATCACCCAAAATCTGGATCACTTTAGGATCTTCTTCAAATTTCCACTCAGAGACCTTTTCTACAGACCACTTAAGGTAATAAGGATCTCTCACTTTGAAATACTGCAGGATCTTAGGATTTTTAGGATCAAAAAGTTTTCTGACCACACCATATACATTAGCCGCTTTATCGTTGAATAAGCCTACCGGAAGTATTCTCGGGATTTTGGTAACCTCTCCTGTTTTGATGAATCTGGATTTTTCCTTATCGGATTTTATGCTGCCCAGGATGACTACCTTCTCAGCCGGCTTCAGCCTGTTGATCTCCTGTACCATAATTCCGCCAAAAGAATACCTAACAGACAAAACGGCTCCGAATCATCTACTTTTTCAGCCATTCTTTTCACATATACATCAAAAGGCTCATTTTTCTCAGGAATAAGCCAGTCTATAAAAATCAATTCACAGTGCTTGGGAAACTCTATTCTTTCCAATACTTTGAAATCTGCTCCCAGACCGCTTACAATATAAATTTTCATACCACTAATTTATAAAAATACAGACAGACTAGCTGTTCAGAGCTAAAAAGTATAAAGAAACAGCCTATATCATAAAATTACAAACATTCTATCTGAAGGCGTAACATTCCCCTCCCCTGGAGGGGTGGCAAAATTCAAAGAATTTTTGACGGGGTGGTCAGCCATCTTTCCACTCCTTTTTACAAAAAAAAAAGAACAGTCCCTAAGCACTGTTCTTTTATATCAATATAATATTTAATTTTATTTTTTCTTCTTAGGAACTCTGTTCTCATTGTCCAGCATTTCTGTAGAAACCTTGAACTGGATATCCATTTCATTCTTAATGAAGTAATCTTTCAGTGAAGACTGATAGAAAACCTTAAAGTCTCTCCTGTTCAAAGAGAACTTAGCAGACTCAATGGATGTTGTAAACTGGGTAACATATACATTCGCAGGGAAAGAGATTGTTTTTCTCACTCCTTTAAGGGTAAGATCTCCATATACTGTAGAGTTGTACTCACTGTTTGCTAAAGGGATAATTTTAGTTAAATGGAATTTGGCCACCGGGAATTTCTTCACTTCAAAAAAGTTGGTACTCTTCAGGTCATTGGTAAGCTTAATCTGATCTTCATCAGAAACATCACCTGCCATTATACTTCTCATATCTATCACAAATTCTCCGTCTACCAGAACTGTATGGTCAAAGTTGAATTTTCCGCTCTTTAGCTTTACGGTTCCTGAATGGGAGGAAGCTTCAGTTTTTACAACCTTATATCCCCACCATCTGATCTCTGATGAAGTCACTTTTGAAACTTTATCAAATTTCTTTTGGGCAGAAACAAATGATATGCTTGCGCACACCATAGCAAACAATAGTAATCTTTTCATTCTTTTTTATTTACAATTCAACAAAAATAAAAAAAAAAGTGTAGAACTTCTACACTTTTAACAATCTTTTTTTTGATTAATTTATTGAGCAGTAACCTTTACAAGCATATCAATATCATCTTTCACAAAAACATCCTGCATAGAAGACTTGTAAGCTACATCAAATTTCTGTCTGTCGAAAGAGAATTTGTTGGATACTAAACTTACTACTCCTTTGCTGTAAGAAATTTTAGCAGGGAAAGAAACGGTATTGGTTTTCCTTTTACGGTAAGGTTTCCTGTTACTAAAGAGTTATAGATCTTATCGTTGTTTTTCTTTACAGAAGTAATTTTGAAGCTTGCAGTAGGGAATTTTTCAACTTCAAAGAAGTCACCGTTCTTAAGGTGCCCGTTAAGCTTTTGCTGATATTCACCTGTAAGGTCAGTAGCGTTGATAGAAGTCATATCTAATACAAAGCTTCCTCCTACAAGCTGGTTTCCTTTCATCACCATATCTCCTGATTTTACTTTTACAGTACCATCATGAGAGCTTGCCTCAGATTTTGCTACTTTATATCCCCACCAGTGTACATCAGATGCTACTACTTTTTTAGATTGTCCGAAAGCCAGACCACCGGCTAAAACTGCCAAGAAAAATATTTTTTCATTGATTGAATTATTTTAATTAAGTTGATCACAAAGGTAGCCAACTTATTCGATAGATGCCGTTGATGTATATCAAGAAAATCAATTATTTTTATGAATAATATCATCCCATAAAAAAACTCCGGAGGCAATCCGGAGTTTGTATTTTATATCTGATAATAGGCAGTGTAAAGTGCCATACCTTTTAACGCAGTATGATTTTGCTTGACCAGATAGATCGGAATGTTTCTCAACATCTCTTCCATTTTATCACTGATCTTGAATTTTTCATAGAATTTGTCTTTGTCTATATATTCTCTCATGATCTGAGGGATATCTCCCGCAATCAGTAGTCCTCCGGTAGCTTTCACCTTCAGTGTTAAGTTATTTGCTTCACGGGCAAGGAATTCAAGGAAAGTATCCAAAGCAATTCTGCAGATCAACACATTCTCTTCTACCGCAGCTTTATACAGTTCTTCTACAAAATTTCCCTGTGCAAGACGCTCTCCCAGCCATTCCGGTTCAGGGTGTCTTTTTACATCTCTTAAGAATCTGTAGATATTAAATAAACCTGTCTTAGAAAGTACATTTTCCCAGCTCACAATTCCGTAAATATTATTTAAGAACTGGTAAAATTCAACTTCTACATTGGTTCTCGGTGAAAATTCAGAATGTCCGCCTTCCGTAGCAAAAGGTCTCAGGTATTTTCCGTCAAAGAAGTAACCTGCTTCCCTAAACCATTTCCCGGTGCCAGAACGGCAACATTCCCTTTTTCAAGATGCCCGCTTGTATAGATGGCTTCAAGATCATCGTCTTCAAGAAGGGCCATTCCGTACGCAGATGCTTCCAGGTCATTGAGCATTTCTACTTTTTCAAACCCGTAATCTCTTGCATATTCTTCAACATCCAGGTTCCAGCCGAGTCTTACGGGGTTGCTTTTCCCGTTCAGTACAGGCCCCGGAACTGCCATTCCCAGACGTTTTACATTTTCCAGTTGATTATCCTGAATAAACTTCTTCAGAATATCTGAAAAAGAAGCATATTCTTTTGTCTGATAAACATTCTGGGCTTTCATCTCAAGACCTCCGTTACCGGAAACAAAATAGCCTAAGATGGTTATATCTTCACGAAGACTTGCTCCAATGATAGAAATATTATCATTATTACTGTTCTCTACTCCTGGTAAATAAAGTGGAAATTTTGGATTCAGAATCATAACCTCAAATTTTACCAAATATAATAATTGTTTTCGTAAATCCTGCACAGAACAAAAAAACCTTTCCACTTTCGTGAAAAGGTTTTGGTTAATAATTGTTTATATATTAAATCTAACTACTTTCCTAATGGAATATTATAACCGAATCCAACTCCGATATTCCCCACATTATAGTCCTGACCAGGTAAATCTCCTTTTGTTCCTACAAAAACCTTCTGGTATTGTACGAAGAAGTTCCAGTCTCTGTTGTGGTATCCGATCTCCGGTTTAAGGTAAAAACCTCCGTTTGCTCTTTCAACATTGGTGTTGGATGCTACTGTTTTATCTCCAACAAGAAAACCATATCCTAAATCTGTTCCGAAATAGAAACCGGTTTGTTTTGGATAAATTCTGATTAAAGCTGCCACAGGCACTACTCCTACATCATTATTTTTATATCCATTGTTTTCTTTACCGAAATAATGAGTATATCCTGATGCGATACCTAAACCAAATCCTGGTGTAATCAGGTTCTGGTAAGCTACATCCACTCCTACTGCAGCGGAAAGATTATCTGGAAGGAACTGCTAAACCAACATTTGCACCTACTTTGATCATATTGTTCATCTGAGCACTTTGGGCACTTACAACACCTGCTGTTAAAATTCCAGCAAGCAATATTGCTTGTTTAAACATTTTCATAACTCTAATTTTTAAATTTTACTAAACAAGAGGATGTAAAAATCATGCCAAGGAAGGCTTTTTTCTTGATTTTAACACACATACAAAACATAATCGAATGAATATCAATGTATTAATTTTAACAAAATTTAAATGTTTGTTTAACAAAAATTATCAAAAAGAGATTCTGAAAGTGAATTAAGAAAAATATCAGAAAGGAAACAAGAAGATAAAGGTTAAAATTTATGTTCTGTCTCAATAATTCTCAGCATCTTTCTTTCTCCTTCCGGGCAATATAATAATATTAACAAACCTTAACCCGTTATTATTTTAACCTTTTTCTTTGAAATATATCAAAAAAATAAATGTTTCCACCATGGCTGATTCATTATTACAAAACAAACATCTTCTCTGGCGTGCAGGTTTCGGTATTGGGATCAATCAGGTTGATGATCTGAAAAATAAAAACACAAAAACGCTGATTCATGAATTATTTAAAGAGGACAGCTTCAGCGAAATCACTTATGATACTCCTGACGCTGATCCTAACGCAGATTATATGAACAGTACCGCACCGGCAGAAAAGAAAAAGGAAATGCAGCGCCTCAACAGGCTCCAGAACAATGAACTGAACCTGAATTTTCTGAATGCAATGGTGAACAGCAAAGAACAAATGAGGAAAAAATGGCTTTTTTCTGGCATGGTCATTTTGCATCAAGAGTGATCAACCCGAAATTCAATAAGCAGATTCTCAATATAATCCGAAAAAATGCATTGGGAAATTTCAAAGACCTGCTTTTTGAGGTAAGCCAGTCGCCTGCCATGCTTAATTTTCTGAATAATCAGCAAAATAAAAAGGACCATCCCAATGAAAATTTTGCCCGAGAAGTCATGGAACTCTTTACCATGGGTAGAGGAAATTATACGGAAAAAGATATCCGGGAAGGGGCCAGAGCATTTACCGGATGGAGCTATGACAAAGAAGGTAATTTTAAAGAAAGAAAAAACCTTCATGATGAGGGCGCCAAGACTTTCCTTGGAAAAACAGGCAACTTTGACGGATCGGATGTCCTGAATATTATTTTGGAACAAAAAGCCACAGCCAGATTTATTACGACAAAGATTTATAAGTTCTTCGTGAATGAAAAAGCTGATGATGATATCATTGCCAAACTAAGCACGAATTTCTATACTTCAGGCTATGATATAAAAAAACTGATGACAGAGATTTTTTCAAGTTCCTGGTTCTATGATCAAAAGAACATCGGAAACAGAATAAAGTCTCCTGTTGAGTTGATGGCGGGAATCATGAGGATACTTCCCATGCATATCCAAAACCCGGAGAATCTTATTGTCTATCAGAAATTATTAGGACAAATGCTCCTCTACCCTCCTAATGTAGCAGGATGGCCTAGTGGAAAATCATGGATCGACAGTTCTACCCTGATGCTAAGACTTCAGGTTCCGCAGATCTGGTCCGGCCTTCGTCCGTTGGAATATAGCCCACGGCAGGATGATGATCTTGATATGGGGATGAAATCTAAAGAAACGGCTTTAAACAAAAGTTTTAAAAACCCTAATATCACCATAGACTGGAACCGTGTAGATCAGACATTCACCCGTAAAAACTGTGAAGACTACCTGATTATCAATACAAAAATCCTGAATATGCAGGCTGTAAAAAGTTTTTCTGATAATACAACCAAAATGAACGTCATCAACCTGATGTCAACACCTGAATATCAATTAATGTAGATATAGGCAACAGATTTCAGATAGCAGTATAAACCGTAACCTAAACAAAAGCTATGCTCATCAAAAGAAGAGAATTCCTAAAAATAAGTTCGCTGGCTACAGCTTCTCTGCTGATGCCTAATTTCTTAAAAGCAATGACCCTGGACGAAGCACTTCCTTCCAGTCAGAATATACTGGTAGTCCTTCAGTTTACCGGTGGAAATGATGGTTTGAACACGATTATCCCCGCAAAAAATGATATTTATTTCAGAGAAAGGAAAACTCTTGCGATCCAGGATTCAATGGCCTTGACTGATGATGCAGGAATCAATCCTTCTCTTTCCTATTTCAAAGAATTGTTTGACAATGGTGAACTTTCTGTAATGAATAACGTTGGCTACCCTAATCCTGATAAATCCCACTTCCGGAGCATGGATATCTGGCATTCCGCCAGCAGAAGTGATGAATTCCTGGAAACGGGCTGGCTCGGGCGGTTTCTGGATGAAGAATGCTACCGTTGCGAGCACCCAACCCAGGCCCTGGAAGTGGATGATATGCTGAGCCTTGCTTTAAAAGGTGAAAATAATAAAGCCTTTGCTTTTAAAGATCCTAAAAGGCTTTACCAAACCAGCCAGGAAAAGTATTTCAAGTCTTTGTATGATCATCATCACGATGATGAAACTGTATCTTATCTTTATCAGACCTTAGGTTCTACCATTAATAATGCGGATTATATTTTTGAAAAAGCAAAGCCAAAAAGACGGAACAGGTTTATCCGAATTCCCAACTGGGAAAAGATTTCAAAACCGTAGCGTCCCTGATCAAATCCGATATCAATACACAGGTTTACTACCTTTCAATCGGGAGTTTTGATACCCATGTGAATCAAAATGACAGACAGAAAAAACTGTTCACTGATATCAACGATGCCGTAAAATCTTTTGTTGCCGATATGAAAAGCAACGGCCTTTTCAATAATATCCTGCTGATGACATTTTCTGAATTTGGACGCCGTGTTGCCCAGAATGCCAGCAACGGAACGGATCACGGAACAGCCAATCAGATGTTTTTCATCAGTGGAAACCTGAAAAAGAAAGGTCTTCTGAACAGTCTTCCTGACCTTCAGAACCTCAACGAGGGAGATCTGATCTATACGGAAGATTTCAGAAAAGTATATGCCACGATCCTGAAAAACTGGCTTAAGGCTGACTCTTCTAAAGTTTTGGGCTGGAAAAACGGGATTTATGATTTTATATAAGTGAATTGAATTTTAGTAACCACAAAAGACACAAAAGTTTTGAACACTTAAGTTATTTTAAGTGACAAGCTTTATATATAAAAAGTGCACTTAAGTTTTGAAAATCTACGATTTTTAAAATTGATTATTATTAGATTACTATTATTTGAGACTTTGCTTTATAATACATAATACTGGTGCCAGAAAGCTAAAAATATGCTGAGATTCTACGGAATGGCAAACCGTATTGTAAACCTATCATTCCAATTGTTCATTCCGTAGGAATCCAGCCAATGCTATCTTAAAAAACATTGGAAATTTAAACCCATAACATTTTTTGAATTGAAGACGTAAGAATTCCCCTCCCGGAGGGGTAGCAAAAATTCTTTGAATTTTTGACGGGGTGGTTTCAACATACCACAATAAAAAAGAGACTGTACATCATAAGACAGTCTCTTTTCAATAATTTTAAATTTTAACTACTTTACGTTTAAGCAGTAATCTGCTTAGGTTCTTTCTCTTTCTGATCTTCTTTCTTATCAAGTTTCTCAGATATTTTTTTAACAATATATTCTATTGCTATGGGAGCTATGATTGCAATTAATGCTTTAAATATTCTTGATTTCATAATGTGATATTGTAATGATATTAATGCAATTTCCAAGCCAAGATAAAATTGACAATTGATTCCCTGGTCATTACTTTATATAAATATGCAACAGTTATGCATCATCAGACACCATCAGATCCTGATAATTTTTGCTTCCGGCACTAAACTTCTCCTCCATCTTTAATCTTAGCTTCCGGGGTTTATGAACAATCAGAGAATCTCCGAATCCCAGCAACAGCCTTTCCAACTCAAAATTGATCTGAACACATATTTTAAATACCGTTCCATTCGGATCTTCACTGATAATCTCCTGGCTTTTATGCAACGGCTTGGTTTTGACATAAGGAGCATTTCCTGAATCGACCCAAAAATAACATTTTTAGGTACAATTCCCTCTGAAACGGTAACTCCGACAATATCTTTGAAATATTCGTCACCATCCAGATCTTTGTCAATATACTGATGACTTTCATTCACTTCAATATTTTCCATTCTGTCCAACGCCAGATTGTACATTTTCTGTTTATAAAGACAGATCAGGAACCATCGGTTGTTGAATTCCTTCAGTAGCTGTGGGTGTACGGTAAAGATATTGGATTCTCTTGCTGTAAAGCTTTTATAGAGAATGTTCAGTACTTTTTACCGGCAATGCTTTCATACAGGATATCAATATGCTCAAGACCTTTCAGCTGCTCATTTTTATCGAGATGAATAATAGATTTCTGACTGGTTGCATGGATGGAATCTTCCAGTTTCTGAATCACCCCGTTCATTTCCTTAAACATAGAGAAATCCTTGAACTGCTTTAAAATCTGTACTGCATTATTCATAGCCTTCAGGTCGCTTTCATTCACAGAAATATTATGAATGCTGTATTCAGGATCACTGTAGCGGTAATATTTTCTTTCATATACTTCAATAGGAGCTTCATACCCGAATTTTTCACTCCGCATATTCTGAAGATCAAGCTGTACCGTCCGTTTACTCACATAGGATTCTTTACCTTCAAATTCAAATAATGCTTCAGAACACTCATCGATGAGATCTTCCAGCGTATATTTCCTGTATTTGTTTTTAAGGCATTTATCCAGTGTTTTATAGCGGATCAGGGCATTTTTATTGGATGACATGATGATAATAATTTTAGTTAGGATAAAATTGCAAAATCTACCGTCAATACAATAATTAACAGCTGATCTGCCATTTTTTAATAGTAATTATTTCTCCTTCAAAGCATCCTCCTCAAAAATAACGCCTTCCCAACCGAACTGCATAAAGTTCCTGATATTCTGGTGATCATTTCCATCAGGATTTTTCAAAACATCATCTCTGTAGAATTCCCCGAAAAGTAAAAGGGTTTCTTCCGGAGCAAGATTCTGAAGTTTAGCAAAGCTGAAAACCTTGCATGAACCGTTATTCTGCCCTGCCTGATTGGTTGTATCACCATTTTTAAAAGCGGTAGGTGTAAAATCATAGTTTTGATCAATATGGGCAATTACATCATTAAATTGAATGGTTTCCGGGAAATGCTTAAGTTGTTCTAATAATACCATAATATAGGTTTTTAATTTTTTTATAGACAGGATATCAAGATACAAGTATAATAATCTTTACTTCCTTTTTTAATTTTATGTAAAAATAATTAAAAAAATATTTCTACGCAAAACTATTGCGTAATTATATACTTACTTTGCATCATCAAAACGAAAAAAGATGGAATTTAACGGAAATCATTTAATCGAATTAGGTATAGACCTTCAAAATGGTTTAAAGATGCCATTACATATATCAATGAAAATAATCTGGATGAAAAGCAGATTGCAGAATATCTGGTACAATTTAAACAACCTGACCTTATTCCGCTTCATGATACGGCTAAAGATTTTGTCATCAACATCAGAGCTGAACACGAAAGTGAAAACGATAATGTAGAAAAAGTAATCAGAACGATGAAAGTGCTGATGAAAACCCCAACGCTAACCCAGGAGCATTAATGCCTGATGCCTGTCCTACAGGCCCTGAAGGTTATATTCCGGTAGGTGGTGTGGTGGTTGCCAAAAATGCCATTCATCCGGGATTTCATAGTGCGGATATCTGCTGTTCTGTAATGTTGACCGATTTCGGGAAAGCCAATCCTAAAGATGTTCTGGATGCAGCTCATTCTGTAACACATTTCGGATACGGAGGAAGACCAAGAGGGGAACAAATGCCCATGTCCCAGGAACTGATGGATGCCTTCAGAGAAAATGATTTCTTAAATGATGAGAAACTGATCAGCATCGCCCGTTCGCATATGGGAACCCAGGGAGACGGAAACCATTTCCTGTTTGTAGGGATCTCTAAAAATACAGGAAATACGATGATGGTAACGCACCACGGTTCAAGAGCTCCGGGAGCTGCCCTTTATGATAAAGGAATGAAAGTAGCCAACCGTTTCAGACAGGAAATTTCACCTGAAACGTTAAAGGAAAATGCATGGATCCCTTATGATACGGAAGAAGGAAAATTTTATTGGGAAGCTCTGCAACTAATCAGACAATGGACTAAAGAAAACCATATTTCCATTCATGATGCCGTGCTGAATAAGCTGGAAATGGAAAAAGAAAACAGATATTGGAATGAACATAACTTCGTTTTCAAAGATGGAGATCTGTTTTATCATGCTAAAGGAGCTACTCCGCTGGATGATAAATTCATGCCGGATATCACAGGACCAAGACTGATCCCGTTGAATATGGCAGAACCGGTACTGATTGTACAGGGAAAAACCAATGAAAGAAATTTAGGTTTTGCACCACACGGAGCCGGAAGAAATTTCAGCAGAAGTCAGCATAAAAAATCTATGGCTCATAAAACCACTGAGGAAATCTTCAATGAAGAAACTTCAGGACTGGATATCCGTTTCTACTCCAATGAAGTTGATATTTCCGAGTTGCCAAGTGCTTATAAAAGTGCTAAAAACGTAAGGGCGCAAATT
The DNA here is from genome assembly GCA_019203745.1 of Chryseobacterium sp. E1. GTDB lineage: Bacteria > Bacteroidota > Bacteroidia > Flavobacteriales > Weeksellaceae > Chryseobacterium. The sequence continues at coordinate 928,963 of CP078104.1, forward strand.
GAAGAATATGAGCTTTGTGAAGTCCTGGATGAAGTGATGCCATACGGATGTATCATGGCTGGTGATGTTCAGAAAAATGCACCATGGAAGAAAAAGAAGAAATTCAGAAAGGCGTAATTGATAATAGATAGCTAAACCTAACAGGTTTTGAAAACCTGTCAGGTTTGCAGGGGCAGTAGCTCAGATGGTAGAGCAACAAGATTACTTTTCGCTATTGGCATATAAAGTTCCTATCAATCACCAGGTTTGTAGGTCACAGGTTCGAGTCCTGTCTGCTCCTCATTACGATGAAAATGCTTATATTCACGTATCAGACATTCTCATCTTTCAAAAATTTTAAGGCAAAGAAAGTTCCTATATTTTGGATTTACTTTCCGCCTTTTTACCCACTATAAGGCAAAGGGAGTTCCTATTATATTCATTAAAGGTTTTACTCCCCGCCTTTTATAAAAATTATAGGTAAAAGGAGTTCCTATATCCTTCACTTTTAATGAATATACTCCTCACTTATTTAATTTAAAATCATGAAAACACTAAAATTATTCAATGCTGTTGTGGCTATAAAATCCGATGAAAAAACTTTTGTTTCCAACGAGGGTTTTGTGATAGAGCCCGATGCGCTATGGGCAAAAAAAGACATTATCTCTTATTATGCAAAGGAAAACTGAATGGTAATGACCTGAATAAAACCTTTCATAAATCCTGGGCGAAAATAAAGAATACCTCAAGAACGGAACTGTTTTTGAACAGATCACCCATTATATTTCAACCTACGGGAGTGATTTTCAGAGTGAAATTTATATTCCTCAGGAAATATTGAATATTCCTGATACGAAACTGATTTTTAAAGTAATCAAAGCTTATACTGTAGAAGAAATGCAAGAAAAATGCCTTTCTCTTCTAAAGTCCGGAATTGCTCTGAAAGAAGAAACCGTTGATGATCTACTTTATATTCTGCACACGGAACTGGAATATGATTTCACAGGAAAAGAAAATATCAAAAATAAAGAGGCAATCATAAAAATCGCCGACCTGTATGATATCTACCCTGAAAATCCTGTTGAGTTTTTCCGTTATGTCATTTATAAAACGACTCAGACAACGCTTTTAATTAAAAACGATGAATTGATTGGTTTAATAAAGCAAAGTAAATTTAACCCAACCTATCTATTCCAAAGCTTTGGTTTGGAAAAACTGGCAGAAATTTTCAACAGGTTTAAACCGCTGTTTCTTGCTTATAAAAACAGGGCACCGAAAGTGGTCAATAAAATTTCGAAGCTGTCTAAAGTACATCATAAGCCTTTGGTTTCTAACCCGCTGAATGATGCCACCCATATCTTACTGGAAAGCAGTGACTGGCACTGGCTGGAAAATGCAACACCATTTGCGTTGTTTAAAGCTCTGTCAGCATGTTACTCAAGAATGTACGGTCAGGATACTTTTGTTTACAGAATCAGAAATGGAAAATCATGGGTGAAAAAGGTAAGGAAACTTACGTGAATCAGGCCAACTATGAGTTTATTCTGGATTTTCTGAAACTGAAATATGGAAACTTTTCGGGAAAGAAATTCTATTTCCCTGAAAATATAGAATTTGCACTGCCGGCTTCTGAAAAAATGTTTGTTGGAAATATTCCTACCGGAACCCGTTTCTATGGCGACAGAATGGCCGTTGGGATCTATTGGGAAGACCAATGGGGTGCCCGTGATCTTGATCTTTCAGGATTGAATATTGCCGGAAAAACAGGTTGGAATGCTGCTTATAATCAAGGTAACGGAGAATTGATGTACTCCGGAGATATGACATCTGCGCCTAAAGGTGCCGTTGAATATCTTTATGCCAACAAAGGATTGAGTACGCCTACCCTTGTCATGAATAACGTTTTCAGCGGAGATGCGAATTGCGGATATAAAATAGTGATCGGAAAAGGGGATAATATTTCCTACGATTATATGATGAATCCCAATAACCTTTTTGCTGAAGCCAAATGTAACTCTGTTCAGACCCAAACGATTCTGGGAATGCTGTTGCCAAAAGACAGAAAGCAATGTTTTGTACTCCTGAATTTCGGAGCAGGACATTCCCATATTTCAGGAAATTCGGAAGTATCTGTGATGGCCACAACCGCATTGTACCAGCAATGGTATGAAGCGATGTCCTTCAATGATCTTATCCAAGAGCTTGGAGCAGAAATTACTACAGAAAAAGCTGAAGCTGATTATGACTTCTCCCTGGAAAGTCTGGAAAAGATAGTTTTATCAAGATTTTTAAATAATTTTTTCTTGCGTCATCTGATGGTATCGGGTGGCGTTTTTTGTGGGAGATAGTTGGATAATCAGGATACGAAAACCACCCCGTCAAAAATTCAAGGAATTTTTGACACCCCTCCAGAGGAGGGGAATTTTACGTCTTCAGCTCAACTAATTGTTATAGGTTTCAATTTCTCCAATAAGTTTTTTGAAAAATAGATATTGTCTGGATCCCTACGGAATGACACAATTGAAATGACAGGTTTACCCATACAGTTTGTCATTCCAGAGGAATTTAAATCATTATCAATTTCAAATCAAAGATTTTCAAAAAACTTAGGTATACTTTATGAAGCGTTTAGCAGTTACTTAAAATAGCTTCAATGTTTAAAAATTTTTGTGGTTCTAAATATTCATCTTTTTAACGGAAAGAATTCCTTCATTTACATCAATAACCACCTTTTACCATAATCAATCTGAATGCGGAACATATTTTCCAGTGGAAATTGTAAAACGGTTTGTATAATCAACCGAATCACTCCGGCATGGGTAACGAGTAAAACCTTATTGATTTCTTTTTGAGAATCAGTTCATTCCAGAAGCTGAGAACCCGGGTTTGCATTTCAAGCAAATTTTCACCTTTTGTTGCTTTTATATTGATAAAATCCTGGTACCAGGGGTTAATCTCATCTTCCGGAATATCCGTCCACTTCTTCATTTCCCAGTTTCCAAAATTCATTTCCCGCAGCCTTTCATCTGTTCTGTAATCGAATTTAAAATGATCAGCCAAAAGACGACAACGCTTTGATGGACTTGAAATAACCAGGTCAAAATCATGGTCTATACTTAATTGTTCAAAATCTTTCTGATAATTTTTCTTTAAAGGCATTTCCGCAAATCCATAGCAAAGGTTCTCCGGATTTTCTACCGCAGTATGACGGATCAGATGAATTTCCATACAATGATTGTTCCCAGATAAAATAAAACTTCACACATCTGCTGTACAGCGCCCAGACAATCTCCTGTATATCCACCGATATGTTTTTTAAAATACCAGCCCATATACATCTTCCCTAAATAAGCCAGGGCAAAAGCAAAGATCAGCCGCCAGTCCGGGATCAGGGCAAAAGCAATTAAAACGCTTATAAATCCTACCAGTAATGCCATTCCATCCAATGGTTTATTCGCCAAAGGTTTAGATTTGCTGGCATCAATATCTGTCACATACTGATGAGTATAGATCATGGTTCCGGAAATAAACCGGCTTACGGTATGAGCTAAAATGACAACTGCCAGTATCTTCCAACTGTCAATCTTTTCCAAAGCCTGAATACTGAAGAACTTCAAGGCAAACAGCAGAATGATCCCAATGGTCCCATAAGCTCCCACCCTGCTGTCTTTCATGATCGTAAGAATTTTCTCTTTTCCGTATCCTCCTCCGAAGCTGTCACACATATCTGTAAAACCGTCTTCGTGAAATGCTCCTGTAAGCAGAACACTGGTGATCATCATGAGAACAATTCCTATTTCGGGATTAAAAAGCTGAGTAGCAAGATATAAAACAACGGCATTAATCAGCCCGACCAACAATCCGACCCATGCAAAATACTTCTGGGAACGGTTCATAATATCACTGGAATAAGGCACAGTAAACGGAACCGGAATTCTTGTGAAAAACATCAGTGCCGTTGCAAAATAGATCAGTTCGTTTTTTATGGCTTTCATCTATTCCTTATTTGAAACCTGAGCATCTTCAAAACTTGACATTTCATTCAGAAAACCGACAGCACTCTGAATAAGCGGATAAGCCAATGCGCAGCCTGTACCTTCTCCAAGACGCAGGTTGAGATTCAAGAGCACTTTCTGTCCCAATAGTTCGAGTAAGCGGAGATGAGCGCTTTCGTCACTTACATGACAGAAAATACAGTGATCAAGTATTTCGGGAATTTTTTTCCAGACAGCGGCAACCGCAACCGTAGCAATGAACCCGTCTACCATGATCAGCATATTCTGGCGGAAAGCTTCGTCCATAGCTCCCATCATCTGAATGATTTCCAGTCCGCCAAACGTTTGTGCAATCTCATCCACAGTTGCCACTTCCGGATATTTCTCAATCGCTGAAGATAAAATACGGATCTTATTCTGCAGCTGATTGTCATTTAAGCCTGTTCCTCTTCCGATGCAGCTTACAACCGGAATATCGAACAATTTGCTCATCATCAGTGAAGAAGCCGATGTATTCCCGATTCCCATTTCTCCGAAGCCAATGATATTACATCCTGTTTCTGCAATGCGGGCAACCACTGAGCGACCGTTTGCCATTGCCTCCTGATACTCTTCAGATGTCATAGCCGGTTCCTCTAAAATATTCCGGCTTGATTTTCTTATTTTTTTATCAATCAGATTCAATCCTTCGGGAAAATCAAAGTTCACTCCGGCGTCTACAATTTTAATATCAATACCATGCTGTCTGCAGAAAACATTGATGGCTGCACCCCCAGAAAATTCATCACCATCTGATAAGTAACTTCCTGCGGATAGGCACTCACTCCCGCTGTTGCAATCCCGTGATCAGCTGCAAAAACCACCATATGTGGATGGGATAGCTGTGGAGATGTTGTATTCTGAACCATTCCTATTTTATGGGCGAGATGTTCCAGATGACCTAATGCGCCCATCGGTTTTGTTTTAAAATCAATTTTATGCTGTAGTTCGTTTGATACCATGGATGTAATAAGTTATGTTAAATAGTGAAAGTGCAATATTAGTGAAATAGAGGGTATTCCGGAGAATGAGTTTGTGGATTTATGATGGAAAATTGACATAAGAGATAAAAGGCGAAGAGATAAGAAGCTATTTTCTGCAAATCATTACTATAAGCTCTCTCACTCTCTACCTTTCACAAAAAAACATCTACGAAAGAACATTGCGTATCTATGGTATTATTTTGCATTATAAATTGAAAACAATGACACCAAAAATACTAGAAAAAATAAAAGAAGTTGAAGAAACAAAGGGTGTAGAAGTCCTTCTTGCTGTAGAATCAGGAAGCAGAGCCTGGGGATTTGCCTCGCCGGACAGTGATTATGATATCCGTTTTATATACCGCCATGAAAAAGACTGGTACCTTTCACCATGGGATAAGGATGAAACTATTGAATTTATGACAGAAGATGATCTGGACGGCTCCGGATGGGACCTCAGGAAAACCTTTCATCTATTGCTCAAATCGAATGCTGCTTTACTGAGCTGGTTTTATTCTCCTATTGTGTACAAAGAAAATACCCAATTTACAGAGCTGTTCAGACCATTGGCAGATGCCTGTTTTTCTCCGATAGCTGTTTCTTATCATTATCTAAGCATGAGCAAGAAGTATCTGGAAACATGCAGAACTGATGAAGTAAAATTAAAAAGTTATTTTTATTGCCTTCGTACTGCACTGACCGGAAAGTGGATCATAGAAAAAGGAACAGTTCCTCCTGTGTTGTTCAGCGATCTGCTTATTTTAACAGATGATGAAACAAGACGGAAAATAGAAAGCCTAATTGCATTAAAAGCAACCAAAGGAGAATCTTATTACCATCCGAACGATTGGGAGCTGTTTGAATTTCTGGAAAAAATGATAGCCGAAAATGAAGAAAGGTCAAAAGCTCTTCCCGGAAGTAAGGCAGATAAAGACAAAATGGAAAAAGTATTTAGGGAAATTCTGAACACTAAAAATATATATTGAAAATTAAAAACTAACCATGAAAAATATAATCGCCCTGTCACCCATGTATACGGAAGACAGTAACAATCTGAAAAAGCGTCTCTCAGTTCTTCCTATGAGCTGAACCGTTTCAATGCCAAATGGAATGTTCCCGAAGAATTCCGTGAGGATGTGATAGCGGTATATGGTGAGGATATTTATGCAGAAATTGTTGCTGAGCAATGCCATTTAACCTTGCTTAAACCTGCAGATGACTGGCTAGCGCATATTGCTGAAGATTTTACAAAGCGTAGAATTTCTTATGGCCAGCTTAAAGACTTTATCAATCATGAAAATATATTCATCAAATGTTCTGACTTTAAAAGTTTTAAAGCCGGAGTTTTCCAAAAAACAACAGATATCAAAGGTTTTGATACGCTGGATCAGGAAATCACCGTCTTCACCTCGGAAGTTGTAGAATGGGAACTTGAAGTAAGATGTTTCGTTCTTCATCATGAAATTAAGACCTATTCTTCTTACTGGCGAAACAATGCTTTTGATATGAACCCGTTGTCTGAAACAGAACGGGAGGAAATGTTTTCTTTTTTGATGTATTCATCCAGAAATACGCCTCTACCCTGCCGGATACCATTGTTCTGGACTTCGGGATCATCAAAGGAAAAGGCTGGGCATTGATTGAAGCTAACCCTGCATGGTGCTCCGGATTGTATGCCTGTGATGCGGAAAAAGCTTTGGAAGTGATTGTGAAAAGCTGTATTAAAAAATAATTTTTTAAAATAAAATATTTCTACGCAAAAACACTGCGCACCAACCCGCTTACTTTGCATTATCAAATAAGAAAGACTGTAGCTCAGATGGATAGAGTAACGTAAAAACACTTTATTAGGTTTTAATCTGCTATGGCAGGTGTGATGATAAAGTTACTTCGCATTCCACGCCGTAGGTCGCCGGTTCGAGTCCGGCCAGTCTTTCAGATGAAGTGGTGTGAGATTAAGGTTACTTCGTACCTTACATGCAAAACTACACCTTAATCGGTTTTAACCACTTCTTTTTTATTAATGTTAAAAACTAATGGTATGTCAAAATTTAACACAAAAAAACTGGGTTCGACTCCGGTATCATCGCCGGAACATTGACAGATACAGCCGGAAAATATTCAGACTATGAATTATTGAGAAGAGTGACACTGGCCAATCTTCTTTTTGAATCCGATTATTACCAGTCTGCGGACACAATCATGACGCAGATTGAAGATCTTTGCCATAAAGTAGATGGTGAAAAGATCATTGAGCTGGCTATGGAATGCCGTTTCGAACAAAAACTGAGACATACTCCATTGTGGCTGCTTATTCTTGCGAATGAAATTCACGGAGTTTCCGTAAAGGATGCCCTGGCAAAAATTGCCAACAGACCGGACATGACTATTGATCTTCTACAGATGCTGAAAGTGAGAAACGGCTCCTATAAAATGTCTAAACCAATTAAAAAGGTCTGGCCAAAGCTTTCGATCAGTATGATGAATACCAGATTTCCAAATATAGAAAAAGCAATATGACGCTTTCATTGATAGACGTTGTGAATCTGGTACACCCGAAACCAACCGCTAAAAATGAACATGCACTGAAGGCCCTTGTAGAAGATACCCTTCAGCCTGCCAATACATGGGAAACTGCGCTTTCACAAGGGGCAGATAAAAAGGAAACCTTTGAAAGAATGATCTCTGAAAAGAGCTTAGGATCTCTGGCTATTCTGAGAAATCTTCGAAATATGACGGAAGCAGGATTGTCACGAGAAACCATCAGAACTGCGATCTCACAGGTCAACAGCTCATGGCTTACACCTCTGAATTTCCTGGCAGCACAAAGAAATGCAATAGAATTCACTGCTGATATTGACCAGGCGATGGAAAAATGCTTTGCCGGAGAGAAGATCAAGGGGACGACTATTTTAGCCATTGACGTATCAGGAAGTATGGGACAGATCACTTCTTCCCAATCTAAATTTTCAAGGATGGATCTTGCCTTTGCCATGGCAGCTGCAGGTTCCTATCTGTTTGAAGACCTGATCCTGGTATTTACTGCAGGAGACGATTACCAAAGAACAGGAAAACATATGATCTGGAGCAATGGTAAAGGTCTTGGATTGTTTAATCATTATCAGTCGATCAATGCAGAAGTAGGCCATGGAGGAATCTTCACCTATCAGCTGTGTGAATGGCTGAAAGAAAAAGGATATGCAAAAGATGCCGATCGATTAGTAGTTATCTCCGACAGCCAGGATATAGATGCTCATTACGGATCAGATAAAAAACCGGATACCTCACCTTATAAAACGTCTTATATCATTGATATTTCAACGCATACCCACGGTATAAAAACCGGAAACTGGACTGCAGAAATCAATGGATGGAGTGATAAAGTATTTCATTATATTAAAGCTCTGGAAAATTAATATTTTCCAGGGTTTTCTATTAAAACCGGATAAAAACAACGCCATGAAAAAAAGCTGAAATTCAGACATCTGAATGAAGAATTCGCCATTGCCCATGACAGGGAAAATGAAAAATATGGACTTTACAACAAGAATACAAAGACCCTGGTGATTCCTATGATCTACAATTACCTTGATGCTGATCTGGAAAAAGCCAGCTGCTGACAGCAGAAAATGCTTATGGCTTCTATGGTTATCTGAATCTGAACAATGAAGTGATCATCCCTTTTCAATATGAACATGCCGCCAATTTCTGGAATGGACTGGCCTACATCACCCGGTTTACAGACGAGAACGCTTATGAGGGTGTTATCAATGAGAAAGGAGATCTGATTCTTCCAATGGAATATGAAAAACTTTACATTCAGCATCCCTACAACTACGCCATTGTGCAGAAAAAAGGGAAATACGGAATCATTACACTGGATGAACAAGTAATCCTTCCTCTGGAAATGGACCATATTGAAACATTCGGCTATGATCAGTTATTTGAATGCACTCAAAATCAAAAAATTGGCATTTATGAGGTAAAATCCGGGAAATTTATCATTCCTATGGAGCTGGATCGCATTGACGAAAGTTTTATCGTTGATACAAAACCCGTTTACGAATATTATATTTTTATAAAAAATGAACTTCAGGCTATGGTAAAATATCAAAATGGGATCATTACTTTTCTCACCGATTATATTTATGACCATATTGATCACATCGGAATGTCTGAAAACAGGGTTATGGTGATGATGAATGATCTTTGGGGAGCCACTGATGTAGATGGAAAACTGATCATTCCGTGTCAATATGACTGGATTCATCATATGGGAAATGGAAAAATAAAAGCAAAGAAAAACGGAAGGGAATATATACTGGATCTTAATGGAACTGTTCTGGAGTAAATTTCACCTTATTTTGTACACCAATAATACAAATCATGACAATTAAAGACCTCAAAAATAAAAACTTCATCCTCTTTGAAGCGATCTCGGGAAGCAGAGCCTTCGGGCTGGCAACAGAAAACTCGGATACGGATATCCGGGGTATATTACCTGCCGAAAGAAGATTTCTTTGGGCTGAACTATATTCCTCAAATCTCTAACGAAACAAATGACATTACCTATTATGAAATCGGGAGATTTGTAGAGCTGTTGCAGAAGAATAATCCTAATATCCTGGAAATTCTGGCCAGCCCGGAACACTGTATCCTTCATAAAGATCCGGTGATGAACCTGCTTAAGCCTGAATATTTTCTGTCTAAACTCTGCAAAGATACTTTTGCCGGATATGCTGTTTCACAAATTAAAAAAGCAAAAGGACTCAATAAAAGATCTTAAATCCCGTAGAAAAGAGAGAAAATCAATTACTGATTTCTGTTTTATTCTTGAAGGTCAGGGTTCTGTTCCGTTGAAAAAATGGCTTTCAGCCCATGGAAAAGTGCAGGAAAAATGCGGATTGGTCAATATTGATCACACTAAGGGAATGTATGCATTATTTTATGATGAATCCGGAAGACTGGGATACAAAGGAATCATTCACCATGAAGAAGCCAATCAGGTTTCCTTATCATCCGTTCCGAAAGAAGAAAAGCCGGATGCCTATTTATTTTGCAATCTCGATGCCTATTCTGTTTACTGTAAAGAGTACAGGGAATACTGGAAATGGGTATCAGAGCGTAATGAAGACCGCTATAATGTCAATCAGAACCATGGCCAAAATTATGACAGCAAAAATATGATGCATACCATCCGGTTGCTGCAATCCTGCGAACAGATTTTTAAACATCAATCGTTGAAGATTCAGGTTGATAACCGTGAAGAGCTCCTAGATATCAAAGCCGGAAATCAATCTTACGAAAACGTCATGCAGAAAGCTGAAAACCTGATTACGTCCATTGAATATTATCTTTCCGTTTCAGATCTTCCCAACCACCCTGATTTTGAAAGAACAACGGAAATTTTAATAGCAATCAGGGAAAAATTGTATAAGTAAACAGAGAAGGGAGAAACACCATTAAGCTTAGGTCTAAACCAAATAACCCAACTAAACTCTCCCACTCTATTACGATTGAACCCTCAGCCTCATCGTTTCCTGAAGCCTTCGCTATTTTATTGTACTCAAGGCAGATTTTCATCCAGTACCCGAAATCAGTGGGATTCCTATATCCTTCAGGTTCTACATAACAATAGCCTTTAAGCTGCTTTCCTCTCATAATCATGGGAAGGAAACCGGTTTTTGCAGAAACCTCTTCTTCCAGTACGGGGTTATAACGGCACATCAGATTCTCATGACTGATATTGATGCACATTTTCCCGTTCACCAGAAAGGCCAGTCCGCTGAACATTTTCTTCTCCTCAACTTCAATATGATCTACCGTTGAAAGCCATTCACGAACCCGGTCTGCGAGTTCAATACTATAAGCCATGATCCTGTGATTTTTTATAATTTAAAATTAAGAAAAACTACGATCAGTACAATATTTTCTAAGTATTTTTAAAGATCTGTCGGTTTTAAAAATAAAATTTTATTTAAATTAATTATTGTTTTACGATAATTAATTATACATTTGCAATATCAATTAATGATTATGACATGAACCAGACTCAAATTATTTCAAGAATACTGTTTTATATCTGCTCGCTTCTTTCGGCCGGATATTTAATGACTGTACTGTATTCCCTGTTTTGTCTTGCAACGGGCTATTCCATTACACCTTACAATGAAGGAAAGTACCTTCACATCAATCTTCCGTTTACAGAACAGCCGTTTCTGAATATCGAAAACAATTATCCGTATATGATTTTTTCGTTCCTGCTGGTACTGACCTCTTATGGAATCTTTTTCTGGCTTTCCGCTAAAGTTTTCAGGGTATTCTTCCAACAGAAGCTGTTTACTAAAGAAAATATAACGGAGCTTAAGAAATTTTACATATTTAATATTTTCATCCCGCTTCCATTGGTGATCATTGCCAGTTTCTTTGTGGAAGTAGAAAGTATGGTATGGGGGCTGGTGTTTATTCACTTTATGCTTGGAATTTTCTGTCTGTTTCTTGCCAATATCTTCAAGCAAGGACTACATTTGCAAAACGAACAAGATCTATTTATATAAAATGCCGATTATCGTCAACTTAGATGTCATGCTTGCCAAACGAAAATGCAGAGTAAAGAATTGGCAGAAAACTGGGAATCACTCCCGTCAACCTTTCCATCTTAAAAACCGGGAAGGCCAAAGGTGTACGCTTCGATACCCTGGAAGCCATCTGCAAAATTCTGGAATGCCAGCCGGGGATATACTGGAATATAAAGAGTAGCTTTTTAGACAGAGCCGGAGGGTTTGGGAGGGAGAGCAAAAAACCTGATCCCTAAGCTCTGATTTACTTCTGATTTTTTAAAATAATAATAGCAGCCGAAAGGCGGCCTGTCCTTTATTATCCAAACACAACACTATGAATACATTATCCATCAAGAATCTAAGCCTTACATACAAAAATGGTTTTCAAGCGATTAAAGACATTTCTTTAGAAATAAAAAATGGAATGTTCGGTCTGCTGGGTCCTAACGGAGCCGGAAAATCGTCTCTGATGAAAACCATTGTGGGACTTCAGAAACCTACCTCCGGCACATTACTGTTCAACGGAGCTGACATTGTCGCAAATCCGGATTATATAAAAAAGCATCTGGGATTTCTGCCACAGGATTTCGGAGTATATCCTAAAGTTTCCGCCTCTGACTTACTGGAACATATTGCAGTCCTGAAAGGAGTTACCGATAAAAACCAACGTAAAAACCAGATCCTGAACCTTCTTGAAAAAGTTAACCTCTCGGATTTCTCCAAAAAGAAGTTCACACTTTTTCAGGAGGCATGAAACAACGTTTCGGAGTGGCTCAGGCTTTATTGGGTGATCCTAAAATCATCATCGTTGATGAACCTACTGCAGGTCTTGATCCTGAAGAGCGCAACCGTTTCAATAGTCTGCTGAACGATATCAGCCAGGAAGTCATAGTCATTCTTTCCACCCATCTGGTAGAAGATGTAAGGAACCTGTGCTCAGAAATGGCAGTAATGAACCAGGGACAGATCCTTAGAAAAGGAAATCCCGGAAAGCTCATCGCAGAACTGGATAACAGGATCTGGTCAAAGCCCATCGATAAAAATGAGCTGAAAAGCTATGAATCGGATTATGAGATCATCAGCAGACAGCTATTGGAAAGGACACTTCATATTACTATATTTTCTGAAGAGCAGCCTAAAGACTTTATTCCGTAACTCCTCTACTGGAGCACGTTTATTTCCATACTCTAACGCAAAAACCTTAGTCATGAACACTATATTTTTATTTGAAGCCAGACGCATTTCCAAGCACTGGCCAAGCTATCTTATTGCACTGATCCTGGTGTTTATCGGCATTTTCTGTGGCAATCGGTTCAATCTTTCCGTTGGAGAAGGGATCTATTTAAATTCACCTTATACAACCGGTTATATGATGGGAATGCTGAGTCTCGCCGTTATTTTTTTGCTACCATCTATGCCTTACAGCTGCTTTTTAAAGATCAGGACTCAAAATTTGATATGATCCTGTTTTCATTTCCCTTTTCAAAACGCACTTATCTGAAAGGGAAATTCAGCAGTTATTTTCTGCAGACTTTTGTAAGTTTTGTTTTTTTAATAGCAGGTTTTATAATAGGTCAGCTTATGCGTACAGGAAGCGAAATACAGGATGGCTTCAGCATTTCTTATTATCTGTACCCTTTACTGATCTTCGGAGTATTCAATACTTTACTGGTATGCAGTTTTTTGTTTCTACTTTCTTTAACGGTTAGAAAAAACTCTTCGTGGTTGTAGGCGGGCTGTTTCTCTATATCTTTTATATGGTCGTTTTGCTGTTCTCCAATTCCCCTTTTATGGCCGGGAGCCTTCCTCAATCTCTGGAAGCACAGCAGATCTCTTCCCTGCTGGATCCCTTCGGACTCTCTGCCTATTTCCTTGAATCCCGAGATCTTACAGTGGAACAAAAAACCAGCAGATCGTCCCGCTTACCGGTTATCTTCTGTACAACAGGATTCTTTTTCTGCTTATATCAGGAGGTTTTCTCCTGCTTACTGAAAAGTTATTCTCTTTTCAGGTATTTCCGGTAAAAAAACAGGAAAACCTACCATTAAAATATCTTCAACTCCAGATTATACCGGGTCAGAATATTCTGTAACCATCACTGATTTCGGGCAGGTTTCTTCTTACAGGTCGGTATTATCTTTTGCAAAAATCGATCTGATCTATCTGTTCAAAAGCATCACTCTTCCTGCTATTTCTATTATCCTGCTTTTCTGTGTAGGAATGGAAATGTACGCTGAAATTGAAAAAGGTATCCGGCTTCCACAGAAATATGCCGGTTCAGGACTTATGGCAGTGACTATTTCTGAGAATTTTCATTGGCTTGGTTTACTTATTTCAGCTTATTTTCTGAACGATCTGTACTGGAGATGCCGATCATCCGGATTTTCTCTTATCGAAAGCAGTACTTTTTTTTTCTAAAAACAGATTAACCGGACATTTTATTTCTATCAGTATATTGCTTTTTTTCTTCACCGGTATTTTAATCGTTCAGGGGCTTATCTTTCAGGCCGCCTATCAGTATTTTCATATTGACTGGAATGCCTACCTTGGAATTTTCCTCTTCAATACCTTTCCTTTGATTTTATTTTCCGGACTTATCCTTATCATTAATGACCGGATTCCTAATAAATTTATTGCACTGGGGTCTCTGTTCTTGCTGTATTTACCTTAGCCGGTCCTGTTGCAGGCAAAATCCTTTCTTATCCTCTTTTAAGAATATTCTCAGACTTTAAAGGCAGCTACAGTGATTTTAACGGATATGGAGTCTATCAAGTTGCTTTTGCCCAAAGGCTTTTATTCGGGGCGGGAGTGATTGCTGTTCTGTGGATGCTGAATCAATTGACCAGAATAAAAAAATTACCTGTAATTCAGACGGTTTTCGTATTCATCCTTCTTTTTCAGGAATATGGACCGGAATTTCATTTATAAAAGGATACATTCCTAAAAATGAAGACCAGGCAATTGGAAATGCTGCTCAATATGAAAAACGATTCAAAAAATATGAAAACCTTCCCCAACCTGACATAACGGATATCACTACCGATATCAAGCTGTACCCATCAGAAAATGCTTATCAGATTACAGGAAAATATATTCTTAAGAACCAGTCCGGCCAGCCCATCAGTAAAATCCTTATTAACTTTAATGAGGATCTGAAGATCGAATCAGCCGTTTTTAAATCAGGGCCCCAAATCATCAAAATCCATAAAAACACGGCAGAAATACTTTTACAACGGCCTATGCAGCCTGACGGTACAGCTTCTCTGGACTTCAGCCTGTCTTATCAGTGGTATGCAGTTAACGGACATCAGTCCTTCAATGCCATTATTGGGAACGGTTCTTTTATGAGAATCAGCAGATACTATCCTGGTATCGGCTATCAGAAAGATGATGAGATTCGGGATGAGCATATACGCAGTACATTTAATCTCGGAAAACCCACAAAACTGAAAAATCCGGAAGCTCCGGGAGTAACCAAAAAGACTTCATCAATCTGAAGATGACTGTTTCCACTGAGATGAACCAGACCGTTGCAGGAACCGGCGATCTTTTGAAGAAATGGACAGAAGCGGGACGAAGTTATTTTCAGTTCCAGGCAGAAAATATTCCTTTCCGTTTTGCGGTTTCTTCAGCTGAATACCAGAAGAAAAGTATAAATTACAAAGGGATTATCATCAATATTCTATATCAGAAAAATCATTTTGAAAATGTGGAGCATCTCCTTCATAATGCAAAGCTTACCTTAGATTATTGCCGGCAGAATTTTGGTCCTTATCCTTTTAAGACCATTACCTTTGCTGAAATATCGTCATTTACCAGAGGCTTTGCCGCCACTGCCTATCCATCTGCTATTTTTATGCCTGAGGATATGGTATTCCATGCCAATATTCATGCAGACAGGAAGCAGGATGTGATCAACGAACTGGCAGGTCACGAACTTTCTCATCTCTGGTGGGGAAACAGCCAGATCAGTCCTGATGACAGAGAGGGATCAGTAATGCTCACAGAAACCCTGGCCATGTATACTGAAATGATGCTCTATAAAAAAATGCATGGCAAAAAGCAGATGATGGAAAGAATACAGGTACATCAGCAGATTTATGATAACGAAAAAGGATTGTCTGAAAACGTTCCGATCTACAGGGCAACGGGTGACGTTCCACATATCTCTTATTCAAAAGGAGCAGTTGCCATGGTAAAACTGAGTGATCTGATCGGTGAAGAGAAAGTAAATACAGCACTGAAGAATTTTCTCCGTAACAATTCTTATCCGAAAAAACCAGTCTCATTGGATCTTCTGAATGAGTTCTATAAAGTTTCTCCTGATCAGAAAACAAGAGAACAGATTGACAGATTATTCAAAACCACAGAAAATAAACCTTTAATTCATGATGTTCAAAAGAATTCTGTAGCCGTCCAGGCAAGCGTTCCTATCGACAGTTTTTAATTTTTCAGAAAAATATTTTCAGAGAATTGTAACAAAGTAAAAATGTATTCAACAAATTAATTGATATATCAATAATTGATACATCATTTTAATCTGACAATATGGAAAAATTAAATTCAATTATATTCTACAACATAGACAAAGCGATCCGTTCTTATAGAAACTATGCACAACGCCAGCTGAAAGCTAATGGTTTTACCATCACTATTGATCAGTGGCTCATCATCAAAGCGATTCTGGAAAACCCGGGAATTCCCCAGAATGAGATTGGTGATCTTGTTTTCAAGGACAATGCTTCTGTGACCAGAATAATTGATTTAATGGTAAAGTCTGGGTACATCACCCGCCAGGTACATCCTGATGACCGCAGAAAAACAAATCTGGAAGTGACTGTTTCCGGAAAGGAAGTCATCCAAAAGGTTCAGGACCTTGTTGAAAAGAACCGGAAAACGGCTTTAAAGGGCATCACAAAAGGCGAGTTGGAAGTTATGTATTCTGCTTTACTGAAGATTTCAGAAAATTGTCTTAATTCTAAAAAGTAAAACGCTATGACCAGGATATTCACCCTCATTTTTATATGGCTGCTGCTCTTTTCAGCAGTATGCTTTCTGCACAGACTCTGCAGAACTTCAGTCTCACAGGCAATATAAAGTCTGACAAAGCCGAGCAAATGGAAATCAACCTTCTTGATCCTGACAATAAACTGATCAAAACTGAAATTGCAGACTCTAACGGCAAATTTACGTTCAATGACCTGAAAGGAGGAAACTATCATCTTAAGATCAGCAGGAATGGTGCTGAAGTTTATCATTCAGAAACAATTTCACTGGCAGACAATACAACGCTTCCTTCTATTGATCTGAATGTAAAATCTATTGAAGGAGTAACGATCACCAAAACCAAACCTCTTATTGAGAGACAGGACGGCAAGATGATCATGAATGTTGAAAACAGTATTGCCAGCACGGGAAATTCAGCTTTTGAAGTACTGGAAAAAGCGCCGGGAGTAAGTATTGACAACAATGATAATATCAGCCTCCGGGGAAAGGAAATCTCCTGGTTCAGATCGATGGTAAAAATACTCCTATGACGGGGAGTGATCTGGCTAATTACCTGAAAGGAATGCCTTCTTCTACTATTGAAAAAATAGAATTTATCACCAATCCTTCATCAAAGTACGATGCAGCCGGATCAGCAATTATTAATATCAAGCTTAAAAAAGAGCAGCGAAGAGGTACCAACGGCAGTATTTCCACTTCTTTGGGTATGGGGAAATACGTGAAGAATAATAACAGTTTCAGTATTAACCACCGGAATAAAAAGATCAATATTTTCGGGAATTACAGCTTTGCTTACAGGGAGGCATATAACGGTCTGGTGCTGGACAGGAATTTTTATGATAATAATGTTTTCCAGAAAACCTATTTGCAGGACAATTATTTAAAATTCAAATTCAATAATCATATTGCCAAAGCAGGAATGGATTATTATATGAATGATAAAAATGTCCTGGGATTCTCTGTGGGCTTTATCACCAACAAATTCGGTCTTAACGGGGATAATTCCAACGTAACATTAGGCAGCAATCATCTTCCTGAAAGTACCTTCAATACTCTGAATATCTCCAATGATCAGGTGAGCAACGTATCTGTTAATGTAAACCATAAATACACCATCGATTCTTTAGGTTCGGAGATTTCTACGGATTTTGATTATATCAACTACTCCAATTCATCCCTGCAGAATTTTGAAACCAGAACTCATGATATTGCGAGCAATCAGGATTATCTTGATATTCAGAAAGGAGATATGAACGGGAAGATTAATATCTATTCATTAAAATCAGACCTTACCAAAAATTTCAGCAACGACTGGAAACTGGAAAGCGGGGTCAAGACCAGCTTTGTAAAAACCGATAATGACCTGAAATTCTTCAATGCCACTACGGGTATTCTTATTTCGGATCTGAATAAAACCAACCATTTTATTTATGAAGAAAACATCAATGCAATTTACGGGGATGTAGCAAAAAGTGGGATAAATTTAAAGTGACCGCAGGCTTGAGACTTGAAAATACCAATATAAAAGGAACCCAGATTACCACCAATCAGATTAACAAAAGAAACTATACACAATTGTTTCCAAGTGCTGTTGTTTCCTATGATCTGACTGAAAAAAGCAATCTGGAAATCAATCTCAGCAGAAGGATTACAAGACCAAGCTATAATCAGTTAAATCCTTTTAAACTGTATCTTGATCCGACGACCATGAGATCGGGAAATCCGGATCTGAACCCACAGACTATTATGAACTATGAGCTAACCTACAGCCTGAGTAATAAATATTTTGCGACTTTAACTTACAGCAAAACTTCGGATAATATTACAGACATTTTAAAACCTGTGGTAGAAGGCGGCCAGAATGTAACAGTACAGACCTTTGAAAACCTGAATTCTGCCTCTTATTTCGGACTGAACCTGATTGCTCCTGTAAAGGTTACAAAATGGTGGGATATGAACAACAGTGCCAATTTTTATTATGGCTCATACACCGGAAATGTTTCCGGAACCCAGATCAATAATAAAGGGAATTTCACCTTCAGTATCAACAGTATCAATTCCTTTAAGCTGGGAAATGGCTTCACAGCAGAAATTACAGGGAATTACAAGGCAAGGGAAATCTATGCCTACCTGAATGTGAGCCCTATCTGGTATCTGAATATCGGAGCACAGAAGAAATTCAAAAACAACAGTGTTCTGAAGTTCTCTTTTAATGATATTTTCTTTACGAGCAATATCAAAGGGCAAACTGTATACAATAACTATATAGAGAATTTTGCTGTAAAAGGGATACCCGTGTAGCAACGTTATCTTATACTTATAACTTCGGGTCTTCTAAAAACGGACAGCCTAGAAAAACGGGAGGTGCTGAAGACCTGAAGCAGAGAGCGGGTAATTAATAACGATAGTCATTGCGAGCCGAAGGCGAAGCAGTCTTATAATTTCAAAAGTGAGATTGCTGCAATACTATACATTTCACAATACCATAAAAGCAAAAACTCCCTCAAAATTGAGGGAGTTTTTATATCTAAGAATGATTCTTATGCTTCAGAAGAAGGTTCCTGATTTTCTACAGGTCTCTCTGTTTGTGGTTTTTGTCCTTCCGGTCTTCTTTGTCCGTCTGGTTTACCTTGTCCTTCAGGTCTTGGTTTTCCTTCAGGTCTTGGAGGTCTTGGCAAAAGAACTTTACGGGAAAGTTTCATTTTCTTACGGTCATCATAACCCATAAATTTCACTTCTACTTCATCACCTTCAGCATAAGGAACTTTGTCTAAACGAGCCCATTCAATTTCTGAGATGTGAAGAAGACCTTCAGTTCCTTTAGCAATAGCAACAAAAGCTCCGAAATCCATCACTTTCACTACTTTACCTTTGTAAACTTCTCCTACAACCGGTACGAAAGTAATTTCATTGATCTTAGCAATAGCAGCATTGATCTTTTCTCTGTCTGTTCCTGCGATTTCGATACGTCCGATTTCTCCGATCTCTTCGATAGCGATAACTGTTTCAGTATCTTTCTGTAATTGCTGGATAATTTTTCCACCAGGTCCTATTACAGCACCAATGAAGTCTTTAGCGATCTCCATTACTACCATCTTCGGAGCGTGAGGTTTCACATCTGCTCTTGGTGTAGCAATTGTTTCAGTGATTTTATTCAGGATGTGTAATCTTCCGTCTTTAGCCTGCATCAAAGCTTTTTCCATGATATCCATAGAAAGCCCCTGGATTTTGATATCCATCTGACAAGCTGTGATACCGTCTGCAGTACCTGTTACTTTGAAGTCCATATCACCAAGGTGATCTTCATCTCCTAAGATATCAGAAAGTACGGTAAATTTACCTGACTTTGTATCAGTGATCAGTCCCATTGCAATACCTGAAACCGGTTTTGTAATCTGAACCCCGGCATCCATCAATGCTAATGTACCAGCACAAACTGTTGCCATTGAAGATGAACCGTTAGATTCAAGGATATCAGAAACGATTCTGATTGTGTATGGATTTTCTGCAGGAATAACTGCTGTTAAAGCTCTCTGAGCTAAGTTCCCGTGTCCTACTTCTCTTCTTGAAGTTCCTCTTAAAGGTCTTGCTTCACCTGTAGAGAACGGAGGGAAGTTATAATGTAGGAAGAACCTTTCGTCGTGCTGTGTAATTACACTGTCGATCATGTTGGCATCTTTCACAGAACCTAAAGTTACTGCTGTAAGAGACTGGGTCTCCCCTCTTGTAAAGATGGCAGAACCGTGAGCTCCCGG
This sequence comes from Chryseobacterium sp. E1, assembly GCA_019203745.1. Lineage (GTDB taxonomy): Bacteria > Bacteroidota > Bacteroidia > Flavobacteriales > Weeksellaceae > Chryseobacterium. Next base: position 949,278 of record CP078104.1, read on the forward strand.
AAGGTAATCGATTTCTGACCAGATTGGACGGATCGTCTGGGGATCACGACCATCAAGACGGATATTGTCTTCAAGGATCATCTGACGCATAGCTTCTTTCTCTACGTCATGGTAATATACTTTAACGAAAGGAGTTACTCTTGCTAATTCTTCTTCGTTTTCAGCATATTGTGCCAAGAATTCTTCACGAATTGCTTTGAATTTATCTCCTCTTTCTTCTTTATTGGATGGAGTTTTTGCTACTTCATATACTTTGTCATAGCACTCTTTCCATACTTTTTCACGAATTTCTTCATCGTGATCTTCGTGGCTGTATTCTCTTTTAGGGAAAGATTTTCCTACTTTCTCTGCTAATCTTTCCTGAGCTTCGATCTGTTTTTTAATCTCAGCGTGAGCGAAGTTGATGGCTTCAAGCATTTCCTGCTCAGAGATCTCCTTCATTTCTCCTTCTACCATTACGATGGAGTCTTTGGTAGCTCCCACCATAATGTCAATATCTGATTTTAATAAATTTTCGTAGCTTGGGTTTACTGATAATTGACCGTCAATTCTTACGACTCTTGCTTCAGACATTGGCCCGTTGAAAGGGATATCTGTAATAGCAATTGCTGCAGAAGCTGCCAGACCTGCCAATGCTTCAGGCATTACTTCTTTATCATAAGAGATCAGTGAGATCATCACCTGCACTTCTGCGTGGAAATCTTCAGGAAAAGCGGACGCAATACTCTGTCCACCAATCTCATTGTAAGAACTTCATCATCAGAAGGTTTAGCTTCTCTACGGAAGAAATTTCAGGAATTCTTCCACCTGCATAAAACTTTTCTCTGTAATCTACCGTTAATGGTAAAAAGTCTACACCAGGATTTGCTTCTTTGTTGGCTACAACAGTTGCTAAAAGCATTGTTCCGCCACATTTCACCACTACAGATCCGTCAGCCTGCTTAGCCAGCTTTCCCGTTTCAATAGTGATTTCCCTTCCGTCTGCAAGGGTAATCGTTTCTGTAAACGCTTGAGGTATACTCATAAAATTTGCTTCTTTATACTCCGTATTGAGTATGATTAATATTTAAACTCTTTAAATTTTCGTTTGCAAAGGTACTAATAATAATGATATATTAAATTTTTTCAATTGCATAAATAGGTGGTCAAAATACAATTTTTTGGCTATCCGTTTTCTGAAAGTTTAAAAAATCAACACAGATAATCTGAACTTATTTCATTAAAAAAAAATAAAATCATGATTTTTTGTGATATTACATTGGAAAATCCTGCTGTTTTTGTATTATTGTCTCAAAAAATGAAAATAATATTTTAATCCTATAAAAGTATACATCTCATTATAAAAAATATTCAAATTATTGCAAAACCATAGGCTGATCCCTATATTTGCCCTACTTCACCAAATACAATGCTGTAGGCAAAAAGTTAAGGACCTTTCCTTAAGATAAATAAATGTTTATGATAAATAAAGAAGTACAACCTCAAAGCAGGAATTATACGGTTCCTTTGGTTACCATCACCCTGCTGTTTTTCATGTGGGGATTCATCACCTGTATGAATGATATCCTGATCCCTTATCTGAAACAACTTTTCAGTCTCACCTTCTTCGAATCCATGCTGGTACAGTTCTGTTTTTTCGGAGCTTACTTTATCGGATCGCTGATTTATTTCCTGGTCTCCATTTCCCAGGGTGATCCCATCAATAAAGTTGGATACAAAAGGGGATCCTGTTTGGAATCGGTCTGGCAGCGCTGGGGTGTATCCTGTTTTATCCGGCAGCAACTTTCTCCTATTACCCACTCTTCCTCGGAGCTTTATTCATTCTTGGTTTAGGATTTACGGTTTTACAGATTACGGCGAATGCTTACGTTTCACTGCTTGGTTCAGAAGATTCTGCTTCCAGCCGTTTAAATATGACCCAGGCTTTCAATGCTTTCGGAACAACCATTGCACCGGTATTGGGAGGACACCTTATTTTTGAGCTGTTTTCCGAACCGGACGGAACGTTCAGTGCGGTAGCAACAAGAATTCCTTATTTGATCTTTGCAGCCATCCTTTTATTAGTGGGAATATTAATTTCAAGAGTAAAACTTCCTTCATTCCAGATGGAAACTGAAGAAACCGTACAAGGTTGGGGAGCTTTGAAATTCAGCCATTTAAAATTCGGGGTATTCACAATGTTTTGTTACGTGGGAGGTGAAGTGGCAGTAGGAAGTTTTATCATCAGTTTCCTTGAAGAAACAATGAAATTCAACGAAGCGATCAGTAAAAATTACCTTTCCTTATATTGGGAGGTGCCATGATCGGGCGATTCTTGGGAGCTATTTCATTAAACCAATCGATCAGTCAGGCTAAAAAGGCTTTTTTTATGCTGGGTGCTGCAGCGTTGGTTTTCCTGGTGATTTTCAGCATTGTCAACCTTACATTTGATCAGATCAGCTTTTTCTTAGTATTCATAGTATTGAATTTTGCAGCATTTTTGTAGGTAAAGCGGCTCCGGCAAGAACGCTTTCCATTTTGCGACCATCAACGTTATTTTACTGATCTCAACAATGCTGAACCACGGCGAAATGGCTATGTACAGTGTTTTAGGAATCGGGATTTTCAACTCTATCATGTTTTCTAATATTTATACATTAGCGATTTCAGGATTAGGAAAATATACCAGCCAGGGTTCTTCTTTGGTGGTAATGGCAATTTTGGGAGGGGCGATTGTTCCTATCTTCCAGGGACTTCTGGCAGACCAATTTGGAGTGCAGCATTCGTTTATCATTCCTGTATTCTGCTATCTTGTGATTCTGATCTTCGGCGCATACTGTACCAAATATCTTGGGCATGTAGAAAATACGGAAGCCAAATCCGGTCATTAAAATCTATCCATAAGTAATATAAAAGAAAGCGTTTTCAGTGTGAGGACGCTTTCTTTATTTTGCCATGAATACACGGGTTTTTATTTTTGCGCATTCGTGACGGAAGATTTACACCTTATCAATGTTTACATGTAACTTTCCTCTGAAAAACCTTACCTATCCTATATATTATCAAAGAATCATTCTATGAAGATCCAGTTACAACTTGAATATGCAGCTTTTTTACTACTAGGAATTTTTGCATTTGCCCAAACAGGATATTCCTGGTGGTGGTTTGCAGCTTTATTCCTTGCTCCTGATCTTTCTATGCTGGGATATACCATCAATACTAAAACAGGAGCATTTTGTTACAACATTTTTCATCACTTTGGAGTAGCAATTGCCGTATACCTTGTTGGAACAACTTTATCCCTACACTATTTGCAGATGGCTGGAGCAATTTTGTTTTCTCATTCTGCCTTTGACAGGATTTTAGGTTATGGACTGAAATATCCGGATAGTTTTCAGAATACGCATTTGGGGAAGATTGGGAAGAAGGTGGAATAATTGATGCTGCAGAGGGTTGACCACCCCGTCAAAAATTCTTTGAATTTTTGCCACCCCTCCGGAGGAGGGGAATTTTGTACCTCCGGTTGTAATCATTGTTGAAATATTTCATTTCCCGTTTTGTATATACTGCTTATCCCCACCAGTACTGATTCAGATAGAAATATTCATTCTGATATTCTATCACAAAACAATTATCATAGAAGGTTTTATAGGAAAAAATACGGGTGATCTCGTAGATAAAAAGGAGTCAACCAAAGCAAAAAGAGTAGCTGAATAATTCTTGAAATTACTTCATTATCATAGGTGTCATTTAATGATTTTTCAATAAAAGCTTTCAAAAGCGTTTTGTACTCTGTAATATTAAGTTCTTCCAGGCTGTCATTGATTTTAAGTTCAATTTCCGAGACTGCTTTTCCTTTATAGAATTCAAAATATTCGAAATAATTTCCACCAATAAATTTCCTTTCCATATAAGGGTTTACGGCCATCAGAAAACCTTCAATAAGGTTCATCTTATAAGTTTCGTTCAGAACTCTGTCTCTATAAGAATCCGGAATTTCATAATTATATTTTTCAAAAAACCTTACAAGCTTCCCTGCTACCCAAAGAGACTGTGTGCTAAAGAATTGACCTGGCTGTAACGGTATTAATTCTATTAAAAGCCGATTGATATAGAATTCCTTTCCATAAGCAAGATCATTTCTTGGTATCATATCTGACATATCATGGTCAGTAACTTCCACTTGGTTTTCATTCACTGTTATCTCATTCAGGTTTTCATTAAAAGAGTATAGGTGTAATATCCCTGAAGAGTCATTTGCTTAATAACTACTTTATGCTCATCCTTAAAGAAATGTGAAAGGGCAGCCTGTTCTCTGTTTTTAAAACGTATTTTCATCTTATTATTTTTAAAATGAGATTATGATTTCCATTTTTTGATACTGCAAAACAAAGATTAAAGTACGCAACCTTATTGCGTATAAATAAAATAATGAAAAAAATTTCGCTGGGAAAATAGCTGAGTCACTGATGTTTTGCAAACAAAAAAAGCAACCTCTTTCGAAGTTGCTTTTATTTTGAAAATCTTTAAAGATTATTTTCTTAAACCTAGTTCAGCAATAATTGCTCTATACCTTGCGATATCTTTGTTTTTAAGGTAATCTAATAAACTTTTTCTCTTACCTACCAATTTCACAAGAGATCTCTCTGTGTTGAAATCATGACGGTTAGCCTTTAAGTGCTGAGATAAGTGATTGATTCTGAAAGTGAAAAGAGCGATTTGTCCTTCAGCACTTCCTGTGTCCTGTGCAGATTTTCCGTGTTTTGCGAAAATTTCCTGCTTTTTGTCTGTTGTTAAGTACATTCCAATATTGTTTAATGATTATTATGTAACGGTTGCAAAATTACGACTATTTTTTGATTCTGCAAACATTATTGATTTCATAAATCAAAATTGATAGAAAAAAATGTTAAAAATTTCTTAATAAATTTGATGTAATCCAACGAAAAGGCAGTAATTTTGCATTCGAATTACAAATGAAAAAAATTATATTCTTTACAGCAGTGGTCACTTTTTTATTCATCGGTTTTACTTCGGTAAAAGCACAGAAAAGTGCTGATGATAAAATAAAAAAGTTCTCTATTTCAATCCCGAGGTAGAGCCTGATATCGATGAGATTAAAGACCCTACAAATGCTGCTTTTTTCGATGCGGTTTCTGACAACTTCAGCGGGAGAAGAAACAAGATGCTCCGGGCAGAAGTACAGGTTCCCTTCGATAGTATAGATAAGCAGACCATTATGGATTACTGCATCAACAACGATGCTGATTTTGCCATTGTTTCCAAAGTAAGATATTTCAAGGTAGGCCTTGGAAAATATGTATTCTCTAACCAGGTGGTGGTAAGCATGAAGCTTTTCGGGGCAGACGGAAATCTGGTGACAGAAACTGATCATGATACCTACAGGAAAAATATGCGCTTATTAGGTTCTACCGTAAACTCTGTAAAAATAGGGACAGACGGCGCTATCAAAGGTATTATCAAAAAGCTGAGAAAGCTCAAGCCTACAGAAGCTGAATTATAAGTATAAGATTTATACTTTTCAACACATGATTATTACAGACAATCCGGCAGTTGTCTTAAAATAGTTAGATTTCAGGAACTTTCAGCAAAAATTCATCATTCTTCATTAATAAGCTCCATCTGTTATTCATAGACGGTTTTCCGCATTATACACCTGATATTCAATCAGCTGATCTACTTTCATTACTTTAGTTTTACATTAAATCTAAATCATTATGAAAAATTCAAATTTAAAAAAGCTGAGCAGAAACAGTCAGAAAGAAATTTCAGGAGGTGCCGGAGGTGGTATTAAAAATGCAACTACTCTTTTGAGTGTCCTGGAGGATCATGCTGCAGAAATGCCTGCGTTTATTACCCTTGCCCGGAACTATAAAAAATTTTCATCGAAACATAAGACACTTGTTTAAAAATAAAACAAGTGTTTTTTATTGACCAAAACAGACAAAATCATACAATCATCTGATTACCAAATAAATATTTTCACCAATTAATGAATAATATGAAAATATTTTATTAAATTAGTTTCAACTTTAAAACTAAATCTTATGAAAAATTTAAAGAAGCTCAACAGAACAGCACAAAAAGCTATCGAAGGCAGCGGAATCATCAAAAGATGTACGGAACATTTTGAATGTCCCGGCGGGTCATGCTGCCGTAATACCTGTGTACTATATCCTTGTCCGCTGGAATAAGAACAGCAGCAGAAATATATCATCTCAGTTTAACTCATTATAAAATCTAAACCTTATGAAAAATCTAAAGAAACTCAGCAGAGAAAAAGCAAAGCAAATTAACGGCGGAGCTATCCAAAGATGCAGTGAAGACAGACCATGTTTTATCGGCTACTGTTGCAGAGGTGCCTGTATGGAATATGCCTGTATAGAAGATTAAGTTCTTTTTACTTAAAACTAAACTGATCATTATGAAAAATTCAAATTTCAAAAAACTGAACAGAGCTGAACAGAAAGAGATCAGAGGCAGCGGACCGGTAAAAAAATGCAGTACCAGCGCCCAGTGTGATCCCGGACAGTGCTGCCAGGGAGGGATGTGCGTCTACTCTCCTATTATAGACTGTGAACCTATTTTTGACTAATATAGGCTATTATGATTTTTTAAAATTTAATTTTTGAACATCTGCTCCGGCAGATGTTCTTTTGTTCTTATACTGAGGGATTAAACTTTAATTAATCCTTAATTTTCCCAGTTTATTGCTCAGTCTTAAAAATTTGAATTATTTTTGCATATCCAAAAATTTCACGTTTTGAATTCTAGAGACGAACTTATCTTCAATCCTGCCGATATTGCCGAAACTCTCAGCAACCTTCCTGCTGATGAGAGGTTACTGGCATTCCTGAAGGTTCCGAAAGAATACAAAGCCGAAGTTTTTTCACACCTTGATCCTGACTTCCAGGAAGATACCATCAGAAGTATCGGGAGTGATGAAGTTTCTGAAATCCTGAATGCAATGACTCCGGATGACAGGACCGCTCTTTTGAGGACTTCCCGGATGAACTTATCAAATACTCAATCAATCATCTTAATCCACAGGAAAGAAGAATTGCATTGAAACTATTGGGTTACAACTCTGATTCTATTGCCCGTCTGATGACTCCTATTATATCCAGATCCGTAAGGAATGGAGCGTAAAGCGATGTCTTCAGCAGATTAAAAAGTGGGAAAAAGGGTGGAAACCATGAACTATCTGTATGTAGTAGATGAAAGAAACCGCCTGATTGATGACCTTGCCATTGGTACACTCTTACTGGAAGAGGAAGATACTTTGGTTTCTGACATTACAGATAATCACTTTGTAGCAATTACCACCACCACTTCAAAAGAGGATGCGGTAACGTATTTTGAAAAATATGACCGTGGTGCTCTTCCCATCATCACAGAAGCCGGAGTCCTGGTTGGCATTGTGACCATTGATGACATCCTTGACCAGATTGAACAACAGAATACAGAGGATATTCAGAAATTCGGGGATTGGAAGCCCTGGATCTTCCCTACACTCAAACTTCCTGGACAGAAATGATTAAAAAAAAAGGGCAACCTGGCTGATCATTCTATTTGTCTCAGAAATGCTGACCGCTTCAGCAATGGGATATTTCGATAAAGAAATTGAAAAAGCTGTTGTTCTGGCCCTGTTTGTTCCTTTAATCATCTCCAGTGGAGGAAATTCCGGTTCACAGGCTGCCACACTGATCATCCGTGCAATGGCCTTGCAGGAAATCGGACTGAAAGACTGGTGGTATGTGATGAAAAAGAGATCATCTCAGGAATATGCCTTGGGGTTATCCTGGGAATTATCGGGTTTGTAAGAATCATGCTATGGCAGCAGGTAGGTCTCTTCAATTACGGCCAATATTGGGTTTATGTAGGATTGAGTGTCTCCGTTTCTCTTATTGCCATTGTATTATGGGGAACGTTATCAGGTTCTATGATCCCGTTTGTTTTAAAGAAATTAAAGCTTGACCCTGCCACATCTTCTGCTCCTTTTGTAGCCACATTGGTGGACGTTACGGGGCTCATCATCTATTTTACGGTAGCCGGACTTTTCTTAACCGGAAAACTTTTGTAATTTTAGGCATCATCTAAAATGCCAATATGAAAATCGTTTCACTTGTACCCTCTATCACTGAGGCTTTATTCGATCTGGGACTGACTGAAAATGAAGTGGTCGGCCGGACAAAATTCTGTATTCATCCTCAGGATAAAATAAAGAACGTAGCAATAATCGGTGGCACAAAAACATTAATATTGATAAGATCAAAGCCCTCCAGCCGGACCTTATCCTTGCCAACAAAGAGGAAAATGTAAAAGATCAGGTAGAAGCATTAATGACTGATTGTAAAGTAATGGTAACCCATGTTGAAACAGTTGAAGACAATTACTACCTTCTTAAAAACCTTGGAAAACTTTTTGGCAAAGAAGAACGGGCGCAGGCTTTTAATCTTAAAATCTATGATATTCTCAATCAGACCAAACTTGATACACCGGTAAAGGCAGCTTATCTGATCTGGAAAAATCCTTATATGACGATTGGTAGAGATACTTTTATTCACAGAATTCTATCGGAAATCGGCTTTGAAAATGTTTTTAAAGATAAAACCCGTTATCCTCAGATCGAAACTGAAGATCTGGCAGAGGCTGATGTCATCATGCTTTCGTCCGAACCTTTTCCGTTTAAGGAAAAACATATTGAGGAACTGAAAGTATTTTACCCTGATAAAAAGATAATGATCGTTGATGGTGAGGCTTTTTCCTGGTATGGAACACATATTGCGAAATGTGAGAGCTACTTTAAAGAGCTTATTTCTGAGATTCATTCAGTGCAACTTTGATTGTTTAACCACAAAAGGCACAAAAGCTTTAACACTTAAGTGTTTTTAAGGCCTACTAACTGTTTGGGAAGTACACATAAGTTTTGAAACTCAAAACTCAACACCGACACTTCACCAATCTGATAGAAAATATCTTTAATGAAAATTGCTTATTGTCTTATTCTGCAATTTTTGGTACATTGTTCTACATTAATATTTAAAATAAATGTCTGGTACTGTACTATTATCTGAAGGAGAAGAATTTGAGCAAGTTATACAGGAGGTTTCGAAATACATCCGTCTTTATGTGATGCCATTTGGAAAGGATGAACGAACCTTTACACGCATCGACAAACGTGAAAACATGTATGGAGGAACGGAACCGTGCATATGATACAGATGTTTGGCCAGAAGGAGCTGGCTAATAACCGACTGGCAGCTTATATGGTTTTATTAAACAAAGGCGATGAATCCGGGTTTCACACTCATCATGAAAGGAATGAAGAAGAGCTGTATGTGGTGGTACATGGAACCGGAGAATATCGTGAAAGAACCGGAACAGAAGGGCCTATCCGTACAAAAACACTTCAGAAAGGAGATATTACAGCGATTAGCTCCATAGGTTATCATTCTATTGAAAATACAGGTGATGAGCCTTTAATCATGTTTGTTATCACAACCAACAACCCATAAAAATAAAAACTCCGGATCTGATGACCGGAGTTTTATATATTCTTATTGAATCTGATTACAAAATCTTGGATACCTCATTACAAAGCCATTCCAGCAATTCACGGTCTTCATCGGTGAAAGGATCTACGGTATGAGAATCGATATCAATCTGCCCAATATTTTTCCCGTCTTTGAAAATAGGAACTACAATTTCTGCTTTGGTATCTATTGAACAGCTCAGGTAATTGCTTTCTTCGTTTACATCAGGAACTACAAATGTTTCGTTGGAAACGGCAACCTGACCGCAAATTCCTTTTCCATAAGGAATAATGGTATGGTCTGTAGGAGCACCCACATAAGGCCCAAGAATCAATTCATCCTTATCTCCGTTTTTGAAGTAAAACCCTATCCAGTTGAAATAAGAAATCTCCTGATCCAGCAGATGGCAAACTTTTTCAAGTTTTTCTTCCGTATTATGCTTAGGACTTTCAAGAATTGAGGAAAGTCTTTTCTTTAATTCTGACATTGTATATATTGTTTTAAGAGAATTGTTTTAAGGATAGTTCTTCTTTATAACCGAACATTCCACGCTCTTTGATCATTTCTGCTACACCTTCCGGAACCTGTGTTTCCCAACCTTTGGTACAACATGCGATTTTTCTTAATATTTCTCTTGAATAAATTTCTAAAAAATCCGGGTTATAGTTGGTAATATCTACAATACGGTTGTTACGTTTGAAATATTTATATAACTCTTTAAGGTTCTCCTCTACTTTAAGGTTTGAAGAATCCAGTAACTGGTGGGTTTCAGGATCTTTATAAGGATACAGGTATACTCTCATTCCGTTTCTGAAGAACTTCCCGAATGCTTCAAGAATTCCTCCTGAAAGATTTTTATAGTATTTCTCATCAAATACCATCAACAGGTTATTTACTCCCATCGCTACCCCGATATCTCCGCTTGTATAAGAGGCAAAGTAATCGATCAATCTGTAATATTCTGAGAAATTCGAAATAATAACGGTATAGCCCAGTTTTCCAAGGATATCTACTCTATCCAGGAAATCCCTTTCATCAATATCTCCGTCTGCTCTCAGGTTGGAAATGGTAATTTCGATAAGGACTTCCGTTTCTTCATGGGTACAGATGGCATCTTTGAAAAACATATCCATGCCATTTTTAAGCATATCAATGTTTACTTTTGTTACCGGTCTGAAACTTCCTCTCACCGCAAAAATATTTTTCTTGTACAGCACATCTGCCGGAAGCATATTATTCCCCTGGGAATTAAAAATTACCGCATCAGTCATCCCATTCTTTACCAATTGAAGGGACATCAGCCTGTTATCAACATAGGAAAAGGCAGGTCCGCTGAAATCGATCATATCAATTTCCAGGTTGTCTTTCGCAATATCGTCGTATAGGGATTCTACTAAAGTTCTTGGATTATCAAAGTAGTTAAAAGCACCGAAAATAAGGTTTACCCCGAGGTTTCCTAAAGTTTCCTGCTGAAGAGTAGCATCATTCTCCTTGAATTTTACGTGAATGACAATCTCATTGTAATCTTCATTTTCTTTTGTCTGAAAACGGATTCCTACCCAGCCGTGACCTCTAACTGTTTTATCAAAATTGATCGTCGTTACGGTATTGGCATAAGAGAAAAATTTGCGGTCAGGATTATTATCCCTGGAAATTCTTTCTTCGATCAAAGCGACTTCATAACGGAGCATTTTTCGAAGCCTGTTCTGGGTAACGTACCTGTTTTTACTTCTTTTCCGTAGATGGCATCACTAAAATCTTTATCGTAAGCAGACATCGCCTTAGCGATCGTACCGGAAGCTCCCCAGCTCTAAAAAAGTGACGAACAGTCTCCTGCCCTGCTCCAATTTCTGCGAAAGTACCATAAATAGTAGGATCTAGATTAATTGTTAATGCTTTTTGTTTGGGAGTTAGTTTCTGATACATTAGGACATGAAATTTTTGTAAATTTACCAAAATTAAACCAACCTCAAAACAAAATGAAGTTGAAATTTTTAGGAACCGGTACTTCCCAAGGTGTGCCCGTTATAGGCTGTACATGTGAAGTGTGTACTTCCGAAAATCCCAAAGACAAACGTTTACGTTCTTCCGTGATGGTTACTACGGAAGAAAATAAAAAAATACTCATCGACTGCGGCCCGGATTTCAGGCAGCAAATGCTTAGTAACCATGAACATACCGTAGACATTACGCTCATCACTCACGAACACAATGACCACGTAATCGGCCTTGATGATATGCGCCCACTGATCTTTAAAAGCGGAAAAGATGTCCCTCTTTACTGTTATTCAAGAGTAGCGCATGAAATAAAAAACAGGTTTCCTTATGCTTTTGCAGATGTACGATATCCTGGTGCACCTGCTTTTGAGCTTCATGAGATTGAAAATAAACCTTTCCATATTATGGATACGGAAATAACACCTGTAGAAGTGATTCACTATAAGATTACCGTTTTTGGATACAAGTTTAAAAACCTGGCTTACATTACGGATGCCGGCTTTATTTCTGACACGGAAAAGGAAAAACTAAAGAATTTAGATGTTTTAATTTTAAACTGTATCAGAAAATTTGATCCTCACCCGGCCCATTTTATTCTTCCGGACGTCATCAAACTGTTTGAAGAGCTAAAACCTAAAAAATTATTTCTGACTCACATCAGTCATCATTTAGGTGTGCATGATATTGAAGATAAACAACTTCCACCCGGAATGCACCTTGCCTACGATGGTTTGGAAATTATTTTTTAAAAAAATGTTTTAAAAAGCTTTTGAACATTGAAAAAGTTCCTATATTTGCACACCAATTTGAAACAAACATCACGTTTGGAATCAACATCAAGCCCAGGTGGCGGAATTGGTAGACGCGCTGGTCTCAAACACCAGTTCTTAGGAGTACCGGTTCGATCCCGGTCCTGGGTACAAAAAACCTCTGAAATCGATTGATTCTCAGAGGTTTTTGATTTTAATACTATCTAATAATCAGTTAAGCTATTTTTATATTTCCCATATTTTAAAATTTATTTTGATGAAGTAATGTTGGAAATACTCTCTCAGAGGTGAGCATAAATTCTTTGGAAGGGAAATTCTTATAAGAGATTTGTACAGTTTCATATGTTGTTTCTTTGCCTAATCCTACCTGAAATGAAGTTACCTTTTCATCATACCTGTTTGTGTTGGTATCTATAAGTATTTCACGATCTGTAATAAGCCTGCTTTCAACGTTGGTATGTTTTGTATATTTAAAAATACCTTTATTGGCAGACACCAGTTTTTTTCTATTTCCTGGTCGCCTTCTGTGGATTCTTTTAAAAGATTTTGCAATATCCCGGCTTTATTATAGGTGAATTTTATATTCCATTTGTCGAGGTAGTCACTGGCCTGGCTTCTGTAAGATTCCATATTGCCTTTGATCATTCTGAAATCTTTATGTTTATATTTTGCATAGGATGAAATATATTTTAAATCATCAAGGTTGTAGCCTGTCAGAAAGTCCTCCAGAAAGTCGATCAGATCAGGAATATTCAGACCTTCACCAACATTTTTCTGCAAATATTGATAGTAGGAATCATTCAGATAAAAGATATCCTTATCCCCAATGACTATTTTTCTTTCTTTATCATCAAATGCGATGGTAAGTTTTGTGTTGTATCCTTCATTTTTATAATTCAGCAAAAGCAATTTCTGATTTTTTGTTAAGGTACATATATTGGGAGCTTTCTTTTCTGACAGCTGAGAATCATTAAAACCATAGAAAGCTATACTGTCTTTTTAGGGTTTGATATATAAATAAGATGGTCTATACTTACCTGATCGCCTTTACTGATCTTTCTTTCATCAACATATTCTCCCTTATCGATAGTTTTGTTGACAATCTGCGTTATAAAATAGGATTTAGGTACCTGAGCACAGGCATTGACATGAAATATGCCAAGGATAAGCAATGCATATACTAAATTTCTCATTGATTAAATTTTTACTTTTTTCCAAAATATCGTATATCCGGCAACACGGGTTGCTTCTAAGCCAAAAGACTGCTTCGTGGCATTCTTATAATAAAAATTCCCTGTCGTCCAATAGTCTTCTTTTGCAAAATCCGCATTCGGAATAGCATATACAGCTTTATTTTTTTCTTTAACGACTTTGTGGGTGTGGTTACCTTTATCACACTTGTCATCATGAATTGAGTTGTATGCTAAAGTTGAGCCTCTTCTTCCTGTTACTTTACCTACGAAAGAATCGTACAGGCTTTTACTGATTTTAATATAGTCATATTCATCAAATTTATTATGACCGTATTTGGTTTTACTATCGGGCTTTAAATCTGTGTCAATTCCCCAGGCCAGGAAGTCTTCTCCATCCCATTGTGTAGCATTATCGGTAGGATCATTTTTCACCTCATCCACATCTCTCAGAAGAGCATCAATGGCACCCGCTCTTGAATATAAGGAAATGGTATCTTTTTCAGAGGTTTTCATTTCAACTTTATCTTTGGCATCCACACTGGAGTAACTTGAATTTAATAATTCGAACATTGTTTTTCCAACTCTTTTTGCTTCGTTGTAATTGGTGTGTGCTATATAAAGATATTCTTCTTTTTCGGATGACAGCCCTTCATGTTTAATAATATTACATACCTTCTGAAACTCACTGTGTTCAATCTTCAGTTTTTTAGGGCTTTTGTAAATATCTTCTTCCGATCCTTTTCCTTCACACGCATACACATCTGTTTCTTTTCCTACTTTCTGTCCCTTTACACTCCCCTCAAAAGTTCCGTTATAATTATAAAAGTTACCGTTGATTTTTTCTTTTGATTCCGGCACAGGGGCTCCCACAGCATCTATACTTTCCGGCTGATGGATCTGCCCGCTATCTGTAATGGTAATATCTACACCTCCATAGGTACAGGGAATGGTACTTTTCTGCAGTAACACCGGCTGTTCCTGAGACAGATAAGTCCCTACATCTTTCCAGTCTCTTACATTCATGACGGTGGTACAGGGGCGGCTGCATTGGGACTTTTTTACAGTTTCCCAAAAAAACAAGGCTCTTGGGACCCCGCTCTTTTATGGTAGCGGTTTTCTTGTCCTGTATGGTTGGCGTATCATAATTCACCTTCATGGTTCCTTTGGGATTGGTACACAATACACATTCCAGAGTAGCGGTATCTATCACCACTTTCAATCCTGCATCGGTGTTATCTTTTATTTCGTTTTCTGCACGCTTTTCCTCCATCTTCTTGCTGTTGGCTGCTCTCAGTTCCTCACTATCCTGTGGAGTACCCGGTGGCTGAGCTTGCGGGGCCGGAGTCTGGTTCTGAACTTCCGGTGCAACGCCTTCTTTATCTAATATATCCATAGCAGTGAATGTTTTAAATGAATATTGTGCTTTTTAATTTCTATAAAACCTTCTTCATACTGGTCTCCTTTGCAGGTAAATACGCCTCTGAAATCATTGATATCAGTATGTTCCAGATTTTGAGCAGAAATCTTTAAAACCATTTGATCTCCTACTTTCACAGGAGTCATTATTTCTGTAAATCCTTCTGCAGACTCCGTTTCCGTTTTGTTTCGAATGATTGCAGCAAACCATTAAAAAGTAAGCCAAACATTTTATAACTTCCCAGAAAATCAATGAGCTTTACCTCATCTGCAAGCAAGCTACTTATCTGGCCGAAATATTGGTCTACAGTTTCCCCTTTATGATCTTTTTCTAATTCTGATTGAATTTTTGTCCATCTCAACCGAAGGAAAAGCAAATTGTCAACCGCAGTAATATTCCCTTCCCCATCTACCCTGCATTCTATTTCATCAAACAGATAGCTTATTTTTTTATAAATTTCCCCATGGCATCTTCGTCATCAGAAAAATCAAAATCTACCACCAAAAGCTGAAACCGGTATTCTTCCTTTACTTTTCCAAGATAATAGGCCTCAACCTGCCTGGCATAACTTTTTGTGACATTGTAGGCAGGATTTTTTTGTTCGGTTACAATGGTTTCAAACCTGTACGTTTTCTGATGAAAGTTCTGCAATATATTGGATACCATTTTTAATATATTCTTCTTTGATAATCATTATTGGGATCCATTCCCATCCAGTCTCTGTTGGCCGACCAATGAAGGTATTGCTTACGCATGATCCGTAATAATTTTTGCGGATGATAAGCGGTAACCGTCACTTCTTCCAATGTTGTCGTTTTCATTTTATTCCCGTTTTCATCCAGCTTCTCTTCAGGAAGTTCCTGCGGATCAGGTTCCTGTACGGGCTCAGGATGTAACAGCCTTTGTAATGCTTTCTCCTGTTTTTCTTTTTCAACCTGTTCATCTGATTTGAAATCCCATTTACCATCATTCTCAAACACATAGCCATGTAAAAGGTCTTTTGCATGAGGCAGATATTGATCATTTTCTATGGAAAAAGCGGTCTCTGTTTTCGTCATTAACTGATGATCGTACAGATTTTCACCATGTTCTTCCATAAAATGCAGAGGGATATAGCTGTATTCTTTCCTTAGAAACCGGGTTCCGGTTATTTTACGGTATACACCTCCCAAGGTAAGGACATTCAGAAAGCTATTATTGATTTCGATCTGCTCATCATCAAACCAATATTCATCAATCAGCTGCTGTCTGCGTTTATTAAGGAACCATACGGGTTTATGATTGGAAGTTTCTATTTCATCCACTTTCTCTGTTCCGTTCTCATAAGCACCGCCAATATCGCAGTGTACTCCGGGAAATTCTTTTTCAATACTTCCCGGAAATTTCGTTAATGAAAAATTTTCCCGGTGCTCATTGGCTGCTGTAAAATGAACAGCCTTAAAGTAAGGCCCCGGATTTTTTAGCTGTAACTGCTCTACATCATCTCCGAAATTGTATTTAGGTCCTAAAGCAGAATGCTTCATCCCTTCCCATCCTACACGTCTGAGGCCTCCCATATCTCCAAATTCCTCATAAGAAGATACCGTATCATAGACACCGATAAAGCGAACATCAAGATCTAAGTCTTCAAGCTGTTGCTCAGATAAAACTTTTTTACTTAAAAGATAATATCCCAAAAAACCAAATTTTGGAAGTTTACCATCTTTGATATATTTCGGATCTACTTCAGTATTATCTTTATCTATCCAGATATCTCCATATTCAGGAATTGCTGCCGGACCATAAGGTGAATTGACCTGAGTATATCCTATTATTTTTCTCGTTTTTCTGATCTCAACATCTTTGGGTCTTTTATTTCCATTGATTTCGTAGGCAAAATTTCTTGCTGCAGCAGCTCCACGGCTAAACCCAAAAGTATCAATGGTAATTTTCATTAATTTTATTTTACCATTGGTCTCAGCAATAAGTTTTTAATGCGGTCAGCGGCCATTTCACATCCTTTCCTCACTTTTCCCCGCACTCCGGTTTTACCGGATCCATATTGAAACCCATCATCCACATCCCTGTTATTATCCAGTGTTCCGATTCCTTCCACATACACTCCGTACGTTGTCTGTTGACAACATTTATACATCCTGGCGACATTGGTATAATCGTTACTAAAACTATTATCAACCCCTTTTTTATCCAACCATTTCTGATGGCTGCCCTTCAGATACTGATGATATTCAGAATCACTCAGCATATCTTTCTTTTCCAGTCTTTTATATTCTTTTTCCTGTAAGATTCTTGTCTCTTTAATTGCCTTTTCTTTTTCCTTAATCTGATCATCAGTATCAGTACTGCTCATTTTATTTTTCCCATCCCTGTACTCCATTCTTAATTCGCTGTTTTTCAGATTATTCAGAGTACCATCAAAGAATACTCCTAATTCCAGATACAGCTCATCCAGAGGAGTTTTAGGATTGCCCGTGTTGTATACAAAAGTTTTTCCCATAGTTTTGTTTTTAGAAAACCTCTACTTTATCAGTCTTTATAAAGGCTTCTTTACCATTTTCACCTCTTAGTTTTATTGTGAAATAGCTGTTAGCCTCATTAACCTTAATGATAATATCTGCCTTAGTTGAATCAGGATTGTCACCAAACACTGCTTTAAAAGCTTCTAAACGTGAACTCTCATTCAGGTCACAGTTAGCACCGTACACTTTATGATCTGCTCCTATATAGTCAAAAATAATCCTTACCGGGATGGCTCTTTGTTCGGTTACAGCCAATATGTTTTTGCCGTGTCAAACTGTTCTTTCTCTCCATTCATTGTAGATATTTTAACATTAACTAATGAATTGAGCTTGGCATTTTCCGGCAGCTCGAAAACAGGTTTCCAGCTGTATCGGATTCTATAGGTATCCCATAAACCCAATGGAATAGCTTTTCCTTTATTTTTTTCTCTTACCTCTGCAGGGATAACCTTACCATTATTCAATACATCATCCAGGTAATCTTTCCTCCAGAAACGGTTCTGATGGCTATCCAGCTGGACAATTTCCGATTCAGGAATTGTTACTTTTTTAGCCTGGTAACGTCCTATTTCCTTCTGAATTCCGACACCGGCTATCCAAACTACCACTACACCTCCGGGAGCCATTCCAACACCAATTTCATCATAGTTTAGGTGCTCAGTGTCACCACTTCCATTTGTCACTTTTGTTTCATACCCTTTACTGAAGTATTCTTTAATTTTAGCAGTATCAATGGCAGTATCAATCATGTAAAACTGGTTTTCCATATAAGATATCCATACAAAATCCAATCGGGAAGGAAGACTTTTAAAACCATTTCCCATCCCATGGTTGATAGAGCCCCAGGCACCATTTCCAGGTATCACCCCAAAGCCTAAACTTACCCATTCCCCACCTTCACATTCTATCCCTCCTTTATATACTTCCATCGGATATCCCAGAGGAGCAGAAGTTCCTTCAGTCCATTCATATTTAGTCATAGTTTCAGTTTTTTTAGGAGCTTTTTTTTCCTGACACGACATCTGGGTGAAAAATAAAAAGCTTAATAGATATTTTAATATTTTATTCATTCTTACAATCTTATAAAGTAATGATGCCCCATTACGATACATAATTTAATTTTTACACTTCTGTTTTAGCACAACAATTTCTGTTTTCAAGAGCATAACCAGGGAACTATAATCAACAGGATCACGGATATGATGATAAAACCTATACCACCTGAATAGATACCGAACAATATAAAATCACCTGTCCCTTTTTTTCTTCTTCTGAGCCGCTATTATAAACGGCAGAAAAAACAATACAGGCAGAAAAGCACCGCAGAGCCATACAGCCAACCATCCGCAATCACCGTCACCATATCCTGTAAGATCCATCACGCTTAGTGTAATGATACCCGTGATGATGACGAAAACTACAGATAAGAACAGAGCAATAAGTCCCTTTTTCAACATACATTATCCTTTATTCACTTTGGCATCTATTTTCCCTAACATTTTAGCCACACCCGAGCTTTGTAATAAGATGTCACCATTCTTTGCATTGTGAGTGGTTGTGGAAGTAGTTTCTTTTAAGTCACCCGTTACATTGATGGTTTTATTTTCATTAATGGTCTGCTTATAATTTTTGGAAGTAAACCTATGATTGTTATTGATATTAACAGCATTATCATTCCCGACAGTTGTCTTCATATCTTTACCAACATTGATGGTAAGGTTTTCTCCTGCATTAAAGGTCATATTCTTTGGTGCAGTGACGATAATATTCCCTGCTCCATCCATAAAATAGGTATTTCCGCTCGGATCAAGAATCGTTACGCTTTTCTCATCATCATTCATCAGTACTTTGATTCCGCTTTTGGTCTGTATAGATCTCATATGATTGTTGATCCCGCCACCCAAGCCTGTTCCGCCATGGAACATTCCTCCCATTACGAAAGGACGATCCGGATGGTTATGAACAAAACCTACCATCACCTGATCTCCTACTTCGGGAATGGCAACATACCCTCTGTTCTGGGTAACCTGGTTTGTTCCACCTGCATCTGGGGCCATCATCCGTATAAAATTGGTGGTATCATGCAGCTGCCAGTCAAATTTCACAGTAATTCGTCCCTGGTTCAAAGGGTCTGTATTAGAAATCACGGTTGCGATCTGCGGTTGTGCAATAGGAACGGTAAAATCCGGTGTAGGAATATATCCGGTATCAGAAGCAATGGCCTCAAACCTTCCGGAATAACGTCCCAAAGCATCTACTTCATGAAGCACTTTGTCATCATGAGTTTGGTAAAATAGGACGTTTTATTGGTATCTGTTTTCCGCATATTGATATCTGCCACACATCCCGGATATAAAAACGGAATGGTAGTACCTCCGGAAACAGTAAACACTTCTACAGCTTTACTTCCTGCCGTACTGGTTTGGGAAATGACTACGTCCATATCAGTTGCCGCTTTGATTGGAGCTACCTGTAATGAAGGAGTTTTAAATATCCCGTCATTATTCTTATAAGCGGTTTTTGCCAGATTGCCGACATGTTTTATAGGAGTATCCCTGAAGTAAGCTTAGCATTGGAACTGCTGTTGTAGCCATAGAAATGGGGTTTGATGTGTACTGCTTTCAGTTCAACATTCACATCGGAGACATTGCTTCCATAGATCAGCTCCAGGGCTTTATTCTGCGGAGGCATATTTCCGAAATGCAGAACTTCACCGTCATAATAGAACTGTTCTCCGTAAGCTTCTGCCATTCTGCAGAGATAATTGTAATGTGTTTCGTTATACTGGGCACTGTAAAGGATCTGTGAGGATGCCTTGGCATTTATGCTGACATCAAATTTACTGTTTTCTATGCCTTGTCTGATCACATCTGTGGCAATGATTCCCATATTAACGGGTTTTTCTCCGCCAAAACTTTGGGTATGAGGTGCTCCGTCCAGCAAGACGGTAGGGCTATGCCCTTTTAAAACAATATTTCCAAGGCTATGGTTTTCCTGGCTGAACCCTACTTTTGTAATGACCCCCACAAAAGTTCTTTCCGGGCTTCCCTCTACATCTTTATATTTAAATACTACCGTTAAACGTTTTCCTAAAAACTGCTGAGCTTCCTCCAGGTCATGGTTTTGTGCGCCTCCTAAAGTATCATGGGCCAGTGTAAGTTCAAATTCATGATGTTTTTTACACTTTGCTGCAGACGGAAATATTTGAAGTGCTTTATCATTTTGCCTTCAATCACAATATCCAGCTTTACCACACGGTTGATTCCAGGAATATGATTCTCCGAAATCTTTTCGGAATTCGAGATATTTTTATTCATATTATGTAAGGTGTTTGGTAAGGTCTTATTTTTAGAAATATATTCAAAAACAGCCTTTTATATAAAGTTATAAATTTTTTACAATATAAAATCCATTTTAAACATTTTATTCTTTAAATCACAATAATTAACAAAATAATTTTCGAATTTCTATTTAATCTCATAAAAACGATCAGAGACAAAAAAACAGAACAGTATCTCCTGTACGGATGTACTATTCTGTTTTTATGTATTCCTTGCTAAGGGATCAGATTCCTAAGAAGGCCATGCTCCGAAATAAGCAGAATTTCCTAGATCAATTTCTTCAGCACTTACTACAAAACTGATGTACATACTGTTGTCATCTATAGCGTTGAAATCTACTTCGTGCTGAACTACGTATCCGTTTTCCACTTTAAAGTTGTCATTGTACCTTCTTCGTGAGATTTGTTGAAAACCACTTCCCCTACTGTCGGCTTGTATTTTCCGTTCAGTAAGCTTTCAAGAATGTCTGATTTGTCTGTAGCTTCTACTGTAATCTTGATTAATGCATTGGAGGGATCAGATGCTACACGTCCTGAAACATCTGTAGCTCTTGATACACTATAGTTAAGTTTTAATAACTTTTGCCCTTCACCGTTGTTGAATTTTAAAATTCCTCTTGAATTTCTTTCTGCCATGATCGTAAATTTAATCGTTAATATTTTGTGATTTAATATTTCTTATATCACCAAATTTAGATGTATTTACCATACGGAGATAATTTTTGACCTAAATCTCAAAAAGTGTAGTATTTCTACGACTAACAATCGTTAGGTTTTTTATCATCTGAAAATCAAAAGTTTACTTTTTAGAAAGTAAGCGGTCTTTTATTATGTACTCAGATATTAATATGCTGCAACAAAAAGGTTACCTCAGCAGAGATAACCTTTTGTTTAATTTCAGACTGCGTGATCATGATGTGCCGACGCTCTTTGCTTATGTTTGCTTTTAACTTCTTTTTTCTTTTTGGAAGATTTGTTTCTTCTGCCCCACCAGATCAGAAATCCTGTGATGGGTAATGAAGTGGCAATAATTCCTGCCAGGAAAGTTGAGAGTTTCCCAAACTGTCCCCACCATTGCCCCATATGCAGCTGCCATACTATATTTTCTGTCTTTTCGTGCTGCAGATATTTTTGAGCAATCCTGATTTCCTGACCTGTATAGCTGTCATAGACATTTACAGAGGCATGTTCAATACTTTTGAGTCCTACTTTTCCTGAAGTTAAAATATAGGCTCCCAGCTTTTTTCTTTCAAAATTCCAGATGCTGACTTCTTTGTCTCCGCTTTTATCAAGAACTTTATAAGCAAACGGAACGATATCCAGGGCTGTTCTGACTGAATCCCGTTTAGGAAGGGTATCCATCATATGTTCCGTAGTGCCGTTTGTCATTTTCACTGTAGTTTCCATCAGGGGTTCAAAAAGATAATGAGCCCTGTCATTCCCAACATAAAGCATACAATAAGTGAATAAAAGCCATAAACATTATGAAGGTCATAATTAAATCTCTTAAAACGGGCCTTCCATTTGATCGTAAAGCTTGCCTGCCTGGTCGTTTTATTCCATTTTTAGGCCACCAGAGAATAAGTCCGGTAATGGTACTGATCACAAAAACAATCGTCGCAAGTGCCACAACCCAGCCTCCTGTTTTCCCTGCAAGAAATGAAGCATGAAAATGCGCCATCACAAAGAAAAACTGTAATGATTCATCTTTTTAAGGATTTTCCCGGAGTAAGGATCTGCATATACCATGGCCAGCTTCGGACCTTTAGGATTGAAAGCTCTTATACGAACACTTCTTTCCGGATCTTTAAAGAATACAAACTCTGAGATATCATAACCTGGATTGGCCTTCTTGAAGTTCGCTTTCAATATCTCTGAAGAGACTCTTTTCTGATCCTTAGGAACATTCACAAATCTGGCTTCCCCCGCACTCCAGTCCATGATCTCATCACAGTAAACGATAATGGTTCCTGAAAGTGATACCACCACTAAAATAACTCCTGCCACAATACTTGGCCACAGGTGCAGCCAGGCCACGATCCTGCTGAAAAGTGATTTTCCTTTTTCCGGGGCATTTTTGCTTTATTAGTTGTATTCATCATCGGTTATCAGGGATAGTATTGTTTTTCCAGTTTTTCCAGTTCTTTTACAGCATCGGGCGTTCCTCTTTCTTTGGCTATATTGATTATCTTTTTGAAAAATAATTCTGTAGGCTTAAAGGGATGATTCAGGTCTTTCGAAATATCCTGATAGTGCTGTGAAATCAGTGCAGGATTTTTTAATGACTCTCTGAAATTCCATTTATTGGATTTAAATATGAAACGTAATCCGTCATTATTACCAGGCAGTGGCACGGTCCCGTGATCATCATTCTGATAAAAGCCATAGTTCCATTGAAGATTTTTCAGCTGCTGTTTCTCCAGCAGTGCCTTAAACTTGCCTATTGCAATTTCATGCTCGTCATCTTTGACGTTTCTTGCTTCGGCATTATTTGCCTGGGCCAGGAAAAGTTTAATGTTTTTAAAATCTGCGGTTGTTTTTTCTGCTTTCCTGACCATGAGCTCATTATCCCACCAAAGACTTGGATCATTGGCAATATAAGCATTAAAAAAGGCTCTGATAAAAGGTTATTCACAGCAGTAAGCCCCCGAACGAGTGTCCCACCAGAACTTTATAACCATTTGAACGATAGTTCTTCTCCATGTACGGGTACAGCTCATTGGTAATAAATTTCATGAACGTTTCATTCCCTCCGCTTTCAGTGAACATTGTCTGTTTTTTGCCTGCAAAATTCATATCCTTAGAAGCTTTTGAAGGCGTCAGATCTCTCGTCCTGTTGGTATTCGCTATGGCCACCAGAATAGCCTGAGGCAATACTCCAAACGGTTCTTTGCTCAAGTAATGATATACGGAAGAAAGATAGTTAAAATTATTTTCGGCATCCAGAACATAAATAACCGGATATGCTGTTTGGGTATACTGATCATACCCCTCAGGTAGAGATACCCAAACGGAACGCTCTTCATGAAGGAATTCGGATTTCATTGAAATTTTTGTTCCGATGCTGATTGTTTCTGATTGTGCAGTCTGTGCATTAATGATAAGACCTGCAGTAAAAAATAATATGAATAATAGTCCGGCTCTCATTGATCTTCAATTATATTACTGAATAGTTTATTAGAATTTGTAGTTTAAGGATAGTAAAACCTGTCGTGGGTTCTGAACATAGGTCCAGGAATCACCCAGATAATATTTCTGATTGGTGAAGTTATTCAGCTTCAGAGCTATTCTGTAGGATGAGTGGTCATAGAAAACGGAAGCGTCAAATTTTGCATAGCCTTTAGAAATCACATCAGAGCTGTCAACAAGATAAAATTTAGATTGCGCATTTCCTCCTGCCCCGATACCAAAACCTGAGAACTTTCCTGACGGCATGGTGTAGCTCAGCCAGAAGTTACCGGCGTGTCTTGCCTGTCCTGCCGGCCTTCTTCCCTCTACATCTGCAGCGGCTTTTTCATACACACTATCGTTATAACCGTAGCCTAAAATAACATTGAACCCATGGAACGGTGATGTGATAAGATCCATCTCTATACCACGGCTTCTTTGTGTTCCATCCTGAATGGTAAGCGTAGGATCTTTTTCTGTAGGGGCTCTGCGAACTTTATCTTTCACCTGAATATCATAATAACTTACCGTTCCTGAAAGTTTACCGCCAAGCAATTCATATTTTACCCCTCCTTCCCATTGGTTAGCCTGTTCCGGCTTATAGGTTCTTACTTCTCCTAAAGAACTGCTTGGTGCAATATTTTTAAAACCGTTCATATAGTTTCCGAAAAGAGATACTCTATCTTTTACGATCTGATACACCAATCCGAGCTTAGGAGACCATGACGTCTGGATATCCTTATCGGAAACGCTGTTGAAATGATCATACCTCAGGAAGCCATAGCAAATAACCTGTCTGAAAAGCTTATAACGTCAGATACATAGATACTGAAATTCCTATAATCACGCTTGTAACCCCTATACTCGGTCTGTGCTAAAATCTCCTGATAGGCAGCCTGTGAAATATAAGCCGCTTTATCATCATTAAAGGTAACAGGAACAAATTTGTCAAGATTACCGAATTTATTTTTATAAATCTTTTGATCAATATCAGATATTACTCCTCTTTTATCAGTAGTTTTTGTGGTAGTATAATCGAAACCGACCAGGATCTTGTTTTTAATTTTTTCAGTAATATTAAAATTACCGATAAAATTCTGCTGGATCTCCGTCAGGTTAAATGTACTTGGAATGTGATAATAATCTCTTCTTATTGTTCCTTTATTGGATAGATTCAGGAAAAGATAATTGGCATCATTTTCTGTTTTTGCAGAGGAAAAGCTGGTTTGGGAAGTCCAGTTATCGGAAATTTTATAGTTTGCCGTAGCAAAAGTATTGAATATTTTAGCTTTACTCTGAATTTCATCGCTCGCATAAGAGATTTTTTTATCCAGGTTAAAATCGTTAATACTTTTATCTTTAAAGACAATATTTTTCCCGGTAATCAGCCCCATATAAGTAGTATTTCTGCTGATATCAAAATATTCGAAATCAAGATTAATATCCAGCCGGTCATTGACTTTAAAAGAGAATGAAGGAGCTATAGCCACTGATTTTGATTTTCCGAAATCCTGAAAGCTTCCATCATTATTATAAGCAGCATTTATACGGGCCAGGAATGTTTTATTTTTATTGAGCGGTGTACTTACATCCATTGTAACCCTGTTACTGCTCCAGCTTCCTGCGGTATATCCTACCTCGCCTTTAAAATGATGCAACGGCTTTTTCGTCACTCTATTCACAAAACCACCGTATCCTACCAGTAAAGCAGAGCCGAATAATGTTCCGGAAGGCCCTTTGATTACTTCAATGGCTTCAAGATTAACAGGGTCAGATAATGAAACAAAGTTGGTCGCCATACCATTCCGGAGCGCTCCTGCCGAAGCATTGGAACTGAAACCACGCATGGTAAGTCCCAGTCCTACTCCTCCACTTCCAACGCTTACGGATACGTTATTTACTCCGGGAAGCAGATTCAGTGAGCTTTGCAGATCCGTTGCTACCTGCTGCTGCATCAGTTCTTTGGGAAGAACGGTGTAGACCTGTGGGTTTTCAAGGTTCTTAAGAGGCATTTTTGCAACATAATCCGATTTTTTTTCTGCGTACTTTTTACGCCAGAAACAATTACTTCTTCAATGTGTTTTGACTGAACGGATGAGTCCTTTTCTTGTTGTGCCCAAACGAATATTCCAGGTAATAAGGAAATTGAGCACAGTAGCTTCTTCATAGTTTATTTTTGCTGCAAAGGTATTTATTTTTATTAATTCTAAATAATAATTAGCAAAAAACATTCTATTAAATCGTAAATGATTTTAACCATAAAAGGCACAAAGTTTTAGACCCGTAAATTTTTCCAGGGCCAAATTTTCTGTTTAATAAGTACATTTAAGTTTTTTTAAATCTCTGATTTTCATCTTTATGTAAACTTTTATCAGGTAGCTTTTTAAACTTACTAAAGTGGACGAATGTGTTTCAAATAAAAGCTTTTGTGGCTTTTGTGGTTTTGTAAAGTTTTATGAGACATTGATTCCGAAAAAATGTCCTACCAGTGCAGTAACGCCCATGGCAACGGTTCCCCAGAAACAGATTCTAAGCATGGCGATTCCCATATGTGAACCTCCTGTTCTGGCAGAAACAGCTCCCAACACCATCAAAAATATAATGGAAAACCCGTATTGAAAGTATACCATCTGATGGATTGGGGCCAGAAGAGAAACGGTAAAAGGCAGCAAAGCACCTACTGCAAATGATCCGAATGAAGCCATGGCGGCCTGCAAAGGTTTTGCCTGAGTGATCTCATTGATGCCCAGCTCGTCACGTGCATGTGCTTCTAACGCATTGTGTTTGGTAAGTTCTGTAGCAACCTGCATGGCTGTTTCTTTACTTACGCCCCGGTTTTCATAAATTCTGGCCAATTCTCTGAGTTCTATTTCGGGCATGGTTTCAAGTTCCCGTTTTTCCCTCATTAAGTCAGCTTTCTCAGTATCTTCCTGTGAGCTTACGGATACGTATTCTCCGGCAGCCATAGACATTGCCCCTGCAATCATTCCAGCCAGGGCAGCCAGGATAATGATATGCCGTTCAGGCTCTGCCGCTGCTACACCAATGACAATACTGGTGGTAGATAATAATCCGTCATTAGCGCCCAATACCGCTGCCCGAAGCCAGCCTACTCTGTTCACATAATGTTTTTCCAACTCATGATGCATAATAAAATATTCTGTGATGATGTAAGGCATGTATATCAAACCCAGCTTAAAGGTACTAAATGTTTCATCTAGAATCAATTTAAATTGCATCATTTATTGCGATCCCACCTCTCAAAGAACAGCCTACTTGTACCGGTAATAGGTTACGTGATCTTCCGGATCTTCATTTTTAGCTATTATTTTTTTCCTGCGCTGCTGTTCCAGCTTTTCACAAAACTGCTGAAGCTGATTCAGCTCTTCCACAGTAAGTTCACCGATATCTATCATCGGGGTAATGCTTTTTTACCTGCAACAATCAATTCATCAAGTTTATATTGAAGTGCTTTCGTTTCCCTGTTTTGTGCATTACGGATGAGTACCAGGGCTAATCCTGCAGCTCCCAGCAACGCACTTCCTTTAAAATAATCTGACCAGTCCGTCAGGCTGTGGAAAATATTTTTATCATAATATTTATTTTGTAATTGTTAATTGTCAACAGAAGCTACTGAACATTATAGCTCGTTATTTCATAATAGATGGCCCATGCTGCAAAGACAATAACGATGATCCATATCCAAAAGGGAATGGTTTGCGGGGTTTCGCTTCCGTTGATCAGGAAACTCTTTTGGTTTCCTTTATCATAAGCGTTGATCATCAATGACAGTGTTCCGTCTACAATATCTTTGTTCTTCAGCCCTTCTATTCGTATAGCGGGTCCGTTAGCCACTGTAAAATGTATTTTCCGGATACCTTCTCTTCCCGATGGTGAGTGGCTTACAATTTTTAAAACGTGCTCACCGTCTGTCATTTTTTAGTATCAAGATCAAAAACAATGGGGTTTCCAGCTCTGCTACAGGAACCGGATCTTCATCAATGAACAAAAAAACTTTGCTTTTATCTTTAGTCATGATTTTTAATTTTCACCTGAGAAAACTGAGTATTTGATATGAGCTTTATCTTTTTCACCGGGTTTAAACAGATATTTAACGGAAAATATAAAAGCCAGCACGGTTATCAATATGACAACTCCTACAATAAACCAGTCCCAGTTACTTTCCGGTCCGGTTCCGTGGGTAAAATTCTTTGTCACTTCAGGCTGCTGCAGTTTACACGCATCACAGGCAAAAGCATATACTGAAGAAAGCACGCTATACAATATGACGATATTTTTACAAAAATTTTTCATTGTTATTTTATTTTATCCATTATTGTTTTTACTTCTTCTACTGTTACTTTTTAGCATTATTACCCCAGCTTGTTCTTTCATGATTCATAATGGCGGTTACATCTTCCGGGGTAAAATTGGCATTGGTTCCTACAGCCGGCATGGTAGCAAATTCAGGTCTCGGATCATAGCCTTTCATAATGATGGTAACATAGAGCTCAAGATCACCACCGGTCACTACAGAGCTTCCCTTCAATGGAGGGAATGCCCCGGAACACCTTCTCCATTAGCCTGATGGCAGCTTGCACAATTGGCTGTAAACAAAGCACCTCCATCCGGTAAGTTTTCACCACCTTTTGCTGCTCCTTCCTCTTTTTTCTGTTTGTATAAAAATGCAGGGACAATAGATTTATCTGTGTAATCTGTCTGTTTTAAAGATTTAAGATAGGCTACCAGAAGAAGAGCTTTTGGTCCTGCAACAATCTTTTTGGATCTATTTCTGATGAATTTTTCAGGTACTTTTACCTCCACATCTCCCGGCTGAAGGTAATCTCTTTCGATAAACAGCCACGGATAGGCTGGCATGATAGACTGCTCTACTGCTGCTCTCGGCTGATAGAGGTGAATCAGGTGCCATTCTGCACTGGGCTGCCGTTCTCCGATGTTGGTAAGATCCGGCCCGGTGCGTTCAGTTCCCATCAGATTGGCTGTATTTCTCCAGAAATCTGTACGGGTATTGATGGCAAAATCAGCAGGTATGCTTGGTCTTTTCCCAAAAACATTATCCATTTCCACATTTCTGACCTGCTGGGTATGGCAGGCCACACATCCGTTCTCAATAAAAACCATCTTCCCAGCTTTTTCTTCCCTGGTGAGTATCTTCGACTGCTTCGGCAACGGTTTATTGATCCTCTGATTATCCATTGCAGGCAAAATAGCAATATAGAGTGTCAGAAAAACAAACAGAAACAGCGCTGTGCCGAAAAGAATTCTATGATCATTAAAAAATATCATGGTGCTGATCTTTAAGTATTAAACTCTGTATTTCCCAGTTGTTTCTTCGCTGCCAGAATTTCTGCCGGAGTCCGTGGAATCCTGACCTTGTCCTCATTTCTTACCATGCGGTAAAAATTATATGCAAAAATCAGATGGGAAACGAACATTAAAGTTCCCCTATTGCTCTCCACAACCAGAAAGGAGCCATATTTACCACGCCTTCTATAAAAGGTTTTTTCTTAATCCAGAGCATTCCCGTCTGTGTTCCGCCGATCATCAGGGCAATAACATAGAATAACAATCCTATTAGGGCCAGCCAGAAATGGATTCCCACTAAAAGTTTTGGAGGTTCTTTTCCTGTAAGCCTAGGAACCAATGTGTAAAAAAGCCCCAAAGCATAAATGTAATGATGCCATACATGGTAAGATGAGAATGTGCCACCGTAAAATCCGTAAAGTGCCAAAGCAGATTGGTATACCTGAATGCTTCCACGGTACCCTGGAATGATCCTGTAAAATAGAATATAATCCCCATGAAATAAAACGGCAGTGTATAGCTTGTTTTAAGCTGATACCAGGCTCCGTTGAAGGTCAGCAGGAAATTGGCCGTTCCTGCCACTACCGGAATCAGCATTCCCGCACTGGCTATAATGGCCGTGGTCTGCAGTCTCCAGGGAATGGCACTGAAAATAAAGTGATGGGTCCCGATCAGGGTATAAAAAAGGTATGGGTCCAGAAAGCCAATATCCCCAGGCTGTAAGAATAAATGGGTTTATTCAGCTGCTGCGGCAGAAAATAATACATCAGCCCCAGACTGATCATCATGAACCACATGCCTATTGCCTGGTGCATATAATACCCCTGTATAATGGTTTCTCCTACTCCATCCTGCCATATGGGAACATTGGATATAACAATCACAATGACAATAAACATCGTACCGGATATAATATACCAGTTGGATAAATAGATCTCTTTAGTTTTTCTGCGAACAATAGGTTTAAAGTAATTATGCAGTGAAAGTGCTACTCCGATACCAAAAGTGATCATCACCGGCCATATATATTCCCGGTATTCCCCGCCTCCGTTATTGATTCCTGCAAGTAAACATATCGTTCCGGCAAGTACTGCACCATTAACCAGGATAAGGGAGATATATCCCTGTCTGATATTAAAGTTTTCCCTATTACTCACCCTTGGGATAACATAGTAGGCAAACCCCATCATCGCCAGGGAGGCCCATCCCCAGAAAACAGAATTGGTATGTCCCGGCCTTATCCGCCCAAAGCTCAGCCAGCTCACATGATCAATATCCGGAACCACAAATTTTATCCCCGCATACAATCCGAAGCTTGTTCCCAGGATAAGCCAGAAAATAGCAGTTCCCAGAAAATAAAGGATCAGGCGGCTCAGCTCAGGAGAAATATACTTCTGGAAGGAGGATGTTCTCCTTTTGGTAGGAAACACTCTCAGTTCTTCCACCAGATTGATATTTTGAATGACGCCTTTGGTATCTTCCGGGGATGGGTTCCTGAAAGATCATTCTCAGGAGCGGTAAAATTCAGTTCTTTTTCTCTCTGCTCATAAGCAGCCACTTCTCCGGGAGAAAGATTCTCTATTTTTCTTTGGACTTCTCTGGTTTCCCTGCGCTTTAATATTTTAGCATAAACCGATAGAAATTTAAGCACAACGATGATCAGCCCACCTACAATAATCATGAGCAACAGCAATAAGGTAATCTGGATTCCTGTTTCTTTAAACAATGAAATATCTGCCATAACTGTTGTATTATGGATTAATGAATGTAATGTTCTCCTGTTTATTTCTTTAATAGAAGCTATATAGATACTGTTCTGAAAGTATCAGTCTCATTTTCGGTTTGAAAATGTATAAGTTTAAAACCGACTTAGCGGCTCTTTTTAATAGAGTCTACATCGTAGGCAGAACTATCTACTGTAGCCGTCTGATCTGCAGAATCCGGTGAGATCTGTGCAGAACCTGAAGTAAGGCTGTCTGAAGCCATGATGGGATCTGTATTGGTCTGCCGGGGCTGTGGTTCTTTTGTACAACTGACGACAAAAATGCCTGTCAGTAAGACTAGTTATACAATAAATTTCATAGTATTAAATTTGTGGTGTGTGTAGTATCAAAAGTAGAAAACATCATTGTAAAACTTTATGACTCAGATCATAGAGTACCGGAAACGGTCTTTCCTATCCGGAAAATCCTATTTTCTTATCTTTGCCTCTTTAAAATCCGATAACAACATCAATGAATTTATTATACATCAACTGGGATATCAATCCTGAAATTGCCAATATTCTGGGAATCCCTTTAAAATACTACGGTCTGTTATTTCTTACAGGACTGGTCTTATCCTTAAATGTTTTAAAACGTATCTATCAAAAAGAAAAACTGAGCGCAAAGGCTCACGATGCTTTATTTACCTATGCTCTGATAGGAATTATGGTGGGAGCCAGACTGGGACATTGTATTTTTATGATTTTGATTATTATTCCCAGCATCCGCTTGAAATCTTTTACCCATCCAGCAGGGACCTGACGGAGCCTACCACTTTACTGGTTTTGCAGGACTGGCAAGCCACGGCGGCGGTATAGGGCTGGTGATCGCTCTTTACTGTATGCCAGAAAATATACAATCCCGTTTATGACTGTTCTGGATGCGATTGCCATTGTGCTTCCGTTAGGCGGTACTTTTATCAGGCTCGCCAATCTGATGAATTCGGAAATCATAGGAGTTCCTACAGATGTTCCATGGGCATTTATATTCAGACAGGTAGATGATCTTCCAAGGCATCCTGCACAGCTTTATGAAGCAATTTCCTATCTGGTGATTTTTCTGTTGGTTTATTTTATTTACAGAAAAAATATATTCAGGATCGGACAGGGATTTTATTTCGGAATCAGTATTCTGCTTATTTTCATCATGAGAATCCTGATTGAATTCATCAAGGTAGACCAGGTTGAATTTGAGCATGGAATGATTTTGAATATGGGCCAGCTTCTGAGTATTCCTTTTGTTCTTCTGGGGTTATTCTTTATGATCAAAAGTATTCTGGAAAAAGGCAAGATGAAAACTGCATAATACGATTGATATAAAATACCCTTATCGGAAAAGGGTATTGATATTCCATAAAAAACTCACTGAAAGTTGTTTTCAGTGAGTTTCTTTTTAACGGATCATAAAAGGCTATCTTGTGGTATACCCCCGTTGGCAAAAATGGTCTGCCCGGTGATCCACCAGCCATCGGTTACTAAAAACTCTACCAATGGAGCAATATCTTTGATATCGGTAAGTCCTCCCAATGCAGATGCTGATTTGTGATAAGCTACTGCATCATCGGTTTCCTGGCCATAGAAGAAAGGGGTATCCATGGGTCCGGGAGCTACTGCTGTAACGGAAATTCCTCTTGCCCCGAATTCTTTGGAAGCTGCTCTGGTAAAATGTTCTACCGGCGCCTTTGCTCCTGCATACGTTGAGTACAATCCTGTATAAGCAGCCAGTAATGAGGTTACAATTGTACAGATTTTCCCGTGATCATTAATTTTTTACCTGCTTCCTGTAAAAAGAAGTAAGCCGATTTCGAGTTGACATTAAACATGGTATCATATTCTGATTCCGTAGTTTCAGCAAACGGCTTTTTAAGGACCATCCCTACGGTGTTGATCGCTATGTCTATTCCGCCATAACGGGAAATGGTTTCGTCAAAGAATCTGGCAATATTCTCTACTTTGGTAAGATCTCCCTGAAATAAAAATGCTTCGGCTCCCAGTGCCTGAACTTCTGCAAGTGTTTTTTCACTGTCGGCTCTGGAACTTTCACTATTGTAGTGTATGGCCAGTTTTGCTCCTTTAGCAGCGAAATCCCTGCTTAACAATCCTCCTAAGTTTTTGCCTCCTCCGGCAATTAAAACAACTTTTCCATTTACATCTTGTGCTGACATTATTTTTAATTTTTAAATGTTAATAAAGCAAAGATGGATAATAAATAGCATCTCAACATGGTGAATTTTTCGGGAATTGCATTAAAATTAAAATGATATCCGGAAATATTTCTTTCATCGATCTTGATAAAAAACTTTAAATTTATATAAACACATTTTTCCAAACATTCTGCTATTTACCAGACAGATACGGCTTGAGCGGATATCATTATATTAAACACTCCCTGTGGATCTCTGAAAATTAATGCATTTTAGGCACAACATTTGATGCTTTCCACCCGTATTTATACACCACTTCATTCTATAATATATTTTTTTATAATCCTCAGCATGCTGGGGATTTTTTTATGGAAGATTCAAAACAGCTTATTTTCTCTTATAATCAGCCAGTAAAGCCTTTACAGGGATTTATCCAAAAACCATTTCTGATAATCAATCATTTAAAACCGTATTATTCATTTTATTGTTGTATATTTGTATGCTAGTAACCAAGTCACTACTTTGTTTTCTGTAACGACCGGAATATTTTTTATTCAGTCTTTGCTTTTGAGCAGCCATATTTTTTAACTTTTATTCTTCTATTAAGAACAATACTTGTCGGAATTTTAAAGCTCTGTATGATTGGGACACCCAAAGGCAGGAAACATCGGCAGGCTTTATAGGTCAAAAGACCAGATTGAATCAATACAATTTATAGAAACTAAATACTAAAAATAATTTATGGCAGATTCTTTTTCTAAAAGGAAAATTTCAAGAAAAAAATTCAAAAGCAAAAGAAAAGGCGCTAAGACGCGAAGAACGTAAAACGAACAACAACAAAGGAAAGGACATGGAGGATGTCTTCATGTATGTAGATGAATTCGGAAGATTAACTTCTACTCCGCCTGAGCAAAGACAGGAAGTAAACCTTGATGATATTCAATTGGGTGCAGCACCTATTATTGAAGAAGATCCAAGAAAAACAGGAATTGTTACTTTCCTGAGTGAAAAAGGATATGGTTTCATCACTGAAGACAATACCAAAGAGAATATCTTCTTCCACAATAACAACTGTGCAGAGCCGGTGAAAAAAAGGGAACAAAGTTTCTTTCGAAAAAGAAAAGTCCCCAAAAGGATTTTCAGCTGTTGAGATCCAGATCGTTAAATAATATTTAATCTATCAGCATATCTTCTACTGATGGAGATATGTTTTGAAATAATACAGAAAGCCACCTTTTCAGGTGGCTTTCATCATCGTAAAAAATAAAATGGTCCGGTTTACAAAACCGGTAAAAGAATATTATAATTCATCACAGGGATTTAATAAGATTTTAAGAATAGTAAGGACAGCTTTCTCTGAACTCATGTTGCTTGCTTTGAGCTGACAACGCTGCCCTTAATATCCATATCATTTAATCCAGTTTTCCTCCAAGCGCTTTAAACAGGAGGACATTATTCCTCGTGTTCTGGTGCTGGAACTGCAGTAGGTCCAATTCAGCGGTCAGCTTACTTTTCTGAGAGTTGATCAGTTCAAAATAGTTGGCATATCCTGTAAGATACAGATCATTGGATACCTCTACCCCACGATCCAGAAAACCTACTTCTTCAGATTTCAGTTTCAAAACACGTTCATAGATCTTGGTCTGTTTCAGAATAGACTGAAGTTCATTGAACGCAGTGGTAATACTTTTCTGATAATTTAAGAAAGCAATTTCCTGCTCTTTGCTGGCTACTTTAAATTCATATTTCAGCTGTCCTTTATTAAAAACAGGCACCATCAGACCTCCCAATAGCTGTCCGGCCAATGAACTGGGCTTGAACAGCGTTTCAACGGAAAAAGAATTTAAACCGAAACCCGCTCCCAGATCAATCTTAGGATAGAAAGCCGCTCTTGCCGCTTTTGCATCTGCCTGGGAAGCTTCAGAACATAGTAATTGGCTGCCACATCCGGTCTGGAATGAATCACAGATTCTACATTAATGGTTTTATTCAATACATCCATATTGGTAGGCATCAGGGTTGTTCCCCGCTTCACATCGCCGCCATAATCCGGTAAGTGTGGTAATAGCCTGTTCTACAGTAACAATTTCTACTTTGATATGCTCAATTTCTGCAAGCCAGTTATTATTCTGGGCCTTAAACTGCTGTACAGCCAGTTCTGTGGCTTTTCCCACTTCACGCTGTGCCAGGACAATTTCAAACGCCCGTTGCTGGAGCTTATAGTTTTTCTGGTAAATAGCCAGACGGTTATCTAAAGCAACCAACTGATAATAGAGATTGGCAATATCTGTGAAAAGCTCTACCTGAAGCAACCGTAATCCTTCTGTAGAAGCCAGGAATTTCTTCTGAGCGGCAATTCTTTTATTTTTAAGCTTACCCCAGGCATCAATTTCCCAGCTGCTTCTTGCTCCCAGCCAGTAATTGGGAGTAAAATCACGGTTGATCTTCTGTTCTTCGGTAATATTGGGTGAAAGATTGGTATCATAATTTCCTACTCCTTCCATTGTATATTTACCATAACGGTTCCCGGAAACTTCAGCGCCCACTTCAAGGGACGGCAAAAGATCCATTTTCGAACGTTGCAGAAAGCTGTTCGCAATCTCTACTCTTTGCTGAGCGATCTGAAAATCAGGATTCGCCTGTACCACTTTATCAAAAAGCTCAAGCAGATGAGTATCTGTAAAATAAGCTTTCAGATTCAGCTGCTGAAACTCTTCCGAGCTTGCCATTTTAATTGGGGATTCCGGCAGTGTCTGAGCTTTTTTAAGGTCAGCAACTTTCGGAACAGCGCATGAAACTAAGCTCAATGCAGCCATTCCGTACAATATATTTCTAGGATTTAATCTTTTCATCTTTCTTCTTATTTTCAAGTTTTGCAAAGAATATATACAGCCCCGGAATGACGATCAGTCCGAAAATAGTTCCAAGAAGCATTCCTCCTGCTGCTGCTGTTCCAATGGAACGGTTTCCTATTGCTCCTGCTCCTGATGCAATACATAGGGGAATAAGCCCTGCCACAAAAGCGAATGAAGTCATCAGAATCGGTCTCGACGTTGTCTTGCTCCTTCAATAGCTGCCGGAATGATATCAAAGCCCTGCTTATTTCTGGCTACTGCAAATTCTACGATCAGAATGGCATTCTTAGCCAAAAGCCCGATCAGCATCACCAATGCAACCTGAGCATAGATATTATTATCCAATCCGGCCATCACCAAAGCGATATAGGAACCGAAGATCCCTGTAGGTAAGCTTAAAAGTACCGGCATAGGAAGAAGGAAACTTTCATATTGGGCAGCCAGTAAAGGTAAACGAATAAGAGACAGATCAGGAAGATGTAAACGGTCTGATTTCCGGATAAGATTTCTTCCCTCGTCATTCCGGACCATTCGATATCAAAACCTCTCGGAAGGGCTTCCTTTGCTACACGCTCTACTGCAGCAATGGCATCTCCGGAACTATAACCGTCAGCAGGTTCTCCGTTGATCATTGCCGACATATACATATTATACCTTGTCAGTACTTCAGGACCATAAACTTTTTCGATGGTGATGAATGTTGAAAACGGAACCATTTCACCTTTATCATTTTTCAGGTACAGATTCAAAATACTTTCCGGTGTATCCCTATGCTCCGGACTTGCCTGAACCATCACCTTATACATCTGACTGAAACGGATAAAATTGGTTGCATAATAAGATCCCAGCATGGTCTGTAATGTTGACATTGCATTGTCTACGGAAACTCCTTTTTAGCAGCCATATCATAATCCACATTGATCATATACTGCGGGAAAGTGGCATCAAAACTGGTAAAGTTGTTCTGCAGTTCCGGCGCCTCATTCAGTTTTTAACAAAATCCTTGGTGATTTTATCGGTATTTTCAATGGTTCCTCCGGTTCTGTCCAGCAAACGCAGTTCAAAGCCACTGGTATTCCCGAATCCCGGAACGGTAGGCGGAGCAAAAATCTCAATCTGGGCATCTGCGATTCCTTTTGTTTTTTCAGAAAGCTCTGCAATCAGGTCATTCACTGAAATATTTCTTTCTTTCCAGTCTTTAAGGTTGATCATGGCCATACCGTAAGATGATCCTGCAATTTCCGTTACAATACTATATCCGGCAAGGGTAGTTACGTTTTCCACGCCTTCAATTTTCTTTGCCATTACCGTCACTTCATCCAGTACTTTTTCCGTTCTTTCCACGGTTGCTCCTGCGGAGTGGTAACACTCACATACACCATTCCCTGGTCTTCCATCGGAATGAATCCTGTTGGCAGGAATTTACTGGTCACAAAAGTTAACCCGACAAATAAGAACAATAAACCAAAAGTAACTGTTGTTCTCGTTGCAAATTTTGACAAGATTCCCACATAGCCATTGGTTAATCTTTCAAAACCTGTATTGAAACTCTGGAAAGCCCTGTCGATGATCGTTTTCTTCTTATGATGGTCATGAGGTTTCAGGATAATGGCACAAAGCGCCGGAGTAAGCGTCAATGCATTAACTCCTGAAATAACAATACTTATGGCCAGCGTCAGTGAAAACTGTCTGTAGAATACTCCTACCGGGCCATCCAGAAATGCTACAGGAATAAATACGGCAGACATTACGATGGTAATTGCCACTACTGCCCCTGCAATTTCTTTTGTTGCGCTGATGGTAGCATCCATAGCATTCATACCTTCTTCCATTTTTACATGGACGGCTTCTACGACGACAATGGCATTATCCACCACGATCCCGATAGCAAGCACCAATGCAAATAAAGTCAACAGGTTGACAGAGAAATCAAGCATATTCATAAAGGCAAAAGTTCCTACAAGGGCCACAGGCACTGCCAGTACCGGAATGAGGGTTGAACGCCAGTCCTGCAGGAAGATAAATACCACAATTCCTACCAGAATAAATGCCTCAATAAGTGTAGTCAGTACCGCACTGATGGACGCATCCAGGAACCTGGAAACATCATACGCCATGTTATATTCCATTCCGGGAGGGAAAGAGGAGACTTTCAGCTCTTCCATTTTTGCTTTTACACTTTCAATTACTTCGGAGCATTGGAGCCGGGACGCTGTTTCATCATAATAGATGCGGAAGGTCTTCCGTCTGTCTTGGAAACCATTCCGTAATTCATCGCTCCGAATTCTACTTTAGCAATATCTTTAAGCTTTAAGATGGTACCGTCTACATCTGAGCGGATAGGAACTTCCTCATATTGTTTAGGCTCAAAGAATTTCCCTTTATATTTGATCACATACTGAAGCTGGCTGGAAGTTTTCCCTGAGGTTTCACCTACTTTTCCGGGTGCTGCGGAAATATTCTGTTTTTGTAACGAAGTGATCACTTCATCTGCTGAAATATTGTATGCTGCCATCTTCTGAGGATCCAGCCATACTCTCATCGAATATTCTTTTTGCCCCATGATCTCCGCACGTCCTACTCCATCAATACGTTTCAGCTCCTGCAGGACATTGATATCCGTAAAGTTGTAAATGAACTGTTCATCCTGGCTCGGATCTGTACTGGTGATGTTAAGGTACATCAGCATACTGTTGACTTCTTTTTCAGTGGTAACCCCTGCGCGTATTACTTCTTCAGGAAGCTCATCCAGAATGGTGGTTACCCTGTTCTGAACATTTACTGCCGCCACATCAGGATCAGTTCCCACTTCAAAGAAAACCTGAATCAGGGTAAGGCCGTCATTCGAGGTTACCGTCGACATATACGTCATTCCCGGAACTCCATTGATGGCACGTTCCAGAGGAAGGGCCACTGCATTGGCAGATACTTCGGCATTGGCTCCCGTATACTTTGCCGTTACCGTTACGGAAGGCGGCACGATATCCGGAAACTGAGTGATCGGCATCTTCAGCAATGCCATGATTCCCAGGAGTACAAATAATATGGAAATAACCAACGAAAGAACCTTCCGTCTTATAAACATTTCTACCATTGTAAATTGATTTAAAGATTATGAAAGGTTAATATTTCTTTTTGATTTTGATCACATCACCGTCTTTCAATGACTGGGTTCCTTCATAAATGATTAAATCTCCTTTTTAAGGCCGCTTTCCACCATGTATGAATCTCTCAGGGTGGTTCCGATCTTAATATTGGTCATTTTCACTTTGTTCTGCTTATCTACAACAAAAACATAGGTTTTGTCCTGAATAGAGAATGTAGATTTTTGTGGAATAAGGATGGCATTATCCTGCTGTTCGGAAATAATAAGCTTTCCTGAGGTTCCGTGTTTGATCAGACGGTCCGGATTCGGGAAAAGTGCTTTATACCGGATGGATCCTGTAGTTCTGTCGATTTCTCCTTCAGCAGTCTTCAGTGCTCCGTTAAACTGATAGTTCACCCCATTAGGCAGGGTAAGCTCAATCTTCTGATGATTTCCGATCTTGTCATTAGCCAGAAGTTCAAAGTACAGGTTTTCCGGGATGGAAAAATAGGCATACACTTCATTAAGCTGGGACAGAGTGGTGAGTAAAGTACCGTTTTCCACTAAACTTCCGTCTTTATGAGGGATAACGTCAATGACTCCGTCAAAGGGTGCTGTAATCTTTGTAAAGCTTATTTTCTGAAGAACGGCTCTTTTCTCTGCATCGGCAAAAGCATGTTTAGCTTGGGCAGATGTCAGCTTTGCTTTTACCATTTCCAGTTCGTTATTAGCCACGAATTTTTTGGCATGAAGACTCTGAATCTGCTTCAGCTCAACTTCTGCAATGCGTACATCGGCTTCCGTCTGCTTTAGTGCAGCGTTAGCTTTCAAAAGTTCCATCTGCAATTCGGCATCATTGATCTTAAATAAAGGCTGGCCCTGGTGTACAAACTGACCTTCATTCACATAAATATGCTGAATAATACCTCCGATTCTGGAGCGCATCTCTACGTTTTTTTAGCCTGGATATCCGTCACAAACTGGTTATTGACCAGTGTATCTTTTCTTTGATTTCCAGTACGGGAACTTCTTTGTCTTTCTGACTGTTTTTTTCTTGTCTTTACTGCATGACACAGCGAATAATATTGCAAAACTGCAAATTATTACGTTTTAAAATACATTTTTAAATGTTTAGGTTATAAGATTTCCGTTAAAAGTAATTTGGCATTCAACAACTTAAACCTAAAACAACTGAAGAAGATGGAGAAAGGATTTGACTCCGCAGATGATAGAGACTGCAATTTCCGGAAGGCTGATTTTAGGAATAACTTTTAATATTCCTGAGAAATCACCAACGGTAGTATCATCTTTACGGGTAGAGTATTTTACGATTTTAGAGGCTGCAGGTAATGCATGCGTGTTCATATCCGCCTCTTCATAAACGTCAAGAAGGTGAATATTACTGACATGGGGAAGATGAGGAATATTCTGCAAAGATTTTTCTGCCCAATTCGAATTGAAAAGGGTAAAAACCAGTATGATATAGAATAAGATAAATGACCTCAGACCTGCCATGTCAATCAGAACACATTATTTCGTAAAAACGATAAGTGGTGCAAAAATAAGGATTTTTAACGGAGCAGAAGGCCTTTAATTGTTAAAAAAACTTAAACTATGAATAGATTATTGTTATTCAATGTCATAATATCGAATGTTATTTAAAATTCCCAGGAATGATAAGATGTATGGCTGTATTGTGCATTATGGAATATCAATGCTTTTGTTTATGGTCTGATTTCTATGACAATCGTATGTCACTTTCAGGGTAATCATTGAAAATCAGATTGAAAATAATTATTTAAAACAGTTTACTTAATACTCTGAAACGGTAATCAAAGATGTATTCCAGCTTCTTTTTAACAAACAGGCTGTGAGCAATTTCTCCCAGAAATCCCACCGGAAGTTCATAGTCTATCGTATCTTTCATCAAAACGCCCTGTTCATTGGGAATAAATTCATGATGGTGATTCCATAATTTGTAAGGTCCTTTTTCTGAAAGTCGGTGAAGCTTTTCCGGTAATCTACCTGGGTGATTTCTGTCTGCCATTTCATTTTAATTCCGAACAGCGGAGAAACGTAATAATCAATAAGCATTCCTTCATAGATCTGATCATCTTCGAATTCCGTTAAAACAACAAACCCCATATCTTTAGGGGTAATTTCAGAAAGATTATCTGCTGCTGAGAAAATTTCCATGCTGTATCTATGTCACAGTTGAGCTGCTGCTCACGGAAAAGCTTATGTTTCATCGTACTTCTTTTTAATTGTATATCCACATCAGAACAGGTTTTCCTGATTTCTGAATCATGGGATCAATTTCCCTCATTGCATTATTGGAAATAGTAGGACATCCCCAGCCCTCCGGCGAACCTTCAGGAAAAGTCTCTTCATCGCTCATCTTATCCCAGGAATGAAAAACAATGAATCTTTTCAGTGCATTGCTGTTGGTTTCTTCAAGGCCGTGCATCAGATATTTTATATTGATTCCCCAATCGCTGTACCCTCTGCCTTCCAGCTTATATTTTCCCAAAGATGAAAGATGACTTCCATCCTCATTGCTAAAACCGGGATTCAACTTAGATTGATCTTTACTCCATGAGTTTGATCCGCACCCATGCCCTACCAGATATTGCTTTGAAATCGTATTGGTTTTAAAATCCCATACAAAGAAACGGTTTATCCCGGAATGAAGACTCATATCAATCAGAATACAGAAATCAGTATTGAATTTTTTTGAGGTGCAGAATCGTAATGCTTCTTCAGCTTTTATTTTTGTTTTGGAAAAATCTGCTTTAGGCTTCTTTTCAACCACAGCCGGAATTTCAGGAACGGGTATTTCTTTTTGTTTCTCCTGTAAACAAGAATAGAGGATAAGAGTAATGATGAAAAGAAAGATCCTATTCATCTCTTATTTATAATGCTGAAAAATTCCAAAATCTGATGGGGTCCATAGTGCAGCTTTCTGCCCTGCCGCTTTTAAAGCGTTATTAGACCAGGTATTGCACGTATAAAGAAAGCTGTATGTTCCTTTAGCATCATAAAAAGCATCATTATCACCATACACTGCATCAGTAGGAATGAGCATAAATTTTCCGTTCTGATTTCTGTCGAATTTGTCTTCTACAAATTTTACCAGATTTTCATACTGTCCTCTGCTGATCATAATCATTTTACAATCTTCACCTTCTTTCATTGTTCTGTAATAGGTACAATGCATTGCTGAATCACTTAACCAGAATGCCGCTTTTACGGCAGTTGAGAATTTCAGATCGGCCCAGGTGGGTGTATCCAGATAAAAGCCTTTGTCTCCCCATCCGATCCCGATGTACTGATAATCTGTTTTCTTTGATTTTGTATCTGCAAAAGGTATTTTAGCACTCCAGTCCTGAAGGTCATTTTTACGGGCATCACAATATCGGTATGCACTCCGTTGGTATAAATATAGACAGGAATCTCTTTCTTTTGCCCATCATCTTTTGCAGAAACAGGAATATAGGGAATCAGCAGTCCAAGGATGACATATATAATTACAATTCCTAGAATAACGCCTATCACTTTCAGGATATACATCAAGATCATTTTCACAGTCATGTTTTTTAATAAAATTTAATTTACATTTTTCTGTAAAAGTATTTGTTTTAATCGAAAAAATGGCTATATTTAGTTACGAAATATTCACAAATATGCGTAAAAATACCAAATCCCAGAAAAGATTTAAAGTAAGAGTAAAAACGGCTCCAAAAAGAATACAAAAAGACGTTGATTTTCGGTGAGATCTGATCTCCTGGAAGTCAATTTTTCTTTTAGGAAAGGACTTTTCAGCTTATTTAATCTTTTAAATCTTTACCTCCTTAAGGCAGAAAATTTAAGGAATGGTCGTTTATCCGCTTTAGTTTGGAAATCCAGAAAATTCCAAAGAAGGGATTATCACCAAAAATTTAAGCTAAGATCAATCTGATGAGTTGTTTAAAAACTCAATATTTCTCTTCAGACCTGTAAATTTGTTCCTTTTACGGGAGACTTTCTGAAGATCTCTGAGAATATTTCCTGGGTAAGATCCTTCCATTCTCCTTTTGTAAAGTTTTTTAAAGCTTCATTCGGCTTGAAGCGGCTCTGTTTATGGGGTGCAGAGAAGCGGTTCCACGGGCATACGTCCTGGCAGATGTCACAGCCAAAC
Organism: Chryseobacterium sp. E1; assembly: GCA_019203745.1. Lineage (GTDB taxonomy): Bacteria > Bacteroidota > Bacteroidia > Flavobacteriales > Weeksellaceae > Chryseobacterium. The sequence continues at coordinate 992,567 of CP078104.1, forward strand.
ATCCAGTCTTCCATTTTACCTTTGAAATGATCCGGAATTTCATTTTTAAGCTCAATGGTTGCGTAGGAAATACAGCGGCTTCCGTCAATGATCTTTTCAGAAACAATAGCATCTGTAGGGCAGGCATCGATGCATTTTCTACAGGTTCCGCAGTGATCGGTGGTTTCATGATCCGGGATCAGCTCCAGATCACAGATAATTTCAGCAAGGAAGTAAAAAGATCCGTTCTGTTTGGTAATCAGGTTGGCATTTTTCCCTACCCAGCCTATCCCCGACTTCCTGGCCCAGCTTCTTTCCAGTACCGGCGCTGAGTCTACAAAAACCCGAAAGCCGAACTCTCCTATTTCTTCCTGCAATTCTGCCACCATCTCACGGAGAATTTCTTTGATCACCTCGTGGTAATCTTCTGCATAGGCATATTTTGAAATTTTATAGTTTTCCAGTATTGAGATTTTCTCTTCAGGAAAGTAATTATAAGAAAGTGAAATCACAGATTTTGAGCCTTCTACCAAAAGTCTTGGATCTAATCTTTTATCAAAATGGTTTTCCATATACTTCATCTCGCCATTGAAGTTATTCTTCAGCCATTTTTCGAGATGAGGTGCATCTTCTTCCAGAAAATCAGCTTTAGAAACACCACAGCTCTGGAATCCAAAACTTTTTGCTTTGGATTTGATCAGTTGGGTATATTTTTCAGCGCCTACATTCATAATTTCACCCTGCAAAATTAAGATTATTTTATCAATCTTCCGGGCTTGACCAATCAGGTGTACTAATTACAGAAGTACATGTTTTTTTCTCCGCAAAGTAATTTGAAAACCTATGTCTGTGATCTCTATCTTCCTATGTGGTTCAAACCGTTACATTTGTTATAGTTTATGCAGACAGGATTCCTGTTCAATACGGTTTTCTTTCTGAAAAATTTATGCTTCAATTAGGATTTTTTCAAAAAAAAATTGCGTAATTTCGTTCATAATTTAATGTTTAAAATAAACAACTATGTCTTTAATAGAAGTAATACAATCCGGAAACTATGAATTGATCGACGTTCGTGAGCCTATGGAGCTTGAAATGGACGGAAATATAGAAGGTGCTAAGAATATTCCTCTTGGTGAAGTAGAAGACAGACAGGATGAAATCCTATCTATCGAAAAACCGGTCATCTTATTCTGCAGAAGTGGAAACAGAAGTGGAAAAGCACTGGAATATCTTAATACTCAGGGATTGAAGGACGGTTATAACGGCGGAGGCTGGGCTGAGCTGAAAGACGTTCTTGCAGCAAACAGAGGAACTTTTAAAAGTTCCTTTTTTTATTCCTTATTACAATGCATTTAAAAGATCAGTTTACCCAAATTTGTCTGCCTCTACATAAAGATGATGAGCTCATCAGTGGTTTGTGGAATGAAATTGAAACAAAATACACCGAAAAAGGCAGGTATTATCACAATCTTCTCCATCTCGACAATATGTTTCAGGAACTTGAGGCGGTAAAGGATCGTATTTCCCGTTTTACACTGGTAGCTTTTGCTGTGTTTTACCATGACGTCATTTATGATGCTACCTCCAAATCAATGAAAAAAAGTGCATTAACCGCACAAAAAGACTTGCAGAACTGGGCTTACCACAAGAAGAAATCAAAATTGTCTCTAACCAGATCTTAGCTACAAAATCTCATCAGGAATCTGAAAATATGGATATTAATTATCTTCTGGATGCTGATCTATCTGTTCTTGGAAAAGACCGGGAAACTTATTTGGTGTACACGCAAATGATCAGAAAAGAATATTCCATTTATCCTGATTTTCTTTATAAACCGGGACGGAAAAAGTTCTTAAACATTTTCTGGAGCTTGAGAACATCTTTAAAACTGAATATTTCAGACATCAATATGAAACTCAGGCAAAAGAAAATATTGAGACAGAACTTCGACTGCTGTAATTGCTGATCTCTTCACTTATTGATTTACAGCTTTCAACAGGTCAATTTCAATAATATTATTATCTTTTTGATTCTTTCTCTGGTTAGCCTGTCCACTTCCTGCACCACTTCAGCTCCTGTACGGAAGTTTCCTGAAGTATCTCTCTGATCAGGAATCCTACCTTCCATATAAAGTTGTCTTGTTTCTGCAGCAGGGTCTTTTCTGTATTGTTTATATAAATCAATAAATTTGTTCTGCGTTAAAAACAATTCACTGGATCTGGTTGCTAACTCAGGAAGTATTGTTTCACCAATGCTATTTCTGACACTTACCAACTCATAACAATGATTTTTGGCTATATCTTCAATTTTTATAATAAGTCCGGGAGCCCACTGAACTTATAAGGTCCATCCTGAATAGGAATATCTACAGTAAACCAAGCAACCCATGTTCTACCACCAAAATTGACAATTGCTTTTTGAGCAATAAACTCTCCTATCTTTTGTTTTCAGGCAAAACATTCCAATTCATTTTTCTATCATCCTCTACTTTTATTTTTCCCAAACCATAGTCAGTTGTTTTAAAAAATATTTTTCCATCTTTCTTTTCTATTCTATACAAAATATCAGCTTTTGGGATATAAAATTTCTGTTTTTTAGATTCTGCAATTGATATCGAGTCTTCAGTAAATTTATAACGGCTATAAAATAAAGACTTTCCATTGAAGATATCCAAAAACATAAAATCTTTAACAACATTAGCTCTGTTTGTTGAGTCAGGAATAAAAGTATATTCATAAATAAATCTTTTATTTTGAGCAGACAACATCTGATACATTAAACAAAAAAACAAAATCATTTTATTCATAACCGGCAAATTATTATAATCGAATACAACTGATGTCAGCTGTATTCGATAAAAATTAATATTTCAGACTTCTACAAGATGTGAACCTGTTGAACATCCTACAGTTCCTGATTCTTCTAAACTAACTGTTGTTATTGTACTACACTTTGCAGGTTCAACATTAGAACAGCACATGTAGCTGCACCCTGTGTTTCCGCTTGGTTTAGAAGGACCTCCACCTTTTAAGTTCTTCAGATTTTCTCTTGAAATTTTTTTAGTTTTTTCATAACATTCGGTTTTAATTATTTTGTCATTATTGACACTCTAAATGTAAACTTTAGATATCTCACTACTCAATGATTATTAATGTATATTTTGTGCTTATTTATTGCATAAAATGCTTTGCAAAGGGTGAAATTTAAAACAATGAAGAAAGAATTATTTAAATATTAAGCTCAATGCAAGTAAATAATTTTTAAATAAAAAGACATTCTTTGGAATATTGGGTTTAAAAAAAAGAGTTCATTAGAATTATGAAAAATAGCTTTGGTACATTATAAAATTGTTTCCTCTATGATAAGGTGTGCAATATGTACAAAGCATGCCTAACAAATATCATTGTGATAAAATGTTATAAACTTTAAACAATGGATTTTTTTGGTTATTTTTACTCATTATAAATAAAAATAATCTATGAGAAAAATTATATTTGCGGGAATAGCTGCTTTAGGAGGACTTCTAACGGTAAATGGACAGTGTAAAACGGTATCTGCTCTTACCGAAAATTTTGATACCTGGAAAGATATTCATAAATGCTGGTCTGCCCAGCCGGGAAAAGCCATGCTTTATGCCAGTGACCAACGAATTGTATTTTATTCGATGAGCAGTCCCGGAGAAAATATGTACCTGATCACTCCAAAAATTAAGGCCGGAAACTACACGCTTTCCGTTGATGCTTCAGATAACGGAGGAGAAACAACCCTGGAGATTTTTTCTGTAAACAGTGCATCTGATGCCAAGTCCTATGTTTCCATTGTTAAACCTTCAAAGATAACGGGAAACAAAAAGACCGTGAGTATTTCTTTAAAGAAGGATTCAAGCCTTGCACTGAAAGTTTTGCTGAACGGTATACATCAGGCCGTTTACCTTGACAACTTTTCACTGCAGCCTAAAAAATAAAACAAAAAAGAGATGCCGGGCATCTCTTTTTATTGCTGCGAAAACTATCTTATATTTTTTCTCAGAAATTTCTATTGATAAATTCTGAAGCTTTTTCCAATACCAGCTCCGGAACTTCTTTGTGTGGAGTATGGCCGATCCAGGAATAATATATTTCTCAGCGTTTCCAGTGACCTGAGTAACGGTTTTTTCAACCTGATCCAATGTCCCGTATTCGTCCGCTTCTCCCTGAATAAATAATAATGGGCAGATAATATCCTTCAAGAGGTATTCAATATTCCATGATCTGTAGTCATCACGGGTCCATGTTTCTGTCCAGGCTTTGAATAGCATTTCAACCTTATCGCCATGATATTTCCGGAGACGCTCCGGCAGATTGGTCGTCCTGTAAGCTTCCCAGGCATCGTAAACACCTTTTAAAGTTACTTCTTCTACAAAAATATGTCCGGCTTCACATACCACCGCTTCCACTCTTTCAGGATATTTTGCAGCGGCAATCAATGCAATGGTTCCTCCGTCACTATGCCCGAAAAGAATCGCTTTATCAATTTTCATTTCAGTCAGAAGCTCATTCAGTACATCTGCTTCCAGCTCCATATAGTTTACAGGTCTTTCATAGGTAAGCATTGGATAAGATTTTCCGTATCCTAAACGGTCGTAGGCAAGAACGTTATATCTGGTTTTCTCAGCCAGTTTCGCAGGAAAATCACGCCAAAGCTGTGCCGATCCCAGTGAGTCATGTAAAAAGACAATGGTAGGTCTGCTTTCAAATGATTTAGTGTATTCTATGTATAATTTTTTCCCTTTTGCATCAATGATTCTCCCTTCCATTCAACTATTAAAATGCTGGCATTTTTACTTCTTCAAATTCTTTTAACAGCTGATTGAAGACAACTTCTACCGGCAATATATCATCAATCAGGGCAGAAACCTGTCCTATTTCCAGCTCACCGTCTTCCATATCTCCTTCAAACATTCCCTTTTTGCTCTTGCTCTTCCCAGCGAAGCGATCAGAGCTTCTTTATTTCTTCCGTTCTGGTAGATCTCTTCCAGCTCACTGAAGAATTTATTTTTCACCATTCTTACAGGAGCCAGCTCTTTTAAGGTAAGATGGGTGTCCCCTTCCTGAAGTTCAGTGATTTTCTTTTTCCAGTTTTCATGGGCGCTGGCCTCAGTAGTTGCGGCAAAACGCGAACCGATCTGTACCCCGTCTGCGCCTAAGATCATAGCTGCTTTCATCTGGGATCCCAATGCAATTCCTCCGGCTGCGATCAGTGGTTTAGAAATATGTTTTCTTACATTAGGAATAAGACAAAGTGTTGTAGTTTCATCTCTTCCGTTGTGCCCTCCGGCTTCGAAACCTTCTGCTACTACCGCATCTACTCCTGCATCTTCACATTTTACTGCAAATTTGGTAGAAGACACTACATGGGCAACTTTAATCCCTTCTTTCTGAAGGGTCTCCGTATATGTTTTGGGATTCCCTGCTGATGTAAATACAATTTTCACTCCCTCTTCAAGAATAATCTGAATGATCTCTTCAAGATTAGGATACAGCATCGGAACATTGACCCCAAAAGGTTTATCCGTTGCCTGTTTACATTTCTGAATATTTTCCCGCAAAATATCGGGATACATACTTCCTGCACCGATCAGGCCCAGCCCGCCGCAATTGGACACTGCCGAAGCCAGTCTCCATCCTGAATGCCAGATCATTCCTGCCTGTATAATCGGATATTTGATATTGAAAAGCTGTGAAATTCTATTTTGGTTACCCTGCATATCATGAATTTTTTTGCCGAATTGAAATCTATAAAATTGCTCATGCGTAAAAATACTAAAAACAAAGGTTTTATGGGGAAAATATGCAGAAAAATTCAGTTTGAAAAAGTGGGAAAATCAACGCTGGAAAGTTTGTGATATTTTCCGAAAATTCATTAAAGCAAATAACATTTTCTTTTATGCATAAAAAAACCTCCAGAAATTCTGAAGGTTCTTTTTATTATTTTTGATGGATTCTTTCTTCCAGTTAGACTTAAAGCTACAGCTATCATAGCGTCCGTCTATAGAGATGAAAGTACTTGGTAGTTTAGAGTTGACAAACTTTTCAACCATTTCACTTTTCTTTTTATTCAGCGCCATCTGTTTGATTCTGCTGAAGTCTGTTTCAGAGTGATCTGGTGAGCAGCAATTTCATCTTCCAGCTTAAGGATCTTCACCAGTTTTCTTTTGTTTTCTTCATCTTCAAAAGCTGTGGTAATATCTCCTTTATTTAAACCTGCCAATTCGTAGCTGATTGTACCTGGAATACTTTCTCTCTCAATTTTGTCTGAACCATCAGCTCCCGGAATAATTCCACCGTTGAATTTGGTTCTTTTATCATCTGAGAATTTGAAAGCAGCATCTTTAAATGTCATTTTTCCATCCATAACAAGCCCTCTGATGCTGTCTAATTTTGCTTTGGCAGTCTTAATTTCATCATCGGTAGGCTTAGCCTGTAGAAGGATGTGTCTTGCATCATATACTTTACCTGATCTTTTCAGTAACTGAATAATATGAAATCCGAACTCTGATTCAACAGGATCAGAAATTTCATTTTCCTGAAGGTTTAATGCAGCAGCTTCAAATGGCTTCACCATCTGTCCTTTGTTGATGTTCTTATATAAACCTCCATTGGCAGCAGATCCTTCATCTTCTGAATAAATTCTTGCCTGGCTTTCAAAACTTTCTCCCGCAAGAATATCCTGCTTGATTTTTTTCAGTCTGCTGATCAGTTCCTGCTTATGAGCTTCCGTCAATGTAGGATAGATCATAATCTGAGCAAGAGTAACCTCGTCTTTTACCTGAGGCAGCTGCATTTTATACATATTGTAGAAATCCGTTACCTCATTTGGGGTTACGTCAGCTTTTTCAGTAATTCTCTGATATTTTGCCTGCCCGTAATACTGATCTGTATCGATTTTCTCGATAGCATTCTTCATTTCGTAGGCATTTCTGAATTTATAAGCGGCCAGCAATGTTTTTTCATCCGGAAATTGAGAAAGCAACTGACGGTATTTTGCATTAGCCTGTTCTTTGATCGCTGCAGAACGGTTTTCGATCAGTGTATCTTTTTTTGCTTCGTATACAAGAAGCTTATTGCTGATCAGGTTTTCAAGGAACTCACATTTGTCTGTATTGGCAGCTCCCTGCTGCTTCCCATAATTCATCTGCTCGATTACATCTGACTCAACACGATTTCATTCCCGATAACAGCAGCAATACCATCCACCAAATCTCCTTGTTTTAGCTGGGCCTTCATCATATTTGAAGAGAACATCATCATGAAAATCCCAAGAAGAAAAGTGATTTTTAGTTTATTTGTCATTTTACTATTTTAACAAGTTGCAAATTTAGAATTCTTAACGAATTTCACTCAATTTTTATTATAAATATTTCTTAAAAAGACTTATTTACTGCAGCTCAACATCAAATGTCGTCAATTCTTTAAATTGTCTCAATCTGCTGAACATATCTGCTTCGTTTACTTCTTCTATTCTTTCTGTTCCGAATTTCTCTACAGTAAATGAAGCCATTGCAGATCCAACGATAAGGGCAGACTTCATCGTATCGAAATCAAATTTCCTTTTTAGCAAGATAAGCTGCAAAACCTCCTGCAAAAGTATCTCCGGCTCCTGTAGGATCGAAAACATCTTCCAGTGGAAGTGCCGGAATGGCAAATACTTTATTGTCATGGAAAAGAAGCGCTCCGTGTTCTCCTTTTTGATGATCACATATTCAGGTCCCATGGTGTGGATCTTTTTAGCGGCCTTCACTAAAGAATATTCACCTGAAAGCTGTCTTGCTTCTTCATCATTTATGGTAATAACGTCTGTTTTAGCGATCATATCCATCAGAATATCCAAAGCACTGTCCATCCAGAAATTCATGGTATCAAGGATCACAAGCTTAGGACGGGTGTTCATTTTTTCCAATACGGACAGCTGAACTCAGGGTGTAGGTTTCAAGTAACAGGATTTCGGCATCCTGCATTGAATCCGGGATTTTCGGATCAAAATTCTCCAATACGTTTACTTCAGTAGCTAAAGTATCTCTTGTATTCAGATCATTGTGGTATCTGCCAGCCCAGAAGAAAGTTTTTCCTTCTTTTACGATTTCAATTCCTTCGATGTTTACATCTCTGTCGGTAAACATATCAAGGTGTTCCTGTGGAAAGTCTCCTCCTACTACAGAAACAATACCGGATTTAACGCCTAAAATAGATGAAGTGATCCCGATATAAGTGGCAGCACCTCCTAAAATTTTGTCCGTTTTACCAAATGGTGTTTCAATTGCATCAAATGCAACACTTCCTACAACTAAAAGTTTCATATATTTTTCAATGTATATTAAAAGTAAATTATTTTTTCCACTCAAAAGAGTCCAGCAGATGCTTCATATCGTTTTTGATATAGTTTACTGCAGGAGCAAGGGAGTCCGGTTTCGGTCTCGTATTAAAGTATAGATAGGCAGTCACGAAATGTTTTGTACTGTCTGTAATGTAAAACTGAAGATTGGAAGCTGTCTGCCCTTTCAGCTCATAAAAATTCCCGTATACCTTCTTTTCAGGGTATGCAAAGGATTTTGTGTCTATAGCACTGGCTTTGATGGTATGCTCATATACCATTTTTTCAGATTCCTTGATATGATCTGCAAAGTCATTCTGTATCGGGTAATATGTGACGAAAACTTTGGCCTTCATTTTAGGATAATTCAGATAGAACCAGCAGGGTTTCTTGGCCGGGTCAATCGAAGCAAAATCCGAGTATTCAAAGGTATAGGCACAATTGTTTTCAAACTTTTGGTATTTCGGGGCCGGATATTCCAGACGCAGTTCACCAAAAGGTTTCGGAACGGAGTCTTTTCCACATGAAATTAAAAGCAGTGATACAAAAATAAAAATGACTTTTTTATCATTTTGCAAAAGTACAAATTAGATTTCAGATTTCGGAAGACAAATTTCAGCATTTCAAGCAGTTTAGCAGTTGATATCTTTTAAAGCGAATAATATGAACAAATTTTAGCAGATGCAATTAGAACCAAGTATTAAAAAATAAGTTAATTAAATTTTTAAAATAAAATTTGTTTATTATTTAAGTATTACTTAAATTTGTTAAACATAAAAAATAATATGTACAGTTTATCAAGTAAAGATGTAGAAAAAACAATAGAAATTTTCTCATATGTAGAATCCCATAATGATTCTACTAAAAACTGATGGAACAACTTGAAAAACTTCAGGAAATTATTAGTTCTGATAAATGGGTAAGTATTTATGAAAATTGGACTAAATATCAATCGATATTATTAAGCTATAAGATAATGGATGAGGCTAATCGCATAAGTCGGTTAGTAAAAAAATTAAGCAAAAATATAAGAATTTAGCCTCAGATGATTCTAAAGATATTTTTCCATTAGTGAAAAAAATACTTAAAAAAGCCAATACTTTCATAAAAAAGCTTTTCAGATTTTTTAAGATTAATGATCGTCGAAAATTAATTTTTATGTTGAAAAATTTTTTTAGACATTTCGATGATGAGGAAGATTTGAAAATTAATAATAAGCGTAGACTAATTATTAATTTTAATCTTTCAAAAAATGAATTCAAAAATAGAATTAAAACAACAAATAAATTATGCACTGACACAATTTGAAATGTCAGAAGAAGTTAGACATTTATTAATCAGTTTAAATAATGATTTAGAAAAAGATATTAGTGAATGTCAAAAAATGCAAATGTGGCTAAAGTGGGTTTCACTATTTAAAGATTTAACACTAGTAGCACTAAATATTTATCAAAAATCAGAATGACAATAGGACAAGTAATTAAGTTATTGCTTAAAAAAAAGAATATCACTCAGATAGATCTAGCAGAGCAGATTGGTAAAAGTACTACCGCTGTTTCACAAATAATAACTGGGCAATATAACCCAACTTCTGAAACCTTAGAAAAAATTTCAAAGGCACTAGATGTTCCTGTCCCAGTTATACATTTCTTAACAATATCAGATGATGACATTCCTGAAGACAAAAAGCAATTGTATAATTTACTTGCTCCATCTATGAACAAATTTCTAAATGATATCTTTGAAATTTAATAATTAAATCCTGCTAATATTATAGTAGGATTTAATTTTAAGTAACAACTATTTACAAATATTTTGAATGTAATTTTCCAGAGGCTTAGGAAAGGATTTTTTGTGGGACGCTTCCACATCCGTAATCAGGTATTGATTTTCAGTGATAAAATCGTTCCAGATCTTTTCTGAAGTTACCTCAACATTAAAAATTTCAATGCTTAAATTCTTGTGGGTCAGCTTATGCGTAATTGTTTTCGAGCCCATGATGAAGGATTCCATCCCGGCGGGAATCGCTGCAGGAAATTCAAACAGTTTCTTCCAGATGAAATCTTCTCCTCTCTGGCGAATCAAGAACTGCCCGTTTCTGTGAACAAAGTAATAGGTCATAGCAAGATCTTCTGCTTTTACCTTTTTGTTTTCACAGGATAATCAGAAATTTTTTGAGTTGCAAAAGCCAGACAATCTTCATTTACAGGGCATTCTCCGCAAAGTGGATTTTTAGGTTTACAGATTTCGGACCCGATATCCATCATTGCCTGGTTGAAATCTCCAACATTTTCGGGCATTACCAGTGCAGCCAGCTCAGAGAAATAGGTAAAAGCTTTTGAGTTTGAAATATCGAAATCATCAGCAAAAAGACGGCTCAGTACCCGGTAAAAATTACCATCAACAGCAGGCATTTTTCCATTGAAGCAGATACTGGAAACCGCAGCAGCAGTATACTTCCCTACTCCTTTAAGTTTTAGAATTTCTTCGTATTGGCTGGGAAATATCCCTGATAGTCATCCATAATCTGCCGGGCAGCTTTATGAATATTGATTGCCCTGGAATAATAGCCTAGCCCTTTCCAATACAGCAAAACCTCATTCTCTTCGGCCTCTGCCAAAGTTTTTACATCCGGAAACCTTTCTATAAAGTTATTATAATGATTGAGCCCCTGGCTAATCCTCGTCTGCTGAAATACAATTTCGCAAATCCAGATTTTATACGGATCTTTTGTTTGTCTGAAAGGCAGATCTCTTGCATTATTCCTGTACCATTCCAAAAGCCGGTTTCCTACATGAAGAAATTCTAAGGCTGTTCTATTTTTTTCCAAAAACCAATCTTGTTTTAAATCATTGAAGAGATAATCTTCTCTTCATCCTGAACATTATTTTCAGTGCTGCAAAGATAGGTTTATTTTATTTTTTCTTTACATTGTATACCGGAGCAGCTTTTAACCACTGGTATTTAAGGTTCCTGTCTTTGGCTATAAAACGGTATCCTTCAAGCTTTTTCAGATAAACGTACATGGAATCCGTATTCTTTATCTTTAATTTGTATTGAGATAAAAACATCATTGGCATTTCTACCGCTGAATCTCTCACGGTTTTTAATACTTTTCCGGAGTTCACTTTATAAAGGAAGAATGATTTTCCACGGCCTTTTGAGCTGTCTGCCAGCTTCACGCCTGAGCTTGCCAGTACAAGTTCACTGCCCTGAAAGCATTCATCTTCATTCATGATGTAAGCTTTTCCTTCCTGGCGTTCGTCTGCAAAAGATCATTTTCATAGGTACCGGGACTCTGGTATTTTTTTCACAACTTACCAGAAATACCATGCATAAAGCGGTGAGCCCTATGATCAGTTTTTTATTCATATGCAATTTTATAGATATTGGTAGAAAAAAACCGATGTAAAAATTGCATCGGTTTTTGATATTTTAAATAAGGATTTTTATTCCTGAGCGTATTCTGCATCCCATTCGTTACCATCATCTCCTTTGTGTCCGTCAAGTTTGATAACGAAACTTTTTGTAGGGAAATAAGGGGTCATCCGGATATCAAGCCATACTCTGTCTTTGTTTACTCTATCCTGCTCAAAACGAACGATCTTGAATTTCTCGATCAGTTTGTCCGGACCTTTGATATTGTCCAGGAAGGTTACGATCTGTCTTCTCAAATCGTCTTCGTTTTTAGCATTCCAGTTTTCAAAGGCTCTTCTGTTAAGGAAATCAAGTAATACTTTAGTAACATAGTCGAATACACGAACTACCGAATACGTCTGCAGACCGATGTTGTCTCCTGTAAATAATGTTTTCGCAGAGAAAGCCATAATTTTACCATATTCGTTCACCATTGGTACAAGACCCATTTTTTCCAACTGAGAGATTTCACTTTTCTTCAATTCGAATTTTACAGCGTCTACCTCGTTGATGTTACCGTGTTTTTTACCTGCTGCCACCTGAGACATCAGTGTTTTATGAATTTTTCCTGCCAATGAAGTGGAAGGCGGAAGCTCTACATTTTCTTCTTCACCTACTTCTTCAGCTTTTCCACGGCCTACCAGCCAGTTACACGTCATAATCACGTTACTTCTGTGAAGCTCACCTCCGGTAAGGTTTGCAGAGTGGAATAGGTCTACTACGTCATCCGGTTTATCCAGGTTGGCGAAGTCTGTAACCATCATTACTTTATTCTCGTTACAGATTTTTGCCCATTTCTCGATTACCTTATTGGATCCTAAATATCCTGGAATGGCCAGAATTGAGTAGTTGTCTCTAAGGTCAAGACGGTCATAGTAGTTTTTAAATTCTTCGGAAATAGCATCAATGAATAAAGGATTATCAAGATCTGAAACCTGATCAAGACTTGCATTTACGATGCTTACGTTATCCACTTTATCCAGTTCTGTATTTTTGTAGAATTGGGCTACGGTTCTGTAGTTGGTTTCCAACATACGAACGGCGTCCAGTGTATTTTTAAGTTTGTTTTTAGATTCTGATCAGCCTGTTGTGCTTTATTTTTGCACGTATCAGCCATTTTATCAGCAGATTCATTACCTTCCAAAAGGCTTACCCAAAGGTTGATCTTCTGAAGAAGCTCTTTTCTTTCTTCTGATTTATTGCCGTCATTAAGGAAAATTTCCTTTCTTGCTTTTCTTGTAGGGTTCATATTGGCGATACCGTCTACAACGGATTCAACAAAGCCAAAACCTCCCATTTTATTGAGCTCCGCAAGCGGGTTGCCTTTCGGCTGCCCTGAGTGTTGCTGTTGTCCCTGCTGCTGGCTTTCCTGCGCCTGTAATTTGCTATCCATGATTTAATGTAAGTCTTTAATTATTTTTCAAGTTCTTGTGCCACTTCTTTCAATACTTCTATGAACGCAGCTCTTGTCTGATCGTTCTCCAGCATATTGCGTAGAATTTTATTAGTTTTCAGCTGACGTACAATTTTATTGTACTGCTCCTGCTCCATGCTCAGCTGCTGCAGATAATCTGATTTCTGAGTAAGGCTTTTAGGAGTAAAGTCACCAAGATTTTGAAAACGGAATTCTTCTTCTACCATTCCACCATCTTCTGTTTCATGCTGTACCGATACAGAAGGCTGGAAATGTTGAAAACATCTTCCACAGTTTTTAATCCTGTTACAATTTCAGGGGTATAAGATTCTTCTGTTGTAAGCTGGCTTACTATCAGTGATTTATTTTCCTGGATTTCCTGAATAGCTTCATTAGCGTCTACTTTTACCTCGTTTCCGCCAACACCATAATTAAACATTGCCATATTATTATTATTTTGAGATTTACTATTTTATTTTGGATCTGTTTTTGAGTAATTTACAGACTAATCCAATAAACTACCAATCCAATGTTTAAATTTAAAAAAAAACTGTAACATACAAAATTTTGACAAGATTTTTCTTGACTTATTTAAATTTACCCATACTTATTTAACATAAAATCAAAATCTTACGATCTCACTAAGCTATGAAAAATAAATAAAATCAATCAAAAAAATTAAATTATTTTTTATCTGCCCCGGAATTATAGAAAGTGCTGACGAATGCTGAAGCTACAATTCTTCAGATGTTACAAAAAATATTCTTTATATTTAAGCAAAGCGAACCGTGTCATGAAAGATGTAAAAATAGCGTTTAGAAAGCCTATATTTCCCGTTTCGGAAGCATTAGGACAGTATCTGGAAAAGCATAACAGAACGACCAAGATTAAATTTCTGTATGAAGATTTGTTGAGATTCAGTGACAGTGTGAATATTCTGGATAAGGATGGCAAGGATACTTTATGGTTGGGGTGTTATATCCTGAATATGAGTTTAAAGAAATAGAGGCTAATTTAAATAAAATCTATACGCTACTCCATTCTGACGGTGATGAAGCAACTTTGCCTTACCTGAAAGTAGATACAATCGATTTCTGTACTTTCGGAAACTCTAAACCTTTCCGGATCCGGGTGAGAAATATTCTGAACGACAACTATACTAATTTTTATATAAAACAGGCAGACGCTTCCCGCATATACGGGCTGGAACTTGAAGACCTGCTTTCTCCCAACCGCATTAATTTTCTTATATACAAAAACACTTTGATAGAAGAACATATTCTGGGAATTCCCGGAGATGTTTTTATCAAGAAACATTTGCACAACTGCACAGAGCTGGAAAAAGCACAGATTTCCAAGGAGTTTGTAAAATTCAATGAGCGTTGTCTCATCGGGCTTCTTGGGGATATGAGGTCTTATAATTATGTGGTGATTCCTATACACGATTTTGACCAGGTTATCTACAGGATCCGGCCGATAGATTTTGACCAGCAGAGTTATGAAGGTAATCTGAAGGTCTATCTTCCTCAGTATTTTAAAGAAAACAACCTGATGGTGAATATGGTACTGGAAAAGCTGAAGCCCAATTCTATAGAACAATACCGGAAAGAGGTACGGTCACAGATTGTAAAAAGAGTGACCAGCAGCAAAAACAGATTTGACGAACTTATTTCTATTATGAAAAAGGAAGATATAGCTCCGGAAGCCAATGTTACAGAACTGAAGACTGCTCTGCAGAAACTCACCTATGATGTCAACTTCAAATACTGTAAGACCATGGGTGATATTTTAGAAACCGGAATCAAGTTTGTCATCCGGAATTATAAGAAAGCCTATTAAAAAAGAATCCGTCTCAAATCAATATGAGGCGGATCCTTTTTCTAACAATCTTTGGTAAAACTACCAAATTTTTATTCTGTCCTGAGGCGCTTTATACAATTTGTCTCCAGGTTTGATATCAAATGCTTTGATGAATGAGTCCTGATTCACCAACGGGCCAAATGCTCTGAACATTCCCGGAGAGTGCGGGTCTGTTTTCACCTGATTGATCATATACTGATCCGTAGCTTTTGTTCTCCAAACGGTTGCCCAGCTCATAAAGAATCTCTGATCCTGGGTAAATCCGCTGATCTTACCCGGATTTCCTTTATCTTTAAGATACATCTGAAGGGCATCGTAAGCCACTGCTACCCCACCTAGGTCACCGATATTTTCACCACTTGTAAATTTACCGTTTACGAAACTTCCTTTTACCGGTTCATAAGCACTGTACTGAGCAGCAAGCTGTCCTACTTTTGCATCAAAGTTCTTACGGTCAGCGTCTGTCCACCAGTTATTAAGGTTTCCGTCTCCATCGAAACGGGAACCGCTGTCATCAAATCCGTGAGAAATTTCGTGACCGATAACGGCACCTATACCTCCGAAGTTCACTGCTGCATCTGCTTTAGGATTGTAGAAAGGCGGCTGAAGAATTGCGGCAGGGAATACGATTTCGTTGTTTGATCCGCTGTAATAGGCATTTACAGTTTGTGGAGACATTCCCCATTCTGTTTTGTCAACAGGTTTTCCTACTTTATCTAAACTTCTCTGATACTGCCAAGCTGCCACATTCTGAAGATTTGAATATAATGTAGCCCCTGTTTCGGAGATTCTACTTTCAATTGGGTATAGTCTTTCCACTTATCAGGATAAGCAATTTTCACTGTAAATTTGGATAATTTTTCCTGAGCTTTCACTTTGGTATCAGGAGACATCCAGTCTATATTGGCAATATGGGTTTTGAAAGATCTTAAAAGGTAATCGATATAGGTTTCCATCTGCTGTTTGGCTTCAGGAGTAAAATATTTATCTACATACAGCTTCCGAAAGCCTCTCCCAGAACACCATTCACAAGAGTAAGCCCTCTTTTGTTCATAGGACGCTGTTCTTTCTGGCCCTGTAAATATTTAGCATAGAAATCAAATCTGATCTGCTCAAGATTATCATCAAGGTTACTGGCATTACCATTAATGATATGGTACTTCAGATAATCTTTTAATAAAGGAAGGTTTTTCTGCGTGATAAACTGATCCATATTCTGGTAATATTTCATTTCCCCAATAATCACTCTATCTGTATTTACCCCTACATCTTTTAAATACTTTGCAAGGTCAACATTTTTAACGATTCCGGATAACTCGGATACATTTTTAGGATTATATCTAAGATTGGCATCTCTGTTTTGCTCAAGGGTCAACAGATAATTGGCCATCTGTTTTTCAAAATCCACAACGTTCTGTGCAGCCTGAGCTGTGTTTTTATAGCCCAAAACTCCGAACAGCTTCCCTACATAGGTCTGATATTCAGCCAAAGTTTTGGTATTGGCTTCGTTTACTTTTTGGTAATAATCTCTACCCAACCCAAGATCAGGACCGCCCAGATAAACAGCATTCATTTTAGAATTCTTCATATCTGCGCCCACTCTCCAGCCATAGAAAGAATTATCTCCCATTCTTGTTGCTTCCAGAAGATATTTCTGCAGATCATTAAGACTTTTAATGGCATCTACTTTTGCGAGATCAGCCTTGATAGGCGCCAAACCTTCTGCATTTCTTTTAGCAGTATCCATAAAAGAGGCATAAAGATTCTGGATCTTCTGCCCTTCTGATCCCGCCGGATAGTTTTCGGTAAGAATTTTATTCAAAATATCCAATGAAGCATCATCTACATTTTCTCTCAATGCATTGAAAGATCCCCAATTGGCCTTATCAGAAGGAATCTGGGTAGTTTTCACCCAATTTCCGTTCACATAGCTAAAAAAGTCATCCTGTGGACGGACACTTGTATCCATATAAGATAAATTGATTCCCTCCTCTTTCACGTCTTCTTTCATCGGCTCTGCAACAGCTGCCGTAGCTTCAGTTTTTTTCTCTGTCCCTGCAGTTTTTGCCGCACCACACGAATTGAGAAATACAATCCCCGCAAGGGCAAGTATTCCAATATTTAGCTTTTTCATTAAAGATAATTTTTGATTTTACACAAACTTATCAAATATACGAACTTTAGTGATAATTGATGTGGGAAAAAAATGATTTTAGGTTTTGGCTAAAGCCAGATGGAGATTGGTCTATAGAGTAAGCGGGCTAAAGCCCGCTTCTATTGATATTACTTCACTGTTGACCACCCCATCAAATCTGAGATTTGACACCCCTCCAGAGGGAATAATCGTACTTTCTTACCGATCGTGAGCAAACCGGCTGTCATCTGTTATCTTATATCTGCTATCTATTATCATTAACAATCCCTGATATCTGATACCTAAAAACAAAAACCGCCCATTTCTGAGCGGCTGTATTATTACCAGATTTTGATTCTGTCTTCCGGAGCTTTGTATAATTTGTCTCCTTTTTCACATCGAATGCTTTGTAGAAGGCATCAACATTGATCAACGGACCGAAACTTCTGAAATATCCAGGAGAGTGCGGATCTGTTTTCACCTGATTGATCATGTATTTTTCACTGGATAAAGTTCTCCAAACGGTTGCCCAGCTTAAGAAGAATCTCTGATCCTGAGTAAATCCGCTGATCTTTCCAGGGTTTCCTTTATCTTTTAAATACATCTGAAGCGCATCGTATGCAATGTTTACACCTCCTAAGTCTGCAATATTTTCGCCGTTTGTAAAGGTTCCGTTTACGAAAGTTCCTTTTACAGGCTCATATTTGTCATATTGAGCGGCAAGAGCTTTTGTTGCTTTTTCGAAGTTGGCTTTATCTTCCGGAGTCCACCAGTCAACAAGGTTACCTTCTGCGTCAAACTGAGCTCCGGAATCATCAAATCCGTGGCTCATTTCGTGACCGATTACTGCACCGATTCCACCAAAGTTTACGGCAGCATCAGCCTGTGGGTTGAAGAACGGCGGCTGAAGAATTGCTGCAGGGAATACAATTTCGTTATATACAGGATTGTAAGCGTTTACAGTCTGTGGAGTCATTCCCCATTCTGTTTTATCTACCGGTTTACCGATTTTCGCTAAATCTTTATTGTACTGCCATTCACCAATGCTCTGAAGGTTGGAATATAATGTTCCTCCTTTTGCTTCAGGAGTAATGACCAATTTAGAATAATCTTTCCATTTGTCCGGATACGCTACTTTTACTGTAAACTTATTCAGTTTCTTCATTGCTTTCTCCTTTGTTGTAGAAGACATCCATGTCAGGTTATTGATATGAACGGCGAAACTTTTCTTTAGGTAATCGATCAGCTCTACCATCTGAGCTTTCGCTTCTGCAGGAAGTATTTTTCAACATATAATTTACCGAAAGCTTCTCCCAGGTTTCTGTTGATCAGCTCAAAACCTCTCTTGTTCAATGCTCTCTGCTCCTGCTGACCTCTCAGGTATTTAGCGAAGAAGTTAAACTTCATATCACCCAGTTTTTCACTCAGGTAAGAAGCACTTCCGTTGATCATATGGAATTTCAGATAATCTTTGATTACCGGAAGGTTCTTGGCATTCACCAGCTGATCAAAGTTTTTATAATAACCTAATTCTCCAATGATTACACGGTCTGTATTTACTCCCACTTTTTTAAGGTAAGAAGGAAGATCTACTCCTTTTACCAAAGTTGAAAGCTCAGCCATTGTCTGAGGGTTATACTGAAGCGTGTTATCACGGCTTTGCTCGTTTGTAAGATAGGTTTTTGCAATGCTTTTTCGTAGTCAACAATACCTTTTGCTGCTGCATCTGCATTTTGGTATCCTAATTCTTTTAGCATAGAAGCTACATATTTCTGATATTCAGCAATAGCTTCCGTATTTTTATCATTTACTTTCTGATAGTAATCTCTTCCTAAACCAAGAGCTGCTTCTCCTAAGTAAACCGCATTCATATTGGAATCTTTCAGGTCAGCATATACTCCCCATCCGTAGAAGCTATTTTCACCTTCTTTTGTTACGGAAGCAAGGTAAGTCTGAAGATCTGCCATATTTTTGATGGCATCAATTTTATTCAGGTTCTCCTGGATCGGCTTGATTCCGTCAGCATTTCTCTTCTGCATATTCATATACGAAGCATACAGATCCTGGATTTTTTTCCCTTCGCTGCCTTCTGCAAATTTATCTTTCAAAAGAGAGTTCAGAATCGTCATGGAATTGTTATCCGTGTCTTCTCCAAGCTTGTTGAAACTTCCCCAGGTAGGCTTATCGGATGGAATTTTAGCTGTTTTCATCCATGTTCCACTCACATAGTTATAAAAATCATCCTGTGGACGTACAGAAGTGTCCATCAAGCTAATGTCCAGACCTTTGTCTGTGTTGTTTACTGCTGTTTTAACAGCTTTAGCCTGTGCGCTCATTGTATTTTGAGTGCAGATCCCTGCTATTAGAAACAAAGAAAGCGTTAATTTTTTCATTATGATAACAATTTATACAATATGTATGATTTATTTATTATTTGTTACTTTTTTGTAAAATAAATTTAAACAAATACCTCAGAGTATGATAAGAATTTATAGTTCAGCAAGGTTCAAACCTGAGAATAACTGCAGGTATGAAAGCGGCAAGGATGAAAATAATATCGGATTTCTAGCCATTTACAAGAATTCCGACCAGATCCTGAATCACCTTCTGAGAAACAAAATTCATAAAATCAATTCGTTCCAGATGCGGCATATATAATCTGGACGTTACTTCCTGGTCACCGATTCTTATGGTGTAGAAAACGGTTCCTACTTCTTTTCCGTCCTCTCCTTTTCCGGGGCCGGCAACTCCGGTAGTAGAAAGGGAAATATCGGTATCAAACAATTGCTGACATCCTTTTGCCATTTCCTGAGCAACCTGCTCACTGACTACGGTGAACTGATCTACGGTTTCTTTGGAAACATTCAGAATATTAATTTTCTTTTCTGTGGCATAAGCTACCATCCCGCCCAGAAAATACTTCGAACTTCCGGAAACTGATGTGATCATTTTTGCCAGTTCACCTCCGGTGCAGCTTTCTGCGGTGGAAATGGTCAGTTTTCTTTCGCTAAGTATTTCAGCCAGAATGGTCTCAATCTTATCTTCAGAAACGGCAATCACGTGATCTCCAAGTACCGGAAGCAGCTTCTGAATTTCTTCTTCGGTCTGTTGTTTCAGTTTATTTTCATTATCTCCTGATGCTGTCAGCCTAAGCTTTACCCGGGTACCCACCGGAAGATAGGACAATGCTATATTTTCAGGAAGTGCCAGCTCCCAGTCTTCGATCATATCAGCAAGAATACTTTCAGGAATTCCGACTACGGAAACGATTCTTGTATGAATATAATTCAGGTTAAATTTTTCCTGTAAATAAGGAATGATCTGATCTTTGATCAGCGGTTTCACTTCATACGGAACTCCAGGGAGGCTGTAACTCAGCTTTCCATTCAGATTCATCATCATGCAGGGTGCTGTTCCGTAATGATTCTGGAAAACAATGGATTTTGTAGGAACGAAAGCCTGTTCTTTATTTCTTTCCAGAATATCTGCACGCCCTCTTCTTTCCATATATCCTTTGAGATGATTGAAGGTAACCTCATCCAGGGCAATTTCATCATTGAAGAATTCTGCCAGTGCTTTTTGGTCTTATCGTCACGGGTAGGTCCCAGCCCACCGGTAGTGATAACAAGATCTCCCAGCTCAAAAGCCGTATTCAATGTATTTTTAATGGTTTCAATTTCGTCTGAGATTGTGAAAATCTGTACAACTTTTATCCCGATATTTTTAAGCTCGGAGGCAATAAAGTTAGAATTGGTATCTACCGTGTTTCCTGAAAGGATTTCATCACCAATGGTAATCAGAACAGCTTTATCCATGTTTTGTTTTCGAAAAAAATTCTGATACAAATGACGGAAAATTCCCGTGCCCGGCAATATAAATTGATTTTTTCTATTTTTGACAGAATTTATTTAAAACTACTAGAAAAATTATGTCTAAATATGATGATGCTTCATGGCATTATGGCGGTGATTTCCCGGAAGGGCTTCCTCAGAAGAACGGAGCAACCCATACCGGAATGTTCCTGAACTGGTGTGTAAACCATGATCTGATCTCTGATGAACTGAAAGAAGATGGTGCAGAGGAAATTGAACGGCTGAAAAGAAGAGAAATAACCGGAGCAGAATTTGTGATGGACTGCTGTGACGGAAAGTTTTCCGAATATGATCTGAATGATCTTGGAAATAGTTTTGCGAAAGACTATTATGCTGACGATACTGAATTCGGGAACAGATACAGCTCATTTGCAGACGACTACGTTAATCTTTTTGATACCAAGGCAGAAGAAAATGATTATGAGTATGAAACCTTTTACCACATTGAAGATACTTACGAGAACTACGATCTCATGAAACAGGTCATTGATTATCGTTTTGAGGAGTGGAAGGAATATATTGCAGGATAAAGCGTAAAATACAAAGAAGTTAAGAACAATGTGTCAATTATTTATTAACAGCCATTCTTCTTAACTTCTTTTTTATTTATTGATTATGTTTTACCCAGATCAGCTCATTGGTATCATAACCGATATTTTTGCTTTTGCCAGGAAACGCTGTCGGATGCTCTCCGGGATGCCGGTAGTACGTGACAGGATCCACAGATATTTTAAACTGCTTCCTGCAACCAGGGCATACTGATAGTCTTCATCAATATCAATCACGTTATAGCCTGCCCAGATGGGCTTGAAAAATGATACTTTCAGCCGGGCTTCGGTAGGGTCTTTTACAAATTGGGCTTCTCCTATAGATTCGTTCCAGACTTTTTTATGTAATCATAGCCTTTGTTCTTCACTTGGATGGTACCATCCGGATTTTCTGTATATTCTGCGGTGACATTATCCATATTTTTCTCAAAACGATAATCAAAACGGGCAATTTCGTACCATCTTCCGAGATATTTTTTAGCATCAAAATTCTTTACTGCCGTAGCACCTTTGGGAATTCTTACGGAGCACGAGTTAAAAATAATCAGTCCTAATGCACCCAACGATATGGGAAGTATGATTTTATGAAGGGTTTTCATAGAGATATTTTTTTGTGTGGTTCTCATGAAAACGTCAAAAATAATGCCTACAGGCTGTTAAAGAACAATAAATTCTATGAAAAAACTTTCAGAAAATTATCTTTAAAGCTTCCTGAGACCTCAATTTCCGTATCATCAGACAGCATTACAGTTCCGCTTTTATGATAGGATTTCACAAAACCTGTATTGATGATGTGGGAACGGTGTACTCTTACAAAGGGACTTTCCAAAAGATCGTCAAAATGTTTTAAAAATCTGCACACCATCTTCTTTGAGCCGTCGGTAAGGTAAACCTGGGTAAAATTTCCGTCTGCCTGCAGCCTGACAATATCTTCTGTTTTTACCACATCAAAGCCTTGTAAAGTAGGTAATATCAATTGCTGTTTTTCCGGTTTCAGCTTCAGGTTTTCCAGTAAAATTTTGTTCCGGTTGAGCTCTTCTTTTTCTCCAGACTTTCAGCTACTTTATTGACAGCCAGAATCAGTTCCTGAATATCAATAGGTTTTAAGATATAATAGCTTGCCGATTTGTTTAACGCCTGTAGTGAATACTGGGAAAATGCCGTAATGAAAATGGTTTCGTATGCCTGATCTTTAGTGGCCTCCAACACATCAAAAGCATTTCCAAAGGGCATTTCTACATCCAGAAATACCAGTTGCGGCTGCTTTTCAGTAATTAAAGGAACTGCTTCTCTGATATTTTCAGCTTCGCCAAGAATTTCCACCTGTGGGCAATATTTGGTGAGATAGCTTCTCAGAACTTCTCTTGCTATGATTTCATCGTCTACAATTACAGCTTTTATTTTCATTCGGTCAGGTGTTAGGTTGCAGATAATAGACTGCACGATGCAAATTAGGAATATTTACCCATTCATACAATCTAAAACCTATTCATGGAACAGCTCTATGCTTTAAGCAAAAGATATTCGAAATAACATTGAGAATAAAAATTGAAACCCAACAGAATTACCGGTACTTCCGTTTTTGAATTTTAATGTTCTATAGAATGTTTTTGAGGTTTCTGTATTGTCACATTCGCCTTTAACTTCTTTATTGATAGTTTTTACCGAAATGGTTTTAATTTTAAGATCTGTGAAATTATTGGTTTTGGAACGATCTATCATGATGTAGGAGTGATCGTCCTTAAACTCACCATTACAACGGGTATCCCATTCTCCGTGTGTTGAGTCCAGTTCATACTGGTCAAGGACTTTTTAAGGGATTTTCCTTCGGGATAATACAACGAAATTGTTCCTGAGGCATAAGGATTGGGTCTGCTGCTGCCAACAAAGTCTGTTTTTACCCCAAATGCACGGATATTGTTACTGATATTGTATAATCCTGTATCAATACTCATGCTTCTCAGCATTACCGCATCGGAGGTCAGTTCTGCGGGATCAAAATACTGATTCTTTACGGTTCCTTTATGGTCTGTAATTACAATATAATTCCGGACGGTAAACATATAATTCTCTTCATCCTGCATTATGACAACCGGAATAACAGCAATATAGGAATCTTCTGCATTAGGCATTTTTTTCTCTGTGCAAAGCTCTTCTTTGATTTTTGTCTTGTCCAGGTTTAAAGTTTTCAGGATCTCATTCAGTCTTATACTGTCAAATTCCTGTGCGTACAGAATTCCTGAGCATAAAGAGATAATCAGTGTCAGCAGTAATATATTTCTTTTCATTTGACTTTATTTTAAGCAAGATTGATCCTGATGGTCACCAAAACGCCTCCATTGTTTTCCTTATCCTTTACGGAGCAGGTAATATCCTTTTATACAGATCATTCAATAACTGAACTCTTTCAAGCGTATTTTTCATTCCCCGTCCCTCTCTTGTTTTTTGATGTTGGGTTTTTCTTTTTGCTTTCTTCAATTCCTATCCCATTGTCTTCAATGGTGATCGTAAGGTATTGGTCATTTTTTCAAAGCCCAGCTTTAAAAACCCTTTTTCAGTTCTGTAGCGGAGGCCATGCCAGATCGCATTCTCCAGAAAAGGCTGTATAAGCATGCCGGGAACCTGCTGGCTTTGCAGATTCAGATTTTCATCAACCTCAATTTCATAATCAAACTTGTCAGCAAAACGAGTTTTTTCCAGGGCAAGATAATTCTGAAGCAGATCAAGCTCCTGTTGGAAAGGGATAAAATCTTCGGTTGAGTTTTCCATGACTCCACGCATCAGCTTGGAGAATTTTGTCAGATACTGATTGGCTTCCAGTTCATTATTCGTGGCAATAAAATGGTTGACACTATTTAAGCTGTTAAAGATAAAATGCGGGTTCATTTCTCTCCGAAGTGACTGAAGAGCAATTTTTTTGTTTTTGGTCTGAACTTTCTTCAGGGTTCTGAAAATTATAAAGATCAGTCCCATCAGAAGGATTAAAGCTGCAATCAAACTGTAATTAAAGACATTTTTTTGCGAATCAGCTCATCTTTCAGCTCTTTTTCTTTTTCAAGCTGGGAAATCCGCTGTTCGGTATCTTCCAGTATTTTATTGTCTATCAGGCTTCTGTCTTTAGATATGAGATCCGGAAGTTTTCCCAGAAAGTCTCTGTACAGCGCTACTGAAGCATCCGTATTCCCGGAGATCGCATAGAGACTGTCCAGCTTTTTCACACTTTTCTGTGCTTCCATGGTATGTCCTTTAGTCAAAGCAATTCCATAAGCATTTTTTAAAAGGCTGACTGCTTCTTCAGGATCATTTTTTTGATATAGATATCTGCCAGTTCCTGGATCTGATTCACCTTTTCCTGTGAGTTTTCTTTCACAAAATCTTCTTTCAGCACTTTCTTTTTGGCTTCAATTGCTTTATCAAAGTTTTTATTTTCCACATAAAGATCAGCCAACTTCTGATTGATGGCCAATGCCTGCTGTGGCGCTTCTCTTTTGAAATTTTATAAGCATTATTAAGGTTTTCTTCCGCTCTGGAAACATCCTTTTGCTGTATATTGACTTCTGCAAGCTGACTATAGCTTTCTGCCAGATCTGCCTGCTCATTCTCTTTCTTGCTCAGGCTGATATTATTCTGAATAGCTTCGGCCCGCAGTTCGGGCGAAGGAGAAGAAAGTCTTGCAACATCATTGGCATTCACAGCCTTACTTTTTTCACTGTATCCCATCTGAGCAGCCATGCTGTAATTGCTGATTGCTGGGGTTATTTTATTTTGTTTCTCCTGAGATTGTGCCAGTTTTCTGATCGTAATTTCAAGATTTTTTTATCATTCAGGTTCTGATAGATATTTTTGCTTTGATGAGATATTCTTCGCTTTTGGCATAGTTTCCCTGGTTGTAATAATCATTGGCCATCCCCACATAGGTATCTGCAACGCCTTTATTATCATTTTTATCAACTGCTTTTTTCAGTTTTGCAGCGGAATTCAGAACTTTAGAAACCCGTGTAGTATCCTGTGCAACGAGGGAATTCCCTGATGCCAATATCATAATAAGTAATATTTTAAAAACTGATTTCACAGATTTCAGATGTTTAATGCAAAGTAAGTAAAACTTTATTGATCGTCTTCTATTCTTTACCAAGTGAAAGCCATATTTCACCAAGTTGGAAAAATTAGATTTTGAAGTGCTTATTAAAATTATTGTTTAAATACAAAAGCTTTTTAAATGTGTGGATTTATATATGCTTGCTTGTAAATGATTTTAACGCAACGTTCACAAAGATTTTTATAAATATGAATAATATATGTTCGCAAAGGCGTTACACTCAGCAACGAGTCTGATACTAATAAGCTGTATAAAAGTATTTAGCTGAATATGCTTCTAAATCATTTTAACGCAACGCTCACAAAGATTTTTTATAAATATGAATAATATATGTTCGCAAAGGCGTTACACTCAGCAATGAATCCCGATACTAATCAGAGGTATTAAATTACTTAGCTGAATAGAATGCCCTTGCGAACGGAAATATCCATCATCTTTTTCCATATTCTTTGCGGTCTTAGCGTTATAAAATTTTCCAATTTTTCAGGTAAGGAGCTTCCCAATCATTATAACGCAATGCTCACAAAGATTTTTTATAAATATAAATAATATATGTTCGTAAAGGCGTTAACACTCGGCAATGAATCCCGATACTAATCAGCAGTATTAAATACTTAGCTGAATAGAAATGCCCTTGCGAACGGAAATATCCATCATCTTTTTCCTATTTCTTTGCGGTCTTAGCGTTATAAAATTTTCCAATTTTTCAGGTAAGGAGCTTCCCAATCATTATAACGCAACGTTCGCAAAGATTTTTATAAATATGAATAATATATGTTCGCAAAGGCGTTACACTCAGCAATGAATCCCGATACTAATCAGAGGTATTATTAAAAATTACTTAGCTGAATAGAATGCCCTTGCGAACGGAAATATCCATCATCTTTTTCTTATTCTTTGCGGTCTTAGCGTTATAAAATTTTCCAATTTTTAATCAATATTACAAATAGCAAGGCTATCTGTCTTCATTTCAAAGATAAGTTCCACAACTCACCAAGTGAAAGCTCTGTTTCACCAAGTCTCCCCGTTTTCAGCTTCAGATCCTGGTAATTTTACATCAGAATTTAAAATTTAAAAACAGGAAATTATGAAATTGAAACATTTTTTATTAATCGGAATTTTGACATTAGGGAGCTTTGTAAATGCTCAGGAAGTAAAGAAAAATGCCATTGAAGTAACAGGAGTGGCAGAAATGGAAATTGAACCGGATGAAATCATCTTCAGCATCGGAATAAAAGCAGATAACAAAAATGATCTGGCTGACAATGAAAAGAAATTATTTGAAACACTGAAGAATGCCGGAGTGAAAAATGAGGACATCAAATTCAAATCCATGTACCAGAACATCTATTCCAAAACGACAAAATTCACTAAGAATTATCAGTTTAAAGCCAGTGCAAAAGCCAATATCGGTAAGATCTTTGAAGATCTGAATCAGAAATGGGTAAGCAGCCTGAACATTGCTGAGGTAAGGAACACCAAAATTGCAGATTTCAGAAAAACGGTAAAAATAAATGCTTTAAAAGCAGCTAAGGAAAAAGCAGATTATCTGTTGGAAAGCATGGGGAAAAAGACCGGAAATGCTATTGAAATTGTAGAAATAGAAGATTACACCAGCGATATGGTGCTTCCTGTAGCTTACAAAGGCAGAATGGCTAATGTACAGATTGAAGCGGCAGACGCTTCGGTAGATTATTCTTTTGACAATATTGAAAATATAAAACTGAAATACAGTATCAAAACAAGATACGAAATCCTTTAACAGATTTAAGAAGGCTGCTCCAAAGGCAGCTTTTTTTTTTTACCTCTTCAAACCACTGATCATCTGAACAGACTACTTTTAATCTTATTATCCACCAAGTGAAAACCTTATTCCACCAAGTCTCCCAAATTTCAGTCTTAAATACGGATAATTTTACTTCATCATTGATGAAAGGATTACAGAGAGTAATACCCGAAACAGTATTTCAATACTACAGCAGATAACCTATAAAATAATAATAATATGACAACTTTAAAAATCTTAGCCGTTGCAGCAGCTTTTTTAAGCTCCGGAACAGTTCCCGGCACAGGCTGCTCGAAAAGTAATACGGAAAACAGAAGCCTATCTGTACAAAATGCTTCCACAATTCCGGCCCATACAATATCAAAGGATAATAAAATCCAGGTAGCTCTTTTGCTTGATACTTCCAACAGTATGGATGGGCTGATTGACCAGGCAAAATCAAGACTCTGGAATATTGTCAACACTCTGACCACTTTAATATAACGGCCAGACGCCACAAGTTGAGATTGCCTTATATGAATATGGAAACGATGGCATCCGTGATGAGAATTACATCCGGCAGGTCACTCCTCTCACTCAGGATCTCGATCTGGTTTCTGAAAAATTATTTGCTTTAAGAACCAATGGTGGAAGTGAATATTGCGGTGCCGTGATTCGTGATGCATCAAATAATCTGAACTGGGACGGTAATGAGAAAAGTATGAAGCTGATTTATATCGCAGGGAATGAACCTTTCGATCAGGGAAGAATTAATTATAAAGATGTTATCTCCAAAGCAAAGAATAAAAATATCTATACCAATACTATTTTCTGCGGAAGCCGTGAGGAAGGTATCAGGGATTATTGGCAAAACGGTGCAGTAACAGGAGGTGGCAAATACTTCAATATCGACAGTGATAGAAAAGTGATCTATATTGAAACGCCTTACGATATAAGGATCTCCGAATGCAATGCCAAGCTGAATGATACTTACATTTACTACGGAAACCGTGGTTCTGAGTACAAAATGAAGCAGATTACGCAGGACAAAAATGCTGAGGTACAATCTGTTTCCAACCTTGTGGAAAGAACGGTCTCCAAATCAAAAAGAATGCCTACAAAAATGAGCACTGGGATCTTGTTGACAGGGCTGAAAAAGATGCCGGATTTATTGCTTCCGTACAAGAAAGTGAGCTTCCTGCCGAGCTGAAAGGAAAAAGCAAAGAAGAAATAAAAAAGCTGTAGCTGTAAAATCAGCAGAACGGGAAAAAATACAGAAAGAAATAGAGGAACTATCTAAAAAACGTCAGACCTACATTGATGGTGAAATGAAAAAAGAGGA
This sequence comes from Chryseobacterium sp. E1, assembly GCA_019203745.1. Taxonomy (GTDB): domain Bacteria; phylum Bacteroidota; class Bacteroidia; order Flavobacteriales; family Weeksellaceae; genus Chryseobacterium. Next base: position 1,021,346 of record CP078104.1, read on the forward strand.
ACTGATGATGCTGATGACCTGGGAAAAGCCATTGAAAATTCTATACAGGAACTGGCTAAGAAAAACGGATACAGTTTGTGATAGTTGTAGAGCGGGCTTTGGCCCGCTCTACAATTTTAATTGATGTAGAAAACTTTATACTAGAAAACCTATCTTCCGAATTTAAAATACCGGGACAACAGGTGTTTTTTATTTTTCATAAATAAAGAAGCCATTTCCATTCCCGTTGCAGAAAATGTTATTCCGTTTCCGCCAAATCCCAGAACAAAATAAGAGTTTCTGAACTTTTTATGTTCTCCGATATAAGGAAGGCCGTCCTTTGTTTCTCCAAACGTACCTGCCCATACAAAATCCGGATAAAAGTGATAATCAGGTTTGATTTTCTTTAAACCTTTTAAAATTTCTTTTTCTTTTTTATTCAGCAGAGCATCACGCTTTTCGGCATTATAGAAGTCTTCATCCCCACCTCCGATCAGGAGCCTGCCATCATCGGTAGTCCGCATATACAGGTAAGGATCGTCGGTATTCCAGACCAGAGTATTTGTTATATTTTTAAATTTGTCATTATCTATTTCAGATACCACAGCATAAGTACTTTTCAGGTTAACAAAGTTTTCTTTCAATAGATTTTTGCTTTCATAACCGATGCAGTAGATTATTTTTTTAGCCCTGATCCGGAAACCTGAGGTTGTGATGGCTGTGTTAAAACCTTTATGATATTCCACCTTTCCCAATTCAGTTTTATCAAATATCTTCAACCCGTTCTTTATGTTATGTCTGCATAATTCGTGTGCAAATTGGAAGGCATCAATACTGGCTCCCTGTTTTGACAGGATTCCTCCATAGGTATTTTCGAATCCGAATTGTTCTAAGACCTGCTTACCTGAAAGCCATTTCACTTCAAATCCAAAACGTTTCCTGGTTTCGTATTCTTTTTTAAGCCATTCAACATCTTTCTTTTTAGAAGCAAAATACAGTGATTTTTACGCTTGAATCCTGCATCGGATCTGATCTTTTTCGAGAGTTTTTCAATGATATCAATAGCATCACTACAAGCTTTATAACTGCTAACAGCCCCTTTCACTCCAATTTTTCGGCCAATTCATAAAGAGGAACATCTATTTCATACTGCAGCATTGAAGTGGTGGCAGAAGTGCTTCCGTTACAGAGTTCCCGCTTATCAATCAGTATTGTTTGATATCCGTCTTCTACCATCTGGTGGGCAATGAGGCTTCCTGTAATACCACCGCCTATGATAAGAACATCACATTCCTGATCATATTTCAGAGAAGGATAGGAAGCGATTAATCCGTTTTTTAAAAGCCAGAAAGGTTCATTTGATTTCAGATCCATATTACTATTTTACCTTAAAAATAGTAATATTTAAATCTATTTTAACAATTTATTATCAATTTACGGTGTAGTTATTGTTGTGTCTTAAAAATCAAACCACCATAAAATATTTATTATGATAACAATTATTCCAGAAGCTCCGGAGAATGTTGCAGCTTTCAATGCAACCGGAGTTGTAACGAAAGAGGATTTTGAGAAACTGGTAATTCCGCGGGTAAAAGAGAAAGTGGACCAATTCGGTGAGCTGAATTACTTATTGTATTTGGATACCGATCTGGATAATTTTACCATGGGAGCCTGGCTTGAAGATCTATTGCTGGGATTAAAAAACCTTGCCAAATGGAATCGCACCGCTATCGTTACAGACAAAGAAGGGGTACAGAACTTTACAGATGTTTTCAGTGTTCTGATGCCCGGAGAATTTAAATCCTTTCCAAAGGAAAATTTATACAATGCACTTTACTGGTGTAAAAACGGTAATGAAGTTGAAGCTTAATCAATCTTCTACAACAATGAAAGACTGTCTTAAAGGCAGTCTTTTTTATTATATCCAAATCAATATCAGCACTATACGTAAAAATACCTAGTTATAAATTTGGTATATTCTACTGTAAACATTTCCCATAATGGTGAGTACATTTGTCATGTTAAACCATAAAAAATTTCACCATGTCAACATTCAAAATCAACATCATTGCGGGACCACTTTGGAGCAATGACGAAGCACAAAAATTAGGCGGACGTATTGCCGCAGCACACTTAGGAAAGTTTACCGGACAATGGACAACCATTGTAGAAGGGCAAATGAGCGTTATAGAAGTAGAACTCAACACTGAGCCCACCGGCAGTACGGAATATACTTTAGATGTTTTGGCAGGTCCGATCTGGAGCAACGATGACGCTAAAGAAATTTGTCCGGCCATCTGTGCGTCTTATGGAGGTACATGGAACGGACAATGGACTACAGTTGTAGAAGGCAAAATGAGCGTTTGCGGCTGTGTATTTAAATTTTAATCTGAAAGGATAATTAATTTAAAAAGCTGTTTCAAGTCAAAAATAGATTTTGAAACAGCTTTTAATTTTTTTGTTTCCACATTTTTTAAGCTCTGCTCTGTAAGAAACTGTGTTATTTATTTGTCACATGAAACGCATTCTGCAACGTCTTCCTCTTCAGCAGTTGCCGAACCGTAGAGGTACATATATCTTACGCTGATCACAAATCCAATAAAGGTCATTCCCACCCCAACCAGTGACGGATAATTGAAAGGTAATCCGTATTCTAAAGGTATCCCTCCAAAAAAGCTCCCATAGCATTTGCAATATTAAACCCTGCCTGCATAAAGGCAGCTGCCATCATTTCACTTCCCGGTGCCGCTTTCATCATCATAATATTAATAGGTGCCGCAATCGACATGGATAAAGCTCCGCACATAAAGGTAAGCACAAAGGCAATATTCTGGTGTTCGGAAAGTAAGAATACTCCCATCAGGGAAATCATCATCAGAAATATCAGAAGTGCACAGGTTTTCTCCGGTCCCAATTTATCTGAAATAACACCTCCTCCCAGGTTTCCTACAACCATTCCGGCTCCTGCCAGCACCATTACATAGGCCATCTGACTGGATGCAACTCCCGAAATAACAGTCATTAAAGGTGTAATGTAACTTAACCATGTAAAAAGACCTCCAAACCCGATTGCCGTAATCGCCAGCACCAGCCATGATTGTTTCTTTTTCAGGAATTTCAGCTCTTCCAGGAAGTGGGTATTTTGATTGGCCTCTATAGCAGGAAGCCATAATTTAAAACAATAATGCAAAGACACCAATCAAAGCTACAATGGCAAAATACAGTCTCCAGTGGAAGGTATGACCGATATACGTTACCAGGGGAACCATCACCAGATTGGCCACGGTGAGCCCTGTAAACATCATCGATATATAAAAGGCTTCTTTTCCTTTTCCTGCCATTTTAGCCGCTACCACAGTGCCTACTCCAAAGAATGCTCCGTGAGGAAGTCCTGACATGAATCTGATGATCAGCATTGTCCCGTAATTAGGAGCAATGGCGGAAAGCCCGTTGAATAAAGTAAACAGCAACATAAAAGCAATCAGTACTTTTTCGGCGGAAACTTTACGGAATAGCCGATCAGAATCGGAGCTCCGATCACAACTCCCATTGCATAGGCAGAAATAAGGTGCCCTGCCTGCGGAATTGAGATCTGTAATGTTTTGGCAATATCCGGAAGCAGTCCCATAACGGTAAATTCTGTGGTTCCTATTCCCAAACCGCCTATTGCCAGCGGTATTATTCGTTTATCAATCTTCATTATTGCTGATTCTTTTATTACATTAATTTTATATTTAAAAAATGGCCTTACCCATATTCAAAATTATGAAAGTGCAAAATTCGACAGAAAGATTGAATTTCACTTCTCTCTGAATGATAAAAATTTGCTCCGTATTAACCTTTTTATTTAATTTTATATTCAGAAACAATCAAAAGAGAACACAATGAAAATTCAGAAAGAAAATATTACGTTTGAAAAGGGGAAGTCGTTCAAGCTTTTCTCTCCTTCTCTGAAAAACTGTTTTTTCTGGCACTATCATCCTGAAACAGAACTGGTTTACGTAGAAGCTAACAATGGAATCCGGCATGTAGGCAAGGATATCTCCGGCTTTACAGAAAGTGATCTTTTATTAATTGGCGCCAATGTTCCTCATCTCAATTTCGATTATGGTATTCAGACGGAATGCAGACAACTTGTACTACAGATGCGGGAAAATTTTCTTCAGGACATTATTCTGCCTGTTCCTGAATTTGAAAATATAAAAAACCTTTTGGAACGCTCTTATCTGGGTCTGTCCTTTTACGGGGAAACTAAAAAAACAGTGGTTGAAAAGCTTCAGATCATCAGAGACAAAAATACTTTTGAATCTTTCATCGGACTTATAGAAATTTTGAAAATCCTGGCTGATTCCACTGAGGTAAAGGAGCTCAACAGGGAAGATACCAGAATCAAATGGTTTTTGAATGACAAGATCAGAATGGGAACAATCTACGACTATATTCATGAAAATTATGATAAAAAACCTAATGTCAATGATATAGCCCAAACAGTAGGCTTAAGTACGCCTGCATTCTGCCGTTACTTTAAGAAGCAGACGAATATGACCTTCACTGATTTTGTTAACAATTACAGAATCAACCAGGCGAAAATATTTCTGTTAAAAGATTATTCAGTCACGGAAGTCTGTTTTCAGGTAGGTTTTGAAAGTCTTTCTTACTTTAATAAGTTATTCAGCAGCATACGGGCGAAACGCCATCTGAATTTAAAAAGAAACATTTCAGACCTATTGAAGTCAACGGACGGATTGCGGGAATTACGAGGGAGACTGCGTGTGATAAGTAAATGGAATGATATGTTAACACATAGGTTCTACGGATCTGACGTTTTAAGTTTTGGCTAAAGCCGGATGAATGTTTTTATAGAGAAAGCGGGCTAAAGCCCGCTCCTATTCATAAGTGAGGGCATTTTTATTGTCGGGCAATAAACCATCCCATTAAAACTTCTTTGAATTTTTGACACCTCTCCGGAGGAAGGGAGTTTGAGTACGTCATTATCAATTTTGCCCATAATAACGTCTAATTTTTACTGCCTGCCAGCTGCAATCTGATACCTAACCCTGCTACCTGAAAAAACAAAAACCGCTCATTACTGAACGGCCTGTATTTTAGTGAATATGTTTCTCTGCGTGGTAAGAACTTCTTACAAGAGGTGAACTTTCAACGTGTCTGAATCCTAAGCTTCTTGCAAAATCTCCAAACTCATCAAATTCTTCCGGAGTAATGAATTTCTTTACAGGAAGGTGTTTTTAGTCGGCTGAAGATATTGCCCCAGAGTGATCACATCTACATTAGCATTTCTGATGTCTTCAATAGTCTGGAAAACCTCATCTTTGGTTTCTCCCAGCCCAAGCATTACTCCTGTTTTTGTTCTTCTCTGTCCGGCTTCTTTTAAGTATCTCAATACTTCAAGGCTTCTTTCATATTTAGCCTGAATTCTTACTTCTCTGGTCAGGCGTTTTACCGTTTCCATATTGTGAGAGATTACTTCAGGTGCTACTTCTACCAATCGATCAAGGTGTTTGGTAATTCCTGGAAATCTGGAATCAATGTTTCCATCGTGGTTCCCGGAGATATCCTTCTTACAGCATTTACTGTTTCGCCCCAAAGGATAGATCCCATATCTTTCAGATCATCACGGTCTACGGAAGTAAGTACAGCGTGTTTGATCTTCATTAATTTAATGGAACGGGCTACTTTTTCAGGTTCATCCCAGTTTACATCCAGTGGTTTTCCTGTTTTTACACCACAAAATCCACAGCTTCTTGTACAGATATTTCCAAGGATCATGAATGTTGCAGTACCTTCTCCCCAGCACTCCCCATATTCGGGCAGCTTCCGCTCTGGCAAATTGTATTTAATTTATATTTATCAACCAAGGTTCTCAGTTCTCTGTAGTTCTTTCCTGTAGGAAGTTTTACACGAATCCACTTTGGTTTCTGAACGGTAGTATCTTGAACTAAATTTTCCATTTATTTCTCAAATTGAGGTTCAAAGTTAGTGATTTTTTTATCGAAACAATCAAACACAGGCATTGATGAAACAGATAATTTTGTATTTTAAAACTCAAAATATTTTATGAAACCCATATTCCGTCTTCTGTCTCTGATTTTCAGTACGCTTTGTTTTGACTAAAAGAGCATCAACTCAAAAGGTTCAATAATAATTAACCCGTTAAAGGAATAAAAATCAATCTTCCAACAGGAATCAGAATAGACAGAGAAAAGGCAGTTTTGCTGAGTTTTTACAGAAATCTGTGTCTGCAGAATCAGTGAAAGATGGAATCATTATGCTTTCCGACAAAATCAATTGTCATCAAACTCGTTATTTTTCAATAATTCGGCTAATACTTTTTTGGCACGCATCACACGAACTTTGGTATTGGCTACAGAAATTCCCAGCTCTTCAGCAATTTCTTTGATGCTTTTTTCTTCAAAAAATCTCAGTTTGATAATATCCTGATAGTTGGCATCCAGAGATTCTATGGTTTTGATAATCTTCTTTTGCTCTTCTTCAGAAATAAGAAGTTCTTCGGGGATTTTGCATATTGATTTTTAACTTCATCCAGATTTTCAATGGAATCTTCATTTTCACGGCTTTTTTTCCGCCAGAAATCAATCACAGTATTCTGGGCAATGGTAAGAATCCATGTTTTAAACTGAAAATGAGGATCGAACATATCCAGCTTCGACAATACTTTGGAGAAAACATTTACGGTGATCTCATCGGCATCATTTTCGTCCCTTACTTTTTTCATGACAAAAGAGAAAACGTCCACCCAAAAACATTGATGAGTTTAGTCTGAGCCTTCTGATCCTTGTCTTTGGCCTTCTGGATGAGCAGGAATAGCTGTTCGTCGTTCATTAATAACAAATATAGAGTATTTGAGGCAAAAAGGCAAATTGTGAAATGGCAAAAACAGAGAGGTGGGAAGCCGGAAGAAGGAAGCTGGAAGTTCCTGTTGAATGAAGTTTTTAGCCGGGCTCAAAATTAATACTGTATTAAATCCTACTTATTTTTCAAACTTCTATAACTCCCCTCTTCCAGCCTCCAACTTCCTTACCTTAATTTATTTATCTTAAATAATTCTCAGCTCTCTTCAATACTTCTGAATTTATTATCTTTGCGTTTTAAAATTTTAAAGTAAAAAATCAAATGAATTCCTTTATAGAAGAACTGAAATGGCGTGGTCTGTTTGCCGATATGATGCCAGGAACCGATGAACAACTGAATAAAGAGGTAACTACTGCATATATTGGTTTTGATCCTACTGCCGATTCTTTACATATCGGAAGTCTTATCCAGATAAAAATTCTCGCTCACTTCCAGCAGCATGGTCACAAGCCAATTGCTTTAGTAGGAGGTGCTACAGGAATGATCGGAGATCCATCCGGTAAATCTGCAGAAAGAAATCTTCTGGATGAAGAAACTCTTTTACATTATGTAGATTGTCTGAAAAACCAGCTTTCAAGGTTCCTGGATTTTGCAGGGAATGAGCCTAACAAGGCTGAACTGGTCAACAACTACGACTGGATGAAGAATATTTCTTTCCTTGATTTTGCTAAAAATGTGGGGAAGAATATTACGGTCAACTACATGATGGCTAAAGATTCTGTAAAGAAAAGATTCTCCGGAGAAAGCGGGGCAGATGGAATGAGCTTTACAGAATTTACCTATCAGCTGATTCAGGGATATGATTTCCTTCACCTGTACCAAAACAATAATGTAAAACTACAGATGGGAGGTTCAGACCAGTGGGGAAATATCACTACCGGAACTGAGCTGATCCGAAGAAAGGCCCAAGGAGAAGCATTCGCCCTTACAGTTCCTTTGATTACAAAAGCTGACGGATCTAAATTCGGAAAGTCTGAAAGCGGAGAAAACTACTGGCTTGATAAAAGAAAACTTCACCTTATAAATTCTACCAGTTCTGGCTGAATGCAACGGATGAAGATGCTGAAAGATTCATCAAATTCTATACTTTCTTAGGAAAAGAAGAGATTGAAGCATTAATAGAAGAGCATAAAACTGCTGCTCACGAAAGAAAGCTGCAAAAGAAACTTGCTGAAGAGGTAACCGTTTGGGTACATGGTAAAGAAGAGTATGAAAAGGCACTTAAAGCTTCTGAAATTCTTTTCGGACGTTCTACTGCCGAAGATCTGGTAAGCCTTGATGAAGAAACGTTCCTTGAAGTTTTTGACGGGGTTCCTCAAAAAGAGGTTGCTAAAGCAGATGTGCTGGGCGTAAATATCATTGATCTTCTTTCTGAAAAATCAGGATTTTTAAAGTCTAAAAGTGAAGCCCAGAGAGAGATCAAAGGAAATTCAATTTCTGTAAACAAACAAAAGGTGAATGATACTTTTACAGCTAATGAAAGTGATCTTATTGACGGCAAATTCTTATTGCTTCAAAAAGGAAAGAAAAGCTATTTTATTGTAAAGGTAATCTAAATACAATACAAATTAAAACATAAAACCTGTTTAAACTTTTTAGAGAAAGAGTTTAAACAGGTTTATTTATTATCTGTTAAAAAAAAAAAACCGCAGATAAGTTCCACGGTTTCATTGAGAAAAGTATCAATTTTTAGCATTAAAAATCTGTTCACATCTCTAGAACTTATAAGTAAGCCCGGCTTTTCCGCCTGAAGCTACAGTTCCACCACCCAGCTCTACATGGAAGCAAGGTTATTGGTAAAAAGTATCTTCCTCCTACCTGACCTGCAAAACCTATTCCCGAAGATTTCCCGTCAAAATAATCATAGTCTGATCCGTTATACTTATAGGAAAATGAGTTATAGGCCAGCGTGGCACCTGCATAAAAATCCCATTTATTAGGAATTTTCAAGAGTGTATTGAAATGATAATTCCCGTTGGCTCCTATGCCCAGCCAGCTTCCTTTGATGTCTCCGGTATATTTTTCAGTGGCATAGCTGCCTTGAATTCCCACTGTGATATCATTGTGTATGGCATAGTCTACACCTACTGATACCGGCAATCCCCATCCGTTAGCAACACCTATACCTACGTTGATCTGAGCTTCTCCTTTCTGTATTCTCTGTGCATTCATAATACCAAACAAGGATATCATCCCCAGTATAAAAATTCTCTGTTTCATTTTAATAATTTAGTTATGATTATTATCTGTTTCCGCAAAACTATCAGAGAATATTGTGGCGCAACCCTAAAAAAATGTATTTTTTCTACCTATTTTCCGGTATTTTTCATCCGTATTTTTTTAATTATATTCACATATTCATAAAAAAGCTGAACGACAACGTTGAAAATTAAACTGATGAAGCGATTATGGTGTATTTTATATATTCTAATCCACTTTACCGTAAAGGCTCAGGGGCTATTTCCCATTAACGAAATAAAATATGTTGACAGCCTTCAATTCAGAACCGGCAGCCATGTAGATGTCATTTCTAAAGCTGATGCCTATTTTCATCTTTCCGATTATTATAAAAACACGGATAGCATTTTAAGTAAAAAATATCTGCAAAGCGGAAAACAACTGGGAACACAGGATCGTTTTACAGCGGCTGTCTATTATTATTATGAAGGATTGTATTATCAGGATCTGAATAAGGATAAAGCAACGGTATCATTCCGTAAAGCTATTGCAAAGCTTTCTGAATTCAAAAGCCAAAAAGCTGATTCCTACCTCTCTTTATGCTGGTACAATTACGGTATTCTGCAGAAAAATAAAGAAGGCTATCCTTTCCTGATCAAAACCATGCTTGAAAAAAGCATTCCCACCGTTGAAAAATACGGAGATACCAAGATCCTGGGATTTCTGTACACCCAACTGGCCCTCATGCTCACCTATAATGCGGAATTTGAAAAGGCAGGTTATTATAATGAGAAAGCAATTCATATCCTCGAAAAAAAAGCACCTCATTCTACAGAGCTTTTTTATGCCTATCTTAATACCAACAGCAACTATTGCTACCATGCAAAGTGCAGTATGGGAAAACAGTTTCTGGATAAGGCAGGAAAAATGGTGCGCCCTTATCCTGAATCATCTTCCAATACGTTCTATTACTACAATCTGGCATTATATTTCATAGGGCAGCAAGAGCATATCCAGGTTCTCCAAACTATAGAAAAAGGATTGTCTTATGCCCGGAAATACAATCAGAGACTGCTGATGCAGATGTTCTATTTTCATAAGTATGATACCTACAAAAAGATCAAAAGATATAAGGAAGCCAAAAGCCTGCTGGAAGAGATTCTGGCAGAAAAAACACTTGCCCGTGATCTCAACAACAGGAAAACCATCTACAGCCATCTGTCCAGCATCAATGAAATTATGGGAAACCCCGGTGAAGCTTTAATCTGGGAGAAAAAATATTCAAAACTCAATGACAGCCTGAATGCTGAGAATATAAAACTGGAGATCAATAAACTGGAAGCCCGATTCAACGCTTCTGAAAAGGAGAAAAAAATAGCTTATCTGAATGCTGAAAAGAATCAGAAAGAAATGGAGGTCAATCAAAAAAACTCTTATTTATGGGTTTTGAGCCTGATCCTTTTATTATTTTTAAGTCTTCTGATTTTCCTTTTTATCATTTACAGAAAAAACAAAAAGCTTTCTGAACAGAAAGAGATCAACCTTCAGCAGAAAATAGAAGACATCAAACAGAAAGAGGAACTGGCGCTTACCAAAGCAATCCTTGAAGGGGAAGAAAGGGAAAGAGAACGTGTAGCAAAAGATCTTCATGACGGTCTTGGCGGTATGCTGGCAGGAGTTAAAATCAATCTTTCCACCTGGTCTTCCAATCAGCTGGATCCTGAGCAGCATCAGGATTTTTATAAAATACTGAATCAGCTTGACAACTCTGTAACAGAACTCAGGCATGTGGCCAGAAACCTGATGCCCGAGTCTCTCCTAAAATTCGGACTGGAAACGGCATTAAGCGATCTCTGTGAATTTTATGGAAGAAAAGATCTTGAAATTTACTTTGAGCCCCTGAATATTGAGAAAAATCTGGCCCTGGCTGTACAGCTAAATATTTACAGAATCGTACAGGAACTCTTAGCTAATGCTGTAAAACACGCAGAAGCCACCAATATTCTCCTTCAGTGCTCCCAATCCGGAGAAAGCTTCCTGATCACCATTGAAGACAATGGAAAAGGATTTGATAAGGATATAGAAAATACCACTAAAAATATGGGCCTCCGCAATCTTAAAAACCGGGTCAACTATCTGAAAGGGAAAATGGAAGTCAGCTCAGACAGCCAGGGCACAACGATTAATATAGAACTCAATATAGATGGAGAATAAAAAAATAAACATTGTCATCGTAGATGATCACCCTATCGTCATCGAAGGTTTGAAAATGATGCTGAACAGCCAGCCTTTTTCAATGTAACAGAAACTTTTACTTCCGGTTCGGAAATCATCCGTTTCATAAAGTCTCATCAGGTTGATATTATCCTTCTGGACATTACCCTTCCGGATGCCAATGGTACGGACCTCTGCCGGGAAATTAAAAAAATCTCACCGGATATTTCAGTAATTATGTTCAGTAACCGTTCGGAAAGAAGCATCATCATGCAGTCTATACAAAACGGAGCAAGCGGATACCTTTTAAAGAATACCTCCATCAGTGAACTGGCAGTATGCATCAAAGGGGCACTTTCCGGAGATATCGTATTCTGTAATGAAACAAAACAGATCATCAGCCGCCCTTCACAAAATGATCTTCCCATACCAAGGCTTACCAAAAGGGAAAAACAGATCTTACAAATGGTAGCCCAGGGGAAAACGAGTAATATGATTGCTGAAGAACTGTTTTTAAGTCCTCTTACTGTAGATACACACCGAAAGAATTTATTGCAGAAATTTCAGGCGAAAAATTCAACAGAGCTGATCAACCGTGCCGTACAGCAGCATATGATTGAAGAATAAAAAAACCGCTGTAAAAGCGGTTTATATGATTAATATTTAAATATTTTATGGCTCTAAGAAACTGAAATCCAAAGATACAGACTTTTCTCCCTTTCCTACTACTTTTGCTGTTCTGACCACTTCTCCATCTACATAAAGATTGATCGTCAATTCTGAAGTATCTTCAGGCAATTTTGCTCTTGCATCAAGGTTCAACTGTGCCTGGCTGGAGTTTACAAAAAACTCTCCACTATTCCATGCTGATTTCAGAGGAGTTACCGGATTACTTAAAATAGTATTCTGAACAGTACCTACCTGAGTAACAACAGCGATAAGCTCTCCTCCTGTAGTAGTTTTTGCTTCAAACTGAACCACATGATCCTGAAATTCATCATCGTCATCTTTTTTACAAGAATTGAATACGGTGATCGCTGAAAATAATAAAACGAATAAAAAGAAAGTCTTAGTAAACTTTTTGAATTGTAAAATTGCTTCATTTCTCCAAATAGATTTTTAATGTTTCAAATATAGGTTTTTATTAATATAAAAATAACTTTTATGAAAATTTTCCAATAAAGATTTGCAAACAATATCAAATCGGCAAAAGTAAAAATACTTCGTAAAACACAATATTACAGCACAAATAATCATTTTTTGAATATAAAATATGTTCACACGAAAGTTCTTTGTACGAATGGCAAAAATGGGGAACAATCTGATTTATTAATTATATTTGCTGTATGAATTTAGATTACCTAGTAAGAGAGCCGGAACATATTACCCGAGCACGCCTGTTCTTTTTATGCTTCACGGTTATGGCAGCAATGAGCAGGATCTTTTCAGTTTCAGGGAAACTCTTCCCTCCGACTGGCTTATCGTTAGCTTCAGAGCACCAAGAGACACGCAGTTTGAAGGATATTCATGGTATGATATCAATTTCAATGATCCTGAAAACTTCATTGATGTGCCTCAGGCTAAAGAATCTTTAAACGCAGTTCTGGAAAGCATACTGAAAATCATCAATCATTATGGCCTTACAGAAGGCAAAACTCATTTGTGCGGCTTCAGTCAGGGCGGAATATTGTGTTATGCCCTAGCCTTAAAATATCCTGATCTTTTTAATTATGTTGCCTGTCTGAGCGCTTATCCTGAGGAAAAAATCCTGGATGGCATTGTAAAAGACAAAAAGAAACTTGAAAGACTCAGATTCTTTATTTCACACGGTACTGATGACGCTGTTATCCCTCTTGAGTGGGGAAGAAAAGCGGCAGACCTTCTTTATGACCTGAGCTGCTATTTCACTTTCAGGGAATATATGAGCGGTCATGGCGTGAATCAGAAAAACTATATGGATCTGATGGAGTTTTTCTCCAAATAAGCCTGATCCTGTTTTTTTAATATATTTAAGGTTTCACACTACTTCATTGTAGTTTATATAAACATTCCTGCATTTGGAATGTTTTTTTATTATAATATTAATAAATTCAGTAAATTCAGTAAATGAAATTTAAGTTTCTTTTACTGGGATTATTGATAAGCATTTTTATGAGTGCCCAGAATGCTTTTGAGCTGATTAATACTAAAAAGCAGTCATCCCTTTTAAGTTTATCAACAACCTCATCTTTATTCCGATCAACATCAACGGGGCTGAACTTACTTTTCTGGTTGATACCGGAGTTTCAGAAACTATCCTTTTCAGTCTTGAGAATAAAGAGCTCAAACTTGGAAATGTGGAGAAGATAAAATTTTCAGGACTTGGCGGAAGTTTGAGCATTGACGGTTTAAAGTCTGACCGTAATACCGGCCGCATAGGTGAAACTATGGTAAACACTTCTATGTCTTTGTACGTGATCCTTGATGAAGAGTTCAATATTTCATCCCATATAGGAATTCCTGTAAATGGTGTGATAGGGTATCATTTTTTCAAAGACCACCCTATCGTCATCGATTATATGACAAAAAAATAACAGTCTATGAAAATTCGGATCTTCTGAAAAATAAAATCAAAAGGTTTGATGAATTTCCAATCAGTATTGAGCAAAGTAAGCCTTACCTTCTGGCCGATGTAGAGATGACCAATGAAAGAAAAAGTTCAAAACTGCTCATTGACCTTGGAAATAGTGATGCTATATGGCTGTTTCCTACCCTTATAAAAATTTCGTTTATAATAGACCTAATATAGATGATTTCCTTGGACGGGGATTCAACGGGGATATTTATGGTAAAAGGGCAGAATTCATAATTTTTATCTGGGAGATTTTAAATTTGAAAAACCGCTTACAGCGATGCCGGATGAATTTTCCATACAGCATGTCAATCTGGTAGAAAACAGGAAAGGATCTATAGGTGCAGAAATTATGCGTCGTTTTTCCGTTGTTTTCGACTATCAGAATCAGAAGCTATACCTGAAGAAGAACAGAAATTTCAATGATCCTTTCAACTTTAATATGAGCGGGCTGGATTTCAGACAGGACGGCCTGGAGTGGGAACAGGACCGGGTCAAAATTGAAACCCAAAAAGCACAGGGTAACCCATGAAGTGTATAAAGACTCTTTCCAGTATAAATTCAGCTTAAAACCTATGTTTTCCATTTCAGGCGTAAGAAAAGATTCTCCTGCCTATGAAGCCGGAGTACAGAAAGATGACAAAGTGATCAGCATCAACGGAGACCGAACTGCAGATATGACGCTGGAAAAAATTGTAGAGCTCATGAAATCCTATGAAGGAAGAAATATCACTATGGTTGTTCAGAGAAAAAATGAGCAGCTCACTTTACGTTTTACCCTGGAAGATCCCATTCCTTATTAAGAATAGTATATGAAAACCGAAGAAACCACTCTAGACAGAATACGAACCAGGCCCAGGTTCAAAATGTTTACACATCTTACCAAAGAAGAGTACGCTGAGAACCTGAAGAAATACCTCACCGAACACAAAAACGAATTTGCCGGCAATATCAATAAAGAAGTCGCCACCATCTGGGTAGAAACAGAATATGATAATTACTGGAAGCCCGTCTTGCCTTACGTGTGGAAATAGAAGATGAAGATACCGTTATACGGGGTGTATTTGGTCCCAGTTCTGCCGTCTGGACCTTTTTCATGTTTCTGTATTTTTCTTTTTCTATTCTTTGGATGACATTCTTCACTATGTATTATGTGGAAAAACAAATAAAAAGCGCCGAATACCCGTGGGCACTGAGCGCTTCTTTTGTTATGTTATTTTTATTCTTCTTACTTATATAGCTGCAAGATTCGGGCAACATAAAGGAAAAGATGAAATGCTTAAGCTGAGACGTTTTGCAGAAGAGTCTACCTTACAGTTTGAAAAGAAAATCAATTAGATAGAGAATCTCCTGACCTTTCCTGAACGGGAGCAGCCATGGCTTTTGCTGTTTTTATAGAATCAGCTACTCTTTCCCTGTTGCTTTGTTCCTTCAGCATTTTCGGTACATCCGGTTCCAAAAGTTTGGTAAGCTCTTCAACGGATATATTATTGGCGTTAGGATCATTAAGAAGTTTCCTCCACGGTTTTCTACCGCCCCAGTTGTAATCTCCAAATACCATTACGGCTGTTCCTCTCGCTTTTGTAGTGGCACCACCCGGAGCTAAAATCCAGGTATCAGCATAAGAATACAGCCACTGTGCATCTTTTCTCAGTAACCTTAAACAAGAGTGTGAAGCAGGATATCCGGGAAGGGTATACTCATGCCATCCTATTCCGCCAATATTATGAATATTAAAGTTATAGGAAGTTTCCATTCGCTGCTGACGGTGGAGATCGATAATTTCTTTTTCCAGTTGGCAAAAGTAAGTCCTCTTGTCGTCTGGGCAGATTTTTTTCCCATACTTGTCGGTCCCCATTTTACAAGGCTTCCGTTTGAATATACTCCATAGGCCTGAATAGGATATGAAAATATCACAAATTTCTTCACTCCGCTTAGTATATCCAGCTGCATCGGGAACGGCGAATAAGCCATCAGTGTAGTATCTATTTTTGCAGGAACTACCAGTGTATCTGCATTCCATTTACTTTTTGAATCCAGCCTGTTTAATGCTAAAATAGCCGTACGTTCCTCTACACTATATTTCTTGCTGAACTCTGCATATACAGAATCCCTCATCTTCTTATCTTTCGGAAGTACGAATGCATTATAGAAACCATTTTCCTGCATGGCAGGGGGCATAGATTCTTTTTTAACCACAGGTACGGAATCTTTCTTTACAGAATCTTTTTCAGCTTCCGGCATATCAGAAGCAGAAACGGTATCTTTAAAAGTATCGCTTATTTTTTCTATTTCTTTTTGCAGGAAACAAGGAACAAAGCGCATAAACATGCATATAAAAATGATTTTTTCACAGATATGTTCTTCATAAATAAAATCGGCCATTTAGTTTGGCTACCCAGTACAAATATCAGACCTAAAATTGAATCCTAAAAGACATTATTCAAAATACCGTAAAAAAACGGTGGCGGTTGAATAACAAAAGCTCTGTTGAAAATACTTTTAGTATCTGTCTGTAAGAAAACAGTCAGAATCAAGCTCACCAGAGAACCTATTCCCCGAGCTCTAACTGATTACTAACCAAGCCGTAATATTCTTTTCTGAAAGCTACAAGATCCTGATGATTACCACTTTCAACCACACAGCCTTTTTTAAAACAATAATCTGATCGGCATTTTTTACTGTTGATAACCGATGGGCAATAATTACAACCGTTTTGCCTTTAAAAAAATTTTGCAATCTATCATGAATTATCTTTTCATTTTCTGAATCCAATGCAGAGGTAGCCTCGTCAAGAAACAGAAATTGCGGATTTTTGTATACTGCTCTTGCAATAAGAATCCTTTGCTTTTGACCACCGGAAATACCATTACCGGAAGCTCCTATCTTCGTATTCAGTCCTAATGGTAAAGATTCAATAAAATCTTCCATATTGGCGGTATGCAGTGCATACTCTAACTTTTCATAATTGACAGGATCATCTCCACACGCAATGTTACGTTCTATGGTATCTCCAAAAATAAATCCATCCTGCATCACTACTCCACAATTCTTCCGAAGATCTAAAGGAGAAATAGTAGCCAGATCAAGATGATTGAAAAGAATATGTCCTGATACAGGCTCGTAAAATTTCAGCAGCATTTTGATCAGTGTTGTTTTTCCGCTTCCGCTTGCTCCCACAATGGCAGTGACCTTTCCCTCCGGAATTAAAAGGTTGATATCCTGTAATACGAACGGAGAACGGGGCCCTCATATTGAAAAGATACATTTTTGAAATAAATTCCCTTTTCTATCCCATTTTGATGATATTTTTCACTGAAAAGTAATAGCTGAGAATGATTCTCTTCATCCGGATGAGTCTGTACTTCATTAAGTCTGGCCAAACTTAACCTGGCATCCTGCAATGAACGGAAAAAAGAAATTAACTGGCTTATAGGCGCATTCATTTGGCCAATTATATAAGAAACGCTTAACAGTCCTCCTAAAGTCATATGTCCTTTCACTACAAAAGAAGCTGCAAGAAAAGTTACGATAATATTTTTTAGCTGATTGATAAAATCAAATCCTAAAAGCTGTACCTGATCAAGTTTTAAAATGCGGATGTTAACATTTAGAAGTTTTTCCTGTATCTGTTCCCATTCTTTGCGTTTATAATCTTCAAACTGATTAAGTTTTATCTCCGAAACTCCGTTGATGATCTCATAAATAGACTGTTGATTTTCGCTCCTCTGCTGAAACTTAAAATAATCAAGTATTTTTCTTCTTTCCATCCAGTAAACTGACCAGATAACAGATATCACTGTTAATATTACATATACACTAAGGATTCTGAAATCATAATACCACAGTACGCCAAAAAAACGGAAAAACTAATTACCGAAAATAAAGTTAACAGACTTTGAGAAGTAAGAAAGGTCTCAATACGTTCATGATCATTGATCCGCTGATTAAAATCTCCCATAAGTTTTGTGTCAAAAAACCGTATTGGAAGCTTCAGCATTTTTTGTAAAAAATCTGATATAATCTGAATATTGACCTTAGTACCTACTGTAAGTGAGATCCAGTTACGGAAAACACTGAATATAATATTCCCTAAGAAAAAAGCGAGCTGTGCCAGTAAAATATAGCTGATAATCCCCAGATTTTTTTACTGACTCCATCATCAATAAGCTTTTGTGTTAAAATAGGAAATACGAGGGTAGTCAATGTCCCTAAAAACAATAATATAAATAACCAAAACATCTGTCGCCGATGTGGTTTCAAATATTTCAGCATATACCGTAATGAAAGCTTTTCTTCTCCCGGAAATTGTTGTTCATAAAACTTTTCTTCGGGGCTAAAAAAGTGCTATTCCTTTTTCATTATCTGAAAGCCATGCCTTTTTAAACTTTTCCGCTGTTAAAGAAATAAATCCATGCCCGGGATCAGCAATTTTGTAAGTTATCTTACCTGTAATCCGGCTTTTATGAATTTTATAAAGGACTACAAAATGATTTTGATTCCAATGCAGAATACAAGGTACTACGTCTTTATGTAAACCTTCCGGTTTCAATTTACCGGCAATTGTTTTAAAACCTATCTTTTCAGCAGCCTCTTTTATTCCCTGTAATGATACTCCTTCTCTGGTTATAAAGCTTTTATCCCGAAGATGCTGCAGCCCGATATCCTTGCCATAGTGTGAAGCTATCATGGCAAGACATGCTGGGCCGCAATCCATCTGATCATGTTGTGGGATAAGTTTCATTATGATATATTCTCTGTCATTGATTGGAAAACTGTCTGATATTTGGTGAGCATTAAAGGTGTTACTCTGATATGATTCTGGAGAGCTTCAGTAAAAAGGCTTTCAGAATCGTTATGTAATGTTCCTGTATCCAGTTTTGATAAAAGCTGAAGAATAAGATAATGTTTAAAAGCATTAAATCTGGTATAGCCTTTAGAAAGAACTTCTCCTGAATACTTCAACAATGCCTGATAATCAGATGTTTTTAAACTGTTTATAGCTTTTGAGAATGCTATATAGGTTTCATCTCCGGGAAAACCCGGAACAAACTGATCCAGTGTAACAAAATAATCCAGGGCAAGCTTTTCATCTACATCAGGAAACAGCATAAGATTAACCATTTTTTCAGAAAACACCTGAAAAGTCATTAAGGAAACCAGTTCTTCATCGCAGTTTTTAAGCAGCGAAGTACTCCATTTACCCGGTAAATCCGGTATTTTGTGAAGCATATGATAATCAAGAATAGCCTTTTCATATTTATGAGCTTCATCATATTTTTTTGCTTGACAGCTACACGTGCTATATTATGCAGCTGTTGAATTTTTGCCATATGCATATTAGGAAATTCTGTTTCTATTTCTTCTGTTTCGAATAAAGACTTCCATGTGAGTTCATTGGCAGTTTCATAATTACCTTTCTTATAATGGTAATATGATAGCTTAGGCGTTACATAGATATTCAGATACTTCAGAACATTATCATCAAATCCACTATTTTTTATAACATCTTCTCCTTTTTTATAATAGTAATCTGCAATATCAAAATTGGATTTTTGGCCGCTTCAAAACCTTTTCGGAATAGGTCCCATGCATATTGCATATCCAGAATAACACTCCTTTCAAATTTGCTGTATACTGCTTCAATAAACAGGGAATCAAAGTCATGATCTCTACCTGCAGGGCCGGGATCAGAAGTAGTTTTCAGGATAATTTCCTGTATAGATGAGATAGGTATTGTATTCATAATTAAATATTTACGCCAGTTCTTGAAGGTTTGATTTTGCATATAAATAGGATAATACAAGGCGGTCTTCCATATTAAATTTCATGCTTGGGCATGCCGGCGCACCATCTGTCCAGGATTTAGGGCAGCGTCCTCCGCATAAAGGCAATATTTTGCAGGTTGTACAGTAATATCCATTGCTGGCATCAAGTATCTTGTCATACCAGTTGGTAAAAGGTCTGTCTTCAAATGAAGCGGTTTCTGTAATGCTTTTATTTACGTTACCAATAACATGCTCTGGCCCATATACCGGCACCAATGGAGTTTCTGTACAGTTATATACTTTTCCCCAAGGATCTACCAGTTCATAATCAGGATTTACGGCAGAACATACGAGTTCTTTCGGTCTTGGTAAAACCGTCATTTTAAAGCCTGCTTTATACATTTCAATAAACCAGTCTATTTCTCTGTCTGCTATATCTGTTTTATTCGTTTTCAAATGAGCATCATTCCCCAGCTGTATACAGGAGCAAGATAAAAATCTACTTTATCCTGAAGGTTATGCTGAACCAATAATTGTATAAGCGGTGACACACTTTCCACATTAGTATCATCAATATTACAGCGAATGGAGATTTTACATCCATTTATCGGGTAGTCTGGTCTGTTAAGGATAGTCAGGATATTTCCAAAAATAATGTCAAACGAATTATTATTGGATTTTGTCATTCTTCTTTTATCGTGATACTCTGCCACTCCATCCAGTGTAATGTCAATAAACGAACAGTTCATATCAGTAGCAAGCTCTTCATAGATATGTTCTTTTAATGAAAGTCCATTGGTAACTAGATGAGAAGAATATCTACAGTTATGATCTTCAGTAATTTTTTTCAGCTTTTTTGACATATATTTCATAGTATTCCAAGACATCAGAGGTTCACCTCCAAACCAGGAAATATCTACTTCTTTATAATCTTTACGTGAAATTTTATATTCAAATCTTTTGATGGTATTTTCTATAACATCCGTCTTCATATTATGTTTTGTATGCTGTTGACCGCAATAAAAACATCCCAACTGGCAATTTGCTGTTGTCTGCACCGTAAAGTTCAGATATGATTTATCTTCCTGCATTGAAATTTTGGCTTTAAAAACAAGTTCAGCCAATTCATTTTCTTCTGATGGAACAATCGCTTCCGATTGGATAAGAAGTTCCATCAAACGGACCGGAATATTTTCAAATAATCCATTTTTGATTTCTTCCAGTAAATCAGTACTTATAATAACAGGTGTTCCGGTACGGGTGGCATATAAAATGCATTGATTCTCGGTAACATCTGGAGTACTGATTGTATAATAAGATAATTTATATTTCATAAGGTATACTTGAGGTTTAAACAATTACCCAAATTTTCAGATAATGCCGAATTATAACTACAGCTTATTATTTTAAGGAAGAGTTGCTTCTTCTTGTTGAATAGAAAGAAGCAACATCTTCCAATAAAATCTGAAAGGTTAAACTAAAACCGGAACCTGTGTGGTTTGTTTTCCACAACCGGAATTGTTACATCCTGACTCATTACACTTAGAGGCATTAACTCCTAAGCTTGCTGAGTTATTTAAACCTCCTTTGATTTTTAGAGCCAGAGACTCATTCAGGTTTTCAAACTCTGCTTCAGGAGAACCATAGTTGCTTACATTCATTTTAATAAGCATCTGAGATAACTTCTTGTTTTTCATGATTTTTGATATTAGGTGTTAGTATTGGGTGACTTTTATAGACATTAACCCTTCCTCGGTCTCACTTGCAAGTTGTTTTTATTTTTTCTATTGATTGCTTCTGTTTCTTTCATCCTGGTTACCCACATTTCTTTTCCCTACAGAAATCTTATTGTTTCCAAAATTATAAGTCAAAGAAAATCTTACCAGACGGGTATCATAATATTGGGTGAATGATTGCTGTACTGCTCCGGAGACTGAACTAAATGTTGAAATATTCTCCTTAAGCACATCCTCAAAGTTCACGCCCAATACCAGCTTCTTTTTAAATAATAATCCTTTAAATCCTATATCCAGATAAGAATACCCGGTATACGAAGTTTCTCTGTTTTTGCCGGCGTAATTGTAATGATAATCTACATTCAGAAACAGGTTTTGTTTTTATTAAGAGTGATGAGATTCGTAGATTTTGTATATCCTCCCCACCCCGAAAAATCCCGGTTAAATAATGGAATATAATTATCAGATTCCTTATAAAAGGCTGATGCAGTAATTGTAGCTTCCCACCATTTAAAAGGTTTAAAAGTTAAAACAGTCCAGAATCCGATATCTGTAGCATTATAATAATTCAGTCTTTTAAATATCTGTGTTCCATCACTAGTATCATGAAAAGTGACCTGTCCGAAACCATCTTCTGTTTTACTGTAATATATTCCTGCATTGAGTAAACTTTTATAGGTATAATTCAATTCTATATCATATGAGAAAGCCGGTTGCAGAAAAGGATTTCCTTCTGTATAAGACTGTGTATTCATATACCATCGTGCAGGATTTAATTCCCAAAAAGCAGGTCTTCCAATCCTTCTTCCGAAATCTAAACTCAATGAATTGTCTTTATTCACTTTATACAATAAATAAGCAGTTGGAAATAGTTTGAAATACCTGTTTTTATTCACCTGACCTGTTATGATAGAATTGGATGTAGCTTGTGTATATTCTCCTCTTAGTCCTAACTTTATACTCCATTTATCGCCCAGATTCTTATCGGCCGATATATATAAAGCCTGTATATTTTCTGTATATTCAAAATTGTCACGCTGCCAATCGTATGGGGATCTCCATTAAGGTTATGAAAAAACTGTGCATCTACCTCATTTTTAGTTTTTGTAAACCCTACCTTAGCTCGAATGATAATGAAGCCCATGAATACGGCATATCAAAATCTATTTTTCCGGAATAATTCTGCACCTGTTGTCTGCCTCTATTGTTTGCAAAAATATCCTGAGAAGTATTCCCTGCAATATCTTTCTGACTGGTAATAAATTCATTATCCTTTGGAGAAACGGAATTAAAATAATCAAGATCTACAGAGAACTTTTTCCCCAATGTATCCAGTTTCTGATTATAATTCATGTTAACTGCATTTGTTCTGGCTTTTGAAACAGTATTTCCGTTTGTAGCATAATCTTTTGCCAGCATGCCTCCAATATAGTTTTTAGAAATATTATCTTCAAATGTATTGGCGTTGATAAAGCTTCCGGAGTACTGCAGTCCCAGAGTCTTTTTCTCTGAAATGTCATATTTCAAATTCAGCAAAGTTCCAAGATTCTTTGTGTTTTTCTTATTATATATATCATTAGTCCACTGCTCATTTCCCGGGTACAGATAATCAATATCGTTAGTATATATTTTATTACCGTATCTGTAATTGATTCCTGCAAGCAAGGAGAATTTATTTTTCTTATATGAGATATTGCCTCCATGTGATAAAGTTGGAAATGTAGCAAACTCACCGGCAGAATTTAATACGGCATTCCATGAATTTTCTTTAGGAAGGGTTTTAATTGTATGTTGATCAAACCACTGTTCCCTGCTGCATCATATTTTGCAGGCGGATTTGTAATGACTTCAATTTTTGTATCCTTTCTGATGGAATTGATTTTAGATAACTAATAAGACTTTCTCCTGATAGCTGAATCAATCTGTCATCAATCAATATATTAACCGTACTTCTTCCAATAATGGAAATAGCACTCTCAGAAACATTCACACCCGGAGTTGATTTCAATACATCTGTAGCAGTTCCTCCCAATGCTGATACGGCGTTTTCTACATTGTACACTAAACGGTCAACCTTTCTTTCAATGATTTTCTTCTCTACAGTAATTGTAACCCCGTCAATAGTCGTATACTCATTAATCCTGATAACTCCTATATCATTAGTAACAGCCTGTAAGTTGATATTTTTTTGAAAAATTGTTTCCCTAGCTGTTCTACTGATAGTATATAATTTCCTTTATTAACCGAAAGTGAAAAGCTTCCTGAATCATCGGTAGAGCTTGTTCTATCTTGGTATTGCCATTTTGTAATAGTGAAATATTGATATATTTAACCGGTTCATTTTGCTCGTTTACAATTTTACCATGAACAGAAATTTTTTGAGCAGGAAGGGATACGCTCAAAAAAATAATTAAAATTCTCAAAATAAAATTTTGACAAAGTTCCATGGTTCAATTTTTTCACTCATAAATGACATAAAAAAAAATGACATGACAAAATATATAATAAGAAAAAATAATTAAAAAATCATAAAATACTGATATACAATAATTTAAATTTAAAGTAAAATAAATTAAAATTATTAAAAACAGCAATCAACCTCATTTTATTTAAATAAAATTCAAAATAAATCACCCTTCGTTGTAAAATACACTATCAAATTACATAAAACCATTTAAAAAACACAAAAACCAATTCTATTAAAGCGATAGTACCCTGACACCAGTTTTAATTCCCTATCATATCTGTTTCAGTTTGTGATTCAGGCTTTAATTTATTCATCAAAAATTCAGTATGAGGTTATTTAATATAAACCAACGAGAACCCATAAAAACAACAAATTCCCCAATATGGAGAACTGTATTTTATGGTTAATTTTATTTCATAGGGGATCAATAATCGTATTATTGGTCAATTCTATTGAACCGGCTATTCATCCGGAAATAATAAAAAGTCCAGATCACCAGCCAGGGCATATTCATGATCAGAAAAAGGAGGATATCATCTTTACTTACTTTTCCGTCTGGAATTGCAAAAGAGAACCAATAGCGACCCCGGCAACAGGAACCAGCACAAGACCATTTTAATTTTCCCCTGAAATGACCTTAAAACAGACAACAGGCTGCTTAACGAAAGTACACTGAGGAATAATATCCAGAATATGGCAAAAGCATAGGCCAAGCCGCTCATATCACAATTCGGGGATGCTCCTCACCTCTCTTGTAGCACTTAAGAACACAATCAAAAGAACAAAAGTAACCAGTGTGGATATAAGCCAGGTTTTCAGTATAGAAAGTAAAATGAATTTTCTTTTGGACATCGCATCTATGTTTGATAGCTAAAAGTACTACTATCCGTTTAATCTGCAAAACCAGAACGAAATTATAATCATCAAGGCAAAATTCTTGAAAACAGTACCAAGATTTTATCATTTGATAAAAAGACTTATGATGATCCGGATGCAGAAACTGTAAAATACCGCTAAAACGGTTACGTATTACCTCAATAACTTGGTCAATATGCCATGTAAATAAATAAAAGCCCGATTCCGTTTTCAGAATCGGGTTGATCATTATGATTTTTTAATTCTTATTTCCGGAAGTTATCTGCCGGATTGTTTTTTTATTGATTCAAAACATTTGAACTCTTTCTGTTCAGCATCATTCTCGTTGCCAGAATATGTTCACAGGGCCCTTGCCTCAATCCGTTTGCTTTATAAAAACCGCATTGGCAGTTTCCGTCAGTAAGACGTTGGTCTTTATCAATGAAAGCCTGAGTTTTGAGCGTAGAATTATTTTCCTTCACCGTTCCCCGGATATTGAGAACATCATTTTTATGCTGTAATCTGTTTTCACCTTACCTTCAGAAATGAGCTGATCTGCTTTTTCCTCTAAAGGGCTTGAAAAACGCAATTGCTTCATGTCCAGAGGTTCCTGTGTCAGTTCACGCACTCTGTACAATCCCGAATTGAGATCATAAATGACTCTTCCCGCCTGTGTATATGAGGTAAGCGAAGCCGAAATGGTAGCTGTATCCAGATTCAGTTTTCTTGATAGCTCTGTAGTGGTGCCAAACCAGGTTTCCTTTAATGCATTGAAAACGTTTTCCTGAGTCAGGAGATCTACATGACTTCTCGGGGCCATCAGATCAAAATTTCCTGCTCTGCTCCAGTCATTGGTGGTCCATCCTGAAAGTCCTAAGGTAAAGGACATATCACCCAGATCTGCAATATAAAATGAAGGCAGTCCGTTTCCTAATAAAACCACTCTGAAATTTTTAGCAATTGGAATTAATCTTTCCAGAATCAATAGCCTTCTTCTTCCCCATATTCTGATCGTTTTACTTTCCGTCCCTTTATAAATGGAACGGTGAAAAGT
This sequence comes from Chryseobacterium sp. E1, assembly GCA_019203745.1. Classification (GTDB taxonomy): domain Bacteria; phylum Bacteroidota; class Bacteroidia; order Flavobacteriales; family Weeksellaceae; genus Chryseobacterium. The sequence continues at coordinate 1,047,099 of CP078104.1, forward strand.
TAAGACTTCATACCATGGCTCAAAAACAGCCTGAACCGGTTTCCCGGGCTCAAGAATAAAACGCAGTGCACGTGGTCCTTTTTTTCTTTAAATCTTCTCAGATACTGACAAATACTGAAAATATCCATAGGATGAAGATCGAATGTGGTTGCAGGTAGAGTCATAGCGGAACTTACCTGTAGAAATCCACGGACCCAGGAATCCGGCAAATCTATCTTTTCTTCTTTATAAACTTCTTCGTTTGTAGTACTTGCTTCAAATCCTGAAGGATCAATTTTAAATTCGGTATCCTTATAATCTCTTATTTTCTGGAATTCGTTGTAAAGTGCAGCCGAGTAATCAATATTTGTCGTTCCGCATTTGAATTCGTTGATCTCCGTGAAAACATTGTAACTGCTGCTCGTTTTCCGTAGGTGGATTCATCCTGACTGAAGCACTCAAAGAAAACCTCATCGGGATGCACTGTAATAACAGGATCAAGAACAAACCAGGCATCTTTGTCTTTTTGATACAGATAATCAAAATACGCCTTTTTGCAGTATTGAAAGGCCCCAGTACCCTGTTTTTTTCTTTATAGACCTGATCCAGCTCTCCTCTTACTTCAGCCATTCTTTTCCGTACTTCTTCAATCTGGAATTCGGCCATATAATCGCTCAGCCAAAGCTTTTCCTGCTCAGCAACCCATTCTCTGTACTCCGCTCTGTCCTTAGGTTTAAACCGAAGATCGGAAACCACCACATCGTGCAGCGCTGAAATGGCTTCCCTGAACGGTATTTTTTTATTGAGTTTACCTACAAAAAATGTAGGATCTCTTTGCAGATCAGGTGAAAAGCTCATTTGCGTACTCGTGGCAGAGTTTGTAATGGCTGTATCTTTATGAAATTTATAATCGAATAACATGACTTAAGAGATTAATTGAAGGTGAACATTCAGTTGAGGATAGATCATTTTCAGTTCAGAAATAATATTAATACATTTTGCTTTATCCTGAATGGCTGTAGTTGCCGATAAATCGTCTAAAATACTGCTGACAATCTCAGCTGATTCCGTATTTTTCTTCCTTCATTTTCAAGAAAAGTAAAAATTCTGTTTTTGGCAGTTCTTGCCCTGTTGACCCTTGAAAGTACAGAACGGAAATAAAAATTTAGTTCTTTCAGTTTTTCAGGATTGTCTGTTGCATATTCTTCAAGGTAGGAGGTCACAAACAGCTGTATGTTCTGGCTCGGATGCTGGCTCAGTTTGGTAAGGTATTCCAGCCCCTGCTCTTTTTGAAAAATTTCATAATAAGATTTTTTCCGAAACTTTCCACATCAGAACGTACGGAATCTACAATTCCAACCAGACAGTCTGTATCCCAGTCTTCATCTGTGAATTCGTTTTCGAAAAAGTGAAATGCAAATGCTCTGCTATCGTCCCATTTTGAATCCAGAATTCCCAAGGCATGATTACGGTCAGATCTGATTCTACCCATATTATTTTTATAAAAGTTCCATGACCATTGTCTTACTGCCAGAAACTCATGATTGGCCAGAGCAATGACCTGTTTTAAACTGAATCTGCTGTCATCCTTTACTTTTTCAGCAATTCAAATCCGAAAAGCTGGTTTTTTACACTGTTGGCAAATACCAGTCTGATCAGCCATTTTACAGGAATAGCATCACTGTATTTCGCAGCCATTTTCTCAAGATAATCTCTGAATAGCTGATGGGAATTTTCAAATTTCTGCTCGATCATTAATACGTCAAAAAGCCTTTCAGTAGTTTGCATTTGAATTTCAGGCTGTGATTCAAACTGATCGTTCAATGAAAGGATTCCTTCTGCAACTTCCTGATAAACGGAAGAAAGCAACTGAAGAATCTGCTGCCAGCTGTTGGCGGTTTCTTCTTTCGGATACTGCTTTAAAAGACTAAGCCCATTTTCTCTGATGGATTTGTTTTCATTGTTTAACAGCAGTTCAATGATGGAAACGGGAATTTCCGTCACCGGATATTTTTGGGATTTTGAAAGAAGGATTTCACTGGCTAAAAACCTGTTATTATTCAGTGGGGAAGTCAATAATTGGGCAATAATATCCCAACTGATCTCAGAGAAATTAGACGAAGCCGTTATTTTGAGTTTTTTGTAGCAGCTTCGGCAATTCTGTTATTTTCCTCATTATTTTCCAACGCAATCAATTGGATGATTACCTTTCCAAGCAATGCTTTTGCCTGTCTTCCGATAAAGATGCTTTTTGCAGTAAACTATTGATAAATTCATTAGATTCTTTACGAGAGTTCATCACCAGAATCGTCATAAAATCTGTAGAAGAGAGAAAATATTGGGTATTATTTTCAATATTCACTTTCGCCCAGTTTCTTGCTTTTTCGTTGCCGGAAACTAAAATATGGGCTACAAAACTTTCCTTTTGCCTCAGTTCCGTTTCTCTTTTCACCAAAGTATCAAAACCTAATCTTTGAGGGTATTCCGAAGATTTGTTAAGCAGACGGATCATCATTTCCGGTTCAATTTTTGCAGCAGAACTTTATAATCAGGATGAACGGAAAGATTTTCGTAAGCGAATTTCATAACCCGATCCATTTTCGCCTGCATCAAAAGCTGGACATAAGCTTCAGGCATTGCATCCCAGAATTCTGGATACAATTCAGGTCTGGAAGGAATGGATTCAACTTCAATTGATGGAGATTCCTGTTTAAATTGAGAATCAACCTGTTTCTCTTTATTGGAACCAAAAATATTTTTAAATGTACTGATGATATTATCTAAAGCTCCTTCCTGCTGTTTTTTAACAGAAGTGTTTGCTGAAGAATCCGGGGCAGTATTAGTACCAGATTCTATTTTTGTGACTCTGCTTTCCTGATAATAATACTCTGAACTCCAGAATGCTTCTTTTTTAATATAAAACTGAAGTTTGGGATCCATTTTACGGGTCTTATCATTCCCGAAAAGTATGGTAGTAAGAAGTAAAGACTGATAACACTCAGGAAGGTCTACGACTGTATAATGGTATCTGCTGCTCTGCCAGTCGTAAGCTCCGTATACACTTAAAGGTCTCCTGACTGCAGGGGTATAATCTGCATCAGAATACTGAATCAGAGCGTTGACAGCAAATCTTAAATATTCTTTTGCTTTATTCTGTTTTCCAAGATCTTTTAAATAATAAAACCCGTTTTTCTGAAAATAAAGTTTGGTAAAATTCGAAAATGCCAGTCGGCTTTCATTATTGGAGAGCTCTTTTCTTACATTCACATAGCCACCGAAATGATAAAAGTACTGCTCCTGATTCCATGATTCTTTATCAAGACTGGCAGTTCTGTTGAACATCGGTTTTTTCTTTTCGAATAAAAATGAAAGTAATCCAAGAATCTGCGCATCATCTCTGAAGCGGGCGAGCTTATATATTGCCCGGATATTTCTGAAATAAGGCGATTCAAACGGAACCTGCCTGATAAGGGTTTCAATAATCTCAGCCAGAGAAGGATACGCTTTCGACAGAAGATAAAGGTACACAAGCTCATCTGCTTTTTCTTTTTATCGAATTTTTCAGTGTAATGCTTTTTTAAGCTTTGATAATCACCTTTATCAATAGCATATCTTATTTCGGCAGGTAAGTTTTCCAGTAATTCTGAAACGGTCTTTTCCTGTTCCGAAGCTTCATTAATTTTCAGAAGTGCATCAAAAGCAACGTTCCTGATATATTGTTTGTGTCTTGTACTGTGTGCAATACTGTGGAGAAGTCCGGAAGCCTGAGTGATTTTTAATGTTCTGATAGCAAAAATGGAAGCATACAGCTGCATTTCATCTCCTTTTGTCGCCAGTTTCAGAATGTAAGGAACAGATTCTTTAAGCTCCATCTGAGCCGCTTTCCAGATCACACGGGAAGTCTTCCATTCTGTTTTGAAAGAATTGATTCCCTGTGTGGCATCTTCCAGACGTTTCAATATAACACCTTTACTGGAGTTCATATTAACAGTTTCCAATGAAGGAAGTTCTACAAATACTTCTACTTCAGACTGATATCCTTTATTTCGTTTTTCTTTTTCGAGCTGGTCAAAAATGCTTTCAGCTTTTTCTCTTGAAACAAATTCCGGGGTTTTGCTGCCTTCTTTCAATGCAGCTCCCCGTCTTCCGTAACGGAAATTGACAATAAAAGCATCGGGATTAATTTCACAAAGATCAATTTCGTAAACTTTATCCGATTTTCCCTCATGGAAAAAGAGTTTGGTCTGTTTGATGATTTTCATCTATCTTATTGCTTAAGATGTTGTTATTAGGTATTGGGATCAGGCTAAAAAATATTCCACCAATCTGTTTTGTCTTCTTTTGGTGCAGCTATTTCTTCTTTACGTTCGGGAATTTCAATTGCTTCTGCAGTTACCGGAATTATTTTTACAGTCTCTGCAACCGGTTTACCGTGTTTTACAATAATTGCTTTTAATTTTTGGTTAAAGGCTAAAGCTTTGGAAGGGTTTACCATATTCACAAAATTGATATAACCTTCAATGGCATTGATCAGATGAAATGCTTTTCCCCAGGTCTGGTTCTGCCATCCATTGACTTCAATATTATGTAGAAGTGCTCTGAACTTTCTCAGCTTTTGTCTCTCAACATTCAGTTTTTCATTCACCACAATGCCCGTTACTTTCTGCTGATGCTTTTTCCTCATGATATGAAGCTTATCAGGATGTACTGTAAAGTTTTCATCGTTGATCACCTGTTTTACGAAGTATAAAAGCTTATTAACGTTATGATCGTTGGCCTGATGGGTAGAAAAAGTAAGATCATCCGCATAGCGTGTATATACAAATCCTAATTTCCGGGCCAGCCCATGTAATCTTTTATCCAGTTTATAAACAATAAGATTGCTTATTGCAGGGCTTGCAGGAGATCCCTGAGGCAGGAACCGTTCTCCTTTATGAACGAAATATTCAACCCCGTCCAGTAAAACTTCTTCTGTGTGGGCCTGGGTACAGGCTAATGCAAAAATAGTAGCCAGCTGTTCCGAATACCCCAGCTTAACAAACAGCCCTTTTACTCTTTTATAGCTGATTGACGGGAAAAAATCCTGCAGATCTATATTGATGATGATATCTTTACCAAGATGTGGCTCTGCATTGGTAACAATTGATTTTTGTGCTGTGAACCCATGAACGGACTCTCCTACCGGAATTTTATTTAATACATTCTCCAGAATCCATTGCTGGAAACTTTTCAATTGAGACTTCGGAGCAGAAATTTTTCTTTTTCCCCAGATTTTTTTGAAATTTCAAAAGTATGATAGTGAGATTTTTTTGAAACGCTCCTGTGGAAAGCAAGATATCTGATGAGCGAAAGACTGAAGCCTGATTTTCGGCTGAAATCCGATATGTTTTCAAAAGCAGGGAGTGAATACTGTTGTAGCTTTTCCCTGTCAGAATCGGTTTTATGAAGTCCTTTCGAAACGTGTTCTCCAAGATAAATGATTTGCTGCTCCTGCAATTTCTTCCAGTGATCAGCTTTATCCTGCCGCTTCTGTTCATTTTTTTGTTTAGTGGTTTCTCTTTTGGCTTTTGCTTCCTGCATCCGTTTTTACGCATTTCACGAAGCATTGCTTCCTGATTACCGTACTTTCTGTCTTTCGCCAGTAATTCCTGCAGCTCCTGCTGTAAAACGACTTCTTTCTGTATCAGTTGTTCCGGTAAGGAAGGCGTAGATGTTTCCTGCCAAAAACCAAGCCTTTTCATTTCCTCCAAAATATAACTGTCTTTGGAGGATGCTTTTATGCGGTCGTAAATCTGTTGTCTGCTGAGATTTTGTGACATTGGTTATGTGTGTTTTTATAAATAAAAAGCCCTACAATTGAATAGGGCTTTGTTTTGGATATACCTTCGTATCTTCTGAGAACTATATCTATCAACTCCAGAAATGGTACTAGTGTGTATCTTTATTTTCCCGGAAAATGAACTGAAAAGGTACATACTAGTACCAATTTCACCATTAAAGATAGTATGTAGTGCAGTATGCTAAGCAATTTCACATTGATGACGAAACATCATCATTTCTTAAAAAGAAAAGCAAGGATCTATCTTTTCCAAATATATAAAAAAATTATATGGTACCCAACAAGAATTGAAATGTTTACTTTTTCTTTTCTGATACAGTTTAAGGATTTGTATAAGAAGTGTACCTAAGTTTTTGGAAATGACAGATTTCTTAGTCACAGACATTGGTAAAAGATGTGCAATCTGCGATCGCCATTTGCACTTTTTATTATTAACTGAGCTTTTTGCTTAGTCCCAATTTTGAATCAAACGCAAAAGTTGGGAGCTTACAATATTCAGCCCTATTTATTTTAAAATTTAACGCAAAAGATTTTTATTATCCGGTGTGTTTTATTTTAGGAAGCAAAGACTGAATCAATTGTATTGATTCTTTCTAAGTGTATGTATATTTACATAGCTTCATCAGCGACCTTTGTCGATTTCTTAGCTCCTTTATCAATAATGAATTGCATTTTGTCTTTGCGTTAAATAAATTTAGAAACTTAACACTACATCCACAACTTTTGGGACTGATCCCAACTTTTGCGCTTGATCCTAACCTTTACGCTTGATCCGGAATTGGATGCTTTTATTTCCAAAGAGCTATAAACAAAAAAGTCCTCTATTTCTAGAAGACTTTTTGCGATCCGGACGGGACTCGAACCGCGACCTCCGCCGTGACAGGGCGGCATTCTAACCAGCTGAACTACCGGATCAATTTTTTTAAAAAGAAATTGAGAAAACTTCTGCGATCCGGACGGGACTCGAACCCGCGACCTCCGCCGTGACAGGGCGGCATTCTAACCAGCTGAACTACCGGATCAATTTTTTTAAAAGAAATTGAGAAAACTTCTGCGATCCGGACGGGACTCGAACCCGCGACCTCCGCCGTGACAGGGCGGCATTCTAACCAGCTGAACTACCGGATCAATTTTTTTAAAAGAAATTGAGAAAACTTCTGCGATCCGGACGGGACTCGAACCCGCGACCTCCGCCGTGACAGGGCGGCATTCTAACCAGCTGAACTACCGGATCAATTTTTTAAAGTAAATTGAGAAAAACTTCTGCGATCCGGACGGGACTCGAACCGCGACCTCCGCCGTGACAGGGCGGCATTCTAACCAGCTGAACTACCGGATCATATTTTTAAAGAACGTCGTTTCTTTTTCGTGGTTGCAAAATTACACCTTTTTCATTACCTGCAAATTATTTTCAAAAAAATACCTCCCAAACACGGAAGGTATTCATTATCACAATTGTTTTTTTACAAGTGAGCGCTTAATTTTTCAGCGATTACCTCTTTTGGAGCTACACCTACTAATTTATCCACTACTTCTCCGTTCTTAAAAATAAGAACTGTAGGGATATTTCTGATACCATACTGCATCGAAATTTCCTGGTTATTGTCTACATCTACTTTCCCTACTACTGCTTTCCTTCAAAATCTGATGCAACTTCTTCGATGATTGGTCCTAAAGTTCTGCAAGGTCCGCACCATACTGCCCAGAAGTCTACTAATACCGGTTTGTCTGATTTTAAAACCGTATCCTGAAATGAGCTGTCTGTAATTTCTAAAGCCATTTTTGTTTCTTTTATTTTAATTAATATTATTTTCTTGTTTTTCTCTGTATTGAATCTTCAAAATTACGATTTTTACATCATAAGACTATCTATGCTCAACATTAGTTTTTTCTATAGTGTAATCGCTTGAAATTTCCTTCAAAGCAGTCACCAATGCATCAATGTCTGCTTTGGTTGTCATATGGCTGAAAGAAATACGTAATGGGGTACAGTGATCCATTTCATCTTCAGAAAGCACCATCATCATTACCATTGAAGGTTTTGACGCTCCTGAAGAACATGCGCTTCCCTGAGAGATTGCAATTCCTTTCATATCCAACTGAAGTCCTATCAATGGATTTTTATAAGGTAATAAAGCACTTAACACTGTATAAAGACTGTTTTCCTTCTCAGCACTTCTGCCATTGAATTTAATGCCTTCTATTTCGGCTGATAATCTTTCGATAGCATAGTCTTTGATGCTCTGCATATGCTGTGTATATTCGTCCATATGTGTCAACGAAAGTTCCAGTGCTTTCCCAAGTCCCACAATACCGCTTACATTCTCTGTTCCGGCTCTGAGGCTTCTTTCCTGAGGTCCTCCGGTAATGATTCCTTTAAGGCCTGTAGCTTTTCTGATAAAGGCAAATCCAGCTCCTTTAGGCCCGTGGAATTTATGAGCACTACAGGAAGCGAAATCGACAGGAATATCAGAGAAGTCAAGGTTCATATGAGCCATGGTCTGTACGGTATCTGAATGGAAAAGAGCATGGTGTTCTTTGCACAGTTCCGCTACTTTTTTAAGGTGGATCAGATTCCCGATTTCGTTATTGGCATGCATTAAGCTCACCAATGTTTTTTTATCTGAAGCTTTCAAAAGCTCTTCTAATTTGTTAAGATCAATATCTCCCTTTTCGTTCGGGCGGATATAGCTTACTTCTACTCCTTTTCTGGTTTTCATATCCAGAATACTTTCTGAAACACATTTATGTTCCAGAGGAGAGCTGATGATCCTTTGTACGCCAAGATGTTCTACGGCGGATTTGATGATCATATTGTTGGATTCGGTTCCACAGGAAGTGAAAATGATCTCAGCAGGAGTTACATGAAGATAGTCTGCAACCTGTCTTCTTACATTTTCAATAAGTATTTTTGCTTCCTGTCCAAAGCTGTGCGTTGAAGACGGGTTTCGAAATTCATCTTCATTGTACCCACCATTGCATCTATAACTTCTTCTGCAAGCGGAGTGGTTGCGGCATTATCTAAATATACTTTATCCATTATTATTTTGAATATTTTAATTCTACGGAGGTAAACTGGTACTCTGCGGGAACAGCGAAAATAATCCAGGGTTTGAGATCACCTGAATTTCCATTTCACCGGAAGGTTCCCGGCTGGAATTTCTACATACAGGATGTTGTTTTTCACTGACACATTTCTGATCTCTGTGACTCTGTGGCTTCCTGATCTGAAGTTGCCCAAGTTGTAGAGTACAACTTTTTTATTCTTTGGAAATTTCGGATAATCAGTAGCCGGCTCTTTTTCAAGATCTACCCATCCGAATCCCATTTTTATCGTGTTACGAAAATCTTTCTCGTCTTTAATGATTCTAAAGCCGGGCTGATCTGCCCCACCCTGAGATTCAGAAACAAGCAGTTCTGCCTTTTCCTGCATAGGAGATTCCTTTTGAGACGGTACATTCGTACAACTCATCAGGGTGATCGTCAAAGCAAATAACAGGCTTTTCATTTTTTACACTTTTACCTTCCAAAATTAATGAAAAAATTGGTAATGTCCCTCATTTGCCCATTTCAACATTGGCCGATCTCCCGAAGTATCACCAAATGCAATAATTTTATCATACTTGGAATCGTTGATTTCGGCTTTAATCCTTACCAGTTTTTCTTTTCCGTTGCAATTTTTGCCGATAAAGTTTCCTGTGAAAACACCGTTCTTGAACTCGGCCCGGGTAGATACAAGATGCATTTTCAGTTCATCGGCAAAAGGTTTTACCCAGATGTCCAATGAAGCGGTCACCAATAAGCTCTGTGTATTATTCCTATCGATATTTTGTATAAAGTCCAGGGCATTTTCCCTTACGATTTTGGGATAATGCAATTCAAAAAACTGTTTAGACTTCTGCTCAATCTTTTCCTGAGACTGTCCTTTTAAAATAGAACCGATAAAGCTTTTCTTCACTTTTTCCGTTTCAGCCAGTTTCAGTTTCAACAGAATGAAGAGCGGTACATGTTTTAAAAATTGTATCCGGTATTTTGTAGAATCGTAGAATTTAAGATACATAAACATGGTATCCTTATACGTCAGTGTTCCGTCAAAATCAAAACAATACAATTTTTTCATTTTTTAAAGCTTTAATTTTTTGAATATAAATTCAGGAATATTCCTGATGATCAACATGATAATACTCCATACAGGCAAAACATAGGCCACATTCTTCTGCTTTTTAAAAGCCTTGTAAATACATGCAGCAGCCTGTTTTGGTGTAGCTGTCAGCTTAGGATTCAAAGGAAGTCCTTCTGTCATTTTGGTAGCCATAAACCCTGGCTTAATGGTCAGAACATGTACTTTTTATCAAAAGATAGTTTCTTAAGCCGCTTAAATAAGCTGTAAAAGCTGCTTTTGCACTTCCATAGATAAAGTTACTCTGTCTTCCCCGATCTCCTGCCACGGATGAAAGTCCGATGATCGTTCCGGACCTCCTGCTTTCAAATTTCTGAGCAAAATAGTTCATAACAGGCACCAGCTTTGAATAATTGATATCAATAATCCGTTCGGTATTTCTGTTATCATACAATCCTTCTTCGGTTCCTTCACCCAGATATCCTACGGCACAAAATAATACATTTGAATTGATATTATCAAATCTATTATAATCAATTTCTTTTGTCAGGTCCAGTTCAATGACTTCGGCCTGCTGCAGAAACTTCACATCAATATGCCTTGCAAACCTCTCTGTAGTTTCCTTATTTGAGGTAAAAAGATAGATTTTTTCAAATTTTTCTCCTTCCTGAAGTGCTTTTTCCACAAAAGCCTGTGCCACTTCAGATGTACTTCCCAGAACGATCATTATGAATTGTTGTTTATGATTCTTTGTGCTGTAAAGACACAAATTTAGGATTTTGAATATTTTTCAGATAATTGGTCAGTGATGATCTGCTCATACTGTCTTTGGTAAGATAGATTCTTCCCCGAATTCCTGTACAATAGCATCAAGCTGATCTACCAGCTTCTTCAGTTTTGAATTGACTTTAAAATCCAATGCCAGCGTATATCCTTCTACAGGAAATGAATTGTAGGCCTGCGGATTGTTTTTCCCGAACAGTTTCAGCACTGCCAGAAATGATCCGTTTCCGCTTTGGGCAATCGTTTCCAGAATTCTCTTCATTCCTTCTTTTCCTGCTTCTTTGGGAATTACCATCTGGTACTGTATAAAGCCAGATTTCCCGTAGATCTTATTCCATTCATTGATGGCATCCAGAGGATAGAAGAATGTTTCATAGTCAATAAAATTTTTGACTTCCTTCTTAGATTGTTTTTTATAATACAGCCAGTTGAATATTTTCACCGTCAATGCATTCAGTACAAATCCGGGAAAATAGAACGGAACAGTAGGCTGAAGCTTTTTTAAGTCTTAAAGGGGTTTTTCCCATACTTTGAGGGAGCTCGTGCTGAAAGGCATGCTCTCCTCTCATCAGAATACTTCTTCCGATATTTTTTCCTTTCTGAAGACAGTCTATCCAGGCTACAGTGTATGTCCAGTTTTCACTTTCATCAAAAAGTCTAAAAATCTCATCCAGATTTCAGCTTTGATACTTTCCTGACGGATGTATGCAGACTCTATATTTTTAAGTTTAAATTTTGCGGTAAGGATAATTCCGGTAAGCCCCATTCCTCCGATGGTAGCCCAGAACTTTTCCGAATTCTCTTCTCTGGAACAGGTGATGATTTCACCGTTTTCAGTCATCAGTTTAAATTCAGTCACATATTCTGAGAAGCAGCCTTCAGCATGGTGGTTTTTACCATGTACATCTGAAGCAATGGCTCCACCGACTGAAATAAATTTTGTTCCCGGAGTTACGTACAGGAAATATCCCTGCGGAACAGCGATCTCCAGTACATCCGAAAGCAGTACTCCGGATTCACATTCTATCACTCCGTTTAAACGGTCGAAACTGATGAATTTATTTAATTTTTAGTAGAAAATATGGACTCTCCCAACGAAGCATCTCCGTAGCATCTTCCGTTTCCTCTAGCAATAATTTCGTTGTGATTGAGTACAAATTCTTTTATCTTTTTGAAGCTGTCCTCAGATCTCATTTCTTTTTCCACTACCGGGAAATTTCCCCAGTTTGTAACTTTCTGTGTGAAATTCGGCTTCATTTTTTAAAGTAAATTTGAATTAAAAATGTGGCGACCCAAAGTAATAGAGTGACCTGTATGTAACGGTCTCTGTATACAATTTTGGTTGGAGATTCCGTTCTGTTGTATACCAGTGTCTGCTGAAGATATCTCAACAAAGCAAATACAACGAAAACTACCGTATAGAAAACCCTTTGATGGAATCTGGCCTGAACCTCCGGTGACAGGGTAAACATCAGATAACAGACGATAGCCAGAGTAATGGAAATAGACAGCGCAATATCTGCAAACTGAACATTATACCCATCCAAAGCCCTTCTTGTCTTTCCTGAAACCTGCGCATTGATCAGCTCGCCCCTTCTTTTTCCGATGGCCAGAACCAATGCCAGTACAAAGGTCAGCAGAATAGCCCACTGCGAAATGCTGATCCCTGTAATATAACCGCCAGCCAGCACTCTAAGTACAAAACCTATGGCAATGATAAATATATCAATGATAGGAACATGCTTGAGTCTGAAAGTATAGGCAAGGTTCATCATGACATAGAACGCTATGATGGTTGCAAATTTCCATAACGGCTGATGGAAATAGAGCTGTGCTAATAATACGAGTATAATATCAGTGATAACAAGACCTGTAAGAATTCCTATTGCTTTTGATTTGGAAATTGCTCCGCTTGCCAGGGTCTTCTTCTTTTCTCAGGATGTTTCCTGTCTGCTTCAATATCGTTGTAATCATTCAGTATGTAGACCACGCTTGCAGCAAGTGAGAATATGACAAAAGCGAAAATACTTTCGATAAGTAAATTAAGGTTGGTAATATTACCTGAAAAAAGAGAGGGACAAATACAAACAGGTTTTTCACCCATTGTTCTACACGCAGTAGTTTTAAATATTTCTTCATTTATGTTATTTCTTCCGAAATTTTTATTTGTTTTTTTAATGGTTGTCAGGGGCCTTCATCATTTTTTATGTTGTATAAGGGATTTCAAATCATAAAGGTTTCAGGTACAAAAATAATAAATTCAAAATTTCCAGCATAAAAATACAAAAAAAACCGCCGGGGCGGTCTTTTACGAAAATATTTATATGTTAAATTAATTACTGTCCTTGTTTGGCATCGTTAATCATTTTCTCATTTGCAGTAATAGCGAATTCAACTCTTCTGTTTTTAGCTCTTCCTTCGTCAGTATCGTTACTAGCAACCGGCATATTTTTACCTTCACCTTTTGTAAACATTCTGCTTCCGGCAATTCCTTTTCCTACCAGGTAAGATTTTACAGCATCAGCTCTTCTTTGAGAAAGTGCCATATTATAAGCATCTTTACCTACACTGTCTGTGTGTCCGTAGATATTGATATTGGTATCCGGGTTATCAGCCAGTACTTTGGCTAATTTATCAAGGTTGGTCTGAGCAACAGAAGTAAGGTTTGATGAGTCGAAAGCAAAGTTTACAATACTTTCATTCATGGTCACTTTAATACCGTCTCCTACTCTTTCTACCTGAGCTCCCGGTAAAGTTTCTTTGATATCTCTCGCCTGCTTGTCCATCTTGTTACCGATAACGTTACCTGCAACACCACCGATAATACCACCCAATACAGCTCCAATGGCTCCGTTTCCTCCTTTTCCTACATTGTTACCAAGGATTCCTCCCAATACAGCTCCTGAAGCAGCACCTACGGCTGTACCTCTCTGTTGGTGATTAGAATTCTGAACCGCTTCACAGCTTGTCAATAATAATGCTGATGACAAGAAAAGGGCTCCTACGTATGTTTTATTAAATTTCATTTTTTCTGATCTTTATGTTGATAAATTATTTCATTCCTGTTCTCTCGAAGTTGTAAACTACTTTTACATTTCCTCCTTCAAACGGAACATCCTGCTCCAGTGAAAACTGATCTGTAGTTTTGTTGATCAGTGTCAGGGTATATCCTGCTGTATTTTGTTTTGCTTTAGTACCTGAAGCAATCTTTTTAAACATAAACGTATTACCGTTTTTCACTTCAAATTTGATAGGCTGAGTAATTGCCGGGCAATTTCCACCACCGTTTAAAGTATACGCCCCTGTCCAGTTGTTAGGAATCAGTCTCCAGTGGCTTCCTACGAAACATTGTGCGTCTGCACCTTCATCAAAAGGTTTGATTTTATATCCTTTTTCGTAATCTACGCTCACGATCTGCCAGTCTCCTTTCATGGTAAGGAAGTCTGCTCTTTGATTTTGAGATGTAGCTGCTTTATTCACAGAGGAACAAGACACTGCAAAAGTGATGTTCCTAACATCCCTGCAAGTAGTAACTTTTTCATTTTGTTGTTTATTATTTTGTTACTATAAAGTTACAAAAAACCGTGCCAAAATTGAAAATAAAAAATAAAAAGTCCGAAAAAATCCGGACTCTTTATGGTTTCTCCTTAAACACAGGAAGATAAATTATTTTTTAACAGCCTTTTTACGGATTTGACTTCGTTGGCTTTACGCTTTGAGGGCTTAACAGTACCTGCAGATCCTTTACCATTATAGAAATGAGTATAGGCATATTCTGCTGCTTTTTCAGGTCGATAACCCCTCCGGCCTGTGACTGATCTGTGAATCCGTTGGCTGTACTTGGATTACTGCTCTTTACAAGCGATTCAATGATCTGGTCAGGTTTCAGTTCAGGCATATATGCCAGCAGGACCGCTGCTCCTCCGGCTACAACGGGTGAAGCCATTGAGGTACCCTGAAGGTATTTGTATTCATTTTTGGTACGGTAGAATAAATTTCTTCTCCCGGGGCAAAAACATTAACCATTTTTTTATTGTAATTGGAGAAGTCGGCTCTCAAGGCATCATTCTTATTGGTGCTTGCTCCTACTACCAGAACGTTGCTTACAAACGGTTTTTCGTCAGAAATGTTCTTAAAGTTGGTAGGATATGCAAGGTGTTCTGCTACATCTTCGTTTTCATTACCGGCAGCTTTTACCAAAAGAACGCCTTTATCTTCAGCATATTTGAAAGCATCCCATACTACATTTTTACCAGGTGACACCGGTTTTCCAAAGCTCATATTTAAGACTTTAGCTCCATTATCTACCGCATATCTGATAGCATTCGCAACGTCTTTATCTCTTTCATCTCCATTCGGAACCGTTCTTACGGTCATGATTTTTGCAACTTTGGAAGCTACACCATATTGTATTTCTTTTCCCTGCGGAAGACCTGCAATAATTCCTGCCACGTGGGTTCCGTGCTCTGCATCCGGACCTTCATAATGGTTGTTTCCGTAGATCTTTTCAGAGTAGTCGTCATAGTTATCTCCCACAATTTCTTTTCTTGGATCATAAGACAGGTCATACTGTTTGGCAGCGGGAGCAAAATGGTCTATTGCCTCTTTCATTTCTTCCTTCATCTTTTTCTCAAAGTCAGCCGCTGATTTTCCGTTGAAATCAGGACTTGTAGAGATCTGTTTCAGAAAGTCCAGCGCAATGGCATCTCTCTGATCTGAAGGGGCTTTAACAGATGATATTGTTTCTGCAGTTACAGGTTTCCCTGCCAGCAGTTTCACCATATTAGGAATCAGCTCATTCAGCATAGAATAGGTCTGAAAATTCTGTTTAGCCTCAATACTTTTTTACTGAAAAGATCTTTGGCTTTCATATACATATCAAATTCCTCCTTCATACTGGCCTGATTGGCTTTGTTCTTTGCAGAATCAGAACCTTCAAAAACCGGTTTATATTTAGCAACAACTCTTGTTACCTCCATATTGTCGATATCAATATCTCCGTTTTTCCCGCCTATAAAGTTCCATCCGTGTATATCATCGATATATCCGTTTCCATCATCATCTTTACCATTTCCCGGAACTTCATTAGGATTTGTCCATAGGTTTTTACCAACCCCGGATGATCTACCTGTACACCACTGTCTAAAACGCCAACAATAACTGTTTTTGGCTTCAGGCCTTTAGATTCTAAATATTTATAAGCATTTGCCGTATTTACTCCATATACTTTTGAAGCAGAGAAATCCTTATGATACCAGGTCATCAGATCTTTATCTTCTTTAGGGTCAATACTTTTAGCTTTAGACTCCTGTGCAAAGGAGAAATTAAAACCTGCTAAAAAAACTGCAGCTAATAATACCTTTTTCATATGTTGATATTTAATTTTAAAAGCCATATAACCATCAGCTTTATCCGTTTTTAAGAGGATCAACAGCGATTTGCTATGATGACTGTTTTATTTTTTTATATAAGAAAGTGACTCAGGACCTTTGTTACAGACAAGATCCAAAACCGATAAATCTTCCAAAAATCCGAATTTATCTGAGAAAGTCTGATAATATTCTTCCATTTCAAATTCTGAAGGGTGTTTTGCCGAGAATTTTTCTCTGAAACTGATACCTTCCGGATTTTTGATATATTCTACATTCAAAGAGTGTGCCTTTTCTGTTTTAAGTACCTGTTGGATGATCTCTAACCCTTTAAGGTTAAAATCCAAAAGAAATTTTTCTTTCATATCGAAGATCTTTCTGAATTTATCTTCATAATATTCAAAATAAGGAGAGCTTTGATAAGCGGTCTTGATCGACTTCCAGTGAAGGGTTCTCCAATCTTCTCGGTAAGAAATTTCCATATCTTTCATTTCCCTTTTCCCATTGTGGTTCATAGGGATGATCAGCGACAGTTTTCCATTGGCTCCATAGATATTCGCTCTGTTTCTATAGGTCTGCTTTGGAAAATTTTCAAATTGTTCAAATACAACGTCATTTTCAGCATCCAAAAACACTGAAAACCATGAAACCGGTGGTAAATAAAATACCGGTAATAAAACATTCTTCATATTCATAATGCAAAAATGAAGTATTTTTTCAAATACTTCATTCTATTTTAAGTTTAATTTTTTCTATTAATCGTTTTCAGTTTTGTTCTTTCTGAACAATTTCACGAAATACTCCCATCCGAAGAACAATATTAGAATCATTGCTGCGATCCACCAGTAAGAGGTTTTATTGGCTTCTCCGGTGTTTGTTGCTTTAAACATTCTGTCCCAACGGATCTTGAATGGTGCCTGATACGTAGAGCTGCTGTCTGCAAAGGCTCCCTGAAGGCTCATCCATGTAAACATCGGTTTTCCTACAATGTTTTCTTCCGGAACGAAACCAAAGAATCTTGCATCTAAGGAAGCATCTCTGTTGTCTCCCACCATCATATAATAATCCTGCTGAATGGTATACTGATTAGCTTCTTTTCCGTTGATAAAGATTTTTCCGTTCTTTTTCTCTAAACTGTTGTGCTCATATTCAGAAATAATCCATTGGTACATTGGAAGTGTTTCCTGATTGATGGCTACAACATCTCCTTTTTAGGAATTCTTACAGGACCGTACCAATCCTGGTTCCAAGGTTTGTTGACAGGGAAGATAGACTGAGTGGTATCAATTTTAGTTTTGGCTTCATCTCTGTAATAAATGGCAGCTTCTCCTTTGGGGGAAACTTCTTCTTTCATATCAATTACCTGAGAAAGCTCTTTAATTTCTTTCGCTGTTTTATCTGTCAGCCCCTGGAAAGCGTAAAGATATCCTTTGTCTGTCTGTACTTCCTGAACCGGTAAAAAGCCATATGTATTATATAATGAAGGAATATCCAACTGGCTTCCTGTAGTTACAATATATCTGTGCTGAACTTCCTGGTCTCCTAAAACGGTTTCCGGCTTGCCGTTCACAAAAAGTCTTCCGGCTCTCATTTCAAAAGTATCTCCTGCTGTAGCCACACATCTTTTTACATACGGATCTTTTCTGTCGATTGCTGTGTGTACGGAATCCTGAGGATAGTTGAAAACAACCACGTCATTTTTCTGAGGTTTATTAAATTGTAAAATTCTTGTGTAAGGTAACTTTACTCCATCTACGTAAGATTTGGGATCATCTTTGGGATTTCCTTTCTGGCCTGTATCCATAATGGTTCCCTGAAGGAAAGGTATTGCTACAGGACGCATTGGCAATCTGTATCCATAGCTCCATTTGTTTACGAAAAGAAAATCTCCTACCAGCAATGTTCTTTCCATTGATCCTGTAGGAATTCCGAACGGCTGTGTTACAAAAACGTGGATAATGGTTGCAAAAACTACGGCAAACGTAATGGAACCGATAAATGTATCTTTCTTTTGAGCGTTTTCTCTTCATCTGTAAGAAACAGGTCATTGGCGTTTTCATCTTCCAATTCTACGTCTTTAGAATAATTGATCACGGCCATATAGATAAACGGAAGAATCACAGTAAGAATCTGATCCTTGAACAGTGTTTTTCCGAACTTCTTCACTAAGTAAAGGTGAAAAACAGACATCATAATGGGTCCTACGATCGGAAGATAGGATAGAATAGCCCACCATTTCGGGTGTTTTGTTTCTTTAAGAATAATAAAATAGTTGTAGAAAGGTATAAAAGCAAATAAAGGGTTATACCCCATTTTCTTGAACAGCTTCCAAGTTGAAATCCCCATCAATACAGATAAAATGAGGACATACACTGTATAAGTTAAAAAATAATTCATAAATTTTTGTGCCTATTCTTATGATATAAATGATAAATGATGAGTAATAAATGATCACAGCAGGTCGCTATTTACAATTCACTATTCATCATTTTCTGTTTATTTGTCTGCAATTTACAGAATTTGTTACAAATTAAAGCCCCAAAACGTCTTTCATTCCGAAGTTTCCTTTTTATCTTTGATCCACTCAGCAGCAACTACAGCTCCCAATGCAAAGCCGTTTCTGTTGAAAGCAGTATGTTTGATTTCAATCTCATCTACTTCACTTCTGTAGAATACGCTGTGGGTTCCCGGAACTTCATCTTCACGAACTGCGAAAATACCAAGCTGTTTTCCTTCTGTTTCTTCCAGTTTCCAGGCATCAAACTTAGGATTATTCTGTATAATACCTTCTGCGATGGAAATAGCAGTACCGCTTGGTGCATCTTTTTTATGGATATGGTGAATTTCTTCCAGCTGACAAGAATATTCGTCCACGTTTTTCATCAGATCGGCAAGTTTTTCGTTTAAAGCAAAAAATAAATTCACGCCTAAACTAAAGTTGGAACCATATAGGAATGCCGTATCATTTTCTACGGCCAGTTTTTCTATTTCTTCTTTTTCTCCAGCCATCCTGTAGTTCCGCAGATTACCGGAATTTTATTTTCAAGGCAGGCTTTGATATTATCATAGGCCACTTCCGGCAGAGAGAACTCAATCACAACATCCGGATTGTTAAGATTTTCAGCAGTTGGAGTTTCTTTCAGGCGGGCCACCACTTCATGACCTCTTTTCTGTGCGATCTCATCAATGATCTTTCCCATCTTACCATAACCCACTAATGCTATTTTCATAATCTTTTTTTTTTTTAATCCTGCATTTTCCTCTTAAGGCATCATGCTTTTACTATTCTACTAAAATCTATAACTTAAACTACGGTTTTCGGTGCATCATATCCGTACTGATCCTGAATCATAGACGGCTTGAAGGTAAGATCCGGATCATGACGGCTTTCATAAAGATGCGCATCCACTACGGCATCTACTATATTCAGAATATAAATCAGTCCTGTAATGGCAATGGCATAGTCTCTTTGTCTTTTCGACCTGTCCTGTGCATTCCCCAATGCTCTTTTGTCTAACCAGGGATGGCTGTCTACAAATTCATTGGGTGTCCCATTAAGTTTAGCGATGTAATATTCACGGTATTTTTTGTATTGGTTGTCATTCCAGACCGCAATACCTACTCCTGCTCCTACAGCTCCCCAAACAATGGGAATCTTCCAGTATTTTTGTTATAGAATTGTCCCAGTCCCGGTAAAACTGCTGAATACAGACCTGCTCTGGTAGGATTCAGCTTAATCGTTTTCTTTGTAGGGCCATTCGCTTTTTCAAGATCTTCAATGATCTTAGATTCTGTTTTCCCCGGTTTCAGCGCAGGGGTTTCCGGTTTCGGAGGCGTCTGCATCCGAACGGTATCAATTGGATTGACTTGTGAGTAGGCCAGTGCAGCCAGGCACAAGAAAAATGTGAAAAATATTTTCTTCATTATTTAATATGGGATAAAATATACTCCAGCTCTTCTTCATTTTTGAAGTCCAGAACAATTTTACCTTTTTACCATTCCCCGAAGTTTTGATCTCCACTTTTACCTCTAAGATATCAGCGATGGTCTTCTGGGCTCTTTTATAATTATTGGAAAGCTCCATGCTTGCTTTTTTAGCAGCCGGAGATTTAGGATTCTTCAGGGCAGCAGCAGCCTGCTCGGCCTGACGAACGTTTAATTTTTCTTTAATGATCAGCCCGAATAAAACCTGCTGGTCTTCTTCACTTTCAAGACTGATGATCGCTCTTCCGTGTCCTGCAGAAATCTCACCGCTTCTGATGGCATTCTGAATATCCGGATTTAATCTCAACAATCTGATCGAATTGGTAATGGTACTTCTGTCCTTCCCTATTCTCTGGCTCAGATTTTCCTGAGTAAGACCGATCTCCTCCAAAAGTCTATGATAAGTCAAAGCAATTTCAATGGCATCAAGATCTTCTCTCTGGATGTTTTCAACAAGAGCCATTTCAAGAAGTTCCTGATCATTTACCAGACGGATATAGGCAGGAATAGTCGTTAAGCCTGCAATTTTACTGGCTCTATAACGTCTTTCCCCGGATATGATTTCAAATTTCTCGCCGTCTTTTCTTAAGGTAATCGGCTGGATCACGCCTAAGTTTTTGATAGACTGGGCAAGTTCGTTTAACGCCTTTTCATCAAAATAAGTTCTCGGCTGCGTCGGGTTCGGATAAATATCTTCAAGCGCAACTTCTACAATATTTCCTACAAACTTATCTGCTCCCTCATCGGTAGCGGAATTCACAGTTGCTTTGGATTCTGCACTTAAAATGGCGCCCAAGCCGCGTCCCATAGCTCTTTTTTGTCCTTCATAGATATAATTGATAAATGATGTTTTGATAAGTGATGAACCGGCATTCACTTATTGGCCATTTATTATTAATTTAATTCTTTACTAAATTTTCATTCTTCAAAAGAACTTCTTCAGCTAACTGAATGTACTGAACAGCCCCTTTACTTTCTGCATCATAGTTCAGGATACTTTCTCCAAAACTAGGTGCTTCACTCAATCTTACGTTTCTGCTGATAATGGTTTCAAAAACCATCTCAGGGAAGTGCAGATTCACTTCTTCCACAACCTGGTTAGACAGTCTTAATCTGCTGTCATACATCGTCAGAAGAAGCCCTTCTATTCCAAGGTCTTTGTTATGAATCTTCTGAACATTTTTAACGGTATTCAGAAGTTTTCCCAGTCCTTCCAGTGCAAAGTACTCGCACTGAATCGGGATGATGACAGAGTCTGCCGCTGTAAGGGCATTTACGGTAATAAGACCTAAACTTGGTGCACAGTCGATAATGATATAATCATAATCATCTCTTACGCTGGCCAATGCTTTTTCAGCATATACTCACGGTCTTCCTTGTCTACCAATTCGATTTCTGCAGCTACCAGGTCAATATGTGACGGGATAATATCCAGGTTCGAGTTGCAGTTCTCTTGATACAAAGTCTTGTATCTGCACTATGCTCCAACAGATTGTATGTAGAGTACTGAACATCTTCAACGCCCAGCCCTGATGTAGCATTCGCCTGGGGATCAGCGTCAATGATTAATATTCTTTTTCCAATACTCCTAATGCTGCTGCCAGATTTACAGCGGTAGTCGTTTTTCCGACACCTCCTTTCTGATTAGCAATACCTATGATTTTTGCCATTATTCGAACTTTAAGTTTCAAAAATACACTTTTTCTTTGCTCCCGGTGAAGGGGAAAATCAAAATTGAGTTAAAATATTGTTAATAAGCAATTTAACGATAAAAAAATTATCCACAAAAAAATTCTTTGTGGATAACTATTAAAAATTGTTTTCAGAGCAATTAATCAAACTTCATAGAGATCGGAAATTTGAAATAACTTCTTACGAATTCTCCTTTTTGTTTTTGGCAGGAATCCATTTCCCTTTGTTTGAGATTGATTTAATTGTTCTCATTGCCTCATTATTAAAATCGGCATTGGTTCCATTAGCTTTTACCCCTGAGATCGTACCATCCATTTCTACAATAAAAGTCACTGTAGTTTTCACCAGCTCTTCGGATTCAAATCCTGAACCGTCAAAGTTGTTCATTACTTTATTTCTGAAAGACTCTATCCCTCCAACGAAATTAGCTTCAGAACCTAATTCGCCGGATTCTACAATTTTATTTTTATCTACCGGCCCAGAAATCACTGGTGGCGGCGTATTGATTACAGGACCAGTCCCCACTGTTAATGTTGGTACATTGGGTGTATTCGGCGCAATAGGATCTCCTTTAAAATTGTCTTTAAAACCTGCTACTGCATCATCAGGAATGGGATCCTTTTTCACATTATCCTGAGCTGTACTTGACGGTGTAGGCACTGTGCTGTCAAATGTTTTTGTATTAGAAGCTGTTTCAGGCTTTACCGGTGTAATTGTTACTGGCGGAGCTACAGGTTCGTCTGGTGTAATTGGTGTAAATTCAATCTCTACTCCATCTGTTAGCACTTGTTTTCCTTCTGTTTTAAATGCTGAAATCACAAGTGGTGTTAAAGACGCAGCTGCTAATAAACTTATCCCTACAAAAAGTGCTTTGGTTAATATTCTGTCTGATTCGTTTCTTAATACATAAGCTCCATATTCTTTGTTACGGTGCTCAAAAAGAACTTCGTTGAAGCGAAATTCCTGGTTTTGATTCTGTTGTTTCATCACTACTACTATTTAAACTGTTAAAAAAGCGATTATTAGTTTGTTAGTTCTTATCGATAAGCAATGATTCAATATCAAAAGATCTGCCAGAATTTTATCAAAACAACATAATATTAGAAAAATTTATGATAAAGTTGAAAATTTAACATTTTGAAATTTAAAATCTTTCTTTAAAACCCAGATTATTTTTCGGAAAAATACAATAGCAAAGCATTAATAATCATGAGAATGACGGAACTGATTTTTGTTTTTGGCATAAACATCGGACAAGATTTTTTGAACGCCAGGATCGCAGAGTTTTTTTAAATAAACATTGAATTCGTTCGCAAAGGCGTTTCAATCAGCAATTTCCTGAAAATATAAATTTTTCATTAAGGTGGAAGGTAAAAGGATAAGACTATTAAGATGCAGCTTCATTTAAAAAAACTCTGGTTCTCCTTATTATTCTTCGCTTTTCTTAATGGTT
The DNA here is from genome assembly GCA_019203745.1 of Chryseobacterium sp. E1. Taxonomy (GTDB): domain Bacteria; phylum Bacteroidota; class Bacteroidia; order Flavobacteriales; family Weeksellaceae; genus Chryseobacterium. The sequence goes on from CP078104.1 coordinate 1,070,318, forward strand.
ATAGGTTGCAAAATAATCCGTAAAGGTAAAAAAAAGAGGCCTTCACCACTGAAAGCCTCTTTCTATTTTATGATCTGAGAATTTTAGAATAATTCTTTTCTGATAATGTTCTGACTTCTCTCAGGACCTACAGAAACCAAATATACATTGATTCCTAAATATTTCTCGATAAATTCGATGTATTTCTGAGCATTGTCCGGAAGTTCATCATAGCTTCTTGCTTTTGTGATATCTTCCTCCCAACCTGGTAAATCCTGGTAAATTGGCTCGTAGTTGTATAATTTTTCTGTTGACGAAGTGAAATAATCGATAATTTTTCCGTCTTCAGTTTTATAATGAGTAACGATTTTAAGGTTTTCAATTCCTGTAAGAACGTCAAGCTTAGTGATGACAAGATTGTTGATTCCGTTGATCATACAAGCATGCTTTAAAGAAACAAGGTCTAACCAACCTGTTCTTCTCGGTCTTCCTGTAGTTGCTCCGAATTCACCACCAATCTGTCTGATTTTCTCACCCAATTCATTATCAAGCTCAGATGGGAAAGGTCCGTTTCCTACTCTGGTACAGTATGCTTTTGCCACACCGATCAGGTTCTGAAGTGATGTTGGCGGAACACCTGCTCCTGAACAAACACCTCCTGTAGACGGAGAAGAAGAAGTTACGTACGGATAAGTACCGAAGTCGATATCAAGCATCAACGCCTGAGCTCCTTCGAACAATACGTTCTTTCCTTCCTGAATGGCTTCGTTTAATTCCAGCTCTGTATCAACAATTCTGTCCTGAAGCTGTTTTCCAATTTCAAGGAATTCGTTGTAGATCTCTTCAACATCTAAAACCGGCTTTCCGTAATATTTTTCAAAAAGAGAGTTTTTAACTTTTAAGTTTTTCTCGATTTTGTCTCTTAAAATCTCAGGATTTAAAAGGTCTACCATTCTGATCCCGACTCTTGCAATTTTATCTTCATAACAAGGTCCGATTCCTTTTTGGTAGTTCCGATCTGAGTTCCTCCGTGTTCCTCTTCACGGTAAGTATCCAAAAGGATGTGGTAAGGCATGATTACATGCGCTCTTCTGCTGATAAAGATATGATCTGTTCTCAAGCCTTTGCTCTCGATCTGATTCACTTCTTTAATGAAAGACTTAGGGTTTACCACTACTCCGTTCGCAATGATACATTTCCCTTTGCATTGAAGAACTCCTGAAGGAAGAAGGTGTAGAACGAATTTCTCATCACCCACATAAACCGTGTGACCAGCGTTGTCTCCACCCTGGAAACGCACTACATAGTCCGATTTTGCTGATAAAACATCCGTGATTTTTCCTTTGCCTTCATCTCCGTACTGAAGACCTACAACTACATAAGTTGACATATTTTACATTTGTTTTTAGATTCGTGCAAAATTACTTTTAAAAAATTGGGTGAGCAAATTTGAAGGGAATTTTATTTTTGGATGGGGTGGAAATCATGATTTTAAATTGATCAATATATTAAGGTCTATTATAATTATATTTGATGTAAAAGATAAAATACAAATGCTAAATTTTTCAATGCATTCTATTAAGTAACTTTGGTCTTCTAAAAAAATAAATATGTCTTCAAAATCATCATACCTTTCCTCTAACCTCAACAATGATTCAAAGCTTTTCTATACCCTGTTCTCCCCGGAAACAGCCAAAGCCACCCTACTCATCGTTCATGGCATGCAGGAACACAGCGGCAGATATTCAGGAATTGCAGAATATTTTGCAAACCATGGGATTGCTGTGTTGACGTATGATCATCTGGGGCACGGGAAATCGGTAAAAATAAAGATGAAATTGGCTTCTTCCAGCTTAAGAAACCGGATGAAAGACTTGTTTCAGATGCAGAAATGATGGCAGATTATCTTACTGAGCAGTATCCCGGTATTCCGCATTTTATTCTGGGACATTCTATGGGATCTTTTGTTACCCGTTGCCTTCTTCAAAAAGCAAACAATAAGTTTGCAGGAGCGATTATTACCGGAACCGGAGGGCCGTTGGCAGGAATTGACTTATTGATAGGCTATTTGTCATTGGCTACAGCTATTGCTCCTCGTCATCGTACTTTTTAAATTCTGTCTTTACGAGTGTCAATAACAAACATTTTAAAAAAGATAAAGACTTTAGTGATACCAGCTGGCTGAGCGTGAATCCGGAAAACAGAAAAGCTTTTGAGCAGGATGAACTTTGCGGAATTCCGTTTACCCATAATGCATTTTATACTTTGTTCAGCATCTATAAAAAAGCTACCTCAAGAGATTGGGCAGCTTCTATTTCTCCATCTTTTCCTTTGCTATTCGTGAGTGGGCAGAATGATCCGATCGGAGATTTTGGAAAAGGAGTCGAACATACGGTTAACAATTTAGAGACTGATGGTTTCCGGAATGTCGAAGTAAAGCTTTATCCGGAAATGCGTCACGAGATTTTGAATGAAGAAATACGGGAAGAAGTGCTGAATGGAATTTATACCTGGATTCTGAAGTACTCTTAGTCATATTACTTATGTCTGAGGGAATTTTTATATGCTCTCGCAGATTTTGCAGATTTCGCAGATTTAAAAACAGAAGTCATGAGAATACATATTTTTGGGGCATCCAGTTCCGGGGTGACTACATTGGGGAAAGCATTGTCTGAACAACTCAATATTGAATATTTCGATAGTGACGATTTTTTCTGGCTTAAAACTGAAGTTCCATTTACAGAAAAGCAGAATCCTGAAATCAGGAATACAACTGTTTCGGATATTCTTCATACGACCGATAACTGGATTTTCGGAGGATCAATGATTCATTGGGGTGAAAATATTTTTCCGCCGTTTGATCTGGTTATTTTTATTTATCTGCCTCCTGAAATAAGAATGAAAAGGCTGAGAAAAAGAGAATTCGAAAGATATGGTGAAGAAATTATCACCAACCCTCAAAGAGCCGGCAAATTTGAGGAATTCTTGGAGTGGGCAAAAGATTATGACCATGATACAGGTATTGCCAACAGAACCTTAAATGCCCATCGTGAATGGCTTTCAGGAATAGATGTTCCGTTACTTGAAATTTCAGGAGATTATCCGGTTTCAGATAAAATAAAAGTCATTTTGGACAAGATAAAACAGGATCATTTATAGTTGAATGACCAACCAACTTTTAATATAGAATCTTTCACAGACTCGGAAAGCAATAATGAGATTGAGATTGCTTCGCTTCGCTCGCAATGACTGTCATTCGTAATAATTTTATACTTTTGGTCTTCATGTCTTAAAATAATGAACAGAATCGACAGGCTGATATCCGTACTCACCACTCTACAATCCAAAAAGTTTGTAACGGCTGATTATATTGCTGAAAAATATGAAATCAGCATCAGAACCGTGTACAGAGATATCAAGGCTTTGGGTGAAATCGGGGTTCCTATTGATTATGAACCACAGAAAGGCTATACTGTTTTACAGGGATTCTTTCTGCCTCCTGTTCTCCTGACAAGCGACGAAGCTAATGCACTGATCATGATTTCCAGACTTTCGGAACGCTATACGGATAAAACCATTCAGAAAAATGTTTCCAATGCGATTGATAAAATAAAATCGGTTTTACGATACAGTGAAAAGGAAAAAGCAGAAATGCTTCAGGAAAAGATTGGAATCTATATTTCCCCGGAAACGGATCACAGTAAAGATTACCTTACCGTTATCCAGAATGCTATTGTTGGCAAGCATATTTTAAAAATCAATTATCTTAACAACCTGCAGGAAGCCAGTGAAAGGGAAATTGAACCTATCAGCATGAGCTTTTATACCAACCAATGGCATCTGATCGCCTGGTGCTGGAAAAGAAATGAATACCGGGATTTTAAGGTATTGCAGATCCAGGATTTGAGGAATACAACCCAGCCATTTAGGAAAACGATACATTTTACATTGGAGGAGTATATTAATTCTTTATTGTAAGAGCATGGAAGCTGGAAGAGGGATGCTGGAAGTTTATTGCGGACAGATTACTTCTAAAAAATCATTCCAATTACTGGAGTAAAATAAAATTAACAGACTATAAACTTATCTCCCGACCTCCATAACTTCACTCTTCCAACCTCAAGCTCCCCAACTTTATTTCTTTTTTCCAAAAACAGACTGACATAAGGTTGACAGTCGCCCCCTATACCTTTGTCAAAAAAATATAATATAACATGGACAAAGTGTACAAAAATGCCAGAGCTGTAGTATGCCTCTGAAAAAATCTCCTAACAGAAGCGGCACCAATAGTGACGGTACCATCAGCACAAAATATTGCGGATATTGCTATGAAAAAGGACAATTCACCCAACCGGACATCACCGCAAAAGAAATGCAGGATTTTGTAAAGCATAAGATGAAAGACATGGGCTTTCCCGGATTTCTGGCCGGTTTATTTTCGAAGGGAATTCCTAAATTAGAACGCTGGAAACATTAAAAACAAAGACTATGACGATAGAAGAACTTTTTAAAGACAAGGCTACAAAGGCAAAGGAAAAAACAGAGATCATCAGCCAATGGATTCTGGATACTTCCTTACCCATTGATGAACTCATTGCTTTTGCTGAGAAATCAAAAGATCGGTAAAAGGAACCTGTATTGAAGCAATGGAATATGCTACGAAACAGAACCCCAATCTTGCAGACGAAACCGTACTCACATTTGTCACCCAGACCCTTACAGAAAAAGCTCCCAGAATAAAATGGGAAAGCGCTAAGGTCATAGGAAATACCGCCCAATTATTTCCTGATAAGCTGGAAGATGCCATTACAAACCTGATCATCAATACAGAACACGAAGGAACTGTAGTACGCTGGAGCGCAGCATTTGCTCTGGGAGAAATTTTGAAATTGAAAACAAAATACAATACTACCTTACTTCCGGCTCTTGAAAACATTAGTGAAAAAGAGGAAAAAACAGTATCAAAAAAATCTATCTTGATGCCATCAGGAAAACGAAGAAATAATATTTTAATAGTAGAAGAGTCTGTCTCAAAAGTGAGACAGACTCTTTCTATTGAATTTTCTTCACCGTAAAAAATCTCACAAAGAGTCATATTATACGATATTTATCCTAATATCATCTCTTTGTCTATATCAATTTCCTCAAGAAAAACCTCATCATGTGAAATCACCAGCAAAGTACCGTGATAATCCTGATGGATGGAATTGGTGAGGATTTCTACGTTTTGAAGATCCAGATTATTGGTTGGTTCGTCAAGAATAATCATATCAGGAGCTTTGTTGCTGATGGAAAGTCCGCACAGAAGAAGACGCAGCCGCTCTCCCCACTCAGGACATCACAGTTTTTGTCCCAGGTTTCTTTTCCGAATAAAAATCTTGACAGCAATGTTTTCACTTCAGATTCCTGCAATGCGTTGTCATTGAACTGTTGGGCAAAATCATAAACCGTCACATTCTTACCAATCAGAGAATATTCCTGATCAATATAGATGGTTTGAAAATCAGATCTCGAGATCTTACCTGCGGAAGGTTCTAAATCTCCCAGCAATAAATTGATCAGCGTGGTTTTTCCTGAACCGTTGGGACCTTTAACAGAGATTCTGTCACCACTCCTGATTTCAAAATTCAGGTTTTCTTTCCAAAGATTTTTTCGGAATATTTATAGTTAATTTCTCCCGCAGAGATCAAAATTTTCCCGGAATGCAGATTTGAATCATTAAAATTGACCTTCATCTGATCAGCATTTCTCACTGATGAACGTAAATCCCGTAAATCGCCGGAAATATCATTGATTTTCTCTGCATGCACAGACTTTAATTTTGAAGATTTTTCTCTGCATTATTCCGCAGCGTATTCATCATAATTCTTGCCACCCCGGATTTTTCCTGCTTTCCTTTGCCTCTTGCATCCAGTTTTTGTTTCCGTTCCAATGTTTCACGCTCTTTTTCTTTAGCTTTTTCAGGGCCCTTTCTTTAGAATGGATATCATTTTGCAGCGCTTCATTTTCAATTTCTTTTTGTCCGGCATAGAAGTCATAATTTCCGCCATAGGTGGCAATACCCTGATTACTCAGTTCAAAAATCGTATCAACAAGGTTTAATAATGTTCTGTCATGGCTTACAATAACAACCGTTGCATCCGTTTTGCTGATAAGTTCATACAGTAATTTTCTACCTTCAAGGTCCAGATGGTTCGTTGGTTCATCAGTATGATGATATCAGGCCGGTTGATCTGGATTCCTGCAAGAAAGACCTTGGTCTTTTGCCCCCGCTTAATGCATCCAGCTTTTGAGTCAGGCCAAAATCTGCCAGTCCCCAATACTGTAAAGCAGCCTGAGAACGCTCTTCAATATCCCAGTCATCGTTCAGTGTTTCAAAATACCTTTCATCCACCTCGCCGTTGGTAATTTTTTGAAGGGCATTCAGCTTATGATCAATTTTCAGGGATTCAGCAATCGTAAGATGATTAAAATTCCCAAACATCTGGGGAACATAGAAAACTTCCCCTGTATGTTTATATCTCCGTTTAATGGTTGTATTTCGTCAGCGATTAATTTCAGCAGGGTAGATTTCCCCATACCGTTGTTTCCCACCAAAGCTGATTTAGTGTGGGATGGTATCGTTAAATGAATATGATTGAATAGAAGATCTCCTCCCGGAAACCCAAAGGATATATTATGTAGTAAAATCATGATTTCTTTCTTAAAATGGTTAAACAGCGGTTACTCATGGGTTACCGTTTTATGGATTCTGAAAGAAATTATATCCTACATGTCTGTATTTATGGGTTTTGAAAGAACAAAGATAGTATAAATCCTGTATTAAACGCAAAAAGATTTTATTCAAAAATCAAAAATCCGTAACTTTGCCTCCTACTAAAAATTTTATGGAAAGCATTAAAGTTCACGACAAAACTTTCGTTCCTTATTTAAAGGATGCCGAAATTCAGGAAATTGTAAAAGAGACAGCGTTAAGAATTTATGAAGATTACAAGGACGAAGTTCCTGTGTTCATTGGGGTTTTAAATGGGGTTATCATGTTCTTCTCAGATCTTTTAAAGTATTACCCGGGCGAGTGCGAAATTGCCTTCATTCAAATGAGTTCTTATGTAGGAACTGAATCTACAGGAATTGTTTATCAGAAAATGGAACTTACCAAAGATGTAAAGGACCGTCACATTATTCTTGTAGAAGATATCGTAGATACAGGAAACACGGTTGAAAGTCTTTTCAAATACTTCAAAGAAACACAGCGTCCTAAATCTGTAAAACTGGCAAGTTTCTTATTGAAACCTGAGATCTATAAGAAAGATTTCAAGCTTGACTATATCGGAAAGGAAATTCCTAACAAATTTGTACTTGGATATGGGCTTGATTATGATGAGCTGGGAAGAAACCTACCAAATTTATATCAATTAGCAGACGGACAAATCAACCATTAATATGGCTATTAGCTTCTAGCTTCTGGCTATTAGCTTTTAAAATAAATTTCTAAAAAAGTAATTATTAACTAAACAAAGCTAAAAGCAAAAAAGCAAACCGCTAAACACCGGAGACGGAAGCAAAAATGCCAATTGCAGGAAGCGAATAAAAATTATGATAAACATTGTTCTGTTCGGCCCTCCAGGAAGTGGAAAAGGAACGCAAGCTCAGAATCTGATCGAAAAATTCAATTTAAAACAGGTGTCAACGGGTGATCTTTTCAGATACAACATGAAAAATGATACTGACCTTGGAAAATTGGCTAAATCTTATATCGATAAGGGAGAATTGGTTCCGGATCAGGTAACAACAGATATGCTGATTGATGAGATCAGAAAACCTACGGATACCAATGGCTTCATTTTTGACGGATATCCAAGAACAACTGCTCAGACAGAAGCTCTTGAAAAAATCGTTAAAGAAGAACTGAATGACGAGATTGATATCTGCCTTTCCCTGGTAGTAGAGGACAAAATTTTAGTTGAAAGACTTCTTAAAAGAGGAGAAACCAGCGGAAGATCTGACGACAGCAATGTAGAGATCATTGAAAACAGAATTAAAGAATATTACGCTAAAACAGCAGAAGTAGCCGAACTTTATAAGCAGCAGGGAAAATATGTAGAGGTAAACGGTGTAGGAGAAATTGATGAAATTTCCCAGAAACTTTTCGCTGAAGTAGAGAAAATTAAATAATCGGGGTCCGGGATACGGGATTATATTTTCGTCCCGTAGCTCGCAACTCGTAACAAATACTATATGTCTAACTTTGTAGATTACGTAAAAATCCATTGTAAAAGCGGACACGGAGGTGCAGGTTCTGCCCACCTTCGCCGTGAAAAGTATATTCCTAAAGGGGGTCCCGATGGTGGCGACGGAGGTCGCGGCGGACACGTCATTATGAGAGGAAATGCTCAGGAATGGACTTTACTTCCGCTTCGATATACCCGCCATATAAAAGCAGAGCGTGGTGAAAACGGAGCAAAAAACCAGCTTACCGGTGCAGACGGTTCTGATATTTATATTGATGTTCCCATCGGAACTATCGCTAAAAATGAGGACGGAGAAATTATCGGCGAGATCCTTGAAGACAAACAGGAAATCATCCTGATGGAAGGTGGAAAAGGTGGAAAAGGAAACGAACACTTCAAATCTTCCACCAATCAGACTCCAAGGTATGCACAACCTGGAATGGATGGCCAGGAAGGGTATGTAGTCTTCGAACTTAAAATTTTGGCTGATGTAGGACTCGTTGGTTTCCCTAACGCCGGAAAATCTACGCTTCTGGCTTCTGTTTCAGCAAAACCCAAAATTGCCAACTATGCCTTCACTACTTTGACACCTAACCTTGGGATCGTGGATTACAGGAATTACAAATCTTTTGTAATGGCTGATATCCCGGGAATCATTGAAGGAGCGGCGGAAGGAAAAGGTTTGGGACACAGATTCCTTAGACATATTGAAAGAAACTCTATCCTGTTATTTTTAATTCCGGCTGATTCTGAAGATCACTATCAGGAGTTTAAAATTCTGGAAAATGAACTGAAGGAGTACAATCCTGAGCTTCTGGATAAAGATTTCATTGTTTCTGTTTCAAAAGCCGATCTTCTGGATGATGAACTGAAAAAGAAATTGCTGCCGAATTCCCTGAAAACAAGCAACCGCTTTTCTTCTCAGGGGTTACAGGAGAAGGACTGACAGAACTGAAAGATGCTATCTGGAAGCAATTACACGGATAAAAGCAACTTTAAATCAGATAAAAATACTATAAAGAGGAGCAATATTGCTTCTCTTTGTTTTTCCCCTTATCATCTGTAATCAACCTTCGGTTTATGAGTTGGAACAATTATTGAAAGATTCCTTCAAAATATACGTTATGAAATATCTGCTAGGCCTTTGTGCATTTATATTGTTATTCTCCTGTAATTCTCAGAAGGTCAATTCCAAATATTCTAAAATTGAATATGAGGCCACTCCATGCTTTGGATTCTGCCCGGTTTTTAAAATGACGATCAATCCGGATAGAACGGCAGTTTTTGAAGCAGAACATTTTAACTTCAGCGACAAACCTTCGAAGGATGAATTCTCCAAGCCCCGTGAAGGAACTTTTAAGGGAACAATCAAAGAAGAAGATTATAACAAACTGATCAGTCTATTGGATAATCTGAATGTAAAGAGCCTGAATGATAAATATGGTAAACACAATATTACAGATCTTCCGACTTCTTATTTAAGAATCAATTTTGCGGACGGTACTGTAAAGAATGTGGAAGATTATGGAAAACAAGGTACTGAAAAGCTTTCAGAGGTGTATGCATTTTTGAGAATCTGAGAAAGAATCAGCAATGGACTAAGGTAAATTAAGTGTTATAAAAATATTTTAAGCTATCTTTGCACAATAATTCCTTCCTTCGGGAGGAATTATTATTTTATAAAACTATTAATCATTAAAACATGAAAAAAGGTATTCTATTTATTTTATTGTTAGCTGTTTCGCCCTTTATCAATGCGCAAAGTTCATCCATGAGTTTTGGGGTGAAAGGAGGATATACCTTATCCAGCATGAAATTCTTTGACACACAACTAGATTCAAAATCTTATTTCTACGCAGGTATTCTGGCCGAGCAGCCTTTATCTTCTAAGTTTGGTTTACAGGCCGAGGTATTATATACGCAACTGGGCGGTAAGGAAAGCTATCCCGGTGTTCAGTTAATAGGTAATGAAATTGTGAATGTGGGAGATATGAAATTTGAATATAGACTCAATCAGATACAGGTTCCCGTTTCTTTGAAGTATTATTTTATTCCCAATCTTTCTGCTTCTGTAGGGATGAATATAGGATTTAATATATCCTCCAAAGTAACAACAGACACTATTTTCAACGGTGAGGTCACTGCTAATTCAGAAGGAACCAAAACGTTAAACTTCTTCCCTTTTCTGGGTACTGAATATAAGATTAATGAGAAGTTTTTGTGGATGCCCGTTATCATTTCAACTTCTTTGAAACCAACAAAGAGAATGCTGTTCCCACAAAAATCGGATTTTTACAGGCCGGTGTAGGATACAGATTCAAGTAAGGTACAAAGTTTTAATAAAAAGGCTGTCTGATTAGGCAGCCTTTCCTATTTTCTTTCAGGATTTAAACCTAAAAAACAGATAAAATCAGAACAACAGAAGGCTTATCAACAGGATATAAATTCTTAAAAATATTTAAGCTACCTTTGCAAAACGTAATTCTTTCAAACAGAGGGAATTTTTATTTAAAATTTTAAAATAATTCATTTGAATTTTACAGACTTAAACTTAATAGAACCTATTGCAAAGGCAATCCAGGAGCAGGGATACACGACTCCCACTCCTATTCAGGAAAGATCTATTCCTGAAATCTTAGAAGGCAGAGACTTTTTAGGTTGTGCCCAAACCGGAACAGGGAAAACGGCTGCTTTTTCTATCCCAATCTTACAGAACTTATCCAAAAATAAAATCCCCAACCGTCATATAAAAGCATTAATCCTCACTCCTACAAGGGAGCTGGCGATTCAGATTGAAGAAAATATTAATGCTTACGGTAAATATCTCCCGTTGAAACAACTTGTTATTTTCGGAGGGTAAAACAGGGAAACCAGGAAGCTGCTTTGAAAAAAGGGGTTGATATTCTGGTAGCCACACCGGGAAGACTTCTTGATTTTATTGCCCAGGGAATTATCAGTCTGAAGAACCTTGAGATCTTTGTACTTGATGAAGCAGACAGAATGCTTGATATGGGATTTGTACATGATGTGAAAAGAATCATTAAGCTCTTGCCTCAGAAAAGACAGACTTTATTTTTCTCAGCAACAATGCCCGGTGAAATCCAGAAGCTGGCCAATTCTATCCTGAATAATCCGGTAAAAGTAGAAGTAACACCGGTTTCTTCTACCGCAGATACGATTAAACAATCCGTATACTTTGTAGAAAGAGAAAATAAGCTGAATCTGCTATCCCATATTCTGAAAAACGATATTGCAGACTCAGTACTGGTATTCTCAAGAACAAAACACGGGGCTGATAAAATTGCCAGAAAGCTTCAAAAGATAATATTTCAGCTGAGGCTATTCACGGTAATAAATCTCAGAATGCAAGACAGAATGCCCTGAATAACTTCAAATCAGGAAAAACAAGGATTCTGGTGGCTACAGATATTGCAGCAAGAGGAATTGATATTGATGAATTGAAATTCGTGATCAATTTTGAATTATCCGATGTTTCCGAAACCTATGTACACCGTATCGGAAGAACAGGAAGAGCGGGGGCTGAAGGTACATCGATCTCTTTTGTAGACGGACTGGATCTTTTAAACCTAAAAAACACGGAAAAACTAATCGGTAAGAAGATTCCGGTGATCAAGAATCATCCGTTCCATACTGATGACCTGGTAGCACAGAAAAGGGATTCTAACAATAAGCCTGTTCCTTCAGGAGGTGCTGAGAAACCAAAAGCATCCAATGGGAATGGTTCAAGGTCAAATAACAACCGTAAAAAGCCATCCTCACCTACTGCCTCAGTGGGATATAAGAAGCCTAAGAATAAGAATTTCACAAGGAAAAAATAAAAGAAAAAGTTTCTCAGTATTGGGAAACTTTTTTTTGTTATATGATCTTTAATTTCTTTTCAGTTTTCATTCAAGCTATTTCGAACTGTAAAACAATATCCGATGATAGAGAAAGGTAGACAGGCTGCCAGATAAGTTGTAGAAAAGAAGTTATTCTGATAGGAAATGTCTAAGGTGAGATACTGTTCACCCACAAAAAACAGCATAATTAAAAAGGTAATATAGGCTGAAAAGTAAAATACGGTCTGAATTTTTTTAACATAGAATGCTGCGATGATTGCCAACACCACGAAGAACAGCATTACAAATTTATTGCTTTGTCCCTGAAGGGTTAAAGGATTGTAATGCAGAAGATGGTCAATACTTTTTGCCGGCAAAAGTACAGTTGCCAGTAATACCGTTACTATGAGTAAAAAGCTTACTCCAAACTTTATTTTCTTTTCCCATGAAGTGACTATAAAAGGCTGAAGGAGGAAAATAATCAAAGGAATTACCACCACACTCCTTGTAAGACACAGAAGCCCTGTGCACAGTCCCAATAAGACAGGTTTCTGAAAGTAATCATGTTTGAATCTACTGCTCCAGAACAGGATAAACGCCGCAGCAATAATAAACGATGAAATAAAATCGCTTTTGCAAACCACCTCATAGATATAAGCAAGGGATATTCCCAACATGAGTATGGCTTTAAACCTGATCAGGTTATTCTTAAATTCAACCAAAACAGTGTATGAAAACAGGAGAAAAGCTGCTACCTGAAGATACCCTACATTACCCAAAAAGTAAAATATGCCGGATAACGCCAACTGCCCCGGAAGGTAAGAAGATAAATTACCCATAAAATTAGGCGTATCATAAATATATTTCCCTTTAAACCAGTATTCTAATGAAAATTCCAACGTCTGCCACCTGTCTATATTCATTTTGTACGGATCTTTCATGACATGACATAAACCGATATAAGCTATACTGATAAAGGCGATAAGGATATAAACCAGTTTTCCGGTCCATATTTTCTTAAACTGAGACCATTTTTCCAGGGAAAACAGGAATGCATTTGCCACAAAGAAAACTGCAGCCAAAAGACTGAGGGGCACAAAAGACTGCCTGATCCCATACTTTGTAAGGAACAAAAGATTCACTATAAAATAAACCGCAAACAGTAAACTGCCATTTAACCGGTTATTTTTACGGGTTCCAGCAATCTGTTCATTGATTATTCTGCTTTAAAAAGATTCCTGGCATTCCCGGTTGTAATACGGTCTATTTCAGAAAAGTCTTTACCGTAGATATCTACCAGTTTTCCGGCTACCAGGTCAAGGTATGAACTTTCGTTTCTTTTCCCTCTGTGCGGTACGGGTGCCAGATAAGGGGAGTCTGTTTCCAAAACAATTTTATCTAAAGGAATTTCGTTCAGAAACTGATCGATTTTCCCGTTTTTAAAGGTCACTACTCCACCGATCCCTAAAATGAAATTAAGATCGATAGCATGCTGTGCGTGTTCAAGATTTCCGGAAAAGCAGTGGAAAATCCCTCTCAATTTAGGATGCTTCTTTCTTTCCAGGACGTCAAACGTTTCATCAAAGCTTTCTCTTGTATGAATAACGATCGGAAGATCTTTTCTATCGCCCAGTCAATCTGCTGCTCAAAGGCTTTCACCTGAATATCTAAGGTCGTTTTATCCCAGTACAGATCAATACCTATCTCTCCTATTGCGGGAAAATGTCTCTGGTCAAGGTAATTTTTAACGATCTCCAGTTCTTTTTCCCACGACTCCGGTTTTACATAACAAGGATGCAATCCCATCATTGAAAAAATCTGTCCCGGGTATTCAGCTTCCAGTTGCAGCATTTTTTCATGCGATTCGAGTCAATTGCAGGAAGGTAAAATTCATTAATTCCTTTATCTAAAGCTCTCTGAATAGCTTCTTTTCTGTCTTCATCAAATTCTTCTGCGTATAAATGGGTATGTGTATCAATCATTTTTCTTAGTATTTTAACAGATCTTCATAAGGGTTTTCAAGTCCCAGCAATATTCCGAAAGCCGGTTCTGTTTTTATTCCCTGTTTTTTAAGTTCTATTATTTTTTGTTTAAATTCTTCTCCTTCTTCCTGTAATATTTTGTATTCAGCAATCATATGGAGGTAAGCGTTTTGCTGTTTTGTCGGTTTATTCTGTCCGAAAATTTCAATAGGAAATCCTTCCAGCATAAAATTTAATGTGATGCATTTTTCACCGTTTACGATAGGATGTTCAACGTCTACATCGTGAGGAATAAATCTGCTGAACATTAAATCATCCAGAAAGTCTTCTTCAAATCTTAAATCAACCTCAAAAATAATATCCAGATCACTTCCATCAATGTCAATTTCAATAGGAATGGTTCCTGCTAAAATGGGTGAATATTCCTTTAATTTTTCAAAAATATGATGTTTTGCAAGAACTTCATACGCCCTTTTCTGTCTTTCATTCCCGTTTTTCAGATAGTCAATTCTGGTAAAATCAATCATTTAAAATATTTTATGCTTTACCTTTTTGCGCTGGTTTTCAATCCTCTGATCAAGCTTTTCTCTGAATTCAATAAACTTCGGGTCTTTTTATCACTGGTCTTATGTTCCAAAGCTTTGATGATCTTAAAGTTTTCTTTGATAAAATTTTGAGTTTCGCCAGAAAAATAAGCGTTTCCAAATTTGTCAAAAATATAATTAACAGCCTGCGTACTTGGATGAATCATATCTTCTTTATAAAACCGGTAATCCCGAAGATCATCCATCAGAATCTCATAGACAGGAAGATAGTGGCAGTCTTCAAACATTGAAATTGATTCGTGAATCGCTGTAATCAGTTTGGATTTACTCAGCTGATTCCCTATCATCCGTCCTTAGTATGCCTTACAGGAGAGACTGTAAACAGAATCTGCACTCCTTCTTTACAGATATCTTTAAGTTCCAGAATCGTGTTATAAATAGAGCCCGTGAGCTCCTGATGAGAAAGCAGTCTTTTCTCGAAAAACTTCTGTGGAATTTTGTGACAGTTGGCCACCAGCTTTTTCTTCGGAAGAAATTCATAGATGAATGAAGATCCGTAGGTGATAATAATCCAGTCTGCTTCCTGAAGAAAGGCATTTCCTTCTTCAATTGATTTGTTGATCTTATCTAAAGTCTGATGAATATAGCGGGTATCAAAGCCTGTATGATGGTCCAAAGAGATATATTCCTCATTGTAGGTGATAAGCTCTTCTTCCTGATAGAATGCAGAATCGTGAAGCCTTTGTACCGCATTATTGATTGAAAAGGGATTAAAGATAGTCCCAAAAGGATTGCTGAGGGTCTGAAGCTGTCCGTTTTCAAGCAAATCGGTCATCTCAGAGGCAAAACAGGAGCCTATTGAAAATATTTTATCTTCAATCTCTATCTTCTTTTCTGATGCGGGGATGTCAACTTCGGTTCTGAATTTCATTGTACAGGGATTCGGTTACAGGAAAACAGGTTGCAGATAAATCATTATTACCTGCAACCTGCATTCTGCTTCCTATATTAACTTTCTCTTCTCAACAGGTAATTTGCCAATTCGATGAATGGTTTTTTCTTTTCTTCAGGAACGTCTATTTTCTGAAGATAGCTTTGTCCGATCTCATTGTGTTTTTCGATCAGGCGTAATGCTTTTTCGTCCACCTTTGTTCTTCTGAAGATCTTTTCAACGCCATAGATCTTGTCAACATTATCGGTCTTTTTAGAATACCAGTAATCCAGTTCTTTTCTTTCTTCCTCTGTAGCATGCTCTCTTGCCAAAAGATATAGGACTGTTTTTTTATTCTCGTAGATATCTCCGGCATGTTTTTTACCGAACTGTGCCTGATCTCCGAATACATCAAGATAATCATCCATGATCTGGAAGGCTATTCCGATGTGTTTTCCAAAATTGAAAATTGCTTTGGCATCTTTAAAATCTGCTCTTGCAATCAAAGCTCCGATTTCAAACGAAGAAGCACTTAAAACTCCGGTTTTATAAGTAATCATTCTGATATAATCATCAAAAGTAACATCCTTTTGGGTTTCAAAATTGATATCATACTGCTGTCCTTCACATAGCAGAAGTCCGGTATGCGTAAAAATCCTGATACAGGCTTTGAAAATTTCAGGTTCAAGATCCTCAAAAAACTTATAGGCTTTAAGCATCAGCCCGTCTCCGGAAAGGATTCCCACATTGATCCCGTGTAAAGTATGTATTGTAGGTTTGTTTCGTCTTAAGGGAGCTTCATCCATAATATCATCATGGATCAGGGTGAAATTATGGAAAAATTCAATGGCCAGCGCCGGTTTGATAGCTTGCTTAAGGTCTCCTCCAAACAGATCACATGCCATCAGTACCATAATAGGGCGAAGACGTTTTCCGCCGTGGGAAATGATATAATTCATCGGGTCATACAGCTCCGAAGGTTTATCTTTGAAAGTATACTTGGTAATGGCGTCCGCAACAATCTGCTGATATCTGTCTAAAAATTCCATAAAATCTTATAATTTGAACAAAAATACGATTTTTCGAGGCTTTATAAAACAAAAAACTTTGCCCAAACGGACAAAGTTTATATGATAAATATGATTTGTATTTTAAAAAGGAAGGTTACCACAAGATAGGTAATTCCAGCTACTATTGCAGAGATTGGAATGGTTAGAACCCAAGCCCACAGTAAGCTTACTGTGATCCCCATCTTACGGCCGAAATTCTTTTCGTTAGCCCTACCCCGATAATGGAACCGGTGATGGTGTGTGTTGTAGACACAGGAATACCAAAATGGTCTGTAATGAATAACGTGATAGCACCCGCAGTTTCTGCACTTACTCCTTCTAATGAAGTTACTTTCGTAATCTTGGTACCCATTGTTTTGATGATCTTCCAGCCTCCACTCATTGTTCCTAAAGCGATTGCAATAAATGAAACTAAAGGAACCCAGATATAATGCTGTGCAAAGTAATCAAAACGTCCAGCTGCCGGAATGTTCAGATATACAGGATCCTGAAGCATTTCAACATGATAGTAGATCAATGCGGCTCCAATGATACCCATTACCTTCTGCGCATCATTCAGACCATGACCTAAGCTGAATAAAGCTGAAGAAGCCAGCTGAAGTCTTTTGAAAGACTTATCTGCTTTGTGAGGGTTTGATCTTTTATAAAGATGAACAATAATTAATGTAATGATAATCGAGATGATCATGCCTATGACCGGTGCCATGAAAATGAACAGGAAAATAGGAATTACTTTATCAAACTTTACAACGCTCTGGTGGGTTACCTGGCTGAAAGCTTCCTTAATAGTTTCCCAGGTTCCAAGATCTGGCTGTGCTGCTGCCACGTCATGATAATCCATCATGAAAGCGTGCATAAGAGCTGCCCCAGGAAACCTCCGATCAGCGTATGTGATGATGAAGAAGGAATCCCGAACCACCATGTAAGCAGGTTCCAGGCAATAGCGGCCATAAGACCGGAAAATATAACTTCAAGGGTGATAAAATTCTCGTTTACCGTTTTGGCAATTGTATTACCAATTTTGAATTCTCCAATAATATAAGCAGCGATAAAGAAGGCTGCAAAGTTCCAGAGCGCCGCCCAAAGTACAGCCTGGAATGGAGTTAAAACTTTTGTAGAAACTATAGTTGCAATTGAGTTGGCTGCATCATGAAAACCATTGATGTAATCGAAGATCAGGGCTAACGCAATAATAACTATAAGTAAAATCGGAAATTCCATTTTTGCTATGTATTAGGCGTATTTAATCATGATGTTCTCAATCGTGTTGGCAACATCTTCTGCTTTGTCTGTTACTATTTCAAGATAGTTCAATACAGATGAAACTTTAATGATATTGATGGCATCATTGGTTTCAAATAATTCTACCATTGAATTGGACAGTAAGTCGTCTGCAATATTTTCAATAGAGTTTACCTTGATACAAGCTTCTTTCACCTGCTCCATATTTTTGAAACCTTTAAGGTTTTTCATCGCATTCTGAATCTCAAGACATGCTTTGTGGATCAGTAAAGAGAAGTCTGAATACGCCTTCATCTCCGGTGATTTGTATAAGAAAATATATTTTGTAGAAGCGTAGATATAATCGGCGATATCATCTAATCCTGTTGCCAGTGTATGGATATCTTCACGATCGAAAGGTGTAATGAAGTTTTTTCCAAGCTCTACGAAGATTTCGTGAGTAAGTTCATCATTTTGTGCTCAAAATCACTCATTTTTTTCAACATTGAATCGTCATTAAGATCGAAATCCTTGATTCCTGCGTTGAATTCTTCTGACATTGCAACTAGATTTTCAGTTACTTTTTCAAAAAGTACAAAGAAGATTTTATCTTTTGGTTGAAAAGCGTGGAAAATATTACCAATTCCCATTTTTTAGTATTTATAATTCGTGTGCAAATTTCTTAAAAAGGATTGTACGTGAAACTATATAACATTAAGTTTTGTTAACATTCGCTTAACTACTGATTATCAAATAAAAAAACCGGCATTACTGCCGGTTTTGTATGGTATAAGAAGAGATTAGTTTGCTACTTCAGCTCTCATATCTTTTCCTTTGAACTTCATCGATTGAATATTGCTCAGGACATTGTCTTTGAACGATTTTTCAACTTCGAAGAAAGAGAATTTCTCTAAGATTTCGATATCCCCGATTTCAGCTCTTTTCTTGCTTTTTCCGCCAGAAGTAGCTTTATTGATAATATCTAAAACATCAAGTTTCTTCAGATGGTCTTTTTACCGAGATTGAAGAAGAATCTTACCATATTCTCATCTTTTCTTCTTGGTTTTCCACCACGGTCTCTGTCTCTTCCACGATCTCTGTCACGACCTCTATCTCTGTCTCTGTCACGTCCACGGTCTCTTCTTGAGTAATCGTCATCTCTGCTGCTTAATTTCTGCTCAGCAAGATCATGCTTGTCTTTGTAATATAAAGCAAGGTCTTTCAATTGGAACTGCAGTAACTGGTGTACCAGTTCTTCTTTGTAAAGTTGCTCAGATCCGGGATTAAGCTGTCATCAAATTCGAAAAGATCTTCGTGCTCCGTCAATAATTTTTCGAATACACCACCTACCTGAGCTTTGATGATATCATCACCTGTAGGAATAAATCTTTCGTGGATTTCAATTTTTGTTGCAGATTTGATCTGTTTCAGTTTTCTGCTTTCTTCAGGCTTAATTAAAGCCATAGAAATACCGTCTTTTCCGGCTCTACCTGTTCTACCGCTTCTGTGAA
Organism: Chryseobacterium sp. E1; assembly: GCA_019203745.1. Lineage (GTDB taxonomy): Bacteria > Bacteroidota > Bacteroidia > Flavobacteriales > Weeksellaceae > Chryseobacterium. The sequence continues at coordinate 1,089,627 of CP078104.1, forward strand.
CGAATACTTCAGGATCATCCGGTAAAGAGAAGTGAATAACGTGAGTCAGAGAGTTTACATCCAAACCTCTTGCCGCTACGTCTGTTGCTACAAGAATATCGATGTTTTTCAATCTGAATTTCTTCATTACCGTATCTCTCTGCGCCTGAGAAAGATCACCGTGAAGAGCATCAGCTGCATATCCGTTCTGCATCAAGAAATCGGCAACCTCCTGAGTTTCCATTCTCGTTCTGCAGAAGATGATGGAATACTGGTTAGGGTTCGCATCGATCAGTCTTTTCAATGCTTCTTTTTTCTGACGGTATCCTACTACATAGTATTCGTGAGTAATGTTCTTCTTCACTTCGTTGATAGAACCTACAGAAATACGATGTGGTTTTGTAAGATAATTTTTGGAAATTCTTTCCACTTCTTTATTCATCGTTGCAGAGAATAAGAAAGTCTGTTTTGTTTCCGGAGTTTCGCTTAGAATGGTTTCCAATTCATCTTTGAATCCCATAGAAAGCATTTCATCAGCTTCGTCTAATACCAACCAATGAATGGCAGAAAAGTCTAATGCTTTTCTGTTGATAAGATCAATTACTCTTCCCGGAGTTCCCACAATGATCTGTGGTTTTTCCTTCAAAGATCTCATCTGCTCTACAATACTACTTCCACCATAAACCGCAGTTGTCTTGATGTCTTTCATATACTTAGAGTAATTCTTTATGTCCTTCGAAATCTGAAGACATAATTCCCGTGTCGGACAAAGCACCAATAATTGGATTTTGCGACTCGTATCGTCAATCATATCCAAAATCGGAAGCGAAAACGCTGCTGTTTTGCCTGTCCCTGTCTGCGCAAGTGCGATCAAGTCGCGAATATCTGAAAGAATAAAAGGGATAGTCTGTTTTTGGATTTCTGTTGGGCTTTCGTAACCCAGTTCGCCAATTGCCTTAAGGATATCAGGACTTAAATTGGTTTCCGTAAATAAATTCATTAACTATTTTAAAATTTTTGCAAAGATACAATAAATATTTGATTTGTTTTTGAACAAAGTTTTAAATATACAAACTTAAATTCACAATTTTTTAATATATTTTTAATTTTTAGAAAATTAAATCCAAAAAAACAAGGCATAGATTAAGAAGTTGTTAAACATTATTTTTTTTTTATTAAATTGGATTAATTTTTTCTGTGTTATTTATGAATTTTCAAAAATAAAGCCAGAAAAAGTATTTTTTTCTTTTTGATATTCTTACTTATCGTCATCGAAATATTGTACCATACTCAATAGTTTTTGTACATTTGAGTTACAGGATTCGGGATTTCCGGGATCAAGAAAGCATTTAAATCTCTCTTAACAATAATAAAAACACCAAACACAATATGTCTGCAGGTATTTCTTCCAAAACTTTTGATTTTTTAAAAAGTTAAATAAAAACAATAACCGTGAATGGTTTAATGAAAATAAAGATCTTTATACGGAATCACAGCAGAATGTGGTTTCATTTCTGGATGAGCTGATCAGAGAGATGTCAGCTTTTGATGAAGAACTTGGTAAAATAGACAGTAAAAAATCTTTATTCAGAATTTATCGTGATACAAGATTTTCAAAGGATAAATTGCCTTATAAAACCAACTTCGGAGCTTCTTTGGGAATGGGAAAAGGCAGTCAGAAAGGGGGCTATTATCTTCATTTGGAACCTGGAAAATCTTTTCTGGCGGGCGGAATCTATATGCCTGAATCTTCTGTTCTGAAAGATGTGCGCAAAGAAATTTCTTTGTATGGGGATGACTTTCTTAAAATAATCAACAACAGGGATTTCAAGAAGCATTTTCCTGAACTTGACCAGGATGACAAGTTAAAAAAAGTACCACAGGGATTTGAAAAGGAGGATCCTATGGCGGAATATTTAAAGCTTAAAAACTTTATTGTAGTCTATTCACTGAAAGACGAAGAGGTGCTGGATAAAAATGCTGTGAAGAATATGACAAAGGTTTTTAAACTGATGAAACCTTTCAATGATTTTTTGAATACGCCGTTTCAGTAATTCTTTTAAGAACCTTAAATTTAATAAATCCCCGCTTTTTTAAAGGCAAGGATTTATTAAATTAAGACTATTTTTTACAGGTCGCGTTTATTTCTCTTAATAATTGTGTAAGTTCCGGGCTTTTTCTTATTCTGTTGACTTTTTCTGTTACCTGCTCTACAAACTTTTCAGTTTTATTTCCTGCATACCAGGCCAGTTTATCATTTTCAATATGCCCATCATTCACAGAATCAAAAAGAAGTTCCCTGTTTCAAATATTTTCCAGTCATTATCAAAAATACTATCCGGTCTCAGGGTAGATAAGAGTGGTGAATATTTTTCTGTACTGAGTAAAGCTGTTGCTTTTTCGGATTCGAAATGATTCCCATTTAGCCATAGTCCAATTCTGTTACCAAACATCCAAAGACAAAAGGATTCTTTACCAAAATCCTCTAAGAACCATCTGTAGTCCCATGTATTCCAGTTTACAAAAGACCATCCTTCAGCAGGGTCATTGATGAAATAATGAATAATCTCCGTTTTGGCTTTTTTATACCATTCATTATTTATTTCATTTTTTTGTTTGAAAGTTCTAAAAAGAATTCCACTTTTCAGGGGTATCAAATAAATTCAGGGCTTGTTTCAAAAATTCTCTGTTCATAGTTATTTTTAATTCCAATATTCTATATACTGTTGTATATATTCCTTTAATCTATAGTTTTCATCAGGTATAAAAGACAAACATTCTTCCAGCCAGTCTTGAATTTGATTGTTAAAATTCCATATATCGACATCTATCGGAACTTTTCCGGGCAAATCCTGTGAGAAATTTACAGGTCTTACAAGTGTATTTTCAGAAGGCAGCTTTCCGTCATCCGAAACCAGATAAATAATCTTAAACTTACAATCCTCATTTATATGTTCTCTGCTTTTATTATAAATCACTTTGTGCCAATATCTGTATATCTGATTTTCCTGATCGTAAGCTCCGTTAGATTTATTTTCAATAATAACAGCACTAAACGGATGTTTTCTTTCTATCAGAATATCTATTTTTGTTTTTCGATGGTTACCTTCCACTTTCCTCTGTCATAATCAGTATACCCCAGCATTTCAATAAACTTTTTAAGGAAAAGATCACCCTGCCCATGACTTGCTCTATCGTTAAGAAAAAACCTAAAAGTTTACTATGAAGAGTTTCATCAATATGAAAGAAATTCAAAACATTAAATCTTATAGATTTTTCCCGGGATAAAAGCTCTTCTTTTTGTCTGATCGTTTTAAATCCTAAAAAAATATTTTCCAGTTCGTCCAGATTATTTTTTTAGGAAAGCTATTCAATACAGAATAGTCAATAGAAGGCAAATTGTTCTGTTGGTGACAAACACTATCACTCCAGCTATCTAATAATGAGCTTTGCTGATCCAGAAAGTGCTTATATATAACTTCTGTCTCTGCCAGTAAATCAGGTAACGAATCATTGTCATGGCCCATATAGTTTCATTTTAATATTCTGTTTAATCAAAAATAATAACAGGGTAAGTTACTTTAAATCGTCCTATTCTACAAAGCGTCTCTGCGACAAATTGAAAACAGATTAAAGTTCAGCTCATTACAAAACACAACATAAAGCCTATCTGTTGAAAATCAATAAATTATATTTAACATTTTTTAAGATAAGTTTTACATTTTTGTTTATCTTTGCTGTTCGTCAAAAAGCTAAGGATGTCTTTATACCAAAAAATTGCAGAAAAACTACAATATATAAGTCCGAATTTCTACAAAAAAGATACTTTAAGAACTTAAACAATCTTAATAAAGATAATTTTTCGGAACGTAATGTAGAACCGGAACTGGTATGGATCAAAGAATACCTTCCTAAAAATGCTGTAATACTGGACATTGGTGCGAATGTAGGAACCTTCCTCTATCAGTTGGAAAATAAGCTGAACCATGAGCATATTTATGGTTTTGAGCCCAACAAAAAACTGTACAGACGCTTGAAGAGGCTGTTTCCCTCTATGCGCATTCTTCCTCTTGCACTTTCTGACGAAAATATGATGGCGGAATTTAAAGTTCCGGTAATCAACGGAAAAACAATTGCTTCCGCGGGACTTTAAATACTTCTTACAAAGAGAAAGGAGAAGAAAAAGCTACACGGAGCAGGTAAAGGTAATCAAACTCGACGAATGGGCAGCTCTGGAACATTTCAACAGGCTGGATTTCATCAAAATAGACGTTGAAGGAAATGAAATAAAAACCCTTTCCGGAGCCAGAGAAACCATCAGACAGTTCCACCCTACCTTAATGGTTGAAATGGAACAAAGACACCACCAAACACCTATATGGACAGAAATTTCCGAAGTGGAAAGCTGGGGATATAATGCCAAATATCTCAACAGAAACACCTTTACGCTGGAATCTCTTACAGAAGAAATTATATTGCAAAATACAAACGACGAAAAAAATAAAACTCAGTACATCAACAATATTATTTTTATACCTAAAAACATTTAAAACAACTTTATGAGTGTAGTAGCGAGACAAGGCTTCAAATATTCCATTATCGGTTATATTGGTTTTTTGCTGGGCACGGTTTCCGCAATATTCATTTTTCCGAATGATTTTGAATTTTATGGAAAGCTTCGCTACAGTATGCAAACCGCTGAGATGCTTGTTCCTTTGTAGTCTTCGGAATCTCTTATGCGAATGTAAAGTTTTTTAATTCTCTGCAGAAGGACGGTAAAAATCAGAATATGCTTTCGCTTTCTCTGATGATCATTTTGATCAACTTTCTCATATTTACCACTGTATTCTTTATTCTTCCTTATTTCTATCCGAAGTTCATTCATTCGGAAGCCTGGAAGAAAAGAAATTATTCTGCCTTTAATCTTAATACTGTCACTTTGTGCTATTTTCAACAAATACACTTCCAATTATAAAAGAATCGTTGTCTCTAATATTTTTGACAATCTTTTTCCTAAAATAGCCAATCTTGGAGCCTTCTGTCTCTTCTTTTATTTTTCCATGTCTCAGAATATCGCCCTGGCATTCTTCTTCGGCGTATTTGCATTAATGCTTTTCGGTTATATTTATTACACCAATAAGCTTGAGAAAATTCATTTTGATTTCAGGACGGATTATTTCAAAAAAATAACTTCTGGAAGGAGTTTATGAATTATAGTTTCTTCGGATTCCTGGGAACGTTTGGAAATTATCTTGCAATCAACAGCTTTATGATCGGAGAGTTTATGGGAATGGAGGAAAATGGTATTTATTCTGTTCTCTATGCTTTGATTTCCCTGATCTCTATTCCGCAGCTGGGATTGTTTAATATTTCAGCACCTATTATCAGTAAAAATCTTGCTGACGGTGATATGGAAGACCTAGACAGATTTCACAAGAAAACCTCTTTAACATTATATTTCCTGGGGCAGTGCTATTCTCATGCATTATGGTAGGCTTTCCTTACCTGACGCAATTTATGCCGAAAAACGGAACCATGCTCAGAGAGTATGAACCTGTAGTCTGGATCTGGGGTTCTGCAGTATTGATTGATCTGGCAACCGGTTTCAACGGAAATATTATTTCCCTTTCAAAGTATTACAGATTCAATATTCTTGTGATGCTTTTATTGGCAGTATTAACGATTGGACTGAATTATTACTTCATTAAAAATACAGATCTCAAACTGATTGGAATTGCCTTGTCTACAGCCATTTCTCTGACCATTTACAATGTGGTAAAAATTATTTTCAACTATATTATGTTCAAAGTTTCACCTCTGAGCATTGAAATGATTTTTGTTTCCATAATCTGTACTCTGGCGATCACTGTAGCTATTGTTCTTCCGAACTTCAACAGCAATTTCATCAACCTTGTTTATAAACCGGCAGTGGTTTTACTACTGATCTACATCGGTAATTATTTCACGAAAGTATTCCCGATTGAAGATTATCTGAACATGAGATTCATTAAGAGTGTTTTAAAAATCAAATAAAAACAGAGAAACATTCCTCTTTCTTACTTGGAAATAAGACGGCTTAAAAGATGCTTCAGATTATGCTGAACTTCATCTCTTCCATAGACATTCTGAAAGTCGAAATGAGTAGCAGAAACTTCTTTTAACTGCTCAAAGATATTTTCTTTTTCAGGAATGATAAATTTCAGTTTCGACGGATAATTTTGCGGAAAAACCGCCAGTTTACCATAAGCTATAGCATCACCGATATTTCCGGTCATCTTAGTAATCCCGTAAGTTTCTTTCATGCTGAAAAATTCTGTTTCCTGCTGAATCGGACACCAGAGGACATCAGCTTTCTGCATCCATTTTTCAAAATCTTCTGAAGATACTCTTTCAGAGAAATAAGTGATCCTGATATTGTCCGGTAATTGTGAAGATAAATTTTCAAGCTGCTTCAGTTCATGACCGGCTGCTTTTCCAAGGAACACAAATTCACACTGATCAGTGGTTTTTATATCCCGGATGGTTTTAAAGATATAATGATAATCTCTTCTTTTCTGTGAAACTCCACCGGGAATAACCACGGTAAGCTCCCTATTTCCGGTTTTATCAAAGTTTCTTGCGTAAAACAGGGGTAAAAACTGATATTTTCCTGAAACCAATATTTCATCCAGCACCAGAAGAGATCCGGAATTCTGATAGACCTTCGTTTTATAAAACAGACCTTCCTTCAGCCATAGCTTTAACCTGAATATCACATCTCCTTTGAAAATACTTTTAAAAAGATTCATTTTTGAAGCATTAATAAAATTGAGATTGTGGGTAATAATAGCAGTATTATATTTTTTTGTCAGGGCAAAAAACGTATTAAAATAACGATGAACCGTCCCGATAATGACCAGATCATATTTTTTACTTTCAGCTGCTCCAGGATCATAGAACTGTCTGATAAGAATACGGATTCATCATGCGAAACCACCTGATCTTTAATTTTTTTGAAAAATAGTAGTCTACAGCAAAATCCTGGGCTCCTTTCATAATATCTATAAAAGCCTGCGCAATTTCTGCATGAGTATCGATTTCTATGTAAGCTATTTTTTTCACCTGCTAATAAGGATTATGGATTTTATTTTATAGATTTTGGCTAAAGCCAATTGATTTTTAATTTATTGTTTAAACGGGCTAAAGCCCGTTCCTATTTGAATATATTCCGTTTGGTTTCTGATAACGCTGATTTTTAAGCAGCTTTATGATGATTTCTTTTCATTTATATCTTCAGCCACTTTTTCTTCAGCATTTTCCAGCGTTGATCATTTATCGTTTTTGTTCCTCTTTAGTGATCTTAAGTTCAAGTTTTTTTGATCTGCAGTTCTCATAAGAATTGATAATGTCAAAGAAAAATGATGGTGACTTGCTTTTCATTGCTTCTTTTGAAGCGGCAATATAAGCCAGAAATCTGTTCAGTCCTAAGAAATAGAAATATCTGCCATAATAATCTGCCGGTCTGATGGTATAGTCAGCTCCTTTTACTTTGATCAGTTTTACATGAAGTTCCGGAATAACGACTTCTTTCCAGCCCAGATTTTCCAGTAGAATAGAATCGATATTATCCCAACCTAATGTCTCTCTTAAGCCTCCCATCTGAATAAAGCATTCTTTACGGTAAGCTTTCATAGGTCCTCTTACGTGGTGTTTATTGGAATTCCCTTCATATACCCAGTTTCCGTCTTTTTCTATATACAATAGTCCTCCTGTCAGTCCATATTCGGGGTTCCGGGCAAAAGCGCCACTTACTGTTTCAAGATAATGTTCCGGAAGAATGATATCGGCATCAAATTTACAGATGATGTCAAATTGATCAACAGTTTGTGTCTGCAGGCCGTTTTTAAATGCATGAACCACCTTGGAACCTGGCTGGTGTTCAGATTTCTGAAGATTGATGGTTTCAAAGCGGGTATCAGTTTCTGTATAGGTTCTGATAACTTCAGGAGTTCTGTCTGTGGAACCGTCATTCACTACCACTACTTTAAAATCCCTGTGACTTTGCAGCTTTAAGGAATCAAGGGTAAATGAGAGGTTGTCTTCTTCGTTATGGGCAGGAATTATAATTAAAAACCTCACGAATTATGGTATAAATGATGAATGATAAGTGGTAAATTTCCTTAGGGTCATTTACCACTTATTGTTTTTTATTATTTGTTATGCGGTTTCAGCATATTTTTCGGATCAAGAATTTCATCCAGTTTCTCCTGCGAAAGAACTCCTTTCTCAAGAACAAGGTTATAAACACTTTTTCCGGTTTCCAATGCTTCTTTAGCGATTTGTGTGGACTGCTTGTAACCGATGTAAGGATTCAAAGCTGTCACAATACCAATGCTGTGTTTTACCATATTCAGGCAAACTTCCTTATTGGCTGTGATCCCCGTTACACATTTGTCACGAAGCGTGTCTAATGCATTACAAAGGAAATTGATATTTTCCATGATGGCATGTGAAAGTACCGGCTCCATTACGTTAAGCTGTAACTGTCCTGCTTCTGCGGCAAACGTTACGGTAAGGTCATTTCCGATCACTTTGAAGCAAACCTGGTTTACCACTTCCGGAATAACAGGGTTTACTTTACCCGGCATGATGGATGATCCCGGCTGCATCGGAGGAAGGTTGATCTCAAAAAGACCGGCTCTTGGCCCCGATGATAATAATCTCAGGTCATTACAGATCTTTGATAGTTTTACAGCCAGACGTTTTGTTGCTGAAGAATAGATAACATAAGAACCTGTGTCAGGTGTTGCCTCTACCAGATCCGGCGCCGAAACAATCGGGAAACCTGTAATCTGAGCCAGGTTTTTAGCACAAAGGGTTGCATATCCTACCGGAGCATTCAGTCCTGTACCAATAGCTGTTGCCCCCATATTTACTTCTACAAAAAGGCTGGCATTGTTATTCAATTTGGAAATATCCTCCTCTAAAGTGGCTGCATATGCCTCAAATTCCTGTCCCAAAGTCATTGGTACAGCATCCTGAAGCTGCGTACGTCCCATCTTGATAACATCCTGGAATTCTACTCCTTTGGCACGGAAAGCGGCTACAATACTTTCCAGTCTTTCTACAAGCCCTGTATTCATCTGCAGCAATCCCATTTTGATCGCTGTAGGATAGGCATCATTGGTAGACTGGGAAAGGTTGATATGGTCGTTAGGTGAACAGAATTCATATTCTCCTTTATTTTTTCCTAATTTTTCCAATACGACATTGGCAATGACTTCGTTTGCATTCATATTGATGGAAGTTCCTGCCCCACCCTGAATCATATCTACCGGAAACTGGTCATGATATTTTCCGTCTACAATTTCGTCACAGGCTTCCGCTATTTTAAAATACAGGTTTTCGTCAAGAAGTCCCAATTCATAATTGGTTTTTGCTGCTGCTTTTTTACAAAAGCCAAACCTTTGATGAACTCAGGATATGAAGACAAAAGCTGTCCTGAAATTTTGAAATTGTTGATAGCTCGTTGTGTCTGAACCCCATAATAAGCGTCTAGCGGCACATTAAGTTCGCCCAATAGATCGCTTTCTTTTCTGAAATTTTCCATTACAGATATTTTACTGTTTTTGATCGTTTAAAGATAGCAAAAACGCATCTAAACGATGCGCTTTAATTTGAATTTATTTTGCCGGATATTTTAGGTTTAACGCTTGCAGTATCGCCCATGTTTCGGCATCCATCACTCCGTCATAGTTTTGTGGACGGAAATGATACTGGAAGGCTTCGATTGTTTTCTTTGTAGCATCATCCCATTTTCCGCTCAGTTCCATTCCGTATCCAAATTTCTGTAATGCAGTCTGGATGCTGAAAATAAAAGTAGGATCGCTATATCTAGTGACAAATTCTGTCTGGGCAAGATCAAAATAATTTTGCTTAGCCGCTTCATCATACCACATTCCTATCTGGTATTGGTCATATAATTTCTTCCATGGGAACATAGGGCCCGGATCCTGTTTTCTTGTAGGTGCAATGTCTGCATGAGCCAATACGTTGGTTGCTGGAATCTGATATCTTGTAACAATGTCTTTGACCAGTGCAGCCACTTTTTCATCTGATCATCACTGAATGATGCAAATATTCTTTTACCGGTACTGTCTGTTGTATAACCTGTGTTTACAATTTCAATTCCTATGGAGGTATCGTTAAGGTTTTTGTCATTTCTCCAAGAGCTTACACCGGCATGATAGGCACGTTTGTTTTCATCCACCAACTGATAGATCTCGTTATCTCCTGTATTATTTACAAGATAATGGGCACTTACAGCCTGCTGGGTAAGAACGCTAACTGACTTATCATCCAGAAGTGCCGTATAATGCAATATAAGGTAACGCTGTCTGAAATTTTGTGCAATGGCAGGGAAATAGGTTTTTACCACTTTATATCCGGCCGGTTTTGCAGATACTATAGAACCATAGCTTACCGTATTATCATTCTTTGTGGCATCTGCTATATTGGTTGTAAAAAAATCCACTCCGTGATCAGATATAACTTTTGGTTTTGGAGCTGCCAGAGCCGGTGTCTGAACGGCTGGTTTCGTCTGTGCTACCGGGGTTTTCGGTTTGTAAGTATTTTTTTACATTTTGCTGTGAAGTACATGAAAAAACAAAAGTGCTTAATCCGATGATATATAATGTCTTACGCATCAGTTTGGGTTTTTAACAATTTATTACTTCAAAAATACGTTAAATTTTTCTTGAATTTTATTTGGTAAATAAAGAAATCTGTTCTATATTTGCACTCGCAATAACGGAACAACGATCATTAAAAAATAAACAAAAAGGAGGGTTGCCGGAGTGGTTAACGGAGCAGTTTGCTAAACTGTCGACGCGAAAGTGTCGCAAGGGTTCGAATCCCTTACCCTCCGCTCTTCTTATATATTCGGGGCGTAGCGTAGTCCGGTCATCGCGCCTGGTTTGGGACCAGGAGGTCGCAGGTTCGAATCCTGCCGCCCCGACTTTTTAATGCGCTTATTGACTAAGCGGGAATCAACTTTTAAGGGTGCGTAGCTCAGCTGGATAGAGCATCTGCCTTCTAAGCAGACGGTCAAAGGTTCGAATCCTTTCGCGCTCACTGAAACCTCACAATTTATTTTTGTGAGGTTTTTTTGTTATTATTTATGAATTCAATGATTCAAGACTAACTAAATCTTCTGGTAAGCAATAGAGATTACAGCACAGTTTATCGTTAAATAGTAGCACTATACTTAGCTACAAATTGCTCAAACTTCTGCTCTTTATTTTGCATAACCGGCCCATGTCCGAAGCAGATAATAGAAGGATTCAGTTTTGCTAGCTTCTGGAGCGACCTGATATTGCGCTGCTGGTCTGATGTGAATATGTTTGGCGGAAGGTGCAGACCAGTTGCTGTTGTGAGCAAATTCATATTTGTTGCTGCGTCTCCTATGATCAGCACACCATCCCGCTCACGGAATAAAGAAATATGACCTGGCGAATGTCCGGGCGTCTCTATTACCCGAAAGTTTCCGATCATATCATTTTCAATGACCGTTCCGTCTACTTTATGTCCCTGCCCTGCCCAGTATTTTTGCTGAAGCTTTGCCAACCAATGTTTTGAATTTGGATAATCCGTGGTTACCATACCTGTTTCGGTCCTGAACACTTCGTCGGGATGACATAATAAAGGAATAGCAAACTCAGCACATATCTGATCGCTACAACCCTGATGGTCTGCATGTGCATGCGTCAGTATATGCTGATCAACCGGGATTTTCCGTAGCGCTTTCTTTACAGCGGTATATGAACTCCGTATTCCGGAATCTACCAATACACCTTCGATAATATAGCAGTTGATGCTGTTTCGTGGCATCAGTGGAACGTGGAATACTTCCGGAGCAATTTGACGTAGCATAATTTTTTTGTGCAAATCTACATCGCTGATCAGAACCACATAAGGACATTTGTCCTATAATACATCCGGTCTGTATATTTGTGCCTTAGCCCGTGTAAGTGATCGTTGAGTAATCCCCAGGTACGAGGCAAGATCCTGCGTGGTTGTGCGTTGTATGAGCATCGGTTCGTCTGACAGGATATGACGGTATTTATCCACAGCCGACCTGTTATTAAAATTCAGCAGATAACGTTCCTTTTGGTTATACTCCTGCTCCATCACCAGTTTTATAACTCCATTCCAGGTGGTCACCTGACCAAGCAAATGCTGATACTCCGGGTATGCTATTCTATAGATTACACAATCTTCTATGGCCCTGATACTTCTTTTTGATTTTTCCTGATTTACAAACTCCGGAAACGAGGTAACAAATTCATTTTCAAACTTGAAACAGGTTATATTCTCCTTTCCTTCTCTGTCGACAGCATATGCTTTTACAGCACCACTGGCGATAAATCCAATATGACGGCAGACTTCATCTTCACGAATAAAAAAATCACCTTTTTTAAATGAATCGGTTTAAAGAACTTTACAGAAAAGTCGATTTCCTCAACTGATAATTCTTCTGTTGAGGATAGGTAATTTTCAAATACATCAGTCATTTTACAATTTTTTTGCTCTTTTGTTTTCTCCTTATCCATCTAATCTATGGATCATATCTCAAATCCAGGATCCAAATCTAATCATTATTGTATATTCAAAAAGACAGTCTTTTAATTTTTTGAGCAATTTTAAAAACCTAACAGGTTTTGAAAACCTGTTAGGTTTATGTAAAAAAAAGAATATTTACTCCTGTAATAAAAACATATTGAGTTGCAATAAAAATCAAATTGTTATAATTTTGTTCTTCTCTATTTTAATTCAATGAAAAATTTTAAATATATAATTTCAGGCTGCTTTCTGGCTTTGGTTGTATCTTGCCAAACAGCAGCTCCGGCTTTAAAAGCGTCCAATGAGAATACTTCTTACCAAAATTTAGGTCATAACGGAAAAATATATGCTGCATTTTACCAGCAAAGAGCAGCCGAATATGAAGCGCTTTGCCTGCAGGCCTATAATATTGCAAAACTCCGTCTGGATGAGGCTTTATTACAAAAAACAGAAAAACCTTTGGCTATTGTTTCAGATATTGATGAAACATTTCTGGATAATTCCTATTATGCTGTTGAGCGTTCAAAAATGGGAAAGGACTATGATCAGAAAACATGGGAAGAATGGACGGCCAAGGGGATTGCAAAACCACTTACCGGTTCCCAGGAGTTTTACCAGTATGCGGCAAGTAAGGGTATACAGGTCTTTTATGTAACCAACCGGGCAGAGCAGGAACGTGCAGGAACTTTGAAAAATTTAAAAAGTACCACTACCCTCTTCAAAGTGATGCCAATTTAATTCTTCGCTCAAAGGAAAGCAGTAAGGAAAACCGAAGAAAGGATATTGCCAGAAATTATAATATTGTATTGCTGCTAGGTGATAACCTTGCTGATTTCGCTGATATTTTTGATAAAAAATCGGAAGAGGAACGGTCTGCAGCAGTGAAAAGCGCAGCAAAAGATTTCGGTAAAAAATTCATTATCATCCCGAATGTTGGCTATGGAGACTGGGAATCGTCATTTTATCAGTATAAATATGATTATACCAACCAACAAAAAGATTCAATGATGTATAATGCTGTAAAAGCCAATCCTTAAAAGGATAAGTACATAAAAAACTCACAGCTTCTGTTGTGAGTTTTTTTATAGATAATTTAAACTATCGCATTACTTTTTATATTTACTTTCAAAGTCCGCAGACGCTTTATTCACATTATTAGCCATATTCTGATATGCTTCATTGATCTCATTGAGCAATTTGTTTTCAACGGCAGGATCAGCAGTTTTGTTTTTTCGGATTTCTATCAGCTTCGGGTAAGATTCCGTTACAATTTTTTTATATCCCTTCAATCCGGTCAGAACAGCTGTTTGAAACGAAGCATCCCCTTTGAAATCGCCTAAGTTTTCTACTTTTTTGATGTCAGTATCCAACTGTTTATCCCATTTAACCCGAACCTCCTCTGCTTTGGCATAATCAGAGCCCGCCATCGCTGTATTCATCTCACTGATATTGGTTTCGCTACCATTGATTACTGTAATAATTTCGTTGTTATAAGATGCAGGATCTGAGTTACCGGATCCTCCACAACTCATTAATGATAAGGTTCCAATGATTAATGATCCCAATAAAATTTTTTTAGTCATAGTTATATAATTTAAAGATTTCCACTAATGTAATAATTTTAATCATTTTCAACAAATATAGATCTCACAATCAATCTCATAGCTAAAAATTCAACTATTCATTCTAAAAAATACCAACTTTTTAAAAACATGTATTTATCATTGCAAACAGTTTCCTATTTCCGGAATCAGAAAAAGTGACGAATTGACATTATTTTCAAATGGCACTATTTTCGATGAAAAACATATATATTATTTATAAAAACACCCTATTTTTTATTAAATTAAAAACAGAAATCTATATTTAATAACCGTGCAATTTTAAACAGATGAAGAAACTCCTTTATATTTTTATCATTTCTGTTATAGCCGTTTTATTCCTGAATAAAGTTGTTTTCAAAGAAATTCCTGAGAAAGAGAAACAGGAGCGCCTTGAAGATGTCCGGCGGTATACCCATCCTATCACAAGTATTTCTATGGATCATGCTAATAACAGTGATCTAAAAATCTTTGATTCTATATTGAAAGACAACAGAGTTTTGATTCTTGGGGAGAACGTACATTCCGATGGTGCTACCATGCAGGCCAAAGGCAGAATGATCCAATATCTGCATGAAAATTCAGGTTATAATGTGGTACTGTATGAAGCCGGACAATATGATACCTGGATCATGAATGAGGAAATGAAAAATCATTCGTTGAAGGTTCATCCAGATTCTATCGGGGTCTCGGACTGTTTGATTTCTGGTGGGACAATAAAGAAACCCGACCGCTGATCAATTACTATCAGAAAACCAAAACGTCTGCCCAACCCATAGAACTCGGCGGATTTGATATACAATTTACCGGAAATGTTCTGTATGACAGGAGAAATAATCTGCTTAAGGAGTTTTTAAGCAAAAATAAGATTGATCTCAAACCTTTTAAGGTTTTCAGTAAATACATGAATCAGCTTAATCATTTCATGTTTGAAGGTTTTGCCAGAAGAACTCTGGAAGGCAAACAGAAGGAACAGCTCTTCAATGAAATGAACCAACTCGAAAAGGCCATTGCCAAACTTGAAAAAACTCCGGAAAACAGGATGTATGGTAGGTACCTGCATGATATGAGAAATTATTTGTATAAGATCTCAAAATATAAATCCGGAACCCTGTCAAGTATGCAGTTCAGAGACTCGCTGATGGCTCAAAATCTTATCCATCAGATCGATTCTGTTTATCAGGATCAAAAAGTCATCGTATGGTGTTCCAATATTCATTCTTTTTCATATCAGGAAAGTAAAGATTACCGTCCTATAGGGGCTTATATCAAAAGTAAATATGGAAAAGCGTCTTATATGATTGATTTTTCATCATATGCTCTGTTCAATGACAAAGGAAAAGTTATCGAAAAGCCTGGAAAGCTCGCCATTGAAAATACCTTTCATGCATTGAAAACTCCATATTTTTTTATTGACCTGCGGGCTGTTCCCAATACCTCTATTTTAAAAAAGGAATTTACTTCCACCATCAATCAGAGAACAGACCAGAAGAAGGTATGGAGCCGTTTTTTGACGGAATTTTCTATATAGACATCAACACTTCTTTAACCCCATCAAATAATGGAAAGCATTACAACCAGAGATCTCAGTTATAAAATAGGCTCTAAAACCATTTTGAATAACATCAGCCTCAACATTCCGGAAGGCAGCATTTATGGCTACCTGGGAAGGAACGGTGCCGGAAAATCCACTACAATCAAGCTGCTGTTAGGGCTTTTGGAATCAAGCAGTGACAATATTTTCTTTCAGAATAAAAGTTTAAAACAATACCGGACAGAGATCCTTGCCAATACCGGAAATCTTATCGAATCACCTTGTTTTTATACCAAACTGACCGTTTTTGAAAACCTGAAATACCTGGACATTATCTATAGAAAAGGCTCAAAAAGAATCGATGAGGTGCTGGAACTGGTAGATCTGCACAAGGAGAAAAAGAAGAAAGCAAATGCCTTATCGATGGGAATGAAGCAACGACTGGGAATTGCCATGTCCATTTTTAATGATCCCGGGCTTCTAATTCTGGACGAGCCGCTCAATGGCCTTGATCCACAGGGAATTTTTGAGATGAGAAAGCTGTTCCAATACCTGAACGAACAGGAAAAACCATTTTTCTTTCCAGCCATATTCTGAGCGAACTTGAAAAAACCGCTACGCACATCGGGATTATTGAAGGTGGGGAAATGATTTTTCAGGGAACAAAAAATGAACTGCTCAATCAGGTTGAAAGAGAAGTCACTTTGAAAGTTGATCAGCCTGAGAGGGCCTTATCTATATTACAGGAGTCTTTTTCCGCAGCATTAAACAGTTCCGGTAAAATCTCGGTAAAGATCACTGATGATAAAGGTTTCAACACCCTTTTGAAGAGTCTTATTCAAAACGGAATTGAGATCTATGACACGGAATCTCAAAGCACCAACCTTGAACAGATCTTCATTAATTTAATTTCTAAGAAACATGACTAATACCAATACTTTCTTTAAGGCATTTTCATCTGAACAGTATAAACTGTCCAAAAACAAAGAAATTTTCGGGATATTGCTGCTGCCTGTTTTTATTATCCTTGCGATTGATCTGTATATCGCTTATGACGTCCTCAGCTCCGGAAGCGATGCTGCAAACGGAACTTCAAACCCATGGAAAATGATGTTGGGCAAAACAGTATTCATGTTCTATTATCTGCTTTTCCCTATTCTCACAGCTCTTTTTGTACATGCCTGCTGTGATGTGGAATACCGGAATAACAATTATAAGATCCTTTTTACGCTTCCGGTTTCAAAGGCCAGGATATTTTTTTCAAAAGCGCTCTTTATTCAGATTACTGTTTTTTCTCAGTCCTTTTCTCTTATGCAGCATTTCTGCTGAGTGGCTATCTTTTAAGCATAATTTTTCCTGAGCTTGGCTTTCAGAATTATGATTTCAGAGAGGTTATTTTTATGTTTTCCTTAAGTTTTTCATTACACTTTCCGCCATTGCCATGGTACAATTGGCATTAAGTCTTCTATTCAAAAACTTTATTTACCCTATTGGTGTCGGCGTATTTATGCTGCTGTTCTCCACAATCATTCATGAGAAGAAGTTTTCTGATTTTCTGATTTATACAGGCGGCTATAAGTCACTTGATAATCTGATTATTGAAAATACGGTCTTTGAAAGGCTCGACTATTCCAATATTGCTGCAATTTTTCTATTTATGGCTGCAGTTTTTATCTGTTCATTAAAAAGAAAGGTGAATAAAAAATTAAATTTAAACTGAATGGAAGTTAAGAGATTATTCAAAATATAAAAGGAGCGATTTATATCACTCCTTTCGTTTTTGCTTTGATTTCATTTTTGAATGCTTCGGATTTTTTAAGTTTTGAAGCTTCTCTTTTCATCTTCCTGTATTCCCAGGAGCCATGGCATTGACATCCTGCCAGAGGCCAATTTTCTTAGCCTGAGCTTTTTCCTGAACTTTGCCTAAAGTGGTATCTTTAGAATAAGAGAAGTACCACCAGCCCATTCCTGCTTTGATCAGCTCTTTGGAAAGGTATTTGCCATCGTCATAATATACCTTGGCAACGGAACGTCCATAGCGGTCTGTAGTGGTTTCCACAAAATTTACTGTTTTACCAAACACCTGGGCAGAAGTGAACTTTTTGGCATTCTTCCCGAATGCCTGACCGTTTTCAGGGCAGTCTACTTCAGCCAGTCTGAGCTTTTTTGTTGGTTTCCTTCTAAAAGTAAAGTAATGGAATCTCCATCTGAAATTTTGATCACTTTTCCGCTGGTCTGTGAGAACATCAATACCGGAAAAAACAGATACATCAACATTAATCGTTTCATGGGGCAAATATAGGAATTAGTATTTTTCACAAACATAATATTCCTACAAAATGCAGGACTGGTGGGACAGCCGGAAATTTTTCTTCATTTTTCAAAATAGGGTAAGTCAATGGTTATTAATCGGGTAAAGTTAATGAAAAAGTTTTCTCAAAAAATTAATTAAAATTTATCTTAAAATTTATTTTTTTATTCCAAAAGTATTGTACCTTTGCAACCGCAAAAACGAAGTAAAATTCGTTATTGATGGCCACCTCGGGGCGTAGCGTAGTCCGGTCATCGCGCCTGGTTTGGGACCAGGAGGTCGCAGGTTCGAATCCTGCCGCCCCGACTTAAGAAAATTAAGGGTGCGTAGCTCAGCTGGATAGAGCATCTGCCTTCTAAGCAGACGGTCAAAGGTTCGAATCCTTTCGCGCTCACTCAATGCTCACAGTAATCTTGTGAGTTTTTTGTTTCAAAAAGTGTTGTATCTTTACAATGCGAAACGAAGTAAAATTCGTTACAGATGACCTCATCGGGGCGTAGCGTAGTCCGGTCATCGCGCCTGGTTTGGGACCAGGAGGTCGCAGGTTCGAATCCTGCCGCCCCGACTTTTTAATGCGCTTATTGACTAAGCGGGAATCAACTTTAAGGGTGCGTAGCTCAGCTGGATAGAGCATCTGCCTTCTAAGCAGACGGTCAAAGGTTCGAATCCTTTCGCGCTCACTGAAACCTCACAATTTATTTTTGTGAGGTTTTTTGTTTTTAGATCACATGGCTTCATATTTTTTTAGTCCGATCAATAAACCTAACAGGTTTTAAAACCTGTTAGGTTTGGAATATCTGTTAAATATCAACTTACCATACAGTAATATAACAATTCTACGTTTCATCGCATCAAAATGCTGTTTCGCCTGCTTATTTTGCTGAGTCAGCAGATGTTTTATACAGACGAATTACAAATCCGTGTACTTTTACTGTAAACTTGATCGGAAGACCGATAAAAAGTTAGTTTTAATTATTAAGGAACATAGATTAAGAGTCAATAAAAATCTTTTTGTGCACTTTATATTCCTTGTAGCCATTTTTGATGGCTTAACTATATGCTTAATCATGTTTGGGTAGGGTTGGTTTATTTCCAATCCTATTTTTGTATTGTGAGAGATTTTGTAAACTTAAAGAATCTTGTATTATGAGGATTTAATTAAAAATATTTGATTTTTTCAACTCTGAAAGCATCTCTGATTTTAGAAAAAATAAAAACCGCTGTTAATACAACGGTTTTATCTCTATCTGAATATTCAGTTATTTCTGTTTATATATGCTTCCGTTCCACAGGTACGTTTTGGAAGAGTGTTTTTGATTTCCCTGTCTTTATCATCCATTTCCATATCTTCGGTTTTCAGGATAAATGCACCCGGAATTCCCCCTTTATCATTGGGAAAGACATATTCTTCGCTATGATAGAACACTCCTGCATCAGCTACATTCATCAATTGAGGAATAACAATCAGATTCTTATCCTTAAAAAAGGCATACTGATCATAGGTTGCCACGCCACATGCTTCTCCGGAAACCATTGCCTTCAGAGTGAATTCAACATTCTGCAGTTTATGATTGCTTTCAATAGTAAAAAAGCTGCAGTACTTAACTCTTCGCCCATTCCTGTATTGAAAAAGACCTCATCAATAAGCATATTACCTTCCATTACTTTTATACCGGCAATATTCTGCTTTTCAGTATCGTTATATTCCTTGTTTTTTCTTTCCACTGTTTTTGACAGTCCGAAGAGGAAATCATAACCGTTTTTATTACGAAATCCTACACAAACATTACCACCCCAAACATATCCTTCAGCAATTGTATCTCCTTTCTGGTAAGAAATTTTATACCAATTGGCTTTTCTTTCCCCAGCTTCAGAACGGGAACTGCTTCTTCCTTTTTAATGATCATAACCTGCTGATTGGTCTGTAATGAATCTACAATCTGAGCATTCACAGCGGGGTCTTTTCTGACTCTCGTCCAATCTGTAAAAATTTTCTGGGTTTTATTCTCTTCAAAACCAAAAACACCATCTGCATAGATTTCATTTTCCTGTGCTGTCATCAACTGCAGCGTCAGTAAAAATAAAGCCGTCAAAAAAGTTTTCATATTTGTATTTGCTTTTATTATTTTTCGAGCAGCAGGCTTACCCATTCTTCACGCTGCAACTGCTTTTTCAGCTCAAGACCGCTTTCTCTGCAGACCTCAAGAATATCGTCTACATCAAAGAAACAAAGTCCTGAAAGTAATAGTTTTCCTCCGTCATTCAATACAGAAACATAGGTTGGGATATCTGAAATAAGAATATTTCTGTTGATGTTTGCCAGGATGATATCAAAATGTTCCTGCCCAAGATTTTCAGCTGTTCCTGTTCAATTTCCAGCTCAACATTGTTTCTTACTGCATTTTCTTTTGAATTTTCTACAGACCATTCATCAATGTCGATTGCTTTGGTATCTCCGGCTCCCTGCTGTTTTGCATAGATTGCCAATACGGAAGTTCCACATCCCATATCGAGTACTTTTTACCATTAAAATCAATATCCATCATCTGCTGGATCATCAAATGGGTGGTAGGGTGATGCCCTGTTCCGAAAGACATTTTAGGCTGG
The DNA here is from genome assembly GCA_019203745.1 of Chryseobacterium sp. E1. Lineage (GTDB taxonomy): Bacteria > Bacteroidota > Bacteroidia > Flavobacteriales > Weeksellaceae > Chryseobacterium. The sequence goes on from CP078104.1 coordinate 1,110,259, forward strand.
ATGATAATTTCATGCATTCCCGGTACCGATTCATGGAATTCTGCTCTGATCAGTACTTTATCATCAATATTGATCGGGGAGAAATTCTTTTCCCATTCTTCGTTCCAGTTGATATTCGGCATTTCTTCGAAAGAATATTCGATTTTTACATTTTCATTTTCAAATATCGGAAGTGCTTTCAGCTGATCTTCATTGAATAAATCAGTCTGGATATATCCTAAAATTCCGTCAATTTCTTCTGTAAAGCTGTCAAAACCTATTTCTATAAGTTCTGCCATTAATATCTCATTCCAGGGTTGTAATGGAGAAATCTTGAAATTGAATTCTAAATAATTTTGCATGTGAGTAATTTGCTGCAAAAATACTAATGTTATTATTGTTAAAAAAATGGAAGGGATAAGTTTTGGGTAAAGTCGGAGAATTTTACGTTTCTTTTCCAAAAACTAAAGGATCGTTGTTATCATTTTAATCGCTCGCAGATTATGCTGATTGCGCAAATTAAAATCCTGACTTCATTTTTAGGTTTCGGCTAAAGCCATTTGAAGGTATTTTATAAAGAAAGCGGGCTAAAGCCCGCTCCTATTGAATTTTATTTCTTTCTGAATTTTATCCTTTTTAAGGATTGGTAGAGAAAATAGAACCATTCGCAATCAATGCTCTTCTGTTCATTTTCAGAATATCTCTTACCCACTCTGCAAAGTCTTCGGGCTGCAATACTTTATCAGGATTTCCGTCTGTAAGACCTCCCTGGATGCTCATATCAGAGGCAATGGTACTTGGTGTAAGGGTGATCACACGGATGTTCTGCTTTCTCCATTCTGCCATCATAGACTGGGATAAAGATACCACTGCAGCTTTTGAAGCGGCATAGGCAGACATATTCGGACCTCCTTTCAATCCTGCTGTAGATGCTACGTTTACGATATCACCTTCCCCTCTAGCTTTCATAAACGGGTGAGCTGCTTTAGCGGCGTAGTACACCCCGAACAGATTGGTTTTAATGACCTGCTCCCATGTTTCAGAAGGCATTTCTTCAATAGTACCAAAATCTCCGATTCCGGCATTGTTGATTAAAATGTCAATTCCTCCCAATTGTTCTGCCAAAGATTCTATTCCTGCTTTTACCTGAATTTCATTGTCTACAGAAAAAACTGCATAGGCAGAGTTTACTCCCAGTTTTTGATTTCCTCAACCGTCATTTTAAGGTTTTCTTCGTTTCTTCCTGTAATGGCAACGTTTACTCCTTCATTGGCCAGAGCTAAAGCTACAGCTTTCCTAATCCTCTTCCGCCACCTGTGATGATGGCATTTTTTCCGTTTATATTCATAGTAGTAATACTTTTCGTGATGCAAATTTACGAAAGAACATTTTTATGGGATGGGGAAAATGGAGATTTAATACTTTTTATGGTTGGGATAACAACTGAGATTTATATTATTGAACCACAAAAGGCCAAAAAGTTTTAAGCACTTAAGGTATTTGAAATTTGAAGTAACAAGCTTTGAGCATATAAAGTACACCAAAGTTTATGAAATCTCTGATTTTCATGTAAATTGAACTTAGTTATACAGTATTACTCATGTACTAAAGTGCTTAAAGAAATCTTTTGTAATTTTTGTGGTTTAACCTCTGCAAAAATAAAAGCCGGTCTTTTGCTGAACCGGCTTCAAAATCTAAAAAAGGTATAGTAAAAAAAATAAAAAGCTTAAGGAATCTGAATTGAATTCTGTACTTCAAATTCTTCTGAAGCGGAGAATTCATTTCCGAACATGTCAACAGCTTTTACCTCCACGGTATGTTTTCCCAATGATAGTTTCTTTGGAAAACCTGCTTCCCAGATATGTTTTGACATTTCAGGATTGGAAGGTCTTCTTCCCTCTAAAATCTTTGCAGTAGTATCCCATTTGAAAACAGAAAGGGCAAAATTCGGGTCGATGGTTTCGTCATACTCCATTTGTTCCCATTTTCCGTTGTCTATTCTATATTCAACCTTGTCTTTTTGCTTCCCATAAAGAAGTTTGCCAATATTTTTGCAGATGTTTTCGACGGGAATGGAATCACTTTCGGAACATATAATTTGATCTGATAGTCTTCAGGTTTACCTGCAGTTTTGTATTTTATTTTATATTGATTGTCATTAAAACTGATAAAAGAATACCCTTTCGCTGTACCGTCCCTCATCGTAGAAGTAGGAAGACCTGTATCGTCAGGGGTTCCGGAATACCAGTCTCCACAAGTGGTTCCTGCATTGTATTCATGCAGTTCCCGGATTCCGTTCCAGCCTTCTTTTTTCCATAGAAAATCTGTTGCTGAATATGGGTGTGTGCAGATAACAGCAATACATTCTGGAACGGACTTAAAAAGTCAAATAACTTCTGACGGTCACTGTTTCTGAAGCTGTCCTCGTTTTTATGTTCCAGCGGAATATGGAAAGATACTACAATCAGTTTGTCTTTGTTTACTAATTTCAGATCGTTTTCAATAAACTGAAGCTGATCTTCACGGAAGCCTCCCCAGTAGCCTTTGCCGTCTCTTGGATCTGGATAAAGAATATCATCTAAAATGATAAAATGTACATTACCATAATTGAAAGAATAGTTGGCCGGGCCAAAATTCGCTTCAAAAGTTTCATCAGATTGTTTATCTTCTTTGGCATCATAATTCATATCGTGGTTTCCCATTACATTATACCACGGCAGGCCAATTTCCTTCATCACATCAGCATAGGGTTTCTGTAAGCTCAGGTTATCTCCTACCAGATCGCCCAGACTGATTCCTAATACTGCATTTTTCCTGGTATTTTTAACTTCATTTACAATTCCTCTCCTGAAGTAATCCAGCTCTTTTTCTGTGTAAGGCTGCGGATCTCCAAAAACAAGGATATCAAAGGTTTTGTTTTCATTTTGTCTGTAAAGCGGGAAGTTCAGCTCTTTTGGAAGTTCTCCTGTGGGTGCAACTCCTTTATATTTAAAATCTGCCGGTGAACCTTTTGTTTTATGATGATAATAAAACTGAGGCAGGTTATTACTGTTCAAAGCGGTCTGATATCCTGAAGGCTTGATCACAAAAATGGTCTGATCATCCTTTACAGGGAGACTGTAACGTCCGTTTTTATCTGTCAGCACAACCTGAATTCCATTAGAGACTGCTACTCCTTCCATTCCTTTTTCACGGTTCTCCTTTTTCTGGTTTTTATTAATGTCTTCATATACATACCCTGAAACGGAAGACTGGGAAAATGCCATTGCAGAAACCAGCATACAAGGCAAAAGAAGTTTTATATTACTTTTCATATTTTTAGTATTTAATTAAAAAAACAGTTATTTATTCCACCACATTTTCACATTGATATCATCTCCGCCCATCTGCTGTACTGCTGCCTGATAATTTGCTGTATTCAATACTTTGGGATTAGGGGATACATCAGTCTCTGCGGAAGATTGCCGTTATTCAATAATCCTCCGTTATTGGGAAGTACCGGGAATCCTGTTCTTCTTTTTCAAACCACTGCTGATGGTCTACAAAGAATAAAGCGATGTATTTCTGAAGCATGATTTTTTCAGATCTGCTTCGTAGGCAACATTCGGGTTGTCGAAATAATTGGCAGGAGTTACCGCTCCCCACTGTTCTATAGAAGCTTTCACACCGTTTTCGTAATAGTTTTTGCACTTCCGCTGATGATGCCTTTAAGGGCAAGCTCGGCCATTGTAAACTGAAGCTCGGCATAAGGATATACAAAAATCTTCATGGGTGCCTTTGCCAGGTTCTGATTAAGGTTTGAAGGCTGATAAGTAAATACGGTCCCGAAAGGATATCCCGACGGTGCACCCACATATCCTATATTATTTCCTTTCAGGTCTTTTGCCTGGCTAAGGAACATTGGGATACGGGGATCATTATTGGCTTTTAAAGCCTGTACAAAGAAGTCTGAAGCGGCTCTTCCGGTAGTAAAATCCTGAGGTCTTGCAATAGGCGGCATCAATGGGGAAACTCCTGTGATATCAAGCTTTACAGCATCCGCATTGCTTTGAAAAACCGGATATACTGCAGGATTATTGGCAATTTCCTGAATTCTTTCTTTGACGTTTACTTCACCCTCTTTGCTTAAAATTCTTGTCAGTAATCTCAGGGAAAGTGAATTACAGAATTTTTTCCAGTTGTTGATCCCGTTCGGATCTGTATCTGCTTTATAGAAAAGATCTCCTCCCGTAAGCATTTTATTGGTAATGAATAGGGAGTTGGCGGTTTTAAGATCATCCAACAAACGCACATAAATATCTTTCTGCTTATCAAACTTAGGCTGTAAAATATTATCATCCAGCTGTGATGCCTGTGAAAAAGGGACATCGCCATAGGTATCAGTAAGATTGGAATAGATCCATGCATTCAAAACCATGGAAATGGCCTGATAATTTTGTCTCCTTCATTAATGGCCGCTTTTTTCAGATCATCTACCTGCTTCAGCCATTTGTAAGAATTGTTCCAGAAACCGGATCCTGTATTTTCTGTGATGTAATACCTGCTCAGTGAGTTTCCTTCATTAGGGAAATCCAGGGATACCTGCATGATATCAAAGGTAAAATCATTAGCCCTGTTGTATCCCACTACAGACATATTATACTGTACCGGAACCAGCAAAGCACTGGCAACAGGAACATTGATTCTGCTTTTATCTTTATTGATCTCGTCAAGGTTCCTGTCACAGGAAACGACACTGCTTACAAGGGCAAGAAATGAGCATATATAGACTAGTTTTTTCATTTTCTGATTTTTTAAAATTTAACGTTTAACTGAATTCCGATTGTTCTGGACTGCGGCAACTGTCCTATTTCCACACCCGGAGTAATGGTGGAATTATCAAGGGTAGCCACTTCCGGATCAAATAATGGGAATTTTGACCACATCCAAAGGTTTCTTCCGAATAAGGCAAGGGTAATATCTGTAACTTTTAAAGGTTCAATAGTGGATTTCGGGAAAGAATAAGAGATTCTCGCATCTCTCAGCTTAATGAATGAGGTATCGAATGAGTTGGTTTCCACATTGGCCCTTCTGTAATAATCTCCGTAATAGGTGTAAACAGGAATTCCTTTTGTATTGGGAGAAAAGCTTCCGTCCGGATTCTGAACTACTCCTTCCCTATTATAAGACCACCCGGATTATCTCTTCCCACAAGTGTATGGGTAAGTTTCCCCTGTTCAGACATTTTGTGATGGGACTGCGAATAGGCAGTTCCTTTATACTGGCCGTCAAATGAAAAGCTTACACTGATATTTTTATACCTGAATTCGTTCTGAAGACCTGCTCTCCACTTCGGGTAGGCATTTCCTATCTTTTTCATTTCATTCGGTTTTGCGGTAAGGCCGTCAGTGCCATAAATCACCTGCCCGTCCGGCGAATACATCAGTCCGTATCCGTACATATCTCCCAAAGAACCGCCCACTACAGCATTATAATACACCACACCGCCTATACTTCCCATTGTATAAGGTGCTCCTTTAAATTCTTCAGGTAAGGAAAGGATTTTGTTCCTATTCATAGACCAGTTGGCATTCACATTCCATGAGAAGTTTTTCGTTTTGACAGGGTAAGCACTCAGGGACATTTCAATACCTCTGTTTCTCAGCTCACCGGAGTTGATGATCCTTTTATTATACCCTGTTTCATACAACACAGGAATAATGATCGACTGGTCTTTGGAGTTATTCTGATAAAATGTAAAGTTGAAGATCAGTCTGTTTTTCAGAAGGTTAAAATCCATTCCTCCTTCTATATTCGTGATCATTTCCGGTTTAAGGTTTGGATTCGGGTATAAGGAAGGGGATTCTACCGATCCTGTAAACACACTGTTATCATAATATTTTTCAAGCATGTAGTTGTAAGTGTCGTTTCCTACCTGTGACCATGATAATCTGAGTTTCCAAAGGTTTAAATTATCTGATTTTAATTTAAAAATATCAGATAAAACAAATGAAGAAGCTACCGACGGATAGAAATATGATCTATTGTGGCTTGGAAGCGTGCTGCTCCAATCGTTTCTTGCCGTCACATCCAGGAAGATCATATCTTTATAGCTGAAGTTGGCTAATGCATATACACTATTCACTTGGTTATCATTAGGGCTGGCAAGCTTAAAATCCTGTGAAGTGGCATTGGAAAGCTGGTAAAGTCCGGCCCTGTTGAGTCCTATTGCCCTGTAATCATTCATCGTGTATTCATGATACCTAATATTTCCTCCTGCAGAAGCTGTCACGCCAAAGTCACCGAATTTATTTTTGTAAGTAAGAAGGATATCATTATTAAGGTCAAAATACCGGATGTATTGTTCTCTGTAAAATCCTTTCAGATAATTGGCAGAGCTCCACGGTCTTCTTTGGGTGCGAAGCTCATTGCTCCATTCCAGACCTGTTTTATAGACGATATCAAAATTCTTTGCCAGCTGGTAGCTGATGTTGATATTTCCGGTTATTATTTTTTTGTTTGTACTGTTCAGGTTTTCGTAAGCGATCAGATAGGGATTATCAATATAGGAACTGAAAGGATGTACCTGATCTATCTGCTCGGCTCCTTTTCTCCAGATCGGCTTATACCAGTCCAGGTCTACATTCGGATTCTGGAAAATCATGAAATAGGAAATCGACTGGTTATTGTAACCCGTTGCAGGAAGGTTATCACTTTTCGTATTGCTGAAATTGATTTTGGTTCCGATCTTGAGTCTGCTGCTCAGTTTATGATCCAGTGACAAGGCTGCATTTAATCTGTCAAAACCTGTATTCGGCATCATCCATTCATTTTTCAGGTAAGAAAGAGATGTTCTGAAAGCAGTACTTTCATTGGAATGCTCCACAGACAAGCTGTTGGAATAATTGGAACCTACCTGCCAGAAGTCTTTGATATTGTTTTTATAAGGTCTCCACAGTTTTCTTTCCAGGCTCTGCCCTTCTATGGCCGGATCATACTGAAAGTAATACTGGCCTTCAAATTTAGGCCCGAAAGCACTACTGGTGGATCCTGTATTCACTCCATCCACAGAAGCTCCGTAAGAATAATAGTAGTTTCCGTTTTTATCTCTCTGCTGGGTTCCCTGCCCGTATTCATACTGATAATCCGGCCATTTCAGAACGCTGTCAAAGCTTGTGTAAGAGTTTAAGGTTACCTGAACTTTTCCTTTTCTGGTCTTTCCGGATTTGGTTGTAATCATAACTGCTCCCCTTGATCCTCTGGAACCGTATAAAGCAGATGCGGTAGGACCTTTCAGAATGGAAATAGATTCGATATCATCCGGATTGATGCTGTTGAAACTGTCTCCATAATCAATGGGCAGATCTCCTCCTGATCCGGCACCATAGGCGGCTGTTCCGGTCCCGGTTTTTCTTCCGCTTAAAGGGACACCATCCACAACAATCAGCGCATCATTGTTTCCAATACTCATAGAAATGTCTCCACGAAGGGTGATACGGCTTGTTCCAAGAGGTCCGGCCCCGGCAGTCTGAATCTTCAATCCGGCAACTTTACCCTCTAGCGCCTGTGCCCAGTTGTTGTTCTGAGTTCTCAGGATTTCCTCAGATTTGACAGTTTGAGTAGAATATCCCAAAGACCTGTCTTCTCTTTTGATTCCCAAAGCAGTAACGACTACTTCGTCAATTCCTTTAATACTGTCTTTCTTAGCTTTCTGCTGAGCCGTCAGATGGACACTGAATAATCCTAACAGTGACAAAACCAACAGTTTTTGTGTCTCTTTACGCATTTCCTTTTGTTTGCGCAAAATTAAAACGACATTATGAGTACGGTTTTAATACGATTTTAACGTTTTTAAAAGATTATTGAATAATATGTTAACTTTTTCTTAACAATATTAGATAACATACTATCAAACAAGCTTTTAAGGAATTAAGGATTTTTAATGCCGGTTCACGGTTATATTTATGTATCTTTATTGTCTTCACATGAGATAATACCACAAAACAAATACAACAATTTAATAATCAATATATTACAATAAATAAACTTATTCTAATTGACTATTGATTAGTATAATTAGGGATTTTTTCAATAAAAAAGACACAGTCTGCACTTTTGTAAGTGCAGACTGTATCTTTGTTAAGTACTGTGGATGAGCTGTGAACCGCCCCGTCAAATCTTTGATTTGCCTCCCCTCCGGAGGAGGGGAATGATGAGGTTTCCGATTGTAATTTTGGAAAATAACAAATGGCTAAGCTCTATCAGAATGACAATACTATTTATTTTTCAGCTGTTCAGGGATATTGGTAGTTACAAATCCTATTCCCTGCTTTTTAATTCTTCATATACTGCAACATCATTCACAGTCCATGAGTTTGTGATAAGGTTGAGTGCTTTCGCTTCAGCAATCCATGTCGGGTTTTTCTGAAATACACTGAAGTGGTAATCCATTCCGTCCAATCCTTCTTTTCTGATCTGTTCCGGCGACAATTCCCCGTTCAGATACTGAACTTTAAAAGAAGGTGCCAGCTTTTTGATCTCCTTGCAGATATTTAAGCTGAATGAAATAAATTCACTCTGAGATTCCAGCTTCATATCTTTGATCATCCGGATGGTTTTCTGAGTGATCTCGTTTTCTATCTCCGGAGTTTTGGCAGGCTTAATCTCAACGATCAGTTTTACTGACGGATCTTTCTTCCCCTTTTTTAAATAATCTTTTAAAGTGGGAAACTTTTCTCCGTTCGATAATTTCAGCTGCTCCAGTTCTTTGAAAGAAGTTTCCGAAATTTCCATTTTACCGTGATGCTCATCATGATTGATTACCAATACACCATCTTTTGTCATTCTCACATCAAATTCTGATCCGTAAACTTTTAGCTTCTGGGCATTTTCCAGAGATTTTAAAGAATTTTCCGTTGTTGGAGGCTGAGTCTGAAAATATCCTCTGTGTGCTATAATCTGAGTTTGTGCTTTCATGAGAACCGTACTTAAAACTGCTAAGCCTAAGATAAAATTTTTCATAATATAATTTAGATAATTAAAACAAAGTCCTGGAACTTTTTGATAAAGATAAGTATTAAAAAATGTAAACCACAAAGACATAAAGATTTTCAGACTAAAGCTAAGGTTGAAATTGATTTAGAAACTGAGGGTTCTTTTACATTCTTTGTGGTTTAAATAACTGTCTATCAGAAGCTGTATTTTGCTCCGATCTGGATCTGGTACGGGTTCCCTGTTAAAGGAGCCAGTCCGCTTCCGCTGATATTTTTCGCATATTCAAACTGCCTTGTATCCGGATTGAATTTATTGATCCTGTACAGCGATGTATTTCCGTATGATTTATTCACTCCCCATTCTTTATTCAGAAGGTTGGCTACGTTGAAAATATCTACAGACAACTCAAAGGCGCCTATTTTGTCAAACTTTATTTTCTTTGCAACTCTCAGATCCCAGACTCCGTAGAAACCATTTTTACCTCCGTTACGCTCTGCAATTTTACCGTTATAATCACTGATATAGTTTTTCAGGGCTTCACCTACCTGCGGATCGTCCAGAATGGTCTGGGCAATATTCGGGAAGATATAAGCAAGGTCATTATTATCTACAAAGTCTCCGTTCACATTTCCTCCTGATGTTACAGAGAAACGGGTTCCTCCTATTCCTGAATATCTTATCCCCAGCGTAAATCCTGCTATTGTAGGAGAATTTCCATAGATGACCACTTTATTCCTGAACTGGTTATCAGAATAGGTCATCCTCAGATCTCTCGGATCACTTTGTATCATCGTAGACAATGTTGCAGAATTGGCTACATTTCCGTTATAAGAAGTATTGTCTTTGATATCAGACCATGTGTAACTTGCTGTGATCTCTCCGTCTTTCCAGTAACGGTAGCTGGTATCAATCACGAATGAGAACTGATTCACCTTACCATCACTTACAAGCTCCAGCACTCTTCCGAATTTGTTGTTGATTCTCCCTGCTTTCCAGTCTATTCTACCCTCTTTCAAAGATTCCAGCGGAACAAAAACCCCTCTTCCTCCTTCATTATCTAATGTAAAGAACGGATTGGCTGCCATATTTCTGTCATAGTAATAATAGTTGTTTCTTCCCAATGCCATATACCCTGCAATTCCTGCTCTGAATCTTTCATTGAAGAAATGAGTATATGAGATATTGGCTTTATACACGATCGGAATCTTAGCATCTTTTCCTGTATAATTGATGGTAGGAATCTGATATTGGGAAAGTGTAGGAACCGTATTGTAATCGTTTCTGTAACTGTTGAAATCCGGGAACGGAACCTCATTAGAAGTTACATCCACTGTTGCCAGATGCTTCCCGTCAAACACCAGGTTATTGATGATCATATAATTATTAATATCAGACGAGAATATTCCGGCTCCGAATTTTAAGAAATCCTTACCCTGCTCATTGATATTCCAGTCAAACTGAAATCTGGGCTGAATCACAAATGATTTTATTTTATTATCTGTTCGGATGCCCATCTCATCATATAGCTTTTGATTGAATTCTGCTTTAGGATATCCACCGTAGTCAAATCTTAAACCTGCCATTAAATCAAGCCCTTTGGCGATTTTGGTCTGAAATTGCCCATAAAAACCGATATTCCAGATATTTGATCTTACAGACGGATCTTCCATCAAAGGAACTTCCCTGTAAAACCGTGAAGGCGTCATGGTTTCAAAATTCCCCATTCCTGAAAATGGAACCTTCCGTTTACCTCACTTCCGTATATAGATTTTGAAGTGGTATACATGAGATCTGCTCCAAAGGTATATTTTACTTTATCTGTGTTGTAATACAGGTTATCTACAATCTGGAATACATTATTTTTAAAGCTTTCCTGCGCAAAACGGTGGCCTCCGATCTGGATATTGGTAGAACCTACTCCCGGAGACATCACATTTTCAACAATAGCTCTTGGAACCGGCTTACCCAGCTCATCATTCTGATAACTGTTCTGGAAAGTATACAGATACTGTGCCTTCAGCTCGTTGGTCAGGTTAGATTTCAGATTGGATCTCAGGGTCAGCAATAAGCTGTTGTCAAGATTTTTGTCATTTCCGTAAGATTCAAAGAAAGTGATATTGGTATTATCTCCCAGTCCGTTTTTATTAAGATCGTAGGTGAAGTTATTTCTCAGGGTCAGCAAATGCTTCTCATTGATCTGCCAGTCTAAACGTAAAAAGGCAGCATCTGAGTTTCTTACTTTATCAAAGCTTCCGAACTGCGGGCTGTTCCCTACTCCATATTTTGATCTTGCAATATCCAGAAACTGATTCAGGGTCTGTGTGGTGGTATTCAACCTTTTCTCGTCCTCCGGAGATCTGATATCTGCAATAAGCAAAGGTCTTGAATCCAGCTGATGATCCCATGCTACGAAGAAATGTAATTTATTTTTAATGATGGGTCCGCCTAATGAAAATCCGAACTGAGAGGTAGAGAAATCATTCTGTCTTTTGTTTCCTCTGATATCATAAGGACTGGAAAGCCAGTTCGTTCTCAGATACTCCCAGGCACTTCCCGAGAATTTATTGGTTCCCGATTTAGTAACAGCACTTACGGTTCCGCCACCACTTCTTCCCAGAGTAACATCATATTGATTGGTGGTAATTTTGAATTCACGTACTGCTTCAATCGAGATGGAGAAAGGAGCACCACTTCTACTGGTTGTAGATCCGGCAGAAGTTGGATTTTTAGCCGTCATTCCGTCAATGGTAAAATTGGTGGAAGATCCGAGCTGTCCGGACAAACTTCCGCCTTTTCCGCTTAAGGGAGACAATTCTGTAAGACTGGTAAAATTTCTTCCGTTCACTGGAAGTATGCTGATGTTTTTAGCAGTAATGGCCGTAGCTGCGCCAAGGTTTCCGATCTTATTTTTCAGGTTTCCGGTAATTTTTACCTCCTCAATATTCTTCTCACCGCCCAGGTCCATATTTACAGTAATCTGATCCCCAAAGTTGATGTTGTATCCTTCTTTTTATCCTCATTTACAATCACCGTATAAGGGCCCCCAGAGGAATTTCTTTAAAGATATATTCTCCTTTTGAGTTCGTTTCCGTCTCCGTTCTGAATCCTGTGGATTCGTTTACGATGGTTACTTTCATTTTTTCCTGAGCGGTACTTCCCGGTCCGGTTACTTTTCCTATGATAGAAGCCTGTGTGGTCTGTGCATAAGCCATTGAACCAAGCCCTAAAAACAATAATCCCAGTACAATCTTTACTTTTCTCATGTCTTCAAATTAGATGTGCAAAGGTATTTTGACTTTAAAGGCTTACTATTTAAGGGAACTTTAACATTTTTTTAATTAAATCCGAATATTATGTTAAATTAATCTGAACACTTATTCTATCCCGTACAGAACCAGTTTGTTGAGGTATATTACGTATTTTTAATTTTCCTGTGCCATTTAATTCTTTTATTTTTTAATGGATGACATTAGGCTGAACCAGGATTAAGAAAGTTGAGAATAAAATGGGCCGGAAGCTGGAAGAAAGAAGCCGGATGTTATTATTCCAGTGATGGAAATACAGAGAATGATTATTATTTGAGAGTTTCGCAACTTCCGGCTTTCATCACCCGGTTTCAAACCTGTCTAAAAACCGGAAGTTTTTATCCCGAATTCACGTTACTTTAGTTATTTTTGCTCAAAAGATATACAACCCATGTCTGAAAATATTCAACAAAAGATAGAACAGCTCCGCAAAGAGCTTCACCAGCATAACGAAAATTACTACCTTCTGGATACCCCTACCGTTACTGATTATGAGTTTGATATGCTCCTTCAGGAACTTCAGGATCTGGAAGCCAAGCATCCCGAATTCTATGATGAAAACTCACCTACGGTACGTGTAGGAGGCGGTATTACCAAGGTTTTTCCTACGATTCAGCATAAGTTCAGAATGTATTCACTGGATAATTCCTATGATTTTGACGATCTGGAAGACTGGGAAAAAGGATTATCAAAACCATTGCTGACCCGGTAGAATTTGTTGCGGAACTGAAGTATGACGGTGCCTCTATTTCCATTCTTTATGAAAACGGGAAGCTGACACAGGCCGTAACCCGTGGAGATGGTTTTCAGGGAGATGAAATCACTCCGAACGTCCGTACCATTTCAGATATTCCATTGACGTTGAAAGGTGATTTTCCATCACAGTTTTTTATGCGTGGAGAAATTTACCTGACCAGAAAAAATTTCGACAAGATCAATAAGCTTCGTGAGGAAGAAGGTCTGGATCCATTCATGAATCCAAGGAATACGGCAAGCGGAAGTCTGAAAATGCAGGATAGCGGTGAGGTAAGAAAGCGTGGTTTATCTTCTGTATTGTATCAGTTTATTTCAGATGAGGTTCCGGCAGATACCCACTGGGAACTGCTTCAAAAGGCGCAGAGCTGGGGCTTTAAAACCTCCCAGCAGGCTAAGCTGTGCAAAACTCTGGATGAAGTAAAGGAATTTATCACATTCTGGGATACTGAGCGTCATAATCTTCCTTTTGAAATTGACGGAATTGTCTTAAAAGTGAATTCTTTACAGCAACAGAGACAGCTGGGATATACCGCAAAATCCCCACGTTGGGCAATGGCTTATAAATTTAAAGCAGAAAAGGTAGAAACTGAGCTTCAAAGTGTTTCTTATCAGGTAGGAAGAACCGGAGCCATCACTCCTGTTGCCAATCTAAAGCCTGTTTTGCTGGCCGGAACGATCGTGAAAAGGGCCTCTCTTCACAATGAAGATATCATCAAAAAGCTGGATCTGCATGAGCATGATTTTGTGTATGTAGAAAAAGGCGGTGAGATCATTCCGAAGATCGTAGGGGTGAATACGGATAAAAGAACTGAAGAAAGCAAAGAAATAGAATACATCAGACATTGCCCTGAATGTGGAACGGAACTGGTAAAAGTTGAAGACCAGGCCATCCACTTCTGTCCGAATGAACTTCACTGCCCGCCTCAGGTGGTAGGAAGAATGATTCACTATGTTTCCAGAAAGGCTCTGAATATTGAAAACCTGGGTGGTGAAACAATTGAACAGCTTTACAGGGAGAAATTGATTGAAAATCCTGCGGATCTGTATGTTTTAACGAAAGAACAGCTGCTTCCTCTGGAGAGAATGGCTGAAAAATCGGCACAGAATATCATCACGGGGATTGAAAAGTCAAAAGAAATTCCATTTGAAAAGGTATTATACGGAATCGGAATTAAGCATGTGGGTGAAACTGTAGCAAAGAAACTGGTTAAAAACTTCCCTACCATTGAGGAGCTGAAAAACGCTACTGTTGAAGAGCTTTGCCAGGTAGAGGATATCGGAACAAAGATCGCCATCAGCATTGCAGAGTTTTTCAACAATTCTGAAAACGTTCTGATGATCGAACGTCTGAAATCTTACGGAGTACAGCTTGAGAAAGGAGAAAGTACCAATGAAGTACTCTCTGATATTCTGGAAGGAAAAACATTCCTTTTCACAGGTAAACTGTCATTATTTACCAGAGAAGCCGCTGAGGAAATGGTAGAGAAACATGGCGGAAAAAATATTTCTGCCGTATCGAAAACCTCAACTATCTTGTAGTAGGTGAAAAAGCGGGAAGCAAGCTGAAAAAAGCACAGGATATAGGAACCATCGATATTCTTGATGAACAGCAGTTCCTGGATCTGATTGAAAAGCAATAACAGATTTATAACCTGATTATAATACTATTGGCTGTGATGAATTTCACAGCTTTTTTGTTTTTAAAACCTTAAAAGCCAATCAAAAAAATTAAAAAAATTAACTGACTATATGCTTAAAAGTTTACATTTGTCTCCTATTTGCAACCAAATAATTAAAAACTAAAAACCAGCCAACTAAATCCATGAAAAAAATCTACCTGATCATCTCCATGATGATTATTGCGGTGTTTCACGCTCAGACCGTCAATATTCCTGATGCCAATTTTAAAAAACTGTTGACTTCCAATATCCCTTATATGGCCAGGGATCTTATGGGCAATAGTACCTCTATCGATACGAATCATGACGGGGAAATTCAGTTATCTGAAGCGGCCAACATCAGTAAATTGAACTTCGATACTTTTGTTCTGCAAAATTATACCTCTTTTTCCAGTAATGTTGTTTCAATAGAAGGGATAAAAAGCTTTACCAATCTGACTGATCTTTATATAGACCTTTTTCCGTTATTACAAAGTGTTGACCTGAGTAACAGTACAGCATTGTATAAGCTGGACCTCAGCAGATGCTATGTGCTCTCATCTGTAAATGTTCAGGGCTGCAGCCAGCTATATGATCTGGATATCTTCTTTTGCAGCATGCCTTCCATCGACTTATCCGGGCTGACCAATTTATATGAAGTAAACATGACACAGTGCCAGCTTCAAAATATTTATTTAAATAACAATACCAATCTTGTCAACTTAAACTTAACTGCCAATAAACTTCAAACACTTCCTTTAAACCAGACGCCCAATCTGCTTTATCTAATGATCCCCGGAAATTCTTTTACATCGCTCAATTTCAATGCTTTTCAAAAACTTGAAACATTGGATTGTACTTATAATAAATTTACAACCATTGATCTTTCACAGAATGAAAAACTCAAGGTGTTCGCATGTGATATGAATCCCAATCTTCAGTCTTTACTGATTAAAAACGGTATTAATAATTTTACGCAGGTTATTCCTTCGTCTTTTTCAGGTACGCCTAATCTTAAATATATCTGTGCGGATGACTTTGAGATTGCCAATATGAATTCATTATTACCCACCACTACAGTCAATTCATATACGCTCATTCACTCCTGGCGGAACATTCTATACAATCCGGGGAAATACAAAAACAGACGGCAACAATAACGGTTGTGACCCGAATGACCCCAACAGGGCTTTCCAGAAATTTACTATCGCAGGAGCCGGAACTACAGGAAGCATGATTGCCGATATTTCAGGAAATTATTCCGTTCCGGTGCAGACAGGTACGCATACAGTAACTCCGGTCCTTGAAAACCCGGCATACTTCAACATTTCTCCGGCTAATGTCACTGTCAGTTTTCCTCAACAGGTTAGTCCGTTCAATCAAAACTTCTGTATAACTCCTAACGGTGTACATCATGATCTGGAAACGGTTATTATACCTGTAACGGCAGCTTCACCCGGTTTTGAATCTCAATATAAAATCATCTGTAAAAACAAAGGAAATACTACACAATCCGGTACCCTGCTGTTTAATTATAATGATAATGTGGTTGATTATCTAAGTTCTACCCTTACGCCTGTCTCTCAGTCTACTGGAACATTGAGCTGGAACTTCACCAATCTTCTTCCTTTTGAAACCAAAGAAATCACGGTAACTTTTAAATTAAATACCCCTATCCAGACTCCGCCGTTACAGGGTGGTGATATTTTACATTATACCGCACAGGTTAATGGAGCGACTGATGAAACACCTGCAGATAATAATTTCACATTAAATCAGACGGTTGTAAACTCTTTTGATCCGAATGACAAGACCTGCCTGGAAGGTACTTCTATCACCCAAACCCAGGTTGGAGACTACGTGCACTACCTGATCCGGTTTGAAAATACGGGAACAGCCAATGCCAGAAATATTGTAGTAAAGGATGAAATTGACACTTCAAAATTTGATATTTCCAGTTTGATTCCTCTGCATGGAAGCCATAGCTTTGTAACACGAGTAACAGGTCCTAATATTTTAGAATTCATTTTCGAAAATATTCAGTTACCTTTGATGATGCCCATAATGACGGTTATCTGTCATTTAAGATTAAGACAAAATCTACTCTGAATACCGGTGATAGTTTCAGCAATACGGCCAGAATCTATTTTGATTACAATGCTCCGGTTGTTACCAATACTTATACAACCTCAGTTGCAGGTACATTGGCAACTTCAGAAATCAAAAATGATAAGAATACAATTAGGATCTATCCTAATCCGGTCAAAGATATTCTGTATATCCAATCTTCGGATGAAGTGATCAAAGCTGAAATTTATGATACAGCCGGAAGAATTATAAATTCTATGGGAACGAAAAAAATACCGTAGATGTTTCCAGCCTGTCCAAAGGAAATTATTGGATTAAATTATTTTTAAAAGATAAAGTATCTGTACAGAAATTCATTAAAGAATAATCTTTCAGACCATTTATAAAAAGGCTGCATAACGTTATGCAGTCTTTTTATTCCAATCGAAACGGTATCAATAATAAAAATTTCCATTCGCTTACGGTATTTATTTCAGGTTTTTACAGTTCTTTTCTACAGTAAACAATGCATTGGAAATCATCTCTGCAAATTCTGCCTCTCTATTTTCAAAATAAAAAAACCTTCCTCCAGGCTGGCTTTATTTTTCCTAATCCATAAATTGATTCTTTTTATATCATCTCTTTTGAAATGCCTGAAGTTTTTACCATCGTAAATCATATCAAGGTAATAATGATCAATACAATCAACTAAGACTCTAAAACCGTTTTTCTGAAAATCAGTTTCCCAACACGCCAACATTCTGTCAAGCTTTCCGGTTATTTTATAGATACCGGTAAACGCTTCATGATCAAAATAAGATTGGGTTTCCACATGATTCTGCCACCACTTCAATAAAAAAGTTTCAACTGCAGCTCTTTCATTTTCCGGCCACATTTCAAATTTCCCGTACTCTAATTTACCTATTATCGTATCTAAATAAGCAATTAATCCTCCTTTTGCAAGAATTTCAAATAACCTGGGAAGGAAATGTTTAAAATCTTCAATACTTCCCCAGGTTGTCAAAGCTTTAAATACATACTTTAGAAGATCATTCTCTTCCAATTCCCTCAACGGCCTGATATGAAGGTTTTCCTTATCTGCTTCGAAACACAGCAAGGGCATCCGCTCATGCAGGGTACAGGCGGATAGACTGAGAAGGTCTCATAAAGATGTTCGACAGATGATTCTAATGCATTCATCTGTTATTGGAAAACATTGATCTTTTCATTTCTAGTTTTAAAACAAATATAAAGACGAATTTACATCATTTAGTATATCCGTCTTCTTTTAATTGTGTGATTCTGTTAATTAATGACTTTATTACTTATTTAACAGACTGTAAGGTTTTATTTTACTTTGTAACAGATCCAGCAAAACTTTAGTTTTCACATTGATCATATCAATCTGAAAGCTGTATTCACGACTCTCAGAATTCCCAAAAAGCCTGGGAGAAATATTATTCAACAGATTGGAATTTTTCTTTGGATGCTTAAGTACAATATGAATAAATTCGGTTGTTTTAATTCCATGATGCTTCATATCCGATGTAGAAAAAAAGAAGAACATCATCAAAATTAATCGTCGTTGGTTTTCTCAACACATTATAAATGATCATCTGCTGACCGGTAACTGTTAATAAAGGTTTTGTGCGGAACAATAACAGTAAAGAATAGACAATTCCAAATAAAAAAGTACAAATGCGAGATATAATATCATCATCAGAAAAAGACTGTCATTCTTAAAACCGATATGATAAAGTCCAACAGTAAAGATACTTGAGACAATAAGCATGATCAGACTTTTGATTTTACCGGAATAGAAATGAACTTCCTTCATGATTATAACTTTACTATGGAATTTTATTCCATTCAAATATATAAAACTTAAAAAAGCTGAGGTATGAAAAATCTGATAAAACTATTTTTACCTTCTATAAATAAACCTTACAGGCCTTTAAAAAACCTGTAAGGTTGAAATCAATCTAACAATTTTATGACACCGGTAATCTGAAATAAAAAGTACTGCCGTGATTCAGGGAACTGTTTACTCCAATTTCACCATTCTGTTTCTCAATGAAATTTTTCGAAATAGCCAGGCCGAGCCCGGTACCATTCTGATGCTCTCCCGGAACCTGAAAGTAACGGTCAAAAATCTGACGGTGGTATTTTTCATCAATTCCGCTTCCGGTATCGGTAATACTGAACTGAATAAAGGACTCTTCTTTTTCTACCAGAATACGGATACTTTCATCCTGAAAAGAATGTTTCACGGCATTTGTAAGGAAGTTATTCATTACCCACACTGTTTTATCAAAATCAGCCATTACAAGGTCATTATCTTCTAAAAAGAATTCTGTACTGATGGAGATATTTTTCTGTTCGGCAAGTTTTTCAACATTTTTCACGGCAGTCTGTACAATCTCTTTCGGGGCACATTTTTCAATGGTCAGCCGGATGTTGCCGGATTCGACCTGAGAGAGATTAAGCAGCTCTCCGGTGATATCCAGTAATCGCTGCCCGTCTTCATTGATGCTCTTCAGCAATTCCTGCTGCTGTTCATTCAGATCCCCGAATTTTTGATTGCCAAGTAACTGTACCCCCATTTTTATAGCAGAAATAGGAGTTTTCAATTCATGCGAAATGGTAGCGATGAAATTGGTTTTCGCAAAATCCAGCTCTTTAAACGGAGTAATATTACGCAGAAGAATTACTTTACCGATATTTTCTTCTCCTTCTCGCCTGTTTTTACGATATTAATAGGAACAATATCCTGTTCAAAATAATTTTCCTTATTATCACGGACAATTTTAATAGGATCTTTTACCGGATGATCAATGTTTTTCAGCAGTTCACGCATCAGATCGTTATTCACTGCCACTTCATGAGCTGTTTTACCAATAATCTCTTCTTTATGAAGGTTGGTGATCTTCAGCGCTTCATCATTGATCATGTAGATAAAATGGTTTTCATCAAGACCAATAACAGCATCATGCATATTGTTGACCAGGGTTTCAATCCGTTTTTTATCCATCAGCTGTTTTGAAAGTGTACTGCTTTCATATTCCTGCAGTTTCTCTGCCATTGTATTGAATGATTCTGCAAGGCCATTGAATTCTTCACTACCTTTAAAATGAACCCTTTCGTTATAATTCTTATCTGCAATCTGTCTGATACTGAAGGTCAGCTGATTGATAGGCTCTGCAATTGTTTGCGGCAGGTTGAAAAGCAGTACAAAAGCAATCAGAAAGCAGACAGTTCCTAAACTCACAATCCAGAACGTGGCATTCTCTGCCGTGATGATGGCAATATCGCTTTTACGTTCTATTCCCTTCATATTCAAGGACATTATTTTGGCCAGATCTTCCCGGATCAGCTTTTCTTTATTGGAACCTGGTTCTTTCAGGTAGCTGTTGAAATGCAGGTTCAGGTTTTGGGTGGCTTCCTTCTCTCCGAATTCTGTGAGGTTCTTTTCCTGTAGCTTATTATTTTTCTGGAAATCAGCGATCGCCACTGTACTGTCTGTACTGATATTGTCAAGAGCCAGAAGCATATTTTTGGAAAATTCCAGGCTGTTGTAATTGGCTGTAAGGATCTTTTCAGTATCGGATTTTAATTTGTTGATGTATACAGAACCTATCACTGAAAGCAGAACAATCAGTAAAAATAACAGGCCTACGCCCAGGGTAAGTTTCGTTTTAAGTTTCATATGAAGATACTTATTGCTTTTTAAAAGACCTATGCAATCGCATCATCTTTATCGGGGTTTGTGTTTCCAAATCATTACGATTTCATTACTTTTAGGATAAAATAATAATATCTATCTGTCTTTCATTCAGTCTGTTCATCAGGGTATAGATCCAGCTATATCCCAGCAGCCGCTGCCAGAACTTTGCATGGGGTTTCCCGATGCAGACCGTGGTGATATTATGGGCAATCACATACTCCAGAATTCCGTTATGAACACTGTTTTCTTTGATCCGGACCACTTTTGCCCCCAATTCCTGTGCTAAATTAAAATTATTAATCAAATACCGCTGTTTATCCAACGCTATTTTTTCAGGATTTTCGGACGGTTTCTGAATATAGAGAACCGTCCACGGGCTGTTGTAATAGCTGGCTAATCGGGCTGTTTTCCGGATGATTGTTTTGGCAATCTTTTCATTACTGCTGATGCAGGCCAGGAACTTTATAGGTTTAAAATTCCCGGTCTTGATTTCAGTTTCCACTTTTCTTTCCACGTGAGTAGCCACTTCTTTTAAAGCCAGCTCACGAAGCTGCAGAATGTGTCCGCTTTGGAAAAAGTTGCTGAGTGCCGTTTGAATTTTTTCTTTTTATAGATTTTACCTTCTTTCAAACGGGTAAGCAGTTCATCGGCTGTCAGGTCAATATTTACCACTTCATCAGCCAGCGCCAGAATTTTATCAGGAACTCTTTCTGCGACTTCTATTCCGGTAATTTTTTTACCTCTTCGTTCAGGCTTTCAATGTGCTGGATATTCATAGCACTGATCACATTGATTCCGCTCTCTAAAATTTCCAGTACATCCTGCCATCTTTTTTATTTTTGGATCCTTCTACATTCGTATGGGCCAGCTCATCTACCAGCACCACTTCCGGATGTTCGTTGATAATGGCCTGAAGATCCATTTCTTCCAGATTCTTTCCTTTATAAAAAACGGATTTGCGTCCAACTTCAGGTATTCCTTCTACAAGGGCTACGGTTTCTTCCCGGCCGTGGGTTTCAATATAGCCAATCTTTACATCAATGCCATTTCGCAAAAGGGAATGCGCTTCCTGAAGCATACGGAAGGTTTTTCCTACACCTGCACTCATCCCGATATAAATCTTGAATTTTCCTTTACGGGATTTCTGGATCAGTTCTAAAAAATCTTTTGCTGATGACATTGATTTGATTCTTTTTAATTTTATTTTAAACACTTTTCACTGTGGTTAAGCTGATTACTAAAACCAGGCTGCAAGACTTGTTGTAATAAAGAAATTTCCTTTTTAAATTCATCATTTTTCACAAAAATGGCATCTTTAGCCGTAAAAACTCTTGCCTCTGTACGGAAAACCACATTTTTGAAAATTGCATAATCTACATTGAGAGAATATCCAAAAGTCTGAAATCCATTAGGAGTTCCGGTATTGATAATCACACCGTTTTTATCATTGTAATATTCCAATCTCCTGCCAGCGCCCATTTGTTGTCTAATTGATATTTCATCAAAACATTCGGGCTGTACCAGATATTATATTGCTCACTTCCTTTAGACTTCTGCTCTGCACCAATATCAAACCCTAGTACTGCGGAAAACTGTTCTGTCAGCTGAAAACTTCCGTACAAATCATGGAAATAGCGCATTCTTTTATCTTCTTTAGCTTTATCATTCCCGATAAATGAACTGCTGTTCAGGGTAATTTTATCAGTAGGTTTATAGGTCACCTGATGTCCGAAAGAAATACTCTGGTTTCCTTCCGGTTTGGCAATTCTCTGCCAGCCATTCAGTACTAAACCACTTAAAAACCATTTTCCATTATCTGAGGTGTAAGAAATTTTGGCACCTGTTTCAAAATAGGGAGAATTTTCCGCAGCAAAACTTCGGGTAAGGTTGATATTATCCTTTCCTATAGCGCTTTCCCAACCAATATGAGAAGGCATGATCCCTGCATCAATCCATAAATTTTTATTTTTTGATATTTTGATCCCAATATTAGCTTCATTTACATAGCGTAAAGCATTTTGTTCTGCGGCCATATTATCCTGAGCATAAGTTCCGGCCATTAAAGCGACATTGGCACGGATATTTTCACTCTGATAGCTGGCTTTTACCAATCCCAGATTAAGATTCACTTCATTATGTCTGTTATATGAGTATAAAAAGTTTTGACGCATATGGTTACCTGGCTCATTAAAATCATAGGTATAAAAGAGTTCTGCATAAGCGGAAAATGTCACTTTATTTCCAATTTTCAATGAATCTGATGATTGTGCTTTGGCTAAAAACAGCCCTAATAGTGCACATATAGCTAGATATTTTTTCACGTTAGTTTTAAGGTGTATTCATCATGTCAAGTTTTAAAATCTTGACATGATTGATTATTAAATTTATTATTTTAATTGGTCTAAAGCAATATTAAGCTTCAGAACATTTACTTTTGAAGGCCCGAAAAGTCCTAAAAAAGGCTTTTCAGTTTGGTTATTAATTAAGTTCTTGATCTGTTCTTCTGAAAGGTTTCTCACTTTTGCAACTCTTTTTACCTGGTACAAGGCTCCTTCTTCAGAAATATCCGGATCCAACCCGCTTCCACTTGCTGTAGCCAATTCTACAGGAACTTTCCCATTTCCCATTTCAGGATTATCCATTTTCAGAGTATCAATTCTTTTCTGTACGATTTCCAGATATTCTTTATTACTTGGACCTTTGTTGCTTCCTGCACTTCCCGCTGCATTATAATTGACAGCGGAAGGACGACCATGAAAGTATTTTTCAGATTTAAATTCCTGCCCGATATTGGCATAAAATTTCTGCCCTTTATCATAAACAATTTCTCCGTTTCCTTTGTTGGGAAGTATTTTAGAACCTGCATACACAACTGCCAGATAAATGCCTGTAACCACCAGCATTACAAGAGTCAATCTGAATGCTGAAACAATATGATTTTTCATTTTTTTAATTTTAATAGAATAAACTGATTACCATATCTATGATTTTGATTCCGATGAACGGAACGATTACTCCGCCTAAACCATAGATTAAAAGGTTTCTTCTCAATAATGCACTTGCACCAATGGGTTTGTAAGCCACTCCTTTCAACGCCAGAGGAATCAGGAACGGAATGATAACTGCATTGAAAATAACTGCTGACAGTATAGCTGTTTCCGGGCTGTGAAGATTCATGATATTCAACTTTTGAAGGGAAGGAATAAAAGTGATAAACAGTGCAGGAATAATAGCAAAATACTTCGCTACGTCATTTGCAATACTGAAAGTCGTCAATGTTCCTCTGGTCATCAATAACTGTTTCCCGATTTCCACAATTTCAATCAGCTTTGTAGGGTCATTATCAAGGTCTACCATGTTCCCGGCTTCTTTGGCTGCCTGTGTTCCACTGTTCATTGCTACCCCTACATCTGCTTGTGCCAATGCCGGAGCATCGTTGGTACCGTCTCCCATCATGGCTACCAGCTTACCTTCCTGCTGTTCCTTTTTGATGTAATTCATCTTGTCTTCAGGTTTAGCTTCGGCAATAAAGTCATCTACTCCTGCTTTTTCTGCAATGAATTTTGCTGTCAGAGGGTTATCTCCGGTTACCATCACCGTTTTTACACCCATTTTCTCAATCTTTGGAAACGTTCCTGGATACCGGTTTTAATGATATCCTGAAGCTCAATAACGCCCCACACCTTCTCATTCACAGAAACTACCAAAGGAGTTCCTCCGTTTTCAGAAATTTTGGTTACCGCATCCTGGGTTTCCTGCGGGAAAGTATTGCCCGATTTTTCAGTCAGTTTTTTTATAGTATCATAAGCGCCCTTGCGGATTCTTGTTTCTTCAAAATCGATTCCTGAAGTTCTTGTTTCTGCCGTAAAATCTATATAAACAGGATTCGATACCAGAAGACTTTCTGATTTCAGCTGGCTAAGCTCAATGATTGATTTTCCTTCCGGTGTTTCATCAGCAACGGAGCTTAAGGCAGAAGCCTTAATAAATTCTTCAAGCTGGATTCCGTCAGCAGGGTGAAATTGTGTTGCTTTACGGTTTCCTATCGTAATGGTTCCTGTTTTATCCAGCAGCAGAACATCAATATCTCCTGCGGTTTCTACAGCTTTCCCACTTTTAGTAATGACATTGGCTCTTAAAGCTCTGTCCATTCCCGCAATTCCAATTGCAGAAAGCAGACCTCCGATCGTTGTGGGAATCAGACAAACGAAAAGTGAAATAAATGCCGCAATCGTAATCGGTGTCTGCGCATAGTCTGCAAATGGCTTTAAAGTGAGGGTAACAATAATAAATGTAAGGGTAAATCCTGCCAGAAGTATGGTTAATGCGATTTCGTTGGGTGTTTTCTGTCTTGATGCTCCTTCTACAAGGGCAATCATTTTATCTAAGAAGGATTCTCCGGGTTTTGTAGTTACTTTTACTTTAATTCTGTCTGAAAGTACTTTCGTCCCTCCGGTTACAGAACTTTTATCTCCTCCGGCTTCACGGATCACGGGAGCACTTTCTCCGGTAATCGCAGATTCATCAATGGTTGCCAGTCCTTCAATGATCTCACCATCCATCGGGATCTGATCTCCGGCTTCGCAAAGGAAAATATCTCCCAGTTTCATTTCGGCAGACATTTTCAGTGCGGTTTCTACCTGAAATCCCGGTTTGTTGTCAACCACAAGCTTAGCAGGAGTTTCTTCTCTTGTTTTTCTGAGAGTATCAGCCTGCGCTTTTCCTCTGGCTTCTGCAATTGCTTCTGCAAAATTGGCAAACAGGACGGTGAAAAATAAAATAATAAATACTAAAAATTATAGGAAAACTTCCTGGGTTTTATCACCAGTGAGACTGAACATGCTTACGATAAACATGACAATGGTTCCGATCTCTACCAGAAACATTACCGGATTTTTAAACATAATTTTCGGATTCAGCTTTACGAAAGACTGTTTAATCGCTTCGTTTACCAAATCTTTCTGAAACAATGTTTGTGACTGATTTTTCATTTTTTTGAAAGAGTTATATCATTGCAACCAATATCAACCATCAAGGCAGACTGAAATGATAAGGAGTGGAATGGATTATATTCTGTAGTGAACGTTTCAGTAAGTTTAAGACTAGTTTCTTTACCTGATCCAGCCTCCTTAATGGTTTATTATTGACTGTAAATTGTATTATTATTTAGAGAAATACTGTATCTGTTCTGCAATAGGTCCCAGTGTAAGTGCAGGGAAGAAAGACAGCGCTGCAATCAGTAAAATAACTGCGAGTGTCATGAACCCGAAAGTTGCGGTATCCGTTTTCAGGGTTCCTGAACTTTCCGGAATAAATTTCTTCTGTGCCAGCAGTCCTGCAATCGCTATCGGGCCTATAATCGGAATAAATCTTGACAGCAGTAATACGATCCCTGTTGAAATATTCCACCAAGGGGTGTTATCTCCCAATCCTTCAAAACCGGATCCGTTATTGGCTGAAGAAGAGGTAAATTCATACAGCATTTCGCTGAAGCCATGAAAGCCCGGGTTATTTAATGTTTTTGCTCCAAATTCCGGTAAATAAGCAGTTAAGGCTGTTCCTACAAGAATTAAAAAGGATGGAATAAAGCTACAATCATAGCGATTTTCATCTCTTTGGCTTCAATCTTTTACCCATAAATTCCGGAGTTCTTCCCACCATCAGGCCGCTGATAAATACGGCGAGAATAATAAAAATGAAATAATTCAGAATTCCGACACCACATCCTCCGTAGAAACAGTTGATCATCATCGCAAGCAATTCATTCATCCCCGAAAGAGGCATTGTACTGTCATGCATTGCGTTTACGGATCCTGTAGAAATTACCGTTGTTGCAATACTCCAATAACCGGATGCTGCACTTCCGAAGCGGATTTCCTTTCCTTCCATTGCTCCCAGGCTGCTATCTGTTCCCATTTGTGTAATCAGAGGGTTTCCACCCGTTTCATTCACAACATTCGGAATGGTAAGAGCAAGAAAACCAACTGTCATTACGGTAAAGATAACCCATGACAACTTTCTTTTATTCAGATAAAAACCCAGTGCAAATACCAATGCAAAAGGAATGATCATCTGAGTAATCATCTCTGTCATATTGGTCATATAATTAGGATTTTCAAGGGGATGTGCTGAGTTCGCTCCGAAAAAGCCACCACCATTAGTTCCTAAATGTTTGATCGCAACAAATGCAGATACCGGACCTCTGGAAACATCAGCCTTCTGGCCTTCCAGTGTTATGATGTGATCTTTTCCTTCGAAAGTCATAGGACTTCCGTTGATAGATAGAATTAAAGCAACAATTACGCTTATAGGAACCAGAATTCTGATCACCGATTTGGTGAAATAATCGTAGAAGTTACCAAGTTCAGTACTGGTTTTTTCTTTAAAAGCTTTGAAAAGAACAGCCATTGCCGCCATTCCCGTTGCAGCTGTTACAAACTGTAAAAACATCAGATAAAGCTGGCTCAGATAACTTACTCCTGTTTCTCCCGAATAATGCTGTAAATTACAGTTGACTAAGAAGGAAATAGTTGTATTAAAAGCCAGATCGGGTGACATATTCGGATTTCCATCAGGATTTAAAGGAAGCCAGGATTGGTTCAGTAAAAGAAGAAAACCAATGATGAACCAAACCAGATTAATCGCCAGCATGGCATACATATTCTGTTTCCAGTTCATCTGACGGTTAGGATTAATTCCCGATATTTTATAAATTAACTTTTCGATGGGTTCAAAAACCGGATCAAGAAAAGTTTTTTTGTATCCATATACATTAGCTATGTATTTACCTAAAAATATCCCGATAACTAATGTGATGGCAAACATTGCTATAATGCCTAAAATTTCTGTATTCATAACCGTTTAAAATTTTTCAGGTTTCATTAAAACATAACAGATATACACAAAGGCAAGTATTGAAAGGAAAAATAAACTCCACATAATTTATATTCTATCAAAAATTCAACTGATTTATATAAAAGCCAAAACAAAACTGCAAAAAGCAGAATTAAACTTATGAGCATCATATCTTAATCATTAGGGTTAAAAGGGTCAGCAATACGTACGATACAATCAGCAGACTAAAAGTAGAATGCTTCCGTTTTTTAAACGTTTTTCTTAAAATTGTCATTTTTAAATATTTTATTCAGATACCTTATGCCAAAAGGAATTCCAATCTGAAAATAAAACACTTAAAAAACTATCATACAGATGATTACAAACAATTACAATACTTCATAAAAACACGAAAGCCTATCAAAATGATAAGCTCTTTATTAAAATGATAAATTGATTATTTTAATCCGTATTCTTCCAGTTTACGGTATAATGTGGCAATACCAATTTCAAGAAGTCTGGCTGCTTCGGCTTTATTTCCTTTTGTATACTGTAAAACTTTCTGGATGTGTATTTTTTCTAACGATCTGATGCTTAGGGAATCGTTTTCTGTGGCTCTTTCAGCATAATGAGGAAGACTTTCCGCATCCAGTGTATTATGATCCATCAAAATTAAGCTCCGTTCTACGGCATTTCTCAATTCACGGATATTTCCCTTCCAATCATTTTTTTCAAGTACTTTGTAATAATCAGGCGTTACTTCAACAGAGGTTAAATGCAGCTTGTTTGAAAACAGATCAATAAAGTTCTTAGCCAGCATCTTCAAGTCTTCTTTGCGCTCTCTTAAAGCCGGAAGAGTGATTTCAAAAACATTCAGCCTGAAATACAGATCTTCTCTGAAGTTTCCTTGCCTTATCTCCTGTTCCAGATCTCTGTTGGTTGCTGCCACCAATCTGAAATCGGATTTTGAGACCTTAGTTTCTCCCATTTTGATAAACTCTTTTGTTTCCAAAACACGAAGCAACTTGGCCTGCAGTTCTACAGGCATTTCCCCAATTTCATCCAGAAACAGTGTGCCACCATTGGCTTCTTCAATCAGACCTTTCTTATCCTTCAGAGCTCCTGTAAAAGCTCCCTGTTTATGGCCAAAAAGTTCGCTCTCCAGAATTTCCTTACTGAATGCGGAACAATTGATCGCCACAAAGCTATTCTTCTTACGGTCGCTTCCTTCATGAATGGCATTGGCAAAAACTTCCTTCCCGTACCTGTTTCTCCGGTTAAAAGTACAGCTGCATCTGTTAAAGCAACTTTTTCAGCCAATTTTTTAGCTTGCAGAATGGCTGGTGATTTACCGATAATCTGTTCAAAACCTTTTGCCGTATTAGCAGGCTGAATGATTCTGGATTTGTTATCTTTTACTTTATCAAGAGCTTTATATACCAGCGGAATAATTTTCTCATTATCATCGCCTTTTACGAGATAGTCATAAGCCCCATTTTTCATAGCCTGAACAGCATCTGTAATATTACCAAATGCAGTCATCAGAATGATTTCCAAATGAGGATATTTTGTTTTGATCGAATTTACCAGATCTACACCAAAAGCATCAGGCAGGCGGACATCACTTAAAACAACATCAAAATCATACTGCTCAAGCATTGTCATTGCAGAACGTGCCGTAGAAGCTTCTTTTACATTAAAATTTTCTTGGGAAAGGATCATGCCCAGTAACTTAAGGAGCTTGATCTCATCATCGATGATCAGAATGTTTCCTGACATTATAATTATTTTAGAAAACCAGTACAAACTTATTGAAATTATTTGAGTAAAACAGGTTTACCAGGAGAAATAGTTTTTGTTGTACGGTTGAACGTCAGATATGGATTAATAATGAGTAATAAGTAATAAGTAATGAGTAATGAGCAATCCTGAATAAGAACAGGATTGGGATTGGGATAAAAAAGAGTAAGGGATAATAATAGAAGTATTAAGCCACACCTCATTCAATAGTGACGGGCTTTAGCCGTTCTCATCAAAAAGAATAAATTCCATAGGCTTTAGCCAAAACCTGGATCTATACCTGTTGTAAAGTAAATGGCGAAAGATTCTCTGAGGATACATGATTTCCCATAGGGATAAAACAAAAAATCCTTTATCATAACGATAAAGGATTTTTAAAAATAAAATAAAAACTGGCGGCGGCCTACTCTCCCGCGTTAGCAGTACCATCGGCGCTGGTGGGCTTAACTTCTGTGTTCGGAATGGGAACAGGTGAGCCCCACCGCTAAAACCACCCTAAAGGTTGTATATAAGATGTCAGATCTAAGACATCAGATGTCAGACGAATTTGTCTGATATCTGAGATCTAATCTCTGATATCTGTTTTAAGCGATAAAAACTTTCACAAAGAGCTAACCTTGCTGCACTTCCGTGCGCCATATCAGGC
>CP078104.1:1142500-1620000 GCA_019203745.1 Chryseobacterium sp. E1
TCCGCTTTCGCTCGCCACTACTTACGGAATCTCTTCGATTTCTTTTCCTCCGGGTACTTAGATGTTTCAGTTCTCCGGGTTTGCTTCCCCTAAGGGATGACTGGTCTTCAACCAGCCGGGTTGCCCCATTCGGACATCTGCGGATCAATTCGTGTGTGCCAATCCCCGCAGCTTTTCGCAGCTTACCACGTCCTTCGTCGCCTCTGAAAGCCTAGGCATCCGCCATACGCCCTTAACGATTTCTTTCCTAATATTTATATTAGTTCAGTATTTTTGATTAGTATCAATACTAATCGATATTTTTATAAACTCGGCACTCGAAAGTGCTCGGTTATCTCTTTGTGATGTCTTTACCGTTAATGTCAATGATCTTAATTTCTTCTTGTCAGCTTAATAAACAGATGTTGTTGTTGGCTCCATCCGTAACTTTTAAATTAAGCTTCCAAAACTGTGGAGAATAAGGGAGTCGAACCCTTGACCTCCTGCGTGCAAGGCAGGCGCTCTAGCCAGCTGAGCTAATTCCCCTCTCGGTGCTGTAGGCTGTAGGCTATAAGCTTTAGGCTAAATTGCCTACTGCTTCAAGCTTAATGCTTACCGCTTTAATTAGTAGTCTCGGGCAGGCTCGAACTGCCGACCTCTACATTATCAGTGTAGCGCTCTAACCAGCTGAGCTACGAGACTTTGTTTTAGATGTTAGATTTTAGATACTAGATGTTAGACTAATCTCTAACTTCTAATTTCTAACTTCTTTTCTAAATCTCTTTCCCTATACTAATTTCTAGTGGGTTTTGTATTTTTAATATAAATCAACCAAACAAAAAACTAAAGCTATGGCTTTAAGTAAGTATAATGTATCTTACGATACTGATTTTGTTTAACGTCTTAAGACGCTCTAAAATGAGATGTTCCAGCCGCACCTTCCGGTACGGCTACCTTGTTACGACTTAGCCCTAGTTACCTGTTTTACCCTAGGCAGCTCCTGTTACGGTCACCGACTTCAGGTACCCCAGACTTCCATGGCTTGACGGGCGGTGTGTACAAGGCCCGGGAACGTATTCACCGCGCCATGGCTGATGCGCGATTACTAGCGATTCCAGCTTCATAGAGTCGAGTTGCAGACTCCAATCCGAACTGAGACCGGCTTTCGAGATTTGCATCACATCGCTGTGTAGCTGCCCTCTGTACCGGCCATTGTATTACGTGTGTGGCCCAAGGCGTAAGGGCCGTGATGATTTGACGTCATCCCCACCTTCCTCTCTACTTGCGTAGGCAGTCTCACTAGAGTCCCCAACTTAATGATGGCAACTAGTGACAGGGGTTGCGCTCGTTGCAGGACTTAACCTAACACCTCACGGCACGAGCTGACGACAACCATGCAGCACCTTGAAAAATGTCCGAAGAAAAGCCTATTTCTAAGCCTGTCATTTCCCATTTAAGCCTTGGTAAGGTTCCTCGCGTATCATCGAATTAAACCACATAATCCACCGCTTGTGCGGGCCCCGTCAATTCCTTTGAGTTTCAAACTTGCGTCGTACTCCCCAGGTGGCTAACTTATCACTTTCGCTTAGTCTCTGAAGCTTGCGCTCCAAAAACGAGTTAGCATCGTTTACGGCGTGGACTACCAGGGTATCTAATCCTGTTCGCTCCCCACGCTTTCGTCCATCAGCGTCAGTTGTTGCTTAGTAACCTGCCTTCGCAATTGGTGTTCTAAGTAATATCTATGCATTTCACCGCTACACTACTTATTCCAGCTACTTCAACAACACTCAAGACCTGCAGTATCAATGGCAGTTTCACAGTTAAGCTGTGAGATTTCACCACTGACTTACAGATCCGCCTACGGACCCTTTAAACCCAATAAATCCGGATAACGCTTGCACCCTCCGTATTACCGCGGCTGCTGGCACGGAGTTAGCCGGTGCTTATTCGTATAGTACCTTCAGCTAGATACACGTATCTAGGTTTATCCCTATACAAAAGAAGTTTACAACCCATAGGGCCGTCATCCTTCACGCGGGATGGCTGGATCAGGCTCGCACCCATTGTCCAATATTCCTCACTGCTGCCTCCCGTAGGAGTCTGGTCCGTGTCTCAGTACCAGTGTGGGGATCACCCTCTCAGGCCCCTAAAGATCGCAGACTTGGTGAGCCGTTACCTCACCAACTATCTAATCTTGCGCGTGCCCATCTCTATCCACCGGAGTTTTCAATTTAAAATGATGCCATTCTAAATATTATGGGGTATTAATCTTCCTTTCGAAAGGCTATCCCCTGATAAAGGCAGGTTGCACACGTGTTCCGCACCCGTACGCCGCTCTCAAGATCCCGAAAGATCTCTACCGCTCGGCTTGCATGTGTTAGGCCTCCCGCTAGCGTTCATCCTGAGCCAGGATCAAACTCTCCATTGTATGTTTGTCTGACTCACTCAAAGTTTTTAACGCTTTAGTTTTTCCTTACTTGGTTGTTATATTGTATGTCAATGATCTTTATATCTTTCGCTTTTAACGAAGCAATCTCTCTGTCAGTGTTGCTCCGTATTTGCGAGTGCAAAAGTAAAACTTTATTTTGAACCGACCAAATGTTTTGAAAGAAAATTTTAAAGTTTTTTTAAGTAACCTTAATTCTTCCCAAACCCTCAATCTCAATACTCCTGCGCTCCCTTAATTGAGACTGCAAAGATACAAACTTTATTTTAACCCGCAACTTTTAATTGATAAAAATTTAAAGTTTTTTTTTTTCGTTCGTTTCCTTTTTAAAAGTATATCGTTTTTGCTTATCCAAAAGCTCTTCTGCGCTTACTGAATCCCTTCGTTTTTCAGTGGGGCAAAGATAACAACTTATAATAAAGCAAAACAAGTTTATTTAACATAAATTTCATATTCCGGTAGTTTTTTTCGCTAAACGGCTGACAGGGAGGTAGAAAAATTTTAAACAAATGTTTGAGGGAGGGGTGGGAGGGTGAGAGAGGGAGAGAGTTGGAGGGAAAATAAGGGGCTGAAGTGGTATATAAGATGAGTAATGGGTAATGGGTAATGGGTAATGGGTAATGAGAGATAACTGCGGAAGTTCTATTTATATTATATTAGTTTTTGGTTATGTGAAAACCGGGTTGGGGTGCCTGCGGCATGACAAAGGGAGTGGATATACTTTGCGTGTGGTGATTGGTGTTTCTAAGTGTTTTTAAGTTTGGGCTAAAGCCAATGGATGGGAGCTTTTTTATAAGAACGGGCTAAAGCCCGTCCCTATTGAATATTATAAGCCTTATTACTATTACTATTACTATTACTATTATTATTACTTATTACTTATTACTTATTACAACTCCTCCTCCCTAGCCCTGATAGAAACGGTTACCCCGCAGCATAGGCTGGAAAGCTGCCGGATTGATGCCTGGAAGCGAAAGGTGTGAGGAGTATGAGTGGATAGCAGGATGAAGCTCCTGAAAACAAATTTTTTTATTTTCGTACCACTCAAAAAAATCATAAAAATAAATACTGCAGGATAGTCCTTAATACAGGACTTTTATTGTTTTTCAATCATTATAACAGATGTAATCGTCATAAAAAAACAGAAAACATTTTTTTGATTGCTTACATTTGTAACACATTCCGGATTTTAAGGAATGAAATGAGTTTACTATATGATTGACAGAAAATATAAAGAAACAGTTCACACTGCCCCCAACAATTACGAATATATCACCATAACCCACGATGAGAACAGAGTCAGAATTTATACTTTAAAAAACGGACTTAAGGTTTTTCTTGCCCAAAATTTTGACGCACCCAGAATTCAGACTTTTATTCCGGTAAGAACGGGAAGCAATAATGATCCGGCTGACAATACTGGATTAGCCCATTACCTGGAACATATGATGTTTAAAGGAACTTCCAGAATCGGGACTCAAAACTGGGAAAAGGAAAAAGAACTTCTGGACCAGATCTCTGCTCTCTATGAAGATCATAAAGCTGAACAGGATCCTGAAAAGAAAAAGGCCATCTATAAAAAGATAGACGAAGTATCTCAGGAAGCCAGCCAATATGCGATCGCCAATGAATATGACAAGGCCATCTCTTCTCTGGGAGCAACCGGAACCAATGCCCATACGTGGTTTGACGAAACGGTATATAAAAATAATATTCCGAACAACGAGCTTGAAAAATGGCTGAAAATAGAGAAGGAAAGGTTCTCTGAAATGACCCTCCGCCTTTTTCATACGGAACTGGAGTCTGTGTATGAGGAATTCAACAGAGCCCAGGACAATGACACGAGACTTGTAAGCTATGAACTGATGGATGCTCTTTTTCCAACTCATCCTAACGGTCAGCAAACAACACTGGGAAAACCGGAACATTTGAAAAACCCTTCCATGAAGGCTATTCATAAATATTTTGATGAATATTATGTTCCTAATAATTATGCAATGGTTCTTGTAGGTGATCTTGATTTTGAAGAGACGATTCAGCTCGTAGATCAGTATTTTGGAGCTTTACCTTATAAGGAACTTCCCCAAAAACACCCGTTATTGAAAAACCTATCACCGAAATTGTAGAAAGAACGGTAAAAAGTCCTACTACTCCACGGGTTCAGCTGGCATGGAGAACAGATAGCTACGGAACAAAAGAAGCTATGCTGGCCGATGTGGTTGCCAATATTCTCAGTAACAGAGGAGAAGCAGGTTTGTTAGACCTTCATATTAATCAGACTCAAAAGATGCTTTGGGCACAGGCTTTTTCTGTAGGGCTTAAGCAGTATGGTTATTTTTCTATTGTTGCTGTTCCTAAAGAGACTCAAACCCTGGAAGAAGCAAAGCAGATGGTTCTTGAAGAGATCGAACTGATCAAAAAAGGGATTTCCCGGACTGGATGCTTCCTGCGATCATCAACGATTTTAAACTTCAAAGAATGAAGGGTCTTGAAACAGCAGAGGGACTGGCAACAACTCTTTACGATTCTTATATAAAAGGAAGAACCTGGGAAGAGGAACTGAATGAAATGGATGAGTATGCAAGCTTTACTAAAGAAGATGTCATTCATTTTGCCAATACTTTTTCAAAGACAATTATGTTGTGGTTAATAAGGAAAAGGGAATCAATGACAGGCTTCTAAGGGTTGAAAACCCCGGCATCACTCCTGTAAAGATCAACCGTGATGCGCAGTCTGAGTTTTTGAAGGAGATTTTATCTGATGTTACTGAAGACATAAAGCCTGAATTCATCGATTATCAAAAGGAAATCACGACTGATGAAATTAAAGGAAAGAAGCTAAGTTTTGTAAGGAACAAATACAACGATATTGCCCAGGTACATTTTATTTTCCCTTTCGGAAGTGATCATGACAGGGATCTGGGAATATCTACCCAACTGTTACAATATCTGGGAACAGACAATCTTTCTCCTGAGGATCTGAAAAAGGAATTCTTTAAAATCGGGGTCAGTAATGATTTTAAAACAAGCAATGACCAGCTGCTGATTTCCCTGAGCGGGCTGGAAGAAAACATAGAAAAAGGAATTGATCTTCTGCAACACTGGATGCATGATGTAAAGCCGGATCAGAACATTTACAACCAGTTTGTAGGAACTGTTCTGGAAAACCGCCAGGCCATGAAAAAGATAAGAACCGCATCATGACTGCCCTGACTAATTATACGAAACTGGGCAGTACATCACGTTTTACGGATGTGATTTCCAAAGAAGAGCTTGAAAGCAGCGGACCTGAAGTTTTTACCGATAGAATGAAAAAGCTTTTCAAATATCCTTATCAGGTATTTTTCTATGGAAAAGATTTTGAAAATTTTAAAGGGTATATCGGTCAGTATATGGAAACGGAAAGCCTTCAGGTTCCTGAGCCTAAACAATATCCTGAACCGGCTACAGGAGGTAATGTTTATTTTACCACTTACGATATGGTTCAGATGGAAATGAGTAAGATAGGAAAAGGAAACGAGGT
Organism: Chryseobacterium sp. E1; assembly: GCA_019203745.1. Lineage (GTDB taxonomy): Bacteria > Bacteroidota > Bacteroidia > Flavobacteriales > Weeksellaceae > Chryseobacterium. Next base: position 1,148,448 of record CP078104.1, read on the forward strand.
GAATCCCCAGCATTTCGGAAAGATCAATGTCTTTAATGAATATTTCGGCAGAGGATTATCTTCGATTGTCTTCCAGGAAATGCGGGAAAGTAAGAGTCTTGCCTACTCTGCTTATGTTTCTTATGCAGCCAATGCAGAGCTGAAGCATCCTGACTATATCACTACCTACATCGGAACGCAGCCTGACAAGCTGATGATTGCCGTGGATACCCTTAATGAGCTGATGAACGAGCTTCCGGAAGTGACCATTCAGTTTGAAAATGCCAGAAATGCAGCTCTGAAGCAGATCGCCTCAACCAGAGTTACCAGAAATAATATATTCTTCAATACTTTAAGACTCAAAAAACTGAATATCTATCATGATTTCAGAAAAGATATTTATGAGCAGATCCAGAAGCTAACGTTTGAAGATATCAGACAATTTTATGAAACGGAAATCAAATCTGTTCATTTTAATACAGCCATTATCGGAAAGAAAGAAAATCTGAATATGGAAGCTGTTCAAAAATGGCAACCTTCAAAGAAGTAGATCTGAAAGATATTTTCGGACACTAGAATAAAAAATGCCTGATCAGTTCAGGCGTTTTTTTATAAAGTTATGTCATCATGCAATCTCCGTCACCATCCTGGTATCGGGGATTAAAATTCTCCGGCAGGATTTGTAAGAGCTGTTTATGAAAAAGATATTCTCTTTTAAAATCACGTTTGTAGATTTCCGGGAATGCTTTGGATTTTTCTATAGCATTATTAAGTCTTGTCTGATAACTGGTAAACGCTTTCACTTTATTTTTAACAATGAAATAATTTAAAAAGCGAACTGCTTTATCTAGCTCAGTATTTGAAAAAAGGTAGGGAATTTTAAGATATCCGTCACGAAGCTGTAATAGTAAGCATGTTTCAGGCTTGTTATTTTCATCATAAATCTTCACCCAAAAATACTGAAAAACCTCAGCAAAACTTGAGAAAAGATATCTGCTGTCTTTTTCCCTTCCAAAACCCACGGATTGTCTATGAACGTGTTGATTGCTGCCGCATCACGCTGACCAGAGAATTCAGCTATAAAATCAGCACTTTCCGTATCAATACGGTTAAGAATTTCATAATGAAAATCCGGTTTTCCTTTTGTAAGGTTTTTGATTGAAATTAAAGAATTGGCCGCTGTGTCTATGAGCTTGAAAAGAGGTTTCAGTTTTTCTGTCCCCGGCTTTTTCTCAGGAATCATTTTTGCAGCATCGGTCCTGAAGTAATAGCGCTTCCCTTCTTTCGGAAAGACATAATCAAAAACACCCATAATATTATAAAGTGCTTCTGCTTCTCTGGTAAATTCTGTGACAGCAATTCTTCCTTCGTATTCTTCAAAAACTTTTTCAGCAATTTTTTGGCAGGTCTTTCTTTTCTGAATTCCGGGTTTACATATAACGTACTGAGCCATGCGTAGCTGATCTTTTCACCATTTACCTTGAAACCATCCGGGAAGCACCCTACATACCCTGCCAGTTTATCTTCACAGAAAGCAAGAATAAGAAGTGTATCTTCATCTGATGCCTCAGGATTTTTGACCTGGGATAAAGCACGATGTTTTGTAACCGGAAGAAAATCGTACTGCTGAAAAGCACCGGACAGCACAAAGTCTTCCAGCTCTTTCCTGTTGAATGTTTTCAGCTGTATCATTTTCTTATAATGGTATTTTTATTCATCAGTTTTTTCAGTCTGAAGTAGGCGATTTCCTTTTTCAGTATTGCTTCACCAGTCTCCCCATTTCCATTGGTATTCTCTGGAAATTTTTCCGTACGCTGTCCAGTTTTACCCCGGCACATCCAAAACTGCAATAGATCTCTTTATTTTTAAAAAGTTCTTCGAAGAAATCCTGCTTTACCTGAAAGTCAGTGAACGGAAAAGCAAAAGTTTCATACAGGAATCCGTTTTCTTTTAAATAAGCAAAAGTCTGATCTGTAGTTTCCATCTGTTCTTTTAAAGACAGGTCTCCGTATTTCGGATGGTCCCAGCTATGGGATGCAATCCCAAATCCTTTATCAGTAAGTATTTTTAACTCGTCAGTACTTAAATAAGGTTTGAATTCTTTTGAATAAGCTGTAAAATCAAATTCAAGTTTTTCAGCAAGAAGATTCAAAATATGTTTTTCCTGATAAGTGATCTTTAAAATCTGCTTTTGAACAGTTTCTTTCGAAGAATTATTCTGAAGAGACAGGATTTGGTAGATTTCAGGATTTACCATGTTCTTTTTTCCAGCAGATCAATAAGCAGGCTGGCTTTACACCTGAACATCATGTCTTTATTGTCAATAAAAGCCGGATTAATAAAGTTACAGGCATAAATTCCTTTGCGCTCCAATACAGGTGCTACCGTATCATAAAACTCTCTGAAGCCGTCATCAAAAGTGAGTAAAGCTATTTTTTTCCTGATCTGAAGTTTCCGGAACTAAAGTCCTTAAACTCCGGCCAGTCTACAAACTGAAAGTATTTCGAAATATAATCAAGATCATCTTCAAACTGCCTGGTATTTTTATACCGGATCACATGCCTGATATGGGGCAGCTCCTGATCCGAAACCGAATGATAAAGAGCAGGCAATATTCCAACGGAAAAGATTTCCCGATATTATCTGTTTCAAAGGCGGTCAAAGTGTTGATGATCCTATCTTTCATCTTGTTAAAAATAAAAAGAATCTATTCAAAACTCAATTCAAATAGATTCTTAAAGGTATAACTTTTATAAATTATTTTATCACTTTCATTTCATCTACAAGCCATTTGGAATCGGCAAATTTTTCAACGATGAAAAGGATGTATTTTGTATCTACCATGATGTTTCTGCTGAAACGAGGGTCGTAGTTGATATCACTCATTGTACCTTCCCACTGTCTGTCGAAGTTAAGACCTACCAGGTTTCCGTTGGCATCAAGGGCCGGGCTTCCCGAGTTTCCTCCTGTAGTGTGGTTGGTGGCAGTAAATCCTACCGGAACGTCTCCAGTTTTATCTTTATAGATTCCGAAATCTTTTTTGTTATAAAGATCGATCAGCTTTTTAGGAACATCAAATTCGTAATCACCAGGGATATATTTCTCCATCACTCCTGCCAGATGTGTCTGGTAGCCATAAGAAACAGCGTCTCTTGGTGCAGAACCTTTCACTTTTCCATAGGTTACACGAAGGGTAGAATTGGCATCCGGGAAGAATTTTCGGTCTTTATCAGTTGCCATCTGCTGTGCCATAAATTTCTTCTGCAAAGCATCAATTTTGGTCTGAAGAGCGGTGTATTGCGGATCTGCAGTTTTCATATATCCTTCTTTCATAGAAACATACAACTGATACACAGGATCTTTTTCAAAGTCTTGATCAGCTTATCCTGATTAGAAAAAGCTTTATCAATATCTGTATTCAAAGCCGCTCCGTTTACAGCAGTTCTTCCTGTGATAATAGAGTTCTTAGACATATCTTCCACTACAGACATATTGGCTGCCTCATCTTTGTACTTAGCAAAACCTGCCGGTAAAAACTGTGGTGCAGTTTTATTCACATATAAAGCCAATAGTTTAGCAGTTACCTTCGCATCAAGCTCAGCACTGTAATCTTTATAGAATGAAGTTAATTTTGTTTTTAGTTTGGCAAGCTCTTTCTCATCCATTCTGCCTGCTTCCACCGCTGTTACAAAATCATAATAATCGCCTGCCAGCTTCAAGGTCTCTGCATTTCTTACCACTTCGGTATAATAGGCATTGTTTAATGCATAAGGGGCCTGCTCGTTGTAGAATTTGTTCAGCTGATCCAGAGTTGTTTTGATCTCAGGATTTTTAGCAACCAGAGATCCCTCGTACATTACTTTTTCTCCACGGCATTGGATTTTTTCAATCCTTCCACTTCCCCGATCCATTTCTTCCAGTAGTTGGCAACTGAAGCATATTTTGAAGCATATTTGATACGTGTTTCATTGTCCACACGCATTTTTTCGTCCAAAGTTTTCAAAGCAACATCACGTACGGCAATTCTTGCAGGATCAATTTCTTTCATGATCTTTTCTACTGCTACTGCCGGAAGATATTCCGTCGTTCTGCCAGGGAATCCGAATACGAATGTAAAGTCATTTTCATTCTTATCTTTGATAGAAACCGGAAGGTAGTGCTTAGGCACATAAGGTACATTGTCTTTTGAGTACTCTGCAGGTCTGTTGTTTTTATCTGCGTAGATTCTGAACATTGAAAAGTCTCCGGTATGTCTCGGCCAAACCCAGTTGTCTGTATCACTACCGAATTTCCCGATGCTTTGAGGCGGTGCCCCTACAAGACGGATATCTTTATACGTTTCGGTTGTGTAAGCATAATACTTGTTTCCATAGTACATAGGCTTTACCATGATCGACTGGTAAGATTCTATTTTCTGAGAGTTTTTATAAACCTCGATATTGTTATTGATCTTTTAGTAAGTTCAGGCTCCGTAAGATTATCCGTACCTTCTAAAATCTGATCTGTTACTTCTTTTATATCTACGATAAAATCTACTTTTACTCCCGGATTAGGAAGTTCTCCTGCATATTTTTTGCCCAGAAGCCATTAGAAAGAAGGTCATTCTGTACTGTAGAGTGCGCCTGAATCTGCCCATATCCACAGTGGTGATTGGTAAGCAGCAATCCTTTAGGGGAGATGATCTCTGCGGTACATCCACCGTTAAACTGTACTACCGCATCCTTTATGCTTGGTTTCTGAGGGTTAAAAATATCTTTAGCAGAAATTTTCATTCCCAAATCCTTCATTTCCTTTTCATTCAGCTCTGTAGGAATCCACATTCCTCCATATTGTTGTGCAAATGCCATTGCAGCTGGCAAAAGAAATACAGATAAAAGTATCTTTTTGTCATAATCAAAATTTTGCCCCAATTTACGAAGAAAAATAGGAATAGACTTCATAAAATAAACGGAAAAGTTACTAATGGAGTTTTTACAAAACGGACAGAAAGAGATTTGAATTGAAAACAAGAGACGGAATATAACAGACAAAGAAAGAAGGGACCTGAAATTTAAGTAAGAATCCGAAACCTGCGACTCATTACTCATTAGCCCTTCCACTCTCCTACTCTCCATCCCCAACCACCCTATCTGGCTCGATTTTTGTCTGTTGTTACGTACTTAATAAACATCCTTAAACTATTTATTATGATGAAAAACAAAATGCTTATCCTTGGAATTGGAGCTGCTTTATTTTTTACTTCTTGTGCAAAAGATAAAAAAGACGGCCAGGTAGGTGAACCTGCAGATGTTGTAACAGATTCTACCGCTGTTTCGCAACCCACTGCAACAGACAGTACACATGTAGTAACAAGTGCACAGGAGATACCTCTGAAAATGCATTAGACTGGAACGGTACTTATGAAGCTACAGTTCCTTGTGCCGACTGCCCCGGAATCAAGACTTCACTGACATTGAACAATGATAAAACCTTCAGTATTACTGAAGAGTATATCGACAGGAAGTCAAAAATGAAGATAAGGGATCTTTTACCTGGGATACTACAGGAAGCATTATCACTTTAAAAGGTAAAACTGCCAATTATAAATACAAAGTAGGTGAAGGCATGCTGATCCAGCTGGATATGGACGGAAAAGAAATCACCGGCCCCAACAAAGATCTGTATGTATTCAAGAAGAAATAGAAAATAAAGGCTTCGGCCTTTATTTTTTTGCAGTAAAGTTAATTTTAACAGATTTGAGTCATCTGTTTAAAACTGATAAGCTGTAATTTTCGGGTCATCTACAAGCCGTCTGATAACTTCTTCATGATGGGTATTTTTCCCTGTCAGCCGCCATACAACGGTAAGACTTCCCTGAGTGTACTGCTGCTTAATCATAAGATATTTTAAATGATGTTCTTTAAAGATATTTTCACAATATCTGACATCTCCTGAACTGATAATTGTTATTCTGTATTCCCTTACTTTATTATAGTTGTCTATAAAACTCTGAAGATACGTTAAAGCGCTTAAAACAATAAGCACCAAAGCGGTTCCCAACAGGAAAAGTATACATAACCTGAACCTACGGCCATTCCTATTGAAGCGGTTGCCCAGATGGTAGTCGCAGTCGTGATTCCCTCAATTTTATTATCTCCTTTAAAAATCACACCTGCCCCAAAAAACCGATCCCGGTAATAATATTAGCTGCAAGACGGTCCGGATTCACCACTCCTATTTTGATGGAAAGGATCGTAAACAGACAGGCACCAAAACAAACGAGAATAAAAGTCCTGAGGCCTGCAGATTTATTACGGTATTCCCGTTCGGCACCAATAAACAGTCCCAGAATGACGGAAATAAGAATGAGCATTAATTCATTTTTTACAACGTAATGATCCTGAAGAAAATCCATTTTTTACAATTTAAACATAGAATAAAATTACAATAAAAAATTTTATCCGTAAATTCAGTCATTCAATAGTGTTTGGGGATAAGAAGATTTTATCTGACTGAAAAACTTTCGTAATATTACAGTCTCAATTACATGATACAGGGGTATCAATAAACAATTAAACATTCAATATATTTTCCAATGGATAAAGAAATTTCACACTTCTGGTTAGGATATTTTAAAGATGAAGAGGACTTTTATAGTTTCGTAGAAGAGGATGAAAATTATTATATAGACGAAGAAACTGAAGACCAGTATGTTTCAAAATTTGCAGAATCACAAGGGATCAAGTGGTTTGATGATGATTTTATGGAATATGGTTTTGAAGATGAAAATCTTGGGCTTTATGAGAAATTTTCTGAGTATTCCTATGCAGACGAATGGCTTCCGGTTCTTGAAAACAGACTTAATGAAATGAACCTGGACACTCCGGTCAATGCCATTATTTTCGCCAGCAGATTTGCTATTCCTAACCCGGTTTCTGTGGATGGGGGAAGAAAATAAGCTTTATTATATGGGGAAATTGAATTCAATACTTAAAATATATCGGAGACTTTAGCTTCATTCCTAAGTATGTATAATATATTACTGATGATATTATAGCTTTGGGTTCGGTTTCTCACAAAATTCATGAAAACATATTCCTCATTACAAATCGGTGATTATCATACTCTTCATTGTGAAGACGATCTTCTAATTAAAAAAATCAATGCTGATAAAATCGTTTGTGCAGTAATGGACGGCTGCTCTACTGCTATGGACAGTCATTTTGCCTCAACACTTTTTGCTAAAATTTTACGAAAAGCTATTGTTGAAGCAGGTTATAAAGAATTATATGAGAAAGAGGTTCAGCGTAATGTAGAAGAAGAACTTAAAGAGATTGTGAGAAGCGTATTCAAAGAACTCCTGTTTATTAAGAATCATCTAATGCTGAATGAGAAAGAACTATTAACAACTTTAATCATTCTAATTTACAATAGAACAGCTGATAAAGGAATCGTTTTAGCAATTGGTGACGGTGTTGTTTGTATTAATGGGAAAATCACTGAATTTGACCGTGATAATAAACCTGATTATTTAGCTTATCATCTTCATGAAGATTTTGACCATTGGTATGATTCACTACAACAGAAAATTTCTTTCGACCGCATGGAGGATATATCTATAGCCACCGATGGAATCCTTTTTTTTCAAAAATCAAAAAGTAGAATTTGATAAAGTCATCAATTGTATGGAATATTTAATGACCAACCTGTCTAATGATGATACTGAAGAAATGCTTAACAAAAAGATTAAGATCCTGGAGCATCAATATGGTGTAAAGCCCACAGATGATCTTGCGATAATACGTTTAATAAAAAAATAAAGTATTTAATATTATTGCCACTAATTCGTGCATCATTTGGTAAAATAAAAAAACAGGCTGCTTCATATGAAGTAGCCTGTTTCATTTATTTTGATAACGTTCTTATCTTTAATGAGCTTCCAGCCAGTTGTCTCCCACTCCTATTTCTACCAGTAACGGAACCTGTGTTTTTAAAGCATTTTCCATTTCTGTTTTAATCAATTTTGAAGCGGCTTCAATTTCATCAGCTGGGGCTTCGAAAACCAATTCGTCATGTACCTGAAGCAGCATTTTGGTTTTCAGCTGCTGTTCTTCAAGCTCTCTGTCGATTTTAATCATGGCAATTTTTACAATATCTGCGGCACTTCCCTGAACCGGGGCGTTGACAGCATTTCGTTCGGCATGACCTCTTACAACAAAATTATTGGAATTGATATCTTTTAAGTGGCGTTTTCTGCCTAAAATGGTTTCCACATATCCTATCTGCCTGGCTTTATTTACCTGTTCTGCCATATATTCTTTCAACTTCGGATAGGTTTCAAAATAGGCTTCGATCATTTGTTTGGCTTCTGTACGGGATAATCCGGTCTGCTCTGCCAAAGCAAAAGCTCCCTGGCCGTAGATAATTCCAAAGTTTACTGTCTTGGCCTGACTTCTCTGTGTTTTAGAAACTTCTTCTAAAGGAATTTTAAAGAGTTTGGCTGCTGTGGAGGCGTGAATATCTTCCCCATCCTGGAAGGCTTTGATCATATTTTCCTCACCCGAGATCTCCGCAATAAGGCGAAGTTCGATCTGGGAATAATCGGCAGAGATAATTTTCTTCCCTTCTCCTGAAACAAAGGCTCCACGGATCTGCTGGCCTCTCAGTGTTCTGATCGGGATATTCTGCAGATTCGGGTTTACACTTGCCAGACGTCCTGTAGCGGCTGTAGTCTGCGAGAAATTGGTGTGTACCCTATTGTCTTCCTTATCAATCTGTGAAGGTAAAGCATCCACATAGGTAGATTTCAGCTTCTGATAGGTTCTGTATTCCAGAATATGTTTGATAATCTCGTGTTTTGATGCCAGTTTCTGAAGTACATCTTCTGAGGTGGCATATTGGCCTGTTTTCGTTTTTTTAGCTTTTGGATCCAGCTGCATCTTCTCAAACAGGATTTCTCCCAATTGCTTTGGAGAGTTCATATTGAATTCTTCTCCGGAAAGTTCAAAGATAGTGGATTCCAGCTGCTTCAGGTCATTTTCAAGATCAATACTTTCCTGAGCCAGCCATTTTTCATCCAGTGAGATTCCTGCCAGCTCCATTTTGGCTAGCACTTCCATCAGAGGCATTTCTATGTTGAAGAAAAGGTCTTCCAGGTTTTCTTTTTTCAGCTGTGGAGCAAACAATTCATACAGCTGGAAGGTTATATCTGCATCTTCTGCAGCATAATCGGTCTGGGTTCTCAGGTCTGCATCTCTGAAATTCCCTTGTTTTTTGCCTTTCTTTCCGATGATGGTTTCTATAGATACGGGTTTATAATTCAGGTATACTTCCGAAAGATAATCCATACCGTGTCTTCCATCCGGATTCAGCAGATAATGGGCGATCATTGTATCGAACATGGCACCTTTACGGTGATGTCATACTGCTTTAATATTTTATAGTCGAATTTCAGATTATGAGCAATTTTCAGCAGGTCTTCTTTTTCAAAAAACGGTCTGAAAATTTCCAGTGTCTGTAAAACTTCGCCTCTGTCTTCAGACAAAGGAATGTAATAGGCAAGTCCTTTTTTGTAGGAGAAACTCATTCCTACAAGTTCTGCTTCAAGCTCATTCAGTGAGGTTGTTTCTGTATCAAAACAGACAGCTTTCTGCTTCAGAAGGTTGTCTACGAGTTTTTTCTGGGCTTTTGGATTGTTGATGAACTGATACAGGTGATCATTATGCTCAATGGTAGATTTTGTAGAGGTGGCCTGATCCAGTTCTTCGAAATTGGCAAAAGATCAAGCTGCATTACCTGCCCTTTTACTTCTGTTCCTGCCGGAGTCTGCTTCACTTCCACTTCACTTACAATAACAGTTTCTGTGGCTGCCGGAGCAAAAGCTCTGTATAGGTTTTCGTAGAGTCTTCTGAATTCTATTTCATCAAAGACCTCTTTTACTTTTTCAAAGTCCGGAGTTTCAAGATCGTACTGCTCCTGGTGAAATTCTACCGGTGCGTCACAGATGATGGTTGCTAATTTTTGGATAAGATCCACGTTCTGCGGAAGCTTCCACTTTTTCCTTCAGCTTTCCTTTCAGCTTATCTGTATTGGCCAGTAAGTTTTCTATACTTCCGAATTCTTTAAGGAACTTCATCGCAGTTTTTTCTCCTACTCCTTCCAAACCGGGAATATTATCCACCGCATCTCCCATCATAGCAAGGAAGTCTATGACCTGCTTAGGATCTTCGATCTCATATTTTGCCTTTACTTCTTCTACCCCAGGATTTCTATATCACCGCCTTTTAAACCCGGTTTATAAATTTTGATTTTGTCTGTCACCAATTGTGCAAAGTCTTTATCCGGTGTTACCATAAAAGTGGTATAGCCTTCTTTTTCTGCTTTGCAGGCAATCGTCCCTATGACATCATCCGCCTCATATCCTTCCACCCCAAGAATAGGAATGTGCATGGCCTCAAGGATCCTGTGAATGTATGGAACAGCAATCTTGATGGCTTCAGGAGTTTCACTTCTGTTGGCTTTGTAGTCTGAAAAATCATCCGTTCTTACACTGGCCTGCCCTACATCAAAAACAACTGCCAGGTGGGTAGGTCTTTCTCTTCGGATCAATTCGATCAAAGAATTGGTAAAACCGAAAATAGCAGAAGTATCCAGCCCTTTGCTGGTCAATCTCGGATTCCTGATTAATGCGTAATATCCTCTGAAAATCATCGCATAAGCATCGATGAGAAACAGCCTTTTATCTTGTGTTGCGTCCATATTGTCTATAATGAACAAATATAAGAAAATAGGAAGATAAATTGCTAGTTTTGGAGGGGATTCAGAGCTGAGAAAGTATGAAAGATTAACGGGATATGGATTGTGAGATGCCCTCGTTATGAGGTGACAATATTGGGAAGGTTTATTAATAAAAAGAACAGTATACTCTGTGAGCATACTGTTCCGGTAGTTTTTTAAGTGTAAATAGCTTATTTACCAGCTGCAGGCCATAAACCATCGAAACGGGAGTTTCCATAGTCAATTCCTTCTGCACTGATTACGAAGCTGATCAACATACTGTTGCTGTCGATAGCGTCGAAGTCTACTTCATGCTGGATCACATATCCGTTTTCCCATTTAAGGGTGATCAGTGTTCCTTCTTCGTGAGATTTGTTGAATACAATTTCTCCTACTGTAGGCTTATACTTTCCGTTTAATAAGCTTTCAAGGATGTCTGATTTGTCAGTAGCTTCTACTGTAACTTTGATTAATGCATTGGAAGGATCTGATGCTACACGTCCGGATACGTCTGTAGATCTCGATACGCTGTAGTTCATTTTTAATAATTTCTGTCCTTCACCGTTGTTGAATTTTAAGATTCCTCTTGAGTTTCTTTCTGCCATGATTGTAAATTTTAATCGTTAATAATATTTTGTTGTTCAATAATTATATAGCAAATATAAAGCGGTTGATTTTGAAAAAAAGCTTTTGACATGAAATCTGAAAAATTGTAGTAGTTCTACGATTTCTTGTCGTAATTCTACGATACCAGACTTAAAACAAAATATAAACAACTAGTAATAAATTATTTAACAACAATTAAAAACAAAAACAAAACTCCTTTTATTACACCATCAGGAGAGATATTACCTCTGAAAAACTCATTCTATTGGCATTTTACGCTGTACAGGATGGGACCTTTAAATTGTGGTTAAAGCTGATCACCCGAGTACCAATAAATATTCTGATAATTATTTTTCCTTTCTTTCTTTGAAAATTTCAGTTCATTCTGAGCTTCTTTCAAAAATCTTTTCAATTCCAGGCCTTTTTCTTCTTCAAACAGGTTTTTGTATTCTACATCATATAAATGGATGTTTTTATTATCCTTCAGACAGAACTTAAAATATATTTTTGAACTTTGCAGCTGTGAATTTTCTGTTTCATAATCATGGGCATAAAATCCGGTAATATCGGCCCTGGAGTATTTTTCAAATCTGCGATTTCCTTTTTTAATATAAAGATAATGATCATCAAACCACAAGGTCACTTCTACAGAAACAGCTTTCAGAATAAGGTAGCAGGTCCCGAAATAAAGCAGTGTAAAAAGCATTACAAAGGCAAGATTGAAATTACCCTGCAGTAAAAAGTAATATAACGCTCCATAAAAAGCCATAGAAGGGATGATGATGAATATTGTCCAGATCATATGGAAAGGCAAAACATTTTTGAAGATGAACTCTTTTCTTTTTTCATTCTATACATAATATTCCTCAAAAATAGAGCTATTCCTGCTTTGCTTCCAAAGCTGATGTTATAAAAAACCTTTATACTTTTCAATGTTATTTATACGAACCAATCCAAATACCATAATAAGGAAGACATTGACCTAAAATAAAGAAAATAATTTTCGAAAATGTCAATATTCTAGATTTGTTTTCAGTAACAGCTCTTATTGGATTGCGGTTAAGATTAGCCTGATTATTTGTCTGATGAAAGCGAATAAGAAAATCAATTAAATTGTCAACGACCAAGAGAATAAACAAATTCAAAAAAACAGGCATAGAAATGATAAAAATAAACCTTTAAGAACTTTATCTATCTCATTATGATCGATAGTAATTACTTTTGAAATTCCGAAAATAATGAGTGGACTAATAATAAATAATAAAACAGTCAGTACCATTCCAACTCCATAGAAAATGATTAATCTTTTCTTTTCAATTATTCTTGGAGCTTTAAACGTTAAAAATAATGATAATACAATAAAAACAATCAAAAATATTATTTCCATAATTAAGCAAAATATTCCGGACAAAATATATTAAATAAAAAATGCAGAAGTTTTTCTTACATATGATGTAGTATTAGAATAAATACGGAATTGATATCATTGTTTAAACATTTTTGCAAACTCATCTTCAGGCATAAAAATTTCAAATATTGCTCTACAAATATAAAATTCAAAGGATCCGAAACATGAAAAGGATCTGATGTAAAACCTCCTTTCAAATTGTGTATATCTCTTGGAAATACAGGAACAGGATTATTTTCAGTACCATATTTGGGATCGTTAAGCTGATTCTGGTTGATCTGAACAGAGATTTTATCTCCTTCTTCATTATCTCCTAATACCCACCATCTATCATTAGATTTTTTTGTCAAAGCCATCAAAAATCAATAGAGCAAAAAACTTTTTATGCCGACTGTCATAAAAATAATATTTATTTAAAAAGCAGATGGCTGACCTCGCCTGCTTAAGCCAACAATATATTGTTTATTCTCGGTTTTAGCATTTTGTGGTAAGGTGATCATTTCTTTTTTGAATGTGATATATAACTGTTTACTTCTTTTTCTGAAGGATTATTTCCTCTGAAAAACAAAAAATTAATAAGAATTATAAATAAAGGTATACCTATCAATAGACCAATTACGAAACCCATTTTTTTCATAAAATATTATTTTCTATGTGCAATAACTCCAATACTATTTTTATTATCTGCTTTATCCATTTCTCTTTGTTTTAGCATTGCTTCAGACTGCAAACTATTCTCATACACATTCACCGACTGTTCTAATGCAAAACCTACCACAGCACCTCCCAAACCGAGTCCTACTCCCTTCAGAGCGTCTTTCCAATTATAATCTAAAAAAGAACGGGAAGCAATGTCTGCAGCCAGTTCACGACTTGTCAGAATACTCTATTTTAAAGTTTAAAGCATAAAAAGACCTTTTCAGGTCTCTTACTTTATTGTTTGTTCCAATGAATCTAAAATCTGCAGATTTCTTTTACTGTTTGGATTTCCTGATTTTTCAGCTTCCTGAAGGAAAACTTTGCATTCTTCAGATTTCCTGTCTGAAGATAGCAGTATCCTAAAGAATTTAAAATTTTACTATAATCCTCCAAACTGTAAGCTTTTTTATTTTTGTAGGCCTCCTCAAAGTTAACTATTGCTTTATCATAGTTTTTAGTTCTAAATAGGAAGCTCCTAAAGCCATAGGCGCATCAGGATATTTGGCTTTGTCTACTTTGCTAAAATAAAATGCTGCCAGCTCATACTGCCCTTTTTCATGCGCAGTCCATCCATAATCATAAAACTGGGTATCTGCATCTGTAAAAATTGCATTTTTAGTGATAACAATAATAAAGCCTAAGGCAATGATTCCGATAAGTATGAGGAATGTTTTTTCATTAAACTAAATCATTGTTTAAACATTTTTGCAAACTCATCTTCAGGCATAAAAAATTTCAAATATTGCTCTACAAATATAAAATTTGCCTGCTCGGAAACTTGAAAAGGATCTTTTGTAAAACCACCTGTTAAATTAAGTAAGTTAATTGCAAAGACGGGTACAGGGTTTTCTTTTGTACCGTATTTTGTTGATTCTAATTGATGTCTATTTATTCTTACACTAAGAATATCTCCTTCATCGTTTCTACGTAACACCAAATGCCTGTCTTCTGAATTTGGATCAAAACCTTTGAAGAGCATTACAGAAAAATGTTTTTATATTTTTCAGAATAGAAGAAATATTTATAGAGAAATGCAGATGGCTGACTTCTTCTACTTAAGCCAACAATATATTGGGTAGAAGATCTTTCTACATTTGGTGAAAGCTTTATGGTATCTATAATTGATTGATTAATATATTCCTTGACTTGGGTTTCCGTTGGATTATTTCCACGGAAAAATAAGAAATTAATACAAAAGATTAGTAAGGGTATACCTAATAAAAGGCCTATAATGTAGCCCATTTTTTTCATATTGTTACTTTTTATTTTTTTAGCAATAACACCAATATTATTTAATCTATCTGAAACATCTAAATCATCTGCTTTAGCTTTAGCTTCATCTTGCAAACTACATTCACCGACTGTTCTAATGCAAAACCTACCACGACCTTCTTCAACTCTTGTTTAAACAGTTTCAGACTAAAATTTTCAATTGCACAAGTGAAATTTCATCCATCTTCAAATCCTGAAGTGTATCTTAGAAATACAAAAAATAATACTATGAAAAAAAAAAAAACTGCTCCAATATCCCCAAACCGATTCTTTATAAAACCGTATTTTTGATCAGTTTTTATTTTTTAAACATTTTTTAAACTCGTCTTTAGACATAAAAAATTTTAAATATTGTTCTACAAATATAAAATTAGCTTGATCAGAAACATGAAAAGGGTCTTTTGTAAATCCTCCTGTTAAATTAAGTAAGTCTATTGCAAAAACAGGAATAGGTTTCTTTTTGAGCCATAATCAGAAGATTTAAGTTGTGTTTGATTTATTTTTACGGCAAGAATAGGATTACCATTAGTATAAGTAGGATTGCCTAAAAGCATATATCTGTCTCTTGTATTTGGATCAAAACCTTCAAATATCATAATTTCAAAGAATTTTTTATATTTTTCAGAATAAAAAGGATATCTAGACAAAAAAGCTGAAGGTTGCCCCGTCTACTTAAACCAACTATATATTGTTCTCCTTCAGGAAAGACATGGTTTATCTTAATGGTATCTATTAATGAATTATCAATGTAACTTTTTATATCTATTTCTGTAGGATTATTTCCTCTGAAAAATAAGAAATTTACAACAATAATAAACAAAGGAATCCCTAATAAGAGACCTATGGCATAGCCCATTTTTTTCATAATATTTATTTTTTTATTAGCGACAACCCCTATTCCATTTTGGCTATCAGCAGCTTCTAATTTTTCTTGTGTCTTAAATGACTCTTTTTGCAAACTATTCTCATATACATTCACCGACTGTTCTAATGCAAAACCTACCACAGCACCTCCCAAACCAAGTCCTACTCCCTTCAGAGCGTCTTTCCAATTATAATCTAAAAAAGAACGGGAAGCAATGTCTGCAGCCAGTTCACGGCTTGTCAGAAGACCCTATTTTAAAGTTTAAAGCACAAAAAAGACCTTTTCAGGTCTCTTACTTTATTGTTTGTTCCAATGAATCTAAAATCTGCAGATTTCTTTTACTGTTTGGGTTTCCAAGTTTATTAGATTCCTCCAGAAAAAGTCTGGCCTTTTTATAGTTCTTTTCCTTCGTATAAGCAATTCCTAACATATTTGTAATTTTTGAACGCTCATCTGCACTATAATTTTTACCATGATACGCAGGTTCCAGATATTGAATAGCATTATATGCTTCTCCTATCTCCAAATATGAATCTGCCAGTGGCATTACAACTTCAGGATGGTCTTTTAAATCCACCGACACAAATTGGGTAATCGCAAAACTATAATCTCTACCTTCATAAGCTTTCCAACCTTTATCCAAACGTTCACGATCTCCGAATGAAAAAACATAATTGTTTTTGCAATAACTACTATACCTAAAACAGCTATTATGCCTATAATGATAATTGTCAACTTCTTCATATAATTTTATTAAACTAAAAATCTCAAAAATAAAGTAATTAAAAATAGGATAAATATTTGATTTAATTTTTATACCCTTTTATATTGTACATTTCTTCTAATTCAAAGTCTTTATGATTAAATACTTTTTTTTATAAATACGGCTAATGGTATTGGCATAAACATAATCAATAAGGAAATCCCAAGAGAATAATTATATTTCCATAGATCCCAAAAAAGTAGAAATTTAGACGGTGACTCGCCTATTTTTCTCAATCCGAAAAAAAGAATACCATCAGTTTTTTTAGTAGTAGAGAATAACAATTGATGGTAAGATGGTGTATTACTTATAATACTCAAATAGTCTTTATCTTTTACATAAAAAGAAATATTTAGAAAAGAGGTTTGTTTATCAATTCCCCATAAAAAAACATTTAAGCCTTGCGTAAAATATCCATACTTTCTTTCAATTTTTATATATTTTTTTGGAACGAAAATGTAACTATCGTTGCCTTATATCCATTATAATCCGAACTTATATTTTCAGCATGTTGCCAATCTATTTTTTTATATACTGAATATCATACGCTGATAATATTATTGAATATAAAAAATAAATAAGCCATAGTACAGAAAATATAATAATTAAGTTACGGGAGAATTTTTTCATGAATTTAATCCTTTCCAGCTATGACAGTTATACTTTTTCTAGCCGCTGCTTCTTCATTTTGCATTGCTTCTAATACATCTTTAGCCTGCCCTTCCAATAAGAAATTACTAATTGCTTTTCCCATATCTTGAACTAATCCAAAATACAGTCCACCTCCCTTAGTTCCGTCTTTATCGAATCCAGGTCTGCTAAGTTGATCTTTTCCAAAATTAACTATTGCCCCACCGCTTGTCCTTAATGCATCAGAGGTTCGCAAACGATCATATTGCGAATTATTGGTGGTCTGTGCCCAATATCCTTCCTGATATCTCCCTCCGTAGTCCTGGTTAACTACGACTGGACGCTCAGGCTGTATTATCGGTGCTCTTCCTTCAATAGAATTGGGAATCCTTCCATATGTTGCCGTATTTGTAGAACCTGTCTCAACAATATCATCTAATCTGACAAAACGTGTTGTACGTTGCTGTTCATATGATGAAGTTCTATCTCCTACTGTTTTTTGTCCCATATCAGAAGCAGCCCCTGCATCATTTGCTAAATCAGTTCCTGATTTAGGCTGTCCATCAGGTTGCTTTTGAAGTCCGACATCTTTTAATTTTTCTACATCAGTATCAAATCCTTTTACATAATCACCGTAACTTCGTTCTGTTCCCGGGAATGGAATATGATCATAAAGTAATTCTTTTCCTTTATTTAC
The DNA here is from genome assembly GCA_019203745.1 of Chryseobacterium sp. E1. Lineage (GTDB taxonomy): Bacteria > Bacteroidota > Bacteroidia > Flavobacteriales > Weeksellaceae > Chryseobacterium. The sequence goes on from CP078104.1 coordinate 1,166,122, forward strand.
GATTTCATTTCCGCTATAAGCCACTACGCCAGCTCCTCCAACACCAATAAGGTAGTTTCTAGCAGCACTTAATCCAAATGTACTGTATAATGCATGTGCTGTTCCAGCAGCAGCTCCCAAAGCTTTCATAGCTGGTCCCATAATATACCCGAAAGCAATTGTACCAACTACCCCGATAGCAGTATCCCCAATAATTACATCTGTCATTTCATTTGCAGCTTTTTCAGAATATAAAATAATCACATTTCCTCCAAAACGGCAAGGGATCTGTGAATTTTCCAATAAAGGATGCTTCTTAGCTGTCAATACATTATTATCATAAGGAGTCCAATCTTTTAGTAGCATTCCGCATATGGATGGAACCAATGCCGCCAAACCTCCCACAGCAGCTCCTCCTGCAGCAAATGCAGCAATTGTAGCACCAGCTCCTATAGCTAAAGCCCCCGGTTGCAACAGTTCCCACAACAAAAACAGCTCCAACGACCAGACCTGCAACAGCTCCGAAAAGCATCATTTTACCACAAATAAAATTACCCCCAGGTCTATCATCAATGGTAGCCTTTAGGTAGCCACCAGCAATAGTTACCGTGCTTTGACTTGTAACTTTTATCTGTTGTTTTTTCATTCCTTTAGAGCACACCAGCCATGCTCCATCTGGCACATATAATTTACTCATTTTTATTCGTTTTTTAAGACAATATGATCTTATACTCCATCGAATGATTATACTTGCTATTCGCCTTTTCTTTAATTTTAGAGTGGCATAGAGTTACTTTTCCTTTTTTAATATCTATATGATATTCTGTAGTCCAGATCAATGAATATGTATAATTTTCCTGTAAAAAATCTTTTAATTTCGCATTATAGATATCTCTCAGATGTCCGTTATTATTAGGGTCTGCTTCTGCATAAAATTTTATTTTTGCAATTTCATCCTCTTTTTCCACTTTACGTTTCACATTGAGAAAAACTGTTTCATTTCCAAAGATTTGAGATGTATATTTCTGAGTACCAATCTCAATAAACTTATTTAATTCTGAATATTCATGATATAAATCTTTTAAGATTAATTGATAGAGAATATTATTTTTGATCAGAGGAAGTGTATTACTAAAATCTAAATCGCCGCCTTCAATCATATTTCTTTCCTCAACCGAATTTCCCATTTCTGATTCTAATCCTATCTTTACAAGATTCCAGGCTTCTTTAACTTCATTCTGATTTACAATATCTTTTATGTTTCCATCAGGAGAAAGATTAATAACAAGATGCTCCATCGGCCTGTTAAATTTCTGCATATACTCAGCGAGTTGACGATAGATCGATTTAATGTATTTTACCTGATGGGACTTCTGTTGAATATCAAAAGAAAAATCATCCCCATCTTATTTTTGCTACATTCCCAAATCATCTCCGTTTCTGAGTCGATCATACTATTGCCCATAACCTGCATATCTATTTTTTTGTAGGATATGGTATTGGCATTCTGAAAATTCTTTCTGTTTAAGATCTATCTTATCGGAAGACACCAGATTTTCATGTTTTTTTTTAAGAATATCAATAGAATCAGGAATAACAATATATTCAGACCAAACGGGTAAAGTGTTATCATCCTTGATCCATTCATGAGGCCTCGAAATGTTATTATGATATTCTTTCAGTTCAGAAATAGTTAACCCAAGTTCTTGAGCTATTGAAACTAAGGTATCCGCTTTTTTTTTATGTAATATTTGTGTAACTCCAAATTTATATCTTAATTTTCTACGATTTGACTTCCCGATATTATAGTATTTCCGCTGAATAAAGCTTTTGCCGGGCTTGCACCTTCTATTGATGATGAAGTTGTTCCCTTTATTTCAATAACATCACTTTGAATGGTAATTTTCCCACTTGTAATTTCAATGTAGCTGGTATCAGACACTTTTATCTTCACTGAGGTTTTCCCACTCAGATCAATAACTCCATCACTACCCATTGTAAGAACACTTTGCTCTTCCCCACAGTATGGGTGCTTTTTGAGGTGACGTTAACAGTACTGTTATTTCCAATTTTTACTGTACTGTCGTTTCCGATGTCTTCCTTGCTGTTGTTACTTACCTTTGTATCTATATTTCCCGTTCCGCTCAAAGTAACATGGTTTCCGCTTCGGTCTTTAATCTCAATTCCGCATCCGTCATGAAACTGGATAATATTTCCGCTTTTACTGCTTAAGCTCATGATATTATTTCCGGCGCCTCCACCGCCTCCAATACCTCCATGGTACATTCCTCCCATTACAAACGGGCGGTCAGGGTGCTGGTGTACGAAATTGACAATTACCTGGTCTCCTACTTCGGGTACAGACATGAAACCACGGTTCTTATTGACTTTATCACTGCTTCCCGCATCGGGTGACATGACACGGATAAATTCTGAGATATCAGGACCATTCTGCCAGTCAAACTGTACCTGAACTCTTCCCTGATTCAAAGGATCTGTATTGGAAATTACTTTGGCAAACTGGGCTTCTGCTCTTGGGGTTTCAAATTCCGGCCGTGGGATAAAACCTGTATCGGCAGCAATTGCTTCAAACTGGCCGTCATAATATCCTCTTGCATCTACTTCATGGGTAACTTCCAGAATCATCAATTTGGTAAAGTAAGACGTATCACTACTGTCTGCCTTACGCATTTCGATATCAGCGGTACACCCCGGATAGAGGAAAGGTACTGTTGTAGTTCCTGAAGTGATAAAAACTTCTGAGGCCTTACTTCCTGCGGTTCCTTTCTGAGAAGCATCGATATCCATAAAAGATGAAGCTTTGATGGGAGCAACTCTTAAAGAAGGCGTAGTAAAGGTCTTTTCTGAGATTTCATAGGCCCTTCTAGCGATATCAGAGGTATGGTTTATTTTTGAACTTCCGGCGGTAAGCTTTTCATTCTTGCTGCTGTTATAGCCATAGAAAGTCGGGCTTACATGCTGTGCTCTCATTTTGATGGCAATATCACTTACAGTGCTTCCATAAGTAAGCTTTACAGGTTTCTCCTGAGGTGGAAGTTTTCCGAAGTGCAGCACTTCCCCGTCATAGTAAAACTGCTCACCGTAAGCTTCCGCCATTCTGGCAAGGTAGTTATAATGAGTTTCTTCGTATTGTGAGCTATAGGAAACATTACCATACTGGGCATCTACCCTGAAGTCAAATTTATTTTGTCCGAGGCCTTCTCTGATCACATGATCTGCAATACTGTTCAGGCTCACCGGCTGGCTTCCTCCAAAGCTCTGAATATGCGGAGCAGCATCCAGAAGTACAGTGGGGCTGTATCCTTTAAGAACGATATTACCAAGACTTCCCTTTTCCTGGCTGAAGCCCACTTCCGTCACTACTCCTACGAAGTTTCGTTCTGCCCCTTTATCAATATCTTTATATTTAAAAACGACAGTAATTCTTTTTCCTAAAAAATTCTGAGCGTTTTCCAGGTTATGATTTTCAGCACTTCCTAAGGTATCATGGGCAAGTGTCAGATGGAATTCATGATGCTTGGCTGCACTCTGCACCAGTTTGAAATGCTTGAAATGCTTAATCATTTGCCCTTCAATGATTATATCCAGCTTCACCACACGGTTGATACCGGCAATAATACTTTGGGGATGGCTTCGGCATTGTGTATTTTTGAGGTAGGCTGTTTGGCCCACACTTTATTTTCAACAATAGACGGGTTGTTCGGAACAAAAGTCTGGTTCATAAACATATCTGCACCCTGTACAGTGCTTATACCCTGTTGTCCGGCTTGTACGGTATTCTTTACTTTTTCTCCCGTTTTCTTCAACTTTGCATCTGTTTTTTGGGCAATATTTTCCTTCACTCCATTCTTCAACTTCTCTTTGCTGCCTTTTACATCATTCTCCGGGTTCTCTACTTTAATTGTCTTGTCATCCTGAAACATAGCGTTTTGTGTTTAAATTAACTATTAAATAAACTGCTGATAATGCAGCATACACAGAATCAAAAATATAGGTTGAAAATCTTAGTATTCTATAAACTGAGGTAAAATCTGGCACACTGTACATGGAAAAACAGAACAGCATACTCTTGCAAGCCGCTGTTCTGTACCAATTTTATTTTTACTAAGATGATGAATAGGCTTATTTACCTGCCGAAGGCCATAAACCATCGAAACGGGAAGTTCCGTAGTCAATTCCTTCTGCACTGATTACGAAGCTGATCAGCATACTGTTGCTGTCGATAGCGTCGAAATCTACTTCGTGCTGGATCACATATCCGTTTTCCCATTTAAGGGTGATCAGTGTTCCTTCTTCGTGGGATTTATTGAAAACAATTTCTCCTACTGTAGGCTTATATTTTCCGTTTAGTAAGCTTTCAAGAATATCTGATTTTTCAGTAGCTTCTACTGTAACTTTGATTAATGCATTGGAAGGATCTGATGCTACACGTCCGGATACGTCTGTAGATCTCGATACGCTGTAGTTCATTTTAATAATTTCTGTCCTTCGCCGTTGTTGAATTTTAAGATTCCTCTCGAATTTCTTTCTGCCATGATTTGTAAATTTTAATCGTTAATAATATTTTGTGATTCGGTGATTGTGTAGCAAATATAGAGGCTCTTTTTTCTAAAAAAACTTTTCACCATAAATCTGAAAAATTGTAGTAGTTCTACGATTTCTTGTCGTAATTCTACGACATTTGACTTAAACAACAAATACAAACAACTAAAAACCAGTATTTTAAATATAAATCATAAAATCAAAAAGGATCATATTTTTCCACTTAAAAGAGAAATATTAATAATTTTTAATAAAAATTAGCAATCTTTTAACAGATGATTTAATCGAAAAAATAAACCACTGTTTGAAAAAATAAATGTTAACTCAATCAGGAAAATTGAAAAAACAAAGACCTGCTACCCAAAATAGTAAGCGAAAAATTCTCTGAAGACTGAGTAAAAATCTCTTATTTCAAAATATTGCGGACTTGAACTCTCAATAGCATAGAACTGAGCTTTTTGAAGAGCTTTTTAATTCTTGTCTGATGATAATACTGGGAAACGGAAATAACTTTTTTAAAATGCAGACTGTCAGATATCCGGATGGTATTTTTAACGGTCATTTCAGTATTGTTTCCATCATTATCTACAATGATATCTTTCTTTGGGATATGGTTTTTCACAAGATATTCCTCCATTTTGTCTCCTTCCCAATAGCCTTCTTTGCCCAATCCTCCGCTTACGAGAATCTTTTTTACCCTACCTGAAGCATATAATGCAATACTCTGATCCATCCGGGCAGCCAATCTATCCGATAAGGTACCATCTTCATTGACTTTATTTCCCAAAACTACAGCGAGATCTGCTTTTCCCTGTCTGTCAATCAATCCGTCTGCGATGATGTAAGCACTATGAATAAAGAACCATAGGAACGGTAACAGGAGAATATATTTTAATTTATTTTTCATCCTTTAATCTTTATAGAATACAATAGGATCTCCTTTAAAAAAGAAGATCCTACTATTTTATGCAGATAACATGTACTACCTTATTGCTGAACAGCAGCTCCTTCTTTTATGGAACGCATCAGTATTTTATTTTTTCTTAAGAGAAAATCAGGCATCAGATCCGTTGGCAGATAGAGGGTACTTTCTCCTTTTTCTGTAATTCTTCTTCAATTCCGGGATTCCAGGCAAGAATTTTGTCAATATCTACGTTCAGTTCTGCAGCAACGACCTTCAGATTAAACCCGGCATTGATATCTGTTTCGGAAAGAACCTCATCTACTACTTTACGATTTCCGTTTTCAAAGAAAACTTTATGAAGCCTCGAAGAATTATAATTGCTCAACACACTTTGAAGTTCACCTGTAGCATAGCATGCATTCAGATATTTCTTCACATGATTGATGGTTTCTCCCGGAAGATATTTAGAAAATTCATGGTACTGAGAGGAACCTGCTGCCTGCATGGCTTTAGCGATATTTCCTTCTCCACAGTTATAAGCAGCCACTACCGTTACCCAATTATTGTATTTTTGTAAAGATTACTCAGGAAATTGCAGCTGTCTTTGTACTTTTATAAATATCTGTGCGGCCCTGCTCGGTAAGCCCGTATTGGTTCGCATGTGCGGTCATAAACTGCCAGATTCCCACTGCTCCGGCTCCTGAAGTAATATTTCTGTTAAAATGGGATTCTATAAGCGCAAGATTTCTCAGATGTTTTGGAAGCCCCTTCTGAAGAAGCAGCTGCTCAATAAATTCTACAAGATCTTTATTGGCATTAATGATTCCCTTATACTTTTTCACACTGCTTTCCGAGGTATCAGAAGCAGCAAGAAACTGCCCGTTTACAAAGACAGTTGTTCCCATTAGCAGTAAACCTGTAAAGATATTCCTGACAATCGTTTTCATTTTAAATGTATTTAATAAGCAAAAAAGGTAAAAAGGCTCAAAGGCAGGTTTGCTGTTAAGCCTTTTCACGGTATCATTTAATCTACTTTCCAGCTTAATTTATCTTCTTCTTTATTCCAGTCTACGTGTATGGTCTGGCCGGATTTTACTTCTTCTCTCACAATCATTTTAGAGATTGGTCTGGCAAGCTGTGCACGGATCACTCCTGAGATCTGTCTCGCACCATATTTGCTGCTGAATCCTCCCAATGCCAGGTTTCTTACGGCATCATCACTGATCTGTAAAGCAATTCCTAATCTCGTCAGTGAAGTATGGAGTGATTTCAGCTGGATATTGAAGATTCTTTCTGCAATGGACTCCGTGATCGGTGCAAAAGGAATGATCTCTGTAATTCTCGCAAGGAACTCCGGTCTGAATCTGCCTGAGTTTGACATGATCTGCATCAGTGCTGATGATTCCGGAACTTTTCCTTCTTCAAACTGTTTTACAATTTCTTCACTTCCGATATTGGAGGTAAAGAGAATCAGAGCATTGCTGAAGTCTCCTTCTTTGCCCAGTTTATCATGTACTTTTCCTTCGTCCATAATCTGAAGGAATACATCAAAAACGGAATGGTGGGCTTTTTCAATTTCATCAAATAAAACAACGGTATAAGGCTGTTGTCTGATCTTATTGACCAGCATCCCTCCTTCTTCATATCCTACGTATCCCGGAGGCGCTCCGTATAGCAAGGCTGCGGAATGTTCTTCTTTAAATTCTGACATATCGAAACGTACCATTGCCTTTTCATCGTTGAAAAGCAATTCTGCCATAGATTTTGCCAGCTCCGTTTTACCTGTTCCGGTAGGTCCTAAAAGGAAGAAAGATCCTATTGGCTGTCCCGGTTTGTTTAATCCGCTTCGGTTTTCTACGATAGCATCGGAAAGGATTTTTAAAGCATGATCCTGTCCTACAACCCTGTTTAGGAGAAGGGATTCCATATTCAGGAGTTTTTTTTTTCCTGTGCCTGAATTTTCCCGATCGGGATATTGGTTTGCAGCCATTACAGCAGCCAGTTCCAGGCGGTCTACTTTTTCTCTTTTCTTTGCAGCATGCTGTAAAAGCTCTGCATAAGTATCTTCAATGATTTTCTGAATCTGGTCTACCGGCATAGCGTTATCCAGGGCAGGCTGTTCGCTCAGGGATCCCCAAAGAATAGGGCTTATTTTATCCCTTAGCAGGTTATACGTCCAGATCAGCTCATCAGCTTTGTCTTTGCTGTCTGCATATTCTTCTTTTAAAATAGCATCATAGCTTTCTTTCCAGCTGTCCAGTTCTTTTTCTGAAAGCTCATCAAGCATTTTGATGGCTGCCATTGTCCGGTCTAATAAATCAATTGCAGCATCCGGTAATTTTTACCTTTTGCATATCTTTTTGCCAGACGTACGCATTCCGGAAGGGCTGTTTTTTCTACCTCGATACCATGGTGCTTTTTATAGCCTTCAAGAAGTACATCGATCATTTTCACACAGGTCTTTTCATCCGGCTCATTAACGGTTATACCTCGAAACGACGGTTGAAAGCCTGTTCCGGTTCTATAATTTTTCTGTATTCTTCCTGGGTAGTCGCACCGATTACAGTGATTTCTCCTCTTGCCAATTCAGGTTTCAAAAGATTGGCTACGTTTCCGATGCTTCCTTTCGGGTCTAAAAGGGTGTGGATCTCATCAATGAAAAGGATTGCTTTTTCAATTTTTTTACATTCATTGATCACTTTCTTCAGACGGTCTTCAATTTCTCCTTTATAAGAGGTTCCTGCAAGCAATGCTCCGGTGTCCAGCTCTAAAAGGGTTCCGTTTTTAAGCATTTCAGGAACGTTCCCTTTGTAATTTCAATGGCAAAACCTTCTACCAATGCTGTTTTTCCTACTCCCGGCTCACCGATAATGATTACGTTCGGTTTGCTTCTCCGGCAAAGGATCTCTACCAGCATTCTCAACTCTTTATCTCTACCGATGATGTTTTCAAGCTCTCCTTTTCTTGCCTGTGCTGTTCTGTCTACAATAGCTTTTAATGGAAGGAAATGAGGAATCTGTATAATCTGATCCGTTGGAAAATATCGATGAGAAATCTCCATCTTCTGAAACGGTAAACGGTGTATCTTTTCTATACAGGTTAAAGATTTCATGTTCTCTGAGCGGAAGTGATTTCAGCTGCTGAAGTGAGAATACTACCTGCGGTTTTACAATGGCTGTCAGAATACAGATGGGCGTAATCTCATCCAGCCCCAGTTTTAAGCGGATGTCATCTGCTTCTTCTATAAGGGTATCTACAACATCATCCTGTCCTACTTCATCCGGCAGGTGAGCTGTTTTAGGATATTCTTCAATACGGACGTCTGCCCATTCGTAGAAATATCCCGGATCTTTATCTATGCTTTTCAGGAATTCATTGAGGCCGATATCTTTATGCATCAAAGCCTGCAGAATATGCGGACCTCCATAAGTTCCATTATAATTTTCCTTCGCTATCGACTGAGCAATATGAAATAGTTGCTTTACTGTTTCGTTGGTTACTAGTACTCCCATTTATAATTTTTCTTATATTAATATATTTGCGTTCTGTTTTTGATCTTATTTCCGGATCATCTGAACATGTTCCGGAGATTATTTTTTAGTGTCTCTAAAATTAAATATTTTATTCTAAATGAGATAAAGATAGTTAATTCTTCTATCAGAGAAGTAATAGAGGGCTTTTTCTTTTTTAAACGGTTGCTGCAACCATCTATACATCACCCATTTCAGGATCTGAATAAGCTTAAATATTCAAAAAGTACAATAAAATTAAACTTACCCACTGCAGGCCTATATAGATATAGAAAATCATGGCCGAAGGTTCTGCCAGCTCGTGCAATTTTTCAATAAGGGTTGTTTTAATGATATCATAGAAGTTGGCATGCTCATCTCCCAGATTCAGTTCTTTAAATTTTATTTTATTCAAAGCATAGCCCAGAATACGTTTGAGGATTTTATTTTCTGAGCTGTTCCTGAATTCGTTCAGAAGTTTCACTTTGGCCAGCGCATAATCTGCACTGGTACGAACTACTGTGGGCTGATTGTTTTTAAATTTATCCAGTACCTTATCAATAAAAGGAATCAGAATTGTTTTCGTATGGTCTTTGAGCAGTCTGCTGATGATTCCTGCCATCGCATATTTGGTAGCAAAAACGGCAATTATAAACGGGGCAATAATGATCAGCAGATAAAAAAGGCCTGCTGATACAGGTTTAGCCATAACCGTTGCCACTATAAATGCGAGAGTTCCACTGTGGCCCAGTGATGAGCCTAAGCTTTCTGCCAGAATATAAATTCCCAGTACGAGGACAGTAATAGTCGAAATTATGCCTATAGCATAGATTTTAAACAGGCTGAAGATGAATACAGCGGACAGTTTTGAGAAATATTTCAGGTGATCGGTGATTCTGTTCATTGATGGTGTTGAAGGTATCAGGTTATTGTTTCGTTTTTCAAGATAAGAAAATTATGAAACATAGATATTTAGGTTGTAAAGTTAATTTAACATTTTTAGGATAGGAAGCCAGAAGCTGGAAGAGGGAAGTTTTGAAAGTCGCATAGAAAAGTAATTTCCTGCCTCCTGCTGCCATTTTAATCTCGTTTTCAACCAGACTCAGATCACACTATTTTAATATTGTTTCAAATCAGAGAAACTCAAGTCCTTAATTTTGGGTAATGCATTGATTTTTATTCCTTTTTCTCTTTTGTTTAGAATTTTATCTGAACCCAATTCCTGATCAAACTCTACTATGGTTTTTGTTAAAAATTAATTTCAGTTTCAGACGTTGTGTTTTTCCCATCCCAAATTACCCGTGATATTTTAATCAGTTCAAAATTGTTCTGCTGATATCTGAATTCATATCTGCTTTTCCGGTTATTGATTATCAGTCAACATTTTTAAGCTACCTTCTTCAATAAGAAAATCCGGAATAGTGTTCCTGCGATGCTGTCCTTTTTATCTTTAGGATATTCGCTTTCTATTAATTTGTTGAAGAAACCACCCGTTTGAGTTTATGGCCGGGCTGCGTAAGGAATATCTGTAATCTTAAGGGTCTGGTTTCATCTTCCAGGTCCATTTCTACAATCACCCGGTCATTCGTTTGTCATTATTTAGGTCGCCTTCTTCCGTTTGTACCTGAAATGTGTAATTATCTTTATTTGTATGTTTCTGTGAATATAAATTAGCACATACAAAAAAAGGAATATAATAGCATGTAGTGATATTTCTTTCATGAGTGTTTGTTCTATTCTGACAGTTGAAATATAAGCTTTATTACAAATCATATTCGAAATAGTAAGCTTTTTGTTTCTCATGATCATACCAGAACATTTTATGAAAACTCTTCCCATCATTAGTGGAATCCCATGAATAGCTCTCCAGCTCATTAATTTTCCTCTTGTCCCACCAAAAGAAATCGTGTTGTAACCCTTCCGGATTATTTCCCTTCACACTATCTTTCATCAGGCTATGATAGTTTATTATTTTTGTTGCAGTTTCAGAATTACAGTTAAATGAAAACATATAATCTGCATCTTGCCCGATAGCATCATCAAAACAATATATATTTTTCACATCAGGAGTAATCTCCACTTTTACAAAGTTTCTAAAATTCTTTTTGTTTGCATCTGTATCTGGTATATCACTGTCAGATGTTGGAAATACTTTTTCAACGGCACTTTTGGTAATTAGCACTGTTTTTTCTTTACCTTTTGTAGTCCCAGATACAATGCATATGCCCCTATACTAAAACTTATCAAAAAAGAAAGAACAGCCAGAATAAATAAGCTTTTTGTCTTCTTAATAAAAGTAAATATTAATATCACTATGAAAAGAATCAAAAGATTATTGCTGCAACTATCAGGATAATTAATTTTATCATATTATTTTCTAACGCGTATTATCTTTTTTAAGCCGGTTTTAGTAAGAAAATTTCATTGTTTCTTTAAGTTCTTTGTTTCTACCAAATATTTCTTTTTGAATTATCCTTCCAATATTGTCTAGCTTGTATTTAATAATTTCATAATCTAGAAGTTCTTTATTTCCTTCTATCTTGCCATTATTCATTTTATTTGAAAAACTGAATTTATTAATTGTTACTTCTATCTTGTCAGATTGATAAGTGTATTTTTTCTCAATTACAGAAAAAGGTATTTCAGATTTACTTCTAAACTGTTGCCAGCTTAATTTCTTTTGTTCTTCAATAGTTATAGGCTTCCATTTTTTATCGATAAGAACTGAAGAGTTTACAATATCATATTCAAATTGCATTTCTTCAACGATCTTGTCATTATTATATGTATAATTTTTTTGATAAAATGATTAATTATTTTTGTGAATCATTTTTGTCAAGCATTCCTGAATATTCTATAATCTCAATAAGTCTTCCAGAAGAATCATATTTATATTCTGTAATTAAATTCTGATCATCACTAAACTTTTTGTCTAGATTGCTTTCAGAATTATAAGCATAATTAAGAATATATTTTTATCTTTTTATTTCCTTCTTCCCTTATAACTTGATTGTCTTTATCATAAAAGTATTTTATACTTTTTTCAGCTGTTTCAGACTCTAACAAATTAGCACCCTCATCATATTTATATTCAGCAATTATCTTTCCTCCATCATCAACCTTTAAAAGCTCTGCAAATCTATTATAATGATAAACTACCTTGTTCATTTTTAACTCTCCAGACTGATCCGAAATGTTCATTTTTGAAGTACTTATCAACCCTAATTCATTTACTGTATTTTCAGTAGAAAAAATACCTAAAGAAGTTTCTGAATCTCCAGTTGAAAATTTATAGTTCTGTTGTACTTTTTAGGGAGGAAATATAAAAATTCATTTACTTTGAGTAAATAATTTACATAATTTAAATCTGGTTTATATACTGTATACATAGATCTTTTTAAATCTATATATAAAAGTTTTTCACCTAAAGGATTATATATTATAACTTGATCGTTTATTTTCTCAAAAGCTGTTTTGTGATTGGGAAACTGGTCTTTCATTTTTAGTTGATTAGCAGTAGTATTAGTTTCTTTACTATATTTAGATTGACAAGAAATCATGGCTGATCCTGTCAAAAATAGTAAACAAGATATTTGAAAATACACTCTCATAGTTTTATTTTTTTACTAATTCTATCAAATTAGGATCCTTTCTCATAATATCCCACTGAAACTTCCATAAAGAGATTTTATTTGTGATTAAATTTACATCATTAGAAGGATCTTTATCATTATTCTTAAAATTATAGTCATAATCCATAATATTATCTGTTGTTCCTTGTTCTAATGTAATACCTTCACTGAACCAACTACCTCCTCTTTTTAAAAAAGTATGAGGAAGATTAAATGTATGACCTGCTTCATGAATAAATGTGGAAGCATCAGCCTGAGGAGTTAGCATCGCACTATCAGCCTTGTATGATACATCTTCTGCTTTTCCTAATAAAATAGTATTGTTTTTACTTTTAATTCCAAAAGGTAATAAAAATATTATAAGCTCTTTTTATCTTTTGTTTCATTTGATTTAAATGTGTCATTGATTTTATCTCTAATCCTTCCTGAATTGAACTCTTTATCATTATCATTTACTATATAATGACTACTTCGTCCTTTTTCAGCTTAAGTTCATGAAAAAAGAATCTATGTTTTCAACATCAATTTCAAGTTGTTCATAATTAGTACTGTTCTTTTCCTTATATCTTATCAATGGTTGAGACATCATATCAATAAGTGATTGCTTATTGTTACTTATAAAACTTGTATACCGATTGATGGCTTGCATTTGTTCATTATATAAATCAGTAGAAATTTTTGTCTTTTTATGACCAAATCTTTTATATCTTGAAGTTCTTTTTCCTGTTTCAGAATAATGTCTTCAATTTCTTTCACTCGTATTGAATTTCCAACGTTCTGTAATGAACTTTGTAAGCTTCTTAAATTAGCAATTCCTCTAGTCAAATTCTTTTCCCTTTCTGCTAACTTTCGATTTTCCTGGTAACCAACTGAAGCTCCTGATAAATAAACCTTATCTTCAAAATTTTCAATATATATCCAACCTTTAAAAATACTTTAACATACCTGAAAACTACCTCATATTCCACTGAATTGTTATAAACATTTAATATTCCCAATAGCTCCCCTGCACTTACATATATTGTTTGAGGCCCTGTAGGAGTTTTTCCACTTGCAATTTCGTCTTGTCTTTTCTTTTCCTCTGCTTTTTCTTCTTCACTTTTTTTATGAAATGTTAGAATGATTGAGCTGTGATCTGAAATATAGTCTAAAAAAGAGATTCTTATTGTTTTAGAAAATAGTTTAGGATGGCTCTCATCTATATTAAAAAAGTATCTCCACTATCAATAAAAGCAACTTCAATTTCATCACTTTTACTGCTGATTTTGATATTTCCTTCCACCGGCTCCTCAATATTAAAAAAACATCCAGTTCATAGCTTTTAGAATTTCCAGAGTCATCTTTTGCAAATGCAGAGAACCATGGAACAAAATAAATTTTGCCATTGAGATTTATTATTGAACCACCAGAATTTTTACCAGCCTCCATATACCCTAACTCCCTAATCGGGATATATTTTATAAAAGAAGTATATTCTTTCTGTAACTTGTTTCGCCCACTCAATACCGTTTTGTTGTCTTCAAAATCATAAGGTTCATTATATGTAGTTCCGTATTTATTTCCGGCATACCAATCAAATCCAAAATCCGGTTTATTACTATAATCTGCTTTTCTTCGAAAAATAGCCACCCCTTTTATTGAGTTCTTTAATTCTTTTTTATTTGCAGGAGGAATATTATATGTAACCCCTTTTGATCTCCTTTTTGTCTAACAAAATTTGAAGCCAAATTGCTTATGAAACTTCCTGCATTATTTTCAATCTCTTGACTTGATCTTTCAGAAATTTTTCCACCTGCTATTTCTGTAATATTTCCCATGATAACAATTTAAAAGTTACTACCTTTTTCCCCGCTATTGTTTTTCACTTCTTTCTGCGCATTATGGTGAATGGTTCCTTCTGATGAAATCACTTCAATATCCTTACTGGCATTTCTTTTCACATTTGTTGACTCTGAAGAAATATCTCCTTTTGCAACTTTCATAATATTAGCAGCCATTAAAGAATAATCCAATATGGCATTCTGCCAGATATTTGCACCTGCAGTTTCTGTAATATTCATTCCTACAGAATTGCTCTTATTCATCCCCACCGTCGTCGTCATATTCTCCCCACATTAATATTCATATTCTTACAGTTAAGCGTCATGGTTTCCGGTGCTGTGATGGTGATATTGCTTCCTGTAGTATCCAGATGGATCTCATTACCGCTTTTATCGGTGATGATAATGCTTTCATCTTCTGTAAAGATAACTTTGTGTCCGCTCCTGGTCTGAATAGATTTCACACGGTTATCAATTCCGCCGCCAAGGCCGATTCCACCGTGGAACATTCCCCCATGACGAAAGGTCTGTCAGGATGATTGTGTACAAAATTGACCATGACCTGATCTCCTACTTCAGGAATGGCGACATAACCACGGTTTTGGGTAATCCTATCTGTTCCTCCGGCATCTGGACTCATAACCCGTACAAAGTGTGTGGTATCATTCATCTGCCAGTCGAATCTCACCTGCACCCTTCCCTGTCCTTCAGGGTCTGCATTGGCTACCACGGTTGCAATCTGAGGCTGAGCGACAGGAACCGTAAATTCAGGTTTGGGTAAAAATCCTGTATCGGCTGCGATGGATTCAAAACTTCCGGTGTAATGCCCGATGGTATCAATTTCGTGAACGGCTTCCGTAATCATCACTTTGGTAAAGTAAGAGGTTTCGTTGCTGTCAGGTTTTCTCATATAGATATCTGCAACGCAACCGGGATGCAGAAACGGAACTGTGGTAGAACCTGATACTGAAAATACACTTACAGCTTCACTTCCTGCAGTGCTTCTCTGGGAATGCTCCACATCCAGATGGGTAGATGCTTTGATGGGGGCTACCTGAAGTGCCGGCGTTTTATATATTTTTTCGTTATGGCTGTATGCTGTTTTGGCAAGATCACCCAAGTGTTTTACAGGGGTTTCCCCTGATGTCAGTTTTTCATTTTTACTGCTGTTGTAACCGTAATACTGCGGTTTTGTATGAACAGCTTTCAGCTCTACCCTGATATCATTCGCATTGCTTCCATACACCAGTTTGATAGGCTTGTTCTGAGGCGGAAGCTTTCCGAAATGCAGAACTTCACCATCATAATAAAACTGCTCGCCATAGGCTTCTGCCATCCTTGCGAGGTAATTATAATGTGTTTCATTATACTGACTGCTGTAGATGATCTGAGAGTAGTCATTGGTATCCACTCTTATATCAAAACGTCCCTTATCAATTCCCTGTTTGATCACTTCTTCCGCAATGATTCCCATATTAACAGCCTGTCCGCCACCAAAACTCTGGATATGCGGAGCTCCATCCAGCAAAATAGTAGGACTGTATCCTGAAATCACAATATTGCCCAGGCTCATTTTTTCCTGGCTGAAGCCTACTTTGGTAATAACCCCTACGAAATTTCTTTCCGGGCTGTTTTCAATATCTTTGTAGGCAATAACTGCTGTGAGCCGTTTCCCAAGGAACTTATTTGCTTCTTCAAGAGTATGGCTTTGCCGGTCTCCCAATGCATCATGGGCTAAAATAAGACTGAATTCGTGGTGATGATTGGCTTTTTGCTTAAGGGTGAAATGTTTATAGTATTTAATAATCTTACCTTCCACCACCAGTGACAGCTTTACCAGCCGGTTGATTCCTGTATGATGATTCTCAGATATGGCATCTGCATTTTGAGCGGGCCGGAAAGACGGTCCCTTCGTTGACAATTCGGTTTTCATATGCTTTGTGTTTGATTTGGTGAGTATTAAAGATAATAATATTTTACGAAATGGGTATCTGTAAAGTTTAAATAAAGAAAAATTTAATCAACCTCGTCTGAGGCAAAAAAGACTGTCTTTAATAAGGACAGTCTTTTTTATGAATGTTGATAATGTGTATAATTTTCAGATACATCAGCTTATTTACCAGCTGCAGGCCATAAACCATCGAAACGGGAAGTTCCGTAGTCAATTCCTTCTGCACTGATTACGAAGCTGATCAACATACTGTTGCTGTCGATAGCGTCGAAGTCTACTTCGTGCTGGATTACATATCCGTTCTCCCATTTCAAAGTGATCAGTGTTCCTTCTTCGTGAGATTTGTTGAACACAATCTCTCCTACCGTAGGCTTGTATTTTCCGTTCAGTAAGCTTTCAAGAATGTCTGATTTTTCAGTAGCTTCTACTGTAACTTTGATCAATGCATTGGAAGGATCTGATGCTACACGTCCGGATACATCTGTAGATCTCGATACGCTATAGTTCATTTTTAATAATTTCTGTCCTTCCCCGTTGTTGAATTTTAAGATTCCTCTCGAATTTCTTTCTGCCATGATTTGTAAATTTTAATCGTTAATAATATTTTGTGATTCGGTGATTGTGTAGCAAATATAGAGGCTCTTTTTTCTAAAAAAACTTTTCACCATAAATCTGAAAAATTGTAGTAGTTCTACGATTTCTTGTCGTAATTCTACGACATTTGATTTACAAACCACTATACAACCACTATTAATAAAGCATTTTAAATTATTTCCCAATTTTAAGAAAAACGTTATTTTTACACTATAACGAGAAATAAAAGACGAAAATTTAAACAAAAAAGGGAAAATTAAGAAAGGAAAACAAAGGGAGTAATAAGATAATTCCGGATAGAAAATTCATCAAAAGTAAATTTCTGGATTCAGTTTTTTCTTCAACAAAAAAAAGCAGAAGTACTCTCTTCTGCTTTTGATATTATTAAAACTGACAATTAATGTTTAGTATACTCCGGCTGTTCTCTTGGAATTCTTGTTGGGGTAAAGTATTCATTAAGCCAGTAGAATGTCTGTCCGTTCTGCTGAATTTTTACTGCAGGGTTATTTCTGTTCGCAAGCATTCTGTCTGCCAGATTTTTATAATGCTGGAAATAATTTCTTACCGTTTCATTAGGAACTACTTTTGATTTTTTCCATCCTTTCAGCTTATATTTTGCCATCAGTTCTTCTTCTGAAAGATCGAATCCTGTACTCATTCCAATTGCATAGGACATTGGCAGCTCATAAAGCTCTCCTTTATCCAGGAATTTAATGGTAGGATTGTACTTCTTCAGCAGTTTCACGTACTCTTTCACAGCTTTTGCCTGGTTAAAGTTCGGACGATCTGCTTCGGTATTCTTATATACTTCCGTATAGAAAGCTTTAAGGTTATCATATTCTGTTTCAGAAATCAGGATCCCTTTTTCTATAGCAGGTTCGTAATCTTTCAGATCCTTAGGAATGTATCCTTTTACAAGGAATGGATTTCCGTAGTTGATCAGCTGCGCTGCAATTCCTGCAGATACAGGATTGGTAAGCCCCGGATACAGATACTTATACTTCAGGTCAACATCTGTTTTACCTGCTCCTACAGAAGAGTGGAAATAGTTATTAAGTGATTTATCAATATTCTGATTATCTACCGTTACCTGGGCAATAAGGCTGTCTACAGATTTTTTCAGGAATCCGGGCGTGGCAACATCTCCTTTTTAGGGAAGATAACAAAGCCCTGAGACATACTTTGCTTAGGATAAGCCAGCGAGAAGAATCCTTCGTCGCCTTCTACCAGGCTGAAGTTATTTTTGGTAAGAACATCATACTGGTCAGTGATCTTCTGCTTTTTAAGTTCGGCAATATTTTTTGCGGTGTTGGTTACCACATTTTCTGCCATCAGTACGAAATCATTGTAGTTATCTGAAGATCTCGCATTGGTCTGGAACATAATCAGTCTTGCCTGAGCCTGTGTAAGGGAGCTTATCACGCTGTACATATTCCCGCTCTGGCTGGCAGAAGTACCTACGGTCACTACAATATTGGTTTCATCAGGAACATTTGAAAGAAGGTTTCCGGCAGCAGAAAGCGCCTCACCTACCGGCTGGTAACCACTGTTACTTGCACAGTTCATTTCATTGCTCTTCTCATTGATAAACGTGGTAATTTTGCTATAATCAGTACTCAGGTTAGAAACGGAAACATTATTTCCGCAAGGATTATTTTTGTATAAAACCACCCCATATTTTACGGTACTGAAATAAGAAGGTTTTTCGAATCTAAGCTGAAGATCCTGTAATAATGATTTTACAATGGAAGCATAAGGTGCATTTGCAGCACTGATATCCAATGCAAAAACAATATTCATTTTTTTATCTCTTTCCGTAATTTCCTTATAACGGTCAAAATAAATCTCTTCTCCCAAAACGTTGAATACGTAGTTCTTACTATAATCTAAAATATTGGTGAAATATTTTGTCTTAAGATCAGGAGTAGGCGTTCCTTCCAACGGTAAAGTTACCGGGAAAATATTTTCTAACGGAGGTCTTTTATTAACATCTGTAAGAAGAATAGCTGTTTTGTTTTCTGCATCTGATCCTGATCCTCCCGGATATCCTTCATGGATTCCTAAACCGGTATCACTGATTCCTGTGGTATTTTTCAGCTTTATGGCAGAACGCTCACCCCATGTGGAGATCACATTAGAGCTTACCCAACCGTAAAGGCTGGTGCCAATGCTGTCTATATCAATAGTAGGTTTCTTCCCTACGAGGAATCTCTTGTTATTTTCAGCCTGTTTGTAAACATATACCATCTGCCCGTTAGGGATTTTTACATTGGCTGTTTCAATAAGGCTTGGTGAGTTGAACACCATGATAGAGTCATTCTTATAGTATCTTTCAGCACTTCTGATGACTTCACTGTTGTTCGGGACTACTGCTACTCTTACAGGATATCCTGTTCTTTCGCTCTTAAGGGAGTTGTTCCATAGAAGCAGGTCGGATTCAGGAATCCAGCCATATGTTTTGATAGATTTTGATGAAACTTTTTTCATTAAAGCATCAGGAACATATTCTGCTACTTTTACCATTCCATCCCTGTGTTTCAGAACCATCAGAGGTTCCAGGAATTTCACTTCTTTGTATGATTTTTCATCATCTTTATCCAGATAAGCTGTATTTCTTGAACGGTCTGAAACCACAATCCAAGGCACTGACTTTTAGGAAATCCGTTGACTACAGGAGAGCCGTCTACCATACTGTATTGAGAAGGCTCGGGGTTTTCTTAGACGGAAGCTTTACCTGGCAACTCGTCAATAATACTGATAACCCTATATAATATGCTGCTAGAGGAAATTTATTTTTCATCCTATTTTATCTTTTTATGATTGGCGCATCCGGAGTTCCGGACGGTATTATTTGCTTTGATTGATATCTACTTTCGTTACGCAATTCTGCTTATCATCGAAATTCACCTTTACAGTCTGAATCACGGTATTTTTGTCAAACTGAAGACCTGCACAATACATATAGAAATTGTTTACCTTGCTGTCATTTACTTTTACCACAGTATTTTCATTGTTACACAGGTAAGTTTTCAGCAGGTAATTGTAGTGCATATTGAAGCTGTTCCCGTTAGCAATCTGCTGCAGGTGGTATTTGAAATCATCATCTATTTTGGCATAAGAATCTTCTACAGATACTTCTTCTTCAGCAAGGGCATTATAAGCAGGAAGAATTTTGATACGGTGGTAGACAGGGTTCTCATTTTCTTCGGTAAGCAGGGTTACGAGATAATCACCCGGCTGTTTATAAGAATAAATAGCAAATTTTTCTTTGGCATCAGTACCCCTGTTTCCCCAAATTTCCAAGCAAATGATTTAGCTTCTGAAACAGCACGGAAAGACACATTTTCATTTTGCATTGCCTGGGCCGGTGCCTCAATTGTAGTTTTGATCTGTGCGGTATCTTTTGCTTTCTGGATACTTCTTGCGTTTACCATTACCGGGAAAGACTTCGTATACTTGTTGTCTATGATCAGACTTACCTGGTAATATCCCGGTTTATTGTAAAAGTGTATACCGTTACTTTTATCAGAAGTTGTACCGTCTCCGAAATTCCATCTTTTGGTTTTTGCAAATTGGGTTTTATCTTCAAATAAAAGAGTATCTCCTACTGCCAGAGAGTTGGGGTAAACCACTCCAACAATATCATCGGCAGAGTGAATCACTTTTTCTGCAAGCCACAAAGCAACCAGTGCCGCAATGAGCAATGTTGCTATAACACCAATAATAATGTTCTTCTTGTTCTTTTGAAAATAATTCATAGTTAATAATTGTGATGTGTTTTATTTATAGTTCCTAGTATTTCCATGCTTTCCCTACTGCGTTCTTGCCTTCAGGTCCTTTTCGCGTTCGTAAATTTTGTTCTGTTTGTCTTTAAATCCGATTCTGCAGTCTTCCACCTGTTTTTCAAAGATCTTAATATCTTCTGTGGTGGTTGCAATTACCTTTTGTCATCAAAATACATTTTGTAAAATTTGGCAATCTGAGGATAGGCATCCTTTCGGATATCAATGACGTTATTGTTGCTGAAATAGCTGTTAAGATCATTCACTCCCAACTGGATATTATTTTCAGCAAAAGGTTGTGGGCCGTCAGTCGTAAGTTTGGTGATCATGGTATAAGTACTGTCCATGATCGGTAAAATAACCTTTTGGTGCTGTTCAAATTCAGCTTTTTGTTCCAGGTTCTGAATTCCTCTTACATCTTCATCAGAAAAAGGGGATACAAATCCTTTCAGAAAAATGATACCCAAAAATATCATTGCAGTGATCAGCATCAGTATTAAATAAAAAAACTGATAATGCCTTTCCTTTTTAGATAATGTGATTTGTCCTTGCATATCTTTTCTTTTTATTTTCTTCTTTTACTTCCTGTGAAATTTCTTGTCGGATCTTTTCTAAGCTCACTGTTGGCCCTGTCTATTTTATTCATGCAGTCTTCAAGATCTCTTTTAGCAAATTTTTTACGAGATTCCACAACCATAATGTCAGCTTTTAACTTCAGCATGGGTTCTATCTGTTTCATCAGTACCGCATAATGCTTAAAATTCTGAACACTGTCTGCTTTCATAATATTTTTAACGTCTCTTACGTTATCCATAATACTGGTTCTGAGAAATACCTCATTTTCCACCTTATTAAGACTAAGCTGGGTCATTTTATCATAGATTTCATCAACTTGATTTTTCAGCACGTCGCTCCGAAGCATCAGTTCTTTGTACGCTTCCGAGTCTTTGCTGATCCTTCCCGCTGCATATCGTAGCTCTTAAAGAAGAGAAACAGACATGCAAACGATACCACTGACAAAATGGCAAAAGACAGAATAAACTTCCAAATGCCTATTCTGACGTCAGATTTGTTTAATTTTTTTCCCTGTTCGAAGACATAATTTGCGATTTGTTTGGCCTGTGAAAATATAAAAAAAAATTTTATGCACAATACGTAATTTCCCCAGGCCGGTTTCGTGAAAACCCTGATTAAATTAATATTAATTTCCTCTTTAATAAGTTTTTCATAAATTAGGCCTCGGAATTTTAAATATCATTCGCCAAATCGATATTGAAAAATGAGTAAAATATTATCTAATACCGTGCGTTTCTCAATTGCAGACAGTGATTTTTATTTTAAGAAAATAATGATCAAAACACTGATGGAGAATCCTTTTTATATGCTTCTGAATGACTGTAATAATGGGCATGAACTGGTGAACAGAATCTACAGAAGACAGGAAGACGTGTTCATCATCGAATTGTTTATGCCGGTATTAAGCGGAATTGAAGCGATCAAATACATCAGAAAAAACAATTCTGAAACTCCTATTATCACCTATTCCGGTACGTATCAGGAAGATATGGCAGATATTCTTGCCAAAATACCCAATATCTATTATTGTGAGAAAAAGAGTACCATTATTAAAGATATTATCAAAGGCAGTATAGCCTCTGAAGAGTTTGATTATCACGCCTACTCCAAAGAATGGGAGCAGCAGCCTCTTGCAGTACAGGAGTATATGGACAGACAGAAGAAAGGACAGGAAGAGCTTTCTCCGGCCGAGATACAATTGATGAGATTCTGCTATGAAGGTTTCAGTAACAAAGAAATTGCCGAAAAGCTTAATCTGAGTACAAGAACTATTGACACTTATATCAACCGTCTTACAGAAAAGCTTGGACTGAAAACAAAACTTCACCTGATCCGCTTTTGTGTAGAAAACGGATATTATAATTCAAGTATGTAGTACCGACTGGATTGGGAAAACATTGTATGCAGCCATAGGACTTCCGGACAATAAATCATTGTCTAACAGTTATTAAGAAAACTATTTCAATTAATTATCTGTAGAATCCGGCTTATAACGGGGCCATATTATTAAATTGTTAAATTCTCCGAGACCTCCTTAATATAGTGTATACATTAAAATCTCAAGTATCTGAACAAAAATATTTTGCCACTAATTTGCTAGTATTCAATTTTTTTAACTAAATTTGCACACCTAAAATTTAAAATTAAAATAAGGAAATGACAAAGGCAGAATTGGTAAACACCATCTCAAATAAGTTGGGAACAGAAAAGAATGAAACACAGAAAGTTGTAGAAGCTTTTATGCAGGAGATCAGAACTTCTATGTATAATGGGGATAACGTTTATCTGAGAGGTTTTGGATCTTTTATCATTAAAACAAGAGCTGCTAAAACAGGAAGAAATATTTCTAAGAATACTGCAATTGAGATTCCTGCTCATAACATTCCTGCTTTCAAACCTTCAAAGTCTTTTGTAGAGAAAGTAAAAACTAAAGTTGCAGTAAAATAAGAACATTAACTGAATATTAACTAGTTATTAAAAAATTAAAATTATGCCAAGCGGAAAGAAAAGAAAAAGACACAAGGTTGCGACTCACAAAAGAAAGAAAAGAAGAAGAGCAAACAGACATAAGAAAAAATAATCTCTTCTTCTCGAGATTTACAATATAATAATATAGTTGGTGGGTTTTATATTTTTAAAGTTCACCGACTATATTTTTGTTTGCAACTATAAGATTCTGCGGAAAACGGAAGATTTCAAATATTATTTTAATAAAAATATACAGGTTTTCATTCTAAATCCTTATATTTATTAGATGAATTATTCGAGAAAAAACATCCACTTCCTATAATCTTAAACAATTTTATCTTATAACAAAATGAAGAAAGAACTAATAGTTTCGCATGAAGATGATCTTACAAAGATTGCACTGCTGGAAGACGGAAGACTATGTGAACTTCATGAGCAAGAAGACAAAAGCGATTTTATAGTTGGAGATCTGTTTATAGGAAAAGTAAAAAAACTGGCACCCAATCTGAATGCGGCGTTCGTCAACATCGGATATGATAAAGATGCATTCCTGCATTATCAGGACCTGGGTCCCCAATATCTTACATACAGAAAGTTTTTAAAAGATACTATTTCTAAAAAACAAAGCACTTCAAGCTTAAAGAATTTCGAGATACAACCCGAAATAGACAAAAACGGAACAGTAGATAAAGTGATCGCCAAAGACGATCTGGTTCTGTTACAGATTACTAAAGAACCGATATCTACAAAAGGCCCCAGAATTTCTACCCAGATCTCTCTGACAGGACGTTTTCTGGTACTGATCCCTTTCGACAACAAGGTTTCAATATCCAAAAAAATCAGAAGTTCTGAAGAAAAAGAAAGACTGAGAACTCTGATTGACAGTATTAAACCTGAAGGTTTCGGAGTAATCATCAGAACAGTGGCCGAAGGAAAAAAAGTTGCTGACCTTCATAATGACATGAATCAACTGGTTCAGAAATGGGAAAGCACTTTTAAAAATATCCAGAGAAATAAGGTTCCATCTAAAGTTTTAAGCGAAGAAGACAAGGCTTCAGCTATTTTAAGAGACAATTTTAATCAGGATTTCGTCAATATTATCTGTGATGACGAGCAGATGGTGAGTGAAATGAAAAATTACATTGAGGTAATTGCTCCTGAAAAGAAAAATATTGTCCAGTTTTATGATTCTCATATTCCTCTTCTGGAATATTACAATGTTGAAAAACAACTTAAACAGAGCTTTGGAAAACACGTCAATATTCCAAGTTCTAAAGGCGCTTATCTTGTTATTGAGCACACAGAAGCTCTTCACGTCGTAGACGTCAATTCCGGGAATAATATTACCACCGGAACCGCTGTCAATAAAGAACACGCACTGAAAGTGAACAAAATGGCAGCTACCGAGATCGCAAGGCAGCTTCGCCTCCGTGATATGGGAGGAATCATTGTGATTGACTTCATCGACATGCCGAATTCTGAACATAGAAGAGATCTCTATGAACATCTTAAAGAGGAAATGAAGCGCGACAAGGCTCGCCATAAAATACTTCCTCCAAGTAAATTTGGACTGATCCAGATCACCAGACAAAGAAACCGTCCGGAAAAGCAGATCGAAACCAAAGAAGAAAACCCGAACAAAGACGGAGAAATTGTAGCTCCGATCGTAATCGTGGAAAGAATGGGTGAAACTTTAAGAAACATCCTGCAGAAAGAAAAAGGAAAAATCTACCTGCACGTACACCCTTTCGTAGAAGCCTATTTAACCAAAGGCATCAAAAGCATCCAGATGAAATGGTTTATCAAATACAAAAAGTGGGTAACCATTGTACCAAGGGATTCTTTTAAATATTTAGAATACAAAATCTACAATTCCAAAAAGAAGAATTGATAGAATTCTCTAATTAAGACAAAATTCAAACCTCCGGCTGTACCGGAGGTTTTTTATGATGCAATAGAGAACATAAATTTAAGTCAAAGCCCTATTAATACCGATATCCTGACAATTACATTACAAGGATAACAGTTGTTTAACGACAATATCTAATATCTAATATCTAATATCTAATATCTAATATCTAATATCTAATATCTAATATCTAATATCTAATATCTAATATCTAATATCTAATATCTAAATAACATGAAAAATCACCATTACAAAATTACCATTCAATGGACAGGAAATAAGGGCACGGGAACTACCGGCTACAGGGATTATGAAAGAAGTCATACTATTTCGGCAGAGCATAAAGCTGTCATCCAGGGATCTTCTGATCCTTCATTCCGTGGAGACAAAACCAAACATAATCCTGAAGAGTTGTTTCTTTCCTCGCTTTCATCATGTCATATGCTATGGTATCTTCACTTCTGCTCAGAAGCCGGGATTATCGTTACAGATTATACGGATGAAGCAAAGGGTATCATGGAAGAAACAAGCAATGGAAGCGGGCTTTTTACGGAAGTAACCCTACATCCTGCTGTTACGGTAGCAGAAGAATCAATGGTTGAAAAAGCAAAAGAACTTCATCATAAAGCTAACGAATATTGTTTCATTGCCAACTCCGTTAATTTTCAGGTGAAACATATACCTACTGTTTCAGTTAAATAAGACGTTCGATTTTTAAGAAAATTATCAGTATGCTAAGCATACAAGTTGTTGTATTCATTCGTTTATTAACATGTGGTTTTCCATTTATCCGCATAGGTTAATTAATGTTAAGTCTCCCGTTTCTTCAAGATATATTGTTAAATTTGAGCTATGGAAAATTTTGGAAAAGATTTATTACGGAAAATAAAAAGTATAGAACTTCCCGGCGAACATGCCCATGGGGTATTTTCCCCTCCCTACCGTCCCGTTTTCACCTACGATGAAGTGCTGGCCAAAAATCCCAAATTTGCTGCTGTCAATATTGTTTTGTATCTGAAGGATAACGAGTGGTATTTTCCATTGATCCAGAGAACCATTAATGAACATGACAGGCATAGCGGGCAGATCTCTTTACCTGGCGGAAAGCGTGAGGAAATGGACAGGGACTTTGCAGAGACAGCTATTCGTGAAACTTCTGAAGAAATAGGTATTGACAAACATTATGTACGGATCATCAGAGAGATGTCTCCCATCTATATTCCGCCAAGCAACTTTTATGTATATCCCTATATTTCATACACCAAAAAGAATCCTGCATTTATTTTACAACAGAGTGAAGCGGTGGAAGTTATCGAATTTCCCATCACCTCATTTTTAAGCCTTTCGGATACTCCTGAAATTATGGCACTTCCGAGTGCAGGAGGAAAGGAAGTTCCTGTCATCAACTTTAACGGGTATATTATCTGGGGTGCTACAGCGATGATATTAAGTGAATTCAGCCAGTTGCTGAAAAAAATGTAACTTTGCACTACCGTGTTTAATTGAAAAATGGCGAAGAAAAATATTTTCACCGATGCATTCGGTACCCCTTATTTTTTGAAAAGGTTTATTATTTTTATCTTGGGAGTTGTATCCTACAGAAGGTTTAATGGCTTTAATAAACTGAAAATTACCGGCACAGAGCATCTTGTGGATCTTCCGGATTCCAATGTATTGTTTGTGTCTAATCATCAGACTTATTTTGCAGATGTTGCTGCCATGTATCACGCTTTCTGTGCCGTAAACAACGGATATTTAAATACCATTAAAAATCCGATCTATCTTTTGAATCCAAAGATTGATTTTTACTACGTTGCAGCCGAAGAAACCATGAATAAAGGTATTCTTCCTAAAATTTTTAAGATCGCAGGTGCTGTAACGGTTAAAAGAACCTGGAGAGCTGAAGGGAAAACCGTAAACAGGATGGTAGACATGAGTGAAGTAGACAACATCATGAAGGCATTGGATAACGGCTGGGTGGCTACTTTCCCGCAAGGAACAACATCCGCTTTCGCACAGGGAAGAAGAGGAACCGCAAAACTGGTGAAAAATCAGCGCCCTATTGTAATTCCTATCAAGATCAACGGATTCAGAAGGGCTTTTGATAAAAAAGGACTTCGGGTAAAGGTTACCGGTGTAAAACCTACCATGGAGTTTAAAGCCCCTCTTGACATCGATTACGATAATGAAAAAGCACCGGAAATTTTACTGAAGATCATGACTGCCATTGAGCAGACTGAAGACTTCAACCTATTACACAGTTATGATGAAGAACTTAAAGCTAAAAAATTAGAACAAAAGGACTCAAATAATTAAAGTAAAAAAGAAAATTATGAACAGAATACTTGGAATCTTATTCGCAGTCATAGTATTAGTTTCATGCAACAGCCAGAAAGTATATTCGGATTTTGATATCAGCTATGCAAAAAGCGGAGGCTATGCTCCTGTATACGAAAACCTGCTTATAAAAGGAAATAATGCCCATTATTCTTTTGAAGGCCAGGGAAAAAAATACAAACAGGATTTTAAAATTTCAGATGAAGATTTAAAGAAACTGGATCAGACTCTTTCTCAGAATAATTTCAGAAGAATTCAGGAAGACCGTCAAAAATTGTACGACAATATTTCTACGTCTATCAACATCAAGAAAGGTCCTAATGAAGGCAGTAAATCAGATGCCAGCATGATCACTCCAAACTATCAGACCAATTGGAATAATATTCTTGAGGCTTTCCAGCAGATCATTAATACTAATGTTAAAAAACAGTAAATACAATTGAAAACCCACTTCATTGCCATTGGCGGAAGCGCCATGCACAATCTTGCCATCGCATTAAAAGATAAAGGATATCAGGTTACCGGTTCAGATGATGCGATTTTTGAACCTTCAAAATCAAGACTGGAGAAAAAGGAATACTGCCTCAGGAAATGGGCTGGTTCCCGGAAAAAATCACTCCGGATATTGATGCGGTCATTCTTGGGATGCATGCCCATCAGGATAATCCTGAGCTGGCAAAAGCAAAAGAGCTGGGCTTGAAAATATATTCTTATCCTGAATTCCTGTACGAACAGTCTAAAAATAAAACAAGAGTTGTCATTGCAGGATCTCACGGGAAAACGACAATTACCTCAATGATCCTTCACGTTCTGAATTTCCACAGAAAAGATGTGGATTTTATGGTAGGAGCACAACTGGAAGGTTTCGACTGTATGGTAAAGCTTACCCAGGATAATGATTTTATGGTGCTGGAAGGAGACGAATACCTTTCCTCCCTATTGACCTGCGTTCAAAATTCTTACTATATCAGCCGAATATCGCTTTGATGAGTGGTATTGCATGGGATCATATCAATGTTTTCAAAACGTTTGATGATTATATTGAACAGTTCAGAAAGTTTGTGGCAAGCATTACTGCAGGAGGCGTTCTTGTTTATAATGAAGAAGACCCTGAGGTAGTGAAAGTAGTGGAAAATGCAGAGAATTATTTCAGAAAAATCCCTTACAAAACTCCGGAATATGAAATCAGCAACGGAAAGTTTATTTAAAAACCGAAATGGGAGATGTTCCTCTTTCTGTTTTTGGTGCCCACAACCTGCTGAACCTTGAAGGAGCCAGACATATCTGCCAGCAACTGGGAATCATGGATGAGGATTTCTACGAAGCGATCATGAGTTTTAAAGGAGCTTCCAAGCGTCTTGAAAAAGTGGAAAGAGAAGATAAAGGAACGCTTTACAAAGATTTTGCTCATGCACCCAGTAAAGTAAAAGCTGCTGTAAAAGCTTTCAAAGAACAGTTTAAGAATGAAAAGAAATACGGGTTCCTGGAACTTCATACCTATTCAAGCTTAAATCCAGCTTTCCTGGAACAGTATGATCACGCTATGGACGGTTTGGATGAAGCCATTGTTTTCTACTCTGAAGATGCTTTGAAGATCAAAAGAATGGAACCTATCTCTCCTGAATTCATCAAAGAGAAATTCAAAAATGAAAACCTAAGGGTATTCACCAATGCCGATGACCTTCACGCCTATTGGAATACTTTAGATAAGACAGATGGAGTCTACCTGATGATGAGCTCCGGAAACTTCGGAGGACTGGATCTGACAAAATAAACGAATCTTCAAAATAAGCCGGTTTGAAGTTTACCATCAAATAACCACTTATACACAATACTTAAATTCCTTTCAGTTAACTCTGGAAGGAGTTTTTATTTTATAACATCAGTAAAATAAGCTGATATCATCCTTACAGCTGTTTTTCAATTAATTAAAAAACATCTGATAATAGCTGACATCTCAAAACCTAATAGATTTCAAAGTCATACTGTATCTATAATCTTTGCATTTATTGATGCAGCACTTTTCTGACACCATTTTTAGTAATAAAAATAATTTATCATACATAATTCAAATATGTTTAACATTTTAATAAAAAATTAATTTATTAATTAAAAATATATACATATAAACAAATATGAATATTAAAAAAATTCCAAAATAAAATTATAAATATTTAAAAATCAGATAGTTATATTATTTATCATAAAATATTTTTATATATTTGATAGAATAAACAAAACATAAAATGAAAAAACGATTCTACTTATTGCAGTACCCTGCGCTATAAATGCACAAGTTGGTATTAACACAACCGCACCAACAAAATCACTTGACATCAATGGAGAATTACGGATCCGCACTTTACCCATAGGCGTAGCGGCTGATGATATTCTCTCTACTGACACAAATGGAAATGTAAGAAAAGATTTCCAGAAGTGATCTAGGCAGTGGATCATCAGGATTTAATAATACCATATTAGGCTACGATCCCAAGCCGGTAGCTACAAGGCCTCAACCGCCCGGATCAGTACCGGGAGGAGGAACAGCGGCAGAATTGGGATGTAAAAAATGGTCCGGGAATAATCATACGTATTGTGCCTATCAAATTTCACAGCCTATTAACTGGTTTAACGCATTCAGCTTCGGAAAACAGATGGGAGGTTACCTGGTAACCATGACTAATGATGCAGAAAGGGCCTGGGTAAATACTAATATCGTAAACTCAGGAACAGGATATAACCTGGCCAATAACATATGGATTGGGTTCAATAAAATTCAAAGACCCGGAAATCCGGACCAGCTTCAATGGATCACCGGAGAAGAGTTCAAAATCAACTGGTCTACCAATCCTGCAACAACAGAAAACTGGTTTAATCCCGGTGAACCCAACAACTCGGGAGGAGGAGAAGGGGCAACCCATATATTTGCAACCAGTGTAAATTCTGAAAGAAAATGGAATGATTTAAATGGTACTTTGACTGCTAATTCAAGTATTTCTATGAACCAGCTCATCATTGAGTTTAATGAATAATAAAAAGAACCACATGAAGAAATCAATTTTAGCATTCATTGTCTTACCGTATTTCATAAGCGCTCAGGTAGGCATCAATACAACAACACCGACAAAGTCACTTGATAATAACGGAGAATTAAGGATTCGTACTCTACCACAGGGAGCTACCAATGATGATATACTTTCTGCCGACACTAACGGAAATGTAAGAAAGATTTCCAGAAGTGATCTCAGCAGCGGATCATCAGGATTTAATAATACGATATTAGGTTACGATCCCCAACCGGCAGCAGCAAGACCTCAGCCACCAGGTTCAGTACCAGGAGGAGGAACAGCTACAGAAGTGGGATGTAAAAAATGGTCTGTAAATAATCATACCTACTGTGCATACCAGCTTACACAGGGAATCAACTGGTTCAATGCGTTCAGTTTTGGTAAACAAATGGGTGGCTATCTGGTTACGATGCCCAGCGATGCTGAAAGAATCTGGGTAGCAACCAATATAGTAGCTTCAGGAACCGGATATAATCTGGGAACAATATATGGATTGGCTTTAATAAGATTAAGAGACCGGGTAATCCGGACAGGCTTCAATGGATCACCGGAGAAGAGTTCAGAATGAACTGGTCTACCAATCCTGCCACTACAGAAAACTGGTTTGCAACGGGAGAACCTAATAATTCGGGAGGAACTGAAGGCTCCACCCACATCTATAATACTTCCGGAAATGCAGAAAGAAGATGGAATGATTTAAGCGGCTCTACAACCACCTTTACCGGCTCAGCCATGAACCAGCTTATCATTGAATTCAACGAATAGAAAAAGGCTGGCTCACTTTTGAGACAGCTTTTTTTTTGGTTTCTAAAGTAATTTTCCCCAATCGTTAATATGATCAAGTAAAGGGATAAATGTCAAACCCAAATCAGATAAGCTGTATATCACTTTTACCGGAGGCTTGGTCCCAAACACGGTTCTTGTTATGAGCTGATCTCTTTCCAGTTGTCTTAATTGGATGCTTAAGGTTGTCTCTGTAATAAAAGAAAGCTCTTTCTTCAGCTCACCAAACCTTTTATCTCCATTTTTTAAATGGCAGAGAATAACTCCTTTCCATCTTCCTCCAATAAGATCCATAACAAAACTTACTGCACAGGGATAAGATTTTTGATCAACATTAATATAGGAAGTCTCACATTCTTTTTTCATTTTTTTAATAGTATCTATATTGATAGTTATTTTATACTAATGGTACAGGACCTATTTTTACACAATATTAATAAGAATAAAAGAAATAGAAAAAATGTACCAACTAGCACAAATTAATATTGCCAGAATGATTGGAACCAATATTGAAGATCCCATAATGACTGAGTTTGTAAGTCATCTTGATTCAGTCAACCAATTGGCCGAAGAAAGTGATGGATTTATCTGGAGACTGAAAGATGATGAAAACAATGCTACAGGCTTTAATCCATTAAATGATGAACAAATCATGATCAACTTATCTGTATGGAAAACCATAGAATCCTTGGAATACTACACTTATAAAACATTTCATGTAGATTTTTTGAGAAGAAGAAAAGAATGGTTTCAAAAATATGGAAAAGCTTACTATGCATTGTGGTGGATTAAAAATGATGAATACCCTGATATAGATGAAGCTTTGAAACGTTTAGAATATTTGCAGGAAAACGGTCCTTCATCCTATGCATTTAATTTTCAGTCTGTTTTTCAAAAGCCATAGTCGAGAAATTTAATGTAAACCAGAATTTTTATGCTCTAAACAGCCTCTACCTGTTCAATCAGATTTCTCAGGATCTCTGTGGTAGAATGTTCACTGTAATCGTGAATAGACTGCCCGGTCCAGATTCCCACAAAATCTATATTCTGCTGAAGTTTGGCCGCTTTACGCAGTTCATTGGTCAGTTTATTCTGATAGGGATAGGGTAAAATGTATCCTGAGTTTTCAACCGTTTCTATATATTTATTCCTGATCCCTCTGGCAAATCGTCCTGAAAAACTTCTTGTCAGCATAATATCTTCTTCTTTTACCTTTATAAGCCTTTCTTTTTCAAAAGGTTTCAATGCACTTTCTTCAGATGCCAGCAACAGGCTTCCCACCTGAAAACCCTGTGCCCCCAGATCTTTTGCTGCATGTACCGTTCCGGCGTTGTAAAGACCTCCCGCATAGATCAAAGGTACTTTCACGTGATCATATACCTGAGATAACAAAGACAGTCCTCCGATCTGTGGAATATGGTCTGCATCAAATGCTCCCCGGTGGCCACCTGCTTCAATTCCCTGTACACAGATGATATCTGCCCCTGATCTTTCCAGAATCAAAGCCTCCTCTACCGAAGTACAGGTCCCGATAAGAACTGTACCGTTTGCTTTTAATTTTGGATACTTCCAACATCCAGGCTTCCGAAAATAAAGCTTACTATTTTACAGTTCTCATCAATAATGGGATCTATCAGATCATGATAGCTTTTTATCTGGATAGCACTAAGTTCAGGAAGAGTGACGTCAATATTATTTTCTCTTGCCAGATCTTCTATAAACTGTTTTGTTTTATGATACTTTTCCCTAAGAGCATCTGTTATTTCAGGAATATGATGGGCAAAAATGTTGACAGCAAAAGGTCTGTCTGTTAACTTCCGGGTTTCTCTGATAAGTTCAACAGACTGATCTGCAGAAAGGTCTGCCAGCGCCAGTGATCCCAGGCAATCGGCTTTCCCTGCTGCTGCAACCATTTGCGGCGTACTCATTCCAAACATGGGTGCCTGAACGACAGGGTATTTAACCCCTAATTTTTTACTGATTGTATCGGGCCAGAACATAAGAATTATTTTAAATAAAATTTACGAAAAAAACAGGTATAAAGGTAGAGTTCCTCATGATATTACTCATTACTCTTTAGAATCCAGGCTTCATATTTTTCTTCCACCCATTTTTTCATGTACTCATTAAATTCAAACAAAAACAATTCAACATCTGTTTCAAAATACTCTACAGGCAGCTCTTCTTTGATATTAACTTCAATATCCTCATCCACATTGATCAGAAACTGCTGTGAGCCGATGTCAGAAATATCATAATCACAAAAATTATAATTCTGCTTCAGGCTTTTAAAATCTGAATCAAAAATATTTCCAGATAATCCAATATCTTTTCAGGTACCCTACCCTTTTCCTGAAACAGATCAGAATTATTCTTTGCCCTGTCTTCATGTTCAGCAACGCTCATCTGAAGGAGATAATTGAAATCATCATCAATCAAAAATTCAATAGCTAAAAGCCTGTAACTAAACCCTTCATACTTTGAAAACGAAAAAATATAGCCACTGTTTAAAGTGACTAATTTTTTATCTTTATCAAATCTTTTGGAATAAATCCACATTTGCAATTAAATATCTGCTACAGATTTCAGCATTTTCTGCTCCCATTCCGGATCTTTCGGGTCAAAGAATAATCTTTTTCCTGTATCTAAAGAACGAACGATATTCATTTCATTTTCTGTCAGCTCGAAATCAAATACATTAAAATTCTCTTCAATTCTTGATGGTGTTACAGATTTCGGAATCACAACAAACCCTTCCTGCAAATGCCATCTTAAAATAACCTGAGCAACCGTTTTACCGTATTTCTCCGCAACTGCTTTCAGAGCTTCATTGTTCAAAAGATTCGCATTACCGTTTCCAAGCGGGCTCCATGGCTGTGTTACAATATTATTTTCTCTGTCATAAACCTGTAATTCTTTCTGCTGGAAAACAGGATGCAACTCAATCTGATTGATAACAGGCAAAACCGTTGAATTAGCTTTCAGTTCCTCTAATTTCTCAACCGTAAAATTACAAACACCTATGGCTTTGATCTTCCCTTGCTGATACAGTTCTTCCAATGCCTTCCAGGCTCCCAGAAAATCTCCGTATGGCCAGTGAATAAGATACATATCCAGATAATCCATCTGCAATCGGTCTAATGTTCTCTGAAAAGCACTTTTAGCTTTCTCATACCCATGATCCTGAACCCATACTTTTGAAGTAATGAAAAGTTCATCCCTGTTTACGCCACTGTTTTTCACAGCAGCCCCTACAGCCGTTTCATTCTGATAAATAGCAGCCGTATCAATCATTCTGTACCCTGTCTGAATGGCTTTAATCACAGCATTCTCACATTCTTTCAGATCTTCCATCTGCCATACTCCAAATCCTAAAGCCGGAATTTCTACTCCGTTATTTAAAGTGACCACAGGTTGCCCTGTATAGGTTTTCTTTTGCATAATCTCTTGATTTTTGATTTAATATAAAGTGATTAAACAAATTTGCAATAAAAATCGGGATTTCAACTTACCAATTTTACCGTTTTTGTTAAAAATGAGTCTTTACAGATGCAAGGGTTTCATTTCCGATAAAATTTATACCCCAAAAATTATACAGAAATCATATCTATGCACACTTGCTGAAAGTCTCGATTTTCTTGTGCCTTAAAAATAGATATAATGCACTATAACCTTTGTGCTTTGGCATTTTTTTCAACATTTTATATTCTGGCTTACCGCAACTATTTTCTTATTTTTGTGTAAATTTAAAATCATGACACATCATATCAGACCAGCCGGCACGGGAGATTATCCGGCTATTATGGAAATCTGGGAATCTGCAGTAAAGGCTACCCACGATTTCCTGACTGAAGAGGATTTCAACTATTTCAAAGAAGCTATTCCAAGAGATTATCTTCCCAATCTGGAGGTGTATTTGATTACAAAAATGATGAAGCCAAAGGTTTTGCTTCAGTAGTGGAAGGTAACCTGGAAATGCTGTTCATTCATAACGATATGCGTGGAAAAGGCTATGGAAAGGAACTTTATCAGTTTATGAAAGAAAAAACAGGACTCACTAAAGTAGATGTCAATGAACAAAATCCGCAGGCGATTGGCTTTTATGAAAAAATGGGATTCAAAAAAGTAGGAAGGTCGGAAAAAGATGGTTCAGGAAAAGATTATCCACTTATTCATATGAGTCTGTAGATGGAAGAATTTACGTTTTATAAGATCAGTTCAGATTCGGAGATCCCGTATAGCTTATTATTACTGGCGGATGAAACTATTGAAGCGATCAATCAGTATATTTTCAGTTCCGATATTTATCTTTTGTCTTCAGGGAATGAAGATATTGCTGTGATGGCATTATACAAAAACAGTGATATTGAGCTGGAAATAAAAAATATGGCCGTTATTGAAAGCTACAGAAGTAAGGGGATCGGCAGTCTTCTCATCAGTAAGGCAAAAGAAATTGCCAAAGACAATGATTATAAAACCTTAGCGGTAGGAACCTCAGATACAGGGTTCCAGCAGATAAGATTTTATGAAAGAAACAACTTCATTCAAACGGGAATACGAAAAGATTTCTTTATTGAAAATTATCCATCTCCTATTTATGAAAACGGTTTACAGATGAGGGATATGGTTTTACTTACCCATCACCTTACGGAATAATCCTTTGATATGTTCTATTTCCGTTTGGTAATTGGTTTTCTTTCTGCATCCGAAGTAAAGGGTATTTTCAAGTTTTTTCTTCCCTTCCCAGATCAGCTGTATTTCTCCGCTCTCAATGGCATTTTTACATAAGAAATCAGGGACAACAAGCCCGGTTCCTCCTTTCAGACAACGGACGATGGAGTTCAGATTAGGAACAATATAGTTGGGACGGAAATTCGGTTTATGCCCGAAATTTAAAGTCCAGTATTGGAAAAGATGTTCCATATCTCCGGTGGTTCCGTACCATTTCTCATTCTTCAGCCAGTCTTCAATCTGTTCTGCATCTTTTGTTTTCAGCACTTTATTGAAAGCAGCTTTATCAACGTCTTTTCCTCCAACCAAAACGATCTGCTCAGACGAGAATGCTTCATGTTCTATATTGGGAGAAGATCCTTTCTTCGGAGTGATAATAAGATCCAGAATACCTTTATCAAGCTGATCCAGCATTTCCGGATATTCTCCAAAACTGATGATCAGGTTAAAAGGTAATGTAGAAACATATTGCTCCAGTGTAGTCTGAAAGGTTTCAAAACACATTCCGACACTGATGGTTGGGGTATGCTTTTCTGTAGATTTCTGAAAGTTTTTTCTACATCCTCCAATCTGGTCAGAGGTTCTGCTACGGCATTGAATAATACTTTTCCTCTCTCTGTAGGAATCATTTTTCTTCCGGTCCTGTCGAATAATTTATATCCTACGTACGCTTCCAGTGAGCTTAAATGCAAGCTCACTCCGGGCTGCGAAATGAATAAAGCATCAGCGGCACCCGTTAATGTCCCGGTTTTATAGATCGCCTTAAAAGTACGATACCATTCTAAATTGACCATGACTTATTTATTAATATTATAATGCAAATTTACAAAATAATTATAATATTAATAGATCATCCTTTCTTAAAAAGGAGGCATAATAATCCGGAATCCCGCTTTCTTCGATCTCACGGGCAGTTTTTTCAAACGGATATCGTAGCTGTACAATTTCAGGAATTATTTTTTCCTCATCCATAGCCAGAACCAAATAGGAAGCCAGCCTGTTTTCTTCTTTAGATCGCCCCACAGAACCACAGTTGATGGCCCATTTATTATTTTCAAACTGCTTTTTAAATGACAGATGGGTATGTCCCATCACAATCAGATCAGACCCGGATTCATCCAGCATA
This sequence comes from Chryseobacterium sp. E1, assembly GCA_019203745.1. Lineage (GTDB taxonomy): Bacteria > Bacteroidota > Bacteroidia > Flavobacteriales > Weeksellaceae > Chryseobacterium. Next base: position 1,203,354 of record CP078104.1, read on the forward strand.
TTGATAAAAACCTCATCATTTTCGGATTCGTATAAATAAGTATCATTGCTTTCCAGAGTGGAATGCACCAGTTGGATATTCCAATGCTTATTCCCAATTTTATAGTTTAATTTTAAATGAAAAGGAAGCCCTGAAAGAAATTTTTTGTTTTCATCTGTAATATGTTTTTTTGAATGGTCTATAGCAATAAATCTTGCCTTGGTTTCTTCTTCAGAATGCTTATCTAAAGGAAAACAGGCATATTAAAAGCAATCCTTTCATCATGATTTCCCATCAGACAGGGAATATTCAGATCTCTGATTTTTTGAATCACTTCATTCCCCAGGAGCAAAATCTACCAAGTCGCCCAAACAGAATTTCTGATGAATTCCTCTTTGGTCCATATCTTTCAACACCACTTCCAACGCAGGAAGATTCCCATGTACATCACTGAAAATCGCTATCTGTATCATTATCATTCAATTTGCCAAACAAATGTACATGACACAGGATGAAATTAACGCTTTAAGGATATGATATTTAACCATAACAATCAATTTGTATTCACCAATTAATGTACTGTTATTACTAATAGTAGCGCATTAGCAGTCATAAAATATTTTATTAAAAACACTGCGTTCAGTTTTATTCCGTAATCTCACAAACCGGCTAATTGACACAAAAAAATATATGTATCATTATTATGATAGTTTGATATAATTTATATTATTTTTATTATATAAAATACTCTACTAAATTTGCAGAGTAAAATTTAAACAATCATAAAAAAATGAAAAAGTACTTATCATCAACGGAGGGCAGAACTTCGGACATTCCGGAGGAAAATATAATCAGACTATCGCAGAAAACACATTAGCCGTTCTTCAGGAGTTTGAAAATGTAGAAATAAAAATCACTAATGTAAGTGAGGATTATGACAAGCATGAAGAAGTAAAAAAATTCGTGTGGGCAGATTATATTATTTACCACACTCCAATCTGGTGGTTCCAGCTCCCTAACGGGTTGAAAAAATATATCGATGAAGTTTTCACAGCAGGTCATGCCAAAGGAATTTATATGAGTGACGGAAGAAATGCAGCCAATCCGGAGATCAATTACGGAACGGGAGGAATGCTTGCCGGCAGAAAATATATGCTGACCACAAGCTGGAATGCACCTGCAACAGCCTTTACGCTTCCAGGAGAGTTTTTCAATGAAAGAAGTGTAGATGACGGGCCGTTATTCGGGTTCCACAGAATGAATGCTTTTGTGTCTTTAGAAAAAATGGAGAGCTTCCACTTCCATGATGTGGAAAAGAATGCCAATATAGAGCGTGATATGAAGCTTTACAGAGAACATGTGAAAAACGTATTCAAAAAGAATTAAAACCGGAATTAGTATCATGAAAAAATACTGATCACAGGTATTACCGGCTATATAGGCGGTAGCATCGCTAAAAAACTGCTTGAAAGGGGTTATGAAGTAACCGGATGGGTTCGTAACGAAACCCAGGTACAAGAGCTGGAATCATCAGGAATCAAGACAATCATCGGAAATATTCACAATGAAGATCTGATAAGAAAAGCTGTTGCTGATGTTGATGCTGTAATTCATAATGCTGATTCTGCAGATGATGCGTATGCTGCAGATAATTTTATCAAAGCAATGGAAGGAAGCCATAAGACATTCATATTCACTTCCGGATCTGCCATTTTTGGTGGTAAGGAAAATGGTAAAAGAAGTGATTTTGTTTTTACAGAGGATTTTCCTTTAACTCCAAGGCTGGAAATGGCGTCAAGGGTGCTTATTAACAATTATGTTCTTCAATCTGTTCAAAAAGATATAAGAAGTATTGTTATTGTCCCTACAATGGTATACGGAGAAGGTCTGGGAATAAAAAAGAAAGTATCCAGATTCCGGCTCTGATCAGTTATTCCAAAACAAAAGGAGCCGGTATTTATTTTGGTGAAGGCGAAAATATCTGGTCCAACTTACATATTGAAGATTTGGCAGAGCTGTATGTACTGGCCCTGGAAAAAGCAAAAGGCGGTTCCATCTATTATGCAGAAAATGGACAATCTTCTTTAAAAAACATTGCAGAAATCATCAGTAAAAAATACAATCTGAAACCTGCCCGATCTTTAAGTATACAGGATGCCGTTGATAATTTCGGGCCTGCAGGTGGCTATTTCGGTTTTGCATCCAACAGCAGATGCAGTGCAGACAAAGCCAGAACAGAACTGGAATGGAACCCTATCTATAACTCAATTGAAAATTTTATTTAATATGAAAATTCATCTTACAGCAATTATAAAAGCCAAAGAAGAACACCGTTCAGAAGTATTGGAAGTTCTTCAGAATATGGTAAAAGAAACAAGAAAAGAAGAAGCCTGTGAACTATACAACCTTCACCAGGGAATTGAAGACCCAAACCACTTTGTATTTTACGAAATCTGGAAAAGTGAAGAAGGATTGGCCCAACATAATGAGCAACCTTATATTAAAGCTTTTGGAGCTTTGATTGATGAAAAACTTCAGGAAATACCTCAACTTTATATCACCAATCTCATTTAAATATGAAAAAACTGACACTTTTATTTCTCAGCCTTTTTACAATAGGATTTATCCAGGCACAACACCAAAAATCCAGTGATATGAAAAAGAAAATTTTATTCGTCGTTACAAGCCATGATAAAAAAGGAAATACAGGCGAAGATACAGGATATTATCTGGGTGAAGTTTCCCATCCATGGGAAGTTCTTCATCACGCAGGATATGAAATTGACTTTGTAAGCCCTAAAGGCGGAACTCCTCCGGTAGACGGATTCGATTTAAAAGATCCTGTCAATAAAGAATTTTGGGAAAATAAAGAATACAAAAACAAGATCGATCATTCTATGACGCCGTCACAGGTGAATCCGAAAGAATATTCAACCATCTTTTATGCAGGAGGCCACGGAGCCATGTGGGATCTTGCAGATAATAAAGTCCTGGCAGACATTGCTTCAAAAATTTACGAAAACGGAGGCATTGTTGCGGGGTATGCCATGGCCCTGCAGGATTGGTAAATATCAAACTGAACAGCGGCAAGTACCTGGTTGATGGTAAAAAAATCAATGCCTTTACCAATGAAGAAGAATCTGAGGTAAAATTAACAAACGTTGTTCCTTTCTTATTAGAAAACAAACTGAAAGAAAGAGGAGCACAATTTGAAAAATCCGGACTTTGGCAGAACCATGTAGTTTCTGATCAAAGAGTGATCACCGGGCAAAATCCGCAATCTGCAAAGAGTGTGGGAGAAGCAATTTTAAAAGAATTAAATCATAAATAATTTTAACCACAAAAGTCACAACAGCTTTCAAACACTTAAGAAGAGGCTATTCAGAATACAGAAAAGAATATTTAAGTTCTTTTTAAATACAAAAAATTCTTAAAAGCCTCACTATTGAAACGGCGAGAATTCCCCTCCTCCGGAGGGGTGGCAAAATTCAAAGAATTTTTGACGGGGTGGTTTACATATAAAAATTTTAAAACAAAATGGAATACAGAAAATTAGGAAATACAGATTTAGAATTATCTGCAATCACGCACGGAGCTTTTGCCATTGGTGGTAACATGTGGGGTGGTAATGAAAAGCAAGATTCTATTGACTCTATTCACGCATCATTGGATTATGGAGTAACTTCTATTGATACGGCACCTTTCTATGGTTTCGGATTAAGCGAAGAAATGATTGGTGAAGCCATCAAAGGAAAAGACCGTTCAAAAATCCAGCTGCTAACTAAATTCGGACTGGTATGGGACGGAAGCAACAACGGAAAAGGAGAGTTTTTCTTTGATGCTGAAGATGAAGGAAAAGTAATTCCTGTATATAAATTAGCGTCTAAGGAAAACATCATCAAAGAAGTTGAAGAAAGCTTAAAAAGACTGAGGACTGATTATATTGACCTTTTACAACTTCACTGGCCAGACAGCACCACAGCAATCAGCGAAACAATGGAAGCTATGGAATTATTGATCCAGCAAGGAAAAATTCGTGCAGCAGGGGTAAGTAACTATAGTGTTGCCCAAATGGAAGAAGCTAACAGAACTTTAAAATTAGCCAGCAACCAGGTTTCTTACAGTATGCTGAACCGTTCTATTGAAAATGATCTTGTTCCTTATTCTTTAGAGAACAATTCAGGAATCATCGTATATAGCCCAATGGAAAGAGGTCTTTTAACAGGTAAATATTTTAAAGATAATAAATTAAAAGATAACGACCACAGAAACGGGTATTTCTCTCAGTTTGATTTAAATAAAGTAAAAACGTTCCTGGAAAAAATTGAACCTATTGCTCAGGAAAAAGGAGCCAGCCTTTCCCAACTGGTATTAAGATGGACTACTTTACAACCCGCCATCACAGTAGTATTAGCAGGAGCCAGAAATGCAGAGCAGGCTATTGATAATGCAAAAGCAATGAACATCAGCCTTTCTCAGGAAGAACTGAACTTCATCAACACTGCTTTAAGCGAGATTTAATCTAAATCTAGGGAGATAGAAGAGGAAGGATGGAAGCACTGTCAGATTATTGATGACTTATAGTCTTTTAATTTAAATAACGACAACAATCTAATCAGTAAAATATTAGTTGTTGACCACTTCAAAAACTTTCCTCTTCCCTCCTCCAGCTTCCTTTCTTTTAACCTCAAACATCATAAAAAAATGAAAAATAATCTGATCAAAATGTTCGGGTTAGCCACATTATTGACTATAAACAGCGTTTCATTAAACGCTCAGACCCTTGTCAATCCCGAAGACCAATCATGGTATCCTTCTGCTTACGGAGTTCAGGATGAAATTGGAGCAGCCAATTTATTAACCCCGGAAGTAGTAAAACAGGCGCTTGGATTGGTAAAACAGGGTAAAACGTTAGCACTTGCGGTTCCTATTGATAAAAACTTACCGGCTTTCAGACACAGAAGTTTCAATTTATATAATATTCAACCGGGAGAACAAGGTGGAAAAAGTATTGGCCCAAACAAATTCACCTTCAATGATGAATTGGTCAACGGATGGACCGGAGTTGGCACCCAGCTTAATGGTATCGGACATATCGGTATTGATAATGTTTACTACAACGGAAATAAAGCTACTGATTTTGTAACCGTAGAAGGTGTGAAAAAACTGGGTGTTGAAAAAGTACCTCCTTTCGTTACAAGAGGCGTAGTCCTTGATATGACTACTCATTATGGAAAATCAATTGTACCCGGCGGAACAGAATTTACCGTTGAGGATATCAAATCTGTTTTGAAGAAACAGGGTATTACTTTGAGAAAAGGAGATGTTATTCTCTTCAATACAGGATGGCTTGAACTCGTAGGTAAAGACAACAAACAATTTTTAGAAACTGAACCGGGAATCGGAATGGATGCCGCAAAATGGTTAGCAGACCAGGGAATCGTAGCTTTTGGCGGTGATACATGGGCTTCAGAAGTATATCCAAATCCAAAAAGCAAGGAAGAGTTTCCCATCAACCAATATATGCTGGCTAAAAAAGGAATCTATAATTTGGAATTAATTGACAGCCGCCCGCTGGTAAAACAAAAAGTATGGGAATTCCTGTTCGTACTGGGGCAACCTCTCTATGTAGGTTCTACCCAGGTGAATGTGAATCCGGTTGCTATTTATTAATTTCTATCTCAGTTTTCAGAAATAAAAGGTAATTAATAGTCCGGATCTGAGGTACTGGTCACCTAATTTTAAAAAATATCAATTACAGAATTAATGCCCACGAAACCTTCTGCTTTGCTATTTCACATCATAAAAAAGAACTTTTCAGTGTTGAAAAGCTCTTTTTTTATAGATAATTCTTACCTACTTAGCAATTGGCATATGCGTACTGATTGCAATTCTGTTCCATGCATTGATGGTTACAATAGCCATAATGATCTGAGCAATCTGGCTATCATCGAAGAATTTCTTTGCCTTTTGGAAGGTCTCTTCAGTTAATCCGTTTTGGCTGATCAGCGTAATTTCTTCCGTCATTGCCAAAAGTACCTGTTCTTCTTCTGTAAAGAATTCTTTTGCTTCTGTCCATCCGTTCAGAATAAAAATTCTTTGAGGAGTTTCACCATATTTGATGGCATCTTTGGTGTGCATATCAAGGCAGAAAGCACATTTATTGATCTGTGAAGCCCTGATTTTAATTAATTCTTTCTGAATGTGGGTTAAAGAAATTGTCTGTAAATATCCTTCTAATCCCATCATCGCTTTGTAAGCTGCTGAATCTACTGTTGCAATATTTAATCTTGCGCTCATTATTATATTATTTTTGGTTAATTGATCTATACTGAAAGAATATTGTGACTGTACAGCCAGTAAAAGAGCTCCTGCAGATCCTACCCATACGGAATAGTTCAGCGGGGCTTTTGGTCCTGATGCAATGGTCATGGACAGGGCAAAAATCAACAAAAGAAATGCACTTCCGTAGGCTGCCACCTTAGTTTTAAATCCTGTGATCAGCATCAATGGGAAAAGAATTTCCAGAAATGTTGCGGCATACGCTGAAAAAGTGCTTAAAGCTTCAGGAAGAAAAAGGTCAGCGTTCTTGTATATTCTTCAAAACTTTTCATGTTTCCCCATGATGAGTTTTCTTTACTCCACCATCCGAAGCGGTCTGCCACTGCTGAAAGCATCGTAACAGCAAGAGCTGATCTTAAAAACAGCTGTGGAAATTGATTTTGGGTATCTGTCATTGTATTGGCTTTTAATCACATGACAAATTTCCGATATCTGATCCGTAAAAAACTTAAACTGGTTTAAGAACGTAATTTTGCTTTGATTTCACTTAAATATTCCGGAGTAAAACCAAGAAATGAGGCAATCAGATATTGGGGAATCCGTTGAATAAACCAGGGATATAATGTACTGAAATGAACATACAATTCCTCTCTTGAATATTCCGCCAGATAACGGAGTTTTCTTTCAGAAGCAGCATATGCTCTTTGATAAATGATTCTGAAATATTTTTCCATGACGGGATGTTTCTCCAATAATAATTCCTGATTTTTAAAATCAATGACAATAATGGTAGATTTTTCTACAGACTGAATATTGAAATCGGTCTGCATCTGTCTCTCATAGGCAAATGTATCTGTAATCCACCAATTTTCAATAGCAAACTGAGTGGTGTGCTCTACCCCTTTTCATTAACAAAGTATTTTCTCAGGCAGCCTTCCACCACAAAATACATAGTCCTGCAGATTTCACCTTCCAGCATCAGACTTTGTTTCTTCTTTACCTTCAATACCTCGAAGAAAGAAAAAATGGAAGTATATTCTTCATCTGTTACCGTAATGAACTTATTTAAATGTGCCTTGAAATTATCCATCTTTAGAATTGAATACTCAAACTTAACTTTATTTTTTTAGTTTTACAATCACAAAATATGAAATCATGGAAGTCATTGCTAAAATCCTTATTGCAGCTGTCGCATTAGAACACCTTTATATTCTCTGGATGGAAATGTTCGCTTGGGAAACCAAAGGGAAAGAAGTTTTCAAAGCTGCATTGCCTGCAGAAATGTTTAAACCTACAAAAGGATTGGCTGCCAATCAGGGGCTGTACAACGGTTTTCTGGCTGCCGGGCTGATCTGGTCTTTTCTGATCAAAGATCCGCAGTGGCAAACCAATGTAGCCTTATTTTTCTTAGGATGCGTAGCTGTAGCAGGAATTTATGGAGCAATTTCTGCAACGAAGAAAATATTCTTTGTACAGGCTTTGCCCGCAATTCTGGCGATTATTGCCGTTTTACTCAAGTAATTTCGCAGTCCAGACTCTAAAGATCACTTTATTTTTATCTTCTCTTTACTTTTTTATTTTTTAGCAGGAAAGAAAAAAATCACGGACTATAACTCATTTTATAAACATACTAAAAATCAACACCTTACTGCTAAAAAAATCCATTTAATATAAAATTCGTAAATTTGCACCGTATAAAAAATTGATACACAGTTTTTTTATGCTGGCCTGCATTTTGATGCAAAGTAGGCATTCAAGTTGTTCAGTACACATATCTGTAATTACCTCATCAGTAATTTAATTGTAGAATCTATGTAAAAGATTAACTTCTTTTTACATAATACACTCTTTTTCTAGAGTATAATCTATTGAAATATTTAAAATAAACATAAGGCCTCATGGTTCTTATGCATTATTTTTTTGTTGAAGCTTTTATGATTAAGAGCTCGGCAAACTATTTTATCCTATCGTCATCAGCAGAACAACTAAAGCTAAACATATATAATGAATTGGTGTACAATTTATTATATCAATTATTAATTCAAAAATTCTGAATATGGAAAAAAATGAAAACAGTAGAAAAGTAAAACTTAAAGTGGAAGACCTGACTATTATTTTTGGCAAGAACAAAGAAAAAGCACAGGAACTTTTAGACAAAGGCTTTTCCAAAAGGAAATTCTTGAAAAAACAGGTTGCACCATAGGAATCAACAAAGCAAGTTTTGAAATCTATGAAGGTGAATTCTTTGTCATCATGGGATTGTCAGGTAGTGGAAAATCTACATTACTGCGCTGCCTTAACAGGTTGAATGAGCCTACTTCAGGAAAGTATACATCAATGACGATGACATTACCGGGAAAAACAATAAAGAACTGCTGGAAGTAAGAAGAACGGAAATGAGTATGGTATTCCAGAAATTCGGTTTGCTGCCTCATCATACGATTTTAGACAATGCAGGTTTCGGACTGGAGATAAGAGGAGAAGATAAAGCATCCCGGGATAAAAAAGCGCAGAAGGCACTTGATATTGTAGGATTGAATGGTTTCGAAAATCAATATCCCTCACAACTTTCAGGAGGAATGCAGCAGAGGGTCGGGTTAGCAAGAGCTTTGGCAAATGATCCTGAGGTTTTGCTTATGGATGAGGCCTTCTCTGCACTGGACCCACTGATAAAATCTGAAATGCAGGACCAAATGCTTGAACTGCAGAATACTTTACAAAAAACCATTGTATTCATTACCCATGATCTTGACGAAGCTATTAAAATCGGAGACCGTATCGTCATTATGAAAGATGGGGTCATAGAGCAGATAGGAACAGCCGAAGATATCTTAACCAATCCTGCCAGCGATTATGTAAAAGCTTTCGTAGAAAAAGTGGACCGTAAAACAATTATCACTGCCAGATCTTTGATGTTCGACAAAGCTACGGTGGTACGTTTCAGAAAAGACGGTCCTGAGGGAGCTTTAAGAAAAATGAGAACCACAGGCCTGGAAAACCTACCGGTCGTAGATTTTCAGAATAAATTTCTGGGTTTTGTAACCCTTAATGATGTGGTCCGGATCGCTAAAAAGAAAGAACCTACGGTAGAATCAATTATCAACAGTAATGTTCCTTCAGTTTATCCTGAGGTAACGGTAGAAGAAATGCTTCCGCTGATCTCAGAAAATAAATCGTCCATTGCTGTTATTGATGAAGATAATAAATTTTTAGGTCTTGTTACCCAGTTATCTCTTGTCATAGAAGCCACCAAGTTTAACGAAGAGGAAATTATTGAATTAAAAGAAATCGCAAACAACCAATAAGATGAATAAAACTATAGATATAGGTCAATATGTAGAAACTGCAATCAATTGGCTCACAGAAAACGGAAAACCTGTATTTGATGTCATAAAACATATAGGAAACTCTTCTATCATGGGAATTGAATGGATTCTGACAACCACCCCTTTTATGTCATTATTCTCTTTTTACCCTATTGGCACTATGGAAGGCCGGAAAAGGTATCGCTGTGGTAACCGCAGCCGGACTGAGCTTGATATTTTTAATGGGCTTATGGAAAGAAACCATGGAAACCCTGGCCCTTATATTTGTGTCCACGATTACAGCTCTTATCCTTTCTATCCCTCTGGGAATTTTTGCTGCTAAAAGCAAAATAGCTGACAAAATCATCCGTCCGTTACTGGATTTAATGCAGACCATGCCCGCATTCGTCTATCTGATTCCTGCTGTATTATTTTTCAGTATTGGTAAGGTTCCCGGTGCTTTTGCCACCATTATCTTTGCGATGCCGCCTGCAGTACGATTAACAACCTTGGGAATTGAAGCTGTTCCGAAAGATATTGTAGAGGCAGCCAGAGCATTTGGAGCAACCAACCGTCAGATTTTGTTTAAAGTAGAGCTTCCTCTGGCGATGAAAACTATTTTAACAGGAATCAATCAAACCATACTCTTATCTTTATCCATGGTGGTTATTGCAGGGATGATTGCTGCTGGTGGCTTAGGAGAAAAAGTACTGGAAGGAATTAATAATCTGGATATCGGATTAGGATTTGAAAGTGGTTTATCCGTTGTGATTTTAGCCATCATCCTCGACAGGATTACCCAGGGATTTGTAAAGAAAAAACAATAAAATGAAACAATTAAAATACCTTTTTTTTTCCCGTTTTAATGTTCATTTTTACTGCATTAAATTCGTGTGAAAACATAAAAACTCTAAATACATCACTATAGGAATGGTAGACGGCTGGGCAGAAGATGTAGCGATGACTCATGTTGCTAAAGCTATTCTTGACGAGCAGGGCTATCATGTCATTATTCAGAAAGCCTCTACGGATATGATTCTGGCTTCGATGAACAATGAAGATACAGACCTTTTCATGGGCGTCTGGCTTCCTTACACCCATGCCAAAAAACTCGCTAAATTTCCGGGATTAACTCATCTTGGAACCAATTATGACAACGGCCGTATAGGATTGGTAGTTCCGGAATACGTTCCTGTTAATTCCATTGAAGAACTCAATCAGCATCAGGATCAGTTCAACCATAGAATCATAGGAATTGAGAAAGGAGCAGGGTTAACAACCGGTACAGATAAAGCCATTGTTGATTATCAACTGGATTACAAACAGATCAACTCCTCTACCATTGCCATGATCACAGAATTACAGAATGCCATACAGCGCAAACAATGGATTGTGGTCACAGGATGGCAGCCCCATTGGATGTTCGGTAAAATGAAGCTTAAATTTCTTGACGATCCCAAAAGATATTTGGAGAAGCAGAAAAGATTAAAACCTATTCCAGAAAAAGTTTTGGCAAAGATCATCCGGAATTGGCAAAATTCTTTTCTAAACTTCATTTTGATGATGAAAACATGTCTGACCTTTTAATGAAAATGGAACAGAGTAAAAATAAAGAAGCTACGGCCAAAGAATGGGTGAAAGATCATTCTGAACTTGTACAGTCCTGGCTAGATAAAAATTAATAAACAATTTGGTATTATCAAAAATCCTCAACTCCACACGGGTCTGAGGATTTTTTATCGACATAGATTAATTGATCTTTTCTCTATAAAACAATATTATTAGTCATCGCTAAGGCGCAAAGAAATTTAATAACATACCGCTTTAAGGCGCAAGAAAATCAAAGATTTTCAGCAAGTTTGTTTCAGTTAAAATTCAACAGAATTAAATTTCATCAAAGATAAAATCCTTGCGCCTTAAGGCATATTTAAAGGAAAATTCTTGCGTCTTTGCGTTTTCCAATATCTCATAACTACCCCATTGATTCTTTAATTTTTTCCCGATGAAGTATTCCCCAATTTACCAATGTTTCTGTCACAGGAAATACTGATTTTCCATATTCAGTCACAGCATACGTTACCGTAATAGGTTTCGTATCCTGAATGGTTCTGGTGATCAGAAGATTGGTTTCCAGTTCTTTTAATTCTTTGCTCAGCATTTTGGCGGATATCCCTTCAATACTGCGTTCCAGCTTTTTAAAATGAATCATCTGATCCGGTCTGTTCGTCAGATATCTGAGGATCATCAGTTTCCATTTCCCTCCCAGAATATCCAGGCTATCCCGCATTGCGAACAATTCTTCAGTACAGCTGGCTTCTCTTTCGATGCCGTTTTCAGTAATTTTGCCATAATAGTTTCATGAAGGTAACTAGTTACCATTAGTTAACTAGTAGCAAATATAAACTATTCCCGCTTTACATTTGTACATCAAATCAATCCTATGAAAGCAGTTATTTTAAACAAAAATTTTAAACTTGAAGATGGTTTTACAGAAAAACCTCAACCCAAAACTCATGAAGTATTAATCCGGATTAAAGCAAGTGGCTTCAACCCCATCGATTATCAGATGCTGGAAAATGAGCTGGAACGAAAACTAGTCAGTTCTCCGATCCTGGGACGTGAGTTATCCGGAATTGTTGTAGAAAAAGGAGCTGACGTCACTCAGTTCAATATTGGAGACGAAGTCTTCTGCGGAAGCGGATCTATGGGAAGTAACGGAACCTATGCAGAATATATTGCCGTTCCTGAAGCCATTGTAGCCCTTAAGCCGGAAAATATTTCCTTTGAACAGGCAGCCTCGATTCCATCAGCAGGACTGACTTCCCTTCAAATTTTTAACAGGTTGCAGCTACAGCCGGAACAGACGCTTCTTATAACCGGAGCAGCTGGCGGAGTAGGATCTTTTTAATCAGAATCTTACGGGCTCATGATTTTAAAAATTTTATTGTTACTGCAGGGAGTGAAGAAAACAGGCAAATGCTTATCAATCTGGGGTTAAAAGATCATCAGATTATTAATTATAAAGAAAAGGATCTGATCGGAAATATTTTAAAAGCCAATAAGGATCAGCCTTTTGATATCGGAATTGATCTGGTAGGAAATTATATGGCTGAAGTTACAGCCGAAGTTTTAAAAATCAATGGTACGTATGTAGATGTCACCGCTTTGGTAACAAAAGATGCTCATGAAATCCTTTTCAACAAAGGAGCTTTAATGATGAATATCTCCAATTATACATATAGCATGGTCAAAAAGTATGATTATTACCAAAACAGTTTAAAAGAGATCAAAAACTGATCGAAACCGGAGCGATTACACCGCCTCAGATTAAAATAATAGGAGACTTGTCTCTCAGTACAGTCCTTCAGGCACATTCCATTTTAAAAATAACCAGACACAGGGGCATAAACTTGTCATGAAAAACTCATAAAGCAATGAACAAAATACCAAGACGTATCGTTACCGGAATCAGAGCAGGAAAATCTGCCATTGTAGAAGATCAGCAGGTTGAGAATGCTGTAGAACATTTTCCGGGACTTATTATTTCAGATATATGGAATACGCAAACCATGCCGGCAAACTTAGAATTTGAAACCAGAATCCCGAATACCGGATTCCCACAAACTCCCAAAAATGGCACTTATTTCCGATATGTAGTGATTCCACCGGATAAAGATTTAGGAATTGAACTTAAAAAGGACAAGCTCATCCGATGATGCACCAAACGCCAACACTGGATTATATCATTATCCTTTCCGGTGAGCTTTATCTCATCATGGAAGAAGGAGAAACGCTTCTGAAACCGGGTGACATCGTCATTCAAAGAGGAACAAACCATGCCTGGAGCAACCGGTCTGATAAACCTTGTATTCAACTGGCGGTGTTGATTGATGCGAATGGTCAATATTAAACTAATTGAAAGATTTAATTATTTAAAAATTTAAAGATTGGATAGTTCTCACAAATTTTAAAGTTCAATCAAATCAAAAATCTGCGGGATCTGTGTAATCTGCTAGAAATAAAAAAGAAAACTTTATAAACAACCACCTTACAAACCGGAAATCTCCTTCAGTTTCTGTTTCATTTTTTCAGGCGTCATCTGCCCCTCCTGATAATACACCAGATTCTGATGCTTATCCAGGAATACCCATAAAGGATAAACAGGCTGATTTTTATTTTTTGACAAAGCCAGCGCCAATTCATGAATTCCGGAATTGCCATTCTGCAGATATTCAAACTCCTGATTCTGGAAATGGACTTTCTCTTTTGTTTTCTCTGCCTCGAAATTGATAAAATAAAAATGATCATTCATCATATTCACCAGTTCTTTATCTTTACTCAAACGGTAAGATTCTATTTTACAGACCGCACACCAGTCCGTATAAAGATGGATCACAACAGGTTTGGAAGATTGTTTTCGCAAAACTTCAAGTTCAGAAAAAGTGCCTGTCTTCATCTGAGACAGATAAAAACAGGGCACTAACATTAAAAATAAAGCTATTTTTTTCATTTTAAAGTGTATTTCACTCCCAGAAAACCTCTGATGCGCTGCATTGGAGCATAGCCATAAGCTGTATCGAAAGTATAATGATTCGGATTGTTAATGGGATCATCAACATGTTTATCAAATGGATCAAACGGTCTCATCAAAGGATCTTTAGGGGTAAAGTTGAATAAATTTTTCACCCCGCAATACACTTCAAATCCGGATTTGAAAGTCTTTGAAACCTGAATATTAGCTAAAGAATAGAATGGTGAATATTCAGGGCGGTAATCATTGGGTAAAACCGGAAGTCTCATCGGCCCGTAAAACTGTCCCGTAAAATCAATGGTCAGATTACTCGGAAATTTATAGGTCAGATTATAAGTTCCGCTCCATTTGGGAGCATGAAGTTGCTGTGTTTTTGGTTTTCATCATCGTATTTCTGGTAAACATCCAGATAAGTTACTCCCAGATTGACGCTTAAAGGAAACTGAAAAGTAAAGTCTACATTCAGGGAAGCCCCTCTGGAAATCCCATATCCGTGAAGGTTATCATAAATAATTTTATTAGGATCAGAATCAAAATCCCCTACGATTTTATTACTGAAATAAGTATAAAACGCAGAAGCATCAAGATTCACCATTCGGCTGCCTACAGGAATTTTCCAGATATAATTCAGATTTCCGTTCACTGATCTTTCAGGCTGAAGGTCTGATTTCACAACTACTTCCCTGGAACCGGTTAAAGCAGCATGATCTTCTGTAAACAGATTCACCACCCTGAATCCGGTTCCGAAATTGAAACGCAGCGTATGATAGGGGTTGGGAGAAAATTTCCATGCTAACCTCGGTGAATGTACGGAATGATGTACTTTATCATAATCATATCGGTATCCAAGCAATAAGGTGTTTTTATCGTTAATCTCCCATTGATCCTGAATAAAAGCTCCCCAGATCGGAGATTTCATAGGTGCATTGGTAATCCCATCTGATGCCAGTGTCCCCGGAGTGTTGTCATCATAAAAAGTCCTTTTAAAAGTAAGTCCGGCTGTGATATCATGCTTTCCGAAACTTCTGTCCCAATAGGTTTGTACAAAAGCTACTTTCTGTAAGGCATTGAACGGATTGGCTCCGTAAAATGAATTCTGATCATGGTAATTATAAGAAAACTGGGTTACAATATGTTCCTTCACCGGCCATTCATACAACCCGAAAACTTCTGCCCTGTTCGTATAAATACTTTCCCCATATACCTCGTCACTTCCCGGAATGATTTATTCCATTGCATCTCTCCACCAAAGCGGTCCTCGTACAGATATCTCAGGGCGAAGCTAGCCTGCCTGTTCTCCTTTCTTTTAAAGTTCCATTTGTTGAAAACAGAAATCCTGCTCTGTAAAGTAGTGTCTGTGAATTATCTTTATTCTGATCTATTTTTTCTTTAAAGCTGAAATAATTTAAACTTAATAATGAAGCCGCATTCTTACCTACATTAAATTTTGTGGAAAGATCGAGATTATTTTCAAACCAACTTGTCGTCATAAGATCAACGCTCAGTTTAGGAGCTGTCAAAGCATTTTTGGTGATAATATTGATTACTCCTCCCATTGCTTCAGAACCGTAAATAGAAGATGCAGGTCCTTTTACCACCTCTATCCTGTCCACCAGACTATTCGGGATACCACTCAGGCCATATACAGTAGAAAGTGAGCTTACAATCGGCATTCCGTCAATTAAAATCATGGTATAAGGCCCTTCAAGACCATTGATATGAATATCTCCGGTATTACAGACAGAACAGTTCAGTTGAGGTTTCACTCCATTTACCATGGCAATGGCTTCAAAAATACTCGGTGTCGGATTTTTCTGAAAAAATTTCTGACTGTAGATCTCAACAGCCACAGGACTTTTGGATCTGCTCATCGGCTTTATAGTTCCGGTAACCACTACATCCTCTATATTACTCGTCTTGAATTCTCTTTTAGCAACTCTCACAGAATCCATACTTTGGGGTGAATGTATATTTAAACTGTCTGTCTCCTGGGCAAAACAGTATGATGATAAAAAGTAATAGAAAATAATATTCGCTTCATGAAATTAAAATTGTTAGGCAAATCTAACAATTTTTTTAATTACAAAACTTCTGGAAAAATATTGATCAAGCTAATTCATGAAAAATGATTAAATTTGAGAAACTACATATGAAAGTAAAATGAGATATCATCTAGCGGGAAATATCCCACCAAAAAGACACACTATCTTTAAGTCTCCGGAAGATAAATTTTACTATGAACAGCTTTTCGGCACAGAAGGCTTTCATGGGATTTCTTCTTTGTTATACCATATTCACCGTCCTACACAGATCAAATCGATCGGTGAGCCAAAGGATGTAACGCCTAAAATTGCAGTTGAAAAAATGTGACTCCAAGAATGTTCAAAGGAATGAATGTCACTCCTGAAGACGATTTTCTGGACAGCAGAAAGATCCTTTTGATGAACAATGACCTGAAAATGGGATTGGCCAAGCCAAGAAAATCAATGGATTATTTCTACAAAAATGCAGAATGTGATGAACTTTTGTATGTTCATAACGGAACCGGAATCTTAAAAACATTTGTAGGAGACCTTGAATTCGTAACCGGAGATTATCTTATTATTCCAAGGGGAACTATTTATCAGGTGGAACTGAAGTCTGATGATACAGTATTCTTCGTACTGGAAAGCCACTCTCCTATCTATACTCCGAAGAGATACAGAAATGAATTCGGGCAGCTTCTGGAGCATTCTCCGTTCTGTGAAAGGGATATTATTGCTCCCTCTTTCAAAGAACCTGTTGATGAAAAAGGAGAATTCCTCATCAAAGTAAAAAAGAAAACCAGATTACAGATTTTATCTATGCAACACACCCGTTTGATGTTGTAGGCTGGGACGGCTATTTTTATCCTTATAAATTCAATATCAAAAATTTCGAACCGATTACCGGAAGAATTCACCAACCGCCACCGGTTCACCAGAATTTTGAAGGACACAATTTCGTGGTATGTTCATTCTGTGCAAGAATGTATGATTATCACCCACAAGCTATTCCCGCTCCTTACAATCACTCCAATATTGATTCTGATGAGGTATTGTTCTACACAGAAGGTGATTTCATGAGCCGTAACCATATCGACCTGATGGACTTTACCCTTCACCCCGGAGGAATTGTACACGGACCTCACCCGGGAGCGATGGAAAGAAGTATCGGAAAAAAATTCACGGAAGAATATGCCGTAATGGTAGACCCTTTCCGTCCGTTAAAAATCACGGAAGAAGCTTTAAAAGTGGAAGATCCTTCCTATAAAACTTCGTGGCTGGAATAAAATAAGAGAAATACTTTGTTTAATTTGAAAAAGTATTGCTGAATACATACAAAAGACGCTTTAAATCCTTTATTTAAAGCGTCTTTTTCTTAAATTTGTAAGGTATGGTTAAGTCCATTTAACCATCATTATTTTTCATGACGCATCCTAAGTAATGGTGGTTTAAAACAAAATCAATATTACATGTTAGAAAGAATCAGATTAGAAAGTCTACACCAAAAAGTAACAACGGCAGAAAATGCTGTGAAAATCATTAAAGACGGTATGACCATAGGGTCGAGCGGCTTTACCAAAGCGGGTGACAGCAAAGCTATTTTACCGGCCCTTGCGGAAAGAGGAAAACCGAGAACCTTAAAATCACTTTAATGACCGGAGCTTCACTGGGCCACGGTACCGACGGAAAATTAGCAGAAGCGGATGTTATCAGAAAAAGAATGCCGTTTCAGGTAGATCCTGTTTTAAGAAATAAGATCAATAAAGGCGAAATTCTCTTCATCGACCAGCATTTAAGTGAAAGTGCCGAGCTTCTCCACACCAAAAATCTTCAAAGTATTGATGTAGCTGTCATCGAAGCGGCTTATATAGAAAGGGACGGAAGTATTGTTCCCACCACCTCCGTTGGAAATTCCGTTACATTTGCAGCCCTGGCTAAAAAGATCATCATTGAAATCAATACGGAAGTTCCTGAAGAAGTTTACGGAATCCATGATATATACCAGGCTGAGGATTATCCTTACAGAAACGTTATCCCTATTGTTGCACCATGGAATAAAATCGGCAGAAAAAGTATTCCGGTGGATCCCGATAAGATTGAAGCTATTGTTTTTACCCATCTTAAAGACAGCCCGGCAGATATTGCAGAACCGGATGAAAAGACCACAGCTATTGCCAGACATCTTCTTGATTTCTTTGAAAATGAAGTTCGTTTAGGCCGCCTTACAGACAGGCTCCTTCCTCTTCAGGCAGGTATCGGAAAAGTAGCCAATGCAGTACTTACAGGATTTAAAGACAGTAATTTTTATGATCTCACCATGTTTTCCGAAGTACTTCAGGACAGCACTTTCGATCTGATAGATTCCGGTAAACTCAGCTTTGCTTCAGCATCTTCCATTACCGTTTCTAAAGAATGCTACGAAAGGGTTTTAGGAAACCTCTCCAGATATAAGGACAAATTTGTTTTAAGACCACAAAACATTTCCAATACTCCGGGATTGATCAGAAGACTTGGGGTGATTGCCATCAATACCGCCATCGAATTTGATATTTATGGAAATGTAAATTCTACCCACATCGGAGGAACAAAAATAATGAACGGAATCGGAGGTTCAGGTGACTTTGCAAGAAATGCTTATCTGAGTATTTTCGTGACGCAGGCTGCTTCTAAAGGTAATAATATTTCCCACGTACTTCCGATGGTCTCCCATACAGATCACACTGAGCATGACGTTGATATTCTGGTGACAGATGTAGGGCTGGCAGATCTGAGAGGGCTTGCTCCGAGAGAAAGAGCTCAGAAGATTATTGACAACTGTGTTCATCCGGATTACAGAGAAGAATTACAGTCTTATTTTGACAGAGCCTGCGAACGTGGAGGCCACACTCCTCACCTGCTGGAAGAAGCATTCAGCTGGCATTTACGTTTCTCAGAAACAGGAAGCATGAAACAGGCTGTAGAAACTGAAATCTCCAATTAAAAATACGATCAACATATTAATAAAGGGCTGAATGCAACGCATTTAGCCTTTTATTTTTATAAAACACTCCCTTCTTTTTATATGATAAAAATCCTTTCCAATATCTGCAAAATAATTAGAAAAAGTAAAAATATAAGATTATCTTTGAAAGAAGAGAGGTCATTTATGAAGCGGAAAATATGGTCAACCCCTGTTAAAAAAATAAAATATGCATAATTACATCAGCGCAGAAGAGGCAATATATACCATAAAAAGTGGCAACCGGGTATTTTTCCACGGAAGTGCCTGCACCCCGAATTATTTGATTGACGAGCTGGCAAGACAGTCACACAGGCTGGAGAATGTAGAAATGGTCTCCATTACCCAACAGGGAAATGTAGAAATTGCAAAATCTGAGTATAAAGACAAATTCTTTATCAATTCTCTGTTTGTATCCACTCCGGTGCGTGACGCTGTCAATTCGGACAGAGGTGATTTTGTACCCGTATTTTTAAGTGAAATCCCGATTTTATTCAGAAAAAACATTCTTCCCTTGATGTAGCACTGGTCACAGTTTCTCCACCGGACAGGCATGGTTTCTGTACACTGGGGACTTCAGTAGACATAGCAAGATCAGCTGTAGACACTGCTAAAATCATCGTTGCAGTCGTTAATCCAAGAATGCCAAGAACTCATGGAGACGGTATGATCCACATCAGCAGGATCCACAAGCTGGTGTGGCATGAAGAAGAGCTACCAACAGTAGATTACGGATCAAAAGTAGGCCCTGAAGAAATGCTAGTAGGAAAAAATGTAGCAGAGCTTATTGAAGACAGATCCACCCTTCAGATGGGTATCGGAACCATTCCTGATGCGGTCTTAAAATGCCTTACCAATCACAAGGACCTGGGAATTCATACTGAAATGCTGAGTGACGGCGTTATTGACCTGATCCAGAATGATGTAATCAACAACAAATATAAAGGTTACAACGATAATAAAACCATTACAAGCTTCTGTTTCGGAACCAGAAAATTGTATGATTATGTGGATGATAATACCGTATTTGCTTTCAGGGATGTAAGTGAAGTCAACTTCCCGATCAACATCATGAAAAACAAAAAAATGGTAGCCATCAATTCTGCGATTGAAATTGATCTTACCGGACAGGTCTGTGCAGATTCCATCGGAACTATGCAGTACAGCGGTATCGGCGGCCAAATGGACTTCATGCGGGGAGCAGCATTAGGTGAAGACGGAAAACCGATTATTGCCATCACTGCCAGAACGAAAAAAGGAGTCTCCAGAATTGTTCCTTATCTTAAACAGGGAGCCGGTGTAGTGACTACAAGAGGGCACATCCATTATGTCGTTACGGAATACGGAACAGCTTACCTGTATGGAAAAAACCTTCGCCAGAGAGCTCAGGAGCTGATCAGTATCGCCCATCCTGACGACAGGGAAATGTTGGAGAGAGCAGCATTTGAAAGATTTAAACACTGATAATCAACAAATAAGGTTTTTCAATATGTATTTTTCATGAGATTTTAAAAACATATTTCTATCTCAGACCTATAGATTACAAAAAAACTTTAATATTTTGGCAGTATATTTGATAAAACTCTTTCAAAAACAAGGAAATTGAAAACTATATATAATTCGATACGAGAAGAAGTTGTAAAGCATTCGAAGGTTAGGAATTCTGTTTTGGGAATGTGAATGAATGGAAGAGAAGCCATTATATTATTCTTTCCGAAATTATTAAAGATGAACTGTCTGAAGCTGAAGAGCTGAAAGGAGGAAAAAGTTTGAAATCGGAAGTACCATTTCACATGTAACGCTACAACGTTTCTTTGAAAACGACTATCAGGATAAAACCCACAGTGATCTGAGATTTTTAAAAACTTTAGACAAAATATGCATCTTTCTTGGGTATAGAGACCTCAATGATTATATTCACACTGTCAGGCAACAGGATCATCAGGAAGAAGATAACAATTCATTCATGACCCAGATTGTCTATGATTATTGTGCAGCTGCCTTTGAGTTCTACAAACTGTTTCCGGCTCATAATACGGAACTTTTGAAAGATCTTGTATTTGATGATTCTCCTTTTCTGGAAAGAGCATCACAGTTCAGTAAAGAATTATGTGATCAGGATTTTCATTTGGTAACGAAAAACAACCGTTCCAATTACGAAGTTTTTGATATCAATATTGTAACGGATGAACCGGACAAAAAAATACTGGAGTCCCAGGAGTTTTGGAATCTTCTGTTCAAAGTCGGGGAAACAGGAGAGGAACACTTTGTAAACCAGCTGAGTACCCAGATTTATTTTATTAAAAGATTGGTAATACCTGGAAAATCTGGGATAATTATAACCCGGATGCCGGAAGATTAAACAAAAAAATAGAAACCGTCTGAAAATAAGAAAGCCGCAGAGATAATCTGCGGCTTTCATGTTCGAAATATTTTTTTCACTTGTCTTTTGTATTACAAATGTAAGCGGTTGATTCCACACAGATGAAACTTAAATATACTTAAATAAACTTTTCTTTAACGTTATGTTAAATAAATTCAAGGATTAGTAGGGAATATTTTTCCTATATCCAAGTTTTTTGTAATTTGCATACCAATAAAATAAAAGTAAAAGAGAAAATATGTCAACACTTACATTTGCCGAGAAAATTGCTCAAGCAGAAAATTTCTTGCCGATTAACGGTACAGATTATATTGAGTTTTATGTAGGAAATGCAAAACAGGCTGCCCATTATTACAAAACCGCTTTCGGTTTCCAGTCTGTAGCTTATGCGGGTCCTGAAACAGGAGTAAGAGACCGTGCATCTTATGTGCTTCAACAGGGAAAGATCAGATTGGTACTAACTACCGGATTGAAGTCTGACTCTCCTATCAACGAACACGTAAAGAAACATGGTGACGGAGTAAAAATTTTGGCACTTTGGGTAGATGACGCTTATGCAGCTTTCGAAGAAACTACCAAAAGAGGTGGAAAACCATATTTGGAACCCGTAACTTTAACTGATGAGCATGGTGAAGTAAGGATGTCCGGAATCTATACCTACGGAGAAACTGTTCATATGTTCGTAGAAAGAAAAAATTACAACGGTGCTTTCATGCCGGGATACGAAAAGTGGGAAAGTGCCTACAATCCTGAAGAAGCAGGATTACTGTATGTAGACCACTGCGTAGGAAACGTAGACTGGAACAGAATGATCCCTACCGTGGAATGGTATGAAAAAGTAATGGGATTTGTAAATATCCTTTCTTTTGATGACAAACAGATCAACACAGAATATTCTGCTTTGATGTCTAAAGTAATGTCGAACGGAAACGGATATGCAAAGTTCCCTATCAACGAGCCTGCAGAAGGTAAGAAAAAATCCCAGGTAGAAGAATATCTTGATTTCTACGAAGGTGAAGGTGTACAGCATATTGCAGTAGCTACAAAGGATATCATCCATACAGTAACCGAACTGAAAAAACGTGGTGTAGAGTTCCTTTCTGCCCCGCCGGAAGCTTATTACGATATGGTACCTGAAAGAGTGGGCCACATTGATGAAGATTTAAAGAAACTTCAGGAGTTAGGTATACTTATTGATCATGATGAAGAGGGGTATCTGCTTCAGATCTTTACCAAGCCTGTAGAAGACCGCCCTACTCTATTCTTCGAAATCATTGAAAGACATGGTGCGCAGAGTTTCGGTGCAGGTAATTTCAAAGCTTTATTCGAAGCCTTGGAAAGAGAGCAGGAAAGAAGAGGTAATCTTTAATTTTACGTTAAAAAAATTTAAGTTTTGTCAGGATACAGTGTTCTGGCAAAACTTTTTATAAAACACAGTATATGAGAAAATTTTTAATATAGAATTTTATTCTTTGGAACATTAGGGCTAAAAGCTCAATATGGAACCCTGAATGCAATTCTGGACCGACTTGAGGCAAGAAAAGGCATCAATCAGAATCTTGAAAAGGTGAATATTGACAACAAAAAATTTGTTTTCATCAAAGATGAAGCTGATCATACAGAAAGAGATTTTATTATTATCAAAGGAAATGCGGCAACGTATGTAGAAGTTTTTGATGATAAAGCCACCGGAGAAAGCAGTTCCAATGTTTTCACAGGTGATATTGTCAGAAAAAAGAATATTATTTCCTTACGGGCAGATATGCTTGAAAATAAAAAAGTTCCTGTGCCTGTCACCAAAACCCTGCTATTGACCCGGCAGGACAATATTCTGTACCTCATTGATGTCAATACGAAAGCCCGATGGATTGATGAGCAATCTTATACCAAGAAGGCAAAATAACATCCCGGAATGCCCTTTTCAGGATGATAATTTAATCTAACTAAATCTAAACTTATGAAATCATTTGTAGACTATTCCTCAGATTCGGATTTTTCTATACATAATATTCCTTTCGGAGTCGCAGTTTTTAATAAAGAATACATCGGATGCTGTACAAGAATCGGAGATCAGATAATTGATCTTGCTACGTTGTATGATCTTGGATATTTCGAAGATATTGAAGGATTAGACGACAATGTTTTTGAGGCCTATACCATCAACGAATTCATTGAACTGGGTAAGCCTGTTACCAATGCCGTTCGTACAAAAATTCAGGCATTATTACAGGAAGGTTCTACCCTTTCAAAAGATCAGAAAACCATTGAAGAAGCGTTTTATGATCTTGACAAAGTAAAAATGATGATGCCTGTTCACATCCCGAATTATACAGACTTTTACAGCAGTATAGAACATGCTACCAACGTAGGAAAAATGTTCCGTGATCCGGCCAATGCATTATTACCCAACTGGAAACATTTACCGGTAGGCTACCACGGAAGAGCCTCTTCTATTGTAGTTTCAGGTACAGAAATCAACCGTCCCAAAGGACAAATGAAGCCTGCAGATGCAGATAAACCCGTTTTCGGACCTTGTAAGCAGCTGGATTTTGAACTGGAAATGGCTTTCATCGTCAATAAAAATACGGAGATGGGAGAAAGCATTTCTACGAAAGATGCTGAAGATGCGATCTTCGGAATGGTGGTATTCAATGACTGGTCTGCAAGAGATATCCAATCATGGGAATATGTTCCGCTAGGGCCATTCCTTGCAAAAAACTTCGGTTCATCCATTTCTCCATGGGTAGTTACCCTTGAGGCACTGGCACCATTCAGAACAGCTTCTCCGGTACAGGATCCTGAAGTGCTGGATTATTTAAAATTTGAAGGTGATAAAAATTACGACATCAACCTTGAGGTTTATATCCAGCCTGAAAACGGTGATCAGAACCTGATCTGCGAAAGCAATTACAAATACATGTACTGGAATATGAACCAGCAACTGGCCCATCACACTATAAACGGATGTAACGTAGAAGTGGGTGACCTATATGCCAGCGGTACTATTTCCGGAACCGATCCAAAGTCTTTCGGTTCTATGCTTGAACTGACGTGGAGAGGCCAGAATCCTCTGTCATTAAGCAACGGTGAAGAAAGAAAATTCATTGAAGATAACGATACCGTTACCATGAAAGCATGGGCTGAGAA
This sequence comes from Chryseobacterium sp. E1, assembly GCA_019203745.1. Taxonomy (GTDB): domain Bacteria; phylum Bacteroidota; class Bacteroidia; order Flavobacteriales; family Weeksellaceae; genus Chryseobacterium. The sequence continues at coordinate 1,228,003 of CP078104.1, forward strand.
AGATGGTGTGAGAGTAGGTTTCGGTGAAGTTTCGGGTAAAATTATTCCTACACTTTAAACTTTAACCACAAAAGTCACAAAAGAATTATGATTACTCAGTCATATCTAACCGATTTGACCTATAAGATAAATGGCGCCTGTATAGAAGTTCACAAAATTCTGGGCGCCGGTTTATTGGAAAGTGTATATCATAAATGCCTGGAAGAAGAATTCAGATTAAGAAATATCAGTTTTAAATCTGAACTAAAAGTTCCCCTGAATTACAAAGGAAAAGAAATAAATTGTGATTTCTTTTGTGATTTTTTAGTTGAAGATTCAATTGTTGTTGAGCTCAAATCAGTTGTTCAATTGAATGATATTCATCGGGCTCAACTGCTGAATTATATAAACTTAATGAAGAAACCCAAAGGTATCTTAGTAAATTTTAATGTAAAAAATCTTTATCACGAAGGGCAGGAAACTTTTGTCAATAAATATTATGACATGCTTTTTTGAACTTTTAAAGATTAAAACTATTAGCTTAAAAACTTTTGTGACTTTTGTGGTTATATAATTTTTGTAATTATAAAATATGAAAACAGTAATCCCCTCTGAAATAACCTCCGTACAACTACAGACCATCATGCAGACGGCCGTTTCACCACGTCCTATTGCACTTGCTTCTACTGTAGATAAAGATGGTAATCATAACTTATCTCCGTTCAGTTTTTTTAATATGTTCAGTACGGTTCCTCCGATTTTGATTTTTTCACCATCGAGAAGAGTCCGTGATAATACCACCAAACATACACTGGAAAATGTTTTTGAAGTTCCGGAAGTGGTAATCGGAACAGTGAATTTTCCGATTGTACAGCAGATTTCTTTAGCTTCCACAGAATATGAAACCGGAGTGAATGAGTTTATCAAATCAGGTCTTACCATGAAAGATGCTGATCTTGTACAGCCCAAGCTGATTGAAGAGTGCCCTGTCAACTTTGAATGTAAGGTTTTAGAAATAAAGCCACTGGGAGATCAAGGCGGTGCCGGGAATCTGGTGATCTGTGAGGTTCAGAAAATCCATATCAGAGAAGAATATCTGAATGAAGCCGGAAATCTGGATCAGAAAAAACTGGACATGGTAGCCCGTTTAGGCAGCAACTGGTATTCCAGAAGCAATGAGAACAGTCTTTTGAAGTACCGAAACCTTTGGTAACAAAAGGAATTGGTTTCGATCTGCTGCCAGATTCCATTAAATACAGCAAAGTATTTACAGGAAATGACCTGGGAATGCTTGCCAATACGGAAGTTTTACCTGCCGGAGACTTTCATGCCGATGAAAAGATTCATCTTGATGCACAGAAATTACTACTGGAAAGCAAAGTTGAAGAAGCGTGGGTCTTACTCACGATACAATAAAAAATCGGTCTGAAATTTCAGACCGATTTTTTATTTAGGTTGGAAGTAGAAGTCAGAAGCTGGAGGCTGGAAGTTCAAAAGTTTTTTGAATAGCTGTTATCCAAATGAATAACCTTTGGAAAATAGTCCTTTTTGATTTCAATAGATACTAAACACGACTATTATCTTTAGCTCCAGCTTCTGATTTCTTACTTAGATTTCAATGATTCTGAGACCGTAATTTTTCCTTTTTCAGCAAAGTCTGTTACCTTACCGTTTTTATCAATGGAAACATTCAGGTTGTCATTTTTAGAATCGTAGAAAATGCTTGTCGCATATCCAGGGCAGTCATGTTGCTTACATCCTGTCAGTTTATAAATTCCGTTTTCTGAGGTCACAGGACCTTCCACGTTGAAATTTTTCACCATTTCATCATACTGGGCTCCTGTAAGCTTTTTCAGTCTTTCTGAAATACCTTTATCTTCAAATAATTTGATATCATGAGGATATTTACCTACATTTTTGGTAATAATATTATCCGCAACGGGAGCAGAAGGAGCAGGTGATGCTACAGAATCATTTTTTGTGATTACAGAATCTTTAGGCATTACAGTAGCCAAAGTATCCGTACTTACAGAAGACTCTGTTTTTGTCTCTTTTTACATGAAATAACACATAGTGAAAGCGCAAATGCGCCTGCAATAATTTTTTTCATAATTATATTGATAGGGTGGTTAATTTATAATAACGTAGTTTTAAACGTTTTATTTTAATTTTTCTTTGATAAAACCAATACATTTTTCTGTCACAGTATTTAAATCCTCCGGAAGATGCTGTTTCGTCCAGGGTTCTTTTGCTCCGAAAGTATGGTTGGCGTTTTCAATAAGGAACAGTTCTGAATTCGGGTTCAGGATATGAAGATGTTCTGCATGTTTTACATCCACGGCTTCATCTTTGGTCCCATGAATGATCAGCATATGGGCCTTCGCCATTTCAGTAGCTCTTTCCACATCAAAGCGGTGGATATTCTGCTCATAGTCTTCATAAAACTGATAATAATGAGGCATCTCCTGGTGGGTACGTCCGTTTAAAGCATAATATACTCCATCCCTTTTCCAGTTCTCAAATGCTTGTCCTGTGGGAAATCTTTCCAATGTATCTACACTTGCCAGCGTGATCAATCCGTTGATTCTTTCATCTTCGAACGTTTTAATGATTGAAATTCCTCCTCCCCTACTGTGCCCGATCAGCCCCACTTTTCCCGGGTCTGCATTCGGATGGTCGATAAAATGATCAATCACAACACTAAGGTCTGAAAGTTCTTTAGTATAATTATTATTCCCAAATGCTTCAATATCTGCAAAATCGCTTGGACTGTCTACTGTGGTGCCATTGTGCGAAAAATTAAAGGTAACAAAGAAAAAACCTGCTTCGGCAAACTTTTTAGCCATCAGATTCCATGCTCCCCAATCTTTATATCCTTTATATCCGTGAACAAAGACCACCAGAGGCAGTTTTTTGCCAGAGTCAATGTAAAAAATATCAGCAAGAAAACCTTTTGTTTCTTTATTTTCTAAATATATATTCTTTTCACTAATCAAATTCATAAAATAAATGGGTTTTGTTTAATATTTTTATATTTATAAAGCTAATTTAAATTGAAATTTATGAAAAAAACTCTACTTTCTTTGTTTTTAATTACCTTTTCTTTTGCAATCAGTCAAACTTCCAAGAGAGTATTCTTCATCGGAAACAGTTATACCAATGTCAATAATCTGCCCAATCTGATCAAAAATGTTGCCGATTCTGCAGGTGATATATTGGAGCATCAAAGCCAGACACCGGGGGGGCAACGCTTCAGAGCCATATTAACAGTACTACCGTCGCTACTCTCACTCAGGGAAACTGGGATTATGTGGTACTGCAGGAACAGAGCCAGCTTCCTTCTTTTCCGGAACAGGTTGTTCAAAGTCAGGTCTATCCTTATGCTGCACAGCTTTCTGATCTTATCAAAACGACCAATCCGTGTGGAAATGTCATTTTTATATGACCTGGGGCCGTAAAAACGGTGATGATACACGTTGTAATGCCCAACCTGAAGTATGTACCTATGAAGGAATGGATAATCTGATCTATCAGCGTTATGTGGAAATGGCACGAGTCAATGAAGCCATCCTGTCTCCGGTTGGCAAAGTATGGCGAAGCATCAGACAGCAGGACCCATCTTTAGAACTTTATGATACGGATCAGTCACATCCCAGCTATCTGGGTTCCATGGCAGCTGCCTATACATTCTACACCATCATTTTCAAAAAGATCCCACGCTGGCTTCCTATATCGGAAATCTGACTCCGATGCAGGCCCAGTTTATCAAAAATATTGTAAAAACAGAGGTTTACAATACCCTGGACACATGGAATGCAGTCTCCAATGATGTTCATAGCAGATTTGTTTATCAGTACACAGGAAACTCTACCGTTCAGTTTACCAATAAAACAGTCAATGCCACCACTTATCTGTGGGATTTCGGAGATGGCAATACATCTGTTCAACAAAATCCTTTACATGCCTATACTGCTACGGGAGATTATGATGTAAAGCTTACAACCGATGCCTGCGGATCTAATACGACCAAAACAAAACGGGTAACAGTCAGCAATCTCAGCATCAAGGAATCAACTCCTGATGATCCGGTTCAGATTTATCCAAACCCAGCCCAAACTGTAGTTAATATCAGCACCAAAAAGAGCATTAAAGTGCTTTCTGTCACAGATTTCGCCGGGAAAATCATCCCACACACTATGAACAAAACTGATTCCGGCTATACCATTCCACTCCATCACTTACCTTCCGGCATTTATCTTTTACATTATAAAACGGAAGAAAAAGAATTCATCAAAAAAATTATTAAAAAATAACCTTATTTTTGCTTCATGCAGAATTTAAGAACTGTAACCGTGATGCGTTACATTCTGCCGCTGAGGGAGGGAGGCTCTCTTCCCGCTCTGGCAGAAGCTGATGATGATTTTAAGTATGTTTTAAAATTCCGTGGTGCAGGCCATGGGGTAAAAATGCTGATCTCCGAACTTCTGGGCGGAAAAATTACAGAAGCTCTGGGGCTGAAAATCCCGGAACTGGTTTTTGTAAATCTTGATTCGGACTTCGGAAGAACGGAAGCCGATGAAGAAATACAGGACCTCCTGAAGTTTTCAGAAGGTCTGAATCTTGGGCTTCATTATCTTTCCGGCTCCATTACTTATGACCCCGGTGTAAGTGTTGATCCGCTTCTGGCTTCAAAGATCGTCTGGCTGGATGCCTTTATTACCAATATAGACCGTACTTTTAAGAATACGAATATGCTGATGTGGCATAAGGAACTGTGGATCATTGATAATGGTGCTTCGTTCTATTTCCATCATTCATGGCAGAATTTTGATGCGGCAGCAAAAACCCCTTTCAAATATGTAAAGGATCATGTACTGCTTCCAAAAGCCAAAATGCTGGATGAAGCTGACCGGTTTGCCCATGAAGTGCTGAATGATGAGCTGTTCAGAGACATTGTCAATTCAATTCCTGAAGACTGGTTACATTGGAATGATGCTGATGAAACTCCTGATGAGATCCGTGAGATCTATTTCCGATTTTTAAAAACCAGATTCGAAAATTCTCAAATCTTTGTAAACGAAGCTAAAAATGCAAGAGGATAAAATATATGAATATGCGGTAATACGCCTGGTGCCCAAAGTTGAAAGAGAGGAGTTTTTCAATATCGGGCTCGTGATGTTTTCAAAGAAAGAGAAATTCATCAGAGTGGAGTTTTATCTGTGCCCTGATAAATTCAAACTGATGCACAGCAAGCTGGATTATGAGGACATTATTCAAAATCTGGTAAGCTTTCAGAAAATTGCCAACGGAGATAAAGATGGTGGTCCTATTGCCCTGCTGGATATACCTGAACGTTTCCGATGGCTGACGGCTGTACGAAGTGCTGTGGTTCAGACTTCAAGACCTCATCCCGGAAAATCCAAAGATCTGAATACTACTTTTGGTAAGCTTTTTGAGGAGTTAGTAAAATAGCATACTCCCAAAAAAGTTTATTATGAACTCAACTATACACAACATATCACACTACAGGTTTATTACAAACCTGTTTTTTATTTTATTTTTAAGCTTTTCAAATTCATTTTTTTCACAATCTTTTCAACAGGAACTGCCAAGCCTCAACGTGTCAAAAGCACTCTTCTTCCGGAAATCGCCAAGGTTTCTGAAGATATTGTATATAAAACCAATAGAAAAGGAAATCCTGTGATGCTGGATCTTTATCTGCCTGGAAATGTTTCTTCCGGGAAGCTTCCGGTACTGATCTACGTGCATGGCGGAGGCTGGATAGAAGGAGATAAAGTAATTCATGCTGATGATTATGTTGAAACCACTATGTCAAAACTCCTTGCCAGACAATATGCAATACTGAGCATCAACTACACTCTTCTGGATGATAACACGCATTTTCCATTGCCTGTAGATGATACCAAAGATGCTGTAAGATGGGTGAGAAAAAATGCAGAAAAATATAATTTCGATACCAACAATATTGGTCTTTTCGGGGCTTCGGCAGGAGCGCATCTTTCTTTACTGGCGGCCTATACCCAGGAGGATAAATTTATAGGAAGTTCTGAACTTACCGGTTATCCGGCCAATGTAAATTATGTGATTGACCATTATGGGCCCGCTGACCTGAATACACTTTTTCATACCAGCGCAGGAACCATCCCGGTGTCTATGATCGGATTGATCTCTAAAAAAATTATCTCGTTGCAGGAAAATCTTGTCAAAGGAATTTCAGGATATGATATTAAAAAACAGCAGCAGGAAGCTATCAGTTATCTAAAAACCGTATCGCCTGCTCATTTTGCTTCTACCGGAGTTCCTACGCTAATTGTACAGGGTAATAAAGATAAAGTGGTTCCTTTAAGTCAGGCAAAAAAGCTGCACAGAAAATTGAAAAGAGCAAAAGTTCAGACCTCTTTGATCATCATTGAAAATGGTGTTCACAGTTTTTCAACAACTGATAAGCAGACTTTGGATAGAATGACCGATCAGATGGTGGATTTCATTGTTTCACAGAAGAAATAAATCAAAAAAATACACACCATAATAAAAACAAAACATTAAAATATTTATATTCAATATATTATATTTTTAAAACTGTAAAATCATCATAACTTTGCTATTTTAGTATACATATTCATCATTTTTATATACAAAATAATTAACTTGGCTTTTGTTTAAATTATTTACAATAAAAAAGTCAATACTTTCAATTATTAACTGATAAAAATCAATGATATGGATATACTGAATAATATAAATGCTCTAACATTAATATTCACATCAATACTTATTTTTGCAATCGCTTATCGTATTTACGGGATCTTCATGGCTAATAAAGTATTGCGGCTTAATGACAACAATACAACTCCCGCTATAGAATTTGCAGACGGTAAGGATTATGTTGCTACGAATAAAAATGTACTTTTCGGTCACCATTTTGCAGCTATTGCAGCGGCCGGCCCTCTGGTAGGTCCCGTTCTGGCAGCACAGTTCGGCTATCTTCCCGGAGCTTTATGGATCCTGATAGGATGTGTACTGGGAGGCGGCGTACATGATATGGTTGTATTATTTGCATCTGTAAGACATAAAGGGCAGAGTCTTGCGACAATTGCTTCCAAAGAGATAGGGAAAACAACAGGTACAGTAGCAGGTTTTGCTATTTTATTTATTCTTATTCTTACACTGGCAGGTTTATCACTGGCCTGCATCAATGCAATGCATGAAGCTTCATGGTCTCTGTTTACGGTAGTCATCACAATGCCGATTGCTGTGATCATGGGACTCATAATGCGGTATAAAAAGAACAGTGTGCTCTTTGCCAGCATTCTGGGCGGTATACTTCTGATTGCAGGAATTATCGGCGGGCATGGTCTTATGCAGAATCCTACGATGAACAATTTATTTTCATGGGATATCAAAACAATCTCGGTAGCGATTCCATTATATGGTTTTCTGGCTTCTGTTCTTCCGGTATGGCTGCTTTTAGTTCCCAGAGATTACCTTTCTACCTATTTAAAAATCGGAACTATTATTATGCTTGCAGTAGGTGTTATTGTAATCCATCCTACGGTACAGATGCCTGCGCTTACTGCATTCATCAATGGTGGAGGCCCTGTCATAGGAGGTCCTGTACTTCCCTTTATTTTTATAGTAATTGCCTGTGGTGCTATTTCAGGCTTTCATGCAGTCATTGCAACAGGTACTACTCCTAAAATGCTTAACAGGGAAAGAGAAATTCTTTTTGTAGGGTACGGCGCCATGCTTGTTGAAGGTTTTGTAGCTCTTATGGCCCTGATTGCAGCATGTACTTTGATGCCGGGAGACTACTTTGCGATCAATACACCCAAAGAGTCTTATGACGCTTTCCTGGCAGCCCACCCTTCTCTGCATGGAGTAGATATTGATTATTATTCCCAGAAAATAGGCATTGATCTGCATGGAAGAACAGGAGGAGCAGTGTCTCTGGCTGTAGGAATGGCTCATATTTTTAATAAGATCCCCTATATGGATCAGCTGACGGCTTACTGGTATAATTTTGCGATCATGTTTGAAGCGGTATTTATTCTTACGGCTATTGATGCAGGCACAAGGGTCGGACGTTTCTTTTTACAGGAGATGCTGGGATCTGTAATGCCTAAATTCAATGATAAAAACTGGATTCCGGGAATTATTATCAGCAGTTTATTGTTTACTTTCGCCTGGGGTTATCTGGTATACACCGGAAATGTAAGCAGCATCTGGCCTTTATTTGGAATCAGCAATCAGCTGTTGGCAGCATGCGGACTCATCGTCTGTACCACAATGCTGATCAGGATGAACAGAGGAAAATATGCACTGTGTTCTGCTGTTCCTGGAGTATTTATGGCAATCATTACATTCTGGGCCGGTTATCTTCAGGTCACTACCATTTATATTCCCAAGGAACAATACTTATTGGCAGCTTTAGCCGTTACAGCCATGGTACTGATGCTTATCGTCTTTATCGGAGCCTTCAGAAAATGGTACCAGCTGCTAAAAATCACTACTACAGAAACAGATTTCTATGGCGAAGAGGTGAAGGAACTTGTGGAAAGGTAAAACTTCTCCTTTAAAATATTTTGCAGACTTTGCCTGCTCTGATAATTTTTATACATTTGTTTTGCTTTAGGGGTATTCTGAAAAGAATTGAGAGAGTCCCTTTGAACCTGATACGGCTTACACCGACGTAGGGAAAAGCAAAACTACATTGCCGGCCAATGTGCTTTTGTTTTGGATTTTTTCCTGAAGCTATTTTTTATTTTAATGATAAACAATGGAAAAAATTCTCTGGCAGCAAGTTCAGCTTGTAAAAACAAAAGTCTCCCCTGGTTCACAACATTACCAACTATGTAGTGATGAACAATACGGCCAATGCCCTTCTGGCTGCAGGAGCATCCCCTATCATGGCCCACGCCAGATCTGAAATCAGAGAAATGGTCAACATTTCAGATGCTGTAGTCATTAATATCGGTACTCTTGATGAATATTGGTCTGAATCTATGTTTATAGCTGCTGAAACAGCTAATGCAATCCACAAACCATGGGTGCTGGATCCTGTTGGTGCAGGAGCAACGTCTTTCCGGGATCAGATTTTACAACAGCTTTTGGAATTCCGTCCGACCGTTATCAGAGGAAATGCTTCCGAAATTATTGCTCTGGCTAAAATCAATACCACCGTAACTAAAGGAGTAGACAGCACCGCTGCCAGCAATGATGCCTTAGAAGCAGCTCAGCTTCTTGTGAATCAATACAACACTATTGTCTGTATTTCAGGTGAAACGGATATTATCCTAAGTCCGGACCAATGTTTCATGATCAGGAACGGCCATCCGCTTATGACTAAAGTAACAGGGCTCGGCTGTTCAGCAACAGCATTGACAGGTGCATTTACAGGATGTTCGGAAGACAAAACATCAGGTGTGGCAGCGGCAATGGCATTACTGGGTATCGCAGGTGAAATTGCCGTCAAAGAAAGCAAAGGTCCCGGAAGCCTGCAGATGAACCTGATTGACAAACTGTACAATATCACGGAAGAGGAATTCATCAGTCATTTAAAAATCGATAAGAAATGAGTGTGCATCCTTTTCCTTATCAGCTGTATCTGGTAATCTCTGAAGCCGATTGTCTGGGAAAAAACTTTCTGGAAGTTGCTGAACAGGCTATTCTGGGCGGTGTAGACGTTATCCAGCTTCGTGAAAAAAATGACAGTACTGAGGTTTTTCTCCAAAAAGCAAAACAGCTTATTGAAATTACAGATAAGTATCATATTCCGCTCATCATCAACGATAATATTGAGGTCGCCGGAAAAGTAAATTCGGCAGGCATCCATGTGGGAAACTCTGACATGGCCCCTACCCTTTTGAGGCAACATCCTAGTACCGGAAATAAGATCATCGGTTATTCGATTGAACATCTCTCTCAGCTTGACAATGAACAAACCGCTGTCTCTGATTATCTGGGAATAAGTCCTGTATTTAAAACAAAAACCAAAACAGACACCATTACCGAATGGGGACTTGAAGGTATTGCCAGGATCAGACAGCTGACAGAAAAACCTCTGGTTGCTATTGGCAGTATTCATTCCGGAAATGCAAGAGCCATTATCAATGCCGGTGCTGACTGTCTTGCTGTAGTATCAGCAATATGTGGTGCAGACCATCCTCAGAAGGCAGCTTATGAATTAAAAAATGAAATTTTAAAATGAAAAAATACAAATACCCATCAGTACTTACCATTGCAGGATTTGACGGAAGCGGCGGTGCAGGTATCCAGGCTGATATCAAAACGGCTTCAGCTCTGGGCTGTTTTTCGACATCGGTATTGACCGCTTTACCGGTACAGAATACCCAGGGTGTAAGAAAATATATCCGGTTCCTGTGGAAGCAGTAGCAGATCAGATCAAAGCTATATTGGATGATATTGTTCCTGATGCTGTTAAAATCGGAATGGTTCATACCCCGCAGCTTGTAGACACCATTGTTTCAACGCTTGCCCAATATAAAAAAATACCGGTGGTATTTGATCCTGTTATGGTAGCCACCAGCGGACACAGGCTGATTGAAGAGGAAACCATTAATGCCATCACGGAAAAGCTTTTCCCGATTGCTGATGTGATTACGCCTAATATGGATGAAGCGGCCATTTTAGCAAACATGCAGGTAAAAACTCTTGAAGATCTGTACACAGCAGGAAAAAAGATAAAAAAACTGGGCTGTAAAACCATTCTTCTTAAAGGGGGCCATCAGGAAACCTCAACAATTACCTCTTTATTCTATGATGAAAATGAAGTTTTCCATTCTTTTGAAACCTTAAAATTCAACACCAATAACACCCATGGTTCCGGCTGTACACTTTCCTCTGCCATAGCAGCCTATATTGCTCAGGGAAAACTTTGTATGACGCTGTTTCTTCAGGACAGGAATATACTTATCAGGCTATAAAAAACGGAACAGATGTACAGACAGGACTAGGAAACGGCCCGCTTAACCACTTTTTTAACCCTCAAAAACTGATCAAAAATGAAATGGTCTGAACAAACCTGGAAAGGTATTGAAGAACTCTATGAATCTATTCTGAAAATGCCTTTTATCAAAGAATTATCAGATGGTTCCTTACCACAGGAGAAATTCCGTTTTTATATGGCTCAGGATTCTTTGTACCTGGAACATTTCGGGAGAACGCTTTCTCTGATTGCAGCAAAGATCACCGACCTTCAGGATGTACTCGCTTTTATGCGTTTTGCCGAAAATGCCATTGTAGTGGAAAATGCCCTGCACGAATCTTATTTTAAAGATTTCGGGGTAAGTGATAAAGGATTTTTACAGCCTGCCTGTCATCATTACATTCATTTTCTGAGAAGTACAGCCGCTTTAGAATCAGTAGAAATTGCTGTAGCGGCAGTACTCCCTTGTTTTTGGATTTACAGGGAAGTCGGCGATTATATTTACCGTACCCAGAATACTGTTGATAATCCTTATGAAAAATGGATTGCCACGTATGCGGGAGAAGAATTTTCAGCAGCAGTGGATCAGGCAATAGCAATTTGTGACAAGATAGCAGAAAACAGCACAGAAGCAACCCGAAAAAGAATGACGGAAGCATTCATCATGGCATCAAGAATGGAATTTCATTTCTGGGAAGCCGCTTATGAATTGAAAATGTGGAATTAGGCTTTAGGATGAAGTATAAATTGCTGAACCGGCTTCTGAAGCCTCTTAATAAAGTTCATTCTTTTTATCTGTAAAATATTCAATTCAACAAAAAACGGATCCATTCCCGGATCCGTTTTTTTAAGTATAAAGTTGATTAAAAATTGAAATTAAGTCTTGAGAAAACATATCGTCCGTTCTGTCCGAACTGGGATGTGGAACGGGAATAGATAAACTGATCATTATTAGTAGAAGCAGGAAGGTTTTTGGTAGGATAAATATCAAATACATTATTTACCCCTAAAGTCAATCCTATGTTCTTCGTAAACTGATAAGCCAAAGATATATCGGTAATTACTTTATCTGCAATTTTCTGGTGCTCATTAAATTCAACGATGCCGTCTCCGTTGGCATCCAGAACATCAGCTCCGGTTACTTTCCCGAAATAGGTATTTCTTAGGTAGAAGCTCGCATTTTTCCATGATAAGGTATTGGAAAGACTGGCTTTTACTCTTGGTACTGCCTCTTCCAGGTATACTCTTGATTTTTCGGAGAAATAAATCTTTTCCAGTGCAGGTGACTGTAAAAGTCCTGATGAATGAATTTCTCCTACCTGCTTGGTTTGGTTCAGGTTGATGGCAAAGTTATTATCCAGTTTAAAATCTGAAAATCTGGTATTATGAGCAATAACCACATCGAGTCCTTTGGTTTCCGTATCGATAGCATTGGTGAAAAACTGAGCACCGTTGATCCTAAAATTATCAAACTCGGTCTGCGCTCCCGAAGGAACATCTTTTCTCAGGAACTGGTCTGTCAGAATAATACGGTTGTCTATTCTTGTAAAGTATCCGTCGGCAGTGAACGTCAGCCCTGCAGATGGTATTCTATAGGTAAATCCTATGCTTGCAGATTTTGAGGTTTCCTGTTTAAGTTTAGGGATATTCAACTGTGCTGCCAGCTGAGAATCATTGCTGAATGTACCTACTTCCAGCAGCTGATTATTGGTAAACAAAGTGGAAGTTACATTATAATAGATCTGATGGATAGACGGAGCTCTGAATCCGGTGGAACCTGCAAACCTCAGATTAAAATCAGGGGCTACCTTAATTCTTGAAGCCAATTTGTAATTAAATGTTGATCCGAAATCTGAATAATTTTCATATCTCGGCAGCAGCGTCTACCAATAACCAATGGGTAAAGTTCAATTCAACATCGGCGTAGGCTGCAACAGATTGTCTGTTCTTATCTACGGCATTTTCAGGTTTGAAACCGTTGAACACCTGTGAACCTCCCGGCAGTGCCTGTCCAAAGAAATCAGTAGGCCTTTTTGAGAATTATCTTTGTATACATTTCCGAAAACATCATAAGTAGCATAAGAAGCTTCCTCTCCTGCTGTAATCTTAAAGTTTTCGTAGCGATGCTCGGCACCGAATGCAACATTAATTCCTTCCCAAACGTCATACTTTTTTGAGAAATCTAAATTGATTGTATTTTGTGAAAATCTTAAACCTCCGGCATTAAATTCCTGTGGCGAAGCAAAACGCATCGAGGTATTTCCTGTATTGCTGATGTTATAGGTAAATGAATTCTGCCCGTAAGTATTGCTAAAATCAATATTCCATCCTTCCCATTTTCCTTTGATTCCTGCTGCCAGTGAAATATCCTGAATATCTGTCCCGATCTGAGGCAGGTAACCATTAGGATATAATCCGGTAAAAGTTCTGTTTTCTCTCGGTCTTCTGTAAAAACCACCGGATGTACCATGTCTTAAACTATACCCTCCGAAAGTATACACCTTCCAGTTATCGCTGACAGGTACTTCAGCATTCAGAAAAAGCTGATGGTTATTCAGTTTGGACTGCCCCACCTGCATATTGAAGTCCTTTCTGGTCTGCCCTCTGTAGGCAAGTTCCTGATCTGTAATGTAATTAAGTTCATCGGTAGTAAATGCTCCCGTCTTCAATACATTTTGCAAAGCTCCGATTGTATTGGCAGTCTGTATTTTATTTTGTAAATCCGGAGTAAAATAACTTACGTTCTGTGCATATTGATGGATATAATCAACAATCTGCTGCGAGTTAGGCGTATTGCCGATATCTGTAAAAAGCGAAGAAAGATTCACTCCGTCATTCAGGGCTCTTTGTTCGATTGCATTATAAGCGTTATAGAGTGTTCCGCTTTCTGTTCCGGCTCTGTAGGTAGGATTTCTGAACTGTGAGGTCCAGGTAATGTTAAAAAAACCTCCTTTTGTTCCGATTTTATTTCCATAATTCAGATCGAGCTGAATATTCTGGCCGTCAAAATCTCCGGTATGATCATTTGCTGTAGGCGTTAAATTTCCACCATAGCTGATCTGTCCTCCAAGTTTTCCCGTATCTTTTTTAAGCTCAAGATTAATGACTCCGGCAATGGCATCTGATCCGTACTGGGCAGCGGCACCGTCTCTCAGCACTTCAATTCTGTTTAAAGCAAAAGAAGGAATGGCATTCAGATCAGTTCCTACCGTACCTCTTCCCGGTGTTCCATTCACATTAACCAGGGCTGATGTATGTCTTCTCTTTCCGTTTACCAAAACCAATACCTGATCCGGTCCCAATCCTCTGAGCTGTGCAGGATCCAAATGGTCCGTACCATCCGAATTGGTCTGAATGGTAGAAGTAAAAGACGGGGCAACAGCATTCAGGATTTGCCCGATATTGGTTTGCGGAAGAATAACTGATGATTCTTTTACATTGAATACATCTACAGGAACCGGGCTGTCTACTTTAGATCTTGCCCCTCCCCTTGATCCCAGGATCACCACTTCTTCTACAATATTGGTTTTGACACTGTCTTTTTTATTTTGATACTGTCCTTTTCCTGTCCGTAAGTAAAAACTCCCAGGAAAAATAACACAGAGGCCGAAACAATAGTTTTATTTTTCATATAGTTTAGAAATTTTGATTGAACATTTATGTTTTTGCAAGGTGCAAATGTAAAATATATTTATTAGTCTACAAAATAGATAGACTTTGTTTTCTAAAAAATAATTATAGTTTGTTTCTATCCCTCACTTAAAGTTATGATAAATTAAGGAAATATCATAAAAAACATGTTTTTACAGAAGGTTAACGTTAAAATGAATTTTATAAAAAACGCTACGCTCGCAAAGAAATAATGTATTTATCGGTTATTCTTCAGGCCGCAACGACACTTCGTTCAGCAGAGGATTTGTCTTAGCTAAGTGGAACGACTTTGCGAACAAAAAATGAAACAGTTCAAATAGAAACTCTGCGAACTTTATGTTTAAATAAAAAAACGGATCCAATAATTGAATCCGTTGTCTTTATATTTTTATTTTGAAATTAAATCTTAGTCAGTTTTGCATATTTAAGGATCAGGTTTTCTCACCTTCATGCATAAAGACAACTTTGGCCTTGATGTTCTGGGGATCGGTTCCATCCAGGAAAGTAACCTCTCCTATACCAAAACGGTCATGTCTTACTTTATCACCCACTTCAATATCCTGAGAAGATGCTCCGCTTGGATTGATGATTTTGGCTGTACTCACCGGCTTCAGCTTTCTTGGTTCCGGTGTGGGTTTTGAATGATCATCCCTGTTAATACTCTTTTTCTCAACTTTTTGAAGCTTTTCATTTCCGAAGGATGCTCGTCAAAAATATTGGATTTCACTCCGGAATTATTGATAAATCTCTTTTCCAGTGCAGGATTAAGGAATTCAATATATTCATCATCAATTTCGCTTAAGAATCTCGAAGGTTCAGCATCTGTAATTTTCCCCATTGGAAACGGGAAACCGCATAGGAGAAAAATGCCTGCTTTTCAGCTCTGGTAAGGGCAACGTAGAAAAGTCTTCTCTCTTCTTCCAGGTCTTCTCTGGTGGCTGAGCTCATGAAGCTCGGGAAAAGATTTTCTTCAAGTCCCACCAAATGTACCACCGGGAACTCCAATCCTTTTGAAAGGTGAATCGTCATCAGGGAAACCATATCATCCTCAAGATTTTTATCCTGAGTATCAGCAGAAAGGGCAATATTCTCAAGGAAATTCGAAAGACTTGGATCTCCGTCTTCCAGCTGCATCTGCTCTTCAATGAATCCCTGCATAGAGTTCATTAATTCCTGAACGTTTTCTACTCTGGAAATGCCTTCCGGGGTCTGATCGTCTTTCAGAAATTTGATCAGTCCGCTTCGTTTTGCCACTTCCATTGCTACACTGTAAGCCGTCTCGGTTTTCAGTAATACCTGGAAAGCTTTGATCATTGACCAGAAATCATTCAGTTTGTTGAGAACACCGTTGTTGAGACCCAGCTGAGGGGCATACATCGGAAGATTGTCCAGTACTTTAGATACGGAAATATTATGGGCATCTGCAAAAACAATCAGTTTATTCTGGGTTGTTTCCCCGATTCCTCTTGCCGGATAATTGATAATTCTCATTAGCGCTTCGGAATCATTCACATTGATCAGAAGACGCAGATAACCGATAAGGTCTTTCACTTCTTTTCTCTGATAGAAAGAAAGCCCGCCATATACTTTGTATGGAATATTTTTACGTCTCAAAGCATCTTCAAATGCTCTGGTCTGAGAGTTGGTTCTGTATAAAATAGCAAAATCACTGTACTTTCTCTGATCACGGTTTCGGAGTTCCCAGATATTTCCGGCTACGAAGTTGGCTTCATCCGCATCCGAAAGTGAGCGGTAAATTTTGATCTTATCACCTTCTTCATTATCACTGAAAACGTTTTTCTTAAACTGCTGCAGGTTTTTGGCAATAACAACATTGGCAGCATTGACAATATTCTGGGTAGAACGGTAATTCTGCTCCAGAGATACGGTTATCGCATCAGGATAATCTTTCTTAAAGTTTAAGATATTATAAATATTTGCCCCACGGAAAGAGTAGATAGACTGTGCATCATCCCCACCACACAGATATTCTCGAATTTTGAAGCCAAAGCTTTTACAATTAAATATTGGGAATGGTTGGTATCCTGGTACTCATCTACCATGATGTATCTGAATCTGTCCTGATATTTTGCCAATATTTCAGGGAAACGGGTCAGCAATTCGTTGGTTTTTAACAACAGATCATCAAAATCCATTGATCCGTTTCTGAAACACTGTTCCACATACCTCTGATAGATCTGACCGATGAATTTCATATTGGCTTTTTCATCAGCTTCCATCAGTTCCGGATTGTTGAAATAGGCTTTTACTGTAATCAGGTTATTTTTATAGGTGGAAATTCTTGCCTGAACTTTTTCGGTTTATAAAGATCGGCATCGATGTTCATATCTTTCAGTACCTTTTTGATCACATTCAGAGCGTCCTGCTGATCATAGATGGTAAAGTTGGAGGGATAGCCCAGATAATGCGCTTCAATTCTTAAAATCCTTGCAAAAACCGAGTGAAAAGTACCCATCCAAAGACTTCTTGCATTACTGTCTCCCACTACTTTCGCAATACGTTCCTTCATTTCACGGGCTGCCTTATTGGTAAACGTAAGTGCCAGGATATTAAAAGGATCTATTCCGTTGTGGATCAGGTGGGCAATACGCATCGTAAGCACACGTGTTTTCCCGGAACCAGCTCCGGCAAGTACCATCAAAGGGCCTTGTAAAGAGGTAACGGCTTCATATTGTGATTCATTGAGTCCTTTCAGATAATCATGCTGCAAAAAAATTTTGGGAATACAAAATTAAGGTATTCAAAGGAGAATTCAAATTTTGAAATTCATCACTGGTGTTTATTAACGTTTCTTTTAAAACATAAGTATACTTTTAATACATTACAGGCTTTTAAATGTAACATTTAATTCACTTTTCCTACTAATAAGCCAAACAATTTCTAACTTTATGAAAAAGCGATTTCTTTCTGCTGCTGCCGTAGCTTTCTTCGGGCTCATGCTGAATGCACAGCAAATCAAATTCGAAGAGTATGATCTTCCCAATGGCCTTCATGTCATTCTTCATCAGGATAATTCTGCTCCGGTAGTCACTACAGGGGTAATGTACCATGTAGGTGCAAAAGATGAGGTAAAAGGAAGAACCGGCTTTGCACACTTCTTTGAACACCTTTTATTTGAAGGAACTCCTAATATCAAAAGAGGCGAATGGTTCAAGATCGTTTCCTCAAACGGCGGGCAAAATAATGCCAATACAACCAACGACAGAACCTATTACTACGAAACTTTCCCTTCAAATAACGAACAGCTTGGCCTTTGGATGGAAGCTGAAAGAATGCGTCATGCAGAGATCAACCAGATTGGTGTAGATACTCAGAGAGAAGTAGTGAAAGAAGAAAAGAGATTGAGAATGGATAACCAGCCTTATGGAAATCTTTTCCCTACCATTCAGAAAAACCTGTTTACTAACCACCCATACAACTGGCCTACGATCGGTTCTATGGAAGATCTTAACTCTGCCAAGCTTGAAGAGTTCCAGGCTTTTTATAAAAAATACTATGTTCCGAACAACGCTACTTTGGTAGTTGCTGGAGATATTAAACCTGAACAGACTAAAAAATGGATTCAGGAATATTACGGCGGAATTCCAAAAGGAACTCTTTATCCGAAAGATTTCCCGAAAGATGCTCCGATCACTCAGGAAAAAGAAGTTACAGCTACAGATCCTAACATTCAGCTTCCTGCATACGTTTTTGCTTACAGAACACCTGCTAATAAAGAGAAAGATGCTTATGTACTGGATATGCTTTCTTCTTATTTAAGCAATGGTAAATCATCGGTTTTATATAAAAAACTGGTAGATCAGGATAAAAAAGCGCTTCAGGTAGCTGCTTTCAATCAGGGGCTTGAGGATTACAGTATTTTTGCTTTTTTGCTATTCCGATGGGACAGACCACTAAGCAGACTCTACAGGCTGATATTGATGCGGAGATCAAAAACTTCAGACAACTCTGATCTCTGAAGAAGATTATCAGAAAATTCAGAATCAGTTTGAAAATCAGTTTGTGAATCAGAATTCAAGTATTCAGGGATTGCCGCTTCATTGGCAACCAACCACGTACTGATGGGAAATACCAATCTGATCAATAAAGAAATTGACATCTACAGATCCATCACCAGACAGGATATTCAGAATGCTGCGAAAAAGTATCTGAACTCCAACCAAAGAATTATCATCAACTACGTTCCTGAGAAAAAATAATTTACCCCATGAAAAAGCAATTCACTTATATAGCAGCGGCATTTTTATTTACAGGAATGCTTTCTGCCCAAAAAATAGATCTTAATGCAATGCCAAAACCAGGGCCAACTCCTGCCATCAACATTGCAAAACCCAAAACCTTCCAGCTAAGCAACGGGCTTACTGTAATGGTTGTTGAGAATAATAAACTGCCCAGAGTAAACACTACTCTTTCTATGGACAGACCTCCTTACTATGAAGGAAATATTGTAGGGGTAAGCTCACTTATGGCAGAGCAGCTTGACAATGGAACCACTAACCTGAGCAAGGATGAATTCAATAAGAAAGTTGACTTTCTAGGGGCTAATATCAGCTTCTCGTCTAATGGTGCGGCATCCAATTCTCTTTCAAAATATTTTCCTGAAGTATTGGGACTTATGGCTGATGCTATCATCAATCCAAAATTCTCTGCCGAAGAAGTTCAGAATGCTAAAGAAAGAATCATTGAAGGTCTGAAAGCTGATGAAAAAAAACGCCTCTTCCATTGCTGAAAGAGTTTCTAATGCTCTGATGTATGGGAAAAATACGTCAAGAGGAGAATTTGAAACAGTAGAATCTATCAACAAGATCCAGCTGGCAGATGTTCAGAATGTTTATAATAAATATTACGCTCCGGATAATGCTTACCTGGTTATTGTAGGAGATGTAAAATACGATCAGGTAAAACCTTTGATTGAGAAGGCTTTTGGAGGCTGGAAAAAATCAAATACAAAATTTGCAGCTTTAGAACCGGCATCCAATCCGGCTAAAACTGAGATTAATGTAGTTGATGTACCGTCAGCAGTACAATCTGTACTTTCTGTTAGCAACCTCAACAATCTTAAAATGAAAGATCCGAACTATTTCTCTGCAACCATCGCCAATTATATTTTAGGAGGGGGTGGTGAAGCCAGACTTTTCATGAATCTCAGAGAAAAGAACGGTTTTACTTATGGAGCTTATTCCAGTATGAGTGCCAGTAAATATTCTCCTGATTTTTCAGCTGAAACCAGTGTAAGAAATGAAGTGACAGATAAGGCTGTAAAGGAAATGATGAATGAACTTAATGCCATTTCAACGGTAAAGCCTGAAGAGCTTGCCAATGCCAAGGCAAAACTGAAAGGAGCTTTCATCATGTCTCTGGAAAAGCCTGAAACCATTGCAAGATTTGCATTGAATCAAAAGGTTCAGGATCTTCCGGCAGACTTTTACACCAATTATTTGAAATCTATTGACAAGGTTACATCTGCAGACGTCTCTAATGCTGTAAAAACAACCATACTTCCTAATCAGAGCAGAATTTTCATTGCCGGTAAAGCATCAGATATTGCTGAAGGATTAGAGAAATTGGGATATCCGGTAAAATATTTCGATAAAGAGGCCAACCCTGTGGCTAAACCAACTGTACAAAAAGTTGATGCCAACGTAACAGTTTCAACGGTTGTTGATAAATATATCAATGCAATCGGAGGGAAAGCCAATGTAGCTAAAATTTCTTCTTACACCATGAATGCTTCCATGTCTATGCAGGGACAGAATATTGATTTTAAAATCATTAAGGCACAAGGGGGAAAAGAAGTGACCACCGTAACAGCCATGGGACAGGTAATGCAGAAGCAGGTATTTGACGGAAAAACAGGGTATTCTGAGCAAATGGGTAAAAAAGTAGACATCACACCTGAAGAAATTGCTGAAAAACAAAAGACTCCTGAGCTGTTTGAAGAATTGAGCTTTGCAAAATCTGCTGATTATAAATTAGGTGGAATTGAGAAAATCAATGGAGAAGATTCCTATGCAATTAAAGGAGGAAATACAACCTATTACTACAGTGTTGCTACCGGGCTGAAAACCGGAGAAACTAAAAAGTAAAGGCACAGGGGCAGGAAATGACCATCCCTACAACG
This sequence comes from Chryseobacterium sp. E1, assembly GCA_019203745.1. Taxonomy (GTDB): domain Bacteria; phylum Bacteroidota; class Bacteroidia; order Flavobacteriales; family Weeksellaceae; genus Chryseobacterium. Next base: position 1,248,741 of record CP078104.1, read on the forward strand.
TTCTCTGACTACAAAGAGGTAAACGGGGTGAAAATGCCTTATACACTCTCCGTCAATCAAATGGGAATGGAGATGACTATGAAGGTAAAATCCTATGAAATCAATAAAGCTACAGATGCTGATTTTAAATAACAACATCGTATTTTTATAGAAAAAACGGTAACAAATGTTGCCGTTTTTATTTTTATCAACATTTGGCGACATCTTTTTTGTTGTTCAGTAAAAAAGATTAAATTTGCCCATTCAAAAGATATCAGAATTAATGGATACTATATTTACACTATTGATGGTTCTTGTTATGATTGCCAGTGTCTTATTGGTAATTATCGTTATGGCTCAAAATCCAAAAGGAGGAGGTCTTTCCAGTACTTTCGGAGGTGCATCTTCTGCACAGTTCGGGGTACAGAGAACCAATGACTTCATGGAAAAAGCAACATGGACTCTGGGCGGAACTATCATTGTTCTTATCCTTTTAAGCGTTGTTATTACAGGAAAACCTTCACAGGCCGCTGCAACTCAGCAACAACCTGCCAAGAAAGAAGCTCCGGCTAAAAAATCTGCTCCGGCTTCTTCCACAACAACTACCGCTCCGGTATCTACTCCGGCAGCACCTACAAAATAAGAAGATCATCTTATATACAATAAAAGCAACTCAATTGAGTTGCTTTTCTATTGTAATATACTTCAGATTCAATTTTTCAAAAAAGAAATAAAAAGTTAACTGTAGAAAAATTTATCATTTCAATCTGATCTTTTCAATCTGATGACGAAGTTTTAACCCGGCTTTTAAAAATGAGTATTGCATCGGTTTTGTGTCTTTATAATATTTGTCAATAAAGATCTGCATCGCTCCGTAAAACCTCTGCAGATATACTTCATCCCTTATTGTACTTTCCCTTTATGATGAAGAATGGAAGCTTTTCCATAATAGAAATTCTTATAGCCGTGCCTTAAAAAAGTATAACAGAGATCGATATCTTCCCCGTACATAAAATAAGCTTCATCCAGACCGCCTATCTTTTGATACACTTCTTTTTAGCCAATAAAAAGCACCTGTAATCACTTCTACCTCAGCAATTTTTTTCCTCCAGATCATTCCTGTAATAGGATTTCGAATTGTTTTTTCTGAAATTGGTGAACAGCTTTTCAAACGAATTGAACATGTCCGGAACTGAGCGTTTGCTTTCCGGCAGAAAGTTGCCTTCCGCATCATGCATCCGAACCCCATACATCCGAAATCAGTTTGGGAATCAGCAAAATCCAGAAGTTCTTTCATATAAAAACCTTCGAATTCCGTGTCAGGATTTAAAAGCAGCAGATAGTCACCCTTTGCTTTTTGTATGGCCTGATTATTAGCTTTTGAAAAACCTCCGTTCACTTCAGAAGCGATAAACTGTACATGGGAAAACTCAGGAATAAGTTCCTTCCACGAACTGTCTGCAGAAGCATTATCAATAACCAAAATCTCATATTCTACTTCCTGTATATATTTCTGAAGCGATAAAAGACAGTTACGCAGCAATTGGGTTACATTATAATTGACAATAATAACGGACAGCTTCATATTAATCCTTTTCGTTGTATGGTAATCTGTTGATGATTGATCTTCCCAATGAGATTTCATCTGCGTATTCCAGCTCATCCCCTACCGAAATTCCTCTTGCAATGCTTGAAAAATTCACATTAGCATTTTTAAATTTCTTATAAATATAATAGGCCGTTGTATCTCCTTCCATTGTGGCACTCAGGGCAAAAATAAATTCCTTGACCTTACCTTCATTCACTTTTCTCTCAATACTCGGAATATTCAGCTGACCGGGCCCTATTCCTTCCATCGGAGATATTTTGCCGCCGAGGATCAGGTATCTTCCGGTATATTTTCCGGTATTTTCTATGGCGATAACATCTCTTACATCTTCAACAATACAGATCAGCTCTTCGCTTCTTTTTCGTTGCTGCAGATCTCACAAATGTCAAAATCAGAGAAATTATGGCATTCTTTACAGTATTTTATTTCGCTGACAAGATTAATCAGGGAGTTTCCAAGGCTCACGGCTCTGGAATTGGGCTGTTTCAATAAATGCAATGCTAATCTTAGGGCAGTCTTTCTTCCGATACCGGGCAATCCCGAGATCTCATCAACCGCTTTTGCCAGCACTTTACTTGGATAATCCATAAGTACAAAAATAAGGATTATTTGAGGAAAATGATCTATTGTAAAGAGGAGTTTTGGGTCTCCAATCTTCAACTTCCGTTCACACAATGTCTCATTTTGATATTTTAAAATTTCCCATCCCATCCGATACCATAGAACTCTAAAAAAACATTTATATTTGCGGCTTAAATTAAATATGAAAAAATAAACTAACATGGTACTTAACAACCTTAACTATCCGCTGGATTTCAAATTCAAAATCACTACCTTAGCAAGCGACTTCAACATCACTGACAAAAACGGAAATTATGTAGCTTACGTTCGTCAGAAAATGTTTAAACTGAAGGAAGATGTAATCGTTTTCAATGATGAGAGCAAATCGAAGGAACTTTTCAGAATCAGAGCCAACAAATGGATTGATTTATGCTTCTTATTCTTTGAATGACATTGTTGATAATAAAAACTTCGGAAGACTGGCTAGAAAAGGAATGCGTTCTATCTGGAAAGCAAGCTATGATATCCTTGATGCTAATGACCAGCCGAAATTTAAAGTTCAGGAAGACAGCGCATGGGTAAGATTCTGGGACAGTTTTGTGGGAGAACTTCCTATCATCGGAATGTTTACCGGATATTTCCTTAATCCGTCTTACACGGTAACAGGAATTGATGGAAAAGCCTATTTTAAACTGAAAAAAATGCCTTCATTCTTCGGAAGAAGATTCCAACTTGACAGACTGATCGATATTGATGATGAAGAAGAAAGCCTGGTAATTCTTTCTTTATTGATGATGACCTTACTGGAAAGAGCAAGAGGCTAAAAAATATTAAAACCACAACACATGAAATACCTAATCATTTTATTTTCTGCATTTCTACTGGTAGCCTGTAAAAAGGAGAAAGAAACAGTTTCAGGTTCCACTACTACAGATTCTTCAAAAATTGTGAAAGATTCTGCAGCTGCCCATGCCTCACAGGGAGATATTCTGGTGGGCACTATTCCGTTTCCCAAAGAAATCAAAGAATGCTCATGCTATTTTGCCAAAACCAAAGCAGACTTTGAATCTGAAAGATATATCTATGCAGATGATGCCGGAAAAACAGCTTATATGATGCTGGATGGCAAAAGACTGGCCATGAATCTTATCTCATCAAGTGATATGGAAGTGGATGAAGAGCTGACCAAAGAAATAGAAAACGATGATTATAAGATTTCTGTAAAAGGTAAAAAAATAAAAGGCGAAGAGGCTTTACTGTTCGAAGGTACACTCACTATTGAAAAGCCGGATGGTACCGTATACACAACACCTATCTACGGTGAGTGCGGATGCTAAAAGACAAAAATCGCAACAGGTAATGAAAGGAGATATGATAAAAACACTTATTTTCAACTCTTACAGCTTTCTTTATCCTTAATATAACTCACAAAAATGCTTCTGTATCCTACGGAAGCATTTTTTTATTTCGTAAATTTGAGAAAAATAAATTTCAATGGAATTATCTAATATAGAACCGCAAATAATCTGGAAAAACTTCTCCAAATTAAATGCAGTTCCGAGACCATCAAAAAAGAGGAAAAAGTAATTGCATTCATCAAAGGATTTGGTGAAGACTTAGGACTTGAAACTACTGTAGATGAAGTAGGAAATGTAATTATTAAGAAACCTGCCACTGCAGGAATGGAAAACCGTAAATCTATCGTGCTGCAATCGCATCTGGATATGGTTTGCCAGAAAAACAATGATGTCAATTTTGATTTTGAAACAGAAGGAATCAAAATGGAAATTGATGGGGATTGGGTAAAAGCAAAAGGAACTACTCTGGGCGCTGACAATGGTTTAGGAGTAGCAACGATCATGTCTATCCTTGAAAGCTCAGATATTCCACATCCTGCCCTGGAAGCTCTATTTACCATTGATGAGGAAACAGGAATGACAGGAGCTATCGGTTTAAAACCAGGTCAGCTTACAGGAGAAATCCTGTTAAATCTTGATACGGAAGAAGATGATGAAATTGACATAGGCTGTGCCGGAGGTGTTGATGTTACCATTACTCAAAACTATGCAACAAAAGCTCCAAAAGGGCAGATTGTAAGAATTGAAGTGAAAGGATTACAGGAGGCCACTCAGGAATGGATATCCACAAAGGTTTCGGAAATGCCAATATTATCCTGGGAAGACTTCTTTACAAAGGAATAGAAAATCAGAATGTAGAATTAGTTTCTGTTGATGGTGGCGGATTGAGAAATGCTATCCCAAGAGAGGCTGTTGCTATCATCTCTGTAAGAAATGCTCAGGAATTCATTCAGAATGCCACTGTTCTTAAAAAGGAAATTTTAGAAGAATTTGCGTCTGTAGAGGCAGGTCTTCAGATCAATATTGAGAACTCTACCTCTTCTGATAAAGCTATTTCAGAAGAAGATTCTAAGAAAATGATCCTTACTCTAAAAGCTCTTCACAACGGAGTCTACAGAATGAGTCCGGATGTGGCAGATCTTGTAGAGGCTTCCAACAACGTGGCACGAGTTGAATTAAAAGAAGGTGAACTTAAAATTTTAAACCTTACAAGATCTTCAGTAGACTCTTCTAAATATTCTACAGCAGAACAATTGAAATCTGTAGCAGAGCTCGCAGGAATGAACGTGGTATTCAGCGGTTCCTACCCTGGATGGAAACCAAAACCAGGTTCAGAGATTGTGAAGATTATGGAGAAGATCTATACTGAAAAGTTCGGGGATAAACCTCACGTTGTAGCTTGCCACGCAGGTCTTGAATGTGGGATTATTGGGGCCAACTATCCTGAAATGGAAATGGTAAGCTTCGGGCCAACGATCAGAGGAGCGCATTCTCCGGAAGAAAAAGCGAATATTCCTTCTGCTCAGAAATTCTGGAGCTTCCTGAAAGATATTTTAGCCAATATCCCTCAGAAATAGAACAATAAAATAACTATCTTGAATATCCAAAGTCTTTGATTTTGGATATTTTAATTTTAATTTAAACCATTAAGTTTAAAGGGAAGGAGTTAGAATCATTAAGAATCCGTAAACTAATTGAAAAAGCATTTTGCTTAAATATCACAGATATTTTCTTAACTTTTCTTAATCACTTAAAATACTTAATGGTTCCAAAAAAACATTTAAATATGAAAAGTATAACCGTATTCTGTGGCTCAAGTTTTGGCACAGATAAGATTTATGAAGAACAGGCCTTTCTGCTTGGCCAGACTTTAGCAAAAAACAAAATACAACTCATTTACGGCGGTTCTCAGACCGGTTTAATGGGAACGATTGCCAACGGTGCATTAAGTGAAAATGGAAAAGTAACCGGTGTTCTACCCCACTTTTTACAGGCCAAGGAAATTGCTCATAAAAACCTTACCGAGCTGGTTCTGGTAGAAACGATGCATGAGAGAAAAACCAAAATGAGCGAGCTTTGTGATGGAGTGATCGTTCTTCCCGGTGGCTATGGAACTTTAGAAGAATTTTTCGAGATGATCACTTGGGCACAGCTTGGCCTTCACAAAAAACCGATTGCCATTTTAAATATTGACGGATTTTACAATGATCTGATCAATCTGGTTCAAACTATGGTGGATAAAGGCTTTTTAAAGCAAGTCAACAGGGATATGCTGCTGATCAGTGATCATATTGACGACCTGTTGGAGAAAATGAGGCATTATCAGGCTCCTACGGTTGGAAAATGGATTTCTAAGGAGGAAATTTAAATAATATGGCTGTAAAATTTATACTCTTTTTATTTTGCTGTTTACTTTATAACAATCACCAGGCACAAAAACAACAATACCTATTTAAAACGTATGTTGGAGATCTGAATAATGATAAGATCCCGGATGAAATTTATATCCGGGAAATTAAATGTAAAGGCAGCTATGATGATGAGGATGGATCGAGAGTATGCAGAGTAGCCACAGTAATTCTATATGAAGATAAAGACAAAGACAAATCAACTTCATGGACTAATTCAAATATTGTCCCTTGCTCATTTTGTAGTGAAGATGAAAAAGACCCATTTAAAGAAATAAAAATTAAAAAGAATGGTTTTTCCTTTATTTCAGTCTTTACCAATCTTCCCAGCGGAATGAAAATAAAAAAAAACGGTTACTTTTAAATATGATAAAAATAGGAACAATTTTATTTTTTTAAAGTTATACAAGAAATGGAATCCTATGAAAATGGAAATATTGAAAGGAAAGTGAATATTGAGAGAATTAAAGATTTTGGAATTATTACTTTCAGTGATTATTTCTAACAAAAGAATGCAAAAACCTTATTGAAAGAAAACCCCGTCCGAAAAATTCGAACGGGGATTCTTATTAAGATTAAAAATATTTTTTCTAAGGATAAGGAGCAATTTCCACTTCAAGTCCCTCCATCTCATCCACCATGTGTAGCTGGCATCCTAGTCTACTGTTATCTTTCACATGGAAAGCTTCAGCAAGCATGGCATCTTCTTCATCTCCCATTGGTTCCAGACCAGGATCATTAATTACATAAACCTGACATGAAGCACACATCGCCATTCCTCCACATACACCAATCGTACCTTCTTCTGCCAATTCATAGGAACGGATGATTTCCATTAAGTTCATGGACATATCCGTAGGCGCTACGACATCGTGGGTCACCCCTTCTCTGTCGGTGATTTTAATATTAATATCTGACATAATTCTGCAAAATTAGTCAATTTTTTCACAACAGCCTTCTCTGCTTCTTTACGGCTTCCGTCGAACCCGTCTACTCCACTTACTGTTGTATATTTTAATACGAATTTTTTACCAGGATTTAATCTGTTATACACACTCTGACACATCAGGGTAGCTTCGTGGAAACCACAAAGGATCAGCTTCAGTTTTCCAGGATATGTATTGATATCTCCGATGGCGTAAATCCCGTCTATATTGGTTTGATAATCAAGAGCGTTGTTTACTACGATGGCATTTTTCTCGATATTCAGCCCCAGTTTCCGATCTCGCCCAACTTAGGAGTCAATCCGAATAAAGGAATAAAATAATCTGTTTCAATATCGTAAGCTTCTTCGCCCTCTTTTTCTACAGTGATCGCTTCTACTTTACCATCACCTTTGATTCCTGTTACTTCAGCAGGCGTGATTAATTTAATTTTCCCCTGATTTTTAAGATCCTGAACTTTTTCTACAGAATCCAAAGCCCCTCTGAACTCATTTCTTCTGTGGATCAGCGTTACTTCGCTGGCTACATTGGAAAGGAAAATACTCCAGTCAAGAGCAGAATCTCCCCTCCGGCAATTACTACTTTTTTGTTTCTGAAGTGCTCAGGTTCTTTAACGAAATACTCCAGCCCTTTCTCTTCATAATCTGCTACATTTTCAAAAGTAGGTTTTCTAGGTTCAAAAGTTCCCAATCCTCCCGCAATGGCAATAGCTTTACATCTGTGAACGGTTCCTTTATTGGTAACTACTTCAAACCACTCTTCGTCAACCTTTGTATAAGAAACTGCTGTCTCTCCCAAAGTGAACCCTGGCTGAAACTGCTTGATCTGTTCCATTAAATTATCCACCAATTCTCCAGCATTCACTGAAGGGTACCCCGGAATATCGAAAATAGGTTTCTTAGGATAAAGTTCAGCCAATTGCCCTCCCGGCTGTGGAAGCGCATCAATAATATGACACTTCATTTTTAATAAACCAGCTTCAAAAACTGCAAAAAGTCCTGTAGGTCCGCACCTATGATCAATATATCAGTGGTTATCATAATTTAAGATAATTTAATTATACATGTAAATGCAAATTTACTAATTTTAATGCGAAGCATATTTAATTGATTCTAAATAAAAACCTGAGATTTGTCAAATAACTAACAATTAAGATTTTAAATTTGGCAATGTTTTTGTAAATGTCTTGTTATGAAGAAAATTTTAAACCTCTTTGCAGTATTTATATTCTTTTTAGGCTCTGCCCAGATTGATAATGTCGCAGACGGCGAATCGATCACCCTAAGGATCCATTACGGGTTTCTGAATGCAGGAACAGCCAATCTTACAACCCAAAAGACCAATTATAAGGGAGTTCCGCATCTATATGTAAAAGGAACCGGACAGACTACCGGAGCCGTGAAAGCATTCTTCAAAGTGGAGGATTTGTATGAAAGTTTCATCAATACTGAGACCGGTTTACCAAGTTTCTATGTAAGAAATGTGCGTGAAGGAAGCTATCGTCAGCATCTTGAAACCGTTTTTAATCACGATAACAATACTTTGATCCTAACAGATAAGAAAACACCTGCCAATGGTTCCAAAGTACTGAAATCTGTAAAAGGAGTCCAGGATATGCTTTCATGTTTCTATTATCTGCGAAGCAAAAGCCCTGATGAATTAAAAGTAGGTACCATCATCAATATGAATGTTTGGATAGATGATGAAATGTTTCCTTTTCAGCTGAAAGTCATAGGAACAGAAAATTTAAAAACCAAATTCGGAACCATCAACTGTCTGAAAATCATCCCTTCAGTAAAAAGCGGAAGAGTATTTAAAGAAAAAGAAGGCGTAACGATGTGGGTTTCCAATGACGCCAACCATGTACCGATGCTTCTTAAGGCTGAGCTTGCCGTAGGATCTCTGAAAGCCAGTATCGATGGCTATAAAAATGTAAAGTATCCTTTAAAGTTTACCAAATAAACTGATCATTAGTTTTTTAATCTACGAATGTCTGTAATTTTTTACAGACATTTTTTATTTTAAATGTAATATATGGTGAGCATCGGTTGTCTTTATAATAGAGCAGCAAGAAGACTGCAGCATGTCAATACTTCAATTCCAGAACAGCAGATCCGAAGTATGGACATAAGAAACAGACACGTGTAAATTTTTCAATAAGATCAGTTTTTAATTACGTTTTGTTTCTTAGGTCAGTAATTAAAAACAAAAACCTCCGGAGCTCCGGAGGTTTATTTTTATAATGTTTTGAACTGTTCCAGTGTTCTGATATCATTTTCAAAGAACATTCTGATATCACTCATCTGGTACAGCAGCATGGTGATTCTTTCAATTCCCATTCCGAATGCATATCCTGAATATTTTTCAGCATCAATATTCACATTTTTCAGTACGGCAGGGTCTACCATTCCGCAGCCCATGATTTCCAGCCATCCTGTTCCTTTGGTGATTCTGTAATCAGTTTCAGAGTTCAATCCCCAATACACATCAATCTCAGCACTTGGCTCTGTGAACGGGAAGAAAGAAGGTCTCATTCTGATTTTAGATTTACCGAAAAGTTCTGTAGTAAAGAACTGGATCGTCTGTTTCAGGTCAGCAAAGCTTACATTCTCATCTATGTACAACCCTTCAATCTGGTGGAAAATACAGTGAGAACGTGAAGAGATCGCTTCATTTCTGAAAACCCTTCCCGGAGATAAGATTCTGATCGGCGGCTGATTTTCTTCCATATAACGGGTCTGTACGGAAGAAGTATGCGTTCTAAAAGAATATCCGGATTCTGCTCAATGAAGAACGTATCCTGCATATCTCTTGCCGGGTGGTATTCCGGAAGGTTCAGTGCAGTAAAGTTATGCCAGTCATCTTCAATCTCAGGACCGTCTGCTACCGCAAAACCGATCGATTTGAAGATTTCAATAATTCTGTTTTTAACCAGGTTGATCGGATGTCTTGATCCTAATTCCAACGGAAAGGCCGGTCTTGTAAGATCTTCTTTTTCCAGGACAATAGAAGATGCGGAAGCATTTTTAAATCTTCTAATTTTACAGCTACAGCCTGCTTTAAAGTATTGATCTTCTGTCCGAATTCTTTCTTCTGGTCGTTAGGAACTTCTTTAAATTTTTCAAAAAAATCATTAAGAACCCCTTTTTTACCGTTGTACTTGATCCGGAAGTTTTCGATATCTTCCTTAGAGGTAGCATTGAAGCTGTTTACTTCGATCAGTAGTTCTTCTATCTTTTCTATCATTATTTTACCCTTTCAAAATGTTTTGCAAAAATACGACTTTTAAGTTTAATAATTAATTGACTCATAAAAAAATCTGCCTCTTTTTCGGGGAGGCAGACTTCAATCACTTATTTCACTTAAATAAAAAAATTATTTCTTTTCTAAAGCCTTCACGTTGATCTGAAGCGTTACCTCATCTTTAATCACTCCGTTTTCAGCCGGAGCCTGGAACTTCACTCCAAACTCTTCTCTTTTGATATCTTTCGGTTCGGTAGCTACACTCACTTCTCCTTCTTTCACAGAAACATTAGCTTTGAACTGAACCGGTTTTGTAATTCCTTTAATGGTCAGGTTACCATCTAAAAGCGTATTGTAATCTCCTTCCGTAGCAGGAGTCACTTTTGTAATTTCATAAGAAGCTGTTGGGAATTTTTCAACTTCGAAGAAATCTCCGCTCTTCAGGTGACCATTCAGTTTCCCCATATCTTCAGGGCTGTCTTTAAGATCCACTGAAGTTAAGGAATTCATATCAGCAACGAATTTACCGCTTTCCAGTTTTCCGTCTTTCACCGTTACATCTCCGCTTTCAAACCTGATGGTTCCAAAGTGGCTTGTATTCTCAGATTTGAATACTTTATATCCCTTCCATTCAACCTTACTGTTTAGCGTATCCAATGTGTACTGACTTCCTTCTTTGGTAGTCGTCACCTCATTACTTTCACTGGTAAGCGGTTTGTCTTTTTACAAGAAACCATTACCGCAGCAACGAATAAAGCAGGAATAGCTAGTGAAAACAGTTTTTTCTCATTTTTGATTTATTTTTATTACTTCCGCTAATATAATAAAAAAATTATGTTTTCATAAAAACCTTACATTTGTAATATGCTATTAGAAATAAACAATTTATTTTTCTCTCATAATCCCAATAAACCCCTGTTTCAGAACCTTAATCTACGATTTGAGGAAAACAGGATTATTGCGTTGGCAGGAGAAAGCGGGATGGGAAATCTACGCTTCTCAATCTGATCTATGGCCTTCTTGACTGGGAAAGCGGAGAGATCATTTTTAACGGAACCCGGCTTTTAGGTCCCAAAGGGAATCTTGTACCCGGAGAAGCAGAAATGAAATCTGTGGCTCAAAGTTTTGACCTTATGCCATATGCTACCGTAGCGGAAAATGTGGGTAAATTTATTTCAAATATCAATTTAAGCAAAAAGAAGGAAATTGTTATGGAACTCCTTGATGTTGTAGGCCTTCAGGAGTTTGCCAACGTACTTCCAAAATATCTGAGCGGTGGCCAGCAGCAGCGTGTGGCTATTGCAAGAGCACTTTCCGTATTGCCTAAACTGCTCATTCTGGATGAACCGTTCAGTAACCTGGATTTCCCAAGAAAGATTGAACTCAGGGAAAGGCTTTTCCGATATGTAAAACAGCATCAGATCTCTCTTATTATTTCCACCCACGAACTTCAGGATATCATGCCATGGCTTGATCAGATCGTTATTCTTCAGGATGGAAGACTGATCCAGAATGACAGCCCGGAAGAAACTTACAGACGTCCTTATAACTCGTATGTTGCCAAATTATTCGGGGAAGTTAATATTTTCAATGAAACCGAAGCGGCGGATTTTCAGCTGCCGAAATTCTCCTACTATCCCAAAGAAATAAAAATCACGGAAAAAGGTCTTGAAGCCGAAGTACTTGAAAGCAGATTTGCAGGGAATTATTATTGGAATAAGATCAGTATAAAGAATAAAGAACTTGTAGTCTACACGGATGAAAAACTGAATGGAATGGTCAGTATTTCATTTGTTTAAACTGAATATAAGGATGGAAGTTGGGAGAAGGAAGCTGGAATTTACTTTCAGTTATTATTACTTATAGCCAACAACAAAATTACTTTTTCTCAAAGAAGATAAAAGACAGGTGAACGGTTACCGTTACAACTTCCTTCTTTCAGCTACTAATTTCAAATCCGGTTCTTCTCAGCTGGCTTTAACTTATACATTTCCTTACACTTACCTATAAAAAAATACAAACATAAGAATCTGTTATAAAAACTTTTTCTTACATTTGTATTTCCACAGCATAAGGAAATTTTTGGTTAATTCTCTTTCTGCCTTCCAGACGGACATTAGCAATCTTGCAATTAAGTCTTTTGAAAGATTACACTGTCCAATTTTTTCCTTTTTTATGGCCTTACGGCAAATAAGCAGCTATAGCTTATGCTTTCTTTACAAATTCAGATTTTAAAGCCATCGCTCCAAAACCATCAATTTTACAGTCGATATTATGATCGCTTCCCGGTCTTAAACGGATATTTTTCACCTTAGTACCAGCTTTTACCGGTTTTGGTGCTCCTTTTACCGGAAGATCCTTCACTACCACTACAGAATCTCCATCCTGAAGTTCATTTCCGTTAGAGTCTAATATTTTTCCTTCGTTTGCGGCTTCAGAAGCTGCTTCTTCAGGATTCCACTCATAGAAGCACTGAGAACATACCATCATATTATCGCTTGGGTATGTAAACTCAGAGCTGCATTTCGGACAAAGTACTGTATCACTCATATTTTAATTTTTTGCAAAGGTAGGGCTTTTTAAAGGTTGAAGTCAAGGGAATGGATCATTACTCCAAGGGAACGCCTAATGAGTATCTTTATTAATCAGGATAAATTAACGCTATTGTTCGCAAAATAATGTCTGTTAAATATCATATATGATTTGTTCGCAAGGACGTTTCACTCAGCAACGGTAACCGCCCCCTCCGCTGAAGAAAACATTTTGCAATCTTAAAAATCAGCCACAAATAAAATACCTTTGCGGACTCTGCGTTGAAATTTAAAAAATTCACCAGCCAAACATTTTGACAATTCATCATTCACTACAATCAACAGCACTCCAACCTTCCTGCTTCAAACTCTCCCTCCCAAATCCTCAACTCTCAACTTTAATTCGTATTTTTGCAGATTCAAAACAGCGAAGCAAATTTATGGAACTTATTCACAGAAACTTAGCGATCGGAATTCACGATGCTTTACAAGAAACATTTTTCGAGAAAAATAAATACGCAGATAAAGTAATCGAAAGACTTTTAAAAGCTAAAAAAATGGGGAAGCCAGGACAGAGCCGTTGTTTCTGAGATTTTCTACAACATCATCCGTTGGAAAAAACGCCTTGAATATTATATGGGTGAAGGGGTAAAACCTAACAACATCTACAAACTCATCATTGCGTATTTACTTTGGAGCAAAACAAACTACAAGAAGTTTGAAGAGTTTGACGGGATCAAAATTGCCGACATTCTTACAAAACTTAAAAAGAACACTGTTCCTACAAAAGCGATAGAATATTCCATTCCGGACTGGCTAGCCGAAACACTGGAAAAAGAGCTGGGTCCAAAATGGGAAAGAGAAATGCTTGCTTTAAACGAGCAGGCCCCTACTGTTTTAAGAGCCAACTCACTGAGAACAACAACAAAAGAACTTATTTCTGACCTTGCAGACGAAGGTGTAGTGTCTTTCCTATTAAAAATTATCCTGACGCTGTTCAGCTGGAGGAGAAAAAAATGTTTTCCTTACAACAGCATTTAAAGAAGGATTATTTGAGGTTCAGGATGCTTCTTCCCAGAAGATCGGGTATTTCCTTGATGTAAAAGAAGGACAAAGAGTTGTAGATGCCTGTGCCGGCGCAGGCGGAAAACACTTCACCTTGCAGCATTGATGAAAAACAAAGGACAGATCGTTGCTTTAGATATTTTCGACTGGAAACTTGCAGAATTGAAACGCCGTGCCAAAAGAGCCGGAGCTCACAATATTGAAACCCGTATGATTTCTGATAATAAAGTCATCAAGCGTCTTCATGAAAAAGCAGACAGACTTCTGATTGATGCACCATGTTCAGGTCTTGGAGTTTTGAAAAGAAACCCGGACAGCAAATGGAAAATTGACCAGGACTTCATTGACAGAATCAAAAAGGAACAGCAGCAGATTCTTCAGGACTATTTAAAATGCTTAAGAAAGGAGGAAAATGGTGTATGCTACCTGTTCTATTCTTCCTTCTGAAAATAATCTTCAGGTAGAAGAGTTTATCAAAAACAATCCTGGATTTAAAATGATCAAAGATGAAAAAGTAATGCCAAGTACAGGCTATGACGGATTCTATATGGCTTTGATTGAAAGAATATCTTAATCCGGTGCAAAATACATATGACAAACTACTCCATTTCCGGGGTAGTTTTTTTATTTAAAATCTTTTTAAAAAAATGTAACATTTTTGTAACATTTCAATTCTATTGTCTACTTATTGTATAGATTATCCGTTTTGATGCTGTAAAAAGTTTAGAATACCTTTGCAGCAAACTCATTTATTTATGCATACAAGAAATGTTTTAAATTTTCTGGCTGTCTTCCTATACTGTCTGTTTTCTGCACAGACCTATGAAATTCAGTATACCAGCTCTTATAACGGAAAAGTAAATACTGATCAGCCTACCACCATTGTTTGGGCCAATGAGAAAGAAAATTTCATTCTCAACACCACGATCAAAGAACAAAAAGCAAATATCCTTTCGAAATTACCAAAGTAGAGAAACCTTCCAATACGGTTGTTTCTTATGCTTTTTAAAGCCCGGAGAAGTTATCTCAGCTTCAGATGCGGAATCAGTGGGAAAGCAAAATTTTGAGTTCACCAATGAGACCAAAAAGATTTTGGGGTATACCTGTAAAAAAGCGGTGACCAAAGTCAATTCAAACACTATTGAAATCTGGTACACCAATGATCTGAAAATACAAGGTGGTCCTTCTGTACTGGGGCAGAATCTAGGATTTGTATTAGAAGTTGAAAGAAATAAAAACTCTCTGGTTACTGCCAGTTCAATCAAAAAAATCAAAAATTCCGGCATCGGAAATATTATAAAAGGAACTGTTCAGTCTACTGATCAGCTAAGCTACAAAGATCTTTTATGGAAAAGCAGATTCACCACATTGAATGTTTTTGAGAATGAAACTATTAATTTTTCTGATGCTTCCAAATCCGATGATCAGATAAAAAGATATGCTAACGGAACCATTATTCTTAAGAAAGTAAAATTTCCTGCGATTTCACAGGGGAAAATATTTTTGCAGAACTGAAGCAACAGTCAAACGGAGATGCTTACGACAGGACCGGAACGGTATTTTTTATTCCGCAGGATAAAGAAAAGTCTTTCTTCGATGGTCTGGAGAAAGGGGCAAAAACCCTTCCTGTATTTGAGAATGGTAACGGAAAGCAATATTTTGGGATAACCGCTACAGAAAATTACAGTCCTGCTATAGAAATGATGAGATTCTTTACCGCTTTTGGAATCCAGAAGTTTAACCATATTCAGCTTAAAGGAAAAAACTGGCAGACCATCAGCCCGTACCGCCAGGACATCACAGAACTTAAGCCGTCTTTGTCAGGTAAAGAAGTATGGGTGGGTACATTTATCGGTAATTATGATAAAGGAGGTCATAAAATAAGCCTTGACATTACAATCCATAACAGTGATCAGAATATTTACAAGAATAATGTAGCAATTCCTCTGTTCAATACATTAAATATCATGGAAATGGCAGGCCAGGATTATTCTACGATGTTCAACCAGGATAAAGGACTTTTTGTTGATTTCACATTAGAAAAAGATATCAAAAACGCTCAGCTAAGGTATACAACTACCGGACACGGTGGCTGGGAAAACGGGGACGAGTTCGTACCTAAAGCCAACTCTATATTTATAGACGGGCAACCGGTATTTTCTTTTGTACCGTGGAGAACAGACTGTGGTTCTTACCGTTTATACAATCCGGCTTCAGGAAATTTCCAGGATGGGCTTTCTTCTTCAGACCTCAGCAGATCCAACTGGTGCCCCGGAACGGTTACCAATCCGAATTTTATTCCGTTGGGAGATCTGAAAGCAGGGAAACACAGTATTCACGTAAAGATTCCTCAAGGACCTACGGAAGGAACAAGCTTCAGCTCATGGAATGTTGCAGGAGTTTTACTGGGGTGCAATAAAACAAAACCTTCTTGCATGAGAATTGCAAGAAGGTAAAAACACAAATGATGAAAAAAATTATTTCGAGCCACAAAGTAAGGGTTAAAATTCATATAATTAATTACCATAGATTAATAAATATGTCATTTTTATTTTGTATATGGAGCGAATAAATTTTAACCTCAACGAAAAAAATTAATTAAAAACGTGTCAATTTCTTGATTTGGTTAAAATTTTTAACTTTAAAATACTAATTAGTTAAAAATTTACTCATTTAAACATTTTTCATTGTTATTTATAAACATCACTTTTATTTTTGCTTCATAAATAATAAAAAAATATGTGTGGAATTGTATGTTTATTTGACGCCAAGCAGAAAACCGAAATATTAAGACCCCAGGTTTTGGAAATGTCAAAGAAAATCCGTCACAGAGGACCGGATTGGAGTGGGGTTTTTCAGGATGAAAAAGTGGTATTCTCCCACGAAAGGCTTGCGATTGTAGATCCTACCTCAGGAAAGCAGCCATTATTTACAAAAGACGGAAAGGTAGTATTAGCCGTAAACGGTGAAATCTATAACCACAGAGAATTAAAGAAGAATTTCCGGATTATGAATTTCAGACCCAGTCTGATTGTGAAGTAATCCTGGCACTATATAGAAAATACGGAAAAGATTTTGTTGAAAAACTGAACGGAATTTTCGCTTTTGCACTTTATGACACTGAAAACCAAGTGTATCTTATTGCCCGTGATCATATGGGAATCTGCCCTCTTTATCAGGGTTGGGACAAAAACGGAAACTATTATGTAGCTTCTGAACTGAAAGCGCTTGAAGGAATATGCAAAACTATTGAAACTTTTCTACCGGGACATCTTGTATACAGCAAAGACGGTGCAGAGCTGCAACAGTGGTACCAAAGAGACTGGGAAAGTTTTGAGCACGTAAAAGAAAACGAAACAGATATTGCAAAGCTTAGAAAAGGACTTCAAGATGCCGTTCACAGACAACTGATGAGTGATGTTCCTTATGGTGTACTTCTTTCCGGAGGACTGGATTCTTCTGTTATTTCAGCAATCACTGCCAAGTTTGCAAGACAAAGGATAGAAAGTGGCGATACCCAGGAAGCATGGTACCCAAGACTTCACAGTTTTGCCGTGGGTCTTGTAGGATCACCGGATCTGGCAGCAGCACAGAAAGCGGCAGAACATATAGGATCTGTTCACCATGAAGTCAACTTTACCGTTCAGGAAGGTCTGGACGCAATTCGTGATGTTATTTATCACCTGGAAACGTATGATGTAACTACCATCAGAGCCTCCACGCCAATGTATCTGCTGGCAAGGGTAATCAAATCCATGGGAATCAAAATGGTACTTTCGGGAGAAGGTTCTGATGAATTATTCGGTGGATACCTTTACTTCCACAAAGCACCTGATGCCAAAGAATTCCATGATGAGACCGTAAGAAAGCTTGGTAAGCTTCACCTTTACGACTGTTTAAGAGCCAACAAAGCTTTAATGAGCTGGGAATTGAAGGCAGGGTTCCTTTCCTTGACAAGGAATTCATGGATATTGCCATGACGCTTAACCCGAAAGATAAAATGATCAGCGCTGCAGAAGGCAAGATCGAAAAATGGGTATTGAGAAAAGCTTTTGAAGACATCCTTCCTGAATCTATTGTATGGAGACAGAAAGAGCAATTCTCTGACGGTGTGGGTTATTCTTGGATCGATACTTTAAAAGAGGTCGCTGAAAAAGAGGTTACTGATGAAATGATGGCCAATGCAAGATTCAGATTCCCTCTGAACACCCCTCAAAACAAAGAAGAATACCGTTACAGAACTATTTTTGAAGAGCATTTCCCAAGTGAAACTTCTGCGGCTACGGTTCCTTCCGTACCTTCTGTGGCATGTTCCACTCCCATTGCCCTGGAATGGGATGAAGCTTTCAAGAAAATGAATGATCCGAGCGGAAGAGCGGTGAAGGTGCATGAGACTTCTTATTAAAGATATGGAATACGTGGTGCAGGTTGAGGAATGATCATATTACTATTCTCCTGTTAATAATTCACGATTCACTTGCGAGGCAGAATTCACTATTGACCAATATATTTTTGACTTGAGTCACTTAACTCATTCAGTTATAATTTATCAATCCTGTAGCAATACAGGATTCTTTTTGAATTAACAATAACAATATAGCATAATTTAACTCACAATCCAAAATAATATCTAATAAATAATTATATTTGGAAAACGAAAATATCAATTATATAAAAATGAGAAGAAACCTTACTGTTTTATTTGCCTTATTAACCATCAGTTTTGCTTTTGGACAGGAAAATATGGCAAATATCTGAATTCAAAAAAGCTTGCTTTGGCTTATAAGAGTGTAAAAGATGCAGATAAAGATGACTACTATCAGCAATTCTACTGGCTGGTAAAGGCTGAACAACTTAAAACTTATCCTCACTTAAAAGATATAAAACCTGTGTGTTTTATATGAGTTTGTAAAATATGTAAACCCTCAGAATCCGACCAAAAACTGGATGCAAGGGGTAAAGAATTGAGAGCAACCGCAGAATTATCTTTAAATCAATACTTTAAAAATAAAAATTTGAAAACAATTCTGTTCTGATGTACAACCTTGAAACTTATGTAGACCCTTCAAAAGGACAGTACTACACTAAGGTTGACCCGGAAAAGATCAAAGAACTGGTACCGAAGGAACTCTTTGCCTTTAATTCATTCAACAGGAATATGGGAGAAAAAAACCTATTATCTTTGGATTGATAAGAAAAAAGATGATCTGAATATTGTAGACATCATTCCTAGTGAGAAAGATGATAAAGATTTCTATACCAGACTGAAGCAGTATCTTCCAAGCTATAAGTTTTCAAAATATGTTCCTTCTGTAAAAAAGGAAATAAATCAGATAAAACCGATATAGAATATTATTACATCATGCCATTTGAGCAGAATACCGATAATATTGAATACAAAACAAAGGATTTCAAAAAATTCACTCTGAGCCAGTACAGAAAAGCCGGTGACGAATGGAAAGGAGTAGAAAAACCTAGAAAATAAATCAAAAAGTCCTGTGAAATTTCACAGGACTTTTTAATTTTATATGGATTTCTTTATCTAAAGATCAAACCGCTTAAAGCAAGCACTTTTTCAAAATAAAAATAAGTCTGAAATTCCCGGATGCTCCAGCCTATACGAAATGACAGAAATAAGTCCGCAACAGACATCCATAAAGAAAATTCTCCCATTGATTCTGGCTACTGCTATTTTCATGCAGATGCTGGATTCTACTATTCTGAATACATCTTTACCCTCTATAGCCAAAGACCTCAATGAATCTCCGCTGAATATGCAGAATGCCATCATCAGCTACGTTCTTACCCTCGCTGTATTTATGCCTGCAAGCGGCTTTTTGGCAGACCGTTTCGGAACAAAGAAAATATTTATCTTTTCGTTGGTGTTATTCAGTCTCGGATCTTTATTCTGTTCTCTATCCCAAAATCTTACCCATCTGGTGATTTCCAGAGTGGTTCAGGGTGTGGGAGGAAGCCTCATGACCCCTGTTGGAAAATTAGCACTCATTAAAACTTTTGATAAAAATGAATTGCTCAAAGCGATGAACTTCGCTATTATTCCGGCTCTTATCGGGCCTGTACTCGGGCCATTGGTAGGAGGTTATATGGTGGATTATTTATCTTGGCACTGGATATTCTAATCAATATTCCCATTGGTATTTTAGGAATTATTTTGGGATTAAAATTTATGCCCAACTACAAATCAGACGATGTTGATTTCGATTTAAAAGGCTTTTTAATTTTGCAGCCGCCTCTCTTCTTCTTTCGATATCACTGGAACTTTTTGGGGATATACAGAATATTACTCCGGTCCTGCTTGTATTTATATTAGGATTTCTTTTTCTTTATTATTATTACAGACATGCCAAGAGAGGCGGCAATCCTATTTTCCCTTTAAACCTTTTCCAGGTGCGTACATTCCGGGTAGGTATTGTAGGAAACCTGGCCACGAGATTGGGGATCAGCTCTGTTCCTTTGCTATTGCCACTTATGATTCAGATTGCGTACAAACAATCCGCAGTCACGTCAGGCTGGATCATTGCACCAATGGCCCTTACCGCTATTTTCGGAAAATCTTCTGTCATTAGAATCCTGGATAAATATGGTTACCGTCAGACTTTAATGGTTAATACTTTCATTATCGGAACACTCATCTGTCTGCTTGCCATTCCCGATATACACACGTCTCTCTATTGGTTTGTGCCAATCATTGCCGTATTAGGTTTTTTCAATTCCATTCAGTTTACCTCTATGAATACGATTTCCATTGCAGACCTGCGTAATTTTCAGACCAGCAGCGGAAACTCACTCATATCGGTCAATCAACAGCTCGCCATCGGCTTTGGAATTGCTTTCGGGCTGATCGTTTTAAAACTATTTGAAAATACGAACCTCATCAACGCGAGATCCACAATGCATTCCGCTATACTTTTCTTACTGTAGGTCTGTTGACTATTGTATCAGGATTCATATTCAGAAGACTTCATATTTCGGATGGAAAAAATATGAAATCGAAGGATGACTGATTCTTTTGGTGAAACAGATCAGAGAAAAAAATAAGACAAAATCTCTTTCACGTTTTTGCTCAGCTCATGTGTTCATTCCCTTGACGAACTTATCACAGATCAATGCGATTTACTTTTAGCTATGGTAATTTTGTTTACATAAATCAACAATGTGATGGCAACTAAAAAAATAGAAATCGTAGTATCACCAAGACCTGCACATTTTGTAGGCGATGGATTCAGGGTTCATAATTTCATTCCGGGAGTACCTGGATTGGATATGAAAAGAATGGATCCGTTTATTATGCTTGATTACAATTCAAAATTTCATTTCAATGGTTCGGACAGACCAAGAGGTGTAGGAGTTCATCCGCACAGAGGTTTTGAAACAGTAACGATAGCGTATAGCGGAAAAGTAGAGCACCATGACAGCGCTGGCGGTGGCGGTGTTATAGGAGAAGGTGATGTTCAGTGGATGACCGCAGCAAAAGGAGTTCTTCATAAAGAGTACCATGAAACAGCATGGGCAAAAGAAGGAGGAATTTTTCAGATGGTTCAGCTTTGGGTAAATCTTCCGGCAAAGGATAAAATGAGCTGCCCGAAATACCAAGCTATTGAAAACTCTAAAATGGAAAGAGTAGATCTGGGTGAGAATGGTTTTGTTGAAGTAATTGCCGGCGAATATGACGGTCATAAAGGTCCTGCAAGCACTTTCACTCCGGTTCATATGATGAATGCAAAACTTAAGGCAGGTGGAAAAGCAGATTTTAATTTTCCTGCTCATTTCAATACCGCAGCTTTGGTTATCGAAGGCAGCATTATTATCAATGGTGAAGAAACTGTGAAAACGGATCATCTTGTATTATTTAAAAACGAAGGAGAAACTTTCACAATTGAAGCAAAAGAAGATGCTGTTGTTTTAATCATCAGTGGTGAACCAATCAACGAACCGATCTATCCCCACGGTCCTTTTGTAATGAATTCCAGAGAGGAAATAATGCAGGCTTTTGAGGATTTCAACACCGGAAAGTTCGGATACCTTGAAGATTAAAAGAATTAAATTTATCTTAATCTTAGATAATTCCTTTTTATTAACTTTATATAATGGCAAACAAACCTTACAGGTTTCAGAAACCTGTAAGGTTTAGCTGTTTTAACAACCAAGTTCTGTTTATTCTATTGCAAAACAGACACTTTTAATACAAAATTATGAAACCAGAATTTGAAAATATACCTCTTGTAAAAGCAGAAAAAAGATTTGAAATAGAATTCAACGGGCATTATGCATTCATTGATTATCGTGAGACAACGCACCAGATCGCTTTGGTACATACTGAAGCAGACCCTGAATTGGCAGGAACAGGTGCGCGGCGGCTGTAGTAGAAAAAACGCTGAATTATATTGAAGAAAGCGGAAAAAGCTTCTTCCCTTCTGTCCTTTCGTTTTCGCTTTTATCAAGAAACATCCTGAATGGAAACGTATCGTGGATGAGAAATTTGAAGGATATGACAAACTTTAAATTTCCTGTAAGCCCACTCAATTTTATTTAATTAACATTTTAAAAAGTATCACATCATCATGTCAAATATTGGACTTATCATTGAAGAAAAAGCTGCAGATATCGGAAATTTCCTGGTAGGAAGACTTCTTCCTTTTCGTGAAAAAAGAGCTGTTGGACCTTTTGTTTTTATTGATCATATGGGACCTTCGGAATTAAAGGATTATCAGAATCTTGATGTTCCTCCTCATCCGCATATCGGGTTATCTACATTAACATATCTGCTGGAAGGTTCTATTTTCCACAGAGACAGTATTGGAAGTGCTCTTGAAATAAAACCGGGTGCCGTTAACTGGATGACTGCCGGAAAAGGAGTTGTACATTCAGAAAGAACCCTGAATATTTAAGACACACCGATAAAAGACTTCACGGATTCCAGATCTGGGTAGGACTTCCGAAGCATCTTGAGCAATCTGAACCTACATTTAATCATATTGAAGAAGATGAGATTCCTGTTTGGGAAGAAGATGGTATTCAATATAAACTAATTGCAGGTGAAGCCTTTGGCAGAACATCTCCGGTTCCGGTACACAGCAAGTTATTTTTCATCGAAATAAAAACAAAAGAGGCTAAGAAAATAAGCATCGGAAAAGATCTTTACGGAGAAGCTGCAATGTATGTTCTGGACGGAACGGTGACCACAGAAGGAAATTCTTATGGTTCAAAACAACTGATGATCGCTAAAGATACCAAGCTTTGTGAATTTGATATGAGCGAAAACGGAACGGTATATCTTTTCGGTGGTGAGCCATTTGATGAAGAACGTTTTATATTCTGGAATTTCGTTAACTCTGATAAAGAATTAATTGATCAGGCAAAAGTAAACTGGAATGATCAGAATCATGATGCGTTTCCTTTGGTTCCGGGCGATGAAAATGAATACGTTCCGCTTCCTAAGGCTATTTTAAACAGAAAATAATTTCAGTTCAAACCATGAAAATATTAGCATTTGCAGGAAGTACGTCTTCCACTTCTATTAACAGGGAACTGGTAAAATTTGTTCTGAAAGATTTTCAGAAGGAAGAAATCAACCTGATTGACCTCAACGATTTCACCATGCCTGTTTTCTCTGTAGACCTTGAAAAGAAGGGTTTTCCGGATGAAGCACACAGGTTTTTAAAGGCTATTGAAGAATCTGATGTCATTATCTGCTCTCTTGCAGAGCATAACAGGTCTTACAGTGCAGCCTTCAAAAATGTTTTCGACTGGGCCTCCAGGATTAATGTAAAGGTATTCCAAAACAAACCTATGCTTCTGATGAGTACTTCTCCCGGAGGTTATGGCGGTGGAAATGTAATGAATACGGCAAAAACCTTCTTCCCCAGTTTGCAGCAGATATCAAAGATACTTTTTCACTTCCGAAGTTCTATGAGAATTTTGACCTGGAAAGCGGAGTGATTAACCCTGATATGCTTGCTGATCTGAAAAATAAGATAGAAAATTTCAAAAATCAGTTTGCTACCAATGACTAAGGGAAGACTGGAAGCTTTCAGTGATGGCGTTCTGGCCATCATTATTACCATTATGGTTCTTGAACTGAAAGTTCCGGAGGGAAGCAGCTGGACTAGTCTCAAACCTCTCCTCCCCAAGTTCTTAGCTTATATTTTCAGCTTTATTTATGTTGGAATCTATTGGAACAATCATCATCATTTGTTCCAGACAGTAAGAAAAGTAAACGGAAGTATTTTATGGGCTAATCTGCACCTGCTGTTCTGGCTCTCATTAATGCCTATTGCAACAGAATGGATCGGGACTACAGGCTTTGCCGAAAATCCGGTTGCTACGTATGGTATAGGACTGATCATGAGTGCCTTTGCCTATACTATTTTGGAAAATGTAATCATCCGATGTGAGGGTGAAAATTCAAAACTAAAAGAGGCTATACACTCAAGAACTAAAGAATATATATCGATTATATTTTATATACTTGGCATAGCTACTTCATTTTTTTATCCTTATATTGCCATAGGTTTTTATTACATCGTGGCTCTCATATGGCTGATTCCTGACAGAAGAATCGAAAAATCATTAAAAGAAAATTGATATGGAAACACACGAATATCCCAACGGCGACATCACTGTCATCTGGCAGCCCCAAAAGTGTATCCACTCGGCTGTATGTGTAAAAATGCTTCCCAAAGTCTACAATCCCAAAGAAAGACCCTGGATAAAAGCAGAAAATGCAACTCCCGAAGAACTAAAAAAACAGATAGACCAATGCCCCTCAGGAGCATTAAGTTATAAATTCAACACAGAAAAATAATGGCGGTAACGGTAAAAGCGAGTTTAGGAAAAACAAAATATTATACGGAAGTAACGGCTGGTGAAAATCAGATCATTACTGATGAACCCATCGATAAAGGCGGGCAGAACAAAGGTTTTAACCCTTTGGAAATTCTAGCTACCTCTCTTGCAAGCTGTACAGCAGCTACTTTGAGAATGTATATTGATAGAAAGGAATGGGACGTGGAAAACATCAATGTAGAAGTAGAACTTGAAAATTTCCCACTGACCAAAAGGGCTATATTCAAAAGAGACATCAGCTTTGAAGGAATACTGGATGCTGAGCAGATGAAAAGGCTTCACACCATTGCAGATGCGTGCCCGGTTCATAAAATATTAACCAATGACATTGAAATACTAACTAAATTCTCATAAATATGATCGAAGTAAAACAAAACAACGACGAAAAACACGGAAGTTTTGAAGCTTTCATAGATGGAAGACGCGCAGGAATGATGACCTATACCTGGGCAGGAGAAGAAAGATTTATTATTGACCACACCGAGGTGGAAGAAGCCTACAACGGAAAAGGTGTAGGTAAGGAAATGCTTCTGC
The DNA here is from genome assembly GCA_019203745.1 of Chryseobacterium sp. E1. Classification (GTDB taxonomy): domain Bacteria; phylum Bacteroidota; class Bacteroidia; order Flavobacteriales; family Weeksellaceae; genus Chryseobacterium. The sequence goes on from CP078104.1 coordinate 1,273,839, forward strand.
TGCTGTGGATTTTGCGAGGAAGAACGGAAAAAGATTATTCCGCTTTGTCCTTTTGCCAAAGCCAGCTTTCAGAAGAGTGAGGAACTTCAGGATGTTTTAGTGAACTAATCACTGTTTTCCACCCTTACAATATAAACCTTTCAGCGTAAACCTGGAAGGTTTTTTCTTTATATGATCTTGATTTTTAACGCTAAATTCACAAGGATTTATTTTAATTCATTAAAAAGATTCGCAAGGACGTTTCACTCAGCAAAACTATAAAACAACTTTAGAAAGGATGATAGAGATAATTGTTTTATGAGCTTCATAACTTCCTGCACCCAGCTTCCAGCTTCAAACCTTTCTGAAAAATACAAATTCAACTCCGGACTTAAGATACAACTGCACCTATTATATAAAAACAGGCTCTGAACTAAATTCACGATTCACGATCGATCTTTTTTATATATTTGCTGAAATTTAAAATATAAGCATGAATCCAGGAACAGTCCTTTTGCTATTTGTATTTGTCTACTTTGTAGGTCTTTTGGTGATCTCTTATTTCACCAGCCGGAATTCCGATAACCAGTCATTTTTATCGGAAAAAAAAAAGTAAATGGTGGCTCGTTGCATTCGGGATGATAGGTACCAGCTTGAGCGGGGTCACCTTTATTTCTGTTCCGGGAACTGTTGGCAAAATGACCGGCTCAGAATATATCTACGGTGGTTTTGAGTATTATATGATGGTGATAGGTTTCTTCATCGGATATTTTATAGTGGCTGCCATATTATTACCATTGTATTATAAGATGAATCTGACATCCATTTATACGTATCTGGGGAAAAGATTCAATGTGGAAGCGCATAAGATCGGCTCTATATTTTTATCATTTCCAGAGCGATAGGGGCTACGGCAAGGCTGTACCTGGTGGTCAATGTATTACAGATATTCCTTCTGGAAGGCCTTGGTGTTCCTTTTGGGTAACTTCTATGGTGCTTTTACTGATGGTACTTCTCTATACTTTTGAGGGAGGTGTAAAGACCATTGTTATTACTGATACTTTACAGACTTCTTTTATGATCATCAGTCTTGTAGCATGCATCGTCTATATTCTTTCTAACCTGAATCTGTCTTTTGGAGAAGCTTATACAATTCTGGAGCAGAAAACTATACTCATTTTATCAATTTTGATCCCAATTCAAAAACATTTTTCCTGAAAACCATTTTGGGCGGTATTTTTATCACTATTGCCATGACGGGATTGGATCAGGAAATGATGCAGAAAAATATTTCTGTTGATAATCTTAAGAATTCAAAGAAGAATATGCTGACCTTTGCAGGAACGCTTCTTCTGGTAAATCTTGCCTTCTTATTCCTTGGCGGACTGCTCTATCTTTTTGCCCTGCAGAACGGTGCGGAATACGGAACAACAGGCACAGATCCTGTAAGTAATATTTTCGGGTTTAAAGATGCTTCCGGCAATATCAAAAATATCATGGGAGACGACCTTTTCCTGCCCTTTCTCTTCAGGGATATTTCCCGATGACCATTTCGATTATTTTCATCATCGGATTGATTTCAGCATTATTTCCTTCTGCTGACGGGGCTTTAACGGCTGTTACAAGTTCATATTGTGTAGACTTATTAAACCTTAATGAAGATAAGACCAAAACAGAAAAAGAAAAGAAGCGCCTGCGTATGAAAGTGCATTTGATTTTCACGGTTGTTTTCTTCTTACTGATCATGGTTTTCAAGGCTTTAAATGACAAATCTATCGTTTATCTGATCATGGAAGTTGCAGGTTATACTTACGGACCGCTTTTAGGACTGTTTGCTTTCGGGATTTTCACCAAATTTAAAATTTCAAGAAAATATTCAATTCTTATGGTGACTATTCTGGCTCCTGTTCTTACCTATCTGATCAATATGGCGGTAACCAGCTATACGGATTACAGAATTGGTGTGGAGCTGATTGTACTCAACGGCTTGCTGACATTTATTGGTCTGTGGCTGGTAAAGGATAAACAATATTTAAGAGTTGTTTAACTGATATTCATTTAAAGTTTGGCAGAAGCCATTCGATTTCATTTTGTATTTCATAAGGGGCAAAACCCGTTTATATGATCAATATTAAATTAAAAGGCTGTTTTCAATATACGAAAACAGCCTTTTAATATTTTTATCAGATTAACGGATTCAGAGCTTTAATCCCTGATCCATTTTACAGTTTTTTCAAAGTTTTTGGTTTTGATTCTGATGATATAGTCTCCTTTTACTAAATGCTCAAGATTAAAGGTTCCTATAGCATCACGTCCTGATTTATTATCCGTTTTACCAAATACCAGCTTTCCGCTTACATCATATACTGTAATATCAAATGCATCATTTGAATTGGTGAATTTAATATTCAACAAGCCTTTGCTTGGGTTAGGATACACCGCAAATACATCTTTATTTCCTGCCACTTCATTTACAGCAAGGTTTTGACTGATTGTGAAATTGACAGGGCTGATATTAAAGAAAACATTTCCAGCTCCGGCCACCATGATTCTTGCCTGTGATGTATTGACATTAGGAAGGGTAATAGTCTCTGAACCGTCATTCGGGGTAGAATCCAGGATAGTAATAGGATAAGTAAATCCGCCATCTGTTGAAAGGTAGATACTTACATTGGCACAGTTTACAGGAGCAGCGGTGGTATTGGCCACATCCCATGTGATTGTTTGCGTAGTATTACCTACCCAGCTTACAGCCGTCGCCGGTGCTGTTACTTTAAACGGTCCGGAATTACCATCAACTGTGATAGATGCATCATCATTAGCAACTCCTGCACAACCGGAATTGTTATCTCTTACCGTCAGTCTGAATTCCATGCTTCTTCCATAAGAAGGCAGAATTTCGCCTTTGGTAACGGTCCCATTGATAATATCGGTAATTTTCGGGAAATATCTGTAGGAATCGGTTACCGGCATAAAGGTTCTGAATAACGGAGCAGTTCCTGCAGGAGCATTCCAGTCTCCCCATATAGTGTTCCCCGGAATCGTTTTGTTCCCAGCAAAAGGTAAGCGGATCATTTTCAGCATCTGTGGCAGAACCGGTGAGCTTAAACGGTGTGCCTTTAGGAATAGTATAATCACTACCTGCATTCACAACAGGAGCGGTATTTGAAGAAGGTGTTGTTACCTGGCATGCAGTTGATTGTACTTTCGTTGTAATAGACTCAAAGGAACGGGTATGGAAGATGGGAATACTATTATTAGCCAGATTATTCACAGTGCCGCAAATTCCTGCATAAGCCATAATGGTAATTCCACTGCCAGGCTCTACAGCATTGGCAGCACTTCGATTGCTACCTCCACAATTAACGGTTGTTGCATTGAAGGTATGGGGTCCGCCAAATTGATGCCCTACTTCATGAGCAACATAATCGATATCATAAGGATCTCCCACCGGATTAGGAGAACCGGTAATCCCTCTTGCTTTCTGGGAATTGTTACAGATCACTCCCAATCCTGCCAATCCACCGCCACCCGTACTGAAAGTGTGGCCTATATCAAAATTAGCTGTTCCGATCAGGGTTGTAATCTGGGTCTGGCTTTCGTTGATCAATGTACCTGCACTATTGTTTCCATTAAAAGGATCTGTGGCAGGATCTGTAAAGATAATACTGGTTTCATTGTCTACCAATATCAACCTGGAGGCTACTTCCTGCTCGTACACCCCGTTTACTCTGTTTACGGTTGTTACAATAGCTGAAAGGGTTTGAGCCACGGTAGGAGTAGGTAATCCTGTGGCTGCTTTTGCATACTCACCCGTACAGGCTACGGCAAATCGGAAAATTCTAATTTGAGTTCCTACGCTTGGAGTAACGGTTTTTTCTGTGCTTTTTTTTTTTTTTTTTTTTCCAGGGGCAGTTCCTCATCTTTTGTTTCACAAATTCTCGGATTTTTATCAATTAAATCCGCTTTTTTATAAATGATATAATCGTTGATATTTTTTTGCGTAAGGGTCTATGTAAGTGTCTCCCGTTACTACAGATTTTATCTGGGCATGGAATCCCAATTCCGTTACATCCAGTTTTATAGTGGCATAGCGGTCATCTATACCTTGCCCTGTCAGGGTAACAATTTGAGGAAACTGACTTGCTAATTTCGGTGACATTACAGAAGATTTCCAGATTCGGAATCTGGCTTTCGACCCTTCAGACATCGGTAAGATAATAATCGGTGCGTTGTCTTTACGATCCGTATCTTTCAGTTCAGGAACGGAGTTAAAGTAATTTTTCATTCCAGCCACATCCAGTGTGTAAGTCACAAATTTTTCAGGCTGTACTGTTCTCTTTTCGGTTTCTGCTTTGATAGATCTTTCACTGACTGCAGTAAAAAAATCCTGTGCTTTTCCCAGGGAAATGGATAAAATAAATACCCCAGATAGGATAAATGTTTAATTTTCATATTTTATGGTGTTGATTTTTTATAAAATTAGCTAAATATATGCAAATCAGCAAAAAATATAAATATTATTTTACAAAAACCACAAAATAACGATTTTATAAGGTTTCAGATATAAAAGTATATTTTGTTTTTATTTTTGTTTGTCCGGCTTCATTTAACCCGCATCAATACTCTATTTTGATTATCTTTGATGGCAATAATAACTTATCAAATAAGAACGGGAAGTAAAGATTATGAAAAAAATTATTTCATTTTTTGTATTGATTCTGGCATTCGGTTTTATGAATGCACAGGAAAGCTTTGAGTTATCCACTTTAAGAATCGGGCCTTACAAAATTTTCATGGATAAAAAGGAGGCTGAAAAAATAGCCGGCACATCTCTGAAAATAACGGACGGAGATAAAAAAACAATGTAAAATACAATGGCGAAGTGATTGGTATACAGCTTTACAGCGGATACGGCGGCCAGGCTAATCCGGACGGTATTGTGATTACAGGAATGACCACTACCAGTAAAAAGTTTAAGACAAAAAGCGGTATGGGAATCGGGAATACCAAAGATGAGCTGATCAATGCTTACAGAAATTATCCTCACTTCAATGTAAACCCTGCTTATGATGAGCAGACCGGAAAATCACTTAAGCAAGCGGGATATTTCACATTGGAAGATGATGATGCGGGAACGCAATTGATTTTTAAATTAACCAATAATATTGTTACTGAAATCACAGTTTATATTAATGAAGGCTGTTAAAAGCATTAAAATATTCAAATAAATAAAAATCCGGGTTTTTCAGATCCGGATTTTTGTATTTCCGTAAGCCATTAAAAAGTGTAAATTTGCGTGCAAATAAATCAGATATAATGAGTAAAAGTATTGAAGAGTTAAAATCTCTTACTACGCAGATCAGAAGAGACATTTTAAGAATGGTTCACGCTGTAAATTCAGGACACCCGGGCGGAAGTTTAGGTTGTACGGAATACTTCACAGCGCTTTACGGTAAAGTAATGAACTACAAATTGCCTTTCACTATGGAAGGGAAAAATGAAGATCATTTTTATTTATCAAACGGACACATCTCTCCGGTATATTACTCTACTTTGGCAAGATTCGACTTCTTTCCGGTAGATGAATTGAGAACTTTCAGAAAATTAGACTCAAGATTGCAGGGTCACCCTACTACTCATGAAGGTCTTCCAGGAATCAGAATCGCTTCAGGTTCTCTTGGACAAGGACTTTCTGTAGCTCTTGGAGTAGCTGAAGGCAAGAAACTTGACGGAGATCAGTCTCTTGTTTACTCTCTTCACGGAGATGGTGAACTTCAGGAAGGTCAGGTTTGGGAAGCTTTGATGTATGCTGCTGCTAAAAAAGTGGATAATATCATTTCTACTATTGACTACAACGGACGTCAGATTGACGGTGATACTGATGATGTATTAAGCCTTGGTAATCTTCATGCTAAACTTGAAGCATTCGGATGGATCGTTTTGGAAGAGAAAACGGTAATGATCTTGAAGCGGTAATCGGTATTCTGGAAAAAGCAAAAACAGAAACAGGAAAAGGTAAGCCTGTAGCCATTATCCTTCATACTGAGATGGGGTACGGAGTAGATTATATGATGGGTACTCATGCATGGCACGGGAAAGCTCTAACGATGAGCAGCTGGATACAGCATTCAAACAATTATACCTGGAAGCGCCGGCAGACTACTAATATCTTACAATATCGATTAATAAAAATAAAAATGAAATATACATATACAAAAAAAGGACACTCGTTCAGGATTCGGAGCAGGATTAGCTGAACTTGCTGATAAAAACCCCAATGTAGTAGCACTTTGCGCAGACCTTATCGGTTCTTTGAAAATGGAAAAATTCATTGAAAAAGCACCTGAAAGATTCTTCCAGGTAGGTATTGCTGAAGCGAATATGATGGGGCTTGCTGCAGGTCTTAGTATCACAGGAAAAATTCCTTTTACAGGAACTTTCGCTAACTTCTCTACTTCCAGAGTATACGATCAGATCCGTCAGTCTATCGCTTATTCAGGTAAAAATGTAAAAATCTGTGCCTCTCACGCAGGTCTTACTTTAGGAGAAGACGGAGCTACACACCAGGTTCTTGAAGATATCGGTATGATGAAAATGCTTCCGGGAATGACGGTAATCAATCCTTGTGACTACAACCAGACAAAAGCGGCTACTATTGCTATTGCTGAGCACGAAGGTCCTGTATATTTAAGATTCGGAAGACCTACCGTTCCTGTATTCATCCCTGAAGATATGCCTTTCGAGATCGGAAAAGGAATTATGCTTCAGGAAGGGACAGATGTAACGATTGTTGCAACCGGGCACCTTGTATGGGAATCTCTTGTAGCAGCTGATGAGCTTGAAAAAGAAGGTATTTCTTGTGAAGTGATCAACATTCACACCATCAAGCCTCTTGATGAAGAGATCATTTTAAAATCTGTTGAAAAAACAGGTAAGATCGTAACTGCTGAGGAGCACAACTACCTTGGAGGTTTAGGAGAATCTGTTGCTGGAATGCTTGCAAGAAGAAGACCTACAAGACAGGAATTTGTAGCTGTAAACGATACTTTCGGAGAATCTGCAACGCCTGCTGAGCTGATGAAGAAATATAAAATTGATGCTGCAGCGGTAAAAGAGGCTGTGAAGAGAATTTTAGCTGACTAACTATTAGTGTAATCATATAACTGCGGGCTGTTTCTTCGAAACAGCCCGCAGTCTTTATTGAATGAGTGATTCAATGTTGGAGTTTTGTTTTGGAGTACTATCCCGGCAAAGGAAGAGCCATGGTTATACTCCCATTTTTTTATGGTTTTAGTTTCTACCCTTCATTATTATTGTTCTGCCTGCTGATTCATAGGGATTCCAACGGCGATCAAAACCGGACATAAGATTTTTTCTATATACTCATCTTCTCTTCTGTTGGAAGCTTTTGAGCCCGAGAAATAATTGCTGATCCTGTAGCTTTTCACAAACAGATTCTTTTTTTGCCAATTGCATAATAATATCCTCCCCACTCATCATTGATGGAATAAGTCATTTCATCAAAAGTCATAATCTTTCTGGTGAGTATCCATTTTCGGTAAATACATTTCTCTGATTTATCAAAAATATACTTCACGGGAATCCTGAAAAAGAGGTCGAAAAGCAGGTATCCCATATAGACCACCCATACTGCAAAAACAATTCTGAAGGCATTTCCCGATATGGTATCGATAAAGCAGTAAATGATCGCAGGAATTATAATGATACCCAGCGCAAGCCACCACACTAAGGTTCTAAGAAAACTGTAATTGGGCATGAAGCTTATTTCACTGCCGTTCTCTTCAAATTTATAGCGGTCTGTTATGTCCATGATCCTGCTTATTGATTTTCATAATATCCTCTGTTTCATTCACCATCTTCTGTATTCCTCTCTGAGTCACCGCCTGTCCTATGGTCAGGTGTTTTTCTTTCCCATCAACTTCAAAATAAATTGACAGGATTACATTAGTAGTAATGAAACCAAGATATTTTGTAGCCAGCACATGAAAATTGGTAAAATCCTTAATATCATACGTTCTTGCCGGAACAAAAATCGTATGTTTTCCGGTAATGGTCTTCCTGTCCATATCAATAATAAACTTCTTGGTAAAAAAATTGACTATAATGAGGGCTACCACTGCAATGATAATAAAGCTCACCGTTCTCGCACTGTTAAAAATAAAACCTGCTATGATTAAAAAGATAACGCACAGCACTGTTATAAATACCGGCTGGTTTTTAAAAATATATTGATTTCCTTCCTGTTTATAGAATTGATAGTGATTCATAATGTAAAATATAATTTAGGTTTTAATGTTATATAAAATTTCGTTGATTAATTGTACCGTTGGGCAATCTCATCTTCGTTGATGGTTTTCAGGGTATTGAGGTCTGTTCTGAAGTACGTATCATGAATAGAGAAATAGGCATCCATCTTTACTGAGGTCTGTGTCTTTGCTTCTTTCCAGCAGTCAAAAAACCATTGTTCAAACAGCCGGTACTTTTCATCATCATACTCATCCAGAATATCATCAAAATCGTCGCCTTCATAATGATCCTGAAAGTCTGCAGCATGAGTCCATATTTTTTCAGGAATCAGAGCACTCCATTTTCGTTTTTTTGAGCTGCGTTTTCATTTTTTCTTGGCAAAGCTGTTGTTTCCGTAGCTATCTTGCCTGCCCTATCTACTCCCCAGCATATGATATTCAGGTATTCGAATTCATATTCAAAATAGAAAGCCTTAATATCTGACTGTTCTTTATTTTCAAGATATTGTATATTTTCTCCTTTAAGCAAACGGACAAGATCATCAGTAAGATCTCCGGAGATTTCTTTCAGATATTGCTGAAGCTCTATATTGAGTTTTTAAGAATTTCCATTGTCACAATATTTAAAAATTAATTTTATCGTTCAATCTCGTGACCGACGATTATTTCCAGTTCCGAAAACATATCTTCCACAGACAATACTTTCAGATCCGGATGTTGTCTCAGCCATTCGGAATGAAGCGCTGTAAGATTTTCTTCAAGGCTGTAAAAGGAATCATTTTTCAAAAAATCTCTTGTTTTGTTCGGGCCAAAATACTGACCTTCCAGATACTTCCGAAGTTCTCCTTCTTCAAGGCTTTCCGCTTTGGCACATTGCTCCAGAAAAAGTTCCAGATGGTCTTTGCTTTTCATTTTCTTTAAACCTTCCTCAATAATTTTATTCAATTCTGCCGACCAGCCTGAATTCCACACAAACTGCGAAAAGTTTCCATTTTTATACTGCCAGAAATAATAATCAACATAATAACTGATAACTGAGTTCATGGATATTTTCTTCATCAATTCCTTCTTCTCCCAGGAGATTGACTACAGAAATATTGGAACGGATAAGATCGTAAGGATCATTACTTTGGTGAGATGTATCTGAGACAATTATTTTATCCAGCTTCATAGTATATATTTAAATGTGTCTTTTTATGTTCTCATTCTTTTAATTGCCCCAGGTATCCATCCACTCCAGATATTCACTTTTATATTCATTATCATTGAGTCTGACAATGATGTTCTTCAGATCCTGCTTCTCAAATTCATAATCTGAAACGGTAAAAATCAGGAAAATATCTTGACCTGTAATCTGTCTGAAAAAGTCTTCATTTTTAAGTTTTTCCAATACTTCAACACATACTGAGTACAATCTGGCCTGGAAGTCTTCAAACCATTCATCATCCTCACGATGCTGGTCTAGTTCAGCTCTCAACAGGCTGCATATTGCATTAAACTCATCATCAGCGCCTTCCATTTCATAAGCCCATTCTGCAGGTTCATACTTATAATAAAGCGCATCATCCTCATCTGCTGCTTCCAGCATCTTCAGTGTATTGGCAGCAGGGCACACCGTCATTGCACCTTCATCACTGTACAATGCAAAGCTGTAAACCTGTTCTCTGCTATGTTTTTCATACATTTCCAAAAAGGATTTCTTTGCAGCATCTTCTATCTGTTGTTTCAAAATTTCGAAATCCATACTTCTTTTCTTTTTTAAAATGGGCGGTAAAATTACCTTAATCCTGTCATATCAGATCATTATATTCATCAAAGTATAGCCAGTTTCATGATTATGGCTACATTATTTCCGGTTATCTGTTTTTATTATACAGGATCAATCCGGGGATAATAAGTGCTACAGCAAGAAGCATTGGAGGCAGATCTCCATAGCCGAACAGCCATGAGGTCTCTTTGGACGGTCCTATTTTTATTACTACTGTCAGGCAAAACCCTAGCAGAATCAGAATAATTCCTAATGTTTTTTTCATCATATCAATTTTTAAGTTATCATTAATCTACAAAGTTGTTGTAACGGTCAAGTACAAAGCCTGCTTCTCTTTCCAGGGCATCAAGATCACTGTTTAGCCCTTCACTGTTTTCATTCAGGCTTCGCTGTACGATTCTCATCTTCCCCAGAAAATCATTGATAGAGTTATTAAATGCCAGATAGCTGCTTTCTTTCTGCTTTTCTGATGACGGAATCTCTTCATCCCTGTTTCTTACATATAATTTTTCCATTTGCTGATATTGCCGGGCAAATTTGGTTTTATAAGCATTCAGGTCTGTTATATCATAAGACTCATCAATGATTTTCTGAGCCAGTTCCATAGCCTCTCTGGACTGAATGATCTGTTTTTAAGCGGATGATTTTCAAGAGTTGCTATTTCGGCCTTATCTGCTTTTGGAGAAAGTTTGGTAAATAATTCATTGGCAGCAGAACGGTTTTCTTTCATAATCTTCTCTGCTTTTTCACTGATTTCCGTTACTTTTTTCCCTTTATCATCTTTCCAGTCTTCTGCGTCTTTGTATGCTTCAAGCTCTTTTTCAAGTTCTTCAGCTGTGAAGCTGTATCTTTCATTTTATCAACAAGGATCTGATAATCTTTGCCCAGTACATCAGGGGCTTTGATCTCCTGCTCTGCCCACATCATGACAACAGGAGTAAACAGGGCGACATACCGGAATATTGAGGATTTTCGGTAGCATTTTTCACATAGGTCTTCATCTGTTCCAATGCATTCTGAAAGTTTTTTATAAACTCAGACTGGGCATCATCCATTTTTACCACTTTATTATTAAAAGCGATAATATCCCTGTTCTCATCTCCTGAATTAATGCTGAAGGGATTCACCTGCCGGGTATCATTCTGTGAAAGTTTTTCTTTCATTTTTTCCAGCTTATCACATGATATCGTGGAAAAACAAAGTATAAGCATTCCTGCTGTAATTAATGATCTTTTCATAATATAATAGTAGTCGTTAGGGGTTATCTCATATATTTATTAAGGTCTTTCAGTTCATTCACCAGCTCCTGCATCGTATTCTTACTAAAAGATTGTGATATAACCGGCCGTTTCAGATGTGATACCTTCTTAAAATCAGCATATAAAAAGCATCCTAAAGGAATAAAAGCTATTTTAAATGTCTGTAATTCGAAACCTTCAAAGTCATCAAGATGATAAGAAAATTTCTTGCGGTTCAATCCACGATTAGTGACGGTCAGAAGTTTTGTGTCAGGCTCAAAACAAACTTTTGGTGGTATGAAAGAAATGACGGTCAGCAGCAATGAAAAAATCAGCAGGATGATTCCTGTTTTCAGATAGCCTGTAGAAAAGATTACAATTATCGAAATCACTACCCATACTAATACAATTATATGCTGTAATGATTTATATTGGTTGATCAGATACCCGTTGCCTTCTCTTTTTAAATGCTTAAAATCTCCCATATCTAAAGAACTGCCAGACGTTACCCAATGAAAGAGAATTTATTTTCAAACATTTTCCCGATCAGTGGTAAAGGTTTCTCAACTTCATTGGCTGCATTAATGATTCCTATGATGGCCAATACCCACGGAAGCAATCCGAACAGACCAACTAAAAAGCCTAATTCTGTTATTAAAAATAAAACATTGAGAACAGCATACAGGATAAAGGTACTGATGACCAATCCCAATGATTGCTTCAGGTGGTATCTCAAAATACCGTCAGCTTTATCCTTACCTGAAAAGAAAGAAATCAGCCATCCGAAAATAGTAATGTATGATACGATAGATAATGTTTTGTTGTCCATAGCTGTAAAATTTTTATAATTAATATTTCTGTTTTTTGCTGATCCAAAATTGCAGCAGAAAAATCAGACTCCTGTTTTTTCAATGACTACAAAACAACTGCACCTCCCGAAAGCGATGACTACAAAACGACTACAAACAAATATAAAACACTGAAAATAAACCAATTGAAACGAAACCTCAGGTTTATATTTTCAGATCATAAATTGACAGTTTTCTACAATTTTTGTACTTTCACCTCATGAAACTGAAAGGCTCATTTTTATACTTTTTATTTTTTTCTGCACCTTATTTCCTGCTCAGGATGTCTTTACCGATGATCTTAAAAACCGGCTGAACAATGGTCATACTTCTGTGGCCGAAAAATTTAAAATCTACAATGAGCTTACAGAATACTACAGGGTAAGTGATCAGTATCCTGCTGCCGGAAAATATGTTCAGCAGCAACTGGAACTGGCCCAAAAAGAGAGGAACTATGCCGAAGAAGTAAAAGCCCTGGCTCAAAACGGAATTATTAAGCTCAACCAGTCTCAATATGACAAAGTACCTCCTATCATTGATGCTGCCAATGCCATTGTACAAAAAACCAACGATAAAACAGCAGCACTGTACGCTACCTATCTGAACATCTACTATAATAATGCTTTGGGCGAATTTGAGCATACCATCAAACTCATTCAGAAAACGCTTCCACAGGTTGAGAAACTGCCTTCGGAGATTTTGTTGAATGCCAAGCTCAATTACCTTCTCTACGGCATCTATACTGAATGGAATGATGCTGAAAATGCCACGCTGTATGCCAAAAAAGCAGTAGAGCTGGCTCAAAAATCAGGGAATAAAAATATGCTGAGTTCTGCCTATTCAGCAATGGCAGTCTGTTATTATTTTCCGTATGAAAAAACCGGGGATTTAAAGGACCTGAAGCGGGTGATTGAGATGTGTAAAAAAGCAGTTTTGCTTTATCATCAGTTTCGGGACAGGTTTCTGCCCATGCTCATGCTATGGCTTTATTAAATCTGGCCAATTACAACCTGAGCTATCCGGTCATTACCCCGGAAATACGCAAGGAAATTCAGGAAAACACAGCTGAAATCCTCACCCTAACGCAGCATACAACATTAAACCAGGGCATCCAGGCCGGGGCACTTGGAATTTTGAGTAATCTGGCTTCACGGGATAAAAACGATGCTTTATCTGAGCAATATCTTCTGAAAGCAGAACAAATTCTGCTTACCCAGAAACCGGTCTATTATCATGTGATGATCAACGTTGTTCAGGATCTGGCACAGCTGTATGCAAAGCAAAACAACTACCGGAAAGCATTTGAATATCAGTCAAAAGTAACAGACTACAGTAATAAGCTGTTTGACGAAGGGCAGGCAGAAACGGCAAAAGACTGGAAGCCCAGTTTCAGTCACAGCGGAAAGAATCCGAACTCAGGGCGCTTACAGAAAAAACAGCCAGCCTGAAAAAGAGAAACTTCTTTATATAGGTTTAGGGATTATCGGCTTGATCGGAGCTTTCTTTATGTTCCGCTCCTATCATTTTAAATTGCGATACTCTATAGAAAGGGAAAAAAGCTTGATACTGAAAAGCATGATGCTGAAATGCAGATTAAACTTCAGAGGGAAGAACAGGCCAGATTAAAAGCAGAACAGGAATTGCTTACCCTACAACAGCAAAAGCTCCAGAGTGAGGTTTTAGCCAGCCAGCTCCATATCCAGCATAAAAATGAAGTGCTTCAGCAGCTTCAGACCAGGCTTTCTGATACTGATATCAATATACAACATGTTGTAAAGGGGAAAACCGGATAGATAACGATTTTGAAAAGATCAGATTTACCATACAGGAGCTGCATCCGGATTTTTTTAAAAACATCAACGAAAGAGCCAAACAAAAACTTACGGCCCTGGATCTGAAATACTGTGCCTACATCTATCTTGGCATGGATACCAAACAGATTGCTCATCTCCTGAATGTAGAACCCAAAAGTGTAAGAATGACCAAGTACCGTCTGAAGAAAAATTCGGACTGGATGAAAATACAGCGCTTGAGTCTTTTTCCAGGGGTATTTTCAGAGTAAATATTACGTATTTTCACAAAACAATTCAACAGTACTTTTATAATTTCTTTGCATTATTTTGTATTAAAATATTGCATTACAATTGCATATTTATTGGTTTTTTACCGGAGCTCTTCATTTTTTACCAACCCGTTATTTGCGGTTTTTTTGTACAAGCTAAGGTATAATTTCAGAACCTCATCATATACCGATACATATCAAATCCGAGAATAACATTTGTACAAACAGTAAATTTTTAATACTGTATTGCGTTAATTTGATATTCTGTTATTTCCGGTTAATATCCATTTATACTATTAAAAGGATTCTTATTTTTTTATAATATTTTCTCTGCACATTGCCGTCAATGTGTACACCATTCTATATAAAAATCACTGAAAAACATTGCAAAAAATTTACACATACAAATCAATTTTATCACTATTACGGGATCTAAATATTTATAGTTTTATCACATCAACGTTGATGAACAGATTCTTCATGTTAGATTGTATGTGTACAGTACAGGATAAATGTGAGAATTATTTGTACCCAATGTCAGGGGTTGTATGGCACAAGTGATCTATTAAATTAAAAAAATCTCAAAATGAAAAAATTAAATGGTATGAAGAGCAGCTTCTCTTCCGAAAACAAAAAATTACAAAGAAAAGACTTAAAATCAATTTTAGGTGGTGATGGTTATAAATACGTAGAAACTGACTGTGGATCTACGTGCTATGATAAAGAGACCTGGAAAGACGGAGTTCATCTCAGTACTTTAAAAATAGATACCAGCATTAATTAACAGTGGTAATACAGATAGAGGGTATATCCCTCTATTTCTTCTTATTATCAATTCTGGCATCTAAATTTTTTAAGAACCTGCAAAAAATTAAACAGATTATATTCCTTAAACAGTTCATGAAACAATATACTTATTATATCCTATTATTTATTTTGATTTCTTTCTTATCATGTAAAAACCGGGAAGTGAATTACATTACTTATTACAACAAAGTAAATGAAATTGACAGTATATACAGAATGGCTGATAAACCTGAAAAAGCTATTAAAAATTCAAAAAACTGTTTCAGAAGTATGAACCTAAAAACCAAGAGCTCACTGAAGAATATAAAACATATATTAAGCTTGCAGATCAATACCATAAAAACTTTGGAGGAAAAAAAAGCCTATTCAAGCTTATTACACTGATAGCTCCCTATGGTAATGAATATAAAAAACTTTATCCGTTTTGCAAGAAATATGGGATAGACAGTTTGGAAGTCGACCAAAAAGTAACGGACTGGAAAAAGAACCTGGATAAAAGACTTGTAGACTCCTTTAGTATTGCTATGATCCGTGACCAGGAAGGAAGGCCTGAAAATATATCCCTTATATACAAGAACATTGAAAAAAATGTTGATCTTTTCTTATGGACATTTGAACATTATGGATTTCCTGACGGACAAAAAATAGGTAGATTAGGAAACGATGATGTTTTCATCGCCATGCCTACATTGCTAAGCCATATGATTGGCTCAAAAAAATATCCTGAATTCAGAAAAAAATTATTTGAATATGTGAAATCAGGCCATTGTTCTCCTCAAGAATATGCCTTAATGTCTGATACATATGATTATTATAGAAATACTGCTGTACGATACAGCTTACGGAATAATGATAAAGATTCTGTTCGGATTAACCGTAACCGAAAAAGTATTGGACTACCCAGTATAAAACATTCATCTAAAATCAGAAAAGATAAAATGAAGAAAAATGATTCTTATTCTTTCTACTAACCTGAAAACAACAATTGTAGCCCGCTTGATTTTATAAAATAGAAACCTTAGAGATACTTCAGTTGATATATAGTATAACCATAAGATTGATTATTGCCTCAATAGAATATCAGACTGACTATTTAATGAGAGTAAAGCCTACAAAACCACTTGCAAGATTATTATGAAATATTATAATATAAAAACACAAAATAAAGACATTAATTCAGCATATATAATTGGTCTGATTCTTTGCTTATTTCTTTCCGCCTGCAAAAATCGAAATTATATTTCATACTATAACAAGGTAAACGAAATTGACAGTATTTACCGTGTCACCCATCAAACCGACGAAGCTATAAAGCAGTACCGAAAATTATTCCGAAAATACAAACCCCAAAACCAGGACCGGAGAGATGAATATGAAAATTATATAAGACTTGCAGATCAGCACAATAAAAATTTCGGTGGAAAAAAAAGTCTCTACAGGCTTATTCCCTTAATTGCACCTAACTGGAGGTATAAAAAGAAGATACCAGCTTTATACAGCTCTACAAAAAATATGGGATTGGCAAGCAGGAAATGGAAGTGAAGGTTGAAGAATGGAAAAAGGGCTTAACCAAAAACTGATAGATTCCTTTACCGTTGCATTTCAACGTGATCAAAGCAGCCGCAAAGAAGGAAATTACCAGAATGTCATTAAAAATGATAAAAAGAATGCCGAACTTCTGAAATGGATGTTTGAGAATTACGGGTTCCCAGGTTTACAAAAAATAGGTTTATGGAATGATGATTTATTGATGCCTTCAGGACCAATATTGCTTCATATGGCTGATTATGAAGAGTATCATGAATATTTTAAAACCAAAATATTAGAGTATGTAAAATCCGGTGATTGCCCTCCCCGTGATTACGCCGCAATGATAGACAGAAATAATTCCCATCATAAACTACCTTACACCTATGCAGTTTATCAGGGATATGAAAACATAAAAGACTCAGCAACCGTGAACCGTAACCGCAAAAGTATAGGGCTGCCAAGCCTAAAACACGCTCAATGGATCACTAAGGATTTCTTCAAAAAAATAAAAAGAAAAATTGATACTTATCATTTCACATAATAACGAAATAACTACTACAGAAGTCATTAAATGGCTGCTAAAATTAGGAAAAAGCTTTATCCGGGTACATGAAGATGAAATTTTTGATATTAAGATCAAAGAAAAACGGATTTATATAGAGAGCCGGAGGAATCGTTTTTTTATTGATGAAATTACCAGTGTATGGTATAGAAGAGGTGGTTTGAAATTCAACCGTCTTCATTATAAAAATGATGCCATTAACCTTAATATGAATGAATACCAACATTGGCTGGAAGATTATATAATAAAAGTTTTAGAATCAAAAAAACATATCAACAAGCAAAGCAACAGTGATATTAATAAGCTTCTTGTACTTGAAGCGGCACAAAAGACCGGGTTGGATATTCCGGCATATTTTCTTGCTGACACCACAGATGATGTTATTTTAAATAAAACGATCATTAAAACCATTGGTGGAAATCCCCGAATGGAAGGCATACTCAAAGATTCCAGCGGTATGATGTATACAACGGTTATTCAGGAAAATGAAGATGAAGATTTTTTCATTACTTTCTTTCAGGAAAAGATTGAAAAAGATTATGAAATAAGAAGCTTTTATCTCAATGGCAAAGTTTGGTCCATGGCTATTTTTTCACAAAATGACGATCAGACCAAAGTTGATTTCAGGAAATACAATGATAAAAAACCCAACAGAAAAGTATCGTATCGTCTGCCAAAAAATATTGAGCAAAAAATACATCTGCTCATGCAGTCTTTAGACCTTAATTCCGGTTCTCTTGATTTCATTAAGAGCGACAGTAAATATTATTTTTAGAAGTAAATCCTGTGGGCCAGTTTCTGGGAATGTCTGTCCTGTGTAATTATTTATTGGAAAAAGAAATAGCAGAATATTTATGAAAAAGATTTTACCAACAAGGAAAAGCACAAGCTCCCCTCACCTTTAAATATATTGACGTTGTAAAAAGTAAAAGCCGTGAGAAAAAAATTTTAGCATCACGATTCCTTGCGAAAAATACCATACGGATTCCTATGCAAAACTTAATCCTTACAAATGTCTGACAAGATTAGTATGAAATATCTTAATACATCTGTTTATGCTAGTATTCCACAAAATTTATATTAAAACATGAACTATTTTAATCTATTCAGCAATATTATTATCACAAAAGGAGCCGGCAGAATACTCATTTCAGATCTGCAGAGAAATGTTTCGGAATTATATCCCCTGGAATTGTATGACATTATAGTTGAGATGAAAAATCATTCCGTTGAAGACATTCTGAAAGGTTATGATAAAACATCCAGGCCGATCGTTCATGAATATATTAATCTTCTGCTGGAAAAAGAGTACGGATTTATCACAGAGAATAATTGGGACAGAAACTTTCCTCCTCTCTCCTATGATTACTATGAACCTGTAACCATAGCGAATCTCTTTATCGAAATGGAAGATATTGAGGTAATAAAAAAATAAGATCATCAGCAGAAAACCTTGGAATCAGACATCTGGTTATTTACAGTTTGAAAACCTTAACACTGAAGGATTTTATAGAAATTGACAGTACTTTTACAAACTCAGTCTTATCCGGAATAGAAATATTTTCTCCGTTCCATCATGAGATTGACCAGTCTTTTATACAGGTTCTCCATCAGGAGACAGAACGAATTTACAGCATTGTTTTCTACGATTGTAAGAAGCCTCCTTTCAAAGCTAAAGATGAATACAGATTTACAGTACAGTTTGTGGAAGAAGATCTCAAAATATCTGCCTGTGGAAAAGTGGACATGAAATATTTCAATACCAATATTCCTAAAGTATTGGAATCAATCAATCACAATTCCTGCCTGTATAAAAAGATGGGTATCGATAAAAACGGGAATATTAAAAACTGCCCGCTGATGTCCGAAAATTTCGGAAATATTCACCAAAACAGTCTTGAGCAGATCTTAGAGCAGGGCAGTTTCAAAAATACTGGAACCTTACCAAAGACCAGATTGAGGGATGCAAAGACTGTGAATTCCGATATATCTGTACCGACTGCAGGGCTTATACGGAAAAGAACAGCTTCAATAAAGCAGGCCTTGATACTTCAAAACCTTTAAAATGCGGCTATAATCCTTATACCTGCGAATGGCAAAACTGGGCTGAAAATCCTTTAAAACAAAAAGCAATTCACTATTACCATCTGCAGGAGCTCAAAAGAGCTGCTATGGAATAAATCTTATCTGAAAACTTCCATTTCGGAATGATTGCCAACATCCCGAAACCTGTGAACAGGAAAAGATTGGTAACATCCGTATACAGGAATGTAGACAGGTAATAATTGTGCATAAAGAAATGCAGTACCAAAAGTGCCGGAAACATAAAAATCCCGACTTTTTTATAGAAGAACATCAGCACAAGGCCTATCACCATCAGTACATCAATGGAAAAGATGATATAGAAATACCATCTGGGAATATCAAGGTATTCATGCTGCAAATATTCATCCACATCAATTCCCAGTCCCATTATGGTAAACAACATCAAGGCTGCAAATGCCAGTACAAATCCCCATCCTTTCTTCGGATCCTCGTCAAAATAACTGTATTCTTCCATACCTGCAAAAATAAAGAACTTATGAGAGATTTCATAAGTTCTTTTATAATTATTCGTTTAAAATTTGAATTAAATAGAGATCGCGTTGATCAGTCTATTTTTGTCACTCAGGAATTCTTCCATAGAAATCATACTCTCAGTTCTCATCACATCCTGAATGTCGTCGATCTGATAAATGATTCTTTTAGCATCATCTGTATTCTTCGCTCTTACTTTACAGAAAATATTATATTTTCCGGAAATAACGCTCGCTTCAATTACGTTAGGAATAGTTGACAATTCTTTCAGTACTTCCTGAGTACGGTTTGATTTTGTCAAAAGGATTCCTATGAAAGCTGTAAAGTGGTAATCCAGCTTGCCATAATCGATGTTAAGAGATGATCCCAAAATAATACCTGCATCTTCCATCTTTTTCACTCTTACGTGAATTGTTCCAGCAGAAACATCCATCTGCTTTGCAATTTCAGTAAAAGGCATTCTTGTGTTTTCTACTAAGAAATCAAGAATCTTCTTGTCTATTTCGTCCAGTTGATAGTTCATATTAGTTAAATTACAATTTCTTTAAAAAATCTATGTATTTTTTGCAAATTTACGAAAAATAATTTAACTAAAAAAATATATATCAAATATTAACAATAATTAACACAGATGATAAAAATCATTAAAATATTCTAATTATTTGCCTTTTGATTTTATAGAATCTGTTTTTATTTCACCTTTTACTTCCGAAGGTTTTTTATCTTTTTCTTCTTTTTAAACAAAGAATTGAAGCTTTTACTCCATACTGCCCCTACTCCATAGGCCTGATTAGCAGAACCGTTAGTACTGGCCAGTCCCATCCCTATATTGGTAGGTTTGGAATAACCACGGATGACAAGCGTACCGTCATTTTTTTAGAAAGGTCATATTCAATAGAACCTTCCCTGAAAGATAATTGTTTTGGGCTCCTTCCGTCTTCGATAACGGGATTCCCAGACCAGTCTTGATATTGACTCTCGGTGAAAGGGCAACACTTACCCCGGCATTGGCTCTGTCCCCGATGCTGGCATTCTGGTCCCCTTTTACATAGTTAAGGTCAATCTGAAACTCATTACTCATCGTATTAAGTACTGATCCCAGCTGTTTCAGAAGCATATTATATCCGGAAGATTCTGCTACATTTCCTACATTCACATCTACACCTCCTGTATTGGATACATTGAAGGTACTCAGCAACAAAACGGAACCGAACTGAAGTACTTTTTCCCCTTCCTGGCTCATTTTGGCGGCAAGTGTTTCTCTTACCTGGCTGGAAACGTCCAGTGCTGTTACATTAAGGTCAATCTTAGGATCTACCAACGACTGGGAAATGTGCGCCTGCAGCAAGATACTGATAGGCTGAAGTTTACTCAGACTCAGATATTCCCCAACATTGGAAACCATCCTCACATAATTGGCATTGATATCCAGGGAAGGCTTCATCGCATCACCATCCCATCGGATGCTACTGTTTCTTTCTATCTGGAACGTCTTATTAAGAATAGCTTTGGAAACAAATGTTCCGTTATCTACCTTATACGTTCCGCTCATTGCAATATTCCCTGTCTGTTCATGTGGAATTTCAAAGGATCTGCAGAACCTTTCACGGTAATATTTCCTACATCATCTCCTACCAGTACATTCACAGTGGTTCCTTTATCAACACTCAGACTGAAGTCGACATTCATATTGGCTCCTGTCTTTTTCTTATCTTCCAACGTTACCAAACCGTCTTTTCCTTCTTTCAGGAACCTCAGCATTTTAAATTCTTCAACATTCGAGGTGGAACTTGAATTAAAAGTAAAGGTGCTTCCATTCAGGGCCTTCATATTAGGTGTGGTGATACTCAGCCCGGAAACAGGTCCGTCCACATACAGATCTCCTTGTCCGTAAACACGCCCCCAGAACAGATCATAGTCTTTCTGTGTGGTATTCAGCATCAATAGATTATCTGCTCTCATTACCAGAGATACTCCCATGGATGAAAGTGTTTCAAATTGAATCGCACCGGAAACATTCCTTTGGAATTCGATCTTCCGTCATGCACTTCAATATTGTTAAGGATAGCAAGACCTTTGGTCAACTGAATTACAGTATCATCAAATGAATAATCTACCCCAGTAAATAGAAGTTTTAATCCAAAATCTTTTAAAGCAATATCACCGCTGTAATCAAGATTCTTAAGTTTACCATTGATTTTAAGATCACCGGTTGCCTTTCCTCTCAGGTTTCCGAAGACAGACTGCACAAACTGCTGGGTGAATGCCAGATCAAAATCACGCATTTCAGCTGTAAGATCAATATCCGGTGAAGCAGTATTATTGTTAACAGTACCTGTTAAATTCAAACTGTTGTTTCCAAGAGCACCTGCCGAATGTACTTTCACATCAATATCATAGACATTCAGAGAGAATCCGTTGGTAGCCGAAATAGAAATATCTCCCATATCGTTACCATTCATCTTAATATCATCAATGGTAAGGTCCACCAGTGGCTGTAAAGTGTTTTTATCCATTTTGATCTTTACAGTACCGTTGGCAAGTCCTTTTATATCCATACCGTTACCTCCGGACTGCATTTCCAGAAGTTTTTCTATTGAAAAATCATTGATATCAGCGTCTACATAAAAATCTTTGGCCGATTTAAACTGTGCTTCTTTGATAAATAAGGCACTTTTATCAGAATAAACCCGAAGGTTCCTGATATCAAAATCCCCGGTCTGCCTTCTATAGGTAATGGAATGGTTGAGTTCAGGACTGGTATCTATTGCCCAGGTCACTTCATTGAACTTCACTTCTGTAGGTTCAAATCTGAAGACATAGTCTCCCGCAGCATCGGTAGACTGATCTACATTGATGGCATATTCCTTAAGCTTTTCATTAATTTCGTCATCAGGGCTTCCATGCTTAAATACAGTGGCAAGATGAAGTGTATTTCCGTTTTCATTATTCCCTTTCAGCTCAAAATCCTTGATGATATTTTTGTTGTACTCCAGTCTGTTGATTCTTGCATACAACTGCTGGTCAAGATTAGCCGTATTGATCCTAACCTTCACACTGTCTACCATGGCACTGTCCCGGTTCAGGTTTTTCCTGTCATTGATTTTATATTCCGGATTGGAAGCTGCCAAAGCCTTGTCTGCATCAGTAATTTCCTCTTCCTTGGTCATAATATATTTCAAAGAAGTGGCATCAAGATTCAGGATCAGGTTATTGGAGTTCCCGTCATATTCTCCTTCTACAAGAGCCCCGTTAGGCAATTTCAGGTCCGGTAAGAAATAGTTGACCAATCCCTGACGGACATCAAAGTTCAGCGCAAAATTCTGTCCACGGTATAATTTTCTCGGCGTGGCCCCACCAATATTTTGCCTACACCATTTTCTAC
The DNA here is from genome assembly GCA_019203745.1 of Chryseobacterium sp. E1. Taxonomy (GTDB): domain Bacteria; phylum Bacteroidota; class Bacteroidia; order Flavobacteriales; family Weeksellaceae; genus Chryseobacterium. The sequence goes on from CP078104.1 coordinate 1,296,865, forward strand.
CATTCCTAAAAGGTCGGCAAGATTATATTTTCCGGAAATTTTCCCGGTAGCTGCTCCCGGCGCATCAACATCAATGACCCGTCCTCCTGCTTCAACAAATGTCCTCAGCTTCGCATTGGGAATATCATATTTCTGGGTTGCCGTAGCAAAATGAAGGTTATTGGCATTCACATCCAGCGTAAGATCATTAATGGATGACATTGACATCTTACCGTCAACCTGTCCGCTTACAATCTGATTACCCGGTTTGTTGGTGAAATAATTCATGTTCAGATAACTGACATCTGCATTCACATCCATCGCCACTTTAGAAGTACTGAAATCTATTAACCCCTTAATAGTAGCTTTTGCCTGTTCATCATTCACGGTGATGAGCCCGTTATATTTTTTATGATCCAGTAGTCCGTCCAGGTAAAGGTTATTGATCACCTTATCCATAATTTCAATGCTGGCAACCTGGGATTTGGTAGTCAGACGCATGGTATTGACATCAAAACTTTGTCCGTTAAGATCAAATTTCCCTGAAATTAAGCCTACTGTTTTATTTTTGTAATCACAAAGGTGTTTAGATCTTTTACATCAAGGTACCCTGAATATTTAGGCATCGCTGTGCTGTAGCCCGTCAATGTAAGCTTGGAAATCTTTGCCTGCCCTATCCCTGTCATCAGATTCCCGTTTTCCACATAGATCTGATCAGGATTTACCTTGGCCGTCCCGTTATATTTCAGTTTCCCGAAATCATCTGCGAAATTCTTCATCTTACTGGAAATGAAAGAAGGCATCATAGCTTTCAGATCTTTATAGGTAAAATCAGTGGAAAGGTCTTTTGTCTCAATCGAAAAATGTCCTTTCAGCAAGTTATCTACCTTCATGGTCTTTGTGGCAATATTTACATCAGGATTTCTGATAAGGAAATTTTCAAGATGGAATTTATTTAAAGGCCCGGTCATTTTTCCTGCAAGGTTGAACGGTTTGATATTATCCCAGTTGGTCACAAAGTAACTGATGTCATACCCGCTCATCTGGCTACCCTGGCTGATATTCATATCCCAGCGAACTCTGTCTGCAAAATCTGCCCACGAACCATCATTAAGGTTAAATTTAATATTCCCCTGTAATAAAGTATGATCTGTATTTAAAGTAAGGTCTTTTAAAGATAAAAACTGTTTCGTCAAAGACAATTCTGTGGAAAAAGTATCTACAATGTGAGGTTTCCCCACCTCTTTGTCACAAAAGACATATTATTGATGAGCGCCGAAACATTGGGTCCGTTGACTTTTACGTTCGGGGCTTTAAGATTAAATTGTGTTGCAGTAAGCCATTTTCCTGATCTCCCGGAGAATTTTCATTAACGATAGATACTTTTGAGTCAATGATCTGAATTCTTGAGTTCAATTGAAAAGGAGGTTTATTCGGGTCTCTTTTTTACCGTTGTCAAAGAGTTCTGTAAATCTGACAAAATTGAATACTGTCGCCTTTATAGGTAATGACTTTTACATCGGCATTAATGAGGGTAAGAGAATTGAAACTTAAGGAATTACTATTTCCGGAAATAGCATTTACGGCAAGAGAGATCCAGTCTGAATCAGCACGGAATTCCCGGGCTGTAATAAAATCAAGGCCTTTATAGTCTTTTACTTTTAAGCCTTTTATCGTTACATCACCGAAATAATTGACGTCTACACTTTCTGTGGAAAACCCTGCTTTAAAATCCTGATTAACGATCTGCAGTGCCTGATTTGCCGCCCATTGCTTGGTTACCGGAAGATTAATGATCACCATAATACTTCCTATCAGAAAAAGTCCGACCCAGAAGAGAATCAGAAGAAGCTTTGCCCACCAGGTATAGCTGGTCACATCCTTCACCGCCTGTTTCCCGAATTCTTCAGCCGTTTCTATAGGATGGTTGATAGCATCTGAGGCCAGTTCAGATGCCTCTTTTACTGTTTCCCGCACTTTCCCTCTACATTTTCAACAGTCTTCTGTACCTGATCCCCTAGGTTTTCAGCTACTGATTTTTTATTCTCATTCTCGTTATTATTCTCTAACTTTGCCATTATTATGAGCGACTCTATAATTTTAGGTATTGAATCGTCCTGCGACGACACCTCAGCAGCTATCATCAAGGGAAATTCTATTCTTTCGAACATTGCCGCAAACCAGGCCATCCACAAAGAATATGGTGGTGTGGTTCCTGAACTGGCTTCACGAGCCCATCAGCAAAACATCATCCCTGTTGTTGAAAAATCTTTTCTAAAGCAAATATACAACAAAATGCAATTTCAGCTATAGGATTTACACGCGGACCCGGACTTTTAGGTTCACTTCTTGTAGGTACATCATTTGCTAAATCTCTGGCTATGAGTCTTAATGTCCCTTTGATTGAAGTAAATCACCTTCAAGCCCACATTCTGGCCCATTTCATCGAAGATGCAAATCCTGTGCCGCCTGCTTTCCCTTTTCTGTGCCTTACCGTAAGCGGAGGGCATACGATGATTGTACTTGTAAAGGACTACTTTGATATGGAAATTATCGGGAAAACCATTGATGATGCCGCAGGTGAAGCTTTTGATAAAATCGGAAAAATCTTTGACCTTGACTATCCTGCCGGACCAATCATAGACAGGCTGGCAAAAGAAGGAAATCCCGATGCTTTTCAATTCAATAAACCGAAACTGGAAAACTACGACTACTCTTTCAGCGGTATCAAAACTTCCGTATTGTATTTCATCCAGAAGGAAGTCAGAAAGAATCCTGATTTCATTAAAGAAAACCTGAATGACCTTTGTGCTTCCGTACAGAAAACCATCATTGAAATTCTGATGAAAAAACTGGAAAAAGCAGCCAAAGATTTAAATATTAAAGAGGTTGCCATTGCCGGAGGTGTTTCTGCCAATTCAGCTTTAAGAAAAGCAATGGAAGACAATAAAGAAAAATTAGGATGGAATATGTACATCCCAAAATTTGAATATACTACGGATAATGCTGCTATGATCGCCATGGTAGCACAACTGAAGTTTGAGAGAGGAGAATTTACAGACCTGAGAACTACTGCGACTGCAAAATACGATTTATGAAAATACTCCTGGAAGAAAAAATATTAGGTACACAATCTAAGAAAAATTCAAAATATTATTGGATTTTAGAAACTGTTACAGGAAAAAACGAAGTGACGGAACAATCTGAAGAGGATGATTTTCTAATGATAAGTTCAGAAATTGGATATATTCAAAATATAAAGGAAGAAATCATTGAGAAAATCAATTCGGAAAATGTATTTAGTTTTGCTTATGAGCCCAAAGAGGGTGATTATTTATCCATCAAAAATAATTTAAGAAAAAACGAATACCTGAATTTAATTTTTATGAATAATAAGTGGGTTGAAGAGATTTACGCATGTTCTTATAGAGATTGTGAAGGTGATATTTATACTACAATAAAAACCGGTGTGGCGTTTTTAAGCGAGAATGAAGTTTACTTTTAATGATCATTTATACATAAATTCAGGAAGATTCTAAATATTTAAATATGAAACTTTTTTACGGAGAAATCAACGGAAACGGAGTAATAATCAACGACGAAGAACAGCAGCACATTGTAAAGGTTCTCCGTATGAAAAATGGTGAGGAAATTCATGTGACGGATGGAAAGGGAAACCTTGCTTCCGGAAAACTCAGTATAGAAGGTAAAAAAGCAGGGATTGAAGTTACAGAGATCAGAGAAAACCTACCGGGATTCAGCACGAAACTGCATATTGCCATTGCACCCACCAAGAATATAGACAGGATTGAATTCTTTGTGGAAAAAGCAGTAGAAATGGGCATCTCGGAGATCAGTATCATTTCCACGGAAAAAACGGAACGTAAGAACATCAATATTGATAAGATCAGAAAACAGGCTGTTGCTGCTTCAAAGCAAAGTCTCAGATTTCATTTTCCGGTCATCCATGATATGGTGAAACTCAACGATTTTCTTAAGAATATTGATCCGGAGCGCACATTTGTAGCCCATTGTAACGAAAATCTTGAAAGAACAGATCTTAAGGACATTCCTGCAAGGGAACATTTGACATTTTTAATTGGCCCTGAAGGTGATTTTTCGGAAAAGGAAATTGTATTTCTTGCAGATCATAAGGTCAAAGCAGTTTCTCTCGGGAGCCAGAGGTTAAGAACTGAAACCGCAGGTTTGTTTGTAGCTGCCTGGAATTATTACCATATGATATAATCAGCGTGAGAGACTGTTGTCCTTTATGCTAAACTATTGATAAAATAAGAAGACGCCGTTTTAAAATCGATTTTGAAACGGCGTCTTCTGTTATTTCCCGGATAATTATTTCCAATCTATATCATGATCTTTCAGGTATTTTTCAAAGATTTGCGGTCCGCTTCTTATTGAATTGACGGTCCAGAGGATTTTCATCCTCAATAGCTTTTCTTCATTCAATTTATAATCAATATCAGATTTTATCAGTTTTTGTTTCAATTCGTACATACAGATTGAAGCTGCAACGGAAACATTAAAGCTTCTTGTGAAACCATACATCGGAATGGCCAGTGTTTCATCTGCAAAATCGAGAATTTCCTGAGAAACCCCTTCCATCTCGGTTCCGAAAACCAATGCAATGGGTTCTGTAATTTCATACTCAGGCAGCATTTTAGCATTATTTTCCAATGAAACCACCACTATTTTGTAGCCTCTGTCTTTAATATTCTGAAAAGATTCCATATTCCGTGGAAGTTTTTCAACCTCTACCCAGGTATCAGCCCCTTTTGTTACTCTGAGATTAGGCTCAAAGCTATATTCTTCCTGCAGGGCCACTACTTTATGAAAACCGCAGGCCTCTACAGAGCGTACAATGGCTGCAGCATTTCTAAACTGATAGATATCTTCTACAACCGGAAGCACAAAATCTGAACTTTCCCGGGAGAAATGTTCAATTTTCGACAATCTTTCTTCTGTTAAAAACTGTTTTAAATACTCATAAGTCTGAGCCAAGTCTTTCGTCTGCATTTCTTATTTTTTTCAATAAACAATCTGACGCCTGCAGCTTTATTCTCATAAAATTTCTGCATAAGCGCATATTCATTTTCAAATCTTTGCAAATTAACGTAATTTTGGCCTATGATCCCTAATTGGGTTCCAATTCTTAATTAAAAAATACATGAAGCGAAAAGTCCTGCTCATCTATACCGGTGGAACCATCGGAATGGAAAAAGATTATGAAACCGGAAGTCTCCGTGCCTTTGATTTTGGTAATATCTTTGAAAAGATGCCTGAAATGAAACTGATGGAATGTGAAGTCTTCGTTCATCCTTTTGCAAAACCACTGGACTCTTCGGATATGGGGCCTGAGGAATGGAGAATTATCGCTAATTATATTCAGAAAAATTATGAAGATTACGACGGATTTCTGATTCTTCACGGAACGGATACCATGTCGTATACCGCTTCTGCATTAAGTTTCATGCTGAAAGGATTAAGAAAGCCGGTAATCATGACCGGTTCTCAGCTTCCGATTGGAGATTTAAGAACAGATGCTAAAGAAAATCTTCTGACCAGCCTTTATTATGCCAGTCTTTATGAAAATGATGAAGCGGTAATCCAGGAAGTTGCCATTTACTTCGAGTATAAATTATTAAGAGGAAACAGAACGTTGAAATATTCTGCAGAATATTTTGATGCCTATTCAAGCCCGAATTACCCGATATTGGGGCAATCCGGTGTTCATTTGAATATTCTTAAGGATAATCTGTTCCGTTGTGATCCGGAGGTAGAATTCCATGTTGATGAACATATTTCCGAAGATATTCTGTTCTGGAGAATTTTTCCGGGAATGCATCTGAGTCACTTCAAAGAGATCCCTAAAATGAAGGTTCTTATTCTTCAGGTTTTCGGTTCGGGAACTATTTTCAGCAGTGAAAAGACACAGGAAACGCTTCAGGAAATCAGAAATAACGGAACGGAGATCGTAGTAGTAAGCCAGTGTATATCAGGAGGTATCTCGTTCGGAAAGTATGAGAACAGTAATATTTTCTCAAGAATCGGTGCCATCAGTGGAAGAGATATGACTGCTGAAACTGCGATCACTAAAGCCATGCACCTTATTGGCAACCCGAGTTACCCGGGAAGCTTTGCCGATAACTTCACGAGAAGTCTTTGCGGAGAAATTACAGATTAATTTCAATATTTATTTGGATATTCGGGAAAATACACTATTTTTGCAATCTCAAAAAGAAAGGTGTCCGAGTGGTTGAAGGAGCTACCCTGGAAAGGTAGTATACGGGTAACTGTATCGAGGGTTCGAATCCCTTCCTTTCTGCAAGAAAACTGAAGCCTGTGCTGATTTAGCACAGGCTTGTTTTTTGATCATAATCTGATATTACTCCATGATGGATATTTTTTATTTTGTTAATCCAAATGATTATTTAATCTTCTGATATTTTTAATGATCTGTTCTTCATTCTCTTTAGGCGGTCTTTTACCAAAAATTGATATAAATGAGCTAATCGGATCATTCATTAAATCGGTTCGTTTCTTTAAAAATTTTTCATAGGAAGTTTTTACACTAAAAGGAATATTTCCAATAGGAATTTTAACGTCTTTCTTTAATCCTGATAATTTAAAGTGAAAATATTCTTTATCATCATAGGCTTCCAACACTAAACCCGGTAATCCTTTAAAGGTATAAGGACCTTCTGATATTGGAATTTCTGAAGTAAACCAAGCTGTTATTTTTTCTTACCGTAAATGGTTACTGCTTTCTGGCAATCAAAACCATTAATTTTTTTCTGATATTCTCAATTTGCCAATTAATTTGATTTGTACTTTCGAAAGAGTATCCATCTTTACCAATCTGATCATAAATTGTAGATTTCCCTCCGAAATAATACACTTCAGGTTTAAACTTGGCAGATGGTATAGCTCCGGTTTTTAAAATAATCTGCCCATTGACTGGATTTTCTAAACTTCTTTTAGCAATCTGTTTACCAATAGAATCAGCCACTGTCTTGTAACTACTTTTAAAATATGAAGATCGCTTTCCGATCAACAATACAGTGTTTTCTGTTTTTCTGCTATTTATATTAGTAGTGTCAATCAAAAATACTGCTTCATAGTCTTACCTTAATATAGGAGGTATCTACTTGAGAAAAAAAGAAATTGCTTATAAAAAGCAGAAAAATAATTAAAATCTTATTTATCATATTTATGATCCGTAATCTTCAGAGCCACAGATATAAACATTGAATAATTGTCCATTATGAGTCATACATGCATATGCTTCATCCTTTGATTGCTGACTATCTAAATCATAACATACTGTATCAGTTGCTGTGTTATCATTACACCATGCTATCATTAACATATGATTGACAATAGCGTCTTCCGCCTTTTACATTTTTTAACTCCTCTCTTGAAATTTTTTTAAATTATTCATAGTAATTAATTTTCAAATTAGCTAGATAAATATATGATTTTTCACTCTGTCTAATCATAAAAATACGTAATTACTAAAACTTCATCATTATATAGAATACACGCAAGATGAAATAAAGTTTTGCTGAATAATATTCTTTAATTTACTGCAATCTGTTCACAACCCAGTTCAAAATGTTTTGCAAGACTCCACTTTTATCTTCTGTTTCTACCATACGTATTTCTACCTGTATCCATAATCAGTGGTTTCTACTATAAAAAACTGCTCAGGTTCTCCGTTACTTTGTAACATAAAATAACCACAAAAAACATCTTAACATGACATCAACCAATGTAAACGTAAATTCATCCGGACAGGTACAACTTGGAAACGGAGCGCAGTTCTGGGTCTATCTTTCTCCTCAGAATGATACAGCCCGAATGATCTCTACATGGCGGGTAACCTTCTCACAAGGAAACTGGAGCGACACCATCTCCAGTGAAGATCCTACCAAACAAATCCAGACTCCGGGTCTTTCAGGAATCTTTGACATTAAAGTGGAACTATTAAGCGGCTCAACCGGTACATGGAGACAGATCCCACCCCAGCAGGGAAGCCATTATGAAATAGGCTGTAACTCCAACTGTGCCTCAATGGTAGGTATTGTTGCCGACAGCACGAATCCTCCTATCGGAGCCATCAATGCCCATTTCTGGACAACATGGGATGCCATGTGCAAAGCAGGATAAATCTCTCAAAAATCAGTCTATATCCCAAGATTGTCGCAGTATTTATTATTGCGGCAATTTCTTTTCACAGTTATTCTATAAATAATTTATAATCAATACTTTAAAATGCAAATATTCACTTTTCCACAAATTACCAACAAGTTATCCACAATTCATCTGTTGTTTTATTAGCCTTTAGCATTCTGATTTTACTTTCCATCATGTTTTTTATTAAATTAGCACATCAATCCCCTTTATAAAACATAAATAGCCAACCATGGAGAACCAGGTAAAGATGTTGAGAGAAAAAAAGAATATGACTCAAAATGAGCTTGCCGAAAAGTCAAAGCTTTCTCTACGGACCGTTCAAAGGGTTGAAACCGGAAGTACATTGAAGGGATTTACACTTAATGCACTCGCTCAGGCATTAGATAGCCGGCCCGAAGATCTTATTTGTACAACTAAAGATACGATTGATGTAGGAAGGGCAAAAATCATTAATCTTTCTGCATTGTTTGGTCTTATCTTTCCTTTTGGAGGGTTATTGCTCCTGCTTTTTTAACTTACCGGGCAAAAGATTCACGGAATAAGGAACTGGGAAAAGGTATTCTGTGTGTTCAGATTATTCTTGCTGCAGTTTTTTCCTGTATTATGATCGCCAGTCCTTTTATTCAAAAGATTTTCCTACTGAAGTTTCCGCTTTTTATCATCCCTTTACTCATTTTTATGGGTTTGAAGGTTTATATCATTATTAAAAACGGAATCAGCCTGAACCAAAAACAGGAACTAATTATCAAACTGAAAACCAAATTCTTATAAAAACAGTCATAGAACTGTCGTAAAACTGTCATCTTGTTTTCAGCGAAAAAGATGTCCGGATTTCCGAATCTTGTACAAAAATTCATGAAAACATTACAAAGAATTGTAGTCGTCGTTTTACTACTTATCCTTATTACAATAGCAGGCGGCTATTTTTATTTTGATCAGAAATTTACTCCGGAGAAAAACTATCTCACGATAGAAAATGAAAGCGGAAATGTTCCAATGATATGGGCTGACAGCAATAAAAGCGCTCTTCTTTTACCCACTCATTTCCCGGGAGATTCAACAACCTATTACCTCCAGTTTGATACAGGGGCCGTCTATACTGAGCTGTACAGTCCGGTTATCGAAAAAATAAAAGCAGTTTCAATCCGCAACGGATGTGCCGTATCTTCTTTCTATATAGGAAAACTAAAATTACTTCCGATCATTTCAAAGTTTTCCATACCGGAAAAAGTCTGGCGAAAATGCCTCTGTCAAAATCATCGGAACTCTTGGTGCAGATATTCTTGAAAACAGGAAAACACTGCTAAATTTCAGAGACAATTTTATTGTATTCAACCTGTCAAAGGAGCCAGATGATTTTAAAAATAAGCTTATTGATTTTACATTTAAAAAGAGAAAAATTGTGATCAACGGTAATTTAAAAGGCAAAAATGAAAAGTTTCTGTATGATTCCGGGACGAGTGCTTATGAACTGCTGACGAATAAAGGAAACTGGGAAGCTCTGAAACGGCCACAATCAAAAGTTATCACAGAAAAAGCCCAATCAAGACCGAATGTATTAACAGCTTATACAGCAGATACTGATGAAACCATCCGTTTCAGGGATAAAGAGATTCCACTGAATATGGTTACTTATGTGGAGGATTTTCCCAAACCCAATATATGCTGATGAAGTTTTCCGGAATGACAGGTATGCTGGGGAATAAAATCTTCCTGAAAAACCGGATTTATATAGACTGTTCCAAAGAAAAAATCGGAATTGAATAAGCCTTTCAATCTTATTGATATCCGTCCATTCCTAAATCTATCCTAAATCAGGTATTTATTTTGTCTTGTTTTTAAACAGCATTAAAAGATTTTAAATAAACATGCAACTCCACAACGCTTCTAAATTTGCAACGACAAAGTATTCTCTCTGCGCATTGATGCCATCCCTACCCGTCTTTTGGCTTCGCAGATATTTACAGTTAACCGCAAAGCAGCTATCCATGATATTGAGTATAAAGAAATTTTTACAGGATTATTTTTATTGATGTGTGCAGGAACACTTGTACAAGCACAGATCAGCCCACCCGGATTAGGAGATGCCAAAACCGCTTTCTGGTCCGCATTTGGAGTAAAACGCCAACTGGATTCATTGGGAAAGAAGCAGGCTCTGAGCTATATTGCCATAGGGCGTAAAAGCAGCCCTGACAATAATTATTTATTTTCCAGACAGGCTATTTTTGTATTGAATCATGAGGTTTACCATTCATTTGCCCCACATCAGCAATATAGCTATGCCATCAGCTACCGCCGGCAGCCTCAATATGAAAGCGGAGCACCTTACGATAAAGAAAATACAGAGCAGGAATTCAGAATATACGGACGATATGCCTACACTTTTGATCTTGGAGAAAAATTGAAACTGAAAAATACAGTCCGTCAGGAATTCAGAAAGTTTTTTGATGAAGATTTCCATAAAGTAGAAGAAGATTTCCAGTTAAGGACCCGCATAAAAAGTCAGTTAACCTATAATTTATCTCCTAAAAACAATCAGAAACTGGCAATAAGTGCCGAGGCTTTATTTTCTGTCAGCCACCTTAATGAACCTGTTCCGGAGTGGGAAAATTTTGGGTATCGTGAAATGCGTATTGCTGCTTATTATATGTTTACCATCCCCAACTCTACTTTTACAGTAGATATCGGCTATATGGATGATCTGATCAGAGGAAGCAAAAGTATTCATCATGGAGGTGTACACTATCTTGCCGCAGACCTGATCTGGAATATTCCTTATAGAAGAAAGCGGTAACTGAACAGGATTATCCTGACTAAAAAATTCTGATAGTAAGATCTTCATATTTCAATAACTTCAGGTTCCGGATATGAAAAAAATCCCGGTCATTACTGGCCGGGATTTTTGTTGAAAAACATAAGTTTTCCGCAATATAATTAGTATGAATGTATGGTGTAAAATATTAGTTGCACAGCGTCAGAAACTGACGGCTCATATGTACCCTGAATCTTGCATCAGCTTTGGAACGGCTGTAGATGGAATGTTCAAAAGCTTTTACTGTTTTCAGCTTCTGATCAATAAATGCTGCAATATCTGTAAGAGAAAAAATAAAATCCCTGTAGACTATCATATTGACCATCTGACCATAATACGGCAGATAAGCTTTCAGAAAAGGCAGTACCTTCTGATGGCGATTATAGCTGATACAATATCCTACTCCGTCTACTGAAGTCACAATATCATAATCATTCACGTAATCCAGGATATTTTTATCGCCTTCCAAAGCAGTATTATTTTGGGAACAGTATTTATTGATTTTATCCAGAATATGCTGGGCATACTCCATCATTGAGATGTTTTTAAATTCAAATACATGATTCAGTCCTTTTTGGAGGTAGCGTCTTTTTCACAATGATTACAGAAAGAGATTCCAATTCTTTCATGATAAGGGAAAAAACAGTCTTTCACTTCAATAAAAGCATCTGCCTGTACCTTATCTTCCGCAAAGTTGTAGTAGAGATAAGGGCTGTACAAAGCGGAAAGAGCTTTCAGATAATCGATCTCGCTTGTATTATGGTATTCTTCAAACCATTTTTCAAGATTATCGTAATAATGGCTTTCAAAGTCTTTAAAGTTTAAGTAAAATGGCAATTCCATAGCTCTGTAATTTTGATATGACAAAGCTATTCCGGTAATGCGACAAAACTTGACGTGTTATTTTTTTGTATTAAAAATATCAATAGTCAATTTTGCTTCGCAAAGTAAACGGTCAATAATTATAACGCAGAGTTCGCAAAGTTTAATAATATGCATCGTTTATTTGTTCGCAAAGGCATTTCATTCAGCAGAGAAACATACTTTCATTGCTGAGTGAAACGCCGTAGCGATCGAAAAAAACAATAAGATATCATAGAAAACTCTCCGAACTCTGCGTTTAAGAGAAATATATTATTCAAAAAAACAATTATCGTTCACCGCTTCAAATAGCGTTACATTGAATTACTTATCATAATTCTTCATCAGGTATTCGAAATAATGAATCATCTTAAGATAATTTTCTATGCTGAGATATTCATTGGTACTGTGAATGCTTTGCTGCTCTGCACTGTTGATTTTAATAGGCATGAAGCGGTACACATTTTTGCTGACGATTTCATATTTCCCGGCATCGGTTCCCGCCATGGTAAGGTATGGAGTAACAATGGCTCCGGGGTGAATTTCTTTGACGCCTGCTTCTATTAGTTTAAAAGCTTTGGTATTGGTAGGAGAAATTGCAGAAGCTTCTCTGGTATTATCAATTTCTTCAACCTCAACGTCGAAGCCTTCCGTTGCTTTTGCAATATGATTACGGACATCTTTTACCGTATTTCCGGGAAGAAGTCTGAAATTGACTACAAATTCCACTTCGGGAGACAGCACGTTGGTTCCGTCACTTCCTTTCATCATCGTAAGTGCTGTGGTAGTACGTACCAAGGCATTGGTTGTATTGTTTTTGGTGAGCTGTGACATCAAAACGGGTTTTAACAGCCATTGATTCGCCAATGCGAGCCTTGTGGTAAATGGCATTTCGCCCCGATGTTATTAAAGAATTCTTTGATCAGCGGAGTGATGACCGGTTTCATCTGATGATCTTCCAGACGCTGCATAATGACTGCAGCTTTCCCGATAGCACTTTCCATTGGAGGCATAGAAGAATGCCCACCCAATCCTTTCACTTTTATTTTAGCAGAAAGAAATCCTTTTTCGGCACAGCCTACAACAGCCACATCGGAATCTATTCCTGCTACATTTCCTTTTCGCATGATCAGCCCGCCTTCGTCATATACTGCATCGAATTTTAATCCTTTTTCTTAAAGTAATCTGCAATCTGAATCGCTCCCTTCTGGCCACCCACCTCTTCATCGAAACCAAAAGCCAGATAAATATCTCTCTGAGGAGTCTGTTTGTTTTTAATTAAGCTGTTCATTGCTTCCAGGAGGGAGAAAAGCATTCCTTTCATATCTATTGCTCCCCTTCCATAGATCCTTCCATTGGCTACTGCTCCTGAAAAGGGTGCAAAATCCCAGTCTTCAGCAACTTTGGCAACAGGTTCCAACGGTTTATCATCCGGACGGAAAATATTGTCTTCATTATTTTTAATGTCTGCATCACCGGGAGGCACCACATCCATATGGGAAAGAAATAAAACAGGTTCAAGCGCAGGGTTGCTTCCTTTAAGCCTGAATACCAATCCATACTGATTGACCTCAACATTTTCCGTATGCTGGTATACCAAAGGATAAGAGGTTTTTAAATAGGTTTTAAACTGATCGAACGGAGCATAATTGAATGTTCCGAGGCTTCCCGTGGAAACAGTAGGTATTTTGATTCCCCTGACAGCCGCATGACTGCAGAGTCGTTTTTACAGGTTTCCATCCTTCTCCTGATACAATTGTATTTTTCTTGAAAGGATAAGTAAACGTTTTTATTAAAACGATAGCAGCAATTATAATGAGAACACCTAAAACGGCTAAAAGAAATTTTTTCATATCAATAATTTTTGTGTGGAGCTGGTGTATCACAAATATAAAAACAAATATCCGATAACCGCATTAAAAATCAGGTATTTACTGCTGGGTTTAAAAATTACAATCCGTTCCACAGGTGAGTATTAAGATCAAAAAGAGTTTATCATTTTCGAGCTTAAACTTATCTGCATTCTGCTTTCCGGGATCGTTAAGGGCAATCCATCTCACCACTCCTTTTTCCGTCTGCTTATAGACTTCAATGATATCATGACCATTGTACTGATATTGATACAGCAGACCGCCCGGCATTTCTTTTTCGGGATGTTGGGTTGTGAGGTCTTTTTATTTGATCCAGCGTTTTTCCGGCATAGTAGAATGCAAAGATATTGTTGTAAATAGTTGTAGGAGTATAGCTAAATAAAATCTGTGAAGACGGTTTGTCTTTTATATTTTTAAGGATTCTACCAATCTCTTTGTTGGTAAAAAGATCAAGCTCTTATCTGTTTTATCAAAGATATAATCTCCATAGAAACTGAAGTTCAGGCTGCCATCCTGAAAAGAAAGTTTCTTTGTTATATTTTCGGAATCGGGTAACGGATCAGTATGAATCGGTTTTATATAGGAAGTACATGCAATAAGGCTAACAACAAGACTGAGCATACAAACATTGCGGATGATTCTTTTCATAGGTTACAGGATATACACAAATATAATTTTTTGTAGCTGCTGCGGCAAATGCAATGCATAAAAAAACCTTCCTGAATTTCAGAAAGGTTTATATAGTTGAGAAATATGTTAATTCAAAATTTCATTCATCCGGGTTAAGATGATTGGTTTTCCATCTGTGACCACGATCGTATGCTCATGCTGTGCCATATATCCGCCTTTGTTTCCCACCATCGTCCAGCCGTCTTCAATTTCTACGGCAAGACTGGAGTCTGTTGCAATAAAGGTTTCAATAGCCACTACCGAGTTTTTCTTAAAACGTCTGGTATCGAAACGGTTTTTATAATTGAGCAGTTCATCCGGTTCCTCATGCAGGCTTCTTCCCACACCATGACCGCAAAGATTTTTGATTACTTTCAAACCTCTCTTTTTGGCTTCGGTTTCCATTAAAGACCCTATATCTGCTATTTTTACACCACCTTTTATATGATCGATTGCTTTCTGCAAAATCTCTTTGGATGCATTCACCAGTTTCTGATGCCCGTGAATATCTTTTCCAATGATAAACGAGCCTCCATTATCTGCCCAATAGCCATCAAGCTCTGCAGAAACATCAATATTGATCAGATCTCCTTCTTTCAATACTCTCTGATCGGTAGGGATTCCGTGGCAAAATTCATTATCTACGCTGATGCATGTCCAGCCTGGAAATCCATACGTCAGATAGGGTGCAGACTTCGCCCCAAAGTCTGAAAGAACCTTTGCTCCATACTCATCCAGCTCTTTGGTTGTCATCCCCGGCTTTGCATACTCAGTCATGGCCTTCAGGGTATAGGCAACGGCTTCACTTACTTTCTGCATTCCGGTCATCTGATCTTCGTTGGTGATTGACATATTTGTTTGATTATTGTTGATCATTACAAAGTTAGGAAATTAAAATATTCTGATACGATTTGTTTTAATTACTAAAATTCATGTATTGAAGAAACGAAATTATCAAGTTATTTAATATCGTTCTACCCCTTCACCAACCCCCTCTACCCCCTTGGGTAAGGGGTATACCCTGTTATATGACGGGCTGGAGGGTGTTCATTACCGGTCTCCAGCCACTTTGATAAGTGGGTACAGGGACTTGTAGAACGGCCTGGAGACCGTTAATGAAGTAGCTGGAGGCTGTTTTGAAGAGGCTCCAGCCACTTGATCAAGTGGCTGGAGAGACTTACCATAGTGTTTGAAGGCGTATTCTAAGTAGCTTGAGACAGTTTATGAAATGGTGATAGCTAATTAATGAGCGGCTGAGGAGACTTACTGAAGTGGCAGAAAGCACTTCTGAAGCTGTTGAAGACAGTCTATAAAATAGTTCCCGACACTTTAATAAGTATGGCAGGAATATTTTACCGGATATTTTTTAACCTTTACTTTACAGAATGTATTATCTTTGAATCTTCACAAATTGATTAAAGAATGGACTACAAAATACATCAGGGAAGAAATGTAAAACGTTTCAGAGAAATGCTGGGAATAAAGCAGGAAGCATTAGCGCTTGATCTGGGCGACGACTGGAACCAAAAGAAGGTCTCTTTACTTGAGCAAAAAGAAACCATTGAAAACCAGCTACTGGAAAAAATATCCGAAGTATTGAAAATACCTGTAGAAGCTTTTCAAAATTTTGATGAGGAGCAGGCTGTGAATCTAATTTCCTGCACATTTTCAGATAATGCAATGTTTAATAATAGAATTGAAGTCCAAAATATTAATCCTATTGATAAAATTGTTCAACTTCACGAAGAAAAAATCGCTTTGTATGAACGTATGCTGAAGGAAAAGGATGAAATGATGAGCAGACTGGAAAAGCTGCTTGATAAGTAAGAACTTTTGAGCTATAAACACCCAATGAAATGAATAAGAAGCCGCCTCACAACTGAGACGGCTTCTTTTTGAAAAATATATGTTAATAAAAAACCCCTGCATTTTGTAGGGGTTTTTATGATACACCACACGATAAATCGTGTGGGAGCGGGAAGAGATGCTTGGCTATTAAAAGATCAATAATCTAATTTATTATTAATACGTTTTATACATGCCAATAAATTTTTAATATTTCATAGGCTTTACCATTGCCATTAAAACTATCATTACTATAAATAATAGAAACAATAATAGATAGCCTTTATAGCTTTCTTTAAATTCATATTCTAAAAACCTTTCGTTTTTAATAAAAAAATAATAATAAAACAATAGTAATATAGGATACAATAAGAAATATATATATTTATTAAATAAAAACAGATAATTGTTGAAAAATATACTATCTACACTTGACAATACTAGACCTGTAAACATTGACATTATTACGCATAGCCAAAACTTCTCTGTCCCTCTATCTTTATATTTGAATTTATCCATTCTTTTGTATAGGCAATCAAGATGGAAAATAAGATAATCTATAATTTTTATCATAACTATTTTTGAGGTCCCAACCCCATATCATTAAAAATACTTCTACCTGTTACAGCTTGATACCCCGCTGTTACAGCACCATATACAAGGGCTGCTCCCCTCGCTGGCGCAAGCGTCACGCTTGTGCCAATCATAAATCTACATCTATATTTTCATGTTAAAAAAATATAGATACAAAACTCTCTATGAATATTTCGATTTTAAAATTTAACAAGCCCTTACTTTTTGTAAGGACTTGTTTTTTTATTATGGTACGAGCGAGAAGCTCGCACCAGCGGGGGAAGATACTGATTAATCAGTATTCATTTTATATTTTTCAAAATAAGTAAATTAGTGAATATCAAACTCCACGAAAAAATAATTGTCAAAATAACAAGTATACCATTGAAAATTTTATCATTTTTTTCTTCGTTAATCCACTTATTTCTTAATTCTAAATACTTATTTTTATATTTTTTCTTGTTATAAAAAAGAATACCAACCATTACCACTAAAAATACAACCCATCCATATTTCAATTTTTCATTATTAAAAAGAATTTCTTTTATAAATAATAAAATATTAATTATGATCCATCCTTGAACAGCAGATACACTTATCAATGCTGTAGTTGCATCCGCACCGTCTCTTTTGTAATAGAATTTTGCAACTCTATAATAATGATAATTAAAAAGTCTCTAATCATAAAATTAATTATTTAAATGACTAAAATATTATAACCTAATCCTAATCTGCAAAACATTGATTGAACCACTTTTCTTGATATCCTTAGAGGAAATTCCTTTATACGGCGGGATAATTATTTCCACATTTATGCTCAAAATTTTTCCAATATTGAAAGCGATAAAATTAGGCTTGATTTAAAGAAAAGAGCCCAGTATTGTACGGACTCTTTCTCGCAAAATATTATTTTAATTTTGTTTCGATTTTTGAAAATACACTATTTTTTTACAGTTATTATTCTTACTTCACCACACAATGCAATTGTGCGGGGCCGAGGGTTATAATGTATAACCTTTTGTCTTAAAGATAGAACTCCAAAATTATTATTCTAATAATTTTGATACATAAACAGTATCATATTCTTCAACTATACTTTTAAAAAGTTCAATTAAAAAAGAAGTTTTGTTGGATCTCCAGCCGCATTAAATGTACTATTCTTTATAGAATAGCCATACCAATCTTTTTCTGAGGACTCTATTAAAGAATACTCAATATGAACATTTTCTAGTAAAGTATCTACCAAATCTATTTTGATACTCCATCCCGGATTATCTATAGTTTCAATTTTAACACCATAAGAATGTTCCCAATCTCCATCACAATTAAGTTTATACCAACTTTCTAACCATTTAATTATATCCATATTTTATACTTTGTTGTTTTATCTTGGTATCTCATTCGGCTCTGCAGCTCTAGCTACTCCTCGCTGGCGCAAGTGTCACGCTTGTGCCAATCATAAATCTACATCTATTTTTCATGTTAAAAAAATATAGATACAAAACTCTCTATGAATATTCCGATTTTAAAATTTAACAAGCCCTTACTTTTTTGTAAGGACTTGTTTTTTTATTATGGTACGAGCGAGACGCTCGCACCAGCGGGGACGCTTCTTTATTTGTGGACGCTGGCGAGATGCTTGTGCCAGGTGAGGGGAAGAATACTGCTTAATCGGTTATTCATTTTATATTTTTCAAAAATATTTATTGAAAAAATACCCTGCATTTTGCAGGGGGGATGTTATCCACCACACGATAAAATTGTGCGAGAGCGGGGATTATAAAACACTTACTTAAGAATATATATTATAATTTTAAATCATTTATTCCAAAGGAGAGTCAAATAAAAGGTTTTTCATAACGCCAATTGTAAGCATAACTAAAAAGAAGAGTAAAAAATATACGAAAATATTCACGAATCGTTTTCTATTATCATGATTTCCTAAGGTATTAGTATTATAGTTATCTACAAAACTCCTTAGTCCAAAAGTAAATACAACAATAATTGATGTAAATGTGATATAAAGGATAATAGATTGTCTTAGTTCAAAAAAGAATAAGATTACTAAAAGATCTATTACTGCAATAATCCAACTTAATTTTAATATTTTAAAGGACAATATATTTTTTCCCAACATTATAAATATTGAATTTAAAAATATAATAATAAGAAGGATTACTTGTAAGATTGTATTCATAAAATTGTTTATTTAAATATTAATAAGAGAAAGGATTGGGGAAAGTAACCTTTACATCTGCACCTAAACCTAGGCCATCTGCTGCCTTTCCTGAGACACCTACGGAAAAACTATTATTCTTAGGATTGTAAAGGTAAGATGCACCACCTTTTGCTCCAACTGCTCCAACTGGAATAGAACCTGTTACATTCACTCCCCATCTTCCCCAGGAGAAGTAGCACTCCAATTTCCTTCAAATTCAGCTAATGCGCCAATTGCACCGATATCAGCTGACCATCCATATTTGTTACTTTGGATGTTGGCTCCTACAAAACCAGTTAGTCCTTTTACCCCTAAAGAAGAAGCTAAAGTACTCGTTGTAAAACTCAATTTTGCCTCTCCAACAGTTCCTTCTAAATAACCTTGGAGATTTGAGTTGCTACCAATTAGATATGGCATAGACAGTCCTCCTTTTAGATTTATAAGTTTTATATTAAGATTTGTATCTAATCCCTCACCATTAAAGTTTTTCAAACCTGCATTGTAGTCAATTGCTGTGAAGTCAAATGAAGAAGATGTAAATGATGAAACATTACCATTCAGCTTAGAGAACCATTTACCATAATACATACCATATATATGATCTTTACCTTCATTAAAAATTTTAGTTTCAGACCAATCTCCTGGTCCACCTGGTCCTAACGTAACACTTGAGCCACTAGCACTTTTATATTCATTATTTGTATATCCGTCAGAGAAATTACTATATCCCATAGATTTATAATTATCCTTTGTAACTTTGTCACTCCATTCCCATTGATTCCCTTTTAGCCCCCAACCGTCAGGTGCCCTTCCATCAGGATCTGTAAATATTATCGGATTATCAAATGCATAATTATAAGGCGACCACCTTCTCATTTTTTCTGCCAATAGATCCACAACGCCCCATCTTCCAATATCTGACATATAGAAACGTGCGCCATAATCATACATCCCAGTCTCCTGAAGCTCCTTCCCATTGTACTTATAGTTTTGATAAATACCTTTTCCAAAGAATGAATTTCCTGTTCTCAAGTGATTCATCCCAAATGGATAATAATCATTAGCATCTGTGATTTCAAGAGCGCCTGTGCTGCTTCTTCCGAAACTGATCCTTACATTTCCTAAATGATCTTTATACTGGTAAATATACTGATCTTTTATATAATCATAAAATCCTTCTGCTGTTGGGAAAAATCGCAGATCGGGTGTTTTGACAGTCGCATGAAAAGGGTCTGTTCTCTCCGCATCAATGGTATATGCCTGCTGCTCATAAGCATATTTCAATCTTTCAGAGGTCATACGTAGTTCCTCAATAGTTCCTCCACCTCCACCACTGTTAATGGTTTCTGAACGGAAATATTGAAAACCGTCAAGATAATCTGTGACATCTTTTAATGAGTAACAACTGGCAAATCCACACTCAAACTTAGAAATCTGGTTCTGAAGTTTTATTCCATTTGCTCCGTATAAAACAGTATGCAGACCTCCGAATCCTAAAGTTCCATATTCAGTCTTGTTGGGAAGATTAAGGTGATTATATTGGATCAGGGAAATATTTTTATCCGGCATTTTCCACATGCTTCCATTGAGGTCATATTCAATGGTTCCACCACCTCCTTCATAGCCAGAAGGATTATTCCTATGGTCTTTGATATTGGATACCTGATTGCCTTTTGCGTAAGTATACTCCAGCTCATCAATCACAGTAGCTGTTGTATTATTGCCCTCCAGGCCTGAAGTTCTGTAAAGATTGGTGATATTCCCGTTCATATCATAAGACAAAGATTCTGTATGCTCCTTCGTATAAGGATTTACAGGGTTCTGGTAATATCCTGCCGTAAGCCTGTTCAATGCATCATAAGCATAACCATATCTCTTAGGCTGTAAAGGAGGGTTGGCTCCTAAAGACTCTACGGATCTCCAGTCTACTTCTGCAATATTCCCGTTATACCTGGGCTTTACATCTTTTCCGGGGAATAGAACAGGATCAGGATTTGTAATGCCACTCATCTGGTTATATTTGATTTTATAGGAGAACAGCTTTCCTCCTAAATCAGTAAGACCCATCTGATCTTTGTTGATATCTGTCATCCATCCTCTGATATTGTAGGTATAATCAATGCTTTGCAGATTGTTACCTACTTTTTTATTTTTCAGCTGGGAAAGTTCATTATAGCTGTTTTCTGCCAGTATTTGTTCCGGTTTATCATCTACCTGATGCTTATGAACCAATAATCTGTTTTGGCCGTCATATTCAAAATGTTCTGTTACTGTTATCCCGGACTCGTTTGATTTTCTTTTGTGGGTAGTGACAATTTTTTTGGGTGCTCCTGCAAAGTTAAGTTCAGATTCCGTTCTGGTGTATCCTCCCAGATGATTGATGGAATGGGTTGCTATTACTCTTCCTTTCTGATCGTAATAAGTGTAATTCGGTCCAGTTATCATCTTCAATATTCTTTACAAAACTCATGACAGGAAGCCCTTTGGTACTTCTTCCGTCTGAAGTAGGAGTTGCCGTTAAAACGGTCATTTCGGGAGTATTTGCAGGGAATGCAGGATTAAAACCATAATCAGGATAGCTATCGTAATAGTTTAATGATAGTAAAGTTACCCATTTCGATGAATTGGGATAAGTAGTATCCGGATTATCGTAATACACATCCATTCCTTGCCTGTTGAATAAAACGGTAGGAATCCGCAGAACATTGTTGGAACCCTGAAGATCAGCTAAAGTTTGTTCGGTAATTCTTTCACCTCCCGTACTTATACCGGTAATAGCAACTCTCCCATATTGATCATATTTGGTATACAGCCATTGTCCTTTTGCTTTTAATTCTGCATCCTGGGTCGCTACCAGTCTGTCCTGCTTATCATACACCATATATTCCCAACCTTTTCCAGGGAGCTTTTTCTCTACCAGTCTGCCTCTCCCGTCGTAGCGGTACTGATAGCACAGTTCATCATGTTTTGTGGTATTGGAAACAATATCACCTCTCATACTGGCCATAGGCGGCAAAACAAAGGCAAGCTGATCGTATTCGTTATACACATAATAAGTGCTGCTTCCGTCTTCTTTTCGAACCATGATGGTCTGTCCCTTACCATTTTTAAACTCTAAGGTTTTATTTCCATCTTCATCAATCACTGTATTTTTGTACAATTGGCTGTCCGTGTACAGCCAGTTTTCTCCGAGTACTGATTTAGTACCCCATTTTCCCAACTGGTAAGCGTTGTAAATTTTCTTACTCCATCTGCAACGGTAACGGCTGCATATTCAAACTTCACAGGTTTGGCACTCCAGTCATTTCCTACCTGGATCTGCTGTTGGATTCTATCCAAAGGGGAGTTTTCAATACTTTCTCTGAGTAAACCTTTTCACCTCCATATACAGATGAAGCATTTCCAAGAGGAGAAGAATATATAGCGCCATTCTGAGTCCCAGATTGTGGTATAGGAAGATAATCTCTTACCTTTCGTCCAAATTGGTCATATTCAATATGAGTTACAACGTCCTTGCCTAAAGGAGATGCTTTTACATTAACAACCTGTTTAGGTCTTCCCAGACCATCAAAGTACTCTACAATATGAACTTTTTAGTATTGTCATTAGGTTGGATTACAGGTTCTAAATAAGTACGTGTCTGTATATAATTTTCTGTAGTAGATATTTGAGCTCTTATATGTGTTGATATAAGAAGTAATCCCATAGCTATGATTGATTTTTTCATTACTTATTCGCTTTTTTGAAATTGGAAGGTAAAATTCAGGTAGTTAGATCTGCTAGGTTTTATCGTTCCAGATATTAATTTTGCAGATACGTTTCCACCCCTGTCAACTCTTATTTCCCATGTACGGTTTGCTGGAGTATCTCCAAAAGGTCCACCAGGAAGTTCATCAAAAGTAAAGTATAATTCAGTCTTTGATCGTTTACAATCTCCTTCTTCAATATATCCTAATGATCGAGAAATATTAAAAAATGTTGGATCTAAACCTTGTGTAGCGATATAAGCTTTGAACTTCACCGTGTTTCCTTCATTATAGATTACAGGAGTGTTAGTTAGCACTAATGAATTGAATGTCACAAAATTACATTGTGAAGCTATACATATTGCATTTTGATTGGTTAAATATTGTCCTACTGAATTAATGTCTAAGACTGCTTGTTGTTCAGCATCATCTTGGCTAATGAGGGAAGAATAAGTTTCAGCAGGAACTGTATATGTATAAGGACCACCTGCAAAACCTTGCCCACAATTATTTCTTGTAAATGTTTTAACTTTTTCTGTATTATAATATACGGTTGGATACGTATAAGAGGAAGCATAACCATAATTAAAATCTTTAAGGATTTCTCCTGACACGTTAGTGATTTTATCCAGTCTATTTTTTGTATCGTATACATAATTCTCTCTTATCCCCGAAGAAGACGTTTTACTTGTAATACCTACTAAAGGATTATAAGTAAATGTCGTTATTGGGTAATCTTGTAAAGCTGGATTTTTCCTAAAAGTCTCCAATGCATTAATTAATGTTTGCTCTGAGTTTATGTCTTTGTCGATATCAGACTTTTTACTATATCTAAGCTCAAATATGCTGCTGGGCTTGTAGAAAGTCCAAATATTTGCATTAACTCTGAGTAAGTAATTCCCTGTACCTGAGCAATTGGTAAAGTCTGGTGATATCCCCATATTGTTGTAGTTGGAATATCTTGTTTTGCTTTATTTTGTAATAGATTTCCTTTATCATCATAGAGTTGATAATACATTTGATCTTCTGTCTGAACATTTGAAATAGAAGAAAAATCAGCATTTAAAAGAGAATTTCTTATTGTTCCTACTTTCCAGGCATTTGAAGTATTGGCATCTTTGTTATAAATGTTTTCTGCTAGATTACTTTTACCTGCTTTATTTTTTTCTATTGTCATTACAGGTTTTATGATATTGTCGTTTAACATATTTTTGTAAGTAGCATATTTACCTCCAGCATAATCAAAATCACTACAGTTGCCAATAAGACAGGCATCATTTAATCTTAATGCATCTCCTGGATAATAAATATTTTTGTAATTTCACCTCCATCTGTCAAAATCTCTTTGGTTTCGATAGGGAAAGGATGCCAGTACAAATATTTATCATTATAGGTCTTTTTAAATTTCTCGTAATGCTTTTATTTCCAAAATATTCCGTTGTAACAATACTCTCGGGCAAGTATGGAAGAACAGGAATGTACATTCTTCTTCCTTCGGCAGATGGTAAACCTTCTGTAAATACATAATAATTATTATCTGTGATTTTACAATTTGAACAATTGCCTGTTGGTTCACTTAGAGGTTCAACATTATTTAGAAAATTTTTGTATGTATATTCTGTAGTACTTTTAACAACACCATTAACATCCATCAATTCCACTTTCGTTGGTTTTCCTCTTTCGTATTCTTTCGATAATAATTTTCCTCCTCCAAGATTAGTTATCCCAGTAAAGTTAGGATTCTTAAAATATAAAGATTTAGCTTCGTCTGGGTTAGTTTTTCTGTTGGTAAAAAATATTTTACTACTCCTTTTCATCAATTTCCTGAACTTCTGTATAATGTATTAAATCAGAACTATACATATTTGGGGAAAGGTTTGCTGTAGATGAGGTCATAGCCGCAGTATAAGTTATCAAACCATTTGGGTTCATAAAAACAACAGGTGTGGGTTTGTAATAAACTCCCTGGTCTAAAATTCCTGTTGACTTATTTGAGTTATCTACATACTTATAATTTTTAGTATATGAATGGATTCCGTCATTATTAACTTCTTTGTATAATCTTGCTCCATAATACTTGTTTTCAGTGACATTTTCAACTACATTTTCCTCTTTATAAATCATGGAATACTTGTGAGATTCGTAAAAAAATTCTTTGTATCCTCGTGTAGGAAGGAATATTCTTTTTAATAAACCTGCTTTGAATATTTCTTTATCTGGATTTTCAGGATCAGTATAGGTTATTTTACCATTCCAGAAGCCCATTGTATTCTTGTTTCCTGCATTATATTGTGGAAAAACATTTGTTTTATAATAGTCAAAAGAATATTCCTCATCTTTTTCATTGGAAACCTTTTTTAAGAAAGTTCTCTTGTAAGTTCCGCCTAGATTATCATAAGATAAAGAGATATTATTTACGAGCAAATTATTCGTATCAAAGACTGTTATTTTTTTAAATAAACCTTTGTAAGTTCTAAGGGATTTGTTGTTTCATCGTACTCAAAATTCAATTTTCCAAAATCACTAATATTGATAGTTTCTAATATACATTGTTTAGAATATATAGTTTCCGTATTCTTTTCGCCTGAAACTATTTCACCAATAGTTCCGTCATGTACGGAGCGTGATGATGTAGTAATAGCACTATTTTCTTGTCTACTAATAAATAAATTATTGCTTTTTAAAGTTTGTTTGTCTGGAAATGAGATCGTAAAATCACTACTAACATTTTTCCCTTCATTAATAAAATTATTTAAAATACTTTTGTTACTATTTTTGTATGTAGCATCTATTATTCTTCCGTTATATAGGATTATTTTTTTAAATTCCATCCAACTATATAATTTGTTCTTATATTTCTTTTTGCAGAGGTATTATACACGCCTGGAGTAGCGTATTCAGAATAATCAACATTTAACTGATGGTAATTAATTTCTAATTCATTAGATAAGCCTCCAAAAATAAATATGTTACTCTTATCATCCTTTAAAGTGATTTCAGAAAATGTAATCTCTCCAAAAAGAGGCTGGCAATTAAGGTTATTTATATCTACAGTCAGATTAGCATTTTCACAAAAAACAATAGTTTTTCCATTATGATCAATAACAAAATATCCTTTATACCCAAAAAAATCAAAATAATATTTATCCGTCATCCATGTGAAGTACTCATTAGAAGTACTAATAGGGTTTTCTAACAAAACCTTCTTTGTAAAATTGGAGGATGCAGGTTTAAAACAATCTTGTTCATTACCACTTACTTTGTTATAAAATAATGAATGTTTTCGAGTTAAAGGTCTCTGTGTTTCTCTTGTAATTTTGCCAAATAAATTAACATTCCAGTTAAGACCTACAATATCGGGTTCTATATGTGGCCTGAACCCATTAGACTCGTAGGTAAGATTACTTGCTAATGTTAACTCATTTCCAAGATCGATTTGATAAAGAGGAACAGAAACATTAGCTAAACCTGAGTATAATTTATTATTGGTTTCTACATCTTTAATTAAAGCGTAACTACTAATACTCTTATCTTGAGAATATAGAAGAGGATTTATGAATAGTAGTAGGAAGTAAATATATTTTTTCATGGTACAATTTTATTTTTTAATCAGCTTAGCATTCGCTGTTTTATTATTATCCGTTTTGATGGTCACCAGATAAGCTCCTGTACAAGGTTCTGTGTATTGATCTTGGTCACATTATTCTTTGTTTTCAGACTCTGAAGCTGTCTTCCGCTCATATCATACAACAGTATTTCAGCTTCTTTGAAATCAAAGCCGATTTCTACATAAGCATAATCGGATACCGGGTTCGGATAAATCTTGATATCCTGTTTTTCGATCAGTTGACTAACCTGCTTATCTCCAAGCTTCACAATCTTCCAGTTTTCTTTCCCCAGTTCTTTGGCACTGGTTCCGGCCAGGATTATAGAACCATCCCGGTTTAGTTTCAAATCTGACAGTCTTTCCTCTCTCTGCCTTGATTCTCCTGCCACATGCTTTCGCCACTGCTCATTGCCATTCTGATCCAGATACAACATCCAGAAAGTTTCATCATCCTTTTCTATTCTGCCTTCAGCCTGAGTGTAGCCACCCAGCAATATTCCTGTTGTAACATCCTGGTTCTTGGTTCTTGATTCCTGGGTCTTTGTAATGACACTCATTCCCATCAGAACATCACGGTTTTTGAAGTTGTAAGACTTTTGCCACTGTTCATCCCCTCTTTCATTTAAAGAAATCAGCCAGAGGTCTGTGCCTTCTTGGGTACCTACCGTTTTGTTTCCTGATTTTTCGGACCTGGATTCCCCACCAATGATGTAACCTGTGGATGTCAGAGCTAAAGTTCTGATATGATCATCTCCTTTTCCGCCATAGTTCTTTTCCCATTCTACTTTTCCGTTCTTGTCCAGTTTTACGATCCAGTAGTCGCCTTCACCGAAATTGCTGCTTTGTTTGGAGCTTGCAGAGGTCAGGGTACGGGTAGCTGTATTTTCAGATGAAGATTTACTTTCAGGGTTTCTGACACCGGAACCTGAATCAAGGACCTCGGAGCTTCTTGAATAAATTCCCAGTAATGCTCCGCCATCTTTCGTTGGAATCATTTTTTCAACTTCATCCAAACCTTTTCCTCCTAAAATAAGCTGTGAGAGTTCTTTTCCTTCTTTATCCAATCTTGTGATCCAGACGTCTTTGGAACCATAGCCTTTGGATGAGTTCTGGACATTGCCGGCAACAAAGAATCCTAAATCGGTGGTTTGAATGACTGATCTTGCTTCTTCATCTGAGGAAGTACCTAATGTTTTCTGCCATAATTCATCACCGAATTCATTAAGTCTTATTAACCAGATATCTGATCCTCCTTTGGAATCTTCTTTCTTATCGAGTCCTTTCCCGGAATAGGAGGTTCCGGCCAGAAGAAATCCTCCGTCCTGGGTGGTAACAGTGGCTGATAGATAGTCATGATTCTGACCGGAGAAATATTTTTCCCAGACCTGATCTCCCTGCTGGTTGAGTTTTACAAGATGGAAATCGTAACCATTATTCTGCTTACTGCCTGAAGCCTGCTGCTTATCGCTTTGAATAGAGCTTCCCGTGATAAGGTATTGTTGATCGATGGTTGTAGTAACCTGGCTTAGAAAATCCTGAGTAGAGGATTGAATGTCTTTCTGCCATACCACTTCCTGAGCAGATAGCCCCAGGATTGTGCATAAGGTAAATGCACCCATGTAGAGTTTTTTCATACTTATGTTTTTTAAACGGTGAAAATTAATACTTTCATAAAGTACCAATCAACATATCAGCTATGATTGCTGGATATTGATACTTAGATAGGTATTTTTATAGAATAATTTTAAATTTTGATTCTATTCTGAGGTTTTTAATTCAAAAAAGAATCTGGTATTTTGATGTAAAGAAGTGTAGGAAATGTAATAAATATTCCGAAATTGTTGTATTCTCATGGTTATTTCTGATTGAGTAGATGGTTTAATAATTTTTGCAAATTTAATCTTTTTAAAAGTTTTTCAAATCACATGAATTTGATTTAATATAAAAATCATTAGTTTTTCTATAGGTTTTTAAGTATCAATCTTTCATTCTAATGTTTTATTATACAAAGCTAGTTCTGCACTGCGACAAAACGTGTCGTAATAAAAAACTTCTTCGAAATGATCACTATGCTGTAAGCAATAGTAATATCATAGTTTTTATCTGGCATAAAGATGCAGTAAGAAAAGGGATGTCACAAATAGATTATCTATAAATTCATAAATCTATATACAAAAAAACAACAATAAAAAAACACAAACTACTGACAAACAAAAGTTTACCACTTAAAATTTTCTTTTTATCCAAAATAAAAAGGCCAACTCAAAAGAATTGACCTTCAAACATTAACTGTTTATTGATTGAATTATGATGTCTTATTTCCAGCCGCCACCTAAGCTTTTGTAGATATCAACTACGGTACTCAGCTGTTTCTGTTTCGCTTCTATGAGTTCCATTTTTGCATCCAGTGCATCTCTTTGGTTCAAAAGGACTTCGAGGTAATCAGCTCTGGAATTACGGAACAATTGATTCGCAATATCAATAGACTGGTCCAGGGCTTTGGTTTCCTGGGATTTCAACTGATAATACTGATCGATATTTTTAATCTTTGACATCAGATTGGCAACATCCAGATAAGCACGCAGGATAACCTTATCATATTCATACAAAGCCTGGATCTGCTTGGCATCTGCTGTCTGAAAATTAGCTTTGATCGCACTTTTGTTAATCAGTGGACCAGCCAGTTCTCCTGCAAGGTTATAAGCAATAGATTCCGGCATTTTTACCAGATAGGAAGGTTTGAAGGCCTCTAATCCTAACGTTGCTGAAATCTCCAGCGATGGGTAAAACTCTTTTCTTGCCGCTTCCACATCCAGTTTTGACACTTTCAGTTCCAGCTCTGCCTGTTTGATGTCAGGGCGATTGGCCAATAACTGTGACGGAATTCCCGTATATACCGTTGGTGGAATGGTAGACATAAAGTTTTCCTTCGTTCTGACGATAGGCTGCGGATATCTTCCCAACAAAGCATTGATCTCATTTTCCTTTTCTGTAATCTGCTGACGGATCGTATATTCTGATGCTTTGGATTTTGCCAGTTCTGCTTCAAACTTCTTCACCGCTAACTCAGTTGCTGCAGCAGCTTCTTTCTGGATTTTTGAAATCTCCAATGCTCTTTGCTGAAGTTTAATATACTGCTGTATAATATCAAGCTGATTGTCAAGTGCCAGTAATTCATAATAATTATCAGCCACCTCCTCAATCAGATTAGAGAGTACGAAGTTTTTACCTTCTACTGTTGAAAGATAATGGGCTACTGCAGATTCCTTTTCGGTTCTTAGTTTTTTCCAGATATCAATTTCCCAGCTTGCGTTCAGCCCTGCACCAAAATTCCCAAGCGGATCCGGCATCTCTTTACCCGGCTCTATTTCTGTAGTGGCATCTCCTGCCCCTTCACTGGTATATCGGCCTGCTTTTTTCACTCCGGCTCCTACTCCGGCAGAAACAGTAGGTGTAAGTCTTCCTTTTTTGGCAAGTACACCACTCTTGGCAATTTCAATTTCCTGAAGAGTGATTAAAAGTTCCTGATTATTCTTTAATGCCGTTTCTATAAGGCTTACAAGATTAGGATCGGTAAAAAATTGTCTCCAGGGTGTTGTTCCACTGTTATTATTAGCGTCCTGCTGCTCTTCCTGATTAAAATTCTGAGGTATATTTTCTTTAACTTCGTCTTTTATGACTGTTGCCATAGGAGCTTTACAACTTGCTAAAACAAGAGATAACGCTATGGCTGTGATTATATTTTTAGTCTTCAAATTTTCCATCGTGTTCGTAAGGTTCAGTTTGTTCTGTTAAAGGGTTTTCTTCTTCATATCTCGCCAATCTCGACTTTTCAGCGATGGTTCCGAAAATATAATACAGTCCCGGAATAATCATTAATCCGAAAACGGTTCCGATCAGCATCCCTCCGGCAGCCGCAGTACCAATGGTCCTGTTACCAATAGCTCCCGGTCCGGTGGCAATCACTAATGGAATCAACCCGGCAATAAATGCAAATGAGGTCATCAGGATCGGACGGAAACGGATTGCTGCTCCTTCAATAGCCGCTTTCGCTACAGGAATACCTTCTTCCGCTTTCTTCTGAACAGCAAATTCCACAATCAGTACCGCATTTTTACCTAAAAGTCCAATCAGCATTACCATAGCCACCTGTGCATAGATATTGTTTTCCAGTCCTAAAAGTTTTAAACATAAAAATGCTCCGAAAATCCCTACAGGAAGTGATAAGATTACCGGTAAAGGAAGAATGAAGCTTTCATACTGCGCAGAAAGGATCAGATAAACAAATCCTAAACATACCAGGAAGATAAATACCGCTTCATTTCCACGGCTTACTTCATCTTTGGAAATCCCCGCCCAGTCGATACCGAAACCTCTCGGAAGGGTTTTATCCGCCACTTCCTGAATGGCTTTGATGGCCTGACCGCTACTGTATCCCGGTGCCGGCGTTCCACTCACCTCTGCGGAATTGTACATATTATGTCTCGTAATCTCAGACAACCCATACACTTTTTCAAGTCTCATAAAATCTGAATAAGGAACCATCTGGTCTTTATCATTTTTCACATATAACTTCAGAAGATCTGTTGGCAATGCACGATATTGCGGACCTGCCTGCACAATCACCTTATACGGTCTGTCGAAACGGATAAAACTCGTCTCATAGTTGGATCCGATTAATGTAGATAAGTTATCCATCGCTTTTTCAATAGTTACTCCTTTCTGCTCAGCCAGATCATTGTCTATCCTCAGCATATACTGAGGGAAACTTGCAGAATAGAATGTAAATGCAGATCCCAGCTCCGGACGTTTTTTCAGCTCCTTTACAAAATCATTACTCACCTGTTCCATTTTATGATAATCTCCACTGCCTGCCTTATCCAGCAAACGAAGCTCAAAACCTCCTGCTGCACCATATCCCGGAACAGAAGGTGGCTGGAAGAATTCAATATTGGCTCCGGGAATATTTTTGGCTTTTTTTCTTCGAGCTTTTCAATTATTTCGGCTGCAGATTCTTTTCGGTCTTCCCAGCTTTTCAGGTTGATCAGACAGGTTCCTGAGTTCGACCCGGTACCTTCTGTCAGAATCTCATATCCCGCCAGTGAAGAAACAGACTGTACCCCATCAATATCTTCAGATTCTCTCAAAAGTTCTCTTGCGATCTGGTTTGTTCTTTCCAGGGTAGATCCCGGAGGAGTCTGAATAATCGCATAGATCATTCCCTGATCTTCTGCCGGAATAAATCCTGAAGGAAGTGAATTGCTCAGGAAATAAGTGCATGCACAAAAAGCCAGCAACAACGGGAGTGTAATGGTCTTCTTCGTGACTGTTTTATTCAGCATCTTTTCATACTTCCCGGCACCTTTGGTAAATACATTATTGAATTTGTCAAGGAAAAGGGTAACCGGAGTTTTCTTTTAGGCTTTCCGTGGTTATTTTTCAGGATCAGAGCACATAAAGCAGGTGTCAGAGTAAGGGCTACGACCCCTGACAAGATAATGGATGATGCCATAGTAATAGAAAACTGACGATAGAATACCCCAACCGGTCCGGACATAAATGCAATCGGGATAAACACCGATGCCATCACCAGGGTAATAGCGATAATCGCTCCACTGATCTCATGCATGGCTTCTTCTGTTGCCTTTAAAGGTGAGAGATGTTTCTCTTCCATTTTAGCATGCACCGCTTCAATCACTACAATTGCATCATCTACTACAACCCCGATCGCCATTACCAATGCAAAGAGCGAGATCATATTCAGTGTAATTCCGAAGGCAGACATCACCGCAAAAGTTCCCACCAGTGAAACCGGAACCGCAAGTGCCGGAATGAGTGTTGAACGCCAGTCTCCAAGGAAAAGAAATACAACAATAGCTACCAATATGAAAGCTTCAAACAACGTATGAATTACTTTCTCCATAGAAGCATCCAGGAATCTGGAAACGTCATAACTGATATCATAATGCATTCCTTTCGGGAAATTATTTTTTCAAGGTCTTTCATCAATGCTTTTACGTTTTTGATAACATCACTTGCATTGGATCCGTAAGACTGTTTTACCGTAATTGCGGCAGAAGGTTTACCATTCAAAGTAGAATAAATATCATACATTGAACTCCCGAATTCTATATCTGCAACATCTTTCAGTCTTACAGATTCACCATCTGGTTTGGCTTTTAAAATAATATTCCCGTAATCTTTTTCATTATTAAAACGTCCCGGATATTTCAGAACATATTCGAAAGACTGTGAACGTTTCCCTGAGCTCTCCCTGTTTTTCCCGGAGAGGCTTCCAGACTTTGCTCGTTGAGCGATTCCATCACTTCATCTGCGGAAATGTTATAGGCGGTCAGACGGTCAGGCTTAAGCCAGATACGCATTGCATATTCACGGGTTCCGAGGATATCGGCAAAACCGACTCCGCTTACCCTTCTCAGCTCAGACATTACATTAATATCTGCATAGTTGAAAAGGAACTTCTGGTCAGCCTTCGGATCGTCACTGTACAGGTTGATGTACATCAGCATATTGGGTTCTTCACGGGTAATTTTCACCCCTTCACGTACTACCAGAGGTGGCAGTTTGTTCACTACTGAAGATACACGGTTCTGCACGTTTACAGCTGCCACATTGGGATCCGTCCCCAGGTCAAATACGATCTGAATAGACGCTTCCCCGTCGTTTCCGGCATCTGAGGTCATATATTTCATCCCGGGAACACCGTTAAGTCCTCTTTCCAACGGGATCACTACGGATTTGATTAATAATTCGTTGTTGGCTCCGGGATATTCTGCTGTAATATTTACTTTGGGCGGAGAAATGGAAGGGAACTGAGTCACCGGAAGTTTTACCAATGACAGGATCCCTAAAAACACAATAATCAGTGAGATTACTATAGACAGAACTGGTCTGCGAATGAATTTCTTAAACATACTTCTTCACTTTAGAGTCCATTACTCTGCTTTTAATTTCAATGACTGGAGAACCTTTTCGGGATTCTGGAATTTTGTTTTGATCTTCTGATCATCTTTCACTTTCTGAACACCTTCCAGAAGGATCTGATCTCCTTTTGAAATTCCGGAACTTACCACATATAAATCCGGAAGTTCATAAGCAATTTTAATATTTCTGGATTTGGCTGTTCCGTTTTTATCGATCACAAATACATATTTCTGATCCTGGATTTCATAGGTCGCTTTCTGTGGAATGATCAGTGCGTTATGCACCGGCATAGACATCTGTACTTTCCCTGTTTCACCGTTTCTCAGGAGTTTATCCGGATTAGGAAATTTAGCCCTGAAAGCAATATTTCCGGTCTCATTATCAAATTCTCCTTCAATGGTCTGGATTTCTCCTTTTTGTGAATAGATTTCCCCGTTTGCCGTAATCAGAGCTACCTGATTGCTTCCTCTGTCTGCTGCATGAGTCTGATACGTTAAATATTCCGGTTCCGAAACATTGAAATAGGTATAGATGCTTGTATTATCTGACAAGGAGGTCAGCAAATCTCCTTCATCCACAAGGCTTCCCAGTTTCAGAGGAATTCGGTTGATGATACCGGAAAACGGCGCTTTGATGTCTGTAAACGACAAATGGATCTGGGCAAGTTTCATCTCTGCGTTGGCAGCATCCAGTTTGGCTTTCGCCATTGCTTTTTCATTTTTAGAAACAATATTGTTCCCGGCCAGTGTACTTGCATTTTTCAGTTCAATAGAAGCCTGTTCCACTTCTGCTTTTGCTTTCAATAATTCTGCCTGGTATAGTTTAGGCATAATTCTGAATAAGGTCTGCCCTGCCTGCACATACTGTCCTTCATCCACGAAGATCTTCTCAAGAAACCCTTTTTCCTGGGCTCTGACTTCAATGTTTTTTACAGACTGGATCTGTGCAACGTATTCTTTGTTGATCACAGTATCCATCACTACAGGAGATGTCACCGGATATACCGTAACTTCTTCTTTTTCTTCTTTTTCTTATTGCAGCCTACTGCCAACAGAAGGGCACTCAGCGCAATTCCCGAAGCAACTCTTTTTATCATAATTCTAGAGTTTATATAAATCGTTAATGTTTTGATTGGAAATGGTAATAGTGAGAATAGCGATGTAATGATTACCGGCATATACAACGCAGCGTCTTCCCACCTGAGACCAGGCAGAAAACAACATGAAAAATGAATTTTTAAATTCTAATGGAACGGATCAGAATAAATCTTTTGGTAGCCAGATCATGCACAAAGCCATGAACATCCGGCTTCAGCCTTTTATAGCTTTTTAACCCAAAAATATAAACCAGTGTGAAAACCCCTGCAATAACAACAATAGCCTGCCATACATCAGACAGCTGAAAGTCATTTTCCGCAAGCTCCAGAGTGGAATTGTCTATATTATCTGCCATTTGCTGAACGGAAAGCTTTTCATAAGTCTGGTTCAGACGGTTGGCTCTTTTGGGCATATGATGAGAAACATGACCGGAATAGTCATTTCGAAGTGTTTTAACATCAAGCCTGCTTTCCACTACAAAGAGCAGAAAAAGGCCGGTTAAAAAGTATACTATAAAGTTTCTCATTTTGAAGTCGCAAATGTACATCCGGATTATCATACTATCATAGCAGATTAACAAAATTTAACGCTTCTTTAAAATACCTGAAATAAAGGATAAAGTTTTGAACAATTCTTCCTTTATCTAAAACAATATAACTCTCATTACTAACACCATAACAACAAAACCTTATATTCTTCAGGCTGGCCGAATTATATCCTGAAGAAGAAATTCTGTCACCAGATTGTTGCTTTTTCCGACATTCCGAACAGACATTTTGTTAAAAAAACTAAAATTTATCATGATTCCGAAATATTAATACTGGCTTATTGGCATTCTCTGATTTTTGAATTATTTTTGCCGAAAATTTACACAGCACATGAACAATGAAAAAAATACAATTTACTCCCCTGAAAACAAGACGGTTAAAAATACTGTCCTGATCCTTCCAATCCTGAATTTCTTATAACAATTGTCACTTTTTGTTTCCTGAAAAATGTTGTCTAAAAAGGCTTTTTGCAACATACCTGATTAAAAAACAACGTTAGTTTATGAAAAATTAACATATATTTATTAAAAATATTCGTATTTTTATATAGTATTAACACTTTATTTCATGAAATACTTTAAAATCACTTATCACTATGAAAAAATTATTAACACCAGTCCTTATAGGATTGACCATTCTCTCCTCAACAGCGTGTAAACATCCCGGAAAAGAAGCCGAGGTCATTACTACAGCTCCTGAAAATAAAGATGATATTTCCAAGAATATATACGTCGACAGCTATGGAGAAAAGATAGAAGTCACTATCAACAAGACCAAAAACACTGCTACCGTACATTTAAACGGTAAAACTTATGATCTTAAAAAAGTGATGCTTTACCAGAGTATACAGCTTCCAATGAAGAGTATCAATACTCTGAAATCAAGGGAAATATCACTTTCCTGAAGAAGAATGTAGATATGGTGCTGTTTCATCTTAAACAGGCAAAAAAGAGGCTGGCCCGGCAAAAATGGCATCGTATTAGCATAGAGTATTAACATTCGTACAAAAAAGAAATTATGAAAAGTTTATATTATTATTTATCCGCTCTGGTTATTGCTACCTTCCTGGTTGTTTCTTGTAAGCCACAAGCTGCTACCCAAAAGCCAACCACTGATATTACAGGGAAGACATGGAAATTAACTGAGCTTTACGGAAAGCCTATCAATCTGAAAAATCCTAAAAACAATCCTCATTTCAAACTGAATATGGATGGGATGAGATATGAAGGTCATGCCGGGTGTAACGGATTTGGAGGAACATTTGAGATCAAGCCTGAAATGATGAGGATTAAATTTAATCAAGGAATGTCTACCATGATGGCTTGTGAAGATCTGGAAATTGAAAACCAGTTTACCAAAGCTGTTCTTGCAGCAGATAACTATTCTGTAAACGGGAATACACTGACTCTGAACAAAGCAAGAATGGCTCCTCTAGCTAAATTTGTTCTTGAATAAATAATTGTATCCCTTACAATAAAATACAAAGACGCCTCATTTTGAAGCGTCTTTTTCTATTTTTATGTTATTTTCTGTTATAGATTATATAGCATATCAAAAGGCTTATATTGACGAGAACGGCAAATGAGTTGGACAAAATGATCGGCAGCTCATCTTTCATAAAACCATACCATACCCATAATGAGAGTCCTGAAATAAGGACCAAAAGCATAACCAGAGAAATATCTTCAACATTTTTTTCCCTGATCACCTTGATCAGTTGCGGAATCATTGAGATGGAAGTCAGGACTCCAGCGATAATACCTAATACGTTCTCATTCATAAATACTAAGCCTATTTAAAAATTATACATACTATTGAAATCTGCTGATAGAAACTTCTTCATGTAAAGGAATATTTTCTTCTATAAAACGGAATAAATCTCTTGAAAAATAACATCCGTTCAAAATTCCACGAGCGCCCAATCCATTGAAAACATACAGATTGTTATGCGTATCATGTCTTCCGATGATTGGTCTTCTGTCTTTCACTGTAGGCCTGAATCCAAAATGTACCTCTTCCACTTCAAAATCGTAAGGATAAAATTCAGAAAGCCCATTGACCAATTGCGCTACTGCCGATTCATCAATATGATGGTGAAGCTGTTCCCTGTCATAAGTTCCCCATAAAAATACAAACCGTTTCCGGTTGGAAATAAAAAGTGTTTCTTTTTGATGGTAATATTGTCCGGGACCGGTTGAGAAAGTTTTACCCTGATATGATGTCCTTTGTTAGGATTTACAGAAATTTCCGAAAAGAACGGATTATCTTTCACCCCATTCCTTCACAAAAGATCACTTGCTTAAAAATAAGATCTTTGTAAGTTGATTCCGAAGGGTTCAGTTTTGTATAATTGAACTTTTCTTTTATCAAATGACCGTTCTTTTCAAAATAATTGAATAAACCGGTAAAAAATCCATTAACATTAAGCCTTGCAGACTGATTGACCTTTCCTGTGAGAAAGTCGTTTTTTACTACGTTTAAACGATCGAAATTTTGGTCAAGAAAGTTAGAAAGTTCTTCATTTGCTGCTTTTTTCAGCCAGAGATTCTGCTCATTCTCATCATGGAAAATCCTGTGAATAGGAGCATTGATCAGATAATTTTCTCCTGTATATGATTTGATTTCATTCAGACTGTCTTTAAGGAAGTCAATCTGTTCCTGTGCTTTCCAGAAAGTTGTAAATTTTTTAAGAACTACCGGATTGATAATACCGGCAGAAACCTGTGAAGCACTTTTTCTTCCTTCTGAGAAGATTACAAACGATTTGTTATTTTTAATCAGCTGATGTGCTAAAAACAACCCTGCATACCCGTCACCTACAATAATATAATCTACATTTTTCATATGAGAAACTTCATTTATTTAAGGTCCTATGTAATCTCCTTATCCATTGATTATTGGGCTCAATAAACAAAAGGTGATTTCATAATAAAAAAACCTGAGTAAAAATACTCAGGTTTTGTATAAATATCAAGTGAAATCTAGTAATTCCACATATCATTTTCCATTTCAAGGATCTGCGCTTTGATTCTATCGCTTTCTTCCAGCTGTTCATCAGCATTTCTAGGGATGTAGTCCTTGATAGTACCATCTCCCAGACCGCTTGAAGATTTATAGATAATAGATGAGAATCTTCTTGCATTGATGATATCATCAAAAGACAGGTCGGCAGAAGAATTTTTTCTGTTGAAAACATAATTGTTAGCCAGAATATCTCTTGCATTTGGATAGAAGATCCAGAATAGGTCAATCAGCTCATCGTTTCCTGCAATTGGTTTTCCATCAGGACCGATCACTCCCTGTACTGCAGGATCTGGTCCCATAGCAGCAATACCAAGAGGTCTGTATTTCATCTGTCCGTCTCTCTTATCTACGAACCACATACCCATAATTTTAAGAACTTTTACTTTGTCAGTAGTGGTCTTAAATACGTCGGTATATTCTTTTTCTCTTTTTCAGTTAATTGTCTTCCTGAGTTTAAGATATCAATAGCAGCATCGTTGATTCTAACGTTCTCCAATCTTTTCTGAATTCCTTCAGGTGAAAGTTTTACTGTGAAGTTTTCGTCATCATAAACCTGCTCAATTTTTCCACTTAAAGCAGCATCTAATAACAACTGATACAGCGATCTTGTAGGAGTAGAAAGAAGCCCATCCGGATTATCATAGTAGAATGGCTGGTTGATCTTGTCATTCATATCGATGATCTCCCAAACAAACATACTCTTCAGGATGTCTTTATCTTCAACAAATCCATATTCAAGAGGTTTTACTGTTTTATCTATAATAGTATCACCAACTTTTTGTTTGTTTTCCTCTCTCATCTGTCTGAACTCTTCCGGAGAAGAAGCATTCAGAATAGTCTGGGAAAAAGCAAATCCCGAAACTAATACTAAAAGGGTGCTAATATATTTTTTCATAATAAATTCCAATTTTAGTCCTATTGAACATTAATTAATATAGGAGTAATATTTTTAATCTGTTGTCCTTCCAGACCCTGAGCTGTTGCTTTAATATCAAAAATAGAAACTACATCTCCGCTTCTTAGGTTCTTGATCAATCCTGCAGCATCATTCAGTGAGTTACCGTGGATTAATAAAGCTGCTCTACCAGGTACTCTCACCATAAACTGAGTAACAGTAAATGATACAGGGAAATCAAAGTCAGGAATAGCTGCCTGTACAGATTGGTTCGGGATAGAAGTTGCCGGCATCGACAATACATTCTGGCCTCTCATCTGACCCTGAGGTGGCGGAACATTCTTGATTCTGTATTCAAATACCTGAGATACGGACTTACCATAAGGATCTACTCCGGATAATGTTAACTTAACAGTAGTACCGGTTGTAGGTTTTACGATCCATTTTCCAGGTCCTGTATTTCTTACAGAAGCTCCCGGAGCTGATAATGAAAGTTTAGAGTTATCAGCACCTAAGATTGATCCTGATACCGGGTTTTCAAGCCCTCTGTACATTACATTCATCTTATCAGCAGAAAGTAATAATCCTTTTTCAAGTTTTACTTCTCTTGGTCCTGCAATTACATTATAAGTGTGTGTCCAAGGGAAGCTTTGCGGCTTACCTGAAGCGTCTGTCAATGTAATAGTACCTCCTAATTTATGTTCACCGATTCCAGCACCGGAAATAGGAATGATACCTTTACCGTTTTCTTGTTTGCTAACTCCGGAAATACTGATCTTGTTACTGTTAGAATATGTACCTAACATTACTTTTACTTCAGCCTGTTTACCTGCCTGGATATCCGTAGGTCCTGAAACGATAGGCTCATAGCTTGTAAATTTGATGCTTGCATCTACTTTTTCCTGAAGTAATAATGCTAATGCATCAGACTGTACGTTTCTGGCATCATTTTGGATAATTTCCAAATTAGATATTGCAGCAATTAGCGGCTGGTGATAAAATTTATTCTGGAACCAAGTCTTTTCATTCGGAGATTTGCCTTTAGCATATTCCGCAATCAGAGACTTGTTTGCTCTTTTTACCAAATCTCTAAGCTGAGGATTGTTACCAAAAGTAGCATTGATATAATTTCTTACATCGTCTATTTTTGCTTTCAGATCCATCGCATTTTTTGAAGGTGAATTTTCGTCTCCTTCTTTAAAGAAGTATTCAGTAGTTGCTTCGTTATTGTTAAGTGCAGCAAAATTCTCACTTACATCAATATCTTTTCCTGTTTTAGGATCTTTATCGTGGAACTCAGATTGTTTTTTCAACAAATCTTTGATATCCTGTGCCGATTTTACCAATACATCAATTTTGGATTTCAGGACTTTATAGTCTTCCCAAGGTTTTGAATAAGTATCCGGAACCTGCTGAGCTTTTGCTTCCAGCGTTTTTTCAAAGATTTTTTCGTTCTTTCTCTCTGTTAAAGTTCTTGTTTCATTTAATGCTCTGGTAGAGTCATAGTATGATCTGATGATTTCTGCATCAATGTTGAGGGCCATCATTGCGATGAACACCAGATACATCAGGTTGATCATCTTCTGACGAGGGGTCTGTTTTCCTTGTGCCATTCTCTTTTCTTTGTTTTTTGATTAAGTAGTTAAATTTAGAAATGGTTAGGAATTAAGACTTCATCGCAGTTAGCATACCACCATAAACTCTATTTAAGTTATTAAGATTAGATGTTAAACCTTGTAGCTCTTGATTGAATTTCTCAGACTGCTCAGCAGATTTCTGCATATCTGCTACATATTTGTTAGCATATTCAGACTGTTTTTTACCATTCTCAAGTTGCATTGCATATAAAGCGTTCATACTTTCCATATGCTGAGCAGCTTTGTTTAATTGCTCATTATATTTATGAGTAGAAGCAGATACGTCAACAGTTTGGTTGATCTGATCAACTGAGCTTGAAAATTTATTGATACCTGTTCTCAGACTTTCGAATAACTGAACGTCTAATTTTGCATCTTTAAGCATTTGATCTAATTTATTAGAAAGAGAGTTTTCTAATTCAGCAAACTGTGCATTAGTATTTTTAGTGGATACATTAGAATGCAATGGATTTGGGTTCGCATGCTTATCTAATAGTTCAGGATAAACATTTTCCCATGCATAAGACTCTTCAGTTTTTGGAGGGTCGAATGCGAAAATGATAAAGATAATAGCTTCAGTAATAAGCCCTACAGTAAGAGCGATATTACCATTAATTGGTCCCAGAGTAATGTGAGTAATTTTAAGCCAAGCTCCAAGAATTACAATTGCAGCACCGAATGAATAGAAGAAATTCATCCAAGCATCTTTAGTCTTAAACATATTGAGTTAGTTTTTTTAATGTTAAATAAAATTGTATTGAAAATAATTGTTTTGAGTTGATTATCTGTTAACTCTTCTTGGCTTTACAGCTGCTTCAGGAATATCCTGAACAGTTCTGAATCCGATATAGCTTCTTGCTGAATCTTTTCTTTCCCAGTCTCTTGCACCGGTCATCAAAGCATATCCTATATCTTTCCAAGACCCTCCTCTTACAGATTTCTTAGTATCCTTTTTATCTTTAGTAGAAGGATTTAAAGTAGAAGAGAACCCGTATGAAGAGTTGTTATAAGCAGATACTGTCCACTCAGAAACGTTTCCAGCCATATCAAATAACCCAAACCCATTTTTCTTAAATTTCTTAACTGGAGCTGTATATGTATAAGTACCTTTTTCTCGTCTTCCATGTAGTTACCTCTCTTAGGTTTGAAGTTTGCCAGGTAGCAACCTCTGTCATCCATTAAGTATGGACCTCCCCAAGGGTAAGTAGCATTCTGCATTCCCCTCTTGCAGCATATTCCCATTCGATCTCAGTTGGAAGACGGAACTGCAATGGTCTTTGTTTTTTTCTTTTTAAACTTTCGTTGTAATCAGTTTTCAATTTAGATCTGAAGTTACAATAAGCTCTTGCCTGATCCCAGGTTACACCCACT
This sequence comes from Chryseobacterium sp. E1, assembly GCA_019203745.1. GTDB lineage: Bacteria > Bacteroidota > Bacteroidia > Flavobacteriales > Weeksellaceae > Chryseobacterium. Next base: position 1,338,774 of record CP078104.1, read on the forward strand.
ACAGGATAGTCTTTGTAAGCCTTGTGCCAGAAATACTGCTCAAACAATGGCTCATTGTAAGCAAAGTGGAAATCTTTTACCCAAACGGTTGTATCCGGATAGATAGCGATACTCTCACTCTTCAGGTAGTTGATCCCTCTTTCGTTATCAGCAACAGCAGCATCCATATCTCCCCAACGGTAGGTATATTTAAGCTTGCTGACATCTAAAATTCTTTCGTTTCCAATTCTTGAAGAAGAAGGCAGATACATAGATTCTAAAACTTCTGCGTATTCTACATCCGGATATTTTGATGTACTCCAGTGTAATGGAATTTTCCAGTCTAATCTTTTGCTGGCATCATAGGTTCCGTCTTCACGGCCCCCTGGCCTTCCATATATTCTTGATAAGGTGTTAAATTTTCTTCTTTTTTAGCAAGGTATGCGTAATCTCCTATGCTTGCTCCTTTACGTCCACCTTCGTCACCACCTTCTCCGGCAGCTTCAGCAAGTAAAGTTCTTGCGATAGAATCTCTTACGTAGTTGATAAATACCCTGTACTCTGCATTGGTAGTTTCTGCTTCATCCATAAAGAAGGAAGAAACAGTAACACTTTTCAATGATGCTTTTTCAGGTGTATTTGTCGGATCCTGATCTGCTAAACCAGCAACAAATGAACCTGCAGGAATTGCAACCATTCCGTATGGTCTTTCCGCAACAAATGATTTTGTTTTTTCTCTTGGTATCAATTCTCCTTTTGTTCCTGGCTTCCCTACAGAAGAGCTGCCACCACCTGAACAAGATACCGATGCTACCGACGCAGACAATAATAAAAGAAATATCCTTTTCATGTTAATTTTTATAATTAAGCCGTAAATATATAATTTTTTTAAGAAACTTTTAAGATTTTTTTGAAATAACGGAAGAAATCTAAATTTATTTTATTTACAACAACTTTTTATTCCACGGTTACAGATTTTGCCAGGTTTCTCGGTTGGTCTACGTTGGCTCCTCTATATACTGCGATGTAGTAAGCAAGCAGTTGCAGAGGTACGGAAGCAACGATTGGAGAGAAACATTCTGACGTTTCAGGAACTTCAATAACATAATCTGCCATTTCACTTACCTGACGGTCTCCTTTATTAACAACAGCGATAATTTTTCCTTTTCTCGCTTTAATTTCCTGAACATTACTTACAATTTTATCATAGTGACCTTTTTTAGGCGCTATAATTACAATCGGCATATTTTCATCGATCAGGGCAATCGGACCGTGTTTCATTTCTGCAGCCGGGTATCCTTCTGCATGGATATAAGAAATTTCTTTTAATTTTAATGCTCCTTCAAGGGCAGCAGGATAATTGTATCCTCTTCCCAAATAAAGGAAATTGGTAGCTTTCACGAAATCTTTAGCAATATTCTGAGTCAGCTCATGGGTTGTGCTCAACACTTCTTCTATTTTCTTAGGAATAGCATCAAGCTCAGCAATTAAGCTCATAAATTCAGCATTTCCTAAGTTTCCGTTATGTTTTCCTAATTTAAATGCAATTAAAGTAAGAATCGTAAGCTGTGCAGTGAATGCTTTTGTAGAAGCAACCCAATCTCAGGACCGGCATGGGTGTATGAGCCTGCATCTGTAATTCTTGCAATGGAAGAATCTACAACATTACATATACCATATATAAATGCTCCTTTTTCTTTTGCCAGTTTTAAAGCAGCCATTGTATCTGCAGTTTCTCCTGACTGAGAAATTGCGATCACCACATCTTTATCTGTAATAATCGGGTTTCTGTATCTGAACTCTGAAGCATATTCCACTTCTACAGGGATTCTTGCATACTCTTCAATAAGGTATTCTCCGATAAGACCTGCATGCCATGATGTTCCGCAAGCGATAATGATAATTCTGTTGGCATTTTTGAATCTTTCCACATGATCCCAGATTCCTGCCATTTTGATAACTCCTTCATCTACAAGAAGTCTTCCTCTCATCGTATCGTGTACAGACTTAGGCTGTTCAAAGATTTCTTTAAGCATGAAATGCTCATACCCTCCTTTTTCAATCTGCTCTAAGCTCAGTTTAAGCTCCTGAATTTCAGGTTCTATTTTAGAGTTCTCACTGATGGTTCTGATATCTACCCCTCCTTCAAGAGAAATTGTTGCCATATGCCCTTCTTCAAGGTAAATCGCTTCTTTTGTAAATTCTACGAAAGGAGAAGCATCAGAAGCAATGAAATATTCTTTATCTCCGATTCCAATGGCCAGTGGAGATCCTAATCTTCCTACTACCAATACTCCGGGATAATCTTCATGAAGTGCCGTAATAGCATATGCTCCGTATACTTCATTCAATGCATATCTTACTGCCGTTGGAAAATCAATTTCCGGATTCAGATCCATGAAATACTGGATAAGGTTTACCAATACTTCCGTATCAGTTTCTGACTTGAAGGTAAATCCTTTTTCAGTAAGCATTGTTTTAATAGTATCATAGTTTTCAATAATACCATTGTGTACAATCGCTATTTTTCCGTTGTTTGACAAATGTGGGTGTGAATTTCTGTCACTAGGAACCCCATGGGTAGCCCAACGTGTGTGCCCCATCCCAATTTTGGCTGTTCCTTTAAGATCTTTCGAAATATTCACTAAATCTTCAACTTTACCTTTTGTTTTCTCTACTTCAAAGTTATTACCTGAACCTTCTAAAACAATACCGGCACTGTCATACCCTCTATATTCTAGTCTTCTAAGACCATTGATTACAATTTCGTAAGCGTCTTGAAAACCTGTATATCCTACTATTCCGCACATATTTTATCTTGTCTTGTGTTGTTTATTGTGTTTTTATTTTTTTGTAGCGTACGTTACTTTCAGCTGAGCTCTGTTAGCATTTGTTGATTCGCTTCCCACCAGCACCACTCTGTTCATATCAATAGCTCTGGTTGTATTCTGAACTCCCAGAAGAGCTCCTGTGGAAGTTCCTACGAATGATCCTAAATTGATGTAAAATTCTCTATTAGCTACGGGAACGTCCTGCCCGTTTATTTTTTCCGTTTTACCTTCAATAATGTCTTTCAATGTTTTTGTCACGACAAAATCATAATACTCGGAGACGGCTTGTAATAATATAAGCTAAGTCCGGCTGTTGTGTCTAAAGAAAATTTAAATTTGGATAGATCAGCTAAATCTTTATTAAAGATGATAAATCTGCGGTCCTCCGTTGAATTTTTATTAACCCAGCTTGAAGGATCTACAAATAATCTGATTTTGGCTCCTACAATACCTATTTTATCCTTTGCATATGCTTTAAGAGCCTCAATAGTTTCATCTTTGATTTTTAATACTGCTGAAGGTCCTCCCATACTCTGAACAAAAAGTTTCGCATCACCATTAGCAGGATTGCTTGTTGCTAAAGCTCCTTCAACCGCAGATCCGGATCTCTCGTATTCATACAGACCGATATGGGCATTGGCACCTCCTAAATTGAATTTAAGTGATGTCTGTGGGTGGGTTACTACTCCATTCTCTGTTTTATCATATTTATAATACATGATAAGCTCCATGTCATTAGGTGAGAACTGGAAAAGATAACGGTCTGTTTCTTCTACAGAAAGTTTGATTCCTTTAATGTGTCTGATAAAGTTGGATGCATCCTGAAGCTCAGGTTTTCCTTTCTTATCCAACACCTGAGTCTGGAAGAAATCCGTATTGCTTAATTTTATTCTGAATCCAAGGTTTCCTGTAAACACGTTTGAGTTATCAGATTTTCTTGTGATGGAAACCGTATTTACTTTTCCGTCAAAAACTCCTGATCCTAATAATGCTCCTGTACTTACATTGGCATTAGAACGGGTAAACGCATCATTGTTGGTATCCAGGAATGTGGTTACCTCATGTACATTGATTTTCATTGATTTGAAAGCCCCTCCGATTTTACCGTATTTACGAACCGGGTAGGTCTTCTTCTCTATAGCAACAGCTACATTTTCCGTTCCTACAGGGAAATCACTTTTCTCGTAATTATTCGTGGTTAATGAATCTTTTTCAAAAAAGTAAGTATTGAAAGCGTATTGGCCGGCGGTCTTAATACTAAAACAACCGAGTCAACCTTTGGATTAGGTCCGTTAAAGTCAAAATTGTTAACCGGCATTCTCAACTGGGTAACGTAGGATGCTTTCTGCATTCCAAACTGCCCTTCAGTAAAGGCTCCAAGAACGCCAACCGATATACTTTGCCCGCTTTCAGTAAGTCCTGTGATCATTCTGGAAGCATCACTTCTGATGGAGTCATTATTATTATAATTATAAGCAATAATATCATAAGAAATTTCGTTTCCTTCAGCTGCATCCTGATTAAACAGCTGTTCTCCCAGAGAATCTGTTTCAGGTTCACAATTATAAAGGATTGTACTTCCGAAAATCGCCAGTAAAAGCATGGCGAAAGTCCTTTTAAGAGTATGAGTCATTAAAAATGTGTTTTTAATAAAGTTGATTTATTGAATCTATGTCAAGATATTCCGACTTTTGAGTCGCTGTCTGATTGAAAGCCTGATCCAGATCTTCATCCAGGAATTCATCGCCTTTCACCACTGTATCCACATAGTTCATACTTTCGATAACGAAGCTTTTGATTGTTGGGTTATCTAACGCTTTTAATCCTGAAATATTATCAAACTTCAGTTTTTCATCAATCTTTTTATCAAGATCTGCGTCTTTCTCATTGTATAAAGAAAGTACAATTTTAGCGTCTTTGAAATAAGTATCTGATTCGTAATATGTTTTAAGATAAATTGGAACAAAAGAGGACATCCAACCGTTCAGGTGGATCACATCCGGCACCCAGTTCAGCTTCTTGATCGTTTCAATCACTCCTCTTGCAAAGAAAATGGCTCTTTCGTCATTATCATCGAAAGGGTTTCCTTCATCATCGAAATAATATTGCTTTCTTTTGAAGTATTCTTCATTGTCAATAAAGTAAACCTGAAGTCTTTCCCCGGAAGAGACGCTACTTTAATGATTAGAGGCTGATCCAGGTCATTAATGATAATATTCATTCCTGAAAGACGGATCACCTCATGAAGCTGGAATTTCCGCTCACTTATTTGTCCAAATCTTGGCATAAAAACTCTTACATCATTGCCTTCTTGGTGCATCTTAAGTGCCATTTTGTTTACCACTGCAGCCATATTTGTATCTTCCTGATATGGATACATCTCTGTAGTAATGTACAGTATTTTTGATTCGGCATAAACTTTCTATCTAATTTTTGTAAAAATGCTTTAATGTGCAAAATTACAAAAAAACATCCAACATTATTTTAATTAACATTTTTTACGAAAATTCCGTTTTTCAAATTATTAAAAACACATATTATTATATGATATTTTTAGTATTTTTGAAATAGTATTAAAATAAACTATGGAAGTTATAAAAAACAGGAAAGTCCTTCAGGATTTCATTGAAAGACAGAAAGAAATGGGAAAAAGAATCGGCTTTGCCCCTACTATGGGAGCCCTGCATAAAGGCCATCTTTCCCTGTATGAAGAAGCAAAAAGGAGAATGACCTTGTGATTTCTTCAATTTTTGTAAATCCAACCCAGTTCAATAATGCGGAGGATCTTGAAAAATACCCTAGAGATATCAACAGAGATATTCTGATTCTGGAAAAATCCGGTCTTGTAGATGCGGTTTATATCCCGGAAGTGGCTGATATCTACCCTGAAAAGACAGAAAGTAAACATTATGATTTTGACGGACTGGAAAATGAAATGGAAGGAAAATCAAGGCCTGGTCATTTTGATGGGGTAGGAACTGTGGTGGAAGAACTTTTCAGACAGGTACAGCCTGATAATGCCTATTTCGGAGAAAAAGACTTCCAGCAACTTGCCATCATCAGAAAAATGGTAGAAAAAACACATCTTCCTGTAAAAATAGTTGGTGTTCCTATCTACAGGGCTGAAAACGGACTGGCCTTAAGCTCAAGAAATCAAAGACTTCAAGAAAACCGTAAAGAAGCCTCTAAAATCATTTATGAAACCCTGAAAAAGGTAAACGACTGGTTCAGAACAGTATCCATCCCGGAAATCAAGGAAAGGGTAACCGATATTTTTGACCAGCAGCAGGGAATGAAACTGGAATACTTTCTGATTGCAGATGAAAAGACACTCCAGGAAACAGATTTCTTCTATAAAGACAGAAACTTCAGAGCTTTCATTGTAGTAGTGGTAGACGGAGTAAGATTAATTGACAATATGCATCTGGATTAATATTGCACGATTTTTCCTCAACAATATAACAGCTCTGGTCAATTTCGTGGCCAGAGCTTTTTATTTAACATGGTCTCTATAGTATTTGGAATCAGGTACAAACCGGGATCAAGCGCAAAATTTAGGGACTAGATACAAAAATAGTTAATCCGAATAGAAAAAAAGTTCTGTCTTTTACTCCTCTAAGCTTTATACTGAATTTTATTTAACGCAAAGACAAAATGCAATTCATTATTGATAAGGGAGCTAAGAAAGCGACAAAGGTTGCTGATGAAGCGATGTAAATATACGTACGCTTAGAAAAAATCAATACAATTGATTCAGTCTTTGCTTCCTAAAATAAAACACCGGATAATAAAAATCTTTTGCGTTAAATTTTAAAATTAAATAGAGCTGAATATTGTAAGCTCCAACTTTTGAACCTGATCCCATTTTTATTTTAAATCTTCGGCTTTACACAAAAAAATCAAAGGCCTCCGGAAGGAAGCCTTTGAAACACCAAATCACAAAATATTAATATGAAAAAAATTTACTTTTCAGTAAACTTGTGACCCGGCTGGGATTCGAACCCAGGACCCATACATTAAAAGTGTATTGCTCTACCAGCTGAGCTACCGAGTCGGCCACAATTAAGAATAAATGTAAGTATTTATTTCTTAATTATAAAAATTTTCTTTGCAGTGCCTGCGACTGGACTCGAACCAGCACATCCTTAGGAAACCACCCCTCAAGATGGCGTGTCTACCAATTTCACCACGCAGGCAATAAAATTACAGCATCCGGTAATTTTCTTGCTTGTGACCCGGCTGGGATTCGAACCCAGGACCCATACATTAAAAGTGTATTGCTCTACCAGCTGAGCTACCGAGTCGGTCACTTACTCATCAAGTTTTCATTTCAGTAATGTCCCTTGTTTTAAGTGGTGCAAAGATATGACTTTTTCTTTATCTCAAAACTTTTTCGCAAATTTGTTTAAAAAAATTCATGGTAATTTCATTGATCGGATACATGGGAAGTGGCAAATCTCACATTTCCAAAATATTAAGCGAAAAAATAAATTTTAAACTCATTGACCTCGATAAAGAGATTTCCAGAAGAAATAAATTAACCATTCCTGAAATTTTTTTGAAAAAAGGGGGAAATTTACTTTAGAAAACTGGAAAGAGAGGCTCTGGAAGAAATACTTGCTTCCGAAGAAAATGTAGTACTGAGCCTTGGTGGCGGAACTCCTGTTTATTACAATAATATGGAGATCATTAATCATAATTCTAAAAGTGTTTTTTAAGAACTTCTGTAGGTACTTTGGTGGAAAGATTATCTAAGCAGAAGGAAAAAGGCCGTTGATCGCCAATATTTCGGATGAAGATCTTCCTGAATTTATTGCCAAGCATTTATTTGAAAGAAATCAGTTTTACAGTAAAGCACAGTTTACGGTGGGTACAGACTCCCGGGAACCGGAAGATATTGTCAGTGAAATAATAGAAAAGCTCTATCTCTAGAGCTTTTTTATTTTAATTTTTAATCCTCATCTTCTGTATCACCGCCCGTTTCACCAAAGAAATCGTCCCAGTCTGTAAAATCAGCGTCAATATCATTGCCTACATAATCATCCATGTCTCTTCTGTCTTTTTTTAGTAGGTCTTCCTTCTCCTTTATTTCTGTAATAGTCCTGAGACATCTTACGAAGTTTCAGCAGTTCGTACTGTTCTTTATCTGTCACATCCTGAATATGAAGCGGAACCAGCTTTGCCCCTATTCTGCTTTTAGGAATCTGGATCACCTTTATTTTATAGTCAATCTGATTTTTACGGATCTTGATTGTATCTCCTTCTTTACCTCCTTAGATGACTTTACGGCAGACGTTCCGATAGAAACTCTGTTCTTTTTAATCTCCTCTGCTGCAATACTTCTCGTCTTATAAAAACGAATGCTCCATAAAAATTTATCTATTCTCATAATTTTTTATACTTTTGCCGTTATATTATTTGTAAAGTAATTAAAGTTTTTTGAAATGAAAAAAATATTTTTATATATCCTTGCCGGATCTTTATGCTTTTCTGCATGTAAAAAAGATGATGACGTAGAAAGATACGTGGAGCCAGAGGACATTGCTACGCAGAACAACTATGATGATCAGGCCATTAGAAAGTTTATGGATGAAAACTATCTTGATGTGCAGGGAAATATAAAAGCTTTCAGCGCTACTGATACTGCTGATGATCATCAAAAGAAATTATCGGAGCTGAATCCCCAGACATTGCCTTCCGGTACCATCTATATCATGAGAGACGGAGCTCAGCCTTCACCGGGTGAAGAAATCAAAGAGTCCGATATCATTAAAATTATGGGTAGATCTTATGCATGCCTTGCAGGGGAAAGCAACGGAAATGTATCATTCATTGCGCAAACTACTTTTTAAATACAATTGACGGAAATGTAGTTCCTTACGTAGATCCTATGTACTATTATGTGAAAAAGAAAACCTTAACGGATGCTACAACGGATGCCGCCAAACAACCAGGGTACTATCAGATCTCAGGTTTCAGGAAGCTTTGCAAAAATTCAAAGCATTTAACCTACCAAGTGATGCACCGTATAATCTTCAGGGCGTAATTATTGTGCCTTCAAGGGCTGCTTTTGCGAGGAATGCTCACTATCCTTACCTGAACCAGTCTTACAGAAACAGGACTTTTATCTTCAACTTCCAGATCTACGGAAGAGCAGACAGACCTGCTGATCAGAAACAATAAAATATTTCATACATATAAAAATAAAACCACCTTATTCAGGTGGTTTTTATTTTTATTGATCACTACATTATGATCTTGCTTTCTGTTTTACGTTCCCTAAAATATCCGGGAAATAAAGATCCGCAAGATGATCAAACTCATCACCTCTCATAAACATGCTGGCATCAACTTCTTCATAAGAACTTCTTCCTGCGGCAGCAATAAGTTCATTGCAGGTATGAAGGGTATTTTTATGGAAGTGATATACTCTTTCTGCTTTATCCGTTACATCAAGCCCTTTGATCAGCATTTTATCCTGTGTAGCAACCCCTGTAGGACAGTTGTTGGAATTACATCTTAAAGCCTGGATACATCCTAAAGAGAACATAAATCCTCTTGCATTATTACACATATCCGCTCCCATGGCAACTGCTCTCAGAATATCCAGACTGGTAAGCACCTTACCGCTGGCAATCACTCTCAGTTTATTTCTTACATTATAGTTATTAAGTGTTCGGTTTACAAAGATCAAAGCAGGTTCCAACGGCATCCCTACCCCATCTGAGAATTCCGGTGGTGCAGCTCCTGTTCCTCCTTCCGCTCCATCAATGGTAATAAAGTCCGGATAGATTTTCAGTACATTCATCTGTACGCAGATATCTTCAAATTCTCTGGTATCTCCTATACATAGTTTAAACCCGACCGGTTTTCCTCCTGAAAGCTCTCTTAGCTGCTGTACGAACCTCAGCAATCCGGCAGCGTCAGAAAATGCGGTGTGTGATGGTGGTGAAATAACAGTCATTCCCGGAGTGACGTGACGGATGGCAGCAATTTCCGGAGTATTCTTCACTCCCGGAAGCACTCCTCCATGTCCCGGTTTTGCTCCCTGTGATAATTTGATTTCAATCATTTTCACATTGGGAAGGGTTGAATATTTGGTAAATAAATCAGGATTAAATTTTCCTTCATCATCACGGCACCCGAAATATCCGGTTCCGATCTGCCAGCATAGATCTCCTCCTTCCAGATGGTAAGGTGAAATACCTCCTTCTCCTGTATTATGATAAAAATTTCCTTTTTAGCTCCTCTGTTCAATGAAATCTGTGCCCTGTCACTCAAAGCTCCGAAACTCATTGCCGAAATATTGAATAAAGAGGCATGATAAGGCTGTGTACACTGTTCTCCTCCTACCCAGACTCTCGGAAGCTCTTCTGATGGAGATTTAGCATAAATAGAGTGCTTGATTCCTTCATATTTTCTGTGATTCACTTCCAGCTGTGTACCGAAGGCTACCGTATCACTTAAATTTTTAGCACGTCTGTATACTGCAGAACGCTGATTCCTTGGAAATGGTTTCCCATCTGTTTCCCTTTCAATGAAATACTGCTGCATTTCGGGTGAAATACTTTCGAAAAAGTACCTGAAGTACCCCAATACAGGAAAGTTCCTCAAAATAGCATGTTTCGATTGGTAAGCATTGTAAACACCCAATGCATAAATTGCGGATAACAGCGTCGGTATCCAGTAATGCGCTCTGATCAGCAGTGCTATAACCCATGTAGCCACTACTAATACAATTCCCCAAGATAAAAACTTATCTCTCATGAATGTAGTATTTAAAAGTTTAAAAATAAATTTAGTAGAAATTTTGCAAAGAGCCTATGCTTTTGCTAAAAAACTTTGGTAGGAAGATTGCACAGAAACCGTGCCATCTGACAGGATTTTTTCTAAATTTAGAAATTCGATTTGATTTACGGATGCAGGATCAAAGTCTTTCTGGACTCTCACATAGTTTTCTGTGAAGCCAAACATTTTCCCGTCTTTATTTTCGTGTTCCCAAAGTACAGGAAGCGTTTTTCCCAACTGGGTCTGATAAAATGCCATTTTCTTCTTTTCAGAAAGAATTCTGAGCATTTTGTTTCGTTTTTTTCTTTCAGCTACCGGAACAACACCGTCCATTGCTGCTGCTTCTGTATTTTCTCTTTCAGAATAAGTAAATACATGAAGATAAGTAATAGGAAGCTCGTTAAGGAAATTATATGTTTCCATAAATTTCTCTTCCGTTTCTCCCGGAAAGCCTACAATAACATCTACACCGATAGCCGCATGGCATTACCTCACGGATCTTGTTGACTCTGTCATTATAAAGTTTCGTCAGGTAGCGGCGCTTCATTTTTTTCAACAAGTCATCGCTTCCGGACTGTAGCGGAATATGAAAATGCGGAACAAAGCTTTTACTTTTAGAAACCAGCTCAATGCTTTCATCTTTTAAAAGGTTCGGTTCAATAGAAGAGATACGGATTCTTTCGATTCCTTCTACTTTATCCAGTTCTGAAATAAGATCAAGGAAAGTATGCTCGTGTCTTTTGTTTCCAAATTCCCCTTTACCGTAATCACCGATATTTACTCCGGTAAGAACGATTTCTTTAATGTCTTTTGCAGCGATTTCCGTAGCATTCCTAAGAACATTTTCAATAGTATCAGAACGGGAAATCCCTCTTGCTAACGGGATGGTACAGTAGGTACATTTATAATCACAGCCATCCTGAACTTTCAGGAAAGCTCTGGTTCTGTCTCCTATAGAATAACTTCCGATAAAGAAGTCGGTTTCTTCAATTTCACATGAATGAACCACTCCTTCACTCTCTGATTTTTCCAAATCATCAAGATAGCTCAGAATATTGAATTTTTCTTTAGCTCCCAAAACAAGGTCAACGCCTTCAATCTGTGAAATTTCTTCAGGCTTTAGCTGTGCATAGCACCCAACAATAACCACCAGCCCTTCCGGATTGGCTTTCATTGCTCTCTTTACATGCAGCTTGCACTCACGGTCAGCATTTTCAGTAACGGAACATGTATTGATAACATATACATTAGCCTTATCGTCAAAACTTACTTTATCATAACCTGCATCTGTCAATTGGCGGGCAATAGTAGATGTTTCCGCAAAATTTAATTTGCAGCCAAGTGTATGAAATGCGGCAGTTCTGTGAAAAGTAGACATTTGTTACTCCTGAATTTTATGGGTGCAAAGATAGTAATTTTAATGAGAATTCAAGATTGATTCAGTCTATTGTTTATATTCATCCCTTACTTCAGGGCTGTTTTGAAAACATACGGGAGATGAATTTCCACTCTCGTCATTACCTGAAAGTTTTTTTTTCATTTCCGCATTAAATTCCTGAGACCGGTTTCTGGCAATGGAAAGTGTCTTCCAGTCTTCATTTTTATCATTTTAGCGATATACACCATCTGACCGATATGGTAAGGATAATGTGCGAGTTGTCTGAAAACAGCATCCATCACCGAATGCGCTTCTCCCCTGATATAAATTGTTGAATAGATATTTTCATCATTGATCTGGTTTAACGCTTCAAACAGGCATTTCCATCCTTTTTCCCAGAAATCAAGAACTTCGTCTTTGGTTTTGAAGGTGTTTATAAATTCTTCATCCCGGTTACGTCCTTGCTTTTCTCCGTCTTCCGTCAGAAAATTCGTCCATCTTGAAAGCATATTTCCTGCAACATGTTTTACAATCACAGCAATGGAGTTGCTTTCTTCATTATACTGCCAGAAAATCTGTTCATCCGTAAGCTGATCAAAAGCTTTATTTCCCAGTGATTTATAATATTCAAAACGTTTTATAAACAGGTCTTTCATTTTTTTCTATTTTGATAACGAATGTAAATATTTTTAAAAACAAAAACCACCTCAAATGAAGTGGTTTTATCTATGTACTTTATTTATAATTATTCTCTGTTTTTTACCAATACCCACCCTGAAAATTTAATAGGAGTATTCTTTTTATCATTTTCGTTCCACGTCACAGAATACCAATAAGTTCCGGTAGGTACTCTTCTTCCTCCCAGGGTTCCGTCCCATTTATAGCCATTGGTTTTATCTGCCTGGAACATCTTGCCTCCATATCTGTCAAAAACACTCAGGATCAGATTCTGCTTATTGGACAGTGCAGAATAATCTATCACATCATTTATTCCGTCTGCGTTCGGAGTGATCACATTAACAAGATTAGGAACAACAACATCCACTTCCATAGGATCACAGTCATAGGCATCTTTTACCAATACCCTGTACTCTCCTCTTGCAAGATTGGTGAAAACATTGGAATCCTGCCATACAATATTATCTATTGAATATTTGTAAGGTGGTGTTCCTCCGGTTACAGATACTGTCAATGTATTATTAGAAATCTCAATGCCTGAAATAACAGGCTGATCCGAAGGCAGTACTTTTACAGTCTGTGTTGTGATACACTCGCCTGTTTTAAGCTTCACCCAATATTCTCCAATACCTGCTTTGATGGTTTGGGTAGTAGCTCCGTTGCTCCATTGATAGCTTTTAAATCCAGGACCTGCATCCAGTGTTGTCTGATCCTCAACGCAAATAGTTTTATCTTTCAGAACATCGGAATATACCGGCGGAATAACCTCAAGAGTAATTTTTGCTACATTATAACAGCCCTGGCTATTGAAAACCCTTACATATACAAAGCCGTTAGGAGCTATATAAGTGCCGGCATTCAGAATTTCATTGGTCTGCCCCACCGCATCTGCCAATGAAGGATAATATTTTTTAACAGGAACAGGACTCTGCTGAACAGCCACCGCAGCATTCGTCAGATTGAATAATGCCGTAGACGGATTGCTCTCTATAAAGCATGATTTCAGGACAACATCTTTCACCTGCACTACCGGATAGAATTTCAACGTGATCTGTGCTACAGTAGTACACCCAAACTCAGAAGTTATTTTCACATAAATAACGCCTTCTGCAGAAACAAATGCCATTGGAGTTATAATTTCATTGATTCCGGCATTCAGGTCTGACATTGTATGATAGTATTTTTAGTTACATTGGTACCGGCAAATACATCAGCTGTTGTGAGATCAAAAGAGCAGTCCCCGCATTATTATTGTTACACGCTGTTAATGTGGCGTTTTTACCTGTAATAGCACCATTCTTAAATTTAAATTTTCCTACCTGCCTGCATTTATTAAGCGGATTGTTTGGATTTGAAGGATCCGTATAGTTGATACTGTAAAAATAAATTGTGTTGGTACTAACATCAACAGTTGTAGGAGCTGTAATAGGATTATTCCCCGTCAATGCATCGTTTTGATTCACATGATAACTCACGCTGAAGTTCGGATTTCCATTAATGATTCCTGCTGATAATGTAGAAAAATCAAATAAAACTGTTCTGGCACAGATCACCACTTCCCTTGGATCGGCAGGATTGGCAGCCGGAACTCCCGGAGGATTAAAAGGATGAGGCTGAATATTCGGGTCAGTAAACGGAGATGCCAGTGTGGCTGTTCCTCCCCACGTCAGAGAAAATGGAGCTGTTGTGCTGCTGGTACTGCTCACCCAGTTATCGATAAATAAATAATAGGTCTGTCCAGGCAATACATCCATATACCTGCAGTAAGGGGTAAGAGAACCTCCGGCAGCATTGGTAATTGTACTTGTCATATTTAATCCTGTAGCAGGGCCTGGTCCTATAACTGTTGCCGCATTACAGCGTATCGGAGCCCCAAGGCTTCCACAGTTTACATTAGGACCAAAAATAGCCCAATCATAATCTGCGTCGGGATTATTGGGAATAAGATCAAAAGTAAGAGTTCCTCCTGTAGCAATGGTAATTTTATACCAGATGGAATTATGCTCCCCGTAAAATCTATACAGCTTCCCGAGTTGACAAGTTCCTTGATGTTCCCATATCCTGAAGGGCTATAGGTAATGTTTGAATTTCCGCAAACTGAAAGCGCTGTAGCACAATCCGCCTGAGAATAAAATGTTTGAGATATACAGAGAAGAAGAAAAAGTAAAAGTTTTCTCATAGATATATTGTTTTTATGGTTAAGTTTATTGATGAATCAGCTTGAGATTCAACGAATACCAAATATACCTATAATTTAATTACAAACAATAAAATTCAAATAGTTTTAAAATATTTTAAATAAAAAAGCAATTTATTAAACAATACAAATCATAATACCACTTATTTTATACTTGTAATATTTCCACAAAGATTTTCAAGGTGAAAAATTTTATGGAAGGGACTTTTCACTTCTGCCAGGTGTTCTTTATCCTGAATAAAAGTATATCTTGAAGCAATAGAATTCATATCGGAAACAATAACCAGCCAGCATTCGTCAACTGAGGTATCATAATAGGGAAATTTTTCATTTTTCTTTTCTATAAGCTCAAGGATCTTCTCAGAGCAGAGCTCATCAAACAGATTCATACTGTACTCATGGGTAATAAATACATTTCTCCTGTGGAAAGATTTCCTGATACTTTTTACACAGCCCGTCGGCTTATTTTTTTGATGCTCTTGTAAATGCTGATGATATTCTCCTGCTGTGTCTCCAGGTTATCAAGTCTGGTATCCGGATGGAATTCTAAAAAATAAACACCACGATACTTCGTGGTGTCTTCCTGTTCTAATAATATTTCTGCCTGACGGAACATTTTATTCAAAGTGCTTTCCACTTTTTTTCATCTCAAGATGATTGATTACTTCGGTCAGTTCTATTCCGATTTTTTTGTCGTTTAATTTGGCGATGAAGTCCGGGCTTTCGCAGGTAAGGTTTTCAAATTTCACCTCAGGGAAATGATGCATAAAAGAGTTGAGCAGCAAAATCTCAGACTTCTTTCTGTATTTTTCACGGTCATGAAGCGGAGATTCGTCTATGGTACGGTGATACTTTTCTATGGGCTTTTTTTTCAAATGCCGGTTCAGGTAATATAAACTCAGATTCTTAATCAGATCTTCATCAGAAAATGTCTTTTTCATGTGTGATTTTTTTATTTGATTAAAGGACCCATTTATCCAATGGCTTTCATCGTTAAAAGTTTTTGATAATCAAAATTTTACACACTTAAAGATAAGTAAAAAAACAATTCAACACCCACTTTTAAAATTAATTTATTGATTAATTAATGTAAAGTTTATTTTCATAATTAATACCTTTGCCCCTTATAACACAAACCCGCATTATGGATTTTAGGAATTTTAAAATACCCTACAACATCAATCCCCAATATTCAAAAAAAACCGCCTATTTTTCAATGGAGTTTGCCCTTGAGCAGGTACTTAAAATATACTCCGGAGGTCTGGGCTTTCTGGCAGGTTCTCATATGAGGAGTGCCTATAACCTGAAGCAGGACCTTATCGGAATCGGTATTCTCTGGAAATTCGGATATTATGACCAGGCAAGGAATCATGACCAAACCCTTCAGCCGGTATGGACAAGAAAGATGTACAGTTTTCTGGAAGATACGGGAATAAAATTCCAGATCGAGATCCACAGTGCCCCGGTATGGGTAAAAGTATGGTATCTTGACCCGGAAATTTTCAATACGGCACCAATGTTCTTTCTTTCCACCGATATTCCTGAAAATGATCACGTTTCGAAAACAATCTGTCATAAATTATATGATGCCAACGAATCTACAAAGCTGGCCCAGTATATTTTATTAGGAAAAGGAGGTGCCAAGCTACTGGATGAAATGAACTTTGAAAGAGAGGTCTATCACCTGAATGAAGCGCATGGCCTTCCGGCTGCTTTTTATCTGTTGAAAAAATATAACGGAGATCTTAATAAAGTAAAAGAGAAACTGGTTTTCACAACTCATACTCCGGAAGAAGCAGGAAATGAAAAGCATAATTTTAAACTGTGCTACGACATGTCTTATTTCTCCGGCTACAGCATGAAAGAAGTAAAAAATATTGAAGGAACAGATGACGACCGTTTCAATCATTCGCTGTGTGCCCTGAAAATGGCTAGAATTGCCAATGGTGTTTCCCAGCTTCACGGTGTAGTTTCCAGAACGATGTGGAATAAATATCCGGACATCTGCGAAATTACTTCCATTACCAATGCCCAGGAGTTCAAATACTGGGCAGACAAACCTCTTTACAATGCCAAAGACGAAAATGATGAAACTGTTTTCGATTACCGTAAAAAACATTTAAAGAAAAAACTCTTCAGCATTGTTGCAGACCAGACAGGAAATCTGTTCAACCCGAATATCTTCACCATTGTATGGGCCAGAAGATTTGCCGGTTATAAGAGAGCCGACTTACTTTTACATGATAAAGACAGATTCTACAGACTTCTGAACAATCCGAAATATCCGGTACAGATCATCTGGGCAGGAAAACCTTATCCTATGGACTATTCTGCGATTTCCACATTCAATACATTGGTGGAAGAAAGTAAGAACCACAAAAATATGGCTGTACTTACCGGATATGAACTTTCATTGAGTAAATCTCTGAAGCAGGGCTCAGATCTGTGGCTCAATAATCCAAGGGTTCCAAGAGAAGCATCCGGCACTTCCGGAATGACTGCTGCCATGAACGGTTCTGTCAACTTATCCACCGATGACGGATGGATTCCTGAATTTGCAAAACACGGCGAAAACTCGTTTGTAGTACCTAAAGCAGATTACCTGAACATGAGCATTTATGAGCAGGATAATTATGATCTTAATAAGCTGTATGAGATCCTTGAGAACGAAATTCTTCCGGCTTATTATGACAGCCCTGACCAGTGGAGAAAAATACAGCAGAATGCGATGAATGATGTAAAAGATCAGTTCAACAGCGACAGAATGGCTGATGAGTACTACAAGGTGCTTTATAATGATATAAAATAATGAAAAGGTATTTACCTTAAAACCTTATCTAAAACATACAAAATGCCTGGAAGTTTCCAGGCATTTTGTATTGATATTATTTACTTTTCTTTTTGAAGGCACTTTCAGCCCTTTTTCTCTCGCTTCAGAAATACCGATGGCTACGGCTTGTTTTCTGCTTGTCACTTTCTTTCCGGAAGAAGATTTCAGCTTTCCTTCCTTAAATTCATGCATAACTTTTCCTACTTTGTCCTGAGCTTTTTCTGAATATTTCGTCTTGCTCATGATTGTTTTTTTAAGATTTTGGCAGGGATACCCCTAGTTCATAAACTCTGGCATGTTTCAAATATTTTGAACGCTCTCGTGATGTTACCGATTCGAAATGATCATTTTTGATCACAATAATCGGGTCTTCCGCATTTTCAATTTCAAAATTGGCTAAATATCTTTCATCGGGTGGAGACTGCTGTTGTTTTGCTTTGATTTTCTGCAGTTCATCCGCATATTTTCTAAACCCGGGATCAGAAGAATGGATAAATTTATATTCATCGCCTGCATACACATAATAATGAAGCTTTTTTCTATCAATCCTGCTTCATCTGTAATTTCGGGATTATCATTTCCGTCTTTAAAACCTACTTCTACCAATGTACCCCCTTTTTATGGGCACATTCTTCAGCATCTTTAAAACTGGAAAAACCTGTATAAACAATCTGGTCGTTTAATACGTAACGGTTGAGTTTCTGGTTGTATGCATTCGTTTCCATAATTATTATTTGATTTGATTATACTTAATGATATTCAATTTTTTTGCCAAAAAGCGTATTTGAAAAGCTTTTTACAGATTTTAATAAAATTATTATCTTTGAAATCCATTACTATTAGAAATGAAAAAACTACTCTTAACTCTTACTGTTGCAGCAGTATTCCAAAATGTGTCAGCACAGGAAATCACATTAGATAAAATATATTCAGGATACTACCGTGGAAAGGGCATTGCCGGAATCACTTCCATGAAAAACGGTGAAAATTACCTGGTTATTGAACCTACGGGAATTGCGAAATATTCTTACAAAACGTCTCAGAAAGAAGGAAATCTTGTTGACGGAAAGTTTGAAAGCTATATTTTCTCTGATGATGAGTCTAAAATCCTTTTACAAACCGGAAGCCAGCCTATCTACAGGCATTCCTTCCTTGGTAAATTTGATGTAAAGGATCTGAAATCCGGAAAAGTAATCAGCCTGAATGAAGGAAAACCTGTTCAGGAGCCTACATTTTCACCTGATGCTACAAAAGTGGCCTTCATTTCTGATAACAACCTGTATTATCAGGATCTTGCTTCAGGAAAAATCACTCAGATCACTACCGATGGTAAAAAGAACTCCATCCTTAATGGTCTGGCAGACTGGGTTTATGAAGAAGAATTCGGGCATGCAAGACAATATGAATGGACGAAAACTCGGATGCCATTGTATTTGTAAAGTCTGACGAAAGCCAGGTTCCGGAAATTTATATTCCGATCTATGGGAAAACCTGTACCCCGCTGAAATGCGTTATAAATATCCGAAAGCAGGTGAAAAAAATTCTGTTGTTTCAGCACAGCTTTACCGTCTTGATAACGGAAAAACAATACAGCTGAACTTGGGATCTTTTAAAAATTATTACATCCCTAATGTGTTTCAGACTGCAAAACCGGATGAAATGGTTCTGATTACGTCTGAAAGAATTCAGAATGCTTCAGATATTTTAAAGGTGAATACCAAAACAGGAGCGGTTCAGAAACTATTCACTGAAACTGATGAAAAATGGATCGATACAGACAGTCCTACTTTAGAGTTCCTTGAGGACAATTCTTTCCTTTGGGCTTCTGAAAGAGATGGAAACCGTCATCTGTACTGGTATGACAAAGACGGTAAGCTTAAAAAGCAGATTACTAAAGGAAACTGGGAAGTAACGGATTACTATGGTTTCAATCCGAAATCTAAGGAAATCTATGTTCAGACTACAGAAAAAGGAAGCATCAATAAAGTGGTTTCCAAAGTAAATATTGAAAACGGAAAGTCGCAGCTGATTTCCAATACAGAAGGAAACAACTCTGCCAACTTCAGCAAAAATTACAGCTACTTCATTGAAACATCTTCTACTGCGGCAAGACCTTATACCTATGTTTTAAAAGACGGAAACGGAAAAGCGATAAAGAACTTCAGAACAACAATGATCAGTTGCAGAAATTAAAAACAGATAATTTTGTTGAAAAAGAATTCATTACGATTCCCAATGCAGCAGGAGATCAGATGAATGCATGGGTCATGAAGCCTAAAAACTTTGATCCTAATAAAAAATATCCGTTGTTTATGTTCCAGTATTCCGGTCCGGGATCTCAGCAGGTTGCCAATTCATGGGACAACGGAAATGCAATGTGGTTCAATCATCTAGTACAGAAAGGCTATATCGTGGCATGTGTAGATGGGCGTGGAACAGGCTATAAAGGTGCTAAATATAAAAAAGTAACTTATATGAACCTTGGAAAATATGAGATTGAAGACCAGATTACCGCTGCAAAGTGGTTCGGAAACCAGTCTTATATTGATAAAAGCAGAATCGGAATGTTCGGCTGGAGTTTCGGAGGGTATATGACCAGTTTGGCAATGACCAAGGGAGCAGATGTTTTCAAAATGGGAATTGCTGTAGCACCGGTTACCAACTGGAGATATTACGATTCTGTATATACGGAAAGATTTATGAGAACCCCTCAGGAAAATCCGGACGGATATGATAAGAACTCGCCTACAGAATATTCCAGTTTACTGAAAGGCAAGTTTTTATTAATCCACGGAACAGCTGATGACAATGTACATTTTCAGAATTCTATGGAATTTTCTGAGGCTTTGATCCAAAACAAAAAACAGTTTGATTTCATGGCCTATCCGGATAAAAACCACGGAATCTATGGTGGACAGACAAGACCTCAGCTGTACCAAAAAATGACGGATTTTATCCTGAATAATTTATAGGACTGATTGATGAAATCCGTATTTTATTTATTATTTCTGGTATGCTGGTCTGCACTGTTTTCACAAACAGCTGTAACAAATGACGGGAGAAAAGTTATGCTTTTTGAAGATAAGACCTGGAAACCCTATAGTGACAGCCTGGGAAGCTTTACCACACTGGAGGCCTCTACGGCCGGAGATCAAAAGGTAATCCTTTCCGGCAATGGCCAATGGAAATTTATGAATAAAAAAACGGAAGGCTTTTATGAAAATACACTGATCAGCAAAAGCAGGTTTGATTTTCCTAAAACCGCTACATCATTAGCCCAAAGCAAAAGAACAGATGCCGGGTTTTATTATGATCCGAAACAATGGAGCATTACAGAGGAACAGCATCAATATACTCTTGGAGAATTTTCATTGCAAGGGACTTTAAACAAAGATTTACAGGCCTCTTTTGGAAGTTCTCCTGTAGACAAAGGAACTACGTTGCATGATATCAGAAATAGCGTTCTTACGAACTTGCTGATGAACCCGAGTCATTATAAAATAAGGAAAACGGAATTCAGAACAGTGAACGGGGTGGAAATGTTCTACATACAGTTTCATGACGTAGATTCCGGTTATGATATTATCCGGAACCACTTTATCACCGACGATCTGTATTGTGCAACCCTTAGTGCAGGATCTCCTGAGAAGGCCTTTACAGCTCATGAAAAAGAAATGCAAAACTTTATCAATGGTGCTGTAAAAATAAAGGTTGCTGATAAACTTGTTGAAATCATCAATGTACAGGCTCCTGTACCACCCCGGTAAACCAAAAAAATTAAGACTCACTATAAAAATCCCTTTCAAAATTATGGAAGGGATTCTTATTAATTTCATTAATCATTTACGCCTGCATTATTTATTTTATCAATTGAAATTAAAAACTTACTTTTGGGGAATTGAAATTTGAATATATGAAGACTAAACATCCTAAAGGGCTGCCCTATCTCTTTTTCACAGAAATGTGGGAGCGTTTCGGGTACTACCTGATTCTTGGAATCTTTGTTCTGTATGTGATTGAGCCTGCCGGCATGAAAGGAGGCCTTGGACTGCCTGACAAAACGGCTGATGATATTTTCGGAACTTATATTGCACTTACCTACCTTACTCCTTTTATCGGAGGGTTTCTGGCTGACAGGGTTTTAGGGTATATCAAATCTATTTACCTAGGTGGTTTTCTGATGGCTGCCGGTTATATAGGAATGGGTGTTTTCAAAGAATTACCGTTATTTTATACCTCTCTTGCATTGATTATTATCGGAAACGGTTTCTTTAAGCCTACTATTTCTACTCTTTTAGGTAATCTTTATTCTGAAGAGCCTTACAAAGCCAATAAAGATTCCGGGTATAATATTTTCTATATGGGAATCAATATCGGGGCGTTTATCTGTAATATTATCGCAGCCTTTATGCGTAATAAATTCGGTTGGGGTGAAGCGTTTATCACTGCCGGAGTGGGAATGCTGATTGGTATGGTTATTTTTACCATCGGAAGAAAACATTATATTCACGCTGCACAGATGAAGCCTGTACAGGAGGGAGATACAAAGCTTTCCGAGATCATGATGAAAGTATTTGTTCCCGCTATTGCTGCCGGAGCTATAGGTTGGTTTATTCCCAATAATATTTTTGGAAGCGACAGTACGGATGCCTTTATTTTCGCCTGTGTTCCTGTTATTTACTTCTACGCTTCTCTTTACTTTAAAGCTAAGCCAGATGAAAAAGCATCAATTGGTGCGTTACTTTCCGTATTCCTGATCAGTATGTTTTTCTGGGCTGTTTTCAAACAAAACGGTACAGCCTTGACAAGATGGGCTAATTATTATACGGACAGAAGTGTTCCTGCCTCTCTTGAAAAACCATTGGAAGGAATCTATATGGTGGATGGTAAAAGCTATGAAGATAAAGAAACACCTGTATATGATAATCAGTTCCGGGCTCAAAAAGACGATAAAGGAGAAACCAAAAAGAAACGGGAAAAGACGTTTACTTTAAAAATATCTCTCCTGAACAGCGTACTGCGCTTGAGCAAAACCCTGAAAGTAAAGTTTATCTGTACAACACGGAATTATTCCAGTCTATCAATCCATTCTGGGTAATTGCTTTAACTCCTGTTATCGTTGGTTTCTGGGCACTTCTTAGAAGAAAAGGAAAAGAGCCGTTAACGCCTACAAAGATCGTTCTGGGATTATTCATTTCAGGGCTTTCATGTCTGGTCATGGTACTGGCAGTAATGGCCGGAGATAACGGGGCTGTAAAAGTTTCTCCTTTGTGGCTTGTAGCAAGTTACGGAGTAATTACAATTGGGGAATTATGCCTTTCACCAATGGGGCTTTCTTTCGTTTCCAAACTTTCACCTGCAAGGATCACAGCATTGATGATGGGAGGTTTCTTCCTGGCGAATTCTGTGGGGAATAAACTTTCAGGAATCCTGGCAAGTACATGGTACAATTACGAAAACAAGACGAATTACTTCCTTGTGAATTTCGCTTTGTTAATATTTGCTACCCTTTTAGGTCTTTCCATGTTAAAAGATTAAATAAAATCATGAAGGAAAAAGGACACTAATCCTTAATATTATAAAGAATATCAAGCTGCAGATGGATCTGCAGCTTTTTTATTTAAAAATAAAATTAAAAACTTGCCAAAAACCTAAAATAAACTATATTTGTCAGTCTTAACAAAAATTAACAGTAAAAATGGATAATATTGAAGCATTGAGTCCGAAACCGGATGAATTTGTAGAGAATAAGAATTCCAGACATCCAAAAGGGTTATGGGTTCTTTTCGGAACGGAAATGTGGGAGCGTTTCAACTTTTATGGGATGAGGGCACTTTTGACGCTCTTCATGGTAAATTCCTTATTGATAAAAGAAGCAGATGCTGCGATCATCTATGGTGGATTCCTGGCTTTATGTTATTTAACACCTCTTTTGGGAGGATTCATTGCTGATAAATATATCGGAAACAGATTTGCCATTATCGTAGGTGGATCACTGATGGCGATTGGTCAGTTTTTATTATTCATCAGTGCCTCAACGTTCTCTGCTGATCTTGGAAGCGCTAAACTTATCATGTGGCTTGCCTTATTTGTTATCATCTTTGGTAATGGATTCTTCAAACCGAATATTTCCTCAATGGTAGGAAGTCTTTATCCGAAGCAGGAAAAATCTAAGCTTGACTCTGCATTCACCATTTTTTATATGGGGATCAACATCGGAGCATTCTTAGGTCAGTTTATCTGCCCTTACGTAGGTGACGTAAAGGATGCTGCAACCGGAGTAAGAGATATTTTTGCTTTCAAATGGGGTTCCTGGCAGCTTCAATTGCGATGCTTATTGGAACTGTAACATTCTTCATCCTTAAAAATAAATATGTTGTAACTCCGGAAGGAAGACCTATAGGAGATTACCAAAAAATAACAGTACTGCAGATTTCGAAGAAGGAGAATCTCAGACGGCAAAATTCTCAGGGGTGTCTTTAGGAATCACTGTAGGTATATTTGCTGTCCTGTTCTTTGTATTCAGATATTTACTGGTAGGAGAACTTGGATTCAACTCTATGGAGATGGGGCAAATGATCAAAGGAATCATTTATCCGTTCATTTATGCTGCAGGTATTTCCTTGGCATTCCTGATCATGTCTTCTGCAGAAAACAAGATTGAGAGACAGAGAATCTGGGTAATCTATATCGTTTCATTCTTTATTATTTTCTTCTGGGCTGCATTCGAGCAGGCAGGATCTTCTTTAACGTTTATTGCAGATAACCAGACCGACAGAAATATCTTCGGATGGAATATGCCGCCTTCAATGGTTCAGATCTTTAACGGAATCTTCGTGGTTATTCTGGCAGTTCCTTTCAGTTTATGCTGGGATAAGCTTAGAGCAAAAGGAAAAGAGCCTGTATCTCCATTCAAACAAGCGATGGGATTAGCATTAATCGCTCTTTCTTATTTTATCATTGCACACAATGTAAAAGATTTAGGAAACTCAGGTTTATTAGCTATCAAATGGCTAATGCTGCTTTATTTCATCCAGACTTGTGGTGAACTTTGTCTTTCTCCAATCGGTTTATCATTGGTAGGTAAGCTTGCTCCAAAGAGATTTGCTTCGTTATTGTATGGTGTATTCTTCATTTCCAATGCTGCCGGCTATGCTTTGGCAGGTTCATTAGGAGCGCTTATCCCTGCAACAGGTGATAAGTTTAAAAAAGCTCAGGAAATAGGAGTTAACTTACAGGATGTTCTGGATAAAAAGTAACCCTTACAGCTGATCAGGTAGCAGCATTCGAAAAAGCTCAGTTACCATTGCATAACCCTACATTCGTAGGATTTGAGATCCATAATTTATTCGAATTCTTTATGGTATTCGTTGTGCTTTGTGGTATTGCTTCGGTGATTTTAGGTTTACTTTCACCTATCTTAAAGAAAATGATGCACGGTGTCAACTAAGTGTATTCACAAAATATGAATAAAAACCTCTGCTAAGTCAGAGGTTTTTTTTTATTTTCGTATGATGGAAATTTCCGAAGATTCTTTATTCCAATCCGTAAAGGAGATCATTAGGCAGTCGCGCGAAAAAGTTTTTCGAATAGCGAATTCTACTCTACTGCTCACTTACTGGCAGATTGGAAAACTTATTGTTGAAGATGAACAACAGGGAAAAGAACGTGCGGAATATGGGAAATATACTTTAAAAAATCTCTCTCAGAAGCTTAGTTTAGAATTTGGAAAAGGGTTTGATGAAAGCAATTTAAGAAATATGCGCTCTTTCTATAGGGATTTCCAATTCGTGACGCAGTGCGTCACGAATTGAGCTGGACTCACTATAGATTATTATTCAAAATAGATAATACCCACAAAATCAATTATTATATAGACGAAGCTATTCAGAATAACTGGAGCTCAAGAGATTTAAAAAGACAGATCAATTCCCTTGCCTACGAAAGAGTTCTTGAACATAAAAAATCACCGGCTGAAAATATCCAGAGCGTTTTAAAAGATCCATATATTTTTGAATTTTTAGGTTTAAAAGCTGATGAACAATTCTCCGAAAAAGAAATTGAAACGGCTATTATTGACCATATTCAAAAATTTTTACTGGAATTCGGAAAAGGATTCGCTTTTGTTGCCAGACAGCAGCATATTTCAACGGATACGTCGGACTTCTACATAGATCTTGTCTTCTATAATTACATATTAAAATGCTTTGTCATTATTGATCTGAAAACCGGAGAGCTTTCCCATCAGGATATCGGGCAGATCGATATGTATGTAAGAATGTATGATGATCTTAAACGTGGCGAAGGAGATAATCCTACCATCGGAATTCTCTTGTGTTCCGAAAAGGACGAAACTATTGTGAAATATTCCGTACTGAATGATAAAAATAATTTATTTGCCAGCAAATATCTGCTGTACCTCCTCCCAAAAGAAGAAGAACTGAAACAAATCATCGACCAGGACAGAATCCGTTTTGAACTGGATCAGAACAATAAAAACCCTTAATTAAAACTTAATCATATATCATTATGAGTGTAACTTTAGATGAAATACAAAATTTCAAAGGAAAATATCCCAGACAGATCTGGAGCCTGTTTTTCTCTGAAATGTGGGAACGCTTCTGCTTCTACGGAATGCGTGGAATGCTTGTTTTCTTTATGATCTCACAGCTCAACTTCCATGAAAGAGAAGCCAACCTTCAGTATGGAGCCACACAGGCTTTTGTATATGCCTTTACTTTCGTGGGAGGTCTTTTTGCTGACAAAATTCTGGGATTCAGAAAATCACTTTTCTGGGGTGGGCTTCTGATGATTGTCGGAAGTTTGATTCTGGCAACCGATCCGCATAAATTCTTTTTCCTGGGAATTGCATTTACCGTAGTGGGAACAGGTTTCTTCAAACCTAATATTTCATCCATGGTAGGCCAGCTTTATAAGCCTAATGATTCAAGAGCAGATGCAGGCTTTTCCCTTTTTATGCAGGTATTAACCTGGGGGCATTATTAGGAGGTTATCTATGTATTGCTATTGGTAAAGGAGAGTTTCTTGGTAATATCATTGCTGAAGAAATGAGATGGCATATCGCATTTGGATTAGCTTCCATCGTAATGGTAGTGAGCTTAATCAACTTTGTCTTTACCCAAAGAAGACTCGGAACTATAGGACTTCAGCCGGGGCATCCTTTAGCTGAAGTGAAAACAGCTCCTATTCCGAAGTGGAAAGAATATGGAGTTTATGTTCTGTCATTGATTTTTGTACCGGTTATTATGACCATGGTTGCCAAAACAGAATATACCGATTATTTTATGTGGACAATAGGTCCGTTGACATTGATCTACTTATTCTACGAAATGTCTAAAGTAACAGCTTCTGAGCGCAAAAAGCTTTGGGCAGCACTGGTTTTCATTATCTTCTCCATTATATTCTGGGGTATTTATGAGCAAAGTGGAGGTTCTTTGAGTATTTTCGCTGCAAAAAACCTGAATAAAGATCTTCTTGGACTTGATCCAAACGGAGTGAACAATTCAGGAGGAGCATTCTTTATTATTTTCCTGGCACCGCTTATCGGGCTTCTCTGGATCTGGCTGAATAAAAGAAAAATTGAGCCGAACACCATTATTAAATTCGGTTTGGGATTCATTTTCCTAGGTTTAGGATATTATGTTTTATTTGCCACCCGTCTCTTTGCCAACCTTCAGGGATTACTTCCCTTAATTTCTTCACATTGGCATTACTGATCATTACCCTTGGAGAACTTTGTCTCTCTCCTATCGGATTATCGATCATGACCAAGCTTTCTACGAAGAACCTTCAGGGAATGATGATGGGAATGTGGTTCCTTGCTTCAGCTTACGGGCAATATGTTGCGGGGATCATCGGGGCCAGCCTTGCTACAGCAAAAGAAGGTTCTACCAACTATGATGCTTTGATCACTTATACCGATGGATATAAACAATTAGGATTATACGCCGTAATTGCCGGAGTGGTATTAATTTTGATATCTCCGTTTGTAAAAAAATTAATGCAGGAGGTAAAATAGAAATAAGTAATTATGCTTATTTTTACGTAAATATCAAATTATGAAGAAAATTTTAAGCATAGTTCTCTTATTACTATTAAATTTTAGTTTCGCCCAGGTAAAATGGATGACTATTGAAGAAGCTTTAAAAGCCCAAAAGGAAAATCCTAAAAAGATCCTTATCGATTTTTACGCAGACTGGTGCGGGCCATGTAAGATCATGGACAAAAAAACATACGGTCATCCTGTAATAGCCCAGATCTTAAATGAAAATTATTATCCGGTAAAATTTAATGCAGAAGAGAAAAAAAGTCTTGAAATTTTTGGAAGAACATTTTCCAACCCGAACACAGAGCAAAAGAAAGGAAGAAACTCCTTGCACGAATTTACCCAGTATATGAATGTAGGAGCTGTTCCAAGTACCGTTTTTCTGGATGAACATGGTGACCCGATTACCATTCTTCAGGGAGAATTATCTGCAAAAGAACTGGAACCTTATCTGGAACTGATCTCAAAAGATCTTTTAAAAAGATCCGAACCCGGGAACAATGGGAAGATTACCAGAAAAATTCAAATCTAAAATCAAAGATTAAATACATAAAAAGGCTTTCAGGATCTGAAAGCCTTTTTCATGCCTCAATTTTTAATATTTTGGAATGAAAAATTTCAAATCCCAGCTATTTTCCCGAAATTAGGGCTCGTTTTTCAAATGACATTAGATACTTCCATAGAATACGTAAAAGGCATAGGCCCGGAAAGAGCCAAACTCATCAAAGGTGTGTTGGGCTTATCTACCGTAGAAGATATGCTCAACTTCTATCCTCTCCGCTATTTAGATAAAAGCAAGGTCTATAAAGTATCGCAGCTTCAGGAAGAGAGCAGCCAGGAGATACAGCTGAAAGGAAAAATCACCCAGGTTCAGGAAATTCAGACCGGAAAAACCAAAAGATTATCTGCTAAATTCAATGATGAAACCGGAAGTATGGATCTTGTATGGTTTCAATATTCAAAGTGGCTGAAAGAGCAGCTGCCCATCAACAGAGAGGTTTATATTTTCGGGAAAATCAATATTTTCAACCGTCAGTTTTCGATGCCTCATCCGGAAATTGAAGCTGTAGAAAAAAAAAAAAAGAGGGCGATACCCGGCTGAAGCCTATTTATCCGAGCTCTGAAAAACTGACCAAAAGAGGACTTGGCCAAAGGTTCTTTCAGAATGCCCTGAAAAATATATGTAAAGAAATCCCGAATCTTATTGAAGAAAACTTCCCGGAATATCTGATGAAGACTTTCAAGCTGATGTCCAGACAGCATGCTTTCCTCAACGTTCATTTCCCTAAAGATCTGGAGTATTTTGACAAAGCTGATTTCCGGTTAAAGTTTGAAGAATCTTTTTTTTCAGCTGGATATGGTTTGAAAAAGCTTCATCATAAAACACAGTCCTATGGCAACCCCTTCCCTATCATTGGGGATCACTTCAACGGTTTTTATGAGAACCATCTTCCTTTTGAGCTTACGAATGCGCAAAAAGGGTTTTAAAGGAGATCCGGATGGATATGAAAAGGCCGATCCAGATGAACAGACTGTTGCAGGGAGATGTAGGCTCGGGAAAAACAATGGTGGCATTACTTACGATGCTCATTGCTATGGATAATGGTTTCCAGAGCTGTATGATGGCTCCTACCGAAATTCTTGCCCAGCAGCATTATAATGGAATTAAAGATCTTCTTGAAAAAACAGGAATCAATGTACGTCTTCTGACCGGCTCCACCAAAGCTGCCGAAAGAAGGATTATCCATGAAGAACTTGAAAACGGAAGTCTTTCTATTTTAGTAGGAACCCATGCCGTTTTAGAAGATAAAGTGAAGTTCAAAAATCTTGGTCTTGCCATTATTGATGAGCAACACCGGTTTGGGGTAGCACAAAGGGCAAAATTATGGGCTAAAAATAAAATACCTCCTCATATTCTGGTGATGACGGCAACGCCTATTCCACGGACACTGGCCATGAGTTTTTATTCCGATCTGGATGTTTCTGTGATTGATGAAATGCCGGTGGGAAGAAAACCTATTATCACCGCTCACAGACGTGAAAAAGACAGACTTTATGTTTACAATTTCTGTAAAGATGAGATTAAAAAAGGAAGACAGGTGTATTTTGTATATCCATTGATTGAAGAATCTGAAACCCTGGATTATAAAAACCTTATGGAAGGTCTGGAACACGTTATGGATTATTTTTCAGATTACAATGTAACCATGCTTCACGGAAAAATGAAACCTGATGAAAAAGATGCGGCTATGGCCTATTTTGCTTCGGGAAAAGCTGAAATTATGGTAGCCACTACAGTAATTGAGGTAGGAGTAAATGTTCCCAATGCATCGGTAATGGTGATTGAAAGTTCCGAAAGGTTTGGTCTTTCACAGCTTCATCAACTCAGAGGGCGTGTAGGAAGAGGGGCTGAGCAAAGCTATTGCATCCTGATGACCTCTGATAAATTATCTAAAGAAAGCAGAACCCGTATCAAAACCATGACCGAGACAAACGACGGTTTTAAAATATCTGAAGTAGATATGCAGCTCCGGGGTCCCGGTGATATTCTGGGAACCCAGCAAAGTGGTGTAGTAGACTTCAAAAGACTGGATCTTGTCAATGATTCAGCCATCATCAAAACAACAAAAATACAGTTGACAGAATTCTGGAAGCTGATCCTATGCTAACCAGACCAGACAATATGATCATAAGGAACTATTATATCCGGTATTATAAAGGAAAAAATAAGTGGAGTAAAATTTCATAAAAAAACCGCAGAAAAATTTTCCTGCGGTCCCCTTATAAAACTGTTATTTAGAAGAAATTACTTTTGGTCTGATTAAAAATTTATTTTAATAGCTCAGGCTTAATATTTTGTGATGTGGTGTGAAAATATTTATTATTATTTGAATATGGTAATGGCCCTAACTATTAAAATAAATTATAAAAAACAAAATGAATTATTTTTCCAACTTGCTTATTATAAAAACTAACTGCGTATAGTGGAGATGAGGGAATGAAACGAATAAAAATACCTCCAACTATCTTGAGTTTTCATGATTGTACCGTTTTGTTTAAAGATCTTCTATGCTTTAAAATTGGAAATCAATATAATTCATTTTGTTAACTAACATCGTGATTTATATAATATTTTGTTTTTCCTGAAACAATTGCCTTCCATTCATCTGTATCTTCTTCTATATAGTCAAATTTGTGTCACTGAGATTACTGATACAAATGTCAGAATATTAATCGAAATCCATTTTATATTATTTTAACATTTAGTTATAAAATTTTCACTTATTTGTGAATAGTATGCAACAAATATCATTTTATTCTCAACTATTGGAATTTCAAAAAAATGAGTATTCATCACACTTTAAGGATAAAATTATCTTTATTCAAACCTGAGGTATAATACTGCCAATTGATGGTAATAATTTCTGTAAGTACCTTCTTTAAAGCTTCAAAAGCTTCAGGTTTTTTCATATAAATATTAGCTCCTTTTACAAAAATATCTTCAATTTCATCTTCCGGAATCGGTTCGGAATAAATGGCGGTTACCATATTACTGAACTTCAGGTCTGAATGAATTTCATCCAAACATTCCATACTGTCTTTTCCGGGGATTCTGTATTTTATAAAAACTATTTCGGGTACTACTGCCTCCTCACGATTCAAATATTCCATCAGGCTTTTTCCGTTGCTGAAGCATTGAACTTTAACAGAGATTTTAAGCTCTTTCAAAATATTTTTAAAAAAATCAAAGTGTTTTCATCGTTATCTGCTACTATTACGTTCAGAAATTCTTTATTCATACTGCATTTTAGGGTTTAAGGCCGTGTTTTGGGCTTTTCTTCTTCTTCCTATAATTTTTTGGAACTGAGACAGGGTAACTCCTGTTGTATTTTTAAATTGGGTGCTTAGGTGTGCTACACTGGAATAGTTCAGTTTGTGGGCAATTTCTGTCAGACTTTGCTTATTTCTGATGATCAGAGCTTTTGCGTGTTCTATTTTCTGAAGAATTATAAAATTTTCTATAGAAGTAAAAGCAACTTCAGAAAAGAGATTGGAAAGATAGCCATAGCTGTGGTTCAGCTTTTCAGAAATATAAATGGATGCCTTCACCGGAATAATTTCATCAGAAAAAACGAGTTCTACAATCGCATCTTTTATTTTCTGAACCAAGGCTGTCTTCTGACTTTCTATGATCTCAATACCATATTCGCCGAGATTTTTCTTAAAAAGATGATGCTGTTCCTGGGTGAAGGGTTCGTAAAATTCCACTTCACCAAAATTAAGCAGGCGGTACTTCAGACCGTGCTCTTTAAGTTTCTCGTCCAATACCTTTTGCAAAGGGCATTGAAATCAAATTTAACATACATTTTTTTCATCCTAGTAGTAAATAAGTCAAATATTTAGTAAATATAATAATTTATTTCAATTAAATGTGAAATAGAAGTATATTTTTTTATAGACTATCAATATAAAAAAACTCCTGTATATGAGAATACAGGAATTTAAACACTAAGGATGAAAAAAATATACTGATAAAAAGCTGAATCAGCTCAAAACCAAGCATATGAATGTATTATTGTAAGTGATTTGGTTCTGAAGCAAAGATGATTCAAAAAGAGAAATCGCTTGTTATAGAATTACAGGATAAAGTTACAAAATTTTAAGTCAATTATCTGTGAATTAGAAATTCCATCAGGTAATCATCCATAACAAATCCGTTCCCGATGTCAAAAACGCCTCGTCATAAACCCTGTATCCCTGGGACTCATAGAAGTTTCTGGCAGCGTTGTTTTTATTTACATTCAGAATAATTCTGTGGTTTCCGTTTTCAGATACTTTCTGATTCAGAAACTGAAGTGCACTTTTTCCCAGTCCTTTTCCTTTACTTTCCGGTACCAGATAAATACGGTGAAGTTTAGTAGAATTTTCTTCGTAATTGTGCTCATACCCGATAAAACCGTCATAGGAAAGATCATCATTCTGGATCAGATAATAGTGATAATCAGGGTTTAGAAGATGCTTTTTGATTTCAGTTTCAGAATACATTTCAGACAGCATATATTCCATCTGTTCTACCGAAAGAATATCTGCATATGCTTTTTCCCAAGACCTGCGGGCCAGATTCTGAATCAAGGGAATGTCATTCTCTGTAGCTTGTATAAATTTCATGATTTGAATTAATATAAAGTGTTTGATCATTAAAAAAGTGAAAAGCCGAAGCTTTTCACCTGATAATATTTTAAATAATGAATAGTAAGATTCAATTCTGTATTTACAATCCATACTGACCGTTACTATTCATTTTAATTTTTAAATGGTTGCCATTTCAGCTTTAATTTTCGCATAAAGTCCTTCTGAAGCTGCTACTAAAGGAAGTCTTAAATAATTTTTAATGATTCCTTTTTCAGCCAGCACCACTTTAATCCCGCAAGGGTTTCCTTCTGCAAAAATCAGACGGGTAATTTCAACCAGTTTATTGTGAATTTCGTAAGCTTCTTTCACTTTACCATCAAATGCCAGCTGAACCATTGTGGAAAATTCTTTTGGATATGCCTGTCCTATTACAGAAATCACTCCGTTTCCACCTGCTAAAGTTACAGAAAGTGTATATTCATCATCTCCGGAAACCAAAGAGAATCCTTCAGGCTTCTTTCTCAGAATATCAAAATACTGCAGAATATTCGGTGCCGCTTCTTTGATCATAAAAAGGTTGGAAAACTCTTTTGCAAGGCGGATTGTAGTATCTGCTTCAACATTCTGCCCGGTTCTTGAAGGTACATTATAAATAATAATGTTCTTACCTGTAGAAGCCAATGCTTTATAGTGCTGGTAAAGACCTTCCTGATTAGGCTTATTATAGTAAGGAGATACGGAAAGTACCGCTTCAAATGCAGAAAGATCCGCCTCTTCTATCTGTTTCTTGACCTCAAGAGTATTGTTGCCGCCAATTCCCAATACTAATGGAAGACGTTT
The DNA here is from genome assembly GCA_019203745.1 of Chryseobacterium sp. E1. Classification (GTDB taxonomy): domain Bacteria; phylum Bacteroidota; class Bacteroidia; order Flavobacteriales; family Weeksellaceae; genus Chryseobacterium. The sequence goes on from CP078104.1 coordinate 1,372,494, forward strand.
ATTATTCACCTTAATGATATGCTCAATTACCTGTTTCTTCTCTTCATCAGAAAGCGTTGCGGCTTCTGCCGTAGTTCCCAATACTACCAAATAATTGGTTCCGTTTTCAATATTATACTCAACAAGTTTTGTTAAACTGTCAAAGTCAACGGATAAATCTTCATTAAAGGGCGTCACCAACGCAACACCTACTCCTTTTAAAATGCTCATCTGTTCGAATTATTTTTGTCAAATTTAATCATTTACCGTAAGAATTTGTAATAAATAATAATGTTTTATTATACATATAGTTATATTTGCATATACTAAAAGATTTTATGAATCGTTATGACCGAAATTTTTATAAAAGAATGGCGATTGCATATGACCTTATAAAATAATTTGCAACATATGAAAAATAAATTCTTGTTACTAGGAATTGCTCTGGCTTCGCTTACAGCATGCAAAACAGCTTCTACGCTGCAGCTTGCGGATGTGAAGACCCAGAAAAATATTTCTATTAATAATGAGCTGAAAAATGATGAGGAGTTTGTAAAGTTTATTGAACCCTATAAGCAAAAACTGGATAAAGAAATGAACCAGAAGATATCACACACCAATGTGGATCTTACAAAGCAGGGGACAACAGCAATCTGGGAAATCTTTTAGCAGATTACACTCTTGAGGGAGGTGATGCATGGGCAAAAACTCATCTGAAACAAAATGTGGATGCAGCATTGATCAATATCGGAGGGATCCGGACTACAATTGGGAAAGGTGATATTATGCTGAAAAATCTTTTGAAGTAATGCCTTTTGAGAATGAACTGATAATCGTAAAAATGAAGGGTGCAGATTTAGCCGGGCTTTTTGAATATTATGCAAAAACACAGGTCAATAATCCAGTCTCTCATTTATATATAGAAACAAAAAACGGACAATTAACCCAGTCTTTAATTAATGGAAAAACAGTAGATCCGAACCGTGACTACTATATTGCCACATCAGACTATCTTGCTTTGGGCGGCGACAATATGAAGTTTTTCTCAAAGGGAGAATCAATCGCTACAGGAGTAAAGCTCAGGGATTTATATATTGAATGGTTCAGGAAAAATCCTGAAATAGTTCCTGCTACAGATGTTCGTTTAAATTTTACAGGTAAGAAGTAATGGATAGAAAAAGTTTTTTAAAGGCAATAGGTGGCGGATCTTTGGCAATGGCCTTAGCTCCCAATATGATGATGGCGGAAGAATTAAAAATTCTTGACTTAAAATCCGCAAATAAACTGACTATTCTTCATACCAATGACCAGCATAGCAGAATAGAGCCTTTTGATGCAAGCTATACCAAAAATCCCAATCAGGGAGGCTTTGCAAGAAGGGCAAGCTTAATTCAACAGATCAGAAATCAGGAAAGCAATGTACTGCTTCTTGATTCAGGAGATATTTTCAGGGAACACCATATTTTAATTTTTTCGGTGGGGAGCTGGAATTTAAACTGATGTCCATGATGAAGTATGATGCTTCTACCATGGGAAATCATGATTTTGATAACGGGTTGGAAGGTTTTTTAAAGGTACTTCCTAATGCTAAGTTTCCATTTATCTGTTCCAATTATGATTTTAAAAATACGATTCTGGACGGAAAACTTCCCCTTATAAAATTTTTAACAAGAATGGAATTAAGGTGGGAATTTTCGGAGTCGGGATCCAATTGGACGGTCTTGTAGGTAAAAAGCAGTATGCGGAAACCGTTTACACCAATCCGGTTGATGTAGCACAGCATTATTCAAATTTCCTGAAAAAGAACAAAAATGTGATCTTGTGATCTGCCTTTCACACATAGGCTACGATTACATGGATGAGCCTGATAAAATAAGTGATAAGAAATTGGCAGCCAATACAGAAAATATTGATATTATCTTAGGTGGTCATACCCATACCTTCCTTCCGGAACCTCAGACTTTCACCAACAGACAAGGGAAAAATGTTCTTGTCAACCAGGTGGGATGGGCAGGTCTTCTGTTAGGCAGGATAGATTTTTATTTTGATACAAACAAAAACGTAAAGCATATCTCCTGGAATAATCAGGTAATAGACAGCAGCATAACAGCATAATATGAAAAAACTCTCTATAATTTCTCTTGGTATTTTAGCCTCTCTGCAGTTTACTAAAGCACAGGTCATTTCATCCAAAAAATGGGCAGATCTTTTCTCTTACAACAATGTCTTCGCTATGAAGGAAGACAATGGGAAAATTATTGCAGCCACAGAAAACGGAATATTCTATTATACAATATCAACAGGAGAGATTACGAAGTTGTCTAAAGCTAACGGACTTCATAACATCGGTATAACTGCCTTTGATTATAATCCTCAGACTAAAACTGGCCTGATTGGTTATGATAATGGTTCTATGGATGTTATTACTCCGCAGGAGATCAAATATATTGTTGATATTCCTATTGCTGCAGGTTACAGTGGAGATAAAAGGATCAATCATATTTCTATACACGGAAACCAGGCGGTGATTTCTGTAGGGTACGGTGTTTCTATATTTAACATGAATAATAAAGAATTCGGGGATTCTGCATTCTTTATAACGGGCGGAACTTATGAAGCCAGCAACGAAGCAACCATATTTGGAAACAAGGTATATTCTGTTACCAAAAGCGGTCTGAAAAGTCATGAGCTGAATACCACTTTCCCGGTATACACTACCTGGACTACAGAAGTTCCCGGTTCTTTCAAACATATAGATTCTGAATCGGAACTTGTTTTTTCATCTGCAACGGCAGCATTCATGTACAATAATGGGACTCCTACACAGCTTCCGACTTCATTCAGTGACATTCGTGACCTTGTCATATCAACCAACAATATTGTAGTTACTGATACCAGAATCTACACCTATGGCATGAACGGAATCGCACAGAATGCCATAAGCCCGGGAGAAGAATGTAATACCGCCATCACTTCCGGTGGTAAAATACTGAGTGGTACGGTCTTGTCAGGGATAAAAGACGAAGGTAATATGACATACAAACCTTCAGGTCCACATTTCAATTTTGCTAATAATATCAATTTATTTGATAATAACCAACTTCTGGTTTCATCGGGATCCAGAATTAATAACTATAACCATCCTGCCAATAATCCTAAAAAACCGGGGTTTTATTATTTTAACGGGACTGAGTGGATTTATCCTTCTTTTTCAATAATAATGCACGCCAAATTAATGTGTTGGATGCCATTCTCAATCCAACAGACAATAGTGAGGTTCTATTTACCAATTATACGATGTTTGACAATGGAGTCTATAAAATGAAATATAATGCCGGCAATAAGGACTTTGACCTGGTAAAATATTATAATTTAGATGCTAACCCATACACACGCCGACCGGTAGGATTTGCTACTGATTCGCAAAACAATATTTTCGTATCTGTTGGATTTAATAATGGAGTAAGCGCCACTATGGCTATTTATGATAAAGCAGCAGATGACTTTATTGTAAAACCGCTTGTCATTTCAAGTGAAACGGTACAGAAACCTGTTTTGCATGAAAATATGTTATGGGTTCCGCTACCACGATCTCTTAATTTCTGGACGTATAATTACAACAACCCAACCAATCTTTCTGATGATACAGACTACATCATGGGAGAACCTAACGGATTTAAAGAAGGAACTTTATCTGTAGCATTTGATAAGGCGGGAGATGCCTGGATTGGTACGTATGGAGGAATAAGAGTACTACAGAATGCTGCATCAGAAATAAAATCACCACAGCCTAAAGCTGAACCTATAATCATTGAGCAAAACGGTCTTGGTGAAGAACTTTTCAGAGATTCAGCTATTCTTCAGATTGCTGTAGATGCTGGAGATCATAAATGGGTCTCTGTAGAAGGAGGCGGTGTATATTATCTGTCGTCTGACGGGCAGAAAACAATCAAGCACTTTACTAAGGAAAATTCGCCACTTCCTACCAACAATGTCACAGATATAAAAATAGATAAAAAGACAGGTAAAGTTTATTTTGTAACATACAATGGTATTGTAACCTATCAGGGAGATGTAGCAGATGTAACAGCAAACTTCGGAGACGTGCTGGTTTATCCTAACCCTGTTGTTTACTCCAATTTCAAAGGAAAAGTTACCATCAAAGGTCTGGCAGAAAAGACCAACATAAGAATTGTAGATGCTGCTGGAAACGTAGTGCATTCAGCCGTGGCAAGAGGAGGATATTATGAGTGGGATCTTAACAATCAGAAAGGAACCAGAGTGGCTTCAGGAATGTATTTTGTCTTGATGACCAATGAGGATGGATCTGATAAAGCGACAGCCAAAATAGGAGTAGTCAATTAATGAATTTACAAAACGGTTTTTTACTTTCCTATATTAAATATGGAGAAAATGATGCTGTACTGCATTGTTTTACAGAAGATGAGGGTTTTCAAAGTTATTTCTTAAAAGGAATCTATTCTAAAAAGAATAAAAAGAAAGCCCTGCTACAACCGTTGAATCAACTTGTCTTTTCCGTTAATCCTGTAAGAGGAAATGGAATTCCTTCCGTTTCGAAATTTGAGTTGATCAGAAACACCGATATTGATACGGATATAAAAGCCAATACCGTGATCTTTTTCATTTCAGATTTTTTAAGCCATATTCTCAGATATGAAAATAAAAATCTCCAGATCTATTTTGAGATTGAAAAGCTGATCAATGAGCTTGTCAATAGAAATTATCAGGCTCACCTTCTTTTCCTGATTGCTGTACTGAAGATCCAGGGAGTAGCTCCACTATTGAGTGACGGGAGATTTTTAGATCCTGAAACAGGAACTTTTTCTCTTAGCCCTACTCATCAGTTATTCGGTGAAGAGATTTCACAAATCTGGAGAACTGCACTGAATGCTGAAAACTTTTATACATCAAAGATTCACTCCTCTTTAAGAAAAGATTTCCTGGACAGCCTTCTGGTGTATTATCATTACCATATCACCGATTTCAAAACCCCGGCATCACTGGAAGTGATACAGCAGATTTTCGAATAAGCTGAAAGATAAAAATTTACTCTTTCTTTTCTCCGGCATCTTCAGGCATTTCTGTTTCAGACTCTGCCATTTCTTTTTAGGGAATCTTGGCTGTAATATTTTGGCAATAAGCCCGGTCCAGCCTGTCTGATGCGAAGCTCCTACTCCACGGCCGTTATCTCCATGGAAATATTCATAGAACAGGATATAGTCTTTAAAATCAGGATCGGTTTGAAATCTTTCATACTGTCCGTTTACAGGTCTTTTTCCGGTTTCATCTTTCAGGAATATTTTTGCCAGCCTTTTGTTTAATGCATCTGCTATCTGATCCAGATTGGAATAATTTCCGCCTCCTGTAGGATATTCCACCAGAAATCGGGACTATAATAGAAGAAAAACCGCTGAAGGCTGTCAATAATCAGAAAGTTAATAGGAAACCAGACCGGTCCCCGCCAATTGCTGTTTCCTCCGAAAAGCCCGCTGTCACTTTCAGCAGGAGTATATTGTACACAATAATCTGTTTCGTTGAGGCTCAGTGTGTAAGGATTGTTCTCATACTCTTTAGAAAGAGCTCTTATACCATAATCGCTTAAAAACTCTTCGGGATTCAGCATCCTTTTAAGGAGCCTTTTTAACCGATGCCCCGAAGCAATGATAAAAGGTGCTTGGAATCCTGTCCCTTGACTTCCCATCTTGAAACCAATGATGCAAGTTCCGGTTTATTATCCAGAACCCACTTCATTCTTTTTTAAAGTTAGGAAGATTCTCGATCATTTCATCATCAATCACCTCAACGGCAAACATAGGGATCAGCCCTACAATCGTGCGTAATCTTAAATACATATGGGTTCCGTCACTGGAAGCAATGGCATCATAAAAAAATTCGTCCTCTTCATCCCAAAGGCTGAAATTTTCCTCACCCATATTATCCAGAGAATGGGCAATAGACAGGAAGTGCTCAAAAAACTTCATGGCCATTTCTTCATACACGCTATTGTAAAGTGCCAGTTCTAAGGCAATTCTCATCATATTCAGGGCAAACATAGCCATCCAGCTTGTACCGTCAGACTGTTCCAACTGTTCTCCATTGGGCAGCACCGAATTCCTGTCGAATACCCCTATATTATCAAGTCCCAGAAAACCTCCCTCAAAGATGTTGTTTCCATTGGTGTCTTTTTATTGACCCACCAGGTAAAATTCATCAGCAACTTTTGAAAAGCACTTTCCAGAAATTCAAGATCCGGTTTATCTTTCAGATATTCATCAATTTTAAATACTCTGAAAACGGCCCAGGCGTGCACAGGAGGGTTCACATCACTGAAATTCCATTCATAGGCAGGCAGTTGCCCGTTGGGATGCATATACCATTCGAAAAGAAAAAGTTTCAGCTGATGTTTGGCAAAATCCGGATCAATCAGGGAAAAACTAATGGTATGAAAAGCCAGATCCCAGGTGGCATACCATGGATATTCCCATTTATCCGGCATAGAAATAATATGTTCGTTATTAAGATGTTTCCAGTCATAATTTCTGATCTTTTCCCGTGACTTCGGTGGCGGTATCTCTGCCGGATCTCCTTTCAGCCATTTTTCAACATTGTAATGATAAAACATTTTATTCCATAGCATTCCTGCAAAAGCCTGTCTCTGCACCAGCTTTTCATCTTCAGAAGCAATCCCTTTCTGAATGTCTGCATAAAAGTCGTCTGCTTCCTTATGCCTTGTCTCAAAAATATCATTAAAATCCCGGAACGGATCTTTTAAATCTTTATCTGAAATCCTGAATTCAAATATTTTCGTTTCTCCGGCTTTGAAAAACTCATCGATAAAAAAGAAGCTTTTGTTCCCGTATCAGGATTGACGGCCTGGGAATTCCCCGTCATTACAAACGTATTGATGCCATCTTTACAATACTTTGATTCATTAGATGAACCGTAAAGCCTCTCATTATTTGTTTCATTATTACAAAACAGAACTTTTGCAGATTGCGCAGCATATATATTTCTGATTTCAAGATCTTTGTGACTGACTTTAATATGATCTGCTTCTTCAGCATTCAGCTGTGGTTTATAATCATCATAGCCCCAATTCCAGGTATTCCGGAACCACACAGTTGGCAGGATAATAAGAGGGGCTTCTCTCTCAGACTTATTGACGATTTTTAATTTCACCAATATATCGTTGTGCCCTTCCTTGGCATATTCAATAAAGATATCGAAGTACTCGTTGTGATCAAAAATACCTGTATCAATCAGCTCATATTCCGGTTCGCTTTTGCTTCTTTCCGCATTCGTTTTTATCAGATCTTCATAAGGAAATGCATTTTGCGGATATTTGTACAGCATCTTCATGTAGGAGTGCGTAGGTGTAGAATCCAGGTAATAAAAATATTCCTTTACATCTTCTCCATGATTCCCCTGTCCGTTGGTAAGGCCAAAGAAACGTTCTTTCACCATGCTGTCTTTTTTATTCCAGAAACCTATGGAGAACACCAGTTTCTGAAGGTCATCACAGATCCCGCAGATCCCTTCTTCACCCCATCTGTAGGTTTTGGCTTCTGCCGTATGATGGCCTGTATAGTTCCAGGCATCACCATTTTCACTGTAGTCTTCACGCACAAGACCCCACTCACGATTGCTGACGTAGGGTCCCCATTTTTTCCATAAAATATCTGAAAGCCTTTTTTTTTTCTGACATAAATACTGATTATGAGTAAGTAATAAGTAATGAATAATTAAATCCTGACCTTTAAGCCAGGAATATTATCCTCCGGTAGAAAAACTCTCAAATGTTGTCATTCCTCCGTCAACGAAAATACTGGTTCCGGTAATGTAGTCAGCAAGGTCGCTGGCAAGGAATGCGGCCAGATTTCCTATATCCTGCGGCTGCCCTATCCTGTTGTAGGGAATAAGGGTAAGAAGTGAGCCCAGCGCTTCCGGTGTACTCCACGCATCTTTATTGATCGGTGTCTGAATAGCTCCCGGACAAATAGAATTGACACGGATTTTATTGGCTCCATATTCCTGAGCCAGGGTTTGCATCAGCATCCTGATGGCGCCTTTACTTGAGGCATAGTTGGCATGTCCTGCCCAGGGAATAATTTCATGCACAGAACTGATATGAATAATTTTTCCACAGGCTTTGGAACGGGAAGGATCTATTCCACGGCGTAAAAATTCTTTAATGGCTTCTCTGGCACAAAGAAACTGCCCGGTCAGGTTCACTCCTATTACGGCATTCCATTGATCTATGGTCATTTCAGTAAACTTGGCATCTTTCTGAATACCTGCATTGTTGATCAGAATATCCACGGTATGAAATTCGGAAACAACATCCTGAAACATTTTTACGACCTGATCTTCCTTAGAAACATCACATTGGTACGTAATTCCGTTTCCACCTGCATCTGTAATTTCCTTCAGTACGGCCTGTGCTTCTTCCAAAGATCTTTCCGAAGAATGATTGACAACTACTACAGCGCCTGCAGCTAAACATTTTGCAATTCCTGAACCTATTCCACTGGAAGCTCCTGTAACGATAGCAACCTGGTTATGAAGTGATATTTCCATATTTTGAGTTTGATGTTACTCAAAGTTAGGGAAAGAAATCTGCAGAAGAAAAATTAAGGTTTTAAAATTTTATTAAAGTTTTTTGTGCATCAGGTACTGAGGACCGCTTCTTCCGATTCTCGTTTTTCCGTCATAGATGTATCCTGCCTCAAGGTAAATATGATAAGCGGAGTCATTTTTTTGATTGACGGCCAATACCAGTTCATTACAGTTTTTAAAATGTTCCTTTACAAACTCATCCACTTTCATCATTGCACTTTTCCCGATTCCTCTTCCCTGCATCTGAGGATTAACAGACAGAGAACGTATCAAAACAGAATTTTGATTATCAGTAAGTTCCAGCTTATCTTTCCCGAAATCAAGAACAAAAAATCCTGCCGGAATATCATTCTCAAATATCGTTATGGGAAATGCATCTGAATCGTCCCTTTCACTGATGTTCTTTAAAGCCTGCTGAGCCGTTGCTGTAAACCTCATCTGATTCTCATCCAAAGCATAGCTGACTCCGGCAAGGTGTTCCGGCGTAAAGAATTTTTAAATGTATCATAATATTAATGGTGATAGATGTCTTCGTACATTACTCCTGCACGGATCTCTACAGGAAGCTTATTTTCTTCAGGAACTATGGGGCAGTTATAGTCGTAAGCATTATAGGCACAGAAAGGATGGTAAGATTGGTTAAAATCCAGTACAATGGTATTTCCTTAGGAATTTTCAGGTCCATATACTTACCGCCGCCGTAGGTTTCTTTTTCATTCGTAGCATCTCTGAACGGAAGAAAAAGATAATCTCTGTACTTTTTTGTTTGATCAGATCCAGACTTTGGTATAAAGTAAGCGTGTAAGGTTTTCCATCCAGGGTAAAAGTAGCTTTTCCATATTCCTGATAAGATTTGGTCTTGCCTGAAGAGGTAGGCAGATCAAACGGTTTCGGATCCTGCGTTTTGACAAATTTTGCCGTGATCCTGTATTTTATATCAAACGGAAAAAAGGATGCTCTTTAAAATTTTTAAAGTTATCTCCCCTCAATGGGGTCTCTTTCGGATCAAGGTATTCTGCATTCAATGCCTTTTGAAATTTCGGACCTCCATTTCCTCTCTGGAAGCTTTTTTCTGCGAAAAAAATCCATAGGGGCAGGATCAAAAAGAGCAATATATATTTTTTCATGAAATTTAAAATTATAAGTAAAGCTATGAATTTCCCATTTATCAAAAGTTAAAATTGTAATAAAAAAGCATAATCTGTTTTAAATAAAATGCCCATCCATTGGTCTAGCATACTTTTTGAAAAACAATGCGCATGGACAGAAAGAAATTCATCAAGACAAGTGCTTTGGCAATATCCGGCTTTTATTTTCTTCAATCTGATCTTTTCCGGGCTTCTGAGCGAAAGATCAATATCGTAAGAGAAACCGTAGATGCGCCTGTTATCATCATCGGCAGCGGATATGGCGGTGCTGTTTCTGCCCTTCGTCTTTGTGAAGCCGGAAAAAGGTATTAATGCTTGAAATGGGTCTTAACTGGGAAAAAGCAGGCATTCCGTTTTCCAATCTGTTAAAACCCGGCAAAAGCTCAGCATGGCTGAAGAAAAAAGCATTGCTCCTTTTATGAATATCTTTTCACTCACTCCATTCACCGGAATACTTGACCGGCTGGATTTTGAGCATATCAATATCTGGGTAGGAAGGGGCGTTGGCGGAGGTTCTCTGGTGAACGGCGGAATGGCTGTAACTCCGAAGGAAAGCTATTTCAAAGAAGTTTTTCCGGATCTTGATGCCGAAAAATTCTACAGTCATTATTTCCCTCTGGTCCGCCGGGAGCTTAAAGTAAATGTGATTGATGAGCAGTTTTTAAAGGACTGTCCTTATTACAAATTCACAAGAGTAGGTGAAGAGGAAGCCCATAAAGCGGGTTTTAAAACAATGAGGGTTCCCAATGTCTATGATTTTAAATACATGGAAAAAGAATTCCGGAATGAAGTTCCCGGTCTGCCCTTAATACAGAAGTGATCTACGGGAACAATTACGGTAAAAACAGCCTGGATAAAACCTACCTCAAAAAAGCAATGGATACCGGAAACCTGGAAATCATGGACCTGCATTGTGTAGATACCATTCAGCTGAATGAAGATAAAAGCTATACCTTGAATGCCCGCCAGATCGATACGTCAGGCAATACGGTCTCTGAAAAAACTTTCAACTGCAAAAAACTGATCCTTGCAGCCGGAACGATGGGCACACTACAGCTTCTGCTGAGATCCCATGCAATTAATAATTTTCCTGTGAATAATCAGATTGGAAAGAAATGGGGAATAACGGAAATTTTATGACCGGAAGAAATTGGGTAAAACCACTGTCCGGAGGTACGGGAGCCAAGCAATCTACGATTCCGGTTGGAGGCATTGATAACTGGGAAGACAAGGAACATCCTTTTTCACAGAAATAGCACCCTTACCTATGGGAATGGACGTTGCTACCGCATTATATCTGCTGATCAACAGAGTGGATAAAAAGGGAGAAGTAAGCTATGATAAAGTGAAACAGACCCTGAAGCTGGACTGGAATGAAAATAACACTGTCCAGATGAGGGAAAATGCCAAATATTTTGTCCGGAAAATGAATAAGGCCAACGGAGGAACCCGGAGCCACTTCCTGTTCAATAATGGTTTTGGAGCTGATATATGCTATCATCCGCTTGGAGGATGTGTACTGGGCGAAGCCACCAATGAATTCGGAAAGCTGAAAGAGCATGAAAATCTCTATGTTCTGGATGGATCACTGATTCCAGGAACCATTGGGGTAAATCCGTTTGTAACCATTACAGCCATTGCTGAATATTGTATTGAAAATCTGATCCGTCAGAATGAATTTGCCTTAGCTTAAGATATTGATTTTACTTCTGCGAGGTAATTCCGGATCTCATTCTCATGGGTATGAGGATATTCAAAGCTGAGCTTTTCGGCCAATGCTGTACCCAGCTCATGTACCAGATCAGCGTAAGCCAGTAAAGCGGTCCAGTTTTCATCTATATCACTTCCTGAAAATGTAGCTTCTACTCTATTCCAAAGATCTGCAGAGAGGTATTTTTGAAGAGCCTTCCGTGTTTATTGGTTGTGACAGTATTCCAGTCATAGGCAGCAGCAATATGCCATTCAATCAAAGGAACAAGATAATCTGTGCGCAATATATTTTCAGACATGAATTTAGCATAGAAAATATCTCCACGCTTCAGACATTTGGCAACATAAGTAGTATCCCACCAAAAATCATTAAGCAATTGCATGAATTTCTTTTCTGACGGCTTATGAATCATAACCGACTGATAGGTTGGAGATTTCAAATCCTTTGTAAGGCCATCTTTATCAATCAGCACTTTATAACCTACATCCCAGTCATCGGGAAGGCTTTCCAACTGTATTTCTTCAATAAATTCTGAAACCTGGTAGAGTTTAAAATCAATTTTTACATGGTCTTTATACAGCACCATTTTCATTGCATGCTTCCTTCAAAGACTGTGTCATCTTCTTCTATCATGGAAATAGGTTCACCGAAAAGGCTTAACCATTCATTATTGATTTCGTATGTTTCTCGGTGCTCAAAAACCAGTTCTACATCAAGATCACTAAAATCATCTACGGGAGCATAGGGATTCACCAGCGAACTGGTCAGAAGAACAGCACGGATATCCGGGTTATTTTCAGCCCAGTGAATAATTTGCTCCAGCTTTTCTTCTCTTATTTTCATATTAATAGGATTCTGAAATCTTCACCCGGTAGATATCGGATGAATTCCGTTTTATAGATTCTACGAAGAAACCGCCTTCTTCCGGGATAACCTCTTTTAAATCAAAACTTTTACAATCTTTAGGTAAGCCCGAAAATATCAGGGTAAACCAAAAATCCTGCATAAAAGGCACCGGCGTCCAATAAGGGGATATTGAAATATTTTCTGCATGAATCAGCTTACTTCTGTGCTCGGACTGGTTATCAAAAAGATAGGTTGAATGCCAGATCCTGATCAGGTTTCCTAAAAAGGGGATGCCGGAAAGCAACAGTGCACAATCACCTGTCTCTCTTCTTCTACTTTAGCCTGAAGAGATTCCAGAAGTTCTTTTACAATGACTGGCTTTACAACTACTTCTTCCACGTTGTTATAAGTAATAGGTAATGAGCAATGAGTAATCTGTGTATGTAGTACTCATTGCCCATTGCTGATGTTAATATTCTAATTCCAGTTTTTCTTTTGTGTAATTTCTTACTTCCTGGGTAAGTTCGGGATTGTCTGCCAGTTTTTGTCCGTAAGAAGGAACCATTTCCAGTAACTTTCCTTTCCATTCACCATGGAATTTTTCAGGGAAGCATTTTTCAAGAACATCCAACATGGCATATACTGCTGTTGATGCACCTGGTGAAGCTCAAGCAAGGATGCAATGGTACCGGCTTTGTTGACTACCACTTCAGTTCCGAATTCAAGTTTTCCTCCTTCTTTTTCATCTTTTTTAATCACCTGAACTCTCTGTCCGGCTACTTTCAGTTCCCAATCAGCTTCTTTGGCATCTTTGATAAATTCTCTCAAATGCTGCATTCTCTGGGCTTTGGTCATGGCAACCTGCTGAATAAGGTACTTCGTCAGAGGAATATTATGCCACCATGCACCGAATAATGATTTTAGGTTTTTGGTATTCACACTTTCCGGAAGATCCAGGTAACTTCCTTCTTTCAGGAATTTTGTAGAGAAACCTGCGAAAGGACCGAAAAGAAGAGCTTTCTGCCCATCAATGATTCTGAGGTCAAGGTGAGGAACAGACATTGGCGGCGCATCTACAGTAGCCTGTGTATATACTTTTGCCTGATGCTTTTCTACCAGTTCCTGATTATGGGTTACCAGCCATTGTCCTGAAACCGGGAAGCCTCCATATCCTTCACTTTCTTTAATGTCTGAGCTGTCAAGTAACGGAAGCGCATATCCTCCGGCACCAATAAATACAAAGTCGGCAACAACTTCCTGTTTGTGATTGTGAATTCTGTCTTTCACCTTCATTTCCCACTTTCCGTTTTCTCTAGGATCTATATCTTTTACTTCGTGGTATAAGAAAACCTCTACATTGGAATCTTCAAGCAGGTGTCTTCCCATTTTTCTGGTTAATGTCCCGAAGTTCACATCTGTTCCCATATCCATCTTCGTGGCAGCCATTACTTCAGATTTATTTCTTTTGCTCATGACCAGCGGAATCCACTCTTTCAGTTTTTCATGATCAGTAGAAAATTCCATTCCGGAGAAAAGAACCGATTCTGTCATTTTATCGTGTCGCTTTTTAAGGTATTCAGCATCTTTTTCTCCAAAAACAAGACTCATATGCGGACAGGAGTTGATAAAATCTTTAGGCTCATGAATATACCCTTTGGAAATCAAATAGGCCCAGAACTGTTTTGAAATCTCGAACTGCTCTGCAATACTTTCTGCTTTTTTGATATCAATGGATCCGTCTGGTTTTTCCGGGGTATAATTTAGCTCACAAAAAGCGGAGTGCCCTGTTCCGGCGTTGTTCCATGCTGCTGTACTTTCTTTGGCAAATCTTCCAAGTCTTTCGAAGATAGCGATTTCTAGATTGGGATCAAATTCATGAAGCAGCGTTGCTAAAGTGGCGCTCATGATTCCGCCTCCTATCAGTACAACGTCGTATTTTGGTTTCGGTGTTCTGCTTGTAAGCGATTGTGACATAATTTTAAAATTTTACTTCAAATTTCGGGAAAAGTTTTAAAAACTAAAGTGTGTTTAACGATTTTAACACGTTAATTTTCCTCCGAAAAAATCTTCTTTCCTGCACAACAAAAAATCATGGAAATTATCAATAAAGTTTCATCGAAATGATGAATCATTACTTACCTGTGGAAAAAAAAAGTACCACAAATTAGCTTTTTTTTTATTCACTGTACAGTCATTAATTAGAACACGTTATAGTGTCTTATACAGTGTGAAAATTTAAGTTGATTTAAGTTCATGTTATAAAACACTTTATCCATAATCATTTTAAACATGTCACTTTTTCAATAATATGTGATTAAATTTAAACAATTCTCCAACAATATCACCTATTATTGAAAAATATACATTTTTACAGATAAAATTCTAAATTAAAATCAATAAACGATTGTTTTTTTACGTACCTTTAAATTTAAATAGTACATATATATATCAAATATGAATTAAAATTATTTTATAAATATACTAAAGATGAAAATTATTACCTTCCTGGGTACAGTGTTCGCAACAGTGACATTTGCTCAGAGTGGAAGTGTTGGAATCAACACGTCTACCCCAGACCCCAGTGCAGTTCTGCATATTGAGAATTTTAAAGGAACTCCAGCTACAGTTACCGCTACTATTTCAGGCGGAGCAGTTACCGGTATTACGATTAATAATGGAGGAAGCGGCTATACCTCTGCACCTACGGTTAACTTTTACGGAGGTGGCCCGGTTGTAAACGGAGGTTCAAAAGCCCGTGCTACAGCCACTGTTACGGGAGGAGCAGTTACCGGTATTACAATTAACAACGGAGGAAGCGGCTATACCTCTGCGCCTGCAGTTTCAGTTTCAGGAGGTAATAAAGGGATATTATTTCCCAATCTGAATCTTGCGAACCTAAGCAGTACAACAACCCCTGTTGCATCCCCTGCTAATGGACTTATTGGATTTAATGGCGGAACAAACAGTAATAACAAAACACTGCATGTTTTCAACAGCACTACGAATTCATGGCAGAGTACCATTGATGCTCAAAATACACCAAAGATTGCCTACCTTGATTTCACCGGATCTTTATCTGCTTTAAATGATGCTGTGGCCGGTGCCAGCACTCCTCTGATTGTTAATAATCCTGCTGTATCCGGTGTATCAAACATCAGCGGATTTAAAGTTCTTCCCAACGCTTCATCAGGATACTCCCTGATTCTTCCACAGGAAACTATCTGGTGGAAGTGAACCTGAATTTAAATTCTCCTCAGGAAAGTCCGGCAGGTGTAAACGGTACGGCCCCGCTTACAGGAGTACATATTATCTGATGGGTTATTTTATAGATTTCATTCATGATACCTATAACAATACTACAAATACCTTTACCGCAGTAAGTGTTACCCGAAAAGAAGTTCCGATTGTTTCAAAGGTAAGCACTAATCACCTGGCTACATGGTCTTTTTATTATACTGTTCCTGCGAATGCCAATGCCAATATTATCGGTGGATTAAGAATGAGCCTGGGAAGAATGCAGAACAGTACATTCTATGACCTTGTGAATGTAATTGCCAATGGATCTTATATTAAAATATCTCAGCTTTAAAAACAATGAAAATGAAAAAAGTTATATCCTGCTATTATTAATCATAGCACAGACCATATATGCACAGGTTGCGATTGGAAAATCCACAGTGAACAGCTCTGCTGCTTTGGATGTAATCTCTACCATCAATAAGGGAGTTCTTCTTCCAAGAGTAGATATTGTAGACATACTGAGCAATACATCCCCATAAGCAGTCCGGCAGAAGGACTTGTTGTCTACAATAAAGGAAACTCCATCAGTCCTGGTATTTACATTTGGAAAAACAATATGTGGAACCTGCTGTCTGACACCTATAACCTTGTAAGTTATATGATGCTTCAGCGTACTACAGATTATGCGGTATTGGGGGTTTGGCTAACGGTACCTATAAAAATTTCAATGACGCTGCCTTTAATGTAATATCGAATGATATTGGTGCTTTATATAATTCATCTACAGGAGTAATTACTCTTCCGGGAAACAGCGGTTATCTGGTGAATGTATGCCTGAACATAAGAACAGCTCTTGAAACAACAACAGGTGGAATCGGGGAACGCAGGTTCATTTGCATCAATATCTGGTAAAACTTGTAGACCCTGTGAGCGGAACTCAGTATGGCAAAACAATAAGCATCAATGAGCAATCTATTGCCACCAATAAAACCCACACCCTGAATATGAGTTTTTCTTTTGTAACCACTTCACCTTCTCCCATTCTTTTAGTACCCGCCATTGCTCACGACACAGGAGGAACCTACCAGAACGGAGCCGGGGAAGCGCCCTAATAACGGAGAAATTATTATCACCAATGCGAAAGTTGATATCGAAAGATCAGCCCTTAACCAATAATTAAAAACACAATGAAAACATATATTTATATTGTCTGCATGATACTTTTCGGCACCGTAGATGCACAGGTGGGTATCAATACAAACACTCCTAATACAAGCAGTGTTCTTGACATTAATTCGTCGAACAAAGGAGTTCTTTTTCCGCAATATGATCTTGTTGTTCTAAACAGTACTTCAACTCCTGTTGCCAACCCTACAGACGGACTTATCATCTATAACAGCGGAGGGACTTCCACATTTCCGAAAGGATATTACGTGTGGATCAGAAATCAATGGCAGCGTATCCTTATTGCAGGAAGTGAGCCTCAAAATATGTCTTTGCTTATAGGTTCCGGAGTTTTAATTCCTGCCGGGAGTACAAATAATACACTTGCAAATTTTTCCGTGACCTCTAATAAAATTACAGGTGCATCTCTGGCTGCAGATAATTCTACCATAACATTACCCGCAGGAAATTATATCATCCGTTATTCAGTAGATTCAGGAACCGGAGCTTTTGTTAGCGGATCAAATACACAATATCTGGGACAGAACTTTACCTGTACCAGATCTTATCTGATTAATTCTGCTACCAGCGCAACAATTACTGAAGTAAACAGAACATGTCTTCTGTCCAGCTCTTTTACTTTTTTTCAGGGAACTTATTTTCTAACGCTGGCTGCTCCTACAACCATCCGTCAGAAATTTGAATTTGATTCTCCGGGAAATGGTTTTACAGCCAACAATCTTAATATCAGATCGTCATTGTCTTTAGTGATCACTAAGATGGGACAATAAAAAAGCTTAAGCACGAGAAATGCTTAAGCCTGATTATGTATCTTGAAAACAGGGTTTAAAATTTTTAAATCCTGTTTTTAATTCAGTTTTGCAGTGAGCTTTTTAAATTGTTTTTCTGCATTTTTACCATCATAAAGAATGGCATATACCGTATCGATAATCGGTAACTTGAGATTCTTCTGTTTTGCCGTTTTATAGATTGATTGGGCAGCATAATACCCTTCTGCAACCATATTCATCGACTGGATGGCTGATTTTACGGTATATCCTTTTCCTATCAGGTTACCGAGGTTTCTGTTTCTTGAGAACAGTGAATAAGCAGTTACCAGAAGATCGCCAAGATAAGCACTTTCATTCACATCTCTCGGTGCTTCATAGATTGCTTCCAGGAATGTTTCCATTTCACGGATCGCATTGGAAACAAATACAGCGGTAAAGTTATCACCATACCCCAGCCCGCTTGCTATACCTGCTCCGATGGCAAAAATGTTTTTAAGAATGGCACTGTACTCATTTCCCAGGATATCTTTACTGGTTTGAACTTTGATAAAGTCTGAACTGAAAATTCTTTCCAGCTTTTCTGCCGTTTCATCTTCCACCGTGGCAATGGTAAGATATGAAAGTCTTTCCATTGCTACTTCTTCAGCGTGACAAGGTCCTGCAATAACGGCCTGATTTCTGAAACCAATCTTGAATTCATCACGCAGATAATGGGCTACCACATCATTTACTTTAGGAATAATTCCTTTAATTGCCGAAACAAAGATTTTGTCTGAATAGTCGCAAGTCATTTTATCCAGGGTATCAGACAGGTAAATGGATGGTGTTGCTAAAACGATTACATCACAGGCGGAAACCAATTCATTGATATCCGTTGTCAGTTTTAAACTTTTAAGATTAAAATGAGCAGCGGTAAGATAGGTCGGGTTGTGACCTCTGAGCTCAATAGCTCCTTTTACAAATTCACTTCTTACACACCAGTGTACTACTTTACAGTTTTCAACAAGCATTTTTACAATAGCGGTTGCAAAACTTCCGCTTCCTACTACCCCTACAGAAACATCGCTTTTACTCTTTTTGGGATTCGAAGATTCTGAAATTGTTTTCTTTTTAGCCATAATTGGAATGTGAACTGCAAATATATTAAACAAAGATTTAACGGGAGGTTTTGAGGACATGATAAAAAGTTTTTTTGAAAAAATTAACACCTCTGCACAATTAAATATCTAATTCAGCGTTTGATACAGAAAAAACTGAATTTTCATTAAGAATATCCTCCATTGTTTATTTTTAATTAAATTTACAGCCCTAAAACCGTTTTAAAATTTTAAGAGAAGAAATATGAAAAAATTTCTAAACAGCAAGAAGAACGTAAACATTCTCCTGGGAGGACTTTTACTAGTAGTTTTTGCTCAAGGTATCTTTATTGCCAAACTTTTTTCTGAAAAGGATGACAAAAACTATGAGGTAAACCTTGTCAAAATAAACACTGAAAAAGACAGTGTAGATTATTTGAAAATGAAAACCGATCTCACTTTGGTGGATCAGACCGTAGGTCAGCTGAATTCTTTCCTTAAATCCAAGGATATTTCCAATGAAAAACTGATGATGCTCGATCAGGACAGTATTTCAAATTCCATTTATCTATCCAAACAAGCCAACCGATACAGCCAGTATCTGATGGATCTTCAGAAAAAACTGATGCAGGTACCATTGGGAATGCCTACAGACGGATATATTTCATCCAATTTCGGAATAAGAAAAAATCCTATCCCATTTAAAACCGTGTACGCTTCCGTAAGGTCAGGTACTGTGGCTGAGGTAAAACCAGTGGCAACAGCAGCTCCAAAACCTGAAGTAAAAGCTGAACCTGTAGAAAAAATTGTTGAACTTACAGACAGCTATGGCAATAAAAGAGAAGTAAAAGTAATGGTGACTCCCAAAGCGGCACCGGTTGCTTCTGCTCCTGCGACATCCGCTGTGACTAAAACTGTTGCAGTAAATGGTTCTAAAGCAGTTCCCGCTGAAAAAAACAATCCACCTGCTGAAGCAGACCAGATGCAGTTTCACAAAGGGCTTGATATAGCAGTTGCGTATGGCTCTGATGTAAGAGCTGCTGCTGCAGGAACAGTCATTTTCTCAGGCCAGAAAGGCGGCTATGGAAATTGTGTGATCGTTTCTCACGGAAACGGACTTGCTACTTTATACGGACATTTATCTCAACTTGTTTCTAAGGTGAATGATAAAGTGAAAGTAGGCCAGGTTATTGCAAAATCCGGTAATTCCGGACGTTCTACAGGGCCGCATCTTCATTATGAAGTACACAAAAACAATACACCGGTGAATCCGAAATTGTTTATGAATCTATAAAGGAAAGCTGTCTCCGGTGAGACAGCTTTTTACTTTAAGGCTTGGATCAAAATTGAATGCAGTTTCTGATCGGAATGATTACGCAATTTTGGCTAAAGCCAACGGAAAACCTTTATAATGAAAGAGCGGGCTAAAGCCCGCTCCTATTGAATTTCTGTTATTTTAAAATTTTAATCGTTCCTTTTGGGTGTACAAAAGTACCGTCTGGTCCTGCAATATTAGAATACACAATATTTTTATTGTAATCCTGAATATGAGTGACATTGAATTTCAGGTGAGGTTCATGCCAATATACCATAAAAACATTTCTGCCCACTTCTGTTGCTGTATATTCTACGGTATCCGTACTGTTTTTGAACTGCCTGCGGTTCCGGTAAAGGTCATTGTTTTATGATCTTTAAAATCCAGAACAAATTTAACGGTTCCAAAATCCACTTCAACTTGACGGCCAATTGCAGGATAAGGTGATTTTAAATCCCAGTTCATTTCACCTAAGAAAACTTTGGCTCCCATTTCCAGTTCTTCTTTTCCTGGTAGCTTAGGGTATTTTTAACCATGAAATCTACAATAGCAGATGAAGTTTTGTTTTCAGTTACTGCCTGTTTATAGTTTTCCAGATAGCTTTTCACAAAATCAAGAGATTGTGATGATGTAGACAATTCTGCAAAATGAGAAGGAATAACCTTTTCAGGCTTCAGGGCTTTCATCGCATCAATCTGCCCGATCCATTGATCAATAGCTTTTACATTCTGGGTATCAGCCATCCAGAGGTGAGAATCTACAGATACTGAAATTCCGCCTGCGATTGTTTTGATGGAAGGAATCCAAAGGAAACTGTGCGCAGGATCATCAGGATTCTGTTTAATCTCAATTTTGTTTCCTTCCAGGTCCGGGATGGCTGTTACAGCTTCGGGAATAATGATTTCTGATGGAGCATCTGTCTTCAGCTGTGGTTTCCATACGGCTATCTTATCGTCTTTTGAAGCGGAAATAAGATAAGCAGTCTGCGCAGTTGAAATAATCTTTGCGCCAGGGAAGGCTTTCTTAATCACATCCAGTCCAAAGTAAAAATCAGGATCACTATGAGAAATAAAGATGGTTTTAAGGTTTTTTCCGGTTGCTTTTATTTCTTTTACCAGTTCTTCTGCATACTGTTTCTGAAACTGGGCATCAATAAGAACAGCATCCTTATCTCCATAAATAATAGTAGAGGTGATCGGAAAGATAGCTTTGGTTCCGGGGTTGTATACTTTGACCTTCAGGTTTCCTGCAAATATGCTGACGAATCCTAAAACGGCGATCAACGATAATAACTTCTTCTTAAGCATTTTTGTTTATTTAAATTAATAAGCTGCAGTGAAACGTTTACGGATGTGGTTATTCTGCTCCAGCTCATCCACCAAAGCCACTGCTACATCTTCTACAGAAAGACGGCTTCTTCCGTTCTCATCAAATACCGGAGTTTCCAGTGAAGTTCTGTATTGTCCTGTTCTTACTCCTACGTTAGCCTGATTCATTTCAATAGCAGGGCTGAAGAATGTCCAGTCCAGGGTATTGTTTTCTTTGATCTTATTTAAATAATCTCTTGCGGCTGTTGCTCCCGGCTTGTATGCATCAGGGAAATCCGGTGTATCTACGATCTGTACGTTATCCGGTGTATAAAGGCTTCCTGCTCCTCCTACCACAATCAGTCTTTTCACTCCTGACTCTTCTACTGCTTTTTCAATATTTTCAGAACCGTTAAGGAAATCGTTATAAAGGTTTAGGTTTGTCCATCCTGCATTGAATGCGCTGATCACGGCATCACTCCCTTTTAAAGCTTCGGCTAATTCGCTTACATTATTAACGTCTACACTTTTTGCCGTTACATTTTCCTGTGTTTTTACCTTTAAGGCATCTCTTACCAAAGCTTCCACGGCATATCCTCTGTCTGCCAATTCTGTTACGATGTGTGCTCCTACAAATCCTGTGGCACCAATTACTGCTACTTTTTCATAATATCTTATTTTTAAATTGTAATAAATTTTGTTACATTTAGGTTTAAAAAAATTTTATTCGAACTGGTCAGCGAATTCCTGCAATGACTTATCTCCTAAAAAATTAACAACCAATTGATCTGTTTCTTCAAATAATGTATTTAAATGAATATTAATTTCTTTACCGACACTACAGGCCGGATTAGGGTTTTGATTTTTCTTTCCTAAAACTTCTGTATTTTTACAGCCTTATAAATTTCAGAAATGGTGATCGCCACGGCATTTTTACCAAGCTGGCTGCCTCCGTCTTTTCCCTGTCTGCTGGTAATCAATCCTGCTTCTCTCAATACGCTGATTTCCTTTCGCACTATGACCGGGTTTACATTAATACTACCCGCTATCCAGTCAGAAGTGAGCCACTCCTGAGGACTTTTTGCCAATAAGGTCATAATATGTACTGCCGTAGCAAATCTTGTATTGTTCATTTTAATTACAGGACAAAGGTAAACATTTTTTCAAATGTAACAAATTTTATTACAGTTAAATTTTTCTTAAAGGATCAATTTGTCCAGATCCAGAAGCAAATAATTAATGTTCTGATTGATGGTTCTGGTTGCAGACTGCATTTGATTGAGCATTGCAGCCCGGTTATGAAGGTCATCTGCCCTGTAGAAGCCACCGTCACTGAAAATAACCGACTGATCTGCAGCTGATTTATTATCATCAAACTGATAATGCAGCCATCTTTCTTTCATATTACCGATAATAGAACGCTCTTCCCTGTTGGAAAATTTCTTCTCAGTATACATATACCAGATGAATGGCGGAAAGTTGGGAGATTCTAATTTTTCTCTCCAGACATCTCTCAGAAGGTTTCGCTGATGGATAAATTCTACTTTTTTTCCTTTCGGGTTAAGAGTTGCCAAACCAAAACCTGCTCCCAAAACCCCTCCGCTGATGTCGATAGCATTACTCCAACCCTCATCCTTTACGATTCCGCCTGCTATAGAAGCGGCTGCTCCTGCAATGATGGAGTATAGAATCATCTTATTATTTCTTGAAGTGTTGAGGTTATCCACATAATTTCCTATCTGGGCTACCCTTTCCCCTTCACAATCAAATTCTGCCGCTACAGCATCCAGCTCGGTAAGGGCAATCGTAATTTTGCTGTTTATTTTTGTTTTAAGCTGCAAAACTTTGACCTGAGAGGCTAAAGAAGAGTCTTTTTAAGTTCCATAATATCATGTACTTCATCCAGATTATCCAGCGCATTCAGGATCAGTATACTTTGGTCGGAAAAAATTTCTTTCAACTCTTTATTGGCAGCAAGAATAGAATCCGAATTGTAAGAAGGAAGCTTATTGGTATAATTGTATTTGAACGGTGCTTTGCAGTAACTGTCTTTAAGGGTAAGGATGTTCTGCTGAATCACCTGATTTTTTTAGAAACACAGGAAGTAAGCAAACCGAAAACGATAAAAAGGGAGAAAAGTTTTTTCATTCAAATCTTTTTTGTGTAATGGTGAATCATTTATCAGAATTCATTCGTCAGCTTTCATATAATTCATTAATACGAATATAAAACAAATAAAAAAATTTACCTGAATTCAGGTAAATTTTTAATTTATTTTTAAGAAGGATTATTTAATATCCAGCAGTTCAACTTCGAAAACAAGGGTGCTGTTAGGCCCGATCTCTTTGCTGATTTCCTGATCTCCGTAGGCTAAGTGCGGGGAATAATCAATCTCCATTTGCTCCCCACAGGCATTAACTGAAGAGCTTCCGTCCATCCGGAAATAACTCTGTTTAAAGGGAAAGATGCAGGTGTACCTCTTTTTACAGAGCTATCGAATACTTTACCGGAAATAGTTGTTCCGTGGTAGTGGCATTTTACAGTAGATTTAGGACCTGGTTTTGCTCCGTCACCTTCTGTAATAATTTCATACTGCAAGCCGCTTGGTAACTGCACAACGCTTTCTCTTTTACCATACTCTTCCATATATTCTTTACCGTCTTTCAGGTTCTTTTCGGCTAATTCTTTTTACGTTTAAATAACATATCTGCTACGCCCATATTATAATTTTTACAAAGATAATGCTTTTTGAGTTTAAGGTTAAGATTGACTTTAAATGTCTGATTGCCCATACCTCATAATCAGATTAAGATTATATTTAATATCAATTATTTACATTAAAAATTCAGAAATAATATCTATTCCCCTTACATTTTGTCAACTCTTTTTCACTAAAATTCAAATAATTGTAATATTTGCTTAACGCAGATTCGAAACTTGGCGTTATAATTGGATTTAAAAACTAAATGCCAAATCCAATAAAATATAATAAGAAGTTTGACGAGCTTAATGAAGAGGAAAAAGAGCTTCTGGAAATCAATAAAAAAACGATCGCTGATTTCGTAGAACAATCCCCATCCATAAGTGACGTTAATTATGCTACCAGGAATGCTCATGCCAAAACCTATGCGGTAGCAAAAGGAAGATTCTGTGTTGATCCCAACATTCCTGAAACTCTGAAGATTTTCTTCGATAAAGAAAAATTTGATCTGATGATAAGGTTTTCCAATGCCCAGCTGAAAATCCGGAATTCAAAAAAGATATCCCGGCCTATGGTTTTGCAGTACAGATCAAAGATGAAAACGGAGGGTTACTGGCCAATTACCCGTTGGTTAATTTTCCTTTATTTCCGGTAAATTCTGTTTCTACTTTCTTAAAGCTGTTTACTGCTGTCAACCGATTTTATATCAAGAAATGGAGCAGCTTATTTTCATTGGCCAGCCAGGTGATCAAAGTAATTCCATCGGTTTTAACAGGTTCATTTATCAGGAATTCCTTAACACTGATCGGTAAAAGAAATGACTTTATCCTCTCTTTTGATTATCATTCTGTAGGTGCTTACCGTCTGGGAGACCATATGATGAAAATTAAATTAAAACCAAGGTCTGTAGATAAAAATACAGGTAAAAAGCAAAATATTAAAAATGCGTTGAAAGATTATTTCCAGACACATGATTTCTCTGCTGACGTCCTTATTCAGCTCTGTTATGACCTGGAAAACCAACCTATCAACAAACTGAACGTGGAATGGAAAAATTCGCCTTTCATTAAAATCGGTGAAGTAAAAATTGATAAAGGAGCATTATTGGATCCCCGTGATTGCAATAATGAGCTTCTTTCTTTCAATCCGTTTGAAAGTAAATCTATTTTTCAGCCTGTCGGAAAAATACAGAAACTGCGTGATGAAGCGTATAAAGTTTCTATGCAGACCAGGAGAAAGATCAATAAACTTTTACATGGGAAGAAGACCGAGTTGTAGATGGGGAATATTCAGAACAATTTAAATAATGATTAAACTGTTTAAGCTCTTCAATGGCTTTAAGCAAAAAAAGTTATTATTTTAAAAACTTTTGCCCACTTTAAGTAAGTTTAAAATGATACCGGAGATAGTTCAGATCAGGTGAAAATCAAAGATCTTCATAAAACCTATAACTTATTATACATAAAAAGACTGTCCTTACAACAGTCCTTTTTTCTATCTGAATTTACGGTCTTCTTCGTTGATGGCCAGATCATTGATACTGGCATATCTTTTGCCATCAGTCCGTTTTCATCAAACTCCCAGTTTTCGTTTCCGTATGCTCTGAACCAATGACCGTCTTTTGTCTGGTATTCGTACTCAAAACGTACAGCAATGCGGTTGTCTGTGTGGGCCCAATATTCTTTTTAAGCCTATAATTCAGCTCTTTTTCCCATTTTCCCTGAAGGAAACTGACAATCTCTTCTCTTCCATTGACGAATGTGTCCCTGTTTCTCCACTCGCTGTCTATGGTATATGCTTTTGAAACTTTTTCGGGATCCTGACTGTTCCAGGCATCTTCTGCCAGTTGAATTTTTGTTTTGCCGTTTCCAGGGTGAAAGGCGGCAGCGGATGTTTTTGATCCATTATTATGATATTAAATTGGTGACTATTTTTTTGATTTTCCAATCAGCTCATTGGATCTGAAAAGCTGGCTTTCTATAATGCTGCTTTCAAAAAGCATATAGATATGATCGGAAAGCTCATCATTATCCAGTAATTCTAAAAAGAAGTTTCTGAGATCTGCTTTATGGGATTGAATAACGCTGAGGATTTTGATATTGTCCATTGGAATCTCTGATAAAATATTCAGGAAGCTGCATCCCCGGAAGTTTTCCATTGCATTCATATGCACCAGAAAATCAAAAGCTTTGATCGTTTTGGCTTTTGGTTCATTTTCATCTGCTAAAAAAGATTGAGCTCACTGAACCAATATTCATGTCTCACATTCAGAAATTCAACACATAAATCTTCTTTGGATTTAAAATACTGGTAAAAGCTGGCTCTGGCTACTTCTGCCTCAGAAATAATCTGATTGATTCCGGTAGAATTATAGCCTTGTCTGGCAAACAGTTGAAAGGTGGTTTCTATTATTCTTTCTCTTGGAGATTTCATTTTATTTCATTTTATTGAACAAATGTATGAAAAAAATAAAACATACAGACCGATCTGTCTATTTTTATTTTGAAAATATTTTTGAGAATGTTTTGGAAAAACGCAAAGTCGCTAGATTTATATAAAAATGATGCTTTAAGAACGCAAGGATTTATCTCCGATAAAATTTAATATCGCTAATAACTAATAAGCATTCTTACTGAAAATCTTATAGGTTTTGATTCTCATCGTCTCAAACCTATAAGGTTTATATCTTAGTTTTACATCTCAAATTTAACGTTTCTGAAAATCTCACATTGAACGAAGTCGGAATATTCTTATTCGCTAAAAACATCATTAATATTAATAATCGTTAGCGCCTTTTTCCAACAAAAAAAGCCTCCAGAAATAAATTCCAGAGGCTTTATAGTAATTTTAAATAAGATTATTTTTCTTCAAGTTCTTCTTTTTCTCTTCCTCTTTATCAGGGAAAACAATTGATAAAAGAACGGATATCACCAATACTCCACCTACAATTCCTAATGAAACAGGAGAAGGAATATGGATCCATGGTGCAATAAGCATTTTAACTCCGATGAAGGAAAGGATAATTGCTAATCCGTACGGAAGTTTGCTGAACATATGGATAAAGTTGGCCAATAAGAAATACAATGATCTTAATCCTAAAATCGCAAAGATATTGGAGGTATAAAGGATGAAAGGATCATTTGAAATTGCAAAGATCGCCGGAATAGAGTCAACTGCGAAAAGTACGTCTGTAAACTCAATAACTCCCACCACAACCAAAAGCGGTGTTGCCATTTTGATTCCGTTCTGAATGGTGAAGAATTTATCTCCGTCATAGTTATCCGATACTTTCCAGAAACTTTTGATCAGCCTTGCTCCAGCCGTATTGCTGTAATCTTCGTCATCATCATCATCACCATCACCCCATGATTTGATTCCTGCATAGACAAGGAATAATCCGAACAGCGTCATGACAACGTTGATTTTTACGGCTTCTCCGAAGATATTCATTTCAGGAAGATAGGTCAGATTAATCAAACCAACTCCTGCAAAAATAAATATCGCCCTGAAGATCAGCGCTCCGATGATTCCCCAGAAGAGGACTTTATGATGAAGGTATTTCGGAACCTTAAAAAATCCGAAAACAAGGATGAATACGAACAGGTTATCCACAGAAAGGGCCTTTTCAATCCAGTAGGCAGCCTGATACTGGGTAAATTTCTCTACTGCCAATGCATGACTTTCAGGAGATCCGTCGGTATTGAATACCCAATAAACTACTCCTGAGAATACCATAGACAGCGAGATCCATACGATAGACCAGATTGTCGCTTCTTTGGAAGAAACTTCGTGACTTTTTTATTAAATACCCCTAAGTCCAGGAGCAGCATGATAACGACTGTTACCGCAAATCCCACACCAAACCAGGGTGCAGCTCTAAAATACTTTGTTGTTCCACTTGAGTTATGTTATTATATGATAAAAGCAATAGATGTACAGAGTACAAATATTGCTATTTTATTTACATTTCTGATTGATAACTGATTATAAATAATTCATCTGTACAGTCTGAATGGTCTGCTCCAGCTTTTTGTCTGCTGTAGGATCACCGATTGCATTGAATTTCCATTCACCGTTTCTCTTGTAGAAAACCCCATTACCATAGCAACGTGCCCGCTGAAAGAAGCATCATTCGCAATATCATATTTTGCAAAAACTTCTCTTACACTGGTAGGTGTTCCTTCATAGATACGAATAGAAGCAAAAGGAATTGTCCCGAAGTCCTGCCCCTGTAGCTGTTCAGCACCATTGCCACATGCTCCACATTCGGTTCAAGCTGGCTGAAGTCTACTGTGATCACTTCGTTATCCAATCCGTCATCACCGTTTACGTCACCGGTAAGATCATCACCACTGTGTTTCACAGATCCGTTTCTGGATCTCAGGTTTCCGAAGTAGATCACTTCAGTCACATTTTTATTTGAATCGTATAAAATACAGCTTCCGTCTAAGTCTACTGCCTCTTTTTAGTTCGAATAATCCTTTCTTTTCAATAGCACCCCAGTTGATTCCTACACAAGCCTGGGAAAGCTCAGCTCCGTTTTCTTTTTTAAGGTTGATTCTCTGACCTTTCTGTAAGTTGATAGCCATTTTTTTATGTTTAGTTGTTATTTACTTTAGCAAAGAAAGCTGTTGGGTTTCTTTACCTCAAATTTCGTCTTAGTTGTTGTTTAAATTCAAATTAAGCATTGCCCGCAAAATATTCGTTTCTTCGTCAAAATCAAATATTTTGCTCATAATATCTATATTTTCCAGGTTTCTGATATAGTCTTTCAGCACCCCTTCCACTTCCGGAGGTAATGTACGTTTTCTCTCATTCATACTGTTTTCCAACTGTTCATTTTTTCTTTTCAGCTGATCGATAATGGTCCCCTGATTCGATTGATTTTCAGAGGTATCTAATTTATCTATCTCTTTATCAAAAAGGTAGAGTTTCTTTTCGTCTACACTGAAAATGAAATAGTCATCAGACTGAAATATTTTGAAAAGTTCATATTCATGAGTTCCTATGAGGTATCCACATACAAAACGGACTTTAAATCCCTGTATATTCAGTCTTCCCAAAAGCTTCCTTTCAATGGAATAATCCCTGTACTGGTAAGCAGGAAAAGAACCTGTCGTCAGCAGTGATTCGTCTGCTTCTGTCCTGTAAAATTCCTGGGCATATTTCTTATGAAAATACAGTACATTATCCCAGTTGGCCGTAAAGATATCTTCCGTAAGATCTTTATAAAGGGTTTTCAGATGCTGGGAAAATACTCCGCTGTACATCTTCCGGTCAGTCTGAAAACTGTCTACACGTCTTTCTTCAAAGCCTGAAATATATTTATTGTTAATGTCAATTTCATTGATGACAGCCAGCATATCATTCTCCTTCTGTCTTTTGATTTTCGTCAGAAGTTCTATGAGGCTGTCGGTATACTGCAGGTGAAAAAGTTCCAGTTTATTGTAATCTAAAGCCGTATTTTCCTGAACAGATTGTGGATAATATCTGTTTTGATGTAAATGGATATTATGTCAATATGTTCAAAAAAATTCGCAAGAAGCTTAAGCCTTGTTAATCTTCTTCTGCTTTGCGACAATATGGTTGCTGCATCATCCCCCACCTTGATACCTATAAATTAGCCTCTGACATTTGCTTTTAACTCGTGCTCCAGGGTTTGAAGATCCTGATCCAGTTTTCTTCTGTTATCTGCTCCCTGTTTCTGGATCTGCTTCACTTCATTCAATGTATTGATCAGCATTGAGGTAGTTTCTCTCAATGTTTCTACAGATACAATCGTTTGCTCATTCGCTCTGGCTACATTGATGGAATTCTGACCAAGACGTTCTGCATTCTTTCTTAAGATCTCCTCTGTAGTAGCAGACACTTTCTGCTGGATCTCAATATTCTGCTGCTGTCTGTACATGGCGACAGCAAGTGAAAGCTGGTTTTTCCATACAGGAAGCGTTGTAGTAAGAATCGTCTGCGCCTTTTCAGCAATGGAAACGTTGTTATTCTGTACCAGTCTGATCTGTGGAAGCGACTGCATCATGATCACACGTACTACTTTAAGATCAGCCATTCTTCGGTCTAATCTTGCAATAAAGTCTCTTTTATCTGCAATCTGATAATCCTGGAAATTCTGTGGATTTGCTTCCATTTGAGCTAGCTCAACAGCGGCTCTTTCCATTCTGATATTCCCTGCGATCACAAGATCTTCGATCTGCTTGATGGAGTTTACATTACTTTCAAAGATCGTCTGCAAAACAGCATTATCTTTAGTGGAAGTAATGATTCCTGCATTTACTTTGTATGAGATCTGCTCAATATTATTGATGATCTTGTCATATTTTGCAAATAAATTTTCAACCTGAGTGATCACCTTTTTCATAAATGGTAATTTACTCAGGAAGCTTTTCACTTTATTCCCGTTAAGCTCATCTACGTCTACATAGTTCAGCTCTACCAAAAGGTCATTGATAAGGCCTCCAACTTCTCCGGAATTCGATCTTCTTACATTTCCTAGGAAGCTGTCACTCTGGTTGGTTAATGTTTTCTGAAGTTCTGCCCCGAAATTTACGATAGAACCCGGATTGGCCTCATCAATCGAATTGGCAAGCACTTCATATTTCTGACGTTCTTCAGACTGCAGCTGCGTCAGGTTGACATTTCCTTCCCTGTCTACAAGAATTGCCGGTGCGGCATTCTGAACAGGCTGAGCCGGTACCGGCGGAACCATTGGTGTAGGTTCAAATGTCTTAAGAGGTTCTATTGATCCCATCGGATCTATTGATTGATTTTCCTGATTGTCCATAATTACTTCTGATAAAGTGATACAAATTTATCAAGGCCGTCTCTCTGTCCTGCTCCTACAGCCTCGAATTTCCATTCTCCGTTTCTGTTGTAGATTCTTCCGAATTCTACTGCAGTTTCGATTGAGAAATCTTCATCCAGTTCATATTTTAAGATCTCCTCATTCGTATCTGTATTGAAAATTCTGATGAAAGAATTTCTTACCTGTCCAAAATTCTGCTTTCTTGAATCCGCCTCATGAATTGTTACAACTACTGTAATTTCTTTGATCGCATCATCAATTTTTGTAAGATCAATCTTGATCTGCTCATCATCACCTGATCCTTCTCCTGTAAGGTTATCTCCTGTATGAATTACAGATTTATCCGGAGATTCAAGGTTGTTATAAAAAATAAAGTGATTATCTGAAACTAATTTTTGTCGTCCCCAAGCAAAAATAATGAAGCATCAAGGTCGAAAGCTGTTCCTGTAGAAGTATTATTGATATCCCATCCTAAACCTACAGTGAATTTAGGTGCGTTGATGTTTTCTCTTTGTCCTTTTTGTAAGTTAATAGCCATAATATAATTCCGTTTGTGTTAAAGTATTGATGTTGTTTTTATATTCTTTTATTAAATGATAATTGTTACTGATGGCGAGCTCCAAAAGGAGATCCATCTGTTCTCTTTTTATAGTAGACGTAAGATAATCAAAATTACTTGAATCTAAGCCTAAAATATATTTCACAATTCTAGTGTTGAACTGAAAACTTTCTTTATTCATCACTTCTGCAATATGTTTTACGTTTTTCACAGCGTAATAATTGAAAAAGTTCTCAATTTTAGGATCGAGTTCAAAGTTCATCAGTTCTGCGTAATACAGGAAGATAAAGTCTGCTTCCACATTGTACTCATCCAGAATTCTGTTAACCGTATACTCATGGCTTCCCGTGATTTTTATATCATCTATAAAAATACAAAGTTTTCCCTTAAAAATCTTTATCGATGTAATAAGTATCATTAGCAATCAGATTTTTACGGTCTTCAAAATTAAGATTCCCATAATCTGTGATATAAGTATGGTTTCTGTTGATTTTAGATAAAATACTGGATTTTTTCTCTTTCTGAAACAAGTAGAAATCCAGGTACTTCTTAAAATAAAAGCACAGGAAATTGGAAGCCGTAGGAATCGCCATATAAGGGCTTGGAAGCACTACGATCTCTTTATCTGTGTCCAGAATTTTCTCATTTTCCGAGATAAATCCATCGAATAATTCTTTTGCAAATTTTTCGGCATACGACTTATCGCCATATTTGAAATAGCTGTATTCGGCAGGTGAGAATGTAAACTCATCCGCCGAATGAATGTGGTGTAAGCTGTATCTTTTATTCATGTTTATTTAGTGTTTAAGTAAATGGGCATTGAAACCGAAAGCTTTGGCTCCTGATAATCCGCCACCGGATTGTCTCCGATGTGCAATACCTGATGTAAGGGTAAATCCTGATCAATGATGTTATTTTTCACTTCCTGAAAAATAAGAGGATTCGGTTTGGAACAGTTGATTTCATCAGAATAGATATGGAAATCAATGTACTGATCCAGGTTTTCGTGAATCAGAAATTTTCTCATCGTCGTTCCTTTTATAAATCCTGTATTGCTCAGAATATTAATGGTTTTTCCCTGATTTTTGATTTCCCCAAAAAAGGTATGAATATTTTCAAAAATGACAACAGGTTTATATTCCAGGAACAACTCTTCGCTTTTCACATAAAATTCATTCAGTTTTTCCTTATTTAAAAGCTTAACATCCACATCCAGTGCGCCCAATATCATCAGATAGATCTCGAAAGTATCTATATTCCCTCCAGTCACTTCATTGATGGTATTGCAAAGATCATCATAATATTTTACGGTTTTTGCAATATCACCGATAGGTTTTTCTACATTAAAAAATGAGGAGAACAGCTCAACTCTTTTTGTTTTAAATTCAGGATGAGATTTGATTAGGGTGAGCCACAGGTCAAAGGAAAAATGACAGTGGTTGTGAATGTCAATATCTGTTTTCAATATGTTTTAAGTTAAAAGTTTTATTTAGCTTCTTGAAAAAGATTTATAATTTATGAATCATCAACAAGTGTTTAAATATCTATATCTTCCCAAAGATAAAATTTTTATCATAATTGCGTTATATACTTCTCTGTTTTAAGATATTTTTATGAATTCCTGCGTATTTGGAGGCAAAATACAGATGGATTTAAAA
Source organism: Chryseobacterium sp. E1 (assembly GCA_019203745.1). Classification (GTDB taxonomy): domain Bacteria; phylum Bacteroidota; class Bacteroidia; order Flavobacteriales; family Weeksellaceae; genus Chryseobacterium. The sequence goes on from CP078104.1 coordinate 1,405,443, forward strand.
CCTGTTCATCTCCGATCACAAAAAATATTTTAAAAAAATTATTGTGGATTAAAAAAATAATATAATTTCGCAACCGGTTAACAATCAACAATGTCAACAAAAATGATAAATATTATAACTTTAAGTAACCCTGTCAGAGCTGTGTTCTTTGGCAGCACTAAATATTTATCTGAATAGTTCCATAGATCTTTATTATTAAAATATAATTAAAGACCTGTCTATTCGGACAGGTCTTTTTGCTGCCCTGCTTTCAGACTTTAACTATTCAAAGAACTTCTGTTGTTTGCTAAGATCTGTTCTGAAAAATACACAATCAACGTACGAAATACTTTTACATTTTTTCTGACCTGAATATCCATCAGGCCAGGGTCTTCGTTGTGTTTATTTTTTCAGCAGCATTTTTCAGCAGAATATTCAAAATCAACAATTTAAATCAATCAAAATGAAATATAACACAAGAAATATAGGAATCATAGCTCATGTAGACGCAGGAAAGACAACTTTATCAGAAAGACTTCTGTATTACACAGGACTCATACATAAAATCGGTAACGTAGATGATGGCAATACGATGATGGATAAAGACATTCAGGAAAAGAACCGGGGTATCACCATTTCATCAGCTGCGGTTTCCACACAATGGAAAAAAGATAGTACAGTCTATAATATCAATATTATCGACACGCCCGGTCACATTGATTTTGCAGTGGAAGTTGAGCGTTCGTTAAGAGTACTCGACAGTGTTGTGGCTGTTTTCTGTGCTTCTTCGGGAGTTCAGCCACAAACGGAAAATGTATGGTTCCAGGCTGAGAAACACGGAGCCTCAAAGATCTGCTTCATCAATAAAATGGACAGAATAGGAGCCGATTTTTTTGCCGTTCTTCAAGAGATCGAAACGAAACTGAATGCTGTTCCTCTTGCTCTTCAAATCCCGATTGGTGCTGAAGACAGCTTTGAAGGAGTCATTGATCTGATCCGTCAGAAAGCGCTTTACTGGGCAGATGAAAACGGAGAAACCATCATAGAAAAGGAAATTCCTGAAGACTACCAGACTGAAGCCGATGAATACAGAATGAAGCTGATGGAGATGCTGGCTGAATACGATGAGGATTTCTTTGAGATTTTTATGGATACTGAACACGGAATTACATCTGAAATGATCACGGAAGCCGTACAAAAAGTATGTCAATCAGGCACAGCAGTTCCCGTCCTGTGTGGCTCTGCGTTTAAGAACAAAGGAATTCAGCCTCTTCTTGATTCTGTTGTCACTTATCTTCCGTCTCCGGATCAGCTTGCAGACGTTAAAGGCAAAGATCCTCATACAGAAGAAACGATAGAGCTTGAAAGAAATGCCTCGGAAGTTTTTTCGGGACTAGTTTTTAAAGTTGTTATCGATAAGCATATGGGAAGACTGGCCATGCTCCGTATTTATTCGGGTAAGATCAGGTCCGGTGATACCGTACTGAATGTAAGAACCGGAAAAAACTTCAGGGTTTCAGGATTTTACAGATGCAGTCTGACAAAACTTTATCCATGGAAGAAGGAGGAGCCGGTGATATTGTAGCACTGACGGGAATAAAAGATGCCAAAACAGGAGACTCTTTATCCTCTGTTGAAAAACCTGTACTGCTTGAGTCTATTACGATTCCAGCTCCTGTGATCAGGGTTTCGATAGAGCCTAAAACCAACGGTGATGAGAAGTCTTTCGGTCTGGTTCTGGCAAAAATTCAGGAAGAAGATCCTTCTCTGGTTGTTGAAAGGGACAGGCAAACCGGGGAAACTTTATTAAGCGGACTGGGAGAATTACACCTTGAGGTTACTCTGGAAAAAATCCGTCTAAATCATGGAATCGGGATCAATCAGGGCAAACCTAAAGTATCTTATCGTGAAATCTTAACGGAAACAAAGACTCACAGGGAAAAACTTTCAAAACAAAACGGCGGAAGCGGACAGTTTGCCGATATCAGTTTTGAAATCGGCCCAAGAGATGATCATGAATATGGGCTGCAATTCATCAATATGATCAAAGGAGGAGTAATTCCGACGGAATTCATCCCTTCCGTTGAAAAAGGATTCCGGGAAGCCATGGAACACGGACCGTTAAAAGGTTATCCTTTGGAAAGTATGAAAATCACTCTTCTGGACGGTTCTTTCCATGCTCAGGATTCTGCAGCTTTTGATTTTGAAATTGCTGCGAGAGAAGGATTCAGAGCTGCTGCCGGAAAATGCAGTCCAAAGCTTCTGGAACCTGTTATGCAGGTTGAAATTCAGAGTATTGAAGAATATACGGGAGCCATTACTGCGGATATCAACCGGAGAAGAGGAATCATTACTTCCATTGATGAGAAATCAGGAAGAAAGATCTTTACTGCAGAAATTCCGTTGGCTTCTACATTCGGGTATATTTCTGATCTGAGAACACTTACAAGCGGAAGAGCTTCCATCAGTATGAAATTGTCACACTATGCATTAGTACCCGATTTCATTGCCAATACATTAATCACTTAAACAAGCAGGGACTGTAATTGAAATTACGGTCCTTGTCTTGTTTGTGAATGGTCAATCGTCAGTACAATGCTTGTCAATTTTAATTCACGATTCACTTGCGAAGCAAAATTCACTTATTGACCTCCCCTTATTTTTCCGGCATCACCTTATACGTCGGATCTTCCTGAATATCTATTTCAACTACTGCTTCCGCATTTTTCAATATTTTCCTGCAATCTTCGCTAAGGTGACTTAAACGTAATGTTTTATCTTGCTGTTTATACCGTTTGGAAAGCTTATCCAGCGCATCAATCGCACTCATATCTACGATCCGGCTTTCTTTAAAGTCAATGATAACCTCATCGGGGTCATTCACCGGGTCAAATTTTTCGGCAAAAGAGGTAGCGGAGCCAAAAAACAGCGGGCCATAGATTTCGTAATGCTTTGCAGTTTTCATCGATATGCTTTCTTGCACGGATCCTTTTGGCATTGTCCCAGGCAAAAACCAGGGCGGAGATAATTACTCCTACCAATACTGCCAGGGCAAGGTTATGAAGAAGAATCGTGATCAGAGCGACTGTAATTCCTACAAATATGTCAGACCTTGGCATTTTGTTGACAATCCTGATAGAAACCCACTGAAAGGTACTGATGGCAACCATCATCATCACGCCTACCAATGCCGCCATCGGAATTTTCTCAATGACAGGAGCACCAAACAGAATAATGATCAGAATCATGACGGAGGCAATAATTCCTGATAGCCTTGCTCTGGAACCTGCATTAAGGTTAACCAGCGTCTGCGCCACCATGGCACATCCTCCCATTCCACCGAAAAAACCGTTGGTAATATTCGCTACTCCCTGTGCTACCGATTCTTTATTAGCGCTTCCTTTGGTATTGGTGATTTCATCCACCATTGATAACGTCAGAAGGGATTCGATCAGGCCTACTCCTGCCATAATCAATGCATAAGGGAAAATGACCTGTAAGGTTTCAAGGGAAAAAGGAATCTGTGGAATATGAAAACTTGGAAGACTTCCACTGATATGGGCAATATCTGCTACTGTTTTAGTCTGAATATTGAACCCCAGCACTACAGCAAATATGACAATAATAGCCGCTAAAGATGCCGGGATAGCTTTTGTTATTTTCGGAAAGAAATACACCACAGCAATAGTAAGGGCGGTTAAGCCTGCCATTACGTATAAGGCACTTCCTGGAGCCAGCTCACTGCTCCGTTATTGTCTGTAATTTTAAACTGTTCGATCTGTGCCATAAAAATGATGACGGCGAGACCATTCAGAAATCCGTACATAACCGGCTGTGGAATTAGTCTGACAAATTTTCCCAGCTTAAAAAGTCCTACCATCATCTGAAGAATTCCCGCCAGCGCAACAGTAGCAAAAAGGTATTCTACTCCATGAGATTTTATAAGTGCGATCAGTACAACAATAGTGGCTCCTGCCCCTCCGGAAACCATTCCCGGGCGACCACCCAAAACTGCCGTCACCAGCCCCATCATAAAAGCTGCATAAAGTCCTGTAAGTGGAGAAAGCCCGGCCAGAATCGCAAATGAAAGAGACTCGGGAATCATGGTCATCGCTACGGTAAACCCTGCCAGCAACTCATTTTTATAATTGATTTTTGTCGAAAAGTCGAATAAGCTTATGGTATTTTTCATTGCGGGGCAAAGGTATATACTTACCGGATGGTACACAATTTTTTCTCATTCTGTTTTTTAGATCCATAAAACGTTTTCAAATAATTCACACTTCTGTTCACATAATATGTTAATTTTAATTAAAATTGGATGATAACCAGACTTTTTGTATTTCTTTCTGTTTTTGCTTTTAATTTTTGTTTACATTTGAATGCAGATAAGTGATTATCCGGTACTAACAAAAACATTCGACATGTAAGCAGCTGTGTATCAAAAAACAGCTTAGAAAAATAGAGTTGCATGAAGGAACTTTAATAGGTTATATATTATTCACACAAATGGCAGGAAAAGAAGTTTGAAAAAGAAGAGTGATAGGCCCATGACCATAAGGAATATATTTCAAGGATACATTAAAGTGACAATTAATATTTCCTTTTAACGAATCACGTCAATCCCGGACTGATTTCTGAAGATTTCCACCCTACAGGTTATTTTCAGAATTTCAGAATATTGGGTTTTGCTTTTTCTCAATTTCAAATTTAAGTGAATTATATTCTGCCATGCATGATAATATTTATCGCCTATTTCCGTTTTTTGATGCATAAGTTTTAATTTAAAGATAATATTCAGTAAAAATGTTATATAAAGAAATCCATATTGGACAGTTTATTAAGGAAAGGGTTGATGATAATGAAATAGCTATGGAGAGGATCTGCAAATTTTTGGGCAGTGATGAAGAATCTGTGGAAAGGATGTACGCCAGTAAATCTATAGATGCGGATCTTCTTCTAAGGTGGAGCAAATTACTGGAATATGATTTTTTCAGACTGTACAGCTCTCACCTGATTTTATATGCACCTCCTTCAGCAGCACATAAGGCACAGCAGAAGTCTGATAAGATTCCTTATTTCAGGAAAAATATCTACACCCAGGAGATCAAAGATTTTATTATGAAAAGAATTCTATCCGGGGAAATGACACAGAGCGACGTCATTAAAGAATATTCTATTCCTAAGAGTACTCTGCACAGATGGCTTCAGAAGAGTGATACTATTAACGGATAAACGAAAACGACATGCGTCCCAATTATAAAAAGATCTATCAGGATATGCTGAGACTGGAACATCCGGAGAAACTGAAGGATCCCAAGATCAAAGAGCTTCTTGAAAAACTTCATACGACTGAAGATGTGCTTAAATTCAATGATAGGCTTTTCAAGCATTCCAGAGAAAACCAGAAGCTGAAGACTTATGATAAAAAGACTATGCTTAAGCTTCTTCAGTATCAGAAAAAGCACGGGCATTCCACCAGCTATATGTCCAGAAAATACAAAATAAGCAGAACAACTCTTTCAAAATGGAAGCAGATGTTTGAGGAGGAACTTGAAAATACAATGAAAAAAGTCGATCAATAGATCGGCTTTTGTTGTAATGGTAACTATAAAAAACAAGGGCTGCGTATTACTGGAATCCAATCGGATAACCTTCCGGAATGACCAGATTTCGTTATTCCTTCCCATCATATATAGTGAAGTTTTTCCTAACGACACTTATTGTCTATAAAAGCCGAAAACGGGAATAAAGGAATGTTTAGAAAATTATGATACAAAGATTATTTCCTCCTCCCCGCTTGCGGCTTTTATATATTTTTAAAAATATTCTGATTACAAAGGCATAAAATTCGGCACTTACTTTTCATTTTTCCATCGGGTTCTTCTGTATTTTTTCCAGTTTCTCTGAAACTTCAGCTCTTTGCATTGATCACTTCAATGCCATGTGGAAAACAGTGTGAACAACCCATTTCATTTCCGTACATCAGTCTTGAGATCTGTGTTCCGGAAATTTTCCCAGGGAAATCAATCCATCCATCTTCATTGATTCCGAAAATGTGTTTTAATGCCTTATTTTTTTCATGAGTATTGAGTATTAACCTCAATACACTGCTTCTTTAAGATCCGGTTTATAATTGTTCATGGTTATTAGTTATTTCGTTTACAAATTTATCTATCTTCTGCGCATTCTTTTTACGCAGTTTATTTTTAATGAGAAAAGAATAAATAAATCAGTTCTAAAAATTTGAAGATTCCTAAAACAGGAAGCAAGATCACCAGTCCGATTAACAGACAGAAAAGCACTGTCTCCGGAAAACTGTTTTTAGCGGCAGACTCAGAGTAATTTCCTTTTCTCTGGTCTTAGGTTTAAAATCCGGTATATGGTTTGTTTTTTGAAGACTGTCTGTTTCAAGGTCTGCAAAAATTTTCATGGCATATTCGTTAAGTTCAGCTTTTATTTCCTCTGAACACAATATCTTTCAGAATAGCATTTCCTGAATTGCTTAAAGATTTCCTGTATATATCCACGGCGTTTTTCATTTCATTATTTTCAGGCTTTGATAAAATCCAGAATTTTCCGGCTTCATCAAGGAAACCTGCCTCATAATAAATCTGGCCCAGTTTTTTCCTCAATGAAAGATCATCCGGAAACTGATTGATCATATTTCTTAATCTGTCACAGGCTTTTTCTTTCTGCCTTCTTTCAGATCTTCATCGATTCTTGAAAATAAATCTCTCATTATTTCTAATTCATGCTGTTCAAAACTAAAAATTACATCACTTAATTTAAGGTTTGATTACCATCCAAAGATCTGTAAGATCAGGAATGTAAGTGGTGATCAATGATGCAGGTTGCTCCGGATATTTTTCTGCTTCCAGGCAGCCCCATTCTCCTCTTTTTCTATACGGGATCACTTCTGCCCAAAGCGCTTTTGAAGGATCAATGGCCAGTAAAGCAGCTACAGTATCATGAAGTGCCTTTTCTTTCAGCTCTACCGCATCCAGGAAGAGCCTAAGCCCTTTATTGTGATGGCGAAACGGAATGAGCAATTCAGCATCTTCTTTGGTAAATACTGCACCGTGACAAACATTTTTACTGATCATACGTCTTTCCTTCATTGGAATCGAAAGGAGTGCTTCGGCAGCAAGAGGATTACCATTCAGGTTAAAGGTTGGGCATGTAAGTTTTCCATCGAATTTCTCCAAACGGTATTCTTTCGGAACGATATTGTCTCCTACAAAACCTCCCTGGCAAAACCAACGATCAAAGAAAACTCCTGTTTCGAATAAAGCATGCGGATTTGTAAGGGCTGCTCCAGTTAATAAAGTACAGTCAGGAAATTGACGTAAGGTTTCTGCCATAATATTGGCTGCTGTATCATCAGCTTCTGAGTGTTCGAATTTCCCCACCCAGTTCCGATGAAAATCAGAAACACGTTTTGCTACAGATTTGGGAGTTCCGGCTCCGATGCGGACGTCTTCCTGTCAAGAATCCGTAAAATATGGCGTACGACACCAATCTGGTCGGTTCCTCCAGGATGTACGGAAACACTCACCAGATGAACTTTCGGGTGCGTTGCCAACACAGCAAGGGTCATGGAATCGTCAGGATCGGCGGTTTCCATATCAAAATGAAAAGGTAATTTATGTTGCATCTTTTTTTTTATTTAGTGAATTCATTTTAATTAAGATTGAGAACACAGATTTGAACATATTAATCCATACCTGTTAATAATCCTGCAATTCTTTCTTTATTTTTAATATCGGTCTTTTTCAGCAAGGCTGAAATTCTGTTTTTGAAATTGGTCTGCCGCTGCAGTGCTTTTTCAAATTCAGCTTTGAGTTCAGATTCTTCTATCTCAACAAGAATTTTTATATTTCCGGGATTAATATCACCGGATTCCGTATACTCTGAAAAGCTTATTTTTCCATTTTCTTTTCTGTACAGAACCCATGGTGACCGATCCACATCATTGTCCATTCTAGAGACGGATTGGTAAAAATATCCTGCCAGTTTTTCAGATCAGACATATCGCTGCAGCAGGTCGGCTTAATATATATTGTATTGTTTTTTTCCAAAGCAAGCCCTCCGTCAAAAGCCAGTACAAAATTTTCTTCTTCGGAATCTTCTTCAATATCCTTCAATCTGTTTTCTAAGATCATTTGAAGATTTTCATCATCAATAGTTCCGATATCTGCCAAATAGGATCCTTTCTCAATAATTTTAAAATTAAAATTGAGTTTAGAAGCTACTTTTTCCCATCTGGAAAACCATTCTTCGGGATCAGGGTAATCTGAAATTTCCGGCAATTCATAATCATCTTTAGCGTACAGTAGCGGACTGATTTCAATTACATTTATAAGTTTTACCATAATGGTCTGTTTTTTTAGCCCCGATCGCAACGGCATCTTTTTATGAAATAGCTTTATCAAAAAGCACCGGCGAAAAAGATACAGTGGAAAGCGGGAATAAGCTTCTCAAGATATTAATGATTTTTAAGACATCTATTAATATCGCTTATTCACTTAATCATAATCATCCACTGCGAAAAAGGTAATTTGTCCCCGGTTAATATCTATGAAAATATAGCCTTCAAAGAGCCCAATCATAAAATTTCCCCATTGTTGAAAATAAAGGGTTCTAAAATGACTGTCTTCGGTAAACATCCGACTACTGAAATCATTGATCATTTTTGAGGTCTGTTCGGCTGAAACTTTCCAATCATCATAAATACTGCTTTTTATAGCAGTTTGAAGCAGTCTCTTTTTCATTTCATTTTCTGAAAGCTCAGCAAAGGCCAACTTCCTAAATCCTTCCAATTCATCGTAGGGCGGATCAACCGATAAAAACGCCTCACCATTTCCGAGATAAATGTCCAAACCGGCCAAGCTCTGACTGTCCAACAGATAATACATAAAATCCTTAACATCATCTGCTGCCGACCTCATATTTAGATGCATAGCATCCGTAACCGAATACATGGAATGTAAATAATCCCTGAATTTTTCTGAATCACAGCACTCTATGGTTGCCAGTACAAAACCACCATTGAACTTTAACCGAGCGTATTCTTTTATTAACTCCGTTTCCCTTAAGCCAATATCTACCTTTTTAAAGTTAAGAAAAGACAATTCATGAAATCTGTTATCCATTGATTATAATGTTAGGATTTTCTATTTATTTTAAAAAACAGTGCTTGTTACAACACTACTTTCTGTATCATTTTCAATGCTGATTTCCGGCCTTCCAAAGCCTTCAAAACATCGAAATTTAGAAAGCCAGATACTTTCTCTTTGATTTCTGTTGCAAAGTAAAAACTGTATTGCGCAGTGTTTTTGCGTAATGCATTTTTTTATAATTTTTATTTTAATATGTAAATGGTGATGGGTTCTTTGGTATGCTCAGCGTTATAAAAAAGCTAAATGTCAATAATACTTTTTGCAGATGATAGGTTATGATACGCAAGGGTGCAGAAGGTATTTTAATGAGTGGCGGGGGGTAAGGCAAGGATTTTATCTCCGATAAAATTGAATACGGCATATTATCTCTCGCTGATTGTGCAGATTACGCAGATTTATGTGCTGAATTATTGGTGCTGAATTAAGTTTTGGCTAAAGCCATCGGAATTTTTGGTTTATTTTAGTTTGGCCGGGCTAAAGCCCGTCTCTATTGATATTTTAATGATTGTACAGAAAGACAATAGTTGTTTAAAGGCAATATCTTTTATCTTTTATCTTTTATCTTTTATCTTTTATCTTTTATCTTTTAATCATAAAATCCGTCTATCGTTCATTTTATATAAAGAAATCATAATTTTCTCTTTTTCCAGCCTCTGTTTTCTAGCTTTGCTTTTATTAAAATGAAAACTATGATTAAAGGATTATATGAAACTCATGTACAGGTAAGCAATTTGGAAAATGCTATACAATTTTATACGGAGGTATTGGGATTACAACTGGCTACAGGGATGAAACCAGACCTATTGCATTTTTATGGGTAGGTGACGGGAAAGAATTTATGTTGGGTTTGTGGGAACAGAAAGAGAATCTTCAGACGAGGCATTTTGCTTTTTCCAGCAGTAAAGAGGATATTTTAAACTATGCTGTAAACTTTTTGGAAAATAAAGACCTGAAACCATACAATTTTCTCAAGAACGGAACGGTTGAGCCTATGATATTTGCATGGATGCCTGCACTTGCGATCTACTTCAATGATCCGGACGGTAACCAGCTCGAATTTATTTCTATTCTGGATGGTGAAGGTAAACCGGAACTTGGGGTAATTACCTATGAAGAATGGATAAGCAGAAATGAGATGTAAAAGATTCTTTATTATTTCACAGCATGTATTTTCTGACTTACACGCTTACGATTTATCTCTCGCTGATTTTGCAGATGACGCAGATACTTGTGGAAAAATCTACTCAATGATGGTCTGCGAGAAAATAGTAATCGCCACAAATTCTTTATTTGTGGCGATTATAAAGTTTTATTTTGTTAATGACTGACCAGTTTCTTTACGGCCAGCATATGTTTGCACGGCCCTCTTTCCCTGGTATTTGCTGAACCATTCACATGTGCAGCGTTCTTTTTCATCTTCAATGATCACTGTGTGGTGTACACCGGTACCTTCTACCCTGGCTTCGGTTCTTTCTTTGCTGTTATTCAGGATTTCTACTTTTCCGTCTGCAATAAGTTTTTCCGCATTTTTCATGCGGGGATTCATTTCAGAATACGGCTCAGTTTGAAAGGTAATCTACGGTAGAAAAATTCTTTATCATCCAGGTCATATCCCAATAATCCCATGGCAGCAAGTCTTCCCGTAAGATTTTCTGTCTTTGTAAGGCTTATATTTTCTTCAAGAGCCAGTACAGTTCCATTAAATGACTGATTGGCGTAAGCATATTTATCTAAAGCATCTATCCACTCATCAGGAACTTCAGAGATCAGACTTTCAAGTATTGCTCCCTCTCCCGAAAATCCTCTCCAGCTTTCTCTTGACAAAGAAAAACTGAATCTTATATTCCCCATATAAAGCTGCCAGGTTGTAGACTGCATATTAGGATGTGAAAAAACCTGCATATGATCTATATACGAAAGCAAAGGTTCCAGGAGACGAAGCCTGTGAAGACCTCCCACGCACATAGCATCTGTTGATTTCACAGGTGAAAACATAGGTTTATTACCTCTTACGATCAAATAGTAATCTGATTTTACCACTCCTTTCGGCATTCCACGGAACAGCTGCTGGGCCTGGATTTTGTTGAAGGTATGTCGTTTTTCTGATTCGGATAAGTAGACCTGTACTGTTCCCAGGCCTTTGATCCATTTTACCGGCAGCGGGACTTTTCTTTCAACGACTTTCTTATCTTCTTTATACAGTCCCACTTCTTTTTCACCAACAGAAAGCATGATCTTTTCATTGGGACGTATACTTCCCAAAGCGGTTATCATCGGCTGATTAAAGTCTACATTGGTAGTTCCGTTTTCCAGGAACTCTCCATCCAGTCCGCCAGGCAGTACATCTACTCTTGCATATACTCCTGCACAATGAGAAAATCCTTCAAAGCGAAGTCTTTCATTTCCAGCTGTCACCACAGGGTCTTTAAGCAGAGCCATCTGAAACGGTGACAGGCTAAAGCTTGATTTCACAATATTGGAAAGTGTAATCAGGCAACGGGCCAGAATAAAGGGCTGCCCAACATTCCCCAGAAAAAGCAGGGAGCATCAGTATTTTTATGTATCTCACTGTATTTGGCGAGAAACAGTTCTTCCATAGCATCTTTCCTTACCAAAGAGGATGCCCTGGAATAGTTGTAAATAAGCGTATCTTCCATAATTTATTTTTTTAGGAGAAGATTGCAGATTTTTTCAGGCTTGAGTTTTCTTTCCAGTCATTGAGTTTTTGAAGGATAGGGGCACTGGCTTCGGACTGGTTCAAAGCCAATACTTCGTGATACACTTCCAAAAGTTTTTTAAGGTTGGTTACCGGTTCTTCCATCTGAAGCAGAATATTGAAGATAAGCTCTTCTAACGCTGCATTATGGGTTTTGCTCACATTCAGCATGTGATGTTGTATAAGGTCTGTTAATCTTTTCACAGGAGCCCATTCCAGTTTTTCATGCAAGCCGATCACTTTCCCAAGCTGGGCGTTATCCATCATTTGATGAGATACATGTTCCAGCCAAATTTCAGCCGCTGTCCCACGGATGGTTTTATCTCCATCCAGGAAAATGGTTCCCAGGAAAAGATACCCCATTCCATCCAGAGGTTTTTTGATCTGATACAGGGCCTGAGCGGTATTCAGGACAAGGTTTCTTTCGTATACCTCAGCAATTCCTGAGTAGAAAAGACAATGTTTGATTACCTTGGCCAAAGCATTGGCAGGAGTGTTCGGAAAGCACCACATAAGTGCAGGAATTTCAGAAAGTTCTTTCTGACCGGCAACAAAATACTCCACAAAATAAAGGTTCTTTTCTTTTCTCAAGATGATATTTCGGAATTGTAATATTCAGTTCAACAGGATAGTAGGAATTTTTCTTGTTATCGATTGTCTTCCACTGGTATTCTCCTGAGATAAATTCTACAGGGATATTATCATACCCGAAGCTACTAAATTCTTTAAAAACAGTTTTTGGTGAACGGGTGATTCCTGCTGTCATCCACCATGAAGGATGCTCAATTTTCCCTTTCGGAACAGCATTTTTACCAAAGAAGAAAAGCAGAAGATCCTTAAACTCTCCTTTTAATTTTTCTTCCGCCAGCACCAATGCTTCTGAGATATTATCTAAAGCACAGCGTTGCAAAGCCAGCTGAACATCAAGATAATGAGGTTCAATATTTTTATTCTGATAGATTTCAAGTTTTTCTACCAGACTTACAGGAGATACCCAGCAAGGTGAATGGGTAATGGCAAACAGCAATGGTACATTATCTCCTGATTTTATTTTTTGATTAATGTATATGGCAAGTTCTCTGAAAGCTTTCATTGCAGGAGATTCTGCTCCCACTTTCTCTACAGGACCTAATTTTTTCTGATAATTGGAATAGGTTTCTCTGGCAGCTTCTTCTTCAAGTGTTTTCTTATATATTTTCTCCAGATTTTTAAGCTGATCCGGATATTTTTCCAGAAGATTCAAACCATAATTGATAATCAGGTTGCAAAGTAAAACACTCAGATAAGGAACTTCCCATTTTGAAATAGTTTTACAGGCTTTCAGAAATACTGGTTCTATTAGTTTCACAGATTCTGCATCCACCTCATTCGCAAACCTGATAAATCCGTCCAAAGCAATATCACAATGCTGGCTGTATGGATCTTCAATGGCCACCGGAAGGAAGAACATAAGGTCTTCAAAGTTTTCCAGGACCCTGACTTTGTTGGCATCTGAAATCAGGAATGGGCTTTCAGTGGTAATCACTTCCAGTTCCTGCTGGTTGTCTTCTATATATTTTTCAAGAAGAGGCCGTACATTGGTCAGGATATTGTCTGAATAATGAGATAATGCCTCTTTTATATTTTCAGATGGCGGAATATATTTCAGAATAATTTTAGCTGCTTTGGTCTGTATACCATCATCTTTGCTTACAAAAGCTGTACTCAAAGCCATACCCAACATTTCCGGATCAAGCCTCTTTCTCTGGAAAATCTTCTCTGTGAGAGATAAGCCTGAAGCAACTACTGTCTTAACTTCTGAGCTTAACAAATTCGGAAGATAATGTGAGAGTTCCTCAGTTTTGATTCCGGCTCCTGCTATTTTTTTCAGGTGATTCAATATGGTATTAACTGCTTTTGATTGTGCAGATGCCAGTCCTGCCAGCAATTCGTCCTGCAGTTCAATCAATTCATTTTCTGTAGGCTTCAATGCAGTAAATGCGTCCATAAACCAGCCTGTAACATTCTTGTTAAAGTTACGGTTGGCAGCCAGCAGGCATTCTCTTAAAAATCGTATTCTTTCAATCTTCTTTTCTCCTACCAGCTTTTGAACCAGGGGAAACCATTCTTTACGGAACGGCAATGATTTTGACGGGTATTCGCACAGATACCAGAAGTGGGTTTCAAGGGTTTCAGGGTGCTGATCCAGATTGGAGGGATAATTGCTCAGATGATGTCCCAGCAATTCAGGTCTGGGCTGAACGTAGCCTTTTTCGTCCATCCTAAAATGTCCTGATAATTAAAAGCTGTAAATTCCGCATCTACAGATTCATTGATAAAATCAGAAAACCATTCCGGGCATCCCCATTCCAGAATCTGTTCTGCCTGTTCTGCATTTCTGAAAAGACTCCAGTAATTTTTACCGAAGTTCTTTTTATCCATACAGACAAATGAAGCAATATCGATGATTGAATGCTGATTGGCAGAACCTACAGTATGATAGGAATTTTTGGTCATCACAATCTTGCTGATCTCACGCTCCATCTTTTTTATGGAAGGCACCAGGGTCTTTCTTTCTTCTGCTGTAAGCCGCTTTAGAAAAGGGATAATCTCATGTATTTGTTCCTCATTAAGGATCTCATAAAGTCTTTCTTTCATTTGTTTTAATTTGATGTATAATTTTTTTCAGGTTATTTTCTTTTTCCCATTCTTTAAGCAGGTTTGAAACAGTTTCGTCTGTGACAGACTGATTCTGATTCAGCAGCTCATAATAGAGTTCTAATAGTTTTTTCAGATTAAAGACCGGCTTTTCCACAGCTGAAAGAATGGCGGTCAGCAGTTTTTCAAAAGCAAGGTTATGACTGGTACTCAGATTGATAAGACCAGACAATCCGTCTGTGAATCTTTTGACAGGAGCCCAGCCGAAACTGATCTTTTACCGATTACCGTTCCCAGTTCGCAGACTTCAAAATCATCGGAAACTACCCTGTTTATCAAGGCTTCAAAAGCCATACCAGAAAGTGTTCTGTCTTTATTAAACAGTCCCGCAGACAGGAATAAATAATGTACCGGCTGAAAAGGCAGGTTCAGCTTCATCCATGCATCAAGAAAGTTCACATTTCCTTTTATATCATACTGATAATCAGAGTTTGATAGATTTTCATTATATTTTTTTGAAATTACAGACCCTGAAAAATAAGGAGCTGTATACAAAATTGAGATCAGGTCATCATGATAAACACCATGATAAGAGTTGAATATATAATCAAGGAAACAGGCATTTTCCGGAAGTTCTTTTTATTACTGATGGTTACCAGTAATTGAGGAATTTCTTCTGTAATATTCCATTTATAGATTTTCCTGTAACTGAATTCCCGGTTGAAGCTACCATCCAGATAGACGCTGTCATATTTTTCTCTGAAATAATCCGGTTTGAAAAGCGGTTTCAGAAGTTCAGCATATTTTTCATCCAGTTGTTCCTTTGCATATTGTTCTGCTTTGGTCAGATTTTCTTTTTCACCCGGAGTATTGCAATTTGCAGATCAAATGGAATCGGCTGTTCGCTCTGCTGTTGATAGATCTTCAGTTTATCCACAAGATTGTTTGCTGTAATCCAGCAAGGGGTATGGTCAGGAACCGACAGAAGCGGAAGTTTTTATGCTGCTTCAACATTTCAAAAATTCCTGACAGAAGCTTGTGATAAGCCTGGAAAACCAAAGGTGTTTTTTCTCACACCAGTTTTCCAGGTCGGGAAATTCGGATTTTGCATGAAGCAGTACCGTTGATTTCTTTTCCTGTTTTAATAAGCCATAGTTTATAAAAAAAGTGGCTAATAGATGCTGAAATCCACCTGTTCCTTTCTTTTTCAATGCTGCTTTGAAAGCCGGTTCCAGCTTATTAAAATGGTCTTCATCCAACTCGTCGTTGAAGTGTACCAGTGCTTCCAGAAACTGGTCAAAGTGGTGGGTTTCAGAATTGCTGAAAACCTGAGGAGCAAAGAATATAAAATCATCAATGGTCTGAATAGGTGTAACAGGCTCAGAACTATGCCATGGCACAGCTTCATAATTTTGTTCTTCTGTCTTTCCCGGTTTTTCTTTTTGTATCAAAAGTTTATCCAGCAATGTTCCGGCATCGGAAAGTAACGATGCTGTATATAGCTTTAATTCGGCCTGTAACTTTTCCGATTCTGTATTTCCGTATTTAGCGATGATCTTTGCTGCTTTTGTCTGAAGCGCTTTATCTTTATTCAGAAAAACAGGTGTCAGAAGAAGACAGATATTTTCATGAAAAGCACTGTTTACTTTTGCTATTTTCTCCAAAGCCAGCAATAATGCATTCACAATATTTTTGGTGGGAAGTGTGATCAGAGATGATGAAACCTGAAGAAAGTCTTCTGTTTTAAAAGCTTTTTCTGTGAGAACCTGATTGACAATTTTTAATACTCCCGGGAATAATGAAGTCTGTGTTGAATGAAAGATCATCAACAGCTCATCCTGTAATGCAAGAATTTCTTCACGGGTAGGTTCAAGATAGGTGAAAAGTTCCAGGAACCACGTATTGTGTTCTTTGGAAAAATTAAAATTTACGGCTTTAAGACTTGATCTTAAAAGTGCTGATCTGTCAATTTTACGATCTTCAGCAAGCATTTTCAGCGTCTCTTTCCAGTTTCTTTTACCATAGTTTGAGGTAATTTCTGTTTCATATTCGAAAAGAAGCCAGATATGGGATTCTAATGTAACCGGGTAGGTAAATAGAATTTCTTCCGAAGTATTGTCTGAATCCCATGCAGATGAGAGAAGGGATGCACTTATTTCATCACTTAACTTAAGATAGCCTTTCTGCTCCCATTCCAGGATTTTCAGATAGTCAAATTCTTTTAAAAACGAATAGTTTTCTCCTAGCCAGTCCGGAATATAGGATTCAAACAGTTCATCAACCTTGTCAACCGGTATTGAATAATATCCGGGACTTAGTTTTCCGTATTCGGCACTGGTTTTACAGCAGGCTAAAGCAGCCAACACAGAGATATCATTGTGCCCCCATTCTTTATTGATATGTTTTTTTAAAAGAGCAACAATTTCTTTCTTATCTTCCGGTGTAAGTCTTGTAAGAAAAGGAACAATTTCCTTGATTCTATAGTTTAAATAAATGGTCTTAAACTCGTCCTCAATTAGCATAAATTCATTCTTGTCAGCTAAAATAACAAAAAATGATCTTCAGGCTTTAAATAATCCCTTAAAAGTGAATTTTTAACAAAACTTTATGCTTTTAACAGGAGGTTTATCAGGAGTTCTGAATAAAAGTTAACAAAAATTTTTCTATCCTCTGTATAAAAAAGGTACAGATCTGTAGCCTTTCCGGATATCACTTTTCTGAAACTTACATCTTTCATAGAGGATTCTATGCTATGACAGTCTATTTCCTGGTATTCAAATCTATTGAAAAACGGGCTTTGATTCCGAGTCCAAAGAAACCGGTTTCAATGGTATTTTTCTGTTTGCTGATGTTAGAGAAATACATCTGAGATCGTAATCCCAGATCCGGAACCTTTGTAAGATAGTTTTCTAAAGATTCCTCATTGCTTAAAAAATGGTAGGTTACATATTCTTCATCAGCTATTTTAATTTTTGAATCTGATATCAGGAGCGTCATTTCACTTTCTGTTCCGGTTTCATTCCCATACAGCATTTTGCTTATCGTGAAATCATAATACGGAAAGGCCGGATTTTCCGGAACAAGGTCTTTCAGACTTTTATAATAATCCTGGGAAAGCGGCTCGCTGCCAAAATGTTTATTTTCAAACTTTTCTTTGGAATGGTGTTCAGGAAATATAAAACGGTTATCTGTATAGCTTTCTACTTCCCCATGTCTGTTAAAATTTACCTTAATATACTTTCTGCCCAGTAAAGGTGACACCTGTTCATACAATGTTTTGGTTCCTGAGATCAATTGTTCTGAAGCAGCATCGTATACTATTTCTGATACGGTTCTATAATAATTGTCATATACCACAGTTCCTGAAAATTCTGCATTTCTTCCTACCCAATAGTCTCTTGTAATAAAATCATACAGAATGTAATGATTAACTGTTCTCCGGTTGTAATAGATTCTATCAGAATTATCATGAAAAGTTTCAAAGTCAGGTACCTCTTTCATATCATCATAATAAGATGAAGTAAAGGTTATATATTTTTGCTCTTTCAGATCCTTACCGGAGTACGCTGTGTATTTTCTTCTTCTTAATAATCTTTTTCCTTTATATGTTTCTTCAGAATACTCATAGAGTCCTTTTATATCTTTTTCAGAGACCTCTTCATCCAGATGATTTTTATAAACGGTTACCTTTAGCGGCTGGCTAACTTCCGGAATTTCCGGATCAGCGGATACAAAATACCTTCCATACTCCGATTCAAAAAAACCGTCCTGATGCATCTGGTCTACGCTGTAATAATCACCGTCCCAGTCATCATACAGATCAACACCCTCTGTTGTAAGTTTTCCTTCGGCGTTATATTCAAAATAGGTTGAAAGAGAACTTACCGATCCGGGAAAGTGAGGAAATTTACGGATGAGTATAGTGTTTCCGGTACTGTCGTCTATTTCCTTGTAGAATATACGTTTACCCTGGGCATCCATCACCCATATTTCTCTTTCATCTACTTCTGTTTCGTTTTTTTGTATCGTATAATCTCCCATTTTTTAAAGCCGTTTTTTCTTCTCTCAGATAATGTACATCGATGAGATAGTTAAGGTCTTCTTTTGAGCGTTTAAAAGGCTGATGATCATCAATAAAATACTCTCTTTGATTCATTTCAAGCCTTTTGAAAGTATCAATTCTCTGAAGCTGATCCTGTATATATACTTTTTAATAAATTCCCTTTCAAAAAAGCTTCCTGAAATGTGATTTCTTTATCCTCATAGAAGGAAAAATAACGTATGGCTTCCCGTTTCAGTTCTTCTCCGGAAGGGAAAACGGGGAAAATTTCAAGTAATAATCCGGAGAAACGGAACTGTTATTTTCTGCTAAAACTTCACTGATATTTTTATAAATGATTCTTCATCCAGATAGGGTTTCCTTCCGTCAGAATAGTTGAATTCACGGTAGCCTCCTTCTTTCAGGTGAATGTATTTTTTCAGGTCTGTACCATATTGGTTAACAGTAAAAGATGCTATTTTCCTGTCATCAAAGTCTGAGAGATAAACTTCCTCTTTCACAGGAAGAAAATTTTTATATTGTTTGTCCCGAACAAATTGATATTCTCCGGTATTTTCAATTCTTATGATCCGGACACTTCTCAAAAAAGCATGGGCTAAAAGAATTTCTTCATCTGAACTTTTTCTTTTTATCAGGATAAAGAGTAATGGAATCCAGCTGTTCTCTTACCCATAGTTCTGTTTTCTGCAAAACCTCATCTGCATAGATATGTTTAAGATAGCTATTATTCTCATGAAGACGGTTTTCTTCGAGTATTGCTTTTTGATTTCTTGTGGTATATAGGATTCTTGTTTTCATGATGTCTTAAAAATACTGAAGAAAATTTTATCTTCAAATAAAAAATAAGGATTGCGTTATTAGTCTGATTACAAAAGACTCCCTTTTTCAAGAGAGTCCATATAAAAATATTGTTTGAGAATACCTTTAATTTTGATTCAGACACCAGTGCAGGATCTTGGCAATATTCTTCGCATCATCCACTCCTCTGTGATGGGTACCTTCAAGTGTAAATCCTAATTCGCCCAAAGCTCTGTTCATTCCTACACTTTTTCTTACGGCAGGATGAAGTTCACCAAATAAGGTTTTTACGTTGATATGATCATCTCCCATCGGATAATCTATATAGAATCTTCTGGCCTGGCTCTGAAGCATATTCAGGTCATAGTTTCCGTAGCTGGCCCACGTCAATTCTTCAGAATCGTATTCTGCTCTCAGGATATCGAATGCATCTTCCAGCATTATCCCTTCACTATCCAACTTATTTTGGGTAAGGGTAGTCAGTTCTGTACAAAACGGGCTTACCTTTGAGAATTGGGGTTTTATTAAAATCCCTTCATTCCTGGAGATTCTGCCGGTCTTTGCATTCATAATACAAACACCGATCTCGATGATCTCGCTTTCCTGACCTCTGGGCGGGCGGTTTTCCCAACACGTTGCTTCAAGGTCTATAATTAATATATTATCTGTTGTTTTCACTTGTTTAAAAATTTAATTGTTAAAGGATGGAAGAGGTATGCGGAAAGAGGGAAGTTTTCATAAAATCAATTTACTTCCAGCCTCCAGCTTCAGCCTTCCAGCCTGATGACTATTTACAGAATTTCACTTAAAATTCTGGCTGTATTATAAGCATCGTCTGCTCCGCTGTGATGATTTCCTTCAAAATCCATATTAAGATAATCCAGCGCTCTTTTGAGCCCCATCGATTTATGAAGCCGAAAATGTTTTCTGAATTCATACATCACATTGAGGTAGTGTTTTGAAAAAGGGTTTTCAATTCCGAGCCAGTCGCATTGTTCAATGATCTTCTCGCCGTCGAAATTTCCGTATCCTGCCCAGGTGAGCGGCTTTGAGTTATACTCATCCCTTATTTTCTCACAGGCTTCTTCAAAGTAAATTCCTTTTTCTTCTATCAGCTGCGGTGTAATTCCGGTAAGCTTTGTACAGAATCTGTTGATTTCTGATCTTTCCGGAATGACATAGATGCTTTGTTTCTGGGAAATTGCTTTTGATGTTAAGTTTAATCTGCAAATTCCTATTTCTATAATATCGACTTTCTGTGCATGCGGAATTCTGTCATTATCCCAACAGGTGGCTTCCAGATCGACAATTAGTATTTCATTGGTTGTTTTCATGTTTTTAGTGTTAAAAATCAGAGGTTGGGGAGATCAGCAGTTTCCATGTCATTTATTTCCAATTTTCCTAATCTCCGGTTCCTCCACTCACTCTCTCGGACCAAACGGAGGTGTCCAATTTTTCTGCTTCATAATTTCTTTGACTTCCTCGTAGGAAATGGGATAGAAATCATGACAGTCTACGCCTACATCAAAGCTCAAAGCGCTCTCATCATCCGGTAACGTTCCGTGTGAATGGCCGTATAATTGCCACACTCCACGGTGTGATCCGTTCCAGGTACGCATGGCGTAATGAAAAAGAATGATCTTCTGTTTTCCGTTATTATTGTCCGGGTCATCAATTCTGAGTTCGTGATAATCTCTGATGGAAGTAAAACGTTTTGGATAGGTCAATGCTGCACCTTCATGATTTCCTTTGATCAGATGGATGTTTCCGTTTAACCTGTCTAAGATTTCTTTTGTAAAATCCGGCTTTCCGAGACTTAAATCACCTAAATGGTAGACGGTATCTCCGGGTTCAATCCTCTCGTTCCATCTTCTTATCAGTTCTTCATTCATATGTTCCATAGACTCAAAGGGTCTTTCGGAAAATTTTATAATATTTTCATGACCAAAGTGATGGTCTGCTGTAAAAAATATATTAGGTTTCATTTTTTTAATTGTTGTTTAACTATAAAAGGTCAATACACTCAATGTCATGTTAAAAACAGACTTTAGTATTGATATTCATTTTGAAAGGCAATTCTTCCTCCTCAGGAATGACAGTTCCATTTTATAGTTCGGGTTTAATAAAATTTTTAATTTTTTTATGAAATGCTTTATAAAAAGCGGTTTCAATTTCTTCCTGGTCGGTTTCCGTATATCTTCTGGAAAAGTGAATAGGAATGGCTTCTTTCACCTTACATTCATTCATGATCTTTCCTGAAGCAGAAGCAAAACTATGGTAATTCAGTGTTGCAAAATCCTGATCGGAATCTTTGTAAAAACTTTCGATATACACCAGATCCACTTCTTCAAAAACTGTTTTTATTTTCTCATAATTCTCTTCAGATGCGGCATGATCCATGATCACACCCAGTTTATAACCGGGATTCCTTGTCAACAGAGAAAACAATTCTTCTGCTTTATAAACGGTTCCTTCGATCTCAATTTCCTTATCGGGATCTTGATTTTCAAAAGCTGCTTTCAGTTCGCTGATCCATTTTCCTTTTCTGAATCCGGAAACGTTTTCATTAAAAGTGACTGAATCTTTTTCTTTGAACAGATACGCAACAGAGTCTGTTTTGTGATTCAGAACGGCAAAATCAACATTCACATATTCATCTTCATAAAGGAAATCCTGTGTCTTTACAAATTCTGGATTCCAGTAAGGCGGTCGAAGGGTATACACACGGATCTCTTCTTTTGACACGATCTCACGGATCTCATATTCTATAGCTTTTTCGTCTATCAGATTCCAAGTGTAAGACTTCAGTCTCGCTTCTACCTGCTGATGGATATTCCCAGGGCCACAGATCACCACTTTTTCTCCGCTTCCGATCTGATGTCTGAAAATACCGTCAAAATTTGAAAAATGATCAATATGGGTATGACTGATAAACAACGCTGATAGTGACTGTACTTCTTTTACCGTCAATAAACTTGCTTCTCCGCAATCGCATAAATAGTGTTTCCCGGAATTCGGAACTTTTATTAATATACTGATGTCTTCTTTAAAAGACTTTTTATTTCTGCCTGTAACATTTTTTTTCATTTTTAATTAGCCCTTAAATCTTTGATTTACCATCTCTTCAGAAAGGAATGATCTCCTACTGAATTATTAATGGGCTCAACATTTTGTGGCTAAGTTTACACATAAAAAGTTCCGGTAAAAATTTACCGAAACTTAAACTTTAAGAGTCATCAACTCTTCTTTTATAAAACTGATCACCAAAGCATTCAACTTTTTGTTGATCCTTTTCTGTTCTTCTTTTTCAATGGCAGTAAAAACTGACGGGAAATCTTTTTCAAAATCTTCTAAAATATCCTGAGCAAACAGACCAATTACCTTACCTGTCATTTTAGGTTCGAATTCGCCGATTTTGCTCACCACATTATTCAAACGGTTTACCGTTACATATCTTTGAATTTCTTCCCAGATATTTTGAGCGGTTTCGCTGAAATGAAGCTGTTTCTGAACAGTTTTTTCCTGTTTTTGACCATTTTTGACTTTTCGATCCATTTTTCGTTTTTATTTTTCAGAATAACTCTTGCGCCATTTCCGAAATATCTGGTTTTTAAAGTCTTGATAATGGTTCCTTCACACATATTGTTTAATTCAGGAAGGCCAAACCAACCGGGAATTTTGGAATTGAAAACATTGGGAAACCTCAAAGCTTCCTCCAAAGTTCCCTGGAAAAGGGTTCTTGCATAGAAAAATCCTGTTTCCTCAAAAATCTGATTGATAATTTCCGTATCTAAATAGGTAACTCCATTCAGTTTAATATCGAAGGCGTAGAAGTCATTGTGAGGTGCATATTCAATTCCTTTCTGCACTTTCACAGCATCTTTTACAGGTTCTACCTCTTTATGTTTGTAACCACCACCGAACAATTCACCGTAGATCACTACAGTTTCAACATCCGGATGCATGTTTTTACCTTCCGGAACACTTCTATTACATTTTTTCTATAGCGTTCAAGAATCTGATGTGCATTGAAAAATTTTTCATCCTTTTCGATGAAAGCAGTTCGCTTCCCGATCTTAATTTCCTTTCCGTCGGTAAAGAAAGAGAAATTAGCTCCGTGAACTTTTTCCTGTACAATGAAAACCTCATCCCCAAAACCCTGTAGTCTGATCTGATCGATCACACGGGTCTGGTAAGCATTTTCTATAGAGTTATATGTTTTGAAAATCATTTCTTTAATTTTTAATAGTTCCCTTTCATTATTTTCCATCTGGGTAAGGTGTCTCTGAGCATGAAGAGAGAGGAAATAAATATATTCATACACGTTTATTTTTCCCAGTTCATTCACCGTCATCATTGTTTTGTAAAGGAGGCCCTGCCCCTTTTTCATCAGATCAAAATACCTCATACACTGATGATACTGCTGAGTAATTAAGTTTCTTATTTCACTTAATTCTATTTCTCCTTTCGGTTCCATATGTTCCGGTCTTATCCATTCAAAGGCACCATATTGGCCTACTTTTTCAAAATATTCTTTATCGAAACTGTAGTTTCTGATTTCAGATTCAGATCAAGATCAAGGCTATTCCGCATTGCTTTCTTCGCTCCTTTCTCAATGAGGATCAGCAGGTAGAAATTCGTAAGATAAATATGTTCCAAAATCTGCTGAACTGTCCAGCCTCCATGAGAAGGCTTATAGTTCAACGTATCTTTATCTTTTTCAAACCACCTGTCAACTTTGTCAAAACTGAATTTCAGATGTACTTTGATATCGTTAATCAATCTAAAAATATCCATTACAATTTTTAAAGTTTTCTAAAAGACTGATAATATTTTTCTTTCCTACAGGGTTCATGGAATGACAATAGAATTTGGGTAAATCTAAATAGTTTTCCATACAGTATTCCGTAAGCCATTTTGCACAATCGTAGCCTGTTTTTTCTATAAATTCCTTAGCGTCCGGTTTCAGATAATGTTCATCGGCAAGGTCATGGTCAAAAGAGATCATTTCCGGAAGTCCTTTTTCCAAAATCCTGTTGACAAACTGCTCGTAGTTCCGAACGATATGCCAGTCGCTTCTGAGGAAAACATCCTGTTTAGTATAATGATAGGCCTCAATGGGATATCTCACATCATCCAGAAACAGTAATCTTTTGGTCTTTTCCATTGTTTTAATTTTTATGAATCCAATCTACCACAGTTTTCAGAAAATGTAATCTTACTTCTTCAAATCTTGTGATGTTCGGAATGTGATTAATCTCCAGCAGATGTTTTGTACCATCCTTTTGAACGATATAATCATTGGCAATCACTGTCATTCCTATCTTTTCTTTTAAAGTCAGGGTATCTTCCAGAAGTTCAGGATCAATTTCCATAAATCCGGCATTATCAGGATGAATTGACTTGAGCCATGTGCCTCCTTCCAGTTTTATCTGCCAGGATTTTCCACCGATATGTAAAATTCTTACCGCTTCCCCTTCAAAATAAGGTTCAAGAACTGCATTTTCCGTACTTTCCCAGCTTCCTGCGAACTTATGTTTATTCTCTCCACAATGCCAGTTGCCCCATTTGGCAACCATCTCGGTTTCCGTATTCACATAAGCACCTTCAGAAATAAACCCTCTTTGAGAATTAAATTTTGAATATTTCATCGCTCTGGCCAGACAAGGAATTTTCAGTCTGCAATCAAGCATTCCATGAGCATCAGGAAAACATGGCCCGTTCCACAACGCCAGTCCGGCAATGAAATCGAGATCTTCTTCAAAGATTCCGTGATAGACAATTTTGTCTACCGGAAGCATTCCAACGCCCTGAGCTTTTTCGACATATAATGTTCCGTCAATCACTTTTATTTTCGGAATTGACTGATGCCAGATCATGAGGCCATCATAATGTTTCCTTATATATTCGTATTCCTGTTCATGTAAGCCTACAATGGCTATTCTATTGTGAATCATATTATTTTTTATTTTGAAAAGTAGATATTCAATGCTTTGATCACACTTTTCACATTGGTATTGGGGTAAAATCCTGAGCTGTTGATACAGTTGATTTCAACGATCTTCCAGCCTTCATCCGTTAAACAGATATCCATTACAAAGGCTTCTTCCAGATTGAAAATCTGAATCATTTCATTGGCAAACCTGAATCCGTCATCTGAAACTTTTTCTTCAAAGGGTGCATTGTCATTAAATTTGTAATATCCACCATCGATGATCTGTCCGCCTACGATCCAGAGCCTGGCTTCTTTTATGGTCCGCCTGGCTTCAGAAATCTGAACGAGAGATTCCCGGGTAATTCTATTGGTTTTATTTTCTAATGCTTCAAAAACAAAGTCTTTCCATTCTGATTCTGTGAATACTCTTCCTGTGAAGATCTTCGCTTCGCTGTAAGGTTTGATAAATTTTGTTTCTCCTTCTTTCCAGCTCAGACCTTCAGAGATTTTATGCACGGAGACTGTATGATTCAGAAGATTTTCACCATAATGCTGAGCATACACTTCATACAGGTGATTTCCTCCGTAAAAGAACCAGGAAACCAGTCTGAATTTTGTCTGGCCAGTCTTGCAATGGTTACCGAACCGTACACGAAAACATCCTTACGGTCTGTTTCAAACTCTATCTTTTCTGCAGTTGGCGGAATGTTAATGACATCATAATCGATGTTCAATTCTTCCAATGCATCAAAAATTTTAGGATGATCCGGATCTAAATATACATTAGCCTGAATTAAAAAATACATGGTTACTAGTTTTAATTTTTATATTTTAGGAGGGAAGTTCGAAGATGGATGCAGGAAGTTACTATCATAACATTAAAAACTTCCAGCTTCTTTCCTTCTTTCTCCTCATATTACACCATCATATCAGCACAATTGGAACTTGCGAAAGCAAAAGGTTTTGCTTTAAACACATATCCCATTCCCAGAATATATCCCATTGCGTCTTTCAAAGCAACGTTGGATTTGAAATCCGGGTCGGTATTAATGTCTGCGTGTACCTCCATTTCCACACCATAAGCATCAATACAGAACAGATAGCGTATGCAATCTCTACGGATTTGTTAACTTCATTCAGCATTCGCTCCTTGATACTGATACTCTGTATTTCTCTTTCTTTTCTGATAAAGGTAAACGCTCCTTTTCCTTCACGAATAAATACTACTGCCGTAGCATAATTGATAGCATCTCCGTATACATGAGAGTCTGATCCCACACATACCTTCAGACGATGTCCGTCAGCTAATTCGCGAATGATGGCTTTTTCTACCAGCTGTGTGATAGAGTCCTGGAAAATTTTTCCGTGCATATTCTGCCATGTTTGTTGTTGCGTTTCCATTTTTTCTACATGTTTTAAATTGTTCTATGTCTGTTTATAATTCATAAATGATTGTTGATAATGACCAGCAGCTGTTTTTCTAACCTCCAGCCGATATAGATGATGAGTAATAAGTAATCGGTAATGAGTACTACTAAAAACCTTTCCGGTATCCAATAATTACTCATTGCTCATTAAATATTGCTCATGTTTAGCGGAACAGACAGGAATCGAACCTGTACCTCTAGTTTTTCAGACTAGCGTGCAGACCTGCTACACCACTCTTCCGGACTTTATAAGTAATAAGTAATCGGTAATGAGTAATACTAAAAACCTGTCAGGCATCCAATAATTACTCATTGCTCATTAAATATTGCTCATCTTTCGTGGTACGGGAAGAGGGATTCGAACCCCAAAAGCTTGATCCTAAGTCAAGAGTGTCTGCCATTCCACCATTCCCACAGATTTTTATAAGTAATGTAATAATAATCAGTTACCTATTGTTTATATTTCAGGTTTGAGAAAGCTCTGTCTATATTTATAAACTATGCCTGCTATTATTTGTAAAGATCTTCTGCGCTTGACAAATCTTTCTCTTTTCCTAAAAATATATGTTTGATCACTAATGATCATTACTTTTTGCTTAAGAAAATAAAAGGCTGTCTCTGTTTTTATTGACTAAAGATCTTCTGCGCTCGACAGCTCTTCTTTTCTTATTTTTTGTGAATGAGAACCGGCCAATTTATTTTTCAAATTTGAACTTTCATGGTATTATTGTCAATTAAGTATTGACCAGTTCATTCACATTGAGTACTCTATAAGGGAATCGAACCCTTGTTTTCTGCTCGAAAGGCAGGCGTCCTTACCGTTAGACGAATAGAGCATTAAAACCTACTGACCAGGAATCGAACCTGAACAACAAGAGTATATTTCCTGCATGCTGCCGTTACATTATCAGCGGTGTGTGGAAGTAGTAGGATTCGAACCTACTCAGCTATGAAGCAACAGATTTTAACTCTGCTTATTTTCATTTTTTAAAGGAATCGTTCAATTCGTTCCTCATGTCAGTCTGCCCCGACTCTCCAACTTCGGCGTACTTCCGGATTAAATTCCTGATAAAAAAGAAAAGGCCTGTCTGTATTGAATGTTTGGCTAAAGATCGTCTGCGCTCGACAGCCTTTTTCTTTTATTAATAAAGGATATTTCTTAAGAGTGATCGTATTTCTCATATCTCCCTTTCTTTGAGATGGCTATGGGATTCAAACCCACTCAGTTTACACAACGGTTTTGCAGACCGCCCCGACTCTTCCACTTCGGCGAACCATCAGATTAAAAAAATAAAGTCTGTCTAAAATTGTTGATATAAGAACTTCTGCGCTCAACAAACTCTATTTTTACCTAAAATTTATAAATGATATGCCTATTTAAATTCTAACTGTGATTGAGAAAAGGAAAGCCTGTCTTTATTTTTCGTGTTTGGCGTAAAGATCTTCTGCTCCCGACAAACTTTCACTTTTTTCTTCTGAAACAATTAATATTTAACTAGTTGCGATTTTGGAAAGACTCGAACTTTCAACTTCCGGTTTAACAGACCGGTGCTCTGCCATTGAGCTACAAAATCTTCTGTAGTTTCGGAAGGACTCGAACCTTCAACCTCCGGCTTATGAAACCGATACTCTAACCGCTTGAGCTACGAAACCTTTTGTATTCCATAAGGGAGTCGAACCCTTGTCGTCCGGTAGAAAGCCGAATGCACTTACCACTATGCTAATGGAACCAATAGTCTGGAAAGCAAGATTCGAACTTGCGACCTCCTGCGTCCAAGGCAGGTAAACAACCACCGTTATCTTTCCAGTTCTGAGGTTCATTTCTGCTTCTTCTCCGGGAGACAGCCGGATCGGAAACATACCATGAACCTTTGTAATCCCAGAAAGATTTGAACTTTCAACCCCGGTTTAAAAGACCGGTGCTCTAACCATTTGAGCTATGAGATTGTATCTGTAATCCCAGAAGGACTCGAACCTTCAACCTTCGACGTATCAGGTCGATGCTCTAACCAATTGAGCCATGGGATTTTATATTTCGGCTATCTCCTGATATCAATTTTCACAGACCGGTATTTTACCGGATAAGTCAGGAGAAACCATAAAAAAGCGCCTCTTTTCGGGAGGCGCTTTATATTATTTTTACGTAAGAGATCATTAGCTGACCCACGTATATAAGCACCTTTCATCCACAATTTCACTTCCAAGAATACACATTCCTCCTGCCGGCTTCTGGCCGAATAGTTCTGAGTATAGATTGAATATGTTGTGTAATTGTTTCATTTTATTTTTGTTTGTTTCTAAATTATTTTTAATTGAATCCTGAAAACCTGTTGCTTTCAATTTTCGGTTGCAAAGTAAATATGATTTTTTTAACTCGCAAATAAATTTTCAATCCAAATACCTGAAAATCAATTGATTAAATGTAATTTTAAGCATAAGAAAATTCTGTCCGCAATACTTTGCGGATTCCTTAAATACCTAAATGACTGTCTCTCACCGGGTTACTTATCACTCTTTATTTGCTTATTAATTGTTCATTTTGATTTAAAAAATTTTCATGTTTATGGTTATTTTTTTCATTCTAAATAATTTCTGACCTAAAAAACAAAAAACGCCTCGAAAAATCGAGGCGTTTCTGCTATATTTTGATTAAATTTTTACGAGTTTACAGTAAATAATTTCCAAAGTCAGCACATTTCGCCTCATTCCATATCACCCCATCATCATATCCGAATAATCCTTTATTAGAAGGACTTTCGAATAGTTCTGCATTGATATGTGCTCTTTGTATTGTCATAATTTTCTGGGGCAAAGATATGAAAAATTGTTTTTCAATAAGGAAAGCTATACTTTTGTTCACCAACAAGGGGATAGTTTAACTGGAAAAACACTACACTGATAACGTTGAAATTGGAGGTTCGAGCCCTTCTCCCCACAAAATTATATTATGTCCTCATATCCATTCAGTAACGAAGAATGGGAAACCTGTTTAAAGGTTCTGGAAGCGCTCCAGGAAAACCCATTGCATAATCCGGATAACCGGCGTTTCAAAACGCTGATTTCATCTATCAGGAAAAAGGCACAGAAAAAATCAGGAAAAATGCGGAAGAATATCGAGAAACTCTGGAACAACATTCTCAAAATCCGGATCTGGACATTCTAAAAAAATCAGTCATTGTAAGTAAAGCTCTGGAGAATGAAACTTTGTATACTCATGTTGAGGAACAAAATCAAACTTCTTCATTGCTGCAAAAACCTCAACTGTGCTATTGTTGCCATCAGTCTTATCATGAGGTTCATTTTTTCTATCACAAACTTTGTCCTCCATGTGCGGATGAAAACTACAAAAACCGGAGTTTACATTATGACTTCACTGGCCAGACGGTCATTATTACCGGGGAAGGGTAAAAATCGGGTATGCTGCAGCTTTAAAATTTTTAAGGAGTGGAGCTACAGTGATTGTAACTTCAAGATTTCCGGCGTTGGCATTTGAGCAGTTTCAAAAGAAGAGGATTATAGAATCTGGAAGGATCAGCTTTTTCTCTATGGTTTAGATTTAAGAAGTATAAAATCAGTTCATGAGTTTTCAGAGTATTGCTATAGAAATTTCGAAAGTATTGAGATCCTTATCAACAATGCTGCTCAAACTATTAAATATACTTCAGAATATTATCAGCCGCTGATATCGAAAGAAAAGCTTCTTTTATCCCACTCTCCTCGAAATCTTATTGAAAATAAAACTCCTGTAAATAAGGAAGAAAATGAGGTTTTACCTCTATATTCCTCCTATTCTTCTGAAATGTCTGTCAACAGATTTGGGCAGCCAAAGGATTCCAGAGGTAAAAACAGCTGGAATTCACTGATGGACGAAATCGGAACAGAAGAACTATTGGAAGTCAATCTGATCAATCATATTTCGCCTTACCTTCTGATTTCATCGCTAAAACCGCTGATGAAGAAAAGTACAGTTCAAAACAGACATATCATCAATGTCACTTCAACGGAAGGCCAGTTCAGCTATAAAAGTAAGAATGAGTTTCATCCACACACCAACATGACCAAGGCAGCCTTGAATATGCTCACCAAGACGTCTGCCCCGGATTTCATTAAAGATAATATATTCATGAATGCCGTGGATGTGGGCTGGATTTCTACAGGAGCTATTGAAAGCAAAAGAGAAAGGCTTTTTGAAAAAACCAAGATACCTCCGCTGGATTCCGTAGATGGTGCTCTGCGAATATTCCATCCTATTGTACAAATCAACAATGGAAGCCATCATCTTTATGGAAAACTGCTGAAGAACTACAAAGAAACTGATTGGTAATGAATTGTCAGTAGAATCCTCACCGGTTGAACATCTTATTCCTACCCGTTTTAAACCTTGAAATATCTTTCAGGATCACCTCATCATCCGGGTTAAAGTGTTTCAGTTCATTCACGATCTCTGAGCGGGTCTCTACCTTTTCGGAAATAATCTGATACGCAATATTTCTTGTTGTCCTCTGTAATGCCGGATCTTTTTTAAACTCATATTTCATGGCATCAAGGTAGATGAGTTTTTTGTGAGCCGGAGTTTTTTCATATAAATTCCTGATTTCTATATCAAGTTGTTTCACATCAAAAATATTGGCAAAATAATTATTCAGGCAGTTGAACGAATCTTTGTCTTCATTCCAGCCTTTCAACAATATTTTCTGGGCTTCATCTGTGTTTTCCATCTTTTACGATAGATCAGGGAAGCTTTCACCATCTGTTGATTGGTAATATAATCATCGGCAACCATCTGATAGTAAGTGTGAGCATTTTTAAGATCGTTGATTTGTTTATAGAGATCACCCACTTTTTCTTTCTGCTGCATTTCCTTATAGAGATCTATGGCTTTTTTATACTGTTTGGCTTTTTCGTAGCAGGCTGCAGCGTTCGATTTGTTTTTAATTTTTTAAGATATACTACAGCGGCTTCATTATAAAACCCGCCGTCTTCAAGTGTTTTGGCCCCTCTGTAATGATCCTGAAGGAGATTCATATAGACCTGGGCTGCTTTTTTATAGTCTTTTTCAGCAATGTATTTCTCTGCAAGTTCTTCATATTTACTCCGGATTCTGTCGAAAAGGGAATTTTCAAGATAGAAGCTTCCACCGCCGGCTCCTTTTTTTTCCTGCCCTGTGCTCATTACGTTCTTTATCTTTTAAAGAGGTGATGACAAGAAGGATGATAAAGGCAACGACCAGAAAGATCACCAATGTCCCGATAACACTCCAGAAACTTTCATGGAACAGCTGTGCTACGATTCCGATGATCTTAAACATAACCAGCAGCACAAAGGCCGCCATAAACTTATCTATAAATTTCTGCTTATTCATCGTCTTCGGAATTTAAAATGGTTTTATCTTCTCTGAAAAGGCGGTAGAGAAGCAGCATCACACAAATAACCAGCACCCATACAAACCAGTTGTAACCGAACATTTTCACCAACGGATAAAACAGATACACCAGCATTGCCACAAGTATTGCTATTAAAAGGATCTTTACCCAGGCAGGAACATTGTCACCACCCAGATTCAACGATTTATTTTTGAATAAGAAAGAATACAAACCGACACCGGCTATCATCAATATGACCATATAGAGAATATCTGATACGGGAGCCTTTGTTTCCAAAGGAGAGCCTTCGGTACCGATGGTTTTTACTTTAGATTGATCAATGGATACTGAAGAAGGATCTGCAAGGTCTATGGTACCATACAGCCTTCCTAATGAATCCGCCATCAGGACCTGTCTTTTCTTTAAAAGATATCCTACAACTTCTCCGTTGACAGGTTTTCCTTTGGTATACTGTTTCAGGGAATCTGATATTTTACGTTTCAGCTTTTCTGTTTTCTGCTCAACGTGTTTTTTTATTTTTTTCGTGTAAATTATTTTTAAAGAATCTCTGCTCTTTTTTTCATTGTTTACAAGCTTTTCAACGTCTTTTCCAATTTCTCCCACTTCTCTTCCGCCGGCTTTTTATAGTTTTCTTTGGCTTCTTTTGTCTTGGATTCGATGATTCCCGCATTGATTAATTCTTTTGACAGTCCTTTTCTTTTCTGATGATATATAGAATCAATCTTCTGATCAATTTCAGAGATCCCGGACTGGAATGCCAGCATATCTGCAGGTGCTTTTACTGCATCAGTGACAATCTTTCCTGAAGAAACGATTTCGTTCTGCTCAGATTTTTTTATCCGATGGTAATGCAATTCTTAAAACAATTGCAACGACAATAATTGCCCAGAATATCCTACGAAAGTTTCTGGTACCAGGGCTCTCCGGCTTACCCCTGAGTTTCCAAACAACCCTTCCAGCCATGTGAATTTTGCGAAGCCATCTCCTCTGGAAGTTCCCATAATATCTAATGGTACTCCCAGCTCTATGGCTCTTTCAGGATATTTTTCGATGTATGCAAGATATTTTTCAATTTCCTTTTTATTACCGGCCATCACTTTTTTCAGGTCAAACGGAAGATTATTCATCCACTCTTCTTCAGTTTGCCTGGGTTGTAATGTTTCCAATACCTTTTCATCATCCATTTCAACTGTGTAGCTTTCTATTTTCTGAGGAATTGGAACTCCATTCAGTGGTTTTCTGACATTTTCATCTATTTTTCCGGGTTCCTGTATTAATGAGATCCAGTCTATTTCTTCGGACAGTTTTACCAACCCGAATTCAGGATGCATAATGATAAAACGGGAATCCAGCTGCTGCCAGTCCTCAGGATTGATTTTCGGGTAGAACGTTGTGTTTTCAGGAATAAATAACCGGTCATCTATACATTGAAAGTAGGCGTTACGGCCAATTTCCTGCGGTGCATGATCATTAAAAACGAGAAAACAGCCATACAGTACATTCGGGCTGTCTGCCGGGATTGCATACGACCTTACATCACTCAGATGTATCCCAAGTGTTTCCATCTCCTGAAGCCAAATCAATGGCGAAGAACCTTTTATCAAAAGTCCTCTTCTGGGATAATTATTTTTCGGAAAAGGTTTAATTCTAAGCTCCATAATCCAAGATCTGTTCTATAAATGCTTTTAAAAACCGGTCACACATCTCATCCATTGTTTTTACTTTCAACAGAGAATGTTCCGGCAGATAATATTCCGATCCCCAAATTCTGTATATGTGGCAAGAGAAAGGAATCCTCCAAGTGTGGATGGGATAAAAAATTCTTCAATACTTTTATTGCTGCTCCTGAACGTCAGCATTCCCCGGGAATCTGTGATGATTTCACTTCCATCGGGAAAGGTAAATTTATTTTTGTTCTGCTCAGCAAAAATTGTTATCTCATATTTATTTTTGGAAAAGTCCAGCAAATTCTCACCGGGGCTGTAGAGTTTATTTCCTGAAACAACCAGATCACCGTACATATTGATTCCAACTTTATTAAAATTGTTGATAATTTTCAGTCCGCTCCTATTCAGTTTTTCAACCTCTGCTTCTGCTTTTGTATTGTTTTTATCAATTTCTTTATCTTTTCCGGAAATTGTTTCTACAGACAGGTTTCCTTCAATATTTATTTTATACAGTAAAGGATTGGCATACTGGTGAAGATAAAAGCTCTTCCCAAAATAAATAAGCTCATAAGAATCCGGAATGTTTAGCCCGGTAATATTCTGCTCAGAATATTCTTTTGTATTCAAATTCAGCTTGGATACTGTCTTTTTAGCGGGCTGATACTGACAAAGAATAAAATGCTGCTGTTTATTTTTTGCTAAAGCAAATTTCCCGGTCGGTTTTATGGAGATATTTTCAAACAGGACTTCACATCCGTGATAGGTTTTATAATAATCATAGGAATGCCTGTCATAGTAATTATCAGAAAGATAAGTTTTCAGCAGCTGTTTTTTTGAGCTTAAAATAAAAAATTCTCCCTCATATAAAAACTGTGCAATCTTATTGACTGGAGCCGGAAATAAGATGGGATAATTTTGCGGAAGATCGGTTTTCTTTCCATTCAGATTGATGACAGCTGATTTCTGCTGCGGAGGATTCGCCCACAGCTCCTGAAGAGGCAGTTTTATTTTTTGAATATGCTTTCTTGTTCCTTTATGATGTTTATAAAAATTAAGTTCACCATCTGAAGTAGTGGTTACCAAAAATTTGAGTCGATCTCTATTCTGATGAACGATCCGCTGAATTTTTTCATCGGCCATATTTTCCTGATGGGTAATAAAAAAACTTCAATGTCTTTTTCGGTGTGCTGTTCACTGAAAAATTTTTCCAAAGCTTCTGACACTTCCAGAACCGGGCTTACCTGGTTAAGGTTGTCAACAACATCTTCTACTTTTTGAAGAGAAACCGGAAGCGCTGCCTGCCCCAAAGCCATTACTTTACATTGAGAATGTGCTTTCGGATGCCTGATGATGGCTATGGCAGAAGCAAAAGCCAATACTTTCGGTGTTCCCCAGTTTCTCAGGGAAGTGTCGATCAGGATTATTCTTTCAAAAATATTTTCTTCAGGCGGAATTTCCCTTTGAATATAAAGTGCTTCATTATTGGCCACACGGTTCATGAAGACCTCATCTTCATTGGCAAATTCTGAAAGAAGCATCCTGTGGAAATCTCCTTTGTTGGTCATATCTGAAATTCCTCCTACAGGCTGTTCACCGGGAGAGAGATGACGCATCGGAATTTTCAGTCCGCTCCAGATTCTTTTAATCAGGCTTCCTACCTGGAACGTTTTCGGTTCCTCAATCAGCTCACGGATAAAATCGTTGTCTGTATCTGCCGTTGTTTCTTCCTCTATGACTTCATCATCCAGTTCCGGTTCTTCAATAAAGCCTTTCATAGCATCCATGATGGACTGGACGGTAGGAAATTTTTCATTCAGATCCAAAGCACTCAGATCCCGGTTTAAAACGGAAGGCCCGGCATGTTGTTTTTCTGCACTTACGGCGAGCTCATAGGGTCTTTTATAATAGACCTTCAGGTTCGCATCAGCCAAAAGGGCAGATATCCTGTTGTGACCATTATGAAACAACGTCTGCAGCAATGCAACTTTATTTTGTTTCTGCTTATAGATTGCAGGAAGTAACCGTATTTTCTCAAGAAATTCAATTTCTTTTTCTGCATTGAATTCGAAATTTCCTGTGCTGTAAAAATCTGCAGTGCGTCTCAAAGGACCTGCAAAATCTACATACCCGTCCTGCATCGCATATAAAACCATCAGCAACGCCCCGAATGGCGGCCATCCCTGGGGTTGAAGCTCTTTAAGGATCTCCATGACATAAGGCCTGTAGGCAATTGCTCCCACCCCGGGTACCGAGAGGAGATTATGATCATTATATCCGGCATCACCGGGAACATCTTCATCAGTTTTCCATTCCCAGAAGTAGTTTTCATAGGACTGGAAATAGGTCCTTAATTCCATTCTTTTGATTTTTCAGTAAGGCGGAATGAGCTAATGGAAAGTGGCCGGAAATCTGTACTTTTTATGGAAAGACAATTTCCGTTTTCATCCCATAAAAGCCACCCCTCTGATTCTTTATTATATTTCTGTTTCAGCAGCCTGCTCAGATTTTTAAATTCAAAATCCAATCCGGCAGGCAGTAAATGGTCATCTTTAGTCCAATAGGTCTTCCCGGTAAGCTTAATAGAGGAACTCCCAGAAACAACGCTTTATCTCCTGTCACTGTCCATTTTTTTTTTCAAGCTTAAATTTCGGAATGGCAGCCATACTCTCCTTAATTTCAGATAATGTGCTTAATAAGGCAATTACCGGTTGCTCTTCAAGGCTTTCCGTTAATGCAACCTTAACTTTTTCATCAATTCCGAAATAATTATTATTAGATGTAGGGAAAGTCAGACGCAAAGCTTTATCTATCGGTGTCCAGAGCAATGCTGTTCTCACTTTTTGCTGGGAACCAATGCTTCTTTTCTGAATAAAAGACCGTCACGAAGCTCATACAAGATAAAATCCGGTAGCTGCTGTAATTCCGGAGCCACAACCTGTTCGTCTGTAAAGCCTTTCAGCCACAGGGTTTCATCTTCCACTGCAATCTGAACATTTTTCCAGTCTCTGATTGAGCCCAGAAAATCTTCATCAGCACGGGGAAGTTCTGCCCAAAATTCTTTTATATGCTTTGAAGTATTTTCTGCCATAAGCTTTCAATTTCTTGCTGAATATACTGCTTCTGTTCAGGATTCCTGATCCAGTCACAACGGGTCTGCAGATATCTCAGTTTATCTTTAATTACATTTTGTTCTTCAAAGCTAAGCGGACCGGCATTCCATTTATCCACCAGAATTTTCACGTCTTTCATCACCTCTTCCGGATCCGGTGTTTTGTTCTGCATTGCCTGCGGATGTGAATTCGGATGGTCATCTTTTTCTATAGTCCTGTTAATGATTCCTTCCAGAATTTCGATCTGCTCTTCTGTATCCCAAATATGTTTCAATACCCAAAGGTCAGAAAGTACGGCTTCATTTCTTCCACAGATCAAGGCGCTTGCGGCAATCAGGTTCTGAAGTTTTACAGCTCTACGGTCGGAAATGGCAATCCCCGTGTTCCTGAGGCTCATGATGGTATTCAGGTATACTTCATAAATCGGTTTCAGATCTACTGTACGGCATAGATTCTGAAGTTCTTTTATTTCAGCAGCATGAATTTCCGGTATTTCCGTCTCCTCCTCATTTTCCAGCTTTCTTCCGGCTAAAAGTACCTGCTGCAATAATTCAGGATGTACATAATCTACATTGATTCTGACCAGAAAACGGTCGAACAAGGCATTCAGGGCTTCATCTTCCGGAAGGACGTTACTTGCTCCCACAAACATGAGTGCCGGCAAATGCTTGGTTTCTTTTCCTCTTTTGAATATTTTTTCGTTGAGCGCCATCAGGAGCGAGTTAAGGATCGCTGAATTGGCATTGAAGATCTCATCCAAAAAAACCATGGAAGCTTCCGGCATCATCCCTTCCGTATTGGTGAGGAGTTCGCCTTCTTTTAGTTTTCTGATATCAAAAGGACCAAAAATTTCGTTTGGTTCGGTGAAACGGGTAAGAAGGTATTCAAAGTTTTTACCATCCTTTACGGTCTTTGCCAATGTTCTTACAATGGCTGATTTGGCGGTTCCCGGAGGTCCGTACAAAAAGGCATTTTCCCGTGCCAGCAGACAGATTCCGAGCAGGTCTACCACATCATTTTTTCCTATAAATGTATCTTTCACATAGGAAAGAACCGTATTAAGTTTATTGATATTATGAGTCATTGATTTAAAAATTAAAAATTCCACCAGTTCTTCTTTTGGGCTTTTTCTTCTGTTCCGTTTTCCCTGTTTCTTTTGTTGAAGGAGAAAGCCAGTCTCTGATAAAGGGTTTTGATGTCAAAGCAGACCTCTGTTCCGTCAACGAGCTTAAGGACATCTATGATCTTATCTTCATCCCGGATCAGCCATTGGGATACTTCCTGTTTGTTGAAGTGATGCCTGATCAGGTCTCTCTCATCAGAAATTCTTGTTACAATATAGGGTGATTTTCTTGTTCCGTCACCTGTTTTTTCAAGACATTCAAAGAGGGTTTGAACGATCATCATTTCAACATTCCTTGCTTTTTCGTTTCCCAGCTCTTTATAAGCAAAGTATTTATAAATATGCGCACTTGGACTTAACAGGATATTGATATTGACATATTGTATAACATCTTCAAATTTCCCGTTATTCAAAAGGTTCTGCATATTTTCAGAGTCTTGCGAATATGGATCATATTCAGGATTACTGATCACCAGTTCCCTGCATTTCAGGAAAGTTTCTTTGGTAGGGTCAGTTAAAAATTCAAATATTTTTTCATAGGTTCTCATGTTCTTCGGTTATTGTTTTTAATTCTCTCCAGAATGCATCCTGATGTATTCCGAATTCAGCTATTAGCAGTTTATTGATAAATGGAATTTCCGCCAATCTGTAATCTTTTTTTTCAACAATTCTTTCCAGATATAATTTACGATAGGTAGGATCTTTAAGCTCTTCCTCCCAATTGATTCTTTTGACATCAAGATCATATCCTATTCCCGAGTAGTGAAATTCCACCAGAATATCTTCAAGCTTTCTAATCAAAGTGTCTTCCGGATCCACCACATATAAGGCATCAATGATCTGAGGTAAAAATCTCAGGGATAAGTCTGCAGACAAAACAGATGGTATATCTCTGACTCCCTTAAATCCGGAAATCAGATTATCCATATTCTGCGCAGTATTTTCTCTGATAAGATACAGCTGGGCGCTATGATACAGAATTTTGGCGGCCCAGACTGCCGTTTCTTTATGACAGACGAACTGATCAGAAAGAAATTCAAGTCTTTCTTTTTCGAATTCTGCTTCAAAATACGCTCCTGCCTCCAGCTCTTCTTTTGAGGAAATTTCCTGCAAGCTGGAGAAAAGGGTAATACATTCATTCTTTCTAAGCAGAAAGATCGTGTCCAAAAACGGTGATTTGGTTTCCATCATCTAACAAAAATAAAACTATTTCGCTGAGAATAAAATTTTTAAGAGCAGGATTGATGTGAAATGCGGTTTCTGAATTAATATTTTTGAAAAGTGATGAAAAATAATGAGAGATTCACGTTTTGATTGCAACCTGTCATCTGAGTTTAAGTAGTTTGGGAAACGCAAGGGTGCAAAGATTTTTAATTGGGTATATTTTAAGGCGCAAGAAGATCAAAGATCTTCGGCAAGCATTACGTTTATATTTTTGCTATGATTTCAAGATTAAAACCTAACAGGTTTTGAAAACCTGTTAGGTTTATGCTGACAGTGTATGTATTGCAATAAAATCTGCTTAATCTGCTAAATTTGCAAGAGATTAAATTACTGTTGAGATTGATTCGTCACTAAGGCTCCCTGCAATGACTTAAGCAACGATTTCAATAATGTTGTTTTCAGGATCTAGGATCACACTTTCATAATAGCCGTCTCCGGTTGTGCGGGGTTCTCCGGCAATGGTATATCCGTCTTTTCTCAGGATTTCCGTAAGCTCGTTTACTTTTTCTTGACTGCCTGCCGAAAATGCAAAGTGGATGATTCCATATTGCTGGGATTCGTAGCTGTTTTCACTTTCTTTGATTTCAGGTCTGGTCATAATCTCCAGGCGGCAGCCGTTATCAAAACTAAGGAAATACGATTCAAAATTTTTGACGGGATTGTGGTATTTATCATTGGAAACAGCGCCGAAATATTTCTGATAAAACATTCTGGTTTTTTCAAGGTCTTTTACCCAGACAGCAATGTGTTCTATTTTCATTTTTGATTTTTTTGAATGATTGACTGATGCAAAAATACCCGCTGTGCTCTTCCCATACCTGCTCTCTATTATTATAATCCTGTTCTGTATTTACCTATTCTGTTTTTAAAGGTCACAGAATATGAAGTTTTCAAAAGACTTGATATACAATCATCTTTACAACAGATATTGATCCTGTTTTATATATTGTATTGCTCAAAGGAGGCTTTACCGTTTCACTCACCGTAATAATGGTGACAATCTAAAAGTTATTATCTTTGCCTCATTCAAAATAACATTATGAGTATTCACATCAGTGCAAAAAAAAGGTGAAATTGCCAAAGTAGTATTGCAGCCGGGGATCCGCTTCGTGCACAGTATATTGCTGAAAATTATTTAGAAAATGCGAAACTGGTAAGCAAAACCAGAGGTATCTTTTATTATACCGGTCTTTACAAAGGCAAAGAAATCACTGTAGGAGCCAGCGGAATGGGTTTCCCAAGTATCGGAATTTATTCTTTTGAATTATTTACAGAGTATGAAGTAGATACCATTATCAGAATCGGGACTTGTGGTGCTTACAATACAGATCTTAAGCTTTTTGATATTTTAAATATTGAAAAGGCTGCCAGCGAAAGTACTTATGCCAAATATGCATGGGGAATTGAAGATGAGATTCTTTCTCACCAGGGAAATATCTTCAATACCATCAATGAAACTTCTAAGGAATTATCATTAAACGCTAAAGCCATCAACATCCACAGCAGTGATATTTTCTACAGAAAAGATCCTGAAACGCCTGCTATTGCTACCAAATACAATTGTCCGGCAGTAGAGATGGAAGCTTTCGGACTGTTTGCCAATGCTCAGCATTTAGGAAAAAATGCAGCGACCATTCTTACGGTAACTGACATTATCCCTACTCACGAAAAAAAAATTTCTGCTGACGAAAGAGAAAAAGCTTTGAATCCGATGATGGAACTGGCTTTGGAATCGGCTATTAAGAGTTTATAAAACGAAAAGGCGGTTGCATAGACAATTTTTAGCCTTTATTTTACAAAAAAAAGAGCTTTACTGTATCAGTAGAGCTCTTTTTATAATCTGAAAAACCTTCTGGCGTTTTCTGTAGTTTCATCTGCGACTTCAGCAATGCTGATCTTCTTCAAATGGGCAATAGTCTGGGCCACATATAGTAAAAATGAGGGTTCATTCCGTCTGTTCTGCATTCTCGGCATATTCTTCGGAAGCATAAAAGGGGCATCGGTTTCAATCATCATACGGTCAAGCGGTACGTATTTTATCACGTCTTCCAGATGCTTAAATCTTTTCTCATCACTGATTGCTCCTGTAAATCCCAAATAAAATCCTTTATCAAGATATATCTTTGCTTCTTCCAGTGTCCCGGTAAAACAGTGTACAATAGCTTCCGGCAGTTTTGAAAGATATTCGTCTGTAATCTCATTAAATTTTCTGAATGCTGATCTTTCGTGAAGGAAAAGCGGTTTATCCACTTCTATGGCCAATTCCAGCTGGGCTTTATAACATTTTTCCTGAACGGGTCTTGGCGAAAAGTCACGATCGAAATCCAAACCGCACTCTCCTACTGAGATCACATGGTCCTGCTTCAGTAATTTTCTGAGCTCGTTGATGCTTTCCCGGGTAAAGGATTTGGCATCATGAGGATGAATTCCTGCTGTTGAAAACAAAATATCGGGATATTCTCCGGCAATTTCTGCAGATTCTTTACTTCCTCTCACGTTTGTGCCGGTGAGGATCATATGATCAACCCCATTATCTAATGCACGGTTGATGATTTCTTCATGTTCGTTATAAAACTGTTTATTGGTCAGGTTAATGCCAATATCAATGTATGTATTCATTTTTATTTGTTATGTTGATTATTTTTTTCTGGTAACAATGTCCCAGTTTTCATTTTGTTTTGGGTTGTTTTCTTTGGTGATGACCAGCCTGAAATTAATTTCGCCTTTCTTTTTATCGGTAAAAATATTGAATGAAAGGTTTCCGACATCCGTATAGCTGCCGGACGGCTGATGAGTAAGATAATGGTTCTGAACAACGGCAATCTCTTTCTGAAGTGTCGTATTTTTCAGAAGAAAATCAAGAAACTGTTTTCTTTTTTTTTTCTCCTATGGATTTTATACCGGTATCTGCTGTTTTGTAATTTCCTTCGAAAACGATATTCATATTATCACATCCTGAAAGTTCTGCGGAAGCTTCGAAACCAGCGGAATGATATTTTTCATTTACGGTTTCGGTATAGTTGTGCCTGTCAATACTTCTGTAATGCTCTGAAGCAGAATTGAAAATCTTTTTATTTTTCCACTTTCCAAGCTCACATCCGGTAAGGTAAGATTCTTCATATACATTCCCGTCTTTATAGACAAAAGACAGCTGTGCAGACTGAAGACTGTCTTCCGGCACGCTGTATACACGGTAATTCTGAACTGCTGAAGCTTTCAGTTTTCCGCCTTCATAAGAAATTCCATCCAAAATATTATACGAAAAGGGGGCATACATGAGTATTTCATGCTTTTCACTGATTGTACTGTTTTTGCCCATGATGATATACATAACTTCAGAATTGGTATTGGCGTTCCCACCGAGCATTCCTTCCGAATCACGTTCTACAATATAATCTGTGATCCCGTCATTATTGAAATCATCAGAAGCTATTTTCTGAAAGCTCACGGTATAGGAATCTCCGTCATTGGAGAAAGAAACACTGTAGTCTTTGTAGTCCGACCGGGCTCCTTTTTCCGTTTCAGCTTCTTCGTCCACCAGTATTTTAAGAATATCGGTATCATGCTGTGAAACGGCTACCGGTGTTTTTACCACGGTTACAGAATCTTTTTTTTCAGGATTTTTCCGGGTCTCTTTTTCTTTGCATGAAAACAGGAACAGTGCAGAAAGTACAATATATTTCATATGATGTGGTTGGTTGGTGATGGTATATTTATTCAGTTTTTAAAATTAAAAAAATAAACCATTATTTTTCGCTGTAAAAGGGAAACAGGCAGGATTCGAACCTGCAACTCACCTTAGCAGGGTGTGCTTTTCCGTTAAACTACTGTTTCCGTTTGTCATCAATATTAAGCTTTCATTATTTCCTCTATTATATTTTTCAGCTGTGGCAATGCCTTAGAGCTGCTTTCCTGTACAGAGGTCTGTGTTTTCATTCCTCTCATGATATGGTGAAAATAAGTATTATCTTCAAGATTGATCATAACGATATGTTTTGCCCGGATTTTTACCGTTTCTACAATATTGACGGGCAACGTTGTGGAACCTGAAGTCCCTACCACGAACAGGATATCGGTATGCTCTGCAATGTCATAGGCGGTATCAAAATAATAGTATTTCTCATTATAAGATTCGTCAAACCATAAGGTATGAGGTCTGAGCCAATTCCCGCATTTTTGCATTTTAATCCGTCTGTATCTTCAGCACTAAGATCTTCCGTATATTCTTTTTGTTTTACATTTTCCGGAAAATCAATGGGTTCGCTGCATTCTTTTGAACAGCGTACTTTCTGTTTGTTTCCATGAATTTCATAAACGTTTTGGGTTCC
This sequence comes from Chryseobacterium sp. E1, assembly GCA_019203745.1. Classification (GTDB taxonomy): domain Bacteria; phylum Bacteroidota; class Bacteroidia; order Flavobacteriales; family Weeksellaceae; genus Chryseobacterium. The sequence goes on from CP078104.1 coordinate 1,449,013, forward strand.
TGCTCTTTGGTGGAGACCATCTACGTTTTGGGTAATCAGCTTAAAGCGGCTTCCTAAAAGCGTTTCTATCTCTGTAAGAGCATAGTGGCCTTCATTGGGTTGTGCTTCAGCGATCAGTTTTTTCCAGAAAAGATTATACTGCCATACTTCTTCGGGCTCCTGGCTGAAATACCTGAAAGTTCGAATTCCTCCGGACGATGATATTTCGTTCCTTTGATCCAGATCCCGTCTATGGAGCGGTAAGTTGGCAGACCGCTTTCTGCTGAGATTCCGGCTCCGGTGAGGAATGTGATATAGCCTTGCTTTTCTTTGATTATTGTATTTAAAATTGATTGTAATTCTTCCATGGTTTATTTTTTTTTAAAAACAGAAACAGGCCGGTGCTGAACCTGCAATTCTCCTCTGAGTGGAGCGTTTTTCCAGTTAAACTACTGTTTCTGCAATAATTTATGATTCTGCTTCCAGAAGACTGAAATATTCATCAGCTGTTAAAGGCCTTACAGGTCCTTTCGGTACTACTTCTTTTTCCATTTCACAGATGAGCAGATCTCCCTGTCTTTTCAGGCACTTTATATGAGGAATAATATTCTCATGAATCCTGAATGTGGAAGCAATGGCTGTCAACGCCTTGTCTTTATACCGGGATTCTATCCACAGCCAATGTTCTTCTGCGGTAGACGGACACCAGCATTTCACTGCATAAGAATACAGTTCCCTCATCCGGAAAGAGTGTCTGAATTTTGTATTTTCCACTTCATATACTTCATAATAATTGGTTCTTTGTACCGCTATTTTATTTCCGTTATTATCATATTGAAAATAATTTACAAGAATTCTTTCCTGGTTGATCTTCTTTGCTTCAAGCTTTTTCATCAGGGTTCCAACACAAAATAACTGAAACAGAACAGTCTGAAATCCGTATCATAATGGGTAAAGAATTCTTCATAGGTAATGGATTCTACATTATCCCAGATTTTTTCTATGTTATTTAAAACCTTTACAAAATTAGGTGAGTCATAATTCCTCCATTCTCTCTCATATTCACGGGTAATAAAGTTCTGAAAGCTTTTATGTCTCAGCTTTAAAATGGACACCAGCTTTTCCAATGGGTGGCCAAAGTGTTGATATAGCTGATTCGACAGAATTCGTGAAATATAGCATTTGTCTTTTGTAATATACATGTTATCCTTCACTTTAAAATAGATCCGGTCAGCCAGATTCTCAAAGCCATCATTTTTATTATAGAGATAATGTCCTATCCTTTTTAACGAAGGCAGCTTTGAGCTTTTCTGTTGGTCCTTCATCATATAGCCGATATATTCCAGAGATTGGTAATTAAAGCCCATATTAATGTCAACAAAACCGCTTATTTTCTTCAGATGATCAAATTCACAATATCTGCTCATCATTAAGTTTCCTACTTCCAGAATATTTTTAGCCAGAATCTGATGAGTAAAGAAACTCCCTGTTACAATCTGTAATTCCGTAAGATAACAGGTTTCAAAACCATGATTCTGGAGATATCCGTTTACGACTCTCAAAACCGGAAACTCCGCTCCTGCATGCTGCCTGATAAGAACACTTCCTGATTTTTCCAATAGGGGAAATTTAACAAAAGAATTATTCTTGATCTCAATATTGCCCGTGATTTCTTTCAATTCAGGAAAACATATTTTGGTTTTATCTACGATCAGATTCCCGGTCATTTTTTTCAGAACCGGAAAATCATGTTCGAAATCCGGATATTTCTTCTTCCGGGGCTCTATTTTAAGCCGGCCCTTAATACATTCAAGATTAGGGAAAGAAATATTTTCACCATAAAGGCTGATTCTTCCCTGTATTTTCTGATGCTGAAAAATAATATCATCTGCGAAAACATCTACATTAAAAAACGTCTTTAGGCAGAAAATCTACCTGATACTGATGATTGACAGCAATTGTTCTTCTTATAGCAGAGAGTTTTTTATTTCCGATATACACGTTTGCGTTTTTGAGCTCAATGCTTCCGTCAATTTTTATTACGTTTTTAAATCCAAAATTGATAATGCATTTAAAGTCGCCTTTCACTTTTTCCAGCTTATCCAGCATTGCGGGGCCATGCATGGCAAAACTTCCGCCTACTGTTTTAAGCTGGGGAAGTTCGCAGTTTCCTGCGTCTATTGAAAGGTTTCCGTTAATGCTCACTAAGTCCGGAAAACGGCATCCTTCACCACGCAATAGCAGATTACCTTCTATTTCCGTGAAAGCAAAAGTCATGTTTTTGGCATAGATCTCTATAGACGAATATTCACCCGGAAGTATTTTCTGCACATCTTCTGCAGAGAATATTTTATATCTTTTATGGTATCAGTCGTATGCATTTTCGTTAATTTGGGTTATCGGGTTGTATTCCTGCTGAATATATTTCACAAAATACGGGCTCTCTATGCGTAGTATTCTATGTTCGTTATGGGTAATGAATGCATCATCTTTTATAAAAAACGTTTCAGTACTGTCATTACGATCAATTACTTTATAATCTGATACTTTCATCATATGCTGATTGCTCGTTTTTTCAAGACAATATTCTTTGTAATCCTTTACGTGTGCTTCAAAATCTTTGATTTCTTTTCTCTTCTCCGCAGACTTTCTTTTGACCGTTATGATTTCAGGCCGGGTTTCGGAAACGTTTACTTCCTGTACGTTTTCCTTTGTTTTCACTGGCTTCTGAACTGATCCACGTTTGACCGGGACAGGAATCTGAACTTCATCGATGATTTTAAAATAAACTAATAATTTTTAAACATGGCATTATTTTTTTAAAAGTAAAAGAAAACCGGGGTCGAACCGGTAATGCACTCAGTAAGAATAAGTTTTTCCATATTAAACTATTTCTTTTACTCTATAAGTTGGGAGATAAGCGGGATTCGAACCCGCATCGCTTCCGGGTAAGGAAATGTTTTTCCGTTAAACTATTATCTCCGTAATCGGGAGTACAGCAGGCCCCGAACCTGCGACCTCTGCCGTGCAATGGCAGTATTCTTCACTACTGAACTATGTACTCCTGTGAAACGTACGGGACTTGCACCCGTAACCTCCACCCTCAGGGGCAGTGTTCTTCATTAAACTATCGCTTCTTTATATGGCTGTCATCCTGTTTACCAGGTATGGACTTTATAATTTTTCAATAAAACTCCGCTGAAACATTTTCCGTTAATACCTTCTATAACCGGATGTAAAATTCTCGCTGCTCCGTCTACAGAATCCAATGGCGGGATATATCCCTGCTCAAACTGTTTTTTTCTGAGACTTTCCTTAGCTCCTGTAGAAATCCATCCCACATCAACGGCTGTCATATAGATCTGATCGTTTTCAAATTCTCTGGCGGAGGTCAGCGTCATCATATTGAGTGCTGCCTTCGTCATATTGGTATGCGGGTGATATACCGTTTTATTTTCATAGCTGAAGATTCCTTCTGAAGAGGTTACATTGATGATGAACTTTTCTTTATGGGATGAATTCTTCATCAGAGGCTTCAGTTCTTTGATCAGAAAATAGGGCGCTATATGATTGATGAGGTTTACTTCTACCAGTTCATACATAGAAACTTCTTCCAGTGTTGAATTCCAGCTCGTTTTCTCCCGGTCATCCACGGGTTGCCCGAAACGGGTAAGCGCCACCTGGGTCATTTCATTCTGTGCATATTCCAGTTTTGTCATTTCATGAGAAATTTCTGTACAATTCGGAACCAGGTTGTGAAGATCTTTAAAATCCATCAGTTTTCTTTTTCACGTCGTACAACCGGAAGATAATATTCATCGGGATACTTAATCGTCTGAGCAGCATTATTGATCAGGATATCCAGCGTATCAAAATTGAATTTATAAAAGTCTGTAAACTCCTGAATCGCCTTAAGGTTTCTCAGATCCAACCCATAAATCCAGAGTCTGTCTTTCCAGTTTTCATAATCTGTTTCCTGCTGCATAAGTTCCATGGCCAAAGCCGGGAAACGGGTTGTCAACACCAGATTGGCTCCACTTCTCAACACCTTCAATGCTGTGGCAAAACCTACTTTTACTCTTCCGCCGGTAAGGATTACATTCCGCCCTGTGAGGTCAGCCGTTTCAAACCGTTTTTCATAGTTTTCTCCTGCACACTGAGGACACAATCTTGAATAGAAAGAGTGGGCATACTGATAGCTTTGATTGCAGCAGTAACAGTTTTTAGGAATTTGAAGTTGGGTAAGTTTTACCTCATCTTTTTCATCATCATAAAAATCGGAAATACCGGCCAATGCTTTCTGCATCAGTACAGAGCCTGCATTCACAGCAAGATCATGAGATTTCATTTCTGAGTACATTTCATGACGGTTCTGCTTTTTGGCATTCTTATGAATTTTGGTAATCAGTCCTGAAAACGTTTTATTATCAGGGTTCCGGAAAGGCTGATCTTTCAATGCATGAAGAACCTTGAGACATGCTTCCCATTCTTCGGCTGAAAATATTTGTTCTGAAAAATCCATAGTTTCCGTTTTTATACCTGCAAAACTACGGGAGTAGTGCGCAATGTTTTTACGCATTAAAAAATATTCCTTAAAGGTTAAAAATAAAGCTATAAGCGTTCTTATTTAAACACTTCAGTGCACTTCAGAAATCGAAAATAATATGGGGAATAAGTTCACATAAGGAAATTAAGGCTAAGCACTTTCGTTGATGAACTTTTCGAGGAAGCCTATCAGCTTTGTACCGCCGTGGCCCCAGCGGATTCCATGGCCTTCTTTTTCTCTTACCTCAAACACGAGTTCATGTTTGTAATGGAAAAATACATTCCACCAGGTAGCCTGATCAAGGATGTGATGAATCTTTGCCATCACTTTCTGCTGTTTCTGCTGATTATTTCCTTTAATTTCGCCCCAGAAACCGTCATCCATTCTTCCGATGTGTTTTTCCCACGCTCTCTGGGCAATGGTAATCTCAGAATTGAAGGGTTCTTCACAGGCTTTGATCAATACGCTCTTCAAAGGGGGAACAGCATTTTCATCCCGGATACTTGCTGAGGTAAGTCTTTGCCCAAGAACATTCAGCCAGTCTTCAAACGGAATTGCTTCCAGCATTGCGGCTTTTTCCTGATCAGAATTACTGTTTTCCAATACCGTAATGAATTTTTCAAAGCTCGTCCGTCTGTCAATTTTTATTTCTTCATTGAAATACGGCAGGTGCCATTCTAAAGTACGGTCTTTAAAGTGTTGTATATTGTATTCCAGCTTTTTCACATGCTCTTCCGCCAGAACTGCCTGATATTTTTCTTTCCATACCTCAGAGATCAGTGGAATATATTTTTCGATCTGATTCATTTTTACGCCATTTTAATGAGGTTAACGGAAAGGTTTTCTTCTCTGATCAGGTATCCGATGAGATTAAGCCATTCTTTGCAATGATCCAGAATCCATGCATCGGAAGAAATGATGATCTCTGAGCTTTCTGCGAGGTATTTATCCGGATTATATTGTAATTCGGCTTCCCAATTGAGGGCATTTTCTGCTGCAAATTCCAGAATAATCTGCTTGATTCTTCCACTGTTGGAAACCGGCTGATCAAAGATCCATATCAGCTTATGGATATGGTTTTTGTGAAAAAATGAGGCTACAGCTTCCACAGCTCTTAAGGTTTGATTCACCCTTTTATAAGTCCCATGAACACCGGAAAGATCCGGAAACAGCCGTCTGCCCCTTCAAAAATATAAGCTTCGGAAAGTAAGCTCTCCAGCAGGATCAAAACATTGAACCCGTCAAGATAAACCGTCTTCTCTTTAAGATCTGAAGCTTCCAGCTGTTTTAATTTCCTGTTATGGATCTGCATTTCTGAAGCTGATGCCCCTCTTAAAGCCTGTATTTGCCTGGTCTTTAAACGGTAGCGGTTTCCTACAAGTTCTGATGCCGCTTTTTCCGGGTATTCTCTTGTCAGCAGATATTGCATATCCTGAACGGCTGCTCTCAGTTTGCTGAGCTGCTTTTCAGAAGCGAATAAAGTGTCGTCTCCTGTATTTTTTCCACGGTTTCTGTTATTCATACTCAAAAATAGAGTTTTTGAAGATTTTTTTGTTTTATCTTAAAAATAAAGATCTTGATAAATAAAATTCTGACATTCTCTTTTTATTCTTCTGTCATCTGTCTTGAAATCACATATTCAATGTAATCGAACAAAAATATACAAAAGTTCTGGACGGGGTCATCCGTTAAAAATTAAATCCTACTTCCAAAATTTCCGAACCTTGCCTCCGCTATTCCAGATATCAGAATATCAGAAATGCAGTGTGAAAACAGCAAGAAATCTTTGGATGCCAGGGTGGCAATAACGTTCCTTTCACCTCATCACCATATCTGTTATATTTTCTACAACAAAAAGAGGTTTTATACAACGTATTGATATTTATTCGGGATAAGTTTGCAAAGACTTAAAAATAACTTTATGAATACACTGAAAAAATTATGTTATCTGTCCGCAGCAATGCTTTTGTCAGCATCTTTTGTTGCATGTTCTGATAATGATGACGAAATTATCATTGAACAGCAGACCCCCTCACAGGTTTTGTCTTCTACACCGTGGGAAACTACAGGAGCTAAAGATAAGAATGGAAACAGCGTGGCTTTAATGGATGCCAGCGTTTCAGGATATGTTGGTTTTGCCTACTTCAAAGCCGATGGCAAATTTGCAATCTACGGATTGAATGATGTATTGAGATCCAGAGGAACATGGTCGGTAGACGCACAGGGAAAAACAAGAACGATCGCTGCCTTGAACCCGGATGGAACAACGATCTTCACCCGTGATGTGGAAATCCTTGTATTGAATAAAAATGAGTTTACATACAGAATCCGTCCTAACTCAGCTGATCCGTCTGTTTATTACGATATCATCCATACCAGAACTTCACATGCTGAACCAAGTAACGGGCAGCTTACCTTAGCTTCCACACCATGGGAAACTACCGGGGCGAAAGATAAAAACGGAAATAATGTTGTTTTAACAGATGCCAGCGTTGCCGGATATGTAGGATATTCTTACTTCAAAGCTAACGGAACTTTCAAAATTTTCGGTTTAAACGATGTGCTGAGATCTCAGGGAACATGGAGTATTTCTGCTGACGGAAAGAAAAGAACTCTTGTAGGTCTGGATAATAACGGAGCAGTTATTTTTACCCGTGTTGTGGATATTCTTGTCCTGAACGACACTACGTTCACTTACAGAATTACGCCTGATGCAACCAACAACCCGACTGTATTTTACGACATCATCCATACTAAAGTTGACCATAAGGAGCCTTAGTGGTGATTATTTTTTTGATAATAAGGAAAACCTGCTTCATATGGAGCAGGTTTTATTTTAAGGGAAATTCTATTTTCTACATATAATCTTCCCACCATTTTTTCCAGGCGGTATTTCCAAGGTTTTTCAGATCTACTTTTTCTCCCATTTTCGGAAGGGTAATTGGTATATCATATTCTTCTGCATATTTTGCTGCCAGCTGCAAAGGTTCATACCATGCATGCTGAGCCAGTTTAAACTTTGAATTGTGCACAGGGATAAAATTTTTGGCCTTCAGTTCCTGTATTTCAGTCATAAGCTGTTCCGGCAGGGTATGAATGTACGGCCACTTTTCGTTGTACTGTCCGTTTTCCATCACGGCAAGATCAAACGGTCCGTATTGGTCTCCGATTTCTGTAAAATGGTCCCCATATCCACTGTCACCACCCAAAAAGAGGTTCATGGAAGGTGTTTTCAATACAAAAGAGGTCCAGAGTGAGATGTTCCGGTTCAGGAGTCTTCCGGAAAAATGTCTTGAAGGAGTCAGGGTAATTCTGAAACCTTCTGCAATATCAATGCTTTCCCACCAGTTTTTTTCAATAATTGTTTCGATATCCCAGCCCCAGTATTCAAAATGCTGTCCGGTTCCCAATCCGCAGATAACCTTTCCTACTTTATTTTTTAATGCCTGAACAGTTTTATAATCCAGATGGTCCCAGTGGTCATGGGAAATCAGCAGAAAATCTATCTCCGGCATATGTTCCGGCTTGTAGTAATCTGCCCCTGAAAAGCTTTGATAGAGCCGGGCATTGGAGAGGCATTCCCGCTGAAAACGGGATCAATCAGAAATTTTTACCATCTATCTGAATGAAATATGAACTGTGACCGAACCAAACCAGAACATTTTCTTCCGGCTGAAGGTTCTTCAGATCTGTTACTACAAAAGGAAGTGCAGTTGTGGGTGATGTATTTTCCACTTTACATAAGCTTTGAAGAAGTGCTTTCGTCATACTTTCTCCTTCCAGCAAAGGCGGGGTTGTCAATATATTCTGAAACCTGCCGTTAAGATAATTAGGAAGTGTGCTGAAATATTCTTTTCTTTTTCATCGGGAAACTGCCCGAGTTGCTTTACTAAATTCATCTTGTTATTTTTTTACATTCTGAGTCTTTCTTCTTCCAGATCCAGCCTTGTTAGATAATGTCTGATATATTCTTCATCAATATTCGGATTGCGCCGGTTTTCTGCCCTGAGCCAGGTGCGCTGCTGCTCAAGGGTTTCAAAATAAATTTCTTTGGACTTTTCAGAGAACTTGTGAACGGAATCTTCTTTATCTTCCTGTTCCCAGCGGTCCATCAGCTTGTTGAAGTATTCGTTTTCACTTCTTCTTTCTTTATAATTTTCATTCAGATATCTTAAAGCAACACGCCTCATTTCTTTTCGTAAATAATGTTCTGATTCTTCTTCAGACATATATCCGTTTTCCGTATCAGATAATTTGAGTTTTTTGATCAGTGCCGGCAACGTCAGTCCCTGAATGATGAGTGTGGCAAGGATAACGATAAAAGTAATGAAGAGAATAAGATCACGATGGGGAAAAGGGCCCATTTTCCATTACTACAGGAATGGATAATGCTGCGGCCAGAGAGACTACTCCGCGCATTCCGGTCCAGCTCATCAGGATCGGTGCTTTCATTCCCGGATCTCTGTCTGCCACATTAATAAAGTTTCTCATGATCAGGGTCACGAAGACTGCTCCAAAGGAAGACAGAAAGCGTACGATAATCAAGACTGCAGTTATTAATAGCCCATACCCTACTGCTTCAGATAATCTGATTCCTTCTTTATTCAATCCTACCATAATTTCAGGCAGATCCAGCCCGATCAGCAGAAATACAATTCCGTTGATCAGGAATACAAAGCTTTCCCAGACGTTGGACCCTCTCAGTCTGGATTCTGAGGTCCGGAATATTTCATGTCTTCTGACAGAAAGGAACAATCCTCCGCTTACCACCGCTAAAACACCTGATGAGTGAACTTCTTCAGCCGCAATATACATTACATAAGGGGCTACCAGACTGAGTATGGCATCCATATTGACATCGGTAGGAAATATTTTTTCTATTTTCAGAAAGATAAAAGCCAGTACAATGCCTATTCCCAGGCCTCCGAACACCATCCATCCGAAGCTTACTGCAGCATCCTGCCATATAAACTGTCCTGTGGCTACTGCTACCATAGCAAATCTGAAGATGATCAGAGAGGAAGCATCATTGAATAAGCTTTCACCTTCCAAAACGGTAGACATATTCTTAGGAACTTTTACAAATTTTAAAATAGCTCCGGCACTCACTGCATCCGGCGGAGATACGATTCCACCTAAGACAAATCCTAATGCGAGTGAAAAGCCGGGAATATAGGAATTGGCAACGAATGCCACTGAGATCGCAGTGAGAAATACTACGATGAAAGCAAAACTGGTAATGATACGCCTCAGCTTCCAGATTTCTTTCCATGAAACAGCAAAAGCGGCTTCATACAATAATGGCGGAAGAAAAATAATGAATATAAGCTCAGGATCTATTTTAATAGCCGGAAGTCCGGGAATAAAACTGATCAGCAATCCTGCAATAACGAGTATAATGGGATAAGCCACCTTCAAGCGGTTGGCCAGCATAATCGAGCCGATAATTACCAGGACCAGTCCTAAGTAATAAATAAAGTTTTCCACCATGTTTTCAATTAATTTTTAAATCAAATTTGTTGTATTCTGTGTTTTTATCTGGTAACAAATTTTAATATAAAAATAAATATAAGCATAAGATTTTTAGATTTGTAAATAAAATTAATCAGATTTGTATTTTCATTATTTTCTTTATCTTATTGCAATATATCATCAATCCGGTATCTTCCTATAAAAGCTGATGATATGAGACTCCAATGCTTGGGTAGGGATAAAATCAATATTTTAATACTTGTTGTACAGAAAAACGTTTACATTTTATGGCTTGTGCCCTAAAACTTTACAACAGCCAACATTAATCCTAGACTTATCAGCAAAATAATTCCCGTTATGATGGCAGCTTCCTTTACGTGTTGCAGGTATTGTCTTCTATCAAATGTAAATTTTTCCGGATGAATGCTGAATTCCTCAAAAACAAGCGGATCTATTTTCAAATCAGGTCTGAAACGAACAATGCCTTCTATAAACCGGGCTCTTAAAGCTCTGCTATTTTGGGTATAATATGAGTATCCCGGATCTATACTGTCGAACAGAATTTTAGTGGTATTACCATTCACGCCTACCGTAAGCACCATTGTTTTTGTTATTTGTGTCAGATGTACGTCATAATCATCTGAAAGGTATGACCGACCCAACTGACTGTAAAGAATATCGTCTGTACTCCCGTTTAACTTCTTATAATGAATTCCTTTATCATCCACCAGAATCTTGACTACAGCTTCCTCCCTTCCCTTTTTCATAAAACGGAAAAACCGATACATCGCTACAGCCCAGACAGGATAGTACAGAATAGCAGCCACTACCAATACCGCTACTTTTTCGCAGATTAAAAAAGGAAGTACGGCAAGTATCAGGAATATCAATAATAAAATCGCAATTCCGAAAATTCTTATCAGCCAGGTCATGATCCAGCCCGGTTTGGAAGCTAATGGTAAAAACTCTTTCATTACATTCTCTTGCATCTAATCAATATAAGAAAAATAACAGAAATAAAAAAGAGCTGCAGCGGTACACTGAAGCTCTTTGCTACAAAAATTGAAAATAAGATATGAAGATTGAAACTATGAAATGGTGTGTATTTTTTCTGTAGTGACAGCGTAGGTTTCTGAGATCACATTATCTACAAACCTCCATTCTGCCACCGAATTTCCGGAAGTAAATTTTACATGCAGATATCCTCTTTTATAGAGGTTTGCATAATCCAGGTCATCAATCAGCAGGGAAAATGCATTAGCCAATTCTATAGCCTGGGCCGGATCTGATGTTATTCCCAGATATCCTTCCAATCCCGGTGAGGATACTGAACTGCAGGCCAACTCGGTTCCTATAAAATTCCCTGAGCATTGGTAAGTTTTCCTAACCAGGCATTGTGGGTATCACCAGCCAGCACTACAACATTCTTCCCGGCCAGCATGGCATAGAGCTGCTCTCTTTCCATAAAGTAGCCGTCCCAGGCATCCAGATTATAGGGTAATGTGGTGGTAATTCTTGCAATTTCCTGTGGAGTGAGTGTAGGGTCCTGCTGCTGATGTCTTTTTTTCAGCACTATAAGTTGGGCCAATGTATTCTGAAGTGCCAGCATCGTAGCCGGCTGGGCGCTTCCAAGTTGTTTGATTTCTGCTAAAATACGGTTCAGGAGCATTAACAATTCTGCAGGAACCATCATTTTGGTCATCAGGATCTGCTGCCCCAGAACTTTCCATTTGGCAGTATCCCCATTGATCTGGGATCCCAGCCACGTCATCTGCTCACTTCCGATCAGCTTTCTGCCTGTGCTTAAGAAATCAGTTTTAAATTTTACCTGATCAAAGTTTCCGGCACTATCCAGGTAATCTGAATATTCCATCTGTTTATCTCTGGCGATCACTCTTGTATCCATCATATACAGCGTAAGAATGTTTCCGAAACTGAAGCTTCTGTAAATTCTCAGATCTTTTCCTGTTTTAAGGGGAATATATTCACTGTAGGCCTGGAAAGCAGCCATTTTTCTCGCCTGAAATCTCCTTCAGCAGGCTGATGATTTTCAGCCCCTGATTTATAAGTATCATTGGCAAATTCATGATCATCCCATACACAGATAAAAGGCTTTTTCTGATGCAGCAGCTGAAGGTTTTTATCGCTTCTGTATTGCCTGTATCTTTCCCTGTAATCGCTGAGATTAAGGATTTCCTTAGCCGGCTGATGAGCTCTTCCCAGCTGGTTGGTATAAGGATTCGTGCCGTATTGCCCCGGAGCATATTCGTAGATATAGTCTCCAAGGTGTACCACTACATCTGCTTCAGATTTTGCAATGGCGCCATATACGTTGAAAAGGCCGGCTGGAAAATTGGAACACGATACCACAGCCATTTTTATCTCATTCACAGAATCCGTCTTGGAAGGTAATGTAAGGGTTTCTCCCGTTACACTGACTTCCTTTGTTTTACCATTATAAAATCTATAGAAATATTTTGTATTGGAAGGAATATTCTGAACATCTACCGCTATCGTAAAATCATTGATTGCCGTTGCACTGGCCTGCCCTTTTCTTACTATTTCTGAAAAATTACTGTTCCTACTTATTTCCCAGGTAATTTCTGCATCTGCACCTGTTGAATATCTGGTCCAGATAATTACGCCTCCGGCTGTAGGATCAAAGCTTGCTACTCCGGATTCGAACCCGCCGTTTTTAAGATCCTCGGGAGCATTTTCGCTGCTGGTAAAATCATCAGTGCAGCTTTCAATCAATGGAGCAATAAAGATTCCTCCGGCTGCTAAAAGTGTATTTTTAAGAAACCTTCTTCTGTTAAGTGGGTTGTTTTTTTCCATCATTACTTTTTTGCAAAGCAACGTTATATGGAGAAGAAGGCTGTTAACTGTATTTTAATTATTTTTTATAAAATTTTTAAACGTATGTTTGATTCTAAATATAATATCCAAAAGAGTTTTTTTGTTTACATTCTTATTAATAAAACATTTTCCATTACAAAAATATAATCAGCATATTGTTCATTTTTATTCTTGATCAAATCAGTATAATTCTTTTTGATAAAAAACACCCACATAAAAGCGATCATCAGTCCAAACAAAAACAATAATTTTACGATTGACATGAGCGCTTCAAAATTTTCTGTAGAAAAGTCAGATTTACTGTACAGCCCTATGAAAAAACCTAAAAAAGTGTTATGAAATTTTTTCCGAAGAAACTTATAATGTTTTGAATATCCATAAATATTTCATTCTTATCTGTTCTTATTTTTTCTTTTGCCATACTTATTCTTTTCACAATAATATCATTACTGGTATTCTCATAGAGCTTGCCTACCTCTCGGATTCTCATTCCATCATGCTCAGGAACTTTCCATTGATAAAGTGATTTTGAAAAAGGTAAATTATTCATTTTTAATTCTCTATTAGCTTGTTTAGCTTTCACGAGAATAATGTAATAAAAGAAGACCAAAAAACTGGGTATTGCTAATATTAGTCCCCATTTCAAATAATTAAAAGAAAGTAAAATGCAACCCAAAAATGCCAAAAAAGGGGAATTAATAAAAGCCAATCCTTTTTATGAGGTGAAAAGGTTTCTTTAAGAAATATTTTTTCAAACGTACAGTTTTGTCTAAAGTAATTAAAATCTTCATCAAAGGTTCTCATAATATATTTATTTATGGTTAATTGTCTTATGAATATCTTTCAATATGCATTAAAGACGCTCAATTTAAATAAATACCTCTAATACCCAATACGTTTTTCCGTAATAGTAATTTTATTACGAAAGGAGAAAATATTTCGAAAATGTAATAAGGAACTTAAAAAGTATTAGTGTGTTTAAAATGATAGAAATAGAAAAGATTCTACTGAAATTATTTATTTTTATAAATTCAAGAACAATATAAAAAAACCGCTCACATTACGTAAGCGGTTGATTTTGTTGTGGTCCCACCTGTAATGTCCCCGTGTATTTATGTGGAGTTAGATGGAGTTATATTTACTTTATATCAGCTATTTATAAAAATATTGGAGTTGTATGGAGTGCTGTGGATGTAGATGGGTTTAAGCGTGCTTAATAAGTTAGTTATATTTTTACTCCATAATAATCTTCTAAAAATGTATCAATAATATTTTGATTAGATTCATTTATTAAAAAGTCAATATCATCGTTAGTAAAATCTGGAATACCAAAATTTTTAATATATGTTCCGTTTAAAGAATAGTAATCAGAGGAATAAGGTTTGCTCGTTCTTTCTATATAATACCAAAATAAACGAGATTCTAAGATCTTCTTTACTAATTGCATTTCCTCCTCGGAATGACCTATAATTGCCTGACCATTGTAAAAAAGCAAATTAGCATCATTACTAATCAAATAGCTTGGTATTTTGTCTGAAAACTTTGGAAAAAACAACTTATTAGTAATCTTTTCTAAAGACTGGGTTCTTCCAAAAGCAAACCATTTTCATATTTACCATTGCCCTTATCTCGTTTAGCCAACTCTTTTTTTTCTTTTTTAAATATTTATAAGCATAAGGATATTTTTCTTTCAATAGTTCTTCATCCAGGGCTTTCGGCTTAATTTCTTCATCGTATGGGAATAGTACTTTTTCTTTTTCTTCATCAAAATTAATATTTCTGCTCAATTTATTTGAGTTTAATATATCCCTACAGATTCCTTTTTCAATAGGATATAAACTACCATTTTGAAGATAATAAAATTCGTCATCTTCCATTACAGGCTTAAAAATATAAAGATCATTTCTCAATGTAGCAATACCATGCCTTGTTTTATACCTTTCACCAAATGATTTTCCTATTTCTTCAATCTTAGATATTATTTCATTACTATTTAGATTCCAGCCTTTTTTAGCGTCAAGATTATCATAATTGATTCTCCTATATTGATTTCCATTAATTGGTAATTCTTTATCAATCGATTTATAGTATTCAATATAATTCTGTTTTACTTTCTCAAGGAAACAAATACACGTATAAGTACTTTTTGATTTAAATATCTGATGTGTCCCAAAGTCAATAATTCTTATTGTAGCTTTATTTTCCTCAAAATAACTTCTTAAAGCTCTACCATTTAAACTTTTGAAAAAAGTATTCATTGTTATAAAACCAAGAATGCCATTTTCTGCAAGATTTTCATAACCAATTTGAAAGAAAGGAATATATAAATCAGGATTACCTGATGTGCTAACAACCCAATTCTTAATATTTTCTTTAGTTTCCTCATCTAGATTTCTTGCCGAGACATACGGAGGATTTCCCACAATTATCTCAAATCCTTGAAAATTCCGATATATATTATTCCAATCGAAAACTAATGAATCTCCCGTATATATATTAAAATGAAACTCTTCTACATCTTCACCTTCTGACAATGCTAATAAACTCAACAGCAATTTACTTCTATTAACAGAATATTCTTGAATATCTAATCCAAATATCTGATTTTGAAAAATATATTGGTAATTATTTTCTGTCCTTTGTTTTAATTCTTTCGCTGCTGTATACAAAAAACCAGAACAACCACAAGCAATATCTGCTATTTTAGCATTTGCAATTCTATTACCTTCTCTTCTAAACGATTGATTAATGATATATTCCCTGATTTCAGAAGGAGTATATACCGCCCCGTTTATAACTCTGTCGGAAGGAGAAATAACAAATTCGAATAATTCGATTAATTTTTCAATATCAAAAATATTTATTTCTTTAGTAATAATTTCAATGAATTTAGTTAAGCTATCCCATTCTTGTATTTCATTTTCTTGGATATAGTATTCCAACAAAAAACGATTCTCTAAGACTGTTAATTGGTTAATTTCTAAAAAAGCAGATACAATAAGTCTATCAACCTCTAAAGGTTGAGTTGAATAGGTTTTTAAGTATCTGAATATGTTTCTCATATTAAATATGGACAATTTAATTTTGGATCCCAAATTCTATTATTCATTGGAGTTAACCAATAGCTTTCTAAAGAATTAAAATATGGCCTCCATACGCGTACTTGGTATTCCTTTGTTAAATTAATAAACTGTCTGTCCTTTAAAAGTTTTTCATATAATTTTGGTGCAAAATTAGAAATAATTACACTTACACCTAAAATCAATTCCATGGGTAAATGCATCATTCGAGGAATATCAAGCTGTAAACTTTCTCCATGATCAAAATCATCTTTAGGCTTTGCTTTACCATTTTGCAAATATTGCATGTGATATAATGGATGAATCTCATTTGTACTTCCTCCATTATGTCTATCTATGTGAAAACTTAAATAATGAGTATGACCAGTAAGTTTATTTGTCCCTTTTAATAAAGTTCTAAAATTTAACACATCAAATGGGTCATTTAATTTTTCCCATTCTGCATTTTGAGAAACAACATCAATATCAATCAGAACTTCTAAATTTGAAAATCCTTTTGGCCTAATATGTTTAAGCGTAGAATTTTCAACGGGAAATCTTAATTCTTTTATTGAGTAACCCCACAAATGGTCAGGTAACATTTCTTTGTGATCAATACTCTTATAGCTAATTGAAAGTCGAGAAAGTATATTAAGAAAATCAACAATATCCTTTTTCATTTTTCCTTTAAATGCTTTATTACTTATAGCCATTATATACCTAATAGTTCTTTTGTATATTCTATATTTTCCACTTCACTTGAAAGGTTTTAACCCCTTTCGACTCCCACTCTTTCTAAAATAGCAAGAAGTGATATATACTTATACTCTTCCCACGGTTTGATATCTACAGTAGTAAAAATTCTGAATGCTTCTAATGGATCAATTGGTACCTTGTAAGCCTCACAAATTGACCAAAATTCTGTACTGTTACAGAATTTTAAAGGCTGAGCTGCTACTAAGCCTGCTAAACTATATTTATTCATTAATATTTCAATACGTTTTTCAGCGTTAATAAAAGCAAGATTTTCACCTGAAATCTCCTCAAACCAAGTGACTAATCCATCTGCCCACCACCTTTGCCAACCATCAGAAAAAATGCCTTTATACTTTATATTAGATAGTATCTCATTTTTTAAAATATACCATAACTCTACAGGCGTACGAGTCAAGTCTATTCCAAGTCTAGCTGCTAAAATTTTTTCATTAATCAGAGGGTTCGTTTGATGAAAAAAATGTTTCACAACAAAATGGGTATAATCATAAGAAACAGAAAAATTATCAATTCTTTCTACAACTCTTTCGTCTAGATTCTTTATATTTATTCCGAAAATGTCTTCTTTTGTCCGTGCTTGAAGCTGCAACCAATTATAGCCTTTTGCTAATGAATCCAATTTTTGAGACATCTTTTCCCAATCTGGTTTTTCATTAGATTTATTTATCTTATAATCAAATAAGTCATGACTAGTTTTATCGGTATCGTAAGTTTGTTTAATATTACTTTCCGTAGAGCAAAGTACTATTGGAAATGATAATATTTCCCCTCTCGCAGCTACAGATCTAAGCTCTGAAGTCAAAGCAGTTGCATTAAACTCTGTTCTATCACTCCCACTTCCATCTAATCTTAAGTCTAATATTAGTCCATCAAAAGAATGCTCTTTGATTCTTCTGATTAATTCAATCTTAAGATTACTAAATTCTCTAAAGTCAGATAAAGGGAACCTTTCAACCTCAATTATTTTTAAATCATTAAATCCATTTAAAGTGGAAATTTCGGGAGTCCCATTCTCATCATCAATATATAAATATTTAACTTTTTCCATTATTAGTTTTTGGTATTTCTATTCTTATTGTTGTATTATAACCATCTGCAGGAGTTGAAACATATATTTCTCCATTATAGAATTCGATTATATCCTTTACTATTTTTAATCCTAAGCCAGTTCCCGTAAGAGCTACTGCATCATCTGAAGTATGATTAGAAACTGTTGATGTCGTATAAAATGCATTGAAAATATTCTCTTCATTTTCTTTTTAATACCATCACCATTATCTGAAAATTCTAAGAAAACGATATTCTCATCCTTGCCACATTTTACAAAAATCTTACCGTTAGATTTGGCTCTTTTAATGGCTTTTTTGAATTGGTATATAAATTAAATAATATAGATGCCCATTCCGAAGGATGCATTGGAATAGTAAATAAGTCATATCCTTCATATTGCGTTGGTAGCATATCTATTGCTGCTCTTTTTAAATCATTGGAAATAACAACTTCGAAATTTCTAACTACATCTCTCAATTCTATTGGCTCCAGTTCTCTATGTACATTTCTAGAAATAGTTTTATCAAAATATGATGTGTATGCGCTAAATGATTTTACATTCGTTTCTAATAGTTCTACTCTTTCGTAAACATCCTTATAATCTTTGACTGCACTTTTAAGGAAACGAATATCTGCATCAAAGCCCGGTAAGAATCGCTGAACTTCATGTACAAATTCTCCAATTACTAGACCTAACCCTGCTAATATTCGAAGCATATTAACCTCATCAATTAGTTCTTGATTTTTTGCTTTTTCTTCTTCTCTCGCTTGTTTTATTTTTTCAAATATGTCCTCTGCTTTTTTCTTTTTTCATCTTGATCTGAATTCTGGCTGCTATTTCCTGTGCTTATAGAAGGTGTTATCAACTCTTTTATTTCATCAATCGCACTATCAACAATTTCTGAAGGATTTTCTTTTTTGAAGCCTTTTGGGATGCTGTAGCTTTTCTTCCTCTAAGTTCTGAAACTTTCATAACGGCACTTGTTAATGAGCGATATACAAAACTTACTAATTCATTTAAATATTCATTTTCAATTAGCCCTTCTCTACTTGATGTTTCTTCAAAATTTCCAGATCTGTCCTCAAGTTCTACAAATCCAAAAAAACTACGATTCATATGTGGACCAAGAACAATACTTCTATTATTTGATTGATCTAATCCTAACCAATCGTCTCCTTGTTCACCATATGGCAAAACACGGAAACCATTTCTATATAATTTGATCCCCCTTTTCATAACTTAAGTCTCTTATAAAAGTAAAATTACCTGGCGAAAATAACGACCCTTCATAAATAAAATAGTAGGCCTTGAAATGCACTCCTCTAATTAGATTAAAAGGAGTAGTTGTGTCCTCTTTATTTTTTTCATTATTACCTATTAAATATACCTCTTCAGGAAAATTTAATTTGTCACTTTTTAATGCCCAGCATCCTTGACCTTCGTCTAATACATAGCCTTCAATTTCCGCTAAAGCATGTTGGAAAATTGCTTTTTCTTCATCAACAATCGCAATTAACCCTCCATTGTCACTTCGGTAATAATTACTCTTAAATCCCCATCAACAGAACTTTCTTTTTGTTCCTCTTTCTTTTTGAAAGTGGAAATGGTTGTAATAATTCAGATGTATAACGATATACTCTTTTGATCATAGCATCAGACCATCCCTCTCTCAATCCTTCAATTATCAATACTGTGCCATTATCTTTAGTTTTTGGAACAAACTCAATTGAATTAGAAACTGTCAATAAATCTTTATCAGTTTCAAAATCATCCCAATTAACAACCACTTTTAATGCTTCTTGAGACTGTATAGTTTGAGTAATAATTGTTAGTTTATTTCCTAAACGTTGAGTGGCAAATCTGCCAATTCCCTTTTTCCTGCTTTTTGACGCTTATATTTTTCAGAAACCGGATTGTGAATTTTATCCGAAGAAGACAATCTCATAAAACCATTCACTAGCTGTTCTCTGTTCATTCCATGTCCATTATCTTCAATTGTTAAAACCCCTCCCTTATTCCATGCGTTTTCAAAAATTAAATCAACGACTGTTGCATCTGCATCATAAGCATTTTTATAAGTTCTGAAACTGCTGTCTCTTGTTTAGCTACAAGTTCTTTTCCTAATCTATTAATAATACCTGCATCAACAGAAAACCTTACAGATGATTCATCTAAACCTGCTATTTCTTTAGATAAAGTAATAATGAGATTATTATCAGAGTTTTCTTTTTAATTTCTTCTGATAATCTGTTTTTTAATTCTAATAATTTATCTAATTTATTATCCATGATAATTTGCTGGGTTGTAAAATAGTAATTATTTTTTTAAGAAAAAATGTTCTTAAAATTATAATATTTTATACGACCTCCACTTTCAACCCTAAATTCAATTTTTTAGAAATCTCTTCCAATTGTGTCCTTTTCTGATTGGTAGCAGAATGAGTTACAATCAACCACCCTCCTGATATTTCGTGTTGATTATAAAAATCATCCTTTACTTTTGAAACCAAAGGTAAGCCAACCCACCTCATTTCCAAATTTGCAACTTTCTCAACACCAGCTTTCTCAATAACCGCTAAAAAAGTTTCGTAGGCATATTTCCTTTCTATTTTTGTTCCATCTGGATATATGACGGAAAGACCTGTTTTCGGGATTTAGGAGAGGAGAGAATTTTTCTATCTGTCTTTCTTCCTGAATGTTCCTTTATAGATAAAGGATATTGCTTTGTTTCAACTTCATCTGTGATAACTTTCTTACGCGTAAGACGCACACTCAAATCTTCATTGGGAATATAATCAACTACTAATACAATAGGACGTTTTATTTTGGTAATTATTGGTTCTATATTATCAGCTAAACGAGGAATTATCTCATTCTTAATTAAATCTTCTTCTAATGTATTTACAGCTTCTAATGTTTCCTTATTCAATGGTAACCCTAATTCTTTCAAGTTTTCGATGGAATTATACAGCTTATCTAAGTTTGTCATTTAGTCATCATTTTTATTAGTAATTGAATCAAACAAAACTACGAATTTTGAGGGACATAATATTTGAATATATATGAAAGAATATCATAACATATAATCATTAAAACTCAAATAAAAAAGCCCTCTTTAAAAGAAGACTTCCAATACAAAATAAAGTATAATTTGGACTACTCTAAGTGGTTTTAAAGCTAAATTATTTAGTAATTAAAAAATAAAATAATCATATTCTCCAAAGGTGTTTTCACTTGAAATACCGTCAGAAACTTTGCATTTAAAGTAATTATGTGTAGATGAATCAGTTATTAAATCTCCAACAATCTCATTAGTAGAATTTAAATAGAACATATTCTTTAAATACTTACTTCCAACTGATTTAATCGTTTTTATTTCATTACCATTCGAAGTATTCAATTCTACGATCTGGTTATTACTGGTAGTGTATTTAAATCCATATAACTGTCCGTTTTTTGAAATAGCTAAATCATCATACCCGTAATAGTTAAAAGATTCCGTATTGCCATTTATACAATTGATTTTGTAAAGGGATTTTGTTGTATTGTTTTCACAGATAATGGTATTTGTGTTTTGTGAGAAAACAAAGTTCTTAAGATAATTGATTCCAACAGATTTTAAGATAGTGATTTCTGTACCAGTGGTTGGATCCAATTCTACGATACTGTTATTGTTATTATTGTATTTGAAGGCATATAACTTATTTCCTCCTATAACAAAATCATCATATCCATTGTAGTTATACTTAGAAATTGTTCCATCAGAAACTTTTATTCTGTAAAACTTTTTAGTGTTATTTTCGTTCACCTCTCCAAGTATTTCATCCGTATTGCTATAATATTTCGCTATTCTTAAATACTGATTTCCCAGATTAGCTATTGTTTTGATTTCACTACCATTGTTAGGATTAAGTTGAACAACACTATTTATTCCATTATCTACATATTTAAATGCAAATATTTTTTCTGTGATTGGCGTTTGCGATTCATTGATTTCTTCATCAGTAGTTTTTGAACATCCTGTTAAAAGTGTGCATAATCCTAAGATTAAGAATTTCGTAGTTTTTGTTCTCATAATTTTATTTGATTTTAAGTTTATATTTATTGGTTGCGTTTTGATAGCACTATTTAGTTCCAAGATATTTAGAGATGTTAAATGAGTAATCATTAGAATCAGTGATATTGTTTTTAACTTTTTCCTTTGCTTTTAACCATCGATCTGTTACGTCTCTTTGAGACATCAATATTTTTTCGGAGGTATTATTAATTTGGTCTTCTGTACTGATATAGTACTGGGTAAATACCTGTTTCACTGGATAGCTGAAATATTCTATAGGAATAGTACACGATTTCAATTCATCTATTACCCAACTTTCATTCGGTTTCCAGTTGTACTTAGTTTTGGAATTTGCAATAGAACTCAAAACTGGATCAAAAGAATCAGATGTACTTCTGCAATTAAGTTCATTCCCATTAACAAGAACAAGAATAACTTCTCCTTCAATAGTGGCAGATTTGTAAATATTTTTGGTATTATTTTTTAAAATGCCTTTGAATGCATAAAGTGTAGATACTGGATTGTTATTTCTTCCTATAGAACTGCTTAATACAATGAAATTACTGAACTTATTTTTTTCGACTAAAAATTTTTCTGTTCCATCTTCATTAAGATATGAGGTATCTAATTCGTTATTAGTTGATTGTTTATTGCAGTTGAGTACTAATGAAGTAAATAGAATAAGTAGTAGTGTAGAAAATTTCGTTTTCATTTTATTATTTATTAGGTTTTCAATTTTATAGACTTTTATCTGATATTTCTTACTGAAACCCGTAATGATGTATGAAAACAAAACAGGCTTGAGACATTGTCTCTACCTGCCTTTGAGGGAGTCGAAGCCCTGTGTAACAAAGTAAAGCAACGCTCAAGCCCTAAGCCTGAGCATTTTGCTAAACTTCTTTCTGTTACACTTTTAAATTTTCGACTTTTCAAAGGCAGAAATCAGTTTGCGAAATGCAATATGTTTTTATCTAATTTTAAATATTTATATTATATATTTTTTTGTTTATTTACTGCTGTAAAGCTATTAATTTTAATAGTCTCAAGCAACATTTTTACTTTTAGACTTAAACATTAACGTAATGTTCTTCATCCACAGTAGGATAAAACTTAATTTGAACTGTATTCTCCATTCAAAAATCGTTTATCATTTCAATTTGGATATTTGATATCAAAAGTGATTTTAACATTATCTACTTCGTTAAAAATTGTGTTATACAAAAATGTCCTCAAAGCACCAGTTTTACATTTTAATTTATTCTTTATCAAAACGACAAGTGATAACCTTTCTTTGGTGAGTGTGATATCCTGTAACGATTTGATATTTTTAAACAGTCCTTTTTCGTTGAGAGATTTCGTCCAGTTTGAGATACTTTCAACGCTTACACTAAGGCGGTTCGCTGTATGTTCTCTTTTAGCAAAATATTCTTTTTCTCCTTTACTGATCGAATTATATTCACCCCAAAGGAGTTTTTCTCCTGTTTTCAACCTCTTATTCGAATAAACTTCAAAAGGAAGTTTAATATTTCTTCGGTCTTTACTACTTGTATTTTCCTGAATTTCTTCGGATTTTTCAGCAGTTTTATAGTGGTCAGTGAGGAAATATTTTCGTCCCTCTTTTATTAGATATCCCTTTTCAACAAGGCTTTTTCTGCAATCTCCAATAATATTGGGGTGTAAGTTGAACAATTTTCCAACATCTTTATTGGTTATCTGGTTAAATCCAAGTTTGCTTTTCAGAGAGAAATCCAGTCCTAACAATAATTTTTCGTTGAGTGATAACTCCGAATTCATTAGGATTTCAAAAGGAACTCCTATCATTAATTTTGCTGGAACTTCTTCTATCGAAGGATCTATTAATTCAATATTATCTTTTTGGTATCTTTTTTCACTGTACTGTTTTTTAATTTTTACTACTACTAATTTTTGGACTGATTAACGGTTTTCCTCCTCATGTTTCCTGTCTTTACACCCTACTACGGACTACGGAAAAGTAGTCGACTACTTTTTGTTCTCCATACTTTCGTACCACTCGGTTTCTCTGTTGTATTCAGGTGATATCCTCTACTATTGTTGATAGAACGACTACCACGACTACATTTTTAGGGAGT
Source organism: Chryseobacterium sp. E1 (assembly GCA_019203745.1). Classification (GTDB taxonomy): domain Bacteria; phylum Bacteroidota; class Bacteroidia; order Flavobacteriales; family Weeksellaceae; genus Chryseobacterium. The sequence goes on from CP078104.1 coordinate 1,472,917, forward strand.
AACAGTACTTTTTATCATCAATCGTGCATTTTAAATCACCTAATTTTGCATTTCAATCTAACCATTTTTGCACTTCTATATCACCAAATTTGCATTTCAAAATCACCAATCCTGCACTTATATTTAAAGACATAATTAAAGACTTTAATTAAAAACCTTAATGAAAGAGGTAACCAGAAGCGGTAAACCGCTTCGCTTTCAAAAGGAAATTCATCTATTGAATCATTTGAGTAACTTAAAACTTTCTCTTTGAATCTAAACCGGGAATTCTTCTTCATTATTCCTTTGAGTTAATGAAAAATTTAGACTAATAAAAGATTTTGAACTACGTTCTCCACTTGAAAATTTTCAAGTGGGGTTCTGTATTAGTTTTCGTAATTGATTAAGTAGAACATCTTTGAAATTATTTATTACAAAGGATTTTCTTAATATTTCGGTACAAGTTTTTTCCAAATAGCTGGAACTACAACAGACTTCTGTTGTATTATTTAAAATTATTCAGGGACTTCGCCTTGTTAAATCATCAAATGTTTGCAAACTATAATTTAACAGGAGGTTATGTCGTATTTCTTTCTAAGTTATATCTTTCTGTGGTTTTAACAGCAGATAAGCCCATGTTTCTTTGAGTGCCTTCCTCTATAATAAAAAGACACTGAAAGAAACTATTTATAAATTAATTATGAAGCCTTTTCATCCTCATCATCTTCTTCATCCACATTAGAACTATTTTGTAAACCTTTAATTATCGTTTCTTTCTTTTCATCCAGTCTTTTTTTTTGGATTTTGCTTCAAGTATCGCAGCTACTTTACCTAAGCCTGGAACTCCTTCTAGCTTATCAATAGCTAATTGAAACTTATAACTTTGTTCAAGTGCTTCCATCACAGGATGATCTGAAGCTTCATAGTTAGAAATAAGTTTACCTGGGTTTTCTGATGTAACTTGCAAAAAGTTTGACAAAAGCCTATACTTTAGTTCTTCAGTTTGTTCATCACTACTCAAATTATTAATTTGTTTTGACAATCCTTCATAAGTCTTACTTAAAACTTCTTTATGTGCATATTCTTCTATCAGTCTTTTGAAAGATTAAGTTTTTATTTGCAGAATAAGTAAACCAGAGTATTGGAATATACATTGGAACAATTGCTAAAACTATTCTTGGAATTTTATAAATCACTTGGTCAAGTTTTTCCCCTTGTAATAATAAGACAATACTAACAATGAAAGGAATAACACTTGCTACAATTAATAGTTTGATTCCATCAGAAAATCGCTTTTGGAGAGTTGTAGAGTTATTTTCTTCTTGTTCCTTTTTACTTGAAAAAGCAGAGCTTAATCCTGCAGTTAAAGCAGCAGGCAAAAGACTCGAAATTTCACTATTTATCTGTTCATATTGTGATTTATGATTTTTTCAAAATCTTTGAACTGTTCCTCGTATTCTGTTTTTATCTTAGCTACTCTATCTTCAGTTTTTTTAATATTATCGGCTAAGTCTCCAAAACCATCTGTTAAATGATGTTTCAAACCATCTACTCTGATTTCTTCTCCATCTTCATCTACATCATTATATCCAAACAGTTCTTCATAAAACTCTTCAATTTCTTTTCTTTTTAAATTTATAGCTGATAATCCAGATTTAGATTTATTTACATTGGATTCTATATCATTTATAAAGCTTGTAATCTCAGAAAGTTTTTCATCAAGTTCAGGATAATCCTCTATAAATTCAGTTAAATGATCTATTTTTTCCTTTAAAGCTTGATATGAAGCTTGATATGAAGTATCTATTTGATCTGCCTTTACTTTTATAGCATTAATATTTCCATTAGTAATTTGTATGTTTTCTAAAATCTTATTAGCTTCTTCAAGTTTAGCCGTAATCTCTCCTACCTTTTCACTCGCTTCATGTAGTCTTAATTCGCTCTTATTTCTATATTCCGCTGCTCTTTTAGAGCTTTGCGCAGCATCTTTTGCTGAATCGGAAGCACTTGCTATGATTTGGCTTTTTAGATTTTTATTTTCATTTTCCAAGGCAATTATCCTTTTCCAAATCTTTGTTCTTTCTTCTTCAAGATACTGTATTTTCTTTCGGCTCTCTTTGTCATCAAAAATTCCCATGATTATGTTTTTAGTTTAAAATAACAATATAAAAAAGAAAAGAAATACAACAAACAATCAATTTCTGTAAAATATTTAATCTATAACCTTATTCTTATCAATATGAGTATATCTTACACTTATATTTTCTCTTTTACACTTTTCGTATAAATCTGGGTAAAGGATTCTTGTCTTTTCTAAGTTTTTTATAGTAACTCCTTTACCATTATTGACTTTATTCCATTCTATAAAACCATCAAAATAAAGCTTATCAGCTTCTTCTATTTGATTTACATAAAATTTAAGTAACTCTCTTTCCTTTTTAATTCGCTGTTCATACATAGGAATTTTTGAATTAAACTCCTCAAAAAAACTTTTGTACTAAAAGGATTCTGCTCATCATATTTCAACATTAAAATTTCACATAAACGCTTATATATATTCTTATCTAAATATTCATTAATATGAAATCCCTTATGTACTGTCATTCTAAATGAAAAGTCACTCTCTTTTAATATAAAGTGCAACTCAAAAGGGGAATTAAATATATCAAATAGAACCTCAAAACACACATTATTCTTTTTATAGTCAAAAATATAATATGCTTCATCATTTTCTTTCAAATTTTTATATAACTTTCGTAAATTCGGCAGTGTCATAAAGGTTTTAATAAGGATTATAAAAATTGTAGCTCTATCAAATATATGAGTTTTATTGTAAAAAAATAAAAGCCCCACTTTATAGCAGAGCTTTAAATTACACTATGAAAAAATAAATTAAGCCGATTTAATAAAATACTCTTTCAGCAATTCCGCATTCTCATCCTGTGATATTTTGATATAGCTGTTAAATGCTTTTTCAGTTCTATGCCCCGTAATATTCATAATTACTCTAGTAGGAACACCCCTTTTAAACATATTGGTGGCAAATGATCTCCTAGCAGTATGAGTGCAAATCATCTGATATTTTAAGAGATCATCTTCGATCCTTTCTTTACCTTTATTTCTGATTTTTAGAATCTTATCATTAATTTTCGCCATTTCCCTAAATCTTTCAGATTTCTATTCATTGTCTGATTAGATACGGACTTCGGAAGATTGTTTGGATTATCTTTATATTTATCCATGATTTCCCTCACTGCCGGAAGGATCGGAATATTTACCCATTCGCTCGTTTTTATAGTTTTGATTCTAAGAATATCACCAACAATATGCTCCTGCTTCACTTGGCTGAAATCACTAAACCTCAACCCCGTATAACAGCCGAATACAAATAAGTCCCTTGTCCTTTCCATTGTTTTATCATTACTTAAATCCAATTTTAAGAGTTTTGAAATCTCATCTTCACTCAGGTAAATATTGTTAACATCTTCTCTTACGGTCTTAAAATTTTTGTGTTGATAGCCTGTAAAAGTATTATAACCGTCCTCAGTTGCCGAGTTCAATATTGCTTTAAGGTTTTTGATGATTTTCCCAAAGCCATTATTGGTTAAACCTTCAATTCCTGTATAGAAATCCATGAAGTCATAATAAAAATCAATATCAAAACTCATCCAGTCTAACTTACTTCTACTATACTCTTGGTAATCCTCAAGCTTATTCAAAGCAGTACGGTAACTTTTATGGTACTCATTGTAAGACGGTTCTTACCATTTTCTAAGTATTTTTCAGCATATTCAAAGAAAGTATATTGCTTCTTTTTCTCCGTTCCATTCTTGTTAGAGTTATAAATAGATTTCACGTAATCTGTGGTCGGATCATCTCCTTTGATCAGCATTTCATTAACGATATCTTCTACTTTCTGACGGATTCCTTTAATGTAAATATTAAACCTGTCGGAACCAGGATAACTCCTTTTTACCATTTGTGTTCTTTCATCCCAATATTTTTCATCAATATTCTTATGAGTTGAAAAATGAGTTGTTTTCTTTTATGAGTATACCTAAGCATCAGAAGGGATTCAGGACTTTTCTTTTCTTCTGATAATCAAGCTTACTTAAGATAAATTTAAATGTTGCCATCGTGTTAAATTTTAGATTACTAATTGTGAAATTCTTACGACATAGTTTTGTCTTTGTAACTTTAGCCCTAAACCCTAATGTGCTACAACGGTTAGGGCTAAAATTATTATTAGAATGGTAAAAAGTCATACTCCTCTTCCAACTTCTGAATAGCTTTTCTTCTCTTGCTTTTTTGGGAAGAAGACAAAGGGCTCTCATCAATTACATCCATTAGTTGCTTAAATATTGATATATTTTCAGGATGATGATTCTCAATATTTTTCAATGCTGTATAAATAATATTTATCAAATCATACTTTACAGGTTCTACTTTTTTTTCTCGTAAGGTAGAACCAATTGATTTTTTAATTTAGTAAGCATTCTCTTAAGTTGAACTAAAGCTGAATTTTGAGCTGGTTCTACAAGTAGAGTTTCGAACAACAATTTACTTTTGAAAATTATCTCAGGTTTTTTCACTTTTATTTCATATTTAATAATATGTTTATTAATAAAACGTTCGGCAGTGTAAGTTCTTTTTTGCTTTGCATTTTCAACAGCATCATATATTTTGAAGCAAATACCTTGTTTTTTATCTTCAAACATCTTCATATAAGATTTTGAATAGATAAGATCATGATTTTGCATCCTTAAAATTTTCTTCAGAAATTCTTCAGGACTTATTTCTGAGTTACAATACCCTCCGTACTCAAGTTCAATGACTTCTGATTTTCTAATATCTATCCCGAGAATCTTTTTAATGATAACATAAAAATCCTGCAATTCTTCATTTTCTGCTGTATGGTAATTATGTCCGAATAAAAAGTATGGAATGCTGAGGTTAATCAGAACCTCTCCAGAGCTCTTAACATAAAGAGAGAAGTTTTTGTAATTTGGATTAACTTTTTCAATTAATGTATACTGGTTACGTAAAGTAGGATGATCAATAAGATTATCCCAGTTCAAATTTAATGCTTCTTGTCCATCTACCTTTATAGATATAAAGTCTACTTGCGTTTTGTATAAATTATTGTGGTTCATGATATTTTATTTAATTGTTAATATTATTAATGGGCAACTGCCCAATTAGCCCCTTTACCAAGCTCTATTGTAAGAGGTATAGAAAGTTTTACGACATTCTCCATCTCATATTTTATAAGTTTTTCTACGATTTCCACTTCATTTTCGGGAACTTCGAACAGCAACTCATCATGAATTTGAAGGATCATTTTAGACTTCAAACCTTTCTCTGCAATGGCTTTATCACAGTTCACCATTGCCATTTTAATAATATCGGCTGCACTTCCCTGTACAGGAGAGTTCATTGCAAGGCGTTTCCCTTTTCACGAATTGCCATATCGTTAGAAGCGAGCTGAGGAATTGGTCTGGTTCTTCCGAATAGAGTTCTGGAATAACCATGATGATCTGCATAATCTACTAATCCTTCCAAGCAGGATTTTACCCCTTTAAACTGAGCAAAATAATCTGACATCATTTTTTCAGCATCTTCCTTAGAATGATGTTTCTTTGTAATTGCTGTAAGAGATTCCGCTAAACCTACCGCTGACATTCCGTAGATTAGTCCAAAGTTGATTGTTTTAGCAATTTTCCTTTGTTCCTCTGTTACTTCTGAAATTTTACTGCAATTGAACACTTTAGAAGCGGTCAATCTGTGAATATCTATATCATTATTATAGGCTTTCAATAAATATTCATCTTGACTCATTTCTGCCATCACCCTCAGCTCGATCTGTGAGTAATCCGCACCAATCAGCACACATCCTTTTTCAGCAATAAAAACCTCTCTGAACTTGGAAGCGATAATTTTAAGTTCATCAATTTCGTTGTCCTTGTCCTTTAATTTTACATTAGGAATATTCTGTAAATTCGGATTACTACAGCTAAATCGTCCTGTTGCCGTTCCTATCTGATTTAAGTTACAATGAAGCCTCTTTGTTTTTGGGTGAGCTTCTTTCAATTGATTACAGAAACTTAACAAAGTGTTGATTTTCCTGTAATCCAAGATGAGGGATATTATTTCGTGGTCGTCTTTAAGTTTTGCCAAGTGCGATTTATCAACAGAAATCAATCCTGATTTACCTTTGGAAGTAACTTTCGGTTGAAGTTCCAACGTTTCAAAAAGCAGAGTACTCAGCTGTTCATTACTGTTAAGATTGATTTCCGTTCCGCGATTTCTGATATTTTTCGGTGGTCATTTGTAGTTGATTCAATAGCTGATGTTCTACACGTTCTAATTTCTTCGTGTCTATTTTTACACCATTGCGCTCGATTTTAACGAGAACACGGATTAAATTGTGTTCTAACGTATTGATTGCTATATCCATTTAGTTGTGATTTAATTGTTGATTTAAAAAGTGGTATAATTGCAAGGTCAGATCTGTATCTTCACAAGCATATTTTGTAAGTTCTTCTTTCGAAACTTTGGTAATGTCCCTACCATTTAACATTTCTTCAAAGGAAATTTGGTGGTATTGCAGATGTCGTTCTGAAATTTCCTTTAGTCCGTGGGTTTTACGGTTAGGATCCAAGAGATAATCTAAAATCATGGTATCCCTGATTTCACCTTTAATTTTAATTCCGTACTGATGAAAGAATTTTAAGTCAAACTTCGCATTGGAAAGGACTTTGGTAATCGTTTCATCTTCAAGTATCGGAAGCAATGGCTGTAAGAACTCTTTAGCCTTGGCTTTGTTTTTATAAAAGGGAGAACAATGTTAAATCCCTTTCTTTTTCAACAGATATAGCAACACTCACTATATGGTCTGTAAATGGGTCTAAGCCCGTAGTCTCCAAGTCTATGACGAGGATCTTTCTTTTATTCATAGTGTTATGTTTTAATAATTAATTTTTAGTGGTATTATCAGTACTGAAAAATTTCTGTAACTGATTAACCAGTCGTGTCAATTTATTAGCGGTATCAACCGTTCTGTAGCTGGTATCAACGCTATCAATAGTAATCATTGGTTTTAAGTCCTTTTCAGTTAGAATTTCAAAGTACATTTTGGTATTCAGAGGGATCTCTCTGTACGGAATCTGCTTGTATTCAAGATATTTCTTAACCTTTGTCGTAAATGTTCTCTGATTTGGGAGGTACCTTGAATTGACATAGCCACCTTTTGAAAACTTGCTGAACAGTTCTTTTTATGAAGCTTGGTTTTTCCGTTGAGTTCCTCTTCCATGAAATCCAAGAATTCAATTCCGAGTTCAGAAATGAGCCTTCTTTCATTCAGGTGGATTGATGGGGCTTCTATTAATCCCTCTGTTAAGTACAACTTGTACACAACTTAGCATATACAATGTAAATTCGTCCCACTGTCTCTGATCCCAGTCTGTAAAGAAATAATGCCCGAAGTCATCGTATACGGTTAAATCTTTTCCATAGTGTGAACTCAATTCTATTTCATATCTTCTCCTGTCTGTACTGTTTCCAGCAATGGCTTTCAGAATATGATTACTGGTAATAATAACCTTAGGGGATTCTTCGAACGGAATATGGTATTCAGGCTTATACTTTACATTCACAGTGAAACCATCGGTAATCCTGTTGTACAATAGCTCAAACTTTAAATTATAACTAGCATCATCAATCAGCAGAATTCCTGTATATCGGTTAACCCTCTGAAAAGCAAAAGTGTTACTTCCATTAAAATCTTTCCCTGAGACTTCACAGACATTTATAAGTTTTCCTAAGGCTTTGACAAACAGTGATTTTCCTCTACCTCCCTCTGCAAGATCAGTTTCTTCGGTTTCATCAAGCAGGTTAATAGCTTTGGGTTTAGCTGCATCCTGATATCTATGAAGCAGATAACCAATAACAGACATAAAAGCTCTGTATCTTACTTCATTTTGTCCTGCGATATTCCAGACAAATATTTGATACGGAATATTCAATTTGTCAAGAGGTTTCTTTGGTAGATAAAAGTTTCGTTTAATAATCTGATCTTCCATAACATACCAAGTGAGATCTTTATACTCTACAAGAGATTTTCCTTCAGCTGTAACTTTAACTACTGTATTGAGAAAATAAAAGTAACTTTCGTCTTTCGAATCAAACTTTTGCTTAAACTCAATCTCTTCCATATAACATAGCGTTTTTATATCCAATAAGATTTTAGATTTATTGATCCACGCCTCTTTAACTTCATCAACACTAACATGATGAGTTGATAAGTCTACATTTTCAACGAGCCATTTTATAGCAATCTGTATAATATCTGATACCTCTATTATTTTCAGGATATTGTTTTTCAACAGTACAAACTCTTTGATATTACCAATCTTGGCTATCCTGATATTGAGGTATTGTAAAAAATTAAGATAATCTATACTTCTTACACCCACTTTACCACTTTTATTGACATACCACGGATAATAAAGGGTTTGCGTTTCTTCGCTTTCTTCTTTCATACAATTAATTTTTTTTTTTAATTGGTTAAACTTTAGAAATTCTTCCACCTCAGAAAGCTTATACCTAATATTCTTACCGATCGGATAAAAAGGAAAATTGGGATTAGCTTTTCTAAAGTTGGAGAGATGTGAAGTTGAGATTTGGAGGAGTTCGCATAATTGCTTATCTGTCAAAAGTTTTTCCTGACCCACAGGCGTCCCTGCTAGTCCCAAGCCTTGCTCCGTCAGTAGAGATAGTACTCTCTCTGCTATCCGAACTTCCAGCTCCGAAAAAACTTTTGTTAGATGATATGTTAGTGCGTTGTTATCCATGATCCTGTCTCAATTTGACGGATCAAAAGTAGAATAGCGAAGAATTTTTTGTAGTACGATGTGTAAAATCTCAACCGTATTTATACGTTTTACACATCAGGAATAAGTTTTAATTTTTAGCAGGGCGAATACTTGTAGAAAAAGTATCAATGAATTGATCTAATGTATAATCGATATTTTTTATTTTCTTTTCAATATAATCCTCTCTTATGAAAGGAAATGAATTATACAGGACTTTTGTAAAATCTATTTTGCCAACCTCATTTAATGTGAAAGATTTTTTTAACTCTTCTAATTTCTCGGGTGTGGGATAAAATTTCTTACGGTTTTCATTCACTTCTATCGTTCTGCCTGTTTCAATAAGTAATCCTTTGCTGTCAGTACGTTTTTCTTTAATTACACCATTTTTTAATCCCTTAGCAAGATCTTCACAGTAATTGGCAAAGTACTTTTCATATCTGGCTTTTTCAGATTTATAAAATTTATTATAACTATCATAAAGCGTATAAGCCTTACTTTTGAAATCTCCTACATTGTGAACCTCTATATAAAGTAATGAAACAAGGTAAGGATTGAACTGAAAATCGAAAGAATTATTAAAAAATCTTTCTATATCATGATCGGAAAAAATATCTCTGAAAATTTTAAATACTTCCTCTTTGAATCTGTTTTTATTTTGTGAAAATGTTTTATGTCTACTTTCAAAGTCTTCAATCGTTTGAGGAACAAAATAGAGAGGTATTCTGTAATCAATAATTTCTTCTTCATAAGGAAATTGCAGATCCTTAAAGTTTTTATACTTTCTTTTGTGGTTTTTGGTGATTCTCTCCAACGAATTCTTCATTCCCTCTACACTGGATAAGAATTCCTCTGAATTTTCCTGAATTCTTCTTACAGTTTCATCTTCCATTCCCCAATTATCTTTTTGTTTGTTTAACCACGAGGTAAGTTTAGGTTTAGAATAATATTCAACTCCATATTTACAGATAAAGTACTGTTCCAAAATAGTAAACCTTTTTATTTTCTCCTCAAATACATCCAAATCGAGAAATTCTTCTAAAGTATTCTCCAAAAATGTAAATATTTTTGGAAGTGATTCTAATGGTAAATCAGTTAATTCAAGAGTAATAAGATCATTTCTTTTCATATAAAGACTTTCGGAAGAACTAAGATAAAAATATTTGGTAGAATCTGAATGGATATCGGAGATTGACGAAAATGGAAATTTTCTCAATCTCTTTAGGCAAAGGCAATACAGATATAAAGCAGGAGAATAACTTCTGTAATTTTGAAATCACAAAGTCATTTTATTTTTTATTTTAAAATAGAACCACATTCTTGCGAAGTCAATCCAGCAAGGCTTTTCCGAGGAAGTTTAAGCGTATATTTCAGCGTTGTGGTTTTGGGAAATAAAAAGCCCCATAAATAGGGGCTTGTCGAGTTTTTGTAGTGGTCCCACCTGGGCTCGAACCAGGGACCACCTGATTATGAGCGTTTGGGCCCTACCAATAGAACGACACTTTAAATTGATTGTCAGTCAGTTAAGATTTAATTGTAAGTTTATTTTTTTTACTATTTTATTAAAAAGTTGCCCGGAAAGTTGCCCGGAAAAAAATAAATAAGTGACCTTAGATAGTAAAATGATCGCTGTAAAAGCTTTTAAATTTTGAACCGTAATTTATTGGATATTCCCCAAGTTTAATTTTAGTATCATTAAGTTTTCTTTCAATAGAATTAAACTCTTCTGATTTTGATTGATCAAGATTTTTATAGTATTCAATTCCGGCATTTATCAAATCCATTACAAGATCATTCAACTCACCTTTTTCATATTTTTTACCTTCTAAATGTTCAAAACAGTATAGTTTAAATTTTTCCATATTTATCTTTTTAATTAAATTTTTTTGCCTTTTTATTATCAGATCTTCTTCTTTTGAATTTCTAATCAGTTTCAATATAAGTTTAACAAGTTTCTCCTTATATTCTGGAATATAAATAATATTTATGTTTGGTTGAAAACCATTTTCCCAGGATGCTCCCAGGTCAAGAATAAATTCTATATGACAGCCTCTAAGAATTTTATTATACTTAATCACTAATTTCTGTATTTTATCGGTAAAAGCACTTAACATATCATTGTGAATGCGATCAATTAAAGCCTGTGCTTCTGGATCGGGATGTTTTCGCTGATCCGGATCGTATATTTTATATGTTATTTTAGTGGTGTATTTCATGAAATATGCTACCTATTTTGTCGCTTTGCACGTCCAGATCTCCTATGCTCAACAACATTATATAAAAAAGATACTTCTTTTAGATTTAAAGTAAAGTCATCATATTTACCATTAGAGTTTAATGAATGACAAATTATATCTCCTGTATCAGTATCATGATTTACTATTTCCTTTAGCATTATTCCCTGGGTTCCGTGAGCAATTACAAAATCCCAATCTTTGTAATGTAATTTGTATTGCCAAAGGTTTCTTTTAATTTCACGACAAATAACAATGTCTCCTGCATAATACTCCGGTTCCATACTATCCCCATCAACTTCGAAAGCTAAATACTTACCTTTATATTCCTTGTCTGCTTCCACCAATACCACCGGTAAATCTTTTAAATATTCTTCAGCATAATAACTATCTGTAAAGCCAGCACGGGCTTTTGTTGTGACAAGCTTAACTTCCATTACAGATGGATATACTTTTCTTTTCAATTCTGTTTTGTTAACCTGTGTAAGCGGTGACACATCTCTGTTGAATTCTTCCAGCATTTTAATTGCAGGACCTGAAATTTTCCTTTCACCATATTCCCAACTCTTTACTGTTCTAGCAGATACATTGAGATATTCTGCTAATTGTGGCTGTGTGAGGTTAAATTTTTTTCTAAAATTTTTATTTCTTCCGCTGTCATAGTGCTATATCATTGACTTTTTAAAATTTAACAAAATTTTAACACTACACAATGAGCACTTGTATTGTAAAAGTGCACAACGTGTACTATCTTTGTCGTAGATAAGTGCAAAAATAGTATTAAAAATAACATATCATGACACAATCAAGAAATACCGTAAAAACCCCCATAAATAAAAGATTCAATTTCAGTGAAATTACGGTTGCAGAAGAAAAATACATGCAAACACTTACGGAACTATTAAAAAGCAAACGTAAAGGAGACTGGAAGGAAGTAGCTCAAAAGCTCAAAATTTCGGCACAATGTGCAGAAAGAGCATATTACAGAGTTTACCAGAAAAACCACTTTAAAGTTGTTAAGGCTTTAAAGGATGTAATTAAAAAACGAAATGAATTAATCCAAGTAAATGACTGAAAAAAAAGCCAGAGAAATCTTGTCACATTGTGAACATATGGATGCATTGGCTAATAATATAAAATCATATTCTGCCTTTGTTAAAGCTGAAATGTATGCTTTCCTGGGTGGCGTGGAACCGCCCAGCGGAAGCGAAATAATGAATCAAAAATCAAAGCTGAACAAGAAGCTGAAATTCGGGCACAGTTCAGAAGAAAATAAAAAAAGGCTGTCCGTTGCAGCGGAAAGCCTAGTGTAAACAAATAAATGTTTCTTAATTATGAATACAAAAGTACAAAAAAATCATGAACTAGAAAATAGTCATGAATCGCTTCACAATCTAAATATTGCAAAAAGTCTAAATGATGAACAAATAAGAAAGGCAGTTTTAGATATTATTACTGATCACATAGTTTATTCTAGATTATGTGATGGGATAAAAACAATACTCAATGTTTATGATCCAATACAAGACAAATATGATGTAGGTTATGACGGCTATACAGGGTATGACAACGCACTACGAATATTAGGCATTACAGAACTTAATGATTTCGACGAACTACACACTTCTCTTTCAATCATTATAACTCAACAAACATATAACAATAAATGTAATATTGTTTTTTTGGCGGAATATGTTTTGTCAGAATGGGAAAAAGAAATCAAAAATTACTTTTCAACCAAAAACCACTAATTACCATGAACACAAACAAAGAAATAGCCCGAATAATGAACAACATGGAATCTGACATGCTCAATTTCTCATGTTCAAGGTTAAAAGATATAACAGTAGTTTATCCGGATTTAGAAGATGATTTCTTTTTATACAGGTTTTCAACATTTAATTCTGCAATACAAATATGGTCATACTTCGGGAGTAAGTTAATTACTAACCAAGAATTTAAAGAATTTAAAGAAGTTGAACAATATGCATATGAAGCATTTAAAAATTCCAACATAAGTAAATATCAATTAAACTCTTTTTGTAATGCTACTGAAATTTTATCAGATGCAAAACTACTCAGAGAAGTTGGCGGTATTTCAAATACTGAATTCACTGAAATTTTCCTACAGGTGAGAGCTAAACTTTTTAGAATGTACGCCTCTATCAAAAAGACATATTTGAAAAAGCAGGTTAAGGAAAAGTCAATCTCAAACAAAACTATTCAGAACCTGAGAGCTAGAGTTGCAACACTCCAAAATGAAAATTAGCCATGGAAACAATTATTAAAGCGAAAGAGTTGGAGTTTATTCTGGCTAACGATAAAACTATTGCATGTTACTTATATCTGAGGAACAAAAGTCTTTAGAAATATGCGTGAAAGATCATGTTGATGCTGTTAGCGGATATGAGGAACTTGACATAAACTGTGTTCCGATTCAGTGTAGAAACTTCTACATAGAAGTTGAGGTTACAGCTTCTTTCAATTTCAAACTTGTTAGCAAGAAATTAAAAAAGTTTATCTGTTCTAATATTAACGCAGTAGCTAAGGTTCTAAATGTATTTGTATGGAATGATTCATATCAGGAATATGAGCCATATCCAATTTCATATTATGAAGAAAAAGAACTTAATCAATACCTGATACAAAACTTACATCTACAATAATTAAAATTTTACGACATGTTAAATACTTTAACTATAGATAATAAGGTCTTAAGCTATGACGACACTCTGAAATTTGCAAAGAAAATTGACCCTGAAAACTTCATGGATATTACTCATGATTATTTGTTGGATGGGGGAACTTGAAAAGTTTAAAATTTAATTATAGGAGTTCTGCTGTAAATGATTTTACTCAGTTACACGACACAAGTAATACATGCACAATTTGCAACGAAATAAAGCCGGTGGCTTGCTTTAATGTAATTATAAGTTTGGGTGCTCAATATGTAGGCAATCAGTGTAAAGAATGTTTATACGAACGAAGCAAAGAACGGTATAAAAATGACCCAGAATACAGGGCTAAAGTATACTCGTATAATAAGCAATGGAGATTAAAAAATTCCGAAAAATATAAAGAATATCTTAGAAAATATTGGAAAGAATGGAGGCAGCAAAATTCTGAATACCTGAAAATTAAGGGCAAAATTTACAGAGAAGAAAAAAAAAGAACTTCTCAGACAAAAAGACAGGATAAGACGACAAACGGAAAGTTACAAAGAAAAAAGAAAGGAATGGGTTGAAAATAACAAAAATAAGCCTATAGATCCCGATAAAGGCTTTTGCGGTAAAAATAATAGAAATGAATATATGAAAGAATGGCGTAAAAAAACAGGGATCAGCTTCTGGAATACCAAAGAGACTACCGATCAAAAACAAAGAAAGGATAAATTCATACAAGAGACCTCCGAACTATAGTAAAGAATATTATAAGAGAAATGCGGATAAACTAAATGCAAAAAGAGAGAACGCTATCACTTAAACAAACTAAAAGCTAATGAAACCACACACTAATGACGGCATCCCTACTCTACTAGCAATATTTCTGATCGTTGCCGGATTCATTTTAACCGGATTTATTCAATCAATAAATTTTTAACCTATGGAATTAGTATTTCAAAATGATGGCAACATCGTAACAAACTCTCTTTTGGTTGCGGAAAAGTTCGAAAAGGAACATAAAAACGTGTTAAGAGATATTGAAAATCTCGTGGCTCAAAACTCAGCCGCCAAATTATTATTCATTGAAAGCACATATGAAAACAGAGGTAAGAAATATCCTATGTACATCATGAACCGTGACGGATTTAGTCTGCTGGTGATGGGATTCACTGGAAAAAAAGCACTTGATTTTAAGCTGGAATATATTGATGCGTTCAATAAAATGGAACAGACTCTATCAAGGCCCAGAACCCACAAAGAAGTTTTAATGTCGGAATTAGCATTGCTGGAAGAAAATGAACGCCTTCAGATCGAGAACTTAAAAATGAAAACCAGATCTGATTTTGTAAATATTGTGTTTGATTCTGATAAATTATTAACCGGATCAAAGGTTTGCAAGTTGCTGAATCTACCATACGGAAATAAGACTCTCTATAAAATACTTAGAGAAAAAGGAATTTTCTTCAAAAACGAAAATGAACCCAAACAGAGCTATGTTGACCGGGGATATTTTAGAATGAAGGAAGTAATTGTAAATGATGTCATAAGAACTCAAACCCTATTTACACAAAAGGGGCTAGGTTTTATTGCTAAGACGCTAGAAATTGTAGTAGAACCTATCAAACAAGTTAAAACCATTTAAAAATATATTATGGCAATTAAATTTTACCAGGATAATAAGAGAGATCCTTTTAAGTCATTTAGTACTGATAATTTTAAATTAAAACTGTCTGAAATACTAGCCGGATGCGTTACTGACTATGATCGGTTCTTGAGAGACTTTCTCAGTAATAAATTTACCGAATTTTCAGGCGTAACACCCTGTTATGTAGAGAGTGTTTTAGAAATAAACTTAATTAATGGAAGGGAAATAATTGATTACCTGATAGACATCCCAACTACTTTATTTTTACTGTACAATCTTTATTTAGAGGAGCGAGATTCATTTTATCAAAACCAAATAGACTTGCGCATACAGGAAATAAATGACGCTATAGGCCCCAGAACAGGCGAACATGTTATTAAGAGTTACTAAGTCCAAATAAAGGGGTTTTACAGCCCCTTTTTAACCCTAAAACTTACAGCAATGGTAGACAAGAAAAAGCAATTAAACAGACGCTTTCTGATACGGTTATCAATATACTGTCAGACTTTATCATATTCACTCGAATGAGTGGTTCAATAAATCAAATTATGAACCTATTGGATCCAGCAGAGCCTAAACAAATGTTTCTTCCTTACAATTCATATAAAGGCATCGAAAACGCATTTTATGTATTGAAGATCAACAATAGTAATGATCCTGATTACATTTTAAGAGAGGAATTACATATGACAGCGATTAAGGTAGTAATGAATTCAGAAGCACAAGCACCTGAGTATGCAGCAGCGTTTCTCTATAAGCAATGGAAGACAATAATCAAAAATCAAAGCCATGACAGAAAAAGAGAAAATTAGGAGAAGGGAATATTACCTTAAAAATAAAGAGCGAATCAATGCCTATAGTAGAGAATACCAAAGAGAATGGCAGAAAAACAAGTACCATGAGGATTGGGAGCATCGGGAAAAGCTATTGAAAAAACAGAAAAATCTGAAATATACTAATCCGGAAAAATATTTTGAAAGATTGGAAAGACAAAAAGCCTACTACCATGCTAAAAAGCAACTAAAAAAACGAGATTAACATGTCAAAAGATCCAGCATTCTTATTTTACAGCAAAGATTACTATGAAGGAACAAGGATGATGCTTCCGGAGGAAAGAGCATGTTACGTGGATCTTCTTGTTTATCAGCATCAAAACGGTATTATACCATTTGACACAAAACGTGTTTTAATGTATTGCAATGGGGTCGATAAAGCGACCCTTGAAGCGACCCTTAAAGCGAAGTTTGAAAAAACACCAAATGGATGGGAAAATTTACGCCTTAAGGAAGAGATTTTGTCTCGTGTAAACTATAAAAGCGGGCAATCTGATAGCGGAAAACTAGGGCAATTCTGGAAAAAAGCTAAAAACTCCTACAAAAACCGGAATATGACAACCTAAAGAAAAAGCTTACAGACAAAGAGTTTATCATTGATTTTGTTCAATCAAATGAAGTTAATATAAACACCCTTCAAGGGTTGCTTAAAGGGTCGCTTGAAGGGTCGCTTAAGCATACTGCAATTGCAAATGCAATTGTAAATAATAATAGTAATAATAATTCTAAGTGTAATATTAATAAAAATAGATATTGTTTTGTTTCGATTGAAAATCTCAACGAGTACACTTCAAATTTCCAGGGAATAAAACCTACTTCCTTCTCGCCTTCCGATTCTGGGAATTATGGAGAAAAGAAAACCCAAAGCATAAGCACTTAGAAAAGGCGGATGTTTTTGAATGGGTGGATCATATTCGACTTTTAATTGAAAACGATGGAAATTCCATAGACAGAATGATTGGAATTTTAAAGTACTTCGATAGATGCCACAAAGAAGACCCACGTTTTGATTCATTTTGGTTTAAAAATATGTCAACACTTAAATCACTGAGAAAGACGGACCGTAATGGAGTTTCAAAAACAGACACAATCTCAAAACTTGCAATTGCCGCCGGTAAAGCTCATAAAGATTTTCATCAAGAAGTAGTGCGTGCAATTGAAAAAATTAAAGAACATGAAAGCATTAAAACACCTAACAAATAGATTTTCATTTGCCTGGAATAACAGCAAAAGACTAAATGTAACAGCGCAGGACATTGAAGCCTTAAACATTCTTATTCAGGAGGAAAATTCAAAGAAAAGAAACGAATCTCTTGAAGATGCATTAATTCTCTTTTACCTGTTGAAGGTTTATAAGGTTCACAATGAAAACAATAAACTCGTACTGAAGCATAAAAAACCTGATGAAATAGGTTTTCCAATGGGGATGCCGGAGGCAAGTGATATTTTGAACCGACTTGCAATTTTACTGAACCCTAAACACGAAGTGATCAAAATGATTGCCGATGAGCTATGGTTATACCAGGAATATGAAAGGATGCCAAAAATAAAGATTTATGGCTGCAAGATATGGACAGAGTTTCCAGTACACGATCAGAAACGGTCCATTTTTCACATAACGAGTATATTCCAATACCAGAAGACCAGCGAGTGACTTTCGAGCAAGTAGAAGAGCTTATAAACGATTCTCTAAAAAAGCAAAAGAGAATTTTCCAAAGTTTAAAATTTTACACTCTGATCATATGGAATTTATAGAAACAAAACCCTTAACTCAGAAAACCCGGAAAGATGGCAATAGAAGAAATTAAACTGGATGGTGAACCAAATGCTGGATCCATAAAGTTACGACTGAATGATTATCTTATTTTACCTGAAGATGATATTCCGGAACCTATACCGATAGTTAGCATTCTGCAGAATGGTTATGAAATCCCCATTTTTACTGAGGACAACATTTCAATGTTATTTGGTCCGGCAAAAGCCAGAAAATCAGCACTTGTTAGGGCTATATGTCAGGCAGTTCTTATCGGGCATAACAACAAAATGGTTTCAAACTATCACAGAAAAGGCATAGCAATTATTGATACTGAGCAATCCCGATTCCACTGTCACAGGGCCACAAAAATATTTTTCACATAACACAAGGCTTGAATGTCGATTATTATTCAGTTTCAACTTTAAGCATTGAGGAAAAGAAAAAAATGGTTGAGCTTCATCTTGAAGAAAATCCAAATTGTGGTTTAGTGATCATTGACAATATCGTTCACTTTGTATTGATTTTAACAGTGCAACTGAGGCATCAGAAATTACGCAATGGTTGCTAAAAATTAAGAACATATACAAAACTCACATTCTCGTAATAGTTCATGAAAACCCCAGTGCCAACAATTTTAATTTCAAACCAAGAGGGCATTTAGGAACAAATTTAATGAACTTATGCGAGACAGGTTTAAGAATCGTAAAAGATCAGGATCAGAAGTCTAGGAGTATTATTTCTGCTGCTTTAACAAGAGGAAGGGACTTTGATGATTTTGAATTAACAATGGATGATCAAATGATTCCATTTCTTGAAGATTTAGATGAAGCAGATAACAACAATGTTCAAACTTATAACTGATGATTTTAGAATTAAAAATACTGGGAGTTCCACAGCCTAAACAGTCAGTAAGATCTGCGGGCGTACTCACCCAATCCGGAAAAATAAAGATCAGGCATTTTCAGCCTGACAAAGTTAAGCGGAACGAAAGGAATATTGCATTTGATGTAAAGTCACAGCTACCAAAAGGATTTAAGCCGTATTCTGGTCCGATTGCAATTAAAAGACTTTTGTACGTATTTCCGCCGCAAAAGAACTGGACGAAAACGAAATTAAAACAACTGGAAGAAGGTGCGGTGTTTTACCGTGATGTGAAGCCGGATCTTACCGACAACCTGAACAAACCTCTGTTTGATGCAATGCAAGGAGTTGTATTTATGAATGACTCTCAGATCGTTAAAATGAGTGACGTTTCAAAATTTACGGACTGGTGCCCAGGATTGAGATTGAGTTTGAACCAATGTAAATGAAAATTCATAAAAATGAAAAAGGCATTTATCATAATTGCATTATCAGTATCAATAACCTTTCATTGCCTTATTCCGATGCATATTTTGATTTCACTGGAAAATTACAGACGCATCATAGAAAGGCTGATCAGGATAGAAACGGAGGTTAAATTTATGATTAAAAACATGTACACACAATATGAAACAATATGAATACTTCGTTGCAAAAAACTTAAGCAAAAGAAAATTAGCTGAATACGGGAAAATAGGCTGGGAATTGGTATCAGTTTTAGACGATGGATGGGACAATAAATTTTACTTTAAAAGAGAAATTTAGAATGTTTTGATCTATTTAAAAACCTTTATTCATCGGATGGGTACCGTTGTTTATATTAAAAAATACAGTTTTGGTATCACTAAAAATTTTCTTGATCCCTCTTGCTTACATAGAGCATAAACATAATTACAAGCAAACATATTGGGATGAACCAGCTGGCAACAATGTAGGTATCTCTCATTGATGCATTAGGATCATAGGTTTTAAAAGCGTTTAATTCTTTAGCAGGACGTACTTCACTTGGTGAAATTATCAACATAATTTTTTTCAACTAAAATACACAAAAATATGAGTTTAAAAAGCTTCGTTCTTTTGGACGAAAAGGGAATGCTTGACCTTATTTGTAAGGAATACAAGCTGAACAGAGAAAAGGCATCTATCAATATCAACTACATTGAGGATGATTATGAAAACGGTGGATCATGGACGGTGAAAGTTCATACACCTGCAGCTCCGGAAAAAGAGCCGGCCAGACCCTGGATAATTTAACAGTAGAACTTAAAACAGAAATTTAATGGAAAGTAAAGACATATCATTAACAATAATCGGAGTAGTAACAATTTTGGCTATACTAGTTATTTGCTATACAGCAATATCAAAGCATGCGAAATTTAGCTTAAGACTAAGCAATTCAATGAAGTTCTTTATTGCAACTGCGGTATTTGTTCTTTAGCTGGATTTGATCTCAGTTCGACATTGAATTTATCATTTATTACCATTGCACTAGGGTGTACAGCGGGATGCATATGGACTGAAATAATGGATAACGATTAAAATTCAATAAAAATGTTACAAATAAAAATTGAAATAACAGATGCTTCGATATTTTGGATGTGTGCTGCAGCGGTATTAATCGCTATTGTGTTAGGTGATTCAATCGAACGAAAAAAATAATTATGACATTTGAAATTATTACAATCATAACGTTAGGGTGCTCAGTCGCACTATTGATCTTTATTCTATTTATTCAGAGTAGAAAGTATACTAAACTCTTAAACATTCATAACAATGAATTAAGGAGTTTAAAGGAGGTAAAAAGGAATTGGATGAACTTAAGCAAGAAATCCAGCAAAACAGAATTGCCATTTACGAGGCTTTAAAAAATTACTAAATGGAAAAACTAAAATTCAATGTGGCCTATTGTCCAAATTGCAACTGTATAGGATCAGCACATGTAATATTAAATGATGAATTTGATTCTCATAAAAAGATTCAGGATTTTTTTGGACCAGATTCTGAATACAGTCAAATGAGCCTAGATTCAGTAGAAGAGTATGAAAAAAACAAGGTTGAAAGAAATCTTATTGAACTGCAATATTCATACTCCGAATATGAAAGATGTCATCACATGATATGTCAATGTAAACCTTTCTATTCCGGAATAAGAACATTCGCCGACGCTTGTCACCATTTGGGCATTTCTGATGTCATTCCAAATTTCAACAATGCACCGGAAAAATTACGAAAGCAACTTGAAGCACATTATAAACTAGCGATTATCACTCTTGTTTTAAATGAAGGGAAAGAAATTAACTGGAATGCAGAAAAATGGGAGGAATATGATGCATATTATCCAGGTGAATTTTGCATTAAGAAAAACGCTGATGATCGTGGTCTTGGAGTGATAGGCTATTTAGAAGAACCGGAAAGAAGTCCCGGTATTTTATGCTACTTTATTGATGACGGACCCGCTTATTATGCAGGCGCACAGTTCCGGGACCTTTACCTGGACTACTATCAATATCCGGAAACGTATTTAAATCGATACAACAATGAGTAAAAAGGTAAGAATAAGACTAACAGAAACAGCTGTCATGCATTATGATTTTGACGCCGAAATATCAGACTCTGACTTTGAAATTATCAAAGGATCTGATAATGTAAATATCGATAAATGGATTATACCTGATTTAATCTGGAAGCCTGAAACATTAAACCCAAAGTTTGCGGTATTGGAGGACGTTCTTGATTCAATTTCGCCTGATTCTAATGTGGTAGTTGGAGAAAAGTTTTTAAACGTAACAGTGACATATAATGAAACATCAAATTGAATTTCAAATAAATAATCCTGATAGGCGTTTGCTGGACTGGCTTTTTCCTGCCAGAAATAAACAGGCTATAAAAAGAGATTTAAGAAAGCATTGCGGTAAAAAATACTACAATTTATCACTGAGTAAAAAACTAGAACTTATCAATTATTGGGGTAAATTTTTAAAAACAATATAACAGATGAAATTAAAGGAATACATAGGTAAAAAAGAAGATATTAGAAAGAGTGCAATATTATCATTTGCAAAAACCGTTGGTAGTTTTAACTTTAATTCTGCAGCAATAAAAATGACCGGTGCAAAAGAATATGATTTCATTAAATTCTTTCAAGACGAAGAAACAGGAGAATGGTATTTTACAGTGTCGGAAGAAGAGTCTGACTTTTCAATTGAGCTAAAGCAATACGCTGGCAAAATGCTTACATTCTGTAAAAAACAACTAGTTTATGATCTTACAAAGACAATGGAAATTCCGGAAGATATTAATAGATTAAACATTACCGGACCTGTAATCATTGAAGGCATAGAATATTTCAAATTATCAATTTAACAACTAAATAAAAGACCCTGATTATTCGTCAGGGTCTTCATTTTTTTGGTAAGTTCTAGTATTTTTCGAGAAAGTTTGAAATTTAATCTCATTGACTCATCATGCATTTTGTTAAGTTCATCATACATTTTTGACTGTCTTTCATACATCTTCTTATAATCTGTATTTTGGTTCCAATTTTGGAGAATCAATAAAATGCCTAATGTGATAATAATTATTGTTGAAACCATTTTGTGAAGTTATTTAAAGTTTTATTTTATTGATTGAGGATTTCCGTAAATAGATTTAATCCCGGCCCTAAGCCGGGGTAATATTTTTACTTTAATTTAATTTCCATTCTTTCAATGTGTCCATCTGGATAGTGCTTAAATCCTGCTGCATCAATACCAACAAAGTTTTTAGGCTTTATTTCCTGCTTTCCTGGAATTAATACTGCAGCTGTAATAAATGCAGCTAATGCTAGTGTAAATAGAGTGATGATGATTTGAGCGTCTGTGATTTTGAATGATTTTTTCATGATATTCTATTTGTTTTTTAAATTATTTTAGAGGTAAGCCTTTTAAAAACTTGCTTAGGTTTTTAATCTAAAATTGAGATTGAATTTTTTTTTGAAATATGGGTTACTAATTGGAAGTCTTAATTTTCTCTTTAATATCACTTTCTGTACATTATCTTCTAAGCTCCATCCCAATCCCATATCCCAAGCTTCTGAAACAACCGATTTTAAAAGGTGATCAATATTTGATTTTTCTTTGAATTCTGATTTTGAAATTCCTGCAGCTCTAGCTCCACATTCAGAACCGTAGTAAAATTCGTTGTTATATTCGTCAACTAATAAGAAGGTCCCCTTTAGGTTAGTTTTTCCACAGCTTTCGCAAGTTCTAATTGAGTCAGTGTAAGAGATTATAGTTTTCATATCGTTGTTTTTTTTTTTATTGTTTGTTTTAATTTTCTTATGCAAATATAAAATATATTTTAATACAAAGCAAATAAATTAAAATTAATTTTACAGAAAGTTGCAAAAACTAAAATATATTAGATATTAGAAGCTGAAAATCAACCACATTATTTTTACTAAACACGGAAACTAAAATATATTTTAATATTATGATTGTTTTATCCAAATAAAACTTTAATTTTACATCAAATAATTAAAATGAAAACACTTAGAATAAGAGAAAAGCCGAGGCCAAAAAGGCTAAAATAAGCGAGATCGCTGAAGCTGCGGATTGTAGCCCCAGATGATGAACAATTATTTAAATGAAACTCATGGGATCCCTATTGATAAGCTTATTAAAGTCGCTGCATTCCTGGAATGTAATGTTATTGAACTATTGAATGTTCCGGATGAATTCGATCATATCTACACCGGCAGGGGTGAATGGTTGGGGATCCGGAAGAAGTAATAATAAATTATCATATAAATACTCTCTTAGTGGGGGTATTTTTTTGTCAAAATTTCAATAGTTTCAATGTTCTAACTTTTTAAAAATATATTGTTAGATCAATTGTTTTATTCATCTAACTTTTGTAAATTTGTTAAAAGGAAAGTCGATTTATCTCGGGCTGGGCATAATGTAGATGGTTTTTATCCGGATGACTACCGGAAAACACCAGGTACAAATGACGTAGAAGAAGGGGTTGTGTGATGGACGATGTTGAGGCGTACTTGGTGTGTTTTAGGCTATAAGTTCTATTTAAATAGTGGTTAGATTTCCACGGTTCCAAGCCAATAAAAAATCAAACGTGATGCTAGCATATAGGTAATGCGCTACGGCTGTGGATAGGCAAGATGAGGTTGGAGTAGAGAACCACGGTCGTTCCGGGGCATCAGCAAAGCGATATTCTAAAAATATTTATTTGGGTGTAACAGCCTGGTAAATATGTTTATTGTTTATTAAAGAACAGTATTGGCGGTGCATTTTAATTCGTTCTTCATCTGATTTGTTTTTTTTTTCTTGTTGCCATACTGTTCTTTTTTTCTAAAGTGGTCGAATTCGACGGGTTTAAAATTTTAAAATTAAAAGTATGAAAAGAAAATCAGATGAATTAATTGGTGACATTATCGTATTAGACTCTGTTTGGGCTAAGACAGACACAGATTATGGTAAAGAATATGACGGTGTATAATGATCTTATAACAATTTAAAAAAGTGCCCCGCTATACATATCCGCTATAGCCGAGCACTTTAAAATGAAGTTTGTAAAGCCCGGATGTGTTCCGGGAAATGGAGCTTTCGTCTATGGGCTAGGACGCTGCGCTTCGGGGCGGAAAGATGGGTTCGAATCCCATAATGGCACAATTGATTGATTTAATGCAGTAGGAAACTTTCTCATTCGTTTTATTTTTTTAAATGGTTCTTGTTCCCGCTGCTGTGATAGGTAGCGGGTATTTTTTATGGAGAGGATTAAATTATTTAATGAAGACAACCTGGAATTAATGAAAAGACTTCCAGATGAAAGTATAGATGTGATCTGTATAGATCCGCCGTATTTATATTTGAAAAACCAGAAGCTAGAAAGGCCGTTTGATGAACATAAGTTCTTCTCAGAATGCAGAAGGCTTTTAACAAAAAATGGATTCATTGTCATGTTCGGCCGTGGTGAAAGTTTTTACCGCTGGAATACAATTCTTTCAGAGCTGAAGTTTACTTTCAAAGAAGAGATTGTGTGGAATAAAGACGCGCGTTTCGTCTCCTGTGTCAGCAATAGGCCGGGTTCATGAGACAATTTCAATTTTTGCAAAAGATTCAGGAAAAATAAATAATGTAAAGGTTTGTTATGGCGAAATTAAAAAATTTGATCAGGACAAGGTTTATGAGGATATAAAGCGATTAAAAGGTTTGTTCAATCGTGGTAGAGCGTATGATAAGGTTGTCGAGAATTTAAAGAAGGCAGATGCTAATATTGATTATTCACACGGAAAATTAGAAAATAATTATAAAACAACTCAACAGACTGATCAACCGTTAAGATGTATCTCAACGTATACATTATTAGCTCTTGAAAATGGAGTGAGGGAACAGACTATAATATCTGATAATCTGAATCATTATGGGAGCATTCATCCAACTCAAAAACCAGTGCGCCTTTTAGAGCGCCTTTTGGCTTTAGTTATTCCAGAATCAAAACCACGTGAGGAAATAGTAGTTGCTGACTTTTTCGGAGGTTCTATGAGTTGTATGGAAGCAGTATACAATATGGGAATGAAAGGAATAGCCTGCGAGATTGATCAGGAGTATTTTGAGAAAGGAAAAGAAAGGATTGAAAAACTACAGCCGTTGCAATCTGAATTATTTAGTAGCGGGGTTTTTAATTTAGTGAGTATGGAGAAGAAAGAAATTATAAAAACGTTAAGGATGTTTTTCACAATAGAAATCATCATTTATCTTTTGTTTTCGTTTTATTGGATCGACATTAGCCCCAGAACCTGGAGTTTAGAATCAAGAGCATTTTTTGCTTCTATATCAGGAGGCGTCCTATTGATGTGTGGATTAACTAAGATTATCGATAATTAAACTAATTTTCTATGAGTAAATTTTATGAAGTAACAACAGAAGACGGAATGGGTGGTTCTAAGTTTTTAGGATACGCAACCGGACTAAAAGAAGATATAGCAGCATTCTTTACTTATAAAAAGGTAAGACCTGAATTTCAAATTTATTTTAGGGAGTTAAATTTATTGAATATAACAGGAGCAATGGTTGAAGAAAATGACAAGCTATGCCTTGAAAAAATAGAACTTCAGAGACGTATTGATGAGATTGAAAGCCTTTTAAAGTTATAATTATTACCGATGGAGAGGGGAAAAAACACTAAGAGAAATTCAAGAAGCAAAAAGCCATATTGAACACCAGGTATCAGAACTAATAAAATAATTCACAAAAAAATTTCCACAGGTAGAAATCCACTTACAAGTTGAATGCTCTTACATGGCGGTTAATACAACCAAGCTTGAAACTGAGAAAAGATTCTGCAAAGTGGATGTAAAAACTTATGTGACAGTTTAAATATGGCAAAGCAAGGCGTAACCGGATCAGCTATAAAAGAGCTTAAGGTAAGAGAATGGGAAAGCGAACACCGGCTAAGGGCTGAGGTGAATTTATTTAAAATGAAGAAGCTTGAAGAAACCTGGGTTTGTGTTTCTGTATTCACCCATAAAAACGGATGTGTTATAACAAAGTACAAGCCTATAAATAAGAAACTAAGAAAGACGGAAATCCAATAATATAAATGGTACTATGGGACGAAAGAAGAATGTTGATGAAAGTACGGGAAGAACATCTGACGGGAAGTTTGCTAGGAAATAAATTATCCGTAGGGAATGAAGGGGTACTGAAAGCAAGTATAAGCCTGAATATTCAGAACAAGCTTACAACTATTGTCTTCTAGGGGCAACAGATAAACAGTTGGCGGATTTTTTCAATGTTTGTGAAGCAACAATAAACAATTGGAAAAAAGATTATCCGGAGTTTTTAGAGTCGTTACGTGCGGGTAAGGAATTAGCTGACATTATGGTGGCTAGATCGCTGTATCAAAATTGTATGGGGCTATTACTACAACTCAGAAAGAAGTAAGAATTAAGCAGGTTGACCCCAAAACGAAAAAGTTAATTGATAAAGTAGAGATAGTAACACTTCAGGATCAATTACCGCCTGAAACCAATGCAATAAAATTCTGGCTTACAAACCGGCAAAAAAGTATGTGGAGTATTAAGAACGAAACAAAAGTGACTGGTGATCCTGAAAATCCTCTTGCTATAACTCAAATTACCGGAATGGTAGTAAAATAATGGTTTTAGAATTTGACACGAAAGACAATGAAAAGCAAAAGCTATGTGCTCAGAAATGGATTGATAATATCACTGAGGAAATAAGTTATGGAGGAGCAAAGGGGGTGCCAAATCTTTTACCGGCGTTTCTCTTGTTTTCGGTGATGCTTTAATATATCCAAAGACAAGATATTTTATAGCTCGTAAAAAGCTTAATGATCTAAGAAAGCATACTATTCCATCAATTCATGAAGTATTTGAGAAATGGGGACTTAGTTCAGACATGTATAAGTTTGATGGTAAGGATAGTATTTTCAAGCTTTACAACCAAAGTGAGGTATTATTAATAGATGCAAAATACCTTCCGTCAGATCCAGAATATCACAGGTTCGGATCTATGCAGATGACAAGAGGCTGGATTGAAGAAGGTGGAGAATTCGAGCGGGCGAGTTATGAGAACCTAAAAATTTCAATTGGACGGTGGAAAAATGACGACTATGATCTGTATAAAAACTACTTATCACCTCTAATCCATCTAAAAACTTTCTATACAAAGACTTTTACCTTCCAAATAAAAATGGGACACTCCCAGAATGGAAATGCATGATTCAGGCCCTACCCTATGACAATAAAATGCTAACAAAGGGGTATCTGGAAAACTTAGAAAGAACACTTAAAGGAAATGCAAAAAAAGGCTTCTTGGTGGTGAATGGGAATATGATGATGATCCTACTGCTTTATGTGACTATGAAAGAATACTAGAACTGTTCAGTAATGATCATGTACAGAAAACCGGTAAAAAGTATATAACCGCTGATATAGCTAGATTCGGGTCTGATTTGGCAATTATAGGAGTTTGGGATGACTGGGATTTATTCGAGGTTTACATTATGGAAATAAGCAAGACCACAGAAATACAGCACCTTATCAATACCTTAAGGATTAAACACCAGATTCCAAAGAGTCAATGTATAGCTGATGAAGATGGTGTTGGAGGAGGTGTTGTTGATAATTGTGGCATTAATGGATTCGTTAATAATTCAAAGGCATTAAAAGAAAAGCCTCAGACATTTGGTGAGAAAATAGAGGTGCCTAACTATCAAAATTTACAAACGCAATGTCTTTACCGGTTAGCCGATAGAATCAACAAAAGCAAAATTTATATATCAGCAAGCCTTCAGGATAAGTATAAAGACATGATAGTCGAAGACTTAGAGAATATCAAGTCGGACAATACCGATCTATCAAAGCTTAAGGTTATTAAAAAGAGCAGATTAAAGACATTACGGGTCGATCTCCTGACTTTAGAGATATGATGTTAATGAGAGAATGGTTTGAACTGGAACAAGATCCTGAAGTAATAATATTTTAGAATGAATACGAACAATAAGGGTAGAAGAAACGAGATTAAACATCTTAAATACAAAAAGCGACTTAAGATGTACGGATTAAAAGAAAGTGATCAAAATACTGCTTTAAAGTCCCACAGCGTCCCATGTAGTTGCGGACTGTGCCGCTCTGAAAAGTACAGAGATACCAAACGTCAGCAAAATAAAAGGTTTGACTATTAATAACCAATTAAATACTTAAATATGAAATATACAATCGTGGGTTTAGCCCTTTTACTAGCAGTGTTAAGCTGCATGTATTTAGCGAAATCAATATTTGTTCAATTCGATATGTATCGTTTTTCCGGAAGTTGTATCTATCTAATTGCATTCTTTTCGCTTCTGTCTTATGGTCAATCGAATGACCGTAATTGACAAATTTTCACTATATTAGATTAAATGAAGTTAGGAAATGGCGAAGGATAATTTTTTTGGTAATTTAGTAAATATGTTCGGCTCTGAAAGAAAGTGGCTAAATATGTACAATAAAAGCCTATTTCAATTTATAGGAGGTCAAACAGCACGGTATGATCACAATGACAAAACGTACCTTGAAAAAGGTTATGGTGAAAATCCGGATGTATTTGCCGTGATCAATCAAATGTGTGACAAAACGAAAGCGGTTCCTTATGCAGTAAAGCGGATAAAAGATAAACAGCACTTTTCTAAATTGTCGTCTTTACGAAATGCAACAAATGGGAATTATTCTACAAAGCAGCTGGCTTATAAATTTATTCTTGAATCAAAAGCATATGAGGATAAAGAACTCCCCTTTCCGCTGGATAAACCAAATCCAAATCAGACCTGGGGTGATATTCACGCCTTATATAAGCTATACTTTAGGACCTTAGGAAATTCATATATTTTCATGATCTGGCCGGAAGACGGGGTAAATAAAGGAGTTCCTAAACTAGTTTATGTTTTACCGGCTCATAAAGTCAAAATACTAATTAAAGAGGGGTTGATCTGATGAACAATGATGATCCAATTGAAGCCTATCTAATAAGAGACGGAGATGATTTATTGAGGTTCCTGCAGAGCAGGTAATCCATATAAAAACACCAAATCCTTTTTTGATATGAATGGTAGCCACCTTTACGGACTAGCGCCTATGAAACCCCTGCTTAAAATTGTTGAATCATCTAATGGAGCAATAGATAATAATGTTAAAACAATAATTAATGCAGGAGTATTCGGTTTTATTTCTGGTAAGGAAATCCCACTCAAGCAAGATCAAATAGACCAATTAAAACTTAATCTGGTGGAAATGGATAAAAATCCTGGCAGGCTTTCAAGGATTGGTGGAACCTCAGTACCAATTGAATTCACAAGACTATCTCTCAATACTTCAGAATTGCAACCTTTCGAATTTTTAAAGCATGATCAGAAGGCAATTTGTAATGTTTTTGGATGGTCTGATGCTTTATTGAACAACGATGATGGCGGTAAATATGACAAACAGAAAGAAGAACGTAAAAGAGTAATCACGGATAATATTCAGCCGGATCTTATTCTTTTTGACCAGGCTATGACAGAAAAATTCATCAGACGCTTTAAAGGCTATGAAAATGCTGTTTTAGAACATGATATTACTGAGCTTCCTGAAATGCAAGAGGATTACAAAATAATGCTTGAGTGGATGGAGAAGGCTTACTATACTCCTAATGAAATTAGAGCGGCAACAAAAGCAGAAACATTGGACATTGATGGAATGAATGTGCCGTGGATAGATGGCGGCAAAAAACGCATTGATGAGGTTGGAATAACCGCATCAGATGTAACGAAATCATATGAATATTTAAAAAACGAAATATAATGACAAAAAATGAATTAATTGCTTTTTACAAGCAAAGGATCACAAGCACTAAAAAAATAATTAATACACTTTACGATTTACAGAAAACAAATCTTACTACTAGATTGATAGAATGTGAGCTTGAAATGCAAAGGGGTGAACTTGAATTTTTCACTGAAACATTTTTCTATTTGAAGAGTAGAAATTCGGTAGAAATAAGTGATGATCAGCGCAAAATTTTCCGTGAGGAACTGCAAAAAGCTCACACAGAAGCTTTAAAACAAAAAATAGACCCTGAAAAGGTAATTAAAGGCGAACCAGTTATAGTAAAACATTTTGGGCTTATATGAGACTAAAAGACATAAAGATAAATGCAGAAGATCTGCTTAATTTTTTAAATAAACACATTGCTTTTGAGCATGACCAATCGATAGAGGGAAGAAGTTTTACTCTTAACTTTCATTATAAAATTGAGTATCTCAATTGGCTGAATTCATAAATGAATCTGCCTGTAAATCTAAAATGGAAAGAAAAATTCCGGATACAACACCTGATCAACGTTCAATTCATCCTTCAAATTATTAAGATGCCTGACAAGGAATATGAATCTTACTTATTACACTATGATGCCTATACAGCAAAGGCATTAAAATTACTCATTCCGGAATATAAAAAGCAGCTTAAAAGAATCCCCTTTGATAATTTAACCTTCAATAGTTCACCAGTGTTGATTGCTGCAAACTTTGATCAGGAAAGCTTAAGGGAAGTATTATTTAAAATTCATTACACCATAGGTATGGCTTATGGCTTATACAATGCAAAACTTTTGAGGAAAGAAAACCCTATTCAGGAAAAGAAGTGGAAGCCTCTCCCCTTTTTAATGAGGCATTCCAAAATTTCTTAATCCAATACTATAGAGATAAAGGGGCGAATTAATTGTCACTTTGAACCGTACTATGGCGGAAAGGGTTATTGAGGATATAATTTCTGGATCTTTCGAAAACGAAACTATTGAACAAATGAGGAATCGGATGATGATCACAGTAAATGATCCCGATTATTATACCTGGATGTGTATGAGAATTGCCAGAACTGAAACCGGCTTTGCCATGAATGCCGGTAAATATATTGCGGGCGACGTTTCCGGCGTTTTAATGGAAAAGGTTTGGATTGCTAAAAGCGGAGGTAATAGAAGACATGAGCACCAGTACATGAATGGAAAAACGGTAGGAGCTAAAGAGTATTTTCAGCTGTCCGGAAATGTTCAATTAAGATTCCCATGTGATAGAGACGGTAAAGGAACACGAAAGGCAATAGGCAACCAGGTCATAAACTGCTCGTGTACTTATGGGTTCCGGGCAAAAAGAGACGAAAATGGACACTTAATTTTTACTGATTAATGTTTTGTAATTAAAATAAAATCACTAAATTAGATTATAATGAGGTTGGGATTATGAATAAGGATTTTAAACAATTATCTTACAGTCTAAAGGATTTAGATGATACTAAAGGTATAGTTACGGCATATGCAAACGCCTATGACTTTGAAGATTCTGACGGGGATATTTCCGCAAAGGGATCTTTCGATAAAACAGTTTCCGAGAATTTTAAACGAATTCGTGTTTTAAAAGATCATAATCCACGTGAAATGGTTGGTGTTCCACTGAATATTGACACTAAAGATACCTACGGACTACTTACAACAACTCAATTTAATATGCAGAAAGACCTTGGTAGAGATATGTTTACCGATGTAAAACTAATGCATGATAACGGTCTTAATGCTGAATTATCAATCGGTTACAAGGTTGTAAGACGTGATGAACGGAAAAAGCTATTATTACAGAATATCAATTAATGGAATATTCTTTTCTTTCCAGTTGGGGAGCAAATCAACTGTCGACTGTTCAGGGTATAAAATCCATTAAAAGCACTTATGGAATACTTGAACTCATCGAAAAGTCTTATAATCTTGACTACTCGGATACAAGGTTAAGACAAATCGAATCAATTTTACAAACTATGACTAAATACACTCAGGAAGAATCGGAGCCGTCTGAATCTGACACCCCGTCTTTTGAGCCGTTGTTACAAACTATAAATAATTTAAAATTTAACATTCAGTAAAATGGAAATAAAGGAACTAGAAGGGGTTATTGAAAGTAAATTTACGGCCCTAAACAAACAGGTAGAAGACTCAGTAAATGCGAGCAAATCAGAAATTGGAGAAACCAAAACGGCAATTGAAGCCTTAAAAGGTGAATTTCAGTCCATCAAAGAAGGCGGTGCTACTTTAGAGCAGCTTAATGCTCTTCAGAGTCATGTTGATGGTCTTGATTGCAAATTACAAGGTAAAATCGGCAGAAATCAGGAAAGCAAGTCTTTTAATGATATTATGGCCGAAACAATCAAAGACAATGCATCAAAATTATCCAATGCGGCAAAAACAAGAGGTGTTGATTTAACACTGGAAATGAAAGCAGCGGGCGATATGTCTTACACTTCAAACTTTGCAAATGGATCATCCGGGCCAATGACAACAGAGTACCGTCAAAATGTTTTAGTTCGTCCAGATAAAACAAAATATCTGAGAGAAATCATTCCTGGCGGTCAGACTGACGCAAACATGATATGGTACCCTAAACATGTAGGGGTGAAGGAAGTCCTGGACCTTGGAAAGATGGCAGCGGCGCAAAACCGATTTTTGATTTTGATTTCGACGCTGCATCTGCTGCAGTTGAATGGGTTGCCGGTATTGTAAGAGTACCAAGGCAGATGCTTGATGATGTTAAGTGGCTAGAATCTTTCCTAAGAACATACATGCTTAAGTCTCTATATAAAGCAGAGAATGATCAGATCCTTAACGGTACCGGTGTGTCTCCGCAATTAAAAGGGCTTATGCCGCAAGCTGAGGCGTATGATGGTGATTATACCCTATTTGTTGAGCAATTAGTTGATTCGGCAGCACAAGTAAACGATAACGAGCATGACGCTAATTACATTTTGCTTAATAACAGAGACGCTGTAAAAATTGCTTTAAACAAAGCTTCAGGTTCTGGTGAATATGATTTACCACCTGGAACAGTTGGATATGTAAATGGTCAGTTGACAATTGCAGGACTTAATGTTGTGACTTTACCAACATCGCAGATGGCAAGATCCAACTATTTAGTTGGTGATTTTACCGCTACACAGTTAGTGACAAGATTAACGCCTGAAATCAGATTCTTTGAACAAAACAAAGATGATGTTGAGAAAAACATGATCACGATTAGAATTGAAGAAAGAATTGCATTAGCAACTTATTTCTCTGATGCTTTTGTGAAAAATAAAACTGTCTAAACAACCAAAAACCACATCATTTTTTTGGTGTGGTTTTGTTCTTTAATTTAAAAATTATTCAAAATGAAAATTAAAATAATTCAACCGGTTCCAGATCGAAATGAACCATCTGTTTTATATAAAGTAGGTGAAATAATCGACTTGGGATCAGAAAGAAATAAAGCTGCAGTTGACAATAATTTGGCCGTTTGGGTTGATGAAAAAGGGACTGAAAAAGTAACGGTAACTTCTGATAAAAAGAAAAAGGTTACGAAGGCAGGTTCTGAAATTATAGAAAATAAAAAGGCTGATTGATCATGCCATTTTTCTGTACACAGATGCAGGTAGTCAATCAAAAACTAAGGAATTGGTCTGGATTGACGGAATAAGAATTGAAGCGCCAACCTGGGAGCTTGCTCAGGAAATAATTGATAATGAAAATTATCATTATATGGTAATAACAGGGCAATTAGTCAAAGAAATTCCATGTAAGAAAGGAAGCTTTGAACCGGACTGGAAAAATGCAGTTGATTACGATAAATTAAACCAAAATTAATGGCAAACAGTTACAATCACATATTGTCAGTTGATGACGTTAAGCGCTATCTAAGGATAGAGCCGGATTTTATTGATGATGATCAGGATCTGGAAAGAATGATTGCTTCAGCTTTTGGGTATATTGAAAAACAAACCAATCATATATTCCGGCCACAAGACAAGACTTATCACAAAAGTTATTATGATCATATTAATGTATATGATCACCCGGTAAACACTACTACATATCCGGATAATGCATTACCGCACTTATATCCTTGCTTTATAAGATTTTGCAGCCGTGATTCGATCACTTTAAATGTGGGTTACACCTCCAAAGACAACGCACCGTCAGAGTTGATTGATTGCGCACTTCAAATGATTAAGGTTTGGTATTATGAAGCTGAAAAAATGTAAATACTACTCTATTACCAGAAAACGTAAAACAGATTATAGATACAAATAGACGTTTTATAGCATGTTAGCAAGGGGATACAACAGATTGATTGAGATATGGAATAAAAAGCATATTTCTGATGGTTTTGGCGGTAGTCTGCCTCAAGATGTTTTTGTGAAAAAGTTTGGGCAAAAATAACTACGAACGCCGGCGGAAAATT
This sequence comes from Chryseobacterium sp. E1, assembly GCA_019203745.1. Taxonomy (GTDB): domain Bacteria; phylum Bacteroidota; class Bacteroidia; order Flavobacteriales; family Weeksellaceae; genus Chryseobacterium. Next base: position 1,507,550 of record CP078104.1, read on the forward strand.
TTCAAATTTCGGAATTCAGGAGTTTAAAAATCCGGTTGTATTTTCGTTAAGAGATAAAAAGAATGCTGTTAATTTTACAGAAAATCATTTTGTAAAGTATCAGGAAATGAGTTCTTTATTAAAGGAATTGAACACAAGTCACTAGAGCAAATGGAACTTAATTTATTGTGTGATGAGACTTAATGGATATAGAGAAACCCTTGTAAGACTTAATTCTTTAGGCGAGCAAGGAAAAAGAAGGATTAGACAGATTACTGCTGTGGCAGGGCAGGAAATAGCAACCAAAGCAACTCAAAAGCTTCAGGCTTATTCGGACGTTGACCCTAATGGATCAATAGCACAATCAATTAATTCTAAACCAGAAGAAGACGGTTTTAAGGCCGTAATATCAGTCAACCAGTTACCAATGGGGCTTACATCGAATTCGGTACCGGAGCTTTTGTAAAAGTAGCTGATGAATGGAAAAACATTGCCTGGCAGTTCTTCGTAAATGGTCAAGGATATATGCATCCTCGCCCCTATTTTTACCCGGCATTTAACGAAGGTAGGGAGAAATATTTGCAGGATTTAAAAAACACTCTGCAAGACTTGGTAAGACAATTTAATTCACGGTAAAAAATGCTCCTTTAATTAGGAGTTTTTTTTTAATAAGTATTTCATAATTCGTTTTAATTCACTAAATTAGATTAAATGAGGTTGGGATTATGAAGAATCCGGATAAGTGGATTAGAAAATATTACTTTACTGCATTTTCAGATATTGTAGTAAACGACATTCATTACATGCTTGTCAACGGTGAGAAGGTGCGCATATGCGACACCAGTTCACCTAATAACGAAGACTTTTTAATAATTCTTTCAACGCAAAGTGGTTCAGATCAATGGAATAACAAATGTTCCCTTGACAAAATGCGGGATATTAACATTGATGTTATTACCAGGTATGCGGGCAATGTTGGAAGTAGATCATTTTTAGATGATATTATTGAAGAGATCTTACAAAGAACCGAAGTTATCACCATTGATCACTTTATTGTTCAATACTATAACAAATCTTACCCCTAGATTTAAATCAATCAACAACCACAGAAACGATCTTTAGGAAAATAATTAAATATTCATTAAAACTTACAGAAGATGGCAGGTGAAAAAAACACTTAAGGGCAAATTGGAAATTCTTTTCATTTATTGCCCGATCAAAAATGCAGAAGGAACAGCAGTTGCGGCAAATTACTTCCCGCTTGGATGTTTAACAACTAACGACATTTCAAAAACTGTCGAAACACAGGATGGGACGATTACAAAATGTGATCTTTCTCCGGAACCGACTTATGGGCGAAAATCTTACCAGTTGACTTATGAGGCTGTTGCCGTTGAAAATGATGGATTAAAAGCGAGCTATGACGCTGTATCTGAAGCAATGGACGACGCTCACGCCAATGAAAACCTATATACTGGAAAATCGAAACAACTCTTTCGGGTGGTACAAAAGAAACAAAATTCGGCAAGGGCATTATGACTGAGCTTTCCAGAACTGCACCGGTAGAGGGAGAGATTACTTACTCAGGTACAATTATCGGAATTGGAGAAATATCAAATACAGATTTACACGTTTAATTATAGGGAATTATGGGAAATTACATAAAATTACATATCGGAGGAAAAGAAAGAGGTTTAAAGGTTGGGCTTGGTTTCCTGCAGCAGTATACAGAGCAGGAAAAAGTTACTCTTAATGAGTTGATTGATAAGTTTACTTCAGATGCTTTTTTACTATTCCAAAAATGCTATTTCATTCATTAAGTTTCAATGACAAATTAGCCGGTAATCCTATTGATTATACATTGGATAATGTGTTTGATTGGGTTGATGAAATTGGGCTTCAATCTGAGCAAATAGCACTTTACTGTACAACTTTTGCAGAATCAATAAAAGTTCATTTGCCAAAAGCAGAGAATGATGAAGCCAGCGAGGGAAAGAAAGCGCCTCTGAAGAAGGAGGCAAAGAAATAAATTTTGATATTGATGTTATTTCCGTTGCTTTAAATGAATTAAAATGCCCCTCTTACGACTATGTGATCAATATGACATGGAGGGAATTCGTTTTGAGACGTGAGGGGTATTTTAGAGAAAAGAAAAACGAAGATATACGTCAGGCAAAACACACCCGACTAATTGCATATTATACTCTTGTATCCACAGGATCTATAGATGTGAAAAAAATGTCATTAGAGAAATTTATGCCAATTGACGAGGGTGAAAAGGAAAGGGTGATTATCCATGACTGGCAAAAGGAGGCATTGATGAAGGCGGTAAATGAAGCGGTAAATGGCAAATAATGGAGGAGAATTAAGCGTAGGCATTGGTGGGGATCCATCCGGATTTCTCAGGGCATTAAGCGAGGCGCAAGCTGCCCTACAACGATTTAAAAATAATGTTGAAAGATTAGGCGATGTTGGAAGGGACCTGCAGGATTTAGGCAGGTCTATTTCCACATTTGTAACTGTTCCAATACTCGGATTGGGAGCGGCGGCAATTAAAGCATATGGTGATCTTCAGGCTTTGGAATTGGGGATTCAGGCTGTTGCTGGATCTGCTTCTTATGCTGCTAAGCAAATGGAAGACCTTAAAGAGATTGCTAAGCTGCCAGGATTAGGATTGAAAGAGGCGGCTAAGGGATCCGTAGGACTACAGGCTATTGGATATTCTGCAGGAAATGCAGAGAAAATACTTAGTGAATTTGGAAACGCTATTGCCACAGTAGGTAAAGGTCGGGTTGAATTTGAAAGGGCAATTTATGGCGTTCAGCAGCTTGCTAACACCGATTTTCCTTTAGGTGAAGATTTAAACATAATTAAAGATGCTTTACCTCAGGTTTCTACATTACTAAAGGCCGCATTCGGTACTTCAAGAACTGAAGATCTTCAGAAATTGAAGATTAGTTCAAAACAGGTAATGGATGTTATAGTCGAAGGACTGGGCAAATTACCAAGGGTTTCTGGGGTGTTAAAAATGCATTCGAAAATTTAAAAGATTCAATGCAACAGAGCTTGGCAAGAGTTGGAGAGCTTATTGATAAAAACTTGAATATTTCTGGAGTTATAAATAAACTTACCGAATTTATTGACAAAGCTATTTCTAAATTTGAAGGCTTAAGCAAGCCGGTTCAGGAACTCGTTTTGATATTTGGCTTATTAGCAGCTGCAACCGGTCCCGTATTATTAGGTATCGGTGGTATTCTGGCTCTATTGCCTACTTTAGTTAACGGATTTGTTGCTGTAAGGGCCGCAGTTATGGCATTTAACACAGCTTTACTTACTAATCCTTACCTGGCAGCGGGAGCCGCAATATTATCTTTAGTTTCAGCTTTCGCAATATATAAATCATCTGTTGAAACGGCAGCAGACAGAACAGATAGGTGGAATGAATCTCTTGCCGAAGCGAGATCAAATGCAAGGGCCGAGATAGCTGATTTAGACGTCCTGTACAAAAAAACTCAAGATCATACATTATCTATTGAAGAAAGAAACGCAGCTGTTAATCAGATTCAAAAAGAATATCCGTACTATTTTGCAAATCTAAAAGATGAGGCCATTCTTGCGGGGAATGCTGCGGGACAGTATAAAGAACTGAGATCAGCTATTTTAAGGGCTTCCTTAGCTCGTGCAGCACAGAAAGAATTAGACACAAGGGCCGAAAAAACGCTACAAAAAGAGGTTGAGGTAAGAACCAAACTAGCAGCCTTGTTTAAGATTCAAAAGATCAATAATTCAGCTGCAATAAAAGAATATATAAAGGAGTATGAAAACGCAATGACGGCTGGAGAAAAGCTGTTAGGCGGTGTTGCTAATCCTTTTGCAAATTCCGCACTTGAAAGTGATGAAGAAATAAAGGCACATGCGAGAAGAGCTGCAAAAAATCTTCTAAAATCTTATTCAGATGAGTTAAGAGCAGGTAATTTAGAAAATAAGCCTCTACTTGATGTTTTAAACAAAGGTGCTGAAGATATTAAAAATCTTGATGTTGCCGCTCCAAACAATTTCCTTCCAGGGCTAGATAAAGTAAAGAAAGAAAAGGAAAAACAGTTAGCAGAAATATTTCCAAAAGGATCTATAGCTGAGTTACAGCAAAGAGCAGATTTACTTAAGAAGGCAATTGATACATCAGTCAATGACATAGTAAAAGTTCGGAAACTTGATATTTTTGGAAAGGAAACCAATAAAAGGGACAACCATTTTTCACGGGGAAATATTAAGTGTAGAACAAGCTAGAGATAGATTAGAGCAATTGCTTGCTCAAATATCTTTACTTGAAGTAAAACCCCACAGGGAATTACAAGTTTCACGCAATTCAGGGAATCATTTACGTCTGAATTAAATGGGCTTAAAGACGCTGCATCAGGATTTACTTTCAATTTTACAGGAAACACAAACCCTTTTGAACAAATTAATAAAAACATTGATTCATTAGGATACTCAATTGGTAAAGTTGAAAATTTCAAAAGCGCTATTACCACCAATCTACAACAGCTAAGCACTGATGTTCCGACCTATCTAAATATGATCGGCGATTCATTTTTGATGCTTCCTCAAAAATTAGGATTTGGGATAGATAGTGCAAAAGTTAAGTCTGAAGATTTCACAAAGCTAACAGAAAGTTTTAATAAAGATTTCAAAAACCTTTTAGACTCATCAATTTCTAACGGGCTAACAGATATGTTTAGTTCCATAGGTGAGGCTATAGGAAACGGAGGAAACGTAATGGCTGCAATGGGGAATGGGCTTCTTAAAATGTTTGGCGGCTTTCTTTCAGATATGGGAGCAATGCTGATCAAATATGGAACATTAGCAATTATGAAAGGGACCTTAGATGAGATAATAAAAACAGGAGGTTACCAAGCTATTGCGGCCGGTATAGCTGCTATTGCTGTTGGTGCTGCTTTATCTGTAGCGGGTGGAGCAATTGGCTCCAAAGCAAAATCAGGTATGAATTCCGGAGGATCAACTTCCACAAGTACCGGAGCGGATTACACCGGTAACAATTATTCATCAAATTATACTTCCGGTGGAGGTTATGGTGGCGGCGGAGAAGTTGTATTTAGATTATCCGGATACGAATTGAAGGGCGTTTTAGACAGAGTTAACGGTAAAAACAATAGATTAAATGCAGGCAACTAGTATTTCAGTTGGTAACACGTCATTTTCATTAACATATGACAAAGTAAATAAAACTTTAACCGGTACGACATTCTTTGTTGTCATGGTTGATGATATTGGTGATGAGCCGGCAAATAATTTCTATGTAAGTTATTATTCAGAAATATTTTTGAATTTACTCCCGGCGGTGTAAACGCTCCGCTCCCAAAAAGGGTTGATATTGCAATATCAGATTCATCTTTTGATCTAGCTGTGGGCAACTATACATTTGATCTTACTTTTACATCAGGATTAGCGCAAGACGTGATTATCCCAATCAACTTAAATGTTATTGAAGGTGAAGATCCGGAAGGTGGCGGCGAACCGCCTAGGGAATATAAGTTAAAATACTTTCTGGAAAACGAACCTTATTCAGGTGAATTATTCAGGTGCGAAATTCATCAAGATCAATATAAAGGCGACCCTATAGAGATAGAGGGGCGTTGTGAATTAAAGTATCAGGATAAAACTGATCATTTTCAGCCTATTTCTGCATCAAGCCTTTCCATGAATTTGATGGCAAATGCATCTCTTTCGCTTCAGGATCTTTATTCTGAGGATGAAAAGAGCTATAAAGTGTTTTTGAAAAAAATGATCAAATAATATTTGTCGGTTATTTAAAACCGGATGGTATTTTTGAGGATTACGTTTCTGATCATTGGGAATTAAGCATTGACGCATATGACGGTCTATCGATACTAAAAAATATGTCTTTTTCAGGCGAAAATGGTGCGCCTTTTTCCGGGAAATATACAGCATTCAGTATCATTTATAATTGCTTAAAAAAACTGGTTTAGACCTTCCAATAAATGTAAGCTGCAGAGTGTTTTATGAAACGTGGAATGGCAAAGAAAACATATTTGATATAATGTATTTAAATGCCGACAGGTACTATCAAAGCAATTCAGAACCTATGGATTGTGAGAATGTATTGAAATCAATTCTGCAATTATTCAATGCTACATTAATTCAGCACAATGGTGAATGGTTTATTTATCGAACAATCGATCTAATTGAAGATGGAACATTATTCACAAGATACGTTGAAGGATTGCAATTTGAATTGTTTGATTTAAATCCTGGAATTACAATTGGTAGCCAAATAAATAATTTCGAAATTTTCCACTGTAATTCAAATCAAAAGAAAAGTATTGCACCCAGCGTGCAGGCTTATCGGGTAACCTATCAATACGGAAATGCCAATTCTGTGTTCTTAAATAGTGAATTGAAACTTTCAGGTTCCGGACTGAATATAGATGGATGGCATGTGGAAAACGTTGATGGAATGGTATATAGAAATAATGACGGAAAAGGATTAACTTCTAAGACATTTACCGGAAATAGTGATCCTTTGTTAATTTCACTTAATCAATCTATTGATATTAATCAGGGTGCAGTAATTAAGTTGATCATACGGTTCGCAAATGAGAATATAAATTCAGTAGGGCTTAGATTTGCTATAAAAGTTGGCAGTAAATTTTTTAATATTGATGATGGGCAATGGCAAAACGATGGAGTAATTAATTTTATTGCTAATTACTCATTTGAAGGCTATTATCCAGGTGGAGAAAAGAAATGTAAAGGGTTAGGAGACGCTACTTATGAATTAGTTGTAAAGGCTCCAGAATCAGGTAATCTGGTACTATCGATCTATCGGGACCGTCATCCTCTTGGAGCTGGAGATTTTAAGATTTACTCAGTTAACGTAATCCCAAATGATTCTGGAAACATTAAAGGCAGAGAATATACAGCTCAAAGAACAAAAAAATATCCTCTGTAACAAAGCCTAACATCACTTTATATAATGGCGACTCAGTTTCTGATCTTTTCGTGGGTACGATTTATAAGTCTGATGCTGATACGCCAACTGAAAAATGGTTTAGACATGGGGAAACAAATCCACCTAAAGAGCTTCTTTCAATCAATGCAGAGGATAATTTAAGATTATCCCCAAGACCAATGACGATTTTTGAAGGTGACATATACGGATATATGCCTTTCATAAGCTTTATCAGGATAGATAAGCTAAATGATAAAAAATTCCAACCTACTTCCTATTCTTTTGATACGAGTACTGGCATTTTAAGTTTGACAAGTAGGGAATTTTCATCAGATTATTTAGAAGCTAAAGAATTCGTTATTAATGTTGATGATAATTACGGAAATGAAACAAAAGTGACTATAGTTTAACTGATTTTTACTAAATTAGATTAAAGGGTTAAAGATGAAGCAGATTAAAGGAGAAGAAAACGTTTTTATATTAAAAAAATGGAAACTGGGTTCTGGCGGCATGCCTGACCGCTAGCCCTATTTCTGAAAATTCAGAAACAATCAAAACCACCACCCGGGATAATGCGGGATGGAATACCGAATACCCTACCAATCAAAGCTACACAATTAGTTTATCCGGCGTCATGGTAAAGGATGATCCAGACAGCGGAAATAATGTAGTTTCTTACCGGGAGTTAAGATCATATAAACGCAATCGAACTCTTATTGAATGGATGCGAAAAACACTTTCAGGCTGGTACGTGGATTCGGGAAAGGCTCATATAACTGAAATATCGGACTCTGACACAGTAAACGAATTGATCACTTTCAACGCAACTCTTTTAGGGTACGGAAAACCTGTTGAGTCAACTGATAAAATTTATGTTTTAGGCACAAATGAAAGAGAAGTTTTAACAGATAATATTAACCAAGTAATTAAAACAGATTAAAGATGGGGTAAATGCAGAGGATATTAATCCAGATTTAATAATTATCAAAAGGGTGCCAGATTTAGAACTTGATTCTGACCCAAAAGAACTGTTAACCGCAAGTACAACAGGAAAACTAGTCAGAACAAATTATTCTGATCTAAAATCCTCGGTAAATTCAGGTATTAAAGGTGAGGCTACGCCGACAAGTTCCCCGACTCCTTGGGCACCTGGAGATCCAGACTTGTATGAAAAATGGGACGTCAAAACAGCTGGAACATACACGAACTTTAAAGACTCAAGCAATACAGCATTAGTTGTTACTACTGATGATTTAAAAAACAATTTGGTGCAGATATGGGTGAATAATAGCATTTCACAAAAAGTTCTAACCGAATTACCAGGGACAACGGCTAAAGATGTTTACGACAAAACGGACAACATCAATCCAGCAACGATGAAGGCAGCAGCAGATAGGTGGGATAAAACATTGGTTACTTTAAAAAGCTTTGTTGAGCCTTTAGACACGACCATATGGGAGGAAATGCCGTTTCCGCCTGGTGAAACAAACGGTTATGTTTTGGATACATCTATGAACGCTATTCCAAACCAATACGGAGTATATGGTGTAATACCGGCAAGCAGTTTAGTCAATGTGACCAAGTTAAAACTAAAAGCTTCCGGAATGGACCTATTTGGCGGGGGCGTAGCCTGGTGGATAGGTAGAAGGGCTGATAATACACACGAGGCGCTTGTATCGGGGCGTATCAGTTCAGGAGTGGCGGAAATAACACTTGACCCTCAATACACTGCTTATTTATATTCTCGACCTACATTTGGGCCTCCAACTTTGGAGAAGCAACCAAAGGTAATACTGCCCGTCGAAGAGGATTCAGTAATGAAAAGAATAAACCTGATGGCATCGGGATACTCAGGTGTTCTGGATTTGGCAACTTTAGGATTAAAAGAGTCAAATACAGCAGAACAGAACACGACAATTATTAATCAGGCGATAGAAAGCCAAGCGGGTAAATCAGATGCTAAACACATTAAGTTCCCCGGGGGCAATTTAAAGTAAATGAAATTGTATTGAAGGCAGGAACTGCCATAAGCGGGGCGGGTTACATACACACACGTCTATACACCGATGAAGGAAGTACTGCAAGAACGATTTTCAGGCAGGACGATGGTCAAGCTGCTAGGGGGTCTATAAGAGATATTTTTGTAGACGCCAGAAATACAACGGAAGGGGCATTTATCTCAATAACACATATGATTTTCAAATATCCAATCTAGTCCTTTATTGTACAAAACAGTTTGGTATATGGCACAGGGGAGGCTTATGTCATTCGATCGAAAATGTTTACTTTATGGGGCTGATATTGGCGTTAAGACAACGCACCTTACTGCAATGGCGACTAATCTAATCGTGTACAATAGATTATTCTTCGTGAAACAAGTAAAGAAGTGTGTCGAGTTGAATGAGGGTTCTAACTACTGCTTTACATCTTGTATTTTCGAAGATTCAGGTACTTCGGGGATGAAACTACAGGTGGCGTTCATGCAATCGGTCTATCGCCTAATGGAGAAGGAGTTGATGTAACGTTTAATAACTGCTATTCAGAAGGTATTAGAGGTGGATATATCTATAAAATTGAAAATTGCTACGGTAATTCAGCTATAAGGGATTGTATGTTATACAATGGAGGTAACGGTGCCGGAATTATCGCTAATGCAGTTGTCAATTTCAATTCGAGATTACTACTATCAGGGACAACAAGGTTCTCTGAACAAACGTCGGATTCAAAACCGTTTCCCATTAACGTTAGAGCTTTGAACGGCTTTACTTACGTTGATAATCCAAACATTAACATTGGAACAAATAACGTAGGGACAATACTAAAAGCTCAATATTCTTAAATAAAATATATGGAGAAGATATTTATAATCATTTGGATTTTATTCGGGCTTAATATAGAGGTGTTTTTAATCGTCATGGCTGACTTGTGGTCTGGCGTTCGGAAGGCTAAAAAAACGGCGTGGCAAGGTCCAGCTATGGCTTTAAACGAACAGTTGAGAAACTGGGTAGGTACTACAATGTAATGTTTGCCTTAATGGTTGTCGATTCTATGCATATGACTTGCATTTGGTACCTTAATTCATTTCATGGCTACAATCTTATTTTCTTTCCTTTTATCACATTATTAGGATCAATTGGGCTGAGCTTAATTGAATTGAAGTCGATATACGAAAAAGCTGAAGACAAACAGAGATTTCATGAGGCTGGCGCCCTAATCAGTGCAATAGCTAAGAAAAGAACGGATATTGAAGAGATTGAAAGATTGGTAAATGAGTATTTAAATCAAAAAAATAAAGATGAAAACAAAGATACTGATAGTGGTACTGTTGGTTCTGATGATCAGCTGCAGAACCACTCATAAAACAACATTATTTACCCAGGAAGGCAGGACGGAGATTGAAAGAATACAAATGGATTCTGTAAAGAAAATTCAGTTACGAAGTCAACCAAAAAAGCGACTGATCAAACATCCAAAAAACAAACTGAAGAATTTTCCGGAGATATTGTGATCAGAGGAAAGGTAGATACTTTAAATCCGCTGGCCTTTCATAACGTAGTTTCGGGAGATACTTTACAAAGTATTGTGATAAGGGGCTCAGCAGATTACTATATCAAAAATCGTTTTCAAAAATCAAATGAAGATAATTTTGAAACTTCAAAAGAAGAAAAGATCAATGCTTTTGAAGAAAAAGTAAAGACGGCCATTTCTGAAGAAAATATTAAGGTTGTTGCATCGGAAGTAATACAGAAGAGTAAAGAAGTAAAATCAAGAGGTATTCAGGCTGCAGTCTGGATATTTCTATCCGTTGTCACTATAACTTCGATACTATTTTTTTCATTTATAGATATTTTAAAATAAAATAATGATCGACACATTATTCAAAATAACACTTTATCTGTTAGGCACCGGAACTGGGTTCTGCGGTAAAATAATAATTGACGAAATACTTAAGAAATGACAGCATTAGAATTATCAAATAAATACAAAACGCTTTTGAATAAAAACGGCATTAATACACCGTTAAGATTAGCGCATTTTTTCGCTCAGGCTGATCATGAGAGTGGATTAAAGCCAAAAGTGGAAAATCTAAATTACTCAGTTGATGGTCTTCTAAAAAATTTTGGAAGCCATAGGATTACTCACACGCAGGCTTATGATTATGGAAGAAGCGCAAATCATGCAGCCAATCAGCAGGCAATAGCAAACATAATTTATGGCGGATCATGGGGCAAGAATAACCTGGGAACATTCAGTCAGGTGATGGATGGAGGTTCCGGGGACGGGGAATATTTCAGATTACTGGCCGATCAAATTACCTGCAGTTAACTAATTGGGCGAAAAGTAAAGGATATACTGTTGATTATGTAGAAAATCCGGATTTCATATTAAATGAGTCAGATTCCATTATTGCAGCTGTTTGGTATTGGAATAGTAGAGCAATTAATTCCTTTGCTGATCAAGACAATGTTTTAGCTGTTTCTAAAATCATAAACTTGGGAAGCGCAAAAGCAAACGGAACACCAAAAGGAATTGAAGAAAGAAAACAAAAGCTGAATTATTACAAAACCGTTTTTAAATAAAAATATCCCCATTTTCAGCGGGGATATTATAATGTATTTTTACGATTTTTTAAATTGTTTTTCTATTGTATAACTTTCAACATTTTCAATCTTGAAAGTTATTATTTTAGGTAAATTAGGATTATATGTATAAGAAATTTTGCTGTAAGAACTTTTACCTTCCAACCTAAAATAAATAGATCCATCACCACCTGAAGTAGGATAGTATACTTTTCCATAATAACTTTTATTATTTATCTTAAGATTTAACTCAGGAGTTTTAGAGGCCATATTAGTATTAGATAAATCTGTGAATGTTACTACAGCATTAATATTCTCAGCGCCGCTCACTTGATACTTCCAAGTTCCGTATAAATAACTTGATAAATATGTGTATTCTGTATAAGGTTCTTTTACATTATCATCATCATTAGAACTTGAACAACCTATGCTGATAATTCCGATAAATATCAGAATAAAGATAAATAATTGCTTTTTCATATTTTCTTAGTATAAATTCCATTTAGTACCATTGCTAAACACAACCTCATATGCCCTAGCACCAATAATTTTCTTTCCATCTGAACTTAAAACGCTCCAAACACCTGAATCTGATTTGCCAGGGTTAATTGGATCATCAGTAAACCCTTGCCCCTTTCCGTCTGAAGTTCCCATATCGGCGGGCTCCCCAAAGGCATTCTCTCCATACCATTCAAATCTAATGGCTTCAATTTTCTTATCAGAAACATTCTTGTATTTAATGTGAACATCTTTATAATTTGAATAACTTCTTTTAATAAATTCAGCAGACAATACTTCTATTGGAGAGTTTTTTACTATCTTTTTATTTGAAAAACTGCCTTTTTAAAATCATCATTTATATCCACAGACCTTATTACACTATCAACCGCCTTATTAGCTAAAATCTCAATACTATCTTCTTTTATTGATTTTGATACGTCTTTATCCTGTTTTTTTGATTACATGATGCTAAAAATATCAAACTAGGTATTAAATATTTTTTCATGATTATATTTTTTACCAAATATAAAAACTTTAAAATAAATCATTATTACGGGAAACCGTAAAATTTACATGCACGGAATTCCGTATATGTAAAATCAGTAGCACAACTCAGATATATTATTTGCAACTATAGTATTGTAATATTTGACTACACCATATTTAGACGTCCATTCCTTACCTAATATTTTAATTTTGATCAAAACCCTATCACCCGGATTAAAACGGTCTAAAATGTCAATATGAAGCGAATGTACTTCAATTTTTAAAGTTTGAGGAAATCTTTCTTCAGTGACAAATAAAAATTCTTGTTTTTCAAAGTTAGATTTAAATGTTTGAATTGGATCTATCTTTTTGATTACGCCGGTTAATTCCATAAATCTAACCTATCATTAATTTCTTAAGATCTTTATTTTTCCTTTCCTCTCTTCCTGTTGTATATATGCCCGTTGTTTTTGGCGTTGTGTGTGCTCCCATTCTTTGCGCTTTGCCAGCAATCGGAATGATAGGAACTGTCTGCATTTCGTCCAGAATATCAAGAAACAAATGTTTCAAGCTGTAAAAATCCTCAGTAACTTTAATTATATTACCTTCACCATCTTTAATTTCTTCCGAATCTTTTACATGTCTTTTCCACCGGCGAGAAATTTGTTTTGCACTGATTGGAATTTCTCCTGGAATAAGACCTTTAGAAAATAAATAATCCTCTTGATCCTCACATAATGAAAGAATTTCTTTCCAGTAAGGAATAGCTGCAGGAATTATAATTTTCTTAACCCACGTCTTTCTTTTTCCTTTTTAATTAGAACTTGATATTCCTGATTTTTTAAATCAACATGTTTTTTCTGTAATTGCATAAATTCAGTTGACCGCCCCCAGAATAAAAGAATATTTTACCATATCTGAAAAAAGAATAACACTTTGTTTGAAGATGTTTATAAACATATTTAAGCTTTTCTTCAGTAATAACTTCTCGAATGTGTTTTGTTTCAGCTTTTATTGAAATATTATCTACTGGATTATAATCACAACATCCGTATTGTGTTAATTCTTTAAATAATGATTGTAGGTAGCTTCTGAAACGATTATAAGAAACATTTGGCAATTCCATTGCATCTAAAATTGTTTTTAGATGCCAGGTTTTAACCTCGTGGATTAAAATGTCATAAAACCTCGTTGTAAATAAATGTTTTTTTACGTGGGTAATACAACGCTTTACTTCTTTGCCATGATCAGCGGACCAAAAAGGCGTTAACTTTTTATGCGCTTCCTCAAGTGCAGATATAAGGTCTAAATTTGGATGAAGATCACCTACCCTATCACTCATGTAAACTTTCGTAATAGGATTGAAATTCTGCTGATCCAATCGCATTTCCATTTCTTCCAGGAATATTTCAGCCTTAACTTTAAGATCCTGAAGTTTGTCACTGGAAAATTTCACCCGGTACGGATAACCATCCGGATATTGTTCCTCAAACAAAGGATCAAAGAATCTACATTGGATAAACCATTGTTTGGGAAATTAGATTTTGCAGTAAATGTCTTGTATTTCTTTGGAGAGATAAAAACAGCGGTTCTAGAACAGCCGTTTAGAAGTTTTGTTCGTTCGTTTTTCATTTTGGTAGAATGTTTTTAAAGTTTCCCTTAAAGTTGACTTTCATTGTCATTCTACCTTTGTTAAAGCTGGTAAAAAATCTCAGAATCCCGTTGTGGGAAGGGATTCTGAGGCTATGGTCCCACCTGGGCTCGAACCAGGGACCACCTGATTATGAGTCAGGTGCTCTAACCAACTGAGCTATAGGACCTCAAAACTTGGTTAAATTTTGTGTTTGCAAAAATAGTAAAATTTCTTTCACTACAAAATTTTTATTGCTTTTCTTGGCAAAGTTCTACGAGTACACCGTTGGTAGATTTGGGATGAAGGAATACAACTAATTTGTTATCAGCACCTTCTTTGGGTTCTTCAGAGATAAATTGAAATCCTTCTTTTTCAGTCTTTTCATTTCTTCCAGAATATTTTCAACGCCAAATGCCAAATGATGGATGCCTTCACCCTTTTTTTCGATGAATTTGGAAATTGGGCTTTCAGGATTACTGGCTTCGAGAAGTTCAATTTTACTTTCCCCGGTTTCATAAAAGGATGTCACGACCCCTTCCCTCTCCACAGTCTCCTGTTTGTAGGATTCTTTTCCTAATAATTTAGCAAAAAGTTCATCAGAAACTCCTAAAGATTTTACGGCAATACCGATATGTTCTAGCTTCATAAATACTAATAAAATATAATTAAATCGTAAATTTGATACTATCGCTGAATTTCAAAGTATCAATTCAAACAAAAGTACTAAATTTGCATAAATTATGGAAAGTAACAGACAAAGAAAAGTAGCACAGATCATTCAGGAAGACTTCGCAGAACTTTTCCGCAAGCAGGCTGCTGACAGCAAACAAAGTATATTGGTATCCGTTTCTGATGTGAAAGTAACGGCAGATTTGGGTATTGCTAAAATTTATTTGAGCATCTTCCCTCAGGAATACCGTACTGCTGTGATGAAGGAGATTGAAGAGAACAAACCTCAGTACAGAAACTTTATCGGCCAGAAAATGGCAAAGCAGGTGCGTATTATTCCACAACTCAACTTTTACTTAGATACAGCTCTTGATGATGTTGAAAAACTGGAAAGAGAATTAAGAGGCGAAGGCGACAATCCTGTATTATAGATCTTGAAGAATATTGCATTTTACATAGCATCCAGATACCTTCTGGCAAAGAAAGGCAGTACTGCCGTTACGTTCATTACGTGGCTGGCCGTAGGTGCCATGACGGTTGCTGTGGCTGCAATGTTCGTTATTATTTCAGTTTTTTCCGGGCTTGAGGATCTGAATAAAGATCTTATTTCCAATCTGCATGCGGACCTGACGTTAAAAAGCACTTCAGGAAAAACCATTAAAGATCTGGATAAAGTCAACACTGTTTTAAGCAATACTAAAGAAATCAGTGGTTTCTCCCGTGTCATTGAAGAAAAAGTATATATCAGCTTCAATGGAAAAGGTGATATTGCCTATTTAAGAGGTGTTGATTCTGCTTATGTTAAGGTAAATCCTATCAATAAAGAAGTATTCTACGGAACTTATCCAAGCTTCAGATATTCCAATGAAGTATTGATGGAGAACAGTCTGGACAACAGACTATCTATTCCGGTCGATTCATCCAATCACTATGCAACGGTTTTTATGCCTAAGCCGGGTACCGGGATTATCAATAAAGAAGAGGATATTTACAATAAAAGAGATATTCTGGTAACAGGAGTTTTTCCTGGGAAAGATCAGCTGGATAATTATATCGTTTCTCCTATTGAACTGACAGAAGAGCTGTTGAATCTTCCTAAAAAATCAGCTTATCAGATTGTTATTAAATTAAAAAATCCGGAAAACGCAGATGCTGTAAAGCAAAGCCTGGTTTCTTCTCTGGGAAAAAATATTGAGGTCAAAACAAAAGAAGAGGAAAATGCTGCCTTCTGGAAGATGATCAATACAGAAAAACTATTTATTTATCTGATTTTTGCACTGGTGATCTTTATTACAACTTTTAATCTTGCCGGAGCGATCATCATTCTTCAGCTTGATAAAAAGAACAGGCAAAATCTCTTATTTCATTAGGCTTTCCTTTAAGCCATTTAAGGATGACTTATTTCTATACCGGAATCCTTATTGTGGTTTCGGGAGTCATTACCGGACTGATCTTTGGAACGGCACTCTGCTATTTCCAGCTTTATACCGAATTCTTCAGGGCCAATGAAGCGCTTCCTTTCCCGGTAAAGATCGTGGGAAAAAATTATCTTATCGTAGCTCTTACCGCTTCTATATTCGGAATCGCCATTTCCTGGTTCTTCTCAAAAATCAGCAAAGAGTATATTACTAAAAATTAATCTATTAAGTTTATAGATTTAACTGAAAAAAACTTTTTGGGTTTCATTTTTTTGTACCTTTACGCCCCAATTTTAAAAAAATGAAACGAATTTTATCTTTTTTTTTTTATTAAGCTTTGCATTTATAAGTGGTCTGGCACAGATTCCTGCCGGATATTATGATAATGCAGCAGGTTTAACAGGTGCTGATCTCAAAACAGCTCTCAGTCAGATCATTACCACCGGACATGCTTCAAACATAAGCTATACAGATGTCTGGAGTGCTTATCAGACTACTGATCGTGATTATGATTATGATAATGATGGTACAATTCTGGATATTTATTCAGAAAAACCTATAGGACCTGAAAATTATAACTTTATCTATATAACATCCCAATGCGGATCCAGTGGTTATTCTAATGAAGGGGATTGCTACACAGGGAACATATTGTTCCTCAAAGCCTTTTCAGCGAAGGACTGCCTATGAAATCAGATGTCCACTTTATCAGAGCTACCGATGGATATGTAAACAATAAAAGAGACAGCTACCCTTTTGGTATCGTAGCAAACGCTGACTTCACCTCTCAGAATGGCTCCAAAAGAGGAACATCAGCATCACCGGGATATTCAAATACAGTATTTGAGCCTATTGATGAGTTCAAAGGAGATGTAGCGAGAATGATCTTTTATTTTGTAACAAGATATCAAAGTAAAATGACAGGATTCTCTACAGGAGATATGCTTGCAAAAACACTTACCCAAGTCTTCAGGATTGGGAATTAAAACAACTTTTGGCATGGCATGCACAAGATCCTGTATCTGCAGCAGAAATCAGAAGAAATAATGCAACGTATACATTTCAGGGTAACCGGAATCCGTACATTGACCATCCGGAATATGTAAATATGGTTTGGGAACTCCTGTTCTTGATACAGAAGCACCAACAGTTCCTACCAACCTGATTGCCAACAATCCTACATCCAACTCTATCGCAGTAAGTTGGACAGCCTCTACCGACAATATAGGGGTAGCATCTTACCTTGTGTATGCAAACGGAACTCTAAAAGCTACAGTGAGCGGAACAACAACGTCTACTGTCGTAACAGGATTATCTCCACTTACAACATATACATTCTATGTAATCGCTAAAGACGCCGGCGGAAACTCTTCGCCACAAAGTACGACTGCAACAGAAACTACTCTTGACGGACCTGCAGGAGGTGGAAGCTGTGGAACGGAAGACTTCTCAACAATGCAGAATGGTTCAGCCCAAGCTTCAACATATGCAACCAGAACATGGACAAACAATGGTATAGACTGGACTGCAACTGATGCAAGAACAGACCAGACAATTAACGGAAAAGCTGTTACTTTAAGAGTAGGAAACTTATCCAGTTCATCTATTTCAGGAGGAATCCAAAGTTTAACTCTAACAACTTCGTTAAAATTCGGAAGTGGTTCAGGAGTTCTAAATGTAACAGTAAATGATGTTCTTGTAGGAACAATTCCTTATAGTGCAACAGCGGGTGCTGCAACAACTACAACCATTAACAATATCAATGTAAGCGGAAATGTTGTAATCAAAATTACAAACCCAACGACAAGCCAGAATGGACCTAGAGTTGCTTTGGATGATCTTAGCTGGACATGTTTCAGTACTCTGGCAACTTCAGAAGTTAAAAAGACAAATCAGAGTTTACCATCTACCCTAACCCGGTAAGAAACAACGAATTGTTTGTAAAAGGAGAAAACCTAGGCAAAATTTCAAAGGCTGATATCTATGATCTTTCAGGAAAATTAATTGAAACAATTGCCAACCCTTTCAAAAATTCAAACAGAATCAACCTTAAAGGGTTAAATAAAGGAACTTACATTCTGAAAACAGATCTTTTCTCTACTAAATTCATTGTAGATTAATTATTAAAAATAATTCAAATCAAAGGCCGGATTTTTCCGGTCTTTTTTTTTTATTTTTGATCATATGGATTCCAACAAAAAATTAGGATTGATAGGACGAAATATTTCCTATTCTTTTTCTAAAAAATTCTTCGAAAATAAGTTTCAAAAGCTAATGCTGAAGGACTTTTCCTACGATATTTTTGACCTTAACGAAATCAATGAAGTTGAAAACCTCTTTTCTTCTCCGGAACTTCTGGGATTCAATGTCACGATTCCTTACAAGGAAAAAATCATTGATTATCTGGACGAATTGAGCGATGAGGCAGAGAAAATAGGTGCCGTTAACTGTGTGCTGATTCAAAATGGTAAAAAAACCGGCTACAATACGGATGCATTCGGTTTTGAAAAAACACTTCTTCTTCATAAGAAACCATCACAGGATAAAGCTTTGATTTTAGGGAACGGAGGGGCTGCAAAAGCTGTAAAATATGTTTTAGACAAACATCAGATCCCTTCTCAGGTCATTTCCAGAAGCTCAGAAGTCAACTTTGAACACCTGAATGCAGAGACGGTTCAGGATCATAAAATCATCATTCAATGTACGCCGGTAGGAACATTCCCGAATGTAGACGACTGTCTGGATTTTCCTTTCGAAGCGCTGTCTTCAGAACATCTGGTAATCGATTTAATATACAACCCCAACTATACCCGGTTTATCATCAATGCCTCCGAAAAAGGAGCAAAAACAGTAAACGGTTATTATATGCTTGAGCAGCAAGCAGAAAAAGCTTGGGAAATTTGGAATTTTCAAAAAAATAACATAAATTAGTACTTTAATTGGCTTTACAGCTATATTTAAAAAGCATATTAACGCCACTCACATAAAAGATTTGCTATGATTACAGAAAACAATCTTTCTGAAAACGAAGAAAACAAAATTCCTAACGAAGTATCTCAGGAAACATCGGAAAATACAGCTTCTCATGATGCAGCTCCCCATGAAGATGACACAGAACATATGGAGGAACATGAAGAGGTTGAGATTTCTCTGGCTGATGCTTTAAAGGAGATGGAAAAAATCATTAATACTCCCAACGCAGGTGAGAATTTTAAGAGATTCAACCAGCTGAAGGAAAAAGCAAGTCACTACATCCATGATGAAGTGGAGGATAAAAAGCATGAGTACACCGATGCCGGAAATGCTCCTGAAAATTTCAGCTACGAACATCCTTCACAGGCAAAATATTCTGCTTTGGTTAATATTTTCAGAAAAGCATGACCACTTCCAGAAAGGACAGGAAGAAGAACAGAAAAAAACCTGGAACACCGCCAGAGCATTATTGAAAGACTTAAAAATCTCTATACTAATTCAGAACCGGGAACCAACCTTTTTAAATCCATCCGTGAGATCAAAGAAGACTGGTCAAAAGCCGGACAGGTTGCCAAATCTGAGTTTAAAATTCTTAACAACAACTATTTCCACCACCTGAACCAATTCTATCAGATGCTGGATCTTAACAAAGAATTTCTGGAACAGGAATACAGCCACAACCTTGAGAAAAGGGAACACATCATTGCCCGTGCCAAAGAACTGGAAAACGAGCCTGTGATTCAGAAAGCGCTGAATGAGCTTCAATATCTTCACAAACTTTGGAAGGAAGAAGCGGAACCCGTAGCTGAAGAGTTCCGTGAAAAAACATGGGAAGAATTCAAAGAAATCTCCAATAAAATTCACGAAAGAAAATCTGAGCTTTCTGCATCTATTGAAAAGAGCAGGCCGCTAACCTGGAAAAAAAAGAGTGAGATCATCGCCGAGATCAAAAAACTTTCCGAGCCATCGGAAACACCTAACCACAACTACTGGCAAAATGCCATTAAGAGAGTGGAAGATCTGCGTTCTGACTTCTTAAAGACCGGAAGTGTCCCAAGAAAACTGTCTAACCAGAACTGGAATGATTTCAAAACGACTCTGAGAGGATTCAATACAACAAAAAATAACTACTATAAATCTCTGAAAGGTTCTCAGCAGGCCAATCTGGAAGAAAAATTAAAACTGATCCAGACTGCCCAGGACAATATGAACAACGAAGAATGGGATATCTCCGTTCCGTTATTCAAAAAACTGCAGGAAGACTGGAAAAAGATAGGACATGTTCCTAAAAGCATGACCAATAAGATCTGGGATGAATTCCGTGATGCCTGTAATGCATTCTTCAATAATTACAGAGAAAAGAGCAATACCTCTACAGACAACTGGAAAGAGAATTATAAAAATAAAAAAGCTCTTCTTGATGAACTGAAAATGGTTTCCAACGACGAAGGAAGCATTGAGAAAATTGAAGCAATCAAAACGGCCTGGAATAATATCGGTAAAGTACCAAGAGATAAAATTTCTATCAATTCTGAATTCAACAAGACATTGAGAGATAAATTAAAGATCAATAAGATCAACGAGCTTGAACTTAAAGAAGAAGGATTATCAGAAAACCAGCTTACAGATAAAGCAAGGAAGATCAAAAACCAGATCTCTGACCTTGAAGCTGAAATCGTTAAGCTTGAAAACAACCTTTCTTTCTTCAACAAACCATCAAGAGAAAATCCTCTGCTGAGAGATACGTACAATACGATTGATGAAAAGAAAGCTCATCTGGAAACATTAAAACAGAATCTCCACAACATCATTACCGGAGAATAAATCTTAACACAATAAATAAAGGCGGAGCAAAGCAATTTGTCTTCGCTTTTTCTTTTACAGATATGAATAACGACGAATTTTATATTAAAAGATGTATTGAGCTGGCTCAGAAAGCACTGGGCAAAACTTATCCCAATCCCCTGGTTGGCAGCGTAATTGTGCACAACGGAAAGATCATTGGTGAAGGATATCATCATAAAGCAGGAGAAAACCATGCAGAAATCAATGCCATCAATTCCGTTGAAAATAAAGAACTGATTCGGAATCCACTATTTATGTTTCCCTGGAACCCTGCGCACACTATGGAAAAACGCCGCCCTGTGCTTTAAAGATCAAAGAACTTGGCTTTAAAAAAGTAGTAATCGGAGCAATGGATTCCCATGACAAAGTGAATGGTAAAGGAAAAAAATCATTCAGGATGCGGGAATTGAAGCTGTATCAGGAATTCTTGAGCAGGACTGTATAAACCTGAACAAGCGCTTTTTCACCTATCATGAAAAGAAAAGACCTTATATTATTCTGAAATGGGCAGAATCGGGCGATGGATTTCTGGATAAGGACTTTAAACCTACTGCAATTTCAAATTCTCTGGTCAATCAATTCGTACATCAGTTAAGAGCTGATGAACATGCCATTTTGGTAGGAACCCAGACCGCATTAAATGACAACCCCGGACTAACGGTACGCAATGCTGAAGGCACAAATCCTGTCAGAATCCTGATCGATTTCGATTTAAAAGTTCCCCAGCATTTTAAGATTTATAACGACGAAGCAAAGACATTGGTTTTAAATTCCATAAAAGAAGGAACAGAAAACAATATCCAGTTTATTAAGATCAGCAAAGAAAATTTCCTGCCTGAATTGATGGAAGCTCTGTATAAAGAACAGATACAGTCCGTAATTATTGAAGGAGGCAGATTTACATTACAGCAATTCATTGATTCCGGTCTTTGGGATGAAGCGATAGTGATTAAAAATGATAGTTTAGTACTGGAAAACGGGACTAAAGCACCTGTATTCAATCATATGCCAATCAAAACAGAAGCATACAGGGATAATTTAATTTCATTTTTAATCTTAAATAATCTGAATCCAACTATGGAAGTTATAAAACATAAAACCGGAGCTGAAAATTTTAAAATGCTGACCGTTCTGCTTTTGAACCTCCATAACCAGCTTCAGACTTCATAAATTAATCAGAACCAAGAATATATTATTCCGGTTTCAGGTGAAATAATTTCACTTTATCACCATTAAATGAAATAATATATCTACATTAGTAATTACAAAAGAATTACTATGAAAAATTTAAAGAAAATCTCAAGACCAAAATTGAAAGAAATGAAAGGAGGAAACGCTCCTGAATGCTGTTCTTTTATCCACCAACACTTCAGCACTGCTGTGCAACACCTTCAAGCATGAGTTGTCCGCCACCTTGGGAAGTCGGATCATTCCCTTGCTAAAATTTCTGAGCCCGTATTGACTACTAACCTATAAAAATCAAGCTATGAAAAATTTGAAAAAAGTATCCAGAGCCGGACTAAGAACCATTCAGGGAGGTGTTTTTGTAACCTGTACATTACCGAACGGAGAGCCTACCAGATGCAGAGACAGATGTCCTCAGGATTTTTGTGGCCCGACAAGCTATATGTGCCTCATTCCAATGGATCTCTGCGGAGATGGAATTTAAAAACAACTTTCACATTAAAAAACAGGTAAGCCGTCATATTTTTGACGGCTTACTTTATGATCATGATGCAGATTAATAAAGCATTTAATACTTTTGCATCAATAAAGCCGGAATCAGAATGACGTTTGAATACAAAACCATAGAAAAACCCTAGAAAATACTTTATTAAAAGAAAAAGGAAGCAAGTTCATAGGATTTGCCTACCCTGTCAATAATGAACGTGAGTTGAAGGCTGCTTTGGAAAAAGTAAGGGAAGAACATCCCAAAGCAACCCACCACTGCTATGCTTTCAGAATGGGATTAAATGGTGAAAATTATCGTGCTAATGATGACGGTGAGCCTTCAGGAAGTGCCGGACTTCCTATTTATAACCAGCTCTTAGCAAACGAAATAACCAATGTGCTTGTGATTTCAGTCCGTTATTATGGTGGAACTAAACTAGGCGTTTCAGGTTTAGTAAAAGCTTATAAGGAATCTGCTAAAATTACCTTGGAAGAAGCCAATATTATCACAAGAGAACTGGAAACTGAAATTGAAATTCAGTTTAACTTCAATCAGCAGAATACAATCTTTACACTGCTTTCGAAATTCGATGCCAAAGTCCTGAATTTTGATGCCAACGAAAACTGTGTTCTGACAGCTTCTCTGAAACTGACACAAAGAAAACATCTCGGAAAAACTTTCCGAGATGCAATATGTTTCATTTGAATTTAAAGATTAATCCCTTCTTCCGCCAAGCAGCAAAGAAGCCCAGTAAAGAAGTTGTGCAAGAGAACCTAAAGCTGCAACCACATATGTTCTTGCTGCCCATTTCAGACTATCCTGTACTCCAACGAATTCTTCAGCTGTAACGGTTCCCGTATCTTTCAGCCACTTCATTGCTCTGTTACTCGCATCGTATTCTACCGGCAACGTTACAAAAGCAAAAAGTGTAGTCACGGCAAACATAGCAACTCCTATTGCCAGAACCGTTGTGTTTCCATTTGGATTTTCAATACTTCTTGAAGCTGCCATCACCGCAATACCTGCGATAAGGACAAACTGCATCAGATTGGAACTTATATTAACAATAGGAACCAGTTTTGAACGTAAATTCAACATAGAATATCCTACTGCATGTTGTACTGCATGTCCGCATTCATGTGCTGCTACAGCGGCTGCGGCTGCATTCCTCTGCATATAAACCCCTTCAGAGAGGTTTACCGTTTTATCTGCCGGATTATAGTGGTCCGTCAACTGCCCGGGAACTGATATTACCTGAACATCATTGATCCCGTTATCTCTCAACATTTTTTCCGCTACTTCTTTTCCCGAAAGGCCATTTCTAAGATGTACATTGGAATAATATTCAAATTTTGATTTCAATCTGGACGAAACCCACCAGCTCACCAGCATCGAAATACCAATAATGATATAATAACCCGCCATTTTATATAGATTTTGTGTTCATTTTTTACCCATAATGATATAAAAACTGTGCCAAAGTATACGATTTTATTATTTATATTTGTCCTCTAATTACGCCTCAAAAAACATGTCTACAGTTTCGATTATTGAAGTTAAAACTCCCGCTCAGCTCAAGCAATTTGTAAGATTTCCGATGGATCTGTACAAAAATAACCCGTACTACGTCCCATCCTTTATCAATGATGAAATCAATATCTGGAATGCTGATGAAAATCCGGCCCTTCAATATTCTGAAGCCAGGCAGTATCTGGCCTATAAAAATGACAATATCGTCGGTAGAATTGCTGTTCTGATCAATCATAAAGAAGAAAGAGAATTGGGAATCCGAAAAGTACGTTTCGGATGGATTGACTTTATTGATGACGAAGAAGTTTCAAAAGCGTTGTTACAAAAGGCAGTTGATTATGCCCGTGAAAAAGCATTGCTACAATTGAAGGTCCGATGGGCTTTACCAATCTTGATAAGGCAGGAATGCTGGTAAAAGGTTTTGACCAGCTGGCTACCATGATTGGGATTTACAACCACGGCTATTATCCTGAACATCTTGAAAAACTGGGATTGGTAAAGGAAAAGAGTGGGTAGAATTTGAAATCATCTTCCCGGAAGTTTTACCGGATAAAATTCATAAATTCAACGAACTGATCTCTCAGAAATACAAACTGAAAGTTTTAAAATTCAATACAAAAGAAGAAATTATCCAATATGTGGATCCTATGTTTGATCTTTTAGATGAGACGTACAAACATCTTTCCACTTACACCCCTATTTCTGACGAACAGCGTAAAACCTACAAGGAAAAATATTTTAAACTGATCGATAAAGACTTTATCGTTTGTATCGTGGATGAGCACAATCATCTGATCTCATTTGCCATTACCATGCCTTCCTATTCCAAAGCTTTACAGAAGTCAGGAGGAAAGCTTCTTCCGTTCGGATGGTGGCATTTCTTAAAAGCCGGAAGAAAAAATGACCGGGCGAATTTTTACCTGATCGGCATTCATCCGGATTATCAGAGAAGAGGGTAACCTCTATTATTTTCAAAGAAATCTGGAAAATATTCAGAAAAAAAGGAGTAAAATATCTGGAAACGAATCCTGAACTTGAAGAAAACAAAAGCATCCAGCTGCTGTGGCAGGATTACAACCCGGTGAATCACAAAAGAAGAAGAACCTATTCTATTTCTGCGGATCAATGGAAATAATATTCTGTCATGGAAAATTTTATAAGTTTATTAACAACATTGATTTACCTGATTCCCTCATTGCTTATTCTGGTGGGGTTGGTCGCTTTATTCAGGAGAGACAGCCATTATTCGGTAGTTCTGATGATGATTGCGGTTGTAGGTAAACTGCTCACTGACAGTCTTAATTTTATAACGGTTGTTTTTGGACTTATTTCTTTTAAAACAGATATGATCATTCCATTTTTCAATCTTTTAGACTCGTTCAGTTTAGTATACAGCTATACTTTTGGAATAAGCTTTCTGATTTTCATCATACATTACAGAAAGACATTCAGACAGCCTCATAAAAATCAACACTAATTATTTTTACATCTCCGGAATATGAAACCACAGCTCATTATTTTTGCCATTCTCATTACAGGATTTATTTCCTACAATCTGTTTTTTCAGTCTCAGGATGATAAGACAAATACGGCGGTCAATATTGTTTATGCCAGTATTCTTTTTGGCTATATTTCATTTATGGCCTATTCTCTCCTTAAAAAAATGAAGAAATAATTCGTTATTTTTATTGATTCTAAATTATAAGTTTTCCCTATTTTCATCCGACTTTTAAGCTGATAAATTTCATGCTTTCTTGTTTATTCGCTAAATTTGCAAATTGAGATAATAATGCAAAAATGAATTTACCTGAAAGTTATATTCCAATCCTTATCCAGGCTGGTGTAGCAGTAGGATTTGTAGCGGTTTCTTTGCTTGGGGCACATTTCTTAGGGCCACAGCAGAAAAAAAAGGAAACTCTGTAAAAAACCAAAGCTGGGAATGTGGAGTTCCTGTAGAAGGAAATGCAAGAACACCGTTTTCTATCAAGTACTTCCTGACTGCGGTATTGTTCGTACTATTCGATATTGAAATCGTATTCTTTTATCCTTATGCTGTCAACTTCAGAGAATTCGGTATGGAAGGTTTCCTTGCCGTACTTACATTCGTTGCGATTTTCTTCGTGGCGTTTTTCTATGTCTGGAAACGTGGCGCATTAGATTGGGATAAATAAATTTTAACATTAAAAGATTGAATGTATTTAAGTAATTAGAGATTGTGAAGGTCTTGTTTTAAATATTTTAATCTTTAAATATCAACAAAAGAAAATGTCAGATAAAAAACCAGTAATAAGAACAGATGCACCTGCTCCCGAAGGCTATGAAGGAGAAGGGTTTTTCGCAACAAAACTGAGCAGTGTAATCGGGATGGCAAGAAAGTTTTCACTTTGGCCGTTACCTTTTGCAACCTCTTGTTGTGGTATCGAGTTTATGGCTACCCTGAACCCTACTTATGATGCTTCAAGATTTGGTATGGAAAGAAACTCTTTCTCTCCAAGACAAGCAGATATGCTGATGGTTTGCGGAACTATATCAAAGAAATTAGGCCCAGTCCTGAAAGAAGTTTACACTCAGATGGCTGAGCCGAAATGGGTGGTAGCAGTTGGAGCTTGTGCTTCCAGCGGTGGTATTTTTGATACGTATTCTGTACTTCAGGGAATTGATAAAATTATTCCGGTAGACGTTTACGTTCCCGGATGTCCTCCAAGACCTGAACAGATCATTGAAGGTGTAATGCAGGTACAGGCTCTTGCAGAAAGCGAAAGCATCAGAAGAAGAGATATGCCTGAATATCAGAAATTATTAGATTCTTACAACATAAGCAACTAAACGGAAATGACAAACGAATTTGTATTAGAAGCCATCACAAGAGAATTTCCGGATTCTGTCATTTCAAGCTCAGAACCTTATGGAATGCTGACGATTGAAGTGAAGAAAGAAGATATTAAGAAAATCATTCATTATCTGAAAGATTCATCTCTGGAAATCAACTTCCTTACTGATGTCTGCGGAATTCACTACCCTGAGTTCCCGGAAAAAGAAATAGGAGTTGTGTATCATTTGCATAATATGATGGCCAATTTCAGATTACGTCTGAAAATCTTTATGTCCAGAGAAAATATTGAAGTAGACTCTCTTGTAGAGTTATATGCAGGAGCGAACTGGATGGAAAGAGAAACGTATGATTTCTATGGGATTAAATTTAAAGGACACCCGGATCTGAGACCTATTTTGAATATGGAAGATCTTGGATACCACCCAATGTTGAAGGAATATCGCCTTGAAGACGGTACAAGAACCGACAAGAACGATAGCATGTTCGGAAGATAAAAATATAATGCAATAAGCAGTAAGCAGCAAGCAATAAGCTTAAAGCCTAGAGCCTATAGCCTAAAGCATTTAAATTATGAAAGATAACTCATTATCTAATATACTAAACCAGTACGAAAGTAAGGAACAGATTGACGGACAATTATATACCCTGAATCTGGGACCTACCCACCCTGCTACCCACGGGATTTTCCAGAATATCTTAACGATGGACGGAGAAAGAATCCTTCACGCAGAGCAAACAGTAGGATATATCCACAGAGCATTTGAGAAAATTTCTGAAAGAAGAAACTATTCCCAGATCACTACCCTTACAGACCGTATGAATTACTGTTCTGCACCCATCAATAACTTAGGTTGGCACATGACAGTAGAGAAGCTGATTGGCGTGGAAGTTCCAAAACGTGTAGATTATATGCGTGTGATCCTGATGGAACTAGCCAGAATCGGTGACCACCTGATCTGTAACGGGGTAACCGGCATGGACTCAGGAGCCATTACAGGTCTTACTTATATGTTCATCGAAAGAGAACGTATTTATGATATGTATGAGCAGATCTGCGGAGCCAGAATGACCACCAATATGGGAAGAATCGGAGGATTTGAAAGAGATTTCACTCCTAAGTTTCATGAGTTATTAAAAGACTTTTTGAAAACGTTCCCACCAAGATTCAAAGAATTCTGTACCCTATTAGAAAGAAACAGAATTTTCATGGACAGAACCATCGGTACGGGAGCTATTTCTGCCGAAAGAGCGTTAAGCTACGGTTTCACAGGTCCCAACTTACGTGCAGCAGGTGTAGATTATGATGTAAGAGTTGCACAGCCTTATTCCTCATATGAAGATTTCGACTTCATTATTCCTGTAGGAACTTCAGGAGACACTTACGACCGTTTCATGGTTCGTCAGCAGGAAATCTGGGAATCAATCAAAATTATCAAACAAGCATACGAAAATCTTCCGGAAGGACCATTCCATGCGGATGTTCCTGATTTCTATCTTCCTGAAAAGGCAGATGTATATCAGAAAATGGAAGCATTGATCTACCATTTCAAAATTGTAATGGGAGAAACTGATGTACCGAAAGGAGAAGTTTACCATGCTGTAGAAGGTGGAAACGGAGAATTAGGTTTCTATCTTGTGAGTGACGGAGGAAGAAGCCCTTACAGACTTCACTTCAGAAGACCATGCTTCATCTACTATCAGGCCTACCCTGAAATGATTACAGGTTCTGTCATTTCAGATGCCATTGTAACGATGTGTAGTATGAATATTATTGCGGGAGAATTAGACGCATAAAAAATAAGATGTCAGGCATCAGATTTCAGATGTTGGACACTTAGCTTTATATATAAATTTAAAATCTGATGTCTGAAATCTGGCATCTGAAATCTTAGATAAAAAATGAGCGAAACAATAGCTTTTAAACCGGAAAGTTTAGCACAGGTACACAAAATTATCGCAAGATATCCTGAAGGAAGACAGAAATCTGCTCTTCTTCCTGTACTTCACCTGGCACAGAAAGAATTCGGAGGATGGTTAGATGTTCCTGTGATGGATTATGTTGCCGGACTATTAAGTATCCAACCGATCGAAGTATATGAAGTGGCTACTTTCTATACCATGTTCAATATGAAGCCGGTAGGTAAATATGTATTGGAAGTTTGCAGAACAGGACCTTGTATGGTATGTGGAAGCGAAAAATTCTGGATCATATCAGAACCAAACTGAACATTAAAGACGGAGAGACTACTGAAGACGGTATGTTCACTTTAAAGCCTGCTGAATGTCTTGGAGCATGTGGATATGCACCAATGATGCAGCTTGGAAAGTTCTTTCATGAAAATTTAACGATAGAAAAAGTAGACGAAATCCTTGATCTTTGCAGACAGGGACAACTTGCTTTAGACTAAATAAATTTTAACACATTAAAATAGCCATAAGCTAAAAGCCATAAGCCAATAGCTGAACGCTAAAAGCATAATAAACAATGAGTAAAAAACTTTTACTTAAAGACGCACATATAGAAGGTATCCGCTACTTTGAAACCTACCGTAAGCAGGAGGCTACACAGCAGCTGAAAAAGCCTTGAAAATGACTCCTGACGAAATTCTTGAAGAAGTAAAAACTTCAGGATTAAGAGGTCGTGGTGGAGCTGGATTCCCAACAGGAATGAAATGGAGCTTTTGGCAAAACCAGAAGGTGTTCCAAGACACCTTGTTGTGAATGCGGATGAATCTGAACCCGGAACATTCAAGGACAGATATCTGATGGAGTTCCTTCCTCATTTATTGATCGAGGGAATGCTGATTTCTTCTTACTGTTTAGGTTCCAATACTTCTTATATCTACATCCGTGGAGAATATTCATGGATTCCGGATATCCTTGAAGAAGCTATTGAAGAAGCTAAAGCAGCAGGATTTTTAGGTAAAAATATTTTAGGAACAGGTTTCGATCTTGAAATCTATGTACAGAGAGGTGGTGGAGCATATATCTGTGGTGAAGAAACTGCATTGCTTGAATCCCTTGAAGGGAAAAGAGGTAACCCAAGATTAAAACCGCCATTCCCGGCTGTAAAAGGTCTTTGGGAAAGACCAACGGTGGTAAACAACGTTGAATCTATTGCGGCAATTGTTCCGATCATTGACATTACTGGTGCTGAATATGCTAAAATTGGTGTTGGAAGATCTACAGGAACGAAATTGATTTCTGCTTGTGGAAACATCAACAAACCTGGGGTATACGAAATCGATATGACGATCACTGTAGAAGAATTCATCTACTCTGATGAATATTGCGGTGGTATCAAAGATGGTAAAAGATTAAAGGCTTGTATTCCTGGAGGAAGTTCTGTTCCGATTGTTCCTGCAAATTTATTGTTGAGAACCGTGAACGGAGAGCCAAGATATATGAACTATGAATCATTGGCAGATGGTGGTTTTGCTACCGGAACCATGATGGGTTCAGGAGGTTTCATCGTTTTGGATGAAGACCAGTGTATTGTAGATCACACCATGACATTGGCAAGATTCTACAACCACGAAAGTTGCGGACAATGTACGCCTTGCCGTGAAGGAACGGGATGGATGTACAAGATTTTAAAGAAAATCGAGAAAGGAGAAGGAAAAATGGAAGATATCGATCTGCTTTGGGATATCCAGAGAAAAATCGAAGGAAATACGATTTGTCCGTTGGGTGATGCAGCAGCTTGGCCGGTTGCAGCAGCAATCCGTCACTTCAGAGATGAGTTTGAGTGGCACGTGAAAAACCCAGAATTGTCTCAGACACAAAACTATGGATTGGCACATTATGCAGATCCTATTCCGGCTGTTGAAAAGAATGCATAGGTTGAAATGAAAAGATTATTGGTTGTCGGCTTAATGATGTCGAATTTTGTATTTGCACAGAATAAGAAAACTGATACTGCAAATTATAACAGATCCGTTGAAGAGGACCTGGCATATGTAAGTAATGAAAAGCAGAATATTAAAGCTGCAAGAAAGGAAAACCTCTGCCACTAAGCAAAAAGGTCAGGTTTTCGTATTCTACGGTTGGAACAGAGCTGCTTATAGTAATTCTGATATCCATTTTACCGGTAACGGGTACGATTTTCAGTTGAATAATGTAACCGCACAGGATAGACCTACAAAATTTGGAATCGTTTATTTCGATCCAAGCTGGTTTACGGTAACGCAGTATAATTTCAGAATAGGATATTTTATTAAGGATAATTTAGCCCTTGTTCTTGGAATTGACCATATGAAATATGTGATGGATCAGAACCAGACCGTTAATTTCAAAGGCCATATTTCAGATCCTGAATATGCCGCAATGGTACAAAACGGGCAGGTGAATCTTGCAGATCAGAAGTTCCTTACTTTTGAACATACAGACGGACTAAACTATGAAAACTTAGGTCTTGAGAAATACAAAAATCTTGTACATAAGAAAAATATAGATTTAGTATGGTCTTATGGAGCTGGGATCGGGTTTATGTTTCCGAAGAGTAATGTAAAACTTTTTGGAAATGAAAGAAGTGACCGTTTTCACGTTGCAGGTATGGGAACCGATATCAGATCCAGTCTCAACTTAGTATTCTGGAAAAACTGGATGCTGAGATTAGAAGGAAAAGCAGGATATATCAATATGTGGGACATTAAAACCACATTGAATAATAAACCGGACAAAGCACGCCAGGATTTTGTTTTCGGACAGGTTCTGGGAGGAATTGGATATACATTTAATACTAAGAAATATAAATAACAAAGCCTATTGCTTAACGCATAAAGCTTAAAGCATATCATATGAGCGAAGAAGTTAAAAATTCAAAATAACTATAGACGGACAGACTACTGAAGTTTTGCCTGGTACTTCTATTCTGGAAGCTGCAAGACAAATCGGTGGTAAATCTGTACCTCCTGCAATGTGCTACTACAGCAAGTTGGAAACCAGTGGAGGAAGATGTAGAACTTGTCTGGTAGAAGTTTCTAAAGGATCTGAAGCAGACCCACGTCCTATGCCAAAATTAGTAGCAAGCTGCAGAACCAATGTAATGGACGGGATGGAAGTAAAAAATCTTACTTCTGAGAAAGCTCAGGAAGGAAGAAAAGCGGTTACCGAATTCCTATTGGTAAACCATCCGCTGGACTGCCCTATCTGCGACCAGGCAGGAGAATGTCATCTTCAGGACTTAGGATATGAACATGGTGTGGAAAATACAAGAACAGAATTCGAAAGAAATACTTACGAAGCTGATGATCTTGGACCGAACATCAAATTAAATATGAATCGTTGTATTCTTTGCGCAAGATGTGTACTGACCGCTAACCAGCTTACAGAAACAAGAGAACACGGTATCCTTTTCAGAGGAGATCACGCTGAAATTTCAACGTATTTAAATAAAGCTTTAGACAATGACTTCATCGGAAACGTTATCGACGTTTGTCCTGTAGGAGCATTAACAGACAGAACAGCCCGTTTCGCAAGCAGAGTTTGGTTTACAAAGCCAATGAACGCAACTTGTAAATGTGATAAATGTTCGGGAAAGCCTTAGTCTGGATGAAAGGAGACGAAATTGTAAGAGTAACTGCAAGAAAAGACCAGTGGGGTGAAGTAGAAGAATTCATCTGCGATACATGCCGTTTCGAAAGAAAAGCTTTATCAGACTGGAATATCGAAGGTCCTAGACATATCGACAGACATTCTGTAATTTCATTGAACCACTACGAAAAGCCTAAAGATGAGCTAAGAGTTTTAGACAATCCGATGGCTAAAGAAATCAGTGAAAAAGACGAAAAATAATTTTAATTAAAGACAATTAGATTTCAGACGCAAGACATCAGACCTTATCTCATATCTAGTATCTGACATCTCACATCTAAAAATCTTTACAACAAAAAATGGATTTACTTACATTTAAACTTATACTTGTACTAGCACTTTTCCTGCTATCACTTACGATTGCAGCCTACTCTACCTGGGCAGAAAGAAAAGTAGCCTCTATCATGCAGGATAGAATTGGTCCTAACAGAGCCGGACCTTTCGGATTGCTGCACCTCTTGCTGACGGTGGAAAATTCTTCTTTAAAGAAGACTTTACGCCTGCCAATGCAGAAAGATTCCTTTTCGTATTGGGGCCAGCTTTGGTAATGTTTATTTCATTGATTACAGGAGCTGTGATTCCTTGGGGTAAAAGTTTAAATATTGCAGGTACTTCTTTTGATCTTCAGGTAGCAAACATCGATGTTGGTGTACTTTTCATCATCGGTATGGCTTCCATCGGGGTTTACGGAATTATGATCGGAGGTTGGGCTTCCAACAACAAATATTCATTACTAGGTGCTATCCGTGCTTCTTCTCAGATGATTTCTTATGAATTGGCGATGGGATTAGCACTTCTTTCTATCATTATGATGTCAGGAAGTTTGGATTTAAAAGAAATTACTGAAAGTCAGACTACCGGAAAATTATGGGGCGTTATTCCTTGGGTTTCAGGATTGAACTGGAACATTTTCTACCAGCCTATCGCTTTCCTAGTTTTCTTTGTAGCTGCTTTGGCAGAAACCAACAGACACCCGTTTGATTTACCTGAGTGTGAATCTGAATTGGTAACAGGATATTCTACAGAATATTCTTCAATGAAATTAGGTTTATATATGTTCGGGGAATACGTGAACATGTTTATTTCCAATGCTTTCATGGTCGTTCTTTTCTTCGGAGGATACAACTATCCTGGTATTGAATGGGTAACTCAGAACTGGGGTGAAAATGCTGCAGGAATCTTAAGTATCGTAGCATTCCTTACGAAAACAGTAATTGGAATTCTGATCTTCATGTGGATCAGATGGACACTTCCAAGATTCAGATATGACCAGTTAATGCACTTAGGATGGAAAACATTAATCCCGATGGCATTGGTAAACCTATTAATTACAGGAGCTGTAATTTTAGCGTTTGGAAATTAAATTATCTAAACCTAACAGGTTTTTGAAACCTGTTAGGTTTGTGTAAATATTGAATATTAAAAATTAAGATAACAGACAAGATTAGTCTAAAATCTGGTGTCTAACATCTAATATCTATAATTAAATGAAACTTACAAACAGATCAAAAGTTGTTTCCAATAAAGAAATGACCCTTGCTGAAAAAATCTACCTTCCTGCGATCTTTACAGGGATGGGGATTACATTTAAGCATGCTGTAAGAACCGTGATAAAGGGTGCTCCCGCAGTATATTCATATCCGGAAGTACAGAAACCAAGAACGACTATCTGGAGAGGTCAGCACGTTTTTGAAAAAGAGACGAAGAAGGCAGAGAAAGATGTACAGCTTGCGGACTTTGTGCGGTAGCTTGTCCTGCAGAAGCCATTACGATGACTGCTGCTGAAAGAACTAAAGAGGAAAGAGATCTTTACAGAGAAGAGAAATACGCTTCAGTATATGAAATCAATATGCTAAGATGTATTTTCTGTGGTATGTGTGAAGAAGCTTGCCCTAAATCTGCCATCTATCTTACAGACAGATTGGTAGACGTAGAAACCAACAGAGGTTCTTTCATTTACGGAAAAGATAAACTAGTTGAAAAAATAAATGAAAGGATTGATATCACGACAAGACAATCCGAGAAACAAAAAAATGCGGTAAAATAATGGATCAGTTTTTTTTTTTCTTGGTGGCGTTTTTAGCAGTAGCAAGTGCAGTTTACTTTGTATTTGCAAAAAATCCTTTATATGCTATTTTGTCATTAATTGTTACGATGTTTTCAATTGCCGGAATGTACATTCTTTTGAATGCTCAATTCTTAGCAATCATCCAGATTATAGTGTACGCAGGTGCTATCATGGTACTTTTCCTTTATATCTTAATGATGCTTAACCTTAATAAGCAAGACGAAAGTAAGAAGAACAATACTTTAAAATTTGTTGGAGTTTTTTTGCAGGTCTTCTTTTGGTAGGTGTATTAGGAGTTTTCAGAGGAGTAAAAGACAATCACATTGTTGTTGAAAATGTAGACAGAGGTGTAGGTCTTACCAAAAATCTGGGTAGGCTTTTGTTTAATGAATATGTTTTACCGTTTGAGCTTGCTTCTATCCTGATTTTAGCAGGTATTGTAGGTGCGGTATTAATCGGTAAAAAGATTTATAAAATTATGGGAGAAGTAAATACATTTATACAAAGCATCCCTTTGGACTACTTTATCATCCTTTGTTCAGTATTGTTCTGTTTAGGGGTAATGGGAGTATTGCTTAGAAAAAATGCTATTGTGATTCTGGGCTGTGTAGAGCTTATGCTGAATTCTGTAAACCTTTTATTGGCAGCTTTTTCAGCGTATAAAGGCAACGGCGACGGACAACTTTTAGTTTTCTTCATTATGGTGGTAGCAGCGGCTGAAGTAGCAGTAGGTCTGGCAATTATTGCGATGCTGTATCGAAACACCCGTTCTGTAGATGTGAGTATATTTAATAAATTAAGAGGATAAGAATGGAGAATCTAGTATATGCAATAGTACTTTTACCACTTTTAGGGTTTCTTATTAACGGTTTATTCGGAAAAAATCTTCCAAAAATAGTAGTTGGTTCTTTGGCAACTGCAATGGTTTTCGGATCATTCTGTATTGCTGTAAGTCTTTTCATGAATTTCAATTCTGAAAGCCAGCCTGTAATCGTAAAAGCTTTTGAATGGTTTAGAGTAAACGGAGTTCAAATCAATTTTGGATTCCAGATTGATCAGCTTTCTTTAATGATGGTGATGATCATTACGGGTATCGGTTCACTGATCCACTTATACTCTATCGGATATATGAGTCATGATAAAGGATTCTACAAGTTCTTTACTTACCTGAATCTTTTCATCTTCTCGATGTTACTTTTAGTAATGGGAAGCAACTACCTTATCTTATTCATCGGATGGGAAGGTGTAGGTCTTTGTTCTTACCTGTTGATCGGATTTTGGTATACTAACGAAGAATACGGTAAAGCAGCAAGAAAAGCTTTCATTATGAACAGAATTGGTGACCTTGCGTTATTGATCGGTATTTTCATGATCGCTTCTCAGACCAATGCTGTAGATTATCTTTCTGTAGCAGAAAACGCTTCAAAATTTGAATTAGACGGAACAGTGATTATCTTTATCACAGCGAGTTTATTCATCGGTGCTACCGGTAAATCGGCTCAGGTTCCATTATATACATGGTTACCGGATGCGATGGCGGGACCAACTCCTGTATCAGCGTTGATCCACGCGGCAACGATGGTAACTGCAGGGATCTATTTGGTAGTAAGATCTAACTTCTTATTTACTTTAGCCCCTACAGTACAGGGAGGAATTTTATTCATCGGATTCTTAACGGCTGCTTTGGCAGGATTCTATGCGCTACGTCAGAACGACATCAAAAAGTATTAGCTTACTCTACGGTTTCACAGCTTGGATTTATGTTCATCGCTTTAGGTCTTGGAGCATATACAACGGCTATGTTCCACGTAATGACGCACGCATTCTTTAAGGCTTTATTATTCTTAGGTGCAGGTTCTGTGATCCACGCAATGAGCAACGAACAGGATATGCGTTTTATGGGAGGTCTTAAAAATACATTCCTCTTACCCACGCTACATTCCTGATCGGAACATTAGCCATCTCAGGTTTCCCTTTATTATCAGGGATGATCTCCAAAGACGAAATTTTAGTAGCAGCTTTCGCTAAAAACCCTGTTTACTGGGTAATCTTATTTGTTTTAGCGGCAATGACTGCAACCTATATGTTCAGACTATACTACCTGACATTCCACGGAGAATTCAGAGGTACAGAAGAACAAAAACACCACTTACATGAAAGCCCGTCAAATATGACTTTACCATTGATCGTTTTGGCTATTCTTTCTGTAATCGGAGGTTTTATCAACCTGCCACACTTCATCGGTCACGGCCATTATGCTAAACTGATGGAATGGTTAAAGCCGGTTCTTACAGAACAAAGCTACAGCCAGATGGAAGCTACTCTTTCAGGAGTACCTTTCAATACTGAAATGATCTTATTAGCAGCTACAGTATTAATGTTCTTCACTGTATGGTTCATCGTTAGAAATACTTATGTAAGTAAGAAAAAGATGGCTGTTGCAGAGGAAAACTATACCGGATGGGAAAAGCTTTCTGCTAAGAAATTATACGTTGACGAACTTTACAACGCATTGATTGTAAAAACTGTTGAAGGATTAGGGACGCGGAGGAAAAATGTTTGATAAGGGTATCTTAGACCGTTTTGTAAACTTTGTAGGTGATGGTGCTGAAGACAGCGGAAAAGCTATGAAGCGTACAGAACGGAAATGTAGAGACATATATCCTTATCATGTCTTTAGCGGTGGGAATTATATTAATTGTTAACTTTTTATTACAATAATAATGTCTTGTTTGTTATTAACATTATTACTATTACCTCTAGTAGGTTCGGGATTAGTTTTTGCCTGGAAGAATAATTCCAGCAAATATTTGGCACTTGGGATCGCATTGGTACAGATGCTCCTTACGTTCTATGTACTTTCGGATTTTGATTTTACTCCGACTGTAGACAGCGTATTGCAGCACGAGATCAATTATCCGTGGTCACAATTTATGAAGAGCTCTCTTCACTTCGGTATCGATGGGATGAGCATGCTTCTTTTATTATTGACCAACATTCTGGCTCCAATCATTATTTTATCATCTTTCAATGAAAATGTAAACTACAGAAATACATTCTACGGACTGATTCTGTTGATGCAGTTTGGTCTTGTAGGAGTGTTCACTTCTTTAGACGGATTGTTATTCTACATTTTCTGGGAAGTAACTTTGATTCCAATTTGGTTCATTGCCGGACTTTGGGGACAAGAGAATAAAAGGTTTGAATTCACTACGAAATTCTTCGTATATACATTCGTTGGATCATTATTTATGTTAGCCGGATTGATCTATGTGTACAACCACTCTGCATCATTCGCTTTAACAGATTTATATAATGCACAACTGAACGAAGTACAGCAGACTGTGGTATTCTGGTTTATTTTCTTTGCTTTTGCAGTGAAATTACCGGTATTCCCTTTCCATACATGGCAGCCTGACACGTATACCTACTCTCCTACTCAGGGATCTATGTTATTATCAGGGATCATGCTGAAGATGGCAGTATATGGTGTAATGCGATACTTACTTCCAATCACTCCGCTTCCGATTGCCGGAATTTCAGGACAGATTGTAATTATTCTTGCCATCGTGGGTATTGTTCACGGAGCTTTGATTGCCATCATCCAGACGGATATGAAGAGAATCATTGCGTATTCATCTTTCTCTCACGTAGGATTGATGGTAGCGGGAATCTTCGCTTCAGCAGTAGTTACTTTAAGAGGAACTTTCAATGTAGAAGGAGCTGAAGGAGCTTTGGTACAGACATTTGCTCACGGTATCAACGTGGTAGGATTATTCTACTGTTGTGATATTTTATACAAGAGATTTAAATCAAGAGACATCAGACAAATGGGAGGTTTAGCTAAAGTAGCGCCTAAGTTTGCGGTGTTGTTCCTGATCATTATATTAGGTTCAATGGGAGTTCCATTAACCAATGGATTCATCGGGGAATTTATTTTGTTGAAATCGGTTTATGATTTTAACGGAACAGCAGCAGTAATTGCTGGTCTTACGGTAATTCTTTGTGCGGTGTATTTATTAAGATTCTACGGAAAAGCAATGTTTGGAGAAGGAGATGAAGCCGTTTTAAGTACAGCAAAAGATTTATCTGGTGTAGAATTTTCTGTATTGGCAAGTTTAGCGGTTTTTGTGATTTTACTAGGTATTTTCCCACAACCGGTAATCGACATGGTGAGTAGTTCGGTGAAGTTTATCTACCAATCAATGGTAAGTTAATTTGATATTTTAAGAAATGAGTGTTTTAATTATTGTTTTCCTAACGGCAGTTATTGCGTTATTTTCAGGAGTTTTTGAACAAGGAAAATTCGCAAGATACATTGGGATTTTGGGATTAATCATCGCATTGTATGTAAGTTTTATGCCGGAATGTTCGTTCTTCGACCATTACAAGCATATGTATGAATACAGTGCCAATACTGCATTATTCACTAAAATATCAATCGTAACAACTTTATTGTTATTCTTCCTGGGAGGTTTTGCTTTCAGCAATCACAGAAGCCACCAGTCGGAATTATACGCTTTGATGCTGTTTGCATTATGTGGAGGGATTGTTCTTTTCGGATACCAGAACCTGGTAACAATGTTCTTAGGTGTTGAAATTCTTTCCATTCCGTTATATGTAATGGCCGGAGCTAACAAAACTGATCTTAGATCTAATGAAGCTTCTATTAAATATTTCCTTATGGGTGCATTCGCAACAGGTTTCTTACTGTTCGGGATTGCATTCATCTACGGAAGTGCAGGAAGTTTTGATCTTTATAAAATTCATGATTTTGGAGTAGCAAATGCTGGAAATGTAATGTTCATCTTAGGAGTATTATTAATCCTTTGTGCACTGGCATTTAAAGTAGCATTAGCTCCTTTCCATATGTGGAGTCCTGATGTATATGCGGGTTCTCCTTCATTAATCACAGCTTTCATGGCGAGTGTGGTAAAAATCTCAGGATTCTTTGCTTTATTCAGACTGATGACGATCGGGTTTGCAGGAGTTACCCATGAGTGGATCAATGTTTTAGGAGTTTTCTTAATCATTACCTTACTTTTGGCCAACGTGATGGGTCTTGCTCAGACGAATGCAAAAGAATGTTGGCATACTCATCAGTATCTCACGCAGGATATATCGGATTGGTATTCTTCGGAATGACAAGCCTTTCTACATATAACCTGGCATTCTATTTATTTGCCTATGCTTTATCTACAGTAGGAGTTTTCATGTGTCTGATCTGGGTAGAGAAATTAAAGAGAGAAACTTCTTTCGGAGCCTTCAAAGGATTGGCAAAAACAGAACCTTTATTAGCAACAGCAGCAACGATCTCTATGCTTTCAATGGCAGGAGTTCCGTTAACAGCTGGTTTCATGGGGAAATTTGCTTTATTCTCCCAGGCTATGAATGGTGCAGCTTTCTTAGTATTAGTAGCGGTTTTAGGTTCTGCCCTATCGATCGCTTACTATTTAAGACTGATTATTGCCATGTTCTTCTTTAAAGAATCAACATTCAAATCATCAGAGAAAGTAACCCTTACTTACAACATCATTGCAGTAGTTGTCATTGCAGCAATTATCATCCTGGGAATCTTCCCGGATCTGTTTGCAAGAGTATTCGGACTATAGAATCTATATTAAAAATATATTACAAAGACCTTTCAGAAATCTGAAAGGTCTTTTTTTATGAGATTTTTAT
Organism: Chryseobacterium sp. E1; assembly: GCA_019203745.1. Taxonomy (GTDB): domain Bacteria; phylum Bacteroidota; class Bacteroidia; order Flavobacteriales; family Weeksellaceae; genus Chryseobacterium. The sequence continues at coordinate 1,548,005 of CP078104.1, forward strand.
AAATTACACCCCTGGAAAACTGATTCCGGTTCCTGAAACTATAATCATGACCTTTAATCATTAAACACCTATCACATGATCACCTACATGACACTTCCGGGCGATACTTTAGAAAAGATTGCTGCCGATCTGAAAGTAGAAAACCCCGCATACCTTAAAGAATTTCATAATACATATTGTGCTCTCCACAACAGGCTTGCCGAACCTGTGCAGCTGAAACCCGGAACTCTTCTCCATATTCCTTTCGGGAATGAGATTAATATCCTTAACCAAAAGATCAATGATAACGGAGACAGCTTATATTACCATCCTCCTCACGGCAAAATTTCTTACCCGATTCCTTTACTCGGCGGTATTTATACTGTAAGACAACAGAAGTATCAGGATGACAGCCAACAGGCAAGCTATCAATACCGGATGGAACTGAAGTATCTGAGGGCCGAAAAAGATGATCACTTCTTTTCATTGCAGATCTTCGGGTCCCGTAAAGACGGAGAGGAATCAGACAGTAAAATATCAAACCTCGCCAAAGCCTGTGCAGCCATCATGTTTCCTGTAGAGATCAGGGTAAACTCTGCAGCCAAACTTACTGATGTAAAATTCTATCATCCCGAATCAACCATTAAAAACGAGCTGGAAGCATTGAAAAGCTATTTCACTGACAATATTTCTGCATCTTATATTGATCAGCTGAAAAAAAAAGGCGGTTGAGAAAGGGCATATTCTGGCAAGTATCAGCCATATGCTCCCTGTACAGTTTCTTTTTGGTGCTTTTTACAGGGCAAAATATGATGGATGGACAGATTCAGGAGTCTATCATGAATTTATCCCATGGCTGACCAATGCTAATCCTATCCGTTTTGAGCTTTATAACCGGATTTTACCCAAACAAGAGCAAAATGAAGCCGATGAACCTCTGAAAATCATCCAAAGTGGTAAATCCTGCGATTACCGGAATCTCAGCCAACTTTATGATAAAAGCCATCTGTATCAGGAGCAGGCTTCTTTTAATGGCCGCTCTGTTTCCTGCAGTCATGAAGCTGAGTATATTTTTGACCGCACTGATCTGGTTATTCAGAAGATCACCGGAAGTTTTGAAATTCAGATTGGTAATGTTACTGAAAAAGATGTTTTTATGATGGAAAAAGGATGAGAAAATGACAGGAAAAATGGAAGCTGGAAGTTATTATTAAAAGGTCTTAATTCATTTAAAAAAACTGATACCACATTTTAAACTTCTGATACTATGAAAAATAAAAATGGAGTATACTGAATTCAGGTTAATTTAGTATCTTTGAAACAACACCAAAAAAACGCAAAATATGTCGGATCCGCATCACCACATGACGGAAAACATCTCGTCATACAAAAGGAAAAGCCCAGTGTAACCAGGGCGATCTGTTTCCGCAATTTAAAGTAACTTCTCATCAGAAACATTATTGGAATAATGAAGAGGGGCAGGCTGATTATCTGGCTGTCACCGAAGATGATCTTCAGTTTAATCCACAAGGACCGAGCTTCGGAAAATGCAAACTGAAACCAACCCCGGGCGGATACCTGCCCTGTGCCTACGCCCCTGCCGGAAAATGGCAGAAAACCTATGAAAAAATAAAGGTAATGGGTAAAAGCTGTGTTACTGAAATTTCAGAACTCATGTGCTCTACAGGCGGAAAAATCACGATCATGGAGCATGGGCAGACTGCAGCAATGAGTAAGCAGAATGTAAAAAGTGCAGATGCTCAGGAACAGCATCATATCAATCCTTTTGTAGACTTCAAAGAGTTTCAGAAAGAAACAGAAGGTGATGAAGTGGATGCCTATTAACCTAAAACTAAGCCACCATGTCAAAACAAGGAATTTATAAAATATCGGGAAATACAAAACCTAAAGTTGGTGAACAGGTTACCTATAAAATTGATGAATGGTATCCGGCCACCCCAATAGCAAAAAGAAATCCTGCCCATGTTACCTGGCACCTGTTCAAAAAGGTGAATGGGAAATTTGTACCTACCAATATAAAGAAAGTTGGAGTAAGCAGTTTTACTTTCAACACCACAGCCTATAAAGATACTTTCAGAATAGAGGCTTATCTCCACAATCCGGAAGGAAGAGCTCCTATGGCCCTTGAAATACAGCCCCAGCCCAACGACGTCCCAAAAATCAATAAAGTTGAATTAAAATATATAGATGATACCCCGGGAACAGTTTTCAGCTTTACCGAAAAACTCGTTGCAGAAGCAAGATGCATGAACCTGGAAGCAGAGTATCTGTTGTTCACTCTTTGGGAAGATGATGCCAGAGACTCAGGTCATAGTACAAGCAATACACCTATAGACAGCAAGAAAGAGAAAGTAAAAAACGGAATTGCCAGAGCAGAATTCATGCTGACAAAAGCGCTCATGAGAAAGGCGATGCAAGGGGAAGCAGATCCCCGGCAAATGGAGTTCTATGTAACCGTAGAATATTATGCCCATAAAAAGCATGCGACCAATAATGTAAACGTCAGCACGCCTGACGAATTACGCCCTGCGTCCGGCCAACCACAACCACAACCTCAACCCCAGCCTCAACCGCAACAACCTCAGCAGCCGCAACCTGCACCAGTTCCGGCACAGCCTGAGCCTGAGCCTCAATCCGCTCACGGGACTGCTCATAATACCCAACCGGCAACCTCTCCCCCTCCGGGAGGCGTCTCTCCTACTACTGTAAATCCTGTAAAAGCAGAAGATCTTCTGGATGCTTATTTTGCAAAAAAAGAATATATAAAACAAACCGGCGAAGAAGATGGTACACATACCTACACTTTCGGAGGAACTAAGAGTGGTAACAAAACAGGAACTGCTGAAGAGAAAATAAGGTGGCACAGACCATTCTTGGTAAAATTAAAGACAGCCTGAAATCTCAGAAAAAATATACTACTCTTGAAGTGATTGCAGCAGCATTAACTGCTGAAGCTTATGGTAAAGATACTGTTAATCAGAAAACCGTAACATTTAAAACCTTTAAACTGGGTCCGGACTTCAAAAAAGTAGACAGTGCTCCATTAGACGATAAACTGTATCTGGTAGCCAGAACAATGATGCTGGAAGGAAAACAGGTCACCATCTCCATCAAAGAAAAAGACGGGATCATCAAAGGTGCCGCAGATGCTGTTCTTCCTGTTCTGGAAATTGCCGAAGAACAGATGGAACAAAAACTCCTGCCGGACAGGCAGTTCCGGGAACTGAAAAAACAGTATTCACAGGCACGGTAAAAGATAATATGGTCAAAATCCCGATTCATCTCCGCCCGAAATCCGAAGAAGAGCTGAAACAGTGGAAAGATAAGATCAGCAAAGGAAAGGAAGACGGAACCTACACGTACACCTTTGGAGGTGCCACAAACATAGATAATGAAGCCAAAAAGACTTCCATCGCTAAAACCATCCTCGACAACGCCAAAAAAGGAAATGCCAAAAATCCTAAAATAGAAAGCGGTAAGACTTCCAGTGAAGAAGAAATAAAAAAGTTTTAGCTATAAAAATTATCAGCCCGGAGATACCATTACATTCAAACTCCTGAAAAAGTCCCTGAATTCCTGTATCTTCACGCCAAAGCACAGGGAGATAAGCAGCATGATAAGAAGTTCCTGAATAAGGAGGGGCGTACTTCCAGATTGGGAATAAGTGCCCGAGATGTGAGGCGGAGATAACATTAAAACAGATAGAAGATCTTTTTGGAGTTCATTCAGCTTCTACTGCTTATAGGGAAGAGGTTGCAAAATATCTCAACCAGTATATCCAACAGAGAAAGACTACAGATAAACCTATCCATTTGGATACCTGCTTACGAAAAGCCCATTTCTTCGCTCAGGTTGGAGCAGAGACATCAGGAATTAATACATCCTGGATTGTTGAAACTGATGTCAACCCATATAGTCCAGCCAACGTTAGAAACCCAGATCTATTTGGAGAAAGAGGTGTTAAATTAGACAGAAGAGGACAAATTGAAGCTTTCTGTGCGCAAAGACCACAAATTAAATTATTAAGTTTTCTGTATGCTCATGAAAATGGAAAAGGTAATGGAAACGGAAACGAAGCAAGTGGAGATGGATATAAATTCAGAGGTCGAGGTCTAAAACAGTTAACGGGAAGAGAAAACTACAGGAAAGCATCTCTTAAGCTCAAAGAAATATTCCCGGATGACTATATTGATTTAGAAGCTAACCCGGATAAAGTAAAAGAAGTAAAATATGCTGTGCTTTCTGCCTAGCCTATTGGGAAAACAATGAAGTATGGAAAGTTGCTGATGAAATAAAAAAATCTGATGATAATAGTATTAAAAAGATCAGAAGAACAGTGAATGGAGCAACTGCCGGATGGGAGTCTGCTAAAAAGCATTTTGAAAAAGGAATAGAAGTATTTAAAGTTAATGAGTGTAGTCCTGTAGAAAAGGCTCCTTCAGATGGCAAATGGCATGACCCGGTTGATAATCCTCAATTATGCTTATATTCACAGGGTGGAGAATCAAAAAAACCATGGCACGGCTCTTTTGGTCCTACAATCAGAGATGGTGTAAATAAACATACAGGAATGGATTTATTTGCAAAACCGGAAACGAATGTGTATGCTTGTGTAAAAAGTAAGGTAGTAAGAAGCGAAATTAACAGCTCAATGTTTGGTCAGATGATAGTCCTTCAAGTTATTGATGAAGGTGTAGAGGTTATAAAATCAAGAAGAAAAAATCCTTTTACACTAAAGTATGCCCATAAATCGGAAATTGAATCACAGAATTTTGATCATAATGGTCCGTTTTATCTTGTATATGCTCATTTAAAGGAAAGAAAAGTAGCAGTAGGGGATATTGTAAATGCAGGTAAAATCATTGGTTTAACAGGAACATCTGGTAATAACGGCGTTCCGTTTTCAACAAAAAACCCACATTTGCATTTTGAAATAATGAATGTAGAAAGACAAGCCGGATTAAATAAAAAATGTAACCCTGGTGTATATTTAACGTATAAAGATGAAGATAGTTTAACACCATCTGATATTGCTGAGCAGGAAGATGCAAGAAAAAATTCAAAATTTTGGAAACAATGAGACCTATTTATTTAACTTTTATAGTGGCCTTTTAGGTATATTATTAAATTGCAACAATACCAAATTAAAAGAACCTGAATCACAGAAGGGCATAGAGAAAACAGAAACTAAAGAAACTTTTAGTTTAATAAACCCGATCAATAAACCTGAAGAGCCTCTATATACAACTTTGTATAATGGTTATTCTATTTCAATAAAATCAAATTCCTCTTATCAGGAACTTATCTTTAAAAAGGGAATGTTGAAATTACAAAAACATTGAAATTTTATTATGAAAATCCTGAAATTGTTTTCCATCTTTATAAGTCTAATGTTGGCAATATTGTTATATTAATTGAAGGTAGAGATTACTATGGTAGTAATTTAGGAGTATATTATATAGACAACAAAACAAATAGAATCATTGAAATAGATGATACCCTAAATTATACTCAAGATAATCCCGAAACGAAAGGATTTAAATCACCCAAAGCAGAAATTATAAAAAAGAAGATGAGTTAAAATATACAATTTATTGGGGAAATAAGCTCTTATTTGATAAAATCTATGATATTTCTACGATAGAAAGGAATAATTCTTCTAAAAATATAGTAACTAATAAAATTGATAATCATTCAGAAGAAGTCAATCTCAGTCAAAACACTACCCCTTCAGATTTAAAAGGAACATGGGCCGTAATTTGCAAGAATGAATTAACAGAGCTTGATATAAATAAAAACGAAGGCTTTTTGTCATTGTATGACTTCAATGCTATTTATATCAATCTAAAGGTAGAAAAGTTATCAAAAAATGAATATCTTCTGAAATATGCAAGTGTATCTTCTCAGGAAAACTATTATGATGACCGCTTAAAAATTATAGATGAAGAAATATCAAAAGATAGGGTGATTGGCAAATTAATTTTGCAAAAAAATGGAAAAGCTGAACTGCAATGGATCGGTTTATATAATATGAAAAAACAAAAACTGGAATTTGTAGGTAATGATTTTCTCCTTATCAAAGAAAACGGTGGTAAAACCCTTTGATTCTTGAGCAATGTCATTAAAAATGATGAGAAAAAGATCAAAACTTCTATTATCTCTGATAGTGATGTGGACCTTATCCTGTAAAGAAAAAGTAAAACAGGATAACCAACAGTCTGCTATGCCCTTCCATACCACCGAAAATATTGTTGAAAAGAAAGAAAATACTTCGCATAAATCAACTCAAGATACGCTTATCTCAAAAGAAACGGTCTTTAAAATCAACTCAGACTTCAATAACTACAAAACAAAATACAGTATTGAAGTATTGAAAAACACTTCAGATAAAGATGCATATGACCAATTACATTTCAACCTACCTGTCGGATCTACAAAGGAAATACTTTGTGGAAAAGCAATGACCATCTGATTTTTAATAAGCGAAACAGCTGTATTTCTGAAGGTTTCAGTACCGTTGTGGTGAAAAATAATTACTTTACGATTGAACATCAGGATTGTTCAGATTATAATATATTGGTAAGCACATATATTACATTTAAGGTCAGTGGAGATGAAATTTACCTTTATAAATATGGGGAAAGTTATTTCGATAAAAGCAATCATGAAAGAAATATTCCAACGAAAACTTGGACAGAAAAGGATTTCGGAAAAATTAAGTTTGAAGATATAACTACAGGGTTTCTGGAAAAATTGCAATAATAAAACTATTTTAGAATTTATTTGTTCCTAAAGAAACAATCAAGTAAGTTTACCTATACAACATTAATGATGAAAACATTCCAAATTTTACTGCTTGGTATACTCCTTTTTTCATGCAAAGAAGCGAGCAAAAATAACCTTCAAAAACAGGGCTATAGCTCCAATAATAAAACTGAAGAAATTCTTGAAAATCAAATTATGAACGGTTATGCCATTAAAGAAAAAGGGCTTGACATGATAAGTGATTATAAGTACAAAAAAGAGGATTATGATGCTATTAAAAGTTTATCAATCGATATTCTTAAGAAAAATGGATTTAAGTTGATCAGTAACGAAGAGTTTCAAAAGAAACTAAAAACTATTTTTAAGGTAGAAGTTGAAAAAAATGATCTGAATTTTTAATTGAGTATCCTTGTACCCAAGATAAAACGGTTTATCAGATAGACGGGAATTATGTTGTAAGCAATAATAATCCCATATTTATAGACTCACAAAATAAATTTCTATTGGAACCTCTTTTTATTCCACAACTCATAGATTATAAATCCCAATATCCTGCAATACATCAGAAAGAAAAGAATATTCCAAAAGAAAAATTGGCAGACGGAACCAATGTTGATATTATTAAATGGGCAGACGTTAAAGAACTGAATGAAATACAATTCACAAATAATCAACGTCTTATTCATCGAAACAAATATCTGTTCAATGATGTCAAAGCAAGTCTGACATGGCTTAAATTTAATGATAAACTATTTCTGGAATCTTTGGTTAAAACCTTTGGGTATACAAAAGACAAGAGTTTATTAACTTTTGTTTTAAGGAACAACTATAAAAGTATTGATGAGCTACAAAAAGTACTCTGGAACGAAAGGTGTAGTGAAGATATCATATTTAATAAAGAGGTTTTTGAAATCATTACCGAAGCTCCTGAAAAAGAACAGACAGACTATTTAAGAGCCATTGCAGATTATCTGGTAAAAGAAATGGGTAACAATAGCTCACCATTGGATAGAAAGTCATCTGTAAAAGCAGAAATATTGGGTAAAATCGCTTATTACAGCACAAAAATTGGAGAAAAACATAACATGTATTATGACTTTTCAGTATTTTAGGAAGCAGAGAAGGAGGAGCTCAATTTGAAGAAGAGTTCAGGAAAAATAATTATTATGGCATTTCAGATTTCAAACAAATTTGGGAAGAAACCAGAACAGGAGGTGTGTCCGGCCCTGGAATGGAGTAAAAATAGGTATTTCTATTTAACTAATTTTTATGTAAAAGTGATTTGTAAAATCCTGTATGCAATAGTTTTTTTATATTGGTTTCCTGTAAAAAGAAAATAACGTAACCGTTCAATCACCTTCTGCCTTCAGCAAAGTAAAATCTGTAAATGATTCTGTTGAAGACAGAAAAAGTTCTACAAAACCTGCTGCTCAACCAGCTATTAAAACAGATTCTTATTTCACTTATAAAAATGGAATATCGTTGATAAATCAAACGAAACTTATAAATTTCCGGGATTTATTACCCACCTGAAAAGCTATCTGGATGAAGCTAAAAATATCGGTGGTAAAAAAGTGTATGTCAATAATAAGGAAATTGATTTTAATGTAACTGACGCTTATGTTTTTACTCCTTTCATATTCATCAATGGAGAGGAAAAAGTACTTTTAATTCAGGAGGAAGATGAATCCGGAGTTTATGGATACAGCTTCTATTATTTTAATAAAGATAAGTTTATCAAAAAGAATATTTAGATATTGCTCCTGAAAACACTCTTGAAATTGATAAGTTTGTTAAAATAAAAACGAAGCACAAAACTTAAAGATCACCATTCTGACGGATAAGTATTATGATGCAAGGCTTGAAGAAATGAGACCATCTTCAGGGTATAATCTTATTATAAATAAAACTGTTCAGGATGAAAGAACAAAGTGATAAAAACAGAAATTGATAAGCCTTATGAATACTTACATCCTATGAAAATTTATAATCTCCTGATCTTTACCGCTACGGCTATCCTCTCTTTTTCATGTGCAAAGAAACAGGAAAAAACTGTTCCGACGCAATCGCCCAACACCGCTCAGCCGTCTCAGAAAACGACAGTTAAAACAGAAAAGAAATACACTTCCTGCGAAGATTTCATTACAGACATGGTAAAATCCAGTAATGCTTCTGCTCTTAAAACATTTAATGATACCCGGATCAGAATTGAAGAGATAACCTCTGAAAAGATCATTATTGAAATCTATGTTTCCAATGATATTTCTGAAGATCCTTCCGTTGAACAAATAACAGATCACGCTGTAGGGTGGCTTGAGTATTTTCCGGCATCAGGAAAACTTCAGGACATTACCAAAGACCCCGAAGAGCCTGAGAATCTGAAATACGACCATTCTGTTTTAACCGGCAAAGAGATCATAGCGTTATGCTTTAGCAACTAAAAAAGAAGCTGGAAAACAGCAATTCCTATTGATATCCAGGCAAACTGAAAAAAATATGACTGTACAAATTTATTAATCGGTAATACGGAAATACATCATGTCAAAAAAGGCAATCATTTTTCAGATAGGATATAAAGTTTTCCGAAACATTTGCAGATGATGTGCAATAAAATAAAAATTCCTTCCCGTCAATATTCTGCTTTTTTCATAACTTTACTCTAAATTTCAGCTCTTGGCTAATCTTTACAATAAAGACTCCCCTTTCAGGTTTATATATCATTCAAAAAATATTTGGATGTATTGGAACATATCCGCTATAATGACCGTCTGGAATACAGGGTCAGCTATGCAGAATCCCTTATTGACAGCACCCGGAATTTCAAAGAGCTCCGGGACGGTTTTCAGGACATTAATTTACTGGAAAAATATGAGGACCTCATCAGAATCCTTCTGGCAGACCTCTTCCCTACAGGGCTTACAAAGAATGAAATAAAAGCAGCCAGTATTCCTCTTTCCAATATTACCTTCAACTATACCGAAAGGTTTAAAAACATCCTTAAAGACGCCGGAAAAGATTTTGAAATAGAGCTCAGGAACATCACTGACAATGAATTTTATGTGTTCTGCTGCTGCCTGATCCTTCAGAGTTACTTCAAAAAAGACATCAAGAGTACCATTCCTTTCTATTATGATATCCCGAATAAACAGGGAATCATGAAACATTATAAGATCACGGTAAACTCAGATTTTACAGAAATTATTCCTACGGAAACAGCGAAAATACCGGATGATGATATCCTGGATATGCTTCTGGAAAATCTGGATGACTTTCAGCTGTGGAAAAAGTACTTCCCTTCACAATCATGGATTCTGAAAGGTTTCACCATTATCTCTCTCGTAGACTGTACCTCAGAGGTGGCCTTGTCTGACCTTAAATCAAGCATGATCGAAATTGATCCGGAAAATTTAAATCCGGACGAAAATCTTACCGAGATCTTCAAATCCTATTTCGATGTTCCGGAGCTCAGCTTCGGACTGATGACCTTCAACAAAAAGGAACAGAAACTGGATAAACTTCCCATTTATGAAAGCCTTCTCACCAATCATATCCTTGATTTCTGGATCAATACTTTTGATGAGCAGACCCGCAGAACGACCTTCAATAATTTAAGCCACAATTCAAAGCCCGTTGTGGTTTCCAATGTAAACAATCTGGATGAACATGTTCAGCAGCTTCCTTCTTTCAGGATTTTAAAAGATAATAATATCAACAGTTTCATGGTAATTCCCATCATGAAAGACAATGAGCTTCTGGCCATCATGGAATTTACCTCACCTATTGCCGGGAGCTTTAACGGTTTAAAACTCAAAAAAATGGAGTTTTTTACAGATATGGTCCTTTTCTCGCTCAGCAGATTTTATTTTGAGAAAAACTACCAGATTGAAGCCATTATACAACGGGAATATACCACCATCCACGACAGTGTGATCTGGAAATTCAGAAATGAAGCTGAAAAATACTTTACAGCATCTCTGGGCAAGAAAATTCATACTTTAAAAGAAATATCATTTAAAAACCTTACCCCGTTATTTGGCGTCTCGGATATCCGTTCTTCCTCAGAAAAGCGCTTTAACCTGATGCTGCAGGACCTTAATCACCAGATTGAAAGACTCATTGAAATCCTTACGCTTACGAATTCCGATTCAGAAAAATTCCTGCTGGCATTAGAAGTTTTTGAAAACGAACTGAACAATGAGATCAAAGCAGATACTGAACAGCGTTTTCAAAGATTGTTGAGGGAAGAAATACATCCATTCTTACAGGGAAAACTGGAAATCAAAACCTCCAGGGAAATCAAAACTAAAATCAAAGAGTATTTTGCCTTGGTGATGGCTCAAACCGATCTTTTTACAGCCACAGAAAGAATCTGGATGATTCCATAACACTTGTCAACAGGAAACTGGCAGATATGCTGGATGAAAGCCAGGTAAAAGCCCAGGATATCTTTCCACATTATTATGAAAGATTTAAGTCTGACGGTGTGGAACATAATCTCTATATCGGCCATTCTATTGCTCCGGAGCTGCACTATACCTTCAAAGTAGTTCATAAATTACGGTACTGGCAACTGAAAACCATCTGTAAAATGGAACTGGAATTCCAGTCATTTAAAGCAGCCCTTCCCGTTCAGCTGGATATTGCTTCACTGATATTTGTATATAACGAAAAAATAGACATCCGTTTCAGAATGGGAAAAACGTTTCGATGTAGACGGAGCCTACAACTCTTATTATGAGATCATTAAAAACGTTTAGATAAAGCTCATATCAAAGATTCTGCAGAACGTATTACCGCTCCGGGAAAGATTACCATCGTTTATTTCGGGATGGAAAATCAGAAAGAATACCTGGATTATATCTCCAAACTTCAGAAGAAAGGCATCCTGCAGCATGACATAGAATTCCTGAAGGTGGAAGATCTGCAGGAATTACGGGACTTCTGGCGTTGAGGGTTTCCATCAGTCAGAATCATTAAAGATAAATGATAAAGCCGGACAATTTTCTTTGCCCCGCTTTATTATATATTGTTTTCATTTAAAGACTAAGAAAAGCAAACCCAAAAGACAGCACCGAAATAATAATCCCGGCCATAAAGATCTTATAGGTAATCGATAAAAGCTTATACTTCCTGTCAAGAACTTTCCCCAGATAATACAGGTCTTTTACCATAGAATCGTAGATATAATCCCTGTCTTTGATCAGGTCTTTCATAGCATTGTGGTAATCATCAAACTGCATCTGCTGAAAGTTTCCAAAGAACAGCAGATTCACTTTCCGGTTGACAATATCCTGAGCTGAAAATGGTGTTTTCGTTACATTAGGCTTTGTAGAAAGGATGGCAAATATAATCGTCAGTACACTGGAAAGTAATAGGATAAAACTAGGAAGGATCAGGTGGGCATTTTTCGGTGTATCCAGTTTTGGAACCAATACAGAAAGGCAAACCGAAATAATAATGGCATTTACAGAAAGTAGAATATTTGCTTTGCTGTCTGCAATATCACTCAGTCTCGTATGATTGTTTAATGTAACCCTGAATAAGGTGTCTACACTCCTGTCTGATTTTTCCTTTTCTTTTCTAGCTTCCGTATTTTCCTTTTTATCTTCTTCCTTATTCAATTTCTTTTCTATTTTCTTGATGTTTTTCTTCTTCAAAGGTTCCCAGTTTTCTTTGGCATAATCGGTATAATAAGAATGCTTGTTTTTAGCATATCCAGATTACCGGCATTCCATTCGTCATTGGAAAAACACCTCACGTTCGTCAGTTCCCACTCTTTTCTGAGGGCATCGGAAATATCATTGTAATCATGGCCTGCAAAGTGGCTGAAATCTGCATCTTTTACTATTTTTTCCAACAGATTCTGTGGCTCATAGGTAATCTTTGTCGCCAGGATCAGCTTTTCAACATCTGCAATATAGTTTTCAGGATAGTTTTCCTGATGCAGAAACTCTTTCATGATCTCCACACTTCTTTCCTCATGATTCCCGGCACATTCTATATAACCGGTGTCATGAAACCATAATGCCACGAGTACTTTTTCCTGATCATCATCTGAAACAGGGGTATTTTTCATAATTTCCTCAGCCTTATTCACTGTATAGGCAGTATGGATAAAATTATGATAAAAGTATACTGAAGATAACTTATCTTTGAATAAGATTTCAACATAATTTTTAGCTTTGTGTAGAATGCTCATCCCTGAAATTTTGTTAATGTAAATTTATGAATTTATCCTTTAAAACTCATCTAAAAAATACTTCTGTTGTTCTGAGAACAGTAATGTCCGCCGGAGTCCTTTACTCCTGCGCTACATATAACGTACAAAAGGGCAAAAACTTATTTGAAGTAAAAAATTCTGATCTTAAATCTGAAAATGATTTTAAACTTTTCCTGATCGGAGATGCCGGAAATGCAGATGAACCCCAGGCACAAAAGACCTTAAATTTACTGAAAGGCAAACTGGACTCAGCAGACAGCAACTCTATGCTGATCTTTTTAGGTGATAACATCTACCCTAACGGGATGCCTAAAGAAACCGATAAAGATTATGATTCAGCAAAAATAAAACTGGAAAAACAACTTGCCATTACCAAAAATTTCAAAGGAAAACATTGGTAATTCCTGGAAATCATGATTGGTACAGTGGGCTGGAGGGGCTCAATACCCAGGAAGGGCTGGTCAAAAAATATTTTGATGACAAAAAGCATTTCTTCCTAAAAACGGCTGCCCTATTGACGATATCAACATATCTAAAGACATCAAACTGATCGCCATTGATACGGAATGGGTCATCACCAACTGGGATAATTACCCGGGAATCAACAAAAACTGTAATATCAAAACCCGTGAGGATTTCTTCACCGAATTTAAAGATCTTATCATCAAAAATCAGGGTAAAAGAATTATTGTTGCCCTGCACCACCCTATCATCAGCAGCGGAACCCATGCAGGATTCAGTTCAGCCAGATCCCACCTGTTCCCTTTCAACAGCAAGGTTCCTGTTCCCATTTTTGCAAGCTTTCTGAATGTCCTGAGAAGTTCTTCAGGTGCAAGCCCGGCAGATATCAATAACCGGCATTATGCAGATCTCGCCAACAGGCTGAAAAGTATTGTTCAGGATAAGGAAAATATTATTTTCGTGTCTGGACATGACCATAATTTACAATATCATGAAGATGGAAATCTGAGGCAGATCATCAGCGGGGCCGGATCTAAAGTTGATCCCTCCACTATTACCGAAAAAACAGATTTTTCCTACGGTGGCAGCGGATTCGCCGTTTTAAATATCAGAAAAGACCAGAGTACGGATGTTGAATATTTTTCTACAAAAGATGCTCAGCTTCAAAAGCTCACCCATATTTCTGTCATATCGAAACCGGATGTATTTGTGAATAATTTTCCCAATTCTTTCCCGGCTACATTCTCTTCTACCATTTATCCGGTACAGCTTACCCAGAAAGGGAAATTTTACCGCTGGCTCTGGGGAGACCACTACAGAAAATATTACGGAATTCCTATTGAAGCACCTACGGCCAACCTTTCTGAACTGAATGGCGGCTATATTCCTTTCAGAGAAGGGGAGGAAATCAATCCAACAGCTTAAGGCTTAAAGCAACAGACGGACAGGAATTTGTAATGCGTGGCGTGAAAAAAGTGCCATCCGTTTCCTGAACAACATGGCTTTCCAGAAAAGTACATTGGGAGAAGAACTGACTGATACCTTTCCGGAAAAATTCTTATTGGATTTTTATACTACCAATCATCCGTTCACACCATTTACCATCGGAAATATGTCAGAAAAGCTGAATATTTTCCATAGTAATCCGAAATTATATTTTATCCCCAAGCAGCAGGCTTTAGGAAGATATAACGAAAACTACGGTGATGAAATGTATATGATTGAGGAACGTTTCTCTTCTGATCCTAAAACATTAGCCTCATTAGACAATGCTAAAGATATTGTTTCAACGGATGATGTGCTCAAGAATCTTTCCAAAAGCGACAAATATTCTGTAGATAAAGAATCCTACATCAGGGCAAGGATTTTTGATATGCTGATCGGTGATTGGGACAGACATTCAGATCAGTGGAAATGGGCTGAATATGAAACTGGAGACAAGATCATCTATAAACCTATTCCTAAAGACCGGGATCAGGCGTTCAGTAAATATGACGGTGCTGCTTTCAAGATTATTATGAATGTTCCTGCAATCCGTCATATGAAAACCTTTACAGAAGACATCAGCAGTGTCAAATGGCTTGCGATGGAACCTTATCCGATGGATCTTGTTTTTCTGAAAGGAGCAACCCAGGAAGACTGGGAAACACAGGCAAAATACATTCAGGAGCATTTAACAGATGCCGATATTGATGATGCCTTCCATAATCTTCCGAAAGAAGTACAGGATGAAACAATAGATGACATCCAGAGAAAACTGAAAATCCGCAAGACCAGACTTCAGGGATATGCATCTCAGTATTATGATGTATTGCAGAAAAAAGTTCCTTTAGCCGGAACAGTGAACCCGGATAGATTTGTTATTACCAAAAACGGACATTCTGTGCAGGTACAGCAGTATAAATTAGGTAAGAATAAAGATCAGAATGAACTGGTTTTTGAGAAAATCTACCATGATTCAAAGACGAAAGAACTATGGATCTACGGGCTGGAAGATGATGATCTCTATGAGGTAGTGGGTACGGGAAATCCTAAAATGACCATCAGACTGATTGGCGGATATAACCATGATACGTATAATGTAGCCGACGGAAGAAAAGTAAAAATCTATGATTTTAAATCGCAGAAGAATACTTACCATGCAGCCAACGCAACCAGGAACATTACCGATGATTATGACATCAATTCTTACAATTATAAACATCCGAAATACAATGCTTTTGCCGGCTACCCTAATGTGGATTACAACCCGGATGACGGGGTGATCATTGGTGTACTGGCTAATTACACGGTGAATAATTTTATCCGTGATCCTTTCACACAGAGACATAGCTTAAAAACCAATTTTTATACGGCTACCGCAGGATTCAGCGTAGAGTATAAAGGGATTTTCAAAAAGCTATTTCCGGATGGGATCTCAATTTAGATGCTTTCTATACCACTCCAAGATTTTCCCAGAATTTCTTTGGACTGTCTAATGAAAGTCCATATGACAAAGAAAATACGGAAAGAGAATACAACAGGGCAAGAATTTCAAAATTCAGTTTTGCACCGTCCATTGCTAAAAAAGCTGGATGAACCTCAGCCATCAGATCCAGCTTACTTTTGAGGACAATAAAGTACAGAGAAAAGAAGGACGATTCATCAATCAGTCTCCCGATGTAAGTCCGGAAGTATTCAACAGCCAGCAGTTTGTAGGGGCCAATTATACTTTTGGCTATAAAAATTCAGATAATGCAGCCTTTCCTACTCTTGGACTGGAGTTTATGCTGAATGCCAACTGGAAAGCTACCCTCTCAGATTTCAACAGAAACTTCCTGACTCTGAAAGGTAAATTAGCCATCGACCATAGAATTGACAAAAAGGAAATTTTGTATTTGCCAATTCCAGTAACGTGATGTGGATCAACAATAATCATTTCGAATTCTATCAGGCTGCTGCTATTGGAGGTAATAGCGGTATGAGAGCCTTCAGGAATGAAAGATTTTCCGGAAGATCATACTTTATCAATAACTCAGAAATACGATGGGATTTCGGCAGAATAAGAAACAATATCGTCCCTGCCAATATGGGAATACTTATCGGCTATGACATCGGCCGTGTGTGGAATGACAATGAAAATTCCAGAAAATGGCATCAGTCTGCCGGTGCCGGAGTCTGGCTGAGTATCGTAGAAATGATGTCTGCAAGGCTGAACTATTTCTATGGTGCAGACGGCGGAAGGGTTTCTGCCGGAATCGGGATGAAATTTTAAACAATGCAGAAACCAAAGGATAAATTAAGTCTAATTTTTTATTTTTGAATTATTTAAATTAAAATAGTATCAAAATACTAAAAATCAAAGCATTATAATAATAAATAAAATTAATTATTAAAAAATTTAAATTAAATTTAATAATTCTAATTTTTTGACTCCAACTTCACATCAATAAAACAAATATGGCCTTTAAATAAAGGCCATATTTTTATACCTGTAGATCAAATATACAAATTGCCCAATATGTTTGTCAATTCATTAAAAAACAGACATTTAAAAAACATTTTATATTTGTCTCAATAAACAAAACAAATCTACAATTGAATGAAAAAGAAGCTGTTATATATGGCATTATCTGTCATGTTTATAAGTCTACATGCCCAAGTAGGGATAAAAACCCCAACACCTCAAAATACTCTTCATGTCAACGGTTCCCTTCAGGTGGTAAAGGATCTGAATGTAGGCGGTGATGCACAATCAAAAGGATATTCAGGCAATAAGGGTGAATTTTTAATGTCAAACGGAACCGGAAATGCACCGGTATGGAAAAGTATCGAATCCGAGAATTTTTTAAAAGTAATTTATGTAGGAAATAAAAATAACATCAGCCCTGCCAGCGGAAGCTATACCGGCACCCACAGCACTCCGGTCAGTACCCATGAAGACTACTCCCAAACCTACATCTTTAATGTGAGCAATAAAATTGATACTGCTTACTTAACCTATAACTCCTCTACAGGGCTTTTCACAGTAGTTAAGCCCGGATTTTTACAATATTGTTCCTTACGTTACCTATGATCTGAACTTAAATCCCAACGGACAAACTGCAGGAACGGCAAACTCTTATATTCAGAGGGTTTCACCGGCACTCACTACTCTAGCCGGAATTTCAACAGGACATGGAGAAAGAACGACAGGACTCAATCATAATCTGTCTTCTATCAATTTCTTTAATGCAGGCGATACATTCAGGATACGTTGCCGCTATACTCAGGATTTCAGGCTGTCCAGCGGCAATATTCATATATCTTATCTTACACCTTAATAAAACACTGTAATCATTTTCATTTCTACTCTATTATTAAAAAAATCCACAGATATACTCTGTGGATTTTGATTTATTAGAAAAGATAATATACTTCCTAAAAAGAAAATTTATATACGTTTCCTCCCTCACTCTTATCTTTCTCATCTGCAATCATCAATGTTTTATCATCATGAAAAACAACAGCTTCCTTCTGAGAATTATGATTCAGGGAAATTTTCTGAATTTTAGCAGCACTGAAATCATCAGCGTTAAATCCGGTAAGAACATGAATATTTTTATGCGTCAGCAATACAATCTTATCTTTCGTACTGTTGATGGTTGCAGAGGTAATAGCCCCATCGTTATATCCTCCTGAAGCTTTAGAGTACCTATTAATTTTGCTTCAAAATCTCCTTCTTTATTGGGAACTTTAAACACCAGGAAAGTCCCGTCAAATCCTTTGCTTCTGTTTTTGGTGAAAAGATAGAAGTTACCGTCCATTTCTACAAAACCTTCACAGTCGTAAAGTAAATTGGATTTTTTCGGTGGAAACTCCGTTTGGCCCTGATAATGAAATCTGGTGGTCTGGATCACCTTCGTTGAAGTTTGGGTAATATCTTTCAGATCTGTTTTTAAAATAGCAAGGTCTTTTCGGTCGTTATCATTATTTCCAAAATCCCCAATGTAAATATTTCCTTGCGGATCTGATGTAATGTCTTCCCAATCTGTATTTTCACTATTTTCAACCGGGATTTTAGCCACCATCTGACCGCTCTCATTAACACCGTATACTTCATTTTTATTACCTCTGTCTTCGATCACCCAGAAGGTTTTCTTATCTGTGGAAAGTGTAATTCCTGAAACTTCTTTCAGTTTTTTTGGAAGTGTGAATTCGACTTTTAATTCATCTTCTTTAGGAGGTGAATTCTGGGCTTTTGGATTGCAGCTCAGTAAAAACAAAGCGGGTAGTATAAGAAAACGTAACATATTTATTTTTATTTTTTTAATGAATATAGATAGCATTAATCATTTCAGCCGGGATTACTGCAACTTTTTTGCCTTTTCCCAAAGAACATCCATGTCTTCTAGAGACATATCTGCAAGCTTCAGGTCCTGCTCATCTGCGAGGTTTTCCATCTTCTGGAATCTTGAAATAAACTTCAGATTGGTTCTTTCCAGAGCAGAATCCGGATTGATTCCTGATATCCTTGCATAGTTAATTAATGAGAAAAATACATCTCCCAGCTCCTGTTCTTTTTTTTCAGGATCCGTTTCTTCGTGAAACTCCTGAATTTCCTCATCTACCTTTTTCCAGGCATCTTCAGCATCATGGAATTCAAAACCTATTCCTTTTACTTTATCCTGAATCCTGTAAGCCTTCACCATACTGGGTAAACTTTTGGGTACGCCTCCCAGAATAGATTTATTGCCTTCTTTCAGTTTCAGCTTTTCCCAATTCTGCTTTACTTCCTCTTCATCTTTCACTTCCGTATCTCCGTAGATATGAGGATGACGGAAAATCAGTTTTTCGTTAAGAGAATTGATCACATCTGCAATATCAAAGCTTTCTTTCTCCGAGCCTATTTTAGCATAGAAAACCAAATGAAGCAGAACATCTCCCAGCTCTTTCTTTATTTCCAGAAGGTTTTCCTGTAAAATAGCATCAGAAAGCTCATAGGTTTCTTCAAGGGTAAGATGACGAAGGGACTGTAAAGTCTGTTTCTGATCCCATGGACATTTTTCACGCAAATCATCCATAATATCCAATAATCTTCCGAAAGCTTCCAGCTTTTCCTGTTTCGTATTCATAAGTAATGGGAAATTCAATCTTATACAAATGTAAGGGTTATTCAGACATCATTACAAACATTGGGAGTAAAAGTTGCGGAGTGCAAAATTCCGGATAGATCAGGTAATTAAACCTAACAGGTTTTCGAAACCTGTTAGGTTTTGGAATATAAACTCGCTATTACCTGCTGCCAGAAAAACAAAAAACCTTGTCCGGAAATTCCAGACAAGGCATTGTATTGTTAATTCAAATTGAATGAATTATCCTTGCTTTTGTGTGCTCTTTGGAGCTGATTTTGCAGCGGAAGTAGCTTTTACTTTTGGAGCAGCAGGCTTTTCTGCTTTAGGAGCTGCTTTTTTAGCTTCTTTTTCTATGCTTACTTCTTCAGCAGGCTCGCCGTCTAAAGTTTCAGGTTCTGCTTTCACAAAGCTTTCAGGAGTAATATATCCTGCTTTCTGAAGGATGTTGTACCACTGAGCCAATTTCTTGATATCAGAAGCATATACTCTTTCAGTATCATAGTTAGGAAGAGAAGCTAACATAAATTCTTTTAAATCTGCATCTGAAGATTTGTGAGAAATGGTTTCCTTATAGTCGTTGTTTTTAGCAATATTTTCAAAAACTTCGAACAAAGGAACTTCCTTTTCAAATGTAAACATTGCGATATTATCTAATAAGCTTACCTGGCTTGAGTTCCCGATGCTTACTTTTTTCTTGTTGGTAACATCTTCAATGATGAATCCGTTTCTTAATTGAGAAACTAATTTGTAAAGTCCTGGTTTTCCAGAAATTGAAATTATTTTTTCTAACAGCATAATTTTATTTTTTGTAAATTCTGCAATCAGCACTAGCTTTTTGCTTTTTATTATCTCTTTTTGTCCTTGTTTAAGTTACTTTGGAAATCTCATTTTGTAACCGATGTTTACATCACCCTGAGAGATCTTAGTCAGTTTACCTTTTACCAGCTTTTTCTTCAGAGCGCTCAGGTGATCGGTAAACAGAATCCCTTCAATGTGATCATATTCATGCTGAATTACGCGGGCTCTAATATCGGAAAAAGTTTCTGTATGTTTCACAAAATTTTCGTCATAATATTCAATAACGATTGTACCCTTTCTTTTCACATCTTCTCTCACATCCGGAATAGAAAGACAGCCTTCATTGAACTTCCATTCTTCACCGGATTCTTCAAGAATCTGGGCATTAATGAAAACTTTTTTGAACTCTGCCAACTCATCTTTAATATCTTCATAATCCTCATCTTCTGCAAGAGGCGTCACATCTATTACAAACAGACGGATATCCAAACCAATCTGTGGCGCAGCAAGACCTATGCCATTTGCGCTGTACATGGTTTCGAACATGTTATCTATCAGTTCCTGTAATTCGGGATAGTCTTTATCTATATCTTTTCCCACTTTTCTCAAAACAGGATCCCCAAAAGCTCTTATCGGTAATATCATCTTAATCTTTGTTCTAAAAAATTCTGCAATATGATGGTTGCACTTACTTTATCTATTAATCCTTTTTCCTGCCTCTTTTTCTTATTTTTTCCACTTTGTGAAATAAAAAACGAAGCCATTTTGGATGTAAATCTTTCATCAAAACGGTGGACTGCAATATCCGAAAATTCTTTTTTAAATTCTTCAATGAATTTTAAAATATCGGTTTCTACTTCTGAAACATTTCCTTTCAGGTCTATGGGAAGCCCAATCACAACTTCATCTACCTTATTTTCGCTGAAATATTTTTTCAGAAAATCTATCAATAAACGGTTCTCCACAGTCTCCAGCCCACTGGCTATAATCTGCATATCATCCGTCGCAGCGATGCCACAACGGGCTTTTCCGTAGTCTATTGCAAGGATTTGTCCCATAAGTCTGCAAATTTAGTAAAATTTACTGATTTTATTCATAACGCAGTTTTTTTATATAAATCATGTTTTATTCCATTATTTTTTTATAATTTTAATCTTCCAAAAAACAGATATATGAAGAGACTCATCCTCGTTAGACATGCAAAAGCGACTGGCCGGAAGAAACCGACGACTTTGACAGACCCCTTGCAGACAAAGGTTTGGAGGATGCTATGAACATGTCAAGATTCCTTAAAAACAATAATATTTCTATCGATCATTTTATATCGAGCCCGGCAGTGCGTGCCCTTAATACCTGTAAGATTTTTAATCAGACTTATCAGCTGAACTGTTCTACTGATCAAAAATTATATAATCCGTCAGAAAGAAGTTTTGAATCTGTCATCTATGATCTGGATGATAATCTGGATTCGGTAGCCTTCTTCTCACACAATAATGGGATTTCCAATTTTGCCAATTCCATTTCTGAAGATATTTTTCATTTTCCGACCTGCGGAGTAGCCGGCTTCGAAGTAGACTGCAATTCATGGTCTGAGTTTGACGGTGCCAGAAAAAACTTCTGTTCTTTTATGAGCCTGGGAAAATATAACCTTATCCCTACTCTTCTTTATGCCATAGTCTTTATATTCTTTTTTCATGTCAGAAAAAGGAGAAGAGCTATTTTGAAACGATAGCGATCAATGATATAAAATTATCCTCCACTCCCAAACCCGGAAGCTGGAGGTATAGCCACGATGAAAATTTTCAGAAATTTGAAGATTTTCAAAAATTAGAAAAAATTAAGCCTGAGCCATATAAAAATATAATCTATCTTCAGCCGATAGGACAGTTCAATAAGCTTCAGCAAAAGCAAATAGAGCTCACAAAAGAATATTTAAAAATATATTTTCAGCTGGAAACAAAAGTTCTTCCGGTATTGACCAACGATATTTTCCCTAAAAATGTAAAAAGAACTGCTGATGAAGGACAGGAACAACTGTTGGCAGGTTATGTATTAGACAGTATCCTGATCAAACGCAAACCCAAAGATGCTGTAGTATTGATGGGAATCACAGAAAAGATCTTTTCCCAAAACCGGAATGGAACTATGTGTTTGGACTTGCTTCTTATGAAGATGGTGTAGGAGTAACTTCGATGTACAGATTTGCCGATAGTCAGTTAACAGATTCTAACTTCAATGAAAGTTTGTTAAGATTAATAAAAATCAGCTCACATGAGATCGGGCACATGTTTGGAATCAGCCATTGCCTGAATGCCAACTGTGTGATGAACGGAACCAATTCCCTTACTGAAACGGATTATCATGTTGCCAGAGCCTGCTCACTCTGCCAAAGAAAACTAAATTCAAGTATTCATTATAAGCATAAGAAAAGGCTTATTGAGTTGAAAAATTTCTTTGAAAAGCAACATCTTAATACAGAACTTACATTAGCAAATCAGGATCTGAATCTTGTACAGTAAACCAGTATTTCTATTACTGACTGCATATTCCCCTCTTCCGGAGGGGTGGCGAAAATTCAAAGAATTTTTGACGGGGTGGTTAGTTTAGGCTAAAGCCATTATCATTATAAAAATGAAAAAACGGGCTAAAGCCCGTTCCTATTGAGTATTTTTAATATTATTTACTTCCTCTTCAAGTCCAGATCATCAAAATCAAAACTGAAATCCGTTACATCAGAAATTGCTTTCAACCTTGCTGATTGTGCTTTGCCTGTTTCGTCATAATTAAAAACGATATAAGCATCTGCGTCATAGCTTCTGTCATCCCATTTGATAATGAAAGAATTATTAGAATAAGGAAGAAGTTCCCCTTTTAACCTTGGTGAGTTTTTGCATGAAATTCTATAGGTACTCCCCTGCTGCGCAATTTCTACATCTCCAAACCAGGCATCGTTATACGTTCCGGTAAACTGCTCTGTCTTCGGATGAAGTGATTTTTCTTTTTGAATGCTTCTGATTTTGCAAAGGCATCTTTCTTTTGCTTATCAAATTCTGCTTCCATTTTAGACATTCTGTCCCCGTATGTCTTCAGCCAGTTTCTGTCTGCAACACCAAGGTAAGAGTCTTTTACGGTATTGGTAATCGTATTGAAAGCTGCTCCGGATTGCTGATTCGTTAACACTATGATTCCCAGTTTCAGATCAGGGATCAGAGTAAACTGGGTTACAGTACCGATCAGTCCTCCGGTATGCTGTACCTGCTTATGCCCTTTCACGTCGCTCAGGAACCAGCCTAAACCATAGCCATAAAAGCTTGTGTCGTAAGGATTCTTTGCTGCTACCCTGTCAGGAATCTGAAGACTCCATAACTGCTGAACATTTTTATCTGAAACTAGTTTTTTACCATCTTTAGTGGTGAAATTATTCAACAGACATTCTGCCCAGGTCGTCATATCTTTAATATTACTCATGATCCCTCCTGCTGCATTGGCTGTTTCATTCCAGTCGTGAGGTACAGCAATGGCTTTTCCATCTACAGGAGCATGGGCATCAATTTTATTAGCGATTGCTTTCGCTCTGTTATAGCTTCCGAAACTGGATGTCATCCCTACCGGCTTCATAATTCTCTGCTCAATAAATTCCGCCCAGCTTAAACCGGAAACTCTGTGGATCACCTCACCGGCTACAATGAACATAATATTGTTATAATCCAGTTTTGTTCTGAAAGGGTTTTCCGGTTTCAGGTATCTTACATTGTGAACGATATCATTCACAGTTAAGTTTCCTCCCTCAGGAAAAAACATAAGATCTCCCTGTCCCAATCCTAATCCTGCTCTGTGGGTAATCAGGTCTTTTACGGTCACATTTTGGGAAACGTACGGATCGTACATCTGAAATTCAGGAATATATTTTGAAACTTTATCATCCCAGTTCAATTTTCCTTCATCAGCCAAGATAGCTAGTGCTACACAGGTAAATCCTTTGGAGTTGGAGGCAATACCCACCAGTGTATTGTCATCCATAGGCTGTCTGGAAGTAAGAGAACGTACACCAAACCCTTTGGAATAGGTTACTTTTCCATCTTTTACAATTCCTACCGACATTCCCGGCACGTCAAAGGTTTTTAAAGTATTTTGGATAAGTTCATCCAGCTTTTTTTCTTCAACCTGCGCATTAGCCAATCCTACGGTCAAAGAAAAATGAAAAAGAAAATTTCTGTTTCATTGTTTTTTTAATTTTCCCAAATTTAATAAATATGGTGCTAACTTTGCAGCGTAAAAAATTTTGTTATTTTCATCAATCAGCCATTATCCTATGAAAAAATCTGTCTGCATCTTTTTAATATCTTTTTCTGCTGTCGGTTTTATGAAAAGTCAGGACAGAACTTCTGATCCTTTACTTCTTCAGACATGGAATCTGAAAAGTATGGACACTTATATTTATACCTACGAAAAGCAGAAGGCTTTTGAGAAAAAAGACAGGGACTAAGGTTTCAGAAAAACGGAAAGATTACAGGGAATCTGGAAAGCTCTCCTTTCAGATTTGATACGCAGGAAAATATTCCTTCTAAAAATATAAAGTTTGATCTGTATATCGGAGCATGGAAAAAGTTTCTGATACAACGGTGAGTCTTCTGTTCCCTTCCAATGCCAATATGAACGGCACATTTGTCATTTCAAAACTGACGGAAAATGAATTGAAGCTGAGAAAGGTTTTCAGTGCAGAGACAGAAAAAAACTGGATTCTATACGCAGAACAAAAGATATTTCTTACTAAAAAACATCATTAGTTAAAGCTTCTTTATATTTGCAGTCTAAAAAATTAAAAATGAAACTAAACAGATTATTTGCATTATTCTTACTGGTGATAAGCTGTAATTTATATTTTTCTCAGGAAGTGACCATCAAAGACGATAAAGTTTTACTGGATGGGAAACAGATCCTGAAAGCAGAAAAGATCAACGCAGCTCAATATTCATTTTTTTCGATGAAGGATGATGAGGAAGTTCTCCTTTACCGGTATATGGATAATGAAACCCCAAGATATGTAAGTGATGATTATTTCATCCTCAATTTCCTGACCGAAAAAACAAAAGTAGAGTCTACAGATATGGCCAAAATTGCCAATTTTATGAATTCTAAAAAGGAATGGAGAAACTGGTAAGATGGCTGCTGAAAGAAAGAGTCATCAATCATGACGGAGAACTGAATGCTGAGCGTGTAGCTGTTTTCAAAGATAAATATCACGAAAATATCACCGAAAGAACGCTTAGGTAATGACAAAGATTCTTCTCCTTTCCGATTCCCATTCCTATATGGATGACCGCATTCTGGAATATGCTTCTCAGGCCGATGAAGTATGGCACTGCGGGGATTTCGGGAGTCTGGATGTCATTGAACAACTGGAAAAAATAAAACCTTTGAAAGGCGTTTACGGAAATATCGATAATGCCAAAATTCAGGCTGAATTTCCGGAAGTCAACCGTTTCTTTTGTGAAAATCTGGAAGTTTTAATGATCCATATTGGTGGCTATCCCGGAAAATATACTCCATTAACCAAAAAAGAGATTGCAGAGAAAGCTCCTAAATTATTTATTTCAGGGCATTCACATATTTTGAAAGCCATGTATGATGAGAAAAATAATCTGCTTCACCTGAATCCTGGGGCCTGCGGAAAACAGGGCTGGCACAAAGTGAGAACGATGATGCGGTTTGTAGTGGATGGTGAAGAGGTCAAAGATCTGGAAATTATTGAACTGGGGCCAAGAGTGTAACGGGTGAGAGGGCGTGAAAGTTTGAAGCTTGTCTTCATACCTTTTACTTTCTACCTTTGTACAAATATTGGGTTCAGATAAGTCTTAAAAAATTATGAAGATCGGCGATAAGGTTTCGGTAGTAGATGAAGATTTAAGCGGAGTGGTCACTTCCGTGAAGGGAAATATTGTTGTTTTTAAAGATGAATACGGCTTTACCCATCAATATCCGAAAGAAAAACTGGTTCCGAAAGATGCTGATCTGTATGAAAATATCAGGATCGTAAAAAAGCAGAGCCTAAAAAAATTATTTCTAAGAAACATCAGAAAAATCATTTGGTTTTAGACCTGCATTTTCATAATTTGGTAAAGAATCCTGATGACTATGACAGCTTCGAAAGATTGTTTATTCAAAAAGAAAAACTGATTGAAGTGATTGAGTTCTGCAGAAAGAATCACCTGAAGAGATTGGAAATTGTTCACGGTATTGGTGACGGAACTTTGCAGAGAATGGTGCGGGATGTGCTGGAAAGCCAGGTTAATATTGATTTTTATAATAAGGAAATACTTCACCATCAATCAGGTGCGGTAATGGTAGAATTTCACTAAATTTGCAGGAATTGAAATATGAACGTACTTAATTTACTTTTTACCAAAGACGGACTGATCTATCAGATTGTGAAAAACAAGAGCATTCTGGAAGAAAAGTCTTATTTCGTTACCGAAGAAACTCCCGCTGATCTTATTGATGCAAAACTTGATGAAGTTCTTATCAGGCAGCGATTTGATGAAATTCAGGTGATTTCGGCACTGAATCATTTTACACTGATGCCGGAAGGTTTTTCCCAGCATGATACAGGCTTTGACCTTATTGCCTTCAATGCTCCGGCAGACCGTGAGAAAGAAGAGCTGATGCTGTCTATCAATAAAAAATACGGAATTCAGTTTTACTATACTTTCCCTAAAGATTATTACAGAAAAATAAAAGAGCTGGCCCTGCCCGTTCATTTCAATTTTTCCGGTGAAAAGTTTCTGAGCTCCATTAATAATAAGAGTAATAAGGAGATTCATATCAACCTTTATCACAATCAATGTGAGTTTTTTGCCATTGATAACAGGAAAATTATTCTTTATAACAATCTGGATGTCAATTCGGAGGTTGATTTCCTATATTTCATTATGTTTACCCTAAGCAAAATAGGCTTTGGTATCAATGAAACCAGCTTTTATGCTTATGGTGAAACAACGGAAAACGAAACCTTCATATCCGAACTTCAGAAATTCGTTAAAAACCTGAAAATTGTTTTTGACAATATTCCCAATAAGAATTTTATACTTAACTAGGTTGCAGGCCGCAGGTAATAGGGATTAGATCCCGTACACTGTCACCTGAAATCTATTACCTAAACCCTACGAAAAATATGTTCAGAATAATATCCGGAAAATGGAAAGCAAAAAAATTGCTGCACCTAAAAACTTTGAAGTGCGGCCAACCACTGATTTTGCTAAAGAAGCATTATTCAGTATTCTGGAAAATAAATATGATATGCAGTCGATTTCCGTGCTTGATCTTTTCGCAGGAATCGGGTCTATTTCCCTGGAATTTGCTTCCAGAGGATGTCAGGATATCATGTCTGTAGAAATGAATCCAAAGCATACAGCATTTATCAATTCTACCGCTTCAGAACTTGACATGGCACTTCAGATCAATGTACAGCGAGGTGATGTATTTGACTGGCTGAAAAAATTCAGAAATAAAAAATCTTTCGAGATCGTTTTCTCAGATGCTCCTTTTGAAATGGAAGAGAAAAAGTACTATGAGCTGATCTCACTGGTTTTAAACAATAAATACTTAAAAGAGAACGGAGTTCTTATTGTGGAACATCAGAGCCGTATGAAGCTTGAACACCCCAATCTGACCGATACCAGAAAATACGGAAACGTGAGTTTCAGTTTTTTGAACCGAATAAAGAAGATAATCAGGAACTTTAATTCCTGATTATTTTTTTGATTTCTCAGGAGCGCTTTTCCCCAATCTGTAATGGCTTCCAATACCGGAAGCAGTGTTTTCCAAAATCCGTTAATGTATATTCAACCATTAAAGGCGGCTTTTCTGTAAATACCTTCCTGTCGATAATATGATCTTCCTCCAGCTGCTTAAGCTGAAGACTCAGGGTTCTTTCTGTAATCGTAGGGATCACTTTCCTCAGCTCATTATATCTTTTCGCCCCGTCTATCAGGTGATATAAAATAACCGCTTTCCATTTCCCTCCTATAAACCGCATGGTTACACTGGTACAGCAAGGGTATTTTTATTATCAATTGTATACATTTTTATACTATCATTTTTTACCGTTATTGCAAAGTTAATAAACTTAAATTAATTTTGTAACTATAAAAATGATAGTATAAAATTATGAACTTTTTAGACAAAATGAAAAACAGGTATACTGTAAAAAAGTATAACCCTCAAGGAAAAATCAGTGAAGAACAGATTGAAGAGCTTAAAGAAATTCTGAATCTCAGCCCGTCATCCATTAACAGCCAGCCATGGAACTTTATTTTTGTAAGTGATTCTGAGCTGAAGAAACAACTGGCAGAAGTCTCTTTCATCAATAAAGAAAAAGTATTGGACTGTAGCCACCTGATTATTTTTCAGGTTCTGAAGAACACGGCAGATTTTGAACAGCAGATTGAAGAAAGTCTTCCGGAAGGTAATATAAACTATTACAAAAACAGAGTAAAGATCAAAGGTGAGGAATCTGTAAAATCCTGGCTTGGTCATCAGGTTTACCTTTCTTTAGGCGTATTGCTTTCTGCGTGTGCAGCTATGGGAATAGATTCTACACCAATGGAAGGCATCGAGCCAGAACAGTATGATGATCTGCTGAAAAATGAAAAATATGAGACATTATTTGCTGTTGCCATCGGACAGAAAGATGAAACAGACACGAATCAGCCAAAATTTAATCCAAAGACCAGATTAAAAGCTGAAAAAGTAATTGTGGAAGCGTAATGATTGACGTCTTTGTTCTATCTCAGACATGCGGAACTCACAATGATAAAATGTAATAAAGAAAAAGTCTGCTTCAGTAGGAGGCAGACTTTTTAATTTATAATACTTTCAGTTCCAGATCAATTGTTTTACCGAAGAACTTCTTGGAGATTTTTTCAAAGTTCTTGGTAAGATCCGAGAGATAAAAATGATAATTCGGTTTAGGGTTATTATCATTCAGAAGATTGTACTTATCCAGAATGATCTTCAGATGGTTGGCTACAATATTGGGAGAGTCAATGACACGCACCCTGTTCCCATAGTACTGCTTGATTTCATCAATCAAAAGCGGATAATGGGTACATCCCAGGATCAGGGTTTCAATATTTTTCAGTTTATTATTGCTCAGATAATTGTAGATAATGGCATGTGTGATGGGATGGTTTTTAAATCCTTCTTCAATAGCAGGCACCAGCAGTGGAGTTGCCAGCTCATCCACTTTGATCCATTTATTATGCTTTCTGATGCTTTTCTTATACAATCCGGAATTCACAGTTGCCTTGGTGGCAATAACACCTACGTTATTGTGTATTTCATAAGAAACTTTTTCAGCAACAGGGTTGATCACGTCTATTACAGGAACTTTCCCGCAACAGACTGCATCACTTCATTCAATGCATTAGCTGTTGCCGTATTACAGGCAATTACAATCGCTTTACAGTTCTGTTCCAGCAGAAAATTGGTGATTTTTGTAGAATATTCTATAATGGCTTCTTTCGACTTTTCACCATAAGGAAGGTGCTTCGTATCTCCAAAATAGATAAGATCCTCATTAGGAAGAAGTCTTTTGATTTCCTTGGCAACGGTAAGCCCTCCTACCCCGCTGTCAAAAATTCCGATAGGCTGACTGGGTGAAAGATGTGAATAATCTTGTTTTTAGTTTTCAAATGAAGTGAAATTTTATACAAAAATAGTGAATTTTATGTCACATTTGTATATCTGCAAGCATTATACAATAAACAAATCCGAAGCAATTCCGTCTGCCATAAACCAATGTTTTTCAGGAATTTTCAAATGATCATTCTCAATGATTAAAATGCCTTCTTCAATCTTAGATTTAATTTCTATCTGAAAATGTTCCAGCATTCTATCTGAAAATTTATTTTTCAGGCTTTTCAGATCAACTCCCCAGATGGTACGCAATCCGATCATGATCATTTCATTGAATTGATCTTCCCTGGAAAGAATTTCTTCTTCTTTGGCTAACAATTTATCATTAAGCTTTTTAATGTACTGTTGATTATTGGCAACATTCCAGCTTCTGATATCAAATCCGTTATAAGAATGTGCGGAAGGGCCTATTCCCAGATATTCCTGATATTTCCAGTAGGCAGAATTATGTCTTGAGTAGAATCCCGGCTTTGCAAAGTTGGATACTTCGTAATGTTCAAATCCATTGTCTTTCAGAAAATCTGACAAATAGTAAAATTCCCTGTTTTGTTCTTCTTCTTTAGGGCTTTTCACCTTTCCCTTTGATATCCAGTTTTCCA
The DNA here is from genome assembly GCA_019203745.1 of Chryseobacterium sp. E1. Taxonomy (GTDB): domain Bacteria; phylum Bacteroidota; class Bacteroidia; order Flavobacteriales; family Weeksellaceae; genus Chryseobacterium. Next base: position 1,578,637 of record CP078104.1, read on the forward strand.
GAGCAGTCTTGGGTTCCACCGTCAAAGCATAGGAAGAAATATGAGGAACCTCCAGCGCTATGGTTTTATTCAGATTTTCTTTCCAGATTTCAAGACTGGAGGTAGGTGAACCATAAATTAAATCAATACTGAGGTTTTCAAATCCGAAATCCTGGGCTCTTTTGATCGAACTTTCTGCTTCTGATGCACTGTGAGCTCTGTTCATCAGCTTAAGATCGTCTTCAAAAAAACTTTGGGTACCTATCGAAAGCCTGTTGACAGGGGTTCCGGCCAGCTGTTTTAAAAAACTTTTATCAAGATCATCGGGATTGGCTTCCAGTGTAATTTCAATATCTTTTTCAAAACTGAAATACTTTAAAACTTCATCAATTAAAGAACTGATCTCATCTACAGAAAGAATAGAGGGAGTTCCGCCTCCAAAGTACAATGATTTCAGAGATTTGTTCTGCAGTTCATTTTTTCTGAGCAGCATTTCAGTCTTCATAGCACGCAGCATTTCATCCTTGAAATTCAAAGATGTTGAAAAATGAAAGTTACAATAGCTGCATTTTTGTTTACAGAACGGGATGTGAATATATATCATAAAAAAAGCCCTGGAAAAATCCAGAGCTCAAATTTATTTAAATTAAATTGATTAATATCTAAATCCTCTAACATTAATAAAGTTATCGAAGTTATAACCAAGACCAATCATGAAGCTGTTTCCTCCATAACTCTGAATATCAGATATTCCAAGGTTATACGTTGCACCGATCATAAATTTGTTGAATCTCACTTTTACAATTGGAGAGATACTCAGGTTCTGATTGTCAAATCTGTTCTGAACTGTTCTGTAGCTTACTCCAAAAGAGAATGCGTTGATATCATTAGAGAATGTCGCCATAAGGTTCCAGTCGATCATTCTTGTTGAGTTGGTGTTCAGGTTGATCAAAGCTGAAGGTGCTAAGGTAATATTATCAGCAATATTCCAGTTATATCCTAAGTTTAAGAAAAATTTGATTGGTGAAGGCTCGTAATTGTTAACGATCGAAGCATCATTACTTAATGCGATATCATTCACGGAAACTCCTCCGAATAATCCTCTGTAGGTAGCTGCTAAACCGAAATTGGCATATACCATGAAGATATTACTTTCTTCTCCTCTTAATAATGGATCACCTCCTTCCTCAGTATTGATTTTGGAGTAATCAAAATTCATGTTATAGAAGTTAACGCTGGTACCGAAAGAGAACTGATCTTTTCTGTCGCCTTCACTGCTTAAAGGAATAAAATACGAAGCACCGGCTGTAATACCACCAGCAGAAATAGGTCCGTTGCTGTCTCTGAATACGGAGATACCGGCACCCACTCTATCAAAGATATTCGCATTCATCCCGAGTGACTGTACATTCGGAGAATTGCTGAATTTGGAAAATTGTTGTTGATAATTGGCGTTGAGCTGTACGTAATCTGTTTTTCCGTATTGAGCTGGGTTGAACAGGAACTCACCATCCAAAAGATATTGCTGATAGTATGGTAGTGATTCTTGTGCTTTGTATGCATTTGACAAAAGAGCTAAACATACGATAGCATATAGTTTTCTCATAACAAATCTTGATTTCAATTCAACAAATATAAAAAAATTCTCAATATATTTTTAGTTTTCCAAATAATTTCTCCATTTTTTACAGCATCCGCCATATCTTTGGGCATTGGGCTTTCAAAATATAATTCCTTTTTGTTGTCGGGTGTATAAATCCAAGGGTATGTGCATGAAGGGCGTGTCTTGGCAGAATCTCAAAAACATTTTTGATAAACTGTTTGTATTTCGGAAGATTGATCCCTCTCAGAGCCGTATGTCCTTCGTATCTTTCATCATTGAACAATGTATGTCCGATATGTTTGAAGTGAGCCCTGATCTGGTGTGTTCTTCCGGTTTCGAGTTTGCATTCTACCCAGGTCATATATTTGAAACGTTCCAGTACCTTATAATGGGTTACTGCATGTTTCCCCTGGCTTCCGTCTTCGTATACGGACATCTGCATTCTGTTTTTAGGATGTCTCCCGATATGCCCTCTGATGGTACCTTCTTCATCCTGAAGATTTCCCCATACAAAAGCCCAGTACAATCTCTTTGTCGTTCTGTTGAAAAACTGTTTGGCAAGAAAACTTAATGCATATTCATTCTTGGCAATGACAAGAAGCCCGGATGTATCCTTATCAATTCTGTGCACCAGTCCTACCCTGTCGAGGTCAGATTTATCGCCATTCTTTTCAAAATGAAAAGCCAGCGCATTCACAAGGGTTCCGTCCCAGTTTCCGTGTCCCGGATGCACCACCATTCCCGCTTCCTTATCTACCACCACAAGATCATCATCTTCATAAACGATATTCAGAGGAATATCCTGAGGAATAATGACATTTTCTCTCGGAGGATGTGTAAGCAATACGGAAATCTGATCTCCCGGTTTCACACGATAGTTCTGCTTTACAGCAGTTCCGTTCACTATAACGTTTCCAGCCCGGCAGGTTTGTGAAATTTTGTTTCTGGAAGAATTCTGTCTGTAGATCAAAAGGAATTTATCTATTCTTAAAGGTTCCTGCTTAGGATCAACAGTGATATTAAGATGCTCATACAATCCCTTATTTTCCTCATCAATATCGATGTTTTCGATACTGTTGGAATCTAATAATTCTTCATCTAAGAAATCTTCGTTATCTTCTGACATTGTTTTATTTTTTTTACACAAAAGGCTTCAACATTTTGCAGTTGAAGCCAGTATTTTTGATATTAATCTGATTTTATTCTACGACTACTTTTTTAGCTTTAGGCTTTTGAGCAGGCTGTGTTGCTGTTGTAGAGGAAGCCGGCTTAGCTGTACTTCCTGCAGCAGGAGTATTAGAAGACGTTTTAGGTTTTTCTGTTCCTGCACCTGAAGGCTTAGTTGTAGTGGTCTGAGTCTTCGGGGTCTCTGTTTTAGGTACTTCCGGCTTAGGAGTTTCTTTTTTAGGTGCCGGAGGAGGTACTACGGGAGCTTCATACACCGGTTCATTGTGTACTTCTTCATATCGTACCGGAGGCAGCGAAGTATCTACTTTCATACGGTAAATAGAATTCAGCTGTTCTACTTTTGCCCTAAGCTCGGCAGGGGTACGCTTACTTGCCCAAAGGTCAATCTGCATTCCCTGGTCACGAACATCTCCTGCAGCCGGATCCTGATAATAAATGATATCAGACTCATCCTTACCACCGTCTTCATATTCTACCAGTCCTACCTCAAACATACTTTTGGTAATCACCGCTCTTGCTTCTTTTACAGAAAGTCCCACTACATTAGGAATAGAGATATTTCTCATAGGTCCTGACCCTACTACTACATCAATAATGGAGAATCTAGGAATTTTAGCACCCGGATTTACGGCATTTCCTTTATACAGGATTCTTAAAAGCGCATCTTTCTGGATACTTGGTTCGTAGATGGTATCCCTATCTTAAGACCTACCTGATCCAACCTCTGGAATGCCAGTCCTGAATATTTGTTGATAACATCCGGAACAACAATAGGAGCCCAGGTTCTTGGATTCACTTTAAGACGTACAGTTCTTCCGTCCTTCACACGGGAACCTGGTGCAGGATAAACCTGCAGTACCTGGAACGGTCTGTATTTGGGGTCATAATTGGCACTGTCTACTTCATATTCCAGTCCTGTGTCATCTAATATTTTAACGGCATCATGCACCGATTTATTTACAACATTGGGAACAGGGATTTCCTGACCGTGATTCGTATGGTACTCCAACCAGCGGAATGTAAGCCATACCAGACCCACAAAAACACCGATGGCCACTACTAAATTCACTAAAACTTTCCAATTGAAAAGTGATTTAAGCATACTTAAAAATACTTTAATTATAACCGCAAATATAGCTAATAATTTTAGAATGGAATTTTTATTTAACACAATTCACTTTTGATTTTAAAATTTGTGGATTTCCCATATTGCATTACATAAAATGATTAAATTTGCCTTAATTGATACTATATGGTTATGAACAAAAAAGTGTTGCCGTAGTAATGGGAGGCTATTCTGATGAATATGTGGTTTCTTTAAAAGCGGACAGCTGATCTATGATTCTTTAGACAGAAATCTGTATGATGTATATAAAGTAGTAGTCCTGAAAGACGAATGGTATTTTTAGGAGAAAATGATCAGAAATATGAGATCAACAGAGGTGATTTTTCTGTGACCTTAGACAATGGTGAAACATTGAAATTTGATGCATGCTTCAATATCATCCATGGAACTCCGGGTGAGAACGGGATTCTTCAGGCTTACTGGGATGCAATAGGACAGAAATATACAGGCTGTGATTTTTATCAGAGCGCCCTTACCTTCAATAAAAAAGACACCCTTGCTGTACTCTCAAAATACGGGATCCCTTCCGCAAAAAGTATTTATCTAAGAAAAGGAGAGGCCATTGATGTTGATAAGATCGTGGAAGAACTGAACCTTCCTCTTTTGTAAAACCCAACCAGTCCGGATCTTCTCTGGGAATTTCAAAAGTGAAAGAAAAATCCGAATTGATTGCTGCTACTGAAATTGCATTCAAAGAAGATGATGAAATCCTTATTGAGAGTTTCTTAGACGGTATGGAAGTTTCCGTAGGTGTTATCGATTTTAAAGGAGAAACCATTGTATTGGGAATTACAGAAATTGTACCTACCAACGAATTTTTTGATTACGAAGCTAAATATGAAGGCGCTTCTGAGGAAATTACCCCGGCAAGAATTGATGAAGAAACCACAAAAAGAGTGGAAGAAATTGCTAAAAGAGCTTACAATTCTTTAGGTATGAGCGGTTTTCACGCAGTGAATATATCCTGATGGACGGTATCCCTTATATGCTTGAAATGAATACCAACCCAGGATTCTCTCCAGCAAGTATTCTTCCCCAGCAGGCTAAGCATTATGGAATTTCCATTATGGACCTTTGTGGAAATGAAGTTGAAAAAGCTCTTAATAAATAATATAGAAGTTAGAAATTAGAGGTTAGAAGTCAGAGATACAAAATCCATATCTTTTAACGGATAATTTACAATTCAAAATCATAACTCGTACAACATGAAAATTGCTGTTTTCCTGGGTCGTTTGACCCGATTACACTAGGACATTACGACATTATAGAAAGAGCGGCTCCGCTATTTGATAAATTAATCATCGCCATTGGACAGAATTCCCAGAAAAAATATATGTTCCCTCTTGAAAAAGAATGGAATTCATCCAAAACTCTGTGGCAGAATTTCCCAATGTGGAAGTAGACTCATTCGAAGGGCTTACGGTAGACTACTGCTTCGAAAAAAATGCTCAATATATCATCAGAGGACTTAGAAATCCGGCTGATTTTGAATTCGAAAAAGCAATTGCCCACACCAACAGAACTTTAGCCCACAAGAAACTGGAAACCGTATTTTTACTGACCTCCTCAGGAAAATCATTCATCAGCAGCAGCATCGTAAGGGAAATCATCACCCACGGCGGTGAATATGAGCTGATGGTTCCGGATTCCGTCAGGGTTGAAAGATAAATACAATAAGCAATAGTATGAGCAATGAGCAATGAGTAATGAGTAATGAGTAATTTTGATAATATGGATTTTAATCAGGTTTTTCGTGAAAGAACTAAGAAATTCTCTATTGCTATCATCAGAACACTTTCTGTATTGCCATATTCTGACGATATTTCAATCATAAGAAAGCAAATTATAAGATCTTCAACGTCTGTAGCCGCTAATTACAGAGCTGTTTCAAGAGCGAGATCTGAAAAAGAAAAATTTGCTAAAATCTGTATTGTAGTTGAGGAAATCGATGAAACCCAACTTTGGCTTGAAATTATTGAGGAAATGGAATATATAAGTCCGGAAAAAATTCTACATTTAAAATCAGAATGTGAAGAGCTTGTAAAGGTTATGACCAAATATAAATTTAAATTGTCTCAGATTTAAGTGGCATAATTTTTATTACTCATTGCTCATTATTCATTACTCATAGTATATGCACGAACAGTTCAATTTCGCTATAGAAGTACTGGGAACCATTGCGTTTTCCATGTCAGGAAGTTTTGCAGCCATGCAGAAACGGCTTGATCCTTTCGGCGTTCTTATTATTGCTTTTGTTACTTCCGTAGGCGGAGGAACTGTAAGGGATCTCCTCTTGGATATCCCAGTATTCTGGATGCATGATCTCCTGATGTGTGGTCTGATCCTCGCCACCAGTATTTTTTCAATGGTTTTTAAATCTCTTGAAAAGAACTTCAAAGTAACCTTGTTTATTTTTGATAGCTTCGGACTTGGATTGTTTACTATTATTGGTGTACAAAAAGGATTAAATGCAGGAATTCATCCCCTGATCTGTATTGCGTTGGGAACCATAACCGGCTGTTTTGGAGGGATTATACGGGATATCCTGCTCAACAGAATTCCGTTGATATTCAGAAAGGAAATTTATGCTACGGCATGTATTGTAGGAGGAGCTGCGTTCTTATTAATGACAAAATACACGCCCCTGTCCTATACTTTTATACAGATCTTTACTATTTTACTGATCGTTGCCATCAGAACTTTAGCTGTAAAATACCATTGGCAGATGCCGAAATTTTATGGGTATGATCAGAATTCGGAAATGTAGTCTGAATTCGGGTTAAATTCTAACGCCACGGATGCGCAGAAGAGAAATGGACAAGAATAGTTTTATTCGCAAAAGGCATTCTTGTCAGTTATATACAACCAAACTTTACCTAGTGCACACCTTAGCGAACATATTTTTATTTCAATAATCTTTGTGAACACTGCGTTTAAAATAAGATACAGGAACAAAATAAACCGATTCTGAACTCAGATTAAAGATCAATTCAGGATTTTTGACATTAAAAAGCACCTCTTTCAGGTGCTTTTGCTTTTTATATTTTACTTTCTTAGAAGAATTTACCTCTATTTCTCATATTAGGATTGTGCATATGCTTCTGCATGGAAGGCATTTTCAACTGATCTTTCATCATTTTGATCTGATCAGTCATCATTCCTGCACTGTCTAATCTTTTAGCTTCTTCCAGCAGTTTCTGCCCTTCCTGTTTTCTTCCTTTAGAAATAGCAGCTGCAGCAAGGTTTAAAGTAGCCATTGCTCTGTCGTGTTTCATATTCAACCCATATTCCAAGGCTTTTTTCATTAGAGGTTCAACTTTTGTCGGGTGATCCTGAGCTTGAGTTAATCCTAATAAATAGTGGAAATATCCGTATTGGGTTTTATGAAGTTGTCCTTTATAATCAGTAATTTTTGTCAGCCATTCTGCAGCTTTTTCCATATTCTGTTTTCAGTTGCCAGAATGCCAAAAGAATATACTCATTTTTAAAGTAAAGTAAGATTGGAAATGCGGCAAGAAGAAAAACAACAATCCCCATCCAAGATTTCTTGTGAAAATCATCATAAAAAGTCCCAGAAGGATAAGAAGTGCTGCTACTGCAATTTTAATGTTCTTATTCATTATTAAATTTTAGAAGTGCAAAGATAAATAAATTAGAGATTAGAAGCTAGAAGTTAGAGGTTAGAATTCCTATAACTATTCACTCTTAACTCTTTCAAACGTCTGGAAGCAGAAGTCATAGCCATTCTTTTCATCTTTCTCATGGCAGATCTCGTTTGTTTTTTTCCAGATTTTTTCATCTATTTTCGGGAAGAAAGTATCTGCTTCAAGATCAGCCTTCACCAAAGTTACCTCAAGTTTATCTACAATATCCATGGTCTGCTCATAAATATTACCGCCGCCGATGATGAAAACTTCTTCATCGATCTTTTTAGCAAACTTCATGGCTTCTTTCAGGCTTCCTACAATAAGGATTCCTTCCTCAAACCAGTCTTTCTTTCTTGAAACAACAATATTGGTACGGTTCGGAAGTGGTTTTCCAATACTCTCGTAAGTTTTTCTTCCCATAATGACCGGATGCCCGGAAGTAAGGTCTTTAAAATGTTTTAAATCTTTAGGAAGATGCCAAAGCAACTGGTTTTCAAAACCAATCTCATTCTTCTCTCCCATTGCCACCACTATTGTTGTCATTCAAATATAATTTTTTACAAAATTAGCACATAATTTGTATATTTGGTTAGCACAAAAAATTTAAAAAAATAAACTATGAAAAATAAAGGATGTCTGGGCGCCGGAACAATTGGTATAGCCCTCCTTATTATCGTTGCAGTTCTTTTCTTCTGGGGAAGAAGCGGATACAACAGCTTTGTAGACAAAGAGCAGACTGTGAACGCAAAATGGTCTAATGTAGAGACCGTGTACCAGAAAAGAGCCAACCTGATTCCTAACCTGGAAAGAACGGTAAAATCGTATTCAAAATTTGAGCAGGAAACGTTAACTCAGGTAGTGGAAGCACGCTCTAAAGCAACTTCTATCAACATTGATCCTACGAATATGACTGATGCAGATATTGCTAAATTCCAGGCTGCACAGGGAGAATTATCAGGTGCATTAAGCCGCTTGATGGCTGTGGTAGAGTCTTATCCTAACTTAAAAGCAGATCAGCAGTATATCAACTTCCAGAGAGAATATACGGCTATTGAAAACAGCATCAGAACCGAAACGGTTTATTACAATGATGCAGCAAAAGTTTACAATACCTCTATCAAAACTTTCCCAAATAATATTTTGGCGAATTTTACCAACTTTAAAGAAAAACCTTATTTCAAAGCTGAAGCAGGAGCTGAAAAAGCCCTGAAGCATTCAAATAATAATGGGTAATTACCTTACAAATCAACAGATCGCTTCCCTTGTGGAAGCGATTCAGTCAGCAGAAGACCATTCTACAGGTGAGATCAGAGTGCATATTGACTCTAATACGGAAAGCCGCGATGCCAAAACAGCATTTGAGGTTTTCAAAGAACTGTGTATGGATAAAACTGCCGATAGGAATGCGGTGCTTTTTCATGTCAATTTCGAACAGAAATACCTTACCATCATTGGTGATGTCGGAATTCATGCTAAAGTACACCAGTCTTACTGGGATCGTCTGCATGATTATATCACTGCTGAATTTGCAAAAGGAAATTATTACCAGGCATTGAAAAGTGCCATTCTGGAAACCGGCCTTGAACTTAAAAAAATATTTTCCTGTAGAAGGAGAAAATCCAAACCAACTCCCGAATGAAATTACGTTCTCTTAAAATAGTATTTTCATTTCTATTGATCTGCTTTTACACTTTTGTATCAGCACAATACACCATACCCGAAAAACCGGCAGTACTCTACCCTGTTTTTGATGAAGCCGGACTGCTTTCCCAGCAGGAAAAAGATGCTCTTAATAATAAACTGATCAAGTTTGCCGATTCTACCTCAACGGAAATTGAAGTAGTGATCATCAAATCCACCAAAGGTGAAGATGTGAATTTCCTCGCTACCATGTTCGGAGAGCAATGGAAAATCGGGAAGAAAGGTGTCGATAACGGGGTTGTTTTCCTGATTGCTACAGAAGACAGAACAATGTCTATCCAGCAAGGGCGGGCAGTGGAACAATATCTTACAGCATCCGTAGCAGGCCAGATCCTTGATTATATTGTTACTCCCAATTTCAAAAAAGGTCTGTGGTATGACGGTATCAATGGCGGAACCTCAGCAATCATGGAGGCTGTACAGGGGAAATTTAAACCTGTCGCTACAACAGCTCCTTCAGGAAACGGAAGTGCATTCAAAGTACTGATCATTGCATTTATCATTTTCATTATTATTGCCATACTTTTTGGTAACCGGGGCGGAGGCCGTGGTGGAAATAATGACGATGACGACGATGTGATCATTACAAGAAGAGGGCGCAGAAATTATCCCGGTGGTTTCTTCCCGTTCCCGGGCAGCTTTGGAGGCGGTGGCTTCGGTGGAGGTAGTTCCGGAGGCGGCGGCGGATTCGGAGGCTTCGGCGGAGGTGGAAGTTTCGGAGGCGGTGGTGCTTCCGGAGGATGGTAGATAAATAATTTATTATATATAAACAGATCAGGTCTTAATGGCCTGATTTTTATTTAAAAACCTAAAATAATATCAAATTTTTGTTTTTATTAATGTTAAATTGATTTTTTCATATTAAAAAATTAACAAACAAGCACGAAAGCCTCCTTTTATTCAATTTTTTTCACTATATTTACTGAAAACAGGATTTTATGAAGAAGACGCTGGTAATATTTGCCCATCCTTATCTGGAGCACTCCAACTCGAATGTAGAGCTCATCAATTTCTACGTTCGCCACCAGCATTACACCTTGAGAGATCTTTATGAAGAATATCCTGATTTTCACATTGCCGCTTTCAGGAAAGAAAACGACTCAAATTTATGACCGCTTTGTCTTCCAGTTTCCTCTGATATGGTTCGGGATGCCTCCTCTTCTCAGATTATGGATTGATGAAGTTTTCGACAGAGACTGGCTGAAAGAAGGAGAACACAATCCATTGGAAGGAAAGGAGGTATACATTCTTGTGACCACTGGCGGCAAAGAAAGATCTTTCAGTAAAACCGGCACCTATGAATATACAATTGACGAGCTGATCAGCGGACTGATCGTTTCCTTAAAGGTCTTCAAAGCCGATATCAAACATATCAAGATCGTTTATGAAGCCAATAAACTTTCCAAAAAAGAAATTATACTGCATAAAAAAGAATTTACAGAACTTCTCAATCAATAGCATATGGAATCCAGCTTAGCGATGAACACATTAATTTTTCTGGGTGTAGCCATCATCATGGTTCCATTGGCCAGAAAATTAGGACTGAGTTCTGTGATCGGTTATATATTTTAGGAGGAATCATTATTGGCCCTTATGTACTCAGGCTCACAGGAAATAATGTAAACGACATTATGCATGCCAGTGAATTTGGGGTCATTATGCTTTTATTTATCGTAGGACTTGAATTAGAACCCAGAAAGTTCTGGGAAATGCGAAAGAAGATCATGGGCCTGGGACTCTCACAGATGTTGCTCACTATTTCGTTGCTATTTATAGTCTTCGTCAGCGTAGGATGGCGAATTGATAAGGCCATTGCTGTATCTATGTGCTTTGCCCTGTCTTCTACTGCCATAGTGCTTCAGACATTACAGGAGAAAAACAATTTCAAAACCACTGCCGGAGAAGCTTCATTCTCCACATTGCTGTTTCAGGATATTTCAGTGATTCCTATTCTGGCTATTCTTCCAATTATTGCAAATTATAAAGCCAAACATCATGATAATGAAATTCAGATCCTGATCCAGAAACTTCCGGAATGGCTACAGGCAGGTACTGTAATTCTGGGTGTGGTCCTGCTGATCTTGTTGGGAAGATATGTGTTTGTCCCTTTTTTACGATATGTTTCAAAAGCAGGAATGGCTGAACTGTTGACAGCATCTTCTTTATTTCTGGTCATCGGAGTTTCTGAGCTGATGATCGTTATCGGGCTTTCTCCGGCATTGGGAGCATTCCTCGCTGGTGTAATGCTTGCCAACAGTGAGTTCCGGCACGAACTGGAGGCACAGATCAATCCTTTTAAAGGACTGTTGCTGGCTGTCTTTTTTGTCAGTGTAGGCTCAACCATCAATTTTAACATCATTAAGGGAGATCCCTATTTATCTTCAGTACTGTTTTTGCGGTATTGGCCGTAAAATTTATTGTTTTATATGCAATCGGGAAGTTTTTCAGGATAGATACACCGCAAAGTCTTTTCTATGCCTTTGCCCTTTCGCAGGTGGGAGAGTTTGCCTTTGTACTGATCAACTATGCTTCGGATCTTTACCTTCTCAGCCCGGAGCTGAATGCGCAATTGATGGCTGTAACCGCCATTACAATGTGTATCACCCTATCCTGTTGATTGTTAATGATCGGTTTATCACCCCGAAATTCATTAAAGAAATTCCTGAGGAAGAAAATGATTTCAATATTCTGGATAATGATGAGCCAAAAGAAGATTATCATTGTAGGATTTGGGCATTTCGGAAGTACGGTAGGACGTCTTTTGAAGGCCAATAAAATATCAGCTACCGTCCTGGACAGAGATTCAGACCGTGTGAAACTTCTGAGAAGTTATGGCTTCAAGGTATATTATGGAGATGCTACCAGAATTCCCATTCTGAGAGCTGCAGGAATTGAAGATGCTGAAATTTTGGTTTTATGTCTTGATGACCCGGATGACAATATGTTTATTGCCGAACTTGTGCGTGAACATTATCCCGAAGTGAAAATTTTTGTAAGAGCTAAAAACAGAATTGATGCCTACGAATATCTCAACAACGGAATCAATCATATTTACCGTGAAACATTAGGAACTGCAGTGGATATGGCTGTTGATGTACTTCATGAAACAGGAATGAGAAAATATGCAGCAAGACGTCTGGGGCAAAGATTTATGGCCATTGATAAAGCTTCTGTCAGAAAGCTGGCAAAAATGGCGGAAGACCAGGATATTACCTTATTCAGCACAAAAGAAATCCTCCAGCGTGAGGAGGAATTATTGGCTTATGATAATCTTAATTTCGATAACCGGAATTGGGACTCTTCCCCATCTGCGGAAGAAGAAGATGAGGAAGAATCTCAGGATTGATTTATTGGATGTTTACGCTTCCGCCACTGCTCTCTTCTTTACTCACATTTTGAAGCTCTCCTTTTTAGCAATATCAACACTTCCTCCGGAAGACGCTCCTGCTTTCACAGAAGATACGGCGCTGATCTGAACATTTGCTCCGCTGGAGGCATCAGCTTCCACATTGTCAGCAATAACACCTTTAGCTGAAACACTGGCTCCCGAAGAAGCACTGATGTCTGCATGCTTTGCTTTTCCGGAAAGGTCAAGAGATGATCCTGAAGATGACTCAATATCAAGATTCACAGCCCATATTTTTCCACTGAAATTACTGCTGCTGCTCACGTTGATATCCATATCATTCGCTTCCAGATCTCCGGAGATACTTCCTGCACTTGAAACCTCTATGTCTGTTTTCTCCTGGGTAAACTTATCTTTTACGTTAATTTTTGCCGCTGAATCAGCAAGAAGCTTTGAAAAGTCTTTAGCATAAATCTTTGCTGTTACTTTATGAATATTCATCACCCTGATACCAGGTTTATAATGAATATGCAGTTTTCCGCCTTCATTGTCCACAAGTATTTCATCAATGATATTCTGAGGAGCAGAAATTTCCACTTTTTCTACATCTGATTTTATCACCTCAGCTTCTATTGCCTGGGAAACCTGAATTTCATCAAAATCCCCATTGAACTCTTTATGCTGTACAGGTCCGCTTTCCGTATTTACTACTTTCTCTACCCAGTTACTTTTTTCCCTGTCTTTTTTCTCATGTCTCTCATTGCATGAGGCCAATACCACTAAGGCTGAAAGAATAAAAAGATTCCTTGTTTTCATATTTATTTCTTTTTCGATTATTTTTTTGATTTCTTACTTAAAAGACAACTAATTTATAAAAATATTACATTACTTACGAAAATACCTTAACAGTCTGCAATATAAATTTTCAAAAAGATGCTATACCACTGATGGCAACCCGGAGATCCACAGCAGGCTTTTCTCATGAAATACCTCAGCCAAAATATACGCTATGATACAAGTTTTTAATATCTTTATGCTTTAATAACAACTCTATTTATGAAGAATATTTCGTCGGTATTATTAATCTCTGCCTTGGCGTTCAATCAATCTTGTACTACAATGAAACAGACCGATATTCAACAGGAACTTCCTGTTCCTGATCCCTCTTTATCTTCAAATCCGTTGATGAAGAAAAGCAAGCTTCAGTATGAAGCTCCGGAATTTGACAAAATCAAAAATGAGCATTTCAAACCTGCTTTTGATTTTGGTTTAAAACAACATGAAGCTGAAATAGTAAAATTGCTAACAACCCGGCTTCTCCAACTTTTGAAAACACCATTGTAGCGTTGGAAAAAAAGTGGTGAAGTACTGAAAAGAGCAGTAACGGTGTTCTCGAATCTTACCAGTGCGAATACCAATTCTACCCTTCAGGCCTTAGATGAAGAATATGCTCCTGTTTTTGCAGCCCATTCTGATAAAATGTACCTGAATGAAAATCTTTATAAAAGAATAAAGTCTATCAAAGAAGACGGCCTGGACACTGAAAGTAAAAGACTTGTTCAGTTTTACAAACAAAACTTTGAAATTGCAGGTGCTAATCTTTCGGCAGCAGACAAAGAAAAGCTGAAGCAGATCAACCAGGAGTTGGCCTCTCTTTCTACCCAGTATGCCAATAAATTGCTGGAAGCCAGAAAGCAGGGCGGTGTATTCTTTTCTGATGCAAAAGAACTTGACGGACTTTCCACTGATGAAATTGCAGCGGCAGCAGCTGATGCTAAAACTGCAGGACAGCCCGGAAAATATCTTTTGGCTTTACAAAATACAACGCAACAACCTCTTTTACAGAATTTAAAAAACAGAGCAACCCGGGAGAAGCTTTTCAAGGCATCATGGACAAGAGCTGAGAAAGGTGATGCCAATGATACCAGAGAAACCATTGAAAAACTGGCTAAGCTCAGACTGAAAAAAGCTCAGACGCTTGGTAAAAAGAATTTCGCAGAATGGAAACTTCAGGACCAGATGGCCAAAACTCCTGAAGCCGCCACTAAACTGATGAATCAGATTGCAACTCCGGCAGTGGAGACAGCAAGGCGTGAAGCAAAAGATATCCAGGATCTTATCGATCAGCAGAAAGGAGGCTTCAAAGTAGAGCCATGGGACTGGAATTTCTATGCGGAGCAGGTAAGAAAAGCTAAGTATGATCTTGATGAAAGTGAAATAAAACCTTACTTTGAAATCACAACGGTTTTAGAGAAAGGAGTTTTCTTCGCTGCTGAAAAATTCTATGGACTGACGTTCAAAAGAGAACAGATCTTCCGGTTTACCATCCTGATGTAGTGACTTATGAAGTTTTTGATCATGATGGAAAATCTATTGCGATCTATTACCTTGATTTTTATACAAGAGATTCCAAGAATGGCGGCGCATGGATGAGTAATTTCGTTGAGCAGTCTTATTTACTGGGCACCAAACCTGTTATTGTGAATTGCTACAATTACCAGAAACCGGCTCCGGGAAAACCTTCATTAATCAGTTATGATGATGTTTCAACAATTTTCCACGAATTTGGTCATTCTATCCACGGAATGTTTGCAAGCCAGAAATATCCTTCTCTTTCCGGAACCAATGTACCGAGAGACTTTGTAGAGTTCCCTTCACAGATCAATGAGCATTGGGCTTTAGATCCTGTTGTTCTGAAGAATTATGCAGTTCATTACGAAACAAAACAGCCGATTCCTCAGGCTTTGGTAGAAAAAAATTAAAAAGCTTCTACTTTCAACCAGGGATACATGACTACTGAACTTGTTTCTGCTGCAGCTTTGGATATGGATTGGCATACAGTAACGAACGAAAGCCAGTTTATTCCTGTTTTAGATTTTGAAAAACAGTCATTGACCAGCCATGGATTCACGTTGGCAACTGTTCCGCCAAGATATCATACGCCTTATTTTGCACACATCTGGGGTGGTGGATACTCTGCCGGATATTACGCTTATTTATGGTCTGAAACATTGGATAATGACGCATGGGAATGGATCAAAAACAACGGTGGATTAACCAGGGAAAATGGTGACCGTTTCAGAAAATACATCCTTTCTGTAGGAAATTCTGTAGACCTTAACCAGGCGTTCAGAGATTTCACAGGCCATGATCCGGATATCAAACCTTTATTGAGAAACAGAGGATTTATTAAATAATATAATGAGAAGCATTCTTTTAGAGTGCTTCTTTTTTATTCCGATTCTAAGGATTCTTTTCTCGCAGATCAGAATGCCGGTTTATTTTTTTAATACGCTAAAAGTCCATTTCTATTGATATTTACTATTTTTGTGGCATTAAAATTTTAAGTAAAGATGAATTGTCCCTGCTGTTCCGGAAAGACCTATGAAGAGTGCTGCAAACCTTATCATACAGGAGAGAAGCATGCTCCTACCGCAGAAGCACTGATGCGTTCACGGTTTTCTGCTTTTGCCATTCCGAATGGTGAATACCTGATGGAAACCACTCTTCCCGGAAAAAGGAAATACCACAATAAGAAAGACCTTCAGGAATGGGGTGAGATCAATCAATGGACAAAACTGGAGATCATTCAGACACCTGCTTTAAATCATGTAGAATTCAAAGCTTATTATACGGATCAGGATGGTGATCCGCAAATCCATCACGAATTTTCCATTTTCCAGAAAATGCATGAACGCTGGTATTATGTTTCAGGTGAATTTTTAGATTAATTGATATGAAGAATTATATGTACACATTGCTGTTTCTGCTTTGCAGTTTCAGTTTTACCCATGCTCAGACTGCTGATGACAAAAACAAATTGCAGCAGCTGTCACTGATATTTTAAAAGGTTTCCAGACTAAAAACGGAAATCTTATGAATAAATATATAGACAAAACCTACGGTGTGGGTATCCTTTTTAAAAGTGGTGGCGATCTTGGATTTGTATTAAATGAAGAAGTTGATTTCGGTATGCCTTTGGGTTATATTCAAAAAGCCTGGAATATCAGGAATGAGTTTCCCATACAGTTTGGTGATGCCACCGGTGAATATGACCCGAAAAATAAGAAGTGGAAAAAGAAGGATTGTTTGCCCAGTTCAACTCTAATGCTGTCAATAATTATGCTGATCAGTTTTTGGAGCAGTATGCTGTAAAAGACCAGGAGATTTTTAAGATCAATTCGAATGCTAAAAATGTAGTTTTCGTAACGCTTGCTGAGAATACCAGGAAAAAGCTCCTGTCAACGGATTCAGGTTTGTCATGACAAAGATTGGAGGACAGTGGTTTCTGACGTTTATTGATGTTACCGAATATAATGCAGAATAATGTGGGTAAAATGTGAGAATGCGTTGTAAAACCACCCCGTCAAATCATAGATTTGTCACCCTCCAGCGGAGAATGCCAAACGTATATTAAAGTATAAAAACCACATAGATGCATAGGATTCTTTTGGAAAACGATGTACTATGTGGTTTATTTTACAAAAAATGTCCGGAAAAAACCGGACATTTTTATTATTTCTTAGTGAGTATCTGTTCCGTCAACTCCGTGAGCATGGCCATGTGCCAACTCTTCTTCTGTAGCCGGACGTGTGTTTAAAACTTCTACCTGGAAATCCAACACTTTCCCTGCCATTGGGTGGTTAAGGTCTGCTACTACAACTTCCGGTGTAATCTCTACCACAAACGCCTGGAAATTATTCCCTGGTTATCGGATAATGGTAAAATAGCTCCTACTGGCGGAAGCCCTGATTCTTTAAACATCTCAACCGGTAACTGTGCAATAGCATCAGGCTGTCTGTCTCCATAAGCTTCCTCAGGCTGAATGGTAAAATCTGCTTTATCACCAGCTTTCAAACCAAGGATATTTTGCTCGAACTTTGGAATCATCATTCCCACACCGTACAAAAATGTAAGTGGATTTTCTGTTGTTGTTTCTTCTACAAGAACTTTACTTCCATCTTCTTCAATGGTGTGAAGTATATACTTTACAGATACAACGTGATTGTTTTCAATTGTCATATTTTTCTTTTTTTTCGTGAGTTCTTTCACGATTAATAGCACAAATATACTGTTTTTGAAATGAATTGATGAGTTTGGAAGCCGGGAGATGGAAGAAGGAAGCTATGAAAGGCATAAAGAACAGTCAGGAGTACCTTTACCTATGATTTCTTTCTTTCAGCTTTCTGCCTTTTTACTTCTTATTCCTGGATTCATCCCTCTTTTTCTGTCTCAGTACAAAAAGATACAGGCTTTCAACCTTGGTTCTTGCCCAGGGTGTCTTTCTTAGAAACTTCAGAGATGAACTGATACTCGGGTTATCTGTAAAACATTTGATATTGATCTGTTCACCCAGTTTCTCAAATCCTTTATAATATTCTACCAGTTCCTCAAGAATGGCATCAAGTCTTTTTCCGTGTAAAGGATCTTTTGATTTTTCTTCCATAACGATGTAAAATTAAAACATTTTACCAGACTTACCGACTAAAATTGGTTAAGCTCTCAATCTTTAGTATTTTTGATGAAGCTATTGCTTACCTATAAAATTATTTGTCACCAACAATTATGAGCAAAAACAACGAAGCCAACAGGAAAAAAAATAAAAAGAAAATTGATCAGAAAAAACGGAAGATACAAAATGCAGAAGCTGAAAGGAAAGCACGTTTAAAACAAATTCAGGCAGGTTTCAAAACAAACGAAGATCATCAGCAATGAGAATTGTACGTTGATCCATTTAATTACT
The DNA here is from genome assembly GCA_019203745.1 of Chryseobacterium sp. E1. Taxonomy (GTDB): domain Bacteria; phylum Bacteroidota; class Bacteroidia; order Flavobacteriales; family Weeksellaceae; genus Chryseobacterium. The sequence goes on from CP078104.1 coordinate 1,596,970, forward strand.
TTTAAAAATCCAATTAGGATTGAAACTGGAAATTTGTTTTCAGCTGCCAACAACTTTTTTCGCTGAAGTATTACTGATCGATTAAGGTAAACCGTATTAAAAAAGTACAGTTTCATTTATCTTTGAAGACTCAAAATCATTTCCGGAGAATTCTAAATCTGAATTATACTATTATATTTCTTTTAAACATTGATAAATCTTTTATGAAAATTCTGCATACTGCCGACTGGCATTTAGGAAAACGACTGGACCGCTTTTCCCGTCTTGAAGAGCAAATCCTGGTGATGGAAGATATCATTGCCATTGCCGATCAGGAAAACACAGACCTTGTGCTTGTTGCGGGAGATCTTTTGATAATTTCAATCCGGGAGTAGAAGCTGTTGAACTTTTTATAAGACTCTCAAGCGTTTATCTTTGAATGGTAAGCGTCCGGTGATTGCCATTTCCGGAAACCATGATTCCCGAACCTGATCAATGCACCTGATCCCCTGGCCCGGGAATGCGGAATCATTTTAATCGGTCATCCTAAAGCTGAGATCACGCCGCTGGATTCGGAACATTTCAGAATTCTGAACTCGAAACCGGGATTTATAGAACTTGCGATTGAAAATATTGATTTTCCTGTAAGAATTCTGCATACCCCTTATGCCAATGAGATCCGTTTAAAGGAATATTTCGGAGAAAAAAAAAGAAGGAAATCAACAAAGTACTTTCACAAACCTGGCAGGAACTTGCAGATGAGTTTTGTGACGCATCCGGAGTTAATCTTCTGACTGCTCATTTATATATGAATAAAAGAGGTGCGGAAATTCTGGAAGAACCGGAAGGTGAAAAACCTATTAAGATCGGAAATGCCGATCTGATATTCTCTGATGCGATCCCGGAGCAGATCCAGTATACTGCATTAGGGCATCTTCATGGTTTTCAGAACATCGGTACAAAAGAAAAACCGGTAGTTTATTCATCTTCACCATTATGCTACAGTTTCAGTGAAGCCGGGCAGACCAAATATGTTTCCATTATTGATGCAGAACCGGGAAAGCCTGTTTCGTATGAGAAGAAAGTTCTGAATAATGGCAGAACATTGGTAAGAAAAACATTTTCATCTGTTGAAGATACGGTTCAGTGGCTTACAGAAAACCCCAATACATTCATTGAACTGACGCTGGAAAGTGAAACTTTCTTAACGGCTGATGAAAGAAGACTGCTCTATCAGTCCCATAACGGAATCGTACACCTTATTCCAAGGGTTAAAAACAGGAACTGACGGAACAGCAAAGCCATGAAATCAATTTAAACCAGAATATTGAGATATTGTTCAGGGAATATTTTAAATCTAAAAACGGAGGGCAGGAAGCCAATGAAGAACTGATGAATTTGTTTAACGAAATTTTAAATGCATAGCCCATGATCCCTGTTCAATTAACTATCGAAGGTTTATATTCTTATCAGGAACGCCAGACCATTGATTTTAAAAATCTTACTGAGGCCGGATTATTCGGTATTTTCGGGGCTGTAGGATCCGGAAAGTCTTCAGTTCTTGAAGCGATCTCATTTGCCTTATATGGAGAAACCGAGCGTCTGAATATGCGTGACAAAAGGGCTTACAATATGATGAATTTAAAATCAAACAGCTCTTACATTGAGTTTGATTTCATCAATTATGAGAATAAACTGTTCCGTGCGACCCGTGATTTTAAACGAAATTCAAAAAAATTCGAAGAGGTAAAACCCAATGCTGTTACTTTTTACCAGTATACTGACAATAAATGGATTCCTTTAGACCATTCCAATGCTGAAGCTATTATAGGTTTGAGCTATTCCAACTTCAAAAGGACGATCATTATTCCACAGGGGCAGTTTAAAGAGTTCCTGGAACTGGGTGCTGCGGAAAGAACCAATATGATGAAGGAAATCTTCGGCCTGCAGCGTTATGATTTACAGAATAATGTTTCTGCACTTCATGTAAAAAACAGGTCTGAACTGGATCAGCTTGAAGGACAGCTAAAAGGTTTTGAAGAGATCAATGAAGAAAAAATCCAGGTACAGAAGAATCTTTTGGCAGAAGAACAAAAAAACTTTCTGAGGCCAATGAAAAACTGGAAAAAATAACGCACAATTATCAACAGCTGAAGAGCCTGAAAAGTGATTTTGAAAGTTTAAAACAGAACAGGGAAAAGTTTGGAATACTCTCCGGACAGAAGCCTGCCATTGATGCACTGGAAATACAAACCAATTTATATGACCGGGTTTTCAGGCTTTTCAATCCTTTGATTGCAGAGAAAAATAAGCTTTCAAAAGAAATTGCAACCAAACAAAATGAAAAAGAACAGCAAAGCAAAATATTACAGGAAACCGAAAAGGCGTTTCAAATACTAAAAGATCAGCTCGCAGCTCTTGAACCTCAGTTTAAAGCCTTAGAGCAATCCAGAATACAGGAGAATGACCTTCACCTGATTATTCAGATTCTCACCTTCAACGATGAAATCAAAATCTTAAAGGAACGGACTCAAAAAGGTTCTGAAAAGGTAAAAGAAGTCAACCTTAATAAGGACAAGATTCAAAAAAGATTGATGAACTTTCTGCACATATTAAAGCATTAAAGGAACAGAAACTGGATCCGGCTTTGCTTTCTGAAGTTGGGAACTGGTTTATCCAGCAAAAAGTTTAAAAAAATCTCATTACGATCAAACGGAAAAGATAGGAAAACACCAGAAGCAGATCAGAGAAATTGCAGAGGAATTAAAGCCTTTCAGCTATCATGAGAATTTTAAAGAAGATTTTAAATCCCGAAAGGAAATATTAGAAGTAAAGAAAAAGAGCTTTCCCACAAACTGGATCATCTGAAGGTTCAGAAAGAACTTTCCCGTTTTGCCAGTGAACTTCATGACGGTGAAAACTGTCCTCTTTGCGGTTCTCAGGAGCATCCGCATATTGTAGAAATTCAGGATGTAAACAATGAACTTCTGGAACTTCAGGAAAGTGTAACAGTGATTGAGCAAGAGATTGGTAAAATTCAAAAACAGGAAGCTGAAATCGATAAAATCCTGGACCGCAAAAAAATATTTGAAGAACAGCTCCGCACTGAGCAGAACACCCTGCTTCAGATTCAGAAAGATCTTGAAAAACATCTGCAACAATTTACATGGAAGCCTTTTTCCCCGGATCAGGAGGATGACTTTGAAAAAAAGCGCTCCGATTCTTTTGCGCTGGAAAAAAAGGTTGAAGAAACCGACCGGAACATTGCCCTGGAAAGGGAAAATCTGGAAAAGGAAAATCAGCTTCTCGAAAAGTTCAGAACCGCATTAGACGATTTTAAAAACAAAGAACTGAGTAAAGAGGAACAGATCAAAATCAGCCTTTCCAGCCTTAAAATTCTGACCTGGACCGCTTATGAACAAAAGGAAATAGCAGAGGTTGAAAATGCCTATCAGAAACTAGTTGTATCGAATAAAGAAACAGAAGAAAATTACCAAAAGGCAGTACAGCAAGAAAAAATACTTGCTCCTCAGCTCGCTGCACAAAAAACCATTGTCAGCCAGGCTGAAAAGCAGATTGCTGAGCTGGAAAAAGAAATTTCAGAAAACAGAAATAGCATGGCCAATGCTTTGGCTGCCCAAAACTTCACGGAGTTTAAAGAAGTCGAAAATATATTACTTCAGGAAATCAATATTGAGCAAAACAGAAATACAATCCAGAAGTTTAACATTGATTTTGAAACGCTGAAGAAATTCATAGAAGAATTGGAAATAAAACTGAAAGATCTTTCATTTGATGATGAACACTTCTCTCTGACCGAAAAGTTATTCACCGAAGCTCAAGGTGAGCAAAAGCAGATCAGTGATTCTGTGGTAACAAAGATTGCCGAAATAGACCGTCTGGAAAAGGAATACATCAAAAAGAAAGTCTTCTGAAAGAGCTTACAAAACTTCAGAAACGTGCTGAAAATCTTAGGCTGATGATGAATCTTTTAAAGGAGCAGGTTTTGTACAGTATGTTTCATCTATTTATCTGAGACAGCTCTGCGATCATGCCAATGTACGTTTTCACAGAATGACGAGAAATCAACTGAGCCTGCAGCTTAATGAAAATAATGATTTTGAAATTATAGACTACCTCAACGAAGGCAGAAGCAGAAGTGTGAAAACGCTTTCCGGAGGACAGGCTTTCCAGGTATCATTGAGCCTTGCTTTGGCCCTGGCTGAAAGTGTTCAGGCTAATGCACAGGCAGATAAAAACTTCTTCTTTATTGATGAAGGCTTCGGAACCCAGGATACAGAATCGGTGAATATTGTCTTTGAAACATTGACCAATCTGATGAAGGAGAACAGAATTGTGGGAATTATTTCGCACGTTGAAGAACTGAAAGAGAAAATTCCTACAGCCCTAACGATTATCAAGGATGAGGAAAGGGAAGCCTGATTGAAATTATTTAATTTAAAACCACAAAAGTAACAAAAGATTATTTTAAACACTTTAGTTCAATTAAGTAAGTTAAAATGATGCTGAATAAATAAGTTCACAGAAGTTGAAAATCAAAGATTTTCATAAAACTAAGGTGTACTTCATCTGCATCATCCTGTTACTTAAAAAAACTAAAGTGGATAAAAACTTTTGCGACTTTTGTGGATAAATTCATACTGTTATTACAATCCCTGTATCATGGGTTTTACTTCATTTCCGAACAGTTCTATAGACTTCATCATGATATCATGAGCAGGATCTCCCACATCCATATGCCCGATAAATCTTGTAATCCCGAAGATCTCTTTCATATAGGCAATTTTATCTGCTACTTCTGCCGGGCTTCCGATAAATAATGCGCCGTCCTTGCTTCTTCCGCCATCGTACTGCATTTTGGTGTAAGGTGCCCATCCTCTTGATGCCCCTATTCTATCCATTTGGGATTTATAGGTATTGAAATATCCATCTACCGCATTCTGATCATCACTCACAAAAGTATGGGAGTGGATGGCAATCTGCATCTTTGAAACATCATGTCCCGCCTTTTGATATTCCTGTATAGAACTCAATCAGGTTTTTAAACTGGATCGGCATTCCTCCAATAATTGCTACTACCAACGGCATTCCCAGCTGTGCTGCACTCAGTACAGATTGTGGGGTACCTCCTACAGCTCTCCAGATCGCAAGCTTACCGTCATTTTTTGCCCTTGGATAAACAGTCTGATTCTGCATAGGGGCTCTCAGCTTTCCAGACCATGTCACATTCTCTTCAGTATTTATTTTCAATAAGAGCTCAAGCTTTTCATCGAAAAGTTCCTCATAATCATTTAATGAATATCCATATAAAGGAAAAGATTCAATAAAGCTTCCACGTCCTACGAATATTTCTGCTCTTCCGTCTGAGATCAGATCCAATGTTGAAAAGTCTTCATATACTTTTACCGGTTCTGAGGAGCTTAAAACTGTAACTCCACTTGCCAGTTTTATATTTTTGTAATACTTGCCGCTGCCGCCAATACCATTTCCGGTGAAGAAACAGCGTAATCCGGACGGTGATGCTCGCCCATGGCAAAAACATCAATGCCTGCCTCATCCATCAATTTTACCTGTTCCAGTATTTCACGGATTTTAATTCCTGCATCTCTATATTTTCCGGTTGACTGGTCAAAAGCCAGATCCCCGAACATTCCTATTCCTAATTCCATATTGTTGATTTTAGTGATACAAAATTACGGTAAACCCAAATCAGAAACATTGATGTTTGGTAAGATCGAAACTCATCCACACAGATTCTCAGTTTACTTTTTTGCCACTGATATAAACTTCTTTATATTTGAGAGCTATAACTTTATGAAAATGAAATCCATACTGACACTTATCCTTCTTCTGATTACTAATTTTTATTTTTCACAAAACAAAACCGAGATCTACGTGATCGGAAATATACATGACAGTGTTCGAATTACCATCCCAAAATATTATTTGATATGCTCGATAAGATCAAACCTGACATTATCCTTCATGAAGTTGACAGCCAGGGAATGAAAGAATACGAAACAGATAAAAGCATTAAAGGCAATGAGATTACAGCAAGTAATTTATATCTGAAAAAATATCCCGGAACACTGAGACTTCCCTTTGATTTTGAAAACAGGAATCAGTATAGAAAAGAAAAAGGCATGGTACCCGCTGACAACTTATCTGTAAAACTGATTGACAGTTTATACAAAGTAAAAAAACTGTCGCAGGCGGAAACAAAACTCTATGAAGGTTTTCTGAACAGTACTAAAGAATTGATGAAAACAGCAGAATTATCGCCTGAAAATTTCAATAATAAGGCAACAGACAAAGTTTCTGAAAGAAGACAGAATGCCCAGTACACAGATTTAATAAAAATCACAGATAGCAGAAAGGAGTTTGCACAACGATTTGCCACTAAACCCAATGGTGAAAAAATAAGCTACAGAGAAGGATTTAAATTAATGTCAGGTTTCTGGGACCTGAGAAATCAGACGATGGCTAAGAATATTTATCATACAGCTGTAAAAAATCCTCATAAGAAAATAGTTGTTCTGACCGGTTTTCTGCACAGGTATTATCTAATTAAAGAATTGAACAGACTTAATAAGGAAAACTATACCGTTAAAGAATTTTATGAGTAACTTACACATAAACACCAACAAGCGAAGATTCCGTAGAAATTATTAAAAATGGTTTTCTGCTAAAACACTTCTGGTGTATTATCGTTAAAATAAAAGCTACCTCATCATGAGATAGCTTTTATATTTATTTTTTCAGATACTGATCAAAATAATCTGTGATTTTCTGCATCAGATGAACTCTGTCTTTTCCGATCACATTATGCGGATGTCCCGGATAAGCAAAATAATCTAACTGAACCCCGTTATCAACCGCAGACTTGATGAACTTTATAGAATGCTGCCAAACCACAACATCATCCTGTGCTCCGTGAATCATCAGTAATTTACCTTTCAGATTCTGAACTTTATCCAGAAGGTTTGCCGTGGCATATCCCTGTGGGTTTTCCTGTGGAGAGTCCATATATCTTTCTCCGTACATGATCTCATACATACTCCAGTCAATAACAGGGCCTCCTGCTACTCCAACTTTGAAGACATCAGGTTTGCGAAGCATAAAGCTTGTTGTCATAAATCCTCCGAAGCTCCATCCATGAATTCCCATTTTGTCAGCATCTACATAAGGAAGCGATTTTAAATAATCTACTCCTTTCATCTGATCATTCATTTCTGTTGTTCCCAGGTTTCTGAAAACAGCCTGCTCAAACTTCATCCCACGGTTGGCAGAACCTCTTCCGTCCATTGTGAAGATAATGTATCCGTTCTGAGCCATATACTCATACCATAGGTTTCCTGATGCCGGGAAAGTATTGGTGATCAGCTGCAGGTGAGGTCCGTTGTATAGATAGACAATTGTCGGGTATTTTTGTTAGGATCAAAATTCGTTGGAAGAATAATTTTTCCGTACAATGGTGTTCCGTCATCGGCTTTTAATTCTACGTTTTTAATTTCGGGTCTCTGATAGTTCTTTAATGGGTTTTCAGAGGTAAGGATATTGGTAGATTTTAAATTAGCGGTATTAATGATACTGGCAACTCTTGGGGTATTGGCATTGCTGTAGGCATCATAGATATAATTCCGTCACTGCTCAGAACCCCGGTGTGCATTCCTTCTGCAGAATCCAGTCTCTGCATTTTGAAATTCGTCCAGTTGATCTTATACAGGTGTCTTTCTAAAGGAGTTTCTTTAGTGGATGTAAAATAGATTTCCTTTTTCTTCTCATTGAATCCTAAGATTTCTGTTACCAGCCAGTCTCCTTTTGTGATCTGTGCCACCAAGCCTTTCTCCAGACTGTAGTGGAAAAGGTGATTGTATCCTGTTCTCTGACTTTGCCAGATAAAATCTGTATTGGAATTCGGGAAGAAAGTAAGCGGACGCTGTGGTTCCACATATTTACTGTCTGTTTCCTCGAATAAAGTTTTCACCAGTGCTCCGGTAGCGGCGTCATACTGGTTCATTTTCATATGATTCTGACCTCTGTTCAGTACTGCTACAAAGATATATTTTGAATCCGGGCTCCATGTTACGGCTGTCAGATACTGATCTTTTTCTCCTTCAACTTTCAGGAACGTGGTTGCCTGGGTTTTGATATTGAAAACACCCAATGTTACCTGATGAGAGGTCTGACCCGCCATCGGGTATTTAATATTGTGGTTTACGGCAGGCGTTACAGACCAGTCGATGATCGGGTAATCGGCCACCATGCTTTGATCCATTCTGTAGAAGGCTACGCTTTCTGAGTTCGGAGCAGGAAAAATTCCGGTATCAATTCCGAATTCATTTCTGTGAACTGCCTGGCCGCTGATGATATTTTCATTAGCCTCATTGGTTACAGCAATCGTTTTTCCGTTTTTATTGACAAATAAATTATTCTTTGCGGTAAAGGCAAAAGTCTGACCGTCACCAAACATTTTTATGTTGGCCGCATCCTGGTCTATTGCTGCAGAACTTTTTACTTTCCAGTCGTTTCCTGATTTTTCGATCCAGGACATTTTCCCTCCTGTGCTGAAATATCCCTGAGATGTTCCGGTAAATTTAATGGCAGGAACAGCCTTCAGCTTATCATTAGAAAGATGTCTGTTCAGCTGAGATAAAGATATCAGGGTATCCTGTTTATTGGTTTTCAGGTCTGTAATCAGATATCCGCCTTTTACTGCCTGAATATAAGATTTGCTGTCTGCAGCCCATGAAAACTGTGAAATATTTTTCACTGCAAGGTTGGTTCTCATCCCATTTACAGCCTCCGCCATGGTAAACTTCTGGGTCTGGGCCCATACTGAACCTCCCAGAACCAGCATCAATAAAGAAAATCTATGTAATTTCATTGTATAAAATTGAATCCTTCAAAAATAAGAAATAAAAACCATCCGTTAAGAAATGTTAAAATAAAACATTCATAAAATGAAATTACTGGGTTGAAGGAAATTATTTCTTAACTTAATAGTAGAAATTGATAAAGGGTGTTATTGAAGTCTAAATCTTGATAAGGTAGCTTGGGAGCCTTATTTCTCGCCATGACGGCTGAGGTAATGAGGAGAAAGGCCCTAGCCCCGATAGTAACGGTTACCCCGCAGCATGAACCGGGTAGCAGATGGGATGAAGTTATGGAAGCGCCCAGGAGCGAGGAGTATGAGTGGATAGCGGAAAAAGCTCCTAAAAACGATGCAGAGTGCAGTATGAAGATTCATTATTTTTTATCAAAATACATTTCTTATCCTATATCAATGATTTGTATAGGCGTTCTGTTCTAAATTTGCATCATTAATAATAACAAAAATACACAATACAATGGCTACAAAATGGAACCTAGACCCAACGCATAGTGAAATTACTTTCAAAGTAAAACACATGATGATCTCTAACGTAAAAGGAAACTTCAGAACCTTCAATGCAGAAATTGAAGCTGAAGATGATACTTTTGCCAATGCAAAAACTACTGCTACCATCCAGACGGATTCTGTATTTACCAATAACACAGACAGAGACAACCACCTAAAGTCTGCTGAGTTCTTCAATTGTGAAGCTCACCCAACCATTATTTTCGAATCTCAGAAACTGAATGATCAGGTAATCGGAAACCTTACGATCAACGGGATTACAAAACCTGTAACGCTTGATGTAGAGTTCGGGGAATCAATGTAGACCCGTGGGGAAATACCAAAGCAGGTTTCTCTTTTGAAGGAAAGATCAGCAGAAAAGATTTTGGATTGAACTGGAATGCAGCTCTGGAAGCAGGAGGTGTAATGGTAAGTGATGATGTAAAAATTGCCGGTGAATTACAGTTTGTAAAACAAGCATAATTTTTAACATACATGATAAAGGGTTCAGGGATTTTTACTAAAGCCCCTGAACCTTTTGTTTTTGAATACCTATTGAATCACTTAAGCTTTGAACTCAAGTGTTTTTTAAATTTTAATCTTCATTCATTATGAATCTTAACGATCTTCAAAATATAAGTGAAGGCTTCAAAAGTACTCAAAGAATGCCAGTCCTGTTTCTGGGACACGGCTCTCCTATGAATGCTATTGAAGAAAATCAATTTGTACAGGGCTTCCGCAAAGCAGCCACAGAGATCCCTAAGCCGAATGCTATTCTTTGTATCTCTGCCCACTGGTATACTCCGGGAACTTTTGTCACCGCAATGGAAATGCCTAAAACCATTCATGATTTTTACGGTTTTCCCAAAGAACTTTTTGAGGTACAATATCCAGCCCCGGGAAGTCCGGAACTGGCCCAGGAAACGGCTGAACTTCTGCTGCCTATTGAAGTGGAAGAAGACCACAGCTGGGGATTAGATCACGGTGCCTGGTCTGTGATCAGACATATGTACCCTGATGCAGATATTCCTGTCATCCAGCTGAGCATAGACTATACCAAGCCTCCGCAATATCATTATGATCTGGCCAAAAGACTGAATAAACTCCGTGAAAAGGGAATTCTGATTATCGGAAGCGGAAATATTGTTCATAACCTCCGAATGATCGACTGGAAAAATATCAATACCGTAGGAGCCGGCTGGGACTGGGCTGTGGAAGCAAGAGAAAAAACCAACAACTGGCTTCTGGATAGAAACTTCCGGAACATTATCGATTACCAGAAGCAAGGAACATTTTTACAATATGCCGTTCCTACTCCTGATCATTATCTGCCCTTACTCTATACTTTGGGGCTGAAAGATCAGTCTGAAGAACTGTCTTTATTTAATGATGAACTGATTGGCGGATCATTAAGTATGACCAGCGTACGGATTGGATAGGATAAACTAACCACAAGGACTCATCATTTCTATACAATTTATTTGGTAAGATTTTTTTACGAAAGTCAATCCTATGGGTCTATGCTGTTTATTAAAAAAAAAAGGGAATAGCTCTGATGAACTGTTCCCTTTTCTTATAATGGAATGAATGTACTATTGTACTGCTTTTAAAACATTGATATTTCCATAACCGTAGCTGGAATTTGCAGTTGGATAATAAGTAGCAGCCTGTCTCATTTTATTAAGCACCTGCTCTCTTGTCCATGACGGATTTTTAGCCCATACCAAAGCTGCAATTCCTGCTGTAGCGGCTGTAGCTACTGAAGAACCACCCACATAATCAGCCTGACCGTTATAGTAGCTTAGAACCGGAACAGTATTTCCTGAAGCTCTTTCCATCTGGAAGGTAAAATCGATCTGGCTTCCGGAATGGCAAACATCACATTTCTGATTGGAAGTACCTTCTTTTACTCCCGTGATCGCCTGTGTTTCTGACATTGATGCAGGGAAGATTACTCCTACAAAGTTTGTAAAGCTGGTAGAGGTTCCTCCGGCACAAAAGATCAGCTTACCTTTAGAATATGCATATTTTACACCATCTTCAATTTTTCCTACTGAAAAGATATGCCCCATTGACATGGAGATGATTTTCACATTGGCATTATTTCCCAGCTCAGTAAATGCTGTTTTCACTGCAGTCTGCTCACTGGATGTTTCCAGCACAACGTTTGCAGCTGCCCTGTAAGCAATAAGGTTGGCATTATAAGCCACTCCTACAGGCAATCCTGCATTATTTCTCGGAGCAGCCATCACTGAAGCCATCTTCGTTCCATGACCACACTGATCTCCTGAGCCGTCTGAGTTATACACTCCCAGTTTGCTGATGGTTCTTCCTGAAGAAGCTCCGTTATTAAAGCTTCCACCCAGTAAAACCTGTTCCGGAGAAACTCCCGTATCAATCAGACCGATGGTAACACCGGCTCCTGTACTATAACTCCATGCATCAGGTATATTATGTTTGGTAAAAGCCCATGGTATTTTGGCTCCCGGAGTGGTAGAAGTATAATCTGCCGTATTTAAAGCTGTTGATGAAAATCCACATCCTGATGAACCGCTGCCCGAAGATTTTTCTGCTGTATTGTATTTACTTTCATTTTCGAAATAATGGTAATCTCCCGGCTCCAGATAACGGACTGTTTTCATCTGACGAAGAGCAGCAATCGTTTCTTCTTTCTCAATAATGACATCCATCTGGTTCAGATACTGATCAGAAAGCAGAATAAAGTTTCTTTCATCTTTTCCTTCATATTTTTAATGACCGATAAAAGTTCTTTTTCTATTTTCTGGTTGTCCGGGGATTTGCTTCGGTCGAAATCATCCTTAGAAGAGCCAAATCCTATGGATACCATTCTGTTTCCACGGAAGACAGCACTCCATACGAAATGATCCGATTCATTTTTCCAGTTGAAACTTCCATCAGTCTTAATGGCCTGATTGATTCTTTCATTGATCTGCTTTTCGGTCAGCGGATCTTTCTGAGCCATTTCTATTTTTGAATTTTCATTCTGAAGTTCTTCTCTGGTACACGAGTTTAAAGCAAAAAATATTGCTAAGAGGAATACAGTTTTTTCATATGTTATCATTTTGATTGGTATCACAATATAACACTTTGCCGGGAATTACAAACTTTAAAATAATGAATTTAGCATTACATGAATATTAATCATCTGAATTCTGCCAAGAACAAGGAATAAAAATACTATGTCTCTATGTTGTTTTTTTCAACAACATAGAGACATAGGTTTTGATCTTTAAAAATCTTTTGAAGAAGGATTTTATCTCCGGTAGAACGGGGAGAATTTATAATTTAACAGTTGAATAACAGAAAAATCTGTGTATTCACAGCAAAAAGTTAAAGTCAGGAAATTTCTTATTTTTTTAAATAAAATTTCTGTTCCCCGGTTACAAAACTTTTTCATAGCAAACGCTGCTGTCAACGTCTATGTATTGACCGTAATTGGGAATTTTGTAAAACCCGTTTTTTCATAAACGGAAATCGCAGGAGTCAGATCTTTAGACGTTTCCAGTACTGCTTTCTGATAGCCCAATTCTGCTGCCCAGGTTTGCAGTTCTTTCACAACGGCTGCTCCTAATCCTCTTTTACGGAATTCAGGATCTGTAAACATTCTTTTGATCTCTACCGTGTCTTCTGAAAACGGTTTGAATGCCCCACAAGCTGCCGGTATATCATCAACATAAGCTACCAAACAGTTTTTAATGGTATCTATTGTATTAAATTGAGCAAAGAAGTCGTCTGCCTCACCATTATGTTCAGCCAGGGTAGCATCAAGGGATTTTACAAGAGTCCGGAAATCAGGATGATCAGAATCTGTTCTGAATAGATACATATTTACTTGATTTATAAATTAAAAGATTGTGGAAAATATAAAGCTTCCTTTTGGAAGCTTTATTATAAGTTTAAAGTAAATTATTAGTAAAGTTTTTCATTAACAAGTTATCTTACTTTTTTAATTTTTCTAAAAAATTATTTCTAACAAAATGTGAAACTTTATCTACTTCAGGAAATAAAGTAGACTCATCAAAACCTAAGCCTCTTAGCTGTTTTACAATTTTATTTTTTGCTTTTTTATCAACAATAATTCTATCAGATGATTTCGAACCTCTTAAAATCCAATGTTCACTAAGAATTGCCATAGGTTTATAATCCCTTTTAAAAAAAAAGTGTCTCCTGAACCCCAAAAATTAAAAATGCTCCACTTTGTTTTATAATTCTGGGATTATTTAATTTAGGTCTAACTGCATAAACCTTTGAAACATCATCGGGATCTATAATTGCATTAAAATAAGATTTATCTTCTCTAATATTATGTAAAAGCCTTCCAAAATAATTTTCATTTGTCACATTAATTATTTTGTCAATTAAACGACGATGGTAATTTTGGATATGCTCAATATAAAAATTATTGAAGTATTTAAAATTAATTTCTGATAATTCTCCTTTTGATTCTTTATAATCATTTAATGTAAATTGCAAAATATTATTAAATGAATTACCGTACAAATTATCTTCATATTTTTCAACAATTTTTTCAGAATTTTCATTGAAAAAATCTAATATTTCGATATCAAAATTTTCTAATACCTCATCAGGGGTAAATCGAATTCTTTTACTTTCAAGAAATACTATTCTTTGTTTATGAAATTTATTCATTCCTCCCTCATAGGAAAAATCTTTTCCACACTTCGCAAGGTTTGACAAAATTGTTGCTCTATCACTATCATAATGACAAATACTATCATCTGGTATATCAAAAACAATTATTTCACCATCGAAATTATCATTACCTATGCAGGCAAAATATAGTGCAACCAAAGCATTTTCTGTCAAATCTAAAACTCTCGTAGGTGCTTCATAGTGTTGCATCAAAGCAAGAGATTCCAAAGTATTTTTCCTATAAAGTCTTGTGGAGCTTTTGAAATAATCTCTCTATAAATTTTATCTTCGAATTCTATTAAACTTTTGTTTGTTGTTTTATCTCTCCTGTAAATTCCGGGTTCTAAAATGTAATCTTTGTTAGAATGCCCTCTAAAAAAACATTATTTTTGCTATCCAGTATTTCTATTTTATCCAGAAAACTTTTGACATCGATTACTTTCTCCATAAGTTCAAAGCGTTAATAATTAAAATAAAAAATTAATACTTCTTTTTGTCTATTTTAAAATTAGATATTTACTACGAATTTTCTTTCGTTGATCAGTTCTGCAATAGCCAGCATATCTTTACCAATCAGCCTGTCGTCTTCAAGTTTAGCCACTTTAGAGCGAAGGATGGTAAAGTTCTCTTCAATAATTTTAGAACATTTGGCAGGTCTTCTGAATTCCAATCCCTGAGCTGCAAACATTAATTCAACGGATAAGATATTCACCAGGTTTCCAAGAACCTGATTGAACTTTCTTCCGGAGATACTTCCCATAGAAACGTGATCTTCCTGTCCTAAACTTGTAGGAATAGAGTCTGCTGATGCCGGGAAACATAATGTTTTATTCTCTGTTACCAAAGCTGCAGAAGTATATTGCGGAATCATGAATCCTGAATTCAGTCCCGAGCTTTCCGTTAATAATCTTGGAAGTCCGTATTTTCCTTCCAGCAATAAATAGCTTCTTCTGTCTGAAATATTTCCTAATTCCGCAGCTGCCAATGTTGCATAGTCTAATGGTAAAGCCATCAGCTGCCCATGGAAATTTCCTCCTGAAATAGATTCTTCCGCACTTAACACGATTGGGT
Organism: Chryseobacterium sp. E1; assembly: GCA_019203745.1. Lineage (GTDB taxonomy): Bacteria > Bacteroidota > Bacteroidia > Flavobacteriales > Weeksellaceae > Chryseobacterium. The sequence goes on from CP078104.1 coordinate 1,612,094, forward strand.
TATCGGTCACAGAATTCAGTTCCGTTTCTGCCATACTTTTAAGGTGCTCAAATGCATTTCTGCTTGCTCCGTGTACCTGTGGCACACATCTCATGGAATAAGGATCCTGAACTCTCTCACAGTCTTCATGAGCTTTCAGGTTTTCTGATCCTTTTAAGAATTTAAGCATTCTTGCCGCCACTTTCCTGCTTCCTTCAAAAGGTCTGATCTCGTGAAGTTCTTTTTTGAATGGGCTTGCAGAACCTCTATATGCTTCAATACTCATTGCAGCAGTCATATCAGCAAGGTCCAGCAGATATTCAAATTTTTCCAATCCTTTGATGGAATGGGCTAAAATAAACTGTGTTCCATTGATTAACCCTAATCCTTCTTTCGGTCCTAAAGCTAATGGTTCCAGATTATGTTTTTCTAGAACTGCCATGGTATCGGAAACCTGATCTCCTTCCCAAACCTGCCCCAATCCAAGTAAAGGCAATACAAGGTGTGCCAAAGGAGCAAGGTCACCTGAAGCTCCTACAGACCCCTGTTCAGGCACCACAGGAATAATATCTTTCTCAAGCATCAGGATCATTCTCTCAATCACTTCCAGAGAAACTCCTGAAAACCCTTTTGACAACGCATGTACTTTAGCGATCATCATGATTTTGGAAAGTTCTTTATCAATGGGCTTTCCAACTCCTACTGCGTGAGAAATAATCAGATTATACTGTAACTGTGCTGTTTCATCAGCTGATATTTTGGTATCGCACAGTGGCCCGAATCCGGTATTGATTCCATATACACAACGATCGGACTCAACTATTTTCTGTACGTTTTTCTGAGATTTTAAGATCTGTTCTTTTGCGGCTTTGTTCAGCTTGGCTTTATTAGGTTTTTTACATATTTCCAGAACATCATGGAAAGTAAAAACGTCTACTCCGTATATCATTTCTAAAAAATTTCCTTAAAATTAAGCATTTAACAATAATTGGAGAAACTAAATTTCACCCTTCTATATTTTTATGAAAAGAAGTGAATTAATTTATTATTTTTACCTCCGAAAATTAAAAACAATAAACATGAGACTGAAATCTTTACTGCTTGCTTTATGCGTTGCCGGTACCACAGCTTTCGCACAGAAAGTAAAATACTCTAAGGAAGACATCAAAAAAATGGAGACTTACCTTTTTAATGAAGGCTTTAATACTCCATCACCAAAGAAAACTTCTACTATCATTTTAAAGGACGGAACCGCTTACAAAGGGTTTTGTAACAAGATCGAAACCAAAAAGGGACAGATCTACGAAGTGGCCATCAAAGACAGTGTGACCAAAAAGAATGCTACCTTCAATGCAGATCAGATCAATGAAATGTATGTATACCCAAGCAATGCTGAAAAATTTGCAAAAGTTGCCAAGTATATGGGGAACATCAGAAATTACGGAACCAAAAACTGACAAAGACGACCAATAATGACAGGATTTATTTTGTGAATCAGACGGTTTCCTTAAAGAATAAAAAGGATGAAAAGGAATTCCTGATGCAGGTTATCAACCCTGGTTTTGATGATATTATTTCCGTATACCATGATCCCAGAGCTAAAGAAACAACAGGATTCTCCGTAATGGGTTCTCCTCAGCTTGGTGGAGGTGTGATCAAATCTTATTATGTAAAGAAAGGTGATAAGGTAATCTGGCTTCATAAAGATGATTTTGAAGATAATTATGATTTCCTTTTCGGAGATAATCAGGAATTCATGAAAAAGTATCCTAAAAACTCTGTGGAATGGGATTATTTAAGCTTTCTGGTAAACGAATATACTTCTATGACAAACGGATAATTGAAAGACTTCATTATACAATGTAAAACCTGCATACTAATCTGCAGGTTTTTCTTTTTTAAAATAGGAAAGATTCCTTAATTTTGTTATATGAATCCTTCTTTAGAATTACAGCTCAAAACCTTACCATCTGAACCCGGCGTTTATCGTTATTATGATAAAAACGAACAGCTTTTGTATGTAGGCAAGGCTAAAAATCTGAAAAAGAGGGTACTCTCCTATTTTAATAAAAATCTTTCGGGATACAGAATCAAAATAATGGTCAGCAAGATTCAGCGTCTGGAAACTACCATTGTAAACAGTGAATATGATGCTCTTTTATTGGAAAACAACCTGATCAAAGAACATAAGCCGTTTTATAATGTCATGCTTAAAGATGACAAAACTTATCCCTGGATCTGTATCAAAAACGAAGATTTTCCGAGAATTTTCCTGACCAGAAACGTGATCAAGGACGGATCTGAATACTATGGTCCCTATGCAAAGGTAAGGCCTGCAAAGATCTTGCTGGACACCATCAAACATATCTATAAGCTCAGAACCTGTAACCTGAATCTTGCACCCGCTAAAATTGCGGAAGGTAAGTATAAAGTATGTCTGGAATATCATATCAAAAACTGTGAAGGTCCCTGTGAAGATCTTGAAAGCAAAGAGGATTATGATGAAAAGATAGATGCCATCCGTGGGATCATCAAAGGAGATTTCCGGAAAGCCAAAGATTATCTGGTGAATCAAATGATGAAGCTGGCCTCCGGTCTTCAGTTTGAGGAAGCCCAGATCATTAAGGAAAGGCTGGATATTCTGGAAGATTATCAGGCCAAAAATACGGTTGTAAATCCTAATATTGATGATGTGGATGTATTTGGTATGACCAGTGATGAAACAGCGGCTTATGTCAATTTCTTTAAGATCAGGAACGGGAATATCATTCAGAGTTTCACTACAGAAATCAAAAAGATCCTGGAGGAAACTGATGAAGATATTATGGAGGAAGCTTTGATTGAGATCCGTCAGAAATTCGGTTCCGATTCTAAAGAGGTTTTGCTACCCTTCCATTTATCGGTAGAAATTCCGAATGTGAAACTGATTGTTCCTAAAGTGGGCGATAAAAAGAGAATTGTAGAGCTTTCTGAAAAGAATGCAAAAGAATACCGCCTGGAAAAGCTGAAGCAGGTTCAGATCGTAGATCCCGAAAGGCATACGAACAGAATCATGGCTGAAATGCAGAAATTGCTGAGAATGCCTGTAGAGCCAAGACATATTGAAGGTTTTGATAATTCCAATATCCAGGGAACCAATCCGGTTTCTGCCTGTGTTGTTTTCAAAGACGGAAAGCCCAGCAAGGCTGATTACAGAATTTTCCATCCCAAGACTGTAGAAGGACCCAACGATTTTGCTACGATGGAAGAGGTGATCTACCGCCGTTACAAAAGAATGGTGGACGAAGGGGAAAGTCTTCCACAGCTGATCCTTATTGATGGTGGAAAAGGGCAGTTATCTTCTGCTGTAAAAAGTTTAAGGCTATTGGGGCTTTACGGAAAGATTACCATTGTAGGAATCGCCAAGAGACTTGAAGAGATTTTCTTCCCGGAAGATCCTATCCCTTTATATCTGGACAAAAATCCGAAACGTTGAAGATCCTTCAGCGTGTACGTGATGAGGCGCATCGCTTTGGTGTAAAGCATCACAGGACCCGAAGAAAAAATTCTACCATAAAATCCGAGCTGGAGGAAATCCCTGGAGTAGGAGAAAAAACCATTGAATTACTGCTCTCCAGATTAAAATCGGTAAAACGTATCAAGGAGTCTAATCTGGAAACTCTGGAAGAAATTCTGGGAAAAGCAAAGCCAAGGTAATCTGGGAGTTTTTCAACGCTCAATAAACGTTTATTTTATCCGATTCATTTTTCACCATTAAAACAAAGATTTTATAGGGCTTCAGGCATTATTTTTAATTCAACCAAAAGAGACTAAAAGTCAAAAACGAAAACATTTTCACGTAAATATCACAATAAAACACACAAATAAATAAATATTTTTAAAAATATTATGATTATTTATATTTTTATCGTAAATTAGTATTGTTAACTAATAACAACAATACTATGAAAATTTTTCTATTAATATAATCCTATCCCCTTTTTCATGTTGTAGAATGGTTTATCTAATTAAATCATAAAAGCAGTTGTCACCTTAAATATCAAAAAAATGAAAAACACATCAGCATATATAACGTAAAAGGCTCTTTTTTGAAGAGCCTTTTATATTGATTATTGATATTTGTAATTATTTTCCTTTAAAAACTTCTTTAGAATATCTTCCGTCTGCCTGTGGTATATCTATTACAATATTCCCATTTTCAAAATATCCTATCGTTGTATTTCCATCAGCAAGTCTTACGATGAAAACATCTTTTTGGATGTTGTTTTAAAAACAGCAAACGGAACAGAGCTTCCTGAGCTGGCTAAAATAAACTGACCGGCATCCACCTGGATTTTCTGAAGTTCTGATTTTCCATTGGAATAGGTATTTGCAGACGGCGTAGCTGAAGATATCGGTGATTCTGAAACTGTTTTCTGAACATTCTCAGTAACTTCTGAAGTACGGGCCGGCAGCATGGCAACCGGGTTTGAAACACCTACCGTTGTTAAAGCCTGCTTCAGAGCATCAGCAAATCCTTCTTCGAATTCTTTGATATCTGAGCGTCCTTTGGATTCGAAAATCACTTTTTGCTGCAATCTTTAAACTGTAAGATCACTTTATTGGTAAATAAGCTTTTATCATTGATGACTTCAGCATTCACTACATTACAAGAGTTATCTCTAGCTTCAGTAGGCCAGGTATCCATAGCTTCTGTTAAAACCTCATATTTCTTTCCCTTCAATGCTTTTGACAAAGAAGCTTCCAGTCCGAAGCTGCTGTTTTTGAAGGTCTGAAACTTCTCAGGAATCACCACATATTTATAATCTGACACTTTTTGCGCAAAAACGGCTGTTGAGCAAATTGCCAACACCAATACTGAAATCTTTTTCATATTTCCCAATTTAATCATTTCTGAATGCTCCCATATCCAGTTTCAGCGAGAAGAAGTTCGAATAAAAATTAGATCCGCCTATCCCTGAATTGGTAATTGCATAATCCAGTGTAAGCCCTCTGTATCGTATCCCGATCCCCGCACTTGGCTGAAAAGAAACTTTTCTTTTAAGGTCTTCTATATCTGTAATCGACTGGAATCTGTTGATCCCCAATCTCACAAAAATCATTTTCTGGTAGCCTAATTCAGCTCCCGCATAAGGGCTGATACTTGCAAAATCTGTTGAAATCAATGAAGCAGTCTTAGCAAAATCTACATTTATACCGGCTTCCGGCAATACATATACGCTGCTGTTGATCTCGAACAGTTTACTTGCCCCTACATTCAGCTTAGGCATCGTAAGTTCCATTTTATCTTTCGGCGCCGGGTTGAATTCTTCCCCGTTTACCACTGTAGAAAGCTCTTTCTGATTCACGCTCCAAAAGTTTACCGTAGTGGTGATATCACGAACCATTCCTCCAAACTTCCATCCGTTGTCGGCCTTATAAATAGCACCCACGTCAAAACCGAAACCATATCCGTTAGCAAACTTCCCTACATTTCTATAGACAATTTTGGCATTTACCCCACATCCAGTTTAGGGTTTCCTCCCGGTCTGAATGCGTAAGAAAGAATGGCAGCATAATCAGATTGTGAGAATTTTGTGATTTTATCATAATCAATATTCCCCTCAGAGTCGATCATCTGAGTTGTATTCAAGATATTATCTACCCCAAGTCTCACTACCGAAACTCCAAATACGCCCTCTTCCATTACTTTGGCATAAGCCAGATAATCATATTTTGCAATTGATTCAAAGTATTCAGCGTGCATGGCTGCTCCCTGCCAATCTCTTTCGATAGACATCAAACCTGCAGGGTTCCACATAGGGGCGTACACATCATCCTGATTGGAGATTACCGCTCCTCCCATTGCCAAACCTCTTGCACCTGCTCCAATATTTAAGAATTCATTAGAATATTTTCTGACAATCTGAGATTGAGAAATCCCAAACAGCAGTGAAAATGCAAGTAAAAATATTTTTTCATCATATAAATTTGATGCTTAGTTAAAGTTTTTATTTTTCCTGGCTTTAATTAATCCGTTTGCAATGATTGCCAGTATCATAACACCTGATGCAATATAAAATATAGGGCTCATATGTTCTGATTCCCCAAAGATAAAAAAAGCTAGTATAATTCCGTAGACCGGTTCCAAATTAACTGTTAAAATTAGCGTAAAGGGTGATATATACTTCATTAAATTCACTGATTCCAGCATCGGAAAAGCAGTGAAAACACTTGCTAACAAGCATATTAACGCCAGATCCCTGTAGTTTATTTCATTCATTTGAAAAATTTGACCTGAAAGCAGATAAAATATCATTAAAACGAACCAACCGCAGAATATTTCATAAAATATAATATTCTCTGAACTGGTTTTCCCAAACATCTTCCCGTTAAATACCGAGAAAATAGTTCCGAAAACAGCACACAGGATCCCATAGATGATTCCTTCTTTAAAATGAAACTCCGTTTTAAAAATCAATAGGATGCAGGCCACAATGACTGTTCCCATGACCACTTCAGATACATCAATTTTTCTTTTAAAAATAACGGGCTCCAGTATAGAAGCAAAAAGTGTGGATAGCGACAGACAGCTTAAAGCTATGGACACATTGGAAACTTTGATTGAATAAAAAAGCAATACCAGTGCAGTGCCATTGCCACTCCTATTCCTGCCAGCTGGAAGAATATTTTTTGGAAACCTTGATACTTTCCTTCTTAAAGACTCTGATGAATATAAAGAGAAAAACAGAGGCAAACAACATTCTGTAAAATACAAGAATCTGAGCATTGGCATGAATCAGTTTTCCTAAAATTGCAGTGAAACCCCATAAAAATACTATTAAGTGCAATCTGAAAAGTGCCAATTTATGCATAACCTATCTTCTTTGAATTTTGATGTGCAAATTTACAAATAGGCTTTTACAAATCTTATAAAAAAATCAATTTTAAATTAATAAAAAATTATAAATATCTTTTTAATAGTTTTACTTACTAATTCAGGATCTGTTTTTATTAATTTTCTAAAAAAGATGCGGAAGGCACAACTTAAAAATAGGATATTAAATCAATACGAAATATAAAAAATCCTGTTGTTGCTGTAGAATAGAGAAAATATTATAATGAGTGAGATGCAGCTACAAAAAACCCTGAAAATTTGTTAAACTTTCAGGGCCTTCAAATAATAAACTATTAAAAAAATAAACTAGGAACTGAGTATTTAGCAGAGAATATCACCTCTGTTACTCTGATGTAAAGTTAGAAAAAATATAAATTATTAGAAAACATTTTTTTGTTAAAAATTTCACAAATTACTAGAAACCAAAGTATTAAACACTTGTTTTATATCCAATCCATATTCCTCATAAAAATAGTATCTTTAAGCGTAAAAAATTGAAATTTTATGGACATCGAATTCAACAAACGAGAAGATCAGAACAGATTGAAATTATCAGATATAAATCGCCTGCTCACAGAAATTAAAAAAGGAGGCGGTGAAAAGAGGCTTCAAAAGCTTCGTGATGAAGGTAAAATGACTGCCAGAGAAAGGATAGATTATCTTCTTGATAAGGATTCAGATTCTATAGAAGTAGGAGCATTTGCAGGCTATGAAATGTATGCGGAACATGGTGGATGCCCTAGCGGAGGTGTGGTTGTAGTGATTGGTTACGTTTCCGGAAGACAATGTATTGTTGTGGCCAATGATGCTTCTGTAAAAGCTGGTGCATGGTTTCCCATCACCGGAAAGAAAAACCTGAGAGCACAGGAAATTGCCATGGAAAACAAACTTCCGATCATCTATCTTGTAGATTCTGCCGGTGTTTATCTTCCTATGCAGGATGAGATATTTCCGGATAAAGAGCATTTCGGACGTATATTCAGAAACAATGCAAAGATGAGTTCAATGGGAATCATCCAGATTTCTGCGGTAATGGGAACTGTGTAGCCGG
>CP078104.1:1625000-1760000 GCA_019203745.1 Chryseobacterium sp. E1
CCTCTAGGTGCTGTAGGCTGTAGGCTATAAGCTTTAGGCTAAATTGCCTACTGCTTCAAGCTTAATGCTTACCGCTTTAATTAGTAGTCTCAGGCAGGCTCGAACTGCCGACCTCTACATTATCAGTGTAGCGCTCTAACCAGCTGAGCTACGAGACTTTGTTTTAGATGTTAGATTTTAGATACTAGATGTTAGACTAATCTCTAACTTCTAATTTCTAACTTCTTTTCTAAATCTCTTTCCCTATACTAATTTCTAGTGGGTTTTGTATTTTTAATATAAATCAACCAAACAAAAAACTAAAGCTATGGCTTTAAGTAAGTATAATGTATCTTACGATACTGATTTTGTTTAACGTCTTAAGACGCTCTAAAATGAGATGTTCCAGCCGCACCTTCCGGTACGGCTACCTTGTTACGACTTAGCCCTAGTTACCTGTTTTACCCTAGGCAGCTCCTGTTACGGTCACCGACTTCAGGTACCCCAGACTTCCATGGCTTGACGGGCGGTGTGTACAAGGCCCGGGAACGTATTCACCGCGCCATGGCTGATGCGCGATTACTAGCGATTCCAGCTTCATAGAGTCGAGTTGCAGACTCCAATCCGAACTGAGACCGGCTTTCGAGATTTGCATCACATCGCTGTGTAGCTGCCCTCTGTACCGGCCATTGTATTACGTGTGTGGCCCAAGGCGTAAGGGCCGTGATGATTTGACGTCATCCCCACCTTCCTCTCTACTTGCGTAGGCAGTCTCACTAGAGTCCCCAACTTAATGATGGCAACTAGTGACAGGGGTTGCGCTCGTTGCAGGACTTAACCTAACACCTCACGGCACGAGCTGACGACAACCATGCAGCACCTTGAAAAATGTCCGAAGAAAAGCCTATTTCTAAGCCTGTCATTTCCCATTTAAGCCTTGGTAAGGTTCCTCGCGTATCATCGAATTAAACCACATAATCCACCGCTTGTGCGGGCCCCGTCAATTCCTTTGAGTTTCAAACTTGCGTTCGTACTCCCCAGGTGGCTAACTTATCACTTTCGCTTAGTCTCTGAAGCTTGCGCTCCAAAAACGAGTTAGCATCGTTTACGGCGTGGACTACCAGGGTATCTAATCCTGTTCGCTCCCCACGCTTTCGTCCATCAGCGTCAGTTGTTGCTTAGTAACCTGCCTTCGCAATTGGTGTTCTAAGTAATATCTATGCATTTCACCGCTACACTACTTATTCCAGCTACTTCAACAACACTCAAGACCTGCAGTATCAATGGCAGTTTCACAGTTAAGCTGTGAGATTTCACCACTGACTTACAGATCCGCCTACGGACCCTTTAAACCCAATAAATCCGGATAACGCTTGCACCCTCCGTATTACCGCGGCTGCTGGCACGGAGTTAGCCGGTGCTTATTCGTATAGTACCTTCAGCTAGATACACGTATCTAGGTTTATCCCTATACAAAAGAAGTTTACAACCCATAGGGCCGTCATCCTTCACGGGATGGCTGGATCAGGCTCGCACCCATTGTCCAATATTCCTCACTGCTGCCTCCCGTAGGAGTCTGGTCCGTGTCTCAGTACCAGTGTGGGGATCACCCTCTCAGGCCCCTAAAGATCGCAGACTTGGTGAGCCGTTACCTCACCAACTATCTAATCTTGCGCGTGCCCATCTCTATCCACCGGAGTTTTCAATTTAAAATGATGCCATTCTAAATATTATGGGGTATTAATCTTCCTTTCGAAAGGCTATCCCCTGATAAAGGCAGGTTGCACACGTGTTCCGCACCCGTACGCCGCTCTCAAGATCCCGAAAGATCTCTACCGCTCGGCTTGCATGTGTTAGGCCTCCGCTAGCGTTCATCCTGAGCCAGGATCAAACTCTCCATTGTATGTTTGTCTGACTCACTCAAAGTTTTTAACGCTTTAGTTTTTCCTTACTTGGTTGTTATATTGTATGTCAATGATCTTTATATCTTTCGCTTTTAACGAAGCAATCTCTCTGTCAGTGTTGCTCCGTATTTGCGAGTGCAAAAGTAAAACTTTATTTTGAACCGACCAAATGTTTTGAAAGAAAATTTTAAAGTTTTTTAAGTAACCTTAATTCTTTCTAAACCCTCAATCTTAATACTCCTGCGCTCCCTTAATTGGGACTGCAAAGATACAAACTTTATTTTAACCCGCAACTTTTAACCTATAAAAATTTAAAGTTTTTTTCGTCCGTTTCCTTTTTAAAAGTATATCGTTTTGCTTATCCAAAAGCTCTTCTGCGCTTACTGAATCTCTTTCGTTTTTCAGTGGGGCAAAGATAGAAACTTCATCATTACCCCGCAAGTTTATTTAACATAAATTTCATATTCGGAACGTATTTTATCATAATGAACTGATCCGTAGAGGGAAAAATTTTAAACGGTTGTTTGAGGATGGGGATAGAGGGTGGCAGTATTGGAAACTTTTAGGGTGAGAGGGTGAGAAAATGGGAAGGTGAAGGGGTTTTTGGGAGTATATATAATGAGAATAAGTAATGAATGTTTAATGAGGGTATAAGTGATGGGCATACTTAATATTATAGATGCTTTTAATATTATACTGTGCTATTCAATATAAAGAAGCGTGTATGAAATGAGTGTTGGGATGCTTAAGGCATGACAAACTGGTCGCATATGCCTCACGTGGGCAATTTGTGTTTTCAGGTTTTGGCTAAAGCCTGTGGCATTTATTCTTTTTGAAGAGAACGGGCTAAAGCCCGTTCCTATTGAATACGGTGTACCTTACTATTATTATTACTTATTACTTATACTAATGTGTACTTCTCCCCTAGCCCTGATAGGAACGGTTACCCCGCAACATGGATGGAGAGATGCTGGATTGGAGTGTGGCAGCGCAAGGCGTGAGGAGTATGAGTGGATAGCAGGAAATAGCTCCTGAAAATTTGAGAGGTTGAATGCCTGAAAGTAAAGAGTTTGAGAGAAGGCTAATATAGAAACCTCATCCGGATAAAGCTTAATGCTAAAAAGAATCAGAAAAATCGCTTCATCAAAAACTTATAGATCCAGTAGCCGATAAGGCATCCTATAGTATCGGCAACAATATCCAGAGTTTCCATGGATCTGCCTAGTCCCATTTCTTCCTGCAGGATTTCGGTAAGAAAAGCGTATATAAGGATGATCTGGAAAAAGTAAGAGAATTTTATTTTAGGGAATGCGGCCATAAAGGAGAATCCGAGTGCTGCAAATATACTGAAGTGCAGAGCTTTGTCTATACCACTGAACATAAACCAATATTCACGGTTTTCTTCTCCCGGCTTGAGAAGCATATAAGTAAGAAATGCCCAATAAATGGGCAGTATCTTACTAAATATTTTTGAAATCTTATCCAATGATCGCTTTGTAATCATCTGCAGAAAGTAACTCAGACTGATCTGCCCCATCAGCAATTTCCAATTTAATGATCCATCCGTCTCCATAAGGATCTGTATTTAACAGCTCAGGCTGATCTTCTAAGTCTGAATTAAATTCAATAACCTTTCCTGCAATAGGTAAGAATAGATCAGAAACAGTTTTTACCGCTTCTACACTTCCGAAAACGTCTCCTCCGTTAAGGTCATCATCTACAGTATCTACATCTACATATACGATATCTCCAAGTTCTCCCTGAGCGAAGTCTGTAATACCGATTGTAGCTACATTACCTTCAATCTTGATCCATTCGTGATCTTTCGTGTACTTTAATTCTGATGGTGTGTTCATTTTTAAATTTTTATTTTGTACAAATGTATTCAAAAATATAGTAGCTTCAAATATTGGATATAAAAAAGTCCTTCAAAGCTGAAGGACTTTTATGTTTGTATGATTTTAGAATCCGCCACCGGATTCACCGAATGTAAATGTAGCTGAAATACCGGCTCTGATTGTAGACAGCGGGAATGCTGTAGAAATCTTATACTTTGAGGTCATCTGTTCGTAGAATACTCTCAGGTTAAGATTTTCGGAAACGTTATAATCTGCTGAAAGCTTAATGTTCATGAGCTTCTGCCCTCCTGTCACCTGAGAATCATTTAGCAGGATATTCATAATGGAAGTTTTACTGTCTCTCAGTGAAATATCTCCCCTGATGTTCAGGTCGCTTCCTTTCCCTCTGGTTCCTCTTCCTCTGACGCTGGCCGTTCCTAATCTGAAATTTCGGACAATATACCCAAGTCTTACCACATATTCTGTATTGGCATCTTCAGTAAGCGTCTGGTTCACCAGTCCCAATACCATCATTCTGGTTTTATTGTACTGTAATCCGAACTGCATATTGTTTCTCATGGTAACATCTATCCCGATAAGCGGGGAGAAAGATTCTACATATCCTACCTGAGCAAATGTATAAGGGTTGATCTTATCTCCTGCATTCTTGATAACGGTTCCTGAAGGATCTACCGCCTGATAATATCCGTTAGGATTACCATGAAAATCTACATTTCTCTGAATTCCCGTAGCGGTATAAGTAGCCGTATAACTGTGTAATACATCAAACTTAGTAAACTGCCCGCTGATAATCGGGATATTCTTCAATCCTGAATAAGTAATTCTCCAGTTCGGTAGCGGGAATCCTGCTTTTTAGGATTACCCATAGGTGTTACGGATTTTCCTTCCATGGCTGCTTTGAATGCCGGAATCAATACGTAAGCGTTTCCAATGCTGTAATGCTGGGCAAAGCCATTATTATCCAGTACAGCACCCGGCCCTCCCAATTGCTGTGACAATGCTCTTGCATTATCTCTAAGCGCCTGGTACACTGCCTGTCCTTCTTTAAATGAAGTTTTCAGCAGCATGGTAGAGTTAGAGTACGTCACCATTTCATTGGCAAATGTAAAGTCAGGATCCGGAACTCCGCTATTGGTATAATTGAACCCTGTATGTGAGAAGTTACTGTTATACGTATGCAACACATTAAGGTCAATTCTGAAATCATTGATCGGAATCATCTGTAAATCTGCCCTTAATTCTTTGGTAGACATCCTTACATATGGATCTGTCATATATTCGGAATCACTTACCCAACCGTTTTCCATTACTGTTCTTCTGATATCAGCCTGTGATCCTAAAAGGAATCCCATTGTAGGTCCTCCTAACGTCTGACCATAACCATACCAGTTAGGTGCAGAAATTAACCCCGGAAGTACAGTACCGTTATTTTCGTTATAGCTTACATTCAACTGCTTGAAAGAAGTCAGGAAGAATGCTGCGCTCTGAGGAATAGTTAACCTGTTTTTGAATTTGTATTTCTTATATCTGTATCTGTTTTTATCCCACTGCTTCGTATAGACGTTGTTCAGGGAATCCATCTCCTGCTTACGTTTCTGAAGTTTGGCATTGATATTTTTAAAATAATTAAACTGTCCGAAGAACTTAGGCAGATCTGCAGATCCGTAACCTGGATCACATTGGTATTTTGACCTATGGACCCTAAGCTTACCGGTCTGTTGCTCGGGTCTACAAATCCTAACATGGATGTAGATCTTGCATTCCAGTTATAGGTAAACCCATATCCTACCTCAGCGTCAATAAAGTCCAAATAAGGCAGATACTGGAACGGAAGTTTATAGTTCAGCTGTGCTCTGTGGTTATATAATACCGGTCTACCTGCTCTGAATACATTTCCAAAGATCGATTTGCTGTCCATTAAGTTCGCATCCAGGTTATCATTAAGAGTTCTGGTTGCAGAATTGATTTCCAGCTTTAATGATTTTGTGAAGTTGAATCCTAATCCGTACTGCCATCCAAAATAGAAGTTTCTGTTTCTGATCGCATCAAAATCGCCCCCTACATTACCATTTAAAATAGCTTCTACATTTCTGAACTCAAGCTCATTGTAATTCCTGTCGATTTCAGCCCTGAAAGACAATCTTGTAGGAATAGGATTGATATTGAATTCTTTCACCCATCTCAGATATTTTGTTGATTTTGCCGTATCGCTGATCATTTTGTTGAAAGGTTTCAGCACCCACGGTTGAAGGTATAATTGTAATCTATACCCTCTCAGATATTGTCTGTAGTTTCTCTTGGTATAAATATCCCTGAAGTAATCATCGTTGTAAACGGCAGTTACCGAAACGTTTTCAATATCGTAGAATTTAGGTTTTTATTCGGATTTACTCTTTCCTTATGCATATTGACCACCCCGATACTTCTCTGCTGCGTATACGTTCTTGCTACTTTTTTCAGCTGATCTTTGTTTGGAGCCTTGCTGAATTCCACATCGGTATCCAGAGGATTGTACTTCGGATCTTCAATAGTTTGTGAATAAGAATAGTTCACAGGAATTTTCACTCCTGTTTTTTCCGGAAGGAATTTATCTACATTGATCGCAGTATTGATACTGAATGCCGATTGTGTAGACTGATTTCTTTCTGCCGGTTTTGAATCTATATTTCCGAAGCCAACGGATGTATAGGAAGCACTGGTATTAACGGTTGCAAAATCTCCCAGATTAAAATTCAGGCTTGCATTTCCTGCATATCCTCCATCGTTTTCAATTTCAGAAAGACGGATTTCATTTACCCAAAGAACCCTGCTTATCGTTTTTTCACGATCAGCATTTCTAACCCCAATCATAATGGTCGTAATATTTCCTAAACTTGGACGTCCTTTGATGTAAATATTTTTATTGGTTTCATTAAATACCGGATCTGTTGTTCTCTCTGTAATGGCAACTCCGGATTTATCTCTTCTTATTTTGGCGTCTACAAAATCCTGAACATTAAAGTTCACTTCATTTTCCATCGGCCAGATATCCATAGGAGCCGTTGCTGTAGTTTTAGTTAACTGCAAAGAGCTTTCATATTCATAATAGTTATCTGTAGCATCGGAACCAAAACGGATAAAGAATTTGGTTTTAGGATCCATGGTACCATCATCAGCATCTCTTTCAGTGGTATGGGCGTGTACAAAAAGCTTCAGTTTCTTGTATCTTCTCATATCCAATGTCGTATTCTTGAATACCCCTCTTGCTTCTCCTTTCAGATTCCTTACCCTCATGTAAAGAGATGCCTCGTTCTGTCTCTGAGCTCCTGCATTTCCACTCAGTACCTGTCTGTCAATTCCCGGAGGCAATACATAAGGAGGTGTATTTAGAGCATTTTCTTCAATATTTACACTTCCTACTTCAAAAGCAGGATCTTCTACAAGCCCTGTACCTTCCACATTTCCAGGAACGTTAAAACTGAATATTTTATTAGGATATTTTCTCCAGTCTGATCTTACAAGATCCATGGTTGCAAATCTCAAAGTAGAAGTCTGGTCAAACCCTGTCAGCATCAGTCTCGCAAATCTTACGTTATTTAAAACAGACGGATCTGCTGTTCCTTCAGCTTTATCGAAATTGGCAACAGGAACTCTGAACAGGTACCATTTCACATCGGCAGACTGTCCATTCTGGAAGTTAGCTTTTACTGTTTTTACATCAACAATATGATTATCCGGTCCTAATACAAGATTGTTCTTATCAAGCTTAATAACATACTGATTATAGTTTTCTGTCTGGTCAAGGTTATAATCCTTGTTGATATCTTCTGCATCCGGAGTCTGCGATGCCACATTCAGTGAATTGGCTTCTGAGTTTCCGTCCGGATTTCTAAAGTATTTGTAACGCTCAACAACAGAACTGGCCTGGCTTCCGGTAAATCTATCAGAAAGATAGAATACAAAGTCATCTAATGCCGGGTCAGATACATTGGTTACCGGGTTTACAAATGTATTCCCGAATTTCATTGCTTCCTGATCTGAGCTCAGACCGTCATATCCTACATCCTGTCTTTTTCTGTCTTCTCCTTCTGTAGAGAATGCATACAGAATAGGCGGTTGTTTTGGTTGTGTTCCCCAATTGGAACTGGTAGTAGAAGATGGTGATCCGGAAGTTGGAAGTCCGTTTTCATACAGCATTTTTCCGTCTTTCAGTACATCTTCGGAAACGTTTCCTAAATGTAATAATAGTTTCGGATCATTTCCCAGAGTATTGCCGTCTGCATAAGGGTCCATCATCCAGAATTCCACATATTCGATATTGGAGGTTACAAAGTTCGGTACGCTGATCGGTCTCATGATCCCCGCCCATCTGCTCTGTGCCTGCTCTGTTGCAGTATTCACGTTGTATGGACCTCTTTCCTTAGGATAATAAGAGATATCAAATGTATTGGTGAAAGTCTGTTCTCCTGCTACGAAATCCCTGTTGTTATAGATCTCTGAATACTGAACTCTTCTTGATGCGTGGTTGGATACCGACTGTGGAGTAATTCCTCCCGGCGCTCTTCCTCCTACTCCCCAGAATCTAGGGTCAATATTATACCACGACAATAATCCTCTTCCGTAACCGGTTGTGATGTCATCATTATTCGGAACATTGCTGAATGGCGGCAATTTATTTTTCTCCGGTCTTGAAGCAAGACTCCATGCAGCCGGTTCTTTTAAAGAGATTTTGGAGGTTGTCTGTTCAAAATCGTCTATGTAAGACTGGTTATTGGTTCCTTTATTTAATCCCGGCATCAGATAGGCAGCTTCCATCTTAAAGTTTAAGTTGGACGGTGCTTCTGTTTTTACCATTGGGAGTTTATTCGTAAGTCTTGTCAGGAAAGGTGCCTGGTTGTTATACATCAGGTTGATCCCTGCCATTGTATTATTCACGGCTTCCTGCCCGAAGTTTACTTTCTGAGTTAGCGGAGATTCCGAATAATTGATCACGGTTCCTCCCAACACGAAGTTTTCGTTAAATCTTCTTTCCAGGTTTAATCCTAAGAACCTTTTTCTTTGGGTATTGAAGGTTAATTGGTTTTCCAGTGAGATATTGATCGCCTGCCCGGATTGTTTCACATTTTCGTTGATGATCGTAACTGTTCCGAGCATATAGTCTACAGTATAGTCTACACCTTCTGTAAGCTGTACTCCATTTGCAGCAACTTTCACCGATCCCTGAGGAACGTTTACTGCTCCTAATGAGATCCCCTGTCCCTGAACGCCTTTATAACGACCTTCCATCGTATATCGTTGGGAAAGGTTACTGGCCAGAGCATACTGTTTCTGCTTATCATAAAGATCATGGAATACATACTGGGGATCATTACTTCCTAGTACGTCTTCCATATACTTTCCGAAAGGTTCTACTTTGGTAAAAATAATCCTTCCGGTTTCCGGTCTGATGGTAATTCCGTTGACAAAGTCAAAAATACCGTCTCCTTTACTGCCGTCTTTGTTGTTCTGAATATCTCCGTTCATGTTGAGACGGTCCCAATTGAACAATCTCAATAAGTTCTGATCTTTTTTAGGCGGAATATAATTGATTTTACCTCCTGAAGCCGGATCTCTGTAGTATACGTTAAGAATGAAACCATCCTGGGATACCTGCCCGGCATCTATGGAATAGATATTCTTCATCATCAGCTTCCACATCGGAGATTCCGTATTCACTCTGTTATTTACTCTCAGTACTTTCGTAATGAGCACCGGACTTTCTTCAGAAAATTCTCCTACTTTATATACTTTATTACTTCCGTTCATAGTATATGAGTAAGAAACCGCCAAAAGTTGGTTTTCATTAAGTTTTTGATTTAATGAAATATACCCTAACTGTGGCTGGAATGTAAATTCACTGGCGTTAAGTTTTCTGGCTTTGGTATTATAGATAAATTCTTCTCCGTTATCATAAGGTATTCCCCAAACGTCTGCCCCTGGAAAATAGTTCCGTAGTTTTTACCTGCTTCTCTGGTTCCTGCGGCAGCCGATATGTCATCATAAAGGTTGTTCACAGAGTTATCAGGAAAAGCAGAACCACCGGCTCCTTCTCCCAGGTCCCTGATCCCGATAATACTCTTCTGATAAGCCAGATTACTATTTCCCTGATCCAGCACCCAAACTTCCATTCTGGTGATATTGATCGTGGAATTGATCTGCGGATAATTTATTAAGGCACCATCGTATTTATTAAGGAAATAGTGCCCTATGAAGAAGTGCTGATTTTCTTCATAATCAATTGCATTAACTTTGAAATTGTTCACTGCACCTCCTCCCTGTACAACAATATTACGGGCTTCACCCTGCTGCTGTGAAAGGACAACGGTACCAAAGGTTTTCCCTAGCTGGAACTCGGTTTTCACCCCGAATAACGATTGTGAACCACGGATGAGACTTGTAGAAAGCGGCATATTAACGTTACCGAATTCTACTCTTTTGATGATTTTATCTTCACCTCCGGCATTCGGCTTATCTATGTCTCCAAGGCCTTTCTGCTGCAGATCTTTCCAGCTTCCTTTTGCCTGCCACACGAGATTCATCCTGTTTTCAAAAGCAAAACCACTCTGAGTATCATAATTGGCTTTTAGCTGAAGGTTTTCCCCAACTTTCCCCAATAATCCCAGCTGGATTCTCTGATCAATATCAAAGGTAAAGCTGGTCCTGTTTTGTGGCAGGATCATCGGGTTGTCTATTTTCTGGTAAAGTCCGGCAAAATCCAGAGAGGCATATCCTGAAGGGATAATTTCGATCTTATTGCCTCCGAAAATGGTTTCGAACAGTCTGTTATTGATCAACAGTGAAGGGATGAGCCCCTTTTTCTGGCATCTGATCTGTCTCTTCTGAAAAGAAGGTTATATTTATCAGATTTCTCCTTATAATACGCTTTTGTCTGGCTGGCGAGCATGTATTCTTTATACTCTTCCGGAGACATTGCAGTGGGAGGACCTGTGATGGTATTTCCGATCTTGGGGTATACATAGTACATCCCGGTTTTGATATCGTAGTAGGCTTCATACCTCGTAGGGTCGGCCACTTCATATTCTTTTCTGATGATCAGCGTGTCATTTTTCTGCTGTGCAAAGGCACTGACAGACATACACAGGAACGACAGGAACAAAAATATGTTAAGATGCTTATTATTCGCCACCAAATGTTAAATGTTTTTTAAAATTTGTTTAACCAATTCTTCTACCGAGACGCCTGGATTCTGTTTTAATATTCTGTCGGCAATCTTTTCGCTGGTACGTTTAGGAATTCCTAAAACTTCTAATGCAGATAACGCTTCATCCTTGATTTTATTATCTGCCGGAGCAGAAATATTCAGAGCAGGATCGCTGAATTTCTGCACTTTATCTTTAAGATCAACAATAATTCTTTCGGCTGTTTTGGCACCAATTCCTTTGGCTTTCTGAATCAATGCACTGTTACCTGAAAGTATTGCTGATGCGATCTCGTCCAGGCTTAATGTAGACAGCAGAATGAGCGCAGAAACAGCTCCTACTCCATTAACGCTTATTAACAGGTTAAACATATCTTTTTCTGAACGAGTGTTAAAACCAAAGAGAAGATGTGCATCTTCACGGATGATCTGCTGTATAAATAGAAAGGTCTGCTGATTCAAAACCAGCGTCTGTGAGGTCATTAAACTGATTCCCACGTAGTAACCAACTCCTTGTACATTGATAACGGCGTAGGTAGGCGTAAGTTCCTGAACTGTGCCTTGTAAAGAAAATATCATTATTAATTTTTAAAACTCCCAAATATAGCAATTTAAACTAATTAATATTTTCATTTAACGTACGAATGATTTTTAACTTAAATTTTGACTCAATATTCAATCTTTTAATTATAAAGGTAAAAGATTTTAAAAATCGGAAATTTCGCATTCCATAATTTAGAAATTGATTTCAATTTCGATGATTTGTTCTATTTTTACCACCATATTTCAAGCTGAAGACCAAATGACAACCCATTATTTTTATTCAGAAGTCTGGTATTAAAATCTGAACCTCCCACCAACCCGGTGAAATTTTCAGACCAATGTGCATAGGTTATAAAAGGTCTTAAAACCGGTCTTGAGTAATAGCCATAATCCCAGGAAATCTGAGGTGAAAATGTAATTTTCCGGAGACTGCCTTCTATTCCTGATCTGTTATTTTTCATATAATCATTTCCTGCTTCCAGAACCAGATTAAAATGTTTATCAAGATAGTACAGGTATCGAAAGCCTACACTAAACCAATTTCTTGAAATATTATTCAACATGATGTTGCTTCCATCTGTATTTTTACCCCTAAATTTCTGTATTGATAAGTGAGAGCGACCTGTATGGCATGTTTCCTTTTATCATCATAAACAAAGTTATTGACAACATCAAACGAACTGGAATTATCAAGGTGATAGATAGATGTATCATCTATGTTTTCAGGCATTGTTTTTCCGGTATATGCACTTTCTGTAATTGAACTTCCCTTCCTAAATATTACAGTTGAAGTATGAGTAATGTTCTTCTTGGAATACGTCCACCAGCCGCCAAGTGAATACCCTGAAGATTTGGGTGTTCCTTTTATGTTATTCTGACTTTTAAGACTAAACTGACCCAGAAAACTGAGTTTAGAATATTCTGAAAGCGGTAGGTCAAGATACCTGAAATCGGTTACATATGAATGAGCATCATTACTCCCATATTTAAATCTCATCAAAGCAAGATTCAGATTACCGGAATTTTTAACCTGATAATTCTCTATTCCCATTCCCAACTGGGAGTTTTGTCCGGAGTTAAGCCAAAAATAGTCCAGCATTTCTACGTTTCTGCGATCATAATATCTTTTCCCTATCCATAGGTTAGCATTTTTAATGACTTTATTTATTTTTCCATATAGCTGTGCCGTTTCCGGAAATTGCTTATAGTCATCGCTCCCGTAGGGAATAAATTTTGACATCATGTAAGAGACTTCATAGAGATTAACGGAGTCTTTATTTTTATACCTGTAATTAAACTGAAGTTCACCATAGTGATTCGCCTCATTGCCCAATCTGAACTTATGTACACTCTCCGGGGCATTAAAATTTACCATCTGTCCTCCATCGGACCATCCAATGCCCGTTCTCAGATAACCATTCACTGAAAGCTCATGAGAATGCAGGTTGATTTTTGTGACTTAAACAACACTCCTGTTATTGCAAACAGAGAATCCTACCTTTGTAAATATATTGCTTTTCAATAGTTTTATTTCTAAAAAGAGTCAACTAAAAAACAATACAAATCCTTAACAGATATTTACCTGTTATTGATGAAAGAATAAAATATTACTGCAGTTTTTTATTTAAAGACTTTTCCTTTGTTCTGTCCTTCATTTTATCATAAGGAGGCAAACAATAAGCTTATGGAGTTAAAGTCTATATATTTGAATATTTTTTCATGCATTTGTATTTCTGTGTTCTAGTAGATCTTGTGTTTTTATAGTTTCTAAGATATCAAATAATCCTATTGACATTGAAAAAAACAACACTATTACATTAAAAAGACAACACCATTGTAAATTTTACACCTTTATTCAGAAATCTTGAATAACAACTAAAAAAACAGTGCATAAAAAGTAAAAAGATAAAGCACTATTTCTTTAGAAGATCGTACAAAAACAATCAAAAAGGCCTTTTTTTTACCGTCAACCAATAAAAAAGCCAGATGAAAATATTCATCTGGCTGTGATCCAGTCCTTAGACTGTTATAATTTATGATTTCTTTTCTCTTCTTTGAGCATCAAGAACGGCAATTGTAGCAAGGTTTACGATCTCATCTACGCTTGAACGCATCTGAAGAACGTGTACCGGCTGCTTTAATCCCATTAGGATAGGTCCGATAACCTGTGCTACTTTCATTCCTCTTAGAATTTTGTAAGAAAGGTTGGCACTTTCCAGGTTCGGGAAGATGAAGGTGTTTGCCGGAGTGGTTCCTAATTTTGAGAATGGATAATCGCTCAGATGATCTGCATTCATTGCAAAATCCGGCTGAATTTCACCATCTACCACCATTTTAGGATATTTCTCATGAAGTATGCTTACTGCCTTAGCTACTTTCTTGGAAGTTTCAGAGATGGCAGCAAAGTTTTCAAATCCAAGCATTGCAATTCTCGGCTCAATAGCAAAAGATTTAACGGTAAATTCTGCCATCTTAGCAATATTCACAAGGTCTTCCGCCGTAGGGTTCTGATTGATGGAAGTATCTGCGAAGAAAATAGGTTTCTTTTCAGACAGGATCATCATCATCGCTGCTACTTTGTCTACTCCTTTATCTTTTTCAATAACTTCCAGAACAGGACGTAATACTGAAGTATAGTTTTTAGAGAATCCTACGATAAGCCCGTCTGTATCGCCATGCTTCAGCATCAAAGGTCCGAAATAATCTCTCTGACGAACGTATCTCTTCGCCTTATACTCATTCATTCCTTTTCTCTGACGAAGTTTCCAAAGGGTTTCTCTGTATTTCTTTCTGTTTTCTTTCTGATCGTCATCACTTGGATCAATAATCGGAACATCCAGACTGATTCCGTAACGCTCCATTTGTTCCTTGATGTATTTTTATCTCCTAAAAGACTTGGATAAGCGATTCCTTCTTCATAAAGGATCTGAGCAGCCTTCAATACATTATATTCTTCAGCATTTCCAAGAGTGATTCTCTTCGGATTGGATTTGGCACGGCTCTGCATCATTCTTACCAATCTTTCATCTCTTCCCATTCTGTCTAGAAGCTGGTGCTCATATTCTTCGAAATCAATGATTTCTTTTCTGGCAACACCACTTTCCATAGCAGCTTTAGCTACAGCGCTCGATACTTTTGTGATCAGTCTGTTGTCAAATGGTTTTGGAATGAAATATTCTCTTCCGAACTGTAAGTTCTGAACGTTATACGCTAAAATTACAGCTTCCGGCACCGGTTCTTTTGCTAAGTCGGCAATAGCATGCACAGCAGCCAGCTTCATCGCTTCATTGATTCCTGTAGCCTGCACATCCAAAGCACCACGGAAGATATACGGGAATCCAAGCACGTTGTTTACCTGATTAGGATAATCACTTCTTCCTGTTGCCATGATTACGTCTTTACGGGTTTCAAGGGCAAGGTCATAGGCAATTTCCGGATCCGGGTTAGCCAATGCGAATACGATTGGATTTTCGTTCATACCCAGCAGCATTTCCGGAGTCATCACATTTCCTTTAGACAATCCAACGAAAACATCAGATCCTTTTACGGCATCTTCCAATGTTTCAATATCGGTCTGTGCAATGAAGTCTAATTTTTCAGGGTAAGATTTTCTCTTTTATGATTGATTACGCCTTTACTGTCACACATCAGGACGTTTTCTTTTTCAATCCTAATGAAATATAAAGTTTGGTACATGCGATAGCAGCAGCACCTGCTCCGTTCACCACCATTTTCACGTCCTCAATATTCTTATTGGCAATTTGCAGTGAGTTGATCAATGCTGCCGCAGAAATAATGGCTGTACCATGCTGGTCATCATGCATTAAAGGAATATTCAATTCCTCTTTCAGTCTTTGTTCTATATAAAATGCTTCAGGAGCTTTGATATCTTCAAGGTTGATTCCTCCGAAAGTAGGAGCAATACCTTTTACAATTTCAATAAATTTATCGGGATCCTTTTCATCAATCTCAATATCAAAAACGTTGATATCTGCAAAGATTTTGAAAAGAAGACCTTTCCTTCCATTACGGGTTTTGAAGCTTCAGCTCCGATATCTCCCAATCCAAGTACGGCAGTACCGTTAGATATTACCGCTACCAGGTTTCCTTTTCCTGTATAATCATAAACGGTTTCAGGCTTGTCATGAATTTCCATACAAGGAACAGCTACACCCGGAGAATATGCCAGTGACAGGTCTCTTTGGGAAGAGTGTGGTTTCGATGGAATAACTTCAATTTTTCCTTTAGGTTCTGCTTTATGATAATCTAGCGCGGCCTGGCTAAAGTTCTTTTCGTCGCGATTGTTGTTACTTGACATAAATTTCGTTTTTTGTTAAAGGATATATTTAATGTGGTAATCTACTAAGCTTTCAATTGGTTTCTGCACAACATGTCCCACATTTAAATTCAGTTCTGTAGCTACAGAACGTAGTATATTTTCATAATAATAAGCGATGGAGCCGATGAAATTGATTTCAGCATCTTTCGATTCCTCATAAGGAAGAACCTGGTACTCAAAGAAACTTTTCATTTCTTCAAAAACCATGTCTTTGAAATAAGGGTGCTCTTTTCTTTCGATCACAAATTTGGTAAAGTTGGCCAAATAAGCATTGGGCCTTGGCGTATGGTACATATTTTTCAATGCATCTTCTACGGTAAGCTGATAATCTGCTTCAAATTCTTTATGAAGGTCTGCAGGCAGTTTTTTCATAAAATACCTGCGCACCAGTTGTTTTCCGATAGCGCTGCCGCTTCCTTCATCTCCAATCAGGAAACCAAGTGAAGGTAACTCTATCTTCAGGGTTTCGCCATCAAAAAAACATGAGTTTGATCCGGTGCCCAGAATGCATACAATGGCAGGTTTACCGCTATATGCAGCATATGCAGCAGCCATCAGATCTTCTTTTACGATGATCTCAGCTTTTCCAAATACCTTTTGCAGTTCTTCTTCTATGGTTTCGCAGTTTTTTTCACACCACATCCTGAACCATAGAAAAACACTTTGGTAATTGAATTTTTACCGATATCAGATTGCTATTTTTCTGTATCTCCGGAGCAATAAGCTCTCTGTTGATAAAATTCGGATTGAAGCCGATGGTTTCCGTTTTCAGAAAAACTTTTTAAAGTCATCAAGGATCACCCAATCCGATTTAGTAGAACCACTATCTACAATAGCAACCATATTTTAGATTTTAATTTAAGGGTGCTAAATTATGAATTTATCTTCAATTAGCGTTTAAAAACAACCTGGAAGCTGTCTAAAATCATTAATGTTTAATCTGAGTTTTTTTTTTTCATTGAACTGAAGAAGCCAGTCTTCAATTTCATCTTCCAGATAGGAAGCCTGTAAAACCATTGCATTAATGAAATCATCTGGAACGGGTTCACCGCTTGAATTCTCAAGATTCCAAAGTTCATTAGACATATTTTCATATTCGGAATACACTCTTTTGAAGCGGGAACTTTCTTTCTCAAGAGCCTCAATATTTTTCTGTTGAAGCTGGAATTTTCTGTATTTGTTTTGACGTTTCATACAAATATTATTATCAATTGGGTCATAAAATTTTGGAGTAGTATGCTCTCTAGCACGCATTACAAGATAGAAAAGACCATCAACACAAGGAGTTGAAAATGAATTTATTATCAGGTTATTATTACATCATTCTGGATATTAAAATTAGAAATAATTTTTATTTAAAAAATATTTTAACAACTTTTTCAGTGTTTAACATATAGTTATAAATTTGCATATTCATATGGAGATGTACGGCAATTATCGGTAATCGTTAACCATGATCAATAGCCATAACATTATCATTCAGCCATTTTTTCAGCTATAAAAATGACTGATCTTGGTACCCTATGAATACATTTTCAGGTTTTTATATTAATTGAATGAAAGAAATACTCATACGCCAGAAACAGGTTCTGTTCTTCATCATTGCAGGGGACTGAGTGCCGTTGTGGAAATCGGCAGCTTTAAGGTATTCAGTACCTATCTCCCTCAGCTTTTTGCAAGAGAGACCAATTTTTATGGTGTACACTACCCGTTAAGCAACATTTTTTCTACAAGCTGCGGGATTATTACCAATTACTTTCTGAGCATCTGGTTTGTTTTTGAAAGAGGAAAGCACTCCAAGAAAAAGGAGTTTGTTTATTTTATGGTGGTCTCTTTTTTTTTCCACTCTGCTGAGTTTAGGTTTCTTTCAGGTATTTTACAGTTTTATATTTAAAGATAATATCAATTTAATTTTTTATACCTTGAGTCGGAAATGATCAGTAAAATTGCGGCAATCTTACTGGTATCCATTCTCAATTATTCGGTAAAAAAGAAAGTAATTTTTAACGGTTAAGCTGTGACAAAAATTTTAAATTATCTCTGGAGATTCTGGCTTCTGCTATTGGCATTTGTTTTAACGGTAATTATCGGAATCCCTGTCTATATTTTATCTTTTAATAAAAAGCATTACCGGTATGCTTATAAATTTGTCCGTATCTGGTGCTATGGTATGTTTTACGGAATGGGTTTCCGGTATGATCTCATTAAGCTTTCTGATCAGGAAAAAGATAAGAATAAAGAATATGTTTTCATCTCGAACCATACTTCAATTATGGATATTATGCTTACCTGCATTCTGTTTCCCGATCACCCGATCTGTTTTGTGGGAAAGAAGGAGCTTGTAAAGATTCCTATTTTCGGAACGATCTATAAAAGGATATGTGTAATGGTAGACAGGACGAGTGCCAGAAGCCGTGCTGATGTATACCGCAGATGTGCTGAGAAGATGGAAGAAGGCAACAGCATCGCCATTTTCCCTGAAGGCGGTGTACCTGATGATACGTCTGTTATTCTGGATGATTTTAAAGACGGAGCATTTATACTGTCTTCCAAACACCACTCTCCTATTGCTATGTATACTTTTATCGGGCTTAAGGAAATGTTCCTTTTGAAAACAGCAAAGGGTACCCTGGAAGGGTCAAAGTATATTTCAACGGAATTATGGAGCCTACCGACTCTCCCAGAGACCTTAAAGAAGAGGCTTATCAGGAAATAAAAAAACTTTAATAAAGCATTCCATTTAACGGAAATAGCTATATTTGTTTGTGAAATCTATAATAAATATGTCAAATTATTCTAAACAAACCAATTGGGCTCAATTCATTCCATTGGTTACTGTATTCTTCTTTTGGGGATTCGTAGCAGCCAGTAATGATATTCTTATCCCAGTTTTTCAAAAAGCCTTCAATCTCTCTCAAACTGAAAGTATGCTGGTTCAGATCTGCTTTTATGTTGCGTATACTGTAGGTTCTTTAATTTATATGATTGTCTCGAAAAGCCTGAGACAGGATCTGATTAATAAAATAGGGTACAAAAACGGACTTATTGTGGGGCTTTTGATTTCCGCATTGGGAACCCTGCTGTTCTACCCTGCGGCCAATATGCACTCTTTCCCGTTAATGATCTCAGGATTATTTATTGTAGGTTTAGGATTCTCACTTCAACAGATTGTAGCCAACCCTCTGGCGATTGAAGTAGGTCCTACGGAAACGGGATCTCAAAGGCTTACAATGGCAGGAGGAATCAATAATCTGGGAACAACCATCGGACCGCTTATCGTTGCATTTGCCATTTTCGGTTCTGCGAGTGGTGCCAATACGGAAGCAAGTATAGAAAGTGTAAAGATACCTTATCTGATCCTGGGAGCTGCTTTTGCATTGGTTGCATTAATGCTTAAATTCTCTTCACTCCCTGCTGTGACACCTACCAATATGGAAGATACGGACAATACTACTCCGGGAGAGCACAGAACTTCTGCTTTCCAGTACCCTCAGCTGGTCATGGGAATGATTGCGATCTTCGTTTATGTAGGAGTGGAAGTTTCTACCGCCAGCAACCTTCCTGCTTATATGGAAAAAGGCTTAGGTTTTGAAACCAAAGAAGTGGCTCCTTATATCTCTTTATACTGGGCATCGTTAATGATCGGCCGTTGGACAGGTGCGGTAGAAGCATTTGATTTCAGTGGCGGCTTCAAAAAGATCTTAAGGTTCTTAGCGCCTTATCTTGCATTCGGTGTATTTTTATTGGTGAATGCTATTGCCAAACATGATCTTTCTCCGTTTTATGTATACGGATTCGTTATCATTGCGATGATCATCTGCGACATCCTGAGTAAAGGAAACCCTGCAAGAATGCTTCTGATCTTCTCTTTAGCAGGAATTACCGCTTTACTGACAGGAATGTTTACTTCAGGAATGGTATCTGTATATGCATTTACCAGTGTAGGTCTTTTCTGTTCTACGCTATGGCCGTGTATTTTTGCATTGGCAATCAACGGACTTGGAAAGCATACCAACCAGGGTTCCGGATATCTGATCATGATGATCATGGGAGGAGGTATTGTAAGTTTTATCCAGGGTTACATTGCTGACTTGACGAATATTCATTTCAGTTATATTGTAGGGGTTGCCTGTTTTGCTTATCTTGCATTCTATGCGATCCGTGTAACAGGAATTCTGAAAGCTCAGGGCATTGATCTGGATAAGGTAACCAAAGGAAATGGTCATTAAAATAACAAAAACAATATATAAGAAGAAAAGGTTTTGGGCAGGTTTATTACTTGCCCAATTTCTTTGTTTTACAGTTTCTCGAAGTCATCATGGATGGTTTCCTTTTTTGAAACATTCTTCGAGCTTCAAAGAAGATCCACCAGCTGCTTTTCAGCCGGGTACCATTTTCTACGGGAGATCTTATATATGTCATACTGGGAGTTTTTTTCTGTATTGCCTGATCTGTTTATTCAGCAAGAAAAAAAAGAAATATAGCCCTTATGAAAATCCTGATCGTTGTGAATATCTTCTATTTCAGCTATCAGGTATTCTGGGGAATGCTTTATTTTCAGACTCCTATCATCAGGAAACTTGAAAGTCAAAAGAAACCTGAAATAGCAAGAGCCAAAGAACTGGCTCTCCGGTATCTTGAAAATGCAAAGTATCCCGAGCTGCCGTACGTGAAGATCATCATGGAATTTTTATGATTACTGATCTAAAATCCGTACAACAGGAAATTCTTTACCAACAGACAAGACTGCCTCAATATATTTCAGATAAAAAAGCACCGCAGATTTTAGCCATTAAACCAAGCTTATTCAAAAACGTAATGAGTTTTACGGGTATTCTGGGCTATTATAATCCTTTCACTGCCGAAGCACAATACAATTCTGAGCTTCCACCTACTTTTATTCCTTTTACGACCGCTCATGAAAGTTCTCATCAGCTTGGGTTCGCCAGGGAGCAGGAAGCCAATTTTGTGGGCTATTTAATAGGTATCCACTCCAGCAATACAGACCTCAGGTACAGCACTGAATATTTTACGTTAAAAAGTCTTTTAAGGTTTATTGTAGAAGAGGATCCTGAGTTTGTAAAATCTGCCCTGAATAATTATTCACCTGCTATGAAAAGAGACCGTGCTTATGAAAGAAATTTCATCTTCCGTCACCAGGGATGGCTGGATGAATTCTTCGGATTTACGAATAATTTGTTTCTGAAGACGAATCAGCAGGAAGGTTCGGTTACCTATTCTTACTTTATAGACCTTCTTCTCAACTACGAAAAATAGAATAAAAAAGAATCGTATCAGGCGATACGATTCTAAAAACACAAATGATGAAAAAAATTTATTACCTTGACTTGTTCCCTCATTCAAGGCGATGTAAAAGTACGACATATTTTATAAATACAAAAACATTTATCTCCTTTTTTAAAACTTTATGAAAACTTTATGATTTTTTAAGTTTTTTTGAGTTCAACCACCAACCATATAAACCATAATCAATTTCACTATATTACCTAATAAATTCAATCAAACGGGATATAACATAAAAATATCCTACAAATTTAATTATTTATTTAAAAATAAAATATCGTTATTTTCCTGAATTTTCAATGGATAAAAATTGGAGTTATTTGTATTTTTATTATGATAAATTTCTAAAATTTGGATTCCATAAATTATCCCCAAATGAAGTCATTTTATGATTAAAAATATTGTGTTATTTAAAGAATATGATTCTAAAAAATTTCATATAAGAAATTCATATTTGGTTTTGTCTTCAGACTGATAACCGGAATGTACCAACAGAAATAATAATCTGAGATATGGTACTATTGTACAGGTATATTATTTTTAAAAGCCTGTGTTTTATAATACCGGAACAGATAATCATAAATGACCATTTCGAAAAGCCGTTGATCAGAAATAAACATCCGGTTGATATGCATATGAAATATACTTTGGAAGAATTTTGATAAAGGAGCACTGGAAGTACTCAACCATAATTCCTGTCTACATAAAAAATAGGAATTGATATCAACGGTAGTATAAAAACTGTCCTTTGATGCCAGAAAACTTTAAAAATAGCCATCAGTAGAAAATTGAATTGAAACGGCCTGCAAAAAATCGTTGATTTCCTACCTTTATCAACATTGATACGGTGGCTTTATACAATATTTCCAAGCCAAATTCTGAAAAATAAAATATTGAAACTCAAAACAAATCTACCAACTACCGCCTATATCTCACTAATAAAAGAAAAATATTTTTGTATATTTAAAACATCTGTGTATTTTAGATAAAAATATTAATATGATTTTTGACAAACTAATTAACTACCTCAAACTAGATAAACAGGAGTTTATTTTCCAGTTTAACTCCCACCCTAATTATCCCTCTGCATTAGCATTTAGTGATACATTAAATTTCATGGGGTAAAAAATGATGCTTATGAACTTGACAAAGAATATTGGGACGAACTTCCGGAAGAATTTATAGCGATTGTTGAAAACTCTTTCTCTCTGGTAAAAAAATCGGGAAGCAGTTATGCCGTTTACTCAGAAAAGGCAAAGACATTTGAAAAAGATGAACTTTAAAAAGTCTACAGACTTTGTTCTCTTATTTGAAAAGACAGAGAAGGCAGAGAATAAATCAGTCTTCAATTTCAAACCGGTACTTTATGGCATTTTCGCAGTTATCATTGCCTATTCTTTCATAAGCCAAACCATATTTGAAGCTATTTTTAATATCCTTTCGCTGGCAGGAGTGTATATTTCTCTTGAAATTTTCAATCAGAAGTTCGGAAATACCTCTACAGTAATCGGAAGTATATGTGGCGGCGGAGCTACAGCTGCCCAGACGGTCAATTCATGCGATAAGATTATCAAACAGGATAAAACCAGTATTTTGGGTTTAAAGTTTTCAGATTTCTCGCTGATTTACTTTGTGGGACTTGCCGTACTGGGGTTATTTTTACCGGCAACAGCATATATCGTTAAAGGCTTTACATTGGTTTCCGTGATTGCAATAGGATATTCAGTTTATGTTCAGGCTTTTGTAGAAAAAACATTTTGCAGGGTATGTCTTTTGATCATCTCAATCCTTGCTGCTCAGCTGATCATCAGCTTATTATTTTTCCAGAATCTGACATTCGGAATCGGGGCACTTCTACTTACAGTTATTCTATGGGGACTTATTTTCTCTGCCGTAAAATATTTCAACACGCTACTTGAAGAGAAGGAAACTCTGCAGAAAGCCAATGCAAAGAACCTTAGATTTAAAAGAAATTACGAGCTTTTCAAAAGTCAGCTTCAGCAGAATGACAAAATAGAATTCCAGGATACCGAGACATTTTCAGTAGGTCAGAAGGATTCGAAACTTCGTATTTCTATTGTTTCAAACCCATACTGTGGCTTCTGTAAAGATGCACACAAACTTGCAGAAGGTCTGTTGGAAAAATATCCTAACGAGATCTCTACAAATGCGATTCAATTATTTCTCAGACAGGACCCATGACAAATACACCCAGCTTATTTCCGATCTTACCCATATTTACCATAATAAGCCTGAAAAAGACTTCCTTCATGCTGTAGAAACATGGTTTGAGACCAAAGATGAAAGTAAGATCAATGCCCTGTCCGGAGGAGTACCTACTACAGAAAACCTGAACCCGCTGGTAGAAATGTCTGTAGAAAACAGTAACGCCGGGTTAAGCTTTACACCGATTTTTATCATCAACGGATATCAGTTTCCGGATAAATATGATCGTGAAGATCTTCTGTTTTTCATTGATGAATTAATTGATGATGAGGAGATATAACAAATAAATCGGTCCGTTTAAAAATTTCACTATCTTAGGAAAAACAAATCGATATACGAAAAGAACTGAAATTCAACAAACAAAAACTATTATTATGAAAAATCTAAAAAAACTTACAAGAGCTAATTTAAGCATGTTAAAAGGAGGAATTACTGAGGAATGTGCAAGAATCCAGAGTGAAGCAAGCTATTGCGAATCTAAAATCAATCCGCCTAAAGAAGGGGCAATAAATGCCTGCAACAAATGGTGCTATTACTAGACAGCCATTTCACTGAGTTAGAATATTGAATACAATTAAAAATGTCGTCACCTATTGACGGCATTTTATAATGAACATTAGTTTTGAAAAAATTTCCTTTTTATAAGCAACCGGACACTAAAGACTGCGGGCCTACCTGCCTGAGGATCGTAAGCAAGCATTATGGCAAAAGCATATCGCTGCAGCAGATCCGTAACCTCTCTGAAACGACACGTGAGGGCAGCAGTCTCCTTGGTTTGAGTGATGCTGCAGAAAACCTGGGATTCCGTTCAATGGGAGTCCAGATAGATTTCAATACCCTCGCAGAAGAGGTCCCTTTCCCTTGTATTGCACATTGGAACAAAAATCATTTTGTTGTCGTTTATAAAATTGATAAAAATAATAAGGTCTATATATCAGATCCCAGCTATGGGCTGATCACCTATACCCGTGACGAGTTCATCAAATTCTGGATTGGCGAAAATGCCAATGAAAATACGGAAGAAGGTATTGTTTTGATTCTCGAAACAACTCCGTCATTCTTCCAGACAGAGTTTGACAGCGAAGAAAGCAAAGCCAGCTTTACTTTTCTTTCCAAATATCTCTTCAAATACAAGACCCTTGTCATACAGCTTGCCGTAGGATTACTGGCAGGGAGTTTACTTTCCTGATCTTTCCGTTTCTTACCCAAAGTATTGTAGACGTCGGGATACAGAATCAGGATATTAATTTTATCTATCTGGTATTGCTTGCCCAGGTCATGCTTTTCCTTGGAAGAATGGGGATAGAAACCATTAGAAGCTGGATCCTCCTTCACCTTTCTGCAAGAATCAATATTTCTATTATCTCCGATTTCTTTATCAAGCTGATGAAGCTTCCTATAAGCTTCTTTGATACAAGGATGACCGGTGATATCATGCAGAGGATCAATGACCACCACAGAATCGAACAGCTTTTAACAAGTTCTTCACTGAATACTTTATTCTCGCTTGTCAATCTTATTATTTTCAGTATTGTCCTGTTATTTTATGATTACAGACTTTTCATTGTATATCTCGTAGGTGCTATATCTTACATCGGCTGGATCACATTCTTCCTGAAAAAAGAAAAGAGCTCGACTACAAAAGATTCTCCCAGGTTTCTCAGGAACAAAGTAAAGTGATAGAGCTGATCAACGGAATGCAGGAAATCAAAATGCATAATGCCGAAAAACAGAAACGCTGGGATTGGGAATTTTTACAGGTAAAATTATTTAAAATCAGAATAAAATCGCTTTCATTAGAGCAATGGCAGTCTGTAGGAGGAAACTTCATCAACCAGATGAAGGACATCATTGTAAGCTTCCTTTCTGCCAAGCTTGTGTTAAGCGGTAACCTTACCCTGGGGATGATGCTTTCCGTACAGTATATTATCGGACAGCTGAACAGCCCACTTCTACAGCTTATCGACTTTATCAAACAAACTCAGGATGCCAAAATTTCCCTTGAAAGATTAGGTGAGATTCATGATAAAGAAGATGAAGAAGATAAAAACGAACATTATGCAATGGATGTTCCGCAAAAAGACATTGAGATCACTGATATGTCATTCAGGTACATCGGGTCTGATGTTCCTGTTTTTGAAAATCTGAACCTTACTATCCCTTACCGCCAGACTACAGCTATTGTAGGAGCCAGTGGAAGTGGAAAAACAACCCTGCTGAAACTTCTGATGAAATTTTATGACCCTGATCAGGGAGAGATCAAAATCGGAAATACCAACCTTAAAAATGTTTCCCCAGATTCTGGAGAGATCATTGCGGAGTGGTAATGCAGGAAGGCTATGTATTTAATGATACAATTGCCAATAATATTGCTGTGGGTGAAGATCATATTGACAAGCAGAAATTAAGACGGGCGGTAGAAATTGCCAATATCAAAGAATTTATCGAGAGTCTTCCGTTAAGCTATAATACAAAGATCGGAAATGAAGGTGTAGGCGTAAGCGGCGGGCAGAAACAGAGACTCTTCATTGCAAGAGCTGTATACAAATCACCGGAATATATCCTGTTCGATGAAGCAACATCAGCATTGGACGCCAATAATGAAAAAGTTATTATGGAAAACCTTGAGCAGTTCTTTAAAGGCAAAACAGCAGTAGTTATTGCCCACAGGCTTTCAACGGTAAGACATGCTGATAAAATCATTGTGCTGGATAAAGGAAAGGTAGTGGAAGAAGGCAGCCATGCAGAGCTGGTAGATCTACGGGGAGAATATTACAGACTGGTAAGAAACCAGCTTGAATTAGGAAGCTAATCAAAACCAAAATCACCAGATAGCGGATTCCGAAAAGCTTATAGAGTAGGAAATAAAAAACATCTGTTAATTATGAAAAATCTGAAAAAACTTACCCGAAAAGATTTAGCAATTGTCAGCGGAGGTGTAATATATCCGGATCAGGGATGCTGTGGATCATGGTGCCTTGGCAGCTGGATGTCTTGCCATATGGAGCATATTGCATGCCCACCGGATGCAGACACTTCACCGCCATCATGGTATGACGGGACCTGCCCAAGTATTTAAATTATATTCCCCTGAAATATCGGGGAAATTTTACCTCAGAAAAATGAAAGAAGACGTTTTAGACAATATTGAACTCCGCTCAGAAAGCGTACGGATATTCTTACCCAGCCACCACATTGGATGATCCGTTGGGGAAATACCGTTATATTTATTATTCTATTGCTTATCCTTGTGATGAGCTACATTATAAAATACCCGGAATTTGTACCTGCTCCTATTATTGTAACCTCGCAGAATCCACCGGAGAAAATAGAAGCCAGGATCAGTTCCAAAATCGAGAAAATATTCATCAAAGACCATCAGCCCGTTAAGAAAAATGAGGTATTGATGGTGATGCAGTCTGCTGCCAATTACAAAGATATTTTAGAGCTGAAGAAAATAGTAGACTCTACAGCTCCCAATCAGTTGTACTCCTTCCCTATTTACAGAACCGCAGGATTTAAACTTGGTGAACTTCAGGGTGAATATAACAACTTTGCAAAGGCATTTC
The DNA here is from genome assembly GCA_019203745.1 of Chryseobacterium sp. E1. GTDB lineage: Bacteria > Bacteroidota > Bacteroidia > Flavobacteriales > Weeksellaceae > Chryseobacterium. Next base: position 1,651,901 of record CP078104.1, read on the forward strand.
AGGATGAAGAACTATTTACCAGACTACAGCCTTATGCTCCGGAAAACCTGGCAACCAACCAGAGCCTTTCGGAATATAAAGTCAGAATGACTACTTTAAAGCAGCAAAAAATCTTGAATCTTTAAAATACGATCTGACAAAGAAAAATTTCAACAGATCCCAGGAACTTTTCAACCAGGGAGTTATCTCTGCCATGGAACTTGAAAATGAAAAGATCAAATATCTTCAGGCTCAGCAAAACCTTGAAAATATCAATATCTCCATTTCCCAGGCTGAAGAAGGAATTTCAAACCTGAATAAAACCAGAAGCGGAACTGCCATTAATACGGAAAAAGACAAAATCACTTACTCATCACAGACTTTACAACTGTTTGAACAGCTGCGAAAATCTCTAAAGCAATGGGAACAGAATTATCTTGTCATATCTTCTACAGATGGTGTTGCCAGCTTCCAGCAGTTTTTTGGAGAAAACCAGTTTGTAAAAAGCGGCGAACCTATCTTATCTATCCTTCCTGAAAATAAAGAGAAATTGGTCGGCAGAATGTCTGTACCTACCACCAACTCCGGAAAGATTATTCCGGGAGAAAAGGTACTCATCAAACTTGACAATTATCGTTTCCAGGAATATGGTATCATAGAAGGAAAAGTTCAGAATATATCCCTGATCCCTGACGAAAAAGGAAATTACTATGTAGACGTTGTATTGCCAAAAGGATTAAAAACAAGCTACAACAAAACACTTACCTTTGATAAGGAACTTAGAGGAAGTGCAGAAATTGTAACCGAAGACCTGAGACTTATTGAAAGATTTTTCTATCAGATCAGAAAATTACTCGGCTACCAAAGCTAAAATCACAGCATCATAAAAAATAAACCCGCAATCTTGCGGGTTTATTTTTTCATTTTACTGGAGCTTTTCTTTTGGGAATCTGCTTTTCCGGTTTTACTTTTAAAAATATAAAACTATAATCGGTAGGCGGCATACCGCTTCCCACTACAGAAGCATACTTATGGCAGTCCATACACTGTTTTTGCTGAGCATAGGTCTCCATAGTTGTATTCGAGATATCCGAAGGGGTAATCCCTCCTTCCATAAGTGGAACTGACTTATTATTTCCATTATCCTGAATCGGATTTTCCGGCCATTGGATATTCACAAGCTGGTAATATTGCCACACTGATTTAGGGTTACTCGCTCTGATCAGCTGCTGCATCTCCGTGTTCAGCTTTTGAAGCTTTGTTTTGATTTTATTCACCCGTACTACCTGAACAGGGGTATTCAGGCTGTCCTGTCCTATTACAGGAGCTATATTGGGAGTTTGAGTACTTTTAGGATTGTAGAAACAATACCTTACAGAAGGATCAGCCTGTCCTTCATTAGGTGCATTATGAATATGCTCAAATGTCATCCAGTTAAACTGAGGTGACTGTGGCGTTTACGGATGATATGGAGGCCTACCAGTCCCAAATATTTCTGTGTAGATTTTCCAAAAACAGGCTTTTTATCTTTAAAACCTTTAATTTCCGGAACCATGGCTTTTGAAATTTTATAATAATTTTTCAAGGAGTCAAGCTTATCTTCAGGAATGATGCGCCATGCTGCTTTAAGTTCTATAGACTCCATGGGAAGCCACACTCCGTTATTGGCTGTACCGTATTCCTTCAGACTATTATAGTCATACAGTTTATTCCGGCGGATAAAATCACTTTCAATATTGTTGATTTTAATTTCATACCAAACAATATTTCCACTCTGATCAGTAAGCCAGGAACCTTCAGCCTGTAATATTTCATCTACATTACTATTTCCTACTGCGGCTCTGAGAGTAGCTTTGGGGATACCGATATTAATATCTGTAAACTTATTAATCTCATTAATTTGTTTTACGTAACCATTCTTACTCTTCAGATTCCATGTTAAAGGATTTTTAGAGGCAAAAACTTCGTCATTGCTTGCAAAGCTCTCCCAGACTGTAGGGCTGTAATCCCCGGGCATACCATAATTGGCAGCTGTTGCTGTTGTATCCGGAACACCTCTCTGAGCGGAGGCAGCCCAGTTTAATGCAATAAAATTCTTCCATGCAAAACAATTCAGCACATCCTGGGAACTGTGGGCACAGGTGGAATCTCCGGCAAGTTTATAAGTAATAGAAGGAGGGTCGCAAAATGCACCGCAATAGATCGATTCATTGGCTGCTTCTTTTGAAAAACCGATTGCTGAGTTCGCTTGTTTATCTTTTTGCCGGATTCACATGAGATGAAGCTCAATATGAAAATCGAAAATATTAAAGTTTTCATTTCAATATTTTTTTAACTTGTTCAACTTGCTGCCCCGAAAGCAATGCAAGATTAGGAGTCGTATTTATTTTAGGTAAAGAACCATGGGGTACTACCTCCAATACTCCGGATAATGTATACTTAGGATCTGAAGCATTATTGTACAGGCTTAACGGCTTTTCTCCCAAGCTTGTATCAGTGGCCGTTGTAATTGTAATCAGAAAAAGTTGTGTATCCTCATCTATATTCTGGAAATCGGTTACCACAACACTGATTCCGGGACCGAAATCAAACTGGGTTTCCTTCGTGGCTGCATTCGTCAGAACAGCAATGCCTTCAGTACTCGTTCCTGCTTCAATCTGTGTAATACAGGATGTCAAATTCGAAAATGTATTCAGTTTATTGTAAAGACTTGCCTGCAACAAATTGTTATCCAAAAGATATTGTACATTAGGAAGAATTGTTGTGGGATCTCCTACCGGAGGAAATTTTTCAGGCTGTTCTCCTTGTGCAGGTTTTTTCCGGTACCTGCGAGCTGTACAAAAAAGGTATCAGCAATCTGTGAACCCCATTTTAAGAGCTTTCCTTTTACTTTTATTTCACTCAGCTTAAAGTTGGCCCCTTTAGGAACAGAAAATCTTGTATGCAGCAGCATATTAAAAGGATAAAAAGTAATTCCTTTATTCCGTTCTTCTCCTCTTACAACAGTATAGCAGTCTTCAATTTTGTAACTCCCGGCTGTAGCAGGCATTTCAAATTGATCGAAATCCGGAACCTGCCCATAGAGCGCAATAGGATTGGTTAAAGTTATTTGTTGCTGATGGTTATACACCAATGAATTAACATTTTGTCCTATGCGGGGATCACTATTTCTATAAATCTGCCCGTACTGGGCAGCGCAGATCAAAGTATTGGCATCTGTAATCACCTGATTGTTTTTTACCCTTAAGATGGTGGCGGCCGCTCCAAGGTATATCTCAGCTCCTAATGAGTTTGGAGGACTTGTAAGATGTACGGCTCCTCCACCTTCCGGAGTTGCATCCGGACCATTATTCCATTTATTGATCGGATTATAAGCAGGTTCTCCTGTTTCCCTTACGATAACTGGGTTTCCATTGCTATCCAACAGATACAGGTCTTCTTTTTTAACGTTTTTATTATTGAGGATTTCCTGATAGAGTGATACAACGATATCCGGAGAAACTTTCCACATATGAAACCAATACTCCGGATTCTCATGGGTAAAATCAACTGCTATGATATCTCCGTTTTCATCCCTTGTAACGGCCCACTCACAGTATTCATCCTGCCATCCGCGAGGTCCTGATGGGCCAAATGGTTTTGTACCGGTATCAGAAGAATCACATGGGTTTTTAGGAACTGTAAGATCCATATTATATTTCTTCCCAAAAGCTGCAGGCCCTATATCTGCCAGTTCATGCAATTTATCTTCATAATCCGTGCCTCCAAATTCTTTGGTAAAAAGCTCAGTAAAGTAATGATTGATCCTGTTGGGAAAGGCATTCCATTGAATCGGAACGGTATTCTGCTCTGTAGGGATAACATTATCCACTAAAGGATCGTAATACCAGCTTCTGGGATGATCATACGTACTTGACCAGGGATTTCCCATGATTGAATTGATAGTGCAGTATTTTACATAATTGCTCCAGGCATTTTCAAGCTGTTCCTCTAAATGCGGATGTTGTTTAAAATCCTTTTCGGCCTGATAGGCGGGTGTGTTAAATTTTTTCATGGTTTCAATTTTTAGTTTTGGAGTTATAGTTGAAATTAATATTTTAATCAATACTGGTCCCGTAGAAAGAATATCATGATTAACTCAAAATTCAGAAATCTGAATGGATCACTTATCTGCTGAAAATTTTCGGGTAATTTTCAACATAATCATATAAGTGATGATTACTACTTCAAAACTAGAAATTATCTGCCGGAATCTGTTACGTATAAATACGTATTTTTCCCTTTAATGTGAAAAATTACAAAAAGTTAAAGTATTCAGTTTAGAAAACGGATCAGGTGCAAAACTTAGGGACTAGAAAAAATTAGTTAATCTGAAGAAAAAATGAATTATCTTTTTGCTCCTCAAGCTTTATACTGAATTTTATTTAACGCAAAGACAAAATGCAATTCATTATTGATAAGGGAGCTAAGAAATCGACAAAGGTCGCTGATGAAGCTATGTAAAATACGTACGCTTAGAAAGAATCAATACAATTGATTCAGTCTTTGCTTCCTAAGATAAAACACCGGATCATAAAAATCCTTTGTGTTCAATTTTAAAATTAAATAGAACCAAATATTGTAAACCACCCCACTTTTGCGATTGATCCCAGAAAACTCCATAAAATGAAAGCAAGCTAAATAAATTTGAAGAATGTGTTTTCAAAAAAATATATAAAAGAAAAAAGGAAAAGCCGACATTGCTTTTCCTTTTATTGTAGCGAAGACGGGAATTGAACCCGTGACCTCAGGGTTATGAATCCTGCGCTCTAACCAACTGAGCTACCTCGCCGTTTTGGTGGTGCAAATATAGAAAAATATTCTTTACCTCCAAAATTATTTTACCTTAAAATATTCCAAAACATCTCCAACATGATCTGGTTTGTTGATTATCTTATTGTTAGCATCTAAAATAAAATACGTCGGAGTTGCATGAACATTGTACATATCTACATAAGAACTGTTCCATCCTCTCAATTCAGAATCATTCACCCAAGGAAATGCAGCAATTTTTTGGGTATAAGAATTTTGTCTACATCTAAAGACAGACCAACAACCTGAATATTTTTTGCTTTCAGTTCATTATATTTCTCTAAAAGCTTTGGAAGTTCACTTTCGCAGTGTGAGCAGGTAGATGACCAGAAAACAATCACCTTCTTATCTGCTTTGATATCGTGTAATGACTTTGCAGTGGTATTTGTGGCTGATTGGAACTTAATATTAGGAAAAACAGCGCCCATTTCAACATTAGCATTAGATTTTAATGTAGAAGCAAGTCTGTCATTAATGGTACATTTAAGATTCTTCGCCTGGGTCAGGTATTTATTCTTAAATTCATCCATCTGATATACATCAAAAATATCGATCAATTCTGATAAAACAGTTTGCCCTCTTGGAGTTTCTACTTTAAGACGGTCTAAAAGTTTGTCTACAGAACCTGCAACATTAGTATTTCCTCCGGAGTTCAGATAAGCGACTAATACAGGTCTCAATAAAGAGGAGCTTTCCAGCATATCACCGGATTTGTCCAGAAAGTTGATGATCTCGTCCTGATTTACTTTTTGGATGGATCAGACTGATTTCCTAAAAACTTGCTGTAATTGGTATTGTAATACGCTATAAACGGATGTTGTGCAGCATCAATAGAGCCAGAGGTACCGGAAAGTCTGTCAATCTCTGTTTTCAATGCTTTCCCGAAGTCCGTATTATCCTTATAATATTCTTTGATCTGAGTGAGTGCAGGCAGGATAAGCTCTTTCTTTTGGGAGCCTTCCTGTTGTTTGCTCATCAAATCATTAGCTTCATCCAGATAAATAACGTCTTTAACTTTATTATTCTGGGCATTCAGTTTAAAGTTTACATTTTTATTTTCAGAAATAAAGCTTACTGTATTATTGGAATCCGGGAAATAGATTTTCATCATTCCCATGTAGTGACCGGGATATTTAAATGTCAAAGTATTATTCTTAATTTTTTCTTTTGTAACAATAATATCTTTTGAACCATTCAATGTATATAAAATTGCATCTTGATCTTTAAAGTCTGCAGGAGTCTGAACTGTGACCGTAAATTGAGCCTGCAAAGCAAATGCTGCTAAAATCGCAGATAGCGTATAAATCTTTTTCATAGAGTAAAAATAAAAAAACTCTCTGACTAATCAGAGAGTTTAATATTATTTTAATAAAATTTTATGCTTTTACGCTTTTGTATTTTTAGTATAGTAGATAATGAATGCAATCGCAACAATACCTAATAGATATACATACATATCGATCGGTGAAGCGGGCGCTCCAGGTCCTCCACCTCCTGTTCCTCTAGCAGCAGAAGCAGGTGCTGGTGGTATTTCTTCTGCATATGCAAATGATATCACAAAAAGCAAAAGAGCCGATACTAGTTTATTTATAGTTTTCATATTATTATTTTAAGATTTTAGTGTTAACAATTACTCCTTTATCAGAAACCGCTTTTACAACGTAAGAACTCTTCACTGAACCGTCAAGTTCAATTAGGAAATCTCTAGATGTTTCTACCGATTTCTTGGAGATAATAAGCTTACCACTCATATCATAAACTTCAATATCAGCTTTTTCCAACTTGGATCAAATCTAACTACATAGTTGCTAACAGCTGGGTTATATACAACCACTGTTTTAGACACTTTACTAGTTTCTTTAGCGATCAGTGTACCTTTATCAGGCGCACCGTAATACAAATTATAAGTCTTGGAATTGACAGGAATTACAGCTCCTTGTTTAGCTTCTTCCGCAGTTCCGTTAGCAGATTTATAGTAAAACCCGGTTCCTGAGGATAACTGATGAACTCCCGCAGGAATCAATTCAGCATTTTCTCTGATCTCAAATTTATAAGATGTAATTCTCTGACTTGCAGTACCGAAATCAAAGTTATCCATTACAATATTTTTTCCTAAGAAGTTATTTTCATTAGCTTCGTTAATGTATAACTTATATTGTCCTGAATAATTAGGATCCTGACCTCCGGTTAAGGCTTCTTCATAGGTAACAATACTATTACTGTTATCTGTAGCTACCTGTAATGTGGTTGCATTAGAAATCTGATGACCTGTTGTAGCGTTTGGAGTAACTACATAGTATGCTCTTGCTACTTCATTACCATTGGCATCTAAACCAATCACTCCTAATTGTTTCACACTTCCGCTGTACGTTTTGTATGCAGACTTGTTGGCAGTTACACTATAATCTGTACCAGCCGCTCTAGCCGTACCGCTAAATCTTCTGAGAGTGTTAAAATTTAATGTTTGAGGAGTGTTATCTCTTAATTTCATAATGAAAGTCCCCATCGGTTTGATAATCAAATTATTAACATCCCCACAGGAATATGTGTATTGACATCAAATGTCATTGTAAGTGGATTCGTAAATGTAGAACCTACTCCATTCACATATTGAACTTCCCGGTGAATACTGAACTCCCCAGATATTAGAAATTGCGTTGCCATCACTTACCCCACCTTCATTATATCCGATTCTTGACAGATCTAAATTCGTCAGGAACGGATTTCCGAATTCGTAGATATTTTTACCAAAGGTTCCTATCCACAAACTGTTCGTTTCTTCAAACTGATCCCAAAGATAAGAGTTGTATCTCTCATTGTACGAGTTCTTATTAGTACCGTTCGCTCCAAAATTAATGTTGGCACCTGCATCTACAAGATTAGCAGTTGCTAAAGTAGAAAAAGGTTTCCCGTTAATAGAGTAAACACCACTGGCAGATGGAGGATTACTTAGATCCAGGTTATTCGCTTTAGATCCCAGCATATAGTATCCATAGGCAGTAGGTATACCAGTACTTGATGCAACAGGTTTGGTATCTGATACAACAGTAGCGTTATTCCACATAAAAATAGCATTACCGGAATATCTTGAATCAGTAAAGGTTTTGTTAAGTTCTGTAGAAAGAGATGATATTACTTTTTCATTGAAAGGTAAAGCCATCTGCTGGTAGAAATCACCGTTACCATGCTTGGCATTTCGGTATTCTTTAGTTACAATACCTGTAACGTTGGATTGGGATAATCCATCGACGTACAGTTGCCCGTAAGTAGAAGTAGCATACCCTGACGGATTATTCATTTTTAAAACAATATTACCTCCGGTAGTTTTATCCGCACCGCCGGCATCAATTGTTTTAAGAACATCCGTACCTGTTCCTACAACCATTACGTTCCCGTGTACTTCCATTAGACCATTGTCTCTTGTTTGTACACCGCCACCACTATAAACTAGGGTGCCGTCGCTCACATACATAGTAGCGTTAGCATCTACGTGACATAAAACATTCTGCGCCTGAACAGAATAGCTAACGGCTAAAAGACCTATAGCAAATAAACTTTTTCTCATTGTATAAATTATTTGTGTGTTAATACAATCTTCACCCGCAAAGGTATTATTTTTTTCTTTAAAAAAAAAAAACTTTTTATCTATTAATCAAAATATTATCTTCAGTTAAGATAATTTCTTTCTCTTCTCCGATTGAAAACATATAGTCTTCCAAAACTTTTTCTGTAGTTCCTCTAAGACCTCTGGCTCCCAATCCTTTTTCAATTGTTTCCTCAACTATTTTTTCAATTGCACCGTCTGTAATTACCAAATCTGTGCCATCCATCTTGAAAAGCTCCACAAATTGGTTCACAATTGAATTTTTAGGCTCTTTCATAATTCTTACCAACGTTTCTTTCGTGAGTTTATCAAGGTAAGTGATGATTGGAAATCTTCCTAAAAGTTCTGGAATTAATCCGAAAGAACGAAGGTCAATCGCATTAATATTTGTTAATACATATTCATCTTCATCTGTTTTATTGAGTTTTTCAGAGCTGAAACCAATTGCCTGCTTATTCATTCTTCTTTCAATGATTTCCTTGATCCCGTCAAAAGCTCCTCCGGCAATAAACAGGATATTCTGAGTATTCACCTGGATGTATTTCTGATCAGGGTGCTTTCTTCCTCCCTGAGGCGGTACATTCACAATACTTCCTTCCAATAGCTTCAGCAGTCCCTGCTGTACTCCTTCTCCTGAAACATCTCTCGTAATACTTGGGTTATCAGACTTTCTTGCGATCTTATCAATCTCGTCAATGAATACGATTCCTTTTTCAGCTTTTTCCACATCATAATCTGCCACCATCAGAAGTCTGGAAAGAATACTTTCAACATCTTCCCCTACATATCCTGCTTCTGTAAGAATAGTAGCATCCACAATACAGAAAGGAACATTAAGTTCTCTGGCAATTGTTTTGGCCAGGAGTGTCTTACCGGTTCCCGTCTCCCCTATCATGATGATGTTTGATTTTTCAAGCTCCACTTCTCTGTTTTCGTCCTGAGCGTGAAGTAATCTTTTATAATGATTGTATACGGCAATCGACAGCTGCTTCTTTGCCTGATCCTGACCAATCACGTACTGGTCAAGAAATACTTTGATCTCTTTCGGCTTTTTAAGTTCTTCCATACTGTCTGCCGGAGCGTATCCTGTTTTGGAGGCACTGTCTTTTACAATAGTATGTGCCTGCTCTATACAATTTTCGCAAATAAAACCATTCTGCCCGGAAATCAGCATTTGTACTTCATTTCTTTTTCTGCCGCAGAAAGAACATTGGTTTGAGTTCATATTATATAATAGGTATATGTTAAAGAAAATCGTAAAAATTTCTTTTTACGATTTTCTGTTTTTTTAAGAATTAATAATTGAGTTTTGGATCTCTGTGTATTCTTCGTTCGTTAATTTTAATCTTTCATTTCTGAAATTCATGTCTTCCATCTTATTCAAAGGGATCAGATGGATATGGGCATGAGGAACCTCCAGTCCTACTACCGCTACTCCTACTCTTACACATGGAATTGCAGTTTTGATCTTCTTGGCCACCTCTTGGGCAAATCCCCAAAGGTTTTTGTATTCTTCACTTTCAAGATCAAAAATCAAATCCACTTCTTTTTCGGAACTACCAGGGTATGTCCTTTCACCAAAGGCATTGCATCTAAGAATGCTATAAAGTCTTCATTTTCTGCAATTTTGTATGAGGGAATTTCTCCGTTGATGATTTTTGTGAATATAGTGCTCATTTTTTTAGAAGTTAGAGATTAGGTATCAGAAGTTTAGAAATAGAAAGGGGTATCAGACTATAGAGAGATGTCTAATACTTCAAAAGAAAGTTTGTTTCCGTTTGGTAAAGTAATTTCAGCAGTTTCGCCGATCGCTTTTCCTAACAGTCCTTTTGCAATCGGGGTATTTACAGAAATTTTTCCTGTTTTAAGGTCACTTTCGTTATCCGGCACCAATTTAAATACCTGCTCTTGTTTTGTCGCATTGTTTTTAAGTTTCACCGTTGTCAGGATAGAAACTTTTGAAGTATCTAATTGGCTTTCATCTATAATTTTTGAAGTAGAGATAACATCTTTCAGCTTGGAAATACGCATTTCAAGCATTCCCTGAGCCTCTTTAGCCGCATCATATTCTGCATTTTCAGACAAATCACCTTTGTCTCTTGCTTCTGCGATCTGCTGAGTAATTTTTGGTCTCTCTACAGTTTCCAACTGTTCCAGCTCAGCTTTCATCATCTTATCAAGGCCCTCCTTTGTTACATAGCTTGCCATAATTTTCAAAATTTAGTTTTAGTATAAAAAAATAATCCGACATTTGCCGGACAATGTTTTCGTGTTGTAATCGTTTAATTTTTACAAATATATAAAAATTTAAATTGAAATGAAAAAACTTTTTCAATCTTAGCTATTTTCACCATACTGATTTTCAGTGATTTAACCATAAACTCGTGCAGTAACAGAGAAGATACTGTGAACTGCTTTCCCAATAACCCGATCAATGTAACTTTAAATTTAAACCTTCCTGCCTATAATAATTTAAATTACGACGGAGGATGGATTTACATCAATGAACAGCAGTCGGGAACCAGAGGTCTGATTGCTGTACGAACCGGCAATGCGTTTAAAATATATGACCGGAATGCGCCTCATATATGCCCGGACAATGATACAACACTTGAGGTAAAAGATAATATTGTTATCGTATGTCCAAAAGACAATTCACGATGGATTTTAAGAACCGGACAACCGGAGTCAGGCTCTAAAACATCTCTTCCTCCAAAAACCTATAATTCATACAATTATGATCCGGTAGCGAAAACGTTAAGTATTTACTATTAACTATTTAGAATAAAATGAAGATCGTTATACAAAGAGTCTCAGAAGCCAGTGTAAAAGTAGACGGAAAAATTGTGGGTGAAATCGGAAAAGGATTGATGCTGCTGGTAGGGATTGATGAAAATGATGAAAAAACGGATGCAGACTGGCTGGTACAAAAAGTACTGAACCTCAGAATCTTTGGCGATGAAGATGACAAGCTTAATCTTTCTGTAAAGGATATTTCCGGAGAGATTCTGTGCATCAGCCAGTTTACTTTAATTGCTGATTATAAAAGGGAACCGCCCCTCATTCATTAAGGCGGCAAAACCTGATAAAGCCATTCCGCTGTTTGATTATTTTAAAGAAGAAATAGCTAAATCCGGGTTAAAAACCGAAAGCGGAATTTTCGGGGCTGATATGAAAGTATCCCTGATCAATGACGGGCCTGTGACCATTGTAATGGATTCAATCACAAAAAGCTGATCAGAGAAAGACAAGAACCATCTCATCAACGAATCAATGATTTATATGCTCAAAAATCTTCAGTTAAAATCCCTGGCTTTGGTCTTATTCAGTACAGGACTTTTGTGCTCTGGTCAAAACCGGGAGGAACTTTTAAAAATAAAACTAGACTCCGCATTTTCAACAGTTTTTCAGGCCAATAATCCAGGAGGCAGTATTCTGATCCAGCAGGGAAACAAAACCCTGTATGAAAATTCATTTGGACTGGCTGACCTTAAGACAAAAGAAAAATTCACCAGTAAGACCGTTTCAAATTTAGGCTCTATTTCCAAGACATTTGTTTCTTACGGAATTTCAATACTCCAGAATAAAAAGCTCTCCACTGATGACAACCTTCTCATTTTTTTCCGGATTTTAAAAACAAGAAAATAGCATCTTCCATTAAGCTTCAGCATCTTCTCACCCATACTTCCGGACTTCCGGATCTCAGACATGTTGAAAGAGATAGTATTTTTTATCTTACAGCAAAAGATGAAGAAAATTTTAAGCCTTTAAAATTTGCCGACTCATTAAAATTTGAGCCGGGTACTCAATATGAATATTCCAATCCTGCTTATAACGGGCTGGCATTGATTATTGAAAAGGCAAGTCATATGAAATGGCAACGATTTATTTCTGAAAATATATTCAAACCCTCAGGAATGAAAAACAGTACAATAACTGATGGAAGTTTCCCTGACAAAAATGTAGCTCATGGTTATATCCTGAGAGAGAAAGTGTATCAGGAATATGATTACGGTGAATCTCCTACATTTGCAGCTGCCGGTAATGGCGGAGTCTGGAGTTCCATCGATGATCTTAAAAATATATCTCCGCCATTCAAACCTGTAAGTTTATAGACTGTATGGTCATTAAAGAATCCCAGACAGTCCGTAAGCCGGCAAACTGGAAGAGTGATAAACCTGCAGACCATACAGGTACCTGGTTTGTTCATAACGGTTTTTATTCCGATATAAAAACAGAAGAAAAAGTACAGGTGATAGAACATGCCGGAGATCAGGGAGGCTTTAAATCCCATTTAATAATGATCCCCGAAAAAGAAATATCTATTATTTGGCTTACCAATAACAATACATTTATTACCGGCCACATCAGAAGAATATTGCTTCAGCTGAAATATATTGATTAAAATTAAAAATGTCTTTCAAAATTGTTGAAAGACGTTTTTTTGGTCGTTATCTTTTTACAGAAATGCCCATTCCCTTTGCAGCAAAAGGCTGAGCATCTTCATAGATTTTTAAGCAAAATTATTTTTCATTTAAATTCACAAAAACGTGATTTGTTTTCATTTTATTATTATTTTTGATTAAACCAAATCTGATTCACAACCATTTAACAAAAATAATATGAAAACAAAAATTAAACTTTTTGCATTATTCACTTTCTGCACTTCTTTATCCTTTGGACAGGACCAAACCGGTAAATCCATCCATAACACAGACCAGAATGCTATTGTCTATGTATGTTTTTCAAAAGGCATTCATTCAGACAAGGCGGCTTTCAGCAGAAATGCTGGCCTGGAAAAATTTGTACAGGAAAATAAAATTTCATTTACTTATGACCTGGGATTTTCAGACCGTAAACTGGACGAAATGACAAGAACCAGCAAGGAAATCGGAAATTCAGCAGAGTCTGTGGAAAAACTGAAAAGAATTTTCAAAGCAGATATTCCGCTGCAGAATGAAGATGCTACCCAGAAACTGGTCCGTGCCCTTGAAAGATTCCCTGAAGTGGAATATGTATCGGTAATGAGCAATGTACCGATAGAACCTCCTTTGGTCAATATGTTTGTAGCCACTCCTGATCTGGAAAGCGTACAGACTTATCTGAATGACAACCCGGGAATCAATGCAAAATATGCATGGTCAAGAGGGGTTACAGGTCAGAATATACGCATCCGTGATGTGGAATATGGCTTCTATAAAACCCATGAAATGCTGGCCAATCAAAATTCTATTCAGCTGGAACCCGGATACAGTCCCAACTCAGGATTATCAGGCAATAATTACAGGGATCACGGCACTGCTGTAGTCAGTATTCTGGGATCAATAAAAGACAATATCGGGCTCACAGGTTCTGTTTACAGCGCATCTGATATCAAAGGATATATGGAATGGACGACCGTAGGCTATAACAGGGCTGCAGCCGTAAGCCGCTCTATCAATGCTTCTCAAGCCGGAGACATTATTTTATATGAAATGCAGACCGGCGGAAAAGACGGACAGTATTGTCCTGCAGAATATGACAAAGTAATCTGGGACCTGACCAAAGCAGCTACAGACTCAGGAATTATCATTATAGCAGCAGCAGGGAACGGAAACCAGAATCTGGATGATCCTTTCTATGCATCATACCTGTCAAGAGGTAACAGCGGAGCCATCATTGTAGGAGCAGGATCTCCTAATACGACGCATTCTAAACTCAGCTTCAGTACGTTTGGGAACAGAGTGGATGTACAAGGTTGGGGAAGCAGTGTTCTTGCGGCTGGCTACGGTTCTTATGCCAAGTATGATAATGATAACAACAGGACTTACAATTACTTTAGCGGAACCAGCTCTGCAACACCTGTTGTAGCGTCTGCTGCGGTATTGATACAGTCTTTCTATTATCAGAATACAGGACAATATCTGACTCCGGCAGCAATGAAGAATCTTCTGATCTCTACGGGAATCCCACAAGGAGGTACGGTAACAGGCCAAAAGATAGGTCCGCTGCCTAACGTAAAGAACGCTATTTTAAAACTGGAAAGCGGATTTACAGGTAAAGCCCAAGTTCTTCCTTCTTTAACGGTAAAAATTTATCCCAATCCTTCTACCGGGCATATCGCTGTTCAAAGTAGTGAAGATAAAAAGCTGGATGTTGAAATCATCAATATTCAGGGAAGAACGGTTATGAAAAATACGGTTGCACCTGATGAAAAGATCGATGTTTCACAACTTCCGGCAGGTCAGTACCTCATCAATATCAATGAAGGTTCGAGAAGAGTGGTTGAGAAATTCACGAAATTATAAATAACAATCCTCCGAAGGAAAGTAACAGCTGTATAATAAACCCACCTTTCAGAAATTCTGAAAGGTGGGTTTTCTTTATGGTCTTAACAAAATTTATTTTGCGGGAACGCTGCTAAAATTCAGCGCAACTTTAATGTTCATATCTGAGGAAGTCTGGTTCTTCAGCTCATAAACGGTTCTTATAGTCAAACCTGAACTTTTTACAATCTCATCCAGAAAACCGGTATCATTAAGATCCAGATTCAGGCTGGAAGAACTGGTGGATATATTTGAACGTGAAGCAATCAGTCTTTCACCGGTTCCGGCTGAAGAAACATAAATTTTAACGGTTTTGAATGCACTCAGGTTTCCTCCTGAAGGTGATGCCACTGAAATTTTAGCATCTGAAATTCTTACATCCTTGATCTGTGCATTGTTATTTCCTCCGAACCAGGTCTGAACATTGGTAGCAGTTACCGTTGAAGATACTTCTTTATCAGCAGGTACTCCGGTAGACACCAGAACATTCGTTGTATAAGGAAAGGTATTCTGAACCAGCGACTGTACGGTTCCGCAACTTACAAGTACAGCTGAGGCAGCCATTGCTGTTAGAACTATATTTTTCATAATATTAAATTTTAAACTTCACAGTATACTTTGCAGAAACTGTACCAAAATAGCTGAAATTTATTCAACACTTACGGTAAAGCTTCCTTTGGTATTTCCTGAAGCCATATTACTTTTACCGATGATAAGCCACACCTCTCCTTTTCCCGGGGTTTCATAGGTTATCTCTCTTCCGAAAGGTCCGTCATAGTCTCCGTTAGGAAGTTTTATCTGATTAAAACGGATATTAAAATCTTTTTCCTTGGTTGAAATTTTAGCTTTGATTTTTGCCTGGTCATAATGAGTCAGCTTCAATACCAGCTCCTGATCATCTTTTGTAAACTCTTCCCTAATGTAAAGGGAAGCTGTGATGCATCAGCCGTTCTTACGATCTGGCCTTCTTTTTCACTTCTCATCACTCCTTTGCGCAGGACTTCTTTCGTAGCCGGAGCATTGTTAATAATTGAATCTTTGGTTCTTAATGCTGCAGAATCTGTTTTATAAACGGAGTCCGGCATTTCTGTGGCTGCTGTAGAGTCTTTATCCTGCGTTGCAGTCACAGCAGGTTCTTTTTACAGGCAACGATAATCAATGGAATTAACAATAAGCTTTTTTTCATAATAATTAATTTTAAGGAGGTGGAAAAGATGGAAGCCGGAGATTTGGAGATGGAAGTTCTCCTTTTTATTTTCACACCATCCTGGTTCATCAGTTCTTTTTATATGCTAAAATTGTTCCAAGTTCATTCCGGGGCCTGCATTCAGGGTTGAATTCTGCCTTAAAAAAACTTACTGAATGGTTTCATAATAAAGAATCTTAGAAAGGAAAGTTTTGGATTTTTCTTCTTTTATTTTATTAAGGATATTCTTTTTAAGTTTCCCGTCATTTTTTTCAGCAGCATATTTCAGCAGAGCTTTTTCACTGAAATTGACATCTGTCAGATGATAACCTACATTAAAGTTTCTCCGGTTCATATTCTGTGACGTTACAAAGCCTCCCAGTTGATAAAACTGCATAGTAAAATGGTTCCGTAAATATACCATACCATCGTATTGAAGAGATAAGCATTCCTTTTTTTCTTCTGAATTTTAATAAAGGTCAGAGCAAGTCCTGTAAGGGCTAGAAGAAGAAATAAAAAAACACCGAGCCTCTTATAGGTAAAGCCGTAATTTACAATATATTCAAAGTTTTTCGCAGCTGCCGAAAGCACAAGAACTGCATTCAGCAGAATCCAGATTTTTGCTGAAATTTTCATCATGCCGGCTTTCGGATCAAAATTAAAGTCTGATTTAAAGTAAACATGATGACCAGAATCGCCATGATTATTGATAAGATAACGGCATTCACTCTTTCATGGGTTTCTTCAGAAAGCTGAACGGGAGTTTTGGATACTTCATAAAACTGCTCGTAGTTGTAAGTGATAATGAAAAAGATCAGCAGAATATTTAATGAAAGGAAAGAGATGACACCACTCATTCTTTCTGCATCCAGATCAAGAAAGGAATAGGTAGGCTTCGGTATCCGGGAATCATTCTGGAAATCGTTGTCTAAAACATAATGGGTTTTGTAGATCAGTCTTTCAACGGCAAAGTTCCAGTAATTAAAGGCAATAAAAAATCCAAGAACGGAAAGACAGAACACCTGCCACAGGTTAAGATCAAGTTCATAGTCTGTAAAAAGGGCTGCAAAATGGTCACTTCCCGCAGAATAGATCCCGAAGAAAACGGATACCAGGATCAACGGAATCAGGATAAAAGCGAATGTCTTTTGCCACAACCCTGAAACATTCCTTTTGGGCGCCACTGATCAAAGCTGAAGATCCTGCAGATTGAGGTACATCCGTTGGAAATAAAAACAGGAATGAGAAAGAGGATCTTCATTTTTCTGTTTCTGGCCCGGTATCCCAACAAAAGCAAAGAACTTACTAGCGCAAGAAAGGATGCAAAATCGCCATACCATGCAAATGCGACACCCGACAGGATGCTGGTACCTAAAAGAATGTGCAGGGTTACGGTTTTATTTCTTCCCGGAGTTTTAAACCATGTCAATACGGAATAAACAACTCCAAGGATTCCAAGATTCAGCCCTACATCCTGATCGTAGAATACGATAACAAATAGAAGGGCTGTGATGAATATATAGTGATGTGTTTTCATAAGATTAAAAATTTTTAAGGTTAATAACTGAATATTAATTCGCCAAAATAAAAAGATAGATCAGTGCAATAGGAATATTGGCAAGCAGAAGAAGGACTGAATTTCCGGAAGCTTTTTCTTCGCTGACATTAGTTATAAAGACGATCAGCTCATGCAAAAGTATGATCACATTGGCAACTATTGCTGTGAGTACGTAGTAAAAACCGATCATCACCAGAAAATCCGAGTGGGTAATCAGAAACAGAACCCACAGTAATGTTCCTGCCAGAAAAGAAATCAAAAATGTTCTTTTCCCTAGCAGGCTGAATTTTATTTTATTCATACTGCCGTTTTTAGTGAAGTACAATGGTTTCTTTCTGCTGAATGAAGTCTTTCACATGGTCGAAATTCTGCCACAGGAGCTCTTCGAAATCCCAGTGATGAAATGTTCTCATATTCTGTCCTTTCCTGTACGCTTTGATATAAATTTTCACATATTCAGGCAGAATAAATGTTCCCAATACGATAGCTGCCAGAAGATGGGCATTCAGCTTACCATTTCCCAGAAGAAGGTACTGCATGGCAATCTCATCTTCAAAGTTGGTTCCACAGCCTGTGATCAGATGATGTACATCATGATTTTCCATTTTGGGGATCATTGAAAAGCCGTGTTTCCTGTAAAATTCGCCAAGCTTTCTGCCCAGGGAGTCTTCCTGAAATTCCAGCAGTTGTTTTTCATTGAACTGCCACTGTCTTTTTTCTTTTTAAAGTATTTTCTGTATAATTTTTGAGTTTTATCATACACAAAAAGCAGAAACTGAACCCGTATTTTTTTCATAGTATTATTGTATTTAAAGAATATTGATCCCTATTAAAGCATAAAGAACAGCAATAGGGATATTGAGCAGCATGATACCGATTGCTTTGAGGCAAATGTCAAACCGGTCCCGGCTGATAAAACCATATACCAGCAATCCCAGTATAACAGCTAGACTTGACATCGATCCAAAGATGATCACCATATAGCCTGAACCCGCAAACCACTCATCTTTTGTTATTATATATCCGAAAAGGCAAATGTTTCCGGCCAGAAAAAGGAAAGCAAATACTGCTTTTCCGATGTTTAAAATGTGTTGATCTTTCATAATTAAGCCTGTGTTAAAGTAAAAACAGTAATTTCCGGACGTACCATAAACCGGACCTGAAAAGAATGTCCTATGGCACGGTTGATATACAGTATTCTTCCATCTTTCAGATCAATTTCACCTGATGTGTAGTTTTTGTTTTTTACCGGGAGGACCGGAGTGATAATTCCCGGAATCCTGCATTGTCCGCCATGGGTGTGCCCGCTTAGAATCCAGCCCCGGTAACCGTTCCAGATATCCAGGTCACAGGCATCGGGGTTGTGACAGAGTATGATATTGGCTTTTCCGGGATCATATTCTTTCATGACTTCTGCCGGGCGAAACTCCGGAGACCACAGGTCATCAAATCCTATAAAATTTAAGCCTGCTATTTCCTGTTGAGCATTTCTGAGCATAACGATTCCTCTGTCTTCTAAAATTTCACAGATCCGGTCTGCACATTCCATATCTTTCCAGCTTACTCCATAATCATGATTTCCCAGAATTCCGAAAGTTGCGGTTGTTCCCATTACGCAATTTTCCATAACTTTTATAAGGGCATTGTGTTCCTCTGCAGTTCCATAATTCACATAATCTCCGGTGTACACTACAAAGTCAGGATTAAACCGTTTGGCTTCCTGAAATGTTTTGATCAGAAAATTCCAGTCGAAACGGTCTCCCACATGCAGATCGGAAATCTGCATCATTACTTTTCCTGCAAGTGATGAAGGCAAATTTTTTACAGGCAGTTTTTTTCAACAAATTCTACCCAGAAAGGTTCTACCTGCCATGAGTATAATGCCGGAAACGCTCCTGCTGCCGAAAGCCACATCATTCTTTTTAAAAATTCTTTTCTGGTCATATTAATAAGTTAATAAATCCGGCATTTAACTTCCCGCAAAGGGACTTCCAAAAATTCCTACTGCCAGTTCAAGCCAGATCAGTACCAGAGCCAGCAAAATAAAAATAGAGAGCATTATTTTCCGGCTTTGTTTTTTGATTTTATTTCTGACCAGATTGATCAGAAAAGCTGTTGTAAAGAGTAAAATCCCTGCTATCAGAAAGTCTGCGGCAGTCCAGTTAACTTCTTTGGAGAAAATGTTTCCCAACATTGGAATAGTCAATAAAGCCAAGGGAAATGCATAAATGGCGATTGTTTTTGTTTTTGTGTTATCATTGTATTTAATTTTATATTATAAAGTACTTTGTAATTCAAAGTAAATTTTCAAAAAAATATAAGACTACCGTTCCAATAATTTTTCAAGGGCATCCAGATGCTCGGTAAAAGCCTGTCTTCCATTCTGTGTTACACGATAAGAGGTCTTTGGCTTTTTACCAACAAATTCTTTTTTCACTTCAATATATCCGGATTTCTCCAGTGCATTGCTGTGGCTGGCAAGGTTACCGTCAGTAATTTCAAGCAATCCTTTCATTTCAGAGAAATCAACCCAGTCGTTGACCATAAGAACAGACATAATGCCCAGTCTTACACGGCTTTCGAATTCTTTATTGAGTTGACTTATTTTAATCATTTTACTGTTGTCTTTATTTATTCTGAAATCGTCATCCACTGACTATTTATATTTTCCTTATCCTATACAAGCTCCATATTTGCAGCTTTTCTTCGTTTCAAAAAACGGTGCAAAAATAAGGATTAAAAACAGTATCAAGTATGGTCATTCCCATTATTTATATTTCCTATGCATGATCAATCCATACACAATATGCAGGACACCGAAGCCAATTGCCCAAAAAACCAATCCCCAACCTAAAAAGAAAAGAGATAGCAATCCCAAAACAATTTCAAAATATCCTAAATACTTTATATCCGTCAGGGTATATCTTTCAGCACTCACTAAAGCTAATCCATAAAAGATCAGTGTAGCTGGTGCAATAAATACAAAAAGATGATGATAAAGGAGTGCCAGGCAGAAAAAACCTCCCGCTAGCAGAGGCACAGCAAAAGTAGCCAAAAGCCGTTTGGTGGTTGCATCCCAGATTTTAAGCCCTTTCTTTCTACTTTTATTGGCTGTAAAAATATATCCGCTGAGAAGGGCTGCAATTAAAATAGCAATTCCAATCCATACAAGTTCTCTGACTAAGGCAGGCTTAAAAATATTTCTGTCGCCATCAAAATAATCAATCCCTTCTCTTTTAAAAACAAAATAGACATATGCTGCACCAATAATAGCTGCCAGCCCTGCCACAACTCCGGATAATCCACTCAAAGAAATAAATCTGGAAGACCGCTCCATCATGGAACGGATATGGGATAAGTCTTCGTGATAGTTTTTGTTTCCATAGAAAGAACTTTGAATTACAAAGTTATAATTTTTATGAACCCACAAAATATTTTTTGAAAATATATTATGTGTGAGTATTATGGAACAAAAAAGCCGCTGAAGGAATCAACGGCCATTTATTTTTATAAGATGAAAATTATTTAGCTCTCAGTCTTTCTTTAATCGCTTCAATATTCTTCTTTGCAGAATCTTCCAGGATAAGGCTTGCACTCATGTGAATTCTTGCCGGCATTAGTTCATTCATTAAAATGATCTGTTCCCTCCCATGACACTTTTTTGATCAATGCCAGAGCATCACTACTCCTTGATGCCAGTGTCTGCATAAATTTCTCCAGCTTTTCATCCATTTCCCGGATATTTTCCGACACGGAATGGTAAATATTGTGCTGTTCCGCCCATTCTGCAGATCTGAAATCTGCATCAATAGCCATTGCTGAAAACTGTGATTTACCAATTTTCCTTTCTACATAAGGGCCAATCACAAAAGGACCTATTCCCAGATTGATCTCTGTAAGTGCCAATGCTGAGTCTTTTGTTGCAAAACAGTAATCTGCTCCGCAGGCAATTCCTACTCCCCCACCGGTTGTTTTCCCTTGTACTCTTACTACTACAATTTTACCGCAGTTTCTCATTGCATTCAGAACTTTGGCAAAACCACCAAAGAATTGAGTGGAAGCTTCCAGCTCTTCAATCGCTAAAAGCTCATCGAAGCTCGCTCCTGCACAGAATGCTTTTTCGCCTTCGCTTTTTACTAAGATGGCTTTTACTTCATCTTTTGCTCCTTCTTCCAGGATGGTCTGAGCCAGTTTTTCTAAAATTGCTCCAGGAAGTGAGTTACTTTTTGGAGTTCGAAAGTAATTTCGGCAATATTATTTTTAATTTCTGATGCTACAAATTCGCTCATTTTATTTTTATTGGATTCTTACAAAAATACTAAATACAGTGCTTTCGGGGAAATTTAAGAGGAATTTTTAAGAGGCAGAAAAGATGAAAGCAGGAGGATGCAGTACTGGCAGAAAAAGGTGTATCAGGAGCGTTTTGTTTTCATTTTTTAGATTATAGTTACATTCTAATCATCATATCCTTCATTTATCAGTAGGTAGAAATACGTAATATTTAATTTGGTGTTTTCTACGCTAGCATCAATTTTCTATTAATCGTTCCTTTGACTTAATAAAATTAATCAACAAGGTGGTATCCGAAAAGCCGTTGAAAAGAGTAGGAAAACTAAACTGAAAACTATTTACCATGGAAGAATACATTGGAATTGTCAAATTATTTGCCGGAAATTTCGCACCAAGAGGATGGATGTTCTGTGACGGAAGTCTACTTAGTATTGCACAGAACAGTGCTCTATTCTCAATTTTAGGAACTACCTACGGTGGAGACGGAAAAACTACGTTTGCTCTGCCTAATCTAAAAGGACGTATGGCATTAGGTGCCGGAAATGTAAATGCAAACGAATTTTATCCTTTGGGAGTAGTTTCAGGAACTACCCAAAATACACTTTTAGCATCAAACCTTCCGAGTATCGGAGGAGGTTTCCAACTCAAAGTTGCGAATAAAAATGCCAATACATCTACTCCCAGCCCTGCTGTCTCTATTGCTATCACAGGAACACAGGTTGGAAGGGATTTCAATGTTGTCCCAAGCTTTGTTAATAATGCTAATCCTGATACCGTTATTAATGGTCAGAGCATTTCATTTGTAGGTCAGAATCTACCTGTGAATAATATGCCACCTTATCTTGGGCTCAATTATATCATCTGTGTTGAAGGTATTTATCCTCCACGCAGTTAAATAATTCATAAGCAACCTAACATTTAAAACAGAAATCATGAAAAGCACTACCTTTTTAACTATTTGTAGTCTGCTCATTTCAATTTTTTCACTCGGGCAGACCAGTACAGAGCAATTTGAAACGGAATCTCACGGAAGTACAAGCTTTACTGATAACGGTGTAATATTCAATATTATCTCGCATGTAAGTGTTTTTGATATTCAAGGTAACTTCCCGGAACCGGCTGGAATGGAACATCAAATGATAACAGGTACATTGATAATTCCAACAATCAGGACTCGCCTCCATCTTTCAGTATCAGGACAACATCCAATTTATTTAAAGTCAATAGGTTCTGGATGTATCTTTCTGCTTTGAATCTGGATCTGAATGTAACAGGCACACTTACCATAACCGGAAAACTGAGCGGGGTAACAAAATTTACCCAAACAAAAACAACCGGTTTTGCAACGGGCCTTATTCCCAATAACGGATATACACTGATTGACCTTACTAACCTCAATGGCCAGAATTATTCCAATATTGTCATTGATGAACTTCGCATCACCGCAGATGGAGGATTCAGATATGTTGGTTTTGACGCTTTCACCTGGGTAAAAGACAGCAATCTTGTACTGGGTACTACGGAAACAAAAGTTTCTAAAAAAGATGTAGCTATCTATCCAAATCCTACGAAAGGGCCTCTTACCATTCAAACCGATAAGCCTTCAGAAACCGGCATTTATAACACGGAAGGAAAATTGATTAAAAAGGTATCTACTCAAAAAGGTACAACCGAAACTGATATTTCTGAGCTTCCGAAAGGGGTTTATTTTATCAGGACAGGAAATGAATCAACCAAGGTTATTAAAGATTAATACAATGACAGTTCACATTCGTATTTGTTCTCATAAAGATTCTAATTCATGAATGGCAATCCCTTAGCGATAAGGGATTTTTTATTTTATCTGGTCCATTTATGAAGGGCTTTTAAAAGTTCGCCAGCTGTATTTGAAACCTGCATCTTTAGGGAAAACATTCATAAGTGTAATTTAATAAAAAATGGTCATTCCATGATGAAAAATAAAAAGAACGGTTATTTTTTCAGGGCCAGAATGTATTTGTCTATATACAGCTGTTTTTCTTTTGATTTATATTGCTGAATGTATCTCGGATGTTCCAGAACGGTCATGGTATCGAACAGTTTTGCTTCCTTATTTAATTTTGTAATAAAATCAGCATTCTTTTTCCCAGAATAAAAACTTCCGAAGTGTCCAGATTCAGGCTGATATGCTTCTTCAGGGATTCAATCATAAAGTCTTTGACTGCTTCAAACAGTTGTTTATCATCATAATAATTGGCATTAAGCCATCCGTTTTTGTTTTCCTGACAATAGCCAGAGGAAATGGAGAATTGATATATACATCCTTGTAAAATAATTCTGCACCACCATATTCTGCAATCATATCGTAGATAAAAACTGAAGAAACTTCATGGGTATAGGCAGACTTCATCGGTATTCCGCAAACACTTTCCAGTCTTTTGGTATCTGTGAACGGAACTCCTGTAATTCCTGCTCCGTGACGGCTGGGATTGATTCCCACTATAAATTTTCTTTGATCGGAATCATCATAATATTTGTGATAAAACTTTTGCATCACTTCCATCGTTTCAGGATTATCCAGATACGGGTTTAAAACAGCAAAATCTTCAGGAAGCTCTCCTGTATAAGTAAGATTCCGGTTGAAATGGATGACCTGGTCTGCAAAAGTTTTATTCATTGACAATATATCCGGCTTTCGTTCATGATATGAATTTTAAAGATAATATTTTTCAGGAAGGAAAAGAAGACCGGAAGAAGGAATTTATGTGCATCAGATAAAATCGCAAAAATTTGATATTTGATATAATGCAGCGGATCATAATCACTGCATCCATTTTTTTATTAACTTCGTTTTCAATGAAATAAGACCTCATCAACTAAAAACTTTTGACCTATGATTGGAATTATAATTGAACTTATCATTTCATGGCTCCTGCTTCGGTTCATTGCAAAAAGGATCTCTCTGTTTTAGGATTGAAACCTGACTCTACAAGGTTCGTTCATTGGAGCGCTGGCTTTATTTTAGCTGCAGTGGTTTGCAGTCTTTACCACATCATGACAACTGCCTTTATCAGCAACAGCTGGATCCTGAATAAACAGTTCACATTATCAGCAGCATTGACGGGCTTATGGTGGGTTCTAAAATCTGTATTGTTTGAAGAATTACTTTTCAGAGGTGCATTGCTTTATCTTGCTATAGAAAAATGGGGAAACACTAAAGCCTGTATTTTTTCTGCGGCCTGCTTTGGAATCTATCATTGGTTTTCTTATAATGCATTCGGAAATCCTTTTCAGATGGGGATCATTTTTGTAATGACTGCTATCTTTGGATGGATGCTTGCAGAGTCTTTCGCTAAGACAAAATCACTGTACCTGCCCATAGGACTTCATCTGGGCTGGAATTTGTTTAATATTGTCATATTCTCGAACGGCCCGCTTGGTAAACAGCTTTTTATGAAAGCTAATGAAAGTCACCTTGAAGGTATTCCTTCATTGCTTGTGTTTTTGTTTCAGATCTTCGCTTTACCTCTTTTGATATATGGCTATTTTAAACTAAAAAAATAAATCCCGGGGTATCAAAAAATTATAAAAACAAAGCTGCAAAACTCAAGGAATTGCAGCTTTTTGTATTTTTTTAAAATTACAAAATCTAAGAATCAGCACAAATGTAACATGCTCTGGCAATATCCGGCCATCTTCCGGGAAGGCAACAGGTTCCGGGAGGACAAGGATTAAGGGTACATGACCAGTTTGGTCCGG
The DNA here is from genome assembly GCA_019203745.1 of Chryseobacterium sp. E1. Taxonomy (GTDB): domain Bacteria; phylum Bacteroidota; class Bacteroidia; order Flavobacteriales; family Weeksellaceae; genus Chryseobacterium. Next base: position 1,677,412 of record CP078104.1, read on the forward strand.
TTCCTTTAAATGATCTCAACTCATGTCTTGAAAGTTTTTTCAAGTTTTTCATAATAATCAGTTTTGATGTTTTTCCTACTCTATATGCTTTTCGGATTTCGCCTATTAAAGTTAATAATTTTCATCTGAAAATATTCATAATAAATTGATTAAAAGATGTTTACTTAATTTCTAAAAATAAGATTTCACATCTGTATAAATAATAGACAAAAATCTATCGGTTTATCGAAGTATATCTTAATGCTATTTTTGTAAGTCTTCAAAAAAATTTCACTTTTGAAAAAATTTAAAACACTCTGGTTGTGGCACATATATTATTATAATCGAAGATTCTAAAAACACATTAATGATAAGAAATTAAATTGTTGTTATACGAGTTATGATTCTTTTCAAGCATGATCTGTTGTCAGTTACTGATTGGAAATTGAGAAACTCCAATTTTTGTTAAATCCCTCAAAAGCAAAAATTTAAGTCACAAACAGGCTTCTACTCATCATGACATCAATAATCAATTTCCTTAAGACATTGTTTACTTTTTAAATCCTGATTGTTAGAATGTCATTAATATTTAAAATAAGATAATGACTTATTAAATTGTATTAATAGCCTAAAATTCTAAATTAAAATATGATTAAAAAAAAACACAAATTATTAATACTTCCTTTTGTTTCCTTACCAACACATTTTATGCACAAGTAGGTACCGGAACATCTACCCCATTAGGAAGTTTACACGTAGATGGTGCTAAAGACAATCCAGCTTCGGGTACACCAACGCCGGCACAACTTTCTAATGATTTTATTGTAAATAAAACAACAGGTTTTATTGGAGCAGGAGTTCTTAATCCTCTGGTTCAGTTAGATATGAGATCAGCAGGAAGTGAAAATTCACTTGGTTTGGGAACAACCAGCATGCTGGCAGCGGTGGCAGGTGCAGGCGCTACCCGGTATGATGTAAACAATATTCCGGTAGGAGCCAAAATTCAGGTATCGGACGGTGCAGTATGGAACAAGGTTTATCTTGCCCCTCAAAAATCTGTTGTTGTGGTTCGTAAAATACTAAGTCAATCAATACCTCCAGCAACTCCTACAACTATTATTAACTGGAGTGAGGTACGTGATATGAACAATAGCTTTGATCCAAGCACAGGTGAATTTACAGCTCCCGAAACGGAACTTATACCTTTCTGTTAACATTCAATTTCACAGGTGCTGTTATTAATGATGGTTCCAGAGTTGAATCCCAGTTTTATAATCCTACTACAGGTATTGTTCTTGCCAGTGTATATAAAACTTTCGGGCAGTCTATGACAGGTACAGCTGATGATGCCAATTCTACACGTTCAACACAGGCTGGAGGATCAAGTACCGTTACCCTTACTTTAGCTGCAGGTACCAAGGTTAGTGCCAGATTGTACCAAAACCTTACCTCCGGTGCTATTCCTCTCAGAGTTACCAGTAATTCTTCAGATCCTGCCAACCCGGATGATGGATTTAATAATCTAACTATAATAGAACATTAAGATATAGATCATGAAAAAGAAAATCAATATAACTTATAAGCTATGTTCTTCTATTTTATTTTTTCTGGCTATTAAAGCAACAGCCCAGGTAGGTTTTTTCACCCCTAATCCTGCACAGCCTCTGCATATAGATGCCGGAAAAGATAACGGTTCTAATCCTGATGCTACAAAAATATCTAACGATGTTGTTATTACATCACAAGGTCAAGTAGGGGTTGGTATTCTAAATCCTGTTACCAAGGTTGATCTCAGATCTTCGAACGATCAAGGAATCATTGGTTTGGGCAGCAATACACAAAGCCCTTCTTCAGCAGGTGGAGGTGCAATACGTTATAATACCGGTGGATATTTAGAATATTCTGATGGTGAGCAATGGATCGCTTTGCCACTCACCCCTCCTACTAAAGCACTGGTAAATGCCAGTAATAGTTCTGCACAAAGTATTCCCAGTGCAACGACAACAACTATTACCGGCTGGACAGAAACAGTTGATTTAGGTACCGGTGCCGGTGGAGATTTTGATCCAATCGCCGGAATTTTTAAAGCACCACGTGATGGCTTTTATCTTGTTTCTTTCAACATTACTCTGGCTAATGGAAATATACCTAAAAATACATTTATAGAAACCGCAATTGAAAGCAGCCAAAGCACAAATAACATTCCTGTATTTAAAACAGTAAATTCTTATCCTGCTTTTCAGGCCGGTGCAGTAAGTAATTTTATAAGCGGTAACTGTAATGCTATTTTCAATCTTAAGAAAGATGATACAATAAAATTCACGGTGAAACATAATATAGGAAGTGTGCGAAACACTCTAAATGACAGCAAATTGAATAATTTAAGTATCAGTGAATTGTAATACTATATAATGATGGAATCAAAGAATAAAATAAAAAGATTGATTAGTATTTTTATTGCTTTATCATTCACAATAAACAACATAAACGCTCAAATAGGGATAGGATTACCCAATCCAACCAACCCTGTTGAGATTAAGACGGATGCAGGTAATATTATCATTGATAATTCCGGAAAAATAGGCACATTAGCTGCTAACCCAAAAGTAGCGCTGGATCTGCGCAACAATGTAAACGGTTCCGTAGCTATAGGAAATACTAACAAAACAGCTGCGCAAGCGGGTGCAGGCGCATTGCGATATGTAGCAAGCCCTGCGATTGGTGTAAAGGGCTATTTAGAGTTTTCCGACGGTTCAAACTGGGTGAGCTTTTTTTCCTAAAGGGAAACCACGTATCATCGTAATGGCAAGCAAAACAACTCAGGATACCTATGTATTTGAAAGTGCGACGCCTTCAGAAATAGGAATTAAATCCGGTATCGTTCAAAGAAGGTCTTCTTATTTAACCAACTGGACTGAGAAATTAGACTCAGACTCAGGGTACCTACCTCAAATTTCGATCCGGCTACAGGTGAATTTATAGCACCACGTGATGGTGTATATTTTGCAACTTTTACTTTTGCATTACAATCCAGCCAGGTCAATACGGGATCTAACAATCAAACTGAAGCAATTTGGGAAGTCAGAAATCCGAGTGGTACCATCACTCAAAGGATAAAAACAAATAATGGGTATTCTTCTGATACAGGTGCAAGCCCCAATGCCGTACCAGTAGGGTCTGCCTGTACAGTAAGTGTATATTTAAATAAGGGTGATAAATTAAGGCCTTTTACCTGGATCACAGTAGCATTTGATGGCACAGTCAGCCAGTTTGATACTTCAGGAAGCGGAGCCTATAACTCACTCACAATAGTTGAACAGTAATTCCGTTTGGATATTTATATGATTTACATAAAAAAGCAGCAGTTTATCTAAACTGCTGCTTTTGTTTTATATTAAGTTTTAATTAAATCAATCCGAACTGCTGGAAATGGTGAGTAAAGTGCTTTTTATGCATCAGTTCCCACATTTCTTTATTCAGTTTTCCGAAGACAAAATTCATATGTTCTGCCTGTGGATTTTCTTTGTAGTAAACCACAAATCTCTTCAGGTTGTCAATGAATGATTGCTTTGCCACCTCAAAATTCTTATGTACCAACTCAGGTAGGCTACCATCTGCCGGTAAGAAAGGTGCTGTAAATTCTTTTGGCATTTTTCTATGATTGTAAAGAGAATCCTGCCATTTTTCCAATTGTTCTTCAGGTGTAAAACACTGATCTGCTTCCGGCTCTCCCAAACTCACCAATACAGCCTGCTCAAGATGCTCTATCATTTGCTGCGGAGACATTTTGCCCCAAAGAGCAGGAGTACTGTCTGTTAATCCATTGAGTATTTTCTGAACATTTTTTACAGTCAGATCAATGAACGGAGATTGTTTTGCCACTAAAGTTAAGATGGTTGCTACACAAACTACCTCATCTCTTTGGTTAACGACCTCAACCAGCCATTTTACGACACCTGAAGGAATATTTCTTCCTTTTACACCTCTGTTGATTTTTTCTTTTGCCGTAAGATAAACCGTAATGGTATCGCCTGCATATACAGGTTTAAAGAAACTGCACTCTTCAAGTCCGTAATTAGCAATTACAGGTCCTTTTTACCGGAAACAAATAATCCTGCAGCTGCTGAAAGGATGAAGTATCCGTGAGCTACTGTTTTATCAAAGATTGTCCCCGTTAAGCTTGTAGCATCGGTATGGGCGTAGAAATGATCCCATGAAACATTGGAAAAGTTTACGATGTCTGCATCAGTAACGGTTCTTCCTGCTGTTTCTAAAGAATCTCCTACTTCTACTTCCTCAAAATATTTCTGGAAAGGATGTTTATCTGAGAACTTCTTCTCTGCTCCCTGCTGATAAATTTTAGTAATCGCTTTCAATACATCCGGAGATCCCTGAATGGCTGTTTTCTGTAAAAAGAAATGCAGACCGCTTAATCCGCCCATTTCTTCTCCACCTCCTGCTCTTCCAGGCCCCCATGCATCAATGTCGGAAGTGGTGAACCATGGCCTGTACTTTCTTTCGCATTATCTCTGTTCAGAACAAAAATTCTTCCATGTTGAGAAGCCATTTTCCATGAAGTTTCTGCAATAAAATCTTCATCATGAGAGATGATAGATCCTACCAAACTTCCTTTTCCTCTTTTTGCCAATGCAGCAGCTTCTTCAGCATCTTTATACGGCATAAGGGTTGATACCGGCCCAAAAGCTTCTACATCATGGGAGATATTTTTTTCAAAAGGTTTATCATTCAGGAACAACTTCGGACTCATAAATGCACCGTTTTCGTAATCTGCATCTACCAGTTCGTGTTTTCCGTCATACACAAGCTCTGTTTCGGACTTTAAAATATTGACTTTTCTCAGTACTTCTTCATACTGCTGCCTTCCTACTAAAGATCCCATTCTTGTTTCTCTGCTTAGCGGATTTCCGATTTTCGTCTGGTCTAAAGCTTTAGATAAAGCATTCTGAACATCCCCAATTAAATGCTCAGGCACTATAATTCTTCTGATGGCCGTACATTTCTGTCCCGCTTTTGTCGTCATTTCGTTACGAACTTCTTTGATGAATAAGTCAAATTCAGGAGTTCCCGGCTTTGCTTCCAATCCTAAAATAGAACAGTTCAACGAGTCTGCTTCCATATTGAAACGAACAGCATTGCCTGCAACAGACGGAAGGGATTTTAATTTTCTACCTGTATGGGCTGAACCTGTAAACAATACGGAATCTCCATCCTGAACATAGTCCAGAATATTTCCAGGCTCTCCGCATACTAACTGAACAGCACCTTCCGGCAATACCCCGCTTTCAATCATATCCTGAAATACGGCATTGGTAAGATAAGACCCAAAAGGTGACGGTTTAACAATAGACGGAACACCTGCCAACAATGATGTGGATAATTTTTCCAGCATTCCCCAAACCGGGAAGTTATAGGCATTGATCTGTACAGAAACCCCTTCACTAGGCGTTAGGATATGAGTCCCGAGGTGAGTTCCATTGGCAGAAATTTTCTGTGTATCTCCATCTACCCAGAACGGTGTATTGGGAAGCATTCTCTTCGCCAATCCCGAATAGGTAAAGAATGTACCGAAACCTCCTTCGATATCTACCCACGAATCTACATGTGTAGCCCCTGTTTTATATGATAACTCGTAATATTTTTTCTTTCTTTCCAACAGATAAAGTGCTACTTTTTCAACATTTCCCCACGGTCGTAGAAAGTCATTGAAGAAAGATTTTTGTATCCTACTGTTCTTCCGTAGTCAAGAGCCTGTTCAAAATTAAGTCCTTCCGTATCAGAAACAGCTACCTGTTCTCCAGTAACAGCATTGTATAAAGGAACTCCGTTTCCTGTTCCTTCTACCCATTGGCCGTAGATATAGTTTTCAGTTTTTCCATTTTCTTTTTATTGTTTACAGAAACCTAACAGGTTTTAAAAACCTGTTAGGTTTAGCATATATTTTTAAAATATTATTCTAAGTTTAGAAAATCGTATTCCACATTAGATCTGTGATAAGCAGTAAAGTTCTCTAATGTATCAAAATACTGCATAATTTCTGATCTATAAATTTTACTTGTCTTATTCAGATTCATATATGAGTGATATGAAGTATGTTTCCAATCTGCAATCTGATTGACAAAACCATGATTAATGGGATTGTTATGAATATAATGCAGTACTTTGATTAAGTATTTTTCGTCCTGAACTTTTTCCTTTTTACAGTATTCAGAAAAAGAGCTCCTTTTCTATTATATACTTTATTGAACGCTTTAGAGTAAGCATTAAGGCAGTTACTAAAGTTTTTCATTAGAAAATGATGTTCACCTTCTATTTCTATCCCTTTAAAGCTTTTAAATCTTACAAGGAGATGAAAATGATTGGGTATTAGACAATAAGCATAAATATCAGCGACAGGAAGGATATATTTTTCTAATTTTTCCAGAAAATATTGATAATTTGAAGTTTCACGAAAAATCATTTCTTTCCCATTGCCATGAGAAAAAATGTGGTAAGTGCCCTCAAATTCAAAATTTTCTGTATTAATCATTCAATTTTAATCTGACTTTTATTAAAACCTAACAGGTTTCAGAAACCTGTTAGGTTTAGGTTGTTATTATATTTACTTCACATCGTCCCAGATGCTGTAATCAACAATCTTGGTTGGGGTCTGCTGAACATATTCAGTAAAAGGTTCGCAAGGCAGAATAGCTTCTTTGCCTTCTCTTGCCAGTTCCTGGTACAGCTTTGTTCCTTCTGTTTTCCAGTGGATCATTTCGTCAGAAACGTCACGGATAATCTTAGCCGGACTTCCTACGATCAGTTTTCTGGGTTCACATCTGAAGTTAGCAGGGACAAAAGCCAAAGCACCGACAATGCTTTCATCTCCGATATAAGCTTTATCCATCACCACAGAATTCATTCCGATTAGACAGTTTTTTCCGATATGTCCGGAATGGATAATGGCTCCGTGCCCAATATGTGCGGATTCTTCCAGTATGGTTTCTATATTCGGGAAAACATGAAGGGTACAGTTTTCCTGGACATTGGCTCCGTCTTTAATGATAATTTTCCCCAGTCACCACGAATGACTGCATTAGGTCCGATATATACTTCTTCACCAATTTCCACATTCCCAATGATAACTGCCTGCGGATGAATATAAGCAGAAGGTTTTATGATGGGACGGATTCCGTGGTACGAATAGATGTTCATATTTTTTTATTTGAAAATTTGAGAATAGGATAATTTGAAAGTGAATTTAAAAGATTGCCGTAATTCCGGTAAAATTTTAGTTCGGAATTTTCAAATTACCTCATTTTCAAATTGATTATACTTTTTCAATTACCATTGCATATCCCTGCCCTACCCCAATACAAAGTGTACACAAGGCATATTTCTTATTCTGTTTCTGAAGTTCCATTGCAGCAGAACCGATAATTCTGGCTCCGGAAACTCCCAGTGGATGGCCAATAGCAATGGCTCCTCCGTTCGGATTTATTCTTGAATCGTCATCTTTTAATCCTAAGGTTCTTGTTACGGCTAAAGCCTGAGCTGCAAATGCTTCATTCAACTCAATGATATCCATATCTTCTAAGGAAAGATCCAGTCTTTTAAGCAGTTTTTGTGTTGCTTCTACCGGTCCTATTCCCATAATTCTCGGTTCCACACCTGCTACAGATGAACCTAAAATCTTAGCTTTTGGTTTTAAGCCGTATTTTTTACAGCTTCTTCACTTGCCAGAATAAGAGCTGCGGCACCATCATTCATTCCTGAAGCATTCCCTGCCGTTACGGTTCCTTCTTTTCTGAAAGCCGGACGAAGCTTTCCTAAGCCTTCCATAGAAGAGCCAGGTTTGATAAATTCATCTTTTTCAAAAATAACAGGATCTCCTTTTCTCTGTGGAATTTCAACTTTTACAATTTCTTCAGCTAATCTTCCGCTTTCCTGAGCCTTTGTAGCTTTCTGCTGTGACCATAGTGCAAATCTGTCCTGATCTTCTCTGCTGATCTGGTGGATATCTGCAAGGTTTTCGGCAGTTTCACCCATTCCGTCAACGCCATACATTTCTTTCATCTTAGGATTGATAAAACGCCATCCGAAGGTAGTATCAAATAGCTGGCTGTCTCTTCCGAAAGCAGCAGTGGGCTTTGACATTACATAGGGTGAACGGGTCATATGCTCTACGCCACCTGCAATATAAATTTCACCTTCCCCGGCAGCAATGGAACGGAATGCATTCGCTACGGCAGACATTCCTGAAGCACAAAGTCTGTTGACTGTTTCGCCTCCGATTTTATAAGGAAGACCTGCCAATAAAAGTCCCATTCTTGCAACGTTTCTGTTGTCTTCTCCAGCCTGATTGGCACAACCGAAAATAACGTCTTCAATTTCTTCAACAGGTATTTCCGGGTTTCTTGCAACCACTTCTTTGATCACAATAGCAGCCAGATCATCTGCTCTTACTTCTGATAATCCTCCTGTAGTTTTGAAACGGGAGTTCTTACGTAATCTATGATGTATACGTTGTTCATAATTTTGATTTGAAAATTTGATAATGGGATAATTTGAAATTATTTCATTAGCTCAATTGTTATTAACCTTATTTATTTTTTAATGATAATACTCTGTTTTTCATTATTGGGTTTAATTTTATCAGTGTCGATGACGCTTGTCTTCTTTGATTTCTATCTTACCGTTTTTGACATCATCCAAAGTATATATTTTATACACAAAATCTTTCCGTAAATATCTTTGGCATATTCTTCCACTGTCTTGGTAAAGCCAGCTTCTTTCCTTATTTTATTCACATTTTCCGGGTCTTTAATCGGCCAGATATATTCTGTTTTGTAATCTTTTCCGTTTTCATTCCAAAAGCTTCCATAGCCCTGGGTACCATAAATCTGCTCTTTTCCCTGATCCATAAGGTATCTGTCTTCCATTGTTGCCACCTGTCTGAACGGAATTTCATTCTTTTTACCCGCTTCTTTAATCAAAGGAAGATACTTCCCTATTTTCTTTGAATGCTGTATAACAAACCAGACCGTCTTATTTTCAGGCTCTCCTACCATTGTTTTTCCCGGGTAGCCATATTCTGCAATGATCTTTTCCACTCTGGTCATGTTGGCACTGTCTTTTCTACCGCTAATGCCCATGTCATCTTGGTGGTATCAACCCCTTTTTGAAAAGTTCATTTTTAATCTCAGATTTCTTTTTGCTGAAATTGAGTTATCAAAATATTCCCGATAGATCTGATCCCAATAATAAATATCCTTCAATTCTTTCTTCAGTATTTCATTGAGTTTCTCCTGCTGAGCACTCATCAAAAATGAAGATAATCCTAAAAAAAAAAGTAAAAATATTTTTTTCATGATAATCGTTTTTAATGGGAATATGAGTTTTTTACAATATTGATCCTGGGGCTGACTAAAGTTCTGTTACTTTTTTTCCTATTTTATAAACTGTCCCTACAAATTTTGCAATCAACTCATTATTCTGATTGGTTATTTTAATGTCATAAACGGCTGTTTTTCTGGTATCATTCACCAAAATACTTTCTGCCCTGAAGATATCTCCTTCTTTTCCCGCTTTGGTAAAATTTATGATACAGTTCAACGCAACTGCTGCATTTCCGGTATTGTTGGACGAAAATGCCAGTGCGGAATCGGCAAAGGCAAATGTAACACCACCATGTACTGTTTTAAGCCCATTAATCATATCTTTCCTGATGGGCATTTCTATTAAGCAATAATTTTCTTTTACTTCAATCAGTCTGATATTCATCCACTGGGAAAAATAGTCCTGATTGAGCATATAATCTGCTACCTGTCTTGGGTTCATTTCTGTCATAGGTTTGTTATTTCTTCATACAGCTCATCTGATAATCTGTCGTAAACACTCATTGTTTTCCCCAGAATGATCTGCTCATATGAAAGAGCTTTTGAATCTGATGAATTTTCTGTAGGGTAGGAAGCCTCTAAATCAATTCCATTTTCCTGAGCTAACCTTTTGATCGTCTCTTTATATTTTTCGTTAAACTTCCCCAATAATTCAAGCCTTTCCTGCTCATCAACAGAATAGGCTTCCTGAGCTAAATACTGTTTTTCTATCAAAAGCCTAGTTTCGAGCTCAGCCCTGAATTCATCTATATTCATTTTTCTCAATGTAACGGTTTACCAATATATCAGTTTATCAATGAAATATTTCGGCATACTGGTAAAATTCTTTTTATAGTTTACGAAGTAAAGGGCTCTGTCTGTACCTTTCTTCCTGATATTCTTCGTAAAGGCTCTGAAGGGTACCGGAAATTTTAGAATATCCGATTTCTTTTCCCCAGCTTAATAATCCTTTCGGATAGTTTACTCCTTTCTGCATGGCCAGTTCAATATCCTCATCATTGGCAACGCCTAATCTTTTGGCCTCTACAGCTTCGTTGATCAGCATTGAAATAATTCTTAAAAAGATTTGCTGATAAAGAGCATCATCCTTTTGAGCTTCCGGTTTTACAGCTCCTTCACTGTAATCATAGAAACCTTTTCCGGTCTTTCTTCCATGCAGTTTTGCTTCAGACATTCTCTGCTGAAGTAAAGACGGCTTGTATTTCGGATCGTAGAAATAGTCTTTGTAAACGGTTGTTGTCACAGCAAAGTTGACATCAACACCAATAAGGTCCATCAGTTCAAATGGGCCCATTTTGAAATTTCAAGGTTTCGCATTGCATCATCCACCTGTTCAGGAGTTGCGATATTTTCTTCAACAATTCTCAGCGCTTCTCCATAATAAGGTCTTGCAATTCTATTGACAATAAACCCTGGAATATCTTTAGCAATTACAGGCACTTTTCCCAGTCTTTCATGAGGTTGTAGATTTTCTCCGCCAAGGTTTTTTCCGTTAATAAAGATGGAATAACTTCGACCAAAGGCATCAATGGAGCAGGATTGAAGAAATGAATTCCAATGAAACGCTCCGGTTTTCTGAGCTCAGCACCAAGTGAGGTGATGGAAATAGATGAAGTGTTGGAACCAATGATACAGTTTTCAGAGACATGGGTTTCAAGCTCTGTAAAAACTTTGGTCTTGATCTCTTTGTTTTCAATAATTGCTTCAATGATCAGTTCACAATCTTTGAAGTCTTTCAGTTCTGTGGCAATGGAAATATTGGATAAAATTTCACCCATTTTTTCTGATGAAATTTTCTGTTTATCAACAAGTTTTGTCAATGTTTTTTCCAGACCTACGGTTGCTGTTTCTACCTGTTTCGGATTGGCATCATATACCCAAACTTTACATCCGTTTGTTGCGGCGACCTGTGCAATGCCGATTCCCATTGTTCCGGCACCGATAATTCCTACATTCATATTTTAAATTTGAAAATTTGAAAATGAGTTAATTTGAAAATTATTTTAGCTTCGAGCTTGAAATAATTTTATACAGAATTAATAAATTTCTTTTAAATCAGAGATTAACTCATTTTCAAATTAATTATTTTCCTTTATAATTAGGTTTTCTTTTCTGTAAAAATGCATTTACACCCTCTATGAAGTCCTCTGTTTCTGCAGCTTCCTGTTGAAGATCTCCTTCCAGTTCCAGCTGTTCTTTCAAGGTGTTCGTATAAGAATGAGCAAAGGCTTTCTTGGTCAGCTTAAGGGCTGCTGTCGGCATATTTGCCATTCTCTCAAGGATTTCCATTGATTTTGGTCCGAATTCTTCATCGCTGAAAACTTCTGCAACCAAGCCATAAGATTTGGATTCTTCAGCGGATAGTTTCTTTCCTGTAAATGCTAAATAATTGGCCAACTGTCTACCTAAAAGTTTCGGTAAGAAATAGGTTCCTCCTGTATCCGGAATCAAACCGATATTGGAAAATGCCTGTGCAAAATAAGCTTTTTCATGCGCCAGTACAAAGTCACTGATCAATGCCAGCATGGCACCAGCTCCTACAGCAGGACCGTTTACCAAAGCAATAACCGGTTTTTTGCAGCGGGTAACTTCCATTACCAGTGGATTGTAGTAGTCTACCACAATTTTTCTGATAATATCATTATCATGATGCTCTTTTCCTACTACAAACGCTTCATCCAGATTCTGTCCGGAACAGAATGCTCTACCTCTTCCGGAAATGGCAACACATCTTACAGTTTCGTCTTCGCTGCATTCTTTAACGAAATCTTTCAGATCTGCCAAAGCCGGCTTTGTAAGAGCGTTCATCGTTTCAGGTTGATTAAGATAAGCGATTTTGAGCTTCCGTCAAAATGCGTTTCAATATCGAGTTGTGTATACATAGTTTTTTGTATTTATATTTAACAATGCACTAATTTAACAATATAAATCCATGTAACAGCCTAAGAAATTAACAATCTGGCAATGCCATCGTTATGTCTTGCATAGCCGTGAGTTTTATGAGTAAGCTGCTACATGGTTTCATTAGTGTAGTTATTATTTATAGGATATAATCATCCTAAATCATCACGTTGTTATTAAAATTTTCGTGATAAATTGTTTGGCCGGGCACATCTGAATCATCAATTGGTTCAGAGGTATTATAAATTAAATTATCTTTAACAAACACCTTATTTGTTCGTATAAAGAAGCCTTTCTTCAGATTTTCAAGAGTATTATTTTCAACTGTAACAACATTTTCAAGAGTTTTACCCGGATTAATAACTATTCCCATTCCCGTACTATTCCCTGTAATAAAGTTATTATTGATAAGTACTCGCCCCATGTATTTATCAACAATATCTAATCCATCTATTTGAATTCCTACAAATCCATTATAACTAGGCTCCTCTCTCCCATTCAGATGATTATTATTGATATAAATTTTTTCTATTTTTTTAGGTTGTAAAGGAACCTTATCATGTCCTGTTTTAAAACCTTCTACTCTAATACCAATTCCTATAAGATTAAAAGCCAGGTTATCACTTATGGATACAACACTTGCATCTCCATGAATTCTAATTCCATATCTTAGATTGTACATTGTATTATTTGAAATCTGAATATTTTCTGCTGCACAAAAAGGAGAAAGTCCTTGTATTGAAATTCCATGACTTAGTTCAGTTTCAGAATCCAGGATATTATTATGAATACTTATATTTTTAAACTCTGTTTGGTTATATTTTGGATCTTCTCTCGAAGCCGCCATAATCATCCCGTCCTGATCGGCAATCAATTGATGAAAAATATTGTCACTGATAATTCCATTTTCTCGGGTTCCATCAAATCTAATAGCTCCCCAGGTTAAGTTTTTAAATGTATTATTTGAAACAATAAAGTTATTCACATTGTCATAAAAGTCAATTGCGTATAATCTATGTTTTCCAGTATGATTTCTTCCACAATATTCAAAGTAATTGTTATTGATAAGTACAGATTTTTTTCACCCAAGTCAAATGCGAAAATAGCTACCACACCTGTCGCAGGATTATGATTTTCAGCATTTTTAAAAACATTATTCTCTACAATCACATTTGCATCTCTCGATTGGGAAATTGTCAGATGCTCCATTCTATACATTTGAGTCTGAACACCACTTTCAAAAAGGTTATTTGTAATTTTTATGTCTCCATCACAAGCGTATATATGTACTGCTCTGGTATAAAGGTCTAAAAAAGAACAATCCTTTATTTCAACATTGGTAGCTCCAGTTATATATATCCCGCCATTGAAATCTCTTAAAAGCTCAGGATAATCTTCAGGTCCCCAATCTTGCTCCTTATAAACAACTAAGTTTTTCTTATTCTGATCAATTTGAATACCCTCAATAATAAAATTCTTACAATTAACAAATTTCAGATAATAAGACGAGAAACGCTCAGTTGTATTTGACTTGATCAAAGTATGCTGTTTGTCTCCCAAAAGCTTAAAACAAGAGAGGTTTTGAAATTCCAATTGTTTGTTGACAATATATTCTCTCGCATCAAATCTCAATGTTGCCCCTAAATAAGCTGCAGTTTGAATAGCCTGAGTAATCATAGCTTCATCATTCGGCTGATCTTTATAACGACATCTGTACCATTCAATATTAATGGTATTTTCTGTGTAAATCGCTTTATAATAGTTCCCGTTTCTTTCAAGAAGAACTACTCCGTCCACATGGCTGGCATGCACAGGATCAATTTTCTGATAATAGATCTGCTCTCCCGTATTGTGAAATGGCTCGCTAAAATCTGCATCATTACAAATTAAAGGAAATGTAGGTTTGTTACAATTTGTCATAATTAATGTTTGTGTTAGTTAATTTTTTAATCTGATCATTAAAGAATGATACTGTAACAAAACTAATGGCCGTTAACGACAAAACTCGTCGTATTATTTTTTTATTTAAAAAGTAAATTGAGATTTCACAGAACATAAACAGGCATCACGAATTATTCTAATGACATTTAAAATAATCGAACGGCTCCAAGCAGTCTAAACACTGGTAAGAAGCCTTACAAAGTGTAGACCCGAAACGGCTGATCTGTTTGGTGTGTTCAGAACCGCAGCGTGGGCATTTTTTCGGTTTCCCGATATGGTGTTCATCTGCTCCTTTTTCAGGCGGTGTAATTCCGTAAACACGGAGTTTTTCTCTCGCTTCATCCGTTAACCAGTCTGTTGTCCAAATCGGGAACATCTTGGTGACTACTTTGGCATCCCATCCGTTCTCTTTCATCATTTTGATAATATCCTCTTCAATGGTAAACATTGCAGGACATGCAGAATAAGTAGGCGTAATCGTCACTTCACAAGTATTCTCGCCTGTGATTTGTGCATCTCTTACGATTCCTAATTCCACAATATCAATGACCGGAATTTCCGGATCGGGAATGGTTTTTAATAAGCTTAAAATATTGTTTTGCATATTTTAAATTTGAAAATACCTTTAATCAAGTATTTTCTTAGTTGAAATTTTATTATTGATATCAAATACTTTTACAATGTAATTTCCTTTTAAAATACCGAACCTGAATCGGTTCGAAAAAATTCCGGTATACTCCTGTATCATTTTACCTGAGAAATTAAATATCTGTATACTTTTTATCTTCTCCTGTGATACCACTTCATAAGAACCTGAATCTTTGTATATTTTGATGTCAGCAATTTTATCTGAAGTATCTTTTTCTAAAAGTCTATTTGCCATTCTACTTACATTTGACGGCACATACTGATTCTGTAAATTGGTATCTTCATAGCATGCATTCTTCCACCAATCTTTTACCTCATAGAGGGCAAAATTGGGAGGAGTACTATACATATTATTTCTAAACACTTGTAATTTTGAATCTTTACCTGAAACATTATACATGGCAAAAATCTGGGATTTATCATCGTTTTCAATATTGAAATCAACAATTTTTCCTTTTATCTTTTTAGAATCGTAGTTTGTGGATGCCCAATAGCCTGTAGATCCTAAATAATTAAAATAGGTGCCTTTTCCTGGAAAAGATGCAGATTTGTATGCCCTGGGTCAGATTCATAAAGCACTACAATATCATCTTTCTTGTTTCCATCATAAAAATTACCGGAAACAATCCTTTTAACATATTGATTGAAAGGATAACCGGTATCCTCCCACCATTTCTTGAAAACAAAACTTGACCCCACTCTTTCGAACACATGTACAGCAGTAGCTTCATTACCATTTTATAGAAAACCGCAATATCATCATGTATACCATTATTGTCAAAATTTCCGGATACAATATTGCTTATGATATTATCTGTTGAATAAGTATCACTATTCCACCATCCATTTGCACCCAAGTGTTTAAACGATTTATTTCCCTGCCCCTGAAATACATGTATTATTGTATTATTAGTATTATATCGATAAAAACGGCAATATCATTGTGCTTGCCATCACCATCGAAATCTCCTGATACAATTCTGTCACCAACTAGATTAGCATAATAACCTGTCTCTTTCCACCATCCCTGGGCTTCATTACTATATACAAAACCAGATCCGGTTCCTTCAAACACATGGATCCTTGTTTCTCCCCCTCCATAATCAGACATTACAGCTATATCATCGAAATATCCATCATTGTTAAAATCTCCGGAAACTATTCTGTCTGAAAATAACTCAAGCGGATATCCTGTTGAATCCCAACCGTTTTTCACGGATACTATAGATCCATCAGCAGCCATTTTAGCCACCTTTAAAAATGTTCTGTCCCCATTGGTACTGAAATAGGCAACCTCATCTTTTATCCCGTCATGATCAAAATCTAAAGAAACAGGTTTTGATGTTTTTTCCGAATCAAAGAAATTGGTATTGTCTACTTCAAAGACTTTTGTATTGTTCTTAATGGCTTTTGTATAGTCTAAATAGTAAGCCAGAGAGGTCATGTACAATGCCGAATAATAATTTCCCTGATTATTTGTAGAAGGGTCGATCCAGTCTGCTGTGCTTTTGCTTACTATATTTAATATTTTTTTAACCGTTGGGTTTCGTCATTACTAAAGAGAGCTTCACTGGTTCCATCTGCATTGAAACGGGAATAATAAGCCAATAAGGCTAAAGTCTCAACAATATCATCACCATAATAATATCCATAATCAATATTACTCAGTTTATTACAATTGATGTCATTATAAACAAGGCTTGTAGTTCCAATATCATTTCCCTGATACTGTACTCTCTATATTTTATAATATGGTTGGTAGCCTTCTTTATCGCCGAAGCTAAATTTTTCCGGACTTCCTTTTCTGATTTCGGAATAGCATCAAAAGCTTCTACCAGACCTCTTAAAATGATAGTATGATAAACAATCTTTGACTCTCCATAAACTTCAGTTGTACCTGTCTCACTCAACTTACCTTTACCATCTTTCCACGTTCCGTTGCATATATCATTCCCAGAATGTTGTCTATTAACAATCCAATTGCTTAGCTCGATAATTCTTTTCAGATATTCACAGTCTCCTGTAATTTTATAAGCTTTAGATAAGGACCATAACCCAAATGCCATATAATTTACTGTATTATAATCCCCATTATACTTTGGTAATTTATCATCGGGTTGGCTTGGATTATGAAAATCCTGATTTATATCCTTATCCCTTATATGATCAGCACTCTTAGTAATTGTCTGATAAAGGTCTTGAGGTACAGGAATATTATTTTTTTCAAATATAAATATCCTCACACAAAGCGACTAATGCACTTCCTGTTTCATAAACCAGTATTTTATTTTTTCCCGGTATACGATCATCGTTTTGGTCAAAATTAGTCTGTCCTTCTCTTGTCCACCAATAAACATAACCTCCTAGATCCTGTATTTGATCCATCAAATAAGTCAAGCCCTTAACAATGTTTTCATAATTATTATAATTTCCTAAATAATTATCAAAATGTATAAGTGCTCTTATCTGCTTACTAGTAGCTCTCGGCTGCGGATGACTACTCAATATCTGGGTAGATAATTGGGTATGTTGAGATCCATATCATAAAATTGTTTAGGTCCGTTTATAGTAGGATCCCTATTATGTTCATACCCACTGAAATAACCTCTGAACCATGAACCTTCCGGCCAATTTCCTCCTTCATATTTTGGTTTGTAATTATCATTAACATCTATACTCGTGAGCTTAGACTGCCCCATAAATGTCTTACTGATATTTATAACATTATCTATACTACCGTTAGTGGCACAAACATCCTTATTTTGCGGAATATTTAATCCAATAGTATCATAGATAACCGGCTGCACCTGTGCTCCCAAAGTAACAGAAAAAAGTAATAGGCTGCAAAAGTATTTCATATTCATTTGGTTATTAGTGTGAATAAAAGGAACTTAATTTACCACGTACACCCAGGATACGCCCTCTGCATATACTGCAGCTCACAAAGTATAAATCCGAAGTATTCCGTATGATAACCTGTTCTTGATTTCGGCTGCATAAACGGATTCGTTGGATATTCCAACCCGAAGCTTTGGAAATCTTTTTCTGTAATGGCGATAAACTCTTTGTATAGTTCATCAGCATTAGGAACAATGTTTAAAGCAACAAGATCATCTTCACCTTCTGATTTGGCAAAAAGACCTTTAGTATATTCCCAGATATTTTCGATGGCATTTTCTACACGCTGACGGCTTTCTTCTGTTCCCTGGGCAAAGATTTTCATCCAGGAAGAAGCGTGGGTATAGTGATATCTTACTTCTTTCAGTGATTTCTGGGCAATGGCAGAAAGTTCTTCATTAGAAGAGTTTGACAATGCTTCATATATCAGTTTCTGATATACGGAAAACACGTATACTTTAAGAATTGTCTGTGCATAGTCTTCATTGGGAAGCTCTGTCCAGTGGGCATTTACATATTCGTGTTCGTATCTTAAGAATGCGATATCATCTTCACTTTTGCCGTTGTCAATAACTCTTGAAGCGTATACATAAAAGTTATTAGCCTGACCAAGTTCATCCAACGCAATATTCGTCAATGCAATATCCTCCTCCAGATAAGGACCTTCACCGCACCATGCAGACAAACGCTGTCCCATGATGAAACTGTCGTCTGCTAGTTTTAATAAATAATTATATAATGGGTTCATTGTTGAGTAGATTTCAGATTTCAGACATCAGATTTCAGATTGACAAAAAGTCTGGTATCTGAGATCTCATATCTTAAAATCTTTATTAATTACATATTTTTTACATCGTTTGGAATCTCGTAGAAAGTCGGGTGACGGTATAGTTTGTCATCAGCCGGATCGAAGAATGCTTCTTTGTCTACTCCTTCTGAAGTGATGATATATTTACTTGGTACTACCCATACAGAAGTTCCTTCTTTTCTTCTTGTGTATACGTCTCTTGCATTTTGTAAAGCCATTTCTGCTGTTGGCGCCTGTACAATTCCAACGTGTTTGTGAGATAATCCCGGTTTAGTCTGAATAAACACTTCCCACATATCTAATTGACTCATTATCTATTTTTTATTTTAATTTAAATATGTAAATTATAGTCTTGTAAGACTAATTCTTCATTTACTTTTAATGATTCTATTTTTAATGAATCATTACTAAAAACAGCTTCAAATTTTAAATTCCTTGATGTACTTCCTAGGCTATCTATAATTTCCTCAGGTGAAAAATTTATATTAAAAGAAGTGTTTTCATTATTGATTGAATACACAATACTATATATTCCTTCTTTTAAATTTTGAATTAAATCTCTTTTAGAAAAATTTGAATCTATAATTTGTCTATAAAGCTGTACTTGGATATTTACAGAGGTTTTTGAATCTATCTCCTCATCTTCTGTATAACTTTTTCTAATACAAATAGATAATAAAGAAATTTCTTAAGCTTTGATATATCATCCATACTTCCCATTAAATTACTTTTTTTGTTGTTTTTCTGCAAAAGCTATTGCCGCTTCCTTCACCCATGAATTTTCTCTTTGCGCTTTTCTCTTCGTTTCGATACGCTTTTTATTACAAGGTCCGTTTCCTTTTAAGATTTCCATGAACTCATCCCAGGAAGTTCTCCGAAATCGTAATGTTGCCTTTCCTCGTTCCATTTCAGATCTTTATCCGGAATGGTTAATCCTAGAAATTCAGCCTGAGAAACGGTAACGTCAATAAACCTTTGACGAAGACTGTCATTACTTTCTCTTTTCACCCTATAATTCATAGAGATTTTAGAGTTTGGCGAGCTGTCATCATTAGGACCGAACATCATCAGAGCCGGCCACCAGAAACGGTTTAACGAAGCCTGAGCCATTTCTTTCTGTTGTTTGGTACCACGACACAATGCCATAAGAATTTCATATCCCTGTCTTTGGTGGAAAGATTCTTCTTTACAGATCTTCACCATCGCTCTTGAATAAGGGCCGTAGGAGTTCCCCATCAGCATTACCTGATTCATAATAGCCGCTCCATCTACCAGCCAGCCGATAGCACCAATATCTGCCCAGCTTAATGTTGGATAATTGAAGATACTTGAATACTTGGCTTTTCCTTCCAGCATATCATCATAAGTAGCGTCTCTGTCTGCTCTGATGCTTCCGTCTCCTAAGGTTTCAGTAGCTGAGTAAAGGTATAAACCATGTCCTGCCTCATCCTGAACTTTAGCCAGAAGTGCCATTTTTCTTCTCAATGAAGGTGCTCTGGAAATCCAGTTGGCTTCCGGCAACATTCCTACAATTTCAGAATGGGCATGCTGTGAAATCTGACGAACCAATAGTTTTCTGTAATCATCGGGCATTACATCTTTTGGTTCTACTTTATTTTCGTCATGTACGTATTGTACAAATTTTTCTAAGTCCATTTTTTGTTTTTTTGTAAAATGTAAAAAGTATTAATGTATTCATGAATACAATTTACATTCAATCGTTAATACAATTTAAACATCATAATTAAGCATCACCACATTGGTTGTCGGGTGACATTGACAGGTAAGAACGAAGCCTCTGGCTACTTCTTCTTCGGTAAGTGCGTAGTTTTTCTCCATAAAAACTTCTCCTTCCAAAACTTCCGCTTTACACGTACAGCACACTCCTCCTTTACATGCAAAAGGCACAGGAAGATTGTCTTTCAATGCTTTATCTAAGATACTCTCTTTTTTAGAATTAAGATGGAACGAATATTCATCATCATCAATAATTACCGTTACCATACTCTCAATATTGGCAATGGCCTTGAATTCATCACTCATTTCCTCCGTATTTTCTTCATCCGGAGCGGTGAAATACTCAAATAACACTTGAATAGCAGGTACTTTTTATCTTTCTTCAGGTAGTCTGCGATGCCTTTAATCATTTCTGCAGGTCCGCAAATGAAATAAGTAGCTTCTCTTACATCAATATCTGTGTATCTTTCAAATAGCTGCTCTAGTTTTTCAGAAGAAATTCTTCCTTCAAAAACAGGATCTTCATGTTTTTCACGGCTTACCAGATAAATCACCTTCAGTCTGCCATTGAAGTGTTCTACCAGCCTATCAATTTCAGCTTTTCTTAAAATATGATTCATGCTTCTGTTACTATAGAACAGGTAAGCATTACTGTTAGGTTCCTGATAAAGGCTTTCTTTAATATTGGATAAAACAGGGGTAATTCCGCTTCCTGCAGCCAAACCAACGTAAGTTTTTACGTTTGTAGGATGATAAGAAGTATTAAAACCACCCATTGGAGGCATTACTTCCAGAATTTCATCCATGTGGAGATGCTCATTGAAATAGCCCGATACTTTTCCACCCTCAAGCAATTTCACCAATACTTCCAGTGTATTGCTTTTTTCACTCGGAGCATTACAGATAGAGTAAGAACGTCTTTCCTCATTTCCGTTGATCATCATTCGGAAATTCAGATATTGTCCTTGTTTGAACCTGAACTTATCTTTCAGTTCTTCAGGGATTTCCACGGCCACACTAACGGCTTCGGAAGTATCTTTCTGAACTTTAACTGTTTTAAGTTTATAAAATGAATTCATTATTTTTAAGTATTCTATTAATTTTTCCACCTTCGCACTTCGGCAGGCTGTCCTGAGCATGAACTTTCACTTTCGTGGTGATTCCTACTCGCTTTTTTATTTCGTTTTCTATGTTTTTTCCGAAGTTTCCGACAAAATTAAAATAATCATCGGTATTTGCTTCTATTTTCTGTGTCTTTACCAGCTCATCATCAATTTCAACATCAATATCCAAGGCAACACACATATGTTCTTTTCAATAGGCGTCAGATAGTAATTGGGCACCACTCCTCCACATAGGAAAAAGCATCTTCAATCTGGCTTGGATAGACATTTACTCCTCTTACGATCAGCATATCATCTGCTCTCCCGACAATGGGTTTCATTTTCACCATTGTTCTTTTGGCATTTTCATCATAGTAAAGACTTGTGATATCATTGGTCCAGTAACGAAGAAGCGGCATTGCTTTTTTCGTTAATGTTGTAATCACCAATACACCTTCTTCTCCGAAAGGAACCGGCTGTTTGGTAACCGGATCTAAAATTTCAGGGTAAAAATGATCTTCCCAGATATAAGAACCTCCTTTTTCTTCGAAATCTTCCATTGAAACTCCCGGACCGATAATTTCGCTCAACCCATAGATATTAGTTGCATGAACACCTAATTTTTCTTCAATATGACCTCTGATAATTTCCGTCCATGGCTCTGAACCCAATACAGCATATTTAAGACTGATTTCATCTGCTGAAATTCCTCTTTTGGCAAATTCATCCGCAATAGTCAAAGCATAGGATGGAGAGCAGCAAATCACTTCCGGCTTAAAGTCTACAATCAGATCTACCTGTCTCGCCGTCATGCCTCCCGAAATAGGAAGAACACTCATCCCCAGTTTTTCTGCTCCGTAATGAAGTCCTAATCCTCCTGTGAAAATTCCATAACCATATGCATTGTGTAGCTGCATTCCCGGTTTAGCTCCCGCAGCATGTAAAGATCTTGCCACCACTTCGCTGAAAAGGTCCACATCTTCTTTGGTATATCCTACCACTGTTGGTTTTCCCGTTGTCCCACTGGAACAGTGAATGCGCTGAAGCTCATTCTTAGGAACGGTAAATAAACCAAATGGATAGTTATCTCTTAAATCCTGTTTGTAAGTAATAGGAAGTTTCCTGATATCTTCAATCGACCTTATATCCTGTGGAGATATTTGTAATTCATCAAATTTCTTTTTATAAAATTCCGATTTCTCTCCCAAATAGCCGATCAAGCTGATCAACCGATCGGATTGAAGCTGTCTCAACTGACCCAGCTCCAGATATTCAACTGCAAAATCCATAAAACTAACTAACATTTGTTAGGTGTAAATTTAAAAAGATTTTATAAGCTGGCAAAATTTTTATGACTTTTGTCATATTTTGAATGATTCTAAATAACAAGATACAAGCTTAATGCTTTCTTTTGTAAAATGTATAATGTAAAATGTATTAATGATTTTCCTTGTTAGGGCCTATCAATGTTGGTTTCCCAGCAGACCATATAAGATTTTCTCTCTAATTTCATCGGTAATTTCATCAGTAGAATCACTGCTTCTTTTGAACCAGAAATAAGAATTGTTTAAAGTATGAAGAATAAATCTTGTGGTAAATGATGGTGATTTCAATTCCCAGTTTTCTGCAATGTAGATCTCGGAAATCAGTTTTTCAACTTCCTGTTGATAATTTTTCTTAACTCTACAAATTCGGGAAGCTTTTCTTCCAGATGTCTCCATTCATTAGAATAAATATGAGTAACATCACGATTTTTAAGAACAACGGATAAATGTTTATCCAATAACAGATTCAGTTTTTGCCTTGGAGCAATATCCGTATTTTTCACTTCCTGAAGTTCATCGAAAACTCCTGCGCAATGCCAAAACAAATCCATTCCAGAATTTCTTCCTTTGAACGGATGTGTGCATACAGCGATGCTGCCTTGATATTGAGTTTCGTAGCCAGGTCTCTTACTGAACTCCCCATATACCCTTTCTCTTTGAAAAGCTCTACTGCTACGTCTAATATTTTCTCTGTTTTTCTTTTAGTTCCATCTGGTAAAATGCAAAAGTAATTATTCTAAAATAAAAAGCTGAATTTTAACACTTACATCAAATAAATTCTCCCATTTTCATATCTGCCCGTTAGAAGTTCCTTCTCACAGTATGACTATTTAGTCATGGATTTCAAAGAAATAATTACGAAATCGGAAATTTTGTCAAGTTAATTTTCCGTTAAAAATACAATATCCGGAAAATTTGTCCTATTTTTTTGTAAATTTAATAATTGAACACTTTTTGCGATACAGTCATCGAATAAATGATTAAATAATTGATGGCATTAAGAGACTGAGCCTCAAAATTTGGTTTCTTGATGTTTTTTAAACTAAACTTTGAACACAATACCAAAAATATATAAAATATGAACTTAAACCAATATACAGTAAAATCACAGGAAGCCATCCAGGCAGCACAACAGCTTGCTATGGAATTGGGCAACCAAAGTATTGAACCTCAACATCTCCTTGAAGGAATCTTTCAGGTGGATGAAAATATATCGCCTTTTTACTTAAAAATCTGAAGCAGACGCTAATTTAGTAAGAGAGCGCAACCGTGAAAATTTAGAAAAACTTCCAAAAGTACAGGAGGAAATATTTACCTTTCACAATCTGCCAACAAAGTATTATTGGACGCACCCAACATTGCCAAAAAAATGGGCGATGAATATGTAACGATTGAGCATTTATGGCTATCACTTCTTGAAACCAGCTCAGAAGTTTCCAAAATGTTGAAAGATATGGGCGTAACCAAAAATCTGCTGGAAGGCGCTATAAAAGAATTAAGAAAAGGAAGTAAAGCAACTTCTGCAAGTTCAGAAGAAACCTACCAATCCTTAAATAAATATGCTAAAAACTTCAATGAATTAGCAGCAGAAGGAAAACTGGATCCTGTAATCGGACGTGATGAAGAAATCAGAAGGGTTTTACAGATCCTTTCAAGAAGAACAAAAACAATCCAATCCTTATTGGGGAACCGGGTGTAGGTAAAACAGCCATTGCTGAAGGAATTGCCCACAGAATTATCAACGGTGACGTTCCTGAAAACCTGATGGATAAAACTTTATTCTCATTGGACATGGGAGCTTTGATCGCCGGAGCTAAATACAAGGGTGAGTTTGAAGAGCGTCTGAAATCCGTTGTGAATGAGGTCACACAAGTCTGACGGACAGATTATCCTTTTCATTGACGAAATCCACACTTTGGTAGGTGCTGGTGGTGGTGAAGGAGCTATGGATGCTGCCAATATCTTAAAACCAGCTTTGGCAAGAGGTGAACTGAGAGCGATTGGAGCAACCACTTTGAACGAATATCAAAAGTATTTTGAGAAAGATAAAGCGTTGGAAAGACGTTTCCAGAAAGTAATGGTGGAAGAACCGGATACTGAATCTGCAATTTCGATCCTTCGTGGTATTAAAGATAAATATGAAGCTCACCACAAGGTAAGAATCAAAGATGAGGCAATTATTGCAGCTGTAGAAATGTCGCAAAGATATATTTCAGACCGTTTCTTACCGGATAAAGCAATCGACCTTATTGATGAAGCTTCTGCCAAGCTGAGAATGGAAATCAATTCCAAACCGGAAGAACTGGATGTTCTGGACAGAAGGCTGATGCAGCTGGAAATTGAACTGGCAGCCATTTCAAGAGAAGGCAAC
This sequence comes from Chryseobacterium sp. E1, assembly GCA_019203745.1. Lineage (GTDB taxonomy): Bacteria > Bacteroidota > Bacteroidia > Flavobacteriales > Weeksellaceae > Chryseobacterium. The sequence goes on from CP078104.1 coordinate 1,702,518, forward strand.
CAAACCAAAATTGATCATCTGAAAGAAGATATTGCTAAAATTTCAGAACAGAGAAATGAGATCAATGCTAAATGGCTGAAAGAAAAGCAGAAAAGTGAAGATCTTACCCAGATCAAAAAAGATATTGAATCTCTGAAACTAGAGGCAGAAAGAGCTTCCAGAGCCGGAGATTATGCAAAAGTAGCCGAGATCCAATATGGAAAACTCCGTGAAAAAGAAGATGAGCTTGCCAAAGTGGAACTGGAAATGCAGAACCACCAGAACGAGCTGATCAAAGAAGAAGTAACTGCAGAAAACATCTCAGAAGTTATTGCGAAATGGACAGGCATTCCTGTTACCAAGTTACTGCAATCGGAAAGAGATAAATTGTTGAATCTGGAGTCAGAACTCCATCACAGAGTGGTGGGACAGGATGAAGCCATCGAAGCTGTGGCAGATGCTATCCGAAGAAACAGAGCCGGACTGAGTGATGACAAGAAACCTATCGGATCTTTCTTATTCCTTGGGACAACCGGGGTCGGAAAAACAGAGCTTGCCAAAGCACTGGCAGAATTCCTGTTTGATGATGAAAATAATATGACAAGGATTGATATGAGTGAATATCAGGAACGTCACAGTGTTTCCAGACTGGTAGGTGCGCCTCCGGGATATGTAGGATATGATGAAGGCGGGCAGCTTACTGAAGCAGTGAGAAGAAGACCTTATTCTGTAGTACTTCTGGATGAGATTGAAAAAGCACACCCGGATGTTTTCAACACTTTGCTTCAGGTTCTTGATGACGGACGTCTGACTGATAACAAGGGGCGTGTGGTGAATTTCAAAAATTCAATCATCATCATGACTTCGAATTTAGGATCCCATCTGATTCAGGAGAATTTTGAAAACCTTACTGAGGAAAACCAGAATGAAGTTGTGGAAAAAACCAAAGATGAGGTTTTTGATTTACTGAAACAGACTTTACGTCCGGAATTCCTGAACAGAATTGATGAGATCGTACTATTCCAGCCTTTAAGAAAAAAAAGAAATCGGAAAAATCGTTCAGTATCAGTTGAGAGGATTCAATGATATGTTAGCAAAACGAAATATCATTATGACATTTACTCAGGATGCAGTAGATTATCTGATGGATAAAGGTTATGATCCGGCTTTCGGGGCAAGACCTCTAAAAAGAGTGATCCAGCAGGAAGTACTGAACAAGCTTTCTAAAGAAATCCTTGCAGGAAAAGTGAATGACGGAGACAGAATCACACTGGATTACTTTGTAGAAACAGGCCTGGTATTCAGACCTACCGAACAATAAATAGTTTTTTTCATATACATTAATTTTTGTAGATGAGTGCTGTAGAGAAATCTGCGGCACTTATTTTTTTATATCAACATCTTTTGAGCAATTTATTTTCAATAAATAATAAATTCCATATAATTTCAAATTTTTAGGAAAAATATTCTTATTAAAAAATCCAATCAATAGCATATTTATTGAAAAACAACATCAACAATGTAAATATTTCATTCTAAACACAAACAAGTTAAATTTAACATAAAATAAAACGTGATTAATTAAATATATCGTATTGAAATTCCTCATATATTCGTTATACGAAAAACGAGATTTATGAAAAAAACAATTTTAGGAGTTTTAATCACACTCCTGGTTTCATGTAATAATAATGAAACAGAAAATAGTACTCCAGAAAACACAAACATGGAAGAAACCAATATCACAGCCGGCAAAGAAGCCTTCTGCGGCTCTGATATTCTCAGAAAAAAACACCTTGCTGAAGATCCTGCAGCGATGCAGCGAATGCTTCAGATAGAAAGCCAAACTGCAAACTATATTGAACAGAAAAAAATGGGTAAAGTTTTAGCTGACGGAAGCGTAGAAATACCGGTTATCTTCAATGTCCTTTACACAAAGGCATCAAATAACGTGTCAGAAGCCAGAATAAATTCCCAAATAGATGTACTTAATAAAGCCTTTGCATCTACTCATTCTGATATTTCTAAGATCCCTGCAGAATTTCAACCTGTAAATGCAGGAGATACCAAAATTAAATTCAGATTGGCGGGCATTAACAGAAAGTCGACAAAGACTTCCAGATGGGCACCGGATGATAAAATGAAAAAAGCATCTACAGGAGGAATGGACTCTACAGATCCTAACCAATATCTGAATATCTGGGTAGTTGATTATATGCCGTATCAGTCCGGATATGTCTTAGGATATGCTACTTTCCCGGAAGATGCAGGTCTTTGGAACGATGGCGTTGTTATGATGGACGATTATGTGGGTGAAGGTGGTCCTGACGCCACTCATAACCAAGGAAGAGTAACAGTACACGAGGTTGGACATTATTTAAACCTCAGACATATTTGGGGAGATGCCAACTGTGGTAACGACTTCGTAGATGACACACCTCAACAGATTACGAAACACTCCGGCGTGCCAACGTACCCCAGATACGAAACCTGCGGTGGAGTTTCACGCTCTGTAATGTTTATGAATTATATGGATTATTCTGACGAAACAACATTGTTTATGTTCACTCAACAACAAAACAGCAGAATGCAGGCTACCATCTCAGCATCCGGCCCTCGCGCAGGATTAAGAGTTCTGTAAAAAAAAAAAAAAACAAAAAAGATCGCTTCTTCAAGCGATCTTTTTAATTTTGGAATCTTCTTTTTTGGACAGGATATACATTGGAGGTTTTTTAAATCCCCACTCATTCTTTACAATATACAATCCGTAAAAACCCGGTAAAATTAACAGTATAATTCCCATTTTATCCATGTGTTTTCTAGAAAAATTTTCACGAAATTTGCATATTAACTGAAATGTATATTATAAACAACTAAAGCTATGAGTACAGAATCAAACAACCCCCTACAATCAGGTGTCATGTCTAATAATCTTATTAAAGTTTTAGTAGACAATTACCGCCAGAATCACCTGACTGCTATTAAAAACAACTTAGGTATAGAAGATGCTCATTCTATATGGTTTGATCTTCCGAAACTGAAAAGGTTTATTGCAATGGTAGAAGCAGAAGCCCTTAAAACCAATCCCGACACTACCGATGAGGATCTTGGAATCAGATTTTACTACGCTTCCTACCCTAAGGCTGAAAACTGGGATATCATGGCCTCTCATCCGGTACCAAAAGAATATGCTGAAAAACATACATTAGTGATGATTCCAACATTGAAAAGCACGAATGAGGACGGAAATGTTCTTCACTCTGACTTCAACACACTTCAGACCAGCGGCAGATCTTTAGGATTAAGTACTGCCAAAAGAGGAGGAACTTCCAATGACGGACCTTCAGATGATGATGGAACCATCGGTGAAAATCACGGACTGCTTATCCGCCATCAGCACCTATGGGTGAATCTTATTAATTATCATTTATATTTCAAAACACAACATGACTGATTTCCAGGTATTTGTTCAAAACAGCATGCTTTTCTCCGAAGGACTTGCTGCATTCGTTGCATTTTTTTATATTACAGGCGTTTAAAAGAACTACAATGGAAGCTCCTTGTGGTGTATCTGGTTATCATTTTTCTGGGGAAGCATATAGTAAATGGGGATACTTTTCTCATGTTACCAAAGCCCAGTATTATAATTATCTTTTAATACCTATCCAGTTCATATTTTTATACTGGTTATATGCAGCAAAATCTTTAGGAAGACCCAAACTGTTTTGGATATTTTCGATTTTATATTTACTTTCATTTATTCCTAACGAATTGTATTTTACAAAAAAATAAAATAGTATTTGCCTTCAATTACACATTCGGATGCTTTATGCTGATGATTCTGGTAATCATGGAGTATTATAAACAAATTACTTCACAGGAAATTCTCAATTTTTATAAAAACAAAATGTTTTATATTAACCTGGGAATTACACTGGCATATATAGGAACATTACCTTTCATGGCATTTATGTCACTTTTGGTAAAACACAAAGAGATCTGGGACATTTATTTCAGTTATTTCCTGATCTCAGGATTCGTTTTGTATATTTTATTTGCAAGTTCATTCATATGGGGAAAACGGAGCTCTTAATTGTCATCATTCTGTTTAATATACTTTTTGTAATGTTCATCGTTGCAGTGATGATCTATATCATCAACTACAGACGGCGCAAAAAGGAATATCTGAATGAAATTGAGATGAAAAATGAACTTCATCAGCGAGAACTCCTGTCTACCCAGCTGGAGATTCAACAAGCCACCATGCAGCAGATCGGACGTGAGCTTCATGACAACATTGGCCAAAAACTGACTCTGGTAAGCCTTTACGTACAGCAGATGCTCTATGAAAACAAAGCCCCGGAAGCCAATGAAAGGATTGATCAGGTCTCGCAGATCATCAATCAGTCTCTGCAGGATCTCAGAAGTCTTTCAAAAACCTTAACGGATGATAATATCAACCAGAAGGAAATTGTAACTTTGATTCAGGAAGAAGTAGACAATACCAATTCTTTCAGGAAATGTAAAGTAAGCTTTAAGCACAATTTCAACCAGCTTGATCTGGGTTTTGTTCATAAAAATGTACTCCTGAGAATTACCCAGGAATTTATCCAGAACAGTATAAAACATTCCGGCTGTCAGAATATTTTCATCAGTCTTAATACCTCTGAAGAAGCCCTCTGGGAGCTTACCATACATGATGATGGTAAAGGATTTGACACCGCAAAGGTAACCTCCAACGGAATCGGTCTTACCAACATGAAGAACAGAGCCGAGATCATAGGTGCCCGATTCTGTCTTGAAAGCCAGGAAAACAAAGGGACCACACTTAATATTATTTTTAAAAAGCAGTCATGAAAAAATCTATTGTAATCGTTGACGATCATATACTTATTGCCAAAGCACTGGAAGGCATCATTAGTAATTTCAGTGAATTTGAGGTCATTTATGTCTGTGAAAACGGTAAAGACCTTATTGAAAAATTCGAAGAAGGCAACATCATTCCGGATATTATCCTTTTAGACATCAGCATGCCGATCATGGACGGTTTTGAAACGGCGGCATGGCTTACAAAAAATCATCCGGACATCAAGGTCATGGCTCTTAGCATGCAGGGAGATGACAATAGTGTGATTAAAATGATTAAAAACGGAGCAAAAGGCTATCTTCTGAAAAATACACATCCGAAAGATCTGGAAACAGCACTTTCCAGACTGAACACTGATGGATTCTTTTATCCGGACTGGGCTTCAAAAATCATTTTCTCCAATCTCGGCAAAGAGGAACCGGAAGTTTCTATAAAGATTTCCGAACGTGAAAAAGAATTCCTGAAATATACCGTAACAGAGCTTAGCTACAAAGAAATTGCAGACAGAATGTGCTGCAGTCCCAGAACAGTAGAAAGCTACCGGGATCAGCTTTGCGAAAAACTCGACTTAAAAACCCGTGTAGGATTAGCTGTTTTTGCTATTAAAAATGGATTTGCCGGCTAAAAAGAAGCGTTAAAAATATTCTCATAATAACAATTAATATTGAAATTATTTCTTAAAAAGAATCATAACAACTAAAAACAAAAATAACTTTTTCAAAATTGAATAAAATTTAACATCTAACATAAAAAGAAAGAATATATTCAATAAAAACAATAATTAAATAAGAATAATTTAAATAAATTGTAAAATCATTTGCATATTAATTTCAAATAATATAATTTCATACCCTCAAAAAAATAAAAAAATTGTGATATGAAAAAAATCTTATTTGGAGCTCTTATGCTCGGTTTAATGACAGCCTGTAACAGTGACAATGTGAACAATCAAAATGAAGAGTCTACGGAAACTTCTGTTCCAGCTGCCGGAGCTGCCTCCCTGAGCAGAAGCTGTCTTTCGGAAGAGATAAGACAGGAGGCCTTACAGAACAGCCCGGAACTGAGACAAAAGTTCGCTGAACTGGAGACCAATACACAAAAATTTTCCAATGAAATACAACTTGGAAAAGTTCTTACAGACGGTACTGTCGAAATTCCTGTAGTGGTAAATGTTCTATACAGCAATGATGCCGAAAATATTTCGGATGCGAGAATTGCAGAACAAATTGAAGTATTGAATGCTGATTATAGCGGTACCAATACAGACATTACAAAAGTTCCTTCAGAATTCCAGCCTGTAAAAGCCGGGGATATAAAAGTAAAATTCAGACTGGCCAATACTGTAAGAAAATCCACAACCACTACAAGCTGGGTAAGAGATACCATGAAAAAATCAGCGAATGGCGGAATAGATGCGACAAGTCCAGCCAATTACCTTAATATATGGGTGGTAGGCAAAGTGGTAAGCAGTGATGGAAGAACCATTCTTGGGTACGCAACCTTCCCTGAATCTGCCGGATTATGGAATGACGGAGTTGTAATTCCTGCCCCTTATTTTGGAAAAACAGGAGCTGCAGCCAACTTCAATCTGGGAAGAACAGCAACCCATGAGGTAGGACACTATCTGAACCTAAGACATATATGGGGAGATGCAAAATGTGGTGACGACCTGGTAGCAGATACTCCAACACAAACCTCAGAAAATTACAATACACCTACCTACCCGCTTTACAATCGTTGTAACGGGAAAAACAGATCTGTAATGTTTATGAACTATATGGACTATGTAAACGATGCAGCTATGTTTATGTTCACAGCCGGACAAAAACAAGAATGCAGTCTGTAGTAGCTTCTACCGGTGCAAGATCCGGATTAAGAGAACTCTAAGACTATAAACCTTTTTTAAATATTTAAATCTATCTCAGATGTGAGATAGATTTTTTTATGCTTTTACACTTTTCAAACTGCAGAAATTCAATAAAACAACAACATTAGAATGATAATATATATTATAAAATAAAAAAGAAGAATAAATCAGCACATAAATAACTTTTTATCTTGAAAAAATTAGTTCTACGATTGGATTTATAATAAAAAAATATTCTATAAATTACAAAAAACACTAAATTATTTACACTTAAAAATACACTATGCCGTGAAATACGAAAGAAGATTGTTGAAATTGATTAAAACTCAACATAAATACATTTTATTTAACATTTAACTACATAAATAACTTATTAAATAAGAATAATTTAAATAAAATGTAAAATAATTTGTATTTCAATTTTAAATGATATAATTTCACACCCTCAAATTCAAAATATAGTGATATGAAAAAATTCATGTTTGGAGCCCTGATTTTGGGCGTACTATCGGCCTGTAACACAGACAGCCTTACCAATCAAAATGAAACTCCAGTAAACCAGGGGAGGCTCCTGCAGCAAGCGCTTCGAAGAGAAGCTGTCTTTCGGAAGAAATAAGAGAGAAAATGCTGCAGAAAACCCTTCCCTGAGACAAAAAATGAGTGAAATTGAAGCCGGAGCCGAGAGATACGCCAATAACCTTGCAATGGGCAAAGTTCTCGCAGATGGAACGGTGGAGATTCCGGTTGTTTTTAACGTAATCTACAATACGGCAACCCAGAATGTCTCTGATGCAAGAATTGCAGAACAGATTGCAGTTCTGAATGCCGATTATGGCGGAACCAATTCTGATGTTACTAAAATACCTTCCGCATTTCAACCTTCCGCAGCCGGCGATGTAAAAATCCGTTTTAAGCTGGTAGCAACCAACCGGAAACAAAGCTCAAAAACAGGTTGGCGATCTGATCTTGAAGAAATGAAAAAGCAAGCACAGGAGGTATTACAGCTACTGATGTAACAAAAAATATGAATATTTGGGTAGTGAACTCAATACTTGACGAAAATAACCAGCCCGGGACTTTAGGATATGCTTATTATCCGGAACATGCAGGACAATGGTATGACGGTCTTGTAATTGGCTATAACTATATCGGAAAAACAGGAGCTTCTGCCCCATTCAATCTTGGAAGAACAGTCACACATGAAGTAGGACATTATCTGAATCTTCCACACCTTTGGGGATCAAGCGATGCAGGATGTCTGACAGATTACTCTAATGATACCCCGCTTTCTCCCGGCCCTAACTACGGAACTCCCACCTATCCTTTAAACAGATCTTGCGGAGGGGTAAGCCGTTCTCAGATGTTTATGAATTATATGGATTATGTGGATGATAAAGCAATGTTTATGTTCTCTGCCAACCAGAAAACAAGAATGCAGGCTGTAGTTTCAGCATCGGGACCAAGATCCGGATTAAGGTAATTCAGCTACTTTAAGTTTTTATCATTGAAAAATTTCCAAATCTATCTCTGTTCAGGGATAGATTTTTTTGATTTATGTAAAATCAGTAACAGGAAAATTACAATAAGAGTAGTAAATACTGACAACAGAACTTACCACTATCCGAATCTCTTCTTTGTTAAAAAATTTCTACAAATCTTATAAAAATTAAAATTATTTACATTCAAAAACGCACTTTAATTTGAAATTAGATACACTTTTTTAAAAATAATTAAAATTCAAAACAAACATCGATATGATGAATTATACATAAATAAACAATAAATTAATTATCAATTATAAATATAATTTGCAAATCAATTAAAAACTATATAAATTAGTATTCTCAAAAATTAAAATAACGATTATGAAAAAACTACTTTTTGGAGCACTTATGCTCGGTGTAATGTCTGCCTGTAACAGTGACAACATTAACAATCAAGGTGAGACTCCGGTTGATGAACCCGCTGTTTCTGCTGGTATAGCTCAAAGAGGCTGTGCTTCTGAAGAAATACGACAGGAAGCTTTAAAAAACAGCCCAGAACTCAGACAAAGGTTTGCAGCTCTGGAAAACAATACAGAAAAATTCAGTAACGATATCAAACTTGGAAAGGTGCTTTCTGACGGAACTGTAGAAATCCCCGTGGTTGTCAATGTCATCTACAAAACAACAGCAGAAAATGTTTCTGATTCAAGAATTGCAGAACAGATTGCTGTTTTAAATGCCGATTACTCAGGTACGAACAGTGATGCCAGCAAAATCCCTTCAGAATTTCAATCTGTAAGTTCTGGTGATACGAAAGTAAAATTCAGATTGGTAAACACCATCAGAAAATCGACCTCAAAAACAAGCTGGTCAACAAATGATGATATGAAAAAGGCTTCCAAAGGAGGTATTGCTGCTACAAATCCTACAAATTATCTGAACATCTGGGTGGTAGGCAAAATGACCAGCCAGGGAAGAACAATTCTGGGCTACGCAACATTCCCTGAATCTGCCGGATTATCAAATGACGGGGTTGTAATTGCCGCTCCTTTTTTTGGCAAAACAGGCGCATCTTCTCCTTTCAACTTAGGAAGAACAGCTACTCATGAAGTAGGACATTATCTGAATCTAAGACACATCTGGGGAGATGCTAATTGCGGAAATGACCAGGTAAGCGATACCCCTACACAGACAACTGCTAATTACGGAAAACCTACTTATCCTCTTTACAATACCTGTGGTGGGGTAAACAGATCTGTAATGTTCATGAACTATATGGATTATGTGGATGACGGAGCTATGTTTATGTTCTCTGCCGGACAGAAAACAAGAATGCAGGCTGTAGTAGCTTCTACCGGCGCAAGATCCGGACTAAGAGTTTATTAAAATCAATTTTTTAAATATTTAAAATCTATCTCATCTATGGGATAGATTTTTTTATACTTTTACGCCACTTAAACCTCAGGGATTCAACGATGAAAAAAATAGTACTGGCATCATGCATATTACTGCATCTCTGCTGTTATAAAGCACAAGACACCATTCACACCAGAAATCTCCAGGCAGATCTTGCGATGATACAGCCTGATCTCCCTTTTCAGGAAAAAAGCTTTTCTTTAAAAAGGAATGGGTGAAGAAATCTGTGGCCCCTGCTATTCTTTTTACAGCTGCCGCCGCTACATGGGGCGAAAAGGAAAATATCCGTGAGGTAAGAAACCGCTATCTTCCCAATTTTAAAGTCAAGTATGATGATTACCTTCAATACGCTCCGGCTGTTGCGGTTTACGGATTAAAGCTTTCCGGTGTAAAAGGACGGAATAATCTTGGAAGGGCCACCCTTTCTTATGGTACCAGCTTAGCTATTATGGCTATTTTGGTGAATTCAATTAAATACACATCAAAAGTAGAGCGGCCGGACGGATCCAAAAATAATTCTTTTCCTTCCGGACATGCTGCCATGGCTTTTACCAATGCAAGCTTCTTACATAAAGAATACGGACTTGTAAACCCGGCATACAGCATTGGCGGTTATAGTGCTGCAACTATTACAGGGCTGGGCCGGAACTTGAATAACAGGCACTGGGTCCCTGATATCCTTGCCGGTGCAGGGATCGGGATTATCTCTACGGAACTGGGCTATTTCTTCATCGATAAAATTTATAAAAACAAAGGTGATAATTTAAGTATTTTATCCAGAATACAAGGAAACGACTCCCCTTCTTTCCTTTCTTTAAAGATGGGTACAGCGTTAGGTACCACCAACTTCCTTCGGGAATCAGAACTGGATGACAAAAAACAGATCGGTTTTGAAGGCGGACTGGAAGGTGCTTACTTCTTTTCAAAAAAATGGGGCGTAGGAGCAGATGTCACTTTCAGCAGCTTTCCTATCAAGCCGCAAAGAATTACCTTTGATGATGGACAGGACTTTGGGAACATAGCATCAGAACCCAATCCCTGGGCTTCCTGGCAGCAGGTATAGGACCTTATTTCTCTCATGATTTTTCAGACAAATGGCAGCTTATGATAAAGGCAACCGCAGGATATTCAGCAACTGCCAGTGGTAAAGTGTTTGTAAAAGGAGATGGTATTGACACTCCCAACCATGAACTTGAGATAGCGAAATATAAGCCTAAACCGGCTTTCCGATGGAATACGGGAGCTTCCATGACCTATAAATTCAATCCGGGACTTGGCCTTACTTTTTATACAGATTATAATCAGATCAACTCCACTATACGTTATCATTTCAGCGATGACATCAAGGAAAGTGCAGAACTGGATGAAGAGCTCAACCATCTTATTGCCAAAGAAAAGATCAATTATATTACGTTAGGTTTACGATTAACTGCGTATTTTTAAAACATAAAAGCCTTCAGATATTTTTGAAGGCTTTCATTTTTATAATGCTTTTGTATTATCTCCCGGTGTATAATCCATGAAAAGATCACCATCAAGTTTTACAGATTTCACTTTTTTTTCTTGATAGGAATGACCAGATCTGTCAGTTTTTGATCTTTTTCCCAGATAGAAGGTGAGAAATGCAGTTTTTCAGTTGTTCCGTCTTCATAAGTCAGCACTGCATCGAATGGAATTGCGAATCCTCCTACATTCGTTACATTTACTGTAAGCAGATCATTCATCTGAGAAGCTCTTTCCACCTTAAGATCTATATAATTATTCGTATAAAACCAGTTGTGGAAAAACCAGTTCAGATTTTTTCCGGACCCCGTATTCATTGAGTTGAAATAATCCCATGGCACAGGATGCTTACCGTTCCAGTTATCCATATAATGATGTAATGCTTTTTGAATAGCTCATCCCCGAGATAATCTTTCAGGGCCAGATAAGACAAGGAGGCTTTTACATAAGAATTGTTTCCGTATCCGGCACCGCTCACCTGGGTACTCATGGTGATCAGGGGCTGATCCTGTTCTGCTGAAGGATCATTGATCCATTTTTTGACACGGAAATTTTTATAAAATTCTTTAGCTGCTTCTTCCCCGTTCTCATCAATTCCGATAAGGTATTCAAGTGTGGTTGCCCAGCCTTCATCCATAAAAGCATATCTCGTTTCGTTGATTCCCATATAAAAAGGAAAATAGGTATGAGCTATTTCATGATCAGCAGTAAGCCTTGCATCTTTCAAATCATCCGGAATACTGGTATCATTGATCATCATTGGGTATTCCATATCGGCATACCCTTGAATTGCGGTCATTACATTATAAGGATATTCCACTCCCGGCCACTTTTTAGAAAACCAATCCAGGTTATACTGCATCCATCCTACATATTGTTCGAAATCTTTTGCCCCGTTTTTGTATCCGGCCTGTACGCTTGCTCTCTTCGTTTTTAGCTGAACACTGGCTGCATCCCACACATAGTGATTACTCATGGCAAAACAAAAATCCGTAATATGATTAGCTTTGAATTTCCAGGTATTCCATTTGTTCTGGCGGGTTACTTTCCCGGATTTCATTTCCTGTTCCGTAGCAATATGCATTACTTTATCACTTTTCAATGAAGCTCTATACCTTTTCAGGTATTCAGTACTAAGCACATCTTCCGGATTAAGGAAATCACCGGTTGCCCAGACAACGTAATTCTTCGGAGCTGTGATGGCAAAGCTGTAATCATTAAAGTCATTGTAAAACTCCTGTCTGTCTGAATGCGGAAGCATATCCCATCCGTTATAATCATCGTATACAGAAATTCTCGGGAAAGAATAAGCTACATAGAACGTTTCAGGGTCTATCTGCCCTTCTCTCCCACTTTGTACAGAAAGAGGGTATTCCCATTCTATTCTGACCTCAGCTTTAGATTTTGATTTTAAGGCAGACTTTAATTTTACTTTTTCCACAGTTCCCCAATCATCACTGTTAATCTCATATTTCTCATTATTTACAATGAAAGATTTGATCCTGAGTCCGGAAGAGAGAAAATCTTTAGATACAAATCCTGATCTTGGCGACTGAGGCTTGTGAAGGTTGTTCACAAATCTTATGGCCAGCTCATTCAGTGCATCCGGGCTGTTGTTGGTATAAACAATTGTTTCTTTTCCGGAAACCACTTTTGTTCCGGCATCCACTTTTACTTCTACATTATAGATTCCTTTATTCTGCCAGTAGTTTTTACCAGGTGCTCCTGAAATATCACGGGTTCCTTTTTCATAGGCCTTTTTGATATTTCTGGGCATATATAACTCCTGCGCAGACCATTGCATCAGCGAAACGACCACCAGCATTCCGGAAAAAATTTTCTTCATATCGATCCTTTTAAAGATAGGTATCAAAAATAGCGAAAAGTGACAGCTGGCGGTAATTTCTTTTGTAATAATGTTTTATGATAATTAATTATTCACTTATAATATTTTATAATCTTTCTTGCTCGGCAGCCTTCCTGATTGTTTTAACATTTTTCACAGACTGATTTCCGAAATTGAATTTCAATGAAAATGTGACCCCTGAGCATCTGTATAATCAAGGAAATAATTGTCCTGATTAGCGTACTTTGTACTGACCTTCTGGCCTGTTGTTCTGAAAATATCAGTGAATATAAGGGATGCTTCAAGCTTTTTACTAAAGAACTTCCTGTTCATCACAAAATATGCAGACCAGTTACTGGAAATCCTGAAAGGCCCCTGAATTCCCGGGGAATAATAACGGTGTCCCATTTCCATTTTCCAGTCACTTGCTTTATCCAAAGTGAAACTTGTGGAAATATTGGAACTCAGATTCCATACTTTATTCTGATGCAGGATCCGTCAACACCATTGAAATAGTTCTCATTATGCTCAAGGTTTTCAGATACAATAATATTCCACCAGGGTTTTACCTCGAAATTTTTGTATAAGCTTAAGCCAAATGCCTGTGCCTTCTCAATATTGGTGAAATGATACACCACATTATTGGTGGCAGGTACCTGATAAGAAATTTCCATAGACGGGAACAATTCTTTACGGTAGTACAGATCCACATTCCAGTTCTTCCAGGAATAGGTAAGATTGAGATTATGGGTAATGGTTGCCTTTAGCTGCGGATCTCCCTGAAAGTATAAAAACAGGTTGTAGTAAGACTTTGCAGGATTCAGCCATGAGTAGGAAGGCCTGCTGATTCTTTTACCATAGGAAAACCCGAATTCTTGTTTGCTTTCTGTAGTATATTGTGCATAAAAAGTAGGGAAAAGCTTCCAGTAATCACTTTTATTAAGTTCATAAGGTTCAGATACAACTCCTTCAAGATTGGTCATTTCAGCACGAAGCCCTCCTTTGAAGTTCCATTTTCCTATGTTGTAGGAAAGTGAAGAATACAAAGCAAAATTATGTTCTTTATAGTCAAAGATACTGCTCTTTTCAGGCCTGTATTCCAGTACTCCGTTTTCATTGTCTGAGAAATTCAATATGCTGCCGGTCTTTACAAAACTGTATTTCGTACCTGATTCGAGCTCCCACTGATCACTTTTCCATTGATAATCCAGCTGGGTAGAATACAGTTGTACATCAGCTTTATTCAGAGTCATGAAATTATCTTCTCCCGGCGACTGGCCTGCAAAATTCAGATGGGTTGTCACATTCTGATATTTTCTGGCATTATTTCCTGTAAAGTAACTGATCCATGACAAACTGCTTTTCTTATTCAGTTTTCGGTCGATCTGAAAGCTTAAGGAATTATTGATTGCCCGGGAGTGATGATCGTTGATCGTAGCGTAATCAGACTCTACAATATCCTGTGCATTGTAAATATGGGTGGGAACGTTGTAAGTTCCAAAAGATTTCGGAGAAAAATACCTGAATAGTTGAGGCTTAAGTTGGTGAGACTGTCCAGCTCATACTCCACGTTGAAGTTCAGGGTATTCTGGTTATAGTTTTTATCCTTCCTCTTCATCGTACTGACCCATCTGGTCTGGCTCTCAGAGTAATTGACATAGTCTGTCCCTTCTCTGTAGTACGTTCCTAAGCCTCTGTAATAGCTTGCCATGACGGAAAGCTTATCTTTTTAAAATATTGGGAAAGGCCAAAAACACCTTTTGCATATTGTGTCTGTATATATTTGGAGGAGACAATCCCCGGTAGCCTTCTATCTTATTTTTTTCATTACAATATTCAGCACGGCACTTCCTGAAGCTTCATAATTTGCGGGCGGATTTGTGATCACCTCTACAGATCTGATCTCATCTCCTGTGTGTTTTCCAATAGGTTCTTGAGTTCGTCCCCTGTCAGCATTACTTTTTATCATTGATGGTCACCAGGATCCCTGTACTTCCTTTCACTGTAAGTACATTATTACTGACACTCACATTGGGAGTATTCTTTAAAATCTCCCAGGCATTCAGTGAAGAAATATTGCTGTTTTCCACATTGAATTCCAGACGGTCCACCTTTCTTTTCACCAGTGGTTTTCTTTTCGTCATGACAACTCCTTCTATTTCCTGAGTTTCTTTTTAAGAATAATCCTCAGATCTTCAGGGTTTTCAAGGTTCAGCAACTGCTCATATAAAGAATACCCTTTCACCGTAGCTACCAGTTTTATATTCTGTTCTGCAATACCTTCTAAGGTAAAACTCCCTCTGCTGTCTGTCTTCAACTCTCTGATGAGTTCATTATCAGAATTAAAAAGCTCAATCTTTACCGCCGTAAGTTTTTCATTTTCCAGATTTTCAACTGTTCCGTCTACCTTTTGTTTCTGGGCAAAAACCAGCACCGGAAAACACAGAAAAAAATAATTTTGTTCATAACTACATTGTCTTTTATGGATGCAAAACATATTGCGGTTGCTTTACAGGACAAAATTCTAAATTGGGCAGGAGAATTTCGGTTAATAGAAGGTTAATGATGGGTTAATGTCCTTTCTGCCCGAAAATTTACCAGCTAAATTCCCTGTTTCTTTGCTTATTATCTTTTAAGCCTTATCTGCAATTTCTTTTAGTAGAATAACTATTTATTGTATGGTTAATGAAAGGTTAATCCCTCCATATTATTTCAGGAAAATGGCTAAAGCTTTATCTTTGTTTTGATGATAACCAAGAGCAAAAATCTGATCTTCCTCTTTGCCACCTTATTCCTTCTTCTGCTGGGAATACAGGTGTATTTTATGTACAAAACCTATCAGGTAAAGGAAAGAGATATTTACAGATCCGTAAGTGACGGGCTTAGCAACTATGCAGACAAGCTTGAAAACATTCATGATGCTGAGGAGATGAAAAGTGATACGCTTCAGAGGAATATCAGCAAATACTATAATAAAGAAATCAGCCAAAAGGAATTCATCCGTCATTTTGTAGAAGACAGAAAAGCGTCAAGAGAAAGGTTAAACAATTATATTGAGGACCGCCTGAAAAAAGACGGCTATAAAATATCTGCGAGAATTCGGTACACTTCTATCATCCATCTTCCTGACAGCATCAGACTGATCAATCAGCCCATCATTATTTTCGAAACAAAAGCTAAAGTCAAAAAACCTAAAATCACCACTACAGGAACCTGGAGAACCTCTTCTACCAAGGAACATACAGGTAAAGACATTAATCAGGAGAGAGAAACATTCTTTGTCAGCAGCCAGACCGATTTTGAAATTCAGAATATAAAATCGCTGGTTTTCAAAGAGCTTACCCTATTGATTTTCTGCTGCATTATCCTGCTTGCCAGTGTATTGCTTCTCTATATTTTTACGATCAGAAACCTGATCAGACAGCAAAAGCAGGTAGAAGTTCTCCACACCGTTGTGGATAACATTTCCCATGAGTTTAAAACCCCTATCGCAACTTTAAAGATAGCATCCAAAACTTTAAAAAAGGCTGGAACCCTGATACTCTTCCCCTTATTGACCGGCAGATTTCCAGGCTTGAAGGTCTGATGTACCAGCTCCATAAGGATGAAATACCTGAAGAAATCATAGCCATAAAACCTGAAGACTGGGATTTTTTCATTCAGGATCTTGCATTCACTTATCCTCATACAGAATTTAAATTTGAAAATAAAGTCAATGAAAAGCTTCCTTTTGACAAAAACCTCATGGAAACTGTCATTAAAAATCTCTGTGAAAACAGCATCAAGTATGGGGCTTCCATTGTCAGGATAAACACAGGTTGCTCAGCTCAAAATCTGGACATTGAAATCTCAGACAATGGCCAGGGCATGGAAAACAGGGAACTTACCAACATTTTTGAAAAGTTCTACAGAATACAGTCCAATAATGTACACAACAGCAAAGGACTTGGACTCGGGCTTTATTTTGTAAAAAAGTAATCACCTCCTATCATGGTAAAATAGATGTTTCCAGCCAGCCGGGTATAGGAAGCACATTTAAAATATCACTTCCTTATGAAAACTAAAATCCTTCTGGCAGAAGACGATCCGGATTTCGGAATGATCCTGAAACAATATCTGGAACTGGAAGATTTTGAAGTCACCTGGTTTCAGAATCCTGAAGACATTGTCCCGATTGTAACTTCTGATTTTCCTTTCCATATTGGTATTTTAGACGTAATGATGCCCAATATGGACGGTTTTTCTCTGGCTAAAATCATTGTAAAGGAAAGAAGTAGTTTTCCGCTGCTGTTCTTAACTGCAAAAAATCAGAAAATAGACCGGCTGACCGGACTGAAAATAGGAGCAGATGATTATATTCCTAAACCGTGTGATCCGGAAGAACTGGTTTTAAGAATTAAAAATATACTGAAAAGAACCTTACCGGCTGTTACAGAAACTCATATCAGAATCGGGCAATATCAATTGGATACCCAGAAACTCCAGCTTTCGCATCCTGATGGGAATGTACGGCTGACAGTTCGTGAACAGGAACTGCTTCTGTATCTTCTGAAGCATAATCATTCTATGATCACAAGAGATAATATCCTGGATCATCTCTGGGAAACCAACGATTACTTCACCGGAAGAAGTCTTGATGTATTTATCAGCAGAATCCGGAAATATTTCAGCCATGATCCGGAAGTAAAAATCCAATCCCTGAGAGGAATTGGATTTGAGGTTGATTTTCCAACCGGATGATTTTTATAGGGAAAGATTCACAATGACCGGGAAATGGTCTGACGGGTAAAGAAGATTTTCTCTTCTGTCGTTGATATGCCTGTGAGATCTTATGGTAAATCCTTTTGTGAAAATATAATCAATTCTGTCTTTTGGAACTTCATTCACATTGAAAGCCGTGAAAGTTCCTACCGGACCGTAATGTTTGGTTTCTGAGTGATAGAAAGTATCTTTCATATTCGTGGAAAGTATTTTAATCGGTTCGGAATCATCGGTCAGATTAAAGTCTCCGCTTAAGGTTACAGGTAAGTTTTTCGGATTAAGTTCTTTGATTTTTTTAAGGATAAGCTCTGAAGATTTTACCCTTGCCACATTTCCCACGTGATCGAAATGAAGATTCATTGCAAGGAATTCTTTTTCGATTTTTTATCTTTAAAAACTGCATAAGTACAGATTCTGTTCAATGCTGCATCCCATCCTTTTGAAGGTTTCTCAGGAGTTTCAGACAACCAGAATGTTCCGGATTTTAGTACATCAAGCCTGCCTGTGTCATAAAAAATAGCGGAAAATTCACCTTGCTCTTTGCCGTCATCTCTTCCTACACCGATATAATTATAATTTTTCAGACCGCTCTTAAGGTCTTTCATCTGCTCCGGCAATGCTTCCTGCACTCCGAAATAATCAGGATGATAATAGGTCAGCAGGTCAGCAACGTCCTGCTTTCTTTGTGGCCAGGCATTTTCTTTATCCGATTCAACATTCAGTCTGATGTTGAAGCTCATTACGGTAAGGTCCTGCGAAAATCCCAATACTGAAAGCATCAGGAGCATCATTGAAAATCTGAAATTCATACGCTTATTTTATCAATAAGAGACAAAAATAAAACTTATCTGCGACAGAGGAGCCTTACTGATATGATTATATTGTTAAATTATTCTGATCTTCTTCTAATGATAGGAAGTAATCCTGAAATCCGTCAGCTGAAATTGGCTTTTCACACTCGAGTTTCATCACTCCGATGGCTGTATAATGAGCAGCAAGCCTGATATGTCTGCTTTTGAGAAGGGTTTTCAGCTTTTCCAGATTGATATCTTTTTTAAAACTGCCAGGTAAGTCATCATATTCATATTTGTATTAGTCCGTTTCCTATGTCTCTATATTTAATTCCTTCAATGGGTATGGCTTTATTTTCAATAAGTTCCCAGATCTCTTTTGCTGATTTACCGGGAAACTGTTCCATATATAATGCAGCAAGTCCGGAAACATGCGGTGTGGCCATGCTGGTTCCGCTCATAGCATAGTAAAAATAATTTTTATTCTTTGCATTTTTGGGTAAGCACTCACGATGTCTACGCCTGGTGCACAGACATTGATATTTCCTCCTGTGGAAGGATTAAGTCCTGCATTTGAAAATTTAGCAACCTTCATCTGCATATCAATCGCTGCAACGGCCATAATCGATTTTGAATTCGCCGGCATTGAAACCGGCTGTGGAATCTGGGGTCTACTGCTGTCATTACCTGCCGCCGCTATAATAAGACAATTATTTTCAAGGGCTCTTTCTCCTATGGTTTCAAAAAGGATGGATGGCTGATCATTAAGTTTCACCGGGGATGCAAGTGAAAGGGATAATATCCTGAACTTTTTGTAATGGCCCAGTCTATGGCATCAATCACACTGCCGGTGGTACCTCTTCCGCTATCAGAGAGCACTTTGGCAATCTTCAGGTTAGAGCTGCCTGCAATTCCATATCGTATTTTAGCATCATTTCTGGTATTTCCTGTGGCAACGCCTGCACAATGTGTTCCGTGGCCATTGGGATCTCTGTTCCAGTCTTCTCCATCTATGAAAGATTTACCTTCAATTTCTCTGGATGAAAAATCCGGATGGGAAGTTTCAAGCCCTGTATCCAGAATGCAGATATCAACACCTTTTCCTGTATACAAAGCATTTTCAAGGCCAATTGCTTTTAATCCCCATTCCATTTCAACCTGTGTTTTCTGAGGCAGAGGTTTGCCGGCCATGTATTTTTCAAGCTCTGAAATTTTTTCCACAAGTCCGGCTGACTGTTTTTAAGTTCGCTGATGAGCTGCAGTTCATCTGCAGGAAAAAACTCCCGCTCCTTTTCATAATAAATGATAGGATTTGATTCGTTATCCACCGCACTTTTCAATTGCTCTTCATCTATATTTTCTACCACCAAAACGCCAAGATTTTTATAAAGAACACCATTATTCTTATTAATAATTTCATAAGAACGGTTTTCACTGGAGAGAAATTCGGAGGAAGTAATACTCACTTCAAGCTCTTTCTCTACTTTTTTGATTGCGGTTTTCTGCTGATCTTCCAGCAGAACAATATATCTTCCGGTTTCCATAACGATCTTTTTTAAATTAATTTCAGAAATACCTTTTCCAGAATAAGGAAAATATCTTCCGGTATGACGGTCAGCCTGAGTTTTTATTCACTCCCGAGATGGCTGTATTCTGCTCTATCAGAGAAGTCCAGAAACTCTCAATCTTTACAACAGAATTTAGTTCCTTCAGTTTTTCATCATCTAAAATACCGTTCTGGTATAGGGAAACAATGATCCCTGAAACAAGCTCTTCAGCATCGTCCAGCTTTTTATTTTCCTTTGCATATATTTCCATGAGAATATCATAAATACTTTCTATCCCATTGAATGAAAATCCCCAGAGAAGCTCACGTCTTCCGGTGGTTATTTTCTCCATTTTTATAGGATTGAAGCCTCTTTTAACCGTTGTAACCATATTCATGATCTTCAGCACTTCAGATTCATGGCTGGTATTCCCTTTTGTTTTAAAATATTCCAGGGTTTCATTTAAAAAAGCATCAAAACGGGAATCAAAATCAAAGGATTTTGACAGGTATAAAGCCTGAACGTCATTGAAGTCTTCTAGAAGTTCCTTCAGTTTCTGCACTGTATGGTGGATAAGTTCCTGCATTACTCAAAAGTTATCTGTTCTATTTCATTACCGTCTTTATCTTTGTATGACACAATCCTTATTCCTTCTTCCTCCATTTCTACATGAAGGTTGATGAATAATTTATCTCTGTCTTCTGCCGCACTTGTGTTGGGATCGATGTAAATATTGTTCAGCTTTGCATTGACCAACGTATATTTATTCAGTAAGACTTTTGAAAAAATCTCTTTCAGTTCTTCTATTTCATCTTCACCTGTTCCTTCCTGAGGCCGGAAAATCCCGGAATTAAGAATTTTGATTTTATTTCTGAGATCAAGCTTTAGCACTTCATTGGCAGGAACTTTCCCAAACTTCTGATCATTTTTTCCAGTTTGCTAAACAGCGATTTGAATTCTTCAGTCTGGATCTGTCTTTTAGTGATTTCAGGAATATTCAGTTTTTTTCTTTGTTTGCGAGACGAATTCTCTCATTCATTTCTGTAACGAACTGATCCTGATTCAGTTTAAAATTATATTTAGGATCTGAGTCTATATCTGTAATTTTAATGGGAATATCCATTTTTACACAGGGCAGCGCATACCGTGGAACTTTAAAATACTTAAGGTATTCATGACGGGCATATTCTTTGGCAATAAGAACGGCATTTTCGTCAGCCTTTTTACGAGCCTGAATTATCTCGTTATTGAGATAATCCAGGTAATCTGATAATTTGATCATACTTCGTAAATTTTTATTGCGACAGGAGTCCAAGAACCTTTTCAAGACCTGCGGGCATTTCATCGTTGGTAGCCCTTACTTTTACGCCAAGGGAATATTCTTTTTCAACCTTGATTCCTGTGCTGGATGATCTTTTGTAAGATACATCCACTTTGAATTTTACAGGTCCAAAACCACCGGACGCTCCCGCATTAATCCCGAACTCATCACTTACATCTTTAGTATATGTTGAATTCAACTTAACGTTAAAGTCTACCTCACAAGTTTCAATTCTGAAGCTTGGAACATTGAGTAAGGCTACAAAAGGAACGATAATTTCTACCGGATCAGCTTTTGTTTTAGGGTTATCATTACTTACAGGTTTATCAGGGTCGAAATCAGGATTGGGAATCGTCTTGGTGTATTTAAACTCTGCCATTCTTAATTTTTTCGGACTATTGGCGTTGGCAGGGTCCGTAAGCTCAAAACCAACTTCATTGATGAAATTCACCGTGGCAATAGAAGCATTAGACTGCGCTTTTACACAAGCATCCAAAGGCCCGCCAATAATGGTTGCGAAATCTATACTTCCCAGTTCTGCTGCAAAATCTGCGCTGGCAGCATCTGAAGTTTTGAAGATCTCTTCATCCGCAGCCATCTTACCTGCTATCAGTTTCATGATTTCTGAAGAGGCACCGGAAAAAGATTTTTCCCACTTTTCATCATAATTCTTTTTAAAATCATCTACGATATTCAAAAGCTCCTTATTGGTAAGCGTTCCAAGTTCCGACACCTCAATTCCGGATACCTTTTCGTAAACTGCAGGGGTAAGAACTTTTTCTACTCCTGATAAAAGATCGATTAACTCATTTTTTGTTTTTTTGGCGTGACTTGTTTCAAGCACTGATTTTAATGTTTCCATGTTTTTTGTTTTTAAATTAATATTGTTCAGCAAAATTATTTCATTGTCCTTCAAAAGTTTACAGGAGAACCCCTTCACTTTACCCGGAAAAACACCTAAAAAACAAAAGCCCGAACTATAGAAGTTCAGGCTTATATTCTGTTGATACTGACAGGCAAAGTATTACGCCGGTGTCATGCTGTTGTTCTTAGGATTGATATCCGGAACTACAGAAGCAGGATCCAGTTTTACCTCATCGATCTCTTTATTGGAATCTACTTTGAAAGTCCATTCTGTATTTCTCTTCCAGACTTCAACAGGAATTTTCACTGTTTTTGAAGTTCCGTCTTTGAATTTTACCTGAACAGTTGTAGGCATTGGAAGCTGTCCAAGGTTTTCAACGGTAATCTGGACTCCGTTTTTAAATTCTCCATTGATGTATTTTACATTTTTAACAGCCTGATCAATTTTCCATTTATTCAAAAACCATCCTCCAGTACCAGTTCAGTTCTTCTCCCGAAACATTTTCCATCGTATGGAAGAAATCCCATGGTGTAGGATGTTTGAAAGCCCAACGGTTGATATAGGTTCTGAATGCCTTATCAAATTTTTCAGGCCCGAGAACTGCTTCCCTCAAAACAGCCAGCCCTGCTCCAGGTTTGTAATAAGCCAGAGCTCCGATGTTTCTTTCTTTCATATTATCCGGACCTACCATAACGGGCTCCAGATTGTCACCCATCAGAAAACCTCCTGTTCTTGCCAGATCTCTCTTTCTGTGATATTCACCCTTATTAAAAGCTTCTGTGGAAAGCCCGTTGATAAAGGTATTGAAACCTTCATCCATCCATGCAAATAATCTTTCGTTAGAGCCTACGATCATAGGAAACCAGTTGTGCCCGAATTCATGGTCCGTTACTCCCCAAAGGTCCTCTCCTTTTGAATCCATATGACAGAAAACAATTCCCGGATATTCCATTCCGCCTTCGTTTCCTGCAACATTGGTAGCTGCCGGATACGTATATTCATACCATTTCTGTGAGTAATGCTCTATCGCTGCTTTTGTATATTCTGTAGATCTTCCCCAGGCTTTATCTCCGGCGCTTTCAACAGGGTAAGCTGAGATGGCCAGTGATTTTTTCCACTCGGAAGATTAATTTTTGCTGCATCCAGGATAAACCCTGCTGAGGAAGCCCAGGCAAAATCCCTGGTCTGCGTAATTTTAAATTTCCAGGTCTTTGTTCCGGAAGAGTTATTTTTCCCGATTTCGGATTCCGGACGTATGATTACTGTCTTGTCGCTGTTTCTGGCCTGATTCCATCTGCTGACTTCCTCTTTGCTGTAGACTTGCTTTTCATTCATAAGCTCCCCGGAGGCTACTACATAATGATTGGCAGGCACCGTAATATTGGCTGTTATATTTCCATATTCCAGATAAAATTCCGAAGCTCCCAGATAAGGCAGAGTATTCCAGCCCATCACGTCATCATACACGCACATTCTCGGATACCATTGCGCCATGGTAAAGATCTTCCCGTTCTTTGTTTCCTGCACCCCATTCTGTCTGAACCGTATTGCGGAGAAATAAAAGAATATTCGATGGCGATTCTGGCCACACCTCCTTTTGCTTTCAGCTCTTTTGGCAGGTCTATCTGCATTCTGGTATCCGTAATGGTATATTTTACCGCCTTGCCATCAAGCTTTACCGATTTAATGTTATACCCTCCGTCAAATTCCTCACCATGCGCTCCGTTTCTGCTTCCTGAAAGCGGCACTACTCCATTTCCACGGGAATCTTTGGAAAACAGGTTCTGATCCAGCTGTAACCAAAGAAAGCTTAATTGATCGGGACTATTGTTCGTGTAAGTGATTTCGGCGGTACCTGTAATTTCTTTTTATTTTCATCCAGGCTGACATTCAGATGATAGTCTGCTGAGTTCTGCCAATATGCATGACCGGGCTGTCCGCTTGCAGAACGGGTTTCTGAGCCCATCTGAGGATAAAAGAACGGTTTGAATGCTTCTACATAATCATATTTCGGAGTTTCCTGTGCATATACAGTTCCTGAAAACATCAAAACTGCAACTGTCGAAACAAGGGTTGGAAGTTTGAAATTCATTTTAAATTATTATTTAGTACATAGTTATAAAAAAACTCCCGGAATTGTTATATATCCGGGAGTTTTTTATGTATAAATTACGTTAATTTGACTTTTTGCTTTAATCATTGCTTCCAAAGCATCCCACATTTCTTTCGGAATTGCTTCAAGCATATTGAATTCTCCTGCTCCTGAAGCCATTCACCACCATCAATGGTTACCACTTCCCCGTTCATATAAGCTGAATAATCCGAAACCAGGTAGGCAGCAAGATTAGCAAGCTCCTGATGTTCTCCTACTCTTCTCAACGGAACTTTCTTTTTCATATCGAATTTTTCCTGAAGGTCACCGGGAAGAAGTCTGTCCCAGGCCCCTTTTGTAGGGAATGGTCCCGGAGCAATGGCATTGAAACGGATGCCGTATTTAGCCCATTCTACCGCTAAGGATCTGGTCATTGCCAAAACTCCCGCTTTTGCACAGGCTGACGGCACTACATACGCTGAACCTGTCCAGGCATAAGTTGTTACGATATTCAGAACGGTTCCCGGAGTTTTAGAGTCTATCCAGTGTTTTCCTACTGAAAGGGTACAATTTTTCGTTCCTTTTAAAACAATGTCCAGAATAGAATCAAATGCAGAGTGAGTCAATTTTTCCGTTGGAGAGATAAAGTTTCCGGCAGCATTGTTCAACAGGATATCAATCTTCCCGAATTCTTTCAAAGCTGCTTCTTTCATCGCTTCTACCTCATCCCAGTTTCTCACGTCACAGGCTACACAAAGTACCTTTCCTCCTGTTTCATCTTCCAGTTCTTTAGCAGTTGTCTGTAATTTTTCAAGATTTCTGGAAGTAATGACCACATGGGCACCCAATTCGAGAAAATATTTGGTCATTGCTTTTCCAAGGCCGCTTCCGCCTCCTGTTACAATCGCTACTTTATCTTTCAGTGCTCCTTCACGAAGCATCGGTTGTGTATATAGACTCATAAAATATTTTTTCTTAAAAATAATAAATATTGAAACGCAATCCTTTAAAATAGATTGATAAATAATGCAGCAAATAATAAAAACAGGCGAACCATAACCTTATTCAATAAAAACAACCCAACCGTCAACGGTCAGATTGTTCTTCTTTACTTTTTTAAATATAATAACTAGGAAACAACTATTCCTCTGAATGAAAGCGTTTTAGGTGTTTTACTTTCACTAGTGGTAACGTTTACTGTTTTCATAAACGGACCGGCGGCAGCAGCATTATAACTCGCTTCTACAAATCCTTTTTCCCCGGCTGGATAGGAGTCTTTGTATAGTCAGCGGTTGTGCATCCGCATGAAGGTGCTACATTTTGTATAATGATCGGTTTTGAACTTGTATTGGTAAATTCAAATCTGATCAGCTTTGCTTTTCCCTGAGGAATATTGCCTACATCTATAGATTCTGATTTCCATTTAATGGCATCAGCGACAATTTTTACAATAGAAGGCGCATCTGCAGTAAGTATATTCGCATAGAACGGAGAAAATGCCAGGACAGCTAAAACAGCAGTAATTTTTAGTTTTTTCATGAGTACAAATTTTTGTTAATAATTAAAAAGAAACTGATATTTATCTTTTTGATATAGCAAATGTAACAGTGATTACCGATGCGGCTTGTTAAGCGCTTTCAAACATTTGTTAATAAGTTGTTAATGACAAAAAATAAATAGATATTTTTGGATAATATTGCCTTTGTAAATGGGAATCAAAAACTTAATATCATCATCAGCCTTGGGTTTGTTGCTATCATCGGAATCTTGATAGCTCAGCTTCTCTGGACCCGACAGGCCTACAATCTTGAAGATAAAAAGTTTAACCAAACCGTGAATATTGCATTGCTGGAAGTGGTAGAAAAGCTGTCAGAAGGAAAGACGTCCTTTACAGAAAGCCCTATACAAAACATTTCCAATGATTATTACGTAGTCAATATCAATAATGAATTTCATCCCACAGTACTTGAATATTATCTGAAAACAGAATTTAACAGGTTCCAGATCAATACCAACTATGTTTATGCGCTCTACAATTGCCATAGTGACAGGATGATCTATGGAAAATATGTTTCTACCCATCAGAAAAGCACTCATAAAACGGTCAACTTTCCAAAGCATAAGAATCTCGTCTACTACTTTTCTATACGATTTCCGGATAAGGCTACTTATCTGGTCAGCTCACTACGGTTCTGGTATATTCTGACATTCGCCCTGATTATCATCCTTCTTGTGTATGTATATTCTATTTATACCATTATTCAGCAGAAAAAATTCTCAGAGCTCCAACGGGATTTTATCAATAATATGACACATGAGTTCAAGACTCCTTTATCTTCCATACTTCTGGCATCGGAAGCTCTTACCAAGCAGGAAACAGTTAAGGAAAATCCTAAACTGAAGACCTATACTTCCATTATTACGGATCAGAGTTACAAGCTTAATAATCATATTGAAAAAATATTAAATATTGCAAAAACCGATGCATCCGGATTAACTCTGAAACTTCAGAGAATCGTTTTACTGCCCTTCATTACGGAAATTGCAGACTCTATACAACAGAAAAATGAAAATCTCAACATCCGTATAGACCTTGATGATACCGATGTCATCATTGCAGATGAATTTCACTTTACCAATATCATCTACAATATTCTGGACAACTCTATAAAATATTGTGATACGGCTCCTGATATTTTGATATCTTCCTTTAAAGATTCAAAAGGGCTTCATTTAAAATTTAAAGATAACGGAATTGGAATTCCTTCTAAAAACATACCCCATATTTTTGATAAATTTTATAGGGTAAGTACTCAAAAAAGTGATGAAGTGAACGGTTTTGGGCTGGGACTTTTCTATGTAAAAAAGTCATTCAGCAACATAACTGGAAAATATCGGTTGAAAATAATACGGATAAGGGAATTACAATTACCCTATTTTTACCGTTTTTAAATTAATCTGTACCCCTCATGGAAAAATCTAAAATTCTATATGCCGAAGATGATGAGACGATCGCTTTCCTGATTCAGGACAGCCTGGAAACGTACTATGATATTTCCTGCTATCCCGACGGAAAATCTGCCCTGGAAGCTTTTAATACTCAGAATTTTGACATTTGCCTTTTAGATATCACGATGCCCGGCATCAACGGATTTGAGCTGGCTCAATATATCCGTGATAAAAATACAGAGATTCCCATTATTTTCATTTCTGCCAAAGCATTGAAGGAAGACCGGATCAAAGGATTGAAAATAGGTGCAGATGATTATCTTGTAAAGCCCTTCAGTATTGAAGAGCTGATCCTGAAAATAGAAGTTTTTCTGAAACGTACCCGGAAGACGAACGCTCATCCATTACAGTATAAAGTCGGGAAATATAATTTTGATCCTAAAAATTACACTTTACAGGATTCACTCAATACCATTACTCTTACCCAAAGGGAATCTGAGCTGTTACTCTACTTCATCCGTCACAAAAATACGGTTGTAAAAAGACAGGAAATTCTGAAAGCAATCTGGGGAGATGATGATTATTTTATGGGAAGAAGCCTGGATGTATTTATTTCGAGACTCAGGAAAGTATTTGTGAATGAAGAAAATATTTCCATCGAAAATCTTCACGGAATAGGTTTCCGGTTCTCTGAAAAATAAACCGGAGCATTTTTATATAAATTACAATACGGGAAGATTATTCTTTAAATTTTTAATTATTTTTATCTTTTAATAATCTGATTTTATGAAAAAAACCGGGTCTACTATTTTTCTTTCATTATTATTTTTGCTTCAGCCTTCAGGGCACAAAAATTTGAAAAGCTGTATCAATATGTAAATCCACTCATCGGAACTGAAAAAATGGGACATACTTATCCCGGTGCTACCGTTCCTTTTGGAGCTATACAACTGAGTCCTGAAACGGATACCATTTCTTATGAGCTGAACGGTAAATACAATGGTGAAGTTTATAAATATTGCGCAGGCTACCGTTATGAAGATAAAACAATCACAGGCTTTAGCTCTACCCACTTCAGTGGTACGGGCCATTCTGACCTTGGAGATTTTCTCATCATACCTACCATAGGAAAACTACAGCTTAATCCGGGTACTGCTTCTCATCCCGAAAACGGCTACAGAAGCAGGTTTTCACATCAGAATGAAACAGCAGAAGCAGGCTATTATAAAGTAAAGCTTGATGACCATAATATCCTTGCAGAGCTTACGGCAACCACCAGAGTGGGAGTTCACCGTTATACTTTCCCAAAATCTGACCAGGCCCATATTATTCTGGATCTGATGGCCGGAATTTACAATTATGACGGAAAAAATATATGGACCTACGCCCGTGTGGAAAATGGAAACACAATCACCGGTTATCGGCAGACGAATGGCTGGGCAAGAACAAGAACCGTTTATTTTGCCATGAAGTTTTCAAAGCCTTTTAAATCTTATGGACAGAAAAGCTATGATGAAAAGCAGGTATATAAAGGATTCTGGAGAAAATTCGATCAGACAAAGAACTTTCCGGAAATCGCAGGAAAAAACCTGAAAATGTATTTTGATTTTGATACTCAGGAAAATGAAGCCATTGAAGTCAGGCTCGCTATTTCTCCCGTAAGCCAGTCTAATGCACTGGAAAATCTTGAAAAAGAAACGGGAAATTTATCTTTTGACCAGATAAAGCCCAGACACAGGAGACCTGGAATAAAGAACTTAATAAAATTATCATCAAAGGTTCAGACACAGAAAAAACAATTTTTATACGGCAATGTACCATACTTTCATCAATCCCACTACCTATATGGACGTAAACGGAGAGTATAAAGGTCTGGATCAGAATATTCATAAAGCAACGGACTTCACCCATTATACTACATTTTCCCTGTGGGATACTTACCGGGCACTTCATCCGCTATTCAATATCATCCAGCCCAAAAGAAATGGTGATATGGTGAAATCTATGATGGCTCATTACAATCAGTTTTCTATGAAAATGTTACCCATCTGGTCTCATTATGCCAACGACAACTGGTGTATGAGCGGCTATCACAGTGTAAGTGTAGTTGCTGACGCCATTATTAAAGGAAATTATGACGGTGATCCCAAAGAAGCTTTAAAAGCCTGTATAGAAACAGCCAGCAAAAGAGACTACGAGGGCATAGGCCAATACATTGACCTGGGTTATATTCCTGCTGAAAAAAACGGAACTTCAGTTTCCAATACGTTGGAGTATGCTTATGATGACTGGGCTATTGCTCAGTTGGCAAAACACTTGGGGAAACAGAGGTTTATAATCGGTTTATCAAACGCTCTGAAAACTGGAAGAATAATTTCGATCCCACCATTGGATTTATGCGTCCCCGTCTTTCTGATGGAAGTTTTAAAAAAGATTTTGATGTTCTCAGCACCCATGGACAGGGTTTTATAGAAGGTAATTCATGGAACTATAGTTTTTTTGTTCCGCAGAATCCGGACGAACTGATCAAAATGATGGGTGGGAAAAAGAAGTTTGCGGCAAAGCTGGATGAATTATTTACGATGCATCTTCCGGATGAGTTTTTGCAGATACTGAAGATATTACAAGAGAAGGAATCATCGGTGGATACGTCCACGGAAATGAACCTGCACACCATGTTGCTTATCTTTATAACCGGGCAGGACAGCCCTGGAAAACCCAGGCACAGATCCGCCGTATTTTGGAAATGCAGTACAAAGCAACTCCGGACGGATTGGGAGGAAATGATGATGCGGGACAAATGAGTGCATGGTATATTTTGAGTACATTAGGTTTCTATCCTGTTGCTCCCGGCTCAGAGGACTATTCAATTGGAAGCCCGGCTATTGACCATGCGGTTTTAAATATGGAAAACGGAAAATCTTTTGAAATTGAAGCCGTCAATCAGAGTCCGAAAAATGTATATGTTCAGAAAGTTATATTGAATGGAAAAGAAATTAAAGATTTCACATTAATGCATTCTGATATTGTAAAAGGCGGTAAGCTTACATTTTATATGGGGAATAAAGCGAAAAAATAAAACCGGTATAAATAAAATTCTCACAGATTGCACAGATTTGGCAGATGACTGAGCTATAAAATCTGCGTGATCTGTGCAATCTGCGAGAGATAAAAATATCTTTTAATTCCTATTGATTTAAAATAAGTTTTGGCTAAAGCCAACGGAATATTTATAATTTTAAAAGCGGGCTAAAGCCCGCTCCTATTGAATTATTATAATATCCGGTTATGATCCGACTATCTTTTATTACTCCACTTCAAAAAGCAAACGCTCCCCAAACTTCTCTTCTGCAATCTTTCCGTTATCATATACCAGATGACCGTTTACAAAAGTATGGGTAACCTTGGAATGGAAGTTGGTTCCCTCCAATGGGCTCCAACCGCATTTGTACAGCAAATTGTCTTTAGCAACAGTCCAGTCAGCATTTAAATCTACCAATACAAGATCTGCTTTATAGCCTTCTTTTACGAAACCTCTTTTCTCCACTCTGAAAAGGATAGCAGGATTATGAGACATTTTCTCCACTATTTTTTCAAGGGAAATTTTACCGTTTTTATAATTTTCAAGCATTACAACTAATGAATGCTGTACCAATGGTGCTCCTGAAGGACATTTTGTATAGACATTATTCTTCTCTTCCGCAGTATGTGGAGCATGATCTGGCAATAACGTCAATTCTGTCATCTAAAAGAGCCTCCCATAGGGCATCTTTATCCTTTTGTGTTTTCACTGCTGGATTCCATTTGATCAATCCGCCTTTTGTTTCGTAATCGTCATTGGTAAAGGTAAGGTGATGAACACAAACCTCAGCAGTAATCTTTTTATCTTTTAAAGGAATGTCATTTCTGAAAAGCTCCATTTCCTTTGCTGTTGAAAGATGGAAAACATGAAGTCTTGCACCGGTTTTCTGAGCAAGTTCAATGGCTTTGGATGAAGATTTATAGCATGCTTCTTCACTTCTGATCAGGTGATGAAATTTCACCGGAATATCTTCACCATATTCATCTATATATTTCTGCGTATTGGCTCTGATGGTTGCTTCATCTTCACAATGAACGGCAATAAGCATTTTCGTATTGCTGAAAATATTTTCCAGAGTTTCAGGATTATCTACCAGCATGTTTCCTGTGGAAGAACCCAGGAACAATTTAATTCCGGGAACGTTTCTGGG
This sequence comes from Chryseobacterium sp. E1, assembly GCA_019203745.1. Classification (GTDB taxonomy): domain Bacteria; phylum Bacteroidota; class Bacteroidia; order Flavobacteriales; family Weeksellaceae; genus Chryseobacterium. The sequence goes on from CP078104.1 coordinate 1,734,038, forward strand.
ATCAGTCTTTAAAACTTCTTCAAGGTTATCATTAGTTCCTCCCATCATAAAACCATAATTGGCATAGGCCTTTTGGGAAGCTATCTCATATTTATCCGCCAGCAATTCCTGGGTTACGGCATTGGGTACCGTATTGGGCTGATCGATAAAACTGGTTACTCCACCTGCAATGGCAGCCCTTGATTCACTTTCAATATCTCCTTTATGAGTCAGGCCCGGCTCACGGAAATGCACCTGGTCATCAATCACTCCCGGAAGAAGGTACTTTCCTGAACCGTCAATAATCTGGTCTGCATCTTCTGTAATACCGGAACTTATTTTAGAGATTAAATCATTTTCTATTAAGACATCACCTTCAAAGATCCGGCCTTCGTTGACGATGTTTACATTTTTGATTAGGATTTTCATTATACGTAGAAATTAGATATTAGATCATAAAATTCTGAAAAATTGGTGATTCCGGTAATGAAAATACAGTTACTTCATTTTTGAATCCCAATACTCAGCTTCTATAAAAAGCAAAATTAAGGTTTATGAATGAATTTTAATATCACCGGATACAAATCAATTTCTAAATATTTACATTTGCATAAAATTTTTCGAATTGTATAAGAAATTATTTGGGCAGACAGCGGTATATGGGCTTAGCTCCGTATTGGTCCGCATCTTCCCATTCATTATTGCACCAATCGTAACGAAGGCTTTCGGGCCGGCAGCTTCATCGCCGTTTGTAGACTGGTATTCCATTGCAGGGGTCATCACGGTATTGCTTACCCATGGTATGGAAACATCTTTCTTTCGTTTTGCGCAGGAGGAAAATATTGACAGAAAAACATTAATTTCTACCTGCTCGGTGAGCATCATCAGCATGGGGCTCATCTATCTCATTTTAGGATATGTTTTCAGGTTTCAGCTGGCAGAGGCATTTGAAACACCGGATCAGGTCAACTATCTTATTATTTTTCTCTTTATCCTTTCGTTGGATGCTTTTTCTACCATTCCTTCTGCTATATTGAGACTTCAGGGAAAACCTTTTAAATATATGTTGTCTAAAGTAGCAGGTTCATCAGTTTACTTTTTACTGGTCCTTTTCTTTATAAGATGGCTTCCTAATCATCCTGAAGGGATTTTCGGTTTAAAATACAATCCGGATTTCGGGGTAGGCTATGTTTTTGTAGCTAACCTGATTCAGAGTATCATTACTCTTTTAATTGTAGGTAAAGAATTCTTCAGTTTCAGCCTTTCCAAATTTGATTTCGGATTATGGAAAAGGATTATGAACTATTCCTGGCCGGTAATGATTGCAGGGCTTGCAGGTATTGTCAACCAGACTTTAGACAGACAGTTTCTTAAATATCTATTACCTGAAGAAGAAGCCCGTCACCAGATCGGAGTATATGGAGCCGTTTATAAAATTGCAACCTTTATTACCGTTTTCAGACAGGCTTACCAATTGGGGATTGAACCTTATTTCTTTTCAAGCTTTAAAAACAAAGATTCTCATAAAACCTATGCAGTATTGATGGATGTTTTTGTTATTTGCAGCTGCATCATCTATATGGGACTCATGGTTAACCTTCAGTGGATCTCTGAAAAATATTTAAGAAACCCTCTTTATTATGAAGGGATTGAGATCATTCCTTTTGTTATGCTGGGAGCATTATTTCTGGGAATTTATCTTAACCTTTCCATATGGTACAAGCTTTCGGATCAGACACGGGTAGGATTGTATATTTCAGTCATTGGAGCATGTATCACCATTCTGATCAACTTCCTGTTTATTCCTACTTACGGATATTGGGCAAGTGCAATGGCTGCATTGATCACATTCACGTCTATGATGATCATCTCTTATGTATGGGGACAAAAACAATATCCCATTCATTATAATACGGGAAAGATCGCTCTGTATCTGTTCTTTACAATTGCCTGTTCATTGATCTCTTTTTACGAGTTCAGGACCAATTATCTGATTGGAAATTTATTTCTGATCCTGTTCCTGGGACTGGTGGTTTTTAAAGAAAAAGCAATCGTATCCAAGATTCTTAAAAGATCTTAGAACTTGGTATCTCTTTTGATTATTAGTACTCTTTAAAATTAAAAACGAATACACTAAGCATGATAAGTATTATGTCTTAAAGGCATTTTAATTATTATATTTAACAAAAAATAAACTACATTTAAACAAAAAACATCTTTATATCATCTATGAAAATTATTGTTCCTATGGCTGGACGCGGATCCAGACTACGTCCACATACACTGACAGTTCCAAAACCGCTTATCCCTATCGCCGGAAAACCTATCGTACAGAGATTAGTGGAAGATATTGCTAAAGTTGCAGGAGAAAAAATTGAAGAAGTAGCCTTTATCATCGGAGATTTTGGCCCTGAGATCGAAAGATCCCTTATTCAGATTGCTGAAAAGCTGGGAGCAAAAGGAAGCATATATTATCAGAATGACCCGCTTGGAACAGCTCATGCGATCAAATGTGCTGAGCAATCTATGCAGGGAGATGTGGTTATTGCTTTTGCTGATACCCTGTTCCGTGCAGATTTCCAGCTGGATAAAAACTCGGACGGTGTGATCTGGGTGAAAAGTGTGGAAGATCCATCTGCATTTGGTGTGGTAAAATTAGATAACTACGGCTTTATTACAGACTTTGTTGAAAAGCCTCAGACTTTTGTTTCTGACCTTGCCATCATCGGTATCTATTATTTCAACAGTGCTGAAAAACTGATGGATGAGATCAACTACATCATGGATAATAATATTAAAAACGGAGGCGAATACCAGCTGACTACCGCATTGGAAAACCTGAGAGCAAAAGGGGCCAAGTTTACGTTAGGTAAGGTAAATGACTGGATGGACTGTGGAAACAAGAATGCTACGGTAGAAACCAACAGCAAGATCCTTGAATATGAAAAAGAGGAAATGACCCACTACCCGGCCTCTGCAGTGATTGAAAACTCTCTGATTATCCAGCCTTGCTTCATTGGAGAAAACGTAAGGATATCCAACTCTAAAGTAGGACCTGGTGTTTCATTGGGTAATAATACTACAGTGGTCAATTCCAATATTGAGAATTCCCTGATTCAGGAGAATACAAGAATCAACCATGGAAACCTTTCCAATTCTATGATTGGTAATTCTGCACAGTATTTCGGTGTTGCCAGAGAAATTTCACTGGGAGACTATTCTGTTTTAGATTTCCTTTCCAAATAAGTAAGAGAAAATCTTCAACTTAAAATAAGATATAATCAAGCCACACAAAACATTTTGTGTGGTTTGGCGTTAATATTGCACCATTTTTTAAACCTAAAAATAGCTACATGAAAAATTGGATACCATTCTTTATATTGCTTCTTGCCTTATCATCCTGTAAAACCCGTAACAATGCAAAAAACAATGCAGATAACAAACAGGACAGTGTTGTGACAGCCGAAGACAACAGAAATCCAAAAGATGTAAATGAACCGGTGAGAGATAAACTCACTTTCTATGAACATGTAGTAGTCCCGCCAAAATTTGAACAAATCAAGATAGACAGTAAAGTACGTGTGGAATCGGGAAGTTATGTACCTACTCTGGATGCAACCATTTATATTGAAAATGATAAAAAGGTCTGGATGAATTTAAGGGCCCTTTTCATTAATGCAGCCAGAGGAATTGCAACCCCTGAAGGAATAAAAGGACAGGATAAGATCAATAAAACATATATTGATTCTGATTTTGATTACCTCAACAATCTGCTGAATGTTAATTTCATTGATTATAAATCGCTGGAAAAAATATTATTGGGACGAACATTTGTGAAGATTAATGATTCTCAGTTTACCCTGACTCAAAATGCACAGGGCTATAAAATGGTTTCCAATGTCAATCAGAAGATTGTAACGGATGAAAAACAAAGGGAATACAAAATAGCGCTGCAATATGACACCAATTACGATCTGCTAAGTGTCAATTTAAAAGATATTCTGTCTTCTGATGAGCTGGAAATTTCTTACAGTGACTGGAATGAATACAACGGAATCCGCCTTCCGAAAAATGTTAAAATAATTATAAAAGGCTCAAAATCTAGTCAAATTTTACTGGAAAACACGAAATTTGACTTTTCGAGGATGGAAACACCTTATTCTGTACCATCCAGTTATAAGAAAATTGAGATTAAATGATTAAAAAATTTAGCTTTTTAATAGGTATTTTGATGTTCGGACTGCACCAGGGACAGCAGAAAAAGAACAATTGCAAAAACAGAATGCCGAACTTAAAAACAAATTGCACAAATAAATACGGATTTAGCTAAAACAAGAAGCGAATCTAAACTTTCCATAGCTTATCTTACCAACGTTAATCAAAAGCTAGTTCTAAGAGAAAAGGTCTACAATAATACTCAGAAAGAAAAGAGGTTTATTGAGGACGATATTTATCTGCGCCAGCTTGAGATCAACCGTCAGAACAAAGAATTGGCTGTTCTCAGAAAGAATTATGCAGAAGTTCTTGTTAATGCTTATAAAAATAAAGGGGTACAGAATAAAGTAACCTTCATTCTTTCATCAAAGAATCTTGGTGAAGCAATACGAAGAGTACAGTATCTGAAGCAGTATTCTGACTATCAGGATAAAAAAGCCGCTGAAATTTCCAATGCAGCCAATCAGATTAAGAAAACAATTGCTCAGAGACAAAACTCTGTAAAAGAGAAAGAAAGTCTCTTGGTGAATCAGCAGAAAGACCTCGCAACAATCAATGCAGAAAGAGCACAGAAAGAGCAGTTGGTTGCAGAATTTAAGAAGAACGAATCTAAACTTACCGTTGAGCTGAAGCAAAAGCAGGCACAAAATAAAGTTATTGAAGGTCAGATCAGGGCAATCATTGCTGAAGAGATCAGAATAGCCAAAGCGGAAGAAGAAGCAAGAAGAAAAGCTGAGGCTGAAAAAATCCGATTAGCTAAGCTTGCTGCCGAAAGAGAAAAAGCAAGAATTGAAGCTGAAGCTAAAGCAAGAGCTGAAGCCCTTGAAAGAGAAAGAAGAATAGCTGAAGCTGAAGCTAAAAAAGCGGCAGAACTGGCTGCAAGAAGAGCTGAAGAAGAAAGAAAGCGTAATGAAGAAGCTGCAAGAGCAGAATCTAATGCCAGAGATGAAGCAAGAAAGCTTGCTGCTAAAAAAGCATCTGATGAAGCTAATGCCAAAGCTAAGGAAGCAGCAGATAAATTAGCAGCTGCTAGAGCCGCAGAAGCTGCCCTTGCCAAGAAAAAAAAAAGAAGCAGAGAAAAAGGCTGCAGAAACCAAAGCAATGACCAGCTATGGTGTTTCTACAGCATCCGGAAACAGTTTTGCAGACAACAGGGGAAGACTTGGTTATCCTGCAGACAGAGCCGGACAGATCACTCACCGTTTCGGAAGACAGCCGCACCCGGTATTCAAAAATATCACTGAAGAAAATAACGGAATCAAAATTTCTGTTCCTTCAGGTACCCGAGCAAAATCAGTATTCCCGGGATCAGTATCTTCGGTACTGGCCAATAATGACGGCACGAAAACTGTTATTATTAAACATGGAAGCTATTTTACCATCTATTCCAACTTAGGAAATGTAAGTGTATCCAAAGGGCAACAGGTTTCTTCAGGAACTGCAGTAGGGACGGTAGCCCAGGATTTTGACGGTGCATATACCCTTGATTTCCAAGTATGGAACGGAAGTACACCAGTTGATCCATTAGGTTGGATTTCATATTAAAAAAGTGTAACTTTGCAAAAATTTTAAGAGATGAATACACTAACAATACTTGCCTTATCTTGGCAACACATCCTTATCGTAGCAATACTTTTGGTATTACTTTTTGGAGGAAAGAAAATTCCGGAATTAATGAGAGGAGTAGGCTCAGGAATCAAAGAATTTAAAGATGCGGTAAAAGAAGAAGACAAACCAGGTTCTGAAAACAAGTCGTCTTCCAACAATAATTCTTCAAGCAACTAAAATTCCTTAGAATTAATGAAATTTACCGAGACTGCATGGAAAATCTTCAATCAATCTATTGAAGACTATCACGTGTCTGATGACGTTAACACTCTAATTAATAACCCGTTCGAAAAAGATAGTTTGGAACGGATTTTGTATGCAAAGAACTGGATTGATACCGTTCAATGGCATCTGGAAGATATTATTAGAGATGAAAATATTGATCCGGCTGAAGCCCTTCAACTGAAGAGAACAATAGATGCCTCCAATCAGAAAAGAACTGATCTGGTGGAATATATTGACAGCTGGTTCCTTACTAAGTTTGAAAATATAACTCCGAAACCTGAAGCAAAGATAAATACGGAAACTCCCGCATGGGCAGTAGACAGATTATCAATTCTGGCGCTAAAGGTTTATCACATGTCATTAGAAGCCAATAGAGAATCCGCTTCTGAAGAACACAGAAAAAACTGCCAGGCCAAACTGGATGTTCTGCTTATTCAGAAAGAAGACCTATCAACTTCTATAGATCAGTTGCTTGCTGATATTGAAAACGGTAACGTTAAGATGAAAGTATACAAACAAATGAAAATGTATAATGATGAAAGTCTTAACCCAATCCTTTATCAAAAGGGCAACAGAAATGAAAAGACTAGTTTTTTTTTGGAGTACTTATTATACTAACAACTTCCTGCGCAACGGAAAAGCTTAACCTTTCTCCGCTGTCAAACAGCTTTTATAGCGATGCTAAAGGTTCTGACTCTGACCGAAACTCAAAGAAGAATTTTAACATCAATATCAAAGAAAATGTAAATGCTTCTGAAATCTCAAACATCATCTCCACTTTTCCCAAGTTTAAAAACAATGGGCTGAATGAAGAGGTTACAAGTTTGAAATACAGTCTTCAGAACTATTTATATGCTATTGATGCCAATAATTCGACAGGAAAGAAAAGAGCACTGAAAAGCTTCGAAAAATCATACAAAAAAATACAAAAGCAAAGGCAAAGTCTGGGCAAAGATGATGACGAGGTTCTCAACAGATATCTGGTTCGTTTAAAAACCAATATTTCTGTTATAGAAGATGCTTTACCAGGAAGTTAAAAAAACTAATTGAACAATCAATGATTAAAATTCAGGCGGAAGCCAATGTTCCTACAGAGCACGGTACTTTCCGAATGATTGCTTTCTCCGAAAATGAAAACGACTGGATGCCACATATGGCTATCGTCGCTGAGAATACGGATTTTACAAAACCTGTGAATGTCCGTTTTCATTCTGAATGTATCACCGGAGAAGTTTTCCATTCAAAAAAATGTGAATGCGGACAGCAGCTTGATGCTGCAATGAAATACATCCACGAAAATGGAGGAATTATTATCTACCTACGTCAGGAAGGCCGAAATATAGGTATCATCAATAAACTGAAAGCTTACTCTCTACAGGAAAAAGGACTTGATACCGTACAGGCCAATCTCCAACTGGGACTTCCTGCTGATGACAGAAACTTCGGTGTAGCTATTGAGATCCTTAACCTACTGGATGTAAAAGACATCAACCTTCTTACCAACAATCCTGAAAAGGTAAAATATGTGGTAGACAGCAACATTCATCTTAATTCAAGAGTACCCTTACAGATTCCTGCTAACGAAATAAGCAAAGGCTATCTGCAAACTAAAAAAGATTTCTTTGGACATCTGCTGGATGACAATGATAACTAGATAAAACAAAAGCTTCAGTTTTTCTGAAGCTTTTTATTTGGAATCATTTGAAAACCAATGCGGCAGAGTTTGATCTGCAAAATACTTAGGTTTTGGCTAAAGCCAAATGAATGTTATATATTTGAATGAACGGGCTAAAGCCCGTTTCTATTGATGACAGCAATCTGACTCAATTCAATACTAATTTTGATTCAATAATAATGGACTCTTCTGGTCAGATATTTATTTAATTCTATATGGTGATTCCGCTTTACCATTTATAAAAATCAAAAGCCCGAGATTTCTCCCGGGGCTTTCTTTAATTATAAAAAACTGAAAAGATATTTCTTAATTAATTTACATTGACTGTCTGTACTTTACTTTCATCAAGATTGTAGTACTTAACAACAGCATTGTAATCACTGTAATCTACATTGGCTTTTTTACCAGCAGCTGCTTTACCAGCATTAGCATAAACCAATACAATTCTAAAAGTCTGATTATTTAAATATGTACCAGCTTCCGCAGAGGTCAATGTAGCCGGAGCAACACCTTCTGTGAAAATCTCCACCTTCTGACTGTTAAACAGGAAATTATATTCCAGCTCTCTACTGTTTGCTAAATAATAGGTTTTAGGAATAAGTTGCCAAGCATTACTCGCTGTAGGATCCTTTCTGTATACTAATACAACATCAGTACTCTGAAGATTAAGCAACTCTACATGTGCATAATTATTTGAACTGTTTAAAGAAACATTTACGTCCTTCATTACAGGAAGAGTATCACTATCTACAGGATTTTGTACAACAACATCATCATTGTTATCACAGCTATAGGCTAAAAAACCAATACCGGCAAGTAATATAAATGGAAGAATTTTTTTCATTTTATAAAAGTTTAGTTATTATTTATATTGCGTATTCAAATCATATACCAAAAATTTCAAAAACATTGTTTTCCTGATTTTTTTAATTGTATTTTTGTTCTTATTCAAAAAGTCATGAAGAAATTATTATATAGTTCACTCTTTATTGCCGCATTGATAAGCCCTAAGGTGAATGCCCAGTATCAACCTAAAAATGCATCCGCAGATGATCTGAAAAAGCAAAGCAGTGGGTTGATAAAACGTACAGAAATCTTTCACAGGATGAAAAATTAGGTCAGCTTTTCATTGTTGCACTGTATACCAATAAGGGTGAAGACTATATCAGCCAGATAAGAAATATTGTTACCAATGATAAGATCGGAGGATTAATTTTAATGCAGGATGATGCTGCAAGGGAAATCAATCTGGTGAATGAGTTTCAGCAAAAGTCCAAGGTGCCTTTGATGATTGGAATGGATGCGGAATGGGGACTGTTCCAGAGAATTGCAACAGCTCATAAATTTCCGTGGGCAATGACATTAGGGGCAATCCAGGATAAAAATCTTGTGTACCAGATGTCTGCCAAAATTGCAGAAGACTGTCACAGAATGGGGATCAACTGGGATTTTGCTCCTGTAGTGGATGTCAATACCAATCCGAATAATCCTATTATCGGAAACAGAAGTTTTGGATCTGAAGTGAATAATGTGATCAGTTCTGCCCTATCCTACTCCAATGGTTTGCAGGATAATAATATACTGGCAGCCATCAAGCACTTTCCGGGTCATGGTGATACCAGCACAGATTCTCACCTGGATCTTCCGGTAGTTTCTCACAATACAGACAGACTTAATACTGTAGAGCTGGCACCTTTCAAAGCTTTGATGGATAAAGGAATCGGAGGGGTGATGGTGGCTCATTTATATGTTCCGAGTTTAGAATCAGGGAAAGGAATTCCTGCATCAGTTTCTAAAAACATTATCACAGGATTACTGAAAGATAAGCTGGGTTACAAAGGCTTAATTATCACAGATGCTTTAAATATGGGTGCTGTAGCCAATAAATACAAACCTGGTGAACTGGATGCTCTGGCTTTTAAAGCAGGAAATGATATCATGCTTTTCTCTCAGGGAGTTTCTGAAGGAAAAAACTGATACAGAAAGCCATTGATAAAGGGGAGATTCCTCAGAACAGAGTGGAAGAAAGTGTAAAGAAAATCCTGTTAACAAAATATTTCCTGGGACTTACACAGTACACTCCGAAAAATCCCGAAAACATCAATGCTGATTTAAATAATGATTCTCATAAAACATTGGTTCAGAATCTTTATGCCAATGCTTTGACTTTATTAAAGGATGAAAAGAAACTGCTTCCGCTTACCGGAAAGCAAATTTATTATATTCCGCTGGAAGAGGCTCCTTATCAGACTTTTGCCAATAGACTTGGGAACAATGTAATCATTAAAAAAGCAGGTGAGATCAATACTATTCCAACGGGATCTACCGTAGTTGTAGGTTTCCATAAGGATAATTCAACGGCGTATAAGCCTTATAAAATTTCTGCAGAATCCAAAAAGTTCTTGCTGATCTTACTAAAAATCAAAATGTAATTCTCAATGTATTCGGAAGTGCTTATGCATTAAAGGATATTGATATTTCAAAAGTGTCAACCGTTCTTGTTTCTTATGAAAATAATGATGATTCAATGAATGCAACGGCTGATGCCCTGAACGGAAAAAAAACAAAAATATGGGGCAGGCTTCCCGTACTGGTAAACGACCAGCTGAAAGCAGGTATGGGAATGGATCTTAATACCTCTTCATTACCCAATAACACAACATCAAAACAACAATAATCCAATGAAAATAGGCATACTTTGCTATCCAACCTATGGAGGAAGCGGAATTGTAGCAACAGAACTTGGAATGTCTCTTGCCAACAAAGGATATGAGGTACACTTCATCAGCTCTGCACTTCCGGCAAGACTGGACATTACCAATCCTAATATTTTCTTCCACAGGGTCAATGTTCAGACCTATCCCCTTTTCCAGTATCAGCCTTATGATATTGCGTTGAGTTCGATGATCTACAGGGTGGTCAATCTTTATAAACTTGACCTGCTGCACGCTCATTATGCCATTCCTTATGCTTATGCGGCATTTACGGCAAAGCAAATGCTTAAGGAAGACAATAATGACATTCCTTTGGTGACGACTCTTCACGGTACAGACATTACTCTTGTGGGTCAGCACCCAAGTTATAAACATGCGGTAGAGTTTTCCATCAACCAGTCTGATGCGATTACTTCTGTTTCTGAAAGTCTGAAAAAGATACGCTTCAGTTTTTCAATATCAAAAAGAAATCCAGGTAATTACCAATTTTATTGATAATTCTGAGTTTGATGACTGCTCTGAATGCCAGAGAACGCAGTTTGCCAATCCTGATGAGAAAATTCTGATTCATGTCTCCAATCTTCGCCCTGTAAAGCGTGTAGATGAAGTTCTGCAGATTTTCAAGAATGTGGAAAAAAGGTAAAATCCAAACTGATCATCATTGGTGAAGGTCCTGATATGGAAAAAGTGAACCAGTTCCTGGAAGAAAATCCTGAGCTTATCTCAAAGATCCGTCTTTTAGGAAAGGTAAATGATCTTTATAAAATCTTACAGCTTTCTGATGTATTTCTTCTTCCTTCTGAGCAGGAAAGCTTCGGTCTTGCAGCATTGGAAGCCATGGCAGCTTATACACCGGTGATCAGCTCAAATGCCGGGGAATTCCTGAGGTAAATATTCAGGGAGAAACAGGTTATCTGGCGGAGATCGGAAATGTGGAAGCCATGAGTAACTATACTATTAAGCTCTTGAGCAATGAGGAACTTTTAACTCAAATGAAGAAAAATGCGAAAGATCAGGCCATTAAATTCGATTTGAAAAACATTCTTCCTATATATGAGAAAATGTATAGAACAACGATAGAAAATTTTAATAAGGAGCTGACGAAAGTATAATTTTTCTATTATATTTACCGTCACACTTATGACGGAAAAATTACTTCAATATCTTTGGAACTATAAGGTTTTCAAACATTTTGACTTCAAGGATATTGAAGGTAATCCGTCGAGATCATCCAATTCGGAAAATGGAATAAAAATGCAGGTCCGGATTTTCTGGATGCAAAGATCAAAATCAACGGTCTGGTAATCGCAGGAAATATAGAACTGCATGTACGCTCCTCCGACTGGATTTTTCATAATCATTCTCAAGATCTTAATTACAGTAATATTATTTTTCATGTCGTATTTCAGCATGATATAGAAATCAGTGAGCTTACCGGAAAAAATGTTCCAACGCTGGAGCTTAAAGATTATATTGATGAAAATATCCTTGGGAAATATGAAAAGCTTGTTGATGAAAATAAGTTTATCGCCTGTGAGAGTATTTTCAACAAAGATAAAATCCCTATTTTTTTCACGAAGAAAATATCCTGAAAAAGCTGGAAGAAAAATCATTGGAACTGGAGCAGAGTCTCACCCTGCATAAAAATAATTTTGAGGCGGTTTTGTTTCATAGCTTTGCCTATTCTTTCGGTTTAAAAGTAAATGCCTTTATCTTCAGACAGATTGCAGAGAGTATTGACTACTCCATCATCAATAAAATCCGGCAGAACCCTTTTCAGCTTGAGGCTTTATTGTTCGGAATTTCAGGATGGCTTGATCACCCGAAGGATGAACAGATGAAAATCTGGAAACGGGAGTTTGAATTTATCAGGGTAAAATTTAAAATTCCTGATCTAAAACTTCATCCCAAATTTTTAAGATTAAGACCTCCTAATTTCCCCACTATACGGCTGGCTCAGCTGGCAGATCTTTATTTCCGGCATCAGAATTTATTTTCCAAAATCATCGGAGCCCGAAATGCAGCACAAATTTATGAGGTATTCACGCCCATTAAGGCTTCTGAATATTGGGATACTCACTTCAATTTCGGAACAGTTTCAAAGGTTCAGCCTAAAACACTAAGCAAGGATTTTATGGATCTCATTATCCTGAATACCGTACTTCCTTTAAAATATACTTACCACAAATATCACAGTGAAGATGCTGCAGAAGAAATTATAGAGCTGTATAAAAATATTATTGCAGAAAAAAATTCGGTGATACAGAATTGGAAAACCTTGGGGTGAATATAACGAATGCTCTGGAGACTCAAAGCCTGATTTATCATCATAAAAATTTATGTGAAGAAAAAAATTGCTTAACTTGCAGTATTGGATTTAAACTTTTAAAAGAATCTTAAAATGCTGAGTAATATTCGTCACAAAATGGAAAGAGAATGGTTTGGTGTTCTGACGAGAACGGGTGCTAAGCTGGGAATTCCTGTATCTAAATTAAGAATTTTCTTCATCTACTCTACTTTTGCCACAGCCGGTTTTTTCTTTCTGATCTATCTGGGTCTGGCATTTACTTTGTGGATTAAAGATATTTTTATCACAAGAAGACCAAGTGTCTTCGACCTATAAATTATGGAATTTTTACCGATTACTTCAGCCGAAGATCATAGAGTTCAGGAAATCTATGCTTCTTATACCAGTACTTTTCCTGTAGACGAACAAAGGGATCAGCAACAGTTTTTAGATTTATTTTTAAATCCGAAAGTAGGATTTATGTCTGTAGTACATGAATCCGAAGCGGTGGGTTACCTCATCTTATGGGAACTCGGATCATTTGTTTTTGTAGAACATTTTGAAGTATTTGAAGCTTTCAGAAGTAAAAAACTGGGATCTTATATTATGACCCACTTATTAGAAAACTATCCGAAAATCATCCTGGAAATTGAGCCTGCAGAATTAAGTGAAGATGCTCAAAGACGTTATTCTTTCTATCAGAGAAACAGTTTTGAACTGATTGATACCACGTATGTACAACCAAGTTACGGAGAAGGTAAGCAATCTTTGAATTTATGGTTATTAGCCAATTATTCACCTGAGAATGTTGAGGAGCTTAAAAGCATTATTTGTAAAACAGTTTACCCTTAAAAACAGACAACGCCGGAAATTCCGGCGTTTATTTTTTGTTGATATTCTGCTAAAATCTCACAGAACATCTGCAATGACCTACAATATCTAAGTGTTGGCTAAAGCCAATGGATAGTTTTATTTTTATTTAATCGGGCTAAAGCCCGATTCTATTGAATATAATGGACGCATCATGTACAGCCAACAATTTTTAACACCCATCACAAATTACTCATTACTGAATTAGTTCACTTCGTATTCCAGCTTTATGGTAATACTCGCTTCTTTTTCCTTGGAAGAGGTATTAAAGGTTCCGCCATAGGAATAGTCTTCATTTGAATTGGGTGCAGTAATCTGGATCACTCCCATTGTTGCCTTTTTAAGATTACCGAGACTGCTTCCTGAATTTTCTGCAATTTTCTCGGCACGTTCTTTAGCATCTTTTGTAGCAGATGCAATCATTTCCTGTTTTACAGTGGCTAATTTGGTGTAGAAATAAGCGGGTGAAGAAGAGGTGAATTCAATTCCCCGGTTGATAATTTCCGTAATATTTCTGGAGAGATTTTCAATTTTGGCCACTTCTTTACTTTCAATAGAAACTTTCTGTGTCAGATTATATCCTGAGAATTCACCCTGTACATAATTTCCGTTGAGTCATTATAACTTCTGAACTGCTTCTGGATATCTACGGATGAAAATACGATCTCATTTTGTTTTATTCCTTTTGAAAGCAGATAATCATTGATCACTTTTCTGTCCAGTGCAAGCTCATCATAAGCGGATTTAAGATCTGAATTATTTTTGGAGAAGCTTCCGGACCAGGTGATAAGGTCTGAGGTAAACTGTTTTGTTCCCAATCCTGTAACGGAAATTGTATTTTCAGATTTGTTTCTGTTTTTGATGGCATTTCCGAGGAGAGCTAATCCGATTACAAAACCTAGGGCTCCTACTGCAATGGCAATAATGTTTTTATTCATAAAATTTGTGGCTTTTAATTGGTTGTTATCATTATTGCATCAATTTTCATTCCACATTTTAAGATATTTTTAACATATCAGTCAGGTGTCTTACTTTTGATTCTGTTTCATTTTTTCAATAAAGAGAGGTATTGTTTCTTCCAGCCTCAGCATCACTCCTGAAAGATTTCTGGCCTTTACATAGGTACGTACATGAGGTTTTACTGCAAATGAAAATTCAATGAATTCTGAAATCCGGTCTGCAGGAATTCCTGCTTTGGTAAAATACTCATCCTCTATCCTCTTCCGGATCCAGAGAATATGTTCCTGGAGATCATCATACTTGTACAGTCTTTTCTGTCTTCTTGCTTTACCGCTTATAAGATCATAAACACCCTGCACATTCAGGTTTCCTAAAAGGATAGGTAAAAGAACACTTTTCACTTCTGCCGGTTTTTCTCTCATCTTCCCTACAGGCTGCGGAAGTCCTACGGCATCTCTCACCTGCTCTCCTTTATCTACTTTGCCCACAATCCTGGAATCCACTTCCAGGTCTCCGGTAAGTTTTTTTACGATCTTTACTTCTCCCACATCCCTGGGAATCTGATACAGCGTAATAAACAGCTGAGAATTGATTCCATTGGTAAGAACTTTTCTGGATGTTCTTCTGAAATCTTCTTTTACAAATCTCAGCTCATCGTTGGGATTAGCATCAATAGAAAACATTCCTTCAGCATCAGAGTATACTTTTTTATCCGTAGCGATGTTAATGACAATAACTCCGCTCAGGTTCCCTCCTTCATCATCTACAATTTTACCCGTTACCGTTTGTTGAGAAAGCAAAAATGCACTATACAAAAAAGCAAAAAGTAGAAAACTTTTTTCCCGGTATTTCTTTGTGATATTTCTAATGCTGTAATTCAATGTATTCTTTATTCTTAAAAATCAGTCCTGTAAAAAAGGATTATTATCCATTTATTTATCAGACAATTTATTCATTTTACGATATTCAGCAAAAGCGATCATAAGTTCCATCTTAACAATATCGTTTTTGAAATCTTTTCTGTGTTTCTTAGCCAGTAAGCGGGTCTTATTAGCATAAAGAAAAAATGTATCTATCTGTTCTTCACTCATCCCGTATTTTTTCAGAAAATTCAGATTAATTTCATTTTTCACCCGGTTCAGGAAATCCTGTGTTTCATTATAATTGGCCTTGGTGATCTTCGGTTTCGAAGCTTTTTGATCAGACCGGTTACAGCTTTGAAAACACCCATTATATCTACATTCCCGGTTTTGAAATCATGCCCTGTAAATGTTTTCGAAATTGTATTATCCGGTAAAGGCTCATTGAGCGGACCGTACATATACTCTGACATTTCAGATTTTAAAGCCCTTATCTTTCCCGATTCATTAAGGTGCTGGTTGTCTTTGGCAAGATTCCCTGTGAGTTTGTATGTAATCTTCACTTCGGGAATCTGTATCTCCATTCTTTGAAGTGAAACCTGAAGTGAATTGCTCAGATCTTCTTTGGTGATCTTCTTATCAAACCGGTAATAGCCTTCTTTAACGAATCTGATTTCGTCATTTTCAGCAACATCAATTTCAAAATTTCCCTGGTCATCACTTTGTGTATGCTGACTATTAGAAATATTGATAATTAAAACAGGATTGATATTAAAACTGCCGCTACCGGTAATTTTTCCGGATACTTTCTGTTGTGCAAATATGAGCGGGCCCGCAGACACAAGTACAAAACAGATCCCTGATTGTAGATATTTTACCATCGCTGTTTACCGTTGGGATTGTGGAGTGCGGTATGTTGCAATTCTGGTCAGAACAAGACGTTGAAACCTGTTGAGATCTGCATCACTGCAAAAACCATATTTCAGGATTTTTTTCCTTTCAAAACCTCCGGCAAAAACATAATAAATAAAATGATCAATCTGTGCCTTATCTATTTTAAGATCTGTAAAGTAGGTCTCACCGAGACTTTTTTGATATAGCTCATCAGGTCGATATCATCCCATTGATCTTTAACTTTTCCGATAGCAAAACCTTCTCCTTTTGGCTGTACAAATTCTCCGGGTCTTGCAGCCAGGATTCTCGGATCAGATTTTTGTTTGATATAACGGCCTAACTCGGCTTCTAGTTGTTGAACCTTTCTAGGCTTATTATAAGTTTTTGAATCTATTTTCAGATTTCCGGTAAGTCCCTGTTTTATCTCAACCTCCGGAATCTGAATTGTGATTCTTGTAAGAGTGATATTCATAGGAGACTGTATATTTTCCTGGGAAACCCTCCTTGTAATTCGTTCATAACCTGGTTTTACAAAACGCAGTTCGTCTCCTGTTTTTCCGGCAATCATAAAGTGTCCGTCTCTATTTGAAATGATCATTTCATCAGTCCGGATATTGATCACATTTACATCCTGTATTTCAGCACCGTCTTCTGAAGTAATCTTTCCAAAGATATAAGTCTGGGCATGACTATGAACGAAAAATATAAAGGATAAAAGAAAGAATAGTTTAAGTTTCACGGGCTATTTTTTATAGAACAAAGCTAAAATTATTTTTAAATGTAACCATAAGTTTAACCACAGTTAACGCCTTTTAATATTTCTTTTTGATTTTTGTCCTTTAAACTGTTAAATAGCCATCCCTAATTGTTAAAGTTTCTTTTAAATTTTAGCTAACTTGCAGTCTCAATTCTCTTTTAACAATGCAAAATTCTTATACAGTCATCAATGCTTCAGCAGGATCAGGAAAAACATATGCCCTGGTTCAGAGGCTTCTGATGATCTGTCTCCGCTATCCTAATCAGCAGCAATCGATCAGGAATATTCTCGCTCTGACTTTTACCAATAAGGCGGCCAACGAGATGAAGGAAAGAATCCTGTCCTGGCTGGGGAATTTCTCTGCCAGTGACTATGCAGAAAATACAGACCTTAAAAACATTCAGAAAGCATTTGAAGAACAGGGATTAAAGATTACCATCGATGAGCTTCATCACCGTTCTAAGAAACTCCTTGATTATATCCTTCACAACTATTCTACTCTGAATATCGGGACTATTGACCGCTTTAACTCTAGGCTCGTAAGGAGTTTTTCTTATGAGCTGGGACTTGCGAAGAATTTCAATCTTGAAATTGAAGCTGAACCGTTTCTGATTGAAGCTGTAGATAAAATGCTGGATCAGATTGGTGACAATGAGACGATCTCCAATTCTTTCATGGATTATGTAGACTACAGCCTTGAAAACAACGAAAGGATCAATCTTAATAAAAACCTTTATGATTCAGCAAAAGAATTTGTAAAGGACATTCATTACGAGCATCTGAAAAGCAATAAGAGTTTTGATGATGCCCATTATGAAAACATAAAAATACCCTCAGAAAAGAAATCGTTCTCAATAAAAAGAAGTCTGCTGAATTGGCGGCTCAATCCATTGAACTTTTTAAAGCCAGGAATATTGAGATCGAAGATTTTGCCCAGGGAAAAAACGGGATCGGAGGTTTCTTTACCAAAGTCATTGATTTTTACCAACAGAAGAGAACCGGGTTTCCTTTCCCTACCACTTTGGAAGAATCTGTAATTAATAATTACAGGAAGGGGGCCTCTTCAAAGTCAAAACATAAAGAGGCCGATATTCTGGAGATTCTTGACCAGCTGATTGAGAACAGGATGCAGCTTATCCGTTTGTATATTGAGACCCAGAAAAAGGAGAAAGTTCTTTCTGCCCTGCTTCCTTTAAAAGTAAATAAAGATATTCAGGATGAACTGAGGAAAATTGAGGAAGAAAACGATCTTGTTCTTCTTTCAAAATTCAATATCCTGATCAATGAGAACCTTCGGAATGAACCTTCCGCTTTTATTTATGAAAAAGTAGGTTCCCAGTTTCAGCATTATTTCTTCGATGAATTCCAGGATACATCGGAACTGCAATGGCAGAATTTTGTACCGTTGAGAGACCACAGTGTTGCAACGGAGTACACTTCATTTACACTGGTTGGTGATCCTAAACAGAGTATCTACAGGTTCCGGGGCGGAGAAAGTAAGCTGATGCTGGATATTATCAACAAAAAGGAATTTTCTCCGAAAGAAGCCGATCTTCTTGTCTTAAAAGATAACTGGAGAAGTGCCCGAAATATCGTACAGTTCAACAATGAGCTTTACCGGTATCATTCTGAAGGCCTGGAAGAGGAGCATAAAAATATTTTCGGAACAGATGCCGAGCAAAGTCCGAAATCAAAATTCGACGGACGGGTAAAGGTCAACCTGATTGAAAATCTTACCAATGAAGAATTCTATGAAGACACCTCAGAAAGGATGCGGAAAGATATTCAGGAATGTCTGGATAATGGGTTTAAATTTTCAGATATTACCATCCTCTGCCGTGGGAACTTCGATATTTTCAGTTATTCACAGAAGCTGGGAAATCTGAAGGTAAAATATCACGGTGAGGAAACCAATATCAAGACTATTTCGGATAAAGGGCTTACTCTTGAGCTTTCCAATACATTGAAAGCCGTTATTGAGTTCCTGAGATGGGATATTAATCCGAAGAATAAGCCTTGTCTGATCATGATGATGTATCATCTGAATACATTGGGGAAAATTCATATGGCGGATTTCACATTGGAGATGAAAGAAATTCTGGATATTGAAAGTCACGAAGAAATTCTTCTGTTCCTTCAGCAAAAATATTCGCTACAGCTTAAACAGGATAATTTTCCAAGGTTTAACCTCTACAACTTTATTGAATATTACATCAATGAGTTTTCTGTGGAAAATAAAGAGACAGATTTTCTGCTTAATTTCCTGGAAATGCTTTTCAATTTCACCCAGAATGCCGGCGCCAGCACGAAAGAGTTTCTTAAATACTGGGATGAAGAAGCTTCATCGTACACCATTCAGGCGTCTGAAAATATTGATGCCATTCAGATCATGACCATCCATAAATCCAAAGGGCTGGAATTCCCGATCGTTTTCATTCCCATGATCAATAAAAACAGGGATAATGAATTTACCAACTGGTTTGAGACCAATGAAAGTGATGCCCTAAAATCAGTCAACATCAATCAGTTCAACAAGAATCTTGAGGTTTATGATGAGCAAATACAGGAGTTTAACAAGAAGAATTCTTATAAAAACCTGATTGACAGGCTGTGTCTGCAATATGTAGCGACAACGAGACCTGTAGAACAATTATTTTTTTATCTTCAAAAAGCCAACAAAACTTCTAATAATCTTGAGCTTCTGGAATTTCTTCAGACCAAAAATACAGAGAATGCAGATGAGTTTGATCTGTATGAAGTACATCCTGAAATGCTGAAGAAATATTCGAAAACGAAAAGTTCATCTTTTAAAACACAGAATATTGAGGATCTGAAGAATATCAATGAAAAAAGCACCTCGATCAAGATTGCTACACCTTCTAAAAATTATCAGGTAAGGAATGAGAAAGTGAGAATCGGTCTTTTCGTGCATGAACTTTTATCAAAAATCAATACTGAAAAAGATATTTCTAAAGTGTTGGAAGGCTATGCCCTGGAAGGTCAGATCACCATTGAAGAAAAAAATGAAATAGAAACTACCTTACGGGAGATCGTCAGAACCTATGCTGAATTTTTTGATGAAAAATGGGAAGTGATCAATGAAAAGATATTATGATCTCTGAAAACGGAGAAAGTCATATTTCACGTCCTGACCGTATTCTGAGGAGCGATGAAGGGTATATCATTGTAGATTTTAAAACCGGGGAACAAAAAGCAAAGATGAAGCCCAGGTGCAAGGTTATAAAAACATTCTTGAAAGACTTGGTAAAAGGTTCTTAAAACCCAGATTATCTATCTATGATCTTAAAAATAAAGCAGCTGTAAAAAGTTGCTATTTTTTTCCCGGAATTTAAAAGGTTTTATTATTTTTAATCAGTATAAATAAAACAGAGTCAATTATTTATCTGATTGAAATTATTAACCATGAAAATATATTTAATCTCATTCTTAATAAGTCTGACTATAACGGTACTTTCCGGGACCATTATATTCAATATTATTGATTATATAGATCCGCCCGTTACTGAGGAGGGGTTCAGATATATGCCAACGGAAAATCTTGTAAAATCTTTTTTCTCCGGTATTCTCATAGGAGCTGTTGTCTTTATACTGGTTTTGAGAATACAACGTCAAAGGCAGAGAAAGTAATTTAACAGGTTTAGCTAAGCTTATTATTCATTCTTCCATAAAAAAACCGCCATTCCATAGAACAGCGGTCTTATATTGTAGAAACCTTCCGGTTTAAGCAGTTGCATCAGGAGTAAATACTCTCTGTGACAATTCCTGATCAAAAAGATATAATGCAGAAGGGTTATCACAAACCATTTTAATTTTGGTAACATATTGAGAAGCGCTGGCCTCTTCTTCTACCTGTTCGTTGATAAACCACTGCAGGAAAGATGTAGTAGCAAAGTCTCCTTCTTCGTTTGCATTCTTTACGATATTGAAAATACTTTTAGTCACAATCTTCTCATGTGCCAATGCTTTTTCGAAAATATCTGTTGCATTTTCGAACTCATGCGGAGGTTTTGCAATTTCTCCGATAATGATTTCTCCGCCTACATCATTTAAATAATCAAACATTTTATCAGCATGCATCAATTCTTCTTTGCTTTGTACTCTGAAGTAGTTGGCAATTCCGTCAAGATCTTTTCCTGAAAACCAGGCAGACATTGAAAGATAATATTGAGCGGCATATTGTTCGTGAGCAATCTGTTCGTTAATTAATTTTGCAATTTTTTCGCTAACCATAAGTATTAAATTTATAGTCAAAAATAGGGAATAAATGCCCGAAATCAAAAGTTTTACAGAAAATTAATACAGAAAGGATGGAAAAATATCCATCCTTTTCACATTAAAAAATCAAAATTACGAATTGTTATTTCGCTTCAGGAGCTGCTGTATTCATCGGTTTTTTCATCATTTTTCTATCCTTCATTGCCATTCTTCTGTGCTCCATCTTTTCTTTTCTGTCAGCCTGCCATTTATCATATTGCTCAGGGGTAAGAATTTTCTTCATATCAGCATCCATTTGTACTCTTTTCGCTTTCATTTCTTCCATCTTAGCTTGTCTGTCTACCTTACTTTTTTCAAACTGCGCTTTCATTTCTGCTTTTCTTTTATCCTGAAGTGCTTTTACCTGCGCTACCTGGGATTGGTTCAGATTAAGGTCTTTCTGCATTTTTTCCAGATGTTCCTGTTGTCTCTGCTCCATTTTTTGCTTCATTTCAGCAGTTCTTGCCTGTTTGTCCTGTGGAGTTGTCTGTTGTGCCATTGCAAAACTTCCCATCCCGATAAATGCTATTGCTAAAACTAATTTTTTCATCTTTTTAAAATTTTAATTAATTGTTATTTTTGTTATTATACCTTTTTGATTATGAATTAAAACACAAGTTAAATTAACAAGTTCATAAATAATGTTAAATTTTAACAAAAATAAATCAACCATAAAAAAAAAAAGGACAGATTATAAAAACCTGTCCTTCACACCACTTAAATATAATATATGAAAATTAATTCTTTACCAGACTGCCTCTGAATCCGCCATTGCTGCGATTATTCCGGGCCGGAGCGGAACCTTCAGATTTTCTGAATCCACCACCATTCCTCTGAATCCACTGTTATCTCTTGACGGAGCACTTTCTCTTCTTACTTCACTGTTTCCTCTGAAACCCTCTCCATTATTTCTGAAGCCGTTATTATTTGAATTTCCACGGAAACCTCCGTTATCTGAATTTCCTCTGAAGCCCCCGTTGTTATTTCTTACCTCATTGTTTTCATTTCTGAAACCGGAATTGTCATTTCTGCCATTCCCACGGAATCCACCTGAATTTCCATTGTTATTGTCTGAATTTCTAAATCCGTTATTCGGCCTTTTATTGGTTCTGACAATTTCAAAAGTAGGATTACCTGATCTGCGGAACCTTGAGCGGTCTACCCTATAAATATTGATATTCACATTTCTGTATCTAGGCATCACAGTATATCTCGGTACATAATAGGTTCTTCTGTAATTCTGAAAATATACAACAGGGCTCATTCCTCTGTAGTAATTATTCTGGAAAACAACAAACACTCTTGGCCCTAAGATCCTTTCCAATGCATAGAATCTGTCATAATACCATCTGTCCGGATTATATCGGTAGAAATTATCCCATGCAGAAAAACTTGCATACAGATTATTCAATCTCATAATCTGATCTACCTGCCAGCGGTTTAATCTGTTCTGAATGAAGAAACCGTTCCAATCGATATTAATGATACTGTTTCTGTAATCGTTATAATAACTTTGATAATAGTCGCCTGGATAGTAGTCCTGAGGATAATTGTAATAATAATCATCAGGGAAATAATTTCTGTCATCTTCATCGCTGTAATAGCCGTTTCCATTCTGATAATAACCGTCATCATCCCAACCATTATTCGGATATCCCTGAGCGGACGTCAAAACGCCAGTCCCAAAGCTAATCCTAAAAATATTTTTTTCATCTCTATAGTCGTTAATTGGTTAATATATAGCAGAATATCTTAATTCTATCTTTTTGATACAAAAAAAAAAAAAGAAGTTAAATCCGCAGATCAAACTTCTTTTAAAATTTTATTAACTTACTGATAATCAATTGTTAAATTTACATCCTTCCACTATCTTTTATCCAGGAAGCAATTTTTTCATTGAACAAATGTTTTTCTTTCAGGTCTTCAAGGTGAATATGCATTCTGTAGCGCCAGTAATGAGGAAAACAGCAGGGTTGTTAATTCTTTCATTATCTATGTTGCGGTTAGAAAGGTCTGCATCCGTTGCCAGAAACTCCTGGATCGGGAAAATAGCTAACATAGACTCGTTATACAAGTGCTGTTTCATAATGATTTCTGCCAGATGGGGCGTTAAATCCTCAGGGCTTTTCCATATTGAATCAGCTGTTGATTAAAGTATTTTTGCGTCAGGGCAGGATCTTCTTTCCACCATTGTCTCAAAGTTGAGCTGTCATGCGAAGAGGCAGTCACCACATTCATATAACTTGCATTTCTGGGATCATAGAATGGAATATTTTCAGCAGGCATACGTTGCACTTTCAGGGCAATAATTGCCAGTTCGTCCATTACCACAGGGACACAAGCAGGAACCATTCCAAGGTCTTCACCACAGATCAGCATCTTTGTCGCATTAAGAATCACAGGAAGTTTTTCCATCGCCTTTTCATACCACAAATGATCCTGTCTTCTGAAGAAATAATCATGATACAGGTCGTAGATACTCTTTTGTTCCCATTCCGGCAGGTATTTATAGGATTCTGTATTGTATACATTAAATCTCGGATGGTAAACCGTCTCCCCTTTTCTTTCTTCAGTTAAAAACAGAACGTTTGCACAAAGCGAAACCAATTTTTCCTCGAGCGGCCCTCTTGGATTCTTTTTAAAGAAATCTACCAGTTTTCTCTGCGTTTCAAATTCCTCTTTAAATGAGTAAGTACCATCCTGATTACGATCTATGAACTCAAGGGCTTTTTCGCTCTCTTTTCCAAAATATTTCCATAAGATCTCATTATTAATAAAAGGCTTACAATACCTGTCAAAATTAAATGGAATCTGCCATGCTTTAAATTCATCTGCTACAACAGGAACGGCAGGATAAAAATAACCTAAAATCCCCTGAACGGCAGAAACAGGCATTCTCCAGATCCTGAAGAAACCTAAAATATGGTCAATTCTCATGGCATCAAAATATTGTTCCAACGCCTTGAATCTGTTTTTCCACCATCTGTAGTCATC
Source organism: Chryseobacterium sp. E1 (assembly GCA_019203745.1). GTDB lineage: Bacteria > Bacteroidota > Bacteroidia > Flavobacteriales > Weeksellaceae > Chryseobacterium. The sequence continues at coordinate 1,758,351 of CP078104.1, forward strand.
ATCTTTCATGGCCTCCCAATTGTAGGTAGGGAATTCCCAGTTTTGGCCAAGTTCAGTAAACTGATCCGGTGGTGCTCCGCCTGGAAATCCATTCCGAAGAGTTCCGGCTCAGTCCATGCTTCTACCGAATATCTGTAAATACCGATCGGAAGATCTCCTTTTAAAGAAATGCCAAGATTGTGGGTATAATCTACAGCATCTTTCAGCTGAAGATGAAGCTGATACTGTACCCATGCATGCAGCATCGAAAGATCATAATCTTTACTTTTGCAGTAAAAAACTGTGAGATTTTCCCTGCAATATATTTCTTATGGGTTTTCCAGTTGTTGAAATTAGGCGTCTTATACTTATCTCTTAAAACACAGAATGCAGCATAAGGAACCAGCCAGTTTTCATTGTCTTTTATAAATTTTTTGAAATTTCTGTCCTTATAAATTTTGTCTTTTTCTGCTGTAAAAACGGCCTGTAAATATTTCCATTTGCCGGCAATCATTTTTTCATAATCAATCAGATCAAGAGCATTTAAGGCTTCTTTTTCAGCATGGTATTCTTCAACGACATCTTTCGGTAAAGAATAATCAAGCTTTTCTATTGAAATATATTGCGGATGCAGGGCATACACTGATACTGCTGCGTAAGGATAAGAATCTGTCCACGAATAATTAGCTGTTGTATCATTGATCGGAAGAATCTGGATAATTCCAAGATGAGTTTCTTTCGTCCAGTCTGCCAGCTTTTTTATATCTGCAAATTCTCCCACACCAAATCCTTCTTCACTTCTCAAAGAGAATACAGGGACTGCCACTCCTGCATCGTGATACATCTGATATCCTTTAAATCTGAAATAATGATTGGAGACAATCTGCAGAACGTCGGGCATCGGGTTGGTAGCTGTAAACCGGTTTTCTCCGGTCTCAACGTCAATTACCCTTTTCTCTTTTGTATCATAAAGACAGTATTTGAACTGAATCATTTCGTTTTCAGGAATTTCCACAGAGACCTCCCAGAGTCCGAAATCCGTTTGGGATAGAGGAATAGCTTTTTCATAATCCCAACTTCCTAATGAGGGTGTGCTTCCAAATAAAACCACTCTCCAGTCAGGATTATATACAGGAGCTTCTATTCTGAATAGATGAGTATGTTTTTTTAAAATGGCTGCTTTCTCCGGAACGAACGTATGCAGTTTATTATAAAGGATCTTATTATTCAGATAATTTTCAGGAAAGTTTTTATTGTTCCATTCATCGAAAATAACAAACTCCTTATAGTTGTGAGGAAAATGAAGATGGTGAGGAACAAACTCTTCCCTTAATACATTTCTTCTTTCATCCACCACACGATACTGATAGGATATGGATCTTGAAAAATAATCCACTTCACACTTCCATAATCCATTCTCAGCATAAAACATAGTATGGATATGAGCTGCAGTACCTTCCCCGTCAATCACCAGTTCCAGATTCTCTCCGGCCTTTACAATATATCCTACATTAAAGTATAACTTCATCTATATTTTTTTATAAAAGTACATTTTAATATCGAAAAATAAAACTTATTGAATATCAAATAATCATTAAAAAACCTTTCACAAATACTGGAAAGGTTTTAAAATAAGTCAAATTTTGAAACTTTATATTCGTTGTATTTTAC
>CP078104.1:1765000-1767500 GCA_019203745.1 Chryseobacterium sp. E1
AACTTTTAAATTAAGCTTCCAAAACTGTGGAGAATAAGAGTCGAACCCTTGACCTCCTGCGTGCAAGGCAGGCGCTCTAGCCAGCTGAGCTAATTCCCCCTCTAGGTGCTGTAGGCTGTAGGCTATAAGCTTTAGGCTAAATTGCCTACTGCTTCAAGCTTAATGCTTACCGCTTTAATTAGTAGTCTCGGGCAGGCTCGAACTGCCGACCTCTACATTATCAGTGTAGCGCTCTAACCAGCTGAGCTACGAGACTTTGTTTTAGATGTTAGATTTTAGATACTAGATGTTAGACTAATCTCTAACTTCTAATTTCTAACTTCTTTTCTAAATCTCTTTCCCTATACTAATTTCTAGTGGGTTTTGTATTTTTAATATAAATCAACCAAACAAAAAACTAAAGCTATGGCTTTAAGTAAGTATAATGTATCTTACGATACTGATTTTGTTTAACGTCTTAAGACGCTCTAAAATGAGATGTTCCAGCCGCACCTTCCGGTACGGCTACCTTGTTACGACTTAGCCCTAGTTACCTGTTTTACCCTAGGCAGCTCCTGTTACGGTCACCGACTTCAGGTACCCCAGACTTCCATGGCTTGACGGGCGGTGTGTACAAGGCCCGGGAACGTATTCACCGCGCCATGGCTGATGCGCGATTACTAGCGATTCCAGCTTCATAGAGTCGAGTTGCAGACTCCAATCCGAACTGAGACCGGCTTTCGAGATTTGCATCACATCGCTGTGTAGCTGCCCTCTGTACCGGCCATTGTATTACGTGTGTGGCCCAAGGCGTAAGGGCCGTGATGATTTGACGTCATCCCCACCTTCCTCTCTACTTGCGTAGGCAGTCTCACTAGAGTCCCCAACTTAATGATGGCAACTAGTGACAGGGGTTGCGCTCGTTGCAGGACTTAACCTAACACCTCACGGCACGAGCTGACGACAACCATGCAGCACCTTGAAAAATGTCCGAAGAAAAGCCTATTTCTAAGCCTGTCATTTCCCATTTAAGCCTTGGTAAGGTTCCTCGCGTATCATCGAATTAAACCACATAATCCACCGCTTGTGCGGGCCCCGTCAATTCCTTTGAGTTTCAAACTTGCGTTCGTACTCCCCAGGTGGCTAACTTATCACTTTCGCTTAGTCTCTGAAGCTTGCGCTCCAAAAACGAGTTAGCATCGTTTACGGCGTGGACTACCAGGGTATCTAATCCTGTTCGCTCCCCACGCTTTCGTCCATCAGCGTCAGTTGTTGCTTAGTAACCTGCCTTCGCAATTGGTGTTCTAAGTAATATCTATGCATTTCACCGCTACACTACTTATTCCAGCTACTTCAACAACACTCAAGACCTGCAGTATCAATGGCAGTTTCACAGTTAAGCTGTGAGATTTCACCACTGACTTACAGATCCGCCTACGGACCCTTTAAACCCAATAAATCCGGATAACGCTTGCACCCTCCGTATTACCGCGGCTGCTGGCACGGAGTTAGCCGGTGCTTATTCGTATAGTACCTTCAGCTAGATACACGTATCTAGGTTTATCCCTATACAAAAGAAGTTTACAACCCATAGGGCCGTCATCCTTCACGCGGGATGGCTGGATCAGGCTCGCACCCATTGTCCAATATTCCTCACTGCTGCCTCCCGTAGGAGTCTGGTCCGTGTCTCAGTACCAGTGTGGGGATCACCCTCTCAGGCCCCTAAAGATCGCAGACTTGGTGAGCCGTTACCTCACCAACTATCTAATCTTGCGCGTGCCCATCTCTATCCACCGGAGTTTTCAATTTAAAATGATGCCATTCTAAATATTATGGGGTATTAATCTTCCTTTCGAAAGGCTATCCCCTGATAAAGGCAGGTTGCACACGTGTTCCGCACCCGTACGCCGCTCTCAAGATCCCGAAAGATCTCTACCGCTCGGCTTGCATGTGTTAGGCCTCCCGCTAGCGTTCATCCTGAGCCAGGATCAAACTCTCCATTGTATGTTTGTCTGACTCACTCAAAGTTTTTAACGCTTTAGTTTTTCCTTACTTGGTTGTTATATTGTATGTCAATGATCTTTATATCTTTCGCTTTTAACGAAGCAATCTCTCTGTCAGTGTTGCTCCGTATTTGCGAGCGCAAAAGTAAAACTTTATTTTGAACCGACCAAATGTTTTGAAAGAAAATTTTAAAGTTTTTTTAAGTAACCTTAATTCTTCCCAAACCCTCAATCTCAATACTCCTGCACCCCTTAATTGGGACTGCAAAGATACAAACTTTATTTTAACCCGCAACTTTTAATTGATAAAAATTTAAAGTTTTTTTCGTTCGTTTCCTTTTTAAAAGTATATCGTTTTGCTTAGCTAAAAGCTCTTCTGCGCTTTACTGAATCTCTTTCGTTTTTCAGTGGGGCAAAGATAGAAACTTCATCATTACCTCGCAAGTTTATTTAACATAAAGTTTACATACATTATCTAATTATGGATAAGTATACAATATAACCAACTGATATAAAAA
>CP078104.1:1772500-2785000 GCA_019203745.1 Chryseobacterium sp. E1
CTTGTGCGGGCCCCGTCAATTCCTTTGAGTTTCAAACTTGCGTTCGTACTCCCCAGGTGGCTAACTTATCACTTTCGCTTAGTCTCTGAAGCTTGCGCTCCAAAAACGAGTTAGCATCGTTTACGGCGTGGACTACCAGGGTATCTAATCCTGTTCGCTCCCCACGCTTTCGTCCATCAGCGTCAGTTGTTGCTTAGTAACCTGCCTTCGCAATTGGTGTTCTAAGTAATATCTATGCATTTCACCGCTACACTACTTATTCCAGCTACTTCAACAACACTCAAGACCTGCAGTATCAATGGCAGTTTCACAGTTAAGCTGTGAGATTTCACCACTGACTTACAGATCCGCCTACGGACCCTTTAAACCCAATAAATCCGGATAACGCTTGCACCCTCCGTATTACCGCGGCTGCTGGCACGGAGTTAGCCGGTGCTTATTCGTATAGTACCTTCAGCTAGATACACGTATCTAGGTTTATCCCTATACAAAAGAAGTTTACAACCCATAGGGCCGTCATCCTTCACGCGGGATGGCTGGATCAGGCTCGCACCCATTGTCCAATATTCCTCACTGCTGCCTCCCGTAGGAGTCTGGTCCGTGTCTCAGTACCAGTGTGGGGATCACCCTCTCAGGCCCCTAAAGATCGCAGACTTGGTGAGCCGTTACCTCACCAACTATCTAATCTTGCGCGTGCCCATCTCTATCCACCGGAGTTTTCAATTTAAAATGATGCCATTCTAAATATTATGGGGTATTAATCTTCCTTTCGAAAGGCTATCCCCTGATAAAGGCAGGTTGCACACGTGTTCCGCACCCGTACGCCGCTCTCAAGATCCCGAAAGATCTCTACCGCTCGGCTTGCATGTGTTAGGCCTCCCGCTAGCGTTCATCCTGAGCCAGGATCAAACTCTCCATTGTATGTTTGTCTGACTCACTCAAAGTTTTTAACGCTTTAGTTTTTCCTTACTTGGTTGTTATATTGTATGTCAATGATCTTTATATCTTTCGCTTTTAACGAAGCAATCTCTCTGTCAGTGTTGCTCCGTATTTGCGAGCGCAAAAGTAAAACTTTATTTTGAACCGACCAAATGTTTTGAAAGAAAATTTTAAAGTTTTTTTAAGTAACCTTAATTCTTCCCAAACCCTCAATCTCAATACTCCTGCACCCCTTAATTGGGACTGCAAAGATACAAACTTTATTTTAACCCGCAACTTTTAATTGATAAAAATTTAAAGTTTTTTTTTCGTTCGTTTCCTTTTTAAAAGTATATCGTTTTTGCTTAGCTAAAAGCTCTTCTGCGCTTTACTGAATCTCTTTCGTTTTTCAGTGGGGCAAAGATAGAAACTTCATCATTACCTCGCAAGTTTATTTAACATAAATTTCATATTCGGAACGTATTTTATCATAATGAACTGATCCGTAGAGAGAAAAATTTTAAACAATTGTTTGAGGAAGGGGATAGAGGGTGGCAGTATTGGAAACTTTTAGGGTGAGAGGGTGAGAAAATGGGAAGGTGAAGGGGTTTTTGGGAGTATATATAATGAGAATAAGTAATGAATGTTTAATGAGGGTATAAGTGATGGGCATACTTATATTATAGATGCTTTTAATATTATACTGTGCTATTCAATATAAAGAAGCGTGTATGAAATGAGTGTTGGGATACCTAAGGCATGATAAACTGGGCGCACATGCCTTGTGTGCGACAATTTGTGTTTTCAGGTTTTGGCTAAAGCCTGTGGAATTTTTTTTTTTTTGAGGAGAACGGGCTAAAGCCCGTTCCTATTGAATACAATGTACCTTACTATATTATTACTTATTACTTATTACTTATTACTTATTACTTATTACTTATTACTTATTACTTATTACTTATTACTTATTACTTATTACTTATTACTTATTACTTATTACTTATTACTTATTACTTATTTATTACTTATTACTTATTACTTATTACTTATTACTTATTACTTATACTTGTGTATTCTCCCCTAGCCCTGATAGGAACGGTTACCCCGCAACATGGATGGAGAGATGCTGGATTGGCCCATGGAAGCGCAAGGCGTGAGGAGTATGAGTGGATAGCAGGAAATAGCTCCTGAAAAAAATTGGAGATTTTGAGAATATGAAAGATGAGCGAACGGGTTTGAGAGTTTGCGAATTGCTATTCTGCATGTATAATAGATAGAAAACATTGAAGAAGTGTCTAAAAAAACATTCCGTAAGAATCCTGATAAAGCAGACTCCTACGGAATGATTTTAAAACGAAGTATATTTATTTTTAGTTCAGAACATAGGATGTTCCGTCTCTTCCGTCTTTTAATTCTATGCCTTCAGCAAGCAGTTTGTCTCTGATCTGGTCTGAAAGTTCGAAGTTTTTGGATTTTCTCGCCTGATTTCTTAATTCGATCAATACTTTCAAAGTCTGATCAAGCTTTTCATTATTGTTCTCCTCTACAGTCTGTAATCCTAGAACATCAAAGATAAAGGCATTCAATGTTGACTTTAGATCTTCAATATCTGCCGTTGAGATTGTTTCTTTACCATCATTTAAGGCAAAGATATATTTTACAGCTTCAAATAAATGAGCGATCAGGATTGGAGAGTTAAAATCATCTGTGAGGGCATCATAACATTTGTTCTTCCATTCCGTAAGGCTAAAACCAGATTGTTTTGTATCGTCAGGAGTAATGGAATTCAATACTTTCACAGCCTCCATCAGTCTGATAAATCCTTTTTCACTGGCAATCATGGCATCGTTTGAAATATCCAGCACACTTCTGTAATGTGCCTGCAGGAAGCAGAAACGTACAATTGAAGGATGGAAAGGTTTTTCAAAGAAGTCATTATCTCCTGTTACCAGCTGCATCGGAAGGATATAGTTTCCTGTAGATTTACTCATACGCTGGGAGTTCATCGTCAACATATTGGCATGCATCCAGTAATGTACCGGAGCTGCTCCATTGCAGGCTTTCCCTGGGCAATTTCACATTCGTGGTGAGGGAATTTAAGATCCATTCCACCTCCATGTATATCGAATGTTTCACCTAAATATTTAGTACTCATTGCAGTACATTCAAGATGCCAACCCGGGAAGCCTTCTCCCCAAGGAGAGTTCCATCTCATGATGTGAGCTGGGGATGCTTTTTCCAAAGGGCAAAATCCTGTGGGTTTTTCTTTTCTCCTTGTCCGTCAAGGTCTCTGGTGTTGGCGAAAAGTTCTTCTATATTACGTTTTGACAGTTCACCGTAGTTCAACCCTCTTTTATTGTATTCCAATACATCGAAGTATACGGAACCATTGCTTTCATAAGCAAAGCCTGTGTCTATCAGTTTTTGAGTAAGCTCAATCTGTTCAACAATGTGACCGGTTGCTGTAGGTTCAATATTCGGAGGAAGAAGATTAAACATATCCAGAACTTTATGGAAATCCACTGTATATTTCTGTACAATTTCCATGGGTTCCAGTTTTTCAAGACGGGTTTGCTTAACGAATCTGTCATTATTTACATCTCCGTCATCAGTAAGGTGCCCTGCATCGGTAATATTTCTTACATATCTTACTTTATACCCCAAATGCATTAAGGTACGGTAAATAAAATCGAAGGAAAGGAAAGTCCTTACATTTCCCAAGTGCACGTTGCTGTATACTGTAGGTCCGCAGACATACATTCCTACATTTCCTTCCAAGATGGGTTTGAATATTTCTTTTTCCGCTGTAAGCGAGTTGTATATTTTTAGTTGCATTTATTTTTTATTAAAAGATTCAATAGTTTTAAGATTCAAAAATTAGTTAAAATAAAAATCTGTCACAACAGATAATTGTTGTGATGAAAATTTTATCGGAAACCTTTTTAAATTTTATCATAATTAAATCGCTTTTAAATGATGCTGCAAATGATCTACATAATCATTGATGATGAACTCCAAGGTAAACCTCTGAGGTTCTGTTTTGGTGGTATCACAGGTTCTTTGCAGTGCCTCATCAGGAATATTTTCTACGACATGAACAATCTGATAATTTAATGCTTTCCAGAGAGCAATAAGCTCTGTTGTGGGAACATTCTGGTAGTTCTGGGCCTTTACCCAGGCATTCTGATCGTATACGATATTCTCGTTCTCTTTATATTGAGTGACTACAAATCTACGGATATTTGTCAAAGCACTGTCACAAAGATGCCCAATTATCTCTTTTTGGACCATTTCTCCGGTGTGGCTTTATAGCTCCATTCTTCTTCAGAAATATTCTGAAATCTAAGAAGCTCTGAGTCAATAATATTTTTAAGGATTTGGTATTCCATAATTAGTAATCCAGTTTTGCATGACTTCCTACATAATGTAAGAATTCCTGTCTTGTGATAGGGTTTGTTCTGAAGATCCCGCTCAATTCTGCTGTAATGGTGGAACTTGCCGTATCTTTAATTCCTCTGCAATTTACACAAAGGTGCTTTGCATCGATGATACAAGCTACATCTTTTGTTCCCAACGCTTCTTTTAAAGCATCTACAACCTGCATGGTCAATCTTTCCTGAACCTGTGGTCTTTTCGCATAGTAATCAACAATTCTGTTAATTTTAGAAAGTCCGATTACTTCTCCGTTGGAGATATAGGCAACATGAGCTCTCCCTATAATGGGTAAAAAGTGATGTTCACAGAAAGAATACACCGTGATATCTTTTTCCACCAGCATCTGGCGGTATTTATATTTATTGGAAAATGTTGAGATACCCGGTTTGTTTTCCGGAAGAAGTCCTCCGAAAATTTCATTGACATACATTTTGGCAACACGCTTTGGAGAATCTTTTAAGGAATCGTCTGTCATATCCAGTCCCAGGGTTTCCATAATCTCCCGAAAAGTTCAGTAATCTTTTCTATTTTTTCCTGTGGCGATTTATCAAAAGCATCTTTTCTTATAGGCGTATGTTCTTTTCCAGTGAAAATATCATCGTCGTTATCAGTAAAATCAACCATTTTTATTTAATTTGCAGCAAAAATACGGATAATATCTGTTCCTCTATATTCAATTGGGACGAAAAAGATTATCTTTTATAACCTACTCTGATTAAAAAGCCTATGATTATTGTCGAAGAAGTACAAAGCAAAGACCAAAAAAAGGAATTTCTGGAATTTCCGGCACAACTTTATCAGCACGACAAAAATTATATTCGTCCTCTGGATCAGAATATTGAAGAAATTTTCGATCCCAAAAAAATAAGTTCTTCAAAAATGGGGAATGTAAGAGATTTCTGTTTAAAAAGATCACAAAACCATTGGTAAGGTAGCTGTTTTTATCAATAACTGCTATGAACAAAAGCAACCTACCGGAGGAATCGGTTTTTTTGACTGTATCAATGATCAGCAGACAGCCGATTTTATTTTTGATCATTGTAAAGACTGGCTTCAGAAAAAGGGAATGGAAGCAATGGATGGTCCTATTAATTTCGGAGAAAGGGATAAGTTCTGGGGACTTCTGACTGATGGTTTCATTGAACCATTATTTGGAATGAACTACAATTTCCCCTATTACAAAGAACTTTTTGAAAATTATGGTTTTGAGATTTACTTTGAGCAGCTTTGTTTTACAAGACCTGTTTTTGCGGAAGTTTCCAGGATTTTTACCATTGCCTATGAAAGGAATAAACGAAATCCTGCCATTTCTGCACAGCCGATGAAGAAAAACAATCTCGAAAAGTTTGCCAGAGACTTTACAGAAATTTATAATAAAGCATGGGCGGCCCATGGAGAAGGAAAACAGTTGGAAGAAGCGAAAGTCCTGAAGATGTTTACCAAGATGAAACCCATCATTAATGAACATATTTCATGGTTTGTGTATGAAAATGAGACTCCTATTGCCATGTGGATCAATATTCCGGACCTGAATCAGTGGTTTAAATATCTGAATGGGAAATTCGGGTTGTTTGAAAAGCTTGTATTCTGGTTCCTGAAACAGTTTAAAAGAATGAAAAAATGGTTGGCCTTGTTTTCGGGGTGGTTCCTGAATGGCAAAAGAAGGGAATCGACGGATATATGATCTGGGAAGGCACCCAGCATCTGAGAAAACATACGGACTTTACCATCACTGAGCTCCAATGGATTGGCGACTTCAATCCTAAAATGATCAAAATTGCAGAGACTCTTGATACAACAGTGACAAGAAAACTGGCTACCTACAGATATCTGTTTGACAGGAATAAAATGTTTGAAAGACATCCTTATTTGTAATTTTGACTCCTTTTTGCTTTAAATACCAGATTTTCGCTATAATTAAAAGATAATATTTGTATTTTTGAAAATAACTTTGAATAAACTTAAATAAAACCATCAAAATGAGAAAAGTAATTATGGGCGCCTTATTGGTGTCTTTCACTATCACTTATGCACAAAATTTAACACCAGGCGGCTATCAGGCCAGCTATTCAAGTACGCTTTCTGTAAACAGTCTTGGAGGAGATCATGCTGTATTCGAGTAAAATCCGAAAACTCAGGAAGAGCTTTAAAATATGATGAAATCATTGGGTCACCTTATTACAGTATTGAATTCCATTCTGCTAAAGTAGCGGAAAACTTCGATAAGATTCCTGTAAGGTATAACAGCTACAAGGATGAAATAGAGTTTCAGAAGGATGGAAAGCCATGGGTTTTACCTAAAGAAGAGCAATATTCCAGAATTGAAGTGGCTTCTCCTAAAAATACCATCGTATTGCTTCAGACTAATGATGAGTTAAACGGTTATTTCTTTGAAATTGCTAATGGCCAAAATAAACTTTATAAAAAGGTAAAGACCAAATTTAATGATGCTGTACCGGCGTCCAATTCCTATGCTTCTGATAAAGCAGCTTTCTTTAAAACATTAGATCCGGTTTATTATATCAAAACTGAAAAAGGTTTTATCAAGAAACCTAGAAAACTAAAAGATATTGTGGAATTATTCCCGGCAAAAAAGAATCTCTGGAGACTTTCGTAAAATCGAATAATATTAAATTCAATAAAGAAGAAGACCTCATCAAACTGGTAAGCTTCATGAACGGATAAAAATAAACCCCTGTGAGATTCACAGGGGTTCCTTCATTTTTGGTACTTTTATTAGAATAGCTCACCGGCTACTTTTTTATGTTATCACTTTTTCCCATTGAGTAAAAGTGTAGAACCGGAACTCCAAAATCCAGTAATTCTTTGCACTGGGCAATGGCCCATTCTATTCCGATCTGTTTAACAGCTTCATTATTTTTAGCATTCTCCACTTCACTGATAAGCTCTTCCGGAAGGTCTATTTTGAATACCTGTGGCAGAATTTTCAAGTGCTTTTTGGTGGCAATCGGCTTTATTCCGGGGATAATAGGAACGGTAATTCCCATTTCTCTTGCTTTCTGAACGAATTCAATATACTTTTTATTGTCAAAGAACATTTGAGTGACAATATAATCTGCTCCGGCATCTACTTTTGTTTCAGCCACTTCAAATCATAATTCATGGAAGGGGCTTCCATGTGCTTTTCAGGATATCCGGCAACACCGATGCAGAATTTATTCAATTCATCACAAGCTTGTTCTTCATTGTGAAGATATTTTCCTCTTCCCAGATCATTGATCTGATTCACCAGATCCATTGCACTGGCATGGCCACCTTGTGTAGGCTCAAAATACTGATGTCCTTTCATCGCATCACCTCTTAAAGCCATTACATTGTCAATCCCAAGATACATACAGTCTACAAGAAGGTATTCGGTTTCTTCTTTGGTAAAGCCTCCGCACAATAAGTGGGGAACGGTATCTACATTATATTTATGCTGAATGGCCGCACAGATTCCCAATGTTCCGGGGCGCATTCTTGTGATACGGCGCTCCATAAGGCCATTTCCTTTGTCTAAATAGATGTATTCCTCTCTTGAAGTGGTAACATCGATGAATGGAGGTTTGAATTCCATCAACGGGTCTATATTCGTGTATAGGTCTTCAATACCAATTCCCTTTTGTGGCGGAACTACTTCTAAGGAGAATAAGGTTTTTCCATTTGCGTTTTTAATGTGTTCTGTTATCTTCATGTTTAATTTTAATCTGCTAAATTGGGTGACAACCATTTTCTAGCTTCCTGGATGCTACAACTTCTTCTGTCTGCATAATCCTTAAGCTGATCTTCTGTAATTTTTCCTAATCCGAAATACTTGGCATGCGGGCTTCCGAAATAGTATCCTGAAACGGATGCTGTAGGGAACATGGCTAAGCTTTCTGTAAGGAAAACACCTGTATTTTCTTCTGCCTTTAAAAGATCCCAGATGGTTTTCTTTTCAAGGTGGTCAGGACAGGCCGGATATCCCGGTGCCGGACGTATTCCTTTGTATTTTTCTGCAATCAGTTCTTCGTTACTCAATTCTTCCTGAACGGCGTAGCCCCAATATTCTGTTCTTACTTTTTTATGTAAAAATTCAGCATAGGCTTCTGCAAAACGGTCTGCCAGAGCTTTTACCATGATTGCATTGTAATCATCGTTAGCTTTTTCATATTCTGCTGCCAATTCATCGGTGCCGAAACCTGTAGTTACACAGAAAGCGCCCATATAATCAGCCTTTCCTGAACTTTGTGGTGCAATGAAGTCGCTTAAAGCCAGATAATCTTTCCCTTTTGATCTTTGAGCCTGCTGTCTCAGGGTTAAAAATTTTACCTGCTCATTATTGTTTTCGTCAAAAATGATGATATCATCAGTTTCATTGGAATTGGCTTTGAAAATTCCAAAGACCGCTTTTGCTGTTAATAGCTTTTCATCCAGAATTCTTTTTAAAATGACCTGAGCATCTTTGAATAATTCTTTGGCCTGCACTCCTACTACCTCATCTTCTAAGATATTCGGGTATTTCCCGTGAAGATCCCAGCTTCTGAAAAATGGAGACCAGTCTATGAAAGGTAACAATTCATTCAGATCCTGATTTTCAATTACTTTTATACCTAAATTGTTCGGTGTAAAAATTTCTTCGTTCTCCCAGTCTATTTTGAATTTGTTTTCTCTTGCTTCTTCAATAGAGACATAATCTTTATCTACCTGTCTGCTCAGAAACTTTTCTCTGAAATCTGAGTAATCATTCTTCAAATCGGAAACATATTCTTTATTTCTGTCTCCCAATAATGAGCTTACCACATTTACGGCTCTTGAAGCATCATTGACGTGAACGACTGCATTTTTATATTTCAAATCGATTTTCACAGCAGTATGTGCCTTTGAAGTAGTAGCACCACCGATCAATAAAGGAAAATCTAAATTCTGTCTTTCTAATTCTGAGGCGATGTACACCATTTCATCCAAACTTGGCGTAATCAGGCCACTCAATCCTATGACATCTACTTTTTCGGCAATGGCAGTCTGAATGATCTTTTCGGCAGGAACCATCACCCCAAGGTCAACGATTTCATAATTGTTGCAACCCAGCACTACACTCACAATATTCTTTCCGATATCATGAACGTCACCTTTTACTGTTGCCATTAAGATTTTTCCGTTGGCAGGTTTCGAACCATCTTTTTCCGCTTCAATGAACGGCTGTAAATAGGCTACTGCTTTTTCATTACCCTTGCAGATTTCACAACCTGTGGCAGGAACATTTTTCCGCTTCCGAATAAATCTCCTACGACTCCCATTCCTGTCATCAGATTAATTTCAATAACATGAAGTGGTCTTTCTGCCAATTGCCTTGCTTCCTCTACATCTTCTTCAATAAAACGGTCAATTCCTTTTACCAAAGCATAGGTAATTCTTTCCTGCAATGGATTGTTTCTCCACTCAAGGTCTTCCGTCTTTTCTTTTTTACTGATTTATGTTTTTCGGAATAATCAAAGTCTTTCCGTAGCATCTTCTCTCCTGTCAAGGATCACATCTTCTACAAGTTCCAGCAACTCTTTATTGATCTCGTCGTAAACTTCCAACATGGCAGGATTTACAATACCGATGTTCATTCCTGCCTGAATGGCATGGTAAAGAAATACGGAGTGCATCGCTTCTCTTACCGTATCATTTCCACGGAATGAAAAGGAAACGTTGCTTACTCCTCCACTTACAGATGCATAAGGAAGATTTTGTCTCACCCAGCGTGTAGCTTCAATAAAGTCGATGGCATTTTTTCTGTGCTCATCCATTCCTGTCGCCACCGGAAATATATTTAAGTCGAAAATGATATCTTCAGCCGGAAAGCCGATCTGGTTCACAAGAATGTCATAAGACCGTTTTGAAATTTCGATTCTTCTTTCAAGATTGTCGGCCTGCCCTACCTCATCAAATGCCATCACAATAACTGCCGCTCCATATCTTTTAATGGCTTTGGCATGTTTGATAAATTCTTCCTCGCCTTCTTTTAAGCTGATAGAGTTAACCACACATTTCCCCTGTGCCACCTGAAGACCTGCTTCCAGAATTTCCCATTTGGAAGAGTCTACCATGATCGGAATTCTTGCAATATCCGGTTCAGAAGCTATTAAGTTCAGGAATTTGATCATCGATGCTTTTCCATCGATCAAACCATCATCAAAGTTGACATCCAAAATCTGGGCGCCTCCTTCTACCTGATGACGGGCAATGTCTAATGCTTCAGAGAATTTTTCCTCTTTGATGAGTCTTAAAAATTTTTGGAACCGGCAACATTCGTCCTTTCACCTACGTTGATGAAATTACTTTCCGGCGTTATGATAAGAGGCTCAAGGCCTGATAATCTTAAATATTTCATTTTATTCTTCTAAAATATAGTAGGCATTATTGGCATTCTGTCTCAATAAATCCCTATGCTTGCTTAAAGCAGTGATCAATGGAAATCTTTTATAAGCCAGGTCATGCTCTTTTGCAAATTGTTCAATTTCCTCTGTGATCTCATTGTAATACATATAACTGTAGTTCGGAAACAGATGATGGGCAACATGGAAATTAAAATTTCCCAACAAGTTTCTCACAAACCAGTTATTTTCTTTTAAATCATTGGTCACTTCAAACTGGTGATGAAGCCAGCTGAAAGGAAGACCGTTGTCTTTATTTAATTTTGGAAAGGCATTATCAGGAAGCGGATGCAGAGGCAGTAAAACAAACAATGCAAAAATACTTGCTGAAATAACCTGTAAAAACCAGGCTCCCAAAGCCAATCCTATTGATACTTTAAAGAACACAACAGGAATTACAATCTGATAAAAAAGTAAAACAGCTTATAGCTTATCATTTTTACCTTTTCGATAACCGGTATTTTTCCTGTGTCTTTAAAATCACCCTTTCCTTATCAAAGAAGTCTCTGAAGTCTCTTATAAACATCCAGTTGAACAAATACAAAGGATAGACTAAAAAGAAAAACTTATCCTGATACTTCTGAATACCTTTTGCTTTAATCCATGGGACAATCAAAAGCAAACCGCTCTGCTCAATATCCGTATCCCATCCGTCCACATTCGGATAGGCATGATGGCTTGCAATATGTCTTTTCTTCCAGATATAGGAGTTGGCCCCTACGAAATCAAAAATGTGCAGCACTACCCCATTCAGTCTTTTACTTTTAAAGATGTTATTATGGGCTGCTTCATGGATCAGATTTAAATAAATTAAAACCAGAGAGATTCCCATTAAAACAAAACTGAGTATATACAGCCAATGTTTTTCGGCATTAAAGACTGCGAAAAAATATAAACCGAGATAGATCAGTGGCAGAATAACCGCCTTTATCTTAATATAAATATCCCTGTTTTCAGGAATTGCTTCTACCCGTTGGTTTACTTTTTTTTTCTCAGTTCATTGAACAATCTGGCATCATCTGAATCTTTTAAGTAACTCGGCTTTTCCATTATATTAAATTTTGTGGTTTATTTAAAGATAATATTTATAACCCAGCCTTCATTCTTGATTTTAATTTAAAAAATCTATCTGATCATACAAATTCTTTCAATTTTCTTGGTGAATAAGCCTCCACCAGATCTGCAATTGCCTTGATATGCTCAGGTGTTGTACCGCAGCATCCCCGATAATATTGATCAGCCCTTTCTCTGCATATTCTTTAATCTGTCTGGCCATATCTTCAGGAGTTTCATCATATTTTCCGAAAGCATTGGGTAAACCTGCATTCGGATAAGCCGAAACATAAAATTCGAATTATGGGCCAGGGTTTCCAGATAAGGAGTTAACTGGTCTGCTCCTAAAGCACAGTTAAAGCCTACGCTTAATAGATTCAGGTGGGAAACTGAGATCAGAAAGGCTTCAGCAGTCTGCCCGCTCAATGTTCTCCCTGAAGCATCGGTAATGGTTCCGGAAACCATGATCGGAATTTTAATTCCTCTTTCTTCCTGTAATTCATCAATGGCAAACAAAGCAGCTTTGGCATTCAGGGTATCAAAAATGGTTTCTACGAGCAGGATATCTGAACCTCCGTCTAATAAAGCTTCACATTGTTGTTTGTAGGCGACTCTCAGTTCTTCAAACGTAATGGCTCTGTATCCCGGGTCATTTACGTCAGGGCTTAAGCTTGCCGTTCTGTTGGTAGGGCCGATGGATCCTGCCACGAACCTTGGTTTATACGGATTCTTTGCAGTGTATTCATCGCATGCTTTTCTGGCGATTTTCGCAGACTCATAGTTCAGTTCATAAACCAAATCTTCCATGTGATAATCTGCCATGGCGATTGTTGTTCCTGAAAATGTATTGGTCTCAATGATATCAGCTCCTGCTTCAAGGTATTTTTATGAACTTCTTCAATAGCTTGAGGCTGGGTAAGGGAAAGCAAATCATTGTTTCCTTTTACAGGATGTTCCCAATCTTTGAACCGGTCACCACGGTAATCTTCTTCTTCAAATTTATATCGCTGCAGCATGGTTCCCATGGCTCCGTCCAGGACAAGGATGCGTTCTTTGAGGGCTTTGTTTAATGATTCTATATTTGTCATCTTCTTTATAGTTGTTGAGTGAGCTGATAGGGTTTCGTTCTATCTTTGGGTTAAACCTTGATTAATCTAAAGCCTGTTTTAGGTCTGCAATGATATCATCTACATTTTCCAAACCTACCGAACAACGTACCAGTCCTGCAGTAATTCCCACTTCGTTTCTTTCTTCGTCTGACAGTTTAGAGTGTGTAGTAGAGGCCGGATGGGTAACGATCGTTCTTGTATCCCCAGATTCGCAGACAATGAACACATTTGTATTTTGTCTAAGAAGTTTCTTCCTCCTTCTATTCCTCCTTTTATTTCAAAGGCAACAATGTTTCCTCCGAGCTTCATCTGCTTTTTGGCCACTTCATAGCTTGGGTGGGATTTAAGGAATGGATATTTTACCAGCTCAACGTTTGGATGTGCTTCTAAAAATTCAGCAACCTTCAAAGCATTTTCACAGTGTTTTTCTACACGGATTGCTAATGTTTCCAAACTTTTTGACAACACCCATGCGTTAAAAGGGGATAATGCAGGTCCTGTATTTCTTGCAAAAAGATAGATTTCTCTGATCAGGTCTGCTTTTCCTACTGCTATTCCTCCCAATACTCTTCCCTGTCCGTCAATCAGTTTCGTTGCAGAATGTACAACAACATCCGCACCATATTTAATCGGTTGCTGAAGATAAGGTGTTGCAAAACAGTTATCTACAATAAAGATCAAATTATGTTTCCTGGCTATCTGCCCAAAAACTCAAGATCAAGAATTTCAATCGCAGGATTGGTAGGGGTTTCAGATATAGGATTTTCGTATTGGGTTTGATATACTGCTCAACGTTTTCTGCATCTTCAGCTTTGAAATAAGTGGTCTCAATATTCCATTTTGGGAAATACTTGGTGAACAGCGTGTGAGTAGATCCGAAAACCGACTGACAGCTTACGATATGATCTCCAGCGCTCAATAATGCTGCAAATGTTGAATAAATGGCAGCCATTCCTGTGGCAAATGCATATCCTGCTTCTGCTCCTTCCATTTTTGCAATTTTCTCTGTGAATTCGCTTACATTCGGATTAGAGAAACGGCTGTACAGGTTTTTGGGTTTTTCTTCTGCAAAGCTTGCTCTCATATCTTCTGCATCCTGGAAAATAAAGCTTGAAGTAAGATATAGTGGAGTGGAATGTTCATCAAACTGAGTTCTTTCAGTCTGGGTTCTTATTGCTGATGTTTCGAAATTTTCCATATAGTTTTAATTGTCAATTTACTGATGAATTGATTTATTTTGTTTCACTTACTCTTAAAATATCTCCGAATACTCCTCTTGCCGTTACCTGAGCTCCGGCTCCGGCTCCCATAATCACGATTGGGTTTTCACCGTAGCTTTCAGTATAAATTTCAAAGATTGAATCTGAACCTTTCAACTGTCCTAAAGCTGAAGTGGCAGGTACAGAAATCAGTTTTACATCCAACTCGCCTTTGTCTTTCTGTAAGTCACCATGTAAATCACCTACATATCTCAACACATGACCAGGTTCCTGGTTTTCTTTTATTTTCTGGTATTCTTCATCTAACTCTTCCAGTCTCGTAAGGAATTCCGGTTTTGAAACAGAAAGAAGACTTTCAGGAACCAGATTCTGAATATTGATATCTTCAAATTCATTGATCAGATCTAATTCTCTGGCCAGGATCAATAATTTTCTTGCCACATCATTTCCTGACAGGTCTTCTCTTGGGTCCGGTTCTGTATATCCTTTTTCCAGAGCTTCATTGATTATTGTTGAGAATTTATCGTCTCTCAAAGAAAAATTGTTGAACACATAGCTTAATGTTCCTGAGAATACGCCTTTGATTCTTGTAATATTTTCTCCTGAAAGATGCAGCAATTTGATGGTATCAATTAATGGTAATCCTGCGCCCACATTGGTTTCATACAGATAACGTCTGTTGTTTTTGCTCAACGTATATCTTAGTTTTCTGTATTCTTCAATCGGAAGAGTATTGAAAATTTTGTTGGAAGAAACAAGATCGAATCCGTTTTCTGCCAAAGCATGATAGTTTTTCACAAAATCTTTACTTGCGGTGTTATCCACAACGATCAGATTTTCCAACTGGTTTTCGTTGGAGAAATTGATTAATTCTTCAACATTCGATGGATGTTCAGCTGTTAAACTCATCAGTCCAATTGGCATCAAACCCCTTTTTGTTGAAAGCAATTTTCTTAGAATTGGCTACTGCAACTACTTTAAGATCTATCTTTTTACGTTTTTAATTTCTTCTGCAGACTCCAAAACCTGTTGAATCAATGTTTTTCCTACATTTCCATGACCTATAATGGCCAGATGAACGGTTTTAGGCTTTTTGAAAATTTCAGATTCTATGATGTTCTTTGTTTTCTCATCCTGAGAAGAAGTAACTACAATATTGACTCTGTTTTCTCCTGCCACCTGGTTAAGAAGCAACGGAATACATTATTTCTCGCCAGCTCGGCAAAAACCTTGTTGAAATCTTCTGCTACGAAACCAATAACAGAAACGTTGTTGATGCTATAGATCTGGGAAACCTTTCCTGATTTTCTTTCTTCTTCAAATTCATCTATAAGACAGGCTACCGCTTTTTCCGCATCATTTTCATGTACCAGTATGGAGATTCCGTTTTCTACCGCCTGCTGGGAGATCACCCCTACACTGATTCTTGCTAACGTCAGCGCCTTAAAAATTCGTCCGTCAATCCCGATTTCTCCCAGGAAATCTTCACCTTCAAATTTGACGATTGATCTGTTCTTTAAAAATTTTATTTCATTAGTCTTTTTCATTACTTTATAAAATGTTTTTTATGATATTATTTAATTGTTTATATTCCATTAGGAAGGCATCATGCCCATGTATTGATTGGATCTCGTGATAAGAAACAGTCTTGTTTTCTCTTTTAAACTCTCGAAGCACATTCGGATTTCAGAAGCCGGGAAGAATAAGTCTGTATCTACGGAGATCATGTGCATTCGTGCCTGTATGTTCTCCAGTGCTTCTTCAGCAACATTTATATTCATCAGGAGATGATTCATCAGTTTGTAACTTTTTAAATTAAACCTTTCGTTTAGCGCGTTACCGTGATAAACCAACCAGTCTTCTGATTCCAGACGCTGTTTTTCCTGATTGTATGTATTTTGAAATCTGTCATTGAGCGATTGTGGAGTTCTGTAGCATAACATTGCATGAATTCTCGCTTTTTGTAAAGGTTCATCTTTATCATTCAATAAAAATTTCTGAACCAGACATTGTGCATGAAGCCAATCATGGGTTCTGTAATCACATGCTATAGGGATAAAGATTTCAGCAAGATTTGGCTGTTTGGCCAGCATTTCCCATGCAATTCCTCCTCCAAGGAGCCTCCGATAATGGCATATATATTTTTGATCTCTAAAGCTTCCAGCCCTTTCAGAAACAGATTGGCTATATCCGAAGGGGTGAAGTCTTCATAATCTTCAATTAAAAAATGATCGTAACCGTTTCCGGGAATATTGAAAGACAGAACCGTGTATCTATTGGTATCAACAATCTGATTTTCTCCTACCAATTGTTTCCACCAGCCTTTTTCGCCGGATACTGTTGAATTTCCGGTAAGGGCATGATTGATCAAAATAATGGGAGCCGTAAAGAGCTCTTTCCCGAAAAGCTCATAGCTCAACGGGATATGGTATTCCTTTTGGGAATTTGTCTGATACGAAAGATTAATATAGTTTAGTTCTGTTTTCAATTCTATTATTTTAATACAATTGAAAATGCCACAGGAAATGGCTGAAAAAGAACTTCAGTAAGTTATCTGTCCAAAATAATTTTGGTAGAACGTAGCACCTTCTTTGCTTGCACAAAGGGTTGCTAAGGTTTCATCGGGTCTAATCCCTCAACCTTTCTTGATAACATTTTCAATATTTGAATGAACGAATGGTGCAAAGGTAGTTCTTTTCTTTTAATTTCAAAATAAAAATATTTTAATATTTAAAAAGCCCTTAAATACGAGTGTTTCAGAAGCATATTAAGAATTATTCAGATGAAAAAAATTGGAATTACTTTTCAAAAAAACTAACTTCGTATTGAAAAATGACTACCTATGACTGCCGAAAAAGAAAGATTACAAGATACCAAATGGAAAAACTGGGGACCTTATGTAAGCAACCGGCAATGGGGCAATGTGCGGGAAGATTACAGCCCGAACGGAAATGCATGGAACTTTACCAATCATCATAATGCCGAAAGCTATGCCTATCGCTGGGGCGAAGAAGGTATTGCAGGAATCTCTGATGTGAAACAGCTTTTCTGTTTTGCTTTTTCATTCTGGAATAAAAAAGATAAAATTGTAAAGGAGCGGTTTTTCGGGTTGAGCAACCCGCAGGGAAATCATGGCGAAGATATCAAAGAAATCTTTTATTATCTGGATAATACACCTACCCACAGCTATATGAAGATGGTGTACAAATATCCGATCAATGAATTTCCATATGACGAGCTTGTACTTGAAAACGGAAGAAGAAGTAAACAGGATCCGGAGTACGAAATTTTTGACACCGGAATTTTTGACAATGACGAGTATTTTGATATTTTCATTGAATACTGTAAGGCAGATCACAATGATATTCTGGCCAGAGTTACCATCTGTAACCGAAGCAGGAATGACGCTCCTATTGTCGTAATACCTACTGCCTGGTTCAGAAATAACTGGAAATGGGGGTATAATACCTATAAAGCGGAAATGAATGCAGCTTCTGATGACGGAAGTATCAATATCGGGCACGACAGTATTTCGATCAAAAAGTTTTATTCGAGAAACGGAAATGCAAAAGTGTATTTTGTGAGAATGAAACCAATACCCCGAAGCTTTACGGTACTCCATTGGCTGAAAACAGTTACTACAAAGACGGGATTAATGATTTCGTCATTCATAAAACTGATACGGTAAATCCTGAGCAAAAAGGGACTAAGGCTGCTTTTCTGATCGATGAGATTATTGGAGCCGGACAATCTAAGGTCTTTGAATTCAGATTATGTCCTGACGAAACAGAGGAGCCTTTTGAAGGGTTTGATGAAACCTTCAGTATAAGAAAGTCTGAAACAGAAGAATTTTACAATGAAGTTCAATATGATACGGTACATGAAGATGAAAGGAATGTTCAAAGACAGGCATTTGCCGGACTTCTTTGGAACAAGCAGTTCTACCATTACAATATCGGAAAGTGGCTGAAAGGGGATCCGAATTTTGAAGCTCCGAGAAATTTCAATGAATATGTAAGAAATACGGAGTGGAATCATCTTCACAATAAGGATATTATTTCCATGCCTGATAAATGGGAATATCCATGGTATGCTACCTGGGATCTGGCTTTTCACTGTGTTCCTTTTTCCATCATTGATGCTGAGTTTGCCAAAGGGCAGCTTTTACTGCTCACCAAAGAATGGTATATGCATCCTAACGGGCAGCTTCCGGCTTATGAATGGAATATGAGTGATGTGAATCCGCCTGTACATGCATGGTCCTGCTTCCGTGTTTTTAAAATTGATGAAAAAACAATGGAAAGCCGGATTTATTATTTTTAGAAAAAGTATTCCAGAAGTTGCTGCTGAATTTTACATGGTGGGTGAACCGAAAGGATAAAAACGGTAAAAATATTTTCGGGGAGGTTTCCTGGGACTTGATAACATCGGAGCTTTTGACCGTAATATGGTACTAAAGGACGGGCAGCACCTTGAACAGGCTGACGGAACAAGCTGGATGGCTATGTATGCCCTGAATATGATGCGGATTGCAATGGAGCTTGCCCAATACTATCAGGTATATGAAGATATGGCTATCAAATTTTTTGAACATTATCTGTATATCGCAGAGGCCATGGAAAATCTGGGTGACGGAACAAAAGGTCTCTGGAATGAGGAAGACGGATTCTTCTATGATGTACTTCAGCTCGGGAACGGGGAAAGTGTTTCTTTAAGGCTGAGAAGTATTGTGGGATTAATTCCGATGTTTGCCGTTGAGATAGTAGATCACCGTTTACTGGAAAAGATGCCGAATTTCAGAAGCAGAATGGAATGGATCTTAAAAAATAAGCCGGAACTCACCAAACTGGTATCACACTGGGATGAGGAGGGCCATGGAAGAAAACACCTGATGAGTATTCTCCGTGTAAAAACAGATTGACAAAGGTTCTCACAAGAATGCTTGATGAGAAAGAGTTCTTAAGCTCTTATGGAATCCGGGCCATGTCTAAGGTGTATGAAGAGAATCCTTTTATTTTTTCTGTACATGGAACTGAAAATATGGTCTATTATACTCCAGCTGAAAGTGACAGCCGGATGTTTGGAGGAAACAGCAACTGGCGCGGACCAATCTGGTTCCCCATCAACTTCCTGATTGTGGAAAGCTTACAACGTTTTCACTATTACTATGGCAACAGCCTTAAGGTAGAATTCCCAACCGGAAGTGGTGATAAGAGAAATCTTGATGAAGTAGCTCAAAATATCAGCAAGAGACTATGCTCGATATTTTTAAAGGATGAACACGGGCAACGTGCCTTCAACGGAGGGAACCCGAAGTTCAATTATGATGAGCATTTTAAAGATTATATTACTTTCTTTGAATATTTCCATGGGGATAACGGAAGAGGTGTTGGAGCATCACACCAGACCGGATGGACAGCCACCGTGGCGAAATTGATAAAACCGAGACTTACTTTTTAATAAGTAATGAGTAATGAGTAATAAAAAAGCCGGATAAATCATCCGGCTTTTTCTATTTTTAAATAAGAGATTAAATTTTTCTCCATTTACATAGACTTCGTATCCTATTTCTACATTCGGTTCTAATGTTTTTGATACGGAACAGTATTTCTCAAAAGATAGTTCTGCAGCTTTCAGTGCCTTTTTAGGATCAATTTCACCTTCTAAAAGGAATTTCACATTGATTGATTTAAAAGGCTTCGCATCATCTACCTGTACTCTCTCTCCTTCTACTTCCGCCTGAAAGCTTCTGATCTCCTGACGCTGCTTTTTTAAAATAGAAACCACATCAATCCCGCTGCATCCTGCTACTGCCATCAGTACACTTTCCATCGGAGAAACTCCTTTTGCTCCCGGCTGGGAAGTGTTATCCAAAAGAATAGAATTGCCCTGAGAGTTTGTACATTCAAATAAAAAATCGTCGTTTATTCTGTTAAGTGTTATTTTCATTATTGCTTATTGCTTATTGCTTATTGCTTATTGCTTATTGCTTATTGCTTATTGCTTATTGCTTATTGCTTATTGCTTATTGCAAAGTTATAAAATTCCTCTTGCTTTTATCTCCAGATATTTATTGATAACATCGATATTCAAATTTTCAGGAAGCGTATATACGGTATAAATTCCATATTTACGGAGTTCCTGAATGATCAGTTTTTTTCGAATTCAAATTTTTCAGCCACGATCTCATCATAGATTTCCTGCATATTTTCAGGATTTTTGTTGATCAGTGTCTGTAATTCAGCATTTTTGAAAAATACGACTACCAGTAAATGGTTTTTGGCGATTCCACGAAGGTATTTCAATTGGCGGTTAAGCCCGTCCAGCGTTTCAAAATTAGTAAAAAGCAAAATAAGGCTTCTTTGATTGACGGAATATTTTACATCCTGATACAAGCGGTTGAAATCACTTTCAAAGAAATCGGTTTTAATATTATAAAGGGCTTCTGATATTTTTTCAGCTGTCCTGATTTATTATCGGCCGCAATTTTATTCTCTGCCTTTTTGAGAAGGTCATCATCCCTGCCCTGTCTCCTTTTCGGATAATAATATGTGATAGTGCCATTGCAGCATTGATTGAATAATCCAGAAGGCTGAGTCCGTTGAAAGGCATTTTCATCGTTCTTCCTTTATCAATCAGCATAAAAATACGCTGTGATTTTTCATCCTGAAACTGATTGACCATAAGTCGGTTGGTTTTAGAAGTTGCTTTCCAGTTGATGGTTCTGATATCATCTCCGGGAACATATTCTTTGATCTGCTCAAATTCCATGGTGTGCCCCAATTTTCTGACTCTCTTGATCCCACCCATCAGAAATTCGCTTTGCAAGGCCATCAGTTCATATTTTCTGAGATGGATAAATGACGGGTAAGCAGGCAGTACCGCATCTTTCTGAAAAGTATATCTCTTTGAAACGAATCCCAAAGGTGAAGAAGCATAGATATTCAAACCTCCAAAATGGTATTCGCCTCTTTCTTTAGGTTCTAATGTATATTGAAAAAGGTATTGGCACCGGAGTCTATCTTTTCTCAATTGAAAAGTCCCTTTTCTGAAACTGGAACGGGATCTCATCAATAATTCTTGTATTGATTTTAAAATTGTAATTATTTTTGATATCAATTTTTACAAAATTCTCATCGCCATTAGACAGTTTTTCAGGCAATATCCTCTGAGCCTGCAGTGCATTCTTCTGATTAAAAAGCAGGAGATAATCTACCATAGCTGCAAGGAAGCAGATCAATAAGGCAATGTGAGCTCCCCACATCAGGACCGGAAAGAAAAATGCCAGAACATACAACACCCCCACTCCGATGAGTGTAAAGAAGAAACGTGTATTGATGTATAAGTTTTTCATTGTTTAGGTGGCAGGTTGCAGATGAAAGGTTTTAGATGGTCGTTTATTAGCTTTTTCACATTCATTATTATTGTAAGGAACTAATGAGTCCGTTCAACATTTTGGATATTTCTATAATTTCCTGATTTAGTTGCAAATAGTCATCTTCATTAAAAAAACCGAGATTTTTTGAAATTACTAATTGTGTTTCTACTTCTGCACAACTGCCCCTTGATATTTTTAAAAATTGCAGATAATCAGGTTTACTTCTTCTTGAGTTTCCTTCAGCAATGTTGGATGGTATAGAAACAGCGGCTCTTCTGATTTGTGATATTAATCCGTAGACTTCGGTTTTCGGAAATGTTTCAGTAATCCTATAAATTTCAGTAACAAAATCAATCGATTTCTGCCAAACTAAAAGTTCTTTAAAATTTGCCATACGTAATATTGTGTACTTTAATTAAATTGGAATTCACTATCACCTGTTTCCTATCACCTATTATCTACTACCTCGGAATTTCTATTCCTTCTAAAATCTGGCGTATAATTTCGTCTGCTGTAAGACCTTCCATTTCTCTTTCAGGAGAAACAATTACGCGGTGTCTCAGGACTGCATAACTCGCTTCTTTAATATCTTCAGGGGTTACAAAATCTCTTCCTCTTAAGGCTGCAAAGGCTTTTGAAGCGGTAAGAAGGGCTAATGAGGCTCTTGGAGAGGCTCCCAGATATAAAAACTGGTTTTCTCTTGTGTTGATAATAATTTTAGCAATATATTCCATCAGCTGTGTTTCCACAACTATTTCTTTTACAAGATGCTGATAGTTTTTCAGCTGTTCTGCTGTAATGACATGATTAATCCCTTCTGTTTTATCTTCTTTTTGCTTTCATGCTGATTTTTTATGATAGCAATTTCCTGCTGAAGGTTAGGGTATCCTACATTGATTTTGAACAGGAAACGGTCCAGCTGGGCTTCAGGAAGTCTGTAAGTTCCTTCATGCTCTATCGGGTTTTGGGTGGCAATAACAAGGAACGGGTCTTCCATGATATACCGGGTACCATCCATTGTGATCTGTCTTTCTTCCATAACTTCAAACAAGGCTGACTGAGTTTTGGCAGGCGATCTGTTGATCTCATCAATCAATATGAAATTGGAAAAGACAGGTCCTTTTTAAATTCAAACTCCGAGTTCTTTACACTGAAAACTGATGTCCCCAGAATATCAGAAGGCATAAGATCCGGTGTAAACTGAATTCTGCTGAATCCTACATCAATGGTCTTTGCCAATAATTTTGCTGTAATTGTTTTGGCTACTCCCGGCACACCTTCAATAAGGACGTGTCCATTTGAAAGTAAGGCAGCCAAAAGATGCTCGATCATGCTCTCCTGTCCCACAATGACCTTTCCGATCTCAGCTTTTACCTTATCGAGACTTGCACGAAGTTCAATCATATCTATTCTTGACTGAAACTGATCTTCACTTTTATTAAGATTTATAGAAGTTTGATTTTCTATGTTCGGGTTATCAAGGTTTTCCATAATTTTTATTTTTTTAATAAGACACTGTCCTATCTTTAGTTAAATCGTCCACATGGAACTCTTTATTTTTTTATTTTAAAATTTCATCAAGCAGTTTATTGATCCTTGTAAGGTCTTCTTTCATTACACCGGCATAAGGATCCTGGGCTTTTTAATAAGATGAATAGCTTCATGGATCATTTCCATAGGCTTTCCTGTTTTCAACTGAAGTTTTTGGCAAATTCTTCATCCAGGCTCTGGGTATCGATGAGTAAATCCATTCTTACCTTATTCAGGAAATACTGGGCTTTCTTTGCCATCATATCATGAAAATCACCCTCCTGAAGATAAAGATTTCCGATGCTTTTACAAATTCCAGTGATGTGTTTTTCAAAGGTTCTATTACCGGCACAATTCTCTGCTTTCTT
Source organism: Chryseobacterium sp. E1 (assembly GCA_019203745.1). Taxonomy (GTDB): domain Bacteria; phylum Bacteroidota; class Bacteroidia; order Flavobacteriales; family Weeksellaceae; genus Chryseobacterium. Next base: position 1,795,913 of record CP078104.1, read on the forward strand.
TTGGCATTAAAAAGATAAACAATACAAATCCTCCGAGTAAAACCCACCATGCATATTTCAGTGCCGGATTTGAGAGTATGAATCTCATAAAGAAACGGGATTCTTTACTGTTACTTTTTACAAACCATAGGGTTTCCCTATCCTGAAGATAAGAAAAAACATCCTGTGCATATTTTATATTTCCGGATTTCAGCAGGTAGTAATTGGTGAGAAAAAGAGGTTCGCTATGAACATAAATATTTCCTTTTCCGAATTTCACTTTAATAAAATTCGCCTGGTCCGTATTTCTTTTTTCCACTGTTTTTCCTAATACCTGAACTCCGGGCTTGATAAACGAGAATCCTCTTCCTGACGGAAGTTTATCTAATTTAATAAAATCATTCTGATATTTCTTATCTGTAAGTTTCAGTACATTTTCTTCTTCAAATGAGATTTCCGAATCATAATATCCTATACTGTCTGAAACTTCTTTAGGCATACGGCTTACCATCAGCATTGCATCAGATCCTTCTGAAACCTGTTCCAGAATTTTTTTCCAGGATGCTGCATCAATTCATTTTCGATGACCATTATATTATGAGGATCTTTTTGATTCCGGCTATAATATTCGTAAGGAGCCTGCTCCATTCTCTTCAGGTTATTCTTAAAGAGGTTTTTCGCTTCATTATTGAAAACAAACAGGCCGAAAGGAGATTTTTCATGAATATCGAAATTCTTACGCCAGTTGACGGTCTTTTTATTAACTTCAAGCAACGCCAGAATAATCATCACAATGATGAAGATTACAGCATATATTTTGAAAGTTTTGTTCATGGTTGATAGGGTTAGGGTTTAAATGCCTGATATTTGTTTTTAAATTTCTGATAGCTTTGTTCTTCAATATTGAACTCTCCATACCAGACATAATCGAAAATATAGGAAAGATCTGAAAATTCCTGTTTAAGATGGCCGGCTTTCAGTTCTGCGGCATAATCTTTATTGGTTTTCCGGATTCCAGGTGATCAGCTTTTTATCACTTAGCTTTTTCAGAATGAACAGAAACTGATACCGTATTGCTGAACGATAATCTCCTGCATGTTCAAATCCGGCTATACTTTCAGGAAAATTAATCTCATGGATGTTTTCATGGAGTTCCTCTACATTCAGGTCCAGTTTTTTGTTTTTCTTTCCAAAAATGAAGTTCCCGTCTTTTCCAAGAATATATCTGATGATAAAATAAAGCAGAAATCCTACAAGAATAATGACAAACAGACGAATAAGAAGTCCGGTAAACTCCAGGGATTTTGTAAATGCTGTTTCCCCGAAAATACTTTGCAGCAATTTATTTATTTTCCGCATCAGTTTTTGCCCGAAAGATTCTTTGGGTTTTGACACCGAATAATCAAACTCGTTGCCTTTATACCTTGACGGAACATTTTCTTTGAATTGCTTGGGATAGACCACATTTTCCGAAACCGGATTTTTAACCAATACAGAATCGGCACGCAGCATATTCCTGTAGTGCCCGGTGGTATAAAGGGAGTCTACAAGGTCATCTTCCGCAGGTCCGTTGTCCTGAGCACGAACGAGCCCAAGAGAAAGAAAAAACAGTATGAAAAAATCTTATTCATTGATCCCGATGGTATCTATTTCTTCAAGTTCTACTTTCTGATGAAGATCTGTTCTGCTGTCGTAATACATCAGTCCGACATTCACGTACATGAGATTGGAAAGAAAGAATGATAACAGCATAGAAATTCCATAAAATACAAAAATACAATTCCTGCAGCGCCGGTAAAGGGATTCTGTTCAAACTTACCGTCCGGGGCAGATGTCAGTACAGCTCCGTAAAAGAATATAAGCGGAATATAAGTGAATACCGAAGAAATAATGGAGATAATGGTAATCATGATGATAGATCCTCCCCAATACTTCCAATAAGGTGATTTCTCTCTTCCGTTCGGATAGGAGAACTGCGCCCGTATGGAATAACTAAGGCTTTCAAAAAATCTTCTGTCCGAATTGAAATAATCATACATCAGAAATGTAATAACATTGAACAGTGTAGGATAAATAAGGAATATGAGGAAAATTCCTATAATCAGAAATATCAGAATATAAGAAAATCCCATCACGAAAAAAGCTAATGGAGTGACAATAAAAATCAGACCAATACACAGCTTGGCTATTTTTGCGGCGTTATTTTTAAAGTCTCCTACAATTTCATCGGTCTTTATGCTATTGGCTCCCTGTGCAATTCTTTTAAGATAAAAAACAGGAAACAGATAACTGACAATGGCAAGTATCATAAAAAGCAGAAAAGTAAGTAAAGCCACTGCGATCAGCATTCCTGCGTTATCGGAAAAATATTTTTCAAAATAATAGGTATCACCATTCATATTGGATCCGAAAATCTGAGAAAAAAGTTCTCTATATCCAAAGATAACCACTACTACCATTAAGATTAACAGTAAACCATTGATCAGCAGGTAGCTCTTAAAATAGTTCTTCCCATAGAGTTTAAAGAAGTTGAAACTATCACTGATGAAAGTTCCGAAATCTCTTTTTTTATAAAATTGTATCATTGATGTTTTTATTAGTTTTTTTATTGACAACAGACGGATATACAATATAGTAAAAAATGACGATTGCAAGTGATCCGAAAATAATAAGCAAATTCACCATCAAAGGCATTCTCAACGCATGTCTGGTCACATAACCTTCTATAATCCCGGCACAAATTGTGAAAGGAATGGTACTGAGAAATATTTTAAATGAATCTTTAAATCCTTTTTTAAAAGAATTGAATCTTGAAAAAGTCCTGGGAAATAAAATAGATGCTCCAAGAATCAATCCGCACATAGCTTCTATGACCATTGCAAAGATTTCAAATACTCCATGCAGCCAGATTCCCCTGGCACTGTCTTTTAAAGCTCCGTAGTCATAAAAAAGTACTGAAAGGCCCCAAGCATCACGCTGTTGGAAAGCAGCGCAAATAAAGTCCCTATACCTCCCGTAATCCCATAAATATATAACTTCGCTCCTACCTGGATATTATTGAAGATAATCCCTATCGTACTTCCCCAGGTAGAACCGCTCTCGTATACAGCAACGGCATTTCCTTTTTTATATTTTCTATGGTTTCATTCACGTAGGATTCCATTGGGAATGGCAACTGCTAAGAAACTTTTGTCATAGATTGCAGAAAGCACTCCGATAGAAGTGAACAGCGTAAAAAACAGAAAAGCATACAACAGATACCTCCGGTAATGATATACCAGTAAAGGAACTTCCGTTCTGAAAAAATAAATCAGCCGGTTTTCTTCTACCCTTTTCGTTTTATAGATCTTTTGAAAAATCTGAGAAGACAGATGATTCAGGTAGACCGTTGTATTACTTTTGGGATAATAAGTCTGGGCAAAAGAAAGATCATTGATCAGGTTTATATATAACGAAGACAGGTCATCAGGATTTTTTTATTTTCCCATCAATAACCTGTTCTATTCCCAACCATTTTTCTTTATTTTGTTTAATGAAATAAACTTCTCTCATAACTGTAAGGCTAAAATAATAAAAATTATGTCTCAAATTGCGATAAATACCTCACAAAATGTAAATATCAGCTTCACTATTGCCAGTATAGGAGAAAGAATGCTTGCATTCATTGTTGATCTTCTGATAAGGGTTGCCTATATCGTTGCTATACTTTATCTGTTCTTCAATATTTTCGATTTGGGATATTTATTAAACGGACTGGATGAATGGTCTGTACGGGCTGTTTACATCATTCTTACTTTTCCCGTTTACATCTACCCTGTTGTTCTGGAAAGCTTGATGGAAGGGCAGACTCCGGGTAAAAGACTTATGAAAATAAGAGTAGTGAAGATTGATGGCTACCAGGCCGGTTTCGGAGATTATATGATCCGCTGGATCTTCAGAATTGTAGACGTTTCTTTTGCGGGAATTGTAGGTTTAATTTCAATGGTTGTTTCCAAAAATAACCAAAGACTGGGAGATATCGCTTCCGGTACGGCTGTCATTTCTTTAAAAAATAATATTAACATCTCTCATACCATCTTAGAAAATATCAAGGAAGATTATGTTCCTTCCTTCCCTCAGGTAATTGCATTAAGTGATAATGATATGAGGATCATTAAAGACAATTATACCAAAGCTCTGAAAGTGGATGACCGCCAGATCATCACTAAGCTTTCCGACAAAATCAAAAATATCCTGAAACTGGAAATTGATCCCACAAAAATGACTGAAAGGCAGTTTATCAGTATTATCATTAAAGATTATAACTACTATACAGGGAAAGAGTAATTCAATGCATCTATAAACCGACGGTCTATTTTTTGTATCTTTATTAATAAAATCTGATTTATGAAATTTGAAAACAATAAATCCGGAAACGGTGGCGTCCTTACTTTAAATAATGAAATAAAAGAAGTAGGTAGACTTACCTATACCATCTTCCCGAAGATCATAAACTGATCATTTCCTTTGTATTGGTACATCCTGAATTTGAAGGCAGAGGAATGGGAAAATATTTAGTTGAGGAAGCCATCAGATTTTCAAGGGAAAATAACTGGAAGGTTTATCCTCATTGTTCCTATGCAAGATCTGTAATGATGAGAATGAATGATGTGGAAGATATTTTTTAAAGAATTAGAACTTCATTCCTGAGTATTTCTTCAATATCATCAGGGTAGTCGACTTTCAGATGATGATCTGAGGCTACCCATTCCATAATTTCCTGAAGCTTTAAACTTTTGGAATTAGGGATTCCCATTTTATCCAGTGCACAAGCATTACATTCCTGCTCGTATTGGTTATGAATAGGGATTACAAATAATTTTTATCCATAAAAAGTGCTTTGCAGGAGTTTCAAAACCCGCATTGCATAAAATTCCATCACAGCCTTCAAAATATTTCAGGTATTCATTTTCGTCAATAGGAAATATTTCAACATTTTTCACTTTCACACGCACCTTACTATATTTCGAGAATACCTTCCACTCCACAGGAATCTTCTTTAAAACCCTGATAATATTCTCATCTGCAAAGCTTGGAAGATAAACAAGATAATACCCCTGTTTGTAAGGGTTAAGATTACGGATCTTTCTTCTGATGACCGGCTTTTTTATCTGTGGATGGTAATTTTCAAAATGGAATCCTATTTTTCTTTCACTGGGAACATAATACTTTAAAATCATTTCTCCCAGAAAATCCTTTTTAAAGGTTTCGGGGTCTCAGGAAAACTCATTGATGCCTGATGGCTAAGTTCTATCATTGGAAGCTTCTTTAATTTGGAAGCCCAACCTGTTAATGGCTCGTAATCATTAATAATTAGATCATACCCGGAAAGATCAAGCTGTTTTATGATCCTGGCAGCTTCTAAAAATTTATTTTCTGTAAATGTTTTAAGATATGATAAACCACCTGTTTTATTATAAAGAAGAGAAATTCCTTTATATTGAAAATTAATATCAAATCCGGCCTTTAATTGCGATTGATGGCCACTGATCAGGGTATCCACCGAAGCATATTTTTTCAGAATAGGAATAATCTCCTGTGCCCTGGCCACATGCCCGTTTCCAGTTCCCTGGAATGCATAAAGAACCTTCATTTAGGAAAAATTGGTTACTATTTTCAAAAGCGCTGAAGGATCCATATCCTGAATTTCCTCCATTTCATCATCATTCAGCAAATGTTTATGCTCATCATAGTAGAAGATTTTCCATTCTTTATCATGATATTCCAATGCGGAGAGATTCTCAATCCAGTCTCCTGAATTCAGATAAGTACATGAGCCTTTTTATTGCTTACTTCACGGATCTGTGGCTGATGGATATGTCCGCAAACCACATAATCATATTGATTGTCAATGGCTAGTTCAGAGGCTGTAAGTTCAAAATCACCGATATATTTTACTGCTTTTTCACATTGTTTTTGATTTTTTTGAGAATGAATATTTTTCTTTACCCATTTTCTCCAAGAACCAATTTACAACATTATTGATAATAATTAAGAGATCATATCCTTTTCCGCCAAGTTTGGCGATCCATTTAGAATGTTGGACGGATGCATCGAAAACATCGCCATGAAATATCCATGTTTTTTCTGATCAATATTCAGGCAGATCTTATTACAGACTTTAAGTTTTCCGAGTTCAAAATCAGTGAATTTCCGGAACATTTCATCATGATTGCCTGTAATATAATAGACATCTGTATTTTTGGTAGCGAATGAAAGTATCTTTCTGATCACTTTCAGATGAGGTTTAGGAAGTAAGACTTTTGAACTGCCAGATATCAATGATATCTCCATTCAGAACTAAAGTTTTAGGCTGTATAGAGTTGAGGTATCGCAACAATTCTTTAGCCTTACATCCATAAGTTCCCAAATGAACATCCGATATAACAACTAATTCAACGTTTCTTTTCATCCGTATATTTTCAGCTTTTTAATTTGGCCGGATGGAACGTCTCGGTATTTCTTGTTTATATAAAAAACACGGCAAGACGTTTCATAGTTTTGTGCAAAGAAACTAATTGAAAGTTAACTGTATATGAATGCTATATTATTTTTTATAAAGAGTTCATCAACTCTTCTGTGATTTCCATATTGTGGTAAACATTCTGAACATCATCATCATCTTCGAAACGCTCAAGCATTTTCATATTGGCTTTGAACTGCTCTTCGTTTACTTCTTTTGTATTGTTCGGAATTCTTTGAAGTTCTGCACTCTTTGCTTCAATTCCAAGCTCATCTAATTTATGAGATAAAGAACCGAAATCTTCAAAGGCAGTGGTAATCATTACTTCTTCTTCGTCTTTTTCCACATCTTCTGCACCTCCGTCAATCATTTCCATTTCAAAGTCATCCCATTCCATTTTAACCTGAGCCAGATCAATTGTGAAAATACCTTTTCTGTCAAAAATAAATGCCAGCTCACCATTTTTCCCAAGGTTTCCGTCGAACTTGTTAAAAATTGCTCTTACATTCGCTACTGTTCTGGTAGTATTGTTTGTAGTGCATTCTACAAAGAAAGCAACACCTCCCTGCCCGTATCCTTCGTAAGTGATTTCTTCATAGTTTTCAGCATCAGCACCACTTGCTTTCTTGATGGCTCTTTCTACGTTATCCTTAGGCATGTTTGCCCCTTTTGCATTCTGGATGCATCTTCTCAATGCAGGGTTAGATTCGGATCTGTTCCACCGGCTTTTACAGCCAGTGCAATATCTTTTCCTATTTTAGAGAATGTCTTGGCCATCTTATCCCATCTGGCCATTTTAGAAGCTTTTCTATATTCAAATGCTCTTCCCATTTTATATTTTAAATTTCAACAAAATTACTTAAAAGTCAACAAAAAAAAAAATACCTCCAAAAAAATTGGAGGTATTCATTATTTAGAAAAATTAATTATTTTTTCTTTTTAGCAGCAGCTTTTTTCTTAGCTGGAGCTTTTTAGTAGCTTTTTAGTAGCTTTTTTCACTGGAGCAACATCAGATTTCTGATATTTGTTCCATTCACTGTCATCACCAATGTATCTAACAGTTACTTTTCTATCAGCTTGTCTTTCAGCATCAGATGCAGTTTCTGCAACTTTAGCATTTTGCTCTCCGATACCTACTGATTTTAATGCATTAGTATACACCTCTTGCATCTAAAGCAGCAACTACAGAAGCAGCTCTTTCTTTAGATAATTTCAAGTTGTAAGCATCACTTCCTTTTTGTCAGTTTCTCCAACTAATAGGAATCTACCTCCATCTTTCTTAATGATTTCAGAAGCAGTATCTAAAGCACCTTTAGATTCAGGCTTAATTGTAGCTTTGTTGAAATCAAAGTATACACTCTTAAGATTCTTTTCAACGTCAGTAGCTGTTACTTCTTTTGGCTTAGGACATCCGTTGTATTCAGGAAGACCTGGAACAGTAGGACAAGCATCATCTTTATCTAGGATACCGTCACCGTCTGTATCTGGCCAAGGACAACCGTTGTTTTCAGCAGGACCTGCTACAGTAGGACAAGCATCATCTTTATCGATTACACCGTCACCGTCTGTATCTGGCCAAGGACATCCGTTGTTTTCAACTGGACCAGCCACTTCTGGACATTGATCGTCTTTATCTGGAACTCCGTCACCGTCTGTATCAGGACATCCCTGGAATTCTGGTAAACCTGGTGTATCTGGACAAAGATCGTCTTTATCTAGGATACCATCCTTATCTCTATCTCTGTTTCCGAATCTGAATAAGATGGAAGCAGAAGCTTGCCAGAAGTTAGCAGCTGTAGATTTGTCACCTGGAGTTGATACATAATCTCCCTGGATACCAAGACCGAAGTTTTTAGTTACCCAGAAGTTAGCACCAGCACCTGTAGCTAAAGCAAAGTGGTTAGCTTTACCATTCTCGTTACCATCTTTTCCATTTTGAACAGTTTCGATAGCGTTACCGTTAGCATCAACACTTGTTCTTGGGAAAGTAAGTGCAGTATAGTCATGTCTTAAATAGTTAGCACCAACTCTTAAGTATGGATCAAACCAAGATTCTTCGTTCCATAAAAGACCTGCAGCTTTAGCCTGGAAACCAATACCTGTCATTAGGAAAAATTCTTTCCCCATGTTGAATCTTTTGTTTTCAACATTTCCAACAGAAGTTTGCCAGTCAATTACTAAACCTTTTCCAATGTTTCTAGCAACTGTTAACTTAGATAATGGAGGTGTGATAGAGAAGTTGTTCATATTGAACATTCTCTTAGTTAAATTTTTAGCAGAGAACGTATTACTGAAGCTTGAACGTGCTGCTACATGGTTTTCAGCGTGAGCACCAACTCCGATCAACCACGGATTGTTGGTAGTCTGTGCGAAAACAGTAGAAGCGACAGTAAGCGCCAATGCTGAAATTCCTAATTTTAGATTTTTCATAGAATTAAATGATTAAATAATTGATAATGCAAAATAAATATAATTTTTCTTTATATACAAAGTTTTTCAAATGATTTTTAACTTTTCTTTAATATTCTGTCCAGGTTCCGTTTATTTTCTCTATCTTTTATCGCCTCTCTTTTATCGAAAAGCTTTTTCCCTCTACCAAGTGCTATCAGCACCTTTGCTTTGCCCCGATCAGTGATATATAATTTCAAAGGTATAATCGTATTCCCTGCATCCTTTAACTTTTTTTCAAGTTTTTGCAATTCTTTTTTGTGCAAGAGCAATTTCCGTTCCCTTTTTGTTTTGTGATTGTAAAAAGTTCCTAATTTATACTCATCAATCATCATATTAATGATGTATAATTCCCCATCAATAAACTGACAGAAGGATTCTGTGATGGATGCTTTGGATGAACGTAAAGATTTTATTTCTGTACCCGTCAAAACCATTCCGGCTTCATATTCTTCAAGAATTTCATATTCAAAGCGGGCTCTTTTGTTTAATATGCTAACTGTTTTCTCAATCTTCATCATTTTAAAATTTCGTTAATGAAATATATAAAAATACGATACATTTAAAAACTTGACTATTATATTATTACAAAATACCCAAATTCTTTTTGTATTTTTGCGCCAAATTTACAAAACTATATGTTAACAGTATCTAACTTATCTTTACAATTCGGGAAAAGAGTTCTTTTTGACGAGGTAAATATTATGTTTACCAAAGGAAACTGCTACGGAATTATCGGAGCAAACGGAGCAGGAAAGTCCACATTCCTTAAAATATTAACAGGAAAGCAGGATCCGACAACAGGTAACGTATCTCTGGAACCAGGGAAAAGAATGTCAGTTTTGGAGCAGGATCACTTTGCTTATGATCAGTATACTGTTCTTGAAGCTGTTTTAAGAGGTAATAAGAAATTATTTGAGATAAAAGAGGAAATGGATGCGTTATACGCAAAAGAAGATTTCTCTGATGAAGACGGGATTAAAGCCGGTGAACTAGGTGTAATCTATGACGAAATGGGAGGATGGACTGCAGAATCTGATGCACAGACCATGCTTTCAAACGTAGGTATTTCTGATGACATGCACTGGCAGCTGATGAGTGAGCTTGAGAACAAGGACAAAGTAAAAGTTCTTTTGGCACAGGCACTTTTCGGAAATCCTGACGTATTGATTCTGGATGAGCCTACCAACGACCTTGATATTGACACAATCTCTTGGCTGGAGGATTTCCTTGCTGATTATGAAAATACCGTAATCGTAGTATCTCACGACCGTCACTTCCTTGATACAGTTTGTACGCACATTGGAGACCTTGATTACTCTAAGCTTAACCTTTATACAGGTAACTACTCTTTCTGGTATCAGGCTTCCCAGCTGGCAACAAGACAGAGAGCTCAGGCTAATAAAAAGCTGAAGAGAAGAAAAAGAACTTCAGGACTTTATTGCTAGATTCAGCTCAAACGTAGCGAAAGCTAAGCAGGCTACTGCAAGAAAGAAAATGATCGACAAATTAAACATTGACGATATCAAACCTTCTTCAAGAAGATATCCTGCCATCATTTTTGAAATGGAAAGAGAGGCAGGAGATCAGATTCTTGATGTAAAAGGTCTTGAGAAAACAAAAGATGGCGAATTATTATTCTCTAATATCGACTTAAATCTTAAAAAGGGAGATAAAGTAGCAGTACTTTCTAAAAACTCTTTAGCGATTACGGAATTCTTCGAAATTTTAGCTGGAAACGTTGAAGCAGACAAAGGATCTGTTGCCTGGGGTGTTACAACAACTCAATCTCACATGCCACTGGATAACACAAAGTTCTTCCAGGAAGACCAAAGTCTTGTAGACTGGCTGAGACAATTCACTAAAAATGATGAAGAGCGTCACGAAGAATTTGTAAGAGGATTCTTAGGAAGAATGCTATTCTCTGGTGATGAAGCGCTGAAGTCTTGTAAAGTACTTTCCGGAGGTGAAAAAATGAGATGTATGTTCAGTAGAATGATGCTTCAGAAAGCTAACGTTCTTTTATTAGACGAACCTACCAACCACTTAGACCTTGAAAGTATCACGACACTGAACAACTCACTGTCTAACTTCAAAGGAAATATTTTACTGGCGTCTCATGACCACGAAATGCTATCAACAGTCTGTAACAGGATCATCGAACTGACTCCTACCGGAATCATCGATAGAGAAATGACTTATGACGAATATCTTGCTGATAAAAAGGTAAAAGAATTAAGAGAAAAAATGTATTCTTAATCACTGAAGCTTTTATTTATAAAACAAATAGCTACTCTTTTCAGAGTAGCTATTTTTATTTAATCGTTAAATTATTTCTTGATAAACTTACGAGTTGAAGAAGTTCCGTCTGTATTTTTGACAATAAGTATATACACCCCTTTGATTAACTGAGAAACATCTATTTTCTGATCAATTTTATCGGATGATAAGACTAGCTTACCTGAAACGTCAAATATTTTAGCTTCTGTAATTTTCTTTTTGCTTCTTATCTGTAAATAGTCTGATGTCGGATTAGGATATACATCCACATTATTATTCTGAAATTCACTATCCTGAGTACTTAAATTAGATTGTGTAACTGAAATATCATCCAACATAATCGTTCCTGACATATTAACATTAGCAGCCGGGGTATAATTTTGAAATCCGAAATAATAAACACCTGTAGATATGGGAGTAACGGTAAATGTTGCTGTTGTTGCTGATGTTACATTCACGTCAGGGTAGTCAGCAATAATATTGACCATAGATGTATCAACAGGTGATTCACCATATGCCACCTTTAAGCTTTGCGGGCTTTGATAATTAGCATAAATAAAGCTGAGTGTATAGCTTGTTCCTGCCTGCAGATTAATACCTTGCGTATAAAACCAAGCATCAGAATCAGCCATGCTATACATACTGCAAAAAATGCCATTAGAATCAAATCCCGGAACAACACCAGTAAGGTCAGACACACTCCATCCTCCAAAGAAGCCCGTTGACTGCATTGAAGTACATGCAGGAATACTGTAATTATTCACCGCATTAAAATTCTCTAAATAAGGCACATCTACAGCATCACAAGCCGTTGTAAAACTAACCAAAGAACTCCAATCACTTGTGCTTCCCGCTCCGCAATTATTTCTTACCCAAACATAGTATAAAGTATTCGGAGAAAGCCCCGGAATATTTATTGATGATCCCGTAACCCCTGTAATCGTAGGTACAGTTGAATGGATTGGAGGCGTATTGTTTGTACTCCTGTAGATTTCATAAGAAGAGCTTGCTGGTACCGGACTCCATGAAATGGTAGCAGAATTTGAAGTTACATTCGATGAAGTTATATTATCCGGCGTTATACAACTGTTTGCAGCTAGATAAGAAAAACCAAATACATTCAATATCTCTGATCCTGATGAAGTTTTAGTTACTTTAACGTTTGCTATATTTTTAGTCTGATTAGCTGCACTTATTGGCAAAGTGATCTCGTACAATCGCGGGTTATATGTATCGTTTTCAATATTATCACTGATACGGCTTACTCTACCAATGCCCTTTATTGTAAAGAAACTTCCCCAGTACCAGTCACTCACAGAATTATCAACAAAAGTTTGAGATGTTCCATCTGTAAAAGTCACAAGAATATCCGCTACAGAATTTCCACTTCCTGTAGTTGCCAGTATATATAATTTAGAAGCTTTTGGAGTAGAATCAAATGATAAAGTTCGGAATCATTTGCATTTAAAAGCCTTAAGGAATTATTAGAGCTATAAGAGCCCAATTGAAACGATAATCCTGATGTATTTTCAGAATTGATCAATCCATTATCCGGAAGCCCTGATGCAGGGCTAGCTCCTGAAGCATTGACAAAGTCTTTTGACATAAATACAAATCCATTAGCCGGATCATCTACACTTTGAGTGGTACTTGATGAAGCAGCACCTGCTCCATTTGCAATCAGGTCTTCGTTATAACCGCTTGTAACATTTAAGGTTTGATAATTCTGGGCATTGATTTTACTGCAAAGAAAAGCAGCCATAAAGCCCAACAGACAAAATGTAATTTTTTTATTCATTATTTATATTTTTATACAATACAAATATAAATTTAAAAATCAAATAAATAATATATTAACTATTATTAACATATTTAAATCAATAAAACAATATAAAAATTATATTATAATAATTAATTTTTAAAATATTCTGAATCTGATATTTTATATTTTAATGAATATTTTTTCCTCTTATTTAGATTTCTGTTATTTAAAAAAATTGCAAACTTTATTATTCTATTTTTCAAATAGTTATCTGTATTGAACAAAATACCTCAAAGCAATGCTTTGAGGTATTTTCGTTTAAACAATAAATAAAATAATTATTTTGTAAGTTTCGTTGTTGGAATAGCTACTGTTCCCGGATCTTTCCATAAACCGTCTTTTTCGGCTCTCTTTTTGATCGCCTGGGCTCTTTTTTCACTGTCCGGATGAGAATTGAACATTTTCTCAAAACCGGTCTGTGTACTTCCCTGTGAAAGCAAGGCTAATTTTTTGAAAGCAGTATATGCTCCTACCACATCATATTTGTTGGCTTTCATGAAATCATAAGAATAGGTATCTGCCTCAGATTCCTGTTTTTTGCTATGAGAAGCATCTAAGAATGCATTGGCCATTTTCCCTACCTGGCTATCATTAAGGGTAGCTACTGCTGATGACGCAGATGATGCAGCATCCAATGCCGCCGCTTTCAGATAAGCTGATTTCATGGCATCTTTGGTATCCTGATTCTTAACGTGACCGATCTCGTGACCTATTACAGCCAGCAATTCATTATCCGTCATGATATCCATCAGAGAAGAAAATACCCGTACACTTCCGTCTGCACAGGCAAAAGCATTAATGTCTTTTACTTTATACACTTTGTAATTCAGGTTCAGGCCGTCCTGAGATTTGTGCTTTCCAAAAAGTTTATTCAGTCTTACAGTATACGGATCTTTTGGTCCGGCTACAGGATTGTTTTTATCCATCCAATCTACAGATTCTTTGGATAACTTAATGGCATCTTCGTTGGTAAATGTTAAAGCTTTTGCACTATTCGAAACGATTCCGGCTGCTTTGCCAAGATTGATTTTCTGTGCATTGATCGAATGCATTGCCCCTAATAACATAAGGCATACAGTAATTTTTTTCATAATCATTTAAAATTTGGAGCACGAAGATAATTAATTTTTAACAATTATTAAGGCAAAACTTAAGTCTCGTTCTTTACGGAATGCTATTTTTTTCCTTATTTTTGTGAACATGAGTCAAAAATGGATTTATAAGCCCGAACCCGATGAGGAAATTGTGGACGGACTAAGTTCGTCACTTGGTTTTGGTACTTTTGAATCTAAACTTCTCGTTCTAAGAGGAATTGACAATTATCAGAAGGCGAGAGAATTTTTCAAACCAAACCTTAACGATATACACAACCCGTTTTTAATGGCAGATATGCAAAAAGCCGTAGAGCGTATTGCAACAGCTATTGAAAATGGTGAAAAAATACTGGTATATGGCGATTATGATGTGGACGGAACCACAGCTGTTGCCCTTATGTACCTATACCTCAGCAAAATTGTTGAGAAAAAATACCTGGATTACTATATCCCGGACAGAAATTCTGAAGGATACGGAATTTCTACGGAAGGAATTGATTTTGCCAAAGAAAACGGATTTTCATTAATCATTGCCCTGGACTGTGGAATCAAGGCCATTGATATGATCAATTATGCTTCTGATCTTGGTATTGATTTCATTATCTGTGACCATCACCTTCCGGGAGAAGAAATTCCTGATGCCGCAGCAGTACTTGATCCTAAAAGAAGTGACTGCCGGTACCCTTTTAAAGAGCTTTCAGGGTGTGGTGTTGGCTTTAAGCTCTGCCAGGGCCTGAATACCATCTATAAAATTCCGGAAGCGGAATTGTTTGAGCTTACAGATCTTCTTGCCATTTCGATTGCAGCCGATATTGTCTCCATGACAGGAGAAAACAGGGTTCTGGCCAAAATGGGATTAAAAACGCTCAGAAAGACCAGAAATCTTGGATTGCGATTATTGATTCCTGAGGATAAACTTTCTCATTTTGAAATTTCAAATATTGTTTTTGAGATTGCCCCAAAAATCAACGCTGCCGGTAGAATTTCACACGGTAAAGCTGCTGTAGAGCTTATGGTTTCTGACAACCTGAAGCATGCCAACCAGATCGTGAATGACATCATGAACCTCAACGATGAAAGACGTGAGCTGGATATGAATTCTACCCTTTCTGCTTTAAACCAGATCATAGAATCCCAGCAGGAAACCAAACATACCACTATCGTTTACCATCCTGAATGGAATAAAGGAGTCATTGGTATTGTAGCTTCCAGATTGATTGAAACTTACTATAAGCCTACTCTTGTATTTACTGATGGTAATAACGGAGAAATGGTGGCTTCTGCAAGATCGGTTTCTGATTTTGACGTACATGAAGCGCTTGATATGTGTTCGGAATACTTCCTTAAATTCGGGGGACATCATGCTGCGGCAGGACTTTCAATGGAGAAAGAGAAGTTTGCGGCGTTCAAAGAAAAGTTTGAGAAAATTGTTTCTGAAAAAATTAAGGAACATCAGAAGGAACCGTCTATCAGTATTGATACTGAAATCAGCATTGATGAAATCAACAGGGAGTTTATCAACTTCCACAGAAAGCTGGCTCCTTTCGGACCTCATAATATGAAACCTATCTTCACATTGACTAATCAGAAGCTTTCCGGCTATGTAAAAACAATGGGAAAGGACAACAATCACCTGAAATTTTATATCAAACAGGAATCTACGGGAAGAAATATAGAATGTGTCGGCTTCAAGCTGGGGCAATTTGTTGAAGATTTCAAAAATAAAAATTTCGATCTGGCATTCACCCTTGAGGAAAATCACTGGAAAGGCAATGTAACGCATTATCTCAATATCAAAGATGTGAAATTCAGGGAGTAAAAAGCTTGCAGGATTTAGGTAAATAAATTTAAAATTCCTTACACCTAATAACCTTATTTTTATACCCTAAACTGTTGTCACCTGTTATCTGCTACCTACTATTAACAAAAAATGAAAAAAATCGGTTTATTTTTTGGGTCTTTCAACCCTATTCATATCGGGCATCTTATTCTGGCCAATTATATTCTGGAAAATTCCGATATGGATGAACTTTGGTTTGTAGTAAGCCCGCAAAACCCTTTTAAGGATAAAAATCTTTGCTGAAAGACCATAACAGGCTTGATATGGTGCAGCTTGCCGTAAAGAACTATCCTAATATGAGGGCTTCGAATGTAGAATTTTCTTTACCGAAACCCAGTTATACGATCGACACCCTTACCTACCTTCATGAAAAACATCCGGACTATTCTTTCAGCCTGATCATGGGTGAAGATAACCTGGATAGTCTTCACAAGTGGAAAAACTCTGATATTCTGATCGAAAATCACCATATCATTGTGTATCCCAGAGTTTTTGAAGGAGAAAAAAGGATTCCGAATATTTACAGCATGACAATATTTCCCTGATCAAGGCTCCTGTAATAGAACTTTCTGCTACAGAGATCCGCAATATGATAAAAGAAGGTAAGAATGTAAGACCTATGCTGCCTCCAGAGGTTTTTGACTATTTGGACGGAAGCAGTTTTTACAAGTAGCAGGAGCTCTTTTAATGTGAATGTTGATCCTGATTCTCAAAAACACCATTCAGTTACTGTTGTTACATTAATGTTGGATGAAAAAGGCAATCCTTTAAAGGAAGCTGAATTTCAACACAACATTTACCCTGAGAATAACAGAAAATATATTCCTTATTTTGAAAAAGAGCTTAAAAAGTTTATAAAAACCACTAAATTTGCCCCTGCAAACTACAGAGGCTATCCGGTAAAGTGTGAGACCTCATTTTTATACATTATAAATAGTTATTCATGAACTTCATCGAAAAATTTTTCTCAAAATATCCTCAGGAAAAAATCATCAGATGGTTTAAGCAAATTTGTCTTGCAGAAGCTATTTCTTGTGTATTACTCTATTGTGTGGCCATGATCTGGATCCGTTATGATGAGAATCTGTATTCTATTATTTTCATCAGCGTTATTGGCAGCTTACACGGGTTATTTTTTACGCTTTATCTTTTACTCTGCCTTCCTGCCAGAAAAATTTATCATTGGGATGATGAAGATTTTGTGTTTGCCTTACTCGCTGCATTTTTCCCTTTTGCAACGGTTTGGGTAGATAAAAAGCTGGCCCAATTCGACAGAGAATAAAATTATTTTTCATAAAATTTCAAGTTTTGCTGTAACAAAATTATTGTTACAGTTGTCTTATTATACAGAAAGTTCAGGCAATCATTTTTTAACATAAATTTTTAATAATTGAAAATCAAGCAGTTATATTTAGTTAAAAATATTTTTAAGTACTTTGTATTGCATGATACTAAATTTATTATATATCTTTGTAATGTTAAATAACAAACCATACAAGCTATTAATTAAAAAATAATAATCATGAAAACTCAAATTTTTATTGCAGCCCTATTTTTCAGCGGACTTGTTGCAGCTCAGAAAAAGACAGTTTGAAGGTTAACAGCATTGAGGCTGTCAATATTAAGAAACAGGTTTTCAAAAAGCAGGGTGACCGCCTGGTGTATGATGTAGCAGCTTCTCCTATTGCCAAAGGAACCAATACATTCAACCTTTTGAAGCAGACCCCGATGATTTCCAGCATCGATGGAAAAACACTGAAGATTTTAGGAAAATCTGATGCTATCATTTACATCAACAACAAGAAAACCAATATGGATTCTGAGGCATTGATCGAAATGCTGAAATCTACTCCGTCAGAGGATATCCAGAAAATAGAAGTGATTACGGTTCCCGGAAGTGAGTTCCAGGTAGAATCTAAGGAAGGGGTTATCAATATTGTCATGAAGAAAAACAAGAATAACGGCTATAACGGAACTATGAAAATGCAGAATGAGCAGGGTTATTACAACAACCCTAATGCGGGAGGTTCTTTCAATTTCAGGCAGGGAAAATGGTCCGGGAATTCTAATTTCAGAATGGGCAGCTGGACGGAAAGACAAAAGTATACGCTGTCTAACGGAGATCCTACTTTCAGAAATGAGTCTTACGGGTCTAATGATGATCCGAATAAAAATTTGGCGGCGGCTTCAATATTGATTATGAGATCAGCAAGAAACAAAGTCTGGGGCTGTCTTATAATATGAGATACAACAAGAGCTTCAACTCTGTTCTGGATATGACAAACTGGCAAAACGGACAGCTATCTAACAGAACTGTAAATCACGAGGATGCCCAAACCAGAAATCACTCATTCAATTTAAATTATGAAATAAAAACGGATTCTATCGGCAGTAAACTGACCTCTAATGTTTCTTATCTATGGTTTAACAGGGACAAGGTAAGCTTTAACGAAAGTTTTCCTTTGAACAATGACAAGAATAACAAGTATTCTGCCCTGCATCAATCAGTACCACAGATCATTAACAATTACGCAGCCAATATCGATTATCTGAAAAAACGTCAAAAGGGGCAACATGGCTCATGGGAATCAGTTATAATCACACCAATACCGATAACGATACCAGACAGGATGTATTACAGAACGGGGTTTTGTACCGGATTCCAAACAGACGAATCATTTCATTTACAAGGAAAATATTTTAGGGATCTATTTGAACTACGAAAGAAAATTATCTGAAAAGTTATCCGGAAAAATAGGCGCCCGCTATGAAATGACAAGAAGTACAGGAGATATTCTGGGGAAAACGGGTTTTGAAAGAAATTATAATAACCTGTTGCCTTACCTGAACCTTAACTATGCCATCAATTCTGATCACAACCTGAGCTATACTTTTTCCAGCAGAATCAGAAGACCGAGATTCTGGGAGCTGAATCCGTCCAGAACGTATTTCACTCCTGACAATTATACACAGAATAATCCATTTGTACTGGCTGCCAAATTTTATAATCAGGAATTGAACTATATGTACAAGAATGCTTTCTATGCCAATCTTAGTTTTAATATGGTAGAAGATGCTGCTGCTTCTGACCTGCTTCCTCTACAGGGTATTTTAACCAAGCCTAAAAGAGATGAAAATGGTAATATTATCTACGATCAGCAAGGAAATATGATCATGGAAAAAACGAGGTTCCTGAGATATATAAGAACCAATTATGGTAAGAACAGGGAAATCAATTTAACACTTGGAATGAATAAATCCTGGTTTAACGATATATGGACGACCAATTATTCTATGAATCTGAGCTATAATACCTTTACAGGAGGAGTTTGGCAGGACCCAACTTCCCAGCTAGGGCCATACGAAACAGAGGAACTTGAACCTTATATTGTAGATGTTAAAAACTACAATATGTCTGTAACCATCAATAATATTATACGTCTCTCTTCCAAAAAGACTGGTTTTTAGGGGTTAATTATTTCTTCGGAAGTAAAGTGGCTATGGAAGGAGGCACCATAGGATCAAGACAAAGCTTCGATCTCAGCCTGAAAAAAAATTCTTGGTGACTGGACTGTTGTAGCAGAGGTCAACGACATGTTTAATCAAAGTTTTTACAGAGTTGAAGGAATACAGCCTAACGGGAAATATAATAATATTACCAACTTCAATTATCCAAGGCTAATAAGCATCGGGGTTACATACAATTTCGGAAATCAGAAACTGAAAAAAGCAAGGGAGATGAAATCAGCCAATGACGCTGTAAAATCAAGAACCTGATCTATAAAAACTTATCACATCAACCACTCTCAAATACCATAAAAATGAAACGCACTCTCTTATCCATAGCCTTAATTTTCGGGACTTTTGCCTTTGCCCAGGAAAAGAAATCCGATACGGTAAAAACAAAAAGCATAGAAGGCATCACTCTTACCAAACAGGTCTTTAAAAAACAAAGCGACCGTTTTGTATATGATGTTGCAGCCTCTCCTGTTGCCAAAGGAAACACAACTTTTGATCTCCTGAAGCAGACCCCATTATTGTCATCTACGGATGATAAGACATTGAAAATCGCAGGAAAAAACAATGCCCTGATCTACATCAATGGCAGAAAAAGCAATATGGATGCTGAATCTCTGGTTCAGTTCCTGAAAAATACTCCGGCTGAGAATATTCAGAAAATTGAAGTCATTACCGTTCCGGGAAGTGAATTTCAGGTAGAATCATCTGACGGAATCATCAATATCGTTTTAAAGAAAAAAATGAGTGACGGTCTCAACGGAAATATGAGAATGTCTAATACCACCAATAAATACAACGGAAGCCAGGCCAGCTTCTCTGCCAACTACAGAAAAGGGAAACTGGGTGTAAGTGCCAGCCTTAGCGGAGGAGAGAACATTGAGGCTCAGACCTATACTTTAAGAAACGGAACCGCCAGCACTTCTAACGAATCTACAGGAGACATTGATGATCCGAACAAAAACATCGGGGTTATCTGAACATCGACTATCAACTGAATGATAACAGCAATCTTGCTCTGTCCTGGAACACATGGGCCAATAAAAGCTATAATTCGACAGTCAATCTTTTTAATACGATCAAAGATGATGACGGCACAAGATATACCTGGTCTAAAAACAGGGAAGATGCAAGGTCTTATAACAATTCACTGAATTTAAACTATGAGCTGAAAACAGATTCATTGGGCAGTAAATTGAATTTAAATGCGGCCTACCTTAATTACAGAAGATTCCAGTTTACAGATAACAAAACTTTTATTTCTGATGCTAATATGGGCATAGGAAAGAACTCTACACAGGTGATTCAGGATCTGCCACAGATTATCAACAATTTCTCCGGAATGGCTGATTATATTCAGAAATTTAAAAATGACCTGACTATTTCCGTAGGAGGAAACTACAACAAAACCAAAACAGACAACGATTCTAAAAACATTACTATTTTTTTGATCCTGCAAAAGATCCGGATCCCAGACCCAACCATTTTATCTATGATGAAAACATTTACGGTTTCTATGTAACGGCAGAGAAAAAATTCTCGGATAAAATTTCCGGAAAAATAGGCGCCAGATACGAAATTACCAATAGTCTGGGAACTTCAGACAATGCTCCTACCGATGCATTGAAAAGGATTGAAAGAAATTATAAAAATATACTTCCTTATCTGAGCTTCAACTATGCCATCAATGATAAAAATAATATTTCGTATTCCTTTTCAAGCAGAATGAGAAGACCCAGCTTCTGGGAACTGAATCCGGTGAAAAATATCCTTACCGATGATAATTATACCCAGAACAATCCATTTGTAAAAGCATCTTCCACTTACAACCAGGAGCTGACCTATATGTATAAAAACTCTTATTTCCTTATTCTGAACCATTCTTACATTCAGGATGCCATTACCCAGGTTCCGCTGCAGGGATATCCTGTGTCTCCCGACGGCACTGTAGGTGAAAATCCTGTTCTCAGATACATCAGAACCAATTTCGGAAATAAGCAGGAAATGTCTGCAATGGTAGGAATTCAAAAGTCTTTCTTTAAACAATACTGGACAACCAATTTCAATATCGGGGTTCAGCATAACATCAACAACGGAAGTCTTGATACTGATCCTACTACCGGAGACAGATTCAAAAACAAGGATGGCGAATATATCGTCTATACCAACAAAACGAATTCTACCAGTCTTCTGATCCAGACCAACAACACGATCCGTCTTGATAAAAACAAAACATGGTTCTTCGGTCTTAATTATTTCTTTGTAGACCGTCAGCAGATTGAGCTTGGTTCACTGAAAAACCTGATGAGCCTGGATCTTAGTATAAAGAAACTCTGGAACGACTGGACCTTTGCTGTGAATGTGAATGATATTTTAAATACCAATATCGTGAAAATTGAAGATTATCAGGCTAACGGAAACTATAATTACATTCATCAGAACCGTTACAACAGAAGCGTAACAGTAAGCCTTACCTATAATTTCGGAAACAAAAAGTGAAAAAGGTAAGAGACATTGAAGGGGCGTCAGATTCTATTAAGAGTAGAACCAGATAAAATATATCTTTCTTCATATTCAATTAATTATTTTGTATAACCCGTTGATTTTTCATCGGGTTTTTTATCTTTAATGTATGAAAGGATCAGCCGCTATATTTGTATTTCTGACATTATTTCTTCTGTTGATCAGCTGCAAAGATAAAAGGTCAGCTTCGGAGAGCATATCAGTTTTAATAAAGAGACTGACCTCTCTTACGGACCTGATTCTGATCAGGTGATGGACCTATATATTCCCCACAAAAAGGAGATACCACAAGAGAAGCCTTCATCGTAATCCACGGTGGTGGTTGGCGTGCCGGAAACAAATCTCAATTGACTTTCTTTACCCTTTCCCTGATGAAAAAGTTCCCGGAGCATATTTTTGTGAATATGAATTACAGGCTCGCTTCGGAAACGAATTATGCATTACCCAACCAGCTTTATGATATTCGGGAGGTTTCTCAGCTTTTAACGAAAAAATTAGGCTACAGTCCGAAGCTGATTTTATTGGGAAACAGTGCCGGGGGCATTTATCAATGCTGTATGCTTATCATTCCGATCCTCTGAAAAAGGTTAAAGCAGTCATTAATATCGTAGGACCTGCAGATCTCTCTGATCAGAGTTTCAGAAATTACCAGGAATATTCTTTTGTAGAAAGAAGGCTTGTAGATCCCCGTGTCCCGGAGCCCGGAATTTCCCGGATAGATTTTGCCAGCCCTATCCGCTGGATTGATCACACATCACCTCCTACTTTGTCCTACTACGGAACAACGGACCGTGTTATCCCCTTTACACAAGGTAAAATTCTGGATTCTGTCTTAACCCAAAATAATGTTATGCATGAAAGCTACTCCTTTAAGGGTGGCCACCTGGACTGGGACCAGTCTCCGAATGATACCTTCCTGATTGACAAAATAGACCTTTTCCTTAAACATATTGATAAGAAATAAATGCTTTGGAGGTAAGCAGAAGCAAGAGGCAGGAAATTATTATACACTCTCATTTCAATCGTAATTATAGATTAAAAAATCATATAAACTTGTAATAGTTATACCTTTCACTCAAAGTACTTCCTACTTCCGGCCTCCAGCTTCCTGACCTTATTCAGATTTCACAATTTCAGTTCTCTCAGACATTCCGTTAGCATTGAAAGCTTCAATCTGGAAATAATAGGCATCCGTTCTGTCTGCACCTGTAAAGAAATATTCATTCTTACCGTATACCATAATGCTGCCGTACATTTTGTCAGGCGATTTTCCCCAGTAGATCACATAACCGTCAGCTTCCGGGTTCTGCTGCCATTTCATCCAGATACTTCTTCTTTCACCATATTTTTAGGATCAGATCTCAACGGAACAAATCCCTGTACTTTTCCTGGTTTTTCTCCTGCTCCCTTTCCAAATACCCTGAAACCGCTCAGAGCAAATTTTCCGGTAGGCATTTTAAGATTTTCCATTTTAAGGAATCTTGCTTTTGCAGGTTTTTCCAGTTCAACATAATCGTGGGGAACATCTTTTGTATTTTTGCTTTTATCAACAATAACGTTCCATTTTTTGCCGTCATTGGATCCGTAAATCTTATACTGATGCATCTTCCTGAGGTTTTCCCCATAAACTCGGCATCCTGATCAGCATAATTGATCTGAATGGCATTAATGGCAGAAACTTCACCAAGATCCGTCTGAAACCATTCCCCGGAATTTCCGGTTTTAGCACTCCAATAGGTTTTAATATCTTCATCTACGGCATAATTAGGCTGATATCCTCCCAAAGTGGATGACACCTGAACCGGTTTGTTGTAATTCAGCAGCATCCATCCGGCAAAAAGTCCTTTTGTAAAATCTTTTCCCTGAGCATACTGAGGAAGGTAAGTCGGATAATCACCATAGGCCGTATTGCAGTACATTACATCATCTTTATCAAAGCCTGCAGGCCAGATTCCCAGCCTTCTTTCAAAATTATTTTTAGTGGAAATAAAAATGGTTGAAACATGCCACCAGTTTTTGTAATTGTCTTCAAAAGTGGCTCCGTGCCCTGCCCCTCTGGCAAAACCTCCCGGCTTATAGGAAAAAGGGTTGTGCTGCTGATACTGAAGCCTTCCAACGGACTTTTACTCACATATACTCCATCAGAATATCCGCTGAATTCCGTTGCCGGGGCTCCATACTGCATATAATATTTTCCGTTATGCTTAGTCATCCAGGCACCTTCAACAAAAGGCTGAAGGAAAACATTGTCATTGTACTCCCGAATCTTTCCCATCCATGATCTTCAGGTTTTAGCTTGATGATCGGTTTTACAAATCCTTCTGACTGAAGATTTTTGACTTTAACTTCGGTTCCCAGTAAAGGCCATTCATTACTGGATCCCCAGTACAGGTACAGTTTATTTTTATCTTCATCGTAATGAAATGCGGGATCCCAGGCACCTACTTTCAAAGTATCCACTGCTATTTTCCAATCGTCTTTGGTAGGATTGGTGCTCTTCCAGATCGGGAAATCCTGTTCCCATGTGGAGCCGTAGACATACAGGGTATCTTTCATTGCCCATACTGCAGGAGCATTCAGATCATGAATATATTTATTGTCTCTGAGAAATTTTCTTTTAACGAACTTCCAGTCGAGCATATCATCGCTATACCAGTAACCTTCCTGATTGGTAGAAAAAGAAAGAGTTTATCTTTAAAATTGACAATTACCGGATCGGCAGTAGCACGGTGTTTTCCCTGTTTGGAAAAGGCTTCAAAAGGGGTATAACCATAATCGATATTGATAGGATTACAGAATGTCTTCTGCTGTCCGTTTGCCCATATTCCCAGGAAAATGGCTAATGATAAAAGGTATTGTCTCATTTTTAGATTTTTAACATTCAGGACAAAGTTAGCTAACTTTTTCGGTTTCTTCCAGATAAAACCGTCCAGAAGATAATGGGTAAGCTGTGGAACCACCAATAAAGGGATCAGGAACTGAAGTACGGTTTCGGGCACAGTAAGATCAAGTGAAAAATGTTCATTCCAGACGAGGGTTTCCCATAAGAATTCTTCAAGCAGGGCAAAACACAGGATCACCCCGATAAACAGGAATATTCCCATGGCAGATTTAAAGATGAGCAATCTGTCCAGCTGATGATTGTCTTCTGCCTGATCTCCCGGATATAGATCAGTGCAACGTAAGGAATCCCATGTGAGACGACGTTCAGAAAGGTAAAAAGAAGGTCATTATTAAAGTAAACAATTCCAAAATACCAGGAAAGGAATGTTCCGGTGATAAGGGATGTTTTAGGGATGTTCAGCTTTTTTGTTTTAAAAGTTTCATCAGCTGTTTTTGCGATCCAGATGATCAGTATGGCAAAGTACAGCGGTGTAGCAATGCGCAGGTAATCCGGAAGGTTCTGAAGCCAGTTAAACTCATTGCTGACAAACCATGTAAAGGCTCTCGGGGTTTTAAACCAATATAACATGGGAAAAATTGTAGCGCTGTAAACGGCCACCTCATCAATCCTCTTTCTCCAGTTATTCGGTTCAAAGCGTGCATAGATTCGCATAAAACCATACTGCTGACGTATGAAATGGAATACAGCAATCAATGCCAGTACTGACCAGAAAGTGAGCCCTCCCAACTGGAATAAAGCAATCCCAAGTCCCCAGCTCAATAAAGGAATTCCGATATACAAAAGTTTTCTCTTCTGTACTTCTCCTTTTACAAAATACGTTTTGAACAGTGTAGAATAAACATGGGCTACATCTACAAATACAATGAGGAAAAGCCATGTATAAAAAGAATAGCTGTTTTCAAGTGCCTGAATCTGCTTCTGAAAGATGAAAATGATCAGCAATACCAAAAAGGCGGAGATAATATAAACCACCAGTCTGTTTTCGCATTATGTATCCAAGGCTGTTTCATTTCTATGATATCATTTGTGCCGCTGTTCTGGCTCCCTGATAAAAGGCTTCTTCAAAAATAGATATTCCTGAGAGATCAGAATGGGCAAAAAATATTTTATTGCCAATAGTTTCTTTGGCTGTTTGAGCTGCTTTTCCAAAAATCTGTCCGGGAACCGGAGCAATCATGGCATGACCTATTTTATGGAATTGCATTTCCAGAATAAAGTCCTCTATCATCGGATGTGCTTTCTTCAGATCTTCTAAAACTAAAGTTTTCAGTTCAGCCTCTTTCATTGCATAGAGTCCTTTTCTTGCCTTTTTACAATCTGCTGTAGAAAAGCTTTTGTAATAAGTAATCACCTTTTCTCCAAGGATCTGGTTGATGTTCTGATGCTGATCATAAATATATCCCAAACCCGAAGAACCATAGATCACATTATCCCAGGCCAGTTCTTCATCGCCCCGAATTCATTCCGGAGTGTAATAGTGGTAAGAAGCCAGGGAACATAATGAAATGATGATGCTTTTTTATTATCAAAGATTCTTTCATTCACAAACTGTGGCGTAGCAAACAAGACTTTCTCTGCGATGATCTTCTTTGTTTTTTCCGAAGAATTATCAAAGCTCAATACTTCAACTTTATTATTGATTTTTACATCAAAGACCAGATGTCCGGATAAATGCTTTTCCTCTGTGTATTTTAAAAAATGCCGGGTCAGTCTGGCGTTTCCTTCCGGCCATGTGAATACCTGATCTTTATAGGTTTTGCTCCAGTTATTCTTCCTTCCGGCAAAGTAATGGATTCCCGCCCAGGCTGAAACATAGTCTATTCCCAATCCGTAATCGTCCTGCAGGAGTAATCCAATAGCCACAACAACTCTTCCGACTGGAAATGCTGTTGTTTAAGCCAATCCCTGAAAAGAATATTTTCTAATTGTACCACCTCATCTTCCTTACTGGAATCATGCACGGGAATGGCAAACCAATATTTCCCTTCACTGTCTTTTCTGATGCGGAACTCATCCATCTTTTTGAAAAAACGGGTAAGTTCGTTCTGGGTAGCAGCTGAAATTCCTTTTGTGGAACCACATCATTCTGCCATGAATTTTTGAAGAACAGTCTCTCCTGCTGTGGAAAGGTCATCTGGTATTCATCCAGAACAGGCTCTCCGTTCTCTTCTGTTCCGAGACAAATTCCGCTTTCTTTCAGGAATTCTATGATTTCTGTATTTTCTTTATTGGGTAATGGTAAATAGTGAGCTCCCAGAGGGAATTTCGAGAATGTATTCTGCCCGTTGGAAGAGTTTCCACCCAAATGGTTTTCCATTTCCAAAAGCAGATAATCTTTCTCATGATTCTGATTAAAGAATCTGCAGGCAGAAAGTCCAGAAATCCCACCGCCTACAACGAGATATTTTGTGTGGATAACTTCTGAAAACTGTGGAAAGTCTTTTGCCCACAGCTTGTGTCCCAATACGTGATCGGTTCCTGTAATTTTAAGCAGTAAGGATTTTACCTTCTTTCCGCAATACTGCAGAAAAGGGATCATCAGGCTACCTAAAAATATAGTTTTAAGGAAATCCTTTCTACTGTACCTTGCCCCACTCTTCATCAAAATAACGGACTAATATCTGGTTATCCAGACGGTTAACTTCTACATCTTTCACCTTCATATCTTTGTTGAAATAAGACATCTGTGGAAAGTTGTAATCATAGTACTTTAAGTTGGTAAGCCTTCTGTAAATTCTGTTATTGACAGGTTCAAATGAAGCCATTGAGAATCCCCATTCCCCAAATGAGGGTACATAGGTATGATAGGCTGCCGTGAAGGGGAAGATCTGATTGATCGTTTTTTCTATACACCAGAAAGATTTGGGTGCAAAGTATGGTGAAGTAGTCTGAACCACAATTTTTGTATCAAGGGTAGCAAGCTTCTCAAGTTCTTTATAAAACTGTAAGGAATATAGTTTTCCTAAGCTGTAATTAGACGGGTCAGGAAAGTCTATGATGATGACATCAAACTTCTTTTTGTTCTCTTTCACCCAAATGTAAGCATCTTTATTGATCACTTCCACTTTGGGATCAGAAAAAGAATTTTGGTTCAGCCTGCGCATCGTTTCATTGTTCTTAAAAAACTGAGTCATTTCACCATCAAGGTCTACAAGGGTAATTTTTTTGACGCCTTTGTATTTCAATACTTCTCTTGCAGCAAAACCATCTCCACCTCCAAGGATCAGGATCTGATCAATATTTTTGGCCATAGACATTGCCGGATGTACCAAAGCTTCATGGTAACGGTATTCATCTGTGGATGAAAACTGTAAGTTGTTATTTAAATATAAACGGAATTCATGGGTATTCCTTGTCAATACAATTCTTTGGTAAGGTGAACTTTTGGTAAACACTACATTTTCACCATATAGCTTCTCTTCTGAATAAGACAAAATCCTATCTGAAAAGAAGAAAAGCCCCAACAAAAAGGCAAATGCACCAATTGATTTCACTTTTAGAGAAAGCGGTTTCGACAGTTCTTTAGTAAGGTAATAACAAAGAAATATGGCAATAGAAACATTGATCAGTCCAAAAACAACGGTGTTTTTACGATGCCCAGTTTCGGAATCAAAACCAGCGGAAAAAGAATTGATGCCAGTAAAGCACCGATATAATCGAATGCAAAGACATTTGAAACTAAATCTTTAAACTGCACTCTGTCTTTCAGAATATTCATCAGAAGCGGAATTTCCACCCCTACCAGACATCCGGTAAAAAAGACAAAAAGATACAGAACACTTTCAAAATGTGCCAAGGTATTGAAGAGAATAAAAAGAACCACAGAGCTGATTCCTCCTACAACTCCCACCAGGATCTCAATCTCAACGAATTTATCGATGAGGTTTCCCTTAATGAATTTCGCAAGATAGGAGCCTACTCCCATCGAAAATAAATAAACGCCAATGATGAAGGAAAACTGCTTTACAGAATCTCCCAGAAGGTAGCTTGCCAGTGCTCCGCCACCAACTCATAAATCAACCCGCATGTAGCAATAACAAATACCGAAAACAATAAAAGCAGCTCAAGAGGGATCCTCTTTTTATCCATGTATTGCAGCGCTTATGATCATTGAAATCCCGATGATAAATGCCCCGAATACAATTGCCAGTGCAATATTTTTATTCTGTGCAATCTCGTGCCATGTTTTTTCCGGAGTGAGTTTTTCTATAACGAAATAGCATACCAGCAGAATGGCAATTCCTAAAAATGAATAAAGAACTGAATTGAATATTGGTAATAGATTGATGTTGTCCATAGTTTTATATTTTATTTGTGATAATATCTGTAAAATCCTACTCCACTTCCTCTGGAATGGCTTCTGGTGGTTCCGTCACGATAGGTTTCTGTTTTGGCACAGTCGCAGACCTGATTTCCCTGATAGGTAAGGTATACAAACCATGACAGGAAAAAGCCACCAAGCAGGCAGAGGATCCAGTTTTGTCTTATATAGTCTAAAATATTGGTGATCATCATGATGGAGAATAAGGTGAATTTGAGCTATTGTTCCATTTTTTAACATTGAAAAAATGTTTTCCGATAAGCATTGCTACAAAAAGGGCAACCATTATAAACAGAATAAATCCGAAATTCCAGAATGATACGGGAAGCCAGGTAGCTTTAAGCTGTACATAAGTATTGCTTGAAATGGGATCTGTAGTGAGCTTTGGAGCTTCAGCATTAATCAGAGAGTCCAGCTTTTGGGTCCCGAAAGACGCCTTTGTCAACCGGGCAACTTCCGACGTATCTTTTTCCAGTGTCTTCCCGTCTGCAAAGCTTGTCGTCTGCCCCTTATAGATATCGGTAATTTCTATGGTTCCTGATTTATCCCGTGATATCATCACTTTTGAATCCGGTGACTGAAGGTTGGAAAAGGTAGGTAAAGAGCCTTCCTTCTCTGCAGAAATAAGAAAATGATAGTTTCCGGAACCTACTCCGCAAAGATTAAATTCTTCGGCCTGGCTTCCTTCTGACCAGCTTTCTCCATCTTCATAGCCATGATATTGTTCGATATCTCTGGAGGTATAGATAATTTCATTGGTTTTTTCATTCACAAGGCTCAGCTGGATATTGGCCCACGAATTATCCACTCCTGAAAATGCATTTACCTTTAATGGTGCCGAACCTCCTGAAAGGGTAAAGCTTTTGCTGACCATTTCCTTATCCTGTACATCAGCGAAATTGATGGTCTCTGCAAAAACGGTTTCATTGGTTCTTGAAGTATATACATACATCTGAAGCAGACATATGAGCAATGCCGCTATACAAAAGATATTGATGGCCTGCCTTGTATCTACGTAATATGGCTGCACGATCCCTATTCCGGTATAAAATGGCATATTCGCTATTTTAAAAGCTCTTTGACTTTATCCTTGGGAATGTGGGCTCCATAGAAATACTGTATTTTTTTCCGGTTTTCTCCTGAGAGATCATACGGGTTCCATTGACGTATTCTTTGTAGGTAGCAAGACTGAAATCCAGCTTTTCATCAAAAAGCCTGCAGCAGCATGAATGCTGCATTGGGAAGTTTCATACCAACGGTAATTTCTTCCGGCATAGGTGGCAATTTGGGAATCTTTACTTTTAAAATCATCAGCCGGTATCGGTATCAGGAATACCCAATGCCCGTCACTTTCACTCAAAAAGGCATCATTACCTTTGCTGTCTTTAAGATAATATTCACGCCAGAAAATACTGGATCCATATTTCCTTACAATAATTGCGGTAACGGTATATTCCGTATCTCCGATTTTACCTTTCTGTCCGATATCCAGTACAACATTTTCAGTGGGTACTTTCAGATGTCTGGCATGGTTATTTAATGCTACATCAATGAGATGGGAACAGGTTTGACAAACATATTCCCTGACAGGAAATGTAAGGTCTAATTTATTTTCCGAATCGCATGCTGGGCAGACATAATGCATATTCTATCTGTAAATTTTGTGTTTCTGAATGGTATTAGCTTTAAAATATTGAACCACCTCATCAGCTATCTGCTCTACTTTTGCCGTGTTATCCTGAGTATAATTACAAAGAAAAACATCAAACGTAAGCTGTCTGAATTCCGGCCATGTATGAATACAAAGATGTGATTCTTTCAGGCATACCGCTGAAGTAAAACTATGGTTTTCAAAAACATGAGTGGTAATTCCTACAATTTCCACTTCTTTGGTTCTCAGAATATGTTCTGTAAATTCCAGAAAACCTTCGCTGTCTAATAACAAATCTTCCGACTCTGTTTCCAAAGTCAGAAGAATATGTAAACCTTTATTTGATAATGGGTTCAATTAATTTTTTCGTAAATATATTATTTTTTTGGAAGAAAAACCTCAGCAAGCATACATCTTGCACTTCCGCCTCCGTTTACTTCGATCGTATTCAGGTCTGAATAGATGATTTCACAGTATTTTTCTATGGCTGCTACCTGTTCATGCATTAGAGATTGATAAGCGGTCTGACTCATTACCAGGAACTTTTCCCCATCTTTATTTTGAACCTGAAGCATATTTCCTGCAAACTGCTGCATCTGCTCTTCAGAAATTTCAACAATCTCTTTTCCTGAGTTTTTGATGGTTTCAATTACCTTTTCTCTTTCCAGCTCATCATCAATACAATCAAGGCATATCACCACAAACCGGTCTGCAACGCACATCATTACATTGGTGTGGTATATCGGCAGCCTTTCTGTACCTACTGTTTGATAAGAATGGAAAACGACCGGTGTGAAGCCGTATTTTGTACAGAATTCCCTGAACAGTTTTTCATCCAGTCTTAAAGAAACCGAACCATATGCAATTTTATTATCATGATCAAAGATCATACTGCCTGTTCCTTCCAGAAAATGCCCTGAGTTTCAGAGAATGACCAGTCATCAATTTCATCAATTTCAAATCCAAGGTTTTCGATGCTTTCAAGAATATCTTCTCTTCGCTCCACTCTTCTGTTGGATGCGAACATCGGATATAAAACTACTTTTCCGTCTTTATGGAAACTCACCCAGTTATTGGGGAAAATGGAATCCGGGGTATGAGGATCCAATGTATCTTTTATGGTAATCACATTGATTCCTTTTCCTCTAAGCTTTCCTACAAAAGTATTGAACTCTGCCAGAGCTTTTGACTGGATATCAGAACCTGTCTGCTCCACCTGGAAATAATTATTTTTCGCCGTTTCTGCGTTGTAGCCGAAAGCGATCGGCTCTATCATTAGTACTGTATCTGTTGTTTGCATTTTTTTGATTTAAAAATTAAAAGATTGAAGATTGAAAGATTATAACACTTCCACTTTCAAACCCCAAAACACTCCTACCCGATTATTCTCTCACAAGCGGCATGGTAGAGCATCTCAGCAGCCCTCCCATTTTAGAGATTTCTCTGTAAGGAATTTCTTCAACGGTCATTCCCCAGACATCTCTCAGGTGGTTGTTCATTCTTGTGAATGCTTTGTCTGAGACTACTACCTCGGGAGAAATAGAAAAAATATTCGGGAACATTTCAAACATTTCTTCGTCATTGATATGGAAACAGTTTTCTTCTCCGAAAATATCAATGATCAGGCGGTAGTCACTTTCATCTACAAATCCGTTTTTATAGATGATGCATTTATCTTCTCCTACCGGATTGAAGGTACAGTCCAGATGCAGGATTCCTTCAAACGGGACTTTATCATTTTTCTTAAGTTCAAGATCAATGATTCTTTTCTTAGGAAAATATTCTTTTAAAATTTCGATGGCGTATTCGTTGGTTCTCGCCGTTTTATAGTTTCTGTAATCTTCGCTGAAGCAGGTTCCGATGAAAAGAAAGTCATTCCATACAATAACATCTCCCCTTCGATATGGGCTGTTTCCGGAAGATTGATAATTTTTCTCCATGCCACTTTTTCAAAAACACTTTTATATGCTTCCTGTTCGTCTGCTCTGTCTGCGATCACATTGGAAATGATCATTTTATCGTCAATCACAAAGGCTACATCTCTTGAAAAAACCTGATTGTAGTCTTCAATGATGCTTGGACGCAGAACTTCTACGTCGTATTTTTTCAGAACAGCTTCAAAAGCGTTCATTTCGTTGATAATATCCTCCTCTTTAGGATAAATATTATGTTCGATTGAGTAATATGACTTAGCGTCATAACTTTCCTCTAATGTGGGAACGGCTCCCAAAGAATTAGGCTGGCCTAGTACTACTGACCTCAGCCTTCCCGTTTCGTTTTTAATGTTTAGTCTCATAAAGATTTATGCAATACTACAAATATAAGTAAAGGTCTGTATCTGGAAAACTTTTGAATTGCTTTATCCCCTATAATTTTATCCGATATTCCGGTTACTCTAAGGAAGGTTTTATTTACAGTTATTTTATCCTCAGAATACAATATATGCAGAAAATACCACCATAGATTTTCACTTAAAATTTTAGCCTACCTCATTGTTGAGTAATTGGTTTCATTTTTCAGGTAAAATTATATTGGCAGTACTCATTTTTGATCATATTTCTATGAAAATCGTCTCATTAGATCAGCAACCAGTTTATTGGCATAGAATCCATTGAATACTCCTACAAACAACTGTTTTCCATCTACATACAACTCTGAAAAAACAATCACAACCCTCTTGAAATTCATAAATTAGTGACATAATTCTCGAGAGATTATACAACAAAATTTTACTATTTAACATCAAAAAAACAAAGTCATGAGCAAGAAAAATCCGGTGCTGAAAAATGCACAAAAATTAGGAAGAGAGCAGCAAAAGTCTGTGATGGGAGGAGAATTTATGCCAGGAACCAAAGTATGCTGTGAGTGGGATGATACCACTGGGAAATGTTTCTTATGGATATGCAGCAAATGCCAGTGCCCATAAAAATATGGAGAAAGCCGTTTCATTAATTTGAAACGGCTTTTATTATTTTATCACGGATCATCAACATAAACTTTCCATTTCATATTACAGAGTGATCGCATATTATTTAAAAACATGACTACTATTACTGGTTTTGATACAACTCATTATATTCCAAACATATAATAATATAATTTCTTTTTCAGAATAAAATAAATTCATATATTAGTGATATAATTTACATGAAATTATATTGTTTTAAAACTTACTATTAACATCAAAAATCAAGATCATGAACAAAAACAATTCAGTGCTTAAGCACGCTCAAAAATTAGGAAGAGAGCAACAAAAATCAGTAACCGGAGGAATCGGTCCTATTAAACCAAGATACTGCTGTGAGTGGAATGACGATGGCAGCTGCAGAATCTGGACTTGTGGTAACTGTGTTTGCCCGTAAGAATAATAAGCCTGCTTTTTCTAAGCAGGTTTTTCTTTATCTTGCTCTGTTTTCTTCTTCTGTTCTCTGAGTTTCTTTTACCTGATACTTTGAACTTCCAAAAGTATAGCTTAGCGAGAGAAAAATCTACTGCTGTCCCACCAATGGGTAAAGCGGTTGTCCATGATCTGTTTATGCCTGAATTCAAGATTCTGATCATTGGAATCAAAAATATTATTGTACCCAATCTTTGTATTCAGCTTATTATCCAGCCATAATTTCTGAACAGACAGATCTACGGCATAGCGTGGTTTAATAATGTAAAGGCTGTTCCCTGTTTTAGATTCATAGTTAGCAAACAGGTTAATTGTATATCCTTTGGGTAAAGTAAAGACCTGGTTTAGTCTTATTTCATAATTATAAACGGCCAATGCAAAGACTTCTTCAAGATAAGGCCTGAATTCGTAATTGTAATATCCCGCCAACTGACTGCTGGCATTCCACCATTTTGTAATTTTTAATGGAAAACTGATCTCCACAGAAGCAAACTTACGGTACGGGAGATTGGTACCGAGATATTGGAGTACATTGGTTTCCGGGTTGTAGACAGGATAACGGGTCATTACATCACTTTCTTTTCCTATGCTGAAGCTGGTAATCCAGTTTTTATAACGGTAAGTAGCCTTAATCTGGCTGGTAAGGGATGGCAAAAGATAAGGATTCCCTATCCAATAGTTCAATGGACTGAAGTAAGACCGGAATGGATTAAGCTGTGAAAAAACGGGTCTGGTTATTTTTCTGCTGTAGGAAAGAGACCATTCATTAGATTTATTGGAAGAATAATTGGCACTGAAAGACGGCAGCCATTCAAGATAATTTCTTGAAACAACGGAATCAATGGTCACTGCATTTGAAATACTTTGAGTATTTTCAAATCTTAGCCCTACATTCATCTGAAATTTTCCAATTTTCTGCCTGTAAGCGATATAGCCGGCTATAATTTTTTCTTTGTACGTGAAAATATTGCTTCTCGTAGGGTCAAATACAAATTGATTGTTGACAGACAGGGTATCATACCTGATATTATTATGAGTAAGTGAATGGCTGTATTTAAATCCAGCTTCTATTTCTGCATTTCCGATTTTTTGTGAGGCATCAATCTGGCCCGTATAAATATCGATTTTATTAAAAGATCAGATTTCCAGTAAGATATAAGTCCCGAAGAAGGTTTATCTCTATTGATGAATTCATCCTGCTGTTTGTTTTTCACAGAAAGATAATTTCCTAAAAAACCTATTTTAAAATCTTTATTCTGAAAAGTATAATCAGTAGCCAGTCCATAATTATTCTGTGAATAGTCTATTGGATTTTCGCTTCCGGTATTAAAAACAACCTGTGTTTCACTTTTATCAGCAGTATACAATGTTCCTGTACGCATACGGTCATTCGTTCTGAAATTACTCCTCAGATATAAACCGAATTTATTTTTAGCATTTAACCTGAAATCTGCACCGGCCTGAATGCTGTAAACCGAGCCCTTGTCTTTCTGATAGGTATTGGTTCGCAAGATATTGGTATTAGCCAATTTCTGTAAAGCATTATAGCGATATGTGGAAATCCCATCATTATAACCCATCAGCAGATTATAGGCAACTTTTTCCGTATTATATGAAAGGTTTACTGTATTTTCTCTGTAATTAAACCTATTGACATAAATATTTACATTATAATTTCCTCTCCAGCCAAGATTGCTGTTTTTTTTTAATTTAATATCAATAATCCCTTTGAATTCTGCATCGTATTTTGATGATGGATTGGTATTTACTTCAATAGACTCTACCATTTCCGGTGATAATGAGCGCAAATAAGCCTGCAGCTCCTGCGTACTCAGCACTACAGCTTTTCCATCTATAAATACTGCCGGAGTAATTCTTCCACCAACAAAGATACCGTCTTCCTGATCTACGATAACTCCCGGTGTTTTTCTCAACACTTCAAGAAGGTTGGCAGATGTTTTAAAATCTTTATTACCGGAAACGGCCATCGTCAGATTTCCATCATTCAGCTTTATATTTCTTGTTGGAGATTGAATAATGACTTCTGAAATATCAGTCGTTTTATCATTTGTATGCTTCAGAGAATCGGTTGGTTTACTTGTTGTAACCTGTTGTGCTTTTCCAAAAAATGATAAAAAGAGAAGCAGCAATAACAGCCATAATTTGATGATCATACCTATTAAATTTATGAGATCAAAAGTATTGGGTTACCGTAAAAAAGAGGTTTTGAAGTTAAAATCCCGAAGTACAAAATTATAAATCTGAACTCTGAAACCTTGGATCAGAAGGGGTTTGAGACTGCTTATATAAAAGCGGAGTTGTATTTTTAATTTTCTTGAAAGTGGAGAAAATGTAGATTTGGAGTTGAAACCTACTTCATAGCCGATCTCTTCAATTTTGAAATAAGACCCGTTTTCAATTTTTTCACAGGCTTCATCAATCCTGTATTCGTTAATGTAAGTTGAAAAGCTTTTGCCCAGATTATCATTCAGCAACTGGGAAAGCTGATGGGCAGACATATTCATTCTGGATGCAAGATCACCCAGTTTCAGATTAGGATTTTTATATAATTCTTCTGAATGCATCAGCCGTTCTAATTTTATGGTAAAGCTACTGGCCTGAGCCCCTGAAATCTTTTTATTAGAATATCTTTCAGTTCCTTTTACCGGAAGCTGCTGATATTTTTGTTGAATAAAATTAAAAAATTGGCATACAGCACAAATGAAAATACCAGACTTCCTCCAGCGCAATAGATCTGTACCCAGCCTGTTGAAATCAGCTGATATGTTAAAAAGATAATGATATTACTGATCAGAACCGGAAAAACAAACTGGTTTGGATTTTTGTGATTCTGTTTTGAAAAATTGTAGTATTGATACGCTGCAAGGAAGACAAATACAGACCATACAGTATAAATAAAGGTTCCGAAATAATGTTCCCATGTAACAGGGAAAAGCAGATATAATAAACCGACCGCTCCTAAAATGATAGTTAGTATTCCAAACCATCTCTGGCAGTTCTTCCAATTAAAATGTTCCTGCTGGAAGGAAGATTTCACATAATAATATAGCGCCGGTCCTGTAAAAAATAAGGCAGAAAGTCCCAGATGTGGAATAATTCTTGGCAGATCCGGGTAAAAATAAATGCATACAGCAATGCCGACTCTGGTGCTCAGCATCAGCAAAAGAAGTCCAAGGAAAAAATCCGGAATATATTTCAACTTCTTTACAAACAGCAGATAGATTCCCAGAAGAAGCCCGTTGAAAGCTCCCACTGCACTGAAGAAAAATAGCATCTGTTGCCCGAAAGTCATGGTTTACTTATTTTAAATACAAATACTGATCCCTATCATTCATCTGGTTTTAGCCAGAATTGATATTCTGCAGGAGTAAATTTAGTCATTTATTGCATTCAATTTCAACAGGATATATAATTTTGTGAAAATTTATTTATGTTTTGGCTGAAGCCAATGGATGTTCTGTTTTATGATGTAAACGGGCTAAAGCCCGTTTCTATTGAATGATAATAATTGTGGATAACAATTTGGAGACAGCTCGTGATCATTAAAAATAAAAAATCCCAAAGCAAGCCTTGGGATTTTTTTATGATGTAAGCAAATATTATCTGCTTGCAATATCGATGTAGTTTCTTTGCTGAGCGCCTTGGTAAACCTGTCTTGGTCTTCCAATCGGGTCTCCTTTCAGTCTCATTTCTTTCCACTGAGAAATCCATCCCGGAAGTCTTCCTAATGCAAACATTACGGTGAACATTTCTGTAGGAATTCCTAATGCTCTGTAGATAATTCCAGAATAGAAATCTACGTTTGGATATAGTTTTCTTTCTACGAAGTAATCATCTTCAAGAGCTACTCTTTCTAACTGCATTGCAATATCAAGAGCTTTATCCTGAATACCTAATGCTGTAAGGATATCATCAGCAGCTTTCTTGATAATTTTCGCTCTTGGGTCGAAGTTTTTGTAAACTCTGTGTCCGAATCCCATCAAACGGAAGTTATCACTCTTATCTTTAGCTTTAGCAACGTATTTAGATACATCACCACCATCTTTTTCGATCAATTCAAGCATTTCGATTACTGCCTGGTTAGCTCCACCGTGAAGTGGTCCCCAAAGTGCAGACACCCCTGCAGAGATAGAAGCGAAAAGGCCTGTGTGAGCAGAACCAACCATTCTTACGGTAGAAGTAGAACAGTTTTGCTCGTGGTCTGCGTGAAGGATTAATAATTTATCTAAAGCATTTACAACTACCGGATCGATTTCGAAATCTGCGTTTGGTAATCTGAATGCCATTTTGTAGAAGTTCTCTACATAGTTTAGGTTGTTATCTCCGTGGTTTAATGGTAAACCTTGAGTTTTTCTGTAAGTCCAAGCACAAAGGTGAGAAAACTTAGCGATCATCAGCTCAGCTGCGTGATCCATTTCTTCTTTAGAGTTTACGTTAACTGCTTTTGGGTTGAAAGCTGTCAAAGCAGAAGTTAAAGAAGATAAAACTCCCATAGGGTGAGCAGAACGAGGAAAAACATCAATGATCTTTTTCATTTCGTCTGCGATGAAGTTATATTTTTGATATTGTTGTCGAAAGAAGTAAACTGATCCTGAGTAGGTAATTCTCCATGTAATAAAAGATACATTACTTCTGTGAAGTTAGATTTTTCAGCAATCTGCTCAATTGGATAACCTCTGTAGAATAATTCTCCTTTATCTCCGTCTAAGTAAGTGATGTCGCTAATGGTAGCTCCTGTATTTTTGTAACCTAAATCCAGAGTGATCAAACCTGTCTGGTCTCTTAATTTTGAAATATCAATCCCTCTGTCTC
This sequence comes from Chryseobacterium sp. E1, assembly GCA_019203745.1. Taxonomy (GTDB): domain Bacteria; phylum Bacteroidota; class Bacteroidia; order Flavobacteriales; family Weeksellaceae; genus Chryseobacterium. The sequence goes on from CP078104.1 coordinate 1,835,024, forward strand.
CGATAGTACTATCCACGATTGGATATTCATATGAATTACCGTCGTAATTCAATATTACTTTGTTGTCTGACATTATTTATTTATTTTTTTAAATATACCACTTTCCATAAAATACGGCAAACTAAAAATTTCGCTTGCCGTTATTTATAAATTCGATTAATTATCTTTTGATTTTAAATGCTTCCAATCCTGGGAAAATCGCAGTTTCGCCTAAAGCTTCTTCGATTCTCAATAATTGGTTGTATTTTGCCATTCTGTCTGATCTTGAAGCTGAACCTGTTTTGATCTGTCCACAGTTCATTGCTACTGCTAAATCAGCGATGGTAGAATCTTCAGTTTCTCCTGATCTGTGAGACATTACAGAAGTGAACTTGTTGTTCTGAGCCATCTGTACGGCTGCCATTGTTTCAGAAAGAGAACCGATCTGGTTTACTTTTACAAGGATTGAGTTGGCAATACCTTCTTTTACTCCTCTTGATAATCTGTCTACGTTGGTTACGAATAAATCATCACCTACCAATTGTACTCTGTCACCGATTTTATCTGTAAGCATTTTCCAACCTTCCCAGTCATCTTCCTGCATACCGTCTTCGATAGAGATGATCGGATATTTATTGGCCAATTCAGCAAGGTAAGAAACCTGCTCTTCTCTTGATCTGTGAGCTCCTTTATCTCCTTCGAATTTTCTGTAATCGTAAGTTCCGTCTTTGTAGAATTCTGAAGCGGCACAGTCTAATGCTAACATAATGTCATCACCAGGCTTGTATCCTGCTTTTTCGATTGCCTGAAGTAAAGTATCCAAAGCATCTTCTGTTCCATTGAAAGTAGGCGCGAAACCTCCTTCGTCTCCTACCGCTGTAGAAAGACCTCTTCCTTTAAGGATTGACTTAAGATTATGGAAAATTTCAGTTCCTTTTCTCAAAGCGTGAGAGAAAGAATCAGCTTTTACCGGCATGATCATAAATTCCTGGAATGCGATAGGCGCATCTGAGTGAGAACCACCGTTGATTACGTTCATCATTGGAACAGGAAGTGTGTTGGCATTTACTCCACCTACATATTTGTATAGAGGCATTCCCAGTTCTGCAGCTGCAGCTCTGGCTACCGCCAAAGAAACACCAAGAATAGCGTTAGCCCCAAGATTTCCTTTGTTAGGTGTACCATCAAGATCAATCATGATCTGATCGATATAGTTTTGTTCGAAAACCGGCTGACCCACTAAATTCTCTGCAATTACTTCTTTTACATTTTCAACAGCTTTTAAAACTCCTTTCCCTGGTATTCTGAACCTCCGTCACGTAATTCTACGGCTTCGTGTTCCCCTGTAGATGCTCCTGAAGGAACAGCTGCGCGGCCCATAGCACCGTTTTCTGTAAATACATCTACTTCAATGGTAGGATTACCTCTGGAATCTAAAATCTGTCTTGCTTCTATGTAAGAAATTGCACTCATTTTTATTTTTTTAGTTTAGACAAATTTAATCAAAATTTAACTTTTAGGGGCATTGAAGCGGCATCTTTTTAAAATAAATCAGAGTTAAATTTTAGTTAATTTATATTATGATAAACACAGTAATTATATTCCCAAAAAGCCTGTGGAAATCTTTAGTTTTGTCATATGCGTTTTCACATAAAAACTTCTCCAATATTTCTGAATAACTGGAGAAGCTGTTGTTTAAATTCATTGAAAAAATTAAAGATATGCTGGTTATTAGTTTCACCGGTTGGGCTATTGTCTGTTGGGTGACGGTGCCAGCAATCCGGCCAAAGTACCAATGGCTCCTGACGAGATCGCTGTACAGATGGTGATCACTTCAATTTTGATACTGCCACCTTTTATACAAAGCGCAAAAATGCCTGTAATAATCATCAGTATCACCAGCCCCAGGATGATCACAATGGAGCGGCAGATCCAGATATCATCTCTCGGAGGGATATTAGACCGAACCCATCTGTGGCTTCTATCACTCTGGCCTATGCTATTTCTGTTGGCAAGGGATCTTACATACTGAATCCTTCCGTTTGTTGAAGTTTTCATGGCTATCAGTTTTATAGTATAAAGTTCCGCCAAAAAAACATACGGGTCAATTACCCAAACGGGTGATTTCAAGAAATGGTGGTAAAAAAGATAATGATTATAATGTTATTTTGAAGAACAGACTTGTTCCCGGCTTTTCAGACAGTATTCTACATTCGCCGTTCAGTTCATCCATTCTTCTTTTCATATTCCGGAGACCGTTCCCTTTCCGGCATTCTTGAGGAATACCTTTTCCATTATCTGAAATTTTCATGATAAAAACATTCGCATTCTGGGAAAACGAAAGCCTGAGCTGATCTGCCCGGCTGTGTTTATAGGCATTGTTAACGGTTTCTTTCAGGCATAGGAACATATTTCTTCTCTGCTCTGTAGAAATAGGGGTTTCTCTAATGAGATCTTCACATTCTGAGCGTAATACGATTTTTGTTTTTTTAAGGAAGTTTCCTGCATATGATATTGCATAATCAGTAAAGCTTCCCAGGGTGTCGTTTCCAGAATTCAAACTCCAAAGCATCTCCCGCATAGAGATATTCATTTCCTCTGAAGTTTTCAGCATTTCGTCAATGTCTTTCTGTAGCTCTCTATCTTCCGCTCTTTGCCTTAGAAATTCTGCCTGAAGTTTCAATGCTGAAATTCCTGCGCCAAGATCATCATGCATATCATGGGAAATGCGTTCCCGTTCATGTTCGAGCATTTTTGTTTTTCGAGTTCGTTCTGGAGGAGCTGGTTCTGGTATTCGGCTTCTTTGAGCTGTTTTTCTTTTAAATTCAGTAATTGCTTTCGGTTATACATCACAACAATGAAAATAATGAAGCCTACAAATAGCATCATTACAATGATTGCTGTGATATACACTATTTTTAATTCTATAGGAAGATTTTTCATTGCCTGCAAAATAAGCTGCGTAAGAACAGCAAATAAGTTATGATATTTATGAATGTAAAAACTTTAGCAATTTCCATCAAAAAGTTACGATCTGTAGTATTAAAAAAATACATGGGCTCATTCTGAAAATATAGAACACAGCCCAAAAAAGCAGAGAACTGCTTAACCAGAAGAAACATTGGTTTAAAATATTTCCGTCTTCGTCTTTCCTTGAAATTTTCCTGTAAAGCCAGAATAATGAAATAAAAATAAGGAACAGGCAATACAGATATCCTGTCATAATAGAATAGTTGGTCTCAGAAATAAAAATAAAGAGACAGCCCAACAGCAGAAAAATAAACGATGCCGCCTTAATCACAACACTATTTCCGGTTTCTCTGTAATAAATATACCCGAAATAACCAATGCAAAACAGATCTAAGTAGTTGTATATTCTTGCTGTAATAAAATCGGCTTTAGCTGTAATTAATATCTCGGCCAAAATAGTCACCCCGAAGTAAAGAAAAAAATTGTTTCCACAGCCTTTTATAAGCTATGGAAACAATAAAGTTTATATTGATTACAGTATAATATATGATATCAGGTATTGTCATTTTTAACAGTTTCCCGGAGGGCAAAGCCCGTTTCTGTCATATAATGCGGACTCCTTAATAGCCTCCAGTTTGTTATTTACATATCTTTCGACAACCATAATAAATGTTAATCTGTTACAATACCAATCTTCTACCACGTGCATTGAAGGATAAAAGGAAACTACGCATATTGAAGACGGATATACTACAGACTGTTTTAAAAATTCCTGATAAACTCTATCTTTCACAATAAATCGTTTGGTATTTCCTGGATTAGGATCTCCTTCAGGAATATGGAGATCTAATATTGCCTTAAGATTTTTATTATAAAATTCTTTATGATCTAAAAACTCCTGTTCTGTTATACTTATTTTGGAATCACAATTATTCACAATATAGTATTGGTCCTCTTTGGAATCCTGCCACATGAAAATCAATCCCTCATTCTCAATCTCTCCTAAAAAGATATAAGCTTCATTTACATTATTGAAAATATCTTTAAGAACGGATTCTGTAATCAGTAATGGTTTTTCATAATTCTCAGGTACACTGCTATAAAACTTGTTAATCATCCCTGGGGCATCTGCCGGGGCCATAATGCTATCATCCGTTAAGGGAGGATCAGTTTTTACAAGTTCGTTTAATTGCTGATGGTCTAAACCATGGAAGCCTTTATTAAAGTCTCCTGTTATTTTAGTAAGGATATTATCTATTTCTATCCCTGTGTCAGATTGTTCATACACTTTCATTTTACTCCAGTCAATGTGATCTGCAGTAAGTTTTAGATTTTTTGTACTCATGGTTTCTTAGTTTTTAAAATTGTTAAATTTGTTTATTGCTTCTACTTTATTGCTGACATGCAGCTTCCGGTAGATATTGCCTACATGTTTTTTTACAGTATCAATGCTAATGCATTTCTGATCTGCAATTTCTTTGTACAAAAGTCCTTGTGAAAGCAGTTCCAGTATTTCCTTTTCACGTTCTGTGAGCTCATCGAAGCCTTTGATCTCGGGCAGTTTCTTTTCAAAGTGTTTCAGGACTTTTCTGGCGATCGAAAAGCTCATAGGTGCTCCGCCGTTATAGACATCCCGGATGGAAGACAGAATTTTATCCATGCTTTCTCCTTTTACAAGATAGCCCATGGCCCCGGCTTTTAAGGAATTAAAGATTTTTTCATCATCTTCAAAGCTTGTACACATGATGAACTGGGTATCCGGCATATCCTTCCTGAGGTGTTGAATGATTTCTATTCCCAGCATATCAGGAAGCTGGATATCCATCATCACTACATTCGGGAAATTTCCGGGAGCTTTTTCAATGCCGTGCTTCCGTCAAAGAACTGAGCCGTCACCTTCATATCATTCTGATAATTGATGATCTTCTTCAACGCATTGTTGTAGTTCTTTTCGTCTTCTACTATGGCAATGGAAATGCTCATGTCATTTTTGTTTGAAGCAAATTTCAACAGAAAACAGGTAAGAATCAATTACACCTTTGTGTAATCTTATAATGAGTTTATAATTATGGTTAGTTTTTGGTCTATTAAATTTAATCAATTTTTCATTGCGAAGTTCAGTTTCATTTAAATAATTTATGAATTATTTAACCAGCTGATCCAGGATCGGATGATCTATGCTGCTGACCGTGTTCTGAGACCTGATCTGTTCAAAAATCTGAATGAGGTTCTTTCCTTTTTTAACCAGACTCCGGGAATATATAATGTTTGCTGGGGCCCTACCATGCTCCAGTATCTCCCGATATTTTTACCGTTGATAAAGACAATCCCTTTACCAAATTTCCGCATATCCAGAAAAGTATCTCCGGTTTCTTCCAGTTTAAATTCTGCTTTCTGAATAACCGGAACACGATCAGCAATATTTTTTTCTGATATGTATGTTTGGGGAATTGATCAAATGGTAAAGAAAACATCTGCCAGTTTCCTGAGATGATATTTCCATTGATCCGGATAGGTTCTATGATGCCTTTGAGGTTATGGACAATCTCTGCACCGTAATTGATGCGGCCCATATTTTCCACAACAATATCCAAACGGTCTCCGGTTTTGAGGTCAATCTCAATATCGTACTTTTTATTGATCCTGTTCATCTCACCTTTCCAGACTCCATTCACATAAATATTGGCATAATCTCTTAATCCTTTGATGTTCAATAATCCTTTTTGGTCATTATCAAATTGTCTCCTATATATCACATATCCGTTTCCGATATTCAGATCTTCAAATGTAAGAGGCTGATCATTGGTAACAGGTTTTTTCTTATCTATGAGGTCAAACAGACTGTTGATTTTTGTAAACTCAATAGCCGGAATCGTAATTACTTTTGGCGGTTTCGGAACTTCCGGCAGTGTGGTCTGATTTATTTTTTGAAATATTTCTCTTAAAGCATTGTATTTTGGAGTAGCCCAACCTGATTCACTGATAGGGGCATCATAATCATAGCTTGTGAGATCCGGCTGAATATCGAAATCTTTATTGTAATTGGCTCCGCTTGTAAAACCGAAGTTGGTTCCACCATGAATCATATAATAATATTGAAAGAAATTCCATTTTTTATGTATAGATCTGTTTGCTTCACTACTTCTTCTGTAGCAACTTTCACAAAGGGCTCTGCCCAGTGGTCCAGCCAACCCGGATAATATTCTGCTACCATATACGGGCCTTTCCTGCATTGTATTCATTGATGCTTTTCTTTAACACCTGAATATCACTTTCTCCGTTGGCAGTAGGTAAAGCTCCTTCTATAGAACCTCCTTTAAAAAGTGAGCTTCCATCTGAAGTAAATAACGGAACAGTGATACCACCTTTTAACAGCATATTCTTTATTTTGTGGCTGTATTTCCTGTGTTCTTCCAACGGTATATCTTTTCTCTGGGCGACGTAAGATCCAAATTCATTCTCTGCCTGAACCATGATCACAGGGCCACCATTACTGATCTGCAACGGAACGATCTGCCTGGCAAGCTGATTGATGTATTTTTCACATTCATCCAGAAATGCTTTATTATCTCTTCTTATTTCCAGGTTTTTATTCTTTTGCAGCCACCACGGGTACCCTCCGAATTCCCATTCTGCACATACATAAGGCCCGGGACGAATGATAACGTACAAGCCAACCTCCTGTGCTGTTTTTATGAATCTCCGCAGGTCTTTCTCTCCTGAAAAGTTCCATTTTCCGGGTGCTTCCTCATGGTAGTTCCAAAAGACGTAAGTAGTCACGGTATTCAGTCCCATTGCTTTCATCATCTGCATTCTGTGCTTCCAGTATTCAGACGGTACTCTTGGGTAATGCATTTCTCCGGAATAGATGGTGAATGGTTTTCCGTTCAATAAAAAGTGGCCGTTTTTAATTTCAAAATTTCCTTTTGAGAAAACAACGTATTAATGAAGAAAACAAAAAGAATACTATATAAATACCGGCTGAAATTTCTCATATTTGAAGGCATGATTTTTGTAAAATTAAAGAATAAAAATCATATTGAATATCAAATAATATAATCATGAAAAAAAGTCTTCTGGTACTGGGTGCAGTACTAACCTTAACAGCCATCAGCTGCAAAAAAATGAAAGCGGAAATAAAAGCGTTATCAAAACAGACAGCTCAGAAACAGTTATTACAGATACCAATGGAAAAATAGATTCTGTAACTCAAAGTTCTTCTACAACAAACATAAATGGTCAGAAAACTGAGAAGACCGATTTTGTTTATAAAGCTACAGACGGAACTCTGGTAAAAGTAGTATTCAAAAATGATCCGAAGGAAAGCACGGTAGCTATAACCAGCAACAAAAAAACGTTTACTCTTCCAAAATCGGAAACCAATGGGGATGAAACCGTCTACAAGAAGGATGATATGACCGCAAGAATAAAAGGAGACAGTATTCACCTTGAGCAGGGCGATAACATCATCGAACTGAAAAGAACAAAGATTTAAAATACCATGTCCCTCGATATTGAGGGACATTTTATTTTATGTTGATAAACTCAGACTTTCTCCAGCAGATCACTATTGATCCATCCGTATACCGGCTCGCCATCTTTTCCTGCCTCCATTAAAACATACACATAAAACCATCCCAATTTACTTTTAATAAATTCAACCGGGGTATCTTTTTTGAGTTTAACGATAAGATCTGATTCAGTTCTGGCATCTTTTCTTACATTGGCAAAATCGGCCGCTACATTGTACATATCTGCGGTATCATCTTCCCTTCCAAATAATTTTGCTCTGAGGCTTTCCATAGGAAATGCAGGTCCCGGATCGTTTTTTCTGAAAGGCGCAATATCATCATGCCCCAGAATATCTTTGATATTATATGTTTCCGTCAGGAGTTTACACACCTGAAAACAGCTTTCAATCTGTCTTTCTGTAAAGCTATGCCAATAGGAGGTTGTATTCTCATGTTTATGCATAGCCTCTACCACCACATCTTTCGGATATTCCTTTTCAAACCATGAGTAGTATCTTTCGTTGACTTTTGTAAGTTTCCCCGGATTTTCCAGTTCGATACTTATAGAAAAATCATTGAATCCTGATCGGTCTGCCCAACGGCTTCTTCCCGCATGCCAGGCTTTTTTATTGAACTCTACCATTTGAGTGATCCTGCCATCTCTATCAATAATGATATGAACGGAAGCTTTTGCTGTAGGTTCTTTAAACCAGTTGATCGTATTTTCAACTCCATGCCCCGCAGTAAAATGAATGATAATGTATTCAGGAATAATAATTCCCTCTTTATTAGGTGTCTCTATAAAGTTAACACTCTCCCCGGAAATTGTTTTTTCTAACTTATCCTCTACAATAATCATGATTAGTTTTATTAAGCCTGCAAATTTATTCTAAAAAAATTAATTAAGCGTTAAAGAAATAAATAAAACCATCCGTAATTCGAATTATTTTATTAAAATTTAATATTATATTTTGATTTACAGCCTTAAAATATTCATGATTAACTTATTCAGGATATTATTTTTAGATACTTCGTCTTTTGAAAAGAATTATTTGAAGTTGGCGTAAAAAAAACCATCCGGATTCCGGATGGTTTTATATTGATATCTGAATGAATATTATTCTTCAGTTTTTTCTTCAGTAGTGTCAGCTTTAGCTTCTTCTACTTTCTCTTCTACTGCAGGAGCTTCAGCTACTACAGCTTCAGCTTTTTTAGGTGCAGCAGTTGATCTTCTGCTTCTTCTTGTAGCTTTTTCTCCTCAGCATTCGGGTTGTAAAGCTCGTTGAAATCTACTAATTCGATAAGAGCAGTATCAGCAGCATCACCTGGTCTGAATCCTGTCTTGATGATTCTTGTATAACCACCGTTTCTTTCAGCGATTTTAGGAGCTACAGTTCTGAATAATTCAGCAACCGCAAATTTATTTTGAAGGTAAGAGAATACTACTCTTCTGTTGTGTGTAGTATCTTCTTTTGCTTTTGTTAATAGAGGCTCAACATATACTCTTAAAGCTTTAGCTTTAGCTACAGTAGTGTTGATTCTTTTATGCTCAATTAGAGAACAAGCCATATTAGAAAGTAAAGCACTTCTGTGAGAAGCTGTTCTTCCTAAGTGATTGAATTTTTTACCGTGTCTCATTATTAATTATTTATCAGCGTCTAACTTATATTTTGCAACGTCGAAACCGAAGTTAAGACCTTTTGAATGCACTAATTCTTCTAGTTCTGTCAAAGATTTTTTACCAAAATTTCTGAATTTCATCAAATCAGACTTACTGTAAGAAACCAGTTCTCCAAGAGTTTCTACTTCAGCTGCTTTCAGACAGTTAAGGGCTCTTACGGAAAGATCCATATCTGCTAATTTAGACTTAAGTAATTGTCTTGTATGAAGAGTTTCTTCGTCATATTGGATAGATGCTTTTACAGCTTCAGTTTCAAGGGTTATTCTCTCATCAGAGAATAACATGAAGTGATAAATTAATATCTTAGAAGCTTCTGTTAAAGCATTCTGAGGGCTGATAGACCCGTCAGTTTCTATATCTAATACAAGTTTTTCGTAGTCTGTTTTTTGCTCTACACGATAATTTTCAATGCTGTACTGTACTTTCTTGATCGGCGTGAAAATAGAGTCAATAGCAATAGTACCTACAGGTGCATTGTTTGACTTATTTTGTTCAGAAGGAACATATCCTCTTCCTTTTTCAATATTGAAAGTAATTTCGAAAGTTACATCAGTGTTCAGGTTACAAATCACTAAATCCGGGTTTAAAACCTCGAATCCGTTGATCGATTTTCCTAAATCACCAGCAGTAATAATCGTTTGACCTGAAACTTTAGCAACAACCTGCTCGTTAGCCTGGCCTTCTGCTGCAGCTTTTAATCTTACCTGCTTTAGGTTAAGAATAATTTCGGTAACGTCTTCGATTACTCCTGGAATAGTTGAAAATTCGTGCTCTACACCTTCTATTTTGATAGATGAAATAGCATATCCTTCCAGAGAAGAAAGCAACACTCTTCTCAAAGCATTACCGATTGTAAGCCCGAAACCTGGTTCTAAAGGTCTGAATTCGAATTGACCTTTAAATTCATCAGAGTTAAGTAAAATTACTTTATCGGGTTTTATGAATTGTAAAATTGCCATATTATTGGGTTGAGCAAAAATTTGATTAAAAAATTATTTAGAGTAAAGTTCGACGATAAGGTTCTCCTTGATGTCTTCCGGAATCTGGATTCTTTCAGGAGCAGAAATGAAGGTACCTTCTTTCTTCTCATCGTTGAATTGTAACCACTCATAGTTTGACTTAGAAGCCAATGCATCGGTAACAACTTCAAGAGACTTAGACTTTTCTCTTACAGCGATTACATCACCAGCTTTTACCAAGTAAGAAGGGATGTTAAGAATTTCTCCGTTCACAGTGATGTGTCTGTGAGAAACCAATTGTCTAGCACCAGATCTTGTTTTAGCAAAACCTAATCTGTATACTACGTTATCCAATCTTGATTCACAAAGTTGTAATAGAACTTCCCTGTTACCCCTTTACTTCTGTGTGCTTTTTCAAATAAGTTAGCAAACTGTCTTTCTAAGATACCGTAAGTATATTTAGCTTTTTGTTTTTCAGCCAACTGAACTGCGTATTCTGATTTTTTAGCACCTCTTCTTTTGTTAGGACCGTGTTGTCCTGGCGGTTGGTTCTTTTTCTTTTTCGAAGTTTTTATCATCTCCGTAGATTGCAGCACCAAACTTTCTAGCAATCTTAGTTTTAGGTCCAATATATCTTGCCATAATGGGTAAATTCTAAAAATTAAACTCTTCTTCTTTTTGGTGGTCTACATCCGTTGTGTGGCATTGGAGTCACATCAACGATTTCGCTAACTTCAATTCCTGAATTGTGGATAGATCTGATCGCAGATTCTCTACCTGCACCTGGACCTTTCACAAACACCTTTACTCTTCTTAAACCAGCTTCGTGAGCTACAGCAGAGCAATTTTCAGCTGCCATCTGAGCAGCAAATGGAGTATTCTTTTTAGAACCTCTGAATCCCATTTTACCGGCAGAAGCCCAAGAGATAACCTCTCCGTTTTTATTTGTTAAAGAAATGATGATGTTATTGAAAGAAGACTGAATATGAGCTTCACCAATAGCTTCAACTTTTACTTTTCTTTTTTAACTACTTTAGTTTGTTTTGCCATAATTCCTAACGATTATTTACTAGCTTTTTTCTTGTTAGCAACAGTTTTCTCTTCCCTTTACGTGTTCTAGAGTTGTTTTTCGTTCTCTGGCCTCTTAAAGGTAATCCAAGTCTGTGACGTATTCCTCGTTGGCATCCTATGTCCATCAATCTCTTGATGTTCAATTGCACTTCAGATCTCAATTCTCCTTCTACTTTTACGTTTTCAGAGATATATGTTCTGATTGCAGCCAATTCATCGTCATTCCATTCGTTGACTTTCTTGTCTTCGCTGATACCGGCAGCTTTAAGGATTTCAGAAGAAGTACTTCTTCCTACTCCATAGATGTAAGTTAAACCGATAACACCTCTTTTGTTTTTGGTAAATCAATACCTGCAATTCTCGCCATAATTTAATGTTACCTTGTCTTTGTTTAAATTTTGGGTTCTTCTTGTTGATTACGAATAGTACACCTTTTCTGCGTACGATTTTGCAATCAGCGCTTCTTTTTTAATTGATGCTCTTACTTTCATTTTGATAGTATTTATTTTTACAAATGCCAAATGGAATGTGTATTCCATTTGGCTAATTGTTTTAGTATCTAAATGTGATTCTCCCTTTTGTTAAATCATAGGGAGACATTTCTAGTTTTACCTTATCACCAGGTAAAAGTTTAATATAATGCATTCTCATTTTGCCGGAGATATGAGCAATAAGGATATGCCCATTTTCCAGCTCTACACGGAACATGGCGTTCGAAAGTGCTTCCACGATCACGCCATCTTGTTCAATATGTTTTTGTTTTGCCATAAATTAATATCCAGTCGTTCTTGATAATTTAGACTGCATTAAGCCATCATAGTGATGGTTCAGCAGATATGTATTAATCTGTTGAACTGTATCTAAAATTACACCCACCATAATTAATAGGGACGTTCCCCGAAAAATAGGGCAAACGCATCTGTCTGAACAAAGCTTCCATGCACAATTGCTGGAAGGACTGCAAAGATAGATAAAAAAATTGCACCTGGCAAGGTAATTTTTGATAAAATATCATCTAAATAATCAGCGGTCTCTTTTCCGGGTCTTACTTTCGGTACTAAACCTCCGTTTCTCTTTAAATCATCAGCCATCTGGTTTACCGGAATCGTAATCGCAGTATAGAAAAATGAGAAGATAATAATTAATAGCGCAAACAATACGTTGTACTGCCAGCTAAAAACATTCTTGAAACCTGCAAGAAAAGTGTTAGACTCATCGAATTTTGTTAATAGTCCTGGTACGAACATCAATGCCTGGGCAAAGATAATCGGCATTACACCAGCAGCATTTACTTTCAATGGAATCCATTGTCTTGCTCCCTGCATAAGATTTCTGTTTACACCTCCTCTTGCTTGAGCTCTGCTTACATACTGAATCGGAATTTTTCTAACAGCTACTGATAAGATCACTGCTAAAAGAACTACCAACATCCAGAATAATACTTCAATAAGGATCATGATAGATCCCATTCCTCCTTTACCGTTCTGCACGGCCATCTCCTGTACGAATGCCTCAGGTAATCTTGAAAGGATCCCCACCATAATAAGGATAGAGATACCATTTCCGATTCCCTTGTCGGTAATCTTTTCACCTAGCCACATTGCGAATACTGAACCGGCAACCAAAATAACAATACTTGGTAACCAGAACATGATTGAATTAGGCTCTACATAATATGCAGACTGGAACTGAGCATATGGTAAGAATAATTGAGTAATAGAAGTTAAGTAAGAAGGTGCCTGTACCAGACAAACCCCGATCGTTAACCATCTTGTAATTTGGTTCAATGTATTTCTACCTGACTCTCCATCTTTCTGAAGCTTCTGAAGATAAGGAATAGCCATCCCCATCAACTGAACAATAATAGAAGCAGAAATATAAGGCATGATTCCTAACGCCATTACGGAAGCGTGGCTGAAAGCTCCCCGTAAACGACGAAAGCAAGCCAAGGAGACCTGCTCCTTGCTTGTTACCGCCTTGATTTTTATAATGCTCTAAGAGATCTCCCACCTCTGCAAGGTTAATTGCGGGAAGTGAGATATAAGATGCGAATCTATACACAAGGATAATTCCTAAAGTAAAGAGAATTTTATCTCTAAGTTCTTTAAGACTCCAAATATTTTTAAGTGTTTGTATAAATTCTTTCATTAGTAAGTATTATAAGGTAATTGCTTTTCCACCTGCCTTAGCAATAAGCTCTTCAGCAGATTTAGTGAATTTGTCAGCAGAGATTGAAACCGCAGATTTCAATTCTCCTCTACCCATAATTTTCACTAATTCGTTTTTAGAAATGATTCCGTTTTCTACTAAAACTTCTTTCGTGATATCTCCAGTGATGGATTTGTTCTCGATTAAAGTTTGGATCGTATCAAGATTCACTCCTCTAAACTCTTTTCTGTTTACGTTTTTGAAACCGAATTTAGGTAATCTTCTTTGTAAAGGCATCTGTCCACCTTCGAAACCGATTTTCTGAGAATAACCAGCTCTAGATTTTTGACCTTTGTGTCCTTTTGTTGAAGTACCTCCTTTTCCAGTACCCTGACCTCTACCAATTCTTTTTGAGTTGAAAGTAGATCCTGCAGCAGGTTTTATGTTATTTAAATTCATTTTAATTTCTCTTTTATAAAATTATTTTTGAACTTCCAGTAAGTGACCCACAGCAGCTATCATTCCTAAGATAGAAGGAGTAGCTTCGTGTTCTACAACTTGGTGAAGTTTTTTTAATCCTAATGCTTCAAGCGTTCTCTTTTGGGTTTTTGTTCTACCAATAGCGCTTCTTACTTGCTTTACTTTAATTGTTGCCATTGTTTTAATTATTAACCGTTAAACACTTTACTTAGAGAAACTCCTCTCATTCTAGCGATTTCTTCAGGTCTTCTGATATCCAATAACGCTTTAAAAGTAGCTTTCACCACGTTGTGAGGGTTAGAAGATCCTTTAGATTTTGAAAGGATATCGTGAATACCAGCTGATTCCAATACCGCTCTTACCGCACCACCGGCGATAAGTCCTGTACCGTGAGAAGCAGGTCTTAAGAAGATATCTGCACCACCGTATCTAGCAGTAGTCTGGTGAGGAATAGTGTGGTTCATTACAGGAACCTTAACAAGGTTTTTCTTAGCGTCTTCAACTGCTTTAGCAATTGCAGAAGCAACCTCTTTAGATTTTCCTAAACCGAAACCGATTACTCCATCTTCGTTACCTACCACTACGATAGCAGAAAATCCGAAAGCTCTACCTCCTTTTGTTACTTTTGTTACTCTGTTAACAGCTACGAGACGATCTTTTAATTCTAATCCTCCCGGTTTTACTCTTTCTATATTATCTAGTCCTAACATATTTTCCGAAATTTAATGATTAGAATTTAAGTCCTCCTTCTCGCACCATCTGCTAGAGCTTTCACTCTACCGTGGTATACGAAACCGTTTCTGTCGAATACAATATTTTCGATTCCTGCAGCGATAGCTTTAGCAGCAATAGCTTTACCAACAGCAGCAGAAACTTCTGTCTTAGTACCTTTAGCATCTACACCTTTCTCTCTTGAAGAAGCTGATGCTAGAGTTGTACCGTTTTTATCGTCGATTAACTGAGCGTAAATTTCCTTATTACTTTTGTATACAGATAATCTTGGCAATTCAGAAGAACCAGAGATTTTTCCTCTTACTCTTCTTTTGATTCTTATTCTTTTTCTAATTTACTTAATGCCATAATACTTATAATTTATTAAGCAGATTTACCAGCTTTACGTCTAACATTTTCACCAACGAATCTTACACCTTTTCCTTTGTATGGCTCAGGCTTTCTGAAAGAACGGATCTTTGCAGTAACCATTCCTAGAAGTTGCTTGTCATGAGACGTTAAAGTAATAATTGGGTTTTACCTTTTTCAGTCAATGTATCAACTTTTACTTCGCTTGGAAGTTCTAATACGATACCGTGAGAGAATCCTAAAGCCAACTCAAGTTTTTGACCTGCGTGAGAAGCTCTGTATCCTACCCCTACTAGTTCTAGTTTCTTTTCGAAACCTTCTGAAACACCAACAATCATGTTGTTGATCAACGCTCTGTATAAACCGTGAAGCGCTTTGTGTTGTTTAGAATCAGATGGTCTGTTTACGTTAAGTTCACCATCTTTCTGTTCTAAAGTAATTCCTGCAGTAAGCTCCTGAGAAAGTTCTCCTTTAGCTCCTTTTACAGTTACTACACCGTTGTTTTCAGTGATTGTAACTCCTGCTGGAATTGTTATAATTGCTTTACCAATTCTTGACATTTTCCTCTGATTAAAAATTAATAAACATAGCAGATTACTTCACCGCCTACTTTCTCTTCTCTAGCTTTCTTGTCAGTCATTACTCCTTTAGAAGTAGAGATGATAGAAATACCCAAACCGTTTAGTACTCTTGGAAGCTCAGCTGAACCTTTGTACTGTCTCAAACCTGGTCTAGAAGCTCTTTGAATAGACTTGATAGCAGGTTTGTTAGTTTGCTTATCGTACTTTAAAGCGATTTTGATCACTCCTTGAACAGCGTTATCTTCAAACTTGTAGTTTAAGATATACCCTTGATCAAATAGGATCTTAGTAATCTCCTTTTTGATTTTCGATGCAGGAATTTCCACCACTTTGTGGCCTGCGCTTTGTGCGTTCCTTACTCTTGTTAGGAAATCTGAAATTGGATCTGTTACCATTTTTCTTTTATAAATTATTGGTTAAAGAACAATCAGTATTGAAAAGACTTGAAGATTAAAATATCAGACTTCAGAAATCTTCGGTCTGATATTTTTATTCTTTAGTATCCTGACAACTTAATTGTCCCGATTTTAATTAGTAATTATTACCAACTAGCTTTTCTTACACCTGGGATAAGACCGTTGTTTGCCATTTCTCTGAAAGTTACTCTGGAAATACCGAACGTTCTCATGTATCCTCTTGGTCTACCTGTTAGTTTACATCTGTTGTGTAATCTTACAGGAGAAGCATTTTTAGGCAATTTTTGAAGTCCTTCGTAATCACCAGCTTCTTTAAGAGCTTGTCTTTTAGCAGCGTATTTAGCAACTAGTGCTTCTCTTTTGCGCTCACGCGCTTTCATTGATTCTTTAGCCATTTCTTAGTTCTTTTTAAATGGTAAACCGAAGTGAGTTAATAATGCTTTAGCTTCTTTATCTGTTTTCGCAGAAGTAACGAAAGTGATGTCCATCCCTTGGATTTTTTTCACTTTGTCAATTACGATTTCAGGGAAGATAATCTGCTCAGTAATACCTAGGTTGTAGTTACCTCTACCATCGAAACCATCAGCTTTGATTCCAGAGAAATCTCTGATACGAGGCAAAGCAGAAGAAGTAAGTCTGTCTAAGAATTCATACATCTGGTTTCCTCTAAGGGTAACTTTTGCACCTACCGGCATACCTTTTCTCAATTTGAAAGCAGCTTCGTCTTTCTTAGAGATTGTACCAACAGCCTTTTGACCTGTGATATTTGTAAGCTCTTCTACAGCATAATCAATGATTTTCTTGTCTGCAGTAGCATCACCTAAACCTTGTGATACAACGATTTTCTCTAATTTAGGTACTTGCATTACTGACTTATACCCGAATTCTTCCATCATTGCAGGAACAATTGTCTCTTTATATGCTTTTTTGGGTCTTGCTATATATTCCATGTGTTATTTAAAATTATAAAGTTTCACCCGTTTTTTTGTTGATTCTTACTTTCTTATCTCCTTCGATTTTGTAACCTACTTTGATAGCTTTTCCGTCTTTACCAACTAAAGCTACGTTTGAGATATGAATAGAAGCTTCTCTTTCAACGATTCCTCCTTGAGGATTTGAAGCTGAAGGCTTAACGTGCTTTTTGATGATGTTAAGTCCTGCAACAACTACTCTAGGGTCTCTTCCTTCTTTCTTGATCACTTCAATAACTTCACCAGTCTTACCTTTGATATCTTTCTTACCAGTAGTAATGATTACGTTATCTCCTCTTTTTATTTTTAACTTTGACATTTCTTTAAAAAATTTTAAAAATTAAAGTACTTCAGGAGCTAATGAAATGATTTTCATATATTCTTTGTCTCTCAACTCACGAGCAACCGGTCCGAAAACACGCGTTCCTCTCATTTCTCCTGCTGCGTTTAGTAATACACAAGCATTGTCGTCGAATTTGATGTATGAACCATCTTTTCTTCTTACTGCTTTTTTAGTTCTTACTACTACAGCTTTAGATACCTGACCTTTTTTGCGTTTCCTGATGGTGTAGAATCTTTGATCGTAACAACGATTTTATCACCAACTGAAGCATATCTTCTTCTGGTTCCTCCCAGAACTCTGATAACTAGTACTTCTTTTGCACCTGTATTATCAGCAACTTTTAATCTTGATTCTGTTTGTAACATTATTACTTAGCTTTTTCAATGATTCTTACTAATCTCCATCTCTTGCTCTTACTCAAAGGTCTAGTTTCAGAAATTAAAACTGTATCCCCCTCGTTGCACTCATTGTTCTCGTCGTGTGCAGTATATTTTTTCGTTTTCAAAACGAATTTACCGTACATCGGGTGCTTTACTCTTGTAGTCTCGCTAACAACAATAGTTTTTTCCATTTTATTGCTGGAAACCACTCCGATTCTTTCTTTTCTTAAATTTCTATCCATTGTAAAATGAAATTATTGTTTGTTAGTTAACTCAGTATTTAGTCTAGCGATTGTTTTTCTCAAATCTCTGATTTGAATCGGGTTTTCAATTGGGCTGATTGCATGAGCCAATTTCAATTTAGAATATTGAGCTTTTGCTTCAGTTAATTGAGCTTGAATGTCACCCGCGCTTAAATTTTTAATATCAGCTTTTTTCATTGTATTCAAAGATTAAAGAGGTTTAACAAAATCGTTAGCAACGATGAATTTAGTAACTACTGGTAATTTTTGTGCAGCAAGTCTAAGAGCTTCTTTCGCAACTTCGTAAGGAACTCCACCTACTTCGAACATAATTTTACCTGGTTTTACTACAGCTACCCAGTATTCAACAGCACCTTTACCTTTACCCATCCTTACTTCGGCTGGTTTCTTAGTAATTGGCTTATCCGGGAAGATTTTGATCCATAGTTGACCTTCTCTCTTCATATATCTTGTCGCAGCAATACGAGCAGCTTCAATTTGTCTTGCAGTGATCCAAGCCCCTCAGTTGCTTTGATCCCAAAAGTTCCGTAAGCAAGTTGACTACCTCTTTGGGCATTCCCTTCATCTTCATCTTGTGAACTCTACGGAATTTGGTTCTTTTTGGTTGTAACATAATTTCTAAATTTTAGATTTTAGATTTTAGATTTTAGATTTTTTTAATTTTAAAAAAGTAACGGTAATTTAAAATTCAAAATTTCTAATCTAAAATTTTAATTATTATTGTTATTGTTGTTGTTTTTTCTAGGTCTTCTGTTGTCTCTGTCTCCTCCTCTGTTTCCTCTGTCTGACTGACCTCCTTTTTTCTGTTGTCCCACTAGTGGAGAAAGTTCTCTTTACCGTAAACTTCACCTTTCATGATCCAAACTTTTACTCCTAGTCTACCGTAAGTAGTGTGAGCTTCTGCCCAGTGATAATCGATATCAGCTCTGAAAGTTGACAATGGAATTCTTCCTTCTTTGAAAGATTCTGATCTTGCCATCTCAGCTCCGTTCAATCTACCAGAGATCTGAACTTTGATACCTTCAGCACCCATTCTCATAGTACTTGCCATTGCCATTTTAACAGCTCTTCTGTAAGAAATTCTGTTTTCAATTTGCTTAGAAATACTATCAGCAACTAGTACAGCATCTAATTCAGGTCTTTTGATTTCGAAGATGTTGATTTGAATATCCTTACCTGTAAGTTTCTTCAATTCTTCTTTCAATTTATCAACTTCCTGACCTCCTTTACCGATGATAAGTCCCGGTCTAGCAGTAGTGATTGTAACTGTTACTAATTTAAGGGTTCTTTCAATAAAGATTTTTGAAATACCACCTTTAGATAATCTAGCCTCAAGGTATCTTCTGATTTTGTAGTCTTCAGCGATTCTGTCTCCATAATCGTTTCCACCAAACCAGTTAGAATCCCATCCTCTGATGATACCTAATCTATTACCAATTGGATTTGTCTTCTGTCCCATACCTTGATTAATTTTCTTTATTACCTAAGATTAATGTAACGTGGTTAGATCTTTTTCTGATTCTATACCCTCTACCTTGTGGAGCTGGTCTTAGTCTCTTCAATTGTCTTGCGCTATCCACGAAGATTTCTTTAACGATAAGGTTAGCTTCTTCAATATCCGCACCTTCGTTTTTCACCTGCCAGTTTGCCATAGCAGAAAGAAGTAATTTTTCTAACTTGTTAGAAGCATCCTTCTTAGAATATTTTAGGATATAAAGAGCTTTATCTACCTGCTCTCCTCTAATGATATCAGCAACTAATCTCATTTTTCTTGGAGAAGACGGGCAATTATTTAATGAAGCTTTTACAACGTCTTTGTTAGCTTCTTTTCTTGCGATTGAACTATCTTGTTTTCTTGATCCCATGATTATCTGCTTCCTTTGTTTTTGTTACCACCATGACCTCTGAAAGATCTTGTTGGAGAAAATTCGCCTAACTTGTGACCAACCATGTTTTCTGTAACGTAAACTGGGATAAAAGATTTCCGTTGTGTACAGCAATAGTTTGTCCTACGAAGTCCGGAGAGATCATAGATGCTCTAGACCAAGTTTTGATAACTGTCTTCTTACCAGACTCTATATTTGCCTGAACCTTCTTATCTAAAGTATGATGAATGAACGGTCCTTTTTAAGTGATCTTGCCATAATTATTTTCTTTTAGATACGATGTAACGGTTAGACACTTTGTTTTTCTTTCTAGTTTTGTAACCTTTAGCCGGTTTACCGTTTCTAGATCTTGGGTGACCTCCTGAAGAACGTCCTTCACCACCACCCATTGGGTGATCTACCGGGTTCATTACAACCGCTCTTGTTCTTGGTCTTCTACCTAACCATCTGCTTCTACCAGCCTTACCTGATACAGTTAATTGGTGATCTGAGTTGGAAACTGATCCAATCATTGCCATACATTCAGTAAGGATCATTCTTGATTCTCCTGAAGGTAATTTGATGATTGCATACTTACCATCTCTAGACGTCAATTGAGCTGAAGAACCAGCACTTCTTGCTAAAATTGCACCTTGACCAGGCTTCATTTCAACACAAGAAATCACAGTACCTAATGGAATGTTTTTCAACTTCATTGCGTTCCCTACATTCGGTTCTACGCTTTCACCAGAAATTACTTTCTGATCAACTTTGATACCGTTTGGAGCGATGATATATCTCTTCTCTCCGTCAGCATACTCTAATAAAGCGATAAATGCAGTTCTGTTTGGATCGTATTCTACAGTTTTACAGTGGCTTCAACGTTTGCTTTGTTTCTTTTGAAGTCAATAATTCTGTATTTCTTTTTGTGTCCACCTCCGGTGTAACGCATGGTCATTTTACCTGTTTGGTTACGTCCACCTGACTTTTTAATACCAACTGTCAGAGATTTCTCTGGCTTGTTAGTAGTAATTTCCTCAAAATTGTTTACAATTCTGAATCTCTGTCCCGGGGTGATAGGTTTTAATTTTCTAACAGACATTACTATTATTTATAATTAATAATTAATTTACAGCAAAAATATCGATAACCTCACCTTCAGCAAGTTTGATTACCGCTTTTTTCAATTTGTTTGTCTTTCCTACTTGAAGACCTTTTTAGTGTACTTTGAAGAAACCTTCGGAGCATAAATCATTGTGTTAACGTCTGCTACTTTTACACCGTAAGCTGCTTCAACAGCTTTTTTGATCTCGATCTTATTCGCCTTAGGGTTTACTAAGAAAGAATAAGTACCTCTTAAATCTGTAAGGTAGTTAGCCTTTTCTGAAATAACTGGTTTAATAATAACTGACATGACTTATTTCTTTAAATTTTCCTGGAATTTTTCAACTGCACCTTCTAAGAAAATGATCTCACCAGCGTTTACTAAATCGTAAGAACTGATCTCGTTGAAGTTCATTACTTTAGTTTTAGGTAAGTTTCTTGAAGATAAATACACATTCTTGTTAGCTTCAGGAAGAACGAATAAAGATTTTTTACCGTTAAGTTCCAATGCATTCAATACATTGATAAAATCTTTAGTCTTAGGAGCACCAAAGCTCAAATCTTCTAAAACTTTAATGCTGTTGTCTCTCATTTTCTGAGATAAAACAGATTTTTTAGCTAATCTCTTAAGAGCTTTGTTCAATTTGAATCTGTAGTCTCTTGGTTTTGGTCCGAATACTCTACCTCCACCTCTGAATACTGGAGATTTGATATCACCGTATCTAGCAGATCCTGATCCTTTTTGCTTCTTAAGCTTTTTAGTAGAAGCAGTAATTTCCTTCTTTCTTTTGCTTTATGAGTTCCTTGTCTTTGTGCAGCAAGGTACTGTTTAACTTCTAAGTAAACCGCGTGCTGATTTGGCTCAATTCCGAATACTGTTTCGTCTAGAGCTACTTTTCTTCCGGTCTCTTTTCCTGATGTATTTAATACTACTAGTTCCATTTTCTGATAATTACATAAGAATTTTTAGCTCCCGGAACAGCACCTTTTACTACTAAAAGATTTTGTTCTTGATCAACTTTTAACACTTGAAGGTTCTGAACAGTCACCTGCTCACCTCCCATTCTTCCAGCCATTCTCATCCCTTTGAATACTCTTGAAGGGTCTGAACCAGCACCGATAGAACCTGGAGCTCTAAGTCTGTTGTGCTGACCATGAGTTGCCTGCATTACACCTCCAAATCCGTGTCTCTTAACAACACCCTGGAAGCCTTTACCTTTTGAAGTTCCTGTTACGTCAACAAATTCTCCTTCAGAGAACAAATCAACTTTTACTTCTTCTCCTACTTTTACTTCATCAACGAATTCTCTGTAGAATTCTACCAATTTAGCTTTAGGAGCAGAACCAGCCTTTTAAAATGACCAGCTAACGCTTTACCAACGTTCTTCTCACTCTTGTCATCGAAACCTAATTGAACAGCTTTATAACCGTCTTTTTCTAAGGTTCTGACCTGTAAAACCGAGCATGGACCAGCTTGAATAACTGTACAAGGAATGTTTTCCCTTCTTCGTTAAACAAAGATGTCATACCGATTTTTTTACCAATAATACCTGACATTGTTTATATTATAATAAAATTTATCCTTTATTTTTTCCATTTTCCGGGAGTCTGAAGTGATTTCTAATTCTGATATAGGCACACTACGCTCCTAAAATGAGTGTGCAAATTTATGAATAATTTTGTAACTGGCAAATATTTCAATTAAAATATTTTGATTTTTAATCATTTAGATCATTTTTGAAAACAAAACAGGTTTTGAAAAAACGGATCAGATATAAAAACAGTCTTTTCACTTCAATTGTCAATCCTCACTATTCAAAGTCAACAGCAAGAATCAAATAAAATGCCATAACTATTGGATAATGAAACATTTTCAATATATCACGTCAAAAAAAATGACAGCTACAAGACCGGACATTATGACACCGCCATTATATTCAAATAAAAAAACCTTATGAGAGCATAAGGTTTTATATTTTCAATACTTCATGTTACAGACTACGGAACCAGTTCTATAGGATTATTACGTTTTTTCAGTTTTCTTTTACCTGATTCTCGGCATCAGAACTAAGATTGAATCCACTTTTGGACATTTCAAGAATAATATTATCCTGACTGTTCTTTAATGCTTTATAATAATCTGCTTTTGCAATCTTTTTTCCGCCTAGTCTTCTTTCCGATATCCACAACGGTTTTTCGTCAGCCAGATTTTTATAACTGATCAGCTCAAATTTATAATGTTTTTTATCATCCTCCATTTCAACAATCAGCCCTGGTAATCCATAAAATTTATAAGGACCATCCGAAACCGGAATATCATTCGTAAACCAGGCTTTATAATTACGTCCTCCATATTTAAGAAGTGCCGCCTGGCAGTTGAGATCACCAATCTTCTTCTTTTGATCAGTGATCATCCATTTGAACCCCGGACTTTCTTCGTATAAAAAATCAGCCCTTATTATTTTGTCATAAAATTCTATTGTATTCTTACTTTGGTCTTTAACAATCCTGAAAGCAAAGTCAGTCTTCGGAATATTCCCCAGGTTAAGATTAGCAACTGAAGATCTATTATTGATCAGATCTGTTGTAATAGAATCTCTTTTGTATGAATTCAAACTCATAAACTGTGATTTCTGTTTTCCTCTTTGCAATATAAAATATTCCTGCCCTATGTTTTCCTTATCCAATGAATCCCGCTGGCTTGTCAGCAAATAAACATACTGAGATTTCACCACATCTAAATTAACAGCCTTCTGACCACTCGCATAACTGAACAGCAATAAAGACAAAAATATAATTCCAAGTTTCTGCATAAAAACATCAATTTTAATTAATAAAAAGAGGATACGAAATCCTCTTTGTATACGTTATTTTATCAATAATTAAGGACACAGTAATGCGTCAGCTACAAGAACAACATCTATAATATCTCCCAGAGTTTCTCCACAAGCTGTACCTTGAATCCCACAGGAAAGTGTTGCAGGAACACAGGCAGCAGCCGCTTTTGTCACCTCAGGAGCTTCCGCTTCTACTACAGGTGTACTTTCTGTAATTTCAACTTCAGGAGCGATTGTGTTTGCACTCATCAGACCAGCAACCATCAATGTTGCTACTAAGAATAATTTTTTCATGGTAATATTTTTTAGTTTTTAACTTCACTAAGTAATGAATAAAAAGACAAATAACCAAATTTCTATCAATAAAATTCATAAATAAATATCAAAAACACAAACAATACAACCAATTGATAAATATTTACCAAAACACATTCAACCCTCTACATCAATACCAATGGTCATTTCATCACATTAACTCCAATTTCTTCAAGCTTAGCCTGATCTTCAGCTGTGATACCATCATCCGTAATCAGATAATCCACCTGATCCAGTGAAGCAATTTTACCGAAACCTTTTTTATTTAATTTGGAAGAATCTGCAAGAACCACAGTTTTATCTGAACACTCAATCATCACCTGATTAAGATGCGCTTCGGCAGCATTGGAAGTACTGATACCAAATTCGAGATCAATTCCGTCTACCCCAGAAAAAGCTTATTGCAGGAAAACTGTTTGAGAATTCCTTCCGAAATAGACCCCACAATGGAAGTAGAGCTTTTCCTCACTTCACCTCCCAACTGAATGACATTAATATTAGGATTATTGCAAAGTTCAATAGCTACCCTCAACGAAGAAGTCAGAACGGTAAGCGGGCCAAAGCTCATCAGCATTCTTGCCAGATAGTGCATCGTAGTTCCGGATGCCAGTATGATACAGTCATTCTCATGAATCAACGTAAGAGCAGCCTTAGCAATTGCCTGTTTTGCATCTACATTGATATTTTCTTTTTCCCCACATTTTTTTCATAAGCATATCTTACCTGCTTACTTGCTCCCCATGATTCCTGAAAAGAAGCCCCAAACTTTCGAGATAGTTCAAATCCTTTCGGATCGTAACCGAAGAAACATTTAATTTTTCACACAAATCCTGAACAAGAACGTGACCTTTTTCATCCAGCTCTTTCAATATTTCATCATGCCTTGGAATTAGCTTTTCCATTTTATTTGTTTCCTCAAAAATACCGCTTTTTTTTATATCTGCATTTTTATTGTTTGGATAAGAATACAGGTAATCCCATCATCTTCAATCATAAAGGCAATTGTAAATCATAAGTATACCCAATTTTAAAATTTCATTTATTTTCTTTTTGCTTTCATTTTTAATTCATATATTTGAAAACGAAACATAAACGAAACATTTATGAAACGAAACGAAGAACTCAGTAAATTAACCAATGTAAAGGAATGGGACTTTATTGTCATAGGAGGAGGAGCCAGTGGTTTAGGTTCAGCATTAGACGCAGTAAGCAGAGGATTCAAAACTTTATTGCTTGAATCTCATGACTTTGCGAAAGCAACATCCAGCAGAAGTACCAAACTGGTACATGGCGGAGTAAGATATCTTGCCCAGGGAGATGTCGGTTTGGTGAAAGAAGCATTAAAGGAAAGAGGGCTATTGGCAAAAACGCAGCCCATATCGTAAAAAACCAGTCTTTCATTATTCCTAATTACACCTGGTGGGGCGGAATTTATTATAAAATAGGATTGTCTGTTTACGATTTCCTTGCCGGAAAATTAAGTTTGGGTAAGACAAAATATATCAGCAAATCGAAAACCGTTGAAAAGCTTCCGACTATTGAACAAAATCATTTGATGAGTGGAGTTGTTTACCAGGACGGGCAATTTGACGACGCAAGATTAGCCGTTAACTTAACCCAGACTATTATTGAAAAAGGTGGAACTGCAATCAATTATATGAAAGTGGTTGGCCTTTTAAAAAATGATTCCGGCAAGATCATCGGAGTTACAGCTGAAGATCAGTTTAACCGGCAGCAGTATCAGATTCACGGAAATGTTGTCATCAATGCAACAGGGTATTTACCAATGATATTCTTAATATGAACAATCCTAAGCATGGTAAACTTGTAGTACCAAGCCAGGAATTCACCTTGTACTGGATAAATCTTTTCTGAAGAGCGATGATGCCATTATGATCCCGAAAACCTCAGACGGCAGGGTCCTGTTTGTTGTTCCATGGCATGACAGAGCTTTGGTAGGAACTACGGATACCCTTCTTAAAGATGAAAGTTTTGAGCCCCGTGCTTTGGAGGAAGAGATCAGTTTCGTTTTAAATACCGCAAGACAGTATCTGGCTAAAAAACCAACCCGCGAGGATGTAAAATCTGTATTCGCCGGACTTCGCCCCTTGCAGCACCTAAAGACGGAAGCAAAAACACTAAAGAAGTTTCCCGAAGCCACAAAGTGATCACCTCTCCTACCGGACTGGTTTCCATCATCGGAGGAAAATGGACAACCTACCGAAAAATGGCTGAAGATACAGTAAACGAAGCCATGAAAATTCACAGACTGGGAAATACTCCTTCTAAAACAGAGCATCTTTCTATTCATGGAAATGTAAAACCTGAACAGGTAGACAGAACGAACCACCTGTACGTTTACGGATCTGATATCCCGGCCATCAAAGCTTTACAGGATAGCAACCCACGCTATGCCCAAAAGATTCATCCGGATCATCCGTTTACTGTGGCGGAAGTTGTATGGGCAGCAAGAAATGAAATGGCAGAAACCGTTGAGGATATTCTGGCAAGAAGAGTACGTCTTCTATTCCTGGATGCAAGAGCTGCAATAGACAGCGCCCATTACGTAGCAAAAATCATTGCTGAAGAAAAAGGACATCCTGAAGAATGGGCCCAAAAGCAGGAAAGCGAATTCATTGATCTGGCAAGAGGTTATTTATTAACACCTTATTCACCGAAAGTCATTAACCTAAATTAACACTCTATATAATATGAATGAAAAATTAATTCTCGCTTTAGACCAGGGAACAACTTCCTCCAGAGCGATTCTATTCAACCACAGCGGAGAAATAAAATATCTGTCTCAGAAAGACTTCAGACAAATCTTTCCTACCCCGGGATGGGTAGAGCACGACCCGAATGAGATCTGGTCATCACAAATCTCCGTAGCAGCAGAAATCATAGCAAAAGCAGGAATCTCAGGCTTGGAAGTAGCCGCTATCGGTATTACCAACCAGCGTGAAACTACAATTGTCTGGGACAAAGAAACCGGAGAACCTATCTACAATGCCATCGTATGGCAGGACAGGAGAACATCAAAATATTGTGATGAACTGAAAGAACAGGGACATGCTGAAAAAATAAAAGAAAAAACCGGACTTGTACTTGACGCTTACTTCTCAGCTACAAAACTAAAGTGGATTCTCGATAATGTAGAAGGAGCAAGAGAAAAAGCGGAAGCCGGAAAATTATGCTTTGGAACGGTTGACACCTGGCTGGTATGGAAACTGACCCGTGGTAAAATGTTTATTACCGATGTATCTAATGCCAGCAGAACCATGCTTCTGAACATTCACTCCCTTGAGTGGGATAATGATTTGCTGGAATTATTCAATATTCCGAAAGCAATTCTTCCTGAAGTAAAGCAAAGCAGTGAAGTATACGGAGAAACAGCCACTACCCTGTTCTCTACTAAAATTCCGATTGCAGGAATCGCAGGAGATCAGCAGGCAGCCTTATTCGGGCAGATGTGTACCTCTCCGGGAATGGTAAAGAATACCTATGGAACGGGATGTTTCTTATTGATGAATACAGGAAAAGAAGCCGTCTCTTCTAAAAACAACCTTCTGACTACTGTGGCATGGAAGATCAATGGTGAAGTTAATTACGCATTAGAAGGAAGTGTATTTGTAGGCGGAGCAGCTATTCAGTGGCTGAGAGATGGGCTTAAATTAATTGACTCTTCTGAACAGGTGAATGAATTGGCAGCATCTGTTGAAGATAACGGCGGTGTTTATTTTGTTCCGGCTCTTACAGGGCTGGGAGCTCCTCACTGGGATCAGTATGCAAGGGGAACCGTGGTGGGAATTACAAGAGGAACCACAGACGGACATATTGCCAGAGCTACTCTGGAAGGAATCGCATTCCAGGTGTATGATATTGTGAAGGCTATGGAGGCGGATTCAGGAAGAGAAAGCCTTGAACTGAGAGTAGATGGTGGTGCTTCGGCCAGTGACCTGCTCATGCAGATCCAATCTGACCTGTTCGGCTTTAAAATCACAAGACCAAAAACGTTGGAAACTACAGCCCTTGGTGCGGCTTATCTTGCCGGTCTTGCTGTAGGATACTGGAAAAGCATAGATGAAATACAGGCTCAATGGATCATAGACAAAGATTTCCATCCCAAACTGGAAAGGGAAAAGGTGGAAAAAATGGTACATCTATGGAACAGAGCTGTATCACGTTCTCAAAACTGGATCGAAGATTAACTCCTGACCTTAAAAAAACTCATATGACACCATTTATCGCAGAATTAATAGGTACAGCACTTCTTATTTTATTAGGAAACGGCGTTGTAGCAAATGTTGTATTAAAAGATACCAAAGGAAATAATTCAGGCTGGATTGTAATTACCACTGCATGGGCACTGGCCGTTTTTATCGGGGTAACTGTTGCAGGGCCTGTAAGCGGGGCACACCTGAACCCGGCTGTAACCATTGGCCTGGCAACGGCGGGAAAATTCTCCTGGGACCTTGTTCCTTCTTACATCGCAGCCCAGATGATGGGTGGGATGATAGGCGCATTTCTGGTATGGCTGTTTCATAAGGATCATTTTGCAGTTACAGAAGATGAAGGAGCCAAACTGGCCTGTTTCAGCACCGGCCCTGCCATCAGAAAAACATCATCCAATCTTATCAGTGAAATTATTGGGACGTTTGTTCTGGTATTTGTGATCTTTTATTTTTCAGATCCCAGCATTTCACTTCATGCAGATCCGTCAGCGAAAGTAGGGCTTGGTTCTGTAGGAGCCATTCCGGTTACCTTCCTTGTCTGGGCAATCGGACTATCTTTAGGAGGAACTACGGGATATGCCATCAATCCGGCAAGAGATCTCGCTCCAAGAATCATGCATGCTATTTCTCCTGTAAAAGGCAGCAGCGACTGGAGATATGCATGGATTCCCGTAATAGGACCTGTAACAGGAGCTGTTATCGCCGCTCTTTTATATGGATGTTTAAGCTAAAAATTTAGATTATTTAACGCAAAAGCCTTATGAGACAAATCGATAAGGCTTCCATTTAAACGCTTTGCAAGTCATGGCGTGGTGGGTTTTGCGTATTGAATTCATATTTAACTAAAAAAGAATGCAAATGATGAAAATCTTTAAGGCAATTTTCCTGATGGTATTAGGCACAGGAAGATTATTTTCTCAGGAAAGCGGTGAAGGCAAACAAACCAAAGAAAGCAGGCTTGACTTTACTGCCAATATCCAGAACAATCACTTGTGGAGAGGACTGATCATTACAGATAAGCCTGTGGTCATGGGAAACCTCTCTTATGCACTGGATGCAGAAAAGAAATGGAAAGTAGGGATCTGGGAGCTTCTGCTCTTGCCGATGACAAGGACAACACCCACTATAAAGAGATCAATTATTATATCCAGTATTCTGACGGACGTTTTTATATCGGATTATGGGATCTTTACAATTCAAGGAATATCAATACTGCAGTGGCGGCTGATGACATTTTCAGCTACTCTCAAAGAAGAACAGCCCATATCATTGATCTGAGGACCAATTATACTTTCGGGCCTTCTTTTCCCATTAATATTGAAGCTGATATTATGCTATACGGAGGAGCCAATGCAGGAGAGGTTGTTCTGGAACCGGACGGAAGCTATAAAAGAACAGGTATTCTACCTATATTCAGGCAAGCTACCCTGTGATCAGTGGACAAAAGGTAAATCTGGATGCCTTCGTAGGTGCAGGATTTTCATTGAATGGCAACACTTTTTTATATGGCAATGGAAAAAATAATTTTGACATCGTCAATGTAGGTGTAAAAGCCGGAAAGGTTATTAAAATCACAGACCACTACAGCTTACCTGTTTCTATGATGGCCATGTGGAATCCTTCTAATAAGTACGCAAGGATCCAGCTGGCGGCGACTGTTTTTTAATTCTGCCTTAGCCGAATGATATAGACCACTCCCCGGGAGTGGTTTTTGTATATTGAAACCACCCCGTCAAATCATAGATCCCCCTCCGGCGGAAGGGAATGGTAATACAAATTGCAGATATTGATTGTGATAGAAGTTTGATATTACAGATTTAACTTTAATCACCGGGATTTTACGGTTTACAGATTGGGTAAATATTTTTAATTTTGAAAAAAATTCATGAAAAAGATTTTCAGTTTACTCATTCTTTGCATCAGTATTTTATCTTTTGCACAGGTAAAGGCTCCTTTTACAGGATACAGAAGTTTTGATATTATGAAAGGATATAGTGGTACGGGCACCCTCATTATTATCTGGATGTGAAAAAAACGGGGATGTCTTTTTTGGATATGTACAGGTAAACCAGGCGAACCAGGAGGAAACCAAGGAGGAAATAAATGCAGGAAAATATGCTCCCAATAAAGTACTGAAAGTACAGTTCAAAAAATACAAAGAAACTTTCCTTGTAAAATTTGACAAGAATAAAATCTTTATGACAGATGAAAAAGGAAATGTCCTGAATCTGGAAGGTTGCTGTTCTGCCAGGAAAGCATAGATAAAGAGACCTGCACCTGCGAAAGTGAATTGTATGAATAACGATATAAAGCCACTCCTTTAGGGGTGGTTTTTGTATATTGAAACCACCCCGTCAAATCATAGATTTGCTACTCCTTCAGCGGAGGGGAATGGTAATACAAATTGCAGATATTGATTGTGATAGGAGTTTGACATTACAGATTTACCTTTAATCACCGGGATTTTACGGTTTTGAGGGTTGGTAAATATTTTTAATTTTGAAAAAAATTCATGAAAAAGATTTTCAGTTTACTTATTCTTTGCATCAGTATTTTATCTTTTGCACAATCGCAAGCACCATTTACGGGAAAAAGAGATTTCAATATTGAAACCGGAGAGGAAGGTTCGGGAACACCGGCCTATTATCTGGATGTGAAAAAGAACGGGGATGTACAGTTTGGATTTATTCAGGTAGATCCGGAAACCGGGAAGGAGACAAAAGAAGTCATCAATGCCGGGAAGTATAATCCGAAGGTGATGAAGGTTCATTTCAAAACCTACAATGAAACCTTTTACATAAAATTTGACAAAAAGGATATTTACCTTACCGATGCGAAGGGAAATATCAAAAAATCAGATGGCTGCTGCCCGGAAATGAATCAGAAGAATTGTGACTGCAAGAGCATTTTATATCAATGAAAGCAGTAAGATTTCTATTCATTCTGTTCCTCATTGTTTCATGCAGCAGGAAAGAGCAACATCCTTATACCTTTTATTATTGGAAAACCAATCTGAAACTTGACCGGGAAGAAAAAACGGTACTGGATAAAGCGCCGGTGCCTTTTCTCTATACAAGATTTTTCGATGTTGACAAAATCGGGGAAAATTTCAACCTGTAGCCGTGATCACGAAAGATGCCAGTTTTCAGACCGACAAACAAATTGTACCGACCGTTTTCATTACCAACCCTACTCTTTTGGGGATCAGCCCGGATGAGATTACATTTCTGGCAGAAAGCATTCATCATTTGGTTCAGAAGAAAGCGGAAGAATATCATTTAAAGATCAATAATGAAATTCAGATCGACTGTGACTGGACGGCAGGTACCCGGGAAGATTATTTTAAATTTCTAAAGGAGCTGAAAAGTCTCAGGAAAAGAGATTACGTGTACCTTGCGCCTTCACCAGGTAAGAGATAAAAAAACACCGGGATTCCTCCTGTAGAAAAAGTATACCTGATGTGCTACTCTACTTCCTCACCTCTGGAAAAATCAGATAAGAATTCTATCCTGGATGTTGGCACCCTGAAGAGCTATCTTTCAAAGCTGGAAGATTATCCGATTAAAAAAATTGAAGTTGCACTTCCTGTTTATTCATGGGGAATTGTCACCAATCATCTGGAAAAGCACAAACTCATCAACGCCCTGTCTAAAAGGATCTTGATAATCCCAATTTTAAAAAGATTTCATCTGAAGAAATTGAAATTATGAAAGATGGATTTTACTTCGGAAATTATTTAAATAAAGGATTTAAGATCAAGGTGGAGGAAATTTCAGAAGAACAGCTTGAAGAAGTTATTCGCTATCTGCAGAAAAAAAAATCCCACACTTTAATATCATTTATTATCAATTAGATAGTAAATTTGTGTCAGACAGAAAATTTTAAATCTCCTGCAGATTAAGACAGCCCTTTCATCCCAATTTACGAAAGTGTCTGCCCGATATTGTAATCATAAACTATTATATTAAACTAAAAACACAACAAACCCTATGAAAAAGTATCTTCTTTCACTTGCGGTTGTATCTCTTTTCTATACACAATCAGACGCCTGTGCATGGTCTGACCCGGATTATGAATATTTCAATCTCTTTACACAGAGTATTATCCGGGATAAGTCTTATCTTCCTTTCCTGCACAATTATTCTTCAAGATTCTACAGCGGATACAATGCTGCTCTGATTCCTGATGATAATATTGAGACCTGGAAGAAATTCTTTAACAATCAGCTGAGTTATACGGAAACACAAAATCTGGTATACAAACTGAGTATGAATGATCTTAATGCGTTAAAGAACGGTACTCCCGGCAACCCGCTTTTACAAAAGCTTGGCACCGGGTTTTATCATAAATACAAGGAAGGAATTGATTATCTGATTGAGGCCAAATATCTGGAACCTTATATGAGCATCAATTATGTGGAAAGTGAAAATTCATTTTACTATGACAGAAGCAACAATAGTAAAGATGCTACTTCACTGGATTACAATAAAACTATTGCAGCTTTAACGTCATTATATCATGCCGCCAGAAATCCTGAAATCAAACAGCGTTACGGATATCAGCTTGTACGTTTCAACCATTATACGAGAAATTACGATGCTGCCCTGCAGGCATTCAAAACTTATATAGAGCCTATTAAACTGAAAGGAACGGTTTACTTCATGGCTTTGGATCAGCTGGCCGGAGCCCAGAGAGGTCTGGAAAAGAACAGTGATGCCAACTGGAACTTCTTCCAGGTATTCATGAACCGTAAAGACCGTAAGGAGTCTGCTTTTATTTCTATGAAGCTTTCAGATACTGCTTCCTTCAGCAATATCATGAAAAGAGCGGGTACGAATGAGGAGAAAAATATGGCATATTTCCTTTTAGGCTATGAAGATTTCAATAATCCTATTCCTATTATGGAAAAGATGTATGACATCAATCCGGATTCCGAGATCCTGAAGGTATTGGCGGTAAGAAGCATCAACGAACTGGAAAGAAGTTATCTTCCGACTTATTATTATACTGATGCCGCTTCCGGAAAAGTATCTGTGCAGAGAGGAAAAGCTGATACCAAGGATTCAGCAGATCCGCAAAAAGATAAACCCGGTCAGGAGGTAAAGGAAGAAAAGGTTTCTTTCTGGCAGAAAATCGTAATGTTTTTCAAAAATCTTTTCGGAGGCTCCAAGTCTGATAAATCCGGCAGTGAAGCAAAGGCTGACCAGAGTGATGATGAATTATTCAGCAATCCGGACCGGATTCCTTTCTATACAAGAACGGGGTATTACTATGATGAAAAGACAAAGGACTATCTGGATGACCTTGAAAAATTCACTGAGAAAACCAAGGAAAAATCCAAAGATGAATACTGGCAGATTGCGGATGCCTATCTCAAGTTCCTGAAAAAAACTATAAAGGAAGTTCTGAAATCCTCAATGACATTAAAACCACCAACCCGGAATACCAGGAAGAGATCAAAAGGATGAAAATGCTGAACGATATTGTTTCCCAGCCCAAAATAGATGCTGCCTACGAAGATCACTTAATGAAAGATTATGCTGAGTATTTTGTAGAGAAAAAGGTAGAAAAAGACACCACCAATGTCAATGATTATGATTATTATGGCGATGCCCCTTCTACCGCTGATTTCCTTAAAGACGTTCTTGCCAACCGATACTTCCTTCAGGGAGAAGACGGAAAATCGTTCCTGATGAATAATAAGCTTTCTGATCTTCAGTACAATCCTAACTCCAGTTTGGTAAAAAGTGTGGAAAACTTCTACAGAAAAACCAACAAAACGCAGTTTGAACAGCAGATCATTGCTAAAAATATGGACAGTGTAGGAAATATTGATGCCTTCTTTAATACCATCTATGGTGACAGGGCCATGAGGCTTGCCAATTTTGAAAAGGCCAAATCTTATTACGAAAAAGCACAGCAGTTTGCAGGAATTCCGAGAGTGAATTATGACTGGTCTGAAAAAGAAGGTCAGATCATTACTCCAAAACAATATACACCTGCAGAATACGATGGTTATGATAATATTTCCAGTCTGGTTTTTGGTCATAATGTATGGGAAAGCTTCGGAAGTCCGGAAGCGGAAAGTATGAAAGCCGAAAACTATGCAGATTTCCCTTTCATTAAGGAGAATATGAATAAACTGACATTGTGTGACGCATTAATCCAGCTTAAAAAGATCGGAAACGGAAATGACGAAAAAGCAGCGAAGGCCAACCAACTGATCGGAAATCTGCTTTATAATACGTCTATTCTGGGATATTACCGACAGCTGTTTGTAATGGACATTGATAATAGCAACGGAGGGAAATACAATTTCTGGAACACGGACCGTACTAATCCTTACAAATATTATTATAAAAACTTCCTGGACACTTCTTATATTGAACCTGATAATTTTGACCTGGCCATCGGTTATTACCAGAAAGCCCTTAAACTGTCCGGCAATAAGGAGGAAAAGGCAAGAATCCTGTTCCAGATGGCAAGCGCCGAGCAAGGTAAATATTACCAGTATGAAGCAAAAGCTCCGAAAGATTTCGATTATTCTGATCCGAAATGGTCTGAAAAAGAAGATGCCCGCCAGAAAGAAATGGATAATCTTAAAAATCAGAAATACAGGACATATTTTGCACAGCTGAAAGCCCAGTATTCAGATACGGAAACCACAAAAATCTGATGGGAAGCTGTTCTTATTTTAGTTATTTTATGAGGTAATAGTAGCAAACAGGCTTTTTATCGCAACTACAGAAAACCTTTCTCAAAAAGGAAGGTTTTTTTGTTAAAAAGCTTGAATTTTGAACCTGAAAATTTAAAATACTAATCCATGAAATCAACAAGTCTTGTAGAAAAAGGCAACAAACCCTACCAGCAAACGAAAAAGCAGACCGCTCATCATTCGGATCTTGGTAAAGAAGCGCTGTATAAAAAACTCAAAGAAAGCTTAGAAAGAACCGGCAATATCAATCATCCTGAGACTAAAAAGATTGAAAAAGACAATATAAGGATATTAAGTATTGATCAGATGCGCCAATATAACGATTTGAAATCGAGAACGTTTCAACCAGATGGTTCACTAAAAAAAAAGAAATTGTGGTACCTGTGGTAGAAAAGAATCTAGTGACCAAAAGAATTATAGGCTTAAATATCAAGGAATTGCTTCAGCAGCTGATATACTTTCTCAGGGAGACTTTCTCGTGAACAATCAGATAAAGAAGTTGCCCCATATTCGCTATTTTATCAATGGGTATATGGAAAAGGTAAAGCCGTTAGAAACTTTGATGAAAATTCTAAAATGGGAAAACAATTCTTACGAATTGATGAAATACACGATGGAATCGAAAAGCTTGTGGAGAGTTATAGAGATAAAGGTACCAGAAGCAGGGATGTCAGCCGAAATAATCCTGTAAAATTTAATACAGGAAATCAGTGGCTGGATGATAAAAATATATGGCTGATGCTTTAAGCACCATTGTTTCTAATCCAACAAGTACATTTCATGGAAGTTTTAATGCAACGGCAAGTATTATAAAAGTGGATCTTGGCAATCTTGTAGATACTTATACTGTGAAAGTAACTTGTACAGATCTTATGGGCGCAACATCGGGTACCAGAAATCCTCCGGTTAAAGGTAAATATTCCGGCAAAGCTACGATTCCAAACAACTATTATGGTCCCAATGGATATATGAGAACAATACAAGTCAACTATAATCTGAAAACCACGATATATAGGCCTGCTATCTCAAGGCAAGTTTCTAATTTATTCAAATAAAAACATAATAACTTAATAAATTAATATGAAAAATAATACGTTTGTAAAGCTTGTATTAATACTACTATTTTCTATCGGTTTATTCAGCTGTAACTCTTATAGTGAAAAAGATGCAAAAAAATACTTACCCGGTCAATACTTATATACATTTCCATCAGGAGAGGCTTCAATACTAAAAGTTAATCCAGACTTTACATTTAATAATAAAGTTTATTCCAAAGATAAAAGCCAGGTATTATATGAAACGAATGGAACCATTGAAGTAGATGGGAGACACATTACATTTAATAATTTTTATTGTTTACTGATCACAATGAATCGGAGATGATATTCTCAAAACCTCTTGTGGGTGATTCACCAAACGGTTATTGGGAAAAACCAAAAAATGATAAAGATGTTTTAGAAATTATATATAACGCATATAATTTCATATTCAAAAAAATAGAATAATGATGTTAATCTAAAGTTTGTGCCGCCTTTTTGCTGTTCAAGATTGAATGGATAAAATAACTACCCAATTCGGAAGTTTCTGATATTTCAAAAATATCAATACATTTACAAATACAGTAAAAGGCTATTCTAAACTTTGGAAGAACTCTTTGCTGCAGCTACAGGAATCATCACTTAAAAAACAAGGAATTCTCCCGGAAAAAGGCGAATTTTGAACCTGAAAAACTAATAAATATGAAATCAATAAACCCTGTAGAAAAAGGTATTAAACCTCACCAGCAAACGCAACGGCCAACGGCTCATCATTCGAACTCCAGTATGGAAATACTGTTTAAAAAACTTCAGGAAAGCCTGGCAAGAACCGGCAATATTAATCATCCTGAGACTAAAGAGGTTGAAAAAGTTTTATGACCACTTTGAATGTTGATCAGATGCGTACTTATCTGGATATGAAATCGGGAATGTATACCTCACAAACTATTACACCTGATAACTGGCCATATCCAATTTACATAAGAGCATTTGCTCCATTTAAAACTTTCGGAAAAGGTTTTGACGGAGATGGAGAAAACAGAGGATATACAACTTCATTGAACGCTACTTCCAGATTAAGTCAAAGCTATATTATGGATCCTTCCACGCATAAATATACCAATTTAGTAACAAAATCAGATCCGTCACACCATCCTTGGTTTGGAACAAAAACAGCTTCAGATGATAAAGGAAGTATTACTGATTTTGTCTATAAGGTTAATAAAGATGGTAGCAATACAATATCATGGACTTCAACAATGGCAGGACATAATCCGCTGATACCAGCCTCACCCGATATAGATGTTAAAACTAAATTTTCATTAACGGAGAATACTAAAACGGGGACTTTGGATATTATGGCACAACAATTCGGAGACAGATTTCCAGCGGCTGAGACCTTTATTCAAGACACTAAAGGAAATGCCTTGTTTATTGGGGTGAGTCCATATGATGGTAACCCTTATACAAGTTTACCCGGAGATAATGACAGACCTATGATGACGGCTAATTTCACTGTTAATATTGATAAAAATGGAGTATTCACCGGTATAAAAATGGGTAGCACTATATTTAGTATACAAGAATGGAATAAAATGATGCAAAGCACTCCACTGAATGTTGATGATAAGGATAAATCAGAAAAAGGAGGATCATTTGGCGGAAGAGGGGCAGGAAGACGTTGGTAATAACAATTTAATTTATGAAAAATATAAAAACCTTATTATTATTAATTGTATGTATGTTAATAATAAGCTCATGTACAGAGCAAAGACCCGAGCCTGAAATATACCTGATACCTCATGGCTATAGAGGAAAAGTTAATATAATTTTTAATCAGTTAAAAGGGCAGGAAATTACTTACGAAGGAAATAAAAAGTATATAAAGTTCCTGAAAATGGGATACTTTTAGTAAAAGTTAAACCTAAATATGGCTTTATAAAACATGAATATTATTTTGTTGATTCTTTAGGTAACAGAGCCCCGATTAATATACTTTTTGATAATCATAAAAATACAAAAGAGATAGGGATATATAGAGATGGTACTGTTGGAACATATGGCAATAATGACCAAAACTTAAAATTTCAGGAATTCTATGTAACGGATAAACAATCTTTAGATAAATATTTTTCCGTTCAATATAATAATGATTTTTTAAAAACTGTTAAACAAATTACGGGAACTGAGTTTTAAGTTCTTCACATTTGCCCGAGTTTATCACTATGCTTACACGTAGAGAATACTATCTTGTACGATTACAAGAAGGCTTTCTTTGTGGGGGCAAATGTTTTCTATGGCAGAATATCTTTGAATCATTTTTTAATGCTAAAGTTGCAATAGATTGTAGAAAATATAATCTACGTTAGCTCGGCTACTACTTATAATCAAGTATTTTCCATTTGCAGAATCTCCTCTTTATTGCTGTTTTTTCTGCAACCATTCTTCATGCTTTCTTTTGAAGAACTCATACTTATAATCCTGGTTTCTCTGTGCTGCATCAATGGAGTGCGAGGTATGAATGTCTGAATCTTTTTTGGCAAGTTCTGCCAGTCTTTCATAATAATGATGAAGCTGATCCAGTTCTTCTTCTGTAAGGTCTTCTATATCTACGATCCTGTTGCTTGCTTTTTCATGGGCTGCAAGAATCTCATTAAGCTTTATCTGTATTGCTTTTGAATCTTTATTCTGTGCTTTCTGAATAAGGAAAACCATCAAAAAGTAATGATGGTGGTGCCTGTATTGATCACCAGTTGCCAGACTTCTGAATAATCAAAAAAAGGCCCTGTTATTGCCCAGACAATAACAATAGCCATTGCTCCTAAAAACGCAGCCGGACTTCCGGTAAATTTCACGGCCCAGTTTGAAAACTTTTCAAAAAGTTATGATTCTTATGCTCCATAATATAAGTGATTTGGAGAATAAATGTATAAAATTAACCTGAACCGTGAGTAAAGAATAGTAAAAATGAGGTATGAAAAACAGAAAAGCAATGTTTTTACTTCGTTTTTCTGAACCTGTGCCACCAGATCAGAAATCCTGTAACCGGCAAAGAGCATCCGATAAGGGAGACCAGAAAATATAGAATGATACTTGGCAGCCCCATAATTTCCCCGGTATGCAGAGGTTTTGCCAGAGGTGAATTGTTTATTCAAAGGTTTGTCAGAAAATAACTCTTTGGTCTTGAAGACTCCTGTTTTATCAAAGGTAACTTCATCAGGCAACATCATTCCCAAAAGGTTATGGGTATTGGTCTTGATCACCACATATCTCGGATTATCTTTATTGGGAAGCTCTATACTTGTTACAGCGGTATAAGGCAGATGCTGATCGGAGTTTTTCAAAATCCGGGCAATAGAAGCGGAAGCGGCATCTTTCAGGTTTTTCTTCTCATCCTGTTTCTGAAGCATATCTTCAAGAAGTCCGCCGAAAGCATCATCTTCATCATCTTTCTCTTTTGAAATATGATCTATGGAAGATCCTCCAAGACTTACAATAAGTGCATTTTTCACCCATGGATAGGTCACATACAATCCCGTCACTGCAATAAAGAACAGCATAAGGAAAGTATAAAAACCAAGTGTATTATGAAGATCATGATTGACACGCTGAAATTTTGCTTTCCACATGACCGTCAGTCCCTGCTTTAAAAACTTCAGTTTCTTAGGCAGCCAGAGAATAAGACCGGAGATCAGCAGAACACAGAACATCAGTACTGCAGCTCCCACAATCTGCCTGCCGGCATTTCCCATCATCAGGTTTCTGTGCAAGTCAAGAACCACTTCAAAGAATCTGCCCGAACTGACTTCCGGCTGTCCCAGGATTTCTCCTGTATACTGATTATAATAGGCACTTTTGTCCAGCTGGTTTTCACGGTATCCGATGACATAGCTTTTTCCTTTATCATCAGGAATCAGCAGGGAAGTAAGCTCTTTGTTCTGCTTCAGCAATTCAGCCTGGATCAGGTCCGGATTTTTTACCTTAACTGATAGCGGGCTGATATATACTTTATCCCTGTTACTTAAATCCGTAATCTGGTTTTTAAAAGCATACAGACAACCGGTGAGGCACATTATAAAAACAATTATACTTGACAAAAGCCCCAGCCACAGATGCAAAAGCCACATCAGGTATTTGGTAACCGATTCGTTTTTCCTTCTTTTTCTGTAAAGACTTTTAAATAATGTTTTCATCCGGGTCTTAATGACAAAAACATTAAGACCTTTGACGATCTTAATGTTCTTTAAATTAAAATTAATATGAATGTTTAAAGTTATTTTCTTCCTTTGAACTGTACATCCTTCACAATTTCTTCGAATTTTGTATAGTGCTCAGGCGTCAATGCTTTCTGAATAGCCGCTTTTCTCTGGGCATCAAATTTTTCCCAGTATTCTTTAGCAAGATCATTGTTCCCGTGGTATACATCATGGGCATCATTGAAGGCTTTTTCAAAGGCATCATTAGCAGCGTTCACCACTTTGAATTCATCTTCTGAAAGCTGGGCCTCTGCTTTTATTTTTTCTAAAAGAGCATTATCATATCTAGGTCTCTTTCTGGAATTTTCATCCACAAACTTGTTGAATCTTTCCATTTGAGGGCCGTCCAGCACTTTCGCCATTTCAATAGCTTGCTGTGCTCTCAGTTCTTCTCCTTTAATTCCCAATGCAACACGGTCCATATTCCCACCCTGGGCTTTTGCTGCCTGGTAATTCTGTTCCTGCAGGTCCTGATACTTTTTCGTGATCTCATCGAAGCTCTTCACCTGATCCGGGGTAAGCTGTACTTCAGTTTTGAACTGATTATAATCGATTCCTTTTTTCTTATCTCCTGAACATGACATTGCAACTGCTCCCAGAGCTAATGCAAAAAATACTGTTTTTACTCTTTTCATTATTGATGATTTGTTGATTAGAATTTATAGTTCACCTGTACGGCAAAGTTTCTTGGCTGAATCTGATCGATGTACCCACCTCTGAAATAAGAGCTGTATCCTACACTATCAAAAATATTATTAAAGAATACTCTTATTCCCATTCCGTTTTTCAGAGCATAGCCTACCTGAGCATCTACTGTAGTATATTCCGGCATGTCGAAAGGTTTATCTCCTGGCTTCACACTGTTCAGGTGACCAGCTGTAAATGTTTTTGAGTCCATTCATCAACCGGTCTTTTTCCCACATAATAAATTCCTGCACCTACATCAAGTCCTGATAAAGTACCTTGATTGAATTTATAATTCAGCCATCCGTTTGCAGTATGCTTAGGAGCATTCATAGGTGCTGAGCCATTCATATAAGCTGGGCTGTCCTGATACTGAGCATCCAGATAAGCCCATCCTGACATCACCTGAAGATTAGGAAGGATTCTTCCGATCAATTCTACTTCCACTCCTTTTCTTCTAAGATTTCCTGCAAGACCATACATCGTTTGTTTGTTGATCACAACAGGGTTATAGTTTTCATCAAGAATCGTGAAAGAAAGGTGATCTGTTTTAATATCAAATACTGTTACATTAAATCTCAGGCGCTCATTGAACCAGTCTGATTTAATACCTGCCTCCCATTGTTTTGTCATTGACGGACCTACTCTACCTCCGTCTAAGAGGAAGTTGTTAGAAGATCTTAAAGAGGTTGTTGTTGTATATGATCCAAACACATTCACATTTGGAAGTGGAGAAACAATTAATCCGAAATTAGGATTCCATGTATCTACAGATTCGTTGGCAGAACCATTTAATCTACTGTAACGAACTCCTAAATGTGCCTTCACATATTTCCCGATTGTCATTACATCCTGAGCCATTGCCCCGATACTTGGAGTTAAAACCGCATTTGATCTTCCAAGGTTTTTATAAATAACATTCACAGGAAGCTGATTAGGAATACTTCCGTTTACTACGTCAAAAATATCCAATGGATTAGCAGCGTAGGTTGTATTTCCAATTTTTGTAGCACGAGCAGTAATTAAATTTCCAGGGGCAATTAAATTTTTATAAGCTTCGTAAGTTGTAGAGGAAGTTTCTGTTTCTCTCCAGTCAAATCCAACTTGGAAAGTATGGTTAATAAATCCTGTTTTTATCTGCTCTCCGATGAAGTCTAACTGTAATACTTTATTAATATCTTCACCCTGTGATTTTCCTATGGTACGCTGTCTGATATTATAGTTCGTTTCACCAGCAGGCAATGATACAGAAGAAGCTTCAGAATCTGTATTGCTTACGGAATTAACGAAAGCGGCTCTTACTTTTAATTTATCTGTAAGGTTACGAACGATTGTCGTAGCGAAGTTGAAAGTTTCTGTTTTTGAATAATCAGATGTATATCCTAGAAATTTTCCTTTTGGCATGTGATATAATGCTTCAACAGTTCCCGGAGCAAGGTTGATGGTTCCTCTGTCCGGTGTTCTTTTATCATGAAGATAATCCATTTCCACATTGATTAATGTCTTATTATCCGGGCGGAAAGCTACAGACGGATTTACATAAATTCTTTCTCCCTGTACATGGCTTCTGAATGAATTGTTATTTTGGTATGCTCCGTTGAATCTCACAGCTACTTTCCCTGAGAATCTAATACTCTCTGGAAGTCTACTGTGGGTCTGTAAAAATCCCAGCTTCCATAACGGAATCCTACATTAGTCTGATCAATAAACTGTGGTCTTTTCGTTACAACATTAATAACTCCTCCCGCAGATCCCAAACCATTTCCAATTCCTGACCGATTGCAGCAGATCCTTTGATCACCTGAATACTTTCTACACCCTGCATATCTGTAATCATCCCCGCAGTACGGAAATCTGAATCCAGTTGAACACCATTTTTCAATACGGGAACTCCACGATATCCTCTGATGGACATACTTTCGTTTCCGCCACCATAACTTGAAAATAAGGTTACCCCGGAACATTTTTGGCAACATCAGTGACTGTAAGTGCTCCTAACTCTTCGATCGCTTTATGGGAGATTATTGAAATACTTTGAATCTGATCTCTGGTTTTCAAAGGCAATCTTGTAATGGCATCAAGCCCTTGCGGTTGTTTCTTTTTCTCACCAAATAGTTCTACTTCTTCAATTTTCTTGTGTTTTACTGAATCATTCACTTTCTGCGCATTGGCAAGAACCCCACCCTAATAGCAGAGAAAAGGATACTACTTTATTCATCTGATAATTTTTTACAAAAATATTATTTTTATTAATTCTAAATAAATTATAAGGTCTGATATATCTCACATTTCTCACATTTAATCACAAAAATCCCTCTTCGGAAAAAAAAGAGGGATACTATCTGTACGTTGTTTGAATTCTATCTTAGATTCAAAGGATACTTTACGGCTTTATCAATTTCGATAGGATTGTTTTCTCTGAGCATCATTTTTCTTCTTTCATCAGACATTCCTTTTAACTGATCCAGGCTTCTTATCTGCACGCCCAAAACATAATAGGTGTTGTCAGGATTGGTATTTGATTTAAATGCTTCTGCAACATCATGCAGAGGATCATTGTAGAGCTCCAGCTGTTTTTTGGCAATAGTCTTTTCATTCACAGGAAGAGGCTTCTTTCCGCCAAAACTATCCAGGAACGGTGTTGCATAGGTCTTGGGAAACTT
The DNA here is from genome assembly GCA_019203745.1 of Chryseobacterium sp. E1. Lineage (GTDB taxonomy): Bacteria > Bacteroidota > Bacteroidia > Flavobacteriales > Weeksellaceae > Chryseobacterium. The sequence goes on from CP078104.1 coordinate 1,878,565, forward strand.
CATGCTTTTAGCCAGTTTAAAAATATAATTCTTATCAGTATCTTCTATTTCAAAGATAAGCCCCGGAAGCCCACGGAACTTATAAGGTCCTTCGCTTAAGCTGATATCTTTACAGAACCAGGCGATCCATTGTCTTCCACCAAAATCTGTTGTTGCTTTCTGCAAATTATACTGCCCGTCAACTTTTGTATCACTGAGCAGTTTCCAGTTCATTTTATCACTTGACTTTAAAGAAAAAAAAATCATTCATCAAAATCAGTGACGTATTTTCAAAGGAATCTCTCTTTCTGATAATAGCTGGAAGGTCATCATCCCATCTTGATCTCTTCTGGCCACGGACAATATTCAAAGAATCAGTCTGAGCATAAGAGTAAGGATAAAACTTGACATCATCAGGATTGACGTCCAGGATCATATTAGCTTTGGTAAAATCCTGAGCTAATGAGTCTTTTTGTATTGAAGAAGATATACAAAGCGATGGGTCTGTGCACTCAACAGTAAAGGAAATAATAGAAGTATCAGTTTTTTCATGGTATAGGTTTGGCCAAAAATATCAATAATATTTGGATCCATCTAAAAAGGCATCCATCATTTTGAAAATAAAAACAAAAAATCCGTCCCTGAAAAGGAACGGATTTGTATAATCATTGCAAAGTATGCAGTTATCACACTTTAATTTCAACGTCTACACCTGAAGGAAGTTCTAATTTCATTAGAGCATCAACAGTTTTAGAAGAAGAAGAGTAGATATCCATTAGTCTCTTGTGAGCTGATAATTGGAACTGCTCTCTTGCTTTCTTGTTTACGTGCGGAGATCTCAACACTGTGAAGATTCTCTTGTTCGTTGGTAATGGAATAGGACCGTTTACAACAGCACCAGTAGCCTTTACCGTTTTTACGATTTTCTCAGCAGACTTGTCTACCAAGTTGTAATCGTAAGATTTTAGTTTTATTCTGATTCTTTGTGACATTTCTTTAATTTAAAAATTAACCTTTTGCTTTAGCTATGATTTCTTCAGCAACGTTTTGTGGAGTAGCCTGGTACTTCTCTAATTCCATAGAAGAAGTAGCTCTTCCTGATGAAAGTGTTCTTAGAGTAGTTACGTATCCAAACATTTCAGAAAGTGGAACTGAACCTTTGATTACAACAGCACCGTTCTTTTCTTCCTGACCACTGATTGTACCTCTTCTCTTGTTAAGGTCACCAATGATGTTACCCATATATTCTTCCGGAGTTACAACTTCCAGTTTCATAATTGGCTCCATAATTACCGGCTTAGCAGCACGTCCCGCTTCTTTAAATCCTAACTTAGCAGCCATTTCGAAAGAAAGGGCATCAGAATCCACTGCGTGGAAAGATCCATCTTTAAGAGTAACTTTAATACCTTCAACTTCGAAACCAGCCAATGGACCGTTCTTCATTGCAGCTTTAAATCCTTTTTCAATTGCAGGAACGAATTCTCTAGGAACGTTACCACCTTTGATCTCATTGATGAATTCTAAACCAACTTTACCTTCGTCTGCAGGTCCTAGTTCAAATACAATGTCAGCAAATTTACCTTTACCACCAGATTGTTTTTGTAAACTTCTCTGTGTTGAGCAACTTTTGTTAAGTTTTCTTTGTACTCTACCTGAGGTTGTCCTTGGTTTACTTCAACTTTGAACTCTCTCTTCATACGGTCTACAATGATATCTAAGTGAAGCTCACCCATACCAGAGATGATCGTTTGGCCAGAAGCCTCGTCAGTTCTTACAGTAAACGTTGGATCTTCTTCAGCCAATTTAGCTAGAGCGTTACCCATTTTATCCTGGTCAGCTTTAGTTTTAGGCTCAACAGCGATACCAATTACCGGATCAGGGAAAACCATCGATTCAAGAACGATTGGGTTTTCTCGTCACACATTGTATCACCGGTTTTGATAGACTTGAATCCTACCGCTGCACCAATATCACCAGCTTCAATATATTCTACAGGGTTTTGCTTGTTAGCGTGCATCTGATAGATTCTAGAGATTCTTTCTTTATCTCCTGAACGAGTGTTCAAGATATAAGAACCAGCATCTAGTCTTCCAGAGTATGCTCTGAAGAATGCTAATCTTCCCACGAACGGGTCAGTAGCAATCTTAAATGCCAGAGCAGAGAAAGGCTCATCTACAGATGGCTTTCTTGTAATTTCAGCGTCTGTTCTTGGATCAGTACCTTTGATATCATCTTTATCCAATGGAGAAGGCAAGTATTTACATACTGCATCCAACATAAACTGTACTCCTTTATTCTTGAATGAAGAACCACAAGTCATTGGGATAATAGATAAATCGATAGTAGCAGCTCTCAATGCAGCATTGATTTCTTCTTCTGTAATTGAATCCGGATCTTCGAAGAATTTCTCCATCAAAGTTTCGTCATATTCAGAAACAGCTTCTACTAATTTCTCTCTATATTCAAGAACTTCATCTTTCATGTCTTCAGGAATTGGAACTACCTCGAAAGTAGCACCTTGTCCAGCTTCATCCCAGATGATCGCTCTGTTTTTAATTAAGTCTACAACACCTTTGAAATCTTCTTCAGCACCGATTGGTAAAACGATTGGAACTGCATTAGATCCTAACATTTCTTTAACCTGGTTTACCACGTTAAGGAAGTCAGCACCTTGTCTGTCCATTTTGTTTACGAATCCCATTCTAGCCACTTTGTAGTTGTCAGCAAGTCTCCAGTTTGTTTCAGACTGAGGCTCTACTCCATCTACAGCAGAGAATAAGAATACCAATCCATCCAATACTCTTAAAGATCTGTTTACCTCTACAGTGAAGTCAACGTGTCCCGGTGTATCGATGATGTTGAAGTGGTAAGGTTTAGTATCTGCAACAGGTTTTCCTTGATCAGTTGGGAAGTTCCAAGAACAAGTAGTTGCAGCAGAAGTAATAGTAATACCTCTTTCTGCTTCCTGCTCCATCCAGTCCATTGTAGAAGCACCATCGTGAACCTCTCCAATTTTGTGGTTTACCCTGTATAGAATAAAATCCTTTCTGTAGTGGTAGTCTTACCCGCATCAATGTGAGCAGCAATACCAATATTTCTTGTAAATTTAAGATCTCTACCCATTTCAGATTAGAATTTAAAGTGTGAAAACGCTTTGTTAGCTTCCGCCATTTTGTGAGTATCAGTTTTCTTTTTGAAAGCTGCACCTTCTTCTCTTGAAGCAGCTACAACTTCATTAGCTAATTTCAAAGCCATAGACTTATCATTTCTCTTTTTAGAGTAGCTAATTAACCATTTCATTGCCATAGAAATTTTTCTGTCAGCTCTGATTGGCATAGGGATCTGGAAGTTAGCTCCACCTACTCTTCTAGAACGTACTTCTACGTGAGGCATTACATTTGTAAGTGCATCTTTCCAGATTTCAAGGGCTGTCTTCTCAGTTTCTCCTTTTTAGTTTCTACGATATCTAATGCATCATAGAAAATTTTGAATGCGATAGACTTCTTACCGTCTAGCATTAAGTTGTTTACGAATCTCGTTACCAATTGATCATTAAACTTCGGATCTGGTAACAACGGTCTTTTTTCGCTTTTGTCTTTCTCATTGCTTCTGTACCTTATTTAATGATTATTTTTTCTTTCCTTTTGCAGGAGCTGCAGCAGCTTGTCCTGGTTTAGGTCTCTTAGCTCCGTACTTAGATCTTCTCTGAGTTCTTCCATTTACACCAGCTGTGTCTAATGCACCTCTTACGATGTGGTAACGTACTCCCGGTAGGTCTTTCACCCTTCCGCCTCTAACCAATACTATCGAGTGCTCTTGAAGATTGTGTCCTTCGCCCGGGATATAGGCGTTAACTTCTTTACCGTTAGAAAGTCTTACCCTTGCTACTTTTCTAAGTGCAGAGTTAGGTTTCTTAGGTGTAGTAGTATATACTCTCGTACATACTCCACGTCTTTGTGGACAAGAATCAAGGGCAGCCGATTTGCTCTTCTTGGCAAGCGTGGCTCTTCCTTTTCTTACTAATTGTTGAATAGTAGGCATTTAATTGCTTTTTATTTTAGGCTGCAAAAATAGTAATATTTTTTAATTGACAAGCAGTTATGAAATTTTATTTTATAAGAATTTTTCTTGATTTATTTCAAAAATAATCGAAAACCTGCACTACTTTTACGTTGTTGAATCATTTTAAGCAACGCAGATCAGGATCAAAAAATCAAAGTTTTATTTAAAGGCATCCTTATTTATCTTTAAGGAAAAACTTCTTCACAGCTTTTTTATTTATGTTATATTCCGGAGACAAAGCTAGAAAAAGGCAATCAAGGATTGATTAACAAATTGTTATCTATCTCTTAAGAATTCAGTAAGATAGAATAATTTATTTTATAAAAGTTATTTTACAGCAATTTAATCTATAATTGTAACTATTACATTTTTATTCCATTTGAAATTTTTCACATTTTGTTTCAAAGAATTATAAATATCGGGATCTATAGCATAAATAAACAGATGTTTTTTCCTAATACAGCGCTGCGTCCCTTAATCTTCAATTCGGCTACTTTTTTCCAGTTTTCCGGAACATGCCCGTCCAGCCATTCTTCATAAGCAATCGCCAGCTGGTAGCCATTTTCAGGCAAATAACCGTTTAAAAAAGCTTCAATTTCATCATCTATTTCATTTTTCCGCATTCTGAAAGGAACTATTTCCTGTGAACCCAGTCCTACAAAATCAAACAGACGGATATTTGTAAAGTAACAGATTGCCCCAATATCATTCGCAACGACTTTGGATTTTTCATAATATTTTTTAAAAACTTCGCTGACTGTATCTGCTGCTCATAGATATTTTTACTCCCGATCACGATTAAAAACTGACAATACCTATCTTTAAAGTTAATGCAGCAAATGAAGAAAACGTCAGGCCAGTCAATAGTTTGTTTTGTTTCAATCCCAGAGCAATATTTTTAAATCTCGGAACCAGTGCCATTGCAAAACCTGTGAGAATATAAGCCTCATATCTGTAAAAATTAGTAAGCTGGCTAAAAATACTATGCATAAATAAGGTAAGGATCCATGCAAAAAGAAGAAAGTTCTTTGTAATCAACTCTTGAAAACCTAACTTCTGTTTAACATCTTTCGCAATCATCCATCCTGAAATCAACAATGGAAATAAAGCGGCATTATAGAAATAAGGATTATATACGATTTTAAATAAAAAGATATCCAGGATCTGCTCAAAATAATTCCCTGAAAAATCAAATCTCAAACCTTTTATCAATACAGAGTTAGGGAACAAATAACCGGTATGCTGATAGGTAAAATAACCAAATACTACAATCGGGACAAAACCAAAAATCAGAATCTGAACAGCAAGTTTTAATTTTTTGAGTGATACCGCCACTACACTTAGCCCAAGAAAATAAAACATACTTTCAAACCTTATGAGCCCCAGTACGGCAAGGGATACAAAAAACCATCCGGCATAATAAGAGTTTTTCCACTCCGATCTCAGCCATTTTTCAAACAAAAGATATTAATCACAATCATCATTACCTGCAACACGTGCTCCATTCCTGAGAAAAGCAGAAGATGAACCGACGTAAAAAGCATAGTAAAAAGAGTCGCTGCTACTATTGCTTTATTCTTATGATAATATTGACCATAATATGTATTCAGGAAATAAATAATGAATAGTACACATACAAAATTAAAGATCAGAGAAATGATTTCGCTATTCCCGAATATATAAATAAGACCACTCAGAATAAGAGTAAATGCAGGTGATGAAGATGAAGATGAAAAAATATATTCTGTTACTCCCCATACCCCATGCTGTGCAAAATTTTTGGCGATGGCAAGATGAATATAAGCATCATCCAGTATATAGGTAAAATAGCTTTCTGTTTCTGACAGCATAAGAAGCATGTAGGCCAGACACATCCCGGAAAAAATGGCTGCCGATGTAATAAAGCTCTTAATCATCTGCAATATTAAACAAATTTATCTAAATCATTTTCAAAAAATTCCCCATAGTTATCATCTATTAATATTCCGGGCGGTTCGGCACGATATTTCGTAAATTTGAGATAGAAAAAGATAAACTAAAAAAATAAATATATACATATGAAAAACGCTAGTATTATCGGTCTTAAAGAAGCCGACTGCAAAAAGATTTCAGAAAAATTAAATGTACTGTTAGCCAACTATTCCATATTCTATCAGAACACACGTGGTTCTCACTGGAACATTAAGGAGATCAGTTTTTACCCTTCACCCGAAGTTTGAAGAATTATACAATAGCCTTGTATTAAAGATTGATGAGATCGCAGAAAGAATCCTGACGTTAGAGCTACCCCTGCCCATAACTATTCCGACTACCTGAAAGTAGCTACTATTAAAGAAAGTAAGGAGGTAACTGACGGAACCAAAAGTGTTGAACAGATTTTAAGTTCTTTCAAAGTGGTGATTGATCTGCAGAGAGAGCTTCTGGATATTACAGATCAGGCGGGAGACGAAGGTACCAATTCTCAGATGAGCGATTATATTACCGAACAGGAGAAAGAAGTCTGGATGTACAATTCTTACCTTGGAAAGTAAGCTTATCAACTGCTTTAAAATATTTCAAAAAAATCGCCTTACATTTAGGCGATTTTATTTTTTATTTTTATATTTGCGTTAAAATCACACATATTATGAACGACGTACGACTGAACTCAATATTAGATAATGATTTTTATAAAATAACCATGCAGAATGCAGTGGTGAAATTGTTCCCAAGCTCTATTGTAAAGTATGAATTTATCAACAGAGGGAAACACCACTTTCCGGAAGGGTTTGACGCAGCTTTAAGAGAAGCGGTCAATAAAATGGCAGAACTTAAGCTTACCAAAGATGAGAAAAAATTCATGGCTAAAACCTGCCCTTACATCGATCTGCCTTACCTTGATTTCCTGGAAGGTTATCATTATGATCCCTCTGAAGTAAAAATCCATCAGGAAGGAGGTGATCTATCTGTAGTGGTTGAAGGGCTTTGGTACAGAACCATTCTTTGGGAAGTTCCGTTGTTGGCTCTCATCAGTGAACTTCACTATGAAATGAATCATATGGAAAGAGATTCCAATGAAGTTGTCATGAGCAAGACCATCGAAAAGGCGGATTCACTAGGCCGGCTTGGAGTAACCTTTGCAGAGTTCGGAACCAGAAGAAGACATTCCTACAAAGTGCAAAATCTGGTGATGGAAGCTTTGACACAGAAAAAGATTCTACTTTCATTGGAAGTTCAAACGTCCATTTTGCAATGAAATACGGTGTAAAACCTATCGGAACACATGCCCATGAATGGTTTATGTTTCATGCCGCTGAATATGGATTCAAAATGGCGAACGAACTGGCTTTAGAGCATTGGGTAGATGTGTACAGAGGAGATCTTGGGGTAGCACTTTCAGACACCTATACCACGGATGTTTTTTCCAGCAGTTCGACAAAAATTCGCCAAGCTTTTTGACGGTGTACGTCACGACAGCGGAGATGCACTGGAATTTGCAGACAAAACAATTGCCCATTATCAGAAAAACGGCATCAATCCGATGTTTAAATATATCATCTTCTCCGATGCCCTGAATCTTGAAAAAGTAGAAGAGATCACCAACTACTGCAGAGGTAAAATAGGCATATCTTTCGGAATAGGAACCAATCTTACCAATGATGTGGGATTAAAACCTATGAATATTGTTATGAAACTTATCGGTGTACAGGCTCCCAATAAAGAATGGATCCCTACTGTAAAACTTTCTGACGAACATGGAAAATATACCGGAGATCCTAAAATGATTGAACTGGCTAAAGAATTTTTAAGAATTAAAGATTAAAATAAACTCATCAGAATAATTAGATTCAACCTCGTAACCATCGAGGTTTTTTTGTATTATATTATTTTTGAAATTGGGTGTTCATAGATCTTTAATGTTTTATTATATTTATCAAAATAAAACAAGATGAAATCAAAATCATTATTCACCGCATGCCTCCTCATATCAACATTATCCTTAGCACAGGAAAAGAAAGCAGAAAAATCTAAATATAACCAGGAACTGGCAACTTCATTAGGAGCCGATAAATATGGAATGAAACCTTATACGATTGTCATGCTGACAACAGGCTCTGCTAAGATTGAAGATAAAGCTAAAATGGGAGAACTCATGAAAGGTCACATGACCAATATCGGTAAACTTGCAGATGAAGGAAAGATCGTTGTAGCCGGGCCGTTTTTAGAAAAGAATAAAGAAAACTACCGTGGCATGTTTATCTTTAATACAAAATCTAAAGAAGAAGCTGAGCAATGGGTAAAAACAGACCCTGCAGTTCAGGCCGGAATTTTCAGTTATGAAATTTTCCCCTGGTATGGTTCAGCAGCTTTGCCTTTGTACCTTAAGCATCATGATGAAATCTCGAAAGAAAATCCTTAAACATTATAAGAAATCCCTCAGTTGAGGGATTTTTTTATAAATCAAAACAGATATATGGTTTTCTGGGTGGATAACAGCAGAGGGTTGCTACAGAATGTGTATCCTGCCGGGCAGCCTCCATCTACAGGTACTTCACAGGCTAACGCTGCACCACCTAAGACAGTTTTTAATTCTTTTCTGTTTAAGCTTTTTAAATTTTTCATGATGAATTTAGTTTAATTTGTTTCCTACTCTTGAAGATTTTCGGATTCCTCTTTATTATTTCTCTTTGAATGGAAATAAATATACAATTTATTTTTTAATCTACTACATTTCAATATATTCCTTATTAAAAAATTAAAATTTTAAATTATATTTCTTTTTAAAATGAATTAAATTAATTACTTTAGCCTATAAGCAATTAAAATTAACTTACTTACTGTAAGCAAGTTACCCAACACCATAATTAAAAATTAATCTCATGAAAAAATTGAATTTTACAAAACTTTCAAGAATTGAACTTAAAGATGTAATCGGAGGAACACTTTACCCTGCAGAATGCCCCGGAGGATGCCATGGTGAAGGCATGATCAGATGTCCTGACGGCACCACCACTATGACTAATTTCATATGCATGGGAGGAACCTGTCAACCGGCAGCAATGTGCAAACCACTGGTTCTTGAACCTATCGGCCCTATTGATCTGGAGCCACTGGTTCCGTAGACCCATTTTGTAAGAAAAACAGATATCAAAGCCATCTCCAGCGAGACGGCTTTTTATTTTATCCGGTTACAGTATTTTCACTTTCAGCCATTCTCTGCTTTTTTTTTTTATCTTTAACGAAACAAAATACTCATGAAAACCATCGAAGAAGTTCTAAAAAACTGGATGAAATTATTCTCTGGTGCAAGGAAAACAAAAGCCCGGCAGGATATTTCGCCTGTACTTACCGGATCATGACCACTCAGGTACTGAAAGGAATTCAACAGAAAAAATTTGAGGACGGTACAAGAATGACATTGCTGGACATTACTTTTGCACAAAGATATCTTCAGGCATGGGAAAGCTACCGTAAAGGAGAAAGGTGTACCAATTCCTGGTATATTGCTTTTGAAGCTGCCCAAAATAAAAACCTGCTGATACTGCAGCATATTTTTCTCGGCATGAACGCCCATATCAATCTGGATCTTGGTATTTCCGCCGCTTCTGTAATGCCTTACCGGAAAGTAAACCCGCTAAAAAAGGATTTTGAAAATATCAATAATGTCATTGCTTCCATCAACCAGTCTGTACAGAATTCACTGAACAAGATTTGTTATCCTGTAGATCTTATTGATCAGCTCTCTGACGGAAAAGATAATGCTGTTCTTGATTTTGCGATATCCAAAGCAAGAGACACTTCATGGGCCACCGCAGTGATAGCTTCTAATACGCCCAACTTTTTAAGGGAATCAGTGATTGGAATCGTAGATTATGCCGCCGCCAAAGTTGCTACACAAATTCTGAATCCTAAGTTCCTTACCTCTCCCCTTCTTAAAGAACTGAAAAAGTGTGAAAGCGGGGATGTAGTAAAAAACATCGAAATTCTAGAATCAACAAAGAATTCCTGATCTGAAATAAAAAAGCCGGGACCTTCCTCACGGATCCCGACCTCATAATGAACAAAATAAAAGAAACTATATTGCTTCCTTATGCTTTTTACGATAGGCATAATGGAAAATAATCGGTAATACGGTAAAGGATAATAGCATACAAATAATCAGCCCTCCTACGATCATAATGGCTAAAGGTTTCTGAATTTCCGAACCCATTCCGTTTGACATCGCAGCGGGAAGAAGTCCCATAGATCCCATCAGTGCTATCATAACAACCGGACGGATCCTGCTTTGAACTCCCAGGGCAATAGATTCTTTAAGAGACATTCTGTTCTGCAGATTTTCCTTCATTACTCCTATAAGAACAATGCCATCAATGGTTGCCACTCCGAAAAGGATAATAAACCCTATCCCTGCCGAAATCCCGAAAATAGTCCCTGTAAACCAAAGTGATAGAAATCCTCCGATGAATGCAAAGGCTAGTGTAATAGAGGAAATCAGAGTATCTTTCATATTTCCGAAGTTGAAGTACAGCAGCATCAGAATTAAAACTAAAGAGATCGGTACTACCATTGCCAACTGTTTTGCAGCTCTTTCTTTACTTTCAAATTCTCCCGCCCAGGTCATTTTATGATTTTTCGGAAGTTTTACTTCTTTAACTACTTTCTTTTTCGCTTCTGCTATAGTACTTCCCAGGTCACGGCCTTCAATATTAAATCCTACACCAATGTATCTGCTGTTTCCTTCACGGTAAATAAATGACGGTCCTGTGTGATAATCGATGGTTGCAATTTCTTTCAGCGGCACTTTTTATTATCCTGAGTCGGGATGAGAATATTCCCCATCTTTTCCGGAGTATCTCTGTAATCTTTTTCAAACCTAAGCATTACGTCAAACATTCTTTCTTCTTCGTAAAACTTGGTGGCCGCCTGACCACCGATGGTCATTTCGATGACCGCCTGTGCATCCGCTGTTGAAACCCCATACTTTGCCATTTTAGAGTCGTGAAGCTGGATTCTCAATTCCGGAAGTCCGATATTTTTAAAAACATTCACATCTGATATTCCCGGTACCGTCCTGATAGAATTGGCAACCTGATTGGCATAGTTTTCAAGCTCAAACAAGTCATTTCCAAAAATCTTAATGACTAACGGTGCCTTTACACCGGCAACATATTCTTCCACATTATCCTGTATCGGCTGGCTGAATCCGAAATTGATTCCCGGATATTTTTCAAGGGAAGCTCTCATTTCTTCAAGAAGTTCGTCCTTGGATATTTTTTCTTCCATTCACTTTCCGGTTTCAGCTGAATATTAAATTCGATATTAAAGAATCCGGTGGGATCTGTTCCGTCATTGGGCCGTCCGGTCTGTGTCATTACAAATTTTACTTCATCGTATTTCATTAAGATCTCCTTCATTTCCTTGGTAAGCCTTACCGATTCATCTAGATTCACACTGTTCGGAAGCGTAGCTCTTACATAGATCGCTCCTTCATTAAGCTTAGGCAAAAATTCTGATCCGTAATTGGAAAATCTCCATCCACAAACAGCCAGCAGAGCAACAAAACCAATGATAAATCCTTTTTATGACGGTCACTGAACTCATAAATTCTATAAATATTCACTCTGAAGAATCTTGAAATAAAATTTTCTTTTTCTTCTATATTTTTAGTGAGTAAAAGCTTACACATTGCCGGAACATAGGTAAGGCTCAGAATCAAAGATCCCAATAACGCATATCCTAAAGTGAACGCCAGCGGAGAAAACATTTTCCCTTCAACTTTCTGGAACGAGAAGATCGGCATCAAAGCAACGATAAGAATCAATAAGGCAAAGAAAATATAGCTGGCAACACTTCCGGCACTTTTTTAATGATTCCCAGTTTTGATATTTTATTAAATCTCCGCAGCCCGATCTTTTTGGCTTTATGTTCGAGAGCGACAAATACGTGTTCTACAATTACCAGTGTTCCTTCCAGCAATAAACCGAAGTCCAGTGCTCCCATCGAAATCAAATTAGCAGGTAATCCTTGAATTTTCAACATAATAATTGCAAAAAGGAAAGCCAGAGGAATCACTGATGCTACAATGAAAGTGGTTCTCCAGTTGTAAAGGAAAATAAATACAATGATGGAAACCAGAATGACTCCTTCAATAAGGTTTTTGGAAACGGTATGAACCGTTGTGTTCACCAGTTCTGTACGGTCAATGATGGGAACAATCTGAACATCTCCCGGCAATTCTCCTCCATTCAGCTGTTCAATCCTGTCTTTCAGCCTTGCAATCACCTCACTCGGGTTTTCACCGCGAAGCATGATTACAATTCCTTCTACCACGTCATTTTCCTTATTATACCCAACCTGTCCCAATCTTGGTTTGGCAGAGACTTTTACTTCAGCCACATGTTTTACCAGAATAGGGGTGGAACCTTTTACTTCAATCTGAATATTCTCAATATCTTCTTTTTTCTCTAAAAGACCGATCCCCGCACTACATAAGCCTGATCACCTTTTGCCACTACATCACCGCCAACATTGATATTACTCTTCGAAACCGCTTCATACACATCCAGGGGGAAAGGTCGTAATTGTGTAATTCTGTAGGGTTAATTTTTATTTCATATGTTTTTTCTTCACCTCCAAAGCTTACCACATCTGCTACTCCGGGAACTGCCAGAAGTTCTCTTTCAACTACCCAATCCTGGATAGCCGTCACTTCTTTAATAGGTAATTTACTTTTAATAATGTACCGGTAGATTTCACCGGTAGCCCCGGAAGGCGGTTCTATACTGTATTCTGCCCCATTCGGAAGCGTCACATTTCCCAGTTTATTGGAAGCATACTGCTGTGCATAAAAATCATCAACATGATCATCAAAAATTACCGTAACCACAGATAACCCGAATAAGGAAATAGATCTTACCGATGTTTTATTCGGGATGGCATTCATTTCCTTGGAGATCGGAAGGGTCACAAATTTTTCAATTTCTTCAGCACTTCTCCCGGGCCATTGGGTAATGACCCTTACTCTGGTATTGGTAACATCCGGAAAGGCTTCAATGGGAGTATGGATATAGGAATAGATTCCTCCGGCCAGCAAAAGGAAAGTTCCCAGAAGAACGATCAATGAATTTTTCAGAGAGAAGGAAACTATATTCTGTACAAATTTTCGCATTACTTCCTGGAGTTATTTAATTGATTCTTCAGATTTTCATAGATCAGCAGGCCGTTGGAAGCAATTACATTTTCACCTTGTCTCAGATTTCCTTCCACATAAATATACCGGCTGTTGGATGCAATTTCCGTTACCGGTCTTATTTCCAGCTCACAGTCTTTTTATAGACGACTACATAGCTCTGATTATTGTCAAAGATCAAAGCTTTGGCGGGAATAGCCAGCGCACTTTTATTCTGGGAATTAACAGGTAAAACAACATCTGCTGACATTCCCGGCCTAAGCTTCATTCCATTATTATCCATAATAATTTTGGCTTTAAGCACTCTTTCGTTCTCATTAAATACCTGTGAAATGGTATTGATCTTTCCTGCAAAACTGTCATCCGGATACGCCAGGGTCTTTACCACAACAGGCTGGTCTACATACACGTGTCTCATATTGGTAGCATATACATTGGCCATCACCCATACTTTATCCAGATTGGAAATGGTAAAAGCTGATCTCCTCCTGCCGTAACAGGCATTCCTTTGGAAATATTCTTTGAAATAACATAGCCATCCGCAGGTGCTTTGATCTGAATGGTATTACCTCCCGCCGAGTACAACTGCATATTTTTCTGCGTTTTGGAAATATTCGACTGTAAGATGGACACTTCCGCTCTTGCTTCCTGAAGGTCTTTCTGAGAAGCGATATCATCTTTATACATTGCTTCTACAGAAGACAGCTTTCTTTAGCTACCGCCAGCTGGGCGTGCAAAGTCTGGGTATCATCCTGCATTTCGTTGACAGCCGTACTTTTTACACTGGCCAGCGTCTGTCCTTTTTCACATAATCTCCTAAAGAGAAATAAGTATCTATGACCACTCCATCCACAAGACTTACAAAGGGTACGGTTTTATCTGAATTACTTTCCACTTCGCCGGTAAGCGTAATGCTCTCCTCTATGGGAAGCATCTCTGCCGGTACCAGTTTGAGATCTTTCTTAAGTTCTTTGCTGATGCAATACGTTTTATCTGTTTCTTTATTTTCTTTTTTTTCCGGCACAAGCTGTAAGGGCTACCAGAGCAGACAGATAAATTGCGGCAATGTATCGGGTAGTATTTTTGTTCATATCTTATAAATCTTGTCCTACAACATACTGCAGGTTTTCATAGTATTGATTAAGTTCTTTTTGGTATCCAGAATAATCATCTTATTGCCAATATAGGTATCGAGGAAGTCCATATACTCAAGCATGCTGATATTTCTTAACCTGAAATTTTTCTCGTGGCTGACCAGAAGTCCGTCTAATGTAGATTCGTAATTTTCATCTATTTCTGTGGAAAACCTCTTGTGTTCTGATATAGTTTCTGAAAACCGAAACAATTTCATTTTCAGATTTCAGCATATTTTCCGGGTTTCAATTTTAGTTTTTTCGATCTCAAGCTTAGCTTCCTGGATATTTCCTTTATTACGGTCGAAAATGGGAAGATCGAATGATACTCCAAGACCGATGAAATCCTTCATAATATTTCCCCCACGGTCGTATCCTATGGAAACAGCTACGTCAGGAGTCTTCATTGCATTCTGGATCTCAAGATTTTTAGCAGCATGCTTTTCTTTATTTTTTAAAATCAGGATATCCGGACGGTTTTCTTTTGCTTTTTCCATCCATTGTGTCAATTCTACCTCTGACAGCTGTTTTTCAGGCATTACAAATGAGTCCGAAATAATAAGATAAGATTGAGAAGGAATCATCAGCAAGGCCTTCAGCTCTACCTGCTGTTCTTCAATTTCCTGTTTTAATGAAACCAGCTTTTTCTTAAATTCAATTTCCTGGGCTTTTAAACGAACATATTCTGCCTTACTGATATTCCCGAGGTTTAATTGATTGTTATAGGATTTTGTCAGTTTCTCAATGGAAGAAATCTGTCCCTGATAGATTTTCTGCTGTTCCTGATTATACAGGATCTCAGTCATTGTATTTCGTAAAGTTTTTTAAGTTCTCTGAGTACTTCCTGCAATTCATATTTCTCTCCTTCCACTTCTATTTTTTGCAGTTCAATATTCTTTCTTCTTTTACCGGCAGTCTGAATCACCTGTTCTATCTCTGCTGAAATCTGGGTATTCTTCCCCAGTTCCCGATAAGTGCAGGCTGCTCTTCAATATCATAGGTTCTCCACAGGTTGACCTCACTGATACTCAATTTGGGATTGGGCCAGTATTTTGCCTGAACAGCACGGGCCTCTGCCTGAGAAATTTCAAGCTTCTGGGCAATCATATCCAGATTCCTGGTAAGAAAAACTGCTTCAGCCTCCTGCCTGCTGATTTTCAGTGTATCGGAAATCTGTGCAGAAAAGAAGCTAAAGCAATGAATATAAAATAGTGTAAAAAAATCTTTTCAAGGTCTCTTATTTAAGACCACAAAGCTATTTGTCTAATATTAGAGGGAATTGTAAAGAAAATTAAAATTCGGTTAGTTCAACATTAGAGTTTGATTAGAACTTTTTTATTCCCTGAAATTATGTTTTAATTGCTATGTTTTGGCTAAAGCCTAAGGATTTTGATTGTACTTTGTAAGCGGGTTAAAACCCACTTCTATTGAATATTTTTACTCTATTGCAGATAACGGACTTCATTATTATGAATATGCTTTTAATAAGATTTTAAATTAATCTAAGATCACGAATCTGCTCAATCAACAAAATCTGAGAGAGAAAAATCAGGAATGGGCAGGAAATTCAAGAAGAACACTGGTCCCAACATTCACAACCGAATCTATTTTCATCACAATATGATGATGATCAAAAATACTTTTTGAAAGGGATAAGCCAATTCCACTGCCTTTCACAGTATCTACATTTTTTCCCCTGTAAAAAGTCTCAGATATCTTCATAAGATCATCAGCCGGAATTCCTCTTCCTTCATCCCTGACCTCAATATATAACTGATTGCCCTTTTCTGATAATGTAATCACAACAGGTTTATCAAAAGAATATTTGATCGCATTTTCTACAATATTGTACAATGCAAGATATAACAACGTTTCGTTTCCGGGAATCTCCAGTAAAGAAGATTTTGTAACCTGAAGCTGTATTTTAATAGATGAGTTCTTTTCTTTTGCCCTGGATTCCAGTTTTTCATAAATTTTCCAGATCAGCTCGTCTATTCTTACCTGCTTATGGGAGGTTTCAAGCTTGGTCATTCCCGACATCAGTAAAAGATTATTAAGAATATTTTCAATCTCATAGACGTTATCCAGGGATTCTTTTGCCACCTTCCGGTACTCTTCAGGAGTTCTGTCTTTTGGGCAAAAACTTCAAGGTTTCCGGAAATAGCAGCCAATGGTGTTTTAAATTCGTGGGAAACATAATTGATGAAATTCTGCTGTAAGAGGACATTTTCAGAAATCCTTCCCAGCAGCTTATTGTAAGATTTGATCAGCTCATCAATTTCATCATTGGTATTGGTTGAAGTAATCGCAGTAGAAATATTATTGTATTCCGCTTTATTAATTCTTTCCACCACATTGAATACAGGCTTGTATACAACTTTTGAAAGGTATCTGCTCAGAAAATAAATCGCCAGCAATCCCATTACAAGTACCGAAAGCATAATGATGGCCAGTCTCAGGATCTGCGACTGAAAAGAATCATTCGGAGATTTTACAAAAACAACAAAATCACCCTGATTGTCAGGATAGAAAATCCCATAATAAAACTGGTTGTCAGACATAAACTGTATGCCTTTATTATTTCTTACAGCCTGTAAGTGAGCAGGTTTTATATTCTTATCCTTCAGGTTATGTCCGAAGGTCACCTCATTGTTCCGGTTATAAACGGCAACCCTGTTATTTTGAATAAGGTGATTATATTCTTTTTTGATCTGTGCGTGTCTGTCTTTCGGGAGCTCATCTTTTTCAAGGTAATAAATGGCAGAAATAAGTGCCGTATTTCTCAGTTTTTCAAAGTAGAAAATCTTGGTACTGTCATAATAGGCAAAAAATATCACCGCCGATGTGATGATAGAAACAATGCCGAATGATAGGCTCGAAATAAGGGTAAACCTGTTTCTGAGAGTCATGGTCAGTCTTTAATTAAATACCCTGTTCCTTTTACCGTATGAATAAACTTTTGTTCAGTTTCATCTATTTTATTGCGGACATAGGAAATATAAACATCCACCACATTGGTGCTGTTATCAAAATCAATTCCCCAGACCTTATGTAAAATCTGTGTTCTGCTCAATACCTTATTCTTATTCTCCATCAGGAATGTGAAAAGTTTGTATTCTGTAGGAGAAAATTCAATCTCTTTGTCATTTTGAGTCACTTTATGAAGATCGGTATCAACAGTAATATTTCCGCATGACAGGTAATGATCTTCTTTTTGGTAGCTCAGTTTATTTCTCCTGGTCAAAGCTTTAATCCTTGAGATCAGCTCTTCAAAGTGAAAAGGTTTTGATAAATAATCATCGGCTCCGAGATCCAGCATTTTAATTTTATCATCAGGACTGTTTAAAGCGCTTAAAACCAGTATCGGCGTATAATTTCCTTTGAAACGGATAATTTGGGTAAGCTGCATTCCATCAAGTCCGGGAAGCATAATATCCATCAGAATAATATCAAAATCATAGGTATGAATAAGTTCCCGTGCCTTTTCTCCAGAATCAGCCAGCGTCATATTGTATCCGGCTTCGGAAAGCCCTTTTATCAGGAAGTTGCTGATTCTCTGATCATCTTCTACCAACAAAATATTCATATACTTCGGAAATTTCCTATAAATATAGGGATTCTAATTAAGAAAGGAAGTCTTAGGCGGGGAGCAGCATGTTTTAAAAAGACCACTGGAATTTCACATTCTTCATTCTGACACTTTTTATTGATCAGCGTGATTGTATGTTTCTAACCATTGTACGGGCATATTTTTTCACACGGCTTTTTTTCATAATTTTGAAAGATGGAGATGATATATTTAATTATTGGATTTATTGCCGGCGGAATACTGGGAGCAATTATTTTATATTTTGCACTGAAATCCTCAATGGTTTCAAGAAGTTCTTTTGATGAGCTCAATACCCTGTTTATCAAAAATAAATCTGATCTTGAAAATTCCAATCTGAAAATTCAGGAACTCAATCTGCAAATTAGCCAGGAGAAGGAACAGAATGTGCAACAACAGGATTTGCTGGACGATCTGAAAAATGAGTTCTCAAAAATATCTGCCGAATATTCTTCTCTTACCCTCCAGTTTCAGGAATTAAAACAGATCAATCAAAAGCAGACTTCCCAGATAGACACTCATATCATAGAAAAACAGGATCTTTTTGCTAAAAATTCAGAACTGTCAGCAAAAAACGAGAGCCTTCAGCAATCTTTAAACAACCAGAAAGAAGAGATCATTAAAATACAGGAGGAGTCAAAACTTCAGTTTGAAAATCTGGCTAATAAAATTCTCGAGGAAAAAACAGAAAAGTTTACCGCTTTAAATCAAAATAATTTAAAAACCATCCTCGACCCTTTTCAGGAGAAAATAGCAGACTTAAAAAATAAAGTCAATGAAGCCTATGAAAAGGAAAATAAAGAACGTTTTTCTCTGGCTGAAAAAGTAAAAGAACTTGCCGAGCTCAACCAACAGATCTCCGATGATGCTAAAAAACTGACCCGGGCATTAAAAGGCGAAAGCAAAACCCAGGAAACTGGGGAGAAATGATCCTTGAAAGCATCCTTGAAAAATCAGGACTTGTAAAAGGAAGAGAATATTTTCTGGAACATGAACTGCGTGATGAGGACAACAATGCTCTATTTTCTGAATTTTCCGGTAAAAAAATGCGTCCCGATGCTGTGGTAAAATATCCGGATGAAAGAAATGTCATCATCGATTCCAAAGTATCCCTGACAGCCTTCACAGATCTTGTTGACGAAAACGATCCTGATGTATATGCCATAAAACTGAGCCAGCATCTTGGATCCATCAAAAACCACATCAACCAGCTGAGTCAGAAGGCTTATGACGATTATGGTAAATCTTTGGATTTTGTCATGATGTTCATTCCGAGCGAACCGGCTTATATTGCTGCTATGCAGGCAGATCAGAATCTCTGGAACTATGCTTATGAGAGAAGAATCCTATTGCTGAATCCCAGCAACCTGATTACTTCACTTAAACTGATTGCCGACCTGTGGAAAAGAGAATATCAGAACAGAAATTCCATGGAAATAGCAGAGCGGGGAGCCAAGCTCTATGATAAGTTTGTAGGCTTTGTTGAAAATCTTGAAAAAGTGGGGAGAAACCTTGATCAGGCTAAAAATGTATTTAATGACGCTTACAAGCAGCTCCATACCGGAAATGACAACCTGGTGATCCAGACTCAAAAATTAAAATCTTTGGGGATAAAAAACAAAAAGACCTTCCGCCAAGCCTTATAGACAACAGTAATTTAATTGAACCATCAGAAAATTAAACCTATGAAAAAAACATACACTATTGTTATTATAAGCATTCTCATTTTCTTTATCTCGTTACCTTTTGAGGCTGTTTATACCAAAGACCATAATGTAACCGGATTATTCTGTTTTCTTTTAGGATGGGCAGAAATGCAGGGCGGAGGCATCGCATGGATGGCCAATCCTCTTCTTGTTATAAGTGCTTTTCTTCTTTTGATGAAAAAACCGAAAGTTTCAGCAGTAATCAGTTTTCTGGCATTGGTGCTCACTTTCTGTTTTTTATCTGTAGGTGAAATAACCGTGGATGAAGCAGGACACCAATACCCTATTACAGGCTATGGCCCGGCTTATTATCTATGGATAGCGAGCTGCGTTTCACTCTTCGTCGGAAGTATTATTCTTTTAAAATCCCCGGAACAATCTCCTGTTTCCCGGTAAACTGAGAGTCGTATCCTGTAAAAAAGAGCCTATGTTTTCTTTTGCATTATACCCTTATCCGAAGTCCGAATCTTTCAGAGAAATTTTCATCTCTTCACTGGGGGCAGGAATTTCTGTCTATTTGTTTCTGATCATTTTCCAGCCCTTTGGTACGGAAAATTTTCAACATCCCTATAAGTTTTTATTACTTTTTCCCTATTGCATTATTTTCGGAACTGCATTTTTATTACCAGTCTTATGACTTTCCGTTTCAGCAACTGGAATATGGGTTCAGAGCTTTTAAAAATAATTTTCATCCTATTCCTGAGCTCTGTTGTGTCTTATTTTTACAATTCATTATTCTTAAGTCATATAGCCCTGGATCTTGGCAATTATTTCTATATGTTCCTGTATTGTCTTGCGGTAGGGGTTCCAGTTTCTGCCATATACATTTTATCACGGTATATCTATTTAAAGAACATCCATGAAAAAACAGCGCAGCATATTTCCCAGCACCTCACGGCTTCCATGCCCAAGCTACAGGAGAACCTGTTAAAAATAACGGCACAGAATACAGAGCTTACCATCAAAGAGCATGATTTTTATGTGTCCGCTCCATGGAAAATTATTGTACATTCTATTTTTTAGAGAATAGCAGCTTAAAAAAGTACTGATAAGGATAAGTTTATCCAATGTTTTACATCAGATTGAAACAGATTCTGTCAAAAATGTCACCGCTCTTATATTGTGAATCTTGGGAGAGTAACAAATCTCAAAGGAAATGCTCAGGGATACAGATTGATT
The DNA here is from genome assembly GCA_019203745.1 of Chryseobacterium sp. E1. Lineage (GTDB taxonomy): Bacteria > Bacteroidota > Bacteroidia > Flavobacteriales > Weeksellaceae > Chryseobacterium. The sequence continues at coordinate 1,899,400 of CP078104.1, forward strand.
CTTCCGGAAATTGACTTTGAAATTCCTGTTTCAGAAGTTTTATTCCTTCAATTATTCCCCAGCTCCAACAGCAGAATTGATATTTTTGTCATTCGTCACTATTCTTTGTCATTCATCACATTCATTTGAAAGCATCGGTTTAAAGCTACATTTTTGCTCAAAATTAACAGACATGAGTAAAAACATCCGCTTCTTTTTCATCTTTATCTTAGGTTTTACAATCTATTATTTCCTCGATTTCTTTTATTTTAACACGATCCAGAATTTTTCAAAAGTATCTTTCACAGCAAAGCCATAGCCCATGTGACTGCTTATACAATAACATTGATCCCATTGATCGTTACTTTAAAAATTATATTCCCAAAAGAAATATTCCGGATCTGTTTTCACTAAACAAACCCATGATCCAGGGATTCACTTTGGCCCTTACCGGTACTCTTCCTATGCTTATCGGCTATCTGATCCATTTTAAAATAATTCCTACAATACATTTGGAGACCTTGTTTATCAACACCCTTTCATCAGCCTTTTTTGAAGAAATCATTTTCCGGGCTTTTCTTATCGGAATATTGTACAGATTTACCAGACTGGGCTTTTTATCATCCGTATTATCAGGATCTTTACTTTTTGCACAGGTACATTTATATCAAAGCCAGGATCTTGTAGAGCTTACTGAAATATTCGCCATTACATTTCTGGGATCCATATTCTTTGCATGGGCCTATATTGAATCAAAATATAATTTATGGACTGCCATATTCCTTCATTTCTTTATGAACCTGTACTGGGAAATCTTTAATGTATCAGAAAATGTTTCCGGAAATTTTTATGGAAATCTCTATAAATTCCTATCGATTGCCGTTCTGACTGTAGTTATCATCTATTGTAAAAGAAAGAATAAAACCCCGTTTGAGATCACGGGTAAAAGCCTTTTATCAAAATCAAAGAAATTCAATCATAAATTTTGCATAATTTTGCGGAATGTTGATAGAAAGTTTTCAAAACGATAAAATAAAAAATGTCACTAAGCTTCTTACTGACAACCGTTTCCGTAAAAAATCAAAGGTTTTTGTAGTAGAAGGACAGCAGGAGAATGAAAGGGCACTCCAGTATGATTTTGAACCTTCAGAGTTCTTTATCTGTGAAAATATCTTTAAAGGGACACTTCCTGATGGCAAAATCCATTATGTAAGTGAAAAAGTATATGAAAAGATTGCTTACAGAGGAAGTTCTGAAGGAATCATTGGAGTGTACACGGCAAAAGAAACACCCCTTTCTTCATTTATTCCGAAAGATAACTCTACGGTCATCATTGTTGAAGGCGTTGAAAAACCCGGAAATCTTGGAGCTATTTTAAGAAGCTGCGAAGCATTCGGGGTGGATGCTCTTATAGTGGCAGACGGAAAAACAGACTTTTACAATCCTAATGTCATCAGATCCAGTGTAGGCTGCCTTTTCGGAATGGAAGTCTATCAGGCTGAGAATACAGAAACCCTTGAATTTCTTCAGAAAAATAAATTCAACATTTATACAACCCTGATGGATGAAAGTGCTGAAGATCTTTATAAAAGAGATTTCACACAACGTTCAGCTGTATTATTCGGGACTGAACATTCAGGTTTAAGTGATTTTTGGATCGGCAAAGGGAAGAACACACTGATTCCGATGGCCGGTAGTATTGATTCTCTGAATCTCAGTAATGCGGTAGCTATTACATGCTATGAATCACTGAGGCAAAAGAAAGGATAAAGGCTAAAAACAGATTGCTTCTATCTTCGGTTCGCAATGACATTAGGAGAGAGTTGGCTATAAAGCACAAAAAAACCGTTTCACTGGGTGAAACGGTTCTTTATTGTTAAGCTTATGCTAAAATTATTTCTTAGCAGCGTCTTTTGCAGCATCTTTAGCAGCATCAGCAGCACCTTTAGCAGCATCAGCAGCACCTTTAGCAGCGTCAGCAGCACCAGCAGCAGCATCTTTAGCAACTTCAGCACCAGCAGCAGTTGTAGCAGCAGCAGCATCTTTAGTAGCACCTACAGCAGCAGTTGCAGCAGAATCAACAACTTTAGCAGCAGAATCAGTAACTACAGCAGCAGAATCAGCTACTTGAGCAGCAGCAGAATCAGTAGCTCCTTCAGTAGAAGTAGCTTCAGTTTTTTACAAGCAACTAGAGAGATTGCAGCGATAGCAGCTACGAATAATGACTTTTTCATAATAAATTAAATTTAATTTTGTTAATATTGTTTTATAAAATTTTCTTCTGTTCTGTTATTTGAACAAGACAAAGGTAGAGCAGTTAGAAAATTTGTTTATGAAAAATAATTGTAATACCTTTGTAAAATAGTTTTACAAAAAAACATAACTGATAATCAACAATTTAATTATTTTTTGAAAAATTGACAGATTTAGATCTATTACACTTTGAACAGCTAAAAAGGATGTTCAGAGTCAATACTTAAAAGAATATACCCCTTCACAGGATGATATTTCCAAGTGGAAGGGTATAGATATCATATATTTCAGGAAGACCTTCGCAAAAAAGCGAAAGGAAACATCAGTGAAAAGTCTTTTTACACCTATTTTAAAAATTCACCCGTCACCAAATTACCAAGAATAGATATGCTCAATTTATTGAGTATTTATGCAGGTTATGACTCGTGGTACGAATTTAAGAAACAGCATCTTTTTGCCGGAGAATTGCTCCAGGAAAATGAAGACCTTGAGGAAGAAGAAATCAGTGAACTGGAAAAAACAGTTTCTTCAGTGCCTGATCTACCAAGAACCGAAATCCGGCCTGGAAAAGTTGAAATTCAACCAGTTGAAAATACTGATTTACAAAAAACAATTACTGAAAATCAAACAGTTAAAGTAAACCAAAACATTCAAAGAGATGTTGAAATTTTGGCTACACCATCCAGGAAAAATTTCTTCAAAAAGAATGCATGGGCACTGGTCACTTCAGTTTTGATTGCCATTACCGGAATTTTAGGATTTAAAGATGTACTTTTTCAAAAACCTACAAATATTGTTTTATAGACAAGGACCGAGGAGTTTCTGTGATCAACACCTTAGAAATAATGGTGATCAAAGAAAACGAATCTCCTTTGATGTATAAAATAAAACCTGGAGAATGTTTTTATTATTCTACGAAAGATAAAAACCTGAAAATGCGGATCAACGCTCCTTTTTATGAACCTCTGAAGTCAACAGGAACCTTGAAAACGCCCTGAAGAAGAGAAAATAGAACTGAAACCGGATGATTATAAAATGGCAGCCTATTATTTCTCTATCAAAGACATCAAAGGCGGCAATAATGAAGAACAGGTAGCCCTGATCAAACAAAAAAGAAATCAGCTGGAAAATCTGATCAGCAATAATGCAGTCATCTACCAGGTGTATGACAATAACACCTATGGTATTGAAAGCCTTAATAAACAAAAATATATTACGCTTGTAACCACTCCTACTACATCATTAAAAAATCTGAATGTAATAGAAATGAAAAAGGACACGAAGGGCAAAATCATTTCCATTAAATTTAAAATTACCTCCACAGATGAAAAGAATAAATAACTTTTTAATTTTCACCATTCTTCTGGTTTTATTAGCTGCCTGTAATAAAAAAACAGAAGTAAGCGATCTTGACAAACTGCGAAACAGCAATAATGAGAAAAGCTATCCTGCTGTACAAATGGACAGCATGCAGGCCATCAATTCGATTACCAAACAGAAGGTTCAGGAACTTCTTGATCTTTCCACCCTATATCTTTCCGGAAACAGAAATACGGAAATAGACACTGTCATTTACTCACAAATGGAAAGTTATTTCCATAAGCCTGATTCTTTGACATTTAAAAGACTTATCAAGGAACTGGACAGTCTGAAAGTGAGATCTGTAAAGGTAAACAGCCTGAACGTCTATAAAGAATTCTATAAAAGGATACGCTGGACTACGCCAAATTCAATGTGGAATACTTTGACAATAAGAATAAGTCTTTGGGAAGCTTTGAAAAGAATGCCCAGTATATCCTGCTGTCTACATCAAAGCTTAAAAAGGAATTTAAATTTTACTTCCTTGATTTTTATTCTAAGCCGCTAAAAAAGACAGCACTTCCGTAGGAGTAACCAAATAGTCTAAAGGAATATCATTTTCCCAGACATCATCAATATATTCATCGGGGTCAAGTAATTGACTCCGATTTTTTTGTATCAGGTGAGATACTTTGAAAAAGAGCGTCATAAAAACCTTTTCCGTAACCTACCCTATTTCCTTTCCTGTCACAGTACAATAAAGGAGTAATCACATAATGGAAATAGATTTCCCCGGAATCTTCGTTGGAAGCAGGTTCTGAAATCCCCAGCTGTTGGTTTCAAACACAGTATCTTGAAAAATTTCAATATTGATAAGTTTGTCCGCTACGATCTTAGGTACATATACCCGGATATGCTGTGCTAAAAAATATCGGATGAAGATTTGCGTATCAACCTCATTAAACTTGTCGATCGGGATGAAAACATGCATCTTCTGCCCTGCTTCAGGTTTAAAATAAGAAACGAAATGTTGAAAAATCTTTTCAGATAACAAGAAAGCCTCATCATGAGACAAGGCTTTTCTTTTTGCATATATTTTTTTCTAAGCTCAGCTTTTAGCATAATGACTAAATTATTTAAAGGCAGCTTTTATTATTTTAAAACTTCCTTACAGCTTATATAATTTTATATAATTTGTCAGACAGACGAACTCTGAACGGCAGTTCAAAAGTGATCTGATCTCCTGCTTTTGCCGTTTCACATGGGCCTCCGTTTGCATAGATTTCTGTAATTGTAACCTCCTGCTCACCGGTTGTAGGGCCAGAAATCAAAACTTTATCTCCTACTGCAAGCTCACCATTCTCAATCAGGAATTGTGCAATTTTTGATTTTGAATAATAATGCTCAGCCTTTCCCAGTAATACTTTCTTAACCGCTATTTTCTGTCGGATATTTTTTGTTTCAGCTTTTGCCAAAGGTGCTTTAGGAGATCACCTGAGTTTTTAAACTTCAATGCATCAGATTTTCCTTTTCTGAATACTTTATTTCCCACCTGAAGACCTTTTCTCAGTTTCACCTGTTCATCCCAAGGTAAATGAATGGTTTCAAGACATTCTGTTGAGCATGTATTTTCCATGGCAGCTTTACACTCATCACACTGGATGAATAAAAGATGACAGGCATCATTGGCACAATTGGTATGATTATCACACGGCTTTCCACACTGGTGGCATTGTGCAATAATGTCATCCGTAATCCTTTCCCTAATCTGTGGTCAAATACGAAATTTTTACCTATGAATTTGCTTTCTATTCCTTCTTCTTTGATCTGGCGGGTATATTCAATGATCCCGCCTTCCAGTTGGAACACATTTTTAAATCCCTGATGTTTAAAATACGCACTGGCTTTCTCACAACGGATTCCCCCGTACAATACATCAAAAGGTTTTTATCTTCTTTAAAATCCTGAAGCTGCTCGTTGATGATCGGCAGGCTTTCTCTGAAGTTTTCCACATCAGGAGTTATAGCTCCTTCAAAGTGTCCTACTTCACTTTCATAATGATTTCTGAAATCAACAACGATGGTATTTGGGTCTTCAAGCATATTGTTGAATTCCTGTGCTCCTAAATGAATTCCCTTATTGGTTACATCAAAAGTTTCGTCATTCAGACCATCAGCTACAATTTTGTTTCTGACTTTAATGGTCAGTTTTAAAAAGGAATGATTGTCTTGCTCCACCGCTACATTCAAACGGATTCCTTTCATAAAGTCATACACTTCAAGCGTATCCCGGAATGCCTCAAACTGATCTGCCGGAACACTCATCTGAGCATTAATTCCTTCGTGAGCCACATAAATACGGCCAAGAGCATCAAGGGCATTCCAGGCTATAAATAAGTCGTCACGAAATTTTTGGGATCTTCAATTTTGGCATACGCATAGAAAGACAATGTAAGGCGTTCCTTACCAGCTTCATCAATAAGTAGAGCTCTTTCTTCTGCGCTTAAGGTGTTATACAGTTGCATGCTATAAACGTTTTAAGTGAGAAAAATATTTTTGCAAAGATAAGAATTTTAAATTAAGTATATTTATTGGCCTTAATGATAAAGGAATGAACGAGCGGAAATAAAGAGTGCAGAATTCGTAAATTGATGATTAAAATGAACAATATTTATAGATTTGGCAGACTGTATTATCTAGCGTAAATTCTTTAATATTTTTTTAAGTTTTGTTAACTGTGACATTAACAATTATGACATAATGTATAAAATGACATAATAGCAGTTAAATTTTAGTTAAAATTGAAACATAGCATACTAATTGCTTACTTATTTAACATTAAATTTGTTTACTCAAAAACATAAAAAAGAAATTAATTAATAAACAAGAAAGATATACAATGAAGAGTACTTTAAAAAAACTATTACCATTTGCAGTAGTTGGAGTTGTCTCAGGAGCTACTACCGTTGGAGCTATACAATATTTCGGACACGGCTCCAATAATGGAGATCAGTCTTATTTCACAACATCAGCACCTACAGCATCATTTGTAGGAATGAATACAGGAGCGGTAGGCGATGATTTTGTAAAGGCAGCCAAAACGACCGTTCCGGCTGTAGTGACCATCAAAAATTACCAAAGCAGAACATCCAGCAGAGCTTCAGAGCAGGATCTGTTTGACTTTTTCTTCGGAGATCCTTTCGGAGGAAGAGGCCAGCAGAGACAAAAGCAGCAACAGGCTCCGGATAATATGCCTTCAGGAATGGGTTCAGGGTAATTATCTCTCCGGATGGTTATATTATCTCCAACAATCACGTTGTGGCAGGTGCCAATAAGCTTGAGGTTGTATTGAGCAACAAAAATCATATATCGCTACTTTGGTGGGAACCGATCCTAACACGGATATTTCTTTACTGAAAATTGAGGAAAAAGGTCTTCCTTACCTGAATTTTGCGAACTCAGACAATATTGAAGTTGGGCAATGGGTACTGGCGGTAGGAAACCCGCTTGGGCTTAATTCTACCGTAACGGCAGGTATTGTGTCTGCAAAAGGAAGAGGAATCGGCATTCTGGGAAGTCAGGGTAAAGCAGCCAATCCTATTGAAAGCTTTATTCAGACTGATGCTGCGATCAACCCGGGTAACTCTGGAGGAGCATTGGTAAATACAAACGGTGATCTTATCGGGATCAACTCTGCCATTCAGTCTACTACAGGATACTATCAGGGATATGGGTTTGCTGTTCCGGCTAACCTGGCAAGAAAAATTGTTGAAGACATCAAGAAATTCGGAATTGTACAGCGAGGTTTCTTAGGTGTTCAGTCATTAGACCTTTCAATGATCAGTTGGTAGCAGGATACAACAGACAGTTTAAAACCAACCTTAAAGTAGGTTCCGGAATCTATATTACAGGATTCGGTGAGAAAAGTGGTGCTGAAGATGCAGGTCTGAAAAAGGAGACATCATCACCAAAGTTGACAATTATGCAGTGACTGATTTCGCTGATCTGTCTATGTCTATCGGAAGCAAACGTCCCGGAGACAAAGTTGCTGTAACTTATTTAAGAGACGGCAAAGAAAATACAACTACCGTAACGCTGAAAGACCAGAAAGGAGGAACTTCTACAAAAACCAAAGCTGATCTTACCGTAACTGAAAAGATCGGATCGGAATTTGAGCCTCTTACCGAGCGATTCAAAACAGAATACGGACTGAACAGCGGTGTAGTTGCCAAAAATGTTTCTGAGGGCAGCGAAATGGCTAAAATCGGAATTGTAGACAACTATATCATTATTGAAATTAACGGAAAACCGGTCAACTCACAGAAAGATGTAGAAAAGATCCTGGATAAGTATCAGGAAATGTACAGGTGAAATTTGTAGATGACTACGGAAGAATTTATACAAAAGGATTTAAGATGCCTTAATCAGGAGCTGAACAACAGTTGGCCTGTCAATAAAAAAACGCTGCAGATATCTGCAGCGTTTTTTTATTCTTTTTATTTAGGTCTGTTCATTTTTTCAGCGATCATTTTCTTCTTGTTTCTTTCGTAGATCACTTCTACGATCTTACCTCCGATCCACGAAAACGGGAAGAAAGTAAGGAAGATGGAAATCTTATAAAATGTAGGATGATAAGGAAAAATAATAACATCCAACATCGCAATGAAAAGCATGATAAAGCCAATCAGAATAGCATAGGCTACTTTGGCATATTTAACGATAATGGCTGTTGCCACCCCTCCTATTGTTGTTCCCAATCCGGAAATAAACAACAGGAAACCGAAAAATGCCTTATCATCTTTCATACTGAAAAGAAACCTTTGCCAATGCTCAAAAGGAGCAAAAGCTTCAAAAGTTACCCATTGCGGAAAAGCCCTTATACCAAGAGTAATGATAAGCCCGGCTATCCCAAGGCCTACAAGCACCGCAACTGTATTTCTTATAAAATTCATTAATCCTGATGTGCGATCATAGAGATTTCGATATCCACATTTTTAGGTAAGCAAGACACCTGTACCGTTTCACGTGCAGGATAGCTTTCCGCATCTAAATAAGACGCATAAATATCATTCATTACAGCAAAATCATCCATACTTTTAAGAAAGATCGTAGCCTTTACAACGTTTTTAAAAGTCATTCCGGCTTCTGTAAGAATTGCTTCAAGGTTTTTCATTACCTGGTGTGTTTCTTTTTCAATTCCTTCTACCAGTTTACCAGTTGCAGGATCTACAGGAATCTGTCCGGAGATATACAATACTCCGTTTGCCATATTAGCTTGTGAATAAGGCCCGATTGCTGCAGGAGCGTTCACTGTGTTGATTACTTGTTTCATAGCGGATATTTATTTTTTTGATCTTATACAATCACCATCTACTTTCTAAACGGTAATTTAGTTAGAATTTATTTTGGTTGCAAATATAAAATTTATATTCTCAAATGCCAATCTGATATTAGAAAGGTGCATTCGGCTGTGTAAAGCTTCTGTCTTTGTATTTCAATGCATCACTTAAGATATTGGCTTTGATCCCGATAAAGAAGTCATATACCTTATACTGCCCGAAGGGAACCCAGTTGAAATTGATGGTAAAACTTCGCTGATCTCTTGCAAAACCGATTCTTGTATAAGCCAGCTGCTTGGTGACAAGGTCATAGTGTGTACTTCCATTGATATTCCAGAAAGGGGTAAGCTTGATACTTCCGTCAAGACCTACTGATGCAATTTTATTTCCAAATCTGTTCAGTCCTTTTGAGTAGGCATAATTGGCATTAATATTCAAAGTCCAGGCCTGATCAAAATGGGCATAATTATCATCGTCGAAATAATAGTTCTCATTCCGGACTTCTCCTTTTTGGAATACTTTTTAGCATATTCTGTTTTCTCGCCAAAAATTTCGCTGCTCAGAGGATAAGACATCTGTACGTTGAATCCCTGTACGCTGAAAGCTCCGAATTTTTCTGTTCTGATTCCTGTGTCCTGTCCCGGAATAAATTCAATTTTATAAGGATCAAGAGAAAGACTGGTATTGACCGTCAATTTACCGTTAAGGAATGAGGATTGCCCGTTGATGGTAATAATAGACCATGGGTGATCTTTAGCTGCAAAGTTATAGTTCCCTGAAAGGTTTAAAGATTCGAAGATTTTAACCTTTTTACGCCCGTAGAATCACTTTTAGATCTAACCTTCATTTCTACGTTGTTTCCGATATTGAAACCTAAAGCTCCTACCATTCCGCTTTGTGGGCTTCCTACAATTCCTTTTTCAAAAATGGAGTAAGGAGTAAGAGCTCCGTTCGCATTATAATAGTTTTTATAATATCCGAAATTAGGACTGGAGAAATCCGGAGAATAGGTAAACCCAATACTTGGAGTCACCATATGTCTGATTGCTTCAATAGCAGATCCTTTTTTAAAATCCATCTGTCCGTAAAGGGTAGTCTGGATACTTGCCGTAGTAGAGAATGTAGAATATCCGGCAAACTTTTTATTGATTTCGTCTACTGTAACTGCTTTTACAGGATCATAATATCTGTTCAGCGTTTTGGTAGTAAGTGCATTGTCGATATTGGCACTTAAACTGAAAGTGAAATATTTCGCCAATGTGGTATTGGTTGCAATGGCTATATTATTTTTAAGGCCGGTCTGCATTTTATCCCACATTTCTTTTTTAAACAGCTCATTTTCCTGAGTATTGACAAAATTGGTCAGGTTGAACCCTGTATTCACGGTAATATTTTCAAGAAGTCCTGATCTCACCCCTGTTTTTGATTTGAACAGGTAAAACTGATTCACGGCTACGTTCATCTGCGGAAGACGAAGGTCTGCCAATCCGGTGGCAAAGTTCTGAGAATAAGAGGCTGTTCCGGTGATAGTTACCGGAAGTTTCAGGAATCTCTTGGTAAGTGTTACTGTTGAGTTCTGCTGGGTATTCAATACATTCTGATTGAAAATATAATTGTTGTTCAGCGGATTGTTGTAAAATTTCGTACTTACAATGTCTACGGAAGCACTGAACGTAAGGAATGGATTTGCTTTTGCATCCTGTGAATGCGTCCAGTTGATTCTGTATGTACTGTTTCTGGTATAATCTTCCAATCCTTTGATTCCTCTCACCATGGTTCCGATATCTGCATTGAAGCTTCCGGAATAGCGGTATTTCTTCTGATAATTCATCTGTGGACGCAGGTTCCAGCTTCCTTTGGTGTAAATATCAGCCAGGACTTTGAGGTCAAAATGTTCCCCGATCGGCTGATAATATCCAATTCCGTTCAGGAAGAAACCTACATCTTCCCTTTCCCGAAACTTGGAATAAGGATACCGGCTGCTCTTTTATCTGAAAACGGTAAGATGGCAAATGGAAGATAAAGAGGTGTAGGCACCTGTTCTATAAACATCTGAATGGGCCCGGTAACGATCTGGGATTTGGTTTTGGTTTTAAGAAGCTTGATGTTGTAAGCTCTCATAAAGTAATCCGCAGCCGTATCTTTTTCTTGATAAAATAATCGTCTGTAGTATAATCTGCTTTTACCATTGCAAAAACAGAGTCGTTATATTTTTTTGTTTTCTGGGCAATGATCACCCCTTCACTTTCTTCAGTTCTTGCATTGAAGGCAATAGCCTGTTTAGTCTTCGTATTATAACTGAATTCGTTGGTTTCGTATTTTTTCCCTGCCTGGGTTGTAATTACAGGCTCGATGATCTTTCCTAAAGAATCCTGTTTCCCTCTGGCATAGATCAGGTTTTTATTATCATCAATGGAGATATAATCTGCATCAATCTGCATATCCTGATATTTTACCTGGGCATTTTTATTCAGGAATGTCATCTTTTTAGGGATGTCTCTACGTTGGTCATCCGCTTTTGTACGGAGAACATCATCCAGCGTTTCTTTTTTACAACTATGGTATCCTTTTTGGAAATAGTATCATTAACCGCATTTTTAGGCAATTTTTCAGGAGTTTTCTGTGCTAAAAAATTGTTAAAAATTAGGATAATTAAAATTTGTAATATATTTTTGAGGACGGTTTTGGCCAATTTTATTCTATATAATTAAGGCCCAAAATTAATATAATTTTTATAACTGTAAGATGCACAAACAAAATTTTAAAATAATTTTATCATTTCTCCTTATCCTTATCGGCAACTTTATTTTCTCTCAGAAGAAGTTTACCCTTGTTTTGGATGCAGGACACGGAGGAAGTGATCACGGGGCCAACAGGACCTATTCAGACATAGGAAGAATAGCAGAAAAAGATATTACGCTTGCCATTACCTTAAAGGTGGGAGCTATGCTGGAAAAAAACAGAGATTTTAAGGTGATATACACCCGTAAAATTGATGAATACCCTTCTCTGTCTGACAGAACCAACCTGGCCAACAGAAGTAAAGCAGACCTGTTCATCTCTATTCACTGTAATTCTTCAGCAAGACCTACAGCCTACGGAACGGAAACTTATGTACAGGGGCCTAACCAGAATAATGAGAACCTTGAGGTGGCCAAAAGAGAAAATGACGTGATCTTTCTGGATGAAAAGATAAGCAGATCTTCGGATCTTATAATCCGGACTCCCGGAATCTTTAATTGCACTGAAACTTCAGCAGAGCAAATACCTGGAATCAAGTCTTCTTTTGGGAGGATTGGTTGAGGATAACTTCGTAAATAAAGATAAAAGATTCTCCAGAGGAGTTTTCCAGAAGAACCTTCACGTTCTCCGTATGAATGCCATGCCTTCTGTGCTTATAGAAACCGGATTTATCAACCACCCGGAAGAAAGCCACTATATTGCTTCGGAAAAAGGACAGAACGAAATTGCAGAGAGTATCTACAATGCCATTATTGATTATAAGAAAGCCATTGACAGAAAAACCGGAGGATCTATTGCCATCAAAAAGCAGGAACCTGAAAAACCGGCAGAAGTTCCGCTGAAAAATGATTTCAGAATCCTACTGATGAGCTCTCCTACGAAATACAACGAAAATGATCCTGCCCTTAAAGGATTGAGCTATATTCTGACCATTAAAGAAAACGGACAGTACAAATATTACTATGCAGTCACCAATATGGCTTCTGTAAAAGACATCAATCTTAAAACAGCCAAAGATGCCGGATTCAGAAATGCCTTTGCCGTAGGTTTCATGCCTAACCAGCGAATCAGCATGGGATATTATACCATAGAAGTTTATGCAGGCGATAAACTGAACGGAAATTCTTACATCGTTCAGAATCTGAAAGATGTGGAAAGAAATAAAGACAACGGAGTATTTTACTATACCTATGGAAAAGTATATACTTTGGAGGATGCTGTAAAACTTCAAAAAGAACTTGAGGCTAAAGGCATCAAAAACACCGTAATACAGAAAATATATAAATAATTTAAAAAAATAATTTTGAAGTTTAAAAGTTAATTTTTACTTTTGCAACCTCAAAATTTGGCCTATTCGTCTAGTGGTCAGGACTCAAGATTTTCATTCTTGCAACAGGGGTTCGATTCCCCTATAGGCTACCAAACTACATCATTCAATCCCTGATCAATACAAGGTTCAGGGATTTTTTTATCCCAAAAGTCAACGAAATTTCCACGAAAATTTAAAAGAACTCTCATACACGCTTTGTAAGGCGAATTTCGAAAATCTTTTTTGTTCGTTAAAATTTTTCTTTCCTTTTGTTATTTTTTTGTTTCTTGAAGTTGGTTCGGAAATATTTTCTTGCTCTCAGAGTTGAAAGCTCCTTGAATTTGCATCTTTTGTTTGAAGAGGAGGTTTTGATTAAGAAAAACAAAAACAGGCTCAAAACGAGCCTGTTCTTTTCAGTCTCTTTTTGTGAAATTATTTTTCAATATCCAAATATCCATGAGGAGTTATGATATATAACAATTCCCCTGTTTTTGCATGAATTAAAATTCCCATACTTCTTTCTTCAATTCCCCAAATTTCACCATAGGAAATTGCATAATAATCTATCTTTTCCCCTTTGTATTTTCCATAAGAAATTGGATAAGTCATTTCTTCTTTTGAAGTAAGTGCAATTTTATCAATGCCATCAATACTTGAGTAATTAATATTTTTATCTAAATAACTTTTAATTTTATTATAAGCTTCTTCTTTAGTAATCATAATTATTTAATTTTTAAAATTTCACTTGCTTTAATTTCTTTTCTGACCTCTGGTATTTTATTGATGTCAAAATCAACTGATACAGGACCTTTTCCAAATCTTGCCCTTACACCAAGACTTGGGTTGGGATTATTAATATAGTCAAAAGCATGAACTATTTCACTTTTTGTTAGATAATCCTTATTCTTCATTAGCATATCAAAAACCCATTGTTCTTTTTCAAGTTCTCCCAAAGTTCCACGCCCTCCCAAAGATAAATATTTTCCGAGTCCTAATACTTGAGAGTGTCTATAATGCATAAATTCGTGAAAAAACTCATAAATTGTTGCTTCTTCTCTCAATACAATTTTCATTTTTGTTCCATCAGTAATAAAAATTGCAGCAGCCCTCTCAGGCATCATTGCAGGAACTCCTTCTCTAACAAAGAATCCTTCTATTGGTAATGAGCCCTCTAAGGGATGTAATTCTAATTCCACCTTTAGTTTTTTAAGCTCCTTTATTAAATACTCAACATCCACTTTCTTCAGTCTTTGTCCAAGTCTTCTACTCTTCTTCCAGATACACCCACTTCATCCCATTGAGCCAAAAGTTCCTCTTGTGATGGGACACCATCAATAAATTCATAGAATTTTTACGAAAGTACTTTAAAAGATTTCCCTTTTTACAGCTTCAACAAGTTCTAAAAATTCCTTTTCTAACCATTTGTACAGATCTTGTGCAGAATTGGCAATTTTATTTCCTATGCCTTTTCCAAAATTAAGAGCTTTTGCTCCTGCCTGCTCTGCTTTAGCTGTAATCCTGCTGATTTTTACTGATACTTCTGCTACCAATGAACTTCCACCTTTAAAGTAAGCAATAATAGCATCTAAAATCAATTCAAAGGCAACTCCACCTATAAATTAAGCCCAAAAATATTCATTAAGGTCTTGTATTTGAATGAATTTTTTCCGTAGAAAATCAAAAAATTGAGATATTTCCTTCCATATCTTTCCATTACTAAAAAGACCTTTGATACCTTCTAAAAGTTCTTTAGATTTCTCAGCAAATAAATCTACAAAATCTTCTATGAATTCTAATTTCTCTTGATGTTTTGCCAACTCTAACGGACTCATTTTTTCCATCTCCAAAAACGGAATTTTTTCCGTAACCATTGCTAACAGCATAATAACGGTTTGTGCTAAAGAAATTAAGCCGTTGAGAAGACCGCATAAAAAAGCGTTAATTTTTGCAACTTCTCGATCGACTTTCTCCACGATAACAGCACCAATACCTGAAAAAACCTCCAATATTTCATTAAAAAAACTTTGAGCTTGTTATAGACGTTTTTTATACTTTCAGGGATATTATTTTCAATGAAATTTTTAAATAGAAAACAACAGCTAAGAAAATATCATCCGTAATAGTAGGTGTTGCCTTTACTACGGTTATGACTATTGCCAAAGAAACCTCTTCAAAATAGTTGGCAAACTCTTTAAACCTGCTAAATCCTGCTGCTGCGATTTCAGAAGCGTTTTGCATGGTTTTATATTCTTGGGAAGCAATGGGAACAGGAATAATCGGCTTATATTTCACTTCCTGTTTTGAAAAACCACTTGTTCCTATTTTGTTTTGATAGGTGCTGTACATCGGGTTTACATAATATTTGATGTAATCGTAATTTTCCTCTGTAAACTTCCATTTATCAATTGTTTCTATGCCTCCTCTCATCCAGTCTGCCAACTGATTGTTTAATAAGAATACCTTTTTATAGACTTCATTTAGTTTACTTTGTTCAGCAATTTCCAGATAGATTGCACCCTTTAAAAGAGTTTCGTTTATCTTTGTATCATCCGCAAGCTCTCTAATAAGATTGTCAAACCCATTTACTGTTATTGATTCTGTTGGAATTACATAAGTGGTATTTTGATTATTATTATAAATTCTGTTAAAGAAGTCTTTGGCATATTTTCCCATTTTTACCCGACAGGCAGTACCAAAAAAATTGCTTTTTCAGGGTTGTCTTCTTCATAGAGTACTTTAAATTGTTTCTCTTCTACCCCTTCTTTTTGTATCTATCAAACACTTCAACACCACTCTTACATAGTATAAAAGTATATTTTATGCGATCTGTTTCTTTAGTTTCGGGGATTTTATCAAAATCTTCGGGAGGAACAATGAATGTTTCAAAAAATACACTGTTTTTTCCGTAAGGACTGTCCAGATTTCTACTCAGGACATACTCTAATCTTTGTATCATATCATTTGAATTTATTATGAGCCAAATGTAGATACAGGTAGCGACAGAACGTGACGTTTACAATTTAATTTGTTTCAATTTGGTTTTTCCCAACTTCAAACCGATCAACCTGATTGATTTATCTAAATAATCAGAATCTAGTTATTTTTTTTGGGAACAGGAAATTAGAGGATAATTGCCAGCACTAAAATGTATAAAAAAATTAAGACCTCTCAAGGTTCATGATGACTCAAAAATGACAAATAGCTATATATTAATTATAGCATCCTGAAAATATGGCAATTACTCCCTATTATGATAAAAATCGACTTATATTTTTATTGTAAAAATCTATTCCCATTACATTATATATGACAAAAGCATTATATTTGCAAAAAATTTTTAGCCATAATTGGTTACCCGAATATGGCAACACTGATGAAAAACATTATTGATAAATCATTGTTTGTAGTTTACTACAGGCTACCAAATTTTATATCATGCCGGATTTAAAGATACAAGAAGCGAAATTGCTTTTTAAGAAAATCCACTCTAACCCAAAAAGTTATGATTTACAAATCAATGAAGACGGGATTACAGGCAGAGATGATAAAATCAGTTTCCGACTTTACAGGACTGGAGAAAGGGTTGCTTTTGAAGTAACAATTGACGGACTTACTTTCACCAATACCACTGGAGAATGGAACAATGCACTGATCATGCTGGGAAATACGATCAAAAAATTAGAAAAAGAACAAGAAAATTTAAAAATAGAACAGGCAATAAATAAACTCAGAAAGTACCTATCAGAAGAAAATTAAATTTTTAAAAATAAATTTGGTAGTTTAAAAAAAAAAAGTTTATAGTTTTGCACTCACATTTGAACGATATGGCAAATCATAAATCAGCACTAAAGAGAATCAGACAAAACGAAACTAGAAGACTTCGTAACAGATATTATCACAAGACTGCTAGAACAGCATTGAAAGCTCTAAGAAATGAAGAGAACAAAGCTGCTGCTACAGAACAACTGCCGAAGGTTATCGCTTTATTGGATAAATTAGCTAAGAAAAATATTATCCACAAGAACAAAGCTGCTAACTTGAAAAGCAAATTGACAAAACACGTTAATAAATTAGCGTAAAAGCATAGCGGGCCCGTTCGTCTATCGGTTAGGACCTCAGATTTTCATTCTGGTAAGAGGGGTTCGATTCCCCTACGGGCTACTTATATCTTAAAAAGCCACTGTATACAATCAGTGGTTTTTTAAAGACAAAGTAGAAAAGCTATACTTAAAACAATCTAACCGGCCCGTTCGTCTATCGGTTAGGACCTCAGATTTTCATTCTGGTAAGAGGGGTTCGATTCCCCTACGGGCTACAAACTAAGAGTTGTACTTATAAAAACAAAAGCTAACACATTGCTTCGGTAATGGAAGATAGAGGGCCCGTTCGTCTATCGGTTAGGACCTCAGATTTTCATTCTGGTAAGAGGGGTTCGATTCCCCTACGGGCTACCAAAAAGGACTTTTTCGAAAGTCCTTTTTCGTTTATAATCATTCCATCAATTTTACAAAAATAGCAGAAAGGAGAGCTACAGTCAAAAAACGGGGAAATATCTGAACAATGTACATTCAATAAACTCAGAAACAATATTATCCTTAATCAAACAGTATCTTTTAACTGCGGAATAATACGGTTTTTACAACTCCTTATACTTCAGACCAAACATTCAAGCTCCAAATCAGGGATCAATCCTAAAAGTAGTAGGCTAGGCAAAAGTTGAGTATTGATTCAGTCATTACTTCCTGGAATAAAACCTGAAAGAACATCAATTTTCCACCTTGTCAATATTATATACATCAATTAAATAATATTAAAAAATTCCACCTGATAATCAGCTCAATATTGCATAAATATTAATAAAATAAAAATATTCACCAAAAATGGAAATATTATTTTTTACTTTTACCTTTAATCCTTAAATTTGAGTAAAACTATTCATTCAAATATATAATAACATGAAATTAAATTTACTTTTGGGAAATCAACGCTCATTTAAAGCGCTGTTTATTGCTTTGTTTCTGGTATCAGCAAGCACTTTATCATTCGCTCAAAACAGAATCTATTCACATGCTCAAAGTTCGGGCGTATTTGGAGTAGCATGCTTAGGCTGCCGTGTAGACAATCCACTCAATGCAATCGGGAACAATGAGGATGATTACTCAACAATGGTATTGGGAACTGCATTATTGGGAGGTATCCAGCAAACCTTAATCTTTCCGGATCTTAGATCAGATACGAGACTGGTAGTAGGTATCGGGACAGACAATATTCCTTTATCCGTACAATTATTAAGTGGAGTAACGCTTGAAACCATGAATGGCGGGGCTTCCAATGAAGACCGCAGAACAATTGACGTAAGTCTTCTTAAGCTGGGAGCAACTCCAAACAGGGGTACAGTGGAATTCAAACCTGAAAAACCATATGACGGAATAAGAATAGGCTTAACAGGCGGAGTACTGAGTCTTGGAGGAGGATTCAGAATTTATTACGCTTATCAGGATCCATTAGTCAACATCGCAGCTCACAGTCAGGCCGGCCAGATTACTATTGATGCTAATATTCCGCTGGAAGGTGCTGAAGTAGCTCTTACCAATCTTTCCGGAAAAGAAGTATACCGTACAAAGCTGGGATCAAAAACATTTGACACCAGACAGCAGGAAGGTATTTACTTCATGACTATTCAGACGAAAGAAGGAAAAACATACTCTAAAAAAAATTATTGTTAAATAAATGATATTCCATAGCCGGCAGATTGAAAGTCTGCCGGCTTTTTTTATATATCGTTGTTTATAAAAACAAAACAACTATTAAGTAAAAACCAACAAATACATATTATATAATACAAATATTTAAATATCACCAAAAATTGAAATAAAATAACTAACATAATTATTTTATGTTTAATTTTACAAAAACTAAATCTTAAAATTTTACCCTATGAAAAACAATTTATTAGTGAGACAGCGTGCAATCAAAGCCGCTTTATCTGCCTCTTTCCTGTTCCTGATGAGTGCTATGGCTTCAGCACAGATTACCAAAATTTATGCAAACAACCAAATCAGCCAGGTGTACGGAATCTGTATCGGCTGTGGTGTATTGAATCCTCTGAATGCGATAGGAAGTAACGAAAATGACTATTCTACGCTACAGGTTTCAATAGGATTACTGGCAAGAACGGAACAGACACTGATTTTTCCTGCCAGCAATATCAATAATAACACGAATAAGCTTGTGATTGGAATCGGTTCAAACGGTACTCCACTGACTGCCCAGGTTCTGGGAGGGGTGTCAATTGAAACATTCAATGGGGATGTTTCCAATAATGACTATACCAACCTCAACAATAGCATTCTTAAGCTTAATGCGGGAGATCCAAGCAAAGGTGAGATTGAACTTACAATGAATATTCCATTTGACCGTATTAAAATCAATGCCAACGCAGGATTACTGAGCCTGGGTGGTGAGCTTAGGGTTTATTACGGATATCAGTACAAAGATCCTTTTATCAACTTTACAGCACATCATGAGGGCGGACAAATCACTCTTGATAAAAATATTCCCGCAGAAGGTTCGGAAGTTACTTTAACCAATACTTCAGGAAAAGAGGTATACCGTACCAAACTTAAATCAAATACATTTGAGACGAGACAGCCGGATGGTGTTTACATAATGAATCTTCATACGAAAGAAGGTAAAACCTACTCCAGAAAAATTATTATTAAATAAATGAGAGACCTGAATCGGCAGACTTTGAAGTCTGCCGGTTTTATTTAGTACTTATCCCTAAAAGAACAACTGACCTCAAATTTCAAAATATGAAAACAAATCTACTACAAGCCCAATGCCTGATAAAGCAATCTCTTTCAATCTTAGTACTGCTCCTAATGAATATGTGGCCTTCCGCACAGAATAAAAAATATGCAGGCAGTGAGACCCATCAGATCTCAGGGGTCTGTTTAGGCTGCAGTGTTGAAAATCCTCAGCATGCGGCCGGAAATAATGAGAATGATTATTCAACCCTAAAGATGGGCATCGGAGTTCTCGGCAAGATTGAACAAACTTTAATTTTCCCACAATCTGTTAGCAAAAAACTGATCATTGGTATCGGCGCAGACCATATTCCTTTATCTGTTTCTTTGCTGAATGGAGTGACTGTTGAAACGATGAACGGAGCTACTTCCAATAATGATTCCAGGATCATAGACGGCAATATTCTTAAAATCGGTACCCAAACTAACAAAGCAACGATTGAATTCAGTCCTGCAAAGGTTTATGACCGTATCAAAATAACCATGAATGGCGGATTGCTTAATTTGAGCGGCGGGCTCAGAATCTATTATGCCTATTATGAGGATCAGTGCACGATCCCTTTTATGCCTATCCATCATTATTCATTCAACGGAAATACATTGGATATGCCCGGCGGAAATATTAATCTGGTTCGTGAGGGTTCTCATGAAGAAACATATTCTGATGATACGATCTGCGGCCAGGGGCTTAGGTATTCTTCTCCGGATTCAACCTATGTATTCAAGGGAAATTATTTTTTAGATGTTCCATCGCCGAGGAACCCCAGAACAGTTTGTTTCTGGGCACGTATTGAGCAGGGAGGCTCTATGGACCTGACATTATATGGAGAGAAAATAAAAATCACTCCGGACAGTATTATCATTAGACCCGTTAACGAGAATCACAATTTTGATAAAAGATATTTCGGAAGGATGTTCAGGAAAAATCCTGCTACTGCAGGGCAATTCAATTTCTATGTTATTAATTTTAATAATGATCCTACCCCTCCTTACAAAACACAAAGCAGTTTTTATAAACCGAATAATGAAACTTTCCTCCTTACTACCCTGTAGATCTTAAAGTTTCTGTTAATAGCCAACCGTTACCCGGACCATTTAATTTGTTCCCAGCCGGAAATTTTCAGAATGATTATCCTACAACCATCTACACAACTCATTGGGCACCCTATTACACACAGGAGCAGATCTCACCAACAATAAATTTATCATTTCATTCAAAGCTTCGCAGATTGACGAATTCTTCATTTTTGACAGAAAGCTTTATCCTGAGGAGCTGTTAAATGCTTACTCACCGGCTCCTGTCAATAATTTTAAAGCCCAAAAAACGCTTACAAATATAAATGAAGTATTCACCGTTTTACCTAATCCCACAGCCGGACAGATTACTCTTGACGGAAATATATCTATGAATGGTTCTGAGATCTCTATCAGAAATGCATCAGGTATAGAGGTTTATCGCTCTCCTTTCAGGTATAAAACATTTGATCTACCGGCTTATTTATCGCATGGGATTTATATACTGACGCTAAAGACAAAAGATAAAAAAATTCATACCCGTAAAATTATCCTTACGAGATAGTATCTCTTACTATTCTATAAAAGCCGTCTCTTTCAATAAAAACGGTTTTTATATATTCTGAAAAAGCCCCGGCCAATAAATTGGCCGGGGCTAAATGAAAGAAAATAAGTGGTGTTTGTAATTATTTTTTTATCAGTTTTTCCTGATATACAGCTTTATCTGTTACCGCTTTCAGGATATATACTCCTTTTGGAAGCATACTCATATTAACCTGTCCGTTATTCAGCGGTGCATTGACTGTTCTGCCTGAAGCATCATAAAGAGAAATATTCTGTATTTTCTCCTGTGTTTTGATATAAAGTATGTCAGTAACCGGGTTCGGATAAATACTGAATTCGAGTTTTTAACTTCAGCAGTAGCTAAAGTAGATGCCGTACTGTTCACGGTAAGCATTTTTTCCACAAGTTTACCATTTGAATTAAAACTTAGTACAATATCAGACGTTCCTGAGGCTAGTGGTGACAGAACCAGTTCATCATTCGTATTAATCGTAGCAGAAACTACTGCAGGATTGCTGTTTGATTTGATAGATTTTACGACTGATACTTCCATATTATCTGCATCTGAAACTATGGATTTTAAATCAATGGTTGTAGTCCCTCCGGCTGTAACCTGCGAAGGCAGAGTATTGCTTACAACAGGAACTGAATTGTTGGTAAACACTGCTATGGAAGGGAACCAATAATAATCATCCAGAACTTTGGTATTGGTAAGGGTTCCAGCCATATTATAGGTATGGATCCAGTTTTTCTGAAAGTGAGCCCCGTATCCGCTTTCCGTTGTATTCAAAACAAGTTCTCCGGTAACAGGGTTTACACGAAGTGCCGCACCGTAAGGAATTTGCTTAAATTGACCTGTCTGACCCGGAATAGCAGCAAAGTTTTCGTTAAATGTTTTAGCTGTAACGTCAAATCTTACAATCTGGGCTCCTGAAGCCCATGCGCTTATTGAATTGATCCAGTATAAAGCATTTTCTTTGTTACTTGCTGTAAATCTGCCTGCATTCCATGCTCCCCAATCTCCGATATATTTGGTCGTAGGAATATTATAATCCTGCGTTGCAAAAGTAGTGGGATTGATATTGACCAGCTTCTGTTCCTGAATTCCCAAATACTTCCATCTTTAGCCTGAACAACAGAATAGAAACCTCCGGCAATAGTGCTCACCACAGTATCTGTATTAGGATTAATCACCAAAATTCCTGCATTTTGTTTTACAGCAAATACATATTGTGAGGTACGGATCATGTTTCCTATCTGCCCGTTGCCTCCTGTTCCGGCAATCAGAGTACCTACCTGCATATTGTCGATATTAAAGAGTACGATTCCGGTAGAAGTACCGATATATCCTTTATGTTCATTTACTCCTACAAATGATCTTCCGTCACCTCCTCCAATATTGTTGAATCCTGCAATTTTCTGCATGGTCTGTGCATTAGCTACAACCAATCTTCCACCGGGAGTATATTGGGTATCTCCCCATCAGCAGCCTGTTTGGATACAAAATAGAATTTATCTCCGTAGATCGTTCCATATTGTGTAGTTGCTCCGAAAGCCTGGTTATTGTTTACATTGCTGTATACACGGTAGTTGATCTGCCCATTATTGTCGATGAAGTTTACAGAACCGTTGGTATGCCCGAACCACTCTTCATTCACCAGAAAATATCCGTTGGTAAAGTTAGTGGAAGAAACATATGGGGAAACCGGAGTAAGTGTTGATGAAACCGGAGTTTCATTGAATCCTACGTTAAAGTTCCATACATCCCATGAGCCATTTTCCAAAGCACGAGAAGAGGCTCCTACGTTAGAATATCCAAAATCTGCATCGGCAGGATTTTTCACCCAGTAAGACCAGTATCCGTTAACAGTCCATCCGGATTGCCAGTGATCATTCGCAGCATCCATAATCGTATAGCTGTCAAAATCATATGCTGTTGTATTCACAAAACCATTCACCGGATATAAAGGATAAATGGTATTACCGCTTTTGATCAGTGCATTGGTATTTTGCCCGTTCAGGTCAAACCCTATTCCTCCAACTGCTGATCCGAATTGTGTTCCCTGATAAAGCAGTGTAAATAATCTATGATCTGCTTTGGCAATAGCTTTCAGCATATCTTCTCCTGTAGCATTCCCATCCCATTTGAATCCCCAGACTAGAGCGTCAGGATTTTTACTGTCATTCCATTGTACTACAAAAGCAGCCTGATTTGATCCGGAACCTACCCAATACTGAATATCAGAAAAACTGATCGTAGTGGTATTAAGCTTGCTGATCCCGGAAATATCATTTCGGGGTACACCCTGAACTTTTATCTGTGCATTTGATAAACATGCAAACAGAAAAAGCATCATAAAAACGTAAAACTTTTTCATTTCTATTGAATTAAATAAATTGTATTGTTGAATAATTATTTGAGATGTAAATCATACGCTCCCGCCACTTCTGTGGAAACTTCACCCAGCCAGCCGGCTTCCTGGTTTACCCCAGTGTATATTTTCATAAAATCGACACCCGGAAGTTTCACATACCTTCCACTGCTGTCCACTGCCCAGGAAATATCGATATTGGAAGCTTCATCATTATTCGGTGCATTATCTGCATATCCGAATTCATAGGATTTTCCTACCCAGTAGGATCCGTCACCATTCTGATCATAAAAATTGTTTGCCAGCCTGGTCCCTGAAAAGCCGTAAGAAGGATCTGCAAACCATAAAGGATAATAGCTTTGTGCGTGAAATGTATTTTTGTTTTAAAGCCCTTATTCCCGAGGTTGTCGGTCCATTTGATATATTCCACATCGGTCTGCCAGAATTCACTTCCGGGTACCGGAGGTTTGTTTTCATCGGGCTTATAATAGGTAATGCTGTAATTTTTACGGTTGTATTTTTGAAATATTCACTGCCTGCAATTTCGTACCATTCGTCATTATCGGGTTTACCGTTTTTGTTTCTGTCGTAGGCCACCATAATGATTCCCGGTTCACAGGATCCTGAACGCGGATCACTGGCATCATTTCCAAAGAATGCATTTCCAAGAATTTTAAAGTCTCTTCCATTCAGATTCGGAATAGTATGATCAAATCCGAAAACAACATATCCGCCATATCCTCCCAAACTGATCATGGTAGAATTTCCCCCTACCAAAGACTCGTTAGCTTTCTGAAGCATATTGGCAGCCGTATTTCCGGGAGTATATTCAGGGATCTCATTCATAAACTGTCCTACAGCAGGTCGAAATTCCAATACTTTGGCAATATATTTACTGTATGGTACTTTTTCTTTG
Organism: Chryseobacterium sp. E1; assembly: GCA_019203745.1. Classification (GTDB taxonomy): domain Bacteria; phylum Bacteroidota; class Bacteroidia; order Flavobacteriales; family Weeksellaceae; genus Chryseobacterium. Next base: position 1,923,995 of record CP078104.1, read on the forward strand.
GTAACGATTATTTTAGAATGGTAAACCTGTTCGTTTCCTTTATTATTGATTTTTAAAGTCAGAGGATAGGCGTTTGCCTTCGGGCTGATAAACTCAAGGGCTGAACTCTGGGAGATAACAGAATCATTGATACTCCATGTGACCGATCCCGAAGCATTGGTAGGAATCGTCAGAACTTTTAACCGCTCAATGGAATAAGAATCATCGAGACCGCTAAATATAAACTCATCCTCATCATTATGTTTACAGGCTATCACTCCTACAAGGAAACATGATAAAAACCCGATTTTTAAATAAGTAAAGGTATTTCTTCTCATTTCTTAAATTTTGATTATTTGTATAAAAAAGCGAAGTGGGCAGGAATATTTCCTCCTTCTGTCTTCCATTTGAAATGTCCGTTTTTATCAAAGCAGTATACAAAGCCCATAGACACGTAATTTCTGGCATCTGTTATATAGATATCTTCTGTGATTGGGTTGACTGCAATTCCGTAAGGTGTTTTAATTAGATTTTCGTATTCCTGGTCAAAAATGTGGTTGGCGATAATCTCTTCGGTTTTTACATCTATGATCCCGAAGGTTTTTTTATAGCTGTGGGTATTGTAATTGAATTCATTTCCGTAGAAATAAAGTTTATCGTTCACAATGGTCATTTCACTTACTGCGATGTGAAAGTCTTTCTTCACCATACCTGTTGTGGCATCTACCAGATATAAACTGGAAGGAACCGTATAGTAATCACCTCTTGAGCTTACATACAAATCCCCGTAATTGTCTTTTTTAATGTGATGAAGATTAATGGCTACATCTATCTTCCGGATTTCCGTAAAACTGTTTAGATCTATTACAGAAACGGTATTATCATAATTGGGAGCTTTATAGCCCCGGAATTGGCAACAAATAATTGATTTCCTACAATTTCCATATCTTCAGGCTGATATCCCACGACAACTTCACGTTGAATGGAAAGAGAAGTGGTATCAATTTCCACTACTTTTCCTTTTGGTGCTTTAGGATTAATTGCTACAGGTCCTGCATAGCTGCTGGCATAGGCTTTCCCATCTTTGAAGGCTAAATATCTGCAGTTCTGCAATGGAATGGAAGTAATCCGCTTAGCCGTTCTGGCATCCAATACTTCAATTTTATTGGAAACATTGACTACAATATACAGTTTGCTGCCGTAGACTTTGATATCATTTCCCACATCCCCAGCTCTTTCACTACATTGGGGTTGATTTCCGCATAGATATTCCGGTAATAGGTTCCTTTGGTATAATCGAAAAAGTCGAGGGTGCATTTATTACTTCCCATATTCCCTCATTCAGCATGTAGAATCCTTTTATCGCTGTATTTTCCGAAGGAAGTCCTTCTACCACTTCCTGACGGACAATAATGTCATCGGTACGGCACGAAGTAAGAAAAGCCAATACAAGAAATAAAAAATAAAAGTTTAGTTTTCTCATAGGGTGAAGTTTAGAATAAGTTTAAAATTTCTTCCGGGCATCGGATAGTTAATCACTACATCATAGTATTGATTGAAGATATTATTCATCTCAAGGCTTACTTTAAACTGATGATTCGCCCAGCTGAATTTTTTCTGAACAGAAAGATCATGCGTATACCAGGGCTGTACATAATTGTACTGAATGTTATCCTGGTTCACATCATACCGCTTCCCACATAGATGGCACTGTAATTGAAACTCCAGTCTTTATAGTCTGCCATAAGGCTGAATGCCCCGTTATGCCATGGCGTATAAGGAATCTGATTGCGATAGAATGTATCTTCCGGATCACTCATATCTCTCGCACTTTGATACGTGTAGGAAAGCAAGGGTCTCAATCTTACTTTTCCGAGCTGCATTTCAGTCTGAACATTCACATCTGTTCCTATAATTTCAACCAGTCCCAGATTCATCATCAGCCAACGGAACATACTGCCGTTTGGCGCCGCTACAATTTTATCCTGTACTTTATTGTAGTAACCATCTGCTTTAACATAAAAGAATTTAAAGAAACTGTTGCTGTTAAAATTCTTTCTATAAGTAAATCCTACATCATACTGATTAGTAAATTCCGGCTTCAGGTACGTATTTCCGATATTGGTATAATAGAGATCATTAAAGGTAGGCAGTCTGAAGATTTTCTTGTAAAAAGCCCTGAGGGTAAGCTCAGGAATGATCTCAGGCTGATAGCTCATAAATACAGCCGGCGTCCATTCTCTTCTGTCTCCCGGCCTTTTGTTCTTTTCTACTTCTTCAAAAGTGAATGTTCCCAAAAGGCTTCCCAGAATTTTAAACCTGTTCCACTGATATGTGGTTGCCAAAGCCACTAATGTAGTATAACGGGTAGGATAAGAGAAATTGTCCAGATTGGCATCCAGGTTATTGTACTGGAAATCTCCGTTCAGGCTGACGTCCCAATTCGGGGTGATAGAATAGATATTGGAAGAAGAAAGATATACTTCCCTTTGAATATAGACATTATCTGTATAAATGATAGATTGCGAACGAACGGTATCCATGAAATGGGTATAATCATAAGCAAATTTTGCTTTCAGCTGGGTTTCAAATTTAGGGAAGAGCTTTTTTTTTCTCAGATGGGCCTGTACGAAATAATTTTCATCTGAAAGTCTTGCTCCCCTGCCCCCAAAGCGGCCATTAACAATAGGCGCAGGCATTCCCCGGTCTGAAATGTATCCGTACCCCTTACATTCCAGCTTCCGTTATTGAATATTCCGTTGATAGAGGTTTCAAAACGTTTGGCTTTAATATCCGAATCCTGTCTTCTGGCAATGGTATCATAAGCCTGCTGCCCGTCCGGGTATTTTTTTGGCGTAACGAAATCTGTAAATTCCGTCACTCTGCATAAATTCTCCGCTGAAGCTTGAGGAAACTCTGTCTGAAATTTTCTGTTCCAACCGGAATGAAGGGTTGAAAAGATCTATGGAAGCACTTTTTGCTCTTATGACCAGATTCATTTTCCTGTTTCCTTTAAACACAGGTGTTTTAGGCTGGAGATAGATTGATCCTGATGAACCGAAATCTTTTGCAGGTTGAAAGATTTCACTTTTCTGCCCGTTATACAGCGATATTTCTTCCAGGTCATCCAGTGAATATCTTCCCAGGTCAACAAGCCCATTTTGTGCATTTCCCAGTTGGATGCCATCGTAGAAAACGCCTACATGCTGGCTTCCCATACTACGGATATTAATTGTTTTTAAACCTCCGATACCTCCATAGTCTTTGATCTGGACTCCTGAAAAATACCGCAGAGCATCTGCTACAGAGTGACTATTAAGCCTTTCAAGCTCTTCTCCCTGTATGATTTGTGCAGGAATAATTTCTTTGAAATTCTTTTTGTAAAGGCTGATAACCTTAATGGTCTCTGTTTCTAAGCTGTCTTTTTTCTTTGTTTGGGAAAACAAAAAGTGAGAGGTCAACACCAAAGCGGTGAAAACAATTTTATGAAATTGAGATGTAATCAGTTTTGCCACCATTAGCTCATTCAGGGTAATGATGACGCTAATGGATATAAGAACGCAACGACAAAGCACAGCTGCCACTGCACAGAATCATTATTGTTCTAAGCTTTATTCCACGAAAGCGTCAAACGTTTAATTTTCTGGCAGGTCTTCTGACTTACTCCATTTTTGAAATCCTTCCCATTAAAAAAACAGTGGATATATTCTTCAAAAACTTTGGTGCGGAGCTTACAGCAGCGGGTCTGTCCCGGATTTTCACCGGATTCCCTTTTAAGAGCTTTTTACGGCTCACCAAACTTCGGCAAAGATAGAAAATTATTGCTATATCTTGTTATCAACAAAATGATTTACAATATTATATATCCGGAGGCTTTAAAAATGCTTTTAAATAAAGAAATAATTTTAGGTCAACAGAATAAAAATGACAGCTGGCACCACTTATTACATTCAATGTAAGCTCTAATATTTTATCAAAATCAGAAAGAAGGCTATTCCAATAATGAAATAGCCTCTCTTTATTAACTAAGAATGTACAAATTCTTTTATTCTTTATTTGGGACAGAAAAACATTTCATAAAAAGATATCTGTATCTAAAATGTTTATTACATCATCTGTCATATTCCAATATTCAGGAATATACTGAACCTTGATTTTGCTTCAATATCTCCACCGGCAAGATGGGTATACACCGGAAGCATCACTTCACTTCCTAGGCTGAACCTTTTATAGGAGGCTTCAAATCCCAGTTTTCCATATAATGCACTTCCGGCAGTATTGGGCAAACCCTCACCAAATTGTTTATTCTGTGCATACACTTCACCCTGAATTCCGATTTTAGCAGAAAATATGGTTTTTTCATTTGCCGAGATCTGATAGAATCCGGTTGCTGCGTAATTCCATTGGTTTCCGAAGCGGTAATGTTTTTTGTTTTCAGTTTTAATGGTATAATCTGTATTGATCAATACGGCTATTTTATTTTTTTGAAATTTATAGTTCAAAGCAGCCTGATAATCCCAGCTTCCGGTTCCCAGTTGAAAGCTCGGATTGACACCGGATATCCCTTTTTCATCAAATTTACCCAAGGGGACTTTCACTCCAAGACCTCCGCTCAATTGGTGAAAGTTATCACCCGACTTCATCAGCCTGTAAATTCCCATCAGATTAAGATCACCGATTCCATTGATTCTGATATCGCCCTGCATGGTCTTTTTTTTCGTGAAAGTGAAATGGCAGACTCGCATATACACTTAACTTTTCTGTCACAGGAATTTTACCCCAGATCTGAAGTGTATTGAAATACTGATCCTGAGTGAGGTCTTTTACAAATAAATTCTCTTTGGCCTTATAATGCTGTGCAAAATATTTGATTCCTATAAATTGTGGATTCAGCAAAGATTCAAAACCGGATGATCCGTTTCCTGCAGCACAGCCACAGGCATCACAATCATCATAAAAACTGATCCCGTTATAGCCTTCAGGAGCAACATAAACACTGTCTCTGACGGTATTTGCCTGATTCAGGTTGAATAAGACCAGGCCTATTATCAATATTATCTTCTTCATGTTTTCTCTCATTTATTCTGCAAATTTTGGATTGGATATAAAACGTTTATCGGACAGTGTTTTCAGGAAGGCTATGATCTGCTGTTTTTCCTGACTATTCATCGCAATTCCCGTACGTCCGTTTGGTTTCAGCTGCGGATCAAGGTTCGGATTATCTTCCACATGGTCCGAATAGAAATTGAGGACTGCTTCCAGGGTATAAAATCTTCCGTCATGCATATAAGGCTTTGTATATTCTATATTCCTCAGGCTTGGAACCCGGAATTTCATCCAGTCGGCCTGATCAAGGGTGACCCGGTAGCGGCCTGCATCTTTAAACTCAGTATTGTAATACATTCCCGTATTTCTGAAGCTTTCATCTGTAAACAGCTCTCCACTATGGCAGGATGCGCATTTCTGATTAAACAATGCCATACCCTGGGATTCTTCCGAGGTAAACTTCTCCCTTCCCTGTCTGTACCTGTCATATTTTGAATCTGCAGAAACCAGTGTGGCCATAAACTGTGAGAGTGCTTTTAAAATCCTTTCTCCTGTAATGGTTTCATCTCCATAAGCTTCCCTGAAAAGCTTTTTATATTTCTGATCATTTTTGAGCTTTGAGATGGCTTCAGGTATGGAGCTGTCCATTTCATTTTCGTCTGTAATAGGGCTGATTGCCTGTTCGTTCAGATTATGGATCACCCGTCCCACATGTATTTTTTCAAAAAGCCATATTCTGTATAGGGGTGCATTCCTGATCCGATCCTGTCATCCACACCATGGCTTACCGTATGGCCATGATGGGTAAAAGCATTTTCCTGAATATGACAGAACCCACATGAAATAGTATTGTTTCTGGAAAGCCTCCCTTCATAGAATAATTTTCTTCCTAACTCTACCCCGTTTTTGGTCACAGGATTTGAAGACTGGTCAAAAGACATTTCCGGAAAGTAAGAGGGAAACTGTAAACGGTAAGCTTCATCTTTCTCCAGCGGCTGTATGACCTCATCAGAACAGGAGATACAACCTAGAAGAAACACTAGCAGAACCAGTATCGTTTTAATTGAAAAATTAATCATTGTGAACGTGATCTACTTTAAACATTTTGGTAAGGTTATTGGTAACATCCACAAGGTGCTGGCTGGATCCCATCATCATATCATTAGCTGATGTGAGGGCAAGTGCTTTACCACCACTTAAAAACTGATTCAGGTCTGCTAAAATATGGATGGAAGGCCTGATGTTTCCGGTAACTCTTGCAGTAACCGGCAGATTCAACGTAATCTCACGGTATAGATCCGGGGTGTTATTAGCTGTTATATTTCCCATGTTTCCGGTGTGATTCATGAATTCTTTAGCTGCAGAATCAGCACCGTATTTTCCTTCAAGTTTTACAAACACATACCCTGCAGCCCATGACCATGACATTCCTTTCTGTTTGGCTTTAGTCCAGAATTCTGCTTGACCGTCCTGTCCCAGCAAATATGCTTTCTGGCTGATACCCAATCCGAACTTGATTTTCTTATAATTATTTTTCGGAATCCCGGCTAAATTCAGATACACCACGCCGGCTACCGCATCTGCCTGATCTACGATAAAAGCTCCTTTATCCGGATTGTTTTCATTGTATTTAAATTCATTTCCGCCTTCATCGATCAGGGTGATATTACTTATGACATATTTTAAGGAAGAAAAATTATGCTTTTGCCCCTGTGATGAGGTTTGCACCGTCTGGTTTAAAACAATATTTCCCAGATTATTAAATCCGTTTTCAAATTTGATCTGAATATTTCCCGGCGTGGTATCCTGCGGGTTATCATCATCTCTGCTGCTATCACAGGATGACACAATGAATAAAGTAAAGGCGATAAAGAATAGTGATAAAAATTTATAAATTTTCATTGTTGATTTTTAAGTTGGATTAATTTTGAATTGCTGTAACAGCGTTGTTTTTAACCACAAAAGGCACCAAAATTTTAACACTTAAGTTATTTAAGTGAAATGCTGTATGGATAAGAAGAGCACTTAAGTTTTTAAAAATCTTATTTTAATGTATACCAGTGCCCTGTCAAAGGTCATAATCTTAAAACTATTGATGTAATAAGAAAATGCACTGTGACTTTTGTGGTTGAATAATAATGAGAATACCTTAAAAAACTGGTGGTTTGAAAATGTATTTCAGAAACAGAAAAGAATAAGCTGTTTCATCAATGAATATGAAATGGAAAAACGGAAAATTTTCCATAGCAGAGATTTCTGCAATTTCAGGAAGAATGTAGATATCCAGGATTTTCTGTCCTGAATTTTTTGTTTTTTGTAAAGGTGAAGATTCTGAATCGCCGGTCTTTGCCAGCTGTTTGCTGAGGTAACATTTTCCGTTGCAGTGAATCTCAGGTTTACTTTTATTTACACAGAGGGTGTTGACGATGTAATCATAATTTACGGCATACTCCGCCAGCGGTATCAGAGGTCTGAACACCATATAAAAGGTAAAGAGCATGCCGTAAAGAAGTTTCATCAGCTTATTTTTTGCTTAATGCGTCATCATATCTTTTGCTGACTTCTTTCCAGTTCAGCACATTCCAGATGGCAGAAAGATAATCTGCTCTTTTATTCTGGTATTTCAGATAATAAGCATGTTCCCACACATCAATTCCGAGGATGGGAATTCCCTTTTCATCTGCAATATCCATCAAAGGGTTATCCTGATTCGGTGTTGAAGAAACGAATAATTTCCCGGTTTTATCCACAGATAACCACGCCCATCCTGAACCGAAACGATCTGCTCCAGCTTTACTCATTTTTTCTTTGAAAGCATCCATACTTCCGAAAGTTTCATTGATCGCCTTTGCTAATTTTGCAGAGGGCTGTGTATTTTTTCAGGCGTAAGAATAGTCCAGAACAATTCATGGTTGTAGTGACCACCTGCATTATTTCGCACTGCAGGGCTCAGCTTGGAAGTTTCACCAAGGATCTGGATCAGGGTTTGTTTTTCCTGTGGGGTTCCTGCAATGGCTTTATTCAAATTAGCGGCATACGCTGCTCCATGTTTTGAATAGTGAATTTCCATTGTCTGGGCATCGATGGAGCCTTCCAATGCATTATAAGCATATGGCAGAGGTGTCTGCTTAAACTGAGCCAGTGTGAACTGGGCCGCAAAAACTGCACTTACAGCAGCTATTTTCAAAATCTTCATAACGTTTTGTTTTATGGTTGAACAATGTTTTTATTAGGCTGGAAGATGGAAGATCGAGGCTGGGAGTACTTCCTGCCTCCAGCTTCATTCTTCCAGCTTCTCTATTTCAATAATTTCTTAATATCCTCAATCAGAATTTCCCTGTCCGGATGATATTTCCCATTCAGGCGGGGAGTTTTACCTTCCGGATCATCATAATTCAACCCTGAATAATACAGGATCGGCATATTATCTTTATTGTATCTGCAGCGGATGTTTCCTTCCTGATCTACCAGAGCAATCATACCGCTGTGGTTCAGGCTTTCTGCGTCGTCTTCCTTATCTCCTACGTAGATATTAAACTGATCTGCAAGCTTTCCGATATATCCTCTGTCACCAGTTAAAAAATGCCAGTCAGGAGATTTTGCCCCTATCTTTTGAGCATGTTCTTTCAGGGCTTCAGGGTATCATTTTCCGGATCTATGCTGATGGAGATAATTCCGAAATCAGGATCGTTGACCTGGTTTTGTATAGCCTTCATATTGGTATTCATCACAGGGCAGATGGTGGGACATTTACTGAAGAAAAATTCCACGAGATATACTTTTCCCAGCATATCTTTATTGGTAATTTTCTTATTATTCTGATCCGTAAGTTCAAAATCCGGAACCTTCATCACCGTATAAAGGTTCTTTTTGAAGTAACTCATTCCTATGCCTATTCCCAGAAAAAGCAAAGCAATCACCGCAATCGGCATAATTACTTTTCTCTTGTTATTCGTCTTATTATTTTTGGGCATATTTTTCAGGATTTTGTTTGAATTCTTCTTTACAGTAAGAGCTGCAAAAACCATACGTTTTATTTTTGTACACTGTAGTATCTTTCAGAAATTCTGCAGTTTTCATATGACAGACAGGATCTTCTTCATTGACAACCTGTATATTTCTGATATTTTCTTTTGAAGAGCTCATATTGCTCTTATGCTTTACCTGAGGGGTTTCTTTGGTACATGAAAGTAATGATATTGACAGCAGAGCCGTCAAGATAACCAGAGATTTCATATTGATGTTAAATTTTAATTAATATTGTTAAATAGAGATTACGGCGTCAAACTCCAACGGAGATTAATCCATAATATGATAGTTTAATTTAAATATTCCGAACATTTTCAGAAGCCGGTATGAAATTCATATATCAAAGCAACCATTGTATTTTGAAAAGCAATTATTTTACTTATACACGTAAGCTATTCCAATGACGCTCCGACAAGGTCTGAAATGTATTCAAAATAAAAACTAAAAATATAGTTTAAAATTGAAGTTAAACTAAAGGAGGGTGAAATACCCTGGAAAAGTATTCTGAAGAATGAGAATTGATATGATCTGAACCAGGATTGTTTACATTTTTTCTATATTCAGTTGATGTGAAAAGGAAAGTATGTCATAAGAAATGAAGACATCTAATCCGGCAATTTTTATGGTCTGAGAACTGTTGGATTGTTTTTCCGTTTTGGCCAGTTCTTTTTCACATAGCATTTTCCTTTACACGTTGATTGGGGTATATCTCTCTTTTCACAAAGATTTTTAACGATATAATCATAGTTCACCGCATAATTTACCAGTGGCAATACAGGGCGTACTGCAACAGTAAAAATAATGAATATGGAAATGATTAGCTTCAACAATTTTGTTCTCTGCTACAAATATACTACTTCAAAATTGTTTTATGGTTCATTTATGATGAATGTCATTTGATCGTTCCAGGTTTTCACGATAGGCTTTGATCCAATACATGAATACACTCAACTGTTACCTATAAAATTAACAAAACTGTATCTGTTATCATTGAGGTATTATTCCGAACTTTGACTTTATACTTAAGGTCACATGTCATGACTGAAAATTCCCAATAAAAATTTAGTTCTTTATATAAAATTTAATCTTGTTCATAAAGCTTTGCCGATTCTGGTGGAGCTTTTTTATACAATAGAATTGAATGTATAGTTATTCTATCGCTCGCTGATTTTGCTGATTACGCAGATTTTTATGAAGGATCTGTGTATCAATCGGATCTGTGTGAGAAAAATAATCGCACCGAATACAAAAATTAATTATTTAGTTAATAAGCTGAAAATCCAGACCTTTGATTTAAAACATTCATAATTTGAGATAAATTCTTATGTTTTGTATATTCTAGCAAAACAAAAGCTTCACTGGAATCAGCGAAGCCTTTATTGAATATAATTTAGTTTGTGTTTATGATTTCTTTTAAAATTTCATCCTCTGAATTCTCACTGCATTTAAAATTGCGAGCAGGGCGACTCCTACATCGGCAAATACTGCTTCCCACATCGTTGCCAGACCTCCTGCTCCGAGAATGAGCACAACAGCTTTTACAGCAAAAGCTAAGATGATATTCTGCCAAACGATTTTTTTAGTCTGTTTACCGATATTAATTGCCATCGGGATCTTACTGGGTTTATCATCCTGAATCACCACGTCTGCCGTCTCAATGGTAGCATCACTTCCCAGACCTCCCATTGCAATCCCTACGTCACTCAAGGCTACTACAGGGGCATCATTCACTCCGTCACCAACGAAGGCCACGGTTTGGTTTCCGGCTTTAATTTCTTTGACCTTATTCACTTTGTCCTCAGGTAACAGATCTCCGAATGCATTGTCTATACCCAGCTGATCAGCAACATATTTCACAACAGTACTTTTATCTCCGCTCAGCATGGTGGCTTTTACCTTCATTTTATGCAGATTGTCTACTGTGGCTTTGGCATCTTCTTTTATGCTGTCTGCAATGGTGATATATCCTGCAAATTTTTGATCATAAGCTACAGCAATAAGGGTGTAGACAATATTGGAATGGTTGAGGTCATAACGGATATTAAATTTATCCATCAGCTTAAAGTTCCCCACCAAAAGTTCTTTGCCGTTCACTGTTGCTTTCAGTCCGTGGCCTGCAATTTCTTCTACATTTTCCAATGGAATAGAGTAATTGATATCCCCTACGTAATTGTGAATGGCTGTAGCTACCGGGTGGGTACTTTTGCTTTCCAGAACGTTAACCAGCTGAAGGATTTCATCTTTATTAAATCCAGGGCTCATACTTACTTCCTGAACTTTGAAGACTCCTTCCGTCATGGTTCCGGTTTTATCCATTACCACATTCTGAATTTCTGCAATACTATCAAGGAAATTACTTCCTTTAAACAAAATTCCGTTTCGGCTTGCTGCTCCTATTCCCCGAAATATCCTAATGGAATTGAGATCACAAGGGCACAAGGGCAAGAGATTACAAGGAAGATCAATGCTCTGTACAGCCAGTCTCTGAACTGATAATCGCTGACAAAGAAATAAGGCAGTAAACAGATTGCTATTGCCAGAACTACAACAATTGGGGTATAGACCTTGGCAAATTTTCTGATGAACAGTTCCGTAGGAGCTTTCTGCGCTGTTGCATTCTGTACCAGCTCTAATATTTTGCTCAGCTTACTGTCTTCATAGGCAGTGGTTATCTTTACAAGGGCGATACTGTTCATATTGATCATTCCGGCCAATACGACTTCCCCTTTATTTTTAGTATCAGGTTTACTTTCCCCTGTTAAAGCTGCCGTATTGAACGAGGCTGAATCTGAAAGCAGTTCACCGTCCAACGCCAGTTTCTCACCGGGTTTCAGCTGAATAACGTCTCCTACTTTCGCTTCTTTTGCTTTAATCGTTTTCGGCTGGTTATTTTCCATGATGGTCACCTCGTCGGGACGCTGATCCAGTAAAGCTTTTATGTTTCCTTTTGCTCTGGTGACGGCCATAGACTGAAACACTTCACCTACAGCATAAAACAGCATTACAGCTACTCCTTCAGGATATTCTCCAATGGCAAACGCACCAATGGTTGCAATGCTCATCAGGAAGAATTCTGAAAACACATCTCCTTTGATGATACTTTTAAAGGCATCCTTCAACACAGGAAATCCGACAGGGATGTAGGCTGCCAGGAACCATACCAACCGTACCCAGCCTGTAAACCATTCGGGTTTTATATAATTATCAAAAGCAATTCCCAATAGGAGGATGGCAAAGGATATAATCGCCGGGAGAAACATCTGGAAGATGGTCTGATCGCCGGTATCATGGGAGTGATCATGCCCGTCATGGTCATGTCCGTCTCCTTCTGAATGATTGTGTGTGTGTCCTTTTGTATCTGGTTTTTCCGGGGTTGTACTACAGCATTTTTCCATAACTGATATTTTTATACAAATTTAGGGTTGAGACTGATGCAATGCTATTGCAAACTTTCAAGACAGTTTTCGCAGATTCCTTTTGCAAAGAGTCTTATTTCATCAATCCTGAAATTGGTCTGTATATTTTCAGGGAAGGAAATATCTTCTTTACAGGTGGTCTGCTTACATATTTTACAATAGAAGTGCAGGTGCCAGTCTTTATGTGTTTTTTCATCACAATCATCCTCACATAGCTTATACTTTGTAGTTGTATTTTCCTGTATGCTGTGAACAATTCCTTTTTCTTCAAAGGTTTTTAAGGTTCTGTAAATCGTAATCCGGTCTGCATTGTCGAAATGATTTTCTATTTCAGAAAGAGACAGGGCTGCTTCCTGGGAGCTTAAAAATCATATACCAGAATCCTCATACTGGTAGGTTTGGTATTTTTATCAATGAGCTTGTTTTCTATGTCTTTTTCATGTTTTCACAATTTGAATATTACAGATGGGACTCATTCTCTTCGTAGCCTTCATCTTCTATCTGAAAAGTTGTGTGACTGATCTTAAATGTATTCACTGTTTCCTCCGTCAAAATTTTCAACAGCTGATTTTGTGAAGCTCCGGCTTCTTTCACAACATGGGCACTCATGGCATTTACCCCTGAAGTAAGGGACCATACGTGAAGATCATGAATATTTTTTACTCCCGGAATCTTCTCCAATGATTTGCGTAACCCATGGATATCCACATCTTTCGGGGTTCCTTCCAGTAATACATTGACGGCTTCTTTTAAAAGTCTCCATGTTCTTGGAAAGATCAATAGTCCGATTGCTGCTGAGATCAAAGGATCGGCATAATACCAACCGGTTGTCAACATGATAATTCCTGCAATCATAACGCCAACTGATGTTAACATGTCTGAAAGAACCTCAAAGTAAGCTCCTTTCATATTCAGGCTGCCTTCTGAATCTTTCCTCAGAATCATCATTCCTGCAATGTTTACGATCAATCCGATCCCCGCTACAATCAGCATCGACTTGCTCTGTACTTCCGGTGGATTCTGAAAACGCTGATAGGCTTCAAATAAAACATATAAAGAAATTCCTAGTAATACGACTGCATTGATGACTGCAGCTAATATTTCAGTACGGTAATAACCATATGTTCTGGAAGGATCAGCTTTTCTCTCTCCTATTTTAATGGCAATGAATGCCAGCAATAATCCTACAACATCAGTGAGCATATGGGCTGCATCTGCCAGCAGTGCAAGACTGTTGGTCACTATTCCCCTATGACCTCAGCAATGAGATAGGTACCGCTCAGGCAGAGTACAATCAAGAGGTTCTTTTTATGTCTGCCTGCAGCAGAGGGAGTCTGTATTTGTGTTGGGGTGGTTTCCATATTATTTCTATGGTTTAATTACATTTCATAGTAAGATGTATTTTCTTTTTTAAAGGAACGTTCTGCTCCCCAATCATCTGCCGGATATTAATTTCAATGGTTTGTGCCAAAGAGGTCACCGGAGTGTCTACAGGTCTGTTTTCAAACGGATCCTGCATAATGATCGACGTTTTCTCTATTGCAATAAATACAATCGGGATCAGGAATGTGACCAACATTTCAACGGCCAGCTGTGAATCATCAAGCCCAAAAGGCAGGATAACAGCAAACACATAGATCAGGATATGTACCAATACACTGTAAGATCTTGGAAAGACTGTATTCTTCAGCCTTTCACATTTTCCCATACTGTCACAGAGTCTGGTGATGATGTCATTCAGTTGCATTTGCTGGAAATCAGTCAGTCCTTTGGAAACCGCAATATCTCTCAGCTGTTTGGAATGGGCATCGAGAAGTGCATTGGGAATGTTTATAGCCTTGATCTGATGCTGTTCCATGTACTGCTGTACCTTTTGAGAAAATGGCAGTTTTCTGAGCGATTCACCAAGGGCATACGTCCAGATGATCTGCCTTTCTGCAAAGTCTTTTACCGTTTTTTCATCTCCTGCAGGCATAAACTGTATTATAAGCCTTACAAAGGTTCTGGAATCATTGACAATAGCTCCCCACACCGTTCTTGCCTCCCACCATCTTTCGTAGGACTGGGAAGTACGAAAAGCCAGCAACAGTGATACCGCTGTACCTAAAAGTGCCGGAATATTCAACGGAAGGGAGATCTTCTGAAACCATGGCAGCATGTCTAAAAGACCAATAGCCACAGCAAATATTCCAATGAACAGAATTTGAGATTTTATTTCACGGATGAAATACCAGACTGATATTTTTTGTTTAATAGCATACAAGGTCATGTATTAAATATTATAAAAACGTTATTTTTAAAACCATCTTGGGCTCTTATCAGGAAAGGTTCAGGTGTTTTGTAAGATCATCTTTACTTTCCCGCAGCCGGTTTTTATAATAAGTCCGTAAACAGTTCTAATTTACGCATAAAAAATCGACATTGAGCGGATTCATTAATGTTCATGCTCCCGGAATTCACCAGTTTAGCATTCACAAAAAGGCTCCTTTTACCACAATTTCAACATTGCCCGGAATATTTCCTACGGGTGTGATCGCTGTATATCCCATATCTGAAGTTCCTTTTACCACTTCAATTTTCTCGAAGTTTAAAGTTTTCGGATGTGGTTTCCCTTTTCGTCATGTTCTTCCTCCGCTTTTTTATCTGTCTGTACAAAAACATAATATTTACCGTCTGCTTCTACAATAGCCTCGGTAGGTACAGCAGGTGTGGTGCTTTTATCAAGGCTTACGATTCCTGTGATATTCATCCCGTCGATCAGCCCGGACTTATTTCCGATCACTTCGCAGTGCATAGAAATGGTCTTGCTTTCATTTTCAAAAGAAGATCCTATACTGTAAATTTTGGCATCGTATTCTGTTTCGGGGTTATTCGTCAGTTTAAAATGAACAATCTGCCCTACTTTCATTTTGGGAAGGTCTTTTTCAAATACCTGAAGATCCAGGTGAATGGAGCCGTTATCTATGACCGTAGCGACTGGTGAAGAAATATCCACATAACTTCCTATCTGCGCTGTAATACTACTGATAGTACCACTGATTGGTGAAGTGATCACCAATCCCGATTTCATATTTCCATTATTGATTTTTCCGGGGTTTATTCCCATCATCTGAAGCTGCCTCAAAGGGAAGCTCTTTTGGTTCTCAATGTTTTCAGTTCCGCATCTGCGCTCTGAAGATTTTTCTTGGCCCCGGCATCGTTATCAAAAAGTTCTCTCTGCCTTCTGTATTCCTGTTCGGCATAGGTAATCCGGCTATTGGTTGTCAGATAATCTTCCTGAAGCTGAATGTATTCCGGATTGGCAATTGTTGCGATGACCTGTCCTTTTTTACAATGCTTCCTACCTGGATATTGATGGTTTTTATGATTCCTCCGTACAGGGAAGTAATAGTGGCTTTATTACTGTTGGGAACGCTCAGCAATCCGTTGGCTTTGATTGTTGAGGTTAATTCTTTCATCTCTACCTTACCCAAAGCCACTCCTACAGACTTCATCTGTTCTTCCGTCAATGAAGCAATAGTTTCAGGGCCTTCTTCATGAGCATGTTCTTTTTGCTCTGTTTTTTCAGGAGCCTTTTCTGCCGGAGTTTTTTTTTTCCACAGCTTATGACCAGCAGAGTGATCAGCATCATGGGTATGATATTATATTTGAGTTTCATATTCGAATATTTATTTTTATAAGACCATATGCAGGTACCGGTTCCGCTTTTCTCTTTTTTCCTGTGTTTTCCGTTGATATTGATCTCATATTATTTATTAATGATTGAATTGATAGTCACTACAGATTGGTTGACCTGTTGAATTGATTCCAGATATTTTAACTGAATATTGGTGGCGGTCTGTAATGCAAAAAGGTATTCTACATAGGAGATTTCCCCTGTTTTATAGCCTAATTGAGCTGCTTTTACAATTTTTTCAGCATTCGGCAGTGCCTGAGTGGTATAATACTCATATTGCTGTATATCCTGCCGGTATTGGCTGAACGCATTTTCCAGCTGTGCGGTAAGCTGCTTCTGCTGCATTCTTGCATTGGTTTCTGCAACCTGCTTTTCATATTCCAGCGCCTGGATCCTTGCCTTTGTTGCCCCAAATGTAAGCGGAATAGCCACGCCGACTGTTGCCGACTGAAAACGTTTTCCGGAGTTATAATAATTTTCCTGCCCGTTGATGGTATGAAAACCGATCAGTGACTGGTTGGTATAGCCTAAACTGAAGTCAGGCAATCCCATTGATTTTTCCACTTTCTTATTCTTCTCTGCAATTTCCATTTCCTGATAGAAGGCCTTTACGGAAGGATTATTGGCAACGACACTGCTGTCCAGGACATTTTCTGCTTTCAAAGGCTCATAGTCTTTATTGAATGGTACTTCAAGATCTTCAGAGGTGTTTAAAAGTGTTTTTAAATTTTTATAGGCATTGTTCAGGTAGACCTCATTTTGCCTTAACAGCAGGTCTATTTCTCCTTTCTGGGTTTCTGCCGTACTGATTTCAATCTTTTTAATGTCTCCTGCTTTAAATCTTACGGTGGCAATTCTGATAAACTCTTCATAGAAACCATCCAGACTCGTCAGCTGTGCTTTGTTATACTGAAGATATTCAATCTGGTAATAATAGGTTCGAACCTGTTTTACGAGCTCATTGGCTGTAACTTCTTTGTCAATCTGCCTGCTTTTGATATTTTCATTGATGAGTTCCTTTCTTGCCTTGAATAATGTTGGAAAAGGAATACTTTGGGATATGGCAAACGACTGGTCAAATTTCGGGCTGTTGTACTGCCCAAGCTGAGCTTCAACACTTAGTTTGGGAAGTTCTTTGGATGTTGGCCTTAATGCTTCGGCAGATTTAATGCTTAAATCTTTCGATTGTAGGGTTAAATTATTATTCATCGCCATTTCGACCGCCTCCTCAACAGATATGTGTCTGGACTGTGCTTTAAAAGTCTGCCCCACCAGCATCAATCCTACAATAAGAACGATGGTAAATGTTCCGGGTTTGTTATTTTTTCTTTTCAAAATCTTTGTGTTAAAAATAATATACAGCATCGGCAGGACGAACAGGGTAAGGAATGTAGCTGTTATAAGACCTCCAATCACTACTGTTGCCAGAGGCTTCTGTACTTCTGCCCCTGCCCCTGTGGAAATAGCCATTGGTAAAAATCCTAATGATGCTACTGTTGCGGTCATCAGAACCGGTCTCAGTCTGGTTTTGGTTCCTTCCAATACTCTTTTCATAATATCGGTTTCACCTTCTTTTTCCAGTTGATTGAAAGTCCCTATCAGAACGATTCCGTTGAGTACGGCTACTCCAAAAGAGCAATAAATCCGATACCCGCACTGATACTGAACGGCATATCTCTGACGAGAAGTGCAAAAACACCCCAATAGCACTCATCGGAATTGCCGTAAAAATCAGGGCCGCCTGCTTGAAAGAATGGAAGGTAAAATACAGTAACATAAAAATCAGCAGTAATGATACAGGAACAGCAATCATCAGACGCTTGCTGGCTTCCTGCAGATTTTCAAACTGTCCGCCATAAGTAAAATAATATCCGGATGGCAGCTTCACTTTCTCCAGTTTTGCCTGAATATCTTTCACCACACTTTCCACATCACGGTCTTTCACATTGAATCCTATTACAATTCTACGTTTTCCCTGCTCCCGGCTGATCTGTGCAGGGCCTAATTTATAGCTTACATTCGCCACCTGCGACAGAGGAATCTGCGCTCCGGTAGCAGAAGTGATCATTAAATTATTAACATCTGAAATATCGGTTCTGTGAAGACTGTCCAGACGTACGACAAGGTCAAAACGTCTTTCATTTTCAAAAACCTGACCG
Organism: Chryseobacterium sp. E1; assembly: GCA_019203745.1. Classification (GTDB taxonomy): domain Bacteria; phylum Bacteroidota; class Bacteroidia; order Flavobacteriales; family Weeksellaceae; genus Chryseobacterium. The sequence goes on from CP078104.1 coordinate 1,942,300, forward strand.
GCAGATTTTCCTGCGAAAGCAGTGCTTACCGCATTATTGACGTCTTCAATATTTAACCCATAATTCGCAATTCTCGTCCTGTCATATTGTACATTGATTTGCGGAAGACCGCTTACTCTTTCGATCTGTGGAGCCGTAGCGCCATCAACGGTCTGGATCACCTTTCCTACTTTATCGGCATACACTACCAGAGAGTCCAGGTTCTCACCGAATATCTTCACTGCAACATCCTGTCTGATCCCCGTCATCAGCTCATTGAAACGCATCTGAATAGGCTGGTTCTTTTCAAAGAATACCCCTGGAATATTTTCCAGTTTTTCACTGATCTCATCGGCCAGCTGATCATAGGATTTTTGGTTTTCCATTCACTCTGAGGTTTCAGTACAATGATCATATCAGTGGCTTCCGGAGGCATCGGGTCTGTAGGCACTTCAGCGGATCCGGTTTTCCCAACCACCATTTTTACCTCATCAAACTGCTTGATAATTCTTGAGGCCTGCATAGAGGTTTCTATACTCTGACTCAGCGAACTTCCCTGTGGCAGAATGCAATGGAATGCAAAGTCACCTTCCTGCAACTGCGGGATAAATTCTCCCCATATTTTTAAAGATAAAGGCAGAAATAAGGAAAACCACAGCTGTTGCGGAAACGATAATATATTTTATTTTGATGGCTTTCTGTAGTAACGGCTGATAAACCTTCTGAAGACGGTTCATCATTTTATCTGAAAAGGTTTCTTTATGTGATATTTTTTTAGACAAAAACAGAGCACTCATCATCGGAATATAGGTCAATGATAAGATCAAAGCTCCTAAAATGGCGAATCCTACTGTTTTAGCCATTGGGGTAAACATTTTACCTTCTACTCCGGCCAATGTAAGAATGGGAATGTATACAATAAGGATGATAATTTCACCAAAAGCAGCACTGCTTCTGATTTTTGAAGCCGAAAGGAAAACTTCTTCATCCATCTCAGACTGAGTCAATGCCCGTGTTGATTTCCTTATGCCTAAATGATGCAGGGTTGCTTCTACTATAATCACGGCTCCATCCACGATCAATCCGAAATCTATAGCCCCCAGGCTCATCAGATTGGCACTGACTCAAAAACATTCATCATTCCTAAAGCAAAGAGCAGGAAAGCGGAATTGCTGACGCTACAATAAGCCCTGCCCTTAGGTTTCCAAGAAAAATAACCAGAACGAAAATAACGATCAGTGCTCCTTCAATGAGGTTTTTCTCAACGGTGCTGATGGCTCTGTCTACCAGATCCGTCCTGTCTAAGAATGGCTCTATCACCACACCATCCGGAAGTGATTTCTGAATGGTTGGAATTTTTGCCTTGATATTATTTACAACTTCATTACTGTTTGCTCCTTTTAACATCATGACTACACCTCCCACAGCATCCACTTTTCCGTCATAGGTCAATGCACCATAACGGACTGCGCTTCCCAAACGGACATCTGCCACATCCTTGATGAAAATCGGAACGCTACCGGTTTCATTTTTAACGGCAATATTCCTGATATCTTCCAATGAAGTTACCAGCCCGATTCCACGGATGAAATAGGCATTCGGTTTTTTATCAATATAGGCACCTCCCGTATTTTGGTTATTTTTTTCAAGGGCTGTGAATATTTCGGTAATACTTGTGCCCATTGCCTTCAACCGGTTGGGATCAATAGCAACTTCGTACTGTTTCAACTCACCACCGAAGCTGTTGATTTCAGCTACTCCCGGTGTTCCGTTGAGCTGCCGGCGTACGATCCAATCCTGCATGGTACGGAGCTCTTTAGCATTATATTTCTTTTCACTGCCTTTTTAGGGTGAAGAATATACTGATAAACCTCTCCAAGGCCTGTACTTACCGGAGCAAGCTCAGGGGTTCCGACTCCTTTGGGAATTTCTTCCACAGCATTTTTCAGCTGCTCACTGATAAGCTGTCTTGCAAAGTAAACATTGACATCTTCTTTGAAAACGACTGTAATGACAGAGAGCCCGAATCTTGAAATACTTCTGGTCTCCTGAATATCCGGAACATTGGCAATACTCTGCTCAATGGGAAAAGTTACTAATTGTTCTACTTCCTGCCCTGCCAGCGTAGGGCATACGGTAATGATCTGCACCTGATTATTGGTAATATCCGGTACAGCATCTATCGGTAATCTGGTGGCACTCCATGTCCCCAGATAATCAGCACCAAAGTCATCAAACCAATGATCACTTTGTTTTTGATACTGAATCTTATGATTTTATCTAACACGATTTGTATTTAATTTTTATTGAAAACAGATGCACACAGCATACAATGCTGCAGCAAAAATATCCTGAAAACCTCTGCAATGGTATTGCAAAGTTCTCAACACGTTCAGAAAGCATAACTTTCTAAAGATCAGTAGAAATTAAATTTTAGGAGGCTGCCAGATAGGATCGTAAACCTGGTAAGCAAAATCGTTTTTGTGAAATAAGATTTTCTTTGAAAAATAAGCAGGAATCTGCTCAGGAATTTCCAGTAAAGGATCCATCCTGAATGCTGAAACTGTAATCTGACAACAGCTGCATGCACAAAGCGGTGAACAGACATCTCCTTTTTCAGTTGAATGGGAGTCCTGGATACTTAATGATATTTTTTTATTTCCTGAATCCAGCGGATGAGACACGTCTTCACATGGCATTAATGATAACGCCATGAAATAAATTGCCAGTATCCATCTTAACAGGTTCATTGTGACAAAGGTAAAGATTTTTTATAAAATGAGTAAATCTCTAAAGTTTTAAATATATGACAAAAATCAAAACAATTAATGATTTCATCTATTTTTCAAAAACTATTTTTTTCACTGGATCGTTATTTATTATTCAAAAGAAATGCCATTCTCATCAGGTATTTTCTACCATAAAACAAAAACCCGCAAATACGTTCAAATCACCGATAAACAAAGGATTTCCAATTAAAAAAGCAACACCTTTTGTATCTTTGTAAAAATTAATAATCACTTCTAAACAGATCTTCAATCTGCTATCACTCAAAAGAAGTCCTAAACCAATTCTCAAAAAAATTGAAAAAAATATTTTTCAGCAACCTGATATTACCCTTAACTAATTTATATACAATATATGAAACGTACTTTACTGATTGCCACAATGGCGGTCTCAGGTCTTATTTATGCACAAAATGCTGCAGGAATAACCATCCATGACACCAGAAGTATCAATGGGCTACCCGCTGCCTATAGCCATGAGGTTAAGGCAGAGTTTAAACTTAGAGATGTAGTCGGAGTTCGGGGACAGGGAATTACTCAGGAATGTTAACGATTGCACCCTGGTTTGATAATTCCGGAAATAAACGCCATCAGCTTAATTTTAATGATGGAGGAATCTTTTACAGAAATGGTTTATCAACCGATCCTCAATGGGGAAACTGGAGCAAGCTTTTGCTTCAATCTAATGAAGGAAGGTCCGAATTGGTTCTTCTAACGACCCGGATTCTAACTCAGCTTCTTTATTAAGAGTATATGATACTCATGATGTGATGATGGAAGTTACCAATTCTTATGGAACATTTCAGATTGCGAAATCAGGTTGCAACGGTTGCTATGGAGGTACGCCCGGTGACACTGTTTTAAGAAACCTGGGAAGTTCTCACAACATTATCATCGCTCAGCCTAATGATAATAATGATGGTAAAACGTTTGTCGGATTTCAGGATGCTACCCGTGGAATCTGGATCAAGTTCCTGAATAACGGAATCGCAAAATTCGATGGAAAAATTCATGCCAAGGAAATTGAAGTAAAAGCGAATGTTTGGGCTGATTATGTATTTAAAAAAGATTATCAACTGAAATCTTTGGAAGAAGTAGCAAAACACATTGAGAATAAAGGGCATCTTCCCAATATTCCTTCAGCTGAAGAAGTATTGAAAAACGGAATTAATGTGGCTGAAATGGATGCCAAACTTTTGGAAAAAATTGAAGAACTGACGCTTTATTCTATTGAGCAAAACAAGCAATTAAAAGTGCAGTCTGAAGAGATCAAAGAATTAAAAGCGCAAGTACAGCAACTTCTTTCCACAAAAAAGTAAATACGTATGAAAGTAAAATTATTATCGATCGTCTTATTTACTTCATTTTTGACTTCCGCACAATTGTATACGCCATCCGGTACGGTACAGGCCTCATCTAATAATCATATTGGTATCGGGACGAATACCCCGGCGGGAATCCTTGATATCAATGCCAACGGCAATATTCCTATCATCAGAGGTAACGGAGGTTACATCCCAACCGGACTAAGGTTTATTGATGACTCCTACACACAATCCGGTCAGGTAAAGGAATGGAGCATCTGGAAAGGAAATACCTGGGCAAAAGGATTGGCCTTTATGAGATATGATGCCATCAGCCCATGCAGTACAGGTATTTGTGATGTTCCTTTATTTTTAGCAGATAATGGTAATGTAGGGATCAATACCAATTCTCCTCAGGAAAAACTTTCTATTCACGGAAAACACGTAGGGACTTCTATTTTATTACATGCTGACAATGGCAGCAATGCTCCCTGCAGATTTAATGCTTTGGGCTTCTGAACCAGGATTAACTTATTCCGGTGTTGGTATTGGAAACAATATAAGGAATTATGTAGGTGGAGGAGCAAGCATGGAAAGAATCAATGCTTCAAAAGGAGGTTCATATATCCGGTTACTGGATAATGAGATCAATTTTAATCTGGTATCCAACACCGGAACCAAACATCAATCTCTGACTTTACATTCTAATGGGAATGCATCGTTACAAGGTAAATTTGAGGTCAAAGAAATTAAAGTAACCTCAACGCCTACAGCTGATTTTGTTTTTGATGAGAACTATGACCTTCCGAAGTTAGAGGAAGTAGAGCAACACATCAGGGAGAAAAAACATCTTCCGGAAATTGCATCTGCACATGTAATGGAAAAAGAAGGAGTAAATATAGGTGAGTTTCAGATTAAACTTTTACAAAAAGTGGAAGAGCTCACTCTTTATTCGATCGAACAAAATAAGCAGCTGAAATCTCAGTCTGAAAAGATCCAGCAACTTCAGAAAGAAAATAAAGCTTTGAAGCTGCAATCTGAAGAGATTAACGAATTAAAAAAATAGTACAACAACTTTTAACGGAAAAAAATAAATCATCATGAAAAGAAAATTACTTTCTGTATTTTCTCTGTTGATCGGGTTTTTCGGGTTTTCACAAACCGAAGTTTATTTCAAATATGATGAAGCAGGAAACCAGCGATACAGAGGAACCAATGCGGCAGCCAAGAAAGCCGATGAACTTGTCCCTAAAGAGATGAAATTACAGGAACAGGCTAAAACACAGCAAGCTCCTACCATGGATGAAAAAGCTTTCTGGAAACAAATCAGGCTTTATCCGGTTCCGGTAAATGACTACCTTACCATTGACTGGACTGAAGAGGTAGACGGGCTCATTGAATCTGTTTCACTTTATCAGCATAGTACGGTTCATTGGAAGTTCCAGCAACAGAACATTCCGGGTCTGAACCGTCAGGTCAAAATTAATATGACAGGATATGACTGGGGTGTTTACATTCTACGCTTTACGCTGAAAGACGGAAGAGTCTTTGGTCGAAACGTAACTAAAAGATAAAGTATAGAACAAAAATTGAAGTATTGAAAGATTTAGAATGAGTCTTTCCCTTTATTCAATATCATTTCTATCTAACGATTATCATTTATTAATTATCATTTATTAAAACAATTAATACAACAATGAAATTATTTTCATCATTGATATTATCCCTGTGTTCAGTATGGGCTTTCTCACAGACTATACTCTACCAGACAGAATCTACTTCCAGGACCGTTCAGGATCCTCAGGCGGTAATTCTGGCTCAGGGATTTCATGCTAAATCGGATGTTTCCAATCCGTTTTTAGCCAAAGTTGGACCTGCTACAGAAGGTAACCCTGGCGGAGGACCTGCAGATTCCAATGCGGGGGCCAATAATCCCAGCGGAACAACGACTCCTAGCTACCATAATACTCAAGGAAACATAGAAGTAAACGGGGCTGGGCAATTACAGTTCACTCTCCCGATAGCAACACTTCCCGGTGTTAAAAATGTGGCTCCACAAATAAGTTTAGCTTATACGAGTGGCTCCGGAAATGGAATAGCAGGATACGGCTGGAATGTTGCCGGTATTTCCTCCATTTCAAGAATCGGAAAGAACATTGAAAAAGACGGCGACAGTAAGGGTATTCAGATTGATTACTCGGATTATTACAGTTTCAACGGGCAAAGATTAATATTAAAATCCGGAGAATATGGAGCTGACGGTGCCGAATATACTACAGAAAAATATTCAAACATTAAAATTAAATCTGTTGGCACATACAGTAACGGTGGACTCAACGCCGGACCTGCTCATTTTGAAGTTACTTTCGAAGACGGCTCACAAGCCTGGTATGGTGCTTATAAACCTGGCTTCAGGGGTAATCAGACAGTAACGACCCCTCTAGAATACAATATTGTAAAGTGGAAAGATGCCCAAGGGAACTTTATTACTTACAATTATGCTCCTAACGGTACTCCCGGCGGATTCAGAACCCAGGAACGGGTTATGAAAATTTCCTCAATAGGCTGGGGAGGAAATGAAACATTGAATAAGCCTCATATGAATTCGATTGATTTTCTTTATATTGACCGGGATGCACAGGAGCAGTCATATGTACAGGGAGTTGAATTCAATCAGGATAAAATTCTGTCAGAAATTGCTGTAAGGAATAATTTCAAGCCTATTAAGACTTACAAGATCACTTATCAAAAAGACACTAATGGGTCCGATTATCAATTCCTCAATACAATCACTGAATATAATTCAGCTGGAGAAAGCGCCAATTCTATTACTTTTGATTATGAAAAATCCAACTTAGGTGGCTGGAAGTCTACCAACTATGATTATACAGAGGATCATAAGGTTTTAGGTGATTTTGATGGAGACGGAAAAGTTGATATGCTGAAATATTCCAATTCGGTTAATTATTGTAAAGCATATAATACGGAAGCACCTCTGGATCCCAGAGCAGATGAAAATCAAATTTCATATACGGATTACAGTGATTCAAAATGTATAGAGTGGGTGAATGAACCGGGAGGTTTTTACCTTTTCAAAAATATTTTTGACGATAATAAACCTGAAAAAATATCTGTAGCTGCTGATATTTCTAAAGAATCTCTTGATAATGCTTCTGCAATTGTAGTTAAAGACAATAACAATATTGTCAATTCAAAGCAAAGCTTGGTTCTTTAGAAAAAAATAATATTGCAGGTACTCAAAAATCTGATTTAGAATTTAAAGTATATATTTTCTCAGACAGTAATACTCTGGATTATCAGTTTAGCAAAACCATTCCCTATGGTCAATATGCTACGGACCAGAATACAATAGCTGAAAATCAGATAAAAGAAGTAGACCTTAACGGAGATGGGTTATCGGAATTAATTGTCACCGTAAAAGATGCCAATGGGCTGTATAAGTATTTACGTGTCAATTTAGATAAAGATATTCAAAATAGTGCTTCTTTTGCTTCCTTTGAACTTCTGCCTAAGAATTCACCGGCAATGAGTAATTACATGACTGGGGATTTCGACGGGGATAGCAAAACTGATTTCCTTACATTGAGGAATAATGTGGCTACTTTTGTTAAACTAAAGGATGATGGTCAAAGTATTACAGTTATTGAATCACCTGCAGTAAGCAATACCACCAATGGTACAATGTCTATTTCAGGGATTTGGGGAAGTGCTGTACCAGGAGATTATAACGGTGACAGGAAAACAGACTTTTTAATTCCTACAGCTTTCGATTCATCGGATTGGAGAATGTACACCTCCACCGGGAAAGGTTTTGCCGAAAAATATTACTCCAACTTCTGTTACTTCCAGGAATCACAGAATGATCCGGACAACCACATCCCATGGTATTCCCACAGAAGAACCTATGTAGCCCAGGATCTTAACAGGGATGGAAAATCTGATTTTATCGAATTTTATTCATTAGTACAGATCAGCCAGGCCGGAGGGGCACAATCCAGATTCCTTGTTAATCTGTATGAAAATAAAGGATATAAAGCTGCTTCTGCAGGCATTGAATTCCAAAAGAAAAAGCTGGTTAATTATAAGAGCATCGTTAACAATTCCAACAGACCACTTATTGAGAACCGCAGAGGGTATCCTTATCTGTATAATACAAACAGAACATGGTATATTCCGAGCATGGAACAGTTCACCTGGTCTAATGTAGCAGAGACTACACACCGATATTCGGAAACTTCAGAGTGAATATGTCTGATGAGAACATTCTTGTTTTCAAAAAAGTAAATTATTTAAGTTTAACTATTATGATGTTTCAAAAGAGTCCAGAATTGTAGGTATCACTCAGGGAAATATAAAAACAGAGGTTGAGTATAAAGAGCTTAATCCTGATGTTGATTCAAATGTATATCAACCTGTAAAAAAGAACAGTATCCTTATTTAGAACTTAATAAAGTATATCAGACTACTGCCGTATCTCAGCTGAGATCATGGGGAAGAAAGCAGGATTTCCGTTATAGAGGTTTTGTTTCTCATTTACTAGGGAAAGGTATTATAGGCTTCCGTCAGTCTGCCCGTTCATCATGGTATGCAGATGGTTTCGAAAACACAAAAATCTGGAGTGGTGTTGAGATTGATCCTCTGAATGATGCTGCCGTTGTAAAAGAATGGACAACAAGAACCAATGATGAGAGCAAGATATTCCTGCAGATCTTTCTGAGAACAACACTCAATTATTAAGTTTTAAGTCTACTATTTATCAGACAGATAAATTACTAAACGGACAGGTACTCACTTCTCTGAACAATGTAGATAAATCCAAAATTGTTACCGCTGTTGTTCCGAAATCAACAAGATCAAAAGATTTTCTGACCAATACAGTTGCCACAAGTAGTATAACTTATGGAGAATATTATCTTCCATCACAAAGTATCTCTAAGATAAATGATAATTTTGCTGTCACAACTTCTAACTTTGAATACATCCATAATCCTTCAGCTTCAGGTCCGGATTATTATATCGGCCGTCCAAAGGTAAAAACCAGTACAATACAGGTTTATGGTGATACTAAATCTTCTAAAGAAGAATACGTATATGAAAGCAATCTCTTAAAGACCTTAAAAAAATGGAACAGAGATAATACTGCCTATCTACAGGAAACTTATAATTACGATGGATTTGGGAACACTATTCAGAAGACAGTGATCAATAGTTCAGATTCACAAACCCAAACGAATAAAGCCCAATATGATGACACGGGAAGATTTATTGTAAAGCAGACAGATAATCTCGGTCTGGAAACCAATACCATCTATGACAGTCTGGGACAGGTGCTTACCCAAACGGATCCTACAGGTAATACGGTAACCAATACTTATGATGAGTGGGGAAAGGTTTTAACTTCCAAATCTAATCTTCAGGGGATGACAACTTACCAGTATGAAACCCTGTTCCGTGTGACAACCCCTGGTTTTATCAAGCGTGTTATAGGAACAAAGGTAACAAAATACTCTCCTGATGGAGATATTACCATTGCCTACACCAATTTATTAGGACAAAATTATAAAACAACAACCAAAGCATTTAAGGAAGGGCAATTTATTTCAAAAGACACCGAATTTGATATTCTGGGAAGGAAAACAGCTGAAAGCCAGCCTTATTTTGAAAGCGATTCTAATCTAAGACAATGGAATAAGGTTATATATAACGATTCTCTTTTTCCTCCGAAAGTGACCACACTATCATTCAGCGGCGCAGAAACAATAAGCACTACTTCCGGCTTAATCACTAAGATTGAAGAGACCAAAGGGAATAAAAGAATCACTACGAAAACGCTGGATCCACTTGGAAATGTAATTTCTACAACAGACAAAGGAGGAACTATTAAGTTTTCTTATAATGCTGCCGGAGACCAAATCAAGGCTCAGTATGCGGAAAACATTGTCACAACTCAGTATGATTCATGGGGAAGAAAAATAGAATTTAATGATCCTTCGAACGGAAAATATAAATACGAGTACGATGGCTTTGCCCAAATAAAGAAAATAATCAGTCCTAAAGGAACAAAAGAATATATCTACAATAATCTGGGTCAGCTTATTTCCCAAAAGGAAATTTCTACGACAGACGGTGGACAGGCTACGAACAAAATACTTTCCTTTACCTATGACAACAAAGGCAGAATAACGACAAAAACAGGAACTTCAAAAGGGAAAGAATATAGTTCTACCATAGCATATGATCCTCAGGGAAGAGTGATTTCTGTTTCAGAGAGCAGCAACGGTAAGTACTTTATTAAGAAAGGGATCATCTATGATGATAAGGCAAGAGAGATCTCTTATGAAAGACAGCTGTACTCATCCGGAATCCTGACCAAAATAATGATTGAGAATGTATACAGCAGTTGGAACGGAGAACTCTATCAGGTAAAAGATAAGAACTCAGGAAAAGTTCTATCAGAGCTGAAAGACATCAATGAGAAAGGGCAAATTGTTAAAGCCAAACTGGGCGCAGCAGACATCCTTAACATGTATAATAACGATACTGGTTTTCTAACCAGCATCAACCACTCATCTGCTGTTAAACAAAATATCTTACAGATTACCTACTCATTCGACGCTATCAAAAATGAGTTGAGAAGCAGGGCTACGGGAGGTGATTTTAACATCAATGAATCGTTTGAGTATGATGATAACAACAGATTGGTTAAATGGAGTAATCCTGTAACAGGTCAATATAGTTTCAACGTTTACGACGCTAAAGGAAGAATTTTTGAAAATGATCAGGTTGGAAAAATTAAGTTTGAAAACTCAGCAAAGGTTTACCAGCCAACAGGAATGACCCTTAATGCGGTCGGCACCCAGAACTACAATAATGATCTGATCCAAAGCATTGCTTATAACGAAAACAATGACCCGATATTCATTGATGGAGAAAAAGGAGATGTTGCTTTCCAATACGGATTAACAGCCATGAGGCAGAGAGTTACTTATGGAGGTAATTTTGCCCCTGATCAGGAAGGAAAATTCACAAAATTCTACAGCGAAGATGGTAGCTTTGAGGTGATTAAAGACAATCTGACAGGAAAGGAAAAACACATCCTTTATATTGGCGGGACACCATATGAAAGTAATATTGTATATTTAAAAATTATAATGAAACGAACGGGTCTTATAAATTTTTACATAAAGATTATTTAGGAAGTATTCTTGCGATCAGTGATGAAGCAGGAAATAAACTGGAACAGAGGCATTTTGATGCCTGGGGAATTTCACCCATCTTCAGATTGGAAACGGCCCTATTCTTACAGATAAGAACAGTATTGATAATGCTTCATTATTAGTAGACAGAGGCTACACCAGCCATGAGCATTTTGCGGAGGTAGGAATTATCCACATGAACGGAAGATTGTATGATCCGTTACTCAGAAGATTTTTAAATGCAGATGAAAACATTCAGGATCCATACAACACTCAAAACTATAATAAGTATGGATATGTACTGAATAACCCATTAATGTTTAGTGATCCTAATGGAGAGGTATTCCAATTTGCTTTTCTCGCTGCGATGGGAGCTTTTTGGGCTACAGTGATGACTGGAGCGATAATCTCCTCAGCTATTGCCACGTTTTTATATCTGGCAAAAGCTTATCTGACAAGAAACTTCAGTGTAGGAGGCTTTTTCAAAGCCGTCACCATTGGGTCAATTACCGGAGCGTATCAGCAGGCCTCGGACAGGTATTCAGTGCAGGAACTTTTCTCGCTACAGTTGGAAACGGAGCATTATCCGGAGCAGGAAGTGCAATGGTACAGTCATTGGCAAACGGAACTAAATTCCTTGAAGGAATTGCAAAAGGAGCAGTAGTAGGTGCTGCTATGAGTGCAATATCTTATGGGGTATATCGCATATTTTTCACAAAAAAAGTGACCGTTTATATGGAAGATAGCGAAGCCAATACACTTAGTCCAGGAACCCCTGTTGGCGATCGATCTTACGCCAGAGAGCTTTATGAAAAACAGCTTGGAGTAGAAGAGGGATTAAGTAAAAATAATATCTACAATGATGCCAGCAGACTTGGTGGTAAGATGAATGCCAACGGAGCTCTTGAATATACAAAAGTAGTGGATGGAAAAACGGTAACCGTTAAAGCTTTAGGAGCTACAGACGTAAGAGTAGACAAGGCTGGTTTTAGAGTTGGAAAAGTGAAGATGTATTTATCCGACAAAGCCTTCTCAAGCAGAGAGCAGCTGGCCTTTGTGATGCGACATGAATTAGATCACGTAAAAATCGCCAATGCAGGTTTATGGAATGAAGCATCCGTTGCTCTTTCTCCTGATTGGGGCAGCTTACGTGACGATGTAGGACACTGGCACATACAAAAAGCAGGTACCAACTTCCTGATTAAAAATGGATGGTACGAAAAAATTAAAATAGACAGCTATATACCAGCCGGAGATTTTAATTCCAGTACTTTCCAGAAGTTTAATCAACAAATTGAAAACCTTTTAAACAGTGGTACGAAAAAAATTAATATCAATTTTATAAAATAGTTATGAAAGTTCATTATTTATACCTTTTATTATTTTTGTTTTCCTGTCATCAGAAAGAAAATTTCATTAGTGATTTTTCTAAAAAAATAATGTTCAGCTGATTAATCTTTCAGAAGAAGTTATTCCCGTGAAATCTGTTGTTGATGAATTTGATGACGGATTCTTAGAAAAATATAACTTTTCTAAAGAGACCGGAACATATGACAATCAACTGGATCTACGAAAAATAGATTTTATTAAGAAAGACAATAATGAACATACCAGAATATCAGTGCCTTTTTTTTCCATTGATAAGAAGTATTGTCTGATTCAGGTAAATACCTATTTACAAGATATTAGAAATTCAAATGTAATTTATCTTCTCAAAAATGATAAAGGCATTTGGAAGACCGAAGAAAGAATGGAAAGTTCTTTGGTAGATTAGCAAAAGCAATAATAAGTTAATCAAAATAGTCTGTAAGTCCGTTTCACCTTTTGGTGAAACGGACTTTAATTACCGGAGTATCTGATTTCGTTTAAGCTATTCAATATCACAAACTGTACTTCAACAGCACTAAATCCTTAAAAATAAAAAAATCAACCTGTTTCAAGATAATGAAACAGGCATTTTTCATCAGATAAACATTCACAAAAAAGCCACCGCAAAAGCAGTGGCTAAAAAAATCAAATCTAATATGAACTGTATATTATAAATTCGGGTTATTCTCTGCTTCCCTCTGAGGAATACTGAATAAATAGTAATTGCTGTTCGAGCAAAAGCAGACTGGTCAGGGAATGCAAAAACAGAATGTCCCTTCCCGTCAACGGTTTTCACGGCTCCTTCCGGTGTGATCACCTGAACTTTAATTGGTTTCCCTGATCATCTACATAAGGTTTTCTTTCCACACTTCCCTGGGTTCTGATAATATCTGAAAGAGAGAATCCTTCACCGAATAATTCCTTTCTTCTTTCAATCAAAACTGCTTTCACAACCTCATTATGAGCTAACGGACCTGTATAAGCATTTGCCTTCCTTGCCGATTTCAATTGATTTAAAGCAGTAACTGCCTGGGAAATATTTCCATTTCTTGCCTCAGCTTCAGCTTCGATCAGGTACATTTCAGCAGCTCTCATATACACGATATCAGCAATAAGATTGGGCTTAAATTTAAACTTTGCATACCTCAGCAAACCTTCTCTTCCCTTCTGTCCATCCCATGAGAATAGCTGAGTTCTGATATCATTGGCATCAAATAAATCTTTAAAATAAGGATCCGCCATAAAGCTATAGTAGAAACTTCCTGAAGAAGATACATCCAGATAGTGGAATGCATAACTTGCGTCTGATTGCTCCTGAGTCTGTCTATGCCCCCAGATCCATTCTGCATTATCAATATCATTGAATCCCTCTTTATATTTTTCCGGAGCCATAAAAGAAAACCCCTGTCTTGCTGTTCTTGCAGCATCGGCAGCTTTGCTCCATTCACCGGTATTCAGATAGGTTCTTGCCAAAAGCCCATTAACTACATTTCTGTTGATTTTATCTTTATTATTTCTTGAATAATTTTTCAACAGATTGTCTGCATCTGTAAGATCACTTTTAATCAATGTATAAATTTCTTCCAGGCTTGCTTTCTTCCTTCCCGGTGTATTTATTGTGGATGGTTCCGTATAGATGGGAGCCGTCAAAGCTGTTTTATCCTTAAGGTAGCTGAACTGATAAAAGCTCGCAATATTCAGATAACAGAAAGCACGTAAAGCTTTTGCCTGTCCTTTTACCTGATCCTTTTTTTCCTGGCTTCCTTCCGTACCGTCAATTCTTGCAATAACATTGTTCATATTATTGATGGTTGAATACAGCATCGTCCAGATAAATAACGGTCTTCCGGCTGTAGTATTAACCATTTCGGTAAAATCATAGGCAGATGAAAATCCGTATTTATTTCTAAGGATAGCCACATCACTTCCCATAGCATCGCTTGCTCTTAGAACTGTGGAGTAACCGATATTAGCATAGGTTGTTCCATCGTTATTGAATTTTGCCCACGTACCGTTGATTACCGTTTCTGCACTTTCAGCCGTTTTGAAGACTTCTTCACTGTTTGCCTGATCTGTTGGAGCGGTAGTCAGCTCACTTTCACAGCTTGTCAGAGACCACAATCCAAGAAGTGCAAAGGATAAATATTTTATTTTTTCATTGTTTCAATTTTAAAAGGTTAAAGAGTTGCCTGAAGACCAAAAGTGATCGTTCTCATTGCCGGATATCTGAAATACGTTGTCCCGTCCAGCGCCTGTTCAGGGTCCATTCCCTTATGTTTATAGAAAGTCAGAAGATTTTCTGCCTGAATGTAAATTCTGAATTTTTTCAATCCTATCTTTTCAAAATAATCAGAAGGCAATGTATACCCTAAACTTACATTTTTAAGTCTCGCATATGTTCCCGAATACAGGAATCTTGAAGACGTTGAAGTCCAGTTGTTGGTTGTAGTGCTTAGTCCCGGAACATCCGTATTAGGATTTTCAGGAGTCCATCTGTTCAGCATTTCCACGCCCCATGCACGTCCTCCGGCGCTTCCGTTATGTAAAAGCGAAGTATAATCTCCATCCAGAATCTTTCCTCCGATTTTGAAAGTCAGCAATCCTGAGAAATCAAAGTTTTTATAATTAATGCTGGTACTGATTGCTCCTGTCAGTTTAGGCAATGCAGATTCCTGTATTATTTTCGTTGCTTTTGAATACTCTGAAGTTGTTCCTTCCACCTCATTTCCGTTTGCATCTTTAGAAATGGTTTTCCACAATGGCTTTCCGTTGCTTGGATCTACGCCTACCCATTCCTGGATAAAAAAATCATATACGGAACCTCCTTCTCTCAGCTGTTTGGTTCCTACCACAAGAGGCCCTCCGGGTAATTTGGTCACTTTATTTTTTAAAGTACTCAGATTAACATCCACATTCCATTGGAAATCCTCATTCCTGATCGGAGTGGTGAAAAGTGAAAATTCAAAACCTGTATTCTGGATCGTTCCTACATTCGCCGGATAATCACTGATCCCCAAAGATGGAGCAACCGGTACGTTGAACAGAAGGTCCTGGCTTTTTCTTTTAAAATATTCGATATTCCCTTTAATTCTGTTATTCAGAATAGCAAATTCCAGCCCTACGTTCATATTAAGATTGGTTTCCCACTTAAGGTTTTTTGTTGCTGCTTTTTCCAGGGTTGTCCCTGCTTCCCCTCCAAGGGTCAGTATTCTGTAGAGCTCCTGATATCCATAATAAAGGGACTGCCCGTTTGGACGCAGCAATTTATCATTACCCTGGCCTCCGTAGCTTGCACGTAGTGTCAACTGGTTGAAGACATTCAGGTTCTTAATAAATTCTTCATTGGATATCTTCCATGATCCTCCCACAGACCAGAATCTCCCCATCTGTTGTCTGAGGCAAATCTTGAAGAACCGTCTGCTCTTCCTGAAGCGGAAAGGAAATAGGTATTATTATAATCATACTCTACTTTTCCAAGGTAGCTCAGCAAACTCAGCTTATTGCTGTATCCCCGAAGTTGACCAATAATGAAGCCGCATCTGGCTCATAGTAGTAAGGCAGGGAGAAACCGCTTCTTGATCCGGAGATGGTCTGATAGTCGTATTTATAAAATTCCTGTCCGGCTAAAACATTGATATGGTGTTTTCCGAACTTCTTGTCATAGGTCAGGATATTACTCGTTGTATAAGAAAGTGTTCTGGTATTGGATTTGGTCACAGACCCACCAATTTCTGTACCTTGCCCCAAAAGCGGATTGGAGTAAAAATGTCCATTATAGTTAACAAGATCAACGGAAAAACTCGTTTTGAATTTTAACTCCGGTAAGAAAGTAAATTCCATGAATCCTTTTCCTGAAAAGTTATCTTCTTTGTTTTCATTTTTATCCAACGGTAAAGATGCAGCCAGGTTTTGATTCTGAAGCGCACTGCTGGGTCTGTATTTTCCGAAATCATAAATCTTGTTTCCGGCAGCGTCCAACACAAAAGATCCATCCGGATTTCTTTCATAATAAGGATAAAATGAAGGAACAACTCTCGCAGCCTGGATCACATTGCTGGCCTTGGAATCTGATGAGGTAGGAGCCTGCTGAACACTGTTGGTATAGTTCAGGTTTATACCAACGTTTAACCATTTTTTTACTTCCGAATTGATTTAACCTCGTATTGTATCTTTTAAATCCTGACTCAATAGCCATTCCTTTATCATCCAGATACCCAAGGGAAAAGAAATAATTGCTTTTTCACTTCCGCCGCTGATATCAAGATCTACCTGGTTCCTTGAGGCTGTTCTCTGTAAAACATCTCTCCAGTCATCATTCCATAGCGGAGTTGCTCCCGGCAATAATTTACCATCCGTTCCTACCGGTTTTGAATACCCGGGACCATAAGGGTTTATTCCAAGCATTGAAACAAGGTTATCTGTAGCCATTTGTGAAGCCTGCTGGGAAGATATTTTATCAGATCTATATCCGTTTCTCAGAGCTTCCCAATACAATTGAAAATATTGATCTGTGCTTACCTGCTCATAATCTTTTACCGCTCTACCCGAGAACCCCTGGCTGATGTTAAGGTTTACTTTTGCTTCTCCTTTTTCCCGGATTTTGTTGTAATGATAATAATTCCGTTGGCACCTCTTGAGCCATATAAAGCACCTTGCAGTAGCATCTTTCAAAACACTGATGGATTCAATATCACTAGGGCTTATAGCATTCAGATTTCCGTCAAAAGGAATTCCGTCCACTACATATAACGGATCGCTGGAGGCACTTACCGAACCAATACCCTGATTCTGATCGTAGCAACGGCACCCGGTTGCCCTGAAGATGTCGTTGTCTGGATTCCCGGCACCTGTCCTTCCAGGGCTTTGGTAATATTGGTTACAGGTCTGTTGTTAATTTTATCACTGGAAATGGTGGCTACTGAACCGGTATAGCTGTTTCTCTTTGCTTTTCCATAAGCTACAACGACAACTTCGTCAATCTCTTTTTCACGGAGTGTATCTTTTTCGGTTTGGAGACCTGTCCGTTTACACTCACAACACCTAAGAAAAATGCCGCAACCGGTGGGATCCAAATTTTAGAATTAAATAGATTTTTATTAATCATAATCAATTTTATTTATCAAATATTAAAACTTTGCCCTTTGCAGAAAAGTCAGCAAAGGGCATCGATAAATACGATAAACCAAATGCTTATTTTCCCTTTTACAGGCTGAATGTAACACCTTACCGTAGCAGGTTGTTAAGATTTCGCAGGGTCAGTTCCCTCCATCTTTCTTTATAAGCCGATCGAAATTATGTTTGCAAAGCTATAAATATTTAGTCTACAAAACAAGTAGACTTATTTATTTTTTAATAGAAATTTTACAAAAATTAACATAATATTTTATTAAACCCTATTGAAACCAAGCATTTAAAGATTTAACATTTCCACAAGTATGATAAATATCATTAAAAATAATTCAAAGACAGAAAATAAAAAACCTGGCTGATTTTTTTGACTTCTTATTAAAAAAACTTTTTAATTTTATAGTATGAAAGTTTTGATTATAAACGGACCTAACCTGAATCTTTTAGGCACCAGGGAACCTGAGATCTATGGAACTGTTTCCATGGAAAATTATTTGGAAACACTGAAGTCTGAGTTTCATACTCATGAACTATCCTATTATCAGTCTAATATTGAAGGTGAGCTGATCAACAGGCTTCAGGAAGATGATTTTGATGCAGTGGTGATCAATCCGGGAGCTTTCACTCATTATTCTTATGCTATAGCCGATTGTTTGAAGAACATCAGAAAACCTAAGATTGAAGTTCACATCAGCAATATTTACAAAAGAGAAGAATTCAGACAGAAGTCTGTAACGGCAGCCTGTACAGATGCTGTCCTATCCGGGTTTGGAATGGATGGCTACAGATTGGCTATCTTCAGTTTAAAGTAAGCCTAATGCTGAATCATCCTGATGATTCATGCAAAGTATAATATTTTTCCCGCAGATTTGACAGATTACGCAGATTTCTATTCTGGGAATGATTGCTGCGACAGGTAAATAAAAAGCCTCATCTTTTGATGAGGCTTTCCTGTATCTGTAAAAATCTTATTAGATAGTTTGTTCCTGAAGTTGAGGACCTGAAGCGATTAATCTCTTCCCTTCTTCAGTATCGCAGTACTGCTCAAAGTTTTTGATATATCTTGAAGCAAGATCTTTTGCTTTTTCTTCCCATTCTGAAGCATCTGCATAAGTATCTCTAGGATCTAAAATACCTGTAGAAACATTTGGAAGTTCGGTAGGAATTTCAAGGTTCATGATTGGAACCTGGGTTTTAGGAGCATTGTCGATGGAACCGTCAATGATCGCATCGATGATCGCTCTTGTATCTTTCAGAGAGATTCTCTTACCTGTACCATTCCATCCTGTGTTTACCAAATAAGCTTTAGCTCCGTGTTCTTTCATTTTACCGATCAATGTTTTAGAATACATCGTTGGGTGTAATGTCAGGAACGCTTCACCAAATGCCGGAGAGAAAGAAGGCTGAGGCTCTGTAATTCCTCTTTCAGTACCTGCTAATTTAGAGGTATAACCGCAAAGGAAGTGGTATTGAGCCTGGTCTTCATTCAGGATAGAAACCGGAGGAAGTACTCGAATGCATCCGCAGAAAGGTAAACAATTTTTTTAGCATGTCCTGCCTTAGAAGGCAATACAATTTTGTTGATATGATAGATTGGGTAAGAAACTCTGGTATTTTCAGTGATAGATCCGTCTGTGTAATCTGCTACTCCATTGTTCACAACAACGTTTTCAAGAAGTGCATCTCTCTTAATTGCAGCGAAGATATCCGGTTCTTTTTCTTCTGACAGGTCAATTACTTTAGCGTAACATCCTCCTTCGTAGTTGAATACTCCATTATTATCCCAACCGTGCTCATCATCTCCGATAAGGTATCTTTTCGGATCTGCAGATAAAGTAGTTTTTCCTGTTCCTGAAAGACCGAAGAATAGAGCTACATCACCTTTTTCCCCTACGTTGGCAGAGCAGTGCATTGAGGCCATACCTTTTAATGGAAGGTAATAGTTCATCATAGCAAACATTCCTTTCTTCATCTCACCTCCGTACCATGTACCTCCGATGATCTGTAGTTTTTCAGTAAGGTTGAACATGATAAAGTTTTCAGAATTCAATCCCTGAGCTTCCCAGTTCGGGTTTGTTGTTTTAGAACCGTTGATTACTGTGAAATCAGGCTCTCCAAAGTTTTCAAGCTCATAATGAGAAGGACGGATAAACATGTTGGTAACAAAATGCGCCTGCCATGCTACTTCAACGATAAATCTTACTTTAAGTCTTGTATCTGCATTGGTTCCGCAGAATGTATCTACTACATAAATTTTCTTAGATTCAGCAAGCTGGTTCAGCACTAGTTCTTTACAAGACCCGAAAATTTCCGCTGTTGTAGGTAAGTTTACTTTACCATCCCAGAAAATTGTATCTCTTGTAACATCATCCTGAACAATATATCTGTCTTTAGGTGAACGACCTGTGAAAATTCCTGTTTTTACTGATACCGCGCCCGATTCCGTAAGTTCCGCTTTCTCAAACCCCTGATTTTCAGGAGAAACTTCAGCCTGGTATAATTCTTCATACGAAGGATTATACACTACTTCATAGTTTCCTTTAATCCCTAATTTCTCTAAATCCTGGATGATTTTAGTGTTTTTCATTTTACTTATATTTTCTATTTCTTTATTGTCTTCAACAAAAATAATATTAATTATTTGTTAAAGGTGGTTTAAATATACTGATATAAGTCAGAATGGCAAATAAAAAAACGGGATTGTAATTTACTGATTATAAATTAATTATATCTGACCATTCAAAAACGGTTGTAAAACCTTTCTCCCAAAAATAGTCTTTATAGCCCCCAAATTTGGCACTCATCACAAAATCTCCGCCCCATGCGCCCAAACTTTTGACAAATACAGGGCAGTCTGAGAATATTTTTTCTTTAACTGTAGGAATTTCAAGAAAATCAGCAATTTTCCGCTCATGAATCATCAGTAATTCGGAAAAATTTTCCAATTCACTGCATAATAAAATTTTCTTTGTGATATCTGAAAATTCGTTCACCAGTTCCGGCGACTTCTTTTTCGACTTATAAAACTGATTCCTTCCCGGCTGTCCTGCTTTTGATTTAAATGAATAAAAATTAATTCATTTTTAAAAGAAGGATTAAAATCTACCTTCTCATATTGAATCTCAGGCTTACTCTGGAAAAGGACCGCAGATTTTTCTTTAGCCACGGCAATGTCATATCCACTCCCCCAAGACTGATTGTATTTAAATGAAAAGGATCAATTTCTGCCCATTCAGCAAGGTTATTCATTAAAGTAGAACTGCTTCCCAGGCCATAATCTGCCGGAAACTGAAGGTTTGTTTTTAGATGATAGGTAAAATCATTCTGGAATTTGATAGACGACAGCTGCTGAACATTTTTTAAAGTTTTCAGAATAAATTCAGCACCTGATGGAATATTGGTTTCAAGGATCTGCCAGTTTTTATAATCAATGACAGCTTTTAACCAGGGTTTATTTTGATGGAGCGCTTCCCAGAAAATTAAAGACCGGTGATCATTTTTTCTTCAAAAAAACTCTTGTCCCAGCCTGGTAGGTACCGCTAAGACAAGAGCTCCATCGATAGCGAAATATTCTGAAGTAAGCATAAGCTTGCCCGGTGAAAAAATCGCTTTCATATTTTTTCTTAATTAGATTGCAGAAGCAGCTTCTACTGATCCGTCAATTTTTTTGATCAATCCCTGAAGGGTTTTTCCCGGTCCTACTTCTACGAAGTTTGATGCACCGTCTTTAATCATATTTTGTACAGACTGCGTCCATTTTACAGGACCAGTAAGCTGATCGATCAGGTTTTGTTTGATCTCATCAGGGTTCGTTACTGCTGTAGTCGTGATATTCTGGTATACAGGAATGGTTGCTTTTCTGAATTTTGTTTTCTCGATAGCTGCCGCCAGTCTTTCCTGTGCCGGCTGCATCAAAGGAGAATGGAAAGCTCCGTTTACAGGCAATAATAATGCTCTTTTCGCTCCTGCTTCCTTCAGTTTTGCACATGCTTCTTCTACAGAAGCTGTTTCTCCTGAAATTACCAATTGCCCCGGGCAGTTATAATTAGCCGGAACTACTATTCCACTGATCTGTGCACAGATTTCTTCAACCTTAGCATCTTCTAAACCTAAAATAGCTGCCATAGAACTTGGATTAGCATCACAAGCTGCCTGCATTGCCTTAGCTCTTTCTGATACCAGCTTCAGGCCATCATCAAATGATAAAACGCCATTGGCTACCAATGCAGAAAATTCTCCTAAAGAGTGTCCTGCTACCATTTCAGCTCCAAGACCATTTACTGCTTTTAATGCTGCTACTGAATGTATAAATATTGAAGGCTGGGTAACCTCGGTTTTCTTAAGATCCGCATCCGTTCCGTTGAACATAATGGAAAGAATATCGAAACCTAAAATTTCATTGGCAGATTCCATCAGATCTTTAATATCTTTTCTAGAATCATACAATTCTTTTCCCATTCCTACGAACTGAGAACCCTGCCCTGGAAATACAAGTGCTTTCATGTATTGAATTAAATATTATGCAAATATAACTATAATGTTAAGAAATATTCTTCTGGGAACTGTAAATCATTTAAGGTACCAGTCTGATGACTCTGTATCCTGTATTGACATACGCTCCGTTAGCTTTTGATTTTACAAACTCAAATTTTGTTGCAAGCTGAGTCTGTACTTTATTCATCTGCTTAAAGATTTCTCCTTTTTATTTTCTCTCGTCAGCATATCGTTTACCACATCAAATCCTACGATCGCATATTTTGGTGGTGTTTTGCAATATTTGGTTTTATAAGCTGCAAGGATTTCTTTTTCAAAATTACCTTCGGTATTGATCTTTCTGTCCATTAGATATACCAGACTTGCCTGGCTCAGATCATCCACTTTCTTTTCGAAAACGGGAGAATAGAACATACTGAAAGCTTTTACTCCCTGTACTTCTTTAGACAAAGCAATTACTTTATTGGCAAAAGCATCACCTGTACTATTATCATCATTAGCCAGGATAGCAATAACCGGGGCAGACTGCCCTGTCATCATATTCTGGTCAAGCTGAATATCTGCCGGAGAATTCACGATGATTACTTCAGGATTTTTAACAGCTTTTTCAAGACCTGCTTTGATATAGTTGGCATTTTCTTTTTAGAATCTGCCACTACATATATTTTCTGGTTAGAATATACTCCTTTTACTTCTTCTACGATTTTATCTGCGTAGGTCTGGTTGTTGGTTTCAACAATAATCAGATTGCTGTAGTTATATAATTCCGGAGTGTTGGCAAAAGGTGCCACAATCGGTATTTTTGATTTTTAGTAAAATCCAGAACATCAATTACATTCGACTTGAAGAACGGACCTATAATCAAATCCGTATTCTCAGGGTTAATCTGAGTCAGAGAGTTTTTGAATGAAGCTTCATTTCCTGAATCTACAATTTTAATATCGAGTTTCTGGCCTCCTCTTGCATTTCTTTCAATAGCAAGCTTAGCTCCCGTCAGAAAGTCAAGAGCCATTCCTCTGTACTGGGTTTCGTTGGTGCTGTACCCAAAAGGAAGCATTAAGATCACACTCAATGCATCACCGTTTTTCTTACTATAGGCTGCATCCTGCTTTTTGATCTTTAAAACCATGCCGGTTTTCAATCCTTTTGAAAGTTCGGGGTTCAATGCAATAAGCTCATCGATGCTTACCCCAAATTTATTGACAATAGAGAATACAGTATCTCCCTGCTGAACGGTATAAATTACATAATCGTCCCCAGCTGCAACATTGGATGCAGCTGATGATTTTTCGTTCCCTGAATCCATCTTTTCTTTTGGATTTGCAGGTTCAGTAACAGAATCTGTATTTGTATTTGATCTTTTGATTTTAATGGATTCGCCAGGCTTCAATCCTTTTTCTTCCAATCCCGGATTTAAAGCAAAAAGGTCCTGTTGACTGATTCCAAACTGTTTTGTAATTCTGTAATAATTATCTTTGGCCTGGATCACATATGTTTCTCCTTCTGCTGCCGGTGTAGCTGTTACTGGTTTTTCAACCGATGTTTCCACAGGTTTAGCAGTTGCCACTACAGTCTGCTGATCACCATATTTTTAATGCTTGCAAGAGGTAATGTAATCTCATCTCCGATTTTCATATGGGAATCCAGTTCAGGATTCAGTTTTCTTAAATCGGTTTCAGAAATACGGTACTGTTTTGTAATTCCATAGATCGTTTGCTTAGGCTGCAATACAATTTTACCTACTGCGGTTCCTGCTGTAGTATGTACCTTTTCAGCTACCGGAGTTTTGGTAACCGGAGCTGCCGCTTTATCTGATTTTATGGTTAAAACATCTCCGATAGCCAGCTTGCCATCTTTATGTTTTGGGTTTAGCTTCAGCAATTCATCTACAGTCATTCCATACTTTCTGGCAATGTTGTAAGGGTTATCACCTTGTACAACCGTATGTGATTTCTGGGCTGAAACTCCCAAAACCATACATAAACTGGATAGAATAAAAAACCTCTTTATCATATTCGATAATTATAATTTACAAAAATACTTCTTTAAAATTAAATGGCAACAATTATTAATTTGGAATCTTGAACCACCATCTCTTCCAAACAATTTTCAAGCCACGAATACCCATAATCTGAAAAGAATACGCTAAAGTTATACACTCTTTCCTGCCAGGTTTTTGCGGGATGAACATCTAAAAACAGATTTTCAAGTCTTTCCAGCAATTCATTCTGCTTTATTTTTTCCGCATGAAGTAATCTTTTCTTCATTCTTTTAAATGACTTCAACTGTCTTACTTCTTCTGCTTTCACCATATTTCCAAAAGACTTTTCGGTAGTTTCCGCAAGTGTTCTGAGTTCGGAAAAATTGCTGATCAACATATTTTCTTTGTCATCCAACGCTTTTAAAATGGTATTATCTTCTAAAATCTTCTGATTGGTCAGGACCGTAAAGTTTTGGAAAAAACCCTCTATTTTAAGATCCAGTTTTTTAATCTTCCCTAACGTTTTTTCTTTCAGGAATAACATTGAATTCCTTGGAATAAGAATTGGAAAAGGAACGTTTATTTTTGAAAAATAATCTTTGAGTTCCAACCAATACATGATTTCGGCATTTCCTCCTATATAAGCCAGATTCGGAAGTATATTTTCCTGATATACCGGACGCATCAAGGCATTCGGACTGAATTT
The DNA here is from genome assembly GCA_019203745.1 of Chryseobacterium sp. E1. Classification (GTDB taxonomy): domain Bacteria; phylum Bacteroidota; class Bacteroidia; order Flavobacteriales; family Weeksellaceae; genus Chryseobacterium. The sequence continues at coordinate 1,967,262 of CP078104.1, forward strand.
TTCAGGGTGATATTCCAGTTCTGTAAGCAGTTCTTCTTTTGTAAACTGAATATTTCTATCTACAATATTATATTTCTGACCATTCCAATCAATTCTGTCTCTGGTTTCGGAAAGGTAGAATAAATTGATTTCACGGGGATTTACCTGTACTTTCCCATATTTATCCGTCAGAAAATCTACTTTCTCTTTGGATGCTTTTTGCAGACTGAAATCAAGAAGTTCATCTTTAAAGATAGACTTCATCTGGTTTTTAAGTTCTTTGGAATCTCCATCCAGAATCAAAAGTCCGAATTCAGAGAATAGACGGTTGACGAGAATTCTGATCGCCTGGGTCAAAGTATTCCTGTCTTATAAGCTTCCTTCATCATTAAGATCAGCTCAGTCCCGAAAACAGAATCCTTGAATTCTTTTTCAAATTCCGAAATAAAATAAGTATCACTGATCTCGATTCGTCCTACCGGTCCACCGGATTTTTCATTAGACTCGTAGTAATTATTTTCTGTTTTAAAGTGGTTGATCTCCGCAAAATCATGATCTTCTGAGGCCATCCAATAAACAGGAACGAAATTAAAGTCCGGGAAATATTCTTTCAGATAGGTACAGGTCTTGATGGTCTGTAAAATTTTATAGACAAAGAAAACAGGCCCCGAAAACAGGTTCAACTGATGCCCTGTTGTAATGGTGAATGTATCGTGAAGTTTAAGATATTCCAGGTTTTCCTTCTGTTTCGAGGTAAGATGAAGATCCGCAAGCTGACTGCTCAGCACATCAAACAATATTTCTCTCTTTTCTGAAGTAAAGGAATCTTTCTTCACCTGAATCTGCTGACGGAAATGTTCAACAGAGAATGTTGTATTTTCAAAACCCTCAATTTTCTGCTCCAGAAAATCTTTTACCAACTGAGGGATGCTTTCTATATCGTTGAATGATATTTTATTAATTGTTTTCAACCTGTAAAGTTTTTAGTTGAACAAATACCACACAATTCCAATATTCAATCTGAAATCATATACCGGATAATGTGGAAATGCATATGCTTTATTATTGGAAATAAAGGTGCCTACCTGTTGTCCTTCTATGAAAAAGAACATTTTTTTCACCTTCATATTGATGTAAAGATCTGCAATAGGCTGTCCTCCGATAGAGAATGAATCCGTACGGGGAAGAATATATTCATTAAGGACAGGGAAGTAATCTCTTGAAGCAAATTTGGAGAAATAATACACTTTAAGTCCGGCCTGAATTTCAGCTGCTTTTTTAAAGGCCTGAGTCTGATAGAAGAAGTTGGCTCTTCCGATAAATCCAGGCAGAGGAAGCAGATTTTTATTTGTCAGGGTATTCTGGAAATGCAGCCTGGTATTCAGATGGAATTTACCAAAGCTGAATGTGGCATCACCTCCGATCTGAGAAATATTCACAGAATTTTCACTTTGCTTCGGATTTCCGTTACTATCAAGATATGTATAGTTATCAATTCTGAAATAATTGGCGAAAATCTCGGTTTTGAACCACTTCAGATTAATACTTCCCCTATTTCCATTACCGACTGATTCTTTGCATTTTCAAAGTAATAGTTAAAATTGTTGTAAACGGAAGTATTCAACAAATAATTGAAGGAAGGATAAGCACTTTGAAAGTTTACTTTAGCATTAACAAAATAATCTTTTATCGGCTCAAACTTCAAATTATTAGCTGTTCTGAGATAGCTTTTAAACTGGCTGCCGTTTGAGAATTCCAGGAATGAATTTAACTGAATTTTATCCCAAAGTTTTACCTGCAAGTTTCCTACTGCTCCGATTCTGTTTTCTTTAAGTTCACCTGGAAAAGGAACACCATTAAGGGCAACAACATCTCTAATTCCCAATTTGATCATCTGATAACGTACTCCAGCATCCAGTTTAAATTTTTCATTATTAAAAATTAAGCTTAGCGTATTGCTGAAATTGTCAGAGTATTTCTTTGTAGTCAAAGGAAATCCATTGACCAGATCTTCAGGCACTCTATACCAATAGTTTTCCAATGCGCCCTGGTTATAATAATATTTATTTCCCTGATGTGAAATAGTGTGTCTGATGCTGAAAGGAAACTTCTCTGCATTGAACGGGGTAAACTGATGACTCAGATAATATCTTCTATATGAGAACTGAGAGCTTGACGATGTCAGTTGTACCTGGGCATTCTGTCTGTTTTTATAGTTACTGTCACCATTCTGGAACAGATTATCTTCAGTGATCCCACCACTTTCCTGATTGTTTACGTTTTGATGGAGATAATGGGCAAATAATTCATAGTTTCCGCTTTTAGAAACATAATGACCGGAAAATACGGTATTGTTATTTGCCGCCAATGAATTCCTGTAAAGTCCCTGGGAGCGAAGTCCCATATATTCAAGGGCAAAGTTGAATCTTTTCCCAATATTCTGGGTGTAGGTAGATCTCAAAGCTGCACCGTTTCGCATCGCATTATGATAAATAAATGAAGCGGTAGGTGTTTTTACGTCATAGTATTTTACTTCATTGGCTCCAAGAATCATATAAGATTTGTTGGAAGGCAATAAAGACAGGTTCTGCTCCGGATTAACTTCAAATACCAAAGGATTGAATCCTGCACCAATATTGGCAGGCTGCACTCTTCCAAAGTTATCACTGTTGTTATATTGAGAAAAATATGGGTTTTATCAAAAGTCATTACAGTATCAAACACTTTCTTTTCAGAAAACTGGGTCTGAAACTGGTAATCTTCAATAGTAGGTTTAAAAATTTTCAGGGAATCTTTTTTCCGGAATCGATTACCAATGTATCTTCTTTTTTGACCTGAGGATTTTTCACCTCTGCTTTGTCAACAATCTGAGCCTTCGCTGCAAAGCTAAAGAAGGAAAATATGAAAAGGATGTACTTCATTATTCATTATTGTTCAGCAAAAATAAGAAATAATAGCAAATAAAAACCCTGCTTGGAGCAGGGGTTCTATATAATATGATTATTGTTGATTAATAACCAGGGTTTTGCTTACAGTTTGGATTAGCAGAAGTCTCCTGAATAGGAATAGGTAAAGTATACTTATGACTATTATTTGGAAGATTCGAAGTTGGGATAATATCGTCTTTTGCGTTTCTATCCATCGTTACACCTGCAATGGTTGCAAGTCTCTTCAAATCGATATAACGGTGACCTTCTAAACCAAGTTCAATTCTACGTTCTTTCAAGATGTCAGCATAAGCAAACTGAGCATTTGTATAGGTAGGAGTTGTAGCTGTACCTAAGTAATTTCTTGCAACTCTAACTTCCTGGATCAAATCATGTGCTGCAGTAAGATTTCCAGCAGCCACTTCAGCTTCAGCTAAAATAAATTTCATTTCAGATAATCTGAATACCTTAATGTCATTTCTTGTTGCTGTACTTACTTTACCAGGGTATTTATCAATTACCAATCTATCTGCAGTAGGATTAGCAGCAGCTGCATTTATTACCGAGGTAGGATCAATGTATGTATATCTTCTGATATCTCCTTTGTCTACAGCTGGGTCATATATTAGATTGAACAAGTTTCTTCCTAAGAACCACATTGGAACTCCAGATACGGTAGATCCATTGGTATTAAACCTTTCTCCAATAGCTAATCCCGCACCTAATGGAAGCCTGTTTAATGAGAAAATAGCCTCACCATTATCAGTATCAGCCCACATTCTTCTATATGGGTTGAAAGATCCACCAACGGTACCATTTCCGTTAGTTGGAGCAGTCCCACCATAGAATGCAATATTCCATTTAGTCCACTGTGCCGGTGTTGGTCCTGGTGCTGGTAAACTAAGAGGATAAGCTCCTGAAGAAAAAGGTTGCCCATTAGTTTCAGTAAGAGGAACAGCCGTATTCACTCCATCCATAGGTATAGCTTCAGTAAGTTTTAAACCTGATTTACTAATCACCTCTGTTGCATATTGTTTAGCCAAAGCATACTCTCCTCTATATAAATTGAATCTTGCTGAAACTGAATTTACAAAAGCTTTATCTATCACATATCTTCTTGCACTTGTTGAGTAAGATAATATACCTCTTGCATAATCCAGATCTGCGTTAATAAAGTCGTATACTTCTTTATTAGTAGCTCTTGGCAGTTTGGCATCACTAGCAGGTATGTCTTGTAACAAAATAACTCCTAAAGCATTAGGATCTTTCATATCTGTAGAAAAATATGCTTCTAACTGCATATAGCAATAAGCTCTCATTGCTCTAGCCTGCGCAAGAATTCCATTATAAGTACTAACTTCAGTTGCCGCTGGCTTAACATTCTTTGCCCCTTCTAATAATCTATTGATTCTGTTAATTACTCTATAGTGATTACGCCAAATCCCATCACTTGTTTGAGTACTAACACCTCCACCTCCAACAATTGGAGAAGAAGGATCCAGGAAAAATCTATGGATTTCATACTCCTGTCCACCGCTACCACTTCCTGGTTTTACCTCATCTGTAAATACCGCAGTAAAATATATTTCATCAATTGGATCAATTTGTCCGTAAACTCCACCATATAGAGCTTCATTCAAATTAGAAACAGTGGTATAGAGTTCTTTATCCTCTAACTCTCCTGCTTGCTTAATATCTAATGCATCCTGACAGCTATTCAATGTAAATCCTGCTGCTGATAAGGTTGCTACAATTAATACTGTATTTATAATTCTTTTCATAATTATTTTCTATTAAAAATCAACATTTAATCCTACCGACACTGTTCTAGGGTTTGGATATACATTTAATGAATAAGTAGTAACAGGCTCTGGGTCAAAACCTTTCCAACTTGTCCAAGTATAAAGATTTTCAGCCTGAACAAATACTTTAACTCCTCTAATTGGCAAGTTGCCTAATTGATTCTTAGTGAAAGAATATCCTAAGGATACATTCTTAAGTCTTATGAAATCTGACTTATATAGAAATCTATCTGACGATCCATCTCTACCGGTATTATCTGCTTCTACGCTAGGAACATTAGTATTAGTGTTATCTGGTGTCCAAGCATTTAACAAGTCTGCAGAAACATTGATATTATTAGCTGCGTAGTTTGGATTCATTACCCAAGAATATAAGTTATCATAGATCCATCCTCCTTGTTGGAATGAAAATAAAGTATCTAAGAACCATCCTTTATGCTGGAAGTTGAATCCAAATCCTCCTGTAAATTTAGCATAACGAGACTTTCCTGTTAATCTTCTGTCTGAAGGTTGTGGATCTTCTGTAATATTTCCGTTGATATCAAGGAACTGCATGTTACCATTAGCTTGATTTACTCCCACATAAGGATATAAATGGTATTGTCCTGCAGGTCCTCCGATAGCATTAACTACATCATCAGAAAGATCTTCATTACTCATAGATACAATCTTATTCGAGTTATATGCTCCGTTTACAAAAATAGATAGTTTTGTATTCTCGTTTCTGATAGCATTAAATCTGATCAAACCTTCAACTCCTTTATTATCAAGAACCCCGTCATTTCCTCTTATAGACCAATATCCTGTAACGGCAGATCTCTGAAGATCGTTAAACATTCTTGATGTTCTTTTCTGATAATAGTCAAAGCTACCTTCAACAATTCCTTTATAATTAAAGTCAACCCCAACATTCGTTTGTTTTACCTGTTCCCATCTTAAATAAGGGTTAGAAAGGTTAACGAAGTTATATCCAAGAAGGTTTTGGTATCCGGAAATACCGTTATATCTGTCAAGGAAGTTATTTGGAAGTAAAGCCAATGGGTTTTGGTTATTAGCTGCAATTCCTAAGTTCTGGTTACCTGTAGTACCAATGGAAGCTCTTAACTTTAATAATCTGAATCCTGAATCAGCCATGAATTCTTCTTTATCAATATTCCATCTACCAGCTACTGACCAGAAAGTCTCCCATCTGTTTGTAGGAAGGAAACGATAAGATCCATCTCTTCTTACCACCCCACTTACTCCGTACTTATCTTTATAGTCGTAATCTAACGTTCCGAAGTATGCTAAAGTTCCAGCTGTTGTTTTTTCAGCTAATACAGTTGGTCTGTAAATATTCGGTGTATCAGGGTTAAATGGAATATATCCTGTCCCTGCACCAAACTGCCACTGTAAAGGATTCAACCCATTTTGTGTTTGAGCATTACGGTTAACATGAACTTTGATGTAATCCATATAAGCCGCTGCTGAAATTGTATGATCTCCGAAAGATTTGTTGAATGTAATATTTGTAATACTGTTATAAGTCAGATCCTGAGTAGTATCAAATGTTTCGAAACCGCCATATTTTGCAGTCTGTCCTGTTGCTACAGATATTGCAAGGTAACCAAGAGGTGATCTTGCAAAGATTCTTTCATATTCTTTATACTCAACTCCTGTTCTGTTTCCTACGCTTAACCAATCTGTAATTTTATAGTTTACGTTAGCATTAGCAGAAATACTTAATTCGGTAAACCTGTTTTGAATACCTCCATTAATATTATCCTGAAGGACCCACTGTCTGTTTCCGGCACTATTAGTTCCAATGGCATTAAATAACTCTCTCCCGTTTGCGTAAGGTGAAGGAGCTACATATGAAGGAGAAAGTACTCCTCCAAATAATGGGTTTTGAATTACGTTTCCATTAATCGCACCATTAGTTTCATCATCCAACTGATGTCTCTTAGAGTAACCAAGTCCCATAATTGCACTGAAAGTCAATCTACCATCCTTAGATTTACCATTAAGGTTATTTCTCAATGTGAACCTTTTAAAGTCTGTAGATCTCACAATACCTTCACTATCCAGATATCCTAAAGAGAAAAAATTATTGATATTTTCCCCCCTCCGGTTATTGCTAAATTATGTTGTTGAGAAGTTCCTACACGAGTAAATTGTTTATTCCAATCTGTATCTGTAGCCCAGTTATCAATTTTATCTTGTGTTAAAGTACTACCATATCCACCGCCGATATCATGTTGAAATTGTAATAGCTGCTTAGCGTTTGACATGTTATAATCAGGCTTAGGCATATAATTGAATGATGTCAATGCATCATAAGATACTCTTAAGCCAGAATTAAATTTACCTCCTTTTGTAGTAATTACTACAACCCCGTTAGCAGCTCTGTTACCATAAATAGCGGTAGCTTGAGCATCTTTTAGAATACTGAAAGTTTCAATATCATAAGAGTTCAGGTTTCTAAACTGAGATCCTGAAGTAATTACACCGTCCACTACATATAGTGGATCAGTAGAACCGTTCAATGAGCTCATACCTCTAATTAAGATATTGAACTTTCCTGAACCTGGAGAACCAGATGCAGAGTTAACCACAATACCTGGAGCTGTTCCCTGAATTGAATTCAGTACAGAGATGTTAGGTCTGTTTTCTAAAGTTTCAGCACCAACTGTAACTGAAGAACTCGTAGTTTTTGCTTTTGTAGCTGTTTTACTATACCCTAAAACAACTACCTCCTCAATTTTCGTCTCCTTGTCCTTTTTGTCCTTAGAGTCATTTTCCTGAGCAAATACAGCTTGTCCTGTAAAAAACAGTACACCAGCCGTTAATACACGTAGTTTAACATTCATATTAACAAATTTTAATATATTTTAGGAGCAAATATGTTAATAAATATTAATACTGGCAAATTTTTCACATTCACAACTTATGGACATATTCACAATATAACAACACTAGCGCCACATACATAAATAAATTCACAATTTTAAACTTAATTTAATTGTTAAAATTTAAAACAAACTTCATAAAACGCTAGTTTTAACACTTTTTAATCAATTAAAAAAAAATTATTTATAATAAATCTAAATTACAACCACTCTAATTTTCAGACATATAGCTGATTTAAAGACAAAACAAAAAAAAATCATATCGTTTTCTATTGTTTTATCCACTATTTAAAAAAACTCAGTGATAAAACAAAAAATGATGCTCATAAACTCTTAGAAATAATATTTTTATACTTTTGAAACTAAAATCAAAAATTCATAAATTTAGAGTATGAAAAAAACAATTTTAACCACATTCGCTCTAGCCAGCTTTGGTTTAAGCTTCGCACAGAATACACTTTCAGTAAACGGAGCCACAGGAGCACAGTCAGTATTTGACGGAATTAAGTCTACTACGGGTAAGACATTTAAATACGAAGAAATTGCAGGGGATTCTCCTTATATTGGAAAAGAATTCTCCAATGCCAAAATTGCCGCTAATTACGAGCAGGTTCCTGTACGTTATAACAGCTACACTGATGAAGTTGAATTTAAGAAAAACGGAGAAGTTCAGGTACTTCCAAAAACTTCAGATTTCTTCAGGATTGAGATCGCTTCTCCTAAACAAACCATCGTAATGCTTGAGACTTCGGATGAGTTAAACGGGTATTTTTTTGAATTAGTGAATGGCAAGAACAGTTTATATAAAAAGATCAAAACCAAATTCACAGATGTTGTACCGGCTGCTAATTCCTACGCAAGTGAACGACCTGCCAACTTCAGAACTCTGCCAGCCGTATATTACATTAAAACGGAAAAAGGATTGATCAAGAAACCCCGAAATCAAAAAGACATCATTGAACTATTCCCGGATAAAAAAGACAGCTTAAATGACTTCTGTAAATCCAACAAAATAAAATTTGACAGGGATGAAGATTTAATCAAGCTTGTCAACTTCATGAATCAGAATTAAGAAGAAAAAAACATTAAAAGTTATTGTCAAAAAATAAACCCGGCGCCTCAATGAGGCGCCGGGTTTCATTATATTTTAAAAGTATTATTTCAACTTTTTCTTAACTGCTACTTCTTCGTAAACTTCAAGAATATCTCCGATTTCGATATCGTTATACCCTTTCAGGTTCAATCCACATTCGTAACCTTTTGTTACTTCCTTCACATCATCTTTGAAACGCTTCAAGCTTTCAAGCTCTCCATCGAATTTCACAATTCCGTCTCTCAACAAACGTACTTTCGACTGTCTTGTAACTTTTCCTGTAAGAACCATACATCCGGCAATTGAACCCACTTTAGAAATCTTGAATACTTCACGGATTTCAACGTTACCAATTACCTGCTCCTGAATTTCCGGAGAAAGCATTCCCTCCATCGCTTCTTTTACTTCATCGATAGCTTTATAGATTACAGAATATGTTCTGATCTCAATCTCCTCACGGTCAGCAAGCTCTTTTGCATTCGCACCGGCTCTTACGTTAAATCCGATGATGATAGCATCTGATGCTGCCGCTAAGTTGATATCAGATTCAGTGATCTGTCCTACTCCTGAATGAAGGATTTTCACGCTGATTTCTTCTGTTGACAATCTTTGTAGCTGATCAGATAATGCTTCTACTGAACCATCCACGTCACCTTTAAGGATAATATTCAATTCTTTGAATTCTCCTAAAGCAATACGTCTGCCCAATTCTTCAAGGGTTGTATGTTTTTTCGTTCTGATAGAAAGTTCTCTCTGTAGCTGTTCTCTCTTATTGGCAATAGCCTTACCTTCACTTTCGTCGGTATAAACACGGAATTTATCCCCTGCTGTAGGCGCTCCATCCAGACCTAAGATTGTTGCAGGAATTGAAGGACCTGCTTCCGCAAGGTTTTTACCTCTTTCATCAAGCAAAGCTTTTACTTTACCATGGTTTTTACCTGCTACCACATAATCTCCAACTCTTAAGGTCCCGGTTTGTACCAACATTGTTGCTACATATCCTCTTCCTTTATCTAATGACGCTTCGATAACAACTCCATTTGCTGAACGGTCCGGATTAGCTTTCAGCTCAAGCATTTCTGCCTGTAATAAAACTTTCTCCAATAATACATCTACATTATTACCGAATTTAGCTGAAATTTCCTGTGCCTGAACATTTCCTCCCCATTCTTCTACAAGAACCGGTGGATTTAAACCTGATAGCTGCTGACGAATGTTGTCAGGGTTTGCATTCGGCTTATCTACTTTGTTGATCGCAATAATCATTGGTACACCTGCAGCCTGTGCGTGAGCAATTGCCTCTTTTGTTTGTGGCATTACATCATCATCAGCAGCAATTACGATAATCGCAATATCCGTGATCTGAGCACCTCTTGCTCTCATCGCTGTAAAGGCTTCGTGACCTGGCGTATCTAAGAATGTAATTCTCTGACCGTTTTCCAGTTTCACATTATAAGCACCGATATGCTGGGTAATCCTCCGGACTCACCTGCAATTACGTTCGTTTTTCTGATATAATCCAGTAATGAAGTTTTACCGTGGTCAACGTGTCCCATTACAGTAACTACAGGGGCTCTTGAAACCAGGCTTTCTTCAGTATCCACTTCGTCTTCTGCATCTGTATCTTCAAGATCTGCATCAGAGAATTCAATTTATAACCGAATTCATCTGCTACCAATAATAAGGTATCGGCTTCCAATCTTTGGTTCATGGTTACCATTACACCAAGAGAGAAACAAGCAGAGATCACTTCAGTTGGAGAAACATTCATCAAACTTGCCAATTCACCTACTGTGATGAATTCCGTTACTTTAAGAGTTCTGTCTTGTGCTTCAAGCTCCTGTTGACGTTCGTCCTGTTCTCTACGGAAAGTTCTCTTATCTTTTCTGTGTTTTGCAGATTTAGATTTTCCTCCTTTATTGGTAAGTTTTTCTAAGGTTTCTTTGATCTGGTTTTTAACTTGTTCGTCAGTTAATTCAACCGGCATAACTCTTTGTCCAGGTCTGTTGTTTTGACCTCCTTTTTGAAGCCACCACCTTGGCCGCCCTGACGGTTTCCGCCTTGACCTCCTGGTTATTCCCGAAACGGTTTCCACCTTGACCTCCCTGACCTTGTGGACGGTTTCCTTGTCCGCCCTGGCCCTGACGGTTTCCACCTTGTCCTCCACCATTATTGTGTTGACGGTTTCCACCTTGTCCACCTTGATTATTTCCAGAGTTTTGATTGTTTCCACCCTGGCCCTGGTTATTCTGACCTCCGCCTGGCTTTTCAATTCTCTTTCTTTTCTTTTTGCACCAGCACCTGGTTTTGGAGCAAACTGAGTAAGGTCAATTTTTTCACCTACGATCTTCGGACCGTCAAGTTTCTGATAGACCGTCTCAATTTTCTGTGGTTCCTGAGATTCAGGCTCAGCCTCAACTTTTGGAGTTTCCACTTTTTTCTCTTCAGCAACAGCTGGCTTTGGAGTTTCTTTCACTGGTTCCACTGGTTTTACTTCTTCTTTTTTCTCCTCCATTTTTGGTTTGTCTTTTTCACAGGTCTGTTTCTAGATTCTATTTGAGACAAATCAATTTTATCCAAAACTTTAAATTCCTGTTTTTCAGGAGCTGCTTTTACTTCCGGTTGCTCTTCTTTCACAATTTCTTCTTTCTTCTCTTCAACCGGTGTAGCCACAGGTGCCACAGGAGCTGCAGGAGTTTCTTCAACTTCAGGTTTCTTAGGCTCTAAGTCTATTTTACCTAAAATTCTAGTTTCTGGTTTATTTGCTTTAGCTCTTATCACTTCAGGGTTTTCTTCTCTTCAATTTCCAGTTTTTCTTCCGGAACTTTAGTGATCACCACCTCATGGGAAGCCTTTCGTTGTTCGCCATCTTTAGCAAACTCAGCCTCCAATGCAGAATATGCCGATTCTTCCAATTGAGCGTTAGGATTGCTTTCAACCTCGAAACCCTTTGACTGTAAAAACTCTACTAATCTGGACATCGAAATGTTGAATTCCTTAACCGCTTTATTTAATCTAATTTTTGGCATCTATATTATTTACTGTTTTTTAATTTTTAAAATTAAAGTATTTTTTTTTACTGTTTATTAAAATTTATTTCTAAAATCTTAATCTTCAAATTCTTCTCTCAGAATACGTTTAACCTCTTCAATTGTCTCTTCCTCAAGGTCAACCATATTTAAAAGACTTTCAGTTTCTTTATCCAATACTGACTTTGCAGTTGTAAGTCCTACTTTCTTAAACTCATCCAAAATCCACTGCTCGATATCATCATTGAATTCTTTCAATTCAACATCATCATCCTCGCTGGACTCTCTGTATACATCAATCTCATATCCTGTCAACCAAGAAGCCAGTCTGATATTCTGACCTTGTTTTCCGATTACTTTAGAAATTTCTTCAACTGGAGTATATACTAATGCATAATTGGTCTCCTCATTGATTTCAATTTTGTTAATTGTAACGTTTCCTAATGCTCTCTTCACCAAGATCTCAGGGTTTTTAGACCACTGAATAACATCGATGTTTTCATTTCTCAACTCTCTTACAACGCCGTGAATTCTGGATCCTTTCACCCCAACACAAGCTCCTACCGGATCAATTCTGTCATCATAAGCATCTACTGCAATCTTCGCCTTTTCACCAGGAATTCTTACTACCTTCTTCAGGATAATTGTTCCGTCCTGGATTTCAGGAATTTCCAGCTCTAATAATTTCTCAAGGAATTTAGGTGCAGTTCTGGAAATAATAATCTGCGGTTTAGAACCTTTAAAATCTACTGTTTCAACAATAGCTCTGATATTCTCACCCTTTTAAAGAAATCGGATGGGATCTGGTTTTCTTTTGGTAAAATAAACTCGTTTCCTTCATCATCCAGCAAGATCACATGCTTGTGACGGATGTGGTGGATTTCTCCAACAACGATTTCACCAATTTTATCTCTAAACTGCTCGTACAGCATTGCATTATTGTGTTCCTGAAGCTTTGTAGCAAGGATCTGCTTAAGGGTAAGAATATTTCTTCTTCCCAATTGTGCAACAGGAATTTCCATTGTAAAGTCCTCACCTACTTCGAAGGTAGGGTCAATCTTCTTTGCTTCAGAAATTTCAATTTCCAAATCATCATCTTCAGACATTTCATCCTCTACAATTGTTTTATTCAAAAATATCTGAAAATCTCCTTTATCCGGGTTTACAATCACATCAAAGTGGTCATCTGAATCAAATCTCTTTCTTAAAAGAGTCTTCAGTGAATCTTCAATAATTGCCATAAGATCAATCTTACTGATCCCTTTTTCGTCTTTAAAATCACCAAAGGATTCAATCAACGCTATATTATCCATCTATTTTTTTTTCTTTTTTAAAATTTAATTACTACTAATGCTTTTTGATCTCAGAGTAAGAAATCTCTTTCTCCTCTTCCACATCCACTTTTCCCTTTCCGATATCTTTTGGTTTTCGGTAGCGCAAAACAAGTGTGATCTTTTCCTCATCTACTTTTGACAATTCCCCTTCAATTTTAGAAGAATCTTCCAGCATCACCTCAATCTCTCTTCCTATATTTTTATTGAACTGTCTTGGGGTCACCAATGGTTCGCTCAGTCCTGCAGACATTACCTGAAGGCTGAAGTCATGCTCTTCACGGTCCATATTGAATTCAATAGCACGGCTTGCATCAAGGCAATCCTGCAATGAAACGCCATTGTCACCATCTAAAATCACTGTAATATCATCCCCTGCAGAAATTTTAAGATCAATCAGAAACAGATCTTTTCTGGTCTCAAGGAATTCATTTAATAATTCTTCAATTCTTTTTCTAAACTCCATATATTTTTATCTTGATTTACAGTACGAAAAAGGCTTTCTTGCGAAGCCTTCCCATTTTTTCCGTAAATCCATTGCAAATATACGCCTTTTTTCTAAAAATACAAAATAATCTTATTATCAAGTAAATAGGGAAGGATTCATTTACAACAAATTAAAGGAGTAAGTGAAAGTATTTTTATTATTTTTGTCTTTAGAATTTTAAAACAAACATTTTGAATATAACGATTGTAGGAACAGGTTATGTAGGACTAGTTACAGGAACTACGCTTGCAGAGCTTGGCAATTCAGTATACTGTGTTGATATTGATGAAAAGAAAGTAGAAGGTATGAAAAACGGCATTGTTCCCATCTATGAGCCGAACCTTGAAGAAATGTTTCTGAGAAACATCCAGTCTGAAAGATTATTTTTCACCACCAACCTGAAAGAAGCATTAGATAAAAGCGAGGTCATCTATCTCGCATTGCCTACTCCTCCGGGAGAAGACGGGTCAGCAGACCTTTCCTATGTGCTTCAGGTAGCCAATAATATTGGAGAAATGATGACCGAATACAAGGTTATTGTTAATAAAAGTACGGTACCGGTAGGAACTGCAGACAGAGTGAGAGAGACAATCTCTTCAAAAACAGATATCCCTTTTGATGTTGTTTCCAATCCTGAATTCCTGAGAGAAGGCTTTGCGGTTGAAGATTCTATGAACCCATCAAGAGTGGTTGTAGGAGCAAGCTCAGAAAGAGCAAAGGATATTATGTCTAAGATCTACCAGCCTTTTACCAATACCGGAATTCCGATCATTTTTATGGATGAAAAGTCTTCAGAACTTACTAAATATGCAGCAAATTCATTTTTAGCGGTAAAAATAACCTTTATGAATGAAATTGCCAATTACTGTGAAAAAGTGGGAGCAGATGTGGATAAGGTAAGATTGGGAATGGGTAGTGACGACAGAATCGGGCACAGATTTTTATTCCCTGGAATCGGATATGGAGGAAGCTGTTTCCCTAAAGATGTAAAAGCGCTTATAAAATCCGGAAAACAGGAAAATTTCAATTTCCAGATCCTTGAGGCTACTGAAAATGTAAATACCACCCAGAAAGTAATTTTAGTTTCTGAAATAGAAAAGTACTTTGGCGGAAATATCGAAGGAAAGAAAATTGCCATGTGGGGACTAGCTTTTAAGGCTAATACAGATGACATCAGAGAAGCTTCATCTTTAGACAACATTGCTCTTTTACTGGAAAAAGGTGCAGAAATTATAGCATATGACGCTGTTGCGGAAAGCAATGTCCAAAAACTTTTAGGTAATAAAATACAATACGCTAAAGGAATGTATGATGCACTGGAAGATGTGGACGCATTATTTATTGCTACAGAATGGCCGGAATTCAAAAACCCTAATTTTGAACTTATGGCTAAAAAAATGAAAAGCAAAGTCATTTTTGACGGCAGGAATATGTATCCGTTAGAAATCCCTGAACAAAACGGATTTCATTATAAAAGTATAGGAAGAAAGACCATCACAAAATAAATCAATGAAAAATATTATCATCACAGGAGGAGCCGGATTTATTGGCTCTCATGTTGTAAGAGAATTTGTAAAAAACAATCCGGACACAACCATCATCAACATTGATGCTCTTACCTATGCCGGAAATCTTGAAAACCTTAAGGACATTGAAAATGAGTCCAATTATGTTTTCGAAAAAGCAGACATCACAAAACCGGAAGAACTTAGAAAAATTTTCGAAAAATACAACCCGGATGCTGTAGTGCATTTGGCCGCAGAAAGCCATGTAGACAGAAGTATTACAGATCCGATGGCATTCATCAACACCAACGTGAACGGGACAGCCAACCTTCTTAATCTTTGTAAAGAATTCTGGACATTAAATCCTGATCATACCCATGGCAGATTCCCGGATGAAAAAGAAACAATCTCTTCTATCATATTTCAACTGATGAAGTTTATGGAAGTTTAGGGGCAACAGGTTTCTTTCTGGAAACAACACCATACGATCCCCAATCTCCGTATTCAGCTTCAAAAGCAGCTTCCGACCATTTGGTAAGAGCTTACGGAAACACTTACGGAATGCCGTTCATCGTATCCAACTGTTCCAACAACTACGGGCCAAACCATTTCCCGGAAAAACTGATTCCTCTTTGTATTTCAAATATCATCAATGAGAAACCACTCCCTATTTACGGTGATGGAAAATACACCAGAGACTGGCTTTTCGTCATAGACCACGCCAAAGCAATTCATCAGATTTTTAAAGAAGCAAAAACCGGTGAAACCTATAATATCGGAGGCTTCAATGAGTGGCAGAATATTGATCTGGTAAAAGAACTGATCAGACAAATGGATGCTAAACTTGGAAAACCGGAAGGCTATTCCGAGAAGCTGATCACTTTTGTTAAAGACAGACCGGGCCATGACAAGCGCTACGCCATTGATGCTACAAAATTAAATAAGGATTTAGGGTGGAAACCGTCCGTAACATTTGAAGAAGGTTTAGGAAAAACCATAGACTGGTACCTGGAAAATAAGGAATGGCTGGAAAATGTAACTTCAGGAAACTACCAGGAGTATTACAACAAACAGTACAGCTAGATTTCCATTATTATTGAGAAAAGCGAAGAATAAATACAATTTGATTTTATCTAATTTTTGCAACACACTCTAATCACAAAATAACGATCAATATAACACGCAAACAAAATTGGCGTAACACACACATGAAAGGAATAATATTAGCCGGAGGATCCGGAACAAGACTTTACCCTCTAACGATCGCAGTAAGTAAGCAATTAATGCCTGTTTACGACAAACCTATGATCTACTATCCTCTTTCCACACTGCTTTTAGCGGGCATCAAGGATATTTTAATTATCACCACTCCCCATGACCAGGCAGGATTCATCAAACTTTTAGGGGATGGTTCTCAAATAGGATGCAATATCGAGTATGTTGTACAACCAAGCCCGGACGGGCTGGCTCAGGCGTTTATACTGGGAGACCAGTTCATTGGCAGTGATTCTGCAGCACTGGTTTTAGGAGATAATATTTTCTATGGCTCTGAAATGGGAACTTTACTGAAAAACAAAACCAATCCGGACGGAGGTGTGGTTTTTGCCTACCATGTGGCAGACCCTGAACGATACGGAGTGGTAGAATTCGACAAAGAACTGAAAGCAGTTTCTATTGAAGAAAAGCCCTTAAAGCCAAAATCCAATTACGCTGTTCCCGGTTTATATTTCTATGACAACTCTGTAGTGGAGATTGCCAAAAACATCAAACCTTCTGCAAGGGGAGAGCTGGAAATTACCGATATCAATAATGTTTACTTAAATAACGGAAAACTTGAGGTAGCTGTTCTGGACAGAGGTACGGCATGGCTGGATACCGGAACATTTGATTCCCTTCATGACGCTTCAGAATTCGTAAGTGTGATTGAAAAGAGACAGGGATTCAAAATCGGATGCATTGAGGAAATTGCTTTCAGAAATAAATTCATCAATGAAGAAAACTTCTGGAAACTGCTACCAAATATGGAAAAAGCGGTTATGGTGAGTACCTGAAGCAGCTTATAGAAAAACAATAAATATAATTTATAAAATCCGCACACTATTGGCTTTATAGCCAATAGTTTTGTTTATAACAGCAAATATCAATATATTAGTTGTTGCTTTTGGGGTTTTATTTGAAATAAAATTCATAGCCTGAAAAATACAGTAAGATTAATTATTATAAATTTGCAAAAACTTACACAGATGAATGAACCACAACAGAAGTGGACAGAAACGATTGATGCTGATCATTCGTTGTTTGACTTGAAGTTAAAGAAGTCTGGAAATACAAAGATCTTGTTTATATGTTTGTAAAAAGAGATTTTGTATCCAGTTTTAAACAGACGATTTTAGGACCTATCTGGTTTTTTATCAATCCGATTTTAACGACTATTGTGTACCTGGTTATTTTTGGCAGAATTGCCAAACTACCTACAGATGGTGCCCCTCCTATTCTATTTTATCTATCCGGTGTCACTCTTTGGAATTATTTTTCATCTTCATTGCTGGCAACATCTTCTACGTTTACAGGAAATGCAGGAATATTTGGAAAAGTTTATTTCCCAAGACTTGTTACTCCATTATCTATTGTAATATCCAATCTTATGCGTTTCGGAGTACAGTTTCTTCTGTTTATTATGGCATGGGCATATTACTTGAGTCAGGGACAGGTTCATCCCAACATATGGATTTTTGCAACCCCTTTCCTTATAATACTTATGGCATTGTTTGCATTGGGAGTTGGAATGATCTTTTCTTCTCTTACAACAAAATATAAAGATCTTGCCATGCTTTTGGGATTCGGTATAAGTTTGTATATGTATGCTACACCGGTAATTTATCCGGTTTCTTCACTGCCTGGTTTTTTTAAAAAACTGGCTTACTACAATCCTCTGACCGGTATTTTTGAATGTTTTAAATACGCATGGATCGGTGTGGGAGATTTCTCCCCTGTAATGCTTGGAATAAGCACTGTTATCATTCTTATCCTTTTAATGATAGGCATTGTTGTTTTCAATAAGGTTGAAAAAACTTTTATGGATACTGTGTAATTACTTTTCTTTTAAAAATTTAAATTAAAAAACATGCTGGCTTTAAAAGCAGAAAATATATCTAAACAATACCGTCTGGGACAAGTCGGTACAGGAACGCTGTCTCATGACCTCAACAGATTCTGGTATAAGATAAGAGGGAAAGAAGACCCATATCTCAAAATAGGAGAAGCCAATGACAGAACTCAAAAAGGAACGTCTGAATATGTGTGGTCTTTACGGGATATCAACTTTGAGATAGAGCAGGGAGATGCCGTTGGAATTATTGGAAGAAACGGCGCCGGAAAATCAACTTTATTAAAAGTCTTAAGTAAAGTAACCAAGCCTACCACCGGAAATATACATACCAATGGCAGAATTGCTTCTTTATTGGAAGTAGGTACAGGGTTTCATCCTGAAATGACGGGACGTGAAAATGTTTTTCTTAATGGAGCGATCCTGGGAATGACAAGAAAAGAAATTAAAAGAAAATTTGATGAGATTGTAGATTTTTCAGGAGTTGAAAGATATATTGACACGCCCGTTAAAAGGTATTCATCAGGAATGTATGTGCGTCTTGCATTTGCCGTGGCCGCTCACCTTGAGTCTGAAATTCTTATCGTGGATGAAGTGCTAGCAGTAGGAGATGCTGAATTTCAAAAAAATGTCTTGGTAAAATGAATGATGTAACCAGAGGAGAAGGGCGTACCATTCTTTTTGTAAGTCATAACATGACTGTTAAAGAATTATGTTCAAAAGGAATTCTTTTGAATCAGGGACAAATTGACTATCAGGGAAACATTCTCAACACCATCATAGAATATCAGAAAAGCAGTGCCAGAGACAGTTCTTATACTTACAACGGTAACTTGGATGAGGCGATAGGCAATGAAAATATCCGGATAAAAGAATTTTCAGCATCCCCTGTTAAAGGAGATTTAATAGATATTGATTCCGGAGTCCGGGTAAAACTGGTTTTTCAGAATTACTGCCCGGATATTACACTGGATACAACATTCGAATTGAAAAACTATGAAGAACTAGTCATTTTCCATGTTGGAAAACTCATTACCCAGAATAATGATTCTAAAGTTGGAGAATATACGGTGGAATTTGATATTCCAGCAGGTCTTCTGAATGCCGGAAATTACTACTTCAAGCTTTATTTTGGAAAAGATCAGAGAATTCTTCTCTTTGGTATTGATGAATTTATAGGGTTTGAAGTAGAAAATGTAAAGGTTGGAACAGTTATGTATGTGTACCCAGGAGTAACCCGACCAATTTTTGAATATAAAGTACAGACACCATGATTCCGAAAATAATAGAACTTCCCAAGATATATGACAAAAGAGGAAATTTATCCTTTTTGAAAATCCCAATCAATTACCTTTTGAAATAGAAAGAACCTACTGGATATATGATGTACCCGGAGGTGAAGTGAGAGGGAGTCATGCTTTCAGGCAACAGCAAGAATTTATTATTGCCCTTTCCGGCAGTTTTGATGTGGTAATACACAATGGAAAAGAAGAACAGAGGTTTTCTTTAAACAGGTCTTATTATGGATTATACATTCCTAAAATGTTTTGGCGCAGATTGGAAAACTTTTCAACCAATTCATTAGCATTGATAGTTTCTGACAAACCATACAACGAAGACGATTATATAAGAAGCTTTGAAGAATTTAAAACATTGACTGATGAAGAATAATATTTCTGTATTTGATTGTAATCTTATTGATTTAGGTAAAATCAGTTTCGATGAAGGAAATCTCACTGTAGTTGAAAACAACTCTTCATTCCCTTTTAATGTAAAAAGAGTTTTCTATTTATATGACATTGCAGGAGGAGAAAGCAGAGGCGCCCATTCTCATAAAGAATGTCATCAGTTTCTGATAGCAGCAAGCGGCAGCTTTGAAGTCTCATTAGATGACGGGAAGTTCAAAAGACAGGTTTTTTTGAACCGTCCCAATATAGGTCTGCATATTCCTCCGGGAATCTGGGCTTCAGAGATTAATTTTTCTTCCGGAGCAATCTGTCTTGTACTGGCATCTCATACTTATAATGAAAATGACTACATAAGAAACTATGATACCTATTTAAAACTACAAAATGAAAAATAACATTCATCCTTTGTCTGATGTTCAAACCGAACACATAGGTGAAAATACTATGGTTTGGCAATACTGTGTCATTTTAAAGAATGCAGAAATCGGGAATAACTGTAACATTAACTGTAATGTATTTATTGAAAATGATGTAAAAATA
The DNA here is from genome assembly GCA_019203745.1 of Chryseobacterium sp. E1. Lineage (GTDB taxonomy): Bacteria > Bacteroidota > Bacteroidia > Flavobacteriales > Weeksellaceae > Chryseobacterium. The sequence goes on from CP078104.1 coordinate 1,987,637, forward strand.
GGTGATAATGTGACCATTAAACCGGGAGTACAGATATGGGACGGAGTAACCCTTGAGGACAATGTATTTATTGGCCCAAATGTTACATTTACAAATGATCTTATTCCCCGCTCGAAGCAATACCCATTGGAATTCAGTAAAACTTTAATAAAAAAGGAGCTTCTATTGGTGCAAATTCTACCATTATCGCAGGCAATATTATTGGTGAAAATGCCTTAATCGGAGCCGGAAGCGTCATTACAAAAGATGTCCCTCCCAATACAGTGTGGTATGGTAATCCTGCCAAACATAAGGGGTATATTACGACAGCAGGTTTAATCATAGACCTTGAAATGAAAGATGAATCAGGCAATGAGTATTTTTTTGAAAATGCCCAGTTAATAAAACGATCTTAATCTTTTACGCAAACACCTTATGATGAATAAAAAACTATCTCTGATTCTTCTTTCTTATTACAGCGAAAAACGCATTGTAAACGTGTATGAAAACGTTAAGGAATTATTAGAGCAAAATAATATCCCCTTTGAATTTATTGTCATGGATGATGGCTCTCTGGACAACTCTTATAAAATAGCATTAGAACTGGAAAAAAAAAGAGTCAAACGTAAGAGCCTATCAACTCAGCAGAAACTATACTAGCCATTATTCAATTTTTGCAGGACTTTCACTAGCAGAAGGAGCCTGTGCACTCCCTATTGTAGATGATGAGCAACAACCCTATGAGACGATTGTAGAGATGTATAACATATGGCTGAAGGGAGAAAAAATCATTATTCCTCATAGGATTACACGTGATGACAACTGGAAAAGCAAGATTTTTTCAGAAACCTATTATAAAATTATGAATAACCTTACGGAGGTGAAATTCCCGAAAGGTGGTGCTGATCTTTTCCTGATAGACCGGGAGATAATTGATATCCTTAACAAAAGAATACATCCTAGAAATACATCAACTGTTGCAGAAATTTTAAGATTGGGGTTTAATCCCTATCACTTTGGATATAAAAGACCGTTGGGAATTAATCAAAAATCCAGATGGACTTTAAAAAGAAACTGACACTGGCAAAAGACACTTTCTTTTCATCCTCTTCGTTTCCTATAAAATTTATATTTAATCTTGGACTATGGGTCTCTTTAATTTCGTTCCTACTTATCCTGTTTTATATTTATATTAAAATTTTCGGAAGCCCGTTCTTAAATGATATACAGCCTAAAGGATGGACGAGTATCATATTGTTCATCTCTTTTTTGGAGGACTCATTCTCTTTTCTCTTGGTATCATAGCAGAGTATATCTGGCGGATTTTTGAAGAAGTAAAAGATCGTCCGGGTTATATTATTAAAGAAAAAGATGATGTTGAGAAACAGTAACGATCCATTATGCTGACTATATTAAAAAAATACCTTCTGCATATTACATAATAGGCGTATTTCTATTGTGTCTAGCCTATGCTTTTCTCTCAAATGACAGATTACCATTCAAATATGTAGATATTTTTGATGAAAAAAGTTATATTGAGATTGTTAGAAATTTTTCAAAAATTTTTTTGAACGAAGCTTTAATCCCTATTATATTTCCAGATTATTAATGCCGGGAATAGCTCATTTTATCCATAGTTTATTGGGGATAGCTTTTACGCTGCAAACTATTCAGGGTCTTTTTATCATACTGAATGGGCTTGCAATTTTCATTTCGCTGTATTTCTATTACAAAATTGTGAAGATAAAAGGCTACAGTAAAAATATTACGATTCTTGGTTTTTGCTTCCTGTTTGTCAATTTCTTTGTGCTTAAATTATCAAACTACTATCCTATTCTTATGGATTTGTTTGGCTTTACTTCAGGAATTATTTTATACTATTATTATACGATCAAAAACAGGACTGCATTTTTACTGATACTGATGATATCCATGTTTGTTTTCCCAACAACTTTTTTAATCGCAGTATCCCTTATTGCTTCCAGCTTTATTTCCTTTAATGAGAAAGGGCTTGCTATTGAAAAAAATTTCAATAAATATGTATATCTTGTTTTTGCGCTATGTATTGTATTTGAGCTCTTATATCTATATTCAAATTACAACCTGTTTATAGCAGCTGCTAAAAAAGATTATACGGTGCAGTCTGCCTTATTCTTGATTCCTGTAACATTTATATTGCTAAACTCTTTTATCTTTTTCACCATCCGGTATATTCTGAATTTATTGAATGGGTTGAATATAAACCGAAAAGGATTTTTTCTCCGTATCTTATTTTCCCGTCAGTTATTTTAGTCCTGTTTTTTGTTGTGAGTAAATTTATTACGGTTAATTTTAAAGATACCCGTACCCTGTCATCAGGTGAATTTTTATTTAATTTAATGTTTCAGGCATTTTCATTTCCTTTGAAATTCCTTATTACCCATTTTATATATTATGGGTTATTTGTAGTTTTTATCATATACTATCGTAAGTTATTCTTCTCTTACGCAGCAAAAAACTCAGACTCATTCCTCAAAACAATAACCATACTTTTTTCCGTCTTCTTTATTTTAGGAACAGAAACAAGACAATTTTTACAATTTTTCCCTTTTATTGTATTTATATTTTTAGACAGTCTTAAGAAAGTAGATTTCAGCAGATATCAATTAGCCGGTATTTTCGTTTTTCAGTTGATCTGGTCAAGATTCTGGTACAAGATTAATGTACCGGAAGGCTTCCTGGACAAAGCATTATCGGAAAGAAACTTTTTCGGATTTCCCGCTCAAAAATATTTTCAGTTTCAGGGGCCATGGCTCTCAACAAACAACTCAATGATATATGGTGTTATATTTATCCTTACTTTTATAACAGTTTCACTTATTCTGAAAAAGAATTCTTTTAACAATAAAGTATAACATCTGACATATTTAATAACAATTAACAAATGATAAAATTCTTAGATCTTCAAAAAATAAACCTATTGCATCAGGAAGAAATTGAAGCAAAACTTTCCCAGGTTTTTCGTTCCGGATGGTATCTGATGGGACAAGAACTTTCAAATTTTGAAGGTAACCTTTCAGGATATACCGGAGCCCGATATGCCCTTGGGGTAGCCAATGGTCTGGATGCATTACGCCTGATATTACGGGCTTATATAGAATTAGGAATCATGAACCCAGGTGACGAAATCATCGTACCTTCCAATACCTATATTGCTTCCATCCTTGCTATTTCAGATAACGGACTGGTTCCCGTACTTGTAGAGCCGGATATTAACAATTACAACATTGATATCTCAAAAATCAAAGAAAAAATATCTTCAAAAACAAAAGGAATTCTAATTGTTCACCTGTATGGAAGAATCGTCTTTTCAGAAGAACTCCAGCAATTAGCCCAAACCCACAACCTTAAGATCATTGAAGATAATGCCCAAACCATCGGAGCAGAATGGAATGGCAAAAATCAGGTAATCTGGGTGATGCTGCCGGATTCAGTTTTTATCCCGGGAAAACCTTGGAGCGCTTGGGGATGCAGGAGCAGTTACCACTAATGACGAAAAGCTTGCCGCTACTATAAAAGCTTTAGCCAATTACGGATCCAATCAAAAGTATGTAAATATATATCAGGGGCTTAATTCCAGGCTGGATGAAATTCAGGCAGCTGTTTTAGATATAAAACTGAAATATATAGATTCTGAAAATGATACACGAAGAAAAATAGCAAAACGCTATATTTCCGGGATTACCAACCTTGCAATAACACTTCCTGAATATCCTGAAAATGAAAAAGAGCATGTTTGGCACGTTTTTGTGATCAGAACAGCCCATAGAGATGCTTTACAGAAATATCTTGCAGAAAATGAAATTCAGACCCTGATACACTATCCGATTCCTCCTCATAAGCAGCAGGCATATAAAGAATGGAATGGTCTATCCTTCCCGATCAGTGAAAAAATTCATGAAGAAATATTAAGTTTGCCAATCTCCCCGGTAATGACGGAAGAAGAAGTTGAAAAAGTTATAGAAACTGTAAACAGATTTAAAATTTAACCCTCAAAAACTTGATTTCAATAAAGTAAAATATCATGACAGAATTTCCTCTGGTTTCGATTTTATGCCTCAGCTATAACCAACAGCGGTTTCTAGTAGAGTCTTTAGAAAGTTTAAAATCTCAGACCTATCATAATATTGAGATCCTGATCTGTGATGATTGCTCAAAAGATAATTCTGTAGAAATTATCAATAACTGGATCAAAGATCACCCTCAACTGAACATCCGGTTTATTCCTCATACCCGGAATCAGGGGATTTGTAAGTCTTTGAATGAGCTATTGGCTGTTTCCAAAGGCAAATATCTTATTACCATAGCTCTTGATGACCTTATGGAGCCTGATAAAATAGAAAGACATGTTGCCATACTTGAAAACTCTTCCCTAAGGAAGCGTTGGTATTCTCAAATGCTTATATTATCGATGACAATTCAGTGCGTTTTCAAAATACTTTTATCCCTATTTTCATCAATATCTGAATATTGAATCAGGAAACTTTTAAAAAATTACTTGATTATAATTTTCTTCCTGCCATGTCATGTGTCACCAAATCTGCTTTGATAAAAGAGATCGGAGGATGGGATGAAAATTTAACGTTTGAAGATTATGATATGTGGCTCAGACTAAGCCAGAAGTATGACTTCATCTATGACGACACCAAGTCATGCAGCTATAGAATGCACAGTACCAATACTCATAAAAAAATAACTTTTTAGCAGACTCATTCTTTGATATCTTCATCAAACACAAAGAGCAGCCTGAAATGAAAAAGAAAATACTGAAACTCATTCATGACGCTTACAGAGAAAATAAGCTGACCGAAAATCATAAAAAATTCCTTAGAGAGCTTGATCATAAAACACTTTCTGAAAAACTGATTCTGAAGAATGTGGGTAAATTCACCTATAATACATTACATTATCTTCAAAAGGTTTATTATAAAAGCTGGTAAGTGAATATACAGATGTAGTATGATACTGCTTATCGGTAAAAATATTGCCTTAGAAACAAATGATCAAATTTATTTAACAGATAATTTAAGCACAGAAATATGAAAATAAGACCAATCGCCATACATTTACCACAATACCATCCATTCCCGGAAAACGATGAATGGGGGAAAAGGGTTTACGGAATGGACGAACGTCACAAAAGCAAAACCTCTGTTTGAGAACCATTACCAGCCACATCTTCCATCAGATCTCGGATTTTATGACCTAAGGCTGGAAGAAGCAAGAATGGCACAGGAACTTCTGGCCAAGCAGTATGGAATCTATGGTTTTTGTTATTATCACTATTGGTTTAACGGGAAACGATTAATGCATGAGCCTATCGACAGAAAATTAAAAAATCCAAAAGAAGATCTGCCTTTCATGTTGTGCTGGGCCAATGAAAACTGGACCAGACGCTGGGATGGTAATGAGCATGAAGTACTGATTGAACAAAAGTATTCTGTACAGGACGATGAAGATCATATTGATTTTCTTCTGCCTATATTCAAGGATCCAAGATATATCAAAGTAAATAACAAGCCCGTTATTGTTATTTATAAACCCAATGTTTTTCCTAACATACAGGAAACTCTCAAATGCTGGAGAGAAAGAGCAAAAGAAGCCGGATTGGAATTATATATATGCCATATGGTTTCTCTTATCAAAAAGATTGGGATCAGTTAGTTGATGGCTTTGATGCAGCCGTTGATTTTGAACCTTTTGGAGTTCGCAGAAAAAGTGTATTTAAAGAAATGTGGGAAAGACGTGTACCCCAAAAAGAACAATTATAGACAAGATAAAGGGGCGCATTATAAAACAACCGGTAAAAAGAGATTCAACTCAGTTCCCTATAAGTGGATGGGGAAAATTTAATCCTTCAAAAGATTTTCAGTGCAAGCTCTACCCTTCTCTGGTTCCGGGATGGGATAACACTTCCAGAAGAGGAGAAAATCCTACTCTGATCTTAGAAGACTCTACACCTGAATATTTTGAACATTGGCTTTCTAATGTGAAGGCAGATTTTACGCCGTATTCCGAAGATGAAAACTTTATTTTCATTAATGCATGGAATGAATGGGCAGAAGGCAACCACTTGGAACCCGACATGAAATTTGGAACGCAATATCTGGAATCCGTTAAGAAAATATTTTCCGATCAATTATGAAAAAAATAAAACCACTTGCCTTTTACCTTCCCCAATATCACCCAGTTCCAGAAAATAACGAATGGTGGGGAAAAGGATTTACTGAATGGACAAACGTAAGCAAGGCCAAACCTTTGTTTGAAGGACACGACCAGCCTATATATCCTGCAGATTTAGGCTATTATGACCTTCGTCTTCCGGAAGTAAGAGAACAGCAGGCTCAAATGGCGAAAGAATATGGTGTACACGGGTTCATCTATTATCACTATTGGTTTGGAAGTGGCAAGCAATTATTAGAGCGTGTAGCCAATGACGTCTTACAATCAGGAAAACCGGATTTCCCTTTCTGCTTCTGCTGGGCGAATGAAACCTGGTCAGGAATCTGGCATGGCCTTTCGGAAAAAATATTGGTAAAACAAACCTATCCGGATGAACAAGACTTGATCGCTCATTTCGAATATCTTCTCCCTTTTTTCAAAGACAGCCGATATATAAAAGTAGATAATAAACCAGTTTTCATTGTATACGATGCCAATCATCTGAATGAAGGTGATCCTTATTATATTACAAAATTCAGAGAACTGGCCAAAAAAACGGATTTGACGATCTATATTTCATGGCATCCAATAAGCTTCCTGATGATATCGATTTCCAATCTTTGGGGTATGATGGTAAAATTTCCAATGCCTTTCACAAAGCATGGAACCCTCATATCCGAAAAAAAAGAATATATTTCTCATTCTCAATATTATAAGAACAGAATAAAAGGGTTAATAGGAATTAAGAAAAAGGAACAGCCAAAAGTCAGAATGCAGGATGCTAATGCAGTAGTCAACGATTTACAGTTTGAAGACAGCAATGTAACAACCTACCCATGCATTTTACCTAATTGGGATAATACTCCCCGAAGTGGTTATAATGGAATTATACTGACTAACAATTCTCCGGAATTATTTGAACAGCAAATAGAAAAAGCCATTGCTTATCTGGACCATAAAAAGATTATCCTGAACAATTCTTAATCGTAAAATCATGGAATGAATGGGCAGAAGGAAACATCCTGGAACCAGATAGAAGATATGGTTTCGCCTATTTGAACGCATTAAAAAAATATTGAATAAATACAGTCAAGATGAGTAAATTCAGCATACTTATTGCTAATTATAATAATGGACATTTTTTCGAAGAATGTTACCAAAGCTTAATTGCTCAGACTGAAACAGACTGGGAAACCGTCATTTTAGATGATGGATCCACTGATAATTCTCTTGAGATTATAAAGAAAATCGTAGAAAACGATCCTCGTTTTAAAATCCATCAAAACGGAGAAAATAAAGGAATTGGATACACAAAGAAGAAACTGATCTCTCTTGCAAAATCTGAAATATGCGGATTTCTTGATCCTGATGATGCATTGGTTCCTCATGCCCTGAAAATTGTTTTAAAAACCCATTCGGAAAATAAAGAAGCTGGTTTGGTATATTCTAATCTTGTATTTTGTGATGAGAATCTTAAGCCTCAATCGGTTCATAAAGCGAAACAAATTACTGAATTAGATCAGTCTTATTACAATTTTAAAGGAGAGATATCAAGTTTCGCTGCTCTAAAAAAAAGTATATATGAAAAAACTGCAGGATAGATCCCTTTTTGAAAATTGCAGAAGATAAAGACTGGTACATGAAAATGTGTGAAGTTGCTCCAGTAAAATACATTGATGAAGATCTGTATCTGTACAGAGTTCACCAAAATGGCATTTCTACCACGACCAATCAGGAGAAAGCTGTATTCTGGCACTGGGTAGCCATGATTAAAATGTCAGAAAGAAGAAACATCAGTATTGAAGACCTTTTCCTTGAAAGATATGTTCCAAAAAGTAAATATGAACAGGCGCTTTATAAGCTGGATCGTGTAAAGAAATCGAGATGGGCTAAATTAGGTGATAAACTTGGATTGTTTAAATTTTTAAGCATTTATAAAAGTGCTGCAAAAGATAACACCTGCTTAATTAGAAAAAGAAAATATGATTATTGGTAACGGAATTCTGGCTAATGCTGTAAGACCTTATGATAAAGAGGATGTCATTTATTTTGCATCCGGAGTTTCCAATTCACTGGAAACCAACCCTTCTGAATTCGAAAGAGAAATCACTCTTTTGGAATCTACTATTGAAAAATTTCCTGAGAAAAAGCTGATCTATTTTTCCACATGCAGTATTTATGATCCTACCAAAACAGGCAGCCTTTATGTAGCACACAAGCTCAATGCAGAGAAAATCATTACTCAACAGTGCAAAAACTACGTCATTTTCCGGGTAGGAAACGCTGTAGGCCGTGGAGGAAATCCCAATACTCTCATCAATTTCCTGAAGAACTCTATTCTCACGGAAAAGGCGATCACCATTCACAGCAACGCACGACGAATACTGATTGGCATAGATGACATTGGCTTATTCACAGAACATCATATAAAAGACCTCAACAAAGAAACCGTTAACCTTACTTTTCCTTACCAATATTCTCTCGCTGAGATTTTGTCTCAACTGGAAATTCATCTCGGTAAAAAAGCGGTTTACGAAAATATAAACGAAGGCTCTAATTATAATATTGAGTTTAATCCTCTTACAGAATCTTTTTTGCAGGAATTTCTTCTGAAGACTACTTAAAAAAATTATTCTCAGGCTATTTATAATATAAAAACATATTGAATGACCAACAAAGTTTCCATTATTGTTCCTAGTTTCAACCATGCAAAACATTTGGAAGAATGCATACAATCTGTTAAAAATCAATCCTACACTAACTGGGAATGTATTATTATAGATGATGGTTCTACAGATGATACCCAAAGTACGGCCTCAAAGCTGACCGATGATAAAATACAATATATTCGTCAGGAAAACAGCGGAGTATCCAGTGCAAGGAATAAAGGATTAAAAGCTGCTACAGGGGATTATATTCTACCATTAGATGCTGACGACACTCTTAATCCGCTCGCATTAGAAAAAATGCTGGAAGTATTTGAAAAAATAAAGACACATTAATTGTTTTTTCGGATACCGTGTATTTTGGCCATATTAATAAAACTTCCAATTTACAGGAAAATTCAGTATGAAAGAGCTATTACTCCAAAATAGACTCTTTTGTACCTCTATGTTTCCTAAAAATACTTTGACCAAGGAATCGTTTTTGATGAAGAACTTATACACGGTTTCGAAGACTGGGAATTTTGGATTCAACTGATTTCTTCCCACCGTGAGCTTCCTATTACTAAAATAGATTACCCGGTATTTAATTATAGAATGCATCCTGTAAACTCCAGAAACAATGATATCATCAAAAATGATAACAAAAAGGAGATTATATACCACACTGTTTATGAAAAACACAAAGCGCTTTTCCATGAGTTTTTTCCAAGCTATATTGCGCTGCTCAATAGAAAACCTTCTATGAAAAAAAAAACTGGAGAAAATATACGGCAGCAAGCCATACAGAATATACAACTTTTTAATAAATTTATTCAGATGAGTCAGTTTGTACATATTATAATGACAAGATTCAATGTTCCTACAAAAGGCTGGAACGAGACACGTTCAGGATTTAAACCACTTACAGAAGAATGGCTGGATGACCGCTTCAGGTTATTCAGAACTTACGTGCTTCCTTCCTATAAAAATCAGACCAACCAAAATTTCGTATGGCTAACGTTCTTTGATGTGAACACTTCTGATAAGTTCAGGAAAATCATTAAAGAGATCGAAACTGAATATCCTACTTTCAAAGCTGTATTTGTAGAAGATTTTGATGTCATGAAAACCAAAGCAGTAGAAATCATCCACAGTATTTTGCTCCGGATACAAAATTTGTTATTACCGGCGAACTGGATAATGATGATATGCTTCACAAGGATTATATAAAAACAGTACAGGAACACTTCAAACCGGTTCATGACCTTGTCATAGATCTGAGAAGAGGATTTCAGCTTACCATGCTGCCGGACCGCAAAGCAATTGTAAAGCTTTATAATGCCATTGCCAATCCGTTTGTAAATCTGGCCGAAAGTACAGACAGCTTCCAGACTGTTCTTAAGGAAAGAGCCCATAACTGCTTCCGTGATTATAAAAACTTTTCTACTGAAGACAGTAAAGAAATGTACATTCAGATTGTTCACCAGTATAATTTAATGAATGCAACGTTCAAGCATAAAGCAGTTTCCGGAGTTGATTTTTCAGACTATGGAATGACGGAGGATACAACCTTTACTATTGATCATTTTAAAACACTTAAACACAATATTTCCCGTATTCCTTTTGTAATGGGACATATTTTGAAAAGAGTATTCAATAAGAAATAGGTTTTATTCAATATTAAATTAAAAAACAGACTGATTGAAATGAAAATTTCCGTAATCATTCCCGTATACAACGCTGAAAAATATGTTACTCAGGCTGTTGAATCTGCCCTTCAGTTCGATGAAGTATATGAGGTTGTTCTGGTAGAAGATAAATCTCCGGACAATGCACTGCAGGTATGCAGGAACTTGCCGGGAAACACAGCAGAGTAAAACTTTATCAGCACCCGGACCAAGGCAATCATGGCGCCGGAGCCAGCAGAAATCTGGGGATAGAAAAATCGGAAGGTGATTTCATTTCATTTCTGGATGCAGATGATTATTATCTTCCCAATCGTTTTGATGCAGAAAAAGAACTCTTTAAAAACAGTGATGTAGATGGTGTTTATGGAGCAATAGGCGTACATTATTATTCTGAAAAAGCGAAAGAACAGTATTATAAAGTCTTTGGAGACCGCTTAACCACTGTTTACAAAAAGCATCCTCCGAAAGATGTATTTCCCGGGCAACTTAATATGATAGGAACCTTCGGCCTTTTCAGCATAGATGCCCTGACCATCAGAAAAAGCTCTCTGAAAAACCTGCAATATTTCTTCAAAACCCATTTAAAATTACATCAGGACACAGAATTCCTGTTCAGACTCTCCTACTATCTGAATTTATATCCGGGAATTCTTGACAGCGCCGTAGCCGTAAGAGGAGTTCATGAGAATAACAGGATTACCAAGGTAGACAACAGGGAGATAAAACCAGCCTCAACAAGAGTTTTACTCTGGGAAGAGGTCAACAAATGGGCGGAAAGCGAAAATATGATTCCTGCAGAAATTAAACTCCACATCAGGAGAGTATATAGAAGCTTTCAGATCGCCAATGCCCCTTTTATTACAAAATGGGGAATGATTCTAAAATATATGTTTACTGATTACCGAAGCATAAGATCGGGGCTTTACAATATTAATTTCAGGAAAGATCTGTTCTAACCAAAACACAAAACTAAATATTTAGTTTTAAAAGAAAGTTTTAATTTTTATTGTTTTGAAAAGTGTATCTTTCTTAAAAGATTACGCATCGGCTTTTCGATAAACTGATAAAAAAGGCAGAGCTAAGCAGCATTACAATGATATATATCACAAATACAATATCGATGCTGAATGTATATTGCTGCCATTCTAAAAATGCTCTCACAAGGTAGAGGACTGGAATATGAGTAATGTATATTCCATAACTGATCTCTCCAAGGTATTCCAGCGGCTTCAATGAAAAGAATCTGGTTACCCATCCGTTATTGGCTGAGATCACAAAGATCGCAGGCACAAAAAGCAGTGCCATCAAACCATTATGATAGAAAAGCGGAACAAACATTAAAGTTACAAGGATCAATAAAAAGAGTACAATAACCTGCCGATCGTAGTTTTTTTGCCTGTAATTTCTCACAAAAAAGATTCCCGCCAGATTCCCGATCAGAAATTCATTAAGGTGCCATAAAGGAAAATAATACAGAAACTCGTGGCTTTTGGTATGAGGCCCTTCGTAAGCTCCATATACCGGATACAGGTTAGAAAACACCTGAGTAATCAGCCATAATCCAATGGCAGCAACCCAGATCATCTTATTTTTCCTGGAATAAAAATAATTGTATAAGAGAGGAAAAAGCAGATAGAAGAAAAATTCTACCGATATAGACCACCCCGGAAAATTGAGGATCATGGCCTCCCCGGTATCCAGCTCTGAATTCCCAAACTGTACAGCATCAGCTTATACCAGTCAAGCATCTGGGATCTTGTCATAAAATACAGCAAAAGCCCCAGAATATACAGCGGATAGATCCTGGCAAACCTGTTCTTATAGAACTCCAGATAGTCAATCTTATCTTTTTTATGATAAGCAATAATCATGATAAACCCCGAAAGGATAAAAAAATAGCTTACCCCTACATTGGCTCTCAGAAAAAGATTGGAAATATAATCGATCTTGTATAAAAACATCTTTATTGAAATGGGAAATGACAATTGCCATAGCAGCAACAAATCTGGTAAATGTAATCTGACCTATCTTCACAGAAACACGGAATGCTTTACTTTATCAAAAACTATCTGCCCCCAATCTGCTGACAGTTCCATTTCATTTAAAGTGTTAATTTTAAGGCACAAAAATAAGATTAATTATTATATTTCTATAAAACAAATTATATTTGTAACTACAAGTGTGAAAATAAATCCCAATATGCTTCATGAAATTCTAGCCAAACTTCAACGAAAAAGTCAGATTTCACTTCTCAGAAAACATCCTAATGTTTCCGTTAAGGGAATAAAACTGGGAACCAGTAATCATTTTATCCTACATGAAGGCTTAAAAAGGTAACTATCGGAGAAGGGGTCAGCTTCAGAAATTATGTTCATGTTCTTGTACAGCAGAATGCCAGTCTGGAACTTGGAAACAACTTTTTATGAATAATTTCTGCTCTATCAATTGCCTGGACAGCATCTCCATTGGCGAGAATACGCTGTTCGGTGAGAATGTAAAGCTATATGATCACAACCATGCTTATGAGACCCAACCTGAGTTTAAGCTCCATCATTCCCGTTTTACCACAGCCCCCATCAAAATTGGAAAAAACTGTTGGCTGGGAAGCAATGTCACAGTACTGAAGGGAGTTACCATAGGAGATAATTGTATCATAGGAGCCGGATGTACCATTTATAAAGATGTACCATCCAACACAACAGTAATCAACCATCAGGAATTAATATTCAAGGAACAACAATGAAGTTCTCCATTCTAATTGCCCATTACAATAACGCCCACTTCTTCAAAGATTGTTTTGAAAGCATATTGCAGCAAACCTATACTGATTGGGAAGCCGTCATTTTAGATGATGCATCGTCTGAGGAAGAAAAGAAATTGGTACAGGAAATCATTTCAAAGGATAAAAGGTTTAAATTTTTGAAAATGAAAAAAATTCCGGGGTCGGTGTGACGAAAAGTAAACTGATCGAACTGGCAGAAGGAGACATCTGTGGTTTTCTGGATCCTGATGATGCCATTCATCCTACTGCGATTCAAAAGTGTATGGATATTTTTCAGGCGAAAAAAATACCGTTCTCACCTATTCAAGGTTTATGACCTGTGATCAGAACCTGAAACCTATTGCCCCTTTCAGATCGGCGATGCAGGTTCCGAACGGTGATCCTTATTTTTTCAATTTCCCTATTCAGATTGCTCATTTTGTGGCTTTCAGAAGAGCTGTCTATATGCAGACGGAGAAAATGAATCCTGATTTAAAAATCGGGGAAGATCAGGATCTGTATCTTAAAAATGTATGAAAAAGGAAAGGTGCAGTTCATTGATGACACCAACTACCTTTACAGAACCCATCAGGGTGGAATTTCACAAAATGATAATAAAAAGAAATCCCATGAGTATTTTGCCCAGGTGATCTTCAATACCATGAAGCGAAGAAAACTTACAAGCATTAACGGAAGAGGACCAATTCTGGATCAATACCCTGGAACGGAAGCACTATTTGATTTACTCCAGTATCAGCATTCATTGCCTTTCCGTATTAAGAAAAAAATAAAAATTACGTTACAATCAATCTTCGGATAATGATAGAAAAAAAAATAAAAATTTTGTTCAGGCACCGTTCCATGGAAATGGGAGGCGTAGAAAAAGTTCTGTTGGGGCTGCTCAACAATCTTGACAGGAACAAATTTGAAATGACAGTATGCCTTACGCTCAACCAGGAAAATTACGTAATGAGCTTCCCAAACATGTCAGAAAGGTCTACCTTACCGACGGAAAAGAAGATTTTTCCAGCAATTCACTGGTACAAAAACTTCAGCTTGTCGCAAGAAGAATCAAACTCAGAAAGCTGAAAAACAATCCGGCTATTGCCGATAAAATCATCAATGATACTTTTGATATAGAGATTGGTATGGATTACAGAGATTATGACGCTATTCTCAACTCTACCCATAAAAACTCAAAAAAATAGGCTGGTTCCATTCTGAGATTAATGTACCGCAATTTCAGCCTTTGGTTCCGGGTATCCTAAAAAGTTTTCCGCAATTTGACCATATGGTATACTGTTCCCATAAGATCAAAGATATGATGCATCAGTATTATCCCGAATTACAATACCCTCCTGAAACGGTGATCATCAACCCTATTCCTATTGAAGAAATCAAACGGAAAGCAGAAGAAAAACTGGATGATTTTCCCGAAGGGCCGGTTTTTGTTTCTATTGGAAGGCTCCACTCAAGAAAAGGGTATCATAAACTTATTGAAGCTCATAAAAGGCTTATTGATGAGGGTTTCCATCACAGTATTGTGGTGATAGGCGACGTGGTGAAATGGCCAACCTGAAAGCCCAGGCAGCCCATAGCAATGTAGAGAAAACATTTATTTTAGCGGGGAATCAAATGAATCCTTATCCATACATCAAAAAGGCAGATTATTTCGTCCTTCCTTCCGAATCTGAAGCATGGCCTCTGGTAATTGCCGAAGCATTAATTCTCCAGAAACCTATTGTGGCTACCAATGTGGGGATGTGGGACTGATGATCAAGGACAGAGAAACAGGATACCTCATCAACTATGAGGTTGATGAGATGTATGAAGGGATGAAAGCTTTTCTTACCAATCCTGAACTGGTTCTCCACATCAGGGAGAATCTTAGAAATATTGAAAGTCAGTTTGACAATCAAAAGATATTTGACAGTGTAGTGGAGATTATAGAAACCCTCCACAGGCAATAAATTATTGGGCAGAATATCCTCCGTCTATCACAAGATTGGTACCGGTAACCCATCTTGCGGCATCGGATAAAAGAAAAATACAGGCATTCGCTACGTCTTTAGGTTCTCCTATTCCCAGCGGGTGCTTTTTTATGATCTCTGATGAAGCTTCTTCTCCGATATCGTTAAACATTTTTTCTAAGATCGGAGTATTGACCATTGCCGGACTTATACTATTGACACGGATATTGCCTCTGGAAAGCTCCATAGCCAATGAACGGGCTCCAGCTATCACCGCTCCTTTGCTGGCTGAATAAGCTGCCTTTCCGGCTTCTCCTACCATTCCTGCAACGGATGAAATAAATACAAAACTCGCTGTTTCATCTTTATACTTCTTTAAAGACAGGATTTTGGCAATTTCAAATCCTGCAATCACATTCACCTCAAATATATCATGATATAGCTGCGGACTATGTTTTTTCAAGGGCAACGTTTTTTCAATTCCCGCACAATGGATGAATCCTGATATCTTTCCCAGAACAGCGACCTTTTCTGCAATGATCCCTTCAAGCTGATCAGATTGGGTAATATCTTCAGAAATTATTTCAAATTTTGTTTCGGGATTCAGCATAGCGGCTGTCTTTTCCAGCTCTTCATGGTTTCTTCCTACCAGGATAAGATCAGCTCCGTTTCTGCTGCATTCTACAGAACAGCTTCTCCCGATCCCGGAAGAAGCCCCTGTAATAAGAATTGTTTTATTTTTTAACGAGAAAGCATCCATTAATCTTCAAAGTTTTCTTTCCCTATCACATCCATAAGGTCTGAGACCGTTTCTACATCTTTAAACTGTTTGGTATCGATTTTTTTATTAAAATTTTCGTCCACGAATGCAATGACAGAAAGTAAGCTGATAGAATCATAGCTTTCTAAAGCCTTTAAATTGGTTTCAACAGTAAGTGTTTCATCTTCTTCCAGTTCTTCCTGTAATTTTTCTAAAAAAACGGATGTCTTCATATTTATAATTTTAAATGTTTGTTATTATTAAATTTCTATAATGGTAGCTCCCCAGGAGTATCCCACCCCGAATCCTGCCATCAGTACTTTATCTCCTTCTTTCAGCATTCCTTTATCCATCATATTTTTAAGGGCAATAGGAATGGTTGCGGAAACGGTATTCCCGGTTTTCTCCATATCAATATAGAACTTTTCTGCCGGAATTTTGGTCTTCTTTCTTAAATAATTCAGCATAAAAGAATTCGCCTGGTGAAAAACAAAATGATCAATATCATCCATCGTCATCTGATTCACCTCAAGAGTTTCTTTTACCAGTCGGGATATTTTCAATGGTAAAATTGAAGATCTCAGGACCATTCATGTATATATTTTCCGGGCTGAATTCATGATCAGGATTCAGTTCATAATCTTTTCTGAAAGCGCCTTTTTTACAATAAGGTTTTCAGCACCGCTTCCGTCTGTCCCAAGACAGAATTGGTAGTCTCCGGCTCCCTGTGCTTTTTCAACAATTGCAGAAGCTGAAGCATCTCCGAATATACTTCGGTTTCCTTTATCATCAGGATGAATATGCTTCGTATAGGTTTCTGAAGTCACCAGAAGAATACTTTGTGCAATTCCTGCTGAAATCAGGCCTTTCGCAAAAGCCAGTCCGTACACAAACCCTGAACATCCCAGATTAAAATCAATGGCCCCTATATTTTTCTAAGCCCTAATCTGTCCTGCAAAATACAGGCCGTTGTGGGAAGAAAGTATTCCGGGCTTTGAGTGCAGAACAGAATGAAATCTACTTTGTTCCGGTCATAGGTTTCAAAAATTTTTTCCGAAGATTGTACGGCCATGTCCAGTACCGTTTCATTGTCTGAGGAGATATGACGCTGGGAAATTCCTACTTTTTCCTGAATTCTTTCTGAGCTCCACTCCGGGAACTGTTTTTCAAGATCCTCGTTAGTGAGCACCTGCTGAGGCAGATAATATTCTATTTTTGAAATTTTCATCATATTAATAAATTGTCTTTCTTTGCAAAAGTAAAGAAAAACAAATTTACACTTGATGATTTTTATATTCAGAATCCTGTTAAAAATAGATTCCCTCTATCATTCTTTTTTGAATAGGGCCAGCCTTGAAGTGGCAAAATATAAAGGCATGAAAGTAGGCCGCAACTTCAATATGCCGGATACCATTTATTTCGGGACCGAACCTTACCTGATCGAAATTGGCGATAATGTGAACATTGCCGGCGGTGTAAGATTCGTGAATCATGGAGGAACTACTACTCTTCTCAGAAAACTTCCCGGCTACGAGGACGCAAGAATTCTCGGAAGAATAAAAATAGGCAATAACTGTACAATTGGATTAAACTGTGTCATCATGCAGGATGTACAGATAGGTAACAATTGTATTCTGGGAGCCAATTCCGTACTGTCACAGTCTATGCCGGACAATACGGTTTTTATCGGAAACCCGGCTCAGTTTCTGTGTACCATTGAGGATTATGGAGACATTGTTCTGAAAAACAGCCCGAAATATCCCCGTGAACTGGAGAAAGACAGAAAAAACTGGATGCCTGGATCAAAGAAAATCTTCCTCATAAGTATAAAAAAGCAAGAAAAATTAAATAAATTTAATCTTGTAAAATGATAAAAGCAAAAAAACAGACAAATTGAAAAAGAAAAAGCTCCTCATTCGTATAGGCTCATTACGTCACGGCGGCGCAGAAAAGTACTGATCAACTTTCTGAAAAATCTTCCTCCTGATAAATATGAAGTAGACCTTCTGGTGAATCTTTATTCAGGGTTATATATTAAAGAAGTTCCATCATGGGTCAATCTGCACTATCTGATTAAAGGAGAGATGATTACCACAAACAAACCGTTGGAAATCCCTGTGAAAGCATGGCGGGTTCTTTATCAGAAAATGTTTCTTTGGTTTCCTTCCCTTCTCTATAAATTTATTTTAAAGGATAAAAAATATGATGTGGAGATTGCAGCCATCCATGCCATGCATCAGGAAATCCTGTCAAGCCCTCAAAAAGATTCAAAAAAATCATCTGGGTACAAAATGACATCTTCAATCTGAAAGAATATACTCCGGAGGTCATCAGACAGTTTTTCAAATTCGACAGAATACTGGTTATTTCGAATAAACTGCAGGAAGGGATGTACAGCCTGGCAAAAAATGAAACGGAGAAACAGTCCGTTATCAAAATTTATAACCCTATTGATAGAGAAGATACCTTAAAGAAAGCGGATATTGAGGTCAATGATTATCCTTTCAACAATGATCTTCCTACTTTTGTAACAGTGGGAACCGTATATCCGCAGAAAGGCTATGACAGACTACTGAATGTTCACAAAAAGCTGATTGATGAAGGATTGAAACACCAGCTTCTGATCATCGGAGACGGTTATGATTTTAATGTTATACAAGAGCAGCTTAATCAACTGGGGCTTCAGGCTACCGCTAAAATGCTGGGCTTCAGCAGCAATCCTTATCCGTACATGAAAAAGCGGATTTTTATATCATGTCTTCCAGACATGAAGGATTCCCTACCATCATTGCAGAGGCACTTATTCTCAATAAACCTATTTCTGCTACAGATATTTCGGGGATCAGAGATCTTCTGCAGGATGGAAAACTGGGTAATATTACGCCCAACTCCGAGGAAGGAATCTATGAAGGCATGAAAAAATTTCTTACGGATCAAAATGTTCCTGAACAGTACAAAAACAAATTTCAGAGACTGAGCTTCCGTTTGTCCTGGAAAAATCTGTAGAGCATCTTCAGAAAATAATTGACGAGGTATAAACAATATTGACTATGGCTGATTATTCAATTATTCAAAAAGACTTCTATCGGGAAAGCGGAAAGTGGCTTTCCACGGTTCAGATCTGGAAAAAATGTATCAACCCCAATCTTCATTTTGTCTATATCTTAAGAATGGCTCAGAAATATCAGAAAAGTCCGGTACTGAACATTTTCTGGCGAATTGTTTTAAGACATTTTCAGATCAAATACGGGTTCCAGATCTATCCAGAAACTCAGATTGGAGAAGGTTTTTACCTGGGACACTTTGGGAGCCTGGTTATAAACCCGAAAACGATCATCGGAAAAAACTGTAATATTGCCCATGGAGTTACTATTGGCCAGCAAAACCGTGGCAAAAACGAAGGCTCTCCCATCATCGGCGATGAAGTATGGATAGGGACCAATGCCGTGGTTGTAGGTTCTATTACTATCGGCAATAATGTATTGATTGTTCCCAACTCTTATGTCAACTTTGATGTACCTTCCAACTCTGTAGTCATAGGAAACCCGGCTAAAATTATTCCTACCGGCAATGCTACCAAAGATTATATCAACCGTAAAGTATAGCATATCCATTAGTTATAGTAAAAAATCTATTGCAAGTAAAGGTTATTTCGTGTACATTTGTCAAAAATAGCATTGTTTGATGACCAGCTAGTGAGACAATCATCCGGTTTTGTGAAAAATTTACTTTTTACCGATGTGGATACTGTCCAAGTCAGGATAGAGACTTTCTTACAATGCAGCTTGTTCTGAAAAAACCGCTAATTATTTAAAAACACAACCCTAAGCTAATTATTAATTAAAAATAATCTCTGATGAAAAAAATACAACTACACCTTTTCACTTTTTTACCTGTATTTACAGTTCTATAGTTTCAATTTTCATTATTATGAAAATCCAGGCGGATAAGATTTATTACCCGCAACGAAACATTTAACAATAATCTTTCAGCTATTCTTTTGAGTGGCAACGATATCTGTAGTGATAAAGAATTATTATTCTGTTTAATAATATTCTTCAGGTAATATCCCTGACTCATAGCAGATAAACCCCAAAAGATCCTGAAAAAGGTCCCATTTAAAAAAGTTTTGTCATAACAGCTTAGCCCACTATACTACCATGCTCAAAAAAATCATTCCTGTTCTTACTATTTTAATATACCTCACAGGTTTTCTGCTTTCTTTCCCTTATATCTATGATAATTTATTCGGGGCAGAAAAACTGGAAAGTATCAGAAATATTTTTGAATACGGAATCATGTTTTCTTCTTTCCTTGTTTTTAATGCATTCCTCTTTAAAAATAAATATACAACGGCTATTGCTGTTCTTTTATGTTTATTCTTAAGTCTTAACTTTCTGATATCAGTATCCTGTTATTTTATCTATCATTCCGGATTCAATGTGGGGATGGCCATCAGTATACTGGAATCAAACCCAGATGAGGCAATGAGCATGTCTTATATGTTTATTCTTCCGGGGACTTTATTTATCATCTTCATGGGAATGCTTTTATATTCAATCAATTCCCTGAAAAATGTCGTGAAATTTGACTGGAAATACGGAATTATTGCCTTACTATGGCTGATAATGCCATTCACCTTTTATCTGAAGCACAAATATATAAGCAATAAAGGCGGGAGGAAAATGATTAAAAGTGTTTACTATCATTATTCTGATTTTAATACAGCTTTGAGTATTCAGGAAGACATCAATACAATCAGAAAGAATATTCCTGTTTTCAACATAAAAAAGATACAACCGGGCATAGAGAATGTGATCCTGATCATCGGTGAATCTGAAAGAAAACAAAACATGTCATTGTACGGTTATCCTAAAAAAACAACACCTTATACAGATCAGGAAACTTCTAATATGATGATTTATGACCAGGCTGTTTCCCCGGCAGGGATTACCAATCTGAGTGTACCGCTTATTCTTTCCAGCATTCATCCGGATGAATTCCGGTACCGCTATGATAAATTATCTTACAACATCATCAATCTTGCCAATCAGAGTGGTTATAATTCTTTTTGGATCAGCACCCAGCAAAGTGCAAAGGGAATAACAGCAATAGCATCTATGTCTAAACATAAAAAATGGGTAAACGGTTTTGATGAAGTAATTATTCCGGAATTAAAAAACGTTATTCAGAAAAGAGATAATAAATTCATTGTTTTCCATATTATGGGAAGCCACCCGAACCCATGCAACAGATTACCGGAAAACTGGGATTCCGGAGACATGGACTGCTATGACAGCTCTATAAAGTATACAGATTATGTCATGAAAGACATTTTCACCACCCTTAGAAACACCAATTCTGTAGTGATCTATGCTTCTGATCATGGTCTTAAAATACAGGGAAATAAATTGCTGCATATAGATTCCAAAGAATCTACGCAGGTACCGTTCTTTGTATGGTACGGTAATAAGGTTCCTCCGGCATACAGAATCACAGGTCGTGATCCGAAGCAGATTCAAACTACCTATATTTATCCGCTGATCATGAAATATATGGGGCTGGAGGCTCCTCAGCACTATAAAAGTGAAGATCATAAGTATTTAAATCTTAATATGAGAAGTATAGATTATGAAGAACTAGCTGAATAAAATTAAAACACCCGTACAGAATTTTTGTTTCCCATTCCCTCAATCCTGGGTCATCATCATTTACTGAACTGGTGTTTCACAAAAACTAATATTTGAAAACTTTTTAAACATAAAATATGAAAGGAAAATCGACGTACAAGATTTTTGCAGCAGTTCTCTGCCTTGCATCGGTTTATGCTTTCCCACGGGGATACCTGCCCCTGGACACGGGAATACAATTATTTCGAAATCTCACCAATCTGCAGCACCCTTTGTATATGATCTGGATCCTCTGATCGTTATGAATCAGAATGTACAGGAAAAAGGACTGGTTGTCATGAGCGGAAAGCTTATCAAGCCTGTAACCAGTGATCACGTAAAGTTATCTGTCAAGTACAAAGATACCCAGGGAAACTGGGTGACGGGATGGTGTAAAACATTATATTCTTATAACAGATATAATGAACAACTAAAAGCTATTTTTGAGCTTCCTGCATCTGCACAAAGTTCTTATGATCTGAAAGTAGAACTCAGTTCAGACACCAATCTTACCAACTTCAGCAGCATTACCTGGGATAAAACAACAAGCCACTACAGATTTGGTGATTATAACAGCAGCAGCTGCGATCTGGATGAAAATGAGTACACCATACTCCTTACCCCTAAAAAGGAAGGTACACTTATCACAGACACCAGCGGAAAAGTGACGGGTATTAAAGACAGGGTTACTTCTGCCAATGCCTGGAACAAACTTGGCAACGTGATCATGGACAATAAAAAGGATGATGTCATATTTTCGCCTAAAAATCCGGCCACATTATTCGACAATAATGGAATAAAATCGGTAAAAATGATCAACCAGGGTGCAGTAAGTGACACTTTAGGAGCTACCCCTGAGTTTATTTATCACGAAATGCCGGGCCATCCCATCCCTTACCTGTACACTTATAATGATCCTGTGTATATGTTTGCCGGAAAATTCTCCATCAGCGGTATGTTACTGAAATTCAGCCAATGGCCGGGAGAACCCAATGGGCCGGGGTATCATAATTTCAAAAATCCTAATCAGCTTCAAAGCCGGTATTTCAATTTATATAATACTATTTTTGAAAAACTCTCTGATTTTATTGCAGACCAGGAACCGGTTGTGATTGTATCCAGCTTATCTACAGGCTTCAGGGTATACAAAAGTAACGGACAGTCTATCACCATAAAAAATGCAACGGGATACAGTAATTACGGAGCATTATTTTTCGGATATGGAAATGATCAGGAAATGCCAGAAGAGGTCCCGGTTCTGAAAATTTAATTATTTCAAATACTCCTGAAGTAACCTTATACGGTATGGGAGCCTTGAGAAACGATGCTACAGAAAGTATTCAGACTGTGAGATCAATGGCTGATATTGAATCCGAGATTGCTAAATTTATTAATTATGTAGGTATTTTTGGTGATGTCAAACTCAATGTTGAAGGATGTGCCAACTCATGCTATTCACTAAAGAGCGGTGCAGTTCCTGATAACAGCCCGACAGACTGGACCAAAGCTCCGAACAGCTATATTTTTACAGGTAAGGATAAAACCGGCGGTAATGCAGACGGTCTTTACATCCCTGTGAAAAAGCCTATGAAATGTGGTCCAAAGGAGGTGAATTTATGATGAATGATAATGGTACATACACCAAAATTCCTGAGGGAGGAATTGCTAAGGCCGGACTTTACTGGGAAGACGAACCAGGCTTGATAAAATCAGTAAACCTTGAAGGTACAGGAGAGACAGCCAAAATCAAAGTACTTGTAGACAGGATGAAAAAGGAAATGCAGTTGTTTCTTACAAAGTAAACGATCAGATCTATTGGACATGGCATATCTGGGCAACTGATGACCCTACCAACGGTAGTACTTATCATCAAGGATTTGAAGCCGATAAAGAGAACCAACAGATCACAGACTGGAAATGGATGGACAGAAACCTGGGGCAACCAATGCCAGCCTAGTAGGCCATGATTTCCACAAATCTGGAGGATTGCAGTACCAATGGGGAAGAAAGGATCCATTCCCATCCAATTACAAGGATCTTTCCGTATATACTATCAGAGGAGAAGTGGGGACATTAAAAGGTTCCGTTCCTTCAAAATACAGAGGAAATCTATATGCAACTTCTGACAATACCGGTTTTGATACGCCTAATGGCAACATCAGATACTCTATCAATAATCCGATCAATCTAATCATCCCACCTGTTTATGTATACAAAATTGGAGAAACTCCAGCAAGTAATGGAGAAAATTATTTAATTCAGGGACCTGGTACAAATGACTGGGAAAGAAAAGAACAAACGACATGGTTCTCAAAAAATAAATATAAAATATTTGATAGCAGTAATCATTACGAAAATCAGACCTGGGACCTTTGGGGAGACACCCGTGGTGGAAAATGGGTAAACATGAACACTTCTAATGCAATAGTTGCCAAGGAAAGCAAGCAATACGCCATGAAATCTTCTTTTGATCCATGCCCATGCGGATGGAGGGTTCCTTCTTTCTATTCATCAGTAGATGCTGAACCTAAAACGAGCCCTTGGGGTAAAGCAGGAAGCATGAGTAATGTGGATATATCCCTAATACGATAAGTTCGCAATATCCAGGCATAAAGGTTTATCCAGGATATGGATTTGACTTAAGTAATGTAACGGATCGAAATCTAGGAATGTTACCTATCACTGGAAATTATGAATATTATCCTCAGCCAATGACCTTAGCCAATCGTACCAGTGCACAGATTGATGGCTTAAGAGATGGCAATAAATTATATAAACAGCCATTCATAGGCTTTCAGGATCAGCATAGTGATGGAGCACTGCATGCCTCCACTTTCTTCTCGTCCATCAGTCCGGGAGAAACTCCTGTAACAGGAGCAAGAGGTCTTGTTCTCATATCTGACGCAGGAAATGTACCCAACCACTCAAGCGTAGGATGGCATAATATCGCATACAACCGTATTATTGAGGGAAACACCTATGAAACAAGGGCTGTACGTTGTATAAAAGACCCTAACAATGCTTATATGTCTACAGCATTTGAAACAGAATATGTTCCCTCATCTCCTGTACAATATTCTTTGGAAACTCTTAAGGAATGGACAAAAGATCCAAATAGCTACATTGAATATACCAACACTGCATTCAATGTACCAGCAGCTGATAAGGATATGATTATTGATATTCCTCTGAGAAAAGCATATGCAATGCACAGCCTCTATCTCTCAGAAAACAATGAAATGCCGATAGGAAATATCAAATCAACTTCTGTACAATGGACGACTGATAAAAACTTGATTTCCGACATAAAAATCATTGGTGATACTGTAGAAAATTCAAAATTAAGAGTAACTCTTAACCAAGGCCGTACAGGTAATGCCGTAGTAGCATTTCATTTAGGAAATACAGGCTGGGCAAGCAGCGGAAATCCTGACCCGGTTCTTTGGAGCTGGCATATTTGGGCCCCTAGCACTGCCATACAAGAAAGTCCTGAATTTACTACCGAATCTATAGCAAATGATGGTATAAAAACAGCTAATGAACAATTTGTAAACCCAACAAACAGCTATTATGGAGTACCATTGAAGACAATATTAATGGATAGAGACCTTGGAGCACTGATGCCATTCATTAACGAACATGTGGAAGCTTCTGCTGATACAGAAACTTCACCATTGGGATATCAAGCCTCTAATCCGTCTTCTGTGAACAGTTTACGAGTAGAACAAATCAAAAATAGTGGAGGACTACATTTCCAATGGGGAAGAAAAGATCCGATTCCTGTATTCTATAATCCCGGAGGATTCTATAATTATCCACAAGTTTGGGTATCCGGAAGATTATCCAGACCTTTTAATACCTATAATGTGTACAGGCAAAGTAATCTTGTAGGCGGAGTTATACAGTATAGCGCAACTGACATTAACAATTCCAGCTATGTAAACAATTATACAAAGCCCTACAGTACTTACTCCAACAGCTCAAATGCTAATGTATTACCTACGGATAACACTGCTTCAAAAATTAAAAAGTGCTAAAGTACTCTGTCAACAATCCATTTGTCTTCTTATATCAGACCGACGCAACCAAGTTTGATTGGGTTTCCGATGAAAATGGACTATTTACGGAAAGATGGGGTCATGCAGGAACAAAATCACCATATGACCCATGCCCTGCAGGATGGAGAATACCTGATCTACAAGGGACAGGAGTTGATGGAGTGAACATCTTTGATGGGTACTTAAGTTATGCAAAAGGAAATTCCCCATGGTTCTATAATGCCAAGTTTAATATCCTCCAGTCGAATGGAAGCTATAAAAGCTTTTACGGAATAGACCCAACCATTTCAAATACATTATCAGGGGTACCAAGTTATACACCAAACAATAGAGTTCACTTTGAAAACTATAATATTAATAAAGGAAACTACATAGGAGGATATGCCCGATCTACCGGAGCGAAAACAAATATAAGATATGGATTTGTCTTCAATAAGCCTGGTTATAATATTGGAAACTTTTCAAACAATGGAATCAGAGGTTTTGCCGGAGGAAACAATATGGATGGCATTAATAGTGCAGACACTTCTTATGCGAACTTTTACAAATCAGGAATTTGGACTTCTTCCGCTTTAGGAAATGGATCAGGTAAAGCTGTGGGAATGTATTTTAATTCAGAAGGAGGGCAAACTACAACCACTTCTCCACTGAACGTAATCTATTATTTCACACCAACCTATGATTTTAATCCACAGGCAGGAATGTCTTGCCGTTGTTCCAAAATCCAGTATGATGGTGCAGGTAATGAGATAGCCAGATACGATCCTAACGCCATTGCTGTTCCTAAGGATGCACTAAAAAAGCATCAGCATCTCTTGAGAGAGCAAAAGTGGAAGAAATGGTTGTAAAAGACAAACTGACTGTTTATCCGAATCCGGTAAAAAATATGCTTTACATTAAACCGAATGAGCCTAAAGAATATTATTACCAGATCTACAACATGTCCGGACAGATGATCAAATCCGGTAAATTTGAAAATGAAAAGACTGATTTATCTTCTTTAATATCGGGAGCTTATTTAGTAAGAATCAATAATTCTGAAACATTGGTGAAGATTATCAAAGAATAATAATCTGTTATAATCAGATGAATCCGGCCCCTTTCGGGGCCGGATTTTTTTATATAAAGTGAAAATTTCTAGCTCACCATCCTTAGATTCCTGTTAATAATATAGGCAACCAATACATTGGGAACCCAGCACAGCCATGCTACTATTATATAAGCACCGACAGGGTCATGGGTAATATTCTTCAGCAACGGATACCATAATCTAAGCGTTACAGCAGCAAAAGTACAGGCATAACTATAGATCATGAATTGCCTATGCCTGATCATCTCTTTTTTTTGTATAGATAAAACTCCCATAAGCGCTGTGATCAGCCAGATGAAGCCAAGGCAGATAAACCCCGCTGCTGAAACCACTCCCCCATTGGCATAAAATCCCATATATATAGCAGACACGGAACTGATGAGTACCGACACCACATAAATCTTCCCAATGGATCTATGCACTTGTATATACTTATTCCTGAAGGACTCCCCAAACTGACGCCAGCCAATAAAAAGAGCCAGCCCTCCAAAAATAATATGAGCAAAAATGCAGTTTTCCAGATAATATGATGAAGAAGCTCAGGAGATTTGGAACCCAGGAAAGTATGCTGATGATCCACGAAAGCATAGATCAAAGGATAAGCGCCGATTAATAATGCAAATACGCACATGATCACAAATAATAACTTTTTCATAAGGGCAGTTCAATTTTCTGTAAAAATGAGGATTACAAAGGTTTCAATTGTTCCAAAATGAAAGGTGGAACCTATTTATTTTGTTGCAAGAAGGACTGAAGCCGGGTTGGAAGCTATTGAAATGAAGGCATAACCAGGGTCCACTTCCATTAACTTTTCCAGAGATAAATATTCAAACTGTACACGAATGTTAAAATCAATAACTATAATAACTGCATCTAACTTTACAACCATTCAGAATTATAAGCGTCTTATTCCATATCAATACTCCGGCTTCGTAAAAACTCACGGGGAGAACAATCCATATATTTCTTAAAGTTCCGGTTAAACGAAGTTTTAGAATTGAATCCACTTTCAAAAGCCAGGGAAAGAATTGTAAATTTTTGATTTTCTGGAAGGCAGGCTATTCTTTTAAACTCTTCAATCCTCTGCCGGTTGATATAATCATAAAAGTTCTTTTCTTCCATCGTATTTATCGTCTGAGATAGGATATTGGGATGAACATCCAACAGTTGGGCAACATAATTCAGATTAAGTTCAGGGTCTTTATATAACTTTTCCTGCTCCATTCTATGTGTCAGTTTTTCATAAATCTCCTGTATTGCATCATCTCCCGGGGAAGTTTTCTGATACTTTATGATTTCAGGAAGATTATCGTTGGCCGGTTTTTCTTCAACACCCTCTGATTCAGCAGCCAGATTTAAAATACCAACACGGCTGATTCCGAAATAAGCTGCCACCAGAATAAACAGAACCACTATCGAAAAAAATTAAAATATCATTTCTTACTATAACAGCAATCCATATCAGTGCCATTCCGACAATAAGATAATATATCCAGTTCATATTCATTTTCTCAGTATTTGAATATTGGTCGGAAAGACCTTTCTTATATGTTCTCATTGCAAAAAGGCTCAATCCTATATAAAGGATTCCAGAGAAGATCATCAGATATTTGAGGACAGTACTCAATAATTTGTACCCGTCACCTCCATTCTTATGAATAATCAACCTGTCCCAGGGAGAGAGCATTAAAAGTTGAGATAGGCTCAGAGCAACTATAAAAATCGGGACCGAGTGCAATAACCAGATCTTTTACCGATCTTGCTTCCCGTCACAGAGAGTACATACAAATACAACATAGGGCCATGAATGAAGGGAAGTAAAACTTCATAACCCAGGAAATAAGGGAATTTTACATAGCTGCCTGAAAAAAATAAGATAAAAAAATAAGATGTATACCTATTATCAGGAACCAGACTGCCAACAGGTAATCTGCCATTATTTTTTTCGCTTTCCGGCGATCAGGAATGCAGAAAAACAGGCAATAAAAATTCCTGCCCAATAAAACAAAGGAGATAATGTCTGAAAATCAGAATCCTGCATAGACGCTATTGGCTTAAAATCAAGGTTTTAATTTATTCATTTTTCCGGATACAAAACGATAGTTTTCTAACCTATTTCCGGTAAATATGATTTTATTGAAAAAATTAAGAATATTTTAATTCACAATCCTCAATTTATAATTTATACTTCGTAATTTTATCATAGTTTTTTAAACGTTTGAGTTATCAGGAAGCAGCTATCCACTGTAAAGCAAAGCATACCGGAATATTAGACATGATTTTAAGCATATTTTAATATTAAACTTTGTTAAAAGTGATTAATTCTTCTGTAAAAAGTATATTTTTGCACAATTATTGATTTAGTCTATTGATTTTAAAAATAATTTAAACGAAATAAATAATTATAAACCTTTAAAAATTTAAAATTATGTCACAATCGTACGAAGTTATTTTTGAAAACAATAGAAAATGGGTAGAATCTAAAGTTTCAGAAGATCCTAATTTCTTCCACGAGCTGGCAAAAACTCAGCATCCTGACTATCTGTATATCGGATGTTCAGACAGCAGAGCCACAGCAGAAGAATTGATGGGTGCAAAGCCGGGAGAGGTTTTCGTTCACAGAAACATTGCCAATGTGGTCAATACTTTAGACATGAGCTCCACAGCAGTGATCCAATACGCAGTAGAGCATCTGAAGGTAAAGCACATTGTGGTATGTGGACACTACAATTGCGGCGGAGTAAAAGCAGCGATGACTCCTCAGGATTTAGGATTATTAAATCCGTGGCTGAGAAACATCCGTGATGTTTACAGATTGCACCAGACTGAGCTTGATGCTATCGAAGACGAGGACAAACGTTATGACAGGCTTGTAGAACTTAATGTTCAGGAGCAGTGTATCAACGTAATTAAAATGGCTTGTGTACAGGAAAGATATATTTTAGAAGAACAACCTATTGTACACGGCTGGGTATTTGACCTTAGAACAGGTAAGATTATTGATCTGGAAATTGATTTTGAGAAAACCTTAAAAGATATCCAGAAAATCTACAACCTTACAGGTTCTGATTGGGTAATGAGCAGAAAGACCAAATAGTCTTTCCAAAAAGAATGTAAGAATGAAATTCTGGAGTATTATTGTATTAACGTTTTTTCTGAATTTTACGGCGCTGCCAAGCATTGCTGCGGTAGCAGGCTGGGATATTCTGAGAACGAATATAATAGTGAATGAAGAAGAACCCCATTCTCACCCATCCTCATTTATTGTATACGAAAAGACCCTTCCAAAACCTTTGGATGTTTTTGACTATCTGAAGTTTTCCGAACCTGATCTTCAGGGCATGTCTTTTGTGCTGATAGATGATTCTTTTCATCTGTCACCTTTACTCACTATATTTTCTCCGCCTCCGGAAGCTTAATTTTTAAGTATAATTAGATTATTTTTTATTGTATTCATGCCATTTCCGGCACTGAATGCTTTGCATGTACTTTTAAATTAATTTTCCAATCTTTTATAATTGATTATTTAAGAATAAATCGATCAGTTATAGCATTTTCAAGAAATCATGAAAAAACATCATTATTAGGAGGAATCAAGGAGAATTTCCTTCAGGGCTCGTTGTATTCTTAGTGGCACTACCGTTGTGCTTAGGAATCGCTTTAGCTTCCGGTGCCCCACCATTATCCGGGATCATTGCCGGAATTGTAGGCGGACTGGTTGTAGGTTTTATGAGTAATTCAAACATCTCTGTTTCCGGGCCTGCAGCAGGTCTTACCGCTATTGTCTTAACGGCGATTACAGATCTTGGCGCATTTGAACTTTTCCTGTGTGCAGGGATTATTGCAGGACTGATCCAGCTGATTCTGGGATTTGTAAGAGCGGGAAGTATTTCAAACTATTTCCCCAACAACGTTATTGAAGGAATGCTTGCCGCCATTGGTATCATTATCATTTTAAAACAAATTCCTCATGCGTTGGGATTTGACAAAGATTATGAAGGAAACCAGTCTCTTTTCAGTAACGGAATCAATTTGAATTATTTTACAGAACTGTTTGGTGCCATCCATATTGGAGCTATCATTGTAACATTAGTATCTGTAGGAATTCTTATTGCATGGGATAAAATTCCTGCACTGAGAAGAATGAAAATGCTTCCGGGTGCCCTGGTAGCAGTAGTAGCCGGTATTCTTCTGAATGAAGTATTCAAATTGTCCGGAAGCTCACTGGCAATCGGTAAAGAACATTTGGTACTTTTACCTGTACCCCAGACTCTGGATGATTTTAAAAATCTGATCACTATGCCTGATTTCGGAGGGTTTACCAATCCAAAAGTATGGATTGTAGGAGCAACTATTGCCATTGTAGCTTCTATAGAAACCCTGCTTTGTATTGAAGCATCAGACAGACTAGACAAACAGAGAAGAATTACGGATACCAACCTTGAACTTAAAGCCCAGGGAATAGGAAACCTGGTGAGCTCATTCATTGGTGGACTTCCAATGACCTCAGTAGTGGTAAGAAGTTCTGCAAATGCCAACGCAGGAGCAACCTCTAAACTTTCTGCCATGATTCATGGTGTATTGCTTTTAGTGTGCGTGCTTTCCATTCCTTTTATTCTTAACCTGATCCCGCTGGCAACTCTTGCTGCCGTATTGATCCTGGTAGGATATAAACTGGCTAAGCCTGCTACATTCAAGCATTTCTGGCATCTTGAAAATTCCAGTTTGTACCATTCGTGGCAACAGTTATCGCTGTGGTGGCCACCGACTTATTAAAAGGGGTAGGAATTGGGCTTGCCATCTCTATTTTCTATATTCTTCAGGGAAATATGAAAAGAGCTTATTATCTGAGCAGAGAAAAACTGGATGATGCAGACGGGATTAAAATTAAACTCGCTGAAGAAGTTTCATTCTTAAATAAAGCAGCCATTAAAAAGACACTTAAAAATATCAAACCGAACTCTACCGTGATTATTGACGCCAGAGAAACATCATACATCGCTACAGATGTACTGGAAATGATTCAGGATTTTGCCAATATCCGGGCGAAAGAGGAAGACATCAACGTGGAACTCTTAGGCTTTAAAACTTCATACAGAGATTATGAAAGAAGCCAGGATTCTCACATTCTGATCACCCACAAAAGAGCAATGTAAGCTCATTGATCATCAATTATTTTTTAACTTTAAAATCAAAACAATACAATTCATATGAAAGCACATACATACGAAACTCAATCGACTATTACTCCTGAAAAAGCATTAGAATTTTTAAAAGAAGGAAACCAAAGGTTCGTTAATAACCTGAAGGCTAACAGAGATCTTCTTGAGCAGGTAAATGCTACCCGTGAAGGACAGTGGCCTTTTGCTGTGGTTCTAAGCTGTATAGACAGCCGTACTTCTGCAGAACTGATCTTTGACCAGGGATTGGGAGATGTTTTCAGTATCAGAATTGCCGGTAACTTTGTCAATCAGGATATTCTGGGTTCAATGGAATTCGGATGTAATGTAGCCGGTTCAAAGCTTATCGTAGTTTTAGGACATACTAAATGCGGAGCTTTAAAAGGAGGACTTGATGCTGCACAGATTGAAGGATTGGGAATGGATAACCTGAACCACCTGATCAATCATTTTACCCCTATCATCAATGAAGTGATTGAGGAAAATGAAGAGCGTTCATCTAAAAACAGCTCTCTTCTGGAAAGGCTTAATCACCAGAACGTAAAAAATGCGATTGAAGAAATCCGTAAGCAAAGCTCAACGCTTAGAACCCTTGAACAGGAGGGTAAAATCAAAATCGTTGGAGCCAATTACGATGTTGAAACAGGTGCTGTAAGCTGGTTGTAAAACTATTCTTCCGGTTTCAGCCACCGCAAAACTATACAATATAATCTAACTCAGATAAACTGATTGGAAATTAATTATAAAAAGTGCATCAAAGGCCATCGGAGATCCGATGGCCTTTATTTTTTTGTTTTTCATGTTAAAGCATGTAAATAATACATCTATTTATATGTCAAGCGGTAAAAATTATATATTTCATTTTGAAGAGATTTATTATAAATTATCAAAGATTTATCATATATTGGTGTTATTATTTTTATTAAAATTCACTATTAGATCAGTACTAAAAAAACTATAAATATGGATAATTTATAATGTATTAAACATTTTTTTGTGTAATATGAAAAAAGACACGACATGGTTTGTCGCTATGAAGCAATAGCTTTGTTACAAGAAAAACTAAAAATAACATCTCAAAATAAAAAGAATATGAATACAATCTGAAATTCTTATCGCAAAAACTGATTTTGGTCTATAACCAAAAAATTATCGCAGATGAATGAAGAAATTATTTCTATGTATAATTTCTTGTATGCACAAGTAAGAGTACTCTTTACTTCTTTTGACCAGGCCTTTAAAGGTTAAGATCTATCACACTACCTATTTTTATACCCTGATTTCACTTGGGTAATTATCTTTCACCCTAAAAAACAAAATGTATGATTACAATCTATCTATCTGGATAACAATTTCCTGTCGCAAAGAAAACTTTAAGTATAATGATAACTCCCATTCATTGGAATAAACAAATCTACTTTTATCTTTAAAAACAAAACAAAATGAAAAAACTTTATTGGAGTACATCTTCTAAGTGTACGGATCGGGGATGTCTACCCGGAAAATCAGATTACAAAGTAAAATCTTTCCTTTGCTTTTTCTACTGATAGGATTTTCGGGATATTCACAAACCGAAGTATATTTTAAATATGATGAAGCAGGTAGCCAAAAATACCGTGGCCCTGAAGACCTTGCCGGAAAAACTTCAAAACAACTTAAAACAGTTTCTCTGCCCACAAACCAGATGATAGATGAAAAGACTTTTTGGAAACAGGTGCGACTGTACCCCATTCCGGTCAACGATGTTTTAACCATTGACTGGACAGAGGAAGCGGACAAATTTATAGAGTCTGTTTCTCTTTATCAGCACAGCACGGTACATTGGAAATTCCAGCAGCAGAATATTCCCGGACTTAACAAGCAGCTAAAAATCAATATGACTGGATATAATTGGGGAGTATATATCCTTCGCCTTACGCTGAAAGACGGACGAATTTTTAGTAAAAACATCACTAAAAGATAATGCATCATGAAAAGTACAATCACAAAAAAATACAGATATTTTCATCGCTCATATTATCTTTCTTTTCAATATTCTCCTTTGCCCAGAACTTCCATGATACTAAAGGAAATATTGAAGTCAACAGAGTCGGACAACTTCAGTTTACTTTGCCTATAGATGTTCCTCCGGGAGTGAAAACAGTATCACCACAGGTGAGTTTGGATTACAACAGTGAATCAGGAAACGGTATTGCGGGATATGGATGGAGTATTTCTGGCATTACAGCCATCACCAGAGCAGGTAAAACTATTGAAAATAACGGCGAGGTAAAAGGAGCCCAGATGGACTTCTCAGATTATTACAGTTTTAATGGTAAAAGACTGGTCCTGAAATCAGGAGAATATGGCAAAGACGGTGCAGAATATGTAACGGAGAAGTATTCCAATACAAAATTTAAATCCATAGGGACTGCCTCTGGATGGTATGGTCCGGAATATTGGGAAGTGACTTTCGAGGATGGTTCGCAGGCATGGTATGGCCGTAATCCCGTTGCCAAAACTTCCACCGACTATTATATAAATGAATGGAAGGATCCACAGGAAACTACATCTCTTACAGCTATATCCAGGGAAACGGTGTTGCCATGATAAGCAGCATTAGCTGGGGTGGCAATAATGACATGAATACCCCTCTATGAACACCATACAATTTACTTATAATGATCGGGACTTAAAAGAAGAATCTTATATACAGGGATACAAATTTTACAAAAATAAAATTCTTTCTGAGGTAAAGGTACTTACTTATAATAATCAGTTTAAGCGATACAGCATAGAGTATACAGGTAACGGACTAATTACCAGTTTATGGGGAAAATTACGGAATACAACTCAAATAATGAGCCCGCCAACCCTGTGACGTTTAATTATCCAGCTATGGTAAATTCTTCTTATGCAGAATATACAGCAGAACCTGACCCCTTTAATGATGTGAAGTTAGTTGGAGATTTCAACGGAGACTCTTATCTGGACTTCCTGATGAATAATGGTACTGTAAAGCTGGGTGCTTTTAATGAAACCTTTTCAACCGTTTCTACAGGTAAAACTTTTGCAGGTAACGCTAAAGTAGTCAGTACATTATTAGACGAAACCGGACAGGTCTATAATGGGAATGGAATTGTTGAATATAAAGATAGTAGAATTTATGGATATATTTTTAGAAACAATGATTTTGTAAAAGTATTTGATAAAAGTCTGGGAAACACTGTTTTTTATGGATTAGGTGATAATTTGATCCTTGAAGTAGGAGATTTCAATGGAGACGGTATACCTGATGCTTTTCTTGATGATGGAGCTCCAGTTGGATTTAACTCAAAAGGCATCATAGACCTTAAAAATCCAGCCACTCCTTTAATAGAACTATTGCTTGATTATGGAATTAATGAAAGTGGCTATAAGAATCGCAAGTATACAGATATAGATGGAGATGGAAAAGTAGAAATTATCAGTGTAACAGATTCACAATATACCGTTTTTGAGTTTGTAAAATATAATGCTACTGCGTACCTTCAGAAAATTAAATTTTCCGGAACTCTTCTTGAAACTAAAGACCCTGAATTCCCGTATTGTATGGTGATTACAATGGCGACGGAAAACTTGATTTTGCAATTCCTATTACCGATTATGCCATAGGAAAACCTGACGACTGGAGATTTTACATGGGAACGGATAAGGGTTTCGCTCCTTTCTTAAAACAGGAATTTTTTACCTATAGAAAATTCCAGAAGGAAATGACTGGCAATTACGCCAAATTTGCCAAAGAATATTTCTTTTCGGTTACAGACATGAACAAGGATGGGAAATCTGATATTGTTCAGGTATTCTCCTATAACCAGATCAATATGTTCAATGCAGCTGGCTCAAGAGATTTCGGTTATGTTGTAAGTGCAAAGATGGCTAATGGATCAGAGGTTAACGGAACACCAAACTTTACTCCCAACTGGATGTTTCAAAGTCCAACATATAGTACACAGGATCTGCTTGATCTTACCCTCTTTACTCCAATTACCAATTCTATAAAATCTGGGAACAATTATTATAATGTCTTTATATATTGGAAAGAATTCCTGAAAAAAATAAAAGGACCTACTCCTGTTTCTGAATTGGCAAGAATCACTTCAATTACGCAGGGTGGGGTTACTACTTCGGTGAAATACATGGAAGTAGTTCCTGGGAATACCTCTATTCCCGATTTCTACAAGAAAGAAAAGAATGAAATTTATCCTTATTATGCCATGGCAAGGGTGGATCAGGCTTACGCCGTATCGCAGCTTGTGGAAGAAGGCAGAAAGCAGGATTTCCGCTACAGGGGACTTATAGGAAACCTGCAGAGTAAAAATTTATTAGGGTTTCATCAGATCGCCCGTTCTTCCTGGTACGCTGACGGATTTGAAAATACCAAGATATGGTCTGGGTCCCAAATAGACCCTGCCTTGGATGGAGCACCTGTGAAAGAGTGGAGTATCAGAACCAACAATGAAAGTAGTGTTTTTCCGGCAGATATTTCAGAGAATAACAGCCAGCTTCTGAGTTTTGAATCTGTAGACTATAAGGCAGATAAGCTCTTGAATGGTCAGGTAATTACTGCGATTCCTCCAGGTAGTCAGTCCAAAATTGTTACTGCTATTGTTCCAAAATTTACTAGAACAAAAGATTTCTTAACCGGAACATTCATTCAGAAGGTAACGAGCTATGAAAACTATTACCTACCTTCTAAAATAGAAATCAGTACTAATTACGGTTACGGTGTATCGACCACTGAGTTCGATTATTCCCATAATATCTGGGGTACTGGAAAAGATTATTATGTAGGAAGACCAACAAACAAGGCTGAAAAAATAGAGGCTTACGGTGATGTACAAAATACCTTTACCACGTATACCTATGAAAACAATCTTTTAAAAAGCAGCCAGTTTTTCCCCGGGAACAATATGACCCAAACTATAACAGATGAATATTCTTATGACGGGTTTGGGAATATCACGGCAAAAAAACTATTTCTGGTATAGACGGAAATTCAATTAGCCAGGAAGATAAGTATGATCAAACAGGAAGATTTGTCATTAACAAAACAGATAATCTCGGCCTGGAAACTGGTTTTACTTATAACAGCCTGGGGCAGATCCTGACCCAAACAGACCCACATGGCAATATCCTCACCAATGCATATGATGAATGGGGTAAACTGATGAGTTCCGCTTCCAGCTTAACTGGAACTACGACTTATCAGTATGCTAAAGATAGCCAGTATAATGAGACAATCACCCGAATTGATCCTGATGGTGATGTTTCAAAAGTTTTTACCAATAAGCTGGGACAGAAATATAAAACATCTTCAAAAGCTTTTGCGCAAGGGCAGTATGTTTCTAAAGACATTCAGTATGATATACTGGGAAGAAAACTAAAGGAATCTGAGCCATATTTTGAAGGGCTGGGAGCGACTCAGTGGAATACATTTGTATATAATGATACGGTATTCCCGGCGAAGGTTACAGCAACGGCATTTACCGGAAAGCAGACGGAGACCATTATATCAGGTCTTACCACAACGGTGAAAGAAACCAGCCCTCTGGATTATGGTAGAACAAATTCCCAGACCCTGGATGCTTTAGGAAATGTACTATCATCTACCGATAAGGGAGGAACCATACAGTTTTCTTACAATGCATCAGGTCAACAGATACAGGCTAAATATGACGAGCATATTGTGACTACGATGTATGATGACTGGGGAAATAAAACACGTGTAGATGATCCTTCAACCGGGGTATATGAATATCAGTACCTTGGATACATGGGCGCCCTGTCAAGAATAATAAGCCCAAAGGGTGAGAAACTATATGGGTACAATAACCTTGGCCAGATTGTGAGTCAGAATGAAAAGTCTGCCACAGGAAATGAAACAGATAAAGTGATAAGCTTCACTTATAACAGCAAGGGAAGACTTACTGAAAAAAGAGGAACCTCCAATGGAAAAGAAGTACACCTATATCATAAACTATGACCCCCAGGGAAGGACTATTTCTTCTTTCCAGGATACTCCTGAAGCCTACTTTTCACACAAGAATGTTGTCTATGACAGCAAAGGAAGGATTAGCTCCTACGAAAAAGCAATACAAACTTCAGTAGGAACAACTAATGTCTCTGTTGAAAACCTTTACAACCCCTGGAATGGTGAACTTTACCAGGTTAAGGATAAAACTTCAGGGAAAGTTTTATGGGAGCTGAAAGAAGCCAATGCAAAAGGACTATTGGTAAAAGCAAAATTGGGAGCGGCTGAGATTAATAACGAATATGATGGTAACGGATTTTTAACAAATGTTAATCACTCTTCCGCAGTTAAGCCAAATATCCTTAAAACCTCCTATTCTTTTGATGCAATTAAAAATGAGCTAAAAAGCAGAAAATCGGAAGTCACACCTTATACAGAATATTTTGATTATGATGATAACAATCGCCTTGTAAACTGGAAAGACCCGATTTCAGGAAATATGCCTTCTAACAATAGAAATATTTATGACGTAAAAGGAAGGATCCTGGTAAATGATCAGGTGGGAACCATTAAGTATGAAAATACAGCCAAAATCTATCAGGCTACGGGAATGACCCTGAATTATGCGGGAATGGAAAATTACGATCAGGATTTGATTCAGGCTGTTCTTTACAATGAAAATAATGACCCTGTATATATTTTAGGAGAAAAGGGTACAGTAGCATTTGAGTATGGATTAACAGGGATGAGACAAAGAACTACCTATAAAGGGCAATTTTCTCCGGAAAATGACGGAGAACTCATCAAGCTCTACAGTGAAGAGGGAAGTTTTGAAGTAGTAAGGAATAATATTAATGGAAAGGAAAAACACATTATTTATATTGAGGGTAATCCATATGAAAGTAATATTGTATTTTTGAAGGGCTTTGATGAGAGTAGCGGTTCTTTTAAATTTTTACATAAAGATTACCTTGGAAGCATTTTAGCGATAAGTGATGAGGCTGGAAATGCGCTTGAGCAAAGGTATTTTGATGCGTGGGGTAATTTTCATCTGCAGATTGGAAACAGTAATTTTACTGTTGGTAAATTTGAGATAGCAATGCTCATAAGTAATTCCGAAGGATTACTGATAGACAGAGGCTATACAGGTCATGAGCATTATACGGAAGTGGGAATTATCCATATGAACGGCAGGCTCTACGACCCACTTTTAAAAAGGTTCTTGAATGCAGATGAAAATATCCAAGATCCATTCAATACCCAAATTTACAACAGGTACGGGTATGTGATGAATAATCCAATGATCTACAATGACCCAAATGGGGAGTTTGTATGGATTGCTGTAGGAGCTGTTATTGGTGGTTATTTAACAGGGGTAAAAGCCAACGGTTCATGGAATCCTGTAAAATGGAATTGGGGAGCAACCTGGGGAAAATCGCGATGGGAGCTGCAGTAGGTGCCTTTACCGGAGGAGTCGGAGCCGCTGTTGGTTCGGCATCCCTTGCTGCCGCAGCAACCTATGGGATACAGGGAGGCCTTTTAGGAGGTGCTATTGCGGGTGCTTCTGGAGGAGCCGTTGCAGGAGCTATTAATGGTTTTGCCACTGCCGTA
Organism: Chryseobacterium sp. E1; assembly: GCA_019203745.1. Classification (GTDB taxonomy): domain Bacteria; phylum Bacteroidota; class Bacteroidia; order Flavobacteriales; family Weeksellaceae; genus Chryseobacterium. The sequence goes on from CP078104.1 coordinate 2,027,241, forward strand.
ATGTTTGGGGAAAATGTAATAGAAGGAACGGTAATGGGCGGTTTATCAGGAGCGGCTATAGGAGGAGCTGCAGGTGCAATTGCCGGAACTATAGGTCAAATGGCTCAAAATGCACAGGCGGCTAAAATAGGTGCCCCACAAGGAACAATTTTAAAAGGAGCTCCTATTGCTGAAGGCAGAAGTGCATGGACTTTGAACAATACTCCGAAAACAACCACAGTAGGAACAACGCCTGGAAAAATACCTCCTGTTGTAATTGGAGATGTAAATGGTGGTTTTGCTGATGAAGTCATTGGTTACCAGCTTGCTGATGAGGGGACAACCCAAATACCTATATATAAGGAAACACCTAAATTCAGCTATAAAGGTGAGTATACAGGTAAAACTATTAGTGAGGAAATGGTCAAAGTACGTCACCACACATCATATAATGCTCTTAAAGGAATTAAGAAAAGTGGAGTAATACATGCCTCTAGGGGTGAGCCATATGGAGTTGATGTAGAAGTTCAACCATTTATAAAAGCAACTGATGTTCAATTAGGTCAAGCAAATAAAGGGTCATACATTGAGTTTTCTGTACCAAAAAGTCAAGTAGGACCGCCTGTTTCTAAAGGCATTGGAGGGCGAGGAAATCCAGGGCGAATTGTAACTGGTGGAGCTCCATTAAAAATATCAGATTCCGCTCCAAAGTTTGTAAGATGGAATTGGTTAGGTCTTTAATTTTTTTATTATGAAAAATATTCAATTAAACTATTCACAATTATTGTTTTTATATGCTTACTTAAGATTAGTCGATCTTTCACTTGATAGGAATAAGTGGACTACTTGGGATGAGCTACAGGATTATTTTAAAAATATTATATCACCTTCTCAAATCGCTCAATATCTTATTAATACTTTTAATTTACCTAAAACAGATTTTAAGAATTTTCATTTTATACCTCAAAATAAATCTTTGTTTAATAGGCTAAGACCAATTGTATTTAAAACTTTCCCATTAAAGCAGGACGAAGTCTTATATTGTTGCAAACTCTTATTTCAATTTGATGAAGCACTCCATTCAGATATTCAAAAATACCATTTAGGAATTGAAAGAATAAGAATAGACATTGCTGAATACTATTCATATGTTTTAGGCAGAATGATTTTATGGAATGATTTGGAGAGATTGATGAAAATTGAACACTTTTGGCAAAGTGAGAAAATTGACATTTCTAAATTAGAGGAATTTATACCTACAGATTTTAGATAAGTCTATTGCAGTTCTTAGGTAAGAAAAAATTGTTCTTAATTATATGATAAAAATAGAAGAAGTTGGGGATATTAATTCAGATTACCCCTATTTAGAAGTCTTTTTAAAAGACAATATAAATCCTTTTTTAGAGGTCGCAATTTCAGAAAACAAAGAACTATCTTTCAAAATCCATTCTTCTACTATAGATATCCAGCTTAATATAGAAGAATGGCAGCTTATTCTTTCTAAAACAGAAACTTTTATGGCACAAGCTTTAAAAAATGAAGATGATTTTTTAAACTTCACAGACCAATAGTAGAAAACTAAGACGAAGCTTTTAATTTTTAAAAGAACTGCCCTAATTTCTGGGCAGTTCTTTCTGAAAAGGAAAAGAAACAGTTTTAAATTTTTGGAATAAATGAAAAAATAAAAATTCAGAAAAAATAACAAATATTTATAGTGATTGGAAACCCTCTGATATAGCATTTATTAAATCTCTTGAGTGGTCAAATTATAATTTATTAATTATTTTCTATTGCCAATTAAGGGAAGATGTAAATGGATGGCCAGACTCATCAAAAAACTTTTTTGAAGTATCTGCAACATTTAAATCAATATCAAGTTTAAAAATTGATTTTACTGGCTCAGGATTACATCAAATTTCAGGTTTCGATATTATAGATATCTCGGATAATAATTTGGAGGGTATAAATTTTTTTAGTGGAAGATTATGAAAATGATAGTATTCATTTTTATTGTGAAGAAATTGAAATAATGAAAGTATCTGATCCAGAGAAAATAGTCGATTTTATATATTAAAGAAGAGTTAAAAGTTTATAAAATAATTTTTCAAGTTTCACAATTCATTAGCAATTGCGTGTATTTAACACGCAATTGTTTAAAAAATGCTGAGTATAAGATATATGTAAATTTAAACCTACACCTAAGTTTATATTATGAAAAATATTCAAATAAATTATTCACAATTATTGTTTTTGTACGCCTATCTTAGGTTGATTAATCTTTCACTCGACAGAAGTAGATGGACTACTTGGGATGAGCTACAGAATTATTTTAAAGATATTCTATCTCCACATTTAGTTGCTCAGTATCTGATCAATAGTTTTAATTTACCCAGTACCGATTTTAATAATTTCAATTATACACCTCAAGAAAAGTCTTTACTTAATAAACTAAAACCAATTGTATCTAAAACTTTTTCATTAAAGCAGGAAGAGGTCTTATATTATTGTAAACTCATATTCCAATTTGATGAAGTACTTCATTCAGATATTCAAAAGTATCATATTGAAATTGAAAAATTGAGAGTTGATATTGCATTATATAATATGAATATATTAGGGAAAATGATTTTATGGAATGATTTAGAGAGATTGATGAAAATTGAACACTTTTGGCAAAGTGAGAAAATTGACATTTCTAAATTAGAGGAATTTATACCTAAAGATTTTAAATAAAACCAATGTTAATTTAAGCCATAAATAATCATTCTTAAAGTGATAATTAGATGACTACCTCAAAAAGGGGTAGTCATTGTTTTAGGTACCATTATGATTTTAGATTTTCCATAATCTCAGTTTGAAATTACTTCCCATTAAAGGCAGACATCGTATTGCTGATTCCTGCAAAAACAAAAGAAAGGCTGGCTTTGGAAAAGGTCTCAATTCGTTCAGAAAGTTTTGCACTTTCCTCTTCATTCCAGGTTCCGAGTACATAATCTACCTGGCGACCGGCTGCAAAATCTGCAGAGATTCCAAAACGTAGTCTGGCATAATTTTGAGTCTGCAACACTTCGTTAATATTTTTCAGACCATTATGTCCCGCATCAGAACCTTTCCCTTTCATTCTTAAAGTCCCGAAAGGAAGCGCAAGATCATCCGTTACGATCAATACATTTTCCAGAGGAATATTTTCTTTCTGCATCCAGTATTTTACCGCATTCCCGGAAAGGTTCATATAAGTGTCCGGCTTCAGGACAAAAACTTTTCTGCCTTTGTATTTTCCTTCTGCCATCCATCCAAAGTTTGAACTGTTAAAAGGGGCTTCAAGTACCTCAGCAATTTTCTCTGCTACTTTAAAACCTATATTATGTCGTGTATTTTCATATTCTGCGCCCTTATCCAAGGCCAACGATTAAATATTTCATCAGAAATTTTTGCAAAATTAAGGGATAAAATAAAAAACTCAACCTTATACAGATTGAGTTTAAATATTGTTGAAAAATGATTCTATTGCGGTTTGTAAATATAGTTTACGCCATATCCTTTGGTCATATAAGTCTGCGGATCATATACGTAATTGGTACTTTTACAATGGCTGTAGGAATAGGAGGAGTAAGATCTGTGAATGACCATCTCTTAGGGTTATTAGGAGATAAAATAAGGCTTTCCTTATCATTGATCACGGTAGATAATAATCTTGAGATCTTGTACACCTGTGGCAGCAAAGTGAAAGGGCTTACCTGATCATCATAAGCGTAATAATCATAGCTGTATTTGTTGGTAACTGCTCCGAATCCGCCTCCTGACATTGTTCCATAATGTCTTGTTACATTGGATACATTGTCACCTATATATTTATAAGCTGTTTTGGAATAATCAGTAAAAGGAGAAGAAGTTCCCGGCACATCCGGACCATTCTTCATAATGATGGAATCCAGTTTCCCTGTAGCTTTACTGAATACAATTTTATAAAGAGACTGTTCTTTTTTCAGTAATGTCTGCGGACCAGGAGTTGTTGCAGGCGGAACCGGTGGAGGTCTTCTGAAAATAGCACGGTTTTCAGAAATTGTCTGCAGTGTATTGTTGGCATACGTGAATAGCTGAGTATAAGATACACTGTCTTTATCCAGCTTTCCGTTTCCGTCAAGATCTAAAAAGCCGTTAAAATTGATCTGGCTTATTTTGTCACCACTGTACATAATATCTGTAATAGAAGCGCTGTCTGTGATCACCTTTGTCACAAGAAGTCCGCTGTAGTGATATTCTGCAAGGGTATCTTTATCTGTAACTTCTCTGTATAGCGCTCTCGGACCGCTTAAACCTTCCGTATTATTCAGATCCAATAAAGGATTCCCATCCTCATCAAGTAGATTTTTGCAGGAGTGTATTGAGGAAAAACCTGCGATTAGTAAAATAAAGTAGAAAATTTGTTTCATTTCCCGGTAATTAATTATTTTTTTGACAAATATAATTTTTTTCGCTTAAAAATTATATTATTATTCATATTCTGGTAAGATTAACAATTATAATCATCCTATAATTCCTTATAGGTCAAGGTCAAATTCTGATTTCTTTTTCCACTTCCGGTTTCCGATTGTTATACAAATACCCTTAAGTGTATTCATATAAGAAGAAAACTGCAGAGGCAATCAGGTAATTCATGATGGCTATTCTTTTCAGGAGACAAAATATCCCTGAATTTTGCAGGAATAATTTTCTTTCATCATGATGCAGTGGATTTTGAAGAATCCGGTTTTTGTAGTTGATGATACCGTCGGTTTTTGTAAAAATACCGGCAGGCATTTAAAAAAATAGTTTTCCAGGCATAGGCAGTTTATTTAATTTGCCCAAATATAATTTAATTTTCAACAACATCCGTTAATTTATTCCAACAAATCACAAAGAATGGACTTATAAACAAAGAAATCTAAAAACATAACGTTTTCAGATTTCCAATTATTGTATGATGGTAAAAATTAATAAGGTTGCAATACAGATGTTGTAAGAACTGACTGCGACATATCAGCGTTCAGAAAATCTGTGTGTACAGCTCTTCCTATCCCAAGTGTTCCTCCGTTCAGGTTTCTTTTGATACAGGCTACTTTTACAGTATAGTTGTTTTTTTGTTGAAGATCAGTCAATGTTGCGTTCAGGTTGAAAATCTTATAAGCTCCGGTTTCTCCCAATATCACATCTGTTCTTACTGCTCTGAGTGCGTCATCTACAAATACACCGCAAGCGTATCCTGTAGAGCCTGTTCCCAGCTTCTGAACTGTGGTCTGAAATGAAAAAGTCACTTTATTCGTAGCGTTTGTTACTGAAAATTTGTCTATCGCTGTCGGAATAACTGTCCAGCCATTGGCCAAAGGAGCCCCATCACTATAAGGAGAAGTAGAGCCATCTCCCGTGAAGCTTAATCCCGTCTTATCTTCTACTGTATTCATTGAAAACACAGACATACTTCCCTGCCCGTCTGCGATTTTAATACTCTTCCAGTCATTGGCGGCTAATGTTGCATTATTGTGCAGAATATCACCGGCTGTTCCGCAAATCCTTTAAGGACGTCTGTACCGCCTGTTCTCAGTTCTTTTCTGATAGTCAGGTCTCCGTTTACATCCAACGTATTGGTTGGATTAGGAGTATTGATACCCACCTGAGCATTTCCCAAAAAAGCCAGGAGAAAAGATGTTATAAATAATATTTTCTTCATAATCCGTTTTAGTTAATAATTGGCTTAAATACCTCCGGAACTTCAAACACATCTGCTTTAAGCGATGACTGTGTAATAAAATCATTGAGGTTACTATATGCATTGGTACCAATGGTCAGTTTCCTGTTTGCTTCACCATAAGAGGCCAATCTTGTGCAGGCCACACTTACAGTATGCTTTCCTTTGGAAAGGTTTTCCACAATACCGATCTGGGTATGGGTAAAGAAAGTATAGGCAGCACTACTTGCTTTTATATTTCTCTGTCTGAGATTGATCAGCTTATCATCTACAAAAATACCACAGGCATAATCTATGGATGTATCTGTAGAGCCGTTTTTAGAAAAGTCAGTATGCACAACAGTTTCAAACTGAAAGTAAGCTTTACTTTGGGTACTGAATACTTCGATTTCCTGTGTAAGATTCGTTATTTTTTTGAAATTCGGCAGGCTGCTGAAGCTTTTCCCTTTGGTAAAAGTGGCACCTCTGGAGGTCTGCCCTACCGAAGACTCGTCAGCAGTAGTAAAGATAAGACCTTCATTATCTGAAATGGAATTGTTATAAATCAGGTAAAATTTATTGGCCTCATATTCCGGAATACGAAGTGATTTCCAGACAGGTGGATATCCAGGTCCCTGAGAAACAAGCAGCTGATCATGATTCCCTTGGGAAACATTATTATTGGCATCAAAAAAGCAATTTTATTTCTGAAATTAACATCTCCGTTCACATCAAGCATTGCCTTCGGAGTGTTGGTATTTATTCCTACCTGAGCCGACAGTAACAGCCCTGTTGTGAGAAATAGCGTTGATATAATTTTTTTCATCATCATTAGTTTTTATAGGTCACATATTCTATTACATCTATTTTCATCGTAGATTCCAGAGTAAATGCATTGGAAGCACCGTTGGATGACTGTACATCCGTCCTATTGTGAATTGTGCATTAAGGTTTGAAGTATCGATCTTTCGGCATGCAATTTCAATTTTATGAGATCCTACAGGAACGTTCTGCTCAGTATAATTAAGAGTGAAAATATAATCCTGAAGCCCTGCCTTCCCACTGTTGTTATTGGAAGCAATCCTGTCCGGGCGCACCGCAACCAGTAAATCATTTCTGAAAACGCCACATGCAAACCTTACAGTTTGTGAAGTGGTAGCTACCGGCGCTTTTATCTCAACTCCTGTCTGGAACTGGTAAGTCAGCCTGTTTTTCCCATTTTTGATACTGAAATTAGTGGTAAGACCGTCAATTTTCTTCCATTTTCCTTTGGTAGCATCCGTCATTTTATCACCAACGCTGTTTTTATTGACACCATCACCATCAACCGTATCGGAAAGTTCACTGATACCTGTTTGATCTGAAGACAAATATGAATTGATCAATTTATATTGTCCCTCTTCCATAAAAGGAATAGATAATGATTTCCAAACAGGAGGTAAACCTTCACCCTGGGAAATCAAAACCTGGCCATTCAACCCTGCATCACCCGGCTGGGTTAAAGTTCCGCCTACTCTAAGCTCTTTTCTTAAGGTGGTCTTACCATTCACATCAAGAGCTGCTTTAGGCTTTGTTGTGCCGATTCCCACCTGTGCGCTTGCGTAGAAAGATAAAAATCCAGCCACGCAAGAATATATAGTTTTTTTCATAATAAGGACGACAAAGGTACAAATTGAAGCCTTAAAAATTCCAGTTATATATCGTTAAACCTATAGAAATAAACACATTACACCATAGAATTAATCACACAAAAAAGTAGAATTATTTCTACATAACTCTAATTTTACGAATCGAAAAAAGGCATTCATAAGCTTAAAGCCTTACTGCATCGTGCATCACAAAATATTTTTACTCATTAAAAAGTGACTTTAGTGCTGTAAAACAGGGGTTAATTCTCTTCAACAGGAATATTAACAAAAGAAAAACCTGATAACAATCACAAAAAAGCATACAAAAATTTATTTTTTTGTATGCTTTTTATAAAATTTATAGAAAAATCTACGGCTTTAGAGAATAATATTTTAATTATGTTCAATAATAGCTTTCAGCAGCATATTGACCTCATCTACATTTTTCACCTTCTCTTTTCTCATCATAAGCTGGTTACCTTCCTTACCTGATTTCTCTTTAAGCTGAGCTTCTGCAGGATTTCCGGTTAAATAATTGATAATGTGTCTGAACCGATCGGTCTGGTAAAATTTATCCTGAGGATTACTTGGAAAATACCCTAAAAATACTCCGTTTTTCATGACAATCTTTTCAAAGCCGATATCTGCAGCAAGCCATTTTAAGGCAACACTTTTTAACAGGTTTACGGCCTCTTTCGGCAAAGCACCAAAACGGTCGATCAGTTCAAGTTCAAACTGATGCAGCTCAGCCTCATTACCGATCTCAGCAATTTTTTGATACAACAGCAACCTTTCCTCTGTATTGGAAATATAAAAATCAGGCAGCATCAATTCAAGGTCTGTATCAATATTGACGTCTTTTACTGATTTGAAAAGCTTTTGTCTGTCTTCCTCATTTTCAAATAAATTCTCAAAATCAGCGTCATCTTTCAACTCCTCGAGAGCTTCCTGCATCAGCTTCTGATAGGTTTCAAATCCCATTTCATTGATAAACCCGCTCTGCTCGGCACCCAACAAATCTCCTGCTCCACGGATTTCCAGGTCCTTCATCGCAATCTGGAACCCGCTTCCAAGATCAGAGAACTGCTCAATCGCTTCAAGACGTTTTCTGGCATCGGAAGTCATCATATCATAAGGCGGTGTGATCAGATAGCAGAATGCTTTTCTGTTGCTTCGGCCTACCCTTCCTCTCATCTGGTGAAGATCAGCCATTCCGAATCGTTGTGCATCATTGATGAAAATGGTATTTGCATTCGGAACATCCACTCCACTTTCCACGATCGTAGTAGACACCAGAACATCGTATTTTCCTTCCATAAAATCCAGCACATTCTTTTCCAGCTGTTTGCCTTCCATCTGGCCGTGTCCGGTAATTACCCTTGCATCAGGTACCAGCCGCTGGATAAGCCCGGCAATATCTTTAAGGTTTTCAATCCTATTGTTAATAAAATAAACCTGTCCGTCCCGCTGAAGCTCATAGGAAACCGCATCACGCAATGTCTCTTCATTGAAACCGATCAGCTGTGTATCTACCGGCTGCCTGTTGGGCGGTGGTGTTTTGATTACAGATAAATCCCTTGCCGCCATTAATGAAAACTGTAATGTCCTTGGAATTGGAGTAGCAGTCAGTGTAAGAGTATCCACATTATTTTTAAGGGTCTTCAGCTTATCCTTCACAGAAACACCGAATTTATGTTCTTCGTCAATAATCAGCAATCCCAGATCTTTAAATTTCACAGAGCTGCTCACCAGCTGATGGGTTCCGATAATGATATCTACTTTTCCGTTCTTCAGGGCTTCCAAGGTTTCCGACTTCTGTTTTGCTGTTCTGAAACGGTTCACATAAGCTACGTTTACCGGAAAATCTTTAAGCCTTTCTTTAAAACTTCTGTAATGCTGGAAGGCCAGAATGGTGGTCGGAACCAATACTGCAACCTGCTTTCCGTCTGTTGCTGCTTTAAATGCTGCACGAATGGCAACTTCCGTCTTACCGAATCCAACATCCCCGCAAACCAGTCTGTCCATTACCGTATCGGCTTCCATATCCTTCTTTACATCAAACGTGGCTTTTTCCTGATCCGGAGTATCTTCATAAATAAAGCTTGCCTCAAGCTCATTCTGTAAATAAGAATCCGGTGTATAGGCAAACCCTTTTGCTGTTTTTCTCTGGGCATATAGTTTGATAAGATCAAAGGCAATCTGCTTCACCTTCGCTTTTGTCTTCTGCTTCAATGATTTCCAGGTCGGAGATCCCAGCTTGCTCAGAACGATTTCCCTTCCATCCGGGCCATTATATTTTGAGATTTTATGAAGAGAATGAATGCTGACATATAATAAGTCTCCGTTTTTATAGGTCAGTTTAAAGCATTCCTGGATCTTACCGTCATTATTCACTTTTACCAATCCCATAAACTTTCCGATCCCATGATCAATATGGGCAATATAATCCCCTATTTTCAGAGACATCAGATCTTTCAGGGTAAGCTGTTCAGATTTGGCAAATGTATTTTTCGCCTTATATCTCTGATAACGGTCAAAAATCTGGTGATCCGTATAGACCAGGAGTTTATGGCTGTTATCTACAAATCCTTCATGAAGCTCAGATTTAAAACTTTTAAACGGAAGCTCATGCTCAAGTTCTTCAAAGATAGATTCCAGTCTTTCTTTCTGCTTCTCTGTTGAAAAAGAAATCCAGGTATCATATCCCTCTTTCTGTTTCTCCTCAATATCTTCAATCAGCAGTTCAAAATTTTTATGGAATGAAGGTTGGGAAGCTGTTCCATTTTTATCTCTGTAATCTCTTTTAAACCTTCAATCACCACTCCTCCGAAATCTACTGTTTTGAACTTCTTATAATCAAACAAAAATTCCTGATCTGAGATAAAAAGCTCCTGTGGAGTCCTGTGAGCAATATCTTTACTTAAAGTGTCATACTTCTCCAGAGATTTTTCATAGAAGGTCCTGATCTTCTGCATTCCCACCATCCCGTTTCTGGAAATCACATAACTCTCCTTAGGCAATAGCTGTAACAGAGAAACCCTGCTTCCGTCACTGAAAAATTCATATTGGATACCAGCTGAAAATCTTTTACTTTATCTACCGAAAGCTGTGTTTCTATATCAAAGGTCTTGATGCTTTCCACTTCATTACCGAAGAAAGTAATCCTGTAAGGTTTTTCATAGGAATAGGAAAATACATCCACAATTCCCCTCTCACAGAAAATTCACCAGGTTCCGAAACAAAATCGGCCTGCTGGAAATGGTAATGGTTGAGCAACTCATCCACAAAATCAAAATCCAGCTGATCCCCACTTTTATATGATGGGAAATTGCTTTAAAATCTTCTTTCTTTAATACTTTTTCCGATAAAGCTCCGGCATAGGCTACGATAACCTTCGGAGATCTTCCGGAATTGATTTTATTCAGAACTTCGGTCCTTAAAACCAGGTTGGCGTTCTGTGTTTTTTCTACCTGATACGGTTCAAGATGCGTTGCAGGAAAATACAGCACCTTATCTTTTCCCAGCAGGTCTTCCATTTCTGTATTGGCATACAAAGCGTCTTCCTTATCATCTACCAGATAAAGAATATTTTTCTTCTGAACCAAAAAAGCTCAGCTACAAAAACGGACACCGAGGATCCGGCACTTCCTTTCACAGCAATATGCTGACTGTCTTCTAACCGGGTGAAAATCTCTTTTCCGAATTCTTTTTGCATGAGATCCGGAAGAAACTTTTCGCTGATGGATTTTAACTGCATAAATAGTATGGTATAAACGACAAAAGCGATTTCGGGAGTTTTCCGAAACCGTTTTTATGCTGTACAAAGGTACGGATATTTTTTTCTTCAGATGAAAACCCGAACAGCTGATGATTTAAAATGAATAACTTAAGCCGAATTAAAAATAAATACCCTGTCCCGATTTTACAGATGTATTATTTCAAGACAATAATCCTATTCTCCATCTTTATGGTAGAAAATCTTAATTTTTACAAATTTGTTTAAGAACTCGTTAAAAAAAAAAACTATTATTTTCTCATGGCATAGTGTTTGGGTTGTCAGTTTTACCAAACATTTAAGAATCGTATTATGAAAAAAGCAATTAAAATTTTAGGAGTTCTGATGCTGTTGGTTTTTACAGCATTATCTTTTTCGTCGTGCAGCAGAGATGATGATCCTGTCAACAATGACTTCTTTGCAGGAACTTATAAGGGAAGTATTTCTTATAACGACGGCGGATCTACCAACATCAGCACTGATAACGGAAGTGTATTTGTAACAAAAATTGCCAGCGGTACCAAGTACAACTTCAGTTTTTCAAACGGAATCCCGGATCTTAACGGAATTGAGTTTGAGCAGAAAGGAGACCATACCCTTGTAATGATCGGATCCAGTGCTACCTCGTATATCAGAATTGATAATAACGAACTGAAGATCCTGTTCATACGAGACGGTAAAACATGGACCGCCAACTGTACCCGTTAAAATATTCTAATTCATATAATAAGCAGCCTGTTTTCAGAAAATGAAAACAGGCTTTTTATGTCCATTCAATGTCTTTAATTTTTTTTAAGCTGTAATAAACTTTCGTTAAGTTTAAAAACATCAGTTTTCTAGCCTGCTTTTTGTATATCTTTATTCAACAAAAAAACAAACAGTAATCCCTATGAAAAAATTATTATCCGCAATGTCATTAGTTTTAGGATTAGGACTTGCCACTGCTCAGCAGACTGCTCCCGCTAAAAGTGCCCCTGCACATCCACCTGTAAAAGCTACTACAGCAAAAGCTGCTACACCTGCAGAAGTAAAAGCTGCAAAACCAATGGATACCAAAGCGAAACCTGCACAGCCGGCTGCCAAAATGAAAAAGACGGAACTCCGGACAAAAGATACAAGGAAAACAAGCATCTGAAAAAGGACGGTACTCCGGATAAAAGGTACAAAGCCAACAAATAAGCATAACATCAACATATAGTTGTTATTTTCATAATCAAATTTCGAAAAGCCGGTGAAACTCGTTTCATCGGTTTTTTTATGCCTGACTCTGTAAAAATGGTTTCAGATTCTCTACTTATTTATAAATTTGGACCATGTTAAACTTCTTCAAGAAAAATGCAGCGCTTATCTGGGCTAAAAAACATGTCCGGAAGGCAGAGGAATTCAAAAAAATGCAGAGAAAAACCAGGAGGAACTTTTACTTTCTCTTGTCAGCACAGCTCAAAAAACTCTTTTCGGGAGGGAGCATGGTTTTGAGAACATCTGGTCTGTAAAAGAATTTCAGGAAAATGTTCCTGTAGCAGATTATGAAGACCTGAAGCCTTACATCGAAAGAGTAAAAAAAGGGCAGGCCAATATTCTCTGGACAGAAACTCCTGAATATTTCGCCAAAACTTCAGGAACAACCTCCGGCTCCAAGTATATTCCTATCTCTAAGGAAGGAATGCCTTTTCAGATTGCCGGAGCGCAAAGTGCACTGTTTCATTATATCAGTAAAAAAACAATGCGGATTTCGTCAACGGAAAAATGATTTTTCTGCAGGAAGTCCTGAACTGGAAGAGATTTTCGGGATAAAAACAGGAAGATTATCAGGAATTGTTGCCCATCATATTCCTAATTACCTTCAAAAAAATCGTCTGCCAAGCTGGGAAACCAATATTATGGAAGACTGGGAAGCAAAAGTAGACAAAATCATTGAAGAAACTGAAAATGAGAACATGACTCTGATTTCGGGAATTCCGCCATGGCTGATCATGTATTTTGAGAAGTTAACAGAAAAACATGGTAAAAAGATCAAACAGCTTTTCCCCAACCTGCAGCTCATTGTTACAGGCGGAGTAAACTATGAACCCTACCGTGATAAAATGGAGGATCTTCTGGGAGGGAAAGTAGATATTATCCAGACATTTCCCGCTTCTGAAGGCTTTTTCGCTTTTCAGGATGATTATACCCGGGAAGGCCTTTTGCTGCTGACCAACCATGGAATTTTTTATGAATTCATTCCTTTGGAGGAGTTTGGCAAGCCTGGAGCAAGAAGGCTAACGTTAAAGGAAATTGAACTTCATAAGGATTATGCTCTTGTTCTTACTACTAATTCCGGATTATGGGCTTATTCCATCGGGGATGTTGTCAGATTCATCAGTAAAGATCCGTACAGAATTCTGGTAAGTGGCAGAACCAAGCATTTCACATCGGCATTTGGAGAACATGTCATTGCTTTTGAAGTGGAAGAAGCTATGAAAGCCACACTTGAAAAGTATTCTGCACAGATTACAGAATTCCACCTGGCTCCACAGGTAAATCCTTCAGAAGGACTTCCCTACCACGAGTGGCTGATAGAATTTGAAAAAGAGCCGGAAAATTTTGAACTATTCCGAGATGAACTTGATCTGCAGCTCAGAGTAAGAAATACCTATTATGACGATCTGATCTCCGGAAATATTTTGCAGAAGCTGAAAATCACAAGACTTTCCAGAAATGCATTTCATGAATATGCCAAATCTCAGGGAAAATTAGGGGCCAGAATAAGACCCCAAGATTAGCCAATGACAGAAATGTGGCAGATCTATTAGAAATTTACAAACTTTAAACACATTTTTTCAATTCCAAAAACGTATATTCGAAAAAAATTATAAATTTGAAAAACTAAACGAAAATAATGAAAGCATCTGTACTGTTGAAATCATCTTTATTAACGTCTTTATTTGTCATTACATCTTGTGCTACTACAAAATACAGCGAGGATATTTCAAAAAACAACTATTCTAATCTGGAAGCCGGAAAAGTCTATAAGGTTACAATGAGAGACGGATCTCCGAAGCAGAAAATATTATTCAGAAACATTGTTGGAGATAATCTTGTAGGTACGGCAGGTAAAAAAGACAGTACGGAAGTCATTATCCCTAAATCAAATGTAGCCGCAGTAAAGGACAGCAGAAAGGCAAGAATTGCTACGGGTGCTACCATCATTGAGCTGCAGGTGTTGCTGCATTGGTGATCAGTTCTTCAAGAGCTGACTAAAATAGATTTTATCTTTTAGGATATATTTACTATATCTTTCAAAAATCCACATATGAATATACCTTAAATTAATTTTTAGGGCTATTTTTGTTCATGATTTCCTTTACCCCGTTACAAACATTACAAAATGTTGAGTTTAGAAATCTTCTTACCGGGAGATTTTTTATTGTTTTAGCTTTCAGAATGCTGGCCACTTTATTAGGATGGTGGGTGTATCAGCTGACAAAAGATCCTTTTTCAATAGGCCTTATCGGTCTTTCAGAAGTAATTCCTGCTGTGAGCTGTGCCTTGTATGCCGGCCATGTGATTGACATGAACGAAAAAAAAGAGATTGCTGCTCATCTGCAATTATGCTTATATTTTTCTTATAGGTCTTCTTCTGATTCCTGCATTTCTTAATGTAAGGATGCACTTTACAGGCCATCAGATCACCTATTATATTTATGGTGTTATATTTTTTACAGGAATTGCGAGAGCCTTCATTGGCCCTATCGTTCCTTCTATGATTCCAAAATTGTAAAGAAAGAAAACCTTCCGAATGCCGTTACGCTCAACCAGGCTACTTTTTTAATCTCTTCGGTATGCGGCCATGCCATAGGTGGTATTCTTATAGGATACGTTGGCGTAAAATGGACACTGGTTGTGATCTTATCCTTAATATTCCTTGCCTCGTTATTTTTCTGGCAGCTGAACAGGCAGCACTCGGAATATAAAAAGAAACGGTAGATGTGATGGAGAGCATGCGTGAAGGAATTTCTTATATTTTTAAAACCAAAGAAATCCTGGGGCATTGTGCCTTGATATGTTTGCTGTACTTTTCGGAGGGGCTGTTGCCATGATCCCGGTATTTGCTACTGATATCTTAAATTCCGGGGCTGAAGGATTCGGTCTGCTGAATGCTGCATCAGACATAGGATCAATGTGCATTATTACTATTCTTTCAATTGTTCCGCTTCGTAAAAACCAGGGTAAAATACTTCTTGTTGTTGTCACCGGGTTTGGTTTGTGCATCATCGGATTCGGGTTATCCAAACTGTATTGGCTGTCGTTTATGTTCCTTGTGATGAGCGGAATGCTGGATGGAATTTCAGTGGTAATCAGGGGTACAATTGTACAGCTGAAAACACCTGATCATATCAGGGGACGTGTCCTGAGCGTCAACTCAATTTTCATCATGTCAAGTAATGAAATGGGACAGTTTGAAAGTGGACTTATGGCAAAGGCTCTTGGAGTAGTACGCTCCGTAGTTTTTGGTGGATGTATGACCGTTCTGGTTGCTTTAACAGTAGGAGCTACCAATCCTAAGCTGAGAAAAATGCAATATTAACACACTGTTAATCAATCACCTTTAAATCCAAATCAGAATTAAAGGCAATTCAAAATAATCAAAATCCGGACAGATCGTTTTCTATCCGGATTTTTCTTTATATCTATTTTTTCAAAAAATATTTCACTAATTCCATTTCAAATATTCACCTAATAAGCCAAATACTTATATTATCACACAATTCCGGTTAAATAAAAAAATACCATATCGAAAATCAAGACGCTGTTTTGATTAAATATATCTCAAAATCTTTAATTTAACGTTAATAATTTCATATATTTGCTACAAAATATCCCCTTTATGAATAAACTTTTATTTGTTTTAGGCTTCTTCATGACCGGTTTTTGGGCAAGTGCCCAGACTTTTTCAGATCAAGCTTTACAGCAGTCTGTTCAGCAAATCAATGATGCCAAAACAGACGGTGATTATGATACTCTTTTCAATATATTTTCCGCAGCCAAAGCTTCAGAAAAATGGAAAGCAGATTATTATGCTGCAGTAGCCATGTATCTCAAGGCCCACCATTTATTAAAATATAACCCTGAAAAGTCTGCCGGCGAATCGAATGAGATCGCAAGAAAGTTTGCTACTCAGGCTCTCGCTTCAGAAAAAAACAATGGAGAAATCAATACTCTTTTGGGTCTTATTTATGCACAGAAAATCAGAACAGCAACTTCTACAAACTATCAGAAGGACCTGAAAACAGCGACTGACTATATGACAAAAAAGCAAGCGCCCAGCTAAAGAACAACCCAAGACTTACCTGTCTGAAGTATGAAGTGGCTCAGCTTTCTAATAATAAAAATGAAGCCCTGGAATTGTATTCCAAAGCAGTAAATGAATTTAATACAACTTCATCTACTTCTCCAAATTGGGGCAAGCAGTTAATTAACCCATAAAATTAAAAGAACTGAAAGAACTTTATCAGAAAAAAAGGGTGAATCCCGTTCTCAATAAAGTAATCTTTTAATTGCTACAGTTTAAACATTTTTTCAAATCTTCTCTTATGAAAAAACATTACTCCTTTTCTAATTATATTTTCGCATATTTTCTATGCCCAATCAGACTGCTCATCAGCTATGGCAGTTTGTGGTAACACAGATATTTCATATACTCCGGACGGCCATGGTGACACCCTGGAAACCATAGGCGGATGTCTTACAAACGAAAGATATTCAGTATGGTACACCTTTACTATTGCTACAGCCGGTACACTTACCTTTGAAATTATCCCTAATGCCATCACCGAAGACGATTATGACTTTGCCGTTTTCGGCCCTAATAAAACCTGTGCCAACAGAGGTACCCCCTTCGTGGTTCTTATGCTTCAGCAAGAGGGATCACAGGACTTAATATGACGGCTACAGACCTATGTGACCCTGTAGGAGGTGACAGATGGGCAAAATACATGGATGTGCTGCCAGGTGAAACCTATTATCTGATAGTTAATAACCACAGTTTATCCGCAAATGGATTTAAAATGCAATGGGGTGGAACAGCTACTTTATCTTCTCCTTTCACTGATCCTGCTGTACAGCCATATCCGTTTAACCCACCGGGGCAACCGGCAGCCAACCCTGCAGATCAAGAGAGGTAACCATCTGTACCAATCCGGCTACTTTTGATTTCTCATCTTTATCAACAGGAATTCTTAATGGTAACCCTAATTTTGCTGTTACCTATCATACCAGTCAAAATGATGCTTTAACGGCCAGCAACCCTATTACGGTTCCTCAGACTGTAACTACAACAGGTGTGTATTTTTACAGCATAAGCTACACAGACCCTACCAATCCTAACAACCCTATCAATAAGTGTAGACAGACCGGTAAATTTAAATTTAAAGACGGAAAGATCAAGGCGAACAATGCAACACTGACAATGTGTAATAACAACAATGCCGGAACAGCAACTTTTGACCTTACGACAGCAAATGTTTTTGACGACCCGACTGCAACTAAGAAATACTACAACACACTATACGACCTGAACAACGGGATCAATGAGATCACTAATATTTATCAGTTTGTTTCTGCAGAAGGAAAAATCTATGTGAAAGTAACTTCTCAGTTCGGATGTACTGACATTGCAGAGATTACTCTGAAGTTCTATCCGCAGGTAATTGCAAAAGATGCTGATATCAGAGCTTGTTTTATAGAATCAAATCCATCTACAGGTTTATTCAATCTTGACAATGCTTCCGTTACAACGCCTACAGCAACAACTACCAAGAGGTACTTCCCTTCATTAACAGATGCTGTAGATGCAACGAACGAAATCTTAAATCCTAAAACCTATATTGCGCCAAATGGTGTAGTATACGTAAGAGTAAGCGACAACAGAGGATGTTATGTTATTGTAAAAATAAATCTAACAGTCATTCCTCCTGTAACGTCAAGTGTTCTGGTTGACAAAATTATTTGTATAGAAGACACCACTACTCTGGATGCAGGACCTGGATTCAAGAGCTACGAATGGAGCACTGGCGCTACAACACAATCAATCAGCAATGTTGGAGTAGGCACGTATTGGGTAAAACTAAAAACAGGAGAATGTGTTGCCACTCAGACTGTAAAAGTATATCCTTCTGAACAGCCGGTTGTAACAAGCATCGACATCTCCAACACTACAGTAACCGTAAATGTTATAGGAGGAACGCCGGACTACCAGTATTCTATGGATAAGATCCAATGGCAAACTTCTAATGTATTCAACAATATTGCAAGAGGAAGCTACAAGGTATATGTAAAAGACGCTTACGACTGTGAGCCTATCGAAATAAACGTACTTGTTCCTAACCTTATCAACATTATTACTCCAAACGGGGATGGTGTAAACGATACGGTAGATTATTCAGCGATTGCAGATAAACAAAATCTTGTATTGACTATTTTTGACCGATACGGAACAAAAATCCACCAGGGTGATAAAACGAACGGTTATAAATGGGACGGTAAATTATCAGGCAAAAATATACCAACAGGTACATACTGGTATACCGTAACATGGAACGAGAACAACGCAAAGAACACACCATTCAAATTCTCAGGATGGATTGTTGTAAAAAACAGAGAATAATTTTCTTTTATCATAATTAAAAAGCCGCATTCAGCGGCTTTTTTACTTTTCAGCCACTAATAAACATCTTAATAGCATAAAGTATTTCCAGCATATCCTACTCTTAAATGATAATTTATATAAACCCTGCAGCAAGAGTAAAAAATAAAGATTAACTTTCATTGTATTCTGTTAAAAATCACCCTGTTCGGAAGTGATTTTTTTATCAACATCACGAATCTCCTGTTAACAGCATTTTCCGAAAGACTGCGAATAATTTGTTGAATACTATTTTTTAAATATTTTTTAAATAAACTATCTTTGCAACATGGCGCAGAAAGAAACATTATCATCCCTGACACACGGAAACTTTGCAAAAGAACTGTCTATTGCGGATGGAAAAATGCCTCCCAATGCAGTGGATTTCGAAAGGCTTGTAATCGGAACTTTTTGATTGACAAAAAGGACTTGACCATTCTATTGACCTTCTTACCTCTGAAGTATTTTACGATCCCAGACATCAGATCATCTTTTCCACCATCTTAAAACTCTACGAAGGAAACCATCCCGTAGACCTGATGACCATTATTCAGGAACTGAAAAAGGAAGATAAACTCAGCCAGGCCGGTGGTGATCATTACATCATTGACCTGACCATGGGAGTAAGCTCATCTGCCCATATTGAATATCATGTACGTGTTATTCTCGAAAAATATATTTTAAGAAGCCTTATCAATGTTTCCGCCAATGTCATTGACTCTTCCTATAAAGAATCTACAGATGTTTTTGAGCTGTTGGATAAAGCAGAACAGTCATTCTTCGAAATCACCAACGGAACGATTAAGAAGGGATTCGACACTGCCAATTCATTGGTAAAACAGGCTATTGATACAATTAAGTCTTTAAAAGATAAACAGGGACTTTCCGGAGTACCTTCAGGATTCAGGGATGTGGATAAAGAAACAGGGGCTGGCAGAATTCCGACCTCATCATTATTGCAGCCCGTCCGGCGATGGGAAAAACAGCATTCCTTCTTTCCATGGCAAGGAATATTGCAGTAGGACACAAAATCCCTATGGCTCTTTTCTCTCTCGAGATGGCCTCTGTACAGCTTATTACCAGAATGATTGCTTCCGAAACCAGAATTTCATCTGAAAAACTCAGAAAAGGAACTCTGGATGATGAAGAATGGCAGAGACTTTTCTCCAACGTATCCGAACTGGAAAATGCTCCTTTATATATCGACGAAACCCCTTCCCTTTCGATATTTGATTTCCGTGCAAAATGCAGGAGACTGGTAATGCAGCATGGGGTAAGGCTGATCATGGTAGACTACCTTCAGCTAATGACAGCAGGTGGAGGCGGAAAAGGTGTTGGAAACCGTGAACAGGAGATTTCCATGATTTCACGTTCATTAAAAGCTATTGCCAAAGAACTGAATGTACCGGTGATTGCTCTTTCCCAGCTTTCAAGAAGTGTGGAAACCCGCCCCGGAAAAAGACCTCAGCTTTCAGACCTTAGGGAATCCGGAGCGATTGAGCAGGATGCCGATATTGTATCTTTCATCTTCAGACCTGAGTATTATAAAATTACCGTGTGGGATAATGATGAGGAAGGACAGGAAACCTCTACAGAAAATCAGGCTGAATTGATTATTGCCAAGCACAGGAATGGTGCCACACAGACGTCAGACTATCTTTCTTAAAACATTTTGCAAAATTCGGAGACATTGAAGCAGCTTTAGATGGTGGCGCAGGCGGAGGATATCCTTCTAATTTCGGAGAGCCAAGCGGTTTTGACAAGATTAAAACAACCATTCAGCCCGGAGCAGCATTTGATCTTCCGGACAGTTCAAAACTTTCAGGCTCATCAATGAATGATTTCGATGATGATGATGATTTTCCATTTTAAGTTTTAATAGATTAAACTTAAATAATTCAATTTTTACGAAACAGTTTTGAGGATCAATATTTACACAGACGGAGCTTGCAGCGGAAATCCCGGAAAAGGAGGATACGGAATCCTTATGCGTGTTCCGGAAAAAACTATCAGAAAACTTTTTCAAAAGGTTTCCGGAAAACGACTAACAACAGAATGGAGCTTCTGGCTGTAATCACAGCACTTGAAAAGCTGAAGTCTTCAGAAAACGAGATTCACGTATATACAGACAGCAAATATGTTTCTGACGCAATCAACCAGAACTGGATCTCCGGATGGATCAAGAGGGGATGGAAAAATGTAAAAACCCTGATCTCTGGAAAAAATTTGTTGAATTGTACAATAAGCATACTCCTGAAATGCATTGGATAAAAGGACATGCAGGGCATTTTGAAAATGAGCTTTGCGACAAGCTGGCTGTAGCTGCGGCAGCTTCTCAGGATCTTGAGATCGATACTTATTTTGAGGAGATTGACAGCAACTCTCTCTTCTGAATCAATTTAACACAAACATAGAATTTAACGTATAACATTCATAATTTTATCATAAGAAATATTATTTTTTGAAAAATAATTGAAACTTTTAACAAAATTAACATTAAATACACATTTATTGATTGGGATTTAATATCTTTACCTATTAATCTAAGTCCCAATTAAATGAATAAAAATCTATTATTTTACTTATCGATTTTCTTTTTCTGCATATCGGGAAAATCTTTTTCCCAGACGTATCAGCTTACCGGAAACCCAGTGACTACTACTGGATGGACGATGGTTTCGCCTACTCAGGTAAACACAGATTTTATTCAGCTCACCCCGGATACCAATAATCAATCCGGCTCTATCAGGCTGAATGATCCTATTAATTTAAAATATTGTGACAAATGGAGAGTAGAATTTGATTTCAGAATGGATTCCAACCAAACCTCCAACGGAGATGGAATCGCCTTCTGGTATCTTGCTAATCCGCCTGTCGCCAGTGTATTGGGATCCGGACTGGGAGTATCCCAAAACGCCGTTGGACTTATCGTAGGACTGGATACTTACAACAATACAACCACAGCAACGATGAGCAAGGTTCATGTTGCTTACGGGCAGGTTGAAAATACAACTGATAATAATAACGTTGAATTTTTCAATGTTGCGGGAAGCTCCTTTCACTCACCGGATCTGAACACCACACAACCCTTTCAAGGCACCACCTTTAAACATGTTGAGGTAACTGCACAGGTAGATCCTGCGGCTCCTACAAACTGGATCTTAAAAATAACAATAGACGGTAATATAATTTGTAATCAGTCTTTTGCTCCTTCCGGAACAGCTGCTGCAATGACTGTAGGATATTTTGGGTTTTCAGCTTCCACAGGAGGGGCAAGATCAAGACATTCTATTAAAAATGTAAAAATCTATACTGATAAAGTTCCTATTTTACAAAACTCAGCAACTCAGTCTTTCTGCCCTAATCCTACTACCGGATACGGATCTGTAAATCTGACATCTTTCAACTCGCAATTTGTCAGCAATCCTTCAAATTATACATTTACTTATTATCCATTGGGAAGTTCTACTCCGATTGCTAATCCTGCCAACTA
This sequence comes from Chryseobacterium sp. E1, assembly GCA_019203745.1. Classification (GTDB taxonomy): domain Bacteria; phylum Bacteroidota; class Bacteroidia; order Flavobacteriales; family Weeksellaceae; genus Chryseobacterium. The sequence goes on from CP078104.1 coordinate 2,049,483, forward strand.
TCAATTCAATGCAAATACAACGGTTACTGTAGTTATTAAAGATAATGCAGGGCTGCTTTGTGACAACCCAGATGGTAAAATATTACTGGTTCTTGCACCTTTCAAGGCTGAAGACAAGACGATTACAATGTGTAATAACAACAAAGCAGGAACAGCCATCTTTAATCTTAACTCAGCTAATGTAACCAATGTTCCGGGAGTTACTAAAAATACTATAAAACACTGAATGATCTGAATGCAGGCACCAACGAGATCATGACCCCGGATAATTATCTATCGGCACCAGGTGTAGTCTATGTAAAAGTCACAACTCCTCAGGGATGTACAGGTACGGCAAAGATTACCTTAGCTTTTTACCCTGACACTCCTGTAAAAGAAGCTACACTCAAGTCATGCTTCATTGAGAATAATGTTTCAAGCGCCATCTTTAACCTGACAACCGCAGATGTAACTTCTTTAACGAGCGGTGTCACCAAAAAGTATTACACTACAGTTGCCAATGCATTGAACGGAACCAATGAGATCATCAATTTCCTTCAGTATACCTCTACAAGCACAGCCGTATATGCAAAAGTAACAGATGCCAACGGATGTTTTAACATTGCTAAAATTAATCTGGCAGTACTCCCTCCCGTTCCGTCTGCAATTTTGAAAGACAAGACAATTTGCATCGGGGATAAAACAGATCTGGATGCAGGTCCCGGTTTCGATGGTTATGAATGGAGTACCGGCGAGACAACATCATCTATAAAAGATGTCGGAGTAGGCCTTTACTGGGTGAAACTTAAGACAGGAAACTGTATTACAACCCAAATGGTAAAGGTAAATCCGTCTCCTAATCCGGTCATATCAAGCATTGATATTGATAACAATACGATTACTGTAAATGTTTCAGGAGGAACATCTCCTTATCAGTATTCTTTAGATGGAATAAAATGGCAGACTTCCAATATATTTACAGGTCTGGCCAGAGGTGAGATAAGGGTTTTCGTAAAAGATTTCTACAACTGCCCTCCGGTTGAAGTTCAGATTACAGTTCCTAATCTGATCAATGCCATTACCCCTAACGGAGATAACATCAATGACTTTATTGATTATTCTGCACTGGCTTATAAGAAAAATCTCATATTCACAGTATATGACAGATATGCAATAAGCTTTATGAAGCGAATAAAATGAGAAATTTCACCTGGGACGGAACAGCATCAGGTAAAAAAGTACTGACAGGCACATACTGGTACACCATCTCATGGAATGAAAACAATAAGAACAACACTGAAACCAAATACTCTGGTTGGGTATTGGTAAAAAACAGAGAATAAACACGTTACATCAAAACTACCTCTTCAGTCGGGGTAGTTTTGATGTTAAAATATGAACTCATTGAGCTGAATAAACTTTTGATTTTGCTTCAGCTGCATTCAACCATATCTTCATATCAAAAAATAGATCCATAATAATCAAATAGTTACATGAAAATAAATTGAATATCAAGTAAAAATAAATTAATACCACAATCAACCATTATGAAAAAAGATATACTCATTTTTTTACTGGCTGTTTCACTCTGCCTTCCGGGAAAATTCCTTTCCCAAACCTACCAACTTACCGGAAATCCGGTTAATACTACAGGATGGGACCTGGTTTCGATGCTGTAGTAAGTACAGACTTTATCAGACTGACTACCGACCAGACAAGTAAATACGGGGCAATAAAACTGGCCACCCCTATCACCCTAAGCTATTGTGACAAATGGAAAGTGGAATTCGATTTCAGAATTGACGGAAACGGAACCACACAATTCGGAAGAGGTGACGGCTTCACATTCTGGTACCTGGCCAATCCACCTACAGGATTTGTATCAGGAGGAGGGCTAGGAATCCCCGCCAATGCATCAGGGCTGATGGTAGGCTTTGATATTTTCAACAATACAACTGAAGGCCAGATGAGTAAGGTGCACATTCTGTATGGAACCAATAATACCGCCGGCAACAATATTGAATTCAACAACACACCTGGAAGCACCTTTCATTCTCCAGACCTGAATCCTACCAAACCATTTGTATCAGATATCTACCGACATGTAGAAGTAAACGGGGAAACAGATCTTACCAATCCATCCAACTGGATCATTAAGGTAAGAAACGGTATACTTGTTGTTGACCAGTCTTTTGCCCCTTCAGGCGGTGCAGTAGGAATGTCCCAGGGTATTTTGGCTTTTCTGCAGCTACAGGAGGTGCAAGTGCGAGACATTCTATAAAAAATGCCAAAGTATTTGTAGATAAGGTTCCGATTTTAAATGCAACAGTCACTCCGTTTGTATGTACGAATCCGGCTACAGGAAACGGTGTAGTAGATCTTACTGCTTTCAATGCTCAATTTGTCAATAACCCGGCAAATTATACTTTCACTTATTATGTATTGGGAAGCTCTACTCCTATTGCGAATCCGGCAAGTTTTCAATATTCAGGAAATACAACCATCAAAGTAGTCATTAAAGATCCTACGTCAACTCTTTGTGATAATGGCGACGGAATCATTCAGCTCAACCCGACTCCGTTTGCAGCTACCAATGCTACACTCACAGGCTGTAATAATAACAATGCAGGTACAGCAACATTTGATCTCAACTCCGCCGCTGTTACTACACTTACAGGAGTAACGAAAGAATTCTATCCTACTTTACGACCTGAATAACGGAACCAATCAGATCACCAATCCTTATGCTTATGCATCTGCAGCAGCCACCATTTACGTAAAGGTCACTACTGCCCAAGGGTGTGTAAGCACTGCAAAAATAACGCTGAACATTCATCCTACGGTTGCGGTAAATAATACAGAAATAAAATCCTGCTTTATTGAAACCAATCCGTCTACAGCCTCTTTTAATCTTACAGGTGCTGTAGTTTCGCAAAACGGAATGACTAAAGAATACTACCCTTCTTTAACCGATGCAATTAATGGAACCAATAAAATTGCAAATCCCGCAGCTTATATCGCACCTAATGGAGTAGCTTACATAAAAGTTTTTAATACGAACGGATGTTATTCGATTGCAAAAGTGACTTTAACTGTAATTGCCCCGGTGCTGTCCAGAATACTGATCGACAAAACCATCTGTATGGAAAGCAAAACAACCCTTGATGCCGGGGCTGGTTTCAAAAGCTACGAATGGAGCACGGGAGCCACTACTCAAAGTATCAAAGATGTGGGGTAGGCACTTATTGGGTAAAACTCAAAACAGGAGAGTGTATTGCCCTGCAGACCGTAACGGTGTATGCTTCTGAAAATCCGGTAATCAGCAATATTGATATATCAGGAAGCACTGTAACAGTGTATGTAAACGGCGGAACTCCTCCTTACCAATATTCACTGGACAATATTAACTGGCAGGAATCCAATGTATTCACCCATGTAGCAAGAGGAGAAGCTAAAGTATTCGTAAAAGACAGCTATAACTGTACTCCTATTCAGGTTGATATCACTGTACCTAATCTGATCAACGTAATCACTCCGAACGATGACGGAATCAATGATTTTGTTGATTATTCAGCCCTTTCAGGCAAGCAAAACCTGGAAATAGGAATCTTTGACAGATATGGTTACAAGATATTCCAGGCAGATAAAAGCAATGGCTACAAATGGAACGGAACCACCAATACCAGCAAAAAGTTCCTACAGGTAACTACTGGTATTCTATTTCATGGAAAGAAAACAATAAAAACAGCACTCCGATAACATTCTCAGGCTGGATTGTTGTAAAAAACAGAGATTAATTACACATTCCATCCTCATCAAAAGAATCACCCTGCCAGCCGGGGTGATTTTTTTATATTCAGCCCGGGGAGATATTTCATTTTAAAGAGTCTTTATTCATATTCAATTCTTAAATTTGTGCTATGAATTATTTGGAAGCTTTAAGCAGAAGATATTCTGTGAAAAAATTTAATAATCAAATCATTCCTCAGGAAACCCTTCACAATATTCTTGAGTCAGGAAAACTGTCTGCCAGTTCTCTGGGACTTCAGCCCTACAAAATCATCGTTGTAGAGAGTGAGGAAATGAAACAGAAACTGATTCCGGCTTTTTATAATCCCTCCCAGATATCTACATGCTCCCATCTTATTGTTATCATTTCAAAAAAAAAGTATTGAGGACAACTATATCCGTGGGTATTTTAATCATATTTCTGAAGTAAGGGAAACTCCTATTGAAAAGCTTGACCCTTTCAGAAACAGCATCAATCAGCACATTCATCAGAAAACACAGGATGAAATTTTCAACTGGGCAGAAAAACAGTCTTATATCGTATTAGCCAATCTTATGTATGCTGCTGCGATCGAAAATATAGACTCATGCCCTATGGAAGGCTTCCGGCAGGATGTTATAGAAGAAATTCTGAGCGTCAACCCCGAAACAGAAAAAGTAACCGTCACCCTCGCTTTAGGCTACCGATCTGAGGAAGATCCTTTCCAACACCTGAAAAAAGTAAGAAAACCAAACGAAAAATTGTTTAAATTTATTTAATATTTAAACGATTGTACCTAAAGTAAGCATATGATAAAAGCGGATGTATTAGTAATCGGTTCCGGCATTTCCGGACTTTCCTACGCCATTAAAGTGTCTGAACAGCTCCCTGATGCCAAAATCATCATCGTTACAAAATCTGATGAAGACGAAAGCAATACCAAATATGCGCAGGGCGGGCTCGCTGTAGTCACCGACTTCCAGAATGATAATTTCGAAAAACATATTGAAGACACCATGCGTGCCGGAGACGGCGAAAACAAACGTGACGTGGTGGAGATGGTAGTGAGAGAAGCACCTGCCAGATTTAACGAAATTGTAGAATGGGGTGCACAGTTCGATATGAAAAACGGTAAATTCGCTTTGGGAAGAGAAGGAGGCCATACTGAAAACAGAATCGTTCATCATAAAGATATCACTGGGTTTGAAATTGAAAGAGCCTTACTGGAAACTGCCAACAGCAGCCCGAATATTGAAATCCTCGACCATCATTATGTAATTGATATCATTACCCAGCACCATGTTCCGGGTAAAGAACTCAACGAAGGTGATATCCACTGCTACGGAGCCTATATTCTGGATGAAAAATCCAGAACCATCAAAAAAATTACGTCTAGAGATCACATTGGTTGCCACAGGCGGTGCCGGACATGTTTATAAAAATACGACCAATCCCACCATTGCTACAGGGGACGGAATTGCTTTCGTAGCCCGTGCCAAAGGAAAGGTGTCCAATATGCAGTATTATCAGTTCCATCCTACAGTTTTATACAATAAGATTGACGGAATGCTCTTCCTTATTTCTGAAGCAGTACGTGGAGACGGAGCCAAACTGAGAACCAAAAGAGGTGAAAAATTCATGCAGAAATATGATGAGCGTGAAGAATTGGCCTCAAGAGATATTGTTGCCAGAGCGATTGACAATGAAATGAAGATCACAGGAGATGAATATGTAGGCCTGGACTGCCGTGACATGAATCAGGAAAAGTTCCTGGAACACTTCCCGAATATTTATAAAAATGCAGAGACGAAGGAATTGATCCTTTTACTCAATTAATTCCGGTGGTACCGGCTTGTCATTATCTGATGGGTGGTATTGAAGTAGACAGAGACGGACAGTCTTCGATCAAAAATCTTTTGCAGTAGGAGAATGTACAAATTCCGGACTGCACGGTGCCAACAGACTGGCTTCAAATTCATTGCTTGAAGGCTTGGTTTTCGGTCATAATGCAGCCATGAAAACAGTAGAACTCCTGAATGAAAACAGCTTCAACTTTGATGATCTGAAAGCCGTTCCCGAATGGAATGAAGAAGGTATGAAAATCATGGACGAAATGGTGATCATCAGCTACCTCAGAAAACAGCTTCAGGAGATGATGAGTGACCTTGTAGGAATCGTAAGAAGCAACAGACGTCTGAATATGGCATTGCAGAAACATCAGGAAATTGCAGCTGCAGTAGATGAGATCTACCACTACTCGATTCTTTCTCCACAGCTGTCAGAATTAAGAAACCTTACAACCGTTGCCCACCTCATCATTACCCAGTCTATGGAAATGACGGAAAACAAAGGGGCATTTTATAATAAAGATTTAGCTTAAAAGAAATTCAAAGCAGAAAGCAATGGAAATATTCGGTTTGAGAATTCTGACAATTGTTACGCTTATTCAATGGTTACGGGTATCGATGTTTTTGCTTTCGGGAGGCGTTTTTCTTTTTCAATGTTCTCTCTTAAAGATCATTTCATCTTTTCCATAGTAGGAATGTTTTTCTTATTGATGTCAAAAGAGATCTATGATTATTTGAAGAAAACAATTATTTCGAGAGCCAAACATCCGCTGCCACTCAATTTATTATGCAATTTAATTGAACTTGGAAAACCTTTTTATTTCGGAAAAGATAAATTTCATCTGGATGAAATTATTAATGACAACCAACTTCCTTTAACACTTAATTATATTCACAATTCACAGCACCCTGTATTACAGTTTGATAAAGACAAGCTCCTGTTTCATAACCGGGAATACCATTGGAAAGATCTCAGCTGGAAATATTTTATTGACGGGGTACCCCGATATGGAAGTAATCCCGGAAAATACATCATAGAATTTGAAGGTACCGATCCGGATCATCGCCGGATAAAAAATAAAATAGAATTTGAAAAAATAAAAGCTCAGGAAAATGAAGTAATTTTGTTATTCATCATTCATGATTTATTATTCGGAAAAAGATCATCGTACTATTATTAAAATTAAAAATATGAAAAGACCGGCTTACGTTACAGATAAAGTTCTAAAACAGTTCATCAAAAATGCTTTGGAAGAAGACATTCAGGATGGTGATCATTCTACCCTTTCTACAATTCCTGCAGACTTACAGCAAAGCGCTAAGCTTTTAGTGAAACAGGACTGTATTCTGGCAGGTGTTGAGCTGGCTGAAATTATTTTCAAAACTTTTGACAAAGATCTTAAGGTTGAAATTTTCATCAAAGACGGAACCCCGTGCAAGGTGGGAGATATTGCCCTTGTTGTAACCGGAAGCGCCAGATCTATCCTTTCTACAGAAAGATTTGTTCTCAACTGTATGCAGAGAATGAGTGGGATTGCAACTCTTACTCACGACTGGGACTCAAGATTAGTAGGAACAAAAACCAAGCTTCTGGATACAAGAAAAACCACACCGAATTTCAGGGTTTGTGAAAAATGGGCAGTTGCCATAGGCGGCGGAACCAATCACCGATATGGTCTTTACGATATGATCATGTTGAAAGATAACCATATTGATTATAACGGAAGCATTACCAATGCTGTAAAAATGGCAAAGGACTATGTTAAAAGACCAAGAAAAAGTTAAAAATAGAAGTTGAGACAAGAAATCTTGAGGAAGTTCAGGAAGCCATCAACGCCAAGGTTGACAGAATTATGCTGGATAATATGGATGTAAATATGATGAAGCAGGCTGTAGAGATGATCAACGGCTCATGTGAGTCTGAAGCTTCAGGAGGAATTACCCGTGATATGCTGAAAGAAATCGCTTCCACAGGCGTTACCTTTATCTCTGTAGGAGCCCTTACGCATTCAGCTGAGAATATTGATTTGAGTCTCAAAGCAGTGAAATAGCGTTATATTTTTAATAAAAACACCCCACTTTGTTAAAAATTCAATAACATGACTTTTTCATATAAAAATTCAATTTACACCCATTCTACTGACAATCAAAAGATTATCATTATTAAGACTGATTAAAAATTAACATTGAGTTAATAATAGTTAAAATATATTTTGCGAATTTTGCAGAAAATTAAATCTAATTATTACTAACGATTATGAAATTAATCAACAAAACGATGCTAACTGCAGTAATTACTTTATCTACAGCTAGTATCTATTATGCTCAACAAACTCAGGACACGGTTAAAACCAAGTCTAAAGACATTGAAGAGGTAATCCTAAGAGGTGTAACCGATATCGCTAAAGATAGAAAGACACCGGTAGCAGTCTCTACAATCAAAGCAGCTCAAATTCTTGAAAGACAAGGAAACCAGGAGCTTGTTGAACTATTGAACACAACTCCTTCTGTTTATGCAACAAAAGGTGGTGGTGGTTTTGGAGACTCCCAGCTTACCATGCGTGGTTTCGAATCCAGAAACATTGCAGTAATGGTAAACGGTATGCCTGTGAATGACATGGAAGGAGGTACTGTATACATGTCTAACTGGACAGGTTTATCAGATGTAACAAGTACTATGCAGGTACAAAGAGGACTTGGTTCTTCTAAGCTGGCTATTGCTTCCGTAGGAGGTACGATGAACTTCCTTACAAGAGCTGCTGATATGAAACAAGGTGGGGCTGTGAGATTAGGTATCGGTAATAACGATTTCTTAAAAACATCTTTTGCTTACAATACCGGGAGATCAGACAACGGTTGGGCTGCATCATTCTTGATGGCAAGACAGGCAGGAGCTACTTATGTACAAAATACAGACTACGAATCATATACTTATTTCTTTGCATTAGGATATCAGCCAAGCAAGAAGCATAACTTACAGTTTATGATGACTTCTTCTCCACAATGGCATGATCAGAGATCTTATGCTCCAACAATCGGTAACTATATCAAATACAATCCGGATCACGATGGTTCTCCATACAGACCATACAATAGTGATTTTGGATACTATACTTCGGCAGATGGAAGAAGAACCAACATAGCTAATGCTATGAACTACTATTCCAAGCCTGTAATGATGTTGAACTGGGATTGGACAATCAGCGACAAATCTACTTTAAGTACAGTTGCTTATATGTCTAACGGACGTGGTGGTGGAGCCAGAAACCTTGGTAAACTAGGAACTAAAGGAATGGCTGACTTCTATGATGCAGAAGGACATTACGATTATAATGCAATTTTTGCAGCAAATGGTGCTGTAACTCCTACAGTAGGTATTGCAGGAAACACATTAGTACGTACTTCAAGTGTGAACTCACACAACTGGTACGGAATCTTAATGAACTTCCAGCACAAAATCAATGACAACTGGAATTTCTCCGTAGGTACTGATGACAGATACTACTATGGATACCACTATCAAGTACTTTCAAATTTATATGGAGCTTCAGGTTACACAGATGGTTCCAATAAAAACCTTCCAACAAATAATATTGTTCGTAACACTTATGATTATCAAAAGCTGAACTGGAATCCTTTCGGTGGTTCAAATGCACCAATGGAAGACAGAGTTTCATTCAGTAATGATGGTGAAGTACTTTGGTACAGTGGTTTCGGACAGGTGGAATATTCTACTGAGAAATTAACTGCATATGTACAGGGATCTGTATCCAACCAGGCATATCAGAGAATTGATGACTTTGTAAAGCCAGGATCAACTCAACAAGGTCAAACTGTTGAAAGAAAAACAGGATTTAAAAACCTATTTGGATTTAATATTAAAGGGGTGCAAACTATAACATCAACAATAACCACAACGTATTTGCTAATGTTGGATACTATAGCAAGCAGCCTTTGATGAACTCCGTATATCCAAGTAACCAGCAGGTTGTAAACCCTAACTTAACCAATGAGAAAATCTTCTCTGTAGAATTAGGGTATGGATTCAAAACATCTACTTCAACGCAAAAGTTAACTTATACAGAACTGAGTGGAAAGACAGATGGTACAGAAGAGGAAGTGTAATTTTCGATAACAACGTCAGAGGTTACTCAGAAATCAGTGGAATTACCCAACTTCACCAGGGAGTGGAAGCTGAAGCAACATACAGATTAAACAAATTCTTAGAATTACAAGGGATGTTCTCTTGGGGTGATTACCAATATAAAGGAAATGCATCAGGGTCTAACTTCCAAGATGACAACACTCCAATTGCAACGAACGGATCTAATACATCAACACTTTATTTAGATAAAGTAAAAGTAGGAGGTACCAACAACAGTATTCCACAGATGACATCATCATTAGGATTTACAGTAACTCCTGTTACAGATTTAAGAGTGTATGGTAACTGGCAATATGTTGGAAAAATCTATTCTGCAATGAATATGACTGACTTCATGACACCAGGTAATGAGGCTTTAAAATTACCAGACTTCAACCTATTCAACATTGGTGCATCTTATAAAATTAAGCTTAAAAACCCAAATCAGTATTTCACACTTGGAGTTAACGTAAACAACCTGTTTGATACTACTTACATCCAGGATGGTGTAACGAACATCAAAGCAACCGATAAAATTAAAGACACTAAAGATCCGGATAACGGTAAAACTTACCTGGAAGCAGGAAGAACTTACAAAGGTATCGCTGACGGAAACAGAGTATTCTTCGGATTCGGAAGAACTTGGTCTACAACCTTATCATTCAACTTCTAATAATATAATAATATTAGATTTTCTCAATATCAATCCCGGCTTTGAGCCGGGATTTTTGTTATCTTTGTGTACAAAAAAATAGAAAATATGGATTTTTACAAGATTTTACTTAATGCCCACAAAGGATTCGGGTATCTTGAACTTCTTTTGGTAGCGTTATTTATCATTGCACTTTTAGCTACCATGTTCGGTTTCAGTGGAAAAGTGAACAAGTTTTTAAAGAAGACAACATTATTCACAATGATCTTCTTTCACGTTCAGTTTTTATTAGGAATCATCATGTTGATCACTAATTTTACCAAAGGTCTAAATATGGGAGAAGTAATGAAAAATGCGGCATTGAGATTCCAATATGTTGAACATCCATTCTCTATGCTTATTGCAGCAGTATTGATGACCATCGTCAATAAAAAGTAAAATCCAATGATACGATCTCTTTAGGAGTAGTGATCATGGGACTTATCGCAGTAGGTTTATTTGCATTTGCATTCCCTTGGACAAGAGTCTTCGGGGCATAAAACAGAAAAAGAAATTATACATTATGCGTTATAATTTATAAATAGTTTAATCTTAAAATTTTAATTTAATCAATGAAAGTAGCTGTAGTAGGTTCAACAGGAATGGTTGGACAAGTTATGCTTAAAGTTTTGGAGGAGAGAAACTTCCCTGTAACAGAATTAATTCCGGTAGCATCCGAAAAATCTGTAGGTAAGAAGGTGAAGTATAAACAGAAGGAATTTACGATTGTAAGCATGAAGGACGCTATAGCTGCCAAACCGGATATTGCAATCTTCTCTGCAGGAGGTTCTACTTCTCTTGAATTTGCTCCTCTGTTTGCAGAAGCTGGAGTAACAGTGATCGACAATTCTTCTGCATGGAGAATGGATCCTGATAAAAAATTAGTAGTTCCTGAGATCAATGCTGATGTGCTGACAAAAGAAGACAAGATCATCGCAAATCCGAATTGTTCTACCATTCAGTTGGTAATGGTTCTTGGACCTTTGAACAAAAAAATATGATTTAAAAAGAGTTATTGTTTCTACATACCAGTCTGTAACAGGAACAGGTAAAGCTGCTGTAGATCAGTTAAATTCTGAGATCAGCGGAGATGATTCTACTGCAAAGGTTTACCCTTACCAGATCTTCAAAAATGCATTGCCACACTGCGATGTATTTGCTGATGATGATTACACAAAAGAAGAGATCAAACTGATGAAAGAACCTAAGAAAATTTTAGGGGATGATACCTTCAACCTGACGGCAACCGCTGTAAGAGTTCCGGTACAGGAGGTCACTCTGAAAGTGTAAACATCGAGTTTGAAAACGAATTTGAACTGGATGAAGTAAGAAAGATCTTATCTGAAACTCCTGGCGTAATCGTAATGGATGATGTGAAAAACAACCACTACCCTATGCCTCTGTATTCCGAAGGAAAAGATGAAGTATTTGTAGGAAGAATCAGACGAGACCTGTCACAGCCGAAAACGCTCAACCTCTGGATCGTAGCAGACAACCTGAGGAAAGGAGCCGCAACCAACGCTGTACAAATCGCAGAATACCTTGTAGCAAACAACTTAGTATAAACTAACAAAATAAAAAGAGTCTCAAAATTGAGATTCTTTTTTTTTTATCAAACTAAAATATGAACACCCGGAAAAATACCCATAAAGATAAAATAGGATTTCAAAAGATCATTGCCGCCTTTGGAGTCATTCTATTCATCGGGAAGATTATTGCCTGGAGACTCACCAATTCCGATGCTGTATTTTCTGATGCTATGGAAAGTATTGTGAATGTCATCAGTGCATTCATGGGCCTTTATTCCCTTCATCTGGCAGCAAAACCTAAAGATGAAGACCATCCTTACGGCCATGGAAAAGTAGAATTTGTTACTTCGGGAATTGAAGGCGCTCTTATCGCTATTGCCGGAATTATGATCATCTACGAAGGTATTCACAGCCTTATCGTAGGAAAAACCTTAAGCAAAATAGACCTGGGGATATGGATTATTACGGCCACAGCAATCATCAACTATTTATTGGGTTATATTTCCATCAGGAAAGGAGAAAAAGAAAATTCTCTGGTGCTTATTTCATCAGGAAAACACCTTCAGTCTGACACCATCACTACCCTTGGAGTTGTGGCTAGTTTAGTGATCGTTTATTTTACTAAAATCTACTGGTTGGATTCTGTAGTTGCACTGGTTTTCGGGCTTTATATCATCTTTGTAGGGTATAAGATCGTCCGTAAATCATTAAGCGGCATAATGGATGAGCAGGACCCTGAAATACTCAACCAGGTCATCAGAATCCTTGAAGAAAACAGGCATACGGAATGGATTGATGTGCATAATATGAAAATCCAGCAGTTCGGAGCCAACCTTCATATCGACGCCCATATTACCCTTCCCTGGTATTATGATCTTCGGGATGCCCATGGTGAAATGGAAAAAGTAATCCTTCTTCTCGCCAAAAACATTAAAAGAAATATTGAATTCAATTTCCATATGGATGACTGTAAACCTATCTCCTGTCCGGTGTGCCAGATCAAAGACTGCCCTGTCCGGGAAAAGGATTTTGTCAAACGTGTAGAATGGACACCGGAAAATGTAACGAGTGTGGATAAACACACTATAAGCTAATCTATAAACTCTTCTTACCCATCATCTGCCTTCTGTAATAAAACATCGGAACAATCAGCAGGATAATCAGGGGCTGAATTACAAATCTCCGCATATAAAAAGAAAAAAGATATCCTATGCTGAAATGATCGTTTATACAGTAAAGATAGATCGGGAAAGCAATGGCAAAGACAATGGCCATCATGACCGCTCCCTGAATCGTCCACTCCTTACTTTTAAACAGCCCATATATAATCATACAGGAAAAAAGGAGGTTTAAGGCAAATCTGAACAGGTGCCCTCCAATCAGTTGCCCCCACTCAAACGCAGGAATATCAATCTTCTGATTCGCTTCATGAAAGTAATTAAGAAAAGGATCATAAAAAGAGTGTCTTCAAAGATCCTGACACTTACCAGACCACAGAGCCCTGTGATCACCAGAAGGATATTAAGAATTTTCATGTTTTAAAGCAAAGAATTTAATCCAGATCATCCAAAGCAGCACAACACTTCCATAGATCACGGCAGGAAAAATATAATCATGGAAAGATTTACCATACTCTTTATAATCCGCCATGACAATATTGAGTCCTGCAATCCTCAGAAGATTCATAATATACAGTAAAACCAGTCCGGCCAGGATGAAAAGAAACGTTTTGGTTCCCTTATAGAAAGCAAAGACAAATGACACAAACAGGATCATCACAGAAACAGCATTACATCCTTCCACCATTCTCGTTACATACTGTTTTTTCACATAGAACCATACCTGCCCGTTCTCTGCATCATTATACAATTGTGTAGAATAGCCGATAAAATTTTGCAGATAGCTTACCTGATTGGCGATCAGTCCGGAAAAAGGATCCAGCCCGGAATCTTTACCACTATTCAGGTAAAACTGGTACCCAAAAAGTAACACCAGGTAAATGATGACAAAGCGAAGCAAAATTCCTAAAACCGGCTTAAAATCCTTAAACATATTACAAATATAAAAATTAGCCCGCAAACTCAATTGATTTTGAGTAACGAAAGCTTATCTTTAAATCACAAAAAGAGAAAGTATTTGTTCCTGATTCATAAAACAACCTATTTAATCTTTATAAAAATTCTTGCTTTCGCATATTTTTAAACTGTAAATACGTCCTGTTTCCAACTCATGTGAAATTAGTATATTTGTTTCCATATTATGACTTCTGAAAACGCAAAACGATTTTTCGAAAACCATCTTGGGAAAGAATCGACCGAATTCATCACACTAGCTCAAAGCGGCTCAGCAAGAGTCAATTTTCTGGCCTCTGCCGGTTCTGAGAAATACATCATCACTTACAATGAAAACATTCCGGAGAACGAGAGTTTTCTATATTATTCTGGGGTATTTTCTGACCTTAGTCTTAACACGCCCCGTATACTTGCTGTTTCTGACGACAGGAAGATGTATGTACAGGAATTTCTTGGGAAGCTACCCTTTCCGAAGTGATCACCAGAGAAAACAGGTCAGATCTGGTACAGTCTCTGATACAGCAGACATTGGAAAAACTTTTCAGGCTGCAGATGAAAACACAGGGTAAAATAGATTTTTCTAAGACATTTGAATATGAAGCTTATGATGAACTTCCTGTTATTCACGATCTTTATTATTTTAAAAACTTCGTTGCAGATGTTCTGGAGCTTGAATATAATAAATCTGCCCTTCTGAAAGAATTCAAACAGATTGCCTCTCTGATTGAAAGGCTGGAACCTAAAGGAATTATGATCCGTGATTTTCAGGCCAGAAACATTATGGTCAACGAAAAAAATGAAGTCTCGTTTATCGATTATCAGTCTGCAATGGAAGGACCTTTGATGTATGATGTGATTTCATTCCTTTTCCAGGCCAAAGCCAATTTCCTGAGGATTTCAAGAATAGAATGGTTGACTTTTATATTCAATTATTTGAAAATCAGGAAACAAAAACTAAACTAAAAGAATCGGTTAAACCAATTCAGATGATGAGATTTCTTCAGGTCTTAGGTGCCTATGGCTTCAGAGGACTGATTCAGAGAAAGCAGCACTTTATGGCAAGCCTTGAAAAAGGAATTCAGAATATCACAGGCTTCGCAGCTTCATGGGAGGGCATGAAAAATTATCCCGAGCTGACTAAAGTAATCGGTCAACTGATTTCAGAAAAGACAACCTTGAAAATTGAAGAAATATTAAATTTAAACCATTAAGATATTTTAAGCTATTAAGAATATTAAGGGTATGACCAAAAAGAAATCACACAACTTTCATATGAAATTACAGGCTTTGCAATCAAAGTCCATAAGATTCTTGGTCCTGGTCTTCTTGAAAGTGTATACGAAGAATGCCTGAAAATAGAGCTCATTAAAAATGGTTATGATGTAAAACAGCAATTAATTGCCTCTATTAACTATGAAGGAATTGAAATTGAAACAAAACTTATTGTAGACCTGCTTGTAAACAATACTATTATTATAGAATTAAAAGCTGTAGAGCAACTATTGCCCATCCACGAAGCTCAACTACTTACTTATATGAAAGTTCTTAAAAAACCACAAGGCTTGCTTATTAACTTTTTCACAAATAATATTACAAAATCACTCAAACCTTTCATCAATGAATATTTTAGGGAACTCCTGACTAAATTTTGATTTATCAAAATCTTAACTTACCTTAAAAACTTAAAATACCTTAATGGTTAAAAAATAAAAAAAAAGAAAATGCTACACATCGACATACACAGTTTTTCATACAAAAAGGAGGAATACCAAAAGATCACTCAGGAAACGGAGGCGGATTCGCTTTTGACTGCAGGGGAATTTTAAATCCGGGAAGAATTGAGGAATATAAAAGCCAGACCGGAAATGATATCGGCGTACAGGAATATCTGGAAACCAAAACCGAAATGCCTAAATTCCTGGAACTGATAAAATCTCTTGTATCCATCAATATTGATGATTATTTAGCCAGAGGATTTGAGCATTTGCAGATTAATTTCGGATGTACAGGCGGTCAGCACAGATCTGTATATTCTGCAATAAAAATTGCTGAATTCATCAAAGAAAAATATCCCGAAGGAACGGAAGTTAGTATACATCACGACGAACAACCCCAACTGAACATCAGTAATCAATAATGAGTAATCAGTAATATTTTCATTACTCATACTCTATTTTATATTACTCATTACTTATCACTCATTACTCATACTATATGAAGGCTCTCATTTTCGCTGCCGGAAAAGGCACCAGGCTTAAACCCTTTACAGACCATCATCCGAAAGCACTGGCAAAGGTAAATGATGTTCCACTTCTTGAAAGGAATATTCATTATCTGAAAAGCTTCGGAATCAAAGATTTTGTGATCAATATTCATCATTTTGGCAGTCAGATTGTTGATTTTCTAAATAAAAATGATAATTTCGGATGCAGGATTGAAATCTCCGATGAAACTGAAGAGTTACTGGAAACCGGAGGAGGCTTGATTTTTGCTAGAAGGTTCCTTGATCACGGTGAAGATTTTCTGATCATGAACGCTGATATTTTAACCAATATAAATATCAATGCATTAGTAGAATATCATAAAAAGATAAAAGATTTTGCTACTTTAGCAGTTTCAGACAGAGAAAGTTCAAGAAAACTCCTTTTCAATGATGATATGGTTTTGAGGGGCTGGCTGAATGTACAAACGGGAGAACAGCGGCTGGCTGAGTTCAACAAAGGGTTTAAAGCTCTTGCATTCAGTGGTGTTCATTGTATCAATCCTGTGATCTTCGAAAAAATAAAACGGACAGGCAAATTTTCTATTATGGAAGAATATCTTGACCTAATGCAGACCGAACATATCCACGGTTTTGTACATCAGGATATTCTTATAGATGTCGGGAGACCGGAATCCGTGATAGAAGCCGAAAAATATTTTAAATAATTTTGCAATGGAAATTGAGGGAACCAGGGATGAAAGTTTAGTAAATCCGGAATTTGACATTAACGAAACAAAACTGCACAACAGTTTCAGACAAAAAACCTGGGACGAGACTATCACCAAAGACAGCTGGATGGTCTTCAAGGTCATGGCTGAATTTGTGGATGGCTATGAAAAACTGGCTAAAATAGGACCTTGTGTTTCTATATTTGGATCAGCCCGCCTGAAGCCGGAAAACAAATATTATGAAATGGCGGTAGAGATTGCTGAGAAGATTACGAAATTAGGCTTCGGAATCATTACGGGAGGCGGTCCTGGTATTATGGAAGCCGGAAACAAAGGGGCTTTCAATGCAAAAGGAAAATCTATTGGCCTTAATATTGACCTTCCTTTTGAGCAGCATTTCAATCCTTACATCAATAAATCCTATTCCATGAATTTTGATTACTTTTTCGTAAGGAAAGTAATGTTTGTAAAATATTCTCAGGGATTCGTAGTAATGCCCGGAGGTTTTGGAACGCTGGATGAGCTTACTGAAGCGATGACCCTTATTCAGACCAACAAAATCGGTAAGTTTCCGATTGTACTGGTAGGAAGTGAATTCTGGAGCGGTTTACTGGAATGGTTCAAAGCAACCCTGCTGAAAGAAGGCATGATTGCTGAAGATGATCTTGATCTTTATCGTGTGGTAGATACTGCTGATGAGGCAGTAGCACATATTAAAGCGTTTTATGATAAGTATTCTGTGAATGTTAATTTTTAATTGGCATATTATTTGTGACTTATAACTAGCAAGTATGATTGTAAATCTATTAATTAAGATGAAAAAACTTTTATATATATCAGAATTTTAACATTTTTTGTGTTAATGAGTTTTATGTATGTAGACTTTTTCTCTTCAATGACCAAAGTTGACTATATTGATGGAAGCAAGACATTGAAGTTTACCACAAAAATGAATACAAGCCATATCTCTGATGCAATCAAAATCAATCCGAACACAGCCGGATTTGAAGCAGAAGTGAAAAAATATGTGAACAATAATTTTGATGTATTTGTCAATGGTGCTCCCAAAACAATTACCTTTACGGGAAGTCAGGTCAGCGGAGAAACTGTATGGGTATATTTCGAGACCGGAGGGGTTTCGGATATCAATACCTTAAAGATTAAAAATACGATCCTTTTAAGCGCTTTTCCGAAGCAGATCAATCTGGTGAGCGTTGCTTACAAAGGCAGCCAAAAATGATGAACTTCCAGAGAGGAAAAGAAGTGAACGAAGTATCTTTTAAAAGAAACAATTGAAAATAATAAAACCACTGCTGATGCGGTGGTTTTTTTTTTTTAAACACTTTCAATACCGGAGTTCAAAACATTCCGGACAAGCTCTGAAACCGGAGAAAAATCAGCCTTGGTTTTTAATTCTTCAGATTAAGACTATTGACAATCCCAGAAATTTAGTATCTGTATGGGATTCATCTGTATAAGTATGATGTAAGGCATAAATAAAATATTCCATCTTAAAAATTCTCAGTTTAAAATATAAAATTCACCTGTTCTGAAATTAATAAACGGTTATCAAAATAAAATCAGGCAGCTTTTACAAGCTGCCTGATTTATATATAAAGTATATTAGAAATACTATTTTATCTCAATTAGATAAGGATTACTCAATTTTGATGTTATCAATCTGAACATCGTAATTTCCTCCCGTACCTGTTTTGATGGCAAACATATCTTTACCAGCTGTTACGTTAACATCTGTAAGACCTGTAAGCGTAAGCTCTACCAGTCTCCACTGTCCGCTTGTATTGATAGATCCGGTATATGAATTAGCACTTTCTACTCCTAAAGTAGCACCAGTACTGAATGTCCCCAAGTTGAAGACATAGAAACCTCCACCTGCTTTATAGACGTTGAAAGAAAGTGATTTCCCTGTTGCAGTACCTTTGATACGCATTGTGATTCTCTTCGGTGTAGCAGGAATTCCAGCAGCAGCAAGCGATGTAAATACATAATCATTAGCAGTAGGGATTCCTTTAATCTGAAGGGAATTTGAGTTGTTATATCCTAAACCAACCCCTTGAGTTGCATAAGGCTTAAGTCCGAAATTGTTTACACTTGATAAGAAAGCTGTCCAATCTTCAAAATCAGATCCTGCAAAAGATTTACAGCGTTCGCAGCCGGAGCTTCCGGCTCACCCGGGTTAAATCTTGGATTAGGGAAGTTCATATCATAAAGATCTCTGATATAAGCCTGCTCTGTGAACGTTGGAGCTGTTGGATTACTTGGGCTCGTATAACGGCTTAAAAGAAGAACAATATCACCACTGTTGGCATACTTAGGAGAAATAGGAGATTTCGCAAAAGTAGCAAAGTTACTGAAACGAAGGTCTAATCTTGCTGCTTTTTTATCTACGATATAACGGTCTCCTGTACCTGAATCATCAGCAAAGTTTTTCGTTAGCTCAGGATCTTCAAACTGAACGTTTTTAATTTTTACAAGCTGGTTGATGTGAGCTCCGTTTTTAAGAGCGTCAGCAATAGAGTTAAATTCAAGTGGTTTGATAGTAGCTACCACAGGTTTCTGCCCATCACAAACTCTTGCAATATAATTTGAAACTTTATTTGGGTTGATTCTTCCTACAGAATAGTTCGGATCATAAGATCCCACTTTGATATTTCCGTTAGATGCCTGAACGATAAGTCCTTTCAGGTTAATTCTCACTAAAGATCCTGTTGGGAAATCAAGATACTGGTTACCTCCGTCAATATCAATTTCAATACCCTGTGTAGGATTTTCAGGCTTATCCTGAAGGAACATCATTTTGTAAATGTTTCCGGATTCATCGCTTGAAGTAACATAAGCATCTACGATGAAATCTTCTTTAATGATATCAGCTTCAACCGGCTTAGGTTTAGCAATTGTTGCCAATTCGGAAAGCTGGTGATTAGCAGCAGCAAACTTGTTGGTACATTTGATCTCCGGAACGTCGTAATCATCGGTCTTTACACAAGACGAGAACGTCAGCATTGAAAGGGCACTGAATATAGCCGCTTTAAAATATATATTTTTCATTGTTGTCAATTTTTAAAATTATTTTTTAGAATCTGAATTGAAGGTTAACAAAATAAGATCTCCCTGATTATACCAGTATTTAGGAGCAAATACCATATTTCCGCTATCATAATCATTAGCATAGTCGGTATAGTTAACGTTTCTTGTCTGTTCGAATCCTCCTGTGATATAATTTCTGTTATTCAGGATATTATTCACAGATGCAGATATCAATACATAATACTTACCGATCATCCATGATTTCCCGGCATTCACGTTAAAGAAGAACGCAGACGGTAATTTTGTAGGAGTAAGAACTCTTGCCAATTCTTCCTCTGTTACATTATCATAAGGAACTCCCGGTGTATTTGGATTTGTGTAAAATCTTGCTGTTCTGGTTACCGGAGACGGATCCAGGAATGAGTGCCCGAAATAGTTCCATGTTGCACCTAACCACCAGTATTTAGGGCTGCTGTAACGAAGACCTAAAGTATACGCCTCCTGCGGAGTCCCACCCTGTCTGTAGTTTTTAAGAGTAGCCTCACCCATGTTGGTATAAGATCTTGATACAATATTTCCGTTACCGTCAAGCTCTCTGAATGTTCCAACAGCATCTGAAGCAAAATAAACCGTAGGGTTATTTGTATATGTATACTGACCTACGCTTAATAATCCGCTGGCCGTTAATGTAGGAGTAATTTTCACCTGAGCACCAAGTTCAACCCCATGTTTCTCTTGTTGGCACCTGCCAATACCTGAGTAATGAAAGCACCATCCTGAACAGGAGCCTGATCACCATTCTCGTTCAGAGTAGATAGTTTAACGCCCTGTGCAAAATATCTTTGTACGCTTGTTTCGTTTTGAGTATTGACAAGGTATCCTGTCAATCTAACTTTCACGACCGGAGTAGAAATTACATAGCTTAAATCATTAGCGTCAATCACTACATTTTTGATTCCCGGAGTGGTTACCCCACTTACTCTTGTGTTAAAATAAATATCATTCAGGAAAGGAGACTGTGAGAAATATGCCCCGTTATAAACAAGGAAGTTTCTACCGTTGATCTTATAGGTAACCTGTCCTTTGATCCCTGCATTCCAGAAGTTTTTGTCTTCTCCTTTTCCGTAAGAAGAAGGGTACAGATAATGCTGGAATTTACCTTCTCTGCTGTTGTTCGTATATCCGAAGAATCCGGAAACAAAAACATCAAATTTACCGGTAGCAAATTTAAATGCCGGGTTTACTTTAACTTCCTGTCTTCTGAAAATGTAATTATACCCAATTCTGTCACCTTCTCTTTTAGCAACATCAGCTTTACTTTCCTGAGTGTTGAACTGTCCCCAAACGCTATCACCGGTTAAATTACTTGCAAACGGGTCCATATTCAGTGCAAAATCAGCACCCAAAAGATCGTTTACTTCTCTGTATTGTTCAGATCTGTAATTTTGGTAAGATAAGTTTAAGATAAAACGGGAAGTGTCACTAAAGTTATAAGTATAATGTGTTGAAGCGTTCCATACTTTGTCATCTTTTACATCATCTACAAGATAGTAAGCAGCTCTTCTTCCACCGAATTCCGGTCTGTAAAGATTATCACTTCTGTTGGCTCTGTAAAGATTGTCCCAGTTGATCTGTGTATAGTTTTCGTCATTATTCGTCCATTTGTCTCTCCAGAAACCAATATTTTCTGCCTGTGACGGAGCAGGATTATCAAAATTCAGCCAATAGCTTGGTAAATTACGATAGTAGGTAGGCGATGGGTTGTTCGCTCTGTACCAATCAAGTCTTGAGCTGTATTCTTTACCGAACTGGTAAGAAACAGTAGTCCACAATTGAGTTTTTGTTGATTTTCCAGAAATCCTGCAGCTGAATCATAGGCTGGAATCCTCTTTTCACCCTTTCATTTCTTTTTTCTCCGTTCTGCCATCCCCAATAAGAGTTATAATGAACTCCTCTGAAATCGTATACTTCCTGAGTATTCGGGCTGGAAGAACTTCTTGCATATTTAGAACCTATCGCATTCAAAGTCATCGTATGGCTGTCGCTGAATTTCTTCTCAATACCAAGATACCCGCTGTATGCATCATATGCAGTACCGTCCTGTATCCCTTCCTGAGCCCACCTTCTTGCGATCATCCCTGTAAATGCCCATCCGTTTTTATTCATTCCGGATGAGAATCTGTAAGATAGTCTGTTATTATAGTTTCTGTTTGTCAGTGAGTAAGTCAGCTGACTTCCTTTTCTATATTCGCTGGCTTTTGTATTTTTATAAAACACTCCTGTAGCTCCCCGAAAGCATATTCGGAAGGGGCATGATTAGCGGCAATTTCCGGGTAACGGGTAATTTCATTCAAACCTCCCCATGTGCTGAAATCTACATCACCATTATCTGCACCGGCCATAGAAACCCCATTGATCATATTCTCACCGGTTCTGCTGTCAATTCCTCTCGGACGGAACCAGTATGGTCCCAGGTCAAAACTGGCAATTCTGTTGAAAACATCCTGTGAAGACTGAAGCAATCCTACTGTAGCGGTCTGCTGTGCTCCTCCCCATCGTTTTCCCCGGAATCTTCAATGATTGCTAAACCCTGATCTGCACCGTTCAATGCAGAATAAAGAGTAATTACTCCAAGATCTTTCTTTTTCTCATTATTTGTTACATCAAATTCTAAAATCTTAGTTTCAAAGTTTGATTTTGTAACCATAATCTGATAATGTCCCGGCATCAAATCAGCAAACTGGAAGTACCCGATTTTGTCCGCCTTTACATCATTTCCTGCTCCTTTTAAATCCACATTGGCCTGTTCTACAGGTTTTCCGTCCGCATCCTTAAGATACGCAAACACTGTAGTCTGCGCAAAATAATAGGACGCAGGCAGCAAAGTGAATAAAGAGATTAATGATAGTTTTTAATCATGAGTATATTATATTTTTTTAAATACTTTTCTTCTTAATTCTCAACAGTTTAAAAGTTGGGGCACAAATTTAGTCAAATTTTGCAATTCACAACTTTTTAACATTATTTTTTCTTAACATTGCAAACTTTTAAGAATCATTATATAAAAGATGGTCAGATTACTGCATATAAATTTACAAATATTTAAAATGCAGTGAATTAAAATAAAAGTAAATTTGCAGATTAATAATATTAATAATAACTCTAAGAGGATGAAGAGATTTTCGAGTCTGTTTGCCATCATTATTTCGATCATGGCATTCTCACAACAAGGAAAACTGAGAAAAGTTGCCACCGTAGGTTTTTTGAATGTAGAAAACCTTTGGGACACCATTCGCTCGGCAGATTATATCGATGGAACTAAAGATATCAGAAATCCTGCTTTCCACAGAAGTATTCCGTTTGATTCTATCAAGTTTCTGGATGCTGAAAAGTATGACGGGCCATGGAGTGACGGTGCTTTAATCGGTAAAAAGTAGTAAGAGAACAAAGCGGTTCTGAAGAATTTACCCCGAAAAGTGCAAAAACTACGGATCCAAGATCTACAGGGCTAAACTTGCCAACGAAGCAAAAGTAATTTCTGAACTTGGTGCCCAGTATACCAAAACAGCTCCGGCTGTGGTAGGATTAATTGAGGTTGAGAACAGACAGGTTATTCAGGATCTTATCAATGAGCCTGCATTAAAAAAATATGATTACGGAATCATTCATTATAACTCTTATGACTACAGAGGAATTGATGTAGCACTGATCTATCAGAAAAGAAGATTCACCCCTACCAATTCATTAAAAAAGAACTGAAAATCTACGGTGATAACGGAAGAAGAGAATATACGAGAGATATCCTTATGGTAACAGGATTTTTAGATAATGAGAAAGTAGCCTTTTTCATGAATCACTGGCCTTCAAGAAGAGGTGGTGAAGCAATTTCTTTACCAAAAAGAAATGCTGCTGCTGCATTATTAAAACAGCAAATGGACAGTATAAGAGCTGCAGATCCTTCAACAAAACTTTTTGCTATGGGTGACTTTAATGACGACCCTATCAGCCCAAGTTTGAAAAATCATCTGAAAGCTCAGGCCAGCCCTAAAGATTTAAGTGAAGAAACGCCTTATCTTAACCTGATGTATCCTTTATACAAAAAGGAGTAGCATCATTGGCTTATCAGGATGCACCGAACTTATTTGACCAGATCATTGTTTCTAAAAATTTAGTTTCTGATCAGGTTAGCAAAGAATATTCTATTTACAAAACAGAAATTTATGCTCCGGCTTATCTGGTAAATAAAGAAGGTAATTACAAAGGATATCCTTTCAGATCCTGGAACGGAGATCAGTTTACAGGCGGCTACAGTGATCACTTCCCCGCATTTGTAGTTCTCCAGAAAGAACCTTAAAACAATTCAGGCACTCATTTTGAGTGCTTTTTTATATCAATACCTGAAATCATGAAAAATATTGTTTTAGTACTATTGCTGGTATGTATTCCCTTTAGCTGCTTTTCTCAGGATACAGCCAGGAAAGACAAAGAGCAGCAGGAAATGAAGCCCTCCAAAAATGATGACGGAGAATGGGAACTTACTGTAATTGACACTCAATTTGATTACTTTCTGAATGCTGTTGCCAGACCTATCAGTCAGTATACAGAATCTTACCTGAAGACAAAAACACATTTTTAGTGAACGAGTGGAATAGTTATTATAATTCCGGCAGATACAGAAATATCATAGAATCCGGAATAGATTATGATCCTAAGGAAAATTATGGGATCAAGTTTGAATATAAATTGTACCAGGTTTTTGCTTATGTAAACTGGAAGTATAAATTAAGAATGGCCGGGTTATCCGGAAGTGATGCTTTACGGTAAATAATATCATAAAAAATAGACTGCCCTTTTGAGACAGTCTATTTTCATTTTTATAATAGCTGAAAATTATTTGTTGAATAATTCCTCTACTTTATCCCAGTTTACTACATCGAAGAATGCAGAAACATAGTCAGGTCTTCTGTTTTGGTAGTTTAAGTAATATGCGTGCTCCCAAACATCTAATCCTAAAACCGGCGTTCCTTTAACGTCTGCTACAGGCATTAATGGGTTATCTTGGTTTGGAGTAGAAGAAACAGAAACAGAACCGTCAGTATTTTTTACCAACCAAGCCCATCCTGAACCGAATCTTGTTTTAGCAGCCTCAGAAAAATCAGTTTTGAATTTCTCAAGACCTCCGTAATTTTCGATAGCAGCTTTTACATTTCCTACAGGCTCTTTGCTTCCTCCGGGAGTTAAAATTTCCCAGAATAAAGAGTGGTTGAAGTGCCCTCCTCCGTTATTTCTTACCGCTGGCTTATCAGTCCCTGTCTGGCAGATTTCTTCGATAGTTTTTCCTGCCAGTTCAGTTCCTTCAATAGCTTTATTTAAATTGTCAATATATGCCTGGTGGTGTTTTGTATGGTGGATTTCCATAGTTTTTGCATCAATAGTCGGCTCTAATGCATCATATGCATATCCTAGTTTTGGTAATTCAAATGACATAATCTTTATTTTTAATGTTATACTTCAAAATTAGCCAATATTTAAGGTATTATCAAAGATTGGGGATTACTTTAATAAATCTTTAACATTGACATATTGATTTAGAATGAATTAAATTTTAAAATATTTATTTATTCTTCAATTAGGTCTTTAAAAAAAAGCACGAATCATATTACGATACGTGCTTTCTATTTAACAATAATTAAATTTATTTATTCATAGACATCAGGAATTCTTCATTGTTAAGAGTTCCTTTGATGTTTTTGTCTACAAACTCCATCGCTTCTACAGGATTCATTTCAGAAAGGTATTTTCTGAGGATCCACATTCTCTGTGAAGTTACTTCGTCAAGGAGAAGATCATCTCTACGGGTACTTGATGATACAAGATCAATAGCAGGATAGATTCTTCTGTTGGCAATTTTTCTGTCCAGCTGAAGCTCCATATTACCTGTCCCTTTGAATTCTTCAAAGATCACTTCATCCATCTTGGAACCTGTATCAATAAGGGCTGTTGCAATGATGGTAAGAGATCCCCTCCTTCAATTTTTCTTGCTGCCCCAAAGAATCTTTTCGGTTTGTGAAGTGCATTGGCATCTACCCCACCGGAAAGTACTTTACCGGATGCAGGCGTTTACAGTATTGTATGCTCTTGCCAGTCTTGTAATAGAATCCAGTAAGATGACAACATCATGTCCGCACTCAACCATTCTCTGTGCTTTTGCAAGAACAAGATTGGCTACTTTTACGTGTTTTTCAGCAGCTTCGTCAAATGTAGAGGCAATTACTTCTGCATTTACACTTCTTTCCATATCGGTAACTTCTTCCGGACGTTCATCGATCAGAAGAACCATCATATATACCTCAGGGTGATTGGATGCGATAGAGTTCGCAATATCCTTAAGCAACATTGTTTTACCAGTTTTAGGCTGTGCAACAATCATCGCTCTCTGTCCTTTACCAATTGGTGCAAAAAGATCTACAATTCTTGTGGAAACTGTAGAACCACTTCCTGCAAGATTGAATTTTTCCTGGGGAAAAGCGGTGTAAGGTACTCAAATGCAACACGGTCTTTAATAAACGCTAAGTCACGTCCGTTAACTTCCGTAGGTTTTAATAATGAGAAATATTTTTCGCCTTCTTTCGGTAATCTTACAATTCCTTTAACGGTATCTCCTGTTTTCAATCCGAAATTTCTGATCTGTGCTGTAGAAACATACACATCATCAGGAGATGAGATATAGCTGAAATCTGAGGAACGAAGGAATCCGTAATTATCCGGTAAGATTTCCAGAACGCCTTCAATACTTACCAATCCATCGAAATTGAATTCTTTTTTATGGTCGTTCTGCTCCTCTGCCTTTTCAGAATGTCTGTTCTGATGTTGGTTCTGGTTTTTATGTTGGTTTCCACTGTTCTGTGGGTGGTTGTGTCCTTTTTGAGGTCTGTTAGCCTGTTGTTGAGGAGGGGTGTTAGGCTTTTCTTCTGCCTGTGCAGGCTCTTGGGATTCTGTGTTTTTGGAGTTTCTGTTTTTTCTGTAGATACTTCTGCATTTCCTGCATTGGTAGAAACTCTTTTTCTTTTCTTTTTAGCCTGAGCTGTCTGAGCTTCTTCTGCCGGTGCAGTTGTTTCAGCTTTGGGTTCTTCAGGTTTTATTTCTTCAGAAACCGGTGTCTTGTCTTCTACTTTTTCCTCTACTTTCGGTTCTGCTGCTGTTTTAGCAGTTGTTTTTGGCTTGGCTGCCGGTGTTTTTTCGGGGCAGCTTTTTTTTTTTTTTGCCGGGGCTTTAGCAGGTTTTTCTGCTGGAGCCTCTTCAGTATTTACACTGGTGGTTTCTGTGGCGTTGAAATAATCTTTTGCAACTTTAGGGTTAGAAGCCTGAAAGTCAAGAATAGCAAAGATCTTGTCATTTTCATTGCTGTTTCTTGCAACTTTAACGCCTAAATCCTTTAAGATTTTAGTCAGTTCCGTTACGGATTTTGACCTTAACGTTTCTATGTTAAACATATTTAATGTAAAAATGTAATTAATTGTGAGTAAGAAAAGTAAGTCCGGTGACTTTTGTTTTCAAGTACATTGTATAATGCAAATCTACACTTATTTTTGAATTGTGCAAAATTTATATTATTTTTGCCAAGAATTTAATATTCAATGCTACAGAGAATACAAACTATATGGACTTTATTGGCAGTTCTGGCTGCTGTTTTCCTATTTATAACAGGACAGGATGTTGTTATTTCAGACAGTATTCCTGTATTGAATATCGGCTGCATAGTGCTTGTCATCATAGGAGCATTAAGTATATTCAGTTTTAAAAACAGAAAAAGACAAATTTTGCTGAATACCATCAGCATCATTATAAACGCTTTGTTGATTGGTTTATTGGCGTACTGGTTACTAAACTTATCCGGAGGAATTCAGTTTCCTGAGAAGGGTATTGAGCCGGTTTTCCCATTGATTGCGGTGATCTGTCTGCTTATAGCAAACGTTTATATCCGTAAAGATGAGAGGCTCGTAAAATCTGTAGACAGACTTCGATAGCCTTACAACGATTTTTTGAGTGAGAACAGCTTCTTTACAGGAGCTGTTTTTTATTGTTCTTATTCTTTATAGTATAAAGGCCATAATACCTAAAATCCTTCAGCACAGGCCCATTTAAATTAATTTATGTAACTTCCTGCAACTTTTCACTGAAAGTAACGACAGATTCTATAACTTTTAATAAAAGACAATGAAAAAGCTAACTTATCTTACTTTATCCCTTTTCTCAATAGGTATCTTTGCACAGGAAGTTTCAAAAGAAAGAATAAAAACAGTCATTTCCACACTGGCTTCTGATGAAATGAAAGGACGTGAAATCTGGACTCCCGAAAATGAAAATGCAGCTAATTATATTGCCACCCTTTTCAAAGAAAACAAGCTTGAATACTGTACCGGAAATTCTTATCTGATCCCTTTTGAATATAAAGGCCAAAAGGCTTATAACGTATGTGGTGTAAAAAAGGGAAAACGGATCAATATCTTGGATTTTCCGGCCATTTCGACCACATTGGGACCAGTGATAAAACCGGTGACAATATTTATAACGGGGCTGATGATGATGCCAGCGGAATTACAACGCTTGTAGGAATTGCCGATTATTTCAAAAACAAAAAACCGAATTTTCAATGGTTTTCATGGCCTTCAACGGAGAAGAAAAAGGAATGCTGGGATCAAGAGCCATATCAGAAGATAAAAATCTGGATAAGATCTACAACAATATGACGGCTCTTTTCAATTTTGAAATGGTAGCTACAGAATCCCAATGGGGCAAAAATGCATTATATATGACCGGAGACGGTTTTTCTGATCTGGATGAACTTTTTAATCAGTATGCCGTCAACGGATTAAAAATAAATCAGGATCCTTACGCAGAACAGCAGCTCTTCTACCGTTCAGACAATGTAAGTTTTGTGAAAAAGAAAATCATTGCCCATTCATTTTCAACGGTTGATATGACAAAAGCTACTCATTACCATCACGAAAATGACGATATCAATGTGGTTGACTTTGATAATATGACCCGGATCATTAATAATTTCGGGAAAACGCTGGAAAAACTGAATCCTAAGAATTTTGCTCCAAAATATAATGATCAGGTGAAATTCTAAATTCTATAGACAAAAGCCAATACCAACTGAGCTATTTTAATTGCCATGAATTCAGGAATTATTGTTATTTGTGAATTCATGGCAAAAAAAGCTGTAACATCGTATGAAAAGGGCAGTTTACTGTATTTTCATTTTTATTATCCATCCTTTTTCTGATTCTTTTTCACAATACTATTCTTTGGATTACCCTGTGCAATTTTCAATCATAAGGCCTTTTGTTCTTTACAATATCAATTTAAAAGTCAGGCATTTGTAACAAATACCGATATTTTGAAACATATCCATTAAAGTAAAAGAGGATTAAGAACGTCTTATCTTTTAATTTTACGTAATTTTGCTATCCAATTTTTTCATTGAATGAACGAATACAAAAAAATCTTAAAGTTTGCGAGGCCGCATCAAAAATATATCTACGGAAGTTTATTTTTCAACATCCTGTATTCTGTATTTCAGATTGCTTCTTTAGGAACTATTCTACCCGTTTTGGGAATGCTTTTTGGCACTATAAAATCAGAAAAACATACTGCTGCACCAGTTTATTCAGGTGATATCATAGACTTTTTTTCTTATGTGAAAGAATATTCCAATTACTATATACAGTCTTTGGTCAGCGAGTACGGTTCTCTTAAGGTGCTTGCCTGGTTGTGTATTATTACAGCCTTTATGTTCCTTTTAAGAAATGTTTTCAGATATTTAGGAGCATTACTTTTGATCAACTACCGTGTAGGAGTTACTAAAGATCTGCGTGGTGCAATGTACAGAAAAATATTGTCGTTACCCGTTTCATTTTTTACCGAAAGCCGAAAGGGAGATATGATGTCCCGTATGTCTAATGATGTGGGGAAGTTGAAGGAAATATCCTGGGAAGTTTGGTTGAATTAATCAACGCTCCTTTTATGCTGATCAGTACTCTGATCTCTTTATTTATTGTAAGCCCGGAAATGACCCTTTTCTCTTTACTGGTACTCCCGGTAATGGGAACGATGATTGCATTGATTGGAAAAAGTCTTAAAAGGATTCTCATGAAGCACAACATGAACTGGGAACTATCTTCTCTATCGTAGATGAAACGCTGAAATCTTCAAAGGTTATTAAGATATTTAATGCTGAAAAGATTATGGATAGCCGCTTTATGCAATCTATGAACAGATGGATCTCAAGCTCGATGAGTTTGGGAAGAAAGAAAGAACTAGCATCGCCAATGAGTGAATTTCTAGGTTCTATTACCTTTTTGATCATTGCATGGTATGGTGGAAAACAGATTATTGTAGACCAGAGTTTATCGCCTGCAGGTTTCTTGGTATTTTTAGGAATGTTCTTCCAAATCTTACCTCCGGCAAAAACTTTATCTTCATCTATCTCTAACGTACAGAAAGGAGAAGCTTCTCTTAAAAGAGTATTGGAGATCCTTGATGCAGACGTTAAAATCGAAGAAATTGCAGAACCTGTTTCTATTTCTACCCTTCAGAATACTATTGAATTCAGGAATATTGGATTTTATTATGATAAAGCCAATCTTATCCTTAAAAACTTCAATCTTACGATTCCAAAAGGGAAAACCGTTGCATTGGTAGGGCAAAGCGGAAGTGGTAAAACAACGATTGCCAATCTTTTAGCAAGATTTTATGATGTTTCCGAAGGAGATATCCTGATTGACGGGACTGATATCAAACATTTAAAGCTACAGGAATACCGCCAGCTCCTCGGAATGGTAACTCAGGAATCCGTACTGTTCAATGATTCTGTTTATAACAACATTCTGATGGGTAAACCTGATGCAACCAGAGAAGAAGTTATTGAAGCCGCTAAAATTGCCAATGCCGACAGTTTCATCACCGGTCTTTCCGAAGGCTATGACACCAATATCGGAGATGACGGAAATAAACTTTCCGGAGGTCAGAAGCAAAGAGTTTCCATTGCAAGAGCTGTATTGAAAAATCCACCGATCATGATCCTTGATGAAGCGACTTCAGCATTGGACACAGAATCTGAAAGATTCGTTCAGGATGCCCTGGAAAAGATGATGGAAAACAGGACTTCCTGGTTATTGCCCACAGGCTTTCAACCATCCAAAAGGCAGACTGGATTGTAGTAATGGAAAAAGGAACCATTGTAGAACAGGGAACCCACCATGATCTTATTGCCAGAAAAGGGATGTACAACAAGCTTGTTGAATTGCAAAACTTTGACTAATTTTTAAGTTAATAAAAAATGAACCCTATACAAGAGTATTTCTACAGAATCGAAGAGCCTGAAAGAAGTACTCTTCTTTTTGCGGAAAAAATCCTTGCTTCCGATACGGAAAACATTACGGAAACATTGAGTTTCGGACTTCCTTTTTTAAGTATAAAAAGAAAATGCTGTGTTATTTCTATTACAGCAAAAAGTATAAAAAGCATTACCTGAGCTTCTATCATGGTGACAAACTCGATTATCCGGAACTTATCCAGGACGGCAGAAAGAAGTTTAAAATTCTTTTAATTGATGCTGATGAGGATTTGCCATTAGAATTTATTTTAAGCCTCACAGAGGAAATTAAAAGATATATAAAATAAAAACTCCGGTACGGATAACCGTACCGGAGCCCTTCTTTAAAAACTATATTATTTTGTGTTTATTCCTTGAACTCAGCTTGTTTAATAGCCCATGCAAAAGCATTTGCATAAAATATTGAGTTATATACGTTCATTTCATAAGCAGCTGCTCCATTGCCATAATTCGGTTTAGGAATCGGCTTATAGTTTGTATCTGCATAAAACGGGCAGATGGTATCTGATGTATTTGGAGAAGTAACCGTTCCACATTGAGAGTTGAACCCACCGTCTCCTACCCAGATGAAATTTAAAGTATTGTGTTTGAATGCAGTTACACGGCCTACAGTTCCTGAGGGTGAAGCTGTGGAGATATTGGTATCTCCTGAATATACTGTAATTTCACTGGAAGGCAGACCCGTTGCGTAGGTTGTAGAAGAGGCATCTTCTCCCCACTGTAATCCTCTTATATCTCCAAAAGGTCCATTCAGTATTTCATCATTTGTAAGTGGCAATTTGTAGATAGCTCCTGCACTGTTTACACCTCCGGTGTTCACCGATCCGTCAAACACATTTCTGAAAAGATTCTGTACTCCACTGTTGCTTTCGGAATAAGCAATGATTACTCCTCCTTTTGCCAGGTAGTTTTTCAGTATCTGTGCTTCGGCCGCATTCATCCCCATGCATACCCAATAACGATGATATCTACGGATTTGCCCCGGTTGTCCAAGTGGTTAACTGAGTAGCACTTGGATTATCGGTACCATCAATAATCTGATCCCATCCTTCATATTTTACAATACTGTTGGCCAGGGTTCCAAAATTAGCAGCTGTTTTAATAACCATTCCTGACGGGGAAGTTCCTGAAACATTATATCCGCAGCCATTTGGACCAGCTCCTATAGCTAAAAGCTTTTTCTTGGGAACCACTACAATTACATTTACAGTACATGTTGTGGAAACCCCTCCTTTACTATCTGAAGTAATAGTCATTGTTTTTACTGCAGTAGAAGAAGGTGTTCCTGTACCCTGCAATGTTACATTCTGATTTCCTGTAGCGGTAAATGTACCTGAAGCACTGAACGAAATTCCGTCTACAGTGTTGGTATTAATTGTATAACTTCCCAAAGCTGTAACATTTACAGGAAGAGTAATTGTATTAGAGGCAGTCAAGGCCGTACCCACTTTGTACACCCCGTTTGCAGTCGCACTTCCACAGCTCATCGTATAAGTTCCTGCAGGGCTCAGTACATCAACAGAGATTGCAGGGGTACATGTAACTTCTGCTCCATTAGCCTCAAGTGTAATATTATCTGTCTGAATATTCTGAGGAATTCCCTGTCCCGGAACCTGTATAGTTTGTATTCCTGTATTGAGAAATACTCCAGTTCCATAAAAATTATATCCGTTTGAAGTTGTTCGGAAATAATATAATTTCCTACTTTCGTTACGTTAACTTTCACACTCAGGTAATTAGAACTGGTAAGCTCTTTACCTTTTACATAACTCCCCATGGCCTGCGTTGCAGAACAATCTATGGTAAAGAGTCCTTTCCCCAGCTGACCGCATACACTTTTCCATTCATCATCTGCAAAGCTCCAGTAATTGAAGCAGTCTTCTGTGGTATTGTAAATCGTTAAACCATCATCTTTGGGTTTATTGATCACAATTGCATTCCTTTGTGATTCGGTAAGTCGGGGAATAAGTATTCCCTTGTTGTTATTTCCTGAAACAACATCAAGAACAGAATTCAAATTGGGTGAAGAAGTATTAATTCCTACAGCTCCATTATTGGTTTGCGAATAAAATTTTCCAAAGGTAAAAAGCAAGATAAGAAGCAAGGTCTTCACCAAAGGCATTTTCAATTTTGTGTCCATCATTTATTAAGTTATAATTGTTTTAATGATTCAATTTTCTCAGTCATTTAACCAACACAAAATTATCATCCCTGCTTTATCAGAAACCATTTTGCCCTACGCAATACTACTCATGCGTAGTAAAACTCATTATATCAAACATAAAGTACCTTACACTCTCCAATGAAACCGGCTCATAAGCAATGAAACATTCGTTTTATATTTTAAAAATGGATTTCCATTTGGTGATTGTATTTCTGCTTATCTTAAAATCTTTGCTTATCTGAAGATTGCTAAGCTCGTTTTTTTCTGATGTTTCAGTATTTTTAAAATAGATTCCTCATCATAGGAACGAAGTCTTTGGCTACTGAATTCCATTGTGTACTCCGGTTCTCCGAAAACAAGTTTGTTAAATTTCAGAACGTCAAGAGCAGAATTCAGTGTATCAAGTTGATTCCTTATGGTAATATCAGCCCATTTTTCAGGAAATTTTTCATGAAGTATATCCAGATAGATCTGTTTGTAATCCGGAGTCATATTATATCTTTTTTCAGCCATTTATACAGTGTTGTTTTGGGAATCTTATATCTGGTAATAACTTCATTGGAAGACATGGCCCCGGTTTTTATTTTGTCTAGGATAAAATTCTTTACTTCCTGAGTATAAATATTTTTTCTAAAAACCATGGTACCTTTTTTCTGTTTTAGTGTATTATCTACTCTGGAATTGGGAGCATAAAGGATCAGATGGCCGGTATAAAATCTAAAGAAATCGAATTTTAAAAGCTTACACCATTTCAACAGAATGTCTGTATCAATACTTTTCTTCTGAAACATAATTTCAGCTTCCCATTCTGCCTTATCTAAAAATTTTGCAATTCTTTCCATCGGCATCTGCTGTTCTTCCACCTTAGATTGTATCAGGCTTCCAATATGGATGTTTTTAATATTCATTGTGTCATTTTGAAGTAAAAATATTGACAGTCTGCAAAACAAACGGCATTATTGCCCACTCAAAACTACGCATGAGTATTAAAACTTAAAATCATCATGTTTAAATCTTAATAAGAAAGCTATTGATATTTATTTCAGAAGAAATATTTAGTTTCTTGCGAATCCTATATTTCTTACTTTCTACAGCACGTATACTGTTATTGGTACATTGCGCTATTTTTTTGTATCAAAATCAAGCTTCATCAAGGCACAGAAGAATAGCTCTGAATGAATAAGATTAGGGTTTATTTTTAAGATTTCCGGAATGAAGTGTGGGAAAAAAAGTTGAAATTTTTCAAAAAAACAGGAGAATTATTTTCTGCCAGATTCAAGATCTCTTCAATATTCTCTTCAGAAAGGTTATTGATAAGCATTTGGTGTTTCATTAATTCCGCATTGGTCTTTATTAAGTCCTTGATTGTGGAATCTTTTATTTCCTTTTCATGAATCAATCCATGAATCAGCTTATCTTTTTGGGCAACAAAGATAATGTCCATCAGAAAGGAAGCGATAGAGAATAAAATATTCAGCACTCGTATGACTTTAAAATCGTCTTTCTGTAAAAACGGGCTCTTTGGTAAAAGATCTAAATTAAAGTACTGGCAGGCAATAAAATTAATGCTGATAATAAAAACAATAAAGAGTATTGAAAAGAAGTCGTTCTTATAATTCAGGAAGAATGGTACGGCAAACAAAAGACAGAAATAAAAATATTCTACTCCTGCATTTTGATACGTATAGATATTAAAAAAACTCACGATAAAGGTAAGCAGAACAAATATCGAAATAATCGTTGGTTTGAGAATTTCTCTGAATCGTTTTGTTTTGCCTTTTATGGACATTAAAAATAACCAGAAGAAAGTAATCACTATAAGAAATACTGAAGACAGCATATCTCCAAAGAAAATGATAATAAAAATGGAATAAAACAGGAATATAATCAATAATAAAAGTAAATACCTGTTGATGAGGTCCTTATAGCTACGGTCATAATCATCATCTACTATCTCTTCCTCATTATTGACGAGTTTATAGAAAAATTTATAAATCATTTTGTTGTTTTTTTATGTGTTTTTATACAAAAACCCAAGTTGGGATTCGTACACTAAATATATAAATTTTTCAATATTAACAGCTTTTCATCAGGATAAAAACCCACAAGAAAAGATATCTGTATGCCATTTTATGCGTTAAAAATTATGATTTGTGTTTTGCCGTTACAATACTACCCTTAACATCAGATCATTAATCAAAATGATTAGTGGTAAAAATCAACATAAAAACCTACAATACTTTCATGAAATCATCATAGGCTTATTGTTTCTTCAGGCTGCAAATTTATCGATCCAGACAAAACAAACTTAATCTGAAACTACTCAATATTACGCATGCGTAATTAAACTCAGAGAATTTATTACTCATTGTTTAATAAAAAAGAGAGCCCTCTGACTCTCTTTTTATTTTATCATTAAAATTTTAATTTTAATCCTTCAATTTAGCGATAACATCTAAACCTCCTTTAGTAATATCTCCGATCTTACAGACAATTTCAGTATCCAACGGCAGAAACACATCCATTCTCGATCCGAATTTGATAAATCCGAACTCATGTCCGGCTTTTGCCTGATCTCCTTCATTACAGTAGAATACGATCCTTCTTGCCACATATCCTGCAATCTGTCTGAAAACAACTTTATGATTGGTGAAAGTTTCCACCGCTACCGTTGTTCTTTCATTTTCTGTAGAGGACTTTTCATGCCACGCTACAAGATATTTACCCGGGTGGTATTTTTTATAGATCACTTTTCCTGAAACCGGATATCTGCAGATATGCACATTCAGCGGAGACATGAAGATAGAAACCTGGATCGCCTTTCCTTTCAGGAACTCTCCTTCTTCCACTTCTTTGATCATTACCACCTTTCCGTCAACCGGAGCGATCACATTTTCTTTGTGATCAAGAATAGTACGGTCCGGAACTCTGAAAAACCAGAATATAAGACAATAAACAACCAATAAAGGCATAATGATCATTAAGGACCATATTTTAAGGAAATAGATCGCTAACGCACCCAATATGATAAAAAGAATGGTTGCTACGGTAATTGTTCCTTTTGATTCTCTATGTAATTTCATGAGACTAAATAAATTTTTCTAAAATAAAGTACAAATATACGACAGGAACACAGATAATAAAACTATCCAGCCTATCTAAAACTCCTCCGTGTCCCGGAATGATGTTTCCACTGTCTTTCACACCGAAATTTCTTTTCAGCTGACTCTCTACAAGATCTCCCAGCGGAGCAAAAGCCGCAACAAGGAATCCTACAAACATCCAGTTCCCTCTCAACTCGGGCTGATAATGCTCTATAAAGTAAGATAAAACCAACGTAAGAACAACTCCTCCTATATATCCTTCCCAGGTTTTTTTAGGGGAAATTTTAGGAGCCATCTTATGCTTCCCAAAGAATTTACCTACCAGATAGGCAAAAGTATCACTACTCCATATCAGGATAAACAGGAAAAGAACTTCCAGAGAAAAGGTATCGTTATAGCTTGAAAATTTAGGCAGACCTAAAGCAAAGCTGAATGGTAATGCTACATAAATAACCGTAAAGATCAGTTTTCCGCTGTCAAAATACAGTTCATTCGGGTATTTGAATAAAGTAACCACGGCAATTCCGATAAGGGCTAAAGCAAGAATCTCACTCAGCCTGAAATCAAAAAAGAAATCATGATTAAAATACCTTTTGGAAAAAATATAAAATATAAAAATGACAAGTGGATAGACTACCCATTTCTCATATCCTTTTCCGAACTTCATAATTTTTACGCATTCCCAGGTTCCTACAACCAGTAGCAGACTCATTAATGCATGGTAAAGATACTGCTGTTTGATAAGGCCCGGTGCAATGCTGTTGATCAGTTGTGCGCCCAACGGCGTTGAACAAAGAATGATGATAGCCACATAGACTATCCCTGAAATGGTTCTTTGAATGAGATTTTTGTCCAAAATTTAAAATTTAGAAGTGGGTGCTTTAATCTTCAAGCAGCAATAAAAACAGTTTTGTATTGGCGTTGGAAGAACTGTCCATTTTAGACTGGCTTCCACTGATGGAAGTAAGGTTCTTTATATTTCCGTTTCTTTTTATTTTCCCCATGGCATCATTCAGATTGTTTACAATCTGAGAAACATTGGCAATGATGATAATTCTATCCGGTAGCCTTGAAGAATGATAATGGAGAATATTGTTGTGTGAAAGCATGATCCTGCCATCATAGGCAATCAGATATTCACAGGTGATAAATGCTGCATCATTAGACGGCTGTAATTCTGAGGTATAAGGGCTCTTCACAACATTTAAAAAGTTCTGAAGTTCTTTATCCCAGCAGAAAAGATTGCCGATCCCTTCTATTTTGATAATTTGATTTAAAGTTTGTAGAGCTTCCGCTTCATCTGCACAATAATTAAAAAATCCTCCTGAATGCGTAAATAATTGCGCAAACTTATAGTCAAGATCCGCATTTTTCAGCGAATCCCCAAGCTTCTCCAGGCTCTGTTTTCCTCTTCCTCAGGCTGGTTGGTAAGTTTGCTTACAATCCTCTTGAATAAATTCAACTTAATCTATTTTTAGTCAACTTTATACAAAAATAGAAAATAAATTACAATCGTGTCTAAAATATCTCCTTAAATATGAAAAAACCTGACAGTTTTGAAACTGTCAGGCTGTATTTATTATCTTTTTTGAAGAATTTTAAAGCTGTGTAGGGCTTTCAGGCGCCTGTATTTCGCTCTCTTCTTCTTTATCTCTGATCTGAGGAGTTTCCAATACTTCCGGCTGATCTTTTCAGTAATTGTATTGGTAACCGGTTTTTCTGTCAATTCAGGATCCCAGGCTCTCTTTCCGAAAATGTCTTCTAAGTCTTCACGGAAGATCACTTCTTTTCTAGAAGCTTATTCGCCAGAGCATCCAGTTTATCTTTGTTTTCTGCAAGAATTCTTACTGCTCTTTCATACTGATTTTCGATGATCGATTTGATCTCTGCATCAATTTTCGTAGCAGTTTCTTCAGAATAAGGTTTTCCGAAAGAATATTCAGACTGGCCTGAGCTGTCATAGTAAGAAATATTACCGATATTCGGGCTCAATCCGTAGATTGTTACCATTGCCTGTGCTCTCTTCGTTACCGTTTCCAGGTCAGAAAGTGCTCCTGTGGAAATATTGTTGAAGATCACCTGCTCAGCAGCTCTACCTCCCAATGTTGCACACATTTCATCCAGCATCTGCTCAGTAGTCGTAAGCTGTCTTTCTTCAGGAAGATACCACGCTGCGCCAAGTGAACGTCCTCTTGGAACAATTGTTACCTTTAAAAGCGGAGATGCATGCTCTACCAGCCATGAAATTGTTGCGTGACCAGCTTCGTGATATGCTACTCTTCTTTTTCAGAAGGTTTGATCGCTTTATTTTTCTTCTCAAGACCTCCGATGATTCTGTCTACCGCATCAAGGAAATCCTGTTTGGTTACTGAAGTATGGTTATTTCTTGCTGCGATCAGTGCTGCTTCGTTACACACGTTGGCAATATCAGCTCCACTGAAACCAGGGGTTTGCTTAGCAAGGAATTCTCTGTCTACATTATCATCAAGCTTGATTTTCTTCAAATGAACATCAAAGATCTGTCTTCTTTCGTGAAGTTCCGGAAGGTCTACATAAATAGAACGGTCAAAACGTCCTGCTCTCATCAAAGCTTTATCAAGAATATCTGCTCTGTTGGTTGCAGCCATTACAATTACATTCGTATCTGTACCGAAACCATCCATCTCTGTAAGAAGCTGGTTCAATGTATTTTCTCTTTCGTCGTTTCCTCCAGAGAAATTATTCTTCCCTCTGGCACGTCCGATGGCATCAATCTCATCAATAAAGATGATCGCAGGAGATTTTGCTTTTGCCTGGGCAAAAGGTCTCTTACTCTTGAAGCTCCTACTCCAACGAACATTTCTACGAAATCAGAACCTGAAAGTGAGAAGAAAGGAACTTTAGCTTCTCCTGCAACCGCTTTTGCCAATAAGGTTTTACCGGTTCCCGGAGGCCCTACCAATAGTACTCCCTTAGGAATCTTACCTCCCAGTTTCGTATATTTTTCAGAGTTTTTCAAGAAATCAACAACTTCCTGAACCTCCTCTTTGGCACCTTCCAATCCTGCAACATCTTTGAATGTTACCTGAATTCTTTCTTTTTCATCAAAAAGTTTGGCCTTGGATTTTCCGATAGAGAAGATTTGTCCGCCGGGACCTCCGCCACCACCCATCTTTCTGAAAAGAAGGAAGTAGAATAATCCTAAAATAGCGATCCAGATCAACGCAGATATCAGAATATCAGTGAAAGGGCTTTTACCTGTTCCGTAATCTTTAGCAGTTTTAATCGCCGGATTGGTAGCTTTTACCTGGTCAAATTTCTGAAGGAAAAGCTGAAGATCTCCGTATTTCACAGTAAAGTCTGCTTTAGGAGCCATATCCAGGGCTGAAAGAGGGTTATTATCTTTTGCGGTTTTGCTTACCATTGCAGCTTTTGCTTCTTTGGTAAGGAAAACATCCGCTTTCTCTATGTCTTTGTATATAATTATATTCTGGACTTTCCCCGCCTGCATTTCTCTAAAGAAACCATCTTCATCAATAGATTTTGCAGTATCTCCTCCTAAAAAATTGGAGCCAAAAAATAGCAAAAGAGCTATGATTACAATAGGAAAGAACCAGTTGAATCCTTTATTATTCATTTATACTTTTTAAAATTTTTATTATTCATTTTCAATTCTGGTAATGACTGCGTCACCCCAAAGTTCTTCTATATCGTAATACTCACGTACATCTTTCTGAAATATATGAACCACTACTGAAACATAGTCTACCAATACCCACATTGCATTTTCTGTTCCTTCAACGTGCCAAGGTCTGTCTTTCAGGTCATTTCTTACTTTCTTCTCTACACTTCCTGCCAATGCAGCCACCTGTGTATTTGAGTTTCCGCTACATATTACGAACGTTTCCGCTACTGAGTTTTCAATGTTTGAAAGATCGAAGATCATAATGTCTTCTCCTTTTACATCCTGAAGTGCTTCAACGATTTTATCTATTAATGCTTGTTTTTCTGCTGTTTTATTCATTAAAAAAATACTATAATCTGCAAATTTATTGTTTTTTCTTTACTTTAACCTTACTTTTACCCCTTAATGTCTTAAAGTTTTCTTAAATGAGCCAACTCTTCTATCTAAAAGAATGTTCTTCTACTAATGACGAAATATCCAAGTTTTTACTTTACGAAAATTCAGATTTTATAGGATTGCATACTTTTAATCAAACTAAGGGCCGCGGTCAGTATGGAAATGTATGGACTCAGACTGCCGGAAAAAACCTGGCTTACACGCTGGCAGTGAATACCCAAAACATCCTGTGCTCCGACTTTATATTCAATTATTATACCGCAATTCTTGTCAGGGATTTCCTTGCCAATTTGGCTGATTCAGAGGTAAAGATCAAATGGCCGAATGATATTATTCTTAAAGGTAAAAAAATCGTCGGAATTTTAATAGAAAAGAAAAAAATTAATCAAAATAATTATTTTATCATCGGAACAGGAATCAATATCCTTCAGGAAAAATTTGATGCAATAACGAATGCAGGCTCGCTTTTAACGCAGACCGGAAAGCAGTTTGATATTGAAGATCTTAGTCTGGCATTCCATGAATTTTTATCAGAACAACTTAAAAATATTCCTTCTGACCAGGAAATCCTGGACAGATTCAATGAACATCTTTTCAGAAAAGATCAGATCTCAGTTTTTGAAATTGAGAAAGAGCGACAAAATGGCATCATTAGACACGCAGACCCGGCAGGTGAACTCTGGATAGAACTGGAAAAAGACGGGATGCGTAATTTTTATCACAAAGAAGTAAAACTGCTTTACTGATTGGCTCTTTTGATATAAAGATAAAGGGTCAACGGCAGGAATACCAGGTTAGGCAGCCACATTGCCAGTGCCGGAGACAGACTTTTATTCTCTGAAACCACTTTTAAAGCCTCAAATGAAAAGACGAAAATAAAGGCCATTGAAATCCCTATCGCCAGGTTGATTCCCAATCCTCCCCTTTTCTTCTGGGAAGACAGAGAAAGTGCCAGGAAAGTAAGAATGATAATGGAAACAGGCATTGAAGTTCTCTGATGAAGTTCATTCAGGTAAGAATTCAGGTTACTGTTCCCTCTTTCTTTTTCTCTTTCTATGAATTTTAAGAGTTCCGGTGTTGTTTTATTCTGTCCTAAAAGCTCGTTAGGGAAAAGTTCTTCCGGCGAATGGCCATAGTTTTTCCTTAGTTCGATTCCGTTATTAAGTTTTTCAGAATTGTCTTTATTGATCGTTTTTTCGAAATAATTATTTAAAACAAACTGTTTTTTTCTTTATCCCAATATACGTCACTCGCTTTCAGCTCATAAACCATCTTATGCTCTTTATCAAACTTCTGATACACAAAGCTGGAGCCTCTTTTTTCTCTTTTATTCCAGGAGTCTACGAAGATGTATTCCGTTTTGCTCAGCTGTGAAGATGCCGGGGCAGTTCCCAGAATCTTTTCTTTATTGGCAGCATTGTAGGTATAAGCTTCGAGTTCATTTTTCTTGATATTGGCCCATGGAAGCACCATATGATACACCATAAGGGAAATCAGGGCGATCAGGATCGAGGTATACAGATAAGGTTTGGAAAACCTGTGAAAGCTTGCTCCACTACTGATAATGGCTACGATTTCGGTATTGTTTGCCATACGTGATGTAAAGTAGATCACCGAAATAAACACGAGTATGGAAAGGAACGTCACCACAAGATTAATGATCCAGAAAGGATAAAAATGAACCAGGAAGTACACCAGATCCAGTTTAGGATCAATTGCCTTCGCATTTTCTATCCTTGGTATCTTTTGCTGAACATCAATAACAAGCACCACTATAGACAAGAGTGCCAGCATGAAACTGAAAGTTCCAAGGTACTTTTTAATGATATATCTGTCTACAATTTTAAGCATAATTCTTTTACAGCCTTTGTCTTAGAACCGGTACTACAGAATTTTTCCATTCATAGAAATCCCCTGCAAGGATGTGTTCTCTGGCCACTTTTACCAGATCAAGGTAGAATGCCAGGTTATGAATTGAAGCAATCTGCTTTGCCAGATATTCTTTTGATACGAACAGGTGACGAAGATACGCTTTTGAATATTCACGGTCTACAAAACTGGTTCCGAATTCATCCAAAGGCGAGAAGTCACGCTTCCATTTTTCATTTTTAAGGTTCATTACCCCTGCCATGTGAAAAGCATAGCGTTTCTGGCATTTCTTGTTGGCATTACACAATCCATCATATCAATTCCCAATCCGATAGATTCAAGAATATTCCATGGAGTACCTACTCCCATCAGGTATCTTGGTTTTTCTTTCGGAAGGATATCGGTCACTTCGTCAGTGATTCTGTACATTTCTTCTTCAGGTTCTCCAACGGAAAGTCCTCCGATGGCATTTCCCTCAGCGCCTGCTTCAGAAATAACTTCGGCAGAGATTTTTCTTAAATCTGAATAGGTAGATCCCTGAACGATCGGGAAAAGTCTTTGCTTGTGACCATATAATTCAGGATTATCATTTGTCCAGTCAATACATCTTTTCAGCCAGCGATGGGTAAGCTCCATAGATGATTTTGCCTGGTTGTAGTCACATGGATAAGGAGTACATTCATCAAAAGCCATAAAAATGTCTGCTCCGATCTGTCTCTGGATCTCCATTGATCTTTCCGGAGAAAACATATGATAGCTTCCGTCAATATGAGATTTGAATCTGGCTCCTTCTTCAGTCATTTTTCTGTTGCTTGCCAGAGAAAACACCTGAAAACCTCCTGAATCGGTAAGGATAGGAAGATCCCAGTTCATGAATTTGTGTAGTCCGCCTGCGTCCTGCATGGTTTCCATACCGGGACGAAGGTAAAGGTGATAGGTATTTCCCAGAATAATCTGGGCTTTAATGTCTTCTTTTAATTCTCTCTGATGCACTGTTTTCACACTTGCAACAGTTCCCACAGGCATAAAAATGGGAGTCTGAATTTTCCCGTGGTCTGTGGTAATTTCCC
This sequence comes from Chryseobacterium sp. E1, assembly GCA_019203745.1. GTDB lineage: Bacteria > Bacteroidota > Bacteroidia > Flavobacteriales > Weeksellaceae > Chryseobacterium. The sequence goes on from CP078104.1 coordinate 2,093,164, forward strand.
CTGCTCTTGCTTTTCCTTCAGAGGTTTTTTCTATATTAAAAAATTTCATCTGTATACTTTATTTATTCACTGTATCACCAGTGATCTTTTCCGGAACGGAATTTAGCTTATGTCTATCTCACCATAGTTGGTGAAGCTCCGTTCTGCTTGATTTTATCTTTTACGTACTTATCTGCTTTGGGATCTTTTTTCAGCAATATTTCCTGTGCATCATTGGCAATCCCATCCATTTCCTCTTTTATCACATAATATTTGAAGCTTTCGGTAAAGTCTTCAGGTTTTACATTGTGAGATTTGAGAACAAATCTTGTGCCCGCCTCCAGATTTTTATCCTGATACATAAAAACAGCCTGGTCATTGATCGCAAGATCGGCAATAATCTCAGCCATCGTATCTTTTGCAACAAGGTTTTTAGGCTTATCAATATAATCGCTGCACGAAAACAGTCCCAGTAAAACGAAAATGAAGATCAGTTTTTTCATAATCATAATCTGTTGATGATGGATTTCCATTTTAAATTTAAAACACCAAACACAGCTTCATGAATAATCCCTCCATTCATTTTGCTTTCCCCTAATATTCTGTTGGTAAATATAATAGGTACTTCTACCACTCTCTGAAGCCTTTTTATAGGCCCTGAATTTCATTTCTATCTGGAATCCGTAGCCTTTCAGTTTTACATTATCCAAACCGATCTCTTCCAGTACTTTTCTTGAAAAGCAGACAAATCCTGCGGTAGTATCGTGAATAGGAAGTCCCAAAACGAATCTTACGTATTTGGAAGCAAAATAAGACAGCAATACTCTACCCATTGGCCAGTTGACCACATTTACTCCTTTTGAATATCTTGAACCGATTGCCATATCAGCATTCAGGCAGGCTTCAAAAAGTTTGGGTAAATCATTCGGGTTATGGGAAAATCGGCATCCATTTCAAAAATGTAATCGTATTTATTTTCGATCGCCCATTTGAATCCATGAATATAGGCTTTTCCTAAACCATCTTTGGTATGTCTTACTGACAGATGCAGATAATGCGGATATTTCTTCTGCAACTCCTTTACGAGCCCTGCGGTACCATCCGGAGAAGAATCATCCACTACCAGGATGTGAAAGTCATCTTCCAATGCAAAAACCGCGGAAATAATATTTTCAATATTTTCCTTTTCGTTATAGGTCGGGATGATGACGAGTTTTTTCATTTCAGTTTGCAAAGATAGTTTATTTAACCTTTTTATTTTATACAAAATAATCTATAATTTTGCAAAAATATTTTTCAGGGATTAAGTGAATGATGCAGAAACTTTTATCAAAGAAGCAGGATCATCTGCAAAATCACTGAGAAGTATATTAAAGTATAATTTTCACGGATCAGGTCATAAAACTAGGCCGGTTTGTGGTTTTTTGAAGCTGAATAAGAAATAAAAAATAAAATTTTGCCGTCATTACCAAACTACATCAATCATGTAAGAATACCTGAGAACAATGACTGGGTAATCTTTATACTCGTAGGCTGTATATTTTTATATGTTTTTATGATGAACATTATAGAAAGAGATGCCAGTCTGAAAGATTTTCTGCTTCAGAAATATTTTGATGCGAGCAACAACCTTCCAAGCTGGATCATCACCTCCTGTGTGACAACACTTACTTTATCTGTCCTGATCTCACAATACATTCCTGTGGTCCCTAAATATATTGCAGATCTGCAGCTTTTCGGGTATCAGCTGAATAAATTCGGGTATACTTTGCTGGCGGTGCTGTTTTTTTATTTAACAAGATCTACATTAGGATTTTTATTTTATCAAAGTATAGGGGATGGAAAAAAATGGTCTATTTTTTATTTCACCTCCACCAAATTTTATTTTATCCTGTCTTTTTACTGATAATTTTGTGTGTAACCCATTATTACTTCCCTATAGACAGAAATAAAATGTTTTTGTATTACTTCTGCTTCTTTGCTTTTGTGTTCATTTTCAAAGTATTTTTCTATTTATTTCACAAGAACAAGATTCTTCCGGAGAAATGGTATTATAAATTTTTGTATATTTGCACCCTCCAAATCGCACCATTATTATTGCTTTGGAAGCTGTTATTTTTTTAATAAATGTCAATGATGAGAATAAAGTCTATATTGGTTTCTCAACCAGCGCCTAGTGAGTCTTCTCCATATCTGGATATAGCGAAGAAGGAAAAAATAAAGATTGATTTCCGTCCATTTATCCACGTCGAAGGGGTTGACAATAAAGAGCTCAGAACGCAGAAGATAGATCTGACGCAGTATACCGGTATTATTTTTACCAGTAAGAATGCGATTGACCATTACTTCAGACTTGCAGAGGAACTGCGTTTTTCAGTTCCGGATACCATGAGATACATCTGCCAGTCGGAAGCAATTGCCAACTATCTTCAAAAGCATATTGTTTACAGAAAAAGAAAAATCAGCTTTGGGGAGAAAAACTTCTCAGACCTGCTTCCTCTTTTCAAAAAATTCCCAGCTGAAAAATATCTGCTGCCATCATCAGATGTTTTAAGTCCGGATATTGTAAAAACTTTAGATGCGGCGAATGTAGAATGGACGAGAGCAATCATGTACCGTACGGTATGCAGTGATCTTACTGATATCAATATTAAAGATTATGATATGCTGATTTTCTTCAGCCCGCAAGGAATCAAATCCCTGCAGCAGAACTTCCCGGATTTCAAGCAGGACGAAACAAAAATCGGAGTTTTCGGAAACACCACTCTGGCAGCTGCCGAAGAAGCAGGATTAAAAGTAGATTTAATGGCCCCTACGAAGGAACCCCTTCTATGACAATGGCTCTTGAAAAATATATTAAGGCTCTTCATAAATAGTCTTTAATTTCAATATTAAAATTCAACCATCTTTTCAATTGAAAAGGTGGTTTTTTTATATCAGAATGGTTTAAATAATCTTTTAAAAACTAAAAATCAAACAGTTGTAAATTACAATTTTATCCCGCAGAAGAGATTTTTATTATATTTAGAAAATTTTTAACCATGAAAAAACTACTATCCTGTTTATTTTTTTAACAGTGGCATTGATCAATGCACAAAACGATGACTGTACAGGAGCAACCTCCCTGTCTGTAGGAACAGATTTTGCATCGGGAGTCATCACCGCAACCAATGTAGGTGCAACTACCGGAGGTTCTACCCCTTCCTGTGACCAGAATGCCACAGACAATGTATGGTTTACAGCTGTAGTGCCACAAAGCGGGAATCTTACAATCAAACTGAAAGAGATTACCGGATCAGCATTTGATGATCCTATCATTACCGTATACAGCGGTACCTGTGCTTCTTTAAATGAAATCAAATGTAATGATTATGGTTTTACACCCACAGTCTTGACCGGACTGACTCCGGGTGAAACTCTTTACCTAAGTGTATGGAAATATGATTCATTAACAGGTTCGGGAGAGTTTCAGATTTCAGCTTATGACCCCATCCCACCCGCCAATGATGAATGCTCAGGGGCAATTTCTTTAACGGTAGGAACGGATTTTAATTCAGGAGCTATTACCACTAATAATGACAGTGCTACAACGGGCAGCTCTACCCCTTCCTGCGATCCTGAAGCCATAGATAATGTATGGTTCAAAGCAGTGATTCCACAAAGCGGAAACCTAACCATTAAACTGAAAGAAATTTCCGGATCTGCATTTTACAGTCCTGTGGTAAGTGTGTATAGTGGAACCTGTACTTCTTTAAATGAAATCACCTGCAATGATTACGGTTTTTCACCAACAGTCCTTACCGGACAGACTCCGGGTGAAACCGTTTACATCAGTGTATGGAAATATGATTCGTATGCCGATAGCGGAGAATTCCAGATTGCAGCGTATGATCCTATTCCGCCGGCCCATGATGAATGTTCAGGAGCAATTGCCTTAACCGTAGGAACGGATTTTAATTCGGGAGCCATTACAACCAGTAATGATGAAGCTACCAGCGATAATTCTACCCCTTCGTGCGATCCTGAGGCCATAGATAATGTATGGTTCAAAGCAGTGGTTCCACAAAGCGGAAATTTAACTATTAAACTGAAAGAAGTTTTCGGATCCTCATTTTACGATGCTGCAGTTGCTGTTTACAGCGGTACCTGCAATTCTTTAACTGAAGTGACCTGCAATGATTACGGTTTTTCATCAACAGCATTAACCGGACTGACTCCGGGTGAAACTCTTTACATCAGTGTATGGAAATATGATTCATATGCCAGTTCAGGAGAATTCCAGATTTCAGTCTATGATCCTATCCCACCGGCAAATAATGAGTGCTCAGGAGCTACTCCTTTAACAGTTGGAGGAGATTTCAATTCCGGAGCCATTACATCAGGTAATGATGAAGCCACTACTGACAGTTCTGCACCTTCATGTAATTCAACTGCAATCAACAATGTATGGTTTACTGTAACTGTACCACCAAGCGGAAATCTTAAAATTGAAACCAAAAATGTTTCCGGATCAGAATTTAATGACAGTGTAATTACTGCATACAGCGGAACATGTGGTTCGTTAGCCGAGCTTGCCTGTGACGAAGACAGCGGCCAGGGTATTTCTCATTACTGTCTTTAACAGGGCAGACTCCAGGTGAAACTCTGTATGTAAGTGTCTGGAAGTACAGTAGCTTTACAGACAGCGGTACATTCCGTATTTCCGCATATGATGAAAATTTACTTTCCACTCATGAAGTCACTGACAGCAAAAAGAAGATCATGGTATCTCCTAATCCTTTCAGCGACCTACTTACGATCTCCGATATTTCTGACGTAAAAACTGTTTCTGTTACAGACACGACCGGAAGAATGATCAAAACGATTGAAAAACCTTCTTCTTCAATTGATCTGAGAGATTTAAAAGAAGGACTTTATTTTGTTACTTTAAAAATGAAAGACGGAAGTACAAAAACAATTAAAACCATAAAAAAATAACCCGTCATCCAATATTAGTAAAAAGGCTATCAAAAGTTTGATAGCCTTTCTTTATATTTGAACAAGAATTAACATTGAATGTAACGTCTCTGCAAAAAGCACATAAGACGTCAAAAATTAAATAGAGATGAAAGCTCCACAGGCAAAAAAAAATAGAAAAAATATTAGAAACTCACGGCGACAGAAGAATTGACAATTACTTCTGGCTCAATGAAAGAGAAAATCCCGAAGTCGTCCAATATCTTGAGGAAGAAAATGCTTACGAAGAATTCATCATGAAAGATACAGAAGCTCTCCAGGAAGAACTTTTGAAGAAATGAAGGCCCGTTATAAAAAAGATGACGAATCTCTGCCTTATATTTTTAATGACTACTGGTACATCGTAAGATATGAAGAGGGAAAAGAATATCCAATCTTCTGCAGAAAACATAAAAGTCTTGATAACCCGGAAGAGATTATTCTTGATGTGAATATTTTAGCTGAAGGTGAAAGCTTCTTTGAAGTAGGAAGTGTTGCGGTAAGCCCAAACAATGAACTCACCTCTTTTTCTTCTGATAATGTAGGACGGAGAATTTATACTTTAAATTTTAAAAATCTAAAGACCGGAGAAATACTGCCGGACACCATTCCGAATACGACAGGAAAAGCTGTGTGGGCCAATGATAACCAGCATATTTTCTACATCAGAAAAGATAAAAGCCTTCGTGCGTTCCAGGTATACAGACACCAATTAGGTACTGATTCTTCTGAAGATGTCCTGATCTTCCATGAAGAGGATGAAACATTTGATGTCAATGTTTTTAAAACAAAATCCTTAGAATACATTTTTATTGCCAGTTCAAGCACGATTTCCGATGAGCACCGTTTTATTCCTTCTGACAATGTTTTTGCAGACTGGACAGTAATACAGCCAAGAATAGATGATCTTGAATACTCCGTAGAACATTATGAAGATGAGTTTTACATCATTACCAATGCTGATGATGCTATCAATTTTAAGATTGTAAAAACAAAGATTGACAACTGCGGTATGGAAAACTGGGTGGATGTCATCCCTCACCGTACAGAAGTTCTACTGGAAGGTTTTGAGATTTTCAAAGACTATCTGGTCCTTGAAGAAAGAGAAAGAGGTTTACTTCAGATCAAAATTATTGATGAGAAAACACAGGAATCCCACTACCTTCCTTTTTCTGATCCTACCTATACAGCTTATATAGGAATCAACCTTGAATTTGACACTGAAGTTTTGCGCTACGGCTATACTTCGCTTACGCAGCCAAGCTCCACATACGAATACAATATGAAGGAAAAACAACAATCCTTCTGAAGCAACAGGAAGTTTTAGGCGGAAAGTTCTTCCCTGAAAATTATATTTCCGAAAGAGTATGGGCCGATTCCAGAGATGGGGAAACAAAAATCCCGATTTCACTGGTCTATCATAAAGACACCAAAAAATCTGCTGATACACCGCTTCTTCTCTATGGATATGGAAGCTACGGTCATACGGTAGATGCCAGTTTTTCAAATGTAAGATTATCTATTCTTGACCGGGGTTCATCTATGCCATTGCCCACATCCGGGGAGAATATCTGGGAAGAGAATGGTATGAAGACGGAAAAATGCTGTTTAAGAAAAATACGTTCTTTGATTTTATCGATGCCGGAAAATATTTAATACAGGAAAATTATACTTCATCCCAACATATGTATGCAATGGGTGGAAGCGCAGGCGGCCTTCTTGTAGGTGCTGTTGTAAATTATGAGCCACAACTTTTCCACGGAATTGTAGCCCAGGTTCCATTTGTAGATGTAGTTACTACCATGCTGGATGACACCATTCCCTTAACGACCGGGGAATATGACGAATGGGGAAATCCAAATGATGAAGAATATTATCATTATATGAAAGAGTATTCTCCTTATGATAATGTAGAAGCCAAAGACTACCCCCACATGCTGATCACTACAGGATTCCATGATTCTCAGGTACAGTACTGGGAGCCGGCCAAATGGACAGCAAAACTAAGGGAACTGAAAACAGATGACAATATTTTAGTTTTTAAAACAGATATGAGCTCCGGACACGGAGGGGCCAGCGGAAGATTTGAATCTCTGAAAGAAGATGCGCTGGAATATGCATTTCTTTTAAAGATAAATGAATAAAGAAAAACGAAGTGACGAATTCAAACGTTCACAAAATCAATTATAAATATCACTTATCAATCATATGAACGAGTCCGAATATTGGAAAAAAATAGAACAGTTCTTTGAAGACAACTTCCAGACTGAAAAGAACCCTCCTATTGAAACGCTTTTGTTTTTAATAGGATTACAGGAGCTGGGAAGCGGCCAGCAGAAATATACGAAAGACGATAAAGTAAACCTGATTCATATTGCAGTTTGCAGACTGCTGGAGCCTTTGGATATTACAAGTTTACCCATTATGAAGACGGATGGCCACAGTTTGAAAAATTGGAGGAACTTCCGGAGTTAAGGCCTAATGAGCAGTCTTTGCTGATGAAAAAGGCAATTATTCAGTATTTTCAGGAGGAAGAACTGATTTAATTTTTAAATATCCCTGTTTGAAAATTTGACAATGAAATACTTGAAAAATTATCAAAAACCAAAATAAAAAGAACATTTCTTTGATACAATAGAGATAAACTCAGGTTTATCTCTATTTTTTTAAACACAAGCTAATTGTTAATTAAAATTTTAATTAAAAAATCAAACTATGATTAAAATTTTAAACCAATTCATTCCCAAAGCATTATCAATTTATTCAATACAATACATACAATATTTTTCATTTTGATTGGTTCATACCACATTAGATTTGTATTTTAGTCACACACAGACCACATTCTTTTGACCTGCTGCCAGAGTCAATTTCCCTCAGAATATTTTGGTCATTTTCTTCCGGTTTATCGGATAGCGATAGACCCCGGACAAAACGACACAACAAATGATAAACCCGTTCATCTTACGAACCGGGAAGAATAAGAATTTGCATAAAACAGAACACAAAAACCAAAGCAGAAAAAACTATGTATTTCGAAAAAGAATATTCTTCTGGATAAACAGATTAAAATTTAAATAGAAATCAGACCATGAAAAAAATCAACACTTCATTGATGTTGCTCATTGTTAATTTGGCTTTTTCACAAGTAGGTATTTCGAAAAATCAGACCGTCGGAATCCACAGCAAAGCCGTTTTACAGATTGATGGAAAACACGAAGGAAAAAGCTACGGAATGATGCTTCCTGAAGTATCCTCACCGGAACATCTTCCATTGTACAATTCATCCGCAGACCCTGGAATGGCGGGATTGATAATGTATGAAAAGACACACGCCACCTTCTACTCCTACGACGGGTCACAATGGAATAATGCGCCTACAGCTGTCGATTTTAAGATGAAGCAGAGCAGGTTTTTGTCTAATGCAGGTGAGGAATCAAGCGTAACCTGCGTTCTTCTTGGATGCGGGAGGCATACAGGAATTGGCTTCAGTGCACCTGTAGACGGCTCACAATCTTACAATAATCTTAATATCTCAAGAGAAACAGCTGTAATCCCGGGAGGCGGACTTTACGGAGATCAAAATTATGATAATGCCAGGTTCGTAATCAATGAGCCGGGGTTTATGATATCTACATGAATATTCCTTCAAAAACCGGCGGAGCCGTCTCATTGACCAGCGGACCACAGTATCAGCTAAGAGCCTATCTGAAACAGGCCAACGGAAGCTACAGTGAAGTAAAGCTCACCACGTTCTTCCCTGATTATTACGGCATCCTGGGAATTGGAGGGGATACCAATACTGCAGCATTTACGAGCACAAGGATTCGTCTGAACCCGGGAGATTATATTGTTCCAAGAATACACTCTCCTATTGCAACCGTATCCGTAGTTGTTGCTTTAACGGCTGCTTCTGATGCCAATATTGCCAAATACTATCCACGAGAAATAATGTTTACCAAAGTAAGTGATTAAGATGATAAAAAAACAATCCTGCTCAGCCTTTTCATTTCAACAACAGCCGGAAGTCTGGGATATGCTCAGGTAAAAATCGGTAACAATCCTGAAACAGTGCATCCAAGAGCTGTTTTACAGGTAGAACACAATACAAAGGGAATCATGCTTCCTGTAGTAGAAGATCATACAGAGCTTCCCAATTACAATGCTGCTCATCCGGATCTTTATGAGAACAAGCCGGAAGACAACGGGCTTATCTTTTACAGCAAAGAATTAAAGGATGTTGTGAAATATGATGGTTACCGATGGATTTCTGCTACAGAAAAAGTATTAAGAATTATAAGAACCTGAGTATTCTGGGATCCAGTACGGCAGATCAGTCTGTAGCCAATGTATTGGGAATTACAGGACGCCCAACCCTTTTATTTAATGTTTTAAATGATATAGACCGAAATAATGTAAATAATTTAGGCGTCACAGTAAATGCTAATGGAGAGATTACCATTCCGGCAGACGGATTCTACAGAATCAATCCTTCTGTAAAAACAAGCAGCGCAGGAGGTCTTTCTGTAGGAAATGCCGCCACTATTATTTCACTACAGGCTCTTTACGCCAATGCCGCAGGAGACGGATGGCAAAAATCCATGAAAATAGTTTCCTGTTATCCGGATTGCTTGTAACAGCCGGAAGTGCCAACTCTGTGAACAGTTTTTCCACGACCAAATATCTTCACGCTGGAGATCAGATCCGTTTACGGGGAGGAATTCAGGCCGATACCGGATTAAATGTCGGAACCGGAGTCAATTTTAAAATGAACGATAAGGATACCTTTTTATATATAGAAAAACTGAACTGACATGAGAAAAAAATATACATTGCAACACTTTTGCTTACGGCCACAACGGCATTTTCGCAGGTCATTGTAGGAAGCAGCGTCAATCCCAGCCCCAACTCTATGCTCAGCGTTGTCAACAAAGAAGACAATGCTGCCGGGTCTAAGGGAATGATGATTCCAACGGTAAACAATGAAACTGAACTACCTCTAACGATGCGTCCCAACCCGACCATTTTCAAAATGATTCAAGTATGCAGGGAATGATTTTATATAGAAAAGATATCAAAAGAGTAGTCGTTTATGATGGTGAAAATGGAAACCAACTTTCTATGAAAGCGGAGGAAGAACTACCCGTGTCAGCATGAATCCTTTAACTCCCGAATCGGAATTTCCAAGTGTAACCTGCGTATTGATCGGCTGTGGAGAAAAAGATGTCCCTTTCGGAACCTATGACAGTTTACAGGATGGAGACCAGCTTGGCATTCTTGATCCGCAGGGAGCCGTGAATACCAATTTTAATAATTTTACTTTTAAAGAATCAGGTTTTTACAAAGTACTGATCAGCTTGAAAGTGAAAACTTCAGGAATACACGTAAGCCCACCTACGATTTCTTTCCGGGCATTAAAAATGGTAATGTTCTTGCAAGAAATGACGTTCCTTTAAATGAAGCGATCTTAATTACAGCCGGTGCCAACAGAGTCGGAACCATGGAATTCCTTTCTATGTTTGACAAAGGAGATCAGCTAAAGGTTCAGATTTCAGGAGGAGTTTCTATCCTGACCGTGGCTGATGCTTATAAGATTGTTCCTACAGACGGAACTTTTATCAGCATAGAAAAGCTATAAGCAACTGAAACCCGGATCTTCTGCAAAAGATTCGGGTTTATTTATGCATTTCATACATCATCACTTTCACTTAAACTTTTACCCTTTCAGGTCGGCAAGAATCTCCTCAAGCTGATTCAACCCCATAGAAAAGCCTCCTTCAAATCCCATATCCATCATTTTTTCATAATTTCCTGGGACGGATAATGAATATTAACGGTTACTTTTGTTCCCTCTTCCACTCCAGTAAAACCGAACAGCCAATTAGACTGCGGTGCCCCTTCGTCCACATGTCCATTTTCATCACAGAAAGCACTCATCCAGTCGAAACTTCTGTGTTTAAGAATCTCACCATATCTGGAACGGGAGTAACCTGCCTTTTCCCCATTAGGCCCTATCATCGTATACAGCCACATTCCGCCTTCGCTGAAATCGTGTTTCAGGGTTTCACACCTCCAGGGTTTAGGTCCCCACCACTGGTCCAGTAATTCAGACTGGGAAAAATACTTCCATACTGTTGAAACATCAGCATCATAAATTTTCATGACGTATACGCTGTTCGAGTCAAAATCTTTGTTGAAAATGATATTAGATTCCATAAAAATTATTTTTAATAAAGTTAAGTGTTTATTTTATTCACAGGACTTTTCATATGACAAGTAAATGATAATTCATAAATAATTGTTAAAAAACACTCTTTTAAGAAAAAAAAAACAATTTTTGGCTCGTTTTTTGTTTAGGTAGTCTTAAAACAATTAATTTTAACATTCATTTTTCCAAAACATATATAATTAGATAATGAATAACAAATTCATCCCAATAATTTCAGTGTTTATGACAATCTCACTGATTGTCTTTGTGACGCTCCAATTTTATTGGTTGAAAGGCTATTACGGGGTACTTGAACAGGATTTTTCGAATAAAGTTTATGCGGTTTTGGAAAGTACTTCAAAAAGTATTGAAGAAATTGAGGCTGATAAATACCTCAATCAGGATTACAAAGATTTCAGAAAAAATATTCTCGCCAACAACAAACAGCCTTCTCTGACCACCATTCAGCAGGTAGAAGACTCAGGAACCCAGAGACAGATTATTTATTCTAAAAATATTATTGAAAAAACCCAGCTCCCGATTTCAAAAAAGGAGATTCTATAAAGCTTACCACGCTATATACCGATGAAGCAGCCTACAAGGTAAAAAGAGATACCACCAACCGTGAACTTCTTACCTCGGATATCAATCAGGATATCGAAACAGGTGATTACTCGATGAAAGAGTTTGTGAAAGTATATGGAAACAATCTTCCTATCACCAAAAGGGTAGATCCCAAAACACTTGACTCCGTCATTGCAAAAGAACTGAAAATAAGAGGGATCACTGCAAAATTCGGATACGGAGTTATTGATAAAAACAGCAAGCTTACCAGCATCGCCAATAAAGCCTACAAAAAAAAAAAGACAGCAATACCTACAGCTATCCTCTTTTTACCGATAAAAAAATACATTGTACAGCCTTGCCCTGGTTTTCCCTAAAAGGAATATTCTCTGGCAATGAACAACTGGCCGATGCTATTAGGTACATTCCTTTCCCTTTTGACCATTCTGGGGATTTATATCATTTCCATCAATTATATGATGCGGCAGAAGAAGCTGGCAGAAGTGAAGACGGATTTCATCAACAATATGTCTCATGAATTCAAAACACCTCTGGCAACCATTTCAGTGGCAACGGATTCTTTAGCAAATGATAAAATTGCCACCAATCCGGATAAGGTAAAGTATTATTCTGAGCTGATCAAACAGGAAAACCTAAGAATGAAAAAACAGGTGGAAAACGTTCTTAATATGTCTAAACTTGAAAGGAATGAAGTGGAACTGTTCTTAAAAGAAACCAATGTAAGGGAGCTGATCAAAAAAACTACAGAGTCATTCAACCTGATTGTAGGACAGCGAAACGGAACGCTTACACAGAAATTTAATGCCACTCATTATAATTTTAAAATAGACGAATTCCATATCTCGAATATGCTGGTCAATTTACTGGACAATGCCAACAAGTATTCTCCTGAAGCTCCGGAAATTCACGTGGAAACAAGAAATGAAGGCCACTGGTATGTGATTGAGATTTCTGATAAAGGAATGGGAATGGAAACCCAGAATAAGACCAAAATTTTCGAGAAATTCTTCAGAGAAGAAACCGGAAATATTCATAACGTAAAAGGACAGGGATTGGGTCTCTCTTACGTAAAAAAGATTGTAGAACTGCACAAAGGACAGATCATTGTAGACTCTCATAAAGGAAAAGGAAGCACGTTTACAATCAAGCTGCCGATGAGCTAAAAAAAAGAAACCAAATAACAAATATAGAAGATAGAGTGAAGGAGTTCATTCTTAATGTTAATTATTAATTAGAAAAGTTATGAGCAACAGAATATTATTAGTAGAGGACGATCAGAGTTTCGGAGCGGTGCTTAAAGATTATTTGACGATCAATAATTTTGAAGTAACCCTTGCCACTGACGGGGAGCAGGGATTGAAAGAATTTACAGAAAATGAATTCGATATCTGCATATTTGACGTAATGATGCCTAAAAAGACGGATTTTCATTAGCTGAAGACGTAAAGAAAATTGATAAAAATACACCTATTATTTTCCTTACTGCAAGAAACATGAGAGAAGATATTCTGAAAGGATATCAGCTGGGTGCTGATGATTATATCACGAAACCTTTTGATACCGAGCTTCTTTTATATAAAATCAAAGCGATTCTTCAGAGAAGTTCTACCCTGGAAAACGAGGAACAGGAACAGTTCAAAATCAGCAATATCTTCTTTGATTCTATGCTGAGACAGCTGAAAGTAGGTGACAAAGAATACAAACTTTCTCCTAAGGAAAATGAATTATTGAAGCTTCTTTGCATCCACAGAAATGATTTCATGCCGAGAGATCTTGCCTTGAGAAAGATCTGGAAAAAGAAAATTACTTTACAGCAAGAAGTATGGACGTTTATATTGCAAAACTTCGTAAATTACTTAAAGATGACGAAGGATTGGAAATTATCAACGTTCACGGAGAAGGATTCAGACTTTTGGTAAAAAATTAATCCGAAAATCGAATTATAAATACAAAATTAGCAAAACAATTAAAAATGTTTTGCTAATTTTGTTTTATACCCATGAACATGAAGAACACATTTATAGGTTTAATCACCATATCCATTTTAGCTGTATCCTGCAAGAAGGATGAAAAAGCCACTTATCTGAAAGAAGAAGCGGGAGCTGCACAACCCAAGGTAGCTTTAACCAGTGCAACTTCCAAAACTTCGCTGATGGACCAGGCAGGCATTCAGTCTACTCCCAATCCTGCACCTATAGCCACAGCTGCAGGCATGAACCCAGCTCACGGACAACCTGGGCACCGTTGTGATATTCCGGTAGGACAGCCTTTAAACAGTCAGCCGGCTGCAGCTACTCCTGCAACGCAAACCATAAATACAGGTACCAACAATACGATTCAAATCGATCCGAACTCCGTATCCCCGGGAAAAATAGCCCTTGACAATAGCGGAAAACAAGTTAAAACAGCTCCCGGAATGAACCCTCCGCACGGGCAACCGGGACACCGTTGTGATATTCCGGTAGGACAGCCTTTAAGCAGCAAACCTGCCCCGGCGCCGCAACCTGTCCAGAATACCGTACAGGCAACTCCTGCTCCTGCGACTCCTGCCCCGGCAACACAAAACTTGGCTATGGGTGAAAAGCCTAAATTAAACCCGGCACACGGAGAGCCTTGGCACAGTTGTTCACTAAAAGTTGGTGATCCTTTGCCATAAATTTCTTATTTTTGCAGATATGAAGCTGTTTCATCTACTTGCCATAGTATTCTGTCTGGGAGTTTTTCTGATTCCCAAGGATAATTTCTATGCGCAGGGAATGCAGGAAACATGCTGTAATAAAGCAGAATCAGAGAAAAGTGACTGCTGCAAAAATCATTCTTCAAAAAAGACAGCAAAGATGAATCAAAATCATCCTGCAATGATGACTGCTGCTCATCGTGTATTGCCTGCTACACTTTTATTGAAACTCCTTTCTCAAAGAATCTTCGTCTGGAACTTTCTTATTACAAAGCGAATAAGAACCCTCAGTTTCAGTATTCAGACCCTTATCTTTCCGATCGTTTAAAAGAGATCTGGCAACCGCCTAAAATAGGTTAATTAAAACACTATGAGTTTATTACAGTATGTAATGAACCCTTTTTATTTAATCTAAACATTTAAACGAAATGAAATTATATATTTCCAGGTTGATACTTGGTGCATTATTCTTATTTACACAATTTACAGCGGCTCAAAATCTTACAAAAAACCAGTTCAAAGTAAAAGGAACTGCGAAATGTGCAAAACCAGAATTGAAAGTACTGCTAAAAAAGCAGGAGCTAAAACAGCTGTATATTCTGTTGATTTACAAACATTAACTATAGAAACCGACAAAGCTTCTTCAGATGATATTCTGAAAAAAGTAGCGGAAGCAGGTCATGATAATGAGAAATTCAAAGCTTCTGACACTACCTATGAAGGACTTCCGGGATGTTGTCATTACGACAGAGACCTACAGCCTTCACAGGCAGAAACTCATCATGAGCATCATATGGATGCTAAAGTTTCCAATAAAAAAGACAACGAATTCTACGTAAGAGGAAACTGTGCCTCCTGTAAGGCCAGAATTGAAAAAGCAGCAAAAGGTGCCGGAGCTGATATTGCAGAATGGAATGCAGAAAAACAGACGGTTACTTTAAATTTTGATGCTTCAAAAACTTCGTCTGATCAGATTTTAAAGGCTATTGCTGATGCAGGACATGATAACGAAAAATACAAAGCTGCAGATACAGTTTACAACGGTCTTCCGGGATGTTGTTTGTACGACAGGAATTTTACTTTCGGGGAACCTAATCCAAAGGTGCATTATGAAGAAGAAACAAAGCATGATGATCATAAGAAAGATCAGGCATCCACTTCTGATGAAGCCCACAGCAAGCACGAAAAAACATTGAAGGCGTAGTAGTGACAGGTTCTAAGGCTTCAACAGCTTTAAGTAAAAAAGAAGCCGGGCTTGTCTTTAATATTGATAAAAGGAGCTACTGAAAGCTGCATGTTGTAACCTCTCAGAAAGCTTTGAAACCAATGCAACGGTTGACGTTTCCTTCAGCAATGCTGTAACAGGAACTAAGCAACTGAAAATGCTTGGTCTTGATCAGAAATATACAAGTTTGACGAAAGAACAGCTTCCTGAAATCAGAGGGCTGGCTTCCGCATACGGATTGAATTTCATTCCCGGAAGATGGATTGAAAGTATCCAGCTGACAAAAGGAGGAAGTACAGTAACGAACGGTTATGAAAGCATTACCGGGCAGATCAATACGGAACTTCTGAAAAATGCAAAGACTCCGGAAACTTCACTGAATCTTTTCTCGGATTTCAATGGAAGGGCAGAAATCAATATTACGAATGTTTCTCCTATCAACGACAAATGGACACAGACTTTCCTTCTGCACGGGAACGGAACTTTCGGAAATACGGATATGAATCACGATACTTTTCTTGACAGACCGAAAGGGACTCAGATCAATGCTGCCTATCTCCTTAACTATAATGATCTGGAAAAGTCAGGCTTCGGATCTCACTTCGGGATTAACTTTATCAGGGATGAAAGAACAGCAGGACAGGTTGGTTTTGATAAAAAACTGGCTCAGGATGAACAGTATGATTATGGGGTAGGAATTGATATTTCAAGATTCCAGGTATGGAACAAGACCGGATATGTTTTTAAAGGAAAGCCTTATCAGAGCATTGGCTGGATGAACCAGTATGTATATCACCAGCAGGACAGCTTTTTTGGGTTGAGAAATTATGCAGGACAGCAGCATACCTATTATTCCAATTTAATTTTTGAAAGCATCATCGGGAATACCAACCATAAATATAAAGCAGGAGCAAGCTTTTTATACGACGGTTACAAAGAAACGTATTTGACGAATGATTTCAGAAGAAATGAAATTGTTCCCGGAATTTTTGCCGAATATACTTTAACGGGCTTAAAATATACGCTGGTAGCAGGTACAAGAGTGGATTTTCACAATCTGGCCGGAACTCAGTTTACCCCAAGGGTTAATTTTAAATATGATTTCACACCGCAGACGATTTTAAGACTTTCTGCCGGAAGAGGTTTCAGAACAGCGAATGTATTTGCTGAAAGCCAGCAGTATTTTGCATCGAACAGAGCAATTAATATCCTTCCCAATAACGGAAATATTTATGGATTAAAGCCGGAAATTGCATGGAACTACGGGGCCAGTTTACAGCAGGAATTTAAATTATTCGTAGAAAATCAAGCATTGTTGCGGACTTCTTCAGAACGGATTTCCAGGATCAGGTTTTGGTAGATTTAGACCGTTCTCCTCAACAGCTGACGTTCTATAACCTTGATGGAAAATCATTTGCCAACTCTTTCCAGACGCAGTGGGACTTTATGCCGTTCAAAAACTTTGAAGTAAGAATGGCTTATAAATATTACGATGTACAGGCTGATTACATCGGTGGAAGAAGAGAGGTTCCTTTTATGGCTAAACACAGAGGTTTTGTGAATCTGGCCTATTCTACCAATAAAAACAATAATGGTGGATTCTGGAGCTTTGATACGACTTTAAACTGGGTTGGAAAGCAAAGACTTCCTGATACTTCAGGCAATCCTGCAGAATTTCAGTTACCGGCGTACTCCAATTCATATGCTGTATTGAATGCACAGGTTTCAAGAAACTTCAATAAAAAGATCAGAGCTTATGTAGGAGGAGAAAACCTTACTTCCTATTATCAGAAAAATGCTATCGTTGATTTCAGAAATCCTTTTGGAAATTATTTTGATGGTGGAATGGTGTATGCTCCGATTATGAAGGCTAACTTCTATGTGGGACTGGATGTGACGTTTTAAAGGCTGCAAGCTGAAGAATGAAGCTGGAAGTACTATTAGTCGGTAGGGTTTTTATTTAGTATAAATTATTGTTTGTACTTCTGAATAAACAAAACCTTATAGGTCTCAGAGACCTATAAGGTTTTTTTTTTGCCGTCAGCTAATAATTCAACATTAATAACGAAGTACAATAAAAAAATTGAAAACCAGTAGTAACTCCCCTCTTCCATCCTCAAGCTTCCTTACCAATAAAAAGTCCGCTTCAATGAAGCGGACTTTTTATTTATCTTCCAAAGTCATCCTGTACTCTTACGATATCGTCTTCGTCTGAAGGATTGGATGCATCCGTGTGCTGCCAGATTTCGGCAACAATACCCCAGCCTGCCAGACCGATCAATCTGTGTCTTTCACCCTGCTGAAGTTTTACCTGATCTTTCGGATTGTATTCTGCCAATTCTCCTTCTTCATCGGTATTGCTTCTTTTGATTCCTACCGTTCCTTCCACTACCTGCCAGATTTCTGCTCTTCTGTGGTGATACTGCCAGCTTAATCTTGCTTCCGGAGCAACGATAAGGATTTTCGGGCTCAGCTTCCCTCCTATCCTCAGGTTTTCTACATCAATTCCGTCAAAATATTGGTTGGCAAAATCCTGTGCCTGGGTTTCGTCAATCACAAAAAAACCTCCCCAAGGCCTTGTTTCATCCTTTGCTGCGATGGTGAACCCCTGGGTCTGCAGCATCTTCTCTACTCTATCGAATATTTCTTTTTTTTCTGTACTCATTACAGTTTCTATTTCTGAATTAAAATTTATTATCTGATTATTCTTTTGACATTGAATACGGGAAATCTTTTTCCTTTGAACCTCTTTCCTTATTAGGTTTGCTGTCCATTTTAAAATCTAAAACCGCTCCTTTCATAAGCTCCTGATGGCTCAGCCAGTTTTTGGAGTAAGGCTGTCTGTTTACGTTTAATGATTTTACATATACGTTGTCAGCACTGTTTTCCGGTGCTTTTATTTCAATTTTCTTACCGTTTTCAAGATGGATGGTTGCTTCTTTAAATAAGGGAGCTCCCAAAACATACTGATCGGTTGCAGGTGTTACCGGGTAAAACCCTAACGCTGAGAAAATGTACCAGGCGGAAGTTTGCCCGTTATCTTCATCGCCACAATAGCCGTCAGGAGTTGCATGATATAATTTATCCATTACCTGTCTTGCCCAATACTGCGTTTTATAGGGAGCTCCGGCATAGTTATACAGGTATATCATATGCTGGATCGGCTGATTTCCGTGAGCATACTGCCCCATATTCATGATCTGCATTTCTCTGATCTCATGGATCACGCCTCCGTAATAACTGTCATCAAAAACGGGCGGAAGAGAAAATACCTCATCCAGTTTTGCTTCAAATTTCTTCTTTCCTCCCATCAGTTCTGCAAGACCGTTTATATCCTGGAAAACCGACCATGTATAATGCCAGCTGTTTCCTTCGGTAAAAGCATCTCCCCATTTGAAAGGATTGAAAGGTTTCTGGAAATTCCCATCTTTATTTTTACCACGCATCAGACCTGTTTCTTTATCAAACAGATTTTTGTAATTATACGCTCTTTTTTGTAAATATCAATTTCTGAAGCAGGTTTTCCCAAGGCTTTCCCCAGCTGATAAATGGAGAAGTCATCATAGGCATATTCTAATGTTCTTGCCGCATTTTCATTGATTTTCACATCGTAAGGAACGTAACCCAACTTGTTATAATACTCTACTCCTGCACGGCCTACCGCTTCAATAGGGCCTTCATTATTGGCTCCGTGTTTTACGGCCTGCCAAAGGGTTTCCACATCATACCCCTAAGTCCTTTGATGTAAGCGTCTGCCACTACAGAGGCAGAGTTGTTTCCGATCATAATATCAGAATAGCCGGGGCTGCTCCATTCCGGTAAGAAACCTCCTTCTTTGTAAGCATTGACCAGCCCTTCCTGCATTTCAATATTAATCGATGGATAGACCAGGTTCAGGAACGGGTACAATGCACGGAAAGTATCCCAGAAACCTGTCCCGGCAAACATTCTTCCGTCTGCAATTTTACCATTGTAAGGGCTCCAGTGTTTTATTTTGTTCTGGGCATCGATTTCGTATAATTTCTGCGGGAAAAATAAAGTTCTGTACAAAGAGGAATAAAAAGTCCGCATCTGCTGGTCTGTTCCTCCTTTTACTTCCAGTTTTCCTAATGTTTTGTTCCAGATATTTTTAGCATCTGTTTTTACCTGTTCAAAATTTCTGTTTCCTATTTCTCTTTTAAGGTTGAGTTCTGCCTGTTCAAAGCTGATGAATGAAGAAGCTACTTTTGCATAAACGGTTTCTTTATTTTTAAGCTTAAAACCAACTACAGCTCCGGCATGATCGCTGGTTATTTCCAACTGGTCATTCACCAGTTTATCATCCTTCCAGGTTTTTGTCAGTTCAAAATCTTTGTCAAACTGAATAACAAAATAGTTTTTGAAGTTTTCATATTTCCCGGTAGAATATCTGGTAGTGTACCCGAGGATTTTTCTTTCTTTAGGAAGAATTTTAACGTAAGAACCTTTGTTCAGGGCATCAATCACTACATAAGCGCTATCGGTCTTCGGAAAATCGAATTTAAAGAAGGATGCTCTTTCCGTAGGGGTTAATTCTGTAGTTACATTAATGTCTGCCAGGTAAACGCTATAGAAATAAGGGGTGGAAACCTCAGCTTTGTGGCTGAACCAGCTTGCCCTGTCTTCTTCCTTAAATTTTACTTTCCCTACTCCCGGCATGATGGCAAATGCGCCGTAATCATTCATCCATGGAGAAGGCTGGTGCGTTTGTTTGAATCCTTTTATTTTGTCTGCATCATAGGTATACGCCCATCCGTCACCCATTTTTCCTGTCTGCGGGGTCCAGATATTCATTCCCCATGGAAGCCCGACTGCCGGATAGGTATTCCCGTTTGATAAGGAAGGTTTGGACTGGGTTCCCATTAAAGGATTCACATAATCTACCGGTGACAAGCTCTGACTGAACGCCCAGGCCTGTACTACAAAAAAAAGTAGAAAATAGAGACTTCATTGTATCGTTTCGTTTATTAATTTTATATAAGCTTTTTTAATGCATAGCTGGCGGCTCCCAAAATGGCGGCATCTTCAAAGATGGCAGAGATTTTAACCGGCAAGTTAATATTATTCTTTGTTAAGTTCTGAATAAATCTTGCTTCAAAATGAGGATAGGCTTTCGCAATATTCCCGCCTATAACTAAAACTTCCGGTTTATAATGATCCACATATTTCACAATAAATTCAGCAAATGAATCGGCATATTCATCAAATATCTGAGCCTGTATTTCAGAAGGTTTGTCTAAGAGATCTTTAGTTCCGGAAATCTGCTCACCCGTCAACTCCTGATAGCGATTCACAAACCAGCGTGTTGCCAGATAATCTTCACATATTGAATCTTTAAAAGGGGAATCCCACAGATCCTCATCGGTTGCCAGCTCACCATTATAAAAAGTAGTTCCTAATCCTGTACCCAGCGTCACTCCGAAAATCTTATTAAAACCCTGAACACAGCCCCGAATACTTCTCCTTCCATAAAGGCTGCAGCATCGTTTACAAAATGAATCTGCTCCGTAGAAACCGATAATCTTTTCGCCAGTTCTTCTTTGATATTTACATTATAGATATCATAAAATTTTCCTGAAGCATCAGAGATATTCCGTTTTCATAATCGAAAGGACCGGGCATTGCAATTCCTATCAGGAGGTCTTCCTGAGCCAGATCATGAGCTGCTTTACTGATTGCTGAAATCCACGCCGAGAAAATCGTTTCCTTATCATCAAATGAATTGACATGTTCCCGTACATAGGTTGAAGAAATGATTTCCCGTTTTTCAGGATCTACCTGAGCCATTGTAATATGCGAACCTCCAATATCTATTCCTACTATATTTTGCATAAGTTTTTTCACTTAAATTAATTTCAAACCGTTTTATGACCGGAAAAACAGACAAACCAATGAAATCATTCGTCTGCCTGTTTTCAGTCTGAGATTTTGTCTTTTCAGATCAAATCCTGATGTTATAGATTTATTTCACAATAATTTTTCCGGATGATATGATCTTGTTACCTTCTGCTGTAATTTTGTAAAGATAAGTACCACTGGTTAAATCCTGTGTATTTACTACGTTATTATTTTTATTAATATTCTGTTTTTGGATAACTTACCTGATGCATCGTACAATGAAATTTCATTTGCTGAGCGATCATCAATTCTGAAATAAATGTCATTCCCTCTCTTAACCGGGTTAGGGTAAACATGGTTCTCTCTTACAAGTTCTGTATCTTTTACCGATAGAGAAGCCGGGCAAGGCACTTCTGTCTTCCAGTTGGTATCCGTCATATTGATCAGTGTTGCAGCATGGGTGTTAGGGGTAGCATCCAGGGCTCCGATACCGCTTCCTTCATCCATTTTCCAATTGGCTTCAAGGTTAGCAGCATTGGGTGTTACATTACATTTATTATCCAGGATTTCCTGTGCTGTCAATGCTCTTTTCCATACTCTGAACTCATCCAGAGAGCCATTAAGGGTACGGGAATTATCATAGTTTCTTGCCAGATAAAGTATACCATTTGCCGTAAAGTCTCCGGTAGCCGGAATACTGGCATCAAGGCTTCCGTTCACATACAGCTTCATTGCAGCTCCGTCGTAAGTGGCCGCCACATGATACCAGGTATTCGGATTGAATGCCGTATTGGTGTTAAGCTTCACCTGAGAAGATCCAAAGCTCAGCGTAAACTGAAGTTTATTGTTTGCCAGGTTCCCATCTCCGAATCTGAGAATCGCAGAATTATTATCTCCCACTTCAATACCGATAACCGATGAAATATAAGGAAATCCTGATTTGAATGCATTCACTTTCACCCATCCTTCAAATGTAAGAGCATTTCCAGTGAGGTTAAACTGCCCTGCATTCAGGTATTGCGTACTTCCGTTGAAAGACAAAGACCTTGGGCCAGGACTGGTAACAGGTGCAAAACCGCTGTTAAATGCTCCTTCTCCCGAATAGGTGCTTGTGGTTCCTCCTGTACATGCCGCCTGTATTTTCCATACATAATTGGTATTGGGGTGAGGTTCTGAAGCGAATAGGTATTGGTTGTAATATTCTGAATTTCATTCCAGGTAGTGGCAGCTGTTGTTTTGTACTGCAGTGTATAAGAAGTGGCTGTTCCTGCATCCCATGATAGCTGTACGGAATTTCCAAGGTAGCTTCCTGAGATAAGTCCTGAAGGGGTTGAACATCCGTTTCCTGAATTAAATCTTGGTGCAAATAAGTAGGTGCTTGTCAGTGTCGGGGAACAGTTGGATTGTATTCTCCAGTCATAATCTGTATTCATGGTAAGATTATTTACCACAATATTACTTCCGGAATAGTTACTTGCTACGTTCGTCCATGTCGTTGCACTGGCAGGTTTGTAATCGATATTGTAGGTCTGGGATGCGTTGGAAGCCCAGTTCAGCTTAGCAGAAGTTCCTGTTACATTAGAAACTTCAAGACCAAGCGGCGGATCACATGTCAGCCCTTGAGACCATGAATATAATTGCCCGCTTAGGAGTGTATTTTCATTATAAAGAATGTTCGATCCTGTACTAAGGTAGCTCGCTACGTCTGTTCCGCCAAGATCATACCACATGAATACGCCATATCCGTCATTTTTGGTACTTGTAGCCAGGCTGGACAGTGTAGAGGCGGAAGTTGATCCTGAATTACTGTTCTGTATCCAGGTTGCCGCAGCAGAAAGTTTTGTTTTGGTAAGTGGCGGAACACTTGGAGCATTGTATGTTCCGTACATCGCATTCCAGCTGTAGTCAATATAATTTCCGGCCTGATCTCCATTATAGCTTTGTCTTGTTGTTGCCGGACCATAATAATAGAAGGTAACCAGTTTATCAGGCATTGCAGCTTTAAGCTCCTGCAGAAGCATAACAAAAGAACTGTTGTTCGGCTGCCCCGTTCCGTTATTTCCGTATCCTGCGTATTCATCATCAAGGTCCACTCCATCCAGTCCGTAGGTGTAAACAGTGTGAGCCACCTGCAAGGCGAAATCTTTAGCCGCTTCACGATTAGGAAAATTGGAAATTCCGGCTCCTGATGATTTCCCAAGATGTCTAGCAATACTTTGATTCCTTTTTGCTGTAAAGGTTTTACATAGGTATTGACATCATTGAGAACCTTGGTAACGTTATTATTGCTTGAAATATAAGCTCTGCTTTTGGAAACATCATAATTGATATTGGCGGCAAAGATAATCGCAACGTCAAAAAGCTGCCTGTTGGTATTTTGCAGAGTATAAGACCCTGCATTCAGCATATTATTGTTATTTACTTCCACATAGCAGACCCCTAAAGGGTTAAGCTGTTGGGCTTTGAACAACGGGGTTCCCTGAAGCATCAGAGCGATGAAGGGAATAAAAAGGATTTTTTTCATATATATTTATTTTTATCAATGGAAAAACCACCGGGCCGAAACCCGGTGATGAATGGATTATTTTACAATTAATTTCTCTGTGTGTTTCAGACTTCCGTCCTGAGATTCAAACTGAACGATATAGCTTCCGGATGAAAGTGCAGATACGTTATACTGATAATTTCCGGCTTTCATGATCTGGCTGTCTACCATTCTTCCGTTGAAATCATAAACCGTTAATTTCCCTCTGCTGTATCCTTCCGGAACAGAAACCGTCAGTGATGAAGACTTACTGGCAGGATTCGGATACATTTTTATCTGATTCTTACCATTGACTTCCGCTGAACTGATAGCCTTCTGAGCCGTACTGCTTCCTGATAGTCTGGAAGCACCTGTGGTACATGGCACATCTGTTCCCCAATTGGAAGCTTCAACTCCGGTTAAAGTCAAAGTCACTCCGTTTCCTGAAGTATCCTGAACAGATGAACCGCTTCCTTCATTAAACTTCCAGTAAGCAGCCAGTGAAGTTGCCGGAACTGATACATTACACATATTCTGGCTGATCTCCGTCTGGCTTAAAGCTCGTTTCCAGACTCTTACCTCATCTACTTTACCATTGAAATTTCTGGATGTATTATATAAATATCCTACGTTGAATGCCCCTGTTGAATTCACACTTCCGGTTTGTGCTTTAGTTGCATCCAGAACTCCATTGATGTAAATTTTCATATTGGCACCGTCATAGGTAGCTGCTACATGATACCAGGTATTGGCATTCAGAGCTGTTGCAGACGCCAGTTTTTGCTGTGCATTATTAATACTTACCACAAATTGGAGTTTATTATTCGCCAGACCTGCATCTCCTAATCTTAAGAATGCAGAATTGCTGTCACTTACCTCCGTTCCCATGATAGAAGAAATATATGGAGACGCCGATTTAAATGACGAAGGTTTAATCCATCCTTCAAAAGACAGTGCAGAACCACTTAGATTCATACTTCCCGCTGCTCCTGATTCTGTGCTTCCATCCAGAGACAAAGCATAAGAACCTGTAGGCGTTGTTCCTGAAGTGCTTGTAAATCTTGGGGCAAACATATAGGTACTTTTCACACTGCAGTTGGTTCTGATTCTCCAGTCATATTCAGTATTGGCTGTTAATCCGGAGATGGTTACAGAAGTGTTGCTCGTTGCAGATACGGCATTGGTCCATGTTGCTGAAGAAGCTGGTTTATAATCAATATCATAGGTATTGGTTCCTACGGCTGACCAGTTCAGTTTTGCACTTGTTCCTGTAAGGTTGCTTGTGTACAATCCGATAGGCGCATCACAGTTGGTTCCTTGTGTCCATGATTGTAAAGTACCGCTTAAAACAGTTGGCTCCCCATATAATGTCTGAGTACCTGCAGAAAGTTGTGATGTCTCATTAGTTCCATGCAGATCATACCACATGAAGACTCCATATCCTCCGTTTTTGGTTTGAGTGGCTAAACTTGTTGTGGTAGAATTGAAGTATTTCCCATCCATACGGCTGCGGGAGAGATTTGTGCTTTGGTAAGAGGAGGTACATTCGGTGCAGAGAATGTTCCGTACATGGCGTTCCAGCTATAGTTGACATAATCTCCAACTCTGGCTCCGTTCCAGGAAAGCCTTGAAGCTGCCGGACCATAATAGTAGAATGATATGATCTTATCCGGTAACAATGCCTTCAGTTCCTGCACTAGCATGACAAAAGAGCTGTCATTTGGTTGCCCGGTACCATTCTTTCCGTATTCTGAGTATTCATCATCAAAATCAATTCCATCCAGACCGTAGGTATTCACTGTATTGGCAAGCTGTTGTGCAAAATCTCTTGCCGCTTCACGGGTAGGGAAATTACAGATTCCCGCTCCCTGGTGGTTTCCTAAAATAGTCAGCACTACTTTCATCCCCCTTTTTGCTGAAGTGGCTTTGGCTTTATGTAAGTATCTGCATTGGTAAGAACTTTGGTCACGTTGTTATTGGAATACAGATACGCTCTTCCACGGCTTGTATCATAATTGATATTCGCAGCAAAAATATTCACCACATTAAACAGGTAGCTGTTCGATGTCTGCAGTTTGTACGCTCCTGCATTCAGGAGATTGTTGTTATTCACTTCCACATAGCAAATTCCTGTAGGATTAAGCTGCTGTGCGTTAATCAGAGAACCAGACTGAAGCATCATGGCAATCAGTGCGGTAAAGATGGATTTTTTTCATTGTATAATTTTTTTAAGGTGTTTTTGGTGTTTCAATTTTATATAGCAATCCCTGATACCTTCTTTTTTGGGAAGGAATTCCAGATGAATAAGCGATATAAAAGGGAGGGCTATGTCAGTAGCTCAGGGTTTTCGTTAAAGGTTTTCCATAACAACTCACCGAATAACGTATTCGCCCATGCAAACCATTCTCTTGTGAACTTTTTGTCGTTGTCTTTATGGAAGGACTCATGCATAAAGCCTGTCCCGCCGTGCGTTTTCTGTAAGGTATTTATACACCATCTGATCTCACTTTTGTCTTTGGTAGTGAGTGCCTTCATTATGATACTCATTGGCCAGATCATATCAAGTCCGATATGTGGACCTCCTATTCCCTCTGCCAGCTTACCTTTGAAGAAGAATGGGTTATTTTCTGACCACACAAATTTTCTTGTATTCAAATAAACAGGGTCGTCAGCTTTCACAGCATCCAGGTAAGGTAATCCCAGCAAGCTTGGGCAGTTCGCATCATCCATCAGGTTGTAACTTCCGAAGCCATTCACTTCAAAAGCATAGATTTTTCCAAATTCAGGATGATTGTAAATTCCGTATTTTTTGATGGCTGCTTCTACCTCATCAGCAAGGCTGTTCAGTTGTTGAGCCAACGTTTTTTCATTTTTAATCTGAGCAACCATTTCCGCAGCCTGACGTAAGCTTACCACCGCAAATAAGTTGGAAGGGATCAGGAATCCATAGATAGTAGCATCATCACTCGGACGGAACATAGAGCTGATAAGGCCTACAGGTTTCGTTGGATAACCGTATCCTCCCATAGGAACACCGTCTGTAGCCCAAGCCGTTGTACGCTCAAATTTATAAGGCCCCAGATCATGTTTTCTCTGCTGTTCTGTAAAGGTCTGCAGGGTAAGTTTAATTCCTTTCAGCCAGTTGGCATCAAAAGGTTTGGTATCTCCGGTTGTTTTCCAGAAATGATATGCAAGACGAATTGGGTAACAAAGCGAATCAATTTCCCACTTTCTTTCATGGGTTCCCGGTTTCATATCGGTATGGTCATATTCTTTCCATTTACTGATCTTCTGATCATCGTTATAGAAAGCATTGGCGTAAGGATCTTTCAGGATGAAAGTAGTCTGTTTATGGATTACTCCTGAGATCAGCTTATGCAGTTTTTCATCTTTTTAGAGAACTGCAGATAAGGGAAAACCTGTGCGGAACTGTCACGAAGCCACATGGCATCAATATCCCCAGTGATTACATAGGTATCCGGTGTTCCGCCGGTTTCCGTATAGTAAACAGTAGTATCCAATGTATTCGGGAAGCAGTTTTCAAAGAGCCAGGACAGTTCTTTATTCTTTACTTTCTTCTTAAAAGCTGCTATGGCACCTTCCACGGATTCGCTGGTAAAATGTCTTTTATCTTTAGGAACACGGACAACAGGAAAATCGTCCAGCACTAAATTTTTAGCAAAAACATTCTGAGTAAACAGCAATCCGGCTCCTGCCAGTGCACTTGTTTTAATAAAATTTCTCCTTTCCATTGATACTTTGTTTCGTTTATTTTTATTAGTCTTATTTTATTGGTTTGCTTCCCATTACGAATCTCAATTCACCACCGTTCATGATATCGCTGTGGTTCAGCTCCCAGCTTTTGTATTCTTTTCCGTTCAGGAACATTTTCTGTACGTAGATATTCTTGTCAGATATTTTGTCTGCAACAACCGTAAATGTTTTTCCGTTCTCAAGTTTTAAAGAAGCTTTCGGGAATTGTGGTGCTCCGATGGCATAAACAGGTTTCCCCGGTGTCACAGGATAGAATCCTAATGATGAGAATATATACCATGCCGACATTTGACCACAGTCTTCGTTATTCACGATTCCATCAGGCTTTGCAGCATACATGTTGTCTCTGATATATTTTACCATTTTCTGAGTCTTGTAAGGACTTCCTGCATAATTGTACAGGTATGGAACATGATGTCCAGGTTCATCTCCGAATCCTAAAGATCCGATGAATCCTGAGATATCTACATGCTGCTCTCCTTCCATATGAAGCGCTTCTGTAAAGGTTTTATCCAGTTTTTCTTCAAATCCTTTTTTCCCTCCGTACAGATTCATCATTTCATCAATCTGATGCGGAACAAAGAAATCATAGGCCCAGATATTTCCGGAAACCCAGTGTGGCTGCAGTTTTTTCCAGTCATTAAGAGGGAAATCTGCTAAGAATTTTCCGTCTTTCTGTCTTGGCCAGAAGTGATTATTTTCTTTGTTGAAGGTATTCAGGAAGCTCATGGATCGTTTCTTATAGACTTCTGCTTCGTCTTTCTTTCCTAATTTCTCAGCCAGCTGCTGAATGCACCAATCATCGTAGGCATATTCTAAAGTTGCAGAAACAGAAGCCCCGTTTTCTGATGGGGTATATCCTAATTTAATATAATCATTAAGACCTCCGCCTCCGTCACTGCTGCTCATTTTATCCGTCAGAGAAGCATCTTTCATAGCTGCAAAAGCTTTTTCAGGATCAATTCCCGGAACGCCTTTGGAAATAGCATCCCAGATGACCGAGGCACTGTGGTATCCCAACATACAGAAGTTATCGTATCCGCAAAGTTCCCATATCGGCATATGATCCTTACGGTCCGTATACCTGCTGATCAGGAATTGGCAAATTCCTTCGTATGTTTCTGGTCCATAATCGTCAATAGCGGGTGTGTTGCCCTGAAACCATCCCAATACGAGTAGGTACTGTAGTTGGTAAACCATTGGGTATTCATATTTTCCTGAGCTGCCACATAATCACCGTTCACATCCATATAAAGATTAGGTGCAATGAAGGTATGGTACACTCCTGTATAGAAGATTTTTCTCTGGCTATCCGTACCTCCCGTTACCTGAAATCTCCCGATAAGGTCTCTCCATGTTTTTGAGCGGTTTCCCTTGCTTTGGCAAAATCTACATTTTTAGCTTCTGTATCGAAGTTTTCCTGCGCATTTTCCGTGCTTACAGGAGATAAAGATACTTTTACCTCAACACTCTCATTAGCTTCCGTTGCAAATCTTACAAAGGCTTTTGCGTCTTTGGCCAATGCAATTTTTCATTGTTTTTAATTTTTCCTTCGGCATACACCCCATAGGATTTAAATGGTTTGGAAAACTCCATGACGAAATAGGCAAACCGTTTTCCGCCCCAGCCGTTGCTGTAGCAGTAGCCTTTTATTTTATTGTTTCCTTCTATGCTTACCAGGGTGTGGTAGATATTTCCGAAGATCTTATTTGTAGGATCAATAATGATATTGGCTTCGTCAGTTTTCGGGAACGTATATTTATGGAAACCTACTCGAGGGGAAGCGGTAAGCTCCGCCTTAACTCCATAGCTGTCAAGCATTACCGAATAATATCCCGGTGATGCTGTTTCTTTATCATGACTGAATGTTGAACGATACCCTGTTTCCGGCTTATCTTCCTGGCCAGGAACCATTTTTACCTGGCCTACCGTTGGCATTACCAGAATATCTCCAAGATCTGCCCAACCTGTTCCGCTAAGGTGATTGTGGCTGAATCCCATGATCGTCTTGCTGCTGTAATGGTAACCGGAACACCAGTCCCAGTCACCGCTTTTCGTATTCTGATCCGGGCTTAGCTGAATCATTCCAAACGGTGTGGTAGCTCCGGGAAAGGTATGACCATGGCCACCTGTTCCTATGAAAGGATCTACCCAGGAAAGAACATCGTTCTTGTTTTGCTGGGCATTAGACAGAGAAACCAGGGTGGTAAAAAAACAGATAAGCAATTCTTTTTTCATGATAAGAGGTATCAGGATTTTTTAATTTAAAAGTTGGTTTAAAAATAGGAAAACCATTACAAAGATCCCAATAATAAAGGGAATTAAGCTGATGATCATATTTTCAAAAGACTTTATCATTATTTAGATTGAATTTTTTTCATAAAATCAATAATTTCTGAGATATACCCGAAGGCAATCGCCACTACAGTATCGGCAGCTCCGTAATATACCGTTACTTTATCTCCTTCCGTAAGTGCTGCACACGGGAAAACCACATTCGGAACATCACCTGTAAGCTCATACAACTCAGCCGGGGCCAGCAGATAAGGTTTCGTTCTGTACAATACTTTTGTAGGATCTTCAAGGTCCAGCAAAGCAGCTCCCATAGAATATCTGAATCCTCTGCAGGTATTGATTACTCCGTGATAGAAAAGCAGCCATCCTTCTTCCGTTTTAATAGGAACGGGACCGCCTCCGATCTTGGTACACTGCCATGCACTGTCTTCAAAAGGGGTTACTTTCATTACACAACGGTGCTCACCCCAATACTTCATATCAGGGCTGTAGCTGATATAAATATCACCGAAAGGCGTATGCCCGTTGTCACTCGGACGGCTCAACATGGCATATTTACCATTGATTTTTTCAGGGAACAAAACTCCGTTTCTGTTGAATGGAAGAAAGGCATTTTCACACTGAAAAAATTCTTTAAAATCAAAAGTATATCCAATTCCGATGGTAGGTCCGTTGTAACCGTTGCACCATGTAATCCAGTAACGGTCTTCTATGAAGGTAACACGGGGATCGTATTTATAATCAGATTCGATCATATCGGTATTTCCTGCCTTCATTTCAATAGGATCATGATTGATATCCCAATTGATTCCGTCTTTACTGAAACCGGCAAAAATATTCATCTGCACGGCTTTATTATCACAACGGAATACTCCTGCGAAGCCATCTTCAAAGGGAATCACCGCACTGTTGAATATACTGTTGGATGTAGGTATCGCATATCTGTTAATGATCGGGTTTTCCGAAAACCTCCACATAATATCATTGCAACCTTCCGGGCGATCCTGCCAAGGGATCATTACTGATTGAGCTGTCATAAAGCAGTTTTTACTTTTTATTTTTATTTAATTGTTTTATTAAGATTTAAACCTGACAGGTTTAGAGTCTGTTTAATTATATTCTTCTTTATTTTCTGAATAAGGGAAAGGAACGAATAAGGTCACTAGAAATGCTGGAATTGTAGCAATCAGTACCCAGACAAAGAATATTTTATATCCTACCCAGTCACTGATCATTCCGCTGAACATTCCGGGAATCATCACTCCCAGGTTCATAATTCCTGTCGCAAATGCATAATGGGCTGTTTTGTGTTTTCCGGGAGCAATTTGCTGCATCATGTACAGCATCAGGCCTACAAAACCAAATCCATATCCAAAATACTCTACCACTACAGCAATTCCTACAGGTAAAAGATCAACCGGCTGATAATGGGCCAGTAATGCATAGACCACAAACGGGATATTGAAGGCACAGCACAACCATATCAGTGATTTTTTTAACCCTCTGGCTGAGATAAAATATCCTGCCAGCACAGATCCCAGAATAAATGCTGCTGATCCGTATGTTCCATAGATAAGCCCGATATCAGATGTTGATAGACCTAATCCTCCCGAAGTTCTGGGTGCTTTAAAAATAATGGTGCTATTTTTATAGCGAAGCCTTCTGCAAAACGGTATAATATAATGAACAGGACTGACCAGAGAATGCTTTTTTCGTAAAGAAAGAAGTGATAACCTCCAACAGTTCTTTACGGACGTTTCCAGCTGTTTTTTCCTGTTTCGGGACCTCATCTCTCTCTTCTTTCGGAAGGATGAGATAATGATAAACTGCCAAAGCAAAAAACAATAAAGCATAGATCACCATAATGATCATCCAGGCATGGGTAACTCCTTTTGTTTTTTCTAAAACTCCTGCAAAATAAACGAGTGCACCGCTGCTTATGATCTTCGCCAGATTGTAAAAAGCTCCCTGCCAGCCAATATATCTCGCCTGTTCTTTATTGGAAAGAAGCCCAATATACGTTCCGTCTGCCACCACATCATGGGTGGCTCCGCAAAATGCCATTACGGCAAAAAGTGCAATACTGTATTTGAAAAAGTCGTGCAAAGGCAGACTTAATGCAATTAAAGCAAACAGAATTCCTATGGCAAACTGGGTAAAAACAACAAAGAACTTTTTCGTTTTATAGATCTCCAGGAAAGGGCTCCAAAGAGGTTTTAAAGTCCAGGAGAACATGATAAAGGCTGTCCAGAAGGTAATCTGCGAATCCGAAACACCCATATCTTTATACATGATTCCGGAAACTGCATTAATGGTTACAAAGGGAACCCCATTGCAAAATATAATGTAGATATCCAAAGAATTGGCTGGATCCGACGTACTCCGGAGTTGTTGTTTCCCATATTTAAAAATAAGATTCTAAAGAAAAAGAGAACATCTCAAAATTTCATTCCGGCTAAAACGAAACTATAAATTTATAAGAGAGCCTACGTTACCCTCCTGCCTGAATGAATCAGATATAATCTGACTTTTGAGATGCCTCTGTATTGTTAAATGATCTGACTGTTATTTTTTATCCCACCATAATCTGGTTCCTCCGGTGTCAGGACCGTTAAGCGTCTGTACTGCCTGTTGGTAATTGTACAAAGAAGTTTTGGTATCAATAGTAAATGGAATTCTTCTGATCATTGCTTCTGTACTGATGGCACCACCACTGTCATTCTTTCTTATTTTGAATAGGACAGGATATCCGGTTCTTCTCTGTTCAGCCCAGGCTTCCGGCCCATTCGGATAAAGAGAAAGCCATTTCTGAGTAATGATTCTTTCTAATTTTCTCTCATTGGTATCGCTGTTGTTCCATGCAATGGTGATGGTACTTAGCTGAGGGTCTCCAACAGGTATGTTATTCGCTGCATTTTTAGGATCAACATAAGGTGCTTCTGTAGAAGTGGTATCAGCCAGATAAGCACCAACATTAGCACTTTTTCCCCATTCGCCGAAAGACTGCTGAACTCCCGTTGTGTAGTTGGTTTGAATATCACCTGCTCCGGTATATCCTCTTAAGGCAGCCTCTGCTTTCAGGAACCAGGTTTCTGCAGCAGTGAAAAGTTTCATTTACCATCAGTTCCGGAGAAGTAATCACCGGTTGCTGACTTTGCCTGCGGTTGTGAAAAAGCTCCATAGGTTGATTTACCATTTAAAAGATCAATCCCCTGGCGTACTCCAATATATTTCCCTGTACGTCAGCATCATTGGCAGGAATAGCATAAGCGGGAAGTCTTGGATCATTATATCCGTTCATATAAGCCATCAATGGAGCTCCAATTAAACAGTCTCCCCATGAGTAAATGATAAAGCTCAATTCAGACTGCCCTACACTGAGCAAAGCATTGTCTGCATTATCGGTAATCAATCCTGCGGATGACGCTAATGCTTCTTCTGCGTATTGTTTTGATTTTGCAGGATCAGCATAGCTCATTCTCATAGCTAGTCTCAACTTCAGAGAATTGGCCAGCTTTGCCCATTGAGCCATATTTCCCCATATACTAAATCTGCTTTTTTCAAAGCTGTTTTGTCTTCTACGCTCTGTGTTGCAGAAGTGGCAATCACTTTCTGTAAATCAGCAATAGCTGAGCTGAGATCGGTGATAAAATAATTATAAGCATCCTGTTGAGAGTCAAAATCAGTAGTCCCGTTAGGATTCGGCTTTTCATATTTGCTGTAGACTACAGGCCCGTGACTGTCTGAAACTCTTGCTGCCGTAATGACTTTCAGGACCTTTTTAACAGCCAGTGTTCCTGTAAAATCTACTCCTTTATAGATATTTGTAGCGGCATTGTCAATGATAATGGAATAATTGAAAATATCCTGCTGTCTGGCAATGATTCTGTTATTCCATCCGTCCATCATAGAATACGTAAGGTTATTTACCCCTCCATTGAATGGTGTCGCTGTACTAAACATACCGCTATACATATCGGCGCTAAGGTTAGGATATAGCTGATAATCTGACTGCAACCCTCTTTGAATGGATTTCATAGGGTCAACAACGGCAATAAAATCTGCATAAAAATTTTCAGGGCCCCTGCTTTTTGCTGATTGTATTCTTCGAAGTCGTCGGTACATCCTGAGGCAGAAAACAGTACTGCAACACTGAACACAAATGTTTTAATATGATTGATTTTCATTTTTAGTAATTGTAAAAGTTAGAAGTTCGCTTTTAATGATAATCCGATGGATCGGGTAACCGGAAGTCCAAATGAATCTACTCCTACCCCTCCAGGTGTATTTCCTGATACCTGTTCCGGATCAAACGGTGCTTTTTGTAGAAGAAGAATAAATTGGTTCCCACTAAACTTACCGTTGCATTTCTCATATATTTTGAATTGATATCAAAGGTATATGAAATGGAGGCCTGGCGTAAACGTACTGTTGTAGCACTATACAGATATGCTTCATCAATTCCTTTTCCATATCCTTCTGTAGTTCCTACGGTTTTATAATAATCTTTTGCATTCGTCAGACCGGTATAAGCCTGTCCGGCATTTGGAGTTCCCGGTGCATATACCGCATTGGGAACAGATACTCCTCCGGCATCTCTGGCATCGGCAGTAGCCTGGCTTACCCCATACAAATCATTGGCTTTTTCTGTAAGAGAAAGAACTTTCCCTCCAAATTTTCCATCAATAAGGAAAGAAATTCCCAGCTTACCAATATTAAAGGAGTTATTGAATCCCATGATAAATTTAGGGTTCAGGTTACCCAGATAAGTAGGGATGCTTTCTGCCAATGGGACTCCTTTATCATTTACCAGAATACGTCCCTGGTCATCTCTCTTAAATTTAATTCCATAAAGATCTCCGAAAGAGCCTCCCAGCTTCAGCTTGGTGTACTCTCCCCCTCCGGCCAGTGAGAAAAATGTTTCTTCCGGAATAGGCAGACTTGAAGGAAATAATTCAACAATTTTATTTTTGTTGGCTGAGGCATTCACTGTAGTGGTCCAGCCGAATTTTTCTGAATTGAAAACTTTATAAGATAGTGAAGATTCAAAACCTGTATTACGGATTTTTCCTGCATTGATGTAGTACCATCCCGGCTTCAATCCTCCAAAATAGGAATCTATCTTTGTCTCCAGCAGCTGGTTACTTGTATTGGAATTGTAGTAAGTAATATCAAAACTTAATCTATTATCCAACATCCTCAGCTCGGTACCCGCCTCAAACGTTTTATTGAATTCAGGTTTTGGAAATAAATCTTTCTGCGTAGGATCTGTAATAAAAGAGCTTCTTGGAAATACAAGTGTTCCTGCATCTACTCCATAGGTATATCCTTTATTGTATTCAATCATTGCATTGGAGATATTGGTGGGCAACCCCAATCCGACCGTTGCATAAGATCCCCTTACTTTCCAGAAATTAATGACTTCCGGAAGTTTGAAAACAGAAGACAATATAGCATTAGCCCCTACAGATTCGTAATCAAATCCTGTTCTCCTGTTAAAGCTAAACTGGAATCCCAGTCGTTTCTGAAGGTCATATCTACATAAAACATATTTTTGTAGCCTATGGAAGCACTCGCAAAAACAGACTGTACCTGTTTTTTCATGTTGGTATAGATATTATGATATCCGTCTCCTGGAGCCCTTTTTAACCCCCATGTAAGATTGTTTAAGGTGAAAAGGTTAGGAATTACCAAATAAGCATTATCTATCTGTGTTATTTTGTTTCTTGTCGTGTTGGTACTTGCTCCCACTGTAAAATCTAAGGAGATGGACTCGTTTATTTTAGGACTACCAATAAGCAACACATCACCATAGGTAGAAGAGTTCTCATAGGTGTTTTTTAGAATCCGTCCGTTAATTCCCTCATTCACAGCCAATAAACTAGGTGCTGAAAAAGCAGCAATATCACGCTGGCTATCTGAAATATTCCAGCTATAATTCCCTCTTACTCTTGCAGATAACCACGGATTGATCTGATAGGAAAGCGCAACGGCTCCATATGCATTTTTATTGGCTACTGTAACAGGATTTCTGTTTAGAATCCAGTAAGGGTTCTGTGTTACCGGGTTTCCTTTGAAACTTCCATCCGGGTTAACTTCCCACCAGTTTTGTGCAGGTAAAAATCTTTCTTTATTTAAATAAGAATAATTATTTGGTCCATATTGATCAAAATCAACTCCTCTAGGTAGCCAATACAAACTTGTTAAAGGAGAAAAAGAAGCTCCCGGTGTCTGTCTGTTCTTGCTTTCCTGTAATGAACCGATAAAATTGGCATCCAACGTCAGTTTATCATCCAGAAACTTACTTGAATTTCTGAAAGATATATTATACTGATCAAAATAGCTTATAGGAACAACTCCTTTATTGGTAGTATTCCCAATAGAAAAATAATTGGTTGATCTTTCGTTTCCAGACTGGAATGAAAGGCTGTTGACCCACGTTGTTCCTGTCTGCAGAAAATCTTTAAGGTAATCCTTAGATTCTCCTTTTGCACCCCAGCTTTCCGTTGACTGTCCCGGCTGCTGACCTGCAACAGCTGGATCATAGGACAAATAACTGTGCTGAAGCTTTGGAAGACTATAAGCTCTTTCCACTGTAAGACTGCTACTATAAGTGATCATACTCTTTCCTGCACGTCCTTTTCTGGTAGTAATCAAAATAGCTCCGTTCCCTCCGGCAGAACCATACAATGCTGACGCAGAGGCTCCTTTCAGAAAATTGATGCTTTCAATATCATCAGGATTGATGGAACTCAGTACATCTCCGGGATCCGGCATATTGGAATACTGTCCGATATCTGCTGATTTTCCGGTTCCATTGATAATAGGAATTCCATCAATTACATATAGTGGTTGTGTAGTGTTTACAATTTATCTCCTCTCATTATCACCCTTACGGAACTCCCTACACCATTGGTTCTGTTAACCTGTACATTGGAAACTTTTCCATTGATTGAATTTAAAAGATTGGGAGTTTTCACTTCTGTAAGCTCATCGCCGCCAATCTGCTGACTGGAATACGTAAGGGAGCGTGCCTGCCTTTTGATCCCCAAAGAGGTGACTACGACCTCCTGAATGTTGGTTGTCTTCGTAGTGTCAGCCGATTTTTGTTCCTGTGCGGTAGCAGAAAGTGAAAAAACGAACAGAACGGGTATAACTGCTTTTCTCATAAGGTTTAGATTCGTTAGATTTAATTGAGAATCAATGACATTACTTCATATTTTCAATACACAGAGATTATTATTTTTTCAGCAATATTTTGCCGTTTATGTATTAAATTATTTAAAGTTTTGTTAAGATTTAATTCACATTGACAAATCTAAATTTTGTAACCAGTCTGATATAATACTATTTTATCATAAAACGATATTATTTTTTCAGCGATCAAAAACAAAAGTAAATAACACTCTATCTATCAACAAAATACGCTCCCTATCCAATAATTAAAAAAAAGTGGATTTATTTTAAAATAAGATCAATAAAATATTTAAAAAAATGAATTTCCGGTCACTATTATTCAATCTTTTTCACACCTTTAAACTGTTCTCTGAATTCAGTTGGCGTTGTTTTTTTGATCGACTTAAAGACCTTATTAAAATTCGCAATATTGTTGAAACCTGCTTCAAAGGCAATTTCAAAAACGGTAAGATTTTTTTCCATCAGCCAACGGGCTGCATAGCTGATCCTGATCTCATTCAGATAATTGATAAATGTTTTCCCTGTTCTTTTTTAATAAACCGATTAAAGGTCACATTGCTCATATTGACCAGTGAAGCCACTTTATCCAGGGTGATCTTGTTTTCAAAATTCTTATGCACAAAATCATGGATGCGTTTCATTTTATCGTTATCAGCAAAGGTTTCAAGCTCTATGCTGTAGGATGACAGAAGAGTTTTATCCTCTGCAGTGGCCAGCTCATTCAAAATCTTCATAATTTCTATGAAAGACTCAAAACTGTTCATTTTAGATAAATTCAGAAACGAATCTTTCAGTTTTTCAGCAGTTTCTGCAGAAAAGAATTCCCCGGATAGAATCTTTCATCAAATTATTGATGGGTTTCAGGATATTTTTCTCCATTAAAGACTGGTTAAAGAAATCCTGATTAAACTGAACCGTAATCTCGTGGGTCTTCCTGTTTTTGCATCTGTAATTGGCCCAGCAATGAGGCAGGTTCGGCCCTACCAGCACCAGTTCTATATTCCCTATTTCACCGGTATGGTCCCCAATCATTCTCCGGTACCCTTTGCCTTTGTAGATAAAATTTATTTCAATTTCAGGATGATAGTGGTAAGGAAAATCAAATGAGGCTTTGATTCTGTCAAATACCAGAAA
The DNA here is from genome assembly GCA_019203745.1 of Chryseobacterium sp. E1. Lineage (GTDB taxonomy): Bacteria > Bacteroidota > Bacteroidia > Flavobacteriales > Weeksellaceae > Chryseobacterium. The sequence goes on from CP078104.1 coordinate 2,131,613, forward strand.
ACTGTCTTCAGGAGATAGTGGAGTTATTTCTCTGAGAATATTTTCTAATTCGCTCATGCAGGCAGTTTTGAAAAAAGAGTTAATAATAGAGTTAGCAGTACAAATATTTGTAAAATTGATAAAATAATATCAATGTAAAAACATATTTTATGTTTTTTTATTCTGAATTTTATATGCAAATCAGAACAAAAGTAGATTCCTGAAGTGTTTTTGTATCTTTAAACTAAAGTTAAAATATGCCGCAATCCCTTATTTTTGAAGATCAGTATAAAAGACTTGGGCTGAAATTCTTTTCAGAAGAAAATCTGGAGCATTTCAACAGCAATCAGTTTAAAACGGATATTAAAGTATTTTTTATTCCTTCAGGGTATGAGCTTATGGTAGACTTTAATCATTATCAGGTCAAAAACCTTCCCTGTTTTTCCTTACCGGCCAGCATCTGCAGATAAAAAATGGAAAAGACGAGTCTATATTTCTTCATTATAACCGTGATTTTTACTGCATCCAGATCCATGATAAAGAGGTAGCCTGTGACGGACTTCTCTTTCATAATGTATTTGAAATTCCTTTTGTAGAACTTGATGATTCCGAAGTATTACTGATGAAGAATCTCTTTCAGAACATTCAGGATGAACTTGAGTGGAATGATTCTTCTGCGGAAGAAATGATAAGAACGTATGTAAAACAGATCATCATCCGGGCAACCAGAAAATGGAAAAAGAAAATCTGGATAATGATGTAATAAAAATTCCCGGCAGTGAGCTAGATATATTCAGAGATTTCAGCCGCCATCTGGAAATTCATTTCAGAGAAAAACACAATGTGGCAGATTATGCAGCCCTGCTTCATCTGGCTCCGAAGACGTTAACGCATAAATTTAAAAATCTGAATCTGGATTCTCCGAACCAATTGATCATCAACAGAATTTTACTGGAAGCCAAAAGGCTGCTATTTTATACCGATAAACCTGTGAAGGAAATTGCCTATGACCTCGGTTATGAAGATCCGGCTTATTTCAACCGGCTTTTCACAGGAAAAACTGGAAGCACTCCTGCAAATTTTAAGAAAAATTACTCGTCGGGAAAAAGTACAATATTTAAGTCTTTTTATCTATTGAATCTGCTTCTTAACTGATCTATCTTTGTAACATCAAAATCAAACAATATTAAAAATAAAAAAACAAACATTATGAGACGTAACGCAACAGCCGTTTGGAACGGTACCATTAAAGAAGGTAAAGGACATTTAACTACTCAGAGTACAACTTTAAACCAGACTCAATATTCTTTCAACAGCCGTTTTGCGGATGGTGTGGGAACCAACCCTGAAGAGCTGCTGGCAGCTGCACACGCTGGATGTTTCACCATGAAACTGGATGCAGAACTTTCACAGGCAGGCTACAATCCGGAAGAGCTGAAAACAACTTCTGTTATCACTCTTGATCCCAACATTGGAAAAATCACAAAATCTGAACTGACCTTAACCGCAAAAGTTCCAGGAATTTCAGAAGAAGAATTCCAGAAATTTGCAAAAATAGCTGAAGAAGGATGCCCTGTAAGTGCTGCCTTCAATTTTGAAATCACTTTAAATGCTACTTTAGAGCAGTAAAATAAAGGTAAAGATCATTAAATCTGAGTGTAAAATTCTACTCAGATTTAATTTTAAAACAAAATATACCAATTGGTATATTTTTGTATATTTGCATCATTATAAACAACTTCAATGTCAAAAGCAGAAAAAACAAAACAGCATATCATTGAGAAAACAGCGACTCTTTTTAATACAAAGGGTTATATTTCCACATCGCTTTCAGACATCACACAAGCAACCGGGCTTACGAAGGGCAGCATTTACGGAAACTTTGAAAACAAAGATGAAGTCGCCATAGAAGTTTATAAATATAATGCAGGATTACTGAGCAGAACCCTCAGCCGATCTTTCGGGGATGAATTTTCTACTTCTCTGGATAAACTTCACGCTTTTGTTGATTTTTACAGAAAAAACTGGCCGGCTGTTTTTTCAAACGGAGGCTGCCCTCTCATGAACGCAGCAACAGAAGCAGATGATTCTTTTCCTGCCCTGAAAAAGCAGGTTAAAAATTCTTTTGAGCTATGGATGGACAAAATTTCATCAGTTATCCGTCAGGGACAAAAGAATAAAGAGATCAGTGAAAAATTAATGCCGGGCAATATGCCTCAACGTTTATTATGCTGATTGAAGGTGGAATACTGCTTTCAAAAACCATGGGTGATCAAAGTTTTCTGAACCATGCTTTAGACAGGATCACATATATGATTGATCATGAATTAAACATCCTTCCATCATAAATTATACAATATGGAAACAAAAAGAGTGGCCATTGTAGGATATAACAGAATCCCCTTTGCCAGAATGAATACCACTTACACGGACCAGGGAAACCAGACGCTTTTGCTGTCAGCACTCAACGGACTTATTGACCGTTACCATCTGAAAGGAAAACGGCTTGGGAAGTTGCCGGAGGTGCAGTCATCAAACATATTTCCGAAAGCAACCTCATCAGAGAAACCGTAATGAATACCTCCCTCCACCCGGCAACTCCTGCATGTGATCTTCAGCAGGCATGTGATACAGGTATTGAAGCAGCCATTTATATCGGAAATAAAATTGCGCTGGGACAGATAGAAAGCGGTATCGCCTGTGGTGTTGAAGCCATGAGCAATATTCCTTTTGAATCTTCTCCAAGATTAAGAAAAGCCTTGTTAAAAGCCAATAAAGAAAAATCTGCTTTTGGAAAACTGGAAGCAATTATTAAGTCCGAAATTAAAAGACTGGATGCCGATCCCTTACAAAGGACAGGAACCGAAAACAGGGTTGGTAATGGGTGAGCATACTGAAATCACTGCCAAATATTACAATATCCCAAGAGAAGAACAGGATGAACTGGCATTCAGAAGCCATCAGAACATGGCCAAAGCTTATGATGAAGGCTTTTTGATGATATGATCACTCCTGCTTTTGGTATTTACAAAGATAATAACCTGCGAAGAGATACCAGCTTAGAAAAATTATCGCAGCTGAAACCTGCCTTTGATAAGCAAAACGGGACTTTAACGGCAGGAAACTCCACTCCTTTTACTGATGGAGCTTCAGCAGTTCTGCTGGCCAGTGAAGAATGGGCAAAAGCCAATGACCTTCCTGTACTGGCTTATATCACGTTTTCAGAACTGGCAGGGATAGAATATGTTGAAAACCGACAAAACTTACTTCTCGCCCCGGTTTTTGCAGCAGAAAGAATGCTGAAGAAAGCAGGGATGAATCTGGAAGATTTTGATTATTATGAAATTCATGAAGCTTTTGCAGCACAGGTCCTGGCTACCCTTAAAATCTGGGAAAATGATGATCTTGCAAAAAAATTCGGACTGGAGAAAGCATTAGGACGCATTGACAGGAGCAAGCTGAATGTAAAGGTGGAAGTCTGGCTGCAGCTCATCCATTTGCGGCCACCGGTGGAAGGATTATTGCTACTTTGGCGAAACTCCTCCATGAAAAAGGCAGCGGAAAAGGCTTTATATCCATTTGTGCAGCCCGTGGACAAGGTATAACCATGATTTTAGAGAAGTAATATTTACCCTAAAAATTATTTCAAAAGCTAAAATCTTTTTATTATGCATTAAATAATATGCTTTAATATTCGTCTGCAGCGAAAGAAAATTGATAATATTGCAGACGAAAATTAGATGCTTAAGAAAGAAGCAAAATGAAGCATGGGTAAACCGGGTTTATCTCATGAAAGTCTAATCGATTTAAAATTAGTAACTACAATATGAAAAGAGTTGTCATTACAGGATTAGGTGCTGTGACACCTTTGGGAAATAATGTTGAAGATTTTTGGCAAAACAGCATTAAAGGCACAAGTGGTGCAGGATTAATCACCCATTTCGACACAGAAAAATTTAAGGTACACTTCGCTTGTGAGGTCAAAAATTTTGATCCAAAAGTATATCTGAATCATAATGAGATTAAAAGAAGTGACCTGTTTACAGAATATGCCATGTACGCATCCGCAGAAGCAATTCAGGATTCCGGACTGGAACTGGAGAGTATGGATCCGTTTGATACCGGAGTGATCTGGGGAACAGGACAAGGCGGGATGTGGACTTTTGAAAAGGAAGTAATGGATTTCGCCCAGGGTGATGGCACCCCACGTTTTAATCCTTTCTTTGTTCCCAAATTCATTGCCAATATGGCTTCAGGAATGATTTCTATGAAATATGGACTTCAGGGAATCAACTATACTACTGTTTCAGCCTGTGCAACCGGAAATACAGCATTGATGGATGCCTTCAACTATATCCGTCTCGGAAAAGCGAAAGTAATAATCAGTGGTGGTTCTGAAGCTGCTATTACTCCGGCTTCTATAGGAGGTTTCTCTATTATGAAGGCCATGTCTACCAGAAATGATGACTTTGTCACCGCCAGTCGTCCTTACGATGCCGAGAGAGACGGTTTTGTAATGGGTGAAGGGGCTGGAGCTTTGGTCCTTGAAGAATATGAACATGCTGTGGCAAGAGGAGCAAAAATCTATGCTGAATTGGCAGGTGCCGCCATGACTGCAGATGCTTATCACATGACTGCCCCTCATCCTGAAGGTGCAGGAGCCATCAAAGCAATGCAGCTGGCAGTGAAGGAAGCGGGAGCCAATATGGAAGATATCGATTATATTAACCCACATGCTACCTCTACTCCTCTGGGAGATTTGATAGAGCTGAAAGCCATCAATAATGCATTTAAAGGAAGTAAAAACCTTGACATCAGTGCCACAAAATCTATGACAGGGCATTTATTGGGTGCAGCGGGAGCCGTTGAAGCGATCCTTTCTATTAAGGCCATTCAAAACAGCATTATTCCTCCTACGATCAACCTTCATAGTATAGATGAAAGTATTCCTAAGGATATCAATATTGTTTTCGGGGAAGCAAAAGAGAAAGAGATCAATTTTGCATTGAGTAATGCCTTTGGATTCGGAGGTCATAATGCGACTTTGGTTTTCAAAAATTCAGATAATTTTCAGATTAAAATAATTGTAAATCCCTGTATGATCATTATACAGGGATTTTTATTTTCATTAAGAATAAAAACATGTGCTTTACAAGTAATTATTTTCTGATTAAAAATCTTTAAAAATTAATTATAATACGACTTCTTTTGTCGTTACCCGTTAATACTTTTGTTCCAGTAAAATTTCTTGCAAGAATTTACAAAGTAATTATTTAAACAGAAAAAATGATTTATAATTTAAACTTAAAAACCAAGATTGTCAAATTTAGCTATACATAAAAAAGCAGTCAAAAACTGACTGCTTGATGTTATACTTGCGCTTTCAACCATTCCGAAGAGGAAAGGTAATTCTGATCAGGATAGTAAATGAACAGTAGATTTCTTCCCTTTATGGTATTGATGATGGGTTGTGTCAGCTCTCTTGGTACTGCAGGACATCCCCAGCTTCTTCCAATTCTTTTGTGCATAGCAGCAAATTCATCGCTTACATAATTGGCTCCGTGCATTACAATCGCTCTTCTGTAAGCTGCATCATTGAATCCTTTGTCCATGCCCAACAGTTTTAAAGAATATCCGTTGTCCCCTGATACGTTGCATCTGTGATATAAAATCCTAAGCTGCTCTGTAACGAACTTTCCCTGTTAGAAAAATTCGTCGCAAATTCTTCGCCGGTATTTTTACCATGGGCAACCAATGAGTTGAACAGAACTTTTTGTCTTCAAGATCAATAACCCAAAGTCTTTTGGTATTGGAAGACATAGAAAAATCGCAGATAGTCAATAAATGCGAATCCTGGGTAAGCAATCCTGCTTTCTTTAAGTTTTCGTAACCTGTCAATGCTTTTGAGAATACTTCATAGTTCAGTTCATGTTCCGGGTCAAATGCAATTGATTGGTATAATGCTTCTGATGAAGAAACAGCCGTTGTATTCTTCTCAGATTTCGTGTCGTCAGCTACAGTTACTTTTTCAGTCTTTGCTGTCTTGAAATTTTCATTCTTTACCGTCCCTCTTGGAGAAATGTAGAATGAGGTCGTAACCATGTAAACAAGGCCTATTACGCTATAAAATCCTTTCATTCAATAATATATAATTCCAAATTAGTGGGGCAAAATTATAAAAACATCATTACGCATCGGGTAAAAACGAAAGAAGTTTAACGCTATTTAAGAAACTTTAACGTCCTGATTCTGTGAATTAAAAATTTATTTCTGAGTATCCGCAACAAATTCCAGACTGATAGAATTCATACAATACCTCAGCCCTGTAGGCTTCGGACCATCATCAAAGACATGACCTAAATGAGAATCACATCTTTTGCAAAGAACCTCAACCCTTTCCATTCCATAAGTGGTATCTCTTTTATAATAAACACCTTCCTTATCAGCCTCAAAGAAACTCGGCCAGCCACAGCTGCTTGCAAATTTTGAAGTAGAGCGGAACAGATGATTTCCGCAAACAGCACAATAATAATCCCCACCTCATCAAATTCATTGTATTTTCCGGTAAAAGCTCTTTCTGTAGCTGCTTCTCTGGATATTGCATAAAGATCCGGAGCAAGAATTTTTTCCATTCCTCATTAGAAATGTTCAGCTTTGTTGTATCGGTTCTGGAATAGTATGGATTGTTTTTTGCTTCTGTATTTTCCATAGAAGAGGTTTTAATAGGTTGATATTTCTGCGTGCATGATTGCAGAACGGTTAATATAATGAGTGAAACTAAAAATTTCATTGTAAATTTTAATTTTAGAATGTCATAAACTTTCTATAATACCTTACGAAAAAGCTTTATTAACATTAAACGGTTTCATAACCAAATTTAGTAAATTTGAGAATATGAATGACGAAGCAAAAAGAAAACAACTCAGAAAATATAAAGCGTTTGCAACAGGATTATTTGTCCTGATGGCCATTATTTTCATCGTTACGACTATTTTACAGAAATCGAACAGTTCACACTGGATCGGCTATGTACGAGCCTTTTCTGAAGCTGCGATGGTAGGTGCTTTGGCCGACTGGTTTGCCGTAACAGCACTCTTCCGCCACCCTCTCGGGCTTCCGATTCCCCATACCAATCTGATTGAAAACAGCAAACAGAGACTGGGAAATAATCTGGGGAGCTTTGTGGTCAGCAATTTTCTTTCGCCTCAGAATATACGTCCTTATATTCAAAAGCTGAAGATTTCCAATTTCGTTGGCGAATGGCTGGGAAAAGAGAAAAGTCAGGATATTCTCATCAGAAACTTATCCGAGATTGTTATGGACATTCTCAACAAGCTTGATGATTCTACCGTGAGCCATTTTATAAGCAAAAAGGTCTCTGAAATGACAGGTGATATCAAACTTAATAAAGTAGTAGGAAACGGAATCGGATATATTCTGGAAAAGAATGACCATCAAAGGATCATTACCAACCTTTCTAAGCAGATCAAAGAATATATTATTGAAAATGATGAAATGATCCAGGAGCGGGTAAAAAAGGAAGCTATTCTTTTATTCCGTCATTTGTAGATAATAAAATTGCAGATAAAATTGCAGCCGGACTCTCTGAATTCTTTAAAGAAATAGAGGAAGATCCGCAGCATGAAGTCAGAACGTTGATCACTCAGAAAATTCATGAATTCTCGGTTGATCTGAAAGAAGATCCGAAATGGGACGAAGAATTTAAAACCATTAAAAACGGACTTCTGAAAAATGAAAAACTGGATGAATATTCCAATGACATCTGGGTTTCTATCAAAAAGACCCTGATGAAAGAACTCCAGGAAGATCATTCTGCACTGAAAAACTACCTTTCTAAAAACCTGAATGAATTTGCACAGAACTTAATGACAGACGAAAATCTTCAGAATAAAATTGATCATTGGGTACGTGTCACCGCTTATAAATACATTCTTAAAAATACCCATCAGTTTGGAAACCTCATCAGTACTACTGTCGGGAACTGGCAGGGCAAGGAACTGAGTGAAAACTGGAGCTGGAAGTAGGAAAAGACCTTCAGTTTATCCGGGTCAACGGGACTCTTGTGGGAGGACTCGTAGGGCTGATCATCTATACAATTGCCCACTTTTTCATCTAAAAAACTAAAAACCACGATAACTCAACCATGAAAAAATTTTTGCTGTATTCTTCTTCTTTTCCCTCACAATTGCCCTCTGTCAGAAAGTTGAATTAAAAACTGTAACAGATTCTTCACAAACTTTCAAAGGAGAAATTGCAGGAGTTCCTGTTACCCTGCAGCTTCACTATGATGGCATCCCGGATTGCAACTTATATCAGCATTTTGTCAGCGGTTGGTATTATTACGATAAGTATCAGAAGAAAATACCCCTTACCGGGCTTTATGATTACGGGAAACTTTCGTTGTATCATTTCGGTTCTAAACACCAAAAGATTTCCAAACAGTTTAAAGAAAAGATCAATTCACCAAAGGATGTTGAAAAAGTAGCTGAAATTGTCAAAAACTTTACTCCGAAGGAAACCATTTTATTCGGACACGATCAGGCTAAAGAAAATCCGGTTACAGGAACTTTTTATCTTGGAAATAAAAACAAAGCCCAACCTGCTCAACTATTTACAGGTAATAATATGATCTACCGTTACAATAATTATCTGGTTTTACCCAATAACAAAAGAATCAACACCTTTGACGTTATTAATGTGTATGGTGGGAATGAACTGGTCTCATACGTTTCCGGAGAAAAAGGAAACCATGTTTTATTATATTTTAACCATTCTTCCAACCTTAATGCATGTGGCAGATGCGGAGCAAGTGAAGGAGAAAAAGGATACCGTATTCTTTATTTTACCAGGGACTGGAATTATAAACGTTACGAGGAATTCCTTACCGAAAGCTGTCTGGAAGGAATATTTGAAACTCAAAAGATAAAGACTAAAGATCCGGGCATCCTTCAGTTTAAAGTTCCCAAATCCTATTCTTCACCTGCTTACACTTTGACTGTAGACACAAAAAAATCTTCTGTAGTAAAATCAAAATAAAAGAGAGCCAGTTACTGAACTCTCTTTTTGTTTTATCTTGGTAATCTGCCTGCTCTTTTCAAGATTTCTTTATTGATATCGTTGATCAGCTCCGGGCCTTCATAAATAAATCCTGTGTACAGCTGAATCAGGCTTGCTCCGGCATCCAGTTTTTCCATGGCATCTTTTGCCGAGTGAATTCCTCCTACACCAATGATCGGGAAAGCCCTGTTGCTTTTATCAGAAAGATATTTAATCATTTTTGTACTTCTCTCACGGATAGGTTTTCCGCTTAAACCTCCGTTGCCTATCTGTTCAAGAACTTCTGACGAGGTTTTCAGCCCTTCTCTGTTTACTGATGTATTGGAAACTACAATACCATCAATCTTTGTTTCGGCAATCAGCTCAATGATTTCATCTAATTGATTGTTATTAAGATCCGGTGCAATTTTTAGGAGTATCGGTTTCTGTACAGCTTTTGACTGGTTTATTTTTTTACTTCTGTAATCAGCTCTCTCAGATATTCCACATCTTCCAGTTTGGCATGGCTTCCTACATTCGGGCAGCTTACATTCAGTACAAAATAGTCGACATGAGGATGAAGCCCTTCAAAACAATCCAGATAATCCTGGGTATAGTTTTCAGGTTTTGTATCTGTATTTTTTCCGATGTTTCCACCGATGATGATTTTTCCTTTATTCGATTTTAATTTTTCAATTGCCGCTTCAAGACCTTCATTATTGAATCCCATCCTGTTGATGATTCCGCCATCTTCAATCAGACGGAACAGTCTTTTCTTAGGATTTCCAGCCTGGGCTCTTGGGGTTACTGTTCCAATCTCTACAAATCCGAAACCTAAGTCTCCCAATTCGTTGAACAGAACGGCATTTTTATCAAAACCGGCAGCCAGTCCTACAGGATTTTTAAATTTCAATCCGAAAACTTCTCTTTCCAGACGTTTGTCTTCAATAGGTTTTGGTAAAAACAGTTTAGTAAGAAATCCAAAATTTTTAAGCATTGAAAAAGTAAAGTGGTGTACTTCTTCAGGATCGAATTTAAAAAGAATCGGACGAATGAGCGATTTGTACATTGAAAAAAGTTTTACAAAATTACTCATTTTAAAATTAATGTTCGATTGATGTATGATAATTTATCAAAATGCCTGATATATAGCATCTATAAAACATAAAACCTTTTATAATTGTTAACGTAAATTAAAACGCTATGATCTCAAAGGTTGTGATCGTCCTAAAACATTTTTGTTCGCAAGGGCGTTTCACTAAGTAAAGAGTTCGGGATCAACCTTTGCTGAGCGAAGCAACTTTATGAACGAAAAAACTCATTTAAGTGTATGAACTCAGATCAAAATTCAGAATATCTCCTACTCTTTTGAACTCTTCATCTACAGTGGCATTTAACGTAATTCTTTCGTTAGAAACAGGATGATTAAAAATCAACTGATGGGCATGAAGTGTCATTTTGTTGATGTCAAATGTTTGAAGCCACAACTTATTCTGTTTATTACAACCGTGCTTACGACAGCCTAAGATTGGGTGTAGAATATGTTTAAAATGTTTTCTCAACTGATGAAATCTTCCCGTTTCAGGAATAGCTTCTACCAAAGAATATCTGGAAGTCTGATGTTTTAAAAAAGGTAAATCTATTTCCGAAGTCTGCAAACGATGATAGTATGTAACTGCATTTTGTGTGACTTCATTTTCATTAACTAAGTCGTAATCAATCTTTTCTTCCTCTTTTGTCCAGCCACGAAGAATTGCAAGATATTTCTTCTCCACTTCACGTGATGCAAACTGTTCGCTCATGATTCTAAGGGTATCTTTATCTAAAGTAAACAGCAGAACCCCGAAGTTTTCCGGTCTAAGCGATGTACAGGATACACTTTTTGGCCAATCTGTTTCTTCAGCTCCTGAATAGCATAAGTATCGGCTTCTCCGGCATAGAAAGATTTATGAACCAGAAGTCCACTGGGTTTGTTGATCGCAATAATATGCTCGTCACGATAAAGAATTTCTAACATGGTGCAAAAGTAGAGATTTTCTGCTGATTCTTATTTTGAATAGGAAACCTTCAAAGTGAAGGGTGATATTCTAAACCTAACAGGTTTTTGAAACCTGTTAGGTTTGCCAAAATATAAAAGTCAATAGCCCTGATTGAGCGGCATGTTTGAGCTTTTTCTGGTTTTGGGCGGTGGCAAAGCCACCGCCCAAAACCAGAAAAAGCGAGTAGCGAAAGCAGGTTCCCGGCTCCTTATAACTACACATTAAATAAATTGTTTAAATTAGTAAAAGAGTTTTACCATAATTTAAAAAAATGACAGACTATTTTGGTTTTTTTGTAAAATTGATCGTGATCTCTGTTGTTATAACAGTAGCCAGTATTGTCTTGATACGATCAAAACAATACAAAATAATCAAAATATTACTGTTTATTATTGCAGGTATTTTATTTATCATTGGTGCGGGTGGATGTATCTTAATGACAATCTCAAATATAGGATCTTACAGGTATTAATATTTTCCCAATAAAAAACATTATTTTTGCACATCAGACGTAAAAAAATTATGGCAAAGCAAGAAGATGTTTTCAAGAAAGTAATTTCTCACGCTAAAGAGTACGGGTTTATTTTCCCTTCCAGTGAGATCTATGATGGTTTATCCGCTGTTTATGATTATGGACAGAATGGGGCCGAACTCAAAAATAATATCAAACAATACTGGTGGAAAGCGATGGTACAGCTTAACGAGAATATTGTAGGTATTGATTCGGCAATCCTTATGCATCCTACAACATGGAAGGCATCAGGCCACGTAGACGCTTTCAACGATCCATTGATTGACAATAAAGATTCCAAAAAACGTTTCAGAGCAGATGTTCTGGTGGAAGACTATTGTGCTAAAATTGAAGATAAGGAGAATAAAGAAATTGAAAAGGCTGCGAAGAGATTCGGGAGGCTTTTGATAAAGATCAGTTTGTTGCGACGAACCCAAAAGTTCTGGAATACAGAGCAAAAAGAGAAGCGATTCTTTCAAGGCTGGCAAAATCTTTAGAAAATGAGGATCTTGCTGATGTAAAGGCTTTGATTGAAGAGCTTGAAATTGCTGATCCTGATACAGGTTCTAAAAACTGGACGGAAGTAAGACAATTCAACCTGATGTTCGGAACCAAACTGGGAGCTTCTGCTGACAGCGCCATGGATCTTTACCTTAGACCGGAAACGGCTCAGGGAATCTTTGTCAACTACCTGAATGTACAGAAAACTTCACGTCACAGGCTTCCTTTCGGGATCGCACAGATCGGAAAAGCCTTCAGGAATGAAATTGTTGCAAGACAGTTTATCTTCAGAATGCGTGAATTCGAACAGATGGAAATGCAATTCTTTGTAGCACCGGGAACGGAGCTTGAGTTCTACGAACAATGGAAGCAAAAGCGTCTGAACTGGCACTTAGCTCTGGGATTAGGTAATGAAAACTATAGATTCCATGATCACGAAAAACTTGCCCACTATGCGAATGCTGCCGCTGATATAGAGTTTAATTTCCCATTCGGATTTAAAGAACTTGAAGGTATTCACTCAAGAACGGACTTCGATCTTAAAGCTCACGAAAAGTTCTCCGGAAGAAAACTGCAGTTCTTCGATCCTGAAAGAAATGAAAACTATGTTCCTTATGTAGTGGAAACTTCTGTAGGACTTGACAGGTTATTCCTTTCTATTTTCTCACACTGCCTGAGAGATGAAGTATTGGAAGACGGTTCAGAAAGAACAGTTTTATCTTTACCTCCGGCATTGGCACCAATTAAAGCAGCTATTCTTCCACTGATGAAGAAGGATGGCCTGGCAGAATATGCAGAAACAATCTTCAACGATCTGAAATATGATTTCAACTTATTCTACGAAGAAAAAGATGCGATCGGAAAACGTTACAGAAGGCAGGATGCGATCGGTACTCCATATTGTATTACAGTAGATCACGATTCATTGACGGATCATACGGTAACCATCAGAGACCGAGACACAATGCAGCAGGAAAGAGTTCCTGTTTCAGAACTGAGAAGAATCATCGATGAGAAGACCAACTTCAGAAATCTACTTTCTAAAATATAATGTAAAAGCCCTGAAAATTCAGGGCTTTTTTATTTTCACAATACCGCTGGTTATAATTTTTGTCAATAAAAGCAAAAACAACTTATTTAAGCATCATTTTAATTTTTATAACCAAATTATTCTAAATTTGTCAGATACCGATTCATAAAACAATGAGAATATTAAAGTATATGATAGGCGGAGCTGTAGCTGGTGCAGCAGCAGCTTATTTTCTGGGATATGATTATTTATTTAGCGGAATCTCCAAAACTTACCTTAAAGGAAAGTCGAGTGCTTATATAGATGACGGATATCTTTTCCCCAGTAACCCTATAGCTACCGAAGCTCCCAAATTGTGGGAAGAAGATCCTGATTACAACAAGAAAGAATTACCGAAACATTTAGTTGATGATTTAAAACATTCCCGTACTGCCGCTTTGGTAGTGATCAGAAATGGAAAGATCCTTCATGAGCAGTATTGGGATGGTTATAATCAGCTTTCTCAGACCAATTCTTTTTCCATGGCAAAGGCTGTAACCGTAATGCTGTTAGGAAAAGCTTTGGAAGAAGGAGTTATCTCTTCAATAGATGAAAAGCTTTCAGATTTTTATGCTGAATTTAAAGAAAAGATTTTCGGAGATCATGTTACGCTTAAAAATCTGGCACAAATGGAATCCGGACTGGATTGGGATGAAAATTATAACAATCCGTTTCTGCCCAATGCGAAAGCCTATTATGGAAAAAGTCTTGTAAAGGCTGTGTTCTCAAGGAAATTTAAAGAAGAGCCGGGAACAAGATTTGAGTACCAAAGCGGTGCCACTCAACTTCTTGGTTTTGCCATAAGAAAGGCTTTGAATCAACCTCTGGCAAGTTATTTATCAGAAAAATTCTGGGTTCCGCTGGGAATGGAACAGAATGCAAAATGGAGCACGGATGATCATGGAATGGAAAAAACCTACTGTTGTATTCACTCCAATGCCCGGGATTTTGCCAAGCTGGGGCAACTGTTTCTGGATAACGGAAAAGCTGGAGATCGGCAAATTTTAAATTCTGATTTTATTGAACAGATGAGAACTCCCACCGAAAAATCTGAGAATATTTACGGAATGGGTCTTTGGATCAACAATGATAATCCTGTAAAACATTACTATTTTTAGGGCTGCAGGGGCAATATATCATCATGGTTCCTGAATTCAATATGGTCATTGTAAAGACCGGCAGTTATTCCAATAATCCTAAAAATGACAGGGGAAGACCGGATCAGGTCAAATTCCTGGTCAATGAAATCACCCAATTATTTTAATAGAACTATGGAAAAATATAATATAAAGGTTGATGAATACATCGAGAAGTCTCCGAATTTTGCAAAACCGATCCTTGATTATCTCCGGGAAACGATCCATGAGGTCTGTCCTGATGCGGAAGAAGCTATCAAATGGAAGTTTCCTACATTCATGTACAAAGGAAAAATACTCTGCTCAATAACCTCTTTCAAGCACTATTGCAGTCTTGGGTTCTGGCTGCATCAGGAAATGAAAACTTTAAAAGAGATCGAAATTAAAGCTGAAAAAAAGTTCAATGTTCAGCCTGGGAAAAATCACTAAAATGGAAGATCTTCCTTCAAAACCTCAGCTTAAAAAAGCAATCAAAGAAGCAATGAACCTTACGGATATGGGGGTTACGATGAAGAAAGCTCCCCAACCAAAACAGAGACCGAGATTCCCGGATACTTTCAAACTGCTTTACAGGCGCATCCTAAAGCACTTGTGTTCTTTGAAAAAGCTTCCCCTCATTCAGAAAGGAGTATATCACATGGATTACAGATGCTAAAACAGAAGCAACAAGAAACAGAAGAATAGAACAGTCTCTGGAATGGATTGAGGAAGGTAAGGGCCGAAACTGGAAATATGAAAAAAATAAGATTCTACACAAAAAAATAAATCCGGCACAGCATCTTACCAAAGTCTGTTTTTATTTCGCATCATAAGTACGTACCACTCCGTCCTGTATATTTTCAAGCTGCCCTTCCCATTTGGAGACCGCTGAAGTTGCCAATGCATTTCCCAATACATTGGTCATACTTCTTCCCATATCACAAAAATGATCGATAGGAAGAATCAGGGCGATTCCTTCAGGTGGAATGCCAAACATGGAACAGGTTGCAACAATAATAACCAAAGAGGCCCTCGGAACTCCGGCAATTCCTTTTGAGGTAAGCATCAGAACCAAAAGCATGGTGATCTGCTGCCCGACGGTCATTTCGATTCCGTAGATCTGGGCAATAAAGATTGAAGCAAAGGTCATATACATCATACTTCCATCCAGATTGAATGAATATCCCAAAGGCAAAATAAAAGAAACCACTCTGCTGTTACATCCGAATTTTTCCAGCTCTTCTACCAGTTTTGGAAATACCGCTTCTGAACTGGTTGTGGAAAAAGCAATCAGTAATGGTTCTTTAATTCTTTTTAACAGCTCGAAAAGGCGGTTCCCAGAATAAAATATCCCACTAACAGAAGAATCAGCCAAAGAACAGCTATAGCAAAGAAAAAGTCTCTTAAATAAACGGCATATACCTTGAAGATCTCAAATCCGTTTGTAGCTACCACTGCTGCAATTGCACCCAGCACTCCCAGTGGGGCAAACCACATGATATACGCAACCATTTTAAGGATTCCATGAGCAATGATATCAAAAAGCTTGACCACCGGCTTTGAATATTCTTCACCTAAATTAGCCAGTGCTACTCCAAACATAATGGAAAAAACAACGATCTGAAGCACTTCATTGGTAACAAATGCTTCAAACAGGCTTTTGGGAATTATATGTTTTACAAAGTCTTCCATAGAAAAACTTTTACTGCTTTTCAGAAGATCATCTGCTGTTGTAACTTCCTGAATAGGTAATTTGGTCACATATCCCGGTTCAAGCCAGTTAACAAGTATCAATCCAATAAAAAGAGAAATCAGAGAGGCAGTAATAAACCAAAGCATTGCTTTTGTTCCTACCCTTCCTATCATTTTGATATCACTTATTTTCGCAATTCCTACTACAAGAGTGGTAAATACCAATGGCGCAATAATCATCTGTACCAATCTGATAAAAACGGTCCCGAGTAATTTTATGTTTTTAGAAAATGGTTCTATACTTTCGGGATACTTCAAATGAATCAGTCCTCCCATGAACACTCCCAGAATAAGTGCAATAATAATAGCAATAAAAAGTTTATTTTGTCCTTTCATACATATAGTTTAATTTTTAAATATATGAAGCGCCACCTATTCCAACTTCACTGATCATGCGTATTGCAAGATATCGACAAGAATTGACATGTATCAACAGTTTTCGACAGAAAACCAGACTCTCAATTCTACCCACACATACTCTTTTAAATCAATTATGACACTTTTTGATACTTTCCGACATCTTCCAATATCATTTTTTATTAAAACTATACAATAACTTCGCAGGAATTTTTAACCCAATCATTTACGCTGTCATTCATCAACATCCCGGACACAAGTTCTTCACCATCATTTAGATCAATTAATGCATATCTGCTAAATGAAAACGGAAGATTTCAATATAAAAACACAAAACATATGGTTCAGAATATAGCTGGCTATCAATTCTAAAAATACATTACATGATGAAAAAAATATTTATAAAGATCATAAGTTCCACGATCTTTATCTTAACTTCTATTGACGTTTCAGGGCAGCTCTCTCTTCTGACTCTCAAGCCTGAAGACCAAATTGAACGGGAGGTTTATATAAAAGGATTTATTCAGGCTGATTTTATGACAAGCTTCCAGAATATGAGATCAAAAGATGGCTTTTCTGCCTATTCAATAGAAATCCCGCAGACAAATGCTATAAGCAGTAACTTTAGTGTAAGACAAACCACATTCGGAATTGGATTTAAACAGAAAAATTCTCAAAATGACCAAACCCTTTCTGTTTATACTGAAATAGATTTTGCCGGGCCCAACAATACAACAGCCCCAAGATTCAGGCATGGATATATACAATGGAAAAGATGGCTTGCAGGACAGTCATGGAGCAACTTTTCCGATATTGAGATGCTTCCTATGATCTTTGATTTTATGCCTCCTGACGGATTATTACTTACCAGAAGACTGCAACTGCGTTATACAGTTCCGGTTTCAAAAAAGGGAACCTGTCTTTCTCATTAGAAGACCCCAACACTCCAAGCATCAGACTTCCTTCCGATTCATTAGGCTGGCATAAACAATCTATTATACCTACTTTTTCAGTTCTCTACCGATATGGAAATGAAAAAGCTACATAAAAGCCGGAGCTGTTATTTCGCCCATGAGCTATAATATGAAACATACACTTCAGGAGGAATATAAAACGAAAACTACTGCAGGCTGGGGAGCAATGATCTCCGGAAAAATACGCACTGATACAAAAATGCCTTCAGCCTTCAAACGTCTTTTGGAAAAGGTTACTCAACCTATAATACGAATTTAGGGAAGAAGGCTATGATGCAATTCCTAATGTTTACAACAAAAATATATTGGAAACATTAAACCTTTTCAATATAGTTGGAGTCTATGAACATTGGTGGGCATCCCGGTGGAGTTCTATACTTTTTTTTCAGCTACTCGAATATCGGTTATCAGGACTTCATTCCGAAGGATATGACTAAAAGCTTCCATAATATTTCAGGCAATATTATTTTCCATCCTTATAAAAAGTAAGGCTCGGAATAGAGGGTAATTATGGGCGAAGGCAAAACTTTAGAAGTGAAAAGGCTGAGGGGTGGAGAGTTCAGGCTTCTACCAAAGTATACTTTTAAAGTTTGGAGCGGGTATTGTTTAAAGATGTTCCTATTTAATGGAATCTGAAATTAGCTTCCGGCAAGGTATTATTTTTCAGGAAAGCCTCATACTCAGGAGATAACCGGGCCCGGCCAAAGGTGTTTTCGCCGCTCATACTTCCAAGGCGGACTTTATCTTTACCATATTTCCGGTTCATCGCATCCATTGCTTTCATCACAGGGAGGTGCTGGTTTTGTATGTCTTCTTCGAAAAGACTGATCTGTCTCTGATCTTCCGGAACAAAGTCATTGACCATCACTCCTGCCCTTTTATAATGAAATCCTTCCTTATAAACAGCTTCAAAAAGCTCATTCACCACTCTTCCTATTAATATGGATGAATTGGTAGGATTAGGCAGGATCTGCGTTACGGCGTTTCTATATTCAGGAAGATCTTTTCTGAAGCGGTTGGTCTGTACAAAAACGGTGATCATTTTACAGCAGGTATTTTGTTTTCGCAGCCTTTCCGAACAATACATTCCGAAGGTTTCCACCCGCTCCCGGACTTCCTCTTTTTAGTCAGCATCTGCATAAAGCTTCTGGTCACGGCAATAGATTTTTTTGGGAGAGGGAGTATCCAGTTCAAGCTGACGGATTCCTTTAAGCTCATTGATCATTCTTACCCCGTGAATTCCCATGATTTTCCGTACCCACATTTCAGGCTTCTGAAGGAGATCCCAGGCTTTGTACACTCCACTGTCATGCATTTTCGCAGCCAGTCTTCTTCCGATTCCCCATATATCGCCTATAGGGAGCCATTTCAATGCCTTCTCAATTTTTTCAGGAGTATCCAGAATATACACCCCATTGAACTTCTCCGGAAATTCTTTTACAATTCTGTTGGCTACTTTACATAAGGTCTTGGTGGGGGCTATTCCTATACTTACAGGAATATTTTCTTTCTCCCTGATCTCTTCTTTGATCCTGACGCAATATTCATTAATATCAATATACTTAAAGCCCGTCAGATCCAGAAAAAGCTCATCAATACTGTATACCTCATGATCAAGAACGTAGGATCTTGCAATATTGATAACCTGCTGACTTTTATAATTATAGAGCTCAAATTTGGCAGAAAAGCTTTTTACATCATGCTTTTGAAAGAGCTCCTTATATTTAAAAGCAGGGGCAGCCATAGGAATTCCCAGATCTTTTGCTTCTTTGCTCCGGGATACAACACATCCATCGTTGTTGGAGAGCACCACAACGGGTTTGCCTTCAAGGGAAGAATCTAAAGTTCTTTCGCAGGAAACAAAAAAATTATTGCAATCTACCAGCGCATACATAGCAATTGTACAATGAATATTTCTACAAAATTATTGTTTTTGAAGAATAAAATAATGTTTTTGAAAAGAATTAACATTACAATTAACACATTGAAAAACAAATAACTATTTTTTTAAACACGACACGTTTTGTCGCATTAAGGTTATAATTTGCCCTGAAAAAATTGATTTCTCAAATCGTCCTTAAACGTTATTTTCCCAGATATTTATAACTTTTTTTTAAATTAAGAATTCAATTTTCCGATATTTTTTGGATCAAATCTTTTATAATAGGTTTTATAATTTCACTTAAAATACGTCAAGTTTCGTCGCTTTCCCATCATACTTTTGTTTTATAACAGTTAAAATTATGGATAAAGTAACATCAGAACGAATTCAGAATCTTCACCCGCTGGTAAGGGATGAAGTGAAGCAGATTATTAAGGAATGTGACAGGGCACTTACAGGAAAAGCAAAGGTAAGAATCACTCAGGGGCTCAGATCTTTTGAGGAGCAGGAAAAACTCTATGCTATCGGAAGGCTGACCGACGGTAAAAAAGTGACTAATGCCAAGGCAGGGCAAAGTATTCACAACTACGGTCTTGCTGTAGATATCTGCCTGATGATTGACGGAAAAACAGCAAGCTGGGGCACGGCAAAAGATTGGGACAATGACCAGGTTGCCGACTGGTACGAATGTGTAAAAATCTTCGCAAAGCATGGCTGGGACTGGGGCGGAAACTGGAAAACATTCAAGGACCTTCCTCATTTTGAAAAGAAAAGCATTCCATCCCAAAAAGAATTATAAAAACCAGCTGGAGAACGCTTATAAAAATGCCGAGAGACAAAGAAGGATATGTTATATTATAGCGTTCATATTTTACTCTTAAACAAATCATTAGACACACATTAAGGGTCTCATTTTCTTTCCGATTTTTTTAATTTTTTCATGAAAATTTAAATAATACGTCAAGTTCTGTCGCTTCTGCGGCCTACCTTTGGTTTATAAGAAAAGCACCAAAACAACTATAAAATAAGCTGAAACCAATAGCCATTTCCCGGAAATCTATTGGTTTTACTTATCTAAAGTTGCCAGGTATTCTTAAAAAAAAAAAGTAAAAATATCACATGAAAAAAACAACCATTCTTTCTTTGGACGGGGGTGGAATAAGAGGGATTATTACCTGCATTATTCTACGCTACATAGAAGAACAGCTTCAGTATTATGACAAGCAGACTGCCAAACTCGGAGATTATTTTGATCTGGTAGCAGGCAGCAGCACAGGAGGTCTGATTGCGTCTATTATTCTATGCCCTGATGAAGCCCGAAAAGCAAAGTATTCTATCCAGAAAGGACTAGAACTCTATGCTGAAAAGGGCGGCGATATTTTCCAGGTTTCCTTTTGGGAAAAACTGGTGAATCCGTTTGGATTATTGAATGAAAGAATTTCCCAGGAGGCTCTTCAAAAAAACTTAAATGACTTTTTGGGAATTTAGAACTAAAAGAACTGATAAAACCCTGTTTAATAACCAGCTATGATATTGAAAACCGGAGAGCAAAACTTTTCAATTCATGGGAAGCCAACCTCAGCACTGATAATTTTTATGTAAAGGATGTCTGCAGGGCAACTTCAGCAGCGCCTACCTATTTCAGCCCGGTACAGATCAAATCGATGTACGGACAGATCTTCAGCCTGATTGACGGTGGAATGTTTGCCAATAACCCAGCACTTTGTGCTTATGCAGAAGCCCGGAAGATACCCTTTGCAGAGGTTCTGAAAAATCATCAGAAAGCCAACCATCCCGGAGTAAATGATATGATTATTGTTTCTATAGGAACAGGCGTTGAAGCCAGACCTTACGCTTTCAGAAAACTGGAAAAAGCAGGAAAAATAGGCTGGGTAAATCCTATTATTGATATCCTGATGTCTGCCAATGCCGAAACTGTAGATTATCAGCTTTGTCAGATGTTTCAGACACTGGGGACAAGAAATCAGAAAAACTATTACCGCCTGAACCCATCATTGAAAAATGCATCACCTGCAATGGATAACGTAAAACGCTCCAATATTGAAAACCTGATCCAGGCCGGGCTGAGCTATATTGATGATAACAGAGAAACACTGAACCAGATTGTTCAGAAACTCATCAAAAATAAGATATAAGCTTTTTACCTTATAAAGGCTTTGTATAAGCTTAAAAGCTTATATTGAAAAAAAAAAAATAAAAATATTTTTTTAACACGTCAAGTTCTGTCGTTTCACGCTCCTACTTTTGGAATATCAAAAAGACACAGAATAATAATCAATAAAAACTTTTAAACCTATTGAATTCAACATTCTCCTGTGCTGAACAGCCTGAAATATGTTCAAAACAGAATCAACAAAGCAGAGAAATATCTGATCACAACACAGACAGTATCTCTGGTGAAGAACTCTATACTATAGAATGGAGCGACATTGAAAATGCTGAGATGGACTATGAAAACTATCTCAATGACATTGAAAACTTCTTCAGAGAAGATTTTGAGGATGACATTCTTGAAAAAGATGCATAATAACATAAAACTGTAAACACAAAAAGTTCTGATGCTGTCCAATATTACTTTTGCAACCAAATTATAATATACATACAGTAATCTCATTTAAACATTTCTCAATTCCTTTGAATCACCATTCACAAAATGTTGGACAGCCGGAACTGTGTTTAAAAAAACAAACGGGAATCACTAAAAACTAATAACCATTTTAAACCAAGGCTGAAGAAGCTGCCTTATAAAAGCTTTATTTATTAATCAAATTACACTTTTTATGAAAACAAAAGAAGAACTAAAACTCCTTTTCGAAAGGGGAGACAAACCAAAACAGGAAGACTTCTGGGAATGGCAGGATTCATACTGGCATAAAAATGAAAAAATAGACATGGCTAAAATTGCCGGTTTAGAAAATGGCTTACCCAACCCCAATCATATTTATACGGAAACAGATGAGGAAGGTTCAGCATCCTTACAATCTTATTTAAATAAAAAAATGTTTGTAAAACCGGGTACTGTAACTATTCCGGATACCTTTGCTTATAATATGTCTATATCAGAATTATCGATTCCCGATAGTGTAACAAGCATCGGAATAGGAGCTTTCAAGGTAATTTACTGGAGTTTGTAGTGCTCCCAAACAGCATCACTAATATTGGAGAAAATGCTTTTCTATACAATAGATTAAGATCAGTAAATATCCCTGAAAATATGACTGAGATTAAGTCATCTACTTTCCAGGCCAATCAACTAGCTTCAATAGAAATTCCTCATAATATTACCCGCATTGAAACCGCTGCTTTTGCATACAATCAGCTGACTTCAGTAAAGCTCCCGGAGCAGATTACAGTGATTGAAAAAGCACTTTTCAAGGTAACCTGTTAACATCCATAGATATCCCTGCCAATGTGACCGGTATTGGAGAATATGCGTTTCAAAACAATCAATTACGATCTATACATATTCCCGATAATGTAAAAGCTATCGGAATAGGTGCATTCCAGAATAATCAGCTGGAATCTGTGAGCATTCCGGATAATGTTTCGGCTATTGAAGCCAATGTTTTTGAAAGTAATCTTCTGCCTTCCGTAAATATTCCTGAAAAAGTAACGAGAATCGGAGATAGTGCATTCCGGAATAATAAATTAATATCTGTAAATATCCCATATAGTATTACCAATATTGAGCGTCTTGTTTTTGCAGACAATCAGCTGGAGTCTGTAAGCATTCCTGAAAAGGTAACCAATATTGATTATGCCTCTTTTCAGAATAACAGATTAGCATCGGTAGAAATTCCTAAGGATCTGGTCAGCATTCAAGCTTATGCATTTCAAAACAACAGATTAACATCGGTAAACATCCCGGATCATATTACCATTATTAATGACTCCGTTTTTGCAGATAATCTCCTGACTTCTGTAGAAATTCCCGGAAAAGTAACCGCCATTAGTGATAATGCTTTCAGAAACAACCAGCTGACATCAGTAAGCATTCCGGAGAGTGTTAATTTCATTAATCAATATGCCTTTACTAATAATAAACTGTCTACCGTCACTTTAAGTGATGCAACGGGATATATGAGTTCTTCTTTCGACCCCAATGTAGAGATCATCGGAGGATATCTGTTAGGCTAAATAAAACAACTTCTGACAGCAAAAAAGACAGGGTGTATAGAAAAGAATATTTTGATTAATCATGATAAGCCACAGAAATTCTATGGCTTATATTTATATTTGCTTTATCAAACGTAACCATGAAAAAGGATTTTCCAAACTCACCGAAGATATTGATATTAAAAAGATATCCTCTTCTGAAATTGAATCATTCCGTTTCGTTTATTATTCTTTTTTCACCCTTTATTCCTGTCAGAAAGAGAAAGTCACAGAGGCTCCTAAACCGTTGACAATTAACAGGATTTTTTCAGAAGACACTCATGGTGATAATACAAAAGTATACACCAATGACAGCTTATTCTGTCTTTACCTTGACGACCATAATTTTAAAGTCTGGAAAAACGGTATTCTCCTGAAAGATCATGAAGCCATTCTTCCTTTAATTATGAAAAATGATTCAACAAAACAGTTCAGGACCTATAGATTTCAATCGGAATTGATGAAATTAGATTTTAATAATTATTCCAGTAAAACGCTTAACCGGGATACCAAAGATTATCAGATCAGAAAAAGGGAAAAGATTATTTTTTGTACAAAAAAGGATATCGTGAGCTCAGATTGCCTGTTCATCATTTTGAATCTATGGACTGGATCACCTTCAATAGTATGGATATTAACAATGATCAGATTCCTGAACTCTTTATATTCAACGAAGCATATAATGACCGGGAAGATCAGGAGTATGGAAAAATGACCGTGTACGAAATAAAATAAACAATCTGGCTTTATGAACCTTATGGATATTGTATACTTAAAAACATATGAACGCTATAAAAAAGAAGGCAAAGGAAAAAGAAGATCTGCCTTTGGCCCTCCTGTCGGTCTAAGTGAAGCAGAGATCATACCGCTGGAACAGACTATGAATAATGGCATTCCATTTCCTAAGGTTTACAGAGAGTTTCTCAGTATTGGCGGGGCATTCAGCAGTATTTCACTCATTGATTCAGGAAACAATGGAGGAAAACTTGTTGCAAAATACAAACAGGCATTACAGAGGAGAAATGTAGATATTAGCAGACCAATAGCCATCATGGATACTTTTGAAGGTCAGTGCGGAACTTTCATTTATCTTGACAACGGAGACAATCCCCAGCCCTGGCTTTTTTCTATTCATGAAGATTATGACAGTGATGAAGGGGAATTGATATGGGCTTCACCTTTTAAAACATTACAGGATATGATTGAGCAACTTGTTTATCTCTCTGAAAACAATCTTAGCATTTAAGTATCGCTCTGTAATAAAAAATTATTTATTTGAACAAATGGGATAAAAACGACCGTCCTGTGCCATCCTTTTAATTTAATGTCTTCACCGAAACGTTTTATTTATGATCACAAAAAATATAATACGACACGTTTTGTCGCATTAAGGGCATATATTTGTGTTACAAAACTTTACTGTGAAAAGCAGGGACTCAGACTATTGAGCACCGCAAATTAATAACATAAATATATTGAAATGAAGAAAGATTTTTATCTTACCCGGTATGCCTTAATTATCAAAAGATTGGAAAGTTCTCCCGCTACCTATTCCCAGCTGGAGCACTATCTTCTGAATCTTTTGAATTTCAGGATGCGGAGATCAAAAGCTACTCTATCCGTACCCTGCAGAGGGACATCCGTGAGATTTCAGATCTTTTCAACCTTTCTATCCACAATAAGAAAAAGGGAGACAACAGGTATTATATAGATAGCCGCCCGATCATGGAAGTGGATGAATATAACCAGAAATTACTGGAATCTTTCCAGGTAAGTAATGCCCTGAATCTTCATCCTGATTTCTCAGACTTTATTTTTTTGAAAGCAGAAAGCCAACCGGAGTGGAGCATTTTATGATCTTTTCTTCGCCATTCGTAACAAAAGAGTGGTGACTTTTGAGCATTACAATTACAAAAATAAGCTGATGACCTCCAGAAAGGTACATCCTTTGGCATTGAAAGAATCTAAAGACCGTTGGTACCTCATCGCCATAGATACCAAAGACAAAATTTTAAAATCATTTGGTCTTGACAGGATCAATTATCTGGATGTAGCGAAGAATCAGTTCAGAGAAAAATATAAATACAACTTCAGGGAACATTTTAAAAATGCATTCGGAGTGATGAACCTGACTGAGCAAAAACCTGAAAAAATCATCCTGAAATGCAGCCGCCATCAGGGAGAATATATCAGAAGTTTCCCGCTGCATCAGTCACAGAAAGAGACCAAGGAAACTCCTGAAGAGATTTATTTTGAGTTCTTCCTTCATCCTACCTACGACTTTATGCAGGAAATTCTGTCGTATGGAAAGGAAGTCACCGTTCTTGAACCGAAATGCTTAGTTGATGATATCAGAAACCATCTTCAGGAATCTCTGAACCGTTATCTCGAGAGCTAGGCAATAAAAACTTAATCTCATATTTTTGGTTATATTTACATAAATATAACCTATTGAGAACTTTATTTATTTGTCTCAGCTGTTTTATTTCATCCTTTTTTCTGTCACAGCAGAAAGAAGAGTTCAGACTTGTGAAAAACTATTATAATCAGCACAGAAGCATGCTGAACAAAGAGTTTAAGAAAAAGTTTGACGCAGAATCCAATACCTTTAAAAAAGCGGCCATAAAAGGGGATTTCCTTTTTTCATGAAAAAGATGGACAGCATTGAAAACACGGCACTTATTGGTGCCTTACTGAGGGTAAGGAACATTGAAGACCTTCAGAAAATCAAACTTGCCCAAGAACCTTTTGGTGAAAAATCTTTCCAGGTAGAGACGGTTGCGGATTACCCCGGCGGACTTAATTCTTTAAGACAGGAAGTGGCTGATCTTTTATACGTAGACGGAGTGTATTCTGAAGAAAAAACAGTAAAGACAGATGTAGCCTTCATTGTAGAAAGAGACGGAAGCATCAGCAACGTTCATGCTCAGGAGACAATTTCACCTTCAACAGACAGGCTGAAATTGCCCTCTATTCTCTTGCTGAAAAGTTTTCTCCGGCAACCTTCAAAGGAGATCCCACCATATACCGGTTCAGACTTCCTTTAACGTTAACAATGACAGAATAAAAGTTCTATTTTTTCTTCTTTTTATTAATTTTCAACTCATGTTTACTGACGAATATTATATGAAAATGGCCCCAGCAGGAAGCAGAAGCCGCCCTGGAAAAAGATGAGGTTCCCATCGGATGTATTGTGGTTTCCAACAATCGTATTATTGCAAGAGCGCATAACCTTACCGAAACATTAAATGATGTGACCGCCCATGCAGAAATGCAGGCTATCACTTCTGCGGCGAACTTCCTTGGAGGTAAATACCTGAGAGACTGCACCCTGTACGTTACAATGGAACCCTGCGTCATGTGTTCCGGAGCATTGTCTTGGGCCCAGATTTCAAAGGTAGTCATTGGAGCAAGAGATGAACAGAGAGGATTCATCAACAAACATCTTTCCCTACATCCGAAAACAGAAATTGTAACCGGAATTATGGAAAATGAGTGTTCCTCTATTGTCAGGGATTTCTTTAAAAGTAAAAGATAAATTTAGTCGGCACTTTCTATAGTAGTGTGAAAAAGCGGCCTCAGAGCATTCATTTTTTCCAGTTTAATTCCCGGGCACGTATTTTATTTTCCCTAATATTAAGCATCAGCAGGCTGTCTTTTTTAGAATAGATCACTTCAGCATTGATTTTTTCTCCATTATAATCTTCCAGCAATAAATGACCAGGAGAAACAGCTGTATAATAGTAATCCCGCATATTTTCATTCCGATCCATAAAGATAACATAGCGATGTCTGTGAAAAAAGATATACCGGATCTCTGAATTTTCATTTTCATTTCTGAAAGCTCCATGAAGAAAAGGTCTCTTTGCAATATCATCATTATAATTCCCTGAACTCATATACGGAAAGATAATAATAACCAGTGAAAGTCCTAGAAAAGCAGTTTTGAACCAAGCCATAAACGGTTTATTCAGATTATCTTTCACTATTCCCTTTCTTGGCATGTCTTTTTCAAAATGAAAAATTCGTACAAAGTTTTCCAGTCATCTTTTAAGGCAAAAACAGTCATGGAAAGCAACATGAGTGAAAACAGCTTTACTGAAATATCAAAACCGAGATTAATTCCCAGAATATTAAGAAAAATTCCCAGAGAAAACAAAAGTCCCAGCATCCGGGTTCTGTTGAAAAAGATCAATACAGCAGCACAAAGTTCCAGTATTCCGGTAAAGACCGAATAAAAATGTGAGGCTCCCATCGTGCTCCAAAACAGGATATCCCTATCCAGATTTCCAAAACGGGAATAAAGAATATTGGGTTCGGGCAAGTAAAACTGGGCTTTGAATATTTTATCCAGACCATATTTTACCAATACAATAATAAGATATAGAGAAACAGCTTCTTTTGAAAAAGCGAGAACAACCGGATGATGTTTTTTCCTGATCAGAAAAGAAAGAATAAGTGAAGTGATAGCCAGCAACCCGGTAAAGATAAACATAGAAATACTGTCTGAGGAAAGGTCAATTCTTACTTTATCAGTTGTTAATACAGAATCTGTAAATATCCGTATAAAATCTTCAAACAAAAATAAGGATATATTTTTCTGAAAATCCCCAGAAAGTCAAGAGGAAAGAACAGAATAAAAAGCAGGAAAAAGATGGCAATGCAGCAAAGAATCCTATTGCCCATGATCTTTTTATTCTTTTTCCATGTGTAAAAACCTGAGACTCCTGAAATCAGCAAAATTCCCAATAATAATCCTCCAGGTGTTTTTCCTTTTTCTCCTTCTCATTTTTTTCTTTTACCGGTTTGATCTCTTTATAGGTTTTACTTTGTTTATCATATTCAATAAACACCACACTGTCCATATCATTCACAAAATGATACTGTTTTTTCAGAACCTGCTTTACACTATCAATATTCTTTTTAGAAAAAGGGAATTATTTCTTACGGTTTCTCTTCCGGGAACCCACTCTCTTGTGGCATTTTTAAGAATTATTTTATCCGCAGCACTCGTTACCAGAATACTTTCTTCATCATTCAGAATGATGACAGAATCCAGTTTGGCATCTTTTACAAACTTTTGAGGAATCGCTCCAAGATTCGAAAGATTTGTTGTAAAGAGATCTTCGGAAACCGCATTTGCAAAATGGGAAGAAGCACCACTATGACTTTTAAAAGCTATTAATTTGGTCTGGGAATGAAAAGATAAACTTAAGGCCAAAGCAAAAAAAAAGAACAGATTTCCTTCATGGTATATTTTAGATCTTTGATTGATTATTTTATTAAAAGTTAAAACAGTATTCTCATATCATACAACAAATCAAATATTTAACTATATTTGATCATAACCTAATTGAAAACGACATGAAAAAACTATCAAGAAAAGAAACAGCAAAAATTAACGGAGGAATCCTTCCTCATCAATGTTTTTACACAGACAGCAATGGAGTCCGAAAGATCGGATGCAGACTGTATCCTTTTCAGGACAGTAGCGGAGCATGGGTTTATCCTTTGTTAGAATGTGATTCATGCACAGGTGACGATCTTTAAGAAATAAAAAAGCCGGGAATATTTAAAAGTATTCCCGGCTTTTATTCTATTGCTTTAAAATGAATCTCTATCCTTAAAAATAGAATACATCACCAGATCAAAATATTCTCCATCCTTTTTCACTTCCTCCTTCAGAACAGCTTCCTGCTTCATCCCGATTTTCTCCATGATCCTTCCGGAAGCAGGATTGTGAAGCAAGTGGGTGGCAAAAATTTTATTAAATCCCAGTTCATTAAAGCCAAAGTCTATAATTGCTTTCGCTGCTTCGGTAACAAAGCCCTTGTTCCAATATGACATACCGATCCAATACCCCAGCTCTGCTTTGTCATCATCTCTGTCATGAAGCCCGATAGCTCCTATGATCCTGCCTTCCTTATTGCGGATTCCAAAAGTATATCCGGTATTGTTTTCAAAAGCTTCCTTAGAAATTTTCAGCCAGAATACGGCATCGTTTTCGGTGTAAGGATAAGGAATATTAGAGGTGAGATCAGAGTAAATTCTATGTTGGAGATATTCAGTAATGAAAGGAATATCCTTCTCTTCCAGTTGGGAAAGGATCAGTCTTTCGGTTTCTATCATCGGGAATTTTTCCATTGTCATGAATATTTACAGATCTTTTCCGAGAAAATAAAGTCCTTTCAGCGTATGAAGCCTGTCCATCACATGAATTTTATCTGTCAGAGGTTTGTATACATGGGAGACACCACCGGTAGCCACTACGAAGCAATCATCATTCACCTCATCATTGATGCGGTTGATAAAGCCTTCTACCATTCCTAAAAAGCCGTATACCATACCACTCTGCATACAGGTTACGGTATCAAGTCCCAAAACGGATTTTGGTCTTTTCAGTTCGATATCGGGAAGCTGGGCGGTCTGGCTGATGAGAGAATTTAAAGAGGTAACAATCCCCGGAGCAATGATCACTCCTAATGTTTCCCCTGTTTCTGCTACACAGCTGGCTGTAAGAGCTGTTCGAAATCAATGACAATTTTCTTTCTGTTCGGGTATAAATTATGGGCAGCAACAAGATTGGCATAGATATCCGTTCCCATCTGTTTAGATTTTGCCTGAACTCCGGACGGAGTAGTACGGTCAACAATCACAGGAGTAATTCCATGGATTTTTTTGATTCCGGAGCTCATTACTTTGGTAAGCTGAGGTACTACAGATCCTATAATTACTTTATCGATTTCTTTAGGCTCTATCTTATAAGTCTGGTAAAGCATCAGCATCTGAACATACAGTTCATCAGCAGTTCTGTAGGGTTTTGTATTGATTACCCATGAAATATCACAGTTATCCCCATTAAAAAGACCAAATCTGATATTGCTGTTCCCTACGTTGATTACAATTGAATTCATTGACATATTTTTCAAAAGATATTCCTTATCATTCTACACTAGAAAGAAAAGAAACTCTATGTTAATTTTTCAGCCCTAAAATTAATCATTTTGGGAAAAACAATCCTTCATTATGCACTAAAATACGTTGTCCGGTTATTTTCTTTTTTCTTTCCGGAACAACTGAGTTTATTTAGAACCAACTTTTGAACTTTTTATAAGAAAAAATAATTCCTGCTATATTTTTATACAAAACCATATCAACATTGGATGTTTCAGCAGTTTGAGATAAAAATAATCCCACAGACTCATCTGTGGGATTATTTTTTAAAATTATGGTATTAATAATTACTTTACCTCTACAAAATTATCCTCCATATTCACATCAGCAATTCTCTGGCTGAAGTCAATACCTAGTACGGACAATTGAGATTTGGTATAAGGAACCGTAATGGTGTATTCTTTCTGAGTCCATGGCCAGTAAGACATTGTTTTAAACTCACCATAAGCATCTTTTTCTTTCCAGTGGTGGGTCATATTCAATGGAATCTGATAGGTTACAATTTTTTTATCTGTAGTCATTACGCTGAAGTCTATTGGCATCGGAACCTGTCCGTTATTAACCAGGGTAATGGTTGTAGATTTTGCGTCATATTTTACATCCTTTATTCCGTAGTCGATTGTTTTCGTAGTATTGATCCAATAATGATGGAACCATTTCAGATCCATCCCGGAAACTTTCTGTGCAATGTGAAGAAAATCCCTGTCTGAAGGGTGCTTCATACTCCATTGGTCATAATACTGCTTCAGGGTTTCTGCCAGATTTTGCTCTCCCATGATGTACCCCAGCTGTACAAGATACAATTCACCTTTCACATAGGTAGAATACGTATAAGAAGTTCCGTTATCATGATGATCTCCCAGCCATACTGCAGGTTCTTCAATTCCTTTTTAACAAATTTTCTGTAGGCCTCCAGTCTTTCAACAAAAGGGTTAGGCAACTGCTCCGGGAACAACTGATACATGGTGTAACCCTCTGCATAGCTTGTAAAACCTTCATCCATCCATGGCCGTACAGATTCATTGGTTGCCAGCATCTGCTGATACCATGAGTGAGATCCTTCGTGAGCCATTAAGCCCATTAAGTCTTTGATATTTTTAGCTTCTCCTAAAATCATGGTACACATACCGTATTCCATACCGCCGTCACCTCCCTGGATGAAAGCGTAGATTGGGTAAACATATTTCCCGAAATGATTGTTCATAATCTGGAAATACTTGGTAATATAAGGCTGTGCTTCCCCCATACTTTAGTTTTTTCATTTTTCTGATAAACCAGATACACTTTCGGGCCTTCGGAACATTGAAGCTTTCTACAGAATAATCCCTGTCTGCACTCCATGCAAAATCCAGAATATTTTTAGCTGTCCATTTCCAGGTCGCTTTTTTATCTTTTTCTGTTTTGATCTTAGCTGCAGCATCATATCCTTTTACTTCTGTTGGATTTTCAAGAATACCACCTGCTCCTACAACATAGTCTTTATTGATTTTAATGGTTACATCAAAATCAGAAAACGGGGCATGGAATTCTCTGCCCATATAATCAAAGGTTGCCCAGCCGTCATAGTCATATTCTGCGATTTTCGGATACCATTGCGTCATGGTCATATCTACCCCTTCCTGTTGTTTCTTCCGCTTCTTCTGATCTGCTGAGGAATCACAGCATCCCAATCCATTGTAAAAGTTGTAGTAGAATTCGGCTTTATAGGTTCTGCCAGATATACTTTCATAATGGTTTCCTGAACTTCAAACTTCAGATCCTTACCATTCTGTTTGATCCAGTGAATATTCTGTGCTCCTTCCTGATCTTTAGGAATGGAACCCAATCTTGAGATCCCGTCTTTCTGCAACCTTGAGTCTCCGTTTTTTCCTGGGAAGCAACCCTCTGATCCATCATCGAATTTGGTTTGAAAGCATTCCAGTACAGGTGGAAATACACCACATTCAGCTCATCCGGTGAGTTATTGGTGTACTCTAAAGTCTGTTTTCCTGATAAGTAAATTTTTCAGCATTGACATCAATATCCATCTTGTACTTTGCAGCCTGCTGATAATAAGCTCCTTGCTGAGCCTGAAATTGTGAAATGATAAACGCAAAAATGATTGCAGCCGATTTTCTCATTTAAAATTTTATTTTTTCTAAAGGTAGGTAATTTAAATAACAACCTCAAATAGGAGTTATTTTGAGATTTTATTTCTATTTGTCTTAGTTTTAGATGAATTTTAATCCGGATTGTTAAAATGTAATTTTCTTAATTACAGATTAAGCAAATTTTCACAAATAATAATGGATATACTTTTTATCTGCTTTTTAAAAGCTTTTTGATTAAAGTAATCTGTCCCAGATGATAATAACTATGTTCGATCATTCCGTCAATATTTCTTCGGTAGGTTCCGTATTTTTCATCAACAAAAGCCTCATCCAGTTTAGAATCAGGCATCTGTTCCAGTAATGCAGCAAACTTTTCAGAATCTTTCCAGAGTTTATTCAACAGCTCTTCCCATTGTTGTTGAGACTCTATGGGCGGAAGATCAAAACTGAATTTATCTTTTATTTCAAGATCTCCTCCTTCAAAGACATTTACAATCCCTGCAATATAATAATCAATGTGAAAAGTAAGCATTGCAATCGTGTTTAAAGAATCTATCCTTATCACAGCCTGTTCCCAGCTTAGATCTGAAAGCTGGTCTTTAAAATTCGTATTGGCGATCCAGAGGCCATCCAGCAAAACTTCTCTGAATCTTTTTGATAATTGTGATACTGTGCTCATGGGTTAATATTTTTGATTTCTAAGATACACAATAATAAACCGTTTTAATTTCTCAAACACAAAAAAGCCTCAGGCACAAAATGTACCTGAGGCTGATATTATACTATAAATTACAATTATTTTTTGGCAGAAGCTTCTTTCCTGCTGCTTCTTAAAATCTTTTCAAGGATTCTTAACGTGATCAGATAAGTTGGTTTTACTCCTGTAAGACCTAATCCTCCTGAAGATAATGTACTTCCCGTTTCCAAAGGATTATCCGAAGCATAGTACGCATAACATACAAACAGGTCCGGTGAAATGTGATGTCTGATCTTCGAAGCCACCTGAATAGCTTTCTGATAGTGTGCTCCTTCCATTTCAAGACCGATGGCCTTCCATGAGGTATTCATGAAATAAGAAAGAATATCTTTGTTCTGAAGTGATGTTCCTAAGACGGTGATCATTGGCCCTTCAAAGGCTTTCAGTTCATCATCTTTGAAATCATCAAGCTTTAATGCATTTTCAAAAGGATAGTTATCTGCAGTTCCTTCAAAAATATGAGAAGTAGGAATCATGATATCTCCTTTCTCTCCGGTAAGGATCCCGGCTTTCCCCATGATGGAAACAGATTTTACATGCATCATATATACCTCTCCTGTATGTTCAAAAGGTTTCAGCAATTCATCCATTACCTCAAAAGCCTGCTCTCCGAAAGCATAATCAAATACCATAACCACATCGTCTCCGGAAAACTTAGCATCTGCAAACGGAGTGTTCTTCAGATCCGTTTTGCTGAGGTCGATAATCTGAACATCAATATTACTTCCGCTTTTATCAGCGATATGAATCATCCCTTCATCCAAAGCATATTTTAAAACCTTATCACGAAGTTCTTTTTTATTTGAAATCTCTTCGTAAAGTTTGTAATCCACCTCGTGATGCTGCTTCTTTTTAAGTGCATTATTAGCATACAGCATGTTTTTCACCGAATGCATATTCGCAGAAATGATATGCAGCGGACGCATGTGAAGATTGTTTTCAAATAAAACCTCTTTCACTTTGTTGGCCCATTTTTCTCCAAAATAGTGATGCCCTACTCTTTCCTTTAATATGGAACTGAAATAAATTTCTCTTTCTCTTGACCCTTTGGCATCTTCAAGGCTTACCTTTCCTAAGTTATAGATAATTTTGAATAAACGATCCGGATTGTTATCATCCCCAAAAGTATTATAAGCTCTCAATGTCTCATCAAAAGATCTTCCTATCAGGGAAGAAAGATGAATCAATGCTACTTCTTTTTCTTTTCTGCTGAATTTCTTTTCTCCTTTCACCACTTCTTCAATAATTTTGAAAGCACGTGTAGGCTTCCAGTTTTCGTCCTGAATGAATGCCAGGTTACGGATTTTATCCGCTTCTATAAACAGGAAGGTAAGGTGGGTAAGAATGTCATAAATTTCGGAACGGCCCAAAAGAACCTCAATATTCATCTGGTGTTCGTCTATTCTATAACAGTTTCTTCTTCTTTTCTTGGGAACAATAGGTTCGAAACTTCCTTTATCAAACCCTTCATCAGATGTAAGATGAATAAAAGCACATTCTTCAATTCCTTCCGGAAGCCTGTCTAAAACATACATCAAACCGTCCAATTCCAATTTGCTCGGAATATTCATAGTTCCGTAAATTTCCGGATTGATGGTTTTCAACAAACTTCTGATACTTTCTCCTGAAACTCCGCCCGGCTTGAAAAATCCTCTATAAAATAAGTGTCTCATAGAGATGTATAATCTTTCAATAGCCTCTGTTGTTTCTCTTGCTCTAGAATTTGTCATAAAATAAATTTCACACAAATATACAAAATCTCCGTTCAACTTATTTTAACTATCTTTTAATAAGTTGTTTAAAAGCCATGTATAAAGCAGGCTGAACAATAAGACAGCACACTCGTTTTCTCCTGTTTTGAATAATAATTATTTCTTTTTTAATCTTATATTTATACAACCTTAGCTGTAGGATTTGAGATAAAAAGGAAGTTCAATCCAAAGAGCCACAGTCATGATATTATTAAGAATATTGAACCAGATAAAAAATAGAGTAAATCAAATTTCTCTTTTTGGAAGGTATGGATTTGTCATATTCTCCTTTATTTCTTCGTGCTTATGCTTTTTTAATTATAAAGGAAGGAAATCCGGACGATAATATTCTTCGTGACAATATCTTTTTGCTGCTTCTAAAAAGTACTATAATAGGATTGTTTGGTTTTTTGGATGGGATAGGTCCTTTTGTCTTCATTTCTGTTGCAGTGATGTATCTGATCAATTTATATTTCCGAAAGTTCTATATAAGTTATATATTATCATTAGCTTTAACGTATCCTGTTTTCATGCAGTTTTGTAATGAAGGATACGGCTCCAATACATTTACGGTGATGAGTTTAGCCATTACAGTGATCATTAATATGATTATTTTTAGAAAAAGCATACATACAAACCCGGTTCAGGAAGATGAGGAAACCATAAATTCTGATTCAGTATAAATAAGGAACTCCCCTCTTAAAAATAAAACTATTGTTTAAATTTTAGTTAAAATTCACAATACCCTAAAAAAATCAGGGGTAAAATATTTTCAATTCATTTTTTTGTAAATTTGCCCTGTAAAAAATCACCCAAATATGTCAACCTTAAGATTCAAAGCATTAGAAACCCTACCATTTAAGGATTTCAGAAAAGACAACTCTGTTGAGATCCCTGCAAAATTATCTGAACTGTTCTGCAAAAATGTTTTCTCAGAAGAAACAATGAGAGAATATTTAACGAAGGAAGCATTCAGCTCCATTATGGATGCTATTAAAAAGGAACAAAAATCCAGAGACATATCGCAGACCAGGTAGCGGTAGCAATGAAGGATTGGGCAATGAGCAAGGGAGTAACTCATTATACTCACTGGTTTCAGCCTTTGACAGGTACTACTGCTGAAAAGCACGATTCATTCTTTACTCCTATTGAAGGAGGCAGAGCGATCGAAAGATTCAGTGGAAACATGTTGATCCAACAGGAACCGGATGCGTCTTCTTTCCCGAACGGAGGTATCAGAAACACTTTTGAAGCCAGAGGATATACTGCATGGGATCCTACATCTCCGGCATTTATCATGGGAACTACACTATGTATTCCATCCATCTTCATTTCTTATACAGGAGAAACATTAGATTATAAGGCTCCTCTATTAAGAGCTTTGAATGCTGTGGATGAAGCTGCAACCAATGTAATGCAGTATTTTGATAAAAATGTAACTAAGGTAACGCCT
Organism: Chryseobacterium sp. E1; assembly: GCA_019203745.1. GTDB lineage: Bacteria > Bacteroidota > Bacteroidia > Flavobacteriales > Weeksellaceae > Chryseobacterium. The sequence goes on from CP078104.1 coordinate 2,168,030, forward strand.
ACATTAGGCTGGGAGCAGGAATATTTCCTTGTTGATTCAGCGTTATACCAATCTCGTCGGATCTTGTATTAACAGGAAAAACATTATTGGGACACTCTCCTGCAAAAGGACAACAGTTAGACGACCACTACTTCGGTTCTATCCCAACAAGGGTAATGAATTTCATGAAAGAGCTGGAAATCGAATGTATGAAACTGGGAATCCCTGCAACGACAAGACACAACGAGGTTGCTCCAAACCAATTCGAGCTTGCTCCGATGTTTGAAGAAGTAAACGTTGCTGTAGACCACAACTCTTTGTTGATGGACATCATGGCTAGAGTTGCTCACAAGCACCATTTCCATATCTTATTCCACGAAAAACCATTCGCAGGAGTAAACGGAAGCGGAAAACATAACAACTGGTCTTTAGCAACAGATACTGGTGAAAACCTTTTAAGCCCGGGAAAAAACCCTAAGAAAAACTTACAGTTCTTAACATTCTTCGTGAATACTATTAAGGCTGTACATGAATATGCTGACCTTTTAAGAGCAAGCATCGCATCTGCAAGTAATGACCACAGACTTGGTGCCAATGAAGCTCCTCCTGCAATCATCTCCGTATTTATCGGAAGCCAGCTGTTCAGCGTATTGGAAGAACTTGAAAAGGTAACCAACGGAAAACTATCTCCGGAAGAAAAAACAGAATTAAAATTAAATGTAGTTGGAAAAATCCCTGAAATTCTATTAGATAACACAGATAGAAACAGAACCTCTCCTTTTGCATTTACAGGAAATAAATTTGAGATCAGAGCTGTAGGTTCATCTGCAAACTGTGCAGAATCTATGACCGTAATGAACACTATTGCAGCTAAACAGCTTAATGACTTCAAAAAAGAAGTTGATGCTTTAATTGAAACAGGTCTTAAGAAAGATGAGGCGATCTTCAATGTATTGAGAGAATACATCAAGCAGTGTAAAAACATTATGTTTGAAGGTGACGGATATTCTGATGACTGGGCTAAAGAAGCTAAGAAAAGAGGATTGAACAACCTTAAAACCACTCCGGAAGCACTTAAGCAGGAAATGGACAAAAATTCCTGGATCTTTATGAAGAAATGGGAATCTTTAACCACAGAGAGGTTGAAGCCAGAAACGAAATTAAATTAGAAAAATATTCTACAGTTATTGATATTGAAGCAAGAGTATTAAGTGATATTGCAAGAAACCACATCATACCTTCCGCTTTAAATTATCAGAACAGATTAATTGAAAACGTAAAAGGTCTTAAAGAAATATTCGGAGATAAAGAATTCAAATCTTTAGCAAAAGAGCAGATGAGCTTAATCACGAGCATTTCAGAGAATGTTTCTAAAATCAAGCTTGGCGTTGAAGATCTTATCAAAGCCAGAGAAGCAGCAAAAAGCATAACAGACAGCCAAAAGCAGGCGGAAGCATACTGCAACAAAGTAAAGCCTTTATTTGATCCTATCAGAGATGCTTCTGATGATCTTGAAATGATGGTAGACGATGAGCTTTGGCCAATGACAAAATACAGAGAAATGTTGTTCACAAAATAACATCTGTAAAGTTCCATATTAGTTAAATTCCTCAGTTTTTCTGAGGAATTTTTTTACACTCTATTCTAATAAATTCTATTTCCTAATAAGACGTTTTCTTATTATATAGGGAAGTAACTATCATTTAAAACAATTAGCATAACACTCCTTAAAAGCCTATCAATTCAAGCTTTCAGTAAAATTTATTTTGTTTTTTTAACACCTCTGAAAATTAGAGTTTTAAATTCCCAAACCTTATCTGTAGAAGAATATGGATCGCGTTTGTTAAAGAATCTTAATAAAAAAACCGCACACTCACCAAAAATAGGGGTTGCGGTTTATTTTTCTTTAACATATGTAAATAATATGTTAAATAGTGTTAAAATAAGATCCTGATAATTATCATAACAGGGTCTTTTGCTCGGAATCTCTACTTTTGTAATGCTTTTGAAAATAAATATTCCATTTTTAACACGGTTAATCAAATATATATGAAGAAAAGAGTTTTGTTTTATTTAGTTGCTTTAGTCTCTACAGTTTCATTGCAATCGTGTGCTACTAATTATGTAGTTTCAAAACCAGCAACTTACACTAAAGAATACAAAACGGATGCCAAACTAGCTTCTATAGACAGCAAAAAAATGGAGCAGGATAAGCAGAAATTAATCGACTCTTTCCTTGCTGAAAAGGCGGCATCTATCGCAAATGCTAAAAAAGCAATTAAGAATTCTGAGATTGCCAAGGCAGTCAAATACAATAAAACCATTGACGGTATCCTTACTGAAGCTGAAACATACCTTGGAACTCCTTACAGATATGGAGGAACAACAAGAAGAGGTATTGATTGTTCAGCTTTTGTTCTTTCTGTATTCGGAGCAGCAGCAGGCCTTAGCTTACCAAGAGTAGCGGCTTCACAGGCTCAGGAAGGTGAAAGAGTGGAAAAAGGAGACTTACAGAAAGGAGACCTAATCTTCTTTTCTCATGGAAGAAGAATTTCTCACGTAGGTATTGTAGAAAGTGTTACTGAAGGGAGAGATTAAATTTATCCACGCAGCAACATCAAAAGGAGTAATGATCTCTTCGCTGAACGACTCTTATTGGGGGCCTAAGTTCAGATTCGCCAAAAGAGTGATTAACGAAGAAGGAGAAGCTTACAATAACTTAGCCGCTGTTACTCCAGCTACACCCGCAAATTTTTAATTTTATAAATAATTGATTTAAATAATGAAGCCATCAGAATTCTGATGGCTTTTTTATATCCCTTATTTCCTGTTAAGTTTTGGCTAAACAATGATGTATTTTTCATATAAAAAGCGGGCTTTAGCCCGCTTCTATTGAATTTTGTTAACAATCTCTATAATTCTATTTCTCCGATAAAAATGACGGCATTTTAATACCGCCTCCAAAACCTAGCTATTCCTGTCGATTTCAACATCCAGCTTATATAATAGCCCATGTACTTCTGAAAGCGAAAATTTAGCCTTTTAAGCCTATTTAAAGAAGGATCTATCGAGTAATTAACGGAAGTCCTCAAATCTGCTTTTTCAAGATTTGTATTATCGAAAGTGGCTCCGGAAAGATCACAGTTACTAATCACTGCATTAGACAGGTCACATTCTGTAAAATCCACTTCAATCAGTTTTGAATTTCTGAACACAGTTCTCTTTACTGAAGTTTGGTAGAAAACAGAATTATGAAGAGAGCATTCATCAAATGTAAAAGACAACCCAAATGCATTACAGTCATTAAACTGTAAGCCAAGCATTTTACATTCTTTGAAAAAGCATTTCGGAATGCCGTTGAGGTAAGTTTCGCCATGCTGAGGTTACATCCAATAAAATCACAGTCTGAAAAACTGATCCCTGACAGGTCTGAGTATTCAAAATTACAATTTCTGAAGGTACAGTTTTCGTATTCTCCTTTTTCTAAAAATTGTTGTGTAAAGTCTGTGTTTTCAAAATTTTCGTCTAGAATATAAGCTTCTTTCATACAATATATTGATTTATAAATGCAATAATTCCTTCCGACAATTGCGCAGATGTAAAGGTCGTTTAAACCCCTTATTTTTTGACAAATAAATTGATTACACCAAACTATTCTTATCCGAATAATTAAGTTTAAAGAAAATAAAGGTCATCATAGAGAAAGCTAATAAGGAACTACCTCCGTAACTGAAATACGGCAAAGGAATCCCTACCGTCGGGAAAAGCCCCATAACCATCCCTAAATTGATCGAAAAGTGCATCAGCAGAATTGATGCAAAACAATATCCGAATACACGGTTAAAAGTAGATTTCTGTCTCTCCGCCAGATAGTAGATCCTTCCTATATAGATCATATAACAGAGAATAAGTGCTGCACTGCCTACAAACCCCATTCTTCTCCTACCGTACAGAAAATATAATCGGTTTCCTGTTCAGGAACGAATTTACCCTGGGTAACCGATCCTTCACGATATCCTTTACCTGTAAGACCTCCGGAACCAATTGCTGTTTTCGAATACAATAAGTTATAACCCGATGTATCTCTGAATGCTTTCTCTCCTTTGTAAAGAACCTCAATTCTTTCTCTCTGGTGCTTCGGAAGTTTCTCCAGAATATAAGGTGAACCAAATGCCAGCCCACACAACAAGAGAACTGATCCGGCAATTCCGGAAATGGTAATAATATCCCAGGACATTCTATGATAGTTCATAGCGATCAAAACACCTGCGATCAACAAAACGCTCACCGCAACATATACAGGTGGTATCGCCAATGCAATAAGAAAAACAGCTGCAAAAATAAACCCTATCCCAAATAAAAGGCCGCTTAAACCTTCTCTGTAAAGGGCAATAAAAAATGCAATAAATACCAGCATAGATCCCACATCCGGAATCATAAGAACCACTGCAGCAGGGATTCCGATAATAGCTAATGCTGTCAGCAGGGATTTTCTGTTTTTAAGGTTAAAATCCGGGCTTGATACATAATTCGCAAGCATCAATGCGGTACCGATTTGCAAATTCAACGGGCTGCATGGTGAAGCTTCCGAACTTATACCAGTTCTTCTGCCCCAGAATCTCTTTACCAAACGGGAATAATCCTATCAGTAAAAGAACTCCGCCTATATAAATGATGCCGGCCATATTCTCGAAGAATTTACTTCTTCCTACAAATATGATCAGCCCTACAAATAATGAAATACAAAAGAAAATCAATTGCTTTTCTCCTAATTTCTGGTCAACACTGTAAATATTTGCAATGGCAAAAATGCAAAGCAGGAAATACAGCCCAAGGCCCAACTTATCTATTCCTTCAGTCCATTTCATTGTTTTGCCGGTTTTTTAGCAGTGTTATTATTTTTGTTTCTTCTTCTATTCTTTTCTTCAGCTTGGCCTTCTGTTGTTTTACAAAGTCAAGGCTGTCCTGCATTCTTTTACGTTTGACCGAATCCATTTTAGGATCAACATAAAGACCTTTACGTTTCAGATCCACTACCCATTGCCTTTTATATTCAGGCATAAAGCTCGCTGTGGTCATTTTTTTGTAAAGATTTTCTCTTTTCAGATCTCCTGTGATATATTTTTCAGCGATCACTGTACAAGCTGGTCCTGCCCAAGTTGCACCAAACCCGGCATGTTCCATTACCGCAGCAACAACAATTTTAGGTTTGTCTGCAGGAGCAATCAGTACAAAAATCGAGTTATCCTTTCCTTGTGGAACCTGTGCTGTACCTGTCTTTGCCAACTGAGTAAAGTCATTGGATTTCAGACTTCTCGCCGTTCCTCTTAGAACCACCGCTTCCATTCCTTTCAATACCGGCTCGAAATGCTTGGCATCTACCAGGGTTTTATGTTTTACCTTAAACCTTGGGTCCGGATTGGCTTTTCCATCAATCGCTTTAACGATGTGAGGCGTATAATACCAGCCCTTATTAGCAATGGCCGCTACGAAATTGGCCATCTGTAAAGGAGTAAGCATGACATCTCCCTGCCCCATTCCGTTAAAGACAGCTCCTGTAGCTAAAGGATCCCAGTTTTTATAATCTTTTGTTGAACCGCTTGCCTTAAGAATAGATTTCATTCTTTTCTCATAAAACTCTCCGCTCGGAATTCTTCCTTTTGCTCCCGAAGCCAGGTCGTTATTTAAGAATTCCCCAACCCCGAAACTGTTCATGATCTTTTTCCATTCGTCAACTCCTTTTGAAGGATTTCCAGGATATTTATTCATGATCGCCAGGTAAGCATGCGAGAAATAACAGTTACTGGAAACCTGAATTGAAGGAATCAGAGGATCAGCTCCACCGTGTCCTTTAATTCTTAATCCTTTATAATAGAATCCGCCTCCACACGGGAAAATTGTTTTTTCATCCATTACCCCCATCTGCATTCCTGCAAGTGCCGTCAGCAATTTAAATGTAGATCCGGGAGGATATGCTGCCTGAACAGATCTGTCAAACATAGGTTTGTTCTCATACAGCGTATCTTTATTCAGGGTATAAATATTCTTGGATTTATAAGGTCCTGTAAATAAATTAGGGTCAACATCAGGGCCAGTAGCCAACGTTAAAATCTCACCGTTATTCGGGTCAATGGCAACAATCGCACCATGCTTATTGACCAGCATTTCTTCAGCCATTCTCTGAAGATCGTAATCAATGGTAAGGGTAACATCTTTCCCTGTAATAACATCTTTGTCAAGGGTACCGTTTTTATAGGAACCAATATTACGGAGTCTGATATCTTTTTGGATATATTTCACTCCTTTTACCCCACGAAGCTCTTTTTCATAAGATTTTTCCACACCTTTTTTTCCGATAAAATCACCAGGCAGGTAATAAGTAGAATCTTTTTTAATCTCCGGGTCATTTACCTCACTGGTATATCCTAAAAGGTTACCGGAAGTGGAAACTTCGTACTGGCGCTGTGGACGCTGTACAATATTAAAAGCAGGATATTTGAAGATGATTTCCTGGACTCTTGCAATATCTTCCCTGCTGAGGTCTTTCAGGAAAGTCATAGGGGTCAGCTTGGAATAATATTTTTCTTTTTGATAAAATTGATCCTGTTGATGAAATCATTTTTAGAAATCTTCATCAGGCTGCAGAACCCAAGGGTATCAAAATCCGGCTTCATCAAAGCCTGTGTAAACGAAACTTCGTAGGCCGGCTGATTTCCCACCATGATTTTTCCATTCCTGTCAAAAATTACCCCACGCTGCGGGATGATATATTCAGTTTTAATGGAAGTATTGGCTGCATTTAATGCATAACGGTCTGTAAACAACTGCAAATACGCAAGCCTCGCCACAAAAATAAGGGCGATAGCAACGAGAATGGAAAAAATTTTAAAATAACGTGTGTTCAAACTTTTTGTTTGATTTTAAATATTAATGCGTAAATAACTATAAAGATAAATGAAATTACACTGGTCACCAACACATTAAATAATATTTCAAAAAATCTGCTGAACTTAAAGAACTCAATATATTGTACTAAAAGCTGATGCAGAAAAATACTTGAAAATAAAAACAGCAAAAACTGCGCCCATTGAAGGGACTGAAAAGAAAAAAAGTCTGTAGAGGTATCTGTAGAGGTCCTGAAAATCAATGTCCTGAAATAAGCAATCAAGGTTGTTGCAAATGCATTGATCCCCATGAATAATGAAACCCGTCAATAGTAAGACCTATTAAAAAACTTAGGGCCAGGAATTGAAATTTATTTCTGAAAAAGGGATAGAACATGACAAATACAGGATATAATACCGGTGTATATTTCCCGAAAACGGTAATCCTGTCCAATACAACAATTTGTAATGCGACAAGGAAGATCATAATCAATATGTCGGTAAATAAAGTCCTGCTAATCATTTTCTTTTTTATTACAGCCTGCATAGTATCCTGAATCTTCTGCACTTCTGCCTTTTTAAGATTCTTTACTACGTATACTTTATTCAACGATCCCATTTTTTCGCTCAGCTCAACTGAGATGTCCCAGAATCCGGTTTTATTGTCTACAGAATATCCTGCAATAGTACCGATTGTAACCCCTTTCGGGAAAATAGCTGATTTTCCGTCTGTTACTACGGTATCTCCGATCTTTAAGGCTACATATTTCGGGATATCCGCAAGGTGCATCACCCTGGAGTTATCTCCGTTCCATGTTAAAGTTCCAAAATATCCTGAATTTTTCAGTGCGGCATTAATTCTGATCTTGCTTACACTCAGCACAGACTGAACCAATGCATAGCTATCTGTAGAATTGATTACGATTCCTGCGATTCCTTTAGGAGCCATTACCCCATTTGAGGGAACACTCCGTCTCTGCGGCCACGGTTGATCGTAAAATAATTGTTCCTTCTGTTGATACTGTTAAAAACAATTTCTCCATCTACAAAAGTATAGATCTGACCGCCCCCAATAGTATCATGAACTCTTTTGAAGACCGGAACTTTTGTCCCGTCTTTTCCATAAAGCTCGGCCATAAGGGCTTTATTCTGCACTACAAGATCTTCATTGATCTGCTTAAGTTTCAGATAGGAAACCCCTCATCAATATATCCGGAAACCCAGGAATTTACGGCAGCTGTCTGGCCCGCTATCCAGGATCTCTGCATGGCATTTCTGGAGAATATGAGAACCAGAGCAATAATTTGCAGGAATATAAAGAAGACGAAAAGAGTATTCTTCGAAAATAATCTCAGCAAAAATCCCATTCAGATATATCGTCGTAAAAGGTTAAAATTATTTAATTAAGAAATTGAATTTATCCATATTCTTAAGTGCAATCCCTGTTCCGCGAACAACAGCTCTCAACGGATCTTCAGCTACAAATACAGGAAGACCTGTTTTTTTGTGGATTCTGTCCGCAAGACCTCTTAATAAAGCACCTCCTCCGGCAAGATAAATACCTGTTTTGTAAATATCCGCTGCAAGTTCCGGTGGAGTAAGAGAAAGAGTTTCCATTACCGCATCTTCGATTCTGATGATCGATTTGTCTAATGCACGGGCAATCTCTTTGTATCCTACCATAATTTCTTTAGGCTTCCCTGTGATCAGGTCTCTACCTTGTACCGGGATGTCTTCGATATCTACATCAAGGTCTTCAACTGCAGAACCTACTTCAATTTTGATTCTTTCAGCAGTTCTTTCTCCGATATAAAGGTTATGGTGTGTTCGTAAGTAATAAGCAATATCATTGGTAAATACGTCGCCTGCAATCTTTACGGATTTGTCGCAAACGATACCTCCTAAGGCTACTACAGCAATTTCCGTAGTACCGCCACCTATGTCGATGATCATATTCCCTTCAGGCTTTTGCACGTCGATCCCCCCCTATAGCAGCAGCCATCGGTTCGTAGATCAATCTTACTTCTTTTGCGTTTACTTTCTGAGCAGAATCTCTTACGGCTCTTTTTCAACTTCAGTAATACCAGAAGGAATACAGATTACGATTCGTAATGCAGGTTGTATGAATTTACCTTTAATACCCGGAATTTTTTTGATAAACTCCTTGATCATATGTTCAGAAGCATGGAAATCAGCGATAACACCGTCTTTCAAAGGGCGGATCGTTTTGATATCCTCGTGAGTTTTACCTTGCATATGCTTAGCCTGCTCACCGACAGCAATCGGTTTACCCGATGAACGTTCAATTGCAACAATTGACGGTTGATCTATAACAATTTTATTATTATGGATGATTAGGGTATTAGCAGTTCCAAGGTCTATCGCAATTTCTTGCGTAAACATATCAAATAAACTCATATTTTTCTTCTGATTTTAAGTTTACAAAGATATAAATTTAACACTACTAAAGAAATTTCCCACCAACATTATTTGGTTAAAATTTTATTAAAATTTATAATTCTTTATTAACTTTCTGTTTAGACATTTACAGAGTTTGATTTCAACTAAAATTCATGGGGTGTTAAAATGGCGAATAAGGCCTTCAGAGAGGGCTCCAATAAGACAAAAGAAAATACAGTTGCAGCCAATATCATCAATCATTTTAACTTCTGTTTTGAAAATTAAAAAGAAAAACACCTGAAACCCGAAATCCACAGGACAATTCGCCCTTATATTTCCTCTATTGGCCTATAGTTTTTTACGATAATTATCATATACACTATCAGAGGGTACTTAATTAAAAAAGCGTAAATTTGCGACTGCTTATGTTACAGTATTCCAACATCCATCAAACCTCCAATTTTGCCGTGCTTTCCATAAGCTACGAGAAGGCTGATGTAGAAACGAGAGGAAAATTTGCATTCTTTGATGAAAACATCAAAAACTTTGTTTCCGGGTCCATCAGGAAGATCTTGGAGATGCATTTGTAGTCTCCACATGTAACAGGACGGAGATCTACACTACTTCATCCAATTATCTTCTAGTAGCGGAAGAATACTGCAAAACCATCGGAGTCAATATTACAGATTTTCTGCAGTTTGCCAATATTCTTACCAAAGAAGAGGCTTTGATCCATCTTTTCAGAGTGGCTGCCGGGCTTGAAAGTCAGATTATCGGAGATTTTGAAATCATCGGGCAGATCAAAAAAGCATATAGCCGTTTTAAAAAAGAACGACAAAATTCAAATCCATATCTGGAAAGGGCCATCAATGCAGCGATCCAGATTTCGAAACGGATAAAAAATGAAACGGGAATCTCCAATGGAGCCGCTTCCGTATCTTACGCTGCCGTTCATTACATCTTAAACAGCCAGAAGAGAATTACTGAAAAGAACATTCTTCTTTTAGGGGTGGGTGAAATCGGGCAGAATACGGTTGATAACCTTGTAAAACATGTTTATCAGCCTAAAATAAAGATTGCCAACAGAACCCAGGAGAAAGCTGAAAAAATTTCTCAGAAATACAATATTCCTCACGTTGATTATTCTGATTTTGACCAGGAATTAAAAAATACAGATATTCTCATTGTAGCAACAGGAGCCAAACATCCTATCATCAACCGATCTCATTTCCCGAACGGGAAAGAAACACTGGTGATCGACCTTTCTATTCCGCACAACGTTGAAAAGAACGTTACAGAAAACGAAAACGTAACACTGATTGATGTTGACGAGCTTTCAAAACAGATCCAGGAAACCATCCAGCAGCGGGAAAAAGAAATTCCAAAAGCTGAAAAGATCATCAAAGAGCTGATGAAAGACTTCATTGAGTGGGAAAAAGAGAAAACTGGCACCTAATATTCATCATTTCAAAGCGGTTTTAAAGAATATGGAACGCAACGAAATGCACAATTTTTATAAAAAGAATAAATACATAAACATCACGGATATGGAACTTTCTGATAAAATGATCCAGAAAATCACCAACCGTTTTGCAAAATATATCATCGATAATCCTTTAAAAGCCGAAGAAATTAGTAAATTAATGCACGAAATATTAGTTGAACAACCAAACAACGAATTCAATGAAAAGCATTAGAATCGGAACAAGAAATTCCGCACTTGCACTTTGGCAGGCTAGAGAGGTTGCGAGGCACCTTCAGAACAATAATTATTTAACGGAAATTGTTCCTATCGTTTCTTCAGGCGATAAGAACCTTAATCAGCCCTTATATTCTCTGGGAATCACAGGAGTCTTTACGAGAGACCTTGATATTGCCCTGCTGAATGATGAGATTGACATTGCCGTACATTCTTTGAAAGATGTTCCTACGCAATTACCTCAGAACATTGAGATGATCGCTTATCTTGAAAGAGATTATCCACAGGACATCCTGATCAGAAAAGAATCTGCAAGAAATAAAGAGTTCCATGAGCTTAAACTTGCTACCAGCAGTTTGAGAAGAAGAGCTTTCTGGCTGAGAAATTATCCAACAACTGATTTTTCGGATATCCGTGGAAATATCCAAACCAGACTTCAAAAACTGGAAGACGGAGATTTTGATGCTACTATTCTATCTTTGGCGGGCATCAAAAGAATGAAGATGGAAATTGATTACGAAATGCTTCCATTAATGATTTCGGCACCATCCCAAGGTGTTATTTCTGTGGCCGGTCATACTGACAAGCCTGAGATCAATGAAATTGTAAGCAAAATCAATCACCAACCTACCCAGATCTGTGTAGAGATCGAAAGAAACTTCTTAAGCACTTTAGAAGGAGGCTGTACTGCACCTATTGGAGCTTTTGCAGAAATTATCGGTGATCAGATCCGCTTCAAAAAGCCCTTTGCTCTTTGGATGGCAAAAACTGCATTGCTGTTGATGAAAACTTCGTGTATAATTCAACAGAAAACTTTGGAGAGAGGTTTGCTAAAGTTGTTCTTGAAAACGGGGAAAAGAATTGATGGCAGAAATCAAAAGCCAGATCTAAGAGATTAAACAATTAATTCCGGATCAGATTCTTTTAACTTTCTTTTTCATTTACTAATCTACAGACATGAAAATCTTATTTACCAAAAATATAGACCACAATATAATATCCAAAGAATTAGGAGAGGATATTGGGGTTGATTGCATTGAGGTAATTAAGACACAACCGATTATGATCAGTCCGTTTGAGCTGAAAAATTATTCTTTGATTTTCACCAGTGTCAATGGGGTGAACGCATTTTTCAAGAATCGGTTTAAGCCTAATGAAGATTTTACGGCGAAGAATTACAATAAAATTTACTGTGTAGGTGAGAAGACCAAAAGAGCACTGAGAAAACACGGTTTTGGAACTTTTAAGGTTCTGAAAAACGCTGAAACCCTTTCAAGGTTTATTATCGGGAACTGCCAGCACGAACAGTTTCTTCACTTTTGCGGAAATCTTGCGATCAATGTTCTGGATAAAGATCTCCCTCTGCAAAACATCAGCTATAAAAAAATCACTATATATAATACCGAGGAAATCAATCCTTTAATACCTGAAAAATATCATGCTGCAGTATTTTTTAGTCCGAGCGGAGTTCGTAGTTTTGCAAGGCGAAATTCCCTGGAAGGCATGAAGCTTTTTTCAATCGGGGAAACGACTTCGGGTGAGCTGAGAAATTATACTCAGGAAGCAATTTTCACTTCTGAAGAAAATACGCTGACCTCCATCTTTGAGCTGATCAGAAAGGAGTTCGGAAATAGAATTTAGAATATCTTTTGCCGTATCTGAACGGTATTATATGAGTTTACAATAGATTATGATTAAAAACGACCTATATTTAAAAGCACTTCGCGGAGAAACCGTTGAAAGACCTCCTGTCTGGATGATGAGGCAGGCTGGAAGATATCTGCCGGAATTCATTGCCCTGAGAGACCAATATGACTTCTTTACAAGATGTCAGACTCCTGAACTGGCTGCTGAAATTACATTACAGCCTATCCGCAGATTTCCGTTGGATGCAGCGATTCTTTTTTCGGATATCCTGGTAGTTCCTCAGGCTATGGGAATTGATTTCAAAATGAAAGAATCTGTTGGCCCGTGGTTGGATACCCCGATCAGAACAATGGAACAGGTTCAGAATATTGAAACTCCGGATGTGAATGATACTTTAGGTTATGTTTTTGATGCTATTGAGCTGACTCTTCAGAAACTTGACAATGAAATTCCATTGATCGGTTTTGCCGGTTCTCCGTGGACTATCCTTTGTTATTGCGTGGAAGGAAAAGGAAGTAAAGCATTTGATATTGCCAAATCTTTCTGTTTTCAGCAGCCTGAAGCCGCTCATTTGTTACTTCAGAAGATTACAGATACTACGATTGCCTATTTAAAAAGAAAGGTTGAGAAAGGAGTTTCTGCAGTACAGGTCTTTGATTCGTGGGGAGGAATGCTTTCTCCTACGGATTATCAGGAGTTCTCATGGCAGTATATCAACCAGATTGTTGAAGCATTAAGCCCGCTTACCCATGTCGTAGTATTTGGAAAAGGATGCTGGTTTGCATTGGAAGATATGACGATGTCTAAAGCATCTGCTCTTGGTGTTGACTGGACGATCAAGCCGGAATTTGCAAGAACGCTTACCAATCATACCATGACCCTGCAAGGAAACTTTGATCCTGCAAGGCTTCATTCTACACCGGAAACAATTAAGAAAATGGTGAATGAAATGATCAACCGTTTCGGAAAAGACAGATATATCGCCAACCTTGGACACGGAATTCTTCCTAACGTTCCTGTAGAGAATGCAGAAGCATTCATCAGAGCAGTCGTTGACTGGAAACCGAATCTTTAAGATCTCCAATTAAGGTTTTACAACATACAAAGTCCTGTCATTGATTGACAGGACTTTTTTCATATCTACCTGAAAATAAGTTGTATTTTCAATATTATTGTATATTTATATCTGATTACAAACACTTTAAAACTATTTTAATATGAAAAAGATGACCAAAGACAAAATGAAAAAAATTATGGCAGGAGGAGAAATCTGCCTTGCATGTGCTGACGGATATCATCAGGTGATCAGGAACGGACGTTGCACCTGTGAACCGGATTAATAAAAAAGCAGCTTTGTAGCTGCTTTAATTTATATTTTAAAAGAATAATTATTGATTAGCTCAACATTCTCTGTGCCTTTTTCACTCCTTCTACCAAACGGTCAATCTCTTCAAAAGTATTATAAACGGCAAAACTTGCTCTTACCGTTCCTGCAATATTAAAGAAATTCATAATCGGCTGCGTACAGTGATGCCCTGTTCTTACAGCAATTCCCATTTTATCGAGGATCATTCCCACGTCTGAAGCAATTCCTACTCCTTCCAGATTAAATGAAACAACTCCCGTTCTTTTTGCTTTTTCACCGTATACTTTCAAACCTTCAATTTCTAAAAGCTGTCTTTGGGCATATTCCAATAAAGCATTTTCATGATTCTGAATATTTTCACGTCCTACTCTGTTCATAAAATCAACAGCTGCTCCCAAGGCAATATTTCCACCTACATTAGGAGTTCCTGCCTCATATTTAAATGGAAGCCCTGCATAAGTAGTGCCCTCAAAAGAACATGTAGCAATCATCTCTCCTCCTCCGTGAAACGGCGGTAAAACTTCCAATATTTCACGTTTTCCGTACAAGATTCCCGTTCCCATCGGAGCATACATTTTATGGCCTGAGAATACAAAGAAATCACAATCCATTTTCTGAACATCAATATCGAAATGTGGAGCAGACTGAGCTCCATCTATTACAACATAAGCATTTGTATTCTTTCTTGTTTTGGCAATAATTTCTTCAATGGGATTCACAATTCCCAGTGCATTGGAAACCTGGTTTACAGAAACAACCTTCGTTTTTTCGCTCAAAAACTGATCAAAATGATCCATCTGAAGAATACCGTTTTCATCAATAGGGATCACACGAAGTTTGGCTCCGGTTCTTTCACACAGCATCTGCCATGGGACAATATTGGAATGATGCTCAAGATATGAAATGATAATCTCATCATCTTTTGCAGCTTTTGTGTTAAAATATAAGCAATAAGGTTTAAACCTTCTGTAGTTCCCTTTGTAAAAATAACTTCAAAATCATGTTCTGCATTGATGAATTTCTGGATTTTTCTTCTCGAAAGTTCCATCTCTTCAGTTGCCAGCTGGCTTAAGGTATGAATTCCTCTGTGAACATTGGCGTTAAGTTCTGTATAATATGCGTGACAGACTTCCAAAACCGAATTTGGCTTTTGCGATGTGGCGGCATTGTCCAGATAAACCAAGGGTTTACCATTCACTTCTCTGTCCAATATAGAAAACTGGCTTCTTATTTCCTGAATGTCAAACATTTATTTATTTTTTAAATTAAGACGTTCTTATTTAGAACTCTTCAAATTTACGGCTTTTTTTTCGAAAGGAAGCATGAGGTTGGGAACTGATACTTGTCAGTTGATAGAAATATTCAATAGCGGGTAGTGGAGAAAATGCATGATAGGAAGAGGAAGAGAAATAATCACATAGGTATAATAAAAAACCCATCAAAAAATGATGGGTTCTATATTGTTTAAATAAGCGATTCTTATTCTGCTGCAGTTTCAGCTGCTGCTTCAGGAGCCGCACCTTCTTCAGTTGCAACTTCTTCTTCATCCTCATCATCCATTGCCGCAGCACCACCTTTCATTGCATTTCTAGACATCTTAACAGCAGCTACTACTGCGTTGTCCGGGTGCATGAAAGAATATCCTTCTGTCTTGATTCCTCCTACATAAAGTTTGTTACCGATTCTTAACGGAGTAACATCAACAACGATCTCATCTGGTAAGTTAGCAGGAATAGCTTTTACTTTCAGTTTTCTGAAAGACTGACGTAAAACACCACCAGCTACAACACCTTTTGCACGTCCTGTAATTCTTACCGGAACTTCCATGATCACTGGCTTATCGTCAGATAACTGATAGAAGTCGATGTGAAGAATTTTGTCTGTAATTGGGTGGAACTGAATATCCTGAAGAACAGCTGGGATTGTTTTTCCGTCAACTTCAATAGATACCGTGTGTGCTTCAGGAGTGTAAACTAATCCTTTGAAAGCTCTCTCTTCAGCAGAGAAGTTTAAAGGTGCATCACCTCCATAAACAACACAAGGAACTAATTCAGCATCACGTAAAGCTTTTGTAGACTTTTTGCCCACGCTTTCTCTTTTTGTACCTTGAATTGTAATAGATTTCATTTTATAAAAATTTAAAAATTGTTCTTAATTTAATTTGCAAATCGTTTAAAATCAATTAAATAACAAACTTACTACTGATTGATTTGTGCTCATGAACCATGGTCATAACGTCTGCAAATAACGGGGCGCAAGATAGCACTTTTATTTTAGATGACAAATTATTTTTAACAGGAATTGAGTCAGTTACAATAACTTCCAGAATTTTTGAATTCTCAATGTTCTCGTAAGCCTTTCCTGAAAGCACTCCGTGAGTTGCCATTGCTCTTACTGTTTTTGCTCCTTTTTCAATAAGGATATCTGCAGCTTTACAAAGCGTTCCTGCAGTATCGATCATATCATCAATAAGAATTACATTCTTACCTGTAACATCCCCGATAAGGAACATTTCTTCTACAACATTTGCTTTTTTTCTTTCCTTATAGGCAATTACTACTTCTGCACCAAGGTGACCCGCATAGTTTTTCGCTCTTTTTGCACCTCCCATATCCGGAGAAGCAATTGTAAGGTTGTCAAGATTTAAAGATTTGATATAATCAACGAAGATCGTAGAAGCATATAAATGATCAACCGGAATTTCGAAGAATCCCTGAATCTGATCTGCGTGAAGATCCATTGTCATCACTCTTGTTGCACCTGCTGCTGTAAGAAGGTTGGCAACTAACTTAGCACCGATCGGCGCTCTTGGTTTGTCTTTTCTGTCCTGTCTGGCAAGTCCGAAGTAAGGGATTACAACGGTAATGCTCTTTGCAGAAGCTCTTTTCGCTGCATCAATCATTAGAAGAAGTTCCAATAGATTGTCTGCAGGAGGGAACGTAGATCCAATCAGGAAAACTCTTCCTCCTCTCACAGATTCGTCCAAAACAGGCTCAAATTCTCCGTCGCTGAACTCCTGAAAGTTGATTTTTCCTAATTCTTTCCCATAACTCTGGGCAATTTTCTCTGCCAAGTCCCTGCTGGTTCTTGTACAAAATAGATAACTTAACTGATCGGCCATTTTTACTTTTTAAAAGATTTTGCAAATTTAAAAAAACCACAAGATTTACTCCTGTGGCTTCTAAGTTTTTATTTTATCAATTATTATGGAAGTTTAACTCCTGAATATTTATTCGGGTCTACCTGTGGTAAAGAGGAATTATACCCGGCATTGATCGCCTTAATAAATTCATTGGCAATAACACCATATCCTCTACCTGTTAAGTGAACACCATCTAAAGAGAATGCCCCTCCTGATACAAATTTAGCGGTATATTTTACTCCATCCCAAACGATTCCTGAATTGCTGGAAAGTTCTTTTAATTTAGCATTTGCATCTACAAAAGCATATCCTTTTGCAGTAGCCGCAGCTTTAATTGTAACATTATAAGCATCAATTGCACTATTGATTTCTGTAATTTCAGACGGAACCAAAACATATTTATCTGCAAACGGATAAGCTACTCCTCTAGCTCCAAGAGATGCCGGAATTCCCGGAGGAAGTGTCTCAAGTGTACCAATAGCAGCTTTTGTTGTCAAAGGAATAAGATCTCCTGCTTTTGCCTGTCTTGCCTGTCCGTAAGTAGCACCAAGGTAAACAGAAAGAGCCACTAAAGTCGGATTTCCGGAACCTGCCGCTGCCGCTGTGATTTGTGCCCCTAAATTGGTAATACTTTCATCTTTAATCAGCAATGGGTTGGCTGCAGTTTTAGAAAGCGGTTTAATTCTGTCACCAGCTCCAAGAGCCGTTAAGATCTGGCTTAAAGGTCCATATACGTTCTTATTCAGATCATCAATTGTAGCTTCACCTACAGCAACATTTCCTTTTCCTAAAACAGCTGCTGTCAAAGGATTTGTAGGAATCGTAGTTAAAGCAGGAACAGAAGTTACACTTGGAATATTGGCAATTACTCCTTTAGCATTAGTACTTGCAATCTGATCAATCAGCATATTATAATATTGGGCAAACTGTGCCGGAGGCGTCAATGTTTCTACTGAACTGTCTGCACCAGCCAAAGCATATAATAAAGCATCATTATTCCCGATCCATAATGAGAAGAACGTAGGGTTCTGTTTTTTAAAGTCTGCAATTACAGAAGTATTGGGCTCAGATGCAAATCTTACAAAATAAGGATTCGCTGTTTTCGGACCAACTCCTGAACATTTCCATAACCAGGCGCCAATAAATGAGCCACTTTAGCTCCCGGAACACCAAGGTTATTAAAAGGACCGGAAAGCACTGTGTTTACAACCGTTGTTGCTACGTTACCATTGGCATTATCCAGTTCAGGACTTCCATCAACAAAGCCTTTAATATAAAGTTTTGTATTGGCAATCTGTAAAGTAGATGTTGGCGAAGTTGCCAGAATAAGACCTCCGTTATTATCCGCCATTAAAGGCTGTTTGAATTCTCCTCCACCCACTAATTTCATCTGTTGGGCGATCATTGACGGATAAGATTCATTCTGTCCGTCAATATAAAGAGCTCCGTCTCTATATCCGGAAGTAAGGGAATTTCCCAGGGCAACATATCTTGTAAAATCGGCGCTTCCTTTTGATACCTGAATGTCTTTCACATCAGTATCAAAATCGGTTTTACAGCTGGTTACTGTAAAAAGAAGTGCAGAAACTGCAATAGTCGATATTATAATTTTTTCATAGTCTTTCAATAAAAAGGGTTATAAGATAAACCTAGACCAAAGTAGAATGCAGTAGCTTTCGACTGTCCGTAAAGTCCGATATTGGCATTATTTACATCTCTGGCTTTAGGCATTGCATATCCTCCTGCCAAATCAACTCCGAACTGTTTTAGCTTGAACCCAAGTCCACCGGTAACTACAAATGTGTCATATGATGGTGTTTCAGGAATAAAATGATCGTCAGAATAAGGAGATTCATCATAATACGCTCCCAAACGTCCATAGATTATATTAGAGAATGCATATTGGGTTCCCAATCTGAATGTTTTGGTATTTCTGAAGTTTTTAGGATTCACGAGTATTGTCGGATCCGTCTGGTTTCCAATAGGAGCATTATCAAAGTCTAATGTAAGTTTGCTGTATCGCTCCCATCCATGGTAGTTGAAGTCAGCTGAAACCAACCATTTCGGAGTTATTTTATACGTTAAACCGATAGTATATTCTTCTACCAATGGCAATGTTGCAGAGAATCCGTCCTGTCCCGCAGCATTCAGTTTCAGCAGAGAGTAAGGAGTCTGTGTAGGAAATTTGAAGGTAGCTGTTCCGTTTTTAGCTTTCATATCGATTGCTGAACGGTAGGCAATACTTACATCCAGTTTAGGATCAGGTCTGAAATAGAAACCGAATCCATACCCATGTCCGCTTGCTTTCTCATCATTGATATTCACTTGTCCGTTGAATTGTGTTACAGCTTTATCCCAGTCTACTTTTCCTTTTGCGTAGATATAGCTCGCACCGAAAGACACCCAATCTGCCAGTTTCACAGAAACCATCGGCTGGAAGTAGAAACTTTTCAGCTCCATCTTCTGTACCAGCTCTTTGCCTTCCCAGTTTTCTGGCCATTTGATTGTACTTCCGAATGGTGTAGAGAAACTGAAAACCTACCGAAAGTTTTTCTATTGGTTTATAAGTAATCGCTGCATAGATCGGTGTCCCTATAGGATTATCCGTTTCCGTACTTTGTAAAGTATTCAAATTTTGAAAAGTAACTTTATTACTTGCACCAAATCCTCCTGCCACTACACTCAGTTTAGAGGGGATAAATGACATACCCGCCGGGTTGAAGAATGTCACACTCGCATCTTCGGCATGGGCACTCGTATGTGCCATCGCCAACTGTTTTACCCCTTGCAGAGAAACTCTGAAGCCTCCTGCGTAAGATAGAACGCCCGCCAATAAAGCAGTTGATACCAATATTTTTTTCATAGACTATTATTATATAATCCAAATATAAAATTATTTTGAATACGTCTGTTAATATTTCCCAATATTTTAAACAATATACCAAAAGAAAACTATGTTTAAAATAGTATTTTAAACACAATAAAGGATAAATCATTCATTTTTACATCATTAAAACCCATACAAAATAATAAGGCTTAAACTGTTTAATTTTAAACAATCGTTTAACATTTATAGAAATAAGACCTGAAAAGGAAAAAAAAATAATAAGAAACAGCTTAAATCCGTCAAAGTGTTAAAATACAGTAAATAATTTCATAAAAAAATAAAAATCTGGCACCCTATAAAAAAGAATTGATCTTCAAAAAACAGGAATGAACCTACTGCATTGAGCCGTTAATCATCCTTCTGTATTAAAATATGGAAATGTTTTACTACGAATTCAGGTTATTTAAGTATTTTAGAATTGCATAAAGATAAAAATACATAAATTTGCAAGATTATAAATAATAGAAAATATGAGTTGTGGATGTAAAACATCCGGCGATTCTGCACATTCTTGTGGTCCTAAAAAAACCGCAAATGGCTGTGAAAATGTAAATACCTGCGGGAATAGTTATAAATTAAGTGTTTTTGACTGGCTTTCTAACATCAACAATCCGGCACCAAACAGGTGTGATTTTGTAGAAGTTAGATTTAAAAATGACAGAAAATCGTTTTATAAGAATGTAAATAATATTCCTTTACATATAGGCAGTGTAGTTACAGTAGAATCTAGTCCGGGACACGATGTAGGCGTCGTAAGCCTTACAGGAGAATTAGTGAAGATTCAGATGAAAAAGAAAAAGTTTTCTGAAGAATCGGCACTCAAAATATACAGACAGGCCAACCAAAAAGACCTTGAGGTATGGCAGGAAGTAAGTAAGAAAAAAAGAAGACGGTGTAAAGCTTGAAGCGAGAAAAATCGCCGGAAGATTAGGTCTTGAGATGAAAGTCACTGATGTAGAATATCAGGGTGATTCTTCGAAGATCACATTTTATTATACTGCTGATACCCGGGTGGATTTCAGGCAGTTGATCAAAGATTACGCCGGAGCTTTCCGTACCAAAATCGATATGAAACAGATCGGTTTCAGACAGGAAGCGGCCAAAGTAGGTGGAATCGGATCTTGCGGACGTGAACTTTGCTGTTCCACATGGCTTACAGACTTCAGATCCGTCAATACCAACGTAGCAAGATACCAGCAACTGAGTATCAACCCTCAAAAGCTGGCAGGACAGTGTGGTAAACTTAAATGCTGCCTTAACTATGAGCTAGACAGCTATTTGGATGCATTAAGCAATTTCCCATCTTCTTCAACCACTCTGGAAACAGAAAAGGGAAAGCATTCTGTATCAAAATTGATGTTTTCAAAAAGAAAATGTGGTTTGCCTACGTGGAAAATTCCATTGCATGGTATGATTTCGATATTGACCTTGTTAAAAACTGATTTCAAAAAACAAAAGAGGCGAAAAAACACTTCCTTTAGAGGATCTGAAACAGCCGGAAGCTCCTCTTCAGAGCATTGATCTGATCCAGGAAAATAATGTGGACCGTTTCGAAAAGAAAACAGAAACAACAGAAACAGAAACAACAATCAGAATAAAGGCAACAATAATCAGCAGGGACAAGGGCAGAAAAGAAACAGACCAGAAAGACAGGAAAGACCTGAACGATCTGAAAAACCGGAAAACCAGAGCACCAATCCGCATTCCGGAAATCAGCCCAGACAACAGAAGCCACAGCAGCAAAAGCCTCCGGTGGAAAAAGTAAAAGCTGAAACCAGTTCTGATACAGAACAAAAACCACAAAATAACCCAAACAAGAAGAAGTTTAAAAGAAATTTCCTCCCAAAAAGATAAAAATGCGTAAAATTTTAGGATTATTTTCCCTTATCCTTTTCTTTAGCTGTAACTCTTCCTCAAACGAAGAGATCATCATGAATTCCGTTGATAACAAATGGAATAAGAAAAGTGAACAAAAATTTAATCTTGAGATTTCAGATCCGCAGAATCCTAAAAATATTATATTTGTCGTAAGAAACAACAACAATTATCCTTATAGCAATATAAGGTTTATTGTCAATTTCACCAATCTCCAGAACAAGAAAAAAAGAGACTGACACGCTCAATTATGTATTGGCAAAACCAAACGGAGAATGGCTTGGTACAGGTTTTGGTGACACGAAGGAAACATTGTTTCAGTATAAATTAAATTACACATTCCCGGCAAAAGGAAAATATGAAATCGGGCTGATACAGGCCATGAGAAATGATGATCTTCCGGGAATTGAGGATGTTGGAGTAAAAATAGAAAGCGTAACCATAAATAATGGAAGAGAACAAGAAAAACACGGGAAATAAGGAAAAACATTTCCACTGCCTCCCAAAAAGAAAAACACCTCCTGGAAAAAATGGGTTTCATTTATTTGGATTGGACTTATTGCGGTAGTTCTGGGAATTTCAGGACTTTTCTTTTCGGTTTCTCAAGGGTTCCTTGGGGAAATGCCGGATGTAAAAGAACTTGAAAACCCGAATATCTTCGTTGCTTCTGAGATCATTTCATCAGATGGAGTTGTTTTAGGTAAGTTTGAGAAAGAAAAAACACAACCTATTGTTTATAAGGATCTTCCTCCTTATCTCATCTATGCCCTTCAGGCTAAAGAAGATGAACGTTTTAAAGAACATTCAGGAATTGACCTGTACTCTATCGCCAGAGCCGTAGCTTATGGTGGTGGCCGTGGTGGTGGTTCTACCATTACCCAGCAGCTGGCAAAGCTTCTTTTACAGGAACAGCTTCTCAGAATAAAATTGAAAGAGCCTTCCAGAAACTAAAAGAATGGGTAGTGGCGGTAAGTCTTGAAAAAGATATACCAAAGAAGAAATCATCACTCTTTATTTCAATAAATTCGATTTCCTTTTCAATGCCAATGGCGTGGAAATGGCTTCCAGGGTTTATTTTAACAAAAAAACTTCAGAGTTGACACTTCCTGAAGCAGCTACATTTGTAGCCATGCTTGAGAATCCGAGAAAAAATAACCCATACAGATATCCTGAGAAAGCAAAGGAAAGAAGAAATGTGGTACTGGATCAGATGCAGAAAACAGGATACATCAATGAGGAAACCTATCAAAAAGCGATCAATACTCCTATTGAAGTAGATTTCCATCCTATCAAAAGCATTACTGACGGATACTCTGCTTATTATAAATTCTATCTGAGAAAAGAGATCGATAAGTATCTTGAAGCTAACGAAAAAGAAACCGGTAAAAAACTGAATCTTTATAAGGACGGTTTAAAAATATATGTGACCCTTGATTCTAAAATGCAGAAGTATGCCGAAGAGTCAATTAAGGAACATTTAACGGATCTTCAGAAAAGATTTGATGCAGAACAGAGAGGAAGAAAAAACAGACCTTTCTACTATTTGAATGATAAGCAGATCAAGGACGTGATGGTTCAGGCCATGAAAAGAACCGGCCGCTATAAGCTGTTGAAAGCAGATGGAATGCCTGAAGATTCTATCATGATGGAATTCAAAAAGCCTATCAAAACTTCAAGATTTACATGGAGTGGTGAAGAAGAGGTTGAAATGTCTCCGTGGGATTCAATCAGATATCACAAACAAATTGCACAGGCAGGGCTTATGTCTATGGTTCCGGGAACCGGGGAAATTAAAGCCTGGGTAGGTGGTATTGACTGGCAGCACTTCCAGTATGACCACATCAAACAGGGTAAGAGACAGGTAGGATCTACCTTCAAACCGTTCGTATATGCAACTGCAATTATGAAGCTGGGGATGACGCCTTGTTCAACAGTTTCCAACGGAACTTACGATCACAAAGGATGGCATGTCCCTGGTAGAGGCGGAATGCTTACATTGAAAGACGCATTAGCACACTCTCAGAACCCGGTTGCTGCAAGACTTATTGAAATGACCGGAGTAGATGCGGTAATTCAGACAGCAAGAGATCTGGGTGTAACGGAAGATATTCCAAGAAACAATACCATAGCACTAGGTTCATCAGATATTACAATTTATGAAATGCTAGGTGCCTACAGTACTTTTGCCAACTACGGAAATCACAACAAACCGGAAATGATCTGGAGAATTGAAGATGCCAACGGTAGAGTAATCAAGGAAATCAACGTAGAGCCTAAAGAAGTAATGAATCCTATGTATGCCTACACCATGATAGAGCTTATGAAAGGTGTTGCGCAGTATGGTACGGCTTCAGGAGAATTAGGAAGAAGAGGAATATCAAAAGCCGTAGAAATTGCAGCCAAAACAGGTACTACTCAGAATAACTCTGACGGTTGGTTTATGGGAATTACTCCAAAACTGGCTACCGGAGCATGGGTTGGATGGGAAGACAGAGCTACCCACTTCTTTGGAACCGGGGAAGGTCAGGGAGCTAAAATGGCATTACCAATCTGGGCCATCTTCATGAAGAAAGTCTGGGCAGACAAAAGTTTAGGCATTACACCTGATGACAAATTTGTTAAACCTTCGGACTGGAAAGACGGATGTTCAAACCTTAAAGGCCTTGGCGGAGGATACGGAGATGACGGAAGCCTTCAGACCATTGACGAGATCAAAAATCCAAGACCTGTAGATCCAACTCCTAAAAAACCTACAGAAAAGAAAGAGGACAATATTAATGAAAACCTTCATTCTAATGATGAGGTAGATTTTAATAAATAAATTCTCTTTTAGAAATACACAAGACCTTTCAATAATTTGGAAGGTCTTTTCTTTAATTAATACCTTTGAGGTATGAATATCGAACGCATCAGACAGCCTTTTCTAAAGAAATTTCCGGGTGACTTTTCTAATAATCCCATGCAGAGAAACACTCCGAAAGTTTTATTCTCCACCATTAAGCCTGCAGGTTTCGACAAACCTGAACTCATTGCTTTCAATGCAGAACTTTCAGAAGAAATAGGTCTTGGAGCATTTAAAGATAAAGATCTGGATTTTCTGGTTGGAAACAATCTTCCTGAAAATGTTCAGACCTACGCAACAGCCTATGCAGGGCATCAGTTTGGGAATTGGGCAGGCCAGCTGGGAGACGGAAGAGCGATCCTTGCAGGAGAGATTGTGAATGAAAATGGAAAAAGACAGAGATCCAATGGAAAGGCTCCGGCGCTACTCCATATTCCAGGCATGCTGATGGAAGAGCCGTATTAAGGTCATCCGTCCGTGAGTATCTGATGAGTGAAGCGATGTTCCATCTCGGAGTTCCTACAACAAGGGCCCTTAGTTTAGCATTTACAGGAGAAGATGTAGTGCGTGATATCATGTACAACGGAAATCCTGAGCTTGAGAAAGGCGCAGTGATCATAAGAACAGCAGCCAGCTTTATTCGATTTGGGCATTTTGAACTGATGTCTGCACAACAGGAATATAAAACCCTGCAGGATCTTACAGATTTTACCATAGACCATTATTTCCCTGAAATCACATCTTCAGGGCAACAGAAATACAAAGATTTCTTTGAAAACATATGCACCCGGACTGCAGATCTTATGGTTGAATGGTTCAGAGTCGGATTTGTACATGGGGTTATGAATACGGATAATATGTCTATCCTGGGGCTTACCATTGATTACGGCCCTTATTCTATGATGGATGAATACGATTTGAATTTCACCCCGAATACTACCGATCTTCCCGGAAGAAGATATGCTTTTGGAAAACAGGGGCAAATCTCCCAATGGAATCTGTGGCAGCTTGCCAATGCACTTCATCCGATCATTAAAGATGAAAAGTTTCTGGAAGATACATTGAACCGCTATGGCACCTATTTCTGGGAAGCTCATGATGCCATGCTGTGCAGGAAATTCGGGTTTGACGAACTGCGAAAAGATGATGAGGATTTTTTACTAACTGGCAGGGACTGATGCAGGAACTACAACTTGACCACACCCTGTTTTTCAATCAGTTGGAAAAATTAAGCCCTAATGCGGATCTTAAAGAATTATTCGGTGTCACGTCCTATACTTTGTTGAATGAAGAAAAACTGAACAAGCTGAAAAACTTTGTCGGAACTTATGAATCCCGCATCAGTTCAAATACCATTTCAAAAGAAGAGTCTGTAGCGATGATGAAAAAGGCCAATCCAAAATTCATTCTCAGAAATTATTTGCTTTATGAATGTATTGAGGAAATCGGAAACGGAAAAACAGAAATACTGGATAAATTAACAATTGCTTTGAAAAATCCTTACGAAGAACTCTTTCCTGAGTTTTCCGGCAAAAGACCTTCCGGTTACGATGATACTGCCGGATGTTCTACGTTATCCTGCAGCTCGTAAAAAACAATTCACAGATTTTACTGATTCATTATCAACGTATTAAAAATTTTCACTATATTTAGAAAAATCTTTAATATGAAAAAAATTATACTTTCCGTAAGTTTACTAATGGGAATGGCAGCGCATTCTCAAACAGTTTTGCTCGATGAGGGCTTTGAATCGTACACCAATTTTGCCATTAATAATATTGGCAGCTGGTCTACATTAGACCTGGACGGTCTGAGAACTTATACAGGAGGAGGCCCTGTAGTAGGCGGTACAACCTCTGCAGGCTGGACAGCAAACTGGGCAAATGCCGGACAGCCAATGGCCTTTCAGATTTTCAATCTTTCCGCAAGTAATGCAACCAACAATGCAGCACCTATTGCCACAGATGAAGAAGTCAGAAATTTTACCCCACACGGAGGACAAAAATGTGCAGTTTCATGGGCCGGAGTTCCTGCTAACGGAGTAACTGCCAATAATGACTGGCTAATAACCCCTTCATTAACTTTAGGAGCCAGCTCAAACACATTAACTTTTTGGGTAAAAGCATTGTCTCCTGATTTTGCAGAGAGCTATAAAGTAGGAATTTATACAGGAACCGGAAACCCTACCACAGCCGCCAGTTTTACCATTATTTCTTCCCCTGCCACATCTACTGCTCCTTCGCAGCATGGCAAGAGGTCACCATTAACCTGGATGCCTACGCCGGACAAACTGTAAAAATAGGATTCCAGTATATGTCTGCAGATAAATATATGTTTATGCTGGATGATGTAAAGGTGACTACATCAGGAAGCCTTGCAACCCATGAAGTTTCAAAACGAAATCCGGTATATCTGTTTATCCTAATCCTACAAAAGGAGAAATCAATATCAAAACAGATAAAAAAATAAAAGCAACGTCTATTATTGATATGTCAGGAAAAACACTCAACACGGCAGATTCCGGAAAAGCAGATGTTTCATCTCTTCCGAAAGGAACTTATCTGATGAAGGTAGAATTTACTGACGGAACTTCTACGACTGAAAAAATAATCAAACAATAACACCGTTGATAGAATCTTCTCAAAAACCACCTGCTTTGGTGGTTTTTTGTTTTACTTTTGCAAAAAATATGACCCGTGTCTTTTATCAAAACAAAACTCATTAATTTTTTTAAATTAGTTTTTCCTTCATCCTATACCGAGCTGGCAGTTTTTTTTTTTTCATTACCGGCTACGGAATCCTGGGGTCTTATATCGCCTGCCATTACAGAATTATCTTCGACAGCAGAATCCCATGGGATGCTTATTTCAGTTTTGACAATAAGTCTATCATCATGAGTGGCGGCAGCTTTGAAAGACATCCGCTATCCTATTATTTTTTTAACGGAATCAGGGAATTGGCATTACTGATCTCAGGGGGAAAATGGATATGACATTCAGACTTACATTAGCCTGGATGAGCAACCTTGTCATCAGTCTGAATATTCTTCAGATCTTCAAATATTTAAAAATATCATCAGGCTTCCGGTTGAATTCAGCTTTTTCATTGTATTGTTTTTCGCTTTGTTTTCAACCAATATCATTCTGTCATTTACTCCCGAAAACTTCACCTACACTTTATTTTTTCTCAGCCTGTATAATTATTATGCAGCCATCAAACTTAAGAAAGACGAGAAAATTCCCGCATCAGCATTAACGTTGGCAGGCATTACTATAGGCGGGCTTACGATAACCAATTTTGTAAAAGTTTTTATCCCCGTTCTTTTTGAAAAAATCTCTTTAAAAACTGGAAAAAATTTGGAAATGCAGCCTTGAGGGTCATAATAGCCGTTATTTGCTATATACTTCTTTACCTGAACAGGATTGATTTTAAATACCAGGCGATTTTCTCCAAAACGAATCAGCAATATGAAAAATTCTCCAACGTAGAAACTATGCCTACATGGGATATGATCATGTCTTTCTTTTTCGGAGGCAATATCCTTTTTCCAAGTTTTACCATTTCGGATAAGCATAACATGAAAGGTTTTCACTTTAAAGCCATTTATATGGAACTGTATTCTTCTACGTTTTCTTATATTTTTGTGGCAGTATTATTGCTTCTGGCAGTTTGGAGTTATTGTAAAAATTTCAGGAACAAATGGGTGCAGGTTATTATGATTTCATTTTTCATTGATATCATCATTCATTGCCTTATGAGATTCGGGCTTCATACTTCCTATATTTATGGCGGACACTTTGTTTTTGTGTATCCTCTGTTGATCGGATGGCTGTTTTACGCTTACAGATCATCCCCAAAATATTATTTTTCTTAATGTTTACCGTGGGGTATTATTCTTCTATCTTTTGTGTAATAACTTACTCAGAATGTCAGAATTCCTCTGGTTTACAGATAGGTATTATCAATAAAAAAGCTGAGCAGTGCTCAGCTTTTTTGTTTTTTATTTTAAGAAAATCAGTATTACTTGGCTTCTGCACAGAAAATTCTGTACTGTACGGCCACTGCAGATTTAAAGTATTCTCTGATTCTTGAAAGATCTGCCGCTGCACTCTGTTTTGTGAAATAACTTCCTGCAAGAATTTTATAATTCGGTCTTAAAGAAGCATCTGTCTCTACTTTCAGATTAGGAAATCTTTTTCTGAAATAAGACTTTACTTCATTGGCCTCCTCATTACTTTTCACAGTTGTAATCTGGATTTTATATCCTAAAATTCTTGGATTTTTCTTACAAATTTCAGCATTGGTAAGTTCTCTGTTCGGAACATAGATTTTAGGAGGTTTCGTAGATATTCCTGTAGAAATACCACTATCGTTATTACCGGAATCTCTGGTAGAATTATTTGAGGCAACTTTAGAACATTTGCCTTCAATTCCTTCCAAAGCAGCATTAATTTTGGAATCCATCGTGATGACAAGCTCCGTTCCCGAAAGGGTATCTTTTCTAACAACCTGCTGTGCTTCAATACTATAAAAACCAAATAATGATAATATCGAAAATATTTTAATCAAATTTCTCATTTAAACTTGTTTCCGCAAATTTATACAAATTAAAAAACTATACCAAACAGGTTATTTAGAATCAATACAAATTAAACGTAAATGATATTTTCCCTTTTCGATATACCGTTAAATTCCTGTTAAAAATATTATTTTTGCGGAATTGATTGAATGTTCAATAATTTACTAACATAAGATAATTTAAATGATTAGTTGGAGAAAGCATTATAAAAAAACGTTGATCGCAATAGGCTTATTGCTATCAACCAGTGCTTCATTTTACGGGCAAGACGGCGATCCTAAAAACGGAGAGAAACTTTTCAAAGCGAATTGTACTGCATGTCACGCGCTGGACAAACAAGTTGTTGGGCCACCATTAAAGGGGTTGTAGAACGAGTAAAGACAGAAGGTGGTGTAGACAGAGATTGGCTTCACAAGTGGATCAAAGACAACAAAGCTCTGAGAGCTTCGGGGATAAATACGCCAATGAGATTTTTGAAAAGTACAACAAGACTGAAATGCAGGTCTTTCCTAATCTTACAGAGAAGGATATTGATGACATTTTAGCTTTTACAACTAATCCGCCAGAGCCGGAACCAAAAAAGATGAAGCGAAAGCTACAGCAGGTGAAGGTACTTCTGCAGCTCCTGCAGATAAAACTACTACAAACATTGTCATCATTTCCCTTTTAGCAATCGCAGGTCTATTGGTTTGGATTCTTGTGAAACTAAGACAATTAGTTACGCTTGGCCAATCTGAAGAACTGGCAGGTCTTAACGAAACGAGAGTTCGTTCGTTCAAGGAAATGTATGAGAAGTTCCATTATGTAGGTAAAGCTTTATTGGCAATTCTTGCTATTTTAGCGGCTTATGGAGTATGGAACTGGTTAATGTGGATCGGGGTTTACAAAGGTTATAAGCCTGAGCAGCCTATCTACTTCTCTCACAAAATCCACGCCGGAGAACAAAAAATTGACTGTCAGTTATGTCACTCCAGTGCTAAATACGGAAAAGTATCTGAAATTCCTTCTATGAACGTTTGTATGAACTGTCACAGAACAATTTCTGAATACAACGCAGATCACTACATGGAGCCAGGAAAAGATAAGGCATTCTATGACGGAGAAATCCAGAAGATCTACGCAGCAACAGGTTGGGATCCTGCAAAACAACAGTATACAGGAAAAACACAGCCGGTTGAATGGACAAGAATCCACAACATGCCAGACTTTGTTTACTTCAACCACTCTCAGCACGTAATTGCTGGTGAACAAGCGATCATCAATTCTTTCAACAAAAGAATCCTAACAACAAAATTGATGTTGTATGTAAAGCTTGTCACGGTAAAATTGATACAATGAATGTTGTTCAGATGGCTAACGACTTTACTATGGGATGGTGTATCGAGTGCCACAGAACGACTGAGGTTGATATGAACAACGGTTATAATAAAGAGTACTTCAAGAATCTACATGACAAGTTGAAAAAACAATATCCACAAGATGGAGGTAAAATCACTGTAGATGCAATTGGAGGTCTTGAGTGTGGTAAATGTCATTATTAATAACTAAAAAATTAGAAGTATAAATGGCTTCAAACAAAATACAATTCAGAAGTATTCATGAACTTAAAGATCCGGCTTTGAATAATAAGCTGGCTCAGAAAGAGTTTCAGGAAGAAATTCCGGTAGAAGATTTCCTTGGAGATGCTGAGAAAAACGGATCTAGTACTTCAAGAAGAGATTTCCTTAAATTACTAGGGTTCTCTACAGCAGCAGTTACATTAGCTGCCTGCGAAGCTCCGGTAATCAAAACGATTCCTTATGTGGTAAAGCCGCATGATATTATTCCGGGAATCCCTAATTATTACGCTTCAACTTATTTTGACGGTTTCGACTTTGCTAGTGTTTTAGTAAAAACTAGAAGGTAGACCCATCAAGATTGAACCAAACCCGGCTGGTGGTGATTTAGGTAAAACTAACGCAAGAGCTCAGGCAAGTGTACTTTCTCTTTATGATAACGATAAAGTAAAACAGCCTAAACTGGACGGTAAAGATGAAACTTTCGATAAAGTAGACAGTTTCGTGATCAAAGGTTTGGAAGAAGCTAAAGCATCAGGCAAAAAGATTGTGGTTTTATCACTCTTTTGCTTCACCAACTTTCAAAAAGTTATTCGCTGAATTCAAAGCTAAATATCCTACAGCTGAACTGGTAACTTTCGATGCATATCCGTATGCTGCAGGACTAGATGCTGCACAGGAAGTTTTCGGACAAAGAGCATTACCTGTTTACGACCTTAACGGTTCTGAACTGGTTGTTTCTTTCCAGGCTGATTTCTTAGGAGATTATAACGCTTCAAGCTTAGAGACTTCTTATGCTGCGGCCAGAAAACCAGGTCCAAACATGTTGAGACACATTCAGGTGGAATCTAACATGTCTTTAACCAGTGCTAACGCAGACTCAAGATACAGATTAAAACCAAGTGCAGTAAACAAAACTTTAGTTGAAGTTTACAATGCAATCGTAGGTGGCGGTACTACTGATAAGACTGCAACTGAAATTGCTAACGAACTGAAAGCAAAAGGAAGCAAAGCTGTTGTTTTCGCTGACGGTTCTAAAGGAGCACAGGTTTTAGCACACTTAATCAACCAGAAATTAGGTTCGGTTGCTTTCACAGGTAAAGCTAACTTCCTTAAAGAATTCAACGGTGCAAGATATCAGGAATTCCTAGGTTGGGTAAACGG
The DNA here is from genome assembly GCA_019203745.1 of Chryseobacterium sp. E1. Lineage (GTDB taxonomy): Bacteria > Bacteroidota > Bacteroidia > Flavobacteriales > Weeksellaceae > Chryseobacterium. The sequence continues at coordinate 2,200,050 of CP078104.1, forward strand.
TGGACAAGTTGGAGTATTAGTTACAAACAACGTAGATCCTATCTATGCTCATCCAAAAGGAGAAGACTTCAAAAAGTCTTTATCTAAAGTTCCTTATGTAATTGCTGTTGCTGATAAGAAAAATGAAATGTACAAAGCAGCTAAGGCTGTTATTCCAGTAGCAAACTGGCTAGAGTCTTGGGGAGATATCGAACCACAGACCGGAGTATATTCATTGATGCAGCCTACTATCCAGAAGATCTACAAATCAAGACAGATTGAAGAATCTCTATTGGTTTGGAAAACGGTAAGAACAATGCTGCCAACAACTACTACGATTATTTAAAGGCAAGCTCTGCTTCTCTTTTAGGTGGTACTTCTTTCAACAAAGCATTATATAACGGTATCAATGCTTCCACTAACTCAACAACATTATCTTATGCAGGTGGAAACGCTGCTCAGGCTGTTGCTGAATTAGGAAACTTTAAAGCTTCAGAATTAGAATTAGTATTATACACTAAGACTTCAATGGGAGACGGTACTCAGGCAAACAACCCTTGGTTACAAGAGTTACCTGATCCTATCACAAGAATGTCTTGGGATAACTACCTGACAATTTCTCCAAAAGATGCAGAAAAATTCGGTATCGATAACGATCTTAACGCAAGAATGCAGCTGGATGGTTCTATCGTAAACCTTACTGTAAACGGAGTTACAATAAAAGATGTGCCTGTATTCGTACAGCCAGGACAAGCAGAAGGGTCAGTAGGTCTTGCGCTTGGTTATGGTAAGAAGAACTCAGGAGCAACTGCTGATACAGGGGTAAATGCTTATCCTTTATTCGATGGTTCTAACCTTGTTCTTTCCGGTGCTAAAATCGAGAAAACAGGAGAAGATCACGAATTCGCAGGGATCCAGCTTCAGAATACATTAATGGGTCGTTACGAAATCGCTAAGGAAGTTCCTCTAGCAGAATTCATCAACGTACCATTCGATGATGAGCACAAAGGATGGAACAAACCTTTGGAATACCACACCATCAGTGGAGCTCTTCCAGCAAGAAAAATTGACCTTTGGGATGCATTTGATGATACTGACGGTCCTCACTTCAACTTATCTATCGACCTGAACTCTTGTACAGGATGTGGAGCATGTATTATTGCTTGTCAGGCTGAAAACAACGTTCCTGTAGTAGGTAAAGAAGAAGTAAGAATGTCCAGAGATATGTATTGGTTAAGAATTGACCGTTACTATTCTTCAAGACAAACTGTAGAAGTATATGAAGGATTAAAAGATGGATTGGCTGTACCAGAATTATACGGTACTGCATTCAACAAAGAGGGAGGTGCATTGAACCACCCTGCTGATAATCCGGATGTAATCTTCCAGCCAGTAATGTGTCAGCACTGTAACCATGCTCCATGTGAAACTGTATGTCCGGTAGCGGCTACTTCACACGGTAAGCAAGGTCAAAACCATATGGCTTACAACAGATGTATCGGTACCAGATATTGTGCAAACAACTGTCCGTACAAAGTAAGACGTTTCAACTGGTTTACTTATAACCTAAACGACAAGTTCGACTTCAACATGAACAACGATTTAGGAAGAATGGTACTTAACCCAGACGTAGTTGTAAGAACTAGAGGGGTAATGGAGAAATGTTCAATGTGTATCCAAATGACTCAGAATACTATTCTTGAGGCTAAGAAAGAAGGAAGAAGAGTGAAGGATGGAGAATTCCAGACTGCTTGTTCTAAAGCTTGTTCTACTGGTGCAATGACATTTGGAGACATGAATGATAAAGATTCTTCAATTAGAAAGGTATACGCCTCTAACAGAAGATATTATTTACTAGAGGAGATCGGAACAAAACCAAACGTGTTCTATCACACTAAAGTAAGAAACAGAGTAGAAAAATAAAGTTTAAATAATAAATAGGTAAAAAATGTCAGGACATTACGAAGCTCCGATAAGGGAACCTCTAATTATTGGTCACAAAACTTATCACGATATCACAGAAGATATTGCACGACCTATCGAAGAAAGAGCAGGTAAATTATGGTGGATCTCATTATATGCTGCCTTAGTTCTATTCATCTATGGATTCGGATGTATCGCTTATACTATCGGAACAGGTATTGGAGCATGGGGCTTAACAGAACTATTAACTGGGGTTGGGATATTACCAACTTCGTATGGTGGGTAGGTATCGGTCACGCCGGAACCCTAATCTCAGCGGTATTATTATTATTTAGACAGAGATGGAGAATGTCTGTAAACAGATCTGCAGAGGCGATGACGATCTTTGCGGTTGTACAGGCGGCAATCTTCCCTGTAATTCACATGGGTAGAGTTTGGGTTGGATACTGGGTATTCCCTTTACCAAACCAATTCGGTTCTCTTTGGGGAACTTCAACTCTCCTCTACTTTGGGACGTATTCGCAATCTCTACGTATTTCTCAGTATCAACTGTATTCTGGTTCATGGGACTAATCCCTGACTTTGCAATGATCAGAGATAGAGCTAAGACTCCTTGGACTAAGAAGATTTATACTTTCCTTGCATTCGGTTGGGGTGGTAAAGCAAAACACTGGCAAAGATTCGAAGAACTTTCTTTGGTTCTTGCAGGTTTGGCAACTCCACTTGTATTCTCAGTACACACTACCGTATCATTTGACTTCGCAACTTCAGTAATTAAAGGATGGCACTCAACAATCTATCCTCCTTACTTCGTTGCCGGTGCGATCTTCTCAGGATTTGCAATGGTACAGACCCTATTGTTGGTAGCTAGAAAAGTATGTCACTTAGAAGAATATATTACAATGTATCATATCGAAATTATGAACATCGTAATTATCCTTACCGGTGGTATGGTAACTGTAGCTTATGCTACTGAGTATTTCATCGGATGGTATTCAGGTTCAAGATTTGAAGACTTTACATACCTTTCTCCAGGTGCGGCTGTAGGTCCTTACTGGTGGGCATTCTGGTCATTGATCATCTGTAACCTTGTGGTTCCTGCTTCTTTCTGGTTCAAGAGACTAAGAACGAATATTATCTGGACATTCATTGTTGCATTGATCATCAACATCGGTATGTGGTTTGAGCGTTTTGATATCATCGTTATCAACCTTTCAAGAGACTACTTACCTGGATCATGGACAATGTTTAAGCCAACGATCATTGATGTGGGTGTATACTTAGGAACAATCGGATTCTTCTCTGTATTATTCTTATTATATGCAAGAACATTCCCTGTAATTGCACAGGCTGAATTAAAATCGATTTTGAAAATCTCAGGTGAAACTTATAAAGCAAAAGAAGGAGATGAGCACCACTAAAATTGTATACGGACTTTATGCTGACGACGACGATTTGATGAACGGCGTTAAGGCATTCAACGATAAAGGAATCGCAATCAACGAAGTTTATACTCCGTTTCCGGTTCACGGGCTAGACAAAGCTTTAGGGTTAAAGAAAACCAGAATTTCTGATGCTGCATTCTTATATGCTCTTTATGGAGTTACTATCGGTGCTACTTTAACCTGGTATGTAATGAACCATGACTGGCCTCAGAATATCGGTGGTAAACCCGCTTTTGACTGGGGACACAACATGCCGGCATTCGTAGTTCCAATGTTTGAATTAATGGTATTCTGTGCAGCTCACATGATGTCTTTAACTTTCCTAGTTAGAAACAAAATGTATCCGGGAGCTCCGCTCAGAATCCTGATCCGAGAACTACTGATGACAAATTCATGATGGAATTCGTAACTGAAGATGTAGAATCTGTAAAACAGTTGCTTATTGAAACTGGAGTTGAAGAAATAACTGTTAAAGACGCTTAAAATGAAAAAGAATGTATTAAAAATTACAGCAGTTTTAGGTTTAACAACAGTTTTACTTAACTCTTGCGGCCCAAAGGAGAATACTCCGTTGGTGTATTTCCCGGATATGTATTTTCCGGTAGCTTACGATCCATTGATGAAAGCTCAGGACGCTTATTCAGATCATGAAAATGAAATCCCTGCTTTTGTTAAAAATAATGGAGCAACAGGTCTTTCTCCAGTAGAAGGATCAGTAGCTCAGAATAAAGATGGAGTTTTTGAAGAAGGCTTACTTCCTAAGAATGTTGACGAGTACAACGCTGGGTATGAAGCATCTAAAAACTGACAGCTTCTCCTTTAAACCCAGCTAATGCAGCTAAGGATCTTGAAAGAGGAAAAGTATTGTTTGATCACACTTGTGCTGCATGTCACGGAACAGGAGGTGATGGACAAGGACCTATTGTACAAAGTGGAGCATTCTCTGGTGTACCTAACTATGCAGATAGAGAGCTTACTGTAGGATCTGTTCATTATGTATTAACTAACGGTAGAAATGCGATGGGGTCTTATGCGGGACAATTGAACGCAGGAGACAGATGGAGAGTGGCTATGTATGTGATGAGTGCTTTCAAAAAGGAGCAGCAGCACCGGCAACAGCTACAGCGGCGGCACCAGCAACTGAAACGACTACCGAAACTAAAAAATAAGAAAAGAAATGTATAGTTTTTCACCAAAATTAAAATCAACTTCTATAATACTTCTTGTTGTAGGTTTAGTTCTTTTCGGTATTGGTTTCTTTATGAACAAAGGAATTTCTACTGAGCAAATAGAACACATGATGGAAGCTGTTCATGCTTCTGGTCATACTGCTCCTACACACTCAAGTGAAATGGTTGGACCTCAGGATCACGCGGCTCACCTTGAGCACGCTACATTGCAGGTACACAACCAGCCTTTAGCAGCAATACATTTTGTAGCTGTATTTTTCTTTGGAGTAAGCTGCTGCGTATTATTCTTCTATTCTATTCAGCACGCTGCACATGCAGGATGGCCAATCATCATTACAAGAGTAATGGAAGCTATTGCTTCTTACATTCCTTACGGTGGGGCAATTCTTGTTATCCTTATGATCTTAAACATCACTCATAATGGTCATTTATTCCACTGGATGGACCCTGAATTGACAAACCCGGATTCTCCGCATTTTGATGTGATCTTATTCGAAAAGAAGAAATTCTTAAATATTCCTTTCTATGCTATAAGAACTTTGGTCTATGTGATCGGTGCTTCTTTCTTCGCCTGGAAATTAAAAGCTCAGTCTAAAAAAGTAGATGAAACCAAATCTAAAGTTGAGTATCAGATGCTTTACAGATGGTCTGTAGGATATATTGCATTCTTCGGATTTGCTTCTGCAGCATGGGCTTGGGACTGGTTGATGTCTATTGACCCTCACTGGTATTCTACAATGTATATCTGGTATTCAATGGTTAGCTGCCTTTCAAGTGGTATTGCTGTAATCATCCTATTAAGTGTTTATCTTAAGAAAAATGGTTTCCTACCACAGTTCAATGACAACCACTTACACGATTTAGGAGTATTCCTTTTCGCTACAAGTATGCTTTGGACGTATACATGGTTCGCTCAGTTCATGCTTTACTGGTATGCAAACGTTCCGGAAGAGGTTAACTACTTCTTCGGAAGATTCCAGCACTACTCTCCTACTTTCTTACCGATGCTGATTATCAACTTCTTATTACCACTATTGGTATTAGTAAGCAGCAGCATCAAGAGAAACTACAAAGTAGTAACTACAATGGCTGTAGTAGTGATCTTAGGACACATCTTAGACTACTTCAACATGGTAATGCCGGGAACGGTAGGACCATACTGGAAAACTCCTGAAGTATTCTTACTAATCCTTGGAGCGATCCTATTCGTAGCTGGATTATTTATGTTTACTGTACTTTCAGCTCTATCTAAACTGAAGCTGATTCCTACAGGAAACCCATTCTTACACGAATCTGAAATTTATGAGTATCCTTTCTAAGGACTTATAACAGAAATTCACAAAAAGACCGGTCATTATGATCGGTCTTTTTTTATCTATTTTAAAAGATTAAATCTGGAAGTTACTATAGTTATCATTTCAGACTCTAAACTTCAAACCTCCCTCCACCAGAAATCGGATCCTACTTGGGCATAAAAAACCGGAGAATGTCAACTTTTCCGCGGATATTCTTATCACTGAACTAAACGTGTACTAGCGAACAAATTTTACACTACGATGCTCAGCCTGTAAATATACCAGTTCTTGATTCCTGATACTTTCATTTAAATGTTTGATCATACTTTCCGGAGTAAGATAATCCTGGAAGTATTTTAACACATTTTCCCGCATGCAGCTGATTTCAGATTCGGGGTTTCAAAAATGTTTTCTAAAATAGAATCCAGATGTTCCAGATCATTAAAAATAATGGCATTCACTTGGTCTGTAAGGTTAGGGTACATCACTTCGGCATATTCCTTCTGAATGACAGGAATAGTTCCCACAGACATCGCTTCAATTACATTATGACATAAAGGCATTACCACTCCGGGGCAGCAGAAATAAAAGTTGAAATGAGATAAGGTTTCCCTCACTTCCTTCATGGGAAGTTCAAAATGTTCTTTAATGGCAAATGCATATTTTCGGGCAAGGCTTCTATCTCCTATTCTCTCCAACATTTCAGACATACCGGAAAATGCCAGGAAGCCGGATTTTTCTTTAAAGTAGCTGAGCAATTCTGTCCTTGGTACAACAGAAAATTCCGTTCTTTTGATCTCAAGATAAGCCTGGGAGTCAAAATTACCGTAACAGAAGATCGCATTGATGCGTTCTTTTCTAATATCTACTTTTTGGTTCCACAAACCGTAATGATACATTAAAGGATGAAAGCTCATCGGAACATGAAAAGAACCGCCAGTATTATTTTCCTTTTCAAAATAGGCGGAAAAATAATCCGGGCTGAACATCTCATCCTTTATTTCAATATAATTTTCAGGCTTATATTTTTTGTTAACGATAAGGAAATTGTCTTCCCTTACAATCATGCTGAGATACTTTTCTTTATTACGGATATTTCTGAACGTAGCAAAATCCATCTGGTAATAAACATTGTATCCTGAAAGTTTGTAAAATTTAAGAAGCAGATAAAAAAACGATGGTAAATAGTATGGTGTTTTATACTTACCAGTACTGCTTTTGAGGTATCTTCAGGTTTATTTTGTTTAATTTTCTCAAAAGCGAGGGCATCTTTAATGAGACGATTTACCTGATCAAATCTTTTCTTAATCATAGTGTCTGTTTGAAACAAAAATAATATTTTAGAATTGAATGAAGCCTACCATCACATTTTTTTAATAATGGATGTTTCATATTTCACCTTCTCGTTTTCAGGGATGTCCACGTTTTGCTCTTTCGTCGCTTCGTTAACCAATCTTCCTGCAACAGGTATTTTTTCCTGGGCGTTTTGCAAATACCACATATATTCCAGGTCAATATGTCCTATATCCAGGGTCCATATATTTTCTTTAGCAAGATCAAATGCCATAACCGTAGCTGTAGGACCTAACGCAAAGAACAAGTTTGTTTCTTCCATGAGCTCTGACTTCGGAAATAATTTCATGATACATAGAAAAAGCATCTTTCGCCGGACATAGTATTCTCTGCAAAGATTTCACGTTATTAAAAGGTCATTTCCAACCCCAGACGTGAATATTCTCCTTCTACAATCAAAACATCCTGATTTTCCCAAACTTTTTTATTTTCTCCAGTACATTGGGAATATGATTTTTCGTCTCATAATCCAGATAAAAACGGGTGATAAAGGCGTTGGAATATTTTTTCCCGGGATTTAAATAATGCGAGATCTGAACACCGATTGTATTGATGAAATTCAGCCACCAAAACTTCACCCTCCAGTTCAGATTATTTCTAAAGGAAAACGTTTCCGGAATAGCAACAAGGTGGTTAGCTAAATTGGAAGTCAAAACTTCCCGGAGTCTTTCCGTCATCTCAGTACTGCCATTCTGAAAACCAATACCTGAAGCATCCAACACCAAACGGAATTCACCGTCTCCGAATCTGCTGATATTTTTTTATGAATTCTGATTTCATCTATTGTTTCTTCCAATGTGGCTACTTTATAGAAAGGAAAATTCTTCCTCAATTTTCTTGTATTGAAAAAAAAACGGTAGTAATGGTATCTCTTCTTTAAACTATTCATGAGAATCTAAAAAATTAAGAAAAACAAGGCTTATATACCTTCTGTAAATACTATAAACAGATAAAAATAATAATATTTTTCCGAGCCAATGATAAAAGGTAAAACACTTACAGTGATTGATGTCCATTGCTGCTTGCCATGGGGAAAGATGCGCCCTTTATCTATTAGGGTAAGAGTAAGGGATCCGGAATTTTATCAGTAGCTGTAACAAAATAAAATGATAAAAGACTGATTGTTAAAGAATCAGCCTTTTGTACGATGACAGCATCCTCTTGTTCAGGCAACTATTTTCAGCTTTTCCCGTCTTTACAATAAAGTCTGATTTTAATATTAACCCAAAAAAACAAAATACTGCTATGAAAAGAATTTATCTGCTGTATATCATTTTCAGCCTGATGTCCGTTTTCACAAATGCCCAAACCATAACTTTTGTTTCCGAGACAACCAGCAAACCACTTCCCAAAGTATCAGTATTTGGCAAAGACGGAAGTATACTTGCTTTTTCTGATATTGATGGAAAAATAGACAAACAGTTATTGCCTCAATCACAGGAAAGATTTCAGATCGTTTATATAATTTTCCGGTAGCCAACCTTTCTTATGCAGATCTGGATAAGGACATCATCAGGATCAATGACAGATACAAAGAAATAGAAACCGTTGTCATCAAAAACACCAAACCTGCCAAATATATTATTCTAAAGGGAAATTTTAATGCCTATGTAACGATGAACAACAGGCTGAACAGCTATACGGACGGGATCATCACCTATGTTTTTGATAATAAAACCAAAAAATTGAAAAGTACCAATATCCAGCAATATAGAATTTTCTATCTGGCAGATGCCGGAAATCAAAAAAGAAAGTATCCTCATGGGATACCAGCAGCTCATTGCACCTTCCCAGTCTTAAATATGTAGGCAACCCTGAAGAATATAAAACGAAAAGAAATGTCATCAGAGAATTAAAAGGAGATCAGAAAGACCAGATTGAAGTAACAGATGCTGTTCTCCAGCAAAAGGAACTGGCATTGTTTGGCTTCAGGCTTTTCGATCTTAAATCTGTTCTCAATATGTCTTTCGAAAAAAATTCGGATAAAAGCTTAAAAAACTTTCTAGAATTCAACGAGGTGATGTTTGTCAAGCTTAAGCATAAAAGCGAGCCTGACTACAACCAGATCATTTCATATAATAATTTTTATCCTTCAGAGCTAAGCTTCAGCGATGAAAAAGAGATTGAAAAAGTAAAATTCGACAGGGAATACAGTAACTACCAGACCCAGTTCTGGAAAGATCCTTCGTTTCCGAATATGCAGACCATTTTCAGCAGCTTTTTCAAGGATGACCTGAAGGAAAAACAAATCAAAAATAAAATCCACTATTAATAAAGGTTTTATTAAATTTGCAACAAACCAAATAAAAATGAAAAAGTTTTCTTTTCTACTTGTTTTCAGTTTGTTGCTTTTTTACAGCATGCAAGAAAGATCATGTAGATGCTACGAATACTAAAACGCTGCAGTCAAGTATCAATGATATGACCTCCAGCTTACCTACCATTAAGCAGATTAAGTTTAATGAGGCTCTTTATATCCTTAAAACATTTGGTGTGGAGGCCGATGGCGACGTGAATGAACTAAAAGCTTTAGGACAACTGATCAACGGAAAAAAAGTTCCTGAGATCATGACCCTTGCTGACCAGGTTGCCCAAAAAAACGGAATAGAATGGGCAAGTACCGATCCCCATCATTGGGAGAAATGAATATTTTCGGGGATGATAAAGCCAAGGAAAGCGATCCAAATGATGTAAAAGCAGGATCACTAACTATTGTAACAACACCAACAGGTGATGACGGTACGGGAGCGCCTACCGCCATTCAGATTGTTCCAAGACTTGTAGATGCAGCAGGAAAACCGGTATCTTTTACAGGAGCTGGTCTGGAAGCTACATTAGAAGTTTTCAGTAATGGAGTAAGACTTTCTACGGCCAAAAACCTGATGCAGGATAACAACTTTAAAGGGTTTAATTTAAAATTCTCATCAATTCCGGCGGCAAAAGTAGTGGATAATAAGATCGATATTACAGTTTCTGTAAAAACGACTGCCAAAACATTCAAAATGTCTAAAGTGGGGCTTGATGTCAATGCTTTCAGCACTGAAAGTTCCTGTAGTACCTAAAACAGATACAACAGCAGTACCGGAACAGCCAAGTGCAGTGATAGATCCGAACAATCCGGCGGCTACAACTCCTTCCACCGCTACTGATCCGGCAACAGCTACACCTGCAGCCTCCAGCTCCAAAACAACCGACAGCAGATCCTAAGAATACAGTAAGTAAGTTTTTAAACAGCGTAAGCTCCCAGAATTTAAAAGCAGCCTACGAAACATCCAACAACCCAAGCTGGGAAGCTACGAGTCTTTCTCTAATCCCAACTCAGGTTTTGGAGCAATTAAAAATGTAAGTGTGAAAAACATCAGTACCAGCGCAGCTAATGCCAATGGTGCAAGTGTAAACGCTACATACGATGTGACTGATAAGAGCGGTAAAACAACTTCTCTGAAAGTAACATTCGGACTTAAAAATGTAAACGGAGACTGGAAAATTTCCAGCTATAAAATCAACCCATAAATGGCTTCAGCAGAACTGATCAAAAAACTAGAAGATACAATTGAGAATATCCCTGATTTTCCGATTCCGGGAATACAGTTCAAGGATATTTCACCCATTTTTTAGACCCGAAGCTTTACGAAGAAGTCATCGCAGATCTTGCGGCCTTCAGTAAAGGAAAAGTAGATGCAGTCTGCGGAATAGAAAGCCGTGGCTATCTGTTCGGAATTGCGATTGCCGTTGCTTTGGAAGTTCCTTTCATTCTGATCAGAAAAGCAGGAAAACTCCCTCCTCCTATCATTTCGGAAAGCTATGATCTGGAATACGGAAGCGCCATTATCGAAACCCGTGAAGGGCAAATAAAGGCCGGGCAAAGAATTCTGATCCACGATGATCTTTTAGCTACCGGCGGAACAACAGAAGCAGCTGCCAAACTGGTAGAAAAACAGGAGCAACCGTTTCCCAGTTCAGTTTCCTGATTGGTTTAAAAGGGTTGAATGGTGACGAAAAACTTAAAAAGTTCGGTGCAGAGGTCTACCACATTTTAGAATATTAATCTCAGCAAATAAAAAATTAATGCTTCGTGAACTATGTTTTCGAGGCATTTTTCTTATTAACAGTTGATAATTGATAACATTTACAGAATAATGCTTTAAAAGTATTTTGTAAATCTCTCAGAAACAATTAAATTTGCAATTCAATTTTTAAAAACTTATGGCAAAATTGGGAAAGAGTGCTCAGAATGAGCAAGAAGGTAAAGAAACGGTTGAGTTCTTTAAAGACCTTGACAGAGAAGCTTTAAACACTGAAAGATTTGTTGAAAAATATTCAAAACCATTAGGAATTGTATTTGGAGCTTTAATTTTAGGAGTTTTAGGATTCTTTGCTTACAAGCAATTTGTAGTGGCTCCTAAGAACACTGAAGCTGTGAAAAGTTTCCTTGCTGCTCAAAAAAACCTTACAGAAGGTAAAGATAAAGATGCTTTAGGTGGAAAATCTGCAGCTAACCCCGGTTTTCTGGGAACAGCTAATGAATATTCTTCTACTGAAATCGGTAAGCTTTCTTCTTACAATGCCGGTTTATTGAAATTCAAAGAAGGGAAGTTTCAGGAAGCTTATGATTTATTGGATAAATTCTCTTCCAAGAACAAAACCTTAATGGCAATGAAATTCGGAGCTATGGCAGATGCCAAATCAGGTCTTAACAAGAATGATGAAGCTTTATCTTTGCTTGACCAGGCTGCATCAGCTTCAGACGATCCTTATACAACCTACTATTTCACAAGAAAAGCAGGAATTGTAGCATTAGGGTTGAAGAAAAATGCAGAGGCTAAAAAATATTTCTCTGCAATTGACGAGAAATATCAGGACTACGACAACGGAATGTCTGATTCTTATATTGAAATGACTAAATATTACTAAAAAATGGCAACAGTTAATCTTTCCGATTACAAGCCACTTCATATAACCAATGCCGAAGATTTTTCTATCGGCATTGTTTTTTCTGAGTGGAATGATTTTGTAACGTACAATCTTCGTGATGCAGCTTTGGAAATCCTTGAAAAAGAAGGGGTAAAAGCTGAAAACATCAAACTTTTCCCTGTTCCCGGAGCTTTTGAATTAAGCTATGCAAGCATGCAGCTTTGCAAAGAGAGAAAATATGATGCTGTCATCTCTATCGGATGTGTCATCCGTGGTGAAACTCCCCATTTTGATTACGTATGCTCAGCCGTAGCACAGGGAATCAAAGATTGCAACATCATGACAGATACGCCTACCATCTTCTGTGTATTGACAGATGATACCAAAGAGCAATCTATCGCAAGAAGCGGTGGAGATCTGGGAAATAAAGGGGTAGAAGCAGCCGTTACCGCTTTAAGGATGATTGATTTCAAAAAGAAATTATCTGATAAAAAGGGAATATCGGTTTCGGCCACTCTTAATCTTTGATCCATCTTAACAATATATTAGGACTATTTTTTAATAGTCCTTTTTTTGTTAGACTATTTGATCATAGTCATTCACCCCAATTACCTACTTCACTTTGTTTTAAAAAAATATTAAAATCTTATTAATAAACAGTATATTTTGCTTTTTTTCTGTTAAAATTTGTATACAAAAACTATCTTTGCGAAAATCATACAGACAGTACATACATGTTTTTAAAAAAATAAAACCGTTTCTATATTTAGGAATTCTCTACCTTGTTATTTCACTGATTATAAGGACAATTTTCTTTTTCCATCCTATCACCACAGCTAGCTTTAGCTTTTTTGAAATAATAAAAGTACTGTTTGTAGGTCTTGTGAATGATATTTTTGTTTTCATCCTGGCCAGCGCAATTCTTGCCCTCTATTTCCTGTTCCTTTCAGATTCAAAGTACAGGAAACCTTACGGTTATATCATTTTTGGAGCATTGCTGCTATTCTTCCTGTATATATGGCTTATACCCAATAATATTTTCAAACAATACGGAGGATCTGTCACCGAAGTTGCCCTTGCTTTTGTAGGGATTAAAACTTTTTCTTCGGATTGATGCTTTTCCTTCCTTCCCAGAGAATCAAAATCCGTAATACTTTATATTTTATCACTTTGCTGATCTATGTACTTGTCATTATTTTCAATGGAGTAAGTGAATACTTCTTTTACAATGAATTTGGGGTACGATATAATTTTATTGCTGTAGATTACCTGATCTATACGAACGAGGTTATTGGGAATATCATGGAAAGCTACCCCGTTGTTCCATTATTTTCAGCGATCATGATCGTCACTCTTGCCATTACATGGTTCATTTATAAGAAGACTAAAGATGAACTGCTTGAACTGCCTGATTTCAAGCAGAAAATGATTCTCCTGGGTTCATTTGCAATTCTTTGTACAGTCAGTTTATTAGCCTTGCCATCATTAATGCAGATCAAAACAGATAATGTATTTGCTGATGAAATTGAAGCTAACGGAATTCCTAAATTCTACTGGGCTTTTACCCACAATGAGCTGGATTATTTTCAATTCTATTCACAACTTAACCAGCAGCAGGCTGAAAAGAATTTCTTAAGCCAGTTCCCACAGCATACATTATCGAGAAACATTGTTGCTGAACAACCTGAAACAAAGAAAAACGTTGTCCTGATCTCTATTGAAAGCCTTTCTGCCGACTTCATGGAACATTATGGTAATACTCAGAAGATCACACCGTTTCTGGACAGTTTGGCAGAAAAATCACTGATGTTCACCAATCTTTATGCGACAGGAAACAGAACAGTACGGGGACTTGAAGCACTAACGCTTTGCATTCCTCCTACTGCCGGTGAAAGTATCATCAAAAGAGATGACAACAAAAATAAATTCACAACAGGAAATGTTTTCAAATCCAAAGGCTATGATGTAAAATTCCTGTACGGAGGATACAGCTATTTTGATAATATGCAGGACTTCTTTGGCGGAAACGGCTATGGTATTGTAGACCGAAATAACTTTAAACCGGAAGAAATCACTTTTGCCAACGTTTGGGGTGTAGCTGATGAAGATATGGCTAAAAAGGCAATTCAGGTAATGAATGCTGAAGCAAAATCAGGAAAACCTTTCTTTAATCACTGGATGACGGTCTCCAATCACAGACCTTTCACTTATCCTGATGGAAGAATTGATATCCCGGGAACAGCAAAATCCCGTGAAGGCGGTGTAAAATATACGGACTACTCACTTAAACTGTTTTTTGAAATGGCTAAAAAACAGGATTGGTATAAAAATACAGTCTTTGTTATCATTGCAGACCACTGTGCATCAAGTGCCGGAAAAACAGAGCTTCCAATGGATAAATACAGAATTCCCGCCATGGTATTCTCAGAAGGATTTATCCAGCCTCAGAAGTTTGACTCCCTGATGTCTCAGATCGATGTAATGCCTACGGTTTTCGGATTACTGAACTTCAGCTATCAGTCTAAATTCTTAGGCCAGGATGTCTTTAAAAAGAATTTCAGCCTAAAGCTTATATTGCCACTTATCAGGATCTCGGCTTTGTAAAAGATAATCGACTGACTATTATTTCGCCGGTGAAAAAAGTAAAACAGTATTCTTTAGAACTGGAAAAAGTGACTTAAAACCGGAATTTAAACTGTATTATAACGAAAATTTATTAAAAATCCAGATCAGAAACTGGTAGATGATGCTGTTTCGGCCTACCAGTCGACATCATATTGGCTAAAGACGAAACAACTCAACAGATAAATATCTAAATATTTTCGCTTATAATCTGGCGTAAAATATTTAAATTAACCTATAAATTTATTAGTATGAAATGGACAGACGACAGAGGCGGTAACGTTGATGACCGCCGTGGTTCAGGAGGCGGAAGTGGAGGTATGATTGTAGGCGGCGGACTCGGAACTTTAATTATAGCAGCCATCGTATTCTTTTTGGGAGGTGATCCTTCCGGTATTTTAAATTCAGGCAGTATTCAGTCTTCAGGAAATTCCGGAGAGCAAAGAGAACTTACAGCCAGTGAAAAACAGGTCGGAGAAATGGTCGACATGATGGCCAAATGGAATATTCTTACCTGGGATCAGATTTTTAAGGAAAATGGAATGACTTACAGTGCTCCTCAGGTGGTTCTTTTTGAAAATACAACTTCCTCAGCATGTGGTACAGCGCAATCTGCTATGGGACCATTCTATTGTCCGGCTGATCAGAAAGTTTATATGGACATGAGCTTTTTGGTGAACTTCAGCAAAAATTCGGAGCTAAAGTAACGGAATTTACGGTAGCTTATGTTCTTGCACATGAAGTAGGACATCATGTACAAACTCTTTTGGGAACTACTCAGAAAGTGGATGCCTTAAGAAGAAGCGGAAGATATTCTGAAGCCGAAATGAATAAAGTCTCTGTAGCTACAGAATTACAGGCAGATTTTTATGCCGGAGTATGGGCAAAAAGAACCAACGACAGCAAACATATTCTTGAACCCGGAGATATTGAGTCTGCCATAGATGCTGCAGAAGCGGTTGGCGATGATAATATTCAGAGAAGAGGTCAGGGTATGTCAATCAGGAAAGCTTTACCCACGGATCATCTGCGCAACGTAAAGAATGGTTTATGAAAGGCTATAACACCGGAGATATCAGACAAGGTGACACCTTTAATCAGCTTTTAAGATAGTATCTAAAGTTTAAACCTGGCAGGGTTTAAATCTTCAAATAAAAACAGCGACCTCATTCTGAGGCCGCTGTTTTTATATTTATTGCAATTCAATCGGATTAGAATTTTTCTTAGCTTCTTCTTTTACCCTCTCTTCTACCCTTTTTCTCATATCATTAGGATTTTGGTTCCCGCCACCGCCAGGACCTCTTCCTTCTCCCATTCTGGTTACGGAAAACCCTCCTGAGCCTCCCTGAGTCATAAATGACATCGGATCGGTCTGGTATTTCTTTTGCTGCTTCACAAAATCTGCTCTTTTTACCTTTAATGTATTTCCAAACTGATTTGAGACTGAAGATTCAACCACCTTGTAGTTTTTCATCAGATCAAAAGAATAATCACCTTTATCATCCTCAACTTTTACAATCAATCCGGGAAGTCCTCCGAATTTATATGGCCCATCCTGATAAGGCAGATCTGTAGTAAACCATGCCGTCCATTTTCTGCCGGCAAAATCCGTTTCTGCCTTTTGAACTTTATATTCTCCTATTTTTGTGTTTCAGAAGATATTTTCCATGTGATCGGTCTGTCTTCTTCGTAAGAATACATATCTCTGCCTATTCTTTCTTTAAAAAAGTTTTTGATTGGTTTTATCCTTTTCCACAGAATAATTGATATTGGTTCTCAGACCTTCCATCACATCCCTGCTGATACTCACTCTTCCACCGCCGCCCTGAAAGGCTTTCTGCATGACGGAATCCCTTTTCATTTTATTTTCAGAATAAAATACCGACTTCTCCGGAGAAATATCCAGATAGGCATTTTCGGTTTTAATTGTGGGTTTATTTTCTGCATCAGGTTTCATCGTAACCTGATATACAAACCTGTTGGTTTGGCCGGAAACGTGCTGTATAAAGAGAGCCAGAGCAATAATACCTATTTTTTTCATTGTGAGTCAATTTATGTTTTGGATTTCAAAAGATTACCAAGGTTAAACTCATCAATGATAAAAATCGATAAAATAAAAATGCTGATTTTTATATCCTGATTTTTGTTCGTATTTTTGCATCATTAAATCATTCTAAATAAATACAATGATAAAAGTATCAGACTATGCAAAGGAGAAAGCCATTCAGTTGATGACTGAAGATGGTTTTAACCCTGCTGAAGATTATATAAGAGTGGGAGTGAAAAGTGGTGGATGCTCTGGTTTAGAGTATGTTCTGAAGTTTGACAACCAAAAAACAGACACAGATCAGATTTTTGAAGATAATGATATCAAAATTATCATCGATAAAAAATCCATTCTTTATTTAGCAGGAACTACTCTTGAATATTCAGGAGGATTGAACGGAAAAGGGTTTGTTTTCAACAACCCGAACGCATCCAGAACATGTGGATGTGGAGAATCATTTAGTCTTTAGAAAAAGACATAAGATACTAGATATCAGCGATCAGAAAGCATCTGAAACCTGAGGTCTAAAATCTGAAATCTAAAAAATAATAATGAGTAAATACACTGAAGACGATTTAAGAGTCGATCTAGAAAATAAAAAATATGAATTCGGTTGGGAAACTAAGATTGATTACGAAGATTTCCCGATTGGTTTGAATGAGGACATCATCCGTGCGATCTCTGCTAAAAAAGAAGAGCCGGAATGGATGACTGAATGGCGTCTGGAATCTTTCAAAATCTGGCTGAAGATGGTAGAGCCTGAATGGGCGAACATCAAATATGAAAAGCCGGATTTTCAAGCAATCCGTTACTACGCTGCTCCAAAGGCAAAGCCGGAATTGGAAAGCCTTGATCAGGTTGACCCTGAATTATTGAAAACCTTCGAAAAGCTGGGGATCAATATTGAGGAACAAAAAGACTAGCAGGAGTAGCAGTAGATATTGTAATAGACTCAGTTTCTGTGAAAACTACTTTCCAGGATACATTAGCAGAAAAAGGAATTATTTTCTGTTCCATTTCTGAAGCTATTAAGAACCATCCTGATTTAGTAAGAAAATACCTTGGAAAAGTAGTTCCGAGAGGTGATAATTTCTATGCAGCACTGAATTCCGCAGTATTCTCTGACGGAAGTTTCTGCTATATTCCTAAAGGTGTAAAATGCCCAATGGAGCTTTCCACTTACTTCCGTATCAACCAGGCAGGTACAGGACAGTTTGAAAGAACGCTTGTGATTGCAGATGAAGGAAGTTATGTTTCTTACCTTGAAGGATGTACAGCACCGTCAAGAGACGAAAACCAGCTTCATGCTGCGGTAGTGGAACTGATTGCTATGGATGATGCAGAAATTAAATATTCAACCGTACAGAACTGGTATCCTGGTAATGAAGAAGGAAAAGGAGGTGTATTCAATTTTGTAACGAAAAGAGGACTTTGCGAAAGAAATGCAAAAATCTCATGGACACAGGTAGAAACAGGTTCTGCAGTAACATGGAAATATCCGTCTTGTATCCTTAAAGGAGACAATTCTATTGGAGAATTCTACTCTATTGCGGTTACCAACAACCACCAGTATGCAGATACAGGAACAAAAATGATCCACATCGGAAAGAATACCAAATCAACGATTATTTCTAAAGGTATTTCCGCCGGAAAATCTCAAAACTCATACCGAGGTCAGGTGAAAGTAATGCCTTCTGCAAAAGGGGCAAGAAACTTCTCACAATGTGACTCTTTATTGATGGGTAATGAATGTGGAGCTCATACTTTCCCATATATTGAAATCAAAGATCCTACGGCGCAGTTAGAGCACGAGGCAACGACTTCAAAAATCGGGGAAGATCAGATTTTCTACTGTAACCAGAGAGGAATTGATACCGAAAGGGCCATTGCTCTGATTGTGAATGGTTTCAGTAAGGAAGTTTTGAACAAACTTCCCATGGAATTTGCTATTGAAGCTCAGAAATTACTTGAGATTTCATTAGAAGGATCAGTAGGATAACTCACTGAAGATGATAAGCTCTATGAAGAAATTGTTACTGGCATTTTTGGATTGATTTTCTTCAGTCTTTCTGCTCAGGAAAAAACAGGATTTCAGCTTTCAAGCCATATCCTGGATATTTCGGAAGGGAAACCGGCCGGAAAGGTAGAAATTGCACTGGAAAAATTTAATGAAACCACTCAACAATGGGTTTCTGTAGGTAAAAAGCAAACTGATAATAATGGCAGGGTTTCAGATTTTTTACCATATCAAAAAACCGGTAATAATGGAAAATACAAACTTGTATTCTTTGTAGAAGATTATTACAAACATAAAAATATAGAAAGCTTCTATCCGTCAATTGAGGTCATATTCCAGATAAAAGACAGTGAGCATTATCATGTTCCGATCACGTTATCACCATTTGGATACTCCACATACAGAGGAAGTTAATACAATTATAAAAAGAAAAAGTTAGCAAGAATGTTACAAATTAAAGACCTTCACGCCAAAATTGAAGATGGCGCAGAAATATTAAAAGGGATTAATCTTGAAATAAAGCCGGGTGAAGTTCACGCTATCATGGGGCCAAACGGAGCCGGTAAATCTACCCTTTCTTCTGTAATCGCCGGAAAAGAAGATTACGAAGTAACCGGTGGAGAGATTCTTTTCGAAGGAGAAGATATCGTTGAAGATGCTCCGGAAGACAGAGCACACAAAGGGATTTTCCTTTCGTTCCAGTATCCTGTGGAAATTCCGGGAGTTTCTGTAACGAACTTTATCAAAGCTGCTTTAAACGAAACAAGAAAAGCAAACGGATTGGGAGAAATGCCGGCAAAAGAAATGCTTGCATTGATCCGTGAAAAATCTGAAAACTGGGAATCAAAAAGATTTCCTTTCCAGATCACTAAACGAGGGATTCTCAGGAGGTGAAAAGAAAAGAAACGAAATCTTCCAGATGATGATGCTTAATCCTAAACTGGCTATTCTTGATGAAACCGATTCAGGATTGGATATCGATGCCTTAAGAATTGTTGCAGATGGTGTAAACCACTTTAAAAATGAAGGAAACGCAGTTCTTTTGATTACCCACTATCAAAGATTGCTTAACTATATTCAACCGGACTTCGTTCACGTTCTTGCGAATGGAAAAATCATCAAAACAGGTGATAAATCTTTAGCATTGGAATTGGAAGAGAAAGGGTACGATTGGCTTCTTAATTAAGAAGAAAATCAATTATTTCAGGGATTAAAAATTGTTCACTGTCATTCTGAATGAAGCATAGCAAAATAAAGAATCTTTAAAATGAGATTCTCTGTTCCCAGGAATGACAATGTTTTAGTTCAAATAAAAAGAAAAAATGGTGCAGACCACAGATATACCAGTAATGGCATTAAAAGAACAAATTATAGAGAACCATAATGAATTTTTGGAGAGTCTTCGTCACAGATTTCTGGATGAGGATAGAAAAGCAGCTCTTCAAAGATTTGCAAACATTGGTTTTCCAACAAAAAAGACGAAGAATATAAATATACCAATCTGAAGGAGATCACGGAAAAGAGCTACAACTTTTTCCCGAAAGAGAATCACAATATCACGAAGGAACAGTTTGATGAACTGCATCTTGGAGAGGAAAACTTTGATTGGATCGTTTTTGTAAACGGTAAGCTTCACAAAGAGCTTTCGAAGGTTTCTATTGAAAATGTAGAATTCCTTTCATTCAACTACGCATTGAATGATGAAAAACACAAAGAGGTTTTTGAAAAATATTTCAACAGCATTGCTTCTAAGGAGCAGGCTTTTACAAACCTGAATCTTGCTTACTGCAAATACGGTTTCTTCCTGAAAGTTCCTAAAAACGTTGTGATTGAAAAACCGATCCACGTTTTCTATATCTCTCAAAATCAGGAAGAAAATACATTCTACAATACAAGAAATCTATTGATTGTGGAAGAAGGTGCAAAAGTAGAGGTCATTGAAAGCCACCACAATTTTGACAGCACATATGTACTGACCAATTCTGTGACAGAGATCTTCACTTATCCTAATGCAAAAGCAGACTGGCACAAACTTCAGAATGACAACAATACATCATACCTTATTGACAATACTTTCGCAAAACAGGAGAAAGACAGCTTAACCACTGTAAACACCTTCTCTTTCGGAGGGAAACTGGTAAGAAACAACCTTGACTTCATTCATAACGGATCGAATATCAATTCTTTCATGAACGGAATCACCATCATCGGAAAAGATCAGTTGGTAGACCACCACACAGCGGTACACCACAATTTCCCGAACTGTGAGAGTTATCAGAACTACAAAGGGATCTTCGACGGTAATGCCCACGGAGTATTCAACGGAAAAGTTTTTGTTGACAAGATTGCTCAGAAAACCAACGCTTACCAGCAGAACAATAACGTTTTGCTAAGTGAAGGAGCAAGCATCGATACCAAGCCTCAGCTGGAAATTTTTGCAGATGATGTAAAATGTTCTCACGGATGTACAGTAGGTCAGCTGAATGAAGATGCCCTGTTCTACCTGAGAGCAAGAGGAATCTAAAAAAGAAGCTCAGGCATTGCTTTTATATGCTTTTGCCAACGATGCCATGCAGAATATTGACATTGAGCCTCTAAAAGAGAAAATTTCAAAGCTATTGGCCGAGAAATTAGAAGTAGATATAGAATTCTAATACTTATATATTTGATAATAAGAAAGCACTTCCATTTGAGAAGTGCTTTTTATTATGTTTTCAGCCGGGATTATTTTTTTAACCAGCTTTGGTTATCCTTATTATCCGAACGTTTCTTTCCATTGTCTATATTATAGGCAAAACCTACCCCTAAGGTCTGTTTCAGCTGTGTTTTCCAGATCTGGTTGTGGTCATACAGCAGATCCAGGGTGATATTGGATGAAATATACTTATTGATCTTCATATTTAAAATCGCTCCATACGCAAGAACCAATCTCTCCGGATGATCCAGATAATTTGAGAATACGGAAGCTGTATTGGTCAGATTAATATTCTCCATGATCTTGATTTTATACATCGCTGTTCCCAGAAAACCGAACTGGAACAAAGAGGAATCTCCATCGTTCTTAAGCCCATATATTCCGGCCTTCTGAAGATCTTTATCCAATACAAAAGTCCATCTGGCGTTAGCAGGACGTAAGGTTACAGTCAAATTATCACTTGGCCTGTAGGTAACCCCGGCACCAAGATTTAAATATCCCGGAGCAAAAAAGTTGGAAATTTTCTTCGCCTCAGGATTATTTCCATCTTCATAACCCGGTGCAAACTGTGTCTGAAGGCTGGCTCCTGTTGAAAAATACCAGTTTTTGGCAAATTCTCTACCATAGTTTGTAGAAAGATTGATGACATCCTGAGTTTTTCTTACTCCTGTCCCCTGGGTATTATTTTGGCCATATCCAAGAATAATAATATTCTCCCAAAGGTCCTTGCCTTTTTCATAAGTAAGGTTGTAATTGACACCGGCAAGCCATCCTACGTTGTTGGCTCCACCTCCTACCCAGTTTGAAAAGGCTGCCTGATTAAGCATTAATGTATTCTGTCCCTGAATAGACCAGGCTTTAATATCAGCTGCAGGCGCATCAGTTTTTGTATCCTGAGCTGTTGCTAAAGTTCCGAAGGAAACGGAAGCGATCAATAAAACTTTTTCATAATTAACGATTTGTACAAATGTATAAATAATAATTTATGATCGTCTAAAATTCACTTTAAAATGAATTTAACATATTCAAAAAACCACCTGTAACAAACTGAAAACAAACACTTAAAATATCCCCATCTCCTATAACAAACTTAAAGCTACTTAAAACCACGGTCCTTTTAAAACAAAAAAGCACCTCAATTCTGAAGTGCTGTTATTTTTAAATAGGTATCTGATTTATTTTTAATCCACCATTGGCTGTCCTTACGTTCTGATCGTTTTACACCATTATCAAGTGTGTAGGCGAAACCAATCCCAAGAGTCTGCTTTAGCTGTGTTTTCTCAATCTGGTTATGATCATACAGCAAATCTAAAGTGATGTTGGATGAGATGTATTTGTTTACCTTCAGATTCAGAATAGCTCCATAAGCAAGAACCAGCCTGTCCGGGCGATCAAGATAATTGGAGAAGACCGAAGCAGTATTTGTAAGGTGAATATCTTCCATGATTTTAAGCTTATACATTGCAGTTCCCAGAAAACCGAATTGTAACAGGGAAGAATCTCCATCACTTTTTAAACCATAGTTTCCTGCAAGCTGAAGCCCTTTATCCAGAACAAAGGTCCATCTGGCGTTGGTAGGACGTAAAGTTACCGTAAGATCATCATTCGGTCTGTAGGTGATACCCATACCGACGTTTAGGTAACCGGGAGCCATGAAATTGGAGATTTTTTTGGCTTCCGGATTATTCCCGTCTTCATACCCGGGGCGAACTGTGATTGTAAACCTGCCCCTAAAGAGAAATACCAGCTTTTCGAAAATTTCCGCCCGTAGTTGGTTGAAACATTGATCACATCCTGGGTTTTTCTGATTCCCAATCCTTTGGTGTCATTCTGACCATAGCCGAGAAGGATGATATTCTCCCACAGATCTTTGTCTTTTTCATAGGTAATATTATAGTTCACTCCGGCAAGCCAGCCTACATTGTTGGCTCCACCTCCTACCCAGTTTGAAAAGGCAGCCTGATTGATCATTAAAGTATTTTTCCCAAGTACTGACCAGTATTTCACCGTGTCTACCACTACTGAATCTTTTTTAATTCTTCTTGTGCACTTGCATAAATCCCTACAAAAAGGAAAGAATCAACAAAAACTTCTTCATTTCTCTAAATAATTTTCATTGCAAAAATATTAAATATAATTTTTTTAAAGGGGCATTTTACCTTTAAAGAATACATTTTCATGGCTTTTAAGTCCTCATGCCCGGAATATTTTCAGTAAAATCAATGCCAAAATAAGAGGTTAAAAAGTTAAAATCAATACCTTTTGTCTTAAAATCAGAACAGTAGGAAAAATTCTTCGACAAATTTTCCGAAATTAATCATTGGCTTTTGTTTTGACATAAAATCTTCATGTTTAAAAATGTAATTTCCAAAAGAGCGATTATATACCCTTTGCTGATGCTTTCTGCAATGTGGTTCGGGTATTTCTTACAGATGCAGGGCTTTTTGGCAGTTGCTTCGGAGCTATTATCCCTCTTTTGCCTGAAGGTCTGCTTGGGGTGATCACTTCTCCTCTTTTGCATGGAAACATAGATCATATCATAGGCAATTCTATTCCTATTGCTGCCCTTATGTTTCTGCTTTATCAATTTTATCCACTGGTCGCCAATAAGGTTTTTGTTATCGGATGGCTTGCTACAGGACTTTTGGTATGGCTTCTTCCTCCTATTGATATTTTTACCGGTGATTATATGTACACCTGTACCATCGGAGCCAGTGGCGTTGTATATGTTCTTGCTTTTTTTTTCTTTTCTTCAGTGGGGTATTCAAATGGAATACAAAACTTCTTACCATTTCCATGCTTGTAGTATTGTATTACGGAAGTTTAGTCTGGGGAATGCTGCCGGAAGAACTTTTTTATAATATGTCTGAGCCCAGCAAGATTTCATGGCAGGCTCATTTATCCGGAGCTGTAGTGGGAAGTATTATTGCATTTGCCTTTAAAAACGTAGGAGAAAAAAAAAAAAAAATTCATCTGGGAATTTCCTAATTATTACAGTGAAAAAGATGATAAACTCTGGCAGGAATACAAAGAAAATCATCCGGAAGACTTTATGGAACTTCCTTATAAAAAAAGAGATGATATCTGGGATCATTTGGATGAATTAAGGAAGAGATAAAACTTATTTCACTACATTTGATAAAAAACACACATGATCTCCGAAGAATATCTTTATGCAATCGCCCTTCGTGAATGTAACCAGATTGGTGATATCAATTTTCATAAACTTGTCCGGACCTTTGGAAGTGCTCAGGAAACCTGGAAAAAGCCAAAAAGAATATAAAGGCCTGGAAGGAATGGGTCAGAAAACCGTTGCTGACATCGGCAGACAGGAACATTTGAAATTCGCAGAAGAAGAATTGAAATTTTGCGAAAAGAATAATATCCGGATCCTGTTGAGGTACCTCAATGAAACGCCTTCTCTGCTTAATGAATGTACTGATGCTCCAGCTGTACTTTATCAAAAAGGAAATGTTGACAATTCATTGCAGAAAATAAGTATTGTGGGAACCCGGAATATGACATCTTATGGCCGTCAATTCATTGAAAATTTCTTTGAAACCACTCAATCCTACCCTTATGCATCGGTAAGCGGACTGGCATTGGGAGCAGACAAAGAGGTTCATGAACAGTCAATTCGTTACCGGAAACCTACAATAGCAGTTCTTGCCCATGGCTTCCAGTTTTGTACCCTTCAAAAAACAGAAAGCTTTCTGAGAAAATCCTTCAGGAAGGTGGTGCACTGCTCACAGAGTTCAGTTCTTCGAGAAAACCCGACCGGGAAAATTTTATTCAGAGGAACCGGATTGTAGCGGGAATTTCTCCTTCTACCATAGTAGTGGAAACCGGATTTGGAGGCGGTTCTGTAAGTACAGCCGCTTATGCCAATGATTATAACCGGGATGTATTTGCTCTTCCTGGAAAAATTACGGATAACTATAGCCAGGGCTGTAATCAGTTGATTTTCCATAATAAAGCAACAGCCATTTCAACGATCAAAGATCTGGTCGGAATGCTTGGGTTTAACAATCCGAAAGAAAAAATAGAAGAGCTGTTCCCTTACAGCGAAACAACAATACAACTCACTGAAAATCAAAATACAACATATCAGTCTATAAAAGAAAACCCACAGATTTCTTTGGATGATCTCGCTCAGGTTCTTTCAATTTCATCGCATAAAATTTTACCGATAATTTTGGAATTGGAACTTTTAGGGAAAGTAAAATCGTTTTCCGGGAGGCAATTTATCGCAATTTAAGAATTAACGATTTCTTAATATTGCATTATTTCATACATAACATTTCATTTTTAATAAAATTTGATCATAAATTATTAATTTAATAATATTCCCAAACATTATTATTTAATTTTTAACAATGTTAAAATAGAGTGTTGTGAATCTTGAAAAAAAAATTAAATTTGTTGACAATAATATTCAACCTTAATATATGGAACAATATAATATTGACCAGAAAATCCAAGAGTTTATTGCAAAAATTGAAGCAAAAAATCCTAACGAACCGGAATTCTTACAGGCTGTAAAAGAAGTTGCCGTAACAGTAATTCCATTCATTGCTACGAAAAAAAAGAATATAACGGAATGAAGCTGCTTGAAAGAATGGCTGAAGCTGAAAGAATCATTATTTTCAGAGTTCCATGGGTTGATGACAAAGGAGAGATTCAGGTTAACAGAGGTTTCAGAATTCAGATGAACTCTGCTATTGGTCCATACAAAGGAGGAATCCGTTTCCATCCTACAGTGAATTTATCAGTTCTTAAGTTCTTAGCTTTCGAACAGGTATTCAAAAACTCTCTGACTACTCTTCCAATGGGTGGTGGTAAAGGAGGTTCAGATTTTGATCCGCAAGGTAAATCTGATATGGAAGTAATGCGTTTCTGCCAGGCTTTCATGACTGAATTATGTAAGCACATTGGTCCTGAAACAGATGTACCTGCAGGAGATATCGGTGTAGGAGCAAGAGAGATCGGTTACCTATTCGGGCAATACAAGAAAATCAGAAATGAGTTTACCGGAGTTCTTACAGGAAAAGGTCTTGCTTACGGAGGTTCATTAATCCGTCCTGAAGCTACAGGATACGGAGTAGTATACTTTGCTGAGCAGATGCTTAAGACAATCGGACAGGATTTCCAGGGGAAAACAGTAACGGTATCAGGTTTCGGAAACGTAGCCTGGGGAGTTATCAAAAAAGCAACTGAGCTTGGAGCTAAAGTTGTAACTATCTCTGGTCCTGATGGATACATCTATGACAAAGACGGTATCAGCGGAGAAAAGATTGATTATTTATTAGAACTTAGATCTTCTGGAAACAACAGAGCTGAAGACTATGCTAAAAAATATCCATCTGCTGAATTCCATGCAGGAAAACGTCCTTGGGATGTGAAGTGTGATGTTGCTTTCCTTCTGCAACTCAGAACGAATTAGATTTGGATGATGCAAGAAAGCTTGTTGAAAACGGATGTCTTTGTGTAACTGAAGCTGCTAATATGCCTTCTACACTAGATGCAATCAACTATTTCTTAGACAATAAAGTATTATTCTCTCCTGGTAAAGCTTCCAATGCCGGAGGTGTTGCCACTTCAGGATTAGAAATGACACAGAACTCTATCCGTCTTAACTGGACTTCCGAAGAGGTTGACGCAAGATTAAAGGAAATCATGATCGGTATCCACAAAGCTTGTAGAGACTACGGAAAAGACGAAGACGGTTATGTAAACTACGTAAAAGGTGCAAATATTGCCGGCTTCGTAAAAGTAGCAGAAGCAATGTTGGCTCAGGGAGTTGTGTAAACATAAAAAGACAAGGTTGGGAAAAACTCCCGACCTTTTTAATATAGCCTGTTCCCGGGGAAATGGGAAAAAGTAAAAAGTGAAAGGAGAAAGTGCTGCTATATGCAGCACTTTTTTATTTTTATCACTATGGAAAATACCTTTAAAAATATTGATGAGTATATTCTTATGTTTCCAATAGAAACTCAGGAAAAGCTGTTTGAACTGAGGCAATGTATTCATACTGTGGCTTCAGGCATTGAAGAATACATCGGATATCAGATGCCGGCCTTCAGGTATAAAGGCAAGCCATTGGTTTATTTTGCAGGGTATAAAAAGCACATCGGCTTTTATCCCGGAGCTGAAGGTATCAGTCATTTTGAGAAAGATTTTAAGGAAAGAAATTACAAGTTTTCAAAAGGAGCAGTTCAGTTTCCTATGAATACATCTCTTCCATTGGAGCTGGTACGAAAGATTGTAAAGTTCCGTGTAGAAGAAATTGATAATAAGTAAATTAGATATAGTTTTCATATCCTTTAAACCATTACAATAAAGTTAGTTTTTCGCAAAAAAACAGCAAAAAATCCTGAAATACAAGATTTCAGGATTCCGACTAGTGTTTGCTAAAATGAATTTGTACTACTTTTTCTTCTTCTTATCTTTTTTTTCTTCTTTCGTTGCATCTGTAGGTTTAGTAGACTCCATGGTTGTTACTTTACTTGTTTCAGTAGCAGGAGTTGTTTCTACAGTAGTTGTGGTGTTCTGTTGTGTGGTACCGGTATCTGGTGCAGTAGTGTTAGTCTTTGAATCCGGTTGTTGTGTTTGGGTAGTCGATGGGTTTTTGGCAGGGGTTTCAGCAGGCTTATTTTGCTCTGTTTGGGCCGACACTGCGATCATACCGGCCAAGGTGAATGCGGCCGTTAAAAATAACTTTTTCATAATGTAATATTTTAAATGATTGTTTAACTTAAACGAGACATCATTTATAAAATTATACGTAACTCATTTATTTAACGTACTTTATAATTATTTAAGAAGAATTTGCAAAAAAATAATCCGGCTGAATTGGGCCGGAAGATTGATTTTTTAATCGCGGTCAGGTTTAAAGCCTTGACAATAATTACTTCGATATATTCTTCATCATCTTTTCTACGAACTCAAAAGCTGCCGGGCAGATGACTGTATTTTTAAGCATCAGGTGATTGATCTGGTAGATCTTTTTACGGTCGGTATGAGGATATTCACGACACGCCTTCGGTCTTACTTCATAGATGGAGCAGGTATTATCCCCGTTCAGGAAAAAGCAGGGCAGATTCTGTAGTACTTTGTCATTATCCTCGTCTACTCTTAAGAATTTGGCTTCAAAATCAGCCTGCTTCATACGCAGATGTTTTGAAATACGTTCAATATCTTTTTCTGTATAGAGAGGACCTGTAGTTTTACAGCAATTGGCACATTGCAGGCAGTCTATTTCTTCAAAGACTTCATCATGGGTTTCCTGAACGATATAATCAAGGTTTTTGGGCGGTTTCTTTTTCAGCCCGTCCAGGAATTTTTTATGTTCTTTCTGCTTTTGTAAAGCCTGTTTTTATAAAAATCTAAATTCATTTATTCTTTATTTCTCAGCAATGCCGGAAGTTCTTCCTTTTTATATTCATTGATCTTATCCAGATCCAGCACTGTGCTCAGGTTTTCTTTACCCGGATAGTACATAGGAACGAATTTCGCTCCGTAAATAATTTCACCCGTTGTATAAGAAGACCTCTGAACTACTGTATTGGAAAAGACTTCATCAAAAGCCCGAACCTGAACGATAATCTCAATATCCGTATTTTTAAAATCATCCTCAGAGAATCCGAAAAAGGAGAATTTTCATTAATCGGATGAACAACAGTCCAGTTCAGGGCCAGGGTATTGATCTTATTCAATTGAGTATCTAACCTGTAAAAATTGCTTTTGGCAGTTCCGTTTTCCATGACTTCAATAGCTGCAGAAACAATAACATCAGCATCAGTCAGGGCATTATTTTTATAAGGTGCCAGCCTGAACATTAATGCAGACGATTCCTGGAAAGGTGCAATAACTGCTATATCAGAAAATCTCAGGTATGCCCTTGGTCTTGAAAACCGCCCATAAAAAGACCGGTTGCAATGGCAAAGGTAAGCAATCCCAGAAAAGCTTCAAAAGTAGCCACAAGACTTGCCATAAAGCCCACAGGGGCAATTCTTCCGTAACCTACAGTAGTAAAGGTCTGCGAGCTGAAGAAAAAGACATCAATAAACTCGTTGAGCGGGTCACTTTTGTCAATCCCGGTCAGATGCTCTACTCAATCAGATAATAGATCAACGCAAAAAGAAGGTTGATGAGCACATAAGCAATCACCAGATAAGCTATAAACCGGAAAGAAGAAAGGTTCAGCATGGTATGATACCAGCTCAGCCTGTTGAAGACATTTACCCCTCTTCTCTGTACATTCGGGAGGCCGTCTTTATTGATAAATCTTCCGGATGCATTGTTTCCGAATCCGCTGTTTTCAGCATTCTTCTGCCGGATCTTTTTCTGAATCCTCCTGTCATTTGTAGATCATTTATTTTTACGGCTGAAGCAAATCTCCCCGTTCATTTATTTGCTTGTCTGCCATTTTCATTAGGCAAAGATAAAATATTGTTTTCATGAATTTTATCAATTGAATCATTTGATTTCTCATTCGATTTTGCAGTACATTTGAAGTATGAAAAAACTGGAGTCAAGAGAAGACATTGAGCATCTTGTCAATTCATTTTATGCCAAGGTGGTAAAGGATGAGACCATTGGATTCTTCTTTAATGATATTGCAAAAGTAGACTGGGATAAACACCTTCCAAAAATGTATTCGTTCTGGGAGTCTATTCTCTTTGGGCAAATGACCTATAAAGGAAATCCTATGGGTGTGCATTTTCCGATCAATGAAATACAGGCTATGGAACAGAAACATTTCGACAGGTGGCTTGAGCTATGGCGTACGACGATTGAAGAGAATTTCGTAGGGGAAAATGCCGATATGGCTATCTATAAGTCTGAAAATATTGCCAAACTGATGGCTTTCAAGATGGAACTGGCCAGAAGGCTTTAGCAGGGTTCGGGATTACGTTTTAGTATCTGTTTAAGGAACAATTACCGTAAAGATATAAGCTGCCAGATTCACCAGAAGAACAGTCCCGTACAGGATATTTGTTTTTCCACGGCTCAATGAAAGCATTACAATAAATACGGATAAAGAAAGCAGAATAATATCTTTTTGTCTAATCCCAGCACAAGCGGAATATCATACAAAATACACACCGTAGATACGGCAGGAATCGTAAGACCAATACTGGCAAGGGCAGAACCTAAGGCAAGGTTTAAGCTGGACTGGATCTGATTGGATCTTGCCGCCCGTATTGCAGCAACTCCTTCAGGAAGAAGAACCACCGCTGCAATGATCACCCCAACCAAAGATTTGGGCGCTCCTACGCTCTGTACCATTCCCTCAATAGTATCGGAA
Source organism: Chryseobacterium sp. E1 (assembly GCA_019203745.1). Classification (GTDB taxonomy): domain Bacteria; phylum Bacteroidota; class Bacteroidia; order Flavobacteriales; family Weeksellaceae; genus Chryseobacterium. The sequence goes on from CP078104.1 coordinate 2,230,840, forward strand.
AGACCTTTTGCCATTAAAACAACAATCACAAGACAAACTACCAGAAATGCAAAGCTTACCATTGTTTTCGTTAACGAAGGAATATAATGTTCTTCAGGATGCTCATCAGGGACAATAAAATAACTTCGGTGACGTACAGTCTGCACCATCAGGAATACCCCATAGATCACAAGGCAGGCAATGGATACAAAAACAAGCTGTGCTTCGTTGTAAAAAGGTCCGTTAACGCTTGAAGTAAAATTAGGAAGTACAAGGGTAAGAATAAGAATAGAAACAATACTTACGAGGTAAGTAGTAGCAGATGTTCTGGCAAAAAACTGCTCATGATATTTAACGCCGCCTACCAAAATACAGATTCCCAGAATTCCATTGAGGATCAGCATCACGGCAGCAAAAACGGTATCTCTGGCCAGTGTGATCGCCTGATCGCCACCGGCCACCATCAGTGAGATGATCAGCGCCACTTCAATAATGGTGATACAAAGAGCCAGGATAATGGTTCCGAAAGGCTCCCCTACTTTATGAGCTACCATTTCGGCATGATGCACTGCAGATAAAACGCTCCCGATAAGCAGCACACCTGCAATAATATCATAAATAACACCTGTTCCCATCAATCCGGAAAAGTAGTACCCTACCGTAAGGAGAGGAAGAATGTAAGTATAATGTAAAAATTCTTTAAGCTTCATAAAGTGACTACAAAGTACAAAAAAACTATAGAATTTGAAATATTAATGGAAAATATTAATGATATTTTAATGACTCCATAAGGTAAAGTCCTGAAAATCTGTAAGCATATGAAACAGCAACCCAATGGCTATAATCCTGATATTTCCTTTGAAGAACAGCATCAGAATATAGACTGTTATGGCATAATAAGAATGGAGGAAATGAAATCCTATACTGTTTCTTGAAGGATCAAAAATGGGATTGGCAAAAAGATGATCCAGATCTACGAGCATTGTTGCCAGTAAGATAAGATATACCTTCTTCCAGTTTTTACGATAAAAGATCAATGCGATAAACACCGGAAAAACCAGATGTAAAAAATAATGCGTAAACGTTTTGAGCAACATAACTTCTGACTGGGCCATTACTACTTATTCATTTTAGGAGTTGCTGATGCTTTACCATCTTAAAATTAAAGGCAGTTCACCTTTCTTTGCTTTCACTGTGATCCGGTAATCCTGAGCTTTATTCACATACAGGATATGATCAATACCGGAAATGATCTTTTTTCTGTTTCACTTAAAGTTTTCAGGGAAGAAAATAACAGGGGACTGTTCCGGATCAGCATATAGTTTTCTTTTATGCCCGGGGAAAGCGAAACAGGTTTCCGGGTAGATTGTATGATTATCCTACTGTTGGTTTTACTGATCGTATTGGGCTGAAAAGGAATTGCTGTGAATTGATTCTGGGTGTTGATCCATTTTTTAGCATGAAAATACTCCCACGTCTTTCCGGGTATCCGGCTTTGAAATTCTACAATATAATCAGGCTGGGTAATTTTCTGAATTGTCTTTTTTCAGTTTCATTAAAATCATCATCGTACTCATAGCTGATGATGGTATCATTTACCTGCACTAGATCAGCAGAGGCTCTGAGATAACTGATATCTGATGAATCAGCAAAGCTTTTATTGAAAAAGCGGGCATAATTTTTACATTCTCTGCATCCAGTTCCATTTCCAGAAAGTGGTTTTTCTTCTGTAATCTGGAAGCAATGGAATTGAATATCTCCGTTTCCGGATTGTTTCTGATCTCAACTTCATCATCTTTCACTTCAATAGAGAAATTCCGGATTTTTGTCCTGAAATGAAGGAAATACTTGCTGCCGTATTGTAAATCAACTGATCTGCATTCCATTTACTTTTTTGCGGCGTGTGGAGAAGCTGTTTTTATCGATTCAAAAGCCTGGTCAGAAGTTCCTGCAATGCAATATTCTTTTTCGATTACAATAAAAATCTGATCCTTTTGAAAGTTTCCGTTTCCTTTATCAGTAAATTGATGTGATTTCAGGAATTTTATGAAATTTTGAGGGTCTTTAAGTTCCAGAATACTATACCATTCGGAAAATCTCGAATCTCTGACATGAAAGATCTGGAAGAAATCCGGAACTCTGATTCCTGAATTTTTAAATGAAACCGAACTTTTATCTTTTGTTGGGCTTCCGGACCATTCTGAAGGATACGTGATTAAACTGAAGAGGTATTGCCCCGTTAATTTTTTAACATCGATTATAACTACTGCATCTGCATTTTCAGGAATAAGCTTCAGGGTTTTATCCTTGTGGAAAAATACCCAATATACTGCTGCAGCAAGGATGAGAATTAACGGGACAATAATCTTCTTTTTGTTCATTTATAGTATCTGCGATTTCTTTTCTTCCTTGGTTTTAAAAATCTGGTCAAACAGATCAAAGAAATACATCAGACTGTTTTCTGAAGAATCTTTGATGATATAATTCATTTCAGTCTGGATACTTTCTCCTTTTGCCTCTGTTTTATAATACAGCTCGCCTACATTTTTTCTGATTGCATCCAGCGTTCTTCTTTCTTTAGGGCTTTTGAATTCTTTATCCAGACCTGTCAAAAGCTTCTGGATATCCAATCTTCCGGATAACGGATATTTAGCAGAGTCTTTCGCCCATTTTCTGGAAACGTCAGTCTGGCTGGTAGGAAGAATATTTTCTGCAGAACTCATCAGATAAACAACTCCGTTTTTTACAGTAAAGAACAGCTGATCGACATATCCTCCGTTTTTCTCATCTTTAAACGTGTAGAAATCACCTTTTTTAGAGAACCTTTTAGACAGTTTTTTATTAGTAGCCAACAGATTAAAGATACGGTTCCAGTACCCTTCATTCTCTGTTGCAAAGGCGAAAGTGAAGTTTGGCACTGCTATTTCTTTGGTTTTCTTTACTTCTTTTTCATTGAAATCTGCATCGTATTCATAGTCGGTGTATTCTACTTTTTCGTTTTCAGTTCATTGAGAACAAAAATCCCGTTTCCTGGTGCTATTTTGGCAATGGCTTCTTCATCCAGAATAATTTTCATGGTTTCCATCACCAGCTCCATTTCTTTCTTATATTCACCTACTCCCGAGTTCTGAAGAAGGCTGTACATCACATCAAAACATTTGGCGCCATTTACGTTCATTGCATAGTAACCAACGCTTTTTTCACTGATCAGTTCCAGCAGTTTTTTATTTTTCTTCCCTTTATAAACAGATGAAATATTCTTCTGGATCTCAGTGTCTTTGTGCTGATAATTATTCACCAATCTTACTTTATCTTTATCAAAATACAGATTGTAAGAGTAATTGGAATTGTACATATTTTTGAACATCTGTCCGTAAGTATAGTACTTGGTCATTTTACCATAGATACCTTCATTAACGATTCTTCCGTAGTCTGTATACACAAAAACATCAGAATTGGCATCTCTGAAAGTCAACATTTCTTTAGGAGCTTCTATTTCAAGGTTGGAACTGAAATACCTGTCAAAATGATCCTCAGCATGCTTTTTAACGATTTTGAAATTTTCTTTGCGGATAGAATCCTGTTCTTTCTGATAAGCCTTATTCGCTTCTGAATCTTCATATTCTGTAGCCTCTCCCGGATAATCTTCCTGTTCCGGAGTTTGGTTATTTTCTTTTTCCTTCGGATACTTATGATGTTTCTGAAGATATTTGATATCCTTTTGAATTCTTGCTATTTCAAGATTATTTTCCTTAATATTTTCTTTCAGGTATTTAATATCATCCTTCAGATTTTTGATTTCTTCATTATAATCAAATGGTTTTACTTCCTCTTCAATATAGGCACTGTCTGCTGCAACCGCTACAGCACTGTCAGTAACAGCTTCAATGCTCTCTTCAGCCTCTGTTTTCCATAGATCTTTATAAGGTTTTGTATAGCTTACCATGCTTAGAACTGCACGGGTTCCGTTCCAGGCCACAAAAATATCATCATCCATATCAACATATGAATAATTGTTTTTCCTGGATACCCAGTCCTTTCTTCTTTACAGAATTCACGAATTCCTGGAACTTTTCCTTATTATCGATAATAAAATGCGTGTTGTATGTTTTGATGGAATCATTAAAGCTTGCATAATGATACTGCACGGCATCATATTTAATTCCTGTTTTGGAATAATCTGTCCATGAAGGTTTTTCCTTACTTTTCTTGCTTAATTCGTGCAGTAAGGGGTTAAGTTTATTCCAGTTGATTTTATTATTCAGCTGCTTTCCGTTGACTTCCATATAAAATACGGCATCATTCGGAACCTTCATGCTATTTTGGGCAAAGGCAATGGTAAAACCAAAGACTAAGAAAATAATTTTATGTGTTTTTAATAAGATAGATTTCATGACTATAGTTTAGAAATTTATTGAAAAAGGATGGTGTTTTGTATTTGTTTTTTCTGCAGGATGAGATCCAGAATATCAGCTTCAAGCTTAAGCGCCTTTTTATTCGGGGAAAGCAGGTAGGTATTATTCGTCTGTGATTTTACCGCATTTTCAAATTGCATGATTGAAGTATATTTAGCATCGTTAAAGACTTCTTTATCTGCCTTACTCATTTTATCATAATTCGTTTTGAATGTGTTGACTTTATTCCTCGTCAAAGTCTTTTTTTCAATATTTTGGCTGTAGATTTGGGTCGGAACCATTTTTCCCAGGATATTCTGGGATTTGAGCTTTTCAAGTCCGGCATTAATGTTTTCAATTTTTTTGAAATTACAGCTCAGTCTGACAATGTAGTTGTCAAAATCCATGGATGTTTTCACGTTGCTGATCCCCGGAGTTCCTTTGAAGATCTTGGCAGCTTCATTGATTTTATTTTCAATTTCAGACTTTTTGGGAACTTTTTTTCCGTTAATGGTTTCCATTTTAGAAATTGAAGCCAGCCTTGTTTTGCTTTTACTGGCATTGAGAATAATCGTGTATTCCCCTGTTCCGTCCGCTTTCAGGTTAACCTTGTCCAGAATATCAAAGCAACTTGTAAGGATGGATAAAGGAAGAAAAAGAATAAATAATCTCAGAATTTTTTTCATGATTGGGCTTAAAACCACAAAATTACTCAATTCCGGCCTTATATTCTTACAATCTTTGATTTTTAAGTATAAATAGCTGTTTTCCGGTACTTTTTCAAGACAGAGAACTTGTGTTTTTAATTCTTTTTAAACCCTTCCTTTCAGATAATCCTGACGGAGATCCTCATCCAGTTTTTCGATGGAATACCGTAAGCAGGTTCTTGGCATTTCTTTGTAATACTGTTTCAGATAGCTGATCAGCTCGGCTTCATTTTTCTGTCCCATTTCCCTCAACAGCCATCCGTTTGCTTTATGCATCAGATCATGTGGGTGCTTCAGATTTCTGGTTACAAATTCTTTGGTAAGGTCAAACGAACCTTTTTTCACATAATGCATTGTTCCCACCACAGCAATTCTCTTATGCCACATTTCTTCAGATTCCGAAAGCTTTCTCAGAAGGTTTTCTTTCTGGTTTTCAAATGCATATCTGCCCAGAATTTTATAGCAGCTTGAGTCTACAATATCCCAATTGTTGACATACGGAAGATGCTCAAGATAAAACTTCACGGCTTCATCTTTTACAGCTTTGTCTTTCGTTTTTTCAAATTTTAAGACCAGCATAAAGATCGCTGTCAGCCTGTATTCATGATATTGGGAAGAGAGCAGTATACTTAATTCCTCCCAGCTTATTTTCGGATAATATTCTTTGGCAACAGATCTCTGATCCGGAACTTTTACCCCAGAAACAAGTCTCCTTCCCCATATTCACCTTTTCCCGTTTTAAAAAATCTGGGGAAAAATTCTGCTTTTTCGGGGATGGATAAAACTGCTAGTGCCTCCTGTATTTCTTTGATAAGACTAGTCATGTTATTGGCTGTCGGCTGTATTTATATTTTTAGACAATCATTAAGACTTTTCCTCCATTGCAATACTCTCCTGCTCTTTCTCTTCTCTGGCAATCTGCTTCGGGTTGGCCACTTTGGCAATCGTAAGCCCCTGAACAATAATGGAGAATACCACCACACAGTAGGTGATACTTAAGATAATTTCACTGTATTCACTTTTAGGAATAGACATCGCCAAAGCAATGGAAACTCCACCCCGGATTCCTCCCCAAACCAGTACTTTTACCGTCTGCGGACTAAATCTTGTTCTGAGTGAGGTGAATTTCGTAGGACCCCAGATGGAAATAAATCTTGCCAGTAAAACCACAATGATCGCCAGCAGACCAGGAATCATAAAATGCTTAAGGTCTTTGATCATCAGTAGCTCAAATCCTATGAACAGGAACAATACGGCGTTCAGGATCTCGTCAATCAGCTCCCAGAACTTGATCAGATAATCCTGGGTAACAGACTTCATCTTGAAATTTCTGTTAAAATTCCCCATGAATAAACCTGCCGCTACCATCGTCAATGGTCCTGAAATATGCATTTGTCTTGCAATAAGATATCCTCCCATTACTACAGAAAGCGTTACCAGTACGGAAATAATATAATCATCCACCTCACGCATCAGCCTGGAAGTTACCCAACCGAGTAAAACACCTAATAAAAGGCCACCACCAGCTTCATGAAGTAAAAGTAACCCGATGCTTTCAACCCCAAGATCCACTTCTTTTCCAACGGCAAGCTGTAGCACTACTGTAAAAACAACAACCGCCATACCATCGTTGAAAAGAGATTCTCCGGCTACTTTTGTCTCCAATGATTTGGAAACATTCGCCTGTTTCAGAACACTCAGAACCGCAACCGGGTCAGTAGGTGAAATTAATGCTCCAAAAACAAGACAGTAGATAAAAGGAAGATTAATGCCCACATAAGGAAGCAAATAGAACATTCCGAAACCTACTACAAAAGTGGAAATGACGACACCCACCGTAGAAAATATCACTACAGGCCTGAACTGTTCTTTCAGATCGTTGATGTTAATATGAATTCCTCCCGCAAAAAGAAGAAAATTAAGCATAGCTCCCATCAGTACTTCTGTAAAATCGATGCTGCTCATCAGGTTATGAAGATGTCCGAAGGTTCTCGGAAGCACTGTTTCACCAAACATGACAAGGAAAATGGAAACCACAATGGCAATGACCATGATCCCGATGGTACTTGGAAGTTTTAAGAATCTGTAGTTAAGATAGGCAAATATTGATGCTAATACGATTAATGCTGAAAACGAATAATATAACTCCACTAAGTGTTTTTTTAAGATGAATTGGTTAGTCTAAATAAAGTATTTTGATATAAATCCTTCGGCTGTCTTTCTCCCATATATCTATCATGCCGTCTTTTACAGCTTTTGCATTTCTTGTATAATCCTGTCCTATATTCAGAATATTCAGCAGAATATATTCGTCGCCCACAGAATTGACGAGATAAGCTGTTTTTTCAGACATCCGTCTCCCGAACTCTTGATTCCGTCTGTAAGTGAGCGGAACTGATTGAGATGATGCATAAAATTGCTGCCGTCTTTCAAAGAGTCATAAGCTCTCAGAAGAATCAGCAGGATATCCAGATTGGTGGGATCTTTATCATACAACGCTTTTCCCTGTTTGACACAGTCTGAGAAATTTCCCTGTTTGAAAGCCTCTGCCAGATTTTTGAAACCTTCGTCTGAGGTCTGCACCTTATCATTTCTGAAATTTCTTCCGTAGTACAGGTATTGTGATTCTATACTGTCTAAAGACTTCGGGTATCCCTTATATTTAAAAATGAGTTTATCATAATTGTAAGGTGAATCAGGATTTTTCAGACTTTTCTCAATAGCTTTTAAGTCCACTTTTGATTTCTGGCTGAACCCAAAAACCGAAAGCATCATGAATAAGAGAAAAAAGGGATATTTCATTAATTGTTATCTTCGTCTTCGTTATCAAAATATTCGAAAAGGAAATCATTGTAAGGAAATCTTGAAATATGGATCTTCATCACTTCGTCATAAATCATTTTCTTCATTTCCGGGAAGTTTTCCTTCGTCAGAGCAGAAATGAAAACCGTTGGGTATTTGGATTTTGCCATCCAGGTTTTTTCCATTCTTCCAGAGAAATGTTTTTACGGGTAGAAGGGGTAAGGTCATCTTCGTCCTTTTTCACATAGCTGAAATCATCGATTTTATTAAAAACCATGATCATCGGCTTCTGATGGGCGTCAATTTCCATCAGGATATGATTTACAGATTCAATGTGGTCTTCAAAACTTTCGTGAGAAATATCTACTACATGAATCAGCAGGTCTGCTTCACGCACCTCATCCAGCGTTGATTTAAAAGATTCTACCAGCTGTGTAGGTAACTTTCTGATAAATCCTACCGTGTCGGTAAGCAGGAAAGGCAGATTCCGATCACCACTTTTCTTACGGTGGTATCAAGGGTGGCAAACAGTTTATTTTCTGCAAAAACCTCAGATTTCGAAAGCGAATTCATCAGGGTAGATTTTCCTACGTTGGTATATCCTACCAAAGCGGCACGTACTACTTTCCCACGGTTGTTACGCTGAGTGGCCATCTGTTTGTCGATTGTCTTCAGTTTATCCTTCAGTAAAGTAATCCTGTCACGGATGATACGACGGTCGGTTTCAATTTCCGTTTCCCGGGACCTCTCATCCCGATTCCCCCTTTCTGACGCTCAAGGTGGGTCCACATCCTTGTCAGTCTAGGTAAAAGATACTGGTATTGTGCCAGTTCTACCTGAGTTCTCGCATAAGAAGTCTGCGCTCTCTGGGCAAAAATATCAAGAATAAGGTTGGTACGGTCCAGAATTTTAACTTCCATTTCTCTTTCCAGATTTTTAAGCTGCGAAGGAGAAAGCTCGTCATCAAAAATTACGGTTCCTATCTCATTTTCTTTTACATATTCTTTTATCTCAAGGGCTTTTCCGCTACCGATAAAGGTTTTGGAATCAGGCTGGGTCAGTTTTTGAGTGAAGCGTTTTTGTACGGTTGCTCCTGCTGTGAAAGCTAAAAACTCAAGTTCATCCAAATACTCCGTTAGTTTTTCTTCATCCTGATGCTGTGTGACAATACCTACCAGGACTGCTTTCTCATAATTATGTTCTTTCTTTTCTAACATTAAGTTCTATCTAAGTTTATGATTTTTACAAGATAATATTTTTCAGAAAAAAACAAAATCAAATTTTATTTAATAACACATTTTAATATAAATCTAAATGTAGCCTTGTTATGTTTTATAAAAATCAATAACTTTATGTAATAATTTTCTGTTTTTAAGTATTTAAAAAAATAACTCCAGAAGATCATGATTTCACATATTAGATGTATGATTATTGATGATGATGAACTGGACAGGCTGGTTCTTCAGCATTATATAAAACAAATAAAACATAGAGCTTGCAGGATCTTTCGATTCGGCAGAAAAAGCAGTTCCTTACCTTGATCTTCCTGTAGATTTTCTCATCACCGAAACCAATTTAAAAGGGATGAGCGGACTTGAATTCCGAAAACTTGCCCACAAGATTCCTGCCTGTATTTTTGTCAGTTCACATCCGGAATTAGCTGCCGGAGTCTTTGAAGTCAACGCCTTAGACTTTATCACCAAGCCATTGACCTCGGAACGTTTTCATTTTTCTATGCAAAAGCTTTTCAATTTTTTTGAAGTAAAAGAAAATGTGAATGCTACGATACCCTGATAGGAGACCACTGCATTACGATAAAAGAGGGTGGCCATATTTCCCAGATCAAAATGAAAGATATCCTGTATCTGGAAGCTTTAAAGGACTATACCCGGATCATCACCCTTGAAAAAACCACTGCATTCTCAATTCACTGGGTAATCTTCTGCAAAAGAAATTTTTTGACTCTTTTATCAGAATACACCGGAGCTATGCTGTTCCCCGCCACCTCATCCGGGGTAAAAACTGCCATGAAATAGAACTGACCCATCAGATCAAACTTCCTATTGGCCGAACGTACAAGAATAATCTGTCATTCTTCGAGCCTTAAAAAACAGCCCGCAATAATTCATAAAATGCCATTGGTCGATTATTTCTGCCGTTGGTCTATTTTCATATTATCTGATCCGGATAGATGGTAATTTAGTACTCCCAAATTTCCCCTTATTTATTAACCACAAAACTGTTATTCATGAAAAAAAAATTTATTTACTGTCTTCCCTTGTTCCTATTTCCGATCGTCATCTTTCACGCCCAATCTGCTATTCTGGCAAGCGGCATGGATGCATCGGCGGGCAATGGTTCGGTCTCTTACAGCATAGGTCAGACCGCTTACCTTAACAAAGGTACCCCCGTTCAGGTTATGGAAGGGGTGCAACAAGGCTATGAAATTACTACACTTGCAACCCAGGAAGTTTTATCCGAACAAAAGGATATCCTGCTTTATCCCAATCCTTTCAAAGATTTTCTGTATATCGATTTTACTACCCATGATTACAAGGGTTCAGAATACCAGCTTTTCGATGCCCAGGGTAAACTGATCAGAAAAGATATTATCCGGGAATCAAAATCCGAGCTTAATTTTTCTGCTCTGCCTTCTACGATGTACATCATCAGAATTAATCAGAAAGGTGAAAACATCAAAACTTTCAAAATCATAAAAAAATAACTGCCATGAAAAAATATTATTTTTGTTCGGGGTACTGTCCGGTCTCTTTATGGGATTCTCACAGGCACCTGAAAAAATGAGCTATCAAGCCGTCATCAGAAACGGTTCGGGACAATTATTAGGCAATCAGAGTATTGCGGTACGAGTGAGCGTCCTGCAGGGTCTCCCGCCGGTGCAGAAATTTATGCCGAAAGACTTACAGGCAATACCAATGCAAACGGGCTTATCAGCCTGGAAATAGGAACAGGAACCGTTCTTACCGGAACATTTGCTTCGATCAACTGGCCTGTAGGAAGCTATTATTTAAAAACAGAAACAGACCCGGCAGGGGGCACAAACTATACAATCACAGGAACCAGCCAGCTGCTGAGTGTTCCGTATGCCATGTATGCTAAATCTGCCGGAAACGGTGGCGGTACATTCAATATTCCCTATATTAACACGGTAAATAATGCTTCCACTTTATTTTCATTAACCAATGATGGCGACGGAACTTCTTTAGAAGGAAACAATAACACAACCACATCCAATATTGCTGCGGTAAGAGGTATTGTAACCAGTGCTTCTCCCGGAGGTTTCTCTTCAGCAGTCCGGGGATCAACAATGGAACCGGAGGTCTTGGTGTAGGAGTATATGGAAGCCAGGCAGGAAGCGGCTGGGGGTATATGGTACTACTCCTAATGGTCTTGGGGTATACGGAAATGCCACAGCTAACGGAATAGGAGTTTATGCCAATAGCAACACCGGAACCGGTCTCACAGCGACCAGCAATAACGGAATTCCTGCAAGTATTTCTATTTTCAACAATGCGAACAACAATACAGCTCTTAGTGCTTCCAGCGTAGGAAACGGTACCGTTGTAAACGTTACCACTTCAGGGAATGGAACCGGGGTGAGAAGTTCTACAGGAAGTGGATTTGGAGTTCACGGGATTACCACTGCCCAGACTTCCGCAGGAGTTGTAGGTGATAACAATGGCGGAGGTGAAGCGATAGTAGGGAGAACTACCAGTGATATTGCCGGAGCGGTTGTAGGACGTAATGATGGGGGCGGATATGGCGTAAGAGGTTTTGTAGCAACCAATACCTCCGGAACCGGTATAGGAGTCTATGGCCAGGTGGGTCTCAACAACAGCACGGGACGTGCAGGTAGGTTTGAAAATTTTAATCAGACCAATACTACAGGAAATACTTTTGAAGCAGAAACCAATAGCAACGGAAATATTCCAGATAATACACAAGGTAATGCGGGATCTTTTCTCGTGGACAATACCAATAGTGTTGCAGCAGCAGTAAGAGGTGAGGTAAAAACGATATTTGGAAACTTCGGGGCAGCCGCTATTTTTGGAATATCTTCAGGAACCGGAGGGTTCGCCGGATTATTCCATGCTTCCAATCCTTCCGGAAACGGCGCATCTCTGGTATCCATCAATGACGGAAACGGAAATGCCATTACTGCCAATGCCAGCAAAGATGGAAATGGTGTAGAAACCAATATCGACGGTGCAGGAAATGCTCTCTATGCCTGGGTACCTTCCTTTGCAACAGGACGTGCAGGACGGTTCAATATTTTCAATGAAAATAATACCAGCGATGTAATAACAGTAACGACGGTAGGAAATGGTATTGCAGGAAACTTCAAAGTTGACCGGGTAACCGGAACTTCTCCTGCAGTAAGAGGAGAAGTCAATTCACAGTTTGCCAATTTCGGAACTGCGGGTATCTATGGAATATCTTCAGGAACCGGAGGGTTTGCCGGGTTATTTCACGCAAGTAATCCTGCCGGAAATGGACCGGCACTGATTGCCATTGCAGATGGAAACGGTAACGGCATAACAGCTAATGCATCAAACACAGGAGACGGTGTAGAAGCCACTGCAGACGGAACAGGAAGTGCTATCTATGGCTGGGTTCCTAATTTCGGAGAAGGACGTGCCGCAAGATTTGTAAATTACAATACGGGCAATACCAACCCTGCTCTTACCGTAGAAACCCATAGCAACGGATCTATCGCTTTATTTAAATCCGGAAATCCGGGAACAGTGAATGTTGCCAGAATCAATTCTGCCGGACGTGGATTTTTTAACGGTGGTACCCAAACCGGTGGTGCAGACGTTGCTGAAGTATTTGATGTGGAAGGAACCGTGTCCGAATATGAAGCCGGTGATATCCTTGTGATCTCAACCCACTCTGACAGAACGGTAGAAAAATCTTCAAAACCTTATTCGAATCTTGTTGCAGGAGTGTATGCCACCAAACCTGGTGTACTTCTCACCGAAGAACATATTGATACTGATCTTTCGGGTAAAGTTCCAATGGGTGTGATTGGCGTCATTCCAACTAAAGTATGCCTTGAAAACGGGAAAATAAAAAGAGGTGATCTCCTGGTAACTTCTTCTAAATCAGGAGTTGCAATGAAAGCCAACCTTAAGAAGGTAAAAATAGGACAAGTCATCGGAAAAGCCCTTCAAGACTATGCTCAAAAAGAGATTGGAAAAATTCAAGTACTTGTCAATATAAAATAAACCGTCATGAAAACAATATACATCATTCCGTTATTATTTTTGAGCACGATTATCTATGCTCAGGAAAATAAACAGGCTGCTCCCATAGAAGATCAGGCACAGGTGGTAAAGCAACTAAAAGAACATGAAACAAAGCTTATGCAGGAAGCTAAAGAAAATGCAGACAAACAAACCACAAACACAGGATTCCCTTCTGATAAAGGACTGGAAGTAAAAAAACAGGAACAAAAATCTAAAGCGGCTAATGAGAATTCCGGAAAGCTACTTCCCAACACAGCAACACTGGAAGAAATAAAAGAACAATTCCCAACAGACAGGCATCCCGAAGCACGGCTAATTCTAAGAACACAAATACTCATGTTACGGGGTTGCCCAATACTGCAACGCTGGAAGAAATAAAAAGACAATTCCTAAAAACTGATAACCTTTAAAAGCTAATAACCAATCTAGATTTTTCAAACAAAGAAGTCCGCTGCACAAGCGGACTTTTGTTATTATAAAACGGATGCTCTGATTAATCCCAATCTGCAGCCACAAACTTCATAGAATTTCCATTTTCATCAGATAGTGTAAGGAAATGGCCCTCTACAGAATATTTTGTCATCGTTTCGATTTTTTTCTGAAAGGCAGTTTCCAAACTCATATCCTGGCAGGCTTTCGCTGTACTTACTCCTTTTGAAATCTTCACTTTTCCCCTTTTTTAAATTCGGAAGTAAAAGACATCTGATTACAGCCCAAGTATGCGCTTCCCTGAATTTTACCATTTTCCATTTTAGACGTCAGATTAATTTCTGCTTTATCAGCAATCAGCTTATCTTTGGTAAAGCCTTCGAATGAGACCAGCATCCATTGCCTTTGCAGATAAGGATTCTGAGCCGGCACGGAAGAACAATTTACAACAAGTCCCACAAATAAAACCGCAAAAAGGGATAATAGTATTTTTTCATGCGGATTATCATCCCATTTTCATACCAATCCGGGATAGAATCTCGTAAAAATTAGTAAATTAGCGACACAAAAATTATTTTATAAAATGAAAAGACTATTTCTACTATTCACTTTCTTGTTGGGCTTTGCCCAGATGAGGGCGGATGAGGGGATGTGGCTGCTTATGCTCATCAAACGACTTAACGGTGTTGATATGCAAAAAGAGGGTCTGCATCTGACGCCTGAAGAAATTTATTCAGTGAACAATTCGAGTATGAAAGATGCTATCGTAAGTTTCGGTGGTTTCTGTACACGGGTGAGATTGTTTCTGATAAAGGACTTTTATTCACAAACCACCACTGTGGTTATGGAGCTGTAGCTGCTGCTTCTACTCCTGAAAAAGATTATCTGAAGAACGGTTTCTGGGCAATGAAACAGAAAGACGAGTTCAATGCAAAAGATCTTTATGTAAGATTTTTAGTGAGAATGGATGATGCTACTCAAAGAATCACCTCCAAACTTAACAACAATATGACCGGAGCAGAGAGAAAAGCTGTTATAGATGCTGAAACAAAAGCAATCCAGACAGAAAACTCTGAAAACGGGAAGTATACTGTAGTGGTAAAAGATTTCTTCAACGGAAACGAATTCTACTATTTTGTATACCAGGATTATAAGGATGTAAGATTGGTAGGAGCTCCACCTTCTTCATTAGGAAAATTCGGTGGCGATACTGATAACTGGGAGTGGCCAAGACACACTGCTGACTTTACAGTTTTCAGAGTATATGCTGATGCTGCAGGTAATCCTGCGGAATATTCTCCAAGCAATGTTCCTATGAAACCTAAGCACTTCCTTCCGGTTTCTCTTAAAGGAATTAAGCCTGGTGATTTCTCAATGATCTTAGGATATCCTGGAAGAACAAACCGCTACCTTACTTCTTACGGAATTGAGCAGATGGTAGGCAAAGATTATCCGGCTTGGGTTGAAGCTTCCAAAACAGCAATGGATGTGATGAAGAAGTATATGGATAAGGATAAAGCTACTCAGCTTAACTATGCTTCTCAATATGCATCTGTAGCTAACTACTGGAAAAACAGACAGGGAACCATTGATGCGGTAGAGAAAAACGGAACAATCACCGATAAGAAAACAATTGAGGACAAATTCAAATCTTGGGCAGTAATGCCGGGAAACACTGAATACGACGGTGTATTAGATGATATCAGCATTTATTATAAGCAAACTTCTGACAGAAATGTTGAAAGAAATTATGCTACTCAATTCTTAAGAAATGCAAAATATATTTCTCTTGCTCAAAAAGTAGGTTCTGTTCTTAAAGCGTATGCAGCTCAGGATATGCAGGGAAGATTGGCTATGAAGGCTAAAACTGAAGCTGCAATCAAAGAAGCTTATGAAAACTTCAGCCCGGCTTTAGAAGGAGAAATGCTTGCAGCAATGACAAGTCTTTACCAGGCGAGAGTGAAAAACCCGGAGGTTGCTTCTGCTACCATCTTAGGATTAGATGCTAAAACAGTATCCAACCTTGCTTACTCTTCTATTTTTGCCAACAAAACTTCTGCAACGAACTTCTTATTGAATCCGGATGCATTGAAGCTTGATGCTGATCCACTTTGGAAAGCGGCTAACGGAATTGTTGCTGACCAGAAAATGAGCACTGAGAGATATGTAAAAATAGATGATAATTTTGCAAAAAACAGCCGTTTATTCTTAGCCGGACTTATGAAAGCTATGCCTGAGAAGAAGTTCTACCCGGATGCAAACTCTACCATGAGATTAACTTACGGTACTGTAGATAAGCTTCCTATCAGAAGTGATAGAAACTACTTCGGGGTTACAGATAACTATTATACAGACATGACAGGTCTTGTTGGAAAATACAAGAAAGGTGATGAGGAATTTGATCTTCCACAAAGGGTGATCGATCTTTACAACCTTAAAGATTTCGGACAGTATGCTGATGCTAAAGGATACATGCCTGTAAACTTCCTTTCAGACAATGATATTACAGGAGGTAACTCCGGTTCTCCGGTAATTGACGGTGACGGAAACCTGATCGGTATTGCTTTTGACGGAAACAGCGAAGCTTTAAGTGGTGATATCGTATTCGAACCTGAATGGCAGAAAACAATCAACGTAGACGTTCGTTTCGTTCTTTGGACCATCGACAAATATGCGGGTGCAAGAAGGTTAATAGATGAATTGAAGCTTGTAAGAGATGAAAATACTCCGGCTGATACAAAAACTAAAAACTCAGGTACCACAACAACACCTAAGAAAACAAAGAAAAAAATAATCTTATCTGATATATTTTTGAAAACCGTGAATTTACTTTCACGGTTTTTTTATTTTGAAATATTAAATTTTTAACATGACTCCTCAACCTATAGAATTCACAGCCATCATTAAACAAAACGGAACAATGAATGCCGCCTACGTAGAGTTCCCTTTTTCTACGGAAGAACTATTTAACAAAAAGGACAGGTAAAAATCAAAGCCATATTTGACAATAAGGTTGAATATCGTGGAAGCCTGGCTAAAATGAAATCTGACTGCCATATATTGGGATTAACCCAGGAGATCAGAAAAAACTTAACAAGACCTTTGGAGATGAAGTTTCTGTTTCCGTTGTTGAAGATAAAGAAGAAAGAGTGGTTGATATTGCAGACGATATTGTTTCTATTTTTAATGAAAATCCTGAAGCTAAAGTATTATTTGACAAGATGAGTTATACTCATAAAAAGAATATATCCGCTGGATTGAAGAGGCTAAGAAACCGGAAACAAGAGAAAACAGAAAGGAAAAAATGATTCTGATGATTCTGGATGGTAAAAGGGTATATAAAAAGAGTCCAGGAAATCCTGAACTCTTATATTTTATATTACTCAATCTATTATTTTAATAAATATCATAAGTACAAATTGGGAAAGTAATATCCGCATTATTTATTGTAATATGAGATGGAATATTAGCTGTTATTACATTTCCTGTTTTTGCTGCAATTTTAAAACGCACTGTTCCACCAGCTGTATTGATGTAGAATATTGTTCCAAGAGACAGTTTATTCATATCTCCTGTATTTATTGTAAACATTCTTGATCCCGCAACTGCATCTACAGTATATCCTGATAATGCACTTCCGACTCCGGATTCTTTAATTACTGAAGTTTTATGGGTATTAAAATTATAAAACTTTTCACCCGTATTGAAATTGAATCCAACCATATTGGAATCTGAAGGATCATTCACCGTTGAATACGTTTCTTCAGGGATTTCAAGAAATTTTACCTTTTAATATTTCCTCTGTCTGCTCTGTTAATCATCACCTTTAGTCTGCTATTTTCATAAAGCCTCTGAATAATTCCAACATACTTTGCTTGCGGAATGAATGACATATTATTCACGTAATCTCCATTATCTTCATCTCCAATCTTAATAATTTTCACATCTGAAGTGACTCCTGGAGCAATCCAATAATCCTGTGGTCTGAAATCAAGTAGATCTATCTGAGACTGCAACAAAGTGCTATCTGTTATAATATTTCTATTTTCATCAAAAAGAACAAACTGCGGATAACGGTGCCATTGTACCCATAAGTTGGTATTGTGATCATTAATTTTAAAGACCTGACAAAATTGATTATCATAATCAGCATTTGGGAACAAGCCTGTAAGTTCATTAAACGGCTCTAGGTTCTTTATATAAAAATGACTGTTGGAGCCATTTGTTTTTAAGTCTTCACTTAAGTCTTCATCCAATAGGACAATTGGTTTTTCTCCAATATATTTAATCCCATTCTGATCTGTAAAATAAGTAAGATAATGGATTTGATTTGAGCTAAAATTAAACTCGGATCCTCTGTGGAAAATACCAATTCTTTTTCCTGTTTTCATTTCAATTCTTGGTTCTGAAATAGAAATTCCATAGCATGGAGCTGCTGAAAAGTCAAAGCAAAGGGTTTCCCAAGGGTCTAAGTCATGTCCCCATTCAAATGCCTGATTCAGGAAAAGCCAGGAATTGCATCCTTGAGAAGCTCCATCTTTCTCAAATTTCACAAATGTTCTTCTGCGGGTAACGGTATTTGCGTCGAGCAATCCGGTAAAAGATCCAAATTCACCACCGATAACACGATTGGCATTTGCCCAGCCATTATTTGTATTTCTGATGACAAATGCATCAAGATTAGACTGCATTGATTTTAACTGAATTTCATTCCATGCAAAACCGGAAAAAATGCCTGGAGAATTGTTGGCATCACAAACAATTCCTTTTGTGAAGAAAGAAGCTCCCAGATACATTTTACAGTGTTGTGAACCCTGAAGTAAAATCCTATGTAATCATCTGAAGAGACATTGGTCCCCGGTGTTCCTGAAATATTGGTGGTAATTGTGTTTTTAAAACTATTCTGAAAGATCAATGCCGTTTTATCACTTGTTCCTCTATAGAATATTTT
Source organism: Chryseobacterium sp. E1 (assembly GCA_019203745.1). Classification (GTDB taxonomy): domain Bacteria; phylum Bacteroidota; class Bacteroidia; order Flavobacteriales; family Weeksellaceae; genus Chryseobacterium. The sequence goes on from CP078104.1 coordinate 2,249,372, forward strand.
ATCTACAATAAAGTTTACTGGTTTTTAAATAAAACCGTATCCGTAATTTTATATCCAATTGGACTATTTCCAACCAAAGTAACAGACTGAAGCTCAAGAGAATACTGTTCTCTTGGATCATTAGGATCAACAGACACAAAATCATACAGCCTGTTAACGAAATCTGCGGCATTTAAAAATGCCTTTGTATCATCTGTGGTAGAATCTCCTTTTGCCCCAAAAAGTTCAATATTGATTGGCTTTCCTGCTAAAAAACTTGTTAAAGCATAATAATCATTCTTATTTTCAGCAGAATTCCATCTTTTACGGTAAATGATACCATCACACAGGGCATCAGTCATTGGGGTAGGATGAGCTTTATGGTACCAGTTAGTCACTTTCCTGTAACTCACATTTTCTAAGGAATAACTGTCTATGAGTTGTACTAGCTCATCAGCTGGATCTGTGGATAATGATGAGAAAAAATCATCGGTAAATTTCATTTTTAATATTTTTTTGGTTGATAAAATGGTCTTAAGACAAGAATCAATATGGCCATACTTTGTTTTGTCCTGATGCAAATATCATCATCCAGAGCGCCAAAACTTGACGTATTATTTACCCTGATGCAAAAAAATAAATCTTTTCCGTCAGGATTTCAGGAAGTCTTCGACTATAGTTTTAATTACAAGTTATAACTATAAAAATTAACATTATGAAAAAGATTTTTTTAAAACCACAGTATTTGCAGCAACTGTTACAACTGCATTAACTCTTTTTTCATGCAGCGATTCAGACAACAACATGATGGATAATTCTTATCAGAGGATGATCACGTTTGAAAATGTCGTTGCTCCTAAAGATTTTGTGCAAAGCGGTAGCTTTCAGGGAGTGGGAAATCCTCCGGTAATCATGCCAGGACAGTCTGTATCCATAAAATTCAGTGCGGGAAAAACACAGGCTCTGATGTTTGCCACCATGTACGGGCTTTCTAAAGACTGGTTCTTTGCTTCCCAGCAGCCAGGCATCAAACTGTTTGATTCCAATGGAAATGCAATCACAGGGGATGTATCTTCAGGGGTATTATTATGGGATAACGGAACCAAAGATAATATGACAGGACAAGCTGAAAGCAAGCCTATCATGCAGGTTCCCAATGTGAATGCCTCACAGCTGATGAAACTCAATCTGGCTTACAATGATGTAGCGTCGGAATTTACTTTAACCATCACCAATACATCCGGCGGAACAGCCAATGAAACTCCGTTCTCGCCAGGCGTATGGGCGGTTTCCAATTACAATGGTTCCCAACTGCTGAACAGCGCTCCATTCTTCACGCCTAATGCCCTATCCAATCCGGAGATCACAGATATTGCCCAAGGAGGAGATATTACGAAGATGAAAATGAAACTTATAGCCAATACAGGAATTATGACAGGGCTTTCTCCTGCGTTAGTGGTCGTTTATCGTGGAGATAAAAATCCGGTATACGAGCTTGGAAAAACAGATACAGGAATGGGGTTAAAAGAAATTGCCCAGTCTGGAAATGTGGCGAAGCTTCAGAACAGCCTGAAATCTTTACCTAATGTAAAAGGTGTATATGTAGCAGGCAGCGCACCAGTGACACCGGGAAATAAGATTATGGCAAATTTCAAAGCCGAGCCGGGGATAAAATTGCCTATGCAACGATGTTTGGTTTTTCTAATGACTGGTTTTATGCTAATGATCAAAGTATCGATGCTAATGTAAAAGGAGATCTTACCTCAAAAACGTCCTTGTTTGATTCCGGTACAGGGGTAGACCAGTATCCGGGAGCAGGGAATCGTCAGGCCTTATTTGGTGGAACTCCGCAAAGTGAAAATATGCCTATTTCGAAGGTAGGAAACCAATACCCTGTTCCGGCTGTGCAGAATGTCATAAAAGTAACGGTAAATTAAAGTTTGCAGAAATCAATATAGTCAGTTTTTTTACTGAGGGGCTGATTTTATTAAAAAGTTCCGGGCAGCTTTGCTGCCCGGAACTTTTAAAATCGTTATCAAACCGGGATACCGAGGTAATTCAGATATGAATCCAGTATTTTTTTATCAAATACCGGTTCCTTGATCCCCGAACCCTCCAGAAACCTGATGACATTGGAACAGTCCCAGATATACGTATTCTGATAAAGCTCTACGGTAGATAAACCTTCATGCATGTTATCTTTGAAAAGACTTGTAAGTGGATAGAGACGGTTTTTACTGTCATCTTCCCATTGCTTCCTCCATTCTTTATACGGAAGTCCTTCCAGAGTAAACGGATAATATTTTTCATAAGACCAAAAAAGTCTTCCAGCGTAAGATTCGTTTCCGGACTGGCAATCAGATTGAATTTCTTCCCTAATGCATCTTTATTTTTAGTGATATGAGCCATGGCTTTAGTCATAAAATCTACTGTGATAAGACCCTCCCTCAGTTCTGTAAGTGCCGGATATGACTTAAATTCCACACAATTTTTCACCAATCCTGACCACCATTGATATGGAGCGCTGGCCCCTGTTTCACTGTGGCACATAGCATATCCAAGGCGATAGGTGATCAATGGCAACCCTTCTTTTGCGGCAAGATCAGCAACAGCTTCCATCACCCATTTACTTCTTACATAGCCTATATCTTTACTTACAGACATCAGATTTTGCTCTATATCATCAGATTCCAGCATCACAGTCTTCCCTGTGAAAATATGCCCCCAGCTGTATACCGATATTGTTGAAAGCAATGCCAGACCTTTGGTTCTTTCTGCCCCGGCCAGCTTTATAATCTCTCTTAATCCCTCTACATTGGGTGCTTTCATGTAGGAATAGGGTTCAATAAAATTAACGGAGCTCCCGAATGATAGATCAGATCAACCTTCTGTGCCAGCATTTTGAATGTATCTTCTGACAGACCTAATGATGATAATGCCAGATCACCGATTACAGGGATAATTCTTTTTTCTGTTCTCCATTCTGAGCAATATGATATTGTTTATAGCAGCGGTCAATTTTTTCCATGGCCTGAAATTCATCCTGAGCCCTTACCAGACAATAAATATCGGCATTTGTAGTATCCAGAAGTTCCTGAAGAAGATGAATTCCTACAAATCCGGTCACTCCGGTAAGGAAGATGGCAGACGGATTTTTCATCTGTACAGGATCAAAACCGCCGGCAAATACGGTTCCCGGGGCCAGATAAACATCTTTCTGCAGCTCCACATAAGGCTCCATATCTTCTATAGGAGCTGCTTCTCTTTCCTCCTTAGATCTATGGATCAAAATTTCTGAAAGCTGCCGTAATTCCGGGTACTGATAAATATCTCTTAAGTAGACTTTGATTCCTAATCTTTTCTGTAATGCTACTGCTACAACAGCTACCAACAGGGAATTCCTCCAATATCAAAAAAATTATCCGTAATGTTGATCACAGGCCGTTCCAGCTCGGAAGACCAGATATCTGCAATGATTCTTTCTGTTTCATTGGTTGGCGGCTCGAAGGAAATCAGCTCTTTAGCCTCTTTATCTGCCAGTTCTTTTAGGAGCTGACATCAGTTTTTCCATTGGCCGTAAGGGGTATTTTATCTATAAAAATAATCTGTGCAGGGATCATATAGCCCGGCAACTCTTCTTTCAGCATATTTCTTACTAATGTTATATCTTCTTCTGCATTGGGTTTTGACACGATAAAGGCCACAAGATATTTATTGTTTGACAGGGTATCTTTTGTGATTACAATTGCTTCCTGTATATTTTCCTGCCGGCTTAAGGTACGTTCTACTTCTCCCAATTCCACTCTGAATCCCCTGATTTTCACCTGACTATCTATTCTTCCTAAAAATTCAATATCACCATCCGGGAGCCATTTGGCAAGATCGCCGGTACGGTATATTTTTTCATTTTCCCTGAAAGGATTGCTGATAAATTTTGCAGCTGTAAGTTCTTCGTTGTTAAGATATCCCTTAGCCAGAATATCTCCTCCAATAAACAATTCACCTACGGCACCTACCGGAAGCAACTCCATATTCTCATTCAGGATATAGGCTTTTGCATTGGCTATCGGTTTCCCTATTGAAGAAACATATTTCCCATTGATATCTTTCACTTTTCTGAACGTGGCATATACTGTACATTCTGTAGGACCGTAATAGTCGATGAGTTCAAAACCCAGTTCTGTAGTGAGTACCGGCTTCAGCTTTTCTCCGCCGGTGAAAAGATATTGAAGGGCCAGATTATTGTAGCTTCTGGTGTGTTCTATAAAAGCAGGGGTAAGAACTGTTGGTACAAAACCGTGAGTAATATGATTTTTACTGAAATACTCTACCAAAGCAGAAACATCTGTTCTTTCCTCGTCTTCTGCAATAAAAGTGTGGCCGCAGAACTAAGTGCAGACCAGGTTTCCCATACGGAAATATCAAAGGCAAGCCCGGCTACAAGGCTTAATTTCGAGGTGTGATCAACATGAAAATAATGATTATGCCATGTGACCAGATGCTGAATAGCACGGTGGGTAACCATTACTCCTTTCGGCTTTCCTGTAGATCCGGAGGTATAGATCGTGTACGCTAAAGAATCCTGATGAATTTTGATATCCAGTGGCTGAGAAGAAAAATGATCCGTATTTTCCAGATGGCTAAGATCTATTACTTTTATGTTTTCTTTCTCCGAAAAATAAGTTCCAAAAGTATTATTTGTAATGATCACTTTAGCAGAAGTATCTGAAAGAATGTATTCTACCCGTTTTGCAGGATAAGCAGGATCTACAGGAACATAAGCTGCTCCGGTTTTAACAATACCAAGCACAGCAACAGCCCACTCTACTGAGCGGCTAAGCCATACAGGAACATACATGCCTTCTTTAATGCCTTCTGCTGTCAGTGCATTGGCAATCTGATTGCTTCTTTGATCCAATTCCCTGTAGCTTAACTTCTGGTCCTGATATACAACCGCAATATGATCAGGATGAAGTGCGGCCTGTTTCCGGAAAAGGCTCACAAGAGTTTCTCCTTGCTGATAATCCCAGCCGGTTTTATTAAAATCATGTAACAGCTTCTCTCTGTCTTCCGAAGACAATAATACTGTTGCTCCTATTGAATGTGCCTCTGATGTTGAAATTTTATCTGTCATCGTAAAATAATTTGGTTAAAAGTTTTTGGTAATCAATGTTTTATTCGCTTACCTAACCGTTTTCAATCTTTTTAGCAATACAATCTTATCCCTGTCCGTCTTCAAAAAGAAAACAGATATGGATGTAAAAGCCGCACAGTTTATAAATAAATGTGTGCTCACGATGGTTGAAACGGTCAGAAATAATGAAAGTCGAAATGATCTGCTTCAGGACAGAACTGTAAACAAAGCAGGAGCTTTATTTATCACGTGCAGTAATATAAAGGATGGACTTTATCTTTATATTCTTCAGCTTCTCATCTGAATTCAAGAAGTGTTCAATGGTTTTGTTTTCATAGGTGATATTTTTAATAATTTGGTATTTTAAACTTAACATAATATTATGAAGTACGTGTTACATAATTACTACATCATCCCACATGACGATCATTAATATTCTAAAAACACACTGATAAAGAGCAATATACAGTTAAAATGCAAATCCATTACCCTTTCAACTATTACTTTATTTGGAAAATATATATTAAACCGGGAAACATGGTTTACAGCCGATAATTGCTTCAGAAAAAGTTGCCTAGTTATCACAAAAGTGTCATTTCTGTGACAAAAAAGCAGTGTATTCAGGCACCTGCAGACTTTGCAATGAAAGCCTTGATGATCTGCTATCCAACTACAGAAATAATTATATGAAGTATTACAACAACATTGAAAATATTATGACTGATGGGAGACAATCGGTTCAATTTTATATTGAGCATAATAATGAACTGAATTTTTTTATCATAATGACTATTTCCCGGAATAGGCACTGTTCAGGCATTCCAGAATTCACGGTCCAAGCTTCTGTACTGTATAGCTTCAGAAATATGATGGGAAAGTATTTTTTCTGATGATTCAAGATCTGCAATCGTCCGGGCTACTTTCAGAATTCTGTCATAGGCTCTTGCCGAAAGATTAAGTTTTTCCATCGCCATTTTGATGAGGTTGAAGGATGTTTCATCCAGATCACAATAGGCTTCGATCTCTTTCGGACCAATCTGGGCATTGCAGCTGATAGTGAGATCTTTATACCGTTCATTCTGAATATCTCTTGCTCTTAGAACTCTTTCTCTGATCTCTTGACTTTTTCTCCTTTCCTTTTTCAGAAAGCTGTTCAAATTCTACTTTCTGTACTTCAATATGAATGTCTATCCTGTCCAAAAGCGGTCCGGAAAGTTTATTCATATACCTCTGCATTTCATATACAGAAGAAGTGTTGTTGGGATCATCAGGAAAAAAACCGCTTGGGCTGGGATTCATTGAAGCAACCAGCATGAAGCTTGCAGGGTAATTGACAGTGAATCTTGCTCTTGAAATAGTCACTTCCCTATCTTCCAGGGGTTGCCTCATGACTTCCAGCACGGTCCGTTTAAACTCAGGCATTTCATCCAGAAATAACACACCGTTGTGCGCAAGAGAAATTTCTCCTGGTTGGGGATAGCTCCCCCACCTACTAAAGCAACGTCTGAAATGGTATGATGTGGTGAACGGAAAGGACGTACTGTCATTAATGAAGTTTCTGTTCCTATTCTCCCCGCTACAGAATGAATTTTTGTGGTTTCCAGGGCTTCTTTTAACGTAAGCGGAGGCAAAATGCCGGGTACTCGTTTAGCCAGCATGGTTTTTCCACTTCCAGGAGGGCCTATCAGAATGATATTATGTCCTCCGGCAGCAGCAACCTCCATGGCTCTTTTAGCTGTTTCCTGACCTTTAACTTCTGAAAAATCAAAAGGAAAATCATTGATCTTCTCATGGAATTCTTTTCTGGTATCCAAAACCACTTTTTCAATAGGTTTTCCTTCATTAAAAAAATCAATTACTTCTTTGATATTTTCTACGCCGTACACTTCCAGGTTATTAACAATGGCGGCTTCCTGGCGTTCTGAATGGGAAGGATAATTCCTTTAAAGCCTTCTTCCCTGGCCTGAATTGCAATGGGGAGCACTCCTTTTATCGGTTGTAGGCTCCCATCCAGCGAAAGCTCTCCCATGATAATATAGTTCTGAATTTCTTCAGCTACAATCTGATCTGATGCGGCCAGAACCCCTACAGCAATACTGAGGTCATAGGCAGAACCTTCTTTTCTGAGATCGGCCGGTGCCATATTAATCGTGATTTTCTTGCCGGGGATTTTATACCCTACATTTTTCAGGGCAGCAGAAATCCTGTAACTGCTTTCCTTAATGGCATTATCCGGAAGACCCACCAAATGGTAGCCCACTCCGGTATCTACGTTTACTTCAATGGTTATTGTCTGTGCTGCAACTCCGTGAATGGCGCTGCCATAAATTTTAATCAGCATAGGTGTGTTTTTCAGGTAAAAATAATCAATATACTATTTTGAAAATCTGAAGCTTACACGGAATATTTTCTATGGAAGAGGAGATTAAGAAAAAGAATTTAAGAAAAATGAGTTGTGATCTATACTCTGGATTTATAGCTACAAGCGAGATGCTTGCCTGGCAGTGGTAAAAAGAATCTGTTCAATTTCATCATTATATATTCTGATAAATATCGTGAAAAACCTGAAAGGAATTTTTATTTATTGTGCTTTTTATCATCAGTGTATAATCAGGCTGTAAAACAGAAGAAATCTAATGGTATTTTACATAAAAAAACCGGTACAAAATCAATTTGTACCGACCTAACCATTATTAAAAACTAACGAAGAAATTAAACGGTCTGAATCCGGAATAAAGAAATAAAATTTAAATCAAGAAGTCAGATGCCGAAAAGAAGGAGTTCCTCATAGGGGACCGATTAAGGCCAACATTTAACAAGGATGATTTACTCTACACAAAGTATTAAAAAATAGTGTTCTGACCTTCTTCTACAGTACAAGAAACATTCTTCTCCCGGCACCGTACTTCTTTCCCACAATCAAAATTTTAATATATTTCCGAATTCAATTATTTAATTAATTATTTTTTTATAAATCTGTTTTTATACTCAGTTCCGTCATCACTTTTAGAGATGATAATATAATTTCCGGGCACCAGGTTACTTACATCAATCCCCTGATTGTATTTGTGATTATTCTTTTTAAGAATAAGTTTTCCGGTCATATCTATGATGGTAACTTCTTTATAATTTTTATCTGATTCTTTCCCGATATAAAGGAACTGGGCGGTAGGGTTTGGATATACTTTCAGGTTGTTATCCTTTGTTTTTACTTCTCCCGTACTCAGATTACTGCAGAATTCCCAGTTTCCGAAATTAAGCTGCACAAACGTAAGCGGATCAAGCATATAGCATTGCTCAGGGCAATATTCCGTACAGGCATAAAAACCATATTTTCCGGTCTGGGTAGCAACATAAGTATCTCCGTTTGCTCCCGGAATAATACATGGATCATTAGCTGCCGGAGGATTGCTTCCCGGAACACACCTGAACCAGATATGCTTCCCATACACAGCAGGAAATACATCATCAAACTGAACCGAAGCTCCATTACATACATTTACCACTCCCATATCTACTTCTTCATAAGTTCCGGGAGTGTAGGTAGACATCATGGCAGGTAAACCATAAGCATAACCATCTGCAAATACAGCAGGGCTTTCTGCCACACAATCTCCCTGGGTAACGGCTACTTTAAAATAATATAACTGATCCCCGCCGTTAATGGTCAGCTGTTGTGAGGTAGCTCCCGGAATAGCAACCCATGGATTGTTGTTGGGTGTCTGCCACGTCCATTCCTGCTTATACCATTGGTAAGTTCCGTAAGTCTGTGTTGAAAGTACTTCATCTTCTCTCACAGAACAGGATGCTCCCGGGATCTTCAAACCAAGTCTGGGGCTGGTAATGGTAGGATTACACTGTGCCTTTATATTCAGAAAGCTGAATAATACAAAGGCTAAAAAAATTAGTTTTGTTTTCATATATAGACATTTAAGTTGATTTTCATAAACATCCTCTACATTCAGTCAAGCAGCAATCTGACTCCGAACTTTACATTAAAATGGAGTGGCTTTTCTTTATAAATGGTATTAGGGGCATTGTCTCCCTTAAAATGATATCCTATTCCCGGCTCTGCATAAATCCCGAATTTATCAATGACTTTCAGCTGAAGTCCGACTGCGGTATTGACAGAAAACTGCAGGGGCTTATGATCAAGCTTTTCCTTTATTGTTTCTTTTACCTCATCATTGACGATATAGTTCGTTGTAATCCTTCCTGATACGGGTTTCTCCAGCAATGCTCCTCCGGTAACATATCCTGTGAACCTTCCTTCCGGATCACATTATAATTGACCTGAACCGGAATTCCTATATAATGAACAATCTGGTCTCCTTTGATGTAATTGCTTCCACTTCCTGAATGGAGCTCAGAGGCCAGCTTAGTGTAATTTACCCCGGTGCCTATTCCCCATCTTTTTCCCAGGTTATAATAAAGTGACAACCCGAATGTGACCGGAACCTTATGCCTGATCCGTGCTTCTACCGGCTTGCTCTGGTTGGCCAGCAATATTTCCGTCAGAGGATCATCTTCGTATTCAGAGGCAGTCCATACTTCTTCAATATTCATCGGCTGCCCGTTGATAGAGGCATACCCTGGAAACTGCTGCTCTGCAGAGTTGGATGATGCACTGCCTGTAAGCATACTGAGCATCCATGATCTTTTCTGATGAGGTTTTACTGTTTTATTCTTCGTATTCTCAACATATAATTCTTCTACCTGTTCTTTTATTACTATTTCTTCAGCAGGTTTTTCCCGAGCAGTATTCCTTTCTATTTCGCCTGATGCTATTTTTTGAGATTCAGAATTTTCAGGGATAAATATTCCTGATCTATTCTGTTTTTCCGGTTTCCGGTCTGTTTTCATTGCCCTTTACTCCATTATTCCCTACGCTTTCGGAACTGATCTGCTTTGAAGTCTTCTCTGAAATATTTGAATTCAATATATTTTGATCTAAAAAATGATCAGAACTTATATTGATATTTTCTTCAACATCTGACCCGGCAGGAAGTTCCAGTCCTTTCTGAACAGAATTTCTTTCTTTTTCATTTTTTACATCGGTATGTGTTTGAGCAAGCACTTTAGGATCTTTGTCTCCCGGCAGAATTTTCATCATTACAATGAGCAGTACGATAGCGGCGGCAATCCCTGCCATACGATACAGCAACGTTCTCTGTATGGAATCTGCACCTCCCGCCTTCTGTTTCCCTCCTTCTTCATGCTGTGATTCAGAAATCCATCCGAACAAAGCCTGTTTTTCTTCTTCGTCAGAGAACAATTCATCTCTGATGTCATCCCACAATCCGTCAGGAACATCTTCTTCATGGTCTTCCATTCTGCTGCGCAGGCTATTTAACCACTCATTATTCATATTGTGCTTTTTTGACGTTTTAAACTCTTTTATTTTCTGAACAAGCATTGCTTTCGCCCGGTGAAACTGAGATGCAGAAGAGTTCTCTGCAATTCCCAAAAGCCCGGCAATTTCTTTATGGCTCTTTTTCTCAAATACATACAGGTTGAAAACAGTTCTGTAGCCTTCCGGAAGCAATCTGATCATGCTCATAATATCATCCCGTGGAATTTCCTCAAAATCCGGTTCCTCTTCTTCAGGAATATCAGACAGTTCCTCTACTTCTACCGTTGATTTAAAATCACTGTTCTGTCTGATATATTTCAAAGATTCATTCACCACGATACGGGTTATCCAGGCTCTTAAAGATCCATTTCCTCTGTATTCAAAATCTCTATCGAACGGAACATTTTAATGAAGCTGTTCTGAAGGACATCATGAGCATCTTCTTTTTCCGTGATATAGCGGGAGCAGATATAAGCCAGATTTCCGGAATAAGCTCCGAAAAGCTCTTTCCAGGCAGCTTCTTCCTTCTTCAGAAGACGCTCTGCTAAAATCTGTTCTTTATTTTCACTCATATACTGCTACGTAGCTGTTTCAACAGGTATTAAAACAATGGGGCAAAAATAGATTGCATCTTTTAAAACACAATCCATTTTATGACAAGATCTATTATTAATTTTTATACAGAAAGGGAAATTATAATCAATCACCTCATAAGGGGTAAGTGCTGTTCCGTCTACTGTAATTTTTTCTGCCTTCAGAGCAAACCTCAGTGAACGGTCCATTCCTACATAAAATCCTTTCTCTTTCGCTGCCAGTGTTACAATGGTTTTCTTAATGGCTCCATCTACGGGAATCTGCAATTCCAGGGTTTTAGGAGCGAGCGTCAATTCTACAACATTACTCGCTGTGTTTACTGAAGCTGTATATTTAAGGTCATATTTCACTTTTCCTATTGCTTTTAAGGCTGTCTCCGTTTTTACCGGATCTTTTACGACTGTTTTTACAATTTCACTGACGGGGAATTCGGCAAACATGATGGTGTCTTTTTTACTTTAAAGTCTCTGACACTTTCTTTTCTTGTACTTCCCTGTATGGTAATCAATTTTCCTTTATAGTTTCCTGGCAGCTCTTCCAGCTTTACCGGAGGTATGTCCGGCCCATCATTATTACAGGAGGATAAAGCGAATCCTATACATCCTATTAAAACTGCTATTAAAAATCGGGGTACTGTAAATTTTTTCATTGCATTATTTTTTCATTGAACATTAATTATTTCGAGTACTCAATTATATAAATCTCTCTTTTCCGGAATCTTGCATACTTTTTTAAAAAAACAATAAAATTTTCATAAACAACTGATTATCTGTGAATAAAAATCACATTATTTTGCTAAACACTTTCTTATCTGATGGCATCTACCGGATTACAGGTAGAAAAAAACGTGAATTTCCGGTATTGTCCCACCCGTCACCAGGCCGCTACATTTGTAAACAGTAAAATGCGAAATAGTAATGATTATGAAAATTCAAAACACAAGAAAAATTATTTCAGGTCTCCTCATGGCAGGTATTCTGGGAACTGTTTTCACAGCATGCAGTAAGGATGATGATCCTGTAGATGCCAAAGCCAATGTAAAGTTTACAATTACCGTAAACGGAGCAGACTCCAATGATCAGGTTGACTTCATTGTACAGGCAGGAAATCATGATGCCAGCCAGTATGGCAATCCGGTATGGAGGATGAATGGAACTGAACAGGGCAATGAAAACACTGTAGAATTAGAGGTTGGCAATTTTACGGGCAATACAAAGACTTATGTATTCGAGACTGTAAAACCATTTAATTTTTCCAGTCTGCATATTATCGCTTCTAATTTTGACGGAGCTCCTCTTTCTGTAAGCTACAAAGCAGAAGTGGGTGGTAACGTGGAGACCAATGAGAACAAATCAATAGTAGCAGGACAGAGCTTTATTAAAGATTACTCATACAAGGCCAAATAGTTTTAAATATCAAATATTTTTTGAACGATGGAGAATAAATAGCCATGCCGGCTATTTATTTTTGGTAAAAACAAGTACCTAAACAAAAAGGAAGTCATATATAACTTCCTTTTTGTATTTATTTACCATTTACATTTTATTGTACTCCCCGCCAAGCGCTCTGTACAGGTCTACCTCAGCATTTAATCTTTCAAGGGTTACATTGACTGTCTCCAGATCGTTCTGCAGCTTATTGTTCTGAGCCGTGATCACTTCCAGATAGGTAGCCATACCACTTTTATAAAGTTTAAGAGCATCGTTGATTCCTTTGTCTAAAATAGCCGTTCTCTGCTCCAAAAGATCTAATCTTTCTGTAGAACCTTTAGATTTTGCCATGGTATCGGAAACTTCTCCTACAGCAGTCATTACCGCCTGTTTAAAATTAACAGCCGCTTTTTCCTGTTCGATCAATGCTGTTTCATAAGCTGTTTTGAGCTGTTTTTTCTGAAAGATCGGAGCTGCAAGATTGGCAGCAATCGCTTTGGTAATAGATCCGGGTATATCAAACCAGGAGCTGAATTTATTGGAATTCACTCCAATCTGCGGGCTCAGGCTGATACTTGGGTACATTGCCGCTTTTGCCAATCCTGTTTTTGAATTCAGACTGATCACATTGAATTCGGCCACCTTCAGATCAGGTCTTCTGCTCAGCAGCTGTGCCGGAAGGCCTTCCGAAAGCTTGTTTTCAGGGATCATTGTTTTCAGATTCCCTTCTCTTTCAATTCTAGCAGGATATTCTCCACAAAGGATGCTCAAAGCATTTTCCTGAACAGCAATATTCTGTTTTGCCAGCGGAATCAGCAGTTCAGCGGTTTTCTTTTGTGCTTCAGACTGCTGAACGGCCAGTGAATTGATCTGACCTGCGGTAAACTGGAGGTTCATCATTTTAAGAGTGCTGTTGCTCAGCTCAATATTCTGCTCTGCAATTTTCAGCTGTTCATCCAGGCTTATCAGATTGTAATATGCCTGTGCTACCTGAACAACGATTCTGCTTTTTACAGCATTTAAGTTTTCTTTTTGAGCAAAATATTCGGCAGCGGCAGATTCTTTCTGCATTTTAGCTTTTCCCCAGATATCCACTTCCCATGAAAGTCTGAGTGCAGCACTGAAATCATCCATATATTTCGTCCCTACAAACTGCTCATTCAGGGAACCATTCAGGGTATTGGTTGAAGCCCAGCTTCTGTTGGCGCCTGCAGTAAGATCCAGAGTGGGCATCAGAGACAGCTTAGCCTGTTTATAGATCAGATCCAGCTGTTCTATATTTTTCAGGGCTACATTCACTTCATTATTTCTGGTCAGTGCCTTGTCTATCAAAACGATCAGTTTAGGATCTTTGAAAAAGGTTTTCCATGGAAGCACCACGGTATCTCCCGTTACCTGTACAGATTCTTTATATGTTTCAGGAACCTGCAGATCTGTTCTTGTATAGGATTTCCCTACGGCGCAGGATATCAGTACTGATGCCATTGCGCCTGAAATAAGGAAATTCTTTATATTAAATATTCTCATTGGTCAATTGATTTTGTATTACAGGATACTTCTTTTTGGATGAAACTTTCTCATCCAGATACTGGAAGAACATATAGAGTACCGGAATGACAAACACTCCTAAAACCACTCCGCTCAGCATTCCTATCGCAGCGCTTACACTGATCGATTTATTTCCTGAAGCCATCCCTCCTGTGGAGATCATCAACGGAATCATCCCTACAATAAATGCCAGTGATGTCATGATGATCGGACGCAGTCTTGCTTTAGCTCCTTCCAATGCAGAATCCAGAATGGAAAGTCCGGCTTTTCGTCGCTGAATGGCAAATTCCACAATAAGAATTGCATTTTTAGCCAGCAACCCGATCAGCATGATCAATCCTACCTGCACATAAATATTGTTATCCAGCCCTATTGTTTTTATTCCGAGGAATGCGCCTATAATCCCTGTCGGAATAGAAAGCATTACTGCTAATGGGAGAATATAACTTTCATATTGTGCAGCAAGAAGCAGATATACAAACAGTAAACAAAGTCCGAGGATCACAACCGTCTGATTTCCTGCTGATTTTTCTTCTAAACTTAATCCTGTCCATTCGTAACTATAGTCAGACGGCAGATTGTTTAAGGTCTTCTCTATTTTATCCATCAATGCTCCATTACTGATGCCAGGTTTTGGCGACACGTTAATATTGAGTGAATTATAGAGGTTATAACGCTGAACAGATTCCGGGCCATAGACTTTTTCAAAGTAATCAAAGTATTCACCGGCACCATATCTCCTTTTTCATTCTTTACAAAAATATTATTGAATGCCTGTTCATCCATTCTGAAAACACCATCAGCTTTAATATTAACCCTGTAAAATTTTCCGAACCTTGAAAAGTTCTGAGACTGGTCTCCTGAGAAATATGTCTGTACAGATCCTAACAGATTGGAAATACTTACTCCCAGCTGCTTCGCTTTGTCTTCATTCACTTCCAGCTCAAGCTGAGGATAATCTGCCCTGAACATGGTATAGGCAAATGCCACTTCCGGAATCTGCATCAGCTGTCCGATTACCTCATCTGCTTTTGCTTTAAGAACCTGGGGATCTCTTCCCATACGGTCCTGAAGTACGATTTCCGCATCATTGGTCATCCGTATCCCTCTACCGGAGGCATTCTGAAAGTCATGACACTTCCTTCTTTAATAGCGGCCAGTTTTCCGTTGGCCATATCTACAATTTCCTGAATATCCTGAACTTCACCTCTTTCTTTTTAGGCTTTAATTTAACAAATCCCATTGCATAAGCCGGTCCGGCACTGTTACTTAACAGGTTGTATCCTGTAATGGAAGTATTCTCCTGAACGGCATCCACACTTTTAAAATAGCATTGATCTTATTGGAAACCTCTGTGGTTTTTGTTAATCCGGTTCCCGGAGGCATGCTTAAAGTATACATAAAGAAGCCATCATCTTCCATTGGAACGAAACTTTTAGTTGTACTTGACATTAACCACCCAGCCAGGCCGATAATTCCCACAACCAGTCCTGCAGCAATCCACTTACGGCCTATCAGGAATTTTACCCCTTTTGCATATCGGTTGGTCATATTACTGAACCCGGCATTAAAAGCTACAGCGAATCTTTGCCCGAAACCTTTGGGCCTCCCACCTTCTTCCGCATGATGATTTTTAAGGAAAACCGCACACAAAGCAGGAGTCAATGTCAATGCATTCACTGCGGAAATAATAATTGCAATTGCCAAGGTATAAGCGAATTGTTTATAGAATAATCCTGCAGAACCGGACATAAATCCGATCGGGATAAATACTGCAGACATGACCAATGTAATTGAAATAACCGCTCCGGTAATCTCACTCATTGCTTTATGGGTGGCCTCTCTTCCTGAGAGATCCGTTCCTTCCATATTACTGTGCACTGCTTCCACCACAACAATAGCGTCATCAACCACAATACCAATGGCCAGTACAAGGGCAAAAAGCGTCAGTACATTGATGGTAAACCCTAATACCAAAAGGAAAAAGAATGTACCGATAATAGCTACCGGAACTGCAATCGCCGGAATGATTGTAGACCTGAAATCCTGTAAGAAAACGAATACTACGATAAACACGAGAATAAACGCTTCTATCAGGGTTGATTTTACCTGTCCTGTCGCCTCATCCAGTCTTTCTTTGGTGCTCATTACCTTAGTATATTTGATGCCTGGCGGGAATGATTTTGACAATTGATCAAGCGCTTTATTTACGCCTATTTCAATCTGGTTTGCATTAGATCCTGTGGTTTGCATAATAGCAACGGTAACTGCATTTTTCCCATTGGAAAGGTTATCTCCGGTATTTGAGATTGCTCCGAATTCACACGGGCTACATCTTTGAGCCTGATCACCTGGTTGCCGGTATTTTTTACTACAATATCTTCATATTGCTCCGGTTTATTTTTCTTTCCTTTATACCGGATTACATATTCCAAAGCAGCATGGGATTCTTCGCCCAGTTTACCAGGTGCAGATTCTAAACTGTGATCGGCAATTGCTCTGGATACATCCGCAGGCTCAAGCCCGTATGAAGACATCTTTTGAGGATTCAGCCATATTCTCATAGAATAATCTTTGATCCCGAATACCATGGCCTGTCCTACTCCTTTTACTCTTTTAACCTGCGGAATAAGGTTGATATTCGCATAGTTCTGCAGGAAAGTTTCATCATACTGCTTATTGTCTTCCGTATAAATATTGAAGATCAATACCATACTGTTCTGCTGCTTGGATGTTGTAAGCCCCATCCTTACCACTTCCTGCGGAAGTATGGGAGTAGCCTGCTGTACCCTGTTCTGTACATTTACAGCAGCCTGGTCGGCATTTACTCCTGCTTGAAGATGATCGAAATGGAGAATGTACCGTCATTACTTGCGGTAGATTTCATATATTCCATATCTTCCACTCCGTTGATCTGTTCTTCCAACGGAGTTACTACGGAACGGATCACCGTCTCACTGTTTCCCCGGATAAGAACCTGAAACAGTGATGGTAGGCGGAGAAATATCCGGGAACCTGGTCACAGCCAGCTCATTTAATCCTATAATCCCTAAAATAACAATGATAGGGATATTACCGTCGCCAGTACCGGACGGTCTATTATTTTTTTAACATTTTTCGAATTTTCTAAAAAATGGTTATACTACTATTTTGAAGGGATCACTGTGGCCACAACCTGTGCACCGTCTGTAAGGGCATCAATCCTGTTGATGGCAATCTTATCTCCTGCATTCACTCCTTCTTTGATGAAGTAATCCTGGGATGTGCTTCCCGACACCTGAATCTGGGTCATTTTCACCTTGTCCTTTCCATTCAGTTTATAGACAAAAAATCTATCCTGGATGTCTTTTACCGATGTTTTCGGAAGTTTAACAACACCATTCAGCGCATTATGGATCATTACTCTGGCTGTTCCTCCTGCTCTCAATAATTTATCGGGATTCTGAAAAACTGCTTTCATCTGAATACTTCCTGTATTTCTGTCGAAATTCCCACTGGCATTCTCAAGTTTTCCTTTAAAAGAATAGGTTGAACCATCGGCCAGGATCAATTCTACATTTTCCGCATTATTTCCTGAAGCAGCTCTGCTATGGGCGATAAAGTCGGCCTCATTCATTGAGAAATACACATTTACGGTATTGATGCTTGAAAGAGTAGTCAATGGTGACGGATCGGAAGGACTGATCAGGTTTCCTACCCTGTTCGGGATTCTGCCTATGTAACCGCTAACCGGAGCTTTGATATAGGTAAAGCCAGCGTTGATCTTTGAAGATCCTAAAGATGACTGAGCCTGTGCAACCTGTGCTGCTGCGGCTTTATAGCTTGCCTGTGCGGTTTTCAGCTGCATCTCTGAGACTACTTTTCCCTCTACAAGAGGTTTTAGTTTCTCAACTTCCAGTCTTGCTGTTTCCTGGGCTGCCAATGCGGCTTTCAGAGCAGCAGCGTTGGTATTAACCTGCTCATTATATACAGAAGGATTAATCCTGAATAATGTCTGCCCTTTACTCACATACTGTCCTTCTTTGATATATACGGCTTCCAGGTAGCCTGTCACCTGAGCTTTAATCTCTACGTTATCCTGTCCTTCTATACTTCCCGGGTACCCTGTAGAAACATCTGCATCTCCGGATTTCACCTGGATGAAGTCTGTAGGCAATGCCTGCTGCATTTGCTGGGCATTTTCCTGACTGTTCCCAGAGCCGCAGGAATAAAGTATGGCTGCAGCTGTAAGTGAAAGTACCAGATATCCTTTTCTGTAATTCATAACATTGGTTTTTAAATTTTACAGCCACAAAATAAACTCATATAACAGGGATATTTATATAGAAATCAGGTGAAGCGTAATTAATCGCAGGTGAACCGTATGATAGTAAAAATGAAAAGAAAGCTTAAATGCTCCTCTTTAGAATCAATAAAAAAGATTTTTCCCGGTAAGATATTTTAAAAACACAGCTAATCTCTGAATTGATCGAGTTCGTCTTAAAGCTCGTATACCAGGTTATTTAATGATATAATTCCGAAGTATCAATACAGCAAAAAAAAGTCAATAATTTAGATTTTTATCAATGAAAAATCTTTTAGCTATCCATAGTACTTGTAACCCTTCATGAGAAATTCATGAGGGCTTTTTAGGGTTGGGAGCCGGAAGAGGGAGGCTGGAAGTTACTATTGTTTAATATACTTCTACCGATTACAGAAACTGATCAATCCTTAAAATAATTTTAAAATGATCTTCAGAATTCAAATGCTTTTTCTCATCCGGCATGTGGTTTTGCTCTGTATTTAATAATCCATCCAGGATTTGAATATAGAAGCTTTTTCCGGCTTACAATTACTTCCATATCAGGTTGCTTTCTGAGTTCCAGTTTGAGTTTTCCATTAAAATGATTAAAGATTTGCTTTACAGAATCAATGTGAATAATGAATTGTCTGTTGGCACGGAAAAAGAATTTGGGATCCAGCTGTTTTTCAAGTTCTTCAAGGGTTTGCGGAACGTTCTCTACGATACCTGTATTCAGCATTGCTTTACTGATGCCCAGTTCGGTGTAAAAATACAGAATATCTTCTGCCAAGACTGTTTTGTAACCGTCTCTATGGGTAATAAGGAACCGTTTTCTGTAATCTTTAGGCTGGATATAATTGAGCAGGCCTTCAATGGCTGTTCCTACTACCGGAACAGATTCCATAAAGGTTTCATAGCGTTTTAAAGCGGCGTCAAGTTCTTCTTCTTCGATAGGTTTGAGAAGGTAGTCTATACTGTTATATTTGAATGCCTGTACTGCATATTCATCATAGGCGGTAGTGAATATGACGGCACTTTTTAACTTCATGTTTATTAAAGATCTCAAAGCTCACTCCGTCTGCAAGGCGCACATCCATCATAATAATATCCGGAACGATATTATTTTCAAGCCACTCTACCGTTGAGGTGATTGAATCTTCTACGGAAAGAATTTCAATATGAGGTCTCAGCTTTAGCAGCAGCCTCTTCAGTCTGTCTGCATTGGGTCTTTCATCTTCAACTATCAGAATTTTATTAATCTTCATATCAATGGAAGTTTTACAGTAAATTTTTCTTCAGTCTTTTCTATTATCGGTTTTGCATATCCTAAGATTTCGTACCGTGCAATGATGTTGGTAAGCCCTACTCCAGAAGAATCCGGCTTATTGATCAATGGCAGAAATGTATTGGAAACCACCAGCTCTCCTTCAGAACTGGTGTACACATGTATTTCAGAGGATTGGCTTTTGAAGTCTGATTGTGCTTGATCGCATTTTCTACCAACAGCTGCAGGGATAACGGAAGGGTATACATAGACCTGTATTCTTCCTGAACATCAATTTTGAATATTACCCCTTCCCCAATTCTTTTTCAATCAGAAAGATATAGGATTCTAAAAACTTCAGTTCCTCTTCCACTACAATGATATCTTTCCTGGAATTGACGAGCAGATAACGGTATACTCTTGCAAATTTTTCAGAATATTCATATCCCAGCTGCTGATCTTCCAGAATCAGTTCAGAGAGCACGCTCAGATTATTAAAAATAAAATGCGGATCTATCTGAAGCTTAAGCGCCTGAAGTTCTGCCGCCATAGCCGCCTGCTTATGTTTGGAGGCTCTCAGCTTGTGTTGCGCTGCTTCCACAGCTGTTTTTTCCAGTTTGCCAATAAATAATCAACGGTATTAAAAGCACTGATGATAAGGGAGATCACAATATTTGTTGCAATCCACTGGCCCAATAGGGTATATTCTTTCCGGTAATCCATTTCCGGTAAATTGTCTGAGGTACCATCAACAATTGCATTGATAATAATAACGATGAGCACACTTCCAACGATCTGAAGAAACCCTTGGATGAGCAATCTTTTTATCGTTCTGTCTCTCCATGGAAGCAGCTTATTGAGTGTCATATCAATCAGTATGCTTACTTCTGAGATGATTACTGAAAAGAGAAGCACCCATAAGGTATCTTCAATAATCATCTGCAATGGGGTATCAAGATATCCCTGCCAAACCGGATCGAGGGGTCTATCAGATAAGAGAAACCACAAAAGGCCACCACTGCTACCGCCCAGATCACCAGCCTTCTTTTCATGGCCGAAAGAATCTTTTTATTCCGTACTATATTTTTTCTGATGGTCGCAATCCTATTCATATCCGGGACTTTGTGAGTGTAAATATAGAAATAGATTTTATATGCCTTTGTTCTATTTTATACGAGACCGCCAAAACGATACCTGAACCGTACAATAGAAGACTTAAAATGGACGTCAACGTTTCATCACCGGAAAAAGACATTTCATCATCATATTATGCAATGTCACAATATTTTTATGATAAGGCTATGGATTCCTGTCTTAGTTTTGTCATATCAAAATCCGGTACAATGAAAACAATAATTGTCTGCACAGATTTTCCCCTGAAGCTGAAAATGCAGCTCATTATGCAGCTTCTCTGGCTAAAGAAAATAAATACAGGATCGTACTTTTTACTCTTCAGACGGTTTCTATTCATGCATTGAATGCCCAGGCATCAGCAGATTTCTTTTATAGTCAAACTCTTAAAAACCAAAATAAACTGTCTGATAAAGCAGAAGAAATCAACAGATTATACTCTATAGAAACGGAATATCATCTGGCTTCGGGTAATTTTATTGAAGAACTGGAGAATTGCCTGAACATTCATGAGTGTGATTTTATTGTGATGGGAATGGCTGAAAAACCCCTTGAGGAGAAGCTGTTGGGCAATAATGTCATCCGGGCCATTCACAGAATAAAGAAACCGATATTGATCATTCCGGCTCATATAGAATACACGGGGATCCGGAAAATTCTTTTTCCTACGATGTCCACAAGAATATGACCTGGTCGGCAATGAATGATATTTATTATTTCATCAATCAATTTGATGCTGAGATTGAGGTATTTAATGTCACTGAAAGTATAGAAGACTTCACAGAGGTTATTCATGATATTGACCTGAATTCAGGGTATGACCTGAATGATATTAAATACAGTTTTAAAATGATCCAGTCTATTGAGGTGATCAAAGCTATTGAAGAGGAAATCAGACTTACCAATCCTGATCTTCTCACGATGGTTCCTTACAAATACAATCTTCTGGAATCTCTTTTCCACCGCAGTAAAACAGCCATTATGGCCTATAAAAATAAAATTCCATTACTATCAATCCCCTTAAACATAGATTAAGATCAATAGAAATCTGTACACATTTGAATTATCCTTTTGCCCTTAACAGGCTAAATTTTACACTTAATCTTGTTTAACAGGGCCGAAGAGAAATCCGGTCCTGTTTTTTTTTTATAATGTAAAATGAATGAAGGCTCCGGTATGGAATTTAAAATAAAAAGCCCTCTACATTTACCAACGCAGAGGGCCATCCTTAATAAATGGTATCAGGAAATCAAGGTGATTAATGCCTGATGGTAATTTTCTTGTAATTCATGTTTCCTGTTGAGAAAACAGATAGGGTTCTATAATCTAAGTTCCGTATCTACTGGTGAAAGTCTTGCTTCTGTTTTTGCATTGTATTTCTGTCTCAATTTCGGAAGATGCAATGAATAAACTAAGACACAGATCTTTTTATTTTAATGGATACAATTGATATGTTTTTTTTTGAAATGGAAATAAATTTTATCACCCATATTCATCTGAATATCAAAAAGTCGTAAATTTAGTATAGGATAAAAACAGTGTTTTCACCCTTTTTATAGTTGACCCGTTAGCTAATTTTGCCATATAAAATTAAAAACCATAAAAATGAAAACGTCCTTTTTACTAAAACTGTAAGCCCGCTTTGAGCTTTTATTCTGATTTTCTGTTTACTCAGCTGTACCCGTTGTACTGAACCTCCTAAAGAACCCGTTAACGACAGTTATAAAAAGAAACTGATCACTTATAATGAAGCCCGGGTACTTTATGATGAATACTCGAGAACCAATAATGAAATTCTCACCAAATACCGTAATGGTGAACCTGACTCACGGTGGTATTGGTTTTCTCTTGAAGAAATGGAAGGATATATAAAATACGTAAAAGAAAGTGCAAAAAGAAAAAATTAAAAATCCAGGGATCAGAATTTACATGGGAAAATACCCTGTAAATCATCCCAGAAACAAAATGGCCAAACCCGAATATGCCGGCTATCAGACCCTATTTCTGGTTCCTACCTCACAAAAAAGAAAAAATGATAATGTAAAAGTAATGTCCAGAACGGTCACTTCAGAAGAAAATATAGATGAGCAAAGTATTGATCCTATGAATATGACCAATCTGGCACCACCACCTAAAGCTTCTGCAGCAGGTATGCAATAAAAAACAAGACTATGAACTGGAATATTGAAACAGGGAAACTGATATCTATGGGCATATCTATCATTGTGATGACTTTGATGATCATAAAGTACAGGAAAACCGGGAAAGAGAATCTGTTCTTTATCATTGGATACATTTTGTTTTCCCTGATTGATATTTTCTGTTATTTCTACTATGATATGACCGGTCTTCCTACAGATATTTTTTATGTCATCGGATTTTTAATGATCGTCTTCTTTTTGTATTTATTCTATTATTATCAGTTATTGTATGTTCCGTTGCTTAAAAAGATACAGTTCATTATTTTAGTTCTTTTTGTATTCAATATTGCTGTCATGTTTTATAAGGAAGATGATCTGCTTCATCATTTTTCTTTTCATATGCTTTATGCAGATATTCTTTTGCTGTTATTTTCAATTATCCTGTTCCTGTACCAGACTTTTAATTCAGATAAAATCCTGGAGCTCAACAATTATTTACCATTCTGGATATCAGTGGCTTTAATGATTCTTTTTATCGGAAGTATTCCGATTCTTTTTTTCAGAGCTACCGTTTCAGAGGGCATTTACTTTTTATTTTATTTATGCTGAACCTGATCAGCAACAGTATTCTCATATTGGGTTTACTTTGGAACAAGCAGGACAGAATCAAATAAAACCGCTCGTATATGGAAGAAAACAATTTGGTCATTATCTCCACAATAACCTTATTTATCGTTGTTCTGACAATGATCTTCATTTATGTGGTTTTTATTAAGAAAAAAACAACCCTTCTGATTGCCCAGAAAGAAAAAGATCTCCGGTTTGAAAAAGAACTGGCTACGTCCCAGGTGGAGATCAAGGAACAGACACTCAATTATATAGGTCAGGAACTTCATGATGATCTGGGGCAAAAGCTTTCTGTTGTCCGGCTGCGGCAGAATCAACTGATCACCAAGCTTAAAAATGCAGAAAGAGATGAACTGCATGAGCTGAATGAATTGCTGGGTGAATGTGAATGCATACAGGATATAAGAAACCTGTCTAAAACATTGATCACTGAACAGATTATTCATTTCGGGCTGGCAGAATCCATAGAAAGAGAGGTTCAAAGGATAAAAAAGCTTAAATTATTAAAAATAGAATTCATCACCGAAAAACAGGATATTGATATTTCCCTAAACATGGCCTGATCCTCTTTAGAATTGTTCAGGAAAGCATCAGCAATATCCTCAAACACTCTAAAGCCAAAAACGTATCCATACAGCTGCACGACAATAGTGAAACGCTCCATATCAGGATATCTGACAACGGAAAAGGTTTTGATACAAGCATTATTCAGGACGGTTCCGGATTGAAAAATATGGAACTGAGAGCCAAGCTGATCCATGCCAGCCTGTCTATACAATCAGAATTGAATCAAGGAACACAGATTTTGATAACCTACAACAAAAATTTATTATGAAAACGATTCCCATAGCCATTGTTGATGATCATACTTTAATTTCCAAAGCACTGGAGAATATGATCACAGAAAACACTCAGTATAAAGTGATTATGAACCATCCTAACGGAGAAGATTTTATTGCAGCAGTGGAACAAGCGTCCGAATTACCTGCTGTAGTCCTGATGGATGTGAATATGCCTTATAAAAACGGTATAGAAACTACAGAATGGCTCAGTGAGCACTTTCCTGACATCAGAGTGATTGCCCTGACGATGGACGATGACGAGAAAATACTCATCAAGATGCTGAAAGCCGGAGCGAAAGGATATCTGCTTAAAGATATGCAGCCTTCCATTCTCTTTCAGGCAATAGAGACTGTCTTTGAAAAAGGAAGTTTTTATACAGATTTTGTTGCCCAGAAATTATTGAAAGTAAAAACAGAAGAGATAAAGACCGCTTCTCTTCTTTCGGAACTGAGAGACAGGGAAAAAGAATTTATAAAATGGGCCTGCAGTGAGCTTACCTATAAGGAAATAGCCGATAAAATGTGCTTAAGTCCCAAAACCATTGACGGTTACAGAGATTCTGTCTTCCTTAAACTGGATATCAAAAACAGAGCAGGTCTGGTTCTCTTTGCTTTAAAACATGATCTTTGCTGATTGTATTTATAACCTATTTTATTGAATCAATATCGTAAATCTTTACATTCTACATACTGTCCGGCAGCTTATTTCAGCTGTCGGATTTTTTATAAATATACCTGATAAGCAATATATTAAAATTTAAAAAGGGGTTTTCACCCATTCAAAATACTGTTTTCTCCTCTGTTTTCATGACGCAGAATGATGGAATTTTGTCACAGAAAAACAAAGAAAGGCAGAACCCGAAAAGCCGGAACAGAGTAGGGAAAATTTTAAAACTAATACAATGAAAAAGCACTTATCGTAGGTATTAATGACTACGCACCCATCGGATACGGCGGGCCGGACCTCAACGGCTGTGTAAATGATGCGAGAGATATGGCCAACACATTGGTGATCTGCGGCTTTAGTCCGGCAAAGATTAAAATCCTGACCAACCAGAATGCTACAAGAGCCAATATATTGAATTATCTGAAATCAATGATCAGTACAAGTGTAAAAGGAGACTCTCTTGTTTTCTATTATTCAGGACACGGAACCAGAGTTGCCAACATAGGTTCTGATCTGGAGATAGATGGTCTGGATGAAGCGATTTGCCCACACGACTATGCAAGTGCCGGTGTAATTCGTGATGATGATTTTAAAACCGTCCTCAGCAAGTTAAAAGCCGGCGTGAATATGGAAGTTATTTTTGACTGCTGCTATTCCGGAACTGGAACCAGAAAAATGGACCTGGGACTGGAAGCAGATTTCCTCAATGAAACAGCACGTTTTATTCCGCCAATGCTTGAAGATGAATTTTATATGACCTATGCCAGTGAAATGGAATCTTCTAAAAATACTAAAAAATCAGCTGTCCTTACCAAAGCTCTGGTACCTGTTGCCGGGATGAATCACACCTTATGGGCCGCAGCCAGAGACAATCAGGTATCTATGGAAGGAAACCTGAGCGGGCAGATAAGAGGTTACTTTACCTACCATTTCTGTAAAATATTAAGGGCAACCAATGGGAATATTGTCAGAAAAACCCTTGATAAACAGGTTGCTATTGCCTTAGCTGCTATGGGAGCCGCCCAGATCAACCAAACGGAAAGCATAAGTACAGAATTTTCTCAAAAAATATTCAATTAAACAATAACCATTACCGGTGGAATCCGAAAAACCATTAAAAGAGTAGGAATAAATCAGATTAAAAATAATAATCATGTCTAAAATTGAAAACAACAACCCAATGACTTCTGAGGAAGTATCAAGACTCAGAACTGTGAAAGCAAAATCAACTGAAAAATCAGCTGCTGTTGGAAAACTATCCAGCCAGGCTCCGGCCATGGAAACCATTAACGGAAGAACTTACCTAAAGGAATGAAAGCCATAGGAATGCCTATGGATGAAAAAACAGCAGAAAGCCGATCTATTGAAACGGATCACTATTACCCTACTCATGCCGATTTCGAATACAGCCCAAAATTAGAGTCTAAAAAGACCGTAAGCCTAAATTTATTGACAGGGATTCTTTCTTAACTGCCGAAAATGCGAGAACGATATTCGGAGCAGATCAAAGAAAAGTTTATAATTCTACGGCTTATCCATGGAGATGCGTCGGAAGAGTGGAAAGTGCTTTAGGCTCAGGAAGCGGCGTTATGATCGGACCAAGACACCTTCTTACCTGCTCCCATATTGTTGACTGGCAGGCTAACAATACTACAGGATGGCTGAAGTTCACTCCAATGTATTATAACGGAAGTGCTCCTTACGGAACTGCCTGGGGTACGCTGACCTATTATAAGTATAAAGTATCCGGCCCCGGCATTGATTCTACGGAAATACAATATGACTACGTGGTGATTGTCTTAGACAGACCTATAGGAAACAGTACGGGATGGCTGGGAGCAAAATCCTATTCCGATTCATGGGACGGAGGCGCCTACTGGACTCATGCTGGGTATCCGGGAGACCTTACCGGAACCCAGAGACCCACTTATCAAACCGGAATCGCTCTGGATGGCGATTTCTGGAGTGCCGACGATAATGAAAGCATGAGCCACAAAGCCGATATCTGGCCGGGACAAAGCGGAGGACCTTTCTGGGGTTACTGGGATGGAGCCCCTTATGCTGTAGCTACCCAAAGCGCCCATAACCCGAGCGATAATTTTGCAAGCGGCGGATCAGATCTGGTGAACCTGGTAATCAGAGCAAGAAATGAGCATCCTTAGTGAGTTTTGGATTTTCAATAACAATCAGCCCGCCTTTTAGGCGGGCTGATTTAATATTTATTGATGAGGGTAGTATATTATAAGTAATATCTGATAAGAAGATCAGGTTAAAAGATTTTTACGGACCATCTTCCTTAGGATAAACACATCTACTTTTACAGCATCCAAAGTGTCTTTACAATAAATTAAATTTCATTTTAATTTTGTTAATTAAAAAAGGTAAATCTTCTATCGCTTGATCAATTATTTTTTTATCAAAATCATTTAATACTTTAGATTCATTATTTTTAATAAAATTATTGTAGAAATATTCTGGAGTGATAATATAATTTTTGCTATTTTCAGAGGTTGCCATAATCCATTTAGTATTATTAGTAAAGTTATTGACAACTGAGATTAGATTTTGATAGACACTATCATTTTTCGGAGTATCTTTAAATCTAAAAATAAGCCTGAGTATTCTTGCATATTTATCATCTACATTATGAGTAGAAGCAAATGCTGATTCTATTGGCTTTATTTTTTCTAGTGTTTCAAAAAGTAACGTATTCATTTTTAATATTTTTATGGTGTAACTTCATTTATCTTTAATCCATTAGGATTTATTTTATTCATTTCTTTCATATATTCTTCAAATAAAACCGGTTTATTAGAGAACCAGGGATCGAAAACAAAATCGCCATCAACATAAACTTGATGATAAACCCATTCATCTATGATTCCATTTTCAAAACCTTTCATCCATCTTCCTTGTTTAGGAGTAATTTCTAATATTTTCCCAAATTTAAAATCATCAAAAATCTTTTCGGCTATTTCAGAACAGTCTAACAAGGTATCTTTTGCAATGGCTTTAGCTATAATAAAAATTTTTTCACGAAGCACAACATCTATTTTACGAAGCAATATTTCTAATACTTCTTCCACTCTTTCAGAACTGGCACTTACCTTTCTTATTTCCTGCAAAACTTTCTGATACGCTTTATCATAGCGATTTTCCTTGTGCAACAATTTCTCCTTTGCAACAAAAAATACGGCAACTTTTGGTTGCCGTTAAGTAAATTTATCTGCCATTTTTTTGTAAAAAATCTTTAAATTCTTTTAAGAATTTAATAAACCTTTCTGTGGACCAAATAATGTCTGCTTTTTTCTGCTCTCTATTCAGGAGATTGAATAAATGTGTTTCTTCCTTATCTGCAACAATCAATAAATGACCTCCTTCTACAGAATATTCAAAATCTTTATTCGTGATTGAGTTAATCTTATCCAGCATATTTTGAACTTCTTCCGATGTCCAATAGCCAGATTCTATTTGCTCTAAAGCTTCTATTTCTTTATTGAATGTTTTCACACCATAATCATAATGTACCAAATGTGAAGGTACCTTATCTGAACAATAATTGTTCCTTACAAATTTATATTCCATAATTTAGATATTAAGTGCTCTTACATCAGTATCTCTAAATCGCCTTTCATTTAAAATTTGAACAATAAAATTCTTGGTATCTACACTCAATAATTCACTTTTTAAATCTTTATAGCTTTCCCAGCCGTTAGATTGTAAAAAATCTATTAGTTTTATTATAATCTATTCCATATTTACTTACTTAAAATCTAGGAGGATTAAAATAAATCTGCACTTGGGATAAGAAATCTATTGTTCTTAATCTCCGTAATAGGCTTCAACACCTTTTTGTATTTCTGGACTCATTTTTTTTGGATATTTCTCTTCTAATTTTTTCAGACATTCTACAAATTCTTTGCTTTGAAGTTTATATGATAGTTCTTCAAAATCTGAACTAATATGTTCCAGATTATCTAAATTCAAATTTTCAATTACATGAATTGTTTGATTAACATCTATCAATAATAATTTAGTAATTTTATCATAATCATCAGACTTTGTAGGGTCATTTAGATGTTTTGATTCAATTACATTTATAATTTCTAAAATTTTATCTTCTAGTTTCATAATATTTATTCTTTATAAGGATTAAACTCATACTTTTTACTGTTTAGTAAAGGTTGTTTAGCATTATCTGGGAATATAGTTTTGGTTTTCCATTAGTTTTCATCACCCCTACTCTTACACCATCGAAATTATCAAAAATAGGAATACCGTCATTCAAAAGCTTAAAGTCATTAAAATTTTTCTCGATAATAAACCTTCCAGCATTTTTTATCTTTTCTTTAGTCCAAGATTCTGGAAACCATGATTGACCAGTTATATGCTCTCCCTCTGTAATTCTTTTGTATTTATCTGCATGCCCTTCGACAGAGCCAATTCTAACACCGTTTTTATAGGTATACTCTACTTTATATTTTCTAACTATTTTATTAAGATAATTTACATTTTCCTGCCCGTGTCCCCACTTTTCATTTTACCAGGTAACATACTCCTCCGAGGGTTTGCAGGTAAAGCAAATTCTCCCATACTAGCATGTTCTAAAACATCATCTGGTAAATGCTTTAAATTATAAAGTCCTTCCAAAATAACTCCTATTTTCCTCACATTATGGTTTTCTTGTTTCAAACCCATTAATGTCTCTTGGTAGACTCTATCATACCGGCTCCCTTGAGCAATAATCTCACCTTTGTAGACCAAAGCAAACTTTCTGTTGCTACTGATTGCTCCTATAACATCAGGATTAATACCACTTCCTTTATTAATGCTCTCCATAATAGCAGCAGCATCCAGCTCCATAAAGAAGGCTCCATGTTGCATTAAAGCATCACATTCCGAGGTTTTTGAAATGAACCCTGCGCTTGGGATTACCCATTCTGTGGGGCCAAGCACACGAAGTTATTTTCTTTGGGCAACTCCTATCAAATCCAAAACTATCGAAATTGAAATGTTATGAAAAAAATAAACCGCTCAACATTGAGCGGTTTACAAATTTATCCAAAACTTATGGAGTTGTAATCTTCAAAATTAATTGATTTTAAGCAGTTTAAAATAAAACCTGCCCTTTCTATCTCCCAATTTCCTTTGATATAAGGCATGAGTTTTTCCCACTCTTTTACTATTTCCATTAATTCTTCTTTTTCAAATTCATGAGGAAATTTCCAATTGCACAAATTTTCTAGTTTATGTTTCTCAAATAGGGGTAGCCAATATTCATGAAATAATTTATGTGTTGAAATTGGAATCTCATCTATATTTCCCTTTTTGTTTCCGTTATAATGCTATATGACATTTTATTAAATTTTTAATTATATATTTATATTATTTCCCAAATTTAGCAGTAAAATCC
Source organism: Chryseobacterium sp. E1 (assembly GCA_019203745.1). Classification (GTDB taxonomy): domain Bacteria; phylum Bacteroidota; class Bacteroidia; order Flavobacteriales; family Weeksellaceae; genus Chryseobacterium. The sequence continues at coordinate 2,279,777 of CP078104.1, forward strand.
CAGTCAGGAAATTTTTTTCAATCGTAATAATTCATTATTTACCGCATTTTGGACTCCAATATCAGTTTCCTCTACATGAAATTGTAATTTTCTTATATCTCTAATAATAGCTATATCAGGAGACAGGCCATCTGCCAATCTTGCTCTTGTTGATTTTGCATCTTCAAGAGCTTTTATTCTTTATATGTTTTTAAATATATGTGTTTTTCAGCCCATTTTTCAAATGTCCACCAAGGTTTTCCTGTTTTAGGATTAATATTTCTAAGTAATTCTTCAGCTGACTTATCTTCTACAAAAATTCTTTTATTATGAAAAATTTGGTCAAACTCTCCGATAGGAGAGCCTCTGTGATCTAAAATTTCTATTAATTGATAGGATTTTGATTGCCAAATATCTTCTAAAATAAATCCAACCTTCTCCACACTATAACTCTCCCTTTTCACATCCATCAATGTCTTTTGATAAGCCCTATCATATCTACTTCCCTGGGCAATAATCTCACCTTTATAAACCAAAGCAAACTTTCTATTACTACTGATCGCACCTATAACATCAGGATTAATACCACTTCCTTTATTAATGCTCTCCATAATAGCAGCAGCATCCAGCTCCATAAAGAAGGCTCCATGTTGCATTAAAGCATCACATTCCGAAGTTTTTGAAAAGAACCCTGCGCTTGGGATCACCCATTCTGTAGGACTAAACATACGAAGGTCTTTTCTTTGAAAAGCTCTGCTGTTCAGATCCAAAAATACGGAAATAGCCACGGTCCTCAAACCTTGTCTTACTTTTTCAGCCGTTTCAGGTAATTTCAGTAAGCTTAAACAGCCTCTGTAAAAAGCAACAACAGCTTGTGACAAGGCCACTACTACCTGTGGTGCTGCAACAGCTGCTCCCAATACATTATAAACCAGGTCCCATTGTCTCAGAAACTCTTCTCCTCCCGGCAATTTGGCAACTGATCCCGAAATGCCTGTATGGTAAGATCAGGCACTGCTAAGCTGAGATCCGCTAATGCCGCCAACAACAGATAGGGATTGTCTGTTAATACCAATGTTCCTATTCCAAAAACGACCCCATTATATCCGCTACGATTCGCATCGTTTCGTTGATATCTTCCCAATTTTCTGCATCAGCCAATGCTTTTACATAAATAGCAGGAACCATCATTCTTACTGAACCCTCTTGTTCCGTTTCTCCATCCAAAGCCTCTGACCGGGTTTCATCTCTAAAGTATACCATATCCAGAGGATAAAACTGAGCTCCTTCATCCAGATCCTTTGTCACCTGTTCAGTTGCATTAGGATCTCCTTCTTTGGGGACAATAAAAATTCTTTTTACCACTTCCTGTTGCTGTTGGAGATAAAATGTTTTATCATTAGACTTTCCCAAGCCCAAAAGAAACCCTCCTAATTCCAATACCCTGGTATTGACCTTATATCCGTTTCCTATTTTGAACTCAGGTGCTCCTTGCTGTGGCCGGTTCTCAGAAAGCAGACAGGCTTCCATCAGGAACGTAGCAAAAATAATACGGTTAGATTTCATTTCACCGTTCATCTCACTAAACCCATCTAAGTTAAAATAAATTCTGTTACAGAGTTCCGGATTAGCTTTAAATTTTTCCAACAGAAAGGTATAACTGGAAAGTGCTTTTATTGCATTGATCAAAGCAGAACTGCCATCTTTCCACCCACTGAAAATACCGGTATCATCAAGATCTGTCAGAGCCAATATATGCCCGAATATCGTTTCATTTGGGAGTTCCATTCCTTTAAGAACAAACTCTGGTGCCTGAGTATAAAGGAACTTAATCTCTTTAGCATCTGTAGCCTTTGTAGCACTTGTAACCTTTGTAGCCCTGAGAAAGCTGTTTTTAAAGATTTTAATAAAATAGTCTTTATAATAGGTATCACCATTTTCAAAATCACCATAACCAACATACCTAACAAGATTTCTGAATTCTTCATAAGAAAAAGTTTCCAATACAATTGCCTTTCTTCGTCTTAACTCAACAGTATCGGCATCCCTGTGATAAAAATAAATCAATTGTGCAGATATTTTTTCCTTTGGTCCGTTAATCTCAAATTTGATTTCGCATTGTGTCTGTACCAGATCAACAAGTTCTTTATTCTTGTTAAGATAAGTATTCAGGTAAATGAAATTCTCCCGATCATCCTTTATATACTTTTCTTCTGCAATTCCATCATAATCATTGATATTGTAGTCCAAAATAAAATGCATTCTGAGCTGATTGCTGTATTTTAATTTATTACATAACAGCTGTTTTCTTATAAAATCATCGGTACGCCATTCTTTACTGATGATTTCTCTAAGTTGAAGTGTTTCCATCATTTTTCTTTTTGAAAAAGGCAGAGCATTACACTCTGCCATTAATTAATACTTCTTAGGAAAGCTTGTCCAGCCTGTCTCTGCAATTTTTCACAAATTCATCCAGATAAGAGGCCAGCAACTCTGTAAAGCCTGCCTTATTATTTTTCAACAGCCAAAGCATATACTGGTAGCTTGGTACTTTTACTCTATCAGTGTCTACATCTGCTGTAGCTTCAGCCAAAGGCAGCTCTATAAGATTGTTGTTACCATCACGGAGGTAGCTCCAAGTTTCTTTATAGATGACCCATTCAGGGGCTGGAAGTGAGATATTGATCTCTTCTCCTGTTTCCCTGTCTTTCAGTACCTGTTCATATCTGAAAGAGATAAATTGCTGTTTGGATTTGGCATCTATATCCAACACCCTGATACTTCTTTCAAATTGTGGCAGTTTGGGATGTGCCTGTAGTGGCAGTTCTGCAAGATTCAGGGGGTATTTTCAATGTTGCTAAGGATTTCCTTAATATTTTCCGGTATAATTAAATGTGTATTCATAATTTTATTTTTTTAAGACAATAATATTTTTCCAAGTAGGTTCATAGACAGCGATCCTTGCCCGCCGGTTCCTCTTGAGAGGTAAAAGCGTTTAGGATACTGATTAAAAGAAGAATTAAACTGCTGGTACGTTACACCATTACTTTCTGCAATGACATATACAACGCCGTTATAATAAGCAATGTGAAAGGTTTCATTTCTGACAGGGAGATATTCTCCTGATAGATTATCCAGTTTCCCTCACCACCATAGGCTGCAAAACCGTAAAATACTCCATCATCTCCAATGATTCCCCTTGAAAATAGCTTAGGAAATTGGCCCCATAGTTAGACAGGTTATTATTTACAGAAAAAGAAACCATAAATCCGGCATTAATGTCTGCAACAGAAATTAAATTATCAGATTGGGCAGATGAACCTGGGGATAATGATATAGAGGTATCTGTTATTGCCGCACTTCCCGTTAATGTTGCCCAGTTGGTAATTCCTGTAAACTGACTGTAGGTAAGCCCAGCTTTTACAATGAGTTCGGGAGAGCTGGGATTTGTTAATCCATTATGCGTAACAAATACCTGATAATATCCCTCCGGTTTTGTGCTCCAGTTGATCCCAAAATTCAAATTATTGGGAAAGTTCTGCATTACCGTAAAGTTATCTACGCTATATTCTTCAGGAGTGGTTAAGTTGGTACCATTGACATCTTTGATCCTTTTAACCTTAATATATGCATTAGGCGAAACGTTATCTACAAAGAGATTTAACCCCACCAAGGTGGTGTACTGAATAAAGTTTTTGTATTATCAATAAACGGCAGCAGCAGCACATCTATTCTGGGAGTTCCGGTTGCAAACTTTTCTGTTGAAAGCTTCATACGATTTCTCCATGCTAATTTTTCTGCATCATTCAACAATAGCGGGTAATTGGAAATCATGTTTTTACCATTACTCCAGGAAAGCTGCCCTGAAGAATTCTGAACCATCATTCTGTTGAATGTTGTATCTGCAGATTTATCACTCAATCCTGTTATGGAATAATAAAATCCGGAGGTCCCGAAAGTCCAGTTGGCTCCAAGTGTCAATCCTGCGCCCGGCACCGTGGTGAGAGAAGAGTTAGCTATATTTTTTCCTAAATCCCCTGCAGGCAGTTTTGCTACTTTTCCAGTATCATCTAAACCTACAATTTTCGGATAATTCTGTGCATTTCCTTCAATAGAAGGCATATCCAGCTTATGATCCAGTTTTTCTCTTGTCTGAATGTTATATTGTGCCTGGTTTTTAATTCCTTCTGCTGTAAATGAAGGGTTTGAAATCGAAAGATGAGTATCTGACAGCTCCAATGGAATAGTGCCATCGGTAACAGCATGAGTTTTCAGATCTCCATTCTGATCAATGGCATAATCTGTATAAATAGGTGAACCCGGTTCGGCTACCTGGTAAATGACATTGGTTTCTCTTTCTCCTACCGGAGGCAATTCATTTACACGTATAATTTTTCCTATAATAGACATATTCGTATTTTTTTGATTAATAATTTTTATACCCAATCTCCTGAGATAATTTTCTGCCCGTCACCGGTTTCCACACCTAAAAGATGGTCATTGGATTCAAAATTAGTAGCACAGAAATTCCCCAGTTCATCATCAAACTTCACATCAGGTTCACAGCTGCAAGGCAAAGCTTTTTCAACTTTCAGCCCAATAGATCCTGCCTGAAGAATGGTAAGGGAAGTAGGATTTTCTCTCTCCATGGTTCTCCTTCTTTAGTTGCTTTAGGTGAGCGTAGTTCATCTACAATAGATAAGAACAGAGGGTCATCAATGACAGGAACTTCTCCTCCGTTCCAGATTTGTCCTGTAGCAAGGAAATGCCTTACAGCCTCTTCAAAGCCTGGTCTTACGGTAACGATTACTCTTGCCATACCCGACTGCATGAAAGCTCTGAAAGTAGGATCATTATCATCAAACTGATACAAATCTGCCCAGGATTTTCTTTCTCCCCAATAATAAGGATAGAAATAATAGCTCATGATCTCCCATTCAAATGCCTGTTCCATAAACTTGATAAAGGCGGAATATCTGTCAAGCTTTTCATCCACTTTAATATCTGTATTTTCAAAAGTCTCTGTAGTGGAATTGTCATTGGTGTAATATCTCTTTTTACCAAAAGTGAGCAATGCGTCAGGATTTTGATTAAGCATATAGGAAATACAGTTTCTTCTTAAGATTGTATTTTCTATTTTTCTGTAAAACCCGGGATTTGATCCTTTGATCTGAACTCCCAAAGCTTTCGCATCAGCTAAAGCAGCTTCATATTTACTTAATTCTGTTTTATAGGCTTCAATAATTTTATTGAATGCTTTCTGCAGCCATCCGTTCTTATATTCTTCCTGCAGCACGCATTTGATATTGACTGTTGCATGGAAATAATGAGCATTGGTAGTTGCTATTGTGATTGGAACTTCTCTGACAAATTTTAAAAATGCATTGGGAGCACTCTCTCCTCCTACTAATAAACTGGCTCCACTTCCCCAGCCATTATAACCAGGAAAAGAGTTTTGGCTTTTCACAACATAAGATTCAGTAATATAATGTTCCGGAATAGCAATAAGATCTGATTTTGAAGAAGCCTGTTTTGATTCCGTGGAAGAATAATCAATTGATTTTCCAACATAGACTACAGGTTCCAGTCTTTCATCAACTTCTACATTATAATAGCCTAACCAGTATTTCAGTTTTGTAGAGTCTGCAAGAGCGCTCCAGTCTTTGATCTGCATACCGGCAGACTCTCTTGGATCGATTGGCTTTACCAATTGATTTTCAGAAGTATTGCTTATTTTTATTCCCAGAGCATGTAGTTTGGCCGGCTCAGGAATCATAAACTCAAACATCATACGTTTTCCGTAGTTAAAGATTTGATTCTTTACCACTTTATCCACCCAACGGTAAACCCCTACAACATGATTATTTCCTTTGGTATTATCAAACCCATGCTTGTTGTTTTCCTCATACTCTTCCAGAATTTTGTCAATACGTTCTTCTTTTACTTTGGTGATAATTCTTTCAAGGGCTCTTGCCGTAATATCTTTAGCCTCAGTGACAGCCTGCCTGTTGCTTTCTTCTTTGGAGCTATGGGTAGCATAATTAGCTGCAGTATTTAACATATACTTTGCTCCCGCTCCCCACGATGCATTAAACCCTGCCTGTGCCGCAAAATCTTTGGACTCCTGAAGGACTTTTGAAATTTCGCTTTGCATCTCATTTCTCTCTGTAGAAGTAGTATCCGTTAATTTCTCTTTTTCGGATTCTGTGGACCTGGTGGTTTGAGATTCGCTTCTTTTGAGTCTTCTTGTTGATTTTTCCTTGTATTCTTTTGCCATGATATTTTCAATGTGGGAAACATCTCCCTCTACATAGCAATAAGTACTTTGTTCTACTTTCCGGTAGTCAGCAATTCCAATATTTTTCATTCCAAAACCTGATGGGATAAATGGTTGATCCTCTTCAGGTGTTGTAGGGTTATCTTTGTTTTTGAGGCAAATGCTTCCTTCCCCTGTCAGGTTATAAATTTTGGTTACTGAATCTATTCCTCCTGCAGTATATATCGTCATAGGAATTTTACAGAGATATACCTTCCCGTCATCAAGAGTAAGCTCTGCTTCAAGCTGACAACCGTTCTTTATGGCATCTGTAATTTGTAACTGAGGCAAAATACCATCACTAAACAGAGATAAGTAATCTCCTCCACCCGCAACTTTTAGTTGATTTGAGGTTTGAACTACATTACCGCTATTATCCAATATTTTGACTGTTCCTGAAGCTGATGAAAACAGCGATGTCGTCTCGCCGGGCGTCATACTTAGCAACCATCTGTCCGAATAATTCTGAAAAGATCGGGTTCTTAATAAAACAGGCAGGCAATTACCAGATCCACCTCCGTCACCTCCGGTTGTTTTATTTTTTAACGTAAATGTTCCGCTTCCCTGAAATCTGTATATACTGTTTGATGTCCATAACAGCCTCCCTTTCATAATGTATACAAGACCATCATTAAGAGTAACCTCGCCTTCTAATAAAATAGCTTCATATCCCTTACTGTAGTATTGGGTATTTTTTCCGGGTAATCAAATAAAGATGTTACGTTGGGCGCATCAAAAGTGGATGCTACAGTTCCGCTGGCCAAAATATACTGATCTTCAGATTTAATATTGTATTTTCCGCTTACAATATGTTTTGGATCATTGATATCGGTTGCCATAATCATGGAATGGTCGCCGATTCCAAAGGGGGCATTTGTTGTTGAAACAGTAAAGGAGATTTCCTGGGTATTGATTGATTGTGTTACAGGAATAACAACCCCTCCCACAGTTTTGGAAACCTGCGGATTAAGGTTTGTATTATTTAAGATCGTTTGCTCTAACAGCTGATTGTTTTGTTCAATAGTTTGAAAAAGCTCTGTAAATGTAGAAACTCCTTTCAGGGCTTCAGCCAGATCAGAAGTTTTGAATACCTGTTGTAAAGCTTCGGTATTTTCTTTGTTCAGTTGTCTTAACAGACCTTCTGTTTCAATTTCAGGACGGAAATCAAATTTAAAAACAGGGACTTCCGGAACCGGAATATATTTTAAACTTGATAAACCTTCGTTATTTTGTGCTGCCAGAAAAATTTCCTTTTGATATTCCTGCTCCTTTATCTGCCGGTCATATTCTGCCTGTGCTGGCCTTGCAGTTTCTAAGTATTCTTCATAAGCTATACTATATGCTGACTCATACTCTTTTTGATAGTTTTTTCAAATTCTTTTAAAGTAATAACCAGGTCCCTGGTTCTTTTAAGATTTATCGTTGCTTCTGCAAATTTCAGATTACTTTTATTGAAGGGGACACTACCTGACATTTTACCCTCTGCCCTTGGCACTACAGTATTGGAAGATTCTTTCCCTTTTGCCTTGAAAAGTTCTTTAGGAAGGACTACTTTTGCTTTGATTACATCTTCATACTGCTCCTGCGTTCCATAGTAATTGGATAAAATATGATCTAAATGTAAAAACTGCATGAGTGTTTCTTTTGCGTAAAAATCCTTCTGAGTCACCACCTGATAAATAAGATTATCCCAGATTGTAGAATTGATTTCAACAATTTGCTGAGATTTTTGTAAGCATTGATCTTATCATCAAATTCAGTTTTAGTAGCTTTTTCTTTATTTTTTGACACCCAGACAGCCAGTTCATAGAATTCTATATTCCTCGCTTTTAAAGAGTCCTCAGTTTCTATGGTTAAATCTGTAATTTTTTCACAGACATTCTTCAATGATTCTCCTGCTTCTACTCTTGAATCAATTACTCCTTTTTGTGTAAGAATATTTCTGAAAATGAATCTTCTTTCTTTGTTTTTGGGTTCAGATAGCTCAGCACTGCGCATTGTCGCAAATCTGAATAAGGTTTGTGAGCCATTATTTTGATTAATTGCTTCCATTTTTTTTTGTAAATTGGGTTGATTTTAAAATAGGTTAAGATCTGAAGCTCTTTTTAGTAGAGTAATCTTCAGGTTTTAGCCTTATTTTTTTAGGTGGTTTCCGGCAAAAGATATCCACCTTATGTTTTTAAGTCGATTTTCATTTCTGTGTTTTTCTAGGGCAAATATCCATCGCAGAAGCGACAGAAGTTGACGTATAAAAACATTTTTTGCTTTTATATTCTAAAGCTTTGGGCCAAACAGCCTTAGTATTCTCAATATTTTAATACATTTGTTATAAAACATATTTCAAATGAATTTCGAGCAGGTCAACCTACACCTTGAGGCTTACAAAGAACACAACCAGATTCTGGATGCGGCCAAATACCTGATCCATTCTTTTAATCTGGAACATGAAAACTTTGCAGGATTCGGATTCAGGGAAGAGCTTTCTCCTACTTCAATGCTGCTTACTGCGGAAGGAGAACTGGGAGGGCCGCAGACCGTTATGATCCCGAAAAATTTATTTGATTTTGACCTGAATCTTGTTCTTAATATGGTAGCTCATGAAATGCTCCATGTGAGGCAAAAAGCACCCGGACAGGTAATTGAAGATAAGAATGAAAGAGAATTTCAGGCCTATTATGAGATGCTTTTTCACAAAGTATTTCCGCAGGTTCCGGAAGTTTCGGATTTTCATAAAAAATTCTTCGGCGGAAAAGCTCTGGAATACTACAAAAGAATGGGTGAAGGTTCAGAATTACAACAAAAATATGCAGAACAGAAAACAGAAGTAGAATATTTAATCAACAATTTACCATGAACTTAAAACCTGACATTACCTGGGCAGATTTTGAAAAAATAGATATCCGCTGTGGAACCATCATCTCAGTAAATGATTTTGAGAAAGCGAGAAACCCATCTTACCAGTTGGAAATTGACTTCGGAGACCTTGGAATAAGAAAATCATCAGCGCAGATTACCTCCCTTTATCAGAAAGAAGAATTGATAGGAAAACAAATCCTGGCGGTGGTGAACTTCCTAAAAACAGATTGCCAACTTCTTCAGCGAATGCCTTGTGCTGGGATTATACGGTGAGGATAAGAAGGATGTCACTCTTCTAGCCCCTTCATTACCCACAAAAAACGGAATGCAGGTAGGATAATCTTCTATAAAATAAAAAACCTCACAGTAAATCTGTAAGGTTTTTACATTTGTTACTACCACGCATTACTGATGCAGTATTTTTATTCCAAGATTAGTCACCTGACCGAATGTAACCGGCACATTTCCCGTGTTTTCATCTATATAACCTGTACTATTTGCGGCATCATAGGAAACTGTATAATTTCCTGTGGCAGTCCTGAGAACATAAAAAAGCCGTCAGGATTAGGAATTGCCGTGGAAATAGTATCAGAAGCCATAATCGCATGAACCACTGCCTGTGCAGCCTGCGGTTGAACGTATCCTTTTATCTGACCATTGGTCAGTTCTGAGAATGTCCTGATCACCGGCTTTAATATATAAGAACCATTTCCTGTAGTTACCACTGATCTTCCGGCATCAAAATCGATCCATACGGTATAAGCCCCGTTGGCAGATAAGGTCTGATGCCAGTTAAATTTCAGTCCGCTTTGCTGGGCTGACGGGGTTTGTAACGGATAAGGCACTCCGTTTACCACGATACTGTTATTGGGCCCGAGAACCATTCTCATCTGAGACACATTACCCTCAGGAAGCACTGCCTGCCCCAGAACAACATCTGTCCCGTTTTTAAATTTAAGCAGGTTATAAACGCCCGGAGTAGGAAAGTTTAATGGCGTCCATTCACCATTGCTGTTAATTTCAATTTTCTGAATATCGATATTTACAGCATCATACGCTGCGGGACCATCGGTAAGTCTCACATTCACTGTTGCAGTACCATTTTCATCAGAATCACTACATGAGCTTATGAATAATAAACCGATACTGCTTCCCACAATAAATAATTTCTTCATAAGAATATATTTTATGTATTATAAAAACGCTTTGGATAATTAGTTTATTATGTCATATATTTCGGTATATAAAAAAGCAAAAAATGATCCAAAATATTCCTTTAGAAAGAGTTTTATTCCTTGATATTGAAAGGTTCCGCAGGCAGCCGCCTGGGAGGAGCTGTCTGAAACGGAACAGCATCTCTGGGATAAAAAAACAAAATTTCAGAGAAAAGATGAGATCTCTGCAGAAGATTTTTATGACAGGGCCGGTATTATGGCTGAGTTCGGAAAAATCATCTGTATCACTATCGGAATGGTTGAAAAGAATGATACGCTGAAAATAAAAAGTTTTTCCGGGCATGATGAGAAAAAATGCTTCAGGAATTCGGGGCTATTTTCAACAGTCCGAGACTTCAAAATGTCATTCTCTGTGCTCATAACGGAAAAGAATTTGATTTTCCCTGGATCGCCAGACGGTATCTGATCAATGGAATGATGCCCCAACGCCATTCCAGATGTTTGGAAAAAACCATGGGAAGTTCCCCATATAGATACGATGGAGCTGTGGAAATTCGGGGATTATAAAAGTTTTGTTTCTCTGGAACTGCTGGCTCATGTCTTTGGGATTCCTACTCCGAAGGATGATATTGACGGCTCAATGGTTTCATCAATTTACTACATAGAAAAAGACTTGCAGAGAATTGTTGACTATTGTGAAAAAGATGTCTTAACTTTGGCAAATATTTTCCGGCGTATGCGTCAGGAAGATTTGTTGAAAAGGAATATCAATTTAGATTAAAAATGAAATTTACAGACGATCAAATTGCTGACATTGGTGAAGAAATCATCAACGTGCTTAAAACCGTATATGATCCCGAAATTCCGGTAGATATTTACGAATTAGGGCTGATTTATGATGTACAGATCTCCGATGACGCTGATGTAAAAATTATAATGACTCTTACTACTCCGAACTGCCCTGTTGCTGAAACGCTTCCACAGGAAGTAAAAGACAAGGTTGCGGAAGTAGAAAATGTAAAAAGTGTTGATCTGGAACTTACTTTTGAACCTAGCTGGAACAAGGATATGATGAGCGAAGAGGCTAAGTTTGAATTGGGAATGCTATAAAATTATTCAAAAAACGGCAAAGAAAACCGGATGAAGAATCAGTCTCCATTTATTATTTCTTTGCTTCACTTAAATAAAAAATAAGTGCAATTGAACAATTGTATGCAACAAAAGGATGCCTAACCGGACATCCTTTTTGCTTTTTATATCATTTAAATTTCCTTTGCAATTTCTTTTCCTTCCCTTCTGCTCCATTCACTCCATGAACCCACATACAGATCCGGTATTGGGAACCCTGCATAATCCAGGGCTAAAATCGTATGACATGCAGTAACTCCCGATCCGCAGTGAATGATCAGATGCTCCGCTTTGTTTTCTAACAATTGCCTGTATTTTTCCTTTAGAGTTTCCGGCTTTAGAAAATATCCGTTCTCATCCAGGTTTTCAGAAAAAGGAATATTGACTGCTCCCGGAATATGTCCTGCCACCAGGTCAATAGGCTCAGATTCACCCTTGTAGCGATACGCATCTCTTACATCAATGACTGTGGAGGATTTGTTTTCCAGTTCATTTTCAACATCTTCCAGATTTGAAACAGGAAGAGCCCAATGATCTTTCCGGATCAATGCGGTTTTATCAAATGTTTCTTCTCCGTTAGAAAAATCCACGCCATTACTTTCCGCAGCCTGCATTCCGCCATCCAGAACCTGAACATTTTCAAGTCCGAAAGATCTTAGCATCCACCATGCTCTTGCCGCCGCATTTGATCCGTTTTTATCATCATAAACAATGATATGGGAATCTTCAGAAATACCAAGACCTGAAAGTGTCTCTGCAAATTTTTCTACAGCAGGGAGGGGATGCCTTCCTCCAAAAGCAGCATTTTCCCCTATCTCAGCAAGATCTTTATCCAGATCAATGAATCTTGCTCCTTTAATATGTTTTTCCAAATAGTTTTGTCTGGCATCTTTTCCTGTCCTTGCATCAAGAATGGTAAGGTTTTCTGTTTGAAGATTCTTTAATTCTGAGGGTGAAATTATTGGAGACATATTGTTGAATTTTAGGTTATTCTAATTAGATTTTGGCTAAAGCCAATGGATTGATGGATATAGTAAAGCGGGCTAAAGCCCGCTCCTATTTATATTTTTGTTTTCACGCAGATCACACAAATCTCATAGATCTTAATTTTCCAGTTTCTAATCTGCGTAATTTGCTAAATCTGTGAGAGATTTTTAAATCATTTTAAAAATGAAAAATATCCTTCGCCTTATTATAGGAGCTTTCAAAGTTTAAAAGATTCAGCTTGTGATCTGCTTTTTCCACACTCATAAAGTTGATGACCTGTTCTGTAGGCATATTTCCCACAAGATCATCTTTCGCCATAGGACATCCTCCGATACCTTTGATAGCACTGTCGAATCTTCGGCAGCCCTGATCATAAGCCGCTTTTAATTTCGAATAAGAATCTTCGTAACGGTTATGAAAATGTCCTCCGAAGTTGATCTCCGGATATTTTGACGGAATTTTTTCAAACAGAAGCGCAATGGTTTCAGGGGTAGCTACTCCCGTAGTATCGGAAAGTAAGATATCCTTTACTCCTATTTCTGAAAATCTTTGTGCCCAATGATCTACATCTTCCCATTTCCACATTTCACCATACGGATTTCCAAAAGCCATAGAGAAATAAATATTCAGCTGTTTTCCTTCAGTTTTCACCAGCTCAAGCATTCTGATAATTTCATCAAAAGCTTCTTCCTGGCTCTTATTGGTATTTCTATGCTGGAATGTCTCAGAAATAGAGAAAGGGAATCCCAGAATATCCACAGACTCATGTTTTAATGCTTTTTCAGCTCCTCTATAGTTGCCGATAATGGCAGAAACTTTGGTCTTGGAACGGGATTTATCGATATTTTCAGCCACCTCATCAGAGTCGGCCATTTGCGGAATTGCTTTGGGAGAAACAAAGCTCAGACAATCCAATACATCAAAGCCAACATCCATTAAGGAGTTGATATAATCTATTTTTTTATCAGTAGGGATAAACTCTCCCCATCCCTGCATTGCATCTCTAGGACATTCGGTAAGAAACATTTTTACTTTTTGATTTTCTCAAATATAATAAAACTAAACTATTTGGTATACTCTACATACAAAGCTAACATTATTTTGATTTTCAAAGTTTTATATGTGATTTATAATTTCAATAACTGATATTCGACTTCAAATAACCTATTCTGAACATCAAATTTGTTAACTTTGTTTAAAATTTAATGCTAATAATGAGTACAATAGAATTCAGCCCATTGTGGAAAGAAAAGTTACTGAACCGTTTTCTCAGTTATGTAAAAATATATTCAACAAGTGATGCAGAAAGTGAATCAACACCTTCTACTGAGCGCCAGTGGGATATTGCCAATTATATTACAGAAGAGCTGAGAACAATCGGTTTAGAAGATGTTTCAATTGATGAGCACGGTTATATTATGGGCTATGTTCCTTCTAATCTTGAGAATGATGACAGACCAACAATCGGATTCATTTCACACTACGATACCTCACCGGATTTCAGCGGAGAAAATGTAAAACCTCAGGTTTGGGAAAATTATGACGGAAATGACCTTTTGCTGAACCAGACAACAGGTTTTACCTTATCACCTTCAAGGTTTGAAAGCTTAAAAAAATATATCGGTAAGACGTTGATTACCACTGACGGAAATACCCTTCTTGGAGCTGACGATAAAGCTGGCTGTGCTGAGATTGTGACAGCAGCAGAATATCTTATCGCTCATCCTGAGATCAAACACGGAAGAATTGCAGTAGGATTTACTCCTGATGAAGAAATCGGAAGAGGAGCTCACAAGTTTGATGTGGCTAAATTCGGTGCCGAATGGGCCTATACTATGGACGGCGGAGAAGTTGGAGAACTTGAATATGAGAACTTTAACGCTGCCGGAGCTGTTGTGAAAATCCACGGATTGAGTGTACACCCGGGATATGCTTATGGTAAAATGATCAATGCTGCTCTTTTAGCTGCTGAATTTGCTCAGATGCTTCCTGCCAATGAAACACCTTCTACAACTAAAGGTTTTGACGGATTCTATCATTTAATGGATATTACTGCAGATATTTCTGAAGCTAAACTTCAATACATCATCCGTGATCATGATGCTGATAAATTTGAAGCCAGAAAGAAATTCATGGAAGAAAAAGTTGCCGAGTTCAACCAAAAGCATGGTGAAGGAACTGCTGAAGTAGAGATTAAAGAGCAGTACAGAAACATGAAGCAGCAGTTTGAAGGGAAAATGCACATTGTAGATCTTGCAGCCAAAGCAATGACCGAAGCAGGCATTGAACCTAAGATCAAAGCCATCAGAGGTGGTACAGACGGAGCACAATTGTCTTATATGGGACTTCCGTGCCCGAATATCTTTGCCGGAGGAATCAACTTCCACGGACCTTATGAATATGTAGCTTTGGAAAGCATGGAAAAAGCTACTGAAGTAATCATTAACATTGTAAAAGCTTAGTCATGAAAAAGTTCCTGGCATTAGCATGTATTTTCACTTTTATTCTCGGAAGTGCCCAGGTCTCTGAATTTCAGAGAGCAGATTCCCGGTATGAAAGAAAGAAAAACGCTTTGTATAATAAATATCCCAAGCCTAATGATTTAAGGACCAAGAAAGAATGGCTTCTTACCGAAGACAAAATATCAGCATATAAGGATGCCTTGGATAAAGCTTCTGCTGAAGGACAGAAAATGATCGCTTTAGATCCGCCTGTAAAGTCTAAGGTTACTAAAGAAGCTGAATATGATCAGGGAAAGTATCTTTTCAAAAGTTTTTATATGAAGCGGTGGATCTTGATTTTCTCAACTTTTCATCTGACGCCTACAAAGCTACAATGACTTTTGTAGTGAATTCTAAAGGCAATGCTCTTGATCCTCAGGTAAAAGGGAATAATGAGGATGTCAACGCTTTTATTGAAGCGGCTTTTTACCGCATTAAAGACAAAGGAAAATGGAAGCCGGCAGAAGACAAAGGAAAGCCCGTCTCTTCTACAGTCACTATTCCTTTACAATTAACATTCAAAAAATAAATACAGATAAAACCCGTTTTTGCAGCGGGTTTTATTTTTTTGTTTTTACCCTGTATTCTTATGATCCATATATCTTATTCATTTCCGGATATTTAAGTACAAAACCGATTCAATTTTTCGTTATATTTACCCAATGCCTGCAAGCAAGGCTAATAACTTTAACATCAAATTATATTATGAAAAAAATGAAAAAGCTTTTGAGAAAAGATTTATCCGCTATTACCGGAAATGGGATGATTGATACCTGCCACATGAATGGTGATTCTGCCAGCTGCTGGACAGACTGTGAATGCAGTTTCGGAAAAGCCTGTCAGTTGGATGATGACGGAAATCCGGGGAGATGTGTCAGTAGCGGAGGTACTGGCGGTGGAACCGGCGGCGGCGGATGTATTCCACCGAATGACTGTACGGAACAACCTTATTAAAATTCAACCCAATATTAATGTATCGGAAGCTATAACGGCTTCCTTTTTATTTTCATTCAAAACCGGATGCTCGTCAAAGCACCTTTACCATTCATCAAATAAAATTTCATACGGCCTTCAGGATTCGTTGTTTTGCATCAAGTTTTTAACAATAATCAATTTATGAAACAACAATTTTTAGCATTATGCGCATTGCTGCTGTGCTTCGCCTGTTCTGTGAAAATTCAGGCACAACAGAAACCGGCTGTACACTTTGGAATCAAGGGAGGGGCAAATTTTACAAAAACCTCAACGGAATCCTCTTCCTTGGAAGGGAAATACGGTTTCGGCTATCAGGCAGGTGTGATGACAAGAGTAGATATTGGAAGCCTGTATGTACAAGGAGAAGCATTATTCAACAAAAGAAAAGCGTCTTACGAAGAAAAATCTGGTGGTTCCGCAAAACTGACCTGGAATGCCATTGATATTCCTGTAGTGGTAGGATATAAAATCATTAAAACCGATGACTTCAATGTAAGAGCATTCGCCGGTGGTGTTTACAGTTACGGTTTCAACAACAAACTGTCAACCTCAGAAGCAATACAGGAAGGTTTCAAAAAGTTTGACAAATCCAATATTGGAATTACAGGAGGAATAGGTTTGGATTATAAAAATTTCACGGTAGATCTCAGGTATGAACACGGATTGTCCAACATCAGTAAGGAATTTAAATCCAAACCCAACAGCTTTAGTCTTGGGATAGGTTATTTCTTATTCTAAAAACTTGAATTATCTTTGACTGATTAGAAACTGTGACCCTGCAGTTTCTAATTTTTTGTAAACCCTCTTCAGACCACTCCATGACAAAATCTCTTGTTTTAAAAGAATACATATTTACCTTTATTTTCTGGCTTGTACTGGCCATTGTATTGTGGTTTAATTTCCAGAGTACAACAGAAAGTTATCTGGCGATGACCCAGGCTGCGATTATTGCCGCATTTTCGTTTGCATTTACTCATTTTTTAACCAATAAGCTTTTGCCGAAAGCTCTTCGGGAAAAGAAAATGAAATTGTTTCTGATACAGCTGGTAATGGTTATTTTCATGCTTAGTCTTGTTTTCTCCGTTATATTCACATATCTTGAAGTTGAACCTAAAGAGCAACTTCCGGAAAACTTCAGAGATCAGCTGCCTTTTTTGTGGAAGGGCTTTTATATGTCTCTTCCCGCCTCATTCCTCATCAACGGAGCAGCATGTGGTGTAAAATTTTACAATGAACATGGAAGAATAGAACGGGATCATATTCTCCTTCAGCAGGCTCATCTTGAAAACCAGCTTAAGCTTTTACAGGATCAGATCAATCCGCATGTAGTATTTAATATCCTGAATCATATCCATATTCTGATGAAAACGGATACCCAGCTTGCCGATTTTTTACTGATGAAATTTTCAGACATTCTAAGATATCAGCTGTATCATTGCAATCAGAACCTTGTTCCTCTCGATAAAGAGATTGAATATCTCCAAAATCTGGTTGAGGTAGAAAAATTAAGATGGGGAAATGAACTTAAAGTAGATGCAACGCTGAAAATCAATAGCACAAAAGCTTTCATTGCTCCTCTCCTGTTGGTTCCTTTTATTGAAAATGCTTTTAAATACGTATGCAGACTTCCCGGACAAACCGGCTATGTAAAGATCTTATGTAAGGAAGAAAATCATCATTTATTCTTTTATGTTGAAAATTCATATTCAGAAATAGCAGTTCATAAAAAGAAAGACGGAGGTATTGGCCTGCAAAATGTACAAAAACGGCTGAAATTGCAATATCCTGATGCTTATGATCTTAAAATTGAATCTGACAATCTTGTCTATAAAGTAACTTTAACCTTAAACCTGTCTGAAAATGAGCAATAATACGCCTAAATTGAAATGCCTGATCGTAGATGATGAACCTCTGGCAAGATTCCACCTTAAGGAGCTGGCCAATCAGATTGACTTTTTATCTGTGGAAGGAACCTGTGCCACGGCTCTGGAGGCAGATGCTAAAGTAAAGGAAAGCGAAACAGATCTTCTTTTCCTGGATATATGCCTTATCTGAATGGTATTGACTTCCTTGAACAGCTTGAAAATCCGCCTCTGTGCATTTTCACAACCGCTTATTCCGAATATGCACTGGAAGGATTCCGGCTTCAGGTAGTAGATTATCTTTTGAAGCCAATTGCATTTAACCGTTTTTATCAGGCAGTGAATAAAGCACAGCAGCAGTTTATCATTAACGAAAAATTAAAGAAAAATACTCCTCTGGATGACCCTTTTCTGTATGTGAGACAATCTGATACTTTTATCAAGGTTTCCTGGGTAGATATTTTATATATTGAAAGTATGCAGAACTATACCAAGCTGCACTTTAAGGATAAATCTCTGGTGATTCATCAAACCATGAAGGCGATTGAAGAATCATTACCTTCTGAACATTTTTTCAGAATTCATAAGTCATTTTTAATCAACATCATTCACATTGATATGATCTCCGGAGGCCGTCTGTTCATCAATAAAACAGAGCTTCCTATTTCCCGTACCCGAAAAGAAGAACTGCTCAATCAGGTGGTGTATAAGAAACTGATCAGTAAATAAAAGAGGGAAGCCGGAGTATGGGTGGGGAAAACTACTGACGTTAAAAACATATCAGAGGTACTCCAGCATCTTTCCTCTGTGTTTTAAGGTAAATTCCAGCGTAAGGATACAGCAGCATAGAATGTGCTGGAAAATCTGGGATCTGCCACTTTTTGTCTTTGAAGATACTTTTGATTTTTCTTTCACTTTCCGTGAAGTTTCTCACCAGGGTTGATCCTCCAGTAATTCCTATGCTCAACTTATCATTGATCTTGATTTCCGGCCGGAGACCTGCTGTGATCTGCTGATAGCCAAACATCATAGATTTACCGTCTTTGTTTCTTTCTACGGTCATTCCACTAAGATTAACCACGGCTTTTAAAGTAAAAGCATCTGAGAACTGATATCCTGCTTCTGCCCCTTCCGGGAAATTAATCCGGAATTTAACCTTTCCGTTGGTTTTCCAATCGAAATAGATCCATGGCAGAACCATGGGAACCCCAAAAGCTGTTGTAAGCACAGGTCCTACCCCCAAAGCAAGATTAGGGTTGAAATGCCTGATAAATACGATTCCTCCCTGCCCCAGGACATCATCAAAATTTACCTTTTCCATATCAGTGTATACCCCCACAGAAGCCATCATCATCAGACTCCATTTTTTTCCTAAAGGTCTTACATGCTGTAATCCGACCTGAGCGTTCAGCATCTGATCCGGAAATAACGAGGTGTCATAATTCTTGTGTGACATTTTTGCATAAGAACCACTAAGCAGCATAGACCATGCTTTTACTTTTCCTTCTTTATCCTTTTTTACAGATAACGGAATACTCAGATTCAGATCTACCCTTTTAAAATCACTCTTGGAATCCGTCTTTATACTGTCTTCCGGCCGGATATAATTAGACGCTGGAACATATTCTGTTTTAAGCTCTGCAGAAATCCCTGTTTGTGCGCTCACCCAATATCCCAATGGCAGCAGACAGCAAAAAGCCGTCAAAAGGTTCTTTTTCATATTTTAAATTTTATGCAAAGAGAACCCTTTACCTGTTTTTTACAAAAATTACTTGATTAAGTGTCCGAATGGTATGACCAATAGAAACAATAGCAGGATAAACATTAAGATGGAAGGCCGAATGCGTTCGAAAACTACATCCTCCAACTTCCTGCGTGCTTCAATTAGGCAACAGACTGCTGTACTGCAGCTTCTTTTCCCTTAAATATCTGATATCCGAACCATACAGCGATCAATGCCATTCCGGCGCGGGTTACCACCATTGGAATGATAGAATCGGCTTCTAATAAACCAATCAGCCCGGACATTAAAAAGGTAACCATCAGCTGCATGAATCCAAGCAGTGCTGCAGCTGTACCTCTTCCCTCTTTAAAAGGAGACAGCGCATGTGCTGAGGTAATGGGGAATAAAATCCCGATAGCCAGCAATGACAGGTACAGCATCGCAATTTCAAGCGCCACAGAAAGGTTTTCAGCGGCAATCAGAATATGCAGGGTGCATACCACCAACAGTACAATCGTTGCAATAAATAACAGACTTGAATTGCTTATTCTTCTGATAATCTTTGGAGTAATATAAGCCGCCGTTATCAGGGCTAATGAATTAAAAGCAAATATAAAGCTGAATGTCCCGCTGGAAAACCCATGAAGTTCCATAAATAAAAACGGGGCATTGGAAATATAAATAATAAGAGAAGCAAAAGCGATGCTCCCCACCATCGTACTATTGATAAAATCCCGGTTGGAAATGATCATTTTTAGCTGTTCCATCAATCCTTTTTCATCCTGTAACTCATGATCAGGAATACCGATTCTCTTATTCGTTTCCGGTACGTATCTGTATACCATAAAGAAAGTGATCAGCCCCATAATGCACAAGAAAGCAAATGAGCTGTTCCAACCCCAGTATTTCAGGAAAACACTTCCGATCAAAGGAGCAACAATGGGAGCAATACCACTGACCTGGGATTGTTGGGAGAAAATTGTTACAGACTTTTGTTTATCATAAAGATCAATAATAATGGCTCTTCCAATGACAATTCCGGCACTTCCTCCGAAAGCCTGCAGGAAACGCATTGCCCATAAGACATAAATATCTGATGTAAAATAGATGGCTGCAGCACCAATAATAAAAAGTAATAACCCGCAATACAGCATGGGTTTTCGCCCTTTTTGTCTGATAAAGGACCCCATAAAAGCTGCCCGAAAGCAAATCCTGCAAAGAAAACCGAGATGGAGATCTGGATATGCCCGATATCGGTATTAAAAATTTTGGCCATGCTTGGGAAAGCAGGAAGATAAAGATCTATACTCAGAGATTCCAACGTGTTGAGCAGTGCCAGAATAAACACCACAATACCTAACTTCTTCATAAATTTTAGCCTTTACAGGCGGTTTTTTCAGTGTGCAAAAATGCTTTAAAAAGCAAATGATTACAATAAAAGAACTGAAGGAAGTATAGGACAAATTGAAGACTGAAACAGAAAAATTAATAAAATAAGTTATTTCAAACTTACATCAATTGTACATATTGAGGATCATCTTTTTCATTATTCTTAAAATAATCGGGATTCTGCCCCGTATGTTTCTTAAAAAACCTCGAAAAATATGAAGCATCGTTAAAACCGAGTTTAAAAGCAATCTCTTTCACGGTTAGGGCTCCAAAGCTAAGTTCTCTTTTCGCTTCGAGAACAAGCCGCTGACTGATCATTTTCTTCACTGTTGTTCCTCTCAAAAGACGTACAATGTCATTAAGGTGGTGAGTGCTAATCTTTAATTTCTCAGCGTAGAATGCTGTTTCTTTGTGTACGATATAATGTTTTTCAATGAGGCCTACCAGTTCCTGAATACGCTGGCGGTCATTCAGTAAAGGTTCCTGGGGAGTGATCTGTTCTCCAATGATGATACAGAAAGCTTTCAGATAAGCCTTTAAAAGTTCTGTTCTTGATGCAGCTTTATATTCCCTCGATCAGTGCTATGAGTGTACTACAGGTTGTTTCATTTTCAGGATTCAAAAAAAAGGGAAGCTCTCCTCCTGTGAGCACTGATTCTATATCACAGGCTTCGTTGAAAATTTCCCGGCTGATCGCCATGGCATATCCTTCCTCGCCTTCTATTTTCATATTGAATGCCTGGCCCGGTGCAATGATACAGATCTGATTATTCTCAAGTTTATAGCTTTCAAAATCCAATTCTAAACGGCTGTTTTCAAAGACTTCCCTGAACCAGATAATTTCAAAAAAATTGTGCCGGTGCACATCATGAAAATTCTCCGGGCCAGCCGCACTCAAGGTACTCATCTGAAATTCTTCAGAAGTCAGATGGTGAACCGGGATCTCTTTTTCTGGTGTAATCATCACTGCATGTAAAAAATGGTTAGACGGTAAACAAAAACCACAGCAAAAAAATGCTGCGGTTCTCTTACAATATTTAAAATTAAATATAATTTTTCGGTTTTACTGGCTTAAAAAAGCATCCCACCCTGAGCAGTAAGGGCAACCAGTTGGTTGGATCCTCTTGCTACCATAAAGTTTCCTTCTTCTTTTTCTACAGCATGTCCTATAATGGTAAAGTCCGGGTGATTTTTAATTTTATCAAAATCTCCTGCTGAAATGGTGAACAGCAGTTCGTAATCTTCCCCACCGCTTAATGCAGTCATTACAGGGTTCAGGTTCATTTCATCCGCAGTAGATATGGTAAGGCTGTCCATCGGCACTTTTTCTTCATACAGTCTGAATCCTACATTGGACTGGTCTGAAAGGTGAAGGATTTCAGAAGCCAGACCATCTGAAATATCAATCATGGAAGTAGGTTTGATATCCAGTTCCCCAGAATCTTTTTAACGTCTGTTCTAGCCTCAGGCTTCAGCTGTCTTTCCAGGATATAATCGTAGCCTTCCATTTCCGGCTGCATATTCGGGTTCGCCAGGTAAACGGCATGCTCCCTTTCCAGAATCTGTAGTCCCATATAAGCTCCTCCCAAATCTCCAGTTACCACAAGAAGATCATTCGGTTTTGCTCCGTTTCTCTTGACGATATTTTCTTCATTTTCAATTCCTACCGCCGTAATACTCATCACCAATCCTGAATTGGAGCTTGTGGTATCACCACCGATAAGGTCAACTTTATATCTTGTACAAGCCGCCTGAATTCCAGAATAGATCTCTTCCAGGGCTTCTACCGGAAAACGGTTGGAAACTGCCAGAGAAACCAGGATCTGCGTTGGCGTTGCATTCATTGCAGCAATATCGCTGAGGTTTACTACCACTGCTTTATAGCCTAAATGCTTCAACGGAACATAGCCAAGGTTGAAATGCACTCCTTCTGCCAGAACATCAGTAGTAATAACCACTTTTTGTTGTCCGGGTTAATAACTGCCGCATCATCTCCTACTCCAAGCTCCGAAGATTCATTGGATAAAGGAAAATGCTCAGTCAGATGCTTAATAAGACCGAATTCTCCCAGCTTTGAAATGGGGTCAGTTCCTGTGATTTATCTTCAAACATAATTTTTATTTATTAAATGATCATTGATAAATGATAGCTCATGATCAGATGTACACCTGATTTCTCGGTAGCTCTGATCATAATCATTCATCATTTAGATATTAATTTCTGCCGGATCAATATTATGGGGATGGAAAGGAAGTTTTTTAAAATCTTCTTTTGATAACACCACTGTTTCCGGGCTTTTATACTTATTCATCGCTTCCACTACATCATCCGGTGGAGTCGTCATTTTTCTGAGCATCATATCGATCCATACTCCCGTAGCTTCTGAAGTGGCACAGTGTACCCCGTCCGGTGTGTAGAACTTGTGTACGAAACGATAGATTGAAGAGTCTTCTGAGCATCCGTCTATTTCAACACTTACGATTACTGTCTGATCTGCGTAGATCTCTTTGAAGAAAGAATATCTTTCATGCAGGATTACCGGGCCGATTCCCCATCTGCTCAACTGGGTAACACCCATTTTCTCTTTGGTCATAAAAGCCATTCTGGCTTGCGCACAATATTGTACATAGGACGAATTGGCTAAGTGCTTGTTGGCATCAAGGTCGCTCCACCGCACTTCAAATTTATGGTAGAAAATCATACTGAAATCGTTTTTAGTATCATTAAATTATAATCTTCAAAAATACTCAAATAAGATGGTTTATAAAAATTGTACTTTTGAAAAAATAATCTTCAGCATAGGATTACATATACATGAAACAGATCACCATAATCGGAGGCGGTGCTGCAGGCTTTTTCTGCGCATCCAACCTTGACGGAAACAAATACAGTATTACGATTTTAGAACAGAACTCAGATGTCCTTCAGAAAGTGAAAATTTCGGGAGGCGGACGTTGTAATGTGACCCACGCATGCTTTGATCCCAAAGAGCTGGTACAGTTTTATCCCCGTGGAAATAAAGAATTATTGAGTGTTTTCACCAAATTCCAGCCGGGAGATACGATGGAATGGTTTGACCAGCGAAATGTTCCGCTTAAAATAGAAAATGATAACCGAACGTTTCCTGAAAGCAATTCTTCCCAGACCATCATCAATACTTTTCTGAATGAAACCCAGAAGAAAAATGTTACGGTAATAACAAAATGTACGGTAAAAGAAATTGAAAAACAGGAGGAAAAGTATATAGTAAAAACAAATTCCGGCGACTTTGAAGCTGATTATATCGTTTATACTACGGGAAGTTCTCCAAAATCATTAAAAATCGTTGAAAACCTCGGGCATAAAATCGTTCCTCTTGTTCCTTCCCTTTTTACATTCAATATTAAAGATGAGCTGCTGAAAGATCTTCCGGGAACCAGTTTTGAAAATGCAGGGATCTCAATTCCCCAACTGAAAACAGATGAAAGCGGACCATTGTTAATTACCCATTGGGGCTTTCCGGACCTGCTGTTCTGAAGATTTCTGCATGGGAAGCGATAAGTCTGGCAAAACTGAAATACAATTTTGAAATAGAAGTCAACTTTATCTCGATAGATATGGATGAAGCTGAAGAACTGTTTCAGAATTTTAAACAAAGTAATCCTAAAAAAGCATCGGACAATCCAAGATTTTTGAAATCACCAACAGATTCTGGCAGAAGATCTTAGAGATTTCAAAAGTTGACCTCAACAAACAGGTGGCTAATATTTCCGGAAAAGAAATGCAGAAAATTCTGGAAAATCTCTGTAAAAAGAAATTTCAGGTGACGGGAAAATCGACCTTTAAAGATGAATTTGTAACTGCCGGAGGTGTTGATTTAAAGGAAATTAACTTTAAAAACATGTCTTCAAAGCTTCTTCCTCATTTTTATATTGCAGGAGAGGTTTTAAATATAGATGCCGTAACAGGCGGATTCAATTTTCAGGCCTGCTGGAGTGAAGGATGGCTGATTGCACAGGACTTAAATACTTTATAAATATGAAAAAACAGTAATCCTTATTTTCCTGTTGGGAGCTCAGCTTGCCTTTTCTCAAACTACACAACAGGAAGGGCAGCAACCGACCCCGTCATCAACTGACAGCAATACTGCACCTCAAACTGATGATACTTTTGATACCGCTGTGGAATACCCGGGAGGTATGACTGCATTGAGAACAGATATCGGTATGATCTTCGATCCTTCAAAAATTGGAAATTCCTCTAAAATATCCAAATCTATGACAACGTTTGACGTGAATCCTGACGGAAGCATCAGTTCTGTTTCAACAACAGGAAATAACCCGGGCCTGAATAAAGAAATGGATCGTGTTATCAATTCCTTAAAAACCAAATGGATTCCTGCTACTAAAAACGGGAAAGCGATTAAGTCAGCATACCATATTCCGATGACTTTAAATAATCACTAAATGTTCTCTGACGGAAGAAACTCCTGAAAATTTTAAAAGCGGGTTATATGATTTCAACAGTGTATTAAAATTATTAATTTTACTAAAATATAGATATGAAAAAAATATTAATATTCATTGTATGCCTTGGATTCGGACTCGCTTTTTCTCAGGAAAAGAAAGCAGGGGATTTACCATCTGATCACCCTCCAAAAGGAGCATCTGCTTCTGAAGAGCGTAAACAGGCTGAATATCCCGGAGGAATCAATGTATTTATGAGAGACGTTTTTAAAAAGATAAATACCAAACGGCTCAAAGGAGGTGCCGGAAAGGCACAGGCCAATGCCAGATTCTCAGTGAATTCCCAGGGAGATATAGACAAGCTAGTTGTAACAGGAAACAATGAAACGGTAAATAAGGAGGTAGAAAGGGTCATGAGATCCATGAAAACCAAATGGACGCCCGGAGAATTCAAAGGAAGTCCTGTAGAAACAATGTATAACCTTCCTTTCGTTGTCAATTTTGATTAAATACAATGCTCTCCGCTAAAAGAAATACCACAATTTTCTTTAAAATCCTTTTAATCATGGGATTCGGGTATTTCTTTTGGCTGATGCTAAAGATTACGCTGGAATATATTCCCTTAAATCGAATGTAAGTTTTCTGATGATCAAGCAGACGGAAGTAACAGCAAGACCGGAATACCTCAGCTTTTTCTACACTCATGTTTACACCAGTATCTTTGTGCTTCTTTCAGGATTTCTGGCGATCCTCAGAAAAGATTTTGGTCTCAGAAATTTCCACAGGAATATGGGAAAGATCTATATTTTTCTGATTCTGATCTTTGCCGCCCCTTCAGGAATTTATATGGGAATATTTGCAAACGGAGGATTGTTTTCCAAAATTTCATTCGTTATTCTCGGTGTTTTATGGTGGTTTTCTACTTTGAAGGCCTACCGGCTTGCGAGGCAGAAAAAATTTAAGCAGCATAAGCAATGGATGTGGCGGAGTTTTGCTTTTACATTATCTGCGATCACTTTGCGGATGTGGAAAGTTATTATCGTATATTTATTTCATCCCAACCCTATGGATGTCTACCAGATCATCGCATGGCTGGGCTGGATTCCCAATATCCTTTTAATTGAATATTTAATCACAAAAAAACAGATATGAAAATTTTAAATTACACCCTTATCTCTTTGCTTACAGTTTCTTTAATAGGCTGTAAAAAAGATGGAAAGACCAATGAATCCGGGAAAGATTCTTTAACGGCAAAAAAGATTCTGTGATAATACCTGAAGTTCATCAGGAATATTATGGGATTTATACAGGTGATTTCGCAGGAATGGAGAAAACAGTAGACGAATATGATGGTTCGGAGTATGATGTAGATATATAAAAAGATTTCTCTAAAGATCAACAGAATCACAAAAGACAGTGTTTATGGGCAAAGCATTGTGAATGGAAATCAGCGCCCGTTCAGGGGTTTTCAATGAGTCTTCCAAATCTTTTGTACTGGATGAGCCCGGCAATGATAAAACAGACGGCAGGTTTGAAGTAAAACTGAATGGCGACAGCTTAACCGGAAAATGGAATGCCTTCAACAAATCAGCAGTAAAGTCACCTTTAAAAACATTAAAATTAACGAAGAAAGAGTTTGTTTATAACCCGAATTTTATGCTGGATAAAGATTCTAACCTTGTAGACTGGTCCAACCCTAAGGATTTTGTTGAAAAATATACGGATACAGACACCGGGAAAACGGAAAGCTATACCACTTCCAAAAACAGAGTTGCTTCTGAGGCGGTCTTCAAACTGAATGCCTCTAAACAGAAACTGACGGAAAAAGATCTTAAAAACTTAAGAAAACTAGATCTTGAAATCATCAAAAACTCCGTATTCGCAAGGCATGGTTATTCCTTTAAAAAAGAAACGTACAGAAATTTCTTCGAGCAGACAGACTGGTATATTCCTGTTTCCAATAATGTAGATAACGAGCTTACTCCTATGGAAAAAGAAAATGTTGCGCTGCTGAACCGTTTTACCAAATATGCTGAGGATAAATATGACAGTTTTGGAAGATAGGTAGCAGTTAGCACGATCAGGGATTAGAGGCGGAAGGCAGGCTTTCAGTTTTTTCATTCTTACAAGTAGAAAGAGCAGCAGGCAGCCTACGGCATAACAGAGTATATCAATCCATGAGAAAGAGTTTCCGATCACAATATACATCAGGCTTCCAGGACGGAAGCCTAGTTTTTCTGAAATATTGAAATATTGTGCAAATTCTACCAGAAATGAAAATATTAAGATTCCCAGAATCAGCTTCTGATCATTTATCTTCACAAAAGTCTTTACAAAGGTATAGAGAAGCATTACCACAATTACATCTCCGAGATAGGCTCTTACAAAGAAAATATGTTCCAGTTTTGTAGCAATCAGAACTTCCACAAGAAAAATAAAAACGGTCAGAAGGAGGTATTTCAGGCTGAATTGTAGTTTCATCTATGTTCGCTTTAAGGCATAAAAAATCGGCATTCCGGGAATACCGATTGTATTGTGATAAGCAAATATATTACTTCTTCACTTTGATTGTACATCCTATGGCAACAGTTTTTGTCATTTTCACCTGCTCGCCTTTAATTAAGGCATTTACAGCATCCTGAGCATAATATTCCGATACATCTGCGGGATTATCATAATTGTTGTCGATAGCTCCGATGTATTTTACGATATTCTTCCCGTTTTCTTTCTGTAATACAAAGACATGCGGGGTTTTTGTAGCCCCATACTGAGGATAAATTTTCTGTCCTTCGTCTACGAGATAAGGAAATGTAAAGCCTTTCTGTTTTGCCCTTTCAATCATCTGCTGATAACCGTCTTCCGGCTGTACACTGGGATCATTCGGATTGATGGCAATAACGGGATATCCCAGAGATTTATATTTCCTGTCCAGTTCTATGATACGGTCTTCATATTTCTTTGCATACGGGCAGTGATTGCAGGTAAATATGACAATAAATCCTTTGGCACTTTTAAAATCGCTCAAAGAAACCATTTTACCATCAATATTTTTAAGCTTAAAATCGGTAGCCTCATCCCCTATTTCATATCCTTTTTAGCAGAAATATTGTCTTTCTTAGGATTATTATCGTGATTCGGTGCTGTAAAACTCAACAACCCAAGGGCAGCCATAAATGCCATCATCACAATTTTCATATTTTTCATAACTGTTTATTTTTATTGTAGATTTTCATTAATTATTTTTTCAAGATCTTCTCTGCTCATTTCTCCATCATTAAAATGAAATTTCTCCCCATCTTTATAAAACAACGTTACCGGAATATTGCCATCCCAGTCTTTTTCAAACCTTGGAATCCAGGTATTCATTCTTTTGATATCATCCAATAGAATCACCTCAGCGGTCAGATTTTTACTTTTGATGAATTTTAATACTCTTTCCTTATCTGCCAAACGGTCTAATGAAACCAGAATCATTTTAAATTTTGGATCACCTGCATGTTTATTGTTCACTTCCATAAAGTGAGGCAGCTCTTTGACGCAGGGAGCACAGGTAGTTGACCAGAAATTAACCACAAGCAGTTTATCTTTTTCCTGCCGGATACGATTTTCCAGATCTTCATATTTCACTATGGAAATTGCGGTCTGCTGTGCCTTGAAAACAGTAAAGCACAAACATATGGTTAAAAGCCGGATAAAATTCTTCATATTCAAATTTAATCATTGCTTTATTTCTCCATGACTATCAACCTGTTAAACTTTGTTAATTATTGCATAAAAATGTTATTTTCTTTCACCACATATTGAATTATTTGAAATAAAATGTAAATTAGCTTACAATTAAAACTAAAAGTATCATGAAAAAATCAGACTTTCAAAAGAAAAAACTCACAAAAAGCGAATTGAAAGAAATCAATGGAGGAAACGGCCCCGTTATATGCCCGGAAGGATTATGTAAGATCAGCGAAGATCAATATGTAATAGGACCAGTAGGCAGAGACGGATATTGCTGTTAATTTATTGAAAATACAAACCAAATTAAAATTATCATGAAAAAATCAAACATTCAAAAAAGAAAACTGACAAAAAACGAGTTAAAACAGATCAACGGAGGAGGCACAATTTGTCCCGGAACCTGCTTCTGCAACATTGAAGGTGATGGAGAGATAAGAATAGGCGCCTGCGACAGTAAGGGAAGATGTTGTTAACCGGCATTCAATAAAACCCAGAGTGACCGGAGAAAAATCTTCGGTCATTCTTATTTAAGACAGAAAATAAATTCACCAAATTAAAATCATTATGAAAAAGTCAAACAATCCAAAAAGAAAGCTTAGCAAAACTGAGCTGAAAGAAATCAGTGGCGGATTAAGACCTATCTGCCCAAGAGTGATAAGCTGTACAGACCCGAATACCGGAGAAGAAAGGTATGGAGTTCCCGGAATACAGGACGAATTTTGCTGTTAACCCCGGTTTATAACGTTTAAACAAAAGGAATATGAAAACATCACACATTCAGAAAAGAAAACTTTCTAAAGCAGAGCTGAAAGACATCAACGGGGGTGCTGCAGCCTGCGCAGAAGGCCTGTGTAAACTAAGAGGAGTAAGCCACTTCCTTATTATAGGCCCAAGAGGCAATGACGGCTACTGCTGTTAATTTCAAAACTAAAAAAAAAAAAAAAATGATTGGATTATCCTCCAATCATTTTTTTATCGCATTCAGCTTCATTAAAGCTTCAATGGGTGTTAAGGTATTGATATCTATCTTCGTAAGCTCTTCACGGATATTCTCCAGAACCGGGTCATCCAGCTGGAAAAAGAAAGCTGCATATTTTCTTCAGTCACTCTTTTGATGCTTTCGGATGAATTGCTTCCCTGAGTTCTGCTCGCTTCGAGTGTTTTCAGGATTTCATTCGCTCTGTTGACTACTTTTGCAGGCATCCCGGCCAGCTTTGCCACATGGATCCCGAAACTGTGCTCACTTCCTCCCGGCACCAGCTTTCTAAGGAAGATGATATTTCCTTTATTCTCCTGGATGGATACGTGGAAGTTTTTCACCCTCTCAAAGTTCACCGTCATTTCATTCAGCTCATGGTAATGGGTTGCAAACAACGTTTTAGACTGTGTAGGATGCTGATGCAGGTATTCTGCAATAGCCCATGCAATGGAAACTCCGTCATAGGTAGAAGTTCCGCGCCCGATCTCATCAAGTAAAATAAGGCTTCTTTCCGAAATATTATTCAGGATATTGGCCGCTTCATTCATCTCAACCATGAAAGTAGATTCACCTGCAGAGATATTATCAGTAGCTCCTACCCTTGTAAAGATCTTATCCAGCATTCCGATCTCAGCATGCTTGGCAGGTACAAAACTTCCGATCTGAGCCAGAAGACATACAATAGCAGTCTGACGCAGGATCGCTGATTTACCGGCCATGTTCGGACCGGTCACCATTATGATCTGCTGGGAATCTTTATCCAGGAAAATATCGTTTGGAATATATTTTTCTCCTAATGGAAGGGCATTTTCAATAATCGGGTGCCTTGCCTCTTTCAGATCAATCGCATAGCCGTCATTCAGAACGGGTTTTGTATAGCTTTCAGAAACAGCCAGTTCAGATAATCCGGAAGCTACATCAAGTTGGGCAATGATATTGGAATTTCCTGAATCTGGTCAATATACACCATTGTTTCAGAACATACATTCCTGTACAGTGAAGTTTCCAGAACCCCGATTTTTTCTTCGGCCCCCAGAATCTGATTTTCATATTCCTTCAATTCTTCGGTAATATATCGCTCAGCATTCACAAGGGTCTGCTTTCTTACCCAGTCATCAGGAACTTTATCTTTGTGGGTATTCCGGACTTCAATATAGTATCCGAAAACGTTGTTAAAATCAATTTTAAGGCTTGTAATACCTGTTCTTTCAATCTCTCTCTGGCACATATCATCCAGGAAGCCACGACCTTTGCTCTGAAGATTTCTCAATCGGTCCAGTTCTTCAGAAACACCTTCCTTGATGATATTTCCTTTCGCAAGGCTTACAGGAAGCTCTTCGTTAAGATGACTTTGCAGGAATTTAATCAGCTCTTCAAGGTCAAATAGTGGTTCCAGCCACGCCAGCACCTCTGCATGCGAATGCAGTAATGCTTTGATCTTATGAATATTAATTAAACTTTGGCGTAAATACCCAAGTTCTTTAGGTGAGATTTTTCTGCAGCCAGTTTCCCCATCAATCGGTCAAGATCGGAAATGGATTTCAGCAGTTGGCAGATCTCGTATTTCAGCGGGTCATTTTCATTTAAGAAATCGATCAGGAGAGCCTTCTCATAATTTCATCCACAGATTTTAAAGGAAGAATGATCCTTCTTCTCAGCAATCGCCCTCCCATAGGCGTGGAAGTCTTATCAATAATATCAAGTAATGACTTCCCCTGTGGATTGCTAGGATAAACAATCTCAAGGTTTCTCAAGGTAAAATTATCCATCATCAGATAATCTTCCTGTGGAATAACCTGAAGTTTTGTAATATGGGAAAGCAGGTTGTGGTGGGTATCTTCTACCAGATAGGCAAAAATAGCTCCTGCTGCGGTGATGGCCAGTGGAAGGTTTTCAACTCCAAAACCTTTTAATGAATTGGTTTTAAAGTGACCGGTTAGTTTCTCGTAGGCAAAATTATATTGGAATGCCCAATCTTCAAGCTTAAAGGCATTTTTATTTTTAAACTGTTCGGAATCTGTACACTTCTCTGGAAAATGATCTCACTCGGATCAAAAGTATTCACAATGTGTAACAGCTTTTCCAGATTTCCTTCACTTACTAGGAATTCTCCTGTGGAGATATCTACGAGGGCAATTCCGTATTTCTCTTTTCTTTGTGTAAAGAAAGCAGGAAGTTGTTTTTTTGAATTCAGCACCTGATCATTGAACGTAACTCCGGGTGTAACCAGTTCCGTTACTCCTCTTTTACAATTCCTTTCACCATTTTCGGATCTTCCAGCTGATCACAGATCGCCACTCTCATTCCGCCCTTACCAGTTTAGGAAGGTAAGAATCTATAGAGTGATGCGGAAACCCGGCAAGTTCCACACTGCCTTCACCGTTATTTCTTTTGGTAAGAACAATACCTAGAATCTGGGATGTTTTCACGGCATCCTGCCCAAAAGTTTCATAAAAGTCGCCTACCCTGAAAAGTAAAAGTGCATCAGGGTATTTTCCCTTGATGGTATTGTACTGAGTCATTAACGGGGTTTCCTTCTTCGATTTTGCCATAGTAAAAAATGAGCCCCAAATTTAAAAAAATAAATTCAGGGTACGGGAATTGTTTAACGGTAATCCTATACTCTTTACTTTATCGGTAATTAATTGTATTTTCACCATAAAATCAAATCACTCATGGAATTTCCTGTTTTAGAGACTGAAAGACTTATTTTACGACAGCTTACCCCTCACGATACTGAAGATCTTTTTGAATATTTTTCGCTGGATGAAGTCATGGAATACTATGATCTGGCTCCCTTTAAAACCCTGGACGATTCCAGACAAATTATCCGGCACTTCAACAGTGAGTTTGAAAAAGGAAAAGGGTTCCGGTGGGCCCTGGAACTGAAATCCACCGGAAAAGTTGTTGGTACCTGCGGGTATCACAACTGGTACCGGGAACATTTCAGGGCAGAAATCGGCTATGAGCTGAATCCAAAATTCTGGCGACAATATTATATGAAGGAAGCTATCCTTCCTATTCTTACATACGGCTTTGAAACTATGAGACTGCACCGGGTAGATGCCTTCATTGATCCTTCCAATATTTCCTCTGAAAAGCTTTTAACTTCTTTAAATTTCAACAAAGAAGGAACGCTGAAAGATTTCTTTTTGAGAAAGGAAAATTTGTTGACGCAACCATCTTTGGTCTTATTAATAAATAAATCCAAAATCTAACGCTAAGATGCAAAGAAAATTGATATTGATTCTTCTTATTTTCGCTCGCAAAGGCATTTCATTTAGCTATTGAAGGATTTCTTCGCTGAGTGAAACGCCTTTGCGCACCTTTATGAGCAAATAGCCCCTAAGCCTAGCGCTCAATGCATTAAAATTTTCAAAATTATAATACTTATTTTTCTGAAAGGTGTTTTTCCAAAGCATCTGAACTTTTCTTGTAGGCCCATTTCTGCTTATAATCCACCCATTTGGCTTTGAAAAGTTTTCGCATCAGTTTATCCGTGTACCTCATAATGAAAACATGATACAACATATTGGCAAAAACATTGGGTTTATTGGGAAGTGCCCTCAGTGAGAGTGAGAAACCCGGTTCCAGATATCTGTTGAAATGCCAGAATGCTCCGGGAATAAACAGGGCATCACCATGTTCCATAAAAATCTCATAGCCTTTGGCATATTTCAGAGCCGGAAACTTCTCGTAATCCGGATTTTCGTAGTCTACCTCATAGATGGTATGCACGGATAACGGAACTTTATATAAAAAAGGAGACTGCTTCTGATCAAACAACAGAATTCTCTTCTTTCCTTCAAAGTGGATATGCATAAAATCTCCAAGATCTACATCATAATGCATCAGTACATGCGCCTCACTCCCTCCGAAGAATAAAGTCGGAAGTCTTTTAAAAACTTTATTCCCAGATCCGGGTAAGTAAAATTTTTCAATAGCTCAGGAAGCCTGTCTGTAATGATATAGAAGAAGATACGCAGGTCAGAAGGTTTAGATTTTATCGTATCTATATACTCTTTCATCTTCATATTCGTAACCGGAGCATCAGAACTTTTTGCCGCATCAGCTGGTTTATTGTCATAGAGCGGAACTTCCTGATCGCCTGCTTTCTCACGGATATAAGCCAGGTTCCATTTGTCGAAGGCATCCCAGCGGCTTGCAAAATTCTTGATTAAAAGAGGTTTCTGCTTTTTAAAATAGTTCTTCTGAAAATCTTCTTTACTGATATCATTGACAACATCTACGTTTTCGAGGATCATGTACTTTGTATTTAATGCGAAATAAAAATAGTGTTTTTTTGAAAATTGAGAAAGCCAGAAAAAGGACCCGAAAACTAAAAAAGAAACTAAACATTTCTATTTCAATCATTTATAAATATTTTTAAATACATTTTAATCTGAGATCAAAAAATCAACATTTTATTTTTCAGATTTTTTTAAGAACTTTACCCTATGGAGGAAAATGCTCAAAACTTTATTCTTTATACAACCCCGAATGGTGATGTAAAACTTAATGTATTATTACTTAATATTTTTGACAGCGGAGAATTAGAAGAAATTTCAGTTAGTCCCATTTTGGAACATACTGCTTCAGATGGGAAAAAATATGTGACAAAATTTTATAATCTGGATGCTATAAATAAAGACAATATCAGATAATTTATGAGAGCCTATAACACGAAACACTTTATTAAAATCCTTTTCAGTTTACACAAAAGCGATACTTTAAAAATTCTGTTTCCAAGTATGATCCTCGTAGGATTATATTCCTGGGGAATTCAATATCTGGAAGTCGAATATCTTCACCTTACTTCCAAATCGGGGTCAGTAATGTGGGAATGATTCATTCCTTACTGGGCTTTGTTCTTTCTCTTTTATTGGTTTTTAGAACAAATACGGCATATGACAGATGGTGGAAGGCAGAAAACTATGGGGAAAGCTAGTGAATGACACCAGGAATTTTGCGATAAAAATCAACACCATTCTTGGTGACAATCGTCAGGATGCGGAACAAATTGCAAGATATCTGAAGTTTTTTCCTCACTTTTTGGCCAAACACCTTTCTCAAGAGTCTACAAGGCTGGCACTGGATGAAGATTATTCCGAAATTGAAAAGTCTTTGAAAAATCACGGCCCAAGTGAAATGATCATTCTTTTGAATCATAAACTGAATATGCTGAAAAAGAAGGAAAAATCTCAGAAATCGAAATGCTGTATTTAGACACCAAGCTTTCCGGATTTCTGGATGTATGCGGAGGCTGTGAAAGAATAAAAAATACTCCCATTCCTTATTCCTACTCATCTTTTATCAAGAAGTTCATTATTCTTTATGTTTTTGCTCTGCCTATTGCCTATGTTATCACGATCGGACTTTTTATGATTCCGCTTACCGTTTTCGTATATTATGTACTGATGAGCCTGGAGCTTATTGCCGAGGAAATTGAAGATCCTTTCAATAATGATGAGAATGACATCCCAATGGAGACACTGGCTCAGAATATTGAGAAAAATGTACATCAGATCATGATCAGAAAATAAAAAATCAACCTTTTAAAGGTTGATTTCTTTTAATTCGCCGTCTGCTTTTATTTCTACAAACTTACTCTCCCGGTTGGCAGCATCATAGCCATAGAAAAACGTACTGTATATTGGGGTAGAATACAGATAGTTCCGTAACCGTTGAAGGTATTTGTTGTACCCGTCTGCTGCTGGTAGCTTGCCGTAGCAGTAAAATTTACAATGGTTTCAAGGTAATATTTCCCGGGTTTTAATTTTTCAAACTTAAATCTTCCATGATCATCCGTTAATGCTTCTACCCTGTATTTAAAAGCTTCTTCAGACATGTATACCGTAGTTTTTTTATTTTCATATTTTTTTCTCATGCTGTAAAACTCTTCAAAATAAGGAGTTACCGGAAAAGCATCACAACAGTACCTTTAGGGGCATAGTGCTTCTGACCCAGCAGTGGTTTGATTCCCCAATTGTTTTTCTGTTTGGTAGAAGCAACACCTTCTATGGTAGAATTCCCGAATCCAAGCATGTCTCTGGCCAGTTTTTTATCAAAAAAGCCTGTGGATAGTATGTATTCTGTGCATTTGAATACGCAAAAGCCATCATGGATATCAATAAAATGAATAATTTTTTCATAGTATATTTTTGAGTCAAATATAAGTATTTTACTATTTTTGAAATAAAAATAGCTATGAAATACATTCTTCTACTATTCATTTCAGTGTCCTCCCTTGTATGGGCGCAGAAACCTTGCGGATATAAAGACGGGTTGCAGGAAGGATCCTGTAAAGAATTTTTCGATAACGGACAGGTAAAAAATATTGTAGAATGGAAAAAGGCAAACGAGAAGGGGATGCGGTTTTTTATCATGAAAACGGAAAAATACACGCAAAGGGAGAATATAAAAAGACTTCAAAGTAAAGGAATGGAACTATTATGATAAAAATGGAACCCTGACCGGTAAAGAAGTATACACAAACGGAGAAAAGAATATTTATGACAACAGCTTTACCGGC
Organism: Chryseobacterium sp. E1; assembly: GCA_019203745.1. Lineage (GTDB taxonomy): Bacteria > Bacteroidota > Bacteroidia > Flavobacteriales > Weeksellaceae > Chryseobacterium. The sequence goes on from CP078104.1 coordinate 2,316,356, forward strand.
ACGTTTTATTCTCCTTCCGGAAAAGTGGAGGAAATCTCTCATTATAAATTTGCCAAACTGCATGGTGAAACCAGACTATTTCATGAAGACGGAAAATCCGTAAAACAGATAGGACAGTATGAAAACGGAATTGCCACCGGAAAATGGAAAGCATTCTACCCGTCCGGAAAGGTACAACGTGAAACTGAATTCGTGAATGATAAATGGAATGGCAACAGAATACATTACCGTGAAGACGGAAGCATAGAAAAAACAGAGGTCTACAAAGACGGAAAATTAATCTCAACAAAATAATACAATTGGTACAGAAACTAAAACTGGAAGAGCTGAACAGGATAGATGTAGAAACATTTAAGAAGGTTGAAAAAATTCCACTGGTCATCATTTTAGATAATATCAGAAGTATGCACAATGTGGGTGCAGCATTCAGAACGGCCGATGCTTTTCTGATCGAAAAATAATCCTTTGCGGGATTACGCCACAGCCGCCTCACCGTGAAATTCACAAAGCAGCATTGGGTGCTACCGAAAGTGTAGACTGGTCTCATGAAGAAGAAACCAACAATGCCATTGCAGACCTGAAAAGCAAAGGATATGAAATTATAGGTATTGAGCAGACTACGGGCAGCCGGCTGATTACTGATTTTACCATTGATCATTCGAAAAAATATGCGCTGATTTTAGGGAATGAAGTAGAGGGAATCAGTGATGAAGTTCTCCCGAATATTGATGTATTTCTGGAAATTCCACAGCTTGGCACCAAGCATTCTCTTAATGTAAGTGTATGTGCAGGAATTGTGATGTGGGAGTTTGCCAAAGCCCTAAAATAAAAAAACTGCATATGTCCTTAGTAGACAGTGCAGTTTGAAATAAATCTAATAAAAAGTAAAAATGAAAGGCGACAAAGGTACTTTTTTTTTCTTTACAAACAAATTTTGACGGCACTTTTTTGTTTCATCTTAAAAAAGTCGTGTTTTCAGAAAAAGTTTCATTTAATTTTTTATAAATTAGCACAATGTTTATCAAGGACTATATCTCAAAAGACTTTCCGTGTTTTAGCCTGTCTGATTCCATAGAATCGGCCAGAAATATGTTGGAAGATTTTGGATATTCCCATATTTTCATCAAAAATCCCATCACTTCTATGGAGCGCTTGCAAAAGACTTTCTTTATGAAGAAGATGGCGGCACACTGAAGGATCTTGAGCATCAGATCGAACGTTTTGCGATTCTGGAAGACAACAATATCATGGACAGTATCCGTCTGTTTTATACGTTCAGTTCCAATGTGATCCCGGTAATCAACAAAAATGAAAAGTATCTGGGGTATATTACCTGTGAAGATATTTTCCAGGATCTGTCCCGCTATCCTTTATTTTCAGAGTCAGGAGCTATCCTTACGATAGAAACGCCGGCCAGAAAATATTCGATGACTGAGATTGCCAATATTATAGAGAGCAATAACTCAAAATTTTACGGAGGGTTCATAAGCTTTATGTCTGACGAGGTAATCCATATTACCATTAAGATCAGCAATGAAAATCTGGCCTCGATAGACTCTACTTTTGACCGGTACGATTACAGAATTGTAGAAAAATACTATTCTGATGAGAAAACCGATCTGTTTAAAGACCGATTCGGTTTTTTCCAAAAATTCATAGAAATATAACATGAAGGCAGCCATATATTCACAGAAAAAGGATCTTGATACTTTTTTATATTTAAGCAAGTTTATCTCTGAACTTGAAACCAGAGGTGTAAAATCCGTTCTGTATGATGAAATGGCTGAGGCACTTCAGTTTTCAAAGATATTCGAAACCTTCAACTGCAAGCAGGACCTTCTGGATAAGGAAGTTGATCTGTTTTTCACCTTCGGTGGAGACGGAACTATTGTAAACTCTTTAACGTTCATTGAAGATCTTGAAATTCCGGTGGTAGGAGTCAATACAGGAAGACTGGGATTTCTGGCATTCTTTACCAAGGAAGAAGCTTTTAAAGAGCTGGATTCCATCTTAAAAGGAGATGTAAAGACAAGCCGTCGTTCCGTCATAGAAGTAGTATCTCCGGAACTGGAAGGAGCTTTTCCTATGCACTGAACGATGTCACCGTTTCCAGGAAAGAAACCACGTCCATGATCACTGTGGATTCCTACATCAATGATGAATTTCTGAACGTATTCTGGGGCGATGGGGTTATCATTTCGACACCCACAGGATCTACCGCTTATTCTTTAAGCTGTGGCGGACCTATCATTTCCCGAACAACGAAAATTTTGTCATCACGCCTATCGCTCCTCACAATCTGAATGTGAGACCTTTAGTAGTGAATGATAAAGTGGAAATCAAATTCAGGGTGGAAAGCCGGGTACCACAGTATTCCCTTTCCTGGACTCCAGACTGATCCATATTGAAACGGATAAAGAAATCATTATCAGAAAGGCATCTTTTCAGCTTCTTCTGGTACAGCCCAACAATTTGAGCTTTTACGAAACCATCCGTCAGAAGCTGCTTTGGGGACGGGACAAAAGAAATTAGTAATTTCTTAAAAATGATTACCTTTACACGAAATTAAAACACCTAATAAATTTATAATAAAAAGTAAAACATGAGCAGAATTTTTCCGGCAGGAGTTGCCACAGGTCAGTTAGTTACTGATATCTTTCAGTATGCTAAAGAAAATAAATTTGCACTACCTGCAGTAAACGTAATTGGATCAAGCAACGTAAACGCTACGATGGAAACTGCAGCGAAATTGAATTCTCCTGTAATTATTCAGTTTTCAAACGGTGGTGCTGCTTTCAATGCAGGAAAAGGATTAAGCAATGACGGACAAAAGTCTGCAATCTTAGGAGCTATCGCAGGTGCTAAACACATTCATACCCTTGCTGAAGCTTACGGAGCAACAGTAATTCTACACACAGACCACTGTGCTAAAAAAATTACTTCCTTGGATTGATGGATTGATGGATGCTAACGAAGAATTCTTTAAGCAGACAGGAAAATCTCTTTACTCTTCTCACATGTTAGACCTTTCTGAAGAGCCTTTAGAAGAAAACATCGAGATTTCAGCTAAATATTTCGAAAGAATGGCAAAACTTCAGATGACTCTTGAAGTGGAAATCGGGGTAACAGGTGGTGAAGAAGACGGTGTTGACAACTCAGATGTTGATAATTCCAAACTATATACTCAGCCTGAAGATGTAGCTTATACTTACGAAAAATTAAAAGCTATTTCTGATAACTTTACCATCGCTGCGGCATTCGGTAACGTACACGGAGTTTACAAGCCAGGAAATGTGGTTCTTACCCCAAAAATCCTTGACAACTCTCAGAAATATGTTCAGGAGAAATTCGGAACTGCAGCTAAGCCTGTTAATTTCGTATTCCACGGTGGATCAGGATCTACTTTAGAAGAGATCAGAGAAGCCATTGACTACGGAGTGATCAAAATGAATATTGATACTGACCTTCAGTTTGCTTATACAGAAGGCGTTAGAGATTATATGGTAAACAATATTGAATATTTAAGAGCTCAAATCGGAAACCCTGAAGGAGAAGAAAAACCTAACAAAAAATTCTATGACCCGAGAGTTTGGGTAAGAAAAGGTGAGGAAACTTTCTCTACAAGATTGGTAAAAGCATTTGAAGATTTAAATAACGTAAATACTTTAAAATAAGACTGTACATTTGTATCAATGTAAAAAGTATCCGTAAGAAATACATTTACATTGATACATTTTACATTTATACATTAATACAATTTAAAAATGGCATTCGACTGGTTTAAAAGAAAAGCAAAAAACATTACCACCTCTACTGATGAAAAAAGGACGTTCCCAAGGGCCTATGGCATCAGACTCCATCAGGAAAAGTTGTGGAACATGATGAACTAAAGAGAAATAATTATGTTTCTCCTGAAGACGGATTTCATGTAAGAATAGGAAGTGCGGAATTTTTTGACATCCTTTTTGACGGCGGTAAATTCACCGAACTGGATGCCAATGTAGAAAGTATTGATATCTTAAACTTTAAAGATACAAAACCTTATAAAGACCGTTTGAAGGAAGTAAAGGCTAAAACAAAGCTTACAGATTCCATCAGAAATGCCGTAGGAACCGTAAAAGGAACTGAAATGGTAGTTTCCTGTATGGATTTTGCTTTCATCGGAGGATCTTTAGGTTCTGTAATGGGTGAAAAGATCAGAAGAGCGGTAGATTACTGTATTGCACACAAACTTCCGTATATGATCATCTGTCAGTCCGGAGGGGCAAGAATGCAGGAGGCCACTTATTCTTTGATGCAGTTAGCAAAGGTACAGGCTAAACTGGCTCAGCTTTCAGAAGCAGGTCTTTTATACATTGCTTACCTTTGTGACCCTACTTTCGGAGGAATCACAGCATCTTTCGCAATGACGGCTGATATCATCATGGCTGAACCTGGAGCTCTTATCGGCTTTGCAGGACCAAGAGTAATCCGTGAGACAATCGGTAGAGATTTACCGGAAGGTTCCAGACCTCAGAATTCTTACAGGAAAAAGGATTTGTAGATTTCATCGTAAAAAGAACAGAAATTCAGGATACTGTTGCCAAAACAGTTAATTTATTAGCGGTAAAAGCATAGTATCTGTAACAAAAACAATACAATCTCTCTCTAATTAGGGAGAGATTTTTATTTATGAGGACTTTTAAGATATTTTTCAATACCATCAGAAGTATGAGCTTTAAAAAGATTATCCGTCTTTTATCACTTGTACTTCCCCATCCTCTTTTGCCCTGATGAGCTTTCATGCTACTGTAAAGGCATTTACCATAGCTCAGAAAAAATTTCCTAAGACAGCCTCCACAAATGGAATTGGTAATGCTTTCAGACATGCTCTCTGGTGCTGCTTTATCATGATGTACTGCTGCAAAATTTCTTCTCCTAAAAAGCACTTGATTTTTGCAAAAGAATTACAGATATGCATGAAGAACTTTTCCCGAACGAGCCTTTGGAAACCAAAATGGATCTCCATAATAACAAAATCGGAATGGATTATTTCATGGAAATTTTACGGGAATTCACCGCCAGTTTTTTGAAAAAGCTTCTTTGTAGATGCATTAATCAAAAAAATGGATGAAGCCAAAGTTCTGAAAAACCTTGATGATGATTTTGAAGGGCGTCTTGTTTACCTGGAAGAATAACTGTTTAAACCTTTATTTTGAAACATTAAGATTGATTTAAGGTTTTAAGAGTATTAAGATAAGCTTCGCTTTAAGCTTAAAAATCAGAATGATTTATCTTAACTAAGCTTTATTTCTTAAATTCTTCTTAATGGTTATATATCAGATGTTTTTATCGATTACAGGTTCAATTATAAATGCTCTTCTTATTGCTAATATCTTTATGAGCGAAGAAATTCATTTTTATCTCCCTCAGGATTATCTTTTTTAACGCTATGAAAACGCAAAGAAAATTTAAAAACTTAATGCATATTTTCGTCCGCAAGGGCATTTCATTCAGCAATGTCCTCTAGTCTAAATTCTCTTTGCTTAGTGCTAACGCCTTTGCGAACGAAAAAATCATTTCCCATTATTTAAAAACTTTGCGAACACTGCGTTAAAACAGTATAAAGCCGGCAAACTATCATTAGCACTCTTTCATACCGGAATAACAAAAGACTTTAGTTATTTTTGTGGTTTAAAGTATTTTTGATAAGTTTAAACAATTAAATCAATCAGATGGTTCTCAGCAGAATTTGGTCGGCTTTCATTATCATTGCCATTGCCATTGCCAGTATAAAATACATCTCATCAAGCAACTACAAAACCATTTTTAATGATATGGTGGTAGGAAAAGGGGTGATACAGTGAAGGTTGTTTCTCAGCCTATGAATACCCTGTCTCCTGTTGTAAAGGACAGCCTGATGAAAAAAATGATTTTGCTGATGGCAGGATTCATTATAAAACAGATTCTTTAAAGCAGAACGTACAGGTTTATCGTGTTCAGGAAGCTGATGGAGTGATCGGAACCTCTGAAACAGCCGTAAAGATCTGTCTTGGTCTTATTGGAATCATGACACTGTTTATGGGATTCATGAGTATTGCAGAAAAAGCGGGCGGAATCAACCTTTTAAGCCGTTTTATACAGCCTTTTTCTCAAAGCTATTTCCTGACATTCCGAAAAATCACCCGGCATTCGGGCATATGCTGATGAATTTCAGTGCCAATCTCCTTGGTCTGGATAATGCTGCCACTCCCTTTGGTTTAAAAGCAATGGAAAGTCTCCAGACTTTAAATCCCAATAAAGATACTGCAAGTAATTCACAGATCATGTTTCTGTGTCTTCATGCCGGAGGAATGACTTTGATTCCCGTATCAATTATTGCCATCAGGGCCTCCATGGGTTCCAAAACACCTACCGATATCTTCCTGCCATGCATGATTGCTACATTTGCGGCTACTCGCAGCAATGATTATTGTTTCTTTATACCAGAAGATCAATCTTCTTCGTCCGGTAGTGATTGCTTATGTTGGTGGAATTTCTGCAATTATAGGATTACTGGTAGTTTACCTGGTCCAATTGAGCAAAGATGAACTTGATGATTTCAGTAAAGTATTAAGTAACGGCCTTATTCTCTTTATTTTTCTCGCTATTGTACTGGGAGCCGTCTATAAAAAGATCAATGTTTTTGATGCCTTTATTGAGGGGCAAAAGAAGGGTTCACTACCTGTGTCAAAATTATTCCTTACCTGGTAGGAATGCTGATCGCTATTTCTCTGTTAAGAACTTCAGGTGTCTTTGATGTGATCATTGACGGCATGAAATGGATAGCCAATGCCGCAAGCCTTGATCCAAGATTCGTTGACGGACTTCCAACAGCACTGATCAAACCTCTATCCGGTTCGGGAGCTAGAGGAATGATGGTGGATACCATGGCAACCTTCAGGGCAGACAGCTTCCAGGGTAAACTGGCAGCGGTACTTCAGGAAGCTCAGATACGACGTTTTATGTGATTGCAGTATACTTTGGTGCCGTAGCTGTAAAGAATACGAGATATACGGTAATTGCCATGCTTCTGGCCGATTTGGTGGGGATTATTACATCCATTGCTCTGGCATATCTGTTTTTGCATAATGAAAAGTTGCAGGTTAGGTCGTTGCTAGTTTTTTACCATTAAAAATGTATTGATGAGTTACGAGAAACTTGATATTTATAATATTGCTTTTGAGCTGTTTATTGAAACACATAAGCTATCGCTCAAACTACCCAACTATGAATTATATGAATTAGGAAGCCAATTGAGACGTTCTGCAGATTCCGTTGTTACAAATATTGCAGAAGGCTATGGAAGAAGCAATTACAAAGGTGATTTCATAAGGTTTCTCACCTATTCTCAGGCTAGCTGTGACGAAAGGTATGCCATTTATCAAAAATCAACAGGCTTTATCCTGAATTAAACTTAAACTTCAAAGAAAAAACTCAACAATACAAACTCTTAGGAGGAAAAATAAATAATTTTATAAAATACGTCCAGCTAAATTGGCGTACATAACCCAAACCAGCAACTAGCAACTAGCAACTAGCAACTAGCAACTAGCAACTAGCAACTAGCAACAAAACTACCCATTATGATTACAGATAAAGAATTTACACTAAGACTCATCCGCCAGTTGTCTCAGGCATTGGAAAAACTGATCCTTGACAAACCTGAAGAAAGCTTAATGCAGAAAGAGCTGGATTTTGATACACTGATGAGGGATATTTTTAAAATGAATTTCACGGAAGTATCTTCAATGGCCAAAGAAGACATGATTGCCCTTGTGAATGAAAGACAGGAAAGAGATCACAAAGATTATTATGAAATGCTGGGAAATCTTTTCTATTTCAACAGCAGACACGATCAGAACAAAGACTTTCAGGATAAAGCAAAGACATTCTACGAACTGTATCTTCAGACCAGTGGTATCTTTGCACTCCCAATTATCAACAGAATAAATGAATAAAAAAAGCACTTGAATAAAGTGCTTTTGTATTTTAGAATGTAATTTTATAAGTTCCGGTAGAAGATGTACTGGCTTTCTCTGCCTTTACATATTTTTTTACCCAGGCTACTGATGTTGAAGATACACAAGGATCTGAAATACCTCCCGCTCTTCTTGCTGACACCACATTTCCTGCTTTATCTACTGTATAAGCAATGGTAATAGATCCGCTTGCCGTACAGCTGTGTGAAGGCTGTGCTCCTCCTCTGCCCATAGTTCCCGGAATGTACCCTACAAGTTTTCTGTCTATTCCTACTTTGCTGTCGCCATTTCCGTCTCCCCTAAAGGATCTCCCGCATTTCCGATGCCTGTACCTGTTCCCTGGCTTCCGGCTTTGGTCCCTCTTCCTCTGATCAGGTTTCCAATGGCTGCATTTCCTTTTCCGTCACCATTTCCGGTTTTTGCATTGGCTGTGGCTGCGCCTGATTTTTTAGTATTTTTTGAAGCACTTGTACTGGTGGTTTCTTTTTCTCTGCTTTTTTAGATTCCTCTTTTTTAGCCGCTGTATTTTTTGAATTGTTACCTGTGATGACCTTCTCCTTCACTTCCGTTTTCTTCGGTTCAGGTGCAGGCTCAGGCTTTACCACAGTCTTTGTTTCCGGTACCGGTGTTTCAGCAGGTTCAGGAGTAACTTCTTCTGTAGCAGCAGCCAGACTTCCCGGCTGTTCCGCAGGCTCTTCAATTCCGTTTCCGTTTCTGTTGTCCCCGAAATTGACAAGCATAGTGGTCACAACTTCAGGTTCTTTATCCAGCTCAGGTTTTAATTTATATAAGAAAACAAAAAGCAGAATGGCAGCCCAGATCAGAATAGAAAGCAGAGCACTTTTTATCCTGTCTTTATTTTCTTCGTTTCTGTTTGCTGTATAGCTCTCATCTTTACAATACTGATTCTACCGGAAATCCGGATCTGTTATTTATCTTTAACGGTTGCAATGGCAATGTTAAATTTATGTTTTTCAGCAATTTCCATCACAAAGACCACATCTTTATGCAACGTATTTTCGTCGGCTCTGATGGTGAAGGATTTATTGGTCTGACTGGCTAATTTATTCACAATAATCTGTTCCAGTTCTCCTTTATTGGCAGGATTGTCATCTACAAAGAATGAGCCATCCGGCTTGATACTTACCGTCAAAGGATTGGGTATATTGTCGTCAACTGCTCCGGCTTTCGGCAGATTCACATCAATGGCGCTCTGATTGGCAGCCGAAGAGGTGATCATAAAGAAAATCAGCATCAACAGGATAACGTCTGTCATCGCTGCTAAACTGAATTCCGGATTCGCTTTATTTCTTCTCTGAATTTTCATCTTAAGAATTTATAAAGGTTTGTTGATAAGATCTAAAAATTCTCCTGACATATTCTGAGCCTTCAGTACAAACTTATCAATTCTTGTCAAAAGGATATTGTAACAGAAATTAGCCGGAATGGCTACTGCCAGACCTACTGCCGTCTGTCCTAAAGCGGTATAAATACCTTCCGAAAGGGTTTTTGGAGAGAATGACCCTGTTGCATGCGATAAGTTAAAGAAAGCAATGATCATCCCGATTACGGTACCCAAAAGCCCCAGCATCGGAGCAATACTTGGTACAACTGCCAAAAGGTTCAGGTTTTTCTCCATATTATTGGCTACCTCTACCTGGGCCTGCGCTTCCATAGCACTTACAATGTCAGAAACAGGACGCCCCAGTCTTGAGATTCCCTTTTCTAAGATTCTTCCTTCCGGAGAGTTCTGCGTCTTGCAGTAATCTGTTGCCGCTTCTATCTTTCCTGCTTTAATGAAATCTTCAATATTGTTCATAAAGTTGGAATCTGTCTTGGAAGTCAGTCTTTTGATAAAGAAAAACCTTTCAAAAAACAGGTATAAAGAAAATATCCCCAGAAGCAATACGGTCACCATCACTATTTTAGCGAAAGCTCCTCCGTGGAACATGATTTTCCAAAATGAAAATTCTAAATTGTCTGTAGCAACTGCAGGGGTAGCAATTTGTGCAAATAAAATCTGAGAAAGTTCCGTTAACAGCATTAATTGTGAATTTTATTAAAGTTTCAACGACAAATGTAGTGGAATATTATGAATTGATATCTTAAAAATTGCTTAAAAACAACTTAAATTTTGTTATCATCATACTAAACAACAAATTTCTTTCAAAAGAAATTTTGAAAAGAAATTGGGTATAAAAAGGATGGGCGACTTTATTAATCTTCGTCTACCTCTATATCATCCTGTTTAAATTCGCATTTTAACCTAAAAGGAAGCGGAGTATCTGACCCCGTATAGAAATCATCAATGCTTCCTTTCCAGATCACCTGAAGCTCACCTTCTTCGTTTTTCTCAAAAAGAAGCTCATTATCATAGATATAAGCATCTTCATCATCAAAAGATCTACTTCTGTATAAGTTTCTTCGTCAGAATCATTGATTTTGATAGTTTTTCCTTCTATCTCCGCAGAATCGATAGGAAAATCGAATACTTCAAGTGATAGCTGCGGAAAGTTGTACTGTAATGAATCATCATCTACATGATCCAAACTGTCATCCGTAATAATTTCAACCTCTAAAAAGTGTTGCTGGTTGCTGTAAACTGCTTTACAATAAGTATTTCTGATATTGTATTTTAGCGTTTCGTCCGGATGGTAAATTTTTAAAATCCCTTTCATTTTTCCTTAAAAAAGAACTGTAATAATATGATTGTTAAACGTTTTAGACAAAGATAAAAAATTGATTTAATGTGAAAAGGATTTTGAAAATTATTTTTAAAATCAATCGGGACTATGGGCAGGAATCTCCCAATAATACTTACTTTTGTTTCATAAAGTTTCTGCCAATGAAAAATATTTTATCAAAAGGTATCCTGGGGATAGGATTGATGATCGGGCTTGCTTCGTGCAAAAAGTCAGATTCACCCCTTACGAAAGTCACACCAAGCAATCTGGATTCTATAGCGGCCAGGTATTATGAGCAGTACCTTAAACTTTATCCTTTAGATGCTACGGCTCAGGGAGATATAAGATACAATGACCAGCTTCCTATCAATATTGATAAAGATTTTATCTCAGGAGAAATTGCATTCTACAGCTCAGTACAGAAGCAGCTTGAGCAGGTAGATTATAAAAGTCTTCCTGATGAAGATAAAGTAGTGTATGATGTATTGGATTATTCTTTAAAAGATAAAATTGAAGCCTATGCCTATCATCCGGAATATATTCCTTTTACACAGTTCGGCGGTCTTCCTTTAACTTTTCCTTTGTATGGAAGCGGACAGGGAAACCAGCCTTTTAAAACAGAAAAGGATTACAGCGACTGGTTGAAAAGAATGGAAAAATTCCCGGAATGGATGAATGCCGCAGCAGATAACTTCCGTGAAGGGGTCAATAATAAAATGGTTCTTCCTAAAAAGCTGGTTGTCAAAATGATTCCCCAAATGAAAGCCGAGGAAATCACCACCACAGATATGGAAAAAATATTTTTACGGACCCGTAAAAAATTTTCCTAAAGGCTTCACACAGGCCAAAAAGATAAATTTACAGCACTTTATAAAGACGCCATTACGAAAAAGATCATTCCTGCTTATACCAAAATGGGAGCTTTTTTAGAAAAAGAATACCTGCCAAAAGCCAGAGATACGGATGGTTACAACAGCCTGCCTAATGGGAATGAAATTTACAGCTATTATGTAAAAAGCTGGACTACGACCAAGAAATCACCTGATGAAATCAATAAAATCGGGCAGCAGCAGGTAACGATGCTTCGTGCAGAAATGGAAAAGGTAAAACAGCAGGTAGGGTTCTCGGGAACTCTGGAAGAGTTTATCACTTTTGTGAAAACAGATCCTAAAGCGATGACCTATAAGAGCGCTAAGGATGTTCTGGCTGGGTTCAATGGTATCCTGACCAAAATTACTCCTAAACTGAAAACTATGTTCAATGTAACGCCTAAAACAAAGTTTGAGATCAGACAGACGGAGAAGTTCAGAGAAGCAAGTGCCAGCGCCGAATATATACCGGGGACTCCTGATGGAAAAAGGCCGGGAATATTTTATGTTCCGCTTCCTGATCCTACGAAATTCAACGTTACTTCAGGAATGGAGTCTCTTTTCCTTCATGAAGCCATTCCGGGACACCATTATCAGGTTTCTCTTCAGCAGGAAAACACAAAGCTTCCGAAGTTTATGAGATTCGGATGGTTTGGAGCATATGGTGAAGGATGGGCACATTATTGTGAGACTTTAGGCCCTGAATTTGGTTTATACACAGATCCGTATCAAAAAATGGGGTATTTGAGTGATCAGATGCTGAGAGCGGTAAGATTAGTGATAGACACAGGTCTTCACACGGGAAAAATGTCGAGAGAAGAGGCTATTAAATATTTTCCAGCAAGCAATATTTCTTATGATGAAGGATCGGCAGTAGCTGAAGTTGAAAGATATATGGCAATGCCTGGTCAGGCCCTGGGCTACAAGATCGGCTCTCTGAGAATCCGTGAATTGAGAGAAAAATATCAGAAAGAACTTGGAAATAAATTCAATCTGGCAAGTTTCCACGATGAAGTTCTAAGCCAGGGATGTCTTCCACTGGATGTTCTAAACAGAAAGATGGAGCTTTGGGCAAAAAAACAGAAATAAAATTATATTAATAAAAGGGTACCGATTCAACGAAGTACCCTTTTTATTTCACTCTTCTAAATAAACAAAATTGATATGATCACAGAAAGCCTCAGATCTCTTTATAATAGAGATTTAAATAAATTAAAAACAGAAATAGAAGCCTATCAAAAGGAAGAAAATCTTTGGAAGACTGACAAAAACATTTCCAATTCTGCAGGAAATCTATGTCTTCACTTAATAGGAAACCTCAATCATTTTATTGGAGCCCAATTGGGAAATACAAGCTATATAAGGCATCGTGAACTTGAATTTTCATTAAAAGATATCCCACAAGCTGAGCTTATTGAAAAAGTTGAAGCCACCATAGCTATGATAGATTCTGTTCTACCACAATTGTCTGAAGAAGATCTTAAAAAGAATACCCGCTGGTTGTTTTTGAGAGCAAAATGACCACAGATTATTTCCTGATCCATCTGGTTGCTCATCTGGATTACCATTTGGGACAGATTAATTATCACAGAAGGTTATTGGACATTTCGTCCATCAATTAAAAACTAAAATAAACGCAATGATCACAAAGTAATTGTTGCGTTCTCTTTTTCGTTCGCTAGGCCTTTCACTTAGCTAGGAAAATATTGCCTTTGCTAAACAAAGTGTCCTAGCGAACTTTTGATCTAATTTTTCTAAAACCTTCGAACTTAGCGTTAAAATAAAATGCGTTATTTCTCAAACATCATTTTCGTAATAAAATCCTTCTCTCCTTTTCCTCTTGCCGGCGAATATTCTCTTCCATAGAAAATGATCTGGAGGTGAAGTTTATTCCAGACTTCTTCAGGGAAGAGCTTTTTGGCATCACGCTCTGTCTCCACTACATTTTTTCCCGAAGTGAGCTTCCATTGCGTCATCAGACGGTGAATGTGGGTATCTACCGGAAAAGCAGGAAAACCGAATCCCTGGCTCATGACCACTGAAGCTGTTTTGTGCCCTACTCCCGGAAGTGCTTCCAATTCTTCATAAGTTTGGGAACAACACCATTATGCCTTTCCAGTAAGAGCTCGGCCATTCTTTTAAGGTTCTTAGCCTTTGTATTGGATAATCCTATTTCTTTGATCAGTTCTTTAATTTCAAATTCTTCCAGTTTTGCCATTCTTTGGGGAGTTCCTGCTACAGCGAAAAGGTCTGGGGTTACCTGATTTACCTTTTTATCTGTGGTCTGTGCAGAAAGCGCTACAGCAACCATTAATGTATACGGATCGGTATGATCTAACGGAATAGGTGTGGTGGGATATAATTTATCCAGTTCTGTCTGAACCAGTTCGGCTCTTTGCTTTTTTGTCATTTTACCCTTAAATTTGGACAAAATTAAATTATTATGCTGAAAGTTGGAGACAAATTACCTGAATTTGAAGGAACCAATCAAGACGGAGAAACAGTAAGTTCATCACAATTAATCGGAAAAAGCTGGTCGTTTTCTTCTATCCGCAAGCGAATACACCAACCTGTACCGTGGAAGCCTGCAACCTGAGCGATAATTATTCAAAGCTTAAAAAAGCCGGATTTCAGCTATTGGGAGTGAGCGGAGATACCGTAAAGAAACAGAAGAATTTCCACAGCAAATTTGCATTCCCTTATGATCTTATTGCCGATGAAAACAGAGATATTATAGAAAAATTCGGGGTTTGGCAGGAGAAAAAACGTTTGGAAAAACCTATATGGGAATTGTAAGAACTACCTTTATTTTCGATGAAAACGGAGTTTGCACCAGAGTGATTGAAAAGTAACTTCAAAGACTGCTGCTGAACAGATTCTGGAAGGATAATTCTTTTTGAAACACAGATATCACTAATACTTTCACAAATAACACAATTTATATCACTGTGTTATTTGTGAAAATATTTTTTGGGGATTTATTATTCGGTTTCGTAGTAATTTAATTCCTCAGTTTCGCCGGGAAGTATAACGTGTTTTTAAACCTCATCCCTAATTTTTCGATCAGTTTCTGCGAAGAAATATTATCTTTTGAAATGATGGCAGATATTTTTGATAATCCAAAATCATCCAATGCAATAGATTTCACCTTTTGAGCAGCTTCAAAAGCATATCCTTTTCCTTCAAATTCTTCCAGTAAAGAATATCCGATATCAAGGATCTCAAGCCCTTCTCTCTGAAATATTCCTACAGCTCCTATTTTTTCATTTCCTTCTTTAGTCACCAGAAGATAGTTTCCGAATCCCAGTTTTTCAATCTGGGGAGCAAATCTGTTCAGGATATAGTTTTCAGCATCTTCAGCGGAATTTACATTACGGTTGCCAATATATTGAACAAATTTTGGTCTGTTGTAGAGGTCAAAGACAAAATCTCTGTCTTCAAGTGGAGACATCGGACGAAGTATTAATCGTTCGGTCTCATAGGTATTATCTGCGCTTGGATGTTTTTTTAGGCTCATCTTTCTTGGGTTCTTCCTTTTTTCGATCTTTAAAAGTCTCGGGTTATTGGCACATTTTTTATTATAAAGCTCAATATAGGTTCCGTTGTCCTTCGTATGGGTTATTGTACCGGTTGCTTTATTAACAGTCAGTGTATAATGGGTCTTTTGGTAAGGGCATTCCTTTGAAGTTACTTTTCCTAAATCAAGATAATAATTCGATGCATCCTCATGATAATTGCCTGCCAGATCTTTAAATTCTTCATCTACGACATATCCTTCTGAAGCCAGGACGATAGCCGCTTCCTGGGCATTATCTATCCTTCCTACAAACCGTTTCAACCCTTCCGTGTCAAGCACATAACTGATCTTACCTCCTTCAGAATAAGCTATATAATAAAAACTGTCTTCACTGGGAAACAGATTAAAACCTGAGAATTGCGGAACATAATCCAGTTTACCTGAAGTTTTGATCTCCTCTCCTTTTCCATAATTATTGTACACCAATACCCATGAACCCACTTTGTCATCAGGATCGATCTGCTGCAGCATATTGGGAATACTTGAAAACTTCTTTTTGTTCTGGGAATACCCCAAAACACCTGCAAATAAACATACAAAAATGAAAAATCTGGTTGCGGCTTTAATCATAACTTAAAAATCAGCAGAAAATATACTAAATATTACATAAACTTATCGCCCTTTTTAAAGTTCTTTAAATCAAGAACATAGTCTTTAATCAGCTGGTCATTATCACGCGGACAGATCAGAAGCGCTTTGTCTGTATCCACCACAATATAATTCTCAAGCCCGTCGATGATCACGGCCTTGTTATTGTTTTTCAAACGAATGATATTTCCTTTTGAGTTGTAGGCCAATAAATGTTTCAGCTTTACAGCGTTTCCATTTTCATCCTTTTCCGTATTTTCATACACGGAAGTCCAGGTTCCAAGGTCACTCCATCCTAAATCTGAAGGAATTACGTATACATTTTTCGCCTTTTCCAATATTCCGTTATCAATAGAAATTTTCTGAACTTTAGGATAAATTAGTTCTATGCAGTTATTTTCTTTCTCAGAATTGTATTCACAAGCCATAAAATGCTGCATCATTTCTGGAAGATACATCTCAAAAGCATGGTGAATACTTTTTACATTCCATACAAATATTCCTGCATTCCAAAGGAAATCCCCACTTTCTAAAAAGCTTTGGGCAATTTCAAGGATCGGTTTTTCCGTAAATGTTTTTACTTTAAAATATTCTGATCTTTTTTTCTACAAACTGAATGTAGCCGTACCCGGTATCAGGTCTTGTAGGAGTAATCCCAAGTGTTACCAGATAATCGTTTTTTGCAGCCACCTCAAAGGCAAGCTCCACTTTTTCCAAAAACACATCTTCTTTTAGGATCAGGTGATCTGCCGGAAGTACAATCATGGTTGCATCCGGGTTGATTTCAGCAATTTTGTTCGCCATATACAGGTTACAGGCTGCTGTATTTTTCATAAGAGGCTCGCCCACAATATTTTCTTCAGGAACTTCAGGAAGCTGCTGATGAGAAAGTGCAACGTATTCTTTATTCGTGATCACGAATATGTGCTCTTTAGGAATTACCTTGCTGATCCGGTCATAGGTCTGCTGAATCATGGTGCGTCCGGTTCCTAAAATATCCTGAAACTGCTTTGGAAATTTCTGCGTACTCATCGGCCAGAACCGGCTTCCGATCCCTCCTGCCATTATAACACAGTATCTATCTGATTTTAACATTCTTAGCTACATTTTTCTACCCTGGCCAAAGCTTTGAAAGAATACTTCCTTCCGGTAGCCAGGTTCTGACAAAGATAGTTTTTTTAACCAGACCTTCGAATAAATACTTTTCGTTGCGATATATAAAGAATTCCCCTTTCTGAAGTTCCTCGATAAACTGGAGACTATCATCCTGTTTTTCAGTATGAAAGTACCTTACCAGATCAGGACTCGCCATAAAATTGGCCTTAGGGGATTTGGAAAATCTCATGATGATAGGTTTCAGATCTTCATCATATACTTCAAGGCTTTCCAGAAGCATATTTCTGAAGGTTTCCTTCCATTCATTGCCATGAGGAGAGATTCTGCGTCCGTATTTTTCAAAAGCAATCAGATGTGCCAGCTCATGGGTCAATACAAAGAAAAAAAAGCTGCGGAGTCAGTGTAGAATTGACTGTAATCTCATGAGAGTTATCCGGAAGCTTTCTGTAATCTCCCAGCTTTGAATTTCTGTTTCGTGTAACTTTAATGTGGATATAGTATTCTGAGAACCATACCCTTAAGTATTTGAGTGTATTTTGTGGTAAGTATTTTTCTAATGATTGAATAGACATTTTACAAACTTAGTGGAATTCCCGCATAGAAATTCAGGAGCTTAAGGCTGAAAAGATAATTATATTTTGCCTGTGCTACTGATCCCTGTGCATTTGCATAATTATTTCTTGCTACATTAACGTCATAAATCGTTGTTCTTCCTGCAGCATAGCTTTTGTCTGCAAAGTCAAGCGCCAGCTTGGAACTTTTCTCTGCTTCTACGGCTGCCAGGTAATTTTCATAATTGGCATCAGCATCAAACTGTGCCTTCTGTACATTCTGTCTTACGGTTTGTTTCTGTTGTTCAAGTGTATTTTTAGCCACACTTTCATTTAATCTGGATTGCTCAACCTGCAGTTTTGTAATTCCTTTATTAAAAATAGGAATTCTGAGCGATAGTCCAACATTTTGTCCGAAGTTATCATCATATTGCTGGAAAAAGAATTTTGCTGCCCACCCAGATTACTATTATTCAACAGGTTATTATAGAAAGTTGAAAGTCCAGCGCTGGCACTTAAGGAAGGCCAGAAGGATGTTTTAGACACTTCAGTCTGAGCTTCTGCAGCTCTTATTCTGCTTTCTGCGGCTTTGATCTGCGGCTGTATCTCATAGGCTGTTTTAAGCACCTCATCTGCTGTCGTCAATTGTGAATCAAGCGTTTCCGGCACATTCACATCTTCTACATCAAAATCTTTATAATCCGGAAGCTGTAAAAGCTGAGCGATGGCAAATAATGCTCTTCCCACATTTACTTCTGCCGTTTTAAGGTTTTGTTTCTCTCTGGCCAAAGCAGCATCTGCTTCTGCAAGAACCGTTTGGGCAGTTGTTCCTACCTGGGTTGTAATTTTAGCTCTGTCAGATTGTTTTTGGCGTTCTCTACCGCACTTTGGGAAATTTTCACAATCTCCTTATTCAGCAGGGCGGTCAGATATTGCTGGGCGATCTGAAGAGAAATATCATTTTTAATGGTTTCAATATCATATTGGCTTGCTTCTACATCAAACTGGGCTTTTCTTACGGTCTTTTCTATCCTCCCGTTATTGTAGATCATCATATCGGCCATTATGCTCACAGAATTATTAAACCTGTCATTACGGATACTTCCCGTACCTAATGATGCCTGTCCAAAACTTACCCCGTTGGTCATATTACCTGATACAGAGGGAAGATATTCTTTTTGGCCATTTTAAGATTATATTCCTGGCTCTGTTTGGTATATTGATTTTGGATAACCTGAAGATTATGCTCCACTGCATAGCTTACACATTCTTTTAAGGACCATTTTTTCTGAGCGCATACCCCAGATAACTTAATCCAAAAACGATGATCCAAACTTTTTTCATATGTAAATGTTTATTTGTTTTATTGGTCCTATGGAATCGCATTATTTGAGCTTACAAACCACAGCGATTTCATATTAAGATTTTTCAATATTAGACGAATTAAATATAAAAAAGTTACAGATTGAAAAATTATATTTTATTTTAAAAAACTTTTGGGAATTTTGCACCATGACAAATGAACAATATCAGGAAGCGATCGAATGGCTTTTCGTACAGATGCCCAATTATCAGATAGATGGACAGAAGGCATATAAACCCGGTCTGGACAACATCACGAAGCTTTGTGCTTACTTTGGAAATCCTCAGGACAAGATACAATGTATCCATATCGGCGGTACCAATGGAAAGGGTTCTTCAAGCAATATGCTCGCTTCGGTTCTTCAGGAAGCAGGTTATAAAGTGGGCCTTTACAACTCACCTCATCTCATCGACTTTACAGAACGGATTAAAGTCAATGGAAAAAACTGCGGTAAAGAATTTGTCTTTGATTTTATTCAAAAGCTTAAAAATATACCCGAAGACATCCGTCCTTCTTTTTTGAGTTCACTACCATTATGGCTTTTGAATATTTCTATCAGCAGCAGGTAGATTTTGCCATTATTGAAGTGGGATTGGGCGGCAGACTGGATTCTACCAATATCATTAAACCGCTTGTGTCGGCAATTACCAATGTTCAGTTAGATCATCAGAATATTTTAGGAAATACTATAGAAGAAATTGCTTTTGAAAAGGCCGGAATTATTAAAAACAGGGTTCCGATCATTTCCGGCGATGAAAATGAAACGGTTAAAAACATTATCAGAGAGAAAGCCGCTCAGGAAAACGCTCCTTTTATAGATGCAACTCTCCTGCACACCAATCTTTCTTCTGACCTCAAAGGGAATTATCAGCAGAAAAACATCCGTGTTGTTCTGGGAATTGTGGAAGAACTAAGAAAATTGCAGGTGAAGATTTCAGACAAGAATCTTGAACAGGGATTATTACAGGTTCATCAGAATACAGGATTCATTGGCCGCTGGTTTGAGTTCTCAAAAGATCCGCTTACGATTTGTGATACGGGACACAATCAGGCAGGTCTGGAGTATGTTTTTTCACAATTAAATTCAATCGACAGACACAAGTATATCATTTTGGGGTTCGTAAATGATAAAAAAATAGATGAAGTGATGGCATTGCTTCCTGAAAATTCTGAGTTCTATTTTGCCAAACCATCCATCAACAGGGGAAGACATCCTGAAGATTACGAAAACCTGCTTCAGGAGGCGAAAATTTTTATAAAATTTTTAATTCTGTACAGGAAGCGTATCTGTCTGCAAAAGAACGATGTACAAATGAAGAAATGATTTTTATTGGCGGAAGCAACTTTGTAGTGGGAGATTTTTTAGAAAAAAATTTGGAGATTAAAGAATAAGTTGTATATTTGCACCACTCTAAACGAGGAAACAATAACAAAGTCTAGAGGGTTCTTAGCTCAGTTGGTTCAGAGCATCTGGTTTTACCCAGAGGGTCGGGGGTTCGAATCCCTCAGGACCCACAGAAAAGGAAACGAAACCTTTCAAAAAAATTCGGGTTCTTAGCTCAGTTGGTTCAGAGCATCTGGTTTACACCCAGAGGGTCGGGGTTCGAATCCCTCAGGACCCACAGAAATCTCTCTTTTTAAGGGAGTTTTTTTTTATTTTATATCAAAGTCCCATAAGTACTTTCCTTTATATTTATTTACCTTTGCGTTCATTTCATTAACCATTTATTGAAGGAACTCCATCTCATATCATTCAACTATCCTTATCCGCCATCTTATGGTGGAATCATTGATGTGTATTATAAAATTAAGGCGTTGTCTGATCTGGGAATAAAAATCCATCTTCACTGTTTTACAGATCAGATTCCTGAGATGGTTGACAAGGAAATCAAAGAGATTACGGAAAATGTGTTTTTTTACCAAAAGAAAAAGAATCCGCTACTCTATCTTTCAGGAACCCCTTTCGCCGCAGGTATAAGAAATTCTGAACAGCTTCTTAAAAATCTGACAAAAATTTCTGCTCCCATATTATTTGAAGGGTTACAGACAACAGCAGTTATTAAACATCTGGAAAGTTTTCAACAGCCTTTATACCTCCGTTATCATAATAATGAAACTGAATATTACAAAGGACTTTCTTTATCGGAAAAATATATTTAAAAAGATCATCTACAGGATTGAATCTTTAAAATATACCGGATATCAGAAAAAACTTTTAAAACGTTTTAAGTCCGTATTCTGCCTGTCCGAAAAGGAATATAATGAAGTACAAACCTACTCGGGAAATGCAAAGCTTATCCATATTTTCCACGGAAATCAAGAGGTAAAACAGTTAAATAAAAAAGGAAAATATTTTCTTTTTCACGGAGACCTCACTACTGCTGACAACAAAAAAGCACTGGATGAGACTATTGAGCTTTTTAAAAGTCTTCCGCAATATAAGCTGATTGTTGCTTCTGATCGGGCCAGTGAAGAGATTAAAAGAAAAATAGATGCTGTAGGAAATATCAGCCTCTCTCCTATTCAAACCACAGAAAACCTTCATCGTCTTTTGGAGGGCGCTCATGCCAACATTCTGCTTTCTTATCAGAATTCCGGAACCAAGGTGAAACTGTTCAATACGCTTTATAACAGCCGTTTCGTCATTATTAATGAAAATATCACCGATGATCCTGCACTGATCAGCTTATGTCTGTATGGATCTGATAAGAATCAAATTCGTCAACAGATCATTGCTGCTGCGGAAAAAGACTATGATGCTGCCGAAATCAGAAAAAAATTTTAGAAGAAAGGCACTCTGACCAGGCAAAAGCTGAAGAAATCGTTTCGGTTATTTTTAACTATTAACCCTATCTACCACTTTCTGGATATCAAATTCTTCAAGACATGCCCAATCGCCCCTGTAGCATTCTTTATCTCCGAAAACAGAACAGGGTCTGCAGGAAAGATCTTTTACCTGCACCACATCATCTTCACTTTGCCCAAATCCTAAAAATCCGGCATAAGGATGGGTAGCTCCCCATATGGAAATACACCGTGTTCCCATAAGGCTGGCCAGGTGCATATTGGCAGAATCCATTGATATCATGAGTTCCAGCTCTGCAATTGTATTGAGCTCTTCGGTAAGATTCAGTTTTCCGGAAAGTTTTTTGTATTGGGTATCTGCTGTTCCCATTGTGCAAGGGTTTCAGTTTTTTTTTCCGCCTCCAAAAAAGTATACGGTATGTTTTTGGCCAGAATTCTTGCCAGTTCATAGGATTTTTCCAGCGGGAGCATTTTACCTTTGTGCTGGGCAAAAGGAGCAAAACCAATCCCGGATTTTTGTTCTGAAACCGGTCTGAGCTTGTTAGAAAGCTCTATTTTGAATCCCATATTCCTGAAAACGTCAGCATAGCGTTCCACTGTTTTTTTCAGCTGCACTTTCTCCAGGTTCCATACATCGGTCAGATGTTCTTTTTCCTCTTTTCCTTTGTCTATTTTAAAACCTTGAGCCCCTTCCTTACATAGATCTTGTCTAATATCTTGGTCCGGATCACATCATGAAGATTGGCAATACAATCCGGATTAAATTCTTTAATCAGCTCATTACTCAGCCTTCTCAGTCCGAAGAATCCTTTATAATCATCCAGGTCAATCCCCTTGAATTTTACATTAGGAATTCCTGCAAACAGGGCTTCAAAGTTTTTCCTGGAAACCATAATGATCTCCACGCCGGGATTCTGCTCCAGAAACTCTCTGAAAACAGGTACTGTCATCGCCACATCTCCGAATGCGGAAAACGATATGCTAAAATTCTGGTCACTATTATGATTTCAGCTGGTAGGCAACTGCATAAAACTTGATCTGCTTCGTCATTGCCATCAATCCGTTGGCTCTGGACGGCGAAAGAAACTCCTGTAAACCGATTTCTGCAATAAAATCGAAATCAGAATCCAGAATTTCCTGAGTGGAATGTCCACTGTAAATACTTACCAGAAGGGAAACAATTCCTTTTGGTAAAATCCCGTCTGAATCTGCATTAAAGAAAAGCCTGCCATCTTTAAACTCAGCATCGATCCAAACTTTACTCTGACA
This sequence comes from Chryseobacterium sp. E1, assembly GCA_019203745.1. Lineage (GTDB taxonomy): Bacteria > Bacteroidota > Bacteroidia > Flavobacteriales > Weeksellaceae > Chryseobacterium. Next base: position 2,339,178 of record CP078104.1, read on the forward strand.
GCCTTTAATAAGATTTTCATCTGTTTTCCTGTCTTCCGGTAAGCTTTTCAGTTCTTTTCCAAGATCAATGATGTACTCATACTTTTGCTCCCAATCTTCAAGAAATGCAAATTCATCGATTATTTCCTGCTGTTTTTCTTTAATGGTCATTTTTAATCAAATTTCTTTATGCAAAGATAACCAATTTTGTAAAAATTATTTGTGGGATGCTTTTTCAAAAAGTTGCAGGATATTCCTTTCCTCATTTTCCCAGCAGAAGACATCTGCTGCTTTATCCAGTTCGCTGCGATAATATGGCCTTCCTCTTTCCAGAATTAAATTAATTGCTTTTTCAATCGTTTCAGGCTTATGATCGGTCACCATTTCTCCTACATTAAACTGATTTCTGATCCGCTGCATTTCAGGAAAATTAATCATCACAAGCGGTACCCTGGACTGGATATAATCACAAACTTTATTAGGAAGAGAATAATAATAGCTTACCCCGTTGTTCTCCTCAAGACTGAATCCCGCATCCGCTGTTCTGGTAACTTCCCGGAGGTTTTCCGGCTTCAGCTTTCCAAGGAAAATAACCTTATTCTGCAGGTTTTCTTTTATAACAAGCTCTTCATAATCTTTTTCTTCGGCCCGTCACCTGCAATTTTCAGGACAGCATTGTTAATGTGATGCATGGCCACAATCATTTTTTCAATTCCTCTGGATTGATTAATGGCGCCCTGATACAAAATAATTTTAGGATGATTGTCCGGAAATTCCGGTACATTCAGGATTTTTCTCGGAATATTTCTTACGACAACAGGATTTACCTTATATTTTTCATGAAACCATTCTGCATAGCTTACACTTTCCGTCATCATAAATTCTATCCTGGGCACCAGACTTCCTTCCACCAATCTCCAGAATTTCTGTGAAAACCGGTTTTGTATGGCGGGCATTTCTGTAAAAATTTCATGGCTGTCAAAGACCAACGGAATATTCAGTTTTCTGGAAATGAGATAATTTGGCAGAAGTGCGTCAATATCATTGGCCAAAAGAATGGTGTCTTTGTCTGCTTTTTTTTCTTCAGAAGCTTATATAAAGTTTCCAGTTGAATTCAAAATAAGCTGTTTTTAAACTTTTGGACTTCAGCTCTATTCTTGAGAATGGGTACGGGCGTTCCATTTTTTCGTTCCTCCCCAGTCATTTCCTATCAGATCGATAGAATATCCGTTATCAAACAGGGTCTTGCATACTTTTTCTATTCTCTGATCTGTATACAGGCTGCTAAAGGCTGAAACCAGTACTTTTTCTTCATGAATCTTTCTTTCCTGCAATTAAATGATACACCTGAATAAAACAAATCAATCCGTTAGGTATGATTACCGGCCACAAAGGTTCACTAAAAAAGAAGCCATAGATGACAAAACAGATACAACCTATCATATTGACTATTCTGATTTTTCTTACATCTTTCAGTATGAAACTCAGTACGATAAAAACTGAGGCAGAATATCCGATATAAGTAGTAATTTCAGGATTCATGAGGAATTTTTAAGGATAACAAACTTAATCATTTTCAATAATATAATAAAATTTTTTGTGACATAAAGTCATTAATTGATTTTTGGTAAAATATTTGTAATTTAGATAATGAATAAAAGGTAATGTTGCCTTTGTTCTAATGAGATATATTATGGATTATAAGTTTTCACAAGGTTTGAGCCAGGTGTTCAAACAAAGCAAAAGCGAAGCTAAGAGGCTGAAAAGTGAATTTCTTAATACAGAACATCTACTTTTAGGTATTATAAAAACGGAAAACTCTGCTAAAGAAATCCTTCAAAACCTCAATGCGGATTTAACACAAATCAGAAGAAAAATTGAAACTTTAAATACAGCAAGTCTAAATCCTATTTCTGAGGAGGTTACCAATATTTCTTTCACGAAGATGGCAGATCATGCCATTAAGCGTGCAGAGTTAGAATGCCGTCAATATAAAAGCAATGAGATTAATACCGTTCACCTGCTTTTAGGTATTCTCTATAAATATGAGGACCCTACTTCAAATATTCTGGGAGCTTACGATATCGACTACGAAGGTTTCAAGAGAATACCAGACCATGCTTAAAAATTCCGGTCAGTCACCACAGATGAGTGCTTATGACGATGATGATGAAAGAGAGGAATTTGAGCAAATGAGAAAGCCTACAGGAAATTTAGGCTCTGCAAAAAGTAAAACGCCAACTCTGGATAACTTTGGTAGAGACCTTACTTCTTTGGCAAGAGATGGAAAACTGGACCCTGTTATCGGTCGTGAAAAAGAAATTGAGAGAGTATCTCAGATCTTATCCCGAAGAAAGAAAAACAACCCGCTTCTTATCGGGGAGCCGGGAGTTGGTAAATCTGCGATTGCAGAAGGGCTGGCTTTAAGAATTCAACAGAAAAAAGTGTCCAGGGTTCTTTACGGAAAACGAGTGATCACTCTAGATCTGGCCAGTTTAGTTGCCGGAACTAAATACCGTGGTCAGTTTGAGGAAAGAATGAAGGCCATCATGACCGAGCTGGAGAAAAACAGGGATGTGATCTTATTTATTGACGAGCTTCACACCATCGTGGGTGCAGGAAGTTCTACAGGAAGTTTAGATGCCTCCAATATGTTTAAACCTGCTTTGGCAAGAGGGGAAATTCAATGCATCGGGGCTACCACACTGGATGAATACCGTCAGTATATTGAGAAAGACGGTGCTTTGGAAAGAAGATTCCAGAAAGTAATGGTAGAACCTACTTCTATTGATGAAACCATTCAGATCCTGAACCAGATCAAAGATAAGTATGAAGAACACCACAATGTAATTTATACTCCGGAAGCCATTGCAGCGTGTGTCAATCTGACATCGAGATATATTACGGACCGTTTCCTGCCGGACAAAGCAATTGATGCGATGGACGAGGCTGGTTCAAGGGTATACATCAAGAACATGAAAGTTCCTACTGAGATCATTGATTTTGAAAAGAAAATCGAAGAGATCAAAGAATTAAAGCAAAAAGCAGTAAAGGCTCAGGATTATCTTGAGGCAAGAAAGCTTAAGGATGAAGAGGAACGTCTTCAGATGGAACTGAATGCCGCCCAGGAAAAATGGGATAAGGATGTAAAAGAGAAAAAGAAACCGTAAGCGAAGAAAATGTAGCGGAAGTGGTTTCTATGATGAGTGGTGTTCCTGTAACGAAAGTTGGTAAGAACGAGCTTGACAAATTAGCTCAGATGGATGAAAAGCTAAACGGAAAAGTTATTGGTCAGGAAGATGCTGTGAAGAAAGTCGTTAAAGCTATTCAGAGAAACAGAGCAGGTCTTAAAGATCCTAACCGCCCTATCGGTACATTTATCTTCCTTGGTACAACAGGGGTTGGTAAAACTGAGCTGGCTAAGGTAATGGCGAGAGAACTTTTTGAATCCGATGAATCTCTTATCCGAATTGATATGAGTGAATACATGGAGAAATTCGCCGTATCAAGGCTGGTAGGTGCGCCTCCGGGATACGTTGGATACGAAGAAGGTGGACAATTGACAGAAGCGGTAAGAAGAAAACCTTATGCTGTAGTTCTTTTGGATGAGATTGAAAAAGCTCACCCGGATGTATTCAATATTCTGTTACAGATTTTGGATGAAGGACACGTTACAGACAGCCTGGGTAGAAAAATCGACTTCAGAAACACGATCATTATTCTTACTTCAAACATCGGAACCAGAGATCTTAAAGACTTTGGAGACGGTGTAGGATTTGGAACCTCAGCTAAAAAAACAACCTCAGATTCCAGAGCAAGAAGTACTATTGAAAATGCACTTAAAAAGCATTTGCTCCTGAATTCTTAAACAGAATTGATGACATTGTGATCTTCAACTCTCTTGTACAGGATGATATCAAGAAAATCATTGATATTGAACTGAACAAACTGTATGGCAGACTTGAAAAATTAGGCTATAAAGTGGAATTAACCGAAGATGCGAAAACTTTATTTCAGAAAAAGGATGGGATAAAGACTTTGGTGCAAGACCACTGAAGAGAGCGATACAGAAGTATATTGAGGATTTATTGGCAGAAATGCTGGTAAACAAACAACTGAACGAAGGGGAAACTGTAGTTCTTGACCTTAATGAAGCGAAAGACGGATTGGTTGGAAAAACGCAGAAAGCGAAAAAACAACTGAAAAGTCACAATCGTAATACAATAATATAATAATAAAAAAGCATCGGGAGTTTTTCTTCCGGTGCTTTTGTTATTCCGCTTAAAAAGTACTGTAACCCTTATAATTCGGAATCAAATATACCTGTTCAGATCAGTGGTATACCATGAAAAGTTTATATATTGAGAGGATATTAGCTGTCAGTAAGTAAAGCAGACAAGACTCCTGTAAAGAATTTTAAACTTATCATCAGGAAATAATGAATGCCCGGAAATTTCCGGGGCATTTTCTATATTGCCAGATTTTTAATGTATTTGTTAACGGCCGGGATTCTTTAAAGCCCAACCACAAACCCTATATTAGGTACTAATCCGCTTGAGAATACACTTGATCTTTCTTTCCAGAGAACATTGTACATCAGCCCCAACTGTAGAAAAGAATTGTTTCCTATCCTCTGCATATAACCTCCTCCAAGATATAATGCATTTTCTTCCCTGCTGTCTTTATAATCGTAAAATTTATCTTTATAATTGATAAAATAATGCTGGAAGTTGGCACTTAAAAAAACGACCTTGCAAAGTAATAGTTGGCAAAAGGGCCTACCCCGAACATGGTGGATGAATGATAGTCAGACGTTTGCCACGTGATACTACCGGCTGCCCCTCCTTCAAGATCATCGGTAATTCTGTAACCCACTCTTGGGGAAGCCTGCAGGCTAAATGAGCTGTTGCTTCCAAATCCGACACCAATTCCGCCACCGAAGGTCCATCGGTTGTTTCCTGTGAGGGCACCCCTACTGAAACCTGGGAAAATACTGACCCTGAAGCGATCAGCATCATAGAAATAATAAACTTTTTCATATATACTATTTTATTTTGTCTGGCTGTATTTTAAAAATCACCTCTATTTTACCTGTTTATTAAATTTTTAAAACATAATTTATGATGATTGTACAATTAAAATCGTTTTTATCAATGTTTAAAAATATGGTTTTTTTACGAATTTTTTAATTGTATTTTTGCCGCATCAAACTAAGAACTCCCGTTAAGAGTTTCGTAAAATTGAAATACAATGAAAATAGTAGTAGGCCTCTCCGGAGGTGTAGACTCCAGTGTTACAGCATATTTGCTACAACAGCAGGGCCATGAAGTGGTGGCTTTGTTTATGAGAAACTGGAATGATGCTTCAGTAACATTAGAAGATGAATGTCCGTGGATTGAGGATAGTAATGATGCCCTTATGGTAGCTCAGAAGCTTGGAATTCCTTTCCAGGTGATTGATATGAGTGACCTTTATAAGGAACGTATCGTTGATTATATGTTTGCCGAGTATGAAAAAGGAAGAACCCGAATCCGGATGTTTTGTGTAACAGAGAAGTAAAATTTGATGTTTTCATGAAGACGGCTATGTCTTTGGGAGCCGATAAGGTAGCCACAGGGCATTATGCAAGGGTAAACTCAACTTTTGATGAAAACGGTAAAGAAATTTTTCACCTGCTTGCCGGAAAAGATAACAATAAAGACCAGTCTTATTTCCTTTGCCAGCTTAGCCAGGATCAGCTGTCTAAGGCGTTGTTTCCTATCGGAGAGCTTACCAAGCCTCAGGTAAGGGAAATTGCAAAAGAAATCGGTCTGGTAACAGCTGATAAAAAAGATTCTCAGGGATTGTGCTTTATCGGAAAGGTAAGTCTTCCTCAGTTCTTACAGCAGCAATTGAAACCTAATGAAGGGGAAATTGTAGAAATTTTCAAAGATTCGCCTTTGTTTGCTGAAGAACAGCCTGCATTTTCATCCAAAGAAGAAGAACTTGAGTTCCTATCAAGGAAAATCAATTATAAAAAGCCGATGGAAAAGTGATCGGAAAGCATCAGGGCGCCCAGTTTTTCACGATCGGGCAAAGTAAAGGTCTTGGAATCGGTGGACATAAAGAAAGCTGTTTTATTGTGTCAAGAGATATGGAAAACAATATTCTTTTTGTAGGTGAAGGAAACCATTTCCCGGGACTTTTCAAAAAAGCTTTGAAGATTGACAATTCTGAGCTGCACTGGGTACGTGAAGATATGAGACTTCAAAACGGAGAGTCTATGGAAGTAATGGCCAGATTCAGATACAGGCAGCCATTGCAGAAAGCAACCCTTTATCAGTTTGAGAATGCTTTTTATGTAGAATTTGATGAACCTCAGTCTGCGATTGCTGAAGGACAGTTTGCATCATGGTATATTGATGAGGAGCTTATCGGAAGCGGCGTAATTTCATAGGATTAAAAGCAGGATATAGGATCTGAAGACCAGCTTAAAAATATTTTTTAAATTTTTCTGTAACGTATTGTAAGTTGTCATACTTACTGAGTAAAGAACAATAAAAATATCATTATGAAAAATTCTGTATCCTCCAACCGGTATGTTTATATCTACAATCTCCTGATCACTGTAACAGCTGCTCTTTTTGGCTATTATTTTTATCATGTCATTGTACATCCGGATCTTTCCAATATTGCGTTAAGTCTTATTCTGGTTGTTCTGACCTCTGTAATGGTCCGGAAATTCAGTTCTGATAAGATCAAGGCCCAACAAAATAATAATCAATTGCAATAGAAAATATAAAGCCCGAAGCAACTTTGTTTCGGGTTTGTTTCTGATATCAATGCTTTATGTTATCCTTTACATCAGATAACTTAAACATCAGCATCACAATACATTCTCCTATGAGGATCATAACTAAAAACCCGACAGGTTTTTCTAACAGTATTCCTCTGATCAGTTTTATGATTCCGAGTAAGAAAATGAACAATGCAAAATAGAAGGTTGTTGTTGAAATACTTTCTTTCAATGATTTTAAAATAAATCCCGAGAGATAAAAGCCAAGTATAAGAATGAGATAAAACTTCAGAAACCCGGACCCTGTCAGGATGACCGGATTAAAGGTGTGGAATTCTATGAAAAGCCAGATAAAGCTTATTACCACCGGAATAGAATGAATGATTAGTTTTTTCATGATGATTATTTTAATATTTCGCTTTTTATCCGCCACAGCCGCCGCAACCACCACAGCCACCGCAGCCGCCGCCACAACTACCTCCGCCACTACAACTCGAGCCACCACTACAACTGCTCCCTCCATCATTGTTTTGTTTATCTTTTTTATGCATATCCGAAACCTCATTGTCTCCTAGTATTACTGATATTCCCGTCAGAATAAAAATAGTTGCGAATACAACTGCCGTAGTCAGCAACCCTGTAAAACCCGCTCCTTCCGTACAAGAATGTAGCAGCAGTAAAATAAGAACCGGCAAGACAACAGCTATTCTTTTCAACCAGGATCTTAATTTGTTTTTTTCGTAAGCTCTTCCCAGATTTCTTCAGGAGCTTTCTGCTGAAACACTTCCCGGTAACTTTCCAATGTATTTTTAAACCAGTTCTGATGTTTATCCTTCTCCATTGTTCCTCCTTTTGAAGGATGGTGATGCAGGGTCTTTTTAAAATATTAGGGCAGAACTCCTCCCAGTAGCTCTGGGTATAGATCAGGTGCATATGCCATACTTTATCTACTATCTTGCTTGGCGAGGCTCCGTTGGGAAGAATACAGCAGAGGTAAACAAACTTTTTATATTCTTCGATGGCTTTCCGGGTAAAATCAAGGCTCCAGTTTTCTTCTTTTGCCAGCTTTTTCGAAAAAGGAAAATCAGCATCCGGAGCGTCCAGTGAAAATCCCTGAATTCTGTTCCAAAGGGACTCATCTTTTAATAACATTTTTGTTTCCATTGTTCTAACTTTTTTTTCTACTCAAATATCTATGGATTCTTTAATATAAAAGTCTCTCAAAAATCTTTTTGGTTTGATAAAAATCTTAAATTAGTCTTACAAAACAGAATCAATGAAAAAGAAGATATCCTGCATCTTGAGAAGCTGATGAACTTCTTAAGCAGGCAGTTTTTAAAGAAAAACCATTGGGAAGATGTTACCAAAACCGAATGGTCTTATATCTGTGCAGAGCTTAATGAACTTATTATCAATGATCATTCGGATAAAGAAATAAAGAAAGAGCCTGATCTTCTGGGTAACAATTACCTGTATGAACATTTGATTATCAACAAATTAAAAAAGTTTAAGCAAACTGAAAACGCTGTTTTAAGCAGACCTAATCTTGCTAAATTAAGCCTGATTGTCAAAGTGTTGGGATATTCAAATTATATTGATTTCATCAATTCCAATACGGAAGCTTTTAATTTCAATGATCTCAGGATTGATATGAATAATGTAAGCATGAATACTGCCCTTTTGGACCGTTTGATCGGCTGCTGGTATTCTTATAACAGGAATCTCCCGGAAAACCCAACACAGGCCAAAGAAGACCGGATATGGCGCTCTGCGATGGAAATTTATAAGTCTGAAACCACAGGAGAATATTTCATTGAAAGAAGTGGCGGTGATCATCATAAGTATTTCGGGAAGGTAACGGCTTATTCGGATTATGTTTTTATTATTATGAACAGCAATACATTCATCCGTCAAAGACATTTTATATCAAGAATAAAAGATATTAAGGAAAAGCTCAAAAATCCGGATTATAAACTTCACGAGCTTCACTTCATCAGTACGTGCATCAGCTTCAATCAGGAACCTATTGCTTTATTTGAGATCTTCAGAAAAGCAGACCGGAAAACTTTTATTTCCGATTCCATCAGCCTTCCCATAGACAGTGATGAGATTCCTGAATCTATTTTAAAACAACTTGAAGACACTGAATCTAACAGGATTGATTACAGGTAGTTGGCCACAGTTTCAGGCACATTTTAATTTATCTTATGCCTGGAATATCTTTAAGCTTTTAAAATCAACACTTTAGTATAATAATTCCCTAACTTGATAGTTCTAATTATGAACCTCAATCATCTTGCTATGGAATATTATGAATTGTATGAAGTTTTGAAGCACCATTTTGATTCCGGAAAAGAGATTGTGGAAATCAAGGATTTGAATGTAACGATTGAGGCCATTCCATTTACCTCTAAGGTTTCAGATTTACTTCAGGGGTCAGAAAATCAGAGTTGCCCCCAACATCATCAGCCCCTGAAAAGCAATGAAAACTCATATCTGCTTTATCATCAGCCTTCTGTAGACATTAAAGATTCTGATATAGCATGCAACAAAAATTTCGAGTATTATATCCTTAAAAGGGCTGACGTAGAAACCGCCAAAGGGTGCATTATCTTTTCCATGGTTTGAATGAAAAAAATGGGGTAAATATCTTCCTTGGGCTTATGAACTGGCACAGAAGACTCATAAAGCGGTTATCCTGTTTCCCATTGCCTTTCATATGGACCGTGCGGAAGCCATCTGGAGTGACCGTCACCACATGATGGAAATTGTAAAATTCAGAAAAGGAAAATACCCGGAAAATACACATTTTTCTTATGTAAATGCTGCTATAAGCTCCAGACTGGAAGCACATCCACAGAGAATTTTCTGGTCAGGATTTCAAACCTATTCGGATATTATTGAGGTGGTAAAAGAAATTAAAAGCAATGCCATTAAAAGTATTTCTCCGGATGCAAAGCTGGATCTGTTTGGATATTCTATTGGCTCGTTTCTGTCTCTGATTATCAAAATGGCGGATCCTCATCATTTTTTTACTGAATCGAAAGTTTTCTGTTTTTGCGGCGGAATGACGATTGACCGGATGTTTCCCATCTCCAAATACATTATGGATTCTCAGGCCACCATCAAAATGCAGTCTGTTTTCACTGAGCTACTGAGTTCGGATTTTAAATTTGATCAACGACTGAAACATTATCAGGATGATATACTCCATCCGCAGGAAAGCTGGTTCAAAAAGATGCTCCGGTACAATTATTTTCAAAGTGAAAGGGAGGAAAGAATTCAGGAAATCCGGTATCAGATCAAAGCTTATGTATTGGAAAGGACGAGGTAGCTCCTCCTATAGAAGCTTTAAATACGCTGCAGGGCGGCTACAGGAAGATTGACGTAGAAGTTGAAGTACAGGATTTTCCTTATGACTATTCTCACATGGTTCCCTTTTCCCTGACTCATAAACACAAAGCTGCGGTAACACAAGCCTTCCAACAGTTTATAAAATCTGCCTGTGATTTTTACAGCAGCTGATGATCAGGGTTGAAAAATGGAGAGAAAAAGCCTGAGAAGTAATAATAAGAGTTCCATGGTTGTTTTTGGGTAATGTATTTAACTCACGAGCCAGTCTTTAAAATCTTTGACACGGTCTCTGCTTACCGTAATTTCTTCCTGAGGCTGAAAATCAAGTTCTACCTTATAATACGGTGAGGTGTGAATGTTTTTGATATGGTCTGAACTGATGATAAACTGTCTGTTGACTCTGAAAAACTTTTTATCATCCAGCACCTCTTCCAGCTCATCCAGTGTAAAATCTGACGGATAAGCACGTCTTCTGTCTGAAGATAGACAATCTTGTTTTCACTGAAAAAACAGCTTATTTCCGGCGTCTGAATAATTTTCAGATTATATCCTATTTTCACCAGAACTCTGGAAAGAATGGATTTTTCTTTTCTGATCAGCTGTTTGATATCCTGCGATCCAATGTCATGACCGGAAGGAATAAAAGATTTGAACTTCTCTACTGCTGCTGCCAGATCCTCTTCAAGAATGGGTTTAAGAAGATAATCGATGCTGTTGAGTTTAAAAGCTTTTAAGGTATACTGATCAAAGGCAGTCGTATAGATGATAAAGCCTTTGGTAGGGACTTTTCAAAGATATCGAAAGACAGACCATCCCCAGAACAATGTCTGAAAAGATGAGCTGGGGTGATCGTTTTCAGAAAACCAGGCCACTCCTTCTTCTACTGATTCTATTTTGCCAACTACCTCAATATCAGAAAAATTACTCAGCATTCGCTCTAATTTCCTTGAAGCAGGTTTTTCATCTTCGATAATGACTGTTTTGATCATTGAGTCTACAGTTTTAGTTTTAAAATTCCGGAAATAAAATTAGATAAAAACAGGCAGATTTTTAAAAGTCTGTAGTTTTTTTATTGTTTTGAGTTTCATTCTCTATTATTTTTCTTTCCCACTCATTATCAAAGACAAAAAGGGAAAATGCTTTTATCGTAAGAATAATGGCCCAAATACTTAGAAAAAGATGTCCGCCAAACATTTTGTAATGGGTTTCATTATTCAGCCAGTCATTTCCTAAAACAATTGCTGTAATAATTCCGAACCATATCAGATTTTTATAGAATTTCTTAAGTTGCTGAACTCTGTTGTATGCGCTATTATAATCCATGATCTATTGTTTTTTTAAAGTGATTAAAGGGTTTTAGTCTGTTTTCTGTTTTCCTGTTCCATCAGTTCTCTGATCTTCTTCTCTTCCCAGCTTTTTCCAATTCCGAATGTATTGACTGCATGAAAGGCAATTCCTATTCCCCACCCCAACATTGGCCATAAAAACCACCAGTATCCGGGAGCTGTCAATAGATTTAATGCTGCCAGAAAAGGGATAACAAGACTGAAAGAAGTAAGGTTTCCGTAGAATTCTTTAAGTTCTTTTACTCTTTTGCTGCTCTTTGGTAAGAAACACTCTCTTTGTTTGATAAAATTTCCATACTATTTGTTTTAAAGGTTAATTGTTATTTTTCTTGAGTCAAAGGTAGGACGGATGGGGTCTTCAATCAACTTTATGTCACCGAACGGTAGATTATGCTTTCTGAATGGTAAAATAGGGAGATACATGGTTTAAAGAACCTGGGATGGATAAGAGATTAAATAGATTGGAAGCTGGAAGAATGGAGCAGAAGCACCCAATATATTTTTATGACAAAAGATTGAAAAATTCTACAATACTATTTTGGTGCTTACCCTTTCTTTGCTGAACGAAGTGCCCTTGCAAACGGAAAATAAACGCAGCACAAATAACCTTGCAAACGTTGCGTTTTATACTATTTGTAAATGTCTTCAGATTGCAAAAGAATCACTCTTATATTTCTCGCAGAACACGCAGATTTCGCAGATATTTTATGGGTATGGCCGTTTTTAACCCTCCAATATGCGAATGATTTTATATGGCATTGGTGGCTAACATTGTCTATTAATGGTAAACTTTATGCGGAGAGAATTAATAGATAAACGGGATAAGTTTTTGGTTGTTTTTCTGTAGTCAAGATACTCTTCTCCAAACTGTTCTACCAAAGCCTGCTCCTCAATTTTGATCCTGTAAGCAAAGGCCAGGAATGGCGGAATGAAAGCAAAAGCTAAGGACAGCCAGTTATTCAGATAGAAACCAAGCCCCAATGATATCAGTAAAGAAAAGGCATACGACGGATGTCTCAGGTATTTGTAAAATCCTTCTTTTTTATTTTATGATCCTGTTTAATGGTAACATCCACCGTAAAATATTTCCCAAGAGATCTGATAATGATGAACCTGAAGATAATCCCGATAAGAATAAGTGCTTCTCCTGTGTAGAAAATCCAGCTTTTATCCGTAATCGGTAATGTAGAAAGATTAGAAACCGTTACAGCCGCCGCTATGGAAAAAGGAATAGCCAGCCACAGAATATTAAGCGTAGATTTATCCTTATCTTTATTATCTTCCTTACCGGATTTCAGCATGTTTTTATAAAGAAATTCACTGAGAAACCAGGCAGCCATAGAGATGTAGAACAGAATTTGTAAAATATTCATAATCACAGATTTTGAGTCATCACAGATCAAGCGGTAGTTTAAGAATGTTTTTATAATTCTTTTCTTTTTCCATCAGTTCCCGGATCTTTTTCTCTTCCCAATTCCTCAGATAATTTGATCTGGATAAAAAAACAGCCGCAGCATGAGCTACAATTCCGATTCCCCAGAATGTGGCGGTAAAGAAATTTTTAAACTGAAAGTAACTTTCTCCTGGTTTCAGGTGACTATAATTATAATAAACAATCATCAGATTCACCAAAATATAGATGAAAAGATGTACATAGAAGCCCCTCAGTCTTTCAACCTGCCTTTTAGCTCTCTGATACCGGATATCGTCTTCGTCAAATGTTTCCATTGTCTTTATTTTTTTCTTTATTCATGATTTCACGGATCTTTTTTTCCTGCCATGATTCCCCGATCCCAAACACCTGAAAAGCGTGTGAAGCCAGCCCGATTCCCCAGCCCAAAGCCGGAAACCAGAACCAATGGCTCCTGCTACCCGTATAGAGATTAATGAAAATTAAAAACGGGATTACAATACAGTAGGAGATCAGGTTTGTGTAAAAATCCTTGATTTCTTTTACTCTTTTCTGCGCTTTTTTATATGTTTTATCATCATCAGGTTTTACACTGACAATATTAGGTTTATTGGTAAGCATCGGAAGTTTTACTTTAAAATAATCTTCAGATTTTTCAATGAAAACATTCCGTTTGGTAAGGAGTGAATACCGCTGTACAATGTTGCCAGCCCTATTCCTGAACTCTCCTTGATCTGCTCTCTTACCTGAAGGTTATTCTCAATACACAGGATATCCCCTTCTGAAAATATTCTGATGACCAGAGGTCTTGATGAAGTGGCAAAATTATGTTTGATACAGTTTTCCAGCAGCAGCTGTAATGATAACGGCACCACATATTTCCGGTAGTCTTCTTTCTGAACATCGAAAACAAAATCTACACTGTCTTCAAATCTCGTTTTTAAAAGGTCACAGTATGTTTTTGCGAATTCTATTTCGTCTTCCACGGTTACCAGTTCCTTATCTTTTTGTTCAAGTACATACCGGTAAATCTTTGACATTGAAGCGGTAAACTTTTGGGCCTGCTGAGGATTTTCATCAATCAGGGAACTCAAAACGTTTAATGAATTGAACAGGAAATGAGGGTCCAGCTGATTTTTTAAACTCTCAAACTGTGCATTCGCTGACTTGGCAATAAGCTTCTGCTCTACCACTTCTTTTCTGGAAACTTTCTTCAGTTCTTCCATGAAGCCTTTTGCATGAAGGAATGCAGAAATAAGCAATGCAACATTGATGGTAAACCAATTCATGTAATTGTATTTTCCGGAAAAAACTCTTCTGTGGTTGCCCCTTTCTGGATGAGTACAAAATTGATATAATTACAGAAATACACCAGTATAAAATTGACAACAACAATAGAAACAATACTTATAACAGCCCGTTTGGTAGTTGCTTCTGACCATGGAATTTTTTTGTTCAGGAAATTATTGAGCAATCCGTTTCCCCACCCAATACAAAAGAATAGGTCATGGAGATCAGAATGGTATATAAAAAGTTTTCCAGATTCTTGTCTTTCGTAAAAACAAAAAAGAAAAAACATAGAAACGGCCATAGAGACCCAAAACAGTGTTATAATTTCCTTACGTTTCATGATCATTTTATTAAGCTCAAAATTAGCTTTTATTAAAGGTATCAAAAATTATTTCTTACCGAAGGGTTGATTTTTATTTCCGAAGGGTATGACTACGTATTCAACAATAATCACCAAACACCTGGATATTAGAAAACCTCCACAATGTGAAGGTTTCTTTTTTAGAAAATGATTATTTCTTTTCTGCCGGCAGGCTCAGGAAATATTCTGCTTCCCCTTTCCCCAGTTTGGGTCCAGGGCTGTCTTGGGCTTATAAGCATTGAATTTGGCAGCAGCATCTTTAAACATCTCCAATCCTTTGGTTTTACTTCCTCCGTATTGTTCAGGAGTAAAATAAATATCTTCTGCCTTGATCAGGGCAATTCTTGGATTGGCTGGATCCAGTTTTTCCGCAATATTAATTTCTTCTGCGGCTCTTACCCCATCCGTCATATAACGTTGCTGAGGATTGACCATCATTCTAAGGGAATATGCCATTTTTTCAGCAGCCGGATTTCTGCATTATCAGCTCCTGCAAGACTTTGTGCCGTGCCCAGGTATTTTTCAGCCTGTGCAGCAACGCCATCCAGATCCTGTATATTGCCGTTTCTCATCATCACTCTTCCTTTTTGGATCTGAGCCAATGCTGCATAGTACGGAGGAAGCCATTGTGAGCTTTCTTTGCTTCCAATTCTCTGAAAGTCATTAGATAAGGTTTGAAAATCTTCCGGGGTTTTGCAGGTTTCTATTCTTGCAATTTTATCCTTCATTATTTTTTCATAATCTGTCTGTGCAAAAGCCGTTAAACTCACAAGAGCTAAAGCAAAACTTAAAATGTATTTTTTCATGATATTAAATTTTAAAAGTTAGTTATATTATGATCCGAAGTTATGTTTTTATAAATTATTATTGATTGCATCTTCCGTTTTATCTACTCCGAAGCTGAAAAAGGCTCCTATAAATACGAAGGTATTAACCGGAGGAACCACTGCAGAGCTTCTGGAACCGTCCACTGAAAAATTATAGCCATATATGTTTTTAGATCCAAAAACATTGGAAATACTCAAAACAAATACAGTAAATGCCTTTGCATCTTTTTTACCTACACTCGGAACATAATTGAAACTGAGATTAAGAGCATTATAATCCTTCAGTCTTCCTCCATTCCGGGTATAATTTATTGCTTTTCCATCCTTAAATTCAGAGGCAATATCATAGTAAGGACGTCCTTTAGCATAGGTATAAGACAGATTGACTCCCAGTTTCCATTCCGGAATAAACCTCTTTACCACTGCGGAAAGTGTATGTTCTGCAGCAAAACCAGGTTTTAAACTTACCGGATAGTTAAGGAAATCTCTTTTGAATCCAGAAAAGAATACGTCAGCCAGTAATCAATATTTTTAAATGTCTTTTTATTGTCTCTCCAGAATACCTCCAGCCCTTTTGCATAACCATAGCCTTCATTGTTGAAAGCAGACTGTACCTGTTGGCTTTGCTGTTTTCCGGGGAAGATATTATAGGTTTTAACAAGCTGGTCATATTTTTTATAAAAAGCTTCAAACCGCAGGCTTCTTCCTTCTGAACTTCTCATGATCTGGAGTATATAATGCTGTGATTTCTGAAAATCCAGATTGGCCGGCCCATTGATGTATTTACTTTCCGGATTCTGATAAAAAGACCATAGGCAATATTGGCGGTCCAACGATCAGCCAGGCGATAAGCCAGTGCCAGGCGGGGTGCTATATTGCTTTTTCCCAGATAAGAAGAGTTTTCAGCTCTGATCCCGACTTTCGCAGATAGGGCATTGCTGAAACCCAGGTCTGTTTCTACGAAAGCTGAAGAAATCAAATCTTTATAATTTTTCTGAACCTCTCCGAAATCCAGATTTTCATCGGTATTGTTTAGTTCAAAACCTCCCCGTACAGCACTGATTCTGTTGATTTTCCTTTCAAGAACTGCTTTGAAATTGATATAATTCCCGTCTGTAAGCAATCTTGACCGGTTGCTTTCCACTTCCTGGCTCTCTGTAGAAAACTTAAGATCAGACCTGTTGTATGAATAAGAACCTCCCACATTCAAAAGGTATTTCCCAAATTTTTGTCTGTAAGAAAGATTGTGATAAGTACTTTTCCCTTTCAGCTTTACCAATGCGAAATCATATTCAGGTTCCAGGCTTTCTGTTCTTACGCCCATTTTATTGGTATTGTACATTCCATAATATTTAAAAAGCCTCCTGATTTGGTTTTGAATCTAAAATTAAGGTCTCCGTTCAATCCCTGCGGCGCATCAGTAAAATCGGTATTGAAATTGAAAACTTTCTGCATCAGGCTTAAAAGTGAATATCCTGCTGAAGCTCCGTATGAATAGTTTTTCTGCTTGCCCAGTTTTTGAAATCCGCCACTCAGAAAAATAGGTGAAACCCCGAAGTTATAAGAGCTCTGATCCGGCAAATCAACACTTTCCAGCATCAAAGCCCCTGAAAGAGCCTGCCCGTATAATGCAGAATACCCGCCACTTGAAAAGATATTTCCTTTAAAAAGTGAAGTATTGAACTGGTCTCTTCCTGCAATTCCCGGCACGGAATTGGAAAAATAATTGTTGATTAGACTTCCGTCCATAAAAATCTTAGATTCAGAAGCTGTTCCTCCTCTGATGAAAAGCCCTTCAGATTCCCCTACTTTCTGTACACCGGGAAGGTAGTTCAAAGCTGAAGAAATCTGGCCATCTGCCCCGGCAGTGGTATAAATGTCAAGCGGTGTCAGCAGTGCTGTTGCTCTTTTCCGGTCACTGGCTTCAATAGAGCCGGCAGAAACCACTACTGCATCAATCTCGCTGATCTGTTCTTTCAGATCTGTATTAAGCGTAATCTCCTGATTCTCGATATTGACTGCTTTTTCAATTTCCTCGTATTTAGGATGAGTAAAGGTTATGACATGACTTCCTTTTTCTGAAGTTTCAAAAGTGAAATTTCCCTGGGCGTCAGTAGTAGCGCCATCATAAGTATTTTTCAGGGTAACATTCACTTCACTGATTCCTTTATTTTTAAAGGTTACCTTTCCCGAAATCTTTATCTGAGAATAGCCCATCATATAAGTAAGAAAAGCGATCAGAAAAAATATTTTATATCCTTGAGTTTTCATAGCTGTTGTTTTCCGGATCAAAAGTAGTACAGGAAATGCCCTTTTGTAAAAAAAAAATAATTACTGAAAGGTATTCTTTTGCTACCGAATGGTAAATGAGTTGAGTTTATAGTTAAAATAAATGGTCTGCAAGCTGGAAGAAGGAGGTGGGAAGTTATTTTCGGTATAAATATCGATGTGATCTTTTGTCTTTACTGAACTACAGGACCGGGATACAGAAATCGACGATCATTTTCCCTTCAGGGTGTTCTTTAAAATTGGTATGATAGATTTCATAGGGAAAAGTTCTCCTAACGGTGTAATTATGCTCATTCATCCATAAAAATAAAGAGACCCAGCATTGCTCAAAATCGTCCAGGGCAACTTCGCCCCTTCCTACAATATATTTTCCGGCTTCCAGAGTTTCAGAAAATACCTCCCCTTCCTGCTGCTGCAATTTTTCGTCCAGAAGCATACAGGCGTGTATCCTGACTTTATCAAGAGGCGTTATCTTGCAGCTGTCATGATATACAGAAATCATTTTCACATTCTCTTTAGGAAAAAGATTCTTTTTACTGCCCAGTCAATTAATACATTGAAAGAAGATTCTACATTGGCAATTCCAAGGCTCATTACGGATGCCAGATTCATTTCCGGCATTTCTTTTACTTCGATTTTTAAATTCATTTTCGTCCAGTTTAACAGGTTTTCGATATTGCAAATGTATTGGCTGAAAACTGTATTCACTTGTCCGTTCTTGCTCTGTTTGTGCAATATTCTGTGAAATTTTTCCGGGGCTGATCTACGGAATTCTGTAGGTGCCAGACCGTAATATTTTTTGAATGTCTTACAAAAAACAGAGTGACTGGAAAATCCGAGGTCCCAATAGATACCTCTGAGCTCCATATTTTTATGTAAAGCCAGATGGAGGGCGCTCTTTTCTATTCTTTTCCTGATAATATAGTTCTGAAGCGTTTCTCCTGTAACCAGCTTAAATATCCTGTGAAAATGAAACGGCGAATAGGCACTGACTTCTGCAATTTTTTCCAGTGAAAGAACCTCATCAATATGGCTATCAATGTATTGAATTGTTTTTACGATCCGTTTTTTATATGCTTCCAAAGTAAAAGATATATACTCACAAAGGTATTGATCCTAAGTTTACTCCATTTGTCATTTATTGCTTTTTTACACTAAAGTCTTATTTTGAAATGTTTATTTTCAGGGGTAAGAATAGAATCAATCTTATTGATTAATGAAGCAGATGAATAGTTATTTTAATCATTCCAGATCTTAACATATTCAATAAAAGGCACCACATTATTGATGCTGATATCATTTGAAGCAATACAGCTGTAATAATTTTTATCAATGACAATATCTTTTGTAAAGAATTTTTCCCCTTAATCAGGCATTCATTTTTAAAAATTTCAAAAGAATCCAGGGAAGCATCATTCCATCCCCGTGGGCTTTTATAACGGCTTCTTTTCTGGTCCAATAAGTAAAGAAACTTTTCATTTTATCTTCAGCATTACGGATCTCTTCAGTTTCATAAGAAGTCATATGAAGTTCAAAGTCAGAATAATTGATGGATGCATCGGAAAATTCAACATCCAGCCCTACAGGAAATTCTGCAAGGGCACAGGCAGCCAGGTCTTTAGAATGAGATATGTTAAAATGGACGGGATGATCTTTTAAATAAGGTTTCTTGTTGGAACTAACCAGGATTTCGGTTTCATAGATATCATAATAGGTCCTCAGGCCATGCAGCAACAAGGCTTTCCCCAGCAATGAAAGCTGAGTATCCTGCCATTTTCTGTACTTCAGGATATCTTTCTGCCAGTCTTCAGAGAACACTGGTAAATACTGATCCAAAAGACACTGATGCTTTTCCTCTTGTATGAATGTATATAAAATGATCATTCTTCCTATCTTGTTATTGATTACACCTATCCGTACATCATGTTAAAAATAAGTATTTTCCTTCTTTTCTCAAAGGCCTGACTGCGTGTCTTTAATCCCGGTATCCGGAAATCTTTTGCAAATTACTTCTGAAAAAGACTGGAATCATAAAGTGTTTTGGAAAATCTTTTTTAATTTTATGGTATAATCACTATAAATCATTTAGAAATGAAAGTACAAACAATAGCATTACTGGCAGGATGTGCACTTTTTGCTGTTTCATGCGGAACCACGAAAATGTACAGCGTAAATGCCAAAAGCGGAACCCAGACGGGCGGAACGGCAAAGTTTACCCAACAGGGAAATGAAGTTATCATGAAACTGGATATCACAAACCTTACCCCTGGAATCCATGCTGTACACATTCATGAAAAAGGAGACTGCTCTGCAGAAGACGGAACTTCTACAGGCGGACACTGGAACCCATCCAAAAACGACCATGGTAAATGGGGTGCTGAGCATTTCCATATGGGAGATATAGGAAATTTAGTAGCGGATCAGAGTGGTACCGCAACTCTTACTTTTAAGACTGATAAATGGTGCCTTGGCTGTACAGATGAGTCTAAAAACATCATGGGAAAAGGTCTTATTGTGCACGCAGCAGCTGATGACTTCCACACCCAGCCTACCGGAAACGCCGGAGGAAGAGTGGGATGTGTAGAAATAAAGTAATCATTCTATTTCATAAAAAAACCGATAATTTTCATTATCGGTTTTTTTGTATTTATGATTTTGCTCCCATATCTGATACAATATTCATTGCTTCCTGCAGGTAAAGATCTTTTTCAGATTCTTGATCCACATTTCAGATTTTTTCTTGAAAGCTTCGTCTTTCTTCTCTCTTTCAATCTCGCTCGGATACATAATAAACTGTAATCCGTTCTCGAATTTCGTCAGAACCTTGAACTTTTCAATCTGGGATTTTCTGTGCTTCATCAGTTCATTAAACTTATCGATATTAAGCGTAATCGTCTCCTCTTTATCCAGTTTTCTCTCCATTGAGCAGATTCCAGCAACAGCTGATAATTACTGTTTTTAGCCATTCTGTCTGCGCTTGCTTTTTCAAGAGCCTGGATATTGAAATAATTCAGTTTCTGGAATTTGGTAGACGGAATTTTATCCCAAGCCAGTGCAAAGTCATCATAACGCTCTCCTACTTCAGCATAGGTAAAGAAATCTTTCATCTGAATATCTGAAACAATTCCTTTTCTCTGTGTAGATTCTCCCGTCACTCTGTAGAATTTCTGGATGGTAAGCTTTAAAGATCCAAAATCATCTTCAGTATTCAGGAATCTGTTCAGGTCTACAAAGGTCTGAACTGTTCCTTTTCCGAATGACTGCGGAGATCCGATGATCATAGCTCTTCCGTAATCCTGCATTACCCCTGCAAGGATTTCAGATGCTGAAGCAGAAAGTTCGTTCTGCATGATCACTAGAGGTCCGGTCCAGATCGGGGTCTCGTATTTGTTCTTTAGAGTCTGTATTTTCCCGTTTCCGTCTTTTACCTGTACATAAGGTCCGGCATCCATGAAAAGCCCCATGATATCGCCTACTTCCGTTAATGAACCACCGCCATTATTTCTAAGGTCAAGAATGATTCCTTCGATGTTTTGAGCTTTAAGCTTGATAATTTCATTTTTGATGTCATCAGAAGCATTTCTTCCTTTGGCATTTTCAAAATCTGCATTAAAGCTCGGCAGGTTGATAAAACCGTATTTCTTGCCATTCGGTGTATTGATGACGATACTTCTTGCAAAAGTGTCTTCTATAGCCACTTCTTCACGGATCATCGTTACGTCTTTGATAGTACCGTCTTTTTTTCTGAACGGTCAGGGTAACCGGAGTTCCTTTTTCCCCTCTGATCAGTCTTACCGCCTCATCAGAAAGCATTCCTACCACATTCACGGCATCGTCTTTCGGCTTGGATTTTACTTTTAAGATCTTATCTCCTTCCGAAAGCTGCTTAGACTTCCATGCCGGTGCTCCGATTGTAAGTGCACCCAGGAAAAGATTTCCTTTTTCTCCTGGATCAGTGCTCCGATACCGATTACTTTTCCGGTAAACTGGGTATCAAAGTCTTCTTTATCCTTCGGAGAATAATAATTGGTATGCGGATCGAATACTTCAGTATAAGCATTCATATAGACGGTAAACCAATCCATTTTCTTTCTCTTCTTGAATCTGGTAAAAGTATCTTTTACAAGGTCTTTTACTTCATCCGTAGCCTTTTTGATCTTTTCGTCCTGTGTAAGAGGTTTGAACTTGATCGTATCTTTCAGTTTGTACTTCTGTACAGAATCTTTCTTCTCTTTCTGGGCTTCTTCTTTGCTGTTCATCGATTCAACTTCCTGCAGAATGTTGTATTTGATGAATTTTTTCCACTCATTATACTGCTCCTGCTTATTGGCAGGTACTTTTTAAGTTTTGGCTCAAGAGTAAGGTTTTCATCTTCCTTCAGATTGATAGGTTTGCTGAAAATATCCTGAGTGATTTTATCGATCTCATCCACTCTCTGATATCCTGTCGATGGTAAGCTTATAGAAAGTAAGATCTCCTGGCTGATATAGTCATCAAGCTTTGTTTCATGCTTGCTGAATTCATCCATATCAGATTGCAGAAAATATCTTTTGGCAGGGTCTACTAACTCGAAATAATGCTTATAAACGTCCTTCGAATAAGCATCATTGATAGACTTGGGACTATAATGCAGATAAGAAAGTGTGTTTTTTACGCTCACCATTATCGTCTGCATCTTTTCATCATCGTTCTGTGGCGAGTTGAAACAAAACATTAGACTGGTTAATGGAATAAGGAGTAAAAATTTATTCAGTTTGAAATTTTTCCACATAAACTGTCTTTATTTATTAATTTTTTAAAAATAGGTATTGTAATAAGTAGCAATAATTTGCGTACCGTTACAAACGATCAAATTTAAGACCTTATTTACAAATATCGCAAAGTTTTAAAGATTTTTATTCAAGGAAGGGCTAAGTATTATTCTTTTCATTATTTCTCACATGAGGAATATGCAGCTGAAAAAATAGTCCCACATTTCCGTCATCATTCTGCTTATATTTAATATTGTTCATGATTTATGAAGACCAACAGAAAACTCTTCTCTTCCTGAAAAAATAACCGTGGCTTCAATAACTTGTAACAGCTCATACATAAATAACTGAATAACAACGAATAAAAGCATACATCATTGATGACGAAATAAAAAAATATTTCATTAAACACCTGTAAAAAGATACCACAAAAATCACTTTCAGAACATAAAGGCATAAAATATGCTGATAATTAACTGTATAACTTTAAAATGTAATATTATGAGAAGCTTATTATGGTTAATCGCAGTCATTTGTATCGTTGTATGGCTTTTAGGAATGCTGGGAATTGTACCCGGAATCAGTACAGGTTATTTAATACATGTATTACTCGTTATAGCTATTGTTGTAGTACTGTATAACATCATTACGGGCAGAAAGCCTCTGGACTGATTATACAATCTCCGTTTGTAGATCTTACCAGGAAACTGATAAATTATAACGGAATATCATTGTAATTTTTAATCAGGAAATTTTTTCTTTCCTACATTGGGCTTACTTTCTTTACTCAAATACAGAATGTTGATTCCTGAATTTAAATCGGTGAAGGGTAAACCTGCTGTTTTATTGCGTCTTATTTTTAACTACATTTGATGTGTTGAAAAAATTCTTTTGTTCAATTCTTAAAATGAACAAATTGTACTGCATGTGTATAAAAAATTAAGATAATATATGGAAAGACCGCTTATTCTGGTTACTAATGATGATGGAATTACAGCTCCTGGAATCAGAAATCTGATCAGTTTTATGAACGAAATCGGGGAAGTAGTGGTAGTAGCCCCTAACTCTCCCCAAAGTGGTAAAGGCCACGCTATTACTATCAATTCTACGCTAACGAGGAAGTGACCCTTGATGGGCCACAAACAGATTTTTCCTGCAGTGGAACTCCTGTAGACTGCGTAAAAATGGCTCTTGATAAAATCCTGAAAAGAAGACCCGATATTGTGGTTTCAGGGATTAATCATGGTGCCAATTCGTCAATCAATGTTATTTATTCAGGAACGATGTCTGCAGCTGTAGAAGCAGGTGTGGAGGGAATTCCTGCGATTGGATTTTCATTGCTGGATTTCAGCTGGGAAGCAGATTTTACCCAGGCTAAAGACTATATTCAGAATATCGTAAGAAGAACTCTTGAAAACCCGATGCCGAAAGGAATCGTTCTGAATGTGAACATCCCGAAACTTCCTGCATCAGAAATAAAAGGGGTAAAAGTCTGCAAGCAGGCTCATGCCAAATGGGAAGAAAGCTTCGATGAGAGAATAAACCCTCACGGGAAAAAATACTACTGGCTCACCGGGTATTTCAACAATATGGATGATTCTGAAGATGCAGATGAAACAGCATTGGCAAACGGATATATCTCTATTGTTCCTGTGAAGTTTGACCTTACAGCATATGAGTATATGAAAACGTTGGAAGAAGTAATGTCTTTTGACACGGTAAAGGAAGCCAAATAGAACTATTTATTCATTGGAAAAATAATAAAGCGTGGAATTGATTTTCACGCTTTTGTTTTTTTAACTCCCGCTGATTGAGCAGATAACTCAGATCTTTGTGCTTTTAAAGGGTGTAGAGTTAACTTCCGGGTTAAAACAACACCTTATCTTCTTTTCTCAGTTCTTCCAGATAGCTTTTCTTATCATCTCTGTAAAAAAGGTTCATCGTTTCAAATGGAATTAATTTAAGATCCTTATTGACGATATGAACACAGGATTTCTTCACGGCCCGTACATCAAAATCATGAGCATCCATAAAGTTCATAATGATAATTCTGAACAGGTTATCGTAATCAAGGTCAGGTGCACAGACTTCAGGTAAACAGCATAATAACTGGTTCACCTTAGGTTTTACTTTATCTACAGAAATACCGGTGCTGAAAATGTCCAGCAGCTGCATATGCAAGCCCTGGTCCTGTTCGTACACAATGGTATTTCTTGATTCATTATTCAGAAGGTCTGCCGGATTGATATACCGGGTCAGGGAATGGTTTCCCCTGAAGTTTTAAAATATAGCCCATCGCCAAAGCATCCGGGTTACACGGAACAGGAATAATGTCGTCAGAATTCAGTAGAGGAAACTGATTGAGAATTTCCTGTCTCACCTCCGTCAATGTAATTTTCTCATGGGCAGAATCTTCCCTGTTGCGTCCGGCAATTTCTACAGGCTGAAAGGTAATTCCTCGTACACATTTCTGTTGTAAAGCAAATTCAATGATTTTTCCTATTTCATCAATATTCTTTCCTTTTTGAAGAACAATCACCAATGTTGTGGAAAGGTTAAGTTCATTGAGCTTTTCAAGTGCTTTCATTCTTACTGACGTGAGATCTTTTCCTCTGAAATCTTCCAGAACTTCCGGTTTGAATGAATCAAACTGTAGGTATACCTCAAACTCAGGGGTATAAGTGGCCAGCTTTTCAGCAAAACCAGGATCATTGGCAATCCTTATCCCATTGGTATTCAGCATGAGGTGTTTAATGGGTTTTGACTTGGCAATATCCATAATCTTGAAGAACTCAGGATGTATCGTAGGCTCTCCTCCACTGATCTGCACTACATCAGGCTCACCTTCGTTCTTTACAATGGTATCAAACATCGCCTCTATTTCTTCCAGGCTTCTGTGGCTTCCATAATGTGGTGATGACATGGCATAACAGGTAGGACAGGTCAGGTTACAGCGATCTGTCACTTCTACTATCGAAAGACAGCTGTGCTGCTCATGATCTACACAGAGCCCACAGTCATAGGGGCAGCCGTATTCCACATCAGTACCGAAATGATAAGGCATTTCAGAGGCTTTGTTATAATTTCTGATGTTTTTGTAATACTGTACATCAGAGGCTATTTTTGTTTTGAAGAAACCATGATCAGGACATCTTTTTGTCATAAAAACAGCTTCATCTTCTATAATGATCTTTGCTCCCACTCTTTTCAGACATTCGGGGCAAAGGCTTATCGTATAGTCGTAATAGGTATAATTTCTTACCGGCATAATGTAATTTTAAATCCTTATCCACAAATATATCCGCTGATCAGACCACAGATCAGAAGGCAGATCACAAAGGTCTGTATAAATTGTTTTCTGCTGAATTTTTGTCTCCTTTTCTTTCGTAAATCAGTTTTACAACAAAAGAAACAATAATGGAAACAAATAATGCCCCAAGGACCATTATTCCAACAAAGAAAATGACTATTCCTACCAGGCCTCCGGCTTCTAAAATGGTTAAAAATTTCATCCTGAATATTTTAAATCTTGTGACTGGATATTTTTAATAGTATAAATGTAATAAATAATTATACAAATACATACAATCTGAATAGTTCCGAGATTTCCTGCAATCTCTACCCTCGGTTTGATAAAATCAAGCAGGAATCTGAATGTAAAATAGTTCAGCATAAATACCTGAAAAAGAAAACCTGAATGGTATTTTTTCCGGTACTGAATGTATTTCAGGCAGCCCCATAGAACTATTAAAAACTTATTTCATACAATGCAACCGGATGGCGCAGATATTGATCACCCAAATGCATCCCGAAAACCGAATCTGTAGGCAAACCATAAGTTTCTTCATAAATCCCTGTAAGAAAGCAACCGATTCTTCCGATAATGATAGCAAGCATCAGAGGAAAAACAATAAGGTCACCCGTGCTTTCCTTATGATGAACTATTTTTTTGGCAAATTCCACACCAAGCAGCCCGAAAGCCAATCCGCCCACAATTGTATTGCTGGACCAGAATTTCTGAAAGCTGAAATCTTCAAACATCATATACGGATTTTCCAGATTTCCGATCAGTTTGGAGCCCAGCAAAGCTCCGGCCGTAGCTCCTATCAGAACAGCAGCAGAAGTATTGAAAGACAGCTTTTCTTTTGATTTTCGTTTAAGATAAAAATAATACCGCATACCTATAAACATTCCAACCGCCTCAAAAATAGGATGGGCAAGAATTGTTTTACCGAAAATATGAAAGGTAACAGGAAAATCCATGGGTTCAAAAATAATCCATTTGAGATTATTTACTACCTTTATTCTGATAAATAATTACAAAATGCGTATAGAATATGACATAAAACTGGGGTTCAAGGATGTAATGTTCCGCCCTAAACGTTCAACATTAAAGTCCCGTTCAGAAGTAGATCTGGAAAGGGAGTTTATTTTCAAGCATACCCGGAAGAAATGGAAAGGAGTTCCTGTGATCGCTGCTAATATGGATACTGTAGGAACTTTTGAAATGGCAGTAGAGCTGGCAAAAGACAAGATCATCACAGCAATTCATAAACATTATACTCCTGAAGAATGGAGCTGTTTTCTGGACAGCCAGCCGGAAAATATTCATCAGTATATTGCCTTAAGTACGGGAACCGGAAAGGCAGATGAAGAAAAATCCGGACAATCCTCGAAAAGCACCCGAAAATTGAGTTTCTCTGTATAGATGTAGCCAATGGCTATTCTGAGCATTTCGTTGAATTTGTGAAGAAAGCAAGGGCGAATTTTCCTGACAAAGTTATTATTGCAGGAAATGTAGTTACGGGGGAAATGGTAGAAGAACTGCTTTTAGTAGGTGCCGATATCATTAAAGTTGGAATCGGCCCAGGGTCAGTATGTACAACCCGTGTAAAAACCGGAGTAGGTTATCCGCAATTGTCTGCTATTATTGAATGTTCGGATGCTGCTCATGGTCTGGGAGGCCATATCATTGCTGACGGAGGATGTAAGGTACCGGGAGATGTGGCAAAAGCTTTCGGAGGGGGTGCTGATTTTGTGATGCTGGGCGGTATGTTTGCCGGCCATGATGAAAGCGGAGGCGAAATGATTGAAGAAAACGGAAAGAAATACCGTCTTTTCTATGGGATGAGTTCGAAAACAGCCATGGATAAACATTCCGGAGGTGTGGCAGAATACCGGGCTTCTGAAGGAAAAACGGTAAAGGTAGCTTATAAAGGGCCGGTATCAGAAACGGTAAAAGACATTCTGGGAGGTGTACGTTCTACCTGTACCTACGTAGGAGCTTCCAAGCTTAAAGAGCTTTCTAAAAGAACAACATTTATAAGGGTTCAGGAACAGGAAAATCAGGTATTCAAAGATTAAAATAACAATAAAAAGCCTTTTGACATTTTTCAAAAGGCTTTTTATTTTGTTCTGATATATTTCTTTTTAAAGTATTTTTGAAGCTGATCATTTACAAAAGTCGGCCCCTCCTTTTCAGAAGCCATTTCACTAAAATACAGCACTCCCGGGATAGTTTTTACTTTATCAACGACAACAGAGTCTCCGGATGAACTTTTAATGATATTTATCCTTTCGTCCACCTCTCTTTCATATTCTTTCAGATCTGTAGTAAATAGTTCTGCAGCAATATTGGCCATGTTAAAATCAATATTAAAATATGCATATCTTTCCGGAAAAATTTTCATTTCGGGAAGAAAAATAATGATAAGTGAAACCCACCAAAATTGTTTAATCTTCTCAAATTTAAATATGACTAATAATGAAAAAGTGATAAGAAAATAAAACAGTATGCTTTCAAACTGCCTTGCAATAGAATTGAGTATATACCCTGTAAAAAGCAAAGGGATTAAGGAAACAGCCCAGGCTAAAGCCGCTTTTTCAAAAGTTATTTTCTGAGCAATACTTTTTAGCTCTTTTTCAAAAACCTTGATAAATAATGGAATAACAATAAGAGCCTTAAAAGCAATATACAGAGTATTGACTCCAAAAAGTGCCATTCTCTTCAGCCATTTTGCCAATCCGCTTTCTGCTTCTCCCATCCTGTTAAAATTTCCCGGAGCAAGAAAACTTACAAGCAAAAAGAAGGTTCGAAGAGTAGAAAAATAAGATTCTGCTTATTCCGGTTCCGGTAATAGAAGACCATCAGTACCCCTGAAGAATCAGTGCTAAAATCTCATTAGATCCCATTAGAAGTACAATCAGGAATAACGAGAGAAAAAGCCATATTTTCTTCCCTGAATCTTTATTTTTTTAACGAAATAAAGCAACAAGCCTGATAAAATAGCAGGCATAAAATAGATATTGGCCCCTGCAACCCAGTAATAATGTTCCGGAATACTGATCAGAAGCAACGTATAGAAGAAAAAAAGCATAAAACTTTTCTTTAATGCTTCTCCTGATGAATTTCTGAAATAGGCTTTAAAATTAAGTGCAGAGACTCCAATAAACGAAAGCACTAAAAAGACGGGATAAACTTTTGGAAGGATGTCACTCCTGTCATAAGAAACAGGATTAAGCATATTCATGGTGTATCCGAAATATCTCCCTCCCCATGTCATGTAGGTATTGATAAAATTTCCCCACAGGCCATATTCACGGGTTCCGTAGGAGGCCATATAATCATCGGTCTGGTATACATTAAACAAGCTAATATAAACCAGACCGATGAATAGTATAACTGATAAGAATAATACTATATTCTGTACTTTTTCATTTTCTAAGTTAACATTCCACCGTCAACGTTTAACGTCTGCCCGGTAATGTATGCTGACATTTCGCTTCCTAAGAATACACACGCATTGGCGATATCTGCAGGCTGCCCTCCTCTTTTCATCGGAATTTCTTCTCTCCATCCCTGAACTGTTTTTTCATCCAGAACAGCAGTCATTTCAGTTTCAATAAATCCTGGTGCAATCGCATTACATCTGATATTTCTTGATCCCAGTTCTAATGCAACAGATTTTGTAAATCCTATTACACCTGCTTTAGATGCTGCATAGTTTGCCTGTCCTGCATTTCCTTTTACCCCTACTACAGAAGTCATATTGATGATTGATCCTGATCTTGCCTTCATCATCGGCTTGATCACTGCTTTTGTAAGGTTGAAAACAGAGTCCAGGTTTACTTTGATCACTTTATCCCAGTCTTCTTTAGACATTCTCAAGAGCAGGTTATCTTTCGTAATCCCCGCATTATTTACCAAAATATCGATCTGCCCAAACTCAGCCATTACTTCATCCACCAACTTCTGGGCTGCATCATAATCTGATGCGTCAGACTGATATCCTTTGATCTGGGTTACAGAACTTAAAGCTGCTTCTAATTCTTTAGCTTTGTCTACAGAGCCGGCATAGGTAAATGCTACTTTTGCTCCCTGCTGGGCAAACATTTCAGCGATCCCTTTTCCGATTCCTCTTGTAGCTCCGGTAATTAGTGCTACTTTTCCTTCTAATATTCTCATATCTATTGATAATTATTTCTTTATAACTCATTCAGCTTGTGACAGCTGACTCATTCAATATTTATAATTCCTATCCGGAATTAAACGGTTTGCAAAGATATTATAAATTGTTATTCAACCCATTTAAATCGTTAAAATACTAAAATTTTTTGATGAATTTATTCCATTTTAGTGAAGCCGGGCCGTGTTATTTTTAAATCTTGTGAAATAAATAAAGTCTGATTTTTTATTTTTATCCAGTTTCAATACTTCTTTCTGCCACAAAAACTCATCATAAACAATCTCCTTCAATGGTTCATGCTGAAAGTTAGAAACCCCATATTTTCCTCCTTTTTTACCACAATTTCATTTTCAAAATTGCCAAACGTAATGATATCTTCGTAGATGAACGGTACAATTACCGTTCCTTTTCCATTAAGAATACCATAAAAATTATCTGAATTTCTGCAGACAAGAGGTTTTGAATATTCATTGAGAAAATTGAAATAATCAGTTTCTTCATCTTTGATTAAGCTTATATTTTTAAGCTCTGTCATCGATTGATTGGCTGCTGAAAATCTGTAATAGGTATTCCCTTTAAGCATAATAAGACCTTCAGGATAAAAGCCAAGGATATTCGCCTCTTCGTCTATGATATTTTTTAAATCCTTATCCAGAAATTTTTCTTCATTTCCTTTTTTGAGATAAATAAAATCTTTTCCCGAAACGGTAAAGTTTCTGATAAAATCATATTCCTGAGGAAAAATCATATTTCCCTGCAAATCAATAATTCCGGATTTGTGTGATTTTTCGTTGTATACACTGAAAAGATTATTGAAAAGAGGATTCAGGTATTTAAAATGATTGGGATAAAGCTTTCCGTCTTTCTTATGAAAAACCGTTGTTGTATTGTTTTTAACAAGATAAATATATTCTTTCTTTCCAAAATATTCCGGTGTGATCTCTTTGTAAATTTCGTCAGCAATTGTATTTTCTTCCGTGTCAATGAGACCATATTTTCCGGTACCCTTATTTTTCGTAATCAGATAGGGATATGCATTAATATCTACCACCTGCTTTGAAAATTTATGCAGGGTCTGTCCGTTTATTCCTATAATTTCATATTGCCCGTCTTCATTTAAAATAAGGGCTCTATCCTCTTCAAAACTGTAATCTTTTTTAAATTCCCGGTCGCTAATTTGCTTCCCGTTAAAGTCATAGAGGAACCATTTTTTATTTTTCAAAACAAAAATCTGTTCTTTCCGGAGAAGCGGATTTTATCGGAATCCGGAATGATTTCTTTTCCATTATAGTCATACAGAATTTCTTTTCCTGATCTTGAAGCAATGATCCGTTCCTTACTCCACCATGGTGTATCGAATTCCTGAACATCCAGCGGAATGAGCTCATTCCCTTTCTCATCAATCACAGCAGATTGTCTCTTATTCCCTGTTTCTGAGTAAAGAATAAACCTGTTTTTAAAAGCGTGTAAAATACTGGTTTTGTAGGCAGCCTCAAAGGTAACAGTACCCAATGAATCTACAATTCCCTGTTTTTTTAAAGCCGGGTCATAAGCTACTCCGTATCCGTCTGAATAGGAACTGACCTCTTTTCCTGTTTTTTTAGACAGGATAACTTTCATATATTGGTTAGTCTGCCCTGCACAGACTGCAGAACACAATACAAAAATTAGTTTTTTCAATGAAAATCAAATAGAATTATTGACAATAAGAACGATCTCTCCCTTTAAAGTTTTGGTTTTGGAAAATTCAATTAACTCATTGATTGTTCCCCGTTTGGTTTCTTCAAATTTTTAGAAATCTCACGGCTTAAGCTCGCTTTGGTTTCTTCACCAAAGAATTCCTTGATCTGTTCCAGTGTTGTATTGATCTTATGGGGACTTTCGTAAAGGACGATTGTTTTCTTTTCTTCTGCAAGCTGCTTCAGTTTTGTCTGTCTTCCTTTCTTCTGCGGCAAAAATCCGGCAAACAGGAATTCATTATTCGGAAGTCCTGATACTACAAGGGCAGGAATCAGAGCGGTTGCTCCGGGCAGGCATATCATTTCGATAGCATTATCGGCTCCGGCTTTTGCGAGTAAATACCCGGGATCGGAAATTCCGGGAGTTCCGGCATCGGTAATAATAGCGATATTCTGGCCGTTTTTAAGGTCTGTGATCACTTTCTCGGTTGCCTGATGCTCATTATGCAGATGATAAGATTTCAGAGGCTTGGAGATTTCAAAATGTTTTAGAAGTATTCCGGAAGTTCTGGTATCTTCACATAAAATATAATCTACTTCTTTCAGGACGTTTACAGCCCTGAACGTCATATCTTCCAGGTTCCCGACAGGTGTGGGAACAAAATATAGGATTCCGCTCAAAATTATAAGAATTTATTTTCCACCAATATCCAAAGTCGCTGGGCATATTCATCCACCTTATTCCATTTTCTGTCGTAGTAAAGGTCACTCAGGTATTCTTTGGCTTCCTCAAGTGTTTTGAATTGGTTCAGCTGGGCCACTGTATCATTAAGATCTGCCTGGCTTCCTTCAAACAGCATTTTGGAGAAGGCAATTCTGTCATTCAGATCCAGTTTAAACTCCGGTTTCTGTTTTTCAGCCTCCATAAACTGGGTTGGAATATTTGATTTAAGGATGCTTCCGGTATCTTCCTTTACAGCGGCCGGCTGGCTCTCCTGAGAAGGGATTTCTCTTTCCAGAGGATCATCATAAAAAGTGACTGAACTGCTTTCAATCCTTTGATATTGGCTAATTTTATTTTTTTCTCCTGCTGATAAGCTTCTAAATTTTCAAAGCTTTCGTCAGAAGGATGTTTTTCTGTTTCTTCAGGAACAGGTTTATCAATTTCAACAATTTTTCTCCTGTCATAGACTTCAGCGAGAACATTTTCTTCTTTTTCCCTTCTTCTGAATGGTCATTTTTGATATCATTCAGAATATGTTCTACATTGGAAGTATCCGTAGCCATTTCCCCTGATCTATTGAGATGTTTGAAATAAACTGCTCTTCATCTTCCTCAATCAGCATTTCATCATCCAGCATTTCTGTATCAAAAATACTCGGAATGGTTTCTTTAACTGTATTTTCTTTTACCTCATTTACGACTGCAAAATCGGTTTCATTTTCTTTTGTTTCAGCATTTTCTTCATCATCACGGTCTATTTCATTCAGCTGATTGCTGAAAATCACTTCCTCTTCCGTCACATCATTACTGAACATATCTTCATTGATATCTTCATCAGAATCAGGAGCAGAATCCGCAAGAATTTTCTCTTCATCCACAAAGTTGAGAAGAGCTCCGTCAGGGTTTTCTACAACTTCTTTTTCTTCAATTTCGTTCAACTGGTTATTAAACACAGCTTCTTCTTCCGTAATTTCATTGGGATTGGTTTGTTCCTGAGTATTTTCCACCGTTTCTTCCACGGAGTTTTCTTCCACAAAATTTATGATATTCTCATGGAATTCATTTTCAACAATTTCATTCAGCTGGTTATTAAAAATGGCTTCTTCTTCAGATCTGTCTTCAAAAATCTCATTTTCATCAATCTCATTAAGTTCATTATTGAAGATGGCTTCTTCCTCTGTAACCTCATTGCCGGAATCATGATATTCTCCTTCTCCCGAAGCAAAAGAAATATGCTGATGTTCGAATACTGTGCCGGATCTTCTGCCACAAAGTACTCCATATTTTTTTCCAGAAGTTTCAAAAAAGAAATCCTGTTAGCAAGCTCATCTACAAGATCCTGCTTGGAAAGTAATTCGTCTACGTTATTTATTTTGTCCAGATTATCAATGATATTCATGGATTCAAAAAAATCTTTTCCTTTAAATCTTGGATATTCTGCATAATAAGATTCTTATTAAAATTGCTTACTTTTGATGTTAAAAATATACGGCTAATTTAACAAATGTTTTTAGAAAATACAATTAATCATTCCAAACAAAGTGGTTGGATGGAAGTGATTTGTGGCTCTATGTTTTCCGGTAAAACAGAGGAATTGATCCGCAGATTGCGAAGGGCAGAAATGGCAGGACAGAATGTAGAAATTTTTAAACCGAAACTGGATATCCGGTATTCTGAAGAGGACGTGGTTTCTCATAATCAGAACAAAATACGCAGTACCGCAGTAGATAATCCGAATGAAATTCTTCTGCTGGCCTCCAATTGTGATGTGGTAGGAATAGATGAAGCCCAGTTTTTTGATGAAAGCATTGTTGATATTGCCAACCAGCTTGCCAACAGCGGAATAAGAGTTGTGATTGCAGGATTGGATATGGACTTTTTGGGCCGTCCTTTCGGACCAATGCCGAATTTGATGGCTACTGCCGAATATGTTACAAAAGTGCATGCTATTTGTAAGAGAACAGGTAATCTTGCCAATTATTCTATGAGAACTTCCCAGGAAATGATCTTGTTGAGCTTGGGGAAACTGAAAGCTATGAAGCAGTAAGCCGCAGGGTATTTATTGATGAAGTGCTTTCAAAAAGAAAGTAATTGATAAAAAAGCTGAATACAGCAATTATAAAATAGATTTACATTATATAAAATGAAAAGCGGAAAAGCACTGTTGAAGCATTTCAAAAAAGAGTAAATTGGCTTGATATCATTGAGTCTGTATGATCTTTTTGGAATTTGCCTGTTGCTGTTTCGCCTAAAAATAAAGCAGAAAGGGTACCAATGAATTATACAGTACAGCACATTGCAGAGATCACCAATGCACAGGTTATTGGAGACGGGAATTTAGTGATCAGAAATATTGCCTATGACAGCAGGATTATTTATTCTACCAAGAATACGGCCTTTATAGCGATCAATACCCATAAGAATTCCGGTGAAAAATTTATTGAATCTGCAATCGACAGAGGTATCAGTGTTATTATTTCCGAACATCATCATCCGGAATATGAAAATGTAACCTGGATTATTGTTGAGAATTCTGTGGATTTTCTTCAAAAATTAGCCAAGTATCATTTCGAAAACTCTCATCTACAATCTATCGGAATCACAGGGAGTAACGGAAAAACTATTTTAAAGGAATGGCTGTACCAATGCCTGTGGAATGAATTTCCTACTGTAAAAAGCCCGAAAAGCTTCAATTCACAGATCGGTCTGCCCCTTTCTCTTCTTCAGATCAACAGCATTCATAAGCTTGGAATTTTTGAAGTGGGAATTTCTAAACCGGATGAAATGGAAAAACTTGAAAATATTTTCCATCCCCAGATCGGATTGCTTACCCATATCGGAACCGCCCATGCCGCCAACTTTTCTTCCGAAGAAGAACTGATTGATGAAAAGATCAGACTTTTCAAAGATTCCGAAGTCATCATCTATAACGGAGACAATTCCTCGGTAGATCAAAAAATAAAAAAATCCTATTCCGGCAGAAAATTGATTTCTTACGGATTCAAAAAGGAAAATAATGTCTTCATCAAAAATAATATTTCCAAAGATGAAAACATCATTGTTGACTATTTTGGTGAAGAAATCAGTTTTCCGGCTCATCAGAGAGACGAAGCGACGTTAACCAATGCTATGGCGCTTATCACCGTCCTTAAGGAGCTGAACATCGAAAATAAAAAGATCGTCGAAAAAATCAACCTTTTAAAAGCCGTCGAAATGAGGCTTGAATCCATCGAAGGAGTAAAAGGCAATATTATCATCAACGATTCTTTCAACCTTGACCTCGATTCTCTGAAGACTGCCCTGCAGTTTTGAAAGAATACAACAAATCTAAAAAGTCTTTGGTATTAACCGATATTGTTGGAGTGAATGTCAATTCACAGGAATTGTATGAAGAAGTTTCCGAACTCGTGAATGAACAGCATTTTGATTCTGTATTCCTGATCGGTGATGAAATTTCAAAATTTAGTGAATTATTTAAAGCTAAAACATATACTTTCATTGACACTAAAGAGCTTATTGAAAGTAAACACCTTACTGAAATTGAAAATCAGATTATCCTTCTGAAAGGAGCCAGAAAATTCGAAATTGAAAAACTTAAAGATATTCTTGAGCTCAGAAAGCATGATACCGTGCTGGAAGTTAATCTGAATGCGATTCTTCATAACATCAATTATCATAAATCATTGCTTAAACCCGGAACCAAAATGATGGCTATGGTCAAAGCCAATGCTTATGGTCTTGGTAGTTTTGAGGTATCGGAATTCTTACAGCATCACCATATCGATTATCTGGGAGTTGCCTATGCAGATGAAGGTGTAGAACTTCGTAAAAAGGAATCACCACTCCTATTATTGTAATGAATCCTGAACAACACAGCTATCAGACCATTATTGAATATGATCTTGAGCCTGAAATCTACAGTTTCAGAGTTCTGGAACTTTTTATGAAGCCGTACAAAAATCAGGGTATGATAAAAATATCCGATTCACATCAAACTGGAAACAGGAATGCACCGTCTTGGTTTTAAAGATTTTGAACTGGATCAGCTAAGTGAAACTTTAAGCGAAAAAAATCTGAAGGTTCAGAGTATGTTCAGTCACCTATCTTCATCCGATATGCCTGAAGAGCGGGCATTCACTTTAAAACAGTTTGAAGTATTTGAAAAAAATTCCAGCTATCTGATAGAAAAACTGGGCTATACTCCTATCCGCCATATTTTGAATTCTTCGGGAATTACAAGCTATAGCGAACATCAGTATGATATGGTAAGAATCGGTATCGGAATGCTGGGGAATCTTCTGACCATGAAATTCAGAAGCAACTACAGTCTGTGGTAAGTTTTAAAACCGTAATTTCACAGATATCAATGGTTGAAGGTGGTGAGTCCGTAGGATACAGCAGAAGATATAAAGCTGATCATCTTACAAGGATCGCTACAGTTCCTGTAGGATATGCTGATGGAATCCCAAGATTAATCGGAAACCAGGTGGGAAGTCTGGGCGTTAATAAGACCCTGGCACCTATCGTCGGTAATATCTGTATGGATATGATGATGATCAATGTAGACAATATCCCAAATGTAAAGGAAGGTGATACCGTTACGGTATTCAACGCCAAACCAAGTTTAAAAGAATTCGCAGGCTACTGCAAAACGATAACCTATGAAGTATTAACCTCCATTTCGCCCCGAGTGAAACGGATCTATATAAAAGATTAACTATGAGAAAACTCCTGATCCTACTTTTCGTATTCCAATTACTGCTGATCCATTCTCAGGTAAAAAAGATCTGGTAATTCCGAAAAACCCCAAAATAGGACTGTCGCTTGCAGGTGGTGGTGCCAAAGGTTTTTCACATGTCGGAGTACTCAAAGTTCTGGATTCTTTGGGAGTGAAAGTAGATTATATTGCAGGAACGAGTATGGGGGCTATTGTGGGTGGCCTGTACGCTTCAGGCTATTCCGGAAAAGAGATAGAAAAGATCGTTATGGATACGGATTTCTATTCTCTTATTATGGATCCGAAATCACGGCAGGAAGCAAGTTTTTTAATAAATCCGTAGATAAATACCTGTTATCTATTCCATTGAAAAACGGAAAATTACACTTCCCTCTTCCATCAGCACAGGGCAAAGAAATGTTTATCTTCTGAAAGAGCTTTTCAAGAATGTTTCGAATATCGAAGATTTTTCAAAAATGCCGATTCCTTTTTTATGTGTTGCCACCAACCTGGAAAGCGGAAATATGCAGATATTTGAAAAAGGCGATCTTGTTCAGTCGATCATGGCCAGTTCAGCCTTCCCTTCATTGATGGATCCTGTAAAAATCGGTGACAGTATTTATATTGACGGAGCAATGACGGTAAATTATCCTTCAAAGCCTTTAAAGGACAAAGGAATCGATATCGTAATCGGTGTGGATCTGAACCAGGATTTGTCCAAAAGAGAGGATTTAAACAATATTATTGCCATT
The DNA here is from genome assembly GCA_019203745.1 of Chryseobacterium sp. E1. GTDB lineage: Bacteria > Bacteroidota > Bacteroidia > Flavobacteriales > Weeksellaceae > Chryseobacterium. Next base: position 2,376,898 of record CP078104.1, read on the forward strand.
CTGAACCAGGTAATTGATTTCGGAATAAAAAAGGATACCCGCAAACAATATAAATATACGGATATCAACATCAAACCTAACCTGAAAGGAATGTCTGCAACAAGCTATGATGACAAGAAAAAGATCCTTGACAGCGGGTATGTGGAAGGCCTTAAATATTCCCAGGTTCTGGATCAACTTCCCAAACGTCCTTTTGAACGCCTCAGACAAGCTGTAAATCCCATTTATTCCAATGTATATAAGATCGACAGCATTTCGATTGAAGGAAGCAAAATCTACGGAAAAAACTATACTCTGGGGAAAATGGGACTTCGTCTCCCCTCTTTACAGACCTATGGAAGCATCAATAAAATGATTGATAAACTGGTTGCCACCAACAATTACCGTTTTATCAATTACGATATCGTTCAGGAAAACGATGCCAATTATCTGAAGCTTTATGTGACCGAAGATGATACCCGACATTTTTTAAAATTCGGATTACATTATGATGAAGTTTTCAAAACAGGACTTCTGTTGAATTACTCTGCCAAAAGGCTTTTATTTAAAAACTCAAACCTTTCCCTGGATGTGGTTGTAGGCGACCGGTTAAGATATTATCTGAATTATTTTATTGATAACGGATACATTCCCGGCTTCGGACTTTATTCATCAGGAATGAGTTTTGATATAAAGAATGTGGATAATTATGTTGTAGACCGGTGGGAATGGATCAGAAATGAGGCTTATATACAGTCTATTTGGAAAGATAAATTTGCCATTGGCGGTGGAATCAGCCATGATTATTTCAAGGCGGAAAACAGCAATGGGGACAACAGACGTTACAGCCGTTTTTTGAATCCTTATGTATTTATCAAGACCGATACTCAGGATGACAAGGAGTTCCCTACCAAAGGCGTTTATTTTGCTGCAGAAGGGAAAGTGGTGGATTTGTTAAAATCTGAAGTTGATAAAAGAATAATCCAGATCAAAGCGGATCTTAAGGTCAATATTCCTCTTGGCAAACAGTTTACTTACCGTCTTAATTTATTTGGAGGTGTTACTATTGGTGAAAATCTTCCAGCCTATTACCAATACAGACTAGGTGGGATTTTTGAACAGAATCTTATTAATTTTAAAAGCTTCGGAGGATTTTATTTCGCCCAGCTTTATACAAATAATGTGATATTGGCATCTAATGATATCCAGTTTAAATTCAATAAAAACTATTTTATCAGCGGAAACTTTACCTTTGCAAACTTATCAAACGATATAAAGTTTGAAGATGCAGTTAAAGTAAATTATAGCTCATTGGGACTTACGGCAGGTTATAAATCTCCTTTCGGGCAGATTAAAGTCAACTTTAGCCACTCACTTAAAAACAATCAAAAGGTATATTCAGTGTTATTTTAGGACACTGGTTTTAAAAAATGATACAGTTCTTTTACGAAAATTTACCGGAGTCGGTAAATACAGATTACAAAAAATGGCTGGAAGATCTTATTCTTTCAGAAGGAAAAAACAGGCGAAATCAATTATATTTTCTGTGATGATGAATATCTGCTGAAGATCAATCAGGATTATTTGCAGCATGATTATTATACCGATATCATCACTTTTGATTATGTAAAGGGAAGACAATTAGCGCTGAGATTTTCGTATCTTTGCAGCGCATTTCTGACAACGCCTCTACCCTTTCCCGAGATTATGAAGATGAATTAAGAAGAGTTTTAGCCCATGGGATTTTACATCTTGCAGGCTATAAAGACAAGACGGAAGAAGAGGAAAAAGAGATGCGTAGAATGGAAGATCTGTACTTAGCCAAATACAAGGATTTAAAGTTTTGATATTTAACAATCACTTAAAGTCCGATATCTAAAGTACTCAATTCTAGTAATAATATAGGTTTACTTAGAGTCCATTCTTCAAAAATGTTTCACGTGAAACATTGGTTATAAAGATAAGGTTTAAAGCTTAAAACAAGCGAGATAAAAATGATTTCAGAAATATATGATGTGATCGTAGTAGGTGCCGGACACGCAGGTTGTGAAGCAGCAGCTGCAGCAGCCAACCTGGGTTCAAAGACATTACTCATCACAATGAATATGCAGACCATCGGACAGATGAGTTGCAACCCCGCAATGGGTGGAATCGCAAAAGGACAGATCGTAAGAGAGATTGATGCAATGGGAGGATATTCCGGAATTGTAGCAGACAAATCTGCTATCCAATTCAAGATGCTGAATCTTTCAAAAGGTCCCGCCATGTGGTCCCCTAGAACCCAAAATGACAGAATGCTTTTCGCCGAAGAATGGAGATTAGCATTAGAAAATACTCCCAATCTTGATTTCTTTCAGGATATGGTAAAACAACTGATTGTTGAAAATAATAAAGTAGCCGGAGTGGTTACTTCTTTAGGAATTGAGATTAAAGCAAAATCTGTAGTTCTTACAAACGGAACTTTCCTTAACGGATTAATTCACGTTGGCGATAAACAATTAGGTGGTGGAAGAATGGGTGAACCAAGAGCATTTGGTATCACCGAACAATTGGTAAGTTTAGGCTTCGAAGCAGGAAGAATGAAAACCGGTACTCCACCGAGAGTTGACGGAAGAAGCCTTGATTATTCAAAAATGGAAGAACAGAAAGGAGACGAAAATCCTCAAAAGTTCAGCTATCTTGATACTCCGAAATTAACAAAACAATTAAGCTGTCATATTGTTTATACCAACGAAACAGTACATGATATTTTAAGAGAAGGTTTTGACAGAAGTCCAATGTTCAATGGAACAATTCAAAGTTTAGGTCCAAGATACTGCCCAAGTATTGAAGATAAGATCAACCGTTTTGCAGAAAGGAACAGACATCAGCTTTTTGTAGAACCGGAAGGATGGAAAACTGTGGAGATCTATGTCAACGGATTCAGTTCTTCTCTTCCGGAAGATGTACAGATCAAAGCAATGAAACATATTCCAGGATTTGAAAATGTAAAAGTTTTCAGACCAGGATATGCTATTGAATATGACTACTTCCCCCTACCCAATTGAAGCATACCTTAGAAACCAAGTTAATTGATAATTTATATTTCGCAGGACAGATCAACGGAACGACAGGATATGAAGAAGCTGCAGGCCAGGGTCTGATTGCCGGGATTAATGCTCACAACAAAGTTCACGAAAAAGGCGATTTCATTCTTAACAGAGATGAAGCATATATCGGGGTTTTGATTGATGATCTTATCACAAAAGGAACAGAAGAACCTTATAGAATGTTTACTTCACGTGCAGAATACAGACTTCTTCTAAGACAGGACAATGCTGATATCAGGTTGACTGAAAAAGCATATCAGTTAGGACTCGCAAAGAAGACAGATTAAGAAGAGTTGAAGCGAAAGTATCTGAAAGTCAAACACTTGAAGACTTCCTTCGTGAAACTTCTTTAAAACCGGGTGTTATTAATCCTATTCTTGAAACTATTGAAAGCAGTCCGGTAGATCAGGCATACAGAGCTGCACAGATTCTTACCAGACCTAATATGACACTGGAAAAGCTTGATGAAATAGACTTCATTAAAGAAGTTTCTTCTCAATACAATGATGAAGTAAGAGAGCAGGCCGAGATCAATATCAAATACAAAGGATATATAGAGAAGGAAAAAGAAAACGTAGCCAAACTCAACCGTCTGGAAAATATTAAAATCCCAGAAGATTTTGATTATACAAAGCTTTCAAGCCTTTCTGCAGAAGCAAAACAGAAAATGTCTAATGTACGTCCGAAGACTATAGCACAGGCAGGAAGGATAAGCGGAGTTTCCCAGCTGATATAAACGTTTTACTAGTCTATTTAGGCCGTTAAAGAAAAATGTTTCACGTGAAACATTTTGAATAATAAAGCGAAAATTAAGGTATTTATGAGCTTCTCAAAACTTATAGATATCTTAATTTTTTAAATATAACAGATTTCGACTTCATGAAAATAAAAGATCATTTTCTTTCACAGGAAATATTTGAAATTAAAGAAACAGAAACCAAGGGAGTATACAAAACCTCCCTATCCCATCCAATATTTCCAGATATTATGAAAGTGAAGATTATATTTCCCACCACCAGGATTCCGGAAGCCTGAAAGAAAAGTTATACAAATTTCTTCAGTCCTTTAATCTGCAGTACAAAAAAATATTCTGGTAGACAGAATCAAAAAGAATCCAGAGTATTAGATTACGGATGCGGTGCCGGAGAATTTGTAAAGTTTATAGAAAACGATTTTGAAACTTTCGGTTTTGAACCTGATGCCGACGCAAGAAAAGCAGCTCAGGGTAAAATTACAAAAGCAAAGATTCTGGACGATATACAAAAAATTGAAGACAGAAGTTTAGATGCAATTACTTTGTGGCATGTATTTGAACATGTAGAGAATCAGGATGAAATGCTGAATATCTTTCATACAAAATTAAAAGATAAAGGTATTCTTATCATTGCGGTTCCCAACCCTACTTCATATGATGCGAAACATTATAAAGAATATTGGGCAGCCTATGATGTACCCAGACACATCTACCATTTTTCAAAAATGGAATGGAAAATCTGATTTCTAAAAAACCAGACTGGAAGATGAGAAAAATCAAACCGCTGGTCCTTGACTCTTACTACATCTCAATGCTGAGCGAAAAATATAAAAAATCGCCACTATTTTGGTTAAAAGCGACCATCTACGGAACAATTTCGAACATAAAAGCCCTTTTTTCGAACGAATTCTCAAGTTTGATATATATTATCGAGAAAAGATAGAAAATCGATTTTTAACGTGTTTATGAAGGTCGTTTTCTGACATTTCAGAGCAAAATTTCTAAAACTCAGGAAAATTCTTCTGAGTTTTTGTTTTTTGGTATACGTTTGCAATTATCAAAAATTATCTGTCCTAAAAAATTTTAAAACAAAAACAAAAATTCTAAAATTTAGAATTAGACCAACTCCCCTACTCCATCTTCACATGACACTCTAAAAAATTGATTCTGATCAATAGCCAGTACAGAATTTAAAATTGGGATGACTTTATTGATAGGAGGAATTTTTATAAAATTCGGTAAAAAATACAAAAAGTGTAAGCTTAACTCTAAATAACCTCAGAAACACATCATTTCAGGTCTTATTTTTGTTTTACATATAAACATTCATAAATTTTAAGAAAATGAATTTTTAGTCTATTTATAAAGGCATATTTTTAGTGATCTTTACTTAAATTCTAAAATATACTCAGGATTTAGGCAATTGGAATTATTAAATAATTTTTCAATACTAATACAAAATCTCCCCTACTCTATTCACTGAAAAAAATTTCAGAAAAGAATTTCAGACTTACATTAAAAATTAGAATGGCTACAAATAAAATTTAAGCCCAACTTAAATCCAGGAGAAAAATTTAAAAAACGGAAAAATAAAATTTCAAAATCAATCATAAGGATTTCGATCATAAAGAGGATAAAAAATTAAAATTTGATTTTTTCTTTTAAACATCGGTTGTGAAAAATTAAAATAAATGGTCTCCGGAGAAATTTAAGTAAACATTTTCAAAAGAAATTCACAGGAAGAATTATAAATTTTAACTTCAATAAATAGTTAAAAATTTAAATATCAATAATTTACAAAGACAATGTAACACTATAAAACAAAAAAATAATAAGTTGTTGAGAACATACAATTATAAACTAAAATTGATTAAAAAAATCCAATAATATAATAGCTTATTAGCTCAAAATAAGATCTTTACAAGGCTAATTTATACATAAGAAAACTGAAACTAACATTCTAAAAGAAGAACCAAAATTACAGCAAACAAATCTTAGCAGTTCACAATTTCTATATTGATATAAGAATTATATCATCAATAAAACAAGACTAAAATAAAACTCAATCCAAATATCAAGGTTACCTTAAACATATTCTAAAAATTAACACCTGTTTCTGTTTTTCTTTTTTGAAAAAGTAACCCATAAAAAATTTATTCTTATTCAATATTTCTAATTTTCGCAAATATGAGACTTTATCATTTAAAGATAACAAGCCAAAAAAATACAACTGTAAATTCTTTAAAAAGCCTCTCCTCCTTCCAAAAAAACATAATTTCCAAGCAAATTTTAATAGCTCATAATTATAAAAATTCGATAGAAAAACAATTCAATTCTGAAGAAAAATATTGAAAAATAATCGGAACTTAACATTGTAGAATCTTAAAAAATATAAGCTTCACAAAATGAACAGACTAATTAAACCTATAACCTCAGGTTATATCTAAATAATTAGAAAAACACGATCAATACTGGATTTTCTGAATAAAATCAAAGCATAAAAAGCCTGCTAATAATATGCAGGCCCATAAATATCGAATTGAATTTTTTAATTGTTGATAGCAGCTACACCAGGAAGCTCAAGTCCTTCTAAACTTTCAAGCATTGCTCCTCCACCTGTAGATACATAACTTACTTTATCGGCATATCCGAATTGCTTAACGAATGCAACACTGTCACCACCTCCTACTAAAGAGAAAGCACCTAATCTTGTTGCTTCAGCAATACTTTCACCAAGAGCTACGGTTCCACCAGCAAAATGTGACATTTCAAAAACACCAATCGGACCGTTCCAAAGAATAGTTCTTGAGTTAAGCAATACATCATTGAACTGGTCTCTTGATTTATGGCCGGCATCCAATCCCATCCATCCTTCAGGAATAGCATAGATATCTGCTTCTTTTCTTTCTACATCATTACTGAAACTTTCAGCAATGATAGCATCAGACGGTAAATATACTTTTACTTTATGTTCTTTTGCTTTTCCTAAGATCTCAAGCGCAAGAGGAAGTTTATCTTCTTCTACCAAAGAATTTCCAACTTTACCACCAAGAGCCTTAATAAATGTAAATGCCATACCTCCACCGATGATCAGATTGTCTACTGCCGGAAGAATATTTTCTATAATCGTAATTTTAGTTGAAACTTTAGATCCTCCAAGAATTGCAGTAACCGGTCTTTCTCCACTTTTCAATACCTTATCAATCGCCTGAAGTTCTTTAGCCATCAGTAAACCGAAGTATTTAGTTGACGGAAAATATTTAGCGATAACAGCTGTTGAAGCATGAGCTCTGTGTGCGGTTCCGAAAGCATCATTTACATAAGCATCCCCTAATTTCGAAAGCTGCTCAGCGAAACCTTCATCCCCTTTTTCTTCTTCATTATGGAAACGTACATTCTCTAATAATAAAATTTCTCCAGGCTTAAGATCAGCGGCAGCTTGTTCTGCTTTTGCACCGATACACTCGTCTACAAATTTTACTTCCTGGCCAAGAACGCTGGAAACCTCTCCTACAATATGCTTAAGAGAAAACTCATCCTTAACTTCTCCCTTTGGTCTTCCAAGATGTGTCATTAAAATTACAGATCCGCCATCCTTAAGGATTTTTTCAACGGTTGGTTTCACCGCAACGATTCTGGTATTATCACTCACTTTCAGCTGGTCATCCTGTGGAACATTGAAGTCAACTCTTACAAGAGCTTTCTTATCTTTAAAATTGAAGTCGTTAATTGTTTTCATTTTATATTTAGATTATTTTTTTGAGATCTCAGGCAACCCTCCATTAGTCCGTCATGCTTTTCAGCAAATTCCGGCAGAGGGAATTCCATAAATTTCATTGAATTTCTGTTTCACAAATGTAAGGTTTTAAACTTTTTCAACAGTTTGATTGAAATAAAGTTTTCAAAAACTTTCCCGAACCCAATCACCCATTAATCAACAATTCTTTTCTCTTCTTAAAAAAAAATAATGTAGTTGTTGTTATGTATTGTTAGTAACGGGGATAAGTTTTTAGCGTAAAGTTGATCATACTCAACTGGTAGCCAATTCATATTTAACTCACAATATAAATCTCTGTAAACCTGCTATTTCACACACTTATTCACAATTGTTGATAACTTTGAAGGAAAACCATTATTAGTTATTTTTCTATGGAAAATTCTGGGGATAGCGGATGAAAACATTTGGAAAGTTGTGGTGAAAACTTTCAGAAAGATTTTCTATTACGAAATAAATTGATCTTTAAAAATAGAAAGTTGGTAAAAGTTTTCCACACTTATTAACATACCTTTTCACAATTAACTCCCGGTTTACTAACACGAATTGTTATTATTCTTACCTTTGTAAGGAAATAAAATCTAAAAAAGCTTAATAAGAGTATTATGAAAAGAAAAATTGCTATCGCAGCGGACCATGCAGGCTATGAATATAAGGAGATTGTTAAAAACTACCTTTCAGAACAGTTTGAAGTTCAGGATTTTGGCACGTTTTCCACAAACAGTGTGGATTATCCGGATTTTGTACACCCTGCTGCTACCTCTGTGGAAAACGGAGAAAATGAGCTTGGAATTTTGATCTGCGGAAGCGGAAACGGAGTTCAGATCACAGCAAACAAACATCAGAAAATCAGATGTGCACTTTGCTGGATGCCCGAGATTGCAACATTGGCAAGACAGCATAATGATGCGAATATGATTTCCATGCCGGCAAGGTTTATCTCAAAGGAACTGGCGATAGAAATTGTTGACAAATTTCTTTCAACAGAATTCGAAGGAGGAAGACATCAAAACCGGGTTGATAAAATCGCAGTTTGCTAAATATACTGAGGTCTGTAATTTTAAATTGCAGACCTTATTTATTTTTTATTCGTACATTTGCATCACCAGAGATAGAATTTACCACTCTATTATTTCCATACTGAGCCTTCATTCTTTTTTAAAGATAACATAGCAAAGGTTTCCCATAATTTTCCTCATATTTATATTATCCTTTAAAACTAAAATTATAGTTTTTTATAAAACTAAAAATAAAAACTAAAAATTAAAATTAAACTGCCGTCAAAAAAATATTAAAACTAAAAGCTTCCAGATATTGAAAATATAAAGTTGAATTAATTATTATATAATACAATTTCTGCTTCCGGAAAAACTATATTATTTTATATAGTGGTGAGTTTGAAAATATGGAGTATTTTTACTTTTCCACCCAGTGAAAAATGAGTTAATGATGTGGTATTATGAAAGTATATAAGATCCGTTTTTATAAAGAATAATATATTAAAACAGAAAGCTGCTTTCAAAAAAATTATAAAAAGATTGGAAAGAAAATTGATAGATTTAAAAAAACAAGATCATATTTATATATTAGATATGACACTGATAAAAAGAGGTGCTTCTGAATTTGGAAAGAAGCTAAAACGAATTTAAAAGAAAATTAAAATGCCAAAAAAAAGAAAATATATAAGTCATAAAAATGATTTGAAACTGATGGAGATCGGCAGACTGATCCTACGTTTCATGAATGCCAATGCATCAAAGATCTATAATTATAAACAGATCGCCGATGGAATAGATTATAAAAATCCGAGACAGAGAGAACTTGTGATTCAGGCACTGCACAAACTTCAGGGATCAGAAAAGATCAAGGAAGTGGAAAGAGGAAAATATATCGTGAATCTGAAAATTGCAGGAACACTGACCGGAATTATAGATTTCAACCAAAGCGGAAATGCTTACGTGAATGTTGAAGGAATGGAAGATGATATCTTCATTCACTCCAAAAATGTGAAGGATGCTTTGCAGGGAGATAAGGTTCTTATTATAACTTATCATTATAAAGGAAAGAAACTTGAAGGCTCCGTTTTAGAAGTTTTAGAAAGAACAAGAACGGAGTTTGTAGGAACTTTTCAGAAGGTTGCCCACAAAGATTTCGGGTTTGTAGTCTGTGATAAAAATCAATCAATACTGATATTTTTATTCCAAAGAATAAATTCAATAACGCCGAAGATGGAGATAAGGTTATTGTAAAAATGACCGAATGGAAACCGGGTGACAAAAATCCTGAAGGAGAAATTACTCAGGTGTTGGGTGCACCGGGAGAACATGAGACTGAGATCCACTCTATCCTGGCAGAATATGGTCTTCCTTATGAGTTTCCACAGGAAGTGGAACTGGATGCAGACAAAATAGACAGAAGCATTACAGATGAAGAAGTGGCAAAACGTTGGGATATGCGTAATATCTGCACATTTACCATTGACCCTAAAGATGCAAAAGATTTCGATGATGCCCTATCTATTAGAAAATTAGAGAATGGAAACTGGGAAATCGGAGTTCATATTGCCGATGTATCTCATTATGTGGTTCCGGGAACGATTCTGGATGATGAAGCATATCAGAGAGCGACTTCAGTGTACCTGGTAGACAGAGTAGTTCCGATGCTGCCTGAAGTATTGAGTAACGATGTGTGTTCCCTTCGCCCAAATGAGGATAAATATACATTTTCAGCGGTTTTTGAACTGAATGATCAGTCCGAAATTCAGAAACAGTGGTTCGGAAGAACGGTGATTCATTCAGACAGAAGATTTACCTATGAAGAAGCTCAGGAGCGTATTGAAACAGGTAAAGGAGATCTGGCTGAAGAAATCAATGTTCTTGACAGGCTGGCGAAGATCATGCGTAATGATCGTATCAGAAAAGGAGCGATCACCTTTGACAGAAGTGAAGTAAGGTTCAATCTTGATGAAAATAATGAACCGATCGGAGTTTACTTTAAAATAAGTAAAGATTCCAATCACCTGATCGAAGAATTCATGCTTTTAGCCAATAAGAAAGTTTCCGAATATGTATCCTTATCCAGAAAAGGTGAGATTACCAATAATACTTTTATCTACAGGGTTCACGACGATCCGGATCCTGCAAAGCTTGAATCGCTGAGAGATTTTGTGGCCACTTTCGGATACAAAATGAACCTGGCGAATACGAAAAAGTAGCAGAGTCTCTGAATAAACTTCTTCATGATGTGAAAGGAAAAGGAGAAGAAAATATGATTGAAACACTGGCGATGAGAAGTATGAGCAAAGCCGTATATTCTACAGAGCCTATTGGTCACTACGGTTTAGGATTTGAGTATTACAGCCACTTTACCTCTCCTATCCGCCGTTACCCGGATTTACTTGCACACCGTCTTCTGCAGCATTATCTGGATGGTGGGAAATCTCCAAGCAAGCAGGAATTGGAAGAAAAGCGAAACACTGTAGTGCGATGGAAAGACTGGCTGCTGATGCAGAAAGAGATTCTATCAAGTACATGCAGGTGAAATTTATGGAAAAACATCTTGGTGAAACTTTCACCGGAGTAATTTCGGAGTTGCCGAATTCGGATTCTGGGTAGAAATTCCTGAAAACGGAGCTGAAGGACTGATCAAATTGAGAGATCTTGTAGACGATTCATACATGTTTGATGCAAAAACACATGCTGTATATGGAATCAGACACGGAAACAAATATCAGCTGGGGATCAGGTTCAGATCAAAGTGGTGAAAGCTAATCTGATTCAGAAACAATTGGACTTCAAGATAGTTGAATAATAGCAGCGATCAAAAATATAACAATGTGAAGAGGTTGTTCCAAAACGGAACAATCTCTTTTTTTTTATTCCATTCATATTTTCAGCCACTTCCCTCTTCCTTTCTTCCAGCTTCCTTTCTAAAAATTCATCCCCAACAGAAAGTAAAATAAACTTGATATATCACATCTTTATTGAATAATTAAATCATAAAGTATAACTTTGTATGAAACGGAATGGAATTTTTTTCCATTTTAAAATACCACTTAATGCTTGAACTAGTACTATCTGCCATCATTTTAGGATTCATGTTGAGTCTGGTTTTTATAGGACCTATATTTTTCCTGTTGATTGAAACCAGTTTTTCCAGAGGGCCAAGGCACGCTTTATCATTGGATCTGGGAGTTATTACTGCAGATTTGCTGTGTATTGTGGCAGCCTATTATGCCAGTGCAGATATTGTTACTTTGATAGATAAACATCCGGGATTCTACAGGATCACCTCGATCCTTATTTTTATTTACGGAATTGTAATGCTGGTCACCAAGACCAAAATGCATATGCCCGGTGAAGAAAAGATCATAAGCCAAAATTATATTAAAACCTTTTTTAATGGTTTTTTCTTTAATCTTTTAAATGTAGGAGTTATCCTTTTCTGGCTGGTAACGGTAATTTCCGTAAGGAATCAATATCCGGACACCAGCAGTTTTATTTTATACATAAGCATTGTGATCGGTACTTACCTTTGTATTGATCTTGCCAAAATTTTCCTTGCCAAACAATTCCACGATAAACTTACCCAGAAGCTGGCCAACCAGATCAGAAGAGTGGTAGGGGTGATACTTATTATTTTCAGTTTCTTCATCTTCCTTCAGAGCTTTAAGAAGTTCAATCAATTTGAAAAACAATTGGAGGAAGCCGAGAAAAAGAAGTTAAATACCAAAAAACAAAATGAAAAAAATGATCTTTCCGAAGCCTCTGAAAAAGGGGCGAAAATAGCTGTTATTTCTCCTGCAGGAGCTGTAGATACCGCTCAACTTGAAAAGGGAATAGCATTAATTAAAAGTAAAGGATTTAAACCTGTTCTAGGAGAGCACCTTTACACTAAATTTTCAAACGGGTATAATTATGCCGGAACAGAAAAGGAAAGAATAAAAGATATCAACTGGGCTTTAAATGATAAAGAAATCGGAGCCATATGGGCTTCCAGAGGTGGCTACGGATGCCAGCATCTGATTCAGCATCTGAAACTGAAAGGGTTTGCAGAAAACCCGAAATGGTATATAGGATATTCCGATAATACCGTGATACAAAGTTATCTGTTGAAAAAGGCTTTGCTTCCATTCATGGGCAGACCATCAAAACATCCAGCTTTGGGGTTACAGATGAAAGCTATGACCTGATCTTTGATATTTTGAAAGGAAAACTCCCCAATACAGCTTAAAATCTCATGAATTAAATAAAAAGGGAATATTGAAGGAGAACTTGTAGGAGGTAATTTAGCCCTTATTTATGCCCTTCTGGGAACCAGGTATTCTTTTGATTTTAAAGATAAAATTTTATTCATCGAAGATATCGGAGAAAACTTCTATGCGCTGGACCGTATGATCATGAGCCTTGAACTTGCAGGCGTTTTCAATAAGATCAAAGGACTTATTGTAGGAGGAATGACCAATATGGGCGATGAAAAAGACAATAAAGACTATGAAGCCAGCTTTGACGAATTTGCCTATAAACTGATTTCAGAAAGAATTTCAAAACATAAATTTCCTGTAGTATTCGGTTTTCCGAATGGACATATAAAAGACAACAGGCCCCTTATCATTGGTGGAAAAATTAAGCTAAAGTCAGAATCTAAAGTAAAGATAGAGTTCTAAAACAATCTCATTAAACAGATATGGCTGATCACAACGATTTTGGAAAAATAGCAGAAGATCTGGCCGCTGATCATCTTCAGAGGAACGGCTATAAAATTTTGATAAGGAACTTCCGTTTTCAGAAGGCGGAAATTGATATCATAGCAGAGAAAGAGAATCTGATAGTCATTGTTGAAGTAAAGGCAAGATCTACGGACGCTTTTATGCTGCCTCAGGAAGCTGTTACCAAAACTAAAATCAGATCTGTTGTATCAGCAGCCAACCACTATATGGAAGAATTTAATAAAGGAAATGAAGTAAGATTTGACATCATTACCGTTCTTCCTGATGAAAAAGAAAACTGATTATTGAGCACATACCCGATGCTTTTCAGGCATGGGATGCCAACTGATCTGTTATTTTTAAAAATATAATTTTATGAAGACAATATTGATCACCGGAGCAACGTCCGGAATTGGAAAATCCACTGCAGAACTTCTGGCTAAACAAGGAAACAGAATCATCATCTGCGGAAGAAGAAATGAAGTACTTGAGGCTGTAAAATCTGAACTTTCACAATACACCGAAATATTTAGTTTAAAATTTGATGTAAGAAATCTTGATGAAGTGGAAACTGCTATCAGATCTCTGCCTGAAGACTGGAAAGATATTGACGTTCTGATCAATAATGCCGGGAATGCTCATGGGCTGGATCCTCTTTCTGAGGGTAAAACCAATGACTGGGATTCTATGATAGACGGTAATGTAAAAGGACTTCTTTATGTTTCTAAAGAAATTATTCCGGGCATGAAAACTAAAAATTCAGGTCATATAATCAATATCAGTTCTGTGGCAGCAAGGCAGACCTATGCTAATGGGGTGGTATATTGTGCCACTAAAAAAGCAGTAGACGTGATTTCGGAGGGAATGCGGCTTGAGCTTACCGAATTCGGAATCAAAGTGACCAACATCCAGCCGGGAGCTGTAGAGACCGACTTTTCTATGGTAAGGTTCAAAGGAGACACTGAAAGAGCATCAAATGTATATGCCGGGTATGAACCGTTGAAAGCCGAAGATATTGCAGATGCGATCGCCTATTGCATCAATGCCCCGAAACATGTTACGGTTTCTGATATGACCATTTATCCAAGTGCCCAGTCGGAACCGAGAACAATTCATAAAAAATAGTTCAAAATAAAGGTTTAAATTTGCTGTAAATTTTAGTGATTTTGCGTTTTCGTAATCTCACAGTTTAGCTAAAATAAAAAAATGAAAATTCTATATCTTGAAACCTCTTCCAAAAACTGCTCGGTAGCAGTATCAGATAATGAAAAACTGCTGTGCCTTTGTGAAGAAGTTTCTGAAAATTATAAGCAGTCTGAAAGTCTTCATACCTATGTAGAATGGGCATTGGAAGGAGCGGGAATATCACTTAAGGATATTGAAGCTGTTTCTTTGGGAAAAGGGCCTGGATCCTACACGGGTTTAAGAATCGGTGCAGCCTCTGCAAAAGGGTTCTGCTATGGGCTTAACGTTCCGTTCATTGCTGTCAATTCTCTTGAAAGCATGATAGAGCCTTTTTAGGCAGCAACTATGATTTGATAGTACCTTTGATCGATGCAAGGAGAATGGAGGTTTATACGGCCGTTTATGACGGTAATACGGGCGAAGAACTATCGGAACTGAGGCCAAAATTTTAGATGAGGCTTCTTTTGAAGAATTCAGGGATAAAAAAATCATTTTTGTGGGAGACGGGGCTAAGAAAGCAAAAGATATTTTACAGCTTCCTGATGCCGTTTTTAAAGATGATGTCTACCCTTCGGCACAATATCTGATCAAAAAGACATTGGAAAAAATAGAAAAGAAAGAATTTGAAGATACGGCTTATTTTGAACCTTTTTATCTCAAAGATTTCCATGGGGTAAAGAAAAATAAATCATAGGATTCTGATGATCTGTATAAGCATAAAAAGCGAAGACTGAGTCTTCGCTTTTTTTATCTTTTATTGAGCATTTTGCACTGACTTTTTATCGACAGTATTTTTTTCATTTTTGCTGTTGCTGAGTGTTTTGCTCAGGTATAGCAGTCTCCAACTGTTTGTTCGGTGTCGCTGCATTTCTCTTCATAGAACCTATGCCTATATTTCCTTCGTCTTGAGAATTGGCAGGCTGTGCGGGTGCTGAAGGTTGTTGGGGAACAACATTTCCTTTGTTATCCGTAGCCTGGAAGCTGAGATCACTTTTCAGATAGTTCAGCATTTCCTTTGCTTTTACTCCTTCCGGGGTCTTAGAATAATTCAGGGCGATCTGTTCAAGCTGCAATATCATTACTTCTTTCCCACTCGATTTTCCGGAATTAAAAGCATTTAAAAGATACAGCTTGGGAACCAGAGCATCTTTCGGGAATTTCTGAATCGTCTGATCAATGACATCCTTACTTTCTATAAACTTCTCAGATTCAAATAAAGCATATGCCCTTTTATATTCGTTTTCAACCTCTTCTGTTGATTTTACAAACGATTTATTTTTAGGGTTTCTGGCAAATTCTGCATAAGAAGTATAAGGATAATCTGTCAGAAGTATTTGTTTGGCTCTTTCGGAGGCTTGCGGATTTTTCTCATAATTCATGGCAAAAATCTCATATAAAGCCTGAAGCATTACTTTTTCTTCCGGTTTCACGTCGATGAGGTCATACAAGGTTTTTGTAGCCAACGGTGTATTCGTAAAGTAATTCTGATACATGATTCCAAGTCCTAACGAAGCCGTATCCCTGTCCTTCTTCAACTGACTCAGTTTTCCCTGATCTGTCGGGATCTGTTCTATGTAATAAGTAGGCTCAAAGCGTCTCGGATTAGGTGCAGAAGTCACCCCTAAAGCTTCATTCTTCATATCTTCTATCGTTGCCATTTTTTTTGAATAACGCCAGTTGTCGGCAAGTGCCCTGTCACCCCAGATCTGCTTAAATGAAGAGGTTCCTTTGCTTACCGTTCCGGTATTGCTGAAATAAAAACCTTTTGTAGTTACCCCAAAATCTTCAAATGAATTGGAATTATTGGCAAAAATGGAATTGGCACTGTAGTCGCCGGTATCAAAGCCTTTTACTTCTTTCTGCACGCCTTCTCTCCTGCTCTTCTTTCTCTTCTTTTGCTTTTAGTTTCGCAATATATTTCGAGAAAAACTCTGTTCTCTGGTTGGTATCCATCTTTGCCAGTGAAAGAATACTGTCATTCTTTTTGATCAGATAGTAATTTTTAGAGATCTTTTTGATGTATGCAGACTGATCTTTCAGCAAAATCTTTGAAGGTTCATAAGTCATTACTGCAAGAGCGGAATCATAATAACTTCCTGCCCCGATGTAGTCATTCCTTTCAAGATAACTCTTTCCTATTTCGTAGTAGGCAAGACCACGGATCTGAGGGTCAGAAACCTTTTCAAACAGGGATTTTCTGAAGAACTGCTGTGCTTCGTCTTTTTTCCTGCCTTATTGGCCATTAAGCCAAGGGCATAATAAAATTCATTCTTTCTTGAGCCGTATGTACCTTTCTTGCTGATACCTTCCAGATAGTTTTTGGCCCCGTTATAATCTCCTTTACCATTGAATGTCTTGGCAATGGCGATCTGGGATTTTACTTCAAACTCAAAATCGTTGGAATATTTGTATGCTGCCGTATAGCTTTCCCTTGCTTTATCATTCTGGCCCAGATTTTCCAGCACCTGTCCCCTCAGGTAAGCAATTCTGCTCTTCAGTTTTCTGTTGCTGTTCAGGTCATAAGCGATATCAAGTTCTTTAGCGGCATCTTCCTTTTTCCTGCATCCAAAAGAGATTCGGCATAATAAATACTCAGCAGTTTAGCGTAGGTTTTATCAATCTTCTCCCCTTTCAGTTTGGCAAATGTTTCGTGTGCTCTGTGATAATCTTTCACTTTGTCATAAGCCAGTCCCTGGTATATTCTTGCCAGAGCGATCCTTTTATCATCTTTCATGTGGGTGAAAACATAATTGAGTGCATCCAGTGCTTCCAAAGGTTTTCCACGGTAAATTCTTGACTGAACAAGGATCATATAGGCATCAAAAATCTGTTTGTTCTTTTCTTCGCCGTTTCTGGTTACAGAATATTTATTAATTGCTTTCAGAGCTTTTGCTTCTGCAATTTCCAGGGTTGTAGCTCCTTTAGACTGTCCGTTCGGATTTTCCGGATTATTGCCCGGACCGCCCTGCATATTGGGGATCCCGGAATTACCTCTTCCGGCAGGTTGGTTGGCCACTTCTGCCATTTTCATAGAATTTTCGGCAAAAGCTTCGGTCTGCCCCAGGTCACTTCCTAATGGCTGCTCTTCATACGTAAGAATAGGAATATAAGGAGCATAAAAATTGTCTTTATGTCCTTTATCCCGGGCCGTAAACTCACTGTTTAATGCATCTTTGGCATTAAAAAGCGTATTATAATATGTGGAAAATCCTTTCAATAGCTTTGATCGCTGCTCCGGCTTTTTGGTTTTGGTAGCACAGGAAGCAACAAGGCATATTACTAAAAGGAATAATATATTCTTTTTCATTATTCAATATAACTCGCTAATCTGCTTTTTATTATCAGCAGTTTGATCATTTTGTAAAAATAATAAAATTTTATAATGAATAATATTTATTTCTTCTTTATAAACATCAGGAAGCTCTATCATTTTTTAAATCACAGAGATTTCCTTCAGAATTTTATAAACAAGATGGGTAGGAAGGCCCATGATGGTATAGTAACTTCCCTTCATATCCGTAATTTTGGCCATTCCCAGCCATTCCTGGATACCGTAACTTCCTGCTTTATCGTAAGGCTTAAAGTTTTGAATATAATACTGTATTTCCTCATCGGAGAGAGGAGCGAGGGTCACATCTGCCACATCTGTTTCTGTAAAGATTTTATCAGCAGTCTTGATGGTAATTCCTGTATAAACCTGATGCGTTCTTCCCGAGAGGCTCTGAAGCATGCTGAAGGCATCTTCTTTATCTCTCGGCTTTCCAAGGATCTGATGATCAACGGCAACCACTGTATCAGCCGTCAGTAAAACTTCATCTGAAACAAGGCTTCTGAAGGCATCAGCTTTCAGTTCAGATAAATAAGCTGCTGCCTCTTCTATTTTGATATGTTCCGGAAGAATCTCCTCACAGTCTATTTTTACCACTTCAAAGTCAAAACCAAGGTTAGTAAGCAGTTCTTTTCTTCTCGGAGATTGTGATGCTAAAAGTAATTTCATAGTAAATTATACAGATTGGGTATTATCATCATGCCAGTTCCCCTGCACTTTCATCACTTGTTCAATAACGTCACGTACAGCACCGCTTCCCCTTTTTTAGGAGAAATATAATGGGAAATCCCTTTTACTTCAGGAACAGCATTTTCAGGGCACGCAGCAATCGCTGAACGTTCCAGAATATGAATATCCGGAAGATCATCACCCATCGTCAGAATTTCTTCATTTTTAAGATTGTGCTTCTTTTTAAAATCCTCAAAATCCTCAATTTTATTATGAGATTTCGGGTAATAATCCTGAATACCAAGGTAGTTGATTCTGTGTTTTACCATCTCATCATTTCCTCCGGTGATTACTCCTATTAAATAATTGTTTTTAAAGCTTTAACTACTGCATAGCCGTCAAGCACATTCATAACCCTGCACATATTTCCGCCCGGAAGAAGATAAACACTTCCGTCTGTAAAAACACCGTCTACATCAAATACAAATGCCTTAATATCTTTTAATTTCTCTTTATAGCTCATACATTTTCTGAATAGAATGATTCATTGTTTTATAAATTTCAAGACTTTCTTCGTCTTTTATTAACTGCTCATGCAATTCCAGTACCCTCAGGTCATTTCTTACAGCAGGTCCGGTCTGGGCTTTCTTAGGTTCAATTTCATGAATTTTCTGAACGGTCTCATCAATCAGCGGCAAAAAATAGTGAAACGGGATCTCCTGGGAATCTGAAATTTCTTTAGCCCTTGAGAAAAGATGATTCACAAAATTACAGGCGAAAACTGCCGTCAGATGAATATATTTTCTCTTTTCATGATTGCTTTCCATGACATTTTGAGATACCTGGGAAGCAAGACCAAAAAGTATTTCTTTGTCAGCCTCATTTTCAGCTTCAATGAAAAACGGAATCTTTTCATACTCAAGTTCTTTGGATCTTGAAAAGGTCTGCAAAGGGTAGAAGCTCGCTTTCCTGTATGAACCTGATAAAATTTCTTTTGGCAGAGAGCCTGAAGTATGGGCAACAAGGCAATCTTTCTCTGTGATGATTTTCGAAACATCTTCCACGGCATTATCACTTACACAGATGAGATATAGGTCTGCATCTTTCAGCGATCCGGTGGAGTAAGCTATATTTAATTCTTCTGAAATTTTACTCAGTTCTTTTTCGTTCCTGCCAAAAATCTGGGCAATGGAAATGCCTTTCTGTGTGAAAGCTTTTGCCATATGATAGGCAACATTTCCGGAACCGATGATTACAATTTGCATCTAACAAATATAAGATTTTTAAGCCGATCCGGGAAGGGAATAACGGGACAACAGCCTGCAACTCCAATCCAGGCACGTTTATTGCGTAACTGTCTCATATTATTTTGAATATTTAGATTGAAAATTGGAAAATTAATTTAACTTTCAGCTATTTTTGTAATCCAAAACAATGAAAGGCATCTTATGAAGATTAAGGACGCGGAAATTATTTCGTTGATGCAGAATCCACGGACCCAGGATAAAGGTGTCCGGGCCTTGATGGATGCCTATCAGAGCAGATTGTACTGGCATATAAGAAGAATTATTGTAGACGGAGATCTTGCCCAGGATACTTTGCAGGAAACTTTTATTAAAGCTTATCAGAATTTTCATCAGTTCAAAAATGATAGCCAGCTGTATACCTGGCTGTATAGAATTGCTACCAACGAAGCCTTGCAGCAGGTCAACAAATTGAAGAAAATGCAGAAGACTGATGAAGATCCTGAATATCATATGCAGAATCTTGTGGCTGATAATACGGAAGGAGATGCGGAAGAAATTCAGATTCTGCTGCAGAACGCCATACAAAGCCTGCCAGAAAAGCAGAAACTGGTATTTATGATGCGGTATTATGATGATTTACCTTACGAAGAGATATCCAAAATCGTAGATATGTCCGTAGGAACGTTAAAGACCAATTATCATTATGCCAAACAAAAAATTGAAGATTATATTAAAGAAAATTACGAAAGATAATTTTTGATAAAACAAAGATGAAAGAGTTCGACATAGAAAAACTAGAGCGTAAAAACATTTACACAGTACCTGACCGTTTGTTTGAAAATATTCAGGAGAACGTTATGAATGATATAAAGACAAGTAAAAAAGCACCTGTCTTTAAGCTGAACTGGATGTATGCAGCGGCAGCATCAGTGGCGTTGATCTTTGGAGCAACTTACGTTTTCAATTCCGGTAGTGATTCTATTGACGAAACAATGAATCCAAAAGGAGTGTATGCCAAAGGAGAACCAAAAACAGAAAGTGAACTCGCCTATGAAACTTTACAATCTGATTTAACTTCTGTTGAAAATAATAATCAAACAATTGAAAATCAGAAAAATAATACAACCTACGCCTATAAAAGCGAAAATGTAAATGAAAAAACAGCAGAAACACCCCAACCGGTGAAAGCTGCTTCAAAAAAGAAGAAACCCGGATGAATGAATATTTGGATTCATTTTCTAATTCTGAAATCGCAGAATTAGCAAGTAACTCAACTCAGGACGTTTATTTGGATTTATACAACTAAGTAAGAAGATGAAAAAGATATTATTAGCATTTTTGATTATTTATGGTTTTGGCTTAAATGCCCAAAGGACTGATTATGACTGGAAAAAGATGGATCCTAAACAAAGAAAGGAAGTCATCAATAACCTTTCTCCCGAAGAAAGAAAAGAGCTGCTGAAAAAATTCAGGAACAATATGATTATGGATAACCTGAATGTAGATCCGGGTGATAAAGCTGAGTTTACGCAACTCTATAACGAATATCTGGACAGCCAGAAGCAGATCAAAAGTCAGTTTGATCCAAGCTTTGATCCTGAAACCCTTCTGATGATGAAGCAAAAGCCAAGTTGCAGCAGAGTTTTGAAGTAGGGCAGAAGCTATTGGATAACAGAAAAAAATATGCAGATAAAATGCAACAGGTGATTCCCTGTCAGAAAGTTCTGAAGCTGTTTCAGTCTGGAAGGAATGATGAGAGATAAAATGAATGAAAGAAAACCTCACGGAAATCATAATGCTCAGGGACCTAAACAAAACCCATAATAGTTTATTTTTTTAATGTTGGACGGCTCTCACAGATTTTTTTGTGAGAGCCGTTTGATTTTTTGTCAGAATTTTTAATTTTGTAAAAAACAAATATGAAAAAAAAGATTATTATTTTTGCTGTTCCCCATATTTATTTCTGCTCAAAAGTATCAATTTATAGAACTAAGAAAAAATATAAAAGATAAAAATCATGCTGCTGAATCTCTTACTTTACTTGACAGAAGAGAAGATAAATTTATAGGAATTGTATCTCATAGAAAAACTCCTTATGAAGTAAAATTTTGAAAAGGATGATCTGAATAAATTAATTTCAGATTGGTTTATAGAATATAATAAAGAGCGTGGAAATAATCAATATTTCCTTATACTAGAATATTTAAAAGTTAAAGATATACCAACAGAAAGATCAGTTAAGGGACATTTGGAGATGCAGGTAGCTACTTTTCTTAAAAAAACAATCAATTTTATTTTCTTAAAAAAATAAAATTTCAAAAGATTATCAACAAAAAGATCATGCATATATTACAAGAGCTATAGCTACCAATATATCAGCAGAATTTTCTAATATTATAAAGGATTCTTATGATATAAAAGAATTGAATATTCCAGTTTCTGAGAATGATATGGAAAATTATGAACAGGTAATATCTGAAAAGCTGCTGATTTTTAGATCAGAATCTTTACAGATGGTGTTTATAATGATTATAGATCCTTTGCGGAGCAAAACCAAATAAGGAGCTTACGGTAAGAAAAAATAAAGACGGCGTAATTAAAGGTGTTAAAAGAGTCGATGATTATGACAATTTAAACAGAGAAGTTTTTGCAGTTGTCGATAATGGAATTGCCTATAAAAAAACACCAGTAAGTTTTATTGAAATTGAAAAAGATAATGATGGATTCTTTATAATAGCGTCAGAAGAAGAACTCTTTCCACAAAATAATACAATGACTATTGCAGGAGCGGTTTCTTTCGGTATTGTAGGTGGTATAGTGGGTGCTGTAATTGATGGTGCCACTTCAAAAGCTCGTAAACAGAATGCAAAGTATTCTAGAGTAGGAATTGATAGACTTACAGGGGAGTATGTTTTGCCAGAAAATTTTGGTAAATCAAAGTAAGAAGATAATTTCCGTTTTTTATTCCATTGGTAAAATAAATAATCAAAAGAGCTTTTATGTTGTAAGCAAAATGATAACTTAATTTATGTCTTAAAATTATGTGTGATGAATTCACTTGCAATTTCTTATCTTTGCAAATTACAAGATTCTTAAATGAAAAACATACGAAATTTTTGCATAATCGCTCATATCGACCATGGTAAAAGTACCCTGGCAGACCGTCTTCTGGAGTATACCAATACCGTTACCCAAAGAGAATTACAGTCTCAGACGCTTGATGATATGGATTTGGAGAAAGAACGCGGGATTACTATTAAATCTCACGCTATCCAGATGGATTATGAGTATAAAGGCGAAAAATATATTTTAAACCTGATCGATACACCGGGACACGTAGACTTTTCTTATGAAGTATCACGTTCCATTGCAGCCTGTGAAGGAGCCCTACTTATTGTAGATGCAGCTCAGAGTATTCAGGCACAGACTATCAGTAACCTGTATCTGGCATTGGAAAATGATTTGACGATCATTCCGATTCTGAATAAAATTGACCTTCCGTCTGCCAACCCTGAAGAAGTAACCGATGAGATCATGAACCTTATCGGATGCGAATATGAAGATGTATTAAGAGTTTCAGGTAAAACAGGAGAGGGAGTTCATAACCTGCTGGAGCAGATCGTAGAAAGAATTCCTGCACCGGTAGGAGATCCTGAAGGGCCACTTCAGGCATTGATCTTCGATTCTGTTTACAACCCTTTCAGAGGTATTGAAGCTTACTTTAAAGTAGTAAACGGAAGCATTACAAAGAATGAAAAGATTAAATTCTTTGCAACAGGAAAAGAATATGGTGCTGATGAAGTAGGTACGCTGAAACTTAAGCAGGTACCGAAAAAACCATTCATTGTGGAGATGTAGGATATCTGGTTTCGGGGATTAAAGATGCCCGTGAAGTAAAAGTAGGAGATACAATTACTTCTTTTGATAAACCGGCTGCAGCACCAATTGATGGTTTTGAAGAAGTAAAACCAATGGTATTTGCAGGGATTTATCCAATTGATTCTGAGGATTTTGAAGAACTTAGATTCTCGCTTGAAAAATTAAGACTGAACGATGCTTCCTGGTTTTTGAACCGGAAAGTTCAGCAGCTCTTGGTTTCGGGTTCCGTTGCGGATTCCTGGGAATGCTTCACATGGAAATCGTTCAGGAACGTCTTGACAGAGAATTCAATATGAATGTGATCACCACGGTACCGAACGTATCTTACTTTGGTTATTCCAAAAAGAACCGGAAGTTCCGATCCTGATCAATAACCCTTCTGAAATGATGGACCCGTCTATTATGGACAGAGTGGAAGAACCATTCATCAAAGCTTCTATCATTACAAAATCTGATTTCGTAGGACCGGTAATGACGCTGTGTATCGAAAAGAGAGGAGAGATTGTTAATCAGAGTTATTTAACTTCAGAAAGAGTTGAACTGGTGTTCAATATGCCATTGGCAGAAGTTGTTTTTGACTTCTATGACAGACTGAAATCTATTTCTAAAGGATATGCATCATTTGACTATCATCCGATCGGATTCAGAGCTTCCAAGCTTGTGAAAATGGACATCCTGATCAATGGGGATATGGTAGATGCCCTTTCATCCCTGATTCACGACAGTAATGCTTACCATATCGGTAAAAAAATGTGTGAGAAGCTTCGTGAGCTGATCCCGAGACAGCAGTTTGATATTGCCGTTCAGGCAGCTTTGGGAACGAAAGTTATCGCAAGGGAAACAATCAAGGCCCTTAGAAAAGACGTTACCGCAAAATGTTATGGGGGATATTTCCAGAAAACGTAAGCTATTGGAAAAACAGAAAGAAGGTAAGAAGAAAATGAAGCAGATCGGAAGGGTAGAAGTACCGCAGTCTGCATTCATGGCTGTACTAAAGCTTAATGATTAAAAATAAAACAGAAACCGCTTCAATCGAAGCGGTTTTTTAAGATTTATTTTTACGGGTAAAATTTATTTCCATTGTTTTATATTCTTTTCCTGTCTTGGAATCAGCCCCGTACATTTCCATTTTTTGAGTATTATCATCAATAAATGTGAAAACCTCTCTGAAATCACAATCCTTTCCCGGTCTTGAAGGATCAGTCATTTTTCCTTTAAATTCAACCGACTTTGTTGAAGGATTCCAATCTCCTTCTCCATGCATTATTCCAGTTCCCATATTGTCTATCCAGGTACTGACAAATTTCTTTTTGAATTGTCATATCCTACAATGCTCATCCCTTCAAAGGGCATTCCCATAAAGCTTCCTTTATGATTACTGATCTGATAACGTCCGCCATACATCATTTTATTGATAGCCTCAGATTTGCTCATCATTGGCTTGCCCCATCCTCCATCCACATGGTGGTTTCTCCTGTCCAGATTCCATCAGATTTTGCCAACATTTTTGCATTTCTCCAGGAGTTGAGTATTCCATCCAGGCTTTCATGGCCGTTGCTGAGTCTACAGGTTTCCATTCGCTATTTGCTGCAGCAGAATCCTTTTTATCAGAAGAGTTGGCAGCAGTTGTTTTCCTTTCTCACACGCTATAAATATAAAAGGGAGAGAAATAATTACTAGTAGTTTTTTCATAATTATTTAATTTTAAGTTGGTTATATTAATAAACATAAAGATATAAACTTTTATTATGTTTAAAATTTTTTTATTGTGAGGATAAATTGTAACTTTGCGTATTCGTAACGCAAATCAATTTATGGAGTCTCCAAAAAAATTACAGGATATCAAAGTAGCGGTAGATGCAGTCATTTTCGGGTACTTTGACAAAAAAAGACCTGCAGATTCTTTTAATTAAAAGAAACATCGAACCCTTTAAAGGCGGTTGGGCACTCCCCGGAGGCCTCGTCCTGGACGATGAAAATCTTGATGATGCTGTAAAAAGAGAACTGCATGAAGAGGCAGGCATAAAGCCTGATTTTCTGGAACAACTCTATACATTTGGTAACGTAGGCCGTGATCCTAGAAACAGAGTGGTTTCTGTGGCTTATCTGGGCCTTGTAAACCCATCTTACCATGAGCTGTTTGCAGATTCAGATGCTGATGATGCCCAGTGGTTCAGTGTCAACAGGCTTCCTGCCGTAGCCTTCGATCACAAAAACATTATAGATATTGCGTAAAAAGGCTTCGTACCAAAATTCAATACCAGCCGATCGGCTTCAACCTTCTCAATGAGGAATTCCCCTTTTCTGATCTTGAAAACCTTTATAAAACCATTGTAGGCCAGGAAATAGACCGCAGAAATTTCCGCAAAAGATCATGAGTTACGGATTGCTGAATGAAACCAATAACGTTAAAAAGAAGGCAGCGGCAGGCCCGGAAAACTCTTTACTTTCAACCAGGAAAAATACAAAGAACTGGAAGAACAGGGATTTTATTTTGAAATCAAATAGTGTTTAGGCAAAAACAGTATAAACTTTTTTGGTGAATTTATAATGTAAAGAATTACAGTAAAAAATAGCACAGAACATATTCAATAGAAACGGACTTTAGTCCGTTTTTTTATACCCCAACATTCCGACGGCTTTAGCCAAAGCATAATAAACATTGTCATGTGTAATATTTCAAATGAAATTTTAATTCTGATAATCAGTTTGTTATGTTTATTAGCGTAAAATTAACACAAATAAATTTGGAGGATAAAATTGAATTCCTTTAAATTTGTGTAAAAATAACACATAATGAAATACACCTTACAAAATATCACAGAACGTTTTCAGAAGAGAGAAAACTAAAATTTCTTTTTTCTGGGGACATACTGTAAAGGATGAGATAACCAAGGCTTGTTTCAGTCAGTGGTATCCGTCAAAATTTGAAGAAAACGGAATTGTGTATAAAACGGCAGAACATTATATGATGGCAGGAAAAGCAAGATTATTTAATGATTGCGAAATAGCAGAGGAAATTCTGCAGTCAAAAACACCCAATCAGGCAAAAAGTCTGGGAAGGAAAGTGAAAAATTTTGATGCTCAGATTTGGGATGAACATAAATATGAGATTGTAAAACAAGGAAATATTTTAAAATTCTCTCAAAATCAAAAGATCAGGAAATTCCTTTTATCTACAGGAAAAAAGATTTTGGTGGAAACCAGCCCTTATGATAAAATATGGGGAATTGGAATGCTGGAAACCGACAACAGAGCAGAAAACCCGTTATTATGGAATGGAGAAAATCTTTTAGGATTTGCTTTGATGGAAGTTCGGGATGAATTGGAAGGGTAAAAACACAATAATCAGACACAAAATAGAAATCATGGAAAAGAAAGAATTACACCCACAGATATTTCTGATCAAAGATTTCCTGAGCCAGGACGAATGTGATCAGTACATAAACCGGTCGGAGGAACAGCAGTTCGAAGAAGCAAAGATCAGCGTTTATGGAAGACAGCTGATGAACAAAGGAATCAGAAATAATGACAGACTGATGATGTTTGATGAAAGCATTGCTGAAGGTCTTTTAAAAGAGCTGCAGAATTTTTACCTCAGGAACAGGAAGGCTATAATCTTCTGAATTTTAATGAAATGCTCCGGGTTTATAAATATGCTCCGGGACAGCAGTTTAAAATGCACAGAGACGGAAGCTATATCCGGAATGAAAAGGAAAAAGCTTTTACACCTTTATGATCTATCTGAATGATGATTTTGAGGGAGGAGAAACAGAATTTGAAAACCTGTTCACCGTAAGGCCAGAAAAAGAACGGCACTGATCTTTTACCATCCTTTAAGACACGAAGGAAAAGCCCTTGTTAGCGGATTGAAGTATGTATTGAGAACAGATGTAATGTACTTAAAGGATTGATTATGAAAAGAATATAATCATGCTCTGTTGTTTTTGCGTAGTTATAACACAAAATAAAAACTTATGGAAGATGAATTAAAACCAAGATTTATTGAATCATTACAAAGAAATAATGATCAGATCAGAGAAGACCGTGCCAGAACGATCGGAGCAGATTCAGAATTGATCTACAGGCGCAGGGTTGAAGATATTGAACTGAAAATCAAAAGGCTGGAACGGGAGCAGGAAGGTCTTATCGATATCAGTCCGTTAGACAGGAACAGCTTAACCTTTGCGGATTTCAATCCCGAAGAATTTGTTCAGAAAGACATGGAATTATCATTAATCATCAGAAATCTGAATATTCAGCTTGAGGTAACCAGAAAACGATTTGAATATTTATTTGGAAAAAACTTTAATTATGGGAAGCACAAGATACGATATAGACGCTCGTTACAGCAGAGCAAGTAAAGCAGGTTACGGAACAAAATCCGCAGGTGAAATTTTCACCCAGAATGCAAAAAGGATGGCCCACGAATCAATGAATCCGAATGGTATTGCTTTCAGGGAATCAAGAGACTCCGAAGTGCATCCTTATTCAGTTCCCATTATTCTGGGACTGGATGTGACGGGAAGCATGGGACATATTCCCCATGAACTGATCAGAGAAGGTCTACCTAAACTTATGGGAGGGATCATCCAGGGAGGAGTTCCGGATCCGGCCCTTCTGTTCCTGGGAATTGGAGATCATGAATGCGACGGGTATCCGTTACAGGTAGGGCAGTTCGAATCCGGTGATGAAGAACTGGATATGTGGCTTACCCGGACGTATATAGAATCCGGGAGAGGTGGAAATGCCGGAGAAAGCTATCTTTTAGCCTGGTATTTTGCCGCTTTTCATACAAGAACCGATGCTTTTGAAAAAGAAAACAAAAAGGATTATTGTTTACCGTAGGCGACGAGCCCTGCCTGAAAACTCTTCCTGCTTCAGCCATCAGAGAAATTATGGGAACCGGACAGCAAACCTATACTCATTATGAACTGCTGGAGGAAGCAAAGAAAAAATACGAAATATACCACATCAGTGTCTTACATTCAGATCAGGCAATTAGAGCAGATAAAGGCTGGAAAGAATTATTAGGCCAGAATTGTATATCCATAGAAGACCACAGGGAAATTCCTGATGTGATTAAAAATATTATCTGTGATACGTTCAAAAACAAAACTTCTGGAATATCAGAAAACAGAGGATTGGATAATGTTCAGATGCTATAGGATCAGATAGCAGCAAAAAACAATATTCCTTTGAAAAACAAAAGGTGAATAGAAGATAAAAGTTAAACAAATAAAAAGAAAAAAGATGAAAAAGGCCCAAATTGTTATAGGACTTGGTTTTGGTGATGAAGGAAAAGGAATCACTACTGATTTTCTGGCCCGGCAAAATCCTCAGTCTGTTGTGATCCGGTTTTCAGGAGGTCAGCAGGCAGCGCATACCGTGATGATTGAGGATAGGAAGCATGTTCATTCCAGCTTTGCAAGCGGCGCACTTCGGGGCCTACCTTCTTATTTTACCGAGCATTGCACTATTCACCCTGTTTTTCTTTTGAATGAACAGAAGGAATTAAAAGAAAAAAAAAGGAAATATTGAGCTGCATATTCATCCGCTGGCCAAAGTAACAACTCCTTTTGATGTCTGGCAAAACAGAACAAACACCAGAAATCTGGAACACGGGACATGTGGGAAAGGGATAGGAGCTACGATGAAAAGGCATGAAAGCCCTTATAAACTATTCGTTGCAGATCTGATCGCTCCCAGAGAAATGCTGATCGAAAACTGAAAGGAATTGCTATTATTATGGTTTTGCAGATGAAAATGAGATCAGAGAACTATTGCAGGATTTTTTTAATGCGATTGATAAAATAGAATGGAATATAGATGATTACGCCTTCCTGAATTCATTTGATCACCTCATTTTTGAAGGCAGTCAGGGAATTTTACTGGATATGGATCATGGAATTTTTCCCAACGTAACCTATGCGCACACAACATCGAAAAATGCCTGTGAAGTATGCAGATTTTTAAAAATTGAAGATATTGAAATCTATTATGTGACCAGAAGCTATGCAACCCGCCATGGAAACGGATGGATGAGTAATGAAAAGGAAATAGACCTTAAAAATAATGAAGAGGAAACCTGTACCTTTAATGAATATCAGAAAGAGCTCAGGTTGGGAACACTGGATTATGACCTCCTGAATTATGCCTTGAAACTTGATGCAGCTTATAGTTATCCCGCAAAAAAAAACCTGGTGATAACCTGTCTGGATCAGACCGATGAAAAATTTGATCCCGGAAAACTGAACACAGAATTTGATACCGTTTACGGATCTTTTTCTCCCGGTCAGAAGATTTTAAAAAGCTTTTTAATAGCCACAGATAAAGGGATTAATTTTATATTTAGAGTGGGAATGAGAATGCTGATATTGATAATGAAATAAAAAGATACACAATGACAACGATACAATATTTAAAAGGAGATGCCACATCCCCACAGGCAAAAGGAACAAAAATAATAGCCCATATCTGTAATGACATTGGAGGTTGGGGAAAAGGCTTTGTACTGGCAGTTTCAAAAGATGGGAAACCCCGGAAAAAGAATACAGGAAATGGCACCGTTTCAGAAGTGAAAATAATTTTGCTTTGGGCGAAGTTCAGACAGTACAGGTAGAAAAATACACTTATGTTGCCAATATGATTGGGCAAAGGGAATAAAAACCGGAAGCAACGGAGTTCCTGTACGATATGAAGCAATCGAAAAATGCCTGGAAACATTAGCTAAAGAGGCTTCGGAACTTAATGCCAGTGTTCATATGCCAAGAATCGGATGCGGATTGGCAGGAGGAAAATGGGAGAAAATAGAACCCATCATAGAAAAAACATTGCTGAAAAATAACGTTGAGGTATATGTATATGATTTTGATTAAACTATAAAACAATGAAAACAACAAGACTTTACAGACCGGTAGGCGAAAAAGAAATGCTTCTGATCATAGAAAACGGATTAAAGAAATTTCCACCAAGATTAGAGTGGCAGCCGATTTTTTATCCTGTTCTCAATGAAGAGTATGCCTCTGAGATCGCAGAAAAGTGGAATACCCGGGATGAATTCGGGAACTATCTCGGTTTTGTAACGCAGTTTGACGTTTTGGAAGAGGTGGCCAACCAATATCCTGCTCAGAATGTAGGAGCAAGAAATCATAACGAATTGTGGGTTCCTTCCGAAGAGCTGGAAACATTTAATGCTGCTATTGTAGGGAAAGTTGAGGTGATCAAAGTATTTATCGGAAAAGAATTTAAAAAGCCGGCAAATGATGAGGTTGAAAAACTATTATTAAAATATAAAAAAACTAACAATGACCAATAAAGGAATGGCGAAAGATACATTGGATATCCTGGCCAGAAAATATTATATCAACGAACAGAACGAAACAATATATATAGAAAACGAACTGGAAGCCTGTAAAAAGGAACCGTTCTGTATTCACCGGAGCAGCTTTCTGAAATGACTGAAGCCACAATGCCGGAAACTGATTTTGAAACACAGTTTGAAACCTGGAAATGCAGCTCACTGAAAGCCATTTTAGAATTGACAGAAGAAGAAAACCAGGAAAAACTCATGTGCCTGAATTTTGCTTCGGCAAAAAATCCGGGCGGGGATTCATCAACGGAGCAGAAGCGCAGGAAGAAAGTCTGGCCAGAACTTCCGGACTGCATGAAAGCTTGCTTCAGGCCTGGGATTACTATACCATTCACCGGAATATGGAGTCATGTTTTTATACGGATAACATGATTTACAGCCCTAAAGTTCCTGTGTTCAGGAAAGATAAAGGAGAATTGCTTAGCAAACCCGTTTTATGTAATTTCATCACTTCTCCGGCAGTAAACGCAGGAGTTGTAAAGAAGCAGGAACCGGAAAGAGCCGGTGAAATACTGAATGCAATGGATATAAGGACAGATAAGATGCTTTCTTTGGCTTTACATCAGGGAAATGAGGTGCTGATTTTAGGAGCCTGGGGCTGCGGAGTCTTCAGAAATGATCCCAAAGAGATTGCAGGACTGTTTAAAAAATACCTTCAGGGAAATATAAGAACAAATTTAAAAGAGTGGTTTTCGCTGTTCTTACCAAAAAGAAGAGATGCTGAAGCCGTTCGAAGAAATACAATGAAAATTAATTTAAAAAAATATAAAGAACAGTTGGAGAGTTGGCCTGAAAAAGGATATCATATCATGGCACAATATGATGATGAGAAGATCATTGTTTATCAGTCCTATAAAAAAGAATAGGAGAGTTTGCTGTTAAAAACCAATATTTTGGCGGGGATTTCAGCCTGGAAAGAATGACATGGATAAAGCCCAACTTTCTTTGGATGATGTACCGGAACGGATGGGGAAAAAAAGAAGGGCAGGAATGCGTAC
The DNA here is from genome assembly GCA_019203745.1 of Chryseobacterium sp. E1. Lineage (GTDB taxonomy): Bacteria > Bacteroidota > Bacteroidia > Flavobacteriales > Weeksellaceae > Chryseobacterium. The sequence goes on from CP078104.1 coordinate 2,408,880, forward strand.
TGGCAATACATATAAAGCTTGATGCTTTCAAAAAATATCTGGAAAGTAGTGTTTATTCCTCTTACAATGAAAAACTGGGAATTTCCAGAAAAGAATGGCAGGATCAGGTCAAAGAATCGTCTGTCAGACTTCAGTGGGATCCGGATCATGATCCCTTTGGAAATAAATTGGAGCGAAGAGCTATACAGATCGGTTTACGGGGTGATTTTATCAGATCTTTTGCTAAAGATGATCTGATATTAATTGAAAACATTTCAGATTTTGTGAGAGAACAATACCAGTTTGTACTGAATAATGATCTGGATAATCTGATGATTCCGGCAGAAAAGCCGTTGTTATTTGATAATGTAAATCTCAATAAAAAACTGAGAATACAATGAAAAATGATAAACGTTTTTGGAAAAACAGTCAGTTTTATGGAAATTGAATTAATACAGGGCGATATTACAAAAATTCATGTGGACGCTGTTGTCAATGCTGCCAATTCTTCCTTATTAGGTGGAGGTGGTGTAGACGGAGCAATTCATAGAGCAGGAGGAATGAAAATCCTGGAAGAATGCAGAGCCATCAGAAACAGACAGGGTAAATGCAATACTGGAGAAGCTGTAGTAACCACAGCAGGAAACCTTCCGGCAAAATATGTAATTCATACCGTAGGACCTGTCTGGAATGGTGATGAAGAAAGAGGTTCAAAACTCTTATCTGACTGTTATGTCAATTCATTAGCACTGGCAGATGGTCTGGGAATAAGAACAATAGCTTTTCCAAACATCAGTACGGGAATCTATAAATTTCCCAAAGAAATAGCCGGAAGAATTGCTGTGGATGAAGTCAGAAAATTTCAGGCAGTTAGCATAGAGAAAGTTATTTTTGTATGTTTTGATGATGAAAATGTAGAAATTTATAAAAAGCTTTTAAAGCATCCTTTTAAGGAGTAAAACCTCGTGCATTATAAAGCTAAGCGTACAAAACAAAATTTAAACCAATGAAAAAACTAACCATATTAAGCGGCGCAGGAATCAGCGCAGAAAGCGGAATCAAACCTTCAGAGACGGAGACGGTCTTTGGGAAAATCATAATGTGACAGATGTGGCAAGTCCGGAAGGATGGAGAAAAGACAGAGCCCTGGTCCTTGAATTTTACAACCAGAGAAGACGCCAGCTTCACGAGGTAGAACCCAACGATGCCCACAGATTATTGGCAGAACTGGAAAAACATTTTGACGTACAGATCATTACCCAAAATATCGACGACCTTCATGAGAGAGCCGGTTCTACAAACATTCTTCACATCCACGGTGAATTGTTCAAGTCATGCTCATGCAACAATAAAAGTCTGATTTATGATCAGAAAGGCGATATTAAAATTGGAGATAAAGCTGAAGATGGAGCCCAGCTAAGACCATTCATCGTTTGGTTCGGCGAAGACGTTCCTTTATATCAGACTGCAAGAGAAATCGTAAAAGATTCGGATATCCTTTTGGTAATCGGGACTTCCTGCAGGTATATCCAGCTGCCGGACTCATCCATGATATCAAAGACGATTGTCTTTTGATTGTGATCAATCCTAACGAAACAGGATTTGGCTATGGACAGCGGGCAGTAGTGATGAAAGAAACCGCTACGGAGGGAATGAAATTATTATTCGATAAACTGGTCAATCTTGCCTGATGGAAAATAAAGTAAAAGCAGGAATCATGGGAGTGTGCATAGGAGACGCCCTTGGTGTTCCGGTAGAGTTCAAAAAAGAGAAGATTTAAAACGTTTTCCGGTAACAAAAATGCTGGAATACATGTCCTGGAATCAGCCCAAAGGAACCTGGAGTGACGACAGTTCGCTTACTCTTTGCCTGGCTGAAGAACTTTCCAAAGAATATGATCTGGAAAAAATCGGACAAAGCTTTGTAAAATGGGTAAAAGATGGGCATTGGACAGCTCATGGAAGGCTTTTCGATATTGGAGGAACAACAAGACATTCCATTGCAAGACTGATTAAGGGGAGAGCGCCAGATTTTCAGGAAATATTTTTGAAGAAGACAATGGGAACGGTTCTCTCATGAGGATTCTTCCCCTTGCTTTTTATCTAGAAAATGAAAATGATATTCAGAAACTCTATCTTACGGTGAAGGAAGTTTCATCAATTACACACGGTCATTTCAGGTCTGTTTTTGCCTGTTTTATCTATGTGGTTTTTGCCATTCAGCTGATCAAAGGAAAAAGTAAAAAAGAGGCTTATTTGTATATGCAAAAGACAGTTTTGGAATATGCAGAAATTCAGAGTTTTAACTCAAAAGAAGTTGAGCTTTTCAACAGGATTTTAAAGAATGATATTTCCGGATATCCTGAAGATGAAATCAAAAGTGGGGTTATGTCCTTCACAGTTTAGAAGCTTCCTCATGGTGTTTTCTCAACTCGGAAAGCTACTCAGAAGCCGTTTTGAAAGCCGTAAACCTCGGAGAAGATACAGATACAACAGCAGCCATTACGGGAGGAATTGCCGGAATATATTACGGCTATGAAAATATTCCCGGGAATGGGTAAATGTGCTGGTGAGAAAAAATGATATTGAAACATTATGCGAAAAACTGAACAATAGCTATAACAGAGACGGATGGGATTTTTAATAAAAGCAATAGCAAGTCTATTTTCAGGAAAAGCCAATTCAGATCTGACTACAAAAATTCCTGAAGATAACTTACCCATATATAACGGTAAAATTGAAGTTGACAAGTATGTGATGATTGAAGAAAACAGAGTAAAAGGTCAGAAGAATATTTGTTCAAAACACCGGATGAAATATTGAAAATTTTAAATCATGGCACTCTACTGTGGGTAGATGAAAAAAATGATTTGCTGGGTTACTCATGTATGGAAAGAAGCAAGTTATTTGTGTTAAGTGAGATCAAGGGTTTTGAAATTCAGAATGTGCTGCCTGCAAAAGGAGCGGGATATTCCTGGATGTCATTATGCTTATTAAATGGAACATCCTATGAGATATCTGACTTTACTTTTGAGAAATATGCCGATGAGATAAGGCAGACAACCGGAGTATCAGTAACCGTTCTTCCGGAATATTATAATTGTTAATTAAAAAATAATATCAGCTGGAAGACGTCATGCTAATGCTTATCATCTTGATGATGAGGTTATCAGAGAGTACTTAGATCCGGCAGATAAAAAAGAGAGCAAAGAAGAAAAATTTTTAGCTTTATTATGAACAGAAAAGAATTCTGGCAGGAATATCCAACGGTGAAAGATCGGTTTATGATCAGTTAAGCCGGGATTATTTCACAGTCAGACATCTTATTGAAAAATTAAAACACAAACTATGAACGAAATAGAAAAGAAAAAAATAAGCAAATTTTTAAGCCTTATTTTGCGGCATCAACCGGAAACTATCGGCTTAAAACTGGATGAAAACGGTTGGGCTGATGTAGAAGATCTCAGAGCAAGATCAGCCACAAGAAGAGTATATTTTACTTCAGCAGAATTGGATGAGGTGGTAGAAACCAATAATAAGAAAAGATTTGCCTTCAATGAAGACAAAACCATGATCAGAGCCAGCCAGGGGCATTCTATTGCTATAGACCTTGCCCTGGAAACACTGCAGCCGCCAGACTTTCTGTACCATGGAACAGCAGAAACCAATATCGCTTCCATACTGGAAAATGGAATTGAAAAAGAACCCGTCAGCATGTGCACTTAAGTGCTGATAAAGAGACCGCTACAAAGGTGGGAATGAGACATGGTAAACCTGTGATTCTGACCATCAGAACCGGTAAAATGCATGAAGACGGAATTGAATTCTACCAATCTGCAAACGGAGTATGGCTGACGGATTTTGTAGATGCAAAATATATTTCGAAATAGTCTGGAAAGAATTTCTTAAACTTACCATCCAATGAGCAGGACATTAGTAATAGGAGACATTCACGGAGGGCTAAAGGCCTTACAGCAGGTTTTTGAAAGAGCAGAAGTAACCCATGAAGATAAGCTGATCTTCCTCGGAGATTTTGTTGACGGCTGGAGTGAATCCTCACAGGTCATCAGATTTCTGATAGAAATTTCCGGAAATCAGGAATGCATATTTATTAGAGGAAATCATGATGCCTGGACTGAAGATTGGCTGGGCTTCGGAAATAGCCCGGATGTATGGCTTTTCAATGGTGGAAAAGTACTGTAGAAAGCTACGATGATTATTCCCTGGAAGAACTTGAGATTCATCTTGAGTTTTTTCAAAGAATGAAAAATTATTATGTGGATAAAGAAAACCGCCTGTTTATTCATGCAGGATACTCTTCCATGCACGGGCCTGAAAAGGAGGTCTATTCCAGCAATTATCACTGGGACAGGACCCTTTGGGAAACTGCTGTGGCAATGGACCCAAAACTGAAGAAAAATTCAGAATTATATCCCAAAAGATTATTGCTGTATAACGAAATATTCATCGGGCATACCCCAACTTTATATCTTGGGATCAAAACACCCGTCAATAAAGCTAATATCTGGAATATGGATACGGGTGCTGCTTTTACCGGCTCACTTTCCATAATGGATGTCAGTACCAAAGAATACTGGCAAAGCGATCCGCTTCCTCTCTTATATCCTGATGAAAAAGGAAGAAATAATGATCTGGTAAAACCTAAAAACAGATTATAGAATATACAAGGCCTAATAAGATTTTGTGATTTATGAGGCTTTTATTTTTTGTGACCATTTTTTGATCAAAACATTCTATATTTGCCAAAAGCTATTACCGTAATGAAGAAAAATATCTACCAGGAACTAACCAACGAAGACCTGATCAAGAAGAAGAATACATTCAAAGGAGTCTTAATAGGCTTCGGGATAGTCTTTTACTAGGAATCGTAACATTTATTGTTTTGATTGCTATGAAAGGGGCTAAAGATATTCCCTTTGCTGCATTTATTCCGTTTATTGCAATGCCGGCTACATTTGTGCCTTTAATGATCAATTTAGGGTTAATTAATAAGGAAATTAAGGAAAGAAATCTTTAATGAAACCGGAATAATCTGAGATAAATCCGCAAGTATTTTTTACGTTTTCCCTTTTTGACAGGATCATATTGACTAATTTTAAATCCCGAAAATTATGTCAGCAATGAAATTGAAATATCTCCTGTTTGTTCTAAGTTCATCATTATTATGGGCCCAGAAATCATTTCAGACTCCTTTTGAAAAAGGAAACGGTAATCAGACGGTTACCTATAACGAAATGAATACCTATTATCAGGATCTTGCCAAAAAATTTCCATCAGTTCAATACCTTAAAAAGGGAGAGGATGACAACGGCAAACCTATTTATGTAGTCGTTTACAATCCGTTTCCTGAAAAAGACCTGGAAAAACTTAGAAAAAGTAAGGCCATTCTTTTTGTCAATAACGGAATTCATCCCGGAGAACCGGATGGAATTGATGCAACCATGATGCTGATTCGTGATCTGGCAACCCAAAAGATCAAAACCCCACAGAATTTTATCATCGCTGCCATTTCTGCTTATAATGTCAGCGGAATGCTGAACAGAGGAGCACATTCCAGAGCCAACCAGAACGGACCTGAGCAATACGGCTTCAGAGGAAATGCCCGAAATTATGATCTGAACAGAGATTTTATAAAAGCAGATTCTAAAAACGCCAGAAGCTTTCAGGAAATTTACCAATGGCTGAAACCGGATGTTTTCATTGATAACCATGTCAGTAACGGAGCAGATTATCAATATACATTTACCTATATTTCTACCTTTAAAGAACGTCTGGGAAATACTTTAGGCACTTATTTTTATAACGATTATCAGGCTAAAAACCTTAAAGATATGGAGAAACTGGGGTATGAAAGTACTCCTTACGTAAACATTCACGGAGACGTTCCTGAGGTTGGTTTTGCTGCATTTGAAGATTCCCGAGATATTCCACAGGATATGCTTCTCTTTTCAATTCTTTAGGAACCGTTCCGGAAACCCATATGCTGAAACCTTATGATAAAAGAGTAGATGCCACTTACAAATACATGCTGGTAAACCTTCAGAATTTAGATAAGGATTATAATAAAATAAAACAGCTCCGTCTTGAGAACCTAAAGCAATATCAGGCAGGAAGCAGTACGGAATTCGCTGGAAGATAGACTCTACAAAGTATTCAATCATGGATTTTAAGGGCTATGAAGGCAAATACAAACCGAGTGAGGTTTCCGGAAAACCAAGGCTCTATTACGACAGAAACAAACCTTTCACGAAAAATATAAAACTCTTTACTACAGCAGTTCCTACGGGATACATTACCATTCCGAAATATTATGTCATTCCTCAGTCACAATACCGTGTCATTGAAGAGTTCAGACGGAACAAAATCCTGATGAAGCCCATTCAGAAAGACAGTACGCTGGCTGTAGAGTCTTATAAGATCAAAGATTTTAAAACGGTAAAAAATCCCTATGAAGGCCATTATCTGCATTATGAAACTACAGTGGACGCTTCCAGCAGAAATCAAACTTTTTCAGCAGGGGATTATCTGGTTTCTACTGATCAGCCTGGTGTGAAGTATATTATTGAAACCCTTGAACCTGAAGCATTAGACTCTTTCTTTAACTGGAATTTTTTTGATGGAATTCTGGCACAGAAAGAATATTATTCAGCTTATATATTTGAAGATACAGCGGCAGAACTGCTGAAAAATGATAAAAAACTGAAAGATGCCTTTGAAGCGGTAAAAAAATCAGATAGAAAACTGTCCGATAGCGGAGAAGCCCAGTTAGACTGGATCTACAGGCATTCCCCTATTTTGAAGAAAAAACATTCAGGCAGTATCCTGTATACAGGGTCTTGTAATGTTTTGAAAATGAGTATTTAAACTAAAAAAGACGTTTCGGAGGAAACGTCTTTTTATATTATTTTGGTAAACCTCTTTTCAAGGCAATTTCTGCTCTTTTAATGGCTACTTTCTCTTTCCAGTCCATATATTTCTTTCTGAAATTAGACTTCATAATGTCATCAAACTTACGCTGTACGGTCAGGTTCCATAAAGAGTGCGCTTTTACCGCCCAAGATTTGTCCCATGCTCTCAGAGAGATGGAGAAGCTTCCGTCCAGATATTTCATCCAGTGCCACCATCCGGTTGGCATAAACAGAGTATCCCCGTGTTCCAGGTAACATTCAATTCCTTCCACCCCATCCAGAGCCGGGAATTTTGTGAAATCCGGGTTTTCAATATCATAGTCTTCCAGTGCATACGTTGCATAAGGAATCTGGTATAATCTTTCTCTCCATTTATAGTCAAAAAGAAGAATATGCTTTCTTCCGTTGAAATGAGTATGGAAAATATGAGCCATATCAATATCAAAATGAAGGAACGTTACCGAACCTTTTCCTCCGAAGAACATATTAGGGTATTTGTCAAGAAAACCTCCCATCAGTTCTTTAGGTGAAATATAATCTTCCAGAAGTTTTGGCGCATATTTTATAGGATCGAAAAGGAATATTCTAAGATCAGTAGGCTCCCGCTGTATAAGATCTATATAATCTCCAAACTTCATTTTGGCTGCAGAAGCATTGATGGGAGCAGATGGATCTGCTTTTGAGCTGTCATATAACGGGACCTCCACATCTCCTACAACCTCCTTCATGTATTCCATCGTCCATTTTTGGTAAGCAGGCCATTTTTTTGCCATATTTTTGATGACAACGGGCCTTCTTGGCTTCAGATATTTTTCGTAGAATTCTTCTTTAGAGATTTCATCTACAACATCTATAGGCTTTAAAATAATTCCCATTTTAATAAATTTATGTTACAAAATTATTAAATAAATATTTACAAACCCGCTGTTTAATTTTTTTTTAATCTATGATTCAAATCAGATTTTATTACTTAGTCTAAATAAAAATATAGATATTGCTATTTATGGAATAAAGATGGGCTTTTATTATACAGATAAAAACAAAATACCCTGTAATAGACTTACAGGGCAAAAACACAAATTAGATGAATGATAATCCATTCTGATACGAATATATTATTTTTATTTAATAGATAAAATCAATATATAGTTGATAAAATTAATAATATGTAGTGAATATCTTATTTTATTTCGAAGCATAGAGATATAATTCAAATTTTAATTTTAAAAATTGACTGTCTTTAGAAAAATTTTTCATAAATAAAAATAATTTCATTTTTCTTCAATGAAATTAAATTACTGATATTTTAAATTTTTATTAAAGCTGTTGTTATAATGGCGTAATCCCTTTTTCACGATAATATTTCCTCCAATGACTGCTTCTGATAGCTTTCTTAATAGCACAGTTTCGAAAACTTATAACGATTATTTTAGTGATAAGATTTAACCTTCGCCTGCAAAACATATCTTTTTAAAAAACTGTAACGAAAAACCATAATGATTAACTAATTGAACAAATAATAAGTATGAAAAAGAAGATTTCCTTATTTCTGATGCTTTTTTCACCGTGCTCACTTTTGCACAGAAAACCGTTTCGGGAAAAATCACTGATGATGACGGGATCGCAATACCTAGTGCCAGTGTTACGATTGAAGAGCCGGGTAAAGACGCTATCCTTGCCTATGGAATTACCAATTCAAAAGGTGAATATAAAGTAACCTTTACCTCCGGAGAAGCCAATGTAGACCTTAAGGTAAAAGCATTCAATCAGAAACCCCTTACCAAACAAATCAGCAACAGCGATCAGACCCTGAATTTTAAAATGCAGTCTGAAGCTACAGAAATAAAGGAAGTACAGCTGAAAACCAAAATGATCACAGCGAGAGGAGATACAATTTCCTATGATCTGAAAGCATTCAACAACAAAAATGACAGAACTCTGGCGGATGTCATGAAAAAAATTCCGGGAATTGAAGTTAATAAAGACGGAAGTATTCTTTATCAGGGAAATGCGATCAATAAATTCTATGTTAATGGAAAAGACCTGATGGAAGGAGGCTATGGAACCATTAACAATTCCCTTCCAAAAGATGCCGTACAGAAAGTAGAAGTCCTGGAGAACCACCAGCCTGTGAAAATCCTTCAGGATAAAGTGCCATCAGATCAGGCAGCCATCAATATTAAGCTGAAAAACTCCGTAACCATGACGGGTAGAGGAGAAGTGGGAACAGGTTTCGGGGATCCATGGCTTTGGAATGTAAAATTGACCCCTATGTTTTCGGACAGAAAAGCCAATGGGTAGTCAATTATAAAACCAATAACATGGGTGAGCAGGTGGAAAATGAAGGGAACATTCTTGCTTTTGGAAGCTCATGGGAAGGAAGAAGAAGCAATATATCACAAAATAACTGGTTGAATGTAGAGAATGCAAGCACACCGGACCTTCCTGTAAAAAGATACCTGATGAACAGCGTACATTATCTATCTGCCAATTATCTTACCAATATTGATAAGAAAAAGAATGGGAGCTTAAGGCCAATGCCAACTACACCAATAATGCGGTAGAAAGAGAATCAAACAGCATAACAAGAGATATCCAGCAAGGAACACAATACAGTACAAGATTCCTGAACAATTTTTATACAGATAAGCTGAAAGGAGAATTAATATTTACTAAAAATGCCAAAAGGGGTTTTTCAAAAATACTACTACTTTTTCTCAATTTTGGAATGCAGACCGGGCTTTTGCAGAAAGAAACGATAAAACGGGATACAGGTTGGGAAAAGAAGCATTAGAATCTCCTACTTCCTCTTTCCAGAACTCTTTAAGCACGATTATTCCATGGAAAGAAAAAATGGTTAACTTTAAATCTTATGTCAGCTATCAGGATGACAGACAGACATTAGAAATTACCCCGGCAAACTATCTGCAGTTTCCTTACAGGGATTCGCTTAAAGGTCCTATTAAAACAATAGATTTTACACCGGGAAGTACTGCTTACCAATATTTCAGAATTAAATCTTTAGATACATCACATTCTGCCAACATCAGTTTTTCTTCAAAAGGATGGACATTTACACCGCAGGTAGGATTTGATTTCTCATCAGACCAACTGAATACCAATTTTGACGGAACTACAGTAACTAATTCCCCAGATTTTACAAGCTTAGCTTACGAAAATGATTTGAAGTTTATGAGAATTAATCCAAATGCTTCAGTGGGTATTAATTATAAATCTGAATCATGGAGCCTCTATTCAAACTTTCCAGTGAACTTCAACAGTATCAAAGCTGAAGATGCCTTCAGAAATGTTTCAAAATCTCTGAACAAAGTAACATTTACTCCTAATATTTTTGTGCAGTATTCATTCGCTTCATTTTTTAAAGCAAGTATGAGTGGTGGAATCAGCAATAACTTCGGAGACATTCAGACGGCTTATGCAGGATATATTCTGACAAGCCCCGGAGGATTTAATGTGATGAATCCTAGCAATCCGATTCCTGAAACCAATACAAAGAACGGAGGAGTAAGATTAGAATACAGAAACCCGTTAAATAATCTGTTTTTCAATTTAGGATATAGACTGAGCGATGCAAAAATAATTTATTAGCCTCAAGTGCAGTCAATGAATTAGGCTTCAGTGTTATTGAATACATCGAAAGTGAAAATAAAAGAACCAGCAACAGTTTTTATGCAGAGATCGGAAAGTATTTCCCGAAATTCAAAACGAATGCTTCATTAACGTTTAATGATACAGGTTCAAAATCACAATCAAGAAGAAATGATCAGGATATTAATACAAAAACAACAGGAAATACTTTAGGATTTAAATTCAATAATACCTATTTCTCATGGATGAGTATTGATTTCAATATGACAAAATCCTGGAACAAACAAAGTAACGGAATCATTCAGAATGATCTTGGAAAAACGGAAAGTTATACCCATAATCTGAATGTATTTTTCTATCCTTTAGAAAATCACACTTTTGGTTTTTATTGGGATCAGATTAACTCAAAACTAGGACAGACAAAATTAAACAATGGCTTTTTTGATGTTTCCTATCAATTCAGTTGGGCCAAGAAAAAGTGGATTTTGAATTGAAATGGATGAATATTGCAGACAGAAAAGTATTTGAAAGAATAAATGTAGGCGATGCAACAATTACACAAACAACAATGCAGCTTCGCCTAGCCAGGTTATGTTTACCGTAAAATTCAACTTTAAATAATATAAAAACCAATCCCGACGGATTGGTTTTTTGTTGAGATATAATATTGATATAGATTTAAACCGGGATTAAAAACTTCTAGCTCATGCTTGCAGCTTCCATCCTTTTAAGTACGTTAAAAACCCTGATAATCAGCAGACGGCCCATAACTTCCCGGCAAAGGAATGTCATTCAAACGGTAGTATACTCCTAATTGCGCCCTGTGATGGGTAATCTGGTTCAGCGCATGCCGAATAGATTCATATTTGGTCCATTTGGCCAGTTCATGGCCATTATGTTTTAAGGCCCAGGTATTATTCAGATCATTCTCCTGAGCATTTTCCAATGCTTCTTTTCCGGCTTTGAAGTTCTGGTCAAGGGCCTGCAGAAGATCTTCTCTTGTAGATAATTGTTTACGCTGGTTATCATTGTTGGCAAAATCAAGTTCAGAAGTGCTGAGCATGGTGTTGGGCCATTCAAAGATCTCCGCAATATGAGTTGAAAGCGGCAGCATTTTCATGCTTTTCTCATGGGGGCATACTCATTCTTTCCTTCCGGATAAGCTTCAAAAAACTTTCTGGTAGTCTGATACTCGGCTTCAAGTTCATTTTTAAATTGGGATAAGGTGTCCATATTAATTTGTTTTTTAGAAACTTAAAGGTAAGGTTTTACAAATCGAAAATGTTTTAACGGAATCATAATTTTTGATGCCCGTAAAACTGACAAAAATAAAATTGAAAAAACTGTAACAAAAGAACAGATATGATTACTAATTATATAAACTTGCAAAATGAAAAAGCTTTTTCAGTATTTCTTATCGCACTTTTTGCTTTCGCCGGAGCTCAGGAGTCAAAGGAAACCGCAAACCGTTTCTTTTATGAGCTGACTTTTAAACCTAAGAAAGATTCGGCGAAGCTGGATAAGGTCATTACAATTTTAGATATTACACCTAAGAAATCAATCTATCAGGATTATACAATGCCAGCGCAGGATTCCATCATTAAAGTTCAGGTAGAAGAGATGGAAAAGACTAAGACTTTCAAGGACATGAGTAAGATGATAAGATGGCCGAAATTTTCCTATAAAATCATCAAAAATTATCCTGAAATGAAGATGCAGTATGTTGACAAAATCAGCAGAAATTTTTTCTCTTATGATGATGATGTAAAATTACAGTGGAATATTTTACCTGAAAAACAAAAAATAGGTACTTATAATGTCCAAAAAGCAACCACAGAGTTTGGAGGAAGAACCTGGACAGCTTGGTTCAGTTCAGATATTCCTTTTCAAGATGGACCCTATAAATTCTATGGTCTACCAGGCTTAATTGTAAAAGTAGAAGATACGGATAAAAATTATTCTTGGCAGTTAAGCGGAAACAAAAAAATAGAAAACTATGACGAGATTTCTTATGCTGATAAAATTAATGCCAAAATGGGAATGTCTAGTAATTCTATAACTCCGACAACTAAAGAAAAATTTCAAAAATCATATGATGCCTTTAAGGCAGATCCTTTTGCGGAATCACGTCCTTATATGACTGCTGAAACAATGAGTAAGCCAATGCCAGGTACGGATGGAACAATTGGAGACTTTATGAAGAGAATGGAAAAGCAAGTGAAAGATTTCTTCGGAGCCAATAACAATCCAATAGAAAAGAGAAAGCTTCTGAGAAGAAGAAAAAATAAGCATTCATATCAACTAAATTATATTTCAAATCAACCCGGATACAGCAATGTGTTTGGGTTGATTTCTTTATAGTGAAACGTTATTTAGATTAAATTTAAATAGCGTATATTTGCATCACTAAAATTTAGGCTTTGAAAGAGAAAGGATTACATAAATTAAGTGGATTTCCCAAAAACAAAACGGGAAAGATATTGGGATATGATAATGACCATCTGAAAATGCCCAATAAAATCATTGAAATGGGGCTTCTTCCGGAGACTGTTTTCAGGATTTTGTACCAGGCCCCGTTCAATGGGCCTATGTATGTAGAGTTTGGGGCGGAGAAAAGCCGGATTGCTCTTCGTGAGGAAGAAGGAGATTATATCATTGTTGAAGAATTGAATTAATGCAGGAAAACAAGAAAAAACAGATACTTTTAGTCGGAAATCCCAATGTAGGAAAGTCTACCGTTTTCAATTCGCTTTGTAACAAAAAGCAAAAGACCGGAAACTATGCCGGGGTTACCGTAGCAAGCCATTCAGGGAACTATGTATATAAAAATGAGGAAATTGAAGTTATCGATTCCGGTTCTTACAGTGTATATCCAAGTTCGGAAGATGAAGCTATTTTTTCCAAATATCTGATCGATGAGCAGAAAAACTATGCGGGAGTTGTATATATTCTTGAAGCATTAAGCTTAAAAAGAGGCCTTCTTCTGTTCCAGCAGATTCAGGATCTGGGAATCCCGATGATTCTGGTTGTCAATCAGATTGATCAGGCTGAGAGAAGGGGAATTACTATTGATATTCAGAAATTTTCCGAATCATTAGGCATCAGGATCATTCAGACCAATGCCAAAGAGCAGATCGGAATTGACGAAATAAGAAATGCCGTCCACAACAATGAATTTGTAAAAACAGATAAAATTTCATTTGAAACCCCGAATGAACACAGGGATTTTATCCATAAACTGGCCTCACACAAAGGTTTTGATAATGAATATAAAGCCTGGATGAGCGTTTCATTGGGTACTGATCTCGGAAGACTGGAAACCGTTATGGAACAGATCCATGATGCTGAAGCTAAAAGTTTGGTACCTAAAAGGCTACAGGTTCAGGAAACCGTGAGGAGATATCAGAATGTTGATAAAATATTGAATAACGTTATTTCCAAAAAACCACAGTTTAAAGAACTCCTGACCGAAAAGCTGGACAGGGTTTTAGTACATAAATTCTGGGGTATGTAGTCTTCATGGCAATCCTTCTCATTATTTTCCAGAGTGTATTCTTCCTGGCAGAATATCCGATGAGCTGGATTGAAGATACATTCTCATGGCTCGCTGCTTTTACCAGTGAACATCTTCCGGAAGGGCCTGTCAATTCGTTGATTTCCAATGGGATCGTTCCGGGAATCGGAGGGATTGTTGTATTCGCCCCTCAGATCGGAATTTTACTATACTTCCTTTACCTGTTGGAAGATTCAGGATATATGGCAAGAGTAGTCTTCCTGATGGACAGATTGCTCCGCCCGTTCGGACTTAACGGAAAAAGTATTGTTCCGCTTGTTTCAGGAACAGCCTGTGCAATTCCTGCCGTAATTTCCACAAGAAATATTGAAAACGTCAGAGAAAGATTGCTGACTATACTGGTCACACCGTTTATGACCTGTTCCGCCAGACTTCCGGTATACAGTATCATCATCGGTCTGATCATTTCAGAAGGAACATTCCTGGGAATCAAATACAAAGCTTTAGTTTTGATGGGAATGTATCTGCTTGGTTTCCTGGTAGCATTATTTTCAGCAGCCATCCTTAAAAGGTTTATCAGAAATAAAGGAAAACCTATCTGGTAATGGACCTTCCAGCCTATAAAAAACCACTTTTCGGATACGATTTTAAAATGGTTTTAGGGAAAGTATGGGACTTCATCACCGGAGCAGGGAAAATAATTTTCATTGTAAGTATCATTATCTGGTTCCTGAGTTATTTCGGACCGAAACAGAAAGCAGATGAGTTTGTAGCTTCCAATGTTGAGCTGGATCATTCTTATCTGGCAAAAATGGGGAAAGGAATAGAGCCTGTTATCGCCCGCTTGGTTACGACTGGAAAATGGGGTGGGAATTCTTACCAGTTTTGTAGCAAGAGAAGTTTTTGTAGGAACCATGTCTACCCTATACAGTCTGGAAGATGATGCTCCGGAAGTAAAAGTAATTGATAAAATGAGAAGAGATGTAAAGCCGAACGGTGAAAAAGTCTTCAGCTTTGCAACAGGAATTTCCGTACTTCTGTTTTATGCATTCGCAATGCAGTGTGTTTCCACGCTTGCAGTAGTCTACAGAGAAACCAAAAGCTGGAAATGGACCGGCTTTCAGGTGGTCATGATGACAGGTTTGGCATATTTTGTGTCGATGATAGTATATCAGATTTTAAAGTAATGGACTCATCATTAATCTTTCAATACGTCATTATCTTATTGGTAGTAGCATTCGCTTGTTATTCACTGTTTAAGGTATTAAAAAGAACTTTGCTCCAAAGAAATTCAGTTCTAAAAGAAGCAGCTGCGATAAAGACTGCGGCTGTTCTTAAATACTTATCAGCAGATAATTGAAAAAAATGTAGTATTTTCATTTTTTTAATTTAAATTATTCGTTTTGAATTTCTTTAAAGCAGGATCTGTTGTATTATTTTCTTTATTTACGATTCTGGGAAAAGCTCAGACTGATACCTTAAATACCAGGTCTTATGCAGACCAGGTCATGATCCGTGTCAATCTGGATACCAACATCGAAAGCTATACCTTTACACAGGGAGAAGATGAAAATGCGGAACAGACCACTCTTTCCATTAATAACAAAACAAAAACCTCCCTTTCACTCGACTACAGGATAATAAGTGCTACGTTATCATTTGCCCAAAAATTTTCAACAGAGATGATGGGCTTAAAGGGAGCAGCTCTTATACCGATTTCAGTTTCAGGTTTTCCCGGGAAGATTCATTCAGAATGTTTATTATAAAAATGTAAGAGGCTTTTATATTGAAAATATGAAGGATCTTTTTCCCAACTGGCAGGAAGGAAGAGACCCTTATATCCAGTTTCCGGATTTGAGGGTTCAAAGCTTTGGAGGAACCACCTCCTATATTCTCAAAAAAACTTTTCAGCAAGAAGTATCTATACCCAGGGTGAATGGCAGAAGAAGAGCAGTGGAAGCTGGGTTCCGTTTCTGGATTATGACCTTACGATTTTCAGAAATAAGATCGATGACGTAAAAACCAAAGAATTCCAGTACAAAATCGGAGGGAATATAGGATATTTCTATAATTGGGTTATTGGGAAAAATGTAAATATTGCCCCTTATCTGACTTTGGGCCTTGGAGGAAATTTTCCAGCTATCGTAATGCCCAGAACGAAAACGCCAGAGAAACAGCTCAGTACATCACGGTCAGAATGGAAGGAGGTCTGCATATAGGCTATAATACCGATCGTTTTCTGTTTGGCGGAAGAATGAATTTCAATGCGTACGCTTATGAGCAGAAAGATAACCGCACGGTGGAAAACAACAACGTATATGGCTTACTGTATATCGGTTATCGGTTTGCCCCTCCGAAAGTCGTAAAAAACACTTATGATAAAGTTCAAAAAAGATCCCTGTCCTGTAAGTTGAAGTCTTTTTAAGTATCTTTGTTTCGGACAAATTATTATAGTAACAACAAAGCAATATAAAAACATAATGTCGTTAATAAAATCTATTTCAGGAATTCGCGGAACTATTGGCGGAAAAGTAAATGATAACTTAACTCCACTTGATGTGGTAAAATTTGCTTCCGCATTCGGAACCTGGCTTCAGAATAATAAAAATAAAAAGACCTCACACTTGTTATCGGAAGAGATGCAAGAATATCCGGTCAGATGGTTTCCTCATTAGTTACTGCCACACTGCAGGGATTGGGAATCAACGTTGTGGATCTCGGATTGTCTACTACGCCAACCGTTGAAGTAATGGTACCAGAACTTAATGCAGACGGAGGAATCATTCTTACCGCTTCTCACAATCCAAAACAATGGAATGCCCTTAAACTTTTAAATGAAGGGAGAGTTCATCAGCGGTGAAAACGGAGCTGAAGTACTGGCTTTGGCAGAAAGCGAAGATTTTAATTATGCAGAAGTAGATGATCTTGGAAAGTATGAAACAAGGGATGATGCTTTTGATATCCATATTCAGCAGATCCTTGACCTGCCAATGGTAGATGTAGAAGCGATCAAAGCTAAAAATTTCAAAGTGGTGCTGGATGCCGTGAATTCTACAGGAGGAATTGCGATTCCGATGCTGTTAGATAAACTAGGGTGTGAAACCATTAAATTATATTGTGAGCCAACAGGGCATTTCCCACATAACCCTGAGCCTTTGAAGGAACATTTGGGCGATATCTGTGAATTGGTAAAAAAGAAAATGCAGATTTTGGAATCGTAGTAGATCCGGATGTAGACAGATTAGCCTTAATTGATGAAAAAGGAGAAATGTTCGGAGAAGAATATACATTGGTAGCTGTTGCAGATTACCTTTTGAAACATAAAAAGGAGCTGCAATCTCTAACCTTTCTTCAAGCCGTGCTTTGAGAGATGTAGCCCATACTCACAATTCAGAATATTTTGCCAGTGCTGTAGGAGAGGTTAACGTAGTTAATTTGATGAAAGAAAAAATGCAGTGATCGGAGGAGAAGGAAACGGCGGAATCATCTATCCTGATCTGCACTACGGAAGAGATTCTTTAGTAGGAGTGGCTTTATTTCTAACGCATTTAGCCAAAGAAAATAAAACAGTTTCTGAGCTTAGAGCAGGATATCCAAGCTACTTCATGGGTAAAAAGAAAATAGAACTTACTCCTGAGATTGATGTGGATGCTATTTTAAACAAAATGGAACAGGAATACCAGAATGAAGAAGTTTCTACCGTAGACGGTGTTAAAATAGACTTCGAAAACAACTGGGTTCACCTTAGAAAATCCAATACAGAACCAATTATCAGAATCTATACAGAAGCAAAATCTCAGGAAGAAGCTGATAAACTTGGAGATGATATTATTGCTAAAATCAAGAGTTTAATTTAAATAAATCAAAAAGAACGGAACCGGTAAAGCTCCGTTCTTTTTTTATACCAAATGTTTGAACACATCAAAAACAGGTTCCCTTTTCCCAAAGAAAAATGGCGGAAATTTCTTGCCGGTTTCGAGCGTATGGAAATTCCTGCCAAAACTTTGCTGCTAAAAGAAGGAGAAGTTTCGTACAATGCTTTTTATATTGAAAAAGGAATTGTAAGAGCATGGTATAATAACGATGGTAAAGATGTTACCTTCCAGTTTTTTCTGGAAAATACAATGTTTTCTTCCCTTGAGAGTTTTAAAAAGGCCTGCCGAGCATGGTTTCATTTGAGACCATAGAACCCTGTATCCTCTACAAAATCAATAAACCTGATGTAGATGCTTTCCTGGAAGAGGTCTACGAAAATCCTGAGCTCAGAAACCTCTTTATGGATGCCCTTTTTGAAAGAGTATTCGACTACATGAAACACTTCTTTTCATTCATTAAAGACACCCCACAGCAGCGATATCTGAATCTGGTTAAACAAAAGCCCGAAATTATTAAAAGAGTTCCCCAGCACTATATTGCTTCCTATCTCGGGATTACGACCGTACATCTCAGCAGGATCAAAAGCAAGATATTGAAAGAGAGGCTGGAGTAGGCTGGAAGGAAGAAATTTAAAAAGAAACTGCATAAATTCTGACTCATCTTAAACGCAACGTTCGCAAAGAATAATATGTACTGTTGAGAATGTTCGCAAAGGCGTTCCACTCAGAAGGGATCGTTATTCCTTGCTGAACGAAGTGCCCTTGCGATCCAAAAATAAAGCGTCCGTTTGTAAAATTTCCTTCCGGGTTTTGCGTTTTTCCTATTGCTTAATATTAGATAGATTTCAATAACACTGGCTCTTCTTCCAGCTTTCCCCTTCAATACAAACTGATAACAAATGTTATCGTTCGCCCGGCTCTTCTCATGCTAATTTTGTATAAAAATTTACAAAAATGAAAGCAGCAGTAGTATTTGAAAAGGAAGCATTCCAAAATATACAGACATTGCAGAACCTGAAATTACCAAAGAAAATGACGTGTTGGTTACTGTAAAAGCAGCATCCATCAAGAATCTTGACAGAGCAAGAGCAAGTGGCAGTCACTATTCAACGGAAAACGAAGTCCATCAGCCTAAAATTATAGGATCAGACGGAACCGGTTACCTGGAAGACGGAAGCAAAGTGTATTTTTTCAGTAAAAAAGGAACTGTTGCAGAAAAAGCTGTAGCAGATAAGACCATGATGGTCCCAATTCCTGAGGCTCTTGACTTTTCTATAGCAGCGGCATTACCCAATGCGGTTATGGGATCTGCGATGGCATTGAAATATAAAGCAGGAATACAGCCGGGAAATACTGTTCTGATCAATGGGGCAACAGGTATTACGGGAAGAATAGCTGTTCAGATTGCTCAATTGTATGGAGCTCAGAGAATCATCGTTACCGGAAGAAATGAAGAATCCCGAGGGTTCTCCTTACACTGGGAGCAGATGAAGCGGTTTCATTGCAGCTCAATGACGAAGAATTCAGACAGAAAATTAAAGATATCCATACTGAAACGCCCATTGATATTATTCTGGATTATATCTGGGGACCTTCTGTGGAAATGATCCTGTCCGCTTTCAAAGGTGACGGAACCTTTTCTCATAAAACCAGGCTGGTCACCGTAGGAGGGATGAGTAGTGATACTATTCAGTTATCGTCACAAATTCTCAGAGCAACAGATATACAGATTTCAGGATCAGGATTGGGAAGCTGGGCAAAAGAAGAATTAGCCCTTCTTTTTAAGGAAATAATTCCGGAAATGTTTCAGGCAGCAATAGAAGGAAAAATAAAAATTGAAACACAAGACATTGATCTTAGCAATATCGAAGCTGGCTGGAATGCTGAAGTAGAAAATGGAAAACGGCTTGTAGTAAGAGTTTAACCGCAACTTTTCATTTTTTATCCACAATCCTTTTATCGGTTTTCTTTTTTACTATTTTTATAATAGAAATTTATGAAATGGAAAATTCAAAAAAAAGTTGCAACTTTGCATAAATATTTGAATATCAGTTTCAGATGTATTATTAATTAATAAGTTTGCCGAGGTCTGTAAGCACATTCAGACATCTGGCCGACAAAGAGGACACTATTGGAAGAGTATTTTGGAAATGAACTTGTAAAGAAGTTCGAGGAAATGATGGAAAACAATGACGAATTCTACTTCGATACCGAGGAGTTGGAAGATATTATTGTTTATTATTTGGAGCTTGGTGATTTTAATTACGCTGATATGGCTGTTAATTACGGACTGAAGCTTCACCCCAATTCATTGGATATCAAGATCAAAAAACTTGAAATTCTTCTGGAATGGGAAGAATATAATACAGCAAAGGAGCTTATTAATGAGCTGAAGGGTTCTTCTATGGAAAACACAGACTTTTTGGTTTGCTACGCCAAGTATTATTCAAGCCTGGGAAATCCCAGAAAATCCATTGAAATCTGTAAAAAGCTTTGACATTAGAGGAAGAAGAAAACTTTCTCCACAACTTTATTGCGGATGAATATGTGAATCTAGGAGATCCCTTTAACGCTCTTAAACATTACAGAAAAGCACTGAAAGAAGATCCAACGGATGAATATTCCCTGGAAAACTGTATGGTGTGCTTCAGTGACCTGAATAAGAGTGAGGAGGCAATTGCCTTTCTTAATGAATATTTAGATGAATTCCCTTATTCTGAAACCGCATGGTTTGAATACGGACAGTTTTATTTCAACAGAAAGAATTATGATGAAGCCATAAAAGGATACGACTATCTATTGGCGATCAATTCAAATTCTGTAGGGGTATATGCTAATAAAGCGGCCTGCTATGAAGCGCAGGGACAATACCAGAAAGCCATCGAAACTTATGAGGAGATGCTTGAACTGGAATATACCAAAGCATTTACTTTTTATAAGATAGGACTGTGCAACAAAGCTTTAAAACAGCCAATTCTGGCTTTAAACGCATTCCAGAAATCATTGAGAGAAGACCCGCAGTTTTATCTTGCCATGATGGAACAGTCTTATCTGTATGAAGAAATGGGAGGAATGTCTGAAGCTCTGCATTTTGCCAAAGAAGCAACCCAGTTGAATGAGAACAATCTTGATTATCAGAAAAGACTGGCTTTCTTATTCATAGATTCAGGAAAGTTCGAAGAAAGTCTTACCTGTCTTAAAAAGCTTGTAGATGTTGAGCCTACGAGATTTTATAACTGGTATGCGTATTCAGAAGTTCTGATGCTGGTAGGCGAGTATGAAGATGCGGTAACTATTCTGAACAGGGCGATAAAGAGCCATCACAGAGCTGAATTATATTACCAGCTAAGCAACTGTTTCTTCAACCTGAAAGAACAGGATAAAGGTCTGGAAGCACTTCAGAAAGCCCTGGAACTTGATCCTTCTCTGGTAAAGGATATGCAGAAAAAATATCCGTTCATCAAAGATGAGGTGAAAAAGGTGAAAGCTTCTAAAGTGAAGAAAAGAACTAAATCAATCTGAAATAATGAAAGCCTGCAGAAATGTGGGCTTTTTTTATTGATATTGATAGAAAATTATTTTTAGGATTGGTTCTTAAAAGATAAGACCGCCAATGATAATTCCAGCCCCAACAAACTGTAAATAGGTCAGCTTTTCACCATCTATAATTCCCCAGATAATGGCAACAATAGGCATTACCAAAGTAACGGTTGAAGCAAAAAGGGGCGTTGAAACTTTCAGTAAACGGTAATTCATCATCATGGCCAGACCGGTTCCGAAAATAGATAACAGACTTACAAATAGTAATCCGAGCATATTGTCTTTCGAGAAACTGAATTCTGAGAAAAATCCGGTACTTGTAAGGGCTATAACAGACGGAAATAATAAAACAAATGAAAATACAAAGGCAGAAAGCACCGTAGAAGAAACTTCCATAAGCTTTGATTTGACGGTTGTGGTACTCAATGCATAGCAGAGTGTGGCCAGTAACAGGAGAAGGATCGGGATCAGTTTAAGTTCTCCGCTGTCTCCACCTCCGAAAGCCAGAATACAAACCCCGGTGAAGCTAATAAAGGTTCCTATGATCTGTTTTTTCGTTGTTTCAAACTTCCAGACCAGAGCACCTACAATAATGACAAAAATCGGCATCATTGAATTGATAATCCCGGCAATACTGCTGCTGATCTCTGTTTCTGCAATAGGAAACAGGAACATAGGGATGAAATTTCCTGTAAAAGCTGCAAGAATTAACCATTTCAGATGCTTTTTAGGGAAAAGCTTATAATTGGAAATAGCAACAGGAAGTAAAATAATACCGGCTATAAGAACCCTCAAAGAGCCTACCTGAAACGGATTGAAATGCTCCAGCGATTTTTTGATTAAAATAAATGAGGATCCCCAAATAATGCTCAGGATCACCAGGAGAATCCATTTTTCTTTATCTGCGTTCATTATTTTCGTGTAAGATTTTTAAAAACTCTTTCTTTGGAATCATTCTGGCTCCTAAACTCTCTAGATGCTCAGTATGAGACTGACAGTCAATTAATTCGAGCTGCTCCTTATTGTTCTCAACAAAATGGATAAAACCTGCCTTTGAGGCATTACTTACCTTGGCAAACATGCTTTCACCACAGAAAACATTTCCGATCTGCAGCCCGTAAAAGCCACCGACAAGCTCATCATTCTGCCATACTTCAATGCTTCTGGCCAGCCCATATTCGTGAAGCCGGATAAAAGTATTCATCAGTTCATCGGAAAGCCAGGTTCCCGTCTGCCCTTTTCGGTTGGTCTGCTGGCAGTTTCTGATAACTTCTCTGAAATTCCGGTTCTCGGAAAAAGTGAAAATGTTCCTGTTCAATATTTTCCGCATTGATTTTGAAACTTTTATTTCTTCAGGATACAGAACGAATCTTGGGTCCGGGCACCACCACAGGATTTCCTCTCCGGGATTATACCAGGAAAAATACCCAGCTGGTAGGCAAACCAGATGCGCTCTATAGACAGGTCTCCACCAAAAGCTATCAGCCCCTCATGACCGTCATACACCTCCGGATCAGGAAATGAAATCTCGTTTTCGTCTAATCGGACCATTTTTTAGAAAAAATCCCACTTCAAAAAGCAGGATTTATAGTTGATCTTTATTCTTTAATTAGAAAGGTAAATCGTCATCGTCATCTCCGGCAAACGGATTCTCGTTGGAGACTGGAGAAGCTGACTGCTGAGGTGTAGCCTGAGTAGGTTCTGAAGCATTGTCAAAAACTTTTTCTACTCTCCATCCCGTAATAGAGTTGAAGTATTTTGTTTCACCCTGAGGAGAAACCCATTCTCTACCTCTGATGTTGATTCCTACCTTTACGTTTTCACCTTCTTTAAGGTTATCTAGCAAACTGATCTTGTCAGATAAAAATTCTATGTTTATCGGCTGTGGATACTGTTCTTGAGTCAATATAACCATTTCTCTTTTTGAAATCCACTCGCAAATGTTTGAGTATCAAAAACTTTCTTTACCGTTCCTTGTAATTCCATATCGTAAGTATTAACGATGTAAAAGTAAGAAAATGAATCGTAATAATAGGGGTGGCGGTAAAAAAAGTAGAAAATTTAATTTTTTTCTCTGAAAAGTTTGGAGGTAAAGGAAAATGTCCTATATTTGCACTCACAAAAACGAAGCAAGCTCTTTAAAACTTACAATATAAAAAAACCAGCGGATGTGGTGTAATTGGTAGCCACGCCAGACTTAGGATCTGGTGCCGTGAGGCGTGGGGGTTCGAGTCCCTTCATCCGCACTATGCGAAAATAGCTCAGCTGGTAGAGCACAACCTTGCCAAGGTTGGGGTCGCGGGTTCGAATCCCGTTTTTCGCTCCACACCATGCCCTGGTGGTGGAACTGGTAGACACGCAGGACTTAAAATCCTGTGTCCGCAAGGACGTACGGGTTCAAGTCCCGTCTGGGGTACAAGACCCTCTGTAATATCTTACGGAGGGTTTTTTTTTTATAGAGACTGTGATCTTTAAAAAAAAAATCTTATATTTGTAAGAAATACAGCTGAATTGGTGAAACAAATCAGCAAAAACCAGCGGATGTGGTGTAATTGGTAGCCACGCCAGACTTAGGATCTGGTGCCGTGAGGCGTGGGGGTTCGAGTCCCTTCATCCGCACTATGCGAAAAGGCTCATATAGAGTCATCTAAGAAGGTTGGAACCCAGGTTCGAATCTTTTTTTTCGCCCCACACCATGCCCTGGTGGTGGAACTGGTAGACACGCAGGACTTAAAATCCTGTGTCCGCAAGGACGTACGGGTTCAAGTCCGTCTGGGTACAAAGCCTTCCGTAATTAATTACGGAAGGCTTTTTATTTTCGGTTTCGGATATTATCTATTCTTTTAGTATTCGCTCTCAGGATGGTGTCCTTAAAATTTGTTCAGATCATTTTCATTATCGGCTACAGATTTGTTTTCAGGAGAACTTTATATTTGCATTATTTGGCTTTTTTTTTCAAGCTTTTCAAGTCTTTCAAAAATACCACTGAAAATATTCTTCTCTGCTGTGGAAACATAGCCTACTATTTTATAAACCTGTTTGTTTTTTGTTTCTTGATAATCAGTTAGATATTGTATTGTTCCATCCGTGTACAACAGTAATGTATTGTGATTTTCTATTGTTAAATCTGTCTTGTTCAGAAATAAAATATCCCCGTATTGGTATTGTGGTAAAAGAGGTTTATCGGGGTAAATTCATAAACGAGATCTACCGATGCTAATATTTTTGCAAAATTACAGAGTCAGGTGTTTGTTTCTCCTGATCTGCTTTCGCTTCTTTGGTATTCTGGATGGCCAATTCAGGGAAAAGCATCAGCTGGTCAATATCTGAAACGCTTACTAACTGATTCACCTGCAGGGTTTCTGTCAGTAATTTGTCAAGATTAAGATTAAAATGGTGAGCAACCTTTAATATTGTTTCTATTTTTGGTTCTGCACGCCCTTCCTCGTAAGAACTTATTACCCCTCTGTTCAGATCAAACAGATCTGCAAAAGCTTTCTGGCTCAGTCCTTTTACCTGTCTTATTTTCTTAATATTAGTTCCAAAGAAGCTCATTTTGTCTAATCTTTTTGCAAATATAGAGAATCTGAAATAAATGATTGCTAAAAATATTTGCAATTTGAAAATTTTATGTTATATTTGTGTAGAAGAAATTTGAACACAAAACAAGCCATCATGAAAAATCAAATATTTAGAACAGTCAAAGAGTGGTTGCAGGATTATGAGTTTACCATTACTCTTGAAGATGAGGCTCAGAGAATCCTGATCATTGAAAAAGAATCCAACGGGATAAAAAATATGATCCTTATTATATCAGACTCTATTCTGATTATGGAACAGTTTCTTTTCGAAATCAAAAATCCTTCCGAACAAACCTTCCGAAAACTGCTTCAGAAAAACAGAGATATTGTTCACGGTGCTTTTGCTTGATGGTACAGGCCGCAGGGTTATTTTCAGAGATACGCTTCCCACAGATAATATGGCCCAGAATGAAGTGATGGCATCTATCAATTCACTGGGAATCCTGGTAGGAGAATTTACCAACGAAATGCTTGAAATGAGTAAGTAATTCACAAAAGATATTTAAAATGAACATTTTTAAAAGATTATTAACAATTGGAAAAGCGGAGATCCATTCTGTGATCGATAGCTTTGAAGACCCGATCAATACAACGGAACAGGGAATCCGTGAAATGAAAGAACAGCTGGGAAAAAGCATTGAAGCACTGGCACAGTTGAAAGCTCTTGATATCCGTAAAAAAATGAAGCTGAAGCTGAGGAGCAGATTGCCAAAGACTATTATAATAAGGCTATCGTCATCGTACAGAAAGCGGAAAAAGGAGAAGTGGAAACTGCAGAAGCAGACCGCCTTGCCAAAGAAGCCCTGAAAAGACAGACTTCCTCACAGGAAAAAGCTCTCGAATTACAGAAAGAACATGAAAAAATTCATTCTGAATGTGAAAAAATGCAGGCAAATATCAGTCATTTGAAATCAAGTATCGCCAAATGGGAAAACGAACTGAAAACCCTGAAAGCAAGAGTACAGGTGAGCGAAGCGACCAAAGACATCAATCAGAAAATGACCCAGATGGATAGCGGAAGTACCGTAAGCATGCTCGAAAAACTTAAGGACAGAGTAGTGCAGCAGGAAGCTCTTGCAGATGCCTATGCAGATCTTTCAAAATCGGGAAAAACAATTGATGAAGAGATTGATGCAATGGTAAGTAACAAAGACACGGAAGCTGAAGAGGCTTTAAACAGATTAAAAGAAACACTTAAAAAGGCTAATCTATGACCTTTCAGGAATTTTTAAATATTGCGTTTTCCCCAGTGAATACCGTCTTAAGCGTATTGCTCGGTCTCTCGGTGATCTATTGGCTGTTTACCATACTTACCGGTCTGGATATTGATGTGGGAATCCATTCTGACCTGGATGCCGGAGGTGATGTTCACGCTCCTGACGGTCAATTTCATGCGCCGGATCATGATCCTTCCGCATGGATGCATTTCCTGAAATTTCTTAATCTGGATATTGTTCCGGTAACCTATTTTCTTACTTTATCGCTATTGGTCACCTGGTTGGGATCATTTTATCTGAATTATTTTTTCCCATTGCCTGTATGGGCCGGGATATTAGCCATATTTCCTTTAATGATCGGAGGAATGCTGCTTACCAAAATAGTTTTAAAACCCTGAACCTTTCTTTCTTTAAAGAAATCAATCATAAAGGTGAAGCGTCTTATGCTTTCCTGGGAAGAGAAGGACGCCTGAAATCAAACATTCAGGACGATAAAATAGGAATGATGGAAGTCTTTATCGGAAGCGATCCAATGACGCTGATGGTGAGAAGTAAAGACGGGAGCAGGCTGGAACACGGAACCCATGTCATGATTGTAGATGAAGAACCGGATAAAAAGATTTATTACGTACAAAGATCAATGAGATATTAAAAAACAAGACTAATAACCATGTTAACTCTTTTTTTTGATCATGCTGAATTATATCGTGGAGATTATTTTCCGGTATTTTTAAAACAAAAACACATTCACATATAAACTATAAACTTATAAAACTATGAACTTACCTTTAATTGCTGGAATTATTATTGTTGCAGTAGCAACAGTCGGATTGATTTTCTGGATTTTATCGATGTATAAAAAAACCGTTCAGGGAATCGTTATTTTAAGAACTGGTTATGGAGGTACAAAAGTCTTCTTCAATGCCGGAATTGTCATTCCTATCATCCACCGTATGGAATCTATGGATATTTCTGTGAAAAAACTCGAAATTTCAAGAGAAGGAAGGGCCGGACTAATATGTAAAGACAATATGAGGGCAGATATTCAGGTCGCATTCTTTATCCGTGTCAACAAATCGGTAGATGATATTGTCAATGTAGGACAGACGATCGGATGCCAGAGAGCTTCAGATGCCCAGACTTTAAGAGAACTTTTTGAAGCTAAATTCTCGGAAGCCCTTAAAACCGTAGGAAAGAAATTTGATTTTACAGAATTATACGAAGCAAGAAGCGAATTCCGTCAGGAAATCCTTGACATCATCGGAACAGACCTGAACGGATATGTTCTGGATGACTGTGCGATCGATTATCTTGAGCAGACTTCAATTGACAAACTGGATAAAGATAATATTCTTGACTCTGAAGGAATTAAAAAGATTACAGAACTTACGGCTACACAAAATATTAAAGCAAACCAGGTGCGTCGTGACGAAGAAAAAACAATTACGAAACAGAACGTAGAAGCCCGTGAAGCCATCCTGGAGCTTGAAAAACAATTGGCTGAAAAAGAAGAATCCCAGAAAAGAGAAGTGGCCAATATCAAAGCCCGTGAAAATGCAGAAATCTTAAAGGTAGAAGAAGAAGAAAGGCTGAGGTATGAAACTGTACGCATTGCTACAGAAGAAAAATTACAGATCGCAGAAGAAAATAAACTCCGTCAGGTGGTTATTGCAGCTAAAAATAAAGAGCGTGCAGACCTTGTGGAAACAGAAAGAGTATTGAAAGATAAAGCCCTTGAAGCTACAGAAAGAGAAAGAATTGTTTCCCTTGCTCAGATTGAAAAGGAGAAGGCAATAGAACTTGAGAAGAAAAGTATTCAGGATGCGATCCGTGAGCGCTTGACGATGGAGAAAACCGTAGTGGAAGAGCAGCAGGGGATCAAAGATCTTGAAGCATTCAAAACAGCAGAAAGAAACAAGCAGGTAGAAATCACGGTAGCCACTCAGGAAGCAGAGAAAAAGCTGATCGAAGAAACCAGAGCAGCAGAGTCCCGCAGATTGGCAGCCGAAAAAGATGCACAGAAATATGTGATCGAAGCACAGGCGAAAAGAGATGCTGCAGAAAAAGAAGCAGAAGCACGCAAGATCATTGCTGATGCCAAAGCGAAAGAAGAAGCAACGGTAGGATTATCTGAAGCACAGGTATTACATGCTAAAGCTGATGCTGCAGAAAGACAGGGGATTGTAGAAGCGATTGTTATTGAGAAAAAGCAGATGCGTCCAAAAAGAAGGAATTGCACAGGCTGAAGTGATCAAAGAAAAGCACTGGCAGAAGCAGCCGGAATTACAGAGAAAGCGGAAGCAATGAAGAAACTGAACGATGCCGGAAAAGACCACGAAGAATTCCGTCTTCAGCTGGCCAAAGAAAAAGATGTGGAACTGGCTCAGATCGCTATTCAGAAAGACATTGCAGAAGCACAGTCAATGGTATTGGCAGAGGCCTTCAAAACAGCAAAAATTGATATTGTAGGCGGTGATAATACTTTCTTCGACAATGTGATCCGTCAGGTGTCTGCAGGAAAAGGTCTGGATAAATTCGTAAGCCACAGTGAAAATGCACAGATTGTAAGAGAAAATCTTTTAGGTGACGGAGAAAATATCATTGGCAAGGTGATGGGAATGGTAGATAAATACAAAATCTCTTCTGATGACATCAAAAATATGAGCATCGCTTCCTGATCTTCAAACTGAACGGCCTTGCCAACCAGCAGGAAAAAGGAATTCTGGAAAGAGCCCTTGATATGGCGAGACATCTTGGTGTAGAAAATAAACCGGTGAATAATAACCACGTTTAAATCATTCATCAAGCACTTGATTGGGATTCCGTTGAGTGGTTTTAAAAGATGATACTTGAACAATAACAGGCGTTGACAATACGCCGACAAATCTTATAGGTTTCAAAAACCTATAAGGTTTAAATTCAACACAAAAAAATACAATTCTTTAACAAAGTATCACAAGTTGTTACACCAGGACCTGCTGTTACCAGCAGTAATGAAATCTAAACCGAAACTATGTCAGAACAACTTAATTCCGGAACTTACGAAATTATTCAGAACCGCCTGAACGAGCAGAAAAATGATCTTATTCAAAGGCTTCAAAAGTTGAATGAGAGCCGTAAAAATATATTTGGAGGTGTAGATTTTTCTCTTATTGCGAACGAAAGAATTTCAACAGAACACAGCTGTATCGCCAAAGATATCTATTCGTTGGGAGATCATCTGGTCTTTGGTTCCAATGCCCATTTAGGCTTACAGACTGAAATCAACATTTCAGATGTATTTTCAATATATAAAATTAATCAGAACCGGTTTGAACCTCAGGATTATACTCTGATCAATGATGAGGTTTTCATCGATGAGTTTAAAAACCTTTACAAATACTACAGAAATACCTTTTTGCCAGGTTTACCTTTACGGAAAACTATCTTTATATGGTTTTCCAGCTTTCTGAAAGTACAACAGACATCAAGGCTTTCAAATGGCTTATAAAAGAAAATAAGCTGATCTATGTAGATTCAAGAAGTGCCTCAGAGACGTCATACCCTCAGCAGCATGGCTTTGTCTGGACAAAAGCAACCAGGGATATGCAGCGCTCCGGGAAGCATCCCCATATTTCATTAGCAGATAAAGTATTCGTTGAAAGTATTGGAGGTGATATTACCATCAAGATAGAAGACAATACCGATACGGGAAAAGGAATCTATTCCGAAGATGTGATTCATAAAGATCAGAATCTGGATGATGCGGAGATCCATTTCTGCGATCTTGATAACCTTGTTTTGTTTAAAATAAAACCCTACCAGGAAACAGAACGTTATTTCATCTATAATCATAAAGAAAAAACGGTTTCCAGGGCAGACGCTCTTAAATATTCGGGATTATTGCTTCCTGAAAATCAAGGCGTTTTGTTTTCCAATGGCTATGCACTTCAGACCGGAGGCTTGAAAGTTATTTCTCAGGATCAGAACAGATTATATTATCTTAGAACAGTCATAGAACCGAACGGGGAGAATTTTTTATATGTCTTTTACGATGATAAAACAAACAACTACCAGCTGATCTCGTACAATATCATTACCCAGACGATAGAAACACCGATCCGTTGTAGCGGGTTCACCTTCTTAAGTGACGGAAAGCTGATCTATCTTCGTGAAAGCATAGAAACTACAAAAAACCATCTTGCCCAAATCTGGCAAACTCCTTTTTCCAAAGAAATACTACCGAACGCCGAAAAAGCAGACCGTTTGATTTATAAAATAGGGAATAAGGATATTGTAAGAGTAATGGCAGAAAGCCAGGAGCTGATCACACTTCTTAATAAAAAGGACTCTTACAGCGGGCTTTATAATGATATTGTAAAACTGGCTACATTCATTCTGGATACCTATTATTTTTTGGGTGAAGAAGAAATTCAGAAGCTGGATCAGCCTTTGAAGGAAATCAGAGCCATCGCACACTCCGCAATCAATGAATATGAAAAGGTTGTAGAGCAGAGAAAGAATACAGAGGAAGCTTTAGAAAAGATAAAGCATTCCTGTGATAAAATTCTTGATGAAACCAAAAGACTGCACTACTCCCAGCTTACGGAATATATCGATGCGCTTTCGCAGATCAGAGCCTTAAGAGGTGAAGTTACGGGTGCCCGGGAACTTAAATATGCCGATCCGGCCCTATTGGATGTACTGGAAAAATCTTTGGCAGACCGCTATACCGAACTTTCCAATGCCTGCGTAGATTTTCTTCTGCAGGAAGGAGCATTGTTGCCTTATGAAGAAAAAGCCCAGAAAATATCAGAAAACATTATTGCCCTGCAAAAAGCGATAGATGCAAAAACTATAGATGAAAACATCAATACCTTATCCGGTCAGCTGGAATTATTGGTGGATATTGTCAACAATCTAAAAATAGAAGACACTTCCCAGTCTACCCAGATCATTGAAAACATCTCGCTGATCTTTGCCCGTCTGAATCAGGAAAGGCTTGAGCTCAGCAAAAGGAAAAGAGAAATTTCCGGGAAAGAGCTTGCGTCGGATTTTCAGGCACAGATCACTTTATTTGATCAGTCTGTTATTAATTTTCTGGAACTTTCCCAGACGCCGGAGAAATGTGATGAATACCTCACCAAACTTTCCATTCAACTGGAAGAGATGGAGACAAAGTTTATCGATTTTGAAGAATTTATCCAGCAGATAGGAACCAAAAGAGAAGAAGTTTACGCACATTTTCAGAATAAAAGAGTACAGCTTACCGAATCAAGAAATAAAAGAACACAAAATCTTTTCGATGCAGCTCAGAGAATTCTGAAATCCGTACAGACCAAAGCGGAATCATTTGACTCTGAAAATGACATCAATGGCTATTTTGCAGCAGATCTGATGGTGGAAAAGGTAAGAGATCTTGCCAGACAACTCGCAGAACTGGAAGATTCCGCAAAGTCGGAAGAAATTCAAACCCTGTTAAAAACATCCCAGCAGGAGGCGGTAAGAAAGCTGAAAGATAAAAAGAGATCTACGCAGATGGTGAAAGCGTTATTGCGTTGGGAGATTATAAGTTTGCGGTCAATCAGCAGAAACTGGATCTTACTCTGGTCCTGAGAAACGCCCAGTATTATTATCACCTTACCGGAACAAGCTTTTATGAACCGTTGAACTTCAATACGGCAGATGAATTCAAAGAAGTATGGAATCAGGAATTTATTTCGGAAAATAGCCATGTAAAAAGATTCGAATATTTAGCCTGGAATGTATTCTGTTCCCATACGGACATCGCAACTGATCAGCAGAATGAAAATGCCGTACAGCAGTTTCTTGCAGAACATTTCGGAGAAGGACTGGTAAAAGGTATTCATGATAAAGATGCTCAGAATATTGTGACCCGGCTGCAGCAAATACATAACGAGCTCGGGCTGATGAGGTTTACCGCACAGGAAAGAGCTCTGGCCCAGCTGTTCTGGTTTTTCCTTGAAAAAGAAAGAAAAGATTACTACACCAAACAGTTTGAGGCAGCTGCCATCATCACTCAGTCGTTTACGGCAAAACAGGGATTTGAGTATTTAAGCAGGGAACTGTCAGAAGAAATGAATGCTTTTGCATCAGCTCATAACATTCTTAAAGAAACAGATTGTATCAACGCTGCGCTGTATCTGAAACAGGAAGACAAAGAAAACTTCCTGATCTCAGAAAAAGCAGGTGCTTTGTATGAATTATTTACGAAAGAGCTGAAAGAAAAAGGTAAAGACCTGGAGTTTCTGGATCAGATACGGGCAATGTATCAGTATCCTTCAGCATGTTATTATATTGCAGAAGGAGCATTGCAGGCTTTTGATCCGCAGGCTGAGAAGGATATTATAAAGGAAACGGCCGGGTTCATCATCACTCAGAAGCTTGATCCGAAAAATATCAGACGTATTTCTTATGAAGTCACTATTAAAGAACTGAAATCACTTGAAAAGGATACGGAGTACCACCTTAATTATTTTGAATTTGTATCTCGTCTAAGCCATTTCAATACAGTGACTGTACCCAAATATAAACGCCTTCAGGAATTGAAATTCAGTTGGGTGGATGAAAAGAAAAAGCATTAAAACTGGATACCTTTAAGCCACAGATACTGAGCTCTTTCGTCAGAAATAAACTGATCAATGATGTTTATTTTCCTCTGATCGGGGCTAATCTGGCCAAACAGCTGGGAACAGTAGGCTCAGACAAGAGAACAGACAGAATGGGAATGCTTCTTCTGGTATCGCCACCAGGATACGGAAAGACCACCCTGATGGAATATATGGCAGAACGTATGGGCTTGGTTTTCATGAAGATCAACGGTCCGTCTTTAGGCTATGATATTGTGTCCACAGATCCGGCAGAAGCAAAGAATGCCGGAGCAAGACAGGAACTTGAAAAGCTGAATCTTGCCCTGGAAATGGGCGATAATGTGATGCTGTATCTGGATGATATTCAACATTGTAACCCTGAATTTTTACAGAAATTCATTTCTTTGGCTGACGGGCAGAGAAAGATAGAAGGAATTTACAATGGGGAAAGTAAAACCTATGACCTTCGTTCCAAAAGATTCTGTCTGGTAATGGCAGGAAATCCATATACCGAAAGCGGAGAAAAATTTAAAATTCCTGATATGCTGGCCAACCGTTCAGATACCTATAACCTGGGAGAAATATCAGGATCAAAAACCGATCTTTTTGACCTCAGTCTTATCGAAAATGCGCTGATGTCTAATGAATATCTGACCAGGCTGACACAACCGGGAATGGAAAACCTTTACGAGCTTTATGACTGTGTAATAACGGATAACCCTGCCGATAATCTGAAAGGGAATTTCAGTTCCAATGAAATATCAGACTTCAGAGCTGTATTGAAAAATACCATTATGGTGAGAAATACGGTTCTTAAAGTAAATAAAGAATATATTTCCTCTGCTGCGATGTCTGATGACTACAGAAATGAACCGCCGTTCAAACTACAGGGTCTTACCGTAATATGAATAAGCTTATAGCACAGATCCAGCCTATTCTGAAAACCGATGAAGTAACCCAGATCATACTGAATCATTACCAGAATGAATCTCAGACTTTAACAACAGGAGCAGAGGCGAATATGCTTAAACTGAAAGAACTGATGGGCACCATTTCAGAACAGGAAACAGAACGCTGGAATGAAATCAAAAAAACATTTGTCAAAAATAAAACCATAAAAGGATTAGGAGAGAACGACAGGATGTCCCAGATTGTGGCACTGCTTGCCCAGTTCGGAGACGGGCTGGAAGGCATCAAAGAAGCTTTGAAAAAGTGGAGTAATACTCACAGGTCTTTTAAAAATCACTAACCGGGCTGTTTCAGAGAAACAGCCCGGTTTTTATTCAAAGCAAGAATCTGCGTAATCTGTGTGATCTGCAAGAAAAAATTATTCCCAATATATACTGCCATAAATACACGCAAAATAAAAAAATTATGTTCTAGTTTTTTAATAATATAGATATAGAATATAACCACAAAATTATGTATATCCTTGCTGAAAATCTTTGCTTTTCTTACGTCTTAAAAACAACATACTATAAAAACCTTTACGTCCTTGCTTTTTTCCAACAAATCCATAGCAATCGGAATTCAAGATTAAAAAATGAAAATCTGTACCCATTATATTCTATTCTTCTGTATCTGTATCCAAAGCCTGGGACTCCATAATTTTGTTAAGCAAGAAAAACACTTATGGAAACAATAGTTCAACATCATGAACAGATTCAATATGCTGAAGTCTATATTTCAGACCTGCTGATACTGAAAAATATTTTTCTACAGGCACAGGATGATAAGACAGTCAATCAAAGTTTCGGGCTTCCTTTCCTTTTGGCAAAAAAGAAAACGAAATCATAGCATTTGCGAGTCTTATCATTAATGAAAAAGACGGTATCACTTTTAAAATGTTTAATAAAAAAGAATGCCGGAAACAGAAAAAGAAAACTTTGCTTTAAAGGCTGAACGCTATTTTAAAAAGAATAATACCCTAATTTCCGCAATGCTGATCAACTGAAAAGCAGCATCAGCAATATGGTAGATTGGCTGAATTTTTAATAAAAACTCAGAGAAAATTGTACATTTACTTAAAACAGGAATTCAATGTCTAAAGATGTTCTGTACCTTAAAATAGCCAATTCCGTCACGGAGCAGATCAAAAGTGAAACACTGCAGTTCGGTGAGAAGCTTCCTTCTCTGAGAAGTGCCCAAAAACTCTATAATGTGAGCCTGAATACCGTAAAGCAGGCTTATATGGAGCTGGAAAGCCGTTCTCTGGTAGAGTCCGCCCCAAATACGGATATTATGTAAGCCAGACTTCCCAACGGAAACTGGCGCTGCCCTCTGTGGCTCAAATGAAACTGTCGGAAAAGAAAAATACCCCGCAGGATCTTATTGATAAAGTTTTCGGAACGATCGAAGGAACGGATATTACACAATTTGCCTTGGGAATCCCGGGGAAAAGTCTTCTTCCGTAGCCAAGATGAAGAAATGTATGATTGATGTAATGAAGCGGAAAAGTGACAGCGGTACCAATTACGAGCCGGTGCAGGGAAGCGAGGTTCTCCGTCGTGAAATTGCCAAATGGTCTATAGTGATGGAGGGCAAGATAACTGAAGATGATATCGTGATTACTTCCGGTGCTATGAATGCTGTTTACAATTGCTTAATGGCAGTTACCCAACCCGGTGATTCTGTAGCCGTGGAAAGTCCTGTCTATTTTGGAATGCTTCAGGCCATTCAGCTGCTGGGATTGAAAGCAGTGGAAATTCCTACCCATCCTATTTATGGAGTAGATCTGGATGCCTTAAAAAGGTATTACCAAAGCTTTCCGCATGTTGTTTTGTGACCAACTTTAACAATCCGCTGGGTTTCCAGATGCCGGATGAGAATAAAAAAGAACTGGTAAGGCTGATTACAGAATATAATGTTCCCCTCATTGAAGATGATGTGTACGGGAATATCTATTTCGGAGCAGAAAGGCCAAAGCCCTGTAAGTATTATGATGAAGCAGATCTTGTGATGTGGGCGGGCTCCGTTTCAAAAACACTGGCTCCCGGATTCAGGGTGGGCTGGGTAGCTCCGGGAAATTTAAAGATAAAATCATCCGTCAGAAATTGGTTCAGACAGTAAGCGGACCATCATTATTTTCTGATGTGATTGCAGATTTTCTTGCATACGGGCGCTATGACCATCACCTGAGAATGTTCAGGAAGAAACTGTATGCCAATTATCTACAGATCCAGAAGGCAGTGAATCAATATTTCCCGGATAATACCAAAGTTTCGGAGCCCAAAGGCGGCTTTATGCTCTGGCTGGAACTGGATAAAAGAATCTGTACAGAAGACCTCTATGATGCGGCGCTGGACCAGAAAGTAAATTTTGCCCCAGGGAGAATGTTTTCACAATATAACCAGTACCAGAACTGTATGCG
Organism: Chryseobacterium sp. E1; assembly: GCA_019203745.1. Lineage (GTDB taxonomy): Bacteria > Bacteroidota > Bacteroidia > Flavobacteriales > Weeksellaceae > Chryseobacterium. The sequence continues at coordinate 2,445,083 of CP078104.1, forward strand.
GCTGAACTATGCACTGGAATGGACAGACCGTGTTGAAAGCGATCTTGAAAAACTGGGGAAACTGATTAAAAACAGAATTTAAACTAAAATTTATAGCGATGAATGATACTAAAGATGAAGTAAAAATAGTGACTTATGAACCTCAATATAAAGATGCCTTTAAAACTTTAAATGAAGAATGGATCAAAACATTCTTTGTGATGGAAGCCAGTGATTATAAAATTCTAGACCATCCCGAAGAAGAGATCTTAGCAAAAGGCGGACATATTGTTTTTGCTTTACTGAATGGGGAAGCTGTAGGAACATGCGCCTTAATGAAATCGGAACATGAGCCTTCTGTATTTGAACTGGCAAAAATGGCAGTCAGTCCTAAGGCGCAGGGAAAGAAAATCGGATATCTGCTTGGTACAACATTGGTGGATCTGGCCAAAGATCTGAAAGCTGAGAAAGTACTTCTGGAAACCAATTCAGCCTTGGTTCCGGCAATAAAGTTATATGAAAAGCTGGGTTTCAGGCACATTCCTATTACAGATGCCGGCTATGACCGTGTAGATGTACAGATGCAACTGGATATCAATGTATAGGGATAAAAAAGATATTAGAACTCGGATAGAAAATCCTCGTTCTAATATCAAAATTTAAATCTAATTGCTTTACTGTTTTATCTTTTAATAAAAGTTTTCTTCAGAGATTTTTTGCTTCCGTTGATTTTAAAGAAATACATTCCGGCTGCGAGGTTTTCAATATTCAGTTTTTCATCATAATATCCGTTTGCAGATTTCAGATGATGTGTTGAAATAAGAGCTCCTTTTGCATCAATAATATCAGCTTTAATTACTTTATCTTCAGACTTGTACTGAAAGCCAATGCTTGTAGAAGCAGGATTAGGGAATATTTTTAAACCATCAGCGGCAGTCTTTATTTCCTTTGCGGCCAATATTTCATTGGAACATGCCGGAATTCTGTTGGTACCGTCTATTCCCCATGAAGACTGTACCGGAATACAAAGCCAGTTCAATACTGTAGGAAAGTGGTCTGTTTCCCTTGTGGTTGAGGTATAGTCATAAATTTTGAAATTATTGGTTGTATTGGCATTATAAACAGGAGACCCGGTAATAATCATATTGTTGGCATTAGGACTTGAATCTGCCAGTGTATTTCCGGAAGTTTCATTACATTTCCAGTTAGCAAGGAGCTGGGCGTAATAAGGATGTGACGGTGTAATGTCCTGGTTGGCCCAGTTCACGATCACATCATTGGGAAGAGCTGATTTCCAGATTCTGACATCTTTGTAAGACGCTGCCAGGTTGAGACTGTATGTATTCGTTCCGTCCTGGTTTAAGGTCAAAGGAAGCCCTGAATCAATATTTCCGATACTGCTCATTTTGGCAAAAGTTACCGGAACACCATCTTCATAAAGCGTAACAAGCCCGTCCCTGTCAAAGCTGGCGGCAATATGTTTCCATTTGTTGGTTTCTGCCTTTCCGCCTGTCAGATCAATTCTGTTGGTTCCGTCACCGATATTCATTTTGAAGGTCTGTCCGGAATATCCTGAGAAAATAATTCCTTTATTTTTTCCGCTTGCCCAGTTTTTATTTCCAAGCATTACAGGATCACTGCTATAGGAAGCATTCGGCTTTACCCAAAATTCAATCGTAAAATCCTGACTGGTTCCAAAGTTAAAAGGGATCTGATTAGTTGGTTTTGCATACGTTCCTGCAGGAAAGTTCAGTTGATTAAATGTTTTATCAGATTCCAGAACCGTTTTGCTGATCTGTTGAGGAGTAAATCCAGGATTGGAATACACGGTAAAAATATTTCTTTCAGATAGAGCACCTCCTCCATGAGAAGTTTCTACCGCTCCGTGATCTGTTGTTAATACTACCAGCCAGTCTTCATTAGCATAGGTAGGTCTGTTTTTCATTGCAGCAACAATTTCCCCGATAAAAGAATCTGTGGTCTGGATCGAAGAAACATATTGTGGAACCGTTGAAGAGAAACCGTAAGAATGACCTGCATGATCCACATCATCGAAGTCTACAAAAAGAATATCCGGATTGTCGTTCTGTAAAGCATTTACAGCAGCATTTTTCACGGCAAGATCTGTTGCAAGATTGGTTTTTACATCGGCATTCTGCACAATTTTATCATTGATCGGAGACCAGTGAGCCAGTGAAATGGTTCTTAAGCCGGGGTTGAAAGTTTCCGCCCTTGTTAGAAAGTCCGGATAATTGACATAGTTCGGGCTGGTGAAATTGTTGTCCTGAACATTATGCTTCGTGTGCCATACCCCGGTAAGCATGGTGCTCCAGCCGTTTCCGCTCCAGGTAGTGGCAGCACAAAGCCCGTCGAGAGAGTAAATAGACTGGTTGATGAGGTTCTGGATGTTTGGAGTGGGAGTAGACATCATTACATCTGCACGACATCCGTCAATACCGATAAATAAAACTTTTTGGTCTGAGCTCCAAGGAAACAGCTCATTACAACAGCCATTGAGAATAGTTTTGTTTTCATGGGAAAAGGGTTTTGAAAAAGAAAAGTTTACAAATAGTAATTTATTTTTAATAATTGTAAAATTAGTTTACTATTTGTAAACATGTGTGAACGGAAAATTAATTAATTGATAATTAAAAAGTTCCTGAAAAAGTTGAACCGTAAAACCATAAAAGCCACAAATGATTAAAAAATATCGGTTATTTAAGTGACAATCTTGTATTGGTAAATAGTTTTAAGCCTACCGAAACTTCATGTTTTGTGAAAATATCAACCGAAGGTGCTACATTCCCCTCCTGCGGAGGGGTGGCAAATCTTTGATTTGACGGGGTGGTCAAAAAAAAAAAAACACAAACATTTTCAAAGTATATCATGAAAACATTTGTGCATCAGTATTTAAAAAAATGAGGCTGAATTAATAATAAAGCGTGAAAAGAAGTTGTTAAAGAATACCTTCAGCCTCAGAGATTGTATTCAAAATATAATCAGGTTTCGCCCGCTCAAGCTCCTGTCTGTTCTGAGCACCGGAAAGTACGGCAATCGTTAGCCCGCAGCCTGCATTTTTTCCTTCTTCAATATCAATCACGGAGTCCCCGGCTTTTAAAACCTTATCGGCTTCAATGATATTGAATTTTTTCATTGCAAGATGGATCATCTCAGGACTTGGACGGCTTTCTGAAACATCATCCGCTGTAATTAAAGCATCGAAATGAATGTTTTCTTTCCAGTTCAGTTTACTTAAAAGCTGATGAGCAATTTCGGACGTATAGCCTGTATTTAAAACTATTTTTTTATGTTGAGCCTTCATTTTCAGAAGAAAATCTTCCGTTCCGTTGATGGGCCTTACTTCTAGATTTTGGTACGACTCTTTTAGCTGTTCCGAAAAATTTTCAAAAATAGCAGGAGCATCTTCCTCGTTACCGTTAATTTCTTTCAGCAAGCTTGTGATCGCTTCCAGTTTTTCCATTCCGGCGCAGGTAGATAATACTTTATCAAGGCTTACTTTATAACCATAATCATTCACAGCATCCGTAAGGGTTTTATACACTACATTATCCTCGTCAATTGTTGTTCCGGCCATATCCAGAACCAGTAATTCTATATTTTTCATTTAAATTCTATGCGTAAATTTTTTCAATATTAAACTTAGAGAAACCACCGCTTCCCGTCATTCCTTTTCCTCCGATTCCCGTTACAATGTGAATATTGGCAGATGGGCTGTACTCAAAAATGTCTTTTGTTTTGCACTGCGAATAAATCCCGAACCATCTTCTCTGGATTTCATAGGTAGGAAGGTCAATAATTTTCTTCGCTTCATGAATCATGAATTCATCAATCTCCATATTAAGGTCATAGCCCAGATCATCAGCATTTCTGGCATCGGCATATTCATGAGAATCACCCAGGATTACCGAACCATCCAGAGCCTGTTTGAATAAAATGTGAACACCGTATTTCTTTTCAAAAGAATTTGGGTCTTCTAAAGCCTTGATTTTCTGGAAAGAAGGGCATTCGCTGAACGACTCATATCTTCTGATCGAAAGACCGGTAAGAATATTCCCCTGAAGCGAATAAATCCCCTGTGGTTTGGTCTGTAACATCTGAAGTTTACTTACTTCCAGATCACTTTCATTGAATACGGTGGGGTATAAAGTTTTGAATTCATGTCCACCACAAATAATCATTTTGGAGTGTAGAATTCAGCTCCGTCTGCCGTTACTGCAGTACATTTCTGATCATCTTCATGGGTTTCCAGAACCGTTGTGTTGTAGAAAATCTGAAGCCCCATTTTTTCCTGAAGCAGCTTATGAAGCTTTACAATCATATCTGCAGAATCTACGGAAAGTTCCTGTGGAAAAAATAAACCTCCTTTGCAATAGTCTGAACGAAGACCGTCAAACTTCTTGATGCAGTCGTTTTTTGATAATAAAACAGATTCATAATCATTATTTCTGTTGATTTCATAAAGCTCTTCAATCAGTTGAAGCTCTTCGTCATTGGAAGCAATGTATACAGATCCGTTTTTTCTGATGGTAAGATCAGCCTGGGTATGAAGTTCATTATATATTGCGAGGCTTTCTCTCCCGAAATTCTGCCATTTAAGATCCATTCCGGAGGGAACCACCTGTCCGAAATTTCTTACCGTAGCGCCCTGAGGTATGGAGTTTCTTTCCAGTAAAGCTACCTTAAGGGTTTCTCTTCAGTGCATGATAGGCATGGAACGTTCCTAAAATACCACCTCCTACAACGAGTAAATCAAATTTTGTTGTCATTGTACTATAATTTATAAAATTTTCGACGTATCGAAATTGATGAATTGATTAGAGTTTGATTTCGGCTTTGATTTTTTCCTGAAAGCCAGAAAAGCAATCACCGAAAGAATAAATACAGAGGCTGTAATAATATAATTTAATCCGATATAAAAATTAAGCCACGAAGTTTTTGCCGAGCCGAAGTTCTTGTACAGCAGGATCAGGACACTTCCCAGATAGCCGAATGAATCTACGATATAGATCAGAAAGCCTACATTTCCTTTGATTTCAAATGCGGCAATCATCCTGTCAAAATAAATTCCGTTGAAAGGAATATAGCAGATGTACATTCCAAAGCCTGAAACCGTCATCCATAAAAACGGTGATAATAAACCCTGCTGGAATAGATAAGTTGAAAGCCCCACGGTAAGAATGCCAGCAAAAGAATGTAATGATAAAAAGCAAAAGCTTTCTTATTGTTTTTCACCTTCACCATAAAGCTCAGGATCACAAGAACCATTACTGCAATGGGAATTTCTGTTAATGTGAAAACTGAGCTGTCAAAAGTAAAATGCAGTCCGTCCCAGATCTCACGGTTGAAATTATCCCTGAAATCTCTCAGAACCGTCAGGCAGATATACAGAAAGATAATGCATACAATCGGGATAAAAACTGCTGAACCAATGCTTTTCTTTCTGTACCGTTCAATGGCTGGCGCTTGTTTTTGAGCAAAATATCTTCTTCAGTAGGCTTCGGAATTCTTTCCAGCAGGATCCCGAAAAGGATCAGTGGAACTATGAAGACAAGCCCGGCTGAAAAAGGCATCCAGAATTCTGAGATATGGAAAGTATCCATCAGGAATTTGCCTACGGACTTTGTAAATCCTGAAGAAACCACAAAGCTCGAACATAGGAAAAGCCCTATAATCTCCGTTGTCTTACGCCCTCGATGTATGAAAAAACAATACCCCAGATCATTCCCAATGGTATTCCGTTGATAAACATAAACAGGATATTATAAGGAGCAGGAACCGCTGCAAATCCTAACAGAGAAAGTTCAGCAATTGCAATGAAAGCGAATAGATAAGTAACTCTTTTTTAGGTTTCAGCTCGGAAATAAATTTGATTCCGATGAATTTTGAAATAAAATATCCGATAGCCTGTGCGATGATAATCAATATCTTATAATCTACTCCGAAATACGAAAGCCCTTCAAAAGAAGCTACAGTGAAAGGTTTTCTGAAACCGTACATGCAGAAGTAAACACCGAAAGCGGCAAAAGCTGCCTTCAGTGTTACTAATGTTTTTTTATTGATGGTTCTGGCCATGGTAATGGTTTAGAAATTCAGTTTTATTCCAAGATTGAATCTTACTCCGTAGTATTCCACCTGCTCAGGCCGGTCTTCGTTTTTACCAAAGTGATAGATCAGCGGTTTATTCAGGATATTGTTTACATCTGCATATAAAGTCAGATATTTTGTAAACTGGTAAGATCCTCCGAAGTCAAGGTTGCTGTATTTGCCGTAATAAGAATCATTGATGTCATCTTCAGCATATTCCACCGCATATTTTCCTTTGTAATTGTAAGCCAGTCTTGCATTGAAACCTTTTTCTCAAAGAAAAGCTGGGCATTATAAAGTTCTTTAGCCTGATAGGGTAGGGCAACCTTTCTTCCGCTTGGTTTTTCCATTTCAGAAGTCATGAAAGTCGCATTAAGCTGTACCCCGAAATACTGAAGGAAACCTGGCAGAAAATCAAACCTTTTATTGATTCCCAATTCGACACCGCCTAGCCATGCTGCATTCCCGTTGTTGGGAGCTGTAAACTGTACCCCGTTGATTCCGTTATAATTGCTGATGAAAGAATCCTGGAAGATAGGATCTGTAATCGATTTATAGAAAACACCACCACTCAGAATTCCCACATTGGAAAAATAATATTCTCCCATCAGGTCAAAATTCAATGAATAGGTAGGATTAAGGTTAGGATTTCCACCCTTGAATTTATTATCCGCTTCAATATAAGTTCCTCCCGGCGTAAGGTCTCCGAAATTGGGTCTTGAGAACGTTCTTGTAGCTGCAAAACGGAGATTGGTTTTGTCATTCAATGTATATTTCAAATGGATCATCGGAAGAACAGCCAGATAGTTTTTGGTGTTTTCAACAGGCGTAAGGACGTCGTCAATTACGCTGTATCCTCTTACTTTCGTATTGGTATTTGACAATCTGATTCCTCCAAGAAGGGTCATCTTATCATTCAGTTTGTAAGTTGCCATTCCATAAGCATCTGCATGCTTTTCGAACACATCAAAGTTTCTTCCCAATGCTTTATTATACTCTAAAGCTTCAGAATCTGCTGTATTGATCTGTAAGTTCCCTGATTCTGGTACCAGAACTGGTTCATTCCGGTCGTGGAAAGTACAGGTCCGAAAGTATTCCCGATATGGGCATTCATTTCACTTAAATATTTCCGCCCGTTGGCTTGTGTGGTGATGTATTGGGAATAATCTGACAGAAGGGGTGCCGTTCCGCTGCTCCAGTTGTAGAAAATATCGGAGAATTTCGCATTACGCTCTTTGTCTCGGTATTTGAAACCGTACTTTAAAGTCAGTTGATCAGAAGCATTGATCTCATGATTGAACGCTGCCACGATTTTATCTTTTTCTTCCACAAAAACTTTATAGAATTCAAGATCTGTAAATCTCATCCGGGAGGCATCCATTTTAAAATTAGGATCGCTGTAGAAACCGAAGAGAGCATCGGGGTTTTTATAATCCAGTTTCCCACCGTCGGCTTTCCAGTACGCTCTTGGTCCGTTTCCGTGATCTGAGATATAATCCGGATTGATGCCCACCCCTGACTGAGTGTATTTGATGACATAATAAGAATTGTTCTGCTTATCAGGGATATTACCATATTTGAACCTATTGTCGTAATAAGATAAATCCCAGTCAATTTTTCCTTTATTTAAATTATGAATTCCTCCCAAAGACACAGACGTAAGTTCCGTAATCAGCAGGTTGTGAATATTCTGAAGTTCAACCCTGGCCGTATTATTTGCAGAACTGAATTTATCAAACCTGATTCTGTGTTTATAGTGCGTCTCGTCATCTGAAAGTGTACCATACATTCCTTTCAGATAGAACGTTGTCTTGGGTGATAAAACATATTCAAAAGCGGTATTGATACCGGTTGTTTTTCTTACACCGTTGTAATCACGCAGCTCCATTCTGAAAACACCTTCATCACCACTTCTTCTCGCTTCAAAATTATCCGTAGACCAGTTTCTGATAAAATGGGCAAAGTTGAAAAGATACCCGAACTTTTTATCCTTTGTTCTTCCGCCATACAGCAATCCAAGATTGTAAACCCCTTTATCTGCCTTGCCATTATATCCGCTTCCCAAAGTTGCTTTGAACTCTGTTTTCATTGGGGTGTTTTGGTAATGAAATTGACGCCGCCGCCAATTCCGTCCGCTTCAATATCTGGGGTAAAAGACTTATTAACATGTACATAAGAGATCAGTTCTGTTGGAAAGAAGTCAAATGCCGTCGCTCTGGAAGTGGTCTCTTCTTCAGCGGTGGGAAGCCTGTTTCCGTTAATGGTCGTTGATGCCCAGAACGGTGGAAGACCTCTCAGTGAAACAAATCTTCCTTCTCCCTGGTCTCTTTCGATAGAAACTCCCTGTACACGTTGTACCGTTTCTGCTGCGTTTCTGTCCGGTAGCTTTCCGATTCCGTCTGAAGCAATAACATTGGTAATATTGATCGCATTTTTCTGGAGATTTAATGCTCTTGCTTCCGTATTTTTCAAAGTTCCGGTCACTACAACTTCATCAATATTTTTCGCTGCTGAGAAAGCCTGATCGTTCCCAGATCAAATGTTTCTCCTGATTTCAGGTCAACATTAATATCAGCAGATTCATAGCCGATGTAGCTTATCTGAAGGTTGTATTGACCTTCTTTGATATCATTGATGGTAAATTTTCCGTCAACGTCAGTGACTGTATTTCTCGACAGCCCTTTTATTTTAACTGAGGCGCCGGGAAGTGGCTGACTGTCGTCAAGAACAGTTCCTATAATTAACTGTTTCTGCGCTGAAATAAAAATAATGAAGCAGACAAAAACAAGGGTAAGTAATTTCTCTAATGTTGTTTTCATTTTTACATATATTAAATTTTTTATGCAAATCACGCTAATAATTTTAATATATATAAATATTTTGTATTAAGTATTGTTTAACAAATAAGCACTTTTTGTTACGCCTGGTTTACTTTGGAAGCTAAAGAAATTAATGAATGAAAACACTGTTAAATGCTGTTTAAATTCACTATATCAACGTTTTTTGTAAATAATACCTGAAAATGATTGATGGAAATATTTCATAAAAAGGCCCTTTTTCAGTTAATATTCCGTTCATTTAAGAAGAGAATAGAAAATTAAAAGTTGCATATTTGTAAACTTTTTGTCAGGACCAATAACGTAGATCAAAAGTAAGTAGATCTGAAAAGTATAAAATAAAGGCTTACCGGTTCGGAAACTTTGAATTTTTTTCATCGTTTGACTTAGGAAAAAGGCGGATAAGTTTTTTATTTAACACAAAGTTTCAAAGATTCAATTTTTATGGAAGGGAGCAAAGATGCAACGTTGCCGCTGATGAAATTTTATGGATATGCGTTCGCTTAGACAGAATCAATTTCATTGATTCCAATCTTTGCTCCCTTAAGATATTATACCTGGGAAAATAAGCCTTTGCGTTTGAAAAAATATGCAGTTCTGCTGTAAAAGGCTCAATGGTTTTTTCGTTACATTGAAAAATCTGTTACACTGATGATAAGTTTAGGATAAAGCCAATGGAAATAATCTTTTTAATGAGAACGGGCTAAAGCCCGTCCCTATTGAATAGAATGAGCTAAGGGAATGTGCTGTTGATGAAAATTACTACGCAGTATAAAAGTACAGCACCAGCATCACACAGCTTTCATCACTAATACTTACCGGTACGTGTGGAAACTTACCGTTAAAATATAATGAATCACCTTCTTTCAGAATTACTTCTTCATTATCAATGACATACTTGACTTTGCCTTTTAAAATATATTTGAATTCCCAGGCATCGGTGATTACTTTTTCCCTTTTAGAATTGGGCTCAAGAGTCAGTAAAACAGCTTCAAAGCCTAAAGAGTGAAGACTTTTGCTGAAAATATGCATGTATTTAAAGCCTTCAGCTTCAACCTCTTTTCTATGATCTGCTGGCTTTCTTTGGGAACATAAATGAATTTCGCATTAGACTTTTTCTCTACACCTTCAAAGAAATAGCTGGCATCAATCTCAAGTGACTGAATAAGATCCAGTAAAACAGGAAGTGAAGGAATGGTTCTCCCGTTTTCAATCCTGGAAACAAGACCGTTGCTTACATTGGCTTTGAAAGCCAGTTCATTAATGGTTAAATTATTCTTTTTCTAATATCCTTTAATCTCTTACCGATACCTATTAAAAAGTCATTCATACGCTGTGTAATTTAACCTGAATTATATATTGAGAAACAAAGGTAATATTATTCTGTAGAGATTGTATATAAGGAAGGAATCAATTCATTGAAAATTATTGCAGAGGATGTAAATGATGAATTTCGTTCCTTAGTGCTTCCGGCTTTTCAGGAAAAATTTCCCTATTTTTGTAAAACTCCTTATTTCATTTATGAAAAAAATTATTCTTATCGAAGACGAGACCAGTGTAGTTTCTTTTATTAAAAAAGGGCTTCAGGAAAACGGGTATGAAATTTCTGTGGCTTTTGATGGGCGTACAGGAGTGCAGCTCGTTCAGGCCAACGATTTCGATCTGGTAATTCTGGACATTATGCTTCCGGAAATGAACGGTTTGGATGTATGCAAAGAAATAAGAAAAACCAATCAAAGTGTTCCGATTCTATTCCTGACAGCTTTGGGAACTTCAGAGAATATTGTGCTTGGTCTGGAAAGTGGAGGAGATGATTACCTTGTGAAGCCATTTAAATTCATTGAATTGGTTGCCCGTGTAAAATCCCTGCTGAGAAGGAGCCATAACAACGGACCTCAGGAAGTGGCAGAACCTGAGCCGGATAATGAACATGTGTTTCAGTTTTCGGATCTTACAGTGAACGACTATACTAAAAAGGTGACCCGTGCTGGAGAAGATATTTCCCTTACTTCCACAGAGTATAAATTACTTCTGTATTTCCTTAATAACCCTGAGAAAGTAATCTCCAGGGCTGAAATCCTGGATGCGGTTTGGGGCGTAAACTACGAACTTGGGACCAATGTAGTAGATGTATACGTTAATTATTTAAGGAAAAAACTGGATAATCATGATGATAATAAATTGATTCACACGGTGATAGGGATGGGTTATGTATTGAAAAAGACATAATGAATGTTTAATAAAGTAGTTACAAATCAGACCAAAACGATGGTGCTTTTGATGTTGGTTTTTACAGCCATCATTCTGCTGTTCAGTGGTTTGGTTTACTTTTCAATTGTCAATTTTTCCCATCAGCGATTTTATGAATTGCTGAAAATCCGTACTGCGACTATTGTTCAGATCGAAAAAGCAAAGACCATCTCGACCTTCCGGAGAATTATATCCTTAATAGCCTGAATGATGAAGAGCTTCCGATGGAGAAAGATTATGTGTTTGCAGTTCCTTCTGATTCCAATTTCAAAAAAATATCCCAGGAAGTTCATATCCCCGATTATTTCTTTAAAAATATCATCAAAACAGGGGAGTCCAATTATAATGATAAAGAGTTTTATTATATAGGACAGAGTTTTAAATATGATAATAAGGATTATATTGCGATTGCTTCTGCCAAAAACCATTATGTGATCTATTATCTTGGTTTTTTAAAGAGAACACTGCTTACCTGCATCGTGCTATCGCTGTTCTTTAGTATGATTTTCTCTTTTTATCTGTCTAAAACATTATTCAGACCGATCTTAAAAATTACAGGAAAGGTAAAGGAGATCAGCTCGGAAAATCTTCATTTAAGATTAGAGCCCCAGCCGGATAATAAAGAATTGAATGAGCTGGTAGATACCTTTAACGGGATGCTCAACCGTATTGAGACTTCTTTTGAAACCCAGAACCATCTGATCGGAAATGTTTCCCATGAATTAAGAACGCCATTGACCTCCATTATGGGTGAAGCGGATGTCGCACTGTCTATCAGCAGGACACCTGAAGAGTATAAAGAAACCCTGGAAATCATTCTGGATGAAGCGGAAAAGCTTGACAGAAAGATCAAAGCTTTACTGATGATTGCCCAAACCGGATTCGATGGTAAGATCCAGAAAATGGATAAGGTCAGGATCGATCAGCTGCTTTGGGATGTGATCGAAACCCTGAGAAGAATTGACTCCAGAAACAATATCTATCTGGATATCAGTATGCTTCCTGATAACCCTAAAAAACTTAAGGTTCAGGGGAATGAGCAGCTCCTGCATCTTGCGGTAGCCAATATCATCAGTAATGGATGCAAGTATTCTAATTTCCAGCAGGTTAAAGTTTCTCTGGGAGCAACGGATACTGATGTGTATATCATTGTAAAGACAATGGTATCGGAATCCCGGAAGAGGAAATGAATAAAATCTACGATCCTTTCTTCAGAGCTTCCAATACTAATAATTACGAAGGCTATGGAATTGGGCTTCCTCTTGCCCGGAACATTGTGAGAATGCATCACGGTGAGTTGATCGTAAGCTCGCATGAGAACCAGGGAACAACCGTTCAGATGCGTTTTCCTAATTTTTACAGTACACATAAAGAAACAGTGTAAAAGACATACTTGTCGAAAATCTTTGATTGTATTTCGCCTTAAAATCTTTTTTTCCCCATATTAATACCCGTTAACAATTTTCTAATCTCATTTTAATCTCTTTAATGACATTTTAATTCCGTTCCAAAGATCCTCTAATCTGGTCGTTCTAGTTTTGTATCATCAAAAAGATCAACACAATACAAAATAATAAGAACATGGCTAAAACAATTTTAATTGCAACAGATTACTCTCTTGAGTCATTAAACATATTGAAAAAGTACTGAAAGAGAAAGACGCATCGGAAGATCAGAACCAGTACAATATTCTTCTTACTTCAGGATATGACTCCGGGGACTCTATCAGAGATCTTTTGTTCAACACCAAAACATCGGTTTTCAATAAGATCAGACCGGAAGAGTTTTGTGACGCCTACGGAATTATCAAGAATAAGTACCCTCACCTGGTTAATAAAATTATCTGCGACATTTTTACGGGAAGCTTCCAGAGAACATTCAACCAATATGTGAAAGCTGAAAACATTGAAGAAGCTTATTATTCTTCATCTGTCAAAAGTAAGGGTAAGGGAAAATTTGATCTTATTCCCTATATCAAAAAATGCAAAGACCTGCAGTCTCATGAAATTGCAATTGAAGTAAGAGAAAGACTTCCGGAAAGAGGAAGGCTGGCAGAGATCTTTGTAGAGGTTTAGAAACACATCATGAACAATTTTAAAAAAATAACAAATGTTAAGAAATTATAGTAACAGCAGGACACTGGGAGACAATATCAGATTGGGGACGCTGACTGCATTTACAGCAGGTACTATAAATATTGCATCCCTATTGATATTTCTCTCTTTCACATCAAACGTAACCGGACATTATGCCATTTTAGCAGCAGAAATCAGTAAAGGAAACTGGACGCAGGTTGCAGTTGTAGGCGGATGGATCTTTTTATTCTTCTTCGGAAGTTTTCTATCCAATTTTATTGTGATCAATTTTAATAAGAAAAGTAAATATTTTGCCCATGCCATGCCGATTGTGCTGGAGATCATATGTCTTCTCTTTGTAGGAGTATACGGGCAGCTGTACTATCAGAAAACCCTGGAAGAAACAGAATATCTGGTTGCCCTGATGCTTTTTGCCACAGGTCTGCAAAACGGATTGACAGCGAGTATTTCCAATTTCTCTGTAAAAACAACCCACCTTACCGGAACTACAACCGATCTTGGAATTCTGGTCTCTATGTTTACCCAGAAAAAATACAGGAAAAACGGTGAGCTGATCGGAAGAGCAAAATTATTAATGAGTATTATGCTTGCCTATGTTTTAGGAGCTGTATTCTCAGGAATGACTTATTATTATCTGGAATTCAGAGTCTTTTATGTCATCAGTCTGTGTCTTCTGATCGTGATCGGATATGATGCCTATAAAATTCATGTGCGCCACTTTAATACAAAATACAGATACAGCAGGATTTATAAGAAACCCAATCTGTTTGCTTATCTGTATGATAAGATTCACGGAATCCCAAAAAGAGAAAAGAAAAGAAAGCTTGTCTTTGAAGACTAAAATAGATACATCACTATTAATTTTTTTGTATAAACTAGCTGTTACACCCTTGTTTTATCATAAAATGAGGGTGTTTTTAATGATTTTATGATCAGCACAGGTTTATACTCACAATATCGAATAGAAATAGGCTTGAGCGCATTCTCTAAGCGAGAGAAATAATCATTCCAACGATGAACCTGATCCGTAAAACCGGATTTTCCGAATTCAATGAAGAACCTTCCTAAAGTCCTTCGTTACAAACAATAAAAAAACCGGATGGGGATAAATAGGTAAAAATGTTGATAATTAAATATTAAATCCCGTTTTTAGTATTTTAATTCCCGTTTTCATTGACTATTTTTGTAAGTTGATTTACGTTTTTATGTCAGATATTATTCAGCTTTTACCGGATCATGTAGCCAACCAAATTGCAGCGGGAGAGGTGGTGCAGAGGCCTGCATCCATTGTGAAAGAACTTTTGGAAAATGCTATAGATGCAGAGGCAACGAAAATTGAATTGATCATCAGGGATGCCGGAAAAAACCTAATCCAGGTAGTGGATGACGGAAAAGGAATGTCTGAAACAGATGCCCGCATGGCATTTGAAAGGCATGCTACCTCCAAGATCAAGGGAACAGAAGATATCTTTAAGATTGCAACAAAAGGATTTCGTGGAGAGGCCTTAGCTTCCATTGCTGCTGTCTCTCAGGTTGAGCTGAGAACAAAACAGAATGATGCTTCCATCGGAACCAATATCTATATCGAAGGCGGAGTTTTCCAGTTTCAGGATCCGGTTCAGACAGCAGACGGATCCAACTTTTTGGTGAAGAACCTGTTCTATAACGTTCCGGCAAGAAGAAAGTTTCTGAAAAATAATAATATCGAGTTCAGACATGTCATTGATGAATTTCAGCGTGTTGCCCTGGCCCACGAGAATCTGGAGTTTTCTTTATTCCATGATGATGAAGCGGTTTTCAGACTGAGAAAAGGAAGCCAGATGCAGCGTATTGTAGATGTTTTCGGAAGAAAATTGCAGCCGCTTCTGATTCCGATCAAAGAAGATATTATCTGGTGTAAACTTCATGGGTTTGTTGCAAAACCTGAGGGAGCTAAGAAATCCAGAGGAGAACAGTTTTTATTTGTCAACGGAAGGTATTTCAAGAGCCCATACTTTAATAAAGCAGTACAGGAAGCTTTTGAAGGACTGCTTCAGCCTGGATATGTCCCTTCATTCTTCCTTTTCCTGGAGCTTGATCCGGAGAAAATAGACGTGAATATCCATCCGCAGAAAACAGAAGTTAAGTTTGAGGATGAACACCTTATTTTTGCTTTACTGCGCTCAACAATTAAAAGATCTTTAGGAATTTATAATGTCTCTCCAAGCCTTGATTTCGACAGAGATCCTGAATTGGATGAAATGATGAATAAACCCATTCCGAGTAAAGGAAACGGCGGTGGCGGAAGCGGCGTTATCAAAATGCCTGAGATCATCGTAGACAAAGATTATAACCCGTTTCTTGAGGAAAAAATGTAGTACATCCGGAAGAAATTCAGAACCTTACGGAAATGTACCATCAGAATATTACGGCAGAGCCTTCAAAGATCAATTTATTTGAGGATGAAGATTTTGACGAAGATTTAATGAGGCTCCCGAACGGCTATTGGCTGTTCAACAAAGGAGATGTCACCCTCATGCTGGATTTGGGAAGAATGCACAGGTTATTGGTTTCTGAAAACAATAAATCAACAAGGAAATCAACCACCAACAGCCATGCCCTGCTTTTCTCTCTGGAGTATCATATGAATGAAATTGAAAAAAATAAATACAATTCGTTCAAAAATATCTTCCGGAATTAGGGTTTGACATGAAAATTGCTCATGAAAGCGTATTGAGAATCGATTCTCTTCCTGAAGGACTGAAAGAAACCCAGGCCATGAAATTTCTGGAGAACCTCTTCGAGATCCTGGATTATAAAACTGAAGAAGAATTTTTACAGTATTACCACAATCAGTGGAATAAAATGCAGTCGAAATCAAGATTTGATTTTTTCTATAAAAAGATGCGGAACAGGTCATCAAAGACTTTACAGCATTAGGCTTCCCTGAGTTTTTACCGGATGGGAAAAGATGCTTCTATGAAGTTCCGTTTAATGATTTTAAAAACAAATTTTAGAAATTATGTTTAACAATATACCGCCGATCACAAGAAATATTATCATTTTAAATGTTATTGTATTCATTGTCACATCGTTAATGGGGATAAGGTCATTGGTTATCTTGCCGGGTTTTATCCTTTCTCTCCTTATTTCCATTCATGGCAGGTTATTACCCATATGTTCATGCATGGCAGTATTGTGCACATTTTATTTAATATGATGACATTATTCAGCTTTGGTCCTATATTGGAACAAACCCTGGGTGATAAAAATACCTGATACTTTATTTTGCAAGTGGTTTAGGAGCCTTTTTCTATTTAATGCATGGAATTTTGTTGAAGTTCAGCAAATTTCCAATACATTACAGGAGCTTGGCTTTAATGTAAATGCTTATTTATCTGGTGCAGGAGTCCGTTTTTCTGGAAATGCAGATTCAGTTCTTAGACAACAAGAGCTTGTAGAAAGTCTTAAAGGGATCATGCAGATTCCTATGGTAGGCGCTTCCGGAGCTATCTTCGGAGTTGTAGCTGCCTTTGCAACATTATATCCCGATTCAAAAATTGGAATCATGTTTATTCCGGTTCCTATCAAAGTAAAATATCTGTTACCTATTATTGTTGTAATTTCTGTTTATCTTGGTGTTTCGGGCAATGGCGGAGGTATTGCTCACCTGGCACACGTAGGAGGTGCTTTGGTAGGATGGCTGTTGGCACGAATTTGGAAAAAGCATTTGTACAGATTCAACTAAAACAATTTTGTGAAGATTTTCCGACTCATACTTCTGATTCTCCATATCGGAATTCTGTTTTTGCTGCTGGGTACCTTATTGAATGCCTATATTCCGCCTAAGATTTTTCCGTGGTTTAATCTGCTTTCCTGGGTTTCCCGATCCTGATCATACTGTACATCATACTGACTGTTTTCTGGGTATTCAGCTGGAAAAAAAGAGCTTTTGTATTTATGCTTGCAGGACTGGCCTTTTTAACCCCTGCAAAAAGATGGGTTAATTATTCTGCAGACAAGAATGAGACCTCAGATATAAAAGTTTTGTCATTTAATATTAAAGCCTGGCTTGCAGGAGGAATTCAGGAATTACAGATTATGTAGCTTCCCAAAAGGCCGATATTATTTTTCTGCAGGAATTCGGAGGGGTTAAATTACCTTTGTCGGAAGGTTATACATCAGTGAAGACAGGAAGTGCTCTTGCCGTATTAACGAAGTATAAAATTGTAGATCATAAAATATTAGGTTCAAATGGAGGTTTGCAGGCAGACGTTGAAATAAATGGAAGAATATACAGATGTATTAATGTTTATCTACATCCATTCAAGTTTGAAAAAGAGATGATGGACCTTAATGCAGATACAGATGTCAGTAAAAGAAAATTAAAAGATATCCTGAAAAGATTGATTCCTACCTTTAAAAAACATCAGGACCAGGTAGCACTTATCCGGGAATCTATTGAAAATTCACCTTATCCTGTTATCCTTGCCGGAGATTTCAACTCCGTTCCCAATTCTTATGAATATTACCACCTGTCTGACGGTCTTGAAGATGCCTTTCTTACTGCAGGAAAAGGTAGCGCAACAAGCTTTCACGACTATAAATTTCCTATCAGGATAGACTATGTTTTTTCTTCGAAATCATTAAGTGCGGTTTCCTACAAAGTTGACCGTTCTGTCAGTCTTTCAGATCATTATCCGGTCATCGTTAAATTTTCAACACGAAATAAATAATCATAAAATTAGTTAAAATTTGACTGCTTGGTAGGATTTTTGCTAAAAAATATCCGTACCAAGACCGTTTTTTCATGAAGTCGAATCAGATATTACTTTTTATACATATCGCTGTTGCCGTATTGCTGTTATGCACACTGGGAAATGCATGGATTTCACCTAATCTTTTGGGCAATCTTAATCTTCTTTCCCTTGGTTTTCCCTATCTGATGGCTACATATATTATTCTTACACTGGTCTGGGCGTTTAAGAAACAAAAAATAGCTGTTGCTTTTGTCTTAGGTGCACTTATTTTTTACAATCCTGTCAGACGTTGGATCAATTATTCTCCCAAAATAGAGAATGCAAAAACAATAAGGGACATCAAAGTTTTAACCTTCAATGTAAAATATGGTGATTACGGATGGGATAAGATAAAAGACTATATCAAAGAACAAAATGCAGATATTATCCTGGTTCAGGAAAAAGATACCAACCGTGCTATCAAAAAGGATCTGGTAAAATATCCTTCCGTTATTCTCAAAACAAAACATAAAATTGTAAGACAGGCTGAATTGATTGATGAGAAATCCAGAGGAAATTCCTTCTTTGCAGATGTGGATATCAACGGTAAAGTTATCAGAATTGTGAATGTATATCTGGAACCGTTCCGTCTTCATAAATCCATGTTTACCAAGCTGGACGCTTTGGGAATGGGGAATATTTCTACTCTTCTTTCCCATATGGTGCCTACTTTTCAGGAACATGAAGAACAGGTAAAAAGAATCCGGAAAATAGTGGATATGTCTCCGTATCCTGTGATCCTGGCCGGAGATTTTAATTCTGTACCCAATTCCTATGAATATTACAATCTTGGAAAAGACCTGCAGGATGCCTTTCTTGTTGCAGGAAAGGGAGTGCCAGCAGCTTTCATGACTATAAGGTTCCTTTGAGAATTGATTATATTTTCACCTCCAAATCAATCATTCCTTTAAGCTATAAAGTGGATCATTCTGTGAAATTATCGGATCACTATCCAGTAATTGCAGAATTTCTGTTAAATTAGTTCCATGAAAAATTTACTGTCAGCGTTTTTTGTTTTTATGATTCTGTTTATTGCCTGTTCCAAAAAAGAGTCACCAGGCTTTGGAGCAGAACAGGAGGTTAAGATGCATTATGATACAATGGCTGTTGATTCATTCTCAAACGGGGCTGTTTCAGTAGATATTGCCCGTAAGATAAGAATGTCTTCGCCAGAGTATCTGGACTCCGTAAAACAGGCTAAAAAGATTGAAGAAGAAAAAAAAAGCTGAAGGCAGAGCTTGAAAAAGAAAATAAAGCGAAACTGGAAAGAAAAAGAAAAAGACAGAAGCGAGAAAAAACAAAAGACAGCAGAAACGCCGGTCGCCAAAGAAACCCAACCATAACGGATCAAAATATTCCTAAAAATATACAATATGAAAAAACAAATCTTAGCAGCTATTGCAGTTTCTGTATTGGCAGTAGCCTGCACAAAATCAACGACAAAAACTGAACAGGTAGAGAATCCTGACGGGTCAACCACCACTACAACTACTACCGTGACAGAAACCTCTTCCGGAGTTGATACTTCCAAGATCAATAAAGCCAAAGAAGATGTGAAAACAAAAGTAGACGAAGCCGGGAATAAAATAGATGATGCCGCTCAGAAAGCTAAAGATAAGATTGATGCTACAGCGGATAAAACCAAACAGGATCTTAATAAGGCAGGTCAGGATATCAAGAACGAAGCCAATAAAGTAGGGAAAGATGCTAAGGAAGCTGCAAGAAAAGGAGCTTCAAAAGTAGAGGAAGCAGCTAAAAAAGTACAAGAGGACTTAAGCAAATAAAAAATGAAAAACCGCAGTTTGAGCTGCGGTTTTTTTATATTTAAAATCCTTACCTGTTGAGTTCCAGCAAAGGATCTATGTACTCTCTGTCATTGCTCAGTCTGGGAACTTTGTTCTGGCCACCCAGTTTACCTTTGGATTCCAGCCAGTTGTAGAATAAATTATCTTTAGCAATATGAACGATCGGTCTTCTGAGTGTCATATTGTTGTATCTTTTGGCTTCGTAGTCTGAATTTATTTTCTTTAAATGCTGGTCGAAAGCATCGATAAAACGATCCAGATCATCAGGATGCTGACTGAATTCAAATATCCATTCATGGGCGCCACCTTCGTTTTCCTTCATGAAAACCGGAGCCCCTGTGAAATCTGTGATCTGTGCGCCGGTTAGCTCACATGCTTTAGACAATGCAGATTCTACATTTGTGATCATCAGTTCTTCGCCAAAGGCATTAATATAATGCTTGGTTCTGCCCGTTATTTTTATTCTGAACGGATTGGTTGAAGTAAATACTACCGTGTCACCAATCAGATATCTCCATAAACCTCCATTGGTGGTAATCACCATTGCGTAATTTTTTCCAACTTCCACATCCTCAAGACTCACTACTTTCGGATTGGAAAAATGGAACTGATCCATAGGGATAAATTCATAGAAAATTCCGTAATCCAGCATCAGCAGCATTTCATCACTATCGGATCTGTCCTGTATCCCAAAGAAGCCCTCAGAAGCATTGTAAATTTCGTAGTAATTGATGTTTTTTCCGATGATCTGCCTGTATTGTTCCCTGTAGGGCTTGAAGCTGATTCCGCCGTGAAAAAACACCTCAAGATTCGGCCAGAGCTCAGAAACATTGTTAACGCCGGTTTCCTTCAGAACTCTTTGTAAAAGAACCATCATCCAGCTTGGAACGCCCAGAATGCTTCCCACATCTTCATTCTTTACTTCAGAAGTAATGGCTCTCAGTTTGCTTTCCCATTCTCCCATCAAAGAAACTTTTTGCTTGGAGTGGTGGTAATTTCTACCCAAAACGGAAGGTTATCGATTAAAATAGCTGATAAATCGCCAAATTTTGTATTAAAATCTGCATACAGCTCAGAGCTTCCTCCCAAACGCAGGTTTTTATAATTGAAAAGCTGATTTTCAGGATGGTTGTTGGCGTAAACAGACACCATGTCTTTTCCGGCTTTCATATGGCAATATTCCAGGCTTTCTGCAGAAATAGGGATGAATTTGCTCTTGGCATTCGTAGTTCCTGAAGATTTTGCAAAATGTTTGATATAACCTGGCCAGCTTATATCTTTTTGCCCCTGTCTTGCCTTTTCAATATAAGGTTCAAAATCTTCATACGTTACAATCGGGACTTTATTTTTAAAATCCTGATAGCTTGAAATAGAGTTGAATCCGTAAAGTTTACCGTATTCAGTATCTTCCGCATGAAACAGCTGGGAAAACAATATACCTTTCTGTGTCTCAATGGGATGGTCCATGAAATTCTGGATCTGGTCTATCCTCTGACGGATGAACCAGTTGACTACTGTATTGAAAAGTGCCTTGGTTGCCATTCCAACAAATATAATGATATTTGAATTTTCTGAGAATTTTTTACGGTATTAAATAAAAAAACCGTTACAAAATATGTAACGGTCTGGTATTTAATATATTGTTTATTAGCAATATTCGTCATAAGCAGCCTGAAGGTTTGCTGCGATAGCGCCTGCTGGGTTTCCTTCAATGTGGTGTCTTTCCAGCATGTGAACCAATTCACCGTCTTTGAAAAGTGCTACACAAGGAGAGCTTGGAGGAAAGGCGCAAGGTGTTTTCTTGCTTCTACTACTGCTTCAGTATCAAATCCTGCAAAAACAGTAGTTAAATGATCAGGTTTTTTATCTCCTGTCAAAGAGTATACTACTCCAGGTCTTGCAGCTCCGGCAGCACATCCGCATACGGAATTGATCACCAATAATGTAGTACCTGACTGCTTTAAAGCCTCTTCTACCTGAGCTGGCGTTGTCAAATCCTGAAAACCTTTATCTGTAAGTTCTGCCTTCATTGGCATTACTAAATCTGTTGGATACATATATTTTGTTTTTTATCAGTACAAAGTTAAGCATTTCTTTACGTTTGATCAATATATAATAACTATCAATGGATTAGGCATATAAAATTAACCCAATATTAATACTTCAATAATATTCATAAAAATGTGAATTAAAATTAGGTATAATGAAATATTATTATTAAATTTGAAATGATTCTGAAAAACAGACGACCATGAAAAAAACATTTAAGGCTTTCCCTCAAGCAATCAACCTCTTAAGTACTGTCTGAAAAAGGTAGTAGTTAATTTTCTTCTTCAGTTTTTAAATAAAGCTGAATAACAAACTTTAATATCCAAAGAAAACGAAGCCCGGAACTGAACAGTTCCGGGCTTCTAATCAAATCGATATGCAAAGGTTGTATATCCTTAGTTATGGACTGTGATACATACTGATCACATTATGAAAGCAGCTTTTTGGCCATCTCGGAAATACTTTTTCCGTCTGATTTTCCGGCTAATGTTTTTGAAGCAATTCCCATTACCTTTCCTAAATCTTTGACAGATTCAGCTCCGGCTTCTGAAATAATATTCTTCATTTCTGCTTCCAGTTCTTCTGCAGTAAGCTGTTTGGGTAAGAATTGCTCAATGACTTTCATCTGCGCATCTTCCACTTCAGCCAGGTCATTTCTTCCCTGTGCAGTAAACTGATCGTAAGAATCCTTACGCTGTTTTACCATTCTCTGAAGAATAGCAATTTCCTGTTCTGCTGTCACTTCCGCTCCTATAGCTTCGGTTTTCAGCAATAATATCTGTGATTTTACAGCACGAAGAGAATCCAAAGCAACTTTGTCTTTAGCTCTCATCGCTGTTTTTATAGCTTCGTTTATTGTATTTTCTAAACTCATGGTTTGGGCTTTAGGCTTCAGGCAATAGGCAGTAAGCATTTTGATCCGGCTGGCATAGCCTATAGCTTACTGCGTACAGCCTATAGCGTTTAATCTACGTCTTTATTTAAAAATCTGTTTTCTCTGATCTGCATAGAACCGTTGTTGTCAGACAGATAAGTGTTGATATTCTGGTCTGAAGCATTGGTTCCGTCAATCGAGATATTTTTTTCTTTTGAAAGCCGGAATAGATTCAAATTCACTTGTGCTGTCAAAGCTCTGATAGCGTGAGTTGAATTCTTTTAATTTATTTCTTCTTTCAATAACTCTGTCCTGATCAATCGTTTTGTTCACAAAAGTGAATTCTGATTCTTCAGTTTTTGGAGTCTCAACTTCAGCTTTGGTTTCAAAAGTTGATCTGATCTCGGCTTTCGGCTCTTCCTGTTTCTGGTAGAATGTTTCAATTTTCTGAGCAGGTTCTGCTACCGCACTTGTGGGAGCATTAAATTCCGCCTTAGGCTGTCCGAAATCATTTTTAGGTTCATTTCTGGTCGGCTCATTCACGAAGAAGCTGAATTCAACAGGTTTTTCCTCTGAAAAAGAGTTGTTGAATGTGTTCCCGGACTGAGGTTCATCTTTTTATTTTCAAAATCAAATGAGAAAGACTGGATCTCAAGATCATTCGGGTCATCATTTTCTTCATCCACAGAGAATAAACTGTATGCATCCTGCTGATTTTCTTCCTCATTTCTCCAGTTTTGTTCCGGAGTATTGATGATATCTCCTTCTTTATCAGAGAATTTTATTTCTGTTTTAATCTCTTCTTCCTCAATGATCATTTTTTTTTCAATAGAGGTAACCTTGAACTGCGGAGTATCATGGTCTTCATCATCTAATCTGAAATGACTGCTTCTGCTGGAATCAGAGGTTACTTCCGGAGCTGTTTCTCTTTCCTCTCTGGTTTTGAAAGGGGAAGACTTCGGAGTTTCAAAACTATCATTAAGGTTAATTCTGATCTTTTCCGTAGGACCTGCAAATTTCTTATTCTCGTTGGAGAACCCTGTTGCGATAACAAGAACGCTTACTGCATCTCCCAATTCTTCATCCGCACCCACTCCGAAGATGATATCAGCGGTATTTCCAGCTTCCTTCTGGATGTGGTCCATAATGATACCGATCTCATCCATGGTCACTTCTTCGGCTCCACTTCTGATCAGCAATAGAACGTTTTTGGCTCCTGTAATCTTATTATCGTTCAATAACGGAGAATCTAAAGCTTTTCTTACCGCTTCTTCAGCTTTGTTTTCACCTGAAGCTGTTCCTGTAGACATCAGAGCGGTACCGGAGTTCTGAAGTACGGATTTAGCATCTCTGAAGTCAATATTTACATCAAAGTAACCTGTAATAACCTCCGCCATACCTTTGGCAGCATTGGCTAATACTTCATCCGCTTTTGAGAATCCCTGTTTGAATCCAAGGTTTCCGAATTGCTGTCTTAATTTATCGTTGTTGATTACAATCAGGGAATCAACGTTGTTTTTTAATTTATCAAGACCGTTTTCAGCCTGCTCCAATCTTCTTTTACCTTCGAAGCTGAAAGGAACGGTTACGATACCTACGGTAAGGATGCCCATGTCTTTTGCTACTTTTGCAATAACAGGAGCTGCTCCGGTACCGGTACCACCACCCATTCCGGCTGTGATGAACACCATTTTCGTGTTCTGGCCCATAGCTGCCTTGATATCTTCAATACTTTCAATGGCTGATTTTTCTCCTACTTCAGGATCAGCACCAGCCCCGAGACCTTCTGTAATAGAAGTTCCCAGCTGTACTTTATTGGCTACCGGGTTATTATCTAAAGTCTGGGCATCTGTATTACAGATCACGAAATCTACCCCGTGAATTCCTTTCTCGTACATGTGCTTCAGAGCGTTGTTTCCACCGCCCCTACACCAATTACTTTTATGATGGATGAATTTCCTTTTGGCAAATCAAATGAAAATCCTTGTGTACCTATATTTTCCATAACTATACTTTTAATAATTATAATTAGTAATGATTAATGATAAGAAAAAATTGCCAATTGCTTATCATTCTTCATTTATAATTTACTCTACTTCTTCAAAGAATTTTTTTACTTTTTCCATAAGCGACTGTCCGAAAGTCAGTTTCGCTCTTCTGTTCTCCTGCTGTACGTTTTCTACAGGCTGTTCCTGAACCGCTGCTGCCTGCTGAACCGGCTGAACGGTTTCTGTCTGTGTAACAGCTGTTTCCTGCTTAGGTTGCTCAGTGACTGCTTCAATGGCTTCATCAGCATTCTGCTTTTTGTCTCTGATCTTTAAACTTTCCATCAGTAATCCGATAGATGTAGCAAATTCAGGGCCTTTCAGGTACTGATTTTTATCGTTGGCGATATATTCATTGGCAAAACCGATTCTGCTGTCAAAACCTGTGGTATAATTGGCCAGCTGGCGAAGGTGTTTCAGGTTTGAACCACCACCGGTAAGAACAATGCCTGCGATAAGCTTTTTCTTTTGTTCAAAGGCTCCATAAGCTTTAAGCTCTGTATTGACCATTTCAAGAACTTCTTCTACTCTCGCATTGATGATCTGTGCTAAAGTTTTTAAAGAAATTTCTTTGTCCGGTCTGCCGTGAAGGCCCGGAATCGTTACAAAAGTACTGTCTTTTTCCAATTCAGGAACAGCCGAACCGAATTTTACTTTCAATTGTTCTGCATGTTTCTCAATAATGGAACAGCCTTCTTTGATATCTTCTGTAATAATTCCGCCACCGTATGGAATGACACAGGTATGGCGGATGATATTGTCTTTAAAGATTGCAATATCTGTGGTACCACCACCAATGTCAACAATAGCCACACCGGCTTCTTTTTCTTCTTTGGTAAGAACAGCTTCTGAAGACGCTAAAGGCTCCAGGGTAAGGGCTTCCATTTCTAATCCTGCCTCACGGACGCATCTTGCTATATTTCTGATGCTCCCCATCTGTCCTACAACAACATGGAAGTTGGCCTCTAAACGTTTTCCGTGCATCCCAACAGGTTCCTGAATTTCTCCTTCGGAATCCACTTTATATTCTTGAGGAAGTACGTGGATAATTTCTTCTCCAGGAAGCATTACCAGTTTTTTCACCTGATCTTTTAATGCTTCAATGTCGTCGTCTGTAATAAATTTATCCGGATGTTCACGCATAATATAATCGGAGTGCTGCAGAGAACGTATGTGTTTTCCTGCAATACCTACCGTAACTTTGCGGATAGGAACTCCGGCACTGGATTGTGCCTCGGATACTGCAGCCTTGATTGAATTAATGGTTTGTGAAATATTATTCACAATCCCTTTATGAACACCAAGACTTTTAGCTTTTCCTACACCGAGAACTTCTATTTTCCCGTGTGCATTCCTTCTTCCGACAATCGCGACTATCTTTGTTGTCCCGATGTCCAGACCTACTGAATACTCTTGATTTTCCATTTTTATATCGATTTGATTTTTTCTACTTTTTCCTTGATAGGATTTTTTCTATTTTGTGTTAAATAGTCTTTATGTGACTCTGTTTATTCTATTTTCACCTTTGGTTTGGGCTTTGGCTTGGACTGTGCCGGGGCCGCTGTTTTTTTCTCTGTCTTTTTGTTTCCTTTGTATGTGTTTTTGGTTTTGTGCTTTCTTTGGGTTTAGCCGCAACTGAACTCACTTTTTTGCTTCCGCTGTCTTTGGCTTTACTTCCGCTTTTTAGGAATAACTGTGGGAGTAGGAGCTTTTGCCAGTTCCAGCTTTCCGGCTTTAAGAAGACTGTCATTTTCTTTAAAGTAAGGGTTCAGGGTGGTGACAATCTGATTCTGATATTTTACAGAAACCATGCTATACTTTTGCGGATCCTGATACACCAGGTATTTTTCTACAAAAGTTTTAAATCCTTTTACTTTAAAATCAATATTATCTAAATCTCCGATTTCTACTCTGTAATTTCCTTCACTTGTCAGAAGATTATAGCTGTCTTTATATTTCGAAATTCCGATAAAGTATTTTTTACTGAAATCATCTTTATCAATTTTTTCAACAAGTTCTGCCAGTTTCTCATACTCATCAGGCTGTACATTACCGGTTATCAGCATACAAGGATGAGAATAGGTTCTTGAAGTAGGGAATTCTATTCCTTTTTCATCCACATAAAAATCTTTTCCATCTTTATTGAGCCTGAAAACCGGAACTCTCTGTTTGATATCCAGATTAAGTTTTCCGTTTAAGTTTAGATAGACATTTGCACTGTCAACAGCCGGAAGAGCATTGATCTTTTTTTTCTAAAGAGGGAATATTAAGATCTCCAACTTTTCCTGAGGGGTTTTCTTTTTCACGATTTCTCTGATGTCTTTCTCGTCTACAAAATACACCGGAGTCTTTTCGCTCATTTTTACAGAAATCTTATTGTCCGTAATCTTCTGGCTGCTGAATCTCTTCAAGGAGAAACTCAGTAACAATCCCAGGATGATTACCGTAACAACAATTTTTAATATTCTGTATTTATTTTTCATATTTTTTCTTTAACGCTATAGGCGAAAAGTATTTTTATTTCTTTTTAACAGAGATTTTTACCCCCTTTATAATTTATTTACAACTCGTTTTACCCCATTTTTAAATAAAACTGAATGAAAATTTAAAATCATTCCTAATCTCAGATCTGTTATTCTCAAATAATTTAAAAGCTGAAAGAAATGATAATCATTAATTTCCGGAACTGCTTTTATTTCAATTATTACTTTGTTTTCAATTAATAAATCTACTCTGAACGCTTTTGGGATTTTTAATTCATCATATTCAATATCAATATTTTTTGACTTTCTATGTGTAATCCTCTTTTTTCAATTCATAGACCAGGCATTCTTCATATACATTTTCATAAAGGCCTATTCCAAGCGTACGATGTATTTTCATTCCGGCATCGAAAACAATACCTGAAATCTCATTTTCTATCGTACATTGTGTTTTTTATTTTAACGCTATGATCGCAAAGGATCTTTATTTTTCCCCGTTCGCAAAGGCGTTTCACTCAGCTACGGCTTTATTTTTTATAATTTTATTGTTAATTATCTATTATTCCATTTTACTTTCATTGCTGAGTGTAACGTCTCTGCGCCCGTAAATATTTACTTTTTTAAATTTTCTTTGCGAGCATTGCGTTTATTATACTCAAATATTTTCTATCCATTCACAGATAGGATCATACAGGGTGTCTATATTTCCTGCGCCTACGGTAAGGAGGATATCAAAATCTTTCTTTTTATTTTTTCAAAAGCATCGGACAAAGTCGATACTTCTTTTTGATTTAATGTTACTTTATCCAACAGCCAGCTTGAAGTAATTCCTTCAAAATTCTCCTGAAGTTCTCTTGCAGGATATATATCAAGCAGGATCAGTTCGTCTGCCTTACTTAAACTTTCAGCGAAACCATCAGCGAAATCTCTTGTTCTGCTGAACAGGTGAGGCTGGAAGGCTACCAGTAGTTTTTTATCCGGGTAAAATGTTTTGATTGAGCCCATTACAGCGTTGATCTCTGTAGGGTGATGGGCATAGTCATCAATATAGATTTTCCCGTTCTGATAAATATGTTTGGTATATCTTCTTTTAATTCCTTTAAAATTGGCAATTGCCTTTTTCAGCGTATCAAAATCTGCGCCTAAATTATGCAGAATAGCCAATGCTACAGTAGCATTTTCCACATTATGGATTCCGGGAATTTCCCATACAAAATCTTTTATGGTTTCTGTTGGGGTATGGAAATCAAAATAAATCTTATCATGATCCATACGAAGGTTATCCGAATAATAATCTGCCGGCTCATTGACAGCATAAGTCTGATGTTTTCTGCCGATCTCAATACCTTTTCTTACAAACAGCTGTCTGTCTTCAGGAACCAGAGCGGCAAATTGTCTGAAACCTTCTTCAATATGGCTTTTATCGCCATAAATATCCAGATGATCAGCATCTGTAGAGGTTACTACTGCCCAATCCGGGGAAAGATTCAGGAAGCTTCTGTCATATTCATCTGCTTCTACAACTGAATAGGTAGAACCATTGTACAGAAAGTTAGACTTGAAGTTTTCGGAAATACCTCCTAAAAAACATGAAAAAGGCAGATCTGCTTCCTTGCATAGGTGTGCCACAAGAGTAGATGTTGTTGTCTTTCCATGGGTTCCTGCAATGGCGATGCAATCTGTATTTTCTGTGATCAGCCCTAAAACCTTAGCCCGTTTTAAAACTTCAAAACTGTTTTGATTGAAATAATCTAAAATTCCAAGTGTTTTGATTGCCGGAGTATAAATTACCAATGTATTTTCTTTCTGAAGACCGGTTATCCTTTCATCAATAATATCTTCGAAAACAATATCAATACCTTCATTTATCAGATTTTGAGTAAGCTTGGTGTTGGTTTTATCGTAACCTAATACTTTCTTTCCGGATGCATTGAAATAGCGTGCCAGGGCACTCATTCCGATACCTCCGATTCCAACGAAGTAAAAGTTTTGATATGTTTCTAAATTCTTCATTATTTTATTAATTTAAAAATCTCATCTACAATCTCTTTTGCGGCATTTGGTTTGGCAAAATATTTAAGATTGTCAGACATTTCTTTTCTTACATTTTCATTTTCGCAGATTTCTGAAAGGGTATTCCAGAATTTTTCCTGCATTTCAGAATCTTTTACCATTCTGGCTGCATTTTTTCAACCAGATTCATGGCATTTTTAGTTTGGTGGTCTTCCGCTGCAAAAGGGAAGGGAACCAATAAAACCGGTTTTTGGGCCACTGCTAATTCTGAAATAGCAATTGCTCCGGCTCTTGAAACGATGATATCTGCTGCAGAGTAGGCCAGTTCCATATCTTTGATGAATTCTTTCAGATGAATGGAAGCTGGAAGCTGGAGGCTGGAAGATAATTCGTTATAATCCAATTTTCCGGTTTGCCAGATCAGCTGATATCCTTTTTCTTTTAGTTTTTCAAGATTTTCTTTCCAACCGTTATTTAAGGTTCGGGAACCTAAAGAACCACCTACAGATAGAATGGTAAGTTTGTCTTTATCTAATCCCATTTTTTCCTTTGCCTGAGCAGTTTCCTGCATTCCTGAAATAATGTTTTCACGAATAGGATTTCCCAGGAATTTTATTTTTTCAGCAGGAAAGCCTTCTACTTTCGGGTAGGCTGTAAAACTGCCTTTGCCTTCTTGCTTAAAATTTTATTGGTTACTCCTGCATGGGCATTCTGCTCCTGAATGAAAATAGGAATTCCCATTTTACTTGCTTCATACAAAGCTGGCCCGCTGGCAAATCCTCCTGTTCCTACAGCAAAATCGGGAGCGAAATCTTTAATGATCTTCTTTGATCTGGATAAGCTTTTCAGAATCTTGAAAGGTAGTCCAAGGTTAGACAGCAAATTTCCCCTGTCGATTCCTGCGATATCAATTCCTTCTATTTTGTAGCCTGCCTGTGGAACTTTTTCCATTTCCATTTTCCCGTTGGCACCAATGAACAAAAATTCTGCATCAGGAAACCTTTTTCTGATCTCATCAGCAATGGCAATGGCCGGGAAGATATGTCCTCCTGTTCCTCCGCCGGATAATAATATTTTTAATTTTTTGTCCATGTTAAGCGATATCGTTTATTTCTGCTATACTTTGTTTTTTGCCCATTCCTTCTTCATCGTAGATCTGAATTCTTGAGCTTATATTTAAAATAATTCCCAGCTGTAAGTAGGTTACCAGCATGGAGGTTCCTCCGTAACTGATCAATGGCAGCGGCTGTCCTGTCACCGGGATCAGATTGACAGCAACGGCTATGTTGACCGATAGCTGAATAAAGATCATTACCCCGAGACTGAGCACGAGCAACGATCCGAAAAAGGCCGGCATTTTACTGGCGATCATTACAATCCGTATCATCATGATCAGGTATAAACTGATCAGGAAGGCAGCTCCTATTACTCCATATTCCTCTACAATAACAGCGAAGATAAAGTCGGAGGCAGACTGTGGAAGCATTTGTTTCAATGCACTTTTTCCTGGTCCCATTCCGGTAATTCCACCATGAACGATGGCTGCTTTTGCCTGCATTACCTGATAATTTTTAGCTTTTACGCTTTCATCATCAACGTCTGCAGTTTTGGCTTTGCTGGAGGTAAAGGTTTCTATACGGCTCATCCATGTGTGAACACGGTTTCCGCCAATCATATTGGTATTCAGAGCAATCAGCAGGAAGAGTACAATGGCAACGAAAGAGGCTGAAATAAATCCTGCAATGTATTTCCAGTGAAGCTGACCGATAACGAGGACGATCACTGAAACCATCAGGATCATTAATGCGGTAGAACCATTATCCTTTGCCACCAATACAAATACAAGAAGGATCGGGCCGAAAATATACATGATATTCTCTATCGGCAGTCTTTCTCTTGTGATCTTTTTGGTCAGGTATCTGCACAGATAGATGATCAGCATCAGGAAGGCAAATGAAGACGGCTGGAAGGAAATGGGTGTTCCCGGGATTTTCAGCCATCTGGAAGCACTGGCCCCATCAATGGTCTGACCGGTAAACATTGTAACTATCAACAGAACAATCATTAAACCGAGCAGTATACTGCTGAGTTTTCCGATGTATTCATATTTTATAGTTCCTACAAGTCTCATAATGGCTAATCCTAAGACTACAAAGAACATATGCTTGATAACGTGACCTGTAGTGGTTCCGTTATTGACAATGTATTCGAGATTTGAACTTGCAGAGTAAACAGGGAAAATAGAGAAGATGGAGATCACAAGGATGACCATCCAAAGTACTTTATCGCCCTTTAGAAATTCAAATCTGCTTTCTGTGTTCTGTTCGTCCATATGTATTGTATTGATGTATGAGTGTACAGGTTGACTGTACTTTTTACATCTGATATTTTACTTTAATACCTGCTCTTTAAACTGGCGTCCTCTGTCTTCATAGCTTTTGAACAAGTCAAAGCTTGCGCAGCATGGTGAAAGAAGAACGGTGTCTCCTTTTTAGCCAGTGATTTTGATATTTTCACGGCTTCTTCCATGCTTGAAGTATCATAAATAAATTCTTTTTGTCTTTAAAGAAATCTATGATCTTCTTGTTATCTACTCCAAGGCAAACAATGGCCTTTACTTTTCTTTTGACTAAATCTTCAATTTCAGTATAGTCATTTCCTTTATCTAATCCTCCAACGATCCAAACGGTTGGAGTTTTCATACTTTCAATGCGTAATACGTAGCGTTTACGTTGGTTGCTTTACTGTCGTTGATATATTTTACGCTGTCAATTTCAGTTACAAACTCCAATCTGTGTTCTACGGCCTGGAAGGTCATCAATGAATGTCTGATGCTTTCATTGTTGATTTTTAATATCTTACCGGCTATAGAAGCTGCTAAACTGTTGGCTACATTGTGATTTCCCAATAGAGACAATTCATCAACCTTCATTGCGAATTCGTCTTTCATTTTTACCACAATTTCATCATCATTGATAAAACCTCCTTCAGGTAACTTCTCTTTGGTTGAGAAAGGGATCATTTTCGCTTTTATCTCAAGTTTTTCAAGAAGATTTTTGCTCATCTCATCATCTTTGTTGTAGATGAAGAAATTATCGTTTTCCTGATTTTCAGTGATTCTGAATTTTGCCAGCGCATATTCTTCATAGTTGTAGTTGTACTGATCCAGGTGATCCTGAGAAAGGTTCAACAATAAAGAGATATACGGTCTGAAATTCTGAATATCATCCAGCTGGAAAGAGCTTACCTCCAGTACATAATATTCATAGTTTTCATCGGCAACCTGCTTGGCAAAGCTGTATCCGATATTTCCTCCTAAACCTACATTCAATCCGTCATTTTTCAGGATATAGTAGATCAGGGAAGTGGTGGTTGTTTTTCCGTTGCTTCCGGTAATGGCAATGATCTTTGCATCTGTAAATTCAGAAGCAAATTCAATTTCGGAGGAAAGTCTGATTCCCTTTTCATGAATTTTATGGATGATCTCTGCCTTTTTCGGTATTCCCGGGCTTTTTACGATCCAGTCTGCATTTAAAATTCTTTCTTCGTCGTGGTTTCCTTCTTCAAATTCAATTTCATTATCGGTAAGAAACTGCTTATAGTTATCCTTAATGGCTCCTTTATCTGAAAGAAATACTTCCAGACCTTTCTTTTTAGCCAAATAAGCAGCGCCGCATCCGCTTTCTCCACCTCCTAAAACAACTATTTTCATATTATAAAAGCTTTATGCTATAGGCTTTAAGCTTTACGCTTATTGCTTACAGCTTTTAATTTTTATCTCATTTTTAATGTGATCAGACATACAATAGCCAGTATTACGCCGATGATGATCATCCTGTTCACGATTTTACTTTCGTGAAAGCCCTCTTTCTGATAATGGTGGTGTAATGGTGACATTTTGAATAGTCTGTTGTTTTGGGCATATTCCAACCCGTATTTTCTTTTTCTGTATTTGAAAACAATGACCTGTAGCATTACAGACAGGTTTTCAATCAGGAAGATTCCGCATAATACAGGAATCAGTAATTCTTTTCTTAAAATAATAGCTAAAACGGCGATTACTCCTCCCAGCATTAAACTTCCGGTGTCTCCCATGAAAACCTGTGCAGGATAGGTATTGTACCAGAAGAATCCGATAACGGCACCTACCATGGCCACCGCAAAATGGTGGTTTCTCCCATATTGGGAAGGAACATGATATTGAGGTAATCTGCAAAGATGATATTCCCGGAAAGGTAAGCAAAAAGTGCCAGTGTGAGCAGTATAATGGCACTGGTTCCTGCAGCGAGGCCGTCAATCCCGTCGGTAATATTGGCTCCGTTAGAAACGGCTGTTACAATGAATATTACAATAGGGATAAAGACAATCCATGCCCACTCATGGGCATCTTTATCGTTCATCCAGAATAAAATTCCGCTATAATCGAATTCATTATTCTTTGCAAAAGGAACGGTGGAAACCGTGATTTTTTCTGTAGGCATGAAGTTCTGCTCCACATTGTTTCTGTTTACCACTTTTGCATCTGCATATTTTCTTTTACGGTAATGTCCGGGTGGAAATACATTGTAACTCCGACAATTAACCCCAAACCGACCTGGCCTACAATTTTGAATTTACCACTTAATCCGTCTTTTTTTTTTTGATTTTCTTTAAATAATCATCAAGGAAACCGATAGCTCCCATCCAGAACATTGAAACCAGCAGCAGAACAATATATACATTGGTAATTCTTGTAAACAGCAATACCGGAATGATGGTTGCCAGAATGATGATGAGCCCTCCCATTGTAGGGGTTCCTTCTTTCTGTTTCTGTCCATCAAGTCCAAGGTCACGTACCAGTTCTCCCATTTGTTTTGTTCTCAGGTAGTTGATCACTCTTTTTCCGTAGACAAGAGCAATGATCAGTGAGAGCAATACTGCCATCCCGGCACGGAAAGAAATGTACTTCAACATTCCTAATCCCGGAACATGGATGCCATGGCTGGTCAGATATTCGTATAGATAGTATAGCATGTTTCTGTTTTTTATTATTTAAAAATTTAATTTATTTAAAGATTTAAAGATTGGGCTTCTCAATATTTTCGCTTAAATACTTAATGAATTTTGATATGTTTGAAGAAACTTCTCTTGAAAGAGCAATAATTTCTTCTGCTTTATTTTCGTCACCTAATTTTAATCTTTTACTTACAATCAGCATGCTTTTACTTCTGCACAGCTGCCTTTTGCAATTTTTAAATATCTAATAAATTGTCTGTTATTATTATATTCTGAGCCTTCTGCAATATTGTTGCTAATAGAAAAACTCGCTCTTTTTATCTGGTTATTAAATTCAAATTCTTTTTCAAAACTTTGACTTTGAAGAAAAATATAGACTTTTTCAATAAGATCTAAGCTTTTGATGTACACAGGAAAATTTTCAAAATTCTTTGTTATTATCAAATTTTTAAATCTTTAAATGAGTTCAATCTATTTGGACATTAATTTCCAAAGCTCATTAATCACTTCTTTGTCGTCAAAATGATGTTTCACACCATTGATCTCCTGATATGTTTCGTGGCCTTTTCCGGCAACTAAGACGATATCTTTGGGTTCTGCAAATTTGATGGCCATTTTAATAGCCTCTTTTCTATCCGGAATTGAAGTGTATTTGCTGAAGTTCTGAGGTTCAACGCCTGCTTCAATTTCTTTGATGATCTGTCCCGGATCTTCTGTTCTCGGGTTATCTGATGTGATGATTGCCAATGTTGATTTTTAGTGGCAATATTTCCCATTTCAGGTCTTTTGGAGTGGTCTCTGTCTCCTCCGCAACCGAATACGGTGATCAGTCTTTCGTTTTTGGTTCTTATATCGTTGATGCTGTCCAGAATGTTTTCCAAAGCATCCGGAGTGTGGGCGTAGTCTACGATAAAGAAAATTCCACCATCCGATTTGAAGGTTTCAAATCTTCCGGAAACTCTTTTTAATTTGCTGATAGCCTGAAGAATTTCATCCTGCTCAAAGCCAAGCTCTTCAGCAATTCCGAATACAAGCAGCAAGTTGTATACATTGAATTTTCCAGTTAATGTCGTCCAGAATTCTTTTCCGTTGAAATTCAACAGCATTCCGTTGAAATCCACTTCCAATAATTTCCCGTGATAGTCTGCCATTGTTTTCAAAGCATAAGACTTCTTTTTGCCTTAGTATTCTGAAGCATGACGTTTCCGTTTTTGTCATCCACATTGGTGATGGCAGTAGCGGTATCTTCAAGTTCATCGAAGAATCTTTTTTCGTTTTCAGATATTCTTCGAAGGTTTTATGATAATCTAAATGATCGTGGGTAAGGTTGGTAAATCCGGCTACTTTGAAATGAAGTCCCTCAATTCTGTTTTGAGCAATTCCGTGAGAGCTTACTTCCATGAAAGCAAATTCGCATCCTTTCTCCACGGCTTCCGCCAATATTTTGTTGATGGTGATCACATCCGGAGTGGTGTGGGTTGCCGGAATAATTTCTTCTCCAATTCTGATTTCAACGGTAGATAACAGAGCAGAATCATATCCTAAGTTTTTGAAAACATCGAAAAGAAGAGTAGAAACAGAGGTTTTTCCATTGGTTCCTGTAACTCCAATCAGTTTTAATTTTCTGGATGGATTTCCATAGAAGTTAGATGCAAGATGTCCTAACGTTTTAGCGGAATCTTTAACTTTGATATAAGTTACGTTTTCTGCCAGTGTTTCAGGGAATTCTTCGCAAACAATTGTGGTTGCTCCTTTTTCAATGGAAGATGCAATGAACGAATGCCCGTCCACCACTGTACCTCTCATAGCAATGTAAAGAGAGTTTTCTGTAACTTTTCTGCTGTCGAATACCAGTTCGCTTACCTCACGGTTTTCATCACCGTGAATTTCTACTACTGGAATTCTGTTTACTAATTCTGTTATTATCATTTTTATCAATAGGACTTTACCCTATCTTTTGTTAAATAGCCCCTTCGGGATTGGTTTTTCTAATTTTGCAGAGATAAATATATTCTCTGGTTCTTGCTGATCGTAGTGCCTTCCAATGGGAATTGTTCTTTGATTCTTCCTACTCCTTTATAGTCGACACGGTATCCTAAGTTTTCCAATTGCGGGATCACGTTTTTACCGATTAATCCTACTACATTAGGCATTTGTTTATCATTTACTGCCACTTTGACGTTAGGTTCCACCATTTTGCTAAGGTTTACCTTTTTGTCTACCAGCATTTCTTTTTCAATATTCTGAGGTGTTTTCAGGAATG
Organism: Chryseobacterium sp. E1; assembly: GCA_019203745.1. GTDB lineage: Bacteria > Bacteroidota > Bacteroidia > Flavobacteriales > Weeksellaceae > Chryseobacterium. The sequence goes on from CP078104.1 coordinate 2,481,655, forward strand.
TTTTTCCTGCAATTTCTTTAAATACGGGTGCTGAAACGGGACCTCCATAAAAACCTATTGATGTATTGGGTTCACTTATCATTACATAACAGGTGTACTTCGGAGCATCTGCCGGATAAAATCCTGCGAATGAAGCTCTGTACTTCATAGGACCCGGAAGCCAGTATTCAAATCTTGCGGTTCCTGTTTTACCCGCCATTTTCAGGTTCGGGGTGAAGATGCTTCGTCCGGTTCCTTTTTCTACGGCTTTGGTCAGGGCGCTGGTCATCATTTTAATGGCTTTTTCTGACGCCATCTTATTCACGAGCACTTCAGGTTTTGACTGATACATCACCTTTCCGTCCTTCAGGATTTTGTCAATGAAAAGCGGTTTCAGCATTTTTCCGCCATTGGCAACTCCATTGTAGAATGTGGTCAGCTGTAATAGGTTGATGTTTGAAGAGTATCCATAAGAGATGGAGGCTAATGTTGCGGCATTCCATCTTTTATTTTCCGGGGTTACGATTTTTGGTTTCGTGATTCCGGGAAGCTCGATATCCATTTTATCAAACAGTTTCCAGCGTTTCAGGTGATCAAGGAAAATCTGCGGCTTTTCTGCATAATACTTTGTAATAAGCTTTGCAGTTCCCACGTTGCTGGATTTGGCCAATACATCACTGATATCATAGGTTCCACCGCCGTGTCCGTCAGAGATTCTCTGTTTTGCGTAAGTCCAGACTCCGTTTCCTACATTTACCGTTGTATTCTCATCGATGAATCCATCATCCATGGCTGCTAACAGCGAAATGGTTTTAAAAGTAGATCCGGGCTCGATATTATCTTTTAATGCATAGTTATAAGAGTCTTCATAATCTCCTGATTCTGTTCTTCTTAAATTAACCAGTGCACGTACTTTTCCTGTTTCAACTTCCATGACGATTACAGTGCCATGTTTTGCCTCATAATGGGTAAGCTGCTTCTCCAATGCGGAATGTGCAATGTCTTGAATTCTAAGGTCTAAGGTTGTGTAAACATCTTCGCCATCTACAGGTTCCTGAACTTTCCAGAAGTCGATTGGTTTCCACTGGGAAGAGTTGATTCTCTGTTCCAGTCTTTTTCCGTCTGTTCCTGTCAGGTATTTTGAGAATGCACCTTCAAGACCGGATTTAAGCTCTCCGTTGTCCATTCCGATGGTTCCGGCTCCGATTTCTGAAGTGGCCAGTTCTCTTTTATAGTTTCTGTCTACAATGAAACCTCCTTTATTTTTGCCTCTTTTGAAGATCGGAAATTTTCTGATTCTGTCGTATTGGTCAAAATCAAGTCCTTTTACCAGCGTGTAATACTGGTTTTTCTTTTTCTTCTGTTCGTCAAACTTCTGTCTGAACTCACTTCTTGGTTTTCCGAACATTTTGCTTAAAGAATCAGTAAGTGCTCCGATATTATTGGTGTACACCGTATCTTTCATTGTTTTGAAATCCAGATAGATGTCATAGCGCATTACGGTGGTTGCGAGAATAGAACCGTCAGAAGCAAACAGGTTACCACGGGCCGCTTTTAATGTGGCCTCACGGTAGTTTTTATTAATGTAATCGTCTTTGATCTCCTGAACGTTGGTATTCTGAAGGATAACAATTCTTGCCAAGAACATTACAAACACGCACAAAGCTACCACTGCAAAGAGGTAGCCCCATCGTAACGTTTTTTTACGTTTATTGTCGTATTCATTTTGCTTTTGCATCTGTACTGTCCAGTTTTATTAGCAATTTGTGAGGGTGGTTTTCCAGGGTCATCAATGAATCCCGGGCGACCTCTTTCCCCAGCTCTGATTCCATTTTTACTTTGATCAGCTTACTCTGGGCGTAAGCATTTCTCGATTTGTATTCTTCTGTTTCTTCCTTTAAGGCGTTAACAATTTTAATTTTTTTATTGACGAGATGGTTGGTATAAATCATGGCCATCATCAGGACAAACAACAGGAGAAAATACTTGTAATGTATTTTGATCTCATCACGATTCAGAAAGTTTCCTTTTATAATGTCTATAAAAGTGAGTCTTTTCTGGGGGCGATTTGTTGTTCTCTTTGCCAATTTATTATGTCAGTTTGCTTCGCAGTGAACTTACTTTGTGTCAATGATCAATTATGTGCTGTGAAATAATTCACTTTTGATGATTGATACATTCACTTTTAAACTTTTATTCCTGTTCTCATTTTAGCACTTCTTGCTCTTGAGTTTTCTTCGATTTCCTTATCATCGGGAATGATCGCTTTACTCTTTACCAGTTCGAATGCCTTTTTATAATTTCCGTAGATATCTCTTTCCGGTTCTCCTTCGAACATTCCGTTTTTCAGGAATCTTTTTACCAAACGGTCTTCCAGAGAGTGGTAAGAAATAACGACTAATCTTCCTTCCGGTTTTAAAACATTATAAGCCTGAACCAGCATTTCTTTCAATACTTCAAGTTCCTGGTTGACTTCAATTCTTATCGCCTGAAAAAGCTGAGCATAGAACTTATTCACTTTGTGAGGTGGAATATAGCTGAACAATTTTTTCAGATCTTCCGTAGTATCTATACTTTTAGTTTTTCTGTGGTGCACAATTTCTCTCGCCAGTTTTCTTGCTTCTCTTAATTCTCCATAGTGGTAGAAAAGGTCTGCAAGCTCACTTTCTTCATATTCATTAATCACTCTTTTGGCATCCAGATTCTGCATTACATTCATTCTCATATCCAAAGGAGCGTTGCTTCTTGTGGAGAAACCTCTGTCTGCTTCATCAAACTGGTGAGAAGACACGCCCAAGTCTGCCAAAACACCATCTACCTGTGAAATGCCATACATCAGCAATGAGTTTTCCAGGAATCTGAAATTCTGATTTACTAATGTAAACCTGGGATCATCAATTGTATTTTTAAGTGCATCCAGGTCCTGATCAAAGCTGAACAGTTTTCCTTTGTCTGAAAGTCTGCTCAGAATTTCTCTTGAGTGACCTCCGCCTCCAAAGGTGCAGTCCACATATATTCCGTCAGGATTCGTCACCAAATCATCAACACTCTGCTTCAACAAAACGGGGTTATGATACATGCTTAATTGTGTTTTTTATTTAATACTTATATAATTAACAACCGATCCTGTTATTCTTCATCAAAAGAGCCCATTACATCTTCGGCCAGACTTGCAAAATCGGTTTCGTTGGTGGAAATAACCTTTTCATAGGCATCTTTATCCCAGATCTCGAAAAGCTCTCCTGCACTGGTGATCACAATGTCTTTGTGCAGGCTTGCGAAAACGTCAGGTCTTTGGAGATCTGTAATCTTCCCGCATTATCCAATTCTGCTATTTTTACTCCTGCCGTAAACATTCGTATGAAATCAGCATTCTTTTTATGAACCTGTTCAGTTTATTAATTTTGCCCATCAGTTTGTCCCATGCATTCATAGGGTAGACTTCCAGACAAGGTTGGAACACAGATCTTTTGACTACAAACGCCTTATCGTCGAAGTTCTCCATCTGTTTGATCAGAGAGGAAGGAACTTTTAAGCGGCCTTTGTCGTCAATTTTACACTCATATGTTCCAATGAAATTTTTCATTTGGGACAAATTTATATAATAATTTCCAAAATTTCCCACTTTTTCCCACTTTTTGACTCAATGTTAATAAGTTTTATTAAAGATTGAGTTTCAGGAATGTAATTTGCTGATATGTAGATGTTTGTTAAAACTGTTATTTAAGCCATAATAAAGCAGTTTTTAAAAAAAAAAAAAAGTTAAAAAGAGGAATATTGTATTATTTTTATCTTAAATTAGGATAATCAAAATATTTTTGAGGTTTAATTTGTATTTTTGCAGGGCTTTATTAAGGCGATTTATGATATTTAGTACAAAAAAAAAAAGAAAAGAAATATTCCTATGTAGAGGCGGGGGAAGGACATCCATTAGTGCTGTTGCACGGGTTAATGGGTGGATTGAGCAATTTCGATAAAATGGTAGATTTTTTTTCGGATAGGGATTCAAGGTGTTTGTTCCTCAGCTGCCGATCTATGATCTGCCGGTACTCAATACGAATCTTACCACACTCGCAAAATATATTATCAAGTTTATAGAAGGTCATATTTCAGGACCTGTCACTATCGTAGGAAACTCGATGGGAGGACATGTAGGACTCATCCTGACACTGGCCAGACCAGACCTGGTAAAAAATCTTGTTCTGACAGGTAGTTCCGGATTGTATGAGAGAACCTTCGGAGACAGTTTCCCAAAAAAACGACAGATCCTATATCAGAAAGAAAACGGAAGAGGTTTTTATGACCCTAAAGTGGCTACTGAAGATCTTGTGGATGAAGTTTTTGCGGTGGTAAATGACAGGATGAAAGGAATAAAAACCGTAATGCTGGCCAGAAGCGCCATCAAACACAATATGCTGAACGATCTTCCCAAGATTGTAACACCTACCTGCCTGATCTGGGGAAAACAGGATAATGTGACACCTCCGGAAGTAGCGGAAGATATGCACAAGTTTATCCCGAATTCAGATCTGTTCTGGATTGACCACTGTGGTCATGCCGCTATGATGGAAAAGCCGGACGAATTCAATGAAATTCTGTACAGCTGGCTAAAAGATAAAGTTTAAAAACATAATAAATAACCATTAAGAGCTTTTCTTAGTGGTTTATTTTTCTAAAATACATTCAAAAAATGGTTATTAAGACAGCAGAGTTTGTAAAGAGCAGTGGAAAATGGCAGGAGTGCCCTGACCCGAATATTCCTGAGTATGCTTTTATCGGAAGATCCAATGTAGGAAAGTCATCCCTGATCAATGCGATGATGAATCATAAAGATCTGGCCAAAACTTCACAGACCCCGGGAAAGACCCAGCTGATCAATCATTTTCTGGTGAATGAAAACTGGTACCTTACCGATTTGCCGGGTTATGGATATGCAAAGGTTTCAAAAGTTCAGCGAAAGGATTTTGAAAAGCTGATCACGAACTATATTCTGAACAGAAGGAATCTGGTTAATCTTTTTGTTTTGGTGGATATAAGACACAACCCGCAGAAAATTGATCTGGAGTTTATCCAATGGTGTGGAGAAAGCGGAATTCCGTTTTCAATTGTCTTTACAAAATCAGACAAGCTAAAGCCAAGTGCTATCGTTAAAAATGTTGAAGATTACAAGGCTGAGCTTCATAAGACCTGGGAAGATTTGCCGGAACTCTACATCACCTCAGCAGAAAAGAAAGAGGGCGGAGATAAGATTCTTGATTTTATCCAGAAGACCAATGATTTTTTAACGAATAATAATATAAGCTTCGATGAGTAATATTATCTGGAAAATCAAGACATTTGAAGAGTTTACCGTTCCTGAGTTATATGCTGTATTAAAGGCTCGTATAGACGTTTTCGTTATTGAGCAGAACTGTCCTTATCCGGATTTGGATAATTATGATCAGAAAGCGGTTCATATCTGGGCGGAAGAAGACGGGCAGGTCTTAGCTTATTGTCGAGTTTTCGATAAAGGCATAAAATATGAAGAAACTTCTATCGGGAGGGTTCTTACTACAGAGCAGGCCAGAGGAAAAAGCTTAGGTAAATTATTGATACAATATGCCGTAGAAACGATTGAAAACCGCTTCCATACTCCTGAAATCAGAATTTCTGCACAGGATTATCTGTTGAGATTCTATAGCGGTTTTGGGTTTGAAGATACCGGGAAGAAATATCTGGAAGATGATATTCCGCATACGGAAATGATCAGAAAATAAAGAAAAGCGAGGAAATGTATTCTTCGCTTTTTTAATAGTTATATATGTTGAGTGTGTTTTTATTTTCCTGAAATCGTTTTTAAGATAATCGGCTCCAGATTGGAAGGAAGATCAGCAGATTTGATCTGATAATTTTTAATTTTCATTTCTTTGAACCAGTTTTCCCAATATTCTTTGATGACCGCTTCTTCAAAAGGGTTTCCTTTTTCCGGATTGATTCCTAAAACAATAACCTCAAGATTACTCAAATTTTCATTTGCTATTACAAAGCCATAGCCATTTTTTTTTGATAACATCTTTAAAACCGGAGTTCGTTAAATTATTGGCTTTTATAAGTTTGGTTGTTAAATAGGAAGTTCTGTATGAGTTTTCGTTTTTTCTTCAAATTTGGTGTTTTGATGATACATATAACCGTCTGTCAAAATGAAAAGGATGTTTCTGTGATCATCTTTTATGCAATAGTCTTTCACCTTATTTTTGAAAAACTCCCAGATGTCGGACCCAACGTATTGTCCGTCTTTAATTGCTGAATTATAGATTTTTAAAGGTAATTCCGAATATTTTTTATCCACGGAAGCAAAATAGGTTCTTGGAGTATCTTTATTGAAAGAAACCTTCAGCTCCTTTGTCAGTTCATTCATTTTCGGATCTGCGGGTTCCGGGTTGAAGAATACCTGCATCTGATCGTCATAGGTGATGATTCTTTTTGATTTAATATGGTTTAAAAATCCTTTTTCAATGGCTTTGATATATTCTGTGTCCCGCTGAAAATATTCCATCGTGGGATTGGGATTGGTTGAGGGATCAATTCTGTCTGAAAGATCAATTAAAATGCTGACATTGATATTGTTTGAGTCAACAGCAACAGAGCTTTTCTTTCCTATGTTTGTTCCTTCATTTTTTTCTTTAGAACAAGAAACCAGAGAAATTATCATAAACAAATACAATATTTTTTTCATAATCGTAATTTTACAAGGATGATAAATACACTAAATTTTGGTTGTCGGAATTAGCACCCACCATTTCCAGGTTAGTGTTGTAGGTGGCTATGCAGTCATCAATCATGGTTTGCTTTTCCGTTCTTGATACTGCGATTTTTTCACCGATAAAAGTGATCCAGCCCTGTACGTATTCCGAGGCGTAAAGTTTGTAATCTTTGGTCGGAATAATCACACCGTCAATGATGTTCTGAAGCTCCTCGATCCTTCCTCGAGTTTTGATAATTAATTCTTTTGTATTTCCGATATTGGCCAGAATTTCTTCGATTTCCTTTTTCAATACATTGATCTTTTCCTGAAAGAATTCAACCCTCTTCTGTCTGATTTCCTGTTCATTTTTAATCTTATCTTTCTCACGATGTTCTTTCATTACAAAATCGAAAACCAGTCCCCAAATAATGTATACAATAAATCCTGCGAAAATAATTCCCAAAACTGAATTTTGGTAAAAGCAATTTTAATATCAAATGGAGGGGATTCAAAAGTTTTGTTTAATTCATACAGTTTTGATTCAATTTCGTAAGCTAAAATGCAGTCGAAAATAAAGGTGACAATAAATAATAATCCCAGCTTGATATAATTGGCTCTGGTTTTATTCTCCCAAAACATGTGAATCAAATAGCCCAGCCCAAGGAAAACAAACGGAATCAAGGTTACAAAAGCTCCTTCAATAACTCCTTCGTTCCACGCCTTACTGAAAGCCTGTGCATCTAAAACACTTTGAATAATTGTACTTTTTGCATCAAAACTTTTGAAAAAAGCGGAATAAGAAGTTGAGATATAAAATGTTCCTAAATATAATGTAATGGGAATCAAAAGAAAAAGCCCGATCCAGAATTTCGCAGATGCTCCTCTTGTTGCTTTTACATTGTATTTTTCAGGATTTCTGGGAAGATCAAGAATTTCCGCTTTCAAATTTTCAATGGTATGCTGATGGTTTTCAATTTCTATATTTTTGCTTTTTAGCTGCTCCTCTTTCGTTTCCTGTGATACGGTGAGTGCCTTAATCTCAGTTTCTTTGTTTTTCTGTTCGTTGACGTAGGATTCTTTCAGCTTTTGCTGCTTTTCTACCATTTCTTTTTCTTCATTCTGAAATTTCGAATAAACGGCATCCAGGCAGATGGATAGGGTAGAGTGGTTTCCGTTTGTACGTGAGCTGTCTCTGTAACCTGATTCGTGATAGGTCCTTTTTCGGGTTTCTTCTAAAGATTCGTCATTAAGATTAATTTCGTTTTTGGGAAGAACCTCCTGTTGTGATTCTATCGGAACAGATTTTAGTTTAAATAAATTTTTATGCTGATGGTATCCATGATGAGTTAGTTTTTTAATTCATATAAAATTTCGCTTTTGTTCTTTCCGATTTTTACGGATTCAATCAGATAATCTACAATGGCTGTTGCATTTTCTTCTACAAAGCCAAACATCAGAACGTATTTTTGCATGGCAGCATATTCATTTGGAGAAACAATTCCGTCTGCCCAGATCATTATGGTGAGATCATATAAATAATCTACTTTCTCCTCAATGGTCTGTGGTACCAATGATTTTAAATTGATTGGATTTAAAAGGATTTCATCTAAATTCTTGGATGGAATTCCTCTTTCTTCTGCACATTTATAGAGCATTTTTAATTCTAATGCACTGAAATCATCATCACAGATAGCCATTTGATACAGCCGTAAGAAATGAGCCTTGAGATTTTCAGTTATTTGATCGTTTTCCATAGGGTTACTCTTGTTTTGTTTTTTTAGGGTTAATGATCCTGTCTCTGGAAACAGTTCTTTGATGTATTGGCATTGTATGCTCTGAAGGTTCTTCGGGAACTTCTTCTTCCTTCTTTGGTTCTTTTCTTTCTATAAAATTGATCAACAGAAACAAAATTCCAGTTATGATATCAATCGGAATCCATATTCCTTTCCGATAGAAATAAAAAGGAATGATGGGATTGAAAAGAATGAGGATGACAAGAAATATTATACTGAAATAGTGTTGTTTAGAACTCAAAGTATTGTATAAAACCAGTAAAGCTCCAATGGAAACAAGAATTCTGAGAAAAGTATAATATTCTATAGGAAGTCTGAAGATACCGAAGAAACAGCATAACGCACAGAAGGTGAGAAATGGTTTCATGATGTTTGTTTAAAATCCTGTTCTGGGATTATATTTATGATTAAAACGGCTTTCAGACATAGAAATAAAGACGAAGAAATCAAAAATGCAATGAATGCAGGAATAAAGGTCCAACAAAATAAAAGATACAGTATTCCCACCCCATTCTGACCTAAGTAAAACCTGTGAATGCCCAATCCTCCAAGGAAAAATGCAAGCAGAGCGGCAGTAGATTTTGATTTCATAATTTAAACTCTGGATAAGATTTCGTTCTTTTTATTTCAAATTCTTCAGGAGAGATTATTTCATTTTCCTTTAGCACTTTTAATTTCTGCAATAAGGCAAAAGGATCTTCGTTCTCTATCAATAGGGTCTTTTTTCCTGCTGAAATTGTTGGGGTGCGTGATAATGGGTGTGGCATTATTTACGGTAACGCCTCCTGCAGATGCTCTCAATGTTTCAAGACTTTTTCTCTTCTCACCCCCGCATTCTTTCTTCTACTTCCTGTGCAAACTGATACAGTTTTCTTGCCTGCTTTTTAGGAAGATAATCCATCATGTTAGTATAGTTTGCTGTGGTTCTCATTGTAAAAGTAGAGCCAACAATTCCTTCTTTGATATGGCAGTCTGCTATATCTACCCAATTATAGTCCTGAAAATCCATTGACAAACCGAAGGTTTTAGGCCTGCAGAAAATAATTCTTCTGTTGGTGAGGGCAATACAATCAGGAGATAAATTGATTACAGGTTTCTTCTGAACGGCTATATATTCTACGACTTCCTGTGAAGTAAGAAGGCTGTTGATTCTTCCCAAAAGCTTTTCAACAGCTTGAGGATCCTGTTCTTCATTTAAAAATTTCTTTAAGTTCATATTATTTTGTTTTTTGATTATTTTACAGCTTTATTGAAGATGTACCCCGTTTTTCCACTTGATTTGACCCGTACTTTATACCATGGTCCTTCCTTTGAGAGCTGTATCAGTTTGGCATCCTTAGTTACTATTGTTATTACTTTAGACTGAAAGTTGGGTTTCTCGTAAACATTTGTTGTTGCAATGCCTGCAATGTACCTGTTGTTAGAGTTAAGATTGATGTTTGCCTTGTCAATAAATACTTTTGGAGGTTTACCGGTATGGGGCTTTGAAGACCTGTAGGAATCCGGGGATTTATGTTTTTAGATTTGCTTTTCGAAGAGCTTCCCGATGATGAACTTCTTCCAGAAGACCCGCCCCGACAAACCCCACAGGTTCCACCGCTGTTGCAGTGGCCACATCCAGAGCAATTTGAACAGGCTGTACAATATGCGGAACCTGTACATCTTCCGCCATGTCCTATATTGTCATTGGCTTTAAAACAGGAATTTAACATCAATATGCTGAAGGTAAGTATGATGAATGGAATTAGTTTTTTCATGGTGAGTAATTTTTAGGTATAGTTTTCCAATGTCAGATGAAGCTGATTTCTATAATTGTAAATTTCATCGAGAGTATTCAACAAAACCTTTTCACCTGCTTCTTTTCCGTTATGAAAAGTTTCTAAATATTTATTTGCCGAGTTAAAATGCAACCTGCAAAGAGGTTTTCTATTGTTGTCATCCAACAAAATACCGAAATAGGATAGTGTATCTCTATAAGCAATTCTAGATGAAGGAATTTTTTCTCTCAGAATCGCTTTTACAATTTGGAAGCCTTCCAGTTCTTCTTCGGTGGTTACGATTTTAGAGTCGTTATTTTGGTCGATAGGCTGTGATGTTTTTACATCGTCTTCTTTCTTTTCTATTTGTTCATTGATGCTCAGTGCGGATTTTAACCGGAAACTGATTGATTCATTGATAGAAGTAGTCAATGCTTTTTTAGCATATTCTTTGAATGAAATCATTCTATTGGCAGTTAAAGGCTTTTCAAAGAAACGGCTCACCAGAAGTTTTACCAGTTCGTCAGACGGGTTTTCAATCTCTTTTTCAAATTCTTTTCTGATGGCTTTGATGTACTTTAATGCCTCTGCAGAATCAAGAATGCTTTCAAGATTGTAATCTTTCTTGGTAAAGTTTTCCAGTATTTTGATAGAGCTGTCTTTTAAATCTTCAATATTAATGGTGAAAAATGGTTTTTCATCCATAATATTGGGCTTCTCCAGGTCTGTATAAAAATTATAAACAATCCCGTTGGTTAGAACCCCGAATCTCGTTTTCGAAACATGATAATACCTGTGAAGCTGCGAGTTGTGGGCATCTGCACTTTCCTTCCAATGTTTACATTCAATAATAAAAATGGGTTCATCATTATTTCTGATTACGTAATCTACTTTTTCCCCTTTCTTTGTTCCGATATCGCAGACATGCTCCGGAACCACTTCTGTAGGATTGAAAATATCATAGCCCAGAATTTGTATAAAAGGCATCACAAAAGCATTTTTGTGGCTTCTTCTGTTCCGATCTGCTCTTTCAGGCCAATTACCTTTTGATGCAGTTGTTCCAGTTTAATTTTAAGATCCATTGTTTTTAGTTTTTTAAAGTTTCATCAACGATTTCTGCTTCTGGAGCATTTGATTTTACGGAAGCGATACCATTTTCCATTCCGGATTTTGTAGTGTACATTTGGCTGTTTCCGATAATTTCACCATTTCTTGCTTTTAATACGAAATAGTCTTTTCCGTTTTTAGCAAGTCTTCTGTCGTATTTTGAAAGATCCTGGGAATTTACTTTTACGGATTCGATTCCTTTCTGACAGGATGCTTTCTGAACGTATCCTTCGCTGGTTAAAATAATTTCACCATTTCCGGCTTTCAGATTAAACTGATACTCTTTGTTGATTCTCTGTGTGATTACAAATTTTCCCATGATTGTTATTTTTTAACTTGTATGACATTCATTAGAGCATGTTTTACATCCATTCGCTTTCGAATAATCTTTTTTGCTTCCTTTACTGCTTCTTTACATGTAGAGAAGATTCCTAAATATTTTCTGTTCTCAATATCTGGAAGATAGATACAGTTTTCATGATGTACTTCATGGTCTCCATTGGCTTGAGCCTTTTTGTTTACATAATAGTTTTTCATAATAAAAATTGTTTATTGTTTAACAGTCCAAAAATATGAGCATTAAATTTTGATCCGTTACGGAAAACCATAAAGAGGAGTATTTAATAAAAAAACCTTCCAGGAATACTGAAAGGTTACTAATTTTTAAAAGTGAAGTAGGTTATATAATACCAATGTCTTTACAGATGACAATGAGCTCTATATTATTTTTGGCACCGAGTTCAAAGCGAAGATCATTTAATCTTTTTCTATAGCGCTTTTACTATCCGGGGTTATTTTATTTTCTTTAAAATGTTGTTCAATTTCACCTTGCTTCCATCCTTTGGCAAGAAGTTCAATAAGGGTAACATCATATTCTGTAAACTCGAAGGAAGTGTTCGGATAGAATTTAAAATTTCCTGCGGAATAACCGTTTCGCCGGAAAAAACTTTCTTGATCGTACTTCTGAGATCTTTACCGTCATTTCTTCCTTTACTTACAAAACCATTGATGTTATGTACCTTAAACAGATCATCAATTATTTTAGGTTTCTTTTCTATGGAAAAAGCAATAATTTTCAAATTCGGCTGAATTTTTTTGACCTCTTCGATTAATTTTTGCCCGGAATTGATTTTTTGTTCTATATGATCTTTGTCAAAAGAAAGATCTGTAATCAATAAATCATATGAAGAATTGTTGGTAACTGCGGTTTTTATTTTTTGTAATGCTTCATCACAATAATTGACAAAATCATAATTTTGGATTTGTAATTCTGTAAGTGTATTGACAACTCCCAGATTCCTGACTTCGTGATCTTCGGCTATAAGTACTTTTTTAAACATATTTTGTTTGTATTGGAATGGTTATTTGAATAATTAATCCACCTGTAGGATTTTTTTCAAAAGTAATATCTCCTCCGATGCTTTCAATACGGTTTTCCGTATTATGGATGCCTGTTCCTTTTGTAGGTCTAAATTATTAATCCCTATACCATTGTCTGTATATCTTATTTTCAGACTGTCATTATCTTTTTCAAATTTTACTGAAGCTAATTTTGCCTGGCTGTGTTTTTTCATATTCACAAGAATTTCTCGCAAAATGTAGTACAATTCAAGTTGGGTATTATAAGAAATGTTTTCCCAGATACTTTCTTTGTAACCTACCGGTAAAACTTTTTGTTCATTGGAAGAGTAGGAGGTAACCATATTGATAAAGCGTAATGCAAAATCTTTTTCTGCGATATTTTCATGGGAAATATCCCTGGATTCTTCATACATCTTTTCAATATCATTAAGAATTTTTGTTTTGTCCATTTCAGGATTATTCTGAACATCAATCATCATGTGATAAAGCCCGTTAGCCACAACATCATGAACTTTTTTAGACATTTTGAGTTGGGTGTTCTTAACTTCGATCTCTTTTTCTTGTTTTAGCAATTCTTTTTCTTGCTCTATGCGTTTTTTTCTTCTTCTAATCCAGAAAAAGATTCCAATTAAAGCTAAAAATAAAGCACTTATACCAATATTTCGATATAATAGTTGAATTTCTTTTTCGGTATTTTCTCTTTTAAGTTTTTCAGAATCATACCTTTCGAACGCAAACTGATTTTTAGATTTATTACGAGATGTTTGTAAACTATCAGATAGTTCCTGATGATTTTTGAAATAAACTTTTACTTTTTCTGGATTTTCTAGAGAAATAATTTTGCTTAATGCACTTAATCTATCATCAGGGCTTTTGTTTATTGAGGCGAAATGAAGCATTTTATTTGCATAAGACAGTGCTCTTTTGGGTTTTTAATTTCAAAATATTCGGTTAAATGTGAGTAAGAAGCAATTAACCCCAATTATCTTTTATGCTGTCCCTAACTTTTAATGCATCTAATAACTCTTGTTCAGCATTATAATTTTTATCTTGAAGAAATTTGAAGTAGGCTTGATTATCATAAACTTTTGAATAAAGAATGGGGTGTTTTTTTAAATCTGAATAATTAAGAATTCTATTAAAAGACTAATTGCAGAATCAAATTTTTTGAATAGCTAAAAGCAACAGCTTTATTATTTAGATGAGTCAGACTATCTACAGAATTTTGCGAAAATTTTGCAGCAAGACTATAAAACTTTGCAGCCTTATTATATTCTTTAAGATTTTGAAAAGCGATACCTAAGCTATTATAATTAGAGGAAAGCTCATAAGAATCTTCTTTAATGTTTAAATATTTAATTGCAGAAAGACCTGTTTCTTGACTACCATAATAATCTCCATAGCCATTCTGTATAATGGCCATATTTACGAGGCAATTACCTGCAAGCGAATTGTTGTTATTCTGAATAAAGTAATCTTTAGCTCTATTGAAGTATTTAAAGGCACTATCTTTTTCTGAGGCATCTAAATACTCGTAAGCCATATTATAGTCTATTTCATCTGCTTTATTTCTGGTATTTTTATTACATGAAAATAAAACTGTAATTAATATTAAAAAGGCAATGTTTTTCAATTAGTTTTTATGTTAAAAATAATAAAAAAAGCGAAAGAAGTAGATCTTTCGCCTTAATTATTATTTTTTTGGAGGTGGAGTTTGTCCTGTTTCCCCTCCAGTATCTCCTCCAGTTGAGTCACCTGGATCTGCGGGACTATTTTGAACCTGTACTATCCCTGTTGTCTGGTTGTTATCAGTTGTTGTTACTGTATTTGCGTTATTATTTGAAAATGCTAGCCCTAGTAGCATTAGAATGAACTGTATCATTGCCTAAAAAGTTTTAAGATTTTTGAAAAATTTTCTTCCTCTCGAGGGTTTAATCCCGAGCAGTACACGATTAAAATTTCGAAGCGCTTCTTAATTTTTAGGGAAGTGAACCATCAAAAACGGAGGAGAAACATCTGCTTCCCAATCCGGAGTTTTCCTCCGTTTTATCTGGTGATTTTGAAATCAGTTTTGTAAATTTGTTTTTGTAATGTTTTGTATCTCACTGATCTCTGATGCAAAGATGCAGCGGAAAAGAGGGTAAGGGTTAGAAAGTTTTTGGAAAGTTTTTGGAAAGTTTTTTCGGTGAGACGTACGGAAATCCGTAATGTTTTTGATTTAAAACTTTATAATTTTCGCAATAATAACCTATGAAATATGTCAGAATTTTTACCCCATAAGAAAAGGTTACTGGAGGAAGTCTATGAGAAAGCTTCACAGGAAGCTACAGAGCAATCATTCAGTGGTATTTTAAAATCTTTGGAAAGATCATTACTAGATGATTTTAAGATTACGTTGAGCTATCGTACATTTGAAACATACTATAAATCGATTGTAGAAAACGAAGAAGATTATAATATTAAAAGGTCAACACTTAATGATCTGAGCATATATTTAGGATATGAAAATTTTAAAAGCTATTGTTTAGGTTGGAAAACGATTGAGCATACAATACAACAAGCCATTTCAAAAATTGTTATAACTATTATTAACAAACCTTTGCTTGTAATGCCTGATTTTATAAAACAAAATGGATTTGGTATTGCCGGAATACTTATTATAGGTAGCGTTTTACTAGGAAACTACAAACTGCCTAAAGAAGGAAAATATATAAAAAGGAGGGAGGTATTGGATTAGGATTATTCAGTGATTCGATGGTAGATAGAAACTGTATGTATTGGGATGGGACTGAATATAAGATAACATCCTGTGAGGATAGAAATCCTCATCGTGAAATTATTCCTATTGATACCATAAAACTTAACTATTTTAAAAAGATTACCAGACCTGATACATTAACTGTGAAAAATGCTTTAGGAAAAGTCTGGTATTCAAAATCAGATAATGTCGTAGAATTTTTTACTATGGATGGAGTTAATCCGGATAATGACAAAGGGTTATTGATTGCAACAAAGCATATGTTGCGTAAACATGCCGGGGACAGTACCAAACAATTTATTGATTTTCAGCATCCATAAAAAAGCGAAGATCTCTCTCCGCTCTATATTATTCTGCATTCAGCATTCCAAGTTCTCCGAAATGCTTTTTAAACTTCTGTATTTTAGGCCCTACAACAGCACTGCAGTATGGCTGTGTAGGATTTTCGTTATAATATCCCTGATGATATTGTTCTGCAGGCCAGAATTTATCGAACTTCGTTAATTCTGTCACATAAGTTCCCGGCCATCTTCCTGATTCCTGGGAGGCTTTGATGGCTTCTTCAGCTTTGGCTTTTTCAGCATCGTCTTTATAGTAAATAACGGAACGGTATTGGGTTCCTATGTCGTTGCCCTGTCTGTTCAGTTGGGTAGGATCGTGCAGGAAGAAAAATACATCCATCAATTGTTCATAGGAAATAACTGCCGGATCATAAGTGATCTGTACTACTTCAGCATGCCCCGTTTCTCCGGTACATACTTCCTGATAGGTCGGGTTATCTTTATGACCTCCTGAATAGCTGAAATAGCTGATTGAACGCCCTTCAGCAAATTGAAACAGCTTTCCACACACCAGAAACATCCGCCTCCGAAGGTGATCTGTTCTAAATTATTGTTGTCCATTTTTGGGTAATTATATTGTTTACAGTATTTTCTTTTGCTCCAAATGTTGCAGAAAATGCTGATCAAAAATAAGAAAAACTTCATGGATTTTACTACGAAGCCAATGAATTGTTTTCATAGATAATACTAATGATGATAGCTGATATTGAACTCTTTCTTAGCCCTGAAGAAATGAATAAAATAAATGAGCGCATTTGCAGTGATTACAATGCCTTTCTAACATAAAAAGCTACCTAAACGAGATAGCTTTTGTTATAATCAGTGGTCCAGTTATTTTTCCCAGACTAAAGCACTTGCTCCAAGAATGGCAGCATCAGCTTCGTCCAGTTCACTGAATACCAGTTTTACTTTATTTCTGAAGATCGGAAGAAGGTTTCTTTCCATATGGAGTTTAGCCGGCTTTAAGATAAAATCTCCCGCCTTGATCACTCCGCCAAATAAAAGAATGGCTTCCGGTGAGGAGAACATCACAAAATTGGCCAATGCTTCACCCAGTTTTTGTCCGTATATCTGAAAACCTCTTTGGCAATAGGATCATCTTGCATTGCACATTCATATACGGTTTTAGAATTGATTGCGTCTTCCGGATATTGGTTCAGCATAGATTCCGGGAACTCTGCTCTCATTTTCTTGGCAGTGATTGTAATTCCTGTAGCAGATGCATAGGCTTCCAGACTTCCTTCAGATCCTGTACTCCAATGTTTTCTTCCGCCCGGTTTTACAATCGTATGTCCCAGTTCTCCGGCAAAACCGTCATGTCCATAGATCAGACTTCCGTTAGCGATAATTCCGCTGCCTACGCCGGTTCCCAGGGTAATCATAATGAAATCTTTCATTCCTCTTGCCGCACCGAAAAGCATTTCTCCCAAAGCGGCAGCATTGGCGTCGTTGGTTACGGTACAAGGTAGATTAAACTTTGCCGTCATCAGTTCTGCAAAAGGAATTACCCCTTTCCATGGCAGGTTAGGAGCCAGCTCAATGGTTCCTTTGTAATAGTTGGCATTGGGTGCGCCTACTCCTATTCCGTCGAAGTGCTTTTCTGTACCATGTTTTTCCATCAGTGGATATACATGTTCATATAGAGCATCGATGAAATCTTCTACTCTGTCATAGGCATCTGTTTTAAGATTACCTTTATCCAGAACTTCTCCACGGTGGTTTACAATTCCGAACTTTGTATTGGTTCCGCCGATGTCAACTCCAAGGGCAACTTGTTTTGATAAATCTATTAATGACATTCTATTATTAAATTCTAAGGTCTAAAATTATAAAAAAGATTGTATTAATGGATTATTAACTGAGTTTTATTTAAGGTTTAAGCTGTTTTTACCGCTTTTTTCTTTCTTCGTCCCCACCAGATCATAAACCCGGTTACCGGAAGAGAAGCACAGATAAGACTTACTATAAAAGCAATGATCTTGGTAGGAAGTCCTAAAATAGCCCCTACGTGAATGTCATAATTGGCATTGACTACTTTTTCTCCGAAATTTTTGTCTTTCGGATCATGCGTATGAAGCAGATCTCCTGAGTTTTCATCAAAAATAAGGCTGCTGCTCTTGTGATAAGAATAGGTAAGGTGCTTTACATAAACCTCAAAGTTGGGATGTTCATGATCATCCATATGCTCATGTCCAAGGTCGATTGCGAAACCGTAAGAATCCGGGTATTTTTCTTTGACAGTATTGATGATTTTATCAAGAGTTCCTTCTGTTCTCAGTTCCACAGGAGCTTTTGTCTTGATGTGAGAGAAGTCAGGGTATTTGGTTTCTCCGCCTGAAAAGATCACATAGATCATTGCCTGCACCACAAAGAAAGCATAGAAAAGTCCTGTAATAGAAAAGATCAGTGCAAAAATGGACGCATAAAAGCCTAAGACATTATGAAGATCGTAGTTCTTTCTTTTCCAGCTTTTGACATTCTTCCACTTAAAAGAAAAACGCTGTTTCCTTGCTGCTTTGTTCTTAGGCCACCATAAAACGATTCCTGTTATCAGCATGATCACAAAAATGATCACCGGTATTCCCACTACATAAGTTCCCCAGTCCTGTTTCAGAAGAAAGCTCCAGTGGATCATTTTTACAATATTGAAAAAGCCGTTCTTTTCATCATAAACCCTCAGAACTTTTCCGGTATATGGATTTACATAAGCCTGTTTATAAACCGGAAATTCATCAAAGTAGTTCCATGCTTTTGTATTGTGCTCATACCAGAAGAACATATAGGACATTTTCTTATCAATAGGGATATTGACCCAATGGATGGGATATTTTTCCTTTACCTGATCCGCAACCGCTTTCTCCATCACTCTGATAGGAAGGATCTGCTTTTGCTCAATATTCTGTTCATTATGGTAAATGACGTCTTTCCGGGTGAAGTTTTCTACCTCATCTTTAAAGACATACAGTGCACCGGTAATGGAAATAATAAAGATCAGAAATCCAATTCCCAACCCAAACCACAGGTGGAGCCTGGAAGACCACTTTTAAAGAAACCCGGCTTTTTTTATGATGATGCTTTTTCTTCATAGTACAATAGACAGTTGAGCAAAGATATGCTATAATTCTTATTTAGTTTAATTAAAATTTATATTCAATCATGAATGTACCTCTCAAGCCTGCAGAATTGGTGAAATCACTGTCTCTTGCTGCCCACCATGCAATGGCAGGTTGATATTGCCTGTTCAGAAGGTTCTCGATGCCTAAAGAGATTTTCCAGTTACGGTTGACCTCATAGCCTGATTTAAAATTGAAAACGGTATAATCCGGTACAAAGCCTTCTCCATATGCAAATACTCCTTTAGCATTCGGAGTAAAACGATCCTGTTGGAAAGAATGAAGCATATCAAAGCCAATAGATAATGTAGGTATTGGTTTTCCCTGGATATACGCCAGTACTTTAGGCGCTGAGATTCTGCTGTTGTTGATCTTCGAAGAGTAGTCGCCATCATCTTTCGGAGAGGTGATCCCTTCCATCCAGCTATAGCTTCCCCGAACTGTAGCCATTTTGCAGGGGTGAAATGCAGGAACCCTTCTACACCATACACAATTTCCGGAGACCTCTGGATCATTAATGCCCTGTCTGCACTTTGAACGAATGTTGCCCCAAGTTTGGATGTACTTACATAAGAAGTCAATTCATAATGAAGCCAGTTGGAAAGCTGTCCTGTAGCACCTAATTCGTAGTTGTTGACAATGATCGGTTTTGTTTCAAGGCTTTTAATGGTTTCAGATGTTGAGGTTCTTAAGATCCTTCCGAGCTCATTGATGGAGTAGGCCTGTGAGAAACTTGCAAAAAGATTGATGTATGGCTCGATATTATAACGTATTCCTATATTTCCTACTAAAGCATTATAACTCAGTTTTCCTCCTTCTACCGGAATACTCTTCGTAAATGTACCGTCATTTTTAATGACAGAAAGTGTATTGAAATCATCTACATTGACTCTGATATTTTCATAGCGAAGCCCTCCTTTGATGGTCAGCTTTTTAAAAAGATCAATTTTTGCCAGTACAAACGGAGCGATATTGGTCATACTCATATTGGGTGTCCAGAACCGGCCGTCTTCCAGTTTCTGTACAGTCTGATCATTCAGGATATCTGCTCCGTAGATAATTTCTCCCTGCGAATTTTGGGAATTCCACAATTGGGTATCAAAATTGAAGCGGGCTCCCACTTTTTGGAAAGAACATTGGATTGACCGCCATTAAAGAACGTATCACTGTATCCGTAAACGGTTTTAAAATCCTGATAATAAAGATTGATGTTTAATGAAGTTCCTGCAAACAGGTTCTTATTGTCATAGCTTACTCTGATATTATGGTTCTTTGGTGTTCCTTGCGGTGTTGTTTCAAGACTTTTTCCTTCTCCCTCTCCAATCGTAGGTTTAATGCCGTATTTTCCGGTGCTTAAACCGACATTAAGATCTGATCTGGAAGAATATCCGATATAGGAAGCTTCAATTCTTTGATTGTCATTGATATCATAGCCCAATTTCAGCATCCCGTTGTAATTATCCATACGGGCTGTACTGTAAGTAGGACTTAGCAATACTCCGTCTGCATCTTTCATATAGCCGGTTCTTTCATAAGCTAATGAAAGGGTGTAATCGAATTTTTGATTTTTCCCGATAAAAGCTGGCTTGCTCTTACGCCTAAAGTGCCGCCGTAAAGCTGTCCTGTAAGACCTATCTGTGAAATTCCGGAGATTTTTTTATCTGTTTTATTTCTCTTTGTAATATAATTGATGATCCCTCCGTCTGCTCCGTTACCATAGATGGAAGAAGCCCCTTTGATCACCTCAATTCTTTCGATGGCTGAAGGGTCAATAGTCCTTAAATCTCTTGCTCCGTTACGAAGTGGAGTAGACTGTGGAATTCCATCAATCAAAACCAAAACCTGGCGACCTCTTAATGTCTGTCCGGAATTGGAAGTCTGTCCGGAATTGGTTCCTAAACTGGGTACCGTATACTGCAGGATGCTTGTGATATCAGAATTCACCGTCAGCTGAGACTGAATCTGTTTTTCTGCTACAATAGTAACAGAGCTTGGAACCTCTTTGATATTTTCCTTTTTCCTTGAGGCTGTCATCACGATTTCCTCAACATTTTTGGTTTGTAAACTATCTTTAACCTGTGCAAAAACGGTAGTGGTTCCCAGGCAGGCAGCTGATAAAAGCGCTTTTTCATTATATTTTCTTTCCTTGTTTTCTTTCTTTTTCCCCACCAGATCAAAAATCCGGTTACCGGGAGTGAGGTGCAGATGAGGCCGGCTATAAACCAGATGATTTTTCCAAACAGCCCAAAGTAGGAGCCGGTATGGATATCATAATTGGCATTTGCATATTTTTCTGCGTTGTTCAGTTTTTGATGAGGTTTATGGGCTAATAGTTTTCCTGAGTATTTATCAAAAGTTAAAAGATTTCTTTCGCTGAATCTTCCTTCCTGTCCGTAAATGGTTACCGGAAGGTTTTTAAGGTCTTTTCCTTTTTATTCTTTCCGTTTAAAGAAATTCTGAAGCTTGATGAACCGGCATACAGCTTCCTGGTCTGAAGGACAGCAATATCAAACACTCCATTATTCTTTGCCAACAGGGAATCCGGAGATTTGATCTTTTTCTTTGGGAAGATCCACTGATCCCGATAAGGCTAGATTGAATGTGTTTTTTACATAAGGATAGGCAAAATAAATCCCGGTAATGCTCATCAATAATGCGATGAATGAAGCATAAAACCCAAGTACATTATGAAGATCATAGTTCTTGCGCTTCCAGCCTTTCACATTTTCCCAGTTGAACCGGAAGCGGCCTTTTCTTGCATTTTTATTTTTAGGCCACCACAGAATAATCCCTGTGATCAGCATACAAATGAAAAGCACGGTCGGAATTCCCACCACATATTTTTCCCCAGTCGGAATTGAGCAGAAGCCCCCAATGGATGTATTTTAAAATATTGAAGAAATCATATTTCTCGTTATATACGGCAAGAATTTCCCCGGTATACTGATTGACGTAGATCTGTTTATTGATGAGAACCTCCTGAAAATAATTCCAGCCCTTTTTATTTTTTTCATAATACAGGAAGCGGTAGGATTTACTTTTATCTAAAGGGATTTCTACGGAAGTCAGCGGGTATTTTTCATTAAGTTCCAGGGTTACCTTTTCCCGGAGAAGCCCAATGGATAACGGGTTTTTGCCGGAATCTTCATTTTTACATAAATAGCTTCTTTACGCAGAATATTCTGTACTTCATCTTTAAAAACATATAAAGTCCCCGTAAGAGAGACTATGAAAACGATAATACCAACAGATAAGCCCAACCACAAATGCAGTTTGGCAGACCATTTCTTTGCTGGAGAAACTTTCTTTTTATGATGATGTTTCTTTTTCATAGAAAAGTTAACCCCTGAGGGGCTAACCTGTATTTTTAGAATTTATATCCGATTGATATTCTGAAATTTCGTGGTGCATCTGCCTGATAATAATAGTAACCGGCGTAAGGTGCTCCTGAGTATAAATACCTGTTGAAGATATTAAACACATTGAAGTTCACTCTGAATTTTGAATTTTCCCATGAAGCTCCTGCATCAAATTTTACATAATCAGCCATTTGCTGAGTATTTGAGCTTCCCCAGCCCCAGCTGCTTCTGTCTGCCATATACGTTCCTCCGAAACTCAATCCGAAACCTTCAAGGATATTATTGCTGAAGGTATAGTTTAGCCAGCCGTTTGCAGTGTGCTTCGCATATCCGGGAACACGGTCTCCTTTTTGCTTGCCGCTGTTGTTTCTGTAAACTTATTCTCTGTAAAGGCATAATTAAAAATAGCATTGAAGCCTTTTACAATTTCTCCTTTAAGATCAAATTCTACCCTGTACTCTTGTCTTTCCAAGAAGAATGGAATATTTTCCGTTAGGATTATTCGTAAGATCTGGGTCTCCGGTAATCTCGTTGTTCTTGTTAATATTATATAACGAGAGGGTAGTATTCCATTTTCCGGCGAACCAGTCTTTCTTAAATCCTATTTCAATGTTATTTCCGGTTAATGGAGATGCCGTTGTTCCATCTCTGAATAAACCTGCCTGAGGTACGAATGACTGATCATATAGTGCATATGCAGACATATTTTCATCTATAGAATAGCTCAGTCCGATT
This sequence comes from Chryseobacterium sp. E1, assembly GCA_019203745.1. GTDB lineage: Bacteria > Bacteroidota > Bacteroidia > Flavobacteriales > Weeksellaceae > Chryseobacterium. The sequence goes on from CP078104.1 coordinate 2,504,683, forward strand.
CGTGGGGTAATTCTGTTGGCTTCAGCTTTCGTTCCGTAGTTTACTTCTTTTACGTTGGTATAACGAGCGGCCAAAGTAAGCCTTAGTGCATCATCAAAGAAACCCAGTTCATCCTGTAAATATAAACCGGTATATCTCTGGTCAATAGTACTTCCTGCTCCGGCTCTTACAGAAAGAGGAGTTGATTTATTAAAGGGCTTATAAGCTTCCGCATTATTAGGTCCGTAATATTTGCCTTCGCCGTTGATATCATAATTGTTGGTGTCTATATTATACCAGTAATTGTGATCAGCTACATTGTTATTGACAGCGTCAAAATCTCCGTTGGCATTAAATTTATCCAGATTATATCCCTGAGACCAGTCTGCCATATATTTTTTGCTTCCAAGATCAAGTCCTGCTAAAATTTTATGAGAAACAGTTCCTGTCTTCACAAGACCGTTCAGGAACACCTGCCCGAACTTCATGGTATTGTCTGCCTCCCAATAGTTTAATCGGCGAATCATATGATTTCCCTCAAACATACTTGGCCAAAGATCACTTCCCATAGTATATTCATTCACATACGTTAACTGAGATGTTAATTTCCAGTTTTCATTAAACTTATGCTGTACATTAACATTAATCGTATTGTTGTCAACTTTCGTCGGATCAAGACCCGGATCAGTAAGGGTATATCCTACAGGCTTTGCCCTGTACCCCTGAAAACTGAATACATAGGCTGAACCTACTTCAGACATTTTTGCCTTTTGGTAGATATATTCGGCTGTAAGAGTGGTTTTGTCACTAAGATTTACTTTGATAGACGGGTTGATGATGTATCTGTCATTGAATTCATAGTCTCTGAAGCTGTTTTTGTTCTGAGCCATTAAATTTAATCTGAAAGCAACTTTGTCAGTAATTTTTGTATCAACGTCTGCTTCTCCTCTATACATATTGAAACTGCCGAGCGTAACCCTTGCTGTACCGTTGAAAGCCTTTCCTGTAGGTTTTTTGGTAACGATATTGTAAATACCGCTTGGTTCACCGTTTGACATTAAAAATCCTGACGGCCCTTTGATAAATTCAATATGATCTACATAGCTCATATCTTCGCTTAGAGGTCCCCAGCTTGAAGTTACATTTACTCCATTCATAAAAGCAGCAGCTCTGGCTCCCCTCATATTGACCCTGGTATACATATCTCCCCAGTGCTCCAGCCTCTGAGCTCCGGCAACGTTTCTTAAAACACCGTCGCTTAAAGTAGTTACCTGCTGGTCTTCCAATGCTTTATTGGTGATAATTGAGATATTCTGAGGTATTTTAATAAGTGCCTCATCCAGACGAAGAGAGGATGATCCCTGTTTTTCTACATATTTCTTGTAATATCTTCCGTTAACAACTACTTCTTCAATATCGTTGGATTTGATGGTGTCTTTTTTTTCCTGTGCAAAACTTAACATGGAAGTTAATAATGCTGCTCCTATTGTTATTCTCTTCATTGTTTAAAGGGGAGTAATTTATTCTAACAGTTTAAAATTTATAAGTAAAGCTTCCTAATACGTTGGCAAGAGCCTGAGCATTGGCAGTTGTATATCCGCTCCAGTAGTGTTCGTTGGTAAAGTTGTCTACTTTAACTCCGACTCTGAATTTTTAGTGTCGTAAAATGCGTTGGCATTCAGTACCAAATATTTTGGAAGGATGAAAGTACCCATCGTTGTAGAGTTCACGATCTTATTGTCGCTCGCATAGTTTCCTCCAACTCCGAATCCAAGCCTTTAAATTTCCGTCAAGGAACTGGTAACTTGCATTGAAATTAACCAACCATGGAGATGATGCAGTAGCAGGTCTTCTTCCCATTACTGTTTCATCAGCTTCCGTATATTTCATATCATTGTAGCTTACTCCGGCAATAACGGAGAATCCTTTGATCAGGTAAGCATTTGCTTCCAATTCTACTCCCTGGCTTCTTAATAAACCAGCCTGATTTTGTACAGCCTGTCCTGTTCCTGTCATCTCACCGGTATTCAGAAGGGTATTTTTAACCTGAATATTATAGTAACTTAAAGTTGTAGTAACTCTTCCTTTGATAAGGTTTGTTTTGAAACCTCCTTCAAACTGATTGGCTCTTTCTGGTGTTGAAAGGGTTACATTTCCAGTTTTGTCCGAAGTATAATACCCATTTACTGAAAAACTATTCTGGAAGTTTCCGAAAACGGATAATTTATCAGGAAGAATCTGGTAAACAACTCCGAATTTTGGTGACCATGCTCCTGGCTAAAAGAATCAGTAAGTTTTTGTCCGGTTTGTCCTCCTTTGAAGTTTACACTCTCGTATCGTACAGAAGTAAGAATATTAAGCCCTTCTACCGGAGTGATCACGTTGGAGATATAACCACTGTAAATATCTCTTTTTCCTTTGCTTATATAAGTGTTGTTTTTCTCAAAATCAGACCCGCTTTGTAGTGCTGTGTATTTTGCTCCCAAGGTCTGACCGTTCATATTGGAATAATCTGTGGCATTAAATGGAACCCAGTCAAAATCTGTAAACAGAAAATACTGGTTGTCATTCATTCTCATATAATCGAAACCGGCAACCGTTCTGTTTCTTACATTTCCGATATTGAAATCAAAATTGAAGTTCTGCTGAACCTGAAAATATGTTCTTTTGCTGTCTTTGGTAGACTGGTCAGCTCTTGCTACCCCAATTTCTGAACTGTTTGTTGGATTTGGAGCAAAATAGAAATAGGGGTTAAACCCGTCTGAGTAAGAATAAGAAGTACTTACATTCGTAGAGGATTTGATATGCTCATTAATCTTATAGTTCACCTGTCCAAAGAGGTTTCTTGCCCTACCAACAGTTTTAAGACCTTCGCCCATGTAAGACTGTTTATAGTTATATCCCAATTTCTCCAGTTTATCCATGCTGTCTGCACCAAGTTGTGAGCTAGGGAAATAAAAGAAAAATGCGGTTTCAGGATATGAATTGGTTTCAAACATTTCCAGCTCAGCATTAATCTCTAAATTATCTGTAGGGCGGTAAGTAAGGGATGGCGTGAAAGCATAGAAAGAGTTCTTTGCATTCGTTCTCTGGAAAGTCCCCTGGTTGGTATAGGCTGTATTTAGTCTGAATAATAATTTTTATCTTTCGTAAGCGGAGCATTCACATCTGCCTGCACTCTGTAGTAGTTATAGCTTCCACCTGCCAGAGAAACAGCACCTGCAAAAGTTTCAAATGGTTTTTAGTCACTCTGTTCACAACTCCTCCATAAGAGGTTACATTACTTCCGAATAAAGTAGCAGAAGGCCCTTTTAAAACTTCAATTCTCTCTACATTAATAGCATCCATAGAAGTTGTAATAGGTGCTACCATACCATTTCTGATAGAGTTTCCGGCTACAAAACCTCTTAGATTAAGATAGATCCCTCCGTCTCCGGCTCTGTTGGTTGCACTCCACATTTTCTGGGCACCAGCAACGTTTCTGAACGCATCATCTACGGTAAATAGCAATTGGTTTTCCAGGACCCCTTTATCAATGGAAGAGTATACCTGAGGATCCTCTATAGCCTTCAAAGGCATCTTATTAGAATATTCGCTGTCTTTCTTTACATATGTATTGATAATTACTTCGTCAATGCTTTTTGTGGTTAATGAATCTTTTTTTTGGGCAGAAACCAGCATTGTTCCCAGTGCGGAAGCACAGATCAGTACATTTTTCATGAAAGTCAAATTTTCTGCAAATATATTATTTTTAACTGTTCTAAATAAATAATGAGATGATATTTATCATAAAATTATTATATACTGAATAACAAAAAACCGCTATGGCCAATGCCAGAGCGGTTTTTTGTATGATTTTATTAAATTTTTCTTAAGCCGGAATTTCTCCTTTATATAAGAAAGAAATAATTTCTTTGTTTAATTTATCGATCATTTCACTGAATAAGTGGAAAGATTCCTGCTTGTAAATTACCAATGGATCTTTCTGCTCGTAAACAGCTCCTTGTGAAGATCTTCTTAAGTCGTCCATCTCACGAAGGTGAAGCTTCCAGTTTTCATCGATGATAGATAAAGTGATATTCTTTTCAAAATCGTTCACTAAGCTTTCACACTGAGTATCGTAAGCCTCTTTAAGATCAGCTACAATCGTCATTGTTTTGTGACCGTCTGTGAAAGGAACCTGGATCATTTTGAACATTGAACCCTGGTTCTGATATACATTCTCAATGATTGGAAATGATTTTTCTTTCAACAGGTTCAGTTTCATCTGATAATCTTCCTGAGCTGCTTTGAACAAGATATTCGTCAGATCCTGAACGCTTTTATTATTAAAATCATTTTGAGAAACCGGAGATTCCATGGTAAATGTTTTAATGATTTCGTATTCAAAATCTTTATAATTCCCGTAGCTTTTCCTTTTGCAACGATAGAATTGGCAACATCAAAGATCATATTTGTGATGTCATACTTCAAGTGGTCTCCGAATAGAGCATTCTTTCTTCTCTTATAGATGACGTCACGCTGCTTGTTCATTACATCATCATACTCAAGAAGTCTCTTTCTTGTTCCGAAGTTATTTTCTTCCACTTTTTCTGTGCTCTTTCGATAGATTTGCTGATCATAGAGTGCTGAATCACTTCACCTTCTTTATGACCCATTCTGTCCATCATCTTCGCAATTCTTTCAGAACCGAATAAACGCATCAGGTTATCTTCAAGAGATACATAAAACTGAGAACTTCCCGGATCTCCCTGACGTCCCGCTCTACCTCTCAACTGTCTGTCAACACGTCTTGAATCATGTCTTTCAGTACCGATGATCGCTAAACCTCCTGCATCTTTTACTTCTTTAGAAAGCTTAATGTCGGTACCACGACCTGCCATGTTGGTTGCAATGGTTACAACTCCCGGCTGTCCTGCTCCGGCAACAATTTCCGCTTCTTTTTGTGAAGCTTAGCATTCAGTACCTGGTGTGGAATTTTTCTTAATTGAAGGGCCTTAGAAAGTAACTGAGAGATTTCAACTGAAGTTGTACCTACCAATACAGGTCTTCCTGCTGCTGTTAATTTTTCAACCTCTTCAATTACGGCGTTATATTTTTCACGGTTAGTTTTGTAAACTAAATCCTGTCTGTCATGTCTTAAGATCGGACGGTTGGTAGGAATTACCACAACATCCAGTTTGTAGATCTCCCAAAGCTCACCCGCTTCTGTTTCTGCTGTACCGGTCATCCCCGCAAGCTTGTTGTACATACGGAAGTAGTTTTGAAGCGTGATGGTTGCAAAAGTTTGAGTAGCTGCCTCAATTTTTACATTCTCTTTCGCTTCGATCGCCTGGTGAAGACCGTCGGAATAACGGCGTCCCTCCATGATACGACCTGTCTGCTCATCAACGATTTTTACTTCACCATCAATTACCACGTATTCATCATCTTTTTCAAACAATGTGTAAGCTTTCAATAGCTGGCTCATGGTGTGTACACGCTCGGATTTCTCAGCAAAATCTGCGAAAAGTCTTTCTTTAGCCTCAAACTCATCTTCTTTAGATAAATTTTTAGCCTCCACTTCAGCAATCTCAGTTCCGATATCCGGAAGTACGAAGAAGTTAGGATCAGAATTCCCCTGAGACATGTATTCAACACCTTTATCTGTAAGGTCTACCTGATTGTTTTTTCCTCGATGACGAAGTAAAGATCTTTATCTACGATCGGCATATCACGGTTGTTGTCCTGCATGTATTGTGCCTCCACTTTCTGAAGCAATGCTCTGTTTCCGCTTTCCGATAAGAATTTGATTAACTGTCTGTTTTTGGAAGACCTCTGTAGGCCTGAAGTAATTTGAAACCTCCTTCTTTTGTATTTCCAGCAGCGATTAATTTTTTCGCTTCGTTGAAAATAGCAGAAACGGTTTTCTTTTGTACTTCAACAATTCTGTCGATAGAAGGCTTCAGAACATCAAACTCCTGTCTGTCTCCCTGTGGAACCGGACCGGAAATGATCAATGGTGTTCTTGCATCATCTACCAATACAGAATCCACCTCATCCACAATAGCAAAGTTCAGTTCTCTTTGTACCAATTCTGAAGGTGAAGTCACCATGTTATCTCTCAGATAATCGAAACCAAACTCGTTGTTCGTTCCGTAAGTAATATCCGAGTTGTATGCTTTTCTTCTTCCGTCTGAGTTCGGCTGGTGGTTATCGATACAATCGATAGACATTCCGTGGAACTGATAAAGAGGTCCCATCCAAGCGGAGTCTCTTTTTGCAAGATAGTCGTTCACGGTTACAACGTGTACCCCTCTTTCAGGAAGTGAATTTAAATAAATAGGTAATGTTCCTACCAGGGTTTTACCTTCACCGGTTGCCATCTCGGCAATTTTACCACTGTGAAGAATAATCCCTCCAATAAACTGAACATCATAGTGGACCATATCCCAAACTACTGGAGTTCCGGCAGCGTCCCATGAGTTTTTCCAAACAGCCTGGTCTCCTGAATGCTTACAAAATCTTTTCCTGCAGCAGCTAATTCTCTGTCCCATTCAGTAGCTGTTACACGGATTTCTCCGTTCTGCGCCCATCTTCTTGCTGTTTCTTTGATCAATGCAAAGGCTTCAGGAAGAACTTGTACCAGAACTTTCTCTTCGATTTCGTAGGATTCTTTCTTTAAAGACTCAATTTTTGAGAAAAGAGCTTCTTTCTCGTCAACATTGGTTGAATTTTTTATCTGCTCTTTAATCTGTTCTATTTGAGCTGTGATCTTGCTGGTAGCATCTTTTAAACTTGCTTTAAACTCAGCAGTTTTTTGTCTCAAACCATCATCCGACAATTGTTGGATGTTAGGTTCTACAGCTTTGATTTTTGTTACAACTTTTTTACTTCTTTTAGGTCCTGCGCTTTTTGTCTCCCAAAAACCCTTTAAGAACTTTGTTTAAAAAACTCATAAATTTTTTGCTTTATGCTTAATGCAAAATGCTTTAAGCGTTTTAAATAACACGCTTATCGTGTAAATTAATATATAAAAAGGGCAAAAAAGCTCTAAGCACGCAGCCTAAAGCTTATCGCTTTATTAATATTCGTCCTCGTTCCAAAGGAAGTCCTCGTCGGTAGGATAGTCACTCCACACTTCCTCAATAGATTCATAAATTTCTCCTTCATCTTCAATTGCCTGAAGGTTTTCCACTACTTCCATAGGTGCACCAGTTCTGATTGCGTAGTCAATAAGCTCTGCTTTTGTCATTGGCCAAGGTGCGTCACTTAGATATGAAGCTAATTCTAATGTCCAGTACATAATTTTCTAATTTTTTGCAAAAGTATAAAAATAGGTTGTATAATAAACTTTTTTATACTTGATTTTCAATTCTTTTTATAATTTTTTCTTATAAATGTCTGTCACCAACTGCATGGCAGCCATGTCAGCAATTTACTTAATGTCGTTTTCTCAAAAACCATTCCACAAATTTTTTTATGCCATTTTGGAAGTCTGTAGACGGTTGATACCCTATTAAGGCCTTTGCTTTTGTGATATCTGCATTGGTTTTTGTGACATCTCCCGGCTGCATTGGCAGAATTTTTTTCGTGGCAGATTTTCCAAGAGCATTTTCTATGGTGGTGACCATCTCAGATAAAGGCACAACCTGGTTTTCGCCAAGATTAAGAATTTCATAGACCCGGGAATGGTTTTCCAGATAAAGGATTGATTTCAGGATCCCATCAATAATATCATCTATATAGGTATAATCTCTGGCTGTGTTTCCGTCTCCGTAGAAAGGAATTTCCGTTCCTTCTGAAATAAGTCGGGTAAATTTGTGTATGGCAAGATCCGGTCTTTGTCTCGGTCCATAAACTGTAAAGAACCTGAGCTGTATCATATCTATATCGTATAGGTTATGATAAACATGACCCAGTATTTCCCCGCTTTTCTTAGTAGCGGCATAAGGGGAGATGGGATTATCTACATTATCCGTTTCTGAAAAAGGGACTTTTTCATTGTTTCCGTAAACACTTGAAGAAGAAGCGCAAATGAATTTTCTGATATTGAATTCTTTGCAGAGTTCCCACAGATTCATGGTACCTCTTACATTCACTTCTTCGTATTCTAAAGGCTTTTCAATAGAAGGACGCACTCCTGCAAGGGCGGCAAGGTGAATGACCATGTCAATAGAATGGTTTTTAAAGATCGTTTCAAGTCCTTTTAAGTCCCGGATATCCTGATAATAAAGAGAATACTGATCAGACTTAGTGAGGGAAGTTAAGTGCTGAATGTCTGTCTCTTTGTCAGAGAATTCAAAATTCGGAATTTTACCGATTGACTCTAAAGTATTTTTAATTTTTACCTGATAGCCGTAGAAATTATCAAAATTGTCAATGTTTATGACAGAATGTCCATTTCTTAATAATTGCTCAACTAAATGTGAACCAATGAACCCGCTGCCTCCTGTTACAAGGTAAGTCATCTGTGATTTTTTATGAGTGCAAATATAAATTTTACTTTTTGAAAATATAATCATTAAATTTACTTAAAAAAGTAATATAAATACAATATGCAGTTTCAAGGGCAAATTTTAAAAATGACGAGCTACGATGATAAGCCGATCCAATACTACCTTAATCTTTCAGGAGATCTTATTCATATGAATGAGTTGTTTGGAAAGGAACTGACCATAAAGCATGCAGGATTTCAATGTGTGAACTGTGGTGAAAATAAACCGATCTACAGAATGGGTTTCTGCAAGAACTGTTTTTTTGAAAGCCCGTATGCAAGTGATACCATTATCCGCCCTGAGCTCTCTACAGCGCATCTGGGAGTTGCCGAGCGTGATCTGGAAGTAGAAAAAGAAATACAGCTTCAGCCTCATACCGTATATCTTTCCTATACCGGAGATGTGAAAGTAGGAGTTACCAGAAATACACAGATCCCTACCAGATGGATTGATCAGGGAGCTACTTTTGCCTTGCCTATTGCAAGAACGGAAAACCGGTATGAAGCAGGGATGATAGAAGTGGCATTGAAAGAACATCTTCCTGATAAAACCAACTGGAGAAAAATGTTACAGGATGATTTCGAAGGCGAAGTAGACCTTGCTGATTTCAGGCAGAAGATCAAAGAATATTTTCCGGAAGACTTTCAGAAGTTTTACAGTGAAGGAGAAGAGTTGTGGATGTTTGACTATCCTTTTGAAAAGCCAGAAAAAGTAACCTCATTTACCTTAGATAAAAAGCCTGAATTTACAGGAAGGCTTACCGGGATCAAAGGTCAGTATCTTGGATTTGAAGGCGGAATTTCATGAAATGTAAGAGGACATGAAGGATACGTGATTGAATTAGAAATAAAATAAATAGAAAAGAATCAGAATGAATTGCTCTGGTTCTTTTTATTCTCAATCAGTAAATATTCTTTCTTAAATTCTTATATTTAAAGTATATTAAAAAATCACAATATGAAAAAATGGGTAAAAAGACTCTTAATAAGTTTCGGAATTCTTGCAGGAATTATTCTTGCAGCAAATTTCGGACTGAATTATTGGCTAAAACCCAGCTTCCGGAATACATAAAGAAGAATACAGACTATAAAGTTTCCTACAAAACACTGGATGTGGATCTTGGAACAGGTAATATTTTGTCAACAGGTATTTCCGTAAACAGTAAAAATCCGCAGAATACTAATGTTATTGGACTGCAGGAACAATTGATACCTTAAAAATCAGCCGTTTTGGAATTTACGATGCAATTTTTAATAAAAGAATAAGCTCTTCCAATCTGCTGTTGGCAAAACCTAATCTGAATGTAATTCTTGCTAAACCCGTTGATCGTAAAACCGGTAAAAAGAGGAATCCGTTTTTGTTTGAGAATATCCGGATTAATGATGGTTCTATTGCTATTTTCAGAGATACGAAGCAGAAGTTTTTATCCGTTCAGCAGTTAAATCTCTTTGTAGAAAATCTGCAGATGACGGAAGAATCCTTAGAAAATAAATTACCTGTGGTTTTTGATCGTTACAGCATCAAAGGAAAAAGTTTTTTCTTCCGGCCGGATCAGGTGTATGCAATCACAATCCGCTCTATTAACACGGAAAACGGTCAGATGTCTGTTGAAAATTTCAAACTGAACCCACTTTTGTCTTTCAGCCAATTTAAAAACTTCTATCCGAAAAAGCCTCAGTTGTTTGAGTTTACAATTCCTAAAATGGAATTTAAAGACGTGGTTTTAAACAAAAATAAAGCTTCCCTTACGAATGCTGAATTTCAAAATCCTGTTCTTACGGTTTATAATACCGGGGTAAAAGCAAAAAAACCGAGAAAAAATCGAACTTTGAAGTCAATTTAGAAAATATAAAGCTTAATAATGCTGTTGTTCAGATCAATAAACCGGATGGCAACAGGCTTTTAACGGCCGGAAATCTTAATTTGAACATCAATAAGCTTCTTTTTAATAAAGAAACCTCACAGCAGGTAGTTCCTATAGGATATAAAGACTTCACTTTTTCCGGAAAAGATATTGTGTATTCTGACCATCAGAATATTACTATAGGAAGCGTTGCTTTGAAACCTGCCAATGGTGAAATCAGAGATGTCATATTGACGCCGGGAGACCTTTCAGGGAAAAAGACTACAATGGAATTAAAAACAAATCACATTGCTTTTAATATCAATAAACTGGACTTTGTAGATAAAAAGCTTGTGTTGGATTTCAAAGACGTTCTTATAGAAAATGCAAACGGAACTATCAAAGCCGGGGAACATAAGGCGGTTAAAAAGCCGGGACCGGGTATCATACAATCAGTTATAATTCGTAAGGTCTCCTGAAAAATTCCAATATAATATATGATAAAGGAAAAGAGCCGCTGGCCTTTCATGATCTGAATGCTACAGCCAACAATATTGAGCTGGCTCCCAGGCCTAACAACCAGGGACTTTCTTTTACTGTGAAAGATTATTTCCTGACAACAAGGAACCTTGCCTACAAAACACAGTTTTACAATCTCAGCCTTGGGCTTCTGAAACTGAATAAAAATAAAATTCAGATCAATAATTTTGCAATGAAGCCTCTCGTTTCAAGAGCCCAATTTATCAAAATGATACCTGTAGAAAGGGATCTGTACGATTTAAAAGCCGGGCAAATAACGGCAGAAGGGAGCTGGGACCTGTTTTCTCAAAATAAATCAATCAATGCTTCCCATGTAGTCATACAATCTGCAGATGCCAATATTTTCAGAAGTAAAATTCCAAAAGATGACCCCAAAATAAAGGCTCTTTATTCAAAAATGCTTCGTTCCATTAAAATGCCAACGACGGTGGATCATCTGGATCTGAAGAATTCCGTTCTGGTATACGAAGAAGATACTCCTGAAAGTATGGGGCCCGGCAAACTGACGTTCGGAAACTTTAATATGAATGTCAGGAACCTGAATTCCGCCAAAATAAAAGGGAAACCTACCAGAGTAGATATTAAAATCAACTGTTCATTCATGAATCAGTCTCCACTTTCTGTCAACTGGAACTTTGATGTCGCTGATCAGAACGATGCTTTTGCCATTTCAGGTAAAACAACAGGTCTTCCCGCCAGTGGAATCAATCCGTTTATACGGCCTTATCTTCATGTGACAGCGACTGCCGGGACAATTCAGGAGATGCTTTTCAACTTTAAAGGAAATCCTGCAGGCCTGTATGGAACATTCAATCTGAAGCATAAAGATCTGAAAATTGCGGTTTTAAATAAGAATAATCATGAAAAGAAGGGTTTCCTGACAGCTGTTGCTAATGTTTTTATTAAATCAGACTCCGGAAGTTTCCCGGAATCGGTTACAGTAGAAAATGTAGAACGTGATCCTACGAAATCATTCTTCAACCTCTTCTGGAAAGGCATTGAACAGGGTTTAAAAAAGACTCTGATTGGTAAAAATGTAGAGAAAACAGAGGCGAAAGTGAAAAATGCGGTTTCTTCCGTTAAAGACATGAAGCAATCTGTGAAGGAAATAAAACAGGAAATTAAAAGCAAAACAGAGACTAAACCGGAAGAAGAGAAAAAAGAAAAGAAAGGTTTTCTGAATAAAATATTTAAAAAGAAAGATCATTCAGAACAATAAATTTTTAAACCATTGAAAATATTAATATGTGTAAAGATTGAAATAATCCCAATGGTTTAAAAAATAATATAGAGCTTTATCCATTTAGAAATTGAATTCATCACTTTCCATAATGGTGATTTTTCTGAGAAACTCATCAAATTCCTGTCCGGGATAATTGCTGTCTGCACCGTAAGAATCTATAATCATCCCCTTATTTCCTGTGTCATCTTTTACCACATAGAGTACCGCATTGTCATCCGGGTTACTGTCTCCTTCAAAACGGTAGGTTTTTAATATTGTCAGTTCTGAAGGCTGATAGACCTTATCAGAATTTTCAAGCTTCATTTCACAGCTCTCATTCATTCTGAATTCCCTGTGTATTCCTCTTTCAGAAAGCGTTTTCATAACTTGGCTTAAAGTCGTCATTCTGTCGATGTTTTCTGGATTTTCCATAATGCTATTTTTGTTTTTAAGTACAATAATTAAACCATTGCATTTCTAAATATAAGAAAAATAGCAGATTATAGTTTTCTTAAAAATAAAGTTTAATGTTAACAAAATTTATAATTCAGAAAAATAAAATGGGTATACTTTTGCAATGCTAATATTAATAAATCAAAGAAAATATGAAAAAGAAGTTGGAGTTTTACTGGCAGGAGGAGTTGGTCTTTTGGCAGTATTAAGTTTAATCAGCATCAAAAAAATATTGACTAAAAAAGACAAAAAATATAGTGATTCCTATTCGGACTATCACAGACACTTTGATGAAAAGAATCTCGACGACGAAAACCACGGAGTTGAGTTTTATGCGCTGAAGTAGTAAAAAATATATTAATTATGTTTAATCCAACACTTTTGAAGGTGTTGGATTTTTTTGTGGAAAACTTTAATGTTAAAACTCATGATTATATAAAAATTCCATTCTAATTTTACATCGGAATGCAAAACGAAAATTTCATAAAAGGTCAGGGAGCTCAGCGAAACGTTATCAACCGTTTCGACAGGTATACCTATGAACCCGAAGATGAAGATTTCGAAACGGTGAAAACCTCCTTTACCGAAGTATTCCCGAAAACTATTGTCAATCAGGTTAAAAGCGAAGATCTTCCGATGGAATATTCCATGAATCCTTATCAGGGCTGCGAACACGGCTGCTCCTATTGCTTTGCAAGACCTACTCATGAATATTGGGGCTATAGTGCCGGAATCGATTTCGAAAGAAAAATTATGGTGAAGAAAAATGCGCCTGAGCTTCTGGAGAAATTTTTTTCAGAAAAGAGGCTATAAAGCAGCTCCTATTTTGCTTTCCGGAAACACAGACTGCTATCAGCCTGCTGAAAGACAATTTGAGATTACCAGAAAACTCCTGCAGGTTTGTCTTGATTACAGACATCCTGTCAATATTCTGACAAAAAATGCATTGGTATTGAGAGATCTCGATATCCTAAAGCCAATGGCGGAGCAGAACCTTGTTTCTGTTTCCCTCAGTATTCCAACCATTAATGAAGAATTGAGGCGCAAAATGGAGCCGAGAACCAGTTCAGCGCCCAATAAATTAAAAGCAATTGAAATTCTCTCTGAAAATAAAATTCCCGTTCACGTTATGGTAGCCCCTGTTATTCCGGGATTGAATAGTGATGAGCCTTTAAATATCCTGAAGTCTATATCAGATGCAGGCGCTTTAGGATTTGGATATACCCTTGTGCGATTAAATGATACTGTTGAACCGGTTTTTGTTCATTGGATTGAAGCACATTTCCCGGACAGGGCTCAAAAAGTACTGAACCTAATACGTTCTATGCGTGGGGGAAGCTGGGAGACAAAAGATATTTCGAAAGACAGAAAGGAGAAGGTAATATCGCAGACATGATTCACACTACCTTTAAAATAGGAAGAAAGAAATTTTTGATGGCAAAGAATTTCCTAAACTTTCCACCACAAACTTCACCGGAGCCAAAGATCAGCAATTAAGGTTATTTGATTGATCATTCCAAAGAAGTTTATACATAATTATATAGTAAGTATAGATTAACCTTTTCCAATCAGTTTTTCATCCTATATATATGATGATTTTTTCAGGAGCTATTTCCTGCTATCCACTCATACTCCTCACGCCTTGCGCTTCCATGGGCCAATCCAGCAGCTCTCCAACCCATGTTGCGGGGTAACCGTTCCTATCAGGGCTAGGGGAGAAGTACACATTAGTATAAGTAATAAGTAATAAGTAATAATAATAGTAAGGTACACCGTATTCAATAGGGACGGGCTTTAGCCCGTTCTCCTCAAAAAGAATAAATTCCACAGGCTTTAGCCAAAACCTAAAAACACAAATTACCCACGCCTTAGGCATGTCAACACTCATTTCATACACGCTTCTTTATATTGAATAGCACAGTATAATATTAAAAGCATCTATAATATAAGTATGCCCATCACTGCCACTCCATCCCCATCCTCAAACAATTGTTTAAAATTTTTCCCTCTACGGATCAGTTCATTATGATAAAATACGTTCCGAATATGAAATTTATGTTAAATAAACTTGCGGGGTAATGATGAAGTTTCTATCTTTGCCCCACTGAAAACGAAAGGGGTTCAGTAAGCGCAGAAGAGCTTTTAGCTAAGCAAAAACGATATACTTTTAAAAAGGAAACGGACGAAAAAAAAACTTTAAATTTTTATAGGTTAAAAGTTGCGGGTTAAAATAAAGTTTGTATCTTTGCAGTCCCAATTAAGGGAGCGCAGGAGTATTGAGATTGAGGGTTTGGGAAGAATTAAGGTTACTTTAAAATTTTCTTTCAAAACATTTGGTCGGTTCAAAATAAAGTTTTACTTTTGCGCTCGCAAATACGGAGCAACACTGACAGAGAGATTGCTTCGTTAAAAGCGAAAGATATAAAGATCATTGACATACAATATAACAACCAAGTAAGGAAAACTAAAGCGTTAAAAACTTTGAGTGAGTCAGACAAACATACAATGGAGAGTTTGATCCTGGCTCAGGATGAACGCTAGCGGGAGGCCTAACACATGCAAGCCGAGCGGTAGAGATCTTTCGGGATCTTGAGAGCGGCGTACGGGTGCGGAACACGTGTGCAACCTGCCTTTATCAGGGGATAGCCTTTCGAAAGGAAGATTAATACCCCATAATATTTAGAATGGCATCATTTTAAATTGAAAACTCCGGTGGATAGAGATGGGCACGCGCAAGATTAGATAGTTGGTGAGGTAACGGCTCACCAAGTCTACGATCTTTAGGGGCCTGAGAGGGTGATCCCCACACTGGTACTGAGACACGGACCAGACTCCTACGGGAGGCAGCAGTGAGGAATATTGGACAATGGGTGCGAGCCTGATCCAGCCATCCCGCGTGAAGGATGACGGCCCTATGGGTTGTAAACTTCTTTTGTATAGGGATAAACCTAGATACGTGTATCTAGCTGAAGGTACTATACGAATAAGCACCGGCTAACTCCGTGCCAGCAGCCGCGGTAATACGGAGGGTGCAAGCGTTATCCGGATTTATTGGGTTTAAAGGGTCCGTAGGCGGATCTGTAAGTCAGTGGTGAAATCTCACAGCTTAACTGTGAAACTGCCATTGATACTGCAGGTCTTGAGTGTTGTTGAAGTAGCTGGAATAAGTAGTGTAGCGGTGAAATGCATAGATATTACTTAGAACACCAATTGCGAAGGCAGGTTACTAAGCAACAACTGACGCTGATGGACGAAAGCGTGGGGAGCGAACAGGATTAGATACCCTGGTAGTCCACGCCGTAAACGATGCTAACTCGTTTTTGGAGCGCAAGCTTCAGAGACTAAGCGAAAGTGATAAGTTAGCCACCTGGGGAGTACGAACGCAAGTTTGAAACTCAAAGGAATTGACGGGGCCCGCACAAGCGGTGGATTATGTGGTTTAATTCGATGATACGCGAGGAACCTTACCAAGGCTTAAATGGGAAATGACAGGCTTAGAAATAGGCTTTTCTTCGGACATTTTTCAAGGTGCTGCATGGTTGTCGTCAGCTCGTGCCGTGAGGTGTTAGGTTAAGTCCTGCAACGAGCGCAACCCCTGTCACTAGTTGCCATCATTAAGTTGGGGACTCTAGTGAGACTGCCTACGCAAGTAGAGAGGAAGGTGGGGATGACGTCAAATCATCACGGCCCTTACGCCTTGGGCCACACACGTAATACAATGGCCGGTACAGAGGGCAGC
This sequence comes from Chryseobacterium sp. E1, assembly GCA_019203745.1. Classification (GTDB taxonomy): domain Bacteria; phylum Bacteroidota; class Bacteroidia; order Flavobacteriales; family Weeksellaceae; genus Chryseobacterium. The sequence continues at coordinate 2,520,936 of CP078104.1, forward strand.
TACACAGTGATGTGATGCAAATCTCGAAAGCCGGTCTCAGTTCGGATTGGAGTCTGCAACTCGACTCTATGAAGCTGGAATCGCTAGTAATCGCGCATCAGCCATGGCGCGGTGAATACGTTCCCGGGCCTTGTACACACCGCCCGTCAAGCCATGGAAGTCTGGGGTACCTGAAGTCGGTGACCGTAACAGGAGCTGCCTAGGGTAAAACAGGTAACTAGGGCTAAGTCGTAACAAGGTAGCCGTACCGGAAGGTGCGGCTGGAACATCTCATTTTAGAGCGTCTTAAGACGTTAAACAAAATCAGTACGCAAGTACATTATACTTACTTAAAGCCATAGCTTTAGTTTTTTGTTTGGTTGATTTATATTAAAAATACAAAACCCACTAGAAATTAGTATAGGGAAGAGATACAAGAGCCCAGAGCCAAGAACCAAGACGAAAAAGAAGTCTTGTATCTAGCATCTAGGATCTAAACGTCTAAACAGACAGTCTCGTAGCTCAGCTGGTTAGAGCGCTACACTGATAATGTAGAGGTCGGCAGTTCGAGCCTGCCCGAGACTACTAATTAAAGCGGTAAGCATTAAGCTTGAAGCAGTAGGCAATTTAGCCTAAAGCTTATAGCCTACAGCCTACAGCACCTAGAGGGGAATTAGCTCAGCTGGCTAGAGCGCCTGCCTTGCACGCAGGAGGTCAAGGGTTCGACTCCCTTATTCTCCACAGTTTTGGAAGCTTAATTTAAAAGTTACGGATGGAGCCAACAACAACATCTGTTTATTAAGTTGACAAGAAGAAATTAAGATCATTGACATTAACGGTAAAGACATCACAAAGAGATAACCGAGCACTTTCGAGTGCCGAGTTTATAAAAATATCGATTAGTATTGATACTAATCAAAAATACTGAACTAATATAAATATTAGGAAAGAAATCGTTAAGGGCGTATGGCGGATGCCTAGGCTTTCAGAGGCGACGAAGGACGTGGTAAGCTGCGAAAAGCTGCGGGGATTGGCACACACGAATTGATCCGCAGATGTCCGAATGGGGCAACCCGGCTGGTTGAAGACCAGTCATCCCTTAGGGGAAGCAAACCCGGAGAACTGAAACATCTAAGTACCCGGAGGAAAAGAAATCGAAGAGATTCCGTAAGTAGTGGCGAGCGAAAGCGGATTAGCCCAAAAGTCTTTTTATGTTTAGAGGAATGTTTTGGAAAGAACAATCATAGAAGGTGACAATCCTGTACTCGAAAGGCATAATAAGATGATAAATGAGTAGGGCGGGACACGTGAAATCCTGTCTGAATATGGGGACCATCCTCCAAGGCTAAATACTCCTGAAAGACCGATAGTGAACAAGTACTGTGAAGGAAAGGTGAAAAGCACTTCGAATAGAAGGGTGAAATAGAACCTGAAACCGTACGCCTACAAGCGGTCGGAGCAGCATAAAGCTGTGACGGCGTGCCTTTTGCATAATGAGCCTACGAGTTAATTTTACTAGCGAGGTTAAGGTATTAAGTACCGGAGCCGGAGCGAAAGCGAGTCTGAATAGGGCGCATAGTTAGTAGGATTAGACGCGAAACCTTGTGATCTACCCATGGGCAGGTTGAAGCTCTGGTAACACAGAGTGGAGGACCGAACCGGTTGACGTTGAAAAGTCTTCGGATGACCTGTGGGTAGGGGTGAAAGGCCAATCAAACTGGGAGATAGCTCGTACTCTCCGAAATGCATTTAGGTGCAGCGTCGTATATAAGTTTATTAGAGGTAGAGCGACTGATTGGATGCGGGGAGTCAAATCCTACCAATTCCTGACAAACTCCGAATGCTAATAAATGTTCTACGGCAGTGAGGGCATGGGTGCTAAGGTCCATGTCCGAGAGGGAAAGAACCCAGACCAACAGCTAAGGTCCCCAAATATATGTTAAGTTGAAGCAACGCGGTTGGACTGCATTGACAGCTAGGATGTTGGCTTGGAAGCAGCCATTCATTTAAAAAGAGCGTAACAGCTCACTAGTCGAGCGGTCCGGCATGGATAATAATCGGGCATAAACATATTACCGAAGCTATGGATTTGTATTTTTAGAATACATCTGGTAGGAGAGCATTCTATTTGCTTAGAAGCAGTACTGTGAGGTATTGTGGAGCGTATAGAAAAGAAAATGTAGGCATAAGTAACGATAAAGCGGGCGAGAAACCCGCTCACCGAAAGACTAAGGTTTCCTCAGCCATGCTAATCAGCTGAGGGTTAGTCGGGACCTAACGCGCACCCGAAAGGGGAAGTGGATGGACAATGGGTTAATATTCCCATACTTGCTCACACTAAAAGGGGACGGAGTTCCGTACTTACTGGAGACTGACGGAATAGTCAAGGCCTAGCCTTCGGGCGAAGCTGCTGTAGGGAAAGAGCTTCCAAGAAAAGCCGAAGTGAAGCAACCCGTACCAAAACCGACACAGGTAGTCGAGGAGAGAATCCTAAGGTGCTAGAGTGAATCATGGTTAAGGAACTAGGCAAAATAGTCTCGTAACTTCGGGAGAAGAGACGCCATCAGCAATGGTGGCCGCAGTAAAGAGGCCCAGGCGACTGTTTATCAAAAACACAGGACTCTGCAAAATCGAAAGATGCAGTATAGGGTCTGACACCTGCCCGGTGCTGGAAGGTTAAGGAAGGTGCTTAGCGTAAGCGAAGGCATTGACTGAAGCCCCAGTAAACGGCGGCCGTAACTATAACGGTCCTAAGGTAGCGAAATTCCTTGTCGGGTAAGTTCCGACCTGCACGAATGGTGTAACGATCTGGGCACTGTCTCAACCATGAGCTCTGTGAAATTGTAGTATCGGTGAAGATGCCGATTACCCGCAATGGGACGAAAAGACCCTGTGAACCTTTACTATAACTTCGTATTGACTTTGAGTAAGTAATGTGTAGGATAGGTGGGAGGCTTTGAAGCTTGCACGCTAGTGTAGGTGGAGCCGTCGTTGAAATACCACCCTTTACTTACTTGGAGCCTAACTTCTTTCAGAAGGACATTGCGTGGTGGGTAGTTTGACTGGGGTGGTCGCCTCCAAAAGAGTAACGGAGGCTTTCAAAGGTACCCTCAGCACGCTTGGTAACCGTGCGTAGAGTGTAATGGCATAAGGGTGCTTGACTGTGAGACCAACAAGTCGATCAGGTGCGAAAGCAGGACATAGTGATCCGGTGGTTCCGTATGGAAGGGCCATCGCTCATAGGATAAAAGGTACTCCGGGGATAACAGGCTAGTCTCCCCAAGAGCTCACATCGACGGGGAGGTTCGGCACCTCGATGTCGGCTCGTCACATCCTGGGGCTGGAGAAGGTCCCAAGGGTTGGGCTGTTCGCCCATTAAAGTGGCACGCGAGCTGGGTTCAGAACGTCGTGAGACAGTTCGGTCTCTATCTATTGCGGGCGTTAGATGTTTGAGAGGGCTTGATTCTAGTACGAGAGGACCGAATTGAACAAACCTCTGGTGTATCAGTTGTACCGCCAGGTGCACTGCTGAGTAGCTACGTTTGGAAGAGATAAGCACTGAAGGCATATAAGTGCGAAACTCGCCTCAAGATGAGACATCTTTTAAGGGTCGTTGGAGATGACGACGTTGATAGGCTACAGGTGTAAAGACAGTAATGTCATAGCCGAGTAGTACTAATTACCCGTAGATTTATAGCCTGATATGGCGCACGGAAGTGCAGCAAGGTTAGCTCTTTGTGAAAGTTTTTATCGCTTAAAACAGAAGCTAGAAACTAGATGTTAGAAGTTAGTATCTCACTAACCTCTAAGTACTAATCTCTAACTTCTTATATACCTTCTTTAGGGTGGTTTTAGCGGTGGGGCTCACCTGTTCCCATTCCGAACACAGAAGTTAAGCCCACCAGCGCCGATGGTACTGCTAACGCGGGAGAGTAGGCCGCCGCCAGTTTTTATTTTATTTTTAAAAATCCTTTATTATAATGATAAAGGATTTTTTTATCCCTATGGGAAATCATATATCTTCAGAGAATCTTTACCCATTTACTTTACAATTGGTATAGATCCAGGTTTTGGCTAAAGCCTATGGAATAATTTATTCTTTTTGATGAGAACGGGCTAAAGCCCGTCCCTATTGAATGAGGTGTGGTTTACTCATTTTCCAGAGTAATATGCTGTTTTTTATAATCTACCACAGATACCACAGGTTTTTAACAGATAAAAATGCTTTCAATATTTATGCCCTATCATTAGGGATATAATTCCAGACTGCTAATTACTCATTGCTCATTACTAGTCACCCATCTCTAGCCCCGATAGTAACGGTTACCTCGCAGCATGGGTTGGAGAAGCAGCTGGTTTTAAGGATGGGAGCGCAATGGAGTGAGGAGTATGAGTGGATAGCGGGATAAAGCTCCTGAAAATATGAATAACACTTTGCGTGAGAGAACTTTCTTGGCTTTATTTAAGCTGTCAAAAATCCTTTTTCTTTTATTATGAAGGAGTATTGTTTGTAGAATTATAAAAGTAATAGAAATAGGCTTACTTGGGCTTAAGAGAAATTCTTGCAGAATAGAATGAATACTTCTCATTTCAAGGTAATATCTGACAGCAAAGAAAAACCGCTTCAAAAGAAACGGCTCACTTGTATGGCATTTTGATTTTCAATCTTACATATCACTGCTGGTTTCCGGACATTTGAAGTCATCACTACAGCCTGCACAGATGATTGTTCCATTGCAATAATACATGCAGAAGTCTCCTCCCGGAAGATCAGTTCCTCCCGAAATACTTTTTAATTGGTCTTTTTTAGTTTTTTTAAATTTTTCATATCGTTTTAATTGAAATTTTGATAGTATAGTAAAATTAAATAAAATATTCTAAACAAAACACTATGTGGTACATAAAAATAAGATGATTACTTATAATATGATAAATAATTTCATTAAAAATTATTTTGTGTTTAAATATTTGATTAATAGATGAATAAATATTAACTTTAAGTAGGCGGTATCCGAAAAGCTTACAGAGTAGGAAATATCAAAAAACAAAAACTATGAAAAATCTGAAAAAACTTTCAAGAGAAGAAAGGAAAGTAATTATTGCCGGAATAGATTTTCCATCCTATTGTATTGAAGGAGGAGGGCCTGGAGAAGGCGGCTGTTCACCAGGTAACATTTGTTCAGGAGGGAAATGTGTACCTTATGGTGGAGATCCCGGAGGTGGTGGCAACCCAGGTGGTGGTGAAGGAGATACCTATACCTGTATCTGTCCATGGGGAACTTTTACTCAACCTACTCCGTGTCCGGAGTTTTATTGTATAACAGGGTAAATTGTGAATAAAAAAATAGTCAGTAATTCAATTACTGACTATTTTTATAATTATTTCTTAATCAAGCCTAATTCTATAAGTCTTTCATGTAAGAATTCCCCTGCGGTGGTATCCTCATATAATTTTGGATTATTTTCGTCCACACAATTGTCAAGAGCATTTAAAGACATTGCACTGACAGGGTGCATAAAGAACGGGATTGAATACCTTGAAGTACTCCACAGTTCTCTTGGCGGGTTTACCACTCTGTGGATGGTAGATTTCAATTTATTGTTGGTATGTCTTGAAAGCATATCTCCAACATTGATCATCAGCTCATCCGGTTCTGCAATCGCATCGATCCATTCTCCGTTGTGGTTCTGAACCTGAAGACCTTTCCTTGGGCTCCCATAAGAAGAGTAATAAGGTTAATATCTCCGTGTGCTGCTGCTCTTACCGCATCATCCGGCTCTTCGGTGATCGGTGGGTAGTGAATAGGTCTTAAAATAGAGTTTCCTTCAGCGATTTTGTCGTCAAAATAAAACTCATCCAAACCAAGGTGAAGTGCTAAGGCTCTTAACACATACTGCCCTGTTTTTTCAAGCATCTGGAATGCTTCTTTACCTACTTCGTTGAATTTTGGAAGTTCATCAACGATGACGTTGTCAGGATACTCAGTTTTGTACTTTGAATCATCAGACAGATATTGTCCGAAGTGCCAAAATTCTTTTAAGTCTCCTTTTTGAAACCTTTAGCAGTTTCTTTACCGAATCCTACATAACCTCTCTGGCCCCCAATTCCTGGAATCTCATACTTTTGTTTCGTTTCCACGGGTTGGTCAAAAAGTTTTTTACCTCTCCATACAAATCCTCTACCAGGTTGTCATCAAGAAAGTGGCCTTTTAAGGCAACAAAACCAATTTCTTCATAAGCTTTTCCGATTTCATTTACAAATTTCTGTTTGCGTTCCGGGTTGTCCGAAAGGAAATCACGCAGGTCTACACTAGGTATTTTGTCCATTTTTAGAAATTTACGAATAGCAAAATTACATTTTTTTGAATTAAATGATTTTAAAATCATTATTTATAAGTTAAATTTGCTGTATGAAAAAATATTCTTCCAAGAGAAGTATCCAAATACTTGCACATCTTCTTCAGCAGTACGGAATTGCAGACATCGTAATTTCTCCGGGATCAAGGAATGCTCCTTTGGCGATTCACTTTTCAGAAGTGGATAGTTTCAACTGTTACAGTATTGTAGACGAAAGAAGTGCTGCTTTCGTAGCAATGGGAATGGCCAAAAGTGAGAAAAAACCTGTGGCTGTTACCTGCACAAGCGGCTCTGCGGTAGTGAATTATTATCCTGCAGTAACGGAAGCTTTTTACCAGAATATTCCTCTTCTCATATTGACGGCTGACAGACCAACGGATTTTGTAGATATTTTCGATGGGCAGACGATCAGGCAGAAGGATGTTTTTCATCAGCATTCCTATGGTGATTTCCAATTGCTGGAAGACAGCAAAGAGAATGCGGAAGATATTAATTTTGATATTATTAAAAAGGCAATAGAGCTGTGCTTTGAAAAGCAGGGGCCTGTGCATATTAATATTCCTTTGGAGGAACCTTTATATGAATTGGTTTCAGAACTTCCAACCTTCCCTACGGTTGAAAAGACCATTAAACATAAAGATTATGAAATTCCGGCTAATCTGATTGCAGACTGGCACACCTCTCAAAGGATTATGCTTTTGGTAGGAACCAGAGATTACAGTCCGGAACTGGAAAATCAACTGACACAGCTTGTAAAAAACCATTCTGTAGTGGTTTTAAGCGAAGCAAATTCCAATTTATACCATGAGAAGTTCTTCAGACATATAGACCGGTATATTTTCAATTTTACAGAGGAAGATTATAAGACCTATGCTCCTGACCTTCTGATCACAGTAGGACAGAATGTAGTTTCAAAGAAGGTGAAGCAGTTTCTGAGAAGTGCAAGACCCAAGCAGCACTGGCATCTGGATGAAGTATGGCAGCCGGATACGTATTTCGCCCTTACAGAAAAAATTGAAGTGAAACCTGAAGTTTTCTTTTCAAAACTCTTAAAATATATCAATCTGGAACCAAGACCTTATTATAATCTTTGGGATGTCTTAAGGGATAAAAAGGATGCCAGACATGAGCAGTTTTTAAATACAGTTGAGTTTTCCGATTTTTATTTCTTCAACAAAGCTTCACAAACAATTCCTGAAAATTATAATATCCATTTCAGCAATTCTTCGGGAATCAGATACGCACAGCTGTTTGATTTCGGCAAAAGAAAGATGTACTGTAACAGGGGAACGAGCGGAATTGACGGTTCAACATCCACAGCAATGGGGTTTGCCATCAAAAATGATAACCCTACGTTACTGATAACAGGAGACCTGAGTTTCTTTTATGACATCAATGGTCTCTGGAACCAATATATCCCGCCATTTGTAAGGATTATGATCTTTAATAACGGGGAAGGAAACATCTTTAAAATCATTCCGGGACCTGGAAATGCCAATCCGAATACACTGGATGAATTCATTGCTACAAAACACCGTAAAAATGCAGAGCATCTGGCCAAGCATTTCGGGTTCTCTTATATCAAAGTAGAAGATGAGCTTACATTAGACAGGGTGCTGGAGAATTTCTTCAAACCTGATGCACAGCCAAAAATCCTGGAAGTAAATACTTACGGGAAGAACAGTGCAGATATACAGAAAGCTTACTTTAATTTTATGAAAGAAAACTAGAGGTCCAGATATTCTTCATTGCCTGGCAGATTGATAATTCTGTCGATAGGATAAATAAACATATCATCAAAGTCGTTTAAGGCATTAATGAGCTGGAAATGGGAAAATTGCTTTATATTCTGTAAAGTGATTTCCGTTTCTTTTATCTTTTTCTGCTTCAGAAGATGCTGTCTCTGTACACCATTGAGCAGATAAGTGGCAGGCGTATACCAATCCTTACCTTTTAAAAATAAAAGATTCGAAAATGAGGTATCGGTAATATGGTTATTCTTAACGATGATGATCTCTTCTGCCTTAGATTTCATCTTCATTTTATCCAGTTCTTTACGGTCTTCAAACTTGAAGGAATAATCGAAACTGTTATTTTCCATCAGCTTAAAATCCTGTATTTCAGGGATAGCGTAGGGAATCATCTGAGTCCGGACTCTTTTATCCAGATCATATGAAATTCTTAATTTGAAAAGTCCGTCTTCGTCATGCTGCAGATTTTTATAAATTTTGGCCAGATCAATAGAGTCTTCCTTCCCGAAGTGGGAAAAGGTTTGATTCACACGTTTCTGATGTAGATCCAATAGAAAAATCTCCTGATCTTCTACTTTAATGCTTTCAATGAATTGGGACATAGATTTTATTTTTCATTTCCTGATATTCGTCTTCTAATTTACTCATGTGCGTTATACCGCCTCCGCTTTTGAAATAGAGCTGATCGCCATCTTTTTCAATAAAGCGTATCATTACACAGCTGTCGACATTCTGCCCGTCGAACCAGCCACAAACTCCTGTATAATATCCTCTCTCATATCCTTCCGCTTCCAGGATAATTTCCAGTGTTTTGGGTTTGGGAGCTCCTAAAATAGAGCCTGCCGGAAGAAGCTTTTGCATAATACTTCCTATTTTACCCTCAAATTCAGGCTTTAGTTTCCCGGAAATTTCAGAACTCATTGCATACAGATCCTTTTGATGGGTTTTAATGAAATCAATGCGTTGGAACTGTTCTACCTTTACTTCATCTGCAACCATACTCAGATCATTCCGGAGCAGATCTACCACGGTGTAATGTTCTGCTTTTTCTTTCTTATCATTCTTCAGTAATTCAGCTGCATTTTCAAGAGTGGCATCAATCGTTCCTTTCATCGGATAGGTCAGAATTTTACCGTCAATGATCTTCACAAAAGTTTCAGGAAAAAAATACAAAAAAATCTTTATAAAAAACTTTGTATTTCGCATTTGAGTGATGAAAAATTTCTTCCAGTGTTAAATTCGTTTCTATTGGTGTCTTTCTGGTATAGTTTACCAGGTATGAATTTCCAATGCGAATATTTTTCTGAACTTTATCAAAACCTGATTGAAAGCTTTCCAGCGTTTCGGGAAATGATTTCCATTCTACTTTTTATTTAAGGTGTGTTTCTTTTTATTCGTTGAAAATTGCTGAAAATCAATCATTAAACCTGATTTTTCAATTTCATTTTCCTTATAAACTTCTACATTCTCTGAAAGAAAGTCGATAACAAAAAAATAGGGAACCTTCTGGAGAGAAAGTTCGTCCATTTCCATAAATTTTTGATGATTCACTGAAAACATTCCGCAAAAATAATTATTGATGTTTACTTTTGCATAAAATTTTTATGATGCAGAGCAAATATCCTCAGAAACCGGGAATAGATTTTATATTGAAGCAGGCTTTTTTTTATTGGAATAAAACACTGGTTTATCAGTTGATGTTTTCAATGATCTTTTTGGAATCTTCCTTACCTCGCTGTTTTTCTTCGGAGAGAAATATGGTATCTGGGAACAGAATCAGGTGTTGACCGAAGCCCTTAAAGAAGGTGCAAAAGCCTATATGGAAAAAATGGCAGAACTAAGTGCGACTGAAAGTTATCAGATGTTTACAATGGCAATCTGGGCAACAACTGCATTTCTGTATCCACTGAATATTGGGATGCTGCAGATCTTCAGAAAGCTTGACCTTAATGAAAAGCCTGAGTTAGGAGACTTGTTTGTGGGATATAGCGGACTTAACTTTTTTAAGTATCTGGGATATTTCCTTTTCTGGTTCTTTATTTACAGATTTACTGTTCCTACCGTAATATTGGCCATACTATGGGTGGCAATGACCATTTTTGTGGCTCCTTTAATGTTTTTTACCAATAAAAGGATTTTCGAAGCAATTTCTTTGAATTTTAAAGCTTTGAAGATGTATTTTGTAGAAATAATGGTCTGTGTGATTGTTGCCGTTTTGTTTAAGTATTTGGGATTCACCCTGTTTTTCATAGGAGGTCTTTTTACTTATCCTTTCTGGAATGCTATGATCTATTCACTATACAAAACAGTTTTTTCTGAGAAAGGTTAAATTTCAACGATGTTTAATATGTTTTTTTGCTAAAAAAAGTTAATTTTGGTAAAATCATTAAATATTTAAACTATGTCTGAATTTAAGAATTTGATCAGCAGGGGTCTGTGCCCAACAGGAGACCGGATCAATTATTTCTCATGCCTTCGAAATGTATAAGGGGTTTTTGGCTACGGAGTGGTGGCCATGATCATTTATATGGTTGGAGGTTATCTTATCCAGTTGGTTACAGGTTTCAATTCTACTGCCATGATGGAGGATATGCAGTCTTCAGGAGGAGATTTCAACTACTGGAGTGCACCTGGAGTTCCTTTATATATGACATTTTCAGGTCTTTTCGGGCTGTTGCTGTCTCCGTTGTATGTTGGGTTGATCTATATGGTTAATAAATACAACACGAAGAGCCCGATTGAGTTTTCTGATCTTTTCATTGGATACCGTCAGAATTTTGTCAATATTTTGCTGTACAGCTTCCTTTCAGGGTTAATCTCTGCAGTGGCAGCGATGCTGTGTTTTTTCCCTCTAATTTTTGTGTATCCTTTACTTTTGATAGGGTATCCAATTCTTTTGTTTGAAAATGCTTCGGCTACAGATGCCATTTCAAAATCATTCAATATTGCAAAAGAAAATTATGGAACATTCCTTTTAACAGGTATTCTGGGAATGCTTATATCTGTAGCAGGGGTCGTACTTTGCGGAATAGGAGTTATTCTGACAGCACCTTTCATGATGATTGTGATGTATTCTACCTATTGTGCATTCTTAGGGAAACCGAGACAAATTATGTATAATAAACAATAAAATAAATAACGGATGATGAACAAAGATAAACAGATAAGCAGTGTTGCGATCAAGCAAATATCTTTACTGGTTATTATTCTGGTACTGGCAGGGTTAATCTGCTTTAATCTAGCGCTGTTCATTCCATCGGTTTTAGGTGCCATTACCATTTATGTGGTCTGCAGGAAATACAATTTCTATCTGCAGGAAGAAAAGAAATGGAAACCATCGCTGGCCGCATTTGCTTTAATGTTTGCGAGTCTTATTGTTTTAATATTACCGGTTTATTTTATTGCTGATCTTATTATTGATAAGCTTGGAAATGCACAGGCTTATATGGCCAAATTCAATATATTCCTGGATAAAATTCACAATTATATTCAGGACAGAACAGGGTTTGATATTCTGAGCCAGGATAATATGAATAAACTGAAAGATTCCGTAGGGAAAATTTCAACTTCAGCACTCAGCGGGACGTTCAATACGCTTACGGTGATCATGTCCATGTATTTCATTCTTTATTTTATGCTGGAAAAGCCAAGGTTATTTGAAAGAATCCTGACTTCTTCCGCTCCTTTAAAGAGATCCAATATATCTTTGATCGGAGATAAGATGAGAAAGCTGATCATGGCCAACGCTATTGGAATTCCCGTAGTAGCAGTAGGCCAGGGGATAGTAGCCCTTATCGGGTATCTGATATTCGGTGCTCCGGGAGCAATTTTGCTTTTTGCCCTTACAGCAGTAGCTTCTGTTATTCCTGTAGTGGGAACCGCAATTATCTATGTTCCGGTATGCATCTTTATGATTGCTGAAGGTAATACAGCCCAGGGGCTTGGTCTTGCAATCTACTGTGTGGTTGTGGTGGGGCTTACGGATAATCTTCTTCGCTTTACCCTTTTGAAAAAGCTGGAAAATATCCACCCGCTGAATACCGTATTCGGAATCATTATGGGAATGAACCTTTTTGGCTTTATGGGACTTATTTTCGGGCCGATTCTGATTTCGCTTACCCTTCTTCTGATCCAGGTCTACAGAAATGAGTTTTCTGATGAAAATACCCCTCCGGATCTGGAATTACCCGGTGAGAATGATTTAGATGAAAAATTAATTTAATTATATAAAAAGTGGAGGGACTGAATCCGGAAATATTAAAGGAGATATGTGTTGTTAAAATGCCTTTCGGTAAGTATGAAGGTATAATTCTGGCTGATCTGCCGGTAAGTTATCTGGAATGGTTTCGCCGTAATGGCGGAATGCCCAAAGGAAAACTTGGAATGCAGCTTTCAACGGTTTATGAAATTAAATTAAACGGACTGATGGATCTGCTTACTCCCATCAGAGCATCTGTAAGAAACGGAATGTAAAACATACCATAAATTTAAAAGTTTCGGCGGCATCGAAGATGCCGCCGAAACTTTTTATCCTAATAAAAATAATTACGCCTTCAAAGCAGCAATTTCATCCCTCAGCTTGGCAGCCTTAATAAAATCAAGGTTTTTAGCGGCGGCTTCCATTTCTTTCTGCTTTTGTGCAATCATTTTCTCGATATCTTCGCTGGCGTAGCTGGCTTTTGTTTCAGCAACCTTTTGAAGGATTTCCTTTTGGGTGTATTTTTCATCCGGGAAATCTTTGCTTCTTCCTACGAGACTTTCAGAAATCTTTTTATTTAAAGCCATAGGTTTCAGTCCATGCTCTTCATTATACTGCATCTGTTTGGCACGGCGATATTCTGTTTCATCCAGCGTTGCCTGCATTGATTTTGTAATCTTGTCCGCATACATAATGGCTTTTCCGTTGATATTCCTTGCAGCACGGCCTACAGTCTGGATCATTGACCTTCTGCTTCTCAGCATTCCTTCTTTATCGGCATCCAGAATAGCAACAAGTGAAACTTCAGGTAAATCTAATCCCTCTCTTAATAAATTCACTCCGATCAGAACGTCAAAAAGTCCCAGACGCAAATCCTGCATAATCTGAATTCGTTCCAGAGTTTCAACATCAGAGTGGATATACCTTGTTCTGATCCCGAATTTTGTGAAATATTTGGTAAGTTCTTCAGCCATTTTCTTAGTCAGGGTCGTTACCAGAACTCTTTCGTCAGCATCAGATCTTTTCTGAATTTCCTCCATCAGATCATCAATCTGATTTAAAGTAGGTCTTACTTCTATGATCGGGTCAAGAAGCCCTGTGGGTCTTATGATCTGTTCAATATAAGCTCCACCTGTTTTTTCCAGTTCATAATCTGCGGGTGTTGCAGAAACATAGATCACCTGATTCTGCATAGCTTCAAATTCCTCAAACTTTGAGGTCTGTTATCCATTGCTGCCGGAAGCCTGAATCCGTATTCTACCAAAGATTCTTTTCTGCTTCGGTCTCCGCCGTACATGGCATGAACCTGAGGAACCGTCACGTGGCTTTCATCAATGACCATTAAAAAGTCCTTAGGAAAATAATCGATCAGACAGAAAGGCCTTGTTCCCGGAAGTCTTCCGTCCAGATATCTTGAATAGTTCTCAATTCCTGAGCAATACCCCAACTCTTTGATCATTTCAAGGTCAAGTTCCGTTCTTTCCTGAAGCCTTTTTGCTTCAAGCGGTTTTCCGACAGAGCTGAAGAAATCAACTTGTTTTACCATATCATCCTGAATATCTTTGATGGCCCCATTTAAGGTTTCCTTCGAAGTCACGAAAAGATTGGCCGGATATATCTGGATCTGGTCAAAATTAGAATCTACATTTCCGGTTACAGGATCAAAGCTTTGAATCTTTTCAATTTCATCACCGAAAACTGAATTCTGATGTTGTCAGCATAAGCAGGAAAAACGTCAATCACATCTCCCTTTACCCTGAATGTACCTCTCTGGAACTCGTTTAATGTTCTGGCATATAAGGCACTAACTAAAGAATGAAGAAGAGCTGTTCTTGTCACCTTTTCACCAATAGCAATAGAAATTAACGACTTATGAAATTCCGTAGGATTTCCGATACCATAAATACAGGAAACGGAAGCTACAATAAGAACATCCCTTCTTCCGGAAAGAAGACTTGCCGTTGCAGAAAGGCGTAATTTTTCAACCTCTTCATTGATGCTCAGATCTTTTTCAATATATGTTCCGGTAGTGGCAATGTATGCTTCGGGCTGGTAATAATCATAGTAGCTGACAAAATATTCTACCGCATTATCCGGGAAAAATTCTTTAAACTCCATGAAAAGCTGTGCTGCTAGTGTTTTATTGTGTGCCAGAACCAAGGTTGGACGCTGAACATTTTGCACAACATTCGCAACTGTAAATGTTTTCCCCGAGCCTGTTACCCCAAGAAGAGTCTGGTATTTTCCCCGATCTCTATTCCTGCAGTTAATTTATCAATAGCCTGAGGCTGGTCTCCGGTAGGTTTATATTCTGAGTGAAGCTTAAAATCCATAGAAAAGAATGTATACAACAAAAATACGAAAGAAATTTCAGGCTGGATAATCTTTTGAAGATGAATATTTTGGTTCATGACAAGGAATCAGCTGTCATACGCTTAGATCGAATTCCTGCTGAGGATTCCTCTTACTAATGATAATACCACGGATATGCGAATAAAGAAAGGTTCGCATGTCCGTGGCAAAATAGAACTAACTTAGTAAAAACTTTTGAAAAGCTTTTAAGGCCGGGCAAAGGTCATGGTTGCCGGAACCTTTAAGACAGATGCTATTGCTTTTCCGTCTTTTATTGCAGGTTTCAAGTTGTCTCATTGCTGATGGCAGTCATCGTCTTAAGGAATTCCTTATTAAAGATTTCATTATCTCCTGAAGTGGTCACATGAGTTGCTTTTCCTGCTTCATCAATGTGTACATAAGCCATGGCAGTTATTGTTGACCCTTTAAAATCTCCAAATGAGCTTACATCCATATGTTTTCCTATCTGGGCTCTAAGACCTTTCAGCCCGTCAGGATACTGTGCTTCCGCATAATCTTTATTCTGTGCTGGGTTGATATTTGTGTTTTTACCCTCATTGCTTTCCGGGGTTGTCTTCCTTGGAGAAATGGTATCCGAAACAGTCTTTGGTAATTCTTTCTTAAATCCCATTACCGTAGATGCTTTTTCTTTTTCACCTGATCAAAATAAGAATGTGTCATTAAGCTCACCTGGTAAGGTTGTGGATTTTTTCTGTTCTGGCATTCTTTCCGACTTTACTTATATTCACATTTGAAAAATCTGAAGTGTTGTAGTTTTTCAAAACATTGTTGTCAACTTTTTTGAATCAATCCACACTGCATAATTGTTCTTATTTAAAAATGACTGCATTTCATTTTCTGTAAGCGTTCTTCTTTTGAATTCGGGAGCAGCGAAGAAAATGATTTTCTGCTCATTTCTTTGGGCATCGGTAAGCTGTGGATAAAGTTCTTCAAGTCTTTTTATCGCTTTCAGAGACCTTCTTTGAAAATTCGGCATATTTTCCTTGGCTTAAAAGAGCTGAGTATTTAGATAAAATATCCTTAAACTCCTTATAAGAATCCTGTCCTGTAACTTCAGGAAAGTTTTTTGCCGGATTGTCAGAGACCGTTTCACTGGCGGGACTTCCCGCATAGGTTCTTTCTGAAAATATTGTGGCAGCAGCAATAAGGACAGCTATTCCGGTTGTTTTTTCAGAAAACTGAATTTTGATTTTTTTGCTTTCATCATAATAAATCTTTTTTGGTGTTATTGAAATTAAATGAGTGGGTCAGGCTTGGGTTTTGGTGGCTCAGAATCTCACTAAGAATTAAATTCTGATATTCTTTAATATTAATGTTTTCTTTTAGTACAGATTCATCTGCCAGGAATTCATGATTGCTGATAATTGCCTTTTATACAAGAAAACGATGGGGTTAAACCATGTGAATATCTTGAAAAGGTCTGTAATGATCAGATCGATGCTGTGTTTCTGATCAAGGTGGCTTTTCTCATGCAGGAAAATTCTCGGATCAATCGTGCCATTTTTTATATAGCTTTCTCCCAGATAGATGGTGTTCCAAAAGCTGAAGGGTGATACTTCATTTTTGTCAGTACCATATTATAGTTCTGGTAAATACGCTTTTCTCCTTTTGTTTTGTTGATTTTAAAAAGACTTAAAATACTTCTAATCAGTAGGAAAAGTGTAATCAGAATGTAGACAGCCCCTATCACATTCATCCAGTTGAAACTCTCCTGTGGAGGTTGAATGAGTGTGATCTGCTGGGCAGCTTCTTCAATAATCAGTGGCGGATTGGGTTCTGCTTTTGATTCCGGTGCCTGTAGGGTAATGGTTATAAAGGGAATGACATAAGAAAGAACAGCGAAGACAGTAAGTAAAACCGGTTGAATCTGTACGTTTTCTCTTTCTCCAGAAAAAGATAATATACCGCAATGAAGATTGAAGAGCATGCAATTATTTTAAAAATGATGGTAGACATCGCTATTCCTTTATCTGTTCATCTATAATATCACGAAGTTCTTTCAGCTGTTTCTGGCTTAGTTTGGCATTAGAAGTAAAAAAAGAGGCAAACTGGGTCACAGAGCTGTTGAAAAAACGGTCAATCATGGAAGTCATTTCTTCCTTGAAATATTCCCCCTTCTCTACTTTCGGATAGTATTCACGGGAATTTCCATACAATGTATAGCCTACAAGGTCTTTATTCTGCATTCTCTTCAGCAGTGTCGCAATAGTTGTGGCTGCAGGTTTAGGATCCGGGTATGCTTCAAGGATATCTTTCATGAAAATCTTTTTTTTCTCCCAAAGAATATCCATCAGAATTTTTTCAGAATCAGTTAATTTAATATCTTTCATTCTACAATGTTGTAATTTGTTCTACAAATGTAGAATAAAAAATTAAATACGCAAACTTTATGGCATTATTTTTCCATTCATTTCATGTCACCAATCCTAATATTATGAAAATCAATCAATTTTATATTCCAATCCTTTGTGTTTTTTTCTTACATTATCGTCATGCAAAAAGAATCATGTAAATGCACAGCAGACCGGAAATGATGGCAGTGTAGAGACTGAAAAACCTAATTCGCAATATAAGCCAGCATTTAAAGGGCAGACCAGAATTAAAGCGGTAAAGACAACAACTCCATATACTGTAGAGATTCTGAATAAAGATCTGGGAAGACCCTGGGAATTATCAATCTACCAGACGGAAGCTTCCTTATCACCGATAAAAGAGGACATATGAATGTTGTTTCGAAAGACGGCAAACAGGTTTCAAAAGTGGAAGGCTTTCCTGAAGTAGATTCAAAAGGGCAGGGCGGTATGCTGGATGTGGCACTGGATCCTGATTTTAAAACTAACAATATTATTTATTTCAGTTTTTCAGAACCTTTCGGAAAGGGAAATTTAACTTCTGTAGCAAAGGGAAAGCTGTCGGGAGATCTTAAAAGTATTTCTGAAGTTAAAGTAATCTTCCGTGCAGAACCTTCTTATGACGGAGATAAGCACTACGGAAGCCGGCTCGCATTTGATAAAGATGGAAATTTATTTGTAAGCACCGGAGAAAGATCAGATAAAGTGACCCGGGCTTACGCTCAGAAAACCGATAATTATTTAGGCAAGATCCTCAAAATTACAAAAGACGGAAAGCCTGCTCCCGGAAATCCATTTATAGGAAAACAGGGCTATAAACCGGAAATTTATGCCTATGGAGTCCGTAATCCGCAGGGGATGGCTATTGATCCAAACGGAAACCTCTGGGATGTGGAAATGGGACCGAGAGGAGGAGATGAGATCAATCTAATCCAGCCCGGCAAAAACTATGGATGGGGTGATGTAACTTACGGTATTGAATATTCAGGAGATAAGGTAGGGCAGGGAATTACCCAAAAACAAGGAACAGAGCAGCCTGTATATTATTGGGACCCTGTTATTTCACCGAGCGGTGTTACCTTTTATACCGGAAATATAGAAGAATGGAAAGGAAATCTGCTGATCGGCTGCCTGAGTGGCGAGCATATTGCCAGAATCGTCATGAAAGATAATAAAGTAGTAGGAGAAGAACGCCTTCTTGCAGATCAGAAAGAGCGCTTCCGGGATGTATTGAATGGTATGGATGGTAATTTATATGCTGTAACGGACAGTGGTAAGCTTTATAAAATATCAAAGAAATAAATAAAAGAGAGACTGCCGGGAAAAGAATAAATATTTTACTTTCTGACAGTCTCTTTTTGTAGGGATTCTAAAGTTGTAGAGCTTAAAATAGATTGAATTTCATCAGATGTAAAGCAACCATAACTTCTAACTTTTCTCTTTAAACTCCATCAAAATTTAAAATTCAGCCTTGCAAAAATCTGTCTTCCGGCAAATCCCATCTGTACCGGATCAAAGATTCCCCCTGATTCCGTATTTCCGGTAGTAACCTGAGTGGTCTGCAATGTCGGATATCTGTTAAATAAGTTTTTACTGCCCAGCGTCAGGTTAATATTCTTTGAAAATTCATATCCAAACGAAACATCGGTGGTCACCTTTGGATTGTAAAGATGTTCCGCATCATCATAACCGATCAGTGTTACCTTATCAAACCTTACCAATTGAAGGTTTGCGTTGAATTTATTGATCTTGTAGTTCAGATTTAAATTAACTTTTGTCTTAGGAGCAGAAGCCAGGATAAAGCCTCTTTCTCTTGGGCTCAGATAGATATCTTCTTTCCCATTCAGACGTTCTGAAGTATTCACATTCGTGATCTCCATATCGTTATAATTTCCGGCCAAGGTTGCAGTCAGTTTCCCTGAACCGATGTTTTCATTATAGCTTAATATGATATCTACTCCTTTTGTTCGGGTATCTATAGCATTGGAGAAAAACTGAACCTGATCAATATAGGGATAGTCTGTCTGAACATCAGTTGGCAGGTCATCTCTTGAAAAGTTCCCGGTAAGAACAATCCTGTTTTTTACGCTGATATAATACCCGTCAACTGTTGCCGTAAATTTACCTGTATTAAAAGTAAATCCTGCACTTCCGTTTACTGAGGTTTCCTGTTTCAGCTGAGCAATACCGACTCTGTTGGCCAGATCACTGTCATTGGAAGCCAGTTGAATCGTAACCAGTTTGCCACCCTGGAAATTGGTAAACTGCTGTCCGTAATATTTCTGTGCCAGGAAGGGGCTCTGAATCCTGTAGAAACAGATCCCCGGAAAGCAAATTGAGGAGTGAAGGCATAACGGGTAGCAAATTTACCGTTCAGGGTACTTCCGAAATCATTATAATTCTCGAATCTTCCGGCTATGCTGATCATCCAGTTTTTAGTGACATCCAGTTCTGTATCTACATAGGCTGCGAAGTTATTTCTGCTTTTTCCAACATCAGTAGAATACCCGGGAAATCCCTGTGAACCTCCTGGTCTTACCGCCCCGCTTATAGGATTGGTTACTAGTAAACTTTCCGGCGTATCACGGGTTACAATATTTCCATTGACGTCATACATGGCATAAGAAGCTTCTTCTCCCTTAATGATATTGAATTTCTCATAACGGAATTCCGATCCGAAGGCAATATTTAATCCTTCCAATACCTTAAACTGTTTTGTGGCATTAAATCCGGTTGTGTTCTGTAATAAAGAATGTCCTCCTGCATCGAATCTGGTGGGAGATTTCACTCCTAAAGTAGCATTGATGGTATTGGTGATATCATAAGTAAACCTGTTGTTCCCGAAGGCATTATAAAAATCAACTTCCCAGTCAGCTACTTTAAATTTTAAGCCGTTATCAAATGTAAAATCTGTAATACTCGTATCCTCGATCGGGTTAAAGCCTGTAGGATAAACTTCAGGAATATTTCCATCCGCATCGGGGTTCTGGTCCATGCGTAGGCTTTGGTATTTCTGTGGGAAAACCCTTGTCGGGAATAAAATTTCAGACCATCTGTTAAAGGAAGCTCAATATTCCCGAAGAAATATACATTTTGAGCTTTAGCATCTCCGAAACGTTGTCTGGGAGCGGGTGAAGGATCATTATAAATAGCAGGATTAGCATTCCTGATGGCATAGTCTTTATTGATAAATTCAGCAGTAAAATTCCCGAAACCTCCTTTGTTTCCTATTTTTGTTCCAAGATTTCCGCTAAAATCGAAAGTCGTTCCGTCAATTTTATGATCAGATACGATATCATTATTCCCGGGCTTTAAAAAGATTCATCCCTGAGAATAAATTTCCTTCGAAACCATGATCACGGTCGTTGAGAATAACATTGATCACTCCGGCGATAGCATCTGAACCGTACTGTGCTGAAGCTCCGTCACGGAGAACTTCCACCCTTTTTATAGCCCCTATAGGGATGGTATTCATATCATAGCCTGTATTTCCCCTTCCCTTGGTTCCGAAAAGGTTGATCAGGGAAGATTGATGGTATCTTTTCCCATTCAGAAGAAGAAGCGTCTGATCCGGACCTAAACCTCTTAAAGTGGCCGGATCTACTGCATCGGCACCATCTGATCCCGACTGTTTATTGGAATTGAAAGAGGGAGCAGCAAACTGCAGCAACTGGTTGACTTCAACCTGCCCTGTAGCCTGGCTTACCTGCTTAATGTCTATGATATCAATAGGAACAGGGTATTGGTAACCGTTCTTTTTTATTCCGGCTCCCGGTAATGGCAACCTCATCTATTTTGGATTCTTTCACAAGAGTATCCTTTACCTGCTGGGCATATGATAGAGTGGTGGCACTAAGAAAGATGATGCTGATGTATTTTATCTTCATATTGATAATTTTGAGTAGTGATTCACTCAAAATTATCAATATTTATTTTTAAATCAATATTAAAATTAATTATTTGTTATGAATGTCTTAATTTATTGTTTAATTTTATAAATCAATGTAAAATAGTTGTTAATATTTTAAAATTGACGAAAAATTTTAAGTTTAAAAGCTTTTTATGATTCTGTTAATCCCTTCTTCCAGAATTTCCTTTGATGTGGAAAAACAAATCCTGATATGGCCCTCGGCTCCTTTCCCAAACCATCTTTCCGAGCCGGGAACTATAGCTACTTTGCCTTGTTGAAGAACATGCTGGGCGAATTCATCACTTGACATCCCGTTTTTTATTTTTGGAAATAAAACAAAGGTTGCTTCCGGTAGACCCGGTTCAAGAATTTCAGAATGTTTTAAAAGGTTAAACGCAAGATCCCGGTTCTGCTGAAGATGAGTCAAAAATTCTTGAAACCATGGTCCGGCTTTTTCCAGGGCAACACTTCCCGCAATCTGTGACAATGTGGAAACACCTTCTATGGTAGAATTGAAATTAGATTTCTCTGTAAAATCTTCAAGGATATCCTGATCATTACACAAAACAGCCCCGATCCAAGCCGGCAATTCCAAACGATTTTGAAAATCCATATACTGTAAAACTCTTTTTCCTGGCCTCTTCAGATACAGAAGAATAAGTATGAAAGTTCTTATGATCATAAACAATATCACTCCAGATCTCATCACTCATTACCCAAAGGTTATGGGCAGAGGCAATTTCAGAAATCCGCTTTAGTGTTTCCTTTGAATATACTTTTCCCAGTGGATTGTGCGGATTGCAAATGCTGATAAGTCTGGTTTTAGAATTGATTAAGGAAAGCATTTTTTCAAAATCAATTTCTCCGGTGATGGTATCCACAGGGCAAAGCATCACTTTTCCTCCAACAGTTTCAACAGATTTTTTAAACAGAAAATCTACCGGATCAAGGATAATTGCTTCATCACCCGGCTGCAATACATAAGATGCAATCAGAAACATTCCCTGGGCAGCGCTGTTAACGGCAAGTACATTTTCAGGAGTAAAGCTGCCGTTTTTCTGCCTGTTGAAATGCTCAGCAACACTTTTCTTAAATTCCGGAAGTCCCGAAAACGGGCCATAGCTCAGATAGCCATCCTTAATATATTCAATAATTCCCTGTTCTATTTCAGGAGCAGTCCTGAAGTCCGGATCGGCGGCGGTTAAAGGAATTATCCCATCATCAAGGGTAGCCCATCTTCCGTTGTAGGCTTTTCTTTTTAAAGCTTCAAAATTGATATCGTTATTGGTAAACATTTTTATTTATAAGATATGGGTAAAATATTTTCTGAGTATTGACTGACAGGGAGCAGAAACTGGTTCAGTAAATTCCTTCCATTGTTTATATGTATTTCTATTTCAGGTTTTCTTTCTGATTCATATCTGCTGAATGCTTTTGCATAATTTTCTTCTTCAACTAAATATTTAGTCAAAAAGAATGAATCCTTTAGTGCCGAGGTGACGCCCTGGCTTGTAAAAGGAATTAACGGATGAGCTGCATCACCTATGAATACAATGTTGTCTTTATAAAAAGGATTCAGTTCTTCCAGCTCATAAACACACCATAAATGAACGTTTTTATAATCCGATTTCCTGATAATAGCGGGGACTAAAGGGTGCCAGTTATCAAAAATTTCAAGCATATAATTCTTTAAATTCTCAGCGCTACATTCATTAATTCTGTATTTTTGGTTGTCAAACTGGGAATACCAGAGGATCGTATCTTCGGAAAGCTTGAGGATCCCAAAGGTAAGACCTCCTTTCTCATGATGAAATTTTATAAAATCATTTTCAACAGAATCAGCAAGCTCTCTGTTTTTAATAATATTCACGACTTCGTTTTCCTGTACCTGCCTCATTTTTTCATCCTGAAAAAGACTTTTCCTGATGCGGCTTTTAGAACCGTCTGAAATAATGGCAATATCTGCATCTATGTAGTTTCCGTCAGAATGTTTCAGTTTTCCTTTTTCTGTATTACGGGGAGTAACGGTTTCTTCATAAGTAATTTTTTCATGGGGATATTTTGAGTCAGAAGATTGATCAGCGAGTGCCTTGAGGTGGCAAAAACATTGTGAAGATCTTTTTCTGCAAGCTTATTTCCTGTATGGGAATACTGTATATATTTTTTCAGGAAACGGCCATGTTCAAAAAGTTGTGAACGGTCTATGATCTGTGTAAGATATTCTATTCCCTCTTCGGGAATGAGAAAGCCATGGCCAGCCAGATCTTCTTTCTTTCTTCTTTCATAAATATGATAATCAATCTTGTGTTTTTCTAAGTAATTCGCCATGCTTAAGCCGGAGATGCCGGCGCCCACGACAGCAATTTTGTTCATTTTCGGAATAACGGATTTTTTCAGGTTAGTGTTTAAATGTTTTTGAACTGGTTTGTTAGATCGTACAAAATTAAATTAAAAACATTCATTATCTTGAAAAATAAATTAATTTGCTTCTGAATTTATGAAAGATAAAATGAAAAGGATGAAGTTTATTACATTTTAATATGCTGGTTTTCTGAGAAATGGGTAAATTAGATAAAAGTGTATAAAAAAACCGGAAATTTTTCCGGTTTTATGTTTATGCTTTTTCAAGCTGTACTGTAAAATGTCGTAAGATTTCCGGTTCCCATGTGATCCTGTATCCTTTTGCCACTTCCTCACGTCTTTCATAGACATTCTTGATTGCAGCGGCAATATAATCCATGTGATTGTTGGTATACGTTCTTCTCGGAATTGCCAGACGTACCAGTTCCAGCTTAGGATAACGGTTTTCTCTGGTTGCGGGATCTCTGTCTGCCAGTAAAGTTCCGATTTCCACTGTTCTGATTCCTGCTTCCTTATAAATTTCAAGACCTAAGGTCTGTGCCGGATATTCTTCACGGGAAACATTGGGAAGAAAATTTAAAGAATCAATGAAAAAACAGCATGTCCTCCGATAGGTTTCTGAACCGGGATTCCGTATTCGATAAGTTTGTTTCCAAGATATTCAACCTGAGAAATTCTGCTTTCCAGGTAAGCAAATTCGGTAGCTTCATCAAGTCCTACAGCCAATGCTGCCATATCTCTTCCGGCCATTCCTCCATACGTGATAAATCCTTCGTAAATAATGGTGAAATTGGATGCTTTTCTGAAAACCTCTTCATTATTCAGTGCAATGAATCCGCCGATGTTGACAAGACCGTCTTTTTTAGAGCTCATGGTCATACCGTCACCGTATGAGAAAATCTCTTTACAGATCTCTTTGATGTTTCTGTTTTCCTGCCCTTTCTCCCTTTTTTGATGAAATAAGCATTCTCTGCAAATCTTGCTGAATCAAAGAATACAGGGATACCATATTGGTCGGAAAGCGCTTTTACCGCCTTCATGTTTTCCAGAGAAACAGGCTGTCCTCCCGAAGAATTACAGGTGATGGTAATTAAACAGAAAGGAATATTTTCTTTTGGGTGGCTTTTATACACTTCCTCCAGCTTTTCAAGGTTGATATTTCCTTTGAAAGGGTGAAGATCATTAATATCAAAGGCTTCATCTATCGTACAGTCAATAGCATGCGCTTTTCTGAATTCTATATGTCCTTTTGTAGTATCAAAATGAGAGTTTCCCGGAACTACATCTCCTTCTTTTACCAATACCGAGAACAGAACGTTTTCTGCAGCTCTTCCCTGGTGGGTTGGTAATAAATATTTGAATCCGGTAATTCTTTCAACAGTGTTCTGTAATTGTTCAAAAGAGCGGGATCCTGCATAGCTTTCGTCTCCGGTCATCAATGCAGCCCACTGTTTGTCAGACATAGCTCCGGTTCCGGAATCTGTCAGAAGGTCGATGTATACCTGAGAGGATTTTAAATTGAAAAGATTATAATTAGCTTCTTTCAGCCATTGCTCTCTTTCTTCTTTTGTAGATTGGTAGATCTCTTCCACCATTTTAATGCGGAAAGGTTCTGCGTACGGTAAATTCATGTGTTAAAATATGTTTTAAATTGTTTTTAAAGAAAAATGCTTTGAAAATAATTTCAAATTCATCAATATATATTCAAGGTGGGAAATTATTCCGGAGCCTTGAATATATTTTCATCAGAATGGAATCCGGCCACACCACCGCTTACTGCAAACTTCATGGCAGAAGCTGCTGTCATTCCCACTACAGGTTTGATGTTTTTTCTTCAGTAACAATTACCCACCCTGAAATAGCATAGGAGTGGGGAAGGTATACCGCTACGTAATTATGCTTGTCAACGTCCGACATTTCTTTTTGAGTTAAAAACCGATTCTCCAGATCTCCGGATTCTCATTGGTCTTTACCCATACAGGATCATTGAATTTTTTCTTGTCACCTACGAATGAAGACATGACGTCTTTTGTAGGAGTGTAAATATGTTTTACTCCGGGAGTTTTTTCCAGTAAACTGTCCATGGTATCGAAAAAGAATCTTCCAACCACAAATTTATTTCCCAGATATCCTAAAATGGCAGTAAGCAAGATAATAGATACGAAAACAAGCCCCGGAACCTGCTTGGCAAGAGACGGGATAAGATTGTCTATGGCGCGACGATATACCAGATCACGAAAATGGTAAGTCCGATCGGTCCGATAATAACCAGCCCCTGAAAGAAGTTTTTCAGGAATAGATTGGCAATACTTTCAAAGCTTGGTTTCTTCAATGTCTGTTGTTTACTGTTTATATTTTAGCCGTGAATGGTTTCTTTATTTCCATAGGATTTGATAATGTTGGCTTCATATTCCAGCCATTCTTCCCAGCGCTGATTTACCTTTTCAGGGTCTCCAAGCTGCCTGGCAAAACCTATGAATGTTGTATAATGATTAGCTTCTGAAATCATAAGTTCCCTGTAGAAAACTTTGAGCTCTTCATCTTTAATGTTTTCTGTAAGAACCTTAAACCTTTCACAGCTTCTGGCTTCAATCATCGCTGCAAAAAGCATTTTGTCTACGATGAGGTCTTCTCTGCTTCCCTGAATGATAAATTTTGCCAGCTCATTTACATAATCATCTTTTCTTGCCCTTCCAAAAGTAAAGCCTCTTTTTTTTGATCTCATGAACCTGGTTAAAATGGTCAAGTTCCTCTTGTGCGATGGCAAGAAGCTCAGTGACAATTTCTGGATATTCCGGAAGCATGGTGATCAGCCCGATGGCATTGGTAGCAGCTTTTTGCTCACACCAGGCGTGATCCGTTAAAATTTCGCCGATGTTTCCTTCTGCAATATTTGCCCACCTTGGGTCAGTGGGAAGTTTCAACTTAAACATGTTATAAAATTTTTGTAAATTTAATCAAATTGCCGTAAGAAATGCGACTTTATTTCAATTTGATCTCTAAAGTATCAAGAAGCGGTCTTTCTTCTTAGGAATTCCAAAATATTCCAGCCCAAAGTATCAATCTTCTTCAATCCTGCTGAAATAATAAAAGCCAGAAGAATATTAATAGCATAAATCAGAATCATCAGAAGCCACCATGGCATATTTTCTTTAAGCGGAACCACAAGAAAATAGACTAAAGATGAGCTTATTCCTGGGCAAAATAAAAGAAAATGGCATTTTTACCGATATAGGTAATAAAGTTGTCTTTAGTAATCTTCAATCTGTTGTAAAGCACAAACAATGTGACCAGCGAAAACTGAGCCCATATAATATAAGGGATTTGTGGCGGGAATTTATTTTTGTTGATCCTGTAAAATATTTCAGTACCGTAATACCAGAACATCCATACTAAAGCTCCTGCAACAAGTGCATATAGTACCGGGATCATCTTGTCTGAAATCTTTTTCCACGCATTTTATGACCTGTTAAAAATACAGCAAGGTAAAATGCCACATAACCCACCTGCCCTGTCGGATAATACTCCGGGAAGATATAGAACAAAAGCGTTAAAGCAGTACAAAGCCCGATGAACCAATTGATATGCTTAGGGGAAAACTTTAAGATCAATACTCCGAAAACGGTGAGAATAAAATAAACCTTCAGGTACCAGAAACTTCCCATGACGACCGGGAATGTATCTGCATTGGTATATTGATGAAGATACCAGTTTCCGAGGTTCTGCCATTGGGGATAGATGGAAACACCGGTTGTAGCATATTTGGAGCCAAATGTTGAATAAAGACCCTGGAGCCATTCCATAGAAAAGAAGGTCAGTCCAAAGACTTTAAAAAATAGTCTGAGAAGAATAGAAACGTTACAAAGATCATATAAGTGATCTGAAGCTTCAGTAACCTGTAAAATGTTTTCTCAATGTTGGCCCCTGAAGTTATACCGCTGAGGGCATAGAAAAGTGCTACGTCAAAAACGAGAGAAGACTCTTACTTCTGCAGGAATATAGAACTGGCCGGACAAAAAGCCGTATGGATAAATATGATCGATAGTGTTGCCAGTCCTTTGGCGAAGTCGATGTAGAGATCTCTGTTCATTCTTATAGGATATGGTTCAAAAGTACTTAAACTTCCGTAATCTTTCAAGTCATCATAAAAGAGGCGGAACAAAATAGTCCGCCTCCTTTCTTAAAATATGCTAAAAATGAATGTTTACGTTATTTAAGCTGCTTAAATTCTTCTGCAGAAATTTCTCCGGACTGAATTTTTCTTAATTCGTCAATATATTGACTCATATAAGCATCAATTTCCGGATTTACAGTGTTCTTAGCCATCTTGTAAGTTCCGTTTAATACTCCCTGATAATAATAGAAGAAGTTATAATCGAAATTAGAAGCATTAAGATCATACTGTGCCAAAAGGAATCCTAAACGCACTGCTGATCTTCTCTGTGCAGGTGTTCCGTGATGGTTTACATTATTTGTCTGGTAATCTCCGATACTTTGAGCAAACTCATAAGCTGCAGCAATCTCTGAGAAGTTGGTTTTGTTGTAACCGTTTGGTCTTCTCAGGTAATATCCTGCAAAACCATCAGCTTCAAGCTCGTTAGGTCTGTAAGTTGACTCTGACACAGACGGAAGGTTGAAGATATATTGCAGCTGATGTCCATACTCGTGAGCCAGAATCATGGCATTGACAATATCACCTCCTTTTGCTTTTGCATCATAATAGATGGCGTATCCGTAATAGATTTTTCCTGTAGAATAGGAAATGGCATTATAGGTAGCATTAAAATTGGAGGGATCATTTACAAATCGAAGCGTAGGATTGCTTCTTCCCCACAGTCCTGCAATTTTAGTCATTTGAGAATTCATAAAATTGGTGTCTGTGGAATTCTGAAGCCCGGTTAATAGTACTGAATTGGTACTCCAGTTGTTGTCTACGTAAGAGCAGATTTTCTCAAGATCTCCTGGCTGGTCAATTTTTGCACTAAGCGTTTCCTGTTGAGGCTGAACAGTTTCGTTCATAGAGTCATCATTACATGCTGTTAATGAACTTACAGCGATGGCGCCTGCTAAAAAGCAGAGATTAAAGTTTCTTTTCATATATTAAATTCAATTTGGTAAAACGAAGGTATGAAATAATCTCATAAGTGTGAATACATTATTTAAAAAAATTATTCAAAACATAGTGAATATGTTTTACTTGAAAAAACATTGCTTTGATTGTAAGCTATTTAGATTTTTATTTGTATATTTGCACCTCGAAATAACTAAAAATTTATAAACAATGTTTGCAATTGTAGAAATAGCAGGGCTTCAATACAAAGTTGAGCAAGACCAGAAGTTGTTTGTAAACCGTTTAAAAGGAGATAAAGGAGGAAAAGTTTCTTTCGATAAAGTTCTTCTTACTGTAAACGGTGCAATCACTGTAGGCGCCCCAGCTGTAAACGGAATCACTGTAGAAGCAGAGATCCTTGACCACGTTAAAGCTGATAAAGTAATCGTTTTCAAAAAGAAAAGAAGAAAAGGTTACAAAGTGAAAAACGGTCACAGACAATCTTTAACTCAAATCGTAATCACTGGTATTACAGGATTTGAAGGTGGAGCTAAAAAAGCTGCTGCTAAAAAAGAAACTGTGAAAGGTGAAGTTCTTTCTGACAACGCAACTGTTAACTTTGGTGAAGATCACGAGTTGAACTATCACTTAAAGAAAAACAACTTGTCTCAGTCTAAAGAGAACAGAGAAACTTTAATTACTTTAGGTAAAGCAGTTAAAGTTGAATTAGAAAAAATATTCTTACTCATGAAGAAGTAGATGCTGCTATCATTAAGAATATTGATCAATTTAAAGCACTTAATAAATAATCCAGTAATAAAATGGCACACAAGAAAGGAGTCGGTAGTTCCAAGAACGGTAGAGAGTCTCACTCTAAAAGATTAGGTGTGAAGATTTTCGGAGGACAAGCAGCTATTGCCGGAAATATTATTGTTAGACAAAGAGGTACTCAGCACCACCCAGGTGATAACGTGGGAATCGGTAAAGACCACACTTTGTTTGCATTAGTAGATGGTAAAGTAGTTTTCAGAAAGAAAGCAAACAACAGATCTTTCGTATCTGTAGAACCAAACGCATAATCTTTAAGCGTTTTATAAAAATTAAAACCTCAGCACTGCTGAGGTTTTTTTTTGTTCATATATTAAAAATATAATGAATATCTTATAGGGGTGAAATATTGATATATTTGTTGATAACCTCATATAAAGATAATTGCGGAAGCCGAAAAGCATACGAGAGTAGGCAAAAATAAAAACAGAATAAACTATGAAAAACCTAAGAAAAATGACTAAGAAACAGCTAAAATCAATTGAAGGTGGTAATGATTATATATGTCCGGACTTCATTGCTACAACATGTGCGGAATGGTGTACACTAAGCCCATGGCAGAAAGAGTATTGCTTACATATGGTAGAAGATCCTATGTCTTGTAACTGTTCTTATTAAAGCTTTAGAATAAGTTCGGGCGGCTTCGAAGAAGCTGCCCGAAATATTGTAGAATATCTTAACATTTAGAATCCCACCTGGAAACCGGCTTTAATACCAAATTTTGAGATATCAGGTCTGTCCAGATAATTTCCTCTCCAGTTGAAGTCAACCCTGAAAATTCTAAGATTTCCGATTCCTATATTTTCAATACCAAATCCGTATTCAAAATAGATCTGTTCACTTGGTGCAGAATATTTGAATCCTTCCACATTGATCGCTTTGGAAGCATCACTTAAAGTTCCGTAGGCGCCTCTTATAAATGCAACCTCTCTAAGTTTAAGCTTTTTAATTAAAGGAATATAAGAAAGAATCTTTCCATTGAAATGATGTTCCAGATGAAGAGTGGTATAAGTATCAGCAACAAATTCATAATAATTAAGCTGAGAAAAGGTATTAGGAACCAGACCATATGATAAATTGGCCGGAATAATATTCTGTAATGCTAAAGGCACGGTATTGAAATTTTTCCCAGCTTCAAAATTAACGACCATTTTTCCAAGACTACCGATCAGGAATGGTTTATACAGCATAAACTGCAGTTTGTCATAGTTGAAGTCTGCATTAAACAGTCCTTCTATTCCTCTGGTGTATCTTAAAACAATGGTTGGTGCAAGGTTTCTCGCCTGGTATCGGTCAATACCTGTTTGTGAGAATTTTGCTCCCGGCTTTGCAATTAAACTGATCGTAACATGAGAGTCATTCACGGTCTTTCTTAGATTTCCATCCTGATAATACATAAGGTTGAATTTCTCAGGAATGGCAGACTTGATACTTTGCATCACTCCGTCTACTCTTATCTGAAAGTTCTTCCAGGGTTCAATCGCTGCAAAAACACTTGTTTTGTTTACTGAACTTAAAGAAATGTTTTCTCCTCTAGCAAAAAGGTGCTGGTAGACGAAGATTGTGGGGTGACACCATCGCCGGATGTAAGTTGCCCTCCAAGCTGAACAATATCTCTGCTGGTTCCTGCGCCGATCATAAAACGGTTAAGCTTATTGAACATATATCTTGCTTCCACTCCATATTTAAACTGTTGATCTTTGAACCCATACGCTGTGTAAAACTGCGCTCTCCAGGTATCATTCAATCCGAAATAGGTTCTTGCTCCTAATCTTATTCTGTCACCTTCTACTTCATTTCTTCCATAAATTGAGAAAATAGGACCAATATCTATTCCTTTAAAGGCATTATAATAACGTGAACCAAGTGTTTCAAACAGTTTTACCATCCGGTTGAATTTTGGGGTCTGTTGAAGCTGATCAAGCATATTATACACACCTTGTTCAGATTTGGAAAGTGTATCAGGTCTGGCTTTTGTCCAGTAAGCTTCATCTTTGTTGGTGAACTTATCTTCATATTCTTCTTCCGTTCTTTTGAACACTTTAGGATCAAGAGGCTTGTTGAACTGATAATCGGAATAATCTACTGATCTTTTGGCGATGATACTTTTTGCACCTTTCTTTTTTGAGAAAGGGCTCATTTCAAATTCGGTGATCAGTTTTTAGGAAGAAATGTAGCATCATCAGGATTGTCGTATTCTACCTGAGTATACACACTGTTGACAAAGTTGACGTTGATCTTCTGTGTTGACTTTAATGTTGCTCCTAAAACCGCATAAGTATCGGTATCAATATAAAGGTTTCCCTGAAAAGCAAGAACATCTTTTCTTTTAGGCTGATATCTTATCTGGAAAGCTTTTTCGCCACGGATAGAAATGGTATCCACCAGATCATAGTCATAGGTGCTGAATCCGTCAGATCCTACCGGGCTCTGAAATCCTATATCAAAATAATTCAGAGTATTGTCATAAATGTTGATATCCCTGTATAAGTTTTTAGCAGAAACAGTAATTACCTGATTGTCCTGAAACCCTGACGTCTTTTGAGCAACCAATGTTCTTTTGCTATCTTTATTAGGCTTATTTTTACCGTAATTTTCATAAACGGCCTCGTTCAGAAAGATAGGAAGCCCAAGTCTTCCACTGGCAGTAGAATCGGCATAATCGAAGATAAAATCAAGCTTTTTGAAGATTTTCTCTTCATGAAAGTACTGTCCAGATTGTTGAGATCGAATTGGGTCTTTTCATACTCCTTAAAAGAGTAAGTATCAAACTTTTCCAATCCGTTGTTTCTCTTGTGTCCCCATACTTTTTGCATGATGGCATAAGCGGGGTTTTCTCTTTTTTATTCTTGTATTTTGTTTTTCCGGCTTTCAGAACTACTTCCTCAATATTACTCACTTTGGCCTGTGAAAGCTGAACGAAAATATTCTCGGTATTTTCAGGGGTGATATCTAACGTTTCGGTAGTATAGCTTTTTCTGGAAAATTTTAGTTGATGGATAATGCTGTCCGACTGAACGCTAAAGCTGCCGGATGTAGTAGTGAGGGAAGGAACAGTATTATTGTTGATGAAAATATCAACATTACTGAGTTCTTTATTTGTTTTTTCATCAACAATCTTACCGCTGACACGGTTTTGAGCATAGACAGAACCGGTAAGGATCAGGAAAAAATAAAAAAAGTGTTTTTGGAGTTATTGTTTAACATCATTCGTTTCTTCAGGCAATTAGCAAAACAAAAAGTATGCAGTTTATTTAAAAAAACATAAAAAAATAAAATAATTTTATTCTAATATGTAAAACGGCAAATGTAGCGAAAATAATATAAGAGCCCGTTAAAATAAATCTGAAATTTCACGACTTAAAATATAAAGAATCAGAGGATTAAATAAAGGGTGAATAGAAGTTTTGCAAATGGTGGATTTAATGCCACAGAAAATGAATAAAAATAAAAAAGACCTACATTTCTGTAAGTCTTTTTGCTCCTCCTGCTGGGCTCGAACCAGCGACCCTCTGATTAACAGTCAGATGCTCTAACCAACTGAGCTAAGGAGGAATGTCCTTTGTTTTAAGTGGTGCAAATATAATATGAATATTCATTCGAAGCAAGTTTTATCCCTTATTTTAAAAGGTTTTTAACTAAATGTATTGAAATTCAATAAGAAATATTTTAATTCTTTTTATTCAGTTCTATGGATTTTCCTGTAAATATCAGGAATGATAGGAGATTAATATTCATGTAAAAAACAAAACCTGCATTTCTGCAGGTGTTTCTTTGTTATTTCTTTAAATCCTTCATGATTTCCTGAATCGCCCTTTCCAGCTGAGGGTCATTACCCTGTTGCCTGTCTAAAAGGTATTTTTCACATAAATATCGGGTTTTACTCCTGTTTTTTCAAGATTTTGCCCGTCCAGGGTGTAGGTTCCCCATGCGGGAAGTCTGTAATAAGAGCCATCTACAAGCCCTTTCCCGGAAGTAAAGATGATCCATCGGTACGTATCCTGCCCGATAATTTTTCCTAATTTCAAAGCTTTAAATCCGGCTGCGGTCATCTCTGCGTCACTTAAAGAACCTTCATTGATCAGAAGGACGATAGGCTTTCCGGAAGGGGCAAAGTTAGGCTGGGCTGTCATTTTTCCTTCACGGTATTTCCATTGTAGATAAGGTTTCTGGGAAAGGAAATTTAAAACTTTATCATGTACGTTTCCTCCCGTATTATAACGTAGATCAAGAATTACAGCATCTTTCTGGATTTCCTGCTCTACCATATCCAACAGGAAGCGGTCCAGCTCATCGGTAGACATATTTTTCATGTATGAATAAGCAATACGATTGTTGCCTGGTTGACACGCTGGCGGTTGTTGAAGATCCAGTCATCATAAAGAAGACCTTTCAGTTCCGTATTGGAAATAGGGTGTACTTTCGTTGTTACATTTTTACCATTGCGACTGAAAGTGAGGATAAGCTCATCCTGCTTCTTAGGACTGGTGAAATAAGCCTCACGGTTTTCGTTGGGATCAATATTTTTCCCGTTTACAGAAACCAGCTGATCTCCGGGCTTAATATCTACACCGGAACGGAATGCCGGGGATTTCCTTACAATACTTTCTACGATATAAGGCTGGTCTTTTTAAAGATAATTCCACTTTCGTTGGTTATATAATTCAGGTAGGTGCTTTCCTCCTTTCCGGATGAAGAAAATCCGATGTGCGAAGAATTAAGCTCACCTAAAAGATCATTCAGCAAAATTCGCAGGTCATTTCTGTTATTCACATACGGAAGATACTTTGCATATTGTTCCTTCTTTGCTTTCCAGTTTACCCCATGGAAGTTTTATCGTAGAAATTTTCCTCTACCCCTGTCCATGCTTCATTGTACATCTGGGTAAATTCTGAAGCTAAATTCTTGTCAAAATTATACTGAATATTCACTTTCTCAGGCTTTCCTGCTGCCAGGGTCATTTTATAAATATTCCCTTCAATTAAGGCAAAGAGATTTTTGTTGTTTTTGGTGATATAATAAGCCGCTTTATCAAAAACCTTTTCAGATTTGGCCGGTTCAAAATCAGTGAAGACTTTTTTGAAAAGTTGTCTTTTCCATTGTCCTGATTAGAATTAAAGAACAGGATTTCTTTCTTGTCATCAGCAAAAACTATAGGGTCATCCTGGTACCCATACCTGTCGGTAACCAGTTCAATTCTTTCCAGTGTGTTTTCAGGATTTACTTTAAGCTCTTTGATAACGGGTTCTTTCTCTTCCTTTTTCTCCTCCTTATCAGTACTTTCTTCTGTTTTTTTTTTTTCTCTTTGCTGTCCTTTTGGGTATCAGCAGTTTTTTTATCTTTTTCCTCTTCGATAAACAATTTATCAAATCTTTCGGATTTATAAGGCTCATCAAACCAATCCAGGGCCATACGGTAAATATTGGATTTCTGCATGCCTAAAGGATAAGACGGATTGATTCTGTCACTGGCAAAATAAATGTATTTCCCGTTAGGCGACCAATATGGGTCCTCTTCAGAAACACCGGTGTTGGTAAGGTTGATCGTTTGTCCCTTTTTGATATTGTGAATGAAAATATCCAGTTCAAAATTTCTTTTTGCGGAGAACAATACATATTCGTTATTAGGAGAAAAAGAAGGCTTTGAGTTCTGGAATGCCCAGATTTCATCCTTTACGATTGTGGTGGAACTGAAGCTGCTTAAATCCATTAATCTTACCTCATCTCTGCCACTTAGATAGACTGCTTTTGAAAGATCTTTATTAAGGGTGATGTTTCGGTTATTTCTCAAATCATGAGTCAGCTGTTTTGGCTGGCCTTTTCCATCTGCAGAAATACTGAACCAGTTCTGGTAGCCTTTATCGGTCTGGCTGTAAAGTAGAGTACGGTTATCCTTCAGCCATTTTACTTCCATTACACGTTCCTTTCCGTCAGAAACCTGTTGGGCAAACTTTCCTTCAATATCAGAAACAAACAGAACACCACGGCTTACAAAGGCCATTTTTTTACCATCCGGAGAAACATCATAATAGGAAATATTGTTTTCTACATTGAAATTCTGGTCCTTTTCAGGGTTTTATTGGTGTTCAGGCTGGTGTTCAGAAGTTTTGTGCTTTTACCGGCGACATCATAAACATAAAGCTGATAGTCTTTTTCAAATATTACCTTAGAACCGTTTGCGGAGACAAAAGGTTTTTTTATAGAAGTATCAAATTGAGTTAAAGCTGTCTTTGTACCATTTTCAATTTTATAAAGATTGTATTCATTATTATTTTCATCGGAAATAAAATAAATAACGCCGTTTTTATCTACACTTGGATTGAAGTCCTTTCCCTCATATTTTGTGTACTGCCTGAATGAATTATTCTTTGGATTATATCCCAAAATTTCAGGATTGTTTTCTCCTTTGTAGCGTTTGCGATGTACCTGATTGGCACTTTCCGAAGAACTTGTGAAAAGATATTCTCCGGCAGGAATTTCAGCCAGTCCATTGGTATTATTAAAGTAATTATTGAAAAGCTTTTGCGGAGTTTTTCCTTCAATGGTCGTTTTAAAACTTCCGAAATTATTATTTCTGTTAGAAGTAAAATAAATCGTTTTGCTATCCCAGCCCCAGTTTTCCATTTCATCTTTTCCGGTATGGAAGGTAAGCTGTTTAATAGTTCCTCCGTCTGCAGGCATTACATAAACGTCATAATTGCCGTATTGATTAGAGCTGAATGCCAGCCATTTTCCGTCAGGAGAAAGACGAGGGTTGATTTCTTCGCCGTCTAAAGCTGTGATTCTCGATGCATTCCCGCCATTGGAGTCTACTTTCCAGATGTCTCCGTCATAGGCAAATAAGCGGTCTTTCCATCGGGACTCAGTGAAGGGGTTGATAAGAAATATGATTTTTCCTGCGCTGATATCTGCATAAGGGCAAAGGCAGAGAATAATGAAATAAAGGTTTTTTCATGGAATAATTTGATATTAATGCAATACTATAAAGCTAATTGGATTGCTTTTGGGGATATAAGTTATATGTGAAGTAGTAAAAAGACAATTTTTTCTCTTTAACAATGAATTAATTGTCTGAAAGGCTGCTGTCACAGTAACTCAACGACTGCAAATATCTGATTTTTTTGAAAATATCAGTGGCTTTCCCGGTAAATTGTATATCTGAAAAACTGAAAATAAAAAAGACCTACATTTCTGTAAGTCTTTTTTGCTCCTCCTGCTGGGCTCGAACCAGCGACCCTCTGATTAACAGTCAGATGCTCTAACCAACTGAGCTAAGGAGGAATGTCCTTTGTTTTAAGTGGTGCAAATATAGGACGAATATTTATACCCTACAAATATTTTTAGAAAAATTTTCAAAAAATTACAGATTTCCTGTAATCGCCTTTAAAATATCACTTCCGAAAATCAACAGCATCAGCCCCAGAAGGAAGATAACTCCCACCATCTGAGCATTTTCCAATACTTTCTGAGGAACCGGTTTTCCTACAATCATTTCATATAATGTAAATATAACATGCCCGCCATCAAGTCCCGGAATAGGAATCAGGTTAAGGAATGCCAGCCATACAGAAAACATTGCTGTAAAGCTCCAGAACATTGTCCAGTTAATAGAAACAGCTCCGCTTTTTGATTTTTCAACAGGCATATTTTTGATGATCGCAAGAGGACCTCCCACTTTTTGTATCCCTGTACTTTCTTATTGAATACAAGTTTGAACTGTTTAATCTGATACGTTAAACTTTCAATACTTCTTGTAAACCCTCTGCCGATAGATTCAGCAAATGTAAAATGCTTTGTAGCTGCATATTTTTCCAGTTGCTTATAAGACGCAATGCCTAAGGTTCCTTCCTTAGAAACTTCAAGGCTAAGCGGTTGTACAGCTCGGATCTTAAAACATCTACATTCAGGGTTTTACCTGCATTTTTAGTAAC
Source organism: Chryseobacterium sp. E1 (assembly GCA_019203745.1). GTDB lineage: Bacteria > Bacteroidota > Bacteroidia > Flavobacteriales > Weeksellaceae > Chryseobacterium. Next base: position 2,558,024 of record CP078104.1, read on the forward strand.
GATACCCTGGAATTCATCATAATAACTGATCTTCTGTCCGTTTACAGAAACTACCTGATCCCCAACCTTTAGTCCTGCAGCAGCGGTTTTAGGATTCACAATCGTGTCTATTACCGGTGCATATCTTGGCGTAAGGAATGCTCTGGGATTCTCATCTCTGAAGGCAAGCGCTTTTCCGTCATCATTGGTATTGAAGGTTACTTCTTTTCCGTTTCTTAAAACAGTGATCTTATCACTCAGTAATATATCCAGTGACAGCTTATCTAAACTGTTCTGAACCTTCCCATCCACTTTTAATATCTTATCACCATCTTCGAAGCCCATTGCTTTTGCTACCTGTGTATAGTGCATAGGAGCATCTACTTTCGATGTATCAAATGAAGTCTCACCATTGAAATAAGAAAGACATCCATAGATAATCCACGCAAGGAAAAAGTTTACCGTAACTCCTCCCAGCATAATGATAAGCCTCTGCCATGCCGGTTTAGATCTGAATTCCCATGGTTCTGCCGGTTTTTTCATCTGAGCAGTATCCATACTTTCGTCTACCATTCCGGCAATTTTAACATATCCTCCGAAAGGAAGCCATCCGATACCATACTTGGTCTGTTCAGGATGTTTTCTCCAGTCGTTATCCGGAAGTTTTGATATATCGATAGGCACTTCTTCTTTCTTTCCGTTTACCTCTATCACTTCAGAGTCAGGTAAATTCTTTGATAAAAATTTATACTGCCACTTTCCGTTGATTTTCTTCATAGAAAATATGGAGAAGTAAGGATCAAAAAACAGGAAAAATTTCTCTGCTCTGGTCTTAAACCATATTGCCGGCAAAAAATGCCCAAGCTCATGAAGAAGCACTAGTATAGAGATACTCAGAATGAACTGAAAGAGTTTGATTGCTATTTCCATTAATAAATTTTAGATTTTAATTTGCAAAGGTAACAATTATCAAAACTATGCCAAATAAAAAAGCCTCCCGAAACGAGAAGCTTTGTCATATTTAAAGACGTTTTGATTATAAATTGAACGAAACCCCAAGACTTCCGTTATTACCTACCTCTGCAAAAACACCTATTTTCTCTGTGAAGAAGTAACGGGCTCCGATGTGGGCCCCTATTCCGAAGTCTTTTCCAAGAACTCCAAGGTCTACACCAGGGTAAATGTCCCATTTTGCCGGAAGATTGAGCGCATCCTGCAAATGAAAATTAAGTCTTCCAAAAACAAAAACACGATTATCCTTATCATTGTCTTTATAATTGTCAAAATAACCGTTGATACCGGCTCCTACTGAGATAAGCTTGTTGATACCGTAATCATAAGTTCCTGTGATACCCGTTCCATAGCCCCAGGCACTCAGTCCCAGCTGTACTTTATGATCTCCTTTCCGTTGTAGGCCTGAGCATTGGCCATTGTACCGAAAAAGAATATCATCACCATAAAAACCAATTTCTTCATAAATTTTTTAATTTTTAATGATTTTAATAAAAATTATCTGCATCAAAAATGAAACCGAAAGGAGAACGGTCCCCATACTTTAATAATTTTTAAGAAATTTAACCGCTATACCCTGAATCTGATTGTACAGGCTTTTTCTCTGATAAATATAAAAACCGTATTTTTATAATTGAATATTGAAGTAACACTAAAAAGAAAAATGAAAACTGCAGGACTTAATTTAGATATCATCTGGAAAAATAAGACTGAAAATTTTAAAATTATAGAAAAAGAATTTCAGAATGTAGAAGCAGACCTGTTTCTTCTTCCTGAAATGTTTTCAACAGGCTTTTGTATGGATGCGTCTGAAGTCTCAGACAGAAACGAAGAATCTCTGGCGTTTTTGAAAAAATTTTCAAAAGAAAAATGCTGCTGTCTGCGGAAGTGTCCCGGTAGAAGAAAACGGAAGCTTTTTCAACAGAATGTATTTTGTACAACCGGATGTTGAACCCGTTTTTTATGACAAGAGACATCTGTTTTCGTTCTCGGGAGAAGATAAAGTGTATACACCGGGAAAAAAAAAGGGTAATCGTTGAATATAAAGGCATGAGATTTCTGCTTCAGGTTTGTTATGATCTCAGATTTCCGGTTTTTGCGAGAAATAACGATGACTATGATGCAGTGTTGTATGTAGCCAACTGGCCTGAAAAAGAGTAGGGGCCTGGGAACATCTTCTGAAAGCAAGAGCAATCGAAAACCTTTCTTTTGTTTTTGGCCTAAACAGGATAGGAACTGATGGAAACAATCTGTTCTATCAGGAAAGCTCTCATTGTTTCTTTGCGGATGGAAAAGAGATTTCTGTAAAAGAGAATAATATTGTATCTGCAGAACTGAATAAGGATGAGTTAAAGGATTTCAGAAACCATTTCCAGTTTTTGAATGACAGGGATCAATTCTCAATCGAATTATAAAAAAACCAAGGCTGAGATCATTCTCAGCCTTGGTTTTGTATTTTATTTAAATGTATTGCTGTAAAAGCTGCGTCAGTGTATTGACATCATGTACGCCGCTTTCCTTCCATAACAGTTCTCCATTTTTGAAAACAGCCAGAGTGGGTACTCCACGAACGCCATATTGAGCGGCTAAGGCAGGATATTGATCCACATCTACTTTTATGATTCTGGCTCCTTCGCCAATGTTTTCTTTCACTGTATTTAAAACCGACGACTGTACTTTGCAAGGTTGGCACCATGTTGCGAAAAAGTCAATAAGTACCGGCCTGTCGGAATTGATGATTTCCTGAAATTTTTGGGACATAGTTTTGGTTTTATTAGTTTGCTTTTTTGTTTGTTTCATCCTGGATCGCCTTTACATTCTTCCAGGTTGTACCATCATAAGCTTCCACACCATTTTTCTTCAGAATTTCCATTGCCTGGTCTGCCTGAATTCCTTTGTTGCAGAAAACAACAACTTTTTTACCTTTAAGATTCTCTATATTATTCTGAATCTCAGCTAAGGGAATGTTGATCGCATTCTTTGCTGTTCCTGCGGCATATTGTTCCGGGATTCTGACATCTACCAGCATTACATCAGAGCTGTTTACAACTTCCTTGATACTGGCTTTCGGAACATCTGCTACATGAGCTGCTGTGCAGGCACTTACTGTACATGCCAGAGCTACAATAAGTCCGTAGAATGGAATTTTCATAGACTTATGATGTTTTCGATTGGCAGACAAAATCCGTTGTTGGAAACTTCTCTGTTTTTTTATTCCGTTGAATCCTCCTTCTATTTCAGTAAAGTTTCTGATTCCGTGTGAATTAAGGATGCTTGCTGCAATCATACTTCTGTATCCGCCTGCGCAATGAAGGAAGAAATGTTTGGAATCATCTATATTACGAACCCAGTCGTTGATGGCGTCCAATGGTTTATTATAAGCATTATCAATATGCTCCGCAGAATATTCAGTAAGCTTTCTTACATCAATTACTGTGGCATCTTCTGTAAACTGCTCTGCAAACTCAGCAGGAGAAATCCTTTTGACTTCGTCTGTTTCTTTACCTGCATTTTTCCATGCTTCAAAGCTGCCTTGTAAATAGCCTATCACATTATCAAAGCCTACACGGCTTAATCTGGTAATCACTTCCTCTTCAGTTCCTGCGTCAGCAACCAATAGCAAAGGATGTTTCACGTCTACGATCATAGCTCCCACCCATGGGGCAAAATCTCCTTTTAACCCTATATTGATAGAATTCGGAACAAAGCCTTTATGGAAATCAGCAGCACCTCTGGTATCTAAGATCAGTGCCCCTGTTTCTTCTGCCAAAGCTTCAAAATCTTCCGGAGCGACAGGATTCAGCCCTTTGTTCATTACAACATCCAGGCTTTCGTAGCCCCCTTTGTTCAGGGCCACGTTCATTCCGAAATACTTAGGCGGGGCAGTCAGTCCGTCCAGAACTTCTTTAATAAAAGAGGCTTTATCTGGCTGATTAAGTGCGTAATTGGTCTTTTTCTGGTTCCCTAGAATGTCCACTGTTTCTTTCTGCATATTTTTTCCACAGGCAGAACCGGCACCGTGAGCAGGATAAACCGTAATGCTGTCATCAAGTGGCATGATTTTGTTTTGAAGGCTGTCATACAAAATACCTGCAAGGTCTTCCTGTGTAAGATTAGTTGCTTTTTGCGCAAGATCAGGTCTTCCCACATCTCCCAAAAACAAAGTGTCTCCTGTGAAAATTGCAGTTTCAACACCGTTTTCGTCAATTAAAAGATAAGTGGTACTTTCCATTGTATGTCCCGGAGTGTGCATTGCCTTTATTTTGATCTTTCCGATCTCAAAAATCTGATCATCTTCCGCAATGATTGCCTCAAATTCAGGTGCTGCAGTGGGACCGTATACAATTGGAGCTCCGGTTTTCTTGCTTAGATCCAGATGCCCGGAAACGAAATCTGCATGAAAGTGAGTTTCAAAAATATATTTTAAAGTGACATTGTCTTTTTCCAGACGATCCAGGTAAGGTTTTACTTCTCTCAACGGATCAATAATTGCCGCTTCATTCTCTGATACAATATAATAGGCGCCCTGAGCCAGACAGCCCGTATATATTTGTTCAATTTTCATTGGGGTCTTTTTTTTAATGAGTTAAAGATACAAAGTATTAGATAAATTCTAAATGAAATGTTAAATCCCATTGATAGTTTCTTTCAATACTGTGTTAAACGTATGTTTAATGTTCTTTATTTTTGAGCAAAAAGAATGCCTTACCTAATGCTGACGGGCAAATACTGTTTTTATCATATTGAGGTTATAGAAATAAATCTACTATTAAAGATATCAATACACGTGGTTTAAAATTTGCTTAGGCTCGTACTGATGTATTTTTTTGATGGATTATTAGCTATTCATCAGAAAAAATATCTTTATATATTTTACAAAAACTTTTATATTTATAAGTTAAAAAGTGATCAGATGGCAGACAAAGCACAATTTATTGAAGAATTAAATGCAAGATACACTCCAAAAGGAGAACATATTATATTAGGAAAAGGAATGCTGGATGGCGAGGTGGTTCCTGAAGTGAATGTAACAATTCCCTGAAAACCATCAACCGCCACGGTCTTATCGCCGGAGCTACCGGAACAGGTAAAACAAAAACACTGCAGGTATTTGCTGAGCAGCTTTCCCATGCAGGAATTCCCTCACTTGTTCTGGATATCAAAGGAGATTTCTCCGGAATTGCAGAACCCGGAAGTATGAATGCAATCATTGAAGAAAGATATGCAAAAACACAGCTTCCTTATACCCCACAGGGATTTCCGGTAGAATTGATGACGATCTCCGGAGGGAAAGGAGTAAAGCTGAGGGCTACTGTTACGGAATTCGGGCCTGTTTTATTAAGTAAAATTCTGGAACTGAATGATACCCAGCAAAGCATTATGTCTATTGTCTTTAAATACTGTGATGATAAAGGACTTCCGCTGATCGATCTGAAAGATCTGAAAAAGTTTTACAATATGTAACGGACAATGCTCAGGGGAAAGCAGAACTTGCAGCCAACTACGGATCTATTGCTCCGGCTTCTTTAGGAGCAATATTAAGATCTATTGTAGCATTGGAGCAACAGGGGCCGCAGATTTCTTCGGAGAATTAAGCTTTGATGTACAGGATCTGCTGGAAACGAGAGATGGAAAGGGAGTGGTCAATATTTTAAGAGTGGCGGAAATTCAAAATAAACCACAGTTATTTTCAACATTCATGCTGTCACTTTTTGCTGAAATTTATATGACCTTCCCTGAAGAAGGAGACAGCGGAAAACCAAAACTGGTACTGTTCATTGACGAGGCTCACCTTATTTTTGATGAAGCTTCAAAAGCCCTTCTTTCACAGATCGAAACCATGGTAAAACTGATCCGTTCCAAAGGAGTGGGAATCTATTTTATCACACAGATTCCGGGAGATGTTCCTGAAAATGTATTATCACAGTTAGGATTGAAAATACAGCATGCCTTAAGAGGGTTTACAGCTAAAGATAAAAAGAAATTTCCAAAGCAGTTGAAAACTATCCTACAACAGAATATTACAATGCTTCAAGTCTGATCCAGAGTCTCGGAATCGGAGAAGCATTTGTGACTGCCCTGGATGAAAAGGGGATTCCTACACCATTGGTACATACCTATCTGATTTCTCCGGAATCAAGAATGGATGTTCTGAATGAGGCGGAAATTACAGAACTTACAGCAAGATCCTCTATGGTAGCCAAATATGAGCAGGCTATTGACGGTGAATCTGCTTACGAAATGCTGACCAGCAGAATGGAACAGGCCGCTCAGAACCCTGCTCCCAACCAAAGGTCAAGACCGGTAAAAGAAGAACCGGGAATGTTTGAGCAGGTACTACAGAGTAAAGCAGGAAGAACTTTTACCAGTACATTAATGAGAGAAGGGGCAAAAGCTATTCTCGGAATGTTAGGTTTAGGAGGCCGAAGAAGATAATTTTGAGACACAATCCGGGATAACCTGCTGTGTTTTGATATATTTTTGTTATTTTAGCAGGTTATCTTCGCTTAAGTAGTGTAGAATCGGATTGTATTGGGGGAATAAATGCCGGTTTAAAATAAAAAATAAGAAAACAGCAGTTAACAGAAAGTAAATGTATTCAATTATAGACATAGAAAGTAATGGTGCAGGTTATAGAAATGAATGCATTATAGATATTGCCATCTACAGATATGATGGTCAGAAAATTACAGACCAGTTTATATCATTGGTGAATCCTGAAAGTGATATTACTCCTTTTGTGCAGAAACTGACCAGTATTACCCCGAAAATGGTCAAAACAGCTCCGAAATTTCATGAAATCGCCAAAAGAGTCATTGAAATTACTGAGAATACTACCCTGGTAGGACATAATATTGATTTCGATTACAGGATGCTGCGGCAATCATTTAGTCGGCTTGGTTATGAGTTTAAAATCAATACTTTAGATACAATTCCGTTAGCTAAAAAATTAATTCCTGATGAAGTAAGCTATTCCCTTGGTAAATTGGTGAAGTCACTGGGGATTCCTCTGACTAACCATCACAGGGCTGAAGGAGATGCAAGGGCTACACTGGAGCTTTTTAAACTTCTGATCTCAAAGGATACCGAAAATGAGATTATTCAGAAGCAGCACGAGGAGTCTAATGCGAAAACCTACGTCAATAAGATCAAAGAACTTACCCAGGATCTGCCCAACGAAAAAGGATTTGTCTATTTTCAGGATGAGGTGGGGAGAATTATGTTTTCCGACTATGTTCAGGATATCAATAAATTCTCAAAAAAGTTTTCAATTCCAAATCAAAAAAATGGGACCAGATTCAGAAAGGGGTTGAGCAGATTAACTATGAACTTACAGGAACAGATATTATTGCCAAGCTGATCCTGAATTCTAAAAACATTAAAAAGAAAGAGATTTTACCATTCGGGCTTTACTTCAGGAATAATAAATATGTTGTTGAGAAAATACACTCAATAAAACAGAAAAACCGGCCTTGAAATTCAGATCATTCACCCAGGGAACAAAAGCCGTTCAGTTTATAGGAGCACTGGAAGAATATAATGACTTTGCTGTTCTGAGACAAAAGATCGAATTCAGGAAAAGAAATGAACTTTGGCTGGGGCCCGGAAGAAAACTGGGCGAAAAATTATTCCTCATCATTGAAAACGGAAAAGTGATATCCTTCGGTTTTTACGAATTGTTTACCCAGATTCAGACTTTGAGTAAGCTGGCTAAACTCAAAATTGATCTTCCATTATCCTCTGCTGATTTGAATAATGAATTGCAGCTGGCGTTACTTCGTGGTGATTTTGAGACATTACCATTACCAAAATAACAGGAAGGTTATATCTCACAAATTGAATATTGAAAAACTGCTTTTCAAATCAATTTTCTTACAATAAAAAAATAAATAGTATTTTTGCAAAAAATAAATAGAAGCAATGCAAAATTTTAAACAAAATAAAACTGGTAAAAAGGAGCTGTAAAGTTCTCTAAGGTTTGGAATATTTAAAAGACTTGTCTTGCATAAAAAATAATTAATGTGGCAGGCTCTTTTTCTAAGAATCTGCCTTTTTTATGTTAAAATGAAATTATGAATTCAAAAGAATTATTAAAGATTGCCAGTGAGTTTGGCACCCCGTGTATGTTTACGATGCTGAGTCCATCAAAGTTCAATATGAGAAACTTACATCTTCTTTCCTGAAACACACAAAGTTTTTCTATGCAGCGAAGGCGTTGACGAATATCAATATCCTGAAGTATGTCAAGAACCTGGGGCTTCTTTAGATTGTGTATCTATCAATGAGGTGAAGCTTGGATTAAAAGCAGGATTTCCGAAAGAAAAAATACTTTTTACTCCCAACTGCGTTGACCTGGCTGAAATAGAAGAAGCAATGACTTTCGGAGTTCATATTAACATTGATAACATTTCTATTCTTGAGCAGTTCGGAAATAAATTCGGAAACTCTTACCCGATATTTGTGAGAATCAACCCGCATATCTTTGCAGGCGGAAATTATAAAATTTCAACAGGTCACATCGACAGTAAATTCGGGATCTCCATTCATCAGCTTCGCCACATCGAAAGGGTGATGAAGAGTACCAATCTTAATGTTGAAGGTCTTCACATGCATACAGGAAGCGAAATCAAAGATCCGGAGGTATTCCTTCAGGCCTTGGATATCATGCTGGAGCTGTCTGAGCATTTCCCTAACCTGAAGTATCTGGATATGGGAAGCGGTTTCAAAATTCCTTATCAGGACAGTGAAGAAGAAACAGACGTCAGAACTTTAGGTAAAAAAGTAGAAAAAGTGTTGGGAGAATTCTCTAAAACAACAGGACGAAAGTTTGAATTATGGTTTGAACCCGGAAAATTCCTTGTAGGGAAAAGCGGATACCTGTTGGTGAAAGCTAATGTGATCAAACAGACTACAGCGACTGTTTTTGTAGGCGTAAATTCAGGATTTAATCACCTGATCCGACCTATGTTCTATGATTCTTACCATATGATCGAAAACCTGTCCAATCCAAAAGGTGCAGAAAGAATTTATACGGTGGTAGGGAACATCTGTGAGACCGATACATTTGCATGGGACAGAAAACTGAATGAAGTAAGAGAAGGTGATATTCTTGCCTTCCATAATGCAGGAGCCTACGGTTTCGAAATGAGTTCCAATTTCAATTCAAGACTGAAGCCTGCAGAAGTTCTATTCCTGGATGGAAAAGCCCACCTGATCCGTAAAAGAGATGAATTTGAAGATTTATTGAGAAATCAGATCGAAATCGTGATGTAAAACTTAAGATACAATCACATAAACAGCTGCCTTTAAGGTGGCTGTTTTTTTATATAGCTTTTTCAGGTAATAGAGTTATTGATGGCTAAACCTAACAGGTTTTCAAAACCTGTTAGGTTGAATAGATCATAAAATTACAGATTTTTAACATTGAAACGCTGGGAACGGTTCATTTTAAATAGTTAAATTTGATAGGAATACAGTTTAAAGCTGTAGCTATTTCAGAAATATAACCACCAAATTTATTATTATGGCCAAAAATATTGCGGAGCAGATTGTTGAAATGCTCGAAAATGCCAATGTGAAAAGAATTTATGCCGTTACGGGAGACAGCCTCAATCATCTTAATATTGCTGTGAAGAACAGCAGTATCCAATGGATTCATGTACGGCATGAGGAAGTAGGTGCCTATGCGGCTGCGGCTGCGGCAGAAGCTGAACTGGATGGCCTGGCAGTATGTGCAGGAAGCTGTGGTCCCGGGCACGTTCACTTGATCAACGGAGTTTATGAAGCACACCGCTCCCATGTTCCGATGCTGGTCATTGCTTCTACCATTCCCAGTGACGAAATGGGAATGGATTACTTTCAGGAAACCAATACCATAAAACTCTTTGACGACTGCAGCTATTACAACCAGATGATCACAAGACCGGAGCAGGTACAGCGTACCGTTCAGACAGCACTTCAGCATGCTATTTCCAAAAAGGAGTTGCTGTGATCGGGCTTCCGGGAGATGTTTCTGAGCTTGAAGCTGAGGAGGGATCAACCTCTACGCAGATTTTTAAAACCAATCCGGTAATAAGACCTTCGGATGATGAACTGAAAAGTCTTGCAGATCTTATCAATGGAAATAAAAAGTGACACTGTACTGTGGAATTGGTGCTTCGGCAGCAAGCGCAGAAGTGATAGCATTATCTAAACATTTAAAAGCTCCTGTAGGCTATTCATTCCGTGGAAAATGGATATTCAGCCCAATAATCCGAATGAAGTGGGCCTTACCGGGTTGTTGGGTTTTCCTTCCGCCTATCATGCGATGCACGAAGCAGATGTGGTTGTTCTCCTCGGAACAGATTTCCCGTATCAGAAATTCATGCCGGTAAAAAATAAGATCGTACAAATTGATGAGAGTGCAGAGAGATTGGGCAGAAGGGCAAAGCTTGAATTGGGGTTGGCAGGGGATGTCAGGGAAACCATCAAAGCACTGCTTCCTTTGCTCGAAGAGAAGACTGATGTTCATTTTCTTAATGAGCAGTTGGCGTTTTATGAAAAAGTAAAAGAAAACCAGCTGGAATATGTTAAAGATTCTGGTAAAGAAAATGCCATTCAGCCTGAATATGTCGCTCATACACTGGATCGTCTTGCTGAAAAAGATGCCATATTTACTGTAGATACCGGAATGTGCTGCGTCTGGGGAGCCCGGTTTATTACAGGAACCGGTAAAAGGAAAATGCTGGGATCCTTTAATCACGGATCTATGGCCAATGCAATGCCAATGGCTATCGGAGCAGCACTTTCACATCCGGAGAAACAGGTGATTGCAATGTGTGGAGACGGAGGTTTATCTATGCTTCTGGGCGACATGGCTACTATTTTTCAGTATAAACTACCAGTGAAGCTGATTGTTTTCAATAACAGGACCCTTGGGATGGTAAAGCTGGAAATGGAAGTGGGAGGAATGCCGGATAACGAAACAGATATGATCAATCCAGATTTTGCAATGGTAGCCAAGGCAATGGGATATCCGGGAAGAAACGTTCATTTGCCTGAAGAAGTAGAAGGTGCTTTAAAAGAGTGTCTGGAGCATAACGGACCTTATCTTTTGAATATTTTCACGAATCCTAATGCATTGGCTCTGCCTCCTAAAATTGAATTTGAACAGGTGATGGGAATGACAAAATCCATGGCTCAGCTCATGCTTGGCGGCAAGATGGATGAGGTCTTTGAAACAGTAAAAAGTAACTATAAACATATTAAAGGCCTTTTATAAACATCGTGTAAAAAACCAATAGGATTGTTTTTAAAGATACCGACTCAGCTTCACACTTTTGTGTGAAGTTTTTCTTTCGGGAAATCCTGTAAATATTTACCTTTGCTTAATATTGAACCTATAAATAGCATACATTATGAAAACAATATTTTTATTCCTGGCTCTTTGTATCGCAAATTTTTCATTTGCACAGGATCAGGAAGAAAGGAACGACACTTTTATTGCTGAAAACAATAAAAATATTTTAAAAATAGACATTAAAGAACCGTTTATGCAGGTTGCTGTTAAATGTAATGATTTTAAGCCGGCAGCATATGAAGGCGGGGTAGAGGCTTACAAAACGATACTGAATAAATATATGTATGCCTATCTGAATTCAGATTTTTATGCACTGGCGGGAGATTTTACGTTCACTCTGGTCCTTGATGCGAAAGGAAAAGTAATTGATGTGAAAGGGATGCCTAAAGTTGCCAATAGCGAAGTCTTCTTTGATGATATGCAGTATGTAGTGAGAAGAATCAAGAAAACTGGACTCCTGCTTCATGTGGTGGAAATCCTGTACCTTCGCAGATCAAAGTGAAAATGAACTTCTCTTCCGTATCAGTAGAGATGTAAAACTAAACTATAACCATGAAAAAACTTCTTTTAATTTTACCTTTATTGTTGTTAAGCGGTAAAGGATTTTCGCAACAGGCGGCTGCTCAGTATCAATATCAGAATAGCTCCGATTTTCAAAAAGCAGAATTTCCCGGTGGAGAAGAGGCTTTCAGGAAAGAATTTCTGAATATGGTGTATGCTTATGTAGATGTTGCTTTATATGCAATTCAGGGTGAAGTCACTTTTATATTTAATATCAATTCAAAAGGAAAAATTGATAAGTTGGATGTATTGCCTAAGTTCAGAAACAATGAGATGTTTGTTGATGATATGAAGTATGCCCTTAAAAAGTAAAAGGGAAGTGGAGTCCTGCTACCAAAAGCGGTGTTCCGGTTGATTCCAAAGCTATTATGAAAATCAGGTTTAGTAATAATACCTATGACCATGATTAAAAATTACTACAGTTGATATGATTCATTTTAACTAAAAATAATTTTTTTCAATTAAATATAAATTCTTCAAAAGATAACATTAAGCTTATCATTTTGTTAAAATAATCTCCTGCCATTCTGTCACAATATTTTGTATCTTTGCAGACTCATTTGTTCGTAATTTCAAATTACGAACCCTAAATTGATTATCGTGCAGGAAAAATATATAGACGAAACAAAACAGGGCGAAGCTTTTGCCATTGCAGAAAGACCTGAGAATTCTAAAAAACTGTTTTTAGAAAGCTATGGCTGTCAGATGAATTTCTCTGATTCTGAAATTGTTGCATCCATTCTTAACGAACAGGGATATAATACAACAATGAAGGTGGAGGAAGCTGATCTTATCCTGTTGAATACATGCTCTATTCGTGAGAAAGCCGAGCAAACTGTAAGAATGCGCCTTTCCCAGTTTAAAAACCTGAAAAAGAAAAAACCGAATATGACGGTGGGGGTTCTTGGATGTATGGCGGAAAGATTAAAAACAAAATTCCTGGAAGAAGAGCAATTGGTAGACCTTGTAGTGGGGCCTGATGCCTACAGAGATCTGCCGAACCTTCTGAAAGAAACGGATGATGGAAGAGATGCGATCAATGTAATCCTTTCCAAAGAAGAGACTTATGCCGACATTAATCCTGTACGTTTAGGAGGAAACGGAGTAACAGCCTTTGTCACCATTACAAGAGGTTGTGATAACATGTGTACTTTCTGTGTTGTTCCGTTTACCAGAGGAAGAGAGAGAAGCCGTGATCCGCATTCAATTATTGATGAATGTAAAGACCTGGCCAATAACGGATATAAAGAAATTACTCTTTTAGGACAAAACGTAGACTCTTATCTGTGGTATGGAGGCGGACCTAAAAAAGATTTTGCAAAAGCTTCTGAAATGCAGAAAGCTACTGCCGTGAATTTTGCACAGTTGCTTGACCTGGTTGCCAAAGCTGTTCCTGAAATGAGAATCAGATTCTCAACATCCAACCCTCAGGATATGAGTCTGGATGTCTTCAGAATGATGGCAAAACACGATAATATCTGTAAATATGTACACTTGCCTGTACAAAGCGGAAGCAATAATATGCTTGAAGCGATGAACAGACAGCATACCCGTGAAGAATATCTGGATCTGATCAAAAAAGCGAAGGAAATTGTTCCGGAAGTGGCTTTTTCTCAAGACATGATCGTTGGATTCTGTAACGAATCAGAACAAGACCACCAGGATACCTTAAGCTTGATGAGAGAAGTGGAATATGACTACGGTTATATGTTTGCTTATTCAGAAAGACCGGGAACTCCGGCTCACAAAAAAATGGAAGACAATATTCCTGCTGATGTGAAGCAGAGACGTCTTGCAGAGGTGATTGCCCTGCAGGGTGAACTTTCCAGGAATAGAATGAAATCTTATGTAGGGAGAGTACATCAGATTCTGATCGAAGGAACATCTAAAAAGAACGAAAACCAGTGGAAGGGAAGAAATTCTCAAAATGCCGTATGTGTATTCGATAAACTTGAAGGGCAGAAAATAGGTGACATTGTGGACGTTTTTGTTTATGACAACACCCAGGGCACACTTTTAGGGAGAATAGCTGAATAATTGTAAGCTTTATGATACGGGCGGTTTACTTTTTTGTTGCGTTCTTTTCTTTTGTACTGATGTCCTGTCAGGCTGAGAAAAGCAGTGGCAAATATCCGGTAACCGTTGGGAATATTGAGTTTGATGAAAAACTGGATGATCCCACCTTCAGAAAATGTTATCCTGAAAAGCAGATTGATGTTCAATATTATCAGGGAACAAAAGAATTTGACTATAAAGGAGAGAAGATTGCCATTATAGAAAAACTGACCAATGAAAAAATATCTTCCGAAAGTAAAATAAACGGCTATATTACCGTTAGATTTTTAGTAAATTGTGAAGGAAAAACAGGGCTTTTCAGGATTCAGCAAATGAATGCCGATCTGAAAGAAGCTGTTTTAGATAAAGAACTGGGCGATAAGCTTCTGCGTTTTACAAAATCGCTGGACGGCTGGATGCCCAAAGAGATAAAAGGTTTAAAAATAGGCTATTATCAGTATTTAACCTATAAAATTGAAAATGGAAAAGTTTCAGAGGTATTACCTTAGCTTTTTGCTGCTTATCGTTTTACCAATACTATTGCACAGGTCAACTGTAATGCAGTAGAGGGGAGAACTGCAAGAAAGCTTGTGAGTTATACAACTGGGCTTCAGATTTACAAGGTTCCCGAGAGTCACAGGAAGGCTTTGATAAAGCAATTGAACTCTGTCCGGAATTCTCCAATGCCTATATGGAGAAAGCTGTTCCCTATCTTAAAAACGGGGATTTTTCTACCTGGAAGATTCTGATTGATAAGGCCGTTGCCTTAGATCCTAAAATGCATCTCGGATACAGGGGCTGGTGCAAGTTCCAGTTTCTGCGGGATTATAGCGGTGCTATTCAGGATCTGGAAACCCTTAAGCAATATTATCCTGAAGACTTGGGTAGATCCTTAAACGGAGATTACCATCTGGAAGTCGTAAAAGCAATGTCTTACAGTGCTTTAGGACAGAAAGAAAAAGCCACAGGAATTATTGAAAAGCTTCTGGCTACAAGAGGCTATGTGAAAGGGCTGTTTGATCACTATCAGCTTGGGGTGACCTATTTTGAGCAGGGAAATCATGATAAAGCCCTCGAAAATTTTGAAAAACAAAGCAAAGAATATGACTTTGCTGAGAACATATACTTTAAAAGTAAAGTTTCTAAGATCAGGAACAAAGATTATTTGGATTTGAAAATGTTAGCATTAAAAACTTATGATGAAGGAAAAATCATGAAGGATGTTTATACGCATCATTTTAACAAAGTCTACAGAAAGCAGATTGCAGAGCTGTAGAAGATTAACATTAAATCAATAATCAAAAATTTACTTATGAGCAACGAGTTACAAAACATAAAAAACCGTTTCGGAATTATCGGGAATTTTCCGGCACTCAACAGGGCATTGAAAAATCCATTCAGGTTGCCCCTACGGATATCTCCGTCTTAGTTATTGGAGAAAGTGGGGTGGGAAAAGAATTTATTCCGAAAATCATTCATTCAGAATCCAGAAGAAAACATCAGCCTTATATTGTTGTAAACTGTGGAGCAATTCCGGAAGGAACAATAGATTCGAATTATTCGGGCATGAAAAAGGAGCCTTTACAGGAGCTACAGCAACAAGGAAAGGATATTTTGAAGTTGCAGACGGCGGAACCATTTTCCTTGATGAAGTGGGAGAATTACCTTTACAGACACAGGTTCGTCTTTTAAGAGTTCTGGAAAGGGGAATTTATGAAAGTAGGATCCTCACAGGTACAGAAGACCAATGTGAGAATCGTAGCGGCTACCAATGTCAACATGATGAAGGCAATTCATGACGGAAGATTCCGCGAGGACCTTTACTACCGTCTCAATACCGTTCAGATTGATATGCCGCCATTAAGAGAGAGAAAAGGAGACATCCATTTATTATTCAGAAAATTTGCGATAGATTTCGCAGAAAAATACAGAATGCCTGAGCTGGAGCTTGAGCCCAGTGCAGTTCATTACATTGAAAACTATTCTTTCCCCGGAAACGTCCGTCAGCTGAGAAACCTAGTAGAGCAGATGACCGTTGTGGAAAGGAACAGAAATATTACGGCAGAAAAACTTGCCGAGTATATCCCGATGGAAACCCACCTTCCTATGGTAGTGAATACACCCAACACTCCGAAGCAGAGCGATTTTGGAAGTGAAAGGGAAATCATGTATAAAATTCTCTTTGATATGAGAAGCGATATTAATGATTTAAAATCCTTAACTTCGGAATTGATCAAGAACAGGGAGCGGGCGATCTGAGTAATCATGAGAAAAACCTGATCAACAGGATTTATACCCCGGAAAGCCAGCCACAGGTAAATTCAGGATCTTTGCTGTATTTTGAAAATAATAATGATACGCCGGCAGTTCAAAACCCTACGATCATTTCAACACCTGAAGACAGCTACGAAGATATAGAGGATATTGAGGTAGAAGAAAACAGACCGGAATCCCTTTCTCTTCAGAATAATGAGAAAGACCTGATCATAAAAGCTTTAGAGAAGCATAAAGGCCGTAGAAACAGGGCTGCAGATGAGTTGGGGATTTCGCAGAGAACTTTATACAGAAAAATAAAACAGTATAATCTGGAAGATTAATATTCTGACCTTTAAAAGTCCGGACATTAATTAAGATGAAATAAATAAGATAAAAATGAGGAGTAAGATCAAAAATATTAATCTCAGACAAACTATTCTTACAGGAGTTCTTTTTGCACTGCTGGGAACTTTACATTCATGCTATTCCTTTAGCGGGTCATCCCTGAAAGGCGAGCAAACCGTTCAAATCAATGAATTTCCCAATAATGCTCCACTTGTAAACCCAACATTATCCCAACAGTTCTCTACTGATATTCAGAACAGATTTTTGCAGAGAACAACGTTGAAAGGTACTAAGGAGAATCCTGATATGCTGATAGAAGGTGAGATCACAGATTATTCCATCACTCCTACTACGATCAGCTCCAATACGCAGACCAATTCTGCCGGGGAGTTATTCAGCAGGCTCAGAACAAACTTACCATTACGGTGAAAGTGCATTATGAAAATAAGATACGCCCTGATGCCAGTTTTGACAGAACCTATACTGATGAAGCAGCTTTCAACAGCAATCTATCACAGAGTGATATCGAAACGTCACAGGTGAAAATTGTTACTGAAAGGATAATTAATAAAATATTTAACGACATTGTAGCGAATTGGTAAGATGAATCCAAGAGTTTTAGAATTAATAAAAAATCCGAAAAATATTCAGTCAGAAGACCTTGGTCTTTTGAAAGAAGAGATTCACGCTTTTCCTTATATTCAAAATATCAGGGCGCTTCACCTGTATGGGGTGCACTTGTATGAAAAAGAAAACTATCAGAAAGAACTTTCTGTCACGGCGGCTTATACCACAGATAAAAAGATTCTTTACCAGCTGATCAACGGAAAGATCAGGCAGGAAAATAAGCAGGAACCTATTGTGGAAGCTCAACCTTCCAAAACAGTTGAAAAACCAGCTCAGTTTGCATATAAAAGCAAAGCATTCCCTATAAAAAGAGACGAAGATATTTCTTCTGAAGAGAAGGCTAAAGATGAGACAGCTGCCTGCATATTACCAATATCACATGACGTGAAACCTGTCTTTGTAAACGGAGAACGAAACAGAATTTTGTTTGAAGGAGAAGAAAACTTCCTGGATGAAGAAAACTCTGAAACCATAGATATTGAATCTACCTTGGAATCAGGAATACTGGTAACCCAAAAAGCAGAGTCGGAGCCAGAACCTGTTCAACAAAATGAACCGCAGCAAATTCAGGCTGAAGCTAGAGAAAATGCCGGAGAAAACTTTAGTCCGGAAACGGTCATCAATGAAGATGAAATTTTATCTGAGTCCGAAACAGCGAAAGTAGAAGACGAAGAAAATGTTAGCTTTCAGGAAGTAGAACCTATCCTGCCGGAGGTGGATATTGAAGAGAATGCAGAAGAAAATATTCATACAGAAAACTCAGTTAATGAAGATGAGGTTTCGCCCGAATCCGGTGAAGAAAAAGCAGAGAATGTAACCCTTCACGAGACGGAATCGGCAATGCCGGAAGTAAATGCTGAAAAAAATGCAGGAGAAGATTTTACTCCGGAAATCGTTATTAACGAAGAGGAAATTTCATCGGAACCGGAAAAAACAAAAGTAGAAGAGACAGAAAATACCAGCTTCCAGGAGGTAGAATCTATTCTTCCTGAAGTAAAAATTGAAGACAATACGGGTGAAGAACTTTCAGATGCTGAACTCGTTATTGAAAATAAAGAAATTTCCGCTTCGGAAACAACACTACAAGCAGAAGAATCTGATGCAGAAATAAGCTTCCACGGGACGGATACTTTCCTGCCGGATATTAAAATACAGACTTCCAGCGACGAAATTTCCCAATCTGCTGAAATTTCTCAGCCTGTTCCTGGTATAAATAAACATGAAGAGGAAATGAGACGTCTGATCGAAGAGGTCGAGAAAAAGATGAAGGAAACGAAGTCTGTTCCTCAGAAAGAAGAAGTAACAGAAGAAACAGAATCAGCGCCGGATCATGAAATAATCAGCTTTGCGGAAACACAGAGTTTCCATTTCTGGTCAAACAGTGAGGACTCTCTGGTGTCGGAAGAAGTAAAAGAAGAAGCGATACAGGAAGAACGTTCTGAAGTTCAAGGTCAGAAACCTGAACCGGTAGTAGCTGAAGAGCCGAAAGAAGAAATTATAGCTGAAGAGATTCCGGAAACTCAGACTACAACCTGGAAACCAATGAGTGTTGAGTCTAATATGCCTGATTCATTAATCAGTAAAACGGTTGAAAATCAGTCTTCTGTAGCAGAGGTGCCAACGCAGGAAGTTTCCGTTACTGATGAAAAGCCTGTAATATCAACTGAAGCCCAAGAATCTGAAATATCAGAAGAAGTTTCTGCAGAAGAAATACCTGATGTGGAAGAAGTTGCGGAAACTGCAGATAAACCTAAAAAAACAGACGATCTTACAGAAAGTGAAATACCTGTAAAAGATGAAGAAGTTCCAGTAATGAATGTCTCATTCTTTGGTACAGATATTTCAAGTCTGAGCGTTGAAGAAAAACAAAAGGAAAATAAGAAAGAATCTGCGGAAGAAAAATCCCAGGCGGTTACGATGAAAAATTCTTCTCAACCTTCGGCTGACAGCAACGTTCCCGGGTTTATCAATACATGGCAAAGCTGGCTGAAGATCGACAGGACAGAAGAAATTGAAAAAGAAAAAGAAGTCATTAAAGAAAAAGCGATTGAAAATTTCATTGAAAACAATCCTAAAATCAGTCAGTTAAAAGAAGAAAGTACCTATGTGGTAAAAGAAAAAAACGATGACATTTCTCATTTGATGACCGAAACGCTGGCTAACCTTTATTTTGAGCAGAAATTATATAGTAAAGCCGTTAAAGCATTTGAAATCTTAAAGAAAAAATATCCTGAAAAAGCAGACTATTTCAATGCAAAAATCAAGGATGTCAATGATAGCAAAAGCGGTAAATAGATGAGAATATACCTGACATATCTTTTTCTGTTGGGTTTTTTATCTTTTCATCAGCCCAGATAAAGCTTAATGAAGAATTTCCGGTTAATACATTTAAATATGAAACCACAATTTCTGTAAAGCATTTAAGTGAAGAAACCTCAATCAACAGATTGCATGAAATGCCTCAGGCAAAACTGTTGATAAATAATGGGTGGAAGTCAGTGGGATCATCTTTTAATTCGCTTCCCGGCATAGTAGGATCGGCATCCTTTGAAAAAATTAATACTAAAGATAAATATTGCAGCTTTTCCGGTTCCGTATTGGTAAACTATAGCAACGGAAGTTTTGAAGTAGAAATTGAAGCACAGTTTTTTGATAAATTTTTATCTGGTGGAAAACCCGGTTCTCAAAAGGATGCAGATTGTCTGAAATATTATCAGGAGACGATGAAGGAATTTATTCCTCTGATTACAGAATATCTCTCCGGAAAACCCGCCGTTCGGGAAAATCTTAATGAAATGCTTGATAAAGCGGCCAATCTAACCGTTGAAGGAAAGAGTTTGGATGCTTTAAAGATGTATAATAAAGTCTTAGCCACAGACCCGGACAATTCATTAGCTCTTTTCAATAAAGCCCAGATTTTATTCTCCTTAAAAAAATATACAGAAACCCTTAATGTCATTCTGAGAGCAGAAAAGAGAAAAGATATATCAGATTTTGACATCAGTACATATAAAAGCTTGAAAATTCAGGTGTTAATTCTCACAAAACAGAATGACAGAGCAATAGCAGAAATCAACAAAGCACTACAGTATGCTGAAAGTATTACCCCGGAAAAAGCTTTTGAAACAGATGAAGATGATAATGGAGAGCCATTTCTAAAACCTTCGGAAAAAACAGGATTGCTGTTAAAATGCGTCGGATATCTTCAGATGCTCAATAGAAATAGAGAAGCCCTTATTGCCCTGAAAAAATATGAAGCACTGATTCCTGAGCAAAACAAAAACTTTTCAATCTGTTATTCAACTACTATTGCCAGCTGAAATCTCCTGAAAATGCTGAAAGAATTCGTCTGCTGATTTCCAGGGATGATCCAGGACAGACCTGAAGTGTAAAAACTAATGTTCTGTACTTCTTTTTCGCAGTTTCCTCCATGCTTTCCGTCCGTAGACAATAACCAGGGTAAGTAAAATAATGGCTGCAATCGCTGCTATTACCGGTGCTGCCATTGCAAGAACAGTCATCATACCTGCGCCGGCTGTTTCAGTGGTTCCCACTACAGAATTTCCAAGACCTCCCGTGGTTGCGGTAGAAGCAGCCCGTATTCCTGCAAAACCAGAGCTGATGGTAGCCGCAGTTCCTCCGCCCGCAATTAATGCTAAAGCCCATTGAGGAAAAGTACCCAGATCTGCAAACTGACTTGCAAAAAGGATAGAACCCGCCACAGTAGCCATAGGAATAGAAACCGTATCCAGTAAATGATCTATAAAAGGAATATAATAGGCAAGAATTTCAGCCACCGTTGCAATTCCTGTCGTTATAAGAGCAGGAAGGCCAGAAAGCCACTCAAAATGCTCATTCATTGGAATCCAATGGAAATAAGAAGCAAGACTTACGATAAACATGGGTAGAAAGACCCGGAAGCCAGTTGCAGCAGCTAATCCGATGCCGATAAATGCACTCAGTACATAAGAAAGATAGGGAATATTGTCTAACATTTTAATTTTCAGATTTATTGTTTTCCCTAAAAGTACAAAAAGTATATGAGAACAGAATAGATTTACAATGTATAGTGCTTAATTTCAACAGAATTATATTTTCTGCAGAATAAAAACCTTTGAGTCTGTAAAATTAATGAAAAATCAGTTTACTTATTGGTTTTCAATTGATTGTATAAGTGTCTTGGCTGTGCATTACAGATTAATTTGTCTATCCGTGATTAGAAAATGAAGATTGTTGAAAGCCTATTTTTTCTGGGTCTCACAAAGCCTGATAAACTGCGCTTCCACATCATGAAACTTGGGAGGTATCTCTGAAGAGACCCAAAACATCATTGCAAGAGTTTTTTCCCAAAAGCTTCATGAAATAAATCCTTATTCAGACGATAACACTCTCTTAGCAGCCTTTTAATACGGTTTCTGTGTACCGCTCTTTTAAAATATCTTTTAGAAACGGAAACCCCGAACTTAGTAGCCTCTACGGGAGTATTAGGTTTATCCTTCAGAATAATGATTCTCAGGTTTCCGGAAGTTCTCCATTTACCCTTATCAAAAAGTAAACTGATCTCTGTATTTTTTTAAGCTTTTCCGCTCTGGGATATTTGGAATTCTGCATTAATCTTTTTCACTAAATAATTGATCACTTCGGCAGCAGCATACAACCCGAAAATAGCAGGTATAAAGCTGATTGTACCGTAAAATGATTTTTGAAGTTGCTCCCGTCAGTCATTTTCAGACTCTCCTCCTTTTGAATTTCATTAGAAAATACACATCGGAAACCTTTGTTGATCTTTTCCTTTTTCAGCCTTTTGCGGACCTGCTTGGCAAGGAAACAGTTGTGGGTTTTGCTGATGTCTCTTACCATCACCATGCTCGGGTCGGTTTTTCCCCGGCACCCATTGAACTTACAATTTTTATTTTTCTTCTTCTGGCAGATTTTATCAGGCAAATCTTTGGAGTTACACTGTCGATACAGTCAAGAACATAATCAAACTTTCCGGAATCAAGAACTTCATCCATCCTTTCAGGATTCAGGAATTCATTGATTTTGATGAGGTTCAGCTGAGGATTGATGTCCAGCAGTCTTTCTGCGACTACTTCCACCTTATGTTTTCCAACCGTAGAGAGCAAGGCCGGAAGCTGTCTGTTAATATTAGTAATATCCACCGTATCGCCATCCACAATCGTCATATTACCTACTCCGGCTCTGGCAAGGAACTCAGCGGCAAAAGAACCTACTCCGCCCAGGCACTACAAGCACATTAGCTTTGATCAGCTTTTCCAATCCATCTTCCTTTATCAGAAGTTCCGTTCTCTCCAGCCAGTATTTATCCATTTTTTATCGTGTGTAAATTGTCTAAAATTTGTTCGTTCAGTTGTTCCAAAGTAATTCCCTTTATTTCCGAAACTTTTACATACAGTTTTTCTATGCTAAAATCTTCATTGTCAGTTTCTAAAAAGAATTGATTCAGGGGGTGTTTTTTAAAATATCCTGCAAAGATAAATTATACAAAACAGCTTTTCCAAAACTCAGGTAAAAATTATTGGCTAAAAGATCTGATGCAATTCGCTGTTTCTTGTTAAAACCATGGATAATCATTGGCTGGCTGGCCATTTTTCTAAAAGAAATGACTTCGTAGAATTTTCTGACACAATGTACGATGATGGGTTTTTTTACCTCATTCGCTATATTGATCTGTCTTAAAAAACTTCTTCCTGAATTTTCTGATCCACAGGAACCAGAGAGTCCAACCCACACTCACCTACAGCAAAGCAGTTGTTAAACATCATACTTTGCATCCACGAAAACTGTTTTTCCAGATCTTCTTCCGCAATATCTTTGGGGTGAATTCCTATAGAATACGGAAAATCCGGCGGAATTCCTTCGATATCGAGATTGTAAATTCCGTTTCTGATGTATTTCTTATGGTGATGAAAATCAAAAATTCCATTTTCAAAAATAATGTTTTCCGGAATTAATGTAAAATTATTAAACGATCGTTTATAAATCTGTTAAAAATTTCTTAACTTTACTCAAACTGCACTTTATGAAAAAAAAATTTACAGAAAAACAGATTCACATATTAGATATTGCGGAAGAGCTGATCGCAAAAAAGGATATGAGGGAACTTCTGTAAGGGATATCTGTTCCAAAGCAAATATTAATGTCGCCATGATCTCTTATTACTTCGGTTCTAAAGAGAAAATGATGTCTTACCTTTATCAGTACAGGGTTCTGAAGACCAGAGAAAACTTTTCAGAATTTGCGGATACCATTAAAGATGGAAAGCCTGAAATGCAGATGCGTGAAATGATCAAATATATCGTTTCCCAGCTGTTCAAATACAATTATTTCCATGGATTTGTGACCCAGGAACTTCGCCATACAGAAAACCTGAAAGATGAACTGCTGGATTTTTATCAGTTATTTGTAAAAAAACTGGATGAAGTCATTAAAAAGGTGTCGCCTCCGGAGTTTTTACCTTCACTCCAAAGCCTGAAGATATTCTCACCATGATTATTGGTTCCACATTATTTGTGATCAGGAATAAAAACTTTTATGAGCTTTACGTTCCCAGTAAAAATGAAGAGACCTACAACAAAGAAGCGGAAAAAAAGGTGAGAATGAATCTTTTATTAAGTGTTTTTGCCATTTTGGGATACGCTGCAGACTAAAATTACGTTAAATATTCATAAAAAAATCTATTGACAAAAAAGTTATATTTTTGCAAATTAGTAAATCGGCTGTATAATCCGAAAACTGTTGAATTTTTTATATGAAAAAATATATTTTAGGTCTTTTGCTGTAGCAGTGATTGCGTCTTGTGTAAGCCAGCAGGAAAGAGCAATGAGAAGTGCAGACAAAGATTTTATCTTAAAAGCGGCTAATGAAAACTTTGCTAAGAAAAAATGGAAAATGCATTGGCACTTTATGACAGACTTGCTAATCTTGTAGCAGGAACAGATGATTTTCCTAATGTAGGCTTCAATACCGCATATGCCAACTATTATGACAAAAGTTATAAGCTGGCCGGTCATCAGTTTAAGAATTTTGCAGTGAATTTCCCAAAAGATCCGAGAGCAGAAGAAGCAGCTTATATGTCTGCGTTGTGCTATTATGAAGGATCTATGGATTATAATCTGGACCAGTCCAGTACCGAATTGGCTATTAATGAGCTTCAGGATTTCCTTACCAATTATCCGAATTCTGAAAGATCTAAAAATATCTCCCAGCTTATTGATGAGCTGGCTTATAAACTAGAATTTAAAGCATACGAAAACGGACGTCAGTACTTTAAAATGGGTGACTATAAAGCGGCAGGCGTAGCATTGGAAAATGTACTGGAAGACTTCCCAAGTACAAAACTTCGTCCGAAGATCTATGATTATATCATGAAATCCCGTTACGAGCTGGCGATGAAATCTGTTTATAATCTTAAGGAAGAGCGTATTGAAAGTGCCTTAACCTATACAAAACTGGTAGAGAAAGAACTGCCAAATACAGAATATTCAAAATCTGCTGTAGATCTCAGAGGAAAACTGGAGAAAGAAAAACAGAATTTTGCTGTGGTGAAGAAGCAGACAGAAGAAAGAATGGCTGCGTTAAATGCAAAACAGAAAAAACAGGCCGAAAAATTAGCTGAAGCCAATAAAACCGAACAGCAGATCAAAGATCAGATCAGTCATGAAAAGCAGGCAAAGCAGATGCAGAGGGATAGTGCAGCGCTTAAGACCCCTCCTCCTGCAGCGCCTTTCAAAATTCAAAGATAATTCGTAAATTTGCCATCTTAAAATAAAAATAATTTTCTCAAAATGAGTGTAAAAGATACAAAAGCAGAAGTAAATACTATTACTTACGACAAAGATAAGATTGAAGATAAAGTAGGTTCAATCTATGAAGCTATTGTTATCATGGGAAAGAGAGCAGAGCAGATCAATGCGGAGATCCGTACGGAACTTCACAACAAATTGGATGAATTTGCCGTTCACAATTCTACATTAGAAGAGGTTTTCGAAAACAGAGAACAGATTGAGATCTCTAAACATTACGAAAAGCTTCCAAAGCCAACTTCAATTGCTATCGAAGAATGGTTAAACGAAGATATCTATTTCAGAAAAACAGAAGACAGAAAGTAATCATCTGTGTTTTTTTATAAACAAAGGTCATAAAGGAATGAAGTTCTTTTATGACCTTTGCTGTTTTAAAGCCTGATTGTGGGAAAAAATAAGTATTTTAGTATTTCAAAAAATTAAAACTAAATGAGTGTTTCCGGTAAAAAATACTGATCGCCGTTTCCGGAGGAATTGCAGCTTACAAAATTCATTTTCTGATAAGGGATTTTGTGAAAAAGGAGCAGAAGTACAGGTGATAATGACACCCGATTCAGAACATTTTGTAACAAAACTGAGTTTGTCTACCTTGTCTAAAAAGCCTGTTTATTCAGACTTTTATGGTGATAACGGAACCTGGAACAGTCATGTGGAGCTTGCATTATGGGCTGATGTGATGATTGTAGCTCCTTGTACGGCAAACACCCTGTCTAAAATGGTTCACGGTGCTTGTGATAATCTGGTAATTGCTACTTATATGTCTGCGAAATGTCCGGTTTTCATCGCACCGGCGATGGATTTGGATATGTATGCACATCCTTCTACAAAGAAGAACCTGGAACTGGCAGCAAGTTTCGGCCATATCATAATCCCGGCAGAAAGCGGAGAATTGGCAAGCGGTCTCATCGGACAGGGAAGAATGGCAGAGCCCACCACTATTTTTGCTACTGTTGAACGATTTTTTGCTGAAAGTGTACAGACCAGAAGCCTTGAAGGAAAAACTGTTTTAATTACAGCAGGACCCACTTATGAAGCGATTGATCCTGTAAGGTTTATCGGGAATTATTCTTCCGGAAAATGGGCTTTTCCCTTGCTGAAGAGGCTTCAAAGAGAGGAGCAAAGGTGATTCTTATTTCAGGGCCAAGCGTCCAGACTCTAAACGATCCCAATGTGGAATTGTATAAAGTGACTTCCGCCAAAGAAATGCTGGCAAAAGTATTTGAATTTTACAACAAAATCGATATCGGAATTGCAAGTGCAGCCGTAGCAGATTATGCACCGAAAGAAGTAGCCAAAGAAAAAATCAAGAAAATGACGATAACCTTACCATTGAACTGGTAAAGAATCCGGATATCCTTAAAACAATGGGCGAAAAGAAAACCCATCAGTTTCTGGTAGGATTTGCCCTGGAAACCCAGAATGAAGAAGAAAATGCAAAAGGAAAACTGGAAAAGAAAAATCTGGATATGATTGTCCTGAACTCCCTGCGGGATGAAGGTGCCGGATTTAAAAATGATACCAACAAAATCAAGATATTTACCAAAACAGAAAAGAAAGAATTCGACCTGAAATCTAAAGATGATGTAGCACGTGATATTCTCAATTTTGTTGAGTCTCAACTTTTAAAATAATTTTAATAAATTTCCGTTCTCAATTTTTAATAGACAGTGAAATCGTGAGAAAGGCAAATATCTATGAATACATTGCGATTACAGAGGTCATTTAAAAAACAATAAGTCTCCATATGAAAAAAATTATAAGTTTATTTTTTCTGTTTTTTCTGTATACTCAAAGTTTTTCTCAGGAATTGCTTGCTACAGTTCAGGTAAATTCCCAGCAGATAGGAGGAAGTAACCAGCAGGCCTTTAAAGCACTGGAAAAAGTCTCAGAGATTTCATTAATAACACCAGCTGGACCGGGAAAAAACTTCAGAATTTTGAAAAAATAAAATGTGGATTTGCCATTGTTATTTCAGAAAGAGACGTGAACAAATTCAAAGGGTCTATTGTTGTTCAGGCAGTACGCCCTGTTTATAACACCAACTATGAAACTCCTCTTCTGAACCTTCAGGACCAGAGGTTTGCCTTTGAATATATTGAAAATGAAAACCTTATCTTCAATGAAAGACAGTTTTCAGGTAAAAACCTTACAGATGTGATCAGCTTCTACATTTACCTTATTCTGGGCTATGATGCAGACAGCTTTCAATCGATGGGAGGTACACAATGGTTTGCAAAAGCTCAGCAGATCGCTCAGAATTCACAGAACAGAAACTATGAAGGGTGGAATACCATCAATGAGCCGAGAAGCCGTACCATCCTGATCAATGAAATTATCAACCCGAACTGGAGCCAGCTACGCTCTACAATGTATACCTATCACAGAGCCGGATTGGATAATCTTTTCAATCAGGATCAGACTGCAGGCAAAAAAGTGATCTTTGATGCCCTGATGCAGTTGAAAATGTATGAAAACTCCTTTCAACAGGCATTCTTTTTCAATCTTTTTATGGATACCAAAAGTGATGAGATCTTCAATATTTTCAATTCCGGAAATAACGGCGGCTTAATGCTTAACGATTTAAAGCAGACCATGATCATCCTTTCTCCGAAAAACATTGATAATAAATGGAATAAATGGAAGGTCTAGGATCTATGGATGATAACAGAAAATGTTTTCAGTTACGGCTATAATTTTAAAGTAACCCTTAAGGGCCTTCAATAGCTGTAAGGCTTTTTTGAACCGGAATTGAGATAACATGAATGATTTGCTGTAAAAGCGATTGTCATTTCAGGATTGGTGAAAGGGGATTCCTCTTTCAATAGAGGTATTTAAAAAATTTAATAGGATTGCCATACCCTGACTATTGAATACTGATTTCTAAAGTTCTATATTTGCATTTAAAGTAATCCGTCATTTATCAATGCTTTCGAGAATTTACATTAAAAATTTTGCTCTGATTGATACCCTTGATGTATCATTGAAAAATGGTTTACAGGTCATAACCGGTGAAACAGGAGCAGGAAAATCTATCATTTTAGGAGCCCTTCGCCTGATTTTAGGCGAAAGAGCTGATGTAAAATCCATTGCCAAAGCAGAAGAAAAGAGCGTGGTGGAAACTGAGTTTAATCTTAACAATCAGTTTAAGAAATTTTTCATCGAAAACGATCTGGATTACGAGCATCAGACCATTATCAGAAGGGAAATTCTTCCTTCAGGAAAATCAAGGGCATTTATCAACGATGTTCCGGTGACGCTGGATGTTCTCCGGGAACTTTCTTCCCAGCTGATCGATATCCATTCGCAGTTTGAAACCTCCAATCTTTTTACCTCAGAATATCAGTTTAAAATTATTGACGGACTTTCCGAAAATAAAAAGATCATCGAAGAATATCAGCAGGAATTTTCCGATTTTCAGAACCTGAAGGTCCTCCTTAAAAAGTTGAAGGTACAGCTTTCAGAAGCCAATAAAGAAAGTGACTATAAAGAATTTCTACTCAATGAACTGGAAGAGCTGAAGCTTGATGATATAGATTTTGAAGATATTAAAAACCAGCTTTCCATTCAGGAAAATGCAGGCATGATCTCCGAAAATGTAGGGCAGATTTTGTCCCGCTTCCATCAGGAGGAAATCGGAATTCTTTCTTTCTTTAATGAAGCTAAAGCCAAACTTTCGAAGGTTTCCGGGGTTTCTGCCAGCTTTGCAGAACTTGATCAAAGATTGGAAACCTCCTTTGTGGAATTAAAAGATATCATTTCCGAGCTGGAACATGAGGCTGAACGGGTTGAGATCAATCCTGAAAATTTACTGTATCTTACAGATCTTAATAATAAAATCAATGCCTTATTCCTGAAGCATAATGTTTCGGATCTTGATGAACTGATAGACATCAGAAACCAATTGGCCGGTGATCAGAAAGGAGCATCCGAGCTGGAATTACAGATTACAGAAACAGAAGAAAATATAACTGAAAAAGAAAAACAGTTACAGGTTCTTGCTGAAAAACTATCAAAAAACCGTAAAAAAATATTCCTGTTTTTATAAAAAAGCAGAAGGTCTTCTTAAAAACTGGGGCTTGAGAAAGCAAAAGTAGATATAGAACTGCAGGATGCTCAGGAGTTCAACCCCTTTGGAAAAGAGAATATTCAACTGTTATTTCAGGCCAATTCCGGGTTCCCGTTAAAGCCGATTCAGACTGCTATTTCAGGAGGTGAAAGATCAAGAGTAATGCTTGCTGTAAAGAAGATCATTGCAGAAAGTGATGAGCTTCCTACCCTTATTTTAGATGAGATTGACACCGGAGTTTCCGGTAAAGTAGCCGAGGAGATCGGAAATCTGATGCGTGAAATGTCTGAAGATATGCAGCTGATCGTGATTTCTCACCTGGCACAGGTGGCTGCAAAAGGAAATGACAACTATAAAGTAGTGAAGCAGGACATTGCAGGAAGAACACAATCTACCATCATCCCTTTAAATGATGAAGAAAAGCTGAATGAAATTGCACAGCTCCTTTCCGGAAGTAAGATAACGGAAGCAGCTTTGGCGCAGGCGAAAGAGCTTATAGGGTAGAACTAAACTGTAAACTTTCAATGATTACCGTATATATTCTTTGTTGATGGAATCATATTCGTGAGAAATTTGTAACGTTTTTAGCATTATACTTACTAATGTAGAAAAACTAACATATGTTTCTGAAGTTCCTCAGGCTTGAAATCAAAAGCTTTTTCCGTGGCAGTTCTTTAGGGATCAATCTCGCCATGAAAATTTTCCGTTTTATAGGAATTCTTTATTTCATGGGATGTCTTGTAGGTGGTGCTTTTATTGTCTTTTTCTATGTACAGGAAGAATTGCATCAGGATCCTTTAAAGCTGGTGTCAAAATTCATGATCGTGGCATGGATTATTGATCTTATGGTGAAATACCTCTGGCAGGAAATTCCCACACAGAATATAAAGCCATTTCTTACGCTGAATATCAGAAAAAATACACTGGTCAATTATATGCTGATCAAAACTTTTCTTTCAGCATTCAGCTGGCTAAGCTCACTTTTCTTTATTACCTTTTCTGCCATTGCATTATTCAACGGATATAGCATTTCAGGCGTATTGGTATGGCTGACAGGAATTCTCTTGTTGCTTTATCTGAATAACTTTATCAATATTTTCTTTAACGGGAAAGAAATTCTGGCCACTGTAGTCGGAATATGTTTTTTGAGCATCGGGGCTCTGGCTTATTATAATATTGTTCCCGTTCTGTTTTATTCCGAATCAGTTTTCTACAGCTTTTATGAGAAACCTTATTATGTTTTGATTCCGGTTGCTTTATTTGTCGGTTTATGGACTTTGTGCTTCAGGTATCTACGGAAAGAATTCTATCTGGATCAGGGGCTTGAAGCCAAAAAAACCGTAGGAAAAACAGAAAATATTGCTTTTTTAAATAAGTACGGTGCTATCGGGACATTTATCAACAATGATATTAAAATGTTGAAACGTAACAAAGTCACGAAAGGAATCTTGCTGGGGAGCTTTATGTTTCTGTTTTACGGACTCTTAATGCTCACTTCACCTTTGTATAAAACACCGGCCATGATTATGGTGATGGGGCTTTTCGTTACAGGAGGCTTTCAGTTTTTATTCGGGCAGAGAGTTCCGGCCTTTGATAGCTCCTACTATCCCCTGATGATGACGCTGAATGTACCCTACAAAGAATATCTGAAGGCCAAATGGTGGCTGATGAATATAATAACAGGAGCCTCTATGATTATTGCTTTGTTCTATACATATTTTGGCTGGGAATTATATATTACCTTTCTAGCGGCAGGAGTATATAATATCGGGGTTAATTCTCAGTTTACGCTCTGGTCAGGAGCCTTCAATAAAACCCAGATTGATCTTAATTCAAAAGAAAAAGACTTGGCCAGAAAGGAAGCTTCAATATGGTTGCTTTGCTTCTGCTGATTCCTAAAATGTTACTTCCAATGGGCGTTTTTGCTTTGGCAAAATATTTCTTCGGAATTACAACAGGAGTGGTAAGTATTGCCATTATAGGACTTGCAGGCTTTTTGTTGAGAGAAAAGATCTTTGATATTATCGTAAAACATTATAAAAAAGAAAAATACAGCACATTGGATGCTTTTAAAAATAAAGAATAAGCCATGATCAGTATAAATAATCTATCCAAAACATACGGAACAGCAACGGTTCTGAAAATTGAACATCTTGAAATTCCAAACGGTGAAACCTTTGGCCTCGTAGGAAATAACGGGGCAGGAAAAACCACTCTTTTCAGCCTGATGCTGGACCTGATTCAGGCTACAACAGGTTTTGTAAGTATTGACGGAATAAAAGTAAGTGAATCGGAAGCCTGGAAAAATAAAGTGTCAGCCTTTGTAGACGATACCTTTCTCATCGGTTATCTGACTCGGAGGAATATTTTTATTTTATTGGGGAGCTCAGAGGTCAGAACAAAGCTTCCGTAGACGAATTTCTGAAACCTTTTACGATTTTTTCAACGGAGAGATCCTTAAATCAGGGAAATATATCCGTGACCTTTCAAAAGGAAATCAGAAAAAGTAGGTATTGTAGGGGCTATCATCGGAAACCCGGAAATCATTATTCTCGATGAGCCTTTTGCCAATCTCGACCCGTCTACCCAGATCAAATTGAAAAATCTGATCCGGGAATTGTCTAAGCAGGATGGGGTGACCTTTCTGATCTCGAGCCACGACCTGTCTCATACCACAGAGGTTTGTAACAGAATTGTGGTGGTAAACAAAGGACAGATGGTAAAGGATATCCGGACCAACCCTGAAACGCTGAAAGATCTGGAACAGTACTTTGCAGATCAGGTTTCCGGATCAGAAATCGGGTAAATAAAAGTATAGAGAGGTAGGAAAGCTTTGTTTTTTCTGCCTTTTTTAATGAATAGAACATCTTTAGAGTAAAAAAATATTTTTTTGTGTAACCTTTTTCAATTTTTATTGTCTTTAGATTAGAAACAGCATTAGAATGAAACTTTTGTTCGGAAATAAAAAGGATGATCTGCTAAGCCGCCTGAAGAAACAGGATCCGGCAGCACAGAAACTTTTCTATGATCAGAATGTGAAAAAATTTCTGAGTATAAGCAAAAGCTATGTCAGTGACGGGTATCAGGCTGAAGATTGTCTCATTAAAGCATTCTGTAAAATCTTTAAGCATATAGAAAGCTTCAGGGGAGAATCAAACCTGGAGAGTTGGGCAAGACGGATTGTTGTAAACGAATGCCTGAATTTTATCAAAAGCCATAAAACGGTATTCTATCTGGATGAGATCAATCAGTCTTTTCATGAGGATCTTTACGAGCCGGACATTGATTTTGATTTTAATGCGCAGGAACTGCTGGATCAGCTGCCGGATGCGTACAGGATGGTTTTCAATCTTTATGTGCTGGAAGAGTATTCCCATCAGGAAATCGCAGATACCCTGCAGATCTCAACAGCAGTGAGCAAAACCCAATTGTTCAGAGCAAAGGAAAAATTAAGAAAGATTTACTTTCAACAACAAAAAAAAATGAAAAATGAACACGTCTAAAGATAACCTTGAGTTCCAGATCAAAAAGCAGATCGATGAGCGGGAAATTGCCCCTTCACGGGATCTTTGGTCTGAAATTGAGCTTCAGAATACAGTGAATGCCCGATCTAAATTTAAAATAAACCGGTTGCTGATGGCAGCGTGCCTGATATTAACTTTCAGCCTCGGAACCGTTCTGTATTTCCTTAGCGGAACTTCTGAAACCCAGCCGCAGATCGTAGAAACAGCTGTACATTCAATTGATCAGCAACATATTATAAAAGAACCTGCACAGAATAACGTTGCTCTGACGAATAAGAAAACGGAAAAAAGAAGTGAAAAAAATAACTTCTCCACAGGAAACAGAAACCATTTCCGCACTGGCTATTGACGAAAAGAAAGTGATCCTTAAAGACGCCGCTTCCGATAAAAAGCTTGTTCCTATTCAGATTTCTAACCCGAAAATCATAGCTAAAGCCGATTCTGCGAAAATTCCAGGCAAAAAGAAAAAATATGTAGACCCTTCTACGCTGCTCTTTTCAGTAGAACATAAAGACGTCATTGAAAAAACGAAAGACGGAAGCAATGTTGCCACAATAGAGCTGAATGCCAAATAATTTATCCGTTAAATAATTAAAAATTAATACTATGATCAAGAAATTAATCCTGATGGGACTGGTGTGCTTTTTCTCAGCATCATTCCATGCACAAAAGACATTGAACATCAATCTGTCTAAAAAGGATACTGAGGTAAGTCCTATTGTGAAAGAAAAGGTAGAGGAATATGCTGCTAAGATCAACGCGATCATTCAGGAAGAAAAGAAGCTGATGGAGGCTGAACTTGAGGTTTTGAAAGCCAGAAATCTTGATAAAGCCGATTTTGACAGAGAAAAAGCTCAGATTGCAGACCGTTATTCTGAAAAAATGGATAAGAGAATTGAAGAACTGGGATTTGATCTGGATGATGTTATTCAGAAACAGGTAAGATATTCACTTTTAAATACGGATGTTACTTCTAACGAGGAGCTTAAAGAAAAGCTTTTAAAGAAATTCCGCCCTACCAGAAGCTTTAGCGGGTACTTTTCTTATGGGATCATGACATTAACGAACAATCTTTCCGATAATGAACTCGATAAAAACATTGGTTATGCCAACAATCTTGAATTTGGATTGAAATTGAATTATCAGCTTAGCAGAACAAGTCCATGGGCTGTTATTTCCGGGCTGGGGTTTTCATGGAGAACCATCAGAGCGGATAATAATATGTTTTTTACAAAAGATCCCGGATATGGCGTTGCTCTTAGCCAATATAACGGGAATCTGGATAAAAGTAAGTTGAGAACAGGTTATATCATAGTTCCGCTTGGGATGCAGTAAATTTTTCAAAGCTTAAAAACGCAGGGATGGATATCCAGTATCGCAGCTATGGCAGAGGATTTAAAATAGGAGCTAATGTATATGGAGGGGTAAAAATGTCTACCAATAATATTGTAAAAGGAAATGACGGGGAGATCAGAGACAGGGGAAATTATCAGGTAAATCCTTTTGTATACGGAGCACAGCTTACCTTCTCTTATAATGGTTTCAGCCTTTTTGTGAAAAAAGATTTCAGTAATTTCTTTAAAGACAGCTATTTTAAAAATGATAAAGCCCTGATCTTTGGTTTAGCTATCGGATTAGATTAAATAATAGCATTCATATTCACTGAAAACACCGGAGCCAAAATGGCTCTGGTGTTTTGTTATAATCTATGAATAAATCAGGTATTTTATTTCAGGCTTCCCACCATATCTTCAGGTTTTACCCATTCATCAAACTGTTCTGCCGTGACAAGACCCAGATTGATGGCTTCTTCTTTAAGTGTTGTACCGTTTTTATGTGCTGTTTTGGCAATCTTTGCTGCGTTTTCATAGCCGATATGAGTATTCAGAGCTGTAACAAGCATTAAGGATTTGTCTACCAGTTCTTTAATTCTCTCGTGATTAGGTTCGATACCTACAGCACAGTGATCATTGAATGAAATACATGCATCAGCGATCAGTTGGGCAGACTGTAAGAAATTGTAAGCCATTACAGGTTTAAAAACGTTCAGTTCATAATTCCCTGAGTTCCTGCAAAAGAAATAGTAGTGTCATTTCCGAGAACCTGTGCACAAACCATTGTTAATGCTTCGTTCTGAGTAGGGTTTACTTTCCCCGGCATAATAGAAGACCCCGGTTCGTTTTCAGGAATAAAGATTTCCCCGATTCCCGAACGTGGTCCTGAAGCAAGCAATCTGATATCCTGAGCGATTTTGAATAATGAAACAGCAAGTTGTTTTAAAGCGCCGTGACTTTCAACAATGGCGTCATGAGCAGCCAGTGCTTCAAATTTATTTTCTGCGGTAATGAAAGGAAGATTTGTAAACCTGGCAATATATTCAGCTACTTTTACATCGTAGCCGTTAGGTGTGTTCAACCCCGTACCTACAGCGGTTCCGCCTAATGCAAGTTCGGAAAGGTGAGGCAAAGTATTCTTTAAAGCTCTCAAGCCAAACTCCAGCTGGGCAACATATCCTGAAAATTCCTGTCCCAGAGTAAGCGGTGTAGCATCCATCAGGTGGGTTCTACCGATCTTTACCACATCTTTGAATGCCTGAGACTTTTCAGCAAGGGTATTTTTAAGCTTTTCTACGGCAGGGATGGTAACTTCCACTACTTTTTATAAGCAGCAATGTGCATTGCCGTAGGATAGGTGTCATTGGATGACTGAGATTTATTTACATCATCATTGGGGTGAACCTCAGATTTTTCTCCTAAAGTTCC
Source organism: Chryseobacterium sp. E1 (assembly GCA_019203745.1). Lineage (GTDB taxonomy): Bacteria > Bacteroidota > Bacteroidia > Flavobacteriales > Weeksellaceae > Chryseobacterium. Next base: position 2,593,375 of record CP078104.1, read on the forward strand.
GCCGTTATTCACATGGGCCCTGTTTGAAATTACTTCATTGACATTCATATTGGATTGCGTCCCCGAGCCGGTCTGCCAGATTACCAGAGGGAACTGATCATCGAGTTTACCTTCAAGAATTTCCTCACAAACTTTAGCGATCATATCCCTTTTCTCTGCGGGAAGCACCCCAAGATCGGTGTTGGTAAATGCTGCTGCCTTTTTCAGATAAGCAAAGGCCTCAATAATTTCGTGCGGCATAGAACCTTCCGGCCCGATTTTAAAATTGTTTCTGGAACGTTCCGTCTGTGCACCCCAAAGCTTGTCTGCAGGAACCTGCACTTCTCCCATGGTGTCTTTTTCGATTCTGTAATTCATTGTGATTGAAATTTTTATAAAGTTACTGATAACCGAAGAATTCCGCAATTTATAATCATTATAAATATCAATTGAAATGACTGATTTTACTCATATTTTTTTAATGGAAGCCGTATTTTTGTACAAACAAAAAATTGAATGGAATTTAGATATCAGGATCCGTATCCAATTCAGAAAGATGATACGGTGTACAAAAAGCTTACATCAGATTATGTAAAGGTTGAAAAACTTGGTGACAGAGAAATTTTAACTGTTGATCCAAAAGGATTGGAATTATTGGCTGAGGAAGCTATGGCAGACGTTTCATTCATGTTACGTTCCTCTCATTTGGAGAGTCTTAAAAGAATTATTGATGATCCGGAAGCTACGGATAATGACAGATTCGTTGCTTATAACCTTTTACAGAATGCTGCGGTAGCTGCTGAAGGAGCTCTACCTTCATGTCAGGATACAGGAACTGCAATTGTAATGGGTAAAAAGGGGAAAACGTTTATACAGGAGTAGATGACGGTGAATACCTGAGCAAAGGGATTTACAATACCTATCAGAAAAGAAACCTAAGATATTCTCAGGTGGTTCCTTTAACCATGTTTGACGAGAAGAATTCAGGGTCAAACCTTCCGGCACAGATCGATATCTATGCCAAAAAAGGAGATTATTATGAATTCTTATTCTTAACGAAAGGAGGAGGTTCTGCCAATAAAACATTCTTATACCAGAAGACCAAGTCTTTACTGAACGAAAAATCTCTTGAAGAATTCATCAAAGAAAAGATCTCAGATCTTGGGACGGCAGCCTGCCCGCCTTACCACTTAGCTTTGGTGATCGGGGAACTTCTGCAGAAGCCAACCTTGCTGCTGTAAAGAAAGCTTCCGCAAAATATTATGACAATCTTCCGACAGAAGGAAATGAAGCCGGCCAGGCATTCAGAGATCTTGAATGGGAAGCAAAAGTGCAGAAGATATGCCAGGAAAGTGCTATTGGAGCACAGTTTGAGGGAAATACCTTACGCATGACGTAAGAGTGATCAGACTTCCGAGACATGCTGCATCATGCCCTGTAGGAATGGGAGTATCCTGTTCTGCAGACAGAAACATCAAAGGGAAAATTACTAAAGAAGGAATCTTCCTTGAGCAGCTGGAGCAGGATCCTAAGAGATTCTTGCCGGATACTCCTCCACATTTGGAAGAAGCCGTTGAGGTTAACCTGAATAAGCCAATGCCGGAAATTCTTGCCGAACTTTCAAAATATCCGATCAAAACCAGATTAAAACTGAACGGAACATTGATCGTAGCAAGAGATATTGCTCACGCAAAAATCAAAGAAATTATCGACAGCGGGAAACCAATGCCGGAATATTTCAAAAACCACCCGATCTATTATGCAGGACCTGCAAAAACTCCGGAAGGAATGGCTTCAGGAAGTTTCGGACCTACAACTGCCGGAAGAATGGATGTATATGTAGATGAATTCCAGAGCCATGGAGGAAGTATGATCATGCTGGCCAAAGGAAACAGAAGTAAAGATGTGACCAATGCCTGCAACAAATACGGAGGTTTCTACCTTGGATCTATCGGTGGGCCTGCAGCAATTCTTGCAAAAGACAATATTGTGTCTGTAGATGTGGTAGACTTCCCGGAATTAGGAATGGAAGCAGTAAGAAAAATCGAGGTAAAAGACTTCCCGGCATTCATCATTACTGATGATAAAGGAAATGATTTCTTCGCAGATCTTGCTCATTAATTAGTTTAAAATTAAAATAAATAATAAAATAGAGCACTGATCTTTTGTGTAAAAAGGAAAAAGCTTTATTTTTGCCTAAAATCTTTAAGAGAATGATAACGATATTATCAGCATTTTGGCCGTTCTACCAGTTCCTATGGACTGTTTTCTTCATCACTATGTTCTTAGTGGGATTCTGGTGTATTTTCATGTTCTTCGGATTAGTAATCCCAATGTGGTTAACTGAAGGTTTGAAAGAATATTTCGGAAAAGTAAAACCTTTCGATCCAGAAGATATCAGAAGAAAGCTTATTACGGAGCAGGAAGGTGTAGAAACAATCTACAGTCAGCCTAAAGGAAACGGACCTTTCATTCACGATCACGGACATCATCATTAATTGATTGTCATTGCTTTTTCACCTGAATTCTGAAAAAGTAATATCAAAGCAAAACAACATATATAAAACCGCTTAAGCAATTAGGCGGTTTTTCTTATATAAATGAAAAGCTGTAGATTGTCATTTTAAACTGGCCGGAAAGTTTAGTCAATAAATTTCCTCTTGCAGTTCAGTCTTTCCAACATAACCAGACCAATACAGACTATTTATTATTTCTTAGATTTTCAGGAGATACCCCGAACTTCTTTTTGAAAGCACGGGTAAAATTCTGGAGATATTCATATCCGCATTCAATCGCAATTTCCTTGATCATAATATCTTTGTCCGTTATCATTTTTTTAGCCTTCATCATTCGGAGTTCTGACATATAATGAGCAATAGTGGTATGATATTGAGCCTTAAATTCCTTTCTTATGCTGTTTTCATTCATCCCCATGAGCTTTCCGATCTCTTCTGCTTTTATATTTCTGTGGTAATTTTCATCGATGAATTTTCTGATCATTTCAGGCGTTTTTGGAGTCGCTTCCAATGCATTTTTTTCATTGAATTGTTCAAAAATAAGGATGAGCAGCTTGATGATTTTAGCTTCTATAAATAATTTCTGCAAAATTCCTTTCTTGGCAGAGTTCAGAATTTCATTGAGGATTATATGCATTTCAACCGTCATATCAGGTGGGGTTTCCTTATGAAGAAATATGAAGTTGTTTTGAGTCATATTCTTCAGAAGTTCTGCATTTTCATGGCTGAGTTCCGGTTTAATCAGATTTAAAACAAATGAATAGCTGAAGTGGATCTGTAAGTAATTGAGGGAGCCTGATCGGTCGTCCATAGTTCCGCTATAGTTTTCTCAGGAGAAAATGTAAAATATATTGATTCTTTCTGAATAGAATTGTTGTACTGCAATCCCTGGTTTCCATATGAATATCGGAACTTAACAAAAAGAGAATTGTAAAGCCAGGTTTTCTCTTAAGTCTGGAAGACTTTAAAAGATATTCATTATCCGAATCATTCTGCATTACAATTTCAATATCCTCCGATCTGAAGACCATTCTATTGTTTGCATTCTCTCTCATACAACATATTTTTACTAAATCAGGTACAAATCAAAAAGCACTTCCTGACCTGTCAGGATAACCAAAAAGTGGAAAATGATAACCCGGTATTAATCCGGAGCGGTACTTTTGCGCAAAATTAAATTAAATTTAGAATAAATAAAAATAATGTTCATATGATTGAAGATTTATATTTTACCATACGAAAGTTATGTAGCGGAATAATGCTGGTAATCATAGCCGGAAATGCATTACAGGCACAGGGAACAGGAGCTCCGCAAAACTGTAATAATGCAGATCCGGGAAATAATACCGGTGATGTAGGATGTGTGAATTTTACTTATCAGGGACAGCCCGTAACATATACAACAGTAAGAGCAGGAGACGGAAATATATGGTTGCAGCAGAATCTGGGAAGCCTGCAGGTAGCCAATATGGCAGAAGATGAAAAGGCATATGGGGATTTCTTCCAGTGGGGAAGATGGGATGACGGGCATCAGCTGAGAAACTCTCCTTTGACATCAGCTCCACAATTGAATGCTCCGGATGGATTGGCAGGTACACAGTCATTTATCACAGGTTCACCGGCATGGTGGGAGGTGAATGCCACTACAGATGCCTGGACAGGAAAAGACCTAACCGAAATTACGAATACAACAGGGATAGATCCGTGTAAGGCAATAGGTCCGGACTGGAAAATGCCATCCCAGGTAGAATGGAAAACGATTGTAGGTGTTGAAAGCATTACCAGTCCGTCAAAAGCATATGGAAGCCATTTAAAACTTCCGGCTGCAGGAAGCCGAAGTCATATAGACGGAACATTTTCTTTTGTTGGAAAAAGAGGATATTACTGGAGCTCAGATCCGACTGGAATTGGAGGAAGTATCTCTATATTGGAGCCACCATTTCAAATGCGGCAGCAGGAGCACCAAAAGGGCAGGGAGTATCCGTAAGATGCATTAAACCGGCAGTTTCATTAAGCACTTCAGAGATCAGACTGAATAAGCAGATTTCAGAAGTGTATCCGAATCCTGTAAAAGAGATTCTTTCCATTAAAACAGAATCTTCTATCGAAAAGGTAAATGTTATGAATGCAACAGGACAGAAAATGAAAGTTGAGTTTTCATATAACAGGGTTAATATGAGCGGGCTGAATGCCGGATTGTATTGGGTAGAGATAACACTTAAAAATGGAGAAATTATTTCTAAAAAGATTATAAAAACTAATCCTTTGCCGGGTTGGAATCAATATATCGGACGATTTTTCGTTCATGTAAAAATATAGTTCATTACAATTACTTTTATTGGAAGGCTCATGAAATTTTCATGGGTCTTTTTTATTGATCATATAAAGATTTGTTGAGAACAGCTTAAAAATAGAACCTGAAAAAGAAAATTAATCCTATATTCGATAAAAATAAAGATATGGAAAAGTTATATTCTGTTATTTTTCTGCTCATTGCAACTGTTGCTTTCGGACAGATCAATTATACCATTGCACCCAATCCTTTTAATGAAACCGATGCCATTACCTTAACCATACCGGGAGATCAGATTGATGAAACGGCCTGGGGTGTTTCCAATAATTCAATTTATATCTGGTCATGGTCTTTTGATACCAATTATCAGAACAGCCAGGACTGTCCTACAAATGGCAGCTGGAATAACTCCAATGACCTGAATAAACTGAGTTATAATGCAGGAACCGATACTTATTCCTTAACATTCACACCCACCTCATTTTTCGGAAGAACAGGAATCGGAAGATTTGGATTTTTATTAAAAGATAAAACCGGAAGTCATCAGACCTCACCGGATATCTTTGTGAATGTAGGTATTTTAAATCTGAATCTGACCAATCCGCTTGCTAACAGCCTTACTTCAGTTCCGGCGGGAAGTTCTATCAATATCACTGCTTCCACGAATGTAAATTCAACATTTCAGTTAAAGGCTAACGGAATGGTAGTGAATTCTACTACTTTTCCATCACAGTCTTTTTCTTATAATTATACTGTTTCTCAGGATGCTGATATGGAGTTGGTTGCCACGCAGGGAAGCAGCTCCAAAACAGCGAAGTTTATTTTACAGACTCCCAGGAATGTAGTCTCCGAAGCTATCCCGAACTGGATCAGACAGGGGATCAATTATCATCCTACCGATCAGACCATCATAGGTCTTGCTTTGTATGCTCCCGGGAAAAATTTTGTACATGTGATCGGAAGCTTCAATAGCTGGACGGTAAACGATACTTACCTGATGAAAAGAGATACTGCAAATCCTGACCTCTACTGGATAGAGCTTAATGGTCTAACTCCGCAGCAGTTATACTCCTTCCAATACAGAACAAACGATCTGAAAAAGTAGCAGATCCCTATTCTCCACAAATCTTATCTTCCTATGATGATCAGTGGATCTCACCTTCTACTTATCCGAATTTACCGGCATTTCCGGCAGGGCAGGCCTTTGAGGTTTCGACTTTTAAAACAGGGCAGACTCCTTACAACTGGCAGGTTACCAATTTCCAGAGACCCGCCAAAGAAGATCTTATTGTCTATGAATTATTATTAAGAGACTTTACTCAGGAAAAAAACTGGCAATCACTGATCAATAAAATTTCTTACCTGAAGAATTTAAAAATCAATGCAATAGAGCTGCTTCCTGTCATGGAATTTGATGGTAATCTTTCATGGGGATATAATACCTCTTTCCATTATGCGCTGGATAAGGCGTATGGAACTCCTGAAAAATTTAAAGAATTTGTAGACCTGTGCCATCAGAACGGAATTGCCGTTATTCTTGATGTTGCATTTAACCACGCAACTGGCCGTTCACCTTTGGTAAGACTCTGGAATATTGATCCTGATGGAGACGGCTATGGTGATGTTGCTCCAGATAACCCTTATTTCAATCAGGTTCCGAAACATTCTTATAATGTATTTAATGATTTTAACCATACCAGCCCTTCAACGCAATATTACGTTGAAAGATGTCTCCAGCAATGGCTCACCGAATACCGTATTGACGGGTTCCGTTGGGATCTCACCAAAGGATTTACCCAAAGCTGTTCTGAAAACGATGAAGCCTGTACCAATGCTTATCAGCAGGACAGAGTAGACATCATGAAGCATTATGCAGACAGACAATGGGCTATAGACCCGAATTCATACATGATTTTTGAACATCTGGGAACAGATGCTGAAGAGCAGCAGTGGGCAAATTACAGAGTGGCGGAAGGAAAAGGAGTAATGCTTTGGAACAAACAGACAGACCCTTACAATCAAAATACGATGGGGTATAAAGAAAACAGCAATTATGACCGGATGAATCACAGTCTTCATGGCTTTAATGAAATGCGTGCTGTAGGCTATGGAGAAAGTCACGATGAAGAAAGGCTGATGTTTAAAAATCTCGCTTACGGTGCTGTTAATGGAGGTTATAATGTAAAAAACCTCAATACCGCTCTGGAAAGAATGAAAGCATTTGGAGCCACATTCTTTACAATTCCCGGTCCGAAAATGATCTGGCAGTTTGGAGAATTAGGATATAATTCAGTATCAACAGATGTGCAAACGGTACAATCGACAGCGGATGCAGAACAGATGAAAAACCTGTTGCATTCACTTTAGGCTATGATACGGATGCAGCAAGAAAATCTGTATATGATACCTGGGCAAAGATTATCAATATCAGAAACAGTCATCAGGTTTTTAAATCCAAAACCTATACTATAGAATCTAATAATCTCACCAATGATCCGGACGGGCTTATTACAAGAATTTATGTGTATGATAATGCGATCAGTGGAATGAAGAATGTAGTGGTACTGGCAAACTACAGTACTTCCGTGAAAAATGTGATTCCTTATTTACCTTATACAGGACAATGGCAGAACCTGATGGATGATACCATCCTGAATATGACATCTACTACAACTCCGGTTACACTGCAACCCGGAGAATTCAGAATTCTTGGAAATTACACTGGATCTTTATCAACTGCAGATGTGAATGCAGAACATAGATTATCTCTTCAGATTGCTGATAATCCTGTAAAAGACGGTAATGTCAAATTGATTTATCACAAAGCTATAAACGGTGAAATCATCATTTCAGAAATGAGTGGTAAAAAACTGGATACCTTCAAACTGAATAATGAAAGCGGAAGCTACGAGCTGAAAGTAAATTATCCGGCAGGAATTTACCTAGTACAGCTGAAATCAGAAACAGGAATGGCTATTCAAAAAATGATCATAAAGTAATACAAAGGCAAATTGGCGAAACAGCTGATTTGCCTTTTTTTCTTTCTCGGAATGAGTCTGTTTTTGCATATTTGAAAAATTAGTCTACCTTTGCACTAGAGTTATCAAGAAAGGTGGAGGGATTTGGCCCAATGAAACCTTAGCAACCAACACAATTCCAGAAGTGTAAAGGTGCTAATTCCAACCCAATGGGGAGATAAGTGAAGTCAATATTCTTATATGAATTCCATTTCTTGAAGTCTTGTGTATCTGCATATTGATCTGCAGAAGAATATTATTTAATGGCAGAACAAAGATGAAAAAATTAAGTACAGTTGTAGTATTGCTGGGGACAATTTTAGTGGCTGCTCAGGAGCAGGAGGAAAAAGGAAAACAAATCGAAGACATTATCATTGTTGGAAACCGCAGCGTTAAAAGAACAAAGCTGGAGACACCGGTTCCTGTAGACGTTATCAACATCAGCAAAGTGCAAAGGTCGTCTCCGCAAATGACGGCTCAGGATCTTTTAAACTATGTCATCCCCTCGTTTAATTCTGTAAGACAGTCTGCTTCTGACGGAACAGAGCATATTGATCCCGTAAGTTTAAGGGGAATGGGTCCGGATCAGGTTTTGGTATTGCTGAATGGAAAAAGAAGACATACAACATCTTTGGTAAACTATCAGAATACGGTAGGAAACGGATCTGTAGGAACGGATTTAAGTACCATCCCTGTCATCGCTATAGAAAAAATTGAAGTGCTAAGAGACGGTGCTGCCGCACAATATGGTTCTGATGCTATTGCAGGGTTATCAATATTATCCTGAAAAAGAATGCAGGGGCTTCCGCAAGCTTAACCTACGGATTAAGTGGAAGAAATGATGGCGATACTTATCAGGCAGGCGTGAATTATGGAACTTCTTTGGGGAAAAATGACGGTTTTATCAATCTTTCATTGCAATTAAGCCATAGAGGAAAAACAACAAGAACCCAGAACCATGATCTTGATATTTTCGGAAATAATTTCGCTTATGAATTTGCAGGTGATGCTGAGGCTGTAAAAGCTGCCAGAGCTGCAGATGATGCAAAAATTAAAGAGAGGGGCTCACAAGGGACGACTTTAATTTCCAGATCGGAGACGCACAGATCAGACAGGGGCAGTTGTTTTTCAATTCAGAATATCCTTTAAACGAACATTTTAAATTCTATTCCTTTGGAGGATTCAGTATTAAAGAAGGAAAAGGATATGGTTTCAGAAGGCTTCCGAGTGAAGGCTTTAATATTGTAAAAGAAATTTATCCCAATGGTTTCCAGGCAGTCTTAAATTCTCAGATCTATGATATTTCCTATGCTGCAGGCGCAAAATATAATGTAAATGATTGGTTGATTGACCTGAGCAATACTTTTGGCAGTAACACCTTTAATTATAATGTAAACAATACCAATAATGCATCTTTAGGTATCAAATCGCCAACCCGTTTTTATGCAGGAGCCCACAGTTTTCTGCAAAATACTGTTAACCTTGATGTTTCAAAAAACATAAAAAACGTCAATATCGCATTCGGTGGAGAATTCAGGTTTGAGCAATACCAGATCAAAGCAGGAGATGAAGCTTCCTATACCCAATATGATGAAAATGGAAATATTGCAACAAAAGATTCTAAAGTAATTGGAGCAGGAGGTTCACAGTCTTTTATAGGCTTCTCACCGGACAATGCTTTGAAAAAGACAGACACTCAACAGCAGTATACGCAGAGGTTTCCTATGATCTGGATAAAAAGCTGAATATTGATGCAGCGGCCAGATTTGAAAACTATTCGGATTTTGGGAATACTTTAAACGGAAAGCTGGCAGTAAGATACGAGTTTATAAAAAATTATGCAGTAAGAGCAGCGGTAGGAACAGGATTCAGGGCACCATCACTTCAGCAACAGTATTTCAATAACTCATATGCTGATATCTCTACTTCCGGTTCCGGAATTGTGAGGAAAGGAATTTTTAATAATGACAGCCAGGCAGCACAGGTTCTGGGATTTGATAAATTAAAGCAGGAAACATCCATTAATGGAAGTGCCGGATTTACCTTGCAGCCAGCTAAAGGCCTTTTTATTACCGTAGACGGTTATATCATTAAAGTGAAAGACAGAATTGTAATTACCAGCAATATCACAGACTCAAGGCTGGCTGACCCTCAAGTGGTAGGAGAAGGAAATGCAGTGGAAAGCGGAAGATTCTTTGCCAATGCAATTGATACAGAAACCAAAGGAGTGGATGTAGTGGTTTCCTATGACTGGAAGCTGGCCGGTGGTAGTTTAAATATTAATCTTGCAGGAAATTACACCGAAACAAAAATTACAGATTTCCATTTTCCTGAAAACCTGGGAACTCCCAAAATGAATTCTTTGGTCCGGATCAGATCAATATTATTGAAACCCTATCCCCAAAAACAAAAGCATCTTTGGGACTTACGTATGGAGTAGGTAAATTCAGTTTTCTCGTGAGAAATACCTATTTTGGTAAAGTAATTAGAGACGGCTTTCCTTTCGGAGAAGTTCAGGAGTTTTCTCCAAAAGTGGTTACCGATATCAGTGTAGGGTATGATATTACAAAGAATCTCAATTTTACGGTAGGGGCAAACAACATATTTGACGTTTTTCCGGATCTTCAGATCTATAAAAATTCGTATTATGGAGTGTTCAAATATGCGCCTGTTCAGATGGGTACGTTGGGAAACTATTTCTTCGGAAGGCTTAATTTTAATTTTTAAAGAGTAAATGAGTACTTCTTCACATCAGATCGGCTGGAAAACAGCTGCAGCCATTGTAGTTTCAATATGATAGGAACGGGGATTTTTACAACCCTGGGATTTCAGTTATCAGATATTACCAATACATACAGTATTTTTCTGTTATGGGCAATCGGAGGAGTCCTGGCATTGTTCGGAGCGTTTTGTTATGCTGAATTAGGTTCCCACTTTAAAGGAAACGGAGGAGACTTTATTTATCTTAAAGAAACGTATCATCCACTGTTCGGATATCTGATCAGCTGGATTTCTTTAATTATCGGATTTTCATCACCCGTTGCACTGGCAGCGCTGGCCATGTCAAAATATCTTTCAGTATTTGATTACAGCTTTGGTAATGGTTTTGCCATTGCTGCCATTTTTGTGGTTGCAGTCATGTTATCTTTCAGTGTAAAGGCTTCCGGAAGGTTTCACAATTTTTTTACTTTTATCAAAGTTGCATTTATTGTTATTCTTATTGTGCTGGGAGTTGGGCTTTCGGAGTCTCCTCATACGGGGAACAGCCTTAATTTCAGTGACGGCTGGCAAGATGAGATAATGCTTCCTGCTTTTGCCACCTCTCTGGTGTTTGTCACCTATTCTTATACCGGATGGAATTCTGCCTCCTATATTGCCGGGGAAATAAAAGATGTACAGAAAAATCTCCCAAATCTCTGATTATCGGGACTGTTTTTGTTACGGTAAGCTATATTCTGATCAATTATATAATGTTGAAACACGCTCCGGTAAGCCAGCTGGCAGGAAAAGAAGACGTTATGGGAGAAGCAGCGGTCAATATGCTGGGATTGTCTTTTGGAAAGATCGTCAATATTTTTATCGCCTTACAGCTGATTGCAACCATCAGCGGATATTTGTGGGTAGGATCACGGATGACCCAGGCTTTTGCAAAGGATAGCTATCTGTGGAAACCTCTTTCGAAAGGAAATGAAAAAGGAATTCCTGTAAGAGCTATTTTCGCTCATGCTGTCATTGTTGCCATTATTATTTTAACAGGAAGCTTTAAGGAGATATTCGTTTATACGGCTTTTATCCTTCAGCTGTTTGCCAGCCTGGCGATTTCTACCGTGTATTTTCTTAAAAAAGGAGACCGGAAGATATTCAGATCCAATGCCTTTTACATTTTTCCAACTGTCTTTTTGCTGTTCAGTGGATATATCCTCTATTTTACACTGGTTCATAATCCCCAAGAAAGTATGATCGGGCTGGGAATTGTAGCGGTGGGAATAGTTTTATATTTAATTGACAGAAGATGTATGAAGCAGACTAAAGATGATTAAAAGCTTAAAAGTTGAATAACAGATCCGGTTTTACAGTTCTGCCTAGCGTTCAAAAATTTATACTTTAATTTTGAATTAATAATTCTTATCTTTGCACCCACAAAAATTCCATAATGTCTAAATCATTAATTCCAAAATTAGAAGCTATAAAACAAAGATATAATGAGGTGGCAGACCTTATTATACAGCCTGATGTCATTTCAGACCAAAAAGATATTCTTCTTTGAACAAAGAATATAGTGATTTGGGAAAAATTGTAAGAGTTTACGATCAATATAAAGGAGCTTTGGATTCTATTGCAGAATCTGATGAAATCATAGCAGATGGTTCAGACAGAGATCTGGTAGATCTTGCTAAAGAAGAAAAGCTTGAAGCCCAATCCAGAATTCCTGGCCTGGAAGAAGAATTAAAAGTACTGTTGATTCCAAAAGACCCTGCTGATGACAAAAACGTTATCGTAGAATTACGTGCCGGTACCGGAGGTGATGAAGCTGCGATTTTCGTAGAAGATGTCTACAGAATGTACACCATGTACTTCAAGGCTAAAGGATGGAGACATGAAGTGACGGATTCCAATGAAGCAGCAAAAGGGTACAAAGAATTGATCATGAAGGTAGAAGGAGAAGGTGTTTACGGAATCATGAAGTTTGAATCGGGAGTTCACCGTGTACAGCGTGTTCCTGAAACAGAATCTCAGGGAAGAGTTCATACTTCTGCCATTACTGTGGCTGTTTTGCCGGAAGCAGAAGAAGTGGATTTCGAATTGAATCCTGCAGACATTGAAATGCAGACTTCCCGTTCAGGAGGTGCCGGAGGTCAGAACGTAAACAAGGTTGAAACTAAAGTACAGCTGACGCACAAGCCTTCAGGACTTGTAGTCGTATGTCAGCAAGCCCGTTCTCAGCTGGCAAACCGTGAGTTGGCAATGGAAATGCTAAGAACCAAGCTTTACGATATCGAACTGCAAAAGTACAGGGAGATATTGCTGCACAGCGTAAATCTATGGTTTCTACAGGTGACCGTTCTGCAAAAATTAAAACATACAACTATCCTCAGGGAAGAGTTACAGACCATAGAATCAATAAATCTATGTATAACCTGGACGCTTACATGAATGGAGATATTTCTGAAATGATTGATGCCGTAATCATGGCGGAAAATGCAGAGAAGATGAAAGGGGAAGAAGAGAATTATTAAGATTAAAACAAATAAAAGCAAAGCCTCTGACTTTTCAGGGGCTTTGTTTTTCCAAATAACAGAACAAAATATACACTATGAAAAATTACAAAATTATTTTGCTGTTGCTGCTTACCATGATGGGACAGCACCTTATGGCTCAGACTGAAGTAAAGAAACCTAAAGAAGCTTTTGAATTGTTCTTCGGAACTTTCGTAAATAATGACGAGGCTGCTTTAAATAAGCTTAACGATTATTTAAGGCCTACCGTAGAGGGGCAGAATGCTTATCAGGTCAATTTCAAAGAAACTTCAGAAGAAATGAAGAATGGCAGTGTAGATAGTTTTTTGGCTGCGTTCCCTAAAGCTACGGCTGCCTCCTGTAAAAAAGAAGCAGAAGAATATTTTACAGCGATGCTGGCAAATTTTAAAACTGGAAAACTGACCGTTAAAGACGTAAAAGTTGTTCCTAATGAATATATGGAAGGAGAGAAAATTGCTGAAGTTACTTATTCCGTAAGTTTTAAAGTGCCGTCAAAACTTACTCCCGGCCCAACTGGAGATACAAAAAAGTAAAAGCCGAGGAATTGAAAAAATATTTGATTCAGGCAGCTCAGGATTTTAAAAATGCTGACAAAACAGTCACAACAGATCAGACCTTTAGTTTATATGAGCTGAAAGAAGGTGGTAAAATATACTATTGGAACGGAAGTCCGGATCAGATCGTGAGTAATCTGACTGATTTCTACTTTGAAAGTTTCGGATCCAACGAATAGTTGATGATCACAGATTAAGAGTTATAAGCCCCGGATTTTGGGGCTTTTTTATTTCACATACTTTACGTATTTTTGAGAAAACCGTTCACTATGAATTTTAAACCTATGTTATTAACTGCTGGAGTTTTATTTTCAGCATCTTTTTATTCTCAAAAATGAATTATCCTAAAGCTATAAAAGGAAATCAGACAGATACGTATTTCGGAAAAGCGGTGTCAGATCCGTACAGAGACCTTGAAAATGACTCCGATGCTACAAAAAAATGGGTAGATGAAGAAGTAGCCTACAGCCAGAATTACCTTTCAAAAATTCCATTCAGGGATAAAATTAAAAACCAGCTGAAAGATATCTGGAATTATGAAAAAATTTCAGCTCCTTTTGAAAGAGGTGACTATACCTATTATTCCAAAAATGACGGTTTACAGGCTCAGTCCGTTTTATACAGAACAAACAAGAAGACGAAAGCTACAGAAGTATTTTTAGATCCGAATAAGTTTTCAGAAAAAGGAACCACTTCACTTGCCACCTTATCATTTAACGAAAAAGGAAATCTTGCGGCTTATGCTATTTCTGAAGGGGGAGTGACTGGAACAAAATCATTATCATTGACGCTGTTACCAAGAAACAGATTGATGAAACCATACTGGATGTGAAATTCAGTGGTATAGCATGGCAGAATGATGAAGGATTCTATTATTCAAGCTATGATAAACCGAAAGAAGGAACCGTACTTTCAGGAATGACCGATAAACATAAAGTGTATTTCCATAAACTTGGGACCAAACAATCTGAAGATAAACTGATCTTTGGTGGTGAGAAAACTCCGAGAAGATACTTAGGAGCAAGCGTTTCGGAAGACCAGAGATACCTGATCATTTCTGCTGCCAATGCAACCAATGGTAACGAATTGTACATAAAAGATCTTAAAAAGGAGGAGACTTTGTACAGATTACAAAAGGATTTGACATCAATGCCTACATTGTGGATACTGAAGGGGATAACCTTTTTATTGCTACAGATAAAGATGCTCCTAATATGCGTCTGGTAAAAACTACCATTGCCAATCCCGCTCCTGAAACCTGGAAAGACGTAATTCCACAGACTGAAAATGTATTGGGAATTTCTTCCGGGGAGGATATTTCTTTGCTACGTATATGATTGATGCTATTGACCAGGTAAAACAGTTTGATAAAACAGGAAAACTGATCAGGAAATTACCCTTCCCGGAAAAGGTAATATTGCCGGTTTTGGAGGGAAGGAAAAAGAAAAAGATCTTTACTATTCTTTCAGTAACTATATCACTCCGGGAACTACCTATAAATTTAATGTAGATTCCGGTAAATCAGAAGTGTATCAGAAGCCAAAAGTGAAATTCAATCCGGATGATTACGTTTCTGAGCAGGTATTCTATACTTCAAAGGATGGTACAAAGATTCCGATGATGATCAACTATAAAAAGGAATCAAGCTTGACGGGAAAAACCCTACAATTCTGTATTCTTATGGCGGTTTCAATATCAGTTTACAGCCTTCTTTCTCCGTAGTGAATGCAATCTGGATGGAAAATGGCGGTATATATGCTGTTCCTAACATCCGTGGAGGAGGTGAGTATGGTAAAAAATGGCATGATGCAGGAACAAAGCAGCAGAAGAAAAATGTTTTTGATGATTTTATTGCCGCAGGAGAATATCTGCAGAGCAAAGGGTATACTTCTAAGGAATACATGGCGCTTTCAGGAAGATCAAACGGAGGTCTGTTAGTAGGAGCAACCATGACGATACGTCCAGATCTGGCGAGAGTCGCATTCCCGGGAGTTGGAGTTCTGGATATGCTGAGGTATAATAAATTCACTGCCGGAGCAGGATGGGCTTATGATTACGGAACTGCAGAAGACAGTAAGGAGATGTTTGAGTATCTTAAATCATATTCTCCGGTACATAACGTAAAAGCAGGAACCTGCTACCCATCCACCATGATTATTACGAGTGATCATGATGACAGGGTAGTGCCTGCACACTCATTCAAGTTTGGGGCAGAACTTCAGGAAAAACAGGGCTGTAAAAATCCTGTTTTATTAAGAATTGAAAAAATGCAGGTCATGGTGCCGGAAGAGCAACGGATCAGGTAATCAGTGAAAATGCAGATCTTATATCATTTGCTTTATATGAGATGGGAATAAAGAAATAGCATTTAAATAGTAATAAATTTAAAGAAACGGCCGATTTTATTGAAAATTGGCCGTTTTTTACTACATGGTTTTGAATGTTAACAGATGTTTCATGTTTCGCTCAAAAAAATTAACTTTACGGAGACAAAAATAATTGGAATGCGAAAGACTATTTCTGTGAAAAAGCCGGATTTTAAAGTGTTACCTCAGGAGAGGGAAATCTATAACTTTGAAAAAGACGGACTTGAACTTAAATCATCTTATGAAAAAAAAAAGATGTGAAAGATGAATCATTAACACAGACTTCTCCAGGAATTGAACCCTATCTGAGAGGACCGTATTCCACCATGTATGTACAAAAACCATGGACGATCCGTCAGTATGCCGGTTTCTCTACCGCAGAAGAATCCAATGCCTTTTACAGAAGAAACCTTGCAGCAGGACAGAAAGGACTTTCAGTTGCATTTGATCTTGCTACGCACAGAGGATATGACTCAGATCACTCAAGAGTGGTAGGTGATGTAGGGAAAGCAGGGGTAGCCATCGATTCTGTGGAAGATATGAAAATCCTTTTCAACGAAATTCCATTAGATCAGATTTCAGTTTCCATGACGATGAATGGAGCTGTACTTCCGATTTTGTCTTTCTATATTGTAGCTGCTGAAGAACAGGGCGTAAAACAGGAACAACTTTCAGGAACCATCCAGAATGATATTCTGAAAGAGTTCATGGTAAGAAACACCTATATTTACCCGCCTGCTCCTTCTATGAAGATCATTGCGGACATCTTCGAATATACCTCACAAAATATCCCGAAATTCAACTCTATTTCCATATCCGGATACCATATGCAGGAAGCAGGAGCTACTCCCGTACTGGAAATGGCTTATACCTTAGCTGATGGCCTTGAATATGTAAGAACAGGGATCAAAGCAGGAATGAACGTAGACGATTTCGCACCAAGATTATCCTTCTTCTGGGCGATTGGGATGAACCACTTCATGGAAATTGCAAAAATGCGTGCTGCAAGATATATCTGGGCTAACCTTTTAAAACAGTTTAACCCTCAGAATCCCAAATCCCTGGCCTTAAGAACCCATTCACAAACCTCGGGATGGTCTCTGACAGAACAGGAGCCTTTCAATAATATCACAAGAACAGCCATTGAAGCGTTATCTTCCGCATTAGGAGGAACGCAGTCGTTGCATACCAATGCCCTGGATGAGGCTATTGCCCTTCCTACAGACTATTCGGCAAAGATTGCAAGAAATACACAGATCATCCTTCAGCAGGAAAGCGGCATATGCGATGTTGTAGATCCGATGGGCGGAAGCAACCTGGTAGAAAGCCTTACCCAACAGATGATTGAAGAAGCAATGCGATACATTGATGAGGTTGAGCAGGAAGGAGGAATGACCAAAGCAATCGAAGCCGGAATTCCAAAAATGAGAATTGAAGAGGCTGCTGCCAAAAACAGGCAAAAATTGATAGTGGAGAAGAATTCATTATCGGAGTCAATTCATTCAGATCATCATTAAAACAGGATGCGATAGAGATCCTTGACATTGATAACACGGAAGTTCGCAGAAAACAGATCGAAAGACTGAACAATATAAAGGAAGAAAGAAATTCAGAAGCCGTTACACAGATACTCAATGATATCCGTGAAAGTGCAAAAACCGGAAAAGGAAATCTTCTGGCATTGTGCATCGAAGCAGCAAGAAGAAGAGTTACCCTTGGCGAAATGAGTGATGCCATGGAAGAAACCTTTGGAAGATACAAAGCCAACATTAAAACAATCTCTGGAGTATATGCCATGAATGCCGGAAAAAACGAATATTTTGAAAAAGCCCTTAATCTGACCCAAAAGTTTGAAGAAGAAGAAGGACGCCGCCCGAGAATAATGGTTGCAAAAATGGGACAGGATGGGCACGACAGAGGTGCCAAAGTGGTAGCAACAGCATTCGCAGATATGGGATTTGACGTCGATGTTGCCCCGTTGTTCCAGACTCCGGAAGAAGTGGCCAAACAAGCCATTGAAAACGATATTCATATTTTGGGTGTATCTTCACTGGCAGCAGGACACAAAACACTGGTGCCACAGGTTGTAGAAGAGCTGTCAAAACTGGGAGCAGACGATGTTACCATTGTGGTAGGTGGTGTAATTCCGCAACAGGATTATGAATTCCTGTACGCCAATGGAGCTGACTTTATTTTCGGTCCCGGAACCAACCTTCCAAAATGTGCCGTAGAAATTCTGGAAAAGCTACTGGCTAAAATCTGAACGTAAATCAAGAATAAAAATAAAGGCTGTTTCTCAATATAGGAAACAGCCTTATTTATTGCCAATCCTTTATATATTACTTTTCAACGGCTTAATATTACCGTCATCCATGATCTGATAATACGTATTGGTGGTTTTTTGCGTATTTCCGTCAAGCTTTTGTTCCATTGTGACCATAATTTGTCCGGTTTTGCTGATCTCATAGCTGCTGAACTCCTCAATTTTATCATCTTTTCCGGGATCATACCAGAGACCTTCCACGTAAAGTTCCCTATAATTTTGTTGTTAAGTACAGTAAGAAGAGAGTAGCGGTAATCGAAATCACCACAATCCATCGGAACAAGAATCAGGTCCATATTTTTATATCGGGTTAGAGGAAAATACCTGAACATTGGATTTCCGCAACTGTACTGCTCTGAACCTTCTACAAGAAAATCTGTTTCAAGCCACTTTACATCCACCTGGGGAAGACTTTCAACAGGTAAGCTGTATATTCCTTTTTTCAGATAAGATTCTGTTTCCACAGGCTGATTCTGGCGTTTTCTCCATTCCTCGATAGTAAGGGTTTCTCCGGAAACCGGTTCTGCAATCTTCAACATATGACAATCCTTGCTTGAAGCATAAAAAATATGATAGGTTTCAAAACGGTCTGGGCCATTATAGCCGGCAGAAATAGAGTATTCCCAGCCATCTTTTATTTTTGTACTGTCTGCCAGAAAAGCAATCCCGCTTTTTCCTTTCGTCAGTGAATCCAGAAATTTAGCCTGAGCTTTCATTTCATCCAGCTCAAGAATCTTTTTCATAAAATGAGACGAATTGCAGGAGTTTACTGTTGCTTTTACTTCTTCATTTTTTACGGAGTTTCCTTCTTGCATGCTATGAAAAGCAATGGAATCAGGCCCGATAAAATTTTATACATAAATTGTTTTTCACAAAAATAAGATTTAAAAAGAATTGGAGATTAAAAAAATAATTTTATATTTGCACCTGAAAATCAAGTTTAACCAATTAAAAACAACGAAGCAATGTTCAGAACAAATCAGAATTCTACAGTTGGATTACCGCTTATGGTGGTAAGGCTTCGTGGTTTGGTACACTCATAGAATAACAGTACAATGAAATATCAGAACCCGAAGTCGTAGAGATTTCGGGTTTTTTATTGCGCAATATTTCAAAACTCAAATTTAGTTTCCCGAAATCTTTTCGTGTCATAAAAGGACAAAAGAGACTGAGGTTTTATTACTCAGAATCGTTACGTCCATTATCGTTTAATCTGTAAACTAAAATATTAGTTGAATAAACAAACAGATAGAAGACAGCTTCCGTTTTAGGATTCTGTACCTGATATCTTATGTCTTACATGGAAAATGATAACCTTCTGTCTTACCGGCTGAGAAGCTTGAGAAGCAGAAAAAGAACAATAAAAAAGATGTAGAAAAACAGATCAGAAAAAGCATGAACGTAGTAGGGAACTTTGGAAAATAAGAAGAGATCTTCCCTTGATTCCATTAGAAAAGCCTTATCAAAAAGGATTCGTAAGATTTTTTGTCGTAAGGGATGACGTAAAACGGTCCAAAGATGGAGATTTTTTCGAAGAAATTTTAAGGAAAATCAATACTTATATGTATTCTGAAAACCGAAAATTTCTGAAAAAGAAAAGAAAGTTCGGAAGAAAAATATATGTACAAAGAGAGCAGAAGCTCAAGTATATTACTTCATTTTCCTGGAATGATCCGAAATTGGGACTTACCGACCGGGAAAGGCAGTACTTCGAAAAGAAAGATGAATATTGTCCTATCCGTAGGATATTTGGAACCTACTACAAATTTATCAACCATGGAGATTTAGGCTGAGGGTAAAACCTAATATGATTACCCATTACAAACCCCTGGATCTGGAACTGGAAAAAGAATATGCACAGCTTGAATCCTATTTGGGACAGCACAAAGTGGTGGGAATTCTGCAGAAAACAATTCACGGGAAATCCAATCCATGGAAAGCGAAATACCAATCTGATCAGAAAGGAAGTATAAAATACTTTCATTACACAATGTCTGCAACAGAGATTGCAGAAAGCTTTCTGGACGATGAATCCATATAATTTAAAACAAAAACAATGGGAAATTTAAAACTAAAAGGAAAAGATATATTAAAACTGGGCTATCCTAATAACCAAAGCGTAAACGTAGCACTGGAAGTCATGAAAAGAAATTTTGCAACCAAGAATATTCATCACGTAAAATCCCTTTTAAAAGAAATTCTGCTGAATCCGGAGAATTTTGAAAAAGACCTGACTTTCGGGCAAATTGCAGAAACCCTGCTTTCATCCAAAAAACAGAAAAAGAATGCTGAATTCACAACGTGCTTCATTTCAGATTTTTGGAAGCAATATTTCAGAAGAAGCAAAAAATCAGTTGTATACAGCTTTGAAGTTACCTATCTCCACTCAGGGAGCATTAATGCCTGATGCCCATAGCGGCTACGGACTGCCGATTGGAGGAGTGCTGGCAGTAGAAAATGCTGTGATCCCTTACGGAGTAGGAATGGATATCGGATGCCGAATGAGCCTCAGTATTTTGGATACACCGGTTTCATATCTTGACGGTGCAAGAGATAAATATGAAAAAGCGCTTGCAGAAAATACAAAATTCGGGATGTATGAGACCCATAAATCTCATATTGATCACGAAATCTTCGACAGGGATACCTTCGATCTGATTCCTATCCTGAGAAGATTAAAAGGAAAAGCAATCAAACAGATGGGGTCCTCAGGAGGCGGAAATCATTTTGTAGAATTCGGGGAAGTGGAAATCACCGAAGAAGATGAGCAGATTGGCTTACCGAAAGGAAAATACCTGGGAATATTATCGCACAGCGGATCCAGAGGATTAGGAGCCGAAATTGCCCAGTATTATTCAAGAGTGGCTGCAGAGCAGTGTCCACTGCCAAAAGAAGCACAGAGCTTTGCCTGGCTGGATCTGAGTACCCATCTTGGTCTGGAATACTGGACTGCCATGAATCTTGCCGGAGACTATGCCTCGGCATGTCATGATGATATCCACAGAAGACTTGTAAAAGCTGTTGGTGGAAGGGTAAAAGCCAGAATAGAAAACCATCACAACTTTGCATGGAAAGAAATTCACAACGGTAAAGAAGTGATCGTTCACAGAAAAGGAGCTACTCCTGCCAATGAGAATGAATTGGGAATGATTCCGGGCTCTATGACGGCCAAAGGATTCATCGTTCGTGGAAAAGGAAATCCGGATGCTCTGAACTCAGCCTCACATGGTGCAGGAAGAGCACATTCAAGAGGAGAATGCAGGAACCTTTTTACACAGCATGACATCAAAAAGAGCTGAAGCTGAAGAATGTCACCCTGATGGGCGGGAATGCAGAAGAAGCACCTATGGCATACAAAGACATCAATGAAGTGATGAACGCACAAAGCGAACTGGTAGATATCCTGGGAACATTTCAGCCGAGAATTGTAAGGATGGACAAATAGTCAATGGATAAGGAGCTGATCCGCTTTCCGCACTCGCTATTTTTCTTTTACAAAAGAAAAATGAGCTCAGACAATTGCTGCAATCGGGGCTAATAGACAACCTTACAGGTTTCAAACGCCTGTAAGGTTTATTACAACAATTTAAAAAACAAAAAAATGGGAGCACCCCACAACATAAAGAGATACGGAGAGGTCTGGCCGGAATTTAGAATTCGGTTCGGTCTCGAAATTTTAGAAAAATTAAAAGAAAAAGTCATTATATCAGGAGGATGGGCCTGGCACTTTATGTCAGAAAAAGGACATACAGAATACAAACACGCCCATGATCATAAGGATATTGATGTTTTTGTTAGAAAAGAAAATGTAGCTGAGGTAGTAATGATCCTGCAGCAGGAAGGATTTCAGAAAGTATGGACCCGCTACGATCATCTGCCAAGTCAGGAAAATTTCCGCAGATATGAAAAAACAGCAGAACTGGAAAATGATAAATTTCACAGGATCACCATAGATTTCTTTGAAAGAAATGACCTTGAAACCATTGAAGCCAACGGTTTTACCGTAGTGAAACCTGATGTTCTGCTTTCATTCTACAGAAACATCCATTCCAGTGATAAATGTTGGGCGGTAATGGCTGCCAAAAATTTATTGGAAAAGGGAATAGATCCGTCAGGACATCCCCTGTTAAGTAAAATGCCGGAATAACATGCAAAAATTAATACAGATCACTTCAGGAAGAGGTCCTTTGGAATGCCAGTGGGTAGTTGCCAAAGTACTGAAGACCTTTCTGGAAGAGGCAAAAGAAAATAAAATAGACTGTGAGATTATTCATCGTGAAAACGGAGATGAAAATCTTACCCTCAAATCTGTTACCCTGCTTTTAAAAGGAAAAGAGCTAACCGGATTTTTAAAGAACTGGATAGGAAGTGTCTGCTGGACAGGAAAAAGTACCTTCAGAAAGCTGCATAAAAGAAGCAACTGGTTTATTGGAATTTTTGAGATAGAAAATCTTGAAAAAACAGATTTTAATGAAAAAGATATAAAATTCCAGACCACCAGAAGCCAGGAAGCGGCGGGCAAAACGTAAACAAAGTGAACACTGCCGTTCGTGCCACACATCTCCTGACAGGAGAATCTGTATTCGTACAGGATTCCCGGTCACAGCTGGAGAATAAAAAACTTTCCGTCATCAGGCTGAAAGAAAAAGTGATGGCAGTATACATCCGGAAACTTGAAAATACAATGAAAGAAACCTGGAATCTTCATCTGCAGGTGCAGCGTGGAAATCCCGTTCGTACATTTTCCGGAACAGATTTTAAAAGAAATTATGTAGACAAATCTTTCAAAAAACAGAGAAATGTCTTGAAAAATGAATTAAAAAACTACAAAAATGACCTTAACTAAAAGTAAATATTATTTTGAGGCTTTGGACAATTATCCATATAGCCTTACGAATTGCCTGGAAGCACTCAATTATGCCTTGTCCTACGATCCGGAAGATGCAGACAGCCTTTGCCTGATGGGCAGAATATACAGTGAGATGCTTATAGATTATGAGAAAGCCAAACTCTACTTTGAAGAGGCTATACAATGCAATATCACCAACCTGAATACCCCGCAATATTATATCAGATGTCTGCTGGATAATGAAGATCTGGAAGAAGCAGAAAAGATGATTGAATATTCTCTGAAAATGAAAGGAATAGATAAATGCAGAATCCTTATTCAGAAATCTCTGCTTTTTGAGATCAGACTGGAGTATAAAAAGCATTAGCCCCTTTAAAAGAAGCCAAAACCTTTGCTTATGATCAGGCTATGATTGATTTTCTGAAAAACAGAGAAAAATTTGTGAAAGCAAAAATGCCTGAAAAGCAAAAGAGAAAGGCAACTAAAAAGGCAAAAGCTAAATAAGTTTTATTAATAAAAAGCCACGAATGCGTTCAGAAAACTATAATTGCATTCGTGGCTAAAAGAATTGAGCGGTCTTTATACTGAGGACTGCTATTTTTTATTTACAGAGATCAGATAATCATAAACCATCTGATGCTGATCATCATTAAGCTTGGCTTTAGGTGCCATTCTGCTTAAGGTTTTGATCCATCCCTGATCGTCATGTTTGGTAGGCTCCGGCAGTTTGTGACATTTTGCACACGAGTTTTCAAAAATGGTTTTTCCTGGGCCAGTTGCTCGGATGAGGTATACTTAGGCCCTGTTACTGCCACACTTTTTGGTCCGCAGGAAACCAGAAATGCCGATGCTGCGATACCGCTTAAGATTAATTTTTTCATACCTATATTTTTGTTTGTTGATGATTACTTCTTCACAGAAACAATATAATCGTAAACCCATTTGTGCTGGTCATCATTCAGTTTCGCTTTAGGTGCCATAGAATTCATGATGCCTACCCATTGTACAGGGTTGTGCGAGGCTGGATCCGGTAGCTTATGGCATTTTCCGCATGAATTTTCAAAAATAGTTTTTCCCTGAGCAATCTCTTCAGCAGTAGACGTAGATGTTCCGGCTGTAGCAGCAGTTGTTGATGCTTTTGGTGTACAGGAAACTAATAGAATGGCAGTGAATGATGCTGCAGCGATGAGTTTTTTCATGTTTCTTATTTTGATATTTAACAAATGTAATAAATTCCTCAAGCCGTTGTTACAGGGAGTATATAGTTTTAATTTAGAAGAAATAAAAATTGAATCAGGAATACATGATGAAAATATAAATGGTAAAAAGGAGTATTTGTTCCGTGATTGCTGACGAACTATTGATCATTCCCATTATAATTATTAATTTTGAATCAATGAAATTTTCTACAGAAGAGCTAATAGAGGGAATACGATCGGGAAACAAACGCCTGATCGCAAAAGCTATTACATTGGTCGAAAGTAAAAAAGCTGAGCACAGGGTACAGGCAGAAGATCTTTTGAAAAAAATAATGCCCTTTACAGGCCATTCTGTGCGGGTAGGAGTGACGGGAGTTCCCGGTGCCGGAAAATCAACCTTTATAGAAAGTTTCGGAAGGCTGGCTATTGCGGAAGGTAAAAAAGTGGCTGTTCTGGCTATTGATCCAAGTTCTTCAATCAATAAGGGCAGTATTTTGGGTGATAAAACCAGAATGGAAGAGCTGGCCAAAGAAGAGAATGCCTTTATACGACCTTCCCCAAGTTCAGGATTCCTGGGCGGAGTTGCCAATACTACCTTTGAAACCATGATGATCTGTGAAGCAGCCGGTTATGATTATATCCTGATAGAAACAGTAGGAGTAGGGCAGTCTGAAGTTCTTGTTGCAGATATTACCGATGTTTTCCTGTTTCTTAAAATCATTGGAGGTGGTGATGAACTGCAGGGAATAAAGCGTGGAATTATGGAAATGGTAGACCTTATTTTCATCAATAAAGTAGATCAGGATAACCTTCAGAAAGCAAAAAGTACAAGACTGGAGCTGAAAAGGGCTTTAGATTTTATTCCGCCTAAAGAAAAAGAATGGAAAATCCCTGTTTTATTGGGTTCAGCTTTACATAATGAGGGCCTTAAAGAAATTTATGATACCATTTCCGGCTTTATCGATCTGAAAAAGAAAAGCGGCCGTTTTGAAGAAGTTCGTATACACCAGGCTGAAAAACGGTTTGAATATTGGGTGCAGGAATATATTTTATCTCTTATGAAAAAAAAGCAACGAGGTGGAAGAAGCATATATGATGCATAAAAAAATGCTTCAGAGATGGTTTCAAACCCAAGCACTGAAGCAAAATTATTTGTTGAAAAATTTTTATCCGGTCAGAACAGGGATTAAGGTTTTTCCTTTTCCTGTTTTTCCTCATTTTTTGAAACATATCCGTCATAGGTAATGGGCTGTCTGTCATTACTTCTCATCGATACGAAAGCCTTACCGTTTTTGAAGATTTCAATATTGATCTCCTGTACACTTTTTACATCATTAGGCCTGATCCTGAAGATCCAGGTTCCTTTTTATTCTGAGATTTGCTTACCGTAAAATCTTTTGAAGTAAATCTATAGCTGTTGCTGCTGGTATTTCCATAGGTAGGGTTGAACAATCTTCCGAAATAAGGCAATGCAACATCCAGATTATTCTTACTGAGTTCAATCGTATAGCTTCCGTCAAGATTCAACATTCTGGTCATAGTAGAATTGGGCATCGAGCTCATCACATTAATAACATCATAATTCGTAGGATTGGCTCTCTGTGCATGGAAGGTAAACTCCTGAGAATCTGCTAAAGCATTGACTACCTGAGAATCTGCAGAACCCTGTGATGCACAGCTCTGAAAAAGAACAGGAACCCGAAAACCATAAGAAGTGAAATATACTTTTTCATGATTGATATAATTATTAATTTTAAACAGCAAAATGTATGCAAATTTATTCATTATGAAATATTTTGGAATAAAAATTGTTAAGGTTGAATTATTAACACTCAAACTATGAAAGTTACACATCTATTAGGAATAGGAGCTATTGCTCTGTCGGCCGCTGCCTGTACTACAAATCCCATTACGGGAAGGTCTTCGTTACAGCTGGCCAACAATTCGGAAATATTAACAATGTCTTCGCAGGAATACAGAACGACATTGTCTAAAGGTAAAGTGATTACCGGGACAGCAGATGCAAAGAGAGTGGTAAGCGTAGGAAACAGAATCAAGAATGCTGCAGAAAGATATTATCAGAATATTGGAAGGTCTGCAGATCTTGCCAACTATAGCTGGGAGTTTAATCTTCTGCAAAGCAACGAACTGAATGCATGGTGTATGCCCGGAGGTAAGGTAGCGGTTTATACCGGAATTCTGCCGATAACAAAGATGATAACGGACTTGCCGTAGTAATGGGACACGAAGTTTCCCACGCACTGGCAGGTCACGGAAACGAAAGAATTTCCCAGGCAATGGTGGCTCAGTATGGAGGAGCTATTCTTGGAGGAACAATTTCCAACTCGCAATGGGCCAATATTTTCCAGAAGGTATATCCTATCGGTTCACAGGTTGCTCTTTTGAAATATGGAAGAGGGCAGGAGTCTGAAGCTGACGAAATGGGACTTTACCTGATGTCTATGGCAGGATATGATCCAAGAGCAGCAATTCCTTTCTGGAACAGAATGGAGTCTGCATCTTCAGGGGCAAGACAGCCGGAATTCTTATCTACCCACCCAAGTCCGGAAACAAGAATTTCAGATATTAATAAAGACTTGCCAAAAGCTTTGGAATATTATAAGGCTGCGGGAGGAAAAATATAATTAGAATTTTAATCTTGAGTAAAGCCTTATTAAATTTTTAGTAAATTTGATAGGGCTTTTTAATGTAAACACCTAAACACAATATTATGAAGAGTTTATCAATTACCGGACTTATTCTTTTAGCAGTATCAGCTTTGCTTTTTTATCTGACGACAGATTTTGCCGTAGAACAGATTAAGATTTCCCACATCATGGGAATGATGGCTGGAGTTGGAATAGGGCTTATCATTGGAGGAATGGTAGGTTATCTGAGTAAAGGAAGCGCTATAAAAGCGGAACAGAAGAAAAAAGAATTCAAGCAGCTGCAGAAAGAAAAAGAAGAACTGGAAAAACAGGCTGCAGATATTGCAAAGCGTCAGGCCGAGCTTGAAAATCAAAATAAAAACCCTCAGATATAGATCCGGGGTTTTAACAAGTTGTTATTTTCAAATATTCGTTAGAATTTATATCCTAAACCTACCATAAACAAGTTAGGTCTGTTGTCATATCTGATTTCCGAACCGGAAACTCTGTTAATGAAGTTTCTTTCATCTTTACTGAAAGCTCCTTCATATCTTGCATTTACAATAAGCTTTTTAATTTCAAGCTGAGCTCGAACTGATATCCTACAGTGAAATTGTTTTTAGCATTTTCTTTAAAATCATTATAGGTATTGTCTTTGCTTAAATTGAAGCTTCCCACAGGGCCTACAAAAACCCCAAGCATATTTCCTAAAAGGTTATATCCCAAAAGCACCGGTACATCAATACGGTTACTTTTCACATCAAATGTAGTATTTTCTGTAGTGAATTCATTTTTGAAGTGAGTGTAATATACTTCCGGCATTAAGAACAATGAAGTCGGAAGTCCTACTTTCATTGAAAGTCCAACATTGAAACCTACATTGTTTTTTCCCGTTCCTTCAATAGCATCGTTCACAGTTCCTTTAATGTTGGACCATGAAGGTGAGCCTGTAGGAAATATTAAATTGGCTTTACCTGCCAGTGAGATCTGTGCAGAAGCCCACATTGAAAACCCTACTAACGCTATACTAAGTGCCTTTTTCATTATCGTCTATTTTTGTATTTTCAATCGTTTTATTATTCTCAAGTAAATATTCTCTCAGTTCTTTAAACAGTTCTGAAGAATAAACGAAATCAATCAGATTTTTATTGCCTGCCGTGATCAGAATGTCTTTGTTTCCTTCCCATTCCTTGAGTCCTAATCTCAGGTATACAATTTTCTCACCAATCGTCATTACAGAGTTCATGTCGTGAGTGTTGATGATTGTTGTGGTATTATATTCTTTTGTAATTTCATAAAGAAGATCATCAATAATCTTTGAGGTATAAGGATCAAGCCCTGAGTTGGGCTCATCACAGAACAGATATTTGGGATTGTTGACAATAGCTCTTGCTATGGCAACCCTTTTCTGCATTCCCCTGAAATTTCTGAAGGATATTTTTTATCGGCTTTATCAAGGTGTACTCTTCCTATTACTTCGAAAACTCTTTTCTTTTTTTTCTCTGTAGGTAAGGTTGGTAAACATGTCCAGAGGAAACATAATGTTTTCTTCTACCGTGAGCGAGTCAAACAAAGCACTTCCCTGAAATACCGTCCCGATTTCTGAACGCAGGTGCTGCTTTTCATCCCTGGTCATGGTGTTGATGTCCTTGCCATCAAATAGGATCTCTCCGGATGAAGGCATATACACATTCAGAAGACTTTTAAGGAAAACGGTTTTTCCTGATCCACTCTGCCCAATGATTAAGTTTACTTTTCCTTTATCAAATGAAGTTGAAATTCCCTTAAGTACTTCAACATCTCCAAAACTTTTCTTAAGATCTTTTACCTCAATCATCAGCTTAATATTAATTGGGTTAAAAATTTCGGAAATGATAATGAATACCATCGTCCATACCACCGCCTGTGTGCTGGCTCTACCTACTTCCAGTGATCCTCCTTTGACAAAATACCCGAAATAAGAAGGTACTGTTGCAATAATGAATGCAAAAACTATGGTTTTGGTAAATGCATAATAGATAAACAGGTTAGGCATATACATCTGAATCCCTACAATATAATCGTTCTCCGTCCAGTTTCCGGTTAAAATCCTGCAATATAACCTCCGCCAATACCAAATACAATACTGATGGCAATAAGAAGGGGATTAAAAAGAATACAGGCAATAATTTTTGGAAATATCAGAAAGTTGGGAGAGTTGACCCCATGATGTCCAATGCATCAATCTGCTCAGAAACTCTCATGGTCCCGATACTGGAAGCAATATAAGAGCCTACTTTACCCGCCAGAATCAAACTGATAATGGTAGGGGCAAATTCCAGCACCAGTACGGCTTTCGTAGCATACCCTACAAATGAAGGAGGAATGGGAAACGAAGATGCATCAAAGTTGTTGAACATCTGGATAGCCACTACGGCCCCCACAAATATTGAAGTGAAGACTACAAGTCCGAAAGAATTTACTCCCAAATCATTAATTTCTCTCATGAACAGCTTCCAGAAAACCCTCATTTTCTGAGGCTTCTGCAGGATTTGCCCAAAAGCATAATATATTCCCTACTGCTGTGAAAAACTTTTTTAACATACTGCTAAATTAGACTTTTTATTGAATTAGGCTAAGGTCAAAAACAAGACCAAGACATAGAAAAATGTTAAAATTATCTGAGTCTTTCCCAAAGCCTGAACTTTATTTTGCGTTTTTATCTCCTGCAATTACCAGGAGAACGGTTTTAAAACAATAACCAGATCGAGTACAAAACTCCAGTTTCTTACGTAGAACGCATCGGCAAGAACCCGTTTTTTCATTTCCACTTCCACATCTCCAAAATCACCTCTCAGTCCGCTTACCTGTGCCAATCCTGTAATACCGGGACTTACCATACTTCTCAAGCTGTATCTTCCGATTTTAGGTTTATAATAATTATCAACCGCCAGCATATGAGGACGTGGTCCCACTACAGACATTTCGCCTTTTAATACATTGAAGAATTGAGGAAGCTCATCAAGACTGGTTTTTCTTAAAAATTTTCCCACTTTCGTAATCCTGGAATCGTTGGCTGATGTGGTTTTAGTGGCAGATTCATCATTCACCACCATGGTTCTGAATTTAAAGCAGCTGAATACCTCTTCATGAAAGCCATACCTTTTCTGTAAAAAGAAAACAGGGCCTTTGGAAGTCGTCTTGATCAGCAGTGCAATAATTGGGAATGCCCACGAACAGATAAAGACCAGTACAATCAATGAAAAAAAAAGAGATCAAAGGTTCTTTTCATCAGAAAATTAGAATAGTAATCCAACGGATATCTTGCCTGGTTGAGAATGGGCTGTGTCTGTATATATCCAAGATCATAAAGGAAAAAATCACTTTGTGTGATACTCGGAATTAATGAAACATGAACCTTACTGTCTTCTGCCAGCTTGAAAATTTCAGTTTCGGTGTTTTCATCGTATGAGTTTTCTGTAGATAGAAACAGGGTATGTATTCCGTTCTTTTTCCAGAAACTTACTAATTCATCCGTTCTGATCTCAGCATTATTATATTCAAATATCCTGTACCCATAATCCCTTCGGTCTTCAAATATATTTTTCAGGATTTGAGTGGAATCATTGTTTCCTAAAAACATTACGTTTCTGTAATTGATCCCTAAGGAACGGAAGTACTTTATAGCAAAGTAAATCAATGATTTTGCGAGAAAAATAAACGCAAAAAGATAAAATGAAAGCCAGTAGATATCTGAATTGAAAAACACATTATTACTTACCTTTCCTATAAGCAGAACGCCAAGTATAAAAAAAGGAAATGAATTAAAAGGCGTTCAAGAAACAAAGTATACGTAAGGTTCCTCGGGATATTGTAAATTTTTGTCCTACCGCTGAGAAGCACCCAGAACAAAAACAACAAAATGAGTGAGAAAATATTCTGATACCAGGTTTCTTTATGGTATTTTAAACTTTCGTTCCTGCTTATAAAAAGAATATAAAGATAGATGCAATAACCATGAGGTCAAGCAAAATGATGATCGATTTCAGGTATCTAGAGTATCGAATTCTCTGCATCTATCGGTATTATAACGGAACAGCTAGCTAAGGTACATATTTTTACGGGATATTCAGATATTTATGAGTCTGAACCGAAGCCTGCCATTCAGGATGTTCCAGAATAAAATCTGTAATTTTAGGATACATATCATTTCTTTTGCTCCACTCACTCTGAAGATAAAGCTTACAGTGATCAGAAACTTTTGCTGCCTGCTCCTGTGCAAATGTGAAGTCATGCTGATTGAAAATGATGACCTTAAGCTCATTGGCCTGCAGGTAAATTTCTTCTTTAGGAAGCCCTGTTTTCTTTGGAGACAGGGTGATCCAGTCCAGATGTCCGCTCATAGGATAAGCACCGGATGTCTCAATATGAACGGTACATCCCAATTCTTTCAGTTTGGATGTCAGGATATCTAAGTTCCACATCAGAGGTTCCCCACCTGTCAAAACGATGGTTTTACAGTGGCTTGCTGCGGTTTCTGCAATTTCCGTAGCATTCATCAGCGGATGAAGCTCAGGATCCCAGCTTTCTTTTACATCACACCAGTGGCAGCCCACATCACAGCCTCCTAGCCTAATGAAATAAGCCGCTTTTCCTGTGTGCCCCTTCTCCCTGTAAAGTGTAAAAATGCTCCATTACAGGGAGCATTTTACCTTCTTTTAATAAAATATCTTGTTCTTTATTCATTTTAAAATTAGTCGTTATAGACCGAAGTTTTGTAGGCAATGATGGTGTTTTTCATCAACATTGCTCTCGTCATTGGGCCTACTCCTCCAGGTACCGGTGTGATCCAGCTTGCCTTAGCAGCACAACTGTCGAAATCTACGTCACCGGCAAGGTGATAGCCTTTCGGAGAGTCATCATCTACTCTTGTGATTCCCACGTCAACGATTACAGCGCCATCTTTGATCATATCTCCTTTTAAGAAATGAGGATCTCCTAAAGCAGTGATAACGATATCGGCCTTTTTAGTGTATTCTTCGATGTCTTTTGTATATGAGTGTGTAAGGGTTACGGTAGAGTTCCCGGGAAATCTTTTCTTCCCATAAGGATGCTCATCGGTCTTCCTACAATTTTACTTCTTCCAATGATGACACAGTCTTTTCCTTTGGTTTCGATATTGTATCTTTCCAATAGAGTTAAGATACCAAAAGGAGTGGCAGGAAGGAAAGTATCCATTTCCAAAGCCATTTTCCCGAAGTTTTCCGGATGGAATCCGTCTACATCTTTTCTAGGGTCAATAGCATTGATGATTTTCTCCTGGTCAACCTGATCCGGTAGAGGAAGCTGAACGATAAATCCGTCAACAGCCTTAGACTTGTTTAATTCATCAATTTTTTCCAATAGTTCAGATTCTGAAACCGTGCTTGGAAATTTAACTAAGCTGGATTGAAATCCCACTTCTTCGCAGTCTTTTACCTTAGCGTTTACATAAGCTTTACTTGCTCCGTTGTTCCCAACAAGAATAGCTACCAGGTGCGGAGCTCTTCTTTTCCTGCAAGAATCTTTTCCACTTCAGTTTTGATCTCTGCTTTTATTTCTTTGGACACTTTAAGCCCGTCAAGAATTTCTGCCATTTTTACTTTTTTACTTTTATAGATTTACTTTTTACTTTCTTTTTATTTCTTACTATTTGAATTTTTTATAGTAAGTGATCAATCCGTTCGTAGAACTGTCATGAGAGCTGATCTCTTCATTGTTTTCAAGTTCCGGAAGGATCTTATTGGCTAATACTTTTCCTAATTCTACCCCAAACTGGTCGAAGCTGAAAATATTCCAGATCACTCCTGTACAAAAATTTTATGTTCGTACATTGCAATTAGCTGTCCCAGTGAAAAAGGAGTTAATTCCTTGAATAGTATAGAGTTAGTAGGTGTGTTTCCGTGGAAGACCTTAAAGTTGACCAGCCTGTCAATTTCTTCGTCAGATTTTCCTGCATTTCTAAGTTCTTCTACCACTTCCTCTTCCAGCTTTCCGAAAGCAAGGGCCTCTGTCTGTGCAAAGAAATTAGCCAGCAGTTTATCCTGGTGGTCAGAAACTTTATTACAGCTTTTGGCATAGGCAATGAAATCAGCCGGGATCAGTTCTGTACCCTGGTGAATCAACTGATAGAATGCGTGCTGTCCGTTTGTACCAGGTTCACCCCAGATAATCGGTCCTGTTTCATATTCTACAAATTCACCGTTTCTGTCTACACATTTTCCGTTGCTTTCCATATCTCCCTGCTGAAGATAGGCGGCAAATCTGTCCAGGTATTGAGAGTAAGGTAAGATCGCATAGCTTGTTGCTGCATAGAAATTTCGGTACCAGATACCCAGAAGTCCCATCAATACGGGTACATTTTCAGAGAAGTCAGCCGTCTGAAAATGTTGGTCAGTATCGTAAGCTCCTCTTAAAAGCTGTTCAAAATTTTCATATCCTACAGCCAGTACAATACTTAATCCGATAGCACTCCAGAGAGAGTATCTTCCACCTACCCAGTCCCAGAATTCAAAAATGTTTTCTTCTGCGATTCCGAACTTTTTAACTTCCTGAATATTAGTGGATAAAGCTACAAAATGTTTTTCCACATCTTCCTGCTTTCCTGCTTTCAGGAACCAGTCTTTGGCAGAATTTGCATTCGTCATGGTTTCCTGTGTTGTGAACGTTTTGGAAGCAATGATGAATAATGTGGTTTCAGGATTTAAGTTTTTTACCACTTCTGCGATATGATTTCCGTCTACGTTAGAAACGAAATGTACATTTAGCCTTGTTTTGAAATGCTTTAAAGCTGAGCAGACCATCACAGGCCCTAAATCTGATCCTCCGATTCCGATGTTCACCACATCAGTGATTTCTTTTCCGCTGAAACCTTTATGCGCTCCGGAAATGATCTTTTCAGAGAAAGCTTTCATATGGTCCAGAACCTTTTTGATCTGTGGCTTGATATTTTCATCATCCACAAGGATCTCTTTATCGGAAAAATCCCTCAATGCGGTATGCAAAACAGCTCTTCCTTCCGTTTCATTGATCTTATCGCCGGAGAACATTCTGGAAATAGCATCCTTTAGCTGACATTCTTCAGCGAGCTGCAATAAAAGGTCTTTTGTTCTTGAATCGATTAAGTTTTTAGAATAATCAAAAGATAGTTGTCCTTTTGCAGGAAAATTCATTAAAACGGTTCGGATTATACTGGAAAAGACTTCTCAGATCAAAGTCATTTCCGGCAAAGTGTTCATCAAGAGCTTTCCAGCTGTCAGTTTGTATAGGATTTATTTTTGCTAGCATATTTCAGGAATTTGAATGGTTCAGAGCATCATTAACCGGATCAGAATATTTTTTAATCCATAATGCTTTATTTCTGATGTGCAAATTTAAGGAAAAATAAAACCTCTGATAAATTTGAAGATAATAAATAATGTTTTTTAAAGAACAAAACCTCAGAGATGGTCTGAGGAATGGTCTTTATTCTTTTAAAATCCGTTGAAATCATTCATCCATTTCATTCAGAATGTTTTCCAGTTTTTTTGCACTTCGCCCATAGATATACTTTGTCCATAGAACTATACTCGTGATGATCCCTAAAGTTCCTATTAATACCGCAATGATCAAAGCTTGCTGGTAAGACCCGGTGAGATCTGAAAGAGATTTTCCGTGCTCCTTCATCGTGTTATAGATTACCAGACCTATCGTTACAAGGAAATGAGGTAATAATAAAAAACCAAAGGACTGGTATCTTTCCATATTCAGTCTCAGCTCGTGGTATATTTTCCATAGACTGTTTTTGGTATTTCCGTATAGAGTTCCGTTTGCCTGTAAAATTTGTAAAATCCTAATAAATAATAGGATGAAATAACTGTCATCACTGTATAGGATACATAATAAATAAGGTATTGCGATGTTGGAAATTTGAACTGCAGCGGGAAGAACCCGATAAGAATAATAGCAATGACCTGCATTGGGAATTCTTTTTCATACTCTTCTGAATCTTTGAAACAGGATGTTTGCTTTCTCTTAGCTGTTCTATAGTATCCGGAATCTGAACATTGCTGCCTTCTTTATTCCATTGTTCTTTTAACTGATCAAAATTCATAGCCTGATTTTTTTATGATTTGTTGTATTTTTTCTTTTGTTCTGTTGAGTTTTACACGGGCATTGCCTTCACTAAGCCCAAGGTTGCTTCCGATTTCTTTATGAGACATTCCTTCCATGAAGTAAAAGATGACGGCTTTCTCCAGAGCATTCAGCTCCTGTACGGCATTGTAAAAAATTTCCAGCTGCCGGTCTTTAGTAGGATTATAGTCCTCCTGTTGTACTTCAAAATGATGTGGAGCGTCAGTGTGGTTGTTGGCCCGGTTTTTTTCTTTTTCAGATAAGTAATCGCTGTATTGATAGCGACACGGTACATCCATGTGGAGAATTCACTGTTTCCTTTGAAGTTCTGGTAAGATTTCCACAGCTGGATCAGAATCTCCTGCTGCAGATCTTCCCTGTCTTCTATTGAGTCTGCATAGATGCGGGAAGCTTTGTATAAAATGCCTTTGTGCTGATTGACAAGCTTTAAAAAGGCGGCTTCGGTCGGTTGGGTTGCTCACGATCGTTTCACGGTTGGGTTATCGTTATAAACTGGATACAGGTTTTACAGTGTACCCTTTTGATTTCAGAAGACTGATCAGACCGCTATCTCCCCAAAGGTGACCGCTTCCTACGGCAAAGAATGTACTTTGTTTTTTCATCATTTCCGGCATTTTTTCTGCCCAGTTTTTATTTCTGTCTGTCAGAACCAGTTTTTCCTGCCTTTTATTCATGAACTTGGGATCTTTAATCAGCTTATCCAGATTTTTCAGATCTTCGTTTTTAAATGCTTCAGTCATCTTTTTGGCTGCAATAGCATATTCGTTCCCTTGTTTCAACTGAGATATTGATTCTTTAAGGTCGTAGGCCTGGCTTATGGCATAAGTCTGTTCATCTACTTTTTCCAGACCACTTATGATTTTTTTGTTCTTCAAAGCTGTTTTAAGCAATTCTATTTCATACATTTTCACTTCATTCTGAGGGCATGGGACCGCTTTTGTGGCAACTAGAGAATAAAGAGCTGTTGAGCTGTGAGAGTCAACGTTTTTAAGGGTCGTTCCGTAGTCAGCCAGTATTTTATCTAGATCTTTCGCCTCTTCAGGAGTTAATTGTTCCGATATTTTTTATCCGCATTCATCATTTTTTGGATTGAAGCCATTTCGTTTGGATCCGTATAATTGATTTCCATCACGAAACTCTCAGATTGATTAAGGGCGTTCCACACTTTAGGTTTAATATCAAAATCCCTGTTGCATAAGATATGAAAAGTTCCGGCAATATAAGACGGCTTGGAAAGACCGTTGCCTGATACTTCCCAAAGCAGACTGTTGTCATTATGGGTATTTGTGTTTTGTGCTTTTGCAGTTATAAAGTTTATTGATAATAATGCTGCGAGACCTAATTTTATTACATTTTTCATAGTATTGATTTTTTTGATTTTCTGTTCTTTTAAACAGTAGGTAAAACAGACATTAGAATCGTTACAGTTTTTTTGAAAAAAATAAAAACCTCCTGTTTGCAGGAGGCTGTAAAATCTAAAATCATGATGATAACCAATTGGTTAGGATGTTTTTTTATTCTTTGATAGCTGGTCTTTCGTTCTTTGATGATTTTCTTTTTCTTAAGAAATAAATAACGGCGGCAGCAATTAATACTAGAGGCCAGATATTGATCAGGGCCACAATGATTCTCTGGATCAGGTAAAACCCGTATACAAAGCCATCCTTGGCATCGTAGATGAAATTGTATTTGTATTTATTATCAATGCTGTTGGTATTGGTGATGGCAATTTCTGCAATGCGCAGCTTAGGTTCTTTGATGTAGATGTCAACAGTACTGTATTTCAGATGATCAGCCATATTCATACTGGATAGTTTTTGAAGATTCCTTCAGCAATATTATCATTGTTCAGGGTTACTTTGTCTTTATTGGTTTTCAGTTTATTGATTTCTTCAGAAGTTTTCTCTGTTCTTTTTCCTTCCAGCTCAGAATATTTGATATTGGCGGTTACATCTTCAGCATTGATGAATCTTGAATTCAGAAATAATTTGTTACTGTTGATTGCCGTTAAGAGATCGTCCAGTTTTTCTGTAGGAACACGTACCTGCATGCTGTTTTCCGTTTGGTATTTTTTCACCAGCATCGCTTCTTCATCGGAGGTATTATAAGTATCCTGATCCACAACATTGCTTCTAAGATTGCTGTTGGTAACAAATCCTCCAAGTTCCTTAACTGATTTTTCAATAGCAATCGTTGCATTATACACATCTTTCACTTCCATGTTTACATCGGCAGTTTTAATGAACTGCTTGTCTTTTACCTGCATACCTGCAACTGATGAGATACTGTCTGACACAATAGCTGCAGAAGAGTCTGCCGTTGCATAAGCTTCAAGATCATTTGCTGCTACTTCTCCTTTTTTACATGAGTAAATGCATGATAAAATAACAGCTGCCAGAGATAATTTAATGTAAGTAGTTTTCATAGTGTAAATATTTAAATGTTTTGCTTGATTCAAAGTTCCGGCAGGATCTTTTGTAATGCTTGAAAATCGAAAGTAAAAAACTTGTAAACGAAAAGTTCTGTTTTAATTAACTGTAAATGAATATTTTGCAAAATATCACTATTGTTTTCCGTTTGCTTTCGGAGTAATTTTTGCTTATCTTTTACAAACCAAACTTCAATTTATCATTATGTCAAATACATTTTCCAAAATCAGAAACGCTATAGAATTATTCAGATCCATTGATTTCGATCAGCTAAGTTCCATATCTGAAAAAGTAGATTTACCTAAACTCATGCAGAATTTTTCAAAGCTGGACGATAAACAGCTGTCCGGATTGATGAAAATGCTTGATCCGGAAAAGAAAAGGAAAGAGCTGCCTCCTATTGATGGTGATTTTTACGATATCTATCACACCCTGAGCCCTGAACAAAGAGAAATTCAGCTTAAAGTAAGAGACTTCATGGAAAAAGAAGTTAAACCTCTCGTCAATCATTATTGGCTGAGAGATGAATTTCCGTTTGAGCTGATTCGAAATTTCAGAAACTGGATATCTGCGGAGTCACTTATGAAGGTTACGGCTGTCCGGGAATGCCTTTTCTGATGGAAGGGGTCATTGCGATGGAAATGGCAAGAATTGATGCGTCTATTGCTACATTTTTCGGGGTACAGTCAGGATTGGCGATGGGGTCCATTTATATCTGCGGTTCCGAGGAGCAGAAGCAGAAATGGCTTCCCCAGATGCAGAAGTTTGAGAAAATAGGCGCTTTCGGACTTACAGAGCCAGAAGTAGGATCCGGAGCTGCAGGCGGGCTTACGGTAACCTGTAAAAAAACACCTGAAGGCTGGGTGCTGAACGGACAGAAAAAATGGATAGGAAATGCCACTTTCGCAGACCTTGTGATTATCTGGGCAAGAGATCTGGACAGTGGTGAGGTGAAAGGATTTATTGTAGAAAAAGATAATCCCGGTTATTCCGTAGAGAAAATTAAAGGAAAAATGGCACTGAGAATCGTTCAGAACGGGCTCGTCACCTTAAAAGACTGTATGGTTACAGAAGAAAACCGTTTGCAGAACGCCAACTCATTTAAAGATACAGGAAAAGTCCTCCGGATGACACGGGCAGGAGTGGCATGGATGGCTACAGGTTGTGCAAGAGGAGCTTATGAAAGTGCCTTAGACTATACCCGGAAAAGAGAACAGTTTGGAAGGCCGATAGCTTCTTTTCAAATGATTCAGGGGCATCTGGTGGAAATGCTTTCTAATCTTACCGCAATGCAGACTATGGTCTTCAGGCTATCCGAAATGCAGGATGAAGGAATTTTGAAAGACGAACATGCCTCATTGGCCAAAGTCTTCTGTACCCTGAGAACAAGAGATATTGTTTCCAGAGCAAGAGAGGTAATGGGCGGAAACGGTATCCTGCTCGAATATGATGTAGCAAGATTCGTAGCAGATGCTGAAGCCATTTACTCTTATGAAGGAACAAAAGAAATCAACTCACTCATTGTAGGACGGTCGATTACAGGATTCAGTGCATTTGTATGATGGGTTGAAAATAGATAGTAACCTGCCACCTTATAGAGCTACCCAACCAGATTTCTGTACTTCTCTCTGTTATCAATAAGAATCCAGATATTGATCAGAATCAGAATAACAGACATGGCTATTCCTACCTGGGATGGATCCCTGTATACATTTTGAAGAAATATTCCGGCCATCACAGGGAGAATGATAATGGCCCCCAATGCTCTGGTTTTTGGAAAGATGAACAGAAGTCCGCCTATAATTTCCACTACGCCCACTAATGGCATCAGCCATCCGATTTCGGTAAAGGCAGCGTATATTTTGATCTGCTCGTCCGTCATTTTAGGGACTGGTGCGTAAGGGAAAAATTTGTTCACGCCTGCATTGATAAAGGTAAGAGCAAACAAGAGACAGATAATGAATTTTATGATTTTCATAATTAAATATTTTATAATCAAATGTACTATAAAAATGAAATCACACTATTTATTTTTAGTAAATAATGTGATATATAGTGTTAATGATGTGTTAATGTTGGTTTTGTTTTAATTTAAATTCTATCTTTGAGGTACAAACTAAACTAATAATAAATTATGTTGAAAAACCTTAAAAAACTCAATCGTACAGACCTGAGAGACATTCAGGGAGGAGGAGGTATCGGAAAATGCGATATCGGTCCTGTTGGATGCCCATGTAAAATTCCACCCGGAGATCCGTGTTTAGGAGGAGGCCCTGGAGGAGGAGGCCCTGATTTAGGCTACTGCCCGGATATTCAATCGTATATTCTTTGTACGGAAACCTGCCCGAATGGAATGAGTCCTTATTGCGCTCTCCCGGCATAAATAATAAAAGACTGTCTTGAAAAAGGCAGTCTTTCTATTTTAAATTTAAAATTAAGCGTTGATTGGATTAAGCATCAAAGCAATTTAAAATTAATATATGCTGATTATTGATTACTCATTACTCATATTTAGTCCATTTCTTTCAGGGTAATATTCTTGGAGATCTTGTAGCTTTTTTTCTTCTTATTAGGTTTTTCTTCTTCACCCAGCAATTTTCCCCAAGGTCTCAGGTCATCTACTCTCTCACAAATGATCTTGATAATGGCAATAGCAGGAATACACAGAAACATTCCCGCAATTCCCCAAAGATGTTCCCTAAAAGAATTCCCACGAAAGAAAATAAAGCATTGATCTTTACCCTTGATCCTACCACAAATGGCAGCACGATATTTCCGTCCACTGCATGAATTCCGATATATCCGATGGCTACATAAATACAGGTTGACGGACTTGCCGTAGCAAAAGCAATAAAGCACGAAATCACAAGGGACATAAAAATTCCCAGATAAGGTATAACGTTTAACAGGCCGGTGAGTACCGCCAGAAGAATAGCATATTTTACTCCTAAAATGGTAAGGACAATTGACGTAAGGATGGATACGATAATCACCTGAAGACAAAGCCCGAAAATATATTTCTTGGTCATCACCCTGATTTCACTCACAGCTTCCTGCACACTGGCCTTGTGTCTTTCATTAAAAACAGTAACGATGAAATTGTTCAGAAGTCTTCTGTAATTTAAAATAAAGATGAAAAACAGAATAAAGAATAGGATGAAACCAAACCCGGTTGAAAAAATACCGAAGGTAAATCCCAATATCGCACCTGAAGAAGATAAGAGTTTATTCAGTCCCTGATTGATATAATCTACCTGCTCATCAACTTTCACATTGAATGTTTTGGAAACCCAATGCTGTAGGCTATTGAATACAGTTGTGAACTGCTCCCTGAGATGGGGAAGGTCCTTGCTGAAGTCAGAAAGCTGCGAGCTGAAGAAATAAATTAACCCGCTTAAAATGATCAGCATGATAAAAACCGAAGTCATGGTAGACATAGACCTTGGAAACCTTAGCTTTCTTTCCATAAAGGTTGCTGCCGGTAAAAACAGCATGGCCATAAG
Source organism: Chryseobacterium sp. E1 (assembly GCA_019203745.1). Taxonomy (GTDB): domain Bacteria; phylum Bacteroidota; class Bacteroidia; order Flavobacteriales; family Weeksellaceae; genus Chryseobacterium. The sequence goes on from CP078104.1 coordinate 2,634,460, forward strand.
GAAGGCCAGAAAAAAAGGAGCCAATATACTTTGTCCTAACGCCAGAAGGTAGCCGAGACCGATAACGGAAACCACCACCAGGGTAAGCTTGACAAGAAAAGGAAGTCGAAGAAAATTCATAATTTAAAATCTGCAGTGTGGAATAAAAATAAGAAAACCCTTCGAATTGAAAAATTTTTTAATCAATCAGTGTGGTTTTTCTTTCATTTATCAAATTTTATTCCATCAGGAGTTCAATAATAAAGATTTACCTTAATAAAAACAGAAACACGTTCCGGTGATCAGAACGTGTTTCCTTATTGAGAAGTTAATATGTTATATAAAGATGTTATTTTTCAATGGCAATGTCAATCACTTCTTCCATTCTGTTGACGTAGTGTACCTTCAGATCCTTTAAATAATCTTTTTGATTTCCTCCACATCTTTTCTGTTGGCTTCACAAAGAATCACATCTTTGATTCCTGCTCTCGTAGCGGCAAGGAGCTTTTCCTTGATTCCCCCTACAGGAAGAACTTTTTCTCTTAAAGTAATTTCACCCGTCATGGCAAGGTGAGGTTTTACCTTTTTATTTTTAAAAGAAGATACCATTGAAGTCAGCATGGCAATACCTGCGGAAGGTCCGTCTTTAGGAGTTGCTCCTTCAGGAACGTGTACGTGGATGTTCTTTTATCCAGCTCCTCCTGTGGAATTCCCAGCTCGTCATGCCTTGCTTTGATATATTCCAGAGCAATGGTTGCCGATTCTTTCATTACCGTTCCTAAGTTTCCGGTCATGGTAAGTGCACCTTTTCCGTTGCTTAAAATACTTTCAATATAAAGAATGTCTCCTCCTACACTGGTCCAGGCAAGACCTGTTACTACTCCGGGTACTCCTGTTATTTCGGATAAACTTTTCGGTCTTGGTACCCCAGAATTTCATCTACTTTTTCAAGGGAAATTTTCGGATCATATTCTTTTACCAAAGCCGTCTGAAGTGCTACCCATCTTGCAATGGCGGCAATTCTCTTTTCCAGAGTTCTTACGCCGCTTTCAGAAGTATGGGCTTCTATGATATGCTTAAGTTCGGCATTTCCAAGTTTAAATGATTTGGTATCCAAACCATTCTCTTCCTGCTGTTTCTTAATAAGGTGTCTTTTGGCAATTTCAATTTTTTCCTCTAATGTATAGCCGGCAATCTGGATAATTTCCGTTCTGTCTAAAAGAGGAGTTTGTATCGTTGAAAGTGAATTGGCTGTTGCAATAAACATCACTTTTGATAAATCATAACCCATTTCAAGGAAATTGTCATAGAATGACTTATTCTGTTCAGGATCAAGAACCTCAAGCAATGCAGAACTTGGATCACCATGTAGACCCTGACCGATTTTATCAATCTCATCAAGAACAATTACAGGATTTGATGTGCCGGATTTTTTAATAGACTGAAGAATTCTTCCGGCCATGGCACCAATATATGTTTTTCTGTGCCCACGGATTTCACTCTCATCATGAAGGCCACCTAAAGATAACCGTACATATTTTCTTCCTAAAGCATCAGCAATAGATTTCCCTAATGACGTTTTACCCACTCCCGGAGGTCCTACCAGCAAGAGAATCGGCGACTTCATATTGTTCTTTAATTTTAAAACAGCCATGTGCTCTAAAATTCTTTTCTTGATATCCTCCAGCCCGAAATGTGCTTTGTCCAGTACTTTTTCTGCCTTTGCAATATCAAAAATATCTTTGGTATAGTTCTCCCATGGAAGATCGGTAAAGAAATCCAGATAATTTCTCTGAACATTATAATCCGGAGAATTAGGATTCTGACGTTGCAGCCTGTTGATCTCTTTCTGGAAATGTTCTTCCACCTCCTGGCTCCATTTTTTAGCCTTCGCTTTATTGATAAGGTCTTCAACATCGCCTTCAGGGCCGCCGCCCAGTTCCTCCTGGATGGTTCTGATCTGCTGATTCAGAAAATATTCTCTCTGCTGCTTATCAAGATCTTTGGAAGTCTTCTGATGGATCTGGTTTCTGAGTTCAAGCTTTCTGAAATCCTCATGCATCATTTCATAGCACTTATTGGCTCTTTCCATCAGGCTTTTCTCTTCAAGGAGCTTTTGTTTGGCTATTGAAGTGAAATTGGCATTGGTACAGATGAAATTCAGAAGATCGTCATTATTGTTGATATTCTTGATAGCAAAATTGGCTGCATTGGGAATATTCGGGTCCAGCTCAATGATTTTTAAAGCAAGATCTTTGATATTTTCCAGCAGGGCTTCATATTCCTCCTGGTTTTTGGGCCTCGTATCTTTTAATTTTGAAATTTCAGCTTTGAAATAAGGTTGGGTTTCAATGATCTTTTTGATTTTGAACCTGTGGAAACCTTTGGTAATCGCTGTAATATTTCCTTCAGGAAGTTTGATGATCTTGATGATCTTGGCCAGAGTTCCCGTAGTATAGATATCTTTCTCTGCAGGCTGTTCAAGATCCGAATTTTTCTGGCTTACAATTCCGATGAAATCTCCGTTTTTCTGAGCTTCTTCAAGAAGTTGTATCGAGGCTTTTCTCCCTGCCGTAATAGGAATTACCACGTTAGGGAACATTACCATATTTCTTACAGGAAGTATAGGGAATATTTTCTGTTCGGAATTCTGATCAGTCTCCGAAAAGTCGGAAAGATTGATCTCTTCAGCCACGATATCAAATCCGTCGCTGATCATTTCTTCTAAACTAATATCTTCAAATTCTGTCATAGTCAATCGAATGACAAATTGTCATTTTCGTTTTTATCGTTAAAAGGATTTTTTATAATATGTACTGAAAACCTGTAGCATATTTATAATGTTTTAAAATGCACAATACTTATGCCATTTGTTTTTTGCTAAAAAATACGGCCAAAATTTCCTTTTTTAAATAATCTTTGGATTAAAAATCAAAATAAAGAACTTCTGTTTCTGTAATTTCTTAAAAATGTGTATTTTCGCAAACTGATAAAAAACTATAATTTATAAAATGGCAATTTTAGGACAGATTAGAGTAAGCCTTGGCTTTTAATGGGAGTAATAGCCTTAGCGCTTTTGGCGTTCTTGGTGAACCCCGATAGTATCGATAAGGTTTTTGGTAAAAATCCTGACGTTTTAGGAAAAGTAAATGGTGAGAAAATCACCCGCGAAGAGTTTAATGATCAGCTTTTCGTGTTGCAGCAGCAGGCTGAGCAGCAAGGTCGTCCGAAAAACGGTCTTGAGGAGCAGGCGTGGCAGTTACTTGTACAATCCAAACTTATCAAGCAGCAATTTGAGAAATTGGGCTTTGAAATGACAGATGATTATTTCTGGAATCAGATCCAGTATGATCAGATGTTTGCTCAGAATCAGCAGTTCTTTGATGAGAAGGGTAACTTTAAAACTCAAGAGCTTAAAAAAGAAATTGAAACATTACAGAACACCAACCCTCAGGGATATGCTCAATGGTTAAAAACAAGAAAAACAATTGAGTACAGACTGATGGCAAGACAGGTGTTTACCAATCTTTCTGCAGGTATCACTCACGGTAAGAAAGAAGCTGAAGAATTGATGAAGCAGAGAGATCAGCTTGCAGATATCGACTTCGTAAAAGTAGATTATGCAGCTTATCTTCAGAAAACAAAGATCAATGTGACAACACAGGATCTTGCTGATTACATCAAAAAGCACCCTGTAATGTTCAAAGCTGAGCCTAGCAGAAATATCGGTATCGTATTTTTCCCGTCTAAACCTAGTGCAGCAGATGATGCAGCAGCTTTGAAAGAAATTACAAAATTATATTCAGGAGGTACAGATGCAAGCGGAGGTACAGAAAACTTCCAGAATACGAAAAACGATTCAATGTTTGTAATGGCTAATTCTGATATGCCTTTCAACCCTCAGTATGTAACACCGGCTCAGTTGCCGGCTACTATTCAGGCACAGATTCCTGCAGCAGCCGTAGGGCAGACTTTCGGTCCGTACAAAGAGCAGGATTTCTATGTAGTTTCTAAACTGGTTGGTAAAAAGACTTCTGATTCCACTTTATCAAGACACATCCTTATCGCTTTCAAGGAAGCCCTGCAGGTGAAGGAGTGACAAGATCTAAAGAACAGGCAAAAAAACTGGCAGACTCTATCGGTGCTATTGTAAAAGCAACACCGGCTAAGTTTACAGAATTCCTTAAACTTTCTAATGATCCCAATTCAGCAGCTCAGGGAGGTAGCTTAGGTTGGACAACTCCGGAAACTCCTTTTGTACCGGAATTCCTTACTTATCTTGCCAATAACCCTAAAGGTGCTACAGGAGTAGTAGAAACACAGTTCGGTTACCATATCATCAATATTGAAGATAAAAAATCAGGATCAATGGGGTATAAAGTTGCTAACCTTGTGAAAGCAATCAAACCTTCGGATGCTACTGAAGCTGAAACAGACAAAAAATCAAGAAAATTCATTCAGCAGGTTCAGGGGAAATCTTTCAACGATTTCGTGAATATTGCTAAGAAAGGGAATTATCAGTTCACCAATCCTAAAGCAGCTAAAAGATTTGAAGGCCAGCTTCAGGGCTTAGGAACTGAGAAAGATGCAGAGATCCTTACATGGGCTTTCGATAAGAAAAGATCTAAAGGAGATACTGAACTTTTCACAGTAGACGGAACAGGTGATAAAATTGTAGTATACCTGAACGGAAAGCAGGAGGCAGGTCTTGCTGATCCAGAATCTGTAAGAGATCAGATTGAAGTGATCGTTAAAAATAAACTGGCAGCAAAACAAATTTCTGATAAAATTGCTGGCGCAAAAGCTTCCAACCTGGATCAGATTGCTAAATTATTTGCAACATCAAAACAGTCAGCTCAGGTTAATCTGTTGAATCCTTCAGTAGCAGGATCAATGGAACCTAAAGTTGCCGGAGCAGCATTCGGAGTAGCAAAAGGAAAACTTTCTAACCCGGTTGAAGGTGGAACAGGAGTATATGTTCTGATCAAAAAATCAGAAACGGTAAATAAACAGCCTGGTGACCTTAAGCAATTTACTGGTCTATTACTCAGAGAAATGCAGGAATGTTCGGACAGGCTTGGATGAAGAGTCTTCAGGACAATGCAGATATCGATGATTACAGAATTGAAATCTGGAATAAAATCGGAAATCAGCAGCAATAAGAAAACATTTTACAGATATAAAAAGCGACAAATTTTTTTGTTTTTTTTGTATTTAACGCAGAATAATAAAGGAAAAGATTTATTTAAAATGTATTATATTTGCTTATTAGAAAAAAATTAGCAAGTGAAGTTCAGTAAAGAATTAAAAGCTGGTGTGATCGCACTTCTGGCTATCGTAGGCTTTGTGGTGTTGTTTCAGTTTATGAAAGGGAAAAGCCTTTTTACTACCGATAATATATTTTACGCAAAATATGATAACGTGGAAGGACTTGCGCAGTCTTCGGCGGTTTCTATCAATGGTCTGAAAGTAGGGCAGGTGGATAAAATCATTCCTCTGACCTCAAAAGACGGGAAGATCAATTTTGTAGTGAAATTACAGTAGACAACAAATTCGAATTTTCAAAAAACTCATCTCTGGAAATCTTTGAACCGGGATTGATGTCTGGTAAAGAAATGAGAATAAACCTTATGTACGGAGGTCAGACGGCAAAAGACGGTGATACCCTGAAAGGTGCTTTCAAACTGGGAACACTGGGGAGCCTTTCTTCTCAGGTAGGCCCGGTAAAAGATCAGCTACAGGTTGTGCTGCACAGAGTGGATTCTCTGATGACCAATGCCAATATGCTTGTAGATGCACAAAACAGAGCTGAGATCAAAGCCTTATTGTCCAATCTTAATAAAACAGTAGGAGCATTACAGATTACAGCAGGAAGTGTAAACAATCTGGTGGGGCATAATGATCCTAAACTGCAGAAAGTACTGGATGATGCAAGCCTTACCATGCAGAGCGGAAAAGTAACGCTGGATAAATACGGAAATCTGGCAGAAAGTATCGATACAAAGAAACTTAATGCAACCATTGCAAATCTGGATGCTACGGTAGGTAAGCTTAATCAGGTGATCGGAGGGATAGATAACGGACAGGGAAGTTTAGGTAAACTGATGAAAGATGAGCAGCTTTACAATAACCTGAATTCAGCATCTTCTAACCTGAATTCATTGATCGAAGATATGAAAGCGAACCCGAAGAGATACATCAATTTCTCGGTTTTCGGTAAAAATAACAAAGACTAATACGCCTTATGCAGTACATCGATAACATTATTTTCCTGATTTTATTAGTGGCCGGATTTGGACTATTTGCCAAAAGCCTCCAGAAAATCTATAGAAATATCAGGTTAGGTCACGAAATCAATAGAAACGACAGAAAAGGAGAACGTTGGGGAACCATGGCAAGAGTGGCTATGGGACAGAGTAAAATGACAGCACGTCCTGTAGCAGGAGTTTTACACCTTTTCGTATACGTAGGTTTTGTGATTATTAATATTGAATTAATAGAAATTGTTGTTGATGGAATATTTGGGACACACCGTTTCTTATCAAGCATTTTAGGACATACTTTATATAATTTCTTCACCGCAACACTAGAAGTTCTGGCTCTTTTGGTGGTGATTGGAGTGGTTATTTTCTTTATCCGTAGAAATTTTTACGGAGTAAAAAGATTGACGATGAAAGAACTTTTCGGATGGCCGAAAAATGATGCCAACTGGATTTTGATCATTGAATTTGCTCTGATGATGGCTTTCTTTATGATGAATGCTTCTGATTTTATTTTACAGGCAAGAGGTGTTTTTCCTGAACATGGAAGCTTCCCGATCAGTGAAATGACATTTGTTCCGTTTTTGGAAATCTTCAATTTTGACAGTGGATTTCTGATGTTCACAGAAAAAGGAGCATGGTGGTTCCACTTTGTGGGAATTCTGTTCTTTATGAATTATCTGTATTATTCAAAGCATCTACATATTATCCTTGCTTTTCCAAGTACATGGTACGCCAATCTTGATAAAAAGGAAAATTCAATAATCTTGAGTCTGTAACAAAGGAAATCAAATTAATGATGGATCCTAATGCAGATCCGTATGCTGCTCCGGCTGAAGGTGCTGAGGCTGATGTTCCGTCTAAATTCGGCGCTGAAGATATCTTTGACCTGAACCAGGTACAGCTGTTGAACGCTTACTCCTGTACAGAATGCGGACGCTGTACTTCCGTTTGTCCGGCTAATATTACCGGTAAAAAACTTTCTCCGAGACTGATCCTGATGAAGACCAGAGACAGACTGGAAGAGGTAGGAAGAAACATTGATCAGAACGGAAAATTTGTTGACGACGGCAAAAAGCTGTTGAATGATTATATCACAAAAGAAGAACTTTGGGCCTGTACAACGTGTAATGCCTGTACAGAAGCTTGTCCGGTATTGCTTGATCCGCTTTCCATTATTTTCGAAATGAGAAGATTCCTGGTAATGGAACAATCTGCGGCTCCGCAGGAACTGAATCTGATGATGACGAATGTGGAAAACAATGCTGCTCCGTGGCAGTATAACCAGGCAGACCGTCTGAACTGGGCCAATGAAAACTAGATAATTAATCAATTTGAAAGTTTGAAATTGATAACAGTCTATATCACTTTCAAATTTCCAAATTCTCACATTTTCAAATTGAAAAAGAAATGGATTTCAATATAAAAACAATGGCAGAATATGCTGCCGAAGGAAAAGCCCCGGAAGTTTTATTTTGGGTTGGATGTGCGGGAAGTTTTGATGACCGTGCCAAAAAAATTACAAAAGCATTTTGCAAAATATTAAATAAAATAGGGGTAGAATTTGCTGTTCTGGGACAGGAAGAAAGCTGTACCGGAGATCCTGCCAAAAGAGCCGGAAACGAATTCGTATTCCAGATGATGGCGCTTACCAATATTGAAGTTCTTAATGCTTATGAAGTAAAGAAAATTGTAACGGCTTGTCCGCACTGCTTCAATACCCTTAAAAATGAATATCCAAGCTTAGGAGGCCACTTTGAAGTGGTACACCATACTCAATTCCTTAAAACTTTAATGGAAGAAGGCCGTCTGAAGATTGAAGGCGGAGCATTCAAAGGAAAGAAAATCACTTTCCATGATCCATGTTACCTGGGACGTGCCAATGATGAATATGAAGCGCCGAGAATGCTGCTTGAAAAGCTTGATGCAGAACTTGTAGAAATGAAACGTTGCAAAACCAACGGACTTTGCTGTGGAGCAGGAGGAGCACAGATGTTCAAAGAGCCTGAAAAAGGAAACAAAGACATCAATATTGAAAGAACAGAAGAAGCTTTATCTTTTGAACCTAAGGTGATTGCAACAGGATGCCCTTTCTGTAATACAATGATGACAGACGGAGTAAAACATTTTAATAAAAATACTGAAGTTGCTGTAAAGGATATTGTTGAACTTCTTGCAGAAGCAGACGATTTATAGATATAATCTTCAGACCATGAAATTAAAATGGGGAATCTCCTTTTTATTTATAATATCGATACTTGCTTTTCTAACCTTCTGGAACTACAACAACAGAGTTTATGATTGGGATATGCCCGGATATCTGGGGTGTATGTACACTTCAGAATTTCCAAATTCACCGGATAAAGTTCGTATCATTACCTATGAAGAAATAAAAAAGAGGCTCCTGCAGAACATTATGCTGATGTTATTGGCCTGAAACCGTGGGATATACCACGCCAATACTTTACAAAAAACACCCAATCTTTTACAGAACAGTTACCCTATTTTCAGATCAAAATAGGGTATATTTGGGTTATTACCCTTTTTATAAACTCGGAGTGAGCCCGCCGATGGCAGTACTGGGTACCAGTCTTATTTCCTATTTTATCTCAGGACTGCTGTTCTTTTATATTCTGAAGCTCCTGTTTCCGAAAAAATACTGGCTTGCTGTTTTGTTGACGGTTGCAGCAATGCTGTTGCCTCCAATGACCTATATGTCCAGGGTTTCAACACCGGATATGTTCATTTTTCAGTTTATTCTGGTCTTTATTATCGGATTAATCAAAAACTGGAGCAAATGGGGAATGTTTGCACTTCTTTTTGCCATCACGTTCATCCGTCCGGATTATATTACTTTTACGCTGACCTACATTATGGCTGTTTTCTTTTTCAGCTATTATCAGGAAAAGAAAATTGAAGTCTCCTACATCGTTCAGGGAGGGATCCTTTTGCTGATGTATCTGGCCATTATTAAATTTTACCATTATCCGGGATGGAAAGATGTTTTCTATGATACATTTATTGACAGAAGACCTATTATTTCCACACATTCGGTTAAGCTGAGTTTGATGGATTATCTGCAGATTATTTACATTAAAATCATCTATTTTAAAAAGGTAACCTTATCGGTCTCCATCATGATAGGGATTATCTTCTGGAAATCAAAAGATACTTGGGTGAGAATGATTTCGGTTCTTTTCCTCGTCAATGTCTATATTAAATTTTTCTTTTTCCCTCAATCTGCTGCATTAAGGTTCTTCTTTCCGTTCATTTTCCCGCTGTTCATTATGATGCTCTATGTTTTAAGCAAAAAATACAATGATCTTAAACTCAGGAAAATTGCGTAATTTTGTAATCTGAATTGATAGGATATGAGATCATCAGATTCAAATGCGGAAATGATGATGGCATACCTTTTTAAATACTGTTTACATTATGAAAATCGAAGAATCTAATATTGTAGAAACCAACGACTACAGAGTTATTATATATCCGGCTTCAAGGCCTTTTGAAACGAAAGAGGCAAAAGCCATTACTGAGAAGTTATTTGATTTCCTGGCCACATGGGCAGCTCACGGAAAACCTCTTTCCTCTTCATTTAAAATCGAAAAGAACCAGTTTATTGTGGTTTGTGTTGATGAAGAGAAAGAAATGGCTTCCGGATGCAGCATTGATGCTTTAGGAAAGATCATGAAAGAAATTGATGAAGAATATCAGTTGGGATTGTTCGACAGAATGAAGGCGAGCTTCGTTGAAAACGGAGAAGTGAAAACATTAAAACTGATGGACTTTAAAACGAAGCTGAGAAGTGGAGAAATTTCAAATGATATCCAGGTTTTTGATTTCTCTAAAAATACCTACCTTGACTTCTTAAGTCACTTTCTTCTTCCTTTGGAGAAGAGCTGGGCAGCATCTATAAAATAAACGCATTAAGCCGATAAAGCTTATTATTCATAAAGTGGAAACGTGTTTTCCACTTTTTTTTGTTTTAATGTATCTTTGCAGAGATTCGAGTAAGAACTAATGCCTAAAGTACTTTTTTTTAACCACATCCCACAGCTATAATGATGACCGTATTTTTTTATCATCAGGCGAAAGCGCTTAGAGATAATGGGTATGAGGTAAAAATATGCAGTTTATATGCAGATTATAAAGGTACTATTGATGGTATTGAGATAGAATCCTATGCCGTTCTGGAAGAAAGTGTGGAAAAGAAAACTGTGACATTTCAAACGGTTTGTGAGGCTTTTAAGCCCGATACCATCATCTGTTCGAACCTCTCGCAGTAGTGGCCGCAAAAAAGTTTGTGAAAGTAAATAAAATCAGCTGTATTTATGATATTACAGAGTGGTATCCTTCCATGTCAATGTTGGAGAATTACAGATTTCCGGTTAAGATTTTTCAGGCATTAAAGTTTTTTCTCATTCAGTTGTATGCCGGATATTTAAGTACTTATTTTATTTTTGGAGAAACCACCAAAAAATTTCCTTTAGCTTATTTCTTTTGGTTTAAAAACAGATGATTCTTCCTTATTATCCGGATCCGGACTATATCCGGGAGAGTATAAAAAACTTGATCCGGAGAGCATTACAATTTGCTATACCGGGCAGATTTCAAAAGACAAAGGAATTGGTAATTTCTTTAAAGCAGCAGATAAGGTCAATCAGAAAATCCCTGCACATAAAGTTAAAATCCTTATCATTGGTGCTACAAGGCAGGAAAGTGATCAAGCTTATTTTTCTGATTTATTGAATAAATATACTTTTGAACACATTGAAATCAGAAAACCCACTTCTTTTGAGAAATTTACTGATGCTTTAGCTGATGCGGATTTATGTTTTGACCTTCGTGAAATTAATTTTGAAAATAATCATTCCCTGCCGATAAAACTCTTTTATTTTATGGGAGCAGGAAAACCCGTGATCTATTCAGATCTGAAAGGTATCCGGAAGCATATGGGAACCCTCTCGTTTGGAAGCCTGGCAGATCCGCAGGATGCAGAAGCTATTTCGGAAATTATTGTTAATTATATAAAAATCCGGAGCTGTATCACCTGCATGCATTGAGTGCTGAGAAAGAATTTAAAGAAAAATACAACTGGAGAACAATCAGCAATTCCTTTGTGAATTTTGTGAAAAAATCTATTGAAAGATAATTGATTATGCCGCTTACCATCATTAAAACTTTCGTATCACGCTTTCTGATTCTGATTCTCAGCTTCGGATTGGTGATCTATTCTACAAATATGTGGGGTAGCGAAGGCAAAGGAACTATTTCCATAGTGATCGCCAATGCTGCTGCGGTAAGCTTTTTCAGCAGTATTTTTTCCGGAAGCAGCACCTCTTATTTTGCATCAAGGTTCAGAATAGAGAAGATCTTATTATATGCTTATCTCTGGTCCCTTTTTATAGGTCTTCTGGTCCCTTTTCTATTCAGTTTTGCTTCTGTTCAGAGTGAATATCTTATTTACCTGATCGGGATTTCGGTTTTTTCATCCCTGTTGTCAACGAATATAAGCTTGTTTGTTGGTACACAGAATATTAAAAGGTTTAATCTTTACACCGTCTTGCAGCAATTCGTTCATATTATTTTTATAGGATTGCTGGTATATGTGTTTAACCAAAAGATGTTTCCGTATACTTTCTTGCACAGATAGGATGTCTGGCATTACTTTTCATCACAAGTTTTTTCAGATCATCAGGAAATGTGATATTTCAGAGGTTTCTTTCTCTAAAGAAGTTTCCCGGAATATGTTTGAGTACGGTTGGAAAACCCAGTTGAGTGCATTTGTTCAGTTCCTGAATTACAGGCTTTCTTTTTATTTTCTGGAATATTTTGAAGGCATTTCGAGCGTAGGGATTTTTTCCATCGGGGTCACTTTTTCGGAAGCCATATGGACGATTACAAGAAGTATTGCGGTAGTTCTGTATTCTGATGTTGTCAACAGCAAAAGCAGGGAAGAATCCATTGAAAAAACCAAATCTTCTATCAAACTGACGGTTATACTGATGATGGCTTTTGTTTTGGGTATTCTGATTATTCCTTCAGAGATTTATATCATGATTTTCGGAAAAGAATTCAGAGATACCAAGGAAATTATATTTTTTCTTTCTCCGGGAATTTTTGCTATTGCCGTAAGTGATATGGCAGGCCATTATTTTTCAGGAATCAGAGAACTGAAAATCCTGAATGTCAAATCAATAGTAGGATTAGTGTTTACGGTTGTTTTCTCTTTGATTGCTATTCCGAGATGGGGAATTTTGGGAGCCGCCTTGCCACCACATCTTCTTATCTGGTCTCAGCTTTTCTATTATTAAGAAAGTTTTATAGCGATACACCGTTCAGACTTAAAGATTATATGGTGTCAAAAGAAGAGTTGCAGCTTTTAAAAGATAAATTTTTAAAGAGATAAATTTCATTGCAGAATTATATTCTCGGTGTCTGTATTGTCTATTTTTTACCATAATTTCAACAGCAAAGCCGTTTTCTTTTTTATCATCGGAAATAAAAACCTATGAAAAACAGTTCCGGTTTATGCCGGATAAAGTCATTTCCTTATTTTTACATTTCTATTAAGACTTATTATGTGCGGAATCAGCGGCTATTATTCATTTCATAAAAATATTTCCTCTAAAAATATTCTGGAGATGAATCAGGCGATCAGGCACCGTGGGCCGGATGATGAAGGCTTCTGGCTTTATCTCAACCGGCAGGGGAAGTCTTTTCAGGGACGGACTCTACGGAGAAAATTAAAGAACAGTTTCCGGTTTTATCAGAAAATCAGGCCGGCATTGCACTGGGATTCCGAAGATTATCCATTGTTGATCTTTCTGAAAGAGGCCATCAGCCAATGCTTTCGGATAACGAAAAGATCATTATTACATTCAACGGAGAAATCTACAATTTCAGAAAGCTAAGAGCGGAGCTTGAATTGCTGGGACATTCCTTTAAAAGTACCTCAGATACTGAAGTGATCCTGAAGGCTTATCAGGAGTGGGGAATTCAATGTTTGTAAAACTGGACGGGATGTTTGCCATCTGCATTGTTGATCTTCTTCAGCAAAAACTTATTCTGGCAAGAGACAGGGTAGGAATGAAACCTCTTTTTTATTATAAGGATGAAAATGCATTGGTCTGGGCCTCAGAAATAAAAGCAATTCTGAAAAATGAACTGGTAAAGACAGCGATCAACTGGAACGGAGTATACACCAACTTCCTTTTTCAGACCACATTGGCTCCACAAACCTGTTTTCAGAACATATTTTCTCTGGAACCGGCCTCTTGTATGACCATCGATCTGGAAGATCAGAAAATAACAAAACAAACATTCTGGAATTTACCTTCAAAACGTAAAAATAATATTACAACAGCTGAAGCGACAGAAAAAATAGACGAATTACTGTCTGAAAGTATATCAGAACAGCTATATGCCGATGTTCCGGTTGCGGTAATGATGAGTGGAGGAATAGATTCAACCCTGATTGCTTCAAAAGCAAAACCGTTTAACGAAAAAATAGATACCTACACGATTTCATATCCGTTTTCTGAAGAAGAAGTGGAAAAAGCTACACTGGCAGCCCGGTATTTTGGAGTTTCTCATAAAGTAAAAGAAGTGAGTGATGAAGAGGCGCTTGATCAGCTTAAAGAAAATATCCAGCACTTTGAAGAACCTTACAGCAGTTTTGAAGTGCTGATCAATGCAGCAAAATATGCCCGTGATCAGGAATTCAAGGTTGTACTCAGCGGAAACGGAGCAGATGAGCTTTTTGGCGGTTATTCCCACACCCTGAAGCTTAACAGATGGCTTCTGATGAGGAATTTTAATTTTGTAAAGCCTCTTATTTTTACGAAAGACCGTTTTTCACAAAGGGTAAAAATTATTTTTCCCAGGAGAATATGTTTGATTTTTTCCGCCAGAGCCAGATCAGTATGAGGCCGCTTCAGATTAAAAATGTCTTAAAACCAGAAATTTATACCAGGATCAATACCGGTCTTTCCGGCTATCATGCATCAGAGCTCAAAAGTTATTCAGGTTATTTTGAATATGATATGAAATATTCGCTGTCGTCCCACCATGTATTCCGGGATGACCTGAGTGCTATGAAATATGGAGTGGAGTTTCGTTATCCTTATTTAAGTAATGCCTTGATTGACTATGTTTCCGCTTTACCGGAGAATATCAGGTTCAATGGAGTTCAGAATAAACCGTTACTGCGTAAGGTAGCGGTAAAATATCTTCCTCAGGAAGTTTTGAATATGCCGAAACGTGGATTTTCTTTTCCGGTATATTATTTCATCAAAAACGAACAGCGGGTAAGGGATTTTATTGCTGGAAATTTAGAAAGTTTAAAAAAGAGGAATTTTTTCAAAGGAGAAGTGATTGATGAGTGGTGGAAGCATCAGGAAAATGAATATGACTGGGTCAAAATATGGCAATTGGTGACTTTTGAGCTATGGTATCAGAAATATTTTGAAAAATAAAGAAGCAGCCTAAAGATTAATATTTTACCTTTGTATTATGATGAAATATTTTTGGAGTATACTGATTATTGTCTTCGCACTTATAAGCTGTAAAAGTGATGACGAATCTTTGCAGAGAATTGATCAGGTTATGAATATTTACATGAAAAGCAATACCAATCCGGATCTGCTGAATGCTAAAAAATCCGGATCCTATACTGCATATTCAGTAAATGATATGCTGGGAGACAGAGATATTTCCCCAGTGAGCATTCCTCTGAAAATGAGACCAGACTCCACTTTTTATATGGAATATATTTCAGGAGCCAAGAGAAGAAAGCTTGATTCTGCAGGCACTACATATTACTCACGGATGCGTCTCACTTTATCGAAAAACGTTAATAATGTCCCTGAAAATACATTTGATACCCTTGAAATTCATTACAGAAACTCACTCGAGGTATTCCAGGTTTCTCAGGTTTTATACAATAGAAAATTAATGTTTTCAAAAGAAGCTGGTGCAGCAAACTCGATAAATGAGGTAACTATCACAAAATAATTTTACATTTGTACAATTGTTAGCTTGAGTGTAAGCTAAACATCTAATATTTAACATCTAAATAAAATGTTACAAGTCAATTTTTTGCGCGACAATAAAGAACGCGTTTTAGAAGGTCTTAAGAAAAGACAATTCAAAAATCTTGAGTTGGTAGACGATGCTATTGCTACTGACGACGAAAGAAAAAGAATCCAGTTTGAATTAGATTCCCAGCTTTCCGAGATCAATAAAATCTCCAAAGAGATCGGTCTTTTGATGAAGGAAGGAAAGAAAGAAGAAGCGGAATCAGCAAAATCTAAAACAGCACAGTATAAAGAGTCGAGTTCAGAATTGAAATCTCAGCTGGAAGTAAAAGAAACAGAATTACTGAATATCCTGTACCAGCTTCCAAATATTCCAAATAAATTGGTGAAAAATGGTGCTTCAGCTGACGACAACGAAATTATTTTCCAGTCTCACACTGTAAAAGGTCTTGGCGAAGGAGCAATCCCTCACTGGGAACTGGCTAAAAAATATAACCTTATCGATTTTGAACTAGGAGTAAAGATCGCCGGAGCAGGATTTCCTGTTTATTTAGGAAAAGGAGCAAGATTACAGAGAGCTTTAGTTCAGTATTTCTTAGATAAAAACGTAGAAAAAGGATATACAGAAGTGAACCCTCCTCACGTTGTGAATGAGGCATCCGGTTTCGGAACAGGGCAATTGCCTGACAAAGAAGGGCAGATGTATTATATCAACGAAGATAAATTATATTTGATCCCTACGGCAGAAGTTCCTGTAACCAATCTTTACCGTGATGTATTACTGGATGAGAAAGATCTTCCGATTAAAAATACAGCTTTCTCTCAGTGTTACAGAAGAGAAGCGGGAAGCTATGGAGCTCATGTAAGAGGTTTGAACCGTCTTCACCAGTTCGAAAAAGTAGAGATCGTAAGAATTGAAAAGCCAGAAAATTCTTATGCTGTACTGGAAGAAATGGTAGAACACATCAAAGAAATTCTTACAGATCTTGAACTTCCGTTCAGAGTTTTAAGGCTTTGTGGCGGAGATACAGGTTTTGCATCTGCAATGACCTATGATTTTGAAGTATGGAGTGCCGCTCAGGAAATGTGGCTGGAAGTAAGCTCTGTGTCTAACTTTGAAACTTTCCAGGCGAACAGATTGAAGTGCCGTTATAAAGCAGACGGTAAGTCTCAGCTGGTTCACACATTGAACGGATCTGCAATGGCGTTGCCAAGAATTATGGCTGCGTTGCTGGAGAACAACCAGACTGAGGAAGGAATAAAACTTCCTAAGAAGATTGCAGAATATGCAAGATTTGATATTATTAGCTAAATAATTCAATTACAGATAAAAACCCACCGGATTCCGGTGGGTTTTGTTATTTTATTCAGTGACAATGATGATCTTTTTATCAGCATTTTTAAATTTTGCATCCTTGTCATACAGGGCTTTCAGGTCATAGGTGATTTTCACAGAATAATCATCAACCTGTTTCAGCCAGTCATGTTTTCCGGTGATCGATTTTATCTTGTTTTCAAACTTCAATGTTGTTCCGATATTTTTGAAAAACATCATCATCATGCCCTCCATTTGCTGAGTTTCATCTTCGGAGCCTTTTGCTTTAAGAACTTCTTCAATATTTTTAACATTGAAAAGATCCGTATTGATGATCAGAGTTTTTCCATCCCAGGTGTTGAATAAATTCTGATCGAAGGGTAATTTTTCGTCTTTATTGAAATTTTTAATCAATTCATAATCTTTGGGAGTGATGTGATCCATTTTAAAGGAAAATCCTGCAGGAACATCCTTATTGTCTTCTTTTGCAGATTTCATGAAAAACTTTTTCAGAACTCTTATAGTGTCCTGATTTTCAGTCTTCAGCTTTCCTTCTTTCTTCATAAGATCATACATACTCGTCCAGGTAGTTGGAAGTCTGTCCATATCCTTAAACTTCTCCTGCTGTAATGAATCCGGTGTCATAGCCTGCATTTCCGCCATAAATTCCCGGGTATCAATGTCGGTCAGCAAGGATGATGCTGAGTCTTTATGGTAGACTATTTCAGTATTTACATTACAGGCCTGTAGCGTAAAAAGACTTATTAAAAATAGAGCAATTGTTTTCTTCATGGGTATTATAGGTAAATACTGTTTAGTGGCAGTTGACAGCTCCGTTATGATCCTTTGAAATAGTCATAGCTTCAGCTTTTGGAGAAATGTAAGGTATTCCCAGCTCTAAGCCCCTCAGGATGAAAAGCCCGCCCAGAATGATCATGATCACCGGAACAGCTTTCAGTACTTTTATTCTGAAGGCCTGATTCATAAGATTTCCGGCCAGAACGATGGCAAACATGAATGGAAGGGTTCCCAGACCAAATAAAGCCATATATAAAGCTCCCTGCCATATTCCTCCGCCTGCAAGACTTGCGGTAAGGGCCATATAAACCATTCCGCACGGTAAGAAACCATTAAGGATACCGGTTGTAAATCTTGATCTGTAATCTGCTTTCTGCAACAGTCTTCCTAAATTTGATTTTACAGAATACAGAAATTTGGAAAGAAAAGGTATTTTTGAAGCAAAATCTTTTCCTCCAAATGAAAATACAGCCATGATGATCAGCAACACTCCGGCTGTGATCGTCAGGTACTTCTGAAAGCCGGCCATTTCAAATCCCTGTCCTATAATTCCCAGAAGAGCACCTAATAATGAATAGGTAAAGATTCTTCCGAACTGATAGGTAAGGTTCTGAAAGTAGAAATTGGCAGCCTGTTTTTTTGTTAATCCCATCGATAAAGCAATAGGCCCACACATTCCGATACAGTGAAAACCGGAAGCAAAGCCTAAGGCAATAGCCGATACAACAAGTCCTATTTCCATATCACATCATAGTCTATTCGATAGTCTGTTTTGTCTTTTGTCCAGCTCAGTCTTAAGGTATAATTACCCATTTTCAATACCTGTGCAGGTATTACGAAAGACTGGCCGGTAAGCTGTACAGATTTTTTGATATCTAAATTCTGGTCGTCGGTTCTGTTTAAAACAAATTTTACCGTAGTATTTGAGCTGTTATAATCTTGTGGAAAAGTAATTTTTATTCCTTCGGTGCTCTGGCTGTATACAGGCTTTTCCTGTAGCTCGTCAGCCCTTTTTTTGGCATCAATTACATCCTGATACTGTAATTCTTCTTCATAGTAGTTGTCAGTCACCATTTCAGAGTTTTTCTGCCCGTTCGGGAAAAGAAATAACATCGATAATATAAAAATGATGAATGCAGCCAATGCAATGACAACACCGTGTCCCCAACTAAAGTTCTTCATTTCTTCCGGATTTTTTATTTTTTATGGTTGAAATACTTCCATAACAGATAAGTATGGAAGTATTTTATATTTTAATTAAAATTGTAGTTTAAACGGACCTTCAAAATACGTCTGGTAAGAGTCAATAAGATTTCCTTTCATATCATAAACCCCAATGGTGATGTTCTGCTTAGAGAGTCTCATCTCATTTTCCGGGAAGCTGATGTTGATGGTTCCTTTAGAAATCTTATCTCTGTCTACCTGAATCTTGCTTGATGCACTGTAAGTAATCTCTCCGTGAGTAGGTTCTATTACTTTTATTGTAACGATCTTTTTATCGTTTGTTTTATTCAGGAAGGTATAATTGTAGGTATTGGTAATTTTTCCGTCTCTTACAAAGAAGGTGCTTCCTGCCGGTTTAATGAACTTAGCTTCCATTTCGCCACGGCTGTAGAGAAGAAATCCTAAGAACCCTACAAGAAGGAGCAGGAATATTGAGAACCCTTTCATTCTTCCTGTAAATTTAAACTGGGTTTCTTTCTCAATTTCATTTTCAGAAGCATATCTGATCAGCCCTTTTGGAAGGCCAACTTTGTCCATCACTTCATCGCAGGCGTCGATACATGCCGTACAGTTGATACATTCCAGCTGCTGTCCGTCTCTGATATCAATTCCTGTAGGGCATACCACTACACATTGATGACAGTCGATACAGTCTCCTTTACCGGCTGCTTTTCTGTCTTCACCTTTTCTCCATTTCGATCTGTTTTCTCCTCTTTTAAAATCATAGAAAACGTTGATCGTATCTTTGTCAATCAGTACTCCCTGAAGTCTTCCATACGGACAAACCAAAGTACATACCTGCTCTCTGAACCATGCAAATACAAAATAAAATGCAGCGGTAAGAAGGATCATCACGATAAAATTGGTAGGATGGGCAAACGGTCCTTCAGAGACTATTCTGAATACTTCTTCATAGCCCACGATGTACATGAACATGAAGTGAGTAATGATGAGCGAAATAATGATATAAACAGACCATTTCAAGCTTCTCTTCCAGATCTTCTCGCTGTTCCACTCCTGTCTGTCCAGCTTCATCTGCTTATTACGGTCTCCCTCGATCAGATATTCGATTTTACGGAAGATCGATTCCATAAAAATTGTCTGAGGGCATATCCACCCGCAGAAAATTCTTCCGAATGCAATCGTAAAAACGATAATAAAGATCAAAGAGGCGATAGCACCTAAAGTCAGGATAAAAAAGTCCTGTGGATAGAAAGGCTGTCCAAAAATGAAGAACTCCCGGTCTATTACGTTGAACATCAGCAATGGGTTTCCATTGATCTTGATGAACGGTAGTGAAAAATAAATAATTAATAAAAGATAGCTTACAATGTTTCTATAGTTGGTGTATTTCCCTTTTGGTTTTCTTGGGAATACCCACTTTCTTTACCGGATTGCTCCATTGTCCCTATAGAATCTCTGTAAGTTTCAGGGTCCAGAACCTGTCCCTGTCCGCCTCGTACTTCTATTTCTTCTATGTCTGACATATTGTAATGTGTTTAAAAAGAAAAAACATAATTCGTTACTATTTTTAATCTAATAACAAATTATGTTTTTTTCATATGTTTCTAATTTTTTAAATTACTCTTTTTCCCAATGTGCTTCCTCACCATATGGTGTCGCTCCTCCTTGAGCAGGAGTAATTGGTGGTTGCTCCTGGTTGATGTGGTAAACATAAGCTGCTACATTTTGGATGTCAGCACCTGTTAATACCCCATTTTTACCCCAAGCCTGCATTGCCGTACCTGTTACCCCATTTTCTACAACGTGGAATACGTTTTTGAATAAGGTCTTTTCAGGCTGGTTGTGCCAGAAGTTATCGGTAAGGTTAGGCCCGATACCTCCTCTACCACCATCAGAGTGACAAGAAACACAGTTAGTTTTGAATACTTCCTCTCCGGCTGCAATGTTATCTGCTGAATATTTTGCAGATTCAATGGTTACTGGAGGCTGGTCTTTCATATACTTATCAATAGCAGCCATCTGCTCTTTATATTCCTTCTCATACTCGCTTAGCGGGTGTGCGAAATCTGTGAAAGAGTATGCTGCAATATATACAATACAAAAAGCAGTCCCAAAGTAGAATAAACCTACCCACCATTTTGGTAATTGGTTATCCAGCTCCATGATTCCATCGAATCCGTGGTCGATAAGGATGTCTTTTTCTTCTGTATCCGATTGCTTTTTGAAAGCAGCTGCATACATTCTTTTGAAGAAAGGAACTTTCTTTTCAGCCAGGTAAGCTGCTTTTTCTTCAGGAGATAATTTTTGAATTTGTTGTTTTCAATAAGGTCTCCAATGGCACTGTGAATATAAGCCAGAATACCAGCGATCACAACAGTTCCCCAGAAGTAAGGCGAACCTAAGAATGCATAACTTTGTACAAACAAATAATAAAAAACGATTAAAAGTCCGATTATTATTAAGATGTTTACGACAACAGGTGTTCTTTGTTTCATAAAATAGTCTAATTTTTAAATTAAAATCGTCATCTTCATCATCCTGCAGAGGAGCTTCTTCTTCTTCTTTGTAGTATTTCTTAGGCTTGCTAAAAACATAGATAATCAAAGCTACGAAGAACAGCATAAAGAAAATCAGAGCCAGTGTCTGGTAGAAACCAGCATTGTCTGTATTGGATAATATATCTTTAAAGTTCTGAGGAATCATATGAACCTTTTAATGTTTTTTTAGTTATTACTTGCTGTTTTGATTTCAGTTGTTTTGATATCAGTTCCCAGTCTCTGAAGATAAGAAATAAGAGCTACGATTTCTTTTTCTCTAATTCTCCCTGAGGTCTCTTAGCATATGCCTCTTTAAGGTCATTCGCTTCAGAGAAGATATCTTTTACAATTTTTGCCGATTGGTTGTCAGCCCACTTATCTGCAGAATCAATCTGAGCCTTAGTATAAGGTACATCAAATGTATTCTTCATCAGCTTCATTTTGTCTACCATTTTAGATCTGTCTAAGTTATTAGCGATCAACCAAGGGTAACGAGGCATGATGGAACCTGCAGAAGTAGATCTTGGGTTGTACATGTGCTTGTAATGCCAAGAACTTGGGTTTTTACCACCTTCTCTATGTAAATCCGGTCCTGTTCTCTTAGAACCCCATAGGAATGGTCTGTCGTATACGAATTCTCCAGCTTTGGAGTATTGTCCGTTTTTACCGTTGAATCTTACGATCTCATCTCTGAACGGTCTTACCATCTGAGAGTGGCAAGCGTTACATCCTTCACGGATATAGATATCTCTACCTTCTAATTCAAGCGGTGAATAAGGCTTCACAGCAGAAATGGTAGGAACACTTTTCTTAAGGGATAGAGTAGGGATGATTTCCACCATACTTCCGATTGAAATGGTAAACAATGATAGCACTGTCAATAACATCGGCATTCTTTCCAACCAAAGGTGGAATCCTTCTCCTTCTTTACGTTTGTTTCCGATATTGGCCAATGCAGGTGCCTCAGCAGGAACTTCTTTCTGGAACGATCCTTTTCTTACCGTAGCAATTACGTTTACGATCATTAGGATAGCTCCTGAAATATAGAATACTCCTCCTAAGAATCTCATTTTGAAGTAAGGGATAATAGCCGTTACCGTATCCAACCAGTTTTTCCATAATAAGGTTCCGTCCGGGTTGAATTGTTTCCACATTAATCCTTGTGTGAATCCTGAAATATACATTGGTACTGCATAGAAAATGATTCCTAATGTACCTAACCAGAAATGCCAGTTAGCTAATTTTACAGACCAGATTTTTGTTCTCCACATAATAGGTACCAGGTAATAGATAACCCCGAATGCCATGAAACCATTCCATCCAAGAGCTCCTAAGTGTACGTGACCGATAACCCAGTCTGTGAAGTGACCAATTTTGTTGATGTTTTTGTTGCTAAAAGCGGCCCTTCAAATGTTGCCATACCATAACAGGTAACTGCAACTACGAAGAACTTAAGGATAGGATTTTCTCTTACTTTATCCCAGGCTCCTCTTAAGGTAAGAAGACCATTTAACATTCCCCCAGGATGGTGCGATAAGCATGATAGAGAAACCTGTTCCTACTGCCTGTGCCCATGCCGGAAGAGCGGTATACTGAAGGTGGTGAGGACCAGCCCAGATATATACGAAAATTAATGACCAGAAGTGAATAATAGACAGTTTATAAGAGAAAACCGGTCTGTCTGCAGCTTTTGGTAAGAAATAATACATCAAACCTAAAACCGGAGTTGTCAATACGAATGCTACTGCATTGTGACCATACCACCATTGTACGATAGCATCTTTTGCCCCTGCATATGCAGAATAAGACTTCCAGCCAGAGAATGATAACGGAACTTCAAGGTTGTTGAAGATATGAAGCATTGCTACTGCAACCCAGGTACCTAAATAGAACCAGATTGCTACATAAAGGTGTCTTACCCTTCTTTTAGCAATAGTCATAATCATGTTAACCCCGAAAATGATCCATGAAATAGCGATTAAGATATCGATCGGCCATTCATGTTCAGCATATTCTTTAGAAGTATTGATCCCCATAAAGAACGTAATGAACGTAGCAACGATCATAAACTGCCAAGTCCAGAAATGAATCCAAGACAATGTATCACTATACATTCTTGTTTTTAATAATCTCTGCGTAGAGTAATATACCCCAACATAAACGATATTACATACGAATGCAAAGATTACGGTATTGGTGTGCAACATTCTGATTCTACCAAAACCAAATGCACCATGAGTGTTTATTAACCCTTGGATATTACCTGATGATAAACTTCTGATGGTTGTATCATCTGTACCGAATAAGAATTCAGGTAATTCCGGGTAGAAAAGCATTAATGCCGCCGTAAGCCCGAACGTAAATCCTATGAAACCAAAGATAATGGTTGCATAGAGGAACGCACGGACAATACTATTGTCATAACTAAACTTTTGTGTTTCCATATCAACTATTCACTATTTTTCTCAATTTTTATTATTTTCTCCTATTTCTTTTTCGTCTTTATCCTTGTCGCCAGTCTCATCTTTTTCCTTGACTCTCTCGTCATCAAAAAGAATTCTGACAGCCGGAGATTCATCATCTTCAAACTGCCCTTTCTTGGCATACACTATAAATACGACCAGGAAGATCGCAGCTAAAGAAACACTGCAGACGATCATTAAATATAGAATATCCATTGGACAACAAAATTAACCTATTTTCGGGGTTCAAATTTAGTGAAAAATAATGACATTCATCACGAAATGCCGATTTCAGCTAATTTAAAATCAGTCTAAATAACAGCGTTTAAGCCCGTTTTTTGAAGTATTTGCGACCCAGTATCCAAGTTGAAATTGTAGTAAAGGTCACTACCGTTATTGAACTCACCGGCATGATGATCGCTGCAAAAAGCGGAGCATATGTCCTGTGACTGCGTAACTTAACCCTACAATATTATAAAGAAAACTGATTATAAATGTCATTTTCACAATAGTGATCGAGCCTTTGCAGACGTTCAGGTAATTGTCAAGAGTCACTACTTTTTCACCATTCATGATCACATCGGAAGAAGGGGTGAAGCTGTTGGTGTCATCGGCAATGGCAATTCCTACATTACTTTGTTTTAACGCTCCGGCATCATTCAGCCCGTCTCCCAACATGGCTACTTTCATGTGCTGATCCTGAAGGTTTTTGATGTAATTCAGTTTGTCCTCAGGGCTTTGATTGAAAGCCATTCCCTTGTAATTAGGGATGAGTTCTTTGAGCTGAGTTTCCTCTGAAGAATTGTCCCCGCTAAGAATGAATATTTTGTATTGGGTAAGTTTGGTAAACAGATCCTTAAGTTTCGGACGGTATTCGTTTTTAAAGATGAATTTTCCGATGAACTGGTCGTTTTTACTGATGTATACTGCTGTTTCAAGATTTTTAGGTTCCTGATTATTGTATCGTGCAGAACCGATTTTGTACACATTTCCTCTTACGCTGGCTTCGTATCCTTTTCCTGATATCTCGCGGAAATTTTCTACCGGGAAATAATCATCATTTACCTCTATAAACTCATATAATGATTTGGAAAGCGGATGATTTGAATTTTTGAGTAAGGTTTTGATATTGAATAAGTCGAATTCACTGATTTCAGTACCTTCATATTTGATATTTGCCTTTTTCTATGGGTAATCGTTCCTGTTTTATCAAAAACGATAGTATCCAGTTTGGCAATTTTTTCAATCGTTAAAGTGTCTTTTACGTAAAATTTATTCCTGCCTAAAATCCTCATAATATGGCCGAAAGTAAATGGGGCAGATAAGGCAAGTGCACAAGGGCAGGCAATGATCAGAATCGCTGAAATGACCTGGAACATTTTTTCAAGATCGATAAATGCCCAGTAGATTCCTGATATAAGAGCGATTCCCAGAATGACAAATGTAAAATATTTACTGATATTATTCGTGAGTGTATCAAGCCCGGTTTCATGTTTTTAAAGGCTTCTTTATTCCAAAGTTGGGTAAGGTAACTTTGATCTACATCTTTGATAACTTCCAGCTCAAGAGAAGAGCCAATTTGTTTACCTCCTGCAAAGATTTTATCTCCCGGCTGCTTACTGATACTTTCACTTTCTCCGGTGATAAAGCTGTTGTCAATATTCCCTTCTCCGTTGATCAGAATGGCGTCTACCGGTATGATTTCCTGGTTTCTAACTAGAATTCTGTCACCTACTTTAACTTCTGAAAGCAGGATGTTTTCCTGTTTCCCTTCAAAATCTACTTTGGTAACGGCAATCGGATAGAAAGATTTGTAATCCCTGTCATAGGAAAGAGCGCTGTACGTTCTTTTCTGGAAAAGTTTACCCATCAGCATGAAAAACAGAAGGCCGCAAAGTGTGTCAAAATATCCCGGACCATAATCCGTGGCCACTTCATAGATGCTTCTCCCAAAAAGAACGAAGATTCCCAGTACGATAGGAACATCGATGTTTACAATTTTATTCTTCAGTCCGTACCATGCGGATTTGTAGTAATCTGATGCAGAGTAGAATACAACAGGACAGGCCAGTAAGAACATCAGGACTCTGAAAAGCCCTTTGTAATGCTCCATCCAGTAATCTTCACCTCCCACGTATTCAGGAAAAGCCAGGAACATTCCGTTTCCGAAGGCAAATCCGGCAATGGCAAATTTTACCAGAAGGGATTTGTCCAGATGGTCAACATTTTTTTCGGCAGTCTCAAGGTTGATGACAGGTTTATACCCCAGATTAGTTAAGAAATTAGCGAGTTGGCTTAATTTCAGGTCGTTATGATTGAATGAGATCTGTAAGGTCTTTCTGGTAAAGTTGACCTGGGAATATTTGATATGATCGTTCAATGTATGAAGGCTTTCCAGAAGCCAGATACAAGAAGAGCAGTGTATTACAGGGATTTTGAATGTGACAAGGCTGGTGTTTCCTTCTGAGAAATCAGTCACCTTTTCGAAAATTTCAGGAGTGTCCAGATAATCGAACTGAGTAGAGTTTTCATCACCCGGGCGAATTCCGGCTCCTTTATTCAGCTCGTAGAAATTACTTAAATTATTCGTATTCAGAATTTCATAAACAGATTTACATCCGTTGCAACAGAAAGTCTTTTCGTCAAATAAAATTTTCTCTTTTTCTATACCTTGACCACAATGAAAACAGTTCTCGCTCACCCCATAAAATATTGAACTACAAAATTATAACAATTTTTTTGTTTATCGTGTTAAAAAGTTCTATTTTTGTGATAAATATCATATAAAATGCCGCAGGAACAACAGATAGCAATTGAAGAGAGGTTCGCCAGAGTTTTTAATGATAAATCATTTAAGGAAAGACTTTCTAGCGCAGATTTTGAAAAATATATTAACGGTAAAAAAGATTGAGTTTTCAGAAACACGATACTATTTTCGAGGATGGCGAAACTCCGAAAGGAGTATTCGTGCTTGAAAAAGGAGCCGCTAAACTTTCGAAATCAGGTGCCTTCGGGAAAGATCAGATTTTAAGATTTATCAAAGAAGGGGATATCATCGGCTATCGTTCTTTGCTTTGCGGGGAAAATTTCAGGCCAAAGCAGAAGCAATGACAGACATTGAGTGTGTTTTCTTACCAGCTGATATCTTTATGTATCTTCTGGAAGTAGATCCGCAACTATCTTTCGTGATGCTTCAGAAAATATCATACGAATTAGGAGAATCTTCCAATACCATTACTTTCCTTGCTCAGAAGACAGTGAGAGAAAGACTGGCTGAAATCCTTTTGCTTCTTGAGCAGAAACTGGGAGTAGATCCGGAAGGATTTATCAAGATATCATTGACAAGAGAAGAAATTGCCAATATTATCGGTACCGCTACAGAAAGTGCCATCCGTCTGATCTCAGAATTCAAACAGGACAGCCTGATTGAAGTGGATGGACGAAACATCAAGATTCTCAATCACGACAAACTCATGAAACTCGGTC
Organism: Chryseobacterium sp. E1; assembly: GCA_019203745.1. GTDB lineage: Bacteria > Bacteroidota > Bacteroidia > Flavobacteriales > Weeksellaceae > Chryseobacterium. The sequence continues at coordinate 2,661,526 of CP078104.1, forward strand.
ACGTAGTTTTATAAAAATCATAAAAACTTAAGTCGGCTACAGGCCGACTTTTTAACTTTAAAAAATAGATCAATTATGTCTGTTCACTCTGAAATTAAAAAAGTTACAACTGAAACCTTGCGTAAAATGAAATTCGACAAGGAAAAAATAACAATGCTTACGGCCTATGATTTTACTACAGCAAAAATGGTAGACGCAGGTGGAGTAGATGCTATTTTGATTGGTGACTCTGCAGCAAATGTAATGGCAGGTTTTGAAACGACCTTACCTATTACCCTGGATCAGATGATCTACCATGCTCAAAGTGTGGTGAGAGGAACTGACAGAGCTTTGGTAGTAGCAGATTTGCCTTTCGGAACATATCAGAGTAATCCGGAAAAAGCCCTGGAATCTGCCGTAAGAATGATGAAGGAAGGAGGTGCTCATGCAGTAAAGATTGAAGGAGGTAAAGAAATTTCCAAATCAATCAAAAAAATCATCAACGCCGGAATTCCTGTGATGGGACATTTGGGATTAACTCCACAATCAATCTATAAATTCGGAACCTATAAAGTAAGAGCAAAAGAAGAAGCTGAAGCTCAAAAACTGATTGATGATGCTATGCTTTTGGAAGAATTAGGCTGTTTCTCAGTTGTTTTAGAGAAAATTCCTGCCGATCTGGCCAAAAAGGTAACAGAAAGTATTTCTATCCCAACGATCGGAATCGGTGCCGGTGCAGATTGTGACGGGCAGGTTCTTGTTTATCATGATATGGTAGGAATGAACAAAGGCTTCAGTCCGAAATTCTTAAGAAGATACCTTGATCTTTACACGGAAATTACAGGAGCTGTTTCTCAATACGTAAAAGACGTGAAAAGTGTAGAGTTTCCAAACGAAAACGAAAGTTATTAATTCATGCAAAATCAACAACAATCTATCCAGGGAATTTTATCCATTGCAGCACTGATTTGTCTTGCGGTAGGATGGTTTAACCTGTTTTCCCGGAAATCAACCATTTACTTTCCAGAAAGGTTTTTATGTACTGATAGGGGCAAGCTTCTTCATTCAGGCACCTTTACTTACCAATAAAAACTTTGTCTATGCCATGTATGCAGCAGCGGCTATCTGTGTAATCGGAGCATTTATACCGGAAGGTTCAAATCTCTCTGCTGTTAAAACCATTGGCCTTCTGGCCGGGATTATCCTTTCATTGTCAAACAGAAGAAGATAGACTGCAGCAATATGAAGGAGCAGATTATATATGAAGACAATCATCTTCTGGTGGTCAACAAAAAGGTAGGTCAGCTTGTACAGGGCGACAAAACCGGTGATGAATCCCTACTGGAATCCATAAAGAATTTTATAAAAATAAGAGATGCTAAGCCGGGAAATGTTTTTCTCGGCTTGGTTCATCGTATAGACCGGCCTACTTCAGGTCTGGTGATCTATGCAAAGACATCCAAAGCACTTTCCCGTCTTACACAGATGGTTAAGAACCGTGAGGTCAAAAAAACCTATTGGGCTGTTGTAGGTAAAGAAATGATTCCTCAGAATCAGAGACTGGTGCATTATTTAAAGAAAAACGAAAAAAATAATAAAGCGATCGTTTTTCCTAAGGCTACAGAAGGCGCAAAAGAAGCAATACTTACCTATAACGTGATCAAAACACTGGATAATTACCTACTTTTGGAAATTGATCTTGAAACGGGAAGACATCATCAGATCCGGGCACAGCTGTCAAAAACAGGAGTTCCGATCAAAGGGGATCTTAAATATGGAGCCCCGTTCCAATCCGGATGGCGGTATCAATCTTCACGCAAGAAAACTGGAGTTTATTCATCCGGTTACCAAAGAAAAATTGAAATTACAGCACCGGTTCCGCAGAATGATGCAATCTGGAGAGCCTGTGAAGAATAAAAGGAAATCCTGCTGATAGGCGGGATTTCTTTTTGTTATTCGGATTTTTGATTTGTCTTTTATTCTCTTTGTGGTGTATTAAATTCTCTATATTTAATATGTTGTATTGATTATTATTCAATAAATGTTAAATTTAATTAAATTATTCAAAAAATTCATATCTTGGTTGGAACTTAAAAATTTAACGAGATATGAAAAAACTTTACCCATTTTCTTTTCCACGGAAAAGAAAAACATTTAATTTTAAAAGCATTGTATTGGGATTTGCAATGCTGATAGGAGGAAAAGAGATGGCTTCCGCACAGGTGAGCACTTATACTTTTTCCCAGTCTTCAGGAACTTATACACCAATAACGGGAACAGTATTGGATGCTGCTACAGGAAATACTTCTACTACTAACCTTAATAGTAATATTTACCCTCTGTCATTGCCCTTTGATTTCGTATTTAATGGCACAACGTATAATTCTGTGAATATTTCTACGAATGGCTTCATTACTTTTGGAGCAACGGCTCCTACTGCCACTACAACATCCCTATATCAGGTACTTCAGGATATGATGGAGCTGTTGCCGCATGGGGAAGAGATCTTGGGTCTGTATTTGATATTAATGGTACTACAGGAAATATCAGCTGGACAACTACAGGAACGGCTCCAAACCGGGAAGTTGTGATACAATGGAAAGACTTCAGAGCGGTTTACAGTACTTCTACCACAAACGTTTATGTATTTTCTTTCCAGGTTGTACTTCAGGAAACATCCAATATTATAAAAACCATATATAATGACGGAGCATTTTTAGTTGGAAATACAGCGGTTTCTTCTACAGCTCAAATCGGATTGAGAGGAAGTTCGAACAGTGATTTTAATAACAGGCTCAATGCTTCATCACTGGAATTTATCAATTCTACTGCCGGAACATCAAACAGCAGTAGTCAGTCTTTTAATAGTACAAATGCTGTTCCGGGAATGCCTCCTGCCGGATTAACCTATAGCTGGACGCCACCTTCCTGCTATGCCCCGTCAGGATTATCAGCCGGAGCAACAACTGCGAATACTGCTGCAATATCATGGTCTGCTTCGCCTTCTGCTCCCGGTACTTATGATGTATATTATAGTACAAGCAATACGGCTCCTACCTCTTCTACACTACCAAGTATACCTCCGGTATCCGGTACATCAGCTACTTTAAATTCTTTAGCCCCGTCAAGCGTTTATTATATTTGGGTAAGATCAAATTGTGGTTCCGGTAATACAAGTATATGGTCTCTTCAGCCTATACAGGTTATAACGCAATGTCAGCCTCCTTCAGTCATTACATCCAGCGGAGCTACAGTATGTCCGGGGCAGACTGCAACATTATCTGCAACAACAGGCAGTGGATCTGTGCTTTTGTGGTATGATGCCAGTACAGGCGGAAACAATATTGGTACAGGGAATTCATATACTACTCCAGCACTTGCCTCTACCACAGATTATTGGGTTTCTGCAGCGACTATAGGATCAGATTCATATGTAGGTAAAGATGCACCTACCGCTACAACAGGGAATTCTACATTCACTGATTATGGGCTGGTATTTGACGCTTATTCTCAAATGACAATAAAAGAAGTGGATGTATATCCTATGGGAAGTGGTACAACAGGTACGGTTACCATTAATCTGAAAAACTCAAGCGGTACTATTCTGGCTACCAAAACAGCTACTGTGAATGTAACTATAGCAGGTGTATTGAATACCATAACACTTGATTTTAATGTTCCGGCAGCTGGAAATGATTACAGACTTGTTGTAGACGGAGCATCAGGAATATCCAATTTACGTAGGGAAATTTCATCAGGTTTCACTTATCCGTATGTGTTGCCTGGAATATGCAGCATAAAAGCAGCCAGATTCGGCTCAAGTCCTAGCCAAAGTTATTATTACTACCTGTACAACTGGAAAGTAAGCGGAATTTGTGAATCAGATAGAACAATGGTGACCGCTACTGTAAACTGTTTAAGTACTTCAGAAGTAAATACGAAAGATGCGATGAAAGTGTATCCTAATCCGTTCAGTGACAGGGTTACCATTACGGATATTGAAAAAGTAAAATCAATTCAGGTATTTGATGCTTTAGGAAGAATGGTAAAAACGATTGATAATGTAACTTCTAAAGAAATTGATCTTGGTGACTTGAATTCAGGATTGTATATTCTTACTCTTAGTATGAAAGATGGAAGCAGTACCCATGTGAAGGCAATAAAGAAATAGTTTTTAAATTAAAATAAAATGAAGTCCGGAGGTTGTATTATCTCCGGATTTTTTGTTTTAAAAAACGATTTTGTCCATTCTGAAAAAATAACTAACTTCGTCCCATGCTTTAGGGGTGTCTGTTATAGACAGACTGAGATTTTACCCTTTGAACCTGATCTGGATCATACCAGCGTAGGGAAAAGTAAATGACTTTTGCTGTACATTCTATTGTACAATAATGGCCATTCCTAAAGTATATTTAAATTATTAGGAATGGAACTTATTATCAACCACACCCCAAAAACATTTGATGCACTTCCTGAAAATCTGGAAGCATTACTGGCTATAGAGTTTCCCGGAAAACGAAAAGGAATTGCCGTAGCCCTCAATAATCGTATCATTCCGCTGTCTGCCTGGGCGGAAACCTTCCTCAAAGACAAAGATTCAGTTTTAATCATTACTGCCACTCAGGGCGGTTAATTCTCATATTTTAATACCAATACTTATGGCTCACTCCATTACATGTTCGCCATTTCCGAACTCAAAGAAAATATATATTGAAGGAAAAATTCATCCTATCAATGTAGCAATGCGTGAAATACAGCTTAGCCCTACCAAACTTACCAATGGAGGCTTTGAACACAATCCGCCTGTAACCATTTACGATACCTCAGGTCCCTATACCGATGAAAATGCCGTGATTGATATCCAGAAAGGACTTCCCAGGATCAGAGAGCAATGGATATTGGATAGACAAGATGTTAATATTCTGGAAGGAATCACCTCAGAATATGGTAAAGCCCGCCTTGCAGATCCTAAGCTTGACGAATTACGTTTTTCCTATGATCATAAACCTAAAGTAGCACAGGAAGGAAAAGAACTTACCCAGCTTTATTATGCGAAACAGGGAATTATCACTCCGGAGATGGAGTATGTGGCAATCAGGGAAAACCAAAGAATTGAACAGTTGGAATCTGTCCCTAAAGAGATGGCCTGCCAGCATATCGGAAACAGTTTTGGAGCCAATACTCCAAAAAGTAAGATTACTCCGGAATTTGTAAGAGATGAAATCGCTGCCGGAAGAGCAATTATTCCGAATAATATCAATCACCCGGAAAGCGAGCCGATGATCATCGGAAGAAACTTTTTAGTAAAGATCAATGCCAATATCGGTAACAGCGCTGTCACATCCAGTATTGAAGAGGAAGTGGAAAAAGCTGTCTGGGCCTGCCGCTGGGGAGCCGATACCATCATGGATCTTTCCACAGGAAAAAATATTCATGAGACAAGAGAATGGATTATCAGAAACAGCCCGGTTCCTATTGGTACCGTTCCGATCTATCAGGCCTTAGAAAAAGTAAAAGGAGTTCCGGAAGATCTTACATGGGAAGTCTTCAAAGACACACTGATTGAGCAGGCAGAGCAGGGAGTGTCTTATTTTACCATTCATGCCGGGGTTTTGCTTCGTTATATTCATCTGACAGCCAGTAGAGTAACGGGAATTGTGTCCCGGGGAGGATCTATTATGGCCAAATGGTGTTTGTTCCATCATAAAGAAAACTTTTTATACACTCATTTTGAGGAGATTTGCGAGATCATGAAGAAATATGATGTAGCTTTCTCACTTGGGGACGGTCTTCGTCCGGGGTCAATTGCTGATGCCAATGATGCTGCACAGTTTGCTGAGCTCGAAACTTTAGGCGAGCTGACCAAAATAGCATGGAAACATAATGTACAGGTCATGATCGAAGGGCCGGGGCACGTTCCGATGCACATGATCAAAGAAAATATGGAAAAACAGCTGGAAGAATGCCATGAAGCACCATTCTACACTTTAGGACCTTTAACAACGGATATTGCGCCGGGCTATGACCACATTACCTCAGGAATAGGAGCAGCAATGATCGGGTGGTTCGGTTGTGCAATGCTTTGCTATGTAACACCTAAGGAACATTTAGGACTTCCGAATAAAGAAGATGTAAAAGTTGGGGTAATCACCTATAAACTGGCCGCTCATGCTGCAGACCTGGCAAAAGGGCATCCCGGTGCACAATACAGGGATAATGCCTTGAGTAAAGCCAGATTTGAATTCAGATGGGAAGATCAGTTCAACCTTTCGTTAGATCCGGATACGGCAAGAGCTTATCATGATGAAACCCTTCCTGCCGACGGAGCAAAGATTGCTCACTTCTGCTCAATGTGCGGGCCGAAATTCTGCTCCATGAAGATTACTCAGGAAATCCGTGAATCTGCAGAAAAAGGAATGCTGGATAAATCACAGGAATTTATTGAAAAAGGAAAAGAGATCTATATATGATCCTTGTCATCACCCCTGAAATAATGGTTCCCAATGAAACGGATATTATCAATCAGATGTTTCAGAAAGGATTGGATCTGCTTCATATCAGAAAGCCGCAGGCTACCCTGCAGAAACTGGCAAGTTTTATCAGTGAGATTGATCTTTCATTCCGTTCACGGTTAGTTCTTCATACTCATTATGAGTTGGGAAAAGATCATGGAATTTCAAGATTTCATGTAAGGGAAACCGATAGATTGGAAGGAAAATATAAGCCTTTTGCAGACAAGAATATTATGTCAACTTCAGTGCATGATATGAATACTTACAATACATTGGGAAAAGAATGGGAATATGTTTTCATAAGCCCGTTCTTTCCAAGTATTTCTAAAAAAGGATATGGTGAAAACTCAACAATTAGAGAAGAGGTGAAGCATAGAGACAACAAAGCGCTACAATTGATAGCACTGGGTGGAATTACTCCTGAAAATATCTGCAAAGTTTTTGAAGCCGGAGCAGATGGCTGCTTTGCTGGGAGCAGTCTGGGAAAGTGAAGATCCTCTGGGTGTTTTTATGAAATGCAGGGAGAATTATTTCATATCAAAAAAAAATAGAGCAACTATGGAAAAACTACAATACATATCACAGGGAAAAACAAGAGCAGAGCAGGAAGTTAACATCCGGAAAGCTTTAGATCATGGTATAAACTGGGTACAGATCCGTTGGAAAAATGCACCTGAAAAAGAATTGATCAGTCTTTGTGAGACTTCAAAGAGTTTATGCTCAGAATATCAGTCGGTTTGCATTATCAATGATCATGCAGAACTGGCAAAAATATTGATGCTGACGGTGTCCATTTAGGATTGGATGACGGTTCTCCGGAAGCAGCCAGATCCATTTTAGGAGACCATAAAATAATAGGCGGTACAGCCAATACCCTTTCTGATGTATTGCAAAGAATGAACGAACCATGTGATTATATAGGGCTTGGGCCGTTACGATTTACGGCAACAAAGGAAAAGCTGAGCCCCGTACTGGGTTTTGAAGGATATCGTCAGATTGTGGAGATTTTGAAAGAAAAATCTCTGTCTGTTCCTAAGATATTTGCGATAGGCAGTATCACTCTTGAAGATATTGTTCCTTACAACAGATTGGAATTTATGGAGTTGCCGTTTCAGGAGAAATTACCAGACAGCCGTCCCTTATTAATGAATTTAAAAAAGTAATCACCCATAACGAGATTTTCCGGTAAGCGGAACAGGGGATTGTATATGACCTTTGAAAAATAAATAATGATATGACTGATCAGAAATTAATAATAGCAGACAGAACTTTTGAATCCAGACTATTTTTAGGAACCGGAAAATTCGGAAGCCTGAGAGAGATGACATCTTCTGTAGTGGCCTCAGAAACAGATATGGTGACAATGGCCCTGAAAAGAATTGATGCCCAATCTGCAGAAGATGACCTGCTGGACTCCTTACGGGGACAAAAGTGCATCTTTTACCCAATACTTCAGGAGCAAGAACAGCCAAAGAAGCGGTATTAGCAGCTCAGCTGGCCAGGAAGCTCTGGAAACCAACTGGGTGAAGCTTGAAATTCATCGGACCCAAAGTATTTGCTACCGGACCCTATTGAAACGCTTTATGCAACTGAAGAGCTGGCAAAACTGGGCTTTGTGGTAATGCCTTATATTCATGCAGATCCGTATTATGTAAAAGGCTGGAAGATGCAGGAACAGCTGTGGTAATGCCTTTGGGAGCGCCTATTGGAACGAATAAAGGTTTGAGAACATTAGATTTTTTAGAAATCATCATCAGCCAAAGTAATGTACCGGTAGTGGTAGATGCAGGAATAGGAGCGCCATCAGATGCAGCCAAGGCAATGGAGATGGGAGCTGACGCCGTTCTTGTTAATACAGCGATTGCAGTGGCAGGAAATCCTGTGAATATGGCTGTAGCATTTAAAGAAGGTGTAATTGCAGGAAGAAAAGCCTTTGAATCAGGATTGGGAGCCATAGCCAATCATGCCGAAGCTTCAAGCCCGCTGACCTCATTTTTATTTGAATAAAACAGAATCATGAAAAGCTTCAAAAATGTTTTTGAACAATATGACTGGGAAGAAATAAAAAACAGGCTCAGAAAGGTAACTTTATCAGACGTTTGCTACAGTCTTCAGAAAAAGAATAAAACAATAGATGACTTTCTGAACCTGATTTCTCCGGCAGCTTCCGTGGAGCTGGAGACGATGGCTAAAATGACACGTTCCCTTACGCAGAAACGTTTCGGGAAAACAATTCAGTTGTATGCGCCGCTGTATCTCAGCAACGAATGCCAGAATATCTGTACCTACTGTGGATTCAGTTTAGACAACCAGTTAAAAAGGAAAACACTTTCAGACACGGAATTGCTTGTTGAAGCTTCAGTCCTGAAGTCAATGGAAGTGAATCATGTATTATTGGTAAGCGGAGAAGCCAATAAGATCGTGGGAGTTCCTTATTTTCAGAATGCTGTTCGTCTGTTGAAACCTCATTTTTCAAATATATCTATTGAAGTGCAGCCTTTGAAAGAAGATGAGTACAGTCTTCTTCACAAAGAAGGTGTGCATTCTGTACTGGTATATCAGGAAACTTATCATCAGGAGGTTTATAAAGAATATCATCCTAAAGGAAAAAAATCAAATTTTGATTTCCGTCTGGATACACCTGACCGGATAGGCAGGGCAGGAATCCACAAAATAGGGTTGGGAGTGCTTCTGGGACTGGAAGATTGGCGTGTTGACAGCTTTTTCAACGCATTACATATCGATTACCTTCAGAAACAGTATTGGAAAAGCAAATTTTCGGTTTCATTTCCAAGGCTGAGACCGGCTGAAGGAATTATTGAACCTAATTTTATTATGGAAGATAAAGACCTGCTTCAGCTGATCTGTGCTTACCGCATATGGAATGAAGACCTGGAAATCTCTATATCTACCAGAGAAAATGAGATTTTCAGAAATAATATCGTTTCGCTCGGGGCTACAGCCATGAGCGCAGGTTCCAAAACCAATCCGGGAGGCTATTCTGTGGATAAAGAATCTTTAGAACAATTTGAAACCAGTGACGAAAGGAGTATGGATGAAATCAGGATGATGATCAGAAAATCAGGATATGATCCTGTAATGAAAGACTGGGACTCTGTGTACAGTGGATTTTAAAATTTTTAAACCATTAAGGACTTTGAAGAAGTGAAGTTTAATTAAGAGAAACAGAAGATTTTTAAGATAGCATCTTTTTAAACGGAGCTCATCTTAACTCTCCTTAAAAACTTAAAGAATCTTAATGGTTCAATTATTATAAAGTATGAAAAAGAAGATTATTTTTCCCGGTACAGCCGGCAGATATTCATCGAAGAAATAGGATTGGAAGGGCAAAAAAGATCATGGCATCGAAAGCACTCGTTGTTGGAGCCGGTGGCCTAGGAAGTCCTGTTATCCAGTATCTGGCTGCGGCTGGTGTAGGAACTTTAGGGATTGCAGATTTTGACCTTGTAAAATTGCATAACCTCAACCGTCAGATCATTCACACGGAAGACAGAACGGGAATGTCTAAAGTAAAAAGTGCCGAGGTATTTGTGAAAAACCTTAATCACCAGGTGAATCTGATTCCTATCGAACAGAAAATCAATAAAGCCAATGCATCAGACATCCTTTCCCGGTTTGATATCATCATCGACGGATCTGATAATTTTTCAACAAGATACCTGGTTAATGACACCTGTGTGAAGCTGAAAAAACATTGGTGTACGGAAGTATTCTCGGATTTTCAGGGCAAGTGGCAGTATTTAATCATCAGGGAAGCAAAAACCTGAGAGACCTGTTCCCGGAACCTCCGTCTGATGGAGATATGCCGGATTGTGACAGTTTAGGTGTTCTGGGAGCTTTGCCGGGAATTATAGGAAGTATGATGGCGCTTCAGACTTTAAAGATCATGGCTGATCTTCCTGTAAATTTAAATCAGATAACATTGGTAGATACAATGAATTGGAGATTTCAGACGATTGATTTTTAACAGCTTAAAAAGATTAAAAATATTTCACCATTCTTTAACTATTCAATAGAAACGGGCTTTAGCCCGTTTTCTTATAACAAAATTCCATTGGCTTTAGCCAAAACTTACGCTTTTGATTTCTGAAAGATTTGTTATAATCCATAAAAATAAAAGAGGCAGTAAATTGTACTGCCTCCTTCTGTATCATTATTCGATGAAAAATTACTGTCCTTGCTGCATTACGCCTCCGTTATCCTCTTTTTTAGTCTGGTTCAGGATATTAGGATCCTCTTTCGCCAGTTTATTCTTTGTAGGAATCTTGTAATTGATGGAAATTCCAAAGTTTCTTGAGTCATATTTGGATCTCAGCATTGCACTCTCTCCCAATGGCGGATTAGAACGTACCTGCATGATCTGTCCGTTGAAAATATCATTGGCAAAAACAGATACAGTAAGGCGGTTGTTCATAAACTTCTTTGTTAAGGTAATATCTAAATTATTGTTGAACGGCTTTTCTGCTGTAAAGTAGAAATATCCTGCTTTAGGAGTCAGATAGCTGTAATTAGCTGTCAGTTTAATATCTTTTGGAAGAAGCAACTGAGTCATCACATTAAAAATCCAGAACCCTTTATTGTTGAGGTTATCAATCTCATGTTTCTGATATCCTGCATAGATGTACATGAAATTCATCTTGTCAGGATTGAAGTTAGATTTCATAATTTCACCTATCGATTTGGTGAAAATCTGAAACGGAACAGGAAGACCTACATTGAAATTGTGAATTTTCATATTTGAAATATTCATCTGCTGGTTGAATAGTTTTCTGCCGTCTTTTCTGATAATCTGTGCTACCTGGTTATTTGCTGAACTTACACTATACCCGATGAATGCATAATCGAAAGCTGAGATTTTTATTTCATAATTATCAAAAATAGTAGGCTGTAGATTCGGGTTACCGTTTACTTCCGTATTAGGGCCGTAGAATGTTACGTTATTAGGGTTTAAGGCAGAAATACTAGGCAGACTTATTTTTCTGTTGTAATTGGCAGCAATATAAACCTGACTCATCATATTATACTGCACACTTGCATTGGGGAAAAGCTTGAATTTATTGAAAGGAGTCAGATTAGCTTCTGTGAGCTTTCCTTCTTTATTGAAAAACCTTGTTATCCCTGAAATATCATAATTTTCAGCCCTTGAACCCAAGGTGAAATCAAACTTCTTCAGTTTAGCCTGAAATTCCAAATACGTAGAGGCGGTCTGTCTCTGGTATTCAAGATTGGTTAAGCCAAAACTTTCAGTATCGTAATCCTGTCTTTCATACAACCCTCCAAAGCTTACTTTTCCACCATCAAGAAGTTTGATAGGTTGAGCGTAATCTACTTTAAAATTGGCAATATTCATTACGGATTTATTGTTCAGAAGATCTTTTACGCCACTCATAGCACTGTTAATTGGAGGCTGGGGATCCGCTGCAAAATTTCCATCCTGAAAGAAATTGTCCTGAGAAAATTTACTGTCTGATCTTGTATAACCAAACTGAAAGTCCAGTTTTTGAGATTTATCTGCAAAACGTTTCTGATAGGTTACAACAGCTTCCTGTCGCAAATTATTCGTATGGGCAACATCTGAAGAAGTATAAAAAGCCTCTCTCAGATCATCTTTATTATTATCAAAGGTAAATCTCCATGCCCCTTACTCAGTGTGTAATTGTCATTATTATTGTGATAAATATCGTAGTTTAATAATAGACGGTCCTGTCCTAAATCGAATGTTAACCCTGATTTTGCAAAATAACCTCTTCCCAATCGATCCGTATTGCTGTCCAGAAGCTCATCCTGCTGTGCATTCAGCATGCTTTCACGGTAGTTTTGCCCTACATTCAGCTGCCAGCCGAAATATTTATTTCTTGCATTCAGATTAATTGAATTGGTTGTTCTGCTTCTGTATTTATCATAATTCGAGAATGAATAATTCCCGGAATACGTTGCTGTTAAATACTTATTGGCATTTTTATTCGTAATAATATTCATGATAGCCCCTCCTGAGGTTGCCGGGAATTCGGCTCCGGGCTGAGTGATCACTTCGATTCTTTCTACAGAATTGGCAGGCATTCCTTCAAGAAAAGAATTTAATTCGTTGGAAGTAATATTCAAAGGCCTTCCGTTCAGGAAAACGTCCAGCATTTTTCCCTGGTACATCATTCCTGCAATATCCGTTGCAACAAGCCCCGGGAGTTTTTTAATTCCTTCCAGCACGTTTCCGTTATTCAGTTGAGGTTGTTCGGAAAAATCAAAAATAGTACGGTCTGCCTTTTGTTCAACGGCTTTTTAGTTTTGGTGATTACCACCCCTTCAATTTGTTTCTCTTTAGAAGCAGCATTCTCTTTTTCCTGAGAAAAAGCAAATACAGAACCCAAAAGTGACAAAGCGAATATAGTTTTTTTCATAATGTTTTTACTGATATCCGGTTAGACGCAGAAAAAGATCATTTGTTACTGTAAAATATTGAAAATCGAAAATTTAGGCTAAATATTTTTTTATTTCCGAAATAATTATATCTTTGCCGGGTAATTATCAAGAATCTCTAGATGGGATAGCAACCTGCAAAAACAAGCAAGGTGCTGCAAGCGATAAGCCGGATCTTCCGGAAAAAATGTTTATCATTCTATCATTACTCCCATCTTGAATTTTTTGTTTTAAAGCTAAAATCAAATGTTTAAAAAGAAGGGAAATCACATTTCATCAGTACTTTTTATTCTTCGGATCATGAAGTGAATCTTCATTACTCTGATATGTTCTCATGCCATTTCTACATGCGCATGTGTTGTTGTTTCTAGCCATTCTATTTCCAAAAAATAATACAAACATTTCGAATGCTCCGGTAACCTTACAATTTTAGGGTTACAGGAATTGTATTGCCTAAAAAAACTTGACAATAAAAAAATAACAACATGCATAATTTCAGAAAAAAATTTTTGTTCCTTCCATTGCGCTTATCTCTACATTTTATTACGCACAGAAGGATACTTTACAATCTAAAAAATAGAAGATGTGGTGATCCTTGGATCAAGAGGTTCAGGAAGATCATTAACAGATACCCCGGTTCCGGTGGACATCATCAATATTTCAAAAATTTTAAAACAAAGCCCGAGCAACAGCATCAGTCAGGCTTTAAATTATATTGTACCTTCATTTTCATCAACTTCTCATACGGTTAACGACGGAACTGATTTTGTAGATCCTGCGCTCCTGAGGGGATTAGGCCCTGATCAGGTTCTGGTTCTTGTAAACGGAAAAAGAAGATATCAGTCTTCGCTTATTAATGTTACCCTTACCCCGGGAAGAGGTTCTGTGGGAACCGACCTTAATGCTATTCCTGCCTTTGCTTTAGAAAAGATTGAGGTTTTAAGGGACGGTGCTTCTGCCCAATACGGTTCCGATGCCATTGCCGGAGTGGTAAACCTGGGATTGAAAAAAAGACTTGGGCTTTCCGGACAGGTATTTTTAGGAGGGTATGCTTCTCCTGTTACCAATAATTTCTCTGGTGGGATAGATGGGCAGACCATTTCTGTAGATCTTAATTATGGAGCCAAAATAGGGAAAACAGGATTTTTAACGTTACTGGTTCTGCCCAATACCGTGATCCTTATTCAAGAGCCGGAGTGAGAAACGGGGATATTTTCAATGCCTATAATGCAATTCATTACAGAGCTTTACAGGATGGAGTAAATATTGATGGACTCTATAAAAATATTACCAATACTCCCAATTCCCAGCAGATTATCAATACAATTAAACAATATGCAACCAAAGTAGATTATTTTGGGAATAATTTTCAGTCTCAGATCTCAGGGGCAAATAGCATTGCTGATCTTCAGAATATACTGGGCAGAGATTTTACCTCTCAGGAACTTAATTACAGAGGCCTGGAGAGAAAAGATTTCAGTCTGAGAGCAGGACAGTCTAAATTACAATCAGGGCAGCTCTTTTTAACTCTGAAATTCCTGTTAATGATGAATGGAAAGTGTACTCATTTGGAGGCTACAGCTACCGCCTTGGAAATGCCGGGGATTTTACAGGCTTCCGAACAATGAAAGAAATATAAATTCAATTACCCCAACGGATATCTTCCTCAGATTGAAGCAACTGTAAATGACTATTCTCTTGCTGCCGGAATTAAAGGCAAATGGAACGGCTGGAATGTAGATTTCAGCAATACATTTGGGAAAAATACCTTCGGTTTTGGGGTCGTAAATACCTTTAATGCATCGCTTACCGATAGTTCTCCAAGAACCTTTGATGCAGGAGGATCTGAGTTTTCACAAAATACCGTCAACCTGGATTTTTCCAAAAATATGATGTCCTGAAAGGGTTGAATATTGCATTTGGGGAGAATACAGGCACGAAAATTATAAAGTAAATGCCGGAAAAGAAAATTCTTATGCCTCATACGATATTTTTGGCCGTGTGGTAACCGCTCAAACGCCTGAAAATGAAAAAGTAACTGACTTCTTTAACAATATAAGACCAGCCGGAGCACAGGTTTTCCCAGGTTTCAGTCCGGAAAATGCAGTTTCAGGAAACAGAAACAGTATTGCAGCTTATGCTGATGCCGAGCTGGAAGTTACTGATGGGTGGCTGTTGGAGGGAGCTTTACGGTATGAGAATTATTCAGACTTTGGGTCTACATTCAATTATAAGGTGGCAACCAATGTAAAACTGGCACCCAATCTGAACTGGAGAGGAGCTGTTTCCACAGGGTTCAGAGCACCTTCATTGGCTCAGATCTATTACAGCTCTACTTCCACTTTGATCCAGCAGGGAGTAACAACACAGGTAGGTACTTTCAGAAATAATTCTGAAGCTGCCCAGGCATTGGGGATTCCAAAATTAAAACAGGAAACATCACAATCCTACAGCACAGGAATTACATGGAAGATTCCGGCATTAAGCCTGACTTTCACAGCAGATGCTTATTTAATAAAGATTAAGGACAGAGTCGTTTTAACTGATCTTTTCTACCGTCCTGACGGAAGTTTTACTCCTGGTTCAGATCAAGCCGTTTTACAGAATGCTTTTGATCTCGCAAGAGCAAGCGCTGCCAACTTTTTGCCAATGCAGTAGATTCTCAGACAAAAGGACTGGATATTACTATTTCCCATAACTCAAAAATTTCATCAGGGGTTTCTTTAGAGAATAATCTGGGAATCAACTTCAATCAGACTAAAAGAATCGGAGATATCCATGCCTCACCGAAATTGGTAAGCCAGATCAATAATTATTTCTCAGAACCCAACAGAATTTATTTTGAAGAAGCTGTACCGCGTGTAAAAGCTACATTAGCCAACACGGTAAGGGTTTCCGGCTTTACTTTCGTACTGCGCAATTCATTCTTTGGCAAAGTGACTGATGCAGATGTGGTAGATGCTAATTTTGATGGAGTAAAGGGAAGTACAGAACATTTTATCCTGAACAGCCGTTTGGTAACAGATCTATCTGTAGGTTATAATTTTAATAAAAATATTTCAGCAACAATAGGAAGCAATAATATCTTAAATATATTGCCTTCTAAAAACCCTGATATACCTTCATTAACAGCAGATAATCAGTTTGTCTATTCCAGACAGGTTTCCCAATACGGGATAGGGGGAAGATTCTTATTTGCAAGAATTGAATTCAGTTTCTAAATATATTTTCTTAGAAGTTTTGAGTACAAAAGACAGAGACCGGATCTCTGTCTTTTATTTTTTATTTATTTCAGTGATGAAAATTCTATAAAATCATATTCTGCGGATGAGGTAAAAAGATGTCGTAATACTGCAGCATGTCCATTTCCGGCTATCACAAGAATTCTGTCTTCACTGTTGTGCGGAATGTTTTGAATATTTCGGAACATCCTCAGATTTCTGCTGTACCAGTAAAGCGCAAGCATATCAGCACCATCATATTCTCTTAGTTTAAAATCACCGCTCAGATAGGCTCCATATCCGTACCCGTGGCTTTCTTTTGAATTCATATAGGTAAAAGTGTCCAGTAGAGATTTAAAATTTTTAGGCTCAGAACTCTTGTAGAAGGCTATAAACTGTTGAGAGATCTGATCATCACTTCTGAAGTCGTAATCCTTGCTGAGATTTTTAAAAAATGCAGAATCAGTTTTTCCAAAATGTTTTTCAAGATCATCCAGAATAGACTCAGCATCAATACTGAACAATTCGTTGATTTTAAGTTCACGGGCTATTCTCATCGCAAGCTGATAACGCTCATCTCTTTTGTCACGGTGCTTACCTTCGTTATATTCCTTCAGCTTTTGATTGGCCTTCCAGTTTGGCCAGGCTTCTATTGCAATCTTTGTAGGTTTAAATCTTTTGATATATTCTACAAGTTCAGTGACTTCTTTTGCTGTTTTAGGAGAAAGTACATCTACCTGATCTTCTTTATTGGTTTTATGGGCATCAAGATTAGGATAATCGAAATGGAATGAACCCACCACCAAAACTTTCGTCTTTGGGTTTGTAAAATAATCTGAAGGTTTCTTTTGAGCAAATACTGATGTAGAAAGGCAAACAAGAAAAATATAAATTAAGTTTTTCATGAGTTTATTTTTTTAGTTACTATTAAATTATTGTGCACGGTTTTTCTCTTCGAAATTTACCGCTCGGTTATTTGATTTTATTTTTGGTTTCCAAAATTATAGGTGATGCTGAGTACCAGTCTTCTGGCATCCCAATAATTGTTGAAAGACTGTGTATTATCTGCAAAATATGCCTCTCCTTTATATCCGGACTGTTTAAAAATATCACTTACCGAAAGATTGATCTGTACCGCTTTTTCTACAAGACTCATTTTGATTCCGGCGTCCAGGCTCGCCCTGTTTCTGATGGAGGAGTATCCGTCACGGGAAGGGAGATTATGCCAGTAATTCACAAACAAGAAGAAGGTTTTGGCCTTATTGAGCTGAAAAGTATTATTGGTGGAATAATAAAACGATTGTCCGTTTTTGGGAACAGCATTAAATTGCGTGATCTGCGTTTCATTATAGCTGAATGAAACTGAAGTATTACTTTCCCAGATCTTAAAAAATGTATCCGTATAATTGAGATTAATCCCATACTTATCCTGATTATAATAATTGTAATAAGTGCTGGTAATATCTTTTCCGTCCAGAAAAGTGATCTGGTCAAAATTATTGACGGTTCTCTGGTAATAAAGATTGGCAGATAATCTGTTTTTAAAAATATAATTGAATTCTATATTATGGTTGAAAGAAGGCTGTAAGCTTGGGTTTCCGGAATAATAAGTTCTTGGATTGAGTACCATCGGAACGGGTCCAGAGCCCGGAAATAAGGGCGGTTGATCCTTCCGGAATAATTAATGCTGAACTGGTTATTTTCATTAGCTTTATAGGAAATATAAGCCGTAGGAAAGAATTTTCCATACTTGTTTTCAGATTCAGTCTGAATAATAGGTGAAAAACCGTTGGTTTGCGTGTATTCATAACGAAGCCCGGCTTTGGCAGACCATTTTTCACTGATATCCTTACTGGCACTGATGTATGCGGCATAATTTTTCTCTTTGTAATTAAAAAGGTTACTTCTGTCAGGATCTATGATATAATCGTCCTGAATCAGATTAAAATATCCTATATCCGAACCATTGGAAAACTGACTGTATTTTGCTCCTGTTTCTATCTGCACCTTTTTAAAGTTTAATGTAAGATCAGCCTGCCCCGAATAAATTTTATAATCTACAAAAGAAAGATTTCGCACCACCTGAGCTGTATTGTCTGTCAGATTTCTGGTGGTAAAATTGACATTATTATCAGGCATATTCCCATAATAATTGGCCCCGAGGCTCAATTTATGTTCCCGAATTTCTGGTCAAAATATAAATTCAGCATCTGTGATGTAAAAACAGAACGGTGTTTAGAATCCGTATCGGTTTGTAACGTCCGGATATTATTGGTAAAATAGCTTTGCTCTGACCTGATATCCATATCGGAATGACCTTTTGAAATATCATACACCAGCCCGATATTGGCATTTTTAGACAGTGAATAATCGAAATTGGCATTTAATCCAAGGCCGTCATTCATATCCCGTCTGTCATCCCTGCTGATAGAAGAATTCTGTCCGATGATCTTATAATTTTCCACGGAACGTTTATCTGCATCATATCCCAGAACTTTTACAGAGGCTTTCCATTTTTCATTTTGATAATTTACACCAGCCACACTGGTGAATCCTGCGTATGTTTTCTGAGTATAGTTCGTATTCAGGTAGCCGTTCCATCCGAGATTCTGGTTTTTTTGAGAACGATATTGATGATTCCGCTATTTCCCTGGGCATCATATTTTGCCGGCGGGGTGGTGATTACCTCTATTTTCAGGATGTTTTCTGAACGGAGGTTTCTCAGATAGTTGATAAGCTCAATGCCGGAAAGATTAAGTATACGGTCATTTACCATCACAGAAACACCATTTTTTCCTGCAATAGAGAGAAGGCCTTTATCTTCATCAACTTTCAGTAAAGGGGTTCCGGCAAGCACTTCCATTCCGGAACTTCCTGAGAAAGCATGGAGTTCTGGACATTGTAAACCAAACGATCTACTTTACGCTCTACCAGGGCTTTCTTTCCGTTTACCGTAACAGCTTCTATTGTACGGACATTGATGGTGTCTTTAGTTTGGCCTGCTGCAAACGAACAAACTAAAATTGCTATAGAAAGAATATGTTTTTTCATAGTATATAAATGACATTTTAGAAGATGAATATGTTACATTTCCTGAACAAAAGTATGAGTCACACTTTTTTGTAGAAATAGCCATTAGATAAACCGTTATTTTAGGGAGATGAAAATAGTTTGATCGGAAAAAAACAGCCTTTTGTCGATAAAATATTGAAATATGATATTCCGGAGGTTTATATTTGAATATGAAATCGCTATTAACAAAATTTTCTAGCAAATAAATATGTGTGAAGATGGTGATTGCATATAACCTTTGAAAAAAGTAAACATCTACATATGAAAAGAAAGCAGATTGTATGGCTTCAGATTCTCTATTGGGGATTTGATTTTTTGGGCTCGGTTATTACCCTTTTTATTTTTTTCCGGAGGAGCTTAACTATCAGATAGGTGTTCTCAAGATTACCTATTTTATAGTAAGAATACTTAGTTTCTATATTTTGTACTTATTTGTTTTTCCTAAAATTTTCAGGCCTGACAGGCTTTATACCGCTGTCTTTGTTTTTCTGTTTGGCCTTTTGTCTTTTGCGGGACTGCGCTATTTATTGGAAGAACTCATTTTGCCGGTAACATTTGGATTCCGGAATTATAATGAGGATACGGGACTCACTTACTATTTTTTTGATAACCTTTATAAAAGTACTCTTACAACTTTTATTGCCGGAATTTTATGGATACTGGAAAAATACGGTATCGCTGAAAATGATAAAAACAACTTTTAATAGAGAAAAGGCAGGCTGAACTTCAGGTACTGAAAACCCAGATCAATCCTCATTTTATTTTTAATTCATTGAATAATATCTACCCTTGTTTATCAACATTCGGATAAGGCATTGCCTGCTATTGAAGAGCTTAGTCAGCTTTTAAGATACAGTACAAAAGATCTCGAGAAAGACTTTATAACTCTTGATAAAGAAGTAGGGTATATCGACAGTCTGGTTGCACTGGAAAAACTCAGAATCAAAAATCCTGAATTACTCATTACAGAGAAAGAAATTGAATATCCCTATCTTAATATTTCACCGATGCTGTTGGTTCCATTCGTAGAGAATGCCTTTAAGCATGGTGATTTCCGGAATAAGGGCTTTGAAATGAAAATTTCTGACCATAATAAGATCCTGCATTTTTATCTTTTAAATTTTAAAAATGAAAAAATAAAAGACACCGTCTCAGGAATAGGGATAGAAAATGAAAAAAAAAGACTGGAGATTTTATATCCGGATCATTATGAACTGAATATAAAAAATACTGAAACAGAATTTGTTGTAGATTTAAAAATTGATTTACGAAATGAATAAGATTAAATGCATTATTGTAGATGACGAACCGCTGGCAATTTCTTTGTTGGAACAGTATGTAGAGAAAATACCTTTTCTTGAATTGGTTTTTTCTGCAGAAAATCCTATTCAGGCTTTAGAATATATTAAGAATAATCCTTCTGATCTGATTTTTTTAGACATTATGATGCCTGAGCTCACAGGAATCAATTTTATGAAAATTTTGGGAGACAGACAGAAATATATCCTGACAACTGCGTACTCAGAGTATGCCTTGGAAGGCTACGAACATCATATTATTGATTATCTTCTGAAACCCATTTCTTTCGAGCGTTTTCAGAAAAGTGTTATAAAAGCTCAGGAACGGTTTTCTTTTCAGGCCGCAGAAAATACCCATTTCTTTGTTAAATCCTCGGGGCGGCAGCATCGTATCTGCTTTCATGAGATCCTTTATATTGAAAGTATTAAAGATTATGTGAACATCCGCACAGAAACAGAAGAATATATCGTTCTTGATACCCTTAAATCAATGGAAAGTCAGCTTCCCGACAGCTTCATACGTATCCACAAATCTTTTATTATCAATCTTGATAAAGTGAAAACTATTGATGTAAAGAAAGTAATATTAGAAGGTTTTGAAGTTCCGATAGGAGATAGCTATAGGAATAACCTTTTGGAGAAATTAAAGTAACGTAAATCTTATCGTTTTTCAATTCCGCATAAATCTTGTGTAATCTGTTGTCTTATTTTAAAGCGGGCTAATATCCACTTCTATTGTATAACATACACTCAAAGGCAGTCTATTATTCAATCATCTTTAACGCAAAATCCGCAAAAATTTTTATCAATAATTTATAAACGTTCGCAAGGGCGTTATACTCAGCAAATAAAAGGTGATGCTATGCTTTGATGAATCAAATGCCATCGTGAACAAAATATCCGAAAATTTTATTCAAACCCTTTGCGATTCCTGGCGTTTGAAATAAAGATTCTAAAAAGGACTGCTCTTATATCCTGTTTCGATATAAATCTGTGTAATCTGCAATATCAGTGAGATATTTAAACTTTTAGTTTCTGGTTAAAAACAAAAAGACAACTTCCAAAGAAGTCGCCTTTTCTATTAATCGATCTAACAATTAATCTTATTTTTCTTGTTGTTTAATCAGATTCAATGCAGAACCGGCCTTAAACCAATCAATCTGTTGATCGTTGTAAGTGTGGTTGGCCATGATGATATCTGTGGTTCCGTCTTTGTGAATGAATTCTAAGGTCAATTGTTTTCCCGGAGCAAACTGATCAAGATCTAAGAAATTGACAACATCATCTTCCTGGATTTTGTCATAGTCAGCCTCATTAGCGAAAGTGATCCCTAGCATCCCTTGTTTTTTAAGGTTCGTTTCGTGAATTCTCGCAAATGATTTTACCAATACTGCTTTTACTCCAAGGTGTCTTGGTTCCATCGCAGCATGTTCTCTTGAAGAACCTTCACCATAGTTTTGGTCTCCTACCACAATGGTTGGAATACCTGCAGCTTTGTAAGCTCTTTGTACAGCCGGAACCTCTCCGTATTCACCGGTTAATTCATTTTTAACTTTATTCGTTTCCATGTTGTAAGCATTCACTGCCCCGATCAACATGTTATTGGAAATATTATCAAGATGACCTCTGTATTTCAGCCATGGCCCAGCCATAGAGATGTGGTCGGTAGTACATTTTCCGAAAGCTTTGATCAATACTCTGGCACCTGTAATATTTTTACCGTCCCAAGCCGGGAATTCTTCTAACAGCTGAAGTCTGTCTGAAGTAGGGCTCACGTTCACTACCACACTGGAACCGTCTTCTGATGGAGCCTGATATCCGTTATCATCTACCGCAAAGCCTTTTGACGGAAGCTCGAAACCTCTTGGCTCGTCAAGTTTTACCTGCTCGCCTGCTTCGTTCGTTAAAGTATCAGTAATCGGGTTGAAGTCTAATCTACCGGAGATTGCAACAGCAGCTACCATTTCAGGAGAAGCTACAAATGCATGAGTATTCGGGTTACCGTCAGCTCTTTTGGCAAAGTTTCTGTTGAAAGAGTGAATAATAGAGTTTTTCTCTCCTTTTTCAGCACCTTCTCTATCCCATTGCCCGATACATGGTCCACAAGCGTTGGTAAAGATTCTTGCATTTTCAAATTTTCTGAAAGAATTTAAGAATCCGTCTCTTTCTGCTGTAAATTTCACCTGCTCAGAACCAGGGTTGATCCCTAAGATTGCTTTTGGTTTTACTCCTTTGGCTACGGCATCTTCCACGATAGATGCAGCTCTTGATAAATCCTCATAAGAAGAGTTGGTACAGGAACCGATAAGAGCCCATTCTACTTCTAACGGCCATCCGTTAGCTTCAGCTTTAGCTCTGAATTCAGCAACCGGAGTCGCTAAATCCGGAGTGAAAGGTCCGTTTAAATGCGGAGTCAGTTCTGAAAGGTTGATTTCTATTAACTGGTCGAAATATTGTTCAGGGTTAGCATATACTTCAGCATCACCTGTTAAGTGTTCAGCAATTTTGTCAGCAGCATCTACTACATCCTGTCTTCCTGTAGCGGAAAGGTATCTTCTCATTGAATCGTCATATCCGAATGTAGAGGTTGTAGCCCCGATTTCAGCACCCATATTACAGATAGTACCTTTACCGGTTGCAGAAAGAGATTGTGCCCCTTCGCCGAAATATTCCACGATACAGCCTGTACCTCCTTTTACGGTAAGGATTCCTGCCACTTTTAAGATGACATCTTTAGCAGAAGTCCATCCGTTCATTTTACCGGTTAATTTCACCCCGATAAGTTTAGGCATTTTAAGCTCCCATGCCATACCTGCCATTACGTCTACTGCATCAGCACCACCTACACCAATGGCAACCATTCCTAGTCCGCCGGCGTTTACAGTGTGTGAGTCAGTACCGATCATCATACCTCCGGGGAATGCATAGTTTTCTAATACCACCTGGTGAATGATACCTGCTCCCGGTTTCCAGAATCCGATCCCGTATTTATCACATACGGAACTCAGGAAGTTGAATACCTCAGAGTTTTTGTTGATACCTTCCTGCAGGTCTTTATCAGCTCCTACTTTCGCCTGGATCAGGTGGTCAGCATGAGCGGTAGAAGGAACAGCTACTTTTGCTTTTCCTGCCTGCATGAATTGTAAAAGTGCCATCTGTGCAGTGGCATCCTGCATGGCTACTCTGTCCGGAGCAAAATCTACATAAGAGTTTCCTCTTTCATAGGTCTGTGTTGCATTTCCTTCCCAAAGGTGGGTGTAAAGGATTTTTTCTGAAAGGGTAAGAGGTTTTCCCACGATTTGTCTTGCCGCAGCAATTCTCTCCGGGTAACGCTCGTAAACCTTTTTGATCATATCAATATCAAAAGTCATATCGTATTTTAGTTTTATTCTTTTTCCGTTAATGCTTATTTTTCTTCAATACTGAAAAGAAAAATCATTTTTTATACATCAAAAAACGTTCCTATAATCCATAAATGGGGATGATTTTGACTATAAAACCAAGAGATTTTATAACTTTCAATTTAAGAAAAAATAGATTCTGTTTTCCCTGTTTTCTGAAAAAAAAATCGTAGTTCTCTTAAAATAGAAAGATTCTAAACAAAAAAACGGAAGATCGTAAATCCCAAAGGACTAAAATCTTCCGTTTTATATAATTTTTAAAGCCTTTCGACTTATTGATCAGTTCTATTAATGAGCGCTGGTACTTGTTAATTCCTTAATGGAAGGTACAAAAGTTGTAAGGTCAATACCCTCAACAGCCGCTTTATACTCATCAATACTTGGGATTCTTCCGATGATGGCAGAAAGAACAACTACCGGAGTTGAAGCCAGTAAAGATTCTCCTTTTTACGCTCAGAATCTTCCACAACTCTTCCCTGGAAAAGACGAGTAGAAGTAGCTAAAACCGTATCTCCTTTTGCTGCTTTTTCCTGGTTACCCATACAAAGGTTACATCCCGGACGCTCAAGGTACATTACGTTTTCGTATTCTGTACGGGCTTCACCTTTTGGAGCGTTGTCATTGAATTCAAAACCTGAATATTTTTCAAGTAACTCCCAGTCTCCTTCAGCTTTCAACTCGTCAATGATGTTATAAGTAGGAGCTGCTACCACAAGTGGAGCACTGAATTCTACTTTCCCTTGTTGCTTTTCAAGGTTTCTCAACATCTGAGAAACGATCTTAAGGTCTCCTTTGTGAACCATACAAGATCCTACGAAACCAAGATCCACTTTTTCTCACCACCATAGTAAGAAAGATCTCTGATCGTATCATGTGTATATCTCTTGGAAACATCTTCGTTGTTTACATCCGGGTCAGCAATCATAGGTTCTACGATTACATCAAGATCAACAACAACTTCAGCATAATATTTTGCGTTGGCATCAGGAGTCAGTGCCGGCTTTTCACCTGATCTGATTTCCTCAATTCTCTTGTTTGCCTTGTCAATTAATCCCTGAAGAACTTTGTTGTGGTTATCCATACCTTTGTCGATCATGATCTGGATTCTGCCTTTAGCAATTTCCAATGATTCGATCAGGGTATTATCTTCAGAAATGTTGATGGATGCTTTAGCCTTCATTTCAGCAGTCCAGTCTGTAAATGTGAATGCCTGGTCAGCAGGAAGTGTTCCGATGTGAACTTCAATGATTCTCCCCTGGAATACGTTCTCTCCACCGAATTGCTTCAGCATCTGAGCCTGAGTAGCGTGAACCACATCACGGAAATCCATATGAGGTTTCATTTCACCTTTGAAAGTTACTTTTACAGATTCCGGAATCGGCATAGAAGCTTCACCGGTAGCCAATGCAAGAGCAACCGTTCCTGAGTCAGCTCCGAAAGCTACTCCTTTAGACATTCTTGTGTGAGAGTCACCACCAATGATGATCGCCCACTCGTCTACAGTGATATCATTAAGAACTTTGTGAATAACGTCAGTCATAGAGTGGTATTCACCTTTCGGGTCACGGGCTGTGATTAATCCGAAATCGTTCATGAATTTCATTAGCTTAGGAATGTTAGCCTGAGCTTTTTTATCCCAAACTGAAGCGGTGTGACAACCTGATTGGTAAGCACCGTCAACTGTTGGTGAAATTACAGTAGCAGCCATTGATTCAAGCTCCTGAGAAGTCATAAGACCTGTCGTATCCTGTGAACCAACGATGTTAACTTTTACACGTACATCCGAACCTGCGTGTAATACTTTTCCAGGTGTTGTTCCTACAGCATTTCTATTGAAGATTTTTTCTACAGCTGTAAGACCTTGTCCTTCATGAGAAATTTCTTTTGATGGAGCAAAAACAACAGGAGCCTCAATACCTAGAGTCTGAGCTGCAAATGTCTGTAGTTTTTTACCGAATACGATAGCATAAGATCCTCCGGCCTTGATGAATTCCATCTTTTGCGGAGTGAAAGACTTCGTAAGGTCAATCAGTTCCTGATCTCCGTTATATAATTTCTTTTCTTTTGTATTGATTGTTAAAACAGTTCCTGTAGCTACTGAATAAGCTTCTTCAAGAATAACCTCACCGGCTTCATTACGGACAGGGTTTCCGTTTTCGTCTACTTTCTTTACCCAGTTTTTAAGGTCGATACCGATACCTCCGGTAACGTCAACTGTAGTAAGGAAAATTGGAGAAATACCGTTTGTTCCTCCCACAATAGGAGCGATATTTACGAATGGTACGTAAGGACTTGCCTGTTTACCGGTCCAAAGTGCTACGTTGTTTACTCCTGACATTCTGGATGAACCTACCCCCATTGTTCCTTTTTCAGCAATAAGCATAACGCTTGCATCAGGATGTTGTGCCTGTAAAGCTTTGATTTCTGCCTGTGCTTCAGGAGTAATCATGCATTTACCGTGAAGTTCACGGTCTGATCTTGAGTGGGCCTGGTTACCCGGAGAAAGTAAGTCGGTAGAAATGTCACCTTCACCGGCAATGTAAGTAACTACTTTGATTTCTTCAGCCACTTCAGGAAGTTTAGTGAAGAATTCAGCTTTTGCGTAGCTTTCTAAAATTTCTTTAGCAATTGCATTTCCGCTGTTATATGCTTCTTTCAGACGGTTGGTATCCGCTTCATAAAGGAAAACCTGAGTTTTAAGAACATCAGCAGCCTGTTGGGCAATAGCAATATCGTTACCTAAAGCAAGGTCTAATAATACTTCGATTGATTTCCCTCCTTTCATGTGGGATAATAATTCAAATGCAAAGTCTGGAGTAATTTCTTCTACTACGGATTCACCTAGAATGATTTCTTTTAAAAACTGAGCTTTTACACCTGCTGCGCTGGTTGTTCCCGGTAGGGTATTGTAAATGAAAAATTTAAGAGAGTCCGTTCGGTCTGCATTTCCTGAATCTTTGATCTGTGCGATGATTTCGCTTAGTAATTCAGCACTGTCAATAGGTTTTGGATGAAGCCCCTGGGTTTTTCTTTCTTCAATCTCTTTGATGTAATCCTTATAAATATTCATAATAGAAGTCTTTCAATATTAAAGGTAGAGTACGTTATTGCTTCTTATTGGTCTGTATAAATACAATTAATGACATTTTGAGATCTCGCATGTGGATGCAACATTAACCGAATAAGGTCAGCATAATCTACACTTTTTAAAAGTTTTTTAAATTATTAAACAATTCAAAATGCAGCCCAAAATTACGAAATTTTACTATTTTATGAGAATGAAATTATTTAGATTCTTTATAAATATGAATTTGATAATTTCTATTTTTGGCCTTAATTTTGCGACCCAATGATGAATATGAAAAATATCCTGAATGTTTTGTGCGTTTTTATTTCGATTTCTATTTTCTCGCAGACGAAATCTGTGAAGAAAGCCGGAGTGAAAACCGGTGCTAAAACAACGATAAAGAAAGGCCCGGTAAAGGCTAAGCCGAATCCTGATCTTGTGGTAATCAATAAAGATCTTCCGGTTCTGATCCCAAAAAGAAAGGGGACCAATTTGGGTACGTCAATCAGAATGGAAAATTCATCATCCAGCCGGAATACCATATTGCTGTATTTTTTTATCAAGACTGCAATCTTCTGAATTCTCCTAATCCAAAAGTTCGGAAATTCGGAAGCGGGAATTATGCTACGGTAGAAAAAGATATGATTTCGTATCGGGTTGATCAGTCAGGGAAAAGAGTTTATCAGTTTAAAGATGCCGACCTGGGAAAATGTAAGTTTGAAGAGTATAAACAGCAATTATTTCAGGCTTATATCTTAAATGGTTTCTACGGGATCATTGAAAAATCAAAATTTGTCAACGCTGCAGATTACAGACAATATCAGATTTACCCCAATATCAGTACCTGTACATTCTTGAAGGTGATGATGTTGCAGATCCGATGATTGTGGCATCCAACAATGATAAATTCGGTGTGATTGATGTCAATAATAAGGTGATCATCCCGTTTGAATACTCCAACATCAAAAGAAATTTCAGCTGGAAGCTTGGAAAAATGTTTGAAGTCACAAAGGACGGCAAAAACTATTATTATGTTGATGCCAATAATAAAACCTATTAGATCTGAGGTACACGCATCGGCCAATCACGAATCTCAAAACCACAAAATCAGAAACTCGTATATTTTTTGTACTTTTGCACCCGAAATAAAGGGGTGCTTTTACAGGCTGAGATTATACCCGATGAACCTGGAACAGGTAATGCTGTTTAGGGACGTCCGCTCTATAAGGAACGGAACTGTATAATATCTTATCGATCCCCTTTTATTCATTAAATGTAAAGATTTATAGAATGAAAGGATTATTTTTTTAGGGCTTAGTGTAGGCCCTGTAGCCTTTATCCAGGCTCAAAATACAGATTCTCTGAAAATCAGGGAAATTGAAGCGGTCAGCTTTACCAAACGACTTCCTGTCGCAAAAGAAATCATCAACGTTCAGAAAGACCTTGACGGGAGAAACCTGGGCCAGGACCTTCCCATTCTTTTGAAAAATCAAACTTCCATTATTTCTACTTCCGATGCCGGAAACGGTGTGGGATATACAGGATTTAGGATTCGTGGTGTTTCCGGGACAGCAATCAACATCATGATGAATGGGGTCCCATACAATGATTCTGAGAGCCAGGGAACATTTTTTGTTAACGTTCCGGATTTAACGAGTTCTGCCTCACAGATTGTCATCCAAAGGGGAGTAGGTACATCCAATAACGGGGTTTCCGCTTTTGGAGCCAGTGTGAATGTCATTTCAAGAGAACCTGAAGAAAAGTTTTACTTTAAAACCGATGACAGTTACGGCTCTTTTAACACCTATAAATATTCAGCAGAAATAG
Organism: Chryseobacterium sp. E1; assembly: GCA_019203745.1. Lineage (GTDB taxonomy): Bacteria > Bacteroidota > Bacteroidia > Flavobacteriales > Weeksellaceae > Chryseobacterium. Next base: position 2,690,338 of record CP078104.1, read on the forward strand.
GTTCCGGAAAGTTCTGGAAAAACCGTCTTTCCGTGATGGGAAGATATACCCATATTCACTCTGACGGTTATATTGACAGGGCTTCATCAAACCTGCATTCCTACAATTTTACCGCTCTTTTTGAAGAAGGAAATACCAAATTGCGTTTAATGGCTTTTGGCGGAAAAAAAAAACATACCAGGCCTGGGGTGGTGTTACCAAAGAAAAATGGGAAACAGATCCTAAATTTAATGGTTCCGGTGCAATCTATGATGCCGACTGGAAAAATGTTGTAGGGTTCTATGATAACGAAACGGATAACTACAGACAGAACCATTATCAGCTGCTTTGGGAGCAGAAATTCAATGACCGTTGGAATCTGGAAACCACTTTCCATTATACCAAAGGAAAAGGATTTTATGAAAATTATAAACAGGGTAATGCCTTCTCAAGATATAATTTACCTGATATTATTGAGGGCGGACAAACTATAGAATATTCAGATTTTATAAGAAAGAAATGGCTGGATAATGATTTTTACGGAGTAGTTTCCACTCTTTACGGAAAACTTGGAAATCTGGATTTAAATTTTGGAGCGGTAGCCAATCAGTATTATGGCAGACATTTTGGAAATGTTACCGGAGTTTTCTTCCCACAGATTGATGAGCATGAATATTACAGAAACCGTTCTGTGAAGAGTGAAGTTTCAGGTTTTGCAAAAGCTTTATTCAGAATGGATAATTTTGAATTTTTGGAGATCTTCAGCTCAGAAATATTCATTACAATACCAAAATCCTGCTGGCCGGTGATAAGGAAGGTGCCAACCTGGATAAGAACTGGTTGTTTTTCAATCCGAAAGCTGGTGTAAATTATAGAATTGACGGAGGAAAAGTATTTCTGTCTTATGCCCATGCCCATCGTGAGCCGAACAGGGAGGATATCATGGCAAATAATGATGTAAAACCGGAAAAACTTCACGATTTTGAAGCTGGATTGGAAAAACAGTTTGGCTTTTTATCCGTGACGGCCAATGTGTATTATATGTATTATGTCAATCAGTTGGTGTTAAACGGTACATTGAGTAATGTGGGAGCATTTATCAGGACGAATTCAGGAAAGAGCTACAGAAGAGGAATTGAGATTGGTGCCTTGGCAAAATTGTCTAAACAATGGGAGGTTTCAGGGAATTTAACTTTAAGCCAGAACAGGAATCAGGATTTTAATATCAAAGACGGAAACAGCCCTAAAAGTTTGGGAAATACACAGATCTCATTCTCTCCGAATGTGATTGCAAATCTGGGTTTAAAATTCAATCCGACTAAAAACTTCCAGTTTGCTTTGATGAATCAGTATGTAGGGAAACAGTATCTTGATAATACAGAAGATAAAAACTTTGAGCTTAAAGATTATTTCCTCACAGACTTCAATGCCCAGTATCAGTTTAAAATTGCCAATAATGATATTGCATTGAAATTAATAGTAAACAACCTTTTCAATAAAAAGTATGTGAACAACGGGGCTGTAGACGGAAGCCAGGCGTATTACTTTGCACAGGCAGGAACCAATTTTATGTTTGGTGTGAGCTGGAAGATTCAATAGGTTTGCCGGTTTATCTTTATTTTTATAATGGTATTCCTGTTTTAATAGAAAATAATCAAAAGACTGTTTCGGCAGTCTTTTTTATATCCGTTAAATATCTTCAAAAGTCATGAAAAAGTTATAAATTTGCCACCAAATGAATATTTCAGCATACATTTTAGAATATTTAAAACAATTTGGAACTGCCACGGTTCCAGGCTTTGGTGTGTTTTCTCTGAAAAATTCCAAGGCAATTATCAATTCTGAAAACGGAAGTATCCTGCCTCCGGCCAGCCAGATTGAATTTGCTATTGATTATGAAGTGCAGGCTGAAGAACTTACCGCTTATATTGCGGAACAGAAACAAATGTCTTTGGATGCTTCAAGAAGTGATCTGAAGATTCAGACTGATTTCTGGAAGAAAAAACTGCAGGCAGAGCAGGTTCTCGAAATTCAAAATCTGGGAACGGTTTTTATTGAAGAAGGAGATACCCATTTTAAGGAAAAAGAGTGGAAGCCGGCCGCCCGGACTTTTACGGGTTGGAAGAAATCCGGTTCTCAGATATCAACAACGGGAAAAAGTAAATGCCTCGGAAAGCCGTGAAAAGGATTATAAATTTGGGAAGACGATTCTATGGATATTCCTGATCATGATTCCGGTACTGGGAATTGTATACCTTGCCTTCACTCAGGAGGAACTTCTTTTCGGAAAGAAATCTTTCACAAATGTTTCTGTAAAGACGTCTACACACAGAATCGTAAAAGACACCGCTACAATAATGAAGCAGGAACCGAAAGTACCTGTCTCGGATTCCTTACAAAAAGACTCACTGGTAAAACCTGTCGGAAAGGGAACAAAGCCTGTTCCGGCTGCTCCAATCAACACTAAGACTAAATGGCAAAAGTAAAAACGGCGTCAGAATCCCTGACCATTATGACCAATATCGTTCTTCCGAACGAGACCAATTCTCTAAGAAACCTTTTTGGTGGTGAACTTTTAGCAAAAATGGACCGATGTGCGTCTATCTCTGCAGCAAGACACTGCGAAAGAAGGGTAGTAACAGCTTCCGTAAACCATGTTTCCTTCAATCATCCGATTCCGGAAGGAGGAGTAGTAGTGCTGGAGTCTAAAGTTTCCAGAGCATTCTCTACTTCTATGGAAGTGTATGTGGATGTGTGGTCTGATGACCCGATCAATCAGAAAAAAATTCATACCAATTCCGGGATCTATACTTTCGTTGCGGTAGATGAGTTCAACCGTCCAATCCCGATTCCTGATATGATTCCCGAAACTGAAGAGGAAAAAGAAAGATATGCAGCTGCATTCCGCAGAAAGGAACTTTCACTGATCCTTTCCGGAAGAATGAAGCCTCTGGAATCTGTAGAGCTTAAGAAACTTTTCCAGGAACCACAGGAATCTAAGAAAGACAAAAAGTAGTAATTATATACTTTATCTATTAAAAAATGCTTTTAAACTTTGCTGAGTGCTAACGCCTTTGCGAGCTTAAAAGCATTTATTTTTGAGGTTTGCGAACTTTGCGGTAGAATAAATAATCACTTTAGGACTCAGTTCCTATTACTAAATCTTTAAATGAAATGAAAATACTTCTTTTAGATAAAAACCATCCTCTCATTACTGAACAGCTTCTGGCCAAGAACTTTATACTGGAAGAGGATTTTACTTCTTCTTATGATGAGGTTGTGCATAAGATTCAAAACTATGACGGAATTATCATCAGAAGCCGTATTCCTTTAGATAAAAACTTTCTTGAAAAAGCACGGAATCTGAAGTTTATTGCAAGAGTAGGTGCAGGAATGGAGAATATTGATATTCCTGTTGCAGAAAAGCTGGGGATTCAGCTCATCAATTCTCCGGAAGGAAACAGGGATTCTGTAGCAGAACATGTGGTAGGAATGCTGCTTGTCATTATGAACAGGCTTTTCATAGCTTCCGGGGAAGTGAAAAACGGGATCTGGAAACGCGAAGAAAACAGGGGTGATGAATTGTTGGGCAAAACAGTTGGCCTGATAGGATATGGAAATATGGGAAAAGCTACGGCCAGGAGACTTTCTGGATTTGGGTGTAAAGTGATCTTCCATGATATTCTTCCCGGTCTTTCTGATGACTTTGCAACACAGGTTACGCTGGACGAATTAAAAGAGTCTGCTGAGGTTTTAAGCCTGCATATTCCTCTGACTCCGGAAACTCATTATCTTATTGATGAAAGATTTATTTCTGAAATGAAAAATGACTTCTACTTTGTGAATACAGCGAGAGGAAAAAACGTAAAAACTAAAAGTTTAGTAGAAGCATTAAAATCAGGAAAAGTAAAAGGAACCTGCCTTGACGTTCTTGAATATGAAAAATCTTCCTTTGAAAATATAGAATCTGAAAATGAAGATCTGAAATATCTTTTAGAATCTGAAAAAGCGATTGTTACTCCTCATATTGCCGGGTGGACTCATCAGAGTAAAGAAAAACTGGCTCAGTTTATTGTGGATAAGATTGTAACATCGTATTGTTAGAAAAACAAGCTAAAGAAAAATAAAATACCTCAAACCTGAAAAATCATGTGTATAGCTCTGAATTTTTCAGGTTTTTATTTTAACCGGGCTTCTTTTTATGATTTCATTTTTCTTTCATTTATGTTAAATAATTCATAATGTCTCCTTCATATTTATAATTTACTTTCGAGTTTTATTAAATTGCCGCTCATTTTTGAATCTCATGAAGATGCGTAATTTCGTACTTATTTTAACTGTCTTTTTATCTGTCTTTTCCTGTAAAAAAAAATCTGAAGCCCAAAAAGTTTCGGCAGAAAACACCACTAATCTTCCCAATTATGGAAATGTGGATCTGGAAAATGTTTTTACCAAAGCTGACGGTCAGCTTTTAGACAAATATACCACTGTAAATTACATCAACCAGTATTACAAAAAGATCTGGGAAGGAGGAGATCTTAGCGGAGGGATTCTCGTAGCTAAAGGGGACGAAATTCTATACGAAAATTACAGAGGTTTCGGAAGAGAAGGCAATCAGATGCCGATCGATAAAAGTACTCCATTGCACGTTGCATCGGTTTCAAAGACCCTTACCGCAATGGCCATGATGAAGCTGGTGGAGGCCGGAAAAATAAAACTTACAGATCATCTTACTCAGTTCTTTCCAGGATTTCCCTATCCTAATGTTACAGTTCAGACTTTGCTGGACCAAAGAAGCGGGCTTCCGAAATATGAATACTTTATCACTAAGATACAACCGGCTCCGGCAGAGCTTTCAAAGCCGTTCATTACCAATCAGGATGTGCTGAATATGATCATCAAATACAAGCCTGATCTGGCAAGAGATACGGACACCGGATTTATGTACTGCAATACCAACTTTGCTTTACTGGCATTACTGATTGAAAAAGTGACCAATACTCCCTTTCCGCAGGCAATGAAAGAAATGGTTTTCACACCCTTAAAAATGAATAATTCCTATATCTTTCAGGAAAAAGATATTCCTACCGCTTCACAGTCTTTCTACTACGGTGGAAACAAATTGTACCCGCTGGACAGGCTGGATCTGATCTATGGAGATAAAAATGTATATACAACACCGAGAGATTTATATAATTTTTCAAAAGCAATGTTTTCCAGGGATTTCCTTAAGCCGGAGTTGATGCAGATGGTATTTGCCCCTTACAGCAATGAAAAGGCGGGAATGAATAACTACGGATTAGGATTCAGGATGAAAATATTTGATAATGGTGAAAAACTGACTTATCACAACGGATGGTGGCATGGAACAAACTCTGTATTTGCCCATCTCCTGAAGTCTAAAGTGACTATTGTAGCGATCGGAAATAAATATTCAAACAAAGTGTATACAGCATTGGCATTGTCCGGATTATTTGAAGATTTTCCTTTACAGAAAGATAAGCTTCATACGGTGATGAATGACAATAAAGATACTTTGAATTCGGACAGGAAGTTTTTGGAGAATAATGTTTACTTTTGCTTAAACATTTTCATGAAAAGGTTTCTTTTATTATTCGTTATCTGTTTTCTTGTACATTCATGTGCAAGAGTGGGTTCGCCTGTAGGTGGGCCAAAAGATACATTAGCACCAAAATTTTTAAGTTCCAATATTGATACTACAAGGATCAATGTTAAAAGAGATATTCACGAGCTCCGCCTGGATTTTGATGAATACATTACATTGAAAGATATCAGTAAAAACCTGATTATCTCTCCTCCCATCAAAGATATCAAGAGGATTATTCCGTCTAATATTGCCAACAAATTTGTACTGATCCAATGGGCAGATACACTTCAGGCCAATACCACTTATAATTTCAATTTCGGGAATTCTATAGTGGATAATAACGAGGCCAATGTGCTCAGGTATTTTAATTTTGCCTTTTCTACAGGAGATAAACTGGATGATCTATACGTTAGCGGAGAAGTAAAGGACGCTGCACAGATTAAAAAGAAAGAAGGAAGTAATGAAAACAAGCTGGTGGTAGGATTGTACCAGCTTAAAGATACGATCAACTATAAGCAAAAACCGTATTATATTACTAAAGTTGATGATGACGGATATTATGAGCTGAACTATCTTTCTCCGGGGAAATATAAAATTATCGCCTTCGATGATGAGAACGGAAACTCTATTTATGATCCCGGAAAAGAAAAAATAGGATTCCAAAAAGAGGCTGTTGACATTGAAAAATCAATATCCGGACTGAATTTAAAAGTATATCCTTCCAAAAAGCACTCAAGTATTCTGAAATGAAAGAATTTCCGGGTGGTGTGCTGATGCTTTTTGAAGGTCATCCGGATGAAGTGAAAGTTGAGTCTCTGAATGACAAACTGAAAGATATAAAGGTGACTCATAATCCTAAATCTGACTCGGTAAGAATCTGGTTTGATGCAGTGAAAAATGATGTTGGACAGACCGCCAATGAAAAGTTGGTGTTCAGTCACAACAAAGGAGCTAAAAAGACAGTGCTTACAGTGTTTCTTTATTTTACAGATACAATAAAAAATGTAATGGATATTGAAGGGGATAATGATGGGGCTGCGTTACCTCCGAAAGCAGAATTTAAAATAGCTTCAGGATATTATATTGATAAAATTGATCCTTCAAAATGGACATTGAACGTTAAAGGGGACAGCTTAAATACGATACCTTTTAAAGCTAGAATTTCAGAGACCAATCCTTATAAAATCCTCGTGCAGTCTGATTTTATAAGTGGTAAATCTTATCAACTTACCATACCTAAAGAAACTGTATCTTCATTCTATACCAAAAATGTACAATCCAAACGTTTTGACTTTGATATTGCCAAGGTAGATGAGTTTGGAAGTCTTGAATTTACGCTGAGCAATGCTCCAGCCACTCATTATTGGATTCAGCTGTTGGATGATTCTGAAAAAGTAGCTTATCAGAAATATACAACAGGGAATCAGGTGAAGTTTGACATCGTGAAACCGAGTGAATATATTGTTAGGATACTCGTAGACAACAACGAAAACAAATATTGGGACGAAGCAGATCTTGCCACTGAAACTTTTGCTGAAGAGGCTTTCGTTTTCTATAAAAAGTAATAGCAAGAGGCCTATGGGAAACCCGTGAAGAATGGGATCTGAAGGATACAAGAACGCTCGATAACCCTAAAGGAACAAGTCCTGCTCCGGTTCCGGCTGCTGTGGTTCCTGAGGAAACAGAAACCGTGAAACAGGAAGCTAAAAAGAAATAAAAACCAATACAGCAGTTTTAACTCCTGTGAAATAGGGAATGAAGATGGTAAAAAAGTTTTATTCTGGGCACTGGTGGCGTTTGCCCTGATTCAGTTTATTCCTATAGACCGAGTGAACAAGCCTGTTGATTCTGCTGTGAATTTTGTTGATTCGGAAAAGCTCCGGAAAAGGTTAAAACGCTGCTTAAAAATGCATGTTACGACTGTCATTCCAATGAAACCGTTTACCCGAAATATGCTTTTATAGCCCCGATTTCATGGTCTGTAAAAAGCCACGTAAATGAAGGAAGAGAGCATATGAATTTTTCTGTCTGGGGAACGTATAATAAAGAATTAAAAGAAAGTATGCTTAATAAGTCTGTTCAGACCCTTCAGAATAGAACAATGCCTATGCCCGGATATATTGTTTATCACAAAGAAGCCAATCTATCTGAAGCAGAAAGATCTTTACTGATCCAGTATTTCGACGGAATGCTGAAAGCTAAAACGTATTAGATATAAAAAAATCCCGCAAACCTTCAGGTTTGCGGGAGAATATTGTATAGAAATTATTTCTTTATATACCCTTCAAAAAATCTTCTCTGAGAATCAAAGGCTATATTTTCAAGATTAAGATCCTGCAATGGGATCCATACTGCTTCTGAGATCTCTGAAAGTTCAAGATTAACTTCGAACTTTTCCATAACATTGTACTCATAAAAGAGATCAATCGTATTATAATCAATTTCCTTATACTGATAGATGTTTGGAAGACTGGTAAGGTACTTCAGATTCGAAATATCGATATCCAGCTGCAGCTCTTCAAAAAGCTCCCTTTTACAGGTTTCTTCGGCACTTTCCTTAGGATCAACAAATCCTCCGGCCAGATCGAGTTTCCCTTTTTTAGGGTCTCTGTTTCTGCGTGTAAGATAGATTTCGTCACCACATCTGATGACAACTGCCACAGCGCCTGCCACATTGTTGTACAGGGTAAAACCGCACTCAGGACAGCTCCATTTTTTTCACCGTCCCAGTGTAAAGATTCTTTGCCACAGCTTGGGCAATATTTCAATAATTTCATTTTTATAATTATTTCCCAAAGATAAGATGAAACTTCATCCTATTGGGCAATATTGATATTTCTCGGGTGATAATTTAAAATTACGTCCCGTAGCTCTTCAGTTTTAAGGTGTGTATAGATCTCCGTAGTTGTAATACTGGAGTGTCCCAGCATTTCCTGGATATAACGCAGATCAGCACCATTCTGCAGCAAATGTGTAGCAAAAGAATGTCTGAAAGTATGCGGAGATATCTTTTTGTTGACACCTGCTTTGTCTGTAAGCTCTTTGATAATAAGAAATACGATCACTCTGGACATGGAAGTCCCACGGCTGTTCAGAAACAGGGTGTCTTCATATTTCTTGTTGATTTTACCTTTGGAGCGTACCTCTTTGATATAGCTGTCCAGAAGTTCAGCTGTATAGTCTGCTAAAGGAACAAAGCGGGTTTTGTTTCCTTTCCCGTGTACCTTTATGTATTGCTCCTTGAAATTGATATTGGATATCTTCAGGTCGATAAGTTCAGACACACGAAGTCCGCAACCATACAGTACCTCAATAATGCATTGGTTTCTTTTTCCGAGATCAGTATTAACCTCAATGGCCGCAATAATTTTGTTGATATCAGGAAGGCTTAAGGTATCAGGTAAGTAGAGTCCTAATTTGGGGCCTTCAAGTAGCGCTGCAGGGTTGTCTTCACGGTATTCATCCTCCAGCAGAAATTTGAAGAAGGCCTTGATGGAAGATATCCACCTTGCCTGTGATCGCTCACTGAATTTCTGTTTGGAAAGATTGAAGATATACTCCTGCAGGTTTTCATAACCTATAGAATCCGGACCGACGTTTTCCAGATCCTCTTCTGCGTAATCTTTTAATTTTCTAATATCCCGAACGTAAGCGTCGAGAGTGTTTTCTGAAAAATTTCTTTCGAAACGAAGAAATATTTCAAAATCTTTGATCTTTTCATCCCAAGTCATTTGTGCTTATTTTTTTAGTTCACAGTCCGATATTTGTTCTATTTCAATATTATGGTTTCTCAGGAACGATATCCCATCGTCATCCGAATACTCATTGATATACACCAGCCTTGTAATACCTGCCTGTAAGATCAGCTTGCTGCATTCCTTACATGGTGATAACGTCAGATATAACGTTGCCCCTTTTGCAGATTGTGTGGAAGCTGCCAGCTTCAATATAGCGTTGGCTTCCGCATGTAATACATACCAGTGTGTTTTTCCCTCTCCATCTTCACAGCAGTTTTCGAATCCCATAGGAGTTCCGTTGTAACCATCTGAAATAATCATCCTATCTTTTACGATAAGAGCTCCTACCTGTTTTCTCTTACAGTAGGATAGTTTTGCCCATTCCTGGGCCATTTTTAGATAAGCTTTATCAAACTTATTCATACCGCAGCATCAGTTTTTTTTCGAAATAATTTGGATTAAAAGTATTGAAAGATCAGAAGTTCGGCTTTCGTTTCTCAAGGAAAGCAGTTACTCCTTCTTTCTTATCGTCCATTTCAAAAAGCTCCCGAAATACTTGATTTCAGTTTCGAAACCTTTATCCGTGTCAGATAAATTTACGGCATTAATTGCCTTTGATATTGCCATTGGTGAATTGTAGGCAATAGTACTCGCTAATTCTTTCGTTTTGGTTAATAATTCTTCAATAGGGTATACTTCATTCACCAGGCCGATTTCTTTTGCTTTTTGAGCAGGAATCATTTTGGCAGAGAAGATCATTTCGTTGGCAATACCTTTTCCTACAAGCTTCGGAAGCCTTTGAGTTCCTCCGTATCCCGGGATCAGTCCCAGTGTTACTTCAGGAAGTCCTAATCTGGCGTTTTCCGATGCATATCTGATGTGGCATGCCATGGCAAGCTCTAAACCTCCGCCCAATGCAAAACCGTTTACGGCTGCAATGACAGGTTTAGACATATTTTCAATTTTGTTGAACAAAGTGTTCTGTCCGTTTCTTGCAAGTTCTTCAGCTTTTTCCTGTCCGAAATCACTGAATTCTTTAATGTCAGCACCTGCTACAAAGGATTTTTCTCCACTCCCTGTAAGGATAATAACTCTACAGGAGCTGTCGGAATCAAGCTCATCCAGAGCGGTACTGATATCCTGAATTGTTTTGGCGTTTAGGGCGTTTAAACTTTCAGGTCTGTTTATTGTAATGATAGATAATTTATCTTCTTTTTTTTAATAATATATTTTCGTAACTCATTTTTCCACTTTAAAATATCATCCTTTGCAAATTATGAATTTTTACAAAAAAAAAGGAAAAAATATTATTTTTTTTTTTTTTTAATTTATTGTTCAATATGATTATTTGGAATGATTCATCATATTTGCATCAATATTGATGTTTAGTTGTGAAGCTACTTTCATGCCAAGCTCAATGTTAGCCCGGAAAAAGTGGCATAACTGCCGGTTGATGATTTCATCTTTTTCGGTCCGGTAATGCCTTTCATACTTCCTACAATATTTTGGATCAGATGATCTCTGTCTTCAGCATTCATGGCTTTTGAATAAAGAAGTCCCGGTTGGGTATAATGATCACTGTCATTTTCATTCCTGTTGTAATTGGCTACATGAGCACTGTCTAGCTCATATTCATAGTTTTTATAGGCAGAATCCGGTGTGATCTCATCAAAGCTGTTGGGATAGTAATTCGGTTTGTCCTGATAATGGCTTGAATCTGCCATATATCCGTCTCTCTGATAATTATTGACTGCAAAAGGACATCTGTTCACTTCAAGTTGGTGAGAATTGACACCTACTCTGTATCGGTGTGCGTCAGGATAAGAGAACAATCTTCCTGAAGCATTTTATCCGGTGAAAAGCTGATTCCGTTGATCAGGCTGCTTGGTGAGAAAGTTGATTGCTCAACATGTGCAAAATAATTGACAGGAACTTCATTCAGTTCCATTTCTCCCACTTCAATTAACGGGAAATCATCATGGAACCATACTTTGGTTACATCAAACGGATTCCATCTGAAGTCTTTCGCCTGCTCTTCCGTCATCACCTGGATGTACATTGTCCATTTCGGAAAATCTCCGTTTTCAATAGCATTGCAAAGGTCTTCCTGTGCGAAATCAGGATTTTCTCCTGCCATTTTTACAGCCTCTTCATCTGTGAAGTTTTTCACTCCCTGTTTGGTTTTGAAATGGAACTTCACCCATACCCTTTCATTGTTATCATTGATCATAGAGAAAGTATGAGATCCGAAGCCATGCATATGTCTGTAGCCATAGGGAGTTCCTCTGTCTGACATTAATATGAGAACCTGGTGGAGAGACTCTGGATTTAGGCTCCAGAAATCCCACATCATGGTAGCACTTTTCAGATTGGTCTTCGGTACTCTTTTCTGGGTGTGAATAAAATCCGGGAATTTTTTGGCATCCTTAATGAAGAATACCGGAGTATTGTTTCCTACAAGATCCCAGTTACCGTCTTCAGTATAAAACTTCAGGGCAAAACCTCTTGGGTCTCTTGCGGTATCTGCGCTCCCTTTTTCGCCTCCCACCGTAGAGAATCTTGCAAACATTCTGCAGGAATTTCCAACTTTTGAAAACAGTTTTGCTTTCGTATACCGGCTGATATCATGGGTTACGGTAAAGGTTCCGTAGGCTCCGCTTCCTTTGGCATGTACAATTCTTTCAGGAATTCTTTCCCTAACGAAATGTGCAAGATTTTCCTGTAGAACAAAGTCCTGCAGCAATACCGGGCCTCTTGGTCCTACCGTCTGGGAATCCTGATGCTCAAAATAAGGTGCGCCGTTACTTAACGTTAATTTTTTAGAATCCATATAATTGATGATTTGAATAATTGATTTCTTTTTTAATCCAAGTGTAAAGGTAGTGAATATCAAATTTACTTGAATTTTTAATTGCTAATAGCAAAAACGTTATATCTTTGTAATAGATAATATTAATCAAATGAACATTCAGCAACTGGAGTATCTTATCGCTGTAGATAAGTATAAACATTTTGGAAAAGCAGCTCAGGCCTGCTTCATTACCCAACCTACGTTAAGTGCCATGATACAGAAATTTGAGGATGAACTGGATGTGAAAGTTTTTGACAGAACCACTCACCCGATCCGTACCACAGATGTTGGTCTTCAGATTATTGATCAGGCTAAGGTGATCATAGAATCTGTCAATGAGCTGAAAAACAAAGCCAACCTTTTGAATAATATTTTAGGAGGAACCATCAATCTGGGAATCATTCCTACTGTTTCTTCTTTCATTCTGCCAACGGAAATTTTCAAATTCCTTGAAGAAAATCCGAAGATTCAGATGAATGTGAAAGAAATGACCACTGATAACATTATTAAAGCTTTGAAAGCCGGAGAATTGGATGCGGGAATTATCTCTACTCCTTATGACACCGCTGATGAGTTTTACCAGGATTTCCTTTTCAATGAAGAGCTGATGATCTATAGTTCCAATACGGAGGCGAACAAAAAGAATTCTTACATTATTCCGGAAGAACTGAATGTAGAAAAGGTATGGTTGCTGGAAGAAGGAAACTGCCTTAGAAACCAATTTGAGAATATCTGTCATCTGAAAGAAAACACCCTGAAGCCTAAGAATCTGGATTTTCTGGCATCTAATATTCAGACTTTGGTACATATGGTAGATAAAGTAGGCGGAATCAGTATTCTTCCTGAATTGGCATTAAGCCAGCTGTCTGAAGAGCAGAAGAAAAATGTTTTCAGATTCAAAAAACCTTTCCCTTACAGAGATCAGTATCATTTATTATAAGCCCACTTTCAAGCAGAAGATCATTGATGAGCTGTCACATTCCATCAAAAATTCTCTGGAACTTAAACTGAATTACCACGAAAGTCCGAAAGAATTTGTAAGCATAAAGCCACAATAGCGACTGCCTTTAAAGTGATATAAATCATTAATTTAAAGAAAATTATAATTAATAAACAAAATTTTTGAGTATTACGAAAATAGTGCTTAAATTTGCTGACGTTTATTACGAGGAAAAATTTGACCTGATTGCAACCTCTATAAAAAAATGCTAAAACAGTATTCTTTTTTCTGGGCAATTTTATTCTTATTTTTTCTTCATCACTATTTTTTAATTTAACAAACAAAGAATAATATGTCTTATTTATTTACATCTGAATCAGTTTCAGAAGGACATCCGGATAAAATCGCCGATCAAATCTCAGATGCGTTAATTGACCATTTTTTAGCATATGATAAAGATTCAAAAGTAGCATGTGAAACTCTTGTAACTACAGGACAGGTAGTATTGGCAGGAGAAGTAAAATCTGATGCTTACCTTGATGTACAGACCATTGCCAGAGAAGTAATCAACGGAATAGGATATACAAAAGGAGAATATATGTTCAATGGAGATTCATGTGGAGTGATCTCTGCAATCCATGAGCAGTCTCCAGATATCAACCAGGGTGTTGACAGAGCTGTAAATGACGAGTCTTTTGAAGCGAAAGCTAATGCACAGGGAGCAGGAGACCAGGGGATGATGTTTGGATATGCAACCAATGAAACGGCCAACTATATGCCTCTTGCATTGGATCTTGCCCACACTATTCTGAAAGAGCTTTCTGAGATCAGAAGAGAAAATAATGAGATTACTTACCTTCGTCCTGATGCAAAAGCCAGGTAACGATTGAATATTCTGATGACCACAAACCTATCAGAATTGATTCTATCGTAGTATCTACCCAGCACGATGACTTCGGATCAGAAGAAGAAATGTTGAACAAGATCCGTGAGGATATCAAAAATATCCTGGTTCCAAGAGTAGTTTCGCAGCAGACTGAAGAGATCAAAGCCTTATTCAATGATCAGATCAAATACCATATCAATCCGACAGGTAAATTCGTAATCGGAGGTCCTCACGGGGATACCGGTCTTACAGGAAGAAAGATCATCGTTGATACTTACGGTGGTAAAGGAGCTCACGGTGGTGGTGCATTCTCCGGAAAAGATCCGTCTAAAGTAGACAGAAGTGCCGCATACGCAACAAGACACATTGCTAAAAACCTTGTAGCAGCTGGGGTTGCTGATGAAGTTTTGGTACAGGTTTCTTATGCCATCGGGGTTGCAGAACCTTGTGGTTTATATATTAATACATATGGAACGGCTAAAGTAGATCTTCACGATGGAGACATTGCTAAAAAAGTTTCTGCAATCTTTGATCTTAGACCTTATGCTATTGAGCAAAACCTGAAATTGAGAAACCCTATCTATCAGGAAACAGCATCTTACGGGCATATGGGTAAAGAGCATTATGTTGCTGATAAAACATTCAACAAAGGTCAGAAGAACGAGATTACATTAGAAGGTCTTGAATTCTTTACCTGGGAAAAACTAGACAAAGTAGAAGAGATTAAAGCCGCTTTTGGAATTTAATTTCTCTTTAAACAATAATAATGAACTGCTTTATCTTTGGATAAGGCAGTTTTTTTAATTTTACACCTAAATAATATAGAAGATGATGAATTTTCGAACTGTAGTTGCTGTCCTGTCTTTATTTTTACTGAGCACATTGGTGAAAGCTCAATACACAATGCACAAAATGATCAGTGTGGGGTATACCTATCAGAATCAGAGTTTTGGTGAAGTAGGAGGTAAATTGCTTTTTCTTAAAAATGATGATGTGATTTACAGATTGGGAGGATCTGCGATGATGGGGTCTGTGGATTCCAAATTTGCTATTATGCCGAAACTTCAGGCAGATGTATTGCTGAATTTTGAAAAAATGTAGATTTTTACCACTCTTATTATTTTTTAGCAGGGGTAGAAGGGACTAATAAATACATTGCTCCCAAGATAGGAGTCACACTTTTCGGAATGCTTGATCTTACGGGAGGATATGCTTTTCCTATCGGAGACACCCGTCTAAACGGAAAAGAGATGAAAGGTCTGAATATTAATTTTACATTAAATATCCCTACAGTGTTCATTCATGATATGTTTAAGTGATTTTTTTAAATTTTTCTTGTGAAAATTTAATAATAGGTTAACAGTTATTAAAAAATTATTATATTTACACCATAATATAAGTGTACCGCCTATTGATGAGACTCTACTCTGAAGAACTGTTTTGTATATACAGCAAAAGCCAGATGAAATATCTGGAGGAATACCTGTCTGCAAATATTTATATTGAGAAGAGTTATGAAATCAAAATCGGATAGTTTACTAATTTCGCTTTACCAGAAAGGTGACGAGGAGCGTTATCAACCCTTATTCACCGCCATCAGAGAGAACTGTTTACATTCATTTTTTACAAAATTAATGATGAAGATTTAGCCAACGATATTTTTCAGGATACATTCATGAAAATCATTGTAATGCTGAAAGAAGGGCGCTATAACGAAGAAGGGAAATTTATTCTTTGGGCAAAAAGAATCTCCCACAATTTAATCATTGACCATTTCAGATCCAAAGCTAAAAACATCAAAGTTTCAGAAACAACGTTTGAAACCGATGAATATTCTATTTTTGATCTGATCAGAGAGCCTTCCGAAAATATTGAAGATCAGCTGGTGACCAATCAGATTCAGGAAGATCTGCTTAAAATGCTTCAGTTTCTCCCACTCAATCAGCAAGAGGTGATCAAACTTCGTTTTTTTGACGGGTTAAGCTTCAAGGAAATAGCAGATCATACGGATATGAGTATCAACACCACTTTAGGAAGGGTAAGATATGCACTCATCAACCTGAGAAAAATCATGGATGAAAACAACATAATATTAACCAGATAAATAATATTTAGTGAAATTTCACGTTTTAAGGAAAACATACTTCGCTTATGAAAAAAATGACTCCTTAAAAGTGAAAACTTTGAAACCTAAGAAACAAACAATTGATTTTTTGCTGAATTTTTCCAAAAGCCTTGAAATTGTGAAAAGCAAGAGCAAGAATTACCCTATTTCAAAAAATTAAAATGACTAACTTTGTGCTGTATGAAAATGCAGCACGTTTTTTTGATCTCGATAATACATTATGGGATCATCGCAGGAATGCCTATCTTACCATCAAAGACCTTTTTGAAAAACAGGAAATCAATTCAAAGTACAATATAGACTTTGAAGAGTTTCACGCTGTTTACCATGATATCAATGAAGAGTTATGGGAAAAGATCAGAGATGGAATTATAGGCAAAGAGTATTTGAGAGAACACCGTTTTTATGATTCATTCATGCATTTTGGTGTAGATAATAAAGAGCTGTCTCTTTATTTTGAAGAGAATTTTCTGGATAATATTGTAAGTTATAATGAATTGGTAGAAGGAGCTGAAGACGTTCTGGAGTATTTAAAAGCCAAAAACTATACACTTCATATTATTTCTAACGGATTCCAGGAGGTAACGGAAAGAAAATGTACTTTGTCCGGCATTGCTCCTTATTTTAAAACCATTACCAGTGCAGATGCGGTAGGGGTAAGAAAGCCTGATCCTAAGATTTTTGAGTATTCACTTGGGCTATCAGAAGCCAAGAAAGAAGAAAGTATCATGATTGGTGATGACTGGATTGCTGATGCTCTGGGAGGAAGGGATTTCGGAATGGATACCATCTTTTTGATGTTTATAAAGAAGATAAAAAGAAGCCGGATTAAAGGCCATTACTCATCTTCAGCAGATTAAGGAATATTTATAAATTATAAGACCAAGTCTGAAAGAAAGCCATTAAGTTCATCTTGATGGCTTTTTGCTTTAAAAAATCGGATGGAAATGCACCTGTGAATCTATGGTTAATATAATTATTCTTCTCGGTTCTATAAATTAAGCTTTTCCCAATTCTTTCCCAAATTGATCCTGAACTTTGCTCCATAATCATAACAGAAAAATTTAATATTATGAAAAATGTAAAGAAAATCACAGGAGTATTTATTTTAATTTTCTTATTAGCAGGAGGTTTGGTCTTTGCACAAGACAGGGCAATACATCCGAATCAACTGCCCAAAACAGCTAAAAATTTCCTTGCAGCCCATTTTAAAGGAATTCCTGTAAGTTCTGCGATAGAAGACAGAGAGATCTACGGAATAGATGAATATAAAGTCTATCTGAATAACGGGATGAAAATGGAGTTTGACAGTAACGGAAGCTGGAAAGAAGTGGATGGAAAACATCAGAAAGTACCTTACGGCTTTATTCCAGCATCTATCAGAAATTATACAGCCAGAAATTTCCCGAATACATATATCACCAAGATCGAAAAAAAAGAGATGGTCTTATAAAGCTGAGCTTTCCAACGGGTTGGAACTTGAGTTTGACAGAAACGGAAATTTTAAAAAAATTGATGATTAATCCATCATTATTATTTAACAAAAAATCAGTATTATGGTTAACAGGAATTTAATAAGAAGCAACGAAGGAAATATTTTTTCCCGGGAGATCAGAAAAAGTATTGTGTCTTTTATGACAATGCATCATCCATGCAGTGTAGTCAATTCTGTTGAAAAGAAATATAACGCTTACAAAATACATCTGATGGATGGCTTATGCCTTATTTTCGATACTGAGGGGCGGTATGTGAGAACAAATTAATTACTATGAAAGAAAGTTGGAGAAGTGAAGCTGAAGGCTATCTGTGCATTGTAGATATTCTTTGTGTATTGTACCATATTGTCTTATTATTACTCATTTTTTCTTAAGTGTTTGGCTTAGCTTCCTTTCTGAATTCCTCCGTAATTTTATATATTTGATATACGTTATTTCACTTGGCAGACCTATAAACAGCAGATATGAAGATTTTAATAGTAGAAGATGAGCCGGAATTAAAGGATACGGTACAGAAGTTTCTGGAAGGGGAGCATTTTATTGTAGAGTATGCCCCTGATTACCGTTCCGGGCTGGACAAGATTATTTCTTATGAATATGACTGCATTCTTCTGGATATTATGCTGCCTGACGGAAACGGAATCGATCTTCTGAAAGAGATCAAAAAAATGCATAAAAAGATCCTGTGATCATACTTTCTGCCAAAGATTCGGTGGATGATAAAGTAGAGGGACTGGAAATAGGAGCAGATGATTATCTGGCAAAACCTTTTCACCTTGCAGAGCTTATGGCCAGAATTAAATCTGTGATCAGAAGAAATCAACAGGACGGTGAAAATATTCTTGTCTATAAAAACATAAGCATTGATCCGGATAACAGAACCGTGAAGGTAGGAAAGGAGGAGCTGATCCTGAACCGGAAAGAATATGATCTTCTGTATTACTTCGTGATTCATCCGGAAAAAACACTGCAGAAAACAACCCTGGCCGAGGCAATCTGGGGTGACTATATTGATCAGTCTGACAGTCTGGATTTTATTTACTCACAGATCAAAAATCTTCGTAAAAAGTTAAAAGCACTGAATTCTGAAGCCGACTTCCAGGCAGTATACGGAATAGGATATAAATTTGTCTGATGAAAGTTTCGTTAAAATATTACACCATCAAATACCTGATCATGATCCTGCTGCTGATTATTGCAGTATGGGCTGGTCTCTTTTATGCCTATATCCTGGATGAAGTGCATGATAATGTGGATGACGGCTTACGGGATCGGAAAATACAGATCATTAAAGCGGTTTACCTCAATCCTCAGCTGCTGAAGAATAATGAGTTCGGATTTAATGAATTTAAGATTATTCCTATAACGCCTGAAAAATATCAGAACAAAAGCAGACTCTATAATAAGATGTATTATATGGAGTATGATGATAAGGACCAGCCTTACAGAGTGCTTGAAGCCGATTTTATCGATCAGTATAAAAACCATCAGCGCCTTGTCATCAGAACTTCCACAGTAGAAGAAGATGAGCTGATCTATGATCTTACCACAGCATTGATTGTTCTTTATCTGCTTCTGGTGATCAGTATTGTGGTGGTGAACGGATACCTCCTCAATAATGCGATGCGTCCGTTTTATAAAATTCTTGATAAGCTTAAAAATATCAGTTCGGGATATCTGCCAGTGAGCAGGAACAGAATTATCTGATCAAAGAATTTGATGAACTGAATGTGGAGATTAATGAAATGATTGAGCGTAATGAGCTTGTATTTTACCAGCAGAAACAGTTTATTGAAAACGCATCCCACGAACTTCAGACTCCTCTGGCAATCGTCATCAATAAGATAGACCTGCAAATTCAAAACGAAGAACTTGATGAAAAGAACATGAACTTACTTTCTGAAATCAAAAATGACCTACGAAGGATGGTAGGGCTGAACAAATCTTTATTAATGCTTTCCAAAATAGAAAACAGCCAGTTTAATAAAACTTCCGGGGTAGATTTCAATGCGATGATTGCTAAGCTGGTTCAGAACTATGAAGACTTTATTGAGTTTAAAAAGTACAGGTCAACATTATAGAAAAAGGATATTTTATAGCAGATTTTAATCAGGATCTTGCAGATATTATGCTTTCTAACCTTCTGAAAAATGCAGTGAAATATAACAATGAGGAAGGAACTTTAAATATCATGATTGAAAATGACAGACTTATATTCCAAAACAGCGGGGCACCTGTAGCTTTAGATAAATCCCGGATTTTTAACCGTTTCTACAAGCAGGGGCCGGATCATACCTCTACCGGCTTGGGACTTTCTATCATCAAAACCATCATCAAGCAGTATCCCGATTGGGAAATTAGCTATGAGTTTGATAATCAGATGCATTATTTCATTCTTACGAAGAATACACCTCAATAAGAACTCGTGCATCAGTGGCAAAAATTCTTTACTAATATAAGTTTGTAACCAAAAAATAACGGCTACCTCAAATGAGATAGCCGTTTTCTTGTATATAAAACTCAGTATTAAAATCCTAAGCTTGTTCTTACTCTTTTAGAGTTTCCAGAGCAATTGGTCTTGTTTTTTCAGCTCCCTGCTGTAGTTTCGCCTCCAGCTCTTCAAGATTATTCATATAGTAATTGAAAACCTCTCTTTCTTTTTCAAAACGAGTCAGAATCAGATCCAGAAGCTCCTTTTAGCATGTCCGTATCCGAAATTTCCGGCAAGGTACTTTGCTCTTAATTCCTCAGTTTGTTCGGGAGTAGCAATCAGCTGATAAATCGCAAAAACTTTATCCGTTTCAGGATCCTTAGGATCTTCTAAAGCTTTGGAATCCGTTTCGATGCTCATAACCTGTTTTTTCAGTTCCTTTTCAGGTAAGAAAATATTAATGATATTTCCTCTTGATTTTGACATCTTCTGACCGTCTGTTCCGGGAACATATTTTGTGTCTTCCTGAAGTTCAGATTGTGGCAATACTAGAATTTCACCCATCTGGTTGTTGAACCTTGAAGCTACATCTCTGGCAAATTCCAGATGCTGAAGCTGATCTTTTCCTACAGGAACAATCTCAGCATCATATAATAAAATATCTGCTGCCATTAGAATAGGATAGGTAAACAAACCTGCATTCACATCCTGAAGACGGTCTGCTTTATCCTTAAATGAGTGCGCTAACGTTAATCTTTGATAAGGGAAAAAACAAGATAAATGCCAAGATAGTTCACAGGTTTCAGCGATATCACTTTGTCTGTAGAAGAATGTTTTTCAGTATCTAATCCACAAGCAAGCCAAGCCGCAGCAATCTCGTAGGTATTTTGTCTTAAAGTCTGCGCATCTTTAATCTGGGTAAGTGTGTGAAGATTCGCAATAAATAAAAATGATTCATTTCCTTCCTGCTTGGATAGTTCGATAGCAGGAATAATCGCCCCAAGTAAATTTCCAAGATGGGGAGTTCCGGTGGCTTGAATGCCGGTAAGAATTCTTGACATTTGTTTAAAATTTATATTAAAAAATTAATGAATTGCAAATTTACGAGGTTTAACGGGAATAATGGATGAAAAAGATCAAAAGATTGTCCTCAAGACTTCAATATATGCCTGGCTGTATCAATAGAGGTGGGCTTTAGCCCACCATACAATAAGAAACAATCCATTGGCTTTAGCCTAAACCTAGTTATAATCTCTCTTAGATTCAAAAGATTTCGCAGATTTTTATCTGTGGTTAAAAATATTAAGGAATAACAATCTTTTCTCCTCCAAATTTTGGCTCTACCCCAAACACTAAATCCCAATAGGCTTTAGCTTTAGCAAGATATTCACGTAAATTAGTCTTTAAACCCGCATATTTATTCACATCTTCCGCATTATAGCCAAAGGCTTGCATTCCGTTTTTTCTGGCCAGAAATACAGCTCTTTCATTATGAAACTTCTGGGATATAATGACCAGTCGGGTTTGTCCAAAGATCTCTTTTGCCCGTATCACAGAATCCAATGTACGGAAACCGGCATGATCCAGGATGATCTTACCCTGCGGAACTCCCTGCTGCACTAATGCTGTCTGCATGTCTTCAGGTTCATTATAGTTTTTGGTACTGTTGTCACCACTTACGATAATGTACTGTACCTTTCCGCTCTTGTATAAATCTGCAGCAGCCTTGATCCTGTTATTGAAATAAGCATTGGGCATACCGTTGCTCAGTACTTTACCGGTTCCTAGCAATAATGCTGTCTTAGCCTCCGGTACATCAGTTATACTGTAAGATACAAATGGAGCACTTTCTTTTTTAATGCTGTAGTTGGCCCACGCAATAAAAATAATTCCTGCAACCAGAAGAAGCAGGAAAAATTTAAAAATATTTTTAATTGTTTTTTCATCTGAAAATAGATCTTTTAAAATTCAAGTCCATTTGGAAAAGCCTTTTTCTGAAGATTAACAGGAAAGCAGCGCCTACGGTAATGGCAGAATCAGCAACATTGAAGATATATTTAAAGAATTCAAGATGCTTTCCTCCTATTAAAGGCCAGCTGTCCGGAACGTACCAGTCTACCAGTGGGAAGTGAAGCATATCTACTACGCAGCCCTTCATGAAGGTAGAGTAGCCTTGCCCGAAAGGCACAAGCTTTGAAGTTCCGCCGTAACCGAGCCATCTGTCAATACTCGGGTCATAAATTGTTCCGCTGTCAAAGATCATCCCATAGAACATTCCGTCTATAAGGTTTCCGATTGCCCCGGCAAAAATAACTGCCATCGGAATCAGAAGATAGTTGGATGCCCCTTCTTTTAACCATTTTCTAAACATATAAACCATTCCTCCGATCAGGAAAATTCTTAGAATGACAAGAAAATATTTTCCAATGATTCCTCCAAAGTGGAACCCGTAAGCCATTCCCGGATTTTCTACAAAAGTCAGTTTGAAACCGGGGAAAACAGAAACACTGTCGTCCAGGTTAAAATGGGTTTTAATATAAATTTTGAAGCCTGGTCTATCAACAATACCAAAAAGGTTATAGCTAAGATCTTTTTCATTACTGCCCTTTAGGTTTTGACGGTTTTGAAGCCGGCTTTACATTTTGGTATCGCTGGCTTTTTGACTACTTTCTGTCCGTTATACGAGCTTTTAACATGAGCTTTTTCAAATTTAATGCCCATTTCTTTCAGTACGCTTTTCAGAGCACTAAGTTCCATAGAATTTTTAGGATGTACTATGATAGATTCCATTTCTTATATTTAATAATTACATTTTGGACAATTCGTCAAGTCGCTTTCTGTCTTTTGCTGATAAATCACTGACTCCGTTTTTGCCCATCTTACTCAAAAGTCTGTCTATTTCTTTCTCCCGTTCACGTTTATCAGAATTAAACTGATCATCGATGGTATAGTTGGTATGTTTCTTTGGGAAGAACCTGTTTCTGATCCATTCCCTGTTGAAGAATGCCAAAACTATTGCAACAATGATGATTAAAATGAATACTTCGCTCATGGGTATACATTAAAAATTAGGTTTATAAAGTATCCGTAAATACGATATAAACCCAATATTATTTGAACAAACCTTACGGCTATTTCTGCATATTTTTCGCTTCGATGCTCAGCGTAGCGTGAGGAACGGCTAAAAGTCTTTCCTTAGGAATCAGCTTCCCTGTTACTCTGCAAACACCGTACGTTTTGTTTTCGATTCTGATTAAGGCATTCTTAAGATCACGCACGAATTTTTCCTGTCTTCCGGCCAAAATAGAGTTCTGCTCTTTACTCAGCGTTTCTGCTCCTTCTTCAAAAGCTTTGAAGGTAGGTGAAGTATCATCTGTTCCGTTATTCTGGTCATTGATGAAACTTTCTCTGATCAGCTGAAGATCTTTTTCCGCTTTTTCTATTTTTTCTTTAATGATCGCTCTAAATTCCTGTAAATCAGCATCGCTGTATCTAACTCTTTCGTCTGACATATTCTTTCTCTTTTTTAATAAAATTATGAAATGGAATTTGAAATACAATAACTACATGTTAATTTTTTTCAATATTTATCTTAAAATTAACCTCATCAATTTCGATTTCGTTAAAATTTGAAAGTGAAGATACAATTTCTATTTTATTTGACAAGACTTCAGAAGAAATATATTCCTCATTTTTCTTAATCTCATTTAAGAAAGGTGAGCTTTCTTCCAATGTGATTGAAATTCTGTCAGTCAATTCAAAATCTTTATCTTTTCGCAGGTTTTGAATCCTGTTGATGAACTCTCTTGCGATACCTTCAGACTTTAACTCATCGGTTAACGTCAAATCTAATGCCACAGTTGTTTTTCCATCAGAAGTTACCGTCCATCCAGGGATATCTTTTGTAGAAATTTCTACATCATCAACGGTAATTTCATAGCCCTGAACGTCAAGTTTTCCTTCTTTTTCAAGAGCGGCAATCTGTTCTGTAGTAAGATTGCTGATCTCAGCACCCACTACTTTCATATCTTTTCCTAGTTTAGGACCAAGAGCTTTGAAGTTAGGCTTTATCTGTTTTACAATTAAATGGGATGCTTCTTCAGCATTAATTAATTGTAATTCTTTCACGTTCACTTCCTGTTTGATCAGATCTGCAACGGCAAGAATCTGCTCTTCTGTCTTAGCATCCAGTACAGGAATCAATACTTTTTGTAACGGCTGACGAACTTTTACATTTTCCTTCTTTCTCAAAGAAAACCATACTTGTAATGTTCTGGGCCAAATGCGTTTTCTCAACCAGATCCTGATCAATTAAGCTTTCATCAGCTACCGGGAAGTCTGTAAGGTGTACAGATTCACAGTTTTCTTTACCTGTTACTTTATTCAGATCCTGATACAACTGATCCATAAAGAACGGAGCAATAGGAGCAGATAATTTAGCCACTACTTCAAGACAGGTATATAAAGTCTGGTAAGCAGAGATTTTATCATCAGAATAATCTCCTTTCCAGAAACGTCTTCTGCATAGTCTTACATACCAGTTACTTAAGTTGTCATTCACGAAAGTACTGATCGCTCTTGCAACTCTTGTCGGCTCATAATCTTCATAGAATGCTTTCACTTCTTTGATCAGAAGATTAAGCTCAGAAAGAATCCATCTGTCAATTTCAGGACGGTTTTCCACTTCTTTTTCCGAATAGTTGAAGCCATCCACATTTGCATATAAAGCAAAGAATGAATAGGTATTGTAAAGTGTTCCGAAGAACTTTCTTCTTACTTCGTCAATTCCTTCAATGTCAAACTTCAGGTTTTCCCATGGGTTTGCATTAGAAATCATATACCAACGTGTAGCATCCGGGCCGTATACAGAAAGTGTTTCGAACGGATCTACAGCATTTCCTAAACGTTTTGACATTTTCTGTCCGTTCTTATCAAGAACAAGACCGTTACTCATTACATTTTTATAAGCAACAGAGTCAAATACCGCAGTTCCGATAGCGTGAAGCGTATAGAACCATCCACGGGTCTGGTCAACACCTTCTGCGATGAAATCAGCAGGGAATGCTTTATTGTTGTCGATTAATTCTTTGTTTTCAAAGGATAATGCAATTGTGCATACGGCATAGACCCTGAATCGAACCAAACGTCGATCAAGTCACTCTCACGCTTCATTGCTTTTCCTGAATCAGAAACCAATATCACTTTGTCTACTACATTTTTGTGAAGATCCACAAGTTCATAGTTAGACTCAGCCATATTTCCGATGACGAAACCTTTGAATGGATTTTCAGTCATCAGTCCAGCTGCAATTGATTTTTCGATCTCGTTGTATAATTCTTCTACAGAACCGATGATTTTTTCTTCCTTCATATCATCTGTTCTCCAGATTGGCAACGGAATACCCCAATATCTTGAACGGGAAAGGTTCCAGTCGTTTACATTTTCCAGCCAGTTGGCAAAACGTCCTTCTCCGGTAGCTTTTGGCTTCCAGTTGATTTCTTTGTTCAGATTAACCAGTCTGTCTTTTACAGCAGTCATTTTCACAAACCATGAATCAAGCGGATAGTACAATACCGGCTTATCTGTTCTCCAGCAGTGTGGATATGAGTGGACATATTTCTCTACTTTGAAAGCTTTGTTTTCCGTTTTCAACAGGATGGCAAGCTCTACATCCCATGATTTCTCAGGAGCTGTTCCTTCATCGTAATATTCGTTTTTGATATAAGTTCCGGAGAATACCTCAGGCACATTGTCTCCTTTGATGAATTTCCTTGTAAATCTACCAATGGTACAAGATTGTCATTTTCATCTTTTACCAACATTGGCGGGATCTCAGGTTGAGCCATTTTAGCGACTCTCGCATCATCAGCACCAAAAGTAGGAGCTGTGTGAACGATACCTGTACCATCCTCAGTCGTTACAAAATCTCCTAAGATTACTCTGAATGCATTCTCAGGGTTATCATTTGGTGTAAACCAAGGAACTAATTGCTCATATCTTGTATCAACAAGTTTCTCTCCAGTAAATTCTTTTAGTATTCTGAAAGGAATTACTTTCGTTTCCGGAGTATAGTTGGCAAAATCTTCATCTGTACCTTCTGCATATTTTTTACCGAAAACCTTAGGTAAAAGAACACTTGATAACACTACTGTTACAGGTTCAAAGGTATATTGATTGAAGGTTTTCACGACAACATATTCAATATCCCTACCTACAGTAAGAGCCGTATTGGATGGAAGCGTCCATGGAGTGGTCGTCCATGCAAGGATATGTACATCTCCGTCAACATCATTGAACAATGCTGAAGAGTCTTTTTTACTTTAAACTGAGCCACAACCGTAGTATCTGAAACATCACGATACGTTCCAGGTTGGTTCAGCTCGTGAGAAGAAAGTCCTGTTCCTGCTTTCGGTGAATAAGGCTGGATCGTGTAGCCTTTATACAACAAGTTTTTGTCATATAACTGCTTCAACAACCACCAAACCGTTTCCATGTATTTTGACTTGTACGTGATATACGGATCATCAAGATCTACCCAATATCCGATTTTCTCTGTAAGGTTATTCCATACATCGGTATAACGCATTACCGCTTCACGACAAGCTTTGTTGTAGTCTTCAATAGAGATCTTTTTGCCAATATCTTCTTTGGTAATTCCTAATTCTTTTTCTACACCCAGTTCCACAGGAAGACCATGCGTATCCCAGCCTGCTTTACGGAAAACCTGTTTCCCGTTCTGAGTCTGGTAACGGCAGAAAATATCCTTCAATGCTCTTGCCATTACGTGGTGAATTCCAGGCATACCGTTTGCTGAAGGCGGACCTTCATAAAAAACAAACTCAGGATTTCCCTGACGAATCTCAACACTCTTATTGAAAGTTTTATTTTGTTTCCAAAATTCCGCTACATTCTCTGCTACGTCAATAAGGTTGAGGTTTTTGTATTCTTTAAATTGGCTCATTGTAAATATCTCAATATCGTTGATTAATTAAGTCTGCAAATTTAGTGAATTTTGTCGGTTTATAAGATATGTTTTATTTAGGTAATTTCTATTAAAAAGTTCAATTTCAGAAATATAAATGGAGAAAGTGAGAAAAAGTGAATGGTGAATGGTGAATAAGTGAATTTTTCTGGGTGCATTTCATATAAAATTTAATGTGATTTATTCAATAGGAGCGGGCTTTAGCCCGCTTAAATAATAAAAAAATATCCAATGGCTTTAGCAAAACCTAATGATCACGCAAAGTTCACAAAGATCTTATGAGTGGCTTAAAGTTGTTTGCAAAGGCGTTTCATTCAGCAGAGGGAATTTGTGGTTAAGAAAACAAAGGTGATTGTAAAAGTGAATAATATCCCACCAACCGCTTATTGGCCGGAATTTTGTACATTTAAGTAGACCTATAAACCAAATGTTGTATGAAAATCTTTTATCATCTGATGCTTTTTGTTTGTTTTATCAACACAGGCATTGTACAGGCCCAAAATAATTATCCACAAAACTATTTCCGCAATCCGTTGAATATCCCCATGCAGCTGGCAGCCAATTTTGGAGCGGTAAGAACCAATCATTTTCATATGGGGCTCGATCTGAGAACCAACAGTCAGGAAAATTTATCCGTGGTTGCAGCAGCAGATGGCTATGTGAGCCGGATTAAAGTGGAACGATACGGTTTCGGAAACGCAGTTTATATTACCCACCCCAATGGATATACCACCGTTTATGCCCACCTGAACAAATATTTTGATAAGCTTGATGAATACGTAAAAGAAAAGCAATATAAAGATGAAAAATGGGAACAGGACATCACCTTTCAGCCGGGGCAATTTCCTGTAACAAAAGGCCAGCTGATTGCTTTGAGCGGAAATACAGGAGGGTCAGCAGGGCCACATCTGCATTTCGAAATAAGAGATACCAAAACGGAAGAATGTATTAACCCTTTATTCTTCGGTTTCAATATTCCGGATAATGTTTCACCGATTATCAGCGGACTGTATTGGTATGACCGGAGATTCAGTACATATGAGCCCGGAGCAAACGCAATTACAGTTAAAAAAGCTGGAAGTACCTACACCGCAGATGTTGTCAGAGTAAATTCTCCCATGATAAGTTTCGGAATTAAGACGGTGGATAAAGCCAACCAGGGTTTCAATCTCGGGATTTATAAGGCAGAATTGCTGATGGATGGCAAACTAATCTATGGCTTTTCAATAGATAAAATAAGTTATGATGACACCCGTTATGAGAATGGCTGTATTGATTATACCAAATTCGGCAGAGATAAAATGAGTATTCAGCATTTATCTGTTTTGCCGGGGATGAAACTCCGGAATTACAGTGTACCGGATCTTACGGGAATTATCAATCTTCAGGATGAGGAAGTGCACAATATTGAAATTATTTTAAAAGATGTAAAAGGAAATACCAGCAGGCTGATTACCAAAGTCCAGCTGAGTAATTCAGGAAGTGGTATAACATCTTCAGGAAAGACCGTTTTACCTGGTGAAGGAAAAATACTTACTACTGAAAATGCAGAAATCAGCTTCAGTAAAAATGCAGTGTATGACGCTATGAATTTTAATATGTATGAAAAAAACAGTCAGGACGGAAATGCAGTTTCCAATACCATTGTTCTGCAGAATTCATACCTTCCCGTTCATGATTATTATACGTTGAAAATAAAACCGGACAGGAAGCTTACCAAAGAAGAAAAAGACAGGGCAGTAGTTGTATTTAATTATGGAAGTGATAAAGATGCCATAAAAGCAAAATGGAACGGTGATCAGGCAGAAGCACAATTCAACAGGTTAGGAACTGCAGAGTTGGTCCTGGACCGCAATTTGCCATCCGTCTCTTCAGGGTGGAAAGAAGGAACAGTTGTAAACGGAAATTCTTTACGATTAAAAGGAAGTACAAAAGTGGGGATATTGTTTCATTCCGGGCGGAACTTGATGGGAAATGGCTGCGATTTGCCCGTATAAAAAATGATTTTGTTTATAGTTTTGATGAAAAATGCCCGAAAGGTTCAGGTTCCCATACATTAAAAGTCACCACAGTCAATACAGCAGGAAATGAGAATACTCAAACTTTTACATTCAATAGATAAATAATCTTTTAATACTTGAACCATCTTTAAACCTTTTAATTTTAATTAAATAAATTTGCCTTTTAAAAATTAAAATCATTGGAATTTCATCCGTTAATAGAGAAAGCAGATATTCAGGAAATAAAAAGATTTCAGGAAGAAAGACTTCGTGGGCTTTTGATCTATCTTGAAACCCATTCCCCTTTTTATCAGAAACTGTTCAAAGAAAATAATATCAATATTGCTGACATTCGTAGGTTGGAAGATCTTCATAAGATCCCAACTACCACAAAGAATGATCTTCAGCAGAATAATCACGATTTTTTCTGCATCACACCGGATAAAATCGTAGACTACAGTACTACTTCAGGGACCTTAGGGGATCCTGTCACTTTTGGTTTGTCAGACAGTGATCTTGAAAGGCTGGCTTACAATGAAGCTATATCTTTTGCCTGTGCAGGAATTCAGAAAGGAGATGTTGTTCAGATGATCACAACCATAGACAAACGTTTTATGGCAGGGCTTGCTTACTTTTTAGGATTAAGAAAAATGGGGGCGAGCGTTGTCAGAATGGGGCCGGGAATTCCTGAATTGCAGTGGGATTCAATCTTCAGATACAAGCCTAAATATCTGATTACCGTTCCGTCATTTTTACTGAAAATGATTGATTATGCCGAAAAACACGGGTTGGATTATAAAAACTCTAGTGTTTATGGAGCTGTATGTATCGGAGAAAGTATCAAAAACCAGGATTTTACAGATAATATCCTTTCGCAGAAGATCAAAGAGAAATGGGATATAAAACTCTTTTCTACCTATGCTTCTACAGAAATGAGCACAGCCTTTACAGAATGTGAATTTCAGATAGGAGGGCACCATCATCCCGAGCTGATCATTACAGAGATTTTAGATGATGACGGAAACCCTGTGAAGGAGGGAGAAAGTGGAGAGCTGACGATTACAACCCTTGGAGTTGAAGCAATTCCTTTACTGAGATTTAAAACCGGAGATCTTGTAAAAGCCCATTATGAGCCATGCCAATGCGGAAGAAATACGATGAGGCTGGGGCCGGTAGTCGGAAGAAAGCAACAAATGATTAAATACAAAGGAACAACGTTGTATCCTCCGGCTATGAATGATATTCTGAATGATTTCAACAATATTTTATGCTATCAGATCGTTATCCAGGCGAATGAAATAGGTCTTGATGAGATCATCATCAAATTGAGTACAGAATCAGAACAGGAAAGTTTTGTCAATGAGGTAAGAGATCACTTCCGTGCCAAATTGAGGGTAAGCCCTAAAATTGAAATTATAGACTTTGATATTCTGTCTAAAACCGTTTTCAATCCCAACAGCAGAAAGCCTATTACTTTTATTGATTTAAGATAAAATTAAATCTGAAGCAAGAAGGATAGCTGCCTTTTTTATATATCTTTGGTGGCTTAAATATTATATATACACGATGGAAAAATTATTATTGTTGCTTTATGTATCAATTGCAACTACAGCTTTTGCCCAAAATAAAATTAATTTTGAGCAGGGAAATTTTGACTTTTTAAAAGATCAAACTGAAGTAAATGTTCAATTGATATTTGATAATGCAACTTATCAGGAAAGAAACTTTACAGAAGCCCAATATCTCGAAAACAGGAAGGCAGACATTACAGCCAAAAAAACGAAGCTGTTTGGAAGAACTGGATTTATCAATGGGGGCAGTTTAAAAAGTCTGAATATCTGGACTATTTTCTTAAAGGAATTAATGGAAAATCAAAAAAGTAATTTTCAAAAAGGATGTACAGACAAAATATACTTTGATTGTAGATGCAAAATGGATTTATGCTGGCTGGTATGGCGGAATGATAGGATCTCAGGAGGCGAAATTAACAGCAGATATGAAATTTGTGGAAACTGATAATCCTTCAAAAGAGGTTATGAAATTAAAGGCAGATAAAATAGGAGGTAAGCAAATGAATCAACAATTTGCGTGGGAGTACGGAAGAATAGCTGCAGCTTATGAAGTTACTGGTAAAAAATTAGGAAAAGAAATTAAACAAGCTACAAAATAATTAAAATGGTCTGATAAAATTCAGACCATTTTTTATGGTCATTTATCAATAAAAGTAAATATCTTTGGGCCCTTAAATAGTAAAACTATTACACTATGAAAAAATTATTTCTGCTGCTTTTTGCAGCCATTACCACGGCAACTTTTGCCCAGAATAAAATTAATATTGAATCTGGAAATTTTGATTTTCTGAAAGATCAGACTGAGGTAAATGTTCAGTTTAAATTTGAAAATCCTCTTTTTCAGGCTGATAATTATACTGAAGCCCAGTATCTTGAAAGAAGAAAGACAGAAACGTTAGCTAAGAAAGGCGAAGAATCCTGGAAAGAATGGGATGAAGAGTGGAAAAAGCATAAAGAATCTGTTTTTTTGATAAGTTTATTGAAGGAGTAAATGGTAAAGCGAAAAAAATAAAATTCAGTAAAGGGGCTTCGGCAAAATACACCTTAATACTGGAGACAAAATGGATCTATGCCGGATGGACAGGATTTGTAACACAGCCTGGTAAATTAACCTCAGAAATGATATTTGTTGAAACTGAAAATCCAACTAAAGTGTTCGCTAAAGTTCAGGGTGATAAGATTGAAGGGATAGGAAGTAAAGGCAGCTATCGTATGGAATACGGAAGAATATCTGCAGCTTATGAAAAAACAGGAAAAGAATTAGGAAAGCTATTAAAAATGCTTTAAAATAAAACAAAAAACGGTCTGAAAATTCAGACCGTTTTTTTATGCTTGGTTTTGCTGTTCCTGTTTTTCTAGCTTGATCAGGTTTGCAAGGTTTTTAATCACTGTATCGTGCTTTTTCACAAAAGGATTATCCTTATTCCAGACATACCCTGCTAAAACAGCACAGATCTTTTTCTTTACGTCCGGATTTTCCGGCTGGTGGAAAAATAGTTCCTGAAGATTTCCGGTATACCATTCTTTTACATATGTGGTGAAAACATCCACGCCGTATAAAATATAATCAGTGTATTCTGTCTGCCAGTTGATTTTTTCTCCGTTTAATTGTCTTAATGCCAGTTTTGCTGCCAGCATTCCGGATTCTGTAGCAAAAGCCATTCCTGAAGAAAATACCGGATCAAGGAATTCTGATGCATTTCCCGTTAAAGCAAATCCATCCCCGAATAAACTTTTTACCGAGCAAGAATAATCTTTCAGATGTCTTGGTTCAAAAAGGAATTCCACATCCCCAAAACGTTTTACATAATAATCAGACAGAGAAATAGCTTTTCTTAAAGCTTCAGCTGTATCTCCGTTTTCAGATAATTTGTCAATATATTCAGTAGGGCCTACAATTCCTAAACTTGTATTTCCATTAGAAAAAGGAATTACCCAAAGCCATACTTCTGTTTCAATAATGTCAAAAGAAATTAAAGTTCCTTCTTCTCCCGGCGCTCTGTTAATATCATTTACATGAGAGAAAATCGCAGAGTGAGGAGATAGTTTTGATGGTTTTTCAAGATCTAGCAAACGAGGCAATACTCTTCCGTAACCACTGGAGTCAATCACAAACTTAGCATGGATCTCTTTCGTTTCTCCATCCTTATTTTTTACTGTAGTTACAGAATCTGTTCCGTTAAACTTGATATCAATAACTTCAGTCTCAAATTCAAGATCAACACCTTTATTAATGACTTCCTGAGCAAGAGTATTATCAAAATCAGCTCTCGGAACCTGCCAGGTCCAGTCCCAGCCTTCCCGAATTTATTGCTGAAATCAAAAATGCAGACCTCATCACCACGAAGGAAACGGGCTCCCAGCTTTTTTTCAAAGCCCATTTTGTCTAATGCAGGAAAAAGACCGGCCTCGTCAAAGTGGTCCATTACCCTTGGAATTAAGCTTTCACCCACCACCAATCTGGGGAATTTTGTCTTTTCGACAACTTTTACGTTGACGTTGTTCTTCTTTAAGTATGAAGAAGACACGCATCCGGAAGGTCCAGCCCCGATTACAAGAACGTCAACAAATTCTTTGCTCATCTTTGATTTTTTATTTTTAATAACTTTTATCTTTGCCGCAAAATTAGTGACAAATAATTAATATTTTACAAAATTATCAACTATTACTTTTAATTGATGAAAATAAATAACTTTTTAGAACTGAAAGACTTTCAAAAAATTATCATTGAGAATGAAAAAATAGAACTGGATGAATCACTTTTATCAAGAGTGGATAAAAGTTTTCAGTTTTTAAAGGAATTTTCAAAAATAAAGTAATATACGGTGTAAATACCGGTTTCGGCCCGATGGCCCAGTTCAAAATCAGTGATGAAGACACTCATCAGCTTCAGTATAACCTGATCAGAAGCCATTCTTCGGGAATCGGAAATCCTTTACCTGCTGAAGAAGTAAAAGCGTGTATGCTGGCAAGACTGAATACCTTATCGCTGGGAAATTCAGGAGTGCATCAGTCTGTTATCTATCTTCTTCAGGAGCTGATCAACAGAGATATTACTCCACTGATCTTTGAACACGGAGGAGTAGGTGCAAGCGGTGACCTTGTTCAGCTGGCTCACCTGGCTTTGGTATTAATTGGAGAAGGAGAAGTCTTTTATAAAGGAGAAAGAAGATCTACCAAAGAAGTTTTTGAAACTGAAGGTTTAGAACCGATACAAGTAGAGATCCGTGAAGGTCTTGCTTTGATGAACGGAACTTCCGTGATGTCAGGGATTGGTATTGTAAATGCCTATAAAGCGAATCAGCTTACTGATATTTCCATCAGGCTTTCCTGTGCTATCAACGAGATTGTTCAGGCCTATGATGATCATTTGTCAGAAGCTTTAAACGGAACCAAAAAACATTACGGTCAGCAGGAAGTAGCGAAAAGAATGCGTGCACACCTGGCAGACAGTAAACTGATCAGAAAAAGAGAAGACCACCTTTATACCCATTTTGAAGAACAGGAAAAAGTATTCAAGGAGAAAGTACAGGAATATTATTCTTTAAGATGTGTTCCTCAGATTCTAGGCCCTGTTTTAGATACTCTGGAATACACGGAAAAAGTTCTTGAGAATGAGATCAACTCTGCGAATGATAACCCGATCATCAACGTTGAAGACCAGCATGTGTATCACGGAGGAAACTTCCATGGGGATTATATCTCTCTTGAAATGGACAAGCTTAAAATTGTGGTTACTAAACTTACCATGCTTGCAGAAAGACAGTTAAACTATCTTTTGAATGCTAAAATCAACGAAATTTTGCCTCCTTTTGTCAATTTAGGTAAATTAGGTTTCAATTTCGGGATGCAGGGAGTACAATTTACGGCAACTTCTACTACAGCAGAAAGCCAGATGTTGTCAAACTCTATGTATGTTCACAGCATTCCAAACAATAATGATAATCAGGATATCGTAAGCATGGGAACCAATGCAGCGGTAATCTGCAGAAAAGTAATTGAAAATGCCTTTGAAGTACTGGCAATCGAAGCCATCACTATTATTCAGGCTATTGAATATCTTGGTTTCAGGATAAAATTTCATCATCTACAAAAGAGTTGTATGATGAAATCAGAAAAATTATTCCTGCATTCTCAGACGATATGGTGATGTATCCGTATCTGGAGGAAGTAAAGAAATATTTAAAAGACATGTAATTATTAGCTGTAATGAATTGTCTGTAATATATGCAGGGATAAAAGCTAACAAAAAAACTAAAAACGATATAAACACTAACGCATGAAATGTGCAATTGTAACAGGAGGCTCCAGAGGAATCGGGAGAGCAATCTGTATAAAACTGGCTGAAGAGAAAACTATCACATCCTTATCAACTACGCTTCAAACGAAACCGCAGCCAACGAAACATTGGCTAAAGTGAAAGAATTGGGCGCTAACGGAGAAATTCTTAAATTTGATGTAGGAAATACCGAAGAAACACAAACTGTTTTAACGGAATGGCAGGAGAAAAATCCTGATGCTGTGGTAGAAGTGATCGTCAATAATGCCGGAATCACAAGAGACGGTCTTTTTATGTGGATGCAGAAAGAAGACTGGAACAGCGTGATTAATACAAGTCTGGACGGATTCTTCAATGTGACCAATTTCTTTATCCAGAAACTGCTTCGTAACAAATACGGAAGAATCATCAATATGGTTTCCGTTTCAGGAGTAAAAGGAACTGCAGGCCAGACGAATTATTCTGCTGCGAAAGGTGCATTGGTAGGCGCTACAAAGGCTCTTGCCCAGGAAGTTGCCAAAAGAAACGTTACAGTAAATGCAGTCGCTCCGGGCTTTATCAGAACAGATATGACCCAGGAATTTAATGAAGATGAGCTGAAGGCGATGATTCCTGCCAACAGATTTGGTGAAGCAGAAGAAGTAGCTGATCTTGTTGCATTTTTAGCATCCGGAAAAGCTTCATACATCACAGGAGAAGTGATTAATATTAACGGAGGAATTTATTCATAAAATGGAAAATAGGGTTGTGATTACCGGAATGGGAATTTATTCCTGCATCGGGACGTCTTTAGAAGAGGTCAGGGAATCCCTATATCAAGGAAAATCCGGTATTGTTTTAGATCCGGATAGAAAAGAATTCGGTTTCAGGTCTGGTCTTACAGGAGTGGTTCCAAAACCTGATTTGAAAAACCTTTTGAACAGACGCCAGCGTATCAGTATGGGCGAAGAAAGCGAATATGCTTATCTTGCTACTATTGATGCATTGAAGCAGGCCAATCTGGATGAAACGTTTATGGACTCCCATGAAGTCGGGATTTTATACGGAAATGACAGTGTTTCCCAGGCGGTAGTAGAATCTATAGACATCGCAAGGGAAAAGAAAGATACTACATTGATGGGATCGGGTGCGATCTTCAAATCAATGAATTCAACAGTAACGATGAACCTTTCTACAATTTTCAAGCTGAAAGGAATCAATCTTACAATCAGTGCGGCGTGTGCCAGCGGATCTCATTCTCTGGGTCTTGCTTACATGATGATCAAGAATGGTTTTCAGGATATGATTATATGTGGTGGAGCCCAGGAAACAAACAAATATTCCATGGCGAGCTTTGATGGTTTAGGTGTTTTCTCAGCAAGAGAGGAAGAACCTGCCAAGGCCTCAAGACCTTTTGACGCCGGGAGAGACGGTTTGATCCCAAGTGGAGGTGCTGCCACATTGATCGTTGAAAGCTTAGAATCTGCCCAAAGAAGAGGAGTGCCCATCATCGCAGAAATTATAGGCTATGGTTTTTCTTCCAATGGAGGACATATTTCCACCCCTAATGTAGACGGACCGGCTTTAGCGATGGACAGAGCCTTGAAACAATCAGGCTTACAAGCTTCAGATATCGATTATATCAATGCTCATGCAACTTCTACCCCAATAGGAGATGCTAATGAAGCCAAAGCTATTTATGAGATCTTCGGAAGCGAAGTTCCGGTAAGTTCTACCAAATCAATGACCGGACATGAGTGCTGGATGGCAGGTGCAAGTGAAGTTATTTACTCTATTCTGATGATGCAGAATGATTTCGTAGCCCCTAATATCAATCTGGAAAGCCCTGATAATGAGGCTCAAAAGATAAATTTAGTCGCAAAAACAAAAATCAAAAAATTGATGTATTTTTGTCGAATTCTTTTGGGTTTGGGGGAACCAATTCTGCACTAATAGTTAAAAAATTTGATTAAAAACATGGAAAGGGAAAAGATTGTTGCCATCGTTAATGATTTTCTGGTAAATGAATTCGAGGTAGACGGAGATGAAATCAGTAACGATGCCAACCTTAAAAATACACTGGGCTTAGACAGTCTGGACTATATCGACATGGTAGTGGTGATCGAATCTAATTTCGAGTGAAATTAGGCGAAGCCGACTTCAAGAAAATGGTGACATTTGATGATTTCTACACAACAATTGAAAATAAGATAGCTGAGAAAAACGCTTAGTTACTGAGTTAATCTTTATTCTATAAAAAGTACCAATGTAATAATGTAACGGTGCCCTGGCTGCACTAAAGATATTGTTACATTGGTATACTCTTATTATATTGGTAAATTATAGCTATGAACAAATGGAAAGGTAAATCTAAAGGGACGGTACTGGGATACAGAATATTCGTCTGGTGTATTAGAAATATCGGAATCAGAAGTTCATATGGTGTGCTTTACTTTGTAGCCGCTTATTACACTCTGTTCCAGAAGAAGAGCAACCAATATATTCTCTATTATTTCCGGGAAAGATTAGGCTACGGATACCGGCAGGCCAAAGCTTCCATATTTAAAAGCTATTTCACCTTCGGAAAGGTCCTTATCGACAAAACCGCCATTTCCGCAGGACTCAGAGAAAAATATACCTATGAATTTGACGGCATTGAAAATCTCAGAAACCTTCTGGCTGCAAAAAAGGAGGCGTGCTGATCAGTGCTCATATCGGGAATTTTGAAATTGCAGAACATTTCTTTGCAGATATTGATTTCGACTGTCAGATCAATCTGGTGACTACAGACCAGGAAGTAACCGTAATCAAGGAGTATCTGGAAACAGTTGCGGTGAAAAAGAGCAACATCAAATTTATTTACGTAAAAGACGACATGTCTCATATTTTTGAGATCAATCAGGCACTATCCAATAATGAGCTGATCTGCTTTACCGGAGACCGTTATTTTGAAGGATCCAAATACCTTGAGGCTGATCTGTTGGGTAAAAGTGCAAAATTTCCTGCCGGTCCGTTTCTTATTGCTTCAAGATTGGGGGTTCCGGTAGTGTATGTGTACGTAATGAAAGAAAACAACCTTCATTACCATCTGTACGCAAGAGTAGCACATAATATCAAAAATCGGGATTCACAGGGGCTTTTACAGTCTTACGTTCACAATCTTGAAACCATGGTGAAAAAATATCCGCTTCAATGGTTTAATTATTTTGATTTTTGGGATGATGTTGATTAATTTTTCTATTTTTACCTCCTAAAAACTAATAAAAAACTCAAAACCATTAAGATTTGCAGAGAATTTAAGATCACTCAATAGTATTACCCAAATAGTATTTCTTTGCATACCAGACCAAAGTAATAACTGAATTTCTTAATTTCTCAGGCTCTTAATTTAAAAGCACATTCACTTTTGAAAAAAGAATATGACATACTTGTAATCGGCAGCGGATTGGGAGGTCTTGTTTCGGCTCTTGTTTTGGCGAAAGAAGGCCTGAAGGTTTGTGTGCTGGAGAAAAACAACCAGTATGGGGGTAACCTGCAGACTTTTTCAAGAGATAAGCTTATTTTTGATACTGGGGTTCATTATCTCGGCGGCTTGTCGGAAGGGCAGAATTTAAACCGTTTTTTTCCTATCTGGAAATTATGGATGGGCTTGAGCTTCAGAAAATGGATGAAGATGGCTATGACAGAATCAGTTTTGGAGATGAATCAGTTCAGTATCCTCATGCCCAGGGTTATCAGAATTTCGTTGAACAGCTTTCCAGATATTTTCCGGAAGAAAAAGAAAATCTTGAAAATTACTGTGAAGAGATTCAATATGTATGCAGTCAGTTTCAAGATATCATGTGATTGGGAAAGATAACTACAATGAGGAAATCCTGCACCTTAATACCAAAAGATTTATAGAATCCGTTACCCAGAACAAAAAATTGCAGTCGGTTTTGCTGGGCTCCAACTTTTTATATGCCGGAGATTCCGAAAATGTTCCTTTTTATGTACATGCTCTTACGGTAAACTCCTATATTCAGAGTGCTTATAAATGTGTAAAGGGCGGCAGCCAGATCTCTAAACTGCTGATCAGAAAACTGAGAGAATACGGCGCTGAAGTTCATAAACATTCCGAAGTTTCCGGATTTGTTTTTGATGAAAATAATGTTTTAAAATCGGTACAGACAAAAGCGGGAAAGGAATATAGTGCCAGGCAGTTTATTTCAAATATTGAGATTCGGGCAACCATTAAGCTAATTGGAGAAGAAAGACTAAAGAAATCTTTTATGAACAGGGTTTTAAGCTGGCAGCCGGTTTCATCATGCTTTAGCGTGTATATTGTTCTAAAATCCCAAAGTCTTCCCAATTTCAATTATAATATCTATCATTACTCATCAGAAGAGCAGGTCTGGAATGCATTCCGCTACAGAAAAGAAAATGGCCGGAAACCTACATGCTTTCATCCACGGCTTCAAAACATCATCCGGAATTTGCAGAAAGTCTTACCGCAATTTCCTATATGGATTTTGAGGAAGTGAAAGAATGGGAAAATACATTCAATACCGTGGCTGATGAACATGAAAGAGGTGAAGCCTATGAAAAATTTAAATTAGAAAAGACGGAGAAAATGATTGAAGCCCTGGAAAAGAAAATTCCGGGGTTGAGACATGCAATTAAAAGAATATACACATCCTCTCCATTGTCTTACAGAGACTATATCGGAAACTTTGAAGGAAATATGTACGGCTATATGAAAAGCTCGGAAAACCCTCTTAAAACAATGGTTTCTCCCGTACCAAAATCGATAATCTGTTTCTGACAGGCCAGTCTGTGAATATGCACGGAATTTTGGGCGTAACCATCGGTGCTTTTAACACTTGTGCTGAAATATTGGGAAAAGATGTTATTGATGGAAGACTAATACAAATGATTAATAATGAGAAGAAATAACGGGAAGTTGCCCATTTTGAATGGAGCAAGCCATATAAGCAATGATTCTTTCTGTGGCCGGAATAAGATCAAAGCACTGTTCTGTTTATTACTTATCATTAATCTGGTTTCGTGCGGAATTTCAAAATCTGTTCATCATATTCCTGAAATTGGCCAATATCCATTGGAAATTCCAAAGATTACCCATATCAACGATTCAACGTTCAGCTATAACAAAAACTATCTTACAAAAAATAAACAACAGCTCTGGGAACTTTATATTAAAGGAAACCCTTTGCAGCTTGGATATAACAACGGAGCATTGACACAGAACCTCATGCAGAAGCAGGAAGGAATTTTCTTCTCAAAGGTAGAAGGATTTGTGCCGTCGAAATTCAGGCAGAAGCTTTTGAGAGGCTTTCTGAAATGGTACAACAGAAAAATGTATCTGAACGTAAGAGAAGATTATCAGGCAGAGCTGTACGGATTGTCACAGTATTCGTCTGACCGTTACGATTTTATAGCTCCAAAATATCTGAGAAACCTTTACCTCCACGGAGCCCACGATATTGGCCATGCCATGCAGGACCTGGCCATGGTAGGATGCAGCTCTCTTGCCGTATGGAATGAGAATACGGAAGACGGAGACCTTCTCATAGGAAGAAACTTCGATTTTTATGTTGGTGATGATTTTGCTCAGAATAAACTGATAGAATTTGTAGATCCCGAAGAAGGCATTCCTTACATGTCAGTGAGCTGGCCTGGAATGATAGGAGTAGTTTCCGGAATGAATAAAGAAGGAATTACAGTGACAATCAATGCCGGAAAATCAAAAATCCCTCTCACTGCAAAGACACCAATCTCACTTGTTACAAGAGAAATTCTGCAATATGCCCGAAATATTGACGAAGCAATTGCTATTGCCAGGAAGAGAAAAGTTTTCGTGTCAGAATCTATTCTGGTAGGCAGTGCTTCAGATAAAAATGCTGTGATCATCGAGGTTTCACCTAAAAACTTCGGAGTCTACAGAGTTCAGAACAGCAGCAGGGTACTTTGTACCAACCATTTCCAGTCTGATGCCTATAAAGATGATAAAAGAAATCTGAAACATATTGAAGAAAGCCATTCGGAATACCGTTATGAGAAACTTCAGGAGCTTCTGCAGGAGGAAGAAAAAAGCTGAATCCTGAAAAAATGGCAGCTATTTTGAGGAACAGATCCGGATTGAAAGATGAAAAAATAGGATATGGAAATGAAAAAGCGCTTAATCAGCTGCTGGCACATCATGCCGTTATATTTTCACCACAGAAAAAATTAGTTTGGGTTTCTTCCAGTCCTTACCAGCTGGGAGAATTTGTTTGTTATGATTTGAACGAAATTTTTTCCGGTAAAAATGTGGGATATAGTCTTCAGGCAAAAACAGAATTGAATATTGCAAGAGATCCATTTGCGGATTCTAAAGATTTCCAAAATTATGAAATGTATAAAATGCTGGGCAAAGAAATCAATGACGCTGCTGAAAATAAAAATATATTGTTGACAGATGATCTCATTCCCTATTATCAGTCTCTGAACCCCGATTTTTGGCTGGTCTATTATCAGTCTGGGAAATATTATTTTAACAAAAAGAATACCTGAAAGCAAAAGCTGAATTTGAAAAAGCACTGACGAAAGAAATTACCACAGTTCCGGATAAAAAGAAGACAGAAAAATACCTGAAGAAAACCTTAAACAAACTGAAATGATTCCAAAATCTGTTAAACTGCTGCTCATCATTCCTTTTATAGTTATTATCGGATATTCTGTGTATCTGTGTGCGGTATACAGCTCGATTCCTGATACCATCCCCATTCGCAGTTTCGGAAATAGTAAAGAAAGCTATGGGAGTAAAATATTCCTATTTTTACCCATACTGCTCAATCTGATTATTCTTGTTTTTATCTGGCGCATCATCAGCAGACCGGATAAAATCAATTTTACTTTTGAGATCAGTGAAGAAGACAAAGGGAGAACCTATTATACAACACAGTTGGTGATGGTGATTCTTGCTATATTTGTTACGATCCTTATGGGACCATTATCTTTTGCAGATGTTGTTTATAACTTACCGTGAAAAACCTATATCATTTTTATATTATCTGCTCATTATTGTCATTTCTCAGGACAAAAGGAAACAGATAATATGTTGTTATTTTTAAAATCCATGGTATAATTTATTGTAGAATAGGAATTTGTGGGAAGATAAAATTTTTCGATAATTTGCTTTAAACTGAAGTGTTTTTTGCTTTATTTATTTTTTTTTTAGATTTTTTTATGAAAAAATGTAACAATATTAACTGTTTCTCTACTAACTGACAGTTATTAAATTTTGTTAAAAAGTAAATTCATGAAAAAAATTCAACTCAGTGTTAAGCTGTTGATGTTTTGTTCACTTTTCAGCGTTGGAGTAATCTCTGCGCAAAAGTATGAACAAACAATCAAAGACTATGTAAATTCCAGCCAGGGATTTCAAAGAGTAAATCCGGAATTGAAGTCATTTAAAATCATTAATGTAGATGCTTCAAAAAGTTTGAAAGGAGATGTTGTAG
The DNA here is from genome assembly GCA_019203745.1 of Chryseobacterium sp. E1. Classification (GTDB taxonomy): domain Bacteria; phylum Bacteroidota; class Bacteroidia; order Flavobacteriales; family Weeksellaceae; genus Chryseobacterium. The sequence continues at coordinate 2,732,704 of CP078104.1, forward strand.
GAATACAGCAAACCATTAACGGGATTCCTGTTTTTGGTAGTTCTGCCAACGTTCTGATCAGGGAGGGTAAAGTATTAAGCTTTGCAGATACTTTTATTAAAGCTTATCCTACAACAGTAAAAGGAAAAGAAAATGCCAGAAAAGATGCGTTTGTTGCAGAGGCTGTTCAGAAATTTAACGGATCTCTTACCGTAAAAAATACTGAAGGAAAAGAAGAACCCATAACCATAAGCCCTGTTTATTTTGCAAAAGGAGGAGAGCTGATACTGGGATATCAGTTTAACACAAAAGAAAAAGAAACAAGCAATGTATGGAGTATCATTGTAAGTGCGGAAAATGGTTCTATCCTGTATCAGGAAAATACAACACTATCCTGCAATTTCCATTCTGATGCATATGATCACCACCATTCTTTGGGCGAATCTTTATCAGAAACAACTGCGCTGCCATCTGCATTACCAACTAATATTGGCGCTTCAGAACTGCAAAAGAATACAAATTTTCTTTTAGCTCCGGACAACGCTTCTTATAATGTCTTTGCATTTCCTGTAGAGGCTCCCACTTTTGGAAGCAGAACACCTTACCAATCCATGGGATTTAACAGCTTCTCCTGAAGGCTGGCATTCTGACGGAACCAATCATTATACGATAACACGAGGTAATAATGCTTTTGCCTACACTGATGAGAATAAGACGGATTTGCCTCAGTTTTCTCCTGATGGTGGGGCCAGCAGAACATTTGATTTTCCTTTAGACGTAACAGCACAGCATACCACTTATACTTCTGCTGCAGTAACCAATTTATTCTATACAACGAATAAAATGCATGATGTATTCTATAAATTCGGATTTACAGAGTCTGCAAGGAACTATCAGACCAATAATTTTGGAAATGGAGGAGTAGGTAACGATCCCGTTCTTGCAGAAGCCAGAGACGGAAGCGGGCTTAGTAATGCTAATTTCAACCCGGGGCCGATGGAGCCAGCGGAAGAATGCAGATGTTCCTTTTTCACCTACCGGTAATGTACGATATTTATACTATAATGCACCATCCAGTTACACTGCGAGAACACCCGTAGCGACTACTGCCAGTTTCGGACCCCAGCTTATAGGCGGGCCTGCTGTTACAGGTGATCTGGCTCTTTCAACACCTGCGAATGCCTGTACAACGGTTACAGCAGGAAGTCTTACTGGAAAAATTGCCGTAGTAAGTGCTGCAGGATGTGATTTCACTGTCAAAACAAAAAATCTGCAGAATGCCGGAGCTATAGGAGTTATACAATATCACCCAAATCAGAATACCCCTGTCGGGATGGGAGGTACAGACAATACGATTACCATTCCTACAATTATGGTAGGTTTATCAGAAGGTCAGTTTTTAGTAAATGATCTGAATAACGGTATTGTTGGAAATGCTACACTAAGAACTGATGCTGTTTTTAAAGACGCCAGTTTAGATAACGGAATCATAAGCCATGAATATGGGCATGGAATTTCCAACCGTCTTACCGGAACAGGAAGTAACTGTCTGTCTTTCATTTCGTCCAATGAACAAATGGGTGAAGGATGGTCCGATTTCTTTGCATTGATGATCACCACCAAACCTGGAGACAATGCTTCTGTTGCCAGAGGAATAGGTACTTTTGCGTCAGGGCAGCCAACGACAGGAGGAGGAATCAGACCGGCACAATACTCCCGGATTTTTCGATCAATAACTATACTTATGGAAGAACCAATGGAATGAAGGTAAGTACCAATTCTGTACTGGGTCCTATTACCGTTCCGGATTCTCACAGTATAGGCTTTATCTGGGCTTCAATGCTTTGGGATCTTAACTGGAAATATGTAGAAAAATACGGTTACAACAGTAATGTTTTAGCAGATCCTAACAGTGGTAGTGCAAGAGTATTACAATTGGTAATGGATGCGCTTAAATTACAGCCATGTAACCCAAGCTTCATAGACGGAAGAAATGCGATCCTTGCTGCTGAGCTGGCCTCTACGAATGGAGAAAATAAATGTATGATCTGGAAAACCTTTGCGAAAAGAGGGTTAGGGGTGAATGCTTCAGCAGGACAGCTTAATGGTTTGGCATTCGGGGCCAACCAGCCGTTCCCGGAAATGAATGACCAGGTAGAAGACTTTACTGTTCCTGAAGAATGTGCGACTTTAGGCGTAAATGAAGTTAAAAATTCTAAAGGAATCGCCATTTATCCGAATCCTGTAAGAAATGAGTTTACCATACAGACTCCTTCAGATGTAAACCTTTCCGGAATTACAACCGTTTCTATCTATGACTTTACAGGAAGCTTATCTCTAAAGAAAGCATCAACCTTAATAAGCAGAATAAGATCAGTGCTGAAAAGCTGATCAATGGAGCTTATGTTGTAAAAGTTAGCAATAACTCGATCGATTATACACAGAAAATTATTGTTTCTAAATAAAAAGTAAAGATCATTATTATAAAAATCCCGGGAAGTGTATTATTTCCCGGGATTTTCTTTATTTAAATCTTTGATTTAGTCGTTTTCCGGATTTAGCTTATTGAGAAATAAAAATGTAATCACTCCTGAAACAGCAGATAATGTAGTGCTTAAAATAAAGCTTCCGATGATATATTGAAGGAGGTTGTTCTTGATCAGTTCAAAGTTGAGGTCCTGGCTCAGAATATTGCTGTCACCCTGTACGAATGGAGCCCCAAAAATAAAGAGGCGGCAATGATAAAAGGGATGAAAGGGGGTAAGCTTACGTTCGATGCAACGAAAGACAGTACTTTATTCAGTTTGAAAAGGACAGACAGGCTGATGACAAGCAGGGTTTGAAATCCCCAGAAAGGTGACAGCCCGATGAAGACGCCCAGTGCTATGGAAAATGCTTTTGTACGGTTGCTCCCGTCACTTTCCAGTACATCCTCTTTTATGAATCTTTTAAAGCTTTTTTTTGAAATTATTCACAAAATTTCTCGGAATAATATATAATAAGGTGATCGTTACCAGGATCGTATTCAGAATACTGATTCTCGTGAAATCTTTGAAAGGTCTGAAATGTGAAACCCGTTCTGCAGGATCATAAAGTACCTTTACCGGGACGTTCTTTACCGGAACATGTCTCCAGGCGGTTCTTACAATGATCTCAATCTCAAACTCAAATTTCGGAGTAAAGTATTTCTTGGGAATTTTATGAAGGGGATAAAGCCTGTAGCCGGATTGAGTGTCTTCCAGTTTGATCCCGGTTTCGAACCAGAACCAGAAATTGGAAAACCTGTTCCCGAAACTGCTCTTCTTGGGAATACCATCCTGAGACATATTTCTGTTTCCGATCAGAAGTACATCCTCTTTTTCCTGGAGAAGTGCCTCTACAAACACCGGAATATCGTCCGGATAATGCTGCCCGTCGGAATCAATGGTGATGGCATAGTCATACCCCATTTCCTTTGCCTTTCTGAAGCCCGTTTTCAGCCCGTTTCCTTTTCCGTGGTTCTCAGCCAGTGTAATTACCGTAATCAGTGGATATTGGGCAAGAATTTGTGGTGTGGAATCGGTGGAACCGTCGTTGACCACAATAATACTTCCGGTATAGTCTAGAACACCGTCAATAACCCTCTTCAGGGTTTTCTCATTATTGTAGGTAGGTATGAGAATGCAGACCTTCTTTTCAGAAATTGCATCCTGTACTTCAGGAAGGGACATGGTTTTATTTTAAAGTAGCTCTTTCAGCTTCTGTAATGGTTTTGGATTGCATAGCAAACCTTTTGATATAGTTTTTTAACGCTGTATTCTGCTTGCTGTAATTATTCAGCAAAAATACTTTATCATCTTTCAGACTGCCACGGTAGCCTACAATTTTCGGAATGTTTTCCTGAACGCTTAATCTGATCAGGCGAAGTTCCGCATTATTCGGATTGCTTTTGATGATGCTTTCCAGAGTTGTAGCTCCTGATTTTACCAATGCTTTCCTGTTGTTCTTAGAAACTTTGGCTTCCATAATCTTTGCTGCTGCTTTGTAACCTGAGGTAACTGCATCAGATCCGGATTGCTTTTCTGCTGTTTCTATGAAGCTTTGTGTGCTGGCATTAGAGTCATTAGCTTTGGCATAGCTGTTTCTCAGTGTTTCTAGATCAGACTGAAAGAAAAAAATAAAAGCCGCTACGAAGGATAAAATAAGTTTCATGATGATATTTTTTTATAGCTTACTGACAATTTCAATGCAATAGTCTCGCCAAAAGAAGTGGTATTTTTACTTTAACATCTTCTCCGTCTTCATTAATATCAAGCTGAAGTACCAGATCAGGTGTCTCGAAAGGATTGATGATCGCCATGAACTTTACATTGGAGGCTGTTTTTAAAAATAATTTTGAGCCTGTAAACTCTTCAGTAAGTTCTTTGATGATCTGCATCATACAAACCCCTGGTGTTACCGGGTTTCCCGGAAAGTGACCTTTGAAGATATCATGGTCTTTGTTGAGATGGATATGAGCAGTAAACTTTCCGGCTTCTGCCTTTTCATATGTTGTAAGTGTATAAAAATCTGTAAGAATAGTCTGCATGATCTTATTTTTAAGATTGAAAGTAAATAGAGAAGATGGCAAAAGGTAAGAAATATATTTTTTCATGTGGAAAATTATTCCGTTTCGGTTATTTGAAATAGTTTTATATTGATCTTAAAGTCCTTGTGCTGCAGGTTTAAGCTGTCTGCGAAGATAGGCTTTTTTGCATCAAAAGTAAAATCGATCTTCTCTTTGCTGTTTTTTGTGTAAATAATCTGTTTCAGCAGGTTGCTGTCTTTGTTGAAGAACAAATAATACCCCTTGTTGTCAATTTTGGAAAGATATATTTTTGAATTTTCATTCTCAAAACTTTCAGTGACCGGATACTGCCTCTTTAAAAGTTGCTGAAAATCATTTTTCAGAAAATTGATGACAATTTTTTTATCCAGATCCGGAAGAACGTAGTTGAGTTTAAAATCATGGTCTGAAACTTCAAAATCAATCAGCTTATTCCCGAAATCGGAGGTTAAAGCCACACGGTGAGTTGTTTCACTTATTTTTTTAATGATCAGAATTCCGCTTACATGATTGGTATAAATATCCATCTGACATTTATAGACATAGTCTTCAGAAGAGGAAAAATAGAGGTTTTCAACTTTTTTTTCTGTTGTTGAAACAGGTTTTGCACCTGTAAGCTGAAAGCTTTTGCATGACACCGCCAGAACCAGGATCAGGCTACAAAGTAAATTCTGACGCAGGAATCGAAGCATTGATTTTGGTGTTTTTGAAAACAATAGTAGTGGTATCTCCGGAAGCTTCTGTCATATTCACCTGGGAAACTGTCGATTGGTTCTTCGGGAAATACAATTCGATCTGTCTGATGTATTTCAATAGCTGAGAAGTCTTCGGAATGAACTTAGCCACGTTATAATTTCCGTTTTTGAAATAGGTTACCGTAAACTCAGGATCATTGAACATCGTTCCGTTGGAACTTCCCACAATGAGTTTATTGATTTTCTCAAAAGTCTTGCTTTTGGCATCTACAGAAGATTTTTTCCCCTGATCATTGATGTAGATCTTGTTGCTTTTGAAAACAATACTGTACTGGTAAGGCTTGGTATATTTCCAGCTCAGCAGATTAGGCGTCTGTAATGACATTTTTCCGTAGGTAACAATACTCTTATCCAGAAAGTCCATTTTTTTAGTCTGGGTAAAATCGCTCTGTAATGTTTTAATCTCCCGGGTATCTGATGAAACCTTAGCTACGAATGCTTTAGCTTCCGCTCCCGACATGGCGGTATTCTGGGCAGAAAAGAAACCGGAAACCAGTAAAAATGCTCCGAAAGCAATATTTTTAATCATTTTTTCTTTGAATTTGTAATTGAATCAACCGTAAAAGTCGAATACTTTTTATCCTCCAAAAATACTAATAAATCTACCAGCACACGATATGTTTTTTCGGAGGTGTCGTGAAGAAGAATGATGCTCCCTTTTTCAGGGTTCTGGTAATTCTTTTGTAGATTTTATTTTCATCGTCAGTGATGGTATCCAGGAGCGGACGTTCCATCCGATGCTTATCTTGTCTGTTTTCTTAATCGCTTTTGCAATATTCGGATTGGTCACCCCGAAAGGAGGTCTGTATAGATCTGTTTTGATATTTCCAACGTTTTTCATGATCTCATCACAGCTTTCAATCTCTTTTATCATTTTAGAGGTGGATAAAAAACCTGTTGAATTGGAATGGGATAACGTATGATTTCCAACGGTATGGCCTTCTGCAATAATTCTTTGAAATGTCTCAGGATATTTTTCAATCTGTTTCCCGATACAGAAAAAGGTTGCTTTTATCCGATGTTCTTTAAGCAGGTCTAAAAACTTAGGTGTAAATTCTGTGGGACCATCATCAAACGTTAAGGCCACTTCTTTGATTCCGGTTCGTTTATGGGTAATGCTGTTAACAAAATATCCCAGTTCAATAGCAAATGAACCCCAGACAACTACTGCAGAAAAAAAAAAAAACAAAACAGATACACCCAAACACTTCCATGAAACGCATAGATAAATACGTTACAGAAAAGATAGAACAGGATGAAGGGATAATGTTTCATTGCTGATTACTTTTTTATTTTGAGGCGGTCAGTATGAGTTTCATGGTCGTAATATGTATTGTATACCATTGCCGCTCGCAGGAGTCTAGATCAATACAATTAATTTAACTTATTTTGTTTCGATTCCACGTTTCACTTCAGAACTTTGTTCGCATCCCTTTTGTCTGGGCTCTGAATGACAAAAAGACCGTATAATTAAGCTTTTTCCAATACTATCAAACTGTGATCATCACCTCCCAGATGATTGTAAAGAAGGATATTCTTCACGTTTTCTTTTTCACGGAATTGATCATCATCACTTCAGGAACCTGCTGTTCTTTAAGGATATGACAGGCGATAAACGTTGAAAAACCGCTGGCTGTATTAAATTCTCCACTCAGATGCTTATAGTACAATAAAGATGAATGTGAAAACAGATCCATTGCTTTCATATAATATACATCGGAATCTCCATCTCCGCTGAAGCCAAGAATTACAGCATCAATATCCTGTGCAGACAGGTTATTTTGCTTTAAAAAATCCTGAATAAAATCCTGGGTATCATTCAGATTCAACTGATTCGTGATCCTAATGTCTGTAAGCTTTGCGTAAGAATTTTCTGTTTTCTCTTTTCCAACAACAAAGAAACTTGCTCCTTCACCCCAAATAACTCCTTTTGTATCAGAATTCAGGTAATTTACAGGAAGATTTTCTTCCTTTTTGATGGTGTTGTTGAGTTGATAAAGCTCCATGGTTCTGTCTGTCTGCTCATCGGTAGACCCTACAAGGATATTTTCAGCTTCCCCGTCATTGATCTGAAGTTTGGCATCCAGAAATGAAAACTCAAGCGATGAAGAGGTATTCACATAGGTGAAATTATAAGCATGACATTGCAGGCCCAGCGCAATCTGCCCTGCCACAGTATTGTGGGTAGACTGAATAAAGAATGTAGGCGTCAGAAATTCCTCATGATTATCAATCACATTTTTCAGAAACTTTTCAGAATCCTGAGAGCAGCCCATTCCTGTTCCTACAATGATAGCGTCCGGTTTTTCAATTCCGGCGTCCTTCAATGCATAGTGGGATGCTACGGAGCTCATCTTTACAGTTTTAGACATCCTTCGGATCATTGCCGGCGGAATGAATTCTTTATAATTAGGCTCAATGGCTTTAATGATCTGCACCGAATTTTCAGGACTGAGATTCTTAAGGATATTTTCGTTTAAAGTGTCCTGTACAGAAATACAGGATGCACTGTTGATGTATACTGCACTCATGATTTTGAGAAAATTAAGGTTGAACAGTTTCCTCCGAATCCAAATGAATTGGAAAGAACATGATTGATATCCTTTTTCTTCAATTCAGTAACAGGGGTGAGATCAAACTCTGCCATTTTCGTTTTGAAATTCAGGTTCGGGAAGATCAGTCCATGCTGCATGGCTAAAATTGAAAATACAGCTTCAATTCCGGCCGCTGCTGCTAATGTGTGCCCTGTAAATGCTTTTGTGGAGCTGAATTCAGGAACATTGTTTTCTCCGAAAATCCTGATCATGGCAATTCCTTCTGATAAATCATTATTAGGAGTAGCCGTACCATGAACGTTGATATAGTCTATATCTTCTTTTGCCAGTGCGGAGATCTTCAAAGCTTGCTGCATGGCTAGAAAAGCGCCTTGTCCGTTTTCTGAGGATGCTGTCTGATGATGGGCGTCATTGGCATTTCCATAGCCTGCAAGATAAGCCAGAACAGGTTTGTTTTCCTTCTTTACCACTTCTTCAGACTCAAGAACTAGAAAAGCAGCAGCTTCTCCCAGGTTCAATCCTTTTCTGTTGTTATCAAAAGGTGTATTATAAGAGTCTGTAAGGATCATCAGGGTATTGAACCCATTCAGGGTAAACTTTGAAAGAGAATCTGTTCCCCAACGATGACACGGTCAAGAACCCCGTTTTTGATGAGTTTGGCTCCCATCATAATTGCATTGGCCGCAGATGAGCAGGCAGTGCTGATGGTAGAAACCATTCCTTTCAATCCCAGATGGGCGGCAATTTCCAAAGAGGAATTACCGGCATCGTGAGCGTCAATATATTTTTGCTTTTCAGGAAAGTTTTCGTAGGAATAGAAATATTTTTCAGTAATATCCATTCCTCCCACGCTGGTAGAAGAGATCAGACCGGTTCTGTATCCGTTGATATCTGAAATTCCGGCACTTTCTACAGCTTCTTTTGCGGCAACCATTCCCAATAAAGAAGTTCTTGTCACATTATTGTCTTCATCAAGCTGAAGTTTTTGTACAAGCTCTTCATTGGTTAATTTTATTTCACCCGTTTTAATAGCTCCTGCATGGCGGGTTTCAAACATCTGAATATCTGAAATTCCGTGCCTGCCGGATTGTAATGAAATAAAATTTTCCTCCACATTGTTTCCGATGGAGGAAATGATGCCCATTCCTGTTATGGCAATTTTTTGACTCATTAATTAGTTTTTTCTTGACTTATTTAAACGCAAGATCCGTAAACCTTGCGCTTAAATAATAATTATTTTGTTCTGTTGTCTTCGATGAATTTAGCCATAGTGTCGATAGACTGGAAAATTTCCTTTCCTTTTTAGGATCGGCTAATTTTATTCCGTAGTCTTTGTCAAGAAGAACGATAAGCTCCAATGCATCGATAGAATCCAGTCCTAATCCGCCACCAAATAACGGATCAGTATCTTTGATCTCTTCTACAGAAACGTCTTCAAGATTAAGTACTTCAATAATTTTGTGTTTCAATTCTGTTTTTAAGTTTTCCATAAAAAGTTTTAATTTAACAATGTATCAATCTGACAGTTTACCAATGCATTAATGACTTCTCACCGTTACATTTTCAGATTATCAGATTGTTATATTTTTATAAGGTTAGCAAATATACAAAAGCTTTATAATTTTCCTGATATAATTCAACCCAGCCGCACAATACTTTATCTGCTTTTCCGGATTGAAGAAGCTGTTCTGAATAATCGTTTAAAAATTTTTCATCAAATTCGTCCAGAACGAAAAAGCATTTTCTGTCTGCATTTTGTGTCTGATGCTGATTTCACCTACACAGATATTGGGTAAGGTATAGACAAAGACGGCCGGACTCGGAAAATAGTTTTTCTGATCATTGATGCTTTCCTGGTATTTGAAATCAGTATCCAGGCTTGATGATCTGTTGGCAAAAACCAGTGCTGTTCTGCTGTGGTCTTCATCCTTCAAAAGAGTGTCTGCAGCAAGAAAGGCCAGTTTACTCAAAGCATCCATCTTGTGGAATTTTGGGTAGCTGATCTCTAAACTTTTATAGGCTTCTTTCGCAAACTCCTGAAAGGTTTCACTTTGACTTTCAAAAACAAGATCACCGTTGACGGTTATTTTTGAATGTTCTATGGTGCAGCTGTTTGTTTTCTTCATCATGTTCATTTTTAACATTTTTCCAGCACTATTGCCGCATTACATCCCCAAAACCTGAAGCCGTTTTCAATATATATCTGATTGTGGCAGGCTGATTTTCTTTAATGATATTCAAAGGTTGTGATACTCCGGTTTCCTCAAAGTTCTTTGAGGGAATTAAGGTTCCATGAAGAGCACTTTCCATGGAGATAATGCTTTCCAGAAGGCCGGAAGCGCCAAGGCAATGTCCGTAATAACCTTTCATACTGTTCAGGGAGCATGCTGCAGTTCCATTCTGTTGAAAGCAATGGCTTCCATTTCGTCATTATATAAAGTAGCCGTTCCGTGGGCAGAGATAAAATCAATCTGTTCCGGAGAAACCTGAGCCTCGGTCATAGCATTTCTGATGCTTCCGTATAAGCCGTCTCCGGTTCTTGAAGGGCCTGAGATATGGTTAGCATCATTGATTGCAGAATCTCCCAGTACCTTGAATCTGAATTTTTCGTTTTGTGAGATTGCTTCGTCACTTTGTTCCTCGCAATGACATGAGGTGATATAAACAGCTGCGGCAGCTTCCCGATATTAATTCCATCTCTGTTTTTATCGTAAGGTTGGCAGGGCCCTGAACCTATAGCCTGGAATGAATTGAATCCTGAAATGACAAATTCAGAAAGCTCATCGCAAGCAATTACAAAAGCGTCTTTATATTTTCCTGCCTGGATTATATTCTTGGCAACAGCAATAGCCATTACCCCTGAAACACAGGCGTTGGAAACCACAATAGGTTTTGTTTTAAATCCGAAAAAATCAGCTGTTTTCTGTGCTAAGGCTGAAAGATAAACCCCTTCCGGTAATTCAGTTTGTTTTTTTAACAAGCTGATGTTTCCTTTGTTGTGGAAAGGATTAAAGCTGTGTCTTCATTGATAGCATGTTTTTCAATCAGAGGTTTTAAGCTTACAAAAGCATCTTTTCAAGCCTTGTGGTGTTTGAGCCGGTATGAGCTTCAAACAAGCTGTTGAATTCCTGATCAAGTTTTTCAGTGCTGATCATAGACGCATAAAAAGGATCCTGATTATCTATGATCTGATGTAAAGCAATTCCTGAATGTCCTTCTAACAGGGCCTTCCAGTTCGTCTCTACATTGAATCCCAAGGGTGTTACACAGTTGTAGTCTGTGATGTAGATTTGCTTCCTCATGATAGTCCCATCTTATCTTTCCAGGTTTGAAAAAATTCCGGATTGTACAGGCATAAGCTTCCGTTGCTGTCCAGGAATACCTGAATGGTTTCCCCGCTGCACACCAATTGATCTTCTTTATTGAAAAGCTCGTATTTATAGATAAGCTTGGCTGAAACGGAGTTCACGAAAGTGGTAACGATCCTGAAGGTTTCACCGTACTTTAAAGGAAGAAAATGCTCACAGGTACTCTTTACAATGGGTGTTACGTATCCTGCATTCTGAATATCAAGATAAGTAAGGCCATGCTGACGCCCGAAAGCTTCCCTGCCGTCTTCAAAATAAACGATATAATGACCATGCCATACAATTCCCAAGGGATCTGTTTCGTTGAAACGTACTCTTACTTCCTCGGTACAGGTTAATAATATATTTTCGTTAGACTGCATTTTGTTTCTTTTCGTAAAAAATAGAAATGGCTACGGTAGCTATATAAAACAAAAACAGGAAAACCAGTTCTTTAGCAATACCTCCAATTCCGCTGTTTCTTAAAATAATATCGTAATAGGCGTTCAGTCCCCAATTCATAGGAGAGAACTTCGCTACGGTCTGCATGAATTCAGGCATAAGGAATACCGGAACCCAAATTCCCCGATAGCAGCTAAAACCACTACTGATGTAGCTCCGAATGGTGCCGACTGTTCCTGTGTATCTGCAATAGTCCCCAGCAATACCCCAAATCCGATGGCTGCAAGGCCGGCAAACAAAGTTACCGTAACAAGCTGAACCATTTTACCGGATACATCAAATGCCGGAAGATCCATATAAGGGAAAAGATAAACCCCTACGGCTACCATCAGTAAAAACTGAATGATACAGATGATAAGATAGGTAAACGTTTTCCCTAGAATGTGTACAAAATAAGGGGTAGGACTGATTCTTGCCCTTACACTGGTACCCTGGCTTTTTTCTTTAACAAGATTAATGGATAATGGCACCACGATGAAGAAAATAGCAAAAAGCGTCCATGCCGGGACGTTATGCTGAACAGAATTCGGCATAACATCCATTTCTCCTTTCTTTGGAGTGATCTCTTTAAAGCTGATCAGGTTTTTATTCTCATCAAGATTTTCTGTTGTTCCCAGCTGATCCTGAAATGCCTTATAAATCTTTTTATTTTCGATCTCAAAAACCATTTTGTTTACCGAGTTCATCACCGAATTTTTGAATCCTGCATTGGTAGCCGGATCAAAGTATAAATGAATTTCCTTGGCTTTTGGCGGTTGTACTTTTGTTTTGGCAGAATCTCCTTCCAATCCGAATGAACTGACAATCGTCTGAACTTTGGAATCGATATTGGAATTTAAATCCCTGGTTAAATTTTCAGGGATGACAATGGCCATCTGATAATCTCCGGAAAATACTGCATCCTGGGCTGACTTCTCATTGTAATTGGTCAGCAGCTGGAAGGTCTTGCTGTTTTCCAGTTCTCCTTTATATTTTTTGAAACCTCAGATTTATCATTATCAATAAAAATGATCGGGATTTTTGATCCTTCAAGATTTTTGAAGGTAGAATCCTGGATCAGGGTAATGGTAACGATCAGAAGCAGGGGCATAACGAAGATGATCACAATTCCGCCGATATCCCTCTTCAGAAGAAGAATTTCTTTAATAAAACTTCTCCACAGTTTATACAACAACATCTCTTAATTCTTTTCCGGTTAATGAAATGAAAACATCTTCAAGGTTTTCTGCATTGGCAATCTGTGAAACAAGCTCTTCGGGAGTTCCTACAGCATGAATTTTTCCATGATCAATAATGGCAATTTTTGTACAGAACTCTTCTGCTTCCGAAAGGTGATGGGACGTGTAAATGATGCAGGTCCCTTTTTTATTTAGATCCAACAGATAGTCAATAATTGCTTTTTTAGACTGTACGTCAACTCCAACGGTTGGCTCATCCAGAAACAGTACCTTAGGATTGTGAAGGGTTCCGGCAATAAGGTTGCAACGGCGCTTCATTCCCCTGAAAACTGGCCTACCTGCTTGTCGGCAAATTTTGACAGTCCCATAATCTCCAGAGATTCATCAATCGCTTTTTTAAGCCGGTTATGTTTCAAACCATACAGACTTCCGAAAAACATTAGGTTCTCCTTTGCAGTAAGCGTAGGATAAAGAGCGTATTCCTGTGGAACGATACCGATGATCTGTCTTATTTTAAAACCATTCTTCTGCGGAGATAAACCATTGATGGTAAATTGCCCTGAAGTTGGCTTTATTAGTCCCGAAAGCATAGAGATCAAAGTAGTTTTCCCGGCTCCGTTAGGACCAAGAATCCCATAGATCTCATTTTTTCGATATTCAAAGAGATATCGTTTACTGAAAAGTCTTCAGCATTTTTGTATTTTTTATATAGATTTTTGATCTCAATCATATTCTCCGCCATATCAGATCGCTTTTCTCAGTTTTTTATAGAAAGCTTCTTCCAGATCTGCAATGTGCAGCATCGTTTTTGAAAGTTCGTGATAGATATTGCTTTTTGAGTTCCTGTTTTTATACACTCTGGCAATATCTACAGCAAAATCTCTCCAAAGATCACCAATAGAGGTAATTTCTTTTGACAATTCTTTTAATTCGTCATTTTTAAGGATCACAGATGCTTCCTGAAGAAAGGCACCATAAATAAATCTGAAACCGCCACCGCCTGTGCCGATTTCCTCCTGCATTCTGATCAGCTGTCCCAGATAGTGATTGGTTACTTTTGTTCCTTTTTTTTTCAGCCCATTTCGGAATGCTCTTCGCTACCCATCTCATTGCTTTCACACCGATAAGCGGTACCGGAGCCAGCATATTTTTGCAGGTATCTTTAATTCCTTTTTTAATGGCTTCTTCCAGGTGAATATTTTCAGGGATATAGACAGGATAGTACATATGTCCTTTTGGTGGAAGAGCTCCTTTGGCATATCTCACTTTTTCCAGTTCAGCCTCAGTAAGGGAAGTGGTATAATCCATTACCGGATCACTGATCAGGAATTTTCCATCTTCTTTTCCGTATACTACAAGGTTGTGGGCGTTGAAGTGGAATTTATATTCTTCCGGAAAGTAGGTAAGGTTGAAAACCCCTACCTGAAGACCTGTAGGGATATTTTGTTCTAAATTTCTTTCAAGCGCTTTCTGAGCATCCTGAGGATTGGAGAATTTTCTCTTTTAATTTTAATTCCTAATCTTTTGGCTGCTTTACTGAAGATAGCCCCGGCATAGGTCTATAGCTAAAGCCCGGAGCGAAATTCACCTTCAAAAAGGCAGGTAGACGAAAAACAGTCCGGAACCGATCCCAAAGATCATAGGTTCACTTAGTTTCAGTCCTTTATTAAGCAGTAGATTGGAAGCAACACCGTTTTCGCAATGCGCAGTCTGATGGTGTTCAAAGTTTAATTTCATTTGCAGCTTTATCTTTTTCACTGGTCAAATGAGTTCAGCATAGCAGATATGCCTTCTTCATTTATTTTCCGTCGAAGTTTTTCAATTCATCCACTGAAATACCGAATGCATCGGCATATTTTTTCAGTGCAGTTTCGCTTAGTGTTTTAAATACTTTGGGCTTAAAGTGTCTCTTTACCCTCCATTGCCACATTCCTACATAAGAGGCCAGAACTCCCAGGTCCATTTTATTCAGTTCCATAAAATAAACGATAGGGCTTGCCTTGTGTTGGGCAACGTTTTGTTTCGCTTCCTCAATTCTTTCATGAATGAGCTCCATAGATTCATCCAAGGCTGCTTTCTTAGCATCCCAGCCTGTACTGTTAGCTGTTGTATAATTGTCGTTCTCATCCGTTACATACAAAACTTCAGTCATGTTGGCGGATTTCAGATTGCTTTCGTCCTGAGGAAGGTCTTGTTTTTTCATCTAAATAATGTTTAATTTTTTTAGATTCCAGATGAAAAATAGTTCACCTGTTTTGATTCTTTTAATCAGGTGGCTAAAATAGTGAAAATACATTATATGTAAATATGAAGTATCTATTGTCGTGAGAAAGAGGCTGTATCAAAGATGTATTCAGAATTTTCGGTTCAGATAAAGTATCTTTTTTATCATTTTGAAAGGCCGGAAAAGTGATTGTAGGAAGAAAGTCTGTTTCAATATATTCTTTTAAGGTGAATATTATTTATTGAATTTCATTTTTCCTGTTTAACTAATTTGAATGGGAAACATCATAAGGAATGCTTTCTAAGTTTACTGTTGATACTTGTTATATGGTATGCTGTAACAAGTGTAGGGTATAATAAGACTAATGGTGCAGGAAATTTGATACAATAACTAACAAATAACAACTATGAAGAAGTTTTTTATTTCTGTTTCGCTTTTCTGTATGCTAAGCGCAATGGCACAGAAATTCGAGACCCAAAAGCTGACCGATGCTCAGGGCTATACTTATGAAACGGTAAAGAATGATCAGGCCGGTGTAAGAGTGTACACGCTGAAGAACGGACTGAAGGTTTATCTTGCAAAGAATGAAGATGCCCCGAGAATTCAGACCTATATTCCTGTAAGAACAGGATCAAATAATGACCCAAGTGACAATACGGGGTTAGCTCACTACCTGGAACATATGGTATTCAAAGGAACTTCTCATCTGGGAACTCAGGATTGGGCAAAAGAAAAAGCTCTGTTGCAGCAGATATCTGATCTTTACAGCAGCATAAAGCAGAAAAAGATCCAGGAAAAAGAAAGAACTTTACAAAAGATCGATGAGGTTTCTCAGGAAGCTTCCAAATATGCAATTGCCAATGAATATGATAAAGCGATTTCTTCATTGGGAGCTACCGGAACAAATGCCCACACATGGCTGGATGAAACGGTATATAAAAATAATATTCCTTCCAATGAGCTTGAAAAATGGCTTAGAGTAGAAAAAGAACGTTTTTCAGAATTGGTACTGCGTCTTTTCCATACGGAACTGGAAGCGGTGTATGAAGAATACAACAGAGCTCAGGATAATGACGGACGTCTTGTCAACTATGCTTTGATGGAAGCCCTTTTCCCAAAACATCCTAATGGACAGCAAACCACAATCGGTACTTCCGAACACCTGAAGAGCCCTTCAATGGTAGCGATCCACAAATATTTTGATACTTATTATGTGCCTAATAATATGGCAGTAGTATTGGTGGGTGATCTGGATTATGATAAAACTATAAAATTAGTTGATCAGTATTTCGGAGGGTTTAAATATAAAGAACTTCCAATGAAAAAAATGGTTACGGAAGATCCGATGACAGGCATTGTTTCCAGAACGGTAAAGAGCCCGTCTACTCCGAGAATGACCATTGCGTGGAGAACAGATTCTTATGGAACCCAGGAAGCAAGACTGGCAGATGTAGTGGCTGAAATTCTTAGTAACAGAGGTGATGCGGGATTAATTGACCTTAATATTAATCAGAAGCAAAAAACTCTTGGTGCAGGAGCTTATGAGTCGCCATTCAAAATGTATGGTTCGTTTTCTTTGGTAGTAACTCCTAAAGAAGGGCAGAGCTTTGATGAGGCTAAAAAGTTACTGATGGATCAGATAGATCTTGTGAAAAAGGACAATTCCCGGATTGGATGCTGAAAGCGATCGTTAATGATAAAAAGGTTCAGCGCATGAAAGGATATGAAACTGCTGACGGGTTGGCAACTGAGCTTTATGATTCTTATATCAAGGGAAGAACATGGGAACAGGAACTTGATGAGATCAACCAGTACGAAAAAATCACGAAAGCTGATGTTGTAAAGTTTGCCAATAACTTCTTTAAAGATAATTATGTAGTTGTTTATAAAGAAAAAGGAGTGAATGACAAGCTGGTGCGTGTGGAAAACCGGGAATCACTCCGATCAAACTGAACAGAGAAGCTCAGTCTCCTTTCCTTAAAGATATTTTAAATACCAAGGTAGCAGAAAGTAAACCTGAGTTTATTGATTATAAAACGGCTATTCAGACTTCCCAGATCAAAGACAAGACCGTAAGCTTTGTGAAAAATAAATACAACGAAATTGCTCAGGTAAGTTATATTTTCCCTTTCGGAACGGATAACGATAAAGAACTTTCTATTGCAGGAACTGTTTTTGAATATCTTGGAACAGATAAGTATACTCCGGAGCAATTGAAAGAAGAGTTTTATAAGTTGGGAATTACGTATAATGTAAGAACTTCCAATGATCAGATGGTAATCACATTAAGCGGCCTTGAAAGCAATATGAAGAAAGGTGTAGAGCTTATGAACCACTGGATGACCAATGTAAAAGCTGATAAAGCAATTTACGCACAGACCGTGAAGACCATCCTGGAGTCAAGAGCTGCAATGAAGAAAGATAAAGTGAGAATCATGGCTGCACTTTCAAATTATGCCAAATACGGTAAAGATTCCAGAATGACGGATATTGTTTCCAAAGAACGTCTTGAAAGCATCGATGTGAACGACCTGATTAAAAAGATGAAAACCCTGAACCAGTACCCTTATCAGGTATTCCTTTACGGGCAGGATCAATCAGGATTGGAGAAAGCAGTAAAACCTTATATTGCCAATACAAGCCTTCAGCCTGCAAAAGCTAAGGAATATGCAGAACCGGCTACAACAGGTAAGGTATATTTTACCAACTATGATATGGTACAGACAGAAATGGCTAAAGTAGCCAAAGGAAGTACTGTAAATCTTGGTAATTTTGGAAAAGCCAATGTATTCAACGAGTATTTCGGAAGAGGATTATCTTCCATTGTTTTCCAGGAGATCAGAGAAAGTAAGTCATTAGCTTATACGGCCTACGTTTCTTATGCCAATGCTTCAGAAAAAGGACATGCGAATTATATCACCAACTACATCGGAACGCAGGCAAACAAGCTTCCATTGGCAGTTAATGCAATGAATGACCTTATGGTATCATTACCGCAGATCCCTGCACAGTTTGAAAATGCAAAAGGGTCCGCATTGAAGCAGATCGCTTCCAACAGAATCAACAGAACGAATATTTTCTTCAGTCAGTTGGGATTGAAAAAGCTTGGAGTAGATTATGATATCAGAAAGGATATCTATGCTGAAATCCAGGGGCTGACATTACCACAGCTAACAGGATTCTACAATACAGAAGTGAAGCCGGTACAATACAATACGGCAATCATCGGTAAGAAAGAAAACCTGAAAATGGAATCCATCAATAAAATGGGAGAATTCCAGGAAGTGTCTCTTGAAGAGATTTTCGGATACTAATTTTTAGGTTATAAATTGATAAAAGTGGAGCAGAAATGTTCCACTTTTTTTCTTTAAACACAGAGACAGTTGTTCCACGGAATCGGGAAATGTTTCACGTGAAATAATTTATTGTTAATTGATGGCGGATTGTTTTTATCATATTGATTGTCAGTTGTTTTTGTTGAGTGTTGATTGCTGGAAGTGATTGGTGATATTTGTTTTTAAAGAGAATGCCCAATCCATAAAATCACTATTTCGGGTAATTTTCCTGTATGAGTTGACAGTGTAAATTTGTAAATAACTAAAGCGCTATGAAATCTGCAGCGTTTAAAAATATCAACTGAAAAAATAATCATTAAAAACTAAAACCATGTATTACAAAGTAAAAAAGGGCGATACGCTCGGAAAAATTGCCAAGGCACATAAAGTACCTGTAGAGTTGATTTTAGCATATAACCACACTATCATTAATCCCAATATGATTTTTGAAGGCCAGTTAATTAATATTCCGAATATTGAAGATATTCCGGTGAAGAAATTTCAGTTTTCAAATCAGCTGACCTCTCAGGATATTGTGAATAAAGCAAGGTCTGTAATAGGGAAAAGAATTATCTATAAACTGGGAGCAGGAGGAATGGATGAAAAATACGCCCTTCCTACAAGAGACGGAGAGTGTGACTGCAGCGGCTTTGTTTGTTGGGTCCTTGGATTATCCAGAAAACGAAAATTCCTTTTTATCAGCCGGGCGGGTGGATCTATACAGATTCTATGGTGGAAGATATCAATCGCAATGCCGGAATTTTTGACAGACTTATAATTCCTGAAGTGGGATGTATTGTGGTGTATGGTGCCGGCAAAAAAATCGGGCATGTAGGAATTGTTTCAGAAGTTGAAAATGGAAAATGAAAAAGGTGATTCACTGCAGCTCCGGAAACTATGCTTCATTCAGGGATGCCATTCAGGAAACATCACCGAAAGTTTTCGAGCGGGCAGATGCACTGTGGGGCAGATTTGTAGGATAGGAAATGAGGAAACCTGTAAAAATAAAAGGCTGTCTCCTGCATTTGATATTTTCAAATATAAGAGACAGTCTTCTGTTATTTTGTATACGTTTTATTTATGATTGTACTTCCTGAATAAACAGGTTGATTTCTGCTCTGATTAATAATTCATCATTATTGAAGGTTTCACAGAATATATGACAGATGTTTTCAAACTGGGAAATCAGTGATGCCTTTGATATAATCCTGTCATTCACCTGAGGAAGGGCGAAAACTTCAATTTTCTTGATGTTGGTAATAAAACCGATCACTTTAGTATCAGCTTCAGGGTTTTCAAAGAAACTTTGCCCAAGTATGGACGAGCAGGTTTGAGCCACGTTTTCAATTAGGCCGGCTTCAACAAATTCATTGTTATGAACAAAGATATTATCTTCTTTTATTTCAAAGGAAGTTACCACTTTTTCCTTGGTCAGCTCCAGAATGTAGTCTGCCATGAGCATCGGTTCACGATGAGGTAAAAAGTTATGTATATTGATCATGTTTTCTTCCCTGATTTCCATTTCCAGTTATTTTACGGCAGTTTTCATTTGTGATTTTGCAATCACTTTATCATTCAGTCTGGTAACAATGTCTACCAGCGTCACACCCATTACTTCATTAAGGATTGTGACCTCGGATTTCAGCTGATCACCTGTTTCCGGCAATATTTCAGCTTCAAAAGATTTGATGGCCCCGATGTATCCTGTAGGAGCATCTTTTCCCAGCAGATAGTATTTATATCCGGTATGAAGTGCCACACTCTGTGCCTGATGTTCAATTAATCCTGAAGCCTGAAAAACTCCATCCTGAACAAAAAGGTTATCTTCTTTAATTTCAAATCCTGAAATAAGATGATTTTCTGAATATTCAGACAGTTCATGTACCATTACAAAAGGTGCCCTTTGCGGAATAAGGCTTTGTACAAAATCCTGATCGGATGTTGGCAGTCTGTTTTCCATTAGCACACTGTTAATAAAGCACAAGAATAAGCGAATCTTCCACTTTCAGGTACACAAAGAAGTACTTTTTCTCCTTTTTCAGAGTTCCTGAGTTCAATAATTCTTCCAAAGCTATAAAGATGGAGCCAGCCCCGATATTTCCAACGTCAGAAAGGTTGTAGAACCATTTTTCTGCAGGGAAGTCCATTCCTTTTTTAGCAAATTCGTCTTTCAGGCCGTCCTTAAAATAGCCTGAAGAGATATGCGCCAATACGTGGTCAATTTTTTCAGGATCCAAATTATGTTTGTCAAAAGAAGCTCTTAAACTCTCCGCTCCTTTTACTAAGATATATTTGTCCAGGATTTTGGTATCCTGTTTAATCGCAAAGATAGATTGTTTCAGCCACTCGTCTGAAGGGTAATCTGCCCATGATTTAAGGCTTCCGTCCTCCTGCTTGTCGCATCCTGCATACATACATGCCTCAATTTCGTGAGCATAGGAATAGAAATCAATAAATTCTATTTTCAGAGAGGTACTGTTTTCTCTTGGCTTGTTTTCCAATAAAAAGAGCCAGCTCCATCAGAAAGCATCCATCTCAGGAATTCTCTTTTGAATGCAATGATGGGCCTTTCTTCCAATAGTATTAAATTTTCAGCTTCATGGTTGAATTTATCTGCGGTCATCCATGCAGACATCCTTTCAGAACCTGCACATACTGCATTTTCCTGTACTCCTGCTTTCACAGAAAGAAAACCGTAGTTCAGTGCATTCATTCCGGAGTTGCAGAGACCTGTAGCAGTATTGATTTCAATAGATTTTCCTATATTCAGTTCTCCGTGCACCATGGAAGCGTGTGATGGCTGTATCTGGTCCGGAGAAGTAGTTCCTACGGATAATAATTTCATATCTTCCTTTTTGAAATTTTCATCAAAAAGTCCTTCAATCGCTTTTGCTGTAAGCTGTGCATTGGTATGCGTAGGGTTTCCTTCTTTATCTAAAGCGTAATATCTTGTAGTAATTTTATTGTTTCTTAAAATAAGCGATTTTGCTTTAGAAGGTGCGTCATTGATAAGCCCAAGATAAGTCTCCATTTCATCATTAGATACCGGCTCATTGGGTAAATATTTTGAAGCCTTTGTTATAAATACGTCGTACATTCTATTTTAAATTAATTCCTTGTAAATATCTTTTTTGTTTTTGTCTTTTAAACCAAAATATAGGGGTTGTGAGAAGGTGTAATACTAACACGACAGGTGAGATGATCCATATCGCAGCCATCAAATATACCTTAAAGAATTTTATCAGCAATGGACGTTTCTCTTTTTCTTGATAATCAGATTAGACCATACTGTAAAAATCTTGTTTCCTACCTTTTCTACACGTACTAAAAACGGCCGGATCTCAATGGCTCCGTTTTTTACAAGATCAGGTTGTAAACTTTCCAGACTGTTATTTTTAAAATGATTCTCAATAATCTTGCCGTACTTTACCGAACCTGCAATTTCTTCATCCGAAACTCCTGCAGCAGGAAGTAAGCCGGATTTCTCTTTCTGCCCTGTGGTCAGCCAGCGTAGAATAGTCAGTACACTGGTGTAATTGTCATGTCTGTCTACCAGTGCAATATTTCCAACAAGTTGAGCTTTTAAATCTCTTAGGTATATTTTCAGTTTCTCCTGGGAAAGCATCCACATATTTCGGGTTCCGGAAATAGTAACTACAGGGGTGTCTTTAAGAATGTTTTCTGCATAGCCACTCTTAAGGAATGAAATGATCGGGATAGATGGGGTAAGGTACCACACCTGATATCCGAACAGGATGAGATCATATTTTTTATTCAGTATTTCATCTGAAGGAGGGAAAATCTCTTTCGGAATCTGAAGATAAGACTCCGGGAAGGTATTGAAAAAACATCCCCGGCCATGGATAAGGAAAATCTTCTTTCAGCTTAATATTATAATAGGTAACGTCATATTCCTCCTTTTGAGTTTCAAAAGGCCTGGCAATATTTCTCACGATATCTTCAAGTTGCCCGGTTTGTGAATAATATATGACAAGTATATTTTTCTTCATTAGTTTTCTTTAGCGTTTACAAAAATATGTTTTTCATATTTATTATTTAGTTTTAAATACTTTTATGGATTCAGAACTAAATTCTAATGTGTAATTTTCATTTTCAGATAAGGTGTTTTCTGTATTTACAAAAATAATGGTGTCCGGAAGTTCCTGAATTGTATTACCTGTAAAACTGTCATCCGAAACCAGAAGTACATCAATCTTCTTATTTACTTCAGACAGCTCTTTGATATACTGTATCTTTCTTCTTTTAACAAGATAATTGTGTGCAGCTATTGTCTGTTTCTCATTATTTTTAATCAGAGAAAAAATTCTCCTGCCTGCCTGATATAAAGTCAGTAAAACATCTTTCTGGCCATAATCATCTGCAATATGAAGAATATTGGCATCATTGGGAATGTGTTTGCTCAGTTCAAAATAGACTGATTTATTGGAGTAGAAGTCTTTTTTACTTCTTTCACCACATCTGTGTCTTTATACAAAAAGCTCAGGAATAAGATTTTCTTAAAATAATTCTCATCCTCAATTTCTTCTCTCAATTTAGCAAATTCTTTTCTGAAATAAGCATTGATCCTCTTTGTTCTTTCAGAATAGTTTTTACCGAAGCTCATATCATCCTTACTGATCCTGGTCCCTACTTTTACGGTAATGCTTCCGTCATAGATAATGAAATCACCCTTCGGCAATACTTCAGAATTTCCGTGAATATAAAGTGGGAGAATGTCCAGATTAAATTGCTCGGCAAGATAAAATGCTCCTTTATGGAATCTCTTGACATCATTGGTATAAGAACGCTCTGCTTCAGGGAATACAACAAGAGAATAGCCCTGGTCAATTTTTTCTTTTAATTTCTCCATCCGTTTTCAATTCCCTGAGAAACAGGATAAAAGCCAAGTGCCTTTACCAGTTTTCCGAAGACTGGTGATTGGTATACCCAGTCATTAACGAGATAAATGATCTTATGGGTAGCCATTGCAATGGCAAGTGTATCCAGAAAAGAAGTATGATTGGCAATAATAACAGCGGGCTTGCTGAAATCTTCAGCCGTATTTCTGATCACTCTTTTTCTGACAAAAGGATTGGAATACAATACGGATGTTAAAAACCTGGCAAGAATTAATTTTATAATATCTAAGGTTCTTCCTTTGGTGTTTTTAATAAATATGCTCCCGATGGCGGAAAATATCATCCCACCCAGTCCGTAATACAGGAATGAGAATACAGAGCTTAACAAAAGTCTCAATGTAATCGGGGAAAGTCCTTTCTTTGCCCGGTTGGTAATGAAAAATCTGAACCAGAACGGGTAGAGGGTAGAAGTAATGACGATTACGGAGAACATCCCGATCAATGCTACCAAAGCCAGGGAGTGTAAAGCGGGATGCTTGGCAAAAATCAGTGATCCGATGGAAAGGATGGTGGTAAAAACGGCAAGAATGATTGAAATTCTGTAAGTTGGCAGCTCATTCTTTCCCGTTGTATGCTCTTTCTGCATTGCCTGAGTCAGGAAAATACTGAAATCATCTCCCACACCAAAAACCAAGGTACATACTACCGTACTGAAGATATTGAGCTCCAGCCCCAGGAAATAAAGAATTCCCGCAGTCACCACGCCCGTCAGAACAATAGGGAACATGGTCAGTATTGTCAGTTCAAAATTTCTGAAGAAGACAATAATCGTTAAAATGATGGCTAAAAGAGAATAATTGATCAGTGTATTGAAATCTCTTTTCAGCAGGCCAAGAAAGTTCTCGTTCATCTGCTGACGGTCAATAGCCAGAGCATCATGTTTCTTCTCAATATCTTTGATGAAGGCATCTCTTTTGGTTTCATCTACCTTTACCACATTAGAAACGGTATAGAATCCATTTTCGTTGCTCATAAACTCAGAGATTTGAAGGGCTTTTACCTTTTCATAATCTTTCAGACTTAAAGGAGTGTAATTTTTATTTAAAACTTCGCTGAAATTATCAAAAGCTGAACTGTTGAAACCCAATTTATTTCCATTGCCAACCAGCTCGGAAATGGTCTCGTTCTTTTACTGTCGTTCCAGAAGTCTTTCCATGCCTCAATTTTCTTTTGCTGATCCTTTTCAGAAAGAACAACGCTTCCGATGGAATTATAACTTAAGATTTTACCTTCCTTTTTCTCCTTTTCAAGAAAATTGCTCAGCTCAGAATTACGGGCTAATGCTTCTTCTTCCGAATTTCCGTAAGAAATCGTATAAATAGACTTTGAGGTGATGTCCGAAAGCTTCTGAAGTTTCGCTTCACTGATCTTTAATTCTTTCGGAATATAGTTCAGATCACCAATGTCTTCATTGAATCCCACATGTCTGAAGTCAAAAAGACAAGCAAGAATAATAACAGAGCAGCCGATAATCAGTGGTTTATTTTTTTCATACGGATATGATCCGATTTTATCGATAAAGTTGGTATTGAGATTTTCTCCCTTTTCTTTAGGTTTATACAATTGAGGAACAATAATCAGAGCTGTAAAGGAAGATAGAATTACTGTGATGGCTGCAAAAAGTCCCAGATCTTTCAAAGCTTCAGAACGTACAAATACAAGGCAAAGAAAAGAAACTGCAGTGGTTGCACTACTCAGGATAATAGGCTGGGTAATTTCTTTGTAAAGCTCTTCAATATTGTTATTGTGCTTATAGTGCGTCAGGATATGCAGGGCGTAATCTATCGTAATCCCGATCAGAATAGCGCCCACACTTAATGAGATGGCCGAAATTTTATCCTTAATGAAATATAATACCAGCAAGGCAAGCAATACGGAAAATACCGTCGGTAAGAAAACAATGATCGGGGTAAAAAAGTTCCTGAAATAATAGATCAGAAGTACCAGAAGCACTGTCATGGAGATGACAACCGTATTCTGGATATCTTTTTTGATTTGCTGGGCATTGGCTACTGCAATCACCGGAGAACCAAAATAGCTGATTTCCGTTTTCCTTTAAACTGTTTGTTGAGACTGTCTTTTATGGTATTGAGCTGATCTACAAAAAATTCATTAGCCTTTGTGTCATTGCTTTTTTTTTTCGGATCAATGAAAAGCAGAAGATTTTTTCCGTCTTTGGTTACAATATAACTGTCTTCCAGTTTAAAATCCTTACTGATATTTAATGCGTTTAACTTCTTGATGCCCAAAAAGTAAGTCCCAAAGGATCCTTTTTGATGAATTCCTTGGTAACAAGGCTTGTAGGAGATGCCAGTGAGATGTAGTTGTTCTCCACCTGCCGGGCAATGCTGTCTTTACTGATTTTCCGGTCTATCTCTTTGTAATCTTCGGCATTCAGAAACAGAGGTAAATTCTGATTGACAAAATCAAATGTTTCTGAGATTTCATTATCATTTACCTTTCCCTGAACGGAGCTTATATATTTTTGTAAAGGTTCTGTTTTCTGTAAAAAAGTATCTGCTGTTTCAGAGAGCTGGAAGCTGTCTTCATTAGATTTATTTTCTATAATGACAATGATCTTGTCTGAAAAATTGAGCTGCTTGAGAACCTTCGCCGTAAGATCTGATTTTTCATTTTTAGGGATGATCTGATTGATATCTTCCTCAAAATTGATTTTTGAAGCAAAGAATAAACATAATGTGGCAATTCCCAGTGCTGTAAATACAGAGAGAACTTTATTTTTGGAAATCAGATAATATAAAAATATAAAAAAGCGATGCATTGCATTTGGATCAAGTCTACAAATTTAAATTTTTAAGAATTAGTGCAAAATACTTAGACCATAAGTTTTGGCTGAAAATCAATAAAATATTCTAGGAAGAATGAAAAAAATTCTACTTTTGCAAAAGTTCCCTTTAGTATAATGTATTTTAAATCACAATTATTATTAAGAAAATAAGAATCTGTTTTAGATATGTTGAAAAGAAATGATGAAAAAATAAACGGATTTCTATTTGTAATAGTGCTTCCGTTTCTCCTGTTTGCCATGTCCTATTACGGGTTCGAATCCTCCTATACAAGATTAAAAAACTCAGAGAGAACACCGGACTTCTTATTTTCATCCGTATATGCTTACAGGGTGATTCCCAATTATCTCAGTGTGCAGATGACGGATCTGATGTATTATCTGATCAATGGTCCATTGGCGTTTTTTAAAGATTTTTTATCCAAGAACGGAACTCCCTTTTATCATGGGTTGTTTCTGATGAATAGTGTGTTCTTTATTTTATGTTCATGGGTTTTAAACTCTATATTTAAGCTTAAAGCAGCAGGGTTTCTTTTGAACCTGAATGCAAGAAGAATTATCCATCTTTTATCGGTCTTCTTTATTGTTATTACGCAGTATGCACCTACCAACTGTGATACCATTGCCCTTTTCTGCTATCTGACAGGAGTGCTGTTCACACTGAAGTATCTGCATGCTCACAAGAATATTTTCTTTTATCTTCTGATTGTGCTCATAGGGATTTCTACATTCGTAAGGGAAACGGCATGTATTAATATTGCTTTTTCGCAGCGGTATTCTTCAGCATTGATGACCTGAAAAAGGAAACTATCAAATCATCTGGAAAATCATTCCTCTTGTTATTGCCTTTCTTGTTCCGTATCTGGGACTGAGGGCGATGTTGGTGCAGGAAGAAACTACTTTTGTAGAAGGTTTTTATATCAACAGAAACTTTTCAAGCCCTTTTAATCTTGCAGGGTTGCTTTTTGCGGCAGTTGTTTTATATTTTTATACAGGCTCTGTACAGATGAAGAAAACAGAATCGTTTTCAGAAAATATCTTTTTTTTTCCGTTCCGTATCTTCTTATGATTACCTTAGTGGGGCTTTTTTGGGAAGTAAGGCTTTTTTTGCCTTTGATTCTGACCGGAATCATAACAGCGTATCATCAGTTTAAAAAACATCAGAGATTAAATCATGAGTTTATTACACCCATATTATCTAGTTGCGATTGTCTATATGCTGTTCTTCAGTATTCAGGAAGTTTTTGGCAAAAAAGTAGATAAAAAATGGTTCTGGTTCCTGGCAGTTTATTTTATTATTATTGTCGGGCTCCGGGATGATGTTGGTCCGGATTATGGAAGTTACAAGGAATTTACATCTATTCCGATACCAAAAGCTATTACAGTATTTTCATGAAGATGCTCCATATGGATGGTTCGGAGACGCTGGATGTGGAATGGCTTTATACGCTGATCAATAAGGTTCTGCTGAATATTTTTGATGCGCCGTTCTATATGCTGACCTTCGTTATTGCTATTTTTGCCATGATATTCAAGGTTGAATATACGGAAGATAATACTTTTTATCCCTTTACCTTTACCCTGTTTATGTTTATTCCCAATTTCTTTATCGGGGAAAGTGGTCAGATCAGGCAAAACCTTGGAACGTTCATTGTTTATTTTGCCATACGGTATATCAAGGAAAGAAAGCTCTGGCATTATTTATTCTTTATATTTATAGGTTCCGGTATCCATAGTGTTTGTTATCTGTTCCTGCCTATGTACTGGCTGGCCCGTGTTCCGTTGAATAAGACGATCATGCTTATTATGATCATTGGCTCGGTTTTCTTGTCTCCGTTTGAGGTCTATAAATCTTTTGGAGGATTTTTAGATGGTATGGCATCGGATATTGAGCTGATTGAAGGGTTTAACGGATATATGAATGAAAGCATACAGCGTTTGAATGGTGGAATCGGAATTCCTGAGGTAATGATGGCTATCCTTACCTTTTTCTCTTTGCCTTTGACAATAAAATGATAGAGAAGTATCCCTATTACGAGTACCATAGAAACTATGCCGTGATTGGGATTTGCTTATATTTTATCTTTAGAAATAACCCTATCTTTTCATCAAGGCTTGCCGGTGCATTCATCGGATTCTCGTATATCATCATACCAAATGCCATGTATGTTGTTTCAGCAAAAACGAAAAGTCTGATCTATACATTTATCATTTCACTGGTCGTCTTCAATTTTGTTGTCTTTTCGATCTTCAATAATATTAAAGCTGGACGATTCTCTATAGAAGGATACAAGAATCATATACTTCCATAATATTTTTTCAAAAGATTTTAATACATAATAAGGCAGCTGATAAGCTGTCTTTTCTTTTGTACAGGTGTTTTTGCATTGTGAAGATTATTGGTTTTTATTTTGAGTTATTATTGTCATAATTTAAATATGTTGTTTTTATTTAAAAATAAATCTATTTTTATTGATGTAGGCTTAAAAATTGTATTTTGCTAAAGACACACAAATCCATAAATATGAAAAGGTTAGCTGAAAAATTAGCGGCATTCATTTGCCTGATCGTAATGGCAGTTGGTTTTAAAGGAAATATAGTTTCAAAACGGAATTTTCTTTCGGGCAAGACTTTCGATGGTGTATCAACCATAAAAAAGCAGATTCACTTGTAGTACCGGGAAATAAGTATAGAACTGGATTACTGGTTCCGGATTGGAAAAAGGCTCCCAACAGTTATATTTTCGATATTGCACAGAACAGTGAAGGACTGTTGATTCCTGTAAGAAAAGCATATGCAATGTGGGAAGGAGGAGGCTACATTAATGGTAATGGGATTCCTGGGGCCTGTGACGGCAGATGTATTATGGGAAGATGATCATGGGCTGATAAAGTCGGGAACAAACTATGCTTTAGAGATTGTAGATTCCGGACAGAGTGCAAAAATAAAAGTGCCCATCAATAAAGCAAAAAAAGGAAATGCTGTAATAGCCCTAAAAGTAAATGGTGAGATTTACTGGAGCTGGCATATCTGGGTGACAGACGATCCTACGAATGGCTCCACTTACAAAAGCTTTAACAATATTAAAAGAATGAAAGCTGATGGAACGGTTGAGCCCATCCCGGATTCTGACTGGAAATGGATGGACAGGAATTTGGGGGCATTGACGAGTTCTATGACTTCATCAGACTGGAACAGAAATATCGGACTTCTTTATCAGTGGGGAAGAAAAGATCCTATTCCGCCATTAGTGACAAGAGGAAATGACTTCTATGAGGTTTCCGGATCTGTGGGACGCATCAGGCATCGGGGAGCAAAGAATATGACCGGCGCAATAAGTATTGATGATCTCAGGAAGTTTGTTCTACTTTCCAGTGCTGAGGTCAGCAGCAATATAAGACTTGCAGTGAAAAACCCTTTGAGCCTTATTTATGTGAATAAAGATGATAATACGGGTCAGGCCTATTACAATAACAACGTTAATCTCCCTGTTAATTGGTTTGGCAGATCCACAAGTCTGCCGAATAACAGGCTTCCTGAACTTAATCTCTGGTCTGATAATGCACAGGGCAAAATTGAAACAGTTTATAATACGGACGACAAGGCCAAACCTTACCGGGATAAATCTCCTTATGACCCCTGTCCGAACGGCTGGCGCATCCCTTCTGTATTGGTAGCCAATTTGGCATCTCCTTCCTATATTGACGATATCCGGATAGATTTTTCACCTTTCGGGGTTAAAACAAATACGGCTAAAAATATTTTTGAAACCAATAAATATCATATTGTAAAACCTACTGATGCCGGAGTTCCCGGCTTTATGACAGGGTTTAAAGTGTATCCCAATATTGGGTTCGATCTGTCTGCTGCCGGTGGGAATAAATGGGGATTTTTCCAGGAACAGGACAGCTGATCAGAGGAGCACACTTAGGGCAGTATAGTGATCAGCATCATATTGCATTGTGGACAGCAACAATGACCCGGCATTTTGATACCTCACCGGCAGTAAGCGTGAGAGGGCTGTCAATGATCCCTGATAAAACCCAGCCTGATGTTCCGGATTCCAATTATCCTGATATCAAAGGAAGATATTACTATTTTCCTCTTTCCGGAATGTATACTTCAGATGCCAACGGATGCAGATGTATCAAAGATCCGCTGTATGTTGTGAATGATTATGATTTCCCTACAGAATACTTACCTCGGCTGCGGAATACAGAGAAGGTCTGAATAACCCCAATACTTATCAGATCGTAAAAGGCGGATCATCTTCCGTTATAGAAATACCTGTGAGTAAAGCATTTTCGGTTCAAAGCCAGTTGCTTGATAATACGGATGTTTTAAACCCTTCAAATTTTAATAATTTAAAAGCAAATATACTATGGACCACGAATACAGGCCTTATCAGTAAGGTTTCAATGGTCAATTCATCCCCATCTTCACTCCAGGATTTGACAAATTCCAGAATCTCCGTGGAAATAGCTCCCAACCAAAGTGGAAATGCCGTCGTGACTCTACATAACGGCAGTATCTCTGCTCCTGTATACTGGAGCTGGCATATCTGGGTGACGGATACTCCTATAACCGGCTATACTTATACAACAGAGGCTCCGGTAGCCACAGCAGTGAACTATATAAACTATGTAAACAAAGCAGATGTTGTATTGCAGACCACGTTTATGGATCGTGATATGGGCGCTGTAAATGTTTTTCCCAATGTGGTAAATCCTCTTTCTCCTACATCGGAAGAATTGACAAGGATACGGGCTTCTGCAGGAATGCATTACCAATGGGGCAGGAAAGATCCGCTTCCTGTATTTCAGAATATTGATAATAAAAGTTTCTTTAATTTGTTTTTAGGGACAGTAGTGGCTAACGGAGCGGTTTCTTATACCACACTTACTCCTGATGCTTACAATAATTTGTCAGGAACTTATATCGTTCCTTATAATACTTATGCTGCATCATCCGGAGTACAGGCTACAGATAAACCGGCAGACAAAATTTCTAAAATATTGTCTTATTCCGTTAAAAATCCTTTAGTCTATATGATCCCGAGTACTTTTGCTCCTTTTAACAGTGCGGTGCCTAATTATACAAACGGGACAGACTGGCTAGGGGCAGAGCCCAACCTTGAATTAGACAGATGGGGAAGAGGAGGTGAGAAATCTCCGTTTGATCCTTGTCCGGAAGGGTGGAGAATTCCGGATGTGATGGATGTGGCATTGGTTTCAGGTTCAGATTTCGGTCAGACCCCTTGGTATAAAAAAAAGATAAAAATATAGCAACCTCATACAGCGTAACAACAGATTATTCAGGAACCAGAGTCAGGCATCCTTCCAATACATCTACTATGGGATATATATTTAGCAGCCCGGTGTATCCTGTAGGTAATTATCCGGATTCCGGCTCAAGGGGATTTAGAAGCGTAATTGCTAATCAGTCTCCACAAGGAATCTTTAATAGTATTAATTTTCAATATTTTGGGGTTTGGACCGGAGCTTTGACTTCAAATTATCTGGGAAGGCCTGTAAATATACTTTTCGATGCAGCCTCCGCAACAAACAGGTTTATGGCCTATCATGATAATAATGATCCGTACTTCGGAATGGGATGCCGGTGCGTGAAAATAAAGTATGATGCCAATGGAAACGAAGAAGGACCTGTCTCAAGAAATGGTATTGTGCCTGTCAATCAGACATTAGGTACGGCAAGTGCCGAAGCAAAAACTGCAGAGGATGAAATTTCTTTTTATCCTAACCCGGTATTGGGGATTCTTCACATAAAAGCTTCGCAAAACAAAGATTATTATTATCAGATCTATAATGCATTAGGCCAGCTTGTGAAATCAGGAAAGTTTGTTAATAATCAGGCAGATGTATCATCATTAAGTGAAGGTGTTTATTTGATCAGGATAAATAATTCTGAAGCAGTTGAGAAAATTATAAAACGCTAGAGTATTAAAAGTAATAAAAACAGTGAATTAGTATGTCTGTTCCATTGTTTTGTAATGAAGCATATTTTGCATCTATGACGACTGATGAAAAATTCTATATCATTAATATCTGTACGTTAATAACCGGCTAAACCATACAGTACAAAGGACTTGATTCCTTTATACAGTGTTGCGGGAACGGTTGGCGAACAGCTTTAATTGTTAAATTAAAACCTTTTTACAAAAAGTATATAATAAAAAAGCTTTACTTTTGCAAAAATTTTTAGTTAGAATGTCGAAAAATTTAGTAATCGTAGAGTCCCCGGCAAAAGCAAAAACTATTCAGAAATATTTAGGAAAGGATTTTGAAGTGAAATCCAGTTTCGGGCATATCCGGGACCTTCCTAAAAAAGGAATGGGTATAGACCTTGCCACATTCAGTCCTGATTACGAAGTTTCAGCAGACAAAAAGAAACTGGTAACCGAATTAAAGGCTGCCGTAAAGAAAGCAGATATGGTATGGCTTGCTTCCGATGAGGACCGTGAGGGAGAAGCTATTGCATGGCACCTGGCAGATGAATTGAAGCTGAAGCCGGAAAACAGAAAAAGAATTGTTTTCCATGAGATTACCAAAAACGCCATTCTAAAAGCCATTGAAAATCCAAGAGATATTGATCAGAACTTAGTGAATGCCCAGCAGGCAAGAAGAGTGCTGGACAGAATCGTGGGTTTTGAAATGTCTCCCGTTTTATGGAAAAAGTAAAACCGGGACTTTCTGCAGGAAGAGTGCAGTCTGTAGCTGTAAGATTAATTGTTGAAAGAGAAAAAGAAATCCGTGAGTTTACTCCTAAAGCGAGCTTTAAACTTGACGGGATCTTCTTAAATAATACAGAGCAGGAAATTGCTGCCAAACTAAAAAAGATTTCGAAAAAGAAGAGCAGGCTGAAAAATTTCTTGAGCAGGCCAAAACTACGGAATTCAAAGTTCTGAATGTTGAAACAAAGCCTGGTACACGTTCGGCATCAGCCCCTTTTACCACTTCTACATTACAGCAGGAAGCTTCTTCAAGATTAGGGTATAATGTGACCAGTACCATGCGTCTGGCACAGAGACTTTATGAAGAAGGGTTTATTACTTATATGAGAACAGACTCGGTAAACCTTTCCCAGGAAGCCATTGAAGGAGCTAAAAAACAAATTATTTCAGAATACGGAGCAGAATATTCTTCTCCAAGAAATTATACCACAAAGTCTGCATCTGCACAGGAAGCCCACGAAGCCATCCGTCCTACGGATTTTGCTGTGAAAAGTATAGGCGATGCACAGTTGAATAAGCTGTATCAGCTGATCTACAGAAGAACCCTTGCTTCCCAGATGGCGAATGCCAAAATTGAGAAAACAGTCATTGAGATTGGAAATGCATCACTGCCTCATCATTTTGAAGCTCAGGGAGAGGTCATCATTTTTGATGGTTTCCTGAAAGCTTACGGTATCGTAAAAACAGAAGATGATGATGAAGAAAACAACGAAAAATTATTGCCAAAAGTAAAAGTTGGTGAGATTTTAAATTATAAAACCATTACTGCTACTGAGAAATTCACAAGACCAAGTGCAAGATATACAGAAGCGGGACTGGTAAGAAAACTTGAAGAATTAGGGATTGGTAGACCATCTACTTATGCTCCTACCATTCAGACCATTCAGAATAGGGAATATGTGGACAAACGTGAAATTGAACCGCAGACCCGTGAGGTGATCAAAATGTCTTTGGCAAAAGATAAGATCAAAAAAGTGGTGCTTGACGAGAAATTCGGAGGTGATAAAAATAAATTCGTTCCTACAGACATTGGTGAAGTAGTTAATGATTTCTTAACCGATAACTTCAGAGAAATTCTGGATTATGGCTTCACAGCAAGAGTTGAAGAAGGGTTTGACGAAATTGCCAACGGTGACCAGAAATGGAAAGAAATGATGACGGATTTCTCGAAATTCCACCCGAGAATTGAAGATGTAGAAGAAAACGCAGACCGTGCAACAGGGGACAGACTGTTGGGAGTTGACCCGAAGACCGGAAAAAATGTTCATGCAAGAATCGGAAGATTCGGTGCAATGATTCAGATTGGGGAAACTGATGATGAAGAAAAACCGCTTTTTGCTTCTTTAATTGCCGGTCAGAATATTGCCACCATCACTTTTGAAGAAGCCCTGGAACTTTTCAAATTACCTTTTGAGCTAAGTGAAGTGGATGGGCAGCCGGTGTCTGTTGGTGTCGGTAGATTCGGACCTTATGTGAAATGGGGAGATACTTATATCAGCATTCCGAAAGGGGAAGATCCGCTTTCCGTAGATCAGAAACGTGCAGAGGAAATCATCAGTGAAAAGAAAATAGCAGATGCACCTATCGCAACGTATAAAGGAGAGCCGGTAACAAAAGGAACAGGAAGATTCGGACCGTTTATCAAATACAGGGATATTTTTGTGAATGTTCCGAAAAAATACAACTTTGACAATCTTTCTCAAAGCGATATCAACGAGCTGATTGATGCTAAACTGGAAAAAGAAGCCAACCGATACATCCAGCAGTGGGAAAAAGAAAAGATTTCCATTGAAAACGGCAGATGGGGCCTTTCATCAAGTTCGGAAAAGCAATGTTCAAAATTCCGAAGAAAAAAGATGAAACGAAATATGATGCAGAAGAGCTGAAAGAAGTTTCTCTGGATGAGGTGAAAAAATGGATCACCGATCAGGATAAAAATGCTTTTGCAGAAAAGAAAAAGCCTGCCGCCAAAAAGACAGCCACTGCAAAGAAAACCACTACAGCAAAGAAAACAGCTGCAAAAAAGAAGTAATCTTAAAACAATAATACAAAGCCGTTAACAGATAGTTGTTAACGGCTTTTTATGAATAAAACCAGTGATAGACTCTTCAGTTGTGGTGTTTTTTTGTATGTTTGTTACATCAAGCAATTATCAATTATTACATTTCAAATTAAAATATGGATTTCGAAGACTTTATCATTTCACCAAGAAATTTCAAAACAGAAAGCTGGCAGATAGGAAGTCGGATTACAAAAGATATCAGGGAAGACAGTATTGTGCTGTTATTTGTTTCGGATTACAGAGGAGCGGGCGGAGATGCTGAGGTACAGGATTTCACGGCAGTAAGAAAGGAATTTTATAAACTTTCGCAGATGGATTTTGAAATTCCTGTTGTAGATCTTGGGGATCTGGTGTCGGGAAAATCTGTTCAGGATACCCATTATATCTTACAGGAAGTACTTTCGGCATGCCACTATAAAAGAGCAATTCCTGTGATTATCGGGGTTCCAATGATTTTGCTTTTTCATTATTTTCTGCGCTGAATTTTCATAAGAAAAGTATCAATTATACCCAGATCAGCAATATTATTTCTCTTCAACAAGGAGAGACGATCAATGAATATACCTTTTTAAGCAAAATTTTCGGGGCCAAGAACTTTTCCATTAAAAATTATCATCATCTGGGCTACCAGAAACATTTGAATGAGATGGATTCCGTAAGACTCATCAAAGAAGTAGAGTTTGATATTATCCGCCTTGCCGAAATGATGAATTCCACAGAAAAGACAGAGCCTTTCTTCAGAAAAGCAGATATGGTAACGTTAAATTGCGATGCTGTTGAGAGCTTCAACGAACCTTTTTCCATGAACCCGCAGGTCAATGGTTTGAACAGAAGAGAAATCTGTGCTTATATGAAAGAGATCGGACTCAGCGAAAACCTGAAATCCGTAGGTATCTTTAATTATAATATCTATTTGAAAATCAGCTGAATCATCAGCTTTTAGCACAGATGCTCTGGTATCTTATCGAAGGAATCAATATCCAGCATACTCATCCGAAAGAAAGACATTACGAATTGTTTTATGTCCTGATTGATGACAGGCAATATGCATTCAAGCGTGATACTTTCAGTAATTTATGGTATTTTGGTGATGACGAAAATATAGAGAACTGTATTCCCTGTTCCAGAAAAGATTTTGATGAAGCTAAAAAGGCTGGCTGAATGCACGATTGACGAAAATTTAATGTATGACACAAATTCCCTCAAAAGTTTCTATCATTGTTCCCGTTTATAATGTCGAAAATTATCTGACAAAATGCCTCGGCTCTCTCGTTGGCCAGAGTCTGCAGAATATTGAAATCATTGTAGTGAATGATGGGAGTAAAGATAGATCTGAAGAAATTATTCAACAATACGCTCGGGATTATCCGGAGAAAATAAAAGCCTTCAATAAAGAGAACGGAGGTTTAAGTGATGCCCGCAATTTTGGAATTGATAAAGCAACAGGAGATTATATAGGTTTTGTGGATAGTGACGACTATGTGACGGAAATGATGTTTGAAGAAATGCTTCTTCTGGCCGAAAAACATCAGGCTAAAATGGTCATCTGCAACATCCGGAAAGTGGATGAAAACGGAAAGGTTACCCAAAACCTTACCCAGCTTCCCAACATGCCGGAGAAAATTATCCTCGAAAATAATTTTTCTGTTTTTGCCGATATCAGTTATTTTGCCTGTAACAAACTTTTTAAAAAGAACTTTTTGCTCAGAAAAGATTTAAGAAAGGCGTTCATTTTGAAGATATACAGCTCATTCCTCAGCTTTTGCTTGAGTGTGATGCGATTGCGCAGACCCAGAACTATCATTATCAGTATCTCGAGCGGTCAGATTCCATTACCAGAACTCATACAGAGAAAGGGCTTGATATGCTTAAGGCGGTAATGGATGTAGAGCAGGCTTTTGACGGATCGAAATATTCTCACAAAAAGAAGAACTGAAAAATTTTCAGATATTTGAAGGAGTCTATTCTTTCCTGGCGTATCTGGCCTTTGTGAAAAAAGAAGAAGTATTTTACAAAATGTCAGATCAGCTGTCTGCTTTTATGAGAGAAAGACAAATAAAAATTCAAGATATATTGAACTATAGTCGTTTTGGTAAAAATTATCTTTTATCTTTGCCATTGAAAAAAAAGATTTTTTATCTGTTATTTTTTACCGGACAGAAAAAACTGATAAGAAAGTTAATATAAACACAAATGTAAGTACTATTGTTTCGATCAATAGAAAATGATGCAGAGCTGATTTATAAGACTGTATGTAATTTTCATAGGAGATACAAGTGCTGGATAAGAAAAGAATGAAAAATTTTGAATTGTTCTTAAGCGGGTCGGGAATACCTATTTTCTATGTGAAGGTAGGATTAAGTTTCGTATTCTCCTTTTTAATTACTTTTTCTCTATTCCTACTATCGTAAAAATTTCCAGAAGAAAAAATCTTATGGATGAGCCAGGAATAAGAAGTTCTCACCTTAGGAAAATTCCCAATCTGGGAGGTATTGCTATCTTTTATTCCATCGGGATCTGTGCATCTATCTTTGCTTACGAATTGTTTGATCTCTACAAATTCCTGTTTGCTTCGTTTATTATTCTGCTGTATATAGGAGTAATGGACGATATTGTTGTAATGAGGGCTTATAAGAAGCTGGTTGCACAAATTGTGGTCTCTTCACTGGTGGTGATTGGTTCAGATATCAGGATCAGAAGCTTATTCGGAATCTTCGGAGTGTATGAGCTGGGGTATTTTGTAAGTGTTCTTTTCAGTATTATTACCTTTATTATCCTGATCAATGCTTTCAATCTTATTGACGGTATAGATGGTCTGGCCGGAGGATACTCTGTGATCTGCAGTGCCTTGTTCGGAATAAGTTATTATAGATTGGGTGAGTATAATTATCCTTTGGTAGTTCTGTCTGTGATCATCATAGGAACTGTACTGGCATTTTTATATTATAATCTTTCAAACTACAGAACCAATAAAATATTTATGGGAGATACGGGCTCTATGCTTTTGGGGTTCTTACTGGCCTTTACTTCTATTTGTTTTATTGATATTTTTATTGATAAAAAACTGGTTGATGTGCCGAGATATCACCTGCAGTCTGCACCTGTAGTAGCCGTTGCCATTCTTATTCTTCCGATTGTAGATACCCTGAACGTGATTATGGTGAGACTTTATAATAAAAAATCACCATTTGATGCTGATAAAAACCATATTCACCATAAACTTCTGAAATTAGACCTTACCCACAGGCGATCTACATTTTACATCATCCTCTATTATCTGATGATTGTAGCTGTTGCTTATTATTTCAGGCACATTAATGTAAACCTGCTTCTTTTAATCGTCCTGGCACTGGGTTTTTTCGGGGCCTACCTTCCGGATTTGCTATATCGGTTAAGAAATAACAAAAATTAACAATTAAATATTACTTTTGTAAACAATATTCAAATATGATGAAGAACTTTAAGTATTTATTTTTAATATTACCTTTTTAGTGACCTCATGTATCACAACAAAAGATGTGAGGTATCTGCAGCCAAGCGAAAGTCTTGTCATCAACGAAGAAGGTCTTGTTCCTACAATATTCCTGTGTACAGGATTACAAAAAATGATATTCTCAACCTGAATATTGTGACAACTCCAAAAGGAGATGCTGCACAGTTCTACTCTGCTTACAACACATCCGGAGGAGTAAATGCAGGAGCTGGAACCAGTACTGCTTTATCAGGAGGAGGAACCGGAGGAGGAGGTGGAATCCGGGGTGGAAATATGAACTTCTACTTTAACGGCCTAAAAGTTGACTCAACGGTGATATCAATGTTTTTGGAATAGGATATGTAAAAGCAGAAGGAAGAACACTTGATGATATTACAAAAGAAATTCAGCAAAAAGTAAACGAAAACTTCCAGGAAGGGAAATCCGAAGTTAGGCTGAATACAGACGGAATTACATATTATATTCTCGGAGATGTTGAAACAACAGGACTTTCCGGAGAAAAAGTAGCCCATAAAAATACCCTTACCATTACTGAAGCTTTAGCAATCAATGGAGGACTGAACAGGACAATTGATAAAAAAGAAGTGGTGATCCACAGAAAACTTCCGGAAGGAATTAAAATTGCCAAAATAGACCTTACCCGTGAGGATATTATGAATTCGCCTTATTATTATGTACAGAATGGAGATGAAATCTATCTGAATACAAGAGCAAAAAGCTTGAACGGATTTGGAAAAGACCCAATTCAGACTTTAACTACAGGTGTTTCGGTAATTACTACTGCGTTGTCGATTTATTTACTTCTAAAAAATCTTTAATCCTATGATTCCAGGAAAAGATACACAAGTAGGAAAAAACGAAGCCCTGAAAGAAAAGTATGGGTCGTTTGCATTGTTTGATATAGAACACTTTTTAAGAAGAATCCTTAAAAACTGGTATTGGTTTGCTTTCATGCTGCTTATTGGGTACGCCATTTCTTGGGTGTACAGTAAATATTATGCACAGAATGTATATGCTTCCAACCTTTCTTTAAGTATTTCCAATAATACTTCAAGTTATTTTACCCCGAACCAGTCTATTAACTTTATCTGGGGTCAGGGAGGGAACCAGGATGGAGTTTATCTGAAGAAAATGCTTCTTTCAAGATCACATAATGAATTTTTGGTAAAAGAATTAGGGCTGTTTGTCAACTATTCTACTAAAGGCGTGATCAAATCTACCTATCTGGATAAGAATGATTCCCCTATTTTTCTTGAAATTGACAAAAAGCATCTTCAGCAGATCAATTACCCTATCACACTGATGCCAAAAGGTAATGAAGCCTTTGAAGTGGTTTTGCCGGAAGAAGGCCAGTCTACCAACCTATACAGCTATGAGAGCGAAGGTTTTCAGAATATTAATGCTTATGCAAGACCTGCCAATAAGATTATTAAAATAAATGAATGGTATACCTCTCCCAATCTGAGATTTAAGTTAGTTCAGAACCCTGTACTTCCAAATATTAAACTTGATAATATTATTGTAAGTTTGAGTTCAGTTAATCAGGGAGTTAATGATATTGTGTCTACTGTAAGTGTGGATTTTGATAAAGAAATTTCCACGATCATGATTATTACTAAAAAAGGATACAATCTGAACAGCACTGTAAACTTTTTGAATAAATCGGTCAATGAATTACAGAAAAAAGACTTGAAGATAAAAACATCGTCAATAAAAATACAGAAACCTATCTTCAGGGTAACCTTGATAACATTCGTAAGAAATTAGACTCAAGTGCTTCGGTTCTGAATTATCTGAAAACATCGGAAAAACTTTATAACATTAAAGACAGAGACGAAAAATCTCTGGAAAAAATAAAAGAGCTTGAAGGCAAAAAGCAGATATCCTAAGTAAAATCAATTCCCTGGATAACATCAGAAATACCCTTCAGTCTCAGAATTTTGAGAAAATGATTGCCACCAATGCCGCCGGGTTTGAAGATGGAATGTTTACAGCAACTATTGCAGAGCTTAAAGCCCTGTATGCAAAGAGACAGGAAATGGCTACAATCTATAAGCCGTCGTCAGAACCTATGAAAGAGATCAACAGGCTTATCAACGAGGCAAGAATGGGATCATCAGGTAGTCTGAGAAATTATTATACAAAATATTATGATGAAATCAGCAAAATTGATCGTGCAGTAGCTGATGCCAATTTAGACTTGGCCTCTTATCCTGAGAAAGAAAGAAAATACCTGGATGCTGAAAGAGGATATAATATCATTGAGGCTACTTATAACAGCTTATTGGGAAGACAGAATGAAACCCAGCTGAATGTAGCAACCAATAAATCGGATATTACGGTAATAGACCCGGCCAAAAATTTGGGACAGGGGCCGATTGCTCCTAATATCAAAATGGCTAAAACGGCTATTATCTCTGGAATGTTGTTGCTTCCTTTGCTGTTTATTCTGATTGGCGAGGTATTGGATAATAAGATAAGAAATATTAAAGAGCTGCTCGGAGCTACAAAATTCCACTTCTTGGAGTAATTGGCAACAACAGTAACGAAAGTATGCTTACTGTTCTGGAGCAACCAAAATCATCCGTGTCTGAAGCCTTCAGAGGAATCAGAGCCAATATAAGATTTTTGATGAATAACGAAGATGAGAAAGGAAAAGTAATCCTGATAACATCATCTATCGGAGGAGAAGGAAAAACTTATATTTCGATTAACCTTGCTTCTGTAATAGGATTAAGTGATAAAAAAACGATCCTTTTGGGAATGGACCTTAGAAAACCGAAAATTTTCGGAGACTTCAAAATTGATAATAAATATGGTATATCCAATTATCTGACAGGGGAGGTAAGCATTGATCAGATCGTCAATAAAACAAAAATTCCTAATCTGGACGTTGCTACTTCAGGGCCAATTCCGCCAAACCCTTCAGAATTATTGATGAGCCAGAGAAATATTAAGTTTATTGAGGAATTGAAAGAAATCTATGATTTTATTATTATAGATTCCCCACCGGTAGGTCTGGTAGCCGATTCCTATGAACTGATGAAACATTCTGATGCCAATATCTATGTTGTACGTCATGAATATA
Source organism: Chryseobacterium sp. E1 (assembly GCA_019203745.1). Lineage (GTDB taxonomy): Bacteria > Bacteroidota > Bacteroidia > Flavobacteriales > Weeksellaceae > Chryseobacterium. The sequence goes on from CP078104.1 coordinate 2,774,243, forward strand.
CGGAAAAATATATGCTGAAGCTTATTACAGAAAAGTATCATAATGATGAAATCAGTAATCTGGGTCTTGTTTATAATGATTACAATACAAAACAGGGATATGGTTACGGCTACGGTTATGGCTACGGCTATGGTTACGGCTACGGATATTTCGATGAAGATAAGAATTATAAAGAGCCGTTACTGATCAGAATCAGGAATAGGGTACAGAGATTCTTTAACAAAAAATAAGCATTAAACCTCCATTTAATGGGGTTTTTTCATACTCTGTCTATTTTCATAGTATGAAAAAAGAATATTTTGACACTTTGCCGTTTACTTTATAACAAATTATGTTTTTTTGTTTATTTTTAACTAAACATTAAGATTATCATTAATATAAAAATGTTTTATATTTGCAAAAATTAAATTTTAAAATAACCATAAATCCATATTCTTTTATGAATAAAAATTATTGTTTAGCTTCCTTGCCTTCCTTGGAGTGGTAAGTGTAAAAGCACAAAGAAACGAATTGGGAGTTCGTCTAGGGATGAGTAACCTAGTGGGAGATGTAGGAAGGACAAATTATATTTTACAAAAGCCGTTGGATTTAAACAGAGTATCAGATTGGGGATTCCCGTTTTATGGAGGAGTGTTATACAGATTTAATTTTAACCCGCATCAGACTGTTAGATTGGATTTAGGATATAACCAGATTCAGTTTAGCGATAAAGCGGCAAAAGAAGACTATAGAAGAATGAGAAACTCATTTGGGAAAAACAACGTGTATGAGGCAAGCTTAATGTTTGAATACAATTTTTTCCCGGTAAATAATGAGCAGGTGAGTATGGTGAGCCCTTATATCTTTGGAGGTATCGGTGCTTTAATGTTTGATGCCCCTAAAGCAACTCTTGTTCATGATTTCAGAAGAGATGCTGATGGAGTAGCGCTGGCTCCGATAAATGAGTTGGACTACAAAACAACTGCAGATTATTCCCTAGGGAAAAAAGTAACCATGCATCTTCCTTTTGGGGTAGGTTTGAAATATAAATTCAACCATACCTGGGCTATATTTGCAGAAGCTACCTTCAGGTATACCCTGACGGATCAGCTGGATCACAGTAAGATACTGGAAAAAGATGTGAAAACTTCTTATAATGCAGATATCTTAGACCCTGCTACCGGAGCTTCATTATTGCAGTCCGGAAGCTATTATGCCGTTTCTAAAGAAAGAGAACAGGAGTTTATTAATAAGAGAAATATTGGAGATGGAAAGTCCAAAGACTGGATGAATACATTCAGTTTAGGACTGACGTATTCGTTGGAAGACCTCCATGTTATTGTGAATAATATGTCGTTGATTAAAGATAAAATAAATTCTGAGAATTTACCAAAACACGTAGCCATCATCATGGATGGTAATGGAAGATGGGCAAAATCTCGTGGCGAAGAAAGAACCTTCGGTCACAAAAATGCCATTAATGCTGTAAGAAATGCCATTAATGCATGTAATGAGATCAATATCCCCTATTTAACACTATATACATTTTCTTCAGAAAACTGGAGCCGTCCTACTGAAGAAGTAAATACACTCATGAATCTGCTTGTAGAAACCCTGCTGCTTGAGGCAGAAGAAATCTTCAGCAAAGGATTGAGAATGCATGTAATAGGAAACCTTGAAAAATTGCCTGTTCTTGTCAGAGAACAATTGCAACGTGTGGTAGATCTTACAAAAGAAAACACAAAAGGAAACCTTGTATTAGCGATTAGCTATGGCTCACAAAATGAAATTCTGAATGCTGTAAAGAATATAAGTGCTGATGTAAAAGAAGGAAAAGTGGAAGTAGAGAATATTGACGAAAAATTATTCGAAAATTACCTTTATACCAAAGATTTTCCTCCTGTAGATCTGCTGATCAGAACCAGCGGGGAAATTAGAATCAGCAATTTCCTGCTTTGGCAGATCGCTTATGCGGAATTACAGTTTTTAAACGTTCTATGGCCGGATTTCACCAAAGATATATTCTTCCAGTGTATTGTTGATTATCAAAACAAGGAAAGAAGATACGGAATGACCGGAGAGCAGATACAAGGCCAATAAATTTAAAGAAAAGAAAGACTCGATAAAATGAAGTTTAGACTATTACCCATCATTATGTTTGCTGCTTCTGCACATTTTTATGGACAAGTAACTCCACAAGACAGCACTAAAGTAAATAATGCTGTACATGCAGAAAATGAGGCAGGAACCTATACGCTTAAAGACATCGTTGTAGATGGGGTAAAAAAATACACACCAGCTCAGATTCTGAGATTTACAGGATTAACCAAAGGTGAAAGTGTAGACATTCCGGGACAGAAAATCAGTAATGCTGTTAAAAAGCTTTGGGATACCCAATCCTTTTCTGAAGTGGAAGTTTATGTTCAAAGCATTGAAGGCCAGACTGTAGTTTTAAGATTCTACCTGGAAGACCTGAAAGAACTTGGTGAAGTGAAATTTACAGGAAAAGGGATTGGTAAATCTAAAAATGAAAAAATGGCTAAGGATAATAACCTTAAGCCGGGAACAAAGATCACCCAAAACCTGGTATCAAGTCTGAAGACCAATATCCCGAAAGACTATATCAAAAAGGTTTTGCAGATGCCAAAATCACCATTCAGGATAAAGTAAATGCAGGAGATCCGGCATTAGTAGACTGGACTATCAATGTAGAAAAAGGAAAAAGAATTAAAATCGATCATATTGAGTTCGAAGGAAATGAAAATGTGACCGATGCAAAGCTTAGAAATAAAGCCTTTAAAGAAACCAAACAAAAACGTTTCGGGATCGGTGGTATTCTTAAATCTTCAAAATTCATCGAAGACAAATATCAGGAAGATAAACAGAGTCTTATCAGTTATTACAACTCCCTGGGATATAGAGACGCTAAAATCGTTTCAGATTCTGTGTGGAGAAATAAAAGAAACAACTACGAGATCAATGTAAAATTGAACGAAGGTAAAAAGTATTATATCGGTGATATTACATTCACCGGGAATACGGTTTATGCTACAGAATATTTGCAGAGATTATTAGGATATAAAAAGGAGATATTTACGATGCGGTAGGATTCAACAAGAAAGTTGGTGAAGACGGCGGTAAAGAAGATGATTCCGATATCAAATCCGTTTACATGAATAACGGTTATCTTTTCTCGAACGTAACACCTGTTGAAAAATCAGTAAATGGTGATGCGGTAAACCTGGAGATCAGAATTAATGAAGGAGAGCAGGCCAGCTGGAATAAAGTGACATGGCAGGGAAATACAACTACCCATGACCACGTAATTCTTAGAGCACTGAGAACAAAACCGGGTGAATTATTCAAGAAAACCGAAATCAAGAGAACTTATTTCGATCTTGCGGGAATGTCTTTCTTCGATCCTCAACAGATCGGGCAGGATATTCAGCCAAATCAGGCAGATAATACTGTAGATATCAACTGGAAGTTAGTAGAAAAAGGATCTTCACAGGTGCAGCTACAGGCCGGATACGGAGGGAACAGCTTTATTGGAACTTTGGGACTTACGTTCAATAACTTCTCATTAAAGAATTTCCTGAAGTTTAAAGACTTTAAACCGGTTCCTCAGGGAGATGGGCAGACTTTCTCCATTCAGGTTCAGGCCGGACAGTATTTCCAGAATTATGGAATTTCATTCACAGAGCCTTGGTTATTTGGTGTAAGACAGACATCCCTTTCTGTGAGTTTGAATAATTCAAGAGTAAGATATTCAGATCAATACGGATATGCACAGAAATTAAATATTTTCTCTGCATCAGCAGGTCTGAACAGATTGTTGAACTGGCCTGATGATTATTTCTCATTATATACCGGTCTTCAGTTCCAGAAATACGACTTTAACAACTATCCGTTCCAGTTTGGGGATACTACAGAAAACAACGGTTCTGCCAATAACTTTAGTATCAACTTAGGTCTGAGCAGAAACTCAGCCGGGATTGACCCTATTTTCCCAACTATGGGATCCAATGTAGAGCTTTCCGCAAAACTGACTCCGCCATATTCATTGTTCAGTAACAAAGATTACGATGCGATGAAACCTGTTGATAAATATAAGTGGATGGAGTTCTATAAGATCAAATTCAAAGCAGATGTATATAACGAAATCATCGGTAAACTTGTATTGAGATCTTCTGCAGAAATGGGATTCATGGATGGATACAACAAGAAACTGGGAGCTCCGCCATTTGAAAGATTCTATATGGGAGGTACAGGACTTTTCGGAGGTAGATATGACGGTAGAGAATTGATTCCTTTAAGAGGATATGAAAACGCTTCAACAGAAGGAGGTCTTGCAGAAGACATTACTCAAAGAGGTGGGGGAACAATCTATAACAGATTTACTTTAGAATTAAGATATCCGATTTCAATGAACCAGACAGCAAAAATTTATGCATTGACATTTGCTGAAGGAGGTAACGTATGGAATTCATGGAGTTCTTACAGCCCGTTCCAGCTGAAAAGATCAGTAGGGATAGGGGTAAGAGTATATATGGGAGCATTTGGATTAATCGGATTCGACTTTGCACTTGGATTAGACAAAACGATATCAGGAGAAAAATCAGGATGGCGTAACCACTTCCTGATGAACCAAACTTTATAATGATACAATATGAAGCACTTTAAAATAACTTTCGCATTCGTATTACTTTTATTCTTCGGATTGAGCAATGCTCAGAAAATAGGAGTAGTGGATACCAATGAGATTTTGAATAAATTACCTCAGTATAAAGAAGCTGAAGCAAGGCTTAATGCACAGATTGATACCTGGCAGTCCGAACTTCAGAATCTGCAGACAGAATACGAACGTAAAAAGGCAGCATTTGAAAGTGAAAAAGTATTGTTGATTGGAGATCAGCTAAAACTGAGAGAAAAAGAAGTTGTAGATCTTGATAAAAATATTAAAACAACAACCAGTTTACGTTTCGGAGCCAATGGTGAAATCACAAAGCTCAGAACGAATCTTGTTCAGCCGTTCCAGGATCAGATCTGGGGAGCTATCAAAACAATGTCTGAAAAAAATGGATTGGGCATAGTTCTTGATAAAAGCAATAACATTAGTGTTATTTTTCTTCAGGAAAATACGATTACACAGAAAAAGTGTTGACTATTTTATTGAAAGGAACGGATAAGAAGGAGAAAACTAGTAATAAAAGTAAAAAGTAATTTTTAAAATTAACTTTTACTTCAATTTAAAATCTAAAAACAAATTAAATTATTTATTTACCAATTATGAAAAAATTAAGTGTATTATTTGCAGCAGTGATGATGGTTGTATCGGTAGGTATGGCAAAGGCTCAAAAAATTGCTACTTTAGATGTATTGGGAGTTCTTAATGCGATGCCTGAAAAGAAAAAAGCAGATGCTGACCTTAAGACATTCTTAGATACAAAACAAGCTGAGATTAAGAAAAAGCAGATGCAGCTCAAACTAAGTACCAGCAATACCAGACAGAGGCTCCTAAGAAAACGGCTGACGAAAACAAAGCTAGAGAAGAGGAAATGAAAAAATTAGCTGACGAAATTCAGCAAATGCAAGACAAAGCTCAAAAAGATCTTCAGGCTAAGCAAGAAGTAGTGTTCGGTCCTATTGAGAAAAAATTAAATGATGCTGTAGAAAAAGTATCTAAAGCAAACGGATACGAGTACGTTATGGATGCAAACTCTCCTGCATTCCTTTATAAAGCCGGAACAGATGCAACAGCAGCTGTAAAGAAAGAGCTGGGAATTCAATAATTTCTGCAAATTAACAAAGATTTATAAAACCAACCGTCTCTATTAGAGGCGGTTTTTTTATTTTTGCGGAATGGAAAAAGAAGTATCAACGACGGTAAAAGTCAGATTTAGTGACTGTGATCCGATCGGACATTTGAATAACGTAAAATATCTGGATTATATGTTTAATGCCAGAGAAGATCATGTAGAAACTTTTTATGGATTTACCTACGAGGAATACACCAAAAAAACCGGTTGTACTTGGATCGCCATTCAAAATGAAATTGCCTATTTGAAAGAAGTAAGATACAATACACAGGTAGTGATCAGCAGTAAAACCATCGATATACAGGACAGAACTGCCAAAGTGGAAATCTTAATGAAAAGTCTGGATGAAAAAACAATTCATGCCGTACTTTGGGTAACCGTTATTTATTTTAATGTAAAAACAAGAAGATCCGAAGTACATCCTGAAGAAATAAAAGAAATATTCGATAAATTTTATGTGGATTTAGTACAGAAAGATTTCCAGTCGAGAGTTAAGTTTTTAAGATCTCAAAATGCAAAGAACTCTTAGTGATGTTCCCTAAAGAATCTTTGTCAATTAAAAAATTAATAATAGTATAAATGAAAAAAATAGCAGTAATAGGAAGTAACGGACAGTTGGGAAACTGTATTCGAAAGATAGCACCCGATTTTGAACTTGATTATGAGTTCATATTCACAGATTCGTCTATATTAGATGTTACAGATGAAGGCCAGGTCAATGATTTCTTTTACAATAATAAACCTGATTACTGTATCAATGCTTCAGCATATACGGCAGTTGATCTTGCCGAAACTGAAAAAGATAAAGCCTTTGCCGTGAATGCGGATGGAGTTGCTTTCCTTGCTCAGGCATGCGCAGATTTTAAGACTGTTTTGATCCATGTCTCTACAGATTATGTGTTTGACGGAGATACCAATCTTCCTTATTCAGAGGATGATTTTACCAATCCTATCGGAGTATATGGTGCTTCGAAGAGAAAAGGGGAGGAGCTTGCTTTGGAAATAAACCCTCACACCATTATCCTGAGAACTTCATGGCTGTACTCTGAGTTTAATAAGAATTTTGTGAAAACAATGTTGAATCTTTTCACTCAGAAAAAGAATTGGGAATTGTTGCTGATCAGTACGGGCAGCCTACAAATGCAAATGACCTGGCAGAAGCCATCATGGAGATCATTCAGACTCCTGAAAAGACCTATGGAATATTTCATTTTTCAAACTATCCGGAAACAACCTGGTTCGAATTTGCCCAAAAAATTGCAGAATTTTCAAAATCTTCTATTAAGCTGAACCCTTTAACTACGGAACAGTATCCAACTCCGGCGAAACGACCTGTAAGAAGTACCATGTCTCTGGATAAAATTGAAGAGACTTACAAAATAGAACCTAAACATTGGGAAAACAGCCTTGAAGAATGTGTTGAAATACTTGCACAATCATAAACTAATATGAAAAATATAGCCTTTATCCTTTCCGTATTGTGTGTACAGCTTTGGAATGCTCAGAATGTGTATCTGTCCAAGGTTGAAAAAACAAATGATAATAAAGATAAGTTCCTTTATAAAAAGGAAGACGCTGCTACGGATGCTGTTTTTTTAGGAGAAGTGGAAGTTCAGGGGTTTTCAAAAGATGATGCAGCCGTATTTTCCATGATCTATAAAAAGCAAAAGAAATCGGAGCCAATACATTTACCCTGAAACCTTTTGAAAATGTTGACGGAACTCCACTGCCATTCAATGCGGCCAACTATAAGATTGCATTATATTATACGCCTAAAGAAAAGCTGGCTGTTCAGCATGGTGAGATGTTTATATTTGCATCTTCAGAAAAAGACCAGAAAATAAGCATCAATAAACAGAACTATACACTTTCTCCAAGATCATTTTTAAAATTGAAGACTGTTCCGGGAGAAGTTTATACTATTTCAACCAGAAAACTTTTAGGATCCACCATCAAAATTCAGCCAAAAGCAGGTGACGAAACAGTGTATTTTCAGATTTCATCCCTAAAAGTGAAATCAGACACATCCGGTGTAGGAGGTTTAAATCTAAAATCAGGAGACATTATAGGACTTGAAAAGTCTTACGCAGAATTTTTAAGCTTGATTTATAAAGAAGAGCAATAAAAGTACATTATATAAATAGCTAATGCCTGGTATAATTATACCGGGTATTTTTATTTTGATTAAAAATTTGCTTTTAGCTTTTTTATAGTGTTATTTATCAGCACTCAGGCTATTGTAAGAAATAGTAAAATATGATAGGACCTCCCGGGAAAAGATCAATACTCGGGCTTTTAGTATCAATAGGAACGGGCTTTAGCCCGTTCTTATCAAAAAGAATAAATTCCACAGGCTTTAGCCAAAACCTGAAAACACAAATTGCCGCACACAAGGCATGTGCGCCCAGTTTATCATGCCTTAAGCATCCCAACACTCATTTCATACATGCTTCTTTATATTGAATAGCACAGTATAATATTAAAAGCATCTATAATATAAGTATGCCCATCACTTATACCCTCATTAAACATTCATTACTTATCCCTCATTATATATACTCTTAAAAACCCCTTCACCTTCCCATTTTCTCACCCTCTCACCCTAAAATCCTCCAACACTGTCACCCTCCATCCCCTTCCTCAAACAATTGTTTAAAATTTTTCTCTCTACGGATCAGTTCATTATGATAAAATTCGTTCCGAATATGAAATTTATGTTAAATAAACTTGTTTTGCGTTGAGATAAGTTGTTATCTTTGCCCCACTGAAAAACGAAAAGAGCTTCAGTAAGCGCAGAAGAGCTTTTAGATAAGCAAAAACGATATACTTTAAAAAAGAAACGAACGAAAAAAACTTTAAATTTTTATAGGTTAAAAGTTGCGGGTTAAAATAAAGTTTGTATCTTTGCAGTCCCAATTAAGGGAGCGCAGGAGTATTAAGATTGAGGGTTTAGAAAGAATTAAGGTTACTTAAAAACTTTAAAATTTTCTTTCAAAACATTTGGTCAGTTCAAAATAAAGTTTTACTTTTGCACTCGCAAATACGGAGCAATATTGACAGAAAGATTGTTTCGGAAAAAGCGAAAGATATAAAGATCATTGACATACAATATAACAACCAAGTAAGGAAAAACTAAAGCGTTAAAAACTTTGAGTGAGTCAGACAAACATACAATGGAGAGTTTGATCCTGGCTCAGGATGAACGCTAGCGGGAGGCCTAACACATGCAAGCCGAGCGGTAGAGATCTTTCGGGATCTTGAGAGCGGCGTACGGGTGCGGAACACGTGTGCAACCTGCCTTTATCAGGGGATAGCCTTTCGAAAGGAAGATTAATACCCCATAATATTTAGAATGGCATCATTTTAAATTGAAAACTCCGGTGGATAGAGATGGGCACGCGCAAGATTAGATAGTTGGTGAGGTAACGGCTCACCAAGTCTGCGATCTTTAGGGGCCTGAGAGGGTGATCCCCACACTGGTACTGAGACACGGACCAGACTCCTACGGGAGGCAGCAGTGAGGAATATTGGACAATGGGTGCGAGCCTGATCCAGCCATCCCGCGTGAAGGATGACGGCCCTATGGGTTGTAAACTTCTTTTGTATAGGGATAAACCTAGATACGTGTATCTAGCTGAAGGTACTATACGAATAAGCACCGGCTAACTCCGTGCCAGCAGCCGCGGTAATACGGAGGGTGCAAGCGTTATCCGGATTTATTGGGTTTAAAGGGTCCGTAGGCGGATCTGTAAGTCAGTGGTGAAATCTCACAGCTTAACTGTGAAACTGCCATTGATACTGCAGGTCTTGAGTGTTGTTGAAGTAGCTGGAATAAGTAGTGTAGCGGTGAAATGCATAGATATTACTTAGAACACCAATTGCGAAGGCAGGTTACTAAGCAACAACTGACGCTGATGGACGAAAGCGTGGGGAGCGAACAGGATTAGATACCCTGGTAGTCCACGCCGTAAACGATGCTAACTCGTTTTTGGAGCGCAAGCTTCAGAGACTAAGCGAAAGTGATAAGTTAGCCACCTGGGGAGTACGAACGCAAGTTTGAAACTCAAAGGAATTGACGGGGCCCGCACAAGCGGTGGATTATGTGGTTTAATTCGATGATACGCGAGGAACCTTACCAAGGCTTAAATGGGAAATGACAGGCTTAGAAATAGGCTTTTCTTCGGACATTTTTCAAGGTGCTGCATGGTTGTCGTCAGCTCGTGCCGTGAGGTGTTAGGTTAAGTCCTGCAACGAGCGCAACCCCTGTCACTAGTTGCCATCATTAAGTTGGGGACTCTAGTGAGACTGCCTACGCAAGTAGAGAGGAAGGTGGGGATGACGTCAAATCATCACGGCCCTTACGCCTTGGGCCACACACGTAATACAATGGCCGGTACAGAGGGCAGCTACACAGCGATGTGATGCAAATCTCGAAAGCCGGTCTCAGTTCGGATTGGAGTCTGCAACTCGACTCTATGAAGCTGGAATCGCTAGTAATCGCGCATCAGCCATGGCGCGGTGAATACGTTCCCGGGCCTTGTACACACCGCCCGTCAAGCCATGGAAGTCTGGGGTACCTGAAGTCGGTGACCGTAACAGGAGCTGCCTAGGGTAAAACAGGTAACTAGGGCTAAGTCGTAACAAGGTAGCCGTACCGGAAGGTGCGGCTGGAACATCTCATTTTAGAGCGTCTTAAGACGTTAAACAAAATCAGTATCGTAAGATACATTATACTTACTTAAAGCCATAGCTTTAGTTTTTTGTTTGGTTGATTTATATTAAAAATACAAAACCCACTAGAAATTAGTATAGGGAAAGAGATTTAGAAAAGAAGTTAGAAATTAGAAGTTAGAGATTAGTCTAACATCTAGTATCTAAAATCTAACATCTAAAACAAAGTCTCGTAGCTCAGCTGGTTAGAGCGCTACACTGATAATGTAGAGGTCGGCAGTTCGAGCCT
>CP078104.1:2790000-4910822 GCA_019203745.1 Chryseobacterium sp. E1
GATGGACCTCTGAAGTCAAAGCTCAATATATAAGTACAAAGGCTAAAAACAGACCTTCGGGAGGTAGGGGAGATGGTAATTACTATCCTAATATTCTTCTCATGCCTCAGAATATAGATATAAGAGATTACCAACAGGGACAGATGCAGAATAATGTGCAGTCGCGTTGGATAACTCCTAACGGGATTAATCCTTACTGGTCAGCTTATAACAGCCTTAACGCTGATAAGAAAGACCGTTTCTTATTAAACGGATATCTTAAATATCAATTCAATGATTGGTTGAGCGGAGATGTCAGACTGGGAACAGATTTTTATGCACTGAATGCAGATGCAAGAGTATGGACAGGGTCTTCCCGTAGAAATGCATATGCAACCAGTGAGGAAAAGTTTTATGAGAATAATTATATTGCAAGTCTTACTGCTAAAAAAGATAACTTATTGGGAAAATGGGGCGGCTCAGTTTCTGTTTATGGCCAAATGATGGAAACCAGAACCAAAGCTCTTTATTTCAGTACCCAAAACCTGATCGTTCCGAATGTCTTCAGTGTGAATAATACCAGCGATATTGCAGGTATTGCAAATAATGAGATCGATTTCTGGAAGAAGATCAATTCAGTGTTTGCTTCTGCTGAGATTAATTACGATGGCTATTGGTTCATTAATGCGACTGCAAGAAATGACTGGTCTTCTACACTGGCTATTGAAAACAGATCTTATTTTTACCCTTCAGTCAGTACCTCTTTGGTTTTAACGGAAATGCTGAATAAACTGAATGGAAATACTTCGAAAATATTAACTTTTGCCAAGCTTCGTGCTGCTTATGCAATAACCGGAAATTCCTTGAATCCGTATGAGCTGTACAATACTTATAAACTGGGTGCAGATCCAAATGGCGGTGCTATTCTTGGCAGGAAGAAAATCCTTTATAATTCGAATCTGCATGCGGAGAAACTTAAAACTTTTGAAGTAGGGGCAGATCTTAAATTTTTTAACAGGGTTTCTCTGGATGTAAGTTATTTCAAAAATACAGCAACAGATCAATTAATAGATTTACCTATGAATCCGCTTTCCGGGTATGAATATAGAAAAATAAGTTCAGGAGGACTTAGTAACAGTGGGATTGAAGTAGTTGTCAATACTGATATTGTTAAAAAGAAAATTTTACATGGAATGTGAGTGCCAATTTCTCTAAATTAAAAAGTGTAATTGACAGAATTGACGGAGAGGTTTTAAAATACCCTTTAGGAGGGTTTGATAATGTCGGCTTCTTTGCAGAAGTGGGGATGCCTTACGGATCTATTTACGGAACAAAATTTTTAAGAGTGGAAGATCCTGACAGCCCGCATTACGGAAAACTTATTGTAGGACAGAATGGTTTACCTCAGGCTACTGCTGAACAGTATTATTTAGGAGATCAGACGCCAAGGGCTTTATTTGGATTCACAAATAGCTTTGTATATAAGAATTTTGGAATTTCTTTCCTTATTGATGGAAGAATCGGTGGGAAGTTTTATTCATCAACGCAATCAGCATTACAGAAAGCAGGGCTGGCAGCAGATACAGCTCCTGGCGGAAGAAGAGATAATTTTGTTCTCGATGCAGTAGTGCAGCAGAATGGAGCCTATACTGTCAATACAAAAGAAATCACACAACAGGATTATTGGGCAGCTGTAACGGCAGGGAACTTAGGTATTACAGAACAGAATATCTATGATGCTACCAATATCAGGCTGAGAAATATTCAACTGTCTTATAATTTTCCGAAAAGTATTTTTGAAAAATTAGCATTACAAAGTGCTAAGATTTCTTTTACAGCAAACAATGTATGGATGATCTACAGCAAAGCCAAAGGAATAGATCCTGAGTCTGTATTTGCTATCAATTCCAATGCTGTAGGGTTTGAAAACCTTTCATTTCCTACCACAAGATCGTATTTATTTTCCATTACATTAGGATTTTAACCTTAATAATAACATCATGAAAAAATATATTTTATCTCTCATTGCACTGGCGGCATTTAGTACATCTTGTAATGATTTTGAAGACATTAATAATGATCCGTTTTCAGTAGATATTAATAAAGCTGAACCTGAATATTTTTTAAATAATTCTATTCTGGGAGCACAGCAGGACCCCAATATTGCGGAACGTACTTTTGTTCTTTATTGGAAGACTGCAGCAAGACAACATCTGTCAACAGGAATTGCAGGTGGCTCCTATGACGATTCCTGGACTGTAGAGTATTGGAAAGGAATTTCCGAATGGTTGAATAATGCCAATGCTACTATTGAAATCGCCAATGAGAAGAAAGCTATAGGTCAGGGTAAGCCCCATTATGACAATCTCATCCAGACAGCCAGAATCTGGAGAGCTTATTTGATGAGTGAGTTTTCTGATAATTTTGGTCCACAGCCTATTCAGGCATTTAAAGGCGTTAATCCGGGGTTTAATTCAGAAAAAGAAGTGTATTATTTTATTTTGAGTGAGCTGAAAGATGCTGCTGCTAAAATGGATATCAGCCAGCCAGTTCCTTCAAACCCTAATGCAGTTGATATGGCTTATGGCTTTAAGTGGGGGCAATGGGTAAAGTATGCTAATTCCATGCGAATGAGAATTGCGATGAGAATTTCAGAAGTGGATCCGGCAAAGGCAAAATCAGAGTTTGAAGAGGCGGCCAATTCCAATATGCTGATCAGTACAAGTGATGATAATTTTAAAGTTAAAGAAGATAAAGGTTGGAATCCTTTGTCAGGAGTAATGTCCAGAGAATGGAATTCCCAGATCCTGTCTGCAACACTTAATAATATGTATATAGGCCTGGGAGGAATAAATTCTACGGAACAATTACCGGCAGCACAGCATACAGCAGTGAAGACTTCAGATTATATTGGAATAAAATATGATGAACAGTTCTCCACAATGACCAATGACCCAAGTGCAGGATATTGGTTAGATGGTTTACCTAACAAAATAGACCCAAGGGCCTATAAAACATTTTATATTCCAGGGGATTTTATAAATCCTATTTACTCTCTTTATCCAACCTACAACAATCAGGCTTCTACTAATAAGGGTGATCTTACCTTTGCCAATGGGTCTAAAATTACCATCAATACAGTAAATACCTGGAATGCGACCACAATAGGAAACTGGGGAGTAAAAGGACAAAGAAACGGACTGAGAACAGTGATCGGCTGTATGCCTGCTTTAGGAAAACAATACAGGGAGGGAACCAATTCCAGAATTTTCTTCGCAAGCTGGGAAACCTATTTCCTGATGGCTGAAGCTGCGCTGAAAGGATGGTCTGTTCCCATGAGTGATGAAGCTGCTTATAACAAAGGAATACAGGATAGTTTTGCATACAATGGAGTACCTCAGTTTTATGGGCAGTATATTGCTTCAACAGATTATAACAGAGACGGAACATCTGTTTCTTATTCTCATACGGCAGAACCTGGGACAAGCCATGTTATGAAATATAAAGACCCTGTTTCAGGAAATCTGGTTTCGGTTGATATTAAGTATCCGGTGAATACTATTTACAGGAACGGATCCGTGAAGAATGATAAATTAACGAAGATCATTACCCAAAAGTATCTGGCCAATATGCCATGGTTACCTCTAGAATCCTGGAGTGATCACAGAAGATTGGGACTGCCTTTTATGGAAAATCCTGCAATAGAAACACCATTGGTGAATCTACCTAATCTGAATTCAGGAAATTATATGACCAATTCTGTCCAGAACTTCCCTCAGAGATTAAGATATCCAAGCATTTTCAGAAATACAGATCAGACCGGCTATGACCAGGCCGTTCAGCTGTTGGGTGGTGCTGATGCAGTATTAACCCCTCTTTGGTGGGCGAAACATTAAATCTTAAGTATAAATAGATCCTTTTCAAATTTTGAAGAGGATTTATTTTTGATATTTGCTTGAAGAACTTTAAATCAATCATCTGCTGTCAATACGATCAGTTGGCGACCACGGTGAAAATGATCCGGGCACTGTAGGGGGCGGCCGGAATGGTAACAGAAACACCGGATAACTGTAAGATCAGGTTAATATCCGAGAAATTTGCAGTATTGCTTACTCCTAAAACACCTGCAAAATTTAAATTGAAAAAAGTAGTATCTGAAGCGGATTGTATAGGAATGAAGCTGTCTCCTCCACTGATGGTAGCTGTACAGAGAACGCACAGTCCTGAAATTGTACCTGTTGTTGTACCTGTTCTCTTTGCAGAAAGCCCTAAAGAACTGTTCCAGGCATTGGAAGTATAACGCATGGTCATCTTTGCTCCTTTTCCTGCAAGAACATTGAGGAAATTCCCGGATAATGTGGTGGATAATGTTATCGTTGTTGTCGGGATGGAAGCATTGCTATAAGTTCCTGCATAATTACTGCCGGCTTCGGTGATCGCAGGTATGCTGGCTGCCCAATCTCCGGAGACCGTTACCAGCTGTGCTTTAAGGCCGCAGCTTATGATTAAAAGCATCATAAATAGATATCTTTTTAAGTAATTTTTTCCGGGAAAGCGGCTGTTCATTTTCATGTTTCAGTTTTATTCTGTGATGGTATAGACTATTGTAACCGTTGTATTGGTCTGGGCTAATAAGTTGGCATAAGTGCCCGGAACCAGGGAAATTGTGAGGCGGTGCCCGTTATTAGCTCCATTGCCCGTATATGCTCCTCCGATTCCGCTTATGATTGTAACAGGGGTGGTAGTAAGGGTAACCTGTGCCGAAGGTGTTCCTAATGTACCTCCTCCTGCGCCGGAAGCTGCTGCTGCCTGAAGCCTGATATTTACTCCGGGGATGCCCGAATTAAGAATAGCAGCTGTGATTTTTCGTGGAAGCCCTCCGGCGGTAATTGCGGAAGTATAATTGATCCATTTTGAAGTATTGGGAGCCGGGTTACCGAGAGGATTTCCTGCCTCAGTAGGAGCGGTAAAGTTTAATGAAATATTTCCTGCGGGCTCTATATCCATTAAAGTTACAACAGGTAGCGTGAAGCTAACGGTGGACTGGGAGTACAATATACTGCACATCATCAATGATGCTGTTAATAATATGGAACGTGTGAGAATCATTTCTTGCCTTTTATTTCATTATATCCTACTTTCAGGGATTCTTGCTGATATTTGATTTCTAATTTCTGTTTGACGATCTGAATACTTAATTTTTGGTCTCTGCAGGCTTCAGGGTAAACTCAAACTTATCCGTTGAAATCTTATACCGCTTATCAAGACCATTCCGGTAGACTTTCACCGTCCAGTCTCCGGGGCGCAGATACGTAAAATCAAAATCTTCCCCGATGAAACAGATCTTACGATAAGTCTGCTCATTGCTGACAGCTTCCAGAATGATACTTTCTTTTTTATTTTTACCCTTTTGAAGGGTTTGTGGTTCAGTTTCCGTTTCTATCATCCGGATATGCCCCTGTACATTTGCAGCGGTGGTTAATCCGAAATTATAAACGTTTTCTTTATCAGTGAGCACTAAAGCTACGGGAAAAGCTGAAGTCGGAATATCATTGATTTCTGTTGTTGAACGGTCTATTTCAGAAAATAATTTCCCGGAGTCACATTTTTAAATGTGTAATTACCCTCTTTGTCTGTCACGGATAAATAGCTTCCAAGCATCAGCCTTACTCCCTCTGTTCTTTTGATCCCAAGATGATGGATATTTCCGGATAAGGAAACGTATTCGGCCACTTTCTGTACCGGAATATCAGGGCGCCAGGTATACCGCATTGAAAATATAAAATCTTTATTGCCTATCTCACCCCGTTGCAATGAATATCTGCCTGAGAGGTCCAGCTCATTTCAGGAAATAACTGTTGGTGAAACAACAGCTCAAACAGGTTTCTGTCTTTAAAATACTCCTCAGGAATATAATTATTCTGATAAAAATATTTAAGCTCGTCTTATCAGAAAACCTGCTGAAAATCCTGGCTCCGTAATAAAATTGTTTTTGATTTTGCAGCTGGTACCGGGAAGTGATGGCATAACTTCCGAATACATTAAAGGATGTTTTGAATTTTTCAAATGAAAGATTGGCAGAATAGAAGCTTGAATTGCCGCTGAATCCCGTCAGATAATTGTCTGTCTTTCCAATTTGTCCTCAAGATTGATCTGGAATATTCCGATTTTCTGATTCAGGCTCATTCTGAAAAACCGTTCGTAATAATCAAATTGCCTGGGCTCCAGGCGATCCTGATACTTCTGATAGCCATTATTTAACATGACAAATCCATTCGGCAGATACTTATACTGTACCCCATATTGTAAGTATTGCCTGTAAGGGTGCTAACTAACAACAGAGTATCTCTTTCAAAATTTTTGGCATCCTGGGTATAGGTCGCCATTACACTGATTTTCTTTGATAGCCTGTACTGAATATTTCCGTTAAACGTATGGGTATTGGTAAAATAGCCGGCAAACATAGGACTTGCTTTCATATACATCAAACTTCCGCTGAGCCTTTCTAAATTGACATCAGACTGAAGCATATATGCTGTTCCATCGGTAGCTTTGGTAGTGCTGTAAGCAAATTCCCGGAGAGATTAATATTTTTGAGATCTTGAATTTTCCTTGGTATAAGGAAGGTGGGCATCAGAGTCTAATCTCGCATCACCATAATACATGTCTACCTTTCTCGGGGTTTTGTACAGATATCCGACAGAAATTTCTGATTCTTTACGGATCTTGAAGGTTGAGTAGAAATTCAATTCATCTTTAATATCACGGAAAAATCTGGGATGGTTATAAAAGCCACCCAGACTCACTTTATTGAAATCATACCGGATTTCTGCCCCCGGCCATATCTCGCAAACTCAGTCAAATAAGAAGAAGAATAGGTTTTATCTCCAAGATGAATATAAAAGCGCTCCCTTTTATAATTGATGAAATACTCTTCGTATTGGGTAAACGTGTTGAATTCTATAGGATTACGGGTAACTGCATGGAACTCGATCTGATTTTTATTCTCCTGATCCAATGTCCCTTTACCATAGAGCTCCCCTGAAAGCCATCATTATAAACCCCCATATTTTTCATTCCAATGAAAGATAATGAAGCTGCAATGGGTAACCTGTGATAAATATCGTTGTTGGCAGGTTTTACCGATATCACCTGGGTGCTTACATAGAGATTCTGATTTTCTTTTGGATTATCTTTTGAATATACCGAAAGGTTCAGGTTTTGAAATTCGTTCTGCTTAAGCTCAGCATTCGTTATTTTGTGTATTGTAATGACTTTGGATTCGTTTGGTCCCAAAGTAATGGATGCATCGTGATCAATGATCGCAGACTTACTTTCCAGAATAAGAGTTTCTGTTACGTTGCCGTTATTTTTTAAAAGAAACGAAGACCGGATGGTTTCTCCGGCTCTTGTAAATTCAGGAGAATCCAATACTGTCAATGAGAATTTTCTGTTTCCGGAGACTGTTACCGATACTTTTTAGAAAAAGCAATTCCGGTATTGAGATCTGTAATATTCAACGTTACTGAATAGTCTCCTGAGCTGTTTCCGCTGCAATACGTAAGGGAACCGGATATACAGAAGATTCATAAGGCGGAATCTGGAATTTTCCTTTTGCTAAAATAGGAGTGATATGAGGACTTGAGGTTGTAACTGAAATATCGTAGTTTTTGCTTTCCCCGAGTTATTTTCTAATGTAAAAGGAACAGAAGTAGACATCCCAGGCATTAAGCTATCTTTTTACTGATCAATCGTTCTGACTGCTGTTGAGAAAAAGCAGATACCGGGAATACTAACAGGATAATAAATAATGTCCAGGTTTTAATCATTTTTTACTTCTAGTTCCACATTGAGGGCAAAGGCATTGTCTTCTTCATCTGTGGCTATTATCGTAGCGGTATATTTATCCGGAGGTAGTTTACTGATATCAATAGGGAAAATTTTGGAGGTAGAAGGCAGCAGTCCCATGGTTAAACTGGAGTAAGCCCCTATTTTTTCTCCTGTTTTACGGTTGTAGATTTCAATGGAGGCCGTTGGTTTACAATAAAGATTTCCATGATTGGCAATGGCAATTTTTACAGTTTTTTTCCTTCTTCCTTTTCTACTTTTACACTTTCGAATTTAAGTTCCGGTTTTGCTTTTTCCGTTTCAATGTCTGTAATGACCTGAATCGCATAGCGTATCACAGAAGTAATATTTACCCCTGGTTTATCATCACTTGGTTTTATATCATCTACAGGTTCCACGATGATCACACTCCAGTAGCTGCCGGGAGCTGTTACCTCATCAGGGACTGTGATTTCATACAATACCTCCGTTTTTTCTCTGGCCTTCAGGGTGACAAGATTTGTATTTAGTTTAATCCAGTTTCCATTGGTGCGTTGATTGGTCTGTAATGCTGTATAATTGATGGTCCCGTCAGCATGGTAATTAAAGTCCTGTAAAAATAATTTTACACTCTGGGAGCATTGGCTGTATTCTCAATAACTACTTTTCCTTTGTAAACTTTTCCGTTTTCTATTTTATAGGAATGCGTAAGCCCGTTGAGAACCACAATACCGGCATGCAAAAATCCAAACTGCAACATAAAGGCGGTCAAAGAAGAATACGCTTTATCATCATATAAAATTTAGCTTTAAATTATTAATAATACAAAAGCAGGAAGAAACTGCTTACCAATTTCTTCTTGTTTTTGAAATGCAGAATAGAATTGTATTAATTCTAGTTATCTGATATGGTATAAGTTACTGTAGCCGTTGTGGTTGCTGTAACCTGTAGATCTGCATAATTGGCAACTCCCCGGGACCGCTTCCTGCTGCCAGGGCGTATGTAAGATTGTGCCCATTGTTGGCTCCATTGCCTGTATAAGCACTTCCTATACCGGAAATAATAGTCTGATCTGCGGCACTTAAAGTAAGCAACCCTGCCGGTGTACCTAATGTTCCTGCTCCGGCTCCTGTAGCTGCAGCCGCTGTTACATTAATGTCAATTCCGGGTATAAGGGCGTTTAGTTTTACCGTTACATTCCGGGTATCAGAACCGGATTTGATTGATGAATAGTTAAGCCATAAACTATTATTGGCCGGACTTGCAACAACGGGGTTTCCTGCTTCTGAAGGCGCCGTAAATCCAAGGGTAAGATTCTTTGTAGCCGAAGGTTCAATGTCTACCAAAGCAACTTTAGGTATAGAAATAGTGATCGTATGGTTATCTGTATTCGTATCCTGAGCACTTAGATTTCCGGATATTCCAGCTGCCAATAAAGACAAGGCAATCGTTAATTTTAGTTTTTTCATGATGCTGATAATTAGTTAAGTGAATATAATAAAATTAAGAATATTGTAAAAAAATATATTATAATTTTAATATTTGTGATGATTTGATTTACATAATACGATATATTTGATGATCATATAGTGAGTTATATGAAAAAATCCTGCACAAATGGGTGCAGGATTTTTTCGAGTTATTGATTGGTTTTTCTATGCCCAGTGCGGATCCGAGACGGAAATTTTACCGGTTTCTATTCTCCCCGCAAAGTGCCACTGATGGTCGCCCGCAGTAATGTTAAAATCGTACCAGCCTTTGTTTTTATCCAGGTCAAAAGCTATCTTTTCCTCAGGCTTCTGCAACGATATTGTTGTTTTTGTTTTACCGTAAAGGTCTTCCAGTACTACAGAAATGTTTTTCTTCTTATTGTTTCTGATGATCAGCTCTACCTGATTTTTTGAAACAGTATTGTTCAGAAGGATTTCGAGATCCGGATCAGAGCTGCCTTTAAACTTTCGGAAGAATCCGTTTGGTCCGAAAACTTCATAATCATAAACCCCGGAATGTACGGCATGAGACAGTTCCTGTTTTGAGTACAAAGCATAAGAAAAATGATAATTATTCGTGTCGAACTGTGTTCTGTCGTAAACCAGTAGAGGAACACCGTTCTCTTTTAAATTAGTCATCTTTATACTTTTCCCTTCCAGATTGACATGAAAATTGTAAGGAAGCGCATGAGAAGGTTTCATACCTCTTTCCTGGATCTCAAGTAAATTGCCTTTAAGCTCGTTTTCTGAATACCATTTCAGATCCGGTACAGGTTTATTTCTGGCTGCATTGATGGTTCTGGCGTAATCCTTCTGGTTCAGATAGTCCATCTGTGGGGCTTTCACACTCGGACTGTTGAATGCTGAAGTCAGATCTCCGCAGATAGCCCTTCTCCAGTCACTGATATTGTCAACATGTACATCCTTGCTGAACTTTTTCATAATAAACTTTTCCAGAAACTGAAGCACAGAAGTGTGATCCGATACCTCAGAGTTCACAAACCCTCCTTTCGTCCATGGAGAAGCGATGATCATAGGAACCCTGTAGCCAAGACCTATTGTACCCTCAGTTTTTTCATAATCTTTCAGAGAAGGATCAGACATGTATTCCTGGGAACGGTCAACATATTCCACGCCCTCTTTTCCGTTCATGTCTACAGGCTGGCCCGGATTTAAAGGGGGAGCGAAAGGGAGTACATGATCAAAATAACCGTCATTTTCATCATAGTTGATGATAAAAATGGTTTTCTTCCAGGTTTCCGGATCTTTGGTCAGGATATTTAAAACCTCTGAAATATACCAAGCTCCATACCATGGAGATCCCGGATGATCCGAAAAATGTTCGGGAGCGACAAGCCATGAAACCAATGGCAGCTTTTTTTCTTCCACATCTTTGCGGAACTGAAACAGCACGTCTCCTTTAGGAACTACCAGTCTTTCCCCGTTTTCATCCTTCCCGGTTTCAAGGTTCCAGTAATCCGGATCACCGGAATTAGTAGTAAATGCTTTTTCATGAAGATTTTCTCTTCCTTCGAAAGTTTTGAATAATTATCCGGATGGTATTTTACCTCATCATCTTTCAGCTCTGCAATCATGGCTTCCAGTCTTTCCTTCTGCTTAGGATTTTTTCAATTTCCTTTTTCAGTCTTTCAATGAGGTTAGGGATATTCTGATGATATCCTTTAGAGAATTTAACATTGAACCTGGAAAACCATTCAATCGGGTTATCTGTAAAATTACTCAGCCAGGCTTCCTGTTCTCCGGACATTCCTTTAGGAAGGCTGATGTCATTCTGATAAATTCGCCATGAAACATTTTGCTCTTCTAAAATTTCCGGGAAGCTTTTCCATTTTGCCTGTCTGGCCTTGTCATAATCAATATTTTCGTTGACAACGTTAGCTTTCACTTTTCCGTTTTGTTGTGCTCTCAAAGTTCCGGACCAAAGGAATAAACGGTTGGGAGTAGTTCCCGTAAGTGAAGAGCAGAAGTACTGGTCGAATATGGTAAAGGCATCTGCTAGCTGATAGTAAAAAGGAAGATCTTCACGGTTATAATATCCCAATGTAAGGGGAATATTTTTATACTCTTTATTTCCGGAAGCTTTTGCCTGAAGCCATTGATCATATTTCCCTTTATTCAGAGCGTTTTGCTGGTTTTCCCATGAATGGGGAAGGGAGCTCATCCACGTAGACTTGGTATTTCTCAGATCCAGACGGGCAGGAGCGGCATATTTCCCGGTATTATCCTTCTGAAAAAAACGGAATGCCCATCCGGTTTTATAAAAGCTCTTTTATCTAAAAACCACGGACTCCTTTAAGGGCACCGAAAGCATGATCAAATGAGCGGTTTTCCTGCATAAGAATGACCACATGTTCTGCATCATAAAAAGTAGACCGGGCAGCCGGTTCAATAGCCAATGCTTTTAAAATAGAAGGGTGAAGAACACTTGAAGTTCCCAATCCTGCCAATAAAATGCTTGATTTTTCTAAAAATTCTCTTCTGTTCATGTTCAGTCGTAATAAGAAAGAAACCGCAAGTTAATAGGATTTTCCTGCGATTTCTTTGTTTATATAAAAATAATCAGTTTTTCTATTGTAACCACCACGGCTTGGAATTGATATTGTCATTTCCTCCGTATTGGGCAGCAAGGGCAGCTTTTAAATTATTGCTGTTGTAGCTGTATTCCGATTGCGGATATCTGAACCTGAACGGAGCAGGAACTCCGGCTTTTAACGGGTAATTCGGATATCCGGTTCTTAAATAATCCTGATAAGAAGTCCACTGTGCCTGATGGAACATGGTCATATACTTTTGAGTCATGATCTGTTCCAGCTGGGCCTGCAATGGAGCCGCATCATTATAAACCACTAAAGGAGTTGTCAGATACTGGTTCACATCAAAACCAGTAAAATACTGTCCCGGATTTTTCACATAGGTCTGGTAAAAACTGAAACTGGCTTTGATAGCATTATTGTAATGTGTTTTGGCAGATCCGGAAATCCATCCTCTGGCGGCTGCTTCAGCAAGAATAAACTCAAGCTCTGAATAACTTAATACAGAAGAAGGCTCATTGGTAGGATCTTTATAGAAACGGTCGTTGACTTTGGAAATATTTTTGCCGTAATCAGAGCGGCATTATCAGAATATGGGGAAGTAGGGTTTCCGCCATTGTATCCTGAAAAATCTGTAATAGGCTTTCCTGCTTCCTTCGCACCGGTAGTTTGGGCAGCAAAAGTAAATAAGCGGGGATCCTGTCTGTCTTTAAACAGGTTGATGAAGTAATCAGCCATATATAAACTTGATCCGTATCCGCTGTTGTTAAACATAGAATATCTGCTGTCTGCAGCATCTGCAAACTTCAGCTCTCCGTTATCGGCAATGGAGGTCATCAGAGGCTGGCTTCCTGCAATAGATGCAAATTCCGCAGCAACAGTATAGCTTCCTACCGTAGTTTTTTTTAGAAAGGGTGATTAAGATTTTCAGGCGGAAGGAATTGATCAGCTTTTTCCATTTCGAAGCATCTCCTTTGAAGATAATGTCTCCTTCAATTTTATCATTGGTATTGATCAGATCATTGGCTTCTTTCAGCTCAGATAAAATTCCGGCCATGATGGTTTCCTGGCTGTCATATTTAGGCTGGGTAATCCCGGATTCACCTTTTACGGCTTCTGAATAAGGAGCACTTCCCACTTTCAAACTGATATTGAAGAAATGATAAGCCCTTAAAAATTTACCAATCGCAACATAATTTTTATTATTGATCTTTTCAGCTTCCTGCATCATTTTTACCGTATTCAGAATCGCTTTTGTGTAGACCTCAAAAGAAGTATCATTCCACTTCATGTACTGATAGGTATTTTCTCCATCGGTACCGATCATCATTCTTGATGCATACATATTATCACCATTCACCTGGAAGGTTTCTTTTGATGCATAAGTCAAAAGATATTTGGGATCAATGCTTGCCTGGTCATTAGGGTTTTCATTGATCTTATCAAGATTAGACTCACAGGATGCCAATGACAGAAACCCGGCGGCAATTACCGTTCTTATGAATGCTTTTGCCGTTCTGCGATTGATTCCTTTTGTGTATATAGTATTTTTCATTGTATTGACGTACTTTTAATTAAAACTTAAGATTAAACCCTATTCCAAACCATCTGCTTGACGGATCCTGAATGTCATTCGTGATATCATCCGTTCTTCCTGACCTGATCTGGAAATCCGGATCCGAATAAAGGTTTTTCGATTTTTTCCACATGGCCAGATTATAGGCAGAAATATTAGCCGTGAAACCTTTTACCATTCCTTTAGGATTCAGTAATGAAGAGAAATCATATTCTAATGTTACAGACCTTAGTTTGATAAAAGTCCTGTCGAATACATTGGCAAACTCTTCACTTTCGTCCTGTGTTACCCTTGCCTGATATGGATAGTTTTGCGCCCAGTCCTGGAAGCTTATGGCTTTGGTATGCGGTGTATAAAGACCTGTAGAAGGATTGTAATTAACTCCATCCGGTACAAAATAGTAAGTTCCCGGAGTTGCATATTCAAGATCCCTGTAGGCTACAGAATTAGGATGTTTTCCTCCCCACCACATTTTTTCTACGACCTGAGATCTCATGATACCGCCGATACTTCCATCAATTCCGATATTCAGAGACAGCTTTTTATATTTGAAAGTGTTGTTGAAACCGAAAGTCCAGTCTGGGTTGAAATGTCCCAGATTGCTTGGTGTATTTGCTCTAGTCGGCATTCCTGATTTCGCATCCAGAATCACTTTGCCGTCCGGAGACTTCTGCCATGTGTAGTCATAATAGCTGTCCATTCTTTCACCCAGTTTGATATTCTTGTAATTCGGCATATTATTATAGATGGAAGTCAGCTTTTGCTCATATGTACTCCAGTTGATCAACGCTTTCCAGGTAAAGTCAGCCGTTTTTACAGGAACTAAACCAAGAGAGATTTCAAATCCTTTTGTCGTGTATTCGTTACCGTTTACATATTGTGAGGTAAAACCTGAAGATTCTGCACTTGGGAACTCCAGGATATTATTATAATCCAGGGTTCTGAAATAAGTGGCATCTAAAGTAATTCTGTTATTGAGAAATCCTGCACTTAGGCCCAGTTCATAAGATTTTGTCTGCTCTGGTTTCAGAGAATTTTCAACATTCAGAATGGTAGGGTAGTAAAATGTAGGGTTACCGTTGAAAGTGATTCCTTTATTATTCAGGTAATAATTTCTGATGGAATAAGGCTGGAAATCATAAGCCACTTTCGCCCATGAAGCGGAAACTTTTAAAAGGTTAACAGACTCCGGCAGTTTGACCAGGTTGGAAATCACGGCACTCACCGATGCTGAAGGATAAAAATAAGATCTGTTGGCTTTAGGAAGTGTGGAAGACCAGTCGTTACGTCCGGAAATATTGATGAAAAAGGCATTGTACAAGCCGATGTCAATCGTTGAATAGGCACTGTAGATCAACTTTTCTTTCAGGTAAGTATATTTTTTTAAAGCGCCGATTGAGTTTTCAAATGTATACACTTCCGGAATTTTCAAACCGTCTGTGGATGTTTCATTGATATTGTTTTTATAATAAAACGTTGAGCCTCCGGCATTGATGGCAATATCAAAATTCTCAGATATTTTCTTCTTATAAGTTGCCAGTACATCGTAGTTGAGGTTCCAGGTTTTATTATCTTTCAGGATATAACCGCCACTTCTGGGGGCACTGTAGTTGAAATAAGAGTATGGGCTTAAAGTTTCTCTTTTGATGTGGTTTTCAACAATAGATATTTTACTTTTACGGAGAAATCTTTTGTAGCTTTATATTCTAATCCGGTTTGAGCATTGATAATGTTGGTCCTGTTCTGGTTTTTATAATATTCAGCTCCGAACCATGGATTATTGTACCATGCATAGTTCCAGTTAGCCTGAGACCTTCCTTCTTTTCCGGGAACCCACATATGATTTTTCAGTGCCCTTCCGTCTACATCACCGCCCATCCAGATCAGGATCGTATACATATGTCCGCTCGGATTATAATCATAGTTGGGAATATTAGGCGTGAAAGCCTGGTTATAATTGAATTTCGTATCAAAGATCAATTTCTCTCCGAGATGATTTTCAGAGGCGAAGTTGATGCCGTATTTCTGAAGGTAAGAATTAGGAACCCTGTCATCATAGTTCATGAAGTTTCCTGAAAGTCTGTAGGTATCTTTGTTATATCTGTAGCTGATCGCAAAATTATTATTGTTGATCACTGCAGGCTTTAAAAATGTTTTTAAATTATCATGATAAGTCCAGTCGATAGGAACCCTTTCGTACCTTGATTTATCATTGTACTGAGTATCTGTCACGGCTCCATACCATGGAATAACCTGCCCGGTAATTTTATCCCTGATCGGGCTGTTCCATTGAGCAATCTGAAGCCCGGAACAAATTTGGGCCCCAGATCATATCTCCGTCATTCACTCCGCCATCAGCTCCGTCCCAGAATTCATACTTTCCGTGGGAACCGTTTCCGTATTCTGTCTGGGTTTTCGGAAGATTGGTAAAGCCTCCCGTAATCATGGTGTTTTGAGAAAACTCTACAGAAAAACCTTTCTTTTAGCACTTTTTGTAGTGATCAGAACGGCTCCGTACCGGCCTCTTGATCCGTAAAGAGCAGAAGCGGTAGCTCCCTTCAGTACATTGATATTTTCAATATTATTAGGATCTAAATTCTGGAAAACCTCTTTTTCTACAATCACTCCATCAATCACAAAAACGAGATTGGAATTTCCTCTCAATGTAAACTGTGGCGCCTGCTGCATCCCTGTAGGGTTGGAAACATTCAGACCGGCAACCTGCCCTGAAAATAAGTTACCGATACTTGGTGTAGTGATCGTTTCAAACTGTTTAGTACCTACTTCCTGAGTCGCATATCCTATCTTTTCTTTCTTTTTGGCAATGCCCAGTGCGGTAATGACCACTCCCTCGATCTGCTTTTCATTGGACTTTGTTAAAACAACGGAATACTGCCTTTTGAAGAAACCTCAACAGTATATACAGAAAAATCAGGAGCAAAGAATTCAAGAATGTCTTTCGGATTGGCTGTAATGGTAAAATTACCATTTTCATCTGTCGTAGCGGTCTTTCCAGTGTTTTTGTCCGTAATATTTACTCCGGGAACACTCATTCCGCTTTCAGATTTTACATTTCCGGAGATAGCAACCTCCTGAGCAGTAATATATAATGGAAGTAAAAAAACTGCAAACGTAGCTAAAGCTTTCTTCATTTTTTTGAATGCAAATTTAGCCGGGCACTATTACGTAAAGTTTAATGTGATATTAAAATAAAAATACGATTTTAATATTTTTTAACGGAAATAATTAATGAAACGGTAAAATGAAGAATAGTTTTTGTATAGGGATTTTTGTTTTATTATTATAATTATTAATATAAGGCAGAAGGCAGTAAATTATTGTGGTTTTCGCCCATTTGTACTTAGTAAAAGTTGGGAATTAATATTCTTTAAAACCTGCTCAGGATTCCCCAGTGGATTTTAATATCATTGAATTTAAAAGGATTTCCAAACTCATTACCATTCGACAGCTGGAAGCTCATCAGCCCGATCGGGATAAAGAAATTGAAACCGAGGCCCACACTGTAGAGTTTGGGTTTTACTTTGAGCGATTTGTTGTTGAGCTGCCCATATTGTCCGAAGACATCAAAAATGCCTGATTGCCTATGAGGTACCGGTATTCTAAACTTCCGTAATAATAATAATCAGCGGCCAGAGAGTTCTCATTGAATCCCCGCATAGAATTCCAACCTCCGAAACGGTATAATTCATTGGCAGAAAACTCTACTTTAGAATCCATCATCGCACCTTCGGCCTTGATGTTCAGGAAATGGTTACCGGAAATATTATAATTGTGTTCACCGAAGAAATAAAACTGGTTCTGCGTGGCTTTGGTATTGTCTTTGGAATAAGTGGTTGTCAGGAAATCATATCCGGCATTGATCCTTGTTTTGTAAAGAAAAAGGTCAATATCGGTAGGTTCTGTCATTTCATACCAGATACCTATCCCTCTTTTATTATAATCCTTCCCTGAACATATAATGAATCAATAATGGTTGAGGTTTCTAAAGTTCCCCTTAGCCCGATTTTGTTGCGGTTATTGATGTGATAATAAAAGGCGGGAAGGAATTTTACATTGGCGAATGTTGAATCCTGTCTGTAGATATTCACTTTGGCATTCATCCCTACATTCGATTTGAAAAGATAGGGAATATCCACCTGAAGATCGAAATTCTGCCCTTTGTCAGGGTTTCTCTGCCAGTAAAGATTAATAGTTTCAAAACCATTGAACATATTCCTGAAATTCACATTCATGGTTCCGTTTAAGGTGAATTTGTCTGTCTTATCATTTCCAAAACCTATGACCCCATCAAAAGTATTGGTCTTTTTCTTTTCCAGAAACAGGTATATATTCGTGGAATCTTTGGTGAAGAGGGTCTGCGGTTGCCGTTCCAGTGTCAGGAAAGGATGACTCTGAAAGTTTTTGTTGATGGCCAGAAGGTTCTTCTCATCATAATTTTTTCCTTTAAATTCTTTTTCCAGGTTTTTGATGAATCTTTTGGGAACCTTTTCATATCCCTTGACTACAAAACCGTCAATAGTTCTTTTATCGTTTTTATTGATATCCAGCTCTACGATGGGAAATCCGTTCTTCTGACCTTTGTATTTGGATTTGATCCTGCTGAAAGAATACCCGTCGTCAATATAGCTTTTGTTAATGCTTTTCTTGGTAGAATCTAAATTTTTAGTGAAAAAATCTTTCCTTATTTTTAATTTCAGGGCAATTGAATCTGAAAGATCAACATAGGTTTCGTTGAAATTCTTCCCTTTATCATAGAAAATTTCTGTGCTGTCCCTTTTACTTTGACCTCTTTCAGTTGTGTGAAAAAATAATTATTCTGAGCCAGTGAATCCAGAAACTTTACCGCAGATACTGAATCTTTTACCTTTTTTTTAACCTTGGTCTCGGTATCTATCAGCCAATACTGCTTTTTCTGCGCTTGGGTAAAAACGCAGAACAGCACAAAAAATATTTTTAAAAGTAATTTCAATTTGTCAATATACATCAATGCTTACGAACACTTTCAGAAGCGGATGAAGAATTTTTATAAAAATACAAAAGATCTTCACAGCATTTCATTCTGTTCAGGATGACAATGCGTCCTATCAATCAACTAATTTTTATCCAGTTTATTATATTTCTTCATTAAATTCTCATAAACGCCCTGCGGAAGAATCCATTTCAACGGAACTCCGATCTTCTGCCCGAATTTACCAAAATAATAATGGGCTTTCCATTTATTTTTCCCCAGCAGCTTTTCAATATATTCTGCCACTTCCAAGGGCTCTGTCCCTCATCTACGTGAGCGTTCATCAGGGCATATACTTTATCAAAGACCTTTTTATAGGGCTGAGAAACCTGAGTGATAACCCTGTTTTCTGCAATATTGGTTTTAATATCTCCTAAATGCAGCGAGCAAACGTCAATATTCCATGGATACACTTCATACCTCATCGCTTCAGTCACCTTGTCCAGGGCAGATTTTGAAGCAGAATAGAATCCACGGAAAGGAAGGCCCATTTCACTCCCGATACTGGAAACATTGATGATCTTTCCAAATTTATTTTCACGCATTTTTGGGAGAACAGCACTCATCATCTGAACGGCACCTGCCAGATTCAGGCTGAACAATTTGAGAATATCTTCTTTTGTAGAATCTTCTACAGCTCCTACCATTCCCATTCCGGCATTGTTGATCAGGACATCAATTCTGCTTTCTGATTGTAAAACCTCGGCAATAGCATTCTGAACAGCAGTGTTGTCGGTAACATCAGTAGGGATCGATTTGAAATACTGACTCTCCGTATATTTCCGGCTTAATCCGTATACTTTGTGCCCTTTTTTACCAAAATATTCGGCTAATGCAAATCCGATTCCTGATGAGGTTCCTGTAATGATGATGGTCATTTGATCTGTACAATTTTAATTTCAGCAAATGTAAAAAAGAAAAATGAAGTCTGTGATTTATTATCTCCGAAAATAGTTTCCATCCGATCCCTGACTTATTTATCTGTGTTAAGTATTGTCTCTGATTGATCATAAACTTAAAACAAACTTAACATAAAATAAGAAGATGAATAAAAACGGAATGATTACTTTATCTGTTTATTGTATTGAAAAACAGCTATTTAATTTTTGATTATGGTAGGTGTAAGCTGTGAAAAGCTAAAGATTCTTAATAAAAACATAAGAAAATCTTAATGGGACGAGGGAAAGAGCTGTTCTAATTTTGCATCTAATCAAAAAGGATGTCATGAATGTATTTAAAATCCCTGTCTCAGTCACTTATTTAACGGGTAGGGTATTACTTATTGGTGCAATGTCAGCTTCACCGCTGTTCCTTGCTCAGAAAAAGACAGTTTGAATGAAAAATCCATCGACGAGATTGTTGTTGTAGGATACGGAACGCAGAAAAAGTCTAAAGTATCCGGTGCCGTTTCGGAGGCTTCACTGGATAAACTTACTTCCAGGTCGTTATCCGGAGTAGGAGAGGCGCTTCAGGGTAAAGCTCCCGGAGTAACGGTGGTGAATGAAGGAGGAGACCCCAACGGTTCGCCGAAAGTAAACATCCGTGGCTTGGGCGGGGTAAACGGAGAAACACCTCTTTACGTGATAGACGGAGTTGTTTTTAATGGAACACCATCTATTAACCCTAATGATATTCAGGATATTTCTGTTCTTAAAGATGCTTCTGCTGCCATTTACGGGGCAAGGTCTTCCGGAGGGTTATCCTTATTACGACAAAAAGGGGTAAAAAGGAAGCTTAACAGTAGATTTTGATGTTAAATACGGAACCAACCAAGCATGGAGACTGAAAGAATCCTAAATGCAGCCGAATTCCAGGATGTTATGCGCCAGGCATACGATAATGCAGGAAAGCCGAATAGCCTTCCTTTAGCCTTCAATGCTGGAAAATACACAGACGGAGGAATCACCAGAACCAACTGGATGAACGAGATTTTCCGTACAGGATCTATCCAGGAGTATAATATAAACCTGAGCGGGGGAAGCGAAAAATCCAGATTTTTTGTAGGAATGAACCACAGGAATCTTGAAGGGATTTTATTGAATACCCAGGCAAAACGATATAATTTCAGAGTAAACTCAGAACATAAGGTAAAAGATTGGCTTACCATCGGAGAAAATATGTATTATAATTATTCTGCAGGTAATACGGCCAATACCAAGAACGGTTATACAGGAGCGTTGGTTGCTGCTATGTATTATCCGCCGAATGTTTCGGTATATACACCAACAGGCGCCTTTTCAGGACTGCCTATTGATGTGGCGGGAGGATATGGAGATATGATCAATCCTGTTGCCTACCTTAAAAGGATCAGCATTCAAAACCCAACCCATGAGATTTTGATCAATCCATACATAGAAGTGGCTTTGCTAAAAGATTTGAAATTCCGTTCTAACTTTTCCCAAACATTCAGGATAGGAAACATCAAAGAATTTACCCCAAGAGTATTGGAAGTAGGAAAAATATTTGATACCAACAGTCTTGAATATCAATCGAACACCTTATCAACCTCTCTTGCTGAGCAGCTCCTTACGTATAAATTAACAGCAGGTAAGCACAATTTTGATGTCCTTGCTGGGTTTACTTTTCAGAAAACCACTGAAGAAGGATTCAGTGCAAAGGCGATTTCAGAAGTGAAGCGGAAACGTTCAGATATCTTCAAAATGCAGCAGATACCAACAAAGAAGTTTACAGTTATAAATATCAGCAGGCCCTGATATCCTATCTGGGCAGGGTGAATTATGACTATGCAGGAAAATATATCATCAGTTTACTTGGGCGTAGGGACGGAACCTCTCTCGTTGCAAGACATAATCAGTTTGCCAACTATTATTCCGTTTCAGGAGGTTGGGTAGTTTCAAAGAGAATTTTCTGAATGATGTTTCATGGCTTTCCAGTCTGAAGCTGAGAGGAAGCTACGGGATTCTGGGAAATCTTGGCGGAGCCTCTTATCAGGCCGTGAATCCATTAATGATAAGGTATAATAATGTTATTTTCGGGCAAGACCCAACGCAGAATATTGCGTATTACTCTACCACGCTTCCGAATGCCGATATAAAATGGGGAAATCTGAGCAGACCAACTTTGGGGTAGATGCTTCATTCCTGCACAACAGCCTTTCTTTACAATTTGATTATTTTGTGAAAAACTCAACAGATCAGATTTTCAATGTTAACCTTTCCAGTACGGCTACACTTGTTGATCAATATGTAAATGCCGGATTATTTCAGGATAAAGGCTATGAATTGGGAATAAATTACAATGGGAAAAAGTCAGGAGATTTCACGTATTCAATCGGGGCTATATTTAGTCAACTAAAAAATACGGTGAAGCAGTTGGCAACTGTAGATGAGATCTTTATCAACAGCAATAATGTTCGTGGAGTATTGAAACCTACCCGTGTAAAAGTGGGTGAATCCCTTTATTCTTATTATGGCTATAAAACTGATGGAATTTTCCGTACGCAGGAAGAAATCAACAACTACAGAGATGCCAACGGAAACCTGATCCAGCCGAATGCTAAACCGGGAGATATTAAATTCCTGAAGAAAGACGGAAATACAGGAACACTGAATAACAATGATTTTGTAAACCTTGGAAATCCTTACCCTAAATTCTCTTCGGACTGTCCTACAACATGGCCTGGAAAAACTTTGATCTTAACCTGTTCTTCCAGGGGTATACGGAAACAAAATATTCAACGGGATGAAATTTATTTCACTAAATCCGGGAGGTACAGGACAAAACTATAATATGGACCGTGACATCCTGAATGCCTGGACTCCCCAGAATACCAACACCGATATTCCAAGACTTGCCCATGGGGATCCAAGCGGTAACTATTCAAAAGTATCGGATTTCTACGTAGAAGACGGTTCTTACCTGAGGCTGAAAAACCTTACAATAGGATATTCGTTACCAAAAGAACTTTATAATAAGCTTAATGTCAATAAAGTAAGGGTGTACGTAACAAGCAGTAACCTGTTTACCATTACCAAATATACAGGGTTTGATCCTGAAGTAGGAATGGATACTTATGGTGTGGATACCGGAAGATATCCTCAGGCCCGTTCATTTATTTTCGGAGTGGAAGTGGGATTGTAACCTAAAATAATTTAAAAAGTAAAAAAATGAAATTTTTCAATACCATAATTTTAGCAGCAGGAATATCCGCAGCAATGCTGTCCTGTACCAACGAACTTAATATAGACCCTGAAGGAACACCTACAGAAGCCAACTTCTGGAAAACAGAAAATGACCTGATCACCGGTGCCAATGCGATGTACAGACCACTTTCCGACAGTGAATTTTATGGGAGAGGTTTTTTCTGGTTCATTAATGCCAGTGATGATATGGTAACCGGAAGATCCAAAAGTGAAGCCGATAATGTGAAGAACTTCAGCAGTAATTATATTGCTGCAGGAGATCTGGAAACACAATGGAACAAGAGGTATGCCGTAATAGGAATTGCCAATAGTGTTATCCGTAATGCTGATAATATTCAGGCTTCACAGGCAGTGAAAAACAAGTATGTGGGCGAAGCTTTGTTTATGAGCAGCAGAATGTACTTTGAGCTGGCTTATTCCTATGGAAATGAGAAAGCAGGTATTCCGATTGTGGATCGTACACAGGGGCCCAACCCAAATCCTATTCCCAGAGCTGCCAATGTTATGGAAAACTACAATTATATTGTGAACGACCTGAAAAAAGCAGCAGAATTATTACCTACCCAGGCAGAGCTTCCGGCTAAAGATTACGGAAGACCTCATAAAGCCGCAGCATGGGCGTTGTTGGCGAAAGTATACCTGTTTATGAAAGACTGGAAGAATGCAGAATACTGGGCGAATGAAGTAATGACCAAAGGAAACAGAAGCCTGCTGAACAGCTATGCTGATGTTTTCAAAGCTGAAAATAATTACAGTTCAGAATATATATGGTCCATACCAAGTACTCCGAAATTTAATGCAGTGGGAAGCATTCTTCCGGGGTAATGCTTGAAAATAAAGGATGGGGAGAATACAATGGCTGGGGATACTTTCAGCCTACAAAAGAATTATATGATGAATATGAAACCGGGGACCAGAGAAGAAGCACTACCATTCTGAAGATTGGAGATAAATTTACCTTCAACGGAAAGGAAAGAACATATGCTTCTACCAATTCCCTTACCGGATATCAGTTCAACAAATATATGGATGCCTTCAAATACCAGCTGAACAGCGGCCACGTAAGTGCTAACGGAGATTATCCTTGTACAGACCTGGCAGTTCCTATCATGCGTTATGCTGAAGTCATCCTGATCAAGGCAGAAGCTTTACTGATGCAGGGGAAACCTGCTGACCAGGAAATCAATATAATCAGGACCCGTGCAGGCTTATCTCCGAAAAACGGATGTACAATGACCGATCTTAAACATGAAAGACGTTGCGAGCTGGCAGGTGAATGGGCAGACAGGCACAGAGATCTTGTACGTTGGGGAGATGCGCAGGAGACTTATGCGAAGCCTTTACATGGGATCAACGGACAGGTAGTCTGGGCGGCAAGAAACTTTAATCCGGCCATACATAATGTCTGGGCAGTTCCACAGGCTGAAATCGTCAACAGTCATGGAGTTATTAAACAAAATGAAGGCTGGTAAAATTTAATCTTATAGATAATCCATCATATCATCGCATGAATTTCTGCGGTGATATGGTTTTTTCAAAGGTAGTATGAGCAGATTGTAAAAACGTTCCATTCTACCTGCAAACAAAAGATCAACAAAATGAAACTATCAAAAATATTGGCTGTAATAGCCTTAGCTGTTTTTTCTCAGAATCAGGCACAGAATTATCTGAACTATAATGTGGGAAATGCACATTCACATAATGACTATATGCAGGAAATTCCTTTCTGGCAGGCTTATTATGCAAATTTCGGTTCTATTGAAGCAGATGTCTACCCGGTAAAAGGTAAACTTTGGGTAGCTCATACGGAAAAGGAACTTTCATCAGACAGAACGCTGGAAAACCTCTATCTTGACAATATTTCAAAACAGATTAAGCTGAATAAAGGGAATATTTATCATGATACCAATAAAAAGCTGCAATTGCTGATCGATATCAAACAGGACTACAAAACAGCACTGAATATTTTAGTCAATACTTTGAAAAAATATCCGGAAATTACCGGAAATTCAGGCGTTAAAATTGTGATTACAGGAGGAAGGCCCCAGCCGGCAGATTTTAAAAATTATCCGGATTATCTTTATTTCGATGGTGATCTTGATAAAAACTATTCAGCTGACCAGCTGAAAAGAATCGGAATGTTGAGTGCAGATCTTCCGGGGCTGGTGAAGTGGAATGGAAAAGGAATTCCAAGAGACGAAGAAACAGAAAAAATAAAACAGGCAGTGGAAAAAGCACACGCCTTGCAGAAACCAATACGTTTCTATGGAGCTCCGGATTTTCCTAATGCATGGGTAAACCTTATGGATCTTGGTGTGGACTATATCAATACAGACCATATTCCTGATCTTAAAAAATTCATGAATGCCATTCCGAAAAACTTCTATAAAAACACAAAGGAATATCCCGTCTATTCCCCAACCTATAAAACAGATGGTATCAGCAAAAAAGTAAAGAATATTATCCTTTTCATTCCGGACGGAACTTCATTACCCCAATATTACGCTGCTTTTACAGCTAATAAAGGAAAGCTGAATGTTTTCAACATGAAATCTACAGGCTTATCCAAAACCAATTCTTCCAATGCTTATATTACAGATTCAGCACCGGGATCTACTGCATTTGCTACCGGAGTAAAAACCAATAATACATTTGTAGGAGTTGATCATATGGGGAAAGCACTGGCACAGATTCCGGATATCATTGCAGAAAGAGGAATGGTTTCCGGATTGATTTCAACTGGAGATGTTACAGATGCTACTCCGGCAGATTTCTATGCACATTCTGATAACAGAAACAGCTCTGAACCTATTCTGAAAGATTTTGCAGCTTCCAAAACGAAAATTCTGATTGGTGGGCCTACAAGTGGACTTTCCCAGGAAAACCTGCTGAAATTTAAAGAATCCAAAATAGATTTATATCAGGATCTGAAATCTGTAAATAAAATTGCAAATCGTACTTTGGTCATCGATCCGTTGGCCTCACAAAGGGTATCCCAAAGAGGAAACTGGCTGGCTGATGCCTTTGATCTTACATTAAACAATCTGAAGGATAATACAAAAGGATTTTTTATGATGGTGGAAGCTTCCCAGACAGATGGCGGAGGTCATAGCAATAATATTGAGCAGCTGGTTACCGAGCTTCTGGATTTCGATCATGTGGTGGGAAAAGCGATGAAGTTTGCTGATGAAAATAAAGAAACTTTAGTGATTGTTGTGGGTGATCATGAAACCGGAGGGTTAACCCTTCTGGATGGAAGTCTTAAGGATGGATGGATTTTCGGAAACTTCAGTACCAATGATCATACCTCAATTCCGTCAAGTGTTTTTGCTTATGGTCCGAATTCTAAAGCGTTCACAGGATTGTTTGAAAATACAGAGATCTTCACTAAAATTATGGAAGCTTACGGAATCCGGAAATAATGTATTGAGTATTAGTTTAAACTCTCGCAGATTTTGGTGATTACGCAGATCATGAAGCATTAAAAAAATCTGCTCAATCAGCTTAATCAGCGAGCGATAAAAATCTATTATTTTTAAAAGCCGGACATTTAAAATTAAGAACAAAAAGGCTGTCTCCCCAACGAGAGACAGCCTTTAAATATATCTAACAAAAATTGATCAGAAATTGGTCTTTACAATCAGTTCAGACAGTTCGGCATTTATAAAATCGATCGGCATTACTCCGTATGTCCCCTGAGTATTGTTTTGGAAGAATGTTTTAAGATTAGGATTAATACTGTTGGAAACGGTAGGAATACTTGGAATTCCAAAAATTCCCGGCTTGTAACCACTTGTAAAGTTGATGAAAAGCTTCCCGGTTGTACCATTTTTGCTTCATTCAAAAGGTTCAATATTCCGTTCCATTTATCATCATTATTGGTTACCTTATAATAATCCTGAACTTTAAGCTGTGCTGCAGCATTGTTGATTTCAAAAGTTGTATTATCCGCCCATGATGTCGCATTGATTCCTTTAGCCGTGTTCGCAGAAAATCTCCTTAATAATTTGATTTTTCCTCTTACATCTCCAAGATTGGGAATTGTAGTTCCCAGATCCCATTTGGCAGAATTTTTCTGAACATAAGAATCAAAAGTCTCCTCAAAACTTCTTGTCGTATTGGAAGCGTCATACTCCTCTTTTACAGACATGATAATTGTCTCAGACGGATGACTGTTCAAGAAAGCATAACAGGCATTAAGTACGTCATCAAAATTCAGTTTTTGGTAAATTGCTCCGTGATGAATCGTAAAAGAGTTGTCAATATGCCTGCAGCGGATATCCAGGAAACGAACTCCTGCATTCAGCTGTTCTGCAATGCTGAGGTCTTGTGTTTTAGCAGTACCTGATACAACAGGGGCATCTATGCGAGCGCCTGAATCATGCGTTCCGGGAATTGAAATTTTTGAAATGGAAATATTATCCTGAAGACCAGCCATCCAGCTGTTCATTGTAACAGGAACCAAAGATGCTTTAAGGTTTGCTCTCCCTGAAGCTATAACTGTTTCATTGGAATCTCTTTCAAGAATATTGTCGTTGGAACAGGAAAGTAATAGACTTGCGGCAGCAATACCAAGGCTCATCACTCTTAAACGTCTCATGTTGTATTTAAACATAATTTTATTTTATTTTTATTGTCACTTAAAAATAAGAATATATCAAGATATGAGGAGTTAATTTAACTTTAAGGGAAAATTAACTTGTTTTAAAAGACAGAGTGAAGCTCATTTAGAAAATGAATGTCCTCTTTGAGCCGGGAACAGGAAACTGGTTTTCTCCGATTTTGAAATCAGACATTTTTATAGGGTGCTTAAGTTTATGGGTAAAAGATTTGTAGAAACTTTCCTGAGGTGCTTTATCTCCCTCGAAGCATGGATAATATTGTTCATCTACAATAACTTTTCCTGTTGAGAAATTCACTTCATGAAGGATGTTGAATTCACAGGTGTCGTCAAAGTTTTCCTGTGAGCCGATCAGATAAAAATCACTATTCTGAAATCTGAACGTATGCCTGTAAGCCAGGCGATGTCTGGAATTGGTATTAAATTCCTGGTGTATTGTCAGGGCGTTGTTTTTATAGAAACTTCGGGTGGGCTGTTGTATTCCGGGCTAAAACCCATTCCACTGGAAATGAGAAATCCGTAAGCTTCTTTCCATACCTTAAGACCGTTAGCTGTATTTTTAAGAATATAGAGTACTCTTTTATAGTCTGTTTCAGGATATTCTTCTTTGGTAGCTCTTGTATTGGTATTGAATACCATTACTATCTCATCCCTGCCATCCTGGTCAAGATCGCCCCTGGCTTCAGAGATTTTATTATATCCTTCGGGAGCTGAAAAATCTTTCAGGGTCTGGGCATAAGAAGTAATGATCAGTTTGAGAGCAAGGAACGAAAACAGCTTTTTCATGTCGATGAACCAAGGTAAATTATAATCCCGTATCCTCTTTGAGTATCAGATGAGAATCATCCAGACGGCACAGGCAGCCTTTTATCGTTTTATAAATTCCGTCAATATCTGTTTCTTTACCTTTGGAATCTGTTACAGTAACTCCTGTAGAGTAAGATTCATCTTCCGCCTGATACGTTTTGAATAACTGATATTGATATCCATTGTTGGTAAATGTCAGATAATTGAGAGACATTCCGGCATTCTGTTTTCCGCCGCCTCGGTAATAGGAATTGTATTTGAATTTTTTCCAGCTCTCTGCTGTTCTTTCCAAAGGAAATTCCATTTCTACACGATTCTTGCTCCCGAAACGGTATTGAATATATGCATCTTTTTATCCTTTACCAACGTCATTTTCTTTCCATTTTTGGTTTCAAAGGAATAAATGATTTCTTCATTGGGAAGCAGGTATTGTGCCCAAAGGGATAATGGAAATATAAAAGCAAACAGAAGAAGGTATTTTTTCATGATTGGATTGGGTGTATGGAAGATAATACAGTAATCTGAAAAGATGCATTTCAGATTACCATATCATCAGCTTTTTATATTAATTCGTCATTATATCGGCAAGATCATTCCAGAACATAGGATATGATTTTTCCACCACATCCTCATCCTCGATATTGAGCTCCCCGATCAGGCAGTACGGAGCAAAGCTCATCGCCATTCTGTGATCCTGATACGTTTTGATTGAAATATTATCTTCCGGTTCTCCGAAACTCACAGATTCTATGGTCAGATCAGTGATTTGTGTTTCAGCTCCCAGTTTTTTCAGTTCATTATATAAAGCCTGAAGCCTGTCGGTTTCCTTTACCCTTAAAGTTCCCAGTCCTGAAATCTCAAAAGGAATTTTTAATGCCGCAGCAGTTACACATAATGTCTGGGCAATATCCGGACAGTTGTTCATATCCAGGACGATCTTTTCAGGAAATGAAAAATTCTGCTGAGGTTCCAGTGTTATTTTATGCTCATCTTCGGAGAAAACCGTTTTGATCCCGAAGAAATCTTCATAAATTCTTGCAATGGCTGAATCTCCTGGGTAGATTCTCTGTAAAAGCTTTTCAGGTGGATTGTTTTTCTTCCCAAAGCACAGATGGAGTAGAAGTAAGAGGCCGAGCTCCAGTCACTTTCCACTTCATAGCTGACTGGTGATGAATGATCATCCATAAACGGTTCTACTCTGATCGTATTCCCTTCAAAGCTGTTTCTGATTCCGAATCTGGTCAGAATATCAAGCGTCATTTCAATATAAGATCTGGAAGTCACTTCTCCCACAAGATTAATTTCCAGTCCGTTTTCAAGTTTGCCTGCAATCAGAAGCAGAGAAGTAATAAACTGGCTTGAAATATTTGCAGGAACATTTACGGATGTCTGGGTAATCCTTTTTCCGGAAATTTTCAAAGGTGGAAAACCTTCGTTTTCCATATATTCAATTTCAGCACCAAGATCTTTCAGAGCGCTTACCAGATTTTTGATAGGTCTTTCCTTCATTCTTCCGGAGCCTGTAAGTACAGTAGTTTTTCCTTCCTGAATAGAATAATAGGAAGTAAGGAAACGCATTGCAGTTCCGCATGGTGAATGTCTACAACATCTGTAGTCTCAGATAAAGCTTTTTTAGCAATTGGGTATCCTGAGAATTAGATAAATTCCCGATTTTTATAGTATTGAACAGACTTTCCAGAATCAATAAACGATTCGAAATACTCTTCGAACCGCTGATCTGTACTGTTTTGTTTGCAATTAAGGTTGATTTTTCTAGCTTCATTATAATCTGCATTTTATTTAAAAAAATAATGAGTTACAAATTGATGTATTATTTATAACTCATCATTTATTATTATTTCAATTTTTCGTTGTTCTGATGCCGGTCTTTATCCCGGTCTGTTTTGATCTTCATCTTTCTGTCAAAGGCATCCTGCAGATTCACTCCCGTTTGATTGGCTAAACATAAAGTTACAAAAAGCACATCAGCTAGTTCCTCTCCAAGGTCTTTGCTTTTGTCGCTCTCCTTTTCGCTCTGCTCACCATATCTTCTGGCAATAATTCTGGCCACTTCACCTACTTCTTCCGTCAGCATGGCCATATTGGTCAGCTCATTGAAATATCTTACGCCGATAGTTTTGATCCACTCATCGACCTGCTGTTGTAATTGGGTAATTTCCATTATTGATAAGCTCCAAGAGTAGGACTGGTAGTTCTTGATACATTTACGATATCAAAGGTACGCTTCCGGCTACAGTGGTATTTCCTTTTCCTTTTGCCGGCGAAGTTGTTTTTACCCTTAGGTTCATTTTAGCCATAAAGTAATTGACAAACTGCGGATCTTCGTTTTTGATGCTTTGTACTACATTCACATTATTGTCAAAAGGGAAACCGGCTTCAGAGGTTCCGGAATATTTTAACAGGCAGTTCTGGATGAGAAACTCAAACTGCTGGCCCGGCGTCTGTTCAAAATGAATAGCGTTGTCCCTGTCAGAGTAAACGATACTGTTTCTTATATTAAGCTGCTGCAGAGCGCCCTGTTCCGTTTGTCCTGCATCATTCTTCCATTCATTGGTTGCAAAAATCCCTTTTCTGTCAAATGAGTTCATTGTCTTAGAATAATTGGCAATCGTAGCATGGGTATAGCTATGTTTTCCGCCTTTGAAGATTCCTACACATGATAATCCGCAATTGTTCATCACAAGGTTGCTGGCATTCACTGTAGAACCTACGGCATAAATTCCGTATTCAAAGAAAGTATGGATGAATGAATTTCTGATATTGGCCGTATTCTGTCTCATGTCAAGCCCTCTTGTTCCACCGAAAAGTCTTGCATGGGTCATATTAAGAATAGAATTGCTTTCCATTCTGATGGCATTCCAGTTTTTGGAAATCGTATCATAATAAGGATCATTTCTGTCTCCACGGATGATCACTTGCTTATCCAAAGTTCCGTTGATATTTAAGACCGCTCCGGAAGACACCTTCATGCCACTGTTTTTATGGAAGTATACCTTGGTGCCGGGATCGATGTCCAGCGTAACACTAGGGTTGATGGTAAGGTCTCCATAGATGATCTTTGCCTTATTGTCACTCCATGTTGTAGAACTGGAAATCACATTCGGATTGGTAGGAGTCTGGATAAAAAACTCTGCATCCTGTACCACAGAGAATAAAGTCACATGCTGCTGCCCGGCAGGACCTGTGAAAACAACCTTGTCTTCGGCAATGGCTTCAGGCCCGGTAGCTTCAGGTGCTATTTCAACAAAAATATAAAGACTGTCTTTCTTTCTCAAAGGAACATTCTTAAAATCATAGCCGGGTTTTCCGTCTACATTGATTCTGTATAATGAAGAAGCTCCCTTCTCAAGATTCACCCTCGGGATCAGAATATCCTTATCTTCATTATTATATACTTTTACAACATAGGTCTCTGAACGTACCTGATGATAAACCGTATCACAGAATACTGTGTCTTTTGAAAAACTTAATTGCTGTGAAGGCGCATCAAAAGTAATATCATCCTTATTCATGATACTGCTACCAGGAGCATCCAGAAAGAAAAAGCCAGTAATAATTTGAATTTCATTGAAATTAAAGTTTAAGTAGGTTTCAAATTTAACGAAAATACTTTAAATTTCTTATCAATAAAAAAATATTGAAGAGGGTATTTGGAAATTAGAAAAAATGTTGTACTTTTGCAACCTAAAATTAGCAGAGAAATATCCATTACTATTTCGAAAGCAAACTTTAATTTTTTTAAAAATTGTATTATGAAAAACGGAATTCACCCAGAAAATTATAGACTTGTTGTTTTCAAAGATATGAGTAACGACGAGGTGTTTCTTTGCAAGTCTACTGCAGAAACAAAAGACACTATCGAGTTCGAAGGACAAGAGTACCCACTAATCAAAATGGAAATCTCTTCAACTTCTCACCCTTTCTACACTGGTAAAGTGAAACTAGTTGACACTGCAGGTAGAGTTGATAAGTTCATGAACAAATACAAAAAATTCGCTAAGTAATTTTTGTACAATTAAAATATTAAAGTCTTCCAATTTTTGGGAGACTTTTTTATTTCATTCAATAGAAACGGGCTATAATCCTGAGCTTAGACGAAGGAAGCTACTTAATAAAAAAAAAACTATTCATTAGCTTTAGCCGAAACTTATC
Organism: Chryseobacterium sp. E1; assembly: GCA_019203745.1. Taxonomy (GTDB): domain Bacteria; phylum Bacteroidota; class Bacteroidia; order Flavobacteriales; family Weeksellaceae; genus Chryseobacterium. Next base: position 2,822,218 of record CP078104.1, read on the forward strand.
GTACATTTCCCAACTTCTCTCATCTTTTTGTATTTTTGCTTAGACGGAAATTAGAACCTGCCGTATCATTTCAATGAACTTAATCTCAGATACTAATTTCTAACATCTAATCTCTAACTTCTAAAAATGCAATTAGTATTTTCAGACGCACAATATTGGGAAGACTTTCTTCCGCTTACTTTTACCCGCCCGGTTGCAGCCATGAGATGCGGAATCCTTACCTTTTCCGAAAGATGGCAGAAAATCCTGGAAAATACAGAGGTAACTTATTTTACAGAAATGTACCTTCAGGATAAATTTAAAAGTCCGGAAGACAAAGAAAGCCTTTTTCTGGTACCGAATTTCCTGCCGACGGAGACTGTGATTCAGCAGATCAAAGAGCTTAAAATGGGAGAAGCTCTGGTATATGAAGATGAGCTGATTGCCGCAAGAATCAATATGAAAGGATTTTCTTTGAACCAGATTGAGAAAATGACGGATATCAAAGAAGAGCTAGTATTCTTTAAAAGACCAAAAGATCTGTTTACCTATAATCATCATGCCATTGATTTTGATTTTGACTTATTGACTAAAGGCAGAACCTCACAGGAATTATCCTCCACCAATGGCTTTATAGGAGATAAAAAGACCTTTTCATTGAAGAAGGAGCTTATATTGAGTTTTCAACCATCAATACCAGGACCGGTAAAATATATATCGGCAAAAATACTGAAGTGATGGAAGGCTGTCATCTTCGCGGGCCTATTGCATTGTGTGATGATTCTAAATTTAACCTGGGAGCAAAGATCTATGGAGCCACTACAGTAGGACCACACTGTAAAGTAGGAGGCGAAGTGAATAATATTATCATTTTCGGATATTCCAGTAAAGGGCATGAAGGCTTTGTTGGAAACTCAGTGATCGGGGAGTGGTGTAACTTTGGTGCAGACAGCAATTCTTCAAACATGAAAAATAATTACGGAAATGTAAAATTCTGGAATTACAGAACCAAAGCCTTTGAAGATACCGGTTTACAGTTTGCAGGACTTATTATGGGTGATCACTCCAAAACGGCGATCAATACACAGTTAAATACAGGAACAGTGATAGGGTAGCTTCCAATATTTTCAAACCGGGCTTTCCACCTAACCTTGTGGAAAACTTCTCATGGGGCGGAATGAAAGATGATGAAAGATTCAGGCTGGATAAAGTATATGAAGTGGCAGAAAGAGCTATGGCCAGAAGAAAAGTAACACTGACAGAGCAGGATAAAGCTGTTCTGAAGCATATTTTTGACACGTATTAATCTTACTTATAATAAAAACTTCAAATTTTTTTGAAGTTTTTTTATTTTTGATGTAATAGATTAGAAACTTTGGTTGTCTTACCTATAAGAAACAAAACTCATGACCCAGGAAACCTTCAAGAATACGGTGTTTATTCTCAAAGACGAGATGTATCGTTTTGCGAAACGGTTCGTCATGAGCAGTGATGAAGCAGAAGATGTGGTACAGGATCTCATGATGAAGTTTTGGCAAAAGAGAGACGAGCTTGGGCAATTTGGAAATTTCAGGTCCTATGCGCTGAAGTCTGTCCGGAACGAATGCCTCAACCGGCTGAAGCATCACGATGTAAAGATCGGTTTTGCGGATATGCAGCTGCACCGCTCGGAGCTCTATAGTATGGAGGTTGATAATCTTAAGGAACATATTGTAGGATTCATCAATCAGCTCCCTGAAAAGCAAAAGATGGTGATCCACCTGAAAGATGTAGAAGAGTATGATATTTCTGAAATTTCTGAAATGCTGGAAATGGAAGAAAATGCGGTAAGGGTAAACCTTATGCGGGCAAGACAAAAAGTAAAAGAACAAATCTCACAACTGATGAGCTATGAAAAAGATCAATTACAAGATAAATACAACGAAATCTTCCGGGATCTCAAGGAAGAAAAAATGGACTGGAGCTTTGAAGATTTTCTTCAAAAGGCAGAAGAGGAAGAACCGGATACAGATGCTGTTCCCATTATTCCCTTAGGAGAAAAAAAAAACCGTCTTTTCCCAAATGGTTCTGGATGGCCGCCAGTGTAATGCTGATTTTCGGGATCGGATTCTTTTTAATAATAAAAATACCGGTACGGATGTGCAGGACAGAGAAACTATGGTGAAAAATGAAATTCTGAAACAGAAATCAGGATTTTTGGAAGAAAACAATGACCATCAGGAACAGGTGGCGGTGAACCATACAGATTCTATTTCAGGAACCAAAAAGACTCTGTTTTTCAGGAAAATCAGGTAGCGGAAAAAGATGTGCTGGATGAAATTCTTCCTAAAAGAGGAAGGCTTAAAAAAGAAACAAGGCCAAGATACGTTGATAACTCCTCTGCTAAAAGCAATAAAAACCTAAATGATTCCACAGCCTATAACGATTCTTATGTCATTGTAAACGGTAAAAGAATCAGCAGTGAAAAAGAAGCCATTGATGTTACCAAATACTCCTTCATGAAATTAGGAAGCGAGTTTAAAAAAACAGTAGCATCTTCTCAGAAAAATGAAAACTTTGACAGCGAATACTAAAAATCAAATCAATCCCATGAAAAAAATATTTTTATAATAGCCATAATTTTAAGCGGTTTTGCAACTTCTTCTGCGCAGACTGATAAATTAAATAAACTTTTTCAGGATTTTGAAAAAAATGGCGGAGTTACATCCATCAACATTAAGAAGCCTATGTTCAAGCTGTTGAATACCATTGATGTGAACGATGCCTATGTAGGAAAAATAAAACCTATATTGAATGAGGTGGATGGTCTTAAAATTCTGATCATTCCTAAAGCAACATTCCCGGATGATCTTGAAGATGATAATGTGGAAAATATAAAACTGAACAAAGAGAAGTCTGAAAAAGTAAACAGAGCATTGAAGTCCCTTAATTTCAATGAGCTGATGACAATGAATAATGATGGCACTTCTATGAAGTTTCTGGCCGAAGAAGAAAAAGATAACTATCTGGAGAATTTGGTTTTTAATGTGGATTCTAAAGAAGAGAACATTATTTTCATCCTCAATGGAAAAATGAAGATGTCTGATGTCAATAAAATCATCAGCTCAGGAGGAATTGCCACAAACACAGTAAAAACTTCTGTGAAAAATGACCTTACCTCAGAAAATACGTCTTCTTATCTGAACGGAGATAGCAGAAACGTTGGTGACTTTTCAAAAATAGATGTAAGCGAAGGAGTAACGGTTACCTATAAGCAGGAAAATGCAAGAAGTGTAAAAGTAATTGCAGATGCTGATAAACTTCAGTATGTGATCACCAGGGTAGAAGATGGGGTTTTAAAGATTTATATCGATAATAAAGGAGTAAGGAATCTGAGATTTAAAAATCTGAATGTTAACGTTTCTTCTCCTAACCTTCAAAGAATCAAAACTTCATCAGGAAGTATTTTTACAGCAGTTAATCCTGTTTCAGAAAATAGTTTGGAAATTGAAGCAGATTCTGGTTCCATTATCAAAGGAAATTCAATATTAAGCAGGCTACAGCTGTTTCAGTGAGTTCCGGTTCTGTTTTGAATGCCAGTATTACAACTACTAAAATGGCATTAAATACATCAAGCGGTGCAAGTGTAAGCTTATCCGGGCAGGCAGCATCAGCAGCGATCGATACCAGTAGCGGCGCTTCCTGCAAAGCAGACGATCTTAAGATTGCTACAGGAGTTGTGGAAGCTACATCGGGAGCAAGTCTTTCAATCTTTTTACAGATAAACTGAAAGTAAGTGTATCCTCGGGAGCTGACGTCAAATTGAAAGGAAATCCTGAACTGGATGCTAAAGTGGATAAAATTTCAGGAGGAAGTCTTAGACAAGTTAAATAAAAACCAACCATGAAAACTCTTACCAACATTTTTCTGACCATTTTAACAATGATGCTGCTACAATCCTGTATTGTTTCAGAAAAACCCAATATGGAATTTTTCTCCAATTCAGCTTATGATTTTAAAGGAGCAAAATTTACAAGCATCAATGTACCCATGGTTCTGGCCAAATCCTATATTAAAAAAGCTTTACGGAAAGAAGGTGAAAGTGAAGAGACGATCAGCCTCGTGAAAAAGCATCCAAAATAAAAGTTCTTACCGTCTCCAACGGAAATAAAGAAATGCTTGATGATTACAGCCAATATCTGCATGACAACCGTTATGAAGACTGGGCTACCATAAAACATGACGGAGACAATATTAATATAAGGGTAAAGCAGGACGGTGATGTCATTAAAAATATGCTGATCACTTTGGGCTCCCGTACTGACGATCTCGTATTTGTAGATGTAAAAGGAAATTTTACCCTGATGATCTCTCAAAAATGATCAATTCTGTTACAGACAAATAATAGGAAATATTTAATCTTTAAATTACCTGAGCATGGAAAAACTAATAAGAGAAGTCCGTATCCTTAAAATCTATGCTGTTTCGCTTACTGCGGTATGTGGTATTTTTCTTTCTTGCATTCAAAAACCAGTATTCCAACGAGAGGTTTAAGGAGATCGATGTGGAACGTATCAACATTATTGAAAAAGACGGAACCTTAAAAATGGTGATCAGTAATAAAGAACGGCAACATCCGGGAATGGTGAACCATAAAAATATGAAGCAGAGAGAAAGAGATGCAGGGCTGATTTTTTTAATTCGCTGGGAGATGAGTGTGGCGGACTTGTATATGATGGTAATAAAGAAGGGTCCGGAATGGTATATTCTGTAGATCAGAGAAATACAGACCAGATTATGCAGCTGCAATATTCTGAAGAAGCGGGCAAAGATAAAAAAAGAGTATATGGTTTAAAGCTCTGGGACGCCCGGATGACTTTCCGTTGGAAGACATTATAAAGTTTGAAGACTCCTGAAAAAACTCAATGATCCTGCAGCCAGCAAAAAGCATATGCAAAACTCAGGGAAGAAGGGAAATTAACCAATGAACGGTTTTTTGCCGGTAAAACAGCAAATGGCGATGTAGGAATTTTTATCCGTGATACCAAAGGAAAAGTAAGATTAAAATTATATATTGATAAAAACAACAATACCCATATTGAAAATTTAGATGAAAATGGGAACCTCGTTAAATAGGATGTTTAACGTTGAAAAACTAACATGTAACAAGTAGTTTCATACTTATTCAATTATTTTGTACCGTAACCGTTCTTGAAAAAAGAGCGGTTTTTTGATTTAAGTTATTGATTATTAATTTTTATTTAAACTATCAAAAGGATTTTCATATGTCATCAAAATAACCTAATTTTGCAAAGAAAGTAAAGATGTCTATTCATAACAAAATTGTAGAGACAGCCATCACTTTCGATGACGTTCTTCTAGTCCCTTCTTATTCAGAAGTTTTACCTAATCAGGTTTCATTAAAATCAAGACTTACCGACAAAATTACGCTGAATGTTCCGATAGTTTCCGCTGCGATGGACACTGTTACTGAAGCTGATCTTGCTATTGCACTGGCAAGAGTAGGTGGTTTAGGATTTATTCACAAAAACATGACGATTGCTGAGCAGGCAGCACAGGTAAACCGTGTAAAACGCTCCGAAAACGGAATGATTTCCGATCCGGTTACCCTTTCTAAGGACCACACTTTAGGTGAGGCTAAAGAGATGATGTCAAGATATAAAATCTCAGGACTTCCTGTAGTAGATGCAGATAATGTTCTGATCGGAATCATTACCAACAGAGATGTAAAATATCAGGAAAATCTTGGTATGAAAGTAGAGGAGATCATGACCAAAGAAAATCTGATCACTTCAGACAAAGATACCAACCTTGAAAAGGCAAAAGAGATCCTTCTTAAGAACAGAGTAGAAAAACTTCCGATTGTAGACAAAGACAATAAACTTGTAGGTTTGATTACGATTAAAGATATCGACAACCAGCTTGAATATCCGAATGCCAATAAAGACCAGAACGGACGTCTTATTGTAGGTGCCGGAGTAGGAGTAGGTGAAGATACCTTAGACAGAATTGAAGCTCTGGTACAGGCCGGAGTTGATATTGTAGCCATCGATTCTGCACACGGACATTCCAAAGGAGTGCTGGATAAAATTTCTGAAATCAGAAAAGCATACCCTAATCTTGATATCGTTGGAGGAAATATCGTAACAGCTGAAGCAGCAGAAGACCTGATTAAGGCCGGTGCCAATGTTCTGAAAGTAGGTGTAGGGCCAGGTTCTATCTGTACAACCAGAGTTGTTGCCGGAGTAGGGGTTCCTCAGCTATCCGCAATCTATAACGTTTACGAATATGCAAAGTCTCAGAATGTGACTGTAATTGCAGACGGAGGAATCAAGCTTTCAGGAGATATTGTAAAAGCTATTGCAAGTGGTGCAGGAGCAGTAATGTTAGGATCACTGTTAGCCGGTACTGATGAAGCTCCGGGTGAGGAAATTATCTTCCAGGGAAGAAAATTCAAATCGTATCAGGGAATGGGAAGCCTTTCTGCCATGAAGAGAGGAGGAAAAGAAAGATATTTCCAGAGTGAAGCTAAAAAATTCGTTCCGGAGGGAATTGAAGGAAGAGTACCTCATAAAGGGAAGTTGGAAGATGTGATCTTCCAGTTGACCGGAGGTTTAAGAGCTGGTATGGGATACTGTGGAGCAAAAGATATTGAAGCTTTACAAAAGATTCCAAGCTGGTAATGATCACAGGAAGCGGATTGAAAGAATCTCACCCGCACGATGTAATCATCACACAGGAAGCTCCTAACTATTCATTATAAGAATTAAAAATAGTATAAAAATGCCTTCAGAAATGGAGGCATTTTTTATTTAACCCTGGTAAATTTAAATCCGGGTTTAATGACTTTATTCAGAAAAGTGCCTTTAGATCTTGCCTTTCCGAATTTTTCGACAATGCCCGGAGGTACCCGGAGATAATCATATACTGCCCCCGACTGATATATAATTCTCAATATTTCAGTGTCCGGAAAATAAATGAAATGATGTACAACACTTGAAGGCATCCAATAATAAAGCAAAAAATGTTCCCGAAATGAAATAAACAGCTCTACAAGTTACTGACGCTTAAGTGGTTTATGAGGTTTGGACAACTTTTATTTTTTCATGAATTTAAACTCATGATGCTGAAGGTCTTTGGTGGTAACCTTTAATACATAGATTCCCGGGATAAGTTGTGAAACATCTACTCTTGGGTCAAATATTTCAGATCTTACCAGGCGCCCGTCAATATTGTAAATCTCTATCGTTCGTCCGTTATCCAGTCCGGAAATGCTGATGAAGTCTGAAACAGGATTAGGGAAGATCCGTATTTTATTTTTAGAAACATCTGAAGTTCCCAGTGTGATGGTTTGCACATCTCCGGTCATTGTAGAGTTGGCTGCTGTAAGATTGCCGGCACACAGTCCTGTTGTATAAGCTGTATTTTCAATCCATACTCCAATATTGTTACCTGGAGGTATGGGAAGACTGTTATTTCCGGTTGCGTTATAAAAAACTAAGTTAGGAGTAGTAAATGTACCATATCCTTCATCCGCAAGGAATTCCCATCTGGTCTGGGCATTGTTCCACTGGATTTTGAATTCACAGCTGCCCAATCCGCTACAGGGTTGGCCATCAATAGGTGTAGTCATGTAGATGTTTTTATTGTTGACATCAACTCCGGTTTTATTAAACACAAAATTTTGATCGTCAAATAAATTGGTACATCCCTTAAAAGTTATCGTCTGGGCAGAAACGGTACTTCCGACTATCAGACATAATAAGTAAAGAATTTTCATAGCGATTAATTTTGTGATGGGAATACACCGGTTAAAGAAATAATACATTTCAGGGTAATAAACGGAGGTCTGTTCTCGTGAGGCTGATTGCCTCCTGTTGTACCGATCATGGTGTTTTTCATGGTGGTATTGTTGGCTGTGTCAGAATACTCTTTATCAAGTCCCTTGGTATCTGCAGGCAGGTTGTTGGTAGGTGTACTTTGATTTCCTTCGGCGGTTACAGCGTTTACAGTATGGGTATGGGCTGGCATTTGAGTTACTGTCAATGTTACACTTTCAGCTCCGCCTATTTGCCCCATGGTATAAGTGGTTGGGCCTCCGGGAGCCTGCCCGTTATGTACAAGTACCCTTCCCCTCATATCCGGTAAAGCGAAAGTAGTCACTCCATTTCCGCCATAGGTGGTTCCTAAAAGTGAAAAAAGGGCGGTATTTTGAGCGATGGATAATATCTGGCCGTTACATTCTGCCCAGTTTTTTGGGGCGAAAGTATAAGGTACGAATGCAATTTGTCCTAAGAAAGGGTCTGATGCCTGAGACTTTAAGGTAGGCGCAAATGCACTGCTGATGAGCAGTGTACATGCAAAAAGTAATTTTTTCATGATAGCAGTGTTTAGTAGTATAAAGTTAGAAATTATTTCGTATAAAATAATTTATTAAAGAAAAATATTTAATGTTTTATTGTAATTTTAGATTTAATTAATGGAAATGTGAAAGAAAATAGATTTTTTCTCTAATGTTTTTTGTTTAAAATACCATCTCTTCAACACTGAAAATCATTTTACGGTAATAGAAATGAAAAAACCACAGCAAAGCCGTGGTTTTTATTTAAAGCAAACAAAAGTCTGCATCAGTATGGGGTTTATAATAATATCCGTTATAAAATAGAGCAGGAACCTGGCGGAAGGTCTGAGATTCTTCTGCATCCTCCGGGACCACAGCAAAAATTTCTGCATCACCACATCCGAAATTGGGTAATTCGCTGTTGCACATTTTAAATCCGCCCTTAATGTTTTTAAGCCTTCTCTTGAAACTTTTTTAAATTTTTCATAATAATTAATTTTTTTGATTTTTGCTTTATAGCAGTTTCTCAAATTTATATTTTTTATTACAAATTATCAATGTTTTCAGGAAAAAACTTAAAATTATTTAAATAAAGATTTCTTCCAGCTTCATTCTTTCATCTTCCGGCAATAAACTATTTATCCAGATTATCCTTAAAATCCTCAATCCGGAAATCAGTGAGGGCATTTCCTTTTCAATTTTTTTCTTTAGAATATAACCTGAAATCATTTTCTGTTTTTTCTAAAAGATAATCATAGGGTCCTACATGGGAAATCAGCTTTACTAAAACCGGAGAAATCTCAAGGCAGATGAACAGCCCCATGATAAATGCAGCTGCCAGTCCTATAATGGCTGAATTTTTACCAAGCTCATCCAGTGCCTGAAGTCTTGCTGCAAAGCCATTGAACTTGTCTTCAAAGGTTTCTGTGGATTTTCTTTCAGTTTCCAGATTGGTATATACTTTGGAAATTTCTTTGTCTAAATATTCCAGTCTTGGAGCAGCTTGCTTCTGATAATTCTCAAGATCCTGTCTGCGCTGTTCCTTTAATTCCTGCTTACGTTTGGCATTGGGTCCATAGCCTTCTTTTCCACTGGTTAGCCCAGATTGTTTTCCCAATATCTCCTTTTCAAGTTCTACCGAAGCAGAATCATAAGATTTCTGATATTGGGCAATTTTCTCTGAAATCTGTTGTTTTTCTGTTTCAAATGGGCCGCTCTGCTGAAGAATCCTTCCGCTCATTTCTCCCTGCAGCTGTTTTTTATTTCTTTGAATGATGGTATTCAGCTGTTTGTTGACTTCTTTTTCAAAATTTTAAGCTCCAATGGTTTGGAGATAATAATTCCTAAAAACGTAGCGAGAATCAAACGGGGAATGGCCATGAGAATCTGATTCCACCATGTTCCTGTTTTTTTGATGGAAGAGACAATATAACGGTCAAGATTGAAGATCATCAGCCCCCAGAGGACTCCGAATCCTATAGCGGTCCATATTTCATCAAAGACTGTATACATGGCATACCCTGCAGACAAAGTAGCAAATACTGCAGTGAAAAGTACGATCCCTCCGATCCCTGAAAATTTATTCCATTCACTCGGAGTTTTTCTTAAAATATGAATATTCCCGCCGGAACATATCATAAGAAAATGCTGGAACCAGTTTATTTTATGATCCCCTGATTTATAGTTTGTTGTTTTGTTTTCATACCTGAAAATTTATACAAATGTAATACTAAAAATCATACCAATGTAAAAGATAGTATTATGTTTTACCAAGTAATTTAATCTGTCTTATAAAATTGCTGTAAAACAGGCGGTTGTAGGAGGAGAATAAATATTCGGAAAAATGAAAATAAAAATATGATTAAATTTTTGACAGAATGTTTTTAAAATGATATTTTTGTTTCCGGATAATTAAAAAATATGTAAAATATGAAGAAGATTACTATCGTTTTGTTAGTGTCACTGTTTTCTAATGTATTTTCACAAAGCCAGGACCACTATTGTGGCTTTGATGAAGAGATGAAAAAATGGACATGAAATTCCCGAATTGAAAAAGAGAAGGGAAGAAGTTGAAACCAAGTTAAGAAACGTAGATAAACAGTCCTTTCTTAATAAAGTAGGAGGTGCAACCTCTTGGAATGGCCTTTATGCTGGGCAGGTATTTGAAATTCCGGTTGTAGTTCATGTCATTGAATCCAGTGCATCCAATAATTCAAATTTAATTCTTACTGATCAGAATATCAAAGACTGGATTGACAGGGCAAACAGTATGTATGCAACCACCTATGGAAATGGATTTTATCCTGAAGGAGCAGGAGCAACAGGTGGAAATGTGATTCCTTTTAAGCTGGTATTAGCAAAAGATCACCAAGCTGTCTGCCGACCAGCGGTATTGTAAGATACAATGGAAGTACCATTCCTTTATATGATACAAGAGGAGTAGATTCCAATAACGGAGGTAACGGTGCTAATGCGTCAGATATAAAAGCGATGGCCCCACACTGGCCGGAGACCTCTTACTTCAATATTTATGTTGTTATTGGTTTTGATGGCCAGCAGCAGAATGCCGGAGGATTGATGGGCTATGCCAGATTCCCGGATTCTTATGATTATTTTTATGAAAGCTTCATGAAAGTAGCTACCCTGAAAAATCTTCATGATACTACACTTACTCATGAATTAGGACATGCATTTGGGTTATACCACACTTTCCAGGGAGTCAACTATACTAACCAGACCTCTTGTCCTGCAAATGCTAATTGTGCGACAGATGGTGACAGAGTTTGTGATACTTCACCATCCAGAAGTATGTATGGTGTAGCTGTTCCGGGAATACCAGTATAGATCCTTGTACCAATCAAAATTATGACGGAACCCAGTATAATGTAATGAATTATACAAATTCTAACCGTAAGTTCACGGAAGGGCAAAGAGACAGGGCTATTATGCTGATGATGGAGTATAGAAAGAATCTGATCAATTCAATAGCAGGGCAGGATCCATCTGTAGTAATTCCATCTCCGGTTTCTGTGGTAGCAGCGCAATGTAATCCGCCGGGAATTGTAAACCCTGCCAATAATAACTTTGCAATTGGCCCTACAAGAGTTCTGTTTGGTTCTATCAGCAGTACAACCAATGGCTATGATTCAGATGAGCCGGCACCTAAGTTTTATGAAGACTATACCGCTGCCAGCTGCATCAGACCTGCTTATTATACAGAAATTCCTTTAAATTCAGCGACCGCACTAAAAGTAAATTATGAAAACGGGTTCGGCCAGGCAAATAAATTCAGAACAAAAGTTTGGATAGATTATAACAATAATGGAACGTTTGATGAATCAGAGCTGGTAGTCAATAATTTATCTGCTTCTGTAGCATCTGGTGGCGGGATTACTGTAACCAATAATATTACACCTCCTGCCAATGCGGTTACAGATACTTATTTAAGGATGAGAATTGCTGTAGATGCTGCTACATTCGGCGGTGCCAATTTACCTGAGATGACAGCGTGTTCTCAGTTACAATATGGGCAAATGGAAGATTATGCTGTAAAGATTATGGGTACCCTGGGAACTTCAGAAGTTAAATCGAATACAGAATCAAAGCTAGTATATGTGAAAGCTGAAAACAAGCTGAAGCTGGCAGGTAACAGGAATGAAGTATTTGGAGAATATCAGATTTACGACTTAAGTGGTAAACTGATTCAGAAAGGAAATGCCAGAACAAATGAGATTCAAGTTGAGACAGTTCTTCCAAAAGGAGCCTTTATCATCAATTACTCAGATAAGAACAAGAAAGAATCTAAGAAATTCCTCAATAACTAAATTTTCAAGAGGCTGTCTCAAAAGTAAGACAGCCTCTTTCTATATTCTAAGAGCTAGATTACTTCAACCGGTCCGGATTCTGTTTCAAAAACTCTCCCACCCGGAATAGGACTTGGTATCGGCAACAGTTCCGGAATTAAAATGGTGACATACCGCAACGGCAAGACCGTCGGATGCATCCAGATATTTTGTGGGAAATTCCTTTAAATTAAGAAGATTTTGCAGCATTCCTGCAACCTGTTCCTTACTGGCATTACCGTTTCCGGTGATGGCCATTTTGATTTTTTTAGGTGAATATTCGGTGATGGGAATATTTCGGTAAAGGCTGGCAGCCATGGCAACCCCCTGTGCACGGCCGAGCTTCAGCATACTTTGTACGTTTTTTCCAAAGAATGGGGCTTCCAGGGCAACTTCATCAGGATGGAATTCGTCGATAAGTGACAGGGTTCTTTCAAAAATATATTTGAGTTTGGTTTCGTGATTGGGGTATTTTTTAAGATCAGTTCATGAATGGAAACCATCTCCATTTTACCTTTTTAACGGAGATAATACCAAATCCCATAACCGTCGTTCCCGGGTCAATCCCTAAAATTATTTTCTCTGAAATCATTGCTGCAAAGATATGACTTTCCAACTTCTTACATGATGGAAAATTATCAGGAAAACATCTCATGATATCTTAAACTTTCTTAACTTTAATTCTTGACAGGATATTGGGAAAATGGAGAATAAAGTTACTGCAGTACAGTTAATTTGCTGATTATTATTTTAAAAAATGTTTTTATGGGTTTAAAAAATAATAAGAAATGAAATAAGATTGCTCTTGTAGGCTCAATAACTTCCTTCCTCCACCTTCAGACCTCCTTCCTTAAAATGAAACCTTAAATAAAATGAAATATGAAAAATGTACTCAATTTATTAGTCATTCCCGTCTTTCTGTTTTGTAGCTTTCAGAAGGAAAAAATGATCAACAGCGGACTGAAACAGAATCTGTATCTCCTGTAAAAAGTGAACGTATCATTTACCTGTTCTTTAAAACAGATAAAGATCAGTCAGGTAATGAAAAGTAATTCTTCAGAACAGTAAAATTTCAGAGGGAAAACTGAAATTACAGCCCTCTTTGACCGGGATGATGCGCAGCAAGGTGATTATATCATTACCGTTGCTGAATCTGGTGGTAAAGAATTGAGCAGGCAGCTCATAAAGGATCCTTTGAATCCTGTCATGGAAGTATATGAAAAAGAAGGAATTTCCAGGCATAAAGCTTCTCTTCAAAGCACGGAATTCAGCGCCAGATTTTCCTATTCCGAAAATGTTCAGCTTGAGAGAGAAAAAGTAACAGATTCAGGAGTACAGTTATTATTCACTCAAAAACTAGAATCATGAAAAAAGCTTTATTATTCCTTTTTATAAGTAGCATTTATGGAGCTCAGGTATTTGAGACAGTACCACTTTTACAGACTGGTGACAATAGCAAAAGGGTGGTGATTGCTGTTTTAGGAGATGGTTTTACCGCTACCCAACAGGACGCATTTGTTACTTCTGCACAGGCAAATGTAAATTATCTCTTTACCAAAAGCCCTTATACAGAATATAAAAATTATTTTAATGCGTATGCCGTCAAAGTTATTTCAGCCGAATCAGGTGTGAAACATCCGGGGACTGCAACAGATGTTACAGAGCCGGTAATCCCTGTGACCAATCCTAATAATTACCTTGGGTCAACTTTTGATGTGAATGTTCACAGATGCATCTACAGCAATACGACCAATAAAGTGGGGCAGGTTCTGGCTGCTAATATTCCTGATTATGACATTACTTATGTATTAGGGAATTCTCCTGAGTATGGTGGTTGTGGCGGTACATATGCCTTTGCATCGTTAAACTCATCCGCCAATGAAATTGTTGTTCATGAAATGGGGCATTCATTCGGAAAACTCGCAGATGAATATTGGTTTGCCGGAACCTTTGAGTCAGCTAATAAAACACAGAACTCAAATCCTGCTACCATAAAATGGAAAAACTGGGTAGGATTAAACGGAGTCGGAATATATGCCCATGCAGAAAGTCCGTCATGGTTCAGACCGCACCAAAGCTGTGAGATGAGGTATCTTAACCAACAATTTTGTTCCGTATGTAAAGAAGCTATTATTGAAAGAATCCATTCACTGGTATCTCCTGTAGATTCTTATTCCCCTGCGAATGCTTCCTCTGTGGATGCTACGGCCAATGTTACCTTTACAGTCAATGAAATTTTACCCATTCCAAATACATTGCTCAATTCCTGGATGCTGAACGGGACAACGCTTACTGAAACAGGGAATACCATTACAATCACTCCTTCTCAGCTGAATAACGGAAATAATACTTTGCTTTTTTCGGTAACAGATAATAACCCGCTTTTGAAAGTAGATAACCACAGTACGCTTCATTTTACCAATATTACCTGGACCTTGAGTAAATCTACCCTTAAAGTCTCAGAAGTAAAAGCTGAAGAAAGAAGATACAGCATCTATCCGAACCCTGCAGATGGAGAATTCTTTGTTAAAGGAAAACAGAATTTCTCAAAAAATATAAAAATTGAGATTTATGATGTTTCCGGAAAACTGATTTCCGGCAGATTTGAATTAAAAGATCCGGAAACCTTAAAGGTTGATATTAAAAATGCACCGGCAGGCACTTATCTGCTGAATGTGACGGAAGATAAAACTCTGCTGATCTCACAGAAAATTATTAAAGAATAAACTAAAAATAAGACCGGTTATTACAGCCGGTTTTATTTTTTCTACAATTCTCCCAGTTTTTTCTCTGCAATAGGAACCCAATGACCATCATGACGCAGTAGTAGTATTTTATCAACTAAGAATTTAGTTTTGTATTCCTTGTTCTTATATACCTCCCAGGCCCGGAGATAATTTTCCCATGTAAGGTTCCGGTACCCTACAGTCATGTGTGGATTGAATGAATAGGTCATGAAATTAAACTGCTGCTTTACCTGATGATAAAGAGCTGTTAAATTCTCATTCTCTTCCGGTTTTACAAAAATTACAGGATTTTTCGGATTGGCGAAACTTCCAAAACCGTTCATCTCCATCTCAAAAGGAGACATCTCCGTATTAATCTTCCGGAATGCCGTATGAATATCGCTTTCCAGTTCAGTCTCCCTGGAAAAAGGAGGGAAAAGAGTGATATGGGCTTCATTATTTAAAGCCTTGGAATTATCATAAGCAGTGGCAAGGTCCCTTTTAAAAAGCCTTATTTCCTCAATAACTGTGTCGGGAGGGTAGATAGCAATGAAATACATCTTTTTCATATAGCAATTTAATTATTTTTAAATAAAATTACCGGAATTGTGCTTTTCTCATTTCTTTACTTGTAATAATTTTACTGTTGTAGGAAAAGAGTTGATGAAAGTCTTCTTTTTATATGCTATGGCTGCTAAAATCCAGCTTCTTTATTTCAATGCAAAGAAAACTAATGTGCTGATCTGAGTTGATTCAGCGTATTTTCAAGATGATCTGTAATCTTTTTCACCTCAATATGTGGTTTGAAGGTCATGCCTTTACCTTTGGCCTCATCCGCTATATTGGAAAGAATAAGGACAGATGTTTTCGTATCAGGATAATAGATATTTAAAGACGGAGATCCCTTGATATATCCGCTGTGAAAATAAGAATTGGGTTTGCCAATGTTCAGCATAATGCCATAGGCGTATCCCATTTTTCCGAAAATAGCATGACGTCTTTCTGCACTTTTGGCCATAAAGAGCTTGAGTGTTTCAGGCTTTAAAATTTTACCGCGATAAAGGGCATTGTTCCATGTATGAAGATCCTGGATGGTAGAAAGTACACCACCGGCAGGAACTCCTATTTCTTTTCCGCCTAGTCTTTTAGGCATATTCGGGACTTCTTCGAAGGCATTGGCGTTCCCAGATAGGCACTTGCAAAATGAGTTCCTTTAAAAATATCCCCGGTAGAAGAATGCGTCATACCCGCCTTTTTAAAAAGTTCCAGAACATTTTCATCATAAGATTTGCCGGAGACCTTTTCCACAATCTTTCCAAGCGCATTAAATCCGTCATTCGAATAAAAGAAATCCGAACCGCTTTTGAACATCAGTTTTCCGCCCATCAGGTTGAGTCCGGATGTATGGTTAAGAAGTTGGTGGATCGTTATATTTTCATATTCTTTGTTCTGGAATTCCTTCAGGTATTTTGAAGCTTTATCCGTAACGTTCAGTTTACCCTGTTCCATCTGAAGTAAGATCAGAACAGCCGTGAATTGCTTACTTACCGATCCGATGGCAAAAATGCTATTGCTGTCGATCTTTGTTTTTCTTTTAAAATCAGAATATCCGTTTTCTTTTCTGTAAAGCGGCAGAGAGTCTTTAAAAATGGCAATACTTCCGTTGAAATGGTACTTATTGAAAACAGAATCAATCTGTTGTTCCAATAAAGTCTTTTGAAAAGCCGTTATGGTAGAATCAACAATTGCTTTCTTATCCACAGGAGGCTGGGGAGTTTCTGTCTTACAGGAAAATAAAATGAAAATGAGGGAAAGGAATACTAAATTTCTGATCACGGGTGTTTTATTTTTTTAAGATTGTTATTCGGATACTTAAAGATACGAAAATCTTCAAGAGGGCTTATGGGAAGCAAAATGTGTGCTAGAACGGGCTTCGAATTAATTTAATATGGATTTTAATGGTTCTTTAGTAGGCATTTAATACATTTGACATAGAAAATGTATCACAAATATGAATGAACACTTGAAAAATGATTCAGCAAACATTGGATATCTGCTGAATATCATCAAAGAACAGGGCACAAATTACCTGAATTCTATTGAAGAAAGATTAACATCAGTAATCAATAATAATACACTGGAAGAGCAGGATCTCCCGGAATCAGGATTCGGAACAGAAGAAGCTTTAAGGATTTTCAATGGAAAATTTGAACCGATCATGGTTGGATCCGGAGGACCGAGATATTGGGGATTTGTGACAGGAGGTGCTACACCGGCATCGGTAGCTGGTGACTGGCTGGCGACGGTTTATGATCAGAATACCCAGTCTGTAAAAGGGCAGGGAGATATTTCTGCAAACATAGAGATGGAAACCATACATCTTTTGCTTAAACTTCTTCAGCTTCCGGAAAGCTTTCTTGGAGGTTTTGTATCGGGAGCTACGATGTCTAATTTTACCTGTCTGGCTGTGGGTCGCCAATGGCTGGGAAAAGAACAGGAAAGAGATATTGCGAAAGAAGGCGTTTCCGGAACGGCAAAGATACTTACTGCAACGCCACACTCATCTTCTATAAAATCATTGTCATTATTAGGGCTTGGCAGCAGTAATATTATTAAGATCAAAACCGAAGAAGGAAACCGGGAAGCCATTCATATCAAAGATCTGGAAGAAAATATTCTGAAGCTTAACGGTGAGCCATTTATTCTGATTTCAAGTGGAGGAACAGTAAATACTGTGGATTTTGATGATTTCAAAGCGATCAGCAGATTAAAAGAAAAATACAATTTCTGGTGGCATATTGATGCTGCTTTCGGTGGTTTTGCAGCTTGTTCTGAAACTCATCAGCATCTTGTGGAAGGGTGGGAATATGCCGACAGTATTACAGTAGATTGTCACAAATGGCTGAACGTACCTTATGAAAGTGCAGTATTCCTTATTAAAGAGCAATATAAAATTTTACAGGTAGAAACATTTCAGAATTCAAATGCTCCTTATCTGGGAGATCCGTTGGAAAATTTCAGCTATTTGAATTTTCTTCCTGAAAATTCAAGACGGTTAAAGGCTCTTCCGGCCTGGTTTTCTCTCATGTCTTATGGGAAGAAAGGCTATCAGGAGATTGTAGATAATAACATAGCATGGGCCCAACAGTTTGGCCAGCTGATTGAAAATAGTGATGATTTTAAACTGCTGGCTCCGGTAAGATTGAATACGGTCTGTTTTACATTAAAAGATGATACAAGACAGGATGAGGTGGAGCAATTTTTGGAAAAGCTTAATAACACAGGAAAAGTTTTTATGACACCTACTTTCTATAATCAGCATAAAGGAGTAAGAGCCGCCTTTGTAAACTGGATGACCGGTGAAAAAGATATCAGACAGGTATTTGATCTCATGAATGAAATCATTACTGAAATAAAATAATATATTGAAAAGCCTGTGGATTAATATTCACAGGCTTATTTTAACAGCAAATCACAGAACCAGAAAACATATTCGCTATCCTCTTCTTCGGTTGAGCTCTTAGGTTTAGGATAAGTCTTTTTGACTGTTTCTCCAATTTCAAACTGCACCAGATTTTTAAAAATAGGACCATCAAAAGTAAATGTATGAAACTCTCCGTTTTCTCCGCAAGGATCTACATTTTCAGGAAGATCATCAAGGAATTTCTCATCAATAATCCGGCCTGCAAAACTTTTATCAAGATAATTTCCGTTTACACAGGTTACAATGGTTTTAAAACCAAGATCTAAAAATTCACGGATGAGGTCAGAAGTATTCTGCTTCCAAAGGGGAAATACGGCCTGCATTCCGATGGTATTCAACTGGTCTTCTCTGTATTTTCGCAGATCTTCCAAAAAAATATCCCCGAAAATAGAATGAGTAATGCCCTGAGCTTGAATTCCGGCCATTGTTGTACTCATGATTTGCTGGTATTCTTCCATTGACGGTTCTTTGGGAAGTTCCATTTTAATCAATGGAATTCCGAGACTTTCTGCCTGTTTTTCCAACAGAGAAACATGAACTCCATGCATGGAAATCCTTTGGAATTCTTCATTAATACTTGTAAGCAGTGTAGAAATCTCATATTGATCTTCCTGAAGTATTTTGTAGAGGGCAAGGGCAGAATCTTTTCCGCTGCTCCAGTTGAATAAAGCTTTTGGTTTCATTTAAAAATAAAAATCTCCCAAAAATAAGGAGATTTTATGGCTTAATAATTTTTGTTTTGAATTTCTTTGATTGGAATAAATCCACCATTAAAGTAATCAATCTTCATTTCAAAAGGATAGGCCGGATTGCTCATGATCAAAACACCAATTGCTCCAAAAAATGCAGCTCCGGTTAGCATCATGCTTCCGGCATTGGGATTAGACCTTATTTTTCCGATAAAATAGTAATCATTATCTCTTTTTATTGCCTTCGTAAAAAGGTTTTCTATGGAAAGGTAGATATACGGCTCTCCTTTATATACAATAGCATAAATATCGCCTTTTTGATTTCCTTTTCTTTGCCATCTGCCATTTCATAGATTCTTACAATTTTGGGAGCATTTCCGTAGAATTTGACATTTGTAATTTCCTGGTCAGGCTGCTGATTTTTTAAAGCGTTGTAATTTTTATATACTCCGTCCTTCAGCTGAGGTGAATTGTAAAAACTGATTGACTGCTTAGCTGTATCATCAAAAGTCATTACTTGTTCCATCGTATAATGATTGTTTGTTTCAGGCTTTTTAGATGCATTTTTACTGATGAAATCTACGAGCATTTCACTTCCTTTTTCTAGCGTTTTTGCGGTAACATCTGTTGCTTTGATATCAATTACTGTATCAGTTTGATCTATCAAAGAGTAAGTCTCATCATTATTTTTTGAAAATAGAAATCCCTGAAAATAGCAGTATCCATGTTCACTGAGTTTGGCAGTAACCTCCGCAAAGTATAATTGTTTCAGGTACAGAACCATTGTTCCTTCTTCGTATCATCTCCATTGATGCTGTTCAGTATACTTTGGAATTGGCTTGATATGCTTGACGTGGGAATCACTTTAGCTTTGGCATTCAACATTCCCTGCTGTACAATTCCTAAAGAAGTGGTATCTTCTCTTTTATCAATAAGTTTTATCGTTTTATAATAGCTTTTCTCCAGCTTGTGGGTGGGAAGACTTATGGTAAATGGTTCGGTACGTTTCTGGCTCCATAAAGCAGATGTAAGACAAATGATGACTAAGAATAGGATTTTCTCAAAATTAATTTTCATGATTATGTTTTTCATTATTAATTAGTTTTAAAATTAAAAATACAAAAAAACCTCAAAGAAATCCTTTAAGGTTTAATTTATAAAAAATGTCTGCCAAGTATGGCTTACATATTTCTTCTGTACTTACCACCCACTTCAAACAAAGCGTTGGTGATCTGTCCTAAAGAGCAGTATTTCACAGCGTCCATCATCACTTCGAATAAGTTCTGCTGGTTGATGGCAGCATGCTGTAATGTTCTCAATGCTTCTTCAGATTTACTTTCATTCGCTTTCTGGAAGTTATGAAGAAACTCGATCTGAGCCTGCTTTTCTTCTTCGGTAGAACGGATGACCTCGCCGGGAAGGACAGTTGGAGAACCGTCTTTTCCTAAGAAAGTATTTACCCCGATGATCGGATATTCTCCTGTGTGCTTCAGCCATTCGTAATGCATAGATTCTTCCTGGATTTTCGAACGCTGGTACATGGTTTCCATGGCGCCGAGAACACCACCTCTTTCAGTGATTCTGTCGAATTCTGTGTATACCGCTTCTTCTACAAGATCCGTTAATTCTTCAATGATAAATGATCCCTGAAGCGGATTCTCATTTTTAGCCAATCCTAATTCCTTATTGATAATTAACTGGATTGCCATTGCTCTCCTTACCGATTGCTCAGTAGGAGTCGTGATCGCCTCGTCATAAGCATTCGTGTGAAGGGAATTACAGTTGTCATAGATCGCATAAAGCGCCTGAAGCGTCGTTCTGATATCATTGAAATCAATTTCCTGAGCATGCAGAGAACGTCCTGAAGTCTGAATGTGGTATTTCAGCATCTGGCTTCTTTCATCAGCTCCGTATTTTAATTTCATAGCTTTTGCCCAGATTCTTCTTGCTACACGTCCGATTACTGAATACTCAGGGTCGATACCGTTGGAGAAGAAGAAAGATAAGTTGGGTGCAAAATCATTGATATCCATTCCTCTTGACAAATAGTATTCCACATAGGTGAAACCATTGGCCAATGTAAATGCCAGCTGGGAAACAGGATTGGCACCTGCTTCAGCAATGTGATATCCGGAAATGGAAACAGAATAGAAGTTTCTTACTTTTTCTTTGATGAAATACTCCTGAACGTCACCCATTAATCTTAGAGCAAATTCAGTAGAGAAGATGCAGGTATTCTGAGCTTGGTCCTCTTTTAAAATATCAGCCTGAACGGTACCACGTACAGTAGCAATTGTTTTAGCTTTGATTTCTGCATATACATCAGCAGGAATAATTTCATCACCGGTAAGTCCTAAAAGTTGTAGTCCTAAACCGTTGTTGGAAGGAGGAAGTTCACCGTTGTATTTCGGTCTTTCCAAACCTTTATCATCGAATTTTTCTTTAAGCTTAGCTTCTACTTTAGCTTCTAAACCGTTCTCTTTAATGTATTTTTCTACATTCTGATCAATAGCAGCATTCATAAAGAAAGCTAATAGCATTGGTGCAGGACCGTTGATCGTCATGGAAACGGATGTCAATGCATTCACCAGATCAAATCCGGAGTATAGTTTTTTCGCATCATCTAAAGTGGCGATAGAAACTCCTGCATTTCCGATCTTACCATAAATATCCGGTGGTAAAGCGGGATCCTGGCCATATAGTGTCACAGAGTCAAAAGCCGTAGATAAACGTTTTGCAGGCATTTCTGCAGAAACGTAGTGGAATCTTCTGTTGGTTCTTTCCGGACCTCCTTCTCCTGCGAACATCCTTGTAGGATCTTCACCGGTTCTTTTGAAAGGATAAATTCCTGCGGTGTAGGGAAGCTTCCCGGAAGGTTTTCCTGGCCTTTCCATTGGATCAGATCACCCCAGTCGTTATATTTTGGTAATGCAATTTTCGGAATTCTCAAATGAGACAGGGATTCTGTAGACGTTTCAACTTTGATTTCCTTTCCTCTTACGAAATAGGAGTAAAACTCTTCATGGAAAGCCTTTTTCGTATCATCCCATGTTTTAAGGAAATCAATATTTTCCTGCTGAAGTTCTTTTTCTGCCTTCTGATATTCAGCTTCTAA
Organism: Chryseobacterium sp. E1; assembly: GCA_019203745.1. GTDB lineage: Bacteria > Bacteroidota > Bacteroidia > Flavobacteriales > Weeksellaceae > Chryseobacterium. The sequence continues at coordinate 2,844,394 of CP078104.1, forward strand.
AACTTCATTGGAAAGGATCTTTTTACCCCTTCAATATGATACATTTTTCTGGCCAGTTCAGCCTGCTTCTCAATGTTGGCATCATATTGTTTGTTGTTTTCTACAATTTCAGACAGGTAACGCACTCTTTTCGGAGGAATAATCGTTACTTCTTCCGTAACTTCTTGTTCTACAAAAGTTTTTAAATTTAAATCTGAAAACTTATCGTTTACTTTTGAAACTAATCTGTTGTATAATTCTGTTGTTCCATGATCATTAAACTGAGATGCTTTAGTTGCGTACACCGGCATATCGTCTAACGGACTTTCCCATAAAAGGTGGTTTCTCTGGAACTGTTTTCTTACTGCCTGAAGGGCATCAAGAGCTCCTCTTTTGTCAGATTTATTTAAAGCTACAAGATCTGCGTAGTCCAGCATGTCAATTTTTTCAAGCTGCGTAGAGGCACCATATTCCGGAGTCATTACATACATGGATACATCAGCAAAATCAGAAACTTCAGACCCGGACTGCCCGATCCCGGAAGTCTCAAGAATGATCACGTCCGGATGGGCCAGTTTCAATACATTCAATGCAGAATGAATGAACGGAGAAACGGAAACGTTATTTTCTCTGGTCGCCATAGAACGCATATAGACTCTTGGGTCATTGATCGCATTCATACGGATTCTGTCCCCAGAAGTGCCCCTCCGGTCTTCTTTTTCGAAGGGTCAATGGAGATAATTGCTATTTTTTTATCGGTGTTGGAACGTAAGAATCTTCTTACCAATTCATCTGTCAATGAAGATTTTCCGGCTCCACCGGTACCTGTGATACCGATAATAGGGATATTCAGGTGTTTTGATTCTTCATCGATAGCTTTTACCAATTCAGGTTTTTCTTCTGAAAAGTTTTCAACAGCGGAGATGATCTGTGCAATGCTTGAAGGATTTTCAAAACTGATATCAGCCAGATCTTTTGCCGTAACATCTTTCCCTGTTGCAAAATCCGATCTGTGTACCAGATCATCGATCATTCCTGCAGACCCAGCTCACGACCGTCATCCGGAGAATAAATCCTGTCGATCCCATAAGACATAAGGTCTTTGATTTCTTCCGGAAGGATTACACCGCCACCACCGCCAAAAATTTTGATCTGTGGAGAGTTTTCTCTCTAAGAAGGTCATAGATATATTTAAAATATTCATTGTGACCACCCTGATAGGAGGTTAATGCAATAGCATTGGCATCTTCCTGGATTGCTGTGTTTACAACTTCTTCTGCTGATTTGTCATGTCCTAAATGAATCACTTCGCATCCTGTGCCCTGAATGACACGACGCATAATATTGATCGCAGCATCATGGCCGTCAAATAAAGACGCAGCTGTTACGATTCTTACCTTATTGGTTGGAGTATATTTTTGGGTTTCCATAAAAATTCTAGAAAGTTTCTAAGTTTTCAAATATAATAATAAAAAAACAACCCTGTGTTTGATTTTATTGTTTTGATTATCAATTTAGTATGTTGGGTTATTTAATAATATGTCTCCAATTTCAGGTTTGAGAATTTCAAAGTTCACAGGTTCGGTAGTTACAGAATTAAAAAGACTTGCAGGATTTTGTTTACGAATCGGCAGATCGGCCTTTACTCAAATTAAAATCTTTACTTTTGCACCATATTTTACAGACATGCAAAAAGCGTTGATATATTTCGCATTGGGAACAGTAGTAAGTTTCCTGATCAATTATTTCTTTTTAAGTTCAGAGAATATCGGCCTGGAACTTTATTATGCAGTGGCCTTTGGAGCTGCCTGGGGCGTTGCGTATTATCTGGATACTCCGGATTTTACATTGCCTAAAAAACTGGGACTGTCTTTTGTAGTGATGGGAATTCTGGTTCTGGTGGGAACTTTAATTTTTAAGCTTGAACTGGCCATTCCATCCATCCTGAAATTTTCAATGGTCTTTGTCGCCTATTATCTTATTGCAAGTTTCAGAGGAACTAAATCATTAAGAAAATAAACTAAAAGAATAAGGCTGTCCAATGTGACAGCCTTATTTTTATTTAATGAATCATCATAAAACTTATCAGCGCCAGACCTGTAAGTAAGAACATAAAGGCAAAGAAATTAATCATCAGTAATATTATACCAACAAAAAGACTTACAATCCCGTGTGCATGATAAACCCGTCTGTGAGCAATAAAGAAATATCCCATGCTGTATGTTATAAGTACTGTCATTACTAAGTATAAAAGAGCATTAAGTACTTTAATCTCCGTTAATGCAGCCAATTTTCCAAGCAGGAATATCAGCAGAATAGTGAGCAGCAGAAAAGAGAAATAATGAAGTGTAAAGATTCCATGATCAAAATACCACCATTTTTTCTTACTGTGAAATACCCATAGAAAGAATGCAAACAAAGGAAGATAAATGAAAAGGGCCTTAGGCAGATTGTGGAAGGATTTTTCGATCATACCGTTCATAATCTCCTTTTTGTGATCCCGTGATCTCTGAGTTCGTAGAATTTATGAACTACCGGTGTCTGAATAAAATCAAAAAAGCCGGGATTTTTAGCAATGGCAGAATCATAGGATTTCTTTGTATTGTACATTCCGGATCCGGTCTCTATTGTTTTGTCCATATCCATTATTTCTTCTATATCAGCAGAATCAGGAATTGCTTTTAGACTTTTAATGGCAAGAGAATCTTCTTGAGTCAGAATTTTTTTGGCTTCTATGCTGTCTATCAGTTTTTGTGTCCCAACAGGCTTGGATATTTTTAAAAGGCCGGTTTTGCCATGTTCTTCACTTTTTTGATCTGAAGAACCGATATTCACCATAGGAAAGAGGGCAAATACAAAAACGTAATAAAACTGACGAAAATATACAATTTAACAGGTGGTACAAATATTTGTCTTTTTCCCTGTAAATAAGTGTTGGTAAGTTTTCCCGGTCTGAACAGCAGATTTTTTACAGTTCCCCAAAACTGGCCGTCATAATGTGTAAAATCTTCAATGAAATGGGTAAACAGAAAGTAGAATGGCTGACGCCTTTCGATATTTTCCTGTCCGCAGTGGGGGCAGAAGCGTTCTTCTACCTGGTGTCCGCAGTTCAGGCAGGTCTTATCTTCTCGGATTTTTCCGTGACTCATGGGTAAAACGTTTGGCGCAAATATAATTATTTCAATATATAAAATAATGATATCACTAAGCTTTTGCGAAAATCTTTAAAGTAAATTTAACAGAGAAGGATTTTGGGATAAAAAAGAGTTGAGGAACAAACTCTTTATTTACCATTTGTATTTTTAGAATCTTCTAGACGTTTTTTCATCGCACAACATTTTACAAGATTTATGCCAAAAGCTTAATTAATGTTAAAATCTATGGCTAGAGGGCTGAACAGCAGATATTCTATAGATTAAATAAAATATGTTTTTTCATTACAAAAATAATTTGTACCTTTGCACACCCTTTTAGGGGTAAATTATGTTTAATCTTTAACTAAAACGTGTGAATACATTAAGTTACAAAACTGTTTCAGCGAACAAAGCTACTGCTAATAAAGAATGGGTTGTGGTAGACGCTGAAGGACAGCCGTTAGGAAGACTAGCTTCTACGGTTGCAAAGATTTTGAGAGGTAAGCACAAAACGAATTTTACACCTCACGTAGATTGTGGTGATAACGTAATCGTTTTGAATGCTGGGAAAATTACACTTTCCGGAAACAAGTGGGCTGATAAGACTTATATCTGGCATACAGGATACCCTGGTGGACAGAAGTCTATGACTGCGGCTGAACTTCAAAAGAAAGATTCTTTAAAGGTATTAGAGAAGTCTGTAAAAGGTATGTTGCCTAAAAACAGATTAGGTGCTGCTATCCTTAAGAACCTTTATTTATATGAAGGAACTGAGCACAAACATGAAGCTCAACAGCCTAAAACAATTAATGTTAACGAATTTAAATAATTAATTATGTCTATAGTTCACAAAATCGGAAGAAAAAACTTCTGTAGCTAGAGTTTATGTAAAACCAGGTTCTGGAAACATTACAGTAAACGGTAAAGATGCTAAAGAATATTTCTCTACAGACGTGATGGTTTACAAATTAAACCAACCGTTCATCCTTTCTGAGACTGTTGGTCAGTACGACGTTACCGTAAACGTATTCGGTGGTGGAAATACAGGTCAGGCAGAAGCTATCAGATTAGGTATTTCAAGAGCTTTATGCGAAATCAACGCTGAGTTCAGATTAGCATTGAAGCCAGCTGGTTTACTTACAAGAGACGCAAGAATGGTGGAAAGAAAGAAGCCAGGTCAGAAAAAAGCAAGAAAGAGATTCCAATTCTCAAAACGTTAAGAATTGCGATAAGCTTAAAGCAATATGCAATAAGCTTTTTGAAAAACTTATTAAAATTTTTAATTCGCTTCAAAGCCTATGGCTTACTGCCTGAAGCTTAAAGCAAAAATTGCCCGTTACGTTTAGCATCCAAACGCTTCTCCCATCTAAAGAAGTTGTTGATTGTTTAAAAGACGGAAAGTAAACTAACAAAAACAGAAAACATGGCAAAAGCAAATGTAAAAGACCTTTTAGAGGCTGGTGTACACTTCGGTCACATGACTAGAAAGTGGAACCCAAATATGGCTCCATACATTTTTATGGAGAAAACGGTATTCACATTGTAGACTTACATAAAACAGCAGTTAAATTGGATGAAGCGTGCAGCGCTTTAGAAAAATTAACTTCTGCAGGTAAAAAGTTCTTTTCGTAGCTACTAAGAAACAAGCGAAAGAAGTAGTTGCAAAACACGCTTCTGAACTTAATATGCCTTATATTACAGAAAGATGGCCAGGTGGTATGTTAACGAACTTCGTTACTATCAGAAAGGCTGTAAAGAAGATGAATGCTATCGACAAAATGAAAAAAGACGGTACGTTCGAAACTTTATCTAAAAAAGAAAGATTACAAGTTGACAGACAAAGAGCTAACCTTGAGAAGAACTTAGGTTCTATCGCTGACATGGTGAGACTTCCATCTGCTGTATTTGTAGTTGATATCTTAAGAGAGCACATCGCAGTAACTGAAGCTAAGAAACTAGGTATTCCAGTTTTCGGTATTGTTGATACGAACTCTGACCCAAGAAAAGTTGACTTCGTTATCCCAGGAAACGATGATGCTTCTAAGTCTATTGATATGATCCTTAGCGTAGTTTCTGAATCTATCAAAGAAGGTCAGTCTCAAAGAAAAGCTGATAAAGAAAAATCTAAAGAAGAAGGAGAAAAAGTATCTGCTGATACAGATGCTGATTTCGATGCTGAATAATTAAAGATTTTCTTTAATATAGGAAAAACGCTGAACTTAGGTTCAGCGTTTTTTTGCTTATAGTACAATCCCGGATTGTACTGCCAGATTTTAGTGTTAAACGATCTGTACCTTAATTTAAGTCTTTCTTTACTTGTCTTTTAATGCTCTTATTGAAATTTTTTTATTTTTTTAAAATTTAGTTTTTTTTTTTTCTAATCTGACTATTTTTCTAAATTAAAAGCAGGTTATTTCTAAATATAGAGAAATACAATTGATTGTATATGTTTTATTATTAGTCAGTTATATGTTTCTGATTATGGATGACTAATTTTATTAGCTGTTTTTTGTGTTTTTATTTATTTTATTTATCATTTTTTATTTATTTAATGGTATTTGTAGTATTTATTTGATTTTTGTGCCGTTAAGATTGCTTTTTTGTGATGGGTTTTTCATTTTTGATGACTAAAAAAATGAAAATATGAAAAAACAATTATTTTTAAGTGTTGCATTGACACTAAGTTCATTATGTATTGCCCAGCATTATCTTAAATCCGAGTATGTTGATACAAAGAGAGTTAATGGCTCAGGAACGATAAAGTTTATTTCTTTTAAACCTGAATCTAAAATTCCTTTAGAAAATACTGAAAGGTTACTTAAAGAAATTACAAAACTGGATGGAACAATCAACACGCTGAAGAAAGTAAAATCTGAAACTGATCTTTGGGGAGGGCAGCATGATTTCTACAAACAATATTTCAACGAAGTAGAAGTGGCTTATAAATCTTATACAATTCATTCAAAAAATGGATTTATCACTTCTATGAACGGGGATTTTAGCCCAATAGACATTCCATCCGGAAAATCATCAATTAAAACTCCTGATGAAATTTACAAAATTGGATTGGCTCAATTGGGAAACAGCTACCAATTACCTGATGAATTTAAAGGTAAAACCCTTATAATACTCTTGTTGTTCTGGCTAAAGATATTTCAGGTACAACAGATCGGTTTGCTTATGTATTTAGTCTTATCTCAATAAAGCCTGGTGATGTTGAAAAAGTCTATATGGATGCAGTTACAGGAGATATTCTGAAAAAGAAGGGATTCTTAAGACACATCAAGCAAAAACCACAGTACTAAACAAAGAACAAACAGATTATATTAATAATCTGGCAGAATTGAATAAAAAGCAGGAAATTTCTTCATCCAAAATTCCTATACCTTTTTTTTGTCCAAGGTACAGCCCAGACAAGATATAGCGGTTCGAGACCAATAGAAACATTACAAGTTACAAATGGCTATGAATTGAACGATAGCTCCAGATTTGTTAAAACGTTGAATTATACAGGAGGAGAAGCTGTTAACCTTCTTCTTATGACCTCGTTTTTTGGGCCTGACTTTGCAGAATCATTAGCTACAAAATACATAGACACAGATAATAACTGGACAAGTGCTGAGTATGCAGCTACTAAAGATGATGGCGCCCTGGAAACACATTGGGCATTTTCCAAAGTCTATGATTTTTTAAGACCGAATATAACAGAAACGGATTTGATAATCAGAATTCACAGGTAAGATCTTTCATTCATCCAACTATTAACGGTACATCTTATAATGCTGCGTGGGTAAGTTTAGCTACTATAAACCCTAGTTTTTCCGGTGGTTATATGTTCATTGGTAATGGTGGCCAGCCTAACACATCATTGAACTGGGATATTTTAACAGGGCTTGATGTTGATGCTCATGAATTTGGGCATGGTGTGGATACGGCATTTGGAAATCTTGTATATGAAAGAGAATCGGGGCCTTAGATGAGGGATTTGCAGATATTTGGGAGCATCAGTGGAAGCTAAAATGGCACCAGAAAAGCAAAGATGGATCATGGGTGAAGATTTTGTACTGTCTCAACCGGATGGCATAAGATCTTTTGCTAATCCTAAATTATTTAATCAACCTGATACTTATTTGGGACAATATTGGAAAGATGCCACCACTACGGGGTGTGCAACACCTGATAACACGAATGATAAATGTGGTGTACATACTAATTCCGGAGTATTAAATCACTGGTATTATTTATTGACAGAAGGGGATCAGGAACTAATGATAATGGCTATTCTTATAATGTTTCCGGAATAGGTATAAAGAAAGCGGCAGATCTTGTGTATTCTACACAGGCAAGTTATGTGCAATCACAGTCTGTATATGCGGATGTACGGGATTTTACAATTCAGGAAGCAGGTATATTATATGGGGCAAACTCTCCGGAGGTTTTAGCAGTAAAGGCAGCATGGTGCGCTGTAGGTGTTACAACCGGTGGAGAATGTGTTAATAGTACTTTGTCTGTAAATGAAGCTAAAAGTATACCGATATTCAGTATATATCCTAACCCGGTAAGCAATGAACTGAATATAATCTCGTCTTCAAAATTGGAAGTAAATAAACTGCAATATAAAATTAATAACATGGCCGGTCAGCTGATACAGGAAGGGAATGTATCAAATAATAAAGTAAATGTATCTGTACTGCCAAAAGGTACTTATGTTTTTTCTATTGATGGAAAAGGAACGTATAAGTTTATAAAAAATTAAATGATAGAATAAGAGTTAGAAGATAATGCAAAAAGAAGCTCCATCTAAAGTGATGGAGCTTTTATATTATTGTGAAAGTTTTATAGAATAGGAAGTGGTTATAAACTTTGTAGACTGGTAAGATGAATTACAAAGCATCCCGGATAATCTGTAATTCTGATTTTTAGGAACCATTGTGTAGCCTATCTTTCCTGCTCCTATAGGAATTTTTTTAAAGAATCTGTTTCCGCTTACGGTAAGAACCATATTGCACGGAGATTTGTTCTCTACGGAAATAGATGTTCTGGGGTTAGAAGGGTCATCATTATTCAAAAGATCATTAAGAACCTCAGCTGTTTCAGGTTTATAGGTCTTCATCAGTTCATTATACTCTCTTGCTGTATTAGCTGCACTCCCGGAATTTCCGGCAGGATAGGAGGTTCTGACCGGATACCCTCCATAATTGACATTACAGCTGGCAAGGACTAATGAAACTCCGGCAAAGACTAATAGCTTTTTCATACCCATTTTATTTTTTTACTTTTCTTTTCTTCAAAGTTTTTTTCTGGCAGTTTCCTTCAGTGCAGGCTTTGGTTCTGTTTCAGGCAGTTTAGGATTGTCAATCGTCACAAAGATACTTTTTTAATATCTTTCTGTGAGATATACTTCATATCACAAACATTACTGCTAAGGGTGTAAGACCCTTTATTGATGACGATAAAATTCTCTCCGTGAGCAGGTACGGCAAGATTATAATAATCTTTCCCTTCTATCCTGAGTACAATGTTACAGTCTGAATTATTTTTGAATAAAAGGATAGCCTCTTTGCGGGTAATGTCCTCATTGAACATGGCGTTCAGAAGCTTGACTGTTTTTTCCTTGTGTTCAGAAGAAGATTCTACAATAAGCCGTTTAAACTCTTCTGCATCATCAAGAAGCAGGGTTTCTCATGATACTTTTAGGAATATCTGAGATAATGGGCCTTGCTTCCATAGGTTTGGCTGTACGGGCTCCTTTCGTCCATTCAGCATTTTTCAGAGCGATAAGCTTTGGTTTCAGTACACTTCTCTTCGGGTCGTCAGGATGTGCGTTTTTAAGTATTCTTCAATTTCCCTGATATTTGTGCTTTTTAAGATGTCTTTACTGCCTTTCTGGGCATATGTAAAGCCTGGGAGTAGAAATGCGAAGAATATAATGGTTAAAAATTTTTTTCATCAATGTAGTTTATCTCATCAGCTTATCCGGAATTTGATATAGGTAATTGTTTTCCTTTCGCTGAAAATAGTTCTTCGTAATACGTTTTGATATCTCTCAGATGTTCCGTGTCCGGATCATATTCGGGTGCTCCATAGATGTCGTGATGGGCTGATATAATTTCATATCCTGCCCCTGAAGGTATCCCAGAGTATAACCGTGCAGGAATTCTGAATCGGTTTTCAGGTGGATAATTCCTCCTGGCTTCAGGAACTTTTTATATCGGTTCAAAAAGTCAGGATGCGTTAATCTATGTTTGGTTCTCTTGTATTTGATTTGAGGGTCCGGGAAGGTAATCCAGATCTCATCCACTTCATTTTCGGCGAAGAAATAATCAACAAGTTCAATCTGTGTTCTTAAAAAAGCAACATTATTCATGTTATTTTCTACGGCTTCCTTTGCCCCGAACCAGAATCTTGCACCTTTAATATCGATCCCTATAAAGTTTTTTTCAGGAAATGTTTTGGCAAGTCCTACAGAATACTCTCCTTTCCACAACCTAATTCCAGAACGACAGGGTTGTCATTTTTAAAGAAATTTTCTCTCCATTTTCCTTTAAGATCAAAACCATTTAAGGCATCTTCTCTTGTAGGTTGGATTACATTCGGTAATATTTTGTTTTCTGCAAATCTTGCTAATTTATTCTTGCCCATTGAGTTATAAAATGAGTGCAAAAATAGTAAATTTTACACAAAAATCTCTGTCTTTTACTTCAAAAGACAGAGATATGATTTGTTTCCTTTTAAGGCTATTGACTGCCGAGAGCTACAACAATGGCTCCTTGTATGGTTTTTTGAGAAGCATATTGTGCTCCGCAGACAAGGCTGGTGAAAAGATACTGGCCTTTTGTATAACAATTGAACCCTCGCCATGAGCGGGTACTGCCAGTCTGTATTTCGTGGTACCTACTCCTTCCATCCTTACAATAATGTTACAATCCGATTTGTTCTGGATCATCACAATACATTCTTTGGCGTTGGGATCGTTATCAAAAAGAGAGTTAAGGATTTTTACAGTTCTGTTCTGATGTTCTACAGGTGATACTGCCATCAGCATATTGAATTCCTCAGCTTCTGCATTGGGTATGGCAGCATTGGCTGAAGTATTGACAACGAAGGTGTTTTGAGCATTGCTCGGAGTGTAAACAGTGGTCGGCTGTTTTGCAGCCAATTCAGCTTTATATTTGGCGATCTGTTTCTGCTTGATAATGGCATTCATTTCATCAAAAGTAATTTTTGTAGAAGGCCTTCTCCGCAGTAACGCAAGCATTTCCTGCATATCTTTTACTTTCTGATCTGCCGGATGAGCGTTTTTGATGTATTCTTTCATCATTTCCATAACCCGTGGTTTCAGAACTGATCTTCGGGGATCATCAGGATGGGCATCCCTTAGAAAAGCATTGATCTCATAGATGTTATTGCTTTTAAGAATGTTGCTGTAGTCTTTCCCTCTTTTTTGGGCAGACAGGTTAAAAAACAAAACCGAGACAAGAAGTAAAAGTATTTTTTTCATTAATTAATATTAGTTGTCAGTAACTACTTCTCTTAATTTGTGTTTGGTCAATTAGTTTTTATAGATAACGGAATACTGTGTTTTTTATTTTAAACACATGATTGTGATATAAAAATAAACATATTTTTGAATATTACAGAAATATATACTGTGAAAATTATAAAATCAATAGATTGGGGCTTGAAAACTTTCAGGATTTACAATAATAAAGAACCATGCGCTATGACATGATTCTTTTTATATCAGTTGTAAGGAAATATTCTTTCCGTACTTTTATTTATTTGATGACTTCCTGAAGATGAGAATTTTTAAGTCTTCGCTGGTAAATCGGAAGATATTTTTCAATAGGTACCTTGATGGCTTCAAAGTTTCCGGCCAATACATAAGGCTGAATATTTTCAGAGGTATAGACAAACTGAAGGAAGTTGTCAATTAAATTTTCAGGAATTTTAAATTTCAGGAAATAATCTTTACCTAAATAATTTTTAATCTGAGCCACAGAGCTGTTCATTCTTTCATAAGCCTGATAACGTTGTTTTTTCTTTCTCTCCCCTGAAAGCATATCATAGATGCTCTCCAGACTAAAGGTAAGACCTCCATCTCTGAATCCGGCTACAGGCAGTTCCGGAGGAGTTCCGTCACCTTTAGGTTCAGGAAGTCCGATGACTTTTTTGAGTGCATAGGCTTTATCTTCTTTTCTCAAAGAATTGACATCATACCGAAGATTTCCGGTAGGCTTGAATCTGCTGAGTACAATTTCCTGGATTTCATAATAAGCAACCTTAAGCTCTACCAGGTTTTTCTGCTGCATCAGCTCAGGGGTAAGCTTGATATTTTCTCTCAGTAACAATAGAGGTAAAGCGGACAACATCTCCCGGATTAGCAGGAAGCGTAAAATTACCGTTGAAATCCGTAAGAACGGTTTTCTGAGTGTTCAGATTGGTAACATATACCTGGTTGAGATATAAAATTGAATGGTCTCTAAGGAATACTTCCCGGAGTATGTTTGTGCATTAATTTTTGCAAGAAAAACCAATAGCAGCAGAGTAAACAGTTTCTTCATATAATGCGCAAAATTACATAGAAATACAGCAATTTGTGACTATTTGGATAAAGAATAGAGGTTAAAGTTATATTAAACTTTAGCATTAAATTGTTAATGAGTGTTATAAACCGGTAATGAACCTAAAAAACACAGTACTTACGTATAAAAAATGGAAGAAAGAAGGCTGAAAATTAAATAGGATTTCTTCCGGCCTTCTTCCGTTTTTATATTACCGGTGCTTTACAAGCAGCCAGCTTGAATGTTTTATAGAAAGGGTAGATCCGTATTCTGTCCAGGTAATGAAATACCAGTAAGTAGCAGTAGGTACATATCTGCCGCCCACTCTTCCGTCCCAGGTATATTGATTTTCACGGGTACCTCTGAAAACTTCGGCTCCATAGCGGTCAAAAATCCTGAATACGAGATTATCATTAGCCATTAGGGCAGAATAGTTGATCACTTCATTATACCCGTCACCATTTGGAGTAATGGTATTGATCAGGTTGATGATCGCAAATGGCTTCTTCACGACCTCGCAAAACTTCGAATCCCTTACAAATACAGTATGGGCACCTCTCGGTACATTATTAAATACATTGGAGCTTTGCCATACCACACCATCCAAAGAGTATTCATAAGGAGGTGTACCCCTGTTACTCCAACTTTTACAGTGGTTCCTTCAATCTCAATGGAACTGATTACAGGACTAGGTAATTCAGTAACATTCACATACTGTTTGTAAACACATCCGTTAGAGGTTAATTCTACCCAATAACTTCCTACAGGAACATTGGTGATCGAAGGTGTTGTTGCTCCCGTACTCCATAGATATCTGTCAAATCCGGGGCCGGCATCCAGGGTCGTTGTGGTTTTCGGGCATATTGCCTGGTCTTTCAGCAGGTCAGACTTTTTAGGAACTTTAATGGTAATCTTGATTGTACCCACTTCCGGACAAACTCCATTTTTTTCAAAACGGATATAATAGGTCTGAGAAGCTGTAATATTGACTGTTGCAGCAATTGGATTCACATCGTTTTGAGCATCAGTTAAAGTTCCATGGAATGTAAACGAAATATTCGGATCTAAAGTAAACTGAGGAATAAACTGAGCCAGATTTACTGTTTTGATTCCATCCAGGTCATCATCACATACACTTTCCGTAACGGATTTGGTGATTAATGTAAGCCTGTTTCCGATACTGAACTGTAAAGGTTTAATAACAGTAGCACATCCGTCAGGAGAATCTACCCTGATATAGATGGTTGTTGTTGCCGTATAACTCCAGTTATTAGGAAGTGTATTTGTATTTCCGGCGTTGGCATCCGCAAGATTGGCATAGTATCTTACATTGGTAAAATAGGCAGGGTTATTAAGAACAATACCGGTAATATTGGATAGGGTGACAGTGACGGTTCCGTCCAGATTGTCATCACAGAAAACTCCGTTGTAATTATCCAGCACAATAGCTTTGTTGAAAAGTGAAAGGGTAATCTGGGCAATATTTTTACAGCCGATAGTGTTTTTACAACAGCGTAGATGATTGTGCCGTTTGGAGCTGTATATGTATTCGGCGTACTGATCAGTGCGGCAGGATTTTCGGCCTGGGCATCTGCTAATGTAGGATAGTAAGTGATGGTAACAGGCGTATTGTTGGTTACATTGGCCGTTGTAAGATTAAATGTTCCCTGTCCGTTGATATCACAGGCATATAATGTTACATTGGTTACGGTAAGAGCCAGGATATTAATGGTTACGGTTACCGTTTCACAATCAGGGAAGTCAGGATCATTTCCGCAGAATGTATAGGTAAATGTATCAGTTGCTGCGGTACCCGGAGTGTTGGCGGTATAGGTAATGACTCCTGTAGCGGGATTGATTACTGCAGTTCCAAGGGCAGGAGGAGTTGTGATGGCAACAGTACCGGGAACCGGAGTTTGGGCGGAATTGCTGAAAGCAGGTGTAATCGTCTGTGAAGTACATATATTATAAACGGCTGTACTCAGTTTTGTACAGCTTTGTACTTTAAATTGCTCCGTAACTAAAGGAGCACAGCTTCCCATTGTCACAGAACAGGTATAATATCCGGATTGGGTAGGGCTGAAGGATGAAGAGGTGGCACCATTGATCAGGATGCCATTTCTGTACCATTGGTAAGTGTCATAAATAATAGGGTCTACTGTAAGTACTATTCCGGGAGCACAGTCTCCACCTGATTTTAAGATAACCGGCTGGGTAGGAAATCCTGCAAAGAAACCTCCGTATCCTACCGCATCACTTCCGGCAGTGATACCCGCAGTGATTGCTTTATTGGAAACAACAGTGATGGTTCCGGTTACGTTGGGGATTCCGTAAGTAACCCAGTTGGTGGTTCCGGTCATATCATACGGGCCGGTGGCAGGCAGAGGTGTTGCGCCATTTACCGTAACAGTGGCTCCTCTTTCTGTAATCAGATTAAGTTTTGTAGGGATATTAAGAATTCCGCCGGGATTTCCGTTGGAATGAACAAAGTTCTCATTGATGAATCCCAGTTCATTGATCTGTTTGGGAAGATAGCAGTTCAAAGCAGGGATAAAATTGAAACCTCCGGTAGCCACTTCGTTTCCTGACCCGGAGTCGCCGGCTAAAATCTGATAGACATAAGCATTTTTGGTCGTTCTGATGTACAGATTATAATGGCCGTTTCCTGAAGGCTGTATTTCGTATCCGGGATTACAAAATACTTTCCGGTATTGAGGGTCGCTACGGGCAATACTTCATTGTTGACAAATATTTGGGTGTTATCTTCAGTAGCAATGACGACAGCGCCTTCCATATTGGCACCGATGCCCCCATTACCTTTAACCAGAGCAAATTCGCTCCCGAGCCTGCTGACAGGGACTGCCTGGTCCATTAAAATATCGGAGCTTGTAGGATAGTTTCCGGCATATTGTCCGTTAAAATTTCCATTGGTCACATTAACGGGTTTGTCTGAAATAATTTTCGAACCAATAAAACCGTTGAAGTTTCCGGCAATATCCCCGATCCCGTCAATGATATAAGATTGTCCTTTGTTGAGGGTAAAAGTCATTGTTGGATTGGCAGTACCGGTGGTTCCGTTTGAAAACTGTACAGCAGGATTATATCCGGAAATAGTAACTGTTGTATTGTCTTCTGTAGCCAGTACACTGGTCATAAAATTCAGAATGTTGTTACTCACGGAAATAGGAACTGAAGCCGCAAAAAGCTTTTCCCCGTAGAAGGAATCCCTTTTGAAGTAATAATTTCCGCATGGTTGAATACTGAAAATCTCAGGTTGGCATAAAACGGAAATTCAGCCTTCAGGTATAATCCCTTTGTAGTGGGAGTAAACAGATCTGTCTGCTTCGTTGTAATGATATAATCTCTTAATACATCAAATTTCTGAGGATTATTTTTACTGATATTCACCGTTCCGATCAGAACATTATTGTTGAAAATACTGACCGGGAAGGGTGTGGTTCTATTGGTAGATAAATAAAGTTTCTGATATGGATTGGTTGCGCCACTCCTGTCAATCATCGGGGCAAACCAATGCTCCCTGTCTAATTGGGCGAAAGCAGAGGTGAAAATATAAAATATAAATAAAAAAGATAGAATTTTCTTCATTCAGTATTAGTCTTTATCACAAATTTAATAATAAAAAGCATTGTGCGCTTGAAAATATGATAAAAAAACCACGATTTCACAATCGTGGTTTTTAAAAGTATTGTAGAAATGCTATTCTCTGTTTTTCACCATAATCCAGCCGGTGTATTTTATAGCAGTCTGTTTATTATTAGGTTCGTTCCATCCTATTTCATACCAGTAGTTTCCGGTAGGAATTCTTTTACCTCCTGAAGTTCCGTCCCACTTGTATCCGTTGGTTTTATCTGCCTGGAAGATTTTGCTTCCGTAGCGGTCAAAAATATTACAGATCAGATTGTTTTTCACCGCCAGGGCCGAGTAATCGATAAAATCGTTCTTACCATCTTCATTAGGCGTAATGACATTAATAAGATTAGGAACGGTAATATCTACTTTTATCGGTTCACAGTTATAATTATCCTTTACATATACACTTACGTTTCCTCTCGCCAGATTCGTGAATACATTGGAATCCTGCCAGTTTATATGATCAATTGAGTATTGGTAAGGTGGTGTACCTCCAATTACATTGACAGTTATGGTATTGTTTGAAATATTAATATCCGAAATAACAGGCTGCTCAGAAGCATAGACTTTTACCGTCTGCATCGTTACACATTCCCCGGTCTTCAGCTTTACCCAATAGATACCGACTCCTACGTTATTAATCATCTGAGTGGTTGCTCCCGTGCTCCATTCATAGCTTTTAAAGCCAGGTCCGGCATCTAGGGTTGTTGTATCTTCCATACAGATGATTTTATCTTTAAGAACATCGGATTGTACCGGAGGGAGTACAACAAGCGTTATCACTGCAACGCTATAGCATCCGTTTGCATTGATTACTTTTACATAAACCACTCCGTTAGGGGCAACATAATTAGCCGGAGTTAAAATTTCATTCGTTCCTGCGTGGGCATCTGTAAGAGAAGGGTAGTATTTTTAGTTACCCCTGTTGCTGTTGTAACATTTACATTGGTAAGGTTAAATAAACCTGTTGCAATATTAGATTCAAGGAAACAGGTTCTTACAGTAGCATCATTTACTTTAGGGTTTTCTGAAACGGTAAGATTAAGTGTTATTTGTTCACAATCTGTAAAATCAGGGTTATTTCCGCAGAACTGATAAACAATAGTGTCTGCCCCGAAATAGCCGGAATTAGGTGCATAGCTTATAACTCCTGTAGTAGGATCAAGAACTGCGTTACCATGAGCCGGAGGAGTAAGAATCGTTACTGTCCCCGGAACTACGGTTTGAGTAGAGCTGGTGAAAGTAGGTACAATTTGTTTTACTCCGTTACATACCGTATCGTTCAGTGTCGTTTTTTAAGGCAGGTATATACTTTATACACAGGAGTAATTACCGGAGGACATGATCCAACAGTGATTTTTACAGAATAATTTCCTGATTGTGTGGGAGTAAAGCTGTTGGCGTTGGCGCCGGGAATAGGAATGTTTTCTCTGTACCATTGGTAGGTATCAAAACTGTCGTCCACTTCCAGAACAATTCCCGGAATACATTCCCCGTTTTGTTTGGCAATAACAGGAATAGAAGAGAATCCTGAGAAATATCCGCCGTATCCTACCACACCACTTCCTCCGGAGATCCCGGCGGTTACAGCTTTGGTGGAGGCTATGGTAACATTCCCGTAATATCCGGTACGGAATAAGATACCCAATTCGGAGTACCTGTTACCGGATAAGGTCCCTGTGCTGCAGGTAATGGAGCTCCGTTTACAGTAACTGCGGCGCCTGTTTCTGTTAAAATATTCAGCTTTACAATATGTCCGCTGAGGGTAGTAGAATAGGGAAGGTCTTTGATCTTTCCGATTTCATCAATCTTTCTTGGAAGGTAGCAGTTCAATGGAGGAATATAGTTAAAACCCAATGTGGCATTACTGGCTGCTACTCCGGCCATCAGCTGATATACATATACATTTTTGTGGTTCTGATGTACATGTTGTAATGATTGTTTCCCTGATTGATGTAATTGGTGTTGTTTACCTTGTTGACTCTGTAGCTTTCACCTTCTGCCAACGTAGCAACCGGGGTTGTTCCATTATTGATGTATACCTGAGTGCCTCCTTCTGTAGCTACAATCAGGGCATCTTCCATTCTCCGGCTGATATCTCCGTTTCCTTTTACCACTACAAATTCGTTTCCAAGACGGTCTACCGGTACAGACTGGTCCATGATAATATCAGAACCTTGATAAGAGCCACCGGCTGCCATTGCAAATTGGCCGTTGAAATTTCCGTTGGTTACCGAAATGGGCTTGTCAGATTCAATTTTAGCACCGATAAAAGCTTCTTTGTTGACTACCTGATTACCTATACCTTCAATAATATAAGACTGACCTTTATTCAAAGTAAACGTAAGGGTAGGATTGGTAGCTCCGTCCATCCGTTGGTGAAAATAATATTTGAAGAATAATTGGAAACCGTTACATGCGTATTGTCTTCCGTTGCGAGAATCCCGGTCGTAAAATTATATTCAGCGTTGAGCTCTTCAATAGGTGCTGTTACGGCATAAAATTTTGTACCGATTCCTGCCTTTCCTTTGGATGTTAAAATTTCACCATGCTGGCTTACCGAAAACCTGTAGGTTACAAAATAAGGTTTGGAACCTTTCGTGTATAAGCCTTTGTTCCCGGAGTGAACAGTTCTCCGTTGGTACTGGCTACCATTCTGTTTAAAGGAACGTTGAAAGTCTGCGGAGATCCTTTACTTATTGTGACAGTACCCAGCACGGTATTATTACTGTAGATATCCACGCTGAAAGGTGTCACGGAATCAGTAGAAAAGTAAAGTGCCTGCATAGGAGTGACTACTTTGCCAGATCTCGCTGCCATGGGTGCAAACCAATGCTCTGTGTCTCTCTGGGCAAAGAGCAGATTGATGGTTGCAAAAAATAAGAGAAAAAAAGGGTAAAGTTTTTTTCATAGACTGTAGGATATTATGGTTTTTACAAAAATATGAGAATAATTGATTGGTTTTTGAAATATTTTAAATAATCTGTTAATATATTAATAAAAAAACCACGATTGCAGTAATCGTGGTTTTCTTAACTATAGTTTCAGTAGATTATTCTCTGTTTTTTACAAGAATCCAACCTGTATATTTGATAGGAGTTTTCTCTTTGTTAGACTCATTCCAGTTAACGTGATACCAGTAGGTTCCTGTTACGATTTTTTTATCGAAATGTTTTCCGTCCCACTTGTAGTTGTTGAATTTGTTTCCTGTGAATACCATATTTCCGTATCTGTCATATACTACAAACGTAAGATTTTCTTTGTAAGCTAATTCGCTGTAGTCGATGAAGTCATTTACATTATCTCCGTTAGGAGTGATTGCATTCAGCAGGTTAGGAATTGTGATCTCTACAGATATAGGTGTACAGTTGTTGGCATCTTTCACAAAGAAGGTATGTTGCCCTCTGCTTAATCCTGTAAATGTATTTGAATCCTGCCAGTTAACAGTTCCGTCAACAGCATATTTGTAAGGAGGTTTACCACCGTTTACAATAACTGATGCACTGTTGTTATTGATTTCAATCGTCTGGATTACCGGATCTTCCACTTTTCTTACTCTTACAGTCTGTGTAAGGAAGCAACCGTCTTTACCAAGAATTACGGTATATTCTCCAACACCTACGTTTCTGATTCCCGGAGTGGTAGCTCCTGTACTCCATTGATAAGAGTCATATCCAGGGCCTGCATCCAGATTGGTTGTTGCATCAATACAGATATACTGATCTACCAATACCGGAGACTTCTTGATTGGAAGTGTGATCAATTGAATTTTTGCATTAGCCGTACAGCCTTCAGCAGTTGTTACTTTCACATATACAAATCCTCCGGTTGAAGGGAAGTTGTCAGGTGTTGTTATCTCGTTGATTCCCGCTGTAAGGTCATTCAGTGTACGGTAGTATTTTTTTGTAATGGCTCCGTAATCAGAAAGCTTAGCCTTAGTAAGATCGAAATATGCATAAGGATCTACATCATACCAGCATGATTTGATTACTGCATCGTATACAATAAACGGTACTACAGTCAGGTTTAAAGTCACCTGTTCGCAATCTGTGAATTCTACTGAATTTCCGCAGAATTTATAGACGATTTTATCCGGGCCTAAATATCCTGTTGTAGGTGTATAGGTAATTGTTCCGTTTGAATTTATTACAGCTGTACCATGTGCCGGTGGCGTTAAAATTACTACCGTACTTGGAACCACAGTTTGGGTTGATGAAGTAAATGTAGGAGTAATAATTTTAGTTGAACAAGCATTAAGGGTCTGTGTTGTTTCTTTTAAGCAGTTCTGTACTTTATAGATAGGTGTTGTAACAGGAGGGCATGTTCCCATTGTTACTCTTACCGTATAATTTCCGGATTGTGTAGGAGTGTAAGTATAAGACGTTGCACCTGAGATGGCTACCCCTCACGGAACCATTGATAAGTTTCATATCCGTCATCTACTTCCAGAATAATACCAGGAACACATTCTCCTGTTTTTTTAGAGATAAGAGGGATAGATGAGAATCCTGCAAAATAACCTCCGTATCCTGCAGTACTATATCCGCCATTGATACCAGCTGTTACTGCTTTCGTAGAGGTGATGGCAATATTTCCTGTTACTCCCGTTATTGCGTAGGTTACCCAGTTCGTATTTCCGGTTAGTGGGAAAGGTCCATCAGTTGCTGCCGGAGGGTTATTATTTACAAGTACGGTTGCTCCAGCTTCTGTTAAGATATTTAATTTTACAACTAAATCTCCCTGTGTAACACTCGCACCTCCGGTTCCAAGAGGCATTTCGTTGATTTTTCCGATTTCGTCAATTTTTCTTGGAAGGAAACAGTTCAAAGGTGGAATATAGTTGAAACCGTTAGTAGCAGCATTCTATCAATACCAATAAACTGATACAGGTAAACATTTTTAGTTGTTGAAATGAACATGTTCTTATGATTGGTTGCTCCAGGAGGAGTAGCATAGCTGGTTTCATTGATTCTATACCATTGTCCTGCATCCAAAGTAGCTGCCGGAGTTGTAGAATCATTCAGATAAACCTCTGTATTGTCTTCCGTAGCAATGATAAGACCTCCCTCCATATTCAGTGAAGGCTGAGTAGATCTTGTTTTTACCATAGCAAACGTATTTCCCAGTCTGTCTGTAGGAACCGATTGGTCAAGAACCGGGTCTGTTCCGCTTGGGTTTGCTGAGAAGTTAGCATTACAGCTTCCATTGGTAAGAGTGATAGGCTTGTCGAAACAATTTTGGCTCCCATGAACCCGTTTTGGTTAGTAGCCTGGCTACCTGACCCTGCATAAATAAAAGACTGCCCTTTTGTAAAGTGACAGAATGGGTGTTACCGGTAACTGCAGATCCATTGATGAATGTTACTCCGGGAGTATTGTTCCAGGTTACCGTTACATTGGTATTGTCTTCAGTAGCAAGGATTCCGGCTGTAAAGTTATAAAAAGAGCTCGTGTCTGTGTTAGGACTTTGCGCAACAAAGAATTTCTTCCCTATTCCGGCCTTTCCTTTACTGGTGATTACTTCTCCATGGATATCCTGCGCAAGTCTTAAGCTGCAATAAAATGGTTTTGTTCCTTTTAAATAAAGTCCTTTTGTCCCGATATTGAAGGCTTCTGTGAGCGTTCCTGTCGAAATAAGGTTGTTGGTTACTTTGTAGGTTTGCGGGTTTCCTTTACTGATGGTCACAGTTGTAACAACAGCGTTGTTATTGTATATGACTACATCAAAAGGAGTTACCGAATCAGTGGAGAGGTATAGCATATTTGTATAGCCTCCGTAACTGTCATAGTATGGAGCAATCCAGTGCTCGGTATCCCTTTGTGCAAAAAGAGTATTAATTGTAAAAAAATTAATACCAAACTGAGTAGAAATCTTTTCATGTTTATGGAATTAGGATTTCTACAAAATTAAAATAAAAAATGAAATACTTTTAATAAAATATAAATAAATGTTAAAAAATTATTCCCTATTTTTAATTAAAAGCCATCCTGAATATGAAACTGGTAATTTTGTATCAGGCTCTGTCCATCTTATTACATACCAGTAAGTTCCTGTAGGAAGGCTTCTGCCATTGGATTTTCCGTCCCATATATAGTTTTTATCAGAAGATTTGTATACAGAAGCTCCATATCGGTCTGCAACTTCAATCATGACATCCTGCTTTATTCTTAATTCAGAGTAGTTTAATACGTCATTGATGCCATCTCCATTCGGAGTGATGGTATTGATAAGGTTGATGACCAGGAATTCTTTAGTCACATGACTACACCCGTCTGCTCCTAATACATACACGGTATGCAGCCCTCTGGATAATCCTGTGAAGACATTAGAAGTCTGATAATTGATTCCGTTTAATGAGTATTTATAAGGAGCTGTTCCTCCGGTTACAAAGACTGTGGCAGTAGATCCTGTCACGTCAATTCGGGTAATATTGGGAGCCTGAGATGCTGTTACGTTGACAAACTGACGGTATACACACCCATTGAATCCTAAATCTACATAATAAGTGCCCGCCCCCACAGAAATAGATTGGGAAGCAGCACCGGTACTCCATAGGTATGAAGTAAAGCCAGGTCCTGCATCCAGCATGATTTTCTCGTTGGAACAGATAACCTTGTCATTAAGGGTAGCAGATTTTTTAGGCGTTTTCAGATTAAGGGTCAGAACAGCAGTATTAGGACATGCTGTACTGCTCTGGAATCTTATATAGAAGATACCACCTGCTGCGGTAAGTACCTGTGATGCTGCAATAGGATTGGTTCCTGTCTGGGCATTGGCTAATGAAGAATAAAAAGACAGAATTACTCCAGGGTCAGTGGTGAATAGGTTTTTATAATCATTAAGATTTAAAGTTTCAGAACCATTAAGATCATTGTCACAGATTTCAGCTTTTGCATTACCGGTTATCAAAGGTATTTTATTTCCGATGGTAAAGTTGATCTGTCCTAAAGCAGGAGGACATCCCCTACATTGGCAGATACTCTTACATAAACCGTTGTATTGGCTGTAAAAGTCCAGTTGGCAGGAAGTGTATTGTTATTTCCGGCATTGGCATCAGCCTGGTTTAGGTAATAGCTTACCTGGAAGTTGGCAGGATTGGTTACAATCTGCGGAGTGACGGTGGCAAAATTAACATTCACAACACCCTCAAAGTTGTTATCACAAATAGTTGCGTTGAAGTTGGCGGTATTAAGGTTTGGAGTAGGATAGGCATTTAAAGTGATCGTAGCTGTTTGGGAACATCCATATACGGACGTTATTTTCACATATACTGTTCCGGCCGGCCCTGAATATGAAGCAGGAGCCATAATCTGACCTGTAAGATTAGCATTGGTGAAATATGTTTTCGTGGCAGTAGCATCCTGTGTTACAACGGCAGTAGTGAGGTCAAATGTACCATTTCCGTTGGCTGCTGCGCATGAGCTCATAGAAGCATTACTCGTTTGAAGAGCATGTGTATTGACTTCAATATTAAAATATTCAAACGCTGCAGGATTGCCATCGCCCTGAATGTAATAAGTAAATGTATCTGTAATATCAGCCGTAATACCTGGATTCGGGGTGTAAATAATCTGACCTGTTGTTGGGTTGATGGTAAGAGTTCCGTTGGCAGGTTGTACAATTACAGTGGTATAAGCAGGATCAACAGCCTGGGTAGAATTGGTAAGTACCGGATCGATCACTTTGGTATTACATGACCCGATATCAAAGACTGTTGTGGTGATCGGCGGACATTTCGTATAATCATAGGCTGCCGTAAATCTTGATTCACAATTGTTTTTCGTAATATAACAGGTGTATAACCCTGAACCATATAAATCTGGATTGATGGTAGGGTTGGTCTCTCCAGGAATTATAGCCCCGTTAAGGTACCATTGATAAGCATCAGAGCCACTTTCTACTTCCAGCGATACCCCATGATAACAGTCTCCGGTCTTGGTAATCACCGGAATAGAAGAGAAACCTGCAAAATAACCTCCGTATCCCACAGCTCCGTTTCCTGCTGCAATTCCTGCAGTGACAGGTTTTGTAGACGTTACGGTAATATTTCCGGTAACATTGGTCTTTGAATAGGTAACCCAGTTAGGATTTCCGTTTACAGGTACAAATCCTGTCACCTGAGCTCCGTTTACGGTTACTGTTGCTCCGGTCTGGGTAATAATATTAAGCTTAGTATCATAAGATGTATTACCAATCTTATTAATATATCCTATTTCATTAATTTCTTTAGGTAGAAAACAGCTTAATGGCGGGATAAAGTTCATTCCTCCTGTCTGATAAACCGTGCTTCCGGAAGCTCCTGCAAGAAGCTGATATACATAGACATTTTTACTTGAGGAAATACTCATATTATAATTTCCATTACCCTGATTGATGTAGTTGTTACCTTCAATCATATAATAGTCACCTGCATTCAGGTTTACTCCGTTCACAGGATTTCCGTTTACGGTAAGGGTGGTTCCGTTTTCTGTAGCAACAATCATTGCTTTTTCCATTCCTACACTATTAGGCCCGTTTCCTTTTACCATGATAAAATCTTTCCCAAGTCTTTCCGTAGGCACGGCCTGGTCCATTAATATATCTACGTTGGTATTGTTTTGAGCGGTATAAAGACCATTGAAGTTTCCGTTAGTTACCGATATCGGCTTATTGGCAACAATTTTAGCTCCTAATAATCCTCTTCTGTTAGTCGTTCCGCCCATATTACTATTAACATCAAGAATAGGATTTCCCTTTACTTAGAGTGAAGGTTTTGGTCGCTGAGCTGGTACCGTTAGAGAAAATAATATTAGGGTTGTATCCCGATACGGTTACTGTGGTATTGTCTTCCGTAGCTGTTACTCCTACTGTGGAATTTACATAGTCTTTTGGTGAGGTTGTAAGCGCAGTTCCGATGAAAAATGTTTTTCCAACCCCTGCCATTCCTTTAGAAGTAATAATTTCAGCCTGTTGGGGAACTGAAAACCTGAAGTTGGCAAAGAATTTTTTAGTTCCTTTTACATGCAGTCCCATCGTGTTTGCGGTAAACAGATTGTTTGGCGTGGAAGCAATCATGTAATTGTTCGGAATGGTGAGCTGCACAGGATTGTTTTTACTTACCTGTACCGTAGAAAATACAATGTTGTTATTAGAAACCTGCACTGAAAACGGAGTGGTTTCGTTGGTTGATAAATATAAGAAACATTCCGGTGTTCCCTGAAGAGAGCTTGCAGACATTGGGGCAAACCAATGCTCACTGTCCAGTTGTGCATTAACGATTAAGCAAATAAAAGTGCAAAAAGCGAGTAGAATTTTTTTCATGCGTTATTATAAGGGCCGCAAATTTAAGCATTAATGGTCAACTTTTTATATAAAAAAACATTGAAACTGAGTTTTTGGTTTAATTTCTGAATATTTAAAGTTGGCTTCATATTGCGTTAATGATCGCTGTCTTTTCATAAAAAAATCCCGGTGAAACTTTCACCGGGATCAGATATTTTTTAAAGTATACGGATTATAAGCTTACTCTTACAAATCCTGTTACTTTTAGGTCTCCGTTTACAGATTTTACATAGTCAGCAACTGAGATACTTCCGTCTTTAATGAAGTCCTGGTGTACCAAAGTGTTGTCTTTGTAGAATCTCTGCATTTTACCTTTAAGGATATTATCGATAATGTTTGCAGGCTTACCTTCTTCAGTAAGTTTGTGTCTTTCGATCTCTAACTCTCTGTCGATAGTTTCCTGAGAAACAGCATTCTCGTCAAGAGCGATTGGGTTCATAGCAGCAACCTGCATAGAAACAGCTTTAGCAGCTTCGTCAGCTCCGTCTACTTTAGCAGAAAGAGAAGTGATTGCAGCAATTTTGTTTCCAGCGTGGATGTAAGCTCCTAAGAAATCTCCTGGATTCTTTCGAAAGATCCGATCTCGATTTTCTCACCGATAACTCCTGTTTGCTCTACTAATTTCTCAGCAACAGTGATCCCGTGGAAGTCAGTAGCTAAAAGTTCTTCTTTAGTAGCAGCGAAGATAGCCATTTCAGCCAATTCGTAAGCTAGCTCGATGAAAGCCTCGTTTTTAGCAACGAAGTCAGTCTCACAATTTAAAGAGATGATAGCACCTAAAGTGTTGTCCTCGTTTACTCTTGCGATTACTGCACCTTCAGTAGACTCTCTGTCAGCTCTGTTAGCAGCAACTTTCTGTCCTTTTTTTCTAAGGATATCTACCGCTTTTTCGAAGTCTCCTTCAGCTTCAACTAGAGCTTTTTTGCAGTCCATCATACCTGCACCTGTTTGGTTTCTTAATTTCGCTACGTCTGCAGCAACTGGTGTATAAGACATAATATCTATTATTTTTTTATTTAAGATTAGTATTAATTTTTAGCTTAAATTTAGAGCAGTGCAAAGATAATGATTTTAATGATAAACTAAAAATGACTTTTCACGTTATTAATATATTTAATACTATTTTAAAGATTTGATTAATGAAAAAATCTTCCTCCTTCTATTTATATGCATTTTTTCTCTCGGTTTTAGCCAGAAAAAGAAGAAATCAAAATCTAAAGCTGTTGTAGAAAAAGAGACCGTTATTATTTATACAGAACAAGAAGCTGAAACTTCAAAGGAGACAAGGGTGATTGCTGGTTTTATTAAACAAAATCCGGGGCATGCCCGCAATGATTACTTTAAAAAAGGCTGATGGAAATTATCATGGCCGATAATTCTCCTGAAGCAAAGCCTACCATTAAACCTATAAGTAAAGAAAAAATTGAAAATATCGTTAAAAATAACGAGCTGAACAGTGGTAAAGTAATTGCGGCCAATAAAGCAACAGCCACCAAAACTGAAAATAATACCAATAATTCTGATAAAGTAAATAATGCCATCAATGCATTGAAAGAAGAAAGACTGGCGAGCTATGCTTCGGCAGGTACTGCAAAAAGTGCCGGTACTTCTGCTAAAGCAGGCCCAAGTGAAGCCAATAAGAAAACTGCAGCCATGCTTACCCATCTTTTTAATAATGATATCAATAAAAATGAAGCGTATATCAACATTAAAAACAGATCTTCCTGTAATCTGATTGTAAAAATCAATGGTAAGAAATACTATAATCTGAGTGTTCCTGCCAAAGGAGAAAACTTCATTCTGATTGATAAAGGAGAATATGTTTTGACAACCATGGTGTGTGACGCCAAATATTCATCATTGAAGAAGATTACTCAGGATATTGAGATTGCTCTCAATGTATCTGATTAAAGAGAAGGAAACTAAAGTAAAAAAGGTTAAGAAGCAATTCTTAACCTTTTATTTTTTATCCTTTAAACTGACCCATCGCAATGAATTTATCCTGTCTCTGGGTTTCAAGCTCCTGTCCTGTAAATTTGGAGAATGCTTTGATATTTTGTAAAATAGAATTTTTCAAGTTTAAATAAGTGGTCTCCTGGTCATAATGAGCGCCCCAAGCGGTTCCTCAATAATTCCGTCGATGAACTTTTCTCTTAAGGCATCTGCCGGAGTAAGATTCAGTGCGTTGGCAGCATCTTCTTTATGATCCCAGTTTCTCCATAGGATAGAAGAGCAGCTTTCCGGTGCAATTACCGTATACCATGTGTTTTCCAACATATATACCTTATTTCCTACACCTATTCCTAATGCTCCGCCACTGGCACCTTCTCCGATGATGTAAGTGAAGATCGGCGTTTTCAGCTGAACCATTTCAAAAATATTTCTTGCAATAGCTTCTCCCTGTCCTCTTTCTTCAGCTTCCAGCCCAGGGTAAGCTCCCGGTGTGTCTACCAAAGTTACCACAGGAATGTTGAATTTCTCAGCAAGCTTCATCAGTCTTAAAGCTTTTCTGTATCCTTCAGGATTAGGCATCCCGAATCTTCTGTGTTTTTAGTAGTCGTTCTTCCTTTTTGAGTTCCTATGATCATCACTCTCTGACCATCAAGGGTAATCAATCCTCCAATCATTGCCGGGTCATCAGCGAAATTTCTGTCTCCGTGAAGTTCTAAGAAACTGCCTTTGTCTGCCATTCCGTTGATGTAGTCCAGGGTATAAGGACGATCCGGGTGACGGGACAGTTGTACTCTTTGCCAAGGTGTAAGATTGCCATAGATTTCTTTTTTCTTTTCTAAAATCTTATCCTCAATCTGGCTGCATGCTAATTTTACATCAACACCACTTTCTTCTCCTACTAAAGAACACGTCTGGTATTGGTCCATCAATTCTTTGATAGGAAGTTCGAAACTTAAATATTCCATTTCTTGAAGTAAATTAAATCTTTCAAATGTATGAAAAATTATGGTAATTTTATTTAAAATTATTTATAGCATTGCTTATTCTGGCGCTACTTTCCTCTTTTCCAATGATTTCCAGAATATCCGGAACATCTGGCCCTTTCAATTCACCTACCAAAGCCAAACGGAGCGGCATCATTACTTTACCCATCCCCAGTCCTTTGTTTTCTGCGAAATCATGCATGGTCTGCTTTAATGTTTCTGCAACAAAGTCTGTAGATTCAAGAGCTGCTGACAATTCACCTAAAATGGCAGATGTTTCTTCATTCCATGCTTTTTTAGATGCTTTTTCATCATAAGATGTAGGGGCTTCAAAGAAGAATTTCCCGTTTTCATAGATATCTTTAGGGAAAGTTGCTCTTTCTTTCATCAGAGGAATTACTTTTAAAAGCTTTTCGTCAGAAGCATTGGATAAGTCAAGACCTGAGTTTTTAAGCATCTCAAGAAGTTCTTCATCCGTTTTCATCTGAATATACTGGTGGTTGAACCATTCTGATTTTTCTTTGCTGAATCTTGCCCCTGCCTTATGTACCTTATGAAGATCAAATTCTTTAGCCATTTCATCCAGAGAAAGAACTTCTTTATCATCTGCAGCCATCATCCTAATAATGCTACCATATTGATGAAAGCATCAGGAAGGTAACCGTTTTCTCTGTATCCTTTAGAAACAGCACCTGTTGCAGGATCTTTGAAATCAAGCGGGAATACCGGGAATCCGAATTTATCACCGTCTCTTTTGCTTAATTTTCCTGAAAGGCCTTTCTTTAAAAATAGCTTTACCGCAGCAGTTAATGGATTGTCCTTATCATTTTCCCCAGCATTGATTTGAATCTCGGGCTTTTCACTTCTGAGAAGAATGATTTGATGATCGGTGCAGCTTCATCAAAAGAGAATTGATCGTTTTTCGCCACAAATTCATCCGTGAAAGATTTTGTGATTCCGTCAATATTATCTTTATTGATTAAGGCAGAAACATCAGGTTTTAAAATTAGAGAAAGGTGGGCAAACTGCGGTGCTTCCCAGCCCATTGCTTCATATAA
This sequence comes from Chryseobacterium sp. E1, assembly GCA_019203745.1. Taxonomy (GTDB): domain Bacteria; phylum Bacteroidota; class Bacteroidia; order Flavobacteriales; family Weeksellaceae; genus Chryseobacterium. The sequence goes on from CP078104.1 coordinate 2,873,037, forward strand.
TAAAGTATGCAGCCCTAAAGATGGCAGCCATTCTTCACCACGGATCACGTGGGAGATTTCCATTTCGTGGTCATCAATGATGTTGGCGAAGTGGTAAGTTGGCATTCCGTCATTCTTTACCAGAACTTTATCATCTAAAGTATTGGTGTTTACAGATGATTTTCCACGGATGATGTCTTCCAGGTTCAATACTCTGTCTACAGGCATTTTGAATCTTACAACATACGGAGTTTTTGCATCCAGTAATTGCTGAACTTCTTCTTCAGAAAGGGCAAGACTGTTTCTTAAGCGGTTTCTTGTCTTATTGTCATATGAGAAAACTTCCCCTTTTGCTTCGAATTCTGCACGGATGGCATCCAGTTCTTCAGGAGTGTCAAATGCCATATAAGCATACTCTGTTTTTAAGATCTGCTGTGTATATCTGTCATAGATGTCTCTTCTTTCAGACTGTCTGTAAGGGGCAAATTTTCCTCCTTTCTTAGGGCTTTCATCAGGGATGATTCCGCACCATTCCAAAGCTTCTTCAATATATTCTTCAGCACCTTCCACATATCTGGCGGTATCTGTATCTTCAATTCTCAATACAAATTTCTCCCCTTGATTTTTTGCAAAAGGTAATCATATAATGCGGTTCTTACGCCTCCCAAATGTAAAGGTCCCGTGGGACTTGGAGCAAAACGTACTCTTACTTTCTCCATTTCAATTAAAATTTTGTGCAAATTTACTTAAAGTAACCCGAAAAAATGAATTGTTTAGAAGGATTCTGCAGCAATCGGGTTATAAAACAATAAACTACCCGTTTTCATAGGTAGTTTATTGTTTTATAAAAAGAGTCTGTCTTTGTGAATAAAATTTATTGTATTCCGTTTATTTGTTTTTTATCTTTTTAAAGAAAAGGTTGATCTTTTTCCTGATTTTATTATACAAAGTCCGTTCAAGATAGTTGACTCTCTTATTTAATTTTTCAATTTCACTCAAATAAAAGACATCATTGGCATTATTGGAGGTCTTGTTTTCCGTTGTTTTCAGATATGAATTCTCAATAAAGCCTAATCTGATTTTAAATAAATTCCCTATAAACTCAATGGAAAAATTATTTTCGATCTGTAGCCTGGCATGTTCTCTGATGTTGTTCAGGGATTCAAAATGATCTTTGATGTACTGTAGTTTTTCAATCGCATCAGCCAGTCTTGGTTTGGCCAGAGTAAGCCCCTCGTCAATCAGTCCTTTTGTGTTGGATGTTTTTATGAAATCATACTGGATAAGAAAACTGTTGTTTACATTCATAAAATCAAGATTACCGGAGTATCCTGTTCCTACTACAATTTTTCCATAGGCCATAGCTTCTGCCATCGTCAGGCCGAAACCTTCTGAACCATGAAGTGAAATCAAAACATCGGACTGCTGAATTAAAGAATGTAATTTTTCTTTGGAGAAATGCTCATTGATGATAATAACATTCGGAATGTCGGTATAGCTTTCCAATGCTTTTTGTGCGTCCTTGCTTCTTTCAAGATTATGGGTTTTTACGATTAAAACACTGTCTTTGCTGTCTCTTAAAAACCGAAGTAAAGGCTTCGAGGGTAGCTTCAGGATTTTTCCTGATGGTAGTACTCAGTGAATCAAAAATAGTGAGATAAACTTTCTGACTGCCGGAAATACCGTATTGAGCCGGGTCAAAATCTTTTGACTCTGCTAATTTCTGAATAGGGTGGGAAAACCTGATGACAGGAATTCCGGTATATTGTGTGAAAATATTGACGCAGAAATCACTCGGAACCCAAAGCTCATCAAACGCTCCTAAAATCTTGATGACCTTGTCTGAAACCTCCGGAAATTCCCAGGCCCAGTAAATAATATTATAATAGTCATTCAGTTTCAGATTCTGATTTTTAGAGAAAAAATCACTGATGAAATTAATATTGATATGGAAAATATTAATGGAAGCCTCATTTTCTGAAGCAGTATCGTCAATTCTCTCGAAAGTTTCACTGGAATAATTAATCCGGTTTACTCTGATACCAATTGTCTCCAAAGCTAAAGCATTCAGCCGGGTTGCTTCGGAAATTCCAAAGTTGCCATTAAAAAGCCATGATAATTCACACTCAACTGCATAACCTGTAATGTTTTTAATTTTTCTTCTGTAAAATCCAGAGTTTATCTGTCAGAGACGTTTTTTTATTTTGTATTTTATTTTTTCTATGAAGCTCCTTTTCACTTTATGCTCTTCATTTTCGTGAAAATAATTGGCTCTCCATGGTTTATCCGACTTGGTGACCAGCTCAAATAAAATTCTGTTTTTTTCAGCCAGCTTAAGTCTTTTCTGATATGTTTCGTCATCCAGCAGATTTTTATCTGTAGTATACGATATTTTTGATAATGGTTCTGATGAAGTACAATAGGCTGATCAATAATCTCTATCTGTAGACCTTTTAATTTGACCCTGTGTAGAAATTCATTGTCATCAAAAGCAATTCCTCTTGCAAATCTTTCGTCAAAACCTCCTAAATCGTATAAATTTTTCTTCGTAATGGCTGCGCAAAATGATATGCTTTGGGATTGGTTACAGAATGATTGTACCAGCAGTCCAGGCCATCTCCGATATATCCTACATTATTATCCGCCATTAATTTCTGAAGCTTTTCAGGATTTTCCAATAGGCTATGCAGGTTATCCGTACTTTCTATTCCAAGCGAAAAACAGGAAAAACTTATATAATTATTGTCATTGATATGCTTTTGGGCATATTTTAATACATCACCATAATGAAGGCATTCAGGGTTTTGTAAGATCACAATATCACCCTTAGCCTCTCTGAAGCCAATATTAAAAGGAATACATGAGTTGAAATACCATTTATCCGCTTTTTCTAATCTGATGACCTTTAAGAAGGGGTATTGTTCCGTCAGATCTTCCAGTCTTTCTTCTTCATCACTGCCGTCATCCACAGCAATAACTTCCAGTTCCATTGAAGGATCCGGAGATTGGCTTACAATACTTGAAAGGGTATTTTCAAATAATTTTTTCCGGTTGTAATAGGCTGTAACTATTGATATTTTCATTTAAATAATAAGAATTTTCTCTTTTTATTTTCCAGTTACTCTGAAAAATAACTCCCAAATAATTTTTTTCAGTTTGTCAATATGATAAAACTTTTTCTCAAGTGCATATTGTTTTTCGTAATGATATACTTTAAAAAATCCTTCTATAGGATAGATATCGATCAATCTTGTCTTTAGAAGATATTCTCCGTATATCACACATTCTGAAGGGGTGGTTATGGCATCAATATCGTTAAAGAAATCTACAAAGCTTTTATTTTGTTCCTTTAAATATACTTCAATTAAATGTTCCCAGACCTTACAGCTCCAAAGATAAGGTGACGGACCATAATCCCATTCTTTTCCTTTGTTTCCGAAAAAGGACGGGTTGCTCTTAAAGCTTCCTTAAAGAAAATTTTTTCAGAATCTATGCCTATGTTTTCCATGGTCTCCAGAAAAGATTTGGATTCATGCATAATGGTATAAGGTGTTTTATCATCATACATAAAGTCTGAGTAATAAAAATCCCGGATGAATTCTGAATCTGCATCTACACACAGATAATTTTCACAGATCCCCAAACGGTAGACGTTCACCTTTATAATTTGCTGGTATCTCCAGCCGTCTTTAATATCACACTGAATTACTTCCGAGTCTTTAATCACTTTATAATTGCTGATTCTCTCCTTAAAGAAATCAAAATCAGGATCATTTACAGAAATAATAACGGGAATATTATCTTTATTATGCTTTTCTATAGATTGTAAAAGAATTTGTGTTCTTTCAAAATCCGGTCTGTAGGTTTTTACAAATAAAATTAAAGGAGCTGCAGCCATGGTATATTAATTTAAAATTGACTTCCAAAGCGCAATGGCCTTGTCTTCCGTAAAATTGTTTTTGAAGAACTGAATGGCTTCTTCTTTTTGTTTTTCATACAAAACAGGATCACTGATAAGCTGCATGACAATATCAGCAAACTTTTGGGGATCATCACTTACCTGGCAGCCGTTTCTGTTTTCTGAAAGAATCCGTCCACAGCTTTATCGGTTCCCACTACCGGTATACCGAAGGATAAGGCTTCCACTACTTTTATTTTGATACCGGTTCCGCCAAGCATCGGGCAAATGGCTACTTTACTTTTATGATAAAACTCTTTAAGCTGATCCACAAAGAAGAACTTTTCAATATTGTTGTGGTCTGGGATACGCTTGCAGATCCTTCCTATCACACATATTCTGATATCACTGTTCAATAACGGCAACACATGTTCTATAAACCAGTTGAGAGCATCTACATTGAACGGATTATCTGAACCTACAAAAATAAGATCATACTCTTTCCTGGTAGCTTCAGTTTCAAAATTTTCCGGGAAGCTGGGCGGAATATTAATGACCTTATCTCCTAAAAAGCTTTTAAAAATAAAGTGTTCTTCATTGGATATGGTAATCACCTTGTCATAGAACGCCAGATTCTGAATTTCTTCATTAAATTTTTCCCCGATATTGAGTTTTTTATTTTTGTAATATTCATTAAGGGTGATCCAGTCATGCGTATCAACGATGGTGGTGGCCCCTTCAAATCTATTTTTCTGATGAGATCTGTCCAGAATTCATAATTGATCAGAACATAGTCATAATTCTTTTTCTGATAGAATTCCGCAAATGTATCCAGGAAATACCGGGTATAAAAGTAGCCGTTATTTTCTGTTTTTTGCTTCGTGAATAACTTTATGATTTTGTATTTCCAGTAGGTATAGCTTGATAAATCTCTTACCGGTCTCCTTTTCAGGATCAGAACATCGTCAATGATATTTTTATCTACACTTTCAACCGAATCATCAAAGCCTCTGTAAAACTCATCAACGCCCACCAGGTCAATATTCAATCCTAAAGATTTTAAATGTCTGAGATTGGTATATGATCTTGCTACATTGCCCGCTCGTTTTGAAAACGGGTTTTCCGGGAAAAAAATAATATTCTTTTATTTGAGTTCATTCTAGCGATTAGTTATTTGAAATAATATTGAATGTAAATCGTCAAAAAGTGATGTAATTTACATTTAATAAATTGAATTATAATCTTTTGAGCTTTTCTTTTACCTCTTCGGGAGAAAATGCTCTCAGACTGTCAACAGAGTTCCGGCTTAAGGTGTTCCAGAGCTCTTCATTACTGTCCAGTTCAAGGATGGCGTCTGCGAAACTCTTTTCGTCATTGGCTATCAATACATTTTTTTGATCTGTAAGTTTCATTCCTTCAGCACCGATGTCTGTGGTAACAACAGGGAAGAAATATTCAAAAGCCTGGCCGATCTTTCCTTTCACACCGGCACCGAATCTCAGGGGAGCTACCATGATCTTTGATGTCATAAACAGCTCTTCGATGCTTTCCACAAAACCTAAAAATTTAAATTTCGGAAATTGTTTGATATCCAGCTTTTCAGCCACATTACCAATGATGCTTACTTCGAGTTCAGGATTGGTTTTCCAGACGAGGGGCATGATCTTTTCATAGAGAAACTTTACAGCATCAATATTCGGTTCATGAATAGAGCCGATGAAAATAATTCCTTTGCTTTCATTGAAGCTTTTCCTTTCAGAAATATCAATTTTAGGATAATGGATATTGGAAACGGTAATGATTTTATTTTTATCCGCATACTGAGCCATGATTTCTTTTTCTTTGTCAGAAATGGCAATGATATAATCCAGCTGCGGGGCAACAACCGTTTCCAGACGGAAAAAGTGTTTGTAGTTTTTCTTTAATGAAATACGGTTCGGTTCCAGTTCTATAGCTCTTTTAAACCTTAAAAATGAATGTCTACCATGTCGTAAATAAAACGGGTATCCGGCAGGATGCTTTTCATTTTTTATAGAACAGATTCAGGGCAAGTGGACCATTGAACCAGACGTAATCTATATTTTTAAATGAGGAGAGAAAATCATAGATATTTTTATGCCTGCTGTTTTCAACGAAAACAATGATATTATGCTGCTGATAAAACTTCACATAAGAATTGTCTTCAAAGATATGGGGGCAAACAGAATACAGTTGTATCCAAGTTCTTTATAGATCAGAATAAGCTCTTTCAGCCTGTTGGCACCAGACTCTTTATCATGGGCAGGAAAATCTCTTGAGGCAAAAAGGATTGTTTTTTGGGAAGCATCATACAGGTGAATGTTGACGATATCCTGAGTCTGAAGATGTTTGAGTCTTTCGTTTCTCTCGAAGTGTTTTTTTATTTTTTTAAGATCCCCATTTGTTACTTTTTAGTGTCCAGCTCAAAGACTTTGTTCACCCAACTGTCCAGTGTATATCGGTAGTAGATTTCATCCGGAATTTTTTCGTAAGGTTTTTCAAAGAAAGATTTGTCAAGATTACTGATATTTTCATTTAAAATCAAAATATTATTGGGATTGTAAAAATCATAAGTGGTAATAGCCTCATTATCGGTAATGATTTTCTTTTCCAGAGCCATGGCTTCAAACACTCTGAAACTAAGGCCATATTGCCCTTCACGCATCAGATCCAGAAGAACCTTTGAGTTTTTATAATATTTGGGAAGATCATTATGAGGAATCTTTTTGATACTGAAAATCAGGAACAGATTTTTGGAACTTTAATGAAAATATTGGTGAGCTGATGCTTCCATGATTTTTTTCCGATCACCATGATCTGGAACTTTAGTCCCTGATCGATCAGCTTTTTAGCTAATAATTTGATCATAGAAACTCTTCGGTTGTCATAAGACGTGATGTAGAAGAGATCCATTTTCGGGTGCTGGGATTCTTTAGGGGTATGGGGAAGGTAGATATAGTTGGTGATTTTTTCAAAACCGTGCTGCTCTACATCCATCTTGTCAAAAGAGAAAACCTTATCAAAAAGATAAAGCTTATCCTCTACAGGAACTCTTTCAAGATTGTCATAAAGATAAGTGATCAGCCTGTCTGTATATTCCCGGATCTTTTTAAGAGTGGAAAGATCGAAGGTATCAGGATTCAAAACCAAAATCTGGTCCTGATGCCCAAGCTGTTCCAAAGAGTCAAGAACGTATTTCTGTCTCTTTTCCGTTTTAAGGTTTTTATTTAAAAATGTTTTGCTTAAAGCATTGACTGCTCTTTCGTTGAAGTTGGAATGAGTAACGGAACTGATTTTTATATGATGCGCATCAATACCCCGTTTGCATAATGTTTCAACAATATACTTATCATAATCCCAAAAATCATAACTAATGATACAAATCTTCATCCAACTAATTTTGCTCTTTTTTAATGATTCATATGTTTCAAACACACTTAAAGATTGAAGGTAAGATAGCTGATATCCTTCCTTTCCGTCTAAAACACCAAGTCTCATTATATAGGCTTTAAAGAATTTAAAAGCTGTTTTAAGATATTGAACTAAAACACTGTACTTTTTCCCTTTTGCAGCCAGTTCTTTTCCCTTTAAAACTCCGTAGTGAATCATTTTCTTTTTATATGATTCATAATCTGAAACGGAATAATGAAGTAATTTATTTTTAAAATCCCGATGCTTCCGTTCACTTCCAGCGTTTCATGTACTTTTTCCCTTCCATATATCTGGCTTTGGATTTCCGGAAAAGCCTGAAGTTTTTATCAGACTGTGTTCCTGAAAAGTGGATCGGTTTTTGGCCAAAAAGAATTTCCTGTAAAAATAATAGGCGTCCTTTTGTGCAGGTTTATTGAGCTCTTCTATAATTTCCTGTCTCAGGGCAGGAGTAATTCTCTCATCTCCATCTAAAAATAATACCCAATCGTTTTTGGCAGCATCAAGCGCTAAATTTCTTTGTTTTGTAAAGTCTTCAAATGTATTCTGAATCACCTTTACATGGGGGAATTGTTTGGCAATTTCTACAGTTTTGTCCGTGCTGAATGAGTCTACTATGATGATTTCATCACAAAAATCAAAGCATTCAAGGACCTCCTGTATATTTTTTTCTTCATTGTATGTTATGATCAAACCACTTATATTCATCACAACGATTTGTTTAATAAGGAAATACGTAATATCTCTCTTAATGTCATTCTAAATAGTTTTAATCTTCAAAGATAAGTTTTAATTTGAATTTTATAGACGAATCTTTGTCATTTATATCTATTCTCTATATCCCACTGAAATACTGTGCTGAAGGCAGATTTCATTTTATCCTGATTCATACAGCAAATACAATTCCTAAATTGAAAAAAGCCTGATTTTTTATATATTTTTAAGAGTATTCGGGGTAAATATCATGCTTTGATATAATAAGGGTATGGCTTACTAACACCATACCCTTATTTTTTCAGGAACCAGCAATTGAAATACTGCTGATTATATTATTGCATCACTCAAGAAAATCTCAGTTATCTGTACTCAAGAATTGTTTTTTCAATAATTTTTACACAATCCATCAGTTGTTCCTCAGTGATCACCAATGGTGGGGCCAATCTGATGATGTTACCGTGTGTTGGTTTGGCCAGCAATCCGTTTTCTTTCAGTTGCAGGCAAAGATTCCATGCGGTAGAACTTTCTGGAGTATCGTTGATCAGGATTGCATTCAAAAGTCCTTTTCCTCTTACCTTGGTAATCAGGTCAGATTTTTCAATGATTTTTTCAATTTCAGCTCTGAACAGTTGTCCGAGTTGTTCTGCTCTTTCAGATAATTTTTCTTCAGCCACTACATCCAGGGCAGCTACTGCCACTGCACAGGCAATAGGGTTTCCTCCAAATGTAGAACCGTGTTGTCCCGGTTTGATCACATTCATGATATTGTCATTCGCTAGCACTGCAGATACAGGATACATCCCTCCGGAAAGTGCTTTTCCTAAGATCAGAATGTCCGGCTGCACATCTTCATGATGGCAGGCAATTAATTTACCTGTTCTGGCAATACCGGTCTGTACTTCATCAGCAATGAAAAGAACGTTGTATTTTTTACATAGTTCAGAAGCACTTTTAAGGAAATTTTCATCGGAACATATACTCCGGCTTCTCCCTGGATAGGTTCTACAAGAAATGCTGCAATAGTATCTGCTTCTCTGCTCAGAACTTCTTCCAGGGCAGCAATATCATTATAAGGAATCTTGATAAATCCTGGAGTAAAAGGGCCATAGTTCTGGTTGGCATCAGGATCGTTAGAAAAAGAAACAATCGTTGTTGTTCTTCCGTGGAAGTTATTTTCACAAACGATGATCTTTGCTGCGTTCTCTGAAATTCCCTTTACTTCATAGCTCCATTTTCTGGCAAGTTTTACAGCAGTTTCCACCGCTTCAGCTCCGGAGTTCATCGGTAAAACTTTGTCAAACCCGAAAAGAGTTGTGATCTTTTGTTCGTATTCTCCTAATTTAGAATTGTAGAATGCTCTTGATGTTAAAGCCAGTTTTTGTGCCTGCTCTACCAATGCTCCTACAATTTTAGGGTGGGAGTGGCCCTGGTTCACAGCAGAATATGCTGAAAGAAAATCATAATACCTTTTGCCTTCTACATCCCAAACGAAAACACCTTCTCCACGGTCCAGAACTACTGGAAGAGGGTGATAGTTATGTGCTCCATGTTTGTCTTCAAGGTCAATAAAGTACTGTGAGTTTTTTGTTGTTTCTGCTGTTGACATATGTTTTGGTTTTCAACAAATTTACGTAATATTAATCAGATGAATGAACAAATACCTGATGCAGTTAATAGTCAGATTTGAAGTAAATTTTGAGGCAGAATAAAGTCCGGTCAGAGAATATTTTCTTTACGAATAGGGAAGTTGTAGGTATTATATCTTTATAAGTACAGGATTTTTACAGGTTAATTTTTATTAACGGTTGGTGAAATGTTTCAGGGAAGTGTAATGTTCTTATAGGGTAAAATAAAAAACTGCCTCAAAAAGAGACAGTTTCAAATTTTTATTTTTAAATAATCTTAGTGATTATCATATTTTCTATCCATTACAAAATCCTCCATGAATTTTGTAGTGTAGTTTCCTGCAAGATAATCTTCATTATCCATCAGTTGTCTGTGGAAAGGAATCGTTGTTTTTACTCCTTCAATATAGAACTCCTCAAGGGCACGTCTCATTTTTGCAATAGCTTCCTCACGGGTTTGAGCCGTAGTGATAAGCTTAGCGATCATAGAATCGTAGTTGGAAGGGATTGTATATCCGGAATACACATGAGTATCTACTCTGATTCCGTGTCCGCCAGGGATGTTTAATCCTGTGATTTTTCCCGGAGACGGTCTGAAGTCTGCGTAAGGATCTTCAGCGTTGATTCTACACTCGATGGAGTGTAATTTAGGGTAATAGTTAATTCCTGAAATAGGAGTTCCTGCTGCAAGAAGAATCTGTTCTCTGATCAGGTCATAATCAATTACCTGCTCAGTGATAGGGTGTTCTACCTGGATTCTTGTATTCATTTCCATGAAATAGAAATTTCTGTGTTTGTCTACAAGGAATTCGATAGTTCCCACCCCTTCATATCCAATGAATTCAGCAGCTTTTACAGCAGCTTCACCCATTCTTTCACGAAGCTCATCTGTCATGAAAGGAGAAGGAGTCTCTTCAGTTAATTTCTGATTTCTTCTCTGTACAGAACAATCTCTTTCAGAAAGGTGGCAAGCTTTACCGAATTGGTCACCCGCAACCTGGATTTCGATGTGTCTAGGCTCTTCAATCAGTTTTTCCATGTACATCCCTCCGTTTCCAAAGGCTGCTACAGCTTCCTGAATAGCAGATTCCCAGTGATCTTTAAGGTCTTCAGCTTTCCAGACAGCTCTCATCCCTTTACCACCACCACCTGCAGTTGCTTTGATCATTACAGGGTATCCTGTTTCTTCGGCAACTTTTACAGCGTGTTCGTAAGATTCGATCAAACCGTCAGAACCTGGTACGCATGGTACACCTGCTGCTTTCATGGTAGCTTTAGCGTTTGCTTTGTCTCCCATTTTTTCAATCTGTTCAGGAGAAGCACCGATGAATTTGATACCGTTCTTCTGGCAGATTCTTGAGAAGTTAGCATTTTCAGATAAGAATCCATAACCTGGGTGAATGGCGTCAGCATTGGTAATTTCCGCAGCCGCAATAATGTTAGGGATTTTAAGATAAGAGTCTTTACTCATTGCAGGGCCAATACATACCGCTTCATCAGCAAATCTTACGTGAAGACTGTCTTTATCAGCAGTAGAGTATACCGCAACGGTCTTGATCCCCATTTCTTTACAAGTACGTAAAATACGCATTGCAATTTCGCCACGATTGGCTATTAATATTTTTTGAACATCTTCTTCAATTTGAAAATTAGATAATTTGAAAATTAGATAGTGTTATTTTAATGTAGAATTTAATCTAACATCTAATGTCTAACATCTAACTTCTAAATTAAGATGGATCTACTAAGAATAATGGTTGGTCGTATTCTACAGGAGTAGCGTCGTCAACTAGGATCTTAACGATTTTTCCGCTGATTTCAGATTCAATCTGGTTGAATAATTTCATTGCTTCAATTACGCAAACTACTTTACCAACAGAAACTTCGTCACCTACATTTACAAATACATCTTTATCAGGAGATGGTTTTCTATAGAAAGTACCGATCATTGGAGATTTGATCGTTACATATTTGCTGTCATCAGATGCCGCTTCAGCTTTCTCAGCAGGTGCAGCAGCAGGAGTTGCAACAGGTGCCGGAGCAGCTACTGCCTGTGGCGCAGTGTGGTATACTGCAGGTTGTGCATAAACAGCATCGCTTCCAGCTAATGGAGTTTTAATAGTGATTTCGAAATCTTTAGTTTTGTACTTCACCTCTGATACTTCAGCCTTAGATACAAACTTAATAAGATTTTGTATGTCTTTAATGTCCATAAATTTGATATTTGATTTGATGTCAAAGATACCAAAAAAACGCAAAAAACAACAAAAAACCGCCAAATTTTATCAAAATTGGGCGGTTTTTGTATTAAAATGAGGCTTTTTCAGCGAAAAGCGACTCTTAGTTTTCTTCAGTAGCAGCTACTTCTTTTTCCAATACTACTTTACCTCTGTAGTAAGTTTTCCTTCATGCCAGTGAGCTCTGTGGTATAGGTGAAGCTCTCCTGTTGTTGCATCTTTAGCTAATTGAGGAACTACAGCTTTGTAGTGAGTTCTTCTCTTATCTCTTCTTGTAGACGACTGTCTTCTCTTTGGATGTGCCATTTTCTAATAACTTTTTTAATTGATGAGCGATGAGATTCATCATCTCATCATATTTAAATTATTCTATTTAATTATTGTCTCTTAATTTTCTTAAAGCATCCCATCTAGGGTCGCTTTCATGTTCTTCCTCTTCAGTTTCCTCAATATCTTTCGGACTGAACTGTTCAAGAATTTTCAGATCTTCATCACTTATATTTGGTGAAATCTTTTTCATCGGGATAGAAAGCATTACATTCTCATAAATCAAATGTGCTATGTTGAATGCATGGTCGCTGGTAGGGATCGTAATAACATCTTCATTGCTGTCATCATATTCCTCCCCGAAATTCACCAGAATCTTGATTTCATTCTCAATAGGATAATCAAAATTTTCATTTGTGATATCACAAACCAACTCAACCAATCCATTAATTTTAATCTCAAACTCTAAAAAGTAGTGTGCTTATCCAGTAAGACATTCACTTCTATTCTGGGATTTGTAAATTCCTGCTCAGTGTCAAATAATTGAAAGAACGTTTTATCAATCTCAAACTTGAACTCGTGTTTTCCGTTTTTAAGTCCGGAAAAGCTTACGTCATAGTTTCTTAACTTGTCCATAAAATGAGTGTGCAAAAATATGCATTTTTTTATAATAACAAATAAAATTCCAAACAAATTAATTTAAAATTTGTTTTAAAGATTTATGCTTCAGTTTCCTCAGGAAGATCTTCGTCTATTCCATTGTCAACAGCCATTTTTCTCGGTTGAAGGCGGTTACTCATCAGTTCGCTGTATTCACTTCTGTTTCTGAAAACCTTGATGGCAGTGAATATTGCTTCTGTAAAACTCTGCTCATCGGCAATATTTTTCCCCGCAATATCATAGGCAACTCCATGATCCGGAGAAGTTCTGATGAACGGAAGTCCTGCCGTATAATTTACACCTTCCTCATAAGCCAGTGTCTTGAAAGGAGCAAGCCCCTGATCATGATACATCGCCAGAACTGCATCAAAGCTTTTGTATTTGCCGGGTTGGAAGAAACTGTCTGCAGGAAAGGACCAAATGCCAGTATGCCGTTATCAGAAAGTTCCTTGATGGCTGGTGCAATGATCTCAATCTCTTCGGTCCCGATCACACCACCGTCACCTGCATGAGGATTCAATCCTAAAACGGCAATTTTCGGCTTCTGAATGCAGAAATCTTCAATAAGAGTCTGGTTCAGTACCCTGATCTGCTTCTTGATTTTTTCCTTAGAAATGTTTTCCGCCACCTGGGAAATAGGAATATGATGCGTAGAAACTGCCACTTTCAGATCTTCAGTTACCAGGAACATTAAGCCTTTTTACTGAATTTTTCCTCAAAATATCCGGTGTGCCCGGCATGCTTAAAGCCCATTTTTACCATTTCATCTTTATTGATAGGAGCGGTTACAAGAACATCGATATCTCCTTTCATTAAAGCTTCAGTAGCAGCCTCCAGAGAATCAATCGCCATTTTGGTAGATTCTTCCGTAGGAACACCCAGCTCTACGTTAACGTTCTCTTTGGTAAGATTTACCATATTAAGTTTCCCGGCCTGAGCCTGTGAAGCTTCATTAATATAGTTGAAATTAAGATTCAGCTTGAAAATATTTTTCTGATAAGTGAATAATTTCCCCGAACCAAAAATTACAGGAGTGAAAAAATCTGTAATGCTTTTGTCTTTCAGAGACTTCATAATGATCTCCGGGCCGATGCCGTTGAAATCACCGATTGAAATTCCTACTCGTACTTTATGGTTTTTTGGGCTCATTTTGATTATCTTTGAAGATTATAATTTACAAATTTAGCAAAAAATAATATGTTCACAGGAATTATTGAAGCAGTTGGCATTATTGAAAAGATTGAAGAAAAAGGAAGCAACATAGATTTCACTCTGACATGCCCTTTTACAAACGAACTTAAAATTGATCAGAGCCTTGCGCATAACGGATGCTGCCTTACTGTAGTGGAGATTAAAGAGAATCAATATGTGGTAACTGCCATCAACGAAACACTTGAAAAAACCAACCTGGGAAAATGGGAACTGGGAACCGTTGTCAACCTTGAACGCTGTATGAAAATGGATGGAAGACTGGATGGACACATTGTTCAGGGACATGTTGATAAAACCGGAGAGGTAATAGGAATTGAAAACAAAGACGGAAGCTATTTCATTACCATGAAATATGAAGCAGATGAAAACTTTGTTACTGTACCTCAGGGATCAATCACCGTCAACGGAATCAGTCTTACCGTTGCTAAAAGTGAGGAAGCTCAATTTTCTGTAGCCATCATTCCTTATACCTGGGAGTTTACCAATATGAATCATCTGAAAATTGGTGATAAAGTAAATCTTGAATTCGACATTGTTGGTAAGTATATTGCTAGGTTAATTAAAAAGTAGAATGTCGATTAATAAATATAAAGGATATAGCTTAAGGAACCGGGTGTTTTTCGGTTTTCTGTTGGTATGTTTTTTAAGTGTAGTGGCCACTTCACTTGTTCCGTATTTTGTGCTGAGGAATAATTCTCTGCAGCAAAGTAATATCGATATGCAGGAGAAAACAACTGCTGTAATGAGATATCTGGATTATGCAGTAAGTCGTACACTTGTGGAGACCAAAGATTTACCAACAGTTTTGGGAAGTAAGATTTTCGAAATAGGGGATATCAATCAGCATGATATTTTTATTTATGATCTGAAGGGAAATTATCTGCTCTCCAATAAAGACGAAGCTTTGGTTGAGCAGAAAACAATTCCGATCGATATTGTTAATAAGATGCTGGCTACTGATGCCAGGGTAGATATGACAAGGTATGATGCTGCTAAAGATGCCAAACTTACCTCTTCTTATTTACTTTTGAAAAATAATGAACTGAAACCGATAGGTGTAGTTTATATTCCTTTATATCATAACGAATCTGCTTATCTGGAAGTTCTTCATCAATATGTAAAATATATTCTTTTAGTCGATATATTCCTTATTTTATTCAGTATCTGGATCAGCTGGGTGACGTCTAACAGTCTTGCCAAGACCATTACCAAATTCTCTGATATGATTACCCGTATCACATTATTTGAGAATGAAATGCGTCCTATCAGGTACTATAAAAATGATGAGCTTAATGCACTGGCAAGAGCTTACAACAGAATGATCCTTCAGATCCAGGATCAGAAAGAGAGGCTGCGTTTTAAAGCATCGGAGGAGGCCTGGAGAGAAATGGCAAAACAGGTGGCGCATGAAGTGAAAAACCCTCTTACACCTATGAAGCTTACCATTCAGAATTTTGAGAGAAAATTTGATCCGGAAGATCCGAATATCAGGAAAGGGTAAAACTGATGAGTAAAACAATGGTAGATCAGATTGATCTGATTGCTACGGTTGCCTCTGCTTTTTCAGAATTTGCCAAGCTTCCTGAAAAAAATAATGAAGTCATAAATCTGAATACAGAAGTAGCAGATATTCTCCGTGTATTCAATGACGACAGTATCTTTATGCATGCTAATAAGAGCAATATTATGATCAATATGGATAGGATTTATCTGTCCAGAATCATTACCAATCTTGTTACCAATGCCAAACAGGCTGAAAGTGACGAAAGAAAGCTTATTATCAACGTAGATGTGGAACAGCACCAGAGAAGAGTGATCATTTCTGTTCAGGATAACGGAATCGGAATTCCTGAAAATATGTATGAACGGATTTTTGAACCGAATTTTACCTCCAAAAACAGTGGAATGGGACTTGGGTTATCTATGGTTAGAAAAATGATAGAAGATTATAAAGGTGAGATTTCCGTGAAATCAGAGGTAGGGAAGGGGTCTACATTCATCATTACACTGCCTACCAACTTATAGTGAAGCCCTTTACATTTAAACAATTTGAAATTCAGCAGTCCAAAGACGTCTTCCGTGTAGGAACAGACGGTGTTCTGCTTGGTGCTTTGGCAGATATTGAATCTGCTTTCCGTGTTTTGGAAATTGGGACGGGGACGGGGCTTATCTCGCTGATGCTAGCGCAAAGAAATCAACAGGCTGTTTTTCTAGGGCTGGACATTAATGCAGATGCAGCGGCATTGACTGCGCTTAATTTTGAAAATGCACCGTTCCGGGAAAGGATGAAAAATATTCATCAGGACTTTAAAACTTTTGAAACGAAAGAAAAATTTGATCTTATCGTTTCCAATCCGCCTTATTTTGAAGAGTCCGGATCTGAAAAAGATAAGATTGCCCGCCAGACTGTGGAACTGAATTTCATGCAGCTGATCGGTAAATCTGCTCAGGTTTTGTCTGAAGACGGCCTTCTTTCAATTATCATTCCTGTTGAGGCAGGAGACGTTTTAATTTCTATAGCAGAGGAAAATAAGCTATTTCTGAATCGTAAAGTAAATATCAAAGGGATTGAAGGAGCTAAAGTCAAAAGATTGGTCCTTGAGTTTTCTTTTACGGAAAAGCAGCTTAATGAATCTGAATTTATTATAGAAAAAGTCCGAGAGTATACTCGGACCAATATCTTGAACTCACAAAGGAGTTTCATGTTTTTAAATAGAGAAGTTAGAAATTAGATTTTAGAAGTTAGTAATTTCTGAATCTCTTAATTTTTAAATTCTTATTCAAACAATTCTGCTGTATCCAGTACAGATACCTTTCCATCTTCACATCTGATCGCTTCACCAGGGAAGTTTTGAATCATGTGGTAATCGTGTGTTGCCATTACTACTGCTGCACCATTTTCAAGGGCTACCTGTTTCAATAGTGTCATGATTTCATTGGATGTTTCCGGGTCAAGGTTTCCTGTAGGCTCATCTGCGAGGATAAGATCGGGGTGGTTGAGAAGTGCTCTTGCAATAGCGATACGCTGTTGCTCTCCTCCGGAAAGTTCGTGCGGCATTTTATGCTTTTTACTTTTCATATTCACGCTTCCCAGTACTTCATTGATACGGTCTTCTATTTTCACCTTATCATTCCATCCTGTAGCTTCAAGAACGAACTTCAGATTTTTTTCAACAGTTCTGTCCGAAAGCAGCTGAAAGTCCTGGAATACGATACCTAGTTTTCTTCTGAGGTTAGGAATATCAGATGGTTTTAGCTTGGCCAGATCAAATCCTACAACAGCTCCGTGTCCTGATGCTAAAGGAATGTGTCCGTAAAGCGTCTTTAGCAGTGAACTTTTTCCGGAACCTGTTTTTCCGATAAGGTAGCAGAATCTACCTTTTTTAATGTTAAGATTTACATCAGAAAGAACAGTAAAGTTTTTTTGTGCAATTTTTGCATTTTGTAAACTTATGATATTGTCTCCGGAGATATTGGTATGCGGCATAATTTAATTTTAAAGGCTATTTTTAACAAAAAATTTCAATCTTTAAAAATAGAAAAAGAAGTCTATCTGACTCTAATTTTAATAAATTTTAACAACAAAAAATGCCTGAAAAGGAACTTCTCAAGCATGTTTTGTATATGATAATAAAAGATTATCTCTTAGCGCGTGCAGCACTTATAGTTAAACTCTTTCTGCCTTTAGCTCTTCTCGCAGCCAAAACTCTTCTTCCATTTGGCGTAGACATTCTTTCTCTGAAACCGTGTTTGTTTCTTCTCTTTCTTTCTGATGGCTGGAATGTTCTTTTACTCATTACTATATGTTTAAATCGTAATTAATCTATTAATTTTCAGGTTGCAAAGATATAGAAATTTTTATAAGATACAAACTTTAATAATCTTTTTTGAAAATATTTGAGATGTTTTTCTGTCAAACATTTACAAACCCTTACAGGATCCCTGATTTCCGGTGCAAAAATAATATTTAAATGATTTATATAAAAGCTCTATCTTTGAAAACTTTAATTTTAACGAAAATAAACACCCGATGTTTACACCAGCAGAACTTTTAGAAATCAATACATTACTTAGCCCTGAAACCAAAATAGTTATCCTGACGCATTATAATCCGGATGGCGATGCTATTGGTTCCAGCCTGGGATTAAAGCATTATCTGAAAGCAAAGGGAATTCATGCTGAGGTAATTGTACCGAACGATTTTCCAAAGTTTCTGAAATGGATGCCGGAATCCAAAAAGTAATCATCGCTGAATACAAAAGAAAACTGGCTGCCGATATGATTGCGGCGGCGGATGTTATTTTCTGTCTGGATTTTAATTCTCCGTCAAGAATAGGATTATTAGGAGACTGGCTCGTAAAAGCGGAGGGAAAAAGATCCTGATTGATCACCACCAGCAGCCGGAACCGTTTGACTTTGTATACTCTGATACCGTAATCCCGGCTACTTCTCAGATGATTTATCATTTTATTGAAGCAATGGATGATGAAAAACTGGTGAATCAGGATATGGCGGAATGTCTTTATACAGGAATTATGACCGATACCGGAGGGTTCCGTTTTCGTTCCACCAGTGCTACCACGCACAGAATTATTGCAAACCTGATTGAAAATGGAGCAGATCCTGCCATGATCACGTCCAATACCTGGGATACCAATACCGTTTCCCGTCTTCATTTACTGGCGCTGGTTTTAGGAAGAATAGAGGTGGTGAATGACGGCAGAGTAGCTATTCTAAGCCTGACAAGAAATGAGCTTAAAGAATTTGGTTTCCAGAAAGGAGATACGGAAGGTTTTGTAAACTATGGCTTAAGCATTGCCGGAGTGAAAATGTCTGCGTTTTTCATGGAAGATCTGTATGAGGACTTTATCAAGATCTCGTTCAGAAGTAAGGATGATGTAGATGTAAACCAGTTCTCCAGAAAATACTTTAACGGAGGCGGTCACATTAATGCTGCAGGAGGTAAATCCAATGATTCTTTACCGGGAACGATTGAAAAGTTCAAAGCGAGATTAATTGAAGAGAATTTATAACAAAGCTAAGGGATGTAAGCGGAAATAAACATCCAGCTTTTCTAGTGATTCGGTAATTCGGCACCCCAACTTTTGCTGTAGCCTTTTTCTTCAAGCTCCATACAAGTATATTCATATACCTGCTGAAACATTTCGTCTATATATTTCTTGTTGAAAAGACTGAATTTTGTCATTTTCGGAGGATCTAAAAATATATTGCAGTGCTTTACTTTGGAATATACCGATTTGGCAATGGCTAAGTGAAGAATCCTGTCAAATTCTTTCATCAGACTCATTTTTTCAATTCATCATAGCTGATCGAGTTGACATGGGAGGCAATCAGAAAATCACATTTGTCAATAATAGGTTCTATAGGAAGATTGTCCAGAACGCCGCCGTCCACATAAATTTTATCGCCCATTCTCACCGGAGGCAGAATGAAAGGAACGCTGGAAGATGCCAAAAGAGGCCCGAACAGTTCCCCTTCAGAAAAGAAGTCTACAATGCCGTGAGTCATTTCTGTGGCAGTTACATATACCGGAATTTTGAGAATGCTGAAATTATCTTCCGGGAAATAATCTTTGAAGAGTTTTAAAATAAAATTGGAGCTGAAAATTCCGTTCTTAGACAGTTTTAAAGCAGACCGGGAGAAAAAAGAGGTTTGCCGTACAATTTCCATCATTTCATCCGGGCTTTTCCCGAAAGAATAAAAGGCACCGATGATAGAGCCTGCACTGGTTCCGGAAATGATATGGGGTTTCAGGTTATACTCTTCCAAAGCTTTAAGAACGGCAATATGGGCAATCCCACGCATTCCTCCGCCTGAAAGTGTAAGCCCGATAACCGGTGGTTTCTTTTTTTTTGAACGAGAATAAACCCATCGCAGCAATTATTCTCTACTAATATACAGGATTTTTTGTAAATGCAGGTTAAGGTTCATCACACTCCGAATCGGTTTTGAGGAATAATGAATAAAATTCTTTGTTCATTCTTGCATCATGTTCAACCCTTTTGATTTTATCATTGGAGCAGTTTCCCCAACCGAAAGTAATCAGGTCAATCGTAGCATAATCTTTCCTGTCCGGTGAATTCAGACGACTGTTGAATTCAGCAGCTTTTCCTTCCGGATCCGCATTGTTTTTGTTCATTTGTTCTCTGAGCTTCTTCCATTCTTCCATCATCTGCTCGTCAGTTGAATTCAGAGCTTTTGTGAAATTCTGACAGGTATTGCTCTTAAGAAGTACTGAAGGATCGGAATAGGCTGCTATTCTTATTTTCTCCATTTCATACCGTTGGGCAAGAGCTTCGGATTGTACCTTTTTACATTCTGCCAATAGGGTGTGTTCACGACTGTAAGGTCCTGGAGCATCTTTTTTTTCTCTGCGAAATCTTTATCGAGTTTTGCCAGTATCTGATCCTTGTCCTGTCTTATTTCCTGAAGATCCCGAAGGTTAAATACAGACGGAGTATCCAGCAGAATGCCTCCCAATTCAAGCCAGAGCTTGTAGGTTCCTTCAATTTCTGCTCTGGAGTATATATTGCTGTCAAAATAACCTTTATTGTCACACAAATCGGTTACGAAATGAAAGAGTTCTTCTTTAGGAGCAGAATTGCTTTTTAAAGTGTCAGTCTTAGCTGATACTGTCGCAGCAGTGTCTACGGGTGTTTTATCAGAAGGAGGCTGATGGTCTTTTTACAGCCTAAAAGCGAAAGAAACAGCAGGGATGTTATGGCAATTCTCATAGTTTCTAAAATACCAGTTTTTAGGAAGGTTATGCAGAAGTTCAGTGTTGATAATTTCAGCACAGATACCTGGTTTTTCCCAATGTCCGTTGTGCCCGCAGTCCAGAATGTAAGATTTTATATTGGTTCTGTCCGGAAGGTTTTTGATCATCATATCAGTTTTTACGGCATTGTCATGCTTTCCTGCCAAAACTAAGATCTTGGTTTCCAGATTTTGTATGATATGTTTTTGTCTGTTCGTTCTACCATGCCTTTTACACATGCCAGAGCGCCCATATTGTTGGTGGAAAGTGCGGTTTCCAGTGCGGTTTCTATTTTTCCTTCCAGAATATCCCTTTCATTCGGGTTGAACAGGTTAGGAATTCCGGCTCTTGCATAATGGGCAAATGCATCTTTGATGATTCTATAGCTTTTGATGCGCTGCTGTTTTTTCTCTTCATCGTCTGCAAAATAAGTAGAGAAAAAGAGTGTTAAGCTTTTCAGGGTATTGGGATATTTCTCGGCAAAGGCCAGTGAAGTGTAGCCTCCCATAGAATGGCCCAGCAGGTGCACTTTATCAAGATTCTGGCTGTCCAGTACTTTTTGACTTCTTCTGCCATCATTTCCATAGTGTGAACTTCTCCTAAGATTTCAGACTGTCCATGACCGGGAAGATCAATTTTTAATAGTGAGAAATCTTTGGAAAGATGAGGTTCCATATCACTCCATATTGACAGGTTTTCCATAAAACCATGGAGAAGTACAAGTGTTTCTTTTCCGTTTCCTTTTCTTTCAAAGTTCAGCATGATTCCAAAATTATAGAGTTAAATAATGCAGCAACAGCTATGCCGCTATTTAGTTGTACTTTCAAATGTAAACAAAAAGAGCATTTTGAAAATGCCCTTTCTCTTTTATTGAGTTAATTCCTTATAAACTTTCGTTTCCCAAGGCTTGATATCTGTTACTCCATACCGTTCTTTTTTGGCAATGGCCAGATTGTCCAGCATGTCTACAAAATTCTTATAGTTGGCCTCATCAGTAGGCTTGATAATTACGGTAAAGTTTCCCGGTTTTGGAGCATTTTTATAAGCTTCGGAAATGATTTTTGAAATCTTTATTCCGCTGAAATCGGTTTCTTTAAAATTGCTTGTATTCAGATCAGCTGCATTACTTTGATGATAAAAAACACGGTTGTCTTTTCCCAGAATAAACGAGATTTGGTTTTTATCTCCAATTACAGGTATATTGATAGGATTGGGATTAGGATCTTTTGCCGGCAGTCCCAGATCCATAACGTTGGGTTTTGTAAAATTGGTTGTGAACATAAAGAATGTGATGAGCAGAAATCCCAGGTCTACCATAGGAGTCATGTCTACTCTGATCAGTTTTTTCTTTTGCTTGCCGCTTTGTTTTTCTTGTGCGATTACTTCAGCCATAATTAATATTTTAAAATGTTAAACGGTATTTGATGAAAACTTTAAAAACCCGATCGTAGTTTTGAAAAGTTGATACAAAGTTTATACCTAAATTTATAAAACATCAATAATTTTTCATTTTATTTAAATAATTATACTTAAATACTGTTAAAATCAATTGATTTAAATTATGACCTGCTGATTCAGACACTATTTGCTGACAGATATCTTTTCAGATAAAATAACTTCTTCTTTATTTTTTACCTGTACGATATAGATACCATTGGTGAATGGGGAGGTATTGATTCTTATTTTTTCTTCATGATATTTTTGAGAGAAAAGCTGCCTTCCGAACATATCGGTAATGCTGATCACCGTTTCTTTAGGAAGATGGTCCAGATAAAGAAAATCTTTTACGGGATTAGGATAAACAGCAGGTTTGCTGATAATATGACTTTCAAGGTGCTTAATTGCTCAGGAGCCAATTTTACGATCCAGGCTTCACTGCTGCCATGGGCTGTCGTAATATCTCCGTCTGTAGAAAAGGATTCTCCTGCGATGATATACCCGCCATCAGTTGTCTGTTGAATGGAATAAGCCTGATCAAAAGCGCTTCCACCCAACGATTTCTGCCATTGTGTATTTCCTGAAGAGTCTAATTTTACAATCCAGTAGTCAGCACCTCCATGAGTTCCTGTGATATTTGCAGATGCGGCTTCTCCTGCCACAATATATCCTCCGTCAGAAGTCTGTTGGGTAGAATAGGCATAATCGTTACCGTTACCACCGAAATATCTTTGCCATAAGGGATTCCCGTTAGCGTCTAACTTGGCTACACAATAATTGGAAATTCCAAAAGCTGTCGGAACTTCTGAATTTACGGAGTTGGAACCTCCTGCCACAATATATCCTCCGTCCGTAGTTTGTCTGATAGATTCTGCAGCATCGGCAAGGTTGCCTACTAATGATTTTTCCCACTGTATGTTTCCTGATTCATCCAGTTTTACGATCCAGAAATCTTCGTTTCCATGATTTCCAGTAACGTCTCCATTGTTAGAGGCAGCTCCTCCGGCTACAATATATCCTCCGTCCGTAGTCTGTTGGATTGATTCTGCTCTATCGTAAGAAGTACCACCCAATGATTTTTGCCATTGTATGTTTCCTGAAGCATCCAATTTTACGATCCAGTAATCTGAATTTCCATGATTTCCTGTGACATCTCCGTCGTTAGAATAAGATTCTCCTGCCACAATATATCCTCCGTCAAAAGTTTGCTGAATAGAATTTGCTTTATCCTGATTGCTTCCGCCTAATGATTTCTGCCATTGTAAGTTTCCTGAGAGATCTAATTTTACGATCCAGAAATCTGAATTTCCGTGATTGCCTGTAACATCTCCGTTGGTGGAAGAAGATTCCCCGGCCACAATATACCCTCCGTCAGAAGTCTGCTGAATAGAGTTTACATTGTCATCATTATTTCCACCCAATGATTTCTGCCATTGTATAGTTCCTAAGGCGTTTAATTTCACGATCCAGTAATCGAAATATCCCTGATTGGCTGTAACATCTCCGTTGCTGGAAGCAGACCCACCGGCTATAATATATCCTCCGTCAGAAGTTTGCTGAACAGAATTTGCCAGATCTCCGTCACTTCCGCCCAAAGCTTTCTGCCATTCTATGGAAGGAGAGGCCTGGGCTGCTAGCGTAGAACAGATAAGAAATAAAAAGTAGAGGTAAAATATCTCATATGTATTTGAATTGGTGTTAGTTGCTCAAATGTAATTAATTTTGAATTACCTGTAATGTTTTTATTGCTTATTAAATTCATTTAAATAAAAAACTCACACGGTAAAGTGTGAGTTGTAAAAGATATGTAAAAAGAATTATTTACTTTTTTATAAAAATTAACCCCGCATTCCAGGAATTTTTTGAAATCTTCTTTTGGCATGTATCCTGAAACAGGAGTGTTGATTACCTTGCCCTCAGGAGTTATTAAAACATAGTGAGGCTGTGAGTTGTTGTTAAAGTTGACCTGCTGGAATAAGCTCCATCGGTCACCAATGGTTTTTACCTTTTGATCTGCCCGTCTCCAAGATCAATTTTAGTTTTCTGATCTTCAGGAAGCTCTTCCTTATCATCTACATATAGAGAGGCAAGCACCACATCATTTTGAAGGATTGGCAAAATGTCTGCTTCACTCCATACGAATTCTTCCATTTTTCTGCAGTTTTCACAGCCATATCCGGTAAAGTCAATAAGGATGGGTTTATTTTCCTTTTAGCAATTTCTATTGCCTTAAAGAAATCGTGCTCAGGATGCATTCCCAAAATTCCATCCTTTTCATCATGGAAATAGCTTACATTCAATGGAGGTAAAATTCCGCTTAAGAGCTGTAATTTCGGACGATCAGAAGGAATTAACCCTGAACCAGATAAATGACAAAACCAATTCCCAACGCCCTAGAATCTTTCTTGTAACAGAGATCTTAGGCTTTTTATCATCATGCGGGAATCTGATCAGACCAAATAAATATAAAGCTAATCCTAATGCAATAACGATCCAGATACCGATGAAAAGCTCTCTTTTCAGCAAGAATGTTTTAGATACAAGGTCTGCTTTTGATAAGAATTTTAAAGCCAAAGCCAGTTCTACAAAACCTAAAACAACCTTCACCGTGTTCATCCATCCCCGGATTTCGGAAGACTCTGTAATGCCTGCGGGAATAAAGCCAATAATCCGAAAACGATTGCCCATGCCAGTCCGAATCCGGCTAAAGCAAAGGTCAATAACATGGGAACATTGGTGGATCCCGTTACCGCACTTCCTAATAAACTTCCTAAAATAGGTCCTGTACAAGAGAAAGAAACGATTACCAGCGTTAATGCCATGAAGAAAATTCCGATGATTCCTCCGGCTTCTTCCGCTTTTGAAGATTTGTTGGCAATTGAACTTGGTAAAGTAATATCATAATACCCGAAGAAACTTCCGGCAAAGAAGATGAATATGATAAAGAAGGCAATATTCAGCCATACACTAGTAGAAATCTCATTGAAGATATTTCCTGCAATTCCGTCGATAACATGGAAAGGAATACTTAATAAAACAAAGATCAGCAGGATGAAAAAGCCATAAATAAGTGCATCTCTTTTTCCTTTTGCTTTGTTTTTGCTTCCTTTGGTAAAGAAAGATACCGTCAGTGGGATCATCGGGAATACACATGGAGTAAGTAATGCAATTAATCCACCGATAAACCCTAAGAACAGGTAAGTCCAGTAATTTTCATCCACCTTTTCTGATGCGGTACCGCAATCTGTCAATGGATTTTTGAAATCTATCGTTTCAATTTTCAGCTGTTTAGGATCAAGTTTTGGTCCTTCAGAAATGGTAATTTCCTGTTTCGCAGGATTCTCAGTTACGGTTTCAACTGCTTTTACAGAATCTTTTGCAGGTTCCGCTGTTCCTTCAGTGGCCGCTTCTTCAGTTGCTCCTTTTGGGGTAACCTTCTGATTGAACTCTAGCGTATTGGGAGCCAGACAAACCCTGTCGTCACACGTCTGATAAGTGATCTCGGAAGTAACATCTGCAGGTTTTGAAGGATCTTTTAATTTAAATTTCTGCTTAAACCCCGCAGTATTGGAATAGTATACAATCGTTCCCCGAAAGCCTCAGAAAACTCTTCGTGTTTTTTACCTGTTTCGGTAAACTTTCCGATCAGCTCGATATTCTTTCCGGTTACTTTGTATTCGGTTGGGATTCCCGTGTCTTCGGGCAGGTCTTTTGAATAAATATGCCAGCCGCTTTCCATCGTTGCATTCAACACCGCTTCGTACTGGTTGTTGCCAAGATCGTTGATGGTAAATTTAAACTTTACGGGATTTTTGATCTGTGCGTTAATTCCCGTTGCTAAAAATAGTAGAATTAATAAAAACCAATTTCTAAATTTCATTGTTCATTTCATTAAAAATTTTGAGACTCCATTTTGTCTTCTCATCTTTTGCATATCTTCTGTCCTGTCTGAAAGGGATGATCCCAAGTACAGAATCACTACTGTCAGTCAGTATCCAGATTTTTTGCCTCGCTAAAATAGATAATTTTTCGTCCCTAAAAAATTTAGAAACTTTCTTTTTCCCTGAAAAACCTACCGGATAAAACTCATCGCCATCCTTTTGCTTTCTCAACCGTAATGGAAACTGAAGTTTTTCAGCATCAAAATCCCAATCAAAACTCTTATTGATTCCATCGATGCTTTCGATAGAATCTCCGAGATTGACAGGGAACAGATTTTCCGAAAAATCAAAATGATCAGTCAGTATAATTTCGTCCGGGGTTTCAGATTTTTTATTTTTATCCGTGAAGATCAATTCATCCCGGCTTACGGTCAATTGATAATCTTTGGAAAAAAAAAAGAACTGTTGTTTTCAGCTTTAAAAATTTTAGGAATTTCTTCTTCCTGATTGAATCCGTATTTTTTAAAATTTCAAACTTTACGAAATCGCTTTCCTGATCCAGTTTTTCCTTTGATAAGATTTTATGCTCAGGGTTAAATACACTCAGTTTATTTTCTATTTCCTGAATCTGTTTTTGTACAAAATTCTTGGTTTGGTTCAGGTAAGAAGAACTCTTTTGAAATTTTCCAGAAAATGATCGTTGGTCTCCATCAATGCAGGGACGATTTCATTTCGGATCTTATTTCTCAGATAATCACTTTTTTATTGGAAAGATCTTCCCGGAATTCAATATGGTTCTGCTCTGCAAACTGATAAATTTCTTTTTTGAAAAACTCAGGAGCGGACGAAGAATATCATTGTCGTTGGCAGGAATTCCGCTCAGACCACTGATGCCGGAAGCTTTGGAAAGGTTGATGATAAACGTTTCCAGCTGATCATTCAGATGATGTGCCGTAACCAGAAATCTGAGGTTTTTCTTTTCCTGAATTTCTTTAAAAAACGGTAACGAAGCTCCCTGGCCCAAAGCTGGATGGATTTTTCCGGTTTATTATCTCTGTCGGAAACCTCATACAAATGAAAATTTATATGATTTTTCTCACAAAAATCCTGTACGACTTTCTGATCGAGATCCGAATCATTTCCCCGCAGCTTATAATTGATGTGTGCTACTTCAAACGGGTATCCTGAATGGCCCGTTGTGTTTCTTAAACCGTTGAATAATGAGGCCAGGACCATAGAGTCTGCCCCTCCGCTCACTGCCAGAAGATAAGTGTGTTTTTCAGGTTGCTGAACAAGATTTTCTAACTGATAACTAAAGCTTGATTTTTTCAACATATACGTTGAGAATTTCTTTTATGCAAAGATAACCGATATAATTCAATTGAATTTTCCTAACTTTGATTGGTCTAAAAAAGATTATTTATGAAGATTTTAAAAATTGTAGCAGTTTCTGCAATGGCACTGGGGCTGACATCTTGTGTAAGCAAGAAGCAATATGATGCGCTGAGCACAAACTATAAGCAGTGTATTGAAAATATCGGCGAAAGACAAAGAGAAATTCAGGATCTGAAATCTCAGAATTCTGCATTGACAGGAGAAAATAACTTATTGAAATCTCAGCACGATGCTTTGAAATCATCTCTTGATGCATGTCTGTCCAACACTGGAAAAAGCTCTGCTAACATTGATAAACTGGTAGGCGAGATCAATGCTTCAAACTCTTATATCAAGCAATTGATATCAAGCAATGCTAAAAACGACAGTTTGAATCTTGCCTTGTCTAACAAGCTGAAGAGATCTTTGGATAATGTATCTGATGAAGATGTACAGGTGAAAGTGCTGAAAGGTGTAGTAATGATCTCTCTTTCTGATAAAATGCTATACAAAACAGGAGATTACAATATCTTACCTGCAGCTCAGGAAGTATTGGGTAAAGTGGCTAAAGTAATCAACGATTATGATAAATATTCTGTACTGATTGAAGGTAATACAGATAATGCACCGTTGAATTCTGCAAACCTGCCGAGAGACAACTGGGATCTTTCTGCACTGAGAGGTACTTCTGTAGCTAAAGTTCTTCAGACCCAGTTTGGAGTAGATCCTGCAAGAATTACAGCAGGAGGACGTTCCGAATACAATCCTAAAGCAACAAACATGAGCGTTTCAGGAAGAGCAGAAAACAGAAGAACAGAAATCATCATTATGCCTAAGCTGGATGAATTCATGAAGTTAATGGATATTGCTCCGAAAAAATAATAACTGATTGATAGGAGATTGCTAAACTTTCTGCAACTCCTGTTATTCTTTAACAATATAAGCCACAAAAGCTGAAAACTTAAAAATAACTTAAGTTTTTAGCTTTTGTGGCTTTTTGTTTTCTTATAATTTTGGGTGTTTGTAAGTTGTTGTAAATCAATTTTTAATAAAATTACAACAAGTTGATGTTACAGTTGAAAATTTATTAAATTCATAACCGCTACTATAGAAGCAATTATAAAAATATTATAACACAATTTGTATGAGAGAAATTATTACTAAAGGCAGTCATGTACTGTTCAAAGAAGGCATTATTAATTACATTAAAAGAAAGCTGAATATTACCTATCTGGATAGTATCATGACGTATACCATTGATTATCGGGGTAAAAAAACTAAAATCATCCTTAACAGGAAATTTGGATTCGTAGATATGATGATTTTTAAACATGGTATTTATGAAAAAGATATTATAGATGATATATATGCTGAACTGGATGATACCAAAATAATGTTGGATATCGGTTCCAATATAGGCCAGCACAGTTTAATTCTAAGTTCCTATTGTAAACAGATATATGCCTTTGAACCTATTCCAAAGGTGTATGACCAATTCAGAAGCAGTATTGCTAAAAATGATATTAAAAATATCAAAACATATAATCTCGGAATCAGCAACAGAAGTGAGACCAAGGAATTTAATTTCATTGACAATCATGCCGGAGCAAGCTCTTTTATAGACAGAGCTGATGAACATGCCCATAAAATAACCGTTACAACTGATACTCTCAGCAATATTTTAGGTGACACTTCATTTCATGTTATGAAAATAGACGTTGAAGGATATGAAGCTGTAGTTATACTGGGAAATAAAGAAATCATTCTGAAGAACAGACCCGTAATTTTTGTTGAATACGACAGAAAATGGATTCTGGAAGAAGGTTCTCATACTCCGGAAGAATTATATAACTTTTTTATAGAGAATGGCTTTCAGATATACAGCAGAATTCAGAATAAAAATATAGAACAGGAAGATTTTAATAAAATATTTCAGGATAATTGGGTCATAAAACCCATACCAGGATTCCAGAAAGATTAACAGGCTTAAGTTGTTGATCAGATCTGACATCAGTTCACATAATCAATGTTAAAAACTGTACTGCTAAAGTATTAAATCCCGGATTTTCCGGGATCTTTTTTTGTGAATGAATTGTTATTTTCTCATGTAACTTTTAAAGCAATAGGACTACCTATTAAAAAACGATACAGCCTTTGGGAATCAGAATAATATGCTAATGTTGAAGGAAGTTCACCACTGCTTATCAGAAAATTATCCATAAAAATATTAGGCATATGAAAAAAATGATTCTATCGGTAAGCTTATTGGGCTTGCTTTTACCCGCAATAGCCTTCGCACAAACGGAAACCTCAGGAAGAAAAAAATATATAAAGCCACTCACGTCAAAAGTACGGAGCTGAAACATACGAAGCTGAAAGTAAATTTTGATTATCAGAATGAGCAAATGAATGGGGAAGAATGGCTCACTGCATCTCCTTATTTTTATCCGTCAGATTCATTGATACTGAATGCCAGGGCAATGCTGATCCACGAAGTAGCAATGGAGAAGAGTGGGAATAAAGTTCCGTTAAAATATAATTATGCCAATAACGTTCTTACAATTACTCTGGATAAGACCTATAACCGGAATCAGGACTATACGGTTTATATAAAATATACCGCACGCCCTAATGAAGCGGAGAAGCAGGGAAGTCCCGCAAAAGGCCTCTATTTTATCAATGCACAAGGAAAAGATAAAAATTATCCTACTCAGATCTGGACAGATGGAGAATCGGAATATTCTTCAACATGGTTTCCTACTATAGATAAGCCCAATCAGAAGACTACCCAGGAAATTTATATGACCGTTCCGGATAAATATCTGACCCTTTCCAATGGTATTTTGAAAGAATCAGCAAAAGAATCCGGAGGAATGAGGACGGATCATTGGGTGATGGACAAAAGGCATTCTGTATATCTTTTCTTCATGGGAGTTGGAGAGTATGTAGTGGTAAAAGACAAATGGAGAAATATTCCGATAGATTATTATGTGGAAAAGGAATATGAGCCTTATGCCAGACAGATTTA
Organism: Chryseobacterium sp. E1; assembly: GCA_019203745.1. Lineage (GTDB taxonomy): Bacteria > Bacteroidota > Bacteroidia > Flavobacteriales > Weeksellaceae > Chryseobacterium. The sequence continues at coordinate 2,903,577 of CP078104.1, forward strand.
CGGAAATACCCTGAAATGATGGAGTTTTTCTCTAAAAAAATTAGACTATGATTATCCGTGGCCAAAATATGCGCAAATTTCAGCAAGAGATTATACAAGTGTAGCCATGGAAAATACAACCGCTACCCTTCATAGTCATGATGTATTGCAGAAGCCGGGACAACTGATTGATGAAAATAAATGGGAAGAATACATTGCTCACGAACTGTTTCATCATTGGTTTGGAGATCTGGTGACCAATGAAAGCTGGAGCAATCTTACATTGAACGAGTCGTTTGCCAATTATTCCGAATATCTCTGGAATGAATATAAATTCGGAAAAGACCAGGCTGATTATCATTTAATGTCAAATGTCGGCCGGTACCTCAAAAGCCCTTCGGATTTCACTAAAGATCTTGTACGGTTTAGTTATGAATCCCCGGAAGATGTTTTTGATGTGGTCTCTTATCAGAAAGGAGGCGGAATTCTGCATATGCTGAGAAATTATCTGGGTGATGAAGCCTTTTTACAGGAATAAGAGATTTCCTGAAAACCTATGAATATAAAAATGCAGAGGCCCAGCAATTAAGATTGTCGTTTGAAAAAATTTCAGGAAAAGATCTGAATTGGTTTTTCAATCAATGGTATTATGGAAGCGGAAATCCTAAATTAGATTATTCATATACCTTTGAACCGGTAAAAAGCAGGTCGAACTGGTGATCAGCCAGTCTCAGGAAAAACCTTTTGAATTCCCCTGGCAATTGATGTATATGATAACGGAAAACCTGTACGGTATAACGTTTGGGTAAATGCTAAAGCTAAGAATACTTTCAGTTTTAATGTTCTAAAAAACCCTGATCTGATCAATATCAATGCTGACGGAATATTGCTTTCTGAAATTGCAGATAAAAAAACGGCTGCACAGAACCTGCTGCAGTTTACCCAGTCCAGAGAATTTTTAAGCCGATATAAGGCATTGATGGGGATAAAGGATATTCCGGATGATCCTGCATCAATCAAACTGTTTCAGGCTGCCCTGAAAGATCCTTTCTTCAGAATCCGGATTAAAGCTTTGGAGCTGCTGGATCTTACCCATAAGGACCAGGCGAAAGCTCTTACTGCTGATGTAGAAAAATTAGCCGGTAATGATCCTAAAACCCTGGTGCAGGCAGCCGCTATTTCTGCTTTAGCCAAAACAAAAAATAAAAAATACCTTTCCTGTTTGAGAAAGGAGTAAATGCGGTATCCAATTCCGTAAAAGGAAATTCACTGAAGGCTATTATAACGACGGATCCTTCCAAAGCCGATAAGCTGATTGATAAAATTGATCTGTCCGGAGCATCCCAGAGTTTACTTATCAGTATGCTTCCCATTGTTGTTAAGAATAATGTGACTTCCCAAATGCAGCATATTGTTCCGGTTGTGGTGCTTTATCCGTTATTCCGGGAGAAAAATCCGGAACTGGAAAAATCTGCAGCGGAAGGGTTCAGCTGGATGATGTCGTCTGATAATAAGGCAGCAACAGAAGGAATGGCTAAAATTTTAAGACAGGTAAAAGATTTTGTTCTGCAAGATCCGAAAACCAAAGCGAAGTTTTCTCAGATGCTGCAAGAAGGAATTGCCCGGAAAATGGAGTTTCTGAAGCAGAATCCGCAAAAAGCAGAAAGTGTCAACGAACAAATAGCCGTGTTAAACAAACTATTAGAAGATTATAAGTGATTCCGCAGATGTTGGAATACAAACTGTTCTTTTTGATAAGTCTGCGTAAATAAAAAAGTTTTATAAATATTATTGAGGCTTGAAATAGTATTGGAAGCTTTATAAAGAAATGAAATAGTGAAAGTTAAATAGGGACAGATTTTAAAGCAAGATCTCAGGAGTTGTTTTAATGCAAATAAAAATAAGCCCCGAAGGAGATCGGAGCTTATTTTGTTAATCAAATTAATTCTTCCTTTTTCAAGAGCGAAATAATTCGTCGTAAAAATGAATTGGATATTTCAGTCTTAGTTTTTTTGGCAGAAGAATTTGTTCTGCCTTTCGGCAGAACAGTTTGATTCCCATGGTTAGTTTGTGCTTCTCCTGCAATCATTTGTTCTCTTAGTGTTTTTACCCGTTTTTCTTTTCACAAAATTATTATTAATACCACATCAAAAACATCCGTATTTTCCCGGTATTTTATATGGGGTTTTCCCTGATGAAATTATTTTTTCCGGTTTCAGGATATAATAAACTATGAATTTATTTTATGGCGGCACTAATCTTAACTTATATGAAATCAATTGCTTATTTAAATAAAAATATGTATATTTAAATCTCTTATTGATGAAATAATTACAGAGGTATCCGAAAATCTTTAAGAGTAGGAAATTAAACTAAACCAAAATCATTATGAAAAATCTACAAAAACTTTCAAGAGGACAGATGAAAAATGTGCAGGAGCTGCCGTTGATTGTAACCCGCAGATAATTTGTCAGAGACATACAGACTGCTGTCCGGGATGGGCATGCCCGGGAAGAGGACAATATTGTATAGCAATTTAAGCTTCAATGCATCAAAGCAGTTAAACGGAAAAGAGAGATTAATTTCTCTCTTTTCCGTTTAATCTTGTGAATACAGCCACAGTATTCAAGAAATAAACTTTAAAATTCCGTAAATTTGTTTAAATTAAAATTGTATGAGTTTTTTTGAAGAAAAAAATCCCGAAATGGATCGATATTTGGAAGCACACGCTTCTTCGGAATCTGAAATTCTGAAAAACCTGAGAAGAGAAACTTATCAAAAAACAACGCAGCCGCATATGATCTCAGGATACCAGCAGGGAAGGCTGCTTACAATCATTTCCCAGATACTGCAGCCGAAAAATATTCTTGAAATAGGAACTTTTACAGGCTATGCAACATTATGCCTGGCGTCAGGGTTAAGTAAGGATGGGAAAATCACTACGCTTGATGTGAATGAAGATCTGGCGTATCTGCCGGAGAAATACTTTGAAGAAAGTGAATTTGCCGGTCAGATTGATTTCAGACTGCAGGATGCTAAAGAATTTTTAAAAGAAACCGATGAGGTTTTTGACCTGATTTTTGTAGACGCAGATAAAGAGAATTATGCTGAATATTTTAAACTGATAAAACCTCATACAAAATCAGGAACCGTAGTTCTGTTTGACAATGTACTGTGGTATGGGAAGGTGCTGGAAGAAAACCCGAAACAGAAATCCACACAGTCTATCAAAGAATTAAACGATTTAGCGGCAAAAGACGACGATTTTGAAAATCTTATTTTACCTTTGCGGGACGGAGTAAATTTTCTTAGAAGAAAATAAATTTAAAGATTAAAAAATTACAATATTTTACGGAATCTGATTCTTTAATCTTTAAATCATTCAATCTTTTAATTTTAATCAATGAATAAAGGAATTTGTATAGTTACGGTAGCACCGGTTCGGGCAGAGAATTCTGACAGAGCAGAAATTGTTACGGAAATATTGTTCGGGAGAGTGCGGATATTTTGGAGGTTGATAAAAACTGGACCAAAATAAAAATGCACTATGACGGCTATGAAGGATGGATGGATACGAAACAGATAAAACCTGTAACAGATGAGGAGCTAACCAACAGAAAAACAACCGTAGTTACTGAAGACTTTTCTTCCGTATTAACGAATGACGGGAAAATGCTGCTGTCTATGGGATCGGAAGTAGAATTTCCTGTAGTGGCTTCAAGAAGAAGTCATGATGTAAGAGAAAGTATTGCCCTGACTGCGAAAGAATTCCTTAATATCCCTTACCTGTGGGGCGGAAAAGCTTTTTGCAGTAGACTGCTCCGGATTTACCCAACTGGTTTATAAAGTTCACGGAATCAAAATACCAAGAGATGCTTCCCAACAGGCTGAAGTGGGAGAAGCCCTTACCTTTGTGGAAGAAACACAGCCGGGAGACATGGCTTTTTTTGAAAATGCCGAAGGAAAGATCATCCACGTAGGGATTATGCTGGAAAACCAGAAGATCATTCACGCATCAGGAAAAGTAAGAATCGATACTCTGGATTCTACAGGGATTTTCAATAAAGAAATGAATAAGCATACTCATAAGCTGAGAGTACTCAGAAGTGTTATTTAGAACGAGATAATATGAAAACTTCCAGAATACTATTGATCGTAAATATCCTTTTGCTTATCGTGATCTGGATCTTTACAGGCATAAAGTATTCGGAACTTCCGGAAATTATTCCTACTCATTTTGATCTCCAGGGAAATGTAGACGGAGAGTCAGAAAAATCAATGATCTGGATCCCGCCCTGTATTGCTGCTTTTATTTCTTTTGTTTTCTGGGAATACCTAAAAATCCTAACTCTCCTTTGGTGAACGTCCCTGATAGCTTTCGTAATAAAGAAACACTGGAGCTGTATATGTTTTCCCTGCAGTTTCCTGTAATGCTCTTATTCCTGGATATTGTTGTAGAAAGTATACGTATTGCAGAAGGGAAACAAACCGAACTCAGCAATGCTGTTTTCTTCATTTTAGCATTACTGTTTATAGTGCTTGGAGTAGGTATGGTAAAAGCCATCCAGGCAGGAAAGAAACAAAAATCTGACGATTAAATCAAACCAACATTGGAACTGCTTTACAATATATTTATCAGCCTTCTTACTTTCGGAATGAAAGTATTTTCTTTCTTTAATACAAAAACTAAAAAAGGCGTTGAAGGGAGAAAAGAATCTCTGCATAAAGTGCAGGCTGCTTTTTCAGAAACAGATAAAGTAATCTGGATGCATGCTGCAAGCTTAGGAGAGTATGAACAGGGACTTCCCGTATTGGAAAAGCTCAAAGAAAAACTTCCGGACCATAAAATCCTCGTCACCTTTTTTTTTCTCCGTCAGGTTATGAAAATGTTATTAAAAAGAAACATATAGCCGATACGATTTGCTACCTTCCATTTGATAAAAAAGCGATTATAAAAGAGTTCGTTTCACAATTTGATGTTAAACTATTTTTTACGGTGAAGTACGATTACTGGTATAACCTGCTTGCCGAACTGAAAAACCGGAATGTAAAGGTCTATGTGATTTCTGCCCTTTTCTACGAAAACCAATCCTTCTTTACTTCATATGGGAAATGGTTTGTAAAACAGCTTCAGAAAAATGTAGACTGGTTCTTTCATCAGACACAGGTTTCTTTTGCGCTGGCTAAAAGTATAGGCCTTACTCAATCTTCAGTTACAGGAGATACGAGATTTGACAGGGTAAAACAGCTTCGTGAGCGTGATAATCATGTGAAACATATCAAAGATTTCATAGGAGACAATAAAGCTGTTGTTTTTGGAAGCTCATGGCAGGCAGAAGAGAAAATTGCAGCAATAGTTTACAGGAAAAATCCTTATCTGAAAATTATTATAGCGCCCCATGATCTGAAAAGAGTAGAGCATTTAAAAAATCTGTATCCTGATGCATTGTTGTACAGTGAAATAGAAACCAGTGAATTACCGATTACTGATTATTCAATTTTAATCATCGACAGTATAGGTTTATTATCAAAAATATATTCCTATGCAGATGTAGCAGTAGTAGGCGGAGGATTTCATGATGCGGGACTGCATAATATTTTGGAAGCGGCAACTTTTGGAGTTCCTGTAGTTTTTGGAAACCGTTACAAAAAGAATCCTGAAGCAGATGAACTGATTTCTTATGATGGTGGAAAGTCTTTTGGAGACGAATATGCAGCAGCAGAATTTGTTCTTTTTCTGACCAACGGAGATAACGAAGAAGAGCTTGCCTCAATGTCACAGAATGCCCGAAAGTTTGTAGATGAAAAACCTGATTCTACCGCTATGATTTTAGCGAAAATATTATCTTAAAAATCCCTGGCTTTTAATGTCTTTCACGATCTGGTCAATATTTTCCGGAATCCTGTCACATTCCAGCCAGTTAATGTCAAGACCATTATTGATACAGAGTTTTTGAAGATAATGATTCTCTGAGATCTTCTTTTGAGTATTACGGAAATATTCATCAATTTCCATCCAATAATCTTCGTCCAGTTTTTTTACCAGGATCAATGATTTAAAGATTTTGTTGATAATATAAATATAAAGCTTGTAAACATTGTCAAACCTTTGTCTGCTGAAATCGCTGTTGTTTTCCAGTATCTTGTTGACAAGAAGAAGATTCAGGGAAATCTCTCCGAATTTATCAGTTGTTATTTTTACGTGCTCTGTGATCTCAGCACTTATTTTTCTAACAGTAGACAGAAAATATTTAGCATTTCCCACATATTTTGTAGCCAGAAGAGTCTGTGTCTCTACATGGTCTTCCATGGCATCTCTTTTATCATCCGTAGTTTCCGGATCAATGAGCTCAAAATACAGCTTTTTAGAAAGCAATTTATCCTTTCTCAGCAATCTGAAGATCAGTTTATCTTTCTCAGGACCGGAAAAAGCACTCAATGCCGCTTTAAATTCTTTTGAATACTCCATTAATTGAAAATTTTCGAATATTTCAGGAATCCGTTTAATGCCCAGTTAGCCGTATAATACAAAGAAGTCAGGGTAGAAAACCCCATGAAATCTTTATACACTAGGTATTGGTCTTTGATAATATTTTTCTTATTTCTGGAAACACTGTTTTCACGCATTCTGTATTTGGCTAATGTTTTATTGATGGGCATTCCTTCGGGAATTACTTTTAAAAGATTAAGCCACATCACATGGTCTTCACGTTTGCTTTTTACCGGGAACAGGAACTTTCCAACCCTTTTTGTATCGTACATTGTTGAAACCGGTGCCAGGCGGCAGGTCTTGAGAAGATTAGAGAATGTTACCACTGTATCAGCCAGGAAATCTTTAAGGATAGGCTGAAGCTGCTCATTACATCTGGAATAATTACAATAAACAAGTTCTGCGTGGTGTTCCTGCATATGATCCGTCATGGTTTCAAGGTATTCCGGGTACCAGAAGTCATCGGAATCCAGGAAAGCGATATAACGCCCTGGGCTCTTTCAAGACTGTTGTTTCTTGCATTACCGGCCCCGCCATTTTTTCCAGAACCTGAAGTTTTATCCGGGGATCGTTGTATTTTCTGATGATCTCAACCGTATTGTCTTTAGAAAGATCATCAGTGATCAGCCATTCCCAATTTTCATAGGTCTGGTTCAGAACAGATTGTATTGTTTCTTCAATAAATTCTGCTGAGTTGTAACAGGGGTGATGATGGAGACAAGATCTTTCATTTGTGCTGTAAAATATCTGTAAAATTATAAAAATCTTTTTTCATAAAAATGCCATGAGGCAATTCCGACTCCAATTACGGTCAGCATACAGACAAAACTCATCATATAAGGGTTATAATCTTCAAACAGTCCCAATGTCTGGAATACCCTGATAATAGGGAAGTGGAAGATATAAATGCCATAGGTGAAATCTCCGTATTTGCCGAAATTATTTAAGAACTTGAATGAATAGGCAATATACATTACGATAACACCAATCATCATTGGGGAAAAAAGCTGAATATTTAAATACAGATCAATCCACACAGTGGCAAACGCAATGATGAAAATGAGATTTTTATGTTGGATGAATTTATCAAAATTGAAATAAATCAGCATTCCGGGGATAAAATAGGATAACGTTCCGGGAAGCTGTTTGGCAATTGAGATTTTATTTAAAGATTCAAAATAATTCAGATAAATGAGCGAAAGGAAGTATAAAATAACCAAACTTATATTTCTGTACTTATTATTCTTTCCGAAAAGCAAAAAGAGCAAAGGAACAGAGAAATAGTAACACATTTCTATCTTCAGTGTCCACAGCGCACCATTCACTGCCTGATTTCCAAACACTCCGGGAAGCCATGGTGCCTTGAAATTTAAAAATAATGAATTCCAGAAAAGATATTTGTAAACCTGTGTATTACTGAAATATTCGGTGAAAGAATAGGTGCTTACCAGGCTTAATAAAATTGCACATAAAAAAATAACCAATAAGTAAGCGGGAACAATTCTTTTGATTCTCTTTTTTAAATAACTTTTGAGGCTTGAAGATCTGTCGTAGCTTCTTGCAATAAGAAATCCGCTCACTGCAAAAAAGCCGAATACGGCAATTTCTATAGGGCTGTGCTCAAAAATCTTGAGATCAGGAGAGGCGCTGAGGGTGCCAAGATGTCCCACAAAGACAATAAAGGCGAGGAGAACACGGATGAAATCAAAATTGTTTTTCGTTATATCCTGCATTTGCATTTTGTTTCCTGCAAAAATAACTTTTTAATAAAATGTTCAGTGCTCATGCATTCATTATTTGTTAAATAAGGGAAAATGAGGTCTTCACGTTTTTAAATATATATAAATAAAGGGAGATGAAATAATTTTTCATAAAAAATAGTAATATAAATCAAAAAAATTATAATTTTAGCGCTTGAAAAAATTGATCTATGAAGAAATTAGCATTACTATTTGCAGGTTTATCTTTGTTTGCTGTAGCTACAGGCTGTAGTGATGACAATGATACTGTTCTGGAAGCTCCTCTTGTTGGGACATGGCAACCGTTGAAAGAAGTAGTTACCACTGTAGAAGTTGGTGAAGACCCGGTTTCTAACACGATTACTTATACAGATTGTCAGAAACAGACAAGATGGTGGTTCAGCGTTGACTCTAAAGGAGGCAAAACGAACTGGGGAGATACTGCTACACCTGGTCAGTGTGCTATTCTTTCAGATATAAAATTCAATTATACCTATAATAAGGAAGGGAAAGACGTTCAGATGAAAATTCAGGGGATCGTAGAGCCACAGAATGCAAAGGTTATTACTTTGGATGCTACAACGCTCAATCTTGCTGTAAGAGAGGAGACGCAGGATCCTACTATATTCCAGACAAGAACATATACCTTCAAAAGAGTTCCTCAATAATAGTATATACTTCAGGATATAAAACAGATCTCATCTCCGGATGGGATTTTTTTGTTGAGCGGAGAATGGCAATTCATTATAAATTAAATTTTTATTTCCTTTAAAATCACTAATTTTGTGAATCTTGTTAAAAAGAAAATCATTCAATATTTAAAGTCTAACATATAACAGATATAATAAAGTGTTTTACGATCATCAGCAGATAGAAAAAAAGTGGCAGAAATACTGGGAGGAAAATCAAACCTATAAAACCTCCAATAACACGGATAAACCTAAATTTTATGTACTCGATATGTTTCCGTACCCTTCCGGGGCAGGGCTGCACGTAGGTCACCCGCTGGGATATATTGCATCAGATATTTATGCGAGATATAAAAGACATCAGGGGTTTAATGTGCTTCACCCGGTAGGATATGACAGCTTCGGACTTCCTGCTGAGCAGTATGCCATTCAGACAGGGCAGCATCCGGCAATTACTACAGAACAGAATATCAACAGATATGAAGAACAGTTAAGAAAAATCGGATTTTCATTTGACTGGAGCAGAGAGGTGAGAACTTCAGATGCCTCTTATTATAAATGGACACAGTGGATCTTTATCCAGCTGTACCACTCCTGGTATAATAAAAATACAGATAAGGCAGAATCTATCGAAACCCTGATCAAGCATTTCGAAGAAAAAGGAACCGAAGGATTAAATGCCAATCAGAATGACGAATTAAATTTCACTTCAGAAGAGTGGAAAATGCTTCTGATCTTGATAAAGAAGATATCTTATTAAACTACCGTCTTGCTTACAGAGCAGAAACGACTGTAAACTGGTGCCCTGCATTAGGAACTGTTTTAGCGAATGATGAAGTAAAGGATGGAAAATCCGAAAGAGGAGGTTTCCCTGTATTCCAAAAGAAAATGATGCAGTGGAGTATGAGAATCTCTGCGTACTCTGAAAGATTGTTACAGGGATTAAATACATTAGACTGGCCACAGCCTTTGAAAGATTCCCAGGAATACTGGATCGGGAAATCTCAGGGAGCACAGGTTCAGTTCCAGGTAGAAGGGCACGACGAAATCGTTGAGGTGTTCACTACAAGACCTGATACGATCTTCGGAGCAACTTTTATGGTCTTGGCTCCGGAAAATCCATTAGTGGAAACCATTACTACAGATGCTCAAAAAGCAGAAGTAGATACTTATATTGAAGAAACTTCCAAAAAAACGGAAAGAGACAGAATGTCTGACGTGAAAAACGTGAGCGGAGCTTTCACAGGAAGTTATGCGATCAATCCGTTCAGCGGAGAAAAGATGCCGATCTATATTTCAGACTATGTACTGATGGGATATGGAACGGGAGCTGTAATGGCTGTTCCGGCACATGATGAGCGTGATCACAGATTTGCAAAGAAATTTAACCTTGAAATTAAAAAGGTTGTAGAAACCGAAGAAGATGTTCAGGAAAAATCTTTTGATTCCAAAGATTCCGTTTGTGTAAACTCTGATTTCTTAAACGGATTAAGTTATAATGATGCAAAGTCAAAAATAATTGCTGAGATTGAAACGAAAGGAATCGGTCACGGAACAACCAACTACAGACAGCGTGATGCAATTTTCTCAAGACAGCGTTATTGGGGAGAACCTGTTCCTATCTATTATAAGGATGGGATGCCTTATACGTTGCCAACCTCTGCTTTACCATTGGAGCTTCCTGAAGTTGAAAAATACTTACCTACAGAAGATGGAGATCCGCCACTAGGAAATGCAAAAGAATTTGCATGGGATGAAGCCAATCAGAAAGTAGTAGCTACAGATTTAATTGATGACAAAACTATTTTCCCGTTAGAGTTATCTACAATGCCGGGTTGGGCAGGAAGCTCATGGTATTTCCTTAGATATATGGATCCTAATGATGAAGAAACTTTTGTTAAAAAGAACTGGCAGATTATTGGGGACAGGTAGACCTATATATAGGAGGAAGTGAGCACGCAACCGGCCACTTATTATATTCCCGTTTCTGGAACATGTTCTTAAAAGACAGAGGATATATCAGTCATGATGAGCCATTCCAGAAACTGATCAACCAGGGGATGATCTTGGGAATGAGTGCATTTGTATATAGAATTGACGGTACGAATCAATATGTATCTAAAAATCTGGCCAATCAATATCAGACTCAGCAGATCCATGTTGACGTATCCTTATTAAAAGGAACCTCTGACGAATTGGATACTGAAGCCTTCAAAGCATGGAGACCGGATTATGCAGATGCAGAATTTATTCTGAAGACGGAAAATACATCACAGACCGTGAAGTAGAAAAAATGTCCAAGTCAAAATATAACGTAGTAAATCCTGATGACATCTGTGAAGAGTACGGAGCAGACGGTTTAAGATTATATGAAATGTTCTTAGGGCCATTGGAACAGTCCAAGCCTTGGAATACACAGGGACTTAGCGGAGTATACGGTTTCCTTTAAAAATTCTGGAACCTTTATTTCAACGGTGATACTTTTGAGATTTCTGAGGAAGAGCCTACAAAAGCAGAATATAAAGTTTTACATACCTTAATAAAGAAGGTGGTTTATGATATTGAAAACTTCTCTTTCAATACTTCAGTATCATCATTTATGATTGCTGTAAACGAACTTCAGAAATTAAAATGTAACAAGCGCAATATTTTAGAACCTCTTGCCGTTATCATTTCTCCATATGCACCGCATATCTGTGAAGAATTGTGGAGTTTATCAGGACACAACACCTCTGTCGAATTCGAGAAGTTTCCGGCATTAAACGAAGATTATCTGATCGAGGATGAAATTGAATATCCTGTAAGCGTAAATGGTAAAATGAAGTTCAAAATTTCGCTTTCTGCTCAATTATCTGCTAAGGAAGTAGAAGATTTGGTGATTTCAAATGAGAAAATGCAACAGATTTTGGAAGGAAAAACCCTAAAAAAATCATTGTAGTCCCTCACCGTATTGTGAATATCGTAATTTAAAAAAAAATTAACATTGGGAAATTAAAAAAATGGGTGTCTTATTTTTTTGATTTTTTAACCTAAATGTTAAATTTGGAAAAAATAAATAAAATAATTTAAAATAATTATTATTTCGAAATCGTATTAAAATTTCTTTATCAAAAAAAAAAGCAAAATGTTTAATTAAGACTCTTGCATTTTAATTAATTTTGCCTTTAATTTACACCCTGTAAAATTTTAAAACAATATAATTTAGTTAAATATGGAAATGAATGTTTCAAAAAATGATGAGCAAGTAGTTGCTAGAAAGGCAGGAGGTTTAAATCCAGCTGTTATTATTCCTATTCTATTTGCTATAGGAGTATGTATTTATTTATTCGTTCTTGGTAGCCCAGGAAACTTTAAAGATGCAGAAAAACTAGGAAGTGGGTCTGTAGCTTTCTCAAGTGTTGAAGGAAAAGACATTCACCCAGAGTCGTTTTTAGGGATTATCTACAAAGGAGGGGTTATCGTACCAATCTTGATTACTTTCATGATCACTGTAATCGTTTTCTCTTTTGAAAGATATTTCGTTCTTGGTAAAGCTGCTGGAAAAGGAAACTTAGACAACTTCGTAGTACAGGTAAGAAGCTTACTAAACCAAAACAAAATCGATGAAGCTATCGAAGAGTGTGACAGACAACAAGGTTCTGTAGGTAACGTAGTAAAAGAAGGTCTTACAACTTACAAAGCTCTTGCTCATGATACAACTTTAAATAAAGAGCAGAAAATGGTAGCACTTAACAAAGCTATCGAAGAAGCTACTACTCTTGAGATGCCAATGCTTGAGAAAAACATGATGATCCTTTCTACTTTAGGTACTGTTGCAACGTTAGTAGCACTACTTGGAACGGTAATCGGGATGATCAAAGCGTTCTTCGCATTAGGTTCAGGAGGTGGTACTCCGGATGCTGCTGCTCTATCTACAGGTATCTCTGAAGCCTTGATCAACACGGCATTAGGTATTGGTACTTCAGCTATCGCTATTATCCTTTATAACTTCTTTACATCTAAAATTGACGGATTAACTTACAAGATCGATGAGATCTCTATGAGTATCCAACAATCTTTCGCTGAATTCAACTAAGAATTAGCAAGATATTTGCATTAGCAATTAAAAGAAGTTTAATTAAAAATATTTTATAATAATGGCGAGAGTCAAACCAAAAAGACATGGAGTAATTACGGACATGACTGCAATGTGTGACGTTGCGTTCCTACTCCTTACGTTCTTTATCTTGACCACTCAGTTTAAAAAGCCTGACGTGGAGCAGATCAAACCGCCATCTTCAATTTCGGAAAAATTGCTTCCTGATGCTAGTTTAATGACTATCAACGCTACTCCGGACGGAAAATTCTATTTCCAGCCGGTAGAAAACGCATCAGAAAGACTTGCACTTTTAGATAAAATGGGACAAAAGTATGGTATTACTTTTGACACTAAACAAAAAGCGGCATTCCAGAAAGTTCAGGCAATCGGTGTTCCTATGAACAAACTGAAAGGTTACCTGGATATGTCTGAAGATGAGCAGAAGAATTATAAGAGTCCTACAGGAGTTCCTATGGACAGTACAAATAAGCAATTAATTGACTGGGTAAAAGAAAGTTTAAGCGTTAATCCTGAATACAAATTAGCTATTAAAGGTGACGTTACACTGAATATCCTAAAGTTAAGAGTCTGTTTGAAGGTTTAAGAGATATTGATTTTCTTAAATTTTGGTTGATTACATCACAAGAAGGTAAACCATAATAATCATTAGAAATGGCAGAAGTACAAGTACAAGAGAAAGGCGGCAAGGGCGGCAAAGTCCGTTCCAAGAAGCAGAGTACCAGAGTCGATATGACTCCGATGGTGGACTTGGGTTTTCTATTGATTACCTTCTTTATGTTCACAACTACATTCAGTAAACCGAATGTTATGGATTTGGGTCTTCCGGCTAAACCGAAAGATGAAAAACAAAAACCACCTCCAACAGAAATTAAACTTTCTAACTCAATTTCTATCTTATTAGGAAAAAATAACAGAGTTTTCTGGCACCAACAGGATGCAACTTCCTTGAATGACCAGACTCTTATGGAAACTACTCTTGATAGAGAAGGAATTAGAAAAGTAATTCAGCAGGCAAAATCTAGAGCTGCAGATCAAACGAAATTTACCGTGATCATTAAGCCGACTGACGATGCTGTATATAAGAACTTTGTTGATATTCTTGACGAAATGGCAATTACCAAAAGTGAGCAATACGGTGTGACCGATGTGAAGCCTTGGGAAAAAGCGGTGTACGACAAGAAAGTAGGAGGTGCTGCTGCACCAGCTGCTACAAAGTAATTTAACCATAAAATTGTTATATCTACTATGGCAGATGAAAATGTATACGGTCAGAATCTAACATTAGATGAGATTGTATTTGAAAATAGAAACAAGGAATATGGTGCCTATGATCTTAGACATCAGTATCCGAGACTTTTAACGAAGTCATTTATCATCGGAACAGCTTTATTCCTTTTGGCAGCTTTGTCACCGTTCATCTATCTTACGATTAAAAATCTTACAGCTCCGCCTAAACAAGAAGTAAAGGCAGATCTTGTAGAGATTATTGAAGATGAGCCGATTATTGATCAGCCGAAAGAAGAAGAACCACCACCACCACCTCCACCACCAAAAGAGGAGGAGAAAATTGAGGTTATTCAGAACGTTGTTCCTGAGCCTGTAAAAGCTCCGAAAATTGAAACTCCACCACCACCGATTTCTAAACAGTTGGAAACTCAAACTGGTTTACAGAATCAGGAGGGGGTAAAAGCTCCGGCTTATACACCACCACCGCCACCACCATCTACAGGTACTAAAGCAAGTACAGTAGAAGTGAAAGCGAATAACCCTAACGAAATCTACAAAGATGTAGACCAGTCTGCAGAATATCCTGGAGGTATGGGTGCATTAAGAAAATTCTTAGGAGATAACTTCGATACTTCCCTGATGGAAGGAGGTGAAGGTACACTTAAAGCTAAGCTTAAGTTCGTTGTAGAAAAAGACGGAACTGTTTCCAATGTTACCATTGAAGAGAAATCTCCAAATGGCGACTTCAACAGTGAAGCAATGCGTGTAGTTAAGAAACTGAAAAAATGGACTCCTGCGAAGAGAAACGGGGAGAGCGTTAGATCTTACTATAGCGTACCATTTACTATGAACTTTGAATAATTAGACTTATTTATTCAGAATATAAATAAAAAGGGAGGCATATGCTTCCCTTTTTTTTTTTTGTATTTTTGTTACATGATGTTCAATTGGTTATCCCTGATCACGGGATTGTTTTATATCGTTTTAGGAATTGTAGTGATTGTCTATAAATTCTTCTTTACCATTCTGGAGCCTGCAGTGGCCTATGCATTAGGTGTGCTGCTGGTGATCTATGGAATATTCAGAATTTACAGGGCAGTTTCAAAAATAAAAAAATCGAGAGATGAGGAATAGTTTTAAAATTACAGCCCTTTTTGCTGTGATGATGATGCTGGCAGGCTGTAAAAAGAAGAGAAATCTCCCTCTTATCATAAAGGTGATCTTACTATTCTTACTGACGAATCTTTTCAGAGTGTTACCGAAGCATTAGCTGAAGGCTATATGATCAACTACCCTGATACCCGTATCAAAGTAGAAACAAAGAAAGAAGACTTAGGTTTTCTTGATTTGTTGAAGGGAAATGCAAAGGTAGTGGTAATGTCCAGAAACCTTAATCCTGAGGAAATAAAGACATTTGAAGAACGAACAGATCTTAAATTTCTCCCTGCCAAATTTGCAGCGGATGCAGTTGTTTTTGTAGTTCCTAAAGACTCTCCGAAAGAAAGCATTACGATGGATGAGATCAACAGCGGTCTCTTATCAGATAAAAAAGAGTTTATCTTTGACGGAAATAATTCCAGTAACCTGAATTTTGTAGCTGAAAAACTGAAAAAACAGCCGAAGGACCTTAAATACTCCATTATTCCCGGAAATAAGGAAATCATAGAGGAAATGGGAAAATATCCTGATAAAATAGGCGTTGTAGGACTGAATACTTTCAGCCGTCCTTATGATAGAGCCTCAGAGAGACTGAGAGATATGGTGAAAGTTCTGCCTGTGGTAGATAAAGGAGTAACCTATACTGCAGACCATGCCGGCCTTAGTACCATGGAATATCCTTTTACAAGAGTACTTTACTTCCTTGTAAATGAAGGTAACTTTAACATTGCCAATGGATTTATAAGATTTTCATGTACCCATTTAGGGCAGAAAATTGTTCAGAAAGAAGGCCTTCAGCCCTATAATCTGTACAAAAGAGAAGTACAGATGCGTTAAAAATTATTAAACTCACAATTTACCTTTAAAAAAATATGATTTTGGTCTGAAAATTGTGTAGAATATAACTCAATTATTAGAAAATATAAAATGAAAGATATAATGAATATGAATGTAAAGAAGATTGCTTTTGGAGCAGCCGTAGTATTTTTACGGGTTTTGCCTCTGCACAGACATTGCAGGACGGTATCAACAGTATAGACAGTGATAAATTTGCTCAGGCAAAAACAAATTTCACTGATATGATCGCTAAAGAACCTACTGCTGAAAACTACTTCTATTTAGGAAATACTTTCTTAAAACAAGGAGAGCCGGATTATGCAAAAGCTACTGAAAGCTTCAACAAAGGATTGGCTGCTGACAGCAAAAGCTACCTTAACAAAATCGGTCTTGCTACCGTTAAATTAGGAAAAGGAGATAAAAATGCTGTTGCAGAAATTCAGAAAGTAGTAACAGATTCAAGAGAGAAAGATGCTGAAGTACTGTTCAGAGCTGCTGAAGCTTTAACTTTATTCGAAAAAACAGTTCTCCTGATATTGCTATCCAATATCTGACTAAAGCGATTGAAAAAGCTGAGAAAAAAAGGAGTTCCTGCACACTACTATTATACATTAGGAGACGCTTACAGATTGAAAAGAGCTCCGGGTGAGGCAATGTCTGCTTATGATAAGGCATTACCTGTAGCTAAAAACAAAGCTTCCGTTTACACAAGAATGGCAACTCTATGGATGGCTGCACAGGTATGGCAAAAAGCAAAAGAAAGTGTTGATAAAGCAATCGCTGTAGACCCTACATATGCTCCTGCATATAAGGCACTGGCAGGATATGATATCAGATACCAGCAAAATGCAAAAGCTACACAGGACCTTATCAACTATACAAAATATGCTGATGAGGATCCGTATACTCAGTTAGAAATTGCTAAATTATATTTCACCAACGAAGATTATGCAAATTCTAAATCAGTTTTGGATAAAATCTTTGATAAAATTGATGACCCTATCAAGTTCAAATTAAGAGCTTACCAGGCTTATGCTGACAGAAACTATGCAGATGCAAAGCAAAACATGGATACATTTGTTTCTCAGGCTGAGAAAACAAGAATCCAGCCTGCTGACCAGGGGTTACAGGGGCTTATCGCTGCAGGATTAGCAAAAGATGAAAAAGATGCTGCTAAAAAATCTGCTTTAATGGCTGAGTCTCAGCAGAAAGTGGCGATTGCAAAAGCTGCAAAAGATGAAACAATGAAGTGGGATTTAGAATTAGCCAACATCGCTGGAGGTGGTGGTGCTTCTCAGGCTGAAGCTGATAAAGGACCTACTAACCCTACCATTGAAGCACTGAAGAAACAAGTAGCTGCTAACAGTCAGGATTCTGATGCTCTGTTTAAATTAGCAACAGCTTACCAGGATGCTAAAAACTGGAATGGAGCAATCCTTACATGGCAGAAAATGTCTGCACTTCTTCCTGACTGGGCTCCGGCATATTACAGCCAGGGATATTCTTACCAGCAGGCAGGAAACAATGAGGCTGCAAAATTAGCGTACGAAAAATTCATCAGTACAGTAAAACCGGCTGATCAGGAAGCTAATAAGCAGACTCTTGCCTATGCTTACTTTGCAGTAGCTTATATGAGTAAAGACTCTGATATGGCAAAAGCAAAAGACTATGTTGCAAAATCTTTACAGTTGGATCCTACTTACCAGGATGCTGTAAAATTAAATGCAGAAATCAATAAGTAATTTAAAATTTAAATTATAGATATTAAAACTTCCCATTCTTAATGTTTGGGAAGTTTTTATTTTAAACCTATCTTTGAAATATATGAAAACTGATATACTTGCTTTTGGAGCACATCCGGATGACGTAGAGCTTGGATGTGGCGGAACTATTGCCAAAATGGTTTCAGAAGGAAAAAAATGTGTTGTTGTAGACCTTACAAGAGGAGAGCTGGGGACCAGAGGTACAGATGAAACAAGAAAAGCAGAAGCTGCAGAAGCTGCCAAAATCTTGGGACTTTCGGCAAGAGAGAACCTTGGGATGAAAGACGGCTTTCTGGTCAATTCTGAAGAATACCAGATGAGAATCGTAAAAATGATTCGCAAATACAGGCCGGAAATCGTCTTAGCCAATGCAATTGATGATAGACATCCGGACCATGCAAAAGGAGCGAAATTAGTGTCGGATGCGTGCTTTTTGTCCGGATTAAGAAAAATTGAGACCGTAGTGGATGGAGAAGCCCAGGAAGTATGGAGACCAAAGCATGTTTTTCATTATATTCAGTGGAAAGATGTCAAACCGGAGTTCGTTATTGACATTTCAGAATTTCTGGATAAAAAGATTGCGTCATGTATGGCCTATAAAACGCAGTTTTATGACCCGACTTCAAAAGAACCCGAGACTCCGATTACGACAAAAGACTTTTTGAAAGCTTAACCTACCGTGCACAGGATTTGGGAAGATTATCGGGAGTGACTTATGCTGAGGGCTTTACGTCAGAAAGATTAATTTCTTTGAAAAATTTTGATGGAATTGTTTGGTAGTTGAGGAAATTGTCCTATATTTGCACTCAGAAAACGGTGATTGTAGCTCAGTTGGTTAGAGCGTCGGATTGTGGTTCCGAAGGTCGTGGGTTCGAGACCCATCATTCACCCAAAGAAAGTACACTTTTTGAAAGTGTACTTTTTATTTTCTATCCATTTCAATCATTGGCAACTCTGTTTTTGTTTATTTTTTATTGAATACTTTTTCAGTTTCTACTTATAAATCTTGTGTAAGTATGCAAAAATGGCTTACTAAAATCTTTAAGTACTCTTGGGTAGTTAAAATCTATATTCATATTTTAGATAGAAATGACTTCAGAACATAAAAAAGCATCTTTTTCAGATGCTTGTGTTTTTAGATATTCTTTTTTAAACCTCGTCGTCAGAATCAATTGTGAATGATCTGCTTTTGAAATCTTTGTCATGTTTTTCTGAAATTACATCCTCACCCTTTTCATTAATGATGAAATCTGTGGACTCATTAAACATCTCCTGGAAACTTTTAAAATCTTCCTTATAAAGGTAAATTTTGTGCTTCTCGAATGTAGCTTCCCCATTCTCTCCGAAATTCTTCTTACTCTCAGTGATTGTAAGATAATAATCTCCTGCTTTCGTCTCGCGCACATCAAAGAAATAAGTTCTTCTCCTGCTTTTAACACCTTCGTGAAAATCTCATTTTCATGGCGTTCCTTGTATTCACTCATTGTTAGATATTTTTTAATCTTGTTAAGAACAAATATAAAAGAATTCTTTTAATCACAAAATTTTTTTATGATTTATTTAACAATTGAGAACGAAACGGCTATGCGGTTACAGAATTGGTAATTTCCGTAAGGTTGATTATCTGGTCGGCTTTTTGAGCGCTAGACTCTCTGTGTGTGATGATTATGGAAGTGGCGTTGCTGATTTTTTTATCAATATTTTCCAGAATATTCTGTTCCGTTTCAGTATCCAATGCAGACAAAGAGTCATCAAAAATAATGATATTCGGGTCCTTGATTAAGGCCCTGGCGATACATATTCTTTGCTTCTGACCTCCCGAAAGCATAACGCCCCGTTCACCCACAAGTGTTTTATATTGCTCTTTAAACTCAACAATATTTTTGTGAACATCTGCAATCTGAGCATATTCTACTACCTTTTCATGAGAAGGATGATCAATGGCAAAACCAATATTATTTTCAATAGAATCTGAGAACAGATAGCTTTCCTGAGGAATATAGCCGATAAAATTTCTGTAGTTATCTAGATTATGGTCTTTCAGGTTTTTACCGTCAATTAAAATTTCACCATCAGTAGGGTCTATCAGCCTGCATAATAGTAAAGCAATCGTAGACTTTCCGCTTCCGGTTTTTCCCATAATAGCCAAAGATTCTCCTGCCTTGATTTTGAAACTTAAATGATCCAGTGCCTTGATTCCTGTATTAGGATATACATACGAAACATTTCTGAATTCAATATCTCCTTTAATGGTATAGTTCTCAAAATTGGTATTAACGATCTCCGATTTTTTATCCATAAATTCATTGATCCTCTGCATAGACGCTTCCGCTCTCTGGTTTACGGAAGTTACCCAGCCTACCATTGAGAATGGGAAAATCAGGGTGTTGATATACATGAAAAAATCAGCAATTTTACCGATACTTAATTCTCCGGCAATATATTTTGTTCCTCCGATCCAGATAATCGCAACGTTCAGGAGCCCGATAACAAATAAAATAATGGTAAAGAAATAAGCTTCCGTCTTAGCAAGATCCAATGCCTTGTTCTGATAATCGTAACCTTTATTCCATAGTTCTTTTCAATATACTTTTCTCTTGCAAAAACTTTACCACACGAATTCCCGAAAAGCTGTCCTGTACAAAAGTGGAAATCGCAGACTGGCTTTTCTGCATAATCTTCGACTTTTTATTGATAATGGAACTTACTTTATAAATAGCAAAAGATAAAATAGGAAGAGGAAGCAAGGTCCATAAAGTCATGGATGCATCCGTTTTTACCATATAAATAGCAGTGATCAGAACCAGAACAATGAGGTTGGCCACATACATGACGCCGGGACCAAGATACATTCTTACAGCAACCACATCTTCACTTAGCCTGTTCATCAGGTCTCCGATGGTTGTCTGCTTATAATCCGTTAAAGATAAATCCTGGTAATGCCTGTAAATTTTATTTTTAAGCTCATATTCAATTCTTCTGGAGGCAACAATGATCGTCTGTCTCATCATAAAAGTAAAGAATCCTGTTAGAAGTGAGCATCCTACAATGATTCCCACATAGATAAGCACCTGCTGATTGAAACCGAGATTTCCGCTTTTGGTAAGCTCATCCACGGATTTTCCTACAAACTGAACCTTATATATATTAAAGAAATTACTGGCAATGATAAATAGTACCCCCAAAACAAAAGTATTTTGTGTTTCCAAAAATAAGGGTTTAAGGTTTTTAGCGCTTTCATATAGTTTGACAAAATTACAAAAATGTCATCACACTACGAATTTCATCAATTTTAAATTTTGTATCTTTGCACGCATAAAAAGCTCTTTGAATGTTAGGAAGACGACAAATCCGTGAAAAAGTAGTACAGACAGTGTATTCTTACTATCAGAATCCTGTAAAGTTTGATGTTTTAGAGAAAAACATGTTCGCTGGAATAGAGAAAATCTATTATCTCTATATCTACCAGCTTAATTTCCTGGTGGCCCTGAAAGATCTGGCAGAACACCAGATTGAAATCGGAAAGAACAAATATCTTAAAACAGATGCTGATATTAATCCTAACCAGAAATTCATCAACAACCAGGTATTGCAGAAGCTGGAAGAAAATCCTGAAAGATTATTCTTTACAGGGCAGCACAAACAGCTGAAATGGGATATGCACGATGATCTTCTGGTAAAGACTTTCCAAAGAATTACTGCCGGGAAACGTTATCAGGATTTCATGAAAGAAGAAGGTTATTCTTTTGAAGAAGATCAGAAATTTATCGGAAAACTGTTTTTACGATATATTGCTGAAAATGATGATTTCCATGATTATCTTGGAGATAAGGAACTTTCATGGTATGACGACATCCATATTTCAAACTCAATGGTACAGAAAACAATCGGTTTCCTGAGAGAAGATGAAGAAAGCAGAACACTGATCAAAATGATCAAAGATGAAGATGATAAGACTTTTGCCAGCAAACTTTTGAAAGATACCCTGAACAATTGGGAAAATAACGAGAAAAAGCTGGAAGAAAGACTTGAAAACTGGGATCTGGAAAGAGTTTCTCTAATGGATAAGGTTATCTTGTCTACTGCGATTTCAGAATTGGATAATTTTGCTTTCACACCTTCAAGAGTTATTATTAATGAATATATCGAAATTGCAAAAGTATTTGCTACAGACCGTTCCAATATCTTCATTAATGGTATTTTAGATAAATATTGTAAAGATCAAAATAGAATATAAAATGAAAAAGACGTTATCAATTATCGCCTTGTCTATTATAGGTTTTGGGCTGGTTTCATGTAAAAAAAGAAAACAAAGAAACCCAGACTGCTGAAACAGTAGCTACAGATTCTACAGCTATCGGAGCTCCGGTAACTGCTGATTCTACAGCAACTCCTGCTGCTCCTGTGGAGGAAACAGCAAGAACTTCAAATGAGCCATCTACTACGGTTGCTTTATCTGAAAGCAATTTCGATTTTGGGAAAATCAAAAAGGAGATAAAGTAGAGCACGTATATGAAGTGACCAATACCGGAAAAAATCCATTGATTATCTCTGAAGTGAGACCTGGATGCGGATGTACAGCACCGGATTTTACAAAAGAACCGATTATGCCTGGTAAAAAGGTAAAATTACCCTGCATTTCGATTCATCAAGCTTTGACGGAAACGTACAGAAATATGCTGATGTTTTTGCTAATGTAGAAAAAGCTCCGATTAAATTAACGTTCACAGCGAACATCCAACCATAATTATAAAAATATGTTGACAGTATTTTTGCAGGCACAGCCAGGAGGATCTTCATCAATGATGCTGATCATGATGGGGTAATGTTTGTCGGGTTTTATTTCCTGATGATAAGACCTCAGATGAAAAAGCAGAAGCAGGAAAAAAACTTCCAGGAAAACCTTAAAGTAGGAACCAGAGTAGTCCTTACATCAGGTCTTCACGGAAGAATTGCTCAGGTTCAGGATGACGGTTTTGTAATCGAAACATTATCCGGAAAACTGAAATTCGAAAAAGCTGCCATTTCAAGAGAAATGACTGAAGCACGTTTTGGAGATAAAGCAAAAGCAACGGAAAAAACAGAAACTGAAGAAAAAAATAATTCAGTCTGAAAATATTTAGCTGCGGCGGGTGAACGAAGTTCACCCGCCGCAGCCTTTTATTGCCTTTCGGAAGTAATGCTGTCAACGTTTAATCTAATAACTTCAGAAAAATATTGTAAAAATATTAGTAGAAATAATATTCATTAAAAAATTATCTTTGCCTCATGAGTCAAAATACAAATAAAACAGTTCTCATTCTGGGAGCCAATTCAGATGTGGCAAAGCAATGTATCAAACAATATGTATCGAAAGGATTTTCTGTTATAGCTGCTTCCAGAAATACGAAATCTCTTGAAAGTTTTATTGTAGAGAATCATCTGAATCCCACTCAGGTTTCCGTTTTGTATTTTGATGCTGCAGATTTTGATTCCCATCAGGTATTTTATTCTGCACTTTCCATAAAACCTCATATCGTTGTATATGCTGCCGGTTTTCTGGTGGATAACCAACAGGCACTAACTGATTTCAAAGGTGCCAGACAAATGATGGAGGTCAATTATATGGGAGCTGTTTCTATCCTGAGCATTCTTGCTATGGATAAAAGCAATAAAAACCTTGAAAGAATAATTGGTCTTTCTTCCTTATCCGGAGTAAGAGGCAGAAAAAGCAACTTTGTGTATGGAAGCACAAAAGCTGCATTCACTCAGTTTCTTGCAGGATTAAGACAGGAACTTGCTTCCCGTAAAATTATTGTCAATGCCCTGGTAATCGGTTATATAAGAACAAAAATAAATGCAGGGTTAGAATTGAATGAATCTCTGATCATGGAACCGGATTACGTAGCAAAATTTATAGTCAACGCCGGAAATTCCTTTACCATTGTCCCAAATTTTAAATGGAAGACCATTTATCATATTCTGAGATTGCTGCCTGAAAGTCTGGTGGCAAAACTTCCATAATCACTATGATATCGTTTGTATATGAGGTAACTGATAATTAAAAGTTTTAAAATTGGATGGATTATTTAAAAGCGGTATCGTTTTTGTAATCCTATGTCCCGGAATTATTTTCTTCTCAGTAAGGCCTGATTTAAAATGATCATTGAGTAAGGCGGATACCATCTGTTCCGTCATCAAACTATTTTCATATATCCTGTCCGTTTCTTTAATCTGAAGATTGAAGAGCGGTTTTTTTGATAATAGATTTCACTTACTCACCTCATTTTTACTTTCCGTCAGAGAAAATCAAAGAATAATTATATAAAAATAAGCAGTAGAAAAAATGAACGATTTAGAATTGAACAAAATTCAGCAGCATTGGGATACCTTAATCTCTTCAGCCATTGCATGGGCACCTAAAGTTATTACAGCAGTCATTTCCGCATTACTGATTTACCTTATAGGGGCTTGGATGATCAGAATGATAAAAAAGCTGGTTGAGAAAGCGTTCAAAAACGTAATATGGAAGCATCATTACAGCTTTTCCTTTTAAATATTATCAATTGGGGCTTAATATTCTTCTTTTTATTGTAGTGGTAACCCAGTTGGGAGTGCAAACTTCGGCATTTGTAGCAATGATTGGTGCTGCCGGTCTGGCTGTAGGTTTAGCTTTGCAGGGATCGCTTACCAACTTTGCAGGAGGAATTCTTATTTTATTATTAAAACCTTTTAAAATCGGTGATTTTATTTCTACCAACTCCGGTGTATCGGGAACGGTGCAGGCTATTGATATTTTTCATACCAAACTGATCACTCCGCAGAATCAATTGATTATTATCCCCAACGGTGTGGTTTCAAACAACAGTATTACCAATTTTACCCAATTAGGGACACGCAGAACTTCTTTGGATATTGGTATTGCTTATGATGCAGATCTCAGAAAGACCAAAGATATTCTAATGTCCGTCATTAAAAATAATCAATATGCACTTGCAGATCCGGCGCCACAGGTAGTTGTAACGGAGCTTGGAGACAGTGCAGTAAATGTATCGGTAAGAGTAAGTACTTCCACTGAAAATTTCTGGACAATGAATGAAGAGTTGATCATAGGATGTAAAGAAGCCCTCGATAATGCCGGAATCGGAATTCCTTTTCCACAAAGGGATGTGCATGTTTATAATCAACAATAAATATAACTATAATTTAAATTATACTGAAAATTCCTGCATCTAATGAATGCGGGATTTTTTTGGACTGAATCAGGGTAATATGCATATTATTTGATAATACTCTTTGGAGATTCAAACTTGGTTATAAGCTGATTATAATGTTCAAGAAATAAAAGAGAATTTCCGCTATGTGATTCAGGAATTGAATTTCATAAACCCTCATTAAGAACAGTTTTCAAAACGGGATAATGTAATATTCTTCTCATTCCTCTCCAATATTACCTTATATTTGCGCAAAATAAAACAATAATCATGATCAATAAACTTTTCCTATTTTTAGGAATATCAGTATCAGTTGTTTCAGTAAAAGCACAAAATCAATTTCTGGATCCTAGCTTTGGCACTAATGGAGTAGTATCTTATACGCCGAATAGTAATAATAGATTTATTTATGAAACAGGAGCTGTAACGTCCCAACAGAAAATTATAGTGAGTGGAACTTATTTTAGTATCCCCAATAATAATCAGACAACAACCAATGTTATTCAGAGATTGAATGCTGATGGAACAATCGATAATAGTTTTAATACACAATTTATTTCTCCTTCACCTTACGGACCTCTCTCTAGATTACTTAGAATGGGTATTCAATCTGATCAAAAAATCCTTCTTGGAGATTTATTAGGTAATAAATTGATAAGACTTAATGAAAATGGAACTTATGATACTGGATTTGGTAATAATGGAACGGTGGACGGAACTATTTTAGATGATTTTGTTAGCAATCTTGGAATGTCAGGACTCTTTAATTTTAATAATGTGCTAGTAACTAATACTAATAAAGTCTTAGTATGTAGCTCTATAGTAGAAAATCAGGTGAGGAAATTAGCAGTTCTTCGCCTTAATGAAAACGGTTCTATAGATATGGGCTTCGGAAATAATGGAATACTATTAATGGAGAGCGATTCAGGCCGTTTAGTGGTTCAGAACGATTCAAAATTGGTTTTGATTGGTCAAAAGTTTAATGGCATCTTTATGAAATCCAGATATTCGGAAGACGGTATTTTGGACACAACTTATAATAATAATCCTATTTCATATACTCCTATACCCAATTATGTAACTTACTTATGTACAGTTACAGGTAAAGATAATAATACTTATATATATAGTTTTTCTTCTGCGGCAGGTATACCGACAATGCTCATTACTTTAATGAAATTAGATCAAAACGGAGAACTGGATAATAGTTTTGGGACCAATGGGATTGTCAATGAGGTATATTACAACAATAATACTAGTTATTACGTAGATACTAATATCCTTTTTCCTACTTTATTATTAGACAATGCAAGTAATTTATTTTTAATATGTACTGCAAGTCCTACAGGAAATGTAGCAGATACGAATCAGTTTATTAAAAAGTTTAAACCAGACGGCTCTGTTGATCAGGGTTTTGGTAGTAATGGTGTAGTAGATGTTGATTTGAATAGTAAAGAATATATGAATTCAGCTATTTTAACCCCTGATCAGAAAATTATGGTATTTGGAAATTATCAGACTCCGGTTAAAGGGCTTATTACAAAGATTCTGAATAATGCAAATGCATTGTCCGTTAAGGAAGAACATTCTAAGATTGAGTCTGTAAGTATCTACCCTAATCCTGTAAAAAATATTCTTCATATCAATAGCGGGCAGACGAAAGATCTGAATGTTGAAATTACAGATGCAGCGGGTAGAAGTATATTAAAAACAGGTATTAAAGACAATAAACTTAATGTAAATCAACTGCAGAAAGGTATTTATTATCTGAAAATGGGAAATACATCCCATAAGTTCATCAAGGAATAAAACAAAAGACGGGATTCTTCTCGTCTTTTTTATTTTGGTCAGTCAATATTCTGAAAACTCCAGCACCTTCATCATATCAATTCCCTTACCAAGTACCGGTTTAAACAGATCTCCTTTTTCTTTGATCCTATCCAGCGCATTATGAATGTTAAAATCTGTAGGCTTTAATCCCGGCTTCAGTTCGTCCCAATCCAATGGCATGGAAACGGAAGCACCTTGTTTTGGTCGCAAACTATAAGCACTGGCCAATGTTTGCCCGGTTCTGTTCTGAAGATAATCCAGATAAATTTTCTTTGGGTCTCTTTTTGAAGACTTCTTTCCAGGGTGGTGATCTTCGGTATTTTTTCATTGACCTGTTTCATCAGAATGTGGGCAAAATCTTTTACCTGGTCAAAATCATAACGTCCACCCATGGGAATATAAATATGAATACCCGTACTTCCGGAAGTTTTACAATAGCCTTTTACGGAAACTGCATTTAAAACTTCATTCACCTGAAGGGCGGTTTCAATCACCTCATCAAAAGAATTTTTGGTGGAAGGGTCAAGATCCAAAACTAGATAATCCGGATGTTCCAGATCCGGTAAAGAACTATTCCAGGGATTTATATCAATGCAGCCTAAATTATTCAGATAAGCTAAGGTTGCCTTATCATTACAGTAGATATAGTCTATATTTTTGTCATTCGATTCAGAATATACCTCAGTGGTTTTGATCCAATCCGGAATATGATCGCCTGCATCTTTCTGATAAAAACTTTGTTCTTCAATTCCATTGGGAAAACGATTGAGAGAAAGCGGGCGGTTCTTCAGATAAGGTAAAATATAAGAGGCAACAGATTGATAATATTCAATGACATCTCCTTTGGTGATTCCATCTTTTGGAAAATAAACCTTATCCTGATTCGTAAGTTTCACTTTATGTTTATTTAAGGTGATCTCTTTTTCTTTCTCAGCAGTTTGTGTTTTTTTGAAAGATGCTTTAGTTGTCATTTCTTTAGGTTTTTCGTTGAATGATGAGTTGTTGTTAATTTCTTCAGGTTCTTTATCCTCACGAAGGGTTATAAATACCGGATGACGGAAGATTCCGTCTTTGGTGATCTCAGAATATTTGATTTCACATACCAGTTCAGGCTTTGTCCAGGTTACAGGCATATTGGTTTTAGGAACAATTGTAAACGGAGAGGTTTTGATTACCAGTTTCTGAAGCCTTTCATACATCTCTTTTAAAGAAGCAGCATTGAACCCTGTTCCCGTATGACCGCAATAAGTCAGTTCCCCGTCAATATACTTTCCAAGAATCAAAGCCCCGAAACTTTTTCTTGAACCTCTGGGCTCCGTAAATCCGCAGATAATTACTTCTTCCGTATTGGAAAATTTGATTTTAAGCCAGTCACTGGTTCTGTGATTTTCCACATACTGACTATCCGCCCGTTTGGCGATCATACCTTCCAGTTTCATTTTTTCATTTGCTCAAAAAATGCAATACCTTTTTCCGGAATATGTTCACAATATTTGATGACATCAGTTTCTACCAGTGCCTCTTTTAAAAGTTCCTTTCTTTGAATAAGTGGAAGTTCTTCTGTAGAATGGCCGTTCAGCCAGAGCAGGTCAAAAACCTGATAAACGAGAGCAAGATTGGGATTGTCCCCGATTTGCTGTAAAAGTTGAAAATTGGGTTTCCCTGATCGTCATAGGCCACTACTTCACCATCCAGGATCATCTGATGCTTTTGTTGTTTGAAATCCTGAGCTATTTTGTCAAATTTCGGTATGAATGAAATGCCGTTCCGGGAGTAAAGGGGAGTGTCCCGGCTGAGGTCTGCAATAGCCCTGTAGCCGTCCCACTTAATTTCAAAAACCCAGTTCTTATCATCAAATGCTTCTTCAGAAAGTCTGGCAAGCATGGGCCTGATAAAGGATTTTAATTTTTTTCGTTAGTCAGGGAATTGAATTTCTGAAACCGTTTTTCCGAAGTTATGACCTTTTTTTTTCGCTTTTTTTCAGGCTTTTTTTTCCTCTAAAAATTGGGTGACCAAAGATTTTGGTGAGGTGTTTTCTTCAGCATCATAGGGACTTTCAGTAAATTCATCCTTATGTTTGATCAGGAGCCATGCATTATCTTCAGAGCTTTTCATTTTGACAAGGGCAAATTCCCCTTTAAGTTTTTTACCATGTAAAATAAATTTTAAAGAGCCTGCATGCAATTCCTTCAGCAGTTCCTTTTCATCAGAAAGTCTGGAATTTTCGTCTAATGGTTCATAAGTTCCGCTGTCCCATACCTCAACCTGTCCGGCTCCGTAATTTCCCTCAGGAATATTTCCTTCAAAATCTTTATAATCGTAAGGGTGATCTTCTACCATCATGGCCAGACGTTTGTCTTTAGGATCCAGTGAAGGACCTTTTGGTACTGCCCAGCTTTTCAGCACCCCTTCAATTTCCAGCCGGAAATCGTAGTGAAGTCTGGTAGCGGCATGCCTTTGAATTACAAAAATAAGTTTGTCTTTACTTTTTTGTTTTTCCCTTGGTTCGCTGGTTTCATCGAACTTACGTTTGCTGTGATAATCTTTAAGAGCCATTACGATGCAGATTTAGATTTGGAACTGTTCAGACTGGCCTTTAACTGAGCCATAAGGTCAATCACTTTACCTTCTTTGGCAGGAAGAGCTTTTTGGCTTTGCTACTTTTACCTTTCGCTTTCTGCTTGATAATTTTCAACAAATCATCAGAATAGGTGTCTTTATACATGGCAGGATCAAAATCCTGAGAAAGCTGTTCAATAAGATTAATGGCCATTTTCAGCTCGGCAGGCTTAGGAGCTTTGTGAGCAGGAATTTTTAAATCCGAATAATCTCTGATTTCCTGATCAAATCTAAGACGGTTCAAAATCAGAATATCATTGTTATAAGGACGTATCATCCCAATGGCTTCACTTTCACGGAGAACAAATGTTCCTACACCTACCATTTGGGTCTCTTCAAGTGCCTTTAGCAAAAGTCTGTATGCGCTTTCACCATTTTTCTGCGGCTCAAGATAATAAGGGGTCTCAAAATAAACACTGTCTACTTCTTTTTCCTTTACAAACTGATCAATAGAAAGGATTTTTGTTTTTTCAGGGCTTGCAGCTTCGTAATCTTCCTCATCCAGAACGATGTATTTATCATCCATGAGATAACCTTTCACGATGTTTTCCCATTTTACTTCTTTTCCTGTATTTTCATTCACTCTTTTAAACCTGATGTTGGAATAATCGGATTTATCGAGCATATCAAGGTCCAATTTGCTGGTCTCCGTTGCAGAGTAAATCTTAACAGGAATATTTACTAAACCGAAGCCAATGGCGCCATTCCAGATTGCTTTCATTGTCTTACGTTTTTAAAAATCAAGCAATTAACATGCCGATAGAGCTTTGTGTGGTACGTGTTGTTAAGCTTTTGCCAAATGACAATGGTTTTTCCGGACGACTTTTATACCTTTATCTTTCCGTAAATGGGCGGATACAGCAAAAACATGGAAGAGCTTTTTAACTACATCAAAAAATTCGGAATCCTGAATGCACAGGATGAGCTTTTGATTGCTAAAGGAATTCAGGAAATAACTGTTCAGAAGGGTGATCCCTTTATAGAAGCCGGAAAGGTAAGCCAAAGAATTGCTTTTGTGAAAGAAGGGGTTTTCCGGTCTTTATATTACAATAAGCAAGGGGATGATTTTACCCGGTATTTTATTTACGAAGGAAGATTCATCGGAGATTTCAAGGTTTTACTGATCAGCTTCCTGCCCATGAATATATTGAAGCCATTACAGATGCCGTATTACTTGTGATAGATCTTAATACCTTCAAGATCCTGGAAGAAAAAATTACAATATGGCCGGTTTTATTTGCGAGAATTCATGGCTTTGTTGCAGAAAACAAACTTAAGGTGGCGAGCATTATGCTGAATCAGGATGCAAAATCCCGCTATATTCATTTTTTAAACCATTACCCCGGCCTGGCCAACAGAGTTCCGCAATCTATGCTGGCATCTTACCTGGGGATTACCCTTCATCACTGAGCAGGATCAGAAGAAATATTTTGTGAGCAATGTGCTCATAAATAGACAATTAGGACGGGCTTTAGCCCGTTCCTGTTATTTCAAAAATTCCACTGACTTTAGCCGAAACTTATCACGGCAATAATCTGAACGGAATCCTGGCTTCATAATCATCAATATTCCCATCAGTCATTAACCTCATACGTTTTTTGCCAAATGACAATGGCCTCCTTCTCATCTTCCCTAGCTTTGTACTATAAAATTTTAAATAATATGGATATTGTCCTGGGATTGCAGTGGGGAGATGAAGGTAAGGGAAAGTTTATTGATCTTATCAGTGAAAATTATGACATTACAGCGCGTTTTAACGGCGGATCTAATGCTGGGCACAGCATAGAAAGAAACGGGCGGAAAATAACGCTTAAAATGATTCCTTCGGGGATCTTTATGAAAGAGGTACAGAATATCATTGGTACAGGAACGGTTCTTGATCCTGTAAGTTTTAAAAAGAGATCCTGAATCTTCAGTCCTTTGATCATACCGTTCAACCGGAAAAAAATATCATTATTTCTAAAAAAGCTCATCTGGTAATGCCTACGCATAAGCTTCTGGATGTATTTATGGAGGAAAATCCGGAATACACTACCATTGGAACTACAAAAAACGGTATTGCTCAGGCGTATTCCAATAAAATATTAAGACAGAATCTTAGAGTGGGAGATATCAGGTCTCCGGATTTTGAAAGCAGGGCATCACATATTCTCAAAAGAGATTACAAAATGCTGGAAGATGGAGGAATGATTGTGTTGCCTGCCTTAGAAGAAATCACTAAAGAATTTTTTGATGCAGTGGAATTCCTTAAAAAATTCACTTGTACTGAAACTGAAATTTATCTTAATAAAGCCTTGTCTGAAGGTAAAAAAATATTGGCGGAAGGATCTCAGGCAACCATGCTGGATATTGATCATGGTACTTATCCGTATGTAACATCCTCTTCAACCACAGCTTCGGGGCAAGCAGCGGATTAGGAGTTTCACCGAAAAAGATCGGTGAAATTTACGGAATAGCCAAAGCTTATTGTACAAGAGTAGGGAACGGAGCTTTTCCAACGGAACTTTTAGACGAATTTGGAGATGATCTCAGAATGAAAGGCAATGAATTCGGTTCCAATACAGGCCGCCCACGAAGAATAGGCTGGCTGGATCTTCCTGCACTGAAGTATGCGGTAATGATCAACGGTGTTACTCAGCTTGTTCTGACCAAAGCAGATGTATTGAGCGGGTTGAAATCAGTAGCTGTCTGTACGCATTATGAACTGAACGGTGAAAGTATCCCTGTTTCCGGTACACTTCCCGAAAATGCCCAGCCTGTACTGAAATGGATGGAAGGATGGAACGCCGATTTTTCCAATATGAAAAGTGCTGCTGAGCTGCCGCAGGAAATAATCAGTTTCTTATCGTTTCTGGAAGCAGAACTGGAAATTCCTGTAGGGTATCTTTCTACGGGGCCTGGAAGAGAGCAGATGATAAAAATGAAATGATTTTACCAATAAAGAAAGCGGGACTGAGTTCCGCTTTTATTTTTTCCAGTTGTGAAGAAACTCAAGATCAAGATAGTAATTTCCGGGAATATATTTGTCAAAATAAACCGTTGTTGAAAAGTGCTGATTCTTAAAAATTTCTTTTAAAGTTACCTTATCAACATTAGTAAATGCTGTAAGCAATCGGATAGAATTCCCTTCTGTATATTCTACGGTGATTTTGGTTTTTACAAATTCAATATCGTCTTTATTGTAAGAGATATTGACATAATCATTTTGGTCTTTTCCTACACCAAAAACAAAATTTTCTATCATAGCATTTCTCAAATCTACAAGACCACAGATTTTGTACCGTTTTATATCTTCAATGATAAGGTCTTTATTGAAATTTTCCAGTGGAAATCCTTTTCACTGGCAATAGTCGAATGAATATAATAATAAACAGGAGCAAGCATAAGAATTCCGATTACAAAATAGCCTGCTTTAAAATCTAAACTATCTTTATATTTTGAATAGCCAATTCCGTGAAATAAGAAAAAAGACCAACTAACCAGATGACGGCGATTGCAATGGTCCATGGTGTCCATTTTTTGTTTTTAGGGAGTGGATTGCTTGTCTTTTCCTCTGAATTATTCATCTGTCGAATGTTCTCTATTGATATATAAAAAAGCAGGGTAAATACCCCGCTCTAATATATGCTTTTAAATTCAATTGTAATACGTTCATTGTGCTGCACACCTGGAATAGAAACAGGTGAATCAATCATTACATGAATTGTTCTTAGGAAACTTATTTTCTAACCTGTTTATTTAAGTTATAAAAGTTTAGTTAACTTTTGTAAGTTTAAAGCGTTGCTTTGTAGAAGGCTGAACCGTTTGGTCTGTAGTGCCGATTACAATTGGGGTAAGGTTGGTCGTTAAGCCATCTTTTACCTCTAGTCTCAATGCCGGTGCATTTTTGGGAGCGAATCCAAAGCCATTGTTTCCAAGATTGAATAATAGCCATTTCTGAGAATCTGTATTGGAATTGGTTCTTAATTCAACAGCAGTTCCATTCGTTGTTCCGCCACCTTTTACAGTTAACACCTTTGAAGGATCCAGTATAGATTTGATGATATAATATCCATGATCTGATTTGCTGAAAGTAAATCTCTGGTTATTCCTGTAGAAGCGGAATACAGAATTATACTGGTACCGTCTGTCGTGGAACTTCCGGTAACATCTACATTTTTATCGTTCGCTAACGCTGTTGCCATTGTATAAGTTCCGTCGATTGCAGAGGAGGCATTAACAGGCCCATACAAATGATTTATTCCGGCATAATCACCGGCAGATAATCCTGTCCTTTGCTTGGTAAAAGTGGAACCGTCCAGCTTAGTCATTACAGGCTGGCTCGGGTCTATGGCAAAATCTGTAGATTGATACATCATGACTGAACCGAAATCAAATGCACCGTGGCCTGCATAATCATTATAAAGATTGAAGTTATGACGGCTTCCTTCCACGGCTTTGTTAACATCTACAATAATATACTGATCTCTATCTGGGCGACACTGTTCATGCATGATTCCCATAGAATGCATTACTTCGTGAGCAATAATTGCGGGGTAAGTAATATTATAGATTTTGATACCGTTAACTCTGTTTTTTTGCCATCCAAGCGGAGAACTGTTGGATGTTGTATAAGTAAAGGTGATGTATTCTGTTTGATTGGTACGTTCAACAAACTGAACACTGGTTTGAGAAGAGATCATATCAAACGCTTTGTTGATATTGGTAAGGAACGTATTGTAATTCTGAGTGCTCATAGTTCCCTGGCTGGGTAATGTATAGTAGACTGTGGCATCCGGCCATGTCTTAATAAATGAGCTTACAATTGTGCTTTTTTCTGCTGTGGATATTTCGGAATTTGCCTGAGTCTTTAAATTATTAAACTGCTCGGAGCTAATAGTAATATCATCGGCATAAAAATATTCACCATTTTTTCATTAACATAGGTGTATTTTCCGTCAATTAATAATTTGTGAATCTTTGTATTGCCCAGATTCGTTGTTGTTTGATCTATTGAATCTGTCTGTACATTTTCAATATCCGATCTACATGAATTCAATGCCAGAAGAAGGCATCCTGATAAGAGTAATAGTTTGCTTTTCATATTATTTATATTGGTTGATGATCAGGTTTTAAATATGAACAGCTATATTATTACCCTACCCAAAAGATTATTAAAATTAATCAATTCTTAAGTTTGACTAAATCCTTCATTATAATCCAGCTGTGTATTGTAAATATATTAATAAAAGATTATGTTTGTATATAACATAATATAATGATTATTTTGTTGTTGTTTTAATTGATAAATGTATTTATTTCGTTAATTATTTTGTTGTGTTTTATTTTTTACTAGCGAATAACAAATTAAGTTATTTCACTAATAATTGACATGCGGGTCGAAACCATACTTTATACCAGCATAAAGTTTATTCTATTAATAAATTGATAAAGTGTAATGAAATCTTTAGGGTTATGAACTCCAGATAATACTGCCTTATGAATAATTATTTCATAAGATTTATATTGAAGATTTCTGTAATTGAGGATATAAAAAAGCGGGGCAAATACCCGCTTTACATTTATGCTTTTAAATCTAATTTTAATTCTAATTCATCAAGCTGTGCGTCAGCAATGGAAGCCGGAGCATCAATCATGACATCTCTTCCTGAATTGTTCTTAGGGAATGCGATATAATCTCTGATCACTTCGTTTCCGTCAAGGATCGCTACCAGACGGTCAAACCCGAATGCCAAACCACCGTGTGGCGGAGCTCCGTATTTGAAAGCGTTCATTAAGAATCCGAACTGAGCTTCAGCTTCTTCTTTTGAGAATCCCAACAGGTCAAACATTTTAGACTGAAGATCTCTGTCAAAGATTCTGATAGATCCACCTCCGATTTCGTTTCCGTTCAGTACCATATCGTAAGCGTTAGCTCTTGCTTTTCCAGGGTCTGTTTCCAGTAAGTGTATATCTTCAGGTTTCGGAGATGTGAAAGGGTGGTGCATTGCATGGTATCTTTCAGTATCTTCATCCCATTCCAATAGAGGGAAGTCAATTACCCAAAGAGGGGCAAATACATTTCCTTTTCTTAATCCCAAACGGTTTCCCAGCTCCATTCTTAATGCAGAAAGCTGAGCTCT
Organism: Chryseobacterium sp. E1; assembly: GCA_019203745.1. Taxonomy (GTDB): domain Bacteria; phylum Bacteroidota; class Bacteroidia; order Flavobacteriales; family Weeksellaceae; genus Chryseobacterium. The sequence goes on from CP078104.1 coordinate 2,939,322, forward strand.
TACTTTATTTTCGTTTCCTGAAAGAATCAACATTAAATCACCTTCTTTAGCGCCGAATTTTTCAATGATTTTTGCGAGATCTTCTTCGTTGTAGAATTTATTGACTGATGAGGTTTTCACTCCGTCATTCTGGAATTTTATCCAAACCATTCCTGAAGCCCCGATCTGAGGACGCTTTACCCAATCAACAAGTTCGTCGATTTGTTTTCTTGTATAGTCTGCACATCCTTCTACATTGATCCCGACAACTAATTCAGCGTCATCAAATATCTTAAAGTCTTTTCCTTTTACCAGTTCATTCAGTTCTACGAACTCCATTCCGAAACGGATATCCGGTTTGTCGTTTCCGTATTTTCTCATCGCATCTGCAAAAGTCATTCTTGGGAAATCTCCGAATTCCTGACCTGTAATATCTTTTAAAAGCGTTTTGGTCATTCCTTCAAAAACATTCATCACGTCTTCCTGCTCTACGAAAGCCATTTCACAGTCGATCTGTGTAAACTCCGGCTGTCTGTCTGCTCTTAAATCCTCATCACGGAAACATTTTACAATCTGGAAGTACTTATCCATTCCCCTACCATCAATAGCTGTTTGAAAGTCTGCGGAGATTGTGGCAATGCGTAAAACTGTCCCGGGTTCATTCTGCTTGGAACCACAAAGTCTCTTGCCCCTTCAGGTGTCGATTTGATCAGAACAGGAGTTTCTACTTCAATAAAACCTTCTTCAGATAAATAATTTCTTACTTTCTGAGCCATCTTGTGACGGAAGATCAGTTTATCTTTTACCGGATTTCTTCTGATATCCAGGTAACGGTATTTCATTCTTAATTCTTCACCTCCGTCAGTTTCATCCTCTATCGTGAAAGGAGGAAGCTGAGAATCATTAAGAATCGTTAATTTCTCTACTAAAATTTCAATTTCCCCAGTTGGAATATTAGGATTTTTGCTGACTCTTTCAATAACTCTTCCTGTCGCCTGAATCACAAATTCACGTCCTAATTTTTTTGCTTCTTCCATAAGTGCTGCAGAAGAACGCTCCTGGTCAAAAACCAGCTGGGTAATTCCGTAACGATCCCGAAGATCTACCCAAATCATAAATCCTTTATCACGGATAGTCTGTACCCATCCTGATAGTGTAACTTCTTCATTCAGATTTTTCAGAGATAATTCTCCGTTGGTGTGTGATCGAAACATAATTATTTGTTTAAAGTTCAATGTTTAAGGTTCAGTTCCGAACCTTGAATTTTCGTTGGCAAAGATAAGATTTTTGCAGGTTTTATAAATAAAAAACTTCCGAAAGGAAGTTTTTTTGAATTTGTTTTTTACTGATAAAAGAATAACTGAAGATGTCTGAGTCCTTCTAAGGCAGTTTGAGAATTAGCTTTTGATCCACTCAAGAGCTTTATCCAGTACCTCATCTTTACCATTTTTGATTCCTTCTACTGTAGGTTTAATCTCTACATCGGAACAATTCCGATTCTCTGGGTTTCTGTTCCGTCCGGGTAATAAATTCCGATACCACTGATCATGGTTGAAATATTTCCTGGAAGGAGAATTCTTGAAACATTTCCATCAGCACCTGCCGTTGTAGAACCAAAAACTTTTGAGTTGGGAGCCGTCCTGAAAGCCATTGTATGATATTCTGCACTACTTTGCGTAGTTTCATTGATTAGAATTGCAATTTTTCCTTTATAATGCTCAGGTCCGTTTCCTTCTACGCCAAGATTTGGAGTAAATGTAAAAAGTCCCGGCATCTGGTTAGTGGTTTGAGTGAACTTTACAAAATCCGAAGAATCCTTTTTAATAATTTCCCCATAGAAAACACAACAAAATCAGATGGATAGCTTCTTAAGTCAATTACAATTCCTTTGGTATTTCTGAGTTTGTCGAAGCTCTCGGAAAGCTTTTTACCGTCAGCACTTCCCATATAAAAATAACCGGTTTGGTTATCCAGCATTTTAAAAAAATCTTTTGGTTCTTTTTTAATATTGAGTTCTTTAGGTTCAAACGTTTTTACAGCCAGACTTTCCGTTTTTCCGTTTCTGGAAATCTTAATATTCATTGTTTCGAATTGCTTCTCAATAATTTTCTTGCAATATCTCTCAGTTGGGTAGCGTAATTGGAAGCAGGACTTATTTTCAGCATTTCCTTTACGATATGATCTACCGGTTTTCCGTTAATTTCTGTGATGATGTCTCCTGTCTGCAGTCCGGATTCTTTGCCAAGCTGATCATTGATATAGCTGCTTACTATTGCTTTATTCTCTGCGAAGGTAAGTTTTACAGGAGCATGTCTTGCTCGAAATACTTGTCCAATGCCTTGTTAGATCCCCATACGTTTGCATGAGTGTCATGAATTCTTGCAATAATCTCTAAAGCGGCAAGCGTATAATCGGTCTCATTTTTGCGTCGGCAAATTTGGGAATAAACTCGGGTAGCACTTCTTTCCAGTCTTCCCTGATGAGGTTTTTGTACGGGAAATAATACTGAATGATGTTCCAGTATTTGTAAAGCGAAAGAAGACGGAAACCTGCATCCGGATATGCTTCACTCTCGTAAGGCTTTTCATTGCTGAAATCAGGATTTCCAATATTATCATAGAAGTCTACATAATAATTTGCCTTAGGTCTTTTAGCATCTTTGAGCTGAAGAAGAAGGTCGGAAAGTTCTTTTGAAAACCCTGAATTGGTGATCCAGTTGAGATCTGGGGCTATCTTTACGTTTTTTGTATCGAAGGTGAATTTTTCGGTTTGAAATGTTCCCAGACCTTTGATCCAGTCTGCCAGGATCTCATCTCTCTGTTTCGCTGAAGCGCCACTGATTTTAGGTAAGATCCTGAAAAGCTCATAATCCCAGTTATATTTTCCTCCGGCTACATTGGGATGATAATATTTCAGATATCCCCAGATCAGACCCAGATTTTTTAGATTATCCATATTCTTTTACCGGTATCAATACTGCTTATTTTTGAACCTTTATCAAATTCGTGATCAAGATCGGCATTCACCTGTGGCTTCTGAAAGGCTACAGCATCCTGAATATCTTTTCCATCAATGCTTATTCTGATATTATCAAACCATGCTTTTCCTTTGCCTGTAAAAAGAGTTCCGATTACAATTTTTTTGAGTTTTCGGGAGAGAGGGTAAGGGTAGTTTCATATTTCGTCTATGGAGTTGTCCCTTTTATATTTTTGCTTTGCATATTGTCAAAGCCGACTTTGGGATCTATCCGCATCCAGATTCCTGCAAATCCGTCAGTAAGGTTTTCTGTTTTGATATAACCGGAAATGGATCTTTTTTCCTGCATAGTTTTCAGGAAGTGTATACATGAGTCCTGCCATACCTTTCACGGTAGATTGTGCAAGAACGGAGTATTGCCCATCCTGTCTTTCTTTATTATCAACAGAAATCGTTGCCGGGCTGTCTCCAATGATGCTCCATGATTTCGGAAGATTGTTTTCAACATTTTCGAAGCTTAAATTATCAATTTTACTTTGTCCCTGGTATGCGAAAGGCAGAAGCATCAAAAATGTGATGATGTTTTTTTCATGGTATTTATTTTTGCCAAATCTAGTGAGTTAAATAATTTATCAGCTATTCCAGAGTAATTTTTAAGTAAATTTTATCAATATAAATTTATGCTTTAAGAGAATTTTAACAAATTAATCTTTGTTAAATGGTAGGTTTGAATAACAACGGACTGTTAAATAATGACCGGGAATTTATAATAGATAATATACGAAATATTATTCCAGAAGTTTGATGATTTCTGGTTTTTCATACTTTTTCGCATAATCCAGTGCTGTATATCCTCTATCGGTTTTGGTATCTTTTTGGCTCCCTTGGTTAAGAGTTTTTGGCCATTTCAGTATTACCGTACTTTGCAGCGAACATTAGCGGGGTCTTTCCATCACAGGTTTTTTCCAGATCTGCTTTTTCATCAATCAGTTTTTGAAATACTTCTTTGCTGTTCATTTTGATGGCTAATCCTAAGAGGGTGTATGCTGTATTTTCTATAGGGTAACATGCATTGATATTTTCTTTATTGACTAAAGCTGCAAAGTAGGCTGTATTGTCGTACTTTAACATTTGCTTGTGGTTATTGGTAAGTTCCTGGCCGTAAATACAATGAGCAAGAATAATCCCGATAATAAGACATATTTTCTTTTGAAATACTTGTGTACGTTTCATGGTGTTTTATTTTTATGGTTTAAATTCTAGTATATCGCCTGGCTGGCATTCTAAGGCTGTGCAGATGGCTTCCAGAGTGGAGATCTTAATTGCCTTTGCTTTTCCGTTTTTTAGAATGGAGAGGTTAGCCTGCGTGATTCCGATTTTTTCGGCCAGTTCCTGAGACTGCATTTTCGTTTAGCAAGCATCACATCTATGTTGATAATAATGGGCATAATTATATGGTTAGGTCATTTTGGGTCTGCAGTTCATATCCTTTTTAAAGAATTCCATAATAAAAAGTATGATGATTCCTGTGATGAAATGGAGTAATACCTGCATAGGATCAATACTGTAAAGAGACTGTTTCAGAAAGTAAAGAATGAGACAGTATATAGGTATGAACAGGATGTTGAGTACTGCAAACTTTTTCAGATCCCGGATCACTTCAACATTAAAAATAAGATCATGACTCATCCCTTTAAATATTCTGAACAGATAAAAGGTAAATGTACTGTAGAACCCAAGGAAAAATACAATTGAAATAAAACTGTGCCATGTATAGCTTCCCATAGTTATAGCATCAGTAAACGGCATACTGAACCGGAAATTCAGCGAATCCGGCGCCTCTTTTACTTCTCCGTTACTGAGGTTTCCAACCATAAAAATATCAGAAAAATAATAGGTTCCATTGTGAAGGTTGATATAAGAGATGATAAAACCGAAGACCATATAACCTAAATACAGAAGCTGAACGATGCATCCGATCAGTAATATTTTATTTAAAATGGTAGACAGAGATTTGTTGCCAATTAATTTCATAGTTGTTATTTTGTTGTAAATGTATAAAAATTTATTGTATTACAATAAAAAATTGTTGTAAAATAGAATTTCTTATTTTTGTATTTTTTTAAGGATGTAAAAACTGAAGTCCTTTCAACAGAGATTAATCTTTTAAAAAACTTTTCATATGCCAATTTGCAATTGGTTTTGAATCAATACTTTTGTCATACAAATCACAAAGATTATGACACGATACCTTGATTTTTTGAAGAAGGCCTTTAATGGAGAAGATACTGATTACACAAAGGTAAATATCAGAAGTGCAGTTTTACTTTTGGCAATACCGATGATGCTTGAAATGGCTATGGAATCGGTATTTGCTCTGGTTGATCTGTATTTCGTAGGACATTTGAAAGAAAGCGGTTTTGCAATTCAGACGGTAGGGCTTACAGAGTCAGTACTTTCTGTGATGTATTCTATAGCCATCGGGATGAGTATGGCGGCTACAGCTCTGGTAGCAAGAAGAATTGGTGAGAAAAATCCGGAACAGGCATCCAGAAGTGCTGCGCAGGTATTATTGGTTTCGGTTGCGGTCACATTGATCCTGAGTTTACTGGGAGTAATATACGCAGAAGAAATTCTTATTCTGATGGGGGCAAGACCTGAAGCTGCAGCATATGGAAAAGATTTTACAAGGATTATGATGGGGAGCAGCACCATTATCATGCTGCTGTTTTTGATCAATGGCATTTTCAGAGGGGCCGGAAATGCAACCATTGCTATGAAAAGTTTATGGATTGCCAATATTGCCAACATTATTCTTTGTCCGGTTCTGATAAAAGGCTTTGGTTCGGTTCCTGCGATGGGACTTACGGGAGCTGCACTGGCTACAACAATAGGAAGAAGTATAGGAGTAATTTATCAGTTGTATCATTTGCTGGTAGCAGATACCCAGATCCGTATCAGGCTTGCTTATTTTAAACCGGATTATGGTTTGATTCAGTCTATTATCAAAATTGCGACTCCCGGAATCTTTCAGTTTGTAATTGCTTCATGCAGCTGGATTTTCCTTGCAGAACTCGTGGCTACAACAGGTGGTGAAAATGCTTCTGCCGGCTATCAGACTGCATTGAGGCTGATGATGTTTTTATGCTTCCTGCATGGGGCTGAGCAATGCCGCTTCTACTCTGGTGGGACAGAATATGGGAGCTAATGAAATGCTGAGAGCCGAGCAGTCTGTGATGAAAACGGTGAAATATAATGTGATCTTCATGTTGACCGTGAGTTTGATATTTATCCTCTTCAGCAATTTTCTGGTCAGTTTCTTTACCCAGGAGGCGGAGATTAAATTTTGCCCAAAATGCCCTTCATATTATGAGCACAGGATTTATTTTCTACGGTATCGGAATGGTCATGATCAATGCTTTCAACGGGGCAGGAGATACCTGGACCCCAACGTGGGTGAACCTCTTTGGATTCTGGCTTTTCCAGATTCCTTTGGCTTATTTTCTTTCAAAATACCTGGAAATGGGACCTAAAGGTGTCTTTATCTCAATTCCGGCGGCAGAGACGTTAATTACTATCGTTGCATTTGTTTTATTTAAAAGAGGAAAATGGAAAACCATTAAAGTTTAAAAGGAATAGAAACTGTAAATTGATCAAATGAAAATATGAATCATTATTTATAGAATTGTCAGATAATTATATTCCTGCCGGCAATTCTCCTTCTATCTTCCAGCATCCATCTTCCTACTTTTTATAAAATTTTAACAGCCTGGTTTCTTGGCTTTTTAATCCATATTTTCTAAATTCGTCATAACAACAAATATTTATTTACTATGGGAAAAGGAGACAAAAAATCCAGAAGAGGAAAGATCAATTCCGGAAGTTATGGAAAGAGAAGACCGAGAAAAGCTTCAAAATCTTTTGTGGCGACAGAAGAAAAATCTAAAAAGTAATGACAATAAAAAGACCAAAGAAAATCTTCTTCGGTCTTTTTTATACAAATTAAATTAATTATTTTCCAAAAATATTTCCAAGAATGCTGCCTAAGCCGCCGCCTTGCTGTTGCTGGTTTCCACCGCCACCCAGCACACTTCCCAGAATATCATTCAAAGGATTGCCTGAAGACTGAGATTGTCCGCCACCTAAAACACTTCCCAGAATGTCATTTAAAGGATTTGACTGCTGAGCCTGAGCCTGGTTGGATGCATTACCCAGAATTCCCCTAAAAGATCACCAAGACCTCCTGCTCCTACATTGCTCTGCTGTTTTTGCTGTCCGATGTATCCCATTACTACAGGTGCCAGCATGGCAAGAATAGGGCCTATCTTATCAATGGAAATTCCTGTATTCTGTGATAGTTGGTTTTCTACACTGCTTTTCTGACCTCCAAAAATATGGTCAAGGATCGATCCGCCTTCAGCCTGTCTTGCTTCAACTTGTGAAGGATCATCTAAGATACTGCCGTTATGGTCTTTATCTAAAGCGTTATTTAAAGCTTCTGCTTCTTTGGCGTCCTGAGACTTGTTTCTAAGGTAAGAAATAATAAGAGGGGCAGCTACAGCCAATAGGGCAATAACCTGATTTCTGCTGATTCCGAATTTATTTTCAGCCTGTTCAGCAACCTGGTTGCTTGTGTTCCCTGTAAGTAGGTCAATTAAACTCATTTTTGTGTTTGTTAAGTATTAAGTGAACCAAAGTTATCAAAAAATATGCCTTACAAAATACCTGCAGTTCATAATTATTGTTAAAGTTTTCTGATCTGCTCGTCAATGTATCCTTTGCTTTTCAAAACCATGATATATTCTTCCGCACTCCTTGTCATCCACTCAATAGGTTCGGGAGCTTCTTTTTTATCCAGGGTAAAGCCTACAATTCCTGCATTATTGTACATCCATGGGAGTAAATAATACGCAAGTCCTCCTTTATAGCTTTTGAAATGATCAGTTTCTTTACCTTTTCGGTAAACAAAACGATGTTGTAGGAAAGGAGATATCCTAAAGGAATAAGAAGGCATATCCATGAAAATCTTCTGAACCCGGCATATTGTACAGAAGACAACCCATAGCCTATGGAAAGGGCAAAAATTACATTAAAGGGAAGAAAGAAAACATAATTGTCTGAAACGGCATAGAATGTTGAAAAGCCATAGACACAGATAGCTCCTGTAAAGAAAACATAGAACATTTTCCTATGGGCTTTATACAACAGAATCACACCTGCTATTCCGAAAAATACGAACAGATTAAAGTTATGAACAAGGTAAGCCAGTGAGACGAAAAAATCTTTTACATATTCCAAAGGTGCTTTTTTAAAGGAATTTTCCACCCAGTTTCCCTGAGGTGACGAATACGGGGAGTTTAATGGTAACCCTTGGGCTGTATTGACGATGAATAAAGATGAAAATAATACAATGAAAATAAGCAGGGAAGTATAGGCATACTTTTTTTTCATGCCTGAAATAAAAAAGGAAAACAAGCAGGGACGGAATAAGCAGGATATTCTGAATATGTACCCAAAGGCCAATCCCTAAAAAGAGGCTGCTGAGTATAATGTACTTATTTTTATTTTCTGCAAAAACCTTTATCATAGAAAAGAAAAAAAAGGCTTACCCATAAAGTATTGTAAGTGTAGACCTCTACAATTTCTGCATTTCTCCAGAAAGAAAAGCTGAACCCGAACACAACAGCTGCAGTGACGGCAACCCAGTCTTTTCTGATCAGGTTTCCAAGGGTAATGTAAATCACAGAAACCGTTGCTGCTCCAGAGGTAACGACTACAAACCGGCTGGCCTCTATCGCATTCAATCCCGTGAGAAGTTTTACTAAAATAACAGTATTGTTATATAAAAAATGACTGGTGGCATCAGCGGTTGGTACCCAGATTTCTTTTTCTGCCGTCAGCACAAATCCTACACAATCTGCAAAAGGAATTCTTGTGAAACTCCCCATATAATAAATTCCCAGAAAGACAATAAATATGAATAATGCAGATAGATATTTATTCATTCTTAATTCTTTACAATAGGAACATTAGAGCAGGCTTCACCGAACATCAGTGATTTAACAAGAGGCTTAAGCTGTTCCACCAGTTCTATATAAGCATTTTCAGGAATTTCTTTGTCTGAGCAGCCTTTCACCAGGACCCTTTTACCCGTCATATCACTGAAGTCATAGGTCTGTATGGCATTGTGCATGAGGATAACCTCAAGGTCCTCACGGTTCCCGAAAACAATCTTTTGGCAACATCCGTAAGCTTTGCAGTAAGTACAAAATAAGCCCAAAGTGGAATAATGGTATCCACAGAATTGTAAATATAAATATAAGTGTTTTTATAGTCGTCCACATTGATGGCTTCTACCTTTTCACGGAAATCTTTTTCCTTAAGGATCATTTCCTGAAACAGAAAATCTTTAAGATCTATCCCCTTTCTTTCTCCTTTTGGAACTAAGGTAGACAGGTCAAAATTGATAAGACCGCTTTCGGCAACTTTATTTCGGATTTCAAATTCTTCTGACATTTTTATCATTATCTTTGAACAAATTTACGAATTAAGATCATATCTATTTTAATTTGTTCTCTATCCCTGCCATAGAAATCTCACATGATTCCGAATCATCTGAGGTTCTGAAGGCACAAAAAACAAATAATAAGATTTCGGAAGAAATGAAATATTACATTATTGCAGGAGAAGCTTCCGGTGATCTGCACGGAAGTAATTTAATGAAAGCCTTGAAACAGAAAGATCCGGATGCGGAGTTCAGATTTTGGGGTGGAGATCTGATGAAGGCTCAAGGAGGAACATTAGTCAAACATTACCGGGACCTGGCATTTATGGGATTTCTGGAAGTTGTAATGAACCTGCGTACGATCCTGAATAACATCAAATTCTGTAAAGAAGATATTCAGAACAACAGACCTGATGTGCTGATTCTGGTAGATTATCCAGGTTTTAATTTAAGAATTGCCCGTTTTGCAAAAGAACTGGGAATTAAAGTAGTGTATTATATTTCTCCACAGCTTTGGGCATGGAAAGAAGGCAGGGTAGAAATCATCAAAAAATATGTGGATGAAATGATGGTCATTCTTCCGTTTGAAGAAGATTTTTACCGTAAACATGGTGTACATTCTCATTTTGTAGGACATCCTTTGCTGGATGCTATTTCGGATCTGAAAGAAATCAATATTGAAGGATTTAAGTCTGAGAACGGACTGAATGAAAAAGAAATTATTGCTCTTCTGCCGGGATCCAGAAAACAGGAAGTGGAAAAAATGCTTGAAATCATGCTTTCCGTAAGACCGCATTTTAAAAACTACCAGTTTGTGATTGCCGGAGCACCAAGCCTTCCCAAAGAGTTTTACGAAAAATATGTGGATGATAACGTACATTTTGTTTCTAACAGGACGTATGATCTGCTGCGATGCTCAAAGGCTGCTCTTGTCACCTCAGGAACCGCTACCCTGGAAACCGCTCTGCTGAATATTCCTGAAGTGGTTTGCTACCGTGGAAGCAAAGTTTCTTATGCCATTGCTAAACGACTGGTTAAAAATATCAATTATATCTCACTTGTGAACCTGATCATGGATCGGGAAGTAGTGAAAGAACTGATCCAGAATGATTTGAATACCAAAAACCTTGTCACTGAACTTCAAAAGGTTTTGGAAGGCGAAAAAGAGAACAGGTTCTTACAGACTACGCCCTTTTAAGAGAAAAATTGGGTGGGAAAGGTGCCAGTGATCATGCTGCCGATGTTATTTTGAAAGTTTAAGTTTCGTAACTGTTTTTGAGATTTTAAATCCACTTTTTACTATGAATTATTTTAGCCGGTTTCTGTTATTCGCTGTATTTGCGTTTTCTTCTCTCAAACCTCTGCGCAGGATAAAAGCAGGGATCAGGTTCAGATCTTTTACTATGGCTGGTATGGAAATCCGCAAACTGATGGAAGCTATTCCCATTGGAACCATGAGATTCTTCCTCACTGGAAAGATCCCAAATGGAATAATCTTGGGCATTATAAAGGCGGTAACGATATCGGGGCTAATTTTTATCCGGCCCTGGGAAATTATAGCTCCAACGACGCTAAGATTATTGAAAAGCATATGAAAATGATGAAGGAATCCGAGTAGGAGTGGTAGTGATCAGCTGGCTGGGAAAAGATTCTTTTACTGATAAAAGTACCAGAAAATATCTCGATATTGCAGACCGTTTTGGTTTGAAAATAGCTTTTCATATAGAACCGTTCTACAAAAATATCACAGAATTTAAAGATCAGATAACCTATCTCATCAAAACATATTCTTCTCATCATGCCTTTTATAAAAAATCCGGGAAACCATTGCTGTATGTTTATGACAGCTATAAGATTCCTAAAGAAGAATGGGCAAAAATTTTATCAAAAGAAGGAAAAGAAACACTTAGAAATACTCCATTGGATGCGTTGTACATCGGATTGTGGGTAGAACAGAATGATTCTGCATTCTTTGATACTGCAGGGTTTGACGGTTTTTATACCTATTTTGCGAGCGAAGGCTTTGTATTCGGGAGTACAACAGCCAACTGGAAGTTTCTTGCAGACTATGCAAAAGACCATCATCTTATTTTTATTCCATGCGTGGGACCAGGTTATTCAGATACCCGGATAAGGCCATGGAATGAAACTAATTTTAAAGACAGAAACGGAGGTAAATATTACGAAAATATGTTTGATGCGGCTATTAAAGTGAAACCTGATTTTATCGGGATCACTTCGTTCAATGAGTGGCATGAAGGAACTCAGATAGAACCTGCTGTTCCTAAAAAGGTTGGAGATTTTACTTATGAAGATTACAGGAAAGATCCATGGTTTTATATCAAAGAAACGAAACGGCTGGCGGATAAATTTCTGAAAGTGGAATAATTTGAATTTAAATGTTATTTTAACAGCAAAAAATCAAGCGTTCTATTGGCGGTTTTATCTGCTAAATTATATTTAATCAGCGATTACAGAGATAGCAATAAAAGGGATAATTTCATAATTTGGTCATACAAATGATTGGAAATTGCAAAAACAGCCTCTCCTTATTCTCACAGTTTGCTTCATCCTTGGAATCGTTTTTCAGGATAAAATAGTATTGACAGATATTTACATTTATCTGGTGATACTGATTGGGTTGGGAGCTTCGGTTCTCCTGTTTTTTCATTCTTATTTTTTGCACACTGTAAGGTCTTTTTATCAGGTCTTTTGTTCTTTTGTGCCGGCAGTGTCTTTCATTTCTATAATACCCTGAGACGGATCCTGTTCCAGTAAACAAAGAAAAGGGAAGTATTGTTTTCAGGATTACCCGGAAATTAAATTCAAATGAGAAGTACAGGAAATACGAAGGTGCGGTACAGTTGAAAGACAAAAACTTTAATGCCGTTATATACCTTCCTAAAAGCACCAAAGAGCTGGATTTTGTGCATTATTATAAAGCTGACGCTTTTATTACACAGCCTTATTCTCCGCAATACGACTTCCAGTTCGATTATGCAGGATACTTAAAACGGAAAAATATTGAGCAACAGGTTTATCTTCAGGAAGAAATTTCCTCAGCAGAACGTGCTGACTTAAGCGTTTCAGATAGGCTCCACCAATACAGATTCAAGGTGCTTAAGAAAATTGACAGGACGGTAATGTCTGTAAAAACCAAAGAATTTTTGAAAGGGATCATTCTTGCGGACAGAACAGAAATGGATGCTGCTACCGTACAGGATTTCAACAGATCCGGACTTGTTCATTTTCTGGCCATTTCAGGAACCCATATTGTTGTTATTTTTGGGATATTTTACTTTTTGATGAGATATTTAGGTCCTTTAAAATTCAGGAAGTATACTGTTATTTTCAGCCTGGTTTTTATATGGTTATTTGCTGCTTTTATAGGTTTTGGAAACTCTGTACTGAGATCTTGCATGATGCTCAGTATCTATTTTATATCGGTATTGCTTCAAAGAAAGCCGGATCTTTTACATTCGCTGTCTTTGTCTGCGCTCATCATCCTCGTTTCCGATACGCAGCAGTTTTATGATGTAGGTTTTCAGCTTAGCTTTGTGGCGGTGTTGGGGATTTTCTGGCTGAATCAGCCGTTTCTGAAATATTTCCCAAGACAGGATCATTATATCAAAAAGCTGATATTCAATACTATTACGATATCATTATCTGCCCAGCTGGCAACTCTTCCGCTGGTGCTGTATTATTTTCATCAGTTTTCTTTTATTTCAATGATTGCCAATTTTATTATTGTCCCTTTTTCAGAAGTGATCATTGTATTTTCCTTTCTGATGACAGCGCTTGTTTCGGGTGGTTTTGATTTTGAATTAATTAATAATCTGTATGACTTTATTATTCAGATTCTGCTCAAAACGATACATTGGTTTGCAGAAGCAGATGTTTTGTTTTTTGAAAACATTCCGATGAATCTTATTGAAATTTTGTCTGTCTCAGTAGTGATATTTCTGCTACGTCCTGCGATCCTGAAATTTGATTTTAGAAATTCTACGAGACTTGCAATGGCTTTTTAGTATTTTTAATGGTAAGAACCGGGAGCAATGTTTTTGAAAACCGGAAAGAAGAGATGCTTTCTTATACTTTGGGCAGGAATAAAGCATTCTCAGTCAAGAGCGGATCTAAAGTCTGTTTCTGGATTTCAGATAAAACAGACTATCATAAGGCCTTACAGTTTATCGTTAAGCCCTATTGTTCTTCGAGAAGAATAGACGAGTATGAAGTAAAGACGCTTCCATTGTCAGCCCGTAAAGTGGTTTTCAGGGATAGGATTTATGATCTCAAATGATGGTTCTCCATTTAGTTGTTTTCCTGTATTTATAACGGGTCGGATTCTTATTTAGAAAGATTACAAACTGTCTAATTGTGAGATTTCTCACTTTTCGATATTGTTAAACTTTCTTAATTTTGTGGAAATTCAAATTTAAACTTATATGGCAGGTTTAACGAGTTCTACGATAGGTAGAAAATACGCTATGGCATTATCAGCTCTGTTTTTGCTGATTTTTCTTATACTGCATTTGACAACCAATTTGTTATCAGTTCTGAACAAGGATGCATTCAATACAGCATCTGACTTCATGGGCTATAATCCTTTTGTGCAGTTCTTAATGCAGCCTATTCTTGGTTTTGCAGTAATTTTCCATTTTGTAATGGGATTTGTGCTTGAGATCAAGAATAATAAAGCACGTCCGGTAAAGTATGCAGCAAACAATGCATCTGTGAACTCTTCATGGATGTCCAGAAATATGATTATTTCCGGAGCAGTGGTGTTGGCTTTCCTTGCGCTTCACTTATATGATTTCTGGTTGCATGAAATTACTTACAAGTATGTAGATGGATTGACTCCTGATGCAGAACGTTTCTGGCCGGAACTTCATGAGAAGTTTGCTGATCTTTGGAGAGTGGCTTTATATGTGATCTCTTTTGTATTGTTGGGATTACACCTGGCTCACGGTTTCCAGTCTTCATTCCAGTCAATCGGGGCAAGACATCCAAAATATACGCCGGTGATCAAAGCTTTCGGAAAATGGTATTCAATCCTTATTCCTGCAGGTTTCATTTTCATCGCAATTTATCATTATATAACTCAATAATATCAATATACTAGTATGAGTAAGTTAGATTCAAAAATTCCGGCGGGTCCTCTTAAGGACAAGTGGAAAAATCACAAAGACCATATGAACCTTGTTGCACCAAACAACAGAGACAAGATTGATATTATTGTTGTAGGTACAGGTTTGGCAGGAGGTTCTGCTGCAGCTACTTTAGCTGAGCAAGGATACAACGTAAAAGCTTTCTGCTATCAGGATTCACCAAGAAGGGCACACTCTATTGCAGCTCAGGGAGGGATCAATGCAGCTAAGAATTACCAGGAGACGGTGACTCCACTTACAGATTATTCTATGATACCATCAAAGGAGGTGACTATAGAGCAAGAGAGGCTAACGTTTACAGATTAGCTGAAGTTTCTGCTAATATTATCGACCAGTGTGTTTCTCAGGGAGTTCCTTTTGGTAGAGATTACGGAGGTCAGCTGGATAACCGTTCATTTGGTGGGGTTCAGGTAAAAGAACATTCTATGCAAAAGGACAGACAGGTCAGCAGTTATTGTTAGGTGCTTATTCTGCAATGAGCCGTCAGATCGGTAAAGGTAGAATCAAGATGTATAACCGTCACGAAATGCTTGATCTTGTAATTGTAGACGGAAAAGCAAGAGGAATTATCGCAAGAAACCTTGTAACAGGTGAAATCGAAAGACACTCTGCTCACGCTGTAGTAATTGCTTCAGGAGGATACGGAAACGTATATTTCCTTTCTACCAACGCAATGGGATCAAACGTTTCTGCTGCATGGAAGATTCACAAGAAAGGGGCTTACTTCGCAAACCCTTGTTATGTACAGATTCACCCGACTTGTATTCCGGTTCACGGAACTCAGCAGTCTAAACTGACTCTGATGTCTGAATCATTAAGAAACTCCGGAAGAATCTGGGTTCCTAAAAAGATTGAAGATTCAGTAGCCATCAGAGAAGGTAAGCTTAGACCTGAAAATATCAAAGAAGAAGACAGAGATTATTATCTGGAAAGAAGATACCCTGCATTCGGTAACCTTGTACCGAGAGACGTTGCCTCAAGAGCAGCTAAAGAAAGATGTGATGCAGGATACGGAATCGAAAATAATGATACTCAGGAAGGGGTATACCTTGATTTCTCTACAGAGATCATGAAAAAGGTAAAGAAGCCGCTATCGAAAAACATATTCACAATCCTACAGATCAGCAGATCTATGACCTTGGTAAAAAGTGGGTTGAGGAGAAGTATGGTAACTTATTCGTAATGTACGAAAAAATTACTGCTGATGATCCTTACAAAACACCAATGAAGATCTACCCTGCAGTTCACTACACAATGGGGGTGTATGGGTTGATTATAATCTTCAGTCTACCATTCCGGGATGTTTCGTAATTGGTGAAGCAAACTTCTCAGATCACGGTGCAAACAGATTGGGAGCATCTGCATTGATGCAAGGTCTTGCAGACGGATATTTCGTACTTCCTTACACGATTGCAGATTATCTTTCTGCAGACATCAGAACAGGAGCTATTCCTACCGATTCAGCAGCGTTTAACGAAGCTGAAAAAGGAATTAAAGATAAAATTGATTTCTTCATCAATAATAAAGGAACTCATTCAGTAGATTACTTCCACAAGAAACTGGGACACATTATGTGGAATAAAGTAGGAATGGGAAGAACTCCTGAAGGATTAAAAGAAGCAATCAAAGAAATCGAAGAAGTAAGAAACGATTTCTGGAAAAATGTAAAAGTTCTGGTGAAGGAGAAGGGATGAACACTGAACTTGAAAAAGCATTCAGAGTAGCAGACTTCCTTGAATTGGGACAATTAATGGCTATCGATGCACTCAACAGAGAAGAATCTTGTGGTGGTCACTTCCGTTGGGATCACGCAACTCCTGATGGAGAGGCGGAAAGAGACGACGTAAACTTCAAATACGTCGGAGCTTGGGAATATCAGGGATCGGATATCAACGCAGAAGTGTTGCATAAAGAAGAACTGATCTACGACAACATCGAGGTTAAAACTAGAAGTTACAAATAATCTCCAACCTATAAATATAACATTATGAGTGCAAAAAGGCTTACATCTTACGCTGAAAATTTGGAGACAAAAAAATAATAAATCTAAAGGTCAGTTTGAGACCTATAAAATATCAGATGTATCTACAGATTCCTCATTCCTGGAAATGTTGGATATTCTGAACGAAAATTTAATTAACGAAGGTAAAGAACCTATCGCTTTCGATCATGACTGTCGTGGGGATCTGCGGAATGTGTTCCCTTTACATCAATGGTAGAGCACATGGTCCGGACACCGGGATCACTACCTGCCAGCTTCACATGAGAATGTTCAAAGACGGTGAAACCATCGTTATTGAACCTTGGAGAAGTGCTGCTTTCCCTGTTATCAAAGATTTGATGGTAGACAGAAGCGCATTTGACAGAGTAATGGCTGCAGGAGGTTTCATTTCTGTGAATACTTCGGGTAATACACTGGATGCGAATGCTATTCCTGTTCCTAAAGAAGATGCAGACAGAGCAATGGATGCTGCTGCATGTATCGGATGCGGAGCTTGTGTAGCTACATGTAAAAACGGATCTGCAATGCTTTTTGTTGGGGCTAAAGTATCTCAGTATGCTTTACTTCCTCAAGGTAGAGTAGAAGCGAAAAGAAGAGTTCTAAACATGGTGAAGGCTATGGACGAAGAAGGATTCGGTAACTGTTCAAATACCGGTGCTTGTGAAGTAGAGTGCCCTAAAGGTATTTCTCTTGAAAATATCGCAAGAATGAACAGAGAATACATGGCTGCTCTTGTAGATCAAGGATAGAATTGATTCAAAATACGTAAAAAATCGCCTTCATTTCGGAGGCGATTTTTTTGTGAACACAATTTTCCTGTTAAAATTTGTTAACTTATTGATAAGCTTTGGTATTCTTTATTTAATAAGTATATATTTGAAGGGTCGTTGAATTGTATTGTGAGAAACATTTCAAACGGCTTTTTACCGATAGAAAACAGTTGAAAAAAGTAATTGGAAACTCCCTTGGAATCGGTTGTAATAAAATTTTTAAAAAAAATAATCAGTGTGAATTAGCAAGCCCTAAAAAGCTTATTTTTGTATAATATTAAAATTGAAATGAAAAAATATCTTTTATTGTTTATCATCACAGCTTTCGTGATGTCTTGTTCAAAAAAGTAGAGGTTAAAGGAAAAATTACTGGAAGTTCACCATTGGAAAGAATTGAATTTGTAGAAGCTTCAGGAGTAGGAACCTTACCTTTGATTAATATAGGTTTAGATAAAGACGGTAACTTCTCTGGAAGCTTTGAAGCGCCTAAAGACGGAATGTACGTCATCAACTATGCCAACAAACAAAATCTGATCTATCTTGAAGGTGGACAAAAGTAAACATCTCAGGAAATTCAATGACTTTCCCTAACGAGTATGTCATCACAGGAGATGCTAAAAAAATAATGATTTCCTTACGGCAACTCAGAAATTCTTAGGTGAGTATGGTAATAAAGTGAACCTGGGTGCCCTGATGGCAGGAGACGAAAATGCATTCGTAAAAGGAATGCAGAAAGTTGAAGCTGATATCAACAAGAATATTGATGATCTTGCTCAGAAAAACAACCCTAGCAAAGCACTTCTGGAGTGGAAGAAAACGATGCAAAAGTAACGATTCTGAACCTTCTTGCGAACTATGAAATGTCTCATGGTCCAATGTCAGGAAACCCGTCTTACAAAGCTTCCAAAGCTTTTAAAGATTATGAAACAAAATTAGATAGTGATAAAGATGCGATGGTGAAAACAATCCCTCTTTACAGACAATATCTTCTTGTAAAAATGACTCCTGATTTCCAGAAGTATGCGGAAGCAAACAGCAAAGGGAAAAAGATATTACAACTTCAGAAATGTTTGCGCAGTATTTAAAGACTAAAAAGATCTTTCTCAGACTGCAAAAGATTATCTTCTGGCATTCGTAATGGCGCAGGCAGATATTCATCCTACCACTCCGGCAAAGAATATTGACAAGATCAAGAAACTTATCGATACAGATATTAAAGATGCTACAATCAAAAGTGACCTTTTGAAAATGCAGGTAGCTATTACAGGACTTAAAATCGGTGATGCAGCTCCTGAAGCAGCATTGGTAAAACAGGATGGAAAAGCTTATCAGCTTTCTGAAAACAAAGGAAAACCATATATGTTATTCTTCTATGCTTCATGGAATCCTTACATCAGTGAAGCTACAATCCCGGTTTTAAAAGAGGTGGTTAACTTCTATAAATCTAAAATGAACTTTGTATTCGTAAACGTTGACGATACCAAAGATCAGTTTGTAAAAACAAGCAATTCTTTATTAAAAGGAATTCAGGGAGTAAATGTTTACGGAGAAAAAGGAATGGAATCTGATATTGCTAAAAAATACGGAGTATATGGATTCAAATTACCTTGCTTTGTCATTATAGATAAAGATGGTAAAATCGCCAGCAGATCCTTTGTAAACTTAGGAGAGCAGGAACTGGTAACGATTCTGGATAAGCTTACAGGACTTTCAGCACCAAGGGTAGATCCGGGAATGCAGCAGCCTCAGTTGCAGATTGATCCTTCAGCGCAACAACCCGCTCCACAGCCTGCCAATCCTCAACCGGCTACAACAAAATAATAAACTTTCACATAGTTAGAACCTTATCTTCGGATAAGGTTTTTTTATTGTATTTTTGCAGAATGAATCCGGAAGGGTTCATGATTAGAAAAAATAGAATTTGTGGAATGAGAAAGAAGAAAAATATAGTTCTTGAAAATATTAAGCTGTTAACTGCCGGTGCAAAAGGAGTAGCTATTGGTAAAACGGAAGACGGTAAAACAGTATTGGTTTCAGGAGCAATTCCGGGAGACCTTGTGAATGTAAGAGTAAAAAAGCGAAATCCAAATATTATGAAGGAGAAGCAGTAGAAGTATTGGAAAAATCTCCCTTCAGAGCAGAACCGAAGTGTGTGCATTTCGGAACCTGCGGGGGCTGCAAATGGCAGAATATGACCTATGAAAAGCAGCTGGATTTCAAACAGGAAGAAGTATACAACAACATCAAAAGAATCGGAGGTATTGAAGATTTTGAAACAGTATCTATCCTGGGTTCTACAGAACAGTATTTTTACAGAAATAAAATGGAGTTTTCTTTCTCCAATGCAAGATGGCTTACCCAATATGAAATCAGTTCTGAAGAAAATTTCGGAAGTAAAGATGCTTTAGGATTTCATATCCCCGGAATGTGGAGTAAAATTCTGGATCTTAAAGAATGTTTCCTGCAGGAAGATCCTTCCAATGCCATCCGTTTAGCGGTGAAGAACTATGCGGTAGAGAATGGTCTTGACTTCTTTGATGTGAGAAATCATGAAGGATTTTTGAGAACCTTAATGATGAGACAGAACTCTAAAGGAGAGTGGATGGTTCTTTTCCAGCTTTACAGAGAAGAAAAAGAAAACAGGGAAAAGCTTTTTGAATTCCTGCTAGAAAAATTCCCGCAGATAAAAACATTAGTGTATGCGATCAATCCTAAGCAGAATGACTCTATCTATGATCTGGATATTGAAGTTTATTTTGGAGAAGGATTCCTGATGGAAGAAATGGATGGGTTAAAGTTCAAAATAGGACCGAAATCATTCTTTCAAACCAACTATAAGCAGGCCCTGGAACTGTATAGAAAAACCCTTGAATTTGCCGATTTAAAAGGAGATGAAGTGGTATATGACCTTTACACGGGGACAGGAACCATTGCACAGTATGTGGCCAGAAATGCAAAACAGGTAATAGGAATAGAATCTGTTCAGGAAGCTATTGATGCCGCTATTGAGCACGCAGAACTGAACGGCCTTACCAATTGTACTTTCTATTGTGGAGATATGAAGAGTGTCTTCAATGACGAGTTCCTGGAAAACCATCCGAAAGCAGATGTATTGATCACCGATCCGCCAAGAGACAGGATGCACCAGAAAGTAGTAGAGCAGATCTTAAAGCTTTCTCCTGAAAAAGTGGTGTATGTAAGTTGTAACTCAGCAACCCAGGCAAGAGATCTGGCATTGATGAAAGACCATTATCAGGTAGTAAAGATATTGCCTGTAGATATGTTCCCACAAACCCATCATGTTGAGAATATCGCATTGCTGGTGAAAAAATAAATTTATTAAATTTGAAAGCTTAATATAAAAAGCCAGTTCCGTCTGACTCAATAAAAAAATAAAAATATACAGATGAAATATTTTAAATTTCTCATAGCGATCTGTTTCTTAGGACTGTTCTTTTCCTGTGGAGGAGATGATGATATCTGCGAAAGTGGGGAAGGTACTCCAAGGATGAAAGTAGCTTTCAAGTCAGGAGGGAAATTAACGAATGTAGATACCCTTTATGTAGCAGTAGATTACGGCTCAGGAAAAGTGGATTTGGGAAAACTTGCAAATGTTGAATCAAGGCTGATTCCTTTAAGGGTAGACGATTCACCTTATACGGATCTGTATTTTAAAACCAGAATCAAAGGGGCAGAATCAAAAGTAAGAGTAAAATATACTACCAAGGCAACCTATGTATCTCCGGGATGCGGTATTAAAAAATCTTACGAGAATTTAGCTTCAGAGTTAGTAACTCCGGATCCTGTTACGGATCTGGAACAAGGACAAAACCAAATAGAGAATGAAGACAAGACTAATCTTTACCTTATTTTTTAGTGTAATAAGCGTAATAAGCTGGGCACAGGATAAGCAGGATAAAAAAGAAGAAAAAAAGAACATTGGAAATACGAACCGAACTTTATGGTTGGTTTTGATGCTCTGAATGCCGGAGTTGGTTTCTTTTCAGACAGGAAACTGTATCAGGGATTCATTTCTTCAAAAGTTAAAGGAAATATCCATGCTGTTGCAGAAGCTGGTTTTGAAAAGAATATCTATCAGAAGAATGGTTATGATGCCAAGGTAAACGGCCCTTTTGTGAAGTTGGGTGCATTTTATATGCTGGCAAAAGATGCGGAAAATGAATTCAACGGATTTTACGTGGGAGGAAAAGTTGCTGGAGCATTCTACAATCAGGAGTATATGGCCATCCCGGTTCGTGGGTTTGGAGGAAGTAATTCTTCTGTAGCGTTCCCTTCTTCTTCACAGTCAACTTTCTGGCTGGAAGGAACATTGGGTGGTAGAGTACAGTTGTTCAACTCTAACTTTTATATTGATGTAAACCTTCAGCCCAGATATTGGGTATACACTTCCAAGCAAGATGATATTTCTCCCATGATTGTTCCTGGCTTTGGGAGAAGCTCTTCTAAATTCAATATGGGATTTGCCTGGAATCTTGCTTACAAGTTTTAGAAATAGATTTATAGAAATAATAGATCCTCAGATTGTATCTGGGGATTTTTTTGATACTGTATGAATTGATTGGTGTATTTTTTTATGAAAATGTTTGTTGTAGTTGTATTATGGTAAATATTATGTGTTTTTTATTGTGTTCATTTTTTTATAAAGTGTAAACGTATTTTATATATTGATGATGTATTATTTTGTATTTGTGTTTTTTGTATGAATTATTTTTAATTTA
Organism: Chryseobacterium sp. E1; assembly: GCA_019203745.1. Lineage (GTDB taxonomy): Bacteria > Bacteroidota > Bacteroidia > Flavobacteriales > Weeksellaceae > Chryseobacterium. The sequence goes on from CP078104.1 coordinate 2,961,461, forward strand.
ATTCGTTGTTTAGTGAATGTTTTTATATTTTTGTTGGATATGAATTTAAAAAAATAATTATGAAGAAACTACTTACTACCTTGATGTGTGCTTTGGTAGGAGGAACAGCGTTTGCACAATGGACGCCCACCTCTGCTAAAGTAGACAGAAAGCAGAAGTCCGGAGAGTTAGCTGTAACAGGCGTACGAGGCTATTATAAGCTGGATCTGGATTTATTAAGATCTCAGTTAAGCGAGGCTCAGGAGATGGGTAAAAATGCCAAGCCTGTTGTTATTTCTATTCCAACTTTAAGTGGTAAAATTGAAAGATTCAATGTATACAGCTTCCCGGTTGTAGTAAAATCTCTGGCTGATAGATATCAACTGGGTTCTTACGTGGGAGCAAGTATTGATGACCCTTCGAGAACAATTAGATTCTCCGTTTCACCAAGAGGGTTCAACTCAATGATTATGCAGGATGGGCAATATGAGTTCATCGATCCGCAAAATAGTGATAAAACAGTTTACGGAGTTCATCCTAAAACATTGAAGACAGGAAGCAAGAGCTTTGTTTGTACTACCAATGAAAGCCCGGCTGCCGTAAAAGCTATTGAAAAATGCTTGAAAAAGGAAAATCATTTACCAATCAGCCCAATGATTTTTCAAAAATGTCAGATAAAAAATACAGAACAATGAGGCTTGCCATGTCTGTTACTGCTGAATACACTGCCTATCACGGGGAACTCTGCAAGGGGCTGTGGATGCAATCAGTGCAACAATGACAAGAGTAAATGGTGTATTTGAAAAAGATTTTGCATTACACCTTAATGTACAGGATCTTCCCGGACTTATCTTCTTTAATGCAGCTACAGACCCTTATTCGGATGCTGCAGATATGGATAACTGGAATGTAGAGTTACAGCAGACCCTTACAAATACTCCTGGTGTAGGTAACGATGCCTATGATATCGGACATTTGTTCGGAGCTTCCGGAGGTGGTGGAAATGCAGGATGTATCGGTTGCGTTTGTATCAACCCGGCTTCTGCTGATGATACAGCTAAAGGTTCAGGATTTACTTCACCTGCAAACGGACAGCCTGAAGGTGATGCATTTGATATTGATTATGTAGCTCATGAAATGGGACACCAGCTTGGAGCTAACCATACATTTTCTCATGGCCTTGAAAGCAGTGGGGTAAATGTAGAGCCGGGTTCAGGGTCTTCTATTATGGGATATGCCGGGATTACAGGTCCTAATACCGATGTGCAGGCAAATTCCGATGCTTACTTTCATAATGTAAGTATCAGACAGGTTCAGACTAACCTGCTTGAAAAAACTTGTGATGTTGAAACACCATTACCAATAATCCTCCTGCTATTGCAGCGTTGCCTACTTATACTATTCCTAAGGCAACAGCGTTTGTATTGACGGCTTCCGCAACTGATCCGGAAAATGATCCGATGACTTATACATGGGAGCAGGTTAACAATGCTAACCTTGTGATCAATAAAAGTAATTTAGGAAAACTTCTTCAGGGGCTTCCTTCAGATCAATAGCACCATCTACCAGTCCTTCAAGGTATTTCCCTAAATTCTCATCTGTATTGAATGGAGTTTTAGATAACGGATCTAATACCTGGGAATCTGTATCAATGGTTCCGAGAACAACCAAATTTGCTGTGACAGTAAGAGATAATAACTCGGTAGCCAGTCAGCAGCAGACACAATATGCAGAGCAGACCATTATTGTAAAAGATGACGGACCTTTCAGATTGGCAGCTCAGTTTGCCGATGTAAACACGCCGACGCCAATACAGTGGGTTGTAGCTAATACAAATGCAGCTCCTTATAATGTTGCTAATGTTAAGATCGACTATACAACGGATGGTGGAAATACATGGACTGTTTTAGCAGCTTCTACACCAAATGACGGTTCTGAGAACTTTACGTTCCCGGCATCAATGAGCGGGCAGACCATCAAAGTAAGAATATCTGCTATAGGAAATGTTTTCTATGCATTAGGAAATGTAACATTAACTCCTCTTTCACCATGTAGCAGTGCAGCCCCTACCAATGTAGTGGTAAGTTATATTACAACAAGTTCAGCAAGTGTTTCCTGGATGTCTTATACGGGAGCAACATACAAATTCCGTTATAAAAAGACTACAGGATCAGTTTGGACTGAAATAGATACAAACGTACCTTCTGTTAACTTAAGTAATCTTGATGACGGCTCTGCTTATGAAGTACAGGTAGCTGTAGTGTGCGCTGGAACAACTGGAACATATTCTGCGTCTGTTAACTTCTCTACAAGTTCTATTAATTATTGTACTGCAGCAGGTAATAATGGTACTGATGAGCATATCTCAAACGTAACACTGGCTAACGTAAACAATACAACTCAGGTTGGAAGTGGTTATAGTAACTTTACGAATAACACAGCTCTGCAAATTAATTTAACAAAAGGAAATACCTATCCGTTATCTGTGACTTTAAGTCGTACAGGAGCTCCGGACTATGATGGTATGGCTGTGTTTATTGATTTCAACAGGGATGGTACTTTTGATAACTCAGAAAGAGTTCTTAATTTCCCTGTAGGTATTGCGAACGCTCCGGTTACTTCTACTGTGGTTATCCCGGATGATGCTATTGAAGGAAACCTTTAAGAATGAGGGTACTTGCTTTATTTGCGGGTGCTAATAATGCTGGATATTCGCTTCCTGCAACATGGGCATGTGGAATAAAATCTCCTTATGGAGAAGTGGAAGACTATAATGTGGTAATTTCACCGGCACCTCTTTCTACTTCAGAAACCAATATTAAAAATAATGATATCCAGATTTATCCGAATCCTGCAACCGATGTTTTAAACATAACCAAAGTTTCAGATAAAGCGGCTTACAAAATTTATAATGCTGCAGGACAACTTGTAAATAGTGGAAATATCAATAATGGAAAAGTAAATGTTTCAACTTTAATTAAAGGTGGCTACATAATTATAATAGATGATAAAGGCATTGAGCAAATCAGGTCTAAATTCATTAAGAAATAAAGTTTTTCATTAAATTTTTAGTAAATCCCCGGTATTGCCGGGGATTTATTTATTTAACGTATAAAGTGAAATATCGTTTAATTTTTACAAAAAAATGCTTTAATGAATATATTATAATGAAAAAATGATTAGATTTGTGTGATTGTTAAAATAATAGCGTATGATATAAAAAATTACTTTTTACTACAGATTTATCTGTAAAGGGAGATTTCAAAAATGCCTTTGGCTCCCATAAACAAAAGATCTATAACTACTTTTACTAGTTTTCATTATTAAATTTTAAAAAATATGAGTGTATTTTTACTCGGTAAAATGAACAGGCGTTTTAAGCCGTTCATTACACTGCTTTGTATGGTTTTCGGACTACTCATACAGGCACAAACAGTTACGATTGGTACAGGAACCAGCACTCAAAGGTATCCTTTGGCCGGTTACTACGGATTTGAAAGATCCGCATCCCTTTATACTGCGTCAGAAATTAATCTTCCTGCTGGAGGAAGTTTACTTTCCGTAGCATGGAATGCTACGGCATCTACAAATTTTGCTCTTCCGGTAAAGATTTATGTGAAGCCTGTGGCAACTGCTGTGACAACTATTTCAGCACAAAACTGGGCTTCTGCAATTGGTGGTGCTACTTTAGTGTATAACGGGACCCTGACTAACATGCCTACTGGATGGAATACCGTAACATTACAAACCCCATTCTACTATAACGGATCAGATAACCTGATGGTATATGTAGAAAATAACTATGGAGGATACGGAACAGGTACTACAGCAGGAAATGCTTTTGCTTATTCTACTGCTGCCTCGAAGCATATGTATATCCGGGATGATAGTAATCCTCCTACTGGAGACGGAACTGTAACATCAGACAGACCGAATATCAGGATGACTTTCGGACCGGCACCTGCATGTCCGCCTCCTGGAGTGATCACTTTAACCTCTGCTACTACAACAAGTGCGGGTATCAGCTGGACAGCTCCTTCTCCTGCACCTGCGGGAGGATATGAGATTTATTACAGTACTTCAAGTACAGCTCCTACAGCTGCAACACCACCATCACAAACGGTGGCAACAGGAACAAGCGCAACGATTTCTCCATTGGTTGCAAACACAACCTATTATATATGGGTGAGAGCAAAATGTGATGCGACGAATCAAAGCTGGTGGGTAGGTCCTATTTCCATCCATACAGCATATTGTACACCAACAGGAGGAACAAGCTCAACCCAGTATTACCTGAACAATGTAACAACTACGGGAGGGATTTCAAATTTAGGTTACACAGCGAATTCTTATACGGCGTATGTTAATTCTACAGCACCTTTTTCAGCAATACCTTCAGCTACTTTAACGATGAACCTTGCTAGTAATATGCCTAGCAGTTTCAGTTCTTTCTATTATTATGTATGGGTTGACTGGAATAATAATCTTAGTTTTAACGATCCGGGTGAAACAATCCTTGCAACTACAAATTATGCTGCAACAGGTACTGCAACTATTCCAATACCTGCAACAACACCACCGGGAACTTATAAAGTAAGAACTGCGACGTCTTATTCCGGAAATATTAATTCGTGTGGTCCTGCACCTTACGGTAACTATGTTGACTTTGCATTGAATGTGATTGCTTTACAGCCATGTTCATCTGCACCTCCAAGTAATATCGCTGTATCAAACGTTACGGCAAGTACAGCTCTTGTAAGCTGGGTACCTGCAATAGGGGCAACTTATGTGGTGCGATATAAGCCTGTAACAGGAACTACATGGTCAACCATTACCGTTAATACAACATTAGCGAGTAGCCAGTTACTTTCTAACTTATTAGATCAGACTCAATATGAAGTTCAGGTGGCCACAGTGTGTGGTGGTGCTACAGGAGCGTTCTCTCCTAGTGTGACCTTTACTACACTTGCACTTAATTATTGTACGGCAGGTCCTACAGGTAATACCTCTACAAGTGGATATATTAATAATGTAACCGTTACCCCTACCAATGCTCCGATTATGGTGAGTAATTCAGCATCAGACGGCTACAAAGATTATACTGCAGACCCTACCAGACTGGTTATATTACAAAGAGGTGGTGGAAATACAAATAAAATTTCTGTTAGCAAATACTGGCCAGGATCCACCTCTTCTTATATGGAGTTTCTGCATGGATCGATTTCAACAGAGACGGAATTTTTGATGTTACTGAAAGAATCCTGAATACTACTTATAATAATACTACTCCGGTAACAGCTAATTTTACAGTACTTCCTTCTGCATATACCGGTACTCAGAATACCCGTATGCGTGTGGTTATGACTTATCTAGATGATGCTGATCCTTGTGGATCATTCAGTCAGGGAGAAGTGGAAGACTATGCTGTGAAGTTTATAGATCCTCAGAACTGTACAACGGCAGCTCCAACAAATATTACCGTAAACAGTCTTACTGCTACTTCTGCTACAGTATCATGGGTAGCAACCACAGGAGCTACTTATACCATAAGATGGAGAACAACACCTGGTGGTACATGGCAGACGATGACTTTACCTGCAGGTCAGAATTACTATACAATTCCTGGTCTTACAGAACAGACAAATTATGAAGTTCAGGTTTCTACCAAGTGCGGAACTTCTACAGGTAGCTATTCGCCATCAGTAACATTTACAACACCACCGTTGTCTTATTGCCAGATGACAGGTTCAGGAACAAACGATCACATTTCTAATGTAACCGTTACTTCTTCAAACCCTGGTGTACCTGTAATGAATAATACTTCAGTACAGACCAACTATATCAGCTATACAACTCCTGAGACTCTTATTACTTTAGATGTTAATTCTCAGAATAATAAAATTTCAGTTTCAAAAGGCTGGAATGGAGCAACAGGAAACGTAGCGGTAACTGCATGGATCGATTTCAACAGAGACGGGCAGTTTGATAATACTACAGAAAGATTTATACTTTCTGCAGCTAATACAACTACACCGGTTACAACAACTTTTGCAGTTCCTTCAACAGCTTATACGGGACCATTAACTACTACGATGAGAGTGGTAGCAAAACGTTCAAGTGCTCCTGTGATGTGTTCAAATGCAGTAGACGGAGAGGTTGAAGACTATAGAGTAAGAATAAGACCTTGTAGTAATGCTAAACCGAATAACCCTGTATTCACACCTGCACATAACTCTGTAACAATTAATATTTCAGGAGCAGGAGTAAGCTATTTAGTAAAATACAGAGTGTTGGGAACTACAACATGGACACAGGTATATGCTTCTGCATTATTGAATAACTTTCCAAATCTAACGATCAACGGATTGACTCCGGCTACAACGTATGAAGTAGAAATTGCTGCAATTTGTGGAGATGTTATTGGTACACCTACTCCAATCACTACATTCACTACAAGATGTGATCCTACCCCTCCGAATGTGACTGTAACGAACATTACGCCAACAACTGCGTTGATTACATGGTCTCCACTTGCAGTGAGTGCGACTTATACAATGAGATGGAGAAAAGTAGGTAGTACTGGACCATGGAATGACGTTAGTTTACCTAACCCTCCTGCAAATACTTATGTATTGGGAAGTACAACTCCTTTAGAGCCATTTACTACATACGAAGTACAGATTGCCAATAAGTGTAACGGAGAAAATACCATCAACCCATATTCAAACCCTAAAGTATTTACAACGGAAAGAATATGTGAAATTCCACCTCCGGGATTAACGATTACTCAATTACTGCCAACTTCGGCTGAGATCAAATGGGATCCTTTCCTGGAGCAACTTATGTTCTCAGATACAGAAAAGTTGGTATCCCGAGCTGGACAGAAGTTCCTACACTGGTTAACAACCTTGTATTAACAGGTCTTACGGAATTAACGAAATATGAAATGCAGGTAGTAAATATCTGTAATGGTACCCTGGAAATTATACCCCTCCATACTACTTTACAACACCTACGGTAACGTATTGCAGAATGGCTTCAGGAAGTTCTACAGGTGAGCATATTTCTAAAGTTACTGTGAAGCCGAATGGTAAGAAAGTAATGGAAAATGAATCAGGTGCATCTACTTATACAGATTACACCGGAGTTCCTGAAACATTCATTGAACTGATTCAAGGATCTACTGACAATGAAATTATCATTGAGAAAAAATGGACAGGAAATACTTACAATGAAGGAATTGCAGTTTGGATTGATTTCAACAGAAACGGTGAGTTTGATATTAATGAAAGAGTATTTACTTCACCTCCAAATACAACAAGTCCGGTATCAGGAAAATTCAATGTACCTGTAGATGCCTTTGTAAGCATGACCAACTACAAATATGTAGTAATGAGAGTGGCTATGGAAAGAGACGGTGTTCCTGTAAACTGTACCAGCTTTAAAAATGGTGAAGTTGAAGATTACACTGTAAGAATTTCTAAACAGGTAACTCCTAACCCTCTTGATCAGAATGAAATTATGATCTATCCTAACCCGGTAAGTTCTGTATTGTTTGTGAAAAATATTAGCAAAAGAGCGAAATATAAGATCTACAATGCTGCCGGACAGGTGATCGCAGACGGTATTCTGCTAAACAGCCAGATCAATGTAAGCAGATTGATCAACGGTGTTTATGTAATCGATATCGATGATAATGGTAAAACTGTTCAAAAGAAATTTATCAAAGAATAATACGCTAAATTTCAGATAGAAAGGCCTCCGGAAATGGAGGCCTTTTTTTTTTGTCTTTTATTAGTTAATTAATCACTGTGTTTTGAATTTTTTCATGATTTTAAATAAAATTGTTGATATTTTTAATTGATTTGTATTTTTATTGCTAAGTTTTCAATCAAATGAATTAATGTATTGTTTATTGATATTAAAGTGATTAGTTTTGTGGGATTAATACAAAGCTTTAAGAGAAATTATGAATAAAACTTTTATTTCTTTCTTTTTCCTTTGTTTGTTTGCAATAGCTCATGCACAATGGTCTCCTGCAGCACCCGATGGAAAACTAATCAGAGATGGCTTGCCTAATGACAGCTATTACTCTTTAGACATTTTACTGCTAAAATCTCAATTGAAGAATGCGCAGGAAACAGGGAAAATGCAAAACCTGTTATCATTTCATTACCTGTTTTAAACGGGAAAATTGAAAAATTTTCGGTCTACAGTTTTCCGGTTGTGGTGAAAGAACTGGCAGATCAGTACCAGCTTGGATCCTATGTAGGAATAGGAATTGATGATCCTGGTAAATACCTGAGATTCAGCTTGGCACCCAATGACTTTCAGTCTATGATTATCACCGGGGAAGGAACTGAATTTATAGAACCTGCAAATACTAGTAAAAAACTTTACAGAGTTTATCCTAAAACACAAGGAGGAAAATCCGGATTTGTCTGCTCAACCGGGGAAAAGGAAAGTGATAAGCTTGAGATAGAAAAGCTGCATAAGCAAGGACAATCTTTTACAAATCAGGTAGCAAATTTTGCAAAATCATCTGACAAAAATACAGAACACTAAGATTAGCATTAAGTGTATGCGGGGAATATACCCAGTATCATGGAGGAACTGTGGCAGGAGCATTGGCTGCCATGAATGCGACACTTACAAGGATTAATGGAGTGTATGAAAAGACTTCGCACTTCATTTGAATTACAGAATTTTCCCGGATTGATTTATACCAATGCAAATACTGACCCTTATTCTGCAACTCAGAATGGAACCCAGAATGGTATTGTTGGATGGAACTCTCAGGTTCAGAATGTCATCACCTCAACTGTTGGAAATGCAAACTATGATATCGGGCATTTATTCTCTCCTCCGGGAGCAGGCGGAAATGCCGGATGTGTTGGATGTATATGCCGGGATAATCTGACACCTGCCGGTAATGATAAAGGTTCAGGCTGGACTTCTCCGGGGAATGGACCTCCTGTGGGAGATAATTTTGATATTGATTTTGTTGCCCATGAGATAGGACATCAGCTGGGAGGAATTCACAGTTTCTCATATGACCCTGGGCAATTGGGTTCGGGTACAAGTGTAGAACCGGCTTCCGGATCCACTATTATGGGGTATGCCGGAGTGGTAAACGGAGGCAGTCCTGTGAATAATGTTCAGGCACATTCTGATCCTTATTTTAATACCACGAATATAGAGATATTCAGGCCAATCTGATCACTAAAACATGTGACATAGAAACACCAATTGTGAATTCCCCGCCTGTGATAGGGTCATTACCTACTTATAATATCCCAAAAGGAACTGCTTTCGTATTAACAGCATCAGTTACTGATGCGGAAAATGATCCAATGACCTATACCTGGGAGGAGGTAGATATAGCCAATGAAGTTACTGATGCTAATAATTTAGGAAATACAGCATCGGGGCCGTCTTTCAGATCAATTGCTCCATCCGGTAGTCCTAGCCGTTATTTCCCCAGATTAAGTTCAGTTCTGGCTGGTGTTTTAAATAATTCCAACAACCTTTGGGAAGCTGTTTCTACAGTTGCCAGAACAACAAGGTTTACAGTGACGGTACGTGATAACCATCCTGTTTCAACACAACAACAGACACAGTCGGCTACTCAAACAATTATTGTTGGAAATAACGGACCGTTCAAAGTGAACCCTACAACTGTTTATAACAACGGACCTACCAATGTAGTCTGGGATGTTGTGAATACCAATACAGCTCCCTATAATGCCCCTAATGTAAAAATTGATTTTACTACAGATAATGGCGTTACCTGGAATGTAGTGGCGGCCTCAACGCCTAATGATGGATCCGAATCTTTGGACTTTAGCCCTTTTCCGCTTACGGTAGGAGGTACTGCAAAGATCAGGATAAGTGCTGTCAATAATGTATTTTATGCTATTGGAAATGCTCCGATAAGTACATTGCCAATCTGCAATTCTAATGCTCCCGGTGGAATTTTAATCACAGCTATTACACAGGCAACTGCTACTATTACCTGGAATGCTTCTTTTAATGCGACTTATATAGTACGATATCGTGTAGCGGGAACTACTGCATGGACAACGGTTAATCCTAACCCAACAGTGAATACAACAACGCTTACTGGGCTTGCAGCTGGTACCCATTACGAAGTTCAGATAGCCAATATCTGTTCCGGAGTAACCGGTAACTTTTCGGCATCTACAGTTTTTATGACTCCCTATTGTGCGGCTACTTCCACTAATACCAATAATGGCTATATTTCAAATGTCATGGTAGCAGCTACAAGCTCTTATACCATGAGTAATAACTCGGCAGCTAGCAATTACACGGATTACTCAGCGGATGCTACAAAATTAATAACCTTGGTTCGGGAACGAATAATAATACTGTTTCGGTATCCAAATTCTGGCCCGGGGCTATGAGTAATAAGGCTGTAAGTGTATGGATAGATTTTAATAAGAACGGAACATTCGAAACAACAGAAAGAGTGCTTAATGCAGCCAATAACCAGGTAACTCCGGTAACAGCTACATTCCAGGTGCCTGCAACAGCTTATTCAGGACCTCTTACCACAAGGATGAGAGTGGTAATGAGAGATACGAACAGTCCGGCTGTCTGTGGATCTTTTACCAATGGTGAAGTGGAAGATTATGCTGTAAAGCTGATCGATCTGGCAGTATGTACCACTGCAGCTCCTGCTAATATTACCATTACCAATCTGACGCCCAACTCAGCCAATGTATCATGGGCCACTACTACAGGAGCCACTTACATTTTAAGATACAGAAAAGTAGGAACAACAGTATGGACGACTGTAAATCCTGTACTGCCTCCAGGAAATAATTATACCATTCCGGGGCTTACAGAACAGACTCAATACGAAGTTCAGGTGTCAACAAAATGTAACAATAATCAAGGAGCGTTCTCTTCTTCACAACAATTTACAACACCAATATTAACGTATTGCCCAATGACGGGTGCTGGCACAAATGAACATATTTCAAATGTAACTGTAACTTCGATCAACCCTGCTTTAGCTGTAATGAATAATACTTCTGTACAGAATAATTACACCAATTATACCACACCGGCTACGCTGATCACACTGGAAATAGGATCAGTAAATAATAAAATTTCAGTAGCTAAAGGCTGGAATGGTGCAACAACAAGTACAGCCGTTACAGCCTGGATCGATTTTAACAGAGACGGACAATTTGATAACTCTGAAAGAATTCTTATTTCAGCAGCCAATTCTAATACACCGGTTACAGCAATGTTTAATGTTCCTTCAAATGCCTATTCAGGACCATTGACAACAACCATGAGAGTAGCTTTACGTAAAACAAGTGCTCCTGTAATGTGTCAGAATATTACAGATGGAGAAGTGGAAGATTATGCCGTAAGATTAAGACCTTGCAGCACTGCTACTCCTACAGGATTTGGAGTGAATACAGTGACTCATAATTCTGCTGTTATCAACTGGACTGCAGCAGCAGATAATATTACTTATCTTTTACAATATAGAATACAAGGGGCAGCAACATGGAACAATATTTATGTGACCAGCGTACCTTATACCTTGAATAACCTGACACCTTCTACCACTTATGAAGTTCAGATTGCTGCAAACTGCGGAATATCTTTAGGAGCATTCACACCGGTACAGGTATTTACAACAAGATGTGATCCTGAACCTCCGGGTGTAACGGTAAGCAGCATTACCACAAATTCAGCCCTGATTACCTGGGCTCCAAGTGTGGCAGGAGTAAAGTATAAATTACGATGGAGAAAAGTGGGAAGTACAGGATGGTCCAATCCGGAAATCAATTTGCCTGCATCACCTGTTAATACCTATACTCTTGGCAACCTTGATCCGTACACAACCTATGAAGTACAGGTTGCCAGCCAATGTGCAGGAGAGACTAGCTGGAATTCTTATTCAAATCCTGTAATATTTACTACTGAGAGAATCTGTGAACTTCCACCTCCGGGACTTACCATTACTCAGCTGTTGCCTACATCAGCTGTTGTTCAATGGGATCCTTTCCCGGAGCTACTTACCTTCTGCGATACAGAAAAGTAGGTATTCCAGGATGGACAAATATTCAGGTTGCTACAAATAATTATACTCTGACCGGATTATCTGAACTTACAAAATATGAAATGCAGGTTGCCAATATCTGTAATGGTATTCCCGGCACCTTCACACCACCTTATTACTTTACCACTCCTACAGTAACCTATTGTAGAATGTCTTCAGGAAGTTCAGTAGGGGAACATATTTCTAAAGTTACAGTAAAGCCAAATGGGAAGAAAGTAATGGAAAATGAATCCGGAGCATCTACTTATACCGATTATACAGGAGTTCCTGAAACATTCATAGAATTGATTCAGGGATCTACAGATAATGAAATCATTATTGAAAAAAATGGACAGGAAATACTTATAATGAAGGAATTGCAGTCTGGATTGATTTCAACAGAAACGGTGAGTTTGATATTAATGAAAGAGTATTTACTTCACCTCCAAATACAACCAGTCCGGTATCAGGAAAATTCAATGTACCGGTAGATGCCTTTGTAAGTATGACCGACTATAAATATGTGGTAATGAGAGTAGCAATGGAAAGAGATGGAGTTCCTGTGAACTGCATTGGTTTTAAGAATGGAGAAGTGGAAGATTATTCTGTGAGAATTTCTAAAAACGTTATTCCTAATCCTATCAATCAGGATGATGTCTTAATTTATCCTAACCCGGTAAGTTCTGTACTGTTTGTCAAAAATATTGGCAAAAGAGCCAAATATAAGATCTATAGTGCAGTAGGGCAGGTGATCGCAGATGGAATTCTGCTGAATAACCAGATTAATGTAGGTAAACTTACCAATGGGGTTTATGTGATCGATATTGATGACAATGGTAAAACCTTACAGAAAAAAATTCATTAAAGAGTAGGCTGCTTAAATGCTTTCAGAGTAGAAAATTGATTGTACCCTATTATAAAAAAACTCGTTAGAAATTATTCTAACGAGTTTTTTTATTCAATTGCAAAGATGACTTTTTCAGTCTCTTCTTTTAATTCTTCCAGATTGGTATTGTTGTAGATGATACAATCTGCTATTTTGATTTTATCTTTTTCAGACATCTGTTTCTCCATTACGGCCTGTACTTCACGATAAGTTTTATTATCCCTGTCCATGACCTTTTGATCCTGATATTATCTTCAGCTGTTACCAAAAGAGATTTATAACATTGCCTGTTAAGTTTCAGCTCAAACAATAATGCGGTTTCTTTGAAGACCAGATATTTGGTTTGTTTTTTTACCCAGTCTTCAAAATCTGTTCGTACAGCCGGATGAATGATTTCATTTAACTGCTGAAGCAGATCCTGATTACTGAAAACTTTGCCGGCGACAAACTTTCTGTCATAAAAACCATTTTCATCATAAGATTCTTCGCCCAGAAGTTCTTTGATTTTTGTTTTAAGATCTTCGCTCTCATTGACGATGGCTTTTGCTCTGTCATCCGAATAATACACCGGAAATCCGAATTCTTCAATAAAATGAGCTACTGTAGTTTTACCTGAACCGATTCCTCCGGTAAGGCCTATGATCTTGGGTGCGGGCGGCTCTACCTGTTGTGCCTCTGAATGTAATTCTTCCATACTTAAAAATTAATATCCAAAAACATCATTAAAGCTGAATGTTTCATCCAGTCTTACTCCTTTCTCTGTCATCTTAAGACTTGCCAGCTCATGGTGAGCATCATGTTCAAAGAACAGAAGGTATTCATTATCTATACACTGTTTAAGGAACTTTCCTTTTTCTTCCAGGGTTAAAAGTGGTCTTGTATCATATCCCATTACATATACCTGGTTGATGTGTCCTGCAGTAGGAATAAGGTCTGCTGCAAAAACTACAGTTTTTTCCTGGTACTGAATAACAGGAAGCATCTGCTTTTCCGTATGCCCGTCTACAAAGATGACATCCATTTTCAGATCGGGTGCGAAACCATAATTTCCTGTTGTTGGAAGCGGCAGGTAGTTTAGCTGCCCGCTTTCCTGCATAGGCATGATGTTTTCTTTAAGGAAACTTGCTTTTTCTCTTGCATTAGGTTCCGTTGCCCATTTCCAATGGTTTTCGTTGGTCCAGAAATTGGCATTTTTGAATGCCGGTCTGTATCCTGTTCTGTCATCATTCCACTCTATAGCCCCACCGCAGTGGTCAAAGTGAAGGTGGGTAAGGAATACATCCGTAATATCTTCCTTTATAAACCCGTATTTCTTTAAATTTTTATCAAGATTGTCATCTCCCCATAGAGAATAATGCCCAAAAAACCTATCATCCTGTTTGTTGCCCAATCCGCAATCTACAAGGATCAGTTTTTTTCCATCTTCAATAAGCAAAGAGCGGGTTCCAAGCTCGATCAGGTTTTTTTCGTCTGCCGGATTTGTTTTTTCCCACAGACTCTTTGGGACGACCCCAAACATGGCGCCGCCGTCCAGTTTAAATTTTCCACATTGTATTGGATATAGCTTCATATGTATATTTTGATTATTTCTTTTTAATTAATTTCATTTTCTCAGCAACCTTTCTGGCATTATCATCGGCAGATTCTTCAAGATGTAAGATAATGTTTTGAAAATCATTCTCTTTTCTGTTCTGAGAGAGTTTCTGTTTGATAAATATTTCGGTCGGAATTATCTTCATTCCAAAAGCTCCCTTCATTTCTTTTTCCACAAACTCTTTTCCCATATCTTTCACCATCATCGGGCACTGCTGGAAATTTTCATATTTTGAGGTTAGTTTTTCCAAATGGGCATACAACTCATCGTGGTTCATAAGTTCCACTTTCCCATAGATCTGTACCGCCTCATAGTTCCATGTAGAAACGTTGATATGATCATACCAGCTGCTTGAAATATAAGCATGGGAACCTAAAAAATCACATAAAACCTCATCACCGTTCTTTAAAGTTCTGGCTTGTGGGTTTGCTCTTGAAATATGAGTTTCAATATAAACATTTTCCGGATCATTTTCGTTCAGCATCATCATGGAATGAGTAGCACGGATTTTATCAACAGAAGAAATGAGTAAGGCAAAAGAATTTTCTCTGATAATTTCTCTCATCACATCCATATCTTCACTTCGGTACAACTTGGGAATAAACATAAATAATAACTCTTCTTTTAAAAACTTTAACTCAAAACTTTGAATCAGTATTCCTGAACTTTACATTAAAAAAGTTCGCCCGGATTTTTAGGTCTGGAAATGCTTAAATGCTGATATGCTTTATCAGTTACCTCTCTTCCTCTCGGAGTTCTGATGATAAATCCTTCCTGAATCAAAAACGGTTCATACACTTCTTCCAGCGTTTCCGGATTTTCACCAATGGAAGTGGCAAGAGCGGAAATACCTACCGGTTTCCCTTTGAAATTTTCAATCATGACACGCATGATCTTATTATCCATTTCATCCAGTCCGAACTCATCTACATTTAATGAATCCAATGCATATTTGGTAATCTTGATTTCAATCTCTCCATTCCCTTTAATTTCTGCAAAATCTCTTACCCTTCTCAGCAATGCATTGGCAATTCTGGGTGTTCCCGGCTTCTTCTTGCAATTTCTATCGCTGCATCTTCATAGATAGCAACCCCAATACCCTTGCGCTTCGCTGAATAATTACAGATAAAAGCTCAATAAGTAGTATTCAAGCCTGCTTTGAATTCCGAATCTGGCAAGCATAGGTTTGGTAAGCATTCCGCTTCTGGTAGTAGCTCCTACCAATGTAAAAGGATTCAGCCCGATTTGTACACTTCTTGCATTGGGACCGGTTTCCAGCATGATGTCAATTTTATAATCCTCCATGGCAGAATACAGGTATTCTTCTACAACCGGAGAAAGACGGTGGATCTCATCAATGAAAAGAACATCATTTTCTTCAAGGTTGGTTAGTAAGCCTGCCAAACTTCCCGGCTTATCCAATACAGGGCCGGAAGTAATTTTACAGTTGACACCAAGTTCATTGGCTATAATATTCGCAAGAGTGGTTTTTCCAAGTCCGGGCGGACCGTGTAATAAAACATGATCCAGCGCACCACCACGTCTTTTGGCAGCCGTTACAAAAACCTCAAGATTTTCCAGCGTTTTTCTTTGTCCCGCAAAATCTTTAAAGCTCTGGGGACGGATCTGCTCTTCCTGCATCAGCTCCTCTCGTGAGTAGTTTTCTTTATCTGGATGTAAAAAATCTGGCATTAATTCATTTCATTTACCTCAAAGATAGGAAATTTAGACTAAGATTGAAAGGGAGATTGAGAAAAGAACAGAAGGATAAAGAAGTATAGAGGAGATGACAGGATATGATTTAACCAATTGAGATATTTTAAGTATTTTTGAGAGGAATAATTAAAGTGTGAGCTGTAAAATTAATGCCATCCGGATTTCTTCAGTGTGCCGGAAATGATAAAGTATTAAATAAACAGTTCATCTTCTAACCTTTAGCCTAAATAAATGAAATTAATAGGACCATTCAAGCAGGTTGTAACGCTTGCCAACTTACCCTTAAGAGGAAAACTTACTGATGAACAACTGGAAGTGATTGCCGACGGAGGAATTATAGTTGCCGATAATACCATTCAGAAAACCGGAAATTTTGAAACCTTAAAAACAGAAAATCCTGGAATAGAAATCGAAAAAATTGAGGGAGAACAGGTTATTCTTCCTGCTTTTGTAGATTCGCATACCCATATCTGTTTCGGAGGAAACAGGGCTAATGATTTTGCAATGCGTAATGCGGGGAAAACCTATCTGGAAATTGCTGAAAGCGGCGGTGGGATCTGGAGCTCTGTACAGCATACCAGAAATGCATCGGAAGAAGAATTATTGAAAACATTATTGGAAAGAATCAGTTTCCTTGTTGATCTTGGAATCACAACCATTGAAGTAAAAAGCGGCTATGGCCTGGATGTTGAAAACGAACTGAAAATGCTTCGTATCATCAAAAGGCACAGGAATCCACTGAAGCCACTTTAGTTCCAACATGTCTTTCCGCTCATTTAAAACCAAGAGACTTTGAAGGAAGCAATCCTGAATATTTAGAATATATTCTTACTGAGATTTTACCGAAAGTAAAAGAAGAAAATTTAGCTAAACGTGTGGATATCTTTATTGAGAAATCAGCATTCCAGCCCGAAGAAAGTAAAGATTTTTTACTTAAAACTAAAGATTTAGGTTTTGAAATAACGGTTCATGCTGATCAGTTTACACCGGGAAGCTCAAGAATTGCTGTAGAGGTTGGAGCAAAATCTGCAGACCATCTTGAGGCGACCATTGATGAAGATATTGAGTTTCTAGCAGAATCCGATACCGTAGCAACAGCACTTCCGGGAGCAAGCTTGGGATTGGGTGAGAAATTTACACCGGCAAGAAAATTATTGGATGCCGGAGCCATTGTAGCTATTGCCAGCGACTGGAACCGGGATCTGCCCCGATGGGGAATCTGATTACCCAGGCGTCTATTTTGGCTACTTTCCAGAAACTGACCACTGCTGAAGTATTGGCTGGGATGACTTTTCGTGCGGCTTATGCCCTTAATCTGGAAGACAGAGGGAAACTGGAACCCGGTAAGAAAGCAGATTTTGTGACTTTCAAAACCAATAATTTTCAGAATGTACTTTACAACCAGGAAGCCTTAAAGCCGAACATGTTTATATTAACGGAAATCGTATTCATTAAATAATAAAGTCTTGCAGAGTATGGAAGAAAAAGAGAATAAACAAAAGCTTGATTATAGGGAATTTTGGGACTGGTTTTTAACGATGGAAAAAACTTTTATAATGTCGTTAAAGAAGGTGGTCAGGAATCAATTGAAAAGATTTTTTTGATGTCATTTCTCCTAAACTCAGACAGGTCAATGAAGGATATTATTTTCTGGCAGGAATGTTCAGTGATTCCACCGCAGAACTGATCATTACCGTTGAAGGCGATATAAAGAATATTGTTTTTGCCGAAGAACTGATTGCGGCAGCTCCTGCATTGGACCACTGGAGATTTACAGCTCTAAAGCCGGCAATGGATATCAATAATGTAAATATCACCATGGACGGTTATCAGTTTACAAAAGATAATATCTTCTTCTATTCCAAAGAGCAGGAAGAATATCCGGATGAAATTGACCTTGTCTTTGTGTATGATGGAAATGCTGAAAACAAAAATGCCATTACAACGGGAGTCTGTATTTTTCTGGACAGCTTTTTGGGTGAACTGAATTTTGCAACACAGATTGATACATTTACGGTTATAGGAAAAGATCATACGGAGAAAGAGCTGGTTCCTGTTGAAAAACTAAAAGATTTCCTGTCATGGCGGGAAAGAGAGTTTACAGAAAAATATAAAAGTGTAAAGAGAACTGATGTCGAAGATGAGTTTTCAATTCTAAGAGCTCAACTGGATAATGAGAGACCGCTTATTGCCTGTATGAATCTTCCGTTGCTGCAATTTGATGCAAAAGCTTCCTATCCGTGGATTTCGGTTATTAAAGCCCACTATAACGGAGATCATAATGACGGTCTTCCTGAAAAAGAAGATTTTGAAAAGCTGAGTGATATCGAAGATAAAGCTGTTGAAGAGCTTAAAGAAGCAGGATACCTGTATATTGGAAGAGAAAGTGCAGATAATGTCAAAGAAAGCTTTTTGCAGGAAAAGACTTCAGACAGATTGCTAAGGTTTTCCAGAAAATAAAGAGCACAACCCTGAATATCAGATATCATTCAGGATTTTTAAAGATAAATACTGGCAGTTTTTTGAATATTACAATAATGCTGTCTAGGTAAAGCTAATCATTATCTTAGCGCTTAAAATATTAGAAATGTGGAAGAAAAAGTTCTTCCACATTTATTTTTTCAGGATGAAGCTATGAGTTTAAAAAAATAGGCTTATCATCGGTAATACCGATCCGGATAAAGTATAAAAGAATCAATCCTCTTTACACTGAATTCTTTGCATAATCTGTGAAAGGAGCTTTTTATCTAAACAATATTAGTTAGCTTTACAAGGATATAATGATGTGACTAAATTGAATTTTTAAAATTATGTTTCAGAATATTTGGCAGGGTAGATTAGATGGGGAAGAGCTCCTTTTCCACAGACTATTTCAGAGAGTAAAGGAAGAACAGAATTACGACAATATTTCAACGGACGATTTTGTATTGCACGGTTTTGCAGTAGACGAAGGGGTGAGGAGAAATAAAGGCCGTTTGGGTGCAAAAGATGCCCCGGATATCATCAGGAAAAATATGTCAAATTTCCCGGTTATTCTTCCCGACTTTTCAATGTTGGATTTTGGAAACATTACCTGTGAGGACGGCAATCTGGAAAATACCCAGAACAACCTCGCCAAAAATGTCTCAAAAGTACTTTTAAAAGGCGGAAAATCCCTTGTTTTAGGTGGCGGACACGAAGTAACCTATGCTCATTATTTAGGCATTAAAACTGCCTTTCCGGAACAAAAGATCGGAATTATCAATATTGATGCCCACTTTGACAACAGGCAACCGGAAAAAGGAGTAGGGCCGAGCTCAGGAACGGGATTCTGGCAGATTGCTCAGGAAGGACCGATCAATTCCCTTCACATCGGGATCCAGAGAAATTCGAACACCTTGAAACTTTTTGATACAGCCCATCAATTTGGGATGAAATATATCCTGGCAGATGAATTGTTTTTCGAGAACCTTCCATCCATTTATCAGCGTATTGATGATCTGCTGAACACCGTAGATTTTGCTTATCTGACCATTTGTATGGATGTTTTTAATGCTTCTATCGCTCCGGGGTTTCCGCTTCAGCATATAATGGTATCTTTGCAGACGCAACCTTTATGCATTTTTACAGACATATCTTAAAAAAAAAAAAACTGGTTGCACTGGACGTCGCTGAGGTGAACCCGTCGTTTGACCTTCAGGACAGGACGGCAAGACTGGCAGCATGTCTGGTAAATGAGTGGCTGATGATTTAAGATAAAGCTATATTCTTCCGATAGAGAAAATCATTATTTTATTGACCCTTAAGGAATGGAATTTGCTGATTTCACCGTGCTTTTAAAATAAAGCGCTTATAAATTCATTAGCTGAATTTAAAACAGAAATTATATTATGGAACAATTAATTGAAAGCAAGCTTATTAAAGCAGATAAAGCGTTTTCAGTGTGGAGAAAAGTGCCGTTTGAGGAAAGGCAGAAGTTAATTGCAAAAGCAGCTGAAATTTTAAAAAATAATTCGGAGAAATTTGGAAGAATCATTACTACAGAAATGAATAAACCGATCTCGGAATCAATTGCTGAGGTAGAAAAATGTGCTTTGATGATGAACTATTATGCCGATGCGGAAAATATTTTAAAATCTGAAAAAATTGAATCCGAATTTGCTTACTCTGAAGTACATTATGCTCCGAAAGGGGTAATTCTTGGCGTTATGCCATGGAACTTTCCTTTCTGGCAGGTATTGAGATTCGCTGTTCCGGCAATGTTGGCCGGAAATACGGTGGTTTTAAAACATGCTTCAATTTGTTTCGGAAGCGGAAACGCTATCGAAGAAGTTCTTTTGGAAGCAGGTTTTCCGGAGGGTATTTTTCAGAACCTTGAAGTAGGTCACAAAGTCGTAAAAGAAATCCTTGAGCATGAAGCTGTAAAAGGAGTGAGCCTGACAGGAAGTGGGAAAGCTGGAGGAGAAGTAGCCTCAATAGCCGGATTAAATATCAAAAATCTTTACTTGAATTGGGCGGAAGTGATGCATTTATCATTTTTGATGATGCGGATCTTGAAGCAGCAGCAAAGGCAGGAGTAAAATCCAGGCTTCAAAACTGCGGTCAAACCTGTACGGCAGCAAAAAGATTTATCATTGATGAAAAAATTGAAGATCAGTTCTTACCCATCTTCATTGAAGAATATAAAAATATGAGATCGGGGACCCTCTCAATAAAGAAACGAAGCTGGCCGGAATGGCAAGACCCGATCTTGCTGATGAGTTGGAAGCCCAGTTCAACAGGGCATTGGAAAATGGTGCTGAAATCATTATCCCTTTGGAAAGAATTTCAGAAAATGAATTTAAACCGGGACTGATCAGAGTTCAGGAAGGAAATCCAATCCTGAAAGAAGAACTTTTCGGACCCCTTGGAATGATCATGATTGCCAAAAATGATGAGGAAGCGCTTTCAGATCGCTAACGATATTCCTTTCGGGCTTTCAAACTCTGTATGGACAAAAATAAAGACCGTCAGCTATTCTTTATCGATAATCTTGAATCCGGAACAGTGAATATCAACAGAATGACCAGTTCTGATCCCCGTTTCCCATTTGGAGGGTCAAAGGCTTCAGGATATGGAACAGAGCTCTCTTTACTGGCTTTAAAAGAGTTTGTAACTGCCAAGACAATTGTCGGAAATTAAAGTGTTTGAATGTCATTCCGAGGAATCTCAGAGATCCTGCACTTCACTCCGTTTCGTTCAGAATGACAACCTACCATTTATAAGTTAACAATATAAATAAAAAACTCCCGAAAATTAATTTCCGGGAGTTTTTATATGCTTTGACAAAAAGTAATTTCGCTTATTGCTTATTGCTTATTGCTTATTGCTTATACCGTAGTCAGTCTCAATGTATTCGTTTTCCGCCTTCATAGGATGGGGTCGCATTGATGTTGATTACGAAATCTCCTGTTTCGATATAGCCGTAGTTATGCGTAAGCATATTGACCTGTATGATTGTCTCATCAGTAGATTTTTTCATATCGTAATAGTAAGCGTGAACACCCCAAAGAAGGTTCAGCATAGTAATAACTCTTCTGTTACCACTGTATACAATGATATGGGAATTTGGCCTGTGTGCTGCAAGCTGGAAAGCTGTGTATCCTGAATGTGTTAAGGTAACGATTGCAGAAACGTTGGTTGTTTTGGCAATTCTTACTGCTGCAAGACAAACCCTGTTTGTAATGAATCTTTCATCGATACAATTGTAATCTTTTTCAATAGGCTCATTTTTGTGTTGATAGAAATGAGTCGTTTCGATATTCTTTACAATTTTAGCCATATTTTCCACAACCTGTACCGGATATCTTCCTACAGACGTTTCTCCGGAAAGCATAACCGCATCTGCACCATCAATACAGAGTTTGCTACGTCATTTACTTCCGCTCTTGTTGGCGTTAAGCTGTTGATCATTGTTTCCATCATCTGAGTGGCAATGATGACAGGCTTGGAATAGAATCTTGCTTTTTCTACCAGGTTTTTCTGGATTGCAGGAACTTCCTCCATCGGAACTTCTACACCAAGGTCACCACGGGCAACCATTAGTCCGTCACATTCCAATAGAATTTCGTCAATATTTTTACCCCTTCAGGTTTTTCAATCTTTGCAATAATCGGAGTTTTGAATTTACCGTTCGGGTGGCCGGCGATCAATTCTTTCAGATCGATGATATCCTGAGCATGACGTACAAAAGAAAGTGCGATCCAGTCCACTTCCATATCAAGCATGAAGTTGGCATCCTGAATATCCTTCTCTGTCAATGCAGGAAGAGAAACTTGAGTGTTAGGTAGGTTCACCCCTTTTTAGAACTTAGAGGTCCCCTTGTATCGTTTTAGCTTTTACAGTATCTACTTCATTGGTTTCAGTAACCTCCAATACCAGCTTACCGTCATCGATAAGGATTCTTTCCCTACTTTTACATCCTGAGGAAACTGCTGATAGGTCATGTATACCTTGGTAGAGTCTCCTTCCATCTTTTCATTGGTGAAAGTAAGAATATCTCCAGGGTTCAGATATGAACCTTCTTTTACAACACCTACTCTTAGTTTAGGCCCCTGAAGATCTCCCAGAATACCCACTGAATACCCATACTCGCTATTCAGCTCTCTAATTATTTCAATATTTTTTCGAACTAAGTCGTAATCTGCATGTGAAAAATTTATTCTGAAAATATCAACACCCGCCTTCATCAGATCTAACATTACCTCCTTCGACGACGAAGCAGGCCCTAGTGTTGCGATAATTTTTGTCTTCTTTAAATACTTATTCATAATACTGGATAATTTGATAAAGTTCCTCATCAGAACTCAGTGTATAATCTTGAATTGGAAACACAAGATTTTCAGGGAGCAAAATTACGGAAAAATCAGGAAACTGTTCCGAACTATGCAGAATATATTCTACATCTACCTGATTATTTAATAAAAATTTAATGTTTTCTTCTTCTGTAAAGAGTTCCGTCTGAACTTTTTTTTGCTTACTTTCAGAAGATTTGTTGGAAATAAAGGTAAAACAGGTTTTGGAGTACTTGTGGTAGGCTTCAAATCTGGGAAAAAAATAATCATAATACCCTCCATGAAAAACAAGATCTTTCTTTCTCGAGAATGTCAGGTTGTTGGCCTGATTGATTTTATAAAAAAACTCATGAGCGGGTATATCTTTTGCTAATCTTACCAATCCTATGGCAATATCTTCAAATTCTATATCATCAAGATCATAAAGTTTTTGAATTTCCAAGTATATTTTCTTTTTTATTTAAAATATAAAATGCCCTCTGTGCTGCCTTTTCCTCTGCCTTTTTCTTGGAGGTCTCCGTTGCGTTGGCAATCTTTTCGTCTCCCAGCCATACATGGCATCTGAATACAACTGATTTATTGACTTGGATCTCCTCGCAGGTTTCGTACTTTATATTCACCTTCTTTTTCTGGCTCCATTCAAGCAGAAGACCTTTATAACTGACGATCTTATTTTCAAGTTTGTTGATTTCGGAAGGCGTCAGCAATTTATCCAGAATGATCTTTTTACAGGCATCATAATGGAAGTCTAAATAAACGGCACCAATTAAGGCTTCGAATAAATTTCCGGAGATATTTTCCCCAAGGGCTGACGAACTGTTTTGCTTTTGCAAAAGGCTGGTAAGCTTGAGGTCTTCTCCTAATTTATTAAGGGTTTTCCTATTAACAATCTTAGATTTCATCTGAGTCAGATATCCCTCATTAGCCTGAGGATACGTCTGAAACAAATGACAAGAAATAATTGTACCCAAAACAGAATCTCCTAAAAATTCAAGCCTTTCGTAATTGCTGTCTTGATTTTTAGAAGAATTTTTAAAGAAAAAGCTTCACGGTAAAGAGCAAGATTCTGAACCTCGGTACCTAATACTTTTCTAAGCTCGGTACTGAGAAAATAATCTCTCTCCGTTAGTTGTCTTTTTTTCTTTTTTGAGAAGGAATTTAGAAAAGTATTTCTGTAACTCCATTCATTGAATTTAGATTTTCTTAAATAGAACGCAAGCGTTGTGCCCGCCAAATCCAAAAGTATTGCTCATGGCTACTTTTACATCTTTCTTCACAGCGGTATTAAACGTAAAGTTTAGTCTGCTGTCAATATTTTCATCATCAGTAAAATGGTTGATGGTAGGAGGAACAGTACCATGAATAATAGTTCCTAACGCAGCGATAGCTTCAATAACTCCTGCCGCACCCAAAAGGTGACCGGTCATTGATTTTGTAGAATTAATCTGAATATCGTAAGCGTGTTCGCCCAATAACTTTGAAATTGCGTTGGATTCTGCGATGTCTCCTAATGGAGTAGAAGTACCATGCATATTGATATGATCTACTTCATCAGCAGTTAAACCTGCATCTTCCAGGCAGCTTTTCATTACCAGATAAGCACCAAGACCTTCAGGGAGGAGCTGTCATGTGATGTGCATCCGCACTCAGACCTCCCCTAATAATTCTGCATAAATTGTTGCACCACGTTTTACGGCGTGCTCATATTCCTCAAGAATGATACATCCTGCCCCTTCACCTAATACAAATCCGTCTCTGTCTTTGTCAAAAGGTCTTGAAGCTGTTTTTGGATCGTCATTTCTTGTAGAAAGTGCCATCATTGCATTGAATCCACCCACACCACTTGCTGTAACAGCGGCTTCAGAGCCTCCGCATACAATCACATCTGCTTTCCCAAGCTGGATCAGCATTTTGGAATCAATAATAGCATTTGCTGAAGAAGCACATGCAGATACAGTCGTATAATTAGGTCCATGGAAACCGTACTCAATAGAGATGTGTCCCGGAGTGATATCCGCAATCATTTTCGGGATAAAGAATGGGTTGAATCTCGGAATCTCCGTATTGGCCCATCCTAACACTTCCGTTTCAAAAGTCTCTAAACCTCCGATTCCGAACCCCAGATTACTCCGACTCTGTTTTTATCCACATTGTCTTCCATAATTCTGGAATGTGCTACTGCTTCTTTAGCGGCAACAAGTCCCAATTGGGTATTTCGGTCCATTTTTTTAGCCTCTTTCTTATCGAAATGCTGTAAAGGATCGAAGTTTTTTACCTCACATGCGAACTTGGTTTTAAAGTTTGTGGCATCAAAAAGAGTAATCGGAGCGGCACCGCTCTCACCTTTCACAAGATTTTCCCAGTATTCTTTTGCATTATTTCCTATTGGTGTTATTGCTCCAAATCCGGTTACAACTACTCTTTTTAATTCCATAAACTTTGTTTAATTTCTTTTTGTTGAAGAATATTATTTATTTACTACTTCTTCGATGTAAGCGATAGCGTGTCCTACAGTAGTAATTTTTTCAGCTTGGTCATCAGGGATCTGAATGTTAAATTCTTTTTCAAATTCCATGATTAACTCAACTGTATCTAGTGAATCAGCTCCTAAATCGTTAGTGAAGCTAGCTTCAGGAGTTACTTCTGTTTCTTCAACGTCAAGCTTATCAGCGATGATAGCTTTTACTCTTGATGCAATGTCTGACATAGTAAATTATTTTTTTAATTGTTAGATGCTGCAAATATATAAAATTCTTTACGATAAAACATTTTTTAGTCTTTTTGTGGACTAGAAGCTTTCATTTTAGATCAGGATGGTTTAGTCTTTTAGTTTTCAGGAGGTTATATTTACTGTCTGTCAAAGAATATAAATTGACCATGGAAATGACTAAGGGATAAATTAAAAGATGTGGTGTTTTTACGGAATTCCATATTATCTCTTTCATCCTTTTTTTTATATTTGACATAAAGCCCATAACATAAAAACTTTATTGAAATAAGGGGTATTACATATAAAGTGAATATAGTATATATTGTATGTAAAAATTATACTTATTACATATTATAAAACTTCAGTTCATTGTATGCTCATTTTTTCTTGTGAAAATGTTTTAAATATTCCATATGACAATATGAGAAAAAATTGAAATTCTTAAAATATCAATTTTTTGTTGAATTAAATTTTGATCAATGAATACTTGATCATGAATATGAAATTTTCAAATTTGGTTTAAAATTAAAGATACAAGTACTGTGTATAAATATTTCAAAATTTGAATTTCTGAATAAAAAATTAATTAATTTAAAGACTGTATATATTATCGGAAGTTTAAGAAATAAATTATTAGTTTGTGAAATAAAAATAAGATTAAATTTTAAATATAAAACAATACCATGGAAGCAGGAAAACGCTCAGTGCGTGAAATTTTTAACAGAGGCCGTAATTTAGAGATACCATTTTTTCAGAGATCTTACGTATGGGAAGAACAACAATGGAAACGATTTTTAGAAGATATGGTGATGGTATCTGAGACAAAGAAACCATATTTTTAGGTTCAGTAATCCTAAAACAACAAGAAACTACATCAGACCGAGATTCTAGACTAACAGTAATTGATGGTCAGCAAAGGCTAACAACACTTAATATTTTTATGAAAGTTCTTTGTTTATTAACGGATTCTGATTGTGATTTTACAGAAACTTTTAAAAAACAGAGGGATAAGCAAATAATTTTATTACACAATCATAATGATGTTACTTCTTTTAATTCCGTTGTTGGTTTAAAAGAAGTAAAAGAGTTTACTGGGATTTCAGATAATGATCAGGTTTTAAAGGCATATAAGTATTTTGTTGAAAACATTCAATCCGATCATAACTTAGAAAAATTAAATTTCTTTGATATTATTGATAATATTTTATTTGTCGGTATCGACCTTAATGTAGGCGAAGATGAACAACAAATATTTGACACAATAAATTCTTTAGGTGTTAAGCTTACTACTGCTGAGCTACTTAAAAACTATTTTTTTGATCGTAATGAAATTGATAAGTATAATCTATTTTGGAGAGAGGTTTTTGAAAAAGATGATGACACTTACACTTATTGGGACAGAGAAAAACGGCTGGTAGGATTAAAAGAACAGTAATTGATTTATTTTTCTACTCTTACTTACAAATTAAGATTCAAGAGAAAAAGTATAAAGTTAATACCCATGATAAAATAGAATTTTCTAAAGTAGAGAATCTGTTTGAATCTTATAAACGATTTATAAAAGAATACCATCTCAATAAAGATGGGGCTATTGAAGAAATAAAACAATATGCTTTAATTTTCAAAGATAATTTTGAGCCGGAAATTATTAATTCAGAATTGTCAGATAGTTATGGTATCGAAAGAATTAACGCAATTATCTTTGGGCTTGAACAGTCAACGCTTATTCCTTACGTTCTCTATGTTCTTAAAAATGTAGACGATGAGATTATAAAAAATGAATTATTTCAGTTTTTAGAAAGTTATATCATGCGTCGAATGGTTGTGAAGGCAACAACCAAGAATTATAATCAATTGTTTACAGATCGGTTAATAAATAATGAAATACTTAGTAAGGATGATCTAAAGAGAATTCTGACTGAAAACGATAATAGAATCAATTATATACCATCTGATGAAGATCTAGTAAAAGGTTTTAATGAATCAATCTTAATCAATTCTCAGGCTGCTGGTATTATATATATGATTGAATCTAAAATAAGAGATAAATCTAAACATTCAACCAAACTATTAGGGATGAATAAATATAGTTTAGAACATTTAATGCCGAAGAAATGGGATAATAATTGGGATAAAATTAAAGATAAGGATGATCGTGATTTTAGAAACTTCAAACTTAAAACTATTGGCAATCTAGCGATTATCACTCAGAGTCTAAATGCTTCTATTCGTGATGCTCAATGGTCAGTTAAACGAAAAGGGAATTCAAAAAACAAAGGTCTGACACATTATTCAGGAGGAATCGAAACTTTAGCACCATACTTAGAAAACGATGTATGGAATGAAGAACGAATTCAAGAAAGAGGTAATCATTTGTTTGAACATAGTAAAAAATATGGTTTTTACAGTAAAAACATTTGTTACTATCTTTTTACAGCTAATATAATATTTGGATAAATGTTTATAATATAAAATTAACAATTAAAAAACCCTTTATATCTCAGATATAGGGGGTTTTTTAATTGTTAAAAGGTTTCATAACCTTTCATTCCGGTGGAGTTGGAGGATTCGAACCCTCGTCCAAACAAGCAATACATAAGCTTTCTACATGCTTATTCTACCATTGGTTTTCGACTGAAAGCAGAGGATAGACACCCAACTTTCAGCTTATCTTCTGAGGTTTTCGAACTTTAGCCAAAGCTTCTAAAGTCTTATTTCCGCATTCCTATATCCCAGGATCAAACGCCGCAGAACAGAGCATTTGTGGAATATCTTGCTTCCCTACTGAAATCTTCGGGAAAACGCTTGATCTACTATACTTCGATATTAAGCTGCAAGAGCGAACTCTTCGTTGCCAGTTAAAATTTTGTAGCAAGGGATTATAGAGATCGCGCTACGGTTCTCTGCATGCTTACTTACCCATTGATCTTGCTGTCGAAACCAGTCAACCCCATGAATAAAGTGAATGCAAAGATAGTGCTTTTTGTTTACATTTCATTAATATTGATGGTTTTAATAGAAATATGAAATAAAATAAACGATTTAAAGCTATTAAGAATTGAATATTCGGCCATTGTGGATAAAAAACTTATTGTCTGTCAACCACCTTTAATACAAGGTTTGTCAAAATATTTGAGCAGTAATAATGATTGTTTATAATAATATATTTTGCATTCTCATAAAAAATGTCTAGTTTTGCAATCCAAAATGAGATGTAAAATATGTTAATAATTCCAGTTAAAGATGGTGAATCCATCGACAGAGCTTTAAAAAATACAAGAGAAAATTTGATAAAACAGGTACAGTTCGTCAATTAAGAGCTAGACAACAGTTTATCAAGCCTTCTGTAACGTTAAGACAAGCTAGACTAAAAGCGGCTTACAAACAAAGAGCACTTAGCAAGGAAGAGCAGGCTTAAGATTTTTTCTTAACCATATATTAATTCACTTTAAATTCTTATATTTGAGGAGTGAATTTTTATTTTTATATCCCATGATGCTGGAAAAGTTTTTAGAATATCTGCAGTTCGAAAAAGATATTCACCTCATACGATTACAAGCTACAAAAAGACCTTGACGACTTTTCCTATTTCTACCTCAGGACAGAATCCTCTGAAAACATAGCTAAAGCTGACAAAAGATTATCAGAAACTTTATTGTTGAACTCAGTGAAAATAATATTTCCAAAAGAAGTATCAACAGAAAGTTGTCTTCCCTTCGCAGTTTTTACCTTTATCTTTTAAAAATAGGCGAAATTACGGTTTCTCCAATGGAAGGTATTTCTTCTCTGAAATTTTATGCAGAGAAGCAAATTCCTATGTCTAAAGAGGAAATGGAGGATCTTAATGAAAAAATCTTCGAACAGGAGCATGATATCCTGGAAAAATGTATCATGGAAGTACTTTATCAGACCGGAATGCGTAAAGCGGAGCTTTGTGGCCTGATATTTGAGAATGTTAATACAGACGGAAATGAATTGAAGGTAATAGGGAAGGGGAATAAAGAGAGGGTAATCCCGATTTCTGAAGACCTCACCAAACTTCTTACATCCTATTTGGATATAAGGAAACCACAGACCGGATATGAATCCTGTTTTTTTGTGAATAAGAAGGGGAAAAAACTCAACGAAAAATTTGTTTATGTGGTAGTTAATAAGTACCTTAGTCTTATAACAACGAAAAAAAAAAAGTCCTCACATCCTTCGGCATAGCTTTGCTACCCACGTTTTGGATAATGGGGCGGAGATCTCCAAAGTGAAAAAAATATTAGGGCATTCCAGTCTTGCCAGTACTCAAGTCTATACGAATGCTAATATTGAACAATTGAAAAAAGTGTTTAATCAGGCTCATCCTCGAGCATCAAAAAAGAAGAATTATGAAGATCACAGTACAATCAATTGGTTTAACTCCACACGAACCACTAGAATCACACATCGACAAAAAAGTAAGCAAATTGGATACCTTCTATGACAAGATTCAGGAGTGTAAGGTATTTTTGAAAGTAGAAAATAATGCTGATAAAGCAAATAAAACAGCCGAGATTATTTTGGCGGTTCCGGGAGACGATATCGTAGTAAAGAAGACATCTACAAGTTTTGAAGAAAGTTTGGACCTTTGTGTTGATACTGCTAAAAAGCTATTAATCAAGAAAAAGAAATGGCATAGAAAAAAAAGTTAAAAAAGTTTATAAAATATTTGAGAATTCAAAAAATCCGTTCTATATTTGCACTCGCAAAAAAGGAACAGCGATCTTTTGAATTCTTTTTATATTTGCCTCCATAGCTCAGTTGGCCAGAGCACGTGATTTGTAATCTCGGGGTCGTGGGTTCGAATCCCTCTGGAGGCTCATAAAATATAAAATATTGGGAGATTCCAGAGTGGCTAAATGGGACTGACTGTAACTCAGTTGCTTCGGCTTCGTAGGTTCGAATCCTGCTCTCCCCACTTTATATTTTTAGAAAAAAAAACTTGCAGGATTAAATAAGATTTCTTAGTTTTGCACAGCGTTTACCAATAGTTTTGGAAACAAAATTGCGGAAGTAGCTCAGTTGGTAGAGCGTCAGCCTTCCAAGCTGAATGTCGCGGGTTCGACCCCGTCTTCCGCTCAAAATTATCACTGTAAAAAGTGATTTTTTTAACACTGAAATGTGTAGAGTAGAGTTTCTCGATCAGTTTCAGTCCATTATTAAAATGCCTCCATAGCTCAGTTGGCCAGAGCACGTGATTTGTAATCTCGGGGTCGTGGGTTCGAATCCCTCTGGAGGCTCATAAAATATAAAATATTGGGAGATTCCAGAGTGGCTAAATGGGACTGACTGTAACTCAGTTGCTTCGGCTTCGTAGGTTCGAATCCTGCTCTCCCCACTTTATATTTTTAGAAAAAAAACTTGCAGGATTAAATAAGATTTCTTAGTTTTGCACAGCGTTTACCAATAGTTTTGGAAACAAAATTGCGGAAGTAGCTCAGTTGGTAGAGCGTCAGCCTTCCAAGCTGAATGTCGCGGGTTCGACCCCGTCTTCCGCTCAATAAAAATCACGCTCGTTAGTGTGATTTTTTTAGTTGATGCCGACTTAGCTCAGCGGTAGAGTGCTTCCTTGGTAAGGAAGAGGTCACGGGTTCAAGTCCCGTAGTTGGCTCTCGATTTTCCCGGATTGATTCCGGGATTTTTTTGCTCTAAACTTTATAATAAATAATTCAGAAGAGCGGGGATATCATGGATCAGTCCCAAAAGTTGTGGATGTAGTGTTAAGTTTCTAAATTTGGAGGATGTATATTCCTGATGAATTAGTAAAGCTGTTACTTCCTGATTTTTTAGTAGAGCATTTTGATATCCTAAAAGCAGAAGATATTAAGGGAGTCCTTCATATCGAATTTGAGGAGAAAAATATTATCCCCAAGAATTTTCTCATCGCCCCTATTTGTCTAATGGTTTTCATTCTTCGATTCTGGTTGAAGATTTTCCCTTAAGAGGAAAGCAGGTTTTACTCCATATAAAAAGGAGAAGATGGCTTGATAAAACCACAGGAGAAGTACTTCAAAGAAACTGGAGTCTGATCGCAAAAGGAACTCGTATGACTGAGGATTTTGCGATGTTCTTAAAAAAATTAGTCGATACTAAAGCATTCTCCTGCAAAGCTATTGCAGAGCTTTATGGACTTAACGGGAAAAAGTTTCAGAGACAATACAAAAACAGTCTTAGCCGGTTTGAATCCTGGCAACAAAAAACCCATGCTGAATATTGGCTTATTTTTCCTGAAAATATCTCAGAGCAACTATCAATTGATGAAGTTTCCTTATCAGATGGTGAGCTTTACACTGTTCTTACTTCGAAAATAGCAAAAGGCAGAAAAGGTAGTATTGTAGCCATTGTTAAAGGTACCAGGAGTGATAGGGTTGTAGAGCATCTTTTAAAAATAAATAGAAGGCTTCGTCTGAAGGTAAAAGAAATTACTCTTGATATGGCAGGTTCAATGAAGCTTATTGCCAAACGGTGCTTTCCTGATGCTTTGCAGGTAATAGATCGTTTTCATGTTCAGAAATTAGCTATAGAAGCCCTTCAGGAACTTAGGATCAAACACCGTTGGGAAGCTATTGACAGGGAAAATAATGCTATTGGAGCTCCTTCAGAAGGAAACCAGGATATACAGAGTTTTGAGAACGGAGACAGCCGGAAACAACTTTTAGCAAGAAGTAGATATTTACTTTATAAAAGTCGTGAAAAATGGACGATCTCTCAAAAACATAGAGCTCATATTCTTTTTACAGAATATCCTGATTTGAAAGAGGCTTATCAGTTAACGGATGACCTTAGAAAAATATATAATCAGAATATTCAAAAGTCTGTAGCGATGACTAAGCTGGCTCATTGGTTCAGAAAGGTGGAGGAAGCTGATTTTAAATCATTTTCTATCCTAAGAAAAACAATAATGAATCATTACAAGGAGATCTTAGCTTTTTTGATAAAAGAAGTACTAATGCTTCCGCAGAATCTTTCAATGCTAAAATTAAAAACTTCAGAATGCAGCTCAGAGGAGTGAAAGACAGAACATTTTTCCTCTTTAGACTAACCAAACTTTTTGCTTAGTCCACAACTTTTGCGCTTGATCCGATATCATCTGGTTTTTATTCATATTCTATTTACTTCATCTTTAGAATCACAATCCTAAAAATTTTCTTTAAATTCGTGTAAAATAATTTTTGATGAATATTCTTTTATTAGAAGACGATCTCATTCTTTCTGCAGAGCTTTGCCGGTTTTTAGAATCCAACAATTTTACCTGTGATAAAATATATGACGGGGAAACTTTTCTGCGTCAGATTAAAAATAATACCTACGAGCTGTATCTGCTGGACATCAATGTTCCTAAGATCAACGGACTGGATGTTTGCCAGACAATTCGTTCTTTTGATAAAAATACCCCAATCATCATTATTTCCGCTTATGGCGATATCTCAGATAAAAAGGATGCTTTTACAAGACTTGCCGATGATTATCTTGTAAAGCCTTTTCAGTTTGAGGAACTGCTTTTAAGGATCAACTCCCTGCTGAGACGTAAGGCTCCTTCGGAAACTTCCGATCAGGATATTCTCAGGATTGATGACCTTATCATTAACAAGACAGAACAAAAAGTATATCGCAGCGGTAATGAAATAACTCTTACTTTAAAAGAATTTCAATTGTTGGTATATCTTGCAGAAGCGCAGGGAAGGACGGTTTCCAAACAGCAGATTACAGAACATGTATGGGAACATAACTTTAATACCAATACCAATACCGTAGAAGTTTATATCAATTTTTAAGAAAAAAGATTGATAAAGATTTTAAAATTAAACTCATTCATACCCGTTCCGGTTTCGGATATTACCTAAGTCCATTATAAATGTCTTTAAAAAGAAAGATAGCTTTAACGATCAGTATCGCCTTTTCATTGCTTTTTGGAATGGTGATGGCTGTCATTTATTTATCTTTTAATGATTTTAGAAGAGACGAATTCAAAGAGAGATTCAGACAGAGACTTGAATTTACCTCCCATTTTATATCCAAGTCCAAAGATTTTGAAGAAGAAGCTCCGGTTTTTTCAATGAAAACTCGGATAATATCTTACTGAATGAGAAAATTTTGATTTTTAATGAGCAGAAAGAGCTTATCTACAGTACAATTAAGGATAGAAATGTAACTTGGGATAATGCCATGCTAAAAGAACTGGATAAAAAGAAAATTATTTATACAGAGAAAACGGTTCCGGAAATTTATGCAGCGCTCAGAAACATCAAAGGAGAAAATTACTATATTCTCACCAGTGCTTTCGATACCAACGGGAAATCAAAATTGGGGTACCTTAAATACCTTCTGATCACGGCCTATGCAATGAGTACACTGCTGATAGGTTTTTTCAGCTATTATTTTGTAGAAAAATTCTTCGCCCTCTGGAAGATCTGAATAAAGAAATTTCTGAAGTTACCGCCCATAAACTGACTACACAGATTCCGGTTCAGCAGTCTAATGACGAGATTAATGTTCTTGCCCGGTCTTTTAATACAATGATTGCAAGGCTGGATGATGTATTTCAGTCACAGAAAGATTTTACCGCAAGTGCTTCCCATGAGATCAGAACACCTATTACAAGAATGGCTTTTCAGCTGGAAAATCTGATTAAATTTGAAAAACATTCTCCGGAAACATTGTCTTCCCTGCAACAGATTCAGCGGGATGTATATCAATTGTCTGACCTTACCCACTCATTGCTGCTGCTTACCAAATTTGATAAAGAAAATATTCAGAGTATTTATGAAGAAGTAAGGATAGACGAGGTTATCTTTGAAGCTTTTGAAGGAGTGGAAAAAGTTATCCGGAGCTTAAACTTGATTTCCTGATTACTGAAGATACCTCTGAAAATGCCTTTTTAACGATAAAAGGTATTCAATCATTGTTAGTCATAGTTTTCATTAATCTTTTTAAAAATGCTGCAGTATACTCTGATACCGCTGAAGTAAAGGTATTAATTACAGAAACGAATGATAGCCTGAGTGTGGAAGTCATCTCACATGGAAATACCATTTCTGAAGAAGAACAGAGCAAGCTTTTTGAAGCCTTTACCAGAGGAAATAATGCCCAGAATATAGCAGGTTCGGGACTAGGGCTGAGAATTGTGAAAAGAATTCTTGAATATCATGACGCTCAGATCATCTATTCTTCTCCCTCTGAGTTTATGAATACATTTACACTCTTTTTTAAAAAATAAATTTCTGTCTTGATCCATTTCTAAAAGCAGACTCCTTTTTTGTTAAACCTGTGATTAAATTTTAGACTGAGATTCAAAAGGCAGAGAAAAATTTAATTTTCTGTTATATCATCCTGAACGCTCTGTTTAAGGATATTTTTAATATTATTTTAAGGCCCATTTAAGTTTCTTTTAATCGCATCAGAGCAATTTTGTAATCTAAAATCAAAATAATGAACAGAATTGCAGTGCTGTGTCTTGCCGTTTCCTCATTCGTGGCAGCACAACAGCAAATGTCTCTTGTGGAATGTGAAGAAGCATTTCAGAAGAACAACCTCCAGCTGCTCGCCGAACAATACAACATCAATATGGCTGATGCAGATATCCTGCAGGCTAAAATCTGGGAATTGCCACAGCTGAGCGGTCAATTCAATGCTTACAACCCTCAGGGCAAAAAGTTTTTTGATGTAGGACACTCAAAAGGAGCGGGAATTACCCAGCTGATTTATATGGGAGGCAAAAAGAAAAATGAAATTGCCTTTGCCAAATCGAATAAAGAACTCGCACAGCTTCAGTTTTCTCAGTTACTGGTTGATCTCAGAGCCCAGCTTCGCACTGCTTATTACAATCTTTATTACGAAAAACTCAAATTGGAAAACACCAATAAGCAGCTGGGGTATATGAATGAGCTTTTGAGCGCCTACAGGATACAGTCGGCAAAGGGAAATGTTTCTCTTAAAGATGCCGTAAGACTTCAGAGCCTTGTGATCCAGCTGAACCATGATAAGCTTGAAATCAATAAAAACATTCTTGAATTTGAGCAGAATTTAAAAATTTTGACTGGTATTTCTGAAGATATAGATCCTCAGATAACCGAATCGGAAGCCAAAGAAGCACTCGCAGCACAGCCTTTCGGAGACGAAGAAGAGCTGAAAAGCAAAGCTCTGGAAAATAACGCAGATTACCGGTACAATTTAAAGCTGATAGATAATAGTAAGTTATATGCCCAATGGCAGAAATCACTGAATGTCCCGGATCTGAATGTAGGGGCAGGGTGGGATCAGGCTGGAGGTACTTTTAATAATGAAGCCAATCTTACCCTGGGAATTCCTTTGCCTTTATGGAGGGTAAATCAGGGAAATGTGGAAAAAGCCAACTATGCCATTCAGCAAAATCAAAAAAATGCAGACTTTCAGAAACTAACCCTTTGAAAAAAGTGCAGTCTGCCTACAAAACCTGGAAAGCCCAGTATGACCAGCTGCTGGATATTAAAACTACAGATTTGCAGAATATGGAATTGGTATATAATGGAATGCTGACCAATTTCAGAAAAGGGAATGTCAACCTTATTGAATTTACAGACTTTATGGACAGCTACCGGGAAACCGCACTGCTGATCTATGATATGAAGAATGAGATCATGCAGTCTGCAGAACAGCTTAATCAACTAGTACAAACGAAAATCTTCTATTAAAACAATGAAAACTTATATTATCCCCGTATTGATGGTCTTATCATTATTGGCCTGTTCAAAAAAAAGAAGAAGAAAAAAACAATCAGGCTAAAAAGGCTTTGAACTCAGCAATACGATGCTCAGTTCAATTTCATTAGCAAAAGCTGAACAAAGGAATATAGAAGATGAATACAGCTTTTACGGAAAAATTTCTGCTGATAAAAACAGTTATATAGATGTTTACCCGCTCGTAGGAGGAAATGTATTGAGTGTAAATGTAGAGTTGGGAGACTATGTAAAAAAGGGGAAGGTTCTTGCCACGATCAGAAGTACAGAGCTTGCGGAAATTCAGAAAGATGTGAGTGATGCAAAGACAGATCTTGTGGTTGCCAAAAATAACCTTAGAGTTGCCAAAGAATTATATGAAGGAAAGCTTAATACCGAAAGAGATGTTCTGGAAGCCAAAAGCCAGCTGCAGAAAGCGGAAGATCAGCTACAGCGGGCTACAGCTGTAAGCACAGTGTATAACGTAAAGTCAGGAAATATCTACAATGTACTAGCCCCGATTGACGGATATATTGTTCAGAAGAGCATCAATAAAGATATGCAGCTGAGAAGTGATAGAAGTGATAATATTTTTGATGTAGCCAATACAACCAATGTATGGGCGATTATGAACGTGAACGAGTCTGATATTGACAAGATCAGCCTTGGAATGAAAGCCCAGGTTTCAACACTTTCCTATCCTGATAAAGTTTTTGATGGGAAAATTGATAAAATATTTAAAATCATCGATCCGCAGACTAATGCCATGCAGGCGAGAGTTGTTCTGGATAATGCCAACGGTCTTCTGATCCCGGAAAGCAAAGCAACCATCAAAGTTTCCAGTCTGGAAAATAAAACGATGCTGACCATCCCGTCCAAAGCCGTAATCTTTGATGACAATAAAAGTTTTGTGGTGGTCTTTAAATCCAGAACAGATGTGAAGGTTAAAGAGATTAAGGTTTTGAAGCAGGTAGGTGACATTACTTATATCGCAGATGGCCTAAAAGAAGGAGAAGAAGTGATTACCAACAATCAGCTATTGATTTATCGTTCACTGAATAGTTAATCTGTTCAGCTATTTATAAAAAATCTTTCAACGGCTTTTTTAGGTCATCAATCTATCATCATGAATAAATTTATAAAAAATATAATCGCTTTTTCATTAAAAAATAAAGCCTTTACCTTTATATGGGTGGCTATTTTAGCGTTGCCGGCTTCATAAGCTTCAAAAATATGCCGATTGAAGCTTTCCCGGATGTTACCAATACTCAAATTGTAATTATTACCCAATGGAATGGGCGGAGTGCAGAAGAAGTAGAACGCTTTGTGACAACCCCCATCGAATTGGCCATGAGCCCGGTTCAGAAGAAAACCAGTGTGAGAAGTACAACCATGTTTGGCCTTTCCATTGTTAAAATTCTGTTTGACGACGGGGTGGATGATACTTTTGCCAGAAATCAGGTCAATAACCAATTAAGAACCATTAGCCTTCCTGATGAGGTAGACCCTGAAGTACAGCCACCCTACGGGCCAACCGGCGAGATTTTCAGATATACGCTGGAAAGCAAGACAAAAGATTCCCGCAAGTTGCTTACCCTGCAAAACTGGGTGATTGACCGTGCTTTAAGAGGTGTTCCCGGAGTTGCAGATATCAATGTTTTCGGCGGCCAGGATAAAGTTTTCGAGCTGAGTATTGATCCGAGAGCTTTGGATAAATATAATCTGACTCCGCTTCAGGTATACGATGCCGTTACGAAAAGCAACCTGAATGTAGGTGGCGATGTGATCGAAAAAAACGGCCAGGCTTATGTGGTAAGAGGTATTGGATTGGTGAAATCCGTGGCGGATATCGGAAATATCACCATTCAGAATGACAGTGGAAACCCTGTTCTGGTAAAAAATGTAGCAGAAGTGCATGAAAGCTCCATGCCAAGAGTAGGGCAGGCAGCGCTGAACAATCATGATGATACTGTAGAAGGAATTGTTGTAATGCGAAAAGGAGAGAACCCAAGAGAAGTTCTTGTAGGTGTAAAAGCTAAAATCAAAGAATTAAACGAAAAAGTTCTTCCAAAAGACGTTAAAATGGTCACTTTCTATGATCGGGATAACCTGATGGACTTTACCACACACACCGTAATGCATAACCTTATTGAAGGGATTGTACTGGTAACCGTGATTGTTTTGATTTTTATGGCGGACTGGAGAACAACCTTAATTGTTTCTATCATCATTCCACTATCATTATTATTCGCATTTTTATGTTTAAAGCTGGCAGGGATGAGTGCCAACCTGCTTTCGTTAGGAGCAGTAGACTTCGGAATCATTATTGACGGAGCCGTCGTCATGGTGGAGGGTCTCTTCGTAATGCTCGATCACA
Source organism: Chryseobacterium sp. E1 (assembly GCA_019203745.1). Taxonomy (GTDB): domain Bacteria; phylum Bacteroidota; class Bacteroidia; order Flavobacteriales; family Weeksellaceae; genus Chryseobacterium. The sequence continues at coordinate 3,000,335 of CP078104.1, forward strand.
AAGCCCATAAATATGGAACGGAAAAATTCAATAAACTGGCAAAAGGTGGCTGGATCAAACAGACCGGAACGGGTCTCGGAAAAGCAATTTTCTTTTCGAAGCTCATCATCATTACTTCCTTGATCCCGATTTTCTCGTTCCAGAAAGTGGAGGGGAAAATGTTTTCACCGCTGGCCTTTACATTAGGATTTGCATTAATGGGAGCTTTGATCTTTACATTGACCCTGGTTCCTGTTCTTTCCCATATTCTTTTAAATAAAAATGTGAGGAAAAAAACAATCCGTTTGTTAACTTTTGGGATAGAATTGTTCTGAAAGGTTTCAATGTAACATTCAGAAATAAAAAAATGAGTATGATCGTGGCCATTTCATTTTTGGCAGTCACTTTATTCTCCGGCAAATTTCTGGGAACTGAATTCCTCCCGCAACTGAATGAAGGGTCTCTTTGGATCACTGCAGAAATGCCAATGAGTTCTTCACTAAAAGAATCATTGAAAACAGCCAATCTTTTAAAGAAAGATATTATGAGCTTCTCTGAGGTGACCGATGTTCTGGCCCAGACGGGGAGAAGTAATGACGGAACAGACCCGAACGGTTTCGGATTTGTACAGTTTGCCGTGAACCTTAAGCCCAGGGAAGAATGGAAACGTAAGATCACCTATGATGAACTGATTAATGAGATTGATCAGAAATTACGGAGCTATCAGGGGATTACCTTCAACTATTCCCAGCCGATCTCCGATAATGTGGCGGAAGCGGTAGCCGGCTTTAAGGCAGAAAACGGAATCAAGATCTATGGGGATAATCTGGAAACCCTTGATAAGCTTGCCCATGAGATTCTGACAAAAATTAAAGATGTAGACGGGGTAAAAGATCCCGGGATCATTAAAAATATTGGTCAGCCGGAAGTGAGTGTGGTATTGGATAGGGATAAAATGGCTGCTTACGGAGTGATGCCGGCAGATGCTCAGGCGGTACTGGAAATGGCGTTTGGCGGAAAGACGGCTTCTGAAATGTTTGACGGCGAAAGAAAATTCCCGATCCGTCTCCGTTATTCCCAGGAATACAGGAACAATGAAAATGATATTGCTTCCCTTATGGTTCCTACGCAGGACGGGGCGAAGATCCCTTTGAAAGAAATCAGTACTATTGTAAAAGACAACGGTGCAGCATTTATTTACAGGGATAATATCAAAAGATACATCGGCGTGAAATTTTCAATCCGTGACAGGGATTTGGGGAGTACTATCGCAGATGCACAGAAAAAGTGGCTACCGTTGAACTTCCGGACGGATATTCTGTAGGATGGACCGGCCAGTTTGAAAACCAGCAGCGTGCTTCACACAGGCTGGCGCAGGTAGTGCCGGTAAGTATCCTGATGATTTTCTTCCTTTTGTTTATCCTGTTCGGAAATATGAAGGATTCTCTTCTCGTATTGGCCAATGTACCTTTTGCACTGATCGGCGGAATCATTGCCCTGCACGTTACCGGAATGAATTTCGGGATCTCTGCCGGGGTAGGGATGATTGCTCTTTTGGGAATCTGTATTCAGAATGGAGTGATTCTTATTACAGAATTCCACCAGAACGTTAAAAACGGGATGGATTTAGATGCTGCGATCTTAAACGGAGTGAAATCCAGGACCAGACCTGTGATTATGACAGCACTGATGGCCTCTATCGGACTAATGCCAGCTGCATTATCTACAGGGATCGGTTCGGAATCCCAAAAACCACTGGCCATTGTCATCATTGGAGGACTGATTACGGCTACGGTGCTTACATTGCTTATTTTTCCAATCATTTTCTGGATCTTCAACAGGTCTAAAAAGCTTGTTCATGCCTGATTATTCTTTTATTTTATATATTAATTGAGCCTGGAATATTCTGTATTTCAGGCTTTTTCATAAAAGGAGCGATAAAAGGTTTTACAAAGATTTTTTCTATTCGGAAAAATGTGTAAATTTGCAGTCTCAATACGTTGAAATATAAGGTTTGTCCTTCATTGGAAGATAATATTGAAAGTTTTTTTAATAAAAAGTTTTTGGTATTTAAAAATTCATTATATTTGCACACCGAAAATTTGAAAAACAATAAATAAATAATTTTAAATCATGGCAAAGGAAACGTTTAATCGTAACAAACCACACTTGAACATTGGTACTATTGGTCACGTTGACCATGGTAAAACTACACTTACTGCAGCTATCAGTAGTGTATTAGCGAACAAGGGTCTTGCTGAGAAAAAGATTTCTCTTCTATTGACTCTGCTCCAGAAGAAAAAGAAAGAGGTATCACTATTAATACAGCTCACATCGAGTACGAAACTGAAAACAGACACTATGCACACGTTGACTGTCCAGGTCACGCCGACTATGTTAAGAACATGGTAACTGGTGCTGCTCAGATGGATGGAGCGATCTTAGTATGTGCTGCAACTGATGGACCAATGCCTCAAACTAGAGAGCACATCCTACTTTGCCGTCAGGTAAACGTACCAAGAATCGTTGTTTTCATGAACAAAGTTGATATGGTGGATGATGCTGAGCTTTTAGAGCTTGTTGAACTTGAACTTAGAGATTTATTATCTACTTACGAATATGACGGAGATAACTCTCCAGTAATCCAAGGATCTGCTCTTGGTGCTCTTAACGGAGACGAGAAGTGGGTTAAGACTGTTGAAGAATTGATGGATGCAGTTGATACTTGGATCGAGCAGCCTGTTAGAGATCAGGATAAGCCATTCTTGATGCCAATCGAAGACGTATTCTCTATTACAGGTAGAGGTACTGTAGCAACTGGTAGAATCGAGGCTGGTGTTATCAACACAGGTGATCCTGTTGATATCGTAGGTATGGGTGATGAGAAATTAACTTCTACTATTACAGGGGTTGAGATGTTCAGAAAAATCCTAGACAGAGGTGAAGCTGGTGACAACGTAGGTCTATTGTTGAGAGGTATTGAAAAAACTGACATCAAGAGAGGTATGGTTATCGCTAAGAAAGATTCAGTTAAGCCACACAAAAAATTCAAAGCTGAGGTTTATATCCTTTCTAAAGAAGAAGGTGGACGTCACACTCCATTCCACAACAAGTACCGTCCTCAGTTCTACGTAAGAACTACTGACGTTACAGGTGAGATCTTCTTACCAGAAGGTGTAGAAATGGTAATGCCTGGTGATAACTTAACTATTACTGTAGAATTGTTACAACCAATCGCTCTTAACGAGGGTCTTAGATTCGCGATCAGAGAAGGAGGTAGAACAGTTGGTGCAGGTCAGGTTACTGAAATCATCGAGTAATTATTCTCTTAAAAATATAAAAAGCTTCCGTAAGGAATCTCTTTACGGAGCTTTTTTAAACTACGGGCATCGTCCAATGGTAGGATACCGGTCTCCAAAACCGTTGATCAGGGTTCGAATCCTTGTGCCCGTGCAAATATAAATTATGAGTTCATTTGTCGATTTTTTAAAAGGTTCTTATAACGAATTCAGACATAAAGTTGAATGGCCAAAGTGGGCTGACCTTCAGTCTTCTACAATTGTAGTGACTATTGCGACAGTGATTCTGGCATTATTTACCTTTGGAGTTGATGAATTGTTTTCAAAAGCAATCAGCAACATCATCGGAATGCTAATCAACTTGTTCAATTAATTAAAAGTATTTTCCCATAATGAGCGAATTGAAATGGTATGTGCTGAAAGCTATCAGCGGACAGGAAAATAAAGTGAAAAACTATATTGAGACAGAAATCAAACGTCTAGGGTTTGAGCAGTACGTTACTCAAGTGGTTATTCCTATGGAAAAGGTAATCCAAATTAGAAACGGTAAAAAAGTTCCTAAAGAGAGACCTTACTATCCTGGATACTTAATGATCGAAGCTGATCTGATGGGAGAAATTCCTCACGTTATCAAAAACATTCCTGGTGTTATTTCTTTCTTAAGTTTAACAAAAGGAGGGGATCCTGTTCCGATGAGAAAATCAGAAGTGAACAGAATGCTTGGAAGAATGGATGAACTTTCAGAATTTGCAAGCGATGTAGAAATTCCATATGTAGTAGGTGAAAACGTAAAAGTGATCGATGGTCCTTTCAACGGATTCAATGGTACAGTTGAGAAGATTCTAGAAGACAAAAAGAAAATTGAAGTTTCTGTATTGATCTTCGGTAGAAAAACTCCAATGGAGCTAAGCTACATGCAAGTAGAAAAAGTATAACAATTACTTATATAAAATTTAAAAGACTGCTGTTTCAGCGGTCTTTTTGTTTTTTACATTCGTTTGATATTAAGTTGATAGTGCCTTATAAACCTTCCTGCTGATAGGTTCGTGGTTGATTTCAGTCCTTTTCTAAGTTGTTCTTTTATCCTTATAGCTTAATATCGAATCCGCAGAGTTATTGAAAGGCCAGTATATCTCTTAACCATCCCTAAAATTTTAATTTATCTGTGTTTGAATTAGAAAATATAATAATATACTAAACCTGATTTGTAATTTTATTCTCAGGTGTTAGAGTTTTCATAATTTTTCATCATTATTTTTATTAAAAATTTAAATTCCGAATGATTGTCGGTTCCTTCTGTATGGGAGTTAACTGTAATTTATTTATCTCTTGTAGGGGATAAACGCCGGTTTAGGCTCTACTGATGAGGGTTTTACCTTTATAATTTCCTATGGATGGCATGCTTCTTGTAACTTGTTGTTCAGTTAATCCATAAAAATTTATTTTGCTTACTCAATACACAGTTTATTATGTGTAAAGGATTTCTTGTTTTGTATTACAATAAATACTGAAACATGAAAAAGTGAAATAATAAAAATAAACACATATCCAATGACAAAAATTATTTCGACAATCCTTTTGTTGGGTTTGTTCTCTATGACCAATGCTCAGGTTGGTATCAACACCAAAACACCTGAAAAAGATCTCACTGTTAACGGTACGATGAAAACATCCGGTATGGTTTTCAAAAAACCTATAGAAAAGCTGGGAGCTAATGAAAATTATACTTTTATTATTAAGTCTCCGGCTCCGGAAAATAAAATTACAGCTTATAATGATGCTTTCGTACCTAACTCACCGGCACCTATCAATCTGATCCAGTATAAAATTACCTGTGATCCTACAGATAAGGATTGGGTGAATGAATTTGACACTAAAATTAATTCCAGCAAATTTTTAGTTGTAATTTCTTCATTCGGGTTTACCCAGCCAGTAAAAACCGGTTCTGCAGATTGGTTAACACCGGTTCCTCAGATTTTTGCCTATTCTACAGGTACAACATGGAAGCTTAAAGCTGATTATCAGGGGTTTGCTCCGGATGCCTCTTTACCAACAGGGGTATGGACGCTTAATCTAATGGTTTTTGACCGTGCCTATGCAAAAGAGTTTAATCCCACACAGGCTATGGGGACTTCAACCACAGGAGTGGCAGCTGCACCTTTAATTCAATAAAAATAAAAACATAACATAATGAAAAAAATTATCACCTTACTCTTTGCCGGTGGCACTTTTTTTACCGCAAACGCTCAAGTAGGAATAAATACAAATAATCCGCAGTCAACTTTGGATGTTGCGGGAGAAACTTTAGTGGAATCTTATCTTGTGGACACGGTAAATTCGCCGGCAGGAGGAAATTATTTTCTTTTGACACGTTCTAAAGATACCACTCCGGTAGGAAAAGTGAAAATGATGGATATCGCTCTCAGAAATGTAGCACCTGTAAATGCCTATAAAGTTGTTTTAACAAACGTAAGCCAGGATGAAGTAGTGAACCTTAACACAGGCCTGGAAACCAATAAATATGTTATTGCAATTACCGGAGCCACTTTCTCAGCGGCTATTTCTGGAGCCAATACCAGTACAAATCCGAAATCTTTTGGAGCTTATTCTACAGAAGTAACTCCGGTTACAAGTGGAGGAAAGACTTATCATACCATTAATCTGAGTTTTAAAGGTGCCGGTACTGTATCTTCTGCTAATGGTACCTGGACGCTTACTCTGAATGTATTTGAAAGATCTCTGGTAAAGGATTGGGGAACGTTTAATGGTTCTGTATCTGCTGCAGCGGGTTATAGAGGAGTTTCAACAAATACCCCGCTTGGACTTCAATAAAAACAACACTTATGGAAAGAAAAATTTATGTTATCATAATTATGTGTCTGGGAATTTTTTTAATGCTCAGACCGGTAGAGTGGGAATAAAGACAACCAATCCCACAGAGACATTAGATGTAAACGGAGATACCCGTACCGATGCTTTGTATCTTAGGAACCCCGGGGAACCTACCATGACAGGGGAAGCTTTCTTGCCACTTCACAGAATTCACTTCAGCTGTATAATCCAGCATTGGAAAGCAGTGGATTGTTTAATTACCTTAAGCTTACTTTAACAGGAGTGTCAGGGGCAGGAATTACAGATTATGATACTAAGATTGATGCCAATAATTTCCTTCTTGTAGTTCATAATTATGCATTCAAGCTTAATGATGGAAGTACAAGTGTGGCTTTGGATTTTGGAGATAACGGAATCAATGATAACCGCCAGGGTTCTCCGGATGTGGTTGCATTCAAAAGTAATGGAACCTGGCATCTTAAAGCAGCGTTCACCAATAATAGCAGACTGATTGCTTTTACATCAGCTAATCCTACAAGAACCTATAATAATTTTACAGTAGAATTTTATCTGATGGCTTATAAAAGGCTCATTACAAAACAGAATTTTAGCGATGTAAATGCTAATCTGGGTGGAACGGACGGTTCTGCACAAACACTTACTAAACCTTCAGGGTTTAAAAACAGATAGAATATTTAAGAATATAAAAGGTCATTTTTCAATAAATGATCTTTTTTTTTATTTTGACGAATTACCTGGCATAGATAGATGTTTTTGTGTTTTGCTTTGGGCAGAACGGGAAAGAATATCAGAAGTATACCCATACAGTCGATGTGTTGAAGTTTAAAGACTGGGTGAAGGCGGAGCTTTATATCCAGAAAAAGTGTTTCGGATAAAGAATTAGGTAATATTTTAGAATAAGATTGAGAATCATAAATCAAATTAAAAGGTCAGTTATAATCTTGCTAATTTCTATACAAATGAAACCGTTTTAAAACAGAAGTACAGGAATATTTAAAGTTCAGGATCTCAATTATTTTTTTAAAACTTTTTAAAAATCAGTAATATCCGTTTGTAGTTTCAAAAATATTTTATACTTTTGCAGTCCAAAAGTAGGCTTATCATAGGTGAGTGCGATAACCTGCTGAATAATAAATGCTTCCAAACTCATTAATTATTCAAATTTAAAAAACAAACAATGGCTAAGAAAGTCTTTAAAATGGTAAAGCTTCAGGTGAAAGGTGGCGCAGCTAACCCTTCTCCACCAGTAGGTCCGGCATTAGGTTCTGCAGGTGTGAACATCATGGAGTTTTGTAAGCAATTTAACGGAAGAACCCAAGATAAGCCAGGGCAAGTTTTACCTGTAGTAATTACAGTATACGAAGACAAATCTTTTGAATTCGTTATTAAAACTCCACCTGCAGCAATCCAGTTAATGGATGCGGCTAAGATCAAAGGAGGTTCCGGTGAACCAAACAGAAACAAAGTAGGTTCTGTATCTTGGGATCAAGTGAAAAAAATCGCTGAGGACAAAATGAGTGACCTTAACTGCTTTACAATGGATTCTGCAGTTTCTATGGTTGCAGGTACTGCTAGATCTATGGGATTAAGAGTAACAGGAACTAAACCAACTTTTAACGCTTAAAACTATTAGAAATGGCAAAATTGACTAAAAAGCAAAAGGAAGCTTTAAGCAAAGTAGAAAAAGGAAGAATCTATAACCTTGAAGAAGGTTCAGCTCTTGTAAAAGAAGTGAACACTGCAAAGTTTGATGCTTCTGTAGATATCGCTGTAAGATTAGGTGTAGACCCAAGAAAAGCAAACCAAATGGTAAGAGGTGTTGTATCTCTTCCTCACGGTACTGGTAAAGATGTTAAAGTATTAGCTCTTGTAACTCCAGATAAAGAAGCAGAAGCTAAAGCTGCTGGTGCTGACTATGTAGGTCTTGACGAATATTTACAAAAAATTAAAGATGGTTGGACAGACGTTGACGTAATCGTTACGATGCCAGCTGTTATGGGTAAATTAGGTCCATTAGGTAGAGTATTAGGTCCAAGAGGTTTAATGCCTAACCCTAAATCAGGAACTGTAACAATGGAAATTGGTAAAGCAGTAACTGAAGTAAAAGCAGGTAAAATTGATTTCAAAGTAGACAAGTATGGTATCATCCATGCTGGTATTGGTAAAGTATCTTTCGATGCTGCTAAGATCAAAGAAAATGCTCAGGAATTAATCCAGACATTGATCAAAATGAAACCAACTGCTGCTAAAGGAACTTATGTGAAGTCTATCTATTTGTCTTCTACAATGAGCCCGGGTATTGCAATTGATACTAAATCTGTTAACTAATATTTAATCCTAAGACAATGACAAAAGACCAAAAAGTTGTAGCGATACAAGAGATCAAAGATTTGCTTCAGGATGCAAAAGTAGTATACGTAGCAGATCTAGAAGGTTTGAACGCTGGTAAATCTTCAGATTTCAGAAGACAGGCTTTCAAACAAAACATTAAAGTAAAAGTTGTAAAAAATACACTTTTACAAAAAGCAATGGAGCAGATTGAAGGAGTAGATTATTCTGAAATGTTCCCATCTTTCAAAGGAAACTCAGCATTAATGATTGCTGAAACAGCTAACGCTCCTGCGAAACTTATCCAAGGATTCAGAAAGAAAGAAGAGAAGCCAGCTTTAAAGTCTGCTTTTGTTCAAGAAACTTTCTATGTTGGTGACAACAACCTAGACATGTTGGCTAACATCAAGTCTAGAGAAGAAATGATCGGTGAAATCATCGGATTACTTCAGTCTCCAATCCAGAGAGTTGTTTCTGCTCTTCAAAACAAACCTGAAACTGTAGAAGCTAAAGCTGAAGAAGCTGCTCCTGCGGTAGAAGAAACTCCTGCTGCTGAAGCTCCTGAAGCTGCTGCAGATAGCACTGAAGAAACAAGTGCTGAATAATTACACTCAAAAAATTAAATAAATAATCAACAAAAACATTACAACAATGTCAGATTTAAAAAATTTAGCTGAAACGCTAGTAAACCTAACTGTAAAAGACGTAAACGAATTAGCTGCTATCCTTAAGGATGAGTACGGAATTGAGCCAGCTGCTGCTGCTGTAGTTGTTGCTGCAGGTGGTGCAGGTGATGCTGCTGAAGAAAAGACTGAATTCGACGTAATTCTTAAGTCTGCAGGTGCTTCTAAATTAGCTATCGTTAAATTAGTAAAAGATTTAACTGGTGCTGGTCTTAAAGAAGCTAAAGATATCGTAGACGGAGCTCCTGCTGCAATTAAGCAAGGTGTTTCTAAAGACGAAGCTGAAGCTCTTAAGAAGCAATTAGAAGAAGCTGGTGCTGAAGTAGAATTGAAATAATTTCAGTTTTATTATAAATATAGAAGCCCGGGCAAATGCCCGGGCTTTTTTTGGCTATACTCCTTTATAATTACAACAATTTAAATATAAGTGTATTTAAATATTATTACACTAAAAATTATGATATAGTTTTATTATTGTATATTTGTTAATTATTAATATAGTTTATTGATTTATTACTGTTATTGCTTGTGTTTAAGTGATTTTTTTAATAAAATATTGTTTTGATTAAAAAATTATTATATTTGTATTGAAAAAAACACAACAGAATTGGATAGAAATTACTTTCTTTCCTATGGTCATAAATTTGCATTGATATTGCTGTTGACGGCTATAGGAAAACTAAACACTAAATTTATATCTGTAGTCACAGATAAAGCAGACCTTCTGCAATACACAGATGTAAATAATCATCTGCAATTACAGCTTGCCGGTGTTTCTATACATCCATCAATGAGTACGATAAATATGGCCAACGTTTTGGATAACGAGAAGGATAATCAATATACTCAAGGATGTGTTGATCGTATTTTCAATTATAAGTTCCCTTTTATTGTAAACAGTAAAGATTTTTCTCCTTCTTTTCTGAATGATATTGAGTTGTTGACCGTCACATATGAATGGTATTCATTACATGCGATATACAATAAACACATATTGACCAAATTCGAAAAAATCAAGAAATTCTACATTAATTCTTGTAAGTTGGTTGACGGTTTTAAATTTATTATTAAAATTCCAGATAAACTTATATAACCTTTTTATACTCAAACAGTATTTCCTAAACTTAACAGTTCTTTTAGCGAAACCATTTGTCATTCCATTTATTATTTAAATGAAATCACCAGAGGACTGTCTACTATTAAAACACACAAAAAAACATATCATTAGAAATGAAAAACAAATTATTCATTCTTGCACTTTTATCTGCAAGTTTACCAACATTAGCACAGGTTGGGATTAATACAGGATCACCTCAGGCCACCCTGGATGTGACAGGAACGCCGGAAACGGCAACTAAGTTAGACGGTATCATTGCTCCAAGGCTTACAGGAGCTCAGCTTAAAACAAAAAATTATACGTCTGCCCAGACAGGGGCATTGGTATTTGTTACTGCAGCTGAAGCAGCACCTTCGGGACAGACTGTAGATGTATTATCTCCGGGATATTACTTTTTGACGGAACCAAATGGAATGGTTTAAGTACAAACTGGAATACCATAGGAAATACAGGAACTACTGCTACCGCATCTACACTGGGAACAGATATTACCAAAGGAAATTATTTGGGAACCACTGACGGTCAGAGCCTTGTTCTGGCTACTCAGAAGAATGTAAAAGCAATATTGGATGTTAACGGAACCCTGCAAGGTGGGAATTCTAATGATGCAACAGGTGCTTATGCAGCTTTTTCCTGGGGGTCAAATAATACAACCAATGCTGTATCTTCCAATGTTGCGATAGGAAGAAATAATACCGCTACTGCCAACAATGCAAACTTTCCATCTATAGCTATAGGGGCAAATAATTCAGCAACGAGTGGAGCAAAAATCATTGGAAATTCCAATACGGCAACAGGAGCAAATCATTTTGTATTTGGAAATTCAAATACAGTAACTGGTGTAACAGGATTAACATTAGGGAACGCTCATACCAATAAAGGAGGAATTGCAATAGGAAGCGGAAATACAGTAGACCCGAACAGCTTTGCAGTGGGCTCAGCAAGCTTTGCTTTAGGAGGTAAAGCCTTCGTAGCCGGATTTTCCGGAACCGCAAATCCCGGGCAGTCTGTGTATGCTAATGGCGCTCACGTATTTTTCAATGAAAATAATGCCACAACTACTGATATAGGCATCAATATGGTTCCCAATTCAACCAATTTTGCTGATCTGGAAGTAAGTAAAGCCATACTGATCAAAGCCAGCACAAAACCTACTTGTAATGCTGCCAATGCAGGAACTATTGTATATGAACTGATAGGAACAACAGGAAGTTTCGTAGGATGTAAACAAACAGGACCTAATGCCACTGATTTTTCATGGCAGACACTTTAATAGAAAACACAAACTTTATAAAACAATACAAAATGACCAAAAATTATTCGGGAAACTGGCTGTAATGCTTATGACATTAGTGATGTCTGTAATAGTATTGGGACAGCAGGGTTATGAACCCATCCGGGGATGGGAGTAGAGGCAAAACCTGTCAGCAATTCAGGAATTTGTCTGGCGTGTTACAACGGGAGTATGAACCCGGTGGTGGATGCTGATCTTGACAATAAAGTAAGTATGGGGAACTTTGCTTCTTTATTAAGCGGGAACGGAATCTCTGTAAAAAATAATAACACTACTTATCCGGCAGGGTATATTACAGGATTTAATGTGGATCTTGGGACAAGCTTTATTACCGTAGATCTTTTAAGCTCTTTGAGAATCAGTACCTATAAAAACGGAGTTCTGCAGGAAACTACCACCAGCAGTACTTTATTGTCTGTGCCGGCATTTGGAGGCAATAAAAACAGAATATTCCTTCATTTTAAAACAACAAAAGAATTTAACGAGGTAAGGCTGTATCAAACCAATGTGCTGTCAGTATTCAGTTCTATGAATGTGTATTATGCCTTTGCGTTTGATCCTGCAAAAGTACCTACAGATAACAATGGAATTTGTGATGATATCATTGCCGGAAGTGGTGTTGACGGAAATGTTTCCGGAAGCAGCAGCTTTCTAGCTCCGCTTTCATATGTTCAGAACAGAGAAAGAATAGGTGATGGTGATAAAAACTCTTATGGATCTATTGTGCTTCCGGTAGGATTGTTAGGCTCTTATTCAGTGGGAGTTTTAGATAAAAACCAGGTATACCCTGCAGGCAACAGAACCGGATTTGTGATTGAACCGGATGATCAGGGGAAATTATTAAGTGCTGAATTCCTGAAGAATATTACTGTGGAAACCTATTTATTCGGACAGCTCCAGGATTCAAAACAGTTATCAGACGGCGGAGGTCTTATCAATATTAAAGTTATTAGCTATGGTTCAGGAAGGCAAAAAGTAACATTGACTACAACCAAGCCTTTCAATGAGGTTAGGCTAAAGATTACTCAGACAGTAGGGTTTAATTTAGGAAAACTGAATGTGTACTATGCATTCGAAGAGCCTGTAGGCTGTGAATGTGATGATAAAATTCAGACAAGCGGATCTTCAGTTCAGGGCGATATTGTGAATGGATTCGGATGGACGCAGTCTGGCTTGGGACTTCTTTCTCCAAGCCTTACCAATACAGGGGCAGTGGTGGATAATAATCCTTCCAATTATGCAAGACTTACTTTCCCATTGTTAGGAACTTTTCTTTTCTCTGCAAACTTAACGGTGGGAAGCAACGGCTTACTTCCTAAAAATACTGTCGCAGGATATACTGTTGAAAAAACAGGCGGTCTGATCGAGTCAGTATTTTGGATGCAGTTGTCGTTCAGTTCTATAACGGCAATACTTTGACGGATACCTTTACTTCAGGAAGCCTTATTACAGGGAATTTCTTTACCAGCGGATCCAATAAATTTTATATCGGAGGGAAGGCAACCAAACCTTTCAACCGTATAAAAATTACATTCAGTTCATTGCTATCTGTAAACTTATCTCAGGGGTATAATATTTATAATGCTTTTGCCAGTAAAGATGATGATAACGATGGGGTTCCAAACTGTTTCGACCGTTGTCCAAACGGAGATGATAGTATTGATAATAACGGTAACGGTATTCCTGACTGTGCGGAAGGATGTACTGTAATTAATGATAAATCTCCAACGCTGGATACGGATGGTGACGGTATTGTGGACGCTTGTGATTTTGATTCTGATAATGATGGTATTCCGGATTCAATGGAAGACTTTGATAAGAATAGTAAATTTGAAGATGATGATATGGAAGGTGATATTTTGATTACTCCTGTATTGGGAGACGGAATTCCAAATTACCGTGATCTTGATTCTGATAATGACGGAATTCTGGATTTATTTGAATCAGGTATTCCAACATCAGTGATCAGTCAGATTGATGCAGATCGTAACGGAATTATTGATGCAGGTGTTGCCGTAGGTAAAAACGGTCTGGCCGATATACTGGAAACATATCCGGATTCCGGAACTTTAAAATATACGCTGAAAAATACAGATGGAGATAACAGACCTGATTTCCTTGATCTCACTTCCAACGGATCAGAGCTGGATCTGTATCAGATCGGAAAAGGTAATCTTGATACATTAGGAGGCGGGTTTATCTCTACGATTAACGATGCGGATAAAGACGGTATTCAGGCTGTAGTAGATACGGATCTTGTGAAAAGAGGTGCACCAAACTCACCACTTTCACCATATGCCACATTATTGAAAAACGCATCTGATACAGCAGCGAAAATTACAGCTTCAGACGTTACAGAGGTTGTTAATGATGTGAAGATATATCCAAACCCGGTAAAGGCTGGAGAAAATCTTATGATTACATCTGCTGAAGAAGGAGTGTATACTTTATTCTCTACAGAAGGTAAGGTGGTAAAATCGGATAAATTCTCTTCACGTACCGGTATTGATACTGCTTCATTGCCAACAGGAGTTTATATCATCAAGATTGAAACCAAAACAACAGTGAAATCTTATAAGGTAATTGTAAAATAATCTTGTAACTTCATAATAAGGTGAAGGCTGCTCGTTTTCGGGCAGCCTTTTTTTATTTAACAGCTTAAAAATGAGGTAATTTATTTGTTATTGTGGATAACTTTTTGTATCTTTGCCCCTCTTTTGGCGCTAAAAATTGTTTGTAAATTTATAAAATACTGAAAATCAACTCTTTCACTGTGTGATACAGGAAAGGGATTTTGTGTTTGTAGGTATTACGGGTAATATAGCCTCAAAAGTAATAAAAATATTTTGCATTACGCTGTGAAAAGATATACCAGTGTTGCAGTTAGAGAGAGCCAAGTACAAAGTTAAAGAGCCGGAAGGTCCTTCGTGAGCGCCAAAAACACTTTTACCTTTTACTTTACCTTGTTTCTTGTTCTTTTCTGATATTTTTTAATGAATCAAAATATTTTTAACCCTTTCTTAAAAGTTTTATGAGTAAAACAAAATCAACAACTCAAGGAAATCCGAGAATTAATTTCTCATCAGCGAAAGGAAAATTGTAACTCCAGACTTCTTGGACATCCAAATCGAGTCTTTCAGAGAATTTTTCCAGCTTGATACACTTCCTGAAGCCAGAAAGACAGAAGCTCTTTACAAGACTTTCCAAGAGAATTTCCCTATTACGGATTCAAGAAACCAGTTCGTATTAGAATTCTTAGACTATCTGGTAGATTCTCCACGTTATTCAATCGATGAGTGTGTGGAAAGAGGACTTACTTATTCAGTTCCTCTAAAAGCAAGACTTAAACTGTACTGTACTGACCCGGAACACGAAGATTTCCAGACAGTGGTTCAGGACGTATATTTAGGTCCGGTTCCTTATATGACTCCTTCTGGTTCATTCATTATCAATGGAGCAGAGCGTGTAATCGTAACTCAGTTACACAGATCTCCGGGGTATTCTTCGGACAGACTTACCACGCTAACGGAACCAAACTTTACTATTCAAGAATTATCCCTTTCAAAGGATCTTGGATGGAATTTACAACCGATATCAACAGCGTAATGTACGCGTATATCGACCGTAAGAAAAAGTTACCATTAACAACTTTATTAAGAGCTATCGGTTACGAATCTGACAAGGATATCCTTCAGATCTTCGACCTTGCTGAAGAAGTGAAAGTTTCTAAAGCTGCCCTTAAAAAAGTGGAAGGGAGAACATTGGCTGCGAGAGTATTGAACACTTGGTTTGAAGACTTCGTAGACGAAGATACAGGTGAAGTAGTTTCTATTGAAAGAAACGAAATCATCTTAGATAGAGAAACGATCCTTGAAAAAGAACACTTAGATCTTATCCTGGATGCTGGTGTGAAATCTATCCTGATTCACAAAGAAAACAGCAATGAATTCTCTATCATCCAGAATACATTACAAAAAGACCCTACTAACTCTGAAAAAGAAGCGGTAGAGTATATTTATCGTCAGTTAAGAAACGCAGATCCACCAGATGAGGAAACGGCAAGAGGAATCATTGAAAAATTATTCTTCTCTGAGCAGAGATACTCTTTAGGTGAAGTAGGACGTTACAGACTAAACAAAAAGTTAGGTCTAAACATCCCAACTACAACTGAAGTTCTTACAAAAGAAGATATTATTGCGATCGTAAGACACTTGATTGAGCTTGTAAACTCTAAAGCGGAGGTGGATGACATCGACCACTTATCTAACAGAAGAATTAAAACTGTTGGTGAGCAATTAGCAGGACAGTTCGGTGTAGGTCTTTCAAGAATTGCAAGAACAATCAAGGAGAGAATGAACGTTAGAGATAACGAAATCTTTACTCCACTTGACCTTGTTAACGCTAAAACTTTAACGTCTGTTATCAACTCGTTCTTCGGTACCAACCAGCTATCTCAGTTCATGGACCAAACCAACCCTCTATCAGAGATCACTCACAAGAGAAGATTATCTGCACTAGGGCCTGGTGGTTTATCAAGAGAAAGAGCAGGTTTCGAGGTTCGTGACGTTCACCATACTCACTACGGAAGAATTTGTCCGATTGAAACTCCGGAAGGACCAAACATCGGTTTGATTTCATCTTTAGGTATTTATGCTAAAATCAACAACCTTGGTTTCATCGAAACTCCATACAGAAAAGTAGAAGATGGTAAGATTAATCTTAACGCTGATCCTATTTATCTGAATGCAGAAGACGAAGAAGACAAAGTAATTGCTCAGGCAAACGTTGAATTGAGTGATAACGGAGACTTCTTAACAGACAGAATTATTGCAAGACTAGATGGTGATTATCCAGTAGTTGAGCCAGCTCAGGTTAACCTTATCGACGTTGCACCAAACCAGATCTCTGGTATTTCTGCATCACTAATTCCATTCTTGGAGCATGATGATGCGAACCGTGCATTGATGGGATCTAACATGATGCGTCAGGCCGTTCCTCTATTGAAGCCACAGGCTCCGGTTGTAGGTACAGGGCTTGAGCAACAAGTTGCAAGAGATTCAAGAATCTTAATTAACGCTGAAGGTACAGGTACTGTAGAGTACGTAGATGCTGACAGAATCGTTATTAAATATGAAAGAAGCGAAGACGAAGATTTAGTACAATTCGAGTCTGCTACTAAAACATACAACCTTACTAAGTTCAGAAAAACCAACCAGAGTACAACCATTACCCTAAGACCAAACGTAAGAGTAGGTGATGTAGTGGAAAAAGGACAGGTACTTTGCGACGGTTATGCTACTGAAAAAGGAGAATTAGCTCTTGGTAGAAACTTAGTGGTAGCGTTCATGCCTTGGAAAGGATACAACTTTGAGGATGCGATCGTAATCAACGAAAAAGTTGTACGTGAAGACTGGTTTACTTCAATCCACGTAGATGAATACTCTCTTGAAGTTCGTGATACTAAATTAGGTATGGAAGAACTTACAGCTGATATTCCAAACGTATCTGAAGAAGCTACTAAAGATCTTGACGAGAACGGTATGATCAGAATCGGTGCTGAAGTGAAGCCTGGAGATATCATGATTGGTAAAATTACTCCAAAAGGTGAATCTGACCCGACTCCTGAAGAAAAACTTCTTAGAGCAATCTTCGGTGATAAAGCCGGTGATGTAAAAGATGCATCATTAAAAGCTGACTCTTCATTAAGAGGAGTTGTTATCAACAAGAAATTGTTCTCCAGAAACATTAAAGACAAAAAGAAAAGAACTGAAGAAAAACTTAAACTTGAAGAAATTGAAAACACTTACAAGGCTAAGTTTGACGAGTTGAGAAATACTTTAATTGAAAAATTAAATACACTGGTAAGCGGTAAAACTTCTCAAGGGGTGCAAAATGACCTTGATGAAGAAATCATCGGTAAAGGTGTGAAGTTCACTCACAAGCTATTAACTTCAGTTGAAGATTATGTAAACGTTAGCGGTTCAGACTGGACAGTAGACGCTGACAAGAATGAATTGATCAAACAATTGATTCACAATTACAAAATCAAATATAATGACATCCAGGGAGTTAAAAACCGTGAGAAATTTGCTATTTCAATCGGAGATGAGCTTCCGGCAGGGATCATGAAGCTGGCTAAAGTTTACATCGCTAAGAAACGTAAGCTGAATGTAGGAGATAAAATGGCAGGACGTCACGGTAACAAAGGTATCGTATCAAGAATCGTTCGTGAAGAAGATATGCCATTCCTTGAAGACGGAACACCGGTAGATATCGTATTGAATCCACTAGGGTACCTTCCCGTATGAACATCGGTCAGATCTATGAAACAGTTCTTGGATGGGCTGGTCAGAAATTAGGACTGAAGTTTGCTACGCCAATCTTTGATGGGGCAACTCTTGATCAGATTACTGAGTATACTGAGAAAGCAGGTCTTCCTAAATTCGGTCACACTCACCTTTATGATGGTGGTACCGGAGAAAGATTTACACAGGCGGCTACAGTGGGTGTTATCTACATGCTGAAACTGGGACACATGGTTGATGATAAGATGCACGCACGTTCTATTGGTCCTTACTCATTGATTACTCAGCAGCCGTTAGGAGGTAAAGCTCAGTTCGGAGGTCAGAGATTCGGAGAGATGGAGGTTTGGGCACTTGAAGCATTCGGTGCATCTAACATCCTGAGAGAGATCCTTACTGTGAAGTCGGATGACGTGATTGGTAGAGCAAAAACTTATGAAGCAATTGCAAAAGGTGAATCTATGCCTGAGCCAGGTATTCCGAATCATTCAACGTATTACTTCACGAGTTACAAGGTCTTGGATTAGACGTAAGATTGGAGGAGTAAGATATCAGATGTCAGACACAAGATGTCAGACTATGGCACTCTAAGAATTTTATAATCCTTGAATTTGGAATGATGATTTCGTCTGAAATCTGAAATCTGAAATCTAAAATCTAAAAAAATTATGTCAAATAAAAATAAAACGAGTAGATTTAATAAAATAACCATCGGTTTAGCTTCACCGGAGTCTATCTTACAAGACTCAAGAGGGGAGGTTTTAAAGCCGGAAACTATTAACTACAGAACTCACAAACCTGAAAGAGACGGGTTATTCTGTGAGAAAATTTTCGGTCCTGTAAAGGATTACGAATGTGCTTGTGGTAAATACAAGAGAATTCGTTACAAAGGGATCGTTTGTGACCGTTGTGGAGTAGAAGTTACTGAGAAAAAAAGTAAGAAGAGAGAGAATCGGGCACATCAACCTTGTAGTTCCAATTGCACACATCTGGTATTTCCGTTCATTGCCAAACAAAATCGGATACCTTCTTGGAATTCCTTCCAAGAAATTAGATATGATCATCTACTACGAAAGATATGTAGTGATCCAGCAAGGTATTGCTAAGAAATTAGACGGTTCTGATTTCGAAAATATGGAATTCCTTACAGAAGAAGAGTACCTTGATATCATGGAGACCCTTCCTGTAGAAAACCAGTATCTTGACGATTCTGATCCAAACAAATTCATCGCTAAAATGGGTGCTGAAGCTGTTGAGGAATTATTAAAAAGAATTGATCTTGATGCATTATCTTTCGACTTGAGACACAAAGCTCACAATGAAGGTTCTAAGCAAAGAAGAACTGAAGCTCTTAAAAGATTGAACGTTGTAGAAGCATTAAGAGGTGCTAATACAAGAATGATCAACAGACCAGAGTGGATGATCATGCGTGTTCTTCCAGTTATCCCACCAGAACTAAGACCATTGGTTCCATTGGATGGAGGACGTTTCGCTACTTCTGACTTAAATGACCTTTATAGAAGAGTCATCATCAGAAATAACCGTTTGAAGAGATTATTGGAGATCAAAGCTCCTGAAGTAATCTTGAGAAACGAGAAGCGTATGCTTCAGGAATCAGTAGATTCATTATTCGATAACACAAGAAAATCTTCTGCAGTAAAATCTGAATCAAACAGACCATTGAAATCACTTTCTGATTCATTGAAAGGTAAGCAAGGTCGTTTCCGTCAGAACCTACTAGGGAAAAGGGTAGATTACTCTGCGCGTTCGGTAATTGTTGTAGGTCCAAACTTACAGCTTCACGAATGTGGTATTCCTAAAGATATGGCAGCTGAACTTTACAAACCATTTATCATTAGAAAACTAATCGAGAGAGGAATTGTAAAAACAGTAAAATCTGCAAAGAGAATTATCGACAGAAAAGAGCCGGTAGTTTATGATATCCTTGAAAACGTGATGAAAGGTCACCCTGTTCTATTGAACAGAGCACCTACGCTTCACAGACTGGGTATTCAGGCTTTCCAACCTAAGATGATCGAAGGTAAGGCAATCCAGCTACACCCATTAGTAACTACGGCCTTCAACGCCGATTTCGATGGTGACCAGATGGCGGTACACTTACCGTTAGGACCAGAAGCAATCCTTGAAGCTCAGTTATTGATGTTAGGTTCTCAAAACATCTTGAACCCTGCAAACGGTTCTCCAATTACAGTACCATCTCAGGACATGGTTCTTGGTCTTTATTTCATGACCAAAGAATTAAGCTCTACTGAGACGATGAAAGTAAAAGGTGAAGGTCTTGCATTCTATTCTCCTGAAGAAGCTGAAATCGCTTATGCTGAAGGTAGAGTTTCATTAAATGCTAAGGTAAGATGTAGACTGCCAATCAAAGAAGACGGACAAATCGTAACAAGACTGATCGAAACTTCTGTAGGTAGAATCTTATTCAACCAGATTGTACCTAAGCAGGTAGGATATATCAATGAACTTCTTACGAAGAAATCATTGAGAAACGTTATCGGTAAGATCCTTGCTGATACAGATTTCCCTACAACTGTGAAGTTCCTTGATGCAATGAAAGACCTAGGGTATTCAAACGCATTCAAAGGAGGTCTTTCTTTCTCACTTGGGGATATCGTAGTTCCTGTTGAGAAAAAACAGATGATTGCACAATCAATCGAAACTGTTGACGAAATTAGAGCGAACTATAACATGGGTCTAATTACCGATACAGAACGTTATAACCAGGTAATCGACGTTTGGACTAACACCAACGCCGGATTAACTGAAATGATCATGAGCAGAATGAAAACTGACCAAGGTGGTTTCAACTCTGTATACATGATGCTTGACTCTGGAGCGAGGGGTTCTAAAGAACAGATCCGTCAGTTATCAGGAATGAGAGGTTTGATGGCAAAACCGCAGAAAGCCGGTTCTACCGGAGCGGAGATCATCGAAAACCCGATCCTTGCCAACTTTAAGGAAGGTCTTTCGATTCTAGAGTACTTTATCTCTACCCACGGTGCCCGTAAAGGTCTTGCGGATACCGCTCTTAAAACAGCCGATGCCGGTTACCTAACGAGAAGATTGGTAGACGTTGCACAGGACGTTATCGTTACAGAAGACGACTGTGGAACTTTAAGAGGAACAGAAGTTACTGCACTTAAGAAAAATGACGAGATCGTTGAAAAAATCTCTGAAAGAATCTTAGGTAGAGTATCTCTTCATAATATCTACGATCCTGAAACTGACGAGCTTATTGCAAGTGCAGATCAGGTAATCATCGAAGAATTAGCGAAGAAAATTGAAGAAGCAGGATTAGAAGCCGTTGAAGTACGTTCTCCGTTAACTTGTGAAGCTAAGAAAGGTATCTGTGCGAAATGTTACGGTAGAAACTTAGCAACAGGTAAAGTAATCCATATGGGTGAAGCGGTAGGTGTAATTGCAGCACAATCCATTGGAGAACCGGGAACTCAGCTTACGTTGAGAACCTTCCACCAAGGGGTACTGCAGGAAACGTATCAGAAAACCCATCTATCGTTGCAAGAAGAGACGGTATCGTAGAAATGGACGAAGTAAGAACCATTACTTCTGAAGATGAAAACGGTAATACAGCTGAGGTTGTAGTTTCACGTTCAACGGAATTCAGATTAGTTGCTGATAACGATTCAAGAACTCCATTGATGGTAGCGAACGTACCTTACGGATCGATATTATCTGTAAAACCAGGTGATAAAGTGAAGAAAGGAGATACAATCTGTAGATGGGATCCGTATAACGCCGTTATCATTGCTGAAACTTCAGGTAAGGTAGAATACGAGGATATCATCCAGGGTATTTCATTCCAACTTGAAATTGACGAACAGACAGGATTTGAAGAGAAAGTAATCTCTGAATCCAGAAATAAGAAAGCCGTACCTACCTTGAAGGTGGTAGACTCTAAAGGTGTTGAGCAAAAAGCTTACAACTTACCGGTAGGAGCCCACTTAATGGTAAACGATGGTGAAAAAATTAAGGCTGGTAAAGTCTTAATCAAAATCCCAAGAAAATCTGCAAAAGCAGGGGATATCACCGGAGGTCTTCCGAGAGTTACCGAATTATTCGAAGCTAGAAACCCTTCAAACCCAGCGGTTGTTACTGAAATCGACGGGGTAGTTTCTTACGGAAAAATTAAGAGAGGTAACCGAGAATTGATCGTTGAAGCTAAAACTGGTGAAAGAAAAATTTACTTAGTAAAACTATCTAACCAGATTCTTGTTCAGGAGAATGACTTCGTAAGAGCAGGTTCTCCGCTTTCTGACGGTTCTATCACACCGGAAGATATCTTAAGAATTAAAGGCCCAACAGCGGTTCAGGAATACTTAGTAAACGAGATCCAGGAAGTTTACCGTCTACAGGGGTAAAAATCGACGACAAGCACTTCGAAATCATCGTAAGACAGATGATGACAAAAGTATCTATCGTGGATGGAGGTGATACTCAATTCCTTGAAGGAGCTCTTGAGCACAAGTATGATTTCCTTGAAGAAAACAACAGAGTATTCGGTCTTAAAGTAGTAGTAGATGCCGGTGATTCGAAAGAATTCAAACCAGGTCAGATGATTACTGCAAGAGAATTAAGAGACGAAAACTCTAAGTTGAGACGTGAAGACTTAGCATTGGTAGAAGTAAGAGAAGCTCTTCCTGCTACGGCAACTCCGGTATTACAAGGTATTACAAGAGCGGCTCTTCAAACGAAATCGTTCATGTCTGCAGCATCATTCCAGGAAACAACTAAAGTTCTTAACGAAGCAGCTGTTGCAGGTAAGATAGATGATCTGAACGGTCTTAAAGAAAATGTAATTGTAGGACACAGAATCCCTGCAGGTACAGGTCTTAAAGAGTATCAGAACGTTATTGTTGGTTCTAAGAAAGAATTCGAAGACCTTAACTAAAATTAATGATTTGAAATTTGGGATTTGAAATTATTTTTATATTTTCACAATCTCAAATTTCGAATTTTAAAAACATAATTTATAACAATGGACAACAATCAAAATCCACAAGACGGAAACATCAACATCGAATTAAACGAAATGGTAGCTGCTGGTATCTATGCTAACTTAGCTTTGGTAAACCACTCTCCATCTGAATTTGTAGTAGACTTTATTCAGTTGATGCCAGGTGTTCAGCAGGCTAAAGTAAGATCAAGAGTTATTCTTGCTCCACTTCACGCTAAAAGAGTATTAAACGCTCTTCAGCAGAACATCGCTAACTACGAGCAGCAGTTCGGAGAAATCAAAGAAGTTGAGCCTTTCGTATTAGGTGGAAACAACGTACAAGCGTAAGATTTCTTTTACAATAAAATAGAATGCCCCGGTTTTTATCGGGGCATTTTTATTAAAGATACCGCCTTAAAATACTCGGAATTCAAAATAGATACCCGGTATTTTTTCAACTTTAATAGGGGTATTCTTAATAATACTTTCTTATTTTTATATTATATTTAGTTATTTATTAAAGTTTTTGCGGAGATATTGAAATAGTTTTAAATATATAACATAGGAGTTGTTCAATTTTATATATTTGTTTCAGATACTTGACAAAAAAGATATGATAAGTAACCAATTTATTCTTCAGAAATTTGGTTTTTTAGGCAGTGACTTTTCGACAGAACTCGAGAAACATGCTGTGATGACCTCTATAAAAGCCAAGACAGAGATTATAAGGGAAGGACAGAAAAATAAATATGTCCCTTTTCTGATCAAAGGCTCCATTAAAGTCTTTACCCTGAATGACGGGCGCGAACTTATTTATTATTATATTAAGCCCAGCGACAGCTGTCTTATGACCTTTTCTTCTATTTTTACAGATTATGTTAGCAGGGTATATGCTGTGGCGGAAGAAGATTCTGAAGCACTGCTGATTCCTGTTTCAGTAATGCATGACTGGCTGATCCGCTTTCCGGAAATCAATAAATTATTTTACCGTGAATATGACAGACGTTTCTCAGAGGTCATGAATATGGTGAATGATGCGGTTTTTCACAGACTGGATAAAAGAGTACTGAATTATATTAAACAACAGATTACGCTTACCGGAAACAACCCCATTAAGATAACGCATCGTGAAATAGCCAACAACCTGGGAACTTCAAGGGAAGTGGTAAGCAGAGTATTAAAAAAATTGAAAGCGACGGAGAAATTCTACAGACTAAAGAAGGAATTAAAATAGCTGTGAATGAGAATGTTAGATTGATCTAATTCATATTGTTTTAAAAGTTTTTGTTTCGTGATTGATAAAAACAATTTCCATGGTGACTTTTATCACACATTTTTGAATTGAGAACTCTATAAGTTTGTCATATGATAATTAAAATCAAATTAGAATATGACAAAAGCTCTCTTATTTTTGTCGGTATTTTTTTCAGGTTTTGCCTTTGCACAGGAGGATCTGCTGAAAGATATTGACACCATCAAAACCAATACAGAAACCTCACAACCCGCCTTCAAGGCCCTTCAGATTGTTACAGGACAATCTACAAAACTTCCTGCAAAAAAAAGAATGGTACATGATTGTTGCCCATAGGTTCGGTGATATCAGTGCAGGATTTAAGGATTTTTTTGGTCTTGATAATGCTTCTACAAAATTAGGCGTTATTTATGGTGTTTCAGACGCTGTCTCAGTCAGCCTCTCCAGAGAAACCAATATGAAAACCTTTGAAGGCGCTGTCAAATATCGGCTGGTAAGACAAAGTGAAAACTTTCCGGTAGATATTGCCGGTTATAATGTAATGGCCATAAATACTGCTTTGGATAAAGATACTTATCCACACCTTAAGTTCAACGACAGACTTTCATACCTTACCCAGGCACTCATCTCAAGACGGTTTAATGATAAGCTTTCATTGCAGCTTACCCCTTCCTATGTTCATAAGAACCTTTATGATCCGGGCATTGAAGATAAAAATCAGTTTCTGGCAGGTTTGGGCGGACGCTATAAAATATCAAAAGAGTCTCTGTGAATGCAGAGTATTTTGTGAATTTCGATAATCACAGTTTTTATAAAAACCCTCTTTCATTAGGGGTAGATATAGAAACCGGGGACATGTTTTTCAGCTTTTATTCACCAATTCCCAGATCAATTCAGATATAGGATATCTTACCAATGCATCCGGCAATTGGGGAAAAGGACATATTTTCTTTGGGTTTAATCTTTATAGAGTCTTTTAATATGAAAAAATTAGTATACCTGTTGAGCTTATCCTCAATGATCATCCTGAACAGCTGTGACAGCAGGACCTATGAAGAAATATCAGACAATACGCCTGTTGTATTGCCTGTAAAATATACAGCAGACATAAAACCGATTATAGACAACAACTGTATCGGATGTCATTCTGCAGACGGCTTTATTAAACCTTTGGCAACTTACGATCAGGTGAAAGCCAATATAGACGGGATTCTGGATCGCATCCAAAGACCCAATGGCGACCCGGAAAAAATGCCTAAAGGAGGTTCATTATCTGCAACGCAGATCAACACTTTATTAAATGGAAGGCTGATGGGCTTAGTGAAAATTAAAAAATATTTGATATGAAAAAGTTAATACTATTGAGTGCATCCCTGCTTTTTGCCGGTTATGCTTCAGCACAGAAATATAGCTCCAAGACAGGGAAGGTTACCTTCGAAGCTTCAGTACCGCTATTTGAAGATATTTATGCCCAGGATGACAACAATACCGTTGTGATCAACGCTGATACCGGAGAAATGGCCTCTGTTTCCGCTGTAAAGAACTTTCATTTTAAAACAAAACTCATGGAAGAGCATTTCAATGAAAGCTACGCAGAAACAGCAAAATATCCTAAAACAACCTTCAAGGGGAAAATTGCAGGCTTTGATAAAACAAAACTTACGGCAAGCCCGCAAAAGTATACCGTTCAGGGTACCCTTAATTTTCATGGGGTGGATAAAGCGGTTTCTTCTACAGCTGCGATCTATGCAAAAGACGGAAAATCTATATGCAGGGTAACTTTGTGGCCAGACCGGCAGATTATAAAGTGACCATTCCGAAAATGGTAACGAAGAAAATTGCGGAAAAT
Organism: Chryseobacterium sp. E1; assembly: GCA_019203745.1. Classification (GTDB taxonomy): domain Bacteria; phylum Bacteroidota; class Bacteroidia; order Flavobacteriales; family Weeksellaceae; genus Chryseobacterium. The sequence goes on from CP078104.1 coordinate 3,026,269, forward strand.
GTAAATGTCGAGTATAACTATGTACTGATCAAACAATGAAAAATATCATCTTAGTACTGGGAATAGTTCTGAGCAGTCTTTTATCTGCACAGGAAAAAGCAAAATCAATCTATGATATTGCCAGGAGCGGAACAGTAGCCGAAGTAAAAGAGCTGATGAAGCAGAATCCGGATATCATCAACCAGATTAATGAAAACGGATTTTCACCCCTTATATTGGCCTGTTACAGAGGAAATACAGAAGTTGCCAAATACCTGATAGATCATGTGAAGGATGTGAATTATAAAAGCCGGCAAGGAACTGCTTTATCAGGACTTTCTGTAAAATATAATAAAGATTTAGTAACGTATCTGTTAAATAAAAATGCAGATCCGAATATTGCAGATGAAACAGGATCCACTCCACTATTTTGGGCTGTGAAGTTTGGAAATAAAGAATTAGCTGAATTATTACTTAAAAATAAAGCTGATAAATCCATCAAAGATTCGCAGGGGATGACTCCTTTTGAATATGCATTACAAACAAACAATAAAGATATTATCAACCTTTTAAAAAATTAAAATATGAAAAGCATTGTATTTTTTCTCTCTCTGTTAGCATATTTTTCGAGCTTTGCGCAACAAAAATCAACAGGAGATATGACATTGTCAGGCAATGGTATGATTGCAAATTTTACTTTGGACAATGCAACTTCTAAAGTTACACTTGTTTTGAAGGGGCCGTCAGACAGATGGTTTGGATTCGGGATAGGAGTAAATCAGGGGTTTAGTATGTCAGCAGGAGACGCTTTGGTTTATACAACACAAACAACACCAGCTCTTACAGACAGAAACTTTACCGGAATTATGCAACCTCCGGTAGATGCAACTCAAAACTGGACTACTGTAAGTGATAATGTGAATGCAGGAATAAGAACCTTAACTTTAACCAGAGATCTCACCAACACTGATACGAATGATTATCAGCTTCCGTATGCTACTACAAATACAATCAGTATTGCCGGAGTAAGACCGGGTTCTGCAACTTTTAATGTCGCAGGAGGACATGGGGAGTTGCAGGATATGCAACAGGCACATTTGCTTCTGTTCTGGGAACTCATGATTTATCCCTTGAAAGTAAAAAAGTAGCTCTTTATCCAAATCCTGAAAACAACTGTGAGTTTCAAAAATGGGGATAAGATAAAATCTGTTGACATCTATGAAGCAACAGGTAGAAAAGTAAAAACGGTAAAACCTGAGGGTGAAAAAATCAGCATAGAAAATCTGAAATCAGGAATCTACTATGTGGAAATTCTACTGAAAGACGGAACTACCTCTTACGAGAAATTTATCAAAGAATAACCTTAAAAAAACACACCTAAATATTCAAAAGAATGCCTCTGATTTTTCAGAGGTGTTTTTTTATTGATAGGTTTCAAAATTATTGAAAGGCCTTTATTCTAAAGGCTTTGGTTAAAATTCCATATATTTGTATAGAACCGGATCCCCATGAAAATTACCTTTGAAAAATACAACCCTTCTTGGAAAAAACAATTTGAATCCATTAAAAATGAACTGATGGAAGACATCGGTTTCCTGAATCCACGGATTGAGCATATCGGGAGTACATCGGTGGAAGGTTTGTCAGCAAAGCCCATCATAGACATTATGATCGGCGTACGGAGCGAAGAAGATCTGAATAAAATTCCATCTTTGCTGAAAGGGAAAACTTATGTCTACTATGAAAAATACAATGAAGATATGTCATATAGGCGTTTCTTTATTAAGCTTAAAGACCTTCCGCAGAATTTAGACCTTCCGGAAATCATTCATCAGGAGATGAAATTCATGAGAAAATGCATGATCACAAACTGCGCATAGCCCATATTCACAGCATTCCTGTTTCTTCAGAACATTGGCTTCGACATATCGCTTTCAGAGATTATCTGCGTACACATCCTGAGGTAAGGGATGAATATCAAAAATTAAAAGAACATCTCAGCCTGCAGGAATGGTACGACGGGAATGACTATAATGAAGGGAAAGATCCGTTTATTAAAAAAGAAGAACAAAAAGCCGTTCAATGGTATCTCAATCATCATTGATAAAAAACCAATTGTTTAATATTTGCCCAATGAGAAAAGATTTAAAGGAAATAGCTGCGAAGTTTGCAAAATCAAAAACTCTGAATGACTTTATAGAATATGGAGGAGTAGCCGCTGCTATTGAAACAGCAGAAGGAAACGTATACACAGGCATAAGTATAGATACAGCCTGTTCTATGGGTTTTTGTGCAGAACATAGTGCTGTGGCAGAAATGCTGAAAAATGGTGAACATCTTATCAGGGCAGTGGTAGCTGTAGGGAATGATGGGAATGCCGTACCTCCCTGCGGACGCTGCAGAGAACTGATGAGCCAGCTGTCAAAAGAAAATCTCAGTGCAATAGTAGAAGTAAAAAACGGCGTGTTTATGACATTAAAAGAACTTCTGCCTTATGATTGGAAAGAAGATCAGGGCAGGGAATGGTAGTCTTTTTAATCTTAAATTTTAAAACAATATATGACAATGGAATTCAAAACCCTTTCAAATACGAGTATAGAAGATGTTTTATCCGTATTCAACCATTCTTTTTCAGACTATATCGTTCCTTTTCATCTGTCAAAAGAACAATTGATGACAAAAATTGCAGCTGAAAAAATAGATCTGGGGATATCGGTAGGCGCATTTGAAAATGATAAGCTGGTAGGATTTATCCTTCAGGCTGAAAAACCAGGGAATGACGGGAAAATTATATACAACGGAGGAACGGGAGTTGTTCCGGAGAGCAGAGGTAAAGGGCTTGTAAGAAAAATGTATGACTTCATTATTCCAATATTGAAAGAGAGAAATGCAGATACACTTCTTCTTGAGGTTATTGAAGGTAATAATGCAGCCATCAGGGCCTATGAGAATTTAGGTTTTAGCAAGGTTCGTAGATTGCTTTGTTTTAACGGAAATATTAAACCGGAAAAAGGAAATGCTGAAGTATCTGTTCAGAATATGAAAGACTTTCAATGGGACAAACTATCAGCTTTCTGGGATATTGAGCCTTCGTGGCAGGGATCTGTTTTTGTACTGGACCCAATGCCTGAAAATTATATTACTCTGGGAGCCTATACTGATGAAAAACTTGTGGGTTATATCATTTACGGACCTGCTGCCAAAAAAGTATATCAGGTTGCAGTAGATAAAGAATACAGAAAACAGGGAATCGGAACAAAGCTTTTCAACGCAGTCAGAGAAAAAAATAATGGAGAAACCATTTCCCTGAACAATGTGGACGATATTTCTGAAGATTCAGCAGCCTTTTTATCAACAATTGGACTTAAAAATTCTGTTTCTCAATTCGAAATGAAACGAAGCATCTGATCATAAAATTTTTTTGAATATGAAAGGTTTTAATATACTTTTAACCTCATAAACTTTTCAGGCAGCAGCAGAGAATGTACCTTTGCCCAAAATTTAAACAATGAAGCAAGGAATACATCTTTTGCTGCTGCTTATTTCCTTTACGGTTTTTGCACAGCATACCAATACAGATACGGCTCAGGTAGTAGTACCGGACCGTTACAATAACATTGAAGCACAGTCAAAGCCTTACGTTATCATGATCTCTACAGATGGTTTCCGTTATGATTATGCTGAAAAATATAATGCTCAAAATCTACTTAGGCTTTCCAATAGTGGTGTACAGGCAAAAGCAATGATCCCAAGCTATCCGAGTATTACCTTTCCCAATCACTGGAGTCTGATTACCGGGCTTTATCCTTCCCATCACGGGTTGATCGATAATTTTTTCTATGATTACAAGCGTAAGGAATCTTATGCCCTGAGCAATAAGAAAAATGCTGAAGATGGAAGCTGGTACGGAGGAACTCCACTTTGGGGATTAGCAGAAAAACAAGGTCTGGTAACCGCTTCTCTGATGTGGGTGGGCTCTGCCAGTGATGCCGGAGGACTGAGACCTTCTTATTATTATCCGTATCACGAAAAATTTACCCCTTCCGAAAAAGTGGAAAAAGTGGTGAACTGGCTGAAATTGCCTGAAGATAAAAGACCTCACTTTATTTCATTATATTTCCCGGAAGTGGATGGAAGCGGGCATCATTATGGTCCGGACACCAAAGAAACCGAAACAGCTGTTCATCTGATTGACCAGGCTATTGGTGATCTGGTTCAGAAAGTAAATGCATTAGGTTTAAAAGATGTCAACTTTGTGTTTGTTTCAGATCATGGTATGATCAAAGTAGATGGAGGTACACCATTAGAAATTCCTTCGATTCTTTTGGATAAAAACCGGTTTGGTTTTTACAATTCCCAGACACTGCTGAGAGTATATGCAAAAAATCCTGATGAGGTAAAGTCCGTATACAAAGAACTCAGAGCAAACAACAGAAGATTACGAAGTATATATGGATAAAAAGCTTCCGAAATACCTGCATTTTGCAACAAGAGATGACCGTTACAACAGGATAGGGCAGATTCTTCTGATTCCTAAAGCACCGAAAATATTTTTAGAAAAAGGAAAGAAAACTTCAGTAGGAAAACATGGCTACGATCCCCGTATTGTTCCGGAAATGAAAGCCACATTCTTTGCATGGGGACCTGAGTTTAAAAACAATATTGTCATCAATGAGTTTGCCAACGTGAATGTTTATCCTTTGGTTGCTGAAATTTTAGGTTTAAAGATCGATCATCCGATTGATGGAAAACTGAAAGTTCTGAAAGAAATCCTGAAAGAGAAAAAATAATTTAAGCTGAAATTAAGACTATCAAATCGCAATGTATCATGAACAGATGCATTGCGATTTTGTTGAATATAGGTTTGTTATCAATAAAAAGCATTACTTTTATTAAAAAATAAACATGAAGTATAGGTTACTATTCGTATTTTTATTGCTGTTGAGCTGCCAGGTATTTTCTCAGAGTCAGGATCCTGTTCCGGCACATGATGATTTTAAAATCGAGTCGAAAGAAGTAGGTGAAACCAGAACCATTAATGTATGGAAGCCTTCCGGATACGATAAAAGCTCAGCAAAATTTCCGGTTTTATATATGGCAGACGGAGGAATTCAGGAAGATTTTCCCCATGTTGCCAATACTCTGGCAAAGCTTATCAAATCAAAAAAATACCTCCTATGATCCTGGTCGGGATTGAAAATACACAGCGCAGAAGAGACCTTACGGGACCTACGGAAGATGAAGAGGATAAAAAAATTGCCCCTGTTGTAGGAGGTTCCGAAAAATTCAGGGCATTCATCAATAATGAACTTTTTACCGAAATCAACAAACGATACAGAACCGGCAGTGAAAAAGGAATCATTGGAGAATCCTTAGCAGGACTTTTTGTAATGAAGACTTTTTACACCACTCCGATATGTTTGATTTCTATATTGCTATCGACCCGTCATTATGGTGGAATAAAGAATATGAAGTAAAAACAGCAAAAGAAAGCCTTGCCGGTATTGCCAAAACCCTAAAAATTATGGTTTACGTCATCCGGTGAAAAAGGAATTTCTGAAGCTGTAAATGGACTGGCTCAAGTATTGAAAGCTACGGATATGAAAAATGTGAAATGGAAATATGAAAAAGCACCTAAAGAAACCCATGCTACTATTTTCAGGGCCAGTAAAGAAAAAGCTTTAATCTGGACCTTTACCACTAAATAATCGGACAGATATAATTTTGTTACTCACAATATAATTTTCGGCGCACCTTTGGTGCGCCGAAATTATTTATTCTTAAAATTTAGAAGAAAATTCCTTTGCAAAATCTTCCAGCTTTACACTCCCGGTAACAGGCGAACCGTGCTCAATAAAATCTTTTTGTACAGTACCTGTTCTCATTCCTTTTCCCATTTCAACATATAATTCCGCCATATCCTGAGGTAAACCTGCCTGAAGCATTCCGTTCAATGCATCATCATCAGAGAATTCTACCCACGGAAGTTCCGGTTTCTGTACTGATGCACCTAAAACTTTTGCAAAATCAGAAGCCTTTCGCTGATCACTTACAATGTATCGGATATTTTTACTACCATGATCTTTCACCAATTCTTCAGCGGCTGCCTTGGCAATATCATTGGGGTGTACCACAGGAATTTCTATATCTCCGGCATAATTACCACCTATAATTCCTGCATTTTGAATCAGTGGAATATCGTTAAAGAAGTTCGTATAGAAATATCCGGCTCTTAAAAATGTGAAAGAAATGCTCTCAAGTTCATTATATAGATTTTCAATATGATGAAGCCCTTTGATAGGGCCATTTTCTACGGGTGATGCTGCCCCTACGCTGCTGAGCATAACCGCTCTTTTCACATTGGCATTTTTTAAAGCCTCTGCATAATTTTTTCCTGCCCTGATAGTATGTTCCACGATATTATTCTCACTGATGGCTGGGGAGTCATTACAAATACGGCATCTGCTCCCTGAAATGTCTGAGTAAGAAAATCTACATCTGTAATAGATCCGATAGCCGGAGTTGCTCCCAATGATTTAATATCCTGTTTTCTGGCTTCATTACTGCTTATCACAGTAAGGTCATGTCCTGCTGCAGCTAATTGCTGTGTTAATGGCTTTGCTACATTTCCTAATGATCCGGTGATTACAATTTTCATAAGTAAATTTTTTATTGTTTCTAAAGGTCGTATGTAATGGCTGAATGGATTTAAGCATCAGCAATTTCATAACAAATATTTTTTTATTTCTGAGAACAAAGTTATATTTGTACTTACTTTTATACAAGTACTTACCCTAAAGTATGTAATGATGACAGCAATAAAAGAAAGCTCAACCATTCAGGAAAATAAAAAAATAGTGCAGGATTGTCCTGTAATGTATGTCATGGAAAGAATAGGAGGATTCTGGAAGCCTATTATCCTGTTCAACCTTTCCAGGAGAGAAAAGATACAGCGAATTGAAAAAGCAATTCCTGCCGTAACGGAAAAAATGCTGATCCAGCATCTGAAGCAACTGGAAGCAGACGGATTGATCATCAGAACCGCCAAACCTGTAGTGCCCCACATGTGACCTATAAACTGAGTGAAGCAGGAAATGAACTGGCTCCTGTTATTGATGCCATGGCAGCTTGGGCTTTTCAGGATATGGAAAGAAATGATATCAGATGTGCTGAAGGAAACCAGTACATAGTGAATCAGGATCAGAATGCCTATAGCCGGAATCTTAAAAAATAAAACAGGCGCTTCAATCTGAAGCGCCTGTTCTGTTACCGTTTTATAGAAAAATTACAAAGACTTCATATCAATGACGAAACGGTATTTTACATCACTTTTAAGCATTCTTTCATAGGCATGATTGATATCCTGCATTCTGATCATCTCAATTTCGAAACAATATTGTGCTCTCCACAGAAATCCAGCAATTCCTGGGTTTCTGCAATACCTCCGATCACGGAACCTGCTACAGACTTTCTTCCAAGAATTAAAGGAACTGTATTTAAGATCGGCTCCAGCCCGCCCAGGTAGCCTACAAGAACATGAGTTCCGTTGACATTTAAAGTAGTGACATAAGGATTTACATCATGTACATACGGAACCGTATCAATAATCACATCAAACTTTCCTTTCACCGACTTCATCTGCTCTTCATCGGTAGAAATAATCACGTGGTCAGCACCCAATTGTTTTGCATCTTCAGTTTTTCCCGGAGTTCTGGAAAATAAAGTTACTTCCGCTCCTAATCCTTTTGCCAGTTTTATAGCCATATGTCCTAATCCTCCTAATCCTACAACAGCTACTTTTGAACCCGGACCTACATTCCAGTGTCTTAAAGGAGACCATGTTGTAATCCCGGCACATAAAATAGGTGCTACGGCAGCAGGATCAAGATTTTCTGGAACTTTTAAAACATGATGGGAGTCCACCACTACTTTCTGGGAATATCCTCCGAAAGTATGACCTCCGGAATGCTTGTCGTGACCATTATATGTTCCGGTAAATCCGTTCAGACAGTATTGTTCCAGATCATGCTGACAGCTTTCACAATGCCCGCAGGAATCTACGATACATCCCACTCCTGCAAGGTCGCCCACTTTAAATTTAGAAACCTCGTTTCCTACTTTTGTGATTCGTCCTATAATCTCATGTCCGGGAACAGCAGGGTAGAGGGTTCCGCCCCAGTCGTTTCTTGCCGTATGAAGATCAGAGTGGCATACCCGCAGTATAGAATTTCGATTTCTACATCCTTAGAAGTTATTTCTCTTCTTTCAATATTCATTTCTTTCAGATCAGCTGTCTTGGATTCTGCTCCGTACGCTTTTACTGTAAATGTGCTCATTTGTTTATTTAGTTTTAAATTAATTTCAAATTAAACATTATGATAACCTTCATGTGTTACAGGTTTCCCATCCGAAGAAATACTCAGAAAGACCTTTCGCCTTTTGGAAAAATAGTTGAATTAAAAGTTTCCATAACGGTACAAAAATCGAAACTTTTACACAAACTAAACTTATACAGATTACCGAATTACTTACCAATTTTACAGACCCCATTTCAGTTACAAATGAAATTGGTAATTTTGAATAGCAATAAAAATATACTTCATGGAAAATCAGGAGGTTGAAATCTATAATACGGTCTCGGAATACAATAAAATGGCGAATCATGAAACCCTGCATCCGCTGGTGAGTATTATTGATTTTTCCAAATCTGATCCTATTTGCCAGTATAAAAGAACATTTGGGTTTTATACCGTTTTTCTGAAAGACGTCATGTGTGGAGATATGCAATACGGGAAACACAGCTATGATTACCAGGAAGGAACTTTAGTTTTTATTGCTCCCGGGCAGATGTATGGAATTTACAATAAAGACAAGTACGTTCAGCCTGCAGGCTTTGCCCTGATTTTTCATCCGGATTTAATAAAAGGGCCAATCTGGCAAAGAATATGAAAGATTATTCATTCTTCTCTTATGATGTGCATGAAGCGCTCCATCTTTCCGAAAAAGAAAGAGAAGTGGTACTGGATTGTTTTAAAAATATTAAGCTGGAGCTGGAACAGGCTATTGATAAACACAGCAAATCTTTAATTGTAAATAATATCGAGCTTTTCCTGAATTACTGCATGCGTTTCTATGACCGTCAGTTTATTACAAGAGATCACGTCAACCAGGGAGTTATTGGAAAATTTGAAAACCTTGTAGATGATTATTTAAAATCTGAAAATCCTAAAAATATAGGTTTTCCGATGGTTAACTACTTTGCGGAAAAACTCAACCTTTCTGCCAATTATTTCGGAGACCTGATCAAAAAAGAACTGGGTATTTCCCCACAGGAATTTATCCACAATAAGCTCATTGATGTAGCCAAAGAACAGATCCTGGACGAGAGAAAATCCATCAGTGAAATTTCCTATGATCTTGGATTCAGATATCCCCAGCACTTCACAAGACTGTTCAAAACCAAAGTAGGAGTTTCCCCAAGTGAATACAAATCCTTGAATTAGTTAACATAAACATAAATTACACAAATATTTCTCCAATGCTCTCAATCTCGTTGGCCATTTGTGTTTAATTAATGCCATAAATTTTTATTCTCAAAAAACCAGACTACCTTTAAGTATAAAATAGTTATAGTTTAAAATGAGCTCATACCAGACAGGAACCCATATTTTTGAAACGCGTTTCGGAAGGATTATAGCCGTAAAAGAAAACGGAATCATCAAGGCCAAAAGTATCCGGTATGCCCATTCCGGAAGATTTCAAAGACCTGCGCCCGCAGAACCCTCCGCCACAGATATTATTTCTCCGGATAAAACCCCGGTTTGTCCGCAGGCATTAAGTCCGCTGGTGGAAAAAATGATAGGGGCAACTCCTGTGGGAAGTTTTGAAGCCGATGAATCTACCCAATACCTTTCCGTTACCCGCCCTGAAAAGATTGTAGAAAATGAGAAACTTCCTGTAGTTGTATGGATTCATGGAGGTTCCCATGAGATTGGCTGCGGGGATATTTCCACTGCTGATCCTGCAGAGTGGGTGAAGGAACAAAACATTATTGTGGTTACAGTATCCTATCGGTTAGGGCTTTTCGGATTTTTGGGAGGTAATGAAAAAGACCGCCCAATCTTGGACTGTTTGATATGATTGAAGCCCTTAAATGGATCAACAGCTATATTGCCGGTTTCGGAGGTGATGAAAAAATATTACACTTCTTGGCCAGTCTTCAGGTGGAGATGCAATTGCCCATCTGATGATTTCCGATGGTACGGAAGGCCTATTCCAACGGGTGATCATTCAGAGTGCACCACTGGGATTACGACATAAAAGACAGAAAATGTCTGCAGAATTTCTGAAAAAAACAGAATTTCTGAAAGATGAAACGGATGTTATAAAAATGATGGATGAATATGGCAAACTGACTCCATCTGTAATGAATACGGTCTGAAAGCAGCAATGCCTTTTGGTATCCAATACGGATTCCCTCCTTTATGTACAGAAGAAGAATCAATAGAATTGTGGAAAGCCAATGCCAGGAAATATGATGTGCTGATTGGTCTGAATAATGATGAAACCGCTTTTTACCTTAAAACTTCCGAGGCTTTGAATAAATATTTCGGAAAAGGGATCGGACTGAAGATCATGGATAAAACCGTTGAAAAAACTACAGCATTTATCTATGGTGATCCGGCAAAGAAATTTGCAGAAAATTACGCAAGCGGTGGTGGAAATGTGTATTTATTCAGAATTCATTCCAGATTAAAAGACAATCATATAGGAGCACCTCATTGTATCGATCTTCCATTAATTTTCGGTAATGAATCGGCCTGGAAATCTTCTGAAATGCTTAAGAATATTCCCTGGAACCGTATTCACGAAAATGGAAAAAACTGAGAGCGCTGTGGGCAGAATTTGCCCGTACCGGAAAGATATCAGATTCATCCGAACGTCCGGAAATCCTGGAACTTCAAAAGATTTAAAATGTATTACTCGTAAAGAATACCCCAAAAGTTTTTGAATACTGAAGGTTTTTTAAATGACGAACTTTATCCATAAAAGTTGATCTCAGTTTCCGGAAATCTCCTTTTTGTATACATTACAACTGAAGACGTAACATTCCCCTCCACTGGAGGGGTGGCGAAAATTCAAAGAATTTTTGACGGGGTGGTTTTAATAGACCTATTCCTGCTGTTTGTAGCATAATCTAAACAAAACACTTCACAGTCCGTTATATTTGAACATCAATCATAAAAATATAACCATTATGAAAACAAAAATCACTTTGAATACAAGGAAAATTGATCGTCAGAAACTAAAAGATTTGAAAGCAGGAGACATTGTTCCCGCTCATTGGGTATGCTGTACACCTCTTGAAGACGGGCAATGTTGTGAATGGGCTAAAGACGCATATAGCTGCAGGTATATTTATTGTTAAAAAAGGTCAATATCATCCTTGTAAAGTATTTCAGACATACATGACCGGAAAGGCTTCTGATCATGTATGTTATTTTTCAATTATCGTTTATTCAGGAATCCAGACGCTCACATTTCCTGCAGGAACGGGAAAGTCTCCCCAGCCGTTTTCATCAATCACTACTTTTTCCTTGGATCTTTTCAACAGGTCCTTACATTTTTTCCCGGCATAGCGTTTTCCCATTTCCATAGGTTTGTTGTAAGCATCTTTATTACTTAGCACGACGGCACATCCTGTATGCTGGTCATCCCCTTCACGTACCCACCCAAGGCAATTGGCATCTTCAAAATAATCCCGTTGTTCTCCATAAGCATGCTCTTTCCTGGCTGTAAGGAGTTCTTCAATACCATCAGTTTTAGGCATAAATATTTCCTGATCATGGCCGCTTCTGTCCTTATCCACATAATGGGCACCATACAGGTCAGGATAAAAAACACATGGATAACCGTCTTTCCTCAATAAAATCAAGGCATAGGCAATAGGCTTAAACCAAGATTCTACGGGAGCTTCAAGATCCTGTAAAGGCTGAGTGTCATGATTGGCAACCAAACTTACAGAATGCATAGGATCAGCTTGTGTAAGGGTTCCGTCAAAGATCTTACGGAGGTCATAAGAGGCTCCTTCTCTGGAAGCATTGTGAAAATTATTCTGAAGAGAGCTGTCAAAAAGACTCATGCAGCCTTCTGTCACTTCAATATATTTCTGAAGCAGGTGAAGGTAGCCCGGAGCCCAGTATTCACCAACTGCAAAAAATATTTTTCTCGGTATTGGATCGGAGAAGGGTAAGCCATTCCTTATAAAAATCAAATGAAATATGCTTTAAGGCATCCAGCCTTACACCATCAAAGTCAGTCTGGTCAAAATACCATTTTGCCCATGTATTGAGCTCTTCCCGTACAAAAGGATTCCGGTGCTCTATATCATTGTACATCAGGTAGTCATAGTTTCCTTTTTCATCATGAATCATTTCTTCCCAGTCATCTCCATATTCAGATTGTATTTTATAAATATGGGATTCCATGCCTTCTGCATAGTCTACACCACTGAAACAGGTAAAATTCCATTCGAAATCAGAATATTTTTTTCCTCTTCCGGGGAAAGTGAACTTAGTATAGGATTCTATTTCAATCACATCGGAAATTATTTTTTCCCTGTTATCTTCATCCACTTTTACAGCTTTGAATTTTTCAAGCTCATCACCACCTGCCTTATGTCCCAGTACAATATCTACAATGACGTCTATATTCTGTTTTTTTAGTGTTTTGATGGCTTTAAGGTAATCATGTTTAGTACCATATTTTGTAGGGATGGTACCTTTCTGATCAAATTCTCCAAGGTCGTAAAGATCGTATGAGTCATATCCGATAGAATAGCTTCCGTTTGTTCCTTTATAGGCTGGCGGAAGCCATGCAGAGGTAATTCCCAGTTTTGCTAAATATTTTGCCTGTTTTTCGGCTTCTTTCCATAATTTTCCTTCTCCTTCAGAATACCAGTGGAAAAACTGAATCATTGTTGGGTTCATAAATTTGCTGATTTGGTAGATACAAGTTAGCAAAAAAATTAACCTACTGATTCTCGAATTCTTCAAACGGGATTTTTAGTTGAACGGAAATCTGCTTTTTTTCTTCAGTATTAAGATGGGAAAGAGATAGGCCCAGAAGACGTACAGCTTTATCATAGGGACGAAGCTCCCACAACTTTTTCCCGGTATCAAAATACTGTTCTGGTGATGTAAAATAATCATCCCTGGTGATACTTCTGGTAAAAAGCGAAAAATCTTTGTACTTTATTTTCAACGTTAAAGTTCTTCCTAGAATATTATTTTTCTGCAACCGTTGATGAAGTTCCTGGCTCAGGCTTTCCAGCTTTTCATTGATCTGTTGTTCATCAGAAAGGTCTTCAAAAAAGTTCTTTCCACCGCTACACTTTTCTGAATACGATGAGGTTTTACTTCAGAAGTATGAATTCCCCGTACTACATTGTAATAATGCTTACCGGATTTTCCAAAAATTTTAATCAGCTCCTGTTCTGTTCTTTTCTTTAAATCTTTTCCTTTATAAATTCCTAAACTAAACATTTTGTTAGCCGTAACCTTTCCAACACCGTAAAATTTCTCAACAGGAAGTTCTTCCAGAAAGCCTTCCACTTTATCCGGATGAATAGTTTTCTGACCGTTGGGTTTATTGATATCAGAAGCCACTTTCGCCAGAAATTTATTCACTGAAATTCCTGCAGAAGCGGTAAGGCCGGTTTCTTCAAAAATCTTCTGACGGATTTCCCTTGCAATCTGATTGGCAGATTCTATTCCTTTTTATTTTCGGTGACATCCAGATACGCTTCATCCAGAGATAAAGGTTCTACCAGATCAGTATACTCATAGAAAATCTCACGGATTTTTTTGAAATCTCTTTATATCTTGGAAAACGGGGTGGAACAAATATAAGATGAGGACACTTTTCTTTAGCTGTTTTGCTGGGCATTGCAGAGCGCTCCGTATTTTCTTGCTTCATAGCTGGCCGCTGCCACCACACCCCGGTGCTGGCCTCCTACAGCAATGGCTTTGCCTTTGAGCGTAGGATTATCATGCTGCTCCACAGAGGCATAGAATGCATCCATATCTACATGTATAATTTTACGAAGCGGCAAAGAAAAATCCATATGACAAAGATATGGATTCCTTTATTGATGGTGAATGGTTTTTAAAGAAGGGAAGCTATAAAGCAGGAAGTTAATGAGAGCAATATAAAACGGAATCCATTTATTGAAAAATAATTAGCAGCTTTTCATCATACTAAAATTACTTCCATCTTTCATCTTTTTACAATTTCAGTCTCATGGTAAGAAGATGTGGTTCAAATCCTGCTTTTTCATATGCTTTTACAGCAGGTTCATTTTCAGCATAGACGTCAAGCCTTATTTCTGAAATATCTCTGGATTTTGCCCAGCTGATCAGTTCGTCGGTAATCACTTTATTGACACCTTTCCCTCTGTATTCAGGTTTTACATACATAAAGCCCAGATAAGCGTACTTCTCAAACTTATAATAATATTTCTCCGCTTTTTTGATTAATGCATATCCGGATCCTATGATTTCATTATTCTCCTCGGCAATAATAAGGGTTGCATCCGGAGACTGTATAAAATGGTTCAAATCATAATAATGAATTTCCCCGTCAATAAGAGTAATATTGAATGGCCTTTCTGCCGTAACAATTCCCTGTTCAAATTCTAAAAGTGTTGGTAAATCCTCTGTTGTAGCTTCTCTTGTGGTCATGGTGTCTGATGAATAAGTAAGCACTTAAGTTTTAACGGAATGTCTTATTGTTCAGGACAAATCTTACAACTTAAGTGCCGATATGTTGGTGATAAAAATTATTTTAAAAGACTGTCAATCGTTTGCTGAATTTCAGGGTCTTCCGGAGATATTGCATAATATTTGGCAATAGAAGATTTCTGATCAATGATCATATACCGTGGAATCCAGTTCAGGTCAACATAATTGTTGAAATCATTTTTCCATCCTGTAGCAAACCAGTAATTATCCTTGTCTTTCATATTAAATCTTGCAAGGCTTTTATCAAAACCTTCTTTTGATCTTTCCAGCGAAAGGAAGACGAAGTCTACATTAGGGTTATTTCTTTCCAGTTGCTCAGCTTTTGGAAGGGCCTGAAGACAATCTCTACACCATCCGGCCCAGAAATCAATCACTAATACTTTTCCTTTATGCTGGTCCAGAATCTGCTGGATTGTGATGTTTTTTCCGTCTTCATCTTCAAGTTTCTGCTGTAGAGCTTCTTTGGAAAAACCCTTTTTCAGAACAGTTGGAGCCTTCTGAGCATAGCCAGCTCCAAAAATTCCTATCATAAAAATTAATATCAACTTTTTCATTTCTTACAATTTCATTTACACAAAACTAAGCAATGCACGGCAATCTTCTCTTAATTTTTGATGAATTGGGAAAAATTTATATTATTGAGAAATTCTATGGATGCTGTATCCAGGAAAAAGATTTTTAAAAAAATATTTATCTCTCGCAGATTGTGCAGATGACGCAGATGCTTATGAATAATGCTATGACCGCTAATGCTCAATTTTTTTGTGTGCATTAGCTTATGCATTCTTAAATGTTTTAAAATTTCTTTTGAGAAAAAGATACTATTGATAATTTTTAATCAGTCCTTTGACCACAGTAATCACATTGGGCATAGCTTTGTTGGCAGCATTCAGAACTTCTTCGTGAGAAACGGCAAATGCAATATCAGGGCCGCCAAGATCTGTAATCACAGACATGCAGAATACATCCATTCCCATATGTCTGGCAACAATCACTTCAGGAACAGTGCTCATACCTACCATATCACCACCAATAGCTTTGATCATGCCATATTCGGCCGGGGTTTCAAAAGTTGGTCCTTGTAATGCTACGTAAACTCCCTGATGGATTTTTATTGTATTTTCAGCAGCAGCCTGTTCAGCTACAGTGATCATTTTTTTGTTATAAGGTTCACTCATATCCACAAAGCGTGGCCCGAGTTCATCAGTATTTCTCCCACGAAGCGGATGCTCAGGCATCATGTTGATATGATCCTTCAATATCACAATATCAGCAACATTATAATCTGGATTTACCCCGCCACAGGCATTGGACAGAATAAGATTTTTAATGCCCAGCAAATGAAAAACTCTCACGGGGAAAGTTACGGTTTCCATAGAATGACCTTCATAGTAATGGAAACGGCCGCTCATCATCAGTATTTTTTTGCCTTCCAATATCCCGTAAATAAGCTTTCCGGTATGGCCTGCAACCGTAGTCTGAGGAAAGTTAGGAATATCTTTGTATTCTAAAACATGGATCTGATCTACTTCATTCTGCAGCTTTCCCAGTCCGGATCCTAAAACAACAGCAAAATCAGGAGTCTCCTGAATAATATTTTTGATAAAATCAGCTGTCTCTTTAATTTTTTCTAACATAATCTAAGATGATTTGATTGAATTCTTCCTTCTTATCAATAAGTACATTGATAGGCCAGTAGTAAACAATTTCTCTAAGATAGTCAAAAGTTTTCAGACGTACGTAGTCTTTCTCTGTGGTTAATATCAGTTTATATTCTCCTAATTTTTTGTATTCGGCAAGGATTTTTTTAATATCATCATCCGTGAAATTATGATGATCCCTGAATTTTAAATGTTTCACCCTTTTCGAGAATTTGGCCAGATGCTCCAGAAGCGGTTTGGGATTGGCAATTCCGGTGATCAGTAAAATATCATAATAGTTCAGGTTGTTATCCGGAAGCATTTTATCTTTTCCATACACATTTTCGTCATAGCCGATGGATGAAAAGAAGACTTTCTGTCCATATGAAGGTCTTATTCTTGAAATATAATACCTTTTTGTTTCCTCTGTCAGTTCATCAGGACATTTGCTCACCATAATGATGTTTGCTCTTTTATATCCTGCTCTTGATTCTCTCAGATCTCCGGCAGGAAGAAGATAGTCTTTGAAAAACGGATCATTAAAATCAGTCATCAGAATATTGAATCCTGCTTTGATGGCTCTGTGCTGCATGGCATCATCCAGTACCAGAACTTCAAGATCCATATCATCAATCACTTTTTTGGCACCGGGAACACGTTCTTCTGAAACAGCGATCACAAAACGGTTTTTGAAACGTTCAAAAAGCTGCATTGCTTCATCACCCACCATTTTATAATTACTCTCATAATTAGTGACTTCATAGCCTTTGGTGAGTCTTCCGTAGCCTCGTGAAAGCACTCCGGTTCTGTAATGTTTGGATAAAAACTGGGCAAGATACATCACCATCGGTGATTTTCCGCTTCCACCCACAGAAAGATTCCCGACGTTGATTATCGGGGTCTTGAATTTTGTCGACTTAAAAATTCCCAGATCATACATTGTGTTCCGGATACCCGTTACCAAATGATAACCGAGGGAAAAAGGATAAAGGTACCATCTTTTCATACGATTGCAAAAATAGGAATTTTCATAAGCATTTGGTGTAATATTCTCAAAGACTTTTCAACAAATATTTCGTTAAATTAAAGTATTTTTGTGGAGTTATTACAATACATTGAGATACTTTATTGAATTTTCTTACAACGGAAAGAATTATTTCGGCTACCAGATACAGCCGGATGCTATTTCTGTGCAGGAAGAACTGGAAAAGGCCCTATCCACCATTTTAAGGGAAGAGATTAAAACAACCGGTGCCGGAAGAACGGATACCGGAGTGCATGCCAAAAAAATATTTGCCCATTTTGATACGGAACAGACGTTGAGTGATGAGCTTCCACGAAGATTAAACAGCTTTCTTCCCCGGATATTTCTATCAAAAGAATATTTCCTGTAAAGGATGATTTTCATGCCCGCTTTGATGCCACTTACAGGATGTACGAATATTATATTTCTTTGGAAAAAATCCTTTCACTCAGGAATCGGCATGGCAGCATTGGAAAAGACCTCTGGATATCAATAAAATGAACGAGGCCTGTAAGATATTGTTTGAATATGAAGATTTTACAAGCTTTGCCAAATTAAAGACCGACAACAAGACCAATATCTGCAAAATGTATAAAGCGGAATGGGAACAGAACGGCTCTGAGCTGAAATTTACCGTTTCAGCCAATCGTTTCCTCAGAAATATGGTGAGGGCTATCGTCGGTACGATGGTGGAGATCGGTACAGGAAAGCTACAGCCGGAAGATCTCCGTAAAGTGATTGAAGATAAAAACCGTAACGCTGCCGGAACTTCAGCACCAGCCCACGGGTTATACCTTGTAGATGTAGGCTACGAATTTTAAAAAAACTAAAAACAAATATAACCATGTTATCAATTTTTATTCTTATCGGTGCTTACCAGTATTATGCACAACTGGCAGAAAAGTTTGGCAAAACCAAATGGCATTATGGTCTGTTGGCAATAGGTATTTACCTGGGTACTCAGGTGATTTTAGGACTTAGCTATGGAATATATATGGCTGCAACAGACCCGGAATCTCTGGACAGCGTGAACTATACGGGGTTTTCTGCTGCTAATATGGTCAGCTTGCTGATTTCCGTTGTCGCAGTTTGGGAAGCTACCAGTTTCTTGAGAGGAAGTTTAAGAAAGAAAATCTGCTGAAGCCATCCGTTGAAATCAATAAGATCGGAAAAACGTTGATTGATAAAGATTAAATTTTAAATTCCATATCCAAACAGCCATGGATGAAATCATCCGTAGAGAAAGAATAGGCAGCTTATGTTTCGGGCGGTTTCGAAATAATACCTGATGTATTCATATTGTAAATTACAGGTATCAGGCATTTTCTATCACGAATTGTGAAAGTTGTAAAGGCTGGCAATTTATAAAGTCTTATTTTTGCATAGAATTTTATTTTAATTCTTTCTTCGATTCGTACAATGAAAAAACAAGATACCTGGGGATTGTAAAGAGGCTGTTCTTTATCGGAATGAAATTCCGGTCCTGGTTCATCCTTACCCTGATCATTTCCGTAATCCTTTCAATTGTTTCTACTTACAGGCCATATCTTACTATGGAAGTGGTAGATAACGATATTACCAAGCTGCATGATAAAGCTTTGATGATGAAGCATATCTATATCCTTGTTGGATTGGTATTTGCGGAAACGGTTTTAAATTTTTTCCTGGTCTACTTTTCAAATTTCATTTCACAGAACGTTATCCGGGATATCCGGGAAAGACTGTATGCGAAGCTGATATATTTTAAAACATCATTCTTTGACAAAACCCCTATCGGGCAGTTGGTTACCCGTGCTGTAGGAGATGTTGAAACCATTGCAACGGTTTATACAGACGGATTCCTGATGGTTTTCGGGGATATTCTGAGAATTGTATTTGTATTGATCATGATGTTCAGTACCAATGTGCACCTGAGTTATATTACATTGGCTATTCTTCCTTTAATGGTAGTCATTACGAGATTTTTCCAGAAAAGACTTAAAAAGCTTTCGGGGATGAAAGAAACTGGACTGCCACTCAAAACTCTTTTGTACAAGAAAGATTGGCAGGAATGCCTATTATCCAGGTATTCAACAGACAGGAATCTGAATTTAAAAAATTTGACGATATTAATATTACCCTGAAAGGAGCTTTACTGAGAACCGTATTTATATTCTCATTATTCTTTCCGGTAGTAGAGCTTATCTCTTCTTTATTTATCGGGTTTATCCTGTTTTATGGAGGATATATTACGATCAGTGCCGGGGTGGTCATCGCTTTCATTCAGTATATTTCAATGCTGATCCGTCCGCTGAGACAGATTGCTGACCGTTTCAATAATATTCAGAGAGGTATTGTAGGTGCAGAAAGAGTTTTGGGACTAATGGATGAAGACAATTCAATGCCGAATACCGGAACTGTGAAGAAAGATCATTTTGCCGGAAAAATTGAATTCCAGAAAGTACATTTTGCCTATGATGAAAAGCAGGAGGTGCTGAAAGGAATAGATTTTAAAGTAAATCCGGGAGAAACTGTGGCGATTGTGGGGGCTACAGGTGCAGGAAAATCCACTATTATCAGTCTTATTACCAGACTTTATGATATCAATTCCGGGAATATATTGATTGATGATGTGAACCTGAAAGACTACGAGCTTTATAATCTGAGAAGTCACATCGGGGTAGTATTGCAGGATGTTTTCCTTTTCCATGGAAGTATTTTTGAAAACCTGGCTTTTGGAGATAACAGTATTACTCTGGATAAGATAAAAGCAGGAGCCAGGGAAATTGAGGTTGACCAGTTTATAGAGCAACTTCCGGGAGGTTATGATTATGTTGTAAGTGAAAGAGGTTCTTCAATCTCTTTAGGACAGAGACAATTATTATCTTTCTTAAGAGCTTATTTATCTGATCCTAAAATTCTGATTCTGGATGAGGCAACATCTTCTATAGACCACGAAAGTGAAAAACTGATCCAGAGAGCTACCGAAAAAATTACCAGAAACAGAACCTCCATTATTATCGCTCACAGACTGTCCACGATCGAAAAAGCCGATAAGATCATTGTGATGGAGCATGGGAAAATTGTTGAAGAAGGAAAGCATCTGGAGCTTTTAGATAAGAACGGTTACTATGCTACTCTGTACAAAGCCCAGCTGCGTCACGAAGTGGAAATGGAAGAAGAGAAAAAATCATAATCTGTAAGGAGACATGGGTTAAATAGCTTTTTTAATCGTGAATTTGTACCCTATACATTCCCAGAATAGCTCTTCTAAAGTTTTTTAAAGCTACAGAAAACAAAATTCTGAGTGGTCCCGAAAGGTGTTGTATGATCTTCAGTAAGACATTGTATCCTTTCAAAACCGGATTCAAACTCTGAAGATAAAGATTCCTCATCATATTGCTGAATATCCAGTCCGCTGCATTTTGTGGGGCCGTTTTTAGAAAAAGTTCCAAGAACCATAAAGCCGGTTATACTTTTCTCTGCAATGCCAATGTATTTTGAAACCTTTTCCCGGGTAGTCAGAAAATGAAAGGCAGCCCGGTCATGCCAGATATCATACGTTTCGATAGGTTCGAATGCAGTGATATCTGTTGCAATCCATTTCACTTTAGCAGCAGCATCTCCCAGCCGCCTTTTTGCTTTTTCCAGTGCTTTGGAAGAGATATCAAGTACGGTAATATTTTCGTAGCCTTCCTGAAGAAGGAAATCAACGAGGTTGCTGTCTCCGCCACCAATGTCAATGATCCTGGCATCTTTGCCCAAACCGAAAGAATTGATACAGTCAAGTGAGGTCTGGGGCTTTGCTTGTGTCCAGCTTACCTGGTCTGGATTTTTGGTTTCGTATACGTTTTCCCAATGATCTTTATGTTCTGAAGAATTGTTCATTCTTTTAATTGATTGTTGATTTCTTCAAATTTAGCGATTAATCCGTCAAGTTTCGCCTGTTGTTTTTTTATTGTCTTTGGTCTCAGGTAAAACCAGTTGAAGCCTATCCATGCCAGAAATGTAATATAAGCAATAGCTGAAGAGGTGAACGGCATTTTTGAAGTATACTCATACATATAGAGAATCAGACCGGTAAACAACATGATAAAGTAAATATTCAGCATTGTTGTCTGCATAAACCTCTGTTTATTTTTTACCACATACAAACTTTGAAGGTATTCACTGTTGGATTGGTTACTATCGATTTTATAAAAGACCATGAAAAGCTTGTTGTATGCCAGTAAAAAAATAACCATTGCTAGAATAACCAATACGATCCCGATTTTTGTAGTGACCAGCTCAGGCTGATAGCGATACCAGACAAAACCAATTCCTGTACAGGTAGCAGCCAGTAAAAGATTGGTGATCACAAGCCTTCGCAGGTTTTCATTTTTAAACCTTTTCAGTCTGCCCAGAAGTTCTTCCATATCGGGCTTGTTGGAAGTCTGCTGCTTCCATATATTTTTGAAATCTATATTAGTATCCATCTTCTTTAAACTTTTGCGTTAATTTTTCTTTTATCCTGTGAATTTTCACCCTTATATTGGATTCCGAAAGCCCTACGATATGCGCTATTTCTGCCTGTTTTACTTCTTCCAGTTCCAGCGAGATGATAATTCTGTCTGTTTCCGGCAGTTCAGAAATCAACTGATAGAGTAGCTGTATCTGAGGTTCAAGGGATTCCTGTTTCTTTTCTTCCAGATTGACCGGAAGGTCGGCTTTAGCAAATTTTTTTCCTTTTCGATTTGGCGCAGGCAGTTGTTAGAGGCAATTCTGAAGATCCATGTCCCGATACTGGATTCATTCCGGAATTTCGGAAGCTGCTGCCATACAATGATAAAGGTTTCTGAGCAAGATCCTGAGCCAGTTCAGGATCATTCACATATCCCATGCACAAACGGAATATTTTCTGCCAGTAGAGTTCGTAGATCTCTTCAAATATCATTATTTCTCAGATAAAAAGTTATTAAGCTGGTTAAGATACCATTCCTTGTCATCGTACATGATGAAGTGTAAGCCTTTGGAAGCATATTGAATATTGGCATTTTTAGATTTTTGTATTGCCCTTCAATAGTTGGTTTCAGGTTGACAAAAAAGATTCCAGCAGAATAAGGGAAGGACATTGTATATTTTTTATTTTTTCTCTGAGGTCAGTATTAGAAAAATCGCAGTACATCTTGGCAAATATTTTTCGGTCAGATTTCACACTCCAGCCAACTACGGTTTCCTGCATGGAAGTATCTGCCAGAAGGCGTGGGATAGTCTGTATCTGCATCTGGCGGAACTGTTCATCTGTCATTGCAGTTAATTTATTAACCGTTGCTGAACAGTCATTGTTTTCTTTAGATTTAAAATCAGGATCGGAGATTGCAGCCAGACAAGGAAGTGTATCTACAATGACGATTTTACCAACCAGCTCCGGATAATCTGCAGCAATGGCCAGGGCAAGACCTCCTCCCATACTGTGTCCGATGATCATAGGCTTATCAATGTTGTTATCTTTGATGTAGGCAGCAATTCCTTTTTCCCAGTCTGCAAAGCTGGCATCTGCTTCCGGTTTCACTCCTGCAAATCCTGCCATTGTTAAAGTATAACAGGTGAAGTTCTTTTCAAATCTGGCAGTCGTTTCGTTCCACACCTCTCCGGAAGAAGCAAACCCGGGAATAAAAATTAAAGACAGGTTTCCTTTTCCGGTTTTCTTTACTTCAAAAGGATATGATTTTGTCTGGCCGAATATATTACATACTGCTGCTAAAAATAACAGGACGATAAGAAGGAATGTTAATTTTTTCATGATTTCTAAAGTTTTAAGGTTTATTTGTCTTTTAGAGACGAACCTTGAAAAAATGTTACACTGAATTTTATTTTTTTGAAAAAATATTTTTCCTTCTCTGAAATCCCTGCTGCAAGCGAAAATTCTCGGTCATTAATTTTTAAAAATATATTTCGAAAATCTTTTCCTGAAGTTTGATACACAAAAACTACAGTTTCCTTTCTTCTTCCGGCTATTCTGTATTAATCTAATATTTTTCCGTAGAATCTGCTGATATCAAAGTAGAGTCCCGGAACTTTATATTGGTCTTTTTCAAATACGATATAATCACACTTTCCGGTAATGCTTTGAGATTTCATTGCCATTTGAAACGTATTCAAAAGCACATATTCATCGGTAACGGAAATAACATGGAATGCCGTTTCACATTTCATGCCATCACCTGAAGCCAGGATAGCACCTAATAATCCGTGAAAATTACATGCTGTTTTTTGGGCCATATTCTCATCTTTCACCAAACGGTACATATAAACGAGATAATTCATAGCACGAAGATCGAACGGATTTTCTTCCAAAATTTCCCGGAAAAGTTTGATCCCTGCCGGCACATCTTTCTCAGTAATACCTTCGCCACGATAATATTTGGTCATTTCTTCCGCCCTGTTACTGGTTTTGTAAGGTTTATAACCTTTTTGAAATGTATACCCGAAATAAAGATGACGATACTGGCTGCCCGTAAGGAGGGTATCATTCTGTTGCAATCTTTTTAAAAGCTCAGGATAATAAAATTCTGATTTTTTATCCTCAATATTTTTTTAATCAAAGAATAATCCGGGGCTTTGAATTCCGGCTTCTGGGCAGATACAGCAATAAGAAGAAGTATGAAGAATAAAGAGAAAATTGCTTTTATATACATTGTTTTTTATCGTTTAATATGAGTTTTTAATCGGGTTAAAAATACGGAATCTCTATAGAGTTTTTAAAATATATCTGTTATTTGTAAAAAAGCAATAAAACATTGCTGAAGTCTTATGTATATATTAATAAATTTACTAACTTTAATCAGAATTTGAGACTTACCCTGATATCAGGAGGGTATTGGATCATAAAAATAGTTTTTTAATTAAAATCCAAAAAATATTAATGAGCAGTAGTATCCAAGATGAATTTAAAGTCTTTAAAGACGAGTTAAGAAAGTTGAATATCGAAGTACAGAAAGTGGTAAAAGTAGGGAATGGCAGTATGGATTTCCACGAAGTTTTCTACAAATCACCGAGGTATGATGAGGTAAAAAGTGTATATGTTCAGCGTCATAACCTGGACAATATCATAGAAAAGTTTAAACAGGCTTATCATTAAAATATATCCGGCGCTGCAGATACTCTGCAGCGCCGGATTTCTAAGGGACTGATCAGTCTTTATCCAGTGTTGACGTTCTTACAAGAACAGTTTATTGTTATCATTGAATCCTTTTAAAATCTATATCCCAAAGAAAGCCCGCTTCTGAAACCTGCCCACGGACCATCTACTTTAATTCTGGCTCCATTGGCATTCGTTTCTACTGTATATTTTACAAATGGGATGTCCAGGTTTTCTATTTCTCTTTTAAGCTGTGCCTGCATATCCGGGGTAAGAACATAATTGGAGGTCATACTGAAATCTCCTCTGCCACTTCCATAATGGGCTCCCGCAATCCAGAAATCAAGAACCAGATTCCTGCTTCTGGTGAGGAAAAACTGTACGCCTACCATTACACCTCCGCTGTCACCTTTAGTGCTGCCTTCTCCTTTGAGAGGGATCTGATAGGTGTTTCCATCCGGTCCATTATAATCATAGTAGAAATCAAACGTATTGGAAGAAACATCGGAATGCCGGTAGTAAGGCGCAATATAAAACCCTTTTCCATATCCATGCCCGATGTAGAATCTGGGTTCTATGGTGAAGTTTGTGGCTTTTACCCTGAGATTCTGAAATCTTTTCTCATCCTCATCCTTCAGAAAGGCATTGATGAAGGGAACCTTTCCTTCCGGCATGGTCCCGAATCCAATATTCACGGAGAACCATTGGTTGATTACTCTTTCATAAGACAAATTAATATTCCGGAAAGCATAGGCTGTGACGTTCGTCTTGACGATATTCATCTTCTCTGCCGGAGTATTTTCCGTTTCCTGAGCATGGGTTGCAGCAAACAGAAAGCATGGAAGTAACAGGACTGCTTTTTTCATGACTTTATATTTTGTGATGTTTCAAAAAAACAGCAAAAAGCGGGCTGAATTTAACATAATAATGAAATTTTATTTAAAAAAACTTATTCAATACTTCTATTGGTCAATGTAATAACTGTTAAATATCAATTGTCCTAAGAGTATAAGCCCATTTTATTGATATGAAAAAACGATCTATACCATGTTCTTTCTTTGTGGGACCTTTGCATTTTCTCAGGAAGCAAAAAAGATACAGCAGAGGTTTCAACACCAAAAGAAATTCAGGAGGTTATTTTGAAATCACAGCGCAAAAAACAATTTGCAGATAAGGCTGTTTATACCTTTGATAAAGAAGCCCTGGAAAAAGCCCGCTATGCAAAAGATCTGCTGAAAACTCTTCCCGAACTACAGCTTGATCCGATCGGCAATACAATTACCAGTACAAAAGGAGGAACTACGCTTTTCCTGATCAATGGAATTGAAGCTACAGACCTGCAGATCAGGAGTGTGGCTCCCCGGGAAGTGGTAAAAGTGGAGTATTATGATATTCCGCCTGCAAGATGGGCAACCATGGCAGATACAGTGGTGAATATCCTCACAAGATCTACCGAGACGGGATATGTATTCGGAACCGAAGTTTTTTCTGCCCTGAATACAGGATTTGTGAACGGTTCAGCCTATGCCAACTATACAAAAGGAAAAAATGATTTCGGCCTTGAATATTCAATCAATTTAAGAGATTACAATGACAGGAAGGTCAATAGCATTTATGATTATCAGCTGGGTGGAAAGCATTACCGTTCAGATGAAAACAGAAAAGATCATTTCGGATATACTTTCCAGAATATGGCCTTGCGCTATACCAGGCTGGTTCCTGATAACTATTCTTTCCAGGCAAAATTGAATATGGCTATTTTCAGCAGATTTTCAAAAGGAACAGGGCAAAGTGTTTTTTCAGAAAATGAATCCAATGAAGAACACAGAATGTTTAAAAATAACGGTTCGGATCATGTAATTCCCAAGCTTGATCTTTATTATTCAAAAAAATAGGTGAAAAGGATGAGCTGAGCATTAATGTTGTAGGTTCCCATTACACAACCCATACTTCCGAAACAGCTCAGGAATGGATTGTAGCCTCAGGACTTTCCGTATATGATAATGATATGGTTTTGAAAGCGAAACAAACCAGTGTAGTGGGTGAACTTGCCCATACCCATGATTTCATGGCAGGAAAACTTTCATCCGGATACAGGATTTCGAGATCTTCCATTTCCAATGATCTGAACAATCTTGCAGGATATTCCCAATACACCGTCAACTATCTGGAGCAGTATTTTTACACAGAATTTTCCGGGAAAATAGATAAATTCAGTTACCGTGTCGGAGCAGGACTTACCCATATTTACAATAAAAGCGCTGAAAATACTTTTGATGAATGGACTTTTACCCCGAAAGTTGTTTTAGGATATCAGCTGAAAAATAACCATAATCTTCGTTTTACAGGAAGTTATAATCCGGTGAGCCCTCAGAGTAATGCCCTGAGCAGTAATGTAGTGCAGCTCGCCCCCAATATTGTACAGCGGGGAAATCCTTTACTGGAGTCTCAGCAGGTTTTTTCGAACAATCTGACCTATTCTTTTAACAATAAATATTTTGATTTTAATGCAGCTTTGTTTTACCGTTACACAGACCGGGTGATCAACCAGTATTATGTTCAGGATGATGTTTTGGAAGGTTATGCACTCACTTATGAAAATGGAAAAAACGGACAGAGGTATGGTGCTCAATTGACAGGTTCATATAAGCCTTTCGGGAACAGCCTTCTTGTTATAAAAGCTGTTATAAGACCTACAGCTGAAACCGTAAAAACGAGTAAGGGAGCATTGATTAAAAACAGCTATTGGGGAAATTATTTTGTACTTTCTTCAGAATACAAAGCTTTTTCAATGCAGTATCAGTTTAATATTCCTACGTATAGCCTAAGTGGAGCCTTCCTTAATACGAACGAAAACCAGAACAATATTTTTGTAAGCTATAAACATAAAAACTGGACGTTTTCTACAGGAATGTACTGGATAGGAATGCCTTCTGAGTATAAAACAAAGAGTTTACCGGAAAGTCTGGTAGATTACAGGGTCAATACACAGATTATGAATAATAAATCGATGTTTGTACTCGGGCTCAGCTATGATTTCTCTAAAGGAAAAAAGACGGAGATCCAAAGAAAGCTTAATAATGAGACGGCGCCGGCAGCCACTTTTTAGAAATAGGATGAATGCAGGAAGTTTCTGTTTGGCAGATACTTCTGAAGGTTGTAATAATTGATGGTGATAAAATTGGATATTAATAAAAAATAGGGTCAAAGTACTCTTCAGACCGGAAGAACTTCCGGCTTCCATCCTCAAGCTTCCTTGCCAAAAAAATCCCGTTCAGCATTGAACGGGATTTTTTTGTTATTTCTTAATGAATTTTGTATTCTGTTTTGTTTCAGTGTTCTTGCCATTGACTTCAATAAAATAAGAAGCGGGCGGCAGATCTGAGATTTGAATGTTTCCTGATTGTATATCTGAAGTTTTGATCAGTTTTCCATCCAGACTATAGATTTTCGCTGTGGAGTAATTTTCTACGTCTCCTTTAAAACCGATGAAATCCTGTGCTGGATTCGGGTAAATGGTAAGGTTTGCTTTTTCATCACATTGCCGGTGGCCAGGAATGTTTCGCTTAAAGCCTCAGCACTTGAGGTAGATTGGTTTATCCCCAGTAATGGAACACTAATGTTTCCATTGGTAGTGCTGAGTAATGCATATCTGTGAGAAGCATCATAATAAGCGTAGGCTGTATTGGTAACGGTCCCGATCGGATTGGCATAAATTACATCAAAAGATGCATACAAATTAAAATTCTGTGTATACTTTACTCTAAGAACATTACTATAGGTCTGATTACCCAGAATCAGTGTTCCGTATGCATCAGCCTGGGTGGCTAATGTTCCGCTGAACAGACCGTTGGCAACAGAGGAAGTGAAGGTTCCTTTAGCAGTATCATTTTGAGCAGGTCCGAAAGTTGTCGGATAGTTATTATAAGTACCATTGTCTACACTGAAGTTTAACGTAGCCTGTGGGTTAACAATTCCAGTGATTTCCAGTTTGGATGTTGATGCTTTATAATAGATTGTTGTTGCTCCGTCTGTCATTTTAATCGTAGAACCCGGAAAAGTTGTTATCTCGGCAGAAGTAGGCGTTGAATAAGTGGTTTGGGATGCAGTACCCATGGTTAAACCTCCATTCGAGAATGTTGCATTGGCTCCTGTTGCAGAATTGTCTACAGCTCCTGTTACCAGATTATTGTTTACCACATCTCCTATGACAGGATCATGAGAAGCTTTGGTAAGGGTAATCTGTGCCGAAAGAACCGCTGAGGTTCCCAGTAGAATAAGTAGTGATTGTTTCATAGTCAATTTTTTGTTAAAGTTAAATAAAAACAGAATTCAATTTTCATTTAACTCACTTTTAATTAAATATTTAAATAAAACAGCCGTCTGATCAAGTCAAACGGCTGTCCTGTGCGTTAAATAGAGTATGTTAGTTGCTGAGAATCATTTTACGGTAAGCATAGATGTCTTCAATAGTGACTACGCTCATTCCTTTTTGATTGCAAAGTCTACGATTTCCGGAAGTCTTGCCATGGAGCCGTCTTCATTTGTGAGTTCACACAATACGGCATCATCACCCAGATTAGCCATTTTTACAAGATCTACACTGCCTTCCGTATGGCCACGTCTTTCGAATACCCCGTCTTTTTAGCAATCAGAGGAAAACGTGTCCGGGGCTTGCAATGTGCTCTGCCTGAGCATTGGCGGCCACAGCCGTTCTGATGGTTGTTACCCTGTCCTTTGCTGAAACTCCCGATTCTACTCCTTCTTTGGCTTCGATAGAAATGGTGAATGCGGTTTGATTTTTTGAATTGTTCTTTTCCACCATCGGACGCAGATTAAGATGTTTGCTTTTCTCTTCAGAAATGCACAGGCATACGATACCGCTGCATTCACGGATCAAAAGAGCCATATCCTGTTCTGTAATAGTGGAAGCGGGAAAAATGATGTCACCTTCGTTTTCACGGTTTTCATCATCTACCAGAAGAATACCTTTTCCCTTTTGTAATGTTTGAAGTGCTTTTTCTACACGTTCTCTGGAGGTAGCTCCGAATTGTTCTAATAATTTTTCCATGTTATTTTACTTTTAAAAGTTAAAATAGTCTTCGGTACATGGAAATGAAATACGACACAATAAGAGCCCATAAGGAATCTTACTGATCATCTCATTTTCTTCTCCCATCCAGACTTTAACTGTCGGTTCCGGAATTTCACCAGATCAGTCCTTTCGTTGGAAAGGAGTCGCGGACTGTAACCGCCGGTAGGGAATTTCACCCTGCCCCGAAGAAAACTTATACTAAGTTTTGCTGTATGTTGTAATTTAAATTTTTATTTCATTGAATAGTATTAACGCACAGGCCGCTAATTTCGGGAAGTTTTTTGAAATGGGAAAGCGCTTTTGATAGGATTTATCAATAAGAGGATATCTTACAGAGAAAATAGAAAGTTAATTTTCATTAAGACCTGTCAATATCGAGGAGTAAATATTTCAGTCATAATTTCGGACCATCTTGCTAATAATAAATCGGTATAAACTTCTTTATCAAGGCCATAAGATCCCAGTGCATAACCATCGTTCCATTCTACCAGGGCGGTGTCTCCTGTGGACAAGATTCCAAAATCAATTCCATAAGCTTTAGTACATTTTTCTGAATTCTCAAGATCGTGCACTACATTTTGTACAACGGTCATATCCGGTTCATATCCTTCATCGCCATTATATCTCTTGATCCCTACTATTTTTGAATTGTTTACAAATACTCTGTATTCTGCTTTCCAATCGACAATGGGAGAATAGTAGAGTTCTGTATTTCCTGGAAATTCCATCAGACGATAAAGATCGAGCGGTGATTCTATTGTAAACCCTGTGAATAGTTTAGTTTTTAATTTAGGTTTTACAAAAATATATGGAATATTTCCATCAAAACTGTTGGAAAGGTTGCGTATTGTTGTTTCCCGGATGTCTCTTTTCAAATAATGTTGGAGAGCTTTTGGGTAGCAGTCTGCAGGTGGTTGCAGCCCGTATTTTTGAAAATATAAGAAAAGACAAAATGATCTCCTGCAATAAATGTTGTATGGTCGATAAATAGCTGATTTCTTAAAATTTTTTTGTTTGTGAAAAGTTCATAGTTTATGAATCTCTTTTCGAGTACATCAATCACATCCTGATGTTCCGGTTCTAGTTTTTTATTGCCATATTCATGAATGTAAGCTTTTTCAATCATGCTAAAGTTTAGTAAGCCATTAAATATTATTTCCTTAATACCTTCTCCATCTGTTTTCCTTTTGCCAGCTCATCAATTAATTTATCCAGATACCGGATATTCCGCATCAGTTCATCTTCTATTTCTTCTACACGATACCCACAGATTACACCTTTTATGAATGAAACATTAGGGTTGATTTGAGGTGCCTGTTCAAAGAAGGTTTTAAAATCAGTTTTGTTTTCTAAGATCTCCTGTAAACTTTTTTCATTATATCCCGTTAGCCAGAATATAATTTCATGAACTTCCGATCTGGTACGTCCTTTCTTTTCTGCTTTTTGAATATAATGGGGATAAACACTGGCAAAAGATGTTGTAAATATTCTGGTATTCTGCATGGCTGCGCATTTTTAGAGTAAACTTTTAATAACTTTATCAAGAATAAGGTTAAATTCCTGTGGTTTTTCAAGCATAGGATAGTGTCCAACATCTGTAATCGTCACGTAATCGTAGTTTTTCAGATGCTTTCGGTTGTTTTCAAGATGAGTGGGGATGCATCAGAATTGATCGCTACTACCGGAACCCTGATCTGGTCTGCAATTTGCCTGGAATCCGTTTTGTATAAAGGTCTGAGGAGATCTACAGCTATTTCAGGGGCGTTTTGAAGAAATTCATACTGTATCCTTTCCCTTACCTGAGGAGGTGTTTTTTCTGCAAACAGAAACTGGGGAAGGTAGTTTTCCACAGTATTTTTAAAGTCAGAGCGATAGGCGGATAAGACTTCTTTAACCTGCTCTTCCGTATACACTTCATCCAGATTTTTTAAAGTATCCACCAGTACAATGGCTTTGGTGGCCGGAATCTTTAAAGCAGCTTCCAGTACATAAGCTCCGGACATAGAATGCCCTATCAGAATAATTTCTGAAGCCCGAATATCATCTGCTACCGCTTTAATATCATCCGCATAACCTTCACTGGTCCATTCCTCCCTGGTTGTGTCGGATTTTCCATGCCCTGCGAGGTCCATTGAAACCACATGATACCGGTCTTCAAAAAAGCTGCTGATCAACCCACCATTCTGTATTTCCCAGCCAGCCATGAACGAAAATAATTGATGTATTTCCTTTTCCGGATTCTTTATAATGAATTTTCTGACCGTCTGATGATAGGGTGTATTTTTCCATTTTGAAATGATTTTGTGAGGTATTTGTATCCTGTTATTTTTCGACGACTGCTATATCTTTCAATTCAAAAGGAATTTTTCTGACAGCATTTTCATTTTCGATCATCAGCTCCACATGAATCTGATCTCTTTCAGAAGGAGACATATTTTGTTTCAATTTGACAAGTTTATAAATAACACCTGTCTTACTGTCTTCCAGTATCATATTATTATATCCGGGGTCCGGATTGTCATTGATAAAATAAGTGAGTTTCTGAGGGCTGCTGTCTTTGTAAGCATACATGATATCATAGCTTTTAAAATCTATCTTTTCGTTATTCACTTTAAGATCGGGAAAACTTTATTGACGGTAGCAGAATCAATGATGCTGAAATATAGCTTTGGATTTTTGTCAACAGCAGCTTTGCTCACAAGGTTTGTATTCAGCTTTATATTTTTGAGCTTTCCGGCATCAATATACGAACCGTTACCCTTTGACGGGGTAAAGTATTGGATAACGCTTTGATCGTTACATTTTTGGAATGCTTTTCCGGAATGTCATATCGTCTTATTAAGGTTCTGCCATTATTATATCCGTAGTTTAGAGGATATTCTTTATTTTCTTTTAATATATTCTTTTGATTGCCGGTCACTGTCAGTGTATCCAATCTGATCAGGTTAAATTTATCGGTGGGTTTGTCTATGTGTATGCCTACCTCAATAAAGTTATCATGTTGAGAAACATGTGATACTTTTACCTGCTCCTGAGAAAGACACTGTATATAGATCAATGTGAAAATAAAAAAACTTTTTCATGATTTTAAAATTACGGTTTTGGATAGCGGAAGTTACAAAAAATGTACTGACGCTACAGATAAAGTTAGGATCGTGCCTTATTTTATTGACAAATGCATTAAAGCGTTATCTGTTTCTCTTTCAGGCTTTAGCCTTTTAAAGGATTGAGTTTTAAGTTGGTGAACCTATTTCTTGATATATTGCTATAATAAAAAAATCTCTGCGGTTATGACAGAGATTGTATGATTTTACTTATTTTCTATGAACCTGATATTGGTGATGATGGTGGCGTAAGATGTGCCTGAAAGATCTTTTATTTCGCATTTGAAAAAAGAAGGTTCTTTAAAAGTTTTTGATGAGAAACATCAATCCTGTATTCTATTCCTGTAGGCATTGCTTTGGTGGCGTATCCTTCCAGATTATCAACTTCATAAGGATCTTTCTGGCCCAGAAAATTGAAAATCTCCCTTAAGGTGCAGTTCATAATAAAAACAGAAGGTACAATAGGATAATTTTCAAAATGCCCTTTACACTGGTTGGGAGTGAAGGGGTCTATGAATATGGTGAACTGATGGTCGTTTTCCGTTCTTATCCTGCCTGCAGGAAGTTTATTTTCATAATATTCTACCGGAACATCATTGAAGTAATCTTTGTAGAAAAGTTTAAAGGTGTCTTTTAAAATAATGTGATAGTCAAGTTCAAAAGAGTAGAGGGCTTCGCCTGAATGATTGTCCCGAATCACAAGTGATGATTTACCTTTTCGTTTAGATTCCAGGAAGCTTTCGCAGATAATGGTTGCCGAGTCTGATTTTTTGTAAGAAAGTTGTCTTACTCTCACTTTTTCACCCATAAAATAGATTTGCTCTTTCGAGGAGGGATTCAAAAGCCTGTATAGGTTGCAGCTTCCCAATGATGATAAAAGCTGAATCAGTCTGGAAAAGTTTTCATGATTGAAATTGTATTCTGAGATACTGGTTTCCAGTCTGTTGTTATTGAAAATGATATTTTCAGGGACCGAAATGTAAGGTGCTGTTTCCCCAAGGTAAGGGATGATGCTTTTTTGATGTCTAGTGTTGTCATGTGAATGAGGGGTTATGGGGTTATTCAATTTATTTTTCATTTTGTGGATAAATTTTTCATCGTGTTTAATGCAGGTGAAAGTGTTTTTAATTTTACTTAAAATGGTTAATATTTTTATCTATTATTCAATGACTAAAATAAGTATTTTATTTTTTTATTATTGTTATATGTGTTATTAAATCAATGTTTTGTGGTATTTAATTCTTTGTTAAGTGATATTTTTATTTAATTAATAATCTATTATGATTGAAAATATATCATATCTTGTTTTTAATTATCAGCAAAGATTTAGCACTTAAAAATCTGCATAAAAAAGTTATCCACATTATATTTATCCACATTAAAGATTATTTGTTGAAAATTATTGTGGATACATGTTTTCTATAAAATATTGAATACTAATGTTTTGTTTGCTGTTTTTTATGTTGTGAAAAAGTTATCCACATTTTGTTGATAATAGAAAAGAGGACATGAAAAACTTATCCACAATTTTTCGGGAAAATAGGTGGTGATCGACGCCAAATTGCGACACAAATAAGCCACTCCTCTGCAAAATGACTGCAATAAGAAGTGGCAATTGTAATATTCAGATATGTAGGTGGTCTACAGAGTTTCTATATACTTTTCGTAACCGCTTTTTTCCAGCACCTCTCGGGCTGTCATCTGATAAATATTTTTCCAGGAATCCGGGCCGTTTTTTTCTGCATATTTTTCAATAATCCTGAACCCCAGCCAATAGTTTATTGATTTGGGAGCATCAGGAAATAATGTATGCTTGTCATTTCTCAGCAGAGGATTGTTTCCTGAAGCATCAGAAAAATAAGGTTTCAGTTTTGTAAAAATGTTTTTTCATTTTTTATATACCAGTTCCAGTTTTCCTTTGTCATATTTTCCACCGCTTCATGTTTTTCCATTGTACGGTTAAAGAATATATAAGTGAAATAACAGGCGAAACCTTCATCTATGGTTTGATTCAGTGCGGTTGCTCTGTCAGGATCAGCCTTTCTGAAATGTTCATATACCATGTGGTTGAGTTCATGGGGAAGTCCTTTTCAAGCGAATAAAGAATGTCAACGTTTTTATTATTAAGCTCCAAAGCAAACTGTTCATCATTACAGCTTCCGAATGAAATTCCGGTGAGAGGGAGAAAGATCAGGCTGATTTTAGCCTTAGGCTGATAGGGAACCAGGCTGTTAAACTGTGTAAGGGTTTTCTTAAACAGCTTCCGGGTATCTATATTTAAAAGAATATTGGCCCTGTCTTCAAGCTGAGGTTTATTTTTTTCATATAGAGTTTTATTCCATCTGATCATCCCTTCAGGTGTATTGAAAAGATATGAAAATGAGAATGGGTCCTATAAGTTTCTTCACAAAGATTATATAGGAAGTGTTCTTGCCATCAGTGATGAAGTCGGGAATAAACTGGAGCAAAGGCATTATGATGCGTGGGGAACTTTACCCATCTTAAAATAGGTAATGAAGCTGTTGTAACGGATAAATCAATAATTGCCGGAATGACACTGCTTATAGACAGAGGATACACCAGTCACGAGCATCTTATGAATGTAGGAATTATTCACATGAATGGGCGACTATATGATCCATTATTGAGAAGGTTTTTAAATGCTGATGAAAATATACAGGAGCCTACCAATACTCAAAACTATAATAAGTACGGGTATGTGATGAATAATCCACTGATGTATAATGACCCTAGTGGAGAATATTTGCAATATATCATTGGTGCTATTGTAGGTGGATATTTAAATGGTGTGGCAGCCAATAACGGTAACTGGAACCCTGTAAAATGGGATTGGCAGAAATCATGGGGTGCAGTTGTAGGAGGAGCAATAGGCGGAGCAGCTGTGTCCGGAGCATTAGGAAACATTAGCAGTAATGCCGGAGCAATTAAAAATGTTTTACCGGGCCTTGTATCAGGAGGATTGAATTCAGCATTTAACGGAGGAAACTTCTTAGGGGAGCAATTGGAGGGGTGTCTTATTCTGAGAGTTTATCCTATAATAAAGTAACATCATCAAATCTTTATGAACAGCTTAGTAGAATATCAGAATATAATGAGGCCAATGCATTTTATGATATTTTATATTATGATTTTCTTTTTAGAAAAGATGGCTCTTCCATACTAAAAGATCAACTTAGTAAAAATTATCAATTAACCGGATCTCCAGATTTATCGAGTGCAGGATTAGATAAGATGGTAAACATAACACCAGAACTTAAAAGATTATATGAATTAGGAGGAAAAAGTGCTAAATTTAATGTCGTGAAAGGGATTCCAACTAGTAGAGCTGGTGGTGTAACATTAGGGAAACATTAGGTTTAATGGTAAATTTATCTAGAATGGATATATTGAATAACTGGTATTTAGCTTTGACTATTGGTCATGAATTTATACATGTTTATCATAATGTCAAATATAGAAGTGAATGGATGCGAACTTATAAAGATACTTCGTCAAATAAATATAAAATCATTTCAGAAATAGAAGCCCATACATGGAGTAAAATGATGGGGATCCTTCTGCTGATGAAAACCTAAGATTTTATAGAGAACAAGCAGCAAAATATAAAATATTTAATTATAAACCTATAAATGCTTTTTAATGAAAATAATTGTTTTAGTTTTTATATTACTAACCAATTTGGTTTTTGCTCAGGATTTAGAAATTAAAATTCCCGATGAAAGAATAGAGCTAACATCAGAAAATAGTAGCAATTTATGCTATAGTATTAAAAATAATTCAACAAGATATTATAAGGTTTTAGCTGATTCTACAGGTTTTAGCACTGGTCAAAATGAAGCTATTGATGAACCCAACCTCGGCTTATTAAACCTCAGAATAATTGATGGAGATAAATTATTAGTTCCTATATCCGGATCTTATGGCTATCAAAAAGAACCAAGAATAATTACCCCTTCAGATCAAGAGTTAGTACGATTTAAAAAAGATATCAGTTAAATTTAAAACATGATTATGAGTGGCGTACTTTTTATGATATAAATAAAAGAATTATAAATATTCCTCCTAAAGAAAGTATAGCTTTATGTACTAAAATTAGTCTGCCAATTTATCGCTCTGCGGCAGATGATGGATCATTATACTATGACGTAAAAAATCAAAAAAATATAGCCTTCAATTATTTTTAAATATTCCAGCAAAAATGCTAAGGAAATATTCTAAAGTTCTAAATGAGGAACCAAAAAAATATAGAATATTTTCAGGAAATATTGTTTCAAATAAAATTGACGTTATTATAAAAGATTAGAAAACTCACAAATATTTTTAAATATTCCTACAAAAAATCCTCATGATTATTTCATGAGGATTTTCATTAAGATCAATCAAATTTTTTTATGATAAATTAGATACTGGATAAAAATATTTTTGCCACAATGCTGACATTTAAGAGCGGCTATTTCAGTTAAGCTATCAGGATTACTGTAAGTTTTAAAATCATAATATTCACTTTTCTTGCAATAGTAATTGTTAAATTTTCTTTATAGCATTATCAAAGATTACTTCGAAAAGTTTTCCCATTCTCCGGGAATTATTGATCTTTATAAATGTTCCAGAAATTAAAATCAGTCATTGGAGCATCGGTAATTCCGATATTTCTTCCCATCGTTACGATCTGTCCTCTGTGGTAGGTTCCGTGAAGAATCACATGCTGGATGTATTCATATTTTGAAAAATCACACTGAAACCACTGAGATTCTATCTTTACATTTTTAGACAAATCTTCCTCAGATAAGTTTTCCACATAATCCGCCAGCTTTTGTGAATTGTTTCTGATCGCATTGAAAACATCCTCTTTACTGCTTACTGCAAGAGTTTTTTCAAAATCGAAATCGTTGTTTTCGGAAATATGACTCCACCAGTATTCCTGAGTCTGCCAGATGTGGTGCAGCGTTTTCAGAATGGTCGGAAAACTTGAAATCGTTTCCTGATTCAGTTGTTCATCTGTTTTTCCAGACAGCCAGTCGATATATTTATTGACTACCCAATTGTTGTACTGAACACTTTTGGCGGCTAATGTTTTTAAGCTCATGATATTGATATTTTAGGGTGAAATTTTCTGGTTATAAACCGAAATGACGGTTCTGATCTTTGTTTTCAGGGTTAATAAGAGCCTTATTGCTGTAGGTTGCTGCTTCAAATTCACTGATGTTGACAGACAGAAAAGACGTTTCCGGAAGCAATGCTGTAAGTTGGGTACAAATCTGTTTTGAAAGATGGGCTTTCTGTTCCGTACTGCGGCCTTCCATAATATGACCGAAAACATGCAGAAAGTTTGTCTTCTGATCTCCCAGCCGATAATAAGAATAGGGCTGTAGTCTTACTTTGATATCATTGACTGCAAATAAACCTGTTGATTCGGCAGATTCATAGACAGCATTCATAATTTCGTCCGGGGTTCTCTGCCGGAGGATGTCCTGAGAGCATTCTATAATGAAATGAGGCATAAATATTATTATCAATTATAACTTTTCAAAATATTTCCCTTTAAACTGATAACGGATCTTTTTGGAGGTCACCTTCGAATCATCAAGAATTAAAGGAATGCTGATAATTTTATTCTTTTTATCATATTCAATTTTATAATTTCTGATCTCGTTGTTTCTGTTGGAAGATGCGGTAAGATCCACCTCATACCGGAGCTGATTTTTAATTCCTGTCTGGGTTTTGATCAATTGTGCGTTATCATTCAGTGTACCGTCGTTTTCAATAGAGAAGACCTGTACATAGTGAGAACTGAGCCCTGAGCTTAATATAGAAGTACCTTGAGCAAGGTAATATTTTTTATTTTGGGAAATGACATCATTGATCTGATAAAAATAGGACTTCGGATCACCTTCCATATCGCTGTCTACAGTTTTAGACTGAACCTTATTTCCTGTTTTGTACTGATAAACATTTTTGAAAAAGTGCATGGTTCCACCGGTCCAGGTATCCCAGGAATAAATTCTGAATTTCCGTCTTCTGAGGTAGCAACGGTTAATCCTGCTTTCTCCAGACCCTTGAAATTGTGGCTGAGCGTCTCGGGATTGGAAGAGGTATACTGAGACAATAGTTTTTCAAATTTTGTATTGGCAGCATAAAGGGAGTCAGAGGATGATTTCTGATCTCTGCCCTCCGAAGACCAATGCTCAATTTTTTGAAATGCATCATTGAGCTTTTTTCAATAACGGATATATTTTGGCCAAACAAAAACGGAGCTGGTATGAAGAATAAAATTCCGATTACTTTTTTCATTTTTACTGTATTAATAATTTACATAAAAGTTAATTCACTTTCTATATTTCAGCTGAAATACATTTCCTTCCGGATCTGTTCCGTCACAAAGCCAGAAACCATAGTTTTCAAAAGTTTTGATCTCCTGCATCTGAACTCCTTTTAACAAAAGATCATTTCTCACCGCTTCAATGTCTGTATCCGTTTCAAAAACAAGCTTGGTATTGTTGTCAAACTGATATCCACCGGCTATTTTTTCGAGATACTGATCCCCGATTTTGTGAAGCCCGATATGGGCAGGTCCGGCGTTCATGAGTATCCAGGCAGGATCTTCTTCCACCACAGTAAACTTAAAGTTTTCAACATAGAAATTTTTAAGCAATCCGGTATTCTGTACATACAGGATGATTGTTTCTAACCTTATATTCATTCCTGAAGTGTATTTTCTGATGGATGATAAATAAGCTGTACAACACCGGATTTAAAGACATTGGTTTTAACCAGTTCTAAATTTAACCGCTTTTTCATATCTTCAAAAAGGGGCTTTCCTTTTCCTAATACCACAGGGTGAACGGATATTCTGTAAACATCAATCAGGTTATTGTCTATAAAAGTTTTGATAAGGCTGGCACCACCATAAAGCCAGATGTCTTTTCCGCCCTGTTTTTTGATTTCCGCTATTTTTTCTATAAGATCGGAATGGATGAATGTTGCATTTTCATCTTCCCTATGCTGCGTTGAAAAAACAAATTTATTTTTGAGTGAATGGTGTTCCAGAATTCCTGTTCCCCGGAAGGTGCATTTTCATCAGGCTGATAATTTCCCCATGCGTCATAGCTTACCCGTCCATAGAAAATGGTGTCAATATCTGAAATAAAGCCGTCAAAATCCATATCATCATCCATAATACACCAGTCGATTTCTCCGTTGGGGCCTTCAATAAAGCCATCCAGGGTTGTCGCCAGGTCTAGTATTACTTTTTCATATTAATGTCGAGTGGATTGGTTAATAATTTTTCTAAAGTTATCGGAAAGGTAAGGAAAATTTACTTTTTCCTTATCATGTATCCAGGTTTTATTGAGGTCTGGTTACTCAGGAAAGTTCCGGTTTATTCTTTCTCTGTTAATAATGCGATTTTCATGACCCGCTTGTAGAAATCCTCAAATTCGGTCTTTTGATATTTTGTCCGCATGGCTCTCAGTACATCTGAAGCATCAAATCCGCACCATTCCCAAAGCATTGTATCAAAATTATATTTGAGCATCTGGATTTCTACTTCTGCCCTTACATTTCGAACCTGCTCAGCTGATAATCCGAATTTTTCTAAGATCTCCGTTAGTTTTTGATCCGTTTCAACTGTGAATTCCGTGTCTAAGAAAGGTTCTAGGATCCATTCCCAGATCATGGGACGTTCAACTGTTTTAATGTTATTTCTCCTGGCAAAGTTTTCAAGCTCAGTTTTTTGCTCAGCACTTAAAAACAGAAGCTCGGTTCCAATTCTACAGGTGGGAGGGTTGGATGTAAAATCAATATCATCAATTTGCTCTGGCAGAAAGGTATTCTGTCTATAGGCAATGGAAGGCTCAAAAGGATAGTTTTTTATTGTAAGAGAATCATCGGTGAAGGAAAGCTGTCCCAAAGACACAATCAATTCCTGTACTTCAGATTTTGAAGTCCGAAACATGGCCCAGGTATTACCTGTGTTTTCACCTGTTTTGAAAAACCGTCGGATAAAATTCATTTTTATGGTTTACGATCCAGTTGCAGCGCCGTTTTAAGAACTTCAATATTAATATCTTTAAGTGTTTTAAATTTAATACAATATCCGGTTATTTTGGCTTTACCTATTTTTTCGCCATACAGTCTGGATAAATAGGTTTTATCATCAATGCCTAAAATATAAACAGAGATTCCTGTTGTATTGGCACTCATTCCGACCTGATAAAATTCTTTCGTGCTTCCATCGGCATAAGTAATGGTGTGATGTCCATAGCCAATATTCGGATTGGAAACCACTTTCCCTTCACTGTCTTTACCATCCAGAAACCATAGCCTGCATTCCGGCATGAGGTCCATGATGAGATGATGAAGATCCTGCATGTCCCTGCGCTTGGAGTCAGATTGGCTGGCAATATATTCTTCTATTTGGTCCTGAATGATCATAGGCTAT
Source organism: Chryseobacterium sp. E1 (assembly GCA_019203745.1). Lineage (GTDB taxonomy): Bacteria > Bacteroidota > Bacteroidia > Flavobacteriales > Weeksellaceae > Chryseobacterium. Next base: position 3,067,472 of record CP078104.1, read on the forward strand.
ATTTCTTTTTGCATTTTTCCAGTAATGAAGCAGGAAAATATTTTCCTGCTCAGACTGAATAATTGGCAGAATCTAATTCTTCATAATCTAGCGGTCCGTTTTATGGATGAAATCGGAAATAGCTTTTACAAATTTGGTATTTTCTTCATAATAGAGAATATGACCGCCATTGATTTCCACAACCTGCTGATCAGGAAATGAAAAAGAGGTAAAATGTTTCTCTCCGATAGAGTGGTCTCTTGTTCCTGTAATGATCAGTGTAGGAATTTTTATAGATGAGGTCACAGGGGTGTAATCCTTCCAGTATTCCTGTATGGCAAACGCTTTTTGGCAAATTCAAAAGTGCTTGGGTTTTTATGGTCGATTTTATTCAGGAGCTCTATATTTTCTTTGCGGTCAGAGAGCATTTTATAATCCAACCCTCTTTTTACCAGTTCATTTTTTGCTTTCATAAAATCAGCCAGTAATGTGGAATCTTCAGCTTTAAAATCTGTTTTCATCAGGCTGTTCATATAGTTGATCTGCTGCTGAAGCGAGTATTTCATATTCAGTGTACAGTTGGCCAGGATGATTCCTTTTACATGATCAGGATATTTCAGAGCATAATGCGTTGCCAGAATCCCACCGAACGAATGGGCTAGAAGATAAACTTTTTCTGTACCATGCTGCTTTCTGATCTCTTCAATATCTTCAATCATTCTGTCTAGTGAATAATTCCCTTCCGGAGAATTTCCGGAGTATCCGCTTCCTCTCTGGTCATAATATACCATAGTAAGATTAGATTCCAGCTTATTTCCGCCCAGGTTTTCAAATGACTGGCTCCAGGCACCCGGGCCGCCATGAATAAAAATACATACAGGTCCCTTTCCTGATTTTTTAACATGCAGTTTTACCTGATCGCCGGTCAGCAGAGAATGATCTTTCTTTTCCTGAGCGTTTACGTTGAAGAGAAATAGAAAAAGGAAAATGATTTTTAAAAGTCTGGTCATTATATTAAAGTTGTATCAAAAGAAATATTGAATTGTAATCCCTCAAAGATAATGAATAATTAGCAGTGAAACGGGAGTTGAACGTGTTTTCACTTGCCTGTCACGTCTCCTGTCAGTCAGTTATTAATTCCTTATCCGGAAGAGTAGCAGTTCGGTTTCGGAAAGTATTTGGTATCCGAAATTGATTTCTTCCCAGATACTGATCAGTTTTTCTTTTGCCTCACGATCATCAGATACCACAACGCAGTGGTCTGCATGGTTCCACTCCGGTTTGCCTTTCATATCAAATTTTTTATCCAGCCTTCTTGCTCCGGTTAAAATGGACAGAAAGTCAATATCTTCTGAATTAATATAATTCCGTCTGAGAATATTGGCTTTTATTTTTTCAGTCAGTAAGCTGGAATAGACGGCATTTTCTTTATTATTTTCAAATAGATTCATCAGATACTCATGATCCTGCATTCTTTCTTTTGTCTCATCCGTTTCAAAAAGCCTGCAGATTTCTTCACTGAACCATTCTCTGGAGCCTAGAACCCTGTATTCTTTTGTCGCTTTATTGTAAACCACCGGCCCGGCTCCGATAATATGTCCTCTTTCATCATCAGTATCATATATTTTATGTTTCCAGAAGACTATAACCATATCCGGGGTATCAAAATATTCCCGGATTTCGAAGTCCAGGCTGATTTCTTTTTCTATGAGTGCTTGAACGTATTTCAGATCGATCATGAAGCTGGATTTTATATGTTAATCGTTACTGTTAAAGGTTTGTGATCACTGTGAATGGTCCATTTTTCATAAGCTCCGATTTCAACATTTTCTAATTTGTCGAGAAGATTTGATGAAACAAAGCAAAAATCAATATGGTAGGGTTGATCAATTTTCCGGTACATAAAAAGAGTAGGATCTTTCTCCTGTCCATGAAACTGGTTATGAAAATGGTGGTAAGTACTTACAATATTTTTGGTCTTTAAATAATCAACAAGATGAGTATGATTATAAACTCTCCTGGGTTTATCCCAAATTGAATTGCTGTTGAAATCACCTGCGAGAATTACGTTTTCGTGGTCCAGCAAATGACTGTAGAAATGAACAGCATTCCAGATCTGTTCTGTATAACAACTGTGTTTTTTAGGTTTCTGAGCCCATATTGCAAAAACAGTCAGATTAATCTCTTCGTTGTAAACGGATAGTGGTAAAATATATCTGAACTCAGGCTGATGAATGTCTAGCAATTTTATTTTGAAATCACCAAATGAAAATACTCCAATTCCTTTATGAGGATTATCACCATACCAGAATGTATCATTGGGTTGTTGAGCATTGGGTCCAAATGATAACCGTTCCGGGTTTTCACATTCAGGAATAATAAGAATATCCGGGTTTTCTGTAAGAATAAATTCAGCTTTTTTACGGAAAGCCATATTACAATTCCATGTGATGATTTTCATTTTTGGTTTTATAGTTTTGTTATAAATTACAGCTGAAGTAATGTTGAAGTGAGTATTTTTTTATGGAAAATCCAGTCTGATTTGTTGTATTTCCTTTTGAGCGGACTGATCAGTTTTATCCGGCAGAATTCAGCCCAGACTTTTCGTTTTTCAAAATGGCTCTAATAGCATCAGAAATTTCAAACAATTTTCCGTTGTAGCTATTCCCAAGAAGGATTATGGTAATTTTTTCATTCAGATCAGAAACTAAAATAGCTTCATAGCTTCCGGACCTTCCATCGTGCAGATGCTCAATTAACTTTTTATCTTTAAATTTTGCCTGCCCTAGGGAAGATTGAGTTTCCGGCTGAGCAAAATGTTGTCCCAGTTCAAATAACGAGTCTGCATGGATTAATGTATTGGAGTGAAGGCATTTCGACCATTTCAAGAGATCTTTAGTGGTTAAATAAGTTCCTCCGGTTATGGGCAGATCAGCTTTATCCGCTACTGAATTTTTATTAAATCCCCTGGCTATATTGTTCTCATTTTCAAAAGGAGTCATGATGGAGGCAGTCATTTTGCAGGGCTTAAAAATAAATTTTTCTGCATATTGATTAAATGGTATTCCTGTCAATCTTTCAACAATAAACTGGCGCAAAAACAGATTACTGATGTTATAATCGTATTGGGTACCCGGTTTGAAATCCAGTGAATCTACAAGCTGCAATCCTTCAAAAAGGTCTTTGTCATTTTTAATATTTTTCCAGTTTACATTGGGAATTCCGCTCGTATACTGCAATAGGTTTTTATGGTAACTTTATTGGCCCATTGGGGAAATTCCGGCATATACCGGGAAACATGATCTTCAATTTTCAATCTGCCTTGTTCCTGTAATTGCATCAGGGCAACCGCTGTAAATTCTTTGGTAATGGAACCAATATGAAACCTGTAATCAGGAGTGAGTTTTTTCGTTTTTGAAGCATCTGTAAAGCCAAAAGATGCGTCGTAGATTATTTTATTATTTTTTGCAACCAGAACATTCCCATTAAAGGCTCCGGTTTGGGCTGACCGTTTCATCAGAGAATCAATCTGAAGGATCTTTTTTGCTGAGCCCATGTACAGTTGGTCAGAAGTAAAAAATGGTGGAAAATAAAAATAACTTTTTATGATAGGGCATGGTTAATTTTTTCTTGGTTATTCGTTTTGTTTATCAGTTCCGGGTTTTGTACTGTTATGATTTTAAAATAAAGGTTCACCATTGAGGTCCGTTGTCAGAACTTCACTCATATAATCAAAAAATGGACGCATGGCCAGTAAGGTTTGAACGGCTTCCTTTTGAAAATTGTCAGACAGAACTTCTTTGTCTGTGAATTTCCGCATGACGATGTATTGTTTTTTTCTGATTAAATCTATGGCAGGGTGGTTTTTATCAAACCCTCGGGGAGCTGTTTTTACAGAATCACCTTGAAGGGCTTCAAAATATCTGATGAAGGTTTCATCAGAGGTAATTTTTTCAATTTCTGTAGTACTGATTTCGAATTCTTTACGGATACGAAGTAAATCCTTTGCATCCGGCCCCAGAATCCACCTCCTACAAAACTGTTGCCGGGTTCGAGCTGAATATAATATCCGCCTCTCAGCATAGGTTTTGAACGGGAATATCCAGCTCCGAAATTGGTTTTGTACGGCGTCTGATCCTTAGAAAAACGTACATCCCTGTAAATCCTGAAAATATGGATTCCTTTAAGATTGTCATATTCCTGAAGCTCAGAATAGATCTGATTAAAAAATACTTTATTTTCTTTAACAATGGAGTCGTATTCGGATTTGTGGCTTGAAAACCATTCCCGGTTATTGTTTTCTCTTAAATGAGTGAGGAATTCAAATGCTTTTTTCATATGAGAATGTTGATTTTGTGGTGTACTACAGATCAGGATTTTGCTTCGTTGATATATTCCAGGTAATCCTGTTCCAAATTGTTGATCTCTTCAATTAAAAAGTCGTACAGATTTCCATCAAAAACTTCATAATCTTCCTCATCATATTTGTCATATTCAATTTTTATGACCCCGTTGTCGGTATAGGCCCTGTATAGATTTCCGCTGCGTTTGAAAAACAGTTGTCCCAATGGTTTTTCTTTATACTCAAGAGCTTCCTGGTGTTTTTCTTCAAACCCCATCCAGGATGGCATTTCCTCATCCTGTGAAAGCCCATATACAAAAAAGCCATATCCGAATTTCCAGCTCGGAAGAACATCAAATTCTTCAGGACGTTTCCATATTTCTTCTTTGACTTCAAAAACTAATGAGCCGAATGTGGTAAGAAAGTCTTTAATATCTTCGCTGAACGTAAAACCTGTTTTTTCTTCATATTCTGTGATTTGTTTTTCGGTGGCCGGATGTGCTATGGAGCCCATCACAAAAAGTCATCATTCAATTGCCTTTTTCTGTCCCAGAATTCTTCTTTTGTTGCCATAATTTTCGCTTAGGTTTTTATATAGCCAATGTTAATCATGGCCTTATAAGAGCAAATATAAGTGAAAGTTTGGGGATAAAAAACGGATTACTTCTTTTGGGTATCAATCCATCAGTTTAAAGGCAATCTGCTTTTGTACTTTATTTGTGTGATAATATTACCTCTTTTATTTTTTGTGCCATCAGCCTGGCTGCTATTGGTGACCAATGGGTGTCATCAAAATAGTAAACATCCTTTTACGGTGTAATTCTTTTGTTAATATTTCTTTGGAGTTGATGTAGATGAATTTTTTATCCAGCTTTCCAAAATTATCAAAAAAAACAGGTTTGGTAAAATTGTGCTTATCAGCAATATAATCGTAATACAAATCATATTTGTCTGGTGAAGGTAAAAATAGAAGGGTTATATTTTTTTCTTTAAGTTTCTCAGCGAGTCCGTTTAAAATTCTGTTGAGTTTAATGGTATTTTCGGGTAAATTATTTTGGATAGTATTATTCAGATCGTCATGATAAAAAAGCAGTTTATTGGAATGATTGCTAAATAATGCTCCGTATTTAACTCAACATTGTAAACCTGTCCATTGGCTATATAGTTTTTATCTGTAAAATATTTTAACGTAGAATAAGGAAATCTTAAAGTTGTACGTGAAAAGAAATTGTATTCTTCCTGAAGGGGCTGGCGGTTATGATTGACAATTATTGAATCAATCTGATGAATACCGATTTGGGCTGTATTGTCTATATTTTGTACGTCACGAATTAAATTCCGTTCCACACCCTGTAAAATCACATATTGAACTTTATAGGTGTCAAAAAAATTACCATTGCATAATTCAATCAAAGTCTGGATCTGGTTGTTTGAAATAAAGCGGTTAATATGCAAAACACTGAAATCGTTGGCTAAACTATTCTGATAACCGGATTTACCTTGCTCTGAAAATGAATCTCCGATAGTCAGGATTTCATATGTTTTCTCTTTTGATTCAGACAGCTCAGTAAACTTTATTATAGGTTCTGATGAAGCTAGCTTTTCGTGGTAATTCTTATCCAGATCCGGAAGAAATCCTATCCGCAGCAGGTCTGCGTCGGTAGAGAAAAACACAGCCGTAATGATATATAAAGTAAAGAAGGGTGCAACAAAGAATGCCGTTTTTATAATAAACCTTTTCATAGATTAAAACTGAAAATAAATAAACTGTTGATCTTTGCCTGCAAACCAGAATATGGCAATGATAATGGCATAATACATGGCATACCTTAATGGGCTTTTCCATTTCAATCCCAGTTTTGCAATAGCGTACTGCTGTTCTCTTCCTAACCATTCAATAACCATAAAGATTACTATAAGAAGCATAAGAAGGCTTGGTGTAATGGTTGGAATAGAAAAAGAGATTTGGAAAATATCCCCGAAATATAGGAAAATGCGTGTGTTATATTTTCTGCTCTGAAAAATATCCACGCCAATACAGCCAGGGTAAACGTCAATATCATTTGAAAGAATTCTTTTACGGTAGGCAGTATATTTCCCTGTGCCACTGTTTCCAGGTTATTACGGTTGGTTTTCATGATAATGGATGGCATAATGAAGAGCGCATTCAAAGCTCCCCAAACAATAAAAGTCCAGTTGGCACCGTGCCAGAAACCACTTACAATAAAAATAATAAAGGTATTACGGATACGCATCCAGTTTCCGCCTTTGCTGCCGCCTAATGGAATGTATAAATAATCTTTGAACCATGAGGAGAGCGAAATATGCCAGCGTCTCCAAAACTCTGCGATATCCCTTGAAAAATAAGGAAATGCAAAATTTCTTAACAAATCTATTCCAAAAAGTCTTGCCGTTCCTATAGCAATATCAGAATATCCGGAAAAATCTCCATAAATCTGAAAGGCAAAAAATACAGCGCCTAATGCCAGAGTACTTCCGGACTGATCGGCAGAATTATTGAAAATCTGATTGGCAAATTCAGCACAATTATCAGCAATCACTATTTTCTTGAAAAGTCCCCAAAGTATTTGCCGTAAGCCGTCAACAGCCTGTGTGTAATTGAAAGTCCGTCTTTTTTGATCTGAGGTAACAAATGGGTTGCCCTTTCAATGGGGCCGGCAACAAGTAAGGGAAAGAAGCTCACAAAAACAGCATAGTCCACAAAGTTACTTTCTGCTTTAATTCGCCCTTTGTAAATATCTATCATATACGAAAGCCCGTGGAACGTATAAAACGAAATACCCACCGGAAGAATTACCTGTAAAGTCCATGGGTTTACCTGCAGACCTACGTGAGAGATCGCTTCAGCAAAAGATTGTGCAAAGAAGTTATAATATTTGAATACCCCGAGAAATCCAAGGTTTATTGTGATGCTTAGCCAAAACCAGAAACGTTTTCCTTTCTGATTTTCTGCATTCTGCATTTTAAGACCAGTAAAATAATCTAAAAGGGTAGAAAACATCAGCAGAAATAAAAAACGCCAGTCCCAGCAGGCGTAGAAATAATAGCTTGCAAGAAGTAATAATATATTCTGAAGTCTGAGATTTTTGTTTGTGACCAACCAATACAGCAGAAATACTATGGGTAAAAATATGGCAAAGCCTATTGAGTTGAAAAGCATCTTTTATTCTGTCAGTTTTTTGAGTTGTGTTTAGATTGTTTGATGGATGGCTGTTAAAAAATGGTAAGGATATCCAAATTTAATTTTTCAAATAAGTCTGTTCAAGAAGTTCAACAGATTCCGCTTCAGTCAATGGTGGTGTTTTATCTGAATTATTGGTTAAGTTGAGTGAAATCAGATTGTTATTTCTGACAGCATATAATAAGTAGGAAGTGAAGTCTTTATTATTATATTGAGGACTGTTTTTAATAACTATTTTCCAGATAATGTATTTTTTTCTTCGTTTCGTTTTATTTCAGCAACTTCAGCTTTTACTCCCTTTGAAGAAGCCCAGTAATCAGCTTCCCAGGCGTAAAATTTATTCAGTAATTCCTGGTCTGTTAAACCTTCTTTATAAAATTCAAAATTTTCCGGCTTTCTTACTGAAATCCGCATGCTTATCTTTTCACTTTTATTGGTTAAGTGAAACTGTCCTGATTCTTTAAGCTGGTTTCTGTATTCCCATTTTCCGGGAATTTCAAATAATTCGCCATTGATCTGGAAAGGCGTTTTCTTTTGTGCAAAAGACAGGATTGAAACCAGTAAAAAAGTAAGATTGAAAAAGTTTAAAGTTTTGTTTCATTTGATGATAATGTTTAATAGCGAATTGTGATCATAATGTCACACAACGTCCAAATGTACGCAATGCATTTCTATAAACGATGCATTATTTTCGCTGGTGTTTGCAGGACGGTTTTATACTTCCAATATTGTGGTTCCGGTATTTTCATACCTTGTTTTTAAGGTTTTAATTTCCGCTTCGAACACCTTATATATGTCCTCAATTTCTCCGGGATAAAAATGAAGCCAGCGACTATGATCTCTATATGCTTTCTGCCCTTCAATTTTTTTTTTTTTTTTTTTCCTTTTGGATTCGTTCGGTATCAAAATTTTGTTGATGGTTAATTGATGCGGCTTCAGCATTTCAGAGAGGGTATCAAATTCAGGAATACTTAATCCGGTATTGCAAATTAAAATATGGTCTTCCGAATGAATGATTTTTTCAGACAGGTATTCAAGTTTTTTCTGGTCAGAATCTACTGATGAACGATAATTATATTTTTCAAGGATGTCAGAACAATTGACAATTTTAAAACCTTTAAATTCAGAAATGTTTATATCCGCTTTAGGAACCTGTAAAGTCAAAATTATATGTATGTTCTTTTTGTCTAACAGGTATTTTCTTATAAAGTTCATAATCTGTTTTTATAATGGTTCCGGGGTTTTATTCAGGAAGTTTTCGTTATGTCTTAAAAACATCTGGCTGGTTATATTTCCTCATTTGTTATTAAAGTAATCAAGATGTTCGGTAATGACTTTACATCTATGGAGATAACGGTATATTCAGATTGATTGATAATTCATTAAGATCTGCAACTTGTGTACTTCCGATAGAGGAGGAGGGAAGGGAGGTTGTGTTCCCGCCCATGATGTAGAGTTTATTGTCATATACTTCCGCTGCTGCGTGTCTGCGGGGAAGCATATTGGACGATATCTGACGGAATTGGTTGGTTACCGTATCAAAATAAGCCAGAAAAGACTGATTGTCATAATCACCTACAATAAAGATCTTATTATCGGCTACGGCTAATGAATGGCCGGATACTCCAACAGGCATTTTATACTGATGGGTCCAGCGGTTTGTGCTAAGGTCGAAGACATCTATCAGGTTGGAAGAGGTACCATTGAAACCGCCGATCACATAAAGCTTATTATTTACAATTTTGCCTTTTGTTTCTTTGGGAGTGGGCATATCCGGTAACGGGTTCCAGGTATCCGAAGCAATATCATAATATTGAAACTGATCAGAATATATAGGAGCACCGTTTAATCCGCTGCCGCCAAACACATATATTTTACCATTGTGTATGGCAGATCCGGAACTTCCTACATAATTAGGATTAAAAGCTCCATTTGTTATGGTATTGGTAGCAAGGTCTACAATTTCAAGATGACAGTTTCCTAAGCCGTTAAAAATATAGATCTTATTATTGTAAGCTTCCGAGCTGGCAAATCTTTTGGAACTGAGGGTAGTATTGAAAATACTCCACTGGTTATGGGTAATATTATATTTTTCAACAGAACGGTCATCTCCCTTTTCCGTATAGCCATTGCTTATATAAATGTTGTCATTCACTATTACACTTGCTGCTGCACCTCTGCCGGCAGTCATCTTGGCGAGCTTTTGAAAATGGAGCGTCTGTGCATGAGCCAGCAATGAGCAGAAAAATGAAAGGAGAAATAATTTTGTTTTCATGGGTGTTGAGTTTTAATTGCCTTCTGTAAGCATCGTGAAATTGTTCATGGTATTCAAATATACACAGATGATTTTGAACCAGAATGAATACAACTTTGTTTTTCATCAAAATGAGTCCTCCGGAAGTCATAAGCGCATATGTTTGTTATAAAACGGGTACTCCGGAAGTTAAAAACAGCCTTGTTTGTAATCTCCGGAGTTCTCGGGAAGTCTTAAACAAGTTGCGGGAGACAAAATAGCATCCTGTTTTGTCTCCCGCAATATGGTTTGTAAAAAATGACAGTTTTATTTCTGAATCAGCTGCTCCAGCCTGGCCATCATTTCATCTTTTTCTTTCAGCATTCTTTCGTATAGCACAATCTTTTCTTCGTGTAGTTGCAAAACTTTATCTATAGGATGGAATGAAGGATTATAATTGATCCCATTAAGTATAGCACCATTATCAAATGTATTCGCAATAATATTGATAGCCTGTTCATCATCCATATTCTCAATAGCTTCCACAGGAACTTTCAGAATCTGGGAAATCCTTTCTAAAATATCCTCGTCTACAGCCTCTTTCTGTTCCAAAAGCGAAATCTTCTTCTGGTTCCAGTCTTCACCAAGATCAAAAGCCAAAGCCTCCTGCTTAATGCCCAACATCTCCCGAAAACGCTTGATATTTCTTCCCTGATGTATTTTTTTGTTTTGCATATTTGTGTACGTTATAGAAACAAATATAAGTAAAAGTTGGGGATAGGAAATGGGGAGTGGGGGTATTTTATCTTGTGATAAAAGAGTTATGTTGTTTGATACGAAGCCTTTTGTTTATGGTACGAGCATGATGCTCGCACTAGCGGGGAATTAAAGGAACTTTAATCTCGTTCCATTATCCGGTACCAATTTTTTCTAATTTCCAATTATATTCGGGTTTTACTTTTATTAGTTCTTCATATTGCTTTTGTGTCTCATCATCATTAGTGAATATAAAATAAGTTTGCGGTGCTTCGAAAAAGCCACGAGAAATCCAAAATTTGATAGTTTTTGTACCTTCTGTTTTATTTTGATAAATCCAAATGTCGTTTCCGCCATTTGAAATAATTGGGAAGTCAAATGAAAGTTTACAAATACCATTATTCATTTTTGTATTGGGTTTCAATTTTTCTGACAAAACATCTTTTACTATTTGATTTCGTTTATTGTAAGAAATACTCCAGTCAATTTTTTCAATAATTGAGTTGGGGATTTTGTTGAAATTGTAAAATGTTAGAACAAATAAAGTTAATGTAACTAAAAGGTTTATTATTCTGTATATCTTTATGCTCTTTCTTTCTTTAATTAATTTTATTATTTGCCTTACTGCTAAAATTAACAAGGTTATACAGACTATAAACCAGGAAAATGGTTGGACAAAATAGGGAAGATAAAAGTAGTCTGCAAAAGTAAAAACTAACCAGATTATTACCAGAATTGCTATTTTTTTGTCATTCAGTTTTTATTAAGTAGTTGGGTCAACGGATTGATGATAACATCCAAATTTACGTATAGCGCCTGTATTATTGTAAATAAAATTTCAATATAATGTCTATTGGATTTTCTGTACAAAAAACCACCCTACAAAGTAGAGCGGTTAGTATATTAATTTGCCTCGGTCGCTGACCGTTACATCATTCCCGGCATTCCACCACCCATTGGCATAGCTGGTTCAGCGCTCTTTACTTGAGTGATAACACATTCAGTAGTAAGAAGCATTCCAGATACAGAAGCTGCGTTTTCAAGGGCAACTCTTGTTACTTTAGTTGGGTCAATGATTTCTGTTTCAAGCATGTTTATGTATGCTCTATTTTGGAAATTTAGATTTTTAATATTCAATGCTTTCTGTTTTATCCATTGTATAGCAGTATCAACAGGTGCTGTATCATTGCTGGAAGAAGTATTGTGCCCCAGTGTAGGAAAGGACGTATATTCAAAAGGCTTGCCTTGGGCTTTAAGAGTATTTAATTGTTCTATACACAACTTTACCAGAATCTGTATGTCTTTTTCACCAAAAAGCCAAAGCCCGGGAATTGCAAGAGTATTCAGATCAATTTTGGGGTCAGTCGCTGCAAATTGATATCTGTCCGGATCATTTAGAGTATGATCAATGGCATCTGCTTCTGTATGATTTTCCCAAAAATTATTGTTTCCATTAGTATAAAACTGAAATCGGAGCTGCTCCAGAGTGGTAATGGTGGGACCACTAAATAAAACCATAAAATCAATTTGCGGATTTTTACTTGCAGCAATCGGGATGATCCATCCTGCCTGACTGAAACCAACTAATCCAACAGGTATTTTTTTATTTTTCAGATAAGCCTGGAATGTTTTTACAGCTGCATTGGCATCTTGAGCCAATAAATTAAGATTAGTAGTGTCAATATTATTCGTGCCGACAGACGGCCCCACATACACCCCACCGGATTCTCCAACTCCTCGTTTGTCATAGGTTAGCACGGCAATACCTTCTTTAGCAAGACGTTTTGCAAATTCCATTTCTCTTTTACCGGATCAGACCCGTGAACAATTATAACGGCAGCCAATGGTTTTTCGGGTTCTAAAATCGAGCCTGCAAGAGTGGTCCCTTGACTTTCAAATTTTACATCCTGGATGGTAAAACCGGTGGATTGTGAAAATGCCGTTTCTGGCAACGTTATTAGTAGCAACCAAATAAATATGTTAAAAAAGAAATTGATTTTCATTTGGATTATTTTCATGGGGTATAGTTACTCATCAAATATAATAAAAAACCGCCCTATAAAAATAGAACGGTTAATATATTAAATTGTCTTAGCGACTTGCTATTACATCATTCCCGGCATTCCACCACCCATTGGCATAGCTGGTTCGTCTTTTTCACTTCAGTGATAACACATTCAGTTGTTAGAAGCATTCCGGAAACAGAAGCTGCATTTTCAAGGGCAACTCTTGTTACTTTAGTTGGGTCAATGATACCTGCTTCAAGCATGTGAACATACTCGTCAGTTTTCGCATTGTATCCGAAGTCTCCAGAACCTTCTGCTACTTTAGCAACGATTACAGAACCTTCACCACCTGCGTTAGCAACGATTTGTCTTAATGGCTCTTCGATTGCTCTCTTAACGATTTTGATACCTGTGTTTTCGTCAGCGTTAGCGCCAGAAAGTTCGTTTAGTGAAGAGATTGCTCTTACTAAAGCAACACCACCACCTGCAACAATACCTTCTTCTACAGCAGCTCTTGTAGCGTGCAGCGCATCATCTACTCTGTCTTTTTTCTCTTTCATTTCTACTTCAGAAGCAGCACCTACGTAAAGTACAGCAACACCACCAGCTAACTTAGCTAATCTTTCCTGAAGTTTTTCTTTGTCATAATCAGAAGTAGAGGTTTCCATCTGAGCTTTGATCTGAGCTACTCTTCCTTTGATTTTCGCTTCATCACCACCACCGTTTACAACTGTTGTGTTGTCTTTGTCAATCGTTACTTTCTCAGCAGTTCCAAGCATATCTAAAGAGATGTTTTCCATAGTGAAACCTTGCTCTTCAGAGATCACCTGCCCCCTGTAAGGATAGCGATATCTTCTAGCATTGCTTTTCTTCTGTCTCCGAATCCAGGAGCTTTTACAGCAGCAATTTTAAGAGAACCTCTTAATTTGTTGACTACCAAAGTAGCTAAAGCTTCACCTTCAACTTCTTCAGAGATAATCAATAGAGACTTACCACCTTGTGCAATTGGCTCAAGAACCGGTAGTAATTCTTTCATTGAAGAAATTTTCTTCTCTACTAAAAGGATATATGGGTTTTCTAGTTCAGCTAACATTTTCTCAGGGTTAGTCACGAAGTAAGGTGACTGGTAACCTCTGTCGAACTGCATACCCTCCACAACATCTACTGTTGTATCAGTACCTTTAGCTTCTTCTACAGTGATTACTCCTTCTTTACCTACTTTTCCGAACGCTTCAGCGATTAGAGAACCGATAGTATCGTCGTTGTTAGCAGAGATAGAAGCAACCTGCTTGATTTTTTCTGAAGAATCTCCAACCTCCTGGGATTGAGATTTTAGGTTAGCCACAACCTGAGTTACAGCTTTGTCGATCCCTCTTTTAAGATCCATTGGGTTAGCACCTGCAGCTACGTTCTTAAGACCTTCTCTTACGATAGCCTGTGCCAATACAGTAGCGGTAGTAGTACCGTCTCCTGCGATATCATTAGTTTTGGAAGCCACTTCTTTTACCATTTGCGCTCCCATGTTTTCTACCTTATCTTCAAGTTCGATTTCTTTTGCTACAGAAACACCGTCCTTAGTTACGTGTGGAGCACCGAAAGATTTTTCGATCACTACATTTCTTCCTTTAGGACCTAAAGTTACTTTTACTGCATTAGCCAATGCATCTACCCCTCTCTTTAGAGCGTCTCTTGATTCAATATCGAATTTTATTTCTTTTGCCATAATTTTTAAGCTTTGGGCTATAGGCTTTAAGCAATAAGCTTTTTTACCTTTAGCGATTAATTATTATTTAATAATTTTTTTCTGAGTTGTATAAGTTTTTGTCTGATTAAATTCAGTGTCACATTAATTGTTGCTATTTTATCTTCAGAAGTAAATCCCAAATCACAAGAAAGTAAAAGAAGGTATTCCGTTTCGTTTGTGGAACCTATACTTATTTCTAAAAATCTTGCAAATTCTTTATCTGTGGATCTTCCACAGCCTTCTGCGATATTGGTAGGAATAGAAACTGCAGCTCTTCTTATTTGAGAAGTAAGACCAAAAAGTTCTGATTTAGGAAAATGTTCAGAAATAATATAAATTTCTTTTACCAGTTCGTGGGCAATTTTCCAGATATCATATTTTTGTAGTCTCTCATTGCCTACTGCTTATAGCTTAATGCTTACTGCATCTTACCCAATAATTCCTAATAGATCAGCTTCTCTTACGATTAAATAATCTTTTCCTTCAAGCTTCAATTCAGCTCCTGAATATTTTCCATAAAGAACTTTGTCACCTACCTGAACTGTTGTAGGCTCATCTTTCTTACCGGGACCTACTGCCACTACAGTACCTTCTTGCGGCTTTTCCTTTGCAGTATCCGGGATAATGATTCCTGAAGCTGTTTTAGTTTCTGCTGCGATTGGCTCTACCAGAACTCTGTCTGCCAATGGTTTAAAGTTTACTGACATAATATATTTTTTTTTAATTATTTCTGTCTTGTAATTCTCTAAATGTATGCCATGAGACATTGATGGATGAAATGGCAGAATTTTATTTCGAATGTGAAAATTTGGCAGAAAAATGAAAAACAGAAAGCCGGAAATTTTCCGGCTTTTATTTAAGGTGTTTAATTTTTATGGGTCCTGTTTTTATGGACAATGTTGCCCCGGTCCGATCCAAAGAATACATTGTCCTTTGTAATTGTATTCACAGCAATAACGACCTGCTGCTCCGCCGTTGATTGATTTCTGAGCATCTCTGCTTAATAATTTAGCATTTTTCATAGTTAATAAGATTGAATTTGTACAACTCCTGAACGTTTAAAGTCAATCAGGTTTTTTGACATTTGGTGTTTAATAGAATATCAAAGATAAACATTTTTCCTTTATATGTGATATATTTTAATTGTTTTTTTGAAAATAATCATTTGGTTATCAGTGTTTAATGGAAAGATTAGTCACAAATATGGACATCGTTTTTATCAATTAAAAAAGCTTACATCTGAAAATGATAAAGCCGGAAACTTCCGGCTTTGATTCTTAAAATAGGTTAGTGGCTGGTTATGGACAATACTGTCCGGGTCCGATCCATAAAGTACAGTTTCCGTACCTATCTTTTTCACAACATTTAATTCTTGCTGCAATGCTCCCTCCTGTGATTGATTTCTGAGCATTTCTGTTGAGTAACTTAGCATTTTTCATAGGTAGTAATGTTTAATGTTATGGACAGAATTGCCCCGGACCGATCCAGCGGATACATTTCATATTGTCATCATAATCACAACAAACAAGCCTTGCAGCAGATCCTCCATTAATGGATTTCTGAGCGTTTCTGCTTAATGGTTTAGCATTTTTCATAAATGATATTTTTAGGTTTGTGAATTTTAAATAGTTATCATCAGACAAGTTCAGATAACAGTGCTATTTTATTATTTCAAATGTAATGCTTTTTAAACCAGTTTGTTATGTTGATTATAGACGGCAGCGTGATGTTTGTACTGTAGCAAGGGTGTTTTTTTAGAGAATGGGTTCCAGAGACATTTTTCTTCCTTTCATATCCATATCCTGTTTCACAATTTTCCTTGTGTGTAGATCGATGTAGTAAGTTGTATACGAAGACTGATCTGAGATATCATCAGTTGTTTTTACTGCCCATACCGGTTTTCCTTTAAATTCGGATTTCGTTGTTTCCAGAATGTATGCTTTCATCATGCCCTTTTTGGCCGCACTGGGATTATAATCGAAAATAGAGATCTCTGCCGTATAGTTTTCTTTTAAAGGGAGGAATCTTATCAGCGTATTATAGCTGCTGCTGTCAAAATAATGACTGGCCGGAAGATCTACCTTATCTTTCTTACCGGATTTTTATCCAGATAATACCCGGTTACCTTGTCTTTACCGGATTTCAGGACCATATCCCGCATCATATTGTAAGAAGAATGATAAGCAGGTAGGAAGTTAGCGGTTTTTACCAAGGTAGAATCTGTCCATTGGGAATCCGGTGCCTGTTTTAATTTTACAGTAGTTTTGATGAGCAGATCTGTTTTGTTTAATTTTTTGAGCTCGGTGGTAATACTTCCCATCTCTATCTTGGAGCCTGCATTTTCAGCATACCAGATCGCTTCGGAAGTTTCATCTTTTATTAATCCGGAGTCAATACCGGAGTTTTCCGGAGTAAGTAGTTTTTGAGAAAAATATGAACACTACTTAGCAGTAAAAGGAAAAGAATTGTTCTCATGATCTTTTTTATTAATAAGTAGTACACTCCAGTTGAAAAGTTACAACCTTTTGATTTTTAACACTTTTCTCCTGGTTTTTAGGTATTGGTCTTTCCATCAGCATTCCTCCTTTGCAGCCCTTTTATAAAAAAAAGTTTACCATATTGGTAAACTTTTAAGTCTGATCTTACTGACAGCTTTGTTTGTAATCATCAATGAGCTTTCTGTACATTTTGGTGTACAGCTCAGTTTTATAATGCATATTGATTTTTGCAGCTTCAGCGCTTTTTTTCCTTTAATCAGCTCTTTTCTTTCGGTTTCAGACGCTTTTTATTTTCTTTAAAGGTTTTATTGGAGAAATAATCGTTTTTTCTCGCTTCATCTACCTTTTGAGAAACTCGGGACAATCAGCTCCTACAATTTCATAAGCTTTATAAAACTTTTTATAGAGCGCTTTCATATTAAATAAAGCCAAAGGACTCAGTGAGCTGTAATCTACCGGAGCAACTGCAACGGTCTGGTCCGGTTTGCTAAGGTAAATCATGACATAGGTCAACTGGCAGCTGTCTTCATTTCCGTCAAACCCGGTGGCAAAACTACTTCCATAGCTGGCTTTGCACATCATGTTTCTATAGCCGTAAAGGTTAATAGGACCTTTTTCCATCAATGGAAGCATCAGTACTCTTCCTTGCGACTCCAATTCCAGATCACTATTGATTTCTTTTACAGTCCGTTTATCCAGTTGAAAAGTTTCATGAGTATCCTCGTTAGTATAAATAAGGCTTTTAATATCAGAAACCGGAATCAATTGTATGTTTGTATCCTCTTTTGCAGATTTAAATTTTACTTCTTTTCTGTCCAGATGAGCACTTTTCTCACTGTTGCCTCCAATAAACTGGAAAGTAGCCACATCAGGGAGCATAAAATCCTGGGCAAATCCTTTTTAGTACTTCCATCCTCCATAAGGATTTCAATAGGGAGGAAATCTCTTTTGCCTGTATAAAATTGCAGCGATTGGGCAAAAAGAGTAGGGGCTGTTGCAAAGAACAGCAATAGTGCAGTAAGTTTTTTCATGGTTATCGTTAAAAAATGTATTAGCTTTTTCCTGCTGCCTGCATTGGATTTACCTTTCCGTTAGCACCTCCTCTTACAGGGCCGCCTTCCTGTTTTTGTTTGAAAAGCTGGAATTTTGAAGTTTCTGTACCGGATCCGGCGCTGCTCCAGAAATTATTGGTGGTATCAATGTCTGCAGTTTCTCGCATTGGGTCCAGCTGAATAGACTTCAGCTTCTTGTCAAAATAATAGGTCTTTGAAACCTTCTGTTCGTTAAGTCTCCAGATTTGCGCTGCAGATTTATCGTATAATTTTGAGCCGTCTTCAAATGTAAATTCAAGAATGATGGGCATTACCAGCCCGCCTTTGTTTACAAAATCAATCTGATAGGCGGTCATATTTTTGAATTTATCCTTATCCCTGGCATCCAAAGGCAGGGTAGCTTCTTTCTTTGCAGTATATTCTTTGGTACTTACTTTCTCCTGGCCTCTGTCATATCGGTAGTAAAAGTCCTGAACATGCTTATCCTTATCCACATAGAAGGTGATGTTTTTGTCTTCTCTGTTTCTGATTTTAGAAAGATCTTCGAAACTGTTCACCAAAGGCTTGTCAATCTGATATTTTATTTCTTCAGCTGCTTTTGGATTGGTGTTCAGATCAGGCATTGCTACCGTTACTTTATCAATGGCGATATCCACGGGGTCAGTTCCATAGAACCAGCCTCTCCAGAACCAGTCAAGATCCTCACCGCTGGCATCTTCCATGGTACGGAAAAGGTCTGCCGGTTCAGGATGCTTGAAGGCCCATCTTTTTGCATAGGTTTTGAATGCTTTATCAAAAAGTTCTCTTCCCATAATGGTTTCACGAAGAATATTAAGACCTGTAGCAGGCTTGGAATACGCATTCGGACCGTACTGAACAATATTTTCAGAGTTGCTCATGATAGGTTCCAGCTGATCTTTCGGAAGCTTCATGTAATCTACGATCGTCCATGCCGGACCTCTTTTTGACGGAAACTTATTGTCCCATTTTTCTTCCGTAAGGTATTCTGTGAATGTATTCAGACCTTCATCCATCCAGGCCCATTGTCTTTCATCCGAATTGATGATCATAGGGAAAAAGTTGTGTCCTACCTCATGGATGATAACACCGATCATTCCGTTTTTGTTCCTTCAGAATACGTTCCGTCTTTTTCCGTTCTTCCGAAATTGAAACAGATCATCGGATATTCCATTCCGCTGGCAGCTTCTACAGACTGGGCAACAGGATAGGGATAAGGAATCGTAAATTCCGAATAGGTTTTTATGGTATGAGCCACAGCTTTTGTGGAAAACTTTCTGTAAAGACCATAAGACTCTTTGGGATAAAAACT
Organism: Chryseobacterium sp. E1; assembly: GCA_019203745.1. GTDB lineage: Bacteria > Bacteroidota > Bacteroidia > Flavobacteriales > Weeksellaceae > Chryseobacterium. Next base: position 3,086,614 of record CP078104.1, read on the forward strand.
CATCGCCATAACCTTATTGTTATTTTCAGGAATCGTTACACGCATTCCGTCCCAGACAAATTTTCTGGAAGAAGTCCATGCAAAATCTCTGACATCTTTGGCTTCAAAAACCCATGTTTTTCTCTGTTTTGAATGGTTTTTCTCCGCTTTTTGGCCTCATCCAAAGTGACAATTTCTATAGGTTCGGAAGCATTTTCTGCTTTTCTGTATCTGGATAGCTGATCAGAAGTCAGTACCTGATCGTAATTTTTACATTCTCCCGTTCCGCCTACAATATGATCAGCAGGTACGTTCATTGAAACTTTAAAGTCTCCGAAAACAAGCGCAAATTCTCCTCTTCCTGTAAATTGGTGATTCTGCCATCCCTGGAAATCACTGTAAACACACATTCTCGGATACCATTGTGCCATGGTATAAAGGTCATTACCATCTTCCGGGAAGTTTTCATAACCGCCACGGCCGCCCATCTTCATCCTGTTGGAAATATTGTAGTTCCAATCTACTTTGAACACGAATTTTTCACCCTTTTTCAATGCTTTGGGCAGGTCAATACGCATCATGGTTTTGTTCACAGTATATTTCAGTGCATTTCCTGAAGCATCCGTTACTTTTTCAAGATTTACGCCATAGCCGTTGTCTTTTACAGGAAGCTCAGTGACCTTCAGCTGCTGGTCGGTGGTGGAAGGGCGGAGTACAGATGAAGTATCATAACCTGCATTTCTGATGCTGGAATGTTCGTTTTCATCAAGCTGAAGCCAAATATAATCCAGTTCGTCCGGAGAATTGTTGTAGTAGGTAACTGTTTCCGAGCCTTTCAGATTTCTTTTGTCCTCATCAAGGTAAGCTGTAATGTTGTAGTCGGCTCTGTTTTGCCAGTATCCGTGTCCCGGAGCTCCAGAAGCCGTCCTGTAAATGTTGGGTGTTGGAAGAATAGAACCCAGTTGCTCAAACTTGTTTCCATGATTGCTGCCGGGGTTATTCTGAATATTTTGTGCGGTGAAACCTGTATAAGCAAATACAGAAAGTGAAAGTATAACAACTTTTAGTTTCATAACCGAAATGATTTAATAATTATCAAAGATAGTAATAAGCAGCTGAAAAAATCAAAATATTTCAAGCTTAGAAAGGAATTCTTTCTAAAGTCATTTTTAAGGATAAGGCAAATACTCCTGAAGAAACAAAGAGTATCCAGTCTTTTTATTCACTTTAAAAAGATTTAGCAAAACAAAGAGGATGATTAAAATGGCAAACACAATCACGATCTGTCCCAGTTCCAGCCCAATATTGAACCCAAGAAGAGGAAGAGCTATACTTTGGTTCTTGGCAATCATTACCCTTGCTGTATTGGCAAAGCCCATCCCATGAACAAGCCCAAAGATCAGAGCCAGATAATAATTGGCCCGCATTAGGGTTTGTTTTTGATTTTTCATGATAATATTATCCAGAGAGGTCAGAACAATCGTAAGCGGAATTAAAAATTCGACCCAGTCGGAAGGAACCCGGAAAACGTCCAGAATGCTCAAAGCCAGTGTGATAGAATGTCCGATGGTAAATGCAGTTACCAGAATCAGAATTTTTTCCAGTCGCTGTAAGAATAAACGCAATTAAAGCCAGAACAAACAGCTGATGATCTAAAGCGTCCAGTGAGATAATATGTTCCCATCCAAGGTTTAAATAAAATAGAAAGTCCTGCATTGTGATAATAGATTATTAGGTTTTGAATTTTTTGTTAAAATTTTTTACGAAAATAAGTATTTTATACAGAAGGAAGTTTCTTAAAAAGCATTGTAATTTTATATTTTTTTGTTGGACTCAGACACAACCGAAACGCATGAGTTGATAGAAAAATATATAAAGAAAATCAGAATAGAAAAATTTCTCTATTCTGATTTTAATATTTAAGCTGCAAACTATATTTGCTGAGCTTTTTACTGCTCATTGAGGGATTGTTATTTATAATACTACTTATTTCTCAACATAGGAGCTAATTCTTTATAGCATAATCCATCTAAATTTGGAGTACTATATATGTTATCTATTCCTACTTCTTTTTTACTATTGTACCATCATTTAGTCTAACCTCATTAGGTACAAAATCAAGATAATTTGCAGGTCTGTCTTTTGGAATATATTCCTGTTCATTAATCAAAGGTTTAAACATAAAAGAAGGATAACTATCATTTATTTTTATTGGATGACATTTTGATTGTATTCTTTCAGAAATAACTTTATATAGTTTATTTTTACTTGATATCATTATGATATAATAGTTGTTTACAGAATCTATTTTTTCTATTTTATAGGGATTGGCATTAATAGAAGATCTTTTCTTTTGGGTAGTACAAGAAATTATAATGATAAATAACCCTAGTGTTAAAATGCTATTAAGGAGTATGCGCTCCATCTGATCGTCTAATTAAAATTGTTTTATTGTTGGATTCATATCGTACAGATTTTATTGCATCTGTTGGTGAAAAATAACTTCGAGGAAGTATTAAGCCTGTTTTTTCATCTTCAAATAGCTCGCTAATACTACCGGGCTGCGGATGAGCTAATGCATGTGCTTGAGGATAAACAGATGTCGGATTAGTAGAATCTGGAGAAGACACTCCACTGGCTTTAGATATTAGTGCTCCCTCATAACCTTCTGTTACTTCATGTAATACTCCCTCTCCTGGCTTTCCATTTGCATCAGATAATTTACCAAGAACTTCAGGATTAATTTCTTGAATAGCATCAACATTTCCGTAGATAACACTTTATTTCCCATAAATGCGCCTCCAATATAATTTCCCCAGAGCTTGTAATAACTGTATTTTCTGCTTTTAGCTCTACTGTAACTGTTTTATCGTTAATAATATTAGCGACTTTAGCAGCATTTCCAGATAAAGATCCTTTCGTGTTTTGTATATAAGTAACATTTCCAGTTTTAGAGTCTCTTGACAACGTTATGTCGCTGCCGGCCGCTTTTTGTAATTCGTTTAATGCTTTAGTAGATTCTCCTCCTGTTATACGAATATCCTGTGGTCCACGTCCATCCGGATCAATAAATCTAATTGGATTATTAAACGCATAATTATAAGGGCTATATCGAGTCATCTTTTCTGCCAGAGGATCCACAACACCCCATCTTCCCAAATCTGGCATATACATTCTCGCTCCATAATCATACATCCCCGTTTCTTGAAGCTCCTTCCCATTGTACTTATAGTTTTGATAAATACCTTTTCCAAAGAATGAATTTCCCGTTCTTAAGTGATTCATCCCAAATGGATAATAATCATTAGCATCTGTGATTTCAAGAGCGCCTGCCTGTACTGTTTCTTCCGAAACTGATCCTCACATTTCCTAAATGATCTTTATACTGGTAAATATAACTAATACTAAATACTCCCACACTATACAATCGTGCGGGAGCGGTAGGAGATTACTTTATTTGAATTGATCCCATCAATTTGAAAAAATTTAAACTATCAACTCCTTTTAATGGATGAAGTGTATAAACAGAAAAGTTATTTTTCTTTCCATCAACATCTTCAAAATATATACCCATTTGTCCCTTTTACTTTTCTTAGGTAACATCACTTTTGCTATATGATTATTGATTGTATCATAGTAATAATAATTATCTAAAAAGACTCCTTGATTACTGTCTAATTCTTTATTAGTCGAAAATACTACACTTTCGCTAAAAGAATTTTCTTTTAAAGTTTTATAGATCAGACTATCATTAACTATAATCTTTGATTCATTAAATGGATTATTGTAAGCTCCATATTCAAAGTATACTGTATCAGAACTAGATGTTATAAAGGATGTTATTTTAGAGTCTATGCCTTTTATATCTGTTTTTTCCAATTTATTGGAACTTCAAAGGTAGCTTTTCCTATAGCTTCCTTTTTAAATTCTTCTTTTTTATTGTTACAACTGAAAAAGAGAATGCCTAAACTTATTATAAAGATTTTTTCATCTGGTTATATTATTCTGTTTAAACTTTTTCGCTTCACTTACCGAGGAAGTTGAATACCCTCCAGAATAAGTTTTTACTTGCTTCTGTGCTCCAATTGCTCCAGACACTATTTCTCCTCTTTGGTGCGGAGCTACAGAAGTTTGTCCTATACCTTCTGCTCTCATTAACCCTCTATCATTTGAAGAGTGTTTCATTCCCATATTGTGTCCAAATTCATGCTTTACAACTTCATTAAACGTACCATTTTTAATTGTTGCTGCTTCAACTGCTGACACTCTTCCTGGTCTTTGTCCTTTACCAAGAGCATCGCCATCACTATTTTTAACTTCATTAGCTATGAACAGAACATGGTTATTTTTGCCTATATCATCTATACTTGTAACAACTTTATATTGAACATCAAAATTTTTGATATTATCCATTGTAACTATAGAATTATTGTTAAAAGAGCTTATTCCTGTCCCTTCAAACTCATTTATACTAATAGTACCCGAGTTTTTATTAAACATAGTTTTAGATAAATCAGAACCTGATAAATTAACAATTGTCAAAGTCATTTTCACATTAACATCTCTTTGTATTAGTTGTGATTTACCATCCGCCCCTCGCTGGCGCAAGCGTCACGCTTGTGCCAATCATAAATCTACATCTATTTTTCATGTTAAAAAAATATACAAAACTCTCTATGAATATTTCGATTTTAAAATTTAACAAGACCTTACTTTTTTGTAAGGATTTTGTTTTTTATTATGGTACGAGCTAGAAGCTCGCACCAGCGGGGTTTTATTATCCCTAATGGGTTACAAATCTGGCGACATCGGGTTATTTTGTTTAACATGACATTTAGGACATTCAATGACTCCATCATTATTTTTTATTTCCCAAGCTTCATCACAATTATAACATATTACCCAATTATCTCCAGCAGGAATAGCATTTTGCAATTGATTATTAGGATACTCATTATCAATTAAATTCTGATATTTTTAAAAATCACATTAGCATCGCCAATATTATCCATCATTTCTTCTTCGAAATATTTATTATTTTTCCATTCCTTAAAGGTTATTAAGTTAGGAAATATAATTTCTGCAGGATAATTTTCTTTTCCGGTAAAACCATCCCAATACTTTGACATTCTATTATCTGTGACCTGAAAAAATTCTGAAGGATAATTATGGGGGTAAATATTACCACTTTCATCTAAAATAAAAAAATTGATTCTACCTTCTTCCGTATATTCTATTGCATAAACTATATATTCCCGATCAATTATCAGAGGAAAACGGTCATATGGTAATTGCCAATTTATTTTATATTTTATTTTTTCTGGATTATCTATTTTGATATACCTAATTTTCATTTTAAAAATTTCTAATTATTACGGATAACGATGCCCTCTACTTTTAGCGTTTGTTCCATCTTTTATTTTAAATCCTGAACGCACTCCTGTTTTATTGTTTATATCATAATGCACCTCTGTTTTTGTTCCATCACCATGATCATGAGTATGTTTCATTTTGGTATAGTCATTATATTTAGGATCTTTTAGCTTTCCACTCATGATTGTATCACCTTGTCCCGATTTTGCTTCTTCAATTGATAAATCTTCCTGTAAATCTTTAGGTTCTGTTCTTGCATCAGGTTTTCCCTCTTGTGGCACTTTTACACCATTTACATCTTTATCTTCACCAGCAGTATCCTCGGTTTTCAAATTTCTGTAACCTGCACCTGGGTCTGCAATTGTTGTATACCCTGTACTTGGAGGTGTAAACTGATTAACCGTCCACCAAACTCCGGCTCCTATTAACATTGCTGCTGCTACAACATCAGCAGGACCAGGAACAGGTGAATCAGCCTGTGAAACCAATAATGCTGCCATTGCTAAACTTCCTGGTCCTGAATCACTGCTTTTCGCTGTTCCTGTAAGCGTAACTTCTTGAATTTGTATTTCTTTTACAGCGGTATTCGTGTCAGGCTCATAAACATACACATTGTTTGGATCATTAATATAAGGTTGAAATTGTGGCGTATTTGGACAGGTAGGACACGTTGCTAATTCTCCTGTCATTCCTGTAGGGTCCCAAAAGCTTATTGGGTTATTCCAAACATAACTATAAGCTTCGTGGGTATAGGCACTTCTTGGATCAATCACACCCCATCTACCTAAGTCCGGCATATAAAACCTCGCTCCGTAATCATACATTCCCGTCTCTTGTAGCTCTTTCCCGTTGTACTTGTAGTTTTGATAAATACCTTTTCCAAAGAATGAGTTTCCTGTTCTTAAGTGATTCATCCCAAATGGATAATAATCATTAGCATCTGTGATTTCAAGAGCGCCTGTGCTGCTTCTTCCGAAACTGATCCTCACATTTCCTAAATGATCTTTATACTGGTAAATATACTGATCTTTTACATAATCATAAAATCCTTCTGCTGTCGGGAAAAATCGCAGATCGGGTGTTTTGACAGTCGCATGAAAAGGGTCTGTTCTCTCCGCATCAATGGTATATGCCTGCTGCTCATAAGCATATTTCAATCTTTCAGAGGTCATACGTAGTTCCTCAATAGTTCCTCCACCTCCACCACTGTTAATGGTTTCTGAACGGAAATATTGAAAACCGTCAAGATAATCTGTGACATCTCTTAATGAGTAACAACTGGCAAATCCACACTCAAACTTAGAAATCTGGTTCTGAAGTTTTATTCCATTGGCTCCGTATAAAACAGTATGCAGACCTCCGAATCCTAAAGTTCCATATTCAGTCCTGTTGGGAAGATTAAGGTGATTATATTGGATCAGGGAAATATTTTTATCCGGCATTTTCCACATGCTTCCATTGAGGTCATATTCAATGGTTCCACCACCTCCTTCATAACCTGAAGGATTATTTCTATGGTCTTTGATATTGGATACCTGATTGCCTTTTGCGTAAGTATACTCCAGCTCATCAATCACAGTAGCTGTTGTGTTATTGCCCTCCAGGCCTGAAGTTCTGTAAAGATTGGTGATATTCCCGTTCATATCATAAGACAAAGATTCCGTATGCTCCTTCGTATAAGGATTTACAGGGTTCTGGTAATATCCTGCCGTAAGCCTGTTCAATGCATCGTAAGCATAACCATATCTCTTGGGCTGTAAAGGAGGGTTGGCTCCTAAAGATTCTACCGATCTCCAGTCTACTTCTGCAATATTCCCGTTGTATCTGGGCTTTACATCTTTTCCGGGGAATAGAACAGAATCCGGATTTGTAATGCCACTCATCTGGTTATATTTGATTTTATAGGAGAACAGCTTTCCTCCTAAATCAGTAAGACCCATCTGATCTTTGTTGATATCTGTCATCCATCCTCTGATATTGTAGGTATAATCAATGCTTTGAAGGTTGTTGCCTACTTTTTTATTTTTCAGCTGGGAAAGTTCATTATAGCTGTTTTCTGCCAGTATTTGTTCCGGTTTATCATCTACCTGATGCTTATGAACCAATAATCTGTTTTGACCATCATATTCAAAATGTTCTGTTACTGTTATCCCGGACTCGTTTGATTTTCTTTTGTGGGTAGTGACAATTTTTTTGGGTGCTCCTGCAAAGTTAAGTTCAGATTCCGTTCTGGTGTATCCTCCCAGATGATTGATGGAATGAGTTCCTATTACTCTTCCTTTCTGATCGTAATAAGTGTAATTCCTGGTCCAGTTATCATCTTCAATATTCTTTACAATACTCATGACAGGAAGCCCTTTGGTACTTCTTCCGTCTGAAGTAGGAGTAGCCGTTAAAACAGTCATTTCAGGAGTATTTGCAGGGAATGCAGGATTAAAACCATAATCAGGATAGCTATCGTAATAGTTTAATGATAGTAAAGTTACCCATTTCGATGAATTGGGATAAGTAGTATCCGGATTATCGTAATACACATCCATTCCTTGCCTGTTGAATAAAACGGTAGGAATCCGCAGAACATTGTTGGAACCCTGAAGATCAGCTAAAGTTTGTTCGGTAATTCTTTCACCTCCGGTACTTATACCGGTAATAGCAACTCTCCCATATTGATCATATTTGGTATACAGCCATTGTCCTTTTGCTTTTAATTCTGCATCCTGGGTCGCTACCAGTCTGTCCTGCTTGTCATACACCATAGATTCCCAACCTTTTCCAGGGAGCTTTTTCTCTACCAGCCTTCCTCTCCCGTCGTAGCGGTACTGATAGCAAAATTCATCATGTTTTGCGGTATTGGAAACAATATCACCCCTCATACTGGCCATAGGTGGCAAAACAAAGGCAAGCTGATCGTATTCGTTATACACATAATAAGTGCTGCTTCCGTCTTCTTTTCGAACCATGATGGTCTGTCCCTTACCATTTTTAAACTCTAAGGTTTTATTTCCATCTTCATCAATCACTGTATTTTTGTACAATTGGCTGTCCGTGTACAGCCAGTTTTCTCCGAGTACTGATTTAGTAGCTCCATTTTCCCAACTGGTAAGCGTTGTAAATTTTCTTACTCCATCTGCAACGGTAACGGCTGCATATTCAAACTTCACAGGTTTGGCACTCCAGTCATTTCCAACCTGGATCTGCTGTTGGATTCTATCCAAGGGGAGTTTTCCAATACTTTCTCTGAGTAAACCTTTTCACCTCCATATACAGAGGAAGCGTTTCCAAGAGGAGAGGTATATATAGCACCGTTCTGGGTTCCGGATTGCGGAATGGGAAGATAGTCTCTTACTTGTCGTCCAAATTGGTCATATTCAATATGAGTCACAACGTCTTTTTCTAAAGGGGATGCTTTTACATCAACAAATTGTTTAGATCTTCCCAGGCCATCAAAATATTGAACGGTCTCTAAAGTTTTTGAAGGAACAGTTCCGTTATAATCAAGATAGGTTTTGGTCTGAATATAGTTTTCACTGGAAGAACCACTCTGGGCATTTATCACACCTAACGCTAGGAGTGTGCCCAAGAAACACAATATTCGTTTTTTTATCGTATTTTTCATGTCTAATTTTTATTATATTCTGCAACAAAATAGGTGTTCTTTCCTGCTACACTATTGCCCGAAGACCAGGAATTAGGGAAAATCGTACATAACCTGAAGCATCAATAGTAACAGTCCATAAAGTACCGGAATACTGTTCCAAAAAACATTTGTTATCGTTCGGGAAGAGGAAGGGTTGCATGGAGAAGGGATTTTAGCAGCATCACTATTATACCAAGTATTATTGTTAGCTGGAATAACCAAACTCAATTCCATTTTAAAATGACCCGTCTGTGGCTGGGTTACAAATTGGTGAGCTCCTAGAACATTTCCGTTTAAAGCACTGATCGTGCAGCCTATATTCTGGCAGGTTAACTGACTGTTGGCCGTAAGCTGCCCATTGACTTTAATTTCATCCAGAGCCATTTGATTAGCATCTGTAATACTTACCAGTGACAGGTATTTGCCCGCAGGTACCGTATAGGTATAGCTAGCACTGGCCTGAAGGCTAGGACAGTCATTTTTCTGAAAGACCTGACTTTGGGCATCGTTATAGAATTTACTTACATTATAGTTATAGCTGAATTCTTTTAAAACTGCTCCCTTACTGTCTACAACTTTCTGCAATCTGTTGGCCGAGTCATACACATAGGATTCCATTAGCCCTGACGGGGTGTGATACTTCTTACCCCAACCAGCGGATCATACGTATAAGTAGTGATGAGATAATTTTTAAAATCATCACTTTTTCTTAAAGCAGTAAGTGCATTTAACAAATCTGTTTCATCCTGGCCGGAAGCCAGAGCCGCATCAGCATTGGAAACCGTAATAATAGTGGCAATTTCAGGCTTATTTTTTATATCATCATATTTTGCTCCCTCTATCTTAGCAATAGGCTTTGTCTGGTTATACCCCAGATAATGCTTACAGGAATCCCATTCCCAGCTGTATCAGGATTTTCTATATACTCAGTAAGGTTTCCTTTACCATCGTATTTTGTATTACTCATTTTTTTATGCATTGTCAAGGATTCCAAGTCTTTAACAAAGTAGTCAAAAGGAAGAGTAAGTGCTTTGCTTTCTGTATTCCTGGCCTTGGCATCAGTCTCTGAAACAGGATAAACCGCCAAGGTTTTAGAAAGGGTTTTATTGACTCCGTTTACCATTTCCGTAGTTTCTGTTGAAAGAGGAACTCCAACTATATACTGATCTTTAAGGTAAGGAGTGTCGGCATATGTATAACTAATATTTCTGACACTGTTGTCAGGCTGTGTAATTTCCTCTTTGATGAGGTTGTTCTTATCATACTCATACATGTATTTCTCCTTAATACTCACGCCGTCAGCGGTTGTGATCTTATCAGAGAGAAAACTTGTATTGAAATTAATATTATAAGAACTCAGCATTGTAAAAAAGGTTTTGGCCTGAAATCTGCAACAGCAGCCTGCAAGGTATAGTCTGAAAAGCCCATAGAAATTCCTACTCCTGCTACATAGTACAGAAGGTTATAGGAACGGATGTAATCATTCTGCCTTGTATACTTATACTCAGTAGTTCTTACCGGTTTCAGTGGATTTGTTGCATATACGATCTCCTTTAAGGGTTTTCCTCTCATATATGACAAAGAAGTAAAGGGGATTTGGTTAAAAAATGAAGTGGCATTGAAGCTGTAAAAATAATGCAATGGGCTCAAATCATTGGCTTCGGGAGTATCAAAATTTGTATAATATATTTCTGTTTTCCCTCCACTATTTTCTTCCGTTATCTTACTATAGCATACTGAGTTATCATCCTTTAAGGACTGATAAGAGTTATAATTAAGGTTCCAAAACGTATAGTTATCTCCTGTACACTAAGCAGGTGCTGGAACTGTACAGGAAGTATCCCACTTGATCTCCCGTTCTCCCCTTTATAGGAATACTTTACCTCATTACAGTCCATATAGTTATACATAGGACATTTCCTAACAGATTTTACCCTCAGGCCTCCTGCCTGCTGATCAAAAGGTGTAGTGTACAGCTTCAGCTCTGTCATATTCATTTCCTTGTTCCCGTACTTTGAATAATCATTCTGCTCGTACGTAAAATCCGTATGGCCACCCGTAGGATAAAAGATCTTTTCCAGAACCTCGGCAGAGGAATATTCAGGATCAGGCATGCCCAGCCTTTTTAATTCTGCCTCTATCTGCCCGGGAGTAGCGGTAAGCATATTAAAACTGGTATTGGTATTAGGGCCCCGGTAGAAATTCCAATCGTCCGTATCCATAGAAGTATATACTGGAAGTTTTTTTGCATTGTATATAAAACTATATTTTTCGCTACTATTTACAACCACATTCTCCAGATGAAGTCTTTCCGTAGGAATATTATTATAATAGAAACGGATATTATTTACTTTTTTACCTGCAGGAGTGTATATGTTAATCTCATCTAGCTTATACAGGTTACCTGCCGTATCCCTGTTAAAATAATACCAGTCATGCGCAGTACTGGTATATTCCACCTCTTTATACTGCAAGGTATTAGCCAGTGATTTATTGAATTCTATACGGTAGTTATCACTCTCTATCTTGCTCAGATAGGTATTATACTGGTTAGAAAGAATAGTCTTCCCATTCAGCGAATTGCTATATATTGAATTGCCGCCAAAGGTTTTGGTATATTTGGTGAAATATCCTACGGCTGTAGGAATAAATTTTGAAATATCATCCCTCTGATAGCTAAACTTGATACTTTTCCCCGTAGGATAAATAATTTCTTTGATATACCAGGTGGTAGGAACAAATTTAGAGTTAAAGGTATCGTTATTTCCGTTATGCATAATATCAGCATAAGAGGTATTATTCACAAACTCAATATTGTTACTGTTCTGACCGAATATATATTTAGTCCCGTCATCCATCGTGATATTAAAACCATACAAGACCCTTTTGATTGTATAGCTTGTTAATATTAAGTCTCCTCCATATGGATAATAGGCTTTTTCATTCAGTACAAAATCATTCTGGTAAAGATGCTGTACTTTAAAGGTATGGCCGTCACGGGTACGTCCGATCCAGTTTTTGTTCTGATCCATATAGAAGCTCCCTGAGATTCCCATGATATTGATATTAAACTCATCAGGGTACTTACGCAGTCCATACTGGTAGCATAAAACAAGGGGTTGCCTGCACTTAAGGCACTGTTTTCGTAAAAGTCCTGTAGTGCTGCAGGACTGGACCAATCACTGCGGGTAAGGTAAGGATCTGTACGGTCTAAATATGAACCGCTGTTATTGGGACTGGCTGTCTTTGTATATAGCTCATCCGGCACGGAATTGACAATCCTGGTCACAGAGCCTCCCACACTCAAGTTCCATCCAAGGCCTACCCATGTAGGCAGTGTTTTAGGCTTTACGGTGCTTAGGTTATAATTAAGCGAAATTCCACCTCCTCTATCGTCCGAAAATAAGGGAATATGAATAGCAGGGGTACCCCGGTACATATCGACAGGGATTTTCCCATATTCTGCAAAGCCTCGGGCATTGGGACTCTCCGGCAGTATTTTGAAATTTTGACCATACAGAACAGGCTGCAAGGCCAATGCTAAAAATAGCAATGGTATTTTTAATATAAGTTTCATCGTTTTATTTTTTTATAATTTTTGCATTAGCGGTTTTACCCGCATTGGTTTTTATCGTCACCAGATAAGCTCCTGTACAAGGTTCTGTGTATTGATCTTGGTCACATTATTCTTTGTCTTCAGACTCTGAAGCTGCCTTCCGCTCATATCATACAACAGAATATCAGCTTCTTTGAAATCAAAGCCGATTTCTACATAAGCATAATCGGAGACCGGGTTCGGATAAATCTTGATATCCTGTTTTTCGATCAGCTGACTAACCTGCTTGTCTCCCAGCTTTATAATCTTCCAGTTTTCTTTCCCCAGTTCTTTGGCACTGGTCCCGGCCAGGATTATAGAACCATCCCGGTTCAGTTTCAGGTCTGAAAGTCTTTCTTCTCTCTGCCTTGATTCTCCTGCCACATGTTTTCGCCACTGTTCATTACCATTCTGATCCAGGTACAGCATCCAGAAGGTTTCATCATCTTTTTCTATTCTGCCTTCAGCCTGGGTATAACCGCCTAACAAAATTCCTTTGGAGGATTTGTCATCTGCTGAATGAATGACGCTCATTCCCATTAATACATCTCGGTTCTTGAAGTTGTAGGATTTTTGCCACTGCTCATCACCTCTTTCATTTAAAGATATCAGCCAAAGGTCTGTCCCTTCTTGGGTACCTACTGTTTTGTTTCCTGATCTTTCGGATCTGGATTCGCCACCAATGACATAACCTGTGGATGTCAAAGCTAAAGTTCTGATATGATCATCTCCTTTCCCGCCATAGTTCTTTTCCCATTCTACTTTTCCGTTCTTGTCCAGTTTTACAATCCAGTAGTCGCCTTCACCGAAGTTGCTGCTGGCTTTTGGCATCTGGCTAATGGCTGTAGAGGTGGCGGATGAAAGGTTGCGGATTGCAGTACTTCCAGATGGAGATTTACTTTCAGGGTTTCTGATAGCGGAACCTGAATCACGGAACTCGGAGCTCCTGGAATAAATTCCCAGCAAGGCTCCGCCATCTTTCGTTGGAATCATTTTTTCAACTTCATCCAGACCTTTTCCACCTAAAATAAGCTGTGAGAGTTCTTTTCCATCTTTATGAAGTCTTGTGATCCAGACGTCTTTGGAACCGTAGCCTTTGGATGAGTTCTGGACATTGCCGGCAACAAAGAATCCTGAATCGGTGGTTTGAATGACTGATCGGGCTTCTTCATCTGAGGAAGTTCCTAATGTTTTCTGCCATAGTTCATCACCGAATTCATTAAGCCTGATCAGCCAGATGTCTGATCCTCCTCTGGAATCTTCTTTCTTATCGAGTCCTTTCCCGGAATAAGAGGTTCCGGCCAGAAGGAAGCCTCCGTCCTGGGTGGTAGCGGTGGCTGACAGGTAGTCATGATTCTGCCCCGAGAAATATTTTTCCCAGACCTGATCTCCCTGCTGGTTGAGTTTTACAAGATGGAAATCGTAACCATTATTCTGCCTACTGCCTGAAGCCTGCTGCTTATTGCTTTGAATAGAGCTTCCCGTGATAAGGTATTGCTGATCAATGGTAGTAGTAACCTGGCTGAGAAAATCCTGGGTGGAAGATTGAATGTCTTTCTGCCATACCACTTCCTGGGCAGATAACCCAAGGATTGTGCATAAGATAAATGCACCTGTGTAGAGTTTTTTCATGTTTATGTTTTTTTAAACAGTGAAAATTAATGCTTTCATAAAGTACCGGTCAACATATCAGCTATGATTGCTCAATATTGATACTTAGATAGGTATTTTTATAGAATAATTTTAAATTTTGATTCTATTCTGACGTTTTTAATTCAAAAAAGAATCTGGTATTTCGATGTAAAGAAGTTTGGGCATATGGATAAAATATCCCGGAAGTATTGGATTATCATGGTTATTTCTGATTGAGTAGCTGGTTTAATAATTTTTGCGAATTTAATCTTTTTAAATGTTTTTCAAGTCACATGAATTTGATTTAATATAAAAATCATCAGTTTTCTGCAGGTTTTACATATGAATATCTTTTATTCTAATGATTGAGGCAAAGCTACTTCTGCATTGCGACAAAACGTGTCGTATTATGTATTGTAAGTTTAAGTTAAGACTAAAAAAATTCAATGACATTCTTATATTTGTCACAAAAATAGAATTAATGTCCGGCAGACTTTTTTGGATTTCTTTATGCGTGATGGTAATATTTCAGAGCTTTGCAAGTACTGAGGCTGTTCATCCTTATCATGTAGGTTCTGTAGAAATCAATTATAATGCAAAATCCACCACTTTTGAAGTAACGGGGAGATTTTTCCTGGACGATCTGGAAAACGGTTTAGGCAAAAAATATGGTGCTGCATTTCATTTTAATGATCCCCAATATAAAACGAAACTGAATGATGCTTTACAAAAATATTGTCAGGAATATCTGAAAATAAAGGCAGATAATAAGTTTTTAAAAATAAATTATATAGGCTATGAAGAAGATCACGAATCTGTCAATGTTTTTCTTGAATCAGAACCTGTAGCGAAACCTAAAAAAGTGGAAGCTGCAGTAAGTTTCCTGTATAACCTTTTTGATGATCAGATCAATATTGTCCATATCATTGTGAACGGAGAAAGAAAAAGCGAAAAGATGGTGTACCCGAACCGTTATCTTTACAAGCAGTTTTAGTTTTCCAGCTGAAGTAACGCATTGATGCCCTGTACATGGACGGTCAGATCAGGAAAAAATCATTGTAACATTGTTGTAGAAGATCTTTGTTGTTCAGGAAAGCTTCAAAAACCGGAATATCCTTATCAAGGTATTTGGCTTTATTAAGCACATTCTGAATGCTGAATTTAATGCCCCAGTCTTCACGGTAATTGTAAAGCCAGTCATCCTGTTCCATTTTTACCAGCATCTTTTTGAAGTTCTCAGGCAGCCATTTCCCGTTGGCATTCAAAACGCTGTAAACTCTGAGAGAATGTGCTTTCCATTCTGCAAGAGAATATAAGGAAAGATCATTAGCTACAAAATAATCCATTGCAACATCTACAAAGGCTCCGGCATAAAGCCTTACCAAAGGGGCAAATGCTTTTTAGCTTCGTGAATAGCAGGGTGGGAGTCTGTGAATGTGTCTATGGCCCTGTGCAGTGTAATTCCATCCTGAATATCTTTAGGAAAAGAAAAACGGTCTTTATTGCGGATAAAATCTTCCAAAAACTGGCCGACAATTTGTCCGTCAGTAAACGTGAGGTAAGAATGAGCCAGATAATTCATAAACGAATATAAAAATTTTTAAACAAAGTTGTGTTGTTGCTTACCGTTTCTACCCAAATCCCCTTTTCTGTTTCAAGGTATTTAAATTCAATCTCATGTAAGGCCACCTTATCCGGAGAAATAAGGCTGAGGTGCAGTTCATGGTCATTTACCAGGCATTGCAGCTGAACCGGAAAAGAAAATGAGTTCTGAATCTGCAGATCTTTATAACCATACACTACCGTACAGTCTGATCCCAATGGCGTAAAGCGTTCCTCTTCTTTATAAATATCCATTGAATGAGGAAATCTTTCCAGAATTCTCAAGCCTGACTGCAGTGCCAGATAATACAATATGGAAGAAAACTGGCAGATTCCGCCACCAAAATCACTGGAAATATTATTTTTAATCAAATTTCTTCCTTCCCTGAAATTATTTTTTTCACTAGGCTTTCCGATCATTTTCCAGAAAGAAAATATCTCACCGGGATGAATGACCAGATTGTTGATCTTATTTCCAACCACTTTTAAATTATGAATTTTATTCTGGTGAAAAGCTCCCGCTTTAATGACCTGCTGAAGTGTAATTGCATGAACTCCGATAGGTTCAGAAATATAATTTCGAGGATAGGTATAACTATTCTTCTGTTCATGAATATACCGCTGCAGAAGCTTCAGGTGGAGTTTCCATGAGCCGGGGATCCAATTTTTTAATCTCTGTCTCATAGCTTTTCTAAAACGGTAATATGGTAAGAAGCCCAGTTCTTCAGGAAAGTCCGGCACAGGATAATATCCAGTGGCAGAAAGAATCTTCTTACTGCTTTGGGCAATCTGTGAATAGGAAAAAGAAGAATTCCCGTTGTATTTTTCATCTTCCAGCTGTCTTTTGAAAGGTGTAGAATATCTGAGGGTGAAAAGCTGTTTCCGGCGTGCCAGTTTTCCTGTGGAGAAACTGATTTTTTCCTGGTTTTTACAGGATAATCAAAAACTAAAATTCCGTTTTTGCCAAGCTTCTGATGGCATTCATTCAAAAAAGCTTTGGTTTCCTCCTTGTCCTGGTGCATGATTACATGAAAACAGAAAATACAGTCAAACTCCTCATGAAAAGGAATCGCTGAAATCTCTCCTGCAGCCAGTATTTTTTCGGGATGTTTTTGCCGGGCCACATCCAGCATTTTTTCGCTGAAATCAGTTCCGTGTGTGGCAAAATTCAGCAGTCGGCCTGTTCCACAACCCAGATCCAGTATTTTTGAATATGTTTTACCCTTAAAAAGTCAGTTAAAAAGCCCTTTCCTGTTGGTCGATATATTGTCCGTAGGTATTGCCGAAACGGTTTTCATCATAGGATTCTGCAAGATTGCTGTAGTAATCACGGATATTTGTTTTCATCATTAAAAAATCTTCTGTTAAGATCTTTAATTTTAATGACTTTTACAAAATTTTTTTCTAGAAAAGTCTTTCATGGAAATCTTCAATTTTACTTACTTCTTCAATCTTGATTCCAAATTTTCTCTTCGGAATTTTATTGAGATTGGAAACAAATATTTTTTCATATCCAAGCTTTTCAGCCTCGGTGATTCTCTGTTCGATCTGGGCAACCGGGCGGATCTCTCCACTCAGTCCGATCTCTCCGGCAAAGCAATAGTGTTCGGAAATGGCAATATCTTCATTGGATGAAAGTACCGAAGCAATGACAGCCAGATCCAGTGCGGGATCATCCGTTTTTATTCCTCCGGTGATGTTGAGAAAGACATCTTTAGCACCCAGTTGGAAGCCAGCTCTTTTTTCAAGCACAGCCAGAAGCATGTTTAATCTCTTGGAATCAA
The DNA here is from genome assembly GCA_019203745.1 of Chryseobacterium sp. E1. Lineage (GTDB taxonomy): Bacteria > Bacteroidota > Bacteroidia > Flavobacteriales > Weeksellaceae > Chryseobacterium. The sequence continues at coordinate 3,104,216 of CP078104.1, forward strand.
AACCGGTAGAGCTTCTCTGAGGAGTACCATAAACTGCTGTACTTACCAATGCCTGGATTTCCAGAAGCATAGGCCGGTTTCCTTCTAAGGTTACGGCTACTGAATTTCCGGACAGCTCTTCAAATTTTTGGTAATGAGAATTTCAGAAGGATTTTTAATTTCTTTTAAGCCCTGAGACACCATTTCATAAATTCCGATTTCGGCAGTGGAGCCAAAGCGGTTTTTATTTGCTCTCAATAACCTGAAAAGGTGATTCCGGTCACCATCAAAATTTAAAACCACATCCACCATATGCTCCAGGACTTTCGGGCCGGCAATCTGTCCGTCTTTGGTAATATGGCCTACCAGGAATACCGGAGTATTGTTTTCTTTGGCATACTTGATAATTTCATTGGAACATTCTCTGATCTGGGAAACGGTTCCGGGGAACTTTCGATCAGCTGGGACTGAAGGGTCTGGATGGAGTCGATGATCATAAAATCCGGTTCCAGCTTTTTGGCTTCGTGAAGGATTTTTTCCAGTGAAGTTTCGGTAAAGAGAAAACAGTTTGGGTTTTGGATATCTGTCAGTCTGTCGGCTCTCATCTTGATTTGGGATGCACTTTCTTCCCCGGAAACATAGAAGATTTTCTTCTTCATTTTTAAAGCCAGCTGGAGCAGCAGGGTAGATTTCCCAATTCCGGGCTCACCACCAATCAGGGTGACAGAGCCTAAAACAATACCGCCTCCGAGAACACGGTTAAGTTCCTCAGAAGGAGTTTTGATTCTCGGTTCCTCACTGGTTTCCACTTCAACAATGTTGATGACATGTTGCTTGCTTTTTGAAAATGGAGGAGTTTTATGGGATGGTTTTTCCACTACTTCTTCCACGAGTGTATTCCATTGTCCGCAGTTTTTACATTGTCCCAGCCATTGGGGATATTGAGTTCCGCAGTTTTGACAGAAATATGCCGTTTTCAGTTTTGCCATACTGCGAAGTTATAAAAAAGCATTTTTCTTCCGAGACTTGTACAGATTTAAATATCAAAAGTTAGCCTTACCTTATGAAAACGGGTAATGGCAACGATAGGGATGGTGTATTTAGCTTCTTGCAGATCTGGCAGATTACAATGTTTTTTAATCTGTGTGAGAAATTATCAGTTAAAATATCAGTTCAGTATATTTATTTTTCCCGAAGAAACTGTGAAAATTCCGAAATCATCAATCAGCATATTTTCTTTCTGGACGGCATTAAAAATCATGATGCTGTCCAGCTCCTTCTGGGAGCGTCTTCTCATAATCCAGTCTTTATTCTGATGATTGTTCAGAACATAAGCGATCATCTGTAATTGCGGATGCCAGGGCTGTCCGGTATATACAAGATAAGCATTCTTTTCCGAAATGGAGCTGATGCCCTGAATGGCTCTGCTGGCCATTTCATTATCTCCGAACAGTTCCAGAATTCCTGATACGATGGTAATATTAGGTTCAATATTCAGTTTTTTATACGTTTCAGGATCAAAGCAGTCAAAATTGGTAAAGCGGATCTGCTGATATCCTTTTTCCTTAATCACTTTTTCTCCGATCTCAATATTGGAGGCTACAAATTCATTGATGACAATTTCAGCATCAGGATACTTCTCTTTGATATCAAACAGGTAATTTCCGGTTCCGCCGGCAATATCCAGTATCTTTATTTTTCTTCCCTGCTCTTTCAGTGTCTGAATATTCTGTTCCAAAAGCTGCAGCAGATGTTGTTTCCTGATACGGATTCCTTTCCAGCCAATGGCATTCAGATAATTTTTATCCATCATTTTCCCGAATCCCAGCTTCCCTTTAGGCTGGTTCTGATACACATAATCCAGTGAAGCTCCGGAATCAAAACCATATTTCAGACCGATGGCCATACCGTTGCTGAGTTTTCCAATCTTTCCGAGAGAGAATTTCTGCAGTTTAAAATTCAGATTATTTCCTACATTATTCTGAAGGTCTTCATATTCTTTCACAGAAAAACGATCAGGAGAAAGAGAGTATTGTTTCGGCGTTCTGCTGAAACATTTCTCGGCAAACTCTACGATCTTGTCATATACTTTTTCCCTTCCTATGTCAAACAGGATTCCGTGGAAGAAACCGGGAAGAACTTCGTATTTTTTCAGATCCGTGTCAAGTTGATCATGGAAGTTTTTTTGTTCCTTATTGAAAACTACGTGATCTTTTTCTGCCGCAAGAATCAGGGTTGGAGTATCTACAGCTTCCGCATCTTTTACCAGGCGTTTGCCGGCTTTTGCAAGGTCAATAAGAAGTTCAGCGTCTATAGATCTCGAGATCAACGGATCGGTATCATAGGCTTTTTGCTGTTGAGGATCGTGGGTCAGCATTGTAGACTTTACATAGCTCTTGATGATCAGCCCTTTTTTGAGTTTGGTCCCTAAAGTAATCATTTCATTGGCCAGGGGAACAATAAGATTGATTTTGAAGGCAGGAGCAAGAAGGGCCATTCCGGCAATCCGGGGAGCGAAATCGTGTACCCAGGCAGAAGCAATCACTCCGCCGATACTGTTGGCCAGTACAAAAACATCAGTACTATTCACATCGTATTGTGAATAAAGAAATTTTGAAAATGCATCAAGATCTCTTACATAATCCATGAACACAGATGAGGTGGGAGTTTTCGTATAACCGTGGCCTCTAAGGTCAAAGGCAAAAATATTGTATTTTGAAAATTGGGATGATTCTGCAATATCATTAAGCCTTTCAGAATGCTCATGCCCCGGTGAATCATAATGATGCTTTTCTGATGAGGCTGATAATTCCATTCACGGTAGAAAATCTCACTGTTGTCAAAACTCTTAAAATGTCCGCTTTTCATAAATTAAAATTTTTTCAGAAAATCACGCAGATAAGAATGGATGACCATATCCTTATTGATGGCTTTCATGGTGTTTATTGCTTCCTCTAAAGGTAAAGATAAAATATTTTTCATCACTAAGATCCCGATCACGGAACTTCTTGTAAATCCCATGGTGCAATGAATCAGAATTTTTCTGTTTTCAGGGAGTTGGGTGTACCTTTTCGTAATATCTGTAATCAGTTTTTTACTGTTGAAACATCCAGATATCCTATATCAAGAAATGGAACAGTGTGATAAATGAATTGTTTTTTAGAACCCGGATCTCTTCCATTTCGGCAGACAGATCATATACTGAGCTAATATCAGTTATCCCAAAATTCTTAAGAATTTCAGCATCGGGTCTGGATGAAATATAAATACCGGGAAGAATTTCTACAGGAGTTTTATTTTTCCTGAAAAACTTCCAGAAGATCCAGTATATGAACAGATAAGGTGCATAGAATATTTTTTTGATCCATGAAATATTCCCTTTTCTATCCTTTAAAAAATAAATATTGTTCTTTTGATATTGAAATCCGATACAAAGGCCCATCAGAGCGGGCCACAGTAAAAGTAGCCAGAACTTTCCGGAAAACTCATTCAGTAATAATGCTGCAAGAATCATGGTCCAGGCTGATAAGAAATAAACATTGGCCACCTGATCGTTTCTGTACAGAAAATCGTTTTTTTATAAGGAAATATGATAAAACTGAGATGAGCGAGAATACTTCCGGTGAGAAGATCAATGCAGTGATGCTGATAAGTTGTCAAAGTAGAGATCCCCAATAGAATGAGCCAGATCATTAAAATTGTTCTGCCTTTTTCAAATTTCTGAAAACCGACCAGAAAATAAAAGCATAAGCAATATGAAGAGAAGGTGCCTGGTTGAAAGGGGAATCAAAGGTTTTTAAAAGCTGAAAAGAATATCCAAAAATACTATTTTCCGTTTCAGGCTTAAGCAGAGAGAATTTTAAAGGAAATAAGAGAAACCCTATTCCGGCAACCACGGTTACGAAAATCATTCTTTGTGTTAAAACCTTAAGCTGTTCTTTATTCCGGCAAAAGAAAAATACCAGACAAAAAAAGACTCCGCTTGTCATATAAGGTATAATCGTCCACGGAATAAATGGAATTGTTTTTTCAAAGTCAAAAACAAATGAAGGAACTTCTTCAAGAATTGAAAGATACCATGCAGAACCATTATAAACCACTGCAAATACGATGGCACAAGTAAAGAATGCGAAGATCTTCTGTTGGATTGTCAGTCGTTTTTCATCCATCTGGCTTTTTTGAGCATGATCATATTTAATAATGAAGAAGGAAGAACGGATAAAGATTTCATCATCCACTTCATTTTTACCGGAAAAATAACGAGTTTTTCTTGTTTCTCAATCGCTTCAGAGATCATAAGAGTTGCCGTTTCCACATCTATTAGAAAAGGTTTTTTGCTTAAATCATTCTGGTTGAGCAGCCTCAGTTTTTCAGTATCTATATATCCCGGAGCAATAGTTGTTACAGCAATCCCGAAAGGCTTCAGTGCCCGCCGGTAGGCATCTGCCATCTGTATGACGGAACGTTTGGTCTTGGTATAAAGACTGGAATTTTCATAGTCCAGTATACCTGAAACGGAAGCAATGACAGCTATGCTCCCTTTCTGCTGGTGTTTCATAGATTTTCTGGCAGCTTCGAAGCAATTGACCGTTCCCAGAATATTGGTTTGCAGCATTTCTTCAGCTTCTTCATAGGAAATCTTTCCCGCAACGTCTTCAGCGTAGCTCCCAGCACAGTTGATGAAAATATCAAGATCTTTTTTATCCGAAAGAAAAGCACCCAATACAGAGACTATTGAATGTATATCACAGACATCAGCCTGGAAAACTTCCAGATTTTCGAAGCTGTTTTCCGGAACTTTTGTACGATCTCTTCCACAGATGCCTACATGAGCTCCTTTCGCAAGATAATGCCTGGCCAGAGAATAGCCAATACCTGAAGTGCCACCTGCAATAAAAACATTCATGGGTATTTTGTGATTTTCAATTTTGTGTAAAAATAGATTTTAAAAGTGAAAAATAGAATGTTTTGCTATGGATGTACCATATTTTATTATCCCGCAGATTGCATAGATTTTCAACAGATGCTTCTGAATGAGAAAATTATAGTTTTCCCTTAACACATTTCATCGTCTGATCAAAGCCATACTGCCACTGCATTTCCATATCCTGTACAAATTGCTGATAACTTTTCGGAAAAGAAAAACCAAGTTCAAGTTTTTTCCAGTTGATACTTTTTTCCATATAATGACCATTCAGATCACGCTTAATGTTGGTGGTGTTAATCTGAAAGTCAGCTGTAACCCGGTTTGTTTCCTTGAGTCTTTCATTGGCACTGAAGCCAAATACAGAACGTATCAAAGATTCCTCTATAGATGTGTAAGGTTGTTTTTTTCTGTAATGATTTCACAGGAAAGATGCCTGGCCAATTCCACAGGAACGAGATCAATAACTCCGCCCATAAAATAATTCTGACGGAGAAACAGGGGACTTACATAAAACATGTCGGAAATTGAAGCTCTTGTGCTTTCAAGGATGGAGAAATCCGTTATAATTCTGGAATTTTTTTCAACAGCACTTTTCTTGAAACTGTTAAAAGTAACGGCAATATGCTCTGCTTTTATTTTGGTTGCTGTCTTAGAATCTGTGAAGATGATTTTCCTGAACAGTTTTTTTTCATTTCGTTTCTGATGGGATTCCTTTGGGGTAAAGAGAAGTTCAGACCCAATAATAACGGTCGGGATTTCTTTGGAAAACTGGGTGTTTTTATGGAAGGAAAGCATTCGGCAAGATTCTGAGGCATCTCAACAATATAACGGTTGAAAACATCTTCAATGAATGGCGCTTTTCTCTTGTCAAAGCATTTTTTAGTGAAAAAGTCCTATTTCAGAAAGCTTTTTATGTCTTGTCAATACTGTTTTGGATACAAATTGAAAATATTCTTCAGACTTCATATACTCTTTCCGGGAAACATGGTCGGGAAAAGCATTGATAACGGTTGCTGCAAATGAACCGCCACAGGAAGCAATAAGAACATCCGGCTTCATCCCAAGTTCGTCCAATGCTGCATAAATCCCGAGATAAATCATTAATCTGGTTCCGCCTCCTGAGAAAATAACTGCTCTTTTAAATTTTTCATTCATAGCTTTAGTTTTTTATCAGGAGTGTCAAAATCCAGAAAAATAAAGGGGCATTGAAGACCAGACTATCTACTCTGTCCAGTAATCCACCGTGTCCGGGGAGAAGAGTTCCGGTATCTTTTACATGAGTTTTTCTTTTTAAATAAGACATGAAAATATCTCCAAAGAAACCTGAAATCCCAAGACTTATCCCTATAATACTATTGATGATACAATCTGTCTTAAGCAGGAAAAATCCTAAAATATTGCTTAAAATAACGGTAAGAAAAATACCTCCGATGAGTCCTTCCAGCGTTTTGTTGGGACTTATCTGTGGGGTAATTTTACGTTTACCGAAGAATTTCCCCATTAAATACTGGAATACATCATTCAATTCTGTCACGACAACAATGAAAATGATAGCATTAAAACCATTCAAAGAGTTTCTAATCCAATATAAATGAGGAAAAGAAAAAGACAGACCAATAATGCTATGGATATTCCGGACAATTGCCTTGCAGAAGATTTTAGGATTAAAAAGTAAACAAAGACCAGTATTCCTACAATGGAACTGTATAAAAAGTAATTTTCAATATTCAGATAAAACATCAGATAAAACTGTGCAATTCCGATGCATATTGATGAAATAACCGGATTGGAGGGAATCCTGAACATTTTTGAAAATTCAAAAAATGACTGTAGCCCTATCCATGCAGTAAAAACAGCCATAGCAAGTGGATGTGAGATCCCCAAGGCAAAAACAATAATGATGTAGATCCATGTTTTTACTCTTAAAGGAACATCAGCAAATTTGTTGTCTTCAGGCTTCATTCAATGATTTCTTAAGTCGGGTATAAGTGCTGATGACAAGCAGGATGATAATCATTCCGAAAATATATTCTGAAACAGAGGAAATACTGACGCCGAAAAAAATCAATAAGCCATACAGCCCAAGGATGAGAGCACGGTCACTTTTTCCCATAGGACCATCGTAACTCTTTCTTTTCCCACAATTTTTCCCATCAGCCCTGCAAATTCGTTGATCACACTTAAAACAATGAATATTACGATCAGGTATAAACTTTCGGGCTGAAATTTCAGTAACGGAAAGAAGATAATAACATCCGAAATAATATCACCCACCTCATTTAAAACCTCCCCGAGCTTGCTGGTCTGATCAAATTTTCTTGCCATCATTCCGTCCAGGGCATTTAAAGCCATTCTCAGAAGCAGTCCGATGGGCAGGCTTAAAAACAACCATTTTGAAATACCGGCATTCCAGAATAATACTCCGATGACCATAGATAAAAGGATTGAACCAATGGTGATCTGATTGGCTGTAATCTTATTCTTATGTAAAAATAACAGAACCGGAGTGAGCAGCTGCTGGAATTTTGGTTTGAGTTTATATACCGAAATCATGATGGTTATTGCTTTGTGTCATTTGTCTATACCAAATATAGATAAAATTTTTAATCAGGTTTTATAATTGTTTGAAGGAAAGGGTGTTTTTGTATTTTCAAAATGTAAATAATTGCTTTGTGTTTCTTTTTTCCCTAACTTTGCACAAACCTAATCTAATGAGTAAAAAGAATACAAAATACATCTTTGTGACAGGAGGTGTTACTTCATCTTTGGGAAAAGGAATCGTTTCTGCTTCTCTGGGACTATTGCTAAAATCACGCGGTTTTAACGTAACGATCCAAAAACTTGATCCTTATATCAATATTGACCCGGGAACTTTGAATCCTTATGAACACGGAGAGTGTTATGTGACTGAAGATGGTGCGGAGACGGATCTGGATTTAGGTCACTACGAGCGTTACCTTGATGCTCCTACATCCCAAAACAATAACGTTACTACAGGAAAAATCTATCAGACTGTCATTGAAAAAGAAAGAAAAGGAGACTTCCTTGGAAAAACAGTTCAGGTAATTCCTCATATTACTAACGAAATCAAGCGTAGAATTAAAATCCTTTCTAAACAGAACTACGATATTTATTACCGAGATCGGAGGAACTGTTGGGGATATTGAATCTTTACCATACATCGAAACTGTTCGTCAGCTGAAATGGGAATTGGGAGAGAATAATTCTATGGTAATTCACCTTACTTTATTGCCTTATTTGGCTTCAAGTGGAGAATTAAAAACAAAACCATCTCAGCATTCTGTTCGTCAGCTGATGGAAAGCGGAATCATGGCTGATGTATTGGTTTGCAGAACGGAACATAAAATTCCAAAAGATCAGAGAGCCAAACTAGCTCAGTTCTGTAACGTTCCATTAGAAAACGTTATTGAATGTAAGGACATGGAAACGATCTATGAAGTTCCGATGTACCTTCAGAAGCAGAACTTTGATGATGTAGTTTTAAAAGAACTTGATCTGAAAAGCGATAAAGATGCCGATCTTAAAGACTGGAAAACTTTTGTGAAGAAATTCCAGAATCCTAAGAAAACTGTTGAAATTGCATTGGTTGGAAAATATGTATCTCTTCAGGATTCCTATATTTCTATTGCTGAAGCATTCAAGCATGCAGGAGCTGACCTTGAGACTGAAGTAAAAGTAAGATGGGTATACAGTGGAGATATTACAGAAGAAAATATTAAAGATACACTGAAAGGTGTGAATGGTATTCTTGTAGCTCCAGGTTTTGGAGACAGAGGAATTGAAGGAAAAGTTCTTACCGCAAAATATGCCAGAGAAAATAAAATTCCGATGTTGGGAATCTGCTTAGGAATGCAGATTATGACCATTGAATTTGCCAGAAATGTTTTAGGACATACAAAAGCAAACTCTATGGAATTTGATACTGCTACTCCGGATCCTGTGATCTCATTGATGGAAGAGCAGAAAAATGTTGTAGATAAAGGAGGTACGATGCGTCTTGGGGCTTGGAAATGTGCCTTGAAAAACGGCTCTAAACTGAATGATATCTATGGAAGTAAAAATATTTCTGAAAGACACCGTCACCGTTATGAATTCAACAGTGATTATCTTCAGGAATTTGAGAAAACGGATTCCTGGCTACAGGTACTAACCCTGAAACAGGATTGGTAGAAGCTCTTGAACTTCCTGATCACCCGTTCTATGTGGGTGTTCAGTACCACCCGGAATATAAGAGTACGGTAGCAACGCCGCATCCTTTATTCAGAGCTTTCATCAAGGCTTGCGAAAAGAAATAAGGTAAATTTTTATCATAAACGTCTAGATATAAACTCAGGTTGATTTTTCTCAGCCTGAGTTTATTATATACTAACAACGTAAAGCATAGAGTTTTGATAAAAAAACAGTATTTTTGTCAGCTCAAATTACGTACATCCGTACGTACATTTTAAGTTTAAAATTTTAATATAAAATAAAATGCAACAAAACAACGGAATCGATAAGAAGCAAATGATCAGTTTTGCGGTTTTATGCCTGGTTCTCTTCGGTTTTATGTTCTATTTCCAGAACAAGCAGATGAAAGAAGAGGAGCTGAAAGCTCAGCAGCAAAAGACAGAACAGGTAAAAAATGCTGTAAAACAAGCTCAGGTAACCAATATCAATCCAAATGTAACTCCTAATGCGATCCAGACTGCAAGTCTTGGAAATAACGAACTAAAACTTGAGTTTTCAAGCTTAGGAGGACAGGTTTCTAAAGTAGAGCTTTTGAAATATAAAGCCTACAACCAGAAAACAGATAATGCTGATCAGCCACTTTATCTGATCAACAAAAATAATTCTAAATACGGATTCCAGTTTAAAGATAAAACAGGAAAGGTGATTAATACTAAAGATTTAGTTTTCTCACCTGCTGTCAATGGAAATGCAGTAACCATGACTGCTAATTATAATGGTGCTGTTATCCAGTTTATTTATACTTTATTAGATAAATACACTTTAGATTTTAAAGTAAGAACACAGGGGCTTGCCAATGTTACAGCTGATAACAAGGCAGATTTTATCTGGGATTACAATGTAAGAAATCTTGAGAAAGGTAGAGCCCAGGAACAGTCTCACTCAGAGTTTTCTTACGCTTTCAATAATTATAAAGATTATGATTATGACGGAAGAACAACAATGGAGGAAGAAAAGGAAACCCTTAACTGGATTGGTGTAAAACAACAGTTTTTTGCTTCCGTTATTGAAGCTAAAAACGGATTTACACAAAGTAAAGGAAATCAGGAGAACGTTGAAGAAGGTGAATATCTGAAGAAATTAAACTATGAAGGTTTTGTTCAGATGACTGGCAGTGAGCTTAACCAGGATTTTACATGGTATTTCATGCCATTGGATTTACCATTGCTTAAATCATATGATAAGAACTTTGATGAGATCCTTCCGTTAGGTTGGTCATTCATCGGGGCGATGAACCGTTATTTCTTTATGTGGTTGTATGCAATCATTGCAGGCTGGGGATTATCTGCAGGTTGGGTGATCTTTGTAATGACAATCATTGTTAAGCTGATTTTATCACCAATTATGTACAAACAGCACAAGCTGAGTGCAATGATGAAGCTGTAATCCGTCCGGAAATTGATGAGGTTAATGCAAAATTCAAGGATGCAGATCCAATGAAGAAACAGCAGGCAACGATGGAAGTCTACAGAAAAGCCGGAGTTAACCAGATGGCTGGATGTTTACCTGCATTGGTTCAGATTCCTATTTTCTATGCATTATTCCGTTTCTTCCCGAACTTTATTGACCTTAGAGGGCAGGGATTCTGGTTTGCAAAAGATCTGACAGCATATGATGATCTGATCAAGCTGCCATTTAAAATTCCTTTCCTGGGAGATCACTTAAGTATTTTTGCATTGGCTTGTACAGTGGTCATTTTGATCTATACCGTAATGACTTCAGGAAATATGCAGCAGCCACAACAGGAAGGAATGCCTAATATGAAAGTATTGATGTATATTTTCCCGATTACTTTCCTTTTTTTCCTGAATACTTCAGCATCAGGTCTTTCATGGTACTATTTCGTATCCAATGCGATTAACATTCTGATCATTCTTGTAATTAAATACTGGATTTTGGATGAGAAAAAATTCATGCTCAGATTCAGTCCAATAAGGAAAAACCGAAAACAGAAGGTAAATTCCAGAAGAGAATGAGAGAAATGATGGAGAAAGCTCAGGAACAGCAACAAGCCCAAGAGCAGCAGAGAAAAAGAAATAGAAAATAATTTCATTATAATAAAAAAGAGAAGTAATCATTGATAGCTTCTCTTTTTATTGAATCAGGACATTCAAAATATTTGAATGTTTTGATTCAAATACTGTATTTTAATCATATTTCAGTCTGAAAGACTGTCTGTGATATTTAGTGGGCCCATGTTTTATGAGGGCTTCCTGGTGCTTTTTGGTGGCATAGCCGAAATTGGTGTCCCAGCCGTATTGGGGATGTTCCTCGTGTAGTTCGATCATCAGTTTATCCCGGTAATTTTTCGCAAGGATAGAAGCTGCTGCAATGGATAATACTTTGGAATCTCCTTTAATGATACATTGATGCGGAATATAATTGTACGGATGAAATTTGTTGCCATCCACTAAAATAAGCTCTGGTGTTATTGTTAACTGATCCAATGCTCGGTGCATGGCATGGATACTTGCGTTAAGGATATTGTGTTCATCAATGAATGCAGGTGGTAATTCTGCAATGGCATAATTCTTAACATTATCCTTGATATAGCTATCTAAATCCATTCGGGTTTTAAATGTTAACTTTTTGGAATCATTCACCAGATTCTGTTTGAAATCATCATCTAAAATAACTGCAGCAGCTACCACGGGACCACTTAAACAGCCTCTTCCCACCTCATCACATCCGGCTTCAATATAAATATTTGACCAGTTTTTTATTAACTCCATGAAGTTTTTCTAATAATTGCAAAAGTATAAAATTTAAAAAGAAACGGTTTTATGGGGTTTTTAATATTTTCTTGAATATGGTGTTAGTATCGTATTTTTGCTTTATTTATACAGGTTTGTCAGTAATTTGATGTGGTTTTTTTATTTTTAAAATTTTTACTTTTTTGTTATTTTATCGGCTTTTATAGTGCTTTTTTATTGATGTGTATTATGTGAATTATGAAAAATTAACATTTTTACTTGCTGATTTTAAGAAAGTTTCACATATTTGTAGGCAATAAAAAAATAATCATTTTAAACATGAAGAAATTAACAACTAGTGTTTTGGTGGTAGTGCTTACTTCTACTTTTGCGATAGCAAGCGGTCAGAAAAAGGATACCATTAAGACAACAGAGATTGGTGAGGTGATCATGACCGGTGCCATGAACAGAAAAATGAAGCTAGATGCTCAGACTTCAACCGCTGCCGTTATTAGTAAAGAAAAACTTACTCAGGCCGGAGCTCCCAATGCTATTGCTGCATTAGCAAGTAAGGTACCGGGACTTACAATCAATAAAACAAGCAGTAGTGTTGATGGTACTTATGATATTAAAATTAGAGGTTCCAGAACATTGACTGGAAGTACTGCACCGTTGATCGTTATTGATGGTGTAATCTCTTCTATGACTATTCTTCAGTCTTTACCTGCTGATGTTATCGAATCTACTACAACTTTATTAGGCCTCCAGGGTGCTGCTCTTTATGGATCTCAAGGGGTTAATGGTGCAATTATCGTAACAACTAAAAAGGGTAGTGGTAGCAGAAAGCCTAGAATTAGTTTCAATAGTAATGCTGAATTTGATAATGTTCTTTTCACGCCAGCAAGACAACAGAAATACGGTCAGGGATGGTATGGAGATAGAATTCACGTAGAAAATGGTTCTTGGGGACCTGCTTTTTCCGATCCTAATTATGCAGGGCAAAATGTAGCGATTGGTGTTCCTTTTATGACGTGAATGGGGATGGATTTATTTTCGTTAACTCCGATGGTGATGTTCCGGCACAAGATGCGGCAGCTTCAGTATATGCTCCGTTTGCTCCTAGAAAAAAGATAATGCAAAAGAGTTTTTCCAGACCGGGCTTAATTTTAACAATACATTGACTATTTCTGCAGGAAGTGAAGGTGCTTATGCAGGATTGTCAATCAACCGTCAGGATAGAGAATTTATTGTTGCTGACGATAAATTAAAGAAGACTTCAGTTACATTAAATGGAGGATTCAAAATGGACAAATTCTCTTTAGATGGATCGGTTACTTATATCAACAGATCTATTAATACTACAAATCCTGATTTATATTCAAACCTTCTTCAATCATCACCAGAAGTTCCAATTACAGCTTTTAAAGATAGTCCACATCCTTATGCATGGACTTTATTCTATCAGAATCCATATTGGACAATTCAGAATGTAAGAAATACATCTAAAACTGATATCTTAAACGGAACAGTTTCATTAGGATATAAAATCAACGATCATATTTCCTTGACAAATACAGGGACTGCTCAGATCACATCTACAGATGTTTTGAATTATAATAATGGTTATATTGCTGCTAATGCAAGACCTAGAATTACTTATGCTAACAGAAGTACTGCTCCAAGATCGATTACTTCAACAATGTCACAATCTAATGCCGTTAATAGATATTTTTATAATGATTTAATGGCTAATTTCAATTATGACCTAACGCAGGATATCAATCTTAAGGCAACGCTAGGGTATAATGTACAGAGAACAGAATCTAAAACTACAAGTGTTGGAGGAAATGGAATCAAAATTCCAGGAGTTTACCAATATTGGAATCTTACTAATCTTACAAACCCGTATAATCTCAATAACAAAAGATTTGTTGATAATAGATATGCCTTTTTGCGAATGTTGACTTATCATACAAAGATTATTTATTTATAAATGGTACTGGAAGATATGAGAGCTCATCTAAGCTTCTTCATTCAGATAAAAGCCAACCAAGTGATGCTGGTTATTTCTATTATTCAGGAGGGGTTTCATTTATGCCTTTAAAAGCATTCAAGGTTGAAAGTGATGTCATAAGCAGATTGGTAATAAAAGGATCTCATACACGAGTAGGTAATGATCCAGTAGCCATTTTTGGTATTGAGGAAACAGTTGTTTTAGGTACAGGATATCCATTTGGAACAGGACCATTGAGTTTTGTTAACAATCAAAAACCTACAGATACTAATATAAGACCTGAAAAAGTAACAAGTAATGATATTAGTTTAGGCCTAGGATTCTTAAAAAATAGAATTACTTTAGATGCTAGTGTTTACCTTCAAACAACTAAAGATCTTATTACTAACCAGACTACTTCATCAGCTTCTGGCCTCCAATATACTCCTGTTAATGTCGGAGATATTCGAAATAAAGGTATGGAAGTTAGCTTAGGATTAGTACCTATTAAAGGAACTGATTTCTCTTGGGATTTAAACCTTGCTTGGTCAATCAATAGAACAAAGGTGATTGAGTTGGCTAATGGGCAAAATGAGGTAAACCTTACAACAGGAGGAGTGGCAGGTATATATGCTATCAAAGGAGAAGAATTTCCAATGTTGAAAGCCACGGCTTACATGAGGGATGAGCAAGGAAGAATTATCATTAACCCTGACAATGGAAACCCTTATATTTCTAATAATTATGTGAATTTTGGACGAGTTACTCCTAATTATACATTAGCACTTAATACTAACTTTAAATATAAAAACTTTGGTTTATATGCAGTTTTAGATTATAGAAATGGAGGAGTACTTTATTCCGGAGCAATGTCAGGATTTGCATTTAGTGGAAACTTGGAACAATCTGCGGAATTTGACAGAACTCAAGGTGGATATGTTATCCCAAATTCTGTTTATATGAATTCTGCAGGGCAATATGTTGAAAATACATCAATAAAATCTGGAGGAGATAGCTATGCTGGATTACCTGATTATTATGGTAGTGTTTATTCTAGAATAGGGAGAATTTTATCATAAGTGGTACTGCGTTTAGGGTTAGAGAACTTGGTGTATCTTATACATTAGGGGCTGATACTGCTCGATCAATAGGGTTGACTGGGTTAAGTTTCAGTGTGTATGCAAGGAATCCGTTCTATAAATTTGCAGATAACAATAGAGGATATGCAGATCCTGAAGGTTCTTTCGGAACAGGAAATGTTATGGGACTTACTAATTCGAACCAATATCCATCAACAAGAACAGTAGGTTTTACAACTACTATTAATTTTTAAATAAATCATAATGAAAAAGATATTAATACCTATTTTAGGAATAACAACGTTGCTGTTTTTTAACTCATGCAGTGATGATTTTTTAGATGTAAATAGAAATGTAAATGAGGCGTACACAAATCAGGTAACTCCTAAAGAAAGACTTTCAGCTGCAGAAACGGTTGTGTTTAGAACACAAGCTCGTTCAATGAATAGATTTGGTAACCTTATGATGAATGCTTGGGCAGGAAATATCTATTATTTTGCTTCTCCTTATGGAGATGAGTTCAGAATGAGAGCTGATTCACAATTTTATGATGATATTTGGGATAACCTTTATTTAGGTGTTGCTAATTTACAATCAATTATTGATTCTCCTGGTTCAGAAAGATATCCACACCATGTTGCTGTAGCAAAAATCATGAAAGCTTATTACATGCAAATGGTAGTTGACCTTTATAATGATGCTCCTTATTCGGAGGCATTTAAAGGACAGGCAAATAAGAATCCAAAATATGATAAAGGAAAAGACATTTATAAGAATTTAATGGCTGAAATTAATCAGGCGTTAGTTTTAATTAATCAAACACCTGAAGCGGCTAGTACTTTAGCATTTGCAGAAGATCCAATTTATCAAGGAACAGCGAGTACTACTGGTGAGACTCAAAATGTTGCCAATTGGAGAATATTTTGGAGAAAAATGGCTAACACTGTAAAGCTTAAAATGCTTGTTAGGCTTTCTAATTGTACTGATGCAGAGGTGATTGCTTGGAGGAATGCTGAGCTTCAGACTTTGGCTCCTTTAACAGCTAACCTTACTAATTTTGTTGATAAAGATGTTAGAATTCAACCTGGTTATAATACAGCAACAGCTGATCAAAGAAATCCATTCTATTCTATCTATGGTAGAATAGATCTTGATGCATCAGATATAAGCCAGGATTTCAGACTTACATTTGCTTCTGAACATATTATCAATACTCTAAAAGGAGAAACTGCTCTAACATCTGGTGTTCAAGATATGAGAATTACAAGGTTGTTCATGAATAATGGAATGGACCAGCCTTCTTCAGCTACAGCAGATATTGATGATATGGTAGGACAACCTCAGGGGGAGGAAAGGTTGCAGGTAGCGCAGAAGGTGATTTTGCAACTCTAGGTAAATTTATGATATTTAATGATGGTGAGGGTGCTTCATTGGCAGGATATTTAATTACTGCAGCAGAAGTTAAGTTTTTACAAGCAGAAGCAGCTGTTGTTTATCCAACTACTATGGGGTTCAATGCTCAAACATGTTTTGACTCTGGAATTACTGCTTCATTTGCAACATTTGGTTCATCAGCTTCTGATGCGACGACTTACCTTGCTGCAATAGCAACAAAACCTGGTGTTGGTTGGAATGCCACTGCTAATAAGATTCAAGCTATTCAGTATCAGAAGTGGGTTGCCTTAACTAATATTAATCCAACTGAAACATTTATCAGTTATAATAAAACTGGTTTCCCTCAGTTGCCAATGCCACTTGGAGCTTATTATTCATCAAGACCTAATAGGCTGATGTATCCTCAGTCTGAATATATTTCCAATACAGCGAATGTACCTAACCCAAGTATAGATCAAATGTATTCGGTGAATAATTTCTCCCCATTCTGGATGAAATAAACCCAAAACAAATTTTTAATATATTTTATTACCGCCTTCGGGCGGTTTTTTTGTGTCTGTAAATTTTTAAGGAGCTTTTTTAAAAAAAAATAATATGCCAAACATTGTATTTTGTCAGGTTTTATCAGGTTTTATTTAAAGATAATAGTTCACTTTATTGAGATTCAGTACATTATATAGTTTGAAGGCATGGATACGTATAGATATTATCAATGTGAATGATTGTTATTATTTCTTAAAAAAATAAAGTTTAAATGTGTCTATTTTGTTAAATATTTTGTTTTTAACTTATTTTAGTATTTTTTTATGCTATTTGTTTGTAAATATTGAACAAATGATATTTTTTTAATTTTTGCTTTGTGGTATTAATAAAGTTTTACAAATTTGTAGGGTACAAAAATTAAATTTGATATGAAGAAACTAACAACAGGTCTTCTTGTTTTAGTGTTGTCTTCTTCTATAGCTGTTGCACATGCTCAGGAAAAGAATGATACTATTAAAACAAAAGAAATCGAGGGCGTGGTAGTAACTGCACTCGGAATCAAAAGAGAGAAAAAATCTTTGGGGTATGCTTCTGAAGAGGTAAAAGCAGAAGCGCTGACAGGCGGAACTACAAATACCGGGAACGTAGCAGGATTACTTTCAGGTAAAGTAGCAGGTTTGCAGGTTAATACCAATAATAACTTTGGCGGATCATCAAACCTATTGATCAGAGGGTATAAATCCCTGTCAGGAGGATCTCCGCTAATTGTAATTGACGGTTCACCGGTAAATAACGGAAGTGTTAAAGGAACTGTATTTGATTACGGAAACTTTTTATCGGATATCAACCAAAATGATATCGAAAGCATAAACGTTCTGAAAGGAGCAGCGGCTTCAGCTTTATATGGAGAACGTGGTAGTGACGGGGTAATTTTGATCGTTACCAAGAACGGCCGCGGAAAACAGGATGGAAGCTGGGGAGTAACACTGAACTCAAATATTAACGTAGGTTTTATTGACAAATCCACTTTCCTAAATACCAGTCAAGATATGGTGCCGGTTATGGACCGCAGTATGGAAATGATACTGACGGAGACGGTAATCCGGATGAATATTTCAACCATGATCCGAATACCGGAGAATTCCAGGTTCCTCTTACTGAAGATGCATCTTACGGAGCTGAATTTAACCCTAGCCTGTTAGTTCGTCAATGGTATTCTTATGACCCAACTTCTCCTTATTATGGGATGGCGACACCTTGGGTAGCTGCTAAGAACGGACCTATCAAATTTTTGATACTCCTGTAACGTACGTTAACTCAATCTCCCTTGAAAAAGGAAATAAATCATCAAACATTTCCTTATCTTACTCAAATATGCTTTCTAATGGTTTGTTACCAAACTCAGATTTGAGAAAGAATAATTTGACAGCTAAATTTAGCTACGACTTTACTGAAAAACTTCACGCTACTGTATTTTCAACCTTAACTATCCAGGATACAAAAGGTAGAAATGAAACAGGATATTCGGATAATATTGTAACCGGTTTCAGACAATGGTGGCAGACCAACGTAGATCTTTATGATCTTAGAGATGCTTATGCCAGATCTAACAATGGGAATAATACATGGAACAGAACTTCCGGGGAAAATGGAACACCCGCTTACTGGAATAACCCTTATTTCCAAAGATACCAGAATTATCAGTCCGATTCCAGAACAAGAACATTCAGCTATGCACAGTTGAAATATGATGTTTCTAAAAACTTCGGAATTACAGGAAATTATCTTACGACAACATGCAAATGCTGATTGAAGAAAGATTGGCCAACGGTTCATTGCCTCAGGCATTTGGAGCTTCCGGAAATAATGTAACTTCAGGATATTCCCGTCAGGATGTAAGAACTTCCGAGACCAACTTCGATTTATTTGCTAATTACAAGTTTGATATCGTTGAAGATTTGAACGTTAGCGGTATCGTAGGGGGAACATCAGAAGAAACTTAAGTGATGCAGTATATGCAAGTACTGAAGGAGGTCTTGCAACTCCAGGATTATTCGCTATTTCAAACTCTGCCAGCCCGATCATTCCACCGGATGAAAATTATGCAAAATGGCTTACATCGAGTTTATATGCTACAGCATCTTTTGGATATAAAAACTTATTATTCGTAGACGGTACTTACAGAGTAGACAGAAGTTCAAACCTTCCGAAAGCTAATAATACCTACGATTACTATTCAGCAACAGGATCCTTGATTCTTTCTGAATTATGGAAACAAAACTGGTTAAGCTTCTGGAAAGTAAGAGCAAACTATGCGGAAGTAGGTTCATCAACAGTTAACTATCAGTTAAATAACACATACAGAGTAAGAGGAGGGTTCGGAAGTACAGGATTGGTAAACCAGTCTTATTTCTTAGCAAATCCGGATCTTAAACCACAGAGATCGAAAGAACTGGAATTTGGTATGGAAGCTCAATTCCTTAAAAACAGATTAGGTTTTGATATTGCTGTTTATAAAACACGTACACTTGACCAGATCATTAACCTTCCGGTAACTTCTGCTACAGGATATAGAACATTCCTTGTAAATGCAGGACAGATTAACAATAAAGGTATTGAAATTCAGTTAAACGGTACACCATTTAAAACTTCTAACTTTAGCTGGGATATTGATGTAAACTGGTCTAAAAACGAAAACGAAGTAATCTCCTATACGGTGATTCTCAGAACTATCTATTGGCACAATACCAGGGAGGTGTTTCTTTGAATGCAAGAGTAGGTGAAGCATTTGGTGCTTTAGTAGGATCAGACTACGTGTATAATGCCAACGGAGAACGTGTAATAGACCCTGCTAACGGTAGATATTTAAGAAATCCAAATCAGGTGATCGGTAATATTACTCCGGACTGGATCGGAGGGATCAGAAACAGCTTTAACTATAAAGGAATTTCTTTAAGCTTCCTGATTGATATTAAACATGGAGGAGATGTATTCTCAACAGATATGTACTATGGTCTTGCTACCGGTTTATATGAAGAAACCGCTATAGGTAATGACAGAACTGCAGGGTAATCCATCCGGGAGTAAATCCAAACGGACAGGTTAATACCACTCCTACAAGTTCACCGGAATTTTTGGTAACGTAGACGGATACAGAAGAATGCCAAACAGCAGATTCGTGTATGATGCTTCTTATGTGAAACTAAGAGAGGCAAGTATCGGATACAGCCTTCCAAAATCAATTCTTGCCAATACTTCTATACAGGAAGCAAAAATTTCTTTAGTTGGAAGAAACCTTTGGATTATCCACAAAAATTTACCTTACGCAGATCCTGAAGCAGGAACTGGAAACGGATTGGCTTCAAAAGGAAACTCTATCGGGGTATTGCCAACAACACGTGACATCGGTATCAATGTAACACTAAAATTCTAAAACAAACATGAAAAAGATATTTTTAATATTAAGTCTAATTTCTTTAACGGTAGTCACCAATTCTTGTGAAAGTGACATCACGTCTTTGAATGAGGATCCGAAACACCCGTCAGTAGTTCCTTCAGGATTACTGGTAGCAAGTGCGGAGCAGGCGTTAATATCACAGATGCTAACACCAAACGTTAATAATAACATCTCAAGATTCTTTACTCAGCAATGGGCACAAACTACTTATGTAGATGAATCAAACTATGATATGGTAACAAGACCTATCCCAAGAAACCATTATAATGTAATGATGGCTTCCAGATCTGCTACGGTACATTCTGCAGGGGTTTTATCAGCACTTAGAGATGCTAAACAATTCCTGGAGGGTGAAGGAGTAAGTGCAGCTAAGAAAAATAACAACATTGCTATCATTGAACTGATCAGTGTATACACATGGGCAAACCTTGTAGATACCTATGGGGATGTTCCTTATTTTGGAACTTTAAAAGCAGTACCGGGAAATCCTGGAGCTTCTGAAATTCCTTATGATGATGCCAAAACAATCTATCTGGATTTGATCAAAAGAATTGATGCTGCTGTTGCAATGATCAATACTACAGAATCCGGTTATGCTGATGATTTGTTTTATAAAGGAAACATGTCTAAGTGGAGAAAAATGGGGAACTCTTTGAAATTCAAATTGGCAGTAACCATGGCAGATGCTGATCCGGCACTGGCTAAAACTACTGCTGAAGCTGCTTATGCTGCAGGTTTATTCGAAGGTAAAGAAGATAACTTTGGTTTGGCGTCTTTCCCATCAGGATTATTTGCTAACCCTGTATATCAGGAAGATGTACAGTCTGGTAGAAATGACCTTGTTCCTTCAGAGATGTTAATCAACTATATGAACTCTACTTCAGATCCTAGAAGAGCGAGATGGTTTGTAAAAGCAGAAAGAGAATTCGACAAAACTACTGGAAAATATAAACCTAACACAGGATTTTATAAAGGAGGTGTTTATGGAAAAGGAAACTCATTTGTGAACTATTCGCACATGACTTCTCCAAAAATTGATATTAACGGAGTTCCTGATATGGGAGAAGATAGCGATTATATGCTTTTCTCAGAGAATGCTCAGGGATTTTTGTTAGATCATTCAGAAATCTCATTCTTAAGAGCTGAAGCGGCGGCACGTGGCTTTAGCGTTGGAGGATCAGCAGCAGGTCTGTATGGAGAAGCTATCACTGCTTCTATGACAGAATATGGTATTGCTCCTGCAGCAGCGGTTGCATTTATCGCAGCAAACCCTTATGATGCTGCAAACTGGAGAAAATCTATCGGTTTCCAGGCTTGGGTAGCAATGTTTAATAAAGGATTCCAGGCATGGAACTTTGCAAGAAGACTAAATTACCCGGTATTTGATAACCCTGAGGATTCTGCGGTAGAATCTGTTCCGGTAAGAATGAAATATTCTGATCAGGAATACTTACTTAACAAAACTTATGTTGAAAAAGCTGCTGTTAAAATCGGTGGTGATAAAGTATCAACAAGAGTTTTCTGGGATGTAAATTAATTTGACGTATCTTAGAAAAAATAATAATGAATGGTATTCCTGTAGCAATACAGGAATATCTTTATTTTAAAAAATAAAAAATATAATATGAAATTTTTGATAGGGCTTATTGCCATAATGGGGATTGTTTCTTGCAGTAGCGATGATGATAGGAGCAATACTAAAGTAGATGAGGTGAGTATTAATGGTACGTGGAAACCTTCCCGATATGAGTTTAAAGGGAAAAGCTATCCGGTATCCACTTGTGAAAAGAAAGGGCAGATACATATTAATGCTGATTTTTCCGGGGTTTATGATAGATATGATACTGATGCTGCCACAGGAAACTGTGTAAAGCCTGAAGGCTATTCAGGAAAATGGGTTTATGATAGAATATACGGTAAATTGACCCTTACATATACTGAAGCAGGCGCCAGCAAAACCTTACAAAAAAGTGTGGATGATTTTTCTTCTACTGAACTTAAAATTGCTGATGCTACTAAAAATGTAGACGGAATAGCCGGTAATGACGATGCTGTTTTAGTGTACATTAAAGAATAAAAAATTGCCTTTGGCAGGTCTTATTATATTTAAAATCACAACAAAAAAATTAATATGAAAAATCTGAAAAAATGTCAACACAAGATCTGAAAAAGATTCAGGGTGGTTCTGCACCGGAATGGTGTGTGGGGTCAGGAGGATGCTGGGACCCTGTTAAAAAAACATGTTATTCAAACGGATGTCCTTAACAGGTTTTTAAAGAATTTTGAAAAAGACAATTCTTAAACATAAAAACCGCCTTCGGGTGGTTTTTTTATTTCCGTATATTTGTAACTCAGATTTTGAACAGAAACAGATCATAGGAATGTTTCGGTGATGAATATTAA
The DNA here is from genome assembly GCA_019203745.1 of Chryseobacterium sp. E1. Classification (GTDB taxonomy): domain Bacteria; phylum Bacteroidota; class Bacteroidia; order Flavobacteriales; family Weeksellaceae; genus Chryseobacterium. Next base: position 3,126,876 of record CP078104.1, read on the forward strand.
AAGAGAACTTAGAAGCATGAATATTAAAGATATTATAGAACAGAAACTTTCAGAGGTTATTTTAAATGTATATCAGCTAAAAGACATCAAACTGGAAGTTCAGGAAAATAAAACGGAATTTGAAGGTGACTTTACGATTGTCACTTTCCCATTGGTGAAGCAATTGAAGAAAAATCCTGAAAGTATCGGGGTTGAATTGGGAGAAGCTTTAACGGAGCAAACCGAACTTTTCGAAAGCTTTAATGTAGTAAAAGGTTTCCTTAACGTTAAAGTTAAAAACCAATTGTTCGTAGACAACTTCAAATCGGTAAGCAAAGAATTTTCAACAATAGAAAAGAAGAATGCTACGGTAATGGTAGAGTATTCTTCACCCAATACGAATAAACCTCTCTTCACCTGGGACACATCAGAAATAACCTATTAGGATTTTCTGTAGCACAGATCCTGAAAGAAGCAGGTTATGATGTGATCAAAACACAGATCATCAACGATAGAGGGATTCATATCTGTAAGTCGATGCTGGCATGGGAAAATTCGGAAACGGAGAAACCCCTGAAACTACCCAGACAAAAGGAGATAAATTTGTCGGAAACTACTATGTAGAGTTTGATAAGGAATTAAAACGACAGGTAAATATTATTTACGAAGATTTTAGAAAGAATAGTTTTGAAACCTTTGATACTAATAAGAAGGATGAAGTCTTCAACTTAAATAATAAAATTAATCCTCTTGAAATACAAAAAGAGAATTACTTGATGGTCTGGATTATAGCGAAATTTCGAACCTTCATCCTCAGTTTGAAACTCAATTGAAGGATGCTTTGGATAATGACCTGTTTTTATCCAAAATACCTGGTTTAGTATTAAAGGCTGTAGAGGAAAATGAGGTTGAACTGATCAAGAAACAGACCGTTAGCTTTCTGGCCATTTTCAAAGATGTTTTAGAGGTTGAAGGTAAGCTTGAAGCTGAAATATCTAACCTGAAAGAAATCTGCAAACCTTCTACTGAAATAATGAAAGAAGCCCAGAAAATGCTTGTTGACTGGGAAAATGGTGACGAAACCGTAAGAAATCTTTGGAGTGAAATGAATGCCTGGGTATACAAAGGATTCAATGAAACATATAAGAGACTGGGTGTTGACTTTGATCAGGTTCAGTATGAAAGCAATACCTATATTTTAGGAAAAGACCTTATTCAGGAAGGGCTGGATAAAGGAGTATTGTACCAGAAAGAAGACGGTTCTGTTTGGTGTGATCTGACGGACGAAGGTCTTGATCAAAAATTACTGTTACGTTCAGACGGTACTTCTGTTTATATGACCCAGGATTTGGGAACAGCGGTTGAGCGTTTTAAGCAGAATAATATTCAGAAGCTGATCTATACAGTAGGAAATGAGCAGGATTATCACTTCCAGGTTTTATTCAAGATATTGAAAAAATTAGGATACCAATGGGCAGATCAGTTGTATCACCTTTCTTACGGAATGGTAGAACTTCCTGAAGGTAAAATGAAATCCCGTGAAGGAACTGTGGTAGATGCTGACGATCTGATGCAGGAAATGTACGAAACTGCAAAATCTAAAGCTCAGGAACTTGGAAAACTTGAAACTCTTTCGGAAGAAGATAAAGAGGCCTCTTATGAAACGGTAGGATTGGGAGCATTGAAATATTTCATGCTGAAAGTGGATCCTAAGAAAAAATGCTTTTCAATCCGGCGGAAAGTATCGATTTCAACGGAAATACAGGTCCGTTTATTCAATATACTTATGCACGTATCCAGTCATTATTATCCAAAGCGGGTACTTTGCAGACAGAAACAGCTGATATTGAATTAAACCAATCCGAGAAAGAACTGATCATGCAACTGGCTAACTTTAAAACGGTAGTTGCAAAATCTGCAGAAACTTTAAGCCCTGCTTTAGTGGCCAATTATGTATATGACCTTGTGAAATCATACAACTCATTCTATCAGAATAACCCGATTCTGAATCAGGAAGATGAAAATGTAAAGCAATTCCGTTTAAATATTTCAGATCTTACAGCGAAAACGATCAAAAAATCGTTGGAACTGCTGGGAATAGGAACTGTAAACAGAATGTAAAAAATAAAGCCTTTTGAAAATTTTCAAAAGGCTTTTTATTCAATAAACCGGATGTTTTACATTGGTTTTGAATCCCGCACTTCGGGAGTTTCATTTTCTTTTTGCCAGCCATCTGTTTCAGACTATCGGCATACAGCTTAGCGGGAGTCCATCTTGCGTGTTTAGAGAGAATAACTTCATATCCTTTTTGTAGGTATACACTTTGGTAAATTTGGCTCCGAAAAAGATCAGCATACAGGAATAATTGATCCACATCATAATCATAATCACAGTTCCGGCTGCCCCGAAAGCTGAAGTAGGTTTTACCTGATTGAAATAAAGACTCAATAAAAATTTTCCCAGTGTAAATAGTACAGTTGTTAGAAAAGCACCCCGCCAAACAGATTTCCAGGTAATCTGTATATCAGGCAATACTTTAAACATCAGTGCAAATAAAAGCATGACAAGCCCGAATCCGATGGAGAAGTTGACCAATTCAACAAGCATATAGGTTTCAAATCCAAAATACTGGGTAATAATCTTATTGAAAAGACTGATAAGCGAAGATAAAACCATCGTGATCATCAGTAAGAAACCCAAAATGAGAATCATCCCAAGGAATTGGCCCTGTCTAATAAAAACTTGACCAAAGCTTTCTTCGGAGCAGCTTCTACATCCCAGAGTGCATTCAAAGAATGCTGCAGTTGAAAGAAAAGAGTAGTGGAACCGAAAACAAGGGCACCTACTCCTATAGCCTTCATAAAAATATTTTTTTGTCAATCAGTGCGCCTGCCAGCATTCCTTCAATACTTTTGGCCACATCAGGCCCCATGATACCGCTGATCTGGGTACTGATCTGTCCCCGGATCGCTTCTTCACCAAAGAAATTTCCAAGCACCCAGATGATAATGATCAATAATCCCGGAATGGAAAAAATCGCATAATAGGCCAGGCTTGCCGAATCTTTTGATGCGGAAGAGCTGTTCCATTCTGTAAATGTATCTTTCAGAACCTCCCAGAAAAATTTAACATTATGAATCATATCAAATTATATTAAAATGGATATCCGATCGCAATATTAAGAACCAGATTGTCTTTTCTCCAGTTAGAATCTCCAAAGTTAATTTTATCAAATGCCCATCGGTTTCCTTTTTCATAATAAGGAACTCTTAATGGCATAGCCAGATCCAGTCTTAAGATCAGGATAGAAAAATCAAGTCTCAGACCAACTCCTGCACCTACAGCAATTTCGTTTAAAAAATCCTTTGAAAACTTAGCGCCCGGTCTTTTATCATCATCGTGAAGCAGCCAGATATTTCCGGCATCTACAAAAACGGCAGCATTCAAAAATTTATAAAGATTGGCTCTGTACTCAGCATTTAATTCAAGTTTGATATCTCCGGATTGGTCAAAGTAAGTACCCGGCTCTAGAGTTCTCGGATCAAAACTTCCCGGTCCCAGTGTTCTTGCACGGAATGCTCTGATACTGTTACTTCCTCCTGAGAAAACTGCTTGGAGAAAGGAATGAATTCTGAGTTTCCATAAGGATAAGCAATTCCACCAATAAATCTTGTAGCCAATGAAGACTTTTCTGTAAACTTATGATAGAACCTGAAATCATTTTCAATCTTTACATATTGACTGAAAGGAATGCCGAATATTTTCTTTTCTTTATCTTTTTTACATCTGCTCCGGTAACCAGACCTGTGATATTTCCTGCCAGATCAAGCGTTCCTTTATAATAAATAGTATTTCTTTTAGGAAGCATTGTATTGGTATAGGTATAAGAATAGGTAGGTCCGAAAATTAGCTGTTTATCAACAATTCGTCGCATAGCAGGATTATTGGCAGATTTAGCATAATATTCATCTGTAACATTTGCTGGTGATACCAACGTAATATCAATTACCTTTAAATCGTGTTCTTTTCTGACATTCTCTTTCCATAAATACCCGAAGGAAGCTGTGAAATTATTAAGCGTGTAATATTTCGTCCTGTTCTGGAATTCATATCCTAATGTAATATTCGTTCTTGGAACAAACTCACTGGAAGAATGAAAACGGAAAGGTGCTACAATTCTCGGAATGGAAAGCTGCGCATTCGCTCCCGCACGGAAAATGTTGTTGGCATCCTGTGCTCCTCCCATCTGGAAATCAAAAGCTCCGAAGATGGCTGCTTTGAATTGTTCTGCCCCTCTGAAGAAATTCCGGTGGGTCCAGTTCAGGTTAAGTTCACTACCGGCATAGTTGGCGGAGTTTGTTCTTCCCAAAGCTTCAAGACGTAAAGACTGGATCTGTCTGGGTGTTAGTAAATAATAAGCATCAAACTTATGGCTTAAAGAATCAGAAGTAATAAATTCATTTTTCACAAACTTGAAAACGCCAAGATTGATTAATCGGTTCAGGGTAAGATTGTGGTTGGAACGGTTATAAAGATCCCCTTTTTTGAAATATAAAGCCCTGTCGAAGATTTTCGGTTTAAACTTATGCTGAGGATCAATTACATAGATGTCATCAAAAGCATATTTGGAAAGAGAATCCTTGTCCATCGGAATACTGTACTTTCCGTCTTTTACATCCTGGATATTATAATTGGAAAAACAATCACCTTATCAATACTGAATTGCTGAGTCGCCAGATCAGGGTGTTGTCTTTAAGTTTTACATTAAGCTCTACCTTATGGTTTTTGCTTACTGTGCTATCTGCCTGTACAATAATATTATCCGGGTGAAAATAGTAAAAACCTCTTTCCTTTAAACCATTATCTATTCTTTCTCTTTCTGCTTTGATCACATCCAGATCAAATGGTTTTCCGTCTTTTAGAAGAGTTTTATTCGTTAAATTCTGAATCTCCTGATTCACAAGCGTAGAATCTTTCTGGAATTTTGCCCCGTCAATCAGATATCTTGCGCCAGGTCTTACCGTATAGATAACCTGGGCTTTTTATTTTTTGAAACCGTATCGTAGGTGGCCCGTGCGTTGAAGTATCCCTTGTTTTCAGAATAATTTTCAATGATCTCTATTGAATTCACGGTCTACATCTCCCAGCAATACAGGTTTCTCACCCATTTTATATTTGAGCCAGTAATTAAAGCCTTTATCTTTTTTAGGCTCTTTGGCTATATTATAAAAATACAGCTTGGGACGCATCCCCAAAAATGTAGAATTGGGTTTGGGAGTAAGGTTGTCTTCCAGTGCGGTCTGAAGATCCTTTTTTTTCTTTTTTGAAATAGTGTCGTTTTCGATTTTTACCTCAGCACCTGTATACAGCATCTGGCCTTCTTTCAAAAACCTGGTATTGCTGCAGGAAACTACTGCCGAAGCCAATCCGGAAACCAACAGATATTTACAATAGGTATGAAATGTATTACTCATTATTTAAATTCTACCACTTGGTTATTTTGATTCTTTTAGGCTTTTTCTCTTTAGACTTCTGGAAAATCTCCCGGAACTTGTCATAATCCAGCGTGATGATAAATCCAACTCCGGTTTCGATGATCTGCCCCTGAAGAGCTACCTGATATTCATCTTTACGGTAAGCACGCAGCATATATCTTCCGTCTTTGGAAAGACTGTAATCTACAGAGACATTACCGGCAATATTTGTCATATTTTCATTCTGGCGGGCTTGGCCTTCCAGTCCGAAATTACTTCCTACCGTTACTTTCAGACGATCATTCAATAGTTTTTTACTAATATCCACATTCAGGTCTGTTCGGGTATTTTTCTGCCCGGTAGAATAATCTTCCGAAGAATCAAGACCGAAATTAAGGTCAACCCCTTTGATTAGTCCTGAAGCAAGATTGTTCAGCTGTTGGGAAAGGATCTTACTTACACTCTGTCTTGCCATTGTTTCTGCAGACATTCCGGCACCGCTTTCAAAAGGATTCTCTCCGATAAAACGGTTCAGAAGAAGTAAAGCAAATACCTGCTTATTCATTTCAGATTCTTGAGTTCTGAGCTGAGCAAGCTTCTGATCAATAACATCCTTTACATTCGTAGAAATAGAATTATTCTTTTCCTCTGTGGTGATATCAAAACTAAGCTGAGGTTTTAAAAGTTCACCTTTCATTTTCAATAAAGTATTAAAAGGTATTCTCTGCTTATACTGATTCATTTCGGATGCACTCTGCCCGCCGACCTGCTGTTCTACAAGATCAATAGGAGGAGCTTCGGTTTTATACACGGCGGTAATATCCATTATGGCCATGGTAGGTTCTCCGGTCCATGTGATTGTACTTCCTTTCTGGATATCAAATTTACGTTTCAGGAAACTTACCGTAAGATCATAACTTCCTTTTCTACTTCATAAACTCCTACCAGAGTTGTTTTTCCTGAAGGGTCTATTCCTCCCGTCAGTTCCGCTTCTCCCTGGAGCTGTACAAAATCTCCATTGGCTTTATCGATGATCAGTGACAGCTTAGCTTCTTTGCTTACTTCAATATTGACACTTACATCCATCCCTTTGATGCGGCTTTGTGCATTAAGAGAGTCTGCTTTTACGGTTTTATTTAAAACAACCTGATCCTGATCGATGAATTCCACAATGCCGTCTCTTTCCTGTAACGATGGCGTAGACTGTGGAAGTACAAATGTGAAATCCGTATTGTCGGCAACACTCAGTCTTCCGTCTACTTTTGGTAAATCCAGATTTCCACGGATACGAAGACCGGCATCAATAGCCAGAATACCATACATCATGGCATCATTGGATTTCTCCGAATTGACAACTTTGAAGTCTTTGGCATTTACATTCAGATTAAACGCAAAGTCTCTGTAGGTCTGGGTAAGAACCTCCCCATCTACAACAAGGGCATTGCCGTCTTTATCGTTAATTTTAAACTTATTAAATTCAATACCACGGCTGGTAAAATCAATTTCATCATTAAGCTTTCTGAAATCACTTCCTGTTTTGGCAATTTCCAGTCCGGCATCATTGAATTTTACTTTTCCTAAAATATTCGGTTTATCAGAAGTTCCCGTAATCTTCAGATTCCCGGAAAGATAGCCTTCCGTATTGGTAATCGCATTCATTGAAAACCCTTGAATGCTCTTCATCTGCAGCTGATTGATGGCCATATTCAGGTCGAAGGTGCTTGAAGCGGTATTATAATCCCCAAGGATTTTTACGTCATTATTATTTCCGGAAAGGGCAATGTCGGCATTTAAAACTTTAGGTGAAGAATTGTTGACCTTTACAGCAAGATTTCCTACCGGACTTCCGTATACAATCAGATCCGAAATGTTCAGATCCGAAGTGAAGGTCATATCCTTCATCACATCCCTCAGCTGAGCCGTTCCGTTGATGGTACCTCTTGCAAGTATAGTATCCTTTTAATGAGTTCAGTAATGGTTTCAATTTTAAAATCTTTCAGCGAAACGTTCAAAGGGCTACCTGGGCTTTCATTCTCAGATTGAATGGAAATCTCACTTCCTGCATTGGAAAGAATAAAATTATCGGCGAAAATTCCTTTGCTGCTGATCTGGATCTTATTGTTTTCCGCAACCTTCCAGTCGTTGTAATTAAGTTTTAATCCATTTGGATTTAAAGAAACTTCCGTAATATCATTCAATGATTTTGCACTTCCTGCAATAAGGAAGCGGGTAGCGTCTTTTTCATCCTTGGTCGTGACATTGTAGTTGATCGTATTATCTGCCACATCTCCGTTGATATCGATCTTGCTGATTGAAAAGCTTGAACTTTTAAAGAAGCTACATTCAGGCTGTACTGCAATGCCTGGTTTTCATTGGTTACTTTTAAAACTCCTTTTTCAATCGTATTTTCACCATAGAGTAGTTGCGGAATCTGACCGTCGATTTCAATTTTCTGCGAATCCGCATCATAGTTTCCTGTCAAATTAATGGTTTCAAAGCTTTTCAGATCAGGAACAAATTTTCTGATAATATCATCATTTTTAATCTTCGCCGTAAAGGCAAAATGCTGTCCCGGATCAATTTTCTGGCTCTTATCCGGTTTCTGGAACTGATAATACTGGTTGATAGTCTGCGTTAAAGCTCCAAAAATCTGGGTAAGTTTATATTTTCCTTTCAATTCCAGATCTGCAACCTGAGAATTCAAAATAATCTGGGTAGAATCTGCTGTGGATGAAGCTTTCAAATTAACTTCCTGTACCGGATAAACCTCTTTGGTATCAGAAAATGCAAAATTCTCTAGGTTTAAATATCCGTTCAGGTTATTCGGATCAAGACTTGTAAAATCACCATCTATTTTTCCGGCAATGATCATCGGTTTTTCATAGAAGCCAAGCTTGTTGACATCCAGTTTTATTACCTCACCGTTCACCTTTACCGTCGGATTCTTTTCATTATACACCCCTGATGCGGTAAGCAGTAAGCTGGCATTCGGATCTTTTGAATCCAAAACCACATGGTAAGCACCCTTGTTGATCTTACCTGTTAAATTCATATTCTGATAGCGGTAACCTTTATACACGGCAGAAGCAACATGTCCTTTTAAGTCTGCGTTGGCATTTTTAAAGTCAAAACTTTCTCCTTTTGCCGCAATCTGTGCCGTAACCGGACCAATATCTTTATTCTGAATGATTTTTCCTACCTGTACCCCTGAAGATTGGCTTTCACATCATACAGTTCATGATTTTTTCTGCGCATATCAACGTTGGCAATAACGGCTGCATTACCAGAGTGGAGTAGAGGTTGAGGTCAGCATTCAATACTTTGGTAGTTCCCCTGGCATTTCCTTTAATGCTGAAGTGGGAAGGAAGTGAAATATTGGATGGGATTGTATTTTTCGGAACAAGATTAAAGATGGTCTTAGCCTCAGAAGAAAATTCCCGATTCTCAGATCATAATACAGCTGATCAGGATTCATTGCATTTTTAACCTTCCCTGAAGCGAGAACTCTGAGCTGATCCAGGCCTGACACTTTCAGATCCTGAATGAGCAGATCATTCACACTGCCTTTTACATTGGCGTTGACATTGAGAATGGCATTCGGATATTTGTTGAACGGAACTGTATTTCTTAAAGTAGGTACCAGATTCAGAATATCAGAAAAACCGATTTTGGAATCTTTAATATTGGCTGAAATCTTTACCGCTCCGAGATTTGAGCTCAGCTGATCAATGGAGTTGTAATTTAAAATAACCTCGTTACGTAGTAAAGTTTTTGGAGTCTGAAGATAAAGGTCTTTGAGGTAAGCCTCTTTTTCTGCATAGACAAAATCTGTATTGAACTTCTGAATATCCAGGCCTCTTGCTTCCCGGATCTCTGCAGAATTCACCGTTCCTGCAAAAGTGTTGTTTTCCATTTTGAAGCTTCTCACTTCCACATTCATTTTTGAGAAATTCAGGTGGTTGAAGTCCATGCCTTGTTGGGTAGGAGCAATAGCAGTATTGTTGTAAGTTGCCTTCACATCATTCAGAACGAGTTTTCCTAAAAGCAGTTTCATCGCTTTGTCCTGGTCTGAAGCTTTTGAAACTTCAGGTTCATTGGCCTTTTCGGATTCGCATTCTGGGCAGGAAGATAAAGATTGGCATTGATATCTGCCCCGGAAAGGAAGACATTGGCAATATGGTAAGCATTGTTTTCAAGATCAAGTTTATTGACCTTTGTACTTAATTCCTTAAACAAAAGCTTGGCAAAAGTTTTGGTATTGTCATCCCCATAATCAATATCAAAGTTAGTAAGCTTGATACCTCTTAACCCGATATTCATTGGTTTCTTTTCATTGAGAGAATCTACTTTTTCTCAACCTTCTTAGAAACTTCCTCTACGATACCCTGCTTTAACTTTAATTGCAATCCATCCAGATTAATATCATTGACGGCATAAGTATTTTTGTTGAGATCGAATTTTTTTACTCTTGTATCAAAAGATTTGAAATAGAGCTTAATATCATTCTTCGATTGCTGGTCGTTGAACGTGACTCCTATATCTTTTAAATTAATTTTATCAAGGGAAATAATGAAAGGCTTGGAAGGGCTTTCTTCTTTATCACTGGTAGCAAAAGCATCGATGATATAGTCAAAATTAAACTTGCCATCCGGTTTTCGAACTACATTTGCTCTTGCACCTTCCAGATCTACAGATGTAATATCTGCCGTGGAGTTGATCAATTTCAGCATATGTAAACCTACGTCCAGCTTTTTAACCGCTAAAAGAGTATCTACATCCTGTCCTTTGAGGTAAAGATTTTCCATCACAAGGCTGTTGGGAAAGCCAATGTAAACCCTTTCAAGGCTTACCGGAGTCTTGATCTTTTTCAAGATAGACAATAAGCCGGTCTTTGATGAAGTTCTGAACGACGGGAAGCCTTAAGCTTAATATCAACAGGGTAAGTAGAACCAATATTGAAATAAAGGTTATTGCAATACGCCTTAAAAGTTTTTTTTTGTTGATTCTTAGTTTCAAATGGAATGGGTTTGTAACAAAGATAATAATACTAATTTATTCATTCTTTGTTGTGGTACCCTTAGCGAATGCAAAAATCCTGCCTTGGCTGCCTTATTATGGAATTTTTAGTTTGTAGTTGTCAAGTGAATAGTTGAGTAAGACGAGCCAAGGTGCGGATTTTTATGCTTTAAAATGCCCCCTTTATATCATTTTTTAATGTTGAAAAGGTTAGTTAGCAAAAATGAAAATTCAAATGTTAGTGTTGTTGTAAAGGGGGCATGGCATGGTTTGTATATTGAGATAAAAATTTTTATTCGTTTCCGTTTTCCCATTTTACTTCTTCTCCCTGTGGTGCGGCACCACCTTGAGCCGGAGTGATAGGAGCGGTTTCCTGATTGATATGGTAGATATAGGCTGCAATTTTTTCAGCATCCCTTCCCGTAATGGTTCCTTCTTTGATGAAAGGTCTCATCGTTGGGTTGTTGGGAGAGCCGTTTTCAAGCATCCAGAATACATTTTTAAACAGACTTTTCTCTTTGATATTGATCCAGTGGGTGTCAGTAAGGTTAGGACCGATACCTCCTTTTCCGCCGTCCCCATGGCAGGTTACACAGTTGGTTTTGAAAAGTTCCTGGCCTTCTGCAATATGATCTGCGCTGTATTTTGCAGTTTCCAGATCGATCTGAGGTGCATTTTTTCATATTCTTCGATGGAAGCTAACATAGTCTTTGCTTCTTTGGTGTACTCAGCATCCGGGTGGGCATAGTCCGTAAAGGCAAAAGCAGTGAGGTACACCACGCAGAATATACATCCGAACCAGAACAGACCAATCCACCATTTCGGAAGAGAATTATCAAGCTCTGTAATACCATCGAAACCATGGTCAATAAGAATATCTTTTCTTCGGTCACAGACTGCTTTTTGAAGGAGAGTTCCATAGTTTCTGATAGTAAGGAACGCTTTTTTCTGTCAGATATTTTTGTTTTTCATCTTCAGGAGACGGCTGAAGCTTTCATTTTCAATCAGATCTCCTATAGAGTTCATGATGAGAAGAAGGATGATGGCAATCAGGATCAGCGCCCAGAAAAATGGTGATGAAAAGTAACCTGAATCGCTGGCGAACATTTCAAAGGCCATGATCGTTAAGCCTATCGTTGTTACGATATATATTGAAATTGGGGTTCTCGTTTTCATGACAATACAATTTTAATAATTACTCTACGCTTGCAGTTTGAATCTGTGTAGTTTTGATGTCGGTACCTAATCTTTGAAGGTAGGCGATCATTGCTACAATTTCTCTTTGTTCCAATGGGATATAAGCTGTTCCTTTTGCTGTTTTTTCTTTCGTCATCTGATCTTTTACATCAGTAGCTTCTGCATAAATTCTTTGTACAATTGCTTTCGACTGGTTGTCTGCCCATTGATTCGCTGAATCGATCTGAGCTTTTGTATACGGTACATCAAAAGAGTTTTTCATCAGCTTCATTTTATCCACCATTTGTGTACGGTCCAGTTTGTTGGTAATCAGCCATGGAAAACGTGGCATGATAGAACCTGCGGAAGTAATCCTTGGGTTGTACATATGTTTGAAGTGCCATGAATCCGGGTTTCTGCCTCCTTCTCTGTGAAGATCCGGACCGGTTCTTTTAGATCCCCAAAGGAATGGTCTGTCATATACAAATTCTCCGGCTTTCGAATATTGTCCGTTTTTACCTTCAAATCTTAATACCTCATCACGGAACGGTCTGATCATCTGTGAGTGACATGAGTTGCAGCCTTCACGGATGTAAAGATCTCTTCCTTCAAGTTCCAGAGGTGTGTATGGTTTTACTGCGGTAATGGAAGGAACACTTTGCTTCAGTGATAAGGTTGGAATGATTTCCACAAGTCCACCGATTGCTACCGTAATGAAAGCTAAGACAGCAAGTAGGGTAGGCGTTCTTTCCAGCCATAAGTGCACTCCTTCTCCTTCCTTTCTTCCGGTTCCGATATTGGCTAATGCAGGAGCTTCCGCAGGAACTTCTTTCTGGAAGGAACCTGCTTTAACTGTTCTGATGACATTGATCACCATTAAGATGGCTCCGGACAGGTAAAGTACTCCACCTAAGAACCTCATTTTAAAGTAAGGAATAATTGCCGTTACAGTATCTAACCAGTTTTTCCATAATAAAGTTCCGTCCGGGTTAAATTGTTTCCACATCAACCCCTGTGTGAATCCTGAGATATACATAGGAACTGCATAGAAAATGATTCCTAATGTTCCTAGCCAGAAGTGCCAGTTGGCCATTTTTTAGACCAGAGCGGCGTTCTCCACATGATCGGAACCAGATAATATACCACTCCGAATGCCATAAAGCCATTCCATCCAAGAGCCCCCAGGTGTACGTGACCGATCACCCAGTCGGTATAATGCCCGATTTTATTTAATGATTTTGTTGCTAATAAAGGCCCTTCAAAAGTTGCCATACCATAGCAGGTAACAGCCACTACAAAGAATTTAAGGATAGGATTTTCTCTTACTTTATCCCATGCTCCTCTCAAGGTAAGAAGACCGTTCAGCATTCCTCCCCATGACGGAGCGATCAGCATAATAGAGAATCCTGTTCCCACAGCCTGAGCCCATGCCGGTAATGCTGTATATTGCAGGTGGTGAGGCCCGGCCCACAGGTATACAAAGATCAGCGACCAGAAGTGAATAATGGATAATTTGTATGAGAATACCGGTCGCTGAGCTGCTTTTGGCATAAAGTAATACATCAGACCTAATACAGGAGTGGTTAGTACGAATGCTACCGCATTATGCCCATACCACCATTGTACCAATGCATCTTTTACACCTGAATATACAGAATAAGATTTCCAGCTGGTGAAAGATAACGGAACCTCCAGGTTGTTGAAGATGTGAAGCATCGCTACAGCAATCCATGTGGCCATATAGAACCAGATGGCTACGTATAAATGTCTTACTCTTCTTTTGGCAATTGTTCCGAACATATTGATTCCGAAGATGACCCATGAGAACGTAATTAAAATATCAATAGGCCACTCATGTTCGGCGTATTCTTTAGAAGTATTGATTCCCATCAGGAAGGTAATCACCACGGTGATGATCATCAACTGCCATGACCAGAAGTGAATCCATGAAAGCGTATCACTATACATTCTTGTTTTTAGTAACCGCTGCATACTGTAATAAGCACCGCAGAAGAAGGAATTACAGACGAAAGCAAAGATGACGGCACTCGTGTGAAGCATTCTGATTCTTCCGAAGCCCATCGCTCCTGTGTATTGATCAATCCCTGAATATTACCCGATGCTAAACTTTTAATTGTGGTATCATCCGTCCCGAATAAAAATTCAGGCAATTCAGGATAAAAAAGCATCAATGCGGCCGTAAGCCCAAGCAGAAATCCTACAAGTCCGAATGCTATAGTAGCATAGAGGAATGCTCTGACAATATTATTGTCATAATTAAATTTTGCGTCTCCATAAATTCCAATAGTGTTTACCGAAGTGATATTTTCTCTTAAAAGAGGCTTATTTTTTAGCTTTTTCTATGATGAAAATAAATATCATGTAACGTGTATAATGTTTTGCCAAAGGTATTTATTAACTTTGTTAGAGGCTAATAGATAATCTTCTAAAATATACCGAAAACTACTAAAACAGAAACGATGAAAGTATGTGGACAAAATATCAGAAAAATCCGTAGGAGTAAAGATCTTACGCAGGAGTATATGGCTTTTGAAATGGGGATTTCCCAGAAGGCATACTCTGATATTGAGAATTCTAAAGTGAAAATCAACCTCGAAATCCTGACTAAAATCTCAGCTATTTTAGACATTAAACCTTCCGATATCTGCAGCATCTCTCATCAATGTGGAACGAATGACAATTATGAAGACAAATACCAGGGACTTTTGGAGTATATGAAAAAAATAATATTTCGGTTCCGAAGGAATTTTTAGAATAAAATTGAATTTTTGTCCCTGCATTTCTTATTGTATATCTATTTTGGCTGTTTTGTCTGGATTATAAAAATCGGAAACCAATGATATTCTAATCAATAGTTCTACTACAGTTTTAAAATTTATCAAAAATTTCCATTTCTAATATTATATTTTATCTATATTTAGTGATATAAAACACAAAATGTATGATAACTTATTACACTCAATCAGGAGAATCTCTTGCTGATCTCTGTAATGAGATGCAACTTGAAAATCCGGAATACTTAAGGGAATATCATAACCAAAATTGTCTATTGTCTGAACGCTTTGAGGGAGATCTTGCTCAGGAATGAAACTTTATATTCCATCAGCATCTGAAATTCTCGAGCTGAACAAAAAAATCAGAGATAATAATCAAAGCTTTTATGATTTCCCGGCTAAAGGAAAATTCCCTTTTGACTTTAAATTCTGGGAGGGAACTTATCAAATTACTCAGACTACCTGTTCTGATGATATCATTCTATCAAAGTATGAAAACAAAGTAAGATTAGATCTTGAAGGAATTAAAAATGGGTATTATCACTTTCTCTTTTCAGCATTTGATTTCAGAAAAAATGAGGCCATTTCAGATTCCAAATTGGACACCCTTGCCAAAATGTGCATAGAGGCTATTTATCCGATTCGATATATTATAGATCGTGACGGAAAACTTATTGATATAGCGCTGACAAAGAAAACAGAAGATATGTTTTCTGAATTGAATTTCATAAAGAACTTTTTCCCGGATCAATATTCCTCTGATTATATTGAAAAGATGAAAGATATTGTAAAAAGTTCCGAAATTATTTCACAGAAGTTTAAAAATACACTATTTAACTCTTTTATGTTTGGTGAATTCTACAGAACTCAATTAGGAAATTGGGTTACTTCAAATGTTTACTATGATTTTTATCCTTGGATTTTTGATGCTCAGCCAATACGATTTGAATTTCAAAACATATTATTATCTAAAGATATTGTAGATGATGAAAGAGTAAAGATTCAGCAAAGAGGTATCTCTGTTGATACTGAAATCTTGAAGGATTACACTTTACAGATTCCAGGTTTAATGAGAAAACAGATATAGAAAAGACACGTATAGATTGCGAACATTTTGCAGAATATCTTTTTAACAGAGAAAATTTGTCATTGTATAAAATTGAAGCAGGATTTCAATATTTGGGGCATGAAAATAGCCAAAGAGAAGACTTTTTATTAGAAAGAATTACAGATAACTATTAAATTTAAAACACCAAATCACAAAATGATGTCAGAAAATTCATCCCCTCACGATGGTAAATATTTCGTGGTCCAAAAAGGAAAAGCAAAGTGCAATCAAGGCAATCAGTTTCCACAGTTTAAAGTAACCTCACACCAGAAACATTATTGGAATAATAGAGAAGGGCAAGCCGATTACTTAGCCGTTACAGAAGATGATTTACAGTTTACCCCATCTGGACCTAGTTTTGGGCAGTGCAAGCTTAAACCAAGTTCTGGCGGTTATTTACCTTGTGCTTTTGCTCCTGCAGGAAAATGGCAGAAATCTTATGAAAAAACTAAAGTCATGAACAAAAGTTGTATTACAGAACTTTCTGAACTGATGTGTACAACAGGAGGGAAAATTACAATAAAAGAACATGGGCAAACTGCGGAGGTGACCCAACAGAATATCAGGAATGCAGATCCAAAACAGCAACAGAATATTAACCCATTGCTTGACTACAAAGAATTTCAGGATGAACAGGAAGAAGATGTAAATATCTGCGAATAAACACACAAACACAAATATGGGAAAATTAACAATCATCGGAAACGATAAGCCTGTGATCGGAAAACAGGAAATGTATTCTGTTTCTACAATAAATGGCTGGCTGAATCCTTTACAACCTATTAAAAACCCTTTACAAGCATCCAAAGCACATTGGGAAGTGATGGTACAGACTAAAACAGGTTGGAGAAAAGGAGGAAGCGATAAAGAAGGACAGATGGTTCCTTATATTTTCGGACAGAAGAGTTTATTTCATAAGGGAATAAAGATCATTGTACGTCAGGGTGAAGACTATGGAGAACTTATTGTACATCCACAACGGGCTAAAGAGTCTAAAATAACCAGGGTGGAACTTCTGGATGCTAACTATAAACCTATTCCAAAAGGTAAAAAACTGAGTTATAAAGATACTATTATTGCAAGGGCATATTGTGTAGAAATGTTCGAGATGAATATTGCTTTTACACTTTGGGAAGATGATGCTCAGAGAGAAGGACACAATCCTATAGTAAATATTTTGAATAAAATAAACCCTGTCCCTGTTCTTAGCAGAGTGAATGAGAGAGGAATGGCAGAAGCTGTTTTCAGATTACCTTTTTACACAATGGCTGTATTGATTGCCAATGCACGCACTGCATCAGGTGATAAAAGTGAGGGACCCACTCACGAATATTATGTAACGGCTGATGTGGTTAGTAAACATATACAAAAAGCAAGTCCTAATATTAATGTAGTTAACCCTACTCATAACCCAGAACCTCCAAGAAAAGAGAGATTCCTAAAAAGCAGACACCCTCACCAACAAAACCTAAAATACCTCCTGCTCCAGAGAAATCCAAACCTAAACCTGATGGAAGTTCAGCAAAATTTCCAGTCACCACAGGCGGAAAAAAAGTGATGATCCACAAGGAAAAATCCTGAGTGCTGAATTTGTGGATAACAATGGGAACAGACTTCATTCTTCGAAAGTAGGAGCTACCGTAAGAATAAAGATTGTTGCAAAAGAGATGAAAGACAAAAAGTAAAGGTGAAAATATGGGAGGAAGATAATATTAAATGGACTAATGATATGATTTTTGAAAAAGATTGTGTTTTAATTGGTGACAACAATTACATCAATAATGTCCAGCTTACAAAGCAGATGTTTGATAAAGCCAATGATGGTGGCAGTGACAGCGCAAGGCAGGATTATTTTATAGAAGTGATACACCATGATACTTCTGTAACTTCTGCCGTGATGCCTGTGAGTGTTGATGCTGAGCCTACAAAGGTGGAGAGTGGGAGAAGTGCAACGATGGTTGAGAAAACGAAATTGGAATCTAAGAATTGTGGAAGTAAATATTGTATTGACAAAAATTCTGCTCCAAGCGAGTTGATCAGAGAAATAAATATTCGTTTAGCAGGCTTTGGTGGAAATGTACCAACAGATAAATTTACAGACAGAACCGAAAGAATGATTAAACAGTTCCAAAAGACTATATGAAAGTTCCTGAAACAGGAAAAGTTTGCGGAAATGTTTTAAAAGCAATTGATGATTTTCAACAAAAATATATTATAGATTTTGACGATGTAAAGTGCCCTTGTGGAAAATGTAAAGGTTTTGGAAACGATAAATTTCCAGAACAAAAACAAAATTCAAAAATTGCAGAACTTAAAAGAAAATACGAGTATCCGGGAATTCATAGAAGTTTAATTTGGGCATTAAGAGCAGCTATGTTTTATACAACTGTGATTGAAAAAGATTTGAAATATTCTGTTAAATGTATTTTTTCGGGATATAGATGCTGGATAAATAATGATATTCATAATAGGAGTTCTACTAATCATATGGGAAAAGCTTTGGATCTACATTTTAACAAAAATGGAAAAAGAACACAAGTGTCAAAAGATATAGAAGAAATCCGGCAAAAAATATTTGTTAAATATCTAGGAAATCAAGTTAGATGGAACGAAACTAATAAATTTTCATTAGAACCAGGAGTGGCTGCCTATAAAGGAGAGTTTATTGCAAGCACGTGGATTCATTATGATGTGAGACAATTTGAATTAAAATATTTAGCGGACAAATATTTTGTAAAGAATATAAATCAAGTTAATGGGGAGCGTATTGTTACTTTAGCAAATAAAATACATCCCAATACATGTAGCTGTATGGGAGGAGGAGAGGTAAAACAAATTAATTCCTTAGCAATTATATCTAAAAAAAAAAGAATAATGGTTTTACAATTGAAGATGCCGAAGCCGCATTAAAAATTATAAATGCTCGTTATGGAAAAGAAATGGCAAAAACAATAGAAAAAATTTATAGATGGGAAACAGGACATTTTAAATCCGGACAATATGTGAATTGTGGGTCCCCTGGAATGGAAGCGTTTGGAGAAGCTCCAAGCTATGGATGGAATAGTGACGTTTATACAAAATATCCCGAATATATTCCTGTTGGTTTATGGGAAAGATACGAAAATAAAGGCAAAAGTGGGCAGGAGGTAACAAGCAAATTACCGACAGAGCTAAGAAATATATTATGTTTCCATCTGTAGAAGCAGGAATGTCATATATTGCAGAGTTTATTTTAAGATACGATGGAAATGTGGGAAGATGGCATTCCAAAGATTTTACAATTCAAAAAAATTATATCAAAGATATTAATACAACGATACCTAAAATTTCTAACAAATTTTAAAATGATAAATAAAAGAACATTCACTATTTTATTGCTAATATTATTAAACAATATTTTAAGCTGTAAACAAAATTCAGATAAAGAGTTTTCTAATATTGCTAAACAGGAAAAAGAGGTCATAAAAACACAAAAATTGACATGTCAAGAAATAGTAGAGAAAATAGTAAAATCCAGTGATTTAAATCTTAAAGACTATAAAAATTATTTTATTGATATAGATAAAATCGAAAGTGATAGTATTTCAATTCATGTTTATTTTGAAAATAACCTTTCTGATGATCCTAAACAAAAACAAATTGTTGAAAGTACAATCGCTTGGCTATTGCTATTTCCTAATGAGCAAACTTTGTATAATGTAACTGTAGATCCAGAGAAACCAGTAGAATTAAAGTTTGATAAAAATATATTGACTTATAATGATATTTTTCGAGCATGTGAAATCTCAAAAAAAAATATCCATCTCAAAGATGATATAAAGTATAAAACAGCTATTCTACCATTTAATTTTAAAGACTTTTATGCCGCTTGTGTTTATCCTTCTGATGAAAAAAATGTAATGAAAATTATCCCAAATATGATTATGATAAAAAAGTGAATTATTTAAAATTATTGGAAATGAATTTTACTTTTCAGAATATACTTATTTACCAATAATAAATGATTTTAAACCAGTTATATTGTACGATAATACATCAGATATTGAGAATTACTATTTAATTGTTATTAAAAATGGAAAAATAATATCCAATTTGTTAATAGCAAGAATGGATGGCGAAAGTATCCAAGACTTTAATATCACAAAAGAATATGCTATTATATTATATAAAGCAAAGAATTCAAATGATCCTAAAAAAGAAATAGGAAGGTATAAAATATCAGATAATGGGAATATTATAAAAAACTAAAGAAGGATATATTCATAAAAGCAGGATAAAATCAAAGTAATGTATTTAGTAAGAAGCTATTATCAATTATGAAATATTTAATCAGCTAATTAATTTTTTTTTTTCAATATTTAGTAGCCAAAAAAATAACCAGAAGGAAATTAATCAATCATCTGAAAAACTCTCAACAGAGCCAAAAAATTATGTAGTAGTATTTAAAAAGATAATGAAAAAGTAGAAGATTTATCTAAGAGCTCTATGATAACGCAAAAAGTAAATTGGGATGGTATTTACTGGCTTTATCCTTATAATATTGACAGCGAAAAACAAGGAAACTACTACATAAATATTTCAAAAGATAATAATGAATTTGGATTTAGTGGAGATATTCAATTTAATTATAAAATTGACTACAAATCCACAGACAATAAGTTATATATTTTTGATAATAATCAATCAGCTACAGATCCTTTGGCTGTTATTTACAAAGAGAAAGATAAATATTATATTAAAAGTACATTAATAAAAATGGAACGTACTGATTTAAAATATACTAAAAATGGTTATCCAATACGTTGGGCAAAATCGAGTGATGAGGTTCCGGATTTTCCTTAATAAAAGTATTAAAATCTGGAAAGCTAAGAAACGGATAACTTTTGTCTTGATACTTGTGAATTCTCAATTTACCCCATGGAATATGAATTTCTCTGAAAAGTTTTTATATATTTAGCGACCGAATAATTCATTCAATGAGCAACGAAAAAAAAACAGGAGAAAACGAGACTTTAGTTAGAGGATTAACAAATCGACACATACAATTAATAGCCCTTGGAGGTGCCATAGGAACCGGGTTATTTCTGGGAATAGGACCTGCAGCCGTATTAGCCGGGCCATCGGTTATTTTAGGATATGCTTTAGCCGGGATCATTGCCTTTTTTATCATGCGTCAGCTTGGTGAGATGGTAGTACAGGAACCCGTATCGGGAAGTTTTAGTCACTTTGCCTATAAATATTGGGGAAATTTTCCGGGTTTTGCTTCAGGATGGAATTATTGGATTCTATATATTCTGGTAAGTATGGCCGAGCTTACGGCTATAGGACATTATATTCATTTCTGGTGGCCGGAAATACCACTCTGGGTATCCAGTTTATTCTTTTTGTGGTCATCACTGCACTTAATCTAGCTTCTGTAAAGGTCTATGGCGAAACCGAATTCTGGTTTTCCATTATCAAAGTAATAGCGATCATTGCTATGATTGTGTTCGGGGTTTATCTTCTGATAAGCGGAACCGGAGGAGAAAAAGCAACCATTACCAATTTGTGGAACGATGATGGTTTTTTCCCGAAGGGATTATTCAATAAAACAGAAAACGGATTTTCCGGATTATTTGCAGCAATGGCAATGATTATGTTTTCATTCGGAGGGTTGGAACTGATCGGGATTACTGCAGCTGAAGCCAAAAATCCGGAGAAAACAATTCCTCAGGCAACCAACCAGGTAATCTATAGAATTCTTATTTTCTATGTAGGTGCTTTGGTAATCTTATTCTCTTTAAGCCCATGGAGAGAGATTACAGAAGGCTCAAGTCCTTTCGTAATGGTTTTTCAGAATCTGAATGGCCTTGAATTCAGCCTTTTTGGGAAAGTGATCCAGTTCAATTCATTGATCGCCAATGTTCTGAATCTTATTGTATTAACGGCTGCTTTATCAGTTTATAACAGTAGTGTTTACAGCAATAGCCGTATGCTTTTCGGGCTGGCTCAGCAGGGAAATGCTCTAAATTTTTGAAAAAACTTAATAAAAATTCAGTTCCTACCAATGCAATTCTTATTTCTTCATGCTTTGCAGGAATCTGTATCGTCATCAATAAATTGGTGCCGGAAAAAGCATTTCAATATCTGATGGCACTTGTTGTATCTACCTTGATTATCAACTGGCTGATGATATGCTACACCCATCTGAAATTCAAAAAAGCAATTACCAGGAAGGAATTCAATCCAAATTTCCATCCATATTCTATCCTGTATCCAACTATATCTGCATTGCCTTTCTGGTCCTGATCTTAGGATTAATGAGCATTACAGGAATGGAAATACAGGTGATTCTGATTCCGGTATGGTTAGGATTTTTGTTTGTAATGTATAAACTTTATAAAAAACCTGGATAATAATATAAAAACAACTGAAGGTGTTTTGAAAGATGAGAATCATTTGATTTTCATCTTTTTGTTTTTATTTTCTTTAAATTAGTAATGCAAATATTTTATGAAACGGGCTCAAAATGGTTTCTTTTAATTGTTGTTTTTAATATCAAAATGTCATGCAGACAAACTTTAATGAGATACAGAAAATCGTTGACCATATTGAAGTGAACTTTGATAGGAGATTACTGCTCATGAAATAGAAGCAATATCTCATTATTCGTACCGGAATTTTCAACGGATATTTTTAAAATCTTCAATGAAACAATTTCAGGGTTTCAAAAGCGTCTCCGGCTTGAAACGGCCTATAAAAAACTGATCTATACGGAAGATAAAATTTCTGAAATTGCCTGGCAGATGGGGTATTTTAACATCCAGTCTTTTTCAAAGGCGTTTAAAAAACAATACGAAGTTTCACCTGCTGAAGCCAGAAAACAGAAAAAGGAAGTATTCAAAACATTTATAGCAACCGGAAATACAGATCTTAAATTCGAGATCAGGTATAAAGATGCCATGACGGTATACTGTAAATTTATTAAAGCTAAAGATTATAACAATCCGGAAATTGATGCCCTTTGGAAAGAGATAGAACCGGAAAATGAAATATATGAAGCTGCCTATGGAATTATTCGTGACCAGCCATTGATCACCAGCCATTCTCACTGTAGATATGGAGCTGCTGTACTCTCTGGAGATTCATTGAAAGGATTTTCCAAACAGGATATTTTCGGAAGAAAATACGTACGGTTTACACATGAGGGACCTTATGAGAATATTTTAGAAACCTACCGTTCATTTTATCTTTTTTGGCTTACAGAGCAGCATTTTTTGCTGGATAATTCTGATGTGATTGAAGAATATGCCGAACCGGAAATCACCCATATTTATTTTCCGCTGCATGAGTAGAATGTCCTTTTAGGACAAGATTTGTTTTTTCTGAGATCTAATTTTGCACAGTCAAAGAACAGAATATTTGACTGATCAGCATTTAAGAAAACAAATCAGAATGAAAAAAACTTATTTCTCTTTACCTTATTACTTCCATTTTGTGGCAAAGCTCAGATTTTCCTGCAGACGTATGCCGTAAACAAAGAAGCAGAAGTGCTGGGAATTTACAATAGGGATTTTAAGAGCCAATGGAATTATTTTGCTTCGGCAACAATCACTTATGACTACGATTCAAAAAAGTAAATCCGGAAGTATATCAGAATCTCAATTATGGGATCGGAAGAAATGTAGGGGCGTCTGCAGGAGTTCATATTTCACGAGAAGACATCATGCCCTCTGTAGGGCTGGCGTATGGAAAGGAAAATGAAGTTTGGAATATCAGTATTTTCCCTGCATTTACTTATTCTACACAGACAAGAGAATTTGGGCTTGGGCTTTATACCTTGTTGGAATACACCCCGAAAATCAATAAAAAGCTTAATTTCTACAGTATGTTGATCGTAGACTCAGACTTCAGCTTTAAAGAACATCAGGCCAGCAGCCAGATCATCCGTTTAGGAATAGAAAATAGGAAAAAGATGCAATTCGGGATAGGAAGTACAATTTCACAAACAGGAAATAGCTTTGAGACCGATATCAATTTCGGAGTTTTTATAGGAAAGAAATTTTAAATCATATGAAAAAATTATTCACACTCACTCTAGTATTGAGTTTTATAGTAAATATGGCACAGACTACTTATCGTTTTCCCGAAGAATCTTCCCTTCATGAAGGAACATGGTTGCAATGGCCTCATCATTATCAGCATGGTGCCACCTATCGTAAAAGGGTAGAACAGACCTGGATTGATATGACAAGAGCATTACAGGAAGGAGAGAAAGTTCATATTATTGCGTATAATAAAGAAGAAAAGAGCAGAATTATAAGCCTTTTGGAACAAAATAAAATTCCGCTGAAAAATGTTGATTTCAGGATTTACCCCACAGATGATGTGTGGATCAGAGATAACGGGCCTATTTTCGTAAAAGATCAGAAAGGAAACATCTTAATTGAAGATTGGGGCTTCAACGGCTGGGGCGAAAAGTTTGACTTTGAAAATTGTGATGAAATTCCTCAGCGTATAGGAAATGATCTGGGCATAAAAGTAATTGATCTCAATGAAGAAATGGTCAACGAAGGCGGCTCTGTGGAAACAGATGGAAACGGAGTTCTGATGGCCTGTAAAAGTTCTGTGATCAGTCAGAAAAAAGGAGCAACAAGAAACAAAGGGATCACTCAGGAAGAAGCAGAAGAAATGTTTGAAACCTATTATGGAGTATCAAAAGTGATCTGGCTGGATGGAGTGACGGGATTGGATGTTACCGATATGCACATTGACGGTTTTATGAAGTTTGTTGATCATCATACCATGATCACCATGAATGAAGATGAGCTTCTTGATCTCGGGCTTTCCGAAAAAGATGTTAATACACTTTACACCGCTTCCAATGTCAACGGAAAAGAATATAAAAAATCTATTTACCTGCTACCAAAAATAAGGTGAAAACAGCCTACGGTAAACAGCTGGATGAAAAAGGTTCCTATGTGAATTACTATGTAGCCAATACCGTGGTTTTAGTTCCTAATTACGGAGACCCTAATGATGCAGTTGCCAATACAATTATTCAGAAGCAATATCCGGGTAGGAAAGTTGTTGGAATAGATGTAAGGAATCTGTATGAAAACGGAGAGGATGGTACACTGTGTTACCCAGCAGCAGCCTGCAGGAAAACTTTTGAAATAAGGAAATAAAACCGGAAATCTCTTAAAGTATCTCATAGAAATGACGTATGCTCATCATTTCTATGAGAAACTTTATGTATAACATTTTAATTTCAATTTTTTTAACGCCTGTTTATGGCTGATTTTGGTGCGTTTATCTACTATTTTTTGTACCTTGGTAAAGGTTGTATTTCAAATTCAGGTGAAAATTATGACCTGTTTGGAATTCCTGCGGACAAGCCGAACACCGCTCTCCAAAGTAGGCAAGACTAAAAAAGACACCTATGGCTAATTTATTTCAGACACTTACCAACACTGTAAAACATTGGTACATCCCTTTGATTTTCGGAATTCTATTTCTGATCTGCGGTTTTTATGTATTCAGCGTACCTCTTGCTACGTATGTGACACTTTCTGTTTTCTTTAGCGTTTCATTTTTATTCTCCGGAATCACAGAAATATTCTTTTCCTGCAGAACAGCAAATCTTTACAAGGCTGGGGATGGTTTCTTGTCAGTGGATTACTGACCACGGCAATCGGGGTTTATCTTATCGCCAACCCTCAGATTTCAATGACTGTACTTCCGTTTGTCATAGGATTTACTTTACTGTTCCGTTCTTTTCAGCTGTTGGGATTTGCCTTTGATCTGAAAAGTATGAAAATAATGAGCTGGGGAAATGTGGCCCTTGCGAGTGTGGGAGGCATCATTTTTTCTTTATTATTGATATTCAACCCGGTATTCACAGGGATTTCTTTAGTGACGTTAACAGGAGTTTCCTTTATTTTTATGGGAATTGCTTCCATTATGCTGGCCCTTGATTTGAGAAAAGTGAAAAAAATTCCAGGTAAAGTAAGTCAGGAACTGAGAGACAGAATCAAATCTATACAGGATGAGATCGATGATCTTAAAAATAATATTCATTATATGTTAAAAAGATCTCTAACGGAGGTCTTTTTATTTCTCCGATTTTTATTAAAGTATATTGTTATTTTTATTCCATCGTAAGCAGGAGAGACATAAAGGATTTTCAATCAAAAAATAATCAGCCATGGAAAGCAATAACCAGGTTTTAAAAGTTTCAGATATAAAAAAATTATCATGCATCTCTCAGATGACTTGAATAAACTGGATGATGCAGAAGTTGTGGAACTTGAAGATGACCTGTACTGGAATATTTTGGATGAAGACATCTATAGTCCGTATGAAAAACCCGAGAGATTTTACAATGGGAAGTCTTACAGAAGATTGGGAATTCTTACAAAAAATTATAATCGGTGAACGTCAAATGATCAGCTATGATCTATATAAACTGGCATCAATCTTAAAATATTTAGGAAAAAGAATGTTTTAAAATAAAAACAAAAACCACCCTTAAAAAGGATGGTTTGTAGACTCACAGGATTCGAACCCCAGATGACTGAACCAAAATCAGTAGTGTTACCGCTACACCATGAGTCTGTTTGTTTTAGTGGTGCAAATTTACAGCTTTTTCTTTATATACAAGAACTTTTTGAATTTTTTTAAATTTACTGTAGATTTTATTCACGGAAAATATGCTGATAGACTTCAATAATCTCAATATTAATCAATTATCCTTTTATACGGAATTTGAAAAAAAAGTGGAAACTTTTCTCAAAGAATGGTGTTCTGACGGTACAATGGTAAACGTTCAAACCTCAGGGTCCACCGGAGTTCCTAAAATTTTTGAAATTGAAAAGAAAATGATCAATTCTGCAGTGATGACCTGCAATTTTTAGGATTACAGGAAGGTGATACTGCATTACTGTGCCTGCCGGTAGAATATATTTCCGGAAAAATGATGATCGTCCGTTCCATCGAGAGAAAGTTAAAATTAATTATTACAGATCCTTCTTTAAGGCCTTTGGAAAGTATAACGGAAGAAGTAAGCTTTTGCGCAATGACTCCACTTCAGGTAGAAAATTCACTGGATAAACTTCATCTGATAAAAAACCTCATCATAGGGGAGCTGCCACTTCAGAAAGTTTGAAACGTAAAATCTGGGCGAAGAATTTAATTCATTCAAACCGTATTTTTGAAACTTACGGAATGTCAGAAACCTTATCTCATATCGGGCTGAAACAGTTGATGCCAGTGCAGGAAGATTATTTTACGGTTTTTGAAAATGTAAGCATTGCCCTGGATGAAAGAGGCTGTCTGAAAATCTATGCACCCAATGTGAATGATGAAATGCTGCAAACGAATGACTTAGTTGAAATTAAAAATAATAAACAGTTTAAGTTTCTGGGAAGAATAGACAATGTTATTAACTCCGGCGGAGCGAAAATTTTCCCGGAAGCCCTTGAAGCCCTTGTCAAAAAGGAGATTCCTAATGAAGCCGTATTTATAGGCTTGCCGGATGAAAGTTTGGGCCAGAAATTGATACTGATTATTGAAGGGAATGAATCCGAAGAAATAAAAAATAAAATTTCAACACTACCTTTTGAGAAAAATTTCCACAAACCCAAGGAAATTATTTTCATCAAAGAAATTCCCAGGACACCCAACGGAAAAGTAAACAGACCGGCATTACATAAAAATATAACAGCAGATTTATAACGCTTTATGAGCATTTTAAAATAGAACAATGAAAAACTTTTCAAAAGAACTCAGTTTCAAAACCTCCCGCAGCAGCGGAGCAGGTGGGCAAAACGTCAACAAAGTGGAGACGGCTGTTACCGTACTTTGGAAAGTAGATGCTTCAGAATTCTTCAATGAAGATGAAAAATTTCTGATTCATAATAAACTGAAAAACAGAATCAATGCCGAAGGCTATTTATTCCTGACGGTTTCAGAAAGCAGAACCCAGCTGATGAATAAAAACAAAGCCATTGAAAAAATAATCGAAATCGTTAATAAAGCTTTGATTGTTCCTAAAAAAGAACTGCTACAAAACCTTCAAAAGCTCAGAAACAGAAAAGATTGGACAGCAAGAAAAAACTTTCTGACAAAAAGAAAACAGACGTTTCAGATTTTAACCTGTTCTTATTCTGAAAATCTTATTTTTGCGGAAATTTTTAAACCATGATAAAAAAACTGATCCTGTTAGGAGTTATTTCGAGTTCTTTATTTTCATTTGCTCAAAAAGTGACCATCAGTCCTGCTGTAGGATATGCATGGAGGGTGGCTGAAACAGCTTCCGGGCTTTCAATGGAAGAAAGAAATTACGTTAAAGGACTGAAAAGCGGAGTTCATTTCGAAATTGCAGCATATTACAATTTGAAGAATATCGGTCTTGGAGCGAAGTTTTCCAATTATAATGCATCAAGCAGTGGAACATTAAGAGGGTATGCAAATGGGCAAACTGTTTCTGTGCCTGTCAGTACAAAAGATAATATCACATTCTTTGGTCCTTCAGTGATGTTTTCCAATTATAGCAAGCCTACAAAACATAAATTTGCTGCTGATGTGTCCATTGGGGTAATTTCTTATACAACCAAAACAGGATATATCAAAGGAACAGGTTCAAACCTGGGTCTTGAAGCAGGAATCGGATACCAGTATGAAGTTTCAAAAATTTCCTGATCGGACCTAAATTTGGTTTTACTGCAGGAACGCTTAATAAAATGAATGTGAACGGCCGCACAATGGATCTTGGAAATGATCAGAAAGAAGGTCTTACAAGAGTTTCTTTAAGTGCAGCTGCTGCATTCCGTTTTTAAGTCTTATATTTGTAAGAATTAAAAACATCTCATATAATGACAGCAACAATCTTTTTATCAGCAGGATGCCGACGATCAGGATTGTTGCTGTCATTACTTTATTTACACAGAGATTCTTTTCTGAAAAGTTCCAAGGACTTTATCAATTAAGCCCTGTCAGGATCCAAGGCAGGGGATTTTCCGGATTTTTATTTATTTTTTGCGGTTTTCCTATAGAAGGCAGATATTACCTGTATTCTACATTGGGTCATCGGGAATTGCTGCACTTTAATTGTAAAATTGAAAAAATGTCACAACATATTATTGTTACTACCGGAATTTATGATGCTATAAAAGATACACTCAGAAGGAAAAAGTAAGCATCGGAGAAGAAAAAAGACTGACCGAAGAGCTCAGAAAAGCAAAGCAGGTTCTGAGAAGAGATCTGCCGGCTGATATTGTAACCGTTGACAGAAAAGTGACCTTAAAGGATCATACATTGAATTTTGAACACGAATATATTTTTGTACCGTCTACCAAAGAAAAGCTTAAGAAGAATAAACACTCCATTCTTTCCAATATTGCTCTTGCAGTAGTTGGATACAAAGTAGGAGATATCATCCACTGGCCTTTTAAAGATGGTGAAAGAAAAATTGAAATTGTAAAAGTGGAAGCCTGGGAAGGATAACACTTTGTCATATAGGGTTGAATTTACGAAGAAAACGTAGTCCATTTTTGGGCTGCGTTTTCTGTTTTCTTGAGAATAAATATATTGGAAAACGCAAAGCTTTGTACCTTACGTTTGGACAAAAAAAGCATAAAGACCAAAACATATTTCAGTCTGATTATTTAACAAATGATAAAAAGTACAGCTCTGGGAGACTTTCTTCAAACGCTTTGATTGCATTCCGTTTTTAAGTTTTATCTTTGCAAAAATTAAAAAAATGAGCAAACCGATAACTGAATTCATAGAAAAGTATTACCTGCACTTCAACGCAGCTGCATTGGTGGATGCTTCTAAAGGATATGTTGCCCACCTTAAAGATGGCGGAAAAATGATGATCACTCTGGCAGGTGCAATGTCTACTGCTGAGTTAGGAAAAATTCTTGCTGAAATGATCCGTCAGGGTAAAGTAGATTTTATCTCTTGTACAGGGGCTAACCTTGAAGAAGATTTAATGAACCTTGTGGCACACTCTCACTATGAAAGAGTTCCTCATTACAGAGATCTGACAGCTCAGGATGAGTGGGATCTTTTGGAAAGAGGTCTGAACAGAGTTACAGATACTTGTATCCCTGAAGAAGAGGCATTCAGAAGATTACAGAAGCACATCGTAGAAATCTGGAAAGATGCTGAAGCAAAAGGAGAAAGATATTTTCCTCACGAATTCATGTACAAAATGATCCTTTCGGGAGTATTGGAGCAGTATTATGAGATTCCTAGAGAAAACTCCTGGATGATTGCTGCTGCAGAAGCAAACCTGCCAATCGTAGTACCGGGATGGGAAGATTCTACAATGGGTAATATCTTCGCTTCTTACTGCATCAAAGGTGAGCTTAAAGCAACTACAATGAAATCAGGTATCGAATATATGACTTACCTTGCTGACTGGTATACTAAAAACTCAGGAGGAAAAGGAGTTGGATTCTTCCAGATTGGTGGAGGTATCGCAGGAGACTTCCCTATCTGTGTAGTACCAATGTTGTATCAGGATATGGAAATGCATGACATTCCTTTCTGGTCTTATTTCTGCCAGATTTCTGATTCTACTACATCTTACGGTTCATATTCAGGAGCAGTTCCAAATGAGAAAATCACCTGGGGTAAATTAGATATCACTACACCGAAATTTATCGTTGAAAGTGATGCAACGATCTGTGCACCATTAATGTTCTCTTATATTCTTGAGAATGCTTAAGTAATAAACTCTTTACGAGATTACTATATAGCGCTTCCATTTTGGGAGCGCTTTTTTTATTTCTAGGTTTTCAGTTTTTTATATCTTGCGGATTTTGCAGATTACGCAGATTCTGTGAAAAAGTATTTAGTGTTGAAATCGCAAAGGCCCAAATTATTTTGCATGCATAATTATTTAGGGGGCAGGGATTTTATCTGCGATAAAATTATATACTGCTGAATATTGCCACAAATGCACGAATAAATAATTTATATCCCGTTCAAAAAAATATGTTTCCTATGTGGTTAAAAAAATAGGAGTACAGCTTGCTGAAGATCTTATCTTCTTGCGCCTTAAAAATATGTTCAATTCTAATCAAAATCCTTTGCGCCTTTATGATTTTCAACAAATCTGCGTAATCAGCTAAATCTGCGAGCCAATATTTAAGCATCATTTGGAGCTGTGAAAACCTGTGCTATCTGCGGGAAAATAAAAATCAATCTAAAGAATTAACCAGCACAAAATAACGGTAAGCTAAAATTCCCTTTTCTATTTTCGTAAGCCTGTTTGGATCCTTCTTACTCAATTTCGGAAGGACTTTCTTATTGATTGCATTCAGTAAACGGAAAAATGATTTTTTCATATCTTTATATTTTAATGAAACATCATTGAGCCGGTAAGAATTCAAAAATGATGCAAAAAACGAATGAAGTTTATAAAATTTAGGATTTAAAAACAGAAATTATGGACGAAATTTTCAAACAGCAGGTATACGAAGTAACCAGGCTTATTCCAAAGGGAAGGGTTTCTACATATGGTGCTATAGCGAAAGCAGTAGGTTACCCTAATCATTCCCGTCATGTAGGAAAAGCAATGGGAGGCTGCCCAAAAGATGTTCCGGCTCATCGCGTAATATCAAGTTCAGGCGTTTTATCTGTTCCGGAATTTCAGCCTAAGCTGGAAGCGGAAGGAATCACTGTGGAAAATCTTAGAATAAAAATTTCAAAAAACTGTTCTGGGATCCGTTGAATGAATTGTAAATTTTAAGTTTCGGAAACGATGATCTTTTTAATGCAAAGTTTCTATCTATAAGCCGTTCTATTTTTAAGGGTGCAAAGAAGGGAATCAAATTCATTGATTTTTTAAGCGAATGTATTACCCCAAAGCTTCATCAGCGACAAAAAGCAACTCTTTGCCTCCTGAAATAAAGCATAGGAAAATTAACCCTTTGCGTCAAAAAAACTCACCATCAAC
The DNA here is from genome assembly GCA_019203745.1 of Chryseobacterium sp. E1. GTDB lineage: Bacteria > Bacteroidota > Bacteroidia > Flavobacteriales > Weeksellaceae > Chryseobacterium. The sequence continues at coordinate 3,158,373 of CP078104.1, forward strand.
ACTGCAAAGCAAAAAAATGTCACTCCATAATTTAATAGAAGTGACATCAATATTTTTAAGTGTTCAAACTGTATTATTTTCTGGACCTTGAAGAAGTCTGAGAATTTTTCAACTCCTCTTTCAGCCTTTCATTTTCTTCTTTTAACAAAGCAATATATCCCTGTAGATTTTCAATAATAGATCCCGGAATATTATTATATTGCTGTTGAGTATTAATACCTCCTGCAGATTGGTCATTGAATACGGGATGGTCATTATTAACAATTATTGCAGCTGATTCATCTTCATAAATATCTTCAACAGGTACTTCAAAGAAACGGGCAAGTTTGTCCCATTCATCCTGAACAATTCTCACATCACCACTTTCTTTCCGGCTGTAGTTGGATACATCTGTTGCTATATAATCAGCTACCTGCTGCTGAGTATAGCCTTTTTGCTTTCTGATGAGACGTAACTTTTCTTTTTGCATGACCTACATTTTATACAAAAATGGCAAAAAAGCAGAAGTTATACAATAGAAAACGAATAAAATATAGAGTAAAGTAATGAAGATTAAGAGAAAAGAAGAGACAGGTTTATAATATTCAGGTTATTTAAATGAGTTGTTGATGATTTTTAGATTGTTGGAAAACGCAAAGGTGCAAAGAGTCTCATTTATTAAATTTTCTCGCAGATCACACAGATTACGCAGATTTTTATTAGTATCTGCATAATCTGCAAAATCAGCGTGAAATAGAAAATAAAATATACAGTACACAATTTATCGCAGATAAAATCCTTGCGCTTTAAAGCATGGGCCTTGTGAGAAAAACTTGCGACTTTGCATTTCCCAACATGCTCAAATAAAAAAGACTGCTTCAAAATGAAACAGTCTCTTGTGTATTATTTTTCAAGTTGCTTATAGCTTCTCTGTATAAAATCGGTCAGGTCTTTTCCTTTCAGTAAATTCTGTGAGAGTTTCGCAAGATCCAAAGCATATTTGATTAAACTTTCTTTTTCTTCAGCATTCTCAGTTTTTAAAATCTGATTAGAAAGCTCACTGTTTGAGTTGACTACAAGATTGTACATCTCCGGGAAGCCTCCCATTCCGAACATACCGCCACCGCCTGTAGCCTGCATTTCTTTCATTCTTCGCATAAATTCAGGTTGGGTAATGGTGAAAGGAGCATCATTACTGTCCAGATCTTCAAGCTGTACCGTAAATTTTGAATCCTGAATGGCTTCTTCTACATTCTTTTTCAAAGACTCTTTTTCCGTTTCATTGAGTTTTGAAATGATTGGCTCGTCTTTTTGATCAGATTGTTGATGTGGTCAGCGTCTACTCTTGCAAAAGAGATATTTTCCTTGGATGTTTCCAGTTTCTGGATGACGTGTGGAGTGATAGGAGAGTCTAATAACAGAACTTCATATCCTTTATCCTTTGCAGACTGAATGTAGCTGTGCTGTTCATCAGCGTTGGTAGCGTATAAAACAACCAACTTGTTGTCTTTATCCGTTTGTGCAGGTTTGATTTTTTCAACCAGTTCATCCCAAAGGAAATACTTCCCGTCTGTAGTAGGATATAGTGTGAATTTGTCAGCTTTTTCAGCAAATTTTTCTTCTGTAACAATTCCGTATTCAATAACTACTTTGATGTCGTTCCATTTTTTCTCATAATCTTCACGGTTTTCGTTGATCAGGAAGCCATTTTATCGGCAACCTTTTTCGTGATATAAGATGAAATCTTCTTTACCGCACCATCTGCCTGAAGATAAGAACGGGAAACATTCAACGGAATATCCGGAGAGTCAATTACCCCTCTCAGAAGCATTAAGAAATCAGGAACAATTCCTTTTACCTCATCCGTTACGAATACCTGGTTCTGGTATAACTGAATTTTATCCTTATCAATATTTAAGTTGTTGCTCAGCTTAGGGAAGAACAGGATTCCGGTAAGGTTGAAAGGATAATCCACGTTCAGGTGGATATTGAATAAAGGTTCTTCAAACTGCATTGGATACAATTCGTGATAGAACTTCATATAATCCTCGTTGGTCAGTTCATTTGGAGCAATGGTCCATGCCGGAACCGGATTGTTAATAATATTGTCTACTTCCTCCGTTTCAGCCACTGCATCTTCAGGAGCGTCTTCCGGTAATGGCAGGGTATGGGTTTTTGTCCCGAATTTGATCGGAACAGGCATAAATTTGTTGTATTTTAATAACAGATCACGGATTCTTCCTTCTTCCAGAAACTCTAGAGAATCTTCTGCAATATGAAGAATGATTTCTGTACCTCTATCTGTTTTATCCGTAGTTTCTTCAAGGGTAAATTCCGGACTTCCGTCGCAGATCCAACGTACAGCCGGCTCGTCTTTATAAGATTTTGTAAGGATTTCCACTTTTTCAGCAACCATAAATGCCGAGTAAAAACCAAGACCAAAGTGTCCGATGATTCCTGAATCTTTTGCTGAATCTTTATATTTTTCTAAGAACTCTTCCGCTCCTGAAAACGCCACCTGGTTGATATATTTTTCAACTTCCTCACCTGTCATACCAATACCCTGGTCGATGATGCGAAGTGTTTTTTGCTCTTTGTCAATTTTTACTTCAAGCTTCGGATTGCCATATTCAACCTTTGCTTCGCCGATACTTGTTAAATGTTTTAATTTAAGGGTAGCATCAGTAGCATTGGAGATCAATTCTCTTAAGAATATTTCGTGGTCACTGTAAAGAAACTTTTTGATAAGCGGGAAAATGTTTTCCACAGATACATTAATATTTCCTTTAGTCATCATATTTTAGATTTTTAATTTTCAATTCTTTCTCAAAAAAATACCATCGGGAAGAATGTGACAGAATGACATTTTTCTGCTGGGGAAACAAGTATATGATGCGGTTTTGTCGAAGAAATATCATACTTTTAATCCTTAAAAATTTTTACTACAATGAAGTTGAAATGTACAGTTTTTATTCTGCTCATCATAACCTCCTGGATGTATGGACAGAAAAAGCCTTTAGATCATTCTGTCTATGACAGCTGGCAAAATATAGGCACGAGAAAAATCTCAAATGACGGAAAATGGGTTGCCTATTCTGTGGATGCACAGGAAGGAAATGATAACCTGTTTTTATATTCGGTTAAAAATAAAACCTCACAGACGTTTCCAAGAGCTACAAAAGTAAATTTTACAAACGATTCGAGATTTGCTGTTTTTCAGATCCGCCCGCAGTATAAGGATATAAAAGCAGTAAAGGATAAAAAGCTTAAAAAAGTAAATTAACAAAAGACAGTCTTGCAATTGTTGATTTTTTGAGTGGTCATACAGAGAAAATTCCTGATGTGAAAACATTCAGAATTCCTGAGAAAGCAGGATCTTATATAGCTTATCTTCTGGAAAATACAAAAGATAAATCTTCAGATGATGCTTCTGATAAAGAAACCGGAGACGAAAATAAGGACGATGATAAAAACGTAAAGCCCTTACAGCTGGTAGTACGAAATCTTTTGGATGGGAAAAGTACAGTTTATGATAATGTAGTTCGGTATGAATTCAGTAAAAATGGTAAGCAACTCGTTTTTGTGACTAAAAAACCGGAAGAGAAGCCTAATAAAGATAAAAAAGAAGGAAAAAATGCCGGAGACGAAAAACCTGCGGATAAAAAAGACACGGATAAATCAAAGCCGAAAAAATATGCGTTTCAAACTGTACAGGTAGTCGATCTTCAAAAAGGAACTGTAACCAAAGTTTCGGAAATGGAAGGCGATTATTCACAATTGTCCTTTGATGAAGAAGGAAACCAGCTGGCATTTGTGGGAACTTCTTCGGCACAGAATGATTTAGTAAAACTGTATAAATTATATTACTTTGATTTTAAAGGAAATAAAAAGGAAATGATTACCAATGAAAATACCCAAATGAAAAAAGACTGGGTGATTTCTGAAAACCGTTTACCTTTATTCAGCAAAAACGGTAAACAACTGTATTTTGGGGTTGCTCGAAACCTGTTGCAAAAGATACAGCAATGATTGCCAATGACCATGCCGTTGTAGATATCTGGAACTATAGAGATGATTATCTTCAAACAGTACAGCTAAAGGAGTTGAAAAATGACCTGAAAAAATCTTATGCTGCCGTAATGCAAACGGAAAAACCGGATTTCTTTACGAATATAGACGGTGAGGATCTGGATACTTTACGTCTGGTAAATGAGGGGAATGCCGAATTTGCTTTGGGTATTACCAGTTTGAACAACCGTATTTCTTCACAATGGGAAGGCGCTACAAAGAAAACCTATTTCCTTATTGATCACAAAACAGGAGACAGAACAGAAATTATTAAAAACCTGAATGGAGCCGTTGCAGTATCTCCATTAGGTAAATTTGTGGTGATTTTTGACAGAGAAAAAGGGCAGTGGCTGAGCTATAATGTGAAAACTAAACAAACCCTACCTTTAAATACAGGCTTACCCGTTTCTTTTGTTGATGAAGAATTTGATATGCCGGATTTTCCCAATCCATATGGTATCGCATCCTGGACAGATAAAGATGAATCTGTGATTATAAAAGATCGCTACGACCTCTGGGAGTTCTTCCTGAACGGCTCAAAAAAGCCAAGAAATATTACCAATGGATTTGGGCGTAAACATAAAATAACATTTGATACATACGACTTGGATAAGGATATTAAAAGCCTGAACAGGAAATCTTCTATCTATTTATCAGCATTTGATAATACCTCCAAGGCAAACGGAATTTTCAGAACTTCTGTTCAGTCGAAAGCTGATCCTGTGAAAATTCAGATGGAAGACGTTTGGGGATACAGAAGTCTTCAAAAAGCAAAAAATGCAGAAGAATATATTGTAGTAAAAGAATCCTACACAGATTCTCCCAATATTTTTGTAACCTCTGATTTCTCACAACAGCAAAAGCTGAGTAATACCAATCCTCAGCAAAAACAATATAATTGGGGAACGGACGAATTGGTACACTGGACAACGCCAAAAGGAAATACTTCTACAGGAATTTTATACAAACCGGAAGATTTCGATCCGAACAAAAATATCCTATGATCGTTTATTTCTATGAAAAGCTTTCGGATAATCTGAACCGCTATGTAGCACCGGCACCCACACCTTCACGATTGAATATTTCTTATTTCGTGAGCAACGGATATCTGGTTTTCACCCCTGATATTTCTTACACAGACGGTCTTCCGGGAGAATCTGCTATGGATTACATCAATTCGGGAGTTGAAAATCTAAAGAAAAACTCCTGGGTAGACGGAACCAAAATCGGAATTCAGGGACAAAGCTGGGGTGGTTACCAGGTAGCCTATCTCATCGCTCATACCAATATGTATGCAGCTGCCTGGAGTGGTGCCCTGTTGTTAATATGACTTCCGCATACGGAGGAATCCGATGGACTTCGGGGATGAACAGACAGTTTCAGTATGAAAAATCTCAGAGTAGACTAGGAAAAAATCTATGGGAGGCTCCGGAACTTTATATTAAAAACTCACCGCTTTTCACCATTGATAAAGTAAAAACTCCTGTAGTGATTATGAGTAACGATAAAGATGGAGCAGTGCCTTGGTATCAGGGAATTGAAATGTTTACCGCATTGCGCCGTCTCGAAAACCCGTATGGTTACTGAATTACAACGGTGATGATCACAACCTCATGAAACGTCAGAACAGAAAAGATATTCAAATTCGTGAGCAGCAGTTTTTGACTACTATCTCAAAGGTGCTAAAGCTCCGGTCTGGATGACAAAAGGTGTCCCAGCCACCCAAAAAGGAAAAAACTGGGGATTTGAGCTTACAGATGATAAACCTGATTAAAATAACCCCGGCGGAGCCAAAGGCTCCGCCGGGGTTATTTTAAATATTTCTCCAATAGACAACGCAAATAAACTGACACAATGGCATTTTTTTATGATGGGCCTGTTGATCACTTTTATTATATTTACCGCCAATTATAATAAACAGTATGGGAATCTTTGATTTTTTAAGAAGAAAAACAACAGACAGGAAAATATCAGTACTCCGGTTCAGGAAATTGCAATACCGGAGGAAAAAATAGTAGAGGAGGTAGCAGAGGAAGTGGTAGAGGTGACACCGGAGATAAAACAGGAAATCCTTCACAGCCACAGCCGGTAGAAGAGCCGTCGGTGAATGAAGAGTACGAAAAAATCAAAACGTATAATGATTATATCGTGTATTCCATTGCGCTGCAGTTAAGGGAGAGTATACTCCTATTTCTGCTTTTGAGAAAGACAATGGCGAAATAGAAGGCTTTGTTTATATGGTGACTGAAGATGCTTACGCCCTTCCGGTACATGAGGCCATCAGCAAAATGGAAGAAAAATTTGAAAAAGAACTTCAGGAAGGAAAGATCAGGTCTTATATGATCTTATATCACTCCCAGTTTGATCACAATGATAACCATAATCCTGCTACTCAGGAGGGAGAATTCAAAGCGATTTCACTTTCTTACCACTTTAAAGGTGCAGATAAAGCAAAAACAGGGTTACCTTATATTTTTGAAAACGAAACGGTTACCTATAAAGGTTTTGCAGAATTTTCGCATGAGGAAAATAATGGGATCATGAATCATCAGCTGATCGATGGGAAAGAGTATTTTACCAATACGGAAGGAATTGCAGCTCCTGAAACCACAAATGAGGCCGGAATCATTGTAAGAAAATCAAATGTACACAACCTGATCAATACCTGGAGCGGGATTTTTGGTCACGAAAATTTCCAGACTAAAGATTACGGTCAATATCTGACGAGTGTTTTAATGCAATCTACGGTTGCGGATCCGCTGGGAGAGAGCAAAGGCAAAACGGAATTTGAAGATGTAAGATTTAAAACAGTTATTACAGACGAGCTTAGCACTATTATGCCGGAAGTAAAAACGGATTATACTTTTGATTTTGAAACAAGATCTGTCCGTGAATGGGAAAATGCCCTGAACTTGCAGGCGATTGTGGCGGGTCCTGCCAGGAATACTTTCGGAATCTGGTTCTTTGCCACCGATTATGCTGAAAACAGGAATATCTATCTTACACAGCCACATCTGAATGTAAATATCAGTGGTATTGTTTTAATATTGGATGCTCATGAAGGTACTGATTTACCTGATGGGACGAAGATGAGTGAAGAGTTTACTACGTATATGCCAAGCCAGACTCTTCCTAATTATGCATGTTTTGATTTCATTGCTAAAGTGATAGACTTTAAGGAGACAGAATTGCTTGAAGACGGAAGTATTAAGGGATACATCGTGAAGTTAAAATTGATCACGCATGAAGAAGCTGAAGACTTCTTTACCATCGATGCTTTTGTCAATAAAGAGAACATGAGATTTGAAAACCTTACAAAAGGGATGAAAGTTACCGGGGCATTACAGCTTCAGGGTAAGATTGCGGATTAATAAAATAATACATAATAAATAAGAGAGTCTGAGTTTTCAGGCTCTTTTTTATTTTCCGGTTATGAGGAAAGGTTAAAATTTTTATTTAATAAAGAAATGGAATCGAATATCTTAATTTAGGGAATACAGAGATAATTTTGTCGCTGATAAAGCTATGTGTCTATGCAGTTCAAAAAATCATAGCTGTATTCTTTTAAAATGAACAGCAAAACAAAAAAGGCAATCCGAAGACTGCCTTTTCTATATTTTTTGAAAAACTTATTTGTTGTTTTTCATTTCCTCTTTGATCTTGTTTTCCAATTCCTCGGCAAGTTCAGGATTGTCTTTTAAAACATCTTTTACAGCATCACGCCCCTGACCTAATTTAGATTCTTCATAGCTGAACCAAGAACCGCTTTTCTTCACGATTCCCATATCTACTGCCGTATCAAGAATTTCTCCTACTTTAGAAACTCCTTCACCATACATAATATCAAATTCTGCCTGTTTGAAAGGTGGAGCTACTTTGTTTTTCACAATCTTCACTTTCACACGGCTACCGATCGCTTCGTCACCCTGTTTGATCGGTGCACTTGCTTTTCTGATATCGATTCTTACAGAAGCGTAGAATTTAAGAGCGTTACCTCCGGTAGTGGTTTCAGGGTTTCCGAACATTACTCCGATCTTTTCTCTCAACTGGTTGATGAAGATTACCGTACATTTTGTTCTTGAAATAGTAGCTGTAAGCTTTCTTAATGCCTGAGACATCAATCTTGCGTGAAGACCCATTTTAGAATCTCCCATTTCACCTTCAATTTCAGCCTTTGGCGTAAGAGCTGCTACCGAGTCAATCACTACGATGTCAATTGCTCCTGAACGGATCAGGTTGTCAGCGATTTCTAAAGCCTGCTCACCGTTGTCCGGCTGGGAAATAATAAGGTTTTCAAGATCGATTCCTAACTTTGCTGCATAGGTTCTATCGAAAGCGTGCTCAGCATCAATAAATGCAGCAATACCACCGGCTTTCTGAGCTTCAGCAATAGCGTGAAGGGTCAAGGTTGTTTTACCTGAAGATTCAGGTCCATATATTTCAATGATTCTTCCTTTTGGATATCCGCCTATACCTAATGCGATATCTAATCCTAAAGAACCGGAAGGAATTACTTCTACCGTATTGTCTATAGATTCATCACCTAAAGTCATTACAGTTCCCTTTCCATATGTTTTATCTAGCTTGTCAAGCACTAATGCGAGTGCTTTTTCTTATCATCAATGTTACTCATCTCTATTAAAATAATTTCTCAAAAATACATAATTTCTCAATCAAAAACTAATATTATTTATCCCTGAAACTGGTTTTTAGAGTTAAAAAATAATAAAATTTTAAGACTGATGTTATTCATAACGAAGGAGATGAAAAATAAATGTAAATATAAAATTACGGCTGCAAGCGGAAAATGATGACAGGTTTTACCAGAGCTTTATCCATCCAATAAAAAATACTTATCTTAAAACATTATTTTTAAGATCATTCTATGGACAGAAAATTAAAACTATTCCTGATTAAATCCTTTGCAGTATTAGCTGTGATACATTTGGCCTACTTCATTTACGGCTATATAAAATTTGAAGGGCTAAATAAAATTAATATTTATACGGAATTTTACAGGTTTAAATTTTATGACGATGTCTCCATTTCTCACGTTTTCATATCAGGCCTTTTTCTGTTTTTCTTCTTTATTTTTCTCCTTAGAAATCATTCCCAAAAGAAATATGAACTTTCAAAAAAACTGGGGATAGGTATTGTACTGCTATTGATATCCTTTTTGTCCCTGACTTTTTCATGAGTTATAGTTTTGGATTCAATGCAAAATTACGGACTGAATTGCCGGAAAAGGATCTTAATAAAGATAAAACGCTGCTGAATGTCTTACATCCTTTTTTATACAATTATACTTCCTACAGCTCAGAGAAACTATTTAATCCAAAAAATATTTTATATCCAAAACCTTACCCTGTTATTGAACTGAGAGATACGGTGTACTACGAGCCGGGTAATAATAAAGATTATTCCTCAACACAGTCCAGATACTACAGTATTGATACCCTGACAATGCTGAGTTCTGATCATGAAAAATTAAGTAATAAATCGAGGTCGGTGCTTGATATTCTTGGGCTTGATGCTGAAACGCTGGGAAAAAGATTTATTTCTAAAAAGGAGATAGGAGACAGTACCGTAATTCTATTTCAAGGGATACAGGTATATCCTGAATATGATGAAAAAATATGTATTTTCCTTGGAAACAAAATTTTGTTCTCTCCATTGCATGAAGTTCCTGAACGACAGCAGCTGTATCAAAATGCTGTCAAAAGATACAATTTGCTTTACAAATATAGTCAGGACTCACTGCTTTCTTCGTTTCAGAAATTGGATGTCCTTTTAAAAAAATATAATATAGAAACGCAGATTGTTCCGAAAGATCTGACTAAAGATATCTTTTATTACCGGGATCATAAGCTTGAGCCCCTGAATGGGATACGAAATACTTACGAAAGGAATGACTTAAAAGATAAATTTGCAACTCTTGATCGTCTGTTTTACAAGCCGAATTATCTTCATCCTTCTATCACAGAAATTTTTATAATTGCTGTCACTGGCGTTTGGCTTATTTTATTTTTACTGTATCTGATCTGGAATTTCAGGAACCGGAAACTTTCTTTCAATTAGGATAATTTCAAGTTTTCTTTAAAAAATGGCATTTTAATGGAAATTTGAATTTTTAGTAATATTCAGATAGTCTTTCAATACTTTCATCTGATCCTTATTTCCTCTTTTGATTCTGGCGTCCCGACTTACGAGTGTGTCATAGATTTTGTTGAAAAGGATCTTTGATTTTGGAAACAGGGTCTTATAAGGAACTTCCGGAATTTGCAGTCTTTTGCAAACTTCCTCATCCAGCAGAAACCAGGTACAGCAGATGTGCAGATACCTTAAATTCTTTCTTTGGAATTCAAATTTTAAGATAGGATTTTCCAGAGATTCATCCAGCAAAGAGTGGGCAAGGAGCACAGAATCTTTGTCAGAAGGTGGCTGAACGGAGGTCCACAAATAAAAATATTCCGTAGCCTGTTTTTTGTCATCAGGAAGAAGCTGTTCCGGGATTCCCAGAAGGTAGCCTACATATTTCCACAGGTGGAAAATTCCTGTTCTTCTTCAATGGAGATGGTATTTCCAAGTTTGATAAGGCTGTGAAGAAAAACGAGACTGAAACCGATGTAGGTGGCCATCATATCCCATGAATTGATAGGTTCGCCCCAGTTCTCAGTATCCCATCCTTTGTAATATTTTTTGATGGAAAGTCTTGCATAGGAATGAATCAGGCGGGTTTTTATAGCAAACTCGTATCCTTTTGCATGAATGTTCAGGGCATCATAGCGGGTAGCATTTACCCAGAAATCCAGTGTTTCAGAAAGACGTTTTACTGCTCCTTTTTCAAAGCTTCCGTAGCAATAAGCGGTTTATTGAGGTAGGCATAATCATAACCTCCGATCAGGCAGTAGTCTCTTAAGGAGATCAGAGAATCGAGATTGCTTCTCATACAAAGTTCAGCACCACTTTTGAGAAGGCCGTAATCAAGCCATTCCGGTACTTTTTGAGTCTGTGCGAAAAGCTTTTTTACACTTTCGGGAACTGAATCTGTCTCAGAAACTCCATTTCTGATATAACCTTCTATTTCCCTTGAAGCTTCATGAAATTTTTAGTCAGATAAACATCCTTTACAACCTGATCACCTGTTTCATCAACATGGTAAAAGAAAGAAGCAAACTTCTCAAAGTCTTTAAAACTAACCTCAGCCCCGGAAAGCTCAATCAGCTGTCTTCCGTTGCCATGTTCCCAAAAATTTCTGAAATGTGGAGCGTCTTTAAACCTTGGTTGTATCATTGTTCATTCCTTTACCTATAAAAATACAAGTTTTGCACCGAAGTTTTATGGTGAGATTTATCATTTAGAATATAAGTAAACATCAAGCTTTCTATTCCTGAAAAATACTACAAAAGGGTAATTTCTTTGCTTTCCAATAAATCCAATCTTTGATACAAATTAACAGCACTCAAACCGATAATCATTAATCTAAAAACAAATAATCATGAAAACAAAAATTTTATTACTGCTACTGCTCGGGTGGGTGGGAGTGGTATATGGGCAGATTCAAAATAAAGTTTTCGTCTTAGATCTTAAACAACCACATAGTAATTCTTTAAAGGCTGAGGAGAATGATTCGAAAAATCAACTCGTTATAAATACCAAAGAACTCTTAGCCTTTAAGTTGGTTAATGGGAATCCCTATAAGTATAAATATGTTATTAATCATCAATTCATTAATTTTTTTGAGGGACAAAATGAAAATCCTCTACAGGTAATTAATAAGAATATGGGAGCTGTTAAGGCCGATTCTTTGAAATCTTTTAATAAGATAACATTGTTAGCAATCAAAAAGGATGAATTAATTGAAAAGAAAAATCTTTTATGTTATTAGATAAAAAGGAGAAAAAACAAAAATATTTTTTTGATAAAATTAAGTTAGAAGGGGAGATTTTTGATTTAAAAAATGATATAATAAAACTAAAAGATATAATAAATTTAAATGGATATCTTTCAGAGTCACCATTTTCTACGAACTTTATAAATCAACATAATCAAACCAAATTACCAACTGCTAAAAACAAAAAGAAGATATTTCAAATATAAATAATGCTTTTGAACTTTTAAAAAAGATTTTGAAGATTTTAAAAATGAAATTGAGGCTTATATATTAAAGATATCTTCCGAAGATTTCTTGGATGAAGCAATGTTTACTCCATCTAGAGAATCATTTAAAACAAAATACATGAAACTACTAGCAGACCAAAAGGTATCATTGATGAAGCAGCTGTTTTTCCCGAAATATTGAGTGAATTCAATAAAAAGAAGAAAGGAATAGACTCTATATCTGAGAAAATAAGCTCGGAAATTTCCAAAATGTATGGAGTGAAACTTTATAGTTATACCCTTCCCAAAGATATCAATGGTAAAAATATAGATGTAGTAGAAATTACTTTGGAACGATATGACAAAACAATAACCAATCCAACACCAGATATTTATAGATATAATATTTGGGTAACCGGAGGTGTCAAGATTGATATAAGTGGAGGAATTTTTCTTACATCATTAATGAATAAAGAATACGAAACTAAAGATGATACAGGAACCAATAAATTTATTTATGAAAAGAATAAAGGTAATTATGATTTTGGGTTTGGTTCATCTATAAATATTTCCTTAAGAAGTGGATCATGGATTCGTCCGGCGTTAGGTATAGGAGCATTATTTACTACTGGGCAAAAATTTCAAATAATAACAGGCTTAGGGTTGATTATAGGAAAAGAAGAAAGAATTATCCTACATGGAGGTTTAGCGATGGGAGCTATTACAGTCATTTCGAATAATTACAAAACTGATGGAAGTACATCCTATAGCTTAGGTGGAGATGGTGCTATCCCAACAACTAACAAATTTTCTTTTGGGCACTTTTTTGGAGTAACGTATAATTTGGGAAAAGTGAAAAAACAGGATACTCCAAAATAATAATACTATCAAAATTTATACGAATGACTGCTGCTAATATTAAAACTTAAAGTAAAATAAACAAAAACCTTCCCATTGGGAAGGTTTTATATTACTCATTGCTTATTGCTTATTACTCATTATAGAGAAGCAGCGTGTACAAGCATATCTACTAACTTGTTAGAGTAACCCATTTCGTTGTCATACCAAGAAACAAGTTTCACGAAGTTAGGAGAAAGCATGATCCCTGCATCTTTGTCGAAGATAGAAGTTCTCTTATCTCCAACGAAGTCCTGAGATACTACTGCATCTTCAGTATATCCTAGAATACCTTTCAATTCACCTTCAGAAGCTTCTTTGATAGCAGCACAGATCTCATCGTAAGAAGTAGCTTTTTCTAATCTTACCGTAAGGTCAACTACAGAAACGTCTACAGTAGGTACTCTGAAAGACATACCTGTTAATTTTCCGTTTAATGAAGGGATTACTTTTCCTACCGCTTTGGCAGCACCTGTAGAAGAAGGGATGATGTTGTTCAGAGCAGCTCTACCACCTCTCCAGTCTTTCATTGAAGGACCGTCAACAGTTTTCTGAGTAGCTGTTGTAGCATGTACAGTTGTCATTAAACCTTCTACAATTCCGAATTTATCGTGGATTACCTTCGCTAAAGGAGCTAAACAGTTGGTAGTACAAGAAGCGTTTGATAAAATTTTGATATCATCAGTAAGTTCCTTGTGGTTTACTCCCATTACGAACATTGGTGTATCATCTTTAGAAGGAGCAGAAAGGATTACTTTCTTAGCACCTGCGTTGATGTGAGCCTGAGCAGAATCTTTAGATAAGAAAAGCCCTGTAGATTCTACGATATAATCAGCACCGATTTCGTCCCACTTAAGGTTGTTAGGATCTTTTCAGCAGTTACTCTGATTTTTTTCCCGTTTACTACAAGATCATTTCCTTCTACAGAAACTTCACCTGGGAAAATACCGTGTACAGAGTCATATTTTAACATGTAAGCCATGTATTCTGCATTGATAAGGTCATTGATTCCTACAACTTCAATGTTGTCTCTTTCAGTCATTGCTCTGAAAACAAGACGTCCAATTCTACCAAAACCGTTGATACCTACTTTGATTGTTGACATAATAGTTTGTTTTTATTAGATTTATAAAAATAATTAGATTGCTAAAATTTCTGAGATCAACATCAGATCTTTGTTGATTTCATTATGCTTTTTAATAGCTTCCTCGATAGGGGTATAGACCACATCGTTGGAACGCATTCCTGCCATCACATTGCTTTGCCCTTCCATCAGTCCTACTACTGCACCATATCCCAGTCTGCTTGCAAGCACTCTGTCTGCACAGCTTGGAGAGCCCCCTCTCTGCATATGTCCTAAAACGGCTACACGGATATCATAGTCAGGGAATGTCTGCTTGGTCTTTTCGGCAAGCTCATAAACGTTGGCTAATTTTTCGCCTTCAGCTACCACTACAATGCTGGATGCTTTTCCTGTTTTTTCAGCTTTTCTGAAGTTCGCAAAAAGATCATCCATGCTGTCTTTTTCTCAGGAATAAGAATATCCAGAGCACCTGTAGCCAAACCGCTGTTTAAAGCAATAAATCCTGCATCACGGCCCATTACTTCCACAAAGAAAACCCTGTTGTGAGAAGTTGCCGTATCACGGATCTTATCAATCGCCTCCATGGCTGTATTCAATGCCGTATCATATCCGATGGTGTTATCAGTTCCGAAAATATCATTATCGATTGTGCCCGGTATACCGATCACTCTGATTCCGAATTCTTCGTTGAAGATCTTGGCTCCGGTAAAGGTTCCGTCTCCACCAATGCATACTAAACCGTCTATTCCTAGCTTTACACAATTATCATAAGCTTTCTGACGGCCTTCTGCTGTTCTGAATTCAGCGGATCTGGCAGACTTTAGAATCGTTCCACCCTGGTTGATTATATTTTTTACGGAACGGGCTCCCATTTTCAGGAAATCGTTGTTGATAAGGCCATTGTAGCCTTCTCTCTCCGTAACATTCGATATTATAGTAATTGGCGGTTCTTACTACCGCTCTTAATGCAGCATTCATACCTGGGGAGTCTCCTCCTGAAGTAAGAACTGCAATCTTTTTACAGCACTCTCTTTCATCTAGTAAAAAATTTCGAACACAAATTTACAAAAACAAGTTCAGATTATCGTAGTAACTTTTCAATAGTTTTGAATATAAAGTATTAAAAGCTTCTGAAGTTTGTAGGTTTAAAAATATAACGTGCCGTTTTGGTTTCCGGAGCATTCGTGTCAAGCTCATACCATGGCGAAATATTCTGTTGAAAAGGATTGGAAAGCAAATGAATAGATTGGGCCGGGGTAAAACCTTCACCCAATAAAAATAATTTTTTCCCTTCTTTATTTCTGCATACCCCGGCAACAAAACCACATGTCCCGGACTTCCGGGGTAATCAGGATATCACCTGTCTTTAAATCTGAGTTTTTCAATACAGGTTGGGTTTCCTTGTTGAGAGAGATTGTTCCTGCATAATTAAAGATGAGGTCCAGATAATTCCTGAAACTCGGATAAGAATCATCAAAACCGGCCGTTTTTCTGAAACTTACTGAGTTTCCGCTTACGAAAGCTCTGGTTCCGTTTTTATAATCATTCCATTTCAGAAGATCGCCACTGGTAAAATGAAACTGAATCTCGTCAGACCTTTTCATTGCATATAGATATTCTGCTCTCAATCGGATAACAGCGTCTGCACATTGTTGTAAGTCCTTATTTCCGGTATCAATATCAAACACGGCTTCATGAAGATGTTGCGTAGAAATAGGAGCGTCATCATATCTTAGAATCTGACTGCCATAAGGCTTTAGCTTAAAATTTTCAATAAAATATCCGAAAGAATTCTGTTTTTCATCCTGCCATTCGTAACCTTCAGGAGCTGAAAATCGTTCTTTTATAGTATTCTTTTCTTTATTGACTGAGACGGAATTTTTAGATGTTAAATCCGTTTTTTCCTGAGAAATATTATTTTTTGGAGCCTTATCTTGGCTGCAGCTCCATAAAATAATGGTCATCACTATTCCGGAAATAATTTTTTTCATATTCATTTGATTCGCTTACAAATATGGTGTTTTTTGTGAGATGTTGAAACATTGAAGTTAAGCATTTTGCCGGAATATTTTAAGGCATTGTTTTTCTGATCAGGAATGTACGAATTCAGCTTTTCATAACTTTATAAAATAAACCCATATTTCAGGCAGAAGTTGTCATTCAATGTAAAATATAAAATCTGCTAACCTTTTACATTTTCCTCTTCAGGGATCAGAAGTTTTCCCCAGTCATTCAGCTGCCAGAGAATCTTAACCAGCTTTTCTCCAAGTTCTGTGAGGGTGTATTCAACCCTTGGAGGCAATTCATTGAAAGACTGTTTGGTCAGAATACCATCCTCAACCATTTCTGTGAGCTGCTGGTTGAGCACCCTACGATCCACCTTAGCAATTCCACGTAAAAATTCACTCGGACGTTTTTTCCCTTCATTGATCTGCCATACGATAGGAATTTTCCATTTTCCACTGATGGTATTAACGGCGATTTCCAGCGGACAGATTTTATTTTCTTCAGCTCTTCCCTTTGTTTCCATAAAATTGACTTTTTATCCCTATGGGTGAAAAATATGCGTTATTGCTTATGTGTAGCGGCTTTTAGACCTTTGTAAAAATAATAAAATTAAAAACAATGAGCATGTTGGCCAAACAGATTGAGCAGTTGAATCAGGAGCTTTCATCACAACTTCCACAGGAGGTTATAAATGCATTTGGAAAGTCTGTTGACGATTTAAAAACAAAAATATTGAAGAAAGATGCATTCAGCCCGGTGAGAAGATGCCTGATTTTTTACTGCCTAATGCAACAGGTAAAATGATTGATTCCAACGATGTTCTGAAGAATGGCAAAATGATACTGGCCTTTTACAGAGGTAGTTGGTGTCCTTATTGTCATCTGGAATTAAAATTTCTACAGGATAACCTCTCCCGTATAAAAGATAAAAATGCAGTTTTAATCGCTATTTCTCCACAGACTCCGGATCATTCCCTTAGTATGACAGAAAAATATAACCTTGAGTTTGAGGTGTTGACTGATCACAACAATGATTTCGCTAAAAAATTAGGAATTGTTTTTCAGTTGCAGGATTTTGTACTGCCTTATTACCGTAGTTTAGGAATCAACCTTTCTGATTTTAATAAAAATGAAGAAAATTTACTTCCTGTTCCGGCAGTTTTCATAGTAGATCAGAATAAGGTGATTACATTTAAATATTTAGATGTAAATTACATGAACAGAGTAGAGGTGGAAGAACTAATACAGGCATTATGACAGAAAAGCGAAAAGGAGCCCGCTCCATTAAAATATTCCTGCGGATATTTTAGAACAGCTGAACCGGGGAGAAATAGAAACAGCCAATCTTACGGAATGGCTGGCAGTAGATCAGAAACTTTTATTAGCCAACTTATTAACACAGAATAACCGTTCAGAATACCTTCAGCCTGTCCTGAAAAAAAAAGTAGAACAATTGAAAAAACAGACCGTCAATACAGTTAACGAAGCCATAGGAACTGGATTGTTGGATCTTGCGACTGCCAATGGAGATGATGAATTTCTGTCAAAACTTTTAATCCACCGGGCAGATCTGGTGCGTTGCTGGGCAGCCTATACTATTGGAAGAAACGGTAAATTGGATTTAAAAGACAAATTCAAAAAAATACAACCCTTTGCTGCAGATTCTCATTTTGGAGTAAGGGAGATCTGTTGGATGACCATACGGCCGGATATTTCAAAAAATCTGGCTGACAGTATATCTGTTTTATCAAAGTGGACAAGTCACAAGAATGAAAATATCAGACGCTTTGCCAGTGAGTCTACCAGGCCGAGAGGCGTGTGGTGTGAACATATCCAGGAATTGAAGCAAAATCCGGGGCTTGGTCTGGAAATTTTAGAACCATTACGGTCAGATCCATCCCGATATGTACAGGACAGCGTTGGCAATTGGCTGAATGATGCCGGCAAATCACAACCGGAGTTTGTAATGGAAATTTGTGATGAATGGTTAAGAGAGAGTCAGACGAAAGAAACTCAATACATTGTTAAAAAGGCACTGCGTACAATCCGGAAATAAAATGATCCACGGGCCGGAAAATACCTCTGAAAATTTAAATCTGCGTAATCTGCGAGAGAAAGAACAGCTTATTCTTTCAATATATTCTATTATTATTTTTAATGATGAAAAAGTTATCCACAATATGATATTTCTGAATGGAATTACATTGCAGGTTTTTGATCCTTAAATACTTAAGAAAACTCTTTTAAACAGGCATTTTTGCAATAGTCTGAGGTGAAAAAGTTATCCACAATATGGAATTCTTAAGTTTTATACATGCTGGATTATTGATATCCAATGTCTTAAGTAAATGCTTTAGAATAGGAGGTTTTGCAGCATAGCAATCCGAAAAAGTTATCCACAAAGTCAAAAATGATAACCGCAGGCTAAATTTAAAGTTCAACGCTTTGGATATAGAAATGCACGAGTTTTTTAAAATATCAGATAATCTTATTTTAAATATCTGTGTAAATCCATGCAATCGCTGGTCGAAAAAGTTATCCACAATATGGAATTGTAGACTAGTCATTGTTGTATCTGTCATAATTTCAATACGTTTTGAAATGCCCTTGGATAGTATATTAATGTGAAACTTACTTAATAGAGGAATTTGAAAAAGTTATCCACAATGTCAGAAATATATATTCATCCTTCTACAATTTCATCAGATTAAAAACATGTTTCTCAAAAGGTATCCGGTGTAAATCTGTGTCATTTGTGATGGGAAAAAGTTATCCACAATATGGGAATATAAATTATCATCTTCTCTATCTGTCACAAAACGAATAGATTAATTAAAGTGCCTGTCCAAAAGCATTTGAAAAGATCGTATTTATCCGTTGAAGTAAAAAGTTATCCACAATATGGAATTTTGATAGACAAAGAAAGACTTCAAAATATAAACTACCATTTCTCTGTCAGATACTTCCAGTATCTTTTCGGAACATGCTGAATATGGAGTTTCATATTCTTTCTTTCGATGATATTGGTTTTTGTAAAGTACCGCTGCCAAAGCGTTTGATAATTTTTTTCCTCATCATGGAACTTCTGCTGATACTGATTCAGATCCAGCTTTTCATCCGGATAAAAGAAATCACAGCTTTCGAGATCATATAAAATACCATAATTTCTTCTCAGATCATAGATCATCCATTTCTGATCCTGATAGCGGTCTTTGAAATGTTTCCGGATTAAAGGGATTACATTGAAATCAGGATCTGTTTTTGAGAAAAAACACCATCCTGCATTTTTTCGAAGCGGACAAATGCGGTCATTCTGTGGCTTTCTCTCCCTACGGATTTACAGATTTTTGAAATTTTTAAAATGTCAGGATCTGCAAAATTTTCAAGAATATTTTCACCCTGGTGTTTTACAGACTGCTTTACGGCAGAGAGAATTAAATTTTCCATTTCCGGGTCCTCAGATAAAAAAACTTTTAAAAGTTGATGAATACCCGATTTTCCAATGCTTAGCTCTAATTTATTGAGAACCCTTTCAGATTTGGTATTTTGTGTAATGACTTCATGGATCTCTGCAAAAATATTTTTCTGATGAAAATTTTCCCTGCTTTTGATTTCCACATCTTTATAACGGTATTCGAAAACTTCAAAGACTGCAGTGAAAAGACCGTCAAAACTTCCATCGTAGAGTAGGGTTGTCATGTATTGAATTAAAATTTGTTTGTGCTTGTCATTCTGAATGAAATAAAATGAATAATCCGGTTTATTGAAGAGATTCTTCTTTCGTCAGAATGACAATAATGCTGTTACATTTTTGTATAAGAAATTTGTGATCATTTGTGAAAAACATTAGTGTCATTTGTGTTTAAGATCAAAATAAAGTCAGCTGTTGCGAAAACTGGTTATGAAATTTGGATGAGCTTCCACCTATGAGCAGTTTCCTGAAATTTTTATCCGTTAAGTATTTCAGATAGGCATTCCCTGCATTAAAATCGATGAAATATTTCGCCCGGTTTACGGCTGCGCCCAATTTTTTCAAATGATCCATCGTTAAAATCTGAAAACGTCTGGCACTTACAATTTTCTGGGCTGTTTTTACCCCAATTCCCGGGATCCTCAGAATCATCTGATAATCTGCAGTCTGAAGACTGACAGGAAACTGATCTAAATGTCGTAATGCCCAGCTTAATTTAGGATCTACTTCCAGATCAAGGAAAGGAACATTCGGGTCTAAAATTTCTTCTGCTTTAAAACCGTAAAACCGCATCAGCCAATCCGACTGATACAACCGGTTTTCACGAAGCATAGGGACCTCAGTCGTTAAAGAAGGAAGCCTTTTATCTTCCAGAACCGGAACATAACCGGAATAATAAACTCTTTTAAGGTTGAAATTTTTATAAAAATGATCCGCCACTTTGATGATCTGTAAGTCATTTTCATTGGTTGCCCCTACAATCATCTGGGTAGATTGACCGGCCGGAGCAAATTTCGGAACTTTCTTTAAAATCTTTTTTCATCCTGATACTGGCTGATCCCTTTCTGGATATACCGCATCGGACTAAGCATATCCTGTCTGTTTTTCTCAGGTGCAAGCAGTTTTAATCCGCTTTCCGTAGGAATTTCAAGATTTACGGATAATCTGTCTGCATACAGCGCTGCTTCCTGCATCAGTTCGTCACTTACCCCGGAATAGACTTCAAATGAATATAACCATTAAAGTTTTCTTCTAAACGGAGCTTTTTGGCCACTCTTACCAGACGCTCCATCGTTGTATCTGCATTTTTGAAAATTCCCGAGCTTAGAAATAAGCCTTCAATATAATTTCTGCGGTAAAAATTAATGGTAAGATCTACCACTTCTTCCACGGTAAAAGCGGCCCTTTTAATATCATTCGAACTTCTGGAAACACAGTAGGCACAATCGTAAATACAGTGATTGGTCAATAGTATTTTAAGCAAAGACACACACCTCCGTCTTCGGTATAGGTATGACATATCCCGCTTGCAGAACTGTCTCCTAAGGCACCCTTTTTTTTTTTCTCGTTCCTCCGCTGGAAGAACAGGAGACGTCGTATTTCGCAGCATCAGCAAGAATTTCAAGTTTTTCTTTAAGGCGGTCAAAATTCATATCAATACTATTTTGATACAATTTGTATCGGTGTTGTTTTAAATTTTGTTCAAATTTAGTTCCAAAATTGATAAATGTCAACCTTTTTTCATAGAAGTTATCAACAAAAAACAGCCTCAAAATCATTATATTTACGGCTCATTAAAGTTTATATCATGAATCATAAACCAATCGAAGGTTTTTCCAAGCTGCCAAAGCAGGGGAAAATCGACTGGCTCGTAAACGAATATCTTGAAGGAAATCAGGAATACCAAAATATATTAAAACAATATTGGAACGAAGATGCAGATCTTCAGAAACTTCATGAAGAGTTTTCTGAAAATACGATCTCCAATTTTTATATGCCTTATGGAATTGCTCCGAACTTTCTGATCGACGGAAAACTATTGGCACTTCCAATGGCCGTTGAAGAAAGCTCAGTAGTAGCAGCCGCTTCCAAAGCCGCAAAATTCTGGATCGATAAAGGGGGTTTAAAACAACCATTATCAATACGGAAAAGCTGGGACATACCCATTTTATTTTTAATGTAGAACCTCACAAATTATTACATTTCTTTAATTTCAGTTTAAAGAAAAAATTATTTGAAACCACAGAAGATATCACAGCCAACATGAGAAAGCGTGGCGGAGGTATTTTGAATATCAGTCTGGTTGATAAAACTTCAGAAATGCCGAATTATTATCAGCTGAAGGCAAGCTTCGATACGGTAGATTCAATGGGGGCCAACTTTATCAATTCATGTCTTGAGCAGTTCGGGAAAACATTGAGACAGGAAGTGGCAACCAGTGAAGATTTCACGCAGGAAGAAAAGAATTCACTACAGATTGTGATGAATATCCTTTCCAATTTTACACCGGACTGTATCGTGAGAGCTGAGGTTTCGTGTAAAATGGAAGATTTAAAAGATGACAGCGGAATTTCTCCTGAAGAATTTGCTTCTAAATTCAAACAGGCCGTTACCATTGCCGAGATAGAACCTTACCGTGCAACTACTCATAATAAAGGCGTGATGAATGGTGTGGATGCTGTAGTGATTGCCACCGGAAACGATTTCAGAGCCACAGAAGCCTGTGCTCATGCTTATGCTGCAAGAGACGGGCAATACAGATCATTGACACACTGTACAACAGACAACGGAGTTTTCAGATTCTGGATCGATCTTCCTATTTCGGTAGGAGTTGTAGGAGGACTTACGAATCTTCATCCTCTGGTAAAATTCTCTCTGGCATTATTAGGAAAACCTTCTGCACAGGAATTAATGAGTATTCTTGCCGTTTCAGGGCTGGCTCAGAACTTTGGCGCATTACGTTCTTTAGTTACTACAGGCATTCAGAAAGGACATATGAAAATGCACCTTTTGAATATTTTAAATCAACTGGGAGCCACTGAAGAAGAGAAACAGCACTTTGTAACTTATTTTAAAGATAAAACGGTAAGCCACCACGAAGTGATCAATGAGTTTAACAGAATGAGAGGAAACTGATGCTACAGATCATTTTGCCTATTGTATTCCTTCTTTTTGGATTTTTTCTGAAGAAAACAAACAATGAAGGTTTCAGAAGTTCAAGAGATTTGCCAATATGTTTATTATATTAGGGATTTCCACATTGGTTGCCAAGTTCATTTTAATGTACTTAAAATCAAAATAGTGAAAAAGGGTATTGTATTTTTTTATTGATTTCCGGGTTAAGTTTTTCGCAGCAGCAAAAAGTTAAAATCAGTAATCTGCATCCTAAAACTGAAGATACCGTTTTTCCGGTTGTTTCCTATCCTGAAAATCCGAGGGTAGAAAATAAAATCAATACATTTCTGCAGGTGGATCAGCTGGAATATGTTCCCGGATCTGGCGGAAATCCTTTTAAACTGGCTTCCACAGCAACAAACTCCTATTCCAACTATCTTTATTTTTATAGTTGGGATAAAATTGAAACACCTGAGAATATTCTGAGTATTGCCATAAATGGCGAAGCTTCAGGAGCTTATCCGGAAGGATTTTTAATCTGGAAAAATTTTGATCTGAGGACAGGAAACTATATCAATGCTGAAGATTTATTTCAACCGGATTCAGTGAAAACTATTGAGGAGATTATTCAGAAAAGGGTAAAAAAAAAGAATTGCTGATTTTCTTGTCAAATTGAAAGCTGAGAAAAATCCATCTGAGGAAACTGAAGATCAGATCGCTATGTATGAGGACTGTTTTACAGAACATACTTTAGAAGACATCAGATATTTTTTCGGAAAAGATAAACTGACTTTTGTTGCCGGAAGATGCTCCAACCATGCTATGAGAGCTCTGGATGACCTTGACAGTCACGAAATAGAGTTTTCCTATAAAGAACTGGAAAAATACTGGAGTCCTTATGCAAGAAATTTAGTTTCCGGTTCTGAAAAAACAGGCGTCACCAGTTTCAGAAATAAACTGTACAAAGGAAAAATAGATGGCAAATTTCCCGTTACTGTTTTTATCAGCCGCTTATATAAAGGAGACAGTGAAAACGATACAAACTCCTTTACTGCATTGTATTGGTATGATAAAAATAAAAACTGATCTCATGGGACGGTAAAATGAAAGGAAATCATATTTCAATTACTGAGAATGATCATTATGATGAAGCTGCCGGCAAATGGATTCCAAGAGCTTTTGTAGAAGCAAATATGGATGGAAGTAAAATTTCAGGAACCTGGCAGGATGATAAAACAAAAAAATATTTAACCCTAGAATTAGAAGAGTTATAAAATGAAAACAATTACATTAGTTTTTGGAGCGGTTTACGGAATGATTTCTGTGATCCTGGGTGCTTTCGGAGCACACGCTTTAAAGAAAATATTAGCTGTGGAAAGACTGGAAAGTTTTGAAACAGGGGTAAGATACCAGATGTATGCAGCTTTTTTCCTGCTGATCATCGGATATATCTTAAAATTTGAAACATCTGCTGAAAAATGGACCTCCATTTTAATGATTGCTGGAACCCTTTTATTCTCAGTGAGTATCTATTTTCTGAGCATGCAAGATTATTTGGGTATGAACCTTAAATTTTTAGGTCCTATCACTCCGCTTGGCGGATTAATGATGATCTTAAGCTGGGGATGCTTATTCTTTATTTTGCCAAAAACAGAATATAAGAATGAAAATTAACAGAAGAAGACGGTTAATACGAACATTCAATCTTTTAGATCAGCCTATCAGGTTCAATCCGTTTGTATTCAGCCGTACCTTTTTTATGTGGGCCGTAACAGGCCTTGTTGGCGGTATCATTGCCGGAGGATATTGGATCGTACTTGAACATTTTACAGAATTTTTAGCTGAATTCCAGGGCTGGCAGGTAATTCCAACCATGGCAATCTGCGGTCTGCTGGCCGGATTGGTAATTCATTTTATCGGAGATCGGGAGAAATTCATCTGATCGTAAATAACATCAGATTCAATAAAGGGAAACTGGAGCCGAAGAACAATCCTTCCATGATATTGTCATCGCTTTTTTGTGTGGCCTCAGGGGAAGTTTGGGGCCGGAAGCTCCTCTGGTACAGGTTACCGGATCTACAGGTACCTGGCTGGGAAAAATTTTCAGGCTGAAAGGAGAGGAGTTGCGTTCTTTAAGTATCGCAGGAATGGCATCCGGTTTTACAGCCTTGTTCGGAGCACCACTGGGAGGAAGCCTTTTTCGCTGGAATTTTGCATCATAAACATGCGGTAGAATATTACAAGGCAATTATTCCAGCTTTGGTGGCAAGTTGCTTCAGCTACCTGATGTTTGCTTTGATCATTCATTTGGGAATCAGGGCAACCTGGGATCTGAAGGCCTATCATTATACAGGAGTCTATGACTTTCTATACGCTTCGTTATTTGGAATTGTAGGAACTTTTTTCGGATGGATCTTCATCTTTGTGGTAAAGTTTTTCAAAAAAGTTTTTGAATACAGAAAATTTCCCATTTACATCAAAACACTGGTAGGAGGAATTATCTTAGGCATGATTGCTTATAATTTTCCTATTACAAGATATTTCGGCCACAATGAGATCAATCAGTTGATCGGAGGAAACTTCGGGCTGAATTTCCTGATCCTGATTCTGGTTTTTAAAATATTGGCTATTGCCATTACCGTAACTTCAGGGTGGAGAGGAGGTTTTATCATTCCTTTGTTTTTTGTTGGAACTACATTAGGACTGATTATTCATCATCTGTTTCCGGCAGTTGACACTACTTTGGCTATTGTAAGCTGTATGGCTGCCATCAATGCCTGCGTGACGAGAACCCCGATGAGTACAACGATTATTTTGGGAACTCTTACAGGGTTTACCTATTTTGTTCCGATATTATTTGCCAGCCTTACCGGGTATTTTCTGGCACCGAAAATTCCGTTTATCGGTTCACAATCGGAAAAATTGGCAGAAGAATAAAAAGAATTACAGTATAAATCATATAAAGCTTTTCTTAGTTGAAGGGCTTTTTTTTAATTAGATTGGAAGAGGTGGTGCTCATCTTGAGTTTTGTATTTTTATTAAATCTTTGCCTATTGAGTGAATCCTCTTTTACATAGTATAAAATTAATATCATGAATTTAAAGACCATTATTTCACCGGTACTTCTTGGGATATCATCCATTATAGCGGCACAAACCATTCATTTTAAATGGGAGAAAGACTCTATCGGAAACAAATTAATTGATAATATTGCGATGAGTGTTCCTTTTTCCATTGAAAATAAAACGTATCCTTTTCAGTTTGATCTGGGAGCAAATACAACATTAATTTATGACAAATGCTTTGACGGTACAGAACTTTTAAGGAACAAAAAAATTGATTCTGCCTCAGATGCTGCAGGCCATAAAATATTCTCTGTTGAAAATCAGAATTTTAGTATAGACGGCTATGCGCTGAAAAACCAAAAACTGTCCGGACTTTTAAATTTTGATCAGGGTGAAGTGTGTGGAGTGGTAGGTGCGGATATCTTTCAGAATAAATATTTGGTGATAGATTTTCCTAACAACAAAATGACGGTAACCGATGTCTTGGATAAGAAATTGAAATCCAGGGCAGATTTTGTAAGCATCCAGGTGAAAAATAATAAGCCCATTCTGCCCTTGAAAATTGACAATACAATATATAATTTCCAGTATGACAGCGGAGCAAGCATTTTTCCGGTTGTTACCTATCAGCAGAATTTTGCAGAGCTGATCAGGCATTCTCCATATAAAGAAGAACTGAATATCCGTAATTTTAATAATCCCTTGATTGTAAAGGCTGTGAAAATCGATAAGAAGGTTCAGATAGGGACAAAATATTTTAAAGCTGATGAACTCTGGTATACCGAGGAGATTATTTCTCATTAAAACAGGATGGCATCGATGGGATTATAGGAAATGTTTTTTCATGAACAAGGTTATCATTATTGATTTTATAAAAAAAATTCGGAATTGTAGATTAAAAGATGAAACTTGGTCTTAATTCACATTTTTCTGTCTAAAAACATGATTTTTATCTCCTTTAAATTTCTTTGAACAGCATTGCTTTCTTTAAAATAAAAATTGATATTTCATCTGTTTTTAGTAAATTTGTCAACCTTTAAATATTAAAATAAAATAATAAAAATAATATGAATCTTCACGAGTATCAATCAAAAGAGATTTTATCAAAGTATGGAGTAGCTATCCAACGTGGTTTCGTTGCAAACAACGTAGATGAAGCTGTAGCTGCTGCTGAAAAACTAACTGCTGAAACTGGCGCTCAAGGGTGGGTAGTAAAGCTCAGATCCACGCAGGTGGTCGTGGTAAAGGTGGTGGTGTAAAGTTCTCTCCAAACATGGATAAGCTTAAAGAAAACGCTCAGAACATCATCGGAATGCAGTTGGTAACTCCACAAACTTCTGCTGAGGGTAAAAAAGTAAATTCTGTTTTGGTTGCAGAGGATGTATATTATCCAGGTGAAACAGAAACTAAAGAATTTTATGTTTCTATTCTTTTAGACAGAGCTGAAGGTAAAAATACAGTTGTATATTCTACTGAAGGTGGGATGGATATTGAGCACGTTGCTGAAGTAACTCCTCATTTGATCCATAAAGAAATCATTGATCCGCTTTAGGTCTTCAAGGTTTCCAGGCTAGAAAAATTGCTTTCAACTTAGGTCTTGAAGGGAATGCTTTCAAAGAATTTACAAAATTCATCACTTCTTTATATAATGCTTACACTGGTATTGATGCATCTCTTTTCGAAATCAACCCGGTGTTGAAAACTTCTGATAACAAAATTATCGCTGTAGATGCTAAAGTAACTTTAGATGATAACTCATTGTTCCGTCACAAAGACTTAGCTGAGCTTAGAGATACAAGAGAAGAAGATCCAATGGATGTAGAAGCTGGTGAAGCTGGTCTTAACTTCGTAAAACTAGACGGTAACGTAGCTTGTATGGTAAACGGTGCAGGTCTTGCAATGGCAACTATGGATATCATCAAATTATCTGGTGGTAACCCTGCTAACTTCCTTGATGTAGGAGGTACTGCTGATGCTCAGAGAGTACAGACTGCTTTCGGAATCATCTTAAGAGATCCAAATGTAAAAGCTATTTTGATCAACATCTTCGGAGGTATCGTAAGATGTGACAGAGTTGCTCAAGGGGTTGTAGATGCTTACAAAGCTATGGGTAGCCTTCCGGTTCCATTGATCGTAAGATTACAGGGAACTAACGCTGTAGAAGCTAAAAAATTAATTGACGAGTCTGGTCTTCCGGTACACTCTGCAATTACTTTAGAAGAAGCTGCAAACAAAGTAAAAGAAGTTTTAGCATAATCTAAAATTTTCCAATAAATAAGAAAAACCGTTCCATTTTTTGGAGCGGTTTTTTTGTTGATACATGCAAAGCTTTGTGATAACTTCATCGGAAATGTACTATTGTAAACCTAACAGGTTTCAAAAACCTGTTAGGTTTGCTTAGCAACAAACATAAAAGACCATTCGAGTTTAAGTTGGTCTTTATTTTATATCTATTTTGTTACTTATCCTGATGGCCTTCAGGTAAAATATTATCTCCGCTTGTAATGCTGATACTCGTTGGCGTTACCAGCTGGATATTATCCATATCGAAACGTTCTTTAATATCCAGATATGCCTTACTTTTGGTTTGTGCCAGATTGGCTCCGATTTTTATCCAGAATTTTACCTGAAGATTAAAAGACCCTGTTTCAGATCGGTAAAAATTACTTCGGCAGTATCCAGCTTATCCACATTGTCAAGGTTTTTAACTACTTCCAGAATTCCTTTTTGCGCTTTGCTGATATCTTCATCAGCAGGGATTTCAAAATTTAAAATAATTCTTCGTTGCGGTGAAGCCGTAATATTATAGAATGGAGCATTGAAGACAACCTGATTGGGAATATATGCTTTTTACCATCATCCGTAAGGATTTTTGTTGTCAGAAAACCAATTTCCTGAACTGTTCCTGAATGTGCTCCAATCGTGATATAATCGCCTACTTTGAAGGCTTTATCAATTCCGATAAGCATTCCTGAAAATATACTGGATACCAGATCCTTTAAAGCTACCCCTGCAATTACCCCTGCAACTCCCAGACTTCCGATGAATTTCCACAGAAAACCGCTGAAGCCCATAATTTCCAGGGAAATAAAGGTCCCCATCAGCATAATCAGAAAACGGAATACCCCGATTAAAGTAACTAAAGAGCTTTCTTTCTGGCTTTTCGGGAAAAATTTATGGAAGAGTTTTACGGCTGCCTGACTTAAGTATTTACTGGTGATCAGGAAAATGTAAATACTAAAATTCCGACAATAAGTTTTGGGGTAAGTTCTGCAAATGTCACATACCAGTTTTCCAATACTTTATAAACAAGATCTACATACCTGAGTCCGGTCTTCTCCATGAATAAAATTTTTAATTAAAGATATAAATTTTCATCAAAAAATTTGCCAGTTCCAAAAAGTCTACTAAATTTGTAGACTATAAAGAAAGAACATTATGTCAATCAAACTAGGAGATACAGCACCCAACTTTCAGGCAGAGTCATCAGCAGGAGATATTAATTTCTATAATTACCTGGGAGATTCCTGGGAATTCTGTTTTCCCACCCGGCAGATTATACACCGGTATGCACTACGGAACTGGGATATACGGCAAAACTGCAGTCTGAGTTTGATGCCAGGGATACCAAAGTGATTGCCTTAGTGTAGATGGGGTAGAAGATCATCAAAACTGGGTGAAAGACATTAATGAGACCCAGAAGACGGAGGTTCGTTTTCCTATTATTGCTGACAAAGATAGAAAAGTTTCAGAATTGTATGACTTTATCCATCCCAATGCTTCGGCTACAGCTACAGTTCGTTCTTTGCTGATCATTGATCCGGCAAAAAGGTAAGACTGATCATCACTTACCCTGCCTCTACAGGAAGGAATTTTGACGAAATCTTACGGGTTCTGGATTCCTTACAACTGGTGGATCAGCATCAGGTTGCCACACCGGTCAATTGGAAAGATGGTGAAGATGTCATTGTACCGCCATCCATTTCTACGGAAGATGCCAGAAAAATATTCCCGAAAGGAGTAAAAGAAATAAAGCCGTATTTAAGATATACGCCTCAACCGAACACATGATTTATTTGATTTTTTATAGTTTAGTTTTAATTTGTACGAAAAGGGCCCCGGGAAATTTATTTCCGGGGCCCTTTCATTTTTTATAAGTAGTTCAGTGATTACTTAACGTCGTTGATGATTTGTTTTGCCTTAGACGTTGGAAGATAAATCTGGAATCCTAAACCAAAAGTAATTTTGTTAGTATATCCACCGCTTCCGAACCCAGCGTTTGCATCATATTTTACTAAACCTTCTAAACCAATGTTTGGTGTAATGAAGTAAGAATAACCAGGACCAAACCCGAAGTTAAGCCCGTTAGAAGAAGAACCTCCTTTAGAGATTGATGTTCCTCCGATACCTACATTACCTTCGAAGAACCATCTTCCGTGGTGTAGTAAGTTGTTTACTCCCTGCTCTCCCGGGTTAAGATAGTAACGTCCTAAAGCACCTACGTTATACGTAAAAGTAGTTGGCGCATCCTTAGCTCCTTTGAAACCTAAATCTACATAACCTCCCAATGCAACATTATCTTCAATAAAATAAGCTCCTTTCGGCTGAATATTAAAATCATAGCCACCTCCTTTGTTTAATCCGAAGTTGGCACCTGCAAGGTTACCCCCTACCATCCAATTACCTTTTTGAATCTGAGCATTTGCAGTTGCTGTTAAACCTGCTACAGCTAATATCCCTGTTAAAATAAGTTTTTTCATAATTTATTATTTTAATAATTAAATGTTTATTATTCACGAATTATAGAAAAAACAATAAATGTGCCAGACTCTTAATTTTAGACAATTTTTCTAAATTAATGTTAAGAATATGAGTACTATACAATTTAACTTTTTAACATTATTTCTAAGGATTCCATAATGATAAATAAGGAAAAAAGACGATTAAAAGTTTGAAAGTGATATTCTTTCTATTCTATTACTTCATTAAAATGAGGAATTTGAATAAAAATATACTCAACTGACAAAGATTACATTGCTTTTTTCACATTTTTAGCCTGTTAAATAAGCAAAAGAATCACCGAGATGATCAATCCGGCAATCGTAAACTTGATTCCACGTTTAAAAGCTTTGGTTTTAGGATTAAACATCCAGAAACTTGAAACAACAAAGAAAAATAAAGCAACCCCAAAAAATACACTTAAGGGAGCAATGGCATCTTTAGATTGTGATTTGTGAAGAGAAACCATCTTATCCAGTACAAAAGGCAGTTCCATTTTTGAATATTTGGCTACTCCCGTCGCTGCATCATAGGTGCCTCTTTTAAAATGAAGAACGGTACCTTCCGTTTTCTCTACTTCAAGGCCTTTCATCTTCAATTCCTTTTTCAGCTCTTTTTCTGAAAGGTTTGCAGATAAAGTTTTCTCATACTTTTTCTCACTCTTCAGAAAATCTGTGTCTCTGTAGACCAAAATAATTCCACTTACCGCATACACTGCCATAATCCCGGCAAGAAAATACCCCAGGTAGCGGTGTGTTACTCTCATGAAACTTCTTGTGTCCTTGATCTTATCCATATCGTTTTTTTGTTTTGTTTTAAATTTCAAAAGTGGAAGCTGCAAAAATGCAATTTCCACTTTTAATAAAGATGTGATTATATTTTACTTTTTACAGCTTATAAGTCAGCGTAAAATAATAATTTCTCGGTGTAATCGGATTCACTGAATAATTTTCGTGAACGTTATAGTTTACAACATCAAACAGGTTACCCACTCTTCCTTGAACAGAGAATTTTTTCCATTCGTAGCCAACAGATACAGAAATGGTTGTATAATCTTTTAGATCAAACATTCTGGTCACATTATTTCTGCTTGTATTGGTAGACTTTGTATCATTCCATCCGGCAATTCTGTCTCCGATGTAATAAACTCCGGCTCCTATTTTTAAACCTTTTACATAGTTTGTAAATTTATAGAAAACCGATGCATTTGCTGTTGTAGCCGGTGTTCTTACCAATCTTTGATTTTCAACATATCCTTTTTCAGGAGTGTCGATATAAACAGAATTGTTATAAGAGAAACCTCCGATAATCGATATGTTTTCTGTAGGATTTCCTGTAATATCTAATTCCACACCACGGCTTCTCATATTTCCTGCGAATTCTTTAAGATTGGTATCTGTTGAATTTACAGGGGCAGCGTTGGGTGTAGCTGTAGGAATGAACCAATAGGTCTGATAATAATTATTGTACATGATCTGGTAAGCCGTTAAGTTTACCGCTAGAGCATTGTTCCAGAAATTCTTTTTAACTCCGATTTCGTATTGATCAACTGTAGATGGTTTAATGCTTTGTCTTGATAATGTAGATAGCTGATTTTGAATTTGCGGAATACTTTGATTGGTGTTTACAGTATTAAATTGATCTGAAGTATATCCTGCATTGGATGCAAATGAGTTGGTATATGTTGCAAATACCGAAAGGTTTTCATTGGGAGCATAAACCAATCCTACTTTTGGAGAAAATGCATTGTCCGATGTTGAGGAATTTGATATTTCGAATTTTTCATTTGCTGCAAAACGGGTAGTTAATGTAGGCATGTTTTCTACATAAGACCATCTTAAACCTGCAATTACTTTAAGTTGTTTTGTTAAGCTGATAAAATCTTGTGCATATATTCCGATTCTTCTTGTGTTAATTCTGTTTCTTGTATTAAGAGTAGAGTTTGGCATGCCAACACTTCCCCATGTTGAAGGATCATCTAAATATAAAAGATTAGACGTTGCAGCTAAAGTATATGTATAAGCATCTGCCTGGCTGTAATCTGCATCAGAACCAATCAAAACTTTATGGTTGATTTTTCCTGTATTGAATTCACCATTTAAATTTACTTGTGCAGAAGTATAGTTTTGTTCATTGTATGTTTTCCCAAAAGGCCTGTTCCATGAAAGTCTGGTAGCAGTAGGAGAGCTGTAGCCCCATTGTACTCTTTCAGAAGAAAAATAATCTTTCGTATAGTTTTGGTACGAAGCAGTAGCATTCAGAGACCATCTTTCGTTAAATTGATGATTAAAAGTTACATTCGTAGAAGCCTGCTGTACATTTTGATATTGCCAGTCGGTTCCGAAGAAAACGTTTCTGGAAACAGCATCATTCAATCTATAACTTTGATCTTTTTCAGTAATAGACCCAAGCCCAAAATCCGGGGTGAAATTATTTTTAAGATAATCAGCCTCAACAATTAATTGAGATTTTTCACTTAAATTAAATAAGAATGAAGGATTGAAGTAATATTTTTCAGACTGTACCACATCTCTGAAACTTTCAGCATATTCGTAAGTCCCGTTTACTCTGAAAGCAATATTTTTAGATAACGGCCCGTAAACATCAATCGTTGGCTTATAAGAATTCCAGCTCCCGCCGTTTAAACCTATGCTACCTCCAAAATTGAATTTAGGCTTCTTTGTGATCATATTAACAATACCTCCGGCAGCTGTATTTCCGTAAAGCATTGCATTAGCTCCTTTTAAAACTTCTACTCTTTCCAACCCACTTACTTCGGGGAAAACTCCACTGTTTATTCTTGCTCCATTCTTGAAAATATTGTCATTTCCTAAGATAAAACCACGCCCGCCAAAACTGTCCTGAGAATTACCTCTGGAAGAAGTAATATACATCCCGTTTACATTCTGAAGAACATCACTCAATTGTTTTGCCTGCTGCTGCTCGATGATTTCATGAGTAATAATGGCAATCGGCTGAGGGGTTTCCATTATCGTCAGATTAGACTTTGTAGAAAGTGGCCTTGCCTGGTTAGGATTCCCGGTTTTATGAAGATTAATGTCTTCAATAGTTTGAGTTCTGATGGTATCCGCTTCAGCATTTTTAAGCTGTGAACTCACTGTAATAGCGGTAAATAGGAGTCCCAAAGAAAGTAGTTGTCTTTTCATTTTATTTTTATGTAGAACAGTTTTAAATAAGGCGCAAATGTAAGTATTTGTTTAGAATAGTTAAAAATAATTTTATGATTTTTGTCATATGTTCTACAGGTGAAAAATGGATTGTTTCTATACCTTCAATATATGTGTGATCAGGATTTTTTTATGAATATATTTGCAAAAAATAATAGAATATGCAATTGGTAAAAGCGGGGCTTTGCGCCTTTGGAATGAGTGGGAAAGTGTTTCATGCTCCTTTTCTAAAGGAACATCCGGGATTTTTTCTTTCCGGCATAGTAGAGAGAAATAAAGAAGAATCAAAGGAAAAATATCCTGATGCAACAATCTATCGTTCCGTAGAGGAAATGCTGGAGAAGGCAGATATTGAATTGGTGGTGATCAACACTCCTGTGCAGACCCATTTTGAATATGCCAAAAAAGCCCTGGAGGCGGGAAAAAATATTATTGTTGAAAAACCTTTTACAGTTAATGTTTCAGAAGCTGAAGAGCTGGTAAAACTGGCTGAAGATAAAGGATTGTTCTTAAGTGTATATCAGAACAGAAGGTTTGATCGTGATTTTTGAAAGTAAAAGAAATTCTGACTTCGGATAAACTCGGGAATATTAAAGAAGCTGAAATTCGTTTCGACAGGTTCCGGACTACACCAAGCGGGAAACAACATAAAGAAAGTCCGGATCAGGTAGGTTCAGGCTCACTTCATGATCTGGGAGCGCATCTCGTAGATCAGGCAGTACAGTATTTCGGATATCCTGAAAAACTTTTTGCTGATGTATTCTCTATGAAAGGTTCTGAGTTTGCCAATGATTATTTTGAGATTCTGCTGTTCTATAAAAATGATCTTAGAGTACGGCTTAAATCATCGGTATTTACTAAAGAAGATCATTACGCCTATAAAATTCATGGTGACAGGGGAACATTCCTTCATGAGAGAACCGATAATCAGGAAAATGAACTGGTAAGCGGAGCAATTCCTGTGTACGGTAAGGAATGGACGCAGCCATTGAAAACACCTGATGGAATTTTAAACTTTTTAAATGAAAATTCAGAAACTGAAAGAATGGTGACCTCCAGCGAAGCCGGAAACTATATGGATTATTACCAGCAGATTTACGAACACATCGTTTTCGGATATGCTTTACCTTCTCCCGGAAAAGAAGTAATCCTGAATATGAAAATCATCGATGCCTCTCTGGAGAGTTCAAAAGAAGAAAGGGTGGTGGTGCTGTAGATGATGATAAATGAGCTATGAATGAGTTGGAGAAAGAAAGAGATTAACCTTAATCTTGAACTCATTCACAGCTTATGCTTTTTATAATAATTCCTGTAGCTCCAGCCATCTCATCTCCTGGTTTTCGAGTTTTTCAGAAACCGTTTCCAGTTCAGAAGATAGCCTGGCTATTTTTTCGTAATCTGTTTCGTTGTTAAGCTGATCTAAGATTTTTGCACGCTGTTCTTCCAGTTCAGGCATTTCTTTTTCAATCGTCTCCAGCTCTCTCTGTTCCTTAAAGGTAAGTTTCCTTTTAGAATTCGAAGATGAAGTGTTGGCAGTAACTACAGCAGCTTCTTTTACCGGTTCAGGTTTTGCCGTTGTGTTTTTTTCTAAAGATTCTTCACGGCTTTTGGCTTCACGGTATTCTGAAAAGTTTCCTACAAAATCTTTTATTTTTCCGTTTCCTTCAAAGGCAAGAACATGGTCTACGATCCTGTCCATAAAATATCTGTCGTGAGAAACAATGATCAGAGATCCCTGGAATTGTTGAAGGAAGTTTTCAAGAACCGTCAGTGTAGGAAGATCCAGATCATTCGTAGGCTCATCAAAAATCAGGAAATTAGGGTTCTGATATAAAATATACATCAGGTGAAGCCTTCTTTTTCACCGCCGGAAAGTTTGGAAATAGGAGAATATTGCGTCTGGTCATCAAATAAAAATAACCTCAGGAACTGTGATGCAGAAAGACTTCTTCCGTTAGCCAGAGGATAATGCTCTGCAATTTCTTTAATGAAATCAATCACACGTTCGTCTTCCTTATAAGTAAGTCCTTTTTGGGCAAAATACCCGAAAGAAATAGTTTCTCCGGTTTCTATTTCCCCTTTGTCTGCTTTTTCAAACCCTTGAATGATGTTTAATAAAGTAGATTTTCCGCTCCGTTTTTTCCGATGATGCCTACCTTCTCACCACGCTGAAACTGATAGCTGAAATCTTTCAAAAGAACCTTATCTCCGAAACTTTTATCAATATGTTTCAGTTCAAGAATTTTATTTCCCAGACGTTTCATTTCAAAATCCAGCTCCAGGCCTTCTTTCCGGGTATCGGTTTTGGCAGCTTTTTCCGTTTCATAGAAGGCATCAATCCTGCTTTTGGATTTGGTTGTTCTTGCTTTCGGTTGTCTTCGCATCCACTCAAGCTCCTTTCTGTAAAGGTTGTTGGCCTTATCAATCGTTGCATTGAGATTTTCCTCACGAATCATCTTATTTTCAAGATAGGTTGCATATGAACCGTTATGAACATAAAGATTTCTGTCTTCCATCTCCCAGATGATATCGCAGACACTGTCCAGAAAATACCGGTCGTGGGTTACCAGCAGCAAAGTGATTTTTGCTTTATTCAGATAATTTTCAAGCCATTCTACCATATCCACATCAAGATGGTTGGTAGGTTCATCCATGATCAGAAGCGTATGTCTGTGTTCAGCTCTGGTTTCCGTTAATAATTTTGCCAATGCCACACGTTTGATCTGTCCCCGGAAAGAGTTCCCATCTTGGCATCCAGATCAGTGATCTTAAGCTGAGACAAAATCTGCTTCATTTCATTTTCCAGATCCCAGGCTTTGTGAACTTCCATATCTGCCAATGCCTTTTCAATAAAATCCTGATCGGTAGAGTGAAGGGACTTGTGATAGTTCTTCAGAGCCATAATAGGTTCCGAATCTAAAGTCATCATAAATTCCTCAATGCTGAGGTTGGGGTCATAATCGATCTCCTGGTCAAACAGAACTACCTGAATGTCTTTATTGATGATCACAGTACCGCTGTCTGCAATTTCTTTACCCATTAATATTTTCAGAAGGGTAGATTTTCCGCTTCCGTTTTTGGCAACAATGGCAATTTTGTCTCCTTCATTAATGTGAAAAGAAATGTTTTCAAACAAAACTTTGATGCCGTAAGATTTGGTAAGATTTTCTGCAGAAACGTAATTCATTGGAAATTAATGCTTTGATTTTGAATTTGAATTGAACCGCAAAAATACGAAAATGTAACCATAAAATTTTCCTGAACACCTTTTTATAAAATGATTATTCACGTTTTTTTAATAAACTGTATCCATTGCCGGCCAGAACTATTCTGTACATTTGATAGGATTATCAGAGAAACATCTGATAATCATGTGAAACCTTAATAAATAATATAAAATCCGATTTTAGGTAATGAAAAAGTAATTGTCGATATGGACGGGGTGATGGCAGATGTATACCATCAGCTGGTACAGTTTGAAAAAGAGACACAGGAAGAGAAATCGAAATCAGAGAAACAACCGGAAAGCCGGAAGCAGAAGCTTTCCCCAATGGCAAAAGCCACGTCAACGAAGTAGGGTTTTTCAGGACTTTACCTGTAATGGAAGGCAGTCGTGAAGCAATGGAATATCTGAACAACAAATATGAAGTGTATATTGTATCCGCAGGAATGGAGTTTCCGAACAGTTTAAGGGAAAAATATGACTGGCTGGCAGAGCATTTTCCTTTCATCGGTTGGGAGCAGATCGTTCTTTGCGGAAGCAAAAGAGTGGTATCCGGTGATGTAATGATTGATGATTATCCTAAGAATCTGGATCATTTTTCCGGGGAAAGGCTGATCTTTACACAGCCACATAATGAGCTGGTAGAAAATGACACTTATAAAAGAGTAAATTCCTGGAAAGAGATTATGAATATTCTGTAAAAATCAGGGATCTGTTTATTGTTAGAGTTTTCAGCCCTTTAAGCTGATTTTTTTACAATAATTTAACTAAAAGAAGAATAATTTTAATAAGGCTTTATGAATGCTAGTGGCTTTAAATAAATAAGTTTGCATCAAACTTTTAACATGAAAAAACATAACGCCTTATCCTTTCTTTTTATAACGTCAGTCCTGAATGCTCAGGTAATTTCCGGAACTATTATCTCTGCAAACGAAAACCAGCCTGTTCCTTATGTGAAAATTGAGTGGCCAGGAAAACTACCGGAACGATTTCTGATGGAAAAGGCAACTTCTCAATCGATCTTACCAATCTGGATCCCGGACAAAAATAAAGATCGAAGTTCCGGGATACGACTTGTATGAAGAAACGGTGGAGAATTTTAAAAAGCATGATCAGCAGAAAATATTTTTAAAGGAACGGACTAAAAATATTAAGGAAATTGCCATCAAACCTAAAAAACTTGTGGATAAAAACTGGGAGTAAACACGAAAACAAAAAGTGTTATGTACTTCGTCAATCCGGAATTTGATAGAAAAAGCTTTTTGGGAGAAACCGCTTTGGAATTTAATGCAAAAAAAAAAAGATCCAAGATCAAAAATATCAATCTGAATATTGCCAGTTTTATCTCTAAGGAGCCGGTTCTGATGAGATATAGCATCTATAGTGAGAAAACGGTTTTCCGGATAAAAATATTCTGGATGAGGAAATCACCGTAGAACTTACTGAAGATATGATCAAAGACGGAACCTATACCCTTGATGTTAATGATCGTAATATTTGGGTACAGGGGAGGTTTTTTGTCGGAATACAGTTCCTAAAAGCTTTTGAAGGAAAGATTAAAATAAGTGCAGCCCTTTTCAGAACAGGATATTTAAGAGAGTTTTATGGAGACTGGCAAAAATGTCTATTGCAGCTCCTGCCATTAATATCGATGTAAAGATGGATAAAAACGGGAAAGATACAAAGGAAGATGAGGGTGACTATGCAGATGACAGTCAGGAATGGCTGCGGGATAACAGCAAAAATATAGTAGAAGCCAGCCAATCGGTATACGGTAAAAATGAAACGGCAGGACATTATCTTGCTCTGAAAGATACAGATCTTTATTATGAAGTTTATGGTGAAGGTAAGCCATTGGTATTGTTGCATGGCAACTCCGGAAGCATCAGGGATTATTATCAGCAGATCCCGGTTTTATCAAAGCAGTATAAAGTAATTGTGGTAGATACAAGAGGTCAGGGGAAAAGTAAAGATACTTCCAAAAGAGATTTTACCTATAAATTGTTTGCAGATGATGTGAAAGCATTGGCAGATCATTTAAAGCTTGATAAAATCAATATTGCAGGATGGAGTGACGGAGGTAATACCGGACTTGAGTTTGCCCTGAAATACCCTGAAAAACTTAATAAGCTCATTATCATTGGAGCGAATGCATTTCCTGAAGGCGTGGAAGACAAGCTTATGGAACGGTTTACCACTCAGATGACACAGCTGAATCAGATGGGTGCAGCAGATGGCGTCAATGAACGCAGGCTTTTAAAGATCATGCTGACAGAACCGAACATTAGTAAAAAAGATTTAAATAAAATAAAAAGTCCCGTATTGGTCATTGCAGGAGACAAAGATGTTATCAAACCGGATCATACAGAGATGATTACCAGACAAATTCCTGATGCTGAAAAGATCATTTATAAAGATACCACTCACATGGTTCCTTATGAAAGGCCGGATGAATTAAACGCAGATATTCTGAAGTTTCTGGAAAAGAGCTAAACATTGGAAGCAGGAAGATGGAGGCTGGAAATTAATCTGGCTTCCTCCTAATCCAGTGTCAGTCTTTTCAAAGACCATGAATTTCCATTATAGATGTCAAGATCTACTTTCGTATTGATGCCATGTACAATTCCGTTTTCTGTGAATTGCCAGAAATCCCACTGATCATCAGGAGATGGGGTAGGAACATCATTATAATTGGCCAGCCAAAGCGGATATCCTTCAAATTCACCTTTCAGGAAATCTTTATAGTAATGGTAATAGGTATAGATAATAGGTTTTTTACCGTATGATTCCTCCACAATTTTGCACCATGTTTTCAGGTCCTCTACCAACTTCTTATTGGTCTTGCGTTTAGGGATTTTTTCAATATCTAAAATAGGAGGGAGATCTCCGCTTTCCAGTTTTACATTCTCTAAAAAATTATTGGCCTGGATTACAGGATCTTCATCGGCTCTGTAAAAATGATAAGCTCCACGGATCATGTCGTGCTTTTTAGCTTCTGCCCAGAAATCATTGAAATGTTTATCTGCACTTCTGTTGCCCATGGTAGCACGCATTACCACAAATTCCAGCGGTATGGTTTTGTTTCCGATACTCAGGCTGTCCCATTTGATATCTTCCCGGTTCTGATAATGGGAAATGTCGAATCCATAGGTCTTATCCAGGTTGCTGCTTATGATCCTCTGGATCCTTGCGGCTTCCTTTTCACTATTGTGAAGCTTTTTATGCTTAAATTTATTAAAGTACAAGGCGTAATAATAGCTGACAGATTGTTTTAAATAAAATCCGGTACCTATTAAAGCAATTATCAGGATCCCCAATATCACCCATCTCCGGAAAAAATACTTCTTCCGTCTGTTCTTATGGATCTGTTTGGCAGTTTTTTTGGTGTACTTTTTGGTGTCATAAAGTTTTGCAAAACTAACTTTTTCACTGCTAAATGCTAAATAAAATCAGTAAATTTGTGTATTATGGAAACACGCGAAAAAAATCATCATTATTGGAGGAGGATTTGCGGGGCTGCAGCTTGCAAAAACATTAAATAACAAGAACAAAAAGTAATTGTTCTGGACCGGATGAATCATCATATGTTTCAGCCGCTTTTTTATCAGGTTGCCTCAGGAAGGATAGAACCTTCCAACATTTCTTTCCCTTTCAGAAAGATTTTTCAGCAGTCCAGAAACACACAATTCAGGATGACAGACGTCAGAGAAATTGATCCGGCCAACAATAAGGTGATTACCGATGAAGCCGAATTTACCTATGACAAGCTCATCATTGCAACAGGCTGTAAAACTAATTTTTTCGGTAACAAAGAATTGGAAGGCAAAGCCTTTGGGATGAAAAATACCCAGGAAGCGATCAGCATCAGAAATCATGTTCTGATGACCTTTGAAAAACTGATCATAGAAAAAAGCCGGAGCGATGACGGAAACTGGAATATCGTAATCGTAGGAAGCGGACCTACCGGAGTAGAACTCGCAGGCGCTTTTGCAGAAATGAAAAAGATATCCTCCCAAGAGATTACCCGTATATGAATTTTGACCAGCTGAAGATTATCCTGGTAAGTTCTACTGAAAAACCTCTTGCCGTAATGAGCCAGGAAGCTCAGGATAAATCTGAAAAATATCTGAAAGATCTTGGGGTGACTTTTATGAGCGGAGAAGTGGTGACAGACTATGACGGAGATAAGGTGCACCTGAGAAGCGGAAAGGAAATTCCATCCAATAATGTCATCTGGGCAGCAGGCGTTACAGGAAATGTAATAGACGGTTTTCCCGAAGAAAAATTAATACGGAACAGATATATTGTAGACAGATACAATAAAATAAAAGGCTACGATAATATATATGCCATTGGAGATATTGCCTACATGGAAACCCCTAAATATCCTCAGGGTCACCCTCAGGTTGCCAACGTAGCCATTAATCAGGCAAAAAACTTAGGTAGAAATCTTTTAAAGAAAAATCAGAATGAATGGAAAGAATATGAGTATGATGACAAAGGCTCGTTAGCTACCATAGGAAAGCACAGAGCGGTTGTTGACCTGCCATTTATCAAGTTCCAGGGATTTCTGGCCTGGTATTTCTGGATGTTTCTGCATTTAATGCTAATTTTGAGCGTTCGAAATAAGCTGGCCATATTCTTCAACTGGATGTGGAGCTATATCAACAAAGATTCTTCTTTAAGATTAATTATAATACCTACTAAGAAAAACGGAACATTACAATGAGAATTGATATCATAAGCGTACTTCCTGAACTGATGGAAAGTCCGTTTAAAACCTCTATTTTGAAGAGAGCGATGGATAAGGGACTGGCAGAAGTACATTTTCATCATTTAAGAGACTGGGCTGTCAATAAACACAGACAGATTGATGATGAACCCTACGGAGGCGGAGCAGGAATGGTCATGATGGTAGAACCATTGGATAAATGTATTTCAGAACTGAAGTCCCAGAGAAATTATGATGAGGTGATTTATCTGACTCCGGATGGGGTCACGTTGAATCAGAAAATAGCCAATTCTCTTTCCATAAAAGATAATCTGATCTTCCTTTGCGGGCATTATAAAGGGATTGACCAGAGAGTGAGAGATCTTCATATCACAAAAGAAATTTCTATCGGTGATTATGTTCTTACAGGCGGGGAGCTTGCTGCCTGTGTGCTGGCCGATTCCATCATCAGATTGCTTCCAGGCGTTTTGAATGATGAGCAGAGTGCCTTAACGGACAGCTTCCAGGATGATCTTCTTTCACCGCCCATCTATACAAGACCCGAAAGTTATAAAGGACTTGAGGTGCCTAAAATCTTATTGAGCGGAAATTTTGGTAAAATTGAAGAATGGCGCCATGAGGAAGCAGTAAGAATTACCAAAGAAAAACGTCCGATTTATTGTAAAAGGTACATATCCCTATTTGAGCTATTTTTTTTAATAAATTACATTTGTTATAATTATAAATGGAATAATATTTGTTATAAATGTAGTTGAATAGAAAAATATTAATATTTTCAATTTTAAATTGTAATTTTATTTTGATTATTTCACTTTTTGTATAGTATTGTATTTTGAATTATATATTAAATTGTTGGAATAATTGAAAAATTAATTCACTATAACTGATATTGTTAAGATTTTTTGTTATATTTGAAATATTTTTTATTGGAAATTGATTTTAACGCATAGTGCTAAGAATCAATAAAATTTGAAAAAAATAATAAATTTGCATTAAAGAAAAAGAACATAATAAATTAAAAGTATAGAAATTAATGTCGACGGAACTGTTCTCTTTTTATAATGTTGAAAATTTATTTCTACCCGATCCGAAACCTGTCCACAAATTAGATCCTACCCGCTCAGGTTTAAGGAATTGGGATGAAAAGAGATATAAAAATAAAATTTTTAAGATCTCACACGTATATCAATTAATGAAGGAGGAAAATGGCGCCTTACCATTTATCATTGGTCTGTCTGAGGTTTCCGGAAGGAAAGTTCTTGAAGATCTGGTGGAAATGGAACCCTTTAATTCAGAATATGGAATTGTACACTACAATTCTATGGATGAACGAAAGGTAGACGTAGCCATGTTGTATGATAAAAATAAAGTAGAGGTGATAGATTCTGAAACCATTACTTTCTTTTTTGAAATAGGAAATAAAAACACTGGAAATTACGACACAACCCGAGACGTACTTTTTCAAAAATTAAATATAAAGACGAAATTATTAATGTCTTCATCGCCCATCTTCCCTCTAAGCGCGAAAAAGACATCAATAAACCTAAAAGAGCCTTTATACTTAATGAAATCCGGCAACGGATCATGAAAATTGTAGATGAAGATAAGGAGCATGTTATATTGTGTGGTGACTTTAACGAAAACCCGGATGATGAAAATTTAGTACAAATTCTCTATGGCAACGATCATGAGAAGGTTTTGATAAACCCTTTTCAACAGTTGTTTTCTACAAGAAATTATTCTACTTTTCATTATAAATCTGGATTGCTGTATGATCAGATCATTATGTCAAGATCACTTCTTGATAATAAGACGCTGGCTTTTCAGGATGCGCATATATTTAATTCTGAAAAAATCAGCAGCAGAACCAGACATTTTGAAGGACGACCTTTCCGAACATATGCCGGTACACGGTATCTGGGAGGATATAGTGATCACTTTCCGGTTTTTGTAACATTTAAAAGCTTACAGTAAAAAACATAAATAATAAAAAGTAGAAAATGAAAAATTCGAGCAACACAAGCTATCATTTAGATTCCATCGACAAAGAAATCATTTACATGCTGATGGACAATGCTAAAACTTCTTTAGCCCACATTTCAAAAAAAATGTAGGGATTTCTACAACTGCAGTACACCAAAGAATTAAAAACTCGAACATGCAGGCGTTATTGAAAACTCCATTTCATTCCTTAATCCTAAAAAAATTGGATATAAGGTAATCTCTTACATCGGTGTGTTTCTTGATCAGCCAAGTCATTATCCGGATGTGGTAAAGTCTTTGCATGACATCAATGAAGTGGTGGAAGCCCACTATACAACAGGAAATTATACCATATTCCTGAAAGTTCTTTGTAAAGATAATGACCATCTGATGCAGATCCTTAGCAAACTTCAGAAACTGAAAGGGGTAACCAGAACAGAAACCTTTATCTCTTTAGAACAAGGTATTTACAGACAATTGAAAGTATAACGATATGAACATAGCCCAATATTTGGATTCCACTTACCTGAAAACACCAGAACAATCAGGTATTTCCAACGAAGAAACACTTCAGAAAGATAAAGAACTTGCTCAGGAAGCGATCGATAATGGTATTTTTGCCGTAATGATCCGCCCGGATTATGTAGGAGAGATCAAGAAATATATTCAGGAAAGAAATTCAAATGTTGCAGTAGGAACTGTAATAGGTTTTCATGAAGGAACGTATTCTGTTGAAGAAAAGCTTGCAGAAGCTTCAAAAGCAATTGAAGACGGTGCTGATGAACTGGATTTTGTGATCAATTACAAAGCCTATCTTCAGGGAGATCTTGAACTGGTAAAAAATGAATTTGTAAAATGTACCGGACTGGCACTGGAGCACCACAAAATTGCCAAATGGATCATTGAGATCGCAGCTTTAACAGATGCACAGATTGCAGATCTTACCAAAAAGATTGGTGAATGGGCAGAAGAGAGTTTCTCTGAGAATGACCTGCCTCATATTTTTGTGAAATCTTCAACAGGATTTTATGAGACTACAGGCGGAAAACCAAACGGAGCAACATTCGAAGGAATAAAAATCATGCTGGACAATGCAGGAAAACTTCCTGTAAAAGCTGCCGGAGGAGTAAGAACTCCTGCAGATGCTGAAAAAATGATCAGCATGGGAGTGAAAAGAATCGGAACCTCTTCCGCTTTGGCTCTGATCAAAGATGAATCTTCATCAGAAGGATATT
The DNA here is from genome assembly GCA_019203745.1 of Chryseobacterium sp. E1. Classification (GTDB taxonomy): domain Bacteria; phylum Bacteroidota; class Bacteroidia; order Flavobacteriales; family Weeksellaceae; genus Chryseobacterium. Next base: position 3,203,298 of record CP078104.1, read on the forward strand.
AATTCAATATGAAATCATAAAAAACCATCAAATTCAATTTGATGGTTTTTGCTTTTATACCTGTTCCTGATACTCCTCGTAAAACTGTTGGGTTTCTTTGATCAGGCTGTCCATTTCTTCCAGTGTAAATACTTCAAGGAACCTTTTTCGGAATTCTTTGAAGTGAGGAATTCCTCTGAAATAGTTGCTGTAATGCTGTCTCATTTCAACCAATCCCAGTCTTTCACCTTTCCACTCTGCGCTCCATTCCGCATGTTGGCGTACTGCCAGTAAACGGTCTGCAATTGTAGGTGCAGGTAAATGTTCACCCGTTTTAAAGAAATGCTTGATTTCATTAAAAATCCATGGATAACCAATAGCTGCACGGCCAATCATAATTCCGTCGCATGCATACTTCTGCTTGTAAGCCAAAGCTTTTTCAGGAGAATCAATATCTCCGTTTCCAAAGATCGGAATCTCAATATTAGGGTTTTGTTTGATTCTTGAAATATGTTCCCAGTCTGCTTCCCCTTTGTACATCTGTGCACGGGTTCTTGCATGTATGGTTAAAGCTTTTATACCTGTTTCCTGTAAACGTTCTGCTACTTCATCAATATTAATACTGTTGCTGTCCCATCCTAAACGGGTTTTCACAGTTACAGGCAGATGGGTAGAACTTACAACAGCTTTTGTAAGACGTACCATAAGGTCAATATCTTTCAAAACTCCGCTCCCGCTCCTTTGCATACTACTTTTTTACAGGACATCCGAAGTTGATATCCACAAGATCAGGATTTACGGTTTCCACAATTCTTGCAGACATGGCCATAGCTTCCTCATCGCCTCCAAATATCTGTATACCCACCGGTCTTTCATAATCGAAAATATCCAGCTTCTTACGGCTTTTGATCGCATCACGAATTAAGCCTTCGGAAGAAATAAATTCCGAATACATCAGGTCTGCACCGTGCATTTTGCACAAACGTCTGAACGGTGGATCACTTACGTCTTCCATCGGAGCCAGCAAAAGCGGAAATTCCGGCAGTTCTATATTGCCTATTTTTATCATGGTGCAAATTTACAAAATTCTAAATATCCCGAAATATGATATTATCTATTGGTGTGATGGGTGAGATTGAGAGTGGGAGGGTAAGAGAGTTTGATAGAGTCTGAAGGCAGGTAAATAGTGCAGGGGGCAGTAATGTATTTCTTACTTTTAGACCATCAACTTTAAATTTAGAAGCTTGCTTTTACCTGCATACTTCCAATGTGGATTGTTCTGTCTCCTGAATTTCTTCCTTCATAATTTAAATTTAACTGAATAAAAGAGTTGATCGCCTGCTGAATAAATACACTCCATACCTGGTTTTTTCCAGGTTTCAGGCCATCCAGCATCTGGTTTCCTACGATACTGAAATTGTTTCCGGTAAAGTTATTACTGATAAAAGAGAAATTTCCACGGATTGATGTTTTTCTACGCTCCCATTGAATGGTTCCTGTAACATCAAAGGCTTTCAGCAGCTCTTCACCGTCCATTCTCTTTTTTTGGCGGAAAGCAGAAGAAAGCTCAGCCTGAATTGCATCAGTGAATTTATAGGTTGCTTTAGGCTTGGTTTCAAAATTATTTAAACGATAATCCCTTGTGACGAAAAGCTGGGATGAGTTTCTGATATCGTGTACAGAGTTTTCCCAATCGACCCTGAATTCCTTATTGAACCAATACCCTACATTCACAAAATGAGAAGTCTGCTCACGTTCTTCATTACTGAAGTTCGCATTGATAAGGTTGTCATTGGTAATCAAACGGTAGTTTCCGTTCCATCCTGATTTATCAGTCGGATTAAATTGTACGGATGCCAGAATATTCTGGTTTTTAAGGATCTGATCGCTGTTTTTTCAAACGGGTTCAGCACCAGAACTTTGTCTTTTTGTAGAAAGAGTTTTGGGAATTTAACGAAATATTGAAATTCCATCGCTTTAAAAATGCATTCTCCGAATTGAAAACAATGGCCGGATTGACAAATAATGCGAGCTGCAGTTTATTTTTATTGGAAGGAATATATCTTACAGAATTGGTGTAAACCCTTATGTATTGGGCAAGATCGGAATATTCGGCAATTTCAAACTCATCAAGCTGCTGAATGCCGTCACCGTTATAATCCGTCCATTTATAAATTCCCTGTCCGTCTGTCACTTTTATGTATTGGAATTCCCTCTGGGCCTCCTGTCCGTTTCCAAGCTCATAAAATGCCTGAAGACGCATCCCGTTTCGGAAAAGCTGCTGATTGTAAAGAATGTTTCCGACTACGAAATCATTGTTTCTCGTCACTTCACCTTCTGCACCTGAATAGAAGAACTTTCTGTAGTGGATTAAAGCATTTAAAGTAGTTTTCTCCGTTTTAATGATCTGGCTTTCCGCCATGAAACCAAGAATATTGTTCATATTCTGGAGTCTGTTGTCACGCACGGAATCATTGTCACGCATATATACTTTTGCCAATAGCTTTGTGCGGGTACTGTCACCAATTTTCTTCTGTACAAAAATTTCTTTCCAGCTGAAACTTGTAACATCCATCAGTTGCGTGTCATTATACTTCTTCTCGTTATGTTCCATGCTACCTCCGATGGCCCAGCTTCCTTTTTACCGGTGAATTCTGTAGAAATCCCGCCACGAATGAATTTGGTATCCTGAAGGGTTGCGTTGGTACTCAGGTAAGATAAATTTCCTTTGGTAAAGAATTTTCCGGTGATCCATCCGAAATCAAGATCGTTTTTGATTCCTTTATAGGAGTTTTGTTCATCCAGATAGTTGATACGGTAGTTTAAGGTAGATTTATTGTTCCATTTATTCAAAAAGCTGAAAATAAACCTGTTTTGGGTTTTCTTATTAAATTCCTGAGTTAAGTTGAAGTCTCTGGAGAATTCTACATCGTTGATACGGTCCAGGATATGGAATTGTTTGTCAATGTATTGATATTCAAAGCTCGGAGTTCCCTTCCATGAATTTTTGGTGAAACTCTTATTTCCAAAAACCCTCCATGCATATCCGATATTCTGATCAGAATCCTTGGATGAAAATAAATTGACATCGTAGTTGCTGAGAGAGATATCAGCCCCTATTTTACCTTCATTCAGTAAATATTCCGAGTTAAGGGAATATACCTGTGATTTCTGGGGCGAAGGAAGCTTTCTTACGGCTCTGTAATCTCCTCCGTTAGGCCCTGCATATTCAAAAACACGCCCGTTGTTGGTAGTCTGAGCAATTTTATAATCCCCTTGATTAGCTCCAAAATAGGTAAAGGAAACCTGGTAAAGCGTTAAACTTGGGTCAGTGGAAAACTCATAGAAATTTCCGGCCGGATTCAGACGGTATAAAATTTTGTTGACATCGTATTCCGTAACCACTCCTGACGGGGCATACATCAGATTAGGATCATTTCCGGCTTCTGCTAATATTTGCTCATCCTCTTTAGATAAACTTAAAGAAAGCGGTGCATTTTTGTTGTCATTTTCCATGAACCAGTTCAGCCCCACTTTGAATTTTTCTCTCTGATGCTCTAACTTCCCTGTGAATAAGTATCTTGAATAATTTCTATTGGCGTAATTATAGGAAATGGTAATGAAATTCTGCTGGAAAATAGGACGGAAACTGGTAAAAGTAACCTCTCCCGTGTTGTAATTGATGGTATAGTCCTGATTTTCACCACGTTTCATGAGAATTCCGTCAATGAAAACCTGTTCAGATCCTGAAATCAGGGTGATAAACTGTTCTCCGTTTTTACCGGTCAGACGGTAAGGTCCCTGGTTTCCTTCAACCCCTGAAAACGGATTCGGTGAAATTCACTTCGGGCCACCCCTGCTGAAATGTCTACAAAAGTTTTGCTGTCTTTACCAAATTCTGTCTGAAACTGAAGGCCCATACTTCTTCGCTGGTATTTGGCAAAATAATTTTTGGCTTCTACAAGATCAAGGTGTCCTGCTCTGAGAATAGATTTTTCCTTAATGTTAAGCTGCATATAGATTTTGTCAAACTCTTCTAAAGTCTGGGTATATCCGTCAGCCTGAATGGGCAGGTTATGGTCTGAAATACTCGCTAAGATTGTCACATCCTTGGAAAGTCTTCCGGAAATCTGAAGATCCATAGAGCTCTGTACAGACTGCCCCTGGTTGTTACCAAAGGTAATTCCACGGATGATGGATCCTTTTGAATTAAGTTCTCCTAAAAATCTCTTTTTATCATTTTTGCCAGTACAGCTTCATCAATGACTACTTTATTATTGGTCCGGATAAAGTCCAGGGTGTCTTTGGCAAAAAGGTCCCGTTCGAGCTTTGCAGCAAGGATACTGTCTCTTTTACACTGTCTTCAGGAACGTTCGGGTTTTTCCATGAAAATACCTGAGCATTTCCTGAAAATATGCCTAAGAAAAGTAATACGATTAGGATAATAAAATTCCGCAAGTCCTGAAAAATAATGCGTAAAAATAATTAAAAAATGTTAACATCAATAGGTCAACTATTATTAACAGAAATTTAACTCAAATATTGTGAGCTCAAAAAATTAAATGTAATTTAGCGGCCGAAATTATTAATAACAAAAATTTTTAAATCATGAAAAAACTTTATTCATTGGTAGCGGTAGCTATGTTTGCTGCTACGTCTTTTGCTCAAACAACTCTTTTGTCAGAAAATTTTGGTACTACCAATACATTACCAACGGGCTGGGTAAGTTCAAGCACAACTAATGGATGGAATGGAAGTACAGCTTCTGCTTCAAATGTATATGCCGGAGCTTCGGGAGGTTCTAACGCTTTGTTTATTGGAAACGGTTCTAATGGAGTGACTCACACTTTAACTTATTCTTTATCTACAGTTGGTTATACTAATATTAATATAATCTGGGGGCAAGAGGAACTAATGCTTTCGCTCAGAATGTTGATTTTCAATGGAGTGTAGATGGAACAACATGGAATAATGTAACTTACACTTATGCTAAAAATGCTAATGTCTGGGCTTTGGTAAATGGTGGGGTAGCTATTCAATTACAGCAGAGGTAGAAAATGCAGCAAATTTAAGCCTTAGATGGTCTTCTGTTACAAGTAATACTGGAAACTATAGAATTGATGATGTAAAAATAGTAGGAACCTCTGCTACGCTTGGAACAAATGAGATTAAAGGTAACAAAAAGGTATTCATTAAAAATACCGTTGTAAATAACGATATTACTTTTGGAGCTAAATCTGATGTTAAAGTTTTCAACATGGCAGGTCAGGTTGTAAAAACTGCTTCTGTTTCTGAAAACCAGTCTTTAAACGTTTCTGATCTTCAGCAAGGAACTTATATTGTAACAGGAACTGTAAACGGTAAAAACGTTTCTGAAAAAGTAATTAAGAAATAGTTAATTAACTAATTGTTAAATATATAACGTCATTAAATTTTAATGGCGTTTTTTTGTAGTTTTATCCTAATAAATATTAAAAAAATTATTTTATGAAAAAGATCTTTACTATTTTAGGAGTTATAGCAATTGCAGCTTCTGCAAATGCACAAAACTTAATAAGCAATCCAGGTTTTGAAAATGGAACAACAGGTTGGACAGCAACTAATCCAGGAACTGGTACACCTTACTATTTGCCTACTTTAACAACTACAGAGCCACACGGCGGAATTAATTCAGTACAATATACTGCTGCAACTGCCACTACCGGATTTGAACAGGAAATACCCGTAACGGCAGGGGAGTCTTATACAATCTCTTTTTGGTATAAAGCAACTGGTGATAATACTGACGCCAGAATATGGGCTAATTATTTAGATGCTGCAAATGGTGCTATCTATCAAAATTCTAATACAGCTTCAGATCCGCTAAGAGGGCCAAATAATGGTTATTTACCAACAAGTACTGCTTGGACTCAGCATTCAGTTACTGTAACTGCTCCTGCAAATGTTGTTAAATTACGTTTACAAGTCCGTGCTTATAATAATTCTACTCTTGTTGCATTTGATGATTTTTCTGTGGTTACTGCAGGATCCTTGGCTACTGGAGAAGTTGCTCCCTCTAAATATAGATTAATAAAGAATACTTTCGTTAAAAACAACGAAATTACTTTCGGAGCAGATGTTAAGGACGTAAAAGTTTTCAATATGTTCGGACAGTTGATAAAAGAAGCTTCTGTAAAACAAAACGGAACATTAAATGTTGCTGAACTGGCAAAAGGAAATTATATCGTAACAGGTACGGTAAACAACCAGGCAGTATCTCAAAAGATTCTAAAAGACTAATTGTCTCTATAGGTAAAATATAAACAGTCATTTCATTGAAATGGCTGTTTTTTTATGCCGATTATTTCTTAATTTGGTGGTACCGTTTTTGATGTTTTTTATAATCAATTCAAAATTATTACATGAAAAAATCTTTACTCTTGTTGGTTTAGTATTTATTACAGCATTTGCGAGTGCTCAAATAGTGATCAGTGAATTTTATGGAGGGGAAGACAATCCGGATGCTTCATCAAAATATAATTATATTATGCTCAAAAATATAGGAACAATCTGGTTTCCTTGACAGGAGCAAGCATACAATATGCCCCGGCTATAGGAGCTTTTACCCAATATCATACCTTGCCGGACCTTACTTTGGGGCCTGAACAGACCTATCTGATTCAGGAGGCTGCTATTGAAGGAGGTGTAGGAAATCTGCCGACGCCGGATTTTATTGCTACAACCATTACTAATTTTGACGGAAGTCTCAGTACATCTTCAGGACTAAAGATTTCAGGAGTATCCGGCAAAATTGCTTTGGCGGGAAATATTGTGCAGGTTACAGGGCCGAATTCACCAAATGTTCTGGACTTTGTTGGGTATGGGGTGAATGCGGATCAATATAAAGGTGATCAACCCGTGCCATCCCCTAAAATAACAACCATCGTCAGAAAAGATGCCAATGCAGATACACTAACTGATCTTCTTTTCGAGGGAACTGTGAAAACCGGTTTCGTGCAGAATCCTTATATTAAAGACGGTAAGATTCTTTTCGGGACGGAAGTCCGGGACGTGAAAGTGTATGATACTTACAGGCAGGTGGTAAAAAGTCGCCTACAAAGTTGGCTTCAAGCCTTGATATTGTGGAACTTCCAAAAGGAACTTATGTTGTGACAGGTACTATTAATAATGTTCCGATCTCACAGAAAATTATAAAAGATTAGTCATCAATAAGAAAGAACAGCTCATTATTGAGCTGTTCTTTTACTTTATAAATATAAATCTTATAGAAATAATTTTTTTATTTAATACCATCCTCTTCTCGCCGCATTTATAATAGAGCCAAGATTAAGCACCAATGTATATCTGATACGTTTCGCATAATCTTTAAAGGAAGGTTCAAATCCAAGAGAAGACTGTATCGGGAAATAGACTTCCAGAAAATCCGGGATAATCCTCACTTTGATACCACTATCCCATATAAATTTCGCCGGAAGATCTTTATTCTTATAAACTCCGGCATCAGCATAGACATGGAATATTTTCCAGACGCTTGAATCTACATTGACTGAGGTGATCCATTGGTTCACAGTTCCCGGAAGGAATGATTTGAAACCTCCGTCAGCCAGAATGAATTGCTGTGAAAGTAAACCGCTGCTGGCACTTTCTCCCAGAAGGGTATAAGAGAAAGAATAATTCGAAACCCTTGAAATACCATAGTTGAACAAGTCATTTCTAGTGTTGTTTCTTAAAAAATAACCTGCAAATAAACGTAAGCTGAGCTTTTGCTTAGGAGCAAATTCCCATCTGTAGAAACCTTCTGCTGTTATTTTGTTAAAATCTTCCATCCCCTGGGTGCTCAGGCTGAAGCTTTTTCATGGATCATCTGGCTGTCACTGTATCCATATCCTAAGCTCCAGAGATTATATTTGCTATAATCGTTATTGGCAATCATTTTAGGGCTCAGATCTCTTTCAAAATAATTATAGGAAGCACCTATACTTCTGCTTACCGTACTTCTGGGATTCTTTCTGAAGTTCAGCGTAGAAGCTATAGATCCTTTTCTGTACGCTAATCCGTAATCATAATGAAAATAAGCTCCCGAAACCCCGAAAGTAAGGCTCCGGATAATACTTTCAGCAGGCATAATAGAGTAGGATACAGCTCCTGAACCTGTCAGTTTTCCCGTTCCGGTACTGTAAGTGGGAGTCACCGAATACAGAAATTTCTGATCAAAGAAAGACTGATTTTTAAATTAACTCCCAGAAGGAATTTGTCATAAGTATTATTGAAACGAACCCTTGGGGTGATATAAATTTCATTATATTCAGGATTCGGAATATCCTTTATTAGTTTAAGTTTGATCTTTTTGCATTGGAAAATAATCCTTTAGCATACAGAAAATTATCCCTGTAATTCGATTCAGGAAAGATATAGCCGCTATTTAATGTGACTTTATAAATATTGTCGGAAGTTGGAAGTGATACATTGGTGATACGCTGATTTTCTTCAGTATCTATCCAGTATACTTTTTTTCACCTTCTTTGGTTTCCGTTTCCAGTTTTACAGGAATAGATTCATTTGTATTTTTAGCAATTTTTATCTGTAGAGAGTCATCTTCCTTCCTGATATTTTTTAATTTGAAATCAACACGGTTTTTCTGTTTGAAAAAATCAGACAGATAGCTTGCTGATTTATTTTTAGCAGAAAGGTCGGTCAGAAATTCTTCAGGATTAATTCTTTTCCCTGAGTTTTTTGTAACATAGCTCTTTACAATATCGTTGAAAGGGGCTTCACCCATTTTCTCAGCAGAATAGTTAAACAGGCTTCCGGTTTCAAAGCTGCTGATCGCCATATCATTAAAGTTGCTTAAAACCGGGAAATGTTCATCAATCTTCTGATCAAGGTTTTGCAGCATGATATACTGATAAGCCAATCCATAGCGGTCCAGAAGCTTTACTTTGGAAGCATGAAATAATTTTAAAGGTTTGATCCCGAATATCTTTGTTTCTGGCAACATTCCTAAAAGCTTTTTATCATGATAGAATTTTTTCAGATACTGAATTTCAAGATATGATTTTAAACCGTTTTTAAACCAATGGTCTTTCTCTTTATCGGCAATAACGCTTTCATCAAGAATTTTTTTGGCAATGATTCCGAAATAATCAAGGTCGGTTTTTTCTGCATCAGTAAACAATGGGAATCTGAATTTCCAGAAAGTAATATCATTGTTTCCGAAAAATCTTCTTTAGCCCTGAATTTATCAGAAATAAAAATACTTTCAGGGAGTGAGCCAAGTTTTTCTTTGAGGAATTTTAAATGAAGAGGCAGATAAAACTCAAGATTTTGCCTTTCTTCAGGCTTCAGGTTGTAACCGAATTTTACTTCAATATCAGATCCGTCAATATTATTTTTTATAGAAGGATATTGGCTTAAAGAAATCAGAAACTCAGGATCAGAATCCAGATAGCCTTTGAAAGAATTCATCTGAACCTGCGGAAGATTTCCCTCAACAAAACTATTGACAGGAATATCAAAATTGACGGTCCAGAAAGTATTGAAACTTACAGATTCTTCAATATCATGATAGTTTCTTTTGAAATATTGTCCGGATCAAAATGATCCGGAACAATAAAGAAATATTTTAATACAGCAGCCTGGCCGGAGGTTCCGTATCCCGTAAATTTTGTATCGGGTAGCTGCATCCGGTACTGGAGCTGTAAGGTGATGCTTTCGCCGGGTTTTAAAGCTTCTTTTAAAGGCAGAAAAAGATTCTCATCCGAAAGTGCCGTCACGGGGATTAGCTCATTTTCTGAATTTTTAATATCCAGTTCAAGGAGTTTTCCCAGCTGACCGGCTTTCGCAAAATGCAAATCATTATTCCGGTCTTCAAGTTTTCTGTACACTAAAGAAGTTCCCCGTCTGTTGTAAGCGGAAACCCAATTCAGGAGTTTTACAGTATGAAGGTCCTTATCAGAATGATTGTAATACACAATCTCTTGTTTTACTTCAAGGTTTTTTTATCAGAAGACAGTTTAGCTTCAATGTAGATGCTGTCTTTCTGAGCAGAAACCTGTATAACTCCCCAAAACAAAATAAGGCAAATGCTGATCTTTTTCAAATATCCGTGATAAAGCTCAAATATAACTTATTTTGTATATACTTTATAGGATTTTAACTTTGAATTGCTTTTTTTTCCAAAGAATTAATATAAGCATTCCAGCCTTCTGTTTTGTAAGTGACTGCAGCTGCTTCAGCATCTTCGGATTTATAGATACCTCTTCCTACGATGATGAAATCGGTATGCAGGGTCTTAAAAACATGTTCAGGCGTATTGTATTGCTGTCCTTTACCATCACCTGAATCCGCAAGATTTACTCCCGGGGTGAATAATAAAAGCTCTTCAGGAAGTTTATTCTGTGACACTCCTCCGATAACGTTAGGGTGAGATTGCGCTACTTTTAAAGCTTCTTCACGGTAGCTGGCTGTTGTAAGTGCTCCCTTGGAAGACATTCCTACAATGGCTACAACGCCTACATTATGGAAACAGTCCAAAGATTCAAAACCACCGATCACCTGAGACGTTACAAAATCTGCCCAGTCTGTGATTTTGAAAACTCCGCTGGTAAACTGAAGCTCCTGGGTATTGCCAATATCTGCAAATTTTCTGTCTTCCATCAGTAAGAACTGGTGTTTTGCAGCAATTTCTTTTAATGGAATGATTGTTTTTTCGTAATCAAAATCAGAAATGATATCAATATGTGTTTTTAAAGCAATAATATGTGGACCTACTTTTTCAGCTAAAGCCAGTAATTCCTGAGTGGTTGTAACATCTGCGGATGCAATCAGGTTAGACTTTTTGGTCAATGCAGTTTCCAGTAATTTTTAGAAACCGAATGTTGGGCATTCTGAAGTTTCTGCTCATAAGAAGGTCTGATTTCTTCTGCAAACTGAATATGGTTCCCCTGAAGAAAGTCCTGAATCCTTTTCACTTCTTCATCAGATAATTCTCCGGTTTCCTGAAGGATTACACATACTTCTGAAATGTTGAAAAGAGTATGTACCCTGTAGCCTTTGCTTTCCAAAAGCTGTTTTCCGCCCTGCTCTCTGTCCAGTACCACAACGATATCAGAGACTTTAAGATCTTCCTGTTCCACCTCAGCAATGGTTTCTACCAGAGATTTTCCGGAAGTGATCACATCTTCTACCAAAAGACAGTTTTGTCCTTTCTGGTAGATTCCTTCGATCAGTTTTTTTGTACCGTAGCTTTTTGCTTCTTTTCTTTTAATAATTAATGGAATGTAGCTTTCCAGAGACATTGCCGTAGCCATGGGAAGTGCAGCATAAGGAACTCCACAGATTAAATCAAAATTATCCAAAGGAAGCATTTCCAATAAATAATTTGCAAGATTTTTTAAGATTTTAGGATCTGAAGCCAAAGGTCTCAGGTCTACATAAAAGGACTTTCAATACCGCTTTTCAGGGTAAACCTTCCGAATTTAATGATGCCTAGCTTGTAGCACTCTAAGAAGAATTCTTTTTACTTTCCATTATTTTTTATTAGATGTTGCAAATTTAAGGAATTGAAATAAGGCTTAAAAATTTATCGCCTATTTGCTCAATAAAAAACCATCCCGGATCTTACAGGATGGTTTGAAAATATAATAAACTGTTATTTTATGATTTCAGCATCAATGACTTGGGTGCCCTTATATTTTTGTTCAGCTTCCCAGAGTAAAAATTTGTCTACCTCTTTAATGAGTTTTGGAATAGTGAGTGACAATACTGCCAGATCGTCCATTACTCCAAGTACCGGGATAGCAAATTCAGGAAGCAGGTCGATAGGGAGATGACATACAGAATTCCCAGCAGAGGAAGAATAATGTCTATGGATTTCATTGGGTAAATGCCTTTTCTCCACATTTTGACCATTCTGAAAATATCAGGGATTTTTTTACAAAGCCCTTGTGACTGATCGCTTCTTTTGCAAGATTTAATTTTGAATATTTCATTTTGTGCTTGGATTTAAATAAATTTTTCAACGCTATAAATTTCACAAATCCTGTACCAACAAATTATAAAATTTAGTTAAAAAAACTATTTGATAATATTGTCAATAAACTGGTGCACAGTCTCTGAGTCCCAATCCTTTGATGCATCTTCCTTGATCAGGATTCTTCCGTTTTTGTCCAGAAGAAAAGTAGTAGGGAAAACCTTAGGAAGAATTTTTTTTTTCAGAAATAGGGCTCTGTGCAATATAAACAGGAACCGTATAATTATTTTCCTTCAGAAATTTTCTTACGTCTTCTTCCTTATCATTCATGGCGATCAGTACAAAATCTACATGTTCTTTTCTTGAATCATAAAGTTTCTGAATAGATGGCCACTCTTTTCTGCACGGTGGGCACCAGGTTCCCAGAAGTTCAGGAAAACAGCTTTATTCTTAAAATTCTTCAGATTGGTACTTGGCGCATTGATCCCTTTAAGCTCAACGTCGTAATCCTCTTCACCTACATGAACTGCTTTTTCAATGGTGGCGACAGGGAAAAACGTGTCCTTCACAAAATTTCTTATTCCCGGAACAAAAGCAATAATACCGATAACAACGATCAGTACAAGAAAAATAATGTTTTTTTCATATCTCTTTTTTACAGCAGATCTAAAATTTCCTGAACAGCATCTTTTCCTCTGTTCTTGGCATAATATATCTGCAGATCATTGTAGAAACTGTCTTTCGGATAAGTTTCAGGATCTGCTTTATATTTCATTAAAAGCTCATATCCGTACTTAGGACGAGGTCCCCATGAATTTTTTACGTTAAACTCATTATCCAGAATCAAAACCTTAGGAATAGATTCTGTACCATTGGTCAGAAACTGATTGATCAGACTTTTATCACTGTCTCTCAGAAAACCTTCACCTCATTATGGCCTTCAAAAAACCGGAACAATGCCGGAACAGTAGCACTGGCATCACCGCACCATGCTTCGGAAATGATTAAGATCTTTCCGTCGAAATTTTTAGCAGCCAGTTCTTTCAGCTGGTCTTCATCCGGAACGTATTTTTTCACCGTTCTGTCCATTCTCTGAAGCCCGAGCTCATAATATTGTTTAAATTCAGCCTCCTGTTCGTTGGCTGGATTTTCTAATCTTTCTTTTGCAATCTGAAGGTATTCTTCGAAAGAAATTCCTTTATCCAGTAGTAATTTTTCATTACCAAAAATATTTATATTAAAAATTATTGATGTTTCTTGTTTTATTGATCAGAAAAAGATCTGCCAATACAAATGCAGCAAGGGCTTCCACAACAGGCACAGCTCTTGGAACCACGCAAGGATCATGACGTCCTTTGCCTTCTACTACAACAGGATTTCCATCTTTGTCGATACTGTCCTGAGGTCTCAGAATCGTTGCCACAGGTTTGAATGCTACACGGAAGTAAATATCCATTCCGTTGGAAATTCCGCCCTGAATTCCTCCTGAAAGGTTCGATTTTGTAGTAAAATCTGTATTGAAAGCATCATTATGCTCTTTTCCTGTCATTTTCGCACCGCAGAAGCCGCTTCCGTATTCAAAACCCTTGCAGGCATTGATGTTTAGCATTGCTTTGGCCAATTCAGCCTGAAGTTTTGAAAATATCGGCTCTCCGATTCCTACAGGAACATTTTTGATCACGCAGGTAATGGTTCCGCCAATGGTATTGCCTTCTTTTTGATCTCTTTAATTCTGGAGATCATTTTTTCAGCTGTTTCAGCATCAGGGCAACGTACATCATTCGTTTCAGTTTTAGAAAAATCCAAAGCCTGATAAGGTTTTTCACAGAAAATATCACCTACGGAAGAAACATAAGCATTGATCTCAATATCCGGTAAAAGTTGCTTGGCAAAAGCTCCGGCAACAACCCAGTTCATGGTTTCCCTTGCAGAAGACTTCCCTCCGCCACGGTGATCCCTGAAACCAAATTTCTGATCATAAGTAAAATCAGCATGACTCGGACGATATGCTCCTGCAATATGGTCATAATCCTTTGATTTCTGATTTTCATTTTCAATGATAAAACCGATAGGGGTACCTGTTGTTTTTCCGTCAAAAATCCCGGAAAGAAACTTTACTGTGTCGCTTTCCTTTCTTTGAGTAACAATCGCAGACTGTCCCGGTTTTCTTCGGTTCAGTTCATATTGAACCTTATCGAGATCTACCGTTAAACCTGCCGGAAAATTATTGATGATACCGCCGTAAGCCACTCCGTGACTTTCTCCAAATGTTGTAAGACTAAGAAGATTACCTAATGTGTTGAACATAGTACAAAATTACCTTTTTTTCTTCACATAATAAAGTTTCTGGATTTGTTCTATTTATCAGTGTTTTTGATAATATGGATCACTTTTTCTCCCTCCTTTTTGTGTTCTGAAGTCATCTTCTGCCAGATAAATCCTTTTTCTGGATCATTTTTGTCGATCAACTGGGGAAAATTCCTGCATCCATATCATCAAAAATATAACCGGGGAAATTGCGGGTAATGGAGTGTCAAAATTATAGGGATAATTTTCAGATACGTTGAATTTCAGATTTCCAATATTGAATGATTTGAACTTCCTGTACTCATATGTTGAGGGACGGTAGAGCTGTTCTTTTTTAAACCGCCCATAAAGCCACCCACTCTGAAGCTGGGAATGTACGTTTGGATAATGCCTGGAAAAGATAATATTGAAATGATGATTAACCCAAGCCCGGAGAACACGGCTATTGATTTTTTTATCAAAATACTTGTAAAATAGCACAAAGAAAACGACGAAAAAAACATCTATGAAAAATCTGTACTGAGCTGAAAACATCAGAACAAGTATGCTTTTTATCAAAAGTGAAATACAGATAAAGGTGATGAGTTTTTTTTTTTGATCCAGGCAAATACTGAAAATAAAATAAGGCTGGCAATAAAAAGAATATTGATTTTGGATTTGATGCCTGGTAATGTAAACCAGTTTTTAATATAATCAAATGTTGAAAACCTTTGAATTTCCTTATAAGTATATTGCATATCATAGGTTTTCATGATGGCATATTGTGAAGAAATTTTTAATACTTCCGGATTGGGTTTCCAGAAGATATCAGGACCCGCAATGGCTACCGGGAAAACAGGATACCCGAATGTCCAGATATTTTTAACGAAGAATATAATAAGAACAGATATTCCAAATAGGAGTTTCCTGAAATTTGATCTAAGAATACAAATGCTATACAGAAAAATAAACACCGGGAGCCATATCATGGTGGGCTTTATGGCAAAAACAAAGACGGAAAATGCAAAAGGAGAGAGGTATTTTTATTTCCCGCTATAGCTTCATTTAAAATAATCAAAGAGAAAATAATGACCGGGAGATCAGGGCTCGGAGATTGTGAGAATAAAAACAGGATTGGCAAAAAACACAGATGTATCCAGTGTTTCTTTTCAATACTGTAAAGAGTATAGAAAATCAGTAAAACTGTATTGATTCTTAAGAAAGGATCAGAAAAATTTGAAAGTCCGGACTGAAAAATATGCCAGACAGACATTTGTCCCAATGTAAGATCCAGATTAGATATTCCTTTGACCATTCCATATTCTGTAAGCCATTTGATTGTGGGTATATAATACCCGAAATGATCTAATATATAAGGATGAAAAGAGCCTGCAAATAAAATAATAAAGGAAACAATACTTATCAGCAAACAGTCTTTTTTGAAAATCTGTACAGATCCTGATAGAGTTTATATTTAAAAAAACAGAACAGCCCCATCAAAACTGTAGGTGCTTCAATATACATATTCAATGGTGCAAAAAATGCAATCGTTGTCCATAGGAGACTGATGATCAGTATTCCGGAAAATATTTTTCCTGAAATTCCTCCGAACAAACTTCCTGAAACCGTTTCCATGATCTTTCCCCAGCCCATTATGACAGGAATAATAAAAACAGAAGAAAGGAGGATCAGTATCATAAAAAAGATTGCTTAAAAATAAGCAATCTTTATATTTTATATCGAAAATATTATCTTGGTTGTACTCGTCCGTCTTTTCTGTCCTGAGATCTACCAATGGTATATCCTGTTGCACCTCCTACAACACCTCCTATGACGGCACCAAGTCCTCTGTTTTTCTTAGCAATGATTGCTCCGGCGGCAGCACCACCTACGGCTCCAATGATGGTTCCTTTAGCAGCCTTACTCATTCCTTTTTCTGAGTAGTTCCCTGCGAAGCACTTCCATTGTCAGCATATCCTCCGTTGCTGCTTCCTGAGCCGGAACCTGAGTTTCTGTCTCTGTATACCGTTCTTGTTTCTCTTATAACCTGTGGTTTTGAATTATTTGCTGCTGCAGTTTTTGCTTTTTTTTGCTTTCTGATATACTGTCTGCTTTTTCTGAGCTTCATACACCAGTTTTTCTTTCTCGATAGCCAGTTTTTGCTTTTCTATTTCAAGTTGTCTTGCCTGGAATTCAAGCTTTTGTGCCTCAAGCGATTTTTCTGCTATCGCATCATCTTTCTTGCAGGCCGTCATTAAAAAAACGGATAAAAATCCTGCTAATACTATCTTTTTCATAATTCAAATTTTAATAAGCTTAAGCCAAAACGGCTTTAGTTTTAGTTTTATTTTCAATTATGAAGCCAAATTTTAGTTAATGAATGTTAAAGTTGATAATATAATAAACTATGAATGATAATTTCTGATAAATTTTCTACTATTGAAGGGAGGTTCCAATAATTAGCGCATATGGTTTGCGTTTCTGTTTTTTGATGTGATTTTTTGGAGTAATTGTAAAATATAGTTAATCAATAATTTTTGTTGAATTCATTTGAGTTACCTATTTTGAAATACTAAATTACTTTACATATGAAAAAATCAATTTTTACAGTATCAGCTGTTATAGGATTATTGGCTGTTACAACTTCGTTTTCTTCTACAGATGTAGTAGAAGTTTCATCTAAAGACCGCACGGAAGTATCTCATAAAGATGCAAAAACGAAAACCTATCCGGTTCGTTATGGTCTTCTTGCAAAAAACGGAACAAAAATCCTTTCCGGGTCAGGTTATGACCTTGGTGGCTTTGTTGCAGAAAATACGGTTACAGGAGAGCAGTATTTCAGTATCGGTTATCAGCCTGTACTTCCTCAATATTCAGAAGACGATCTTCCTGAAGGAACTTATACTTTTTCCGGGATTCAGGGACAAGGTGGCTGGGTAGGTTATGGAACAGTTGTTGCTACTGTTTCTGATGATAATGTTGATGCTGACGGATACATTACAATATATGTTCCGATTGCATGGGAAGAATAAGTTTGTGAAAACAAAATATTTACCTAACTTTACAAAATCTCAAAAAGAGACATTGATTTAAATAGAGATAATTGCTGTAATTCTGTAACAAGAGGAAAGTAATTATTATATAACAATATTCTGTTTGGATTTTTCTAAATAGATTTTTTTCATCATTTGTGTTTTTTAGGCCTCCGTAAGGAGGTCGTTTTTTAAAAGGTATTTACGGGTCTGAAATAATTCCAGAATGTCAAATATCTTTTGATATCAGAATTACTCGAAACAGGATTTGTTTTAAAATATGATTACACTCATAAAATAAAAAGGATGAGTGGCCTAAATTTGGAAATAGATTAAGGGATAAAATAATTTTTATTTCTGATATAAAATTTTTTTCATCATTTGTGTTTTTTTGAGGCCTCCTTCCGGAGGCTTTTTCATATTATACATTTTCAGTACCTGGTATCTATACATCAAACAATATTCTGCCATTGAATGGAGAATCCCAAATGATGAATATCTGATCATTGAGTTTCCTTAAAGGTGACTGAACGATCTCATATTCCCTTTTTCATTTAATCTTTCTACAATAAGATTAGATCCTTTACCTACTTCATTTACCTTAAAACCCAGCTGATATTCTTTTTCATTGTTTTGGACGAAATCTTCTTTGCTAAAAGTTTTTTGTGCCATGATATTAAATTTTGTGGATTAGATTAAATAAAGAATAAATTATGCCAATTTCTATATTTTACTTTTATAATTATTGTTTTTAAGCTGTAAAAAAAATTTTTTTATTTAGCTATGTGAATTTTATTTTAATTAAAAATGAATTATTTTATTTCTATAGATTATGATGAGTCTTTGATTTTATTTGAATTAATTATAAATAATTATGATCCTGTTTTTAAAAATACAATAAAATTGAAATAAAATAACTAAATGATAAAAAAACAATCTTTAATCATAAGTTAATTTTTTTCTGAAAATTATCATTCTTGGCACGATTTTTCAATGTAGTTATGTAACTCATGTTTAATTTGAGTTTTCATGGTTATTAGTTTTTATCCTCGGAATTTCCGAGGATTTTTTTGTCTTATATGACGTAGCTCATAAACTCATACTGGACCATTCTTTTATCTTTGAATAAGATAATTTTCTATCCATCATTACTTTTTACATTATTTATCAGGCTCTTTGCTGAATGTGAAGAGCTTATTTTATGTCAATTGTAATGAAAAGAAAATGTTTTTGTATAATAAAATTTTATATTTTAGGCTTATCAAATTATAAAATCAACAACTATGAAAAATGTAAAGAAAATTTCAAGAGAAAATTTGAAAGCCATCAAAGGAGGTTTGAAGTATTGTAATGATGAGCTGCCTTGTGGTGAAGGGTGGTGTTGTGCAGGGCACACGTGCAGACCTATTGATTCTTCTTATTGTCAGTTTTAAACTTTAAATGAGAAATCGTAGCTCCTGTTAGTGGGAACTATTTCATAAAATGATTTCGGATCAAGCGCAAAAGTTGTGGACTAAGCAAAAAGTTTGGTTAGTCTAAAGAGGAAAAATGTTCTGTCTTTCACTCCTCTGAGTTGCATTCTGAAGTTTTTAATTTTAGCATTGAAAGATTCTGCGGAAGCATTAGTGCTTCTTTTATCAAAAAAGCTAAGATCTCCTTGTAATGATTCATTATTGTTTTTCTTAGGATAGAAAATGATTTAAAATCAGCTTCCTCCACCTTTCTGAACCAATGAGCCAGCTTAGTCATCGCTACAGACTTTTGAATATTCTGATTATATATTTTTCTAAGGTCATCCGTTAACTGATAAGCCTCTTTCAATCAGGATATTCTGTAAAAAGAATATGAGCTCTATGTTTTTGAGAGATCGTCCATTTTTCACGACTTTTATAAAGTAAATATCTACTTCTTGCTAAAAGTTGTTTCCGGCTGTCTCCGTTCTCAAAACTCTGTATATCCTGGTTTCCTTCTGAAGGAGCTCCAATAGCATTATTTTCCCTGTCAATAGCTTCCCAACGGTGTTTGATCCTAAGTTCCTGAAGGGCTTCTATAGCTAATTTCTGAACATGAAAACGATCTATTACCTGCAAAGCATCAGGAAAGCACCGTTTGGCAATAAGCTTCATTGAACCTGCCATATCAAGAGTAATTTCTTTTACCTTCAGACGAAGCCTTCTATTTATTTTTAAAAGATGCTCTACAACCCTATCACTCCTGGTACCTTTAACAATGGCTACAATACTACCTTTTCTGCCTTTTGCTATTTTCGAAGTAAGAACAGTGTAAAGCTCACCATCTGATAAGGAAACTTCATCAATTGATAGTTGCTCTGAGATATTTTCAGGAAAAATAAGCCAATATTCAGCATGGTTTTTTTGTTGCCAGGATTCAAACCGGCTAAGACTGTTTTTGTATTGTCTCTGAAACTTTTTCCCGTTAAGTCCATAAAGCTCTGCAATAGCTTTGCAGGAGAATGCTTTAGTATCGACTAATTTTTTTAAGAACATCGCAAAATCCTCAGTCATACGAGTTCCTTTTGCGATCAGACTCCAGTTTCTTTGAAGTACTTCTCCTGTGGTTTTATCAAGCCATCTTCTCCTTTTTATATGGAGTAAAACCTGCTTTCCTCTTAAGGGAAAATCTTCAACCAGAATCGAAGAATGAAAACCATTAGACAAATAGGGGCGATGAGAAAATTCTTGGGGATAATATTTTTCTCCTCAAATTCGATATGAAGGACTCCTTAATATCTTCTGCTTTTAGGATATCAAAATGCTCTACTAAAAAATCAGGAAGTAACAGCTTTACTAATTCATCAGGAATATACATCCTCCAAATTTAGAAACTTAACACTACATCCACAACTTTTGGGACTGATCCATGATTTCGGGATTTTATTTTAAACAGAAAATAAAAACAAAAAAACCTCTAAAATAAATTAGAGGTTTTTTCTGAGGTACCTAGCGTACCCGAAAAATGAAATTTAAAGACATTGAAAACGATTTAAAATCAGTAAAATACAGATTTGTAGCTATTTACATACTTCAATGAGTTTTGTTAAATTGCATTAGATTTTAGTTCGGTTGGAATTTGGTTGGAATTTAGTTGGAACGTATATTTGCTTAATAATAAAAATACCAAATGGCAACTGTAAAATTCAGAGTACTTCATCAATCGGAAACTGCGCAAATTTATGTGAGGTTTTCTGTTAGCCGATCTATAACTCCCCAAACAAAAACAGGATTAACAATTAATTCCAAAAGTTGGAGCGTTGCAAATGCTGCTCCGATTCAAAAGACTCCCGAATTGAAAAAGCTGGCGGTTCAACTTGATGAATTTAAATTGCATTTAGTTAAAACGTATAATTCAGACTATTCAAATGGCGTGATTTTTAACAAATCTTGGCTTGATGAGGTAGTTCAACAATACTTTGGAAGAGTAGATGATTTAATTGAAAAAACAAATTCGGATGAAGGTGCTGAAGAAGATGATGATTACTTTTCAGTATATCTAAATAAACATATAGTATTCAAAGAGGGATTAAATGAAACTAAGAAAGAATATATAAATAAGCTTAAAAATCTTAGGGATAGATTTTCTGATTTTGAAAAACAGAGAAAACACAAGTATTTGATATTACATGTTAGTGCAGAAGTATTAGCAAATTTTAAAAATTATCTAATTGTAGATTGTAACCTGGCAGGCACCACGGCTGCAAGATTTATTAAGAATATGAAAACTGTGTTGCTATATTCTAATGATAATGATGGGAAAGTGTTACACAATAAAGTAAGAGGATTTTCGCCCGGTTCCACTAACGGAGAGTTTAAGATATACCTTAATTTCAACGAAATTGAAAAAGTAAAAAGGTATTTACTTTAGAAAAAGATTGGAATACGGCAAGAGACTGGCTTGTTATAGGTTGTTTTTTAGGCCAAAGAGTTGGTGATTTATTCAGAATAACAATTAAGGATGTTTATACAAAAACAAATTATGATGGAGTATCATACAGATTTATTGATGTAGTACAGGAGAAAGGAAATAAAAAAGTTGTTGTTCCATTACATCCTGAAGTTGAGAATATTATAGAAAAATACGATGGTCAATTTCCTCCTGTTTTCTCTAAAAACGAAGATTCTAATGCAACACTATTTAATAGGTACATAAAAAGGTTTGTGAACTTGCTGGCATTCATGAGATTGTGAAAGGGAGAATTTATGATGAAGAATTTAAAAAATCTATTGTGGTTAATACTGAAAAGTGCTATCTCATTTCCTCTCACGCATGCCGAAGATCTTTTGCTACTAATTTTTATGGAGATAAGAATTACACAACGCCTCAACTAATGGCAATAACAGGACATACGACAGAAGGTCAGTTTTTGAATTATATAGGGAAAACCGCTGATGACTGGGCCATGCAAACAGCGAAGACTTTTAAAGAAATATCAGATAAAAGAATATCATAAAAAGGCCCCGGTTGGGGCTTTATTTTTACCAGTCGTTGTTAGTTTCATGTTTCTTATTCATAGCATCATTCAATGATGAAATTAATCTTTCGGCAGTTCTATTTGCTAAGTCTTTTACTTCTCTCCATCCTTTATTAGGTTGTTTTGGGTGCTCTTTGTCTTGTGTTAAAATACCGTATGAAACTAATCCACCGCCACCTGGGCATCTTGTACCTTCATGTATAAATGAATGAAAGTTATATTTATATCTACCATCCTTTACATATATATTTATTTTGTAAGATATATATCCTGTTGCGCACAAAGCCCCAAAATAAAATCCTTTTGGTTCATATCGTATAGCTCCATTGCCAGAAATTTCACCTAAGTTTTTATCATCAATACTCATTACGTCCTTTTCACTATTAAAAGTATCTGCATACCAACTTCTTGCTCTGTTGTATAGTTCATCTTTGGTCGTAAGTGAGTCAACTTTAACAACTTCTTCAAATTTCAACTCCTGCGCATAGATTAAACAATTAATTAAAATAAGTAGTATTGATAGTGACTTTTTCATTATTTAATTTTATCAAGTTTATTATTAATTTCATTAATAGTTTTATTGAGGTTAGCTAAAGCATCTGAAACTGATATTCTAATGACGTAATATGATACAATGCAACCTATGAACATGCTAATTACACAAATTATAAGTAATTTGAAAATACTTAAGTTTTCCATGGCTTATATTTTCCACAAATATAAAAATTAAAATACTTAGATTTTACGGTAAACCGTAATGTCTTATTTTGAATAAATAAAAATAATGTATCCGTATAAATACTTAATTGTTTATACAAATAAAGTATTATATTAGCAATTCATGAGAATGTGATATAAAATTATGTAAGTCGTTGATTATTTACTATTTTTACATTAATTGTAAAACAAGTTATCTATGAAAACGAGATTAATTATTTTGACAGCAGCGGCGGCAGCATTACTTTACTCATGTACTAGTGACCGAGACGAAACAATGCCGGTTACTGAAAAAGCTAAAAAACCAGAACTGAAGTTAAACCCAGGACAAATGAGCCGTGAGTTATTAGAGGTTAAGAGTGATTCTATAATCACAAAAGACCTTAATAATAGCGGTCCGTTAGATCCTACAGATCCAATTGATCCAGATGATTCAGAGATCGTACCTCCGGGAGACGTTAAACCTCCTAAAGGAAGCAAGTAAAATAAAATATTCCACATTATCAGCACTAGGAACTTATCTAGTGCTGTATTCATCACTAATTCCTTTTTCTAACAATATTTTAGAAGTTTTTTATCCAAGTATAAAAACCATTGAAATCCCAGTTGCAGATTCAAAAATGACTACTGTAATATGGTGTTTGTCAATGTGTTTTCAAACTACTATAATAATATTTCTGCAATTTTTAAAGCCATATGTATTATCATATGTTTTTCCAATATTTACTTCACTATATTCTTCATCATTCTATTTAATGTACTTATTTGGAAAGGTTCCAAACGAAGGTTTTTGGTTTTTTTCTATTTAATTGGCATCGCTTTGATAATTGTTTTCTTTATGCAATCCATTAACTTGTTTATTAAAGTACAAAAGCTGAGGGAAGAAACCATGATTAAAACATATAAAACCATAAACCCAATAAACAATAACCAAACTGTACAAAGTAAATGATATGGAAAGTGATTATGAAAAAATAATAACTTTGCTGAGAGAAAAAATGATTATTTCTATAATAGAAATCTTATTGCGAAAGAAGAATATATATATAATAATTTATTTCTTGCGTCAAAGCTTGAAACTCTACTAAGAGATAGCGAAAGGATTACTATTCAAAAATTTTTGTCTGATGATTTTAGCTTAGCAAAATTTAAATTAAGCATTGAAACAATGAAAACAGTTATTAATTAACTGTTTTTTTAATTGCTCTAGTTCATTTTCTTTAGATTCGAAAGTGTCCATTTTAATATTTAAATGAGCCATTATAGTTTTTATGTAAATTAAATTTAAATCTTCTGACTTAATTACATAATCCAACTTTCTGTTTATAATATCCATTTGTTCTGAAATTGGCAAACTGCTGAAATTATCATTATTTGTTAATTTATTAGTAGTATTTTTAGAATATTTTTCACCTACCCCGGTAAATAAGTAGTCTCTATTCGCTCCCAATGTATTAATAACTATATCTAATTTTAGATCATCTGGAAAGGTGTCACCGTTTATCCAATTTTTATTGTAGTAGCATGAATTTTTGTTGTTCTAGCAAGGGAGCTTTTATTAAAGCCTTTTTCGGTCATTAATTGTTCTAGCCTTTTCCCAAAAGAATCTTTCATATTATTTATTTTAACTATTAACTAATAGATAATTTCAATCTAAAATTAGATATTAGCTATTGTTTTGTATCTAATATTAGATATATATTTGTCTCAACAAAACAACAACACAAAGTTAATGTTTTTGTTGAATGCGAAAAACAGTGATAAAACTAATTTTTAATTATAGAAAAAATCATATGGGAAATTTAGAAATAGGAAAAACGATAAGTGCGGAAGTCTCTCACTTTTTGAAAGAGTTTACAACAGCTCAGGATATAGCAGATGTAAACGCAGAGACTGGAGTGAGCGTGTCAACTTTGAACTATGTAAAGAGAAGAGCTGGTAACATTTCAGAAGATAACAAAAAGGAATTATAAGTCTGGCAAAAAAGCGTTTTACAATGCTGAAGCAAAAAGAAAAGAAGCGCTAAAATGCAAAAAGGAACTTAGTTTAATTCTTCAATCATAATACCCATTAAATCATGAATAGTGTAATTGTGTATCCGGAAGGCTTTATTCAGCAATTAAAAGACTCTTTAATTCCAGAATTGACAGCAAGTATCAAAAGAGATTTAGGTGTTAAAAATAGTGCCGAATACTTAACTAGGGATGATGTTTGTTCTCTTTTAAAGATTAACAAAACAACTCTGTGGCGATGGATGAAGGAGAAGAAAATACCTTCCTACGGGATTGGAAACAGGGTATACTTTATAAGATCGGAAGTTGATCAAATTATTTCAAATAATAAGATATAAAATGAGCTGCCTGTGGCGC
Organism: Chryseobacterium sp. E1; assembly: GCA_019203745.1. Taxonomy (GTDB): domain Bacteria; phylum Bacteroidota; class Bacteroidia; order Flavobacteriales; family Weeksellaceae; genus Chryseobacterium. The sequence continues at coordinate 3,228,141 of CP078104.1, forward strand.
AGACAGCTCGGTCAAATTGAAGTAACTCGTAAAAATTACAACATGGCAAAAGTACAAAAACAATCTTTGGTTATCAAATAAAATCGTTTGAATTTTTGAGAACCTACAATCACAGATTAGGAAAGCATGTTATTACCGGCATTATATGGCTGGAAAATACAAAGAGAGTAAGAATTGAAGATGGAAGGTTTTACCTCATCAATTCAGAAGGAGTAGAAGAGGGCATATTGTTAAAGTCTAATCCTGGATACAGAAGAGTAAAGAGGATGATCAGCAGATGGTTTTCGGTGTATAGAAAAAATGGAAGTCTGCAGCATTTGACTTACTGGAAAAGCAGAGTAACCGACGGGCTTCACAATATTAACCTGTTTAAAACCTCATCGGTTAAGTTCTCGGAAAACAGGTCAAACTTTTTAAAGCTGGCATCATGAGAATCTTATTATTAACAGTGCGTTGGTTCGGCCAACAGTACAATTACTTCGTAGAATACTTAATCAAATATCACTAATAATCATGGAAAAACATTTTGAACTAACACAAGAATACAAGATAAATTTTTAGGAATTAAGCTTTTCAGAATTAAAGCTACTAAAAAATCAAAACATGTAAATGAAGGTGAATTAGGCGGATGGGTAGAAAAAGAAGAGTGTCTGTCCGGTGGTGCTTGGGTGTCCGGTGATGCTGAGGTGTTCGGTAATGCTAGGGTGTCCGGTGATGCTGAGGTGTTCGGTAATGCTAGGGTGTCCGGTAATGCTGAGGTGTTCGGTAATGCTAGGGTGTCCGGTGATGCTTGGGTGTTCGGTAATGCTTGGGTGTCCGGTAATGCTAGGGTGTCCGGTAATGCTAGGGTGTCCGGTGGTGCTAGGGTGTCCGGTAATGCTAGGGTGTTCGGTAATGCTAGGGTGTCCGGTGGTGCTTGGGTGTCCGGTGATGCTGAGGTGTTCGGTAATGCTAGGGTGTCCGGTAATGCTGAGGTGTCCGGTAATGCTAGGGTGTCCGGTGATGCTGAGGTGTTCGGTAATGCTAGGGTGTCCGGTAATGCTGAAACGAAATCTAATAATGATTATTGCTGTTTCCAGAACTTCGGATCTGCCAGTAGAACTACTACTTTTTCAAAGAAAAAGACAACAAGATAAACGTGAGCTGTGGTTGTTTTTCTGGTTCTATTGAGGAGTTTGAAAAAGAAGTTAGAAAAACCCATGGTGAAGGAAAAAATGCGAAGGAATACATTTCAATTATTGAAGTAGTTAAAATAAAATTTGGATTATGAACCTTACAGACTACCTACAACTTCCAATATCGGAAAGAAAACAAATTGTTTTTGAACCGGCAGGGATTAAAGATCCGATTTGGCTCGAAAGATTAAAAACCGCTGTTGAAAATCTAAATCCATTTGCGGTGATGTTCGATCAAAGATTAATCAATGAATACTGGGCACTTAAAAAAGCATAATCATGAAAAGACTAATCGCAAAAATATTCGGTGAAAAAGTAACATTTCTAAATGTCAACACCCGAAAGTATCACACTCAGTACTGGTATAAAGACAAATTCTATTAACAATCAAATCAACAATCATGGATTTCACAAAAGAAACAAACTTAGCAATTGAAAAAGTAGTAAAAGAAAAATTAACATCCTTAATTGAAGTCAGAGCTTCCGAAATGGTAGAAGATATTGTAAAAGATGTGTTCCGCTGGGGAGACGTTAAAAAGCAAATTAAAGAAAAGATTGAAAGTTCTATTCAGGTAAATCTTCAAGAATTTGATCTTATCGACTACAACGCTCTAATTGCTAAAACTATCAACGAAAATTTAGTCCAGCAAATTAACTTACAGCCAATCCTTGATATGACACAAGATATTATTGGTTTTGTAAATAAAAAGGAAATCAGCCTTGAAGATATTGCGCAAATATTTATTGAAGCCTCGCAAGAAGAAAATGATACTGATGGATCAGGCCAAATAACTTTCATTACAGAAGAAAGTGACCGTGATTACATGAGTGTTTATGCAGATGTAAATCCTAATGTAGATAAATATAATTGCTCTTTCAAATTCTGCTTCAGCACTAAAGGTAATCGTGATGGAAAGATATTTTTATTCAGACATAAAGAAGAATACTTTGATAGTAGACTGAAAAATGTAACCCCTGCACGGATGGTAAACATGAATGCTATATCACATCAAATATTCAGACTTTATTCAGCGCAAGTCCGCATCACAGACTATGAGTGTGAACCTTCTGAATATTGGGACAGATATTAATAACCAAAGCAAAAATGAAGATATGGATATTCAAGACTACAGCCGGGGACGGAACAACGCTAATTCAAAACTGGCATTCACAAAAGTAAAGGAGACGATTCCGAAAATGTGGGAAAAGGTATTAAATGAAGTAGACGGAATCAAATCAACCTTAGAGATCGCAATTATACTGGGAGTTCCGATACACACAATTTCAGGACGCTTCTCAGAGCTAAAGGCAAAACAGAAAATCTATCAAACATCATCAAAAAGATCGGCAGTAAGTCTTACGCCGTGTACACTAAAACAATTAATTAATCATGTCAATAACAAATCAAAAATCAGCCTTGACGCTCTTCAATCAAACGAATGTTCAGGAAAAGTTTGAAAAGCTATTAGGAAAAAAAGCACAAGGATTTATTTCTTCTGTACTTCAAATCGTAAACGGAAATAAGCTACTTCAGAATGCGGACCCTATGACAGTATATAATGCTGCAGCAACTGCCGCTGTTTTAGACCTTCCAATTAATCCGAATTTAGGTTTTGCTTGGATAGTACCTTATAAAGGTTCTGCGCAGTTTCAAATGGGCTGGAAGGGTTTTGTACAATTAGCCCTGAGAACCAACCAATACCAAAACATAAATACAACAGAAGTTTATGAAAATCAATTTAAATCATTCAACAGGCTGACCGAAGAATTAGAGGCGGACTTTGATGTTCCAGGAGAAGGTGAAATAGTTGGATATGCTGGATATATGAAGTTGAAGTCCGGATTTTCAAAAACAACATATTGGAGTAAAGAAGAAGTTATTACTCATGCTAAGAAGTATTCTCAGGCATATGGTAAAGGTTCAATGTCTCCGTGGAACGATAAAGAACAATTTCATGCAATGGCAAAAAAACAGTACTCAAAAATCTTATTTCTAAATGGGGTATCATGAGTGTAGAAATGCAAAATGCTCACCTTGCCGACCAAAGTGTTCAAAAAGAAATGGGAAGTTATGATTATGCAGATAATTCAAACACTATCGACATTGAGGCTGAAAACGTAAATGAAGAAGAGAATAGAATCAAGCTTTTTATTGACAAAGCCGATACACTGGAAGCTTTAGAACAGCTTAAAGAAAGCGTTCCCGAACAATTAATGTTCTACTACGAAGCCCGAGAAGATGAACTTCAAACAGCGTAATTATGAAGGTAGTTGATTTTAATGAGCACTTATTTAGATGCTCTCAATTAGGAAAGTTAATGGTTGGCGTATCACCTGCATTGACAGCAAATCAAGAAAAAGAGCTTTCTGATTATAGAGAAAAAGTTGTGAATGGTAAAATTACTGACAAGCAATTAATAAAAATGGGAGACCTCATCCGTAAAAAGAAGAGAAACCTGTTTTATCAAAAAGCGTTGAAACGCATTTATCTGATATTCACAAGGGATTCTTCATGAAGCGTGACCGTCAAATATCAAACAAGTTTACAGAAAAAGGAATCATTGTAGAAGAAAAGTCGATTACACTTTACTCAGAAGTTAAAAACACCTTGTTTCTGAAGAATCAAAAGTATTACAAAAACAAATTCATTCACGGTACTCCGGATAATGTTCAGAAGAAAGTTCGTGACATGAAAAACAGCTGGTCATTAGATTCCTTCCCAATGTATGAAACTATTATAGGAAACAAGGATTATGAGTGGCAATTACAAGGTTATATGGAACTAACAGGAATCAAAGAGGCTGAGCTAGTATATGCTCTGGTAGACACGCCAAATAAAATCATTGTTGATGAATTAAGAAGGTTGGATTGGAAGCAAGGAATTTACGACATAAACGGAAATGTTAAAGAAGACCGAATTCCTTTAGTTGTGGAAACCGTAACCAATATGATTTACACTGAACATCGATTAGATGAATTCTGTCAGGAGTCAATGTCGATAGAAAAAAAGTGGTTCACTGATTTCTTCGAAATTCCGAAAGAACTGAGAATAAAAGTTTTTGAGCTTGAATACTCCAAAGAATCAATTGAGGCTTTGTATGAACAAATTAGACTTTGCAGAGAAAGACTTAACAGTTTGACCGAAGTAATGGCCTCACAACTAAAGTAGCATAATGAAAGAAAAAGACGGATACTGAATTGGCCGTGACAGCAACGGCCTATTCAAATGGAATGAAAAACGCTTAATCCGAATCGAAAACGACAAAAAGAAAAATGAAGATAACAGAAAAAATAACAATAACAAACTAAGATAATATGGAGCTTATGGCTCGTTATCCTGACAACTATTTTGATTTAGCTATTGTCGATCCTGTTTATGGCGATCAGGTTGTTAGAGGTAGTTACATGAAAAATTCTAGCTCAAAAATGGCAAAAAATAAGAATTACAATAATAGCCTATGGTATCAACCTAAGACAAAAAAGAGTATTTCACTGAGTTATTCAGAGTCTCAAAAAAGCAGATTATATGGGGAGGTAATTACTTTATTGAAGAGATTAGTAAAAACACTTCGAGTTTTATTGTATGGGATAAAGATAACGGTAAGAACGACTTTGCAGATTGTGAATTAGCGTGGACTTCTTTTAACACATCTGTTAGAAAATTCAAATTTAAGTGGCAAGGAATGCTTCAGGAAGATATGTCTAACAAAGAAGAACGTATTCATCCAACACAAAAACCTGTTGCTCTTTACAAATGGATTTTAGACAAATACGCATTACCTGGAGATATAATACTTGATACGTTCTGTGGTTCAGGCAGTATTGCAATAGCATGTCATGATTATGGATTTGAATTAACAGCCTGTGAGGTAGATAAATGCTACTATAATGAATCTATAAAACGTATTAAAAACCATGTTTCACAACTAAAATTATTTACATGAAAAACCCAAAACTAAACCCCGCAATTGAGGCTATAAAAGCAAGATTACGATCGGACCTTCTTCCGGAAGGAAATATTCCAAACAGTAGAGTAGCAAAAATGGTTGAGTTACTTGACGCTACAGCAACGCTAGAGTACGCAAAGAGCCTTAACCGTCCTGTACGAATGGCAAGACCTAGTGAATGCCAGTACACGATAGAACTAGCTAAAAATCCTCCTAAAAAAAAAAAAAGATTGATCTAACTGATGGATTATTAACGCTAAAAGAATCCGCTAAGCAATTAAAAATGAACCAAGCAAATCTCAACGCAGCACGTAATATTGGAAAGATTTCAGCTCAAAAAATAGGTAGCAGATATTACTTCTCGAAAGTTGAGGTTGAAAGATTTAAAATTGAAAGAGCTGTAAGTAAGCTTTAAGATACTTAATCCGGCAAAATGATTGATGTGTGAAAGTCCGGATACTACTATACAGGCTCACCGTGCCTGGTGAAAATTGAATTGAAATAAATACCGAAGATATGCCTAATAGAATATTACGAGATTGGACCTACTCCGATCTGGTTGACAAAATATCGTTTCAGGCAGAAGTTCTCTTTACACGTTTGATCATGAAAGCTGATGACTACGGTTCATATTTCGCAAAACCAAAATTGATAAATGGAAATTGTTTTCCGCTAAAAGATATTAGAGAATCCGACATTTCCCGTTGGCTACAAGAGTTAGCTTCAGCCGGACTGATCGTGTTCTATACTGCCGAGAACAAAGAGTACTTAAATATTATCAATTTCAATCAAAGATTGCGATCTATGAAGAAGTGTTTTCCGCAAGTACCTGAAAATGTGATAAATGAACACATGCGAGCGAGTTGTCAGCAACTTGACAGCGAGTTGACAGCGAGTTGTCCGCCTGAAGTAGAAACAGAAACAGAAGTAGAAACAGAAGAGGAAGGAGAAAAAAATTCCCCCTCCAAATTTCAAAAAATTTACAATTGAACAATTTCACGAAGAGCTAAAGCCTTATGTGAATGAATTTACAAAACCAACTGTATCAGCTTTTTTAATTACTGGTCTGAAAAAGACGCAAAAGGTAAAATGAAGTTTCAAAAGCAAGATACTTGGGAAACTAAGAGAAGATTAATAACCTGGAAAAACAAAGAAGGGCAATGGAACAGATAAACGGAAAATTACCACCAAGTGAAGTTGACTTTGAAAGATTGATCATAGGTACATTGCTAATAGACAGAAAAGCAATTGATGTATGTATCAAAAGGTTGGGTCGAAATTCAGAAGTTTTCTATGACCAAAGGCACGTTGAAATTTATACCGCAGTTCAAAAACTAAAAGAGTCTGATATTCCAATTGATATGATAACGGTTATTCAGGAATTAAAGAGAACAGACAAATTGGCAATTGCCGGAGGAGATCATTACATTATCAATCTGACATTGGGAATTAGTTCATCTGCTCACCTTGATTATCACGTTATGGCAGTTTGGCAATCATATCTGCGAAGGAGATTAATAAGTATCTGCGCAAATCTCATCGATGATGCTTACAATAAAACAGACTCTACACTAGATATTTTCACTAAACTACAAACAAAGGTTTTTGAAATAGAGGAAGAAATAGCATCACAACAAGAAACGCCAACCGCTCAACATTTGTTCCAGCAGGTAATAGAACAACAGAAACAAAATGTTATTCCGGGTGTTCCATGTAAAAACCGAGATATTCAATTTAGAATTAATGGATGGAGAAACGGTTCTTTAGTTGTAATTGGAGCAAGGCCAGCAATGGGAAAAACAGCCTTTGTACTCGATGAAGCATTAGGAATCGCAAAACAGGGAAATCCGGTAGCGTTTGTAAGCTTTGAAATGTCAGCGGTAGAACTGCAGGAAAGGCAGATGGCAAATGAACTTGAAATCAATGGAACTAAGTTCCGGGATCGTCAACTTTCAGACCAAGACTGGCAGCGAATTTATCAGTGCTCAACATTTGAAAATTTACCGCTTTACATAATAGAGGAAAAACCGTCAATTTTGAACTCAATAGGACAATTGCTAAGCTGAGACTTTTAAAGAAGGAAAAGGGGCTTAAAATGGTCATTTGGGACTATATTCAGTTAACTGAGGTAGCCGGATTAGAAAAAGGAAAGAATAGAGAGCAAATTATCTCTACAATTTCCAGAAAAATGAAACAGCTTGCCCAGGAATTAGATTTACCGATTGTTGCGCTTTCCCAGCTATCCAGATCTGTAGAACAAAGACCAGGCAAAAGACCACAATTAGCAGATCTTAGAGAATCAGGAGCTATTGAACAGGACGCGGATGTTGTTGGATTTCTTTTCCGTCCTGAATATTACAAGATTGATAAGTGGGATAATGATCCGGAAGGTGCTGAAACTGATACTAAAGGTCAGGTTGAATTGATGGTGGAAAAATTCAGAGGCGGATCAGTTTTCACTGAAAGAATGAAATTTAGAGGGGATTATCAAAGATTTTACCCTATAGAAGAAGAGTTTGAATATAAAAATCCTGTTCCATTGGGTAATCTTTCAGACGCCTTTGGTTCGACGGTTAACGATAAAAAAATAATCCAAGATGAAGAGTACCCATTCTAATGAGCTGGAAGAGTTCAAAAAAACTACCAGCAAAGAATAGATGTTTTATCGAAGTCAAAAACGGAATGGATTAAAGACTTTGTTGAGGCGCAAAAGCCAAAGAAGCCTGTTAAGACTGTGGGTGAAATGTATAAGGAGATAAGGCGAAACGAATTTAAATCAGCTTCTGAAAATGGTAAACTTTACCGTTAATGGTTTGTGAAAATTCTTTCTCCTCTTTGAATCGATCTGAATACCAACGATCAGAATTACAATCAGGTTCAATATTCTTTAAAGTAGCATGAAATGCCTTAAAATTCGTGTCGATAATTACAACACGATTGTTTAAACAGCACGAAAAAAGCTTACTAATTCTCTCATTCATTTGACAAATATACAAAATAAGCACATAAAATGGAAAAATGTTTTGTATTTCCAATATAAGTGCTTATATTTGAAAAATAAAAAACGATAACAATTAAAATTACAACATGGAAAATACTTGGATTAATACTGATAAAGAATTACCGATCTGTTTTGAAACAGGTAACTGGGATGGGAAACAAAGCGAATTAGTTTTAGCTGAGACTATAGATGGTGAACAATTCATAGGTCAATGTTATGAGGGGTTCCAAGATGGATCAAAGTTCTTTGACTGGTATCAGGTTGATGAAATAAATAAGAATGATTGGTTGATTACCAAAACAATTTCAAGATGGATGAAAATTCCATTTTAAAGCACATGGTTAGTTTTTCCGGGTGGCGTTTTGATCATTTCCCGCCCGGTTTTAAAAATTTCGAAAAATTAAAATAAAAAATATAATGGAAAATAAAAATATAAGACGTTGTGGTCCAGCAAATTCTTTTGATAGAAAATACTTAGAAGCAAATTTAGTTGGCGAAGATCATAGAGGCTCTAAAGTAACAGCTGTTACAAGCAAGTACATATATACTGAGAATACTAAGTATGAAAAGAAAGGTTATCGAATTTCTTTCGTAGAAAAAGAAGGTACTGAAAAATATATAATTCCTGATACTTCTGGCGAAACTGAAGGCGATAGATGTTAATAATAAATATTTACGAAAGTGGGAAGACCTAATAAATTTGTTTTTGAATATGATTTCAATGGTAAGTATTTAAGAAAATGGAATAGTGAGAGCGATTTTAGAAAACATTACTACACTGAAGACATTGGCAAAAGACCATTATTCATTGACTCCTTTAACGGCATTTATTATCATATAACACATCATGATACTATTGCACTTGTTGAAAGGCCTGGTAGAGATTTTATCTTATTCATGCTCCGAGTTCATAATTCACCTTTATGCAATTTTAAAAATAACGAAGGTTCTTCAAGGCCTATACAGATGTTCAATCTTAAAGATGAATTATTGGCAGAATTTTCAAGCTTGCGAATTGCAGAATATCTGTTGAATATTCCTAGGGAAACTATATCTGCGCAGTTAAATCGGGGTACAAAAAAAAGCAAAAGGGTTGAAGGGAGACTATTATTTTGAATATAAAATTATCACTAATGAAAACTAAATACATTAAAGTATCCGTATCAAAACGCCACCCGGAGAAATTAGGCGACTATTTAACGGACAAAGGAAAAGCTCTTTTTATTACCACAACAAAATTATGGCACATAGACAAGCTTAGAATAAGTCCAAATTGGTGGCTCGAAGAAAAGCCAGACTATGAGGATGAGATGAAGGAGGTTTTACTGCAACTGGTAGGTTGTCACACTTGTGGTCATACAATACCGGATTGGCTTAATGATAAAGCCGAAGAATTACTAACCAAAATAAAAACAGAATCATGAGAGAAATAAAATTCAGAGCATGGGATGGGAAAAAGTATAATTATCCAGAATTGTGGGATAATACAATGCCTTCTAATTGGAAACAACATTACGTATTAGAGCAGTACACCGGACTCAAAGACAAAAACGGAGTAGGGATATACGAGGGGATGTTTTAAAAGTTGATGAAAGCAGATATGACTCAAGAGTAAAAAACAGAATTTATGCTACAAGAGAAGTTATTTACAATAATGGATGGTTTATAATTTCTCAATCTGCTCAGCGAATTTATGAATGTAGCAGAATTGAAGTCATCGGCAACATTTACTCCAATCCGGAGCTTTTAAAATAAACGGAACCCGGCCGATTTCTTTCCTGGGAATAATTTAAAATTTTTAACAATGAAAAAATCAATTTTCATCGGTGCAATGGCACTGATCACACTGGCTGCATGCCAAAACGAAACCAATGAACTTCAAAACCAAGTTCAAAAAACAGAAGAAGCGCAAAGAAGTGCGGGGAGTAACGCAAATGAATCAGATTTGCTTAATTCGGTAAAAGGAGCATCAGGCTATGACTCCAGAAGAGCAGCATATATTGTTTGCCACACAAATTGGCTACATGCTTCAGGATCATCTTGTGTAATAAATGGTGATGGAATTTACCAAGTAACGTGGACGACTGTTTATTCAACAACTCCAAGCGGAACACCGTATCCTGAAACACACTACACAGCAACACCAACAAGTTCTTGCGGCTGCTAATCACCCGGCCCTTCGGGGCCTTTTAATTCAAATGAAATGACAATGGAAAATACAATAGAAGAATTAGAAAAAGATCTAAATAAATTATTTATTAAATCAGCACTTCCGGATGTTGAAAAATATCCAAATTCATTTTACTACAAATCAACAGGTGATTGCATTTTCTCAGGAGATAGTCTCATGTTTGTTTATGTAAAATTCGAAGATTCCAATAAAAAAATACACTGGTCACTAACCCGATGTTACACTGATATTAGAGGCGGATATACTAAGGAAAAACACATACAGTTGCTAAAAAAAAATATCAACATTTTAAAAAGTATTCAATAATGAGTCACCAAGAGAAACAAATCATATTTGATGAGTATGCAAAAAAACAAGGATTTAAAGACTGGGAAGATGTTCAAACGGAATATCACCTTGCTTTAATGAGCGATGATGAATTGAAACTGTACATTTTCGCTGCCTGCGATCTCGTACAGGCTGAACAGCAGAGACGCATTGCAGAGAAAGTTTGTCCCGAAGAATTTGAACTGCATAATAAGACTTTAAAAGCCTCAATCATTAATCCCGAAAATATTATATCATGAATAAAGACGAACTATTAAAAATTTACTCAGCGCATCTGCCGTATAAAACACCTATAACGCTTGCATCTGAAGAATACAACTACGACGGATTAACAACCATTTTAAGCCCTCACTATTTGTTGGATTGGCAAAGAAATAAATGTAAAATCAGTCTTCATCTTTGGGATCTATCCTATTTAACCAAGGAGATAGAGCATGAGGGGGAGTCGTTTGTGCCTATGATAAAACTTTTAGAGTTGCAAGAAACAAATCATTTCTCAAAGAATCCAATCATTAAAAACGCTAACACATTTAATCAGGATAAAATAATTGACTGTAAAACAAAACTTTCAAAATTCATCCAAATGAAATGACAGAGCATAAGGTGAGATATTTAGTCGAAACATCTAATATGGGAACGCTTATTTATTCATTAACCTATGATGAGCATTTTGATAGATTTTATATGGCTGATGAAACAAGAAACGTGATTTTAGGAGTTGGGCATCAAAGACAAATGTTTGAAAAACTTTACGAATGGAAATTAAACGTCTTCGGCCTTCCGGAAGACCAGTTTATCAACAAAGCAACTTTAACCAATAAATAATAAAGCAATGAAAGTATACATAACAAAATACGCTTTAACAAAAGGAATAGAACATATCGAAGTTAAAGAAACGTCTTATCCAGAATATGTTAAAGAAAATACTAAATGGGGAAGGGATTTTCATAAAGGAGATTGGTGGGAAAATAAAGATGATGCCATTAAAAAAGCTGAAGGAATGCGAAAGAAAAAGATTGCATCACTTGAAAAGCAAATCGGAAAATTGAAAAAACTAGAATTTATTTAACCCGTGCCATCTTAGGGTGGCACTTTAAAACAAGAATTATGGAAGAAACAAAAATAAATGATATTCAGGAAAGAATAATGGTGCAAACCTCCCTTATTAACTACCTGGCAAATAGAATGGATAATATAGCGAATTCACTTGAAATTATAATTTACAGAGGCCGCGGGAACTTTGTTATGGAAAATCAAGTGAAAGCAACAAGAGACCGGCTTAATGCTGTAGATATGCAGTTAACAAAAGTTTGTAACGAAATGGTTGAATTTGCTGATGCATGGGATCAAATAGATGAAGATGAAAAATTTATAGAGCCCCAGATTCAATTTATCAATTCTAAAAAACACGAAGATCTATGATAGCACCACAAGAACTAACAATAAAAGAACAGTCATGAGACTATTAGAATATTTATTCTTTGCCACTCCATTAGCTGTAGGAATTTACAGCATGTATATGATTTGGAAAGATGACTTAAAAAACAAATAATATGAAACATTTAGAAATTAATTTAAATAAAAGACTCCTTATTGTGGAGTACGTAGAAATGAAATTTTGCACATTGACTTTAGAAATAGTAAAGCCGAAAAAGTAATTTCACTTAATGGGAATGATGTAAAAATAAAAGCAATCTGCAAAGGCTCCGATCTTACTGAGGAAGTAGCTTATAATCTCATAGAAAGAACTATTGAAATAAAAACAGGTAAAACAAAATTCTACAATTATAAAGATGTAATCCAGTTGCCTTATTACAATAAGGCTTTAGAAGCCTTAATTTCCGCCATAGAATCAAAAGGCTACCATTGGGAAAATCCATTAGGCGTCAGTACTGAAGAAATAAGACAAAGGCACGGTGATGCATCCGAAATGTTTAAAGAATGGTTAGAATACGAAAATAAAACTTTCAACCCATCAAAATGTTTAATATTTGAAATACTGTAAAGATGAACTGCAAATATTGTAAAATGGAAATTCACTTCCATGAAATATCAGATAAGTGGAGGAAGGCAAAAGATCACTTTATAAAGCATAAGTGTAAATCATGTGGAAAATGGAATCCAATAACCCAGGACATTACTGGAAAACTCTTAGTTTATTAATTACGGAAACCCACAACATTAAGACAAAGATATAAAGTAAATTATTAAATTTGAATTATGAAACCATTAGAAAGTATTATTAAAAAAGAAGACGGAACTAAGATAAAGTTTCAAACATATATTTGGAGTGAATTTAGGGATAATAGCGTGAAGTGGACTCAGTCTGTTCAAAAGTGTCTTCCTGGAAAAAGAAAATTTATCCTCGCCGATAAAGGCGTTGATTATACAGAAGAGGATCTGAGAAACGAACGTTTGAAATTCGCTGAAAAGCTTAAAAAATCAATTTAATTTCTCTGTATCTTTGACTCCATGGAAAACATGGAAGAAAAGTTAATGCACCTCATAAAAGAGCAATATAATAAAACAGGCGGAGCAAACGGACTCGATCTTTGGGGAGTTAAAGAAAAGCTGGGGATTACGGTAGATGAAATGCGAGAGCTTGTAAACCAGCTTTTAAATGAAAAGAAAATAATAAAGCTTAACCACCTTAACGGCACTAGCTACACGCTGCCAAAATAAAAATTTATGATTAGTCACAGAATACAATATGAATTAGAAAGACATGATCTTGAACCAACAGAAATAAAGTTGGGGACGTGGATTTTTGATGAGTTTATAAAAGAAAGGGAAGTTGAAGAGCTGCAAAAGTTTGATGATTTGGAAGACTTTACTTTTTAGGTATAAAAGTGACTAAATCAAATATATTAAATCCTACAGAAATTAAAATCTACACAAAAGATAAATTTGGTTTTAATAATCTTAACCATTCTCTTCATGATTTTTCGAAAGCTAATAAAGTGTTTTCAGAAACAATAGTAATGTTTTCTCCTTTATCAATAGTAACAAGAAGATATGTGGATGAAGAAGACTTTAAAGAAAACTACTTACTACTAAACGAGATCCTCAAAAGCAATTCAAACCTTTTGTTAAAATGTTGAAAGTCGGATTTGATATTAAATCAGCAATATGCACATTAAAAGAAACGTTTTAAAATAAAGCCCCTGCATTAACAGGGGTGTTTTTCTATAACTGATTTACAGTGATTAAGGATCATATTGTAATTGTCTTCATTAAATTTATTTCTCTGGAGCAAGTTTATTTTTTTGTAAACTGTGCTTTCTCCTATTCCCAGGATCTCAGCAATTTTTTTCACTGATACTCCCAATTCGCTGATCAGATTAATTGTTTTTTCGTGTGAGTCCATTAAAATTTATTTAATATATTTGTTGTGATTTTAGTTTTAACAACTAAAGTTATTTTGATTTAAGCCCCTTTTTGGGGCTTTGTTTATATACTGTCAAAAGCTATAACACAATCAATAACCTCTTGTTTATTAGGCTCATCATTAAACCATTTTATTACAACCCAGTCAGTTGGAGGATTATTAGGTAATACATTAAATGCATATACTATATGTTTGTTGTCAGCCGGGGTGATCTCATTTTTATGCCAAACATGATAGCCTTCTGCTTCTTCTTTAGTTAATCTATTTTTTTCTTTTTGCTTCTTCAATTGTAAGAACTTCAATCTTAATCTCTTTTCCGTTGTTTTCTGTTGTGTAAGTTTTCATAAATTGTAATTTTTATGGTTAATATATAAAATTGTTATTATTTAAAATGATCTAATTTTTTGGTTGTACATCCAAACAGGAGCACATCCGTTAACTAACATTGATTTAGGAAACCAAAGTAAGTTTTTTCTTCCATAAACTTTAGGACTAGCTGAAGTTACTCCATTAGCTGTATAAACTTCAATTGCGACTGCTTTTTCAGTCTCTTTTACAATGTTTAAACTAATATAAGAAGCGTTTTCTTTTGCAAATTTCCAAGCTTTTTTAATCCCTCTGATAAAGATAATGCATATTCTCTTACCATTTTCCAAGCTGATTTAAAAACTACTGATTTGTTGATTGTTGCTTTCATAATGTTTGATTTTAATTGTTAAACTGTTTTGTTATTTTGATAGTGTAAAAGTAGTAAAAAAATAAATGCATCCAAATAATTAGATGCATTTTTTAATAAAATATTATTATTTATTTCAATTCTAAATAAGTTAGATGAATAAATAAAAACCCTGATTATTCTTCAGGGCTTTCTTCTTTATTTTTGGTTAGTTCCAATATTTTTCGAGAGAGTTTGAAATTTAATTTCATTGACTCATCATACATTTTATTTAGATCATTATACATTTTTGACTGTCTTTCATACATCTTCTTATAATCTGTATTTTGGTTCCAATTTTGGAGAATCAATAAAACGCCTAATGTGATAATAATTATTGTTGATACCATTGTGTGAAGTTATTTAAAGTTTTATTTAATTGATTGAGGTTTTCCATAAATAGATTTAATCCCGGCCCGTAAGCCGGGAATATTTTTTACTTTAATTTAATTTCCATTCTTTCAATGTGTCCATCCGGATAATGCTTAAATCCTGCTGCATCCACGCCAACAAAGTTTTTAGGCTTTTCTTCGTTTTTTACTGGATTTAATACTGCTACAGTAATTAAGGCGCAAAAAGCAAGTGTAAACAGTGTGATGATAATTTGAGCGTCTGTAAGTTTGAATGATTTTTTCATGATATTCTATTTGTTTTTTAAATTATTTTAGAGATAAGCCTTTTAAAAACTTGCTTAGGTTTTTAATCTAAAATTGAGATTGAATTTCTTTTTGAAATATGGGTTACTAATTGGAAGTCTTAATTTTCTCTTTAATATCACTTTCTGTACATTATCTTCTAAGCTCCATCCCAATCCCATATCCCAAGCTTCTGAAACAACCGATTTTAAAAGGTGATCAATATTTGATTTTTCTTTGAATTCTGATTTTGAAATTCCTGCAGCTCTAGCTGCACATTCAGAACCGTAGTAAAATTCGTTGTTATATTCGTCAACTAATAAGAAGGTCCCCTTTAGGTTAGTTTTTCCACAGCATTCGCAAGTTCTAATTGAGTCAGTATAAGAGATTATTGTTTTCATATCGCTGTTGTTTTATTGTTTGTTTTAATTTTCTTATGTAAATATAAAATATATTTTAATACAAAGCAAATAAATTAAAATATATTAGAAAACATTAACTGAAAATAAACCACACCATTACTGGATCAATGCAAAAACTAAAATATATTTTAATATTATCATTGTTTTATCAGGGTAAAAGTTTAATTTTACATCAAATAATTAAAATGAAAACACTTAGAATAAGAGAAAAGGCAGAGGCCCGAAAAGCCAAAATAAGCGAGATCGCCGCAGCTGCTGATTGTAGCGCCCAAATGATGAACAACTATTTAAATGAAACTCATGGGATCCCGATTGATAAGCTTATTAAAGTTGCTGCATTCCTGGAATGTAATGTTATGGAACTACTGAACGTTCCGGATGAATTCGATCACATATACACCGGCCGGGGTGAATGGTTGGGGATCCATAAAAATAATAGATGATCATAAAATACTCTCTTAGTGGGGGTATTTTTTTGTCCAAAATATCAAAGTTAGATTATTCAATAAAAAATGTTAGAAAAATCTATAAAAAAGTTAGATGATATATTGATATTGTTTTAAAGTATTCGTAACTTTACTATAAGCAGATGGAAATGAAGGAGGTAAAGCCGAAGAATTGCGCAGTATGTGGGGAAGAGTTCAAACCGTTTAGATCGACTCAGAGAGTATGCGGAACGAGCTGCGCAATTTCTTTAGGCAAAACAAATATTCAAAAACAAAACGCTAAAGCTTGGCGGAAAGAGAAGAAGATCAGGAAGGAGAAGCTAAAGACTCACAAGGATTATTTAAACGATTTACAGAAAGTATTTAACGAGTTTATCAGAGTTAGAGACAAGGGTAAACCATGTGTTAGTTGTGGGTGTATGGTTAATGGAAATGGACACGCCAGCCACTTTTTTTTCGGTGGGAAGTCATCCGAATGTTAGGTTTAATGAAGACAATGTGCATGTCAGCTGTATTGAGTGTAATTTGCATAGACACGGGAATCTGGCGGAGTACTCGTTAAGGCTTCCAAGGCGAATAGGACAAAGTAGATTTGATATGCTTGTTGTGAAGGCTAAACAGTCGTTATTAAAGCTGTCTATTCCAGAGATAAAAGAAAAGATTGAGTATTACCGCAAAAGGATAAAAGAACTTAAAAATGAATATTCTAACGCCTGAAGATATTAAGTGGAAAAATGTGATCCATATCTCTATGGAGGATGAACATGTAAGTAAATTCAGAAACGAGGAATACGGTATTCAATGGGAGCAGTACACAAAGGTTAAATGGCCTTGTGATTTTGCTGAGTCTAAAAATTATTATTACATAGATGATCAGGAAAAAGAATATACAGATCTTCAGGCTTTATGTGATGATTGGAATGAGATAAAAAATTTTGATGACCCTAACGCTGAAATAGTTTGGGTTAAGGTTATTAAGAATAAGAAAAGATGTATTGACTATACCAAGCACAGATGATGAGTGCGGTCGGGGTTGTGAGTTGGTTAGATGAAGGAGGGTGCTTGGTGTTTTTTAAAGTAAATTTATGTTAACAGGAAAAGCAAAGGCTTCGTTTGAAAAATGGCTACACGAAACTGAATTAAGAAGTGATTCTGTAGAGACCTTAACGAGCCATGAGATATATTATTACTCGATTAAATGGCTTGACGATATAGGCTTAGTGAGCGAAATTAGAACAACATATTATGATGGCTATCATTTTACATGGCATTTAAATATTAGTTCTCCAATCAGAAGTGAATACGGCTTTGAGACCAGAGAGGAAGCGTTGCGTGATTTAATTATCAATTGCAATAAAATACTTAACCAAAAGCAGTTAGTTTAATAGTGGGGAGAATTATTTTGTTTTTAAAAGAAATTTAAATTTAATAAAATTATATAGGTAGTGATTTCGGTTCTCTTAAATTGAGAATGTGTCCCTAGATGGTTCGAGAAAGATCGGTAATAGCGAGAACGCTCCATCGAAAAGAAATCAAACGTGTTGCCAGTATATGAGATATACGACCTTAACAATAGTTAAGTGTTACTGAGCGAAACAGGGGCAACAGCAAAAAGTTCATTAGAATTGAATTTGTACATTGACTTGACGGCCCGGAAAGACGGGCAAACGGGAAAGTAGCTCAGTGGTAGAGCGATAGCCGAAAGGCTGGGAAGTTGGTAAGTTCGAGTCTTACAATTGCAGGTGCATTCCCTTGATAGGTCGGTGGTTCGAATCCATCCTTTTCCACGAGATTGATTTAATGCAGTAGGAACTATTTTTTTCATATTAATATTTTGTGATTTGGTGTCCCGCTGCTGTAATAGGTAGCGGGTATTTTTTTATGGAGAGGATTAAATTATTTAATGAAGACAACCAGGAAGTAATGAAAAGACTTCCTGATGAAATATTGATGTGATCTGTATAGATCCGCCTTATTTGTACTTGAAAAATCAGAAGTTTGAAAGACCGTTTGATGAAGGTAGGTTCTTTTCAGAATGCAGAAGGCTTTTAACAAAAAATGGATTCATTGTCATGTTCGGCCGTGGTGAAAGTTTTTACCGCTGGAATACAATTCTTTCAGAGCTGAAGTTTACTTTCAAAGAAGAGATTGTGTGGAATAAAGACGCGTTTCGTCTCCTGTGTCAGCAATAGGCCGGGTTCATGAGACAATTTCAATTTTTGCAAAAGATTCAGGAAAAATAAATAATGTAAAGGTTTGTTATGGCGAAATTAAAAATTTGATCAGGACAAGGTTTATGAGGATATAAAGCGATTAAAAGGTTTGTTCAATCGTGGTAGAGCGTATGATAAGGTTGTCGAGAATTTAAAGAAGGCAGATGCTAATATTGATTATTCACACGGAAAATTAGAAAATAATTATAAAACAACTCAACAGACTGATCAACCGTTAAGATGTATCTCAACGTATACATTATTAGCTCTTGAAAATGGAGTGAGGGAACAGACTATAATATCTGATAATCTGAATCATTATGGGAACATTCATCCAACTCAAAAACCAGTGCGCCTTTTAGAGCGCCTTTTGGCTTTAGTTATTCCAGAATCAAAACCACGTGAGGAAATAGTAGTTGCTGACTTTTTCGGAGGTTCTATGAGTTGTATGGAAGCAGTATACAATATGGGAATGAAAGGAATAGCCTGCGAGATTGATCAGGAGTATTTTGAGAAAGGAAAAGAAAGGATTGAAAACTACAGCCGTTGCAATCTGAATTATTTAGGTAGCGGGTTTTTTAATTTAGGGAGTATGGAGAAGAAAGAAATTATAAAAACGTTAAGGATGTTTTTCACAATAGAAATCATCATTTATCTTTTGTTTTCGTTTTATTGGATCGACATTAGCCCCAGAACCTGGAGTTTAGAATCAAGAGCATTTTTTGCTTCTATATCATCAGGAGGCGTCCTATTGATGTGTGGATTAACTAAGATTATCGATAATTAAACTAATTTTCTATGGCATGCAACTGTAAAGATATAGACTTCGGTTCTGAGGAAAACTTCGCCCAGCAAATAATGGTTAATATTCCATCGCATATGGAAGGATATAAACAAGCAAGGTTAAGGGAAGGACTTTCTGATAAAATATGCATTGATCCATGCATCATTGATGAGGTTAAAGAGCTTTGGAGTTTTGGAATTGAAACACACGGATGTTGCTGTGGACATAATAAGGCAGAATCATTCGTTAACGTTCATGAAAAGGAGATAGAAAAAATGCTGAGTCTCGGATATGTTCAGAACCATCCGGATAAAAGCAGAAAAGACACATTTAGATTAAAATCAGTTTGAATATGGCAAAGAAGAAGAGTGAAGAGAATGAAGGAAGGAAGCCGGACGGAAAGTTTGCGGAAGGAAACACTATTTCTGTAGGCAACGAAGGTGGACGTCCAATGAAATTTGAAACGCCCTCTGAATTAGAGTCTTTCTGTAAAGGCTACTTTGAATGGGCTGATAAAAACCCATGGATAAAAAATGACGTTGTTAAAGGTGGTGAATTCGCTGGAACTCCATTACAAATTCCAACGCAAAGACCATACACTTTAATTGCGCTTTGTCATTACTTGGGAATCGCTCATGCAACCTGGAAATTATATGAAGAAAGAGCGGAGTTTTTGGAAGTCACAACATGGGCGAGGGAAAAAATAAACAATCAGCAGATAGAGGGGGCTATGGTTGGTGCTTTTAATGCTAACCTTACAGCAAGGCTTCAGGGAATTTCTGACAAGCAGGATTTAACAAGTAATGGAGAAACGCTAACCTTTGGAGCGTTTTTAATGAAATCAGGAAGAAGTGAGGTTTAGTGACAAGGAAATAGAATTAAAAGGGATTCAACAGGTGGATCTATGGCGAGGCGACTGGAATAAGTTTGCCTCTGATGCTTTAGGGGTAAACCTTGATAAAGAACAGCAGAAGATTCTTGAATCTGTTCAATATAATCCTCGAACTTCGGTTGCTTCTGGAACAGCTAGGGGTAAAGATTTCGTTACGGCAGTTTCAGCAATTTGTTT
This sequence comes from Chryseobacterium sp. E1, assembly GCA_019203745.1. Classification (GTDB taxonomy): domain Bacteria; phylum Bacteroidota; class Bacteroidia; order Flavobacteriales; family Weeksellaceae; genus Chryseobacterium. The sequence goes on from CP078104.1 coordinate 3,248,454, forward strand.
TATGTATTTGACTCCACGTTGGAATGATGCGGGAGATTTGATTGCAAATACTAAGGTCGCATTGACTGCTCCAACGGATAGACAGGTGAAAAATATCATGATGCCGGAAATTTCTCGACTATTCAACAAAGCGAAAAAGCTTATTGGTGGACTTCCAGGAAGATTAAATGCATATGATATTAGGACTGATTGGGATGAGTGGTTTTTGACAGGATTTAAAGCTGATGAACATAATCATGAGGCTTGGTCAGGATTTCATGCAGTAAATACAATGTTCGCTATCACTGAAGCATCTGGTATTTCCGATGACACTTTCGGAGCTATTGAAGGTAACTTACAAGGTAATTCTAGAATTCTACTTGTTTTCAACCCAAAACACGATAGGCTACGCAGCAAAGAGCCAAAAGGGTGAACGATGGGCAAAATATCGGTTAAACAGCCTCGATGCTCCGAATGTAATTGCAAAAAAGAGATTATTCGGGGCAGGTCGATCACAACTGGATTAAGGATAAACTTGATAACTGGTGTACTATTATTCAGCCAAATGAATTTAGTTTGGAAGAAGATGATTTTGTACATGATGGAATTTATTACCGTCCAACTGATATTTTCAGGATTAAGGTATTGGGTAAGTTTCCGAAGGTTTCTGAGGACTCTCTAATTCCGGAACAGTGGATTGATGAAGCAAATAAAAGATGGTTAGAGTACAAGCATAAGGAAGCAGGAAGAGCCGGAAGGCTGGTTGTTGGAAGTGACGTTGCTGGAATGGGGCGTGATAATAGTGTTGATGTCTTTAGGTATGGAAATTACGTAGATAGAATTGATATTTCAAATTCAGCAGGTGTTCCTGATCATATGAAAGTTGCAGGCAAGCTTGCATCAGTACTTAAATCAAATCCCAACGCATATGCTTCTATTGATACTATTGGAGAGGGAGCGGGAGTCTACTCTAGATTATTTGAATTAAAAATTGAAAATGCAATCAGTTGTAAGTTTTCGGAGAGAGCTTCTATTGATGATAGGCCCCTTAAAGATATAACTGAACAGTATGAATTTATCAATATGAGGGCTTATTTGTTTTGGGCGGTCCGTGATTGGTTGAATCCCAAAAACGGATTTAATGCTATGCTTCCTCCAAATGATATGTTTAAAGAAGAGGCTACTGAAATTAAATGGTATTTCCGAAGTGATGGAAAGATCCAGATTGAAGCTAAAGAAGATATTAAAAAAGGCTTGGTCGGTCTATTGACGTATTTGACGCACTTGCAAATACTTTCTATCCGATTGTAATCAAAAACAAGACAGACCTTAAAAAGCTCGGCAGAATGTTAGGATAATAAAAATTACTATATATGGATTTGAAAGGATTAGATGCAGAGGAAATAGTAAAGAAGCTGGATAAATTAAGACCGAATACGGACTATTTATCGAAAGCTGTTCTGCAGTACAATGTGGAAACCCACGAGATTTTCACCAATAAAACGAAATACCCGGATAAGCTAGTCGAGACTGAAGAGGGTACAACTTCTCAGCCTATCAACAGGATTGGTTTTGCTATACAACAAATGATCGTTGACAAGATCGTGGCTTTTGGTTTTGGTAAACCTGTGTCTTATATTCCGACGAATGACAGTTTTCCACTTGTTCAGTCGGTTTTAGACCAAAATAAAAGCGTTTCATTAACTAGGAATATTGCTCGACAAATATATGGGGCAACTAAAGGAGCGGAGATTTGGTATTTGACACCGGAAGCAGACAGATTACGAGTAAAACAACTATTACCAACAGAAGGTGATGTTTTCTATCCTGTTTTTGAAAACGGAGATATGACAGCATTTGTTCGTGAGATCACAGTTAAGGACGAAAACGACAAAGAAGTCGAATATCGTGAGATTTATACTGCAGAAGAAAAGATTGTCCTAAAAAAGGAGTCGCAATGGATTGAAGAAAGCCGAGAAAGAAACATCATCGGAAAAATACCGGTGGTTTACGGTTATCAAAAGAAAACCGAATGGGATATTGTTCAGCCGCTTATTGAACGTTTGGAAGAACTGGCTTCGGGTCATGCTGAAATTAACGATTATCACGTTGCTCCGAAGATCAAAACAAAAGGAGAAATTACCGGCTTCGCTAAGAAAGGAGAGAAGGGAGCTATTTTCGAAATGGAAAAGGACGCTGAGATGGATTACATGACCTGGAATAACAACACAGAGTCTTATAAGCTTGAATTTGATACCCTTTGGAATACGATATTCAAAATTACTCAAACGCCTGATATTTCATTTGATAAACTTAAATCAATGGGAGCTATCTCCGGTGTGGCTGCACAATATTACTTTATGGATATTCACCTTAAAGTTGAAATGAAGCGTGAAATCTGGGATGATTACCTGGCTAGACGTATCAATATTATAAAGGCTTTCCTGGCAAATGTACTCAGCACCAAAGATGCTAAAAAGCTGGAAGAACTGGAGGTTGATATTGTTTATAATCCTTACATGATCAACGACATGAAAGAAAAGATCAGCTACCTTATGGATGCTACAGGCGGTCAGGCTATAATGTCGGTTGAAACGGCAATGCGAAATCTTGGCATTGATGATCCAGTGGAAGAAATAAAAAGGATTCGAGACGAGAATAATACTGCAGCAGAAACAGAGAACTCAAAAACTTTTGGAATATGAAAAAGAAAACTATAAAAATTCCAATCTACTTTGGTGATTTCATTATCATTTTTGATCCAGAAGAATGGAAAAACGTAAACAGCATTTATCAACATCGTCTGCAATGGGATAGACCGGCCGATGAAAGAGATGAAGCATTCGTTTTTGATGATTGCCACATGGGTTATTCAAGGTATGTAGTTTGTTTCAAAGAGAGGCCTAAAAACAGTGTTATTACTCATGAGTGTGTTCATCTGGTAAATAAACTATTTAAAGACCGTGGTCAAAGATTAGATATTGAAAATGACGAGGCTCAGGCTTACATGACAGGTTGGTTTTTTGATCAAATAGAAAAATTCTTCGATGGACTTCGACAGACAACATAGAAAAAGAGTAGAGCAGTACTTAAGACGAGTTGAAAAACTTTTCAATGATCTTGTTGAAAGTATTGTTTTTTCATCCCTTCCAGCAACTTTAAAGGATGGGCTTTTTCAGTTCCGGAAATATCCAAAGATAACCAAGTATATCGAACAGGTTTTCACTCAATTTAACTCGGATTTACGAGAATTGATAACGGTTTCTACAGCTTACTCATGGAATGTTGGAGATTTGAAAAATGATGCTTTGAAACTTGTGACGCTCAACAGTATTTCCGGGAAAATTCCAGCTGAAATACTAAATAAACTCAAAGAAGCGCCAATGCCTAGGAATGCTGAAGCTTTAAAGGCGTTTCAAGAGCGAAAGATTGGCAAATTTACAATTTCAGACCGTGTATGGTCGATTACCCAGAACACGAAGAAAGAACTGGAATTTGCGCTTGATTTGGGGTTGTCTGAAGGTAAAAGTGCTCAACAGTTAGCCAGGGAAATTAAAAAGTATCTGCGAGAACCGGACCGGCTCTATCGAAGAGTAAGAGATAAGCACGGAAATTTGACTTTGAGCAAAAATGCTAAAGCATATAAACCGGGGCAAGGTGTCTATCGAAGCAGTATGGCAAACGCTGTTCGTTTAACCAAGGAAGAAAACAATCTGGCTTACAGGGAATCCGACCAGCTTCGTATAATGCAGAACAATGACATTGTAGGCTATAGAATTGAACTGAGTAACAGACATAAGATTGTTGATATTTGCGATGATCTTAAAGGTTTCTATCCGAAAACTTCATTTGGAAAGGCTGGCATATCGGCTGTATGTGTCAACGCTTCACGGTTCGTAAAACAGACAAAGAAATCATTGATGAGATCAACAAAGGACTCAATTTACCGCCGGAAAGATCTGAGAATTATATTTCTGATGTTCCAGAACAGTTTAAGACATACATGGACGAAAATAAAGCTAAAATGGAAGGCTGGAAAACTCAGCCGGCTTTTATGGTTGACAACAAGAAGTTTTTACACTAGAAATTTTGTAATTTTACTGGATGATCTCGCACCAAGAACAAAAACTATATGATGAATTAACGGAAGGCTGTAATTTTATGCCACTTCCAGACAAGCTTTTACTAATGGTTGAAAACTGCAACCTTGCCGGAGAAATTCACCCGGAATTCCCGTTTATCTGCTATCATTTTCATTCATACTCTTACACAAAAAGACAGTATGAAAGTCTTTGTGATTTCCATGTGAAATTATTGGAGCAAGTTCAGCAACATAAAATGCTATCTGATAATATAGCAAACACACTTATTGTTCTTAGAGAGCCTTTAGCACATTCAGGACAGGCTGAGTACGAATCTAAAAACATTGCGTACTGGAAAGAGATAGTGGAAAACACTCCGGAAATTAGATTCAGGAGTGAATTTAGAAAATATTTAAAATAATTACCAATGGAGTTTAAAGGTAAATTGAACTTGGATATGAAAAAGCAAATTCATATTTAAGTGAACAGACTATCAGTTTCGGTAATAAGACAGTTGTTGCCTCTGCGTTGATTATATTAATTTCGCTGAATTTTCTTACTATAACAGAAATTGAGATTGAGGGCATTAAGGTCTCAATTAATATGGTAATAATAACCATAGTATTGCAAGTTGTGAATTTCTACTATTATCAACAATTTATATTGTCATATGATGCCGACAAGTATACAAATATAATAGGAGAAGATTATCATGATTTCGAAAATGAGTTGCTTTCATCATATGAATTAGCTGAAGACAAATTAAAAGCGTTAATTACCGAAAAAGAAAGTATACAAGATGAATTTAGCGCAGTTGAAACCACTTTAGAAAGAAAGAAGGAATTATTAAAACGCATTACTGAATTAAGTTCAGAATTCGATGAATATGGCGATATTCTTAAACGATCAAAGGAATCGGTTGCAAGAGAAGACAAAAAAATAAGTAATTTTATTAGCATTGTAAATAAATATAAAATATTGAATTTTAAAGTTCCACAAATAATATACTTTGTAGGCTTGGTAGCGGTGATTTTAAGATTTATTTTTTATATATATCAAATATTCACAGCGCATGATGAACCATGGCATTATTTATGGCAGGATCAATTGAGATATTTGAGAGTGATATTTGAATCTAAAAAAAAGCCCCTTAATTGGGGCTTTATTTTTCAGTATAATTATCGGAAACCGTTTTCCAAATCAGCCTCCTATTTTCCTCATTTAATGGAAGTTCAAATCCGGTTAAATCCATACCATGGGGATGGTTGATGTTTTTAATTCTCCATTCGTTTTTGTCTCCTCTGAAATATATTATAATATTATTGTTATAAAAGTCAGTAGGAGTTTCCGTAAAACCCATTTCAGATAAAAAATCCCTTAGCTCTATAAGATTGCTGTTTTCTGTCATATGTTTTATTTCAAAGTTAACTCTTTTCCTTTAAGTGCGAAGAAAAGGTTTTGGAGTTGGTGGACGTATGATATTACTATTGATGTATTTAATCCGTCACTTGTCAGCAAAATATAGTCAGTATCCCCATTTGGTTTAAGTTCGAAATTTTCAAATTGAAAAATTTTTTTTATCTATTCCAATTTGAAAAAATTGAAACCAAACCTGTTCAATAGCCATCCATTTGTCAATGGGATAGGTTTAATAGATCTCCATTCAATATAGTGTCTAGGATCATCTTTTTTTTCAAAATGTTCAAAATCATAGTATTTAATTTCTGATAAATTACCATTTCTATTTATTAAGTTCCCTATTCTCCACTCTTTTGCTTCCATATTAATTTATTTGCGCACGGTTTAATACTATTTTATCCGAAAGATCTTTCATTTTATAGCTTATGGTATTGACTTTATGTGAAGATATAAATCCAATCATTTCACTAAAATCAAAGACTGCTTTTTCGAAGTTTTCAATTTTTCCCGGGAAACCTAATTGTTTTAAACGCATTATATCATCAGGCCCTAATCCGTTTTTCTTAATATGCTCTTTGACTTGAATCAGCTCAAGGAATTCACAACCCAAAGCAAGTGAAATTTCCATAAGCCTTCCATTAAGTTCATATTCATTCATTTCGAAACAATTTAAAGTAAAACTATATTTTCTTCATTTATGATTGAATCTTTATTCAAAGCAAATGAGTCATATTTTTGATCATAATCAATAATGGAGTTTTTAATGCTTTACTTAAAGAGGCTTTTATACATTCTGTAGTATATTGTTTTATTGCTTCTTGAATATCGTACAACGAGATCTCAGACATATACTCGTCTTCATCCATACCCGTTCCAATATTTTCACAATCACTATAGCCAGTACCATACGCCACTCTAAGCTTAAGATCTATTATTTTTAATATTTCTTCCATAATCAATTCAAATTTATAACATAATATTGGATAGTTAATTTGTCCATGAGTTTAGTATTCTGGACTATAAAATAGTTCCCACATTTAATCGGCTGCATTGTTACCAATTTCATCTAATTTGTAATCATAACCAACATCAAATTGTTCAACAAAACTACAAGGTGCTATTATTTTCAAAAAATCACCTTTAAAGTTCTCCATAGTTACGCTTGGTTCATATCGGTCAATTGTGACACAACGAAATGTGCCTTCCTTAATTTTACGTTCTCTTAAAAGCCATTCCATTTCTTTTTCTGAAAAGAAATTGTCAATAGTAAAATCTAAACTGAAACTTCCTTTTTCATCTTCTCATCCATACTTTTAGTTTTTCAATAATAACCTTTTCTGCACGCCTAGTTGTTTTTGTTTTAAGACAGTATTCAATGCCATTAATTGAGTATAGCTTCCCTTTGTACTCAAATCCTTCGAGTTTTCCACAACGCATGCTTGTAAATTCTATCTTCTCATCCATTCCAAAACCTTTTGAGTGTCAAATAGTAATTTTTTTCCTTCTCCTTCCTTCATAGCCTCCTATAATTAATTCATCAGGATAATACTGACAGCGTAGAAGCGCATAAACTTCTTTCTGTCCCTTTCCTGTTACCTCGCAAAACTCCGACAAATCCATTGTGATTTTTTGAACGATAGATAGTCTATTAAAAGCTACTAAAAGTTCATTAAGTGTCATATCCGACGTTCTCATACTTCCTAAATCTCCCTGCATAAAAATAATACCGTGGTTATAATAGTAAAATTACGAAAATCAATGTATAAAACCAACAAATACTATTGAAAATAAACGATTTACGGACGAAATTTACGGTAATTAATAATAAACCTTTTAATATGACACGAGAAACTATAATTGAAAAGCTGAGAAACAAGTATGCAAACTTGGGTCTTGGTGACGAAATTTTAGGGTCGCAAGCAGATTTAATTTTAACCGGAAGCCCGACTGATGAAACTATTGATGGAGTAGTCGATGGTGTAGGGGATTATTAAAATCTATTCAATCAAGCTTGGATAAAGCAAGACAAAAGCCTGCTGACGAGAAAAAAAAGCCTGAAGAGAAAAAAGAAACCGATGAAAAAAGGATTCTACACTTGAAGAAAAGTTTGAAAAACTTCTTGGAACCGTACAGCAATTAGTAACCAAAACAGCCACTGACGACAAAAAAGGAAATCTTGTAAAAGCTCTTGCGGCTAAAAACATTCCGGAAAAGTACTACAACAAATTTCTGTTAACTGTAGATTATGGAGAAGGCTATTCAGAAGAAGATACAGTGAAGGCCATGGAGACTGAATTTGAAGATTTCAAACAGGCTTTTGCTACTGAAGGAGCTAAAGGTGGAAATCCGCCTATTGGAACCGGAGGAACCGACCAAAACAACCAAGTATTGAAAGACATTGAAAGGTTAGGATAAAAATCGAAAACAAAAATGAGCAAATTAGGATTAAAGAAGACGGTAGTTGCGGGAGATAAGACAATTTTCGCTCACGTTCTTGAAACTGCTTTAGGCGGTTTCGTATTAGATACAACAGGGCTTACTGTTGGAGATAAGTTACTTGCGGGTACTGCATTTTCGTATGATGAAGCAACGAGAATGGCAAAGCCTGATCAAACGAATCCAAAAGGATTACTGTATGAAGATGTAGTTATTGATTCTGCAACTTCTGTTGATATTGTTCTTAGAGGAACTGTTTACGCAAACAGAATTCCAGCGTTGACCGATGCTTTAAAAGCTAAGATGCCGCAAATCATTTTCTCACTTTCTAAATAATTAAAACTATGAGTGAAATTGTAACATCAATATTCGGACAATACGGAACAAGTGGCGCTCTTCAAGCGATCATCGACAAAAGAATGGATAGGTTCAAAACTAGAGAATTTACCAAGTATTTATCTTGGGATACTCCTCAGGTTGATCTTTCTTTTGCAGATGTCATTGGTAGAAGCAGAATTGAAGCTATCGCATCAGTAATTGGTGAAGATGCCGTATCTCCAGTAAGAAGCAGACAGGGACTTGAGAAGCTAGAGGGTAAAATTCCAACTATTTCTCATAAGTACTTGATGAAAGCTTCTGATTACAGAAACTACATTACTTTACAGAATCAGAATAACGTTTCAGATGACACAAAGAAAAAACAAATCATTGATCTTATTTTCAATGACGTAAAAAATGCGGCGGACGGCTGTACCGCTAGAGTGGACGTTATGTTCTTGCAAGCGTTATCTACTGGTAAAATTGATTTATCCGTTGCAAACAATCCTGATGGGGTTGCTTATGGCCAAATTGATATGCTACTTCCTTCGGACAATATCCTTACAGCTGATAAAGTATGGACTGATCCAACAGCAAAACCGACAAATGATTTTGAAAAGGTAATTGCTGTAGCACAAGCAAAAGGCAACGGAGATTTTGCAAAAATTCTCATGACCAGACCAACTTTCAATAAACTGAAAGACTCTGCGGAGATCCAGTCAATTTTCAAAAATTCAAATAAAGATAATTATGCACTGGTAACACTTGCCAGAGTAAATGATTTCTTTACTTCTAATGGATTGCCAGCAATTGAACTTCAAGATTCATTGTTTGGACTTGAACAAGACGGAAATATTACCACATTCAAAGCGTTTGCCGATGATGTCATTGTATTCGTTCCTCAGGGACAGTTAGGAACAGTTAAGAATGGTCTTGTGGTTGAAGGGGATTTAATGCAAGTATCTGGGCATTCATATGCAAACGTTGACAAAGTTAAGATCGCTAAGTGGTCCAAAACTGAGCCAATGAATGAGTTCACAAGAGGACAGTTGCATGCTATTCCGGCACTAACTGCGATTGATGCAGTTTACCATTTAAAACTTAAACTAGCATAATAAATGAAAGTTAGGGATTATTTGTCAGCAAATCTTGAGTTATGGTCGGTTGAAGTGTCCGATTCGCTGATTGATGCGGAATTGATTAATGTTGGTTTGAATGGCGACTCTGAGTACGAACCCGAATTAGAAGCAAAAACTAATACGCTGTTTTACAATTTAATCCCTAAGCTTTTATTAGCACCTAAAAGAGTTTCAGAAGGGCAGTTTACAATAGAATATGATAAAGACGCAATGGTAGATTTTTACAGCATTATAGCTGATAAACTAGGTTTACCAAATATGCTGGTTAAAAACAAAATTCGTGATCGCTCAAATCTTTGGTAAATGGCAGTTCAATATCCATATAAACTAGAAGTATTTGTGAAAACAGATGCCGTTAAAGACGAAAACGGAAACTGGATTCCCGGATCTGAAGAATGGCAGGACTTCGGTAAATGTCGTGATGAAGACAGCCTTTCAAGTACCAAGACGATTTCTAATGATCAGATTAAGTATGAATATACCTGGCTGATTCAATGCCCTAAAAATCTTAAAACTATTGATGTAGGTTCAAGTATTAGGGTGATTGGATTAAAGGGTGAAACACGGCTAAAAGGAGAAGTTTTGAGAGTTAAGTATGATCAATTTCATAGTAGAATATGGGTGTAAAAGCAAACTTTAACATGCCAGGTTTAAACCAGTATATCAATAATGCTTTGGATGCAAAAATTCAGAACATCATTCGAATTATGCGGGTTGTAGGTGAAGATGCGGTAAATGAGGCTAGATCTTATGCTAAGCAGAATGACTGGCAGGACGTAACCGGAAACCTAAGATCGTCTATCGGATATGTTATTACTCTGAATGGTAGTATTGTTGGACAAGACTTTGAAAAAGTACAGGGCCCGCAACCAGCGACGAAAGACGGAAAGAAAATAGGTTATGATCTGGCGATCGATATTGCTAAAGCTCTTCCGGAAATAGCATTGGTTATCGTCGCAGGAATGAACTACGCATCAACTGTTGAAAGTAGAGGTCGTAATGTACAACCAGTGCTGAGCTCAAAGCAAAACTAAAACTCAATCAATTTCTAAATAGCATACGGTGAGAAATTCAGTAATAGAAGCCAAACAGTGGATATATGATGAATTGAAAAATGGGGAGTTGGTTCTATTATATCGGGTGATATTTATAAAGACTTTAGACCTGCGGGAAGCAACAAAGAAGACATTGTTGTGAATGCTGTTACCATTAACAATACTTTCTTTCAGACCGGGGCATTCAATGTGAATTGCTATGTGCCCTACTTGAAAGTAAAGATCAACGCTATAGATCAAAACGTTCCAAACGAAATTCGATTAAAAGTTGTTTCCAACAAAGTAAAACCAATTCTGGAAAGAAGATTCACTGGTAAATATAATATTGATATAGAATTCGAGCAAACCATTATGGATGGTAACGATTGCTATATCAATTTCAGACTAAAATTAAACGCATTTAATAATAATTAAAATTCAATAAAATGGCAGGAGGACAAATTAATAATGGTGTAGCAAAAATTGAATTAGCACCAGTTGTTGCAGACGGGGAATGGGGACCGTCTTTAAAAATTAGGAGAAACCATGCTTGGTACATTAAAGATCAATATGGAAGACGGTACAACTACCGATTTCAATGTTGAGGAATATGATGAGCCTATTTTCACCAGAACAACCAAAGGGGCTATGTCTTTCGACTTCGATGTTGCTAACCCTGATGCAGATACTCTGGTTGAGGTTGGAGCAGGATCAAAAGATGCTGACGGGAATTATATTCCGCCTATTGGAAGTGTAACAGTTGAAAGATCTTTAAAAATTACACCTGAAATCGGGTTTGGGTTTGATGTGGTAAGAACTCTTATTACTTACAAATTCACAACCGACATGGGTAAAGACAACTTACTGGGAGTTTCTGTAAATGCAAAGGTCCTTAGACCAACAAAAGAAAATACACCTTCGTTTGAATTGGTGAAATACCCGATTCCAACACCTTAATATTTTTCTTCAGCGCACTTGCTTTGGTGGGTGCGCTTTTTTTAACTACAAAATTTACAATTATGGAAGAAGAAAGAGTATTAAGTGAAGAGGAAAAAATAATTGCAGAAGATAAAGAGCTGAAGGTTTTAAATAGCGTTGGATTTGCTGTTAAAACTAAATTTTGGGGCAAAGAGTTGGTTTGGAAGGTGAATAAAATCCCATTGAAAGTAATGTTTGCTCAGAGTTATCGGTTTTTAAGCTGAAAGTAAGTCAGGATAAACAGGAAAATGATGATTTCAAGAAATATTGAATTCACAATTTAATTCGGTTGCTGATAATGCAAAATTATGCGCTGAAATTATTGCTATTACAATTCTTGGAACAAAATGGAACAATTGGCTTTTCAGAAAGCTTTTAACAGAGCATATTTTCAGCAATATCAATTCAAGAGAACTTCTTGAATTCACACAAAACGTTCTTTCATTGAACGATTACCAGTCTTTACGATCTCTACCACATTACTAAGCGCAGTAAGAGTGACGAATCCGATGAAGGTAGAGAAAACGGCCTAAAAACTATTTATGGTCTATGTGGTCAACTATGTCACCACTTTGGATGGACACTCGATTATTTACTTGAAGAGGTAGACTACGCATTTTTACAAAGAATGCTGATAGATGCCCCTTCTTATGATTACGACAAAGATGAAGATGTGAAAAAGACTCTAAAAAGGGAAATCATTCAATTACTCTGAATTATCTCAGGAAAGTTTTTTATCACAGTTGGAGCAATATAAATAATGAAGAATGAATAATGTAGGAGGAGCTTTAAATTTCAATGCAACGTTGAATTTGAACGAATGGAGAAGGAATGTTGATCAGATACGGAGGGATATTCTGGGATTAAATCAGCAGACTCAACAACAAACATCACAAATGGACAATGCTTTCCGGAATCTTTCGGTAGGTGTTGCGAGTTACTTTTCTGTACACGTTGTCCGGGATTTCATTAATGAACTTATTACGGTTCGTGGTGAATTCCAGCAGATGGAAAATGCCATTGAGACTATAACCGGATCTACTTCTCAGATGAATAAATTGATGGACGAATGGAAGGAGCTTACTTTAAGATCTCCATTCCGTTTATCAGAAATTGACAAGCAGGAAAGCAGTTGCTTGCATATGGTATTGATGTAAATAAGGTAACCCATGATATTGAAATGCTTGCCAATGTAGCTTCCGGGGTTTCTGGAAACATTGGTGATATAGCCTATGTATATGGAACGTTGAAGACTCAGGGAAGGGCATATACTAGGGACATTCTACAGTTCACAATGCGAGGTATTCCATTAATGGATGAATTAGCCAAAGTGATGAATGTAAATGTTTCAGAGCTTAAAGGGCTAATTGAGGCTGGAAAAGTGGGATTCCCGGAAGTAGAAAAAGCTATGAACAGACTTACATCTGAAGGAGGAAAATTCAATAACCTAATTGCTAAACAAGCAACAACATTAACCGGTTCTGTAAATAGACTTAAGCACGAATTTGAATTAATGCTTAATGAAATCGGGACCAACAATGAAAATATTCTGAAAGGTGGAATTGATGCTGTTACACATTTAATTGAAAATTATCAGGAAGTCGGAAGAGTATTACTTACCCTTATTGAAATTTACGGTATTTATCGAACCGCTTTGTTGGTAACAACAGCAATTCAAAAAGCTTCTATTGCTGTAGAAGCAATTAAGACCTGGATTTCACTGGCAAGAAGCATTAGAACTGCAGCAGATGCTCAGGCGTTATTTAATCTGACTGCAAGAGCTAATCCGTATACGCTTATTATTACTGTTATCGGTGCGCTAATCGCTATTACCTATAATTACCGGCAGGAACTTGGAGAGCTTACCGGACTTATAGAAGAGCAAACAAACTCTCAGAAAGCTCAGGAAGAGGTAATGTCAGAGTATCACAGAAACTTTGCAAAAGGAGTAAATGAAACTAAAGCTAATATCTCTGAGCTAATCAATATTATTAGAAATGAGTCTTCCACTCTTGAAATGCGTAAGACTGCCTATGAGAAACTTATCAAAATTGATCAGACTTTCATTGGTGTTCTTGATGGGCAATACAAAGCAACTAATAGACTCGGACAGGCTTTAGAATTTGTTACGTCAAAGATTGATGCATTTGCAATGGCCCAGGCTAAAGCTGCGGCATCAAGAAAGATCCTTGAAGAATCATTTGAAGAACAATTTAAACGTGATGCGTTAAAAGTTCAGGCTGATGCGGCTCAGCAAGAAGCTGACAAGTGGAAAAAAATGGATGAGGAAGCAAGGAAAGCCGGAAAGGCAAGCCTTGAGTATATGAAAACGCTTATGATGCAGAAAAAGAAGAGATAAACTGCTGTCTCAGCTTGAAAAACAGAGAAAAGTAGCTAATGAAAAAACCGGTATTTCAAATGCTATCATCAGGGGTAATCAAAAAGAAATTGCGCAAAAAACAAAAGTTCTAAATCAATTAGAGCAAGAAGTAAAGCTTGGGAAGCTTAGTGGTGAACAATTAGAACTTAAAAAGAAACAAATTGAAAAGCTTGCTTATGAATTAAGTGGATTTAAGCCACAAATTATTCAATCGCCTGAAGAAATTAAAAAGTCTGAAGGATGGGCGGAAAGGATTAAAGCTCAAATTGAAGAATTGGAAGCGCAGGCGCAAAAAGCACCTACTCAAGCGGCATATCAAGCAATCCGGAATAGGATAGACAAATTAAATGAATTATTAAATCCGAAAAAAACAAATCAAGACAAACAATTAGCAGAAATATTGCCAGAAGGTTCTATAAAAGAACTTGAAAGAAGAGCTCAGTTGCTAAATGATGCTATTGATACTGCGGTAAATGGACAAGTAAAATTAAGAAAGCTTGATAAATACGGACATGATAAAGATAAGAAGGGGAATCCATATTTTACTGGTGAAACAGTATCGGAAGAAGAAGCTTATAAACGTCTGGAAAAAATACAAGATGAAATAGACTCCAAAAGATACAAATCTAACAAAGATCGGCTTGATGAGACTAAAACACAGTTTGAAAACTATTACTCAATCGCTTCCTATTATGGAAAAGAAATAGCTGATAAACAATACGGTCCTTTAGTTAGTAAATCAAAAATTATCTTGAATATGTTGATAACGAGGTTAACGCTATCGAAAAAAGAGTTGAAGCAGGAGAAAAGCTTTCCAAGTCTGATCAGGAATATTTGGTTATACTCAGAAAAGAAATGGATTCTTTAAATGGTTTTGAAGAACCAATCGAAGCGTTTAAAAGAGAATTTGAAAACACTCTGAAGTTAATGCCATCGTATGTTGATCAGTTAGGTGCAATTGATAATGCGATTGATGACATTTATATAAAATCGGGCGGGAGTAATGTTGGACTTTATTTAACTCAAAAAAGTTACCTGGAAGAAACAAAACGACAGGTACTTCAACAACAAAGAGATCTAACGACTCAATTTATGCTAGAGCATGAAACATTTGAAAGAAAAAACTTCAGATTGAAAGAAAGTATAATAACATCCGTGCTCAAATGGGTGAAAATACAACACTTTCTGACAAGGAAAGATTAAGGCTGCTTGATGCTGCAGGAAAAGCGGAAGCTAAAGAATACCGAGATGCTTTTGTGTCAGTCCTAGAAAAGTCAGATATGTTTGAAAAAGTTTTTGGGAATATCGATGCTTTAACGAAGAAAGAAATATCGAAGTTCATACCAGAACTTGAAGCTAAGATCAATGAATTAATAAATCTCGGAGCTCCTGCTCAAGAGGTAGAAAAGTTCAGAGAAAAGCTTGAAAAGCTCAAGGATTTATCAAAGGATTCTGGACCAATTAGAAGGCTTATAGATAGTTTTAAAGAGCTTAGAAAAAAAAATCAGAGAGGGCACAGCAACTCAAGAGGATTTTAATCGTCTTAACCAGCATATCCAAGAAACCAAGTATTATACTGATCTGGCTGTAAATTCTGCTAAGGAACTAAGTGAGGCGCTTGGAATAGACGGAAAAGGTGGTCCTTTCGAGAAATTCGCCAAAGACTTAACTCAAACTATTGAAGGTCTAATTAATGCGTTAGTTGGCTATTTCTCTAGTAATATTCAGCAGATGGTAGGCGGAATCGCCCAAATGGTTGTCGGAATAGTTAAGATGTTATCTACCGCTGGTGATGGTAAGAAAGAAAAAGGAATCAGAGAATGGAAAAGAGCAGTAGATGAACTTAAAGCCTCATATGAAGAACTCCAACGTGTTATTGAGAAAACGGCCGGTGAGGCTCAGTTATCAAAGCAACGTGAGCTCATTTCCAACCTTAAAGAGCAGCAGAGTATTTTAATCCAAATGAGGGATAAGGAATCCCAAAAAAGAAGAAGGATGTAGATAAAATTGCCTCATATAATCAACAGATTAATGATGTCAATACTAAGATACAAGATATAGTAAATGACTTCCAAAAATCTGTAACCACTACCGATTTTAAAGATCTTTCACAAAAATTAGCAGATGCGCTAGTTTCTGCGTTTGGACAAGGTGAAAATGCAGCAAAGGCTTTTGATAAAGTCGTCGATGACGTAATGAAAAATGCTGTGGTAAACGCCTTAAGAATTAAATATCTGGAACCTGTCGTTCAGGAAATGATCAACAAGTTATATTCTTCGATGGGATATGGAAAAGGAGATACGGCAGACAAATTTGCTCAAATAAAGCAGTACGAGGAGGAAATAAGAAAACTTGATGAAAAAAAAAAAAATAACATCTGGGGCAACTTCACTAATGGACAATTTGAGGCAGAAAAGAAGAAATATCTTCAATTAATAGACAATCTTAAGGCAGAAATTGCTAAAAGTGAGATAGCTGGCAGTTTCGACGGATTAACTCAAGACGAGATCGATAAACTAAAAGACTATAAAAACGACCCTAGATATAAGGCGTTTTTAGATAGCATAAAAACTATAGATCAAGTTTTTGAAAACACTACGTCCGCTGCACAAGGCCTTAAGGGCGACATCAAAGGCATTACAGAAAAAACAGCCGGCGCTTTAGAAGGTCAGATTAATGCAATGAGAATTATGCAGGCTGAAGCCTTAAAGCGGTTCAAAGATGGATTAGATGTTATGAGGAGTCAATTGTTGGTGCAATCTCAGATTGAGATGAATACTAGGCCTATAAAGGGCATGTATGACGAAATTAAGTCCATGAACGCAAAAATTAAAAACGGTTTAGCCGGAATACCATAATGAATACAGACTATATTATAAAAGAAATAAAAGCTTTCAGCCCTTGTAAAGAGGGCTTTGAAAAAGCTTATAAGGATACTTCAATTAAGAACCTTTGCGAACTATTTTTTGCCAATTCTGATTGGGCGCTGCAGCAAAATTTCCCATCAAAAGACGTACTTGAAAAATACCGTGGTTATTATGAAAAATACGGGGTTTATTACAGGCAAAGTGCTATAAACAAGGCTGTTAATTTGGCTATCTTTGATAGTGAATCTGATATTGAATTCACTGGATTTGATGTTTCAGAGATTTTTATTCGTGGAAATTCTAAAATAACAATAAAAGCGTCCGGATATTCTAAAATTTTTGTGACGGTTTTAGATGATTCAGAAGTGAAAATTGAAAGGTGTGGAAATGCTGAGGTATTTGTTTACCAATATGGTGGAAGGGTTAATGGAGATTGCGGGGTAAAACAAAAGGAATGGGATTAAAGTGGTCAATTAATGGAAGGGATTTTTCAGAGTTTGGAATAAATGTTTCAGAGTCTAAAGGCGTTCTTGATAAATTAAAGCCACGAGAAAGAAATTCCTATGCCTGGGCAGAATACCATGGAAAGCAATTCGACTTATCTAAGCCATTCTATGAAACGAGAGAAATGGAACTTCAGTGTTGGCTTAGAGCTTCCGATTCTGATACGCTGACTGAAAATTTCAATTCATTTTTAGCCTTATTCGACACACGGTCTACAAAACGCTTTACAATTGAGCCTTTCGGAAATAAAGAATACGCTTATGAAGTATTACTGAATGGTCCGGCCGAACTTACAAAGGAATTCCGAGATGGTGAAATGTATGGTAATTTTTCTTTAAAAATTATCGAACCAAATCCAATAAAAAGATTCTTAAAACTTCCCTGGATACCTTTAAACTTTCGTACGAAATAGATTCAGAAACAGATATTTTTTTCGGAGATGGAACGAAACAGACCGGCCGTGGAAACGTAAGTCTTACAAAGGATTATTCAGCGCCTTCTTATGAGAATTCCGGATTGTCACTTGTAAGCGTAAGCGGTGTGAATGATCAGTATTTTGAAGTTTACTCAGTTCCGGCGGTTGCTACAGCTTATCAATTTTCAGTTGAGGTAAACCTTACGGTATCGAAGAATATCATCCTTTACGTAATCGGCAGGAAGCTTAACGGCACTTATGAAGCTGTTGGTGTAAGTACAATACATGAAGGTATATCTGGAAAGAACAATGTTTCAGTAGTTCAAAAGTCAACATGCCGGAATACGGGAAATTCATTTATAAAGTTTTGGATTCTGAAGGGAATGAAATACCGGGAATACTATACAGTAATCCACGTATTGAAACAGCTGAGGTTCTTGGAGAGTGGCAAAACATGTTAGGAAAAGAAAAAATAATAATAATCGCCGGGAACATTGAAGATATGAAAAACCTTCAAACGCCAGCGGAAATAATTTGGGAAAAAATATAATAAATGGGAACAATGAATTTTAACGATAATCAGGTTACAATCAATATCACGGACATAGTGCCGCCAGATAATTTGGCCACTGTTGATAAAAATGGAATGGTTGGTAACACTTATACAAAAGAACAGGATAATGCATGGAGAAAAACAGTTGAAGAAAATGCTAGTTCTGGAATAAAAGGAGTAGCAAAACCTAATGATACAATTGTTACAACTGGGTTTTACCGCATGCTTGCAAACACTGCCGAAACCTTTACAAACTATAAAGGACAAAATGATGCGCCAATTGTTGTGACTGCGAACGATCTTAATATAGTAAACGGCGTTCATAGAAATGAGGTAATCATCGAAGTAAACAATGGTGTTGCTGAAAAAAAGGTATTCGCAAAAGTCGGAGCAGACGGAGCTAACGGAACAGCAGAAATCCCAAACTACAACCCCGCATTATCTTATGTCGAAAACTCTACAGTAATTAATGATAATTCAATCTGGAGAGTAATCAGCGGTCAGACAGCTAATGTAGGAGATGTGCCAGGGGAAAGTGATAAATGGATTTCTTTGGGAGGCAATATGGCTACTGAGGATAAAACATATAGCGAATCATCATTTACACAAACTGGCTTATACGAAGACCCTAGTGAATGGGCGTCATACAAAAATACGGGGCTAATAAAATTAGCGGCCGGAACAATTTTAACCGCTCGTATATCGGGTGATACTGCATGGGCTGCAAAAGTTGCGAGTATTATAGTTGTAAAAATAACGTGGTAATACAGCGTATATATGCAGGCGTGGCAAACCAATGGGTAACACTGACATATACAGCCCCGAAGACGTGGAAGTAGTAATAAACCACAGGTATGTGGGGCAGTTTGCTACTGGGTATTACTATCATATATTCTATAAGCCATTGTACGGGATGAAAGACCTAAATGTAGATGGCGGTATAGTAGGTTTTGATCTATATGAAAAGGCCGTATATGCTACTAAAGCTTACACTATAGAAGATGAGTATGTTTGGAAAAAAGGGCAAGTATTATTAAACGGAAGTGTTATGGATACTGTCGGAATAGAAAGACGTACAGATTTTCTACCTGTAGCACAGGGGCAAGTTATTACGGCAGATTCTCGAATGGGGACTAACGCATATGCAATTTCATTTTTCAACACAAACAAAGAATTTCTTACGGGTATGGTTGGTAATGATATAAATACTAAGTACGTAGGCACAGCCCCGCAAAACGGATTTGTTATAATCGGCACATATGTAATTAACGGGTTCTTAGGAAACTTTAAAGGAGTTGACGTCCCATTGGATCAAAAAAATAATTGCGAAAAATAACATAGATGCACCTGCGGGGGTATCATCAACAATTACCGGGGCTAGTAAAAATCCTTTACAGTGCCCGAAACCTACCCAACTAACGGAATATTGAGCATTATTGACGATGACGGCAACGCCGATGTTATTAGCTACCTGTTGCCTCTAATGCAATCAAAAAATTTACCTATCGGTTTAGCTATAGCGGGCAAATTAATTGTAGATGGAGCTTTAGATGGTCGTCCGTCTATGACTGACTCACAGCTACGGGGGTTAAAAAATAATCCATTAGTTGAAATTATGAATCACACCTATTCACACGTAGGACTGGCGGGGACAGACAAATTTGCTGTTTATTCTGAATTGAAGAAAAACCATGACTGGTTATATGAGAGGGGATTTATAGCAGAATCATATGTGTCGCCTTACGGTGCGTATAGTCTAACGTCTATTAGTGAAGCAAATAAACTATATGAATCTCATTATTCAACTTACCCCGATACAAACACAATAATAAACATGAAAAATTTAGAAATAGGACGTCTAAATTTTGGAAGTGATGGAGTTGGATTACAGGCGCTTAAAAATGCGATAGACCGGGCAAAGGCAAACAATGAATATCTAGTCATAATGACACATGTAGGCGGCTATAACAATTACGCCAATTGGCGCCCTGATTTTGAAAATCTCGTCGATTATATAGTGGCATCAGGTATAACAGTTCTTAAACCAACAGACGCTTTTAACAGGTATAAAAATATGTTCGAAAGGTATGGTGATTATAAGATAGGCGCTGATGGAATGAAACGAAAGTATTAAAAATGAATAACATAACACTCTACAGAAACGGATCACCCTTGTTCAATTTGATTGAGCGAGGGAAACGTTCTGTAGAATCAGCAACGCTTAACCGTGTTATGCTTTCGGATGATTCGGTTTCGATTAAACTGAATTCCGGGAAAAGCTGGATATTCTGATCAATGATTATTTCGTGTTGTTCGATTCTGTTTATCGTATCAATACATTGCCGTCCTTAGTGAAGGGCAGCAATACTTCATACGAGTACAATATTACCGCTCAGGGACTTATGTTCGACATGCAGCGATGCAAATATTTTAATGCAGATGCTACCGGATTCGGACCGGATCTGGAATTTCCTTTGATCGGAACCATTGAGGTTTTCTTGCTTGCTGTTAAAAACAATATGAAGCGTTTTTCTGCTAATTGGGAGCTTGGGAATTTTAGCAATGGAGAAACGAAAACAATTACTTTTGGAGATGATACTTGTCTTTCAGCAATGCAGAAGATATGCAACGAATTCAAAACTGATTTTTGGGTTAAGTACCAAAATGGCAAGTATGTTATTCATACCGGAGATTACGGCAAGAAAGTGCCGTTAAAATTCGAGTATGGAAAAGGTAAAGGACTATACTCACTATCCCGGAATAATGTTGACGATAACGACATTGTAAACCGGCTTTATGTTTTTGGCGGAACGAACAATATCCCGAACGAATACCGGAATTTTAGTAAGAGATTAAAATTACCTGGTGCGGATTATTTGGAAGATGCTGGATCAATTGCTGGTTTTGGATTAAAAGAAGGCTCAATCACTTTTGACGAAATTTACCCGCACAGAACCGGAAAGATTACATCTTTAGGAGACACGAAGTTTAAATTCTCAGACTCTACCATGGACTTTGATCTTAATGAGAAAGAAGCTGATGGGGTTACAACTAAGTATTTGGTTGCAGGAAATTCTGCCAAAATATATGTAAACACAGGAATTTGGCTGGATATGAATTCGAAATTAAGAAAGGAGGATATGATTCTGCAACTAAAACTTTCGAAATTATTCCATTCAAAAACGATCAGGGACAGAGTTTCCCAGACGATGCTTCAGCTGCCTTTCAATTTGCTGTCGGTGATGAATACGTGCTATTGGATATTGTAATGCCAAAAACTTATATAGACAATGCCGAAAACGAACTTCTGCAGAAAGGGCTGGAACAATTTGAGCTAAACAAGAATGCGAAAGTTTCTTATGATCTCAATGTCGATCCAGCTTATATGGAAAAGATAGGTGTAGGAAAGTTTGATATTGGTGATTACATTCAGGTTTATGATCCGGTTTTAGGAATCGACAAAGTTTTGCGAGTAAATCAGACAACAATTGATTTCATACAAAGTGGAGATTACAATCCCTATCGTACGAAGATTGTTATTGCTGACTCTTACGAGATCAACTACACATCACAGATTGTACTTGATATAAAGCAGATCAAAAATGTAATGTCGATTACAAATCTAGGACAGATCAACTATTCAAAGCTTGGTTTAAAAACAACTGAGGAGCTTAAGAACCTAGTTTTTGATACTGACGATTATTTCAATCCGGAGAATATCCGTCCGAACAGTATAGAAACAAACATGATTTCAGTAGGAGCGAGGTCACAGCAGATCAGCTGCAGTGTTGTTTTCTATGTGATGTTTGAAAATGATAAGAATAAAATCAAAGTAAATCCGGGAATCATCTATTCTCAAACTTTAGACAAGGAGTGGAATATTCCGGAGAATGTTGAGATTATTCCTGATGATCAATTCAGATACGTTTACGGAAAATGCTCTAAAACTAATCAAATCGGCTCAATATTTTTAGTCAGGAACAGATCAAGTTTGATGCCGATGCGAATGATTATTATTTCCTGATCGGGATTCTACACTCTGTGGTTGAAGGCGTGAGGGTATTATCCATAACCGTTGGTACAACAACCATAAACGGGGGCTGATCAGAACCGGTATAATTTCTTCCCTTGATGGGCAGATGACAATCAACCTGGATACACAGGAAATTAAAGGTAAAATTAAGTTCACTGACGGGTCTGACGGTTTCACTTCTATAGATAACGGATTGCTCATGACGCAGGTTGTTGAGGTCGGAAACGAAACAGAAAAGAATGCTTTTATATCGTCTGTAACAGATGCGGGCCCGGAAAGTATTCGTTTCGGCGCCGGCGCTGACTATGCACACAAAAATGATGCAGTGTTTAAAGTACTGCATAACGGAAGGATGATAGCTGACAATGCTGAAATTAAAGGTAAAATTGACGCCGATTCAGGCAATATCGGCGGACCAGACGGATGGAAAATAACAACATCTACATTAACTAGCACGACCGGAAGAATAGTTTTCGGAAATGTTGACGTTAATGGAAACCTCACTGATGGCGTAATGCTTTCTTCGGATGTTTATCCAAATGCACAACTCCAAGGAAATTTTTTAATTAATAGTTCAAAGAGCGGTAATAATGCTAATTACGGAGCCTCTATATTCTCATCAGGTGCACTTATCAATACTGCGTTACAAGTAGGTGCTAGTGGAGGAAATATAAATAATGCACTGGAAGTTTCAGAGGGCTACATCTTTCTAAACAACTTAGGTGGTGGAGGTTTGCTTCAAAATATATGTGCCAGCATTGGGCGGAGGAATTTTCGAAGGATTTACGGGAACTAAAACAATAGGAGGAACACCTCTCATATTTCAAAATGGGCTATTAATTGGTTAAGATAATAAGCAATGAAAGAATTTATAATAAATAAACTCCTTACAATACACTCCGGAGGGATCGGTGGAAAACTGTGGGCGTCATTTCAGCTGGCAGCGGTGCCGGCGGTTGGTTTATCAATTTCCGAAAGACTCACTGGATGGTATATTGAAAGCTACGTTTTCATTTTCATGTTGGGATTAGCTTTAATTGCTGATCTGGCCGCTGGTATATGGAAGCACATGAAACTTAATACGTTTTCTCCGAAAAATATGATCACAGGGTTTTGCCAAAAAATAGGGCTTGTTATTCTCGTGTATTTCCTAACTGAGGCGTTTATACAGATAATTTCAGATGCCGATCTGGATAGTGTTTATTTCAAAGTAGCCAGTAAAATCATGATTTTCATTTACCCGGCCGGAAACGCTTTGGTGAATATAGGAATTATTACAGATGGTAAGTTTCCCCGCTGGCTTTTCTGAAGAAATTCGAAAAGTTCAATAAGACTTTAGACATCAGAGATTTAAACCTTAAAAACAAAAGTAATGAAACTGAAAATACTGATCATAATCCTGCTGAGTAGCCTTTTATTAGGCTGCCGGACCAAATACAAAACGTCTTTCTATTCTAAGGAAGGAAGGACGGAGATTGAGCGGGTAAAACTGGATTCCGTTAAGGAAAAAACAGCGAAGGAGTCAACGAAAAAGGTGACTGATCAGACGGTAAAAAGCAGGTTCAGGATTTTGCCGGAGACATTCTCATTAAAGGAAAGTCAGATAGTATAAATCCGTTTATTTTTCACAACGTAGTTTCAGGTGATACAATACAAAGTATCATCATCCGTGGTACCGCTGATTATTACATCAACAACCGGTTCCGGAAATCTTATGATCATAAAAAGAAACGACCAGCGAGGAAAAAACAAATATAATCCAGGATCTGGCAAAGACAGCGGTGTCAAAAGAGACTATAAAAAAAGTTGCTTCAGAAGTAGAACAGAAAACAAAAGAAATTAAAGGCACAGGTTTTCAGGCCGGACTGTGGATTGTTCTGGTAGTCCTGGGAGTAGTCGGAATCATAATTTTTGGAATATATAAATACTTCAAAAAATGATCGACACCTTATTCAAAATAACTCTTTACCTATTAGGCGCCGGTACCGGAGTATGTGGTAAAATAATAATTGACGAAATACTTAAGAAATGAAAACATCACAAAAAGGAATAGACTTAATATTGTCATTTGAAGGCTTCAGTGCAAAGCCTTATTTGGATTCTGCAGGAATTCCGACAATCGGATATGGAAACACTTATTATCCCGGCGGAAAGAAAGTAACCATGAGAGATCCGGCCATCACCAGGGAAAAAGGAGTAGAATTATTCTCCTCTGTTTTACCCACTTATGAAAAGATTGTGAATGCCAAAGTGAAAATACCACTGACCCAGAATCAGTTCGACGCTCTCGTATCACACACTTATAATACCGGAGGCTCTGATGGACTATTTTCGTTAATTAACAAAAGGGCTGCAGATGCAGAAATCAGAAACTGGTTTACAAGGAAATACATTACCGCCGGAGGAAAACTTTAAATGGACTGATCAGGAGAAGGAAAGCGGAAGCTGATCTGTTTTTTGCTAAATAAAAAATTCCCCACTGTTAGGTGGGGATTGTTATTTAGGTAGCTTCTATATTAAATTAAGAATTATTATTGTTATTATGTTTATTAATTACTTTTGAAAGGAAAGCTGATATTATTGCTATTATAACTCCACCACCAAAAATAGATCCTAGTATTTCATGATTACAATAAATTAGCCAAGAAGAAAATCCCATTGCAGCTAGTGTAAGTATGAACGAGAATACCAATCCCATGGTATTTACATTTCTAAACCCTTTTTCATTACTTTTAACTAAATCCGTTTTCATTTTGAATGCCTCATGTCGAAAAGCTTGTTCTTTATCAGCTGATTTTTTCAACCATTCTAAAATATGAGGATCTATTGCGTAAAGTTTTTCAATTTCTGCGGCGTCAGGTAAAAGATTATCATCAAAAACTTCTTCTACCATATGCCCCTGCTGTCCTTGTTGGTTTCTTACTAACTGCTGTCTTCTTTGTTGTTTAGCCATTACAAGTGTCTGCTTTTTCGAAAGCCTCTCGATAAGAGTTTACAGCTCTGTTTCGGTCTTTGCTTAAATTCTCTCTATCATCTCTAGTAGTAGGAATTCTTAAGTTTTCTACTTCTTTTTTATCTTATTGTACTCTTTGTTTTTGGAATAAATTTCCCCGGCATAAGCAGACTTCAAATTACCAAGAGCCAATATTGACGCTTTTAGTATGCTCATAAATTTCATTACTATTTTGTTTATAAGTGCAAATATATACATTTCGAGTGATTTTGGTGTATTTTTAGTACAAAATTTATACTACAAATAATAGCACTAATGACGCCAAAAGATATAAATTTCAATATTTTAACAAATATTAAAATTTATTATATCCTTTTCAACGTATAAAATGGCGTTACTTATAACTATACATTATTATTAATTTCATACAATAATTCTTGCACAAATTTAAGTAATTAAACAAGCATAAAATTTAAATTTAGTAAGCAAATGTAGTAGTTTCAGTAATCAATATGACTTTATATAAAGCTTTATCTGTTTTCGCTAAATTTCCGAGATTTTTTTGTGGATAACTTTTTTAATGCGTCAAGTTCTGCCGTATAAAGGGTTTTCCTTTGTCGAATGAAAATTTAACAGCGGTTTGATATGTTTTGGTTCAAATTGTATATAACTTTGCGATATGAAAACGATCGGAAATTTAGAATTGTATCAACTGGATAGCATTGAACCTGTATTATTGACACCTTTGGAAGAGAGGCTTCACGCAGGTGGTTACGGTGCGTTTCCCAGTGCTGCACTGGATTTTCCTGATGAAAGTATAGACTTTTTAAAGCTATTGGTTAAAGATCCGGTGACGACATTTCCGGGAAGAGTTTCCGGAGATTCATTAAAGGATATAGGTATACTTAATGAGGATTGGTGCCTGATACAAAAAGGGATTGAAGCTAGACCAAATGATCTGGTAGCGGCCATAATTGAAAATCAGTTTTTCATTAAGCGGTTCCGGCCACGATATGGAGCCGGTAATGAAATAAAGGAGCTAAAGCTGCAGTCAGCCAACGTTGAATATTCAGATTTTGACATCACAGATGAAACGGAATTCTTCCTCTGGGGTGTCGTCACTTGGACTTTTAAAAATTGGCGAAAATTATGATAGCATTAATCGACGGGAACAATTTCTACGCATCATGCGAAAGAATTTTTAATTACGGATGGCGGGGCCGTCCGGTAGTTGTTCTGTCAAATAATGACGGGTGTGCAATAGCCCGGAGTAACGAGCTAAGGCATTGGGTATTCCCATGGGAGAACCTTACTTCAAATTAAGGAACTTTGAAAAAACACACGGCCTTGTTGTCTGCTCAGCGAACTTTGTATTATATGGAGACATAAGCAATAGAGTAGTGCAGATTACCCGCCGGTATTGTAATGATATTGAGGTTTACAGTATCGATGAGTCATTTTTATTCCTGGATGGATATTCAGACCCGGAAAACAGGATGAGGAACTTGCGCCGTGACGTTTTGAAAGGGCTCGATCTGCCTACGAGTATCGGAATAGCGCCTTCTAAAACTCTGGCCAAAGTTTCCAATAAAATAGCGAAGAAGTTTCCGGAAAAAACAGGATCTGTTTATATGCTCGACTCCTGGAAAAAGATTGAGGCTGCATTGAAATGGTTCCCGCTGGAAGATTTGTGGGGAATCGGTCGCCGGTACCATGAAAGGTTCCGGAATTACGGCGCACATACAGCGTGGGATTTCACGCAATTTCCGGATGATTTCCTACGTAATGAAATGGGCATTCTGGGAGTACGTATGAAAAAAGAACTTATGGGCGAGGCTCAATACACTATGAGCGTTCCGGAACCAAAGAAGAATATTTCCACAACTCGTACTTTCGACACCGGCCACGCTGAGTACGATTACGTTCATGAAAGAGTTTCCACATTTGCTTCTGAATGTGCCCGTAAACTCCGTGAACAGAAATCGTGCTGCAGGCACGTAACTGTTTTTATTACTACAGACCGATTCAAACATGATCAGGTGCAATACTCAGACTCGTTTACAGTTACGCTTCCTAATCCAAGTAGTTCCTCAATTGAGATTTCAAAGTACGCTAAAAAAGCGCTGGACAAGATTTTTATTCCGGGACCTAAATATCGTAAGGCGGGCGTGATCACGGGAACATTTGTTCCTGAAACCGAAAGAATGACAAGTATGTTTGATGTTGATAATCACGAAAGACACAAGCCTATAATGCAGGCTATTGATACTATGAATAGTCGTCTGGGCAAACAGAAGGTAAAGCTTGCATCTATGGACGTACAAACGACCTGGAAGATGCAACAGAAAAGCCTGTCACCAAAGTATTCAACAAGTTTTTGGGAATCGATAATTTTAAAAGCTTAAGCGCCCAAATAGATATTTGTACAGTTTTTGTATCTTTTCACATAAAAATAATCTATGTGCTATTCATTTAATAATAAAAAAGTAAGCCTTAAAGAGATTACTGAGGAAATGAATGCAGAAAATTATGAGAGCGGATATATACAGGAGGAAACTATTTCAGCATTCACCCGGCCGGCAATGCCAATAATACTAGAACACAATGGACGAAAGATCACCCATGGAACCTGGGGACTTTATTCCGAGATTCCAAAGGATAAGCCAGCAAAAGGATTAAATCTGACGGCAGAAAAGACTCACACGTTTTATAAGAAGTTTGAGCATAACCGTTGTGTTGTGCCAATATCCGGTTTTTACGATTTTCAACACGTAGCCATCACTGGTAAGAAAACACCAGCAAAAGTAAAACATGAAGTATTATGGAAAGGAGCTGATCATTTATATCTAGCCGGATTCTATGATGTTTGGGAAAATAATGAGATCGGAGTAGGAATTGTCACTACTGTAGCAAATGAGCTAATGAGCATTATTCACAATTCAAAGCTCCGTATGCCAATCTGTATGGATGCAAGAATGGCGGATCGGTTTCTG
Source organism: Chryseobacterium sp. E1 (assembly GCA_019203745.1). Taxonomy (GTDB): domain Bacteria; phylum Bacteroidota; class Bacteroidia; order Flavobacteriales; family Weeksellaceae; genus Chryseobacterium. Next base: position 3,276,537 of record CP078104.1, read on the forward strand.
AAGGATGAGCCGATTGAAGAATTCGTTTTCCCGGCTTATGATCCGGCGCTTGTGGCTGTGAACTTAGAACCTCATAAGATACCACCAACTCAAACCTCGCTTTTTGAATAATGGAAGATCACAAACATATATTAGAACTTCTGGCCAATTACATTGAAGAAGATCCGGAAGACTTAGAAAACTTTTACGACGATGCAATAAACCTCATCCGTGGCGCAGCTGCCGATAAGAATATTGAATTTGATGGTTACTTCCGGGAACGCTGGGAAATATCCGCTGACACAATCTTTGAATTTGATGAGGATTATTTTGAGGATGAAGGTCGCCGGGATCTTTATGTTTTCCTATCTGCATTAGTTGATGAAGATATTTTCAACTATTTGCATTACGTATGGCATCATATATACTATGAAGATCTGACAAAAAAATTGTAGAAAGTAAGATCGAGGAACTAAAGGCAAAAGGAATTAAATTTTAAATAAATGACCAACGAAAAATTAATAAGAGATCAAATAGAAGAACTCCTTCAAAAAATAGATAGCGGACAAGGTGATTTAAAAGAGATATTAAAATACATTTCAGAAGTTGGAGAATTAGAACGGACCTTAATTGATGCCAAAACTAGATTTTGCAAAAGAGTATTAGAGCTTGTTCCAATAGGTAATATAAAGGGAGTATATAGAATAACACATACATTGCCGTTACAATATGAAGAAGAGTATATCGAAACTTTATCAGATGGGCTATCTTTTGAAGCAGCCTTCGATAAAATAAAGAATAAGTATAATATATAAAAAAAAAAGGCGTCATATTTTAATTCGTTGGAATTTGGTTGGAATTAAAATAAATAAAAAACTCCTAAATACTTAATTAAAAGCCGTTTAGGAGTTTGTAGTGAGGTACCTAGCGGATTCGAACCGCTGTAGATGGTGTTGCAGACCACTGCCTAGCCGCTCGGCCAAAGTACCATTTTTACCATTTTTGAGGTGTGCAAATATAGTAAAAATTCTTTTTGAACAAAAATTTTTAAGCAATTTCTTTTGCTCCAAGATCGTCTATTTCGCTTTTGGCTTGAGTTTCAGCGATATATTTTTAAGGTTTACCACTCTGGTTTCGCTCCAACTGTCATGCCATCCGTTTTCACCTAAAAAGAAAGGGCATCAAAAGGAACAATTCTTGAAATATTCCGTATAAAATAATCCTTCATTGTAGGCTCAGTACCATCAATACAAATAACTTTAGTTCCGGTAATATACTTCCCTATGGATCTTCCTTTGGTAAGGTATTCTATACAAAAAGTAAATATAAAATAAACCAGCGAGGTGATCAGGATATCAGTAATTCTGTTTACCTGTGACAATTTTCGGATTATATTTACGAAAATGTCAATGTTTGCCAATTCATACAATAAAGATGAAATAAATCCGGCGGCAAAAAGATAAGCGTAATAATAAATCTATCAATAATAAAATTAGCGAATCTTGTTCCCTTTGAGGATCTGTTTCGATCCACAACTACTAAATATTTTCTCATAGTTTTAGGTATTAGTTTTTTTAGATATAATTTTAAAATCCGTTGACAAGCAATTTTAATGAGGCGTTGGTATCAATTACTGCGGTGATGCCTGTATTGCTGAGCAGAATTTTACTTGGTTTAAGATTGAATACTTTTCCGTTCATCTTTAATCCTTTATAGTATTCTTTATTGAAAGCTTCTTCAATGCTCTTTCTGGAAGTTTCTTCCAGTTCCTGAGTGGGAATGCCATATTCTTCTTCAATCATTTTTACAATCTTGCCCTGGAAAAGAACAGAAGCCGTTTTATAAAGGATATTGGTTGTTTTCAGTTTAAATTTGGTTTCTGATAAGACAATTTTTCTCTTCGTTTCATCATATACAGGAATCCCTGAAATGATAGAGGTGCCTTTGATGTAACCGTCTGTCTGAGCTTCAATAACGACCCTGTTATCGAGACCGTAAACCCTGATGTCAGTTACTTTCACCTTAGAATCCCGGACATCAAATTCTTTATTTAAAAAAGTTTTTCTGGCCATGCTGCTGGCTTCAGTGAAAGGGATATTGGCCGTAGTCTGTAAAATAAATTTATCTGCAACCGTAGGGCTGAAATTAAAATTAGCAACAGACGTTACCGGTGAAGAAGCTGCCGGTTTACTTCCGGTAAAGGTCTCTGAATAAATGTCAACTCCCAGAGTGGCATTGATCTGGTTTCCGTAGAATTTTAAAGGAGTGATATTAACTCCAACAGGGCTCACCTTCAGCCAGGTATTGTATTCTTCTGAAATATTGAATGGCTGCAGGAACGTATTCCAGGCCATTAATGCATATTGCTGAAAGTTCAATTGAGTAGCCATCTGCTGGTCTATGGTTTTACAGAATTTTTCCTGTTGTTCTTTTAAGCTCTTTTCAACGATGGAGGTAATAGGAATCTGGATTCTTCCATAGTCAAGAACGGGTTTTGTAACCCATCTGAAACCATTGGGCCGGGTATTGGTAATAATGGTCCAGTTATTTTTAAAAGTAACGGTTGTATTGAAGGACATTACTGTTTCAAAAGTGGTATTCTGATAGGTATATACTCCCAAAGTACCAATTCCTTTTTCTGCCCATATTTTTAAAGGAACTTCAATCAGTAGATTCTGGCTGGTTCCTCCTACCAGACGGATCGGTCTTGTTTTCCAAACTTTTACTTTAAACTGATCATTATTGTTATCCGTATAAGAATCATCCTGATAGACCAGATCTTTTACAGAAGCATTGATCATATTACTTAGTTCCGAAAGAGGAATGGTAACCGGCATTGTAATGCTGGATCTGATCTTTGGAAAATTATAGCCGGCCAATTGATTATCAACACCGGTCTGGCCAAAAGCATTGATAAAGACTACTAAAAATAATAATTTAACAAGTTTCAATTTTTATGTTTTTTATGAATGGAAAGGTAAGGATTTTAATTTTGAGGTTTGAAGCTTTTTTCCAGCTCTATACTGGCGCCCTTCATTTCCCCCTGCATGGGTGGAGCAGTTTTGGTAATTTTCAGTTTTATATAATCGATCTGTGGAAAACTGTCGTGAATTTTAGTCATAATTCTTCCTGCCACATGTTCCAGAAGTTTAGATTTTATCTTCATTTCATTGTGCAGGATATCATTGATGTCTGCATAACTTATCGTGTCATGCAGATCGTCGGATCCGGCAGCCTTCCACAGGTCGGTATGAAGTTCTGCATTAAGAATATAATAGGTACCGATAATGTTCTCTTCGGGAAGAACGCCATGGTAAGCATATATTTTTACATCTTCAAGATATATTTTGCTCATTGTTTCAAATTTTATGAAGCAAAAATCGTTTTAATTCTTCAAAATCTGAATTTATTTCAACAGTTTTTTCTCCTTTTTCATCAGCTCGTTCAGAGATCCGGGAATTTGTATGGAGGTATGGATGACTTTTTCCACAGCATCAGGGAATTTTACAGGGTGTGCAGTCCCCAGAATAAATCCTTTTTTTCCTGGATTTTCTTCCAGATATTTCTCAAGGGAAGCAAATGCTACAGCTGTATGAGGATCAAGGAGATAGTTATACTTTTGATATACTTTGGTAATGGTATTTATGGTTTCCTTATCATTGACGGAGTAGGCAGATACTGTATTTTTAAAGAATCAAACTGATTTCCGAAGAGTTCCAGAATTCGTACAAAATTGCTTGGATTTCCTACATCCATTGCATTCGATAGGGTAGGTACTGCTTGATGCGGCTCAAATTTCTGTGTTTTCAGATAGTCAGGAATGACATGATTATCGTTACATGCTGCGATGAAGTGGTCTGCAGGCATCCCTCTGAAATGAGCTAGAAGTCCGGCACAGATATTTCCGAAATTTCCACTTGGCACACAGATGACAGGATGCTCCTTATGCTGTTGAATCCATTGTTTCAAAGCTATTAAATAATAAATCTGTTGGGGAAGCCATCTTGCAATGTTGATAGAATTGGCAGACGTCAGAAATAGCTGACTGTTGATTTCTTGATCTGAAAAAGCCTGCTTGACAAGATTCTGACAATCATCAAAACTTCCATTTACTTCTATAGCCGAAATATTTTCACCTAATGCCGTCAATTGTTTCTCCTGTACCGGACTTACCCTGTTTTTAGGATACAAAATAACTACATTAATCTGCGGAATTTTATAAAAGCCATGGGCAACAGCGCCTCCGGTATCTCCGGAAGTGGCAACAAGAACGGTTACTTTTTTCTGCTGATCTTTCAGAAAATAAGACAGGCAGCGGCTCATAAATCTCGCACCAATATCTTTAAAAGCTAGAGTAGGACCATGAAACAGCTCCAGTACGGATATCTGCTCATTAATTTTTACTAAAGGAATCTTAAAACTCACGGTTTCTGCTACAATTTCTTTAAGTATTTCCGAAGAAATTTCATCTCCTACAAAATCTTTCATGCATTGGTAAGCAATTTCTTCATTGGAACATTGAGGAAGATTTTGAATAAATTCTTCATTAAACTGGGGAATGTTTTCAGGAAAGAACAACCCTTTTTCTTTTCCCTGCCCTTTTATTGTCGCATTTTTGAAATCAATTTTTTCCTGATGGTCTTTTAAATTATAGTATATCATTTTTTGTTGTATTGGTAAAGTTTATATTAAGCTTCTTCGACAATCTGAATTCCCGAAGGGTTTATTTTGGAAACATAGACAAAGCTTTCGATGCCGATGCTGTCATAGGCTGATTTCATCATCTGTGAAATTTTTTCTGCGGTTTCTTTTTTCTCGGTCAGCATGAAAATAGAAGGACCGGACCCTGATATTCCTCCTCCCAAAGCTCCCATTTCAAGGCTTTTCTGTTTAATTTCGTCAAACTTCGGAATCAGAATGCTGCGGACAGGTTCTATGATAACATCATGAAGACTTCTGCCTATCAGTGAAAGATCATTTTTCTGAATTCCGGCAACCAGTCCTGCAATATTTCCCCACTGTTCCACAGCGCTTTTCAAAGAAATATTTTTCTTTAGGATCTGTCTGGCATCTGAAGTTTTGACTTCAACCTGAGGATGCACGGCAGCTACAAAGAGTTCAGGAGCATTCAAGGGAATAATATCAACAGGATCAGCCGATTTTACCAAAGTGATTCCTCCGTAAAGACATGGAGCAATGTTGTCTGCATGACGGACCCCGGAAGCAAGCTCTTCTCCAAACATGGCAAAATGAACCATCTCATCTTTTGATAAAATGTTTTTAATAAGAGATTGGCGCCAAAGGCGCTCCGGCGGCACTTGCCGCACTGGAGCCGAGCCCGCTTCCCGGTTTTATATGTTTCCGGATCGTTACTTCAAAACCATGAGTTAGTTTAAGGTGTTCCTGAATCTTTAACAATACAATACCTGCAACATTTTTGGCGGCTTCTTCGGGAAGTCCAAAGGAGTCAGTATGTTTTATAATAATTTCAGGAGTTTCTAATAATCTGAATTCCATTTCATCATATGGATCATGGACTGCCATTCCCAAAATATCAAATCCACACACCAGGTTAGCTACAGTGGCTGGTACTTTTAATTTTACTTTTTTCATATATTGTATTTTTTTAAATTGAACGGATAATATCTGCAAAAACTCCGCTTGCTGTGACATCAGCTCCGGCACCTGCACCTTTTACCACTAAAGGCTGTTCGGAATATCTCATGGTTTTAAAAATGACAATATTGTCTTTGCCGTAAAGATGGTAAAGATCACTGTCAGGTGGTACATGCTGCAATCCAACTTTTGCCTTTCCATCTTTGAATTCTGCGGTATATTTTAATATTTTACCCTCCTGTTGAGCATTACTAAAAAGGTTTTAAAATGATCCTCATACTGAGTCAGCTTTTCATAAAAATCTTGTACACTTCCCTGCATGCATTCTTCTGGCAGAAAACCGATATTTTCAATATCTTTAAACTGTAGCGGATATCCTGCTTCACGGGCCAGGATCAGGATTTTTCTTGCCACATCAGTTCCTGAGAGGTCAAGTCTGGGATCCGGTTCTGTATATCCTTTTTTGTGCCTGTGCTACTACTTCGGAGAATGTTCTGCTGCCGTCATAATGGTTGAAAACAAAGTTTAAAGTTCCGCTCAGTACTGCCTGGATAGAACTGATTTTGTCACCGCTTTTGATCAGGTCACTGATGGTTCCTATAACCGGAAGTCCTGCTCCTACATTGGTTTCAAAATAGAAACTGCAGTTGTGGTTTCTGGCTGTATTTTTCAATGCTTTATACTCTTCAAAATCTGATGAAGCTGCTATTTTGTTGCAGGCTACGATATTAATGCTCCTTTCTAATAAGCTTTGGTAAACCTTCGGAACTTCGGGGCTTGCTGTCACATCAACAAACACGGAATTTCTTAAGTTCCTGGATATAATCTCACCTGCAAAATCCTGGACAGATGCTTTTGTGGCCTTATCGTTCCAGCTGAGGTAGTTTTCGTAAGAAATCCCTGATCTGAAAAAAAAAAAAGCATATTACGACTGTTGGAGATCCCTGCAATTCTCAGGTTAATTGAAAAGTTTTCCTGCAGGTAAGCATTCTGGTCGTAAATCTGCCGGATAAGTTTTGAGCCTACATTTCCGGTTCCGCAGAGGTAAAGATGAATTTGCTTTATTTCCGATTCAAAAAATTCTTCATGAAGTACATTCACTGCTTTCTTGCTGTCTTTTTCTGTGATCACAATACTGATATTCCTTTCTGAAGAGCCTTGTGCAATAGCTCTTATATTGATACCGTTATTTCCGAGACAACTGAACATTCTGGCACTTACACCACTTCTACTTTTCATATTTTCTCCTACAAGAGCTACAATAGAAAGTCCGGTTTCAATTTTTACAGCATACACCCTTTTCATATTGATATCATCGGCAAATGCTGAATTGATGGCGCTTTCTGCATGGAAAATTTCTTTTTCATGAATGGCAATTGTTATGGAATGTTCCGAGGAGCCTTGTGTAATAAGAATGACATTGATTTTTTCCTGGCTGAGACAATGGAACAACCTGGCAGAAATTCCCGGAATGCCTACCATGCCGCTACCTTCTAAAGTAAGCAGTGCAATCCGGCTCATATTAGAAACTCCTACTGCTACCTGCTGTTTTTCACTTTCTGATACTTTAGGATGATGGGAGATTAAAGTTCCCGAAGCTTCAGGAGCAAATGTATTTTTATAATAAGATCAATATTCTTTACCATCACAGGCTGAATGGATGGCGGATAGAGTACTTTGGCTCCAAAATGAGACAGTTCCATTGCTTCATGATAAGATATCTCTGCAATGGGTTTGGCATTGGATGCAAGACGAGGGTCTGCGGTCATCATTCCGCTTACGTCTGTCCAGATCTGTAATTCTTTTGCATCAATAGCTGCAGCAATGATAGAGGCTGTGTAATCAGAACCACCTCTTCCCAGTGTTGTTGGGTTGTTCTTCTGATCACTGGCAATAAATCCCGGTCCGATAATGACAGCATTCTGATGTTCACTAAGGTAGTTTTTTACATTATTTTCGGTGATGGGGAAATCTACTTTGGCATTTGTAAAGTTACTGTCTGTTTTGATGAGGTCTGCAGAGTTCATCCATAAACAGTCCAGTTCTTCATGCTGAAGTCTTACTGCAATGATGCTGGAAGAAAGAAATTCTCCATAGGAAGTAATTCTGTCCTTTATTTTATCTGTCAGTTCGCCCAGCACAAAAATACCATTGCAGATGTCTTCAATATCATTGAAATGTTTTTTAACAAAGCTTAGCCATGAACTTTGTGCCAGAACCGGGATCAGTTCTTTTACGAGATTAATGTGTTTTTCTTCAAGAGTTTTGATGATCTGAAGATAAGTTTCATCTTTCGCAGAAGCACATTCTGCCCCTTTGATCAGCTGATCGGTAACGCCGTGAAGTGCAGATACGATGACAACAATCCGGTCTTTCTGTGATTCTTCTTTTATAATTTTTTCTACAAGAATGATATTTTGAGCATTGGCGACTGATGTTCCGCCGAATTTTAAGATTTTCATCAATTATTTATTTGAGGTTAGGTAAAATGAAATAGTTACTCTTCAAAAAAAAAGAGTACAGGGTACCGAAATAATATGTGAAAATTTACCCCGTTATGGGGTAGTTGTTGTAGTTGTTGTGAATGTAGAAACGGAAGATACTCCTGAAATAGGTGATTTCAGGATAGAAATATCAGATATGTTTCTAAATAAACTCATTGTAACGGAACAAATGTACAAATTTTTTGAAACAGCCAGGTTTTCTTCAAAAATTAAACAGTTAAAAATCAATTATCTGTATCTAATTGGGTGTTTTGCTTTTCAACTAATAGGGGTTATACGGTTTAATACTGGTTGATGAATGGTGTTTTTATGATGTTTATTATCATATTATTTCTAATTCTTTTGATTGTGATTAATTTTTGCATACCATAAAATGTTTTATTATATTTATAAAATAAACTAAATCAGAATATTATGAAAAATTCAAAAAAACTAAACAGAGAAAGTTTAAGAGCCGTTATGGGGGTACAATGGACAGCTGTGCTGTTGATCTTGACTGCGGGCCAAAAGGATGTGCGGTATGTACAGATTTGAAAGGGCGTAAAGTTTGTCTTTATTTTTATCCTTACGATCCGTCTGTTCCGGGAAGCTGTATGGTTCTTGAAGGCTAGAAAGAAACGATTGATCAAAGCTGAACTCAGTACCTGAGATCTAATATAAGGAAGTACTGTTTTTATGGTGCTTTTAATTATTTCTATTGATTGTGATTAATTTTATACTTTAGAAGAAATATTTTAATATATTTATAAGGTTAACTAAATCAAAACATTATGAAAAAATCAAAGAAATTAAACAGAGAAAATTTAAAATCGATTAATGGCGGCAATGACATTAATGATTGTTTTGAATATTGTCCTGCCGGACCTTACGGACCAGGTCAGCCGAGATCATGTGCCGATTATCATGCTTTACCTGAATGCTGCAAAATGAGGGTTTTGGTAAGTTATGAGTGCTTTGACCCTCGTTGAAGAGAAGCAATAGAAAATTAAACCTATTATCATCTTTAAATCAATAGATCATGAAAGCAACAATTAAAAAATTATCAAGAGAGGAAAAGAAAAGTATCGGTGGCGGTTTTACTGCTATTCAGATTGAAGCTTGCGGCGGTGAACAATTTGTATGCTTCCGTCCAGGTGGATGGGGCTGCTGGCTGAAACCGGGAGGAACCTGCTATGCGCCGATGTTGTAATCAGTATGAAAATAAATCAAATAAACTTAACAATATGAGAAAATTATCAAGAACAAAATTAAAAGATATTAAAGGTAAGGGAATGTCAGGATGCGCAGGATGCCCAACAACCGGAAACTATGGAGACGGCCCTGAATATACCCATAACTGCTGGAACTATTGAGTTTACCGGCTAACTGCAGAAACTGTGTAGACGTAAGCGCAGATTGCTATGGCCCTGATTATTCTGACTTTTATAACTAAAAAATCAATATACATTAAAACGACTATGAAAAATTTAAAGAAATTAAACAGAAAAGAACTTCAAACACTGCAAGGAGCAGGCCTGGCCACATGTACAGGATGTCCTAAGAATACAACGTACGGAAACAATCCTGGCGATGCTCCTGCGAGGCTTTTCAGATGCTTCCTGACCGTTGTAAAATGTGCGTGATTGTTGATATGTCATGTATGAGCGGAGGTGTGTCTTAGAATATGATCTGTTTAAAACAATAAAAAGCACTGTGAAAACAGTGCTTTTGTTTTTATTAACAGTTGTCTGGAATGTACATTCCTCTTGGTACGCAGATTAATTCTCCATTGCAGCCTAAGCCGCAGGTTTCATGTATTTCACAGTTTAAGTTACAGGTATAACTGCCTCCGTTTACATTTTTAAGACTTCTTCTGTCTAATTTTTTTAGATTTTTCATATTTATTATTAGTTTGAATGCTAAATATAATAAATATTGAATAACAAAAAAATTATTTTATACTTTTAGAAAGATCAAGCATGGCTTCAATAGGTTTCAATGCTTTTAATCTTAATTCTTCGTCGATAAGAATTTCAGGAAGCTCATATTTCATACATAAATACAATTTTTCCATGGTATTACGCTTCATGTAGAAACATTCTGAACAGTTACAGCTTTCATCAAAAACCAATGCAGGAATCAGTTCCTTGTGAGGAGCACGTTTTCTCATTTCGTGAAGAATTCCTTCTTCTGTAGCAATGATAAATTTCTGACAGTCATCTTTTTCTACGTAGTTCAATAGGGCAGAAGTGGAACCGATAAAGTGAGCCAGTTTTAATACTGCTTCTTCACTTTCAGGATGTGCAATCAGTTTTGCATCCGGATTGTCTGCCAATTGCTGGGCAATTCTTTCCATTGAAAATGCTTCGTGTACTACACAGCTTCCATCCCAAAGGATCATATCACGACCTGTTTTTTTAGATAAATATCTTCCAAGGTTTTTATCCGGTGCGAAGATGATAGGTCTGTCTTTCGGAAGTGCTTCTATTACGGTTTCAGCATTTGAACTGGTTACGATTATATCACTTTCTGCTTTGGTTTCTGCGTTACAGTTGATGTAAGTGGCAATTAAAGCATTCGGGTGCTGCTCACGCATTTTTCTCAGTCCTTCTCCGGAACAACCGTCTGCCAGTGAGCATCCGGCCATGGTATCAGGAAGAACTACTTTTTAGTTGGATTCAGAATTTTAGCGGCTTCAGCCATGAAATGTACTCCACAGAATACAATCATGTCAGCATTGGTATCTTTTGCCTGTCTTGCCAGTTGTAAAGAATCTCCCAGGAAATCAGCGATATCCTGAATCTCTCCCGGCTGGTAATAATGGGCAAGAATAACAGCATTTTTTTCCTCTTTAAGTTTAAGAATGGCTTTTACCAACTCTTCTCCCTGAGGAATAGCAATATCTTTAATATCCAGAAATCCTCTGACAGGAATTGCAGATTTAGCTTTTTCTAATGTTTCGGTACTCATATCAACCTCAATTTTTTCTTTTATAAAAGTTAGAGATTAGAAACTAGAGGTTAGTATAAAATGAGGATAATTTTCCTGACACTAAAAAACTAACTTCTAATTTCTAACTTCTAGTTTCTTTCTATAAAACTTTTTATTAAACTTTCTATTTCTATTTTAGCTGCATCAAGATCTTCATTAATCACGATCTTGTCAAACTCGCTGGCGTAGGTCATTTCTTCTTCTGCCTTTGCTACACGGGTTTTTATGGTTTCTGCATCATCTGTGTTTCTGGAGATCAATCTTCGTTCCAATTCTTCAATGGAAGGCGGTTCTATAAAAATAGACAACGCTTTATCACCGAAATATTTTTTTAATGAGATTCCTCCTTTTACATCTACATCAAAAATAACTACTTTTCCCTGATTCCAGATTTTCTCCACTTCAGATTTTAAAGTACCGTAATATTTGTCAGTATAAACTTCTTCATATTCTACAAAAGCATCTTCGGAAATTTTCTGTCTGAACTCATCAGGTGTCAGAAAATGATAATCTACCGCATGGACTTCACTTCCTCTCGGTTGTCTCGTTGTACATGAGATTGAAAATTCCAGCTCAGGAAATGTTTCCAGTGAATGCTTTACCAATGTAGTTTTTCCGCTCCCTGATGGTGCTGAAAATATAATTACTTTATCCATTTTTTTGGTTTCGGGTTACGGGTTTGAGTTTCGGGTTTCTTTTTTAGAAATGGCAACCCACGCATCTCGTACCTCGTATCTATCATTACAATACGTTTAACGTTTGTTCTTTAATTTTTTCAAGGTCATCTTTCATCATCACCACCAGTTTCTGGATTTCTGCGTGATTGGCTTTAGAACCTAATGTGTTGATTTCTCTTCCGATTTCCTGAGAAATAAAGCCCAGTTTTTTTCCGTTGAAAGATTCATTATCCATTACTTCTTTATAGTATTTCAAGTGTTGGGCAAGTCTTACCTTTTCTTCAGAAATATCAAGCTTTTCAGTGAAATAGGCCATTTCCTGGTAGAAACGTGTTTCGTCAACGTTTTCAAATTCTTTCAAAGATTTCTGATAACGCTCTTTTACGCTTACAATTCTTTCTTCTTCAAAAGGAATTACCTCACCAAGATATTTGTCAATATTCTGAATATTTCTGTTTAATTCTTCATGCAGAATGCCGCCTTCAGTTCTTCTGAATTCTTCGAATCTGTCTACCGCATTGTTGACAATTTTAGCCAGAGCTTCCCATTCACCTTCCGTTAATTCGTCAGGTCTTGATGTAATGGCATCAGGAAGTCTTACCGCCATTTTAAGGTATTCGAAATTGGGGCCGTCTGAAGCTATGTTTTTAAGCTCGTTGATATAAGAATCAATTAAATTTTTATTAATTTTTACATCATTGGACTCTTCAAGATTTTCTATATTAACGTAGCAGTCTACTTTTCCACGGATAATTCTATCGTTAAGAATTTTTCTGATTTCAAATTCTTTTTCTTTATAACGTAAAGGAATTTTAATATTCAAATCAAAGCTCTTGCTGTTCAATGATTTAATATCTATTGTAATTTTTTTCCTTCAAAAACATCTTCGGCTCTACCGAATCCGGTCATTGATAAAATCATAGTTTTTATTGTTCTACAAAGATAAACAATTAAGTCTATAATGTGATACAATGAAATTTCAACGTATACAATCTGATCATTCAATTTTAAATTTATTTTAAACCATTAAGATTTTAATGAAGATGTTAAGAATATTAAGATGAGCTTCGCTTTTAGCATAATGCTTAAAAGAAATCTATTGGATTTTTTTCTTAATTAAACTTAACAACTTAAATATCCTTAATGGTTCAAAACAATCCGCAGTTTTTAGTATTTAAAAATAAAAATTCAAATAAACCCATTTTCGTAAATTAGCGCTGTGAAAAAGAAAAATTTAATTTCTGTTGTAGGACCCACCGGCATTGGTAAAACGAAATTGGCAATTGATTTGGCTCAACATTTCAATACCGAGATTATTTCCTGTGATTCCCGTCAGTTTTTTAAAGAAATGAAAATAGGAACGGCTGCCCCTTCGGAAGAGGAACTGGCGGGTGCATCTCATCATTTCATTGGAAACCTTTCAGTGGAAGACTATTATTCTATTGGGCAGTATGAAGAAGATGCTCTTCAAAAGCTTAATGAACTTTTTGCTACTCATGATACGGTCATTCTTGTTGGTGGAAGCATGATGTACGAAAAAGCGGTGATAGAAGGTCTGCATGATCTTCCGGAAGCCAATGCTGAAAACCAGGAGAAGCTTCAAAATATTATGGAGCAGGAGGGAATAGAAAAACTTCAGGAAATCTTACAGGAACTTGATCCTGAGTATTTCAGTGTGGTGGATATTCACAATCACCGCAGGCTGTTGAGAGCCATTGATATTATCTGGCAAACGGATAAGAAATATTCTGAACATATTTCGGTTTCTCAAAATGGAAGGGATTTTAATGTAATCAGAATCGGAATAGAAGCTCCAAGAGAAGAACTGTACGACAGAATCAACCGTAGGGTGGATATTATGATGGAGAAAGGCTTGCTGGATGAGGTAAAAGGTCTTGAGAAATTCAAAGAACTGACTGCTTTAAATACGGTAGGTTATGCAGAACTTTTCAAATATTTTGATGGAGAGTGGGATCTTGATTTTGCTGTTTCAGAAATTAAAAAGAATAGCCGAAGATATGCAAAACGACAGCTGACATGGTACAGAAAGGCGGATGATATTCATTATTTACAGTTGGGATATTCTGAAAAGGACTATGAAGATTTGTTGGAATGGCTTGCGGAGCAATTTCAGGAATAAATTTTCCTGAATTATTTTAAACCATGAAGGAGCTATTAAGATGTTAAGAATATTAAGAAAGCTTCGCCTTGTAAAGTATTGTCTTAAAAATCTATTTGATTTTTCTTAATTAATCTTAACAACTTAAATGTTCTTAATGGTTCAATGAACATTCATTTCATCAATAAGGCCATAAAAAATGCGGCTCTGAAAAGAACCGCATCTTAAAACAAATATAATTTAATTTACTACTTCCAACCGCCGCCCAGCGCTCTGTATAAATCTACAATGCTGCTTAATCTCTGCCTTTTAATGGAAGCCAGATTCAACTCTGCCTGTAGGGAATTCCCCTGTGCTGTAATCACTTCCAGGTAATTGGCTGAACCTCCTTTGTAAAGAAGTTGTGCACTTTTAATTCCATCTTTTAGTGTAGTTGCCTGTTCTGTCGCTTTTTGTTCCTGAACTTTTAAGTTTTCATTGGAAACCAAGGCATCAGAAATTTCTCCCACAGCATTTAATACCGATTGACGGAATGCAAGAACATTTTTTCTCTTTGAATTTTTGCTACTTCCAGATCTGTTTTCAATTGTCTTTTCTGAAAAATAGGCTGGGTAATTCCTCCTAAAACCGATCCGAATAACGAAGCCGGAATCTGGAACCAGTTATCAAATTTGAATGAATTAACCCCTCCGTTGGCTGTAATTTTTAATGCCGGATACATATTGGCCTGGGCAATTCCTACCATCGCATTGGATTCTAATAAAACCAATTCCTGCTGGCGTACATCCGGTCTGCGGCTTACCATAGCTGCCGGAAGTCCTGCTGTAATGTTTTGAGGTAATGAAGTATCAGACATTTCAATGGTTCTGTTTACTTTATTGGGCAGCTCACCAGTTAAAATACTCAATGCATTTTCCTGAATGGCGATATTCTGCTCTAGCTGAGCAATCAGAAGTTCTGTTGCCTGTTTTTGTGCTGCTGCCTGCTGTACTCCTAAAGAGGTGTTGTCACCACTTTCCCACATTTTTGGGTCATTAACAGGGTATTGGTGGTCAGTTCCAGATTCGATTTTGCAATAGCTAATTGTCTATCAAGCATCAACAAATTATAATACCCTTGTGCAATAGCTGCTACCACTTGAGTCTGAACTGCTTTTGAACCTTCATAGGTCTGAAGATACTGCATTCTTGAAACTTCCTGCTGGTTTTTGATTTTCCCCAGATGTCAGCTTCCCATGAAAGGTTGAAGGCTGCATTATAGTCTTCAACATGGCTTGAACCTAAAAATAAATTTAAGCTTTGTCCATTCATACTGTTTTTGGAAGGCCTTGAAATCTGTCCGCTTACTCCGAAACCTACATCCGGATATTGCATATATTTTGCCTGTTTCAGTTTTTCCTGTGAAGCAGCAACCTGCTTTAGGGCAATCTGAAGATCATAATTATTTTTAATTCCTTTTTCAATCAGTCCCTGTAAAATAGGATCACTGAAAAACTGTTTCCACTCCAGGTTAGCTATACTGGCTGTGTCTGCAGTGGCAGTGTACTGGAATTTTTCCGGAAGTGGAAGCTCAGGTTCCGTGTAGGCCAGTTTAGACACACACGAAACAGAGCCGATGGCCAGCACAAATGTTAGAATAATATTTTTTACTCGTTTCATAGTTTTTAAACTTTTAATTGAAGACAAAACTTAGAGAGGTTTCTGTTGATGCAAAAATTTCTTTAGTAGGAGAAAATAGGTAGTTTTTAAAACCATTAAGAACAGGCAGGTAAATAGGTAAACCTATGATCTTAAAATTTTCTCTAAGTTTTTGTCATTCATTTTTTTATTAGTGACTAGCAGCTAAAAGTTCTTCCTCCATTTGTTTTTTCAGAAGTCTTTTCTTTTTCTGCTTGGCATTTTTTCATGCAGGTACTGGAACACTACATACATTACCGGAATGATAAAGATCCCGAAGATTACCCCTGTAAGCATTCCTCCTACGGTACTGTAACCGATAGAGTGGTTTCCTTTTGAAGAAGCACCTTGCGTCCATACCAGTGGAAGCATTCCCACGATGAAGGCAAAAGAGGTCATTAAGATCGGTCTTAAACGTAATCTTGATGCCTGAAGTGCTGATTCTATCAGTGTTTTACCTGCCTTTCTTCTCTGTACGGCAAATTCTACAATCAGGATGGCATTCTTTGCTAATAGTCCTACCAGCATGATCAATCCTACCTGAACGTAAATATTGTTATCAATTCCTGCTAATCCTGTGAAGGCAAATACTCCGAAAATCCCTGTAGGAATGGTAAGAATAATCGCAAAAGGAAGGATATAACTTTCATATTGAGCTGCCAGTAAGAAGTAAACAAAAAGAATACTTAAGAAGAAAATAAAGGCAGTCTGTCCGCTTGTTTTAATTTCTTCACGGGTAATCCCCTGTCCACTCATATCCGTATCCTCTCGGAAGGGATTGCTGAGCCACTTCTTCTACCGCTTTGATGGCATCTCCGGTACTGTAACCAGGTTTTGGAGTTCCGTTAATTGTTACGGCATTGAAAAGGTTATTTCTTGTTACCGTCTCAGGACCGAAAGACCTTTTAACGTTACCAGAGTTTTGGCAGGCAACATTTCTCCTGATTTATTTTTCACATAAATTCCTTCCAGTGAATTGACATCTGTACGGTAAGGAATATCTGCCTGTGCCATTACTCTGTAATATTTTCCGAATCTGTTGAAATCCGATACAAAGCTACTTCCGAAATAAATCTGCATGGTCTGCATCAGTTCTGTTACAGAAACACCCAGCTGATTGGCTTTATCAGTATCCACATCAATAGTATACTGAGGGTTTCCTGCCGCATAGGTTGTAAAGGCAAATGCAATTTCAGGTCTTTTCATCAGCTCTCCAATGAACTGTTGAGTGGTTGTTCCCAACTGTTCGAAAGAACCGTTTGTTTTATCCTGAAGCATGAACTCAAATCCGGAAACGTTACCGAAACCTTGTACAGTAGGGAAGTTGAAGAAGAATGCATTGGCATCTTTCACTTGGCTTACCTTACCTGTCAATGTCGCTGCAATCTGATCAGGATCTTTCATTTCACCACGCTTGTCATAATCTTTAAGCTTAATAAAACCTGCAGAATATGGAGAAGCGTTGGCATTACTGATAAAGTTCATCCCATCTGCTACCCAAAGGTGGTTGGTTGCTTTTTCCCCGTTGATAATTTTATCAATTTGAGCTGTCGCTCTGTGTGTTCTTTCTAATGAACTTCCCGGAGGAGTATTCACGGCATACAGTACGAATCCCTGGTCTTCCGTAGGAATAAATCCTGATGGTGCTTTTTTGATCAAAAATACACTTGCTGCGGTGATGACAACAAGACCTCCTATCGCAACCCATTTGTTTTTAATTAAAAACTTAAGGCTATAGATATATTTTCTGGTCATGCTGTTGAAGCTGGCATTAAAAGCATTGAAGAATCTTGCTCCAAAACCTTTTTATGACCGTGCTCACCATGTTCTCCCTGAGGATCATTCAAGAACATCGCACATAATGCAGGACTCAATGTCAATGCATTCACTGCTGAAATTAAGATGGCAATCGCTAATGTGAAGGCAAACTGTCTGTAGAAAACTCCCGCAGGTCCCTGCATAAATCCAACCGGAATAAACACGGCACACATTACCAATGTAATGGAAATAATGGCTCCTGAAATTTCGCTCATCGAATGCATCGTAGCATGTTCTACAGGCATTCCCGTCTGTTCCATTTTAGAATGGACGGCTTCTACCACCACAATCGCATCATCCACTACGATACCAATGGCAAGTACCAATGCAAATAAGGTAAGCATGTTGATACTGAAACCAAATAACTGAAGGAAGAAGAAGGTTCCGATAATTGCTACCGGTACAGCAATAGCCGGAATTAAGGTAGATCTGAAATCCTGAAGGAAAATAAATACTACGATAAATACCAATACGAAAGCAATAACAAGCGTTTCCACAACCTGATGGATAGAAGCATCCAGGAAGTCTTTGGAATTATACATGATAATGGGTTTCACTCCTTTTGGAAGAGTGGTTTCCATTACTTTTACCTGCTTTTCAATTTCGGTAAGGATTTCGTTGGCGTTGGAACCTGCTGTCTGCAGGATAGCAAATCCGGCAACCGGTTTTCCATCTACTCTGTTGGTCGCAGTATAGGTATAAGAACCAAATTCTACTCTTGCAACATCTTTTAATCTTAAGAAAGATCCATCACTGTTTGCTTTGATGGCGATATTTTCATAGTCTTCACCCTTATTCAGTTTTCCTTTATATTTAAGGATATATTCGTAAGTTTCCTTACTTCCCTGTCCCAAACGACC
Organism: Chryseobacterium sp. E1; assembly: GCA_019203745.1. GTDB lineage: Bacteria > Bacteroidota > Bacteroidia > Flavobacteriales > Weeksellaceae > Chryseobacterium. The sequence goes on from CP078104.1 coordinate 3,294,756, forward strand.
TGGAGCAGCTTCAAGGTTGTGATCTTTAATGGCTCCTAACACTTCCTGAGGAGAAAGATTATTAGCTCCAGACGATCTGGTTTCAGCCAGATTCTCATGGAATAATCCCTTGTTCCGAATACCTGAGCCTGTGCAACCCCAGGGATACGCTGTATCTGTGGAATTACGTTGATCTTCAGGTAATTTTGAAGGAATAATTCATCATATTGTTTTTCATCTTCACTGGTTAATCCCATGAACATGATCATACTGTTCTGAACCTTCTGGGTTGAAATCCCGGCCTGTACCACTTCCTGAGGCAGCTGGCTCATCGCTTTCGATACACGGTTCTGTACGTTTACTGCTGCATTATCAGCATCTGCTCCCTGTTTGAAGAAAACACTCAGGGTCATAGTACCGTCGTTACTGGAGTTGGAAGTCATATAGGTCATATTCTCAACCCCGTTCACGGCTTCCTCAATAGGAGTGGCAACCGAACGTGCTACAACCTCAGCATTAGCTCCAGGATAGAATGCCGTTACCTGAACGCTTGGTGGAGCGATATCCGGGAAGAGGGCAATCGGTAAATTAAAGAGAGACAAAGCTCCCAATAATAAGAGTATTATGGAGATGACCGTTGAAAGGACCGGTCTTTCTATAAATTGTTTTAACATAAGAAGTTTATTTTTTTAAGTCTTCTGCATTCGGAAAGGACTATAATGGTTTTGCTTTTAATAAGCTGTCAGAAGAAATGTTTTTCGGCTTGATGGAAGCACCATCTTTCAGGTTGCCAATTCCTGTGTATACGATTTTTTCTCCAGGCTTAAGCCCTTCAGAAATAAAGTAATAGCTATCCGTTTTTCCTGAAATTTTAATAGGTCTTCCCATTACTTTCTTATCTTTATCCATTACATAGACATACGTTTTGTCCTGTATTTCGAATGTAGATTCCTGTGGAATAACCACTGCATTAGAAATCAGTTGAGGCATACGCACTCTTCCTGTATTTCCGGTTCTTAAAGTTCCGTTGGCATTAGGGAAAACGGCACGTACACTGATGGCTCCCGTAGTTTTGTCAAACTGTCCGTCTACCTACAATACTCAATCTTCCTTTTTCAGGGTAAGTACTGTTGTCGGCAATCACAAGATCTACCATCGGCATATTTTTCAGTTTTTCTTCAAGACTTGCTCCCGGATATTTGTTCTGGAAAGCAATGAAGTCAAGTTCGCTTAAAGAGAAATATGCATAGATTTCACTGATATCAGATAATAAAGTCAATGGATTCACATCTGTTCTGGAGATCAGACTTCCTTTTTATAAGGAATTCTTCCGATATAACCGCTTACAGGAGCTGTAATGGTTGTAAATCCTACGTTGATTCTGGCGCTTCCTACAGAAGCTCTCGCTTGTGCAGCTGCTGCTACAGCCGCTTCATAATTGGCTTTTGCAGTTTTAAGCTGTACATCAGAAACAACTTTGGCAGCAACCAGTGGCTGAAGTCTGTCAACTTCCACTCTTGCTTTTTGGATATTGGCATTGGCAGCCTGAAGATTAGCCTGAGCCATATTCATCTGTTCGCCGTAACTTCTTGAATCTATTTTAAATAATGGTTGTCCTGCTCTTACATAAGCTCCTTCTTCTACATAGATTCTATCGAGGTAACCATCTACCTGAGATCTGATTTCTACGTTGTTTTTCCTTCTAAAGCAGTTGGGAATTCCTGATATGTAGTAGCGGGCGAGGTGATAACGGTATAAACCGGAAGTTCTGGAGCTGGAGGTGCGGCATTGGTTCCTTCTGCGGCTTTTGTGCAGCTCTGTAAAAGAATTATACTTGCAATAAGTACAATAAACCTTGTTTTTCCAGGTAATTTCATTGTTGGTTTAATTTTTTTAATGAAGTGTTAGAGGTAAGTAAAGTGTTTTGATAAATGCTGTATTTTTTCCTAACAGTGTTAATAATTAGTTCAAAAAAATTACAGAATTTTTAATGTCCGATAAAGTCGATTGTTTCCATAATTGAAATTGTTTTAAATGTATTTAAGTGTATAATGTTGGCGTAAGGTGTGTTAATTTTACTAACAGTGTTAATTTATAAGTAAAAAATGACTAATTTTAACAACTGAAAACGATGAATGGTTTCATAAAATGTAGAGTTTTTAATCAGGAATCACAGAATCATTTATATTAATTCAGTGTTAAGTTTCCTAACGGTGTTAATTTTTAATTCAAAAAAAAATTACAAAGACTTAATAAAAGCCGAAACAGTTTCGTCCAATGTAGTCTTATTCATTGTTGAAGGGATATCAGCTGTACGCATCATCATAATAGAGATCATACCGTGTACGGCAGAAAACAGAGCGTGAGACATATGACAGGCATTGTCCGGATTGGATCCGTTTTTCTTTATAATCTCATAAGTACATTCATAGATAAGCTCCTGAAATGATGAAAATTCCTTTTTCATCTGGCCTTTTCCGCAACACTGCATTCCAAGACCAAACATCAGCTGGTAATATTCCTTGTTTTTAAAAGCAAAGTTCCAGTACGCATCCACAATGGCAACAAGCTGCTCTTCCGGAGTATCGTGTTTCTGCTGAGCTTTTAATAATTCTATATGTAACTTGTGGAAGCCATCTAAAGAAATTTCAAATAGAATAGCTTCTTTATTTTCAAAATAATCATACACAACGGGAGCACTATACTCAATAGCATCTGCTATCTTACGCATAGAAAGCGATCCCCAGCCTTCAGTTTTCGCCAACGTAAAAGCAGCCTGCAAAATATTTGCACGGATGGATTCTTTTTCTCGTTGACGGCGTTCATGTAGACCCATGATATTTATTTACTAACAGCGTTAGCAAAACTACAAACTTTTTACTATAAGTTCCAAAGGATATTATGAGTTTTATAGATCTGCCGGCTTTTGAAAGAAAATAAATTAAAGCCTGGATGCCGGAAGAATGGGTGCTGGAAGTTATTTTTAAGGTTGAATAATGTAATAATAGAATTTGGCTATAACTATTTTTGAGGGCTGAAATCTTCCCACCCCCAGCTTCCAGCCTCCTTACTTTATTAAAAATGAAAAATGTCTTCTTCCTAATTAACAAAAGAAATAATTATCTTTGCCGGTAAAGAAATAAGGATATGAATACTCCCTCAAATATGTTGGCATTAGGAACAAAAGCTCCGTTTTTGAACTTCCTAACCCGTCAAAAACGAATGAACTTCAGTCTTTGGAAGAACTGAAAGGAGAAAAAGGTACTTTGGTGATCTTTATGTGCAACCACTGTCCGTTTGTTCTTCATGTAATTGACAAGATCAATGAACTATATGAAGATTATAACGAGCATGGAATTGAATTCATCGCCATCAATGCTAATGATATCGAAAAATATCCGGCAGATTCTCCGGAAAAAATGATCGAATTCCAGATTGAAAGAAGATTTGATTTCCCTTATCTGTTTGATGAAAGCCAGGCGATTGCAAAAGCATATGATGCAGCATGTACACCGGATTTTTATTTCTTTGATGATAAGCTTGATCTTGTATACAGAGGTCAGATGGATGATTCAAGACCGGGAAATAATAAAGATGTAACAGGTGAAGACCTTATTATTGCTTTTGAAAATCTTTTGGCTGGAGAAGCTCAGGAAGAAATTCAAAGACCGAGTATGGGATGCAATATTAAATGGAAATAATTGCTGGTTGCTGGTTTATTTAGTTACTGGTTTTAACTCAATAATAGAAAGCTGCTCTTTTGGAGTGGCTTTTTTGTTTTTTGTTAATTTATAGATTGAGTCTTTTTACTACAGATTTGGCAGATGATACAGATTTTTTATACATAGTAAATTCTTCCATCCACTTTGTCACTCCGTAGAAGTCTCAGTATCGTTTGCTTTTTTGTTGTAACCTCCACAAAGTTTATATCGCTAAGTCTAGATTCCTACGGAATGGACAAACACAACGTTTAGCATAACCATACGAATTGTCACTCCGTAGGAGTCTCAGTATCGTTTGCTTTTGTTGTAACCTCCACAAAGTTTATATCGCTAAGTCTAGATTCGTACGGAATGGACAAACACAACGTTTAGCATAACCACCATACGAATTGTCACTCCGTAGGAGTCTCAGTATCGTTTGCTTTTGTTGTAACCTTCACAGAGTTTATATCGCTAAGTCTAGATTCCTACGGAATGGACAAACACAACGTTTAGTATAACCGCAAGAATCGTAACTCCATTAGAAGTCCACACAAATTATTAAAAGCTTATTTTGGCTTTAGTCTCTTTTTCAACCTTCAAATCCACATTCACTTTATTATGAGAATAATTCCTGATAAACTCTGAAGGAGTCTTCCCCGTATATTTTTTAAACATCCTGTTAAAATACGTCACATTATTAAAGCCACACTGATAGCTGCATTCCGAAATAGATCTGTCCTGTGCCATCAGCAGACATGCTTTATTGATTCTATATCGGTTCACAAATTCCGTAAACGTAATCTGGGTTGCTTTTTTGAAGAAATTACAGAAAGCGGGTAAAGTCAGGTTAGCTAGTTTTGCTACTCCTTCAATATCAATTTCCTTGTCGTAATGATGTTCTACGTAAGTGAAGATATTCTCGAGGCGGGTTTTATTTTTAGAAATAATGGTGTAAGGCATGATTTCTTTGTTTAAAAGTTCATAATCCTCACATTTCGAAAGTTCAAAAAGGATCTCAAGCAACAGCAAATATCTTTTATAGCCTTCTGATTCCAACATCAGCTTTAGTTTGGGAAGCATTACTTTTTTACCTTATGATGAAAATGAATTCCGTATTTTGAAAGTTCCAACAGATTTTTGATGGATCTAGCTTCTACTTCCTGTTGGGGAAACTGAAGGATTTCCTCTTTGAACTGAAGTACAATTTCCTCATGGGGATCAATAGAGTTCAGTCCAAATCCGGAGTGGGGAATATTGGAACCGATTAACACCAGATCACCATTCGTATAATTACTTTTATGATAGCCCACGTGGCGGGTTCCGTTCCCGGAAATGACACATACCAACTCAATTTCGGGATGATAATGATATTCCCATTTGAATTCTGAAATGGGAGAATTATTGTGTATGGTACGGAATGAACTCTTTTCATTAGGGATGACCCTTTCAAAAGTAACTTTCATCTAATTAATCATATTTATTCATTAAAAATACTAAATATATTAATATAGTTCAAATATTGATTTACTGTGTTAAATTATCGTTAACAGAAATGCTTCTATCTTAGCCGACAAGAAATCACCTGAATGAAAAATCTTAACATCAAGGCCGTTTTATTTTTAAACTATTTTGTCTTCGCCATTCTTCTGAATTCCGTAGGAACAGTCATTCTACAGGTACAGCAGAATTTTGGGATTTCAAAGTCTTCGGCCAGCGTTTTGGAGGGTTTCAAAGATCTTCCGATTGCTATATGTTCTTTCATTCTCGCTTCATTTCTTCCCAAAATAGGAATCAAAAAATCAATGCTGACTGCTTTATTGCTGGTAAGCTGTATGTGTTTTGTAATGCCGTTTACCAATACCTTTTGGGTTTTTAAATTATTATTTGCCACAGTAGGAGTTTCCTTTGCTTTAATTAAAATTTCAGTTTTTACTTCTATAGGGCTGGTAACGGAAACAGACAAGGAACATTCCAGCTTTATGGGATTTCTTGAAGGTTTTTTCATGATTGGAGTTCTGGCAGGAAATGTATTGTTCAGTTTATATATTGATGATCATAATCCGGAATCTACGCGTTGGTTGAATGTATATTGGGTTTTGGGCGGACTTTCCACTTTATCTTTTTTATTCCTGTTCTTTTCAAAATTAAATGAACAGGAAGCGAAAAGTGAGAAAACAGACTTATTGGGAGATTTAAGAAATAGTGCAAGCTTATTCAGCTATAAAAAGTGTTGTTCTTTTTATTATGTGCTTTCCTTTTTGTACTGGTAGAGCAGAGCTTTCAAACATGGACGCCTACTTTTTATAAGGAAATTTTAAAAGTACCTACTTCAATGAGTATTCAGGCGGGAGCTGTTTTAGCAGGAGCTTTTGCTTTAGGAAGATTTCTGTCGGGATTCTTCTCTAAAAAATTCAACTGGATCTATGTAGTTTCTTTTTGTGTGATAGGTTTTGCTATCAGCTTACTGTTGGTTTTACCATTGACCCATAATATTCATATTGATACAAATACAAACTGGATGAATGCTCCTTTGGTGGTCTATTTATTTCCTTTAATGGGAGGTTTGCTGGCACCTATTTATCCAAGTATTAATTCTGTAATTCTGGCATCTATCCCGAAATATTTGCACAGTGCCATGTCAGGATTGATTGTTGTGTTCTCAGCAATCGGAGGAACTATCGGTTCTATTATCACCGGTTTTGTGTTTCAGGAGTTTAGTGGGCAGCAGGCATTTTACCTTTCGCTGATTCCGCTTTCATTATTGATCACTTCTGCGGTTTTCATGAATAAATTAAAAATTAATCCTAAAAAATAACAATGAGTAACCAGCTTTACATAAACGAAATTCAAAGTCTGTTTGATGCCGTTCAGAGATCAGAGATTTTTGAAGACCAGAAAATGATGACCGATGCAGTTCCGTTATTCCCAATTGCGAAGATCAATGAAGACTATGAAAAGGCAAAAGATGCTGATGGCTTTGACCTTAAAGATTTTGTACTGGCTCATTTTGACTTTTTGGGCGCAAAAATTTCCATTCAAAGAGAAGACCATCTTCCAATTAAAGAACATATTGAAAAACTCTGGGATGAGCTTACCCGAACTGCTTATGAAGAAAAAGGTACCCTTTTGAAGTTACCTAAACCTTATGTAGTGCCGGGAGGACGTTTCAATGAATTTTTCTATTGGGACAGCTATTTTATTATGTTGGGATTAAAAGCCTCAGGCAGGGTAGAAATGATGGAAAATATTGTTGAAAACTGTTCCTACCTTATTCAAAATGTAGGGTTTGTTCCCAACGCAAGTAGAACTCATTTCCTGAGCAGATCGCAGCCTCCTTACTTTTCATTAATGCTGGATCTTCTTTTTGAAACAACGCATGATGAAGGAATTTATACACAATACCACGAAACCCTGGAGAAAGAATATGCTTTCTGGATGAATGGGGAAGAAGGGCTTGAAAACGGGTCCAGTGTAGAAAGATTGATTAAAACAACAGACGGAGATATTCTAAACCGTTATTACGATGCAGAAAATGCACCACGTCCTGAAAGTTATCTGATCGATATTGAAGATCATGAGAAAACCTCTGGAGACGAATTTTACAGAAATATAAGAAGCGCCTGTGAATCGGGTTGGGATTTTTCCAGCAGATGGTTTGCAGACGGAGAACATATACAGACGATAGAAACGCTGAACCTGGCGCAGGTTGATCTGAACTGCCTTTTGTGGCATTTGGAAACGACCCTGACAAAATCCTCAGCGCTTCAGAGTCTTTTTGAAAAAGAAAAATATTTTTCTGAAAGAGCAGCAAATCGAAGACAGATGATCAACAAATACTTCTGGGATGAAAGAATGAAGATTTACAAAGATTATCATATCAAAAAAACACAACAACCCCGTCTGAACATATTGCTGCTCTTTATCCTTTATTCCTTGGAATTGCAGATCAGGATGAGGCCGAAGCCATCGCACAGGCTCTTTCCGAAAAGTTCTTGTATCCGGGCGGACTGGTGACAACTACCAAAAATTCAGGACAGCAATGGGACCTTCCCAATGCGTGGGCTCCTTATCAATGGTTAGGATTTAAAGCAATGAAAAATTACGGCTTTGATGAGCTGGCAGAAAAAATTAAAAACAACTGGTGTTCCAATGTAGAAAGAGTCTACAAAAACACTGGAAAACTGATGGAAAAATACAATGCATTAGACACAGAAACAATAGCAGGCGGCGGGGAATATCCCAATCAGGACGGATTCGGTTGGACCAATGGAGTGTATTTACAATTACAACAAAACTGAAACTAACAATAAAAAATAAGGCTATGAAAAAAAAATCGATCTTTTTAATCGCCGCAACAGCTACGTTATATTTTAATAATGCTTATGCCCAGGAAACACCGCAGGATTCTGCAAAAGTTTCTTCCATCGATCAGATTGTCATTACAGGAAATTCCAATCCGAAGAAAAAAATAGAATCTAGTACTGCAATTTCTACTTTTAATGCCAAAGAAATTCAGAAGCAGAACCCGATCAGTGCTGCTGCCCTGCTGCAGAGAGTTCCCGGATTTGCTGTGGAAACTTCAGGTGGGGAAGTGGGAAATAACCTTTTGCAAGAGGGATTCCTTCTGCCGGAGCCTATGAATTTGTACAGGTACAGGAAGATGGTCTTCCGGTTTTTGAGGACGGAGCGCTTCAGTTTGCCAATGCAGATAATTTCTTCCGTGTAGATAATTCAGTGAGCCGTCTGGAAGCTTTGCGAGGGGGCTCAGGTTCAATCTATGCCAATAATTCTCCCGGCGGTCTTATCAATTTTATTACAAAGGAAGGTTCTAATGATTTTAAAGGAACGGCTAAGCTTGAAACCAGTACTTATGGACTGATGCGTGCAGATCTTAATCTTGGTGGAGCTTTGGTAAAAGATAAACTGTTTTTCAATGTCGGTGGTTTTTACAGAACAGATGACGGAATCAGAAAAACAGGTTTTAAAGCGAATAACGGCGGGCAGATCAGAATGAACCTTAAATATGTCTTCGATAAAGGCTATGTGAAAATGTATTATAAAAAGCTGGATGACAGAAATACTTTCTACCTCCCAATCCCTTTACTTCAGGATGGAAATACACTCAAAGAATTTCCCGGATTTGATGCGAATTACGGTACATACAGCTACAGAGGAATCGGGCAGCTTACTATTCCACAGGCAGGAGGCGGCTTTTTCAACAGAGATCTGGAAAACGGGATCCACCCTAAAGTGGATGTTGTAGGTGGGGAATTTAAATATGACCTGGGAAGTAATTTCACTGTTTTAAATAAGACCCGTTACACCAATATCGATATGAACTATACGGGAATCTTCCTGCTGGAGCTCCGTATACCGCTGGCGATTTTGCCAAACGAAGCGGTATTGCCGGAAATAATTATCAGTATTCATTAGTGAGCGGTGGAGCAGTGGTGAATCCTGCCAATGTTCAGGAACTGGGATTCTGGGCTATTGACAAAAAGATGAACAATTTTGTAAACGATCTTCAGTTCAGCTATAAATTCGATAAGGGAAATGTGACGGCAGGTTTTTATAAATCAAACTGGAAGTCAACCCAATACTGGAACTGGAGTAATATTTTAACAACAGCTACAGACAGACCACAATTGCTGAACCTGGTAGATACTTCTCTTACCCCTTCAGACAACGGATATTCCAAAACATATAACGGGGTTACCAGCATGTCTTTCCTGATCAGGAATTCACAAATCCAGGGAAGTCTGAATGATGTATACCTGAATTTAGATTATAATATTACGGACGACTGGAGTTTTAACGGCGGAATCCGCTACAGCCGTGATTATTATAAAGGTTATGGCGTGAATACCACAAAGGCAAATCTGAATAATTCCGGATTGACTATTGACGGCACACACAGCTTTGCTACCACAACAGCAGATGATAATATGTCTGTTTTGGGAAATCAGTACACGTATTGGTATTATGATGTAAACAAAGTTTCTTATACATTGGCCACCAATTATAAGATCAATAGAGAGAATGCGGTGTATGCCCGTTTTTCCAGCGGTTTCAGGTCTCCTAACGAAGAAGCGTATTACAACAATATGGCAGATCTGAGCCAGATCAAACCTGTATCAACCAATCAGCTTGAAGTAGGATATAAATACTATTCCCGTACATTTGATATTGCGGTGATTCCGTTTTATTCCACATTGAAAAACCTTTCATTTACTGATGTCTTCTCGGACGGAACTTCTGAAAATAAATTTGCCAATACCTCCAATATTGGGGTAGAGGTTGAAGGGTATACAAGACTCTTCAACAATATCCTTGAAGTTACTTTTAACGGAACAATTCAGAATCCGAAATACAAAGACTTCAGAGGTAGGAATGCAGACGGAAGTACATTTGATTACGACGGAAATGTGGTGCGAAGAATGCCGAAGTTCTATTTTAATATTTCTCCTGCCGTAAATATTACCAAAGAATGGAGAGCCTATGTAAGCATGAACTATTACGGCAAACGTTTCCAGAACGAAGGAAATACAGATGATAATATTCTGCCTTCGTTCACCGAATTTGGAGCAGGAATGTCTTATCAGCTAGGTAAAATCCGTTTTGCTGTAGATGGAACCAATATCTTTAATACGATAGGAATTACAGAAGGTGATCCAAGATCAACGACTTCAGTTGGGAACATCAGAATGGCAAGACCTATTATGGGAGCAGCTGCCAGAGCATCCATCACACTAGATTTCTAAATTCTATTTCTTTATAAAAACAAAACCGTCAGAATTTCTGACGGTTTTGTTTTTTTATTATTACTGTTCGATAAAAAGTATAAATACATTAAAAAATATCAATATTTATGGTATGAATTAACAGGTCGCTCCTCCGGAGCTTTGTTTTATGGGCTACATTTTTTCTACTAACAGTAGATCCCGACGGGATCAAATCCAGCTCCAATGGGAGCTGACTGTTAATAGAGCGTATTTGTTTTAAAATTAGAGCTCCGTAGGAGCGACCTGTTAATTATATTTAAATTTTATTTTTTGAAACATTAAGGTTTATAATTAAGCATTTGAGAGTATTAAGATAAGCTTCGCTTTAAGCTTAAAAATCAGAATGATTTATCTTAACTATTCTTTATTACTTAAATCCTTCTTAATGGTTAGCTATATGAGTATTTTTAAATAAACTTAAATCATTTCATCTTAAAGGAATCTACGTTATCTGCATCATCTGCGTGAGGTTTAAATAGATTCTTTACTTTAAAAATGGATTATACTGTTTCTCAAACCCAATCGAAGTAGGATTTCCGTGACCGGAGAAAACCTGAGTATCATGATCCAGAATAAAGAGTTTTGTTTTGATCCCATCAATCAGTTGCTCATAGTTTCCTTTATATAAATCCGTTCTTCCGATACTGCCTTCAAAAAGAACATCTCCTGAGATCATGAATTTCTGATTTTCATTGTGATAAACCACACTTCCCGGAGAATGTCCCGGAACATGATAGATTTTGAATTTTTCGCCATCCAGTTCCAGTTCGTCACCTTCTTTTACATATTCAATATCTGCTTTTACAGGATCAACTTTCATCCCGAATCTTACTCCGCTTGCCTGAAGCATATCCAAAACTTCCTGATCTTCCTGATGCATACTTACCGGAACCTTAAAGGTGTCAAAAGCCCACTGAAGTCCTAATACGTGATCAATATGGGCGTGGGTAAGAAGTATTTTCTGGATTTTTAAGCCTTTTTCTGCAATGAAATTGGCAATAGCCTGCGTTTCCTGCGGGTGCATGTTTCCCGGATCGATGAGCCATGCATTTTTATTTTCGTTGTAAATGATGTATGTATTTTCGCTGGCGAAATTGAAGACGAAACCTTGGATCTGAAGCATATCTGAATTATTTTTTTATTTCAAAAATACGATATTATTAAGAAAATGGTGATTTTTCGCTATCTTCGTCATAATGAAAACTTTGCGAATACTCTTACTTTCTTTGGGCGGACTGGTTTATGGACAAAATATCCAGAGTATCCAGCTGTTTAACCCTCAGACCAATGATGAAACACCGGTTATCAAATTCGGTGAACAACTGGTTTTAAGCTTTGATGATCTTACCAACAGAAGTGATATCTACAGGTATACCATCAAGCATTATGACAGAAACTGGAATGACGATAATCTGTTTTTTACAGAATTTGCTACGGGAAGTATGAATGCACTTCTTGATCAGTTTCAGTATTCTTTCAATACCTTGCAGGCGTACACCCATTACAAACTTACCTTCCCGAATGATAAGATTCAGCCGAAGATTTCAGGTAACTATGAACTGATTGTCTATAAAGATTCAGCCGATAAACCTCTTTTCAAAAGAAGATTTTATCTGGTGGAAGATATGGCTTCTCTGGGATTGAATATTTCCAGAATTGCTGATGCAAAAAATCCCAATCTGAATCAGAGGGTAGAAGTGAAAGCCTCTCCGAAAGGGGGAGATATCTCCTCAAATGTCAATTCTATGACCCTGAATATTATGCAGAACAATAACCCGAATATGGTGATAGCCAATCAGAAGGCAAGTACTGTTTTAGGGAATCAGTTGCTTTTCCAACAGATGAATCTGGTGTTTCCGGGTGACAATGAATTCTATTATTTCGATAATAAAAATATGAATATGGCTGCGGATATGGTTCGTGCTACTGAAATAAAAGATGATGTCAACCAGACCTACCTGCATCCGGTATGGGCGTTTCCGCTGAATTATCAGTATCAGCCTGATGTAAACGGTGCCTGGTATTACAGAAGAAATGATCTGGGAAGAGAAAGGGATGCCGAAAGAGAAGCAGACTATTCATGGGTACATTTTTATCTTGAATCTGATCCTGTAGATAAAGAAATTTATGTACTGGGAGGGTTCAACAATTTTACACCGAGCAAAGAAAACCAGATGCAGTATGATGTTGCAACCAAGCAATACGTTGCAAAAATATTTCTGAAACAAGGTTTCTATAACTATGTTCTGGTGACCAAAGAAGGGAACGGTCCTTTAAATTTCGGAGAAGTTAACGGAAACTTCTGGCAAACGGAAAACCTTTATCAGGCTTTCCTGTATTATGCACCTTTCGGAAGAAATTATGATGGTCTGATGGGGTATGGAGAATTCAGAACACCCGTTTCCAGTAAACGCTAATTTGAGTTCTTGGTGAATCTTAAATAATTTTACAGATCGCATTTAAAATAGAAATTGAGGCTGTCTTCTAGAAGATAGTCTTTATTTTTTACGTATAAATTATAATGCACTGAATAGTGAAAAATAATAATCACAAAATAGTGATTTTAATTAATTAAATTAATCAAAAGTATTCATAAAGATAAAATTATTATTAATTAATTCTCTTCTTTTTAAAATCATTATTGTGTTTTGTTTAATGATTTATATTTTCTATTGAATTTTATTCAATGTATATGTTTTTGTATTGATAAAAGTTTATAAATTCGTTTTCACATTTAACAAGTATTATTATGAAAACAAAATTTATCTTAGTGGCAAGCATTGCTGCTTTTTCTTTTATGTCCGGACAGAATACACCATCCAAAATAATTCCGGGAAAAAGCGGATTGCATGCGGATTTTATGCGGTTTGATAAAAACGGACCAACTTTTCAGGGAAGCCCTGTTTTATTTGATGAAGCTACTCAAAGACTTTCTCCAGGCCAGGGCCTTAAACTGGGGCATGAAAAAGATGCGTTGGGATTTGAAACCCACCGCTTTCAGCAGACAATCAATGATATTCCTGTAGAATACGGTATGATGGCTGTACAGACCAGAGATGGTAAGATTGTAGGACAGTCAGGAAGCTGGGTTCTTACAAGCCCTAAAGCTGAAAAGAAAGCTAATATTTCTGAAAAGATAGCGCTGCAGAGTGCATTAGCATTTGTAGGGGCAGATTCTTATAAATGGGAGAACAAAGAGGAAGAAGATTTTTAAAAAAGAAACGAATAGCGCAGATGCCAGCTTTGCTCGAAAGGGGAACTGGTATATTATTCAGATCCTTCAGATGAAAAATTAAAAGACCTGAAACTGGCTTATAAATTTGACATTTACTCAGAAAAGCCAATCAGCAGACAATACGTTTTTGTAGATGCGAAAATGGAAATGTTCTGGGTACAGATGCTATCATTCATGAAGTAAATACACCTGGAACCGCCACAACAGTATACAGTGGAAGCAGGAATATTGTTACAGATTCTTATAACGGAAGTTACAGGCTGAGAGAAACGGGAAGAAATGCAGGAACTGCCGTAGAAACCTATAATGCGAGAAAAAGTACCAATTTATCCGGAGCCGTGGATTTTACAGATTCAGATAACGTATGGAACAATGTGAATACCAATAAAGACCAATATGCTACCGATGCCCATTGGGGAGCTGAAATGACCCTTGATTATTATTATTCAAAATTCGGGCGCAAAAGTATAGACAACAATAATTTTACGATAAAATCCTACGTACACTACGGGAATAATATATTCAATGCTTATTGGGACGGATCAAGAATGCTTTATGGCGATGGAAGTTCCACCACAAACGGAGGTAAGCCATTGACAGCCATTGATGTCTGCGGTCACGAAATCACCCATGGGCTGACTACCAAAACAGCCAATCTTGTATACCAGAGAGAGCCCGGAGCTCTGAATGAAGGCTTCTCAGATATTTTCGGAAATACAATAGAACGTTGGGCAAGACCTACTAAGGCAAGCTGGACATTAGGAGAAGATTTCAGTTATGTAATCAGAGATATGTCAAACCCTAATGCTTACCGTCAGCCGGATACCTATAAAGGAACCTATTGGAAAGATGCAACCACTACAGGATGTGCTGTTCCGGGGCAGACAACGAATGACTATTGTGGAGTACACACCAATTCCGGAGTTCTGAATTTCTGGTATTATTTATTGGTAACCGGAGGAACAGGAACCAATGATAACGGTTTCGCCTATAATGTTTCAGGAATAGGATTAGATAAGGCAGGAGCTATTGCTTACAGAACTCTGACCACTTATCTTACTTCTACCTCTACCTATGCGAATACAAGAACTTATTCTCTACAGGCAGCAGCAGATCTTTACGGTGCCGGTAGTAATGAGGTAACTCAGGTTACCAATGCTTGGAATGCCGTAGGGGTAGGCGGAGGAACTTCTCCTGCGGGACTTATTGCATCTGCTGGCAATGCTTCTTCTTATACCATAAGCCCAAATCCGGCAACAGACAGATTTACGGTAAGTTTTGAAGGGAAAGCAGGAAAAGGAGCTGTAGAACTGATCAGCCTGACAGGGAAAAGAGAAATCTCTGAAAAAGTAAATATAGCTGATGGAACAAACAGACTGGAAATACAGATTCCGTCCGGTATACTTCCAGGGGTGTATATTGTAATGGTAAATGGAGAAAAAGCAGGAAGCCTGATTAAAAAGTAAACTGAATTTTAATATATTTTTTCAAAAAGGCCACAGGTTTTTCTTGTGGCCTTTTGTATATTTTTGAAGTCAATGAGAATTTATACGAGATAAAAATCATTTAGTTTTTCCTCACAAAGTATTTTTACTACATCTATCCATCGGTCTTCATCGTTCAGGCAGGGGATATAGTGAAAGTTCTCACCGCCTCCATGCATAAACTGTTCCTTTCCTTCTTCGGAAATTTCTTCCAGGGTCTCAAGACAGTCAGAAACAAAAGCCGGACATACGATGGCAAGATTCTTTATCCCTTTTTAGGAATGGTTTCCAATGTTTCATCTGTATAAGGCTCAATCCATTTATCTTTTCCTAATCTTGACTGGAAAGATACAATTGTCTTTTCTTTTGGAAGTCCCATTCTGGCAATGACAGCTTCCGTTGTTTTATAACATTGATGCCTGTAGCAATATGCATTATGAGTATCCACCTGGCTGTTGATACAGTTGGCGTCATCAATTTTACAGGTATTGGAAGGATCAGTTTTATAAAGATGTCTTTCCGGAACTCCATGGTAGGAAAACTGAAGAGCATCAAAATTTTCAGGAAGTTTTTCTTTAATGCTGTCTGCCAGGCAGTTGATGTAAATATCCCTGTTGTAGAAAGGTTGGATGTAATTGATCTTCACTTGCGGGAATTTCTTTTTCCTCACCTCCTCAGCTTTTTCAATGACAGTTTCCGTCGTACTCATCGCATATTGAGGATATAAAGGGAAAAGAACGATTTCTGTAATTCCCTGATCCACCAGTTTCTGAATGCCGGTTTCAATGCTGGGTTGTGCATAGCGCATCCCGATTTCTACCGGAACATCTACCAGCTTCTGAAGTTTTTTCTGAATTTTTTCTGTAATGACAACCAGTGGCGATCCTTCATCTGTCCAGACTGTTTTGTAAGCTTCGGCAGATTTTGCAGGTCTTGTTTTCAGAATAATACCCTGAACAAGAAGAGCACGGAAGATCAACGGTAATCAATTACCCTTTCATCCATCAAAAATTCATCAAGATATTCCTTTACATCGTTTACCGCAGTAGACCTCGGCGATCCGAGATTCACCAGTAAAATTCCTTTGTTATTCAATATTTTATATTTTAATTATAAACAGAAGTTGTAAAATCTGTTACTAATTCTGATACTCTGACAAAGGTATCACTTTCAACCGAGCCATCAGGCTCCAGTTTACCCTTTATTCCTTTTATTAAAAGCTGATGTTTATCATCAGTCTGAGCTCCAAGTGTTGTTAAAAGCAATAACAGTTCTTCATGACCTTTCTCTCCATTGGCAGAAGCTGTAATCACAGCGACAGGTTTTTCGGAAAAAACAGTTGTGGAAACACACCATTCCAGCAAATTCTTCAATCTGCCGGGGATACTGAAGATATATTCAGGCGTGGAAAAAATACCCCCGCCGAATCATCAATATCTTTTCTGATTTTAACGACTTCCTCCGGAGTGGCAGAATCTGTTAATGAAGTGTCAAAATGCGGAAGGATTGAAAGATCATCATAGCTCTGAAAATCAATACCAGGATATTGTTTCAATACCTGTTCCATAAGCTTTTGATTGCTGGAGTTTCTGGTAGCACTTCCAATGATCACCAGAATTTTCTTTCCGGACTGCATTCTGACAATTGGCTTTATCCGTTTACGGCTTCCACTCTTTCAACCAAATCAGGAACGAATTGTTTTAAAATATTTTCAATTCCGTTCTTCAAAGTCGCTGTAGAACTCGGGCAGCCTGAACATGCTCCCTGTAAAAGCATTTTTGCCGTTTTATTCTCCTGATCATATTCCATCAGAGAAATTTTTCCACCGTCATTTTCTACAGCTGGAGCTACATATTCATTTAAAATGTCAGAAATTTTCTGCTCATCTTCCGTATAATCTCTGTTGATGATTTTCTCAACCGGGTTTTCATGTTTCTGAGGTTCAATTTTTGAGATTTCACCTCCATTTTGAAGATATTCGGCAATAAGGGCACGAACGGTCATCATCACCTGATGCCATTCTACAGAATTGTCTCTGGTAACGGCCACAAAATTATCAGAAATGAAAACTTCCGTTGCAAAATCAAACTCTTTAAAAATAGCCAGCGCCAAAGGAACCTCCTCAGCAGCTTCTTTCGATTTTACTTCCACAAAACCATCCATCAGTAATTTACTTGAAACGAATTTCATTACATTAGGATTTGGAGTCATTTCAGCATAGATCTGATACATTTCTTTTTTCTTCTGAAGATAAATTCTCGGATTAGCCAATAATTCATCTTCAATCACATTTTTCAGACTTTCTGCTACATGTTCCCATTCAATGGTATCCTGTTTGGCGACTGCTACAAAATTGGCAGTAATGAAAATTCTTTCCACAAACGGATAATTGAAAAGTTCCTGTGCCAAAGGAATTTCTGAAATATCTGAGTTTCTGTCCAACTCTAAAGACCCCGGAATCAAGTTGTAATCTGCAACAAATTTCATCACTTTCGGGTTTTCGGTTGGTTCTATAAGTACGGTACGCATTTTTTCGTTAAATTTGAGATACAAAAATACGCATTAGAAGTCAGAAGCTGAAAATTGGGAGTTAGATTTTTGCTATCACTGTAATTTAGAAGTTAGATACCGGAATTCAGCAGGCAGCAATCATTGTTCTCAAATGAGCTCATTTTTCAAATTTTCAAATTAAAACTATGGCACTTGTAAAAGAACTTTTAGGAAAATACCACAGATCGGAGAGAATACCTTTTTAGCTGAAACCGCTACCATCATCGGAGATGTTACAATGGGAAGAGACTGCAGCGTTTGGTATAATGCTGTCATCAGAGGTGATGTTCACTATATCAAAATGGGAGACAAGGTAAATGTGCAGGACAATGCAATGTTGCACTGCACTTATCAGAAACACCCGCTGAATATTGGTAATAACGTTTCAATAGGACACAATGCGATTGTTCACGGCTGTACGATCAAAGATAATGTACTGATCGGAATGGGCGCTATTGTGATGGATGATTGCCTGGTAGAGGAAAACTCTATTGTAGGAGCTGGTTCAGTGGTAACTCAGGGAACGCATATCAAATCCGGAGAAGTCTGGGGTGGCGTTCCTGCGAAAAAAATTAAAGATATCAATGCTCAGCTGTTAGAAGGTGAAGTAAACAGGATTGCAGACAATTATGTGAAATACTCATCCTGGTATAAAGAAAATGTGAAGGATCATCAACTGTAGTCTGCTATTGGATTACCGGTAGTTAATTCGGTGCACTTATCAATTTTTACAATTGATACTGATCAGAATACATATAAAAAGCTCCGTCCTAAGACAGAGCTTTTTTCGATTTGATATAAAACCTTTGCTTGTTTTTTAATTATTGTCGGCTGTGATAAGCCTGATTTTTCCTTTAATACATTTCAGAGAAGTGGGAGGCAAGATAGCCATACAATCTGAGACAATATTATATTTTTCATTAAAAACCCTTACTTTATCCGTATATTCATTCACTCTGGGTAAGAAAGTCTCTTCTATTTTCTTAGGATAGGCAATATATTGCTGAGGTCCGCCGCAGGCTTTTGTTCCCATGGGGGCGAATGTCCATTCGCTTGCATCCTTACATTCCAGTCCGCTCACTTCAGATTCAATAGATGCTTTTAGCTTATCCAGCTGAGCCTGATCATATTTCTGACTGTCTTCATCAATGGGCCTGTCGGCAATATCAACGGGAAGATTCGTATTGAGATTTTTCGAGGTATTACAGGAAACCAGCGTAATTGTAGTACATAATACTAAAGCAGAAGTGTATGATAAAATTTTTTTCACGACAGACTTTTTTCTTTTTAAGAATTTTCAAAACTTATGCCAAGGTAAGAAATTCAATTGATTTCCGTATTTTTGACAACGATGAACAATCATTTTTTGACTTATTAGAGTACACCAGCAGAAGCGTTTTTCTGACGGGAAAAGCCGGAACAGGGAAAACGACATTTCTTAACGATTTTGTAAAGCGGACCAAAAAGAAGCATATTGTAGTAGCTCCTACAGGGATTGCAGCGATCAATGCAGGAGGGGTAACCATTCACTCCATGTTTGGTCTTCCGTTGAGAACCTTTCTTCCTACTACAGAAAGGATAGATACCAGTTTGGCCAATAATATTGCCGATCTGATGCCTCATTTTAAATATAGAAAAGATAAACTCAAGCTTTTAAGAGAAGTTGAGATCATTATTATTGATGAGGTTTCTATGTTGAGAGCTGATGTGCTGGATATGATGGATTTTTCTTTACGGTTTATCAGAAGAAATAATCAAAGATTTGGTGGTGTTCAGATGCTGTTCATCGGTGACCTATACCAGTTGCCACCGGTAGTGAGGGATGAGCATATCCTGAAAATGTATTACAATTCACCTTTCTTTTTCGATAGCCACGCCATCAAAGACATTCCGGTGGTTACCATTGAGCTTACAAAAGTGTATCGCCAGTCTGATGAAGAATTCCTTGAGATTCTGAATGCCATTCGTGATGGTGATGTAGCCAATATCGATTTTGACCACCTTAATAAAAGGTATGATCCTGATTTTGATATGGGGAAAGAATCCTATGTTTATCTGTGCTCGCACAATAAGATGGCAGATGAGATCAACCAGGAAAAATTAGCAGAGATCAAAGTGGATGCCCAAACTTATGAGGCGAAGCTTGTAGGAGACTTTAAAGAAAATCAGTTCCCGAATGAGCAGTTTCTGGAACTGAAAATCGGTGCTCAGATCATGTTTATCAGAAATGATATTTCCGGAGAAAAGAAATATTTTAACGGGAAACTGGGCGAAATCATAGGCCTGGATGAAAATGAAATTCGTGTAGCTCTTGATGGAAGCGAAAAAGAAATTGTTGTCAAGAGAGAAACCTGGGAACAGAAAAAATATTTCCTTGATACAGATAAAAATATTCAGGAAGAAGTGCTGGGAAGCTTTGAACAGTTCCCGATAAAACTGGCGTGGGCGGTTACGATCCATAAAAGTCAGGGTCTTACATTTGATAAAGTGATTATTGATGCAGGTAAAAGTTTTACTGCAGGCCAGGTATATGTTGCTTTATCCCGTTGCAGAACATTGGAAGGAATTGTTTTAAAATCAAAAATTACTCCTGAAGTTATTTTTAAAGATGACAGAATTCTCCATTTCCATACGGATACAGTGGCCAATGATCGTGTTGAAGCTATCCTGAACCAGGAAAAATATGATTACAGCATACGAAAAGTACTTCGTACGGTAGATTGCCTTTGGTTTTTAAAAGAAGTCGAGGACTGGAATAATCTTTCGATCGTTACCAAAAACCTTGATCATGTCAAAACCAAGCAGCTTTATCTTCAACTAAAGCATGAAGCGGTTAATCTTGGCAAGATCTTTGAAAAACTGGAGCGGATCATTTTTCAGAAGGTCAATAACTTTATTCAGCAGAAAGAAGAATGGTCGGAAATTGAAAGCAAATCAAAAGGAGCTGTTAATTTCTTTTTACAGAAACCAGAAATAAGATTTTCGATCCTTTGAAAGAATTTTATGCTGAAATCAAAGGGGCCAAAGGGTTAAAGCAATACAACGAAGATTTTAAAAACTGGCTGGAAGATATCGAAGAATATTTAAATAATTTAAAAGACGTTCATCTTCTTGAAACGAAACTTTTAGATGAAAAAAATGATAAAGAAGTCAGTCTGAAGATTGCCAAAGTTCCTTCTCAGGTTTTGACGTTCCAGCTGTTTGAACAAGGGAAAACCATTGGAGAGATTGCATTGGAAAGAGGTTTGGTAAAAGAAACCGTTATCGGGCATCTTGCCAAATTTGCAGAGCAGGGATTGCTGGATATTTCAAGAGTCATTACTTCAGATAAGATCAAAGCTTTTGAAACCGAATTCTATAAGAATCCACATGAAACTTTAACGGAGTGGAAGAATGCACTGCCAAGCCATTTTGAATTTAATGAGATCAGAATTCTGATCAACCATTATAACTATAAAAAGAAAAGAATTCATAACGAATTCTTTTCTTTTTATATAAAGTTTCTTTAAGGATACATCGCATTGATGGTGTTGATATCTCCGGTTGTGAAGCCTGTTCTGTTATAAGTAAAGGTTGTGTTGTTCGCTCTTTTAATTGTCGGCAGTCCGTTTTTAGAATAAGAATTTGGCCAGTACATCATTACTGAATTGATGTTGAAAGGACCTATATCCGTTCCTGAGCTGTATATATTGAAGTTATAGGCCTGTCCATTTTGTATATTACCCCATTGAATACTCAGATACTGATCCCTATCCTTACGGCAATGTTCGTGATAAAGCCCTACGGTATGTCCCATTTCATGAATGACTGATCCCACAGAAATATACTGATCCAGGGAAATGGTCTGCTTACCTCCCTGATATCCGATATGAGCCCATCCGTCTGATCCGGATGAACTTCCGAAAATAAACTCTACATAATTGCTCTGTGTGGTACGGGGAATCCATTGCGTATTGGTTTTGGAATTGTATTCATTAACAGCGCTGGTGATTTTATTGGCGTTGATAGAACCCATATTGCCGGCAACAGTATAATAAATTTTACCTCCCGGCCATCTTGAATAGCTGGCTCCTCCTTTACTTGCTGCAGCACCTTCTTCCAATTGCTTATCCGAAAGAACAATATCGCCCTGGAAAAAATTCAGTCCGTCTTTTTTGATATAGGTGATAGACTGTCCGTTTAATTGCCCCTTTCTGACCTCTTCTTTCTGTGAAGACTGATCCGGGCTGGTCGTCAGATCATCATTGCTTTTATCACAGGAAAATAAAAAGCTGCTGTCATAAGGCTCAGCCCCATTACTTTTGCGGCCAATGATTTGGAGTAAAAAAATACTCTAGGTTTTGTTTTCATATTAATATTTTAAAATGGTTGGTCATACGAATTTAATAAATAATTCTCTTTTAAATGAATTAATTACAATTAAGTATTTATATTGGTGATAATTTGTGAATACTTTTGAGGTTAAGGTAGTTTAATGCATTGTTCACAGAAAAAGGTCTTGAAAAATAATTACCAAAATCTTTTTTGTTGTTAGGAAATCAATAAGAATAATTTAACAGCTATATATTTTCTCAAGAGGTTTTGAATATTTTTCCAATAGTTTTTCCCTGAATTAACCCATTGTTTTTATTAATTACAAAAAGTAACTAATGCAGTTATTATGTTATAAATTTGTTTGGTTTTAAAAAAACAATTTAAAATTATAAAATCGATAAAGGCGGCTTCTGTCATCTTTAGAAAACGAATATCTCATATGAAGAATTTTGAAATTTCTGTTTTAGATCTTGCCCCGGTGAAGCAGGATAAAAGCATTCATGATACTTTTCAGGACAGCTTATCATTAGCTAATCACACTGAAAATTTAAACTATAAAAGATTCTGGCTGGCAGAACATCATAATATGGAAAGCATTGCCAGTTCTGCCACTTCAGTTTTAATTGGTTTCATTGCCAACGGAACTAAGACAATCAGAGTAGGTTCCGGAGGAATTATGCTTCGAATCATAGCTCATTGATCATCGCAGAGCAATTCGGAACACTGGAATCTCTGTTCCCGGGAAGAATTGACCTTGGACTGGGAAGAGCACCCGGCACAGACGGATTGACGGCCCAGGCTTTAGGAAGAAATCCCGCTATCATCAATGAACAGTTCCCAAGACAGATTCTGGAGCTTCAAAGATATTTTTCAAAAGAGAATGCAGATGCGATGGTTCGGGCTATTCCGGGAGAAGGTTTGGATATTCCCTTGTATATTTTAGGATCCAGTACAGATAGCGCCTGGCTGGCTGCTGAATTAGGATTGCCTTATGCTTTTGCAGGACATTTCGCTCCTGAGCAGATGGAAATGGCTTTCAAAATTTACAGAGAACACTTCCAGCCTTCAGAATATGCAGATCAGCCTTATATCATTGCCTGTGTAAACGGTGTGGCAGCAGATACATCTGAAGAAGCCCACAAAATTTCCACTACCTTATTCCAGGCGTTCATCAATATCGTGAGAAATGACAGAAAACCTTTTGCCCCTCCGGTAGATGATATGGATGAGATTTGGTCACCTATGGAAAAATCAATGGTTTTACAGAAGCTGAGATATACATTTATAGGAGATCAGGCTGAAATTGAGCAGAAACTTAAAGATTTTCAGGAAAGGTTTCATGTGGATGAGCTGATGATCAATTCACATGTTTATGATCACCAGAAAAGACTGAGATCTTACGAGATTTTCAGGGAAGCTGTGAACTCTTTATCCGAAGCGTAATAAACCATTCATATTAATTGGCAGATGCTTATTTTTATGAGTATCTTTGCACAAATAAAAAGTAAAGATGTCTGATATTAAATTAAATACTATTCCGGAGGCCATCGAAGACCTTAGAAATGGGAAAATAATCATAGTAGTAGATGATGAAGACAGAGAGAACGAAGGAGATTTTCTTTGTGCGGCGGAACTGACAACGCCGGAAATTATCAATTTTATGGCGCTTCACGGAAGAGGGCTGATCTGTATGCCGCTTCCTGAAAAAGATGTGATGAGCTAGGGCTTGAAGTAATGGTAAGCAGAAGCAGCGATCCTAAAGAAACTGCTTTCACCGTATCTGTTGACCTTTGGGGAACGGAACTTCTACAGGTATTTCTGCAGGAGACAGAGCCAAAACTATTTTAGCTTTGATGGATGAAAAATCCAAGCCTACAGATTTCATGAGACCTGGTCACATTTTCCCGCTTCGTGCAAGAAAAGGAGGCGTTTTGAAAAGAGCAGGCCATACAGAAGCTGCTATAGATCTTACCCATTTGGCAGGTTTAAAAGAAGGAGGAGTGATCTGTGAGATCATGAATGAAGACGGTACCATGTCCCGTTTGCCTGACCTTCAGGTTTTCGCACAGAAACACGATATGAAAATCGTTTCTATTGAAGATCTGATCCACTATCAGCTTAAAAAAGGAAACCTGGTTGAAAGACTTGAAGAGAAAAAGTGAAAACGCACTATGGCGAGTTTGATTTTTATGCTTTCAGAGAGACTTCCAATGATCAGATCCATTTTGCTTTGACAAAAGGAGCATGGACGGTAGATGAGCCGGTTTTGGTAAGAGTACAGTCTTCTGATTCTTATTTCGATGTATTGACAAGACTGAATAACGGTGAAAAACCCTTATTGGAAAAAGTTACCAATATGGTAAATGAAGCAGGAAAAGGAGCGATCATCTTTATCAACAATGTTTCGAACTCTGAAAATACATTAAGAAAACTTCAGCAGTTCCTGAACTATCAGGATGGGCAGGAGCAGCATCCTACATTAGCTTATAACTACAGAGATTATGGTATCGGAACACAGATTTTAAAGAATCTTGGAATCAATAAATTTAAAGTAATCACTCAAAATCCTAATATCAAACCTCAGGTTGGAGGGTATGATGTAGAGGTTACTGAGTTGGTACAACTATAATCAATAGTCAAAATTATTTTGACTGTTTACAGAATAAAAAAAGGTTTAGAATTTTTCTAAACCTTTTTTTATTTTTTATATTCTGAAACATTAAGGGTGTATTAAGATAAGTTTCGCTTTAAGCTTGAAAATCAGAATGATTCATCTTAACTATACTTTATTTCTTAAACCTTTCTTAATGGTTTAAACTATTTGAATATCATTTTTAAGCTAATGAAATTCCATCAAAATTTCTGAAACCATTCAGGAAATCTTTTACCATCATTCTTTTTTACCTTCTAACTGAAGTTCCAGAGGATAGTAAATTCCGTCTAGAGTATAAATTTTAAATTCATTCTTTGAAATATCCAAAGTTCCCGCTTCTCTTCCGTGATTGGAGAGTTCAAATTTACCTCCGAATATTTTTAATCCTTTTTCTTCGTTTTCTATTTTTAAAGTAGTAAATGCTGCAGGGTAAGGAGACATTCCAAGGATAAACTGATGAATGGTTTTTGAAGGAGCATGCCAATTGATCCTGGTATCTTCTTTAAATATTTTATACGCATTTTTAGGTTCAGCAACCTGTGGTTGAGGTTTTTCTTCTATGGCGTTTTCTGCAAGACCATCCAATGTCTTAACAACCAATTGAGAACCCATCTCCATCAGCCTGTCATGAAGGCTCCTGCGTTTTCATCCGGTAATATTGCCAGTTCTTCCTGAAGGAGGATATTTCCTTCGTCAATTTTTTCATTGATAAAGAATGTGGTAGCTCCGGTTTTTTCCTCGCCATTGATGACAGCGTAATTGATAGGAGCAGCTCCACGGTAATCAGGAAGTAAAGAGGCGTGAAGATTGAATGTTCCCATTTTAGGCATTTCAAAAAGGACCTTAGGCATCATTCTAAATGCTACTACAACGAAAACATCAGCATCAAGCTTTCTGAGTTCTTCCAGAAACTCGGGATTTCTTAATTTTTCAGGCTGAAAAACAGGAAGATTATTTTCGGATGCATATACTTTTACCGGTGACTGATGAATTTTTTGTCCCCGTCCGCTTGCTTTATCAGCAACAGTTACTACTCCTACTACATGATGGTGAGATTGGTGAATGGCTTCCAATGAAGTTTTGGCAAACTCAGGAGTCCCTAAAAAAACAACTTTCAATGATTTCATGATGCAAAGATAAGTTTTTGATTTGACGTGGAAAGGTACCGCAGTCAGAGAGTGGGAGGGTTTGAGGACAAGAGTGTTCGTGAAGGAATCTGCTGAGTGAAAACATCAGGTCTCACTATCTGCTTTTAGATGCGTTTCTTATTACTCATTACTCATTACTCATTATTAATTATTAAGCATATAAGTTCTGAAGTTCAGCATCCTTACTTTCCCTGAGTCTAAAAGGAAGATTAGGTTTTCTAAAATATTTTCTTTAGAATGATAACTCAGCTGTATAGAAAGTTCTTCGATGGTGGAAGGTTTCTTTGCCAACAGATTGATGATTTGCTGGGAAATATTCTTTCCGAAAATAGATTGTTTATTTTTTTCACAAACAGAGCAGTGGCCACAGTTTTTTGAATTCTTTTCTCCAAAATAAGCGAGAATGAGTTTCATTTTGCAGTAACTGTTGTTCTCTGTATAAAACTTCATTTCTTCCCATTTCTGGATTTTATTTCTTTGAATATGCTCAAATAGCTTCCAGTAAATACTATTGACAGCTCTTTCATCACGGGGTTTCAGAAACTTTATGCTTGACAGTGCACCATCTACATATTCAAGATAATTTTTTTGCTGAAGTTCTTTCAAACGTTCTTTGATGAGAGGAGCGCTGACATTAATCTTATTGCTTACCTGCTGTTCGCTGAACATCACTTTATGAGTAGTAAGCCCGGATATGGTACGAAATAAAAGCTCTATAAAATAAGCATCTTTTTGTGGCAGCTGATCTATTTCATCAGACTTAATGAAAAGTTCCAGCGAAGACAAGCTCTTGTTGTCATTATAATAGATGATTTCCTGATTATGGAGGAAGTTCAGTACATTATTGATTTTTGCTTTCGACAATTTTGTAAAATTCTGAATACCGGTTATATTCAATTGGAAAGTTTTCTCAGGAAGCTCAAATTCTGCAACCTGGAAAATAGAGTAGAGATAACTGACGATCTTCAGAAACTCTGCCTTGTTGGGAATCTGATTTTTTAAGATCTGATCAAAATTCAATAGCTCCTGTTTATTCCATAGCATGAATGCAAAACTTTCTTTTCCGTCTCTTCCGGATCTCCCGATCTCCTGATAGTAATTTTCCAAAGAGGCAGCAGGAGAATAGTGAATAACGAAACGTACATTGTCTTTGTCAATTCCCATTCCAAAGGCATTCGTTGAGATCAGAACGTGATTATCGCTGTTATTCCAGAGATTTTGTTTGGCATTTTTTCTTTCGTGGTCAGACCTGCATGGAAATAATCCACATTTTTCAGCTGATTTTTTTCAAAAATTCTGACAGCTGTTCCGCTTCTTTCCGGGTTCTCACATATACAATTCCGGAGTCGTTATTGTATTTTAAAATATCAAAAACACGTTGGAATTTATCAGAAACTTCTTCTGTGAAAATCCTGATATTGTTTCTTTTAAAACTTTTCTGAAAAACAGACGGATTTCTCAGCGCCAGTTTGTTTTTAATTTCATCCAATACTTTTGGAGTTGCTGTTGCCGTCAGAGCCAAACAAGGAATTTCAGGATTATTACTTCTGAATCCTTTGATATTCTGATAACTCGGGCGGAAATCCTGGCCCCATTCTGAGATACAGTGGGCTTCATCTACTGCTATAAACGAGAGCTGAATATCTTCTATGTTCTGAAGAAACTGAGTATTGGTCAATCTTTCAGGAGAAATATAAAGTAACTTCGTAAGTCCCTCCTTGCATCGGTTATAAATATCTTCGGCGTCATACTCATCTAGTTCGGAAGACAGATACTCTGCTTCTATGCCTCTGAACTTAAGCTGGTTTACCTGGTCTTTCATAAGAGCCAGCAGGGGAGAAACTACCAGACAGGTTCCTTCTTTCAGCAAAGCCGGTAACTGATAGCATAATGATTTTCCTGCCCCTGTGGGTAACAGGACCAATGTGTCTTTTTCGTTGATTACGGAATCGATGATTTCTTCCTGAGAATCCCTGAAGTCATTGTAGCCCCAGAAATACTTAAGAGTATCATATTTTAGTTTTTGAAAATCCTGTGAAGAAATCATGTTGTAAAAATAAGGAAAGTATGACAACAAAAAAGTCACGCAGTGCGTGACTTTCATATAATAAATTAATAAGTTTATTATTTAGCTTCGAAGTATACTCTTCTGTTTGCTCTGTTTTTCCATTCAGGGCATTTTGTTGCCGGTTCACACTCAGGGTATTTAAGGTCTTTTCACCTTTACCGATAGCGTTGATTTTACCAGACTGAACACCGTTTTTGATCAGATAGTTCTTAACGTTGTTTGCTCTTCTTTCAGATAATTTCTGGTTGTATGCATCCGTACCTCTTGTATCAGTAGCACCGATTACGCTGTAAGAACCATTTGAAGAATTGATGTAGTTTACAGCATTGTTCAGGATTGGAGTATTTGAAGGTAAAATTCTGTCAGAATTTAAGTCAAACTCAATTCCTTCCAGCTTAGTTTCTGTTTCTACTACAGGTCCTGTTGTAGCTACCGGACATCCGTTGTTTTCAACAGGTCCGGGAACTGTTACACACTTGTCGTAAAGGTCAATTACGCCATCAAGGTCTGTGTCAAGAGCAACTCCGGCACCATCCACTCTTGCTCCTGCAGGAGTATCAAGCTGTCTGTCCCAATCGTCACATACTCCATCGTTATCAGCATCTCCTTTCTTACATACTTCGATATCCTGGTTTTTATTAGCCAGTACATCCAGTTTGTAGTAGATTTCCTGTAACGGGTCATGCCACATTAAATGAGATTCATGTTTTCCTAATTTTAAGGAAAGACCTAAAGTTGCGTTGAAGAAGTTGTCAGAAACCTGCTCAGAACGTTTGTTAACAGCACTGTATGCATCACCGCCTCCATCAAATTCATCATCTCCGGTAACTACATACATTAATCTACCTTCAATATCAATTCTTCTGTTGACTTTAAATTTCAAACCGGCACCAGCCTGCATGAATAATGAACCTAATTTGAAAGGCTTTACTTCAGTCATTAGCTGCTGTCCCTGGCTTGTTTTCTGATAAGCTCTGTAAGCGATTGTACCAACACCTGCATAACCGTGAAGTGCCCATCTGTAAGGAGAATGATTATCAACTCTTCTTAATAGATTAGAAAAGTTAACGTCTCCTAAAAGGGAAATCGCATCATACTGAGTTCTTGCCCCTACTGCAGAACCATCAGGTGCTGCATCTTTGGTATTGAACCATCCTTGTCTGGTTTCACTCTGTCATATTGTAAATTGATTCCGAAAGCATGGGTAATTGCTTTATCAATACTTACATAAGCAGAATATCCAAAAGATTTTTACCGTTACCATTTTTGATAGACGTTAAATCTGCTGACTGCATAAGTGGAACACCAACCCCGGCAGAAATAGACCAATCGTTAAATCTTTTAGATTGATTGGTGAATGGGGAAACATTGGCAGACCCAGAAGAAAATGTATTGGGATACGCTCCATTTGAAACTGCCGTTGAGTCTTGTGCGTAGCTGGCAGTAGGAATAGCCAAAGCTAAAGCAACAATTGCTAAACTTAATTTCATAGTGTTATTTTTTTAGTTAAGTTATTTTAAATGATTTTTTACGTTAAAAAGTGATTTTTATATATTTTTTTCAAAACAACATTCCTGATATTCAATTTATTCAATGCATATTGCCCTGAAAATGATATAAAGGTAGGTAAAAAATTTCGTAGTAGAAAAAAATAAACCGAAAAGACAAATTCTTTCCGGTTTAAGGATTATAATTGATTATTTTTTCTTTTTCTTAGCCGGTGCTTTTTTACTGTTTTTTTCACAGGAGCATCTTCATAATCTTTCTTTTGAATAGCATCCCATTGTGAACTTTCGATAAATTTTACAGTAACTTTTCTGTCTGCCATTCTTTCTGCATCAGAAGCTGAAGCAGGAATAGTAGCCTCTGCAGAACCTACACCTCTTGATTTCAGAACATTTTCATTGATCCCTCTGCTTTCTAAAGCACCTACTACAGCAGCAGCTCTTTCTTTAGACAATCTCAGATTATAAGCTGCATTTCCTTTGATATCAGTATGTCCTGTAAGCAGATAGTTTCCTCCATTTTCTTTGATGATGGAAGCTGCAAGATCCAGTTTACTGTTAGATTCAGGTCTGATTGTAGCTTTGTTGAAGTTGAAGTAAATATCCTTAAGGGTTTTTTCTACTTCTACTGCAGTCTGATTATTATCTTTTTCTCTACCGGACATCCGTTGTTTTCAACAGGTCCGGGAACTGTTACACACTTGTCGTAAAGGTCAATTACGCCATCAAGGTCTGTGTCAAGAGCAACTCCGGCACCATCCACTCTTGCTCCTGCAGGGGTATCAAGCTGTCTGTCCCAATCGTCACATACCCCATCGTTATCAGCATCTCCTTCTTACATACTTCGATATCCTGGTTTTTATTAGCCAGTACATCCAGTTTGTAATAGATTTCCTGTAACGGGTCATGCCACATTAAGTGAGATTCATGTTTTCCTAGTTTGAAAGAAAGACCCAAAGTTGCGTTGAAGAAGTTGTCAGAAACCTGCTCAGAACGTTTGTTAACAGCACTGTACGCATCACCGCCTCCGTCAAATTCATCGTCACCGGTTACTACATACATTAATCTACCTTCAATATCGATTCTTCTGTTGACTTTAAATTTCAAACCTGCACCAGCCTGCATGAACATTGAACCTAATTTAAAAGGTTTTACTTCAGTCATCAGCATCTGACCGCTGCTTGTTTTCTGATAAGCTCTGTAAGCTAATGTTCCAACACCTGCATAACCGTGAAGTGCCCATCTGTATGGAGAATGATTATCAACTCTTCTTAATAGATTAGAAAAATTAACGTCTCCTAAAAGGGAGATCGCATCATACTGAGTTCTTGCCCCTACTGCAGAACCATCAGGTGCTGCATCTTTGGTATTGAACCAACCTTGTCTGGTTTCACCTCTGTCATATTGTAAATTGATTCCGAAAGCATGGGTAATTGCTTTATCAATACTTATATATGCAGAATATCCAAAAGATTTTTACCATTACCATTTTTGATAGACGTTAAATCTGCTGACTGCATAAGTGGAACTCCTGCTCCTACAGAAACAGACCAGTCATTAAATCTCTTGGATTGATTGGTGAATGGGGAAACATTGGCTGATCCTGATGAGAACGTATTGGGATACGCTCCTGTGGAAACTGCCGTTGAGTCTTGTGCATAACTTACGGCAGGGATAGCCATAGTTAAAGCAACAATTGCTAAACTTAATTTCATCGTGTATTATTATTTGATTTTTTTCTTAAAGAAAATCGGTGGTATTATTTTACCGGACATCCGTTGTTCTCAACAGGTCCAGGTACTGTTACACATTTATCATAAAGGTCAATAACACCGTCAAGGTCCATATCCAAAGCAACTCCGGCACCATCTACTCTTGCACCTGCAGGAGTATCAAGCTGTCTGTCCCAATCATCACATACTCCGTCATTATCTGCATCACCTTTTTCGCAAACTACAAAATCAGTTGAAGCATTTTCTAAGACATTTGTTCTGTAATATGCTTCCTGAAGCGGATCATGCCATGCCAGGTGAGAAGGGTGTTTTCCTAGTTTGAAAGATAAACCTAAACTTACTGTCCATGCATTATCTGATCTTCTTGCGTTCAGCATATTGTATTTTGAACCTGGAGTAGAAGTGTCATAATCGCTAGGATCTGCCAATCCGCCACCATCAAATTCATCATCACCACTGATGATGTACATGGTTCTTGCTTCAACATCAATAAGTTTGGAAACATTATATTTTATCCCTACACCTCCCTGATAGAAGATAGAGTTGATATCAATGTCCTGCTTAATGAATAAAGGAATTCTTCTTGGAACGTTACTCCATCTGAATTGATCATTATCATGTAATGAAGTTCTGAACCCCTGCAGACCGATACCCATATATCCGTGGAATGCCCATCTGTATGGAGAGTGGTTATCAATTCTTCTGAACAGGTTCGAGAAGTTGATATCTCCCAATAAAGATATGTTATCGAATTGTGTAGTTGCAGTAGCAATTCCTGATGTCTGACCTGCAGCGCCAGGAAGTTGTGCCGTCTGTTTCGTTTCTCCTCGCATATACATTAGGCTTAGAGCGAATGCATGTGTGATTTGCTTATCTACACTTACGTAAGCATTATATCCCCAGTTCGTCTTATCCTTACGGATAGACTTCAGATCAGAATGTACCATAAACGCAGGTCCTCCTCCAACAGAAATAGACCAGTCTCTGAAGCGTCTGGATTTGTTGTCGAAAGTTTGTACGTTAGCTGATCCCGATGAGAATGTATTAGGATACTCGGTAGAAGAGTTTACTGTAGTGCTGCTGTTCTGTGCGAAAGCGGCAATCGGCAATGTTGTAGCCAATAATAATAAACCTAATTTCATACAATATGTTTTATGTTTTAAATAAAATCTTTTAATAATACTCTCGAAAAATCCCTTTCAAAAAGATGTTTTTTATGAGGGATTTCTAATCTTTCTGATTTAAAATTTAATTCATTATATTTAATGATATCAATATCTATAATCCTGTCAGTATAACCTCCGGATCTCTTTGAATCATTAATTCTTCCCATTTCAACTTCAATATTCTTAATACAATCAAGCAGTTGAATTGGTGAAAGATGCGTGAATATTATTGTTGCAATATTACAAAAAATATTGGAACTGACAAATTCTACAGGATCTGATATTAAATATTCGCTGGTTTGTGATATTTCGTTTCCTGCATCACGTATTTTCTGCAATGCAAGGTCTATATTTTTTTTTGTTCTCCGAGGTTACTTCCTAGTAACAAAACTACCTTTGCTGCGACATATTGGAAAATTGATTGATTTTATGAGAAGTTTTTTTAAAAATGTTTTAGCAAATATAGTAGCAATACTCCTACTTTGCGCTGTTTTTTTCATCTTTTTCATTATGATGCTTGTGTTTAGTTCTATGGGGAATGAAAAATCTGTGGTGGTAAAAAGAATTCGGTTCTTACGATTAATTTAAAGACAAATATCATAGACAGCCCTACAGAGGAGGAAATGGGACTGTTTAATATAGGCAGTCAGAACAAAAATGTTCTTCTGTATGATGTTTTGGAAGCAATTAACAAAGCAAAAACCGATGATAATATTAAGGGAATAAGTATCGAAGCTGATGATCTGAATGCAGGTCTTACCCAGATTGATGACCTTAGAAATGCTATTGAAGATTTCAAGAAAAGCGGAAAATTTGTTTATGCTTACGGAAATGGTGTATCTCAGTCTGCGTACTATCTCGGATCAGTAGCTGATCAGTATTATCTGCACCCTGCAGGAGGTATAGAGCTGAAGGGGCTTGCTACTGAGGTTACATTCTTTAAGGATTTTGCTGATAAATACGGAATCGGGATTGAAGTGATCCGTCACGGTAAATTTAAATCGGCAGTAGAACCTTTTTGAGAAATGATATTTCTCCTGAGAATAAGGAGCAGTTGAGCACTCTTTTGAATGACCTTTGGAAAAACACATCTTATAAAATGGCAGCTTCAAGAAAGATTGACACTGCTCAGTTCAGAACAATTGTTGACAGTTTATACGGAATGATTCCTGAGCAGGGATTAAAATATAAGCTTGCGGATAAACTGATCCAGAAATCTGAATATGATAATCTTCTTAAGACTAAATTAAGCTTGAAGGATAAAGAGAAACTGAATAAAATTTCATTGACTAATTATATCAGTTCTTATGCTGATGACGATAAATCAGGTGAAAAAGTAGCAGTGCTTTATGCTTCCGGATCTATTAATAATGGAGACGGATACAATGATATTCATGCAGAGAAGTATGTGAAATACATCAAGAAACTTCAGGAAGATGATAAAGTGAAGGCTGTGGTTTTCAGAATCAATTCTCCTGGTGGAAGTGCTAATGCGTCAGATGAAATCTTATTTGAATTGCAGCAACTTAAAAAGAAAAAGCCTTTAGTAGTTTCTTTCGGTGATTATGCAGCGTCAGGAGGATATTATGTAGCTATGGCAGCTGATAAAATTTATTCAGAGCCTAATACGCTTACCGGTTCTATAGGTGTTTTCGGGGTATTACCTTATTATAAGGATATTGCCGGCAAAAACGGAATTCGTGCAGATGTGGTGGCTACCAATGCCAACTCTATGTATTACTCAGGATTGAACGGGGTGACGCCGTATGGGGTAAATATGATGACGAGAAGTGTAGAGGGTACTTACAAAAGATTTGTACATTTCGTAACTCAGAACAGAAAACAGACTTTCGAGCAGATTGACAGTGTAGGTGGGGGTAGAGTATGGAGCGGAGTCCGTGCCAAGCAAATTGGTCTGGTAGATGAGCTGGGAACACTGAATGATGCTGTAAAGTTTGCTGCTCAGAAGGCAGGATTGAAATCTTATCACACAGAAGGTTATCCTAAGAAAATGTCACCGTTTGAGCAGCTGTTCAAAGATCTGAATGAAGAGGATGTTTCTGCGAGAATCATTAAAAATAAAATAGGGAAATCCAATTATGAGATCTTACAGCAGATTACAGACAAGAAACTGCAGGCTGAAGTAAAAATGGAGATGCCTTACCAGATCAGAATCAACAACTAACTAAATTTATATATTGTACACAGAAATCCCGGGTCTGAATTCAGATCCGGGATTTTATTTTTTTAAGCGTTGCTATATCAGCTTTTCCTTGTTGCCATTCCGTAAATCCAGAGGACAATGAGTGAACCTCCTATGGCAAGCAGCATACTTCTGAAGTCGAAACTTTCAACTGTTCCCCAGCCGATTAGATTTCCTACAAATCCTCCAACAAATGCTCCTACGATTCCCAGGATAATTGTCATGAGCCATCCGCCTCCCTGAGTACCCGGCATTATTAATTTTGCAATAGCCCCTGCGATAAGACCAAATATGATCCAAGTTAAAATTCCCATAGTTTCAAATTTTTTAATTGTTAATATTTAAAAGTGATTTGTCTGCTAAACAAGGGAAAATATGATATAAATCATCTTTTCTTGAAGAATGAGTCTACAAATTCCGTACCATTAAAAAGTTGTAAGTCCTGCATTTTCTCGCCAACGCCTATATATTTTACCGGAATCTGAAACTGATCAGAGATACCGATCACAACACCTCCTTTTGCAGTTCCGTCAAGTTTGGTTACTGCCAAAGCATTTACTTCTGTAGCGGCTGTAAACTGTTTGGCCTGTTCAAAAGCATTCTGCCCTGTAGAACCGTCAAGAACCAACAGAATCTCATGAGGTGCATCAGGAATTACCTTCTGCATCACTCTCTTGATCTTGGAAAGCTCATTCATCAGATTTATTTTATTATGCAGTCTTCCGGCCGTATCGATAATCACAACATCTGCATTTTGAGCTACAGCACTTTGCACGGTATCAAATGCAACAGAAGCAGGATCAGATCCCATTCCCTGTTTTACGATAGGAACATCCACTCTTTCACTCCAGATGGTAAGCTGGTCAACGGCTGCAGCTCTGAAAGTGTCTGCTGCCCCCAGGACAACTTTTTTACCTTCTGATTTAAACTGATGGGCCAGCTTTCCGATTGTGGTTGTCTTTCCAACTCCGTTTACCCCTACAACCATGATAACGTAAGGTTTTTTGGATGTGTCAATATTTCCTGTACCGGCATGTGGATTTTCAAGCAATAACCCTGAAATCTCTTCACGAAGAATTGTATCCAGCTCGTTTACCCCAACATATTTGTCTCTGGCAACACGCTCTTCAATTCTTTCTATGATTTTGATTGTGGTAGAGGCTCCTACATCAGATGCAATCAGAACTTCTTCCAGATCATCCAGGACTTCATCATCTACTTTACTTTTGCCGACTACGGCTTTCGTCATTTTTTCAAAGAATCCCTGGCTGGATTTTTCCAATCCCTTGTCTAAGGTTTCTTTTTCTTCCTTTTTGAAAATATTTTTAAACCAACTCATAGTTTTAGTTTATTCTTATTTATTTTTAATCACTGCTGTGGCTTCCACTTCTATAAGGACATCATCTCTGAAAAGCCTGCTTACTTCCACAAGGCTGCTTACAGGAGGGTTCTGAAGATTAACGTACCTATCCCTGACTTTTCTGAAGTCCGGAGCTTTGGAGGTATCTGTCATAAAGATTCCCAGCTTTATGACGTCTTTTCCTGTTCCGCCATATTCCTTCAGAATATTCTCAATATTTTTGAAAACCTGCCGAGTCTGTTCCTCTACATTATTGCCTACAAGGTTACCTTCCGAATCCAGAGGAACCTGACCGGATAATAAAATCATTGTAGAACTTCCGCAATCAATACTTACCGATTGGGACAGTCCTTTGATGCTGAAAACTTTTGCCGAACTTTTATATGCTGTAGGGTTCATTGTTTTCTGACTGAATGAAAATAGAAAAGTTGCGGTGCAGACCAGAACAAGAATCTTTCTCATACTTTACTGATTAATAATCTGGTGCACAAAGATAACAAAAAAACTACCCAAAATATGAGTAGTTTTTTATATTGTAAATAAAGTATTGATTATTTTTTCAAAAAACCATCTACTTCATCAGCATTCATTACTTTTTCTTCGAAAACGTAAGCTCCTGATTTAGAAGACTTCACCATTTTCACCACCTTAGTCATCTTTTAGACTGACCGCTTTGTAGGGTTGCTACTACTTTCTTTGCCATGGTAAGTTATTATTTATAAATTACTTAATTTCTTTGTGAAGGGTAGATCTCTTAAGAACAGGATTGTATTTTTTCAATTCCAATCTCTCTGTAGTGTTCTTTTTATTTTTTGTAGAAATGTATCTTGACATTCCTGGCATACCACTTTCTTTGTGCTCTGTACATTCAAGGATTACTTGAACTCTGTTTCCTTTTTTGCCATGATTTATTAATTCTTTTTAATCAATCCGTTTCTTGTAGCTCTTTCAATAGCTTCCTCGATTCCAATCTTGTTAATCACTCTCAATCCATGAGCTGATACTTTCAGTGTTACGTGCTTATCTTGCTCCGGAAGGTAAAACTTCTTCTCTAATAAGTTAATTTCAAAACGACGCTTCGTTTTGTTATTAGCGTGAGAAACGTTGTTACCAACCATTGCACGCTTTCCTGTTATTTGGCAAATTCTTGACATATCTCGATGTTCTTATTTGTATAATATTTGAGAGTGCAAAATAACAAAGAATTTTAGATAGACAAATCTTTTGGAAAATATTTGCAAATAAGTGGCTGATTAATAATATTGAATTTTTAAAATACCCGAATTTCCGGGATCTCACAGAAAATCAGTGCTGATATATTTCATACAGGCTTTTTTACCCAAAATAATTTAATATTCTATCTTTGTTTTTAATTAATCTAAATAAAAATAAAATGAAGAGAATTTATATTTTATTGTCGATGCTTCCTGTAGGTCTGGCTGCACAGAACTTTACTGAAGTACAGACCGGTATGAAAAATTTTTATTATTCAGCAGCTGATATTGCTGATATTGATAACAACGGCACACTGGATATTGTACTGAATGGAGCTATAGATTCTGATGGCGACGGAAATGTAGACAGTACGTATAATGAAGTGTATCAGAACAATGGTTCAACCCTGTTGCCGTATGCCGATTTAGGCGGGGATGTGACACATATGGGAGATATACGTTTTATCGATTTTAATAATGATGGACTGATGGATATTGTTTCTACAGGACTCAGTTATATGGATATTGTGAATTACAAGCAATACCGTTTCAGAAATACAGGGACTGGATTTGTAAAAGAAGCCGAAATCCCTGGAAAAGTTTACAGTTCATTAGAAGTCTTTGATTTCAATCATGACGGAAAATCGGACTATGCACTTAATGGAACTCAATATATCAATGGAGCGGGCTTCAGAAATACCCTGGACTATTATAAGAATACCGGAGCAGGATTTGATGTGACCGAGCATTGGCTGGAAGGAACCCAAAGCGGGAGTTTTAAACTGGTAGACCTCAATAATGACAGGCTTTTGGATCTTGTGATAATAGGATCAGATGTCAACCAGAATCCTGTAGGTAAGGTGTATATGAACCAGGCAGGAACATTGGTGCCGACGCAGGATCTTGAGCCTTTATCAGTAGGTAAAATTGAGTTTGCAGACTTTAATGCTGACGGGTTTCAGGATATTATTGTCATAGGAAGAGATGGAAATGATGACGGATATTTTGCCGTTCTGATGAATGACGGTACGGGAACTCTCACTGCCCAACATATCTCTATGCCTGATATTTCAGATGTTTCTTTAAGTGTTGGAGATCTGAATAATGACGGCTATTATGACTTTATAGTCACCGGGAATGAAAATTATACGGCAGTGGTAAAAGCGTATATTTATAATGTTTCCAATCAACAGTTTACGGAAGGTACGCTCAGCGGAATGTCCAATCTTGGAGGTCCCGGTACTGTACATTTGTTTGATTTTAATAATGATCATCATCTTGACGTTTTGTTGGGTGGATTTGACTGGGATAAAACAGATTTGCCTTCTCTGACAAAAGTTTTTAAAAATAATTCAGCAGAAGCCAATTTAAAACCAACTCCTCCTACAAATCTGAATCTGACCAGAAACGGAAACCGGTTCAATTTTTCATGGAGTGGTGCCACAGATGACAAAACTCCGGTGAATGCTTTAAGATACGAAATAACAGTAGGACAACGCCGGGAGCGCAGGATATTGCCAAATATATAGTAACTACACCTTCATGGTTTCTGGATCTTGATCCGGCGGTGGAAAATGTATACTGGAGTGTAAAATCTATTGATGCCTCCAAAGTATATTCCGATGCTTCTGTAAGCAATACACTGGGAGTAAAAGACACCAAGACTGCAACAAAACTTGTTATCTACCCGAATCCGGTATCTGATAAAGTATATATAAGAGGAGAAAAAGTTTCTGAAGCTGAAATGTATTCAATGGACGGGAAGAAATTGAATGTGAACTTAAAAGGAGATCAGTCCGTTGATGTTTCTCATTTACCGAAAGGAGTATATTTATTAAAACTGAAGATAAAAACGAAATAACCACCAGAAAACTTACGATTAAGTAATTGAATCAATTCTATCTTCTATCAATGAGAAAAGCCAGACGTCCAGCTGGCTTTTCTCTTTATCTAAAAATATGAACTATTAAAAAAATCTGCGAGAAAAAATATTGCGAATCCGGCTGATCATGCAGATATCTGTAATTATTTTTACAAAAAATCAATGTAACCTGTGTTTAAGCGTTACGCTTTCTTTGTTTTCTTTTTGAACCATTCAATGAGATAATAAAACAGTAAAAAGCCTAATGCAAATATTGAAAATCTTGAAAGCAGATCACCGGCTCTTGCATAAAAGGTCATCGTGTCATACAGGTTTACTTTGGCAAACAATGTGGTTTGATCTCCGTAAAAAGTATCAGCTGTTATTTCTCCTTTTGCATCAATATGAGCAGAAATTCCGCTGTTGGCAGCGCGTGCAATCTCCCTTCTCGTTTCAATAGCTCTTAATCTGGCATAAGATAAAAGCTGTTTGTGCCCTTCTGTAACTCCCCACCAGGAATCATTGGTCATAATTCCTAAAAAGTTAGCTCCTTTTTTCACATAATCCGTTACAAATTCTCCATAGATACTTTCATAGCAGATAATAGGAGCCAGTTTACCTTTATTGTAAGGATTTGAAAAAGCAACTCTTTCTTTATCCGTTCCTAAAGAGGCTACCGTTCCGCCGAGATTAAGCATCGCATTTCCTAAAATAGGTTTCAAAACAGTGATGTAAGGGAAAATTTCAACCCCGGAACGAGTTTTCCCTTATGGTAAGCCTGTACTTTCTGATTCGGAGCAAGCTGAATAGCCGTATTATAACTGGTAATCCAGAGTCCCGGATTGATTTGATACGCTTCCTTAGGCATTGTTGCCGGGTCAAGGTAAAAACGGTGTGATGAAATTCCTGTTGCAAAAACAGATCCCGGGTGTTTTGTCAGAAATTCTTTGATGTTATTTAAAAGTAAACTCTTTTCAAAAGCGGTTTCAGAAATAGAGCCTCTGCCTGGAATCGCTGTCTCCGGAGCCATATAATAATCAATTTTACCCGTTGAGTTTTTCTCGGCAAGTGAAAGTAAATCCTGCTCAATCGTCAGACTGTCTTTAGAATATTTTTCAGCATAAGGATCCAGGTCCGGCTGCAGCATCAATACATTAACCTGTCCGGTAGGTTTTTCATCAAAATTATTGTATTTAATGACTGAAATAATCATCGGGAGTGCTATTAAAGCCGCTACAATTGATGAATTTTTAATCAGGTCCTTTCTCTTTCTTCCGGCTTCCCATGTTCTAACTGTATAGAATATCAAAACATTGATCAGGAGGATCCAGAAGCTTCCTCCGGTTGCTCCCAGCGTATCATACCACTGTATCAGTTTCGGATATTCTGAAAATACATTTCCTAAATTCAGCCAGGGCCATGTCAGTTCCCAACCCAGATGGAATTTTTCAAAACTCATCCAGATCGCAATGAAAAAACCAAGCCCCAATAGGTTCCCTGGGCATTTTTATACCAATGGTAACACTGAAATACCAGTGAATAGAGTAGTGAATTGACCAGTACAGGAAAGACAACAGCCATCAGAGAGTGGCTTCCGTCAGGATTTTTCGAGCCATACAGCCAGCCTGTAGTCACTATATTCCAGATGACAAAGCAAAGGTAAGACAGCCAGAAGACCACCCAGCCTTTCCTTTTATAATCTGAAAATTTTGAAACTCCATGTTCCATCATCAGAAGCGGAACAAGTGCGAAAATATAAAAACGGAACCCCATAAGTTGGCCATGAGACCGACAGCAGCATTGCTGAAATAAGTGTAAGCAGAACGTATTTCATTAAATTATTTTAATACACAAATTTAATGTTTTTGAAATGAATATATTAGCACCAGATGTTAAAGAAAATTTATAAAGCCGTTATTGTACCTTATACTTTGTTTCTGCTCTACCTGATGTTTCTGGGAATGGGCCGTTTTCAGTATGAGGACAACCTGATCAGGGTGGAGCCGGTGTTTTCTACCCTAAAGTTTATTCAGAATAGTATAGATTGGAAATATATCATGATGATTGTTTTCGGCAATATCATTATGTTTATTCCATTTGGGTTTTCTGGGTGGGTCTTTCCTAAGCTGAAAGATCTCAAGACGCTCATGTTTGCATTTATTTCTACAATTGTGATCGTTGAAGCGCTCCAGTATTTTACCAGAATGGGAATATTTGAGGTAGACGATATTATCCTGAATACTTTTGGAGTGTATCTGGGATGGCTGATGCGCAGGTATATGGAAAAGAGATTTAGCTATTGAGTTCTTTAGCCCGTTTTTCAGCATTCAGAATGCCTTGTTTTAAAATGTCTTTAAGGCTGTTTTCTTCAAAAGTTTTTAAAGCGGCTTCTGTAGTCCCGCCTTTGGAAGCTACATCCTTGATCAGTTCTTCAAGGTTTTTCTCAGAATTATTGATCAGGTGATAAGCTCCCAGCATTGTCTGTTTTACAAAAAGTTGAGAAAGATTTTCTTCAATCCCCATTTCAATTCCCGCCTTGATCATAGCATCAATAATATAGTAAAAATAAGCAGGCCCGCTTCCGGACAGAGCTGTCACACCATCCAGAAGCTCTTCATTTTCCAGATAAACAGATCTTCCTGTGCTGTTCAGTAGTCTTTCAATGCTGATAAGCTGACTGAATGAAATGCCATTGGCTGCCGTATAG
Organism: Chryseobacterium sp. E1; assembly: GCA_019203745.1. Taxonomy (GTDB): domain Bacteria; phylum Bacteroidota; class Bacteroidia; order Flavobacteriales; family Weeksellaceae; genus Chryseobacterium. The sequence goes on from CP078104.1 coordinate 3,336,422, forward strand.
CCTGTAATTCCCATTCCAAGAAGAGTAGGAGAGTTGGGCATGGCTCTTACAACGAGAGGGTGATTCAGGAGTTTTTGAATTTTTTCAATATTGATTCCCGCCATGATGGATAAGATCATCTGGTTTTCTTTAAAGCTAAACCGGATGTTCTGAGATACCGTCTGAAAATCCTGAGGTTTTACGGCGATAATGATCAGATCAGCATCCAGATCGCTTACTTCATCAAAGGTGGAAATTCTGGATTTGGGAAATTCTTCAGCTATTTTAGAGATTTTTTCAGGATTTCTGAGGATCAGGTGAAGATTTTCAGGTTTGATCAGCTCATACTTTAAGAATGATTTTGAAAAAGAAAGCCCCATATTTCCGGCTCCAAGAATAGCTATTTTCATCACAGATTGTAATTTTTAAGCTAAAATAATGATTTTTTGGAATGTAGAAATAACAATAGAAATGTAAACATATAATAGTCACGTTATACTCCTGAAAAATGAGTAATAAAAAGGCTGTATTCTAACCGAATCAGCCTTTATATATTTTTTTGATTAAATAATATTCACTTCCCGTTCAAGTTCAATTCCGAACTTCTCTTTGATAGAATTGATGATTTCTGTTGAAAAATCAAATATTTCCTTCCCGGTTGCATTTCCTGTCGCATTGATGATGACCAGTGACTGTAATTTATGGGAAGCTACATTTCCGATTTGTCTGCCTTTCCATCCGCACTGCTCGATCAGCCATCCTGCAGGAACTTTTACCATAGCTCCATTCGGGTATCCCTGAATATTTTCAAATTTTTGTTTTAAATCTTCAAACTGGGCCGAAGGAATGGTTGGATTCTTGAAAAAGCTTCCGGCGTTTCCAATTTCTTTCGGATCCGGCAGTTTGCTTTGTCTGATATTGATAACTGCTTTGGAGACATCCTGGATGGTGGGATTTGCAATGCCCAGGTTTTCCAGTTCGGATTTAATGGCACCGTATTCTGTTTTGATGTGATGCTCTCTTTGGGTAAGTTTAAAGGTAACTTCAAGAATAACGTACCTTCCTTTTCCTTCCTGTTTGAAGATCGAATCTCTGTAACCAAAGCGGCATTGTTCAAGATCAAAAGTTGTAAGCTCAAGGTTTTTAAGATCCAGCACCTGGCAGCTGACAAAAACATCTTTGATCTCCGTTCCGTAAGCTCCGATATTCTGCATCGGAGAGGTTCCTACATTTCCTGGAATTAAAGAAAGATTTTCCAGTCCGCCATAATTTTTTTGTAAACAATACATTACGAATTCATGCCAGTTTTCGCCTGCTTTTGCAGTAATAAGAACTTCATGATCGTTGATGTTTTCTTCAGAAATTCCTTTTAAATTCAGCTTAATTGCAAGGCCGTCAAAATCTTTTGTCAGCAGGATATTGCTTCCGCCGCCCAAAAACAAAAGTTGAAGAGACCGGTCTTTGGCAAAGGTGAGCGTATCTTTTAATTCTTCAATACTGTTCACTTCAGCGAAGTATCTGGACCTGGCTTCAACGCCGAATGTATTATAAGGCTTTAATGAAAAATTTTCTAGCATGTTGTATTATTGGTATTCTTTGTATTCTTTAGGAAGAATTTTGTCTAATTGTTCTTTAAACATTTGAAGTTGCCTGTAATGGGCAGTATCTGCAAATGAGTTGACGTAGATATGGGATTTTTTCGGAGTACGGACCTGAAATGTTTCATCAATTCCGTCTACCGACTGCTGGCTCGGAGAACTTTTAATATCATCAAGATCTTCTGTATGGATGGAAGAGATAAGCGATTTCCAGGTGTCAGGAGTTATGGCTGAACTCCATTCCTTATGGGTTTGGTTGGCCGTAGTTCCTTTTTCTGCAAATACGGAATCTTTGGTTGCTTTAATGATTCTGTAATCTCCAAGAATTCCACCGATGTGCGATACACTGACTGATGTTATTTCGCCTGAGCTTTTGTGGGAAATAGTTTTCTCTTCCTTCTTGTTTTCACAAAAAAAATGCCGACAGCAAAAAGATCGAAAACAGTATTTTCAGATGAATATTTGTTGTTGTCGGCATGATGGTATTTTATAGGCTAAACTCTTCTCTGTATTTTTTCAAAGCTTCTTTAAGAATCTCAGCACTTCTTTTTAAATCTTCTTCTTTCAGAACGTAAGCGATTCTCACCTGTTTTTTCCTAATTCAGGATCGCTGTAGAAACCTCCTGCTGGAGCTACCATGATCGTTTCGTTATTAAGGGAATATTTTTCAAGCAGCCACTGTGCAAATTTCTCCGTATCATCTACCGGAAGTTCTGCCACACAATAGAAAGCTCCTCTCGGTTTAGGGCAGATCACTCCAGGAATAGCATTCAGAAGATCTACCAGTACATTTCTTCTGTGGGTATATTCTTCTCTTACGGCTCTGATGTAAGGTCCGTCATTCTGGTGGGCAGCTGTAGCGGCAATCTGTCCCAAAAGAACCGGGCTTAATCTCGCCTGTGCAAAAAGCATAGCAGCGTTACGGATTTTTTGAGAACGGGTCACCATGCATCCGATTCTTACTCCACACATGGAGTAACGCTTAGATTCAGAATCGATGATGATGCAGTTTTCACTCAGTTCAGGGAATTCCAGCATAGATACCTGCTGTTTTCCGTCATATACGTATTCTCTGTATACTTCGTCAGAAATTACAACGATATCATATTTTAAAGCAATTTCCGCAAGCTTCTGAAGTTCTTCACGGGTATACAGATATCCTGTTGGGTTGCCCGGGTTACAGATCACGATTGCTCTTGTTTTTTCTGTAATCTTTTTCTCAAATTCTTCAATAGGAGGCAAGGCAAAACCGGTGTCAATAGTAGATGGTACTGCTACTACATTCACATCAAATGTGCTGGTAAAACCATTGTAGTTGGCATAATAAGGCTCAGGAATGATCACTTCGTCTCCTTCATCATCATAAAGTGGAAATGGCAAAGTTAAGTGCCTCAGAACCTCCATTGGTAACGATGAAATGATCAGGAGTAAGATCCGAAAATCCTAATGAATGATAATATTCTGTAAGGGCTTTTCTGTATTCAATATTACCTTCAGAAAGTGCATATTCCAATACTTTTAAATCAATATTTTTAAAGCATTTAAAGCCGTTTCCGGAGTTTCAATATCAGGTTGTCCGATATTAAGGTGATATACTTTTATTCCTTTTTGTTTTGCTTGTAATGCAAAGGGAACCAGTTTTCTTACCGGTGATGCCGGCATATGCAGTGCTCTGTTTGAAATATTTGGCATTGTTCAAAAAATTTGTATGACAAAAATAGGATTTAATTTCCCAATAATAAAATTCTGGGTCAATAAGAAAAGTACATTAAGCGTATGTTCTCTTTAAAATTTCCTATTTTTAATATTGTTCAATGCTAATATTTTATATATATCGAGTTAGCTTTACTATTTTTATAAAAATAATCTTTTTGTATTGGAATTTTTCTTAATTTTCCGATCAAATGTAATCAAAATGATAATAAATTTATTTTCTAGAGTGGTACCTGCTATTGCTCTGTTATCTGCCACAGCAATGATGGCGCAAAATTTTCAAACGATGCCGGTTGCTTCAGGCTATACTGCTGATGTAATTGCAAATGGTATAGGTTCTTCAGCAAATTCTACGAATAATGATGTAGATGGGGTTTCTTATGCTTTTGTAGCCAGGGATTTTCAGCTGACCTCCACAAGTCCTGCGATTACCTATGGTATTCCGGTGGACGGAATTATTAATTCTGTAGTGGCGGGAACTCCGGGACTTAGTTATGTTTTGGGAAATTTAAGTGGAAATAACTCGCTAAGACTGGCTGCTGCCAATGACAGCGGAACGCTTACCTTCACCACTCCTAAACCTGCTTTTACATTGTATATGCTTTCTACCAGTGGAAGTGGAACATCTACAGTGAACGTAACGGTTAATTTTACGGATGGAAGCAGCCAGGTATTTTCTAATATAAGTCTTTCTGACTGGTATGGCGGAAACAATTTTGCCATCCAGGGAATCGGGAGAATTAAAATAACTACAGATGTTTTAGAACCCAGTACTTCGGATCCGAAACTTTATCAAAATGCATTGGTAATAGATGCAGCGAACCAGGCAAAACCTATACAAAGTGTAACGGTAAGCAAGGCAAGTGGTTCCGGTATCCCAAATATTTTTGCTTTTTCAGCAGATGCTTATTCTGATTGTGTGCCTCCTGTATTGCAGACTGTTTCCGGTATCACTGCTGATTCTGCTTTTATTTCATGGACGGGACCTACCAATGCGGCAAGTTATGATGTGTATCACAGCACATCAAGTACAATACCATCCAGTGCAGTATCTCCTACATATCCAGGTGTGACAGGCACAAGTACAACTATAGGAGGTCTCAATTCAAACACAACCTACTACTATTGGGTAAGAACCAACTGTAGCTCTGCTACAAGCCAGAGTGCGTGGTCTTTTGCCGGAACCTTTAAAACTGCCTGTTCTACTTTCACTGTTCCGTATACAGAGAACTTTGATACAACAAGTGTTGGGTCTAATACTAATAATAATGCCCCAAGCTGCTGGGCATATCTGGAAGATGCATCATTTTCGGGCTATGGATATGTAACGACAACAAATAATTATTCAGCTCCAAATGCTTATTATATGACCAATTCATCTGCTACTACGGGCAGTCAGATGCTGGTTGCACCTCCAACTATGAATCTTTCAGATGGTAACAAGCGTGTGAGATTCTATGCAAGAACCGGGACAACAGGAACAACCTTATTAATAGGAACTTTATCAAACCCTGCAGATCCTGCTTCTTTTACACAAATTGGTTCTCCTGTTGCTTTAACAACTACCCACACTCAATATACAGTTAATATTCCAGCGGGTACTGATTTACAGTTAGCATTTAAACATGGTTTAGGAGGTTCTTCACGCTCTATTTATATTGATAATATTACTGTTCAGGAGATCCCCTCTTGCCTTGAGCCAACGGCAATTACGTCATCAAACGTAACAATGAACTCAGCAACAATTGGCTGGACGGCACCATCTTCAGCTCCTGCAAACGGATACGAAGTATATTACAGTACAACGAATACTGCTCCGGATGCTACCACTGTGCTGAACGCTACCAATTCTACAACTTCTTCCACAACCTCTGTCCCGTTGAATTCATTATCTGCAGATACAAATTATTATGCATGGGTAAGGTCTGTATGTAGTGGCAGCAACAAAAGTATCTGGAGTGAGCTTACTGCCTTCAGAACAGGATATTGTCTGCCTTCATCTTCTAATCAGAATTCCTGGCTTTCTGTCTTCAATTCTACCGGAGGACTTATAGATATGGCTTATTCATCAGGCTCAAGTGTAGCTGGTGGGTATCAGAATTTAACGGCAACCAATAACAAAATAATAAATGCTCCAGGCTCCAGCACTTCAGTATCTTTCACGGCTGGAGGTCCTACATGCGGAATTGCAGTGTGGGTTGACTGGAATAATAATTTGACTTTTGAAGCTTCAGAAAGAATGTTTGTTACTAACACTTATATCACAAATGCTTCAGGAACTATTACTGTGCCTGCGGGAACACCTGTGGGAAATTACAGAATGAGAGTGGTGACCGATTATAACAGCACAGCTCCGTCAAACCCTTGTACAGCTATTTCAAGAGGAGAATTCATTGATTTTACATTTGAAGTAGCTACTTCTTTATCAACTTCAGAAACGGCGGTGAAGAAAAAGGAGATCAGTGTATATCCTAATCCTTTCAAAGATGTTCTGTACATTTCAGATATGAAAGATGTGAAATCCGTAACCGTTACAGATGTTGCAGGAAGAGTGGTGAAAACTATTGATAACCCTGCAAAAGAACTTCAGTTAGGAGAATTGAGCAGCGGTTTATACCTGGTGACGATGAACTTTAAAGATGGATCAAAATCAACAATAAAGGCTATTAAAAATAATTTTTGAGTTAATAATTTCTGTAGGCAGTTGCATTGATGTGGCTGCCTTTTTTGATGAAATTAACGTGAATTCGATTGTATTTAATTGATTCTTATTAGTTTAAAGTGGAGGTTATGAAACTCATAAGAAGAATAATAAGCCTTTGTATTGTCATAATTATTTTATAGTGATCATAAAACTACACTAACTTCCAACTTCTTTCTTCCATCCACTTACTCTAAACCGAAATCACGGTAAAATTATAAAACAGTTTCACAAAATAATTGTACTTTAGAAAAAAACTAAATATGCAGATCCAGGCAACTTCTATTGAGGATTATATTTCAAAGATTCCTGAAGAAAGACAAGATGCTTTCAGAAAACTTTTTGAAACAATTCATAACAATCTTCCGGAAGGTTTTGAAGAAAATCTAAGTTATGGAATGTTAGGTTGGGGTGTTCCATTGAAAACTTACCCGGCAGGTTATCACTGTACGCCGGGAACACCGTTACCTTTTATTAATTTGGCGTCACAAAAAAATTTCATAGCACTATATCATATGGGGCTTTATTCTACACCTGAGCTTTTGGATTGGTTTGTAGCAGAATATCCGAAACATTCGAAGAGAAAACTGGATATGGGAAAATCCTGTGTCCGGTTCAAAAAAACAGACGATATTCCTTTTGAACTGCTTGCTGAGCTGAGCCGTAAGATGACACCGGAAGACTGGATCAGAGTTTATGAATCTCAGTATAAAAAATAACAAAGGCCCTGAAGTCATATTGATTTCAGGGCTTTTTTTGAATGAGGTGAGTTGAGGTTAGAAGCTGGAAGAAGGAAGCTGGAGGTAACTTTTTGTGGTGATACTTCTGGTAGTCATTTGATCATGTCAAATGCATTAAAATTTTCTTAGAATAATTAATTCAATTAATTGATTTTAATATCTGATTTTCTTAGGTACAAACATCTGCGCAATCTGCTTCGTATGCGAGAAATAAATAATAACTATAGAAGATTCCGTGTTGATTTGTAAATAAATTATTTTTTTACTGAACCATTAAGAGCAAATTAAGAAGATAAGAATATTAAGAAGAGTTTCGTTTTAAGAATTACACTTAAAAAATCTTTGATTTACCTTAACTTATCTTAAAACCTTCATAGTCCTTAATGGTTTAAAAATATTATTTAATGAGTTTTAACCTTCGATGGAAGTTTTCGCTTTAAATTAAAAAGTAATTAAATTGTTAGATAGTGATTCCCCGGCTTCCATAGACTTCCGTCTTCCAGCCTTCATCTTCCCTCCTAAAACTGAATATCCCAGATACCCACCCTGCGCTCAAGCTCTATGAGGGCTGCCGCATTATCCGCAAGTGCCTGATAGTAATCTTTTCTTATTCCGTTGTACGTTCTCTGGGCATTCAGAACTTCCAGAATGGAGCTTTCTCCTCGTTTGTAGCTGTAAGTAATTCCTTCCAGGATACTTTTAGCTTCTGTAAGCATTCCATTGTGGAACTGTTTCACCTGCTTCTGTGTTGCTGAATATTGCTGATAAGCCTGCATGACCTCAGCCCGTATTTCCTGCTCAATCTGCTGATATTCTACTTCAGCCTGTGAATGAGCCATTTCAGCGATTTTCAAACCTGCATTTCTTCTGTTTGAAAATTTAAGGGGAATACTGAGACCTAATTTTAATGCATTTACGGTAGGAGAGGGCGCAATTTCATTCGTAGCTTCTGTGTGGTGCTCTGCTCCGGCGCTGATGCCTAAATCAATTATACGGTTGGCCTTTTCAAGACTGATCTGGCTTTTGGTAACCTGTGTATTTTGTTTAGCTGCCAGTAAATCTGCACGCTCATTCAGAGCCTGGAGAATAAGATCATCAATGTTGAAATCTCTGTTGAAAGCATTAAAATCCCCATCCACATCTCTGCCGGTCAGTTGTTGATCACTAAGAAATACAGTCAAATTGGTCAGAGACTGTTGTTCTGCACTTTCAGCCTGATATACTTCTTTCAGAAGAGAAGCCGCCTCTAATTTGCTTTGTTTTGCGGTAACCAGAGATATGGTTCCCAGCCGGTACCGGATGCTGTCTGATTTTGCAAGCTGCTGAATGTTTTTATATGAATCCTGCTGTACTTCCAGAATAGCTTTGGACCGTAAAGCATCAATATAACCTAAACTTGCATCTGCCCGAAGGTTTCTGAAGAAATCCTGCAGCTGTATTTTACTGAGCTCAGACTGATTTTTGGCGAAATTGATTCTGGCCTTCCTTTTTCCACCCAGTTCCAGCGTCCAGCCAATGGATGTTCCGTAGACATACCCCATGTTTTTGTTTACCCCGTTGTTGGTGGTTTCCACTTCCAGTTGCGGATCCGGAAACATCCCTGCCGTCTGAATGGCTGCTTCAGCCATACTTACATTGTATTTTCGGGAAGCATAGCTGAGGTTTTTCTTTCCGACAAGATTCAGATATTCTTCAAAAGATAAAAGTTCTTTTTCCTGGGCTTTTATGATACCTGTTGTGCCGGATAATAATGTAGCTATTAAAATAAAGAAGGCTTTAAATGTTATCTGTAAGTGCTTCATCTGATTCCAAATTTTGTTTTTTGTTATTACGCTCAGCCATAAAATAAATAGCCGGAAGTACAAAAAGGGTTAAAATAGTAGAGAACATCAATCCGTAAACAATTACCGTTGCGAGGGGCCGCTGTACATCCGAACCGATTCCTGTAGCCAGTGATGCCGGGAATAATCCGATGACAGCAACAGTGGCGGTCATCAGTACCGGCCTGAAACGATCCTGTGCTCCTTTAATGACGGCAGGTTTCAAATCATATCCTTTTCTGCGAAGATCATTGATATGAGAGATCATGATCACCCCGTTCTGAATGGCTACTCCAAATAAGGCAATAAAACCTACGGCAGAAGATACATTCAGAGACATTCCACGGGCATTGAGGGCCAGCATTCCTCCGAACAAAGCCAGCGGTACAATAGACATCAGTACCAAAGCCTGCCTGAAATTACCAAACGCTCCATACAATAACAGGAACATAACAGCCAGGGCCAACGGAACAATAAATGCCAATCTTGAATAAGCTCTGTTTTGGTTCTCAAACTGACCTCCCCATTTAATCTGGTATTTCTCGTGGTCATAGCTGATCTCTTTTTCTATTTTATCCTGAGCCGTTTTCAGGAAAGAAGAAAGATCGGTACCCCTTAAGTTCAGTTTTACGGTGAGATGACGCTTATTCATTTCACGAGTAATGGTGCTTTCTCCGGTACTTAATTTTACTTCTGCCACCTGGGATAAAGGAATTTTGGCTCCTGTGGCTGAGGTCAGCATCAGGTTTCCGATTTTATCAGGAGTATCCCGGCTGTCCTCGGTGAACCGGCAGGAAATATCATAGACCTTATTACCGATAAAGATCTGGGAAATGGCTTTTCCGCCTAAAGCAACTTCAATAAGATCTGCAACGTCTGAAACATTCAGCCCGTACTGTGCAATTTTATCCCTGTTGGCAATGATCTGCAGTTGAGGTAATGGCGGTTCCTGGTCAATGGCGAGATCTGCTGATCCCGGAATTTTATTTAATGTGGATAAAATATTTTCAGCAATTCTTCTGGTTTCTTTAAAATCTTCACCATATACTTTTACCACCAGCTCACTGTGAGCGCCGGAGATTTTATCCATCACACCATCAATCATCGGTTGTGAAAAACCAACGGTGAAACCAGGCATTTCCTTATAATCAGCTGCCAGTTCTCTGATGAGGTCTGCTTTTGTCTTTCCGGAGGGCCATTCACTGTAGGGTTTTATTCCGATGGAAACCTCAAAGTGAGAAGCCGTCCATGGGTCTGTACCGTCATCATTACGGCCGGCCTGTACCATCATATAAGTAACCTCGGAATGTTTTAAAGTTCTGGCCCGCAGCGTATCACTCATTTCTTTTGCTTTGGCTAGTGAAATTCCCGGAGGAAGCTGTACCTGAAGCCAGATAGAACCTTCATCCAACTCCGGCAGAAAATCTTTTCCCACAGTGTAGGACAGGATTCCGGCGGACAGCAGAACAATGCTTACAGGGAGTATCACTTTTTAGGGGTATGCATGATTTTATCAATTCTTTTTCCGTAAGCATTACTTATTTTTTCAAGCCATTTATTATGATAAATTTTCTGTGGTTTGTGATAAATTACATAGGCCAGCCCGGGAATCAGAAGTAATGCGACTGCCAATGCACCCAATAAAGCATAACCTACTGTAAACGCCATAGGGGTGAATAATTTTTTTCCACTCTTTCAAACGCAAACAAGGGTAGATAAGCTGTAATAATGATAATGGTGGAAAAGAAAATAGGCTTGGCTACCTCAATCACCCTTTGGGTAATGGTTTTTTCCTCCAGTATTTCTTCTGCATTTTCTTCTCTTTTTTTTCAGAATGGTTTCCAGCATTACAATGGCTCCATCTACAATAATTCCGAAATCAATGGCTCCAAGCGAAAGAAGGTTGGCCGGTATATTGGTTACATGCATTAAGATAAAGGTGAACAGCAAAGAGAAGGGGATCGTTATCGCTACCAGTAATGCACCCCGCCAGCTTCCGAGAAATACGATCAGTACAATAATTACAAGTACAATACCTTCGGTAAGCGTATGGGAAACCGTAGTCAATGTAGTTTTTACAAGATCAGTTCTGTCCAGGAATGGATGAATTTTTACTCCCGGAGGAAGGATTTCATTATTCAGCTCATCAACGGCTGCATGAACGCCTTCCAATACCTGCGAAGGATTTTGTCCCCGGAGCAGAAGCACGATTCCTTCTACACTTTCAGCGTAATTACGTTTTCTGTCCGTATATCCCAGGATTCCTTTTCTTTCCAGGTTCCCGTATTTTAGTGTTCCTACATCATTCAGGAAAACAGGAACACCATTTTCGGTTTTTACAACAATTTTTCCAAGATCATCCAGATCTTTTACCAATCCGATTCCACGAATAACATAAGCTAGATTTCCCCGTGGAAGCATGCTTCCTCCTGCACTGACATTATTTTTGGTGATGGTTTCGGTAACTTCAGATAAAGAAAGCCTATATTGTTCCAGCCTGTGAGGATCAAGCTCCACCTGGAACTGAGTGGTAATACCTCCGAAGTTGGTAACATCTGCGATCCCTGAAACCTGCTTGATACGGGGAATAATAACGAATTTCTGTAAATCCGTAAGCTCCCGCAGGCTGTGGGTATTGCTTTCAATAATGTATCGGTATACTTCGCCGATAGGAGAGGTGAGGGGATCAAGCCCCGGCTGTGCACCATAGGGCAGGGTGACATCAGATAATCTTTCCTGGATACGCTGCCTGGCCCAGTAATCGTCAATTCCGTCATCAAAGACTATAGTAATCATGGAGAGCCCGAAGGTACTTTTGCTCCGCATCACATGCATTCCGGGAAGTCCGTTGAGGGAACGCTCCAGAGGAATTGTGATCTGTTGTTCTACTTCTTCAGCTGCCAGCCCCGGAACCTGTGTCACTACCTGTGAAGTAACATCGGCAATATCAGGATAGGCTTCTACTGACAGTCTGGTCCAGGAATAATATCCGAATAATCCCAGTAAAAGAAAGAGGGCCAGCATCAGCCATCTCTTCTGTATAGAGAGTGTAAGTAATTGCTTCATAATTTTCTTGGGGTAAAGTGTTATATTATTTGGCATCCAGCATATAAATTCCGCCTTCGGTCATAATGGTTTCCCCGGCTTTTAATCCGGAAAGAACCCGTGTTGTTTTCTGATCTGTTTCTCCTGTAGTAACCGGGCGTCTGGCAAATTGATTTTTTCCTGTTTTTACCCATACATATTGTGAACTGTCATTCTGCATCAGAGCTGTGACCGGGATCATAACCGCTTTCTCCGGAAGGGTAGAAAAACTGACGGTGGCATACATTCCGGGCTTTAATCTTCTGTCGGGATTATCACATTCGATAAGAACTTTTACTTCGGGTATTTTCATCAACAATTTCATTGATGTGATATACTTTTCCGGTAATATTCCGGCCCGGGTATGCACTTACTTTTACAGATACATGATCACCAATATTCACAAAACGGATATCTTTCTCTTTCACATCCCCGGAGATCCATACTTTGGATAATTCTGCAATGATGATCACCGGGTCTGCATCACTTTTAAGGTATTGTCCGTTCACAATTTTATTGGAAATGATCTCCCCGCTGATCGGTGCTCTTACAATGAGCGGACTTCCTATACCTCCTCCTTTGCTGTTATATACTTTTAAAGCCGAAGAAGCATTAGACAATGACGTTTTTTTATTTTTAAAATCTGTTTCCGATTCGTCCAGTTCTTTCTGAATCCCTACCCCGTGTTTTACCAGATCCTGCTGGCGTCTGTAGTTTTTTTCTGCAAGCTGCATCTCATTCAGTGCATCCGTATAATCTTTCTGGACCGAAAAGTAATCGGAAGAAAGGATTTCAAAAGAGGGTTGTTAACTGGAACATTCTGCCCAAGCTGTATAAAGGATCTGGTAATTCTTCCTGAAAAAGGGCTGGCAATTTCGGCATAATGATTGGGGATCGCCTGAATGGTACCGGCAGAAACAATACCATCACTGTGTTCCTGCTCAGCAACCGTTTCAGTTTTGATTTTTTGAGAGCAGGATGGCTTTCCGGTATTATAACCTGTCCGTTTTTGAGAGTGAGTTCCTCTGCATGATCTTTTTTAAAGAATCATCTTTACAGGCTGTTGTAAAGACAATGATAATGCTTAAGATTATTTTTTTCATGATCTTAATAAAATTGAGTACTGTTGCTGATTTTTGTTTTTGTATTGTTCTTTTTCTTTATGCTGACCAGTTTTTGGTTCCGGGCATTTTTTTGAGTAGATAAAGAAGGTCTGAGAAATATATTGGTGGAAACAATAAATAAGACGGTAATGAGAGCTTCCATGGGATACCCTAATGCACAAAGCGCCTATGGCAGCAGAGCACCATAAAGTAGCAGCGGTATTCAGTCCACGGACGGTTAAGCCGTCTTTCATTATCACACCGCCGCCCAGAAATCCGATGCCACTCACAATATAAGAAGTAATTCTTCCGGCAGCATCACCGCCGATTTTAATAGCAATCAAAACGAAAGCTGCTGAACCTATACAAACAAGGGTATTGGTACGCAGTCCTGCATTTTTTTGCGCCACTGTCTCTCGAAGCCTATCCCTGCGCCTAAGCAGAAGGCAGTCAGTAAACGGAGGGTAAATTCAAATGTATTCATAACTTTTCCTGTTTTTATAAAGCTTTTCAGCCGTACGGGAAAAGTGGTACAACGAAAGCTTTTAAGATTGATAATTACTGTAAGGATCTGAGTCCATATGCTTTATTTTTTACTGTGCAAAAGTAAAACTGACTGCTTTTTTTTTACCGTTAGAAAAGCTTTAGAATGTTATTAGAAAATCATTAGAGAAAATTCCCTTGTGTTTTAGATGATTCCGTAGGGGGTAATTATTTATTATATCCTATTAATATGTATAAACTGTACCCATGGTAAGAGATAAAATTTCAATACATTTGGAGGTTGGTTTTTGTATGATGAATTTCACAATTTGTCATATAAGTAAGAGCTTGTTGAATCCCGGAGATTTCCCTCCCAAACCCTTTTGAATTATAAATTTATAAATGAAAAAATCAAATATCAATATAGCGATACCTGCAACGCTACTGGCTATTATCTGTGTACAGGGTGGAGCATCGATCGCCAAACAGCTTTTTCCGGCTATCGGAGCCATTGGTACGGTGACCTTAAGAATTGTACTTTCTGCAGTTTTACTTACGATCATTAACCGTCCGAAATTTTTAACCTTCACGAAACAGAAATGGAAGTATTGCGCCATGTACGGTATTGGTCTGGCAGCAATGAATCTTATTTTTTATATGGCGATTCAGCGTATTCCTTTGGGATTGGCGGTTACCGTAGAGTTTGCAGGCCTTTATTCTTAGCGCTGGCTTTATCCCGTAAATTATTGGATGTAGTATGGGCACTGTTGGCCTGTGTCGGGATTTTGCTTATTGTGCCCTGGAAAAGTGATCATATAGACCTGGTGGGATTAGGGCTGGCATTTCTGGCAGGTATGTTCTGGGCTGTTTATATTGTCATGGGTGGTAAAGTTTCCAAAATAATGGATGGGAAAGATGCCGTTACTACAGGAATGCTGTTCGCAAGTTTGGTCATTATTCCCTTCACCATATGGGATGGAGCGGTATTTAATCTTACTCCTTCCATTTTCGTGAAAGGTTTGGGGTAGCCATCCTATCAAGTGCTTTGCCGTTTTCTTTAGAAATCATGGCACTGAAAAGACTTCCTGCAAAGACTTTCAGTATCCTGATGAGCCTTGAACCTGCGTTTGCGGCCCTTTCCGGGTTGGTATTTCTTGCTGAAGAACTTACTTTCTTGCAGTGGATTTCGATTGCGTGTGTTATAGCAGCCAGTATTGGAACAACTGTTTTCAGCAAAGTCTCAGGAGATTAAAAAATTAGTTGTAATGCTGTGATAACTTGAATTGGGGTTATAGTAATTGGTTGGAAGCTGGAGGAAAGAAGCTGGAGGCTACTTTTAGTGTTATGATCATTATAAAACAATCATTAGATACTGAGTCTTATAATTATTTATTGGTTTCATAACTTCCTGCTCCCGGCTTCAAGCCCTCCTAAACATGACTTTTGATTCTAAATAGATTTTAAATTATTGTAAATCAATTGTTTGTTGCCGGATTTACGTTAATATTCCTTAAGGGTTTAAAAATATAGTTCAAAAAGTTCAAGCCTTTTCAGGATCAAATATCACGGTAAAAACAGTTTCATTATTTTCTGATCTTACTTTGATGGCTGCCTGATGAAGGTGAATAATTTTTTCTGTAAGGAAAAGCCCTATTCCGTATCCTTTTTCTTTTTAGAGGTTTCACTCCTGTAAAACGGTTCAAAAATATGCTGTAAGTCTTCATGTGATATCATAATACCTGTATTGGTAAAGCGGATATGAAGTTTTCCCATAACTGCTTCAACATTGATGGAGCATATATGTTCCGGTGCATATTTACAGGCATTATCAATAAGATTATTGAAAGCTACCTTCAGCAGATATTCATTTCCCTGAATAACCAGCTGATGTTCATCAACAGAATTTTCAATATTCAGACTTACTTTATACCCGGGATTTTCTTTTATAATCTTAGCATAAGATTCCAGGAGAACTTCATCAAGTCTGACTTGATGAAAACTGATTTCATTGGGATCATAGCTTGCCTTGGCGAGGTCCATCAGGCTGTTGGAAAGTTTTGCCATATTACGGGCATCCTCCAGTGCATAGCTGATGGTCTGCTGATATTGATCTTTGGTCAGCTCCTTTTCTGAAGCCAGTTCAAGTTCTGTAATAATTGCTGATAGCGGTGTACGAAGCTCATGGGAAATATTGGATACAAAATGTTTTTGGGAATCAAAAGAATTTTCCAGTCTTTCAAGCATGCCGTTGAAACTTTGGGCAAGTTCATTAAGTTCGTCCTTCTCTTTGGTTGTTTTTAACCGGAGCTGTAATTTTCCTGCCGTAATTTTCCTGATCTGATTCACCATTTCACTCAGGGGCTTAATGCTTTTTAGAAAGAAAAATTCCCACAAGATAGGTCAGGATCAGAATACTGATGAAAGCAATGATGCTGATGGTCAGCAGATGGCTGATCGAGCGGTATCCGTATTGGTCATAGCCTGCGGCTGTTACGATATATTCTTTTCCGTTGTGTGGGTAAACCATTCCGATGGCCTGAAGGTCATCGAGGAAAAAACTGATCTCTTTCTTTTTCAAAATAGCAGAAAGCATTTTCCGGTCTTCTTTTACATAATCCACCTTTGAATCGTCGTGATAGATGAGACTGAATTCCGGATCATAAATAGCAACCTGAACTTCATTGAGGGTTTTTGTATTGTTTTTGTACAGGCGGTGCATTTCTTTTCACTCAGCGTACTCTGGAAAAAAGATTGGCCTTGGCTACCGCTTCATTACTTAGCTGGGCATAAAATGAAGTTTCCCGTGCTTCGGCGGAAGAATAATAGACGGCAATACCGTAGAATACCATCAGCATTGCTGTGACAAAAGTAAAGAGTAAAGTAAGCCTTGTTCTGACTTTCATATTAAAATACTATTGCTGGTGTTCTTCGTAACCTTTTTTTTTTAAAATAAAGCCCATTCCTGCTTTGGTATGGATGAGTTTATTCTCAAAATCCTTATCTATTTTCTTTCGGAGATAATTGATATATACATCTATAAAGTTGGTTCCGGTATCAAAATGAGTATCCCATACCTTTTCTGCAATTTCACTCCGGGAAAGCACTCTTTCGGAATTTTCGAGCATGAATTTCAATAGATTAAACTCTTTGGGAGTGAGTTTAACGGGTACCTGGTCACGGCTGGCGGTTTTCTGTTCCAGGTTCATTTCAATCCCCTCATATCTGAGTACAGAGATTTTTTGCTGTTGCTGGTGTGAAAAACGTTTCAGAAGTACCCTGATCCTGGCGGCCAGTTCACGCATTTCAAAAGGCTTGGTCATATAATCATCGGCTCCGGCATCAAATCCTTCCAGTTTATCATCAGTGGTTCCAAGAGCGGTAAGCATTACCACCGGAAGATTGGGCTTTAAAACTTTTAATTCATTACAGAATTCAAGACCATTTTTTCCGGGAAGTACAATGTCTGTCACTACTAAATCAAAATTCTTTTGCAGAACCAGTTTGAGGCCCGTCATTCCATCGTAGGCAGCCGTAACTTCAAATTCAGATTCCTGAAGCCCTTTTGTGATCAGTTGGGAAAGCCTGTTGTCGTCTTCCACGAGTAAAATGTGTGGCATAAGAATGTTGGAATGTTTGGTTGATATGAAGAATAGCTCAATACTCATCACAAATGTAATGAATTCTATTTTGTAATTTTGATGCAGAACAAAACAATCAGATGGCAGAATCTAAAATATCTTTTATAAAAAAATTAAAAAAACGGCAACAGCCGGAATTCTATTTCTTCTCATGACCCTGCTGGTACATTGTGCTTCTTCCAGGACGGCATCACTTGAAAATGGAGATCTGCTTTTTGTGACTGCAAAGGAAACAGGATTGTCCGGAGCCATTAATAATGTAACTCAGAAACAGGAAACAGCTTCTTTTGATCATATCGGAATTTTGGAAAAAGAAGGAAATAAGATGTTTGTCTTGCATGCGGCTCCCAAAGGAGGTTCTCAGAAACAGGTCTTAAAAGATTTTATCAAAGATCAGAAGGCTGACGGACAAAATG
Organism: Chryseobacterium sp. E1; assembly: GCA_019203745.1. Taxonomy (GTDB): domain Bacteria; phylum Bacteroidota; class Bacteroidia; order Flavobacteriales; family Weeksellaceae; genus Chryseobacterium. Next base: position 3,353,697 of record CP078104.1, read on the forward strand.
TTGTGGTCTACCGTTTAAAGCCGGAATATCAAGGAGCTATTCCGAAAGCGCTTGAAAAGGCAAATTCAATGTTGGGCAAACCTTATAATTTCAATTATATTCTGGATGAAAATTCATATTACTGTTCAGACTTCATCGAGAGGGCTTTCAGGGATGAATCTGTTTTTAAGCTGGAACCCATGACCTTCATTGATCCGAAGACCGGAAAACCAATGCTTTCTGGGAAGAATTTTATAAAAAGAAAAATTTAAAAGTGCCTGAAGGAGAACTGGGATGTAATCCTAATGGACTGGCGGGATCTGATAAATTGGAAAGAGTAAAGGAATTGTAAAAATAGAAGAGAAGCTGATAAAGCTTCTTTTTTTTGTTAAATTTTTAAAAATATTAGTCTACTAATTTGGTGGACTAATATTTTTTTATATTTTTGTCACAGATTTAATGCAGAGAGCAATACGATCTGAAAATGTTTAACTCAAAAATGTTTAGCAATGATTACACTTAATCCCGGCCTGCAGGTTTTGCAAAATAAATTGAACCTGCCTAAAAAGAATTGATCCTGGAAATAGAATTGAATGGCAAAATGAAATTTGAACATTTGATGAATACGATCTACAATCAATTAGGTATCTGTCACAGAGTGTTGTCTGCTAATATAGAATACGTAAACGGCTACAGCTTTGGAACCGTACAATTATACATTAATGTCAATTCAGAAGATTATCAGCAGCTTGAGTTCTATCTGAATAAAAATAAACTTATCAGTACTTCGGTAGAATATACCTGCAGAAAGTATTTTTAGGTGAGATTCATATAGTTTTAATTACTAAAGTGTCCGGTTTTTGCCGGGCACTTTTTATTTAGAATAAAGAGTAAATATCCAATGGAAGATTTTCAATTCTGACTGCAATTACACATGAAGCTGCGAAAATTCCCCTCCTCTGGAGGGGTGTCAAATCGTAGATTTGACGGGGTGATTAAAAAAAGCGCTCAGATTTCTCTGAACGCTCTATAGTAATAAAATAATTATTAGATTCTTTCAATATCAGCACCAATGGCTCTTAGCCTTCCGTCAATATTTTCATATCCTCTGTCGATCTGCTCGATATTGTGGATAATTGATTTTCCTTCTGCAGAAAGAGCTGCAATAAGAAGGGCATTTCCGGCTCTGATATCCGGCGAAACCATTGTTGTTCCTCTTAACGGAGCTTCCTGGTTCAGCCCGATTACCGTTGCTCTGTGAGGATCACATAAAATGATCTGTGCTCCCATATCGATCAGCTTATCCACGAAGAACAATCTGGACTCAAACATTTTCTGATGTACAAGAATACTTCCTTTTGCCTGGGTAGCTACAACCAGAATAATAGATAATAAATCCGGAGTGAAACCAGGCCATGGAGCATCCGAAATGGTAAGGATAGAACCGTCTATGAATTTCTGGATTTTATAATGTTCCTGAGCCGGAATATAAATATCGTCACCACTTTGCTCCAACTGGATCCCTAATTTTCTGAAAGTATTCGGGATAACCCTAATTGGTTCCAGTTTACATTTTTGATGGTAATTTCAGATTTTGTCATAGCGGCAAGACCGATCCATGATCCGATTTCTACCATATCCGGAAGCATCGTATGCTCAGTACCTCTAAGATATTCAACCCCTTCAATGGTAAGAAGATTGGATCCGATTCCTGAGATATTAGCACCCATTCTGTTCAGCATTTTGCATAACTGCTGAAGGTATGGTTCACACGCAGCGTTGTAAATTCTTGTTTTTCCCTTTGCGAGAGCGGCAGCCATTACAATATTAGCTGTTCCGGTTACAGAAGCTTCTTCCAGAAGAATAAACTTTCCTCTCAGTTCCGTAGCCTTTAAAGAATAAAAATATTCCTCTTCATCATAATTGAATTCCGCACCAAGCTCTACCAATCCCTGGAAGTGGGTGTCTAATCTTCTTCTTCCAATCTTGTCACCTCCCGGAGTCGGCATATAAGCTTCTCCGTAACGGGCCAGCATAGGACCCATCAGCATAATGGAGCCACGAAGCTTTGCTCCGTCTTTTTAAATTCGCTGGATTTTATATAATCAAAGTTAACCTGATCCGCTTTGAAGGTATAATCTCCTGTCCGTTTTTAGTGACTTTTACACCAAAATCTCCAAGGATTTCAATCAGTCTGTTTACATCGTGAATATCAGGTATATTTTTAATCCTTACTTCTTCATCGGTCAACAGAACAGCACATAAAATCTGTAGAGCCTCATTTTTGGCTCCTTGTGGAGTTATTTCACCCTGCAGTCTTTTTCCTCCTCTTATTTGAAATGTTCCACTCATTATTTCCTGTTTTTATGATTGTTATTATGCCTTCTCTTGTTAGGCTGGTTATTATTCTTATTATTGTTGTTATTCCTGTTGTTGCTGTTGTTGTTATTTCGGTTGTTGTTATTACTTGTGTAATAGATTTTACTTTTTCAAGAGAATCAATTCCGGTAAGATCCAACCTGTTTTCAGACAGTTCCTTCAGGTGGCGGAAGATCACATCATCCGTCACATGTTCCTTATTATAGACATTATAAGATTTCTTCATATTGTTGGCAATAACCTCAATAAGGGCTTCTTTTTCATCACCCGTTTCAAGTTCAATTGCTTTTTCTATCAATTGAAGAATACTTTTCCGTAAAACTTAAAGTCACCCTGAAGTTTCGGATATTCCATTCTTTTAGGTTTTTCTGCCAATTGTTCCATCGTAGGAAAAGGATAAGGAGAATCTACATCCAAATCATAATTAGCCAGAATATAAAGATGGTCCCAAAGTTTATGTTTATAATTTTCTTCGTCACGAAGTTGCGGGTTTCTCTGACCCATAAAATCGATGATTGCCATAGCCATTTCGTTCCTTTCCTCTTTGGTAGGAAGTTCTTTGCAGCGCTCAACCAACTGTTGTATAATTCTGCCGTATTCCGGCATATGAAGCTGAGTTTTTTGGGTATTGTATTCCATAGTATGCAAATATATGGATTAATAGAAAAATTGTTTCGGGAATCTTAAAAATTTATGATTTTTTAATGAAAATTTTAAATGACTTTACAGTTGAATCATTATTTAAAATTAAAATATTTCCCTTTGATTTGAATTTGTTTTCAATAAAATTGTAACTTGGTTAATGAATTGATAATTAATTATTACGATGAAAAAAACATATTTTTTCCTTTCCTTACTGGCTTTAGCAATAACTAATTCTTGTCAGAGCAATGATGAACTGATTACGGAAACTTCTAAAAAGGAAGAAGTACATGACAGGATTGTAAATGTCACCAATCATGACGGGCGTCCTTTCAGTACCGGTAAAGAATCCGGTTCTGTTCAGGGTAAATTTGTTGCCGGCCCGGGCGGAAGTGTTCTTATGCAGGGTTTTTACTGGGACGTTCCGGAGGGCGGAACCTGGTGGAATACCGTGAAAGATAAACTGACAGCCTGGTCTGATGCAGGAATCGGTGCAGTATGGCTTCCTCCGGCCTCAAAAGCGCAGAACGGAGCTTATTCCATGGGATATGATCCTACAGACTATTATGACTTCGGAGATTTTAACCAGAACGGAAGCATTGAAACCCGTTTCGGATCCAGAACCAAACTTGAGGCACTTATTACCAAAGCCCATGCTGAAAATATGCAGGTTTATGCAGATATCGTGATCAATCATAACAGTGGCGGACAGTCTGAGGCCAATCCTTTTACAGGAACCAATACCTGGACCAATTTTTCCGGGATAGCTTCCGGTAAATTTAAAAGAAGCTATAATGACTTCTATAAAAATGCCTACGGAAATAATGATGAAGGAGCTTTCGGCGGTTTTCCCGATCTTTGTCATGCTAATCCTTATGTACAGGACTGGCTGTGGGGAAGAGATGATTCTGTAGCCAAGTACTATAAAAATGTGATGAAATTTGACGGCTGGAGATTTGATTATGTAAAAGGTTTCGGACCATGGGTGGTGAATACCTGGAATTCTAAAGTAGGCGGATTTTCCGTCGGAGAATTATGGGACTCCAATGTGAATACCCTGGAATGGTGGGCGAATAACGCAAACAGTTCCGTATTCGATTTTGCCGCTTATTATAAAATGGATGAAGCTTTTGATAACGGAAACTTAAATGTGCTGAATGATGATATGATGTGGAAAAGAAATCCTTATAAAGCCGTAACCTTTGTTGCCAATCATGATACAGATGTTATCTACAATAAAATGCCGGCTTATGCTTATATTTTAACCCATGAGGGCTATCCTACCATCTTTTACAGGGATTATGAAGAATGGCTGAATAAAGAAAGGCTGAATAACCTGATCTGGATTCATAACAATAAAGCTACCGGAACAACCTCTATATTATACACCGACAATGATGAATACATCGCAAGACGTAACGGATACAACGGAAATCCCGGGCTTGTAGTCTACATCAATACTTCCTCAAGCTGGCAGGAAAGATGGATCCAGACCAATTGGGCAAGCCAGCAGATCAAAGATTTTACAGGAAGTTCAAGCTGGTATCCTACAACACAGGCTGATAAATGGGTGAAAATTCAATGTGCCCCGAATTCCTATTCTGTATGGTCACTGAATCAATAAGTAATAAGTAATAAGTAATAAGTAATAAGTAATAAGTAATAAGTAATAAGTAATAAGTAATAAGTAATGAGTAATGAGTAATGAATGGATTCAGAACTTATACTTTATAGTTTATAATTCTATTTCTCGCAGATTTATTAAAATAGACACATTTGTGACCTATTTCAGATCTGCGGGAAATGATATTACACCTGAATAAACTTCTTTTTCTGATGCTGATCCGGAAGATAGCATTTCTGATTGGCCAGTTTCATCCGGTTTCTGGAAATCATATCATAAGCCTTATCCCTGAGGAAAGACGGTAAGATTTTTCCAACTGCAGAAAGTTTATAAATACCACCTAGTATATTGGCAATGGCTAATACAGCCTGTGACTTGATCAGATAATACCGTCCCGGTTTCCATAGGTACATGGTATTGAATTCCTTGGTATTCAGCCCCCTTTCAAAAAGAAACTGCTGTCCGAATTCTGACTGTAACGAAGCAAACATAAACTGATCTTTTCTGTCTCTTTCCAGGATCCACTGAACCCAGAAATTACAGACTCCGCAATCTCCATCAAAAAATACAATATGTTTTTTTCCCAGATTTCCATGATTTTACTGATTTAGTCTGACCTTCCTTTCCGTATCTTCTTTTACTCTTTTAAAGTATTGAACAAGCTCCGCACGCTGCCCATCTGACAGTTTGGCGTCCTGATGACCTATATAATAAGATTCAAGCGGCATTTCTTTTTTCTCAACCATTTCTATGCACTCTTCCAGTTTATGGATTTGTCTTTTAGACTCGTACACTGCAAAGGTAGAGAAATTCAAATGTTTTCTGCCTTCATTGATATGATTTTTTACCCACCATGATGCCGGAGAAATATTGGAATACCAAGGATAGGTGGTTTCATTGGAATGACAGTCATAACATGAGGTTCTGATGATCTTTGCCGTCTTTTCCGGTGTATTTTTAATCTTTAGAAAGTCCATTCCGGGAGTAGGAGGTGGATTAGTCTTATCAATGGGGAAAAATTGAATGATGACAAATGCAACAAGTAGGACGACGATTATTTTTTTCATAGCAGGAAGAATTCATGTTCTGTTATATAAAGATAAGTAAATTATTTTTAGAAAGCATTGAATTTGAATGGGGTTAGAAACAAAGAGAATGAAATGATAAGTGAAAACTGATTTTCATTTTCCGAAAAAACTACAAAAGATGCCTGACTTCCGGTTGCAGATTCTCCTTACGTTGAGTTATTCTAAATTGAAGGGTATATTGCTGTTTTTGATTTAATTAATATGAAAAATGATTAACTTAATACCACAATTATGACTTAGATCAGATGCTGTCGGAAATACTTATTTATAGTTTTTAACTATCGTTGAAATAAAAATTAATAGATTGTATTTATTATTTAAACGTTGTAGGTTTGTCATCATCTTACAACATAGAATTTAAACTGTATTAATCAATAATAAAATAAACGACAATGGAAAAAGATTTGAATGACATCAGCAAATGCCCGTTTCACAACGGAACCATGAAGAAGAATAATGTAGCAGGTGGAGGAACCCAGAATTCGGATTGGTGGCCGGATCAGCTTAGAGTAGATCTTCTGCGCCAGCATTCTTCACTGTCTGATCCTATGGATAAAGATTTTGACTATGCCAAAGCTTTTGAAAGCCTTGATCTTGAAGCCGTAAAAAGAGACCTCCATGCATTGATGACCGATTCGCAGGACTGGTGGCCGGCTGATTTCGGACATTACGGACCTTTGTTTATCCGTATGGCATGGCACAGTGCCGGTACCTATCGTGTAGGAGACGGAAGAGGAGGAGCCGGAGCAGGACAGCAGCGTTTTGCCCCTTTGAACAGCTGGCCGGATAACGTAAGTCTTGATAAAGCAAGAAGATTATTGTGGCCGATCAAACAAAAATATGGCAGAAATATTTCCTGGGCAGACCTTCTGATCCTTACCGGAAATATTGCTCTTGAATCGATGGGCTTCAAAACATTCGGATTTGCAGGCGGCCGTGCAGACGTTTGGGAACCGGATGCCGATGTGTACTGGGGATCAGAAAAAACATGGCTGGGAGGAGATATAAGATATGCTCATGGCTCGGAAGGAGTAGCAGAAGGGCAGGCAGCTGTACTTCCTACAGATGATAATGCAGATGGTGATATTCACTCCAGAAATCTTGAAAATCCATTGGCAGCCGTACAGATGGGATTGATCTATGTAAACCCTGAAGGTCCGGACGGAAATCCTGATCCTATTGCAGCAGCTAAAGATATCCGGGATACCTTTGGACGTATGGCGATGAACGATGAAGAAACCGTTGCCCTGATCGCCGGAGGGCATACTTTTGGGAAAACCCATGGTGCAGGTCCCGCAGATCACGTAGGAAAAGAACCGGAGGGAGCCGGAATTGAGCAGCAGGGACTTGGATGGGCAAGTACTTATAAATCAGGAAGCGGAAGAGATGCTATTTCCAGTGGATTGGAAGTAACTTGGACAGAAACTCCGACTCAATGGAGTAATTATTTCTTTAAAAATCTTTTTGAGAACGAATGGGAATTGACAAAAAGCCCTGCCGGAGCCCATCAATGGATAGCAAAGGATGGAGCAGAAATCATTCCTGACGCGTTTGATTCTTCTAAAAAACATAAGCCAACAATGCTTACCACAGACCTTTCACTGAGACTGGATCCTGTGTACGAAAAAAATTTCAAGACATTTCTATGAAAACCCTGATGCGTTTGCAGATGCTTTTGCAAGAGCATGGTTTAAACTTACTCATAGGGATATGGGACCTCGTGCCCGTTATCTCGGACCGGATGTTCCGCAGGAAGAATTACTTTGGCAGGACCCGATTCCTGCAGTAGATCATGAGCTGGTGAATGATGCTGATGTTGATGCGCTGAAAGACAAAGTTCTGAACTCAGGTTTGGGTATTTCTGAATTGATTTCAACGGCATGGGCTTCAGCTTCTACTTTCAGAGGCAGTGATAAAAGGGGAGGAGCCAACGGAAGCAGAATCAGGCTGGAACCTCAAAGAAGCTGGGAAGTAAACAATCCGCCACAATTGCAAAAAGTGCTGGGTGTATTGGAAGGAATTCAACAGGAATTCAACAACACTCAGGGTGGAGGTAAAAAAATATCTTTGGCAGACCTGATTGTTTTAGCAGGAAATTCAGCTGTGGAAGCCGCTGCAAAAATGCAGGACAAGAAGTGAAAGTTCCTTTTGCTCCAGGCAGAATGGATGCTTCTCAGGAACAGACCGATGTAGAATCTATGGCCTACCTTGAGCCTGCAAGCAGATGGATTCCGTAATTATCTGAAAAGAAAATATACGGTATCTACAGAATCTTTATTGATTGATAAAGCACAGTTGTTAACTCTTACTGCTCCCGAATTGACTGTATTGATAGGTGGAATGCGTGCTTTGGATACGAATTTCGATGGTTCTAAACATGGGGTATTCACCAGCCGCCCAGGCGTTCTTACCAATGATTTCTTTGTAAACCTTCTTGATATGGGAACCCAATGGAAAGCTATGTCAGAAGATAAAGAATTATACATGGGATGTGATCGCACAACAGGTCAGCCAAAATGGACTGCTACCCGTGCCGACCTTGTTTTCGGATCTAATTCTGAACTGAGAGCTATTGCTGAGGTATATGGTAGTGCCGATGCACAAGGTAAATTTGTAAAAGACTTTGTGGCAGCATGGACGAAGGTGATGAATCTGGACAGGTTTGATCTGGCTTAATAAAAAGTAATTTTAAAATAGTAAAAGGCAGCAGTGATGCTGTCTTTTTTGTTTAAAAATAAAATAATTTTTGTATTTATTTGTCATCATAAGGATATGGAGGGAGTATCAGCTTTAAAGAATTGATATAATCCTCATTAAAATAAATAGCCCGTATTTCTTTATATAAAAAGGTTTCCAATTGTAGCCAGGTCGCATTGGGACTGAATAAATGAATTTTAAATGATTTTTTTCTGATCAGATCAACCTTGCCAATAAAAGCTCTGGTATGGTCCTTGATCTCAATTCTTATAATTCCTGTTTTAGACTGTAAATCAGCTAGCAATTTTTCATTACCGCCAAGAGCCAGTACCGGATTATTTCTGGAAATTTCTCCTTTTAGCTGTAATATTCTTTCCTTAAACTGATCATCTTCTGTAATCTCAATAGTAGCTATATATCTTTTATTGATTAATACATATCCATCTGTGAGATAGTCAACAGGGATATATTTTAAATAGAACCAGTCATCGGAAGTGTCAATTACGATTCCCTGAAAGTAAACTTTGCTTTTTAATGTAATTGAAACAACTTTATTGATAATGTTTTCCGTATTCATGATGATTCTGTTTTCAGGGAGTAAAGATATGAATTGGAGTAGAGTATGCAGGTATTATTGGTATTGATGCGATTAGATTTGTTTTAATTGAAACCTAAAAAAACTCCCATACTCTTACAATTAAGAATATGGGAGTCTGAAGTAGTTACCTAAGAATACAGGTAAATGCTTATAAGCACTGGTATTATAGCTGAACCAAATTATTTAGGCTTTTGAAAAGTATATTTTAACATAACGCCATTTTGCCTTACTAGAGTAATGGTATCCTGAAAAGGTTTTTTTACAACTTTATCCCCTTTTTAGCTGTGGCGATGAAAATGTTGTTTTCATTAAGTTCACTTGTAATAGGGTAAAATATAACTTCCCCATTATCTAAATGTAACTTTACTCCTCTGGCATATTCATTTAAATCCAGGATGGTACTGTTTATTGAACTTTTATTAAATTGATTATAGTATTCCTTTCCCTTATAATACTGTAAATCTGTAGAGTGACTGACCAGGAAAGGTTTGAATAAATGCTGTTCTGTGCATAATTATTTTTATAGAACTTATTCTATTTTTAAAATGTAGTCTCTTTATTTTTGAATTAAAAATATATTTTTGCAGGAAACACAATGACCATGACGAAAATATATTTTATTTTTATTATGTGCCTTTTTTGTTCCCACAAAGGCTCGTGAATATAATAAAAAGATTCCCTTCAGGTATATAAAAACTTTTCATTCCCCAATAAACCTGCCGCCAATTCTTTGTATGAATCTTCTTTGGATAAGTTTTCAGGCTTTGTTGATAATGATCCTGAAAATGATAAAGAGATCGGTAAAGCAATCGGAGCTTTCAATGAACTTGATAAAAGTGGAAATTTCACAAGTACCATTAATCCTAACGATCTTACTGAATTACCCATCGGACTTAAAGAGAATAAATCTAATGTAGAATACAGTATTGTTGTTACCAAGGCAAAATTTACTCCGGAATATGCTCTGATTAATGTATATGCAAGAGTTGCTACACCACAGCAGGGAGCTGAAAACGGTAAAAAACACTGTTCTTCGGAGCCGAAAATATAAAACTATCCTATGGAGGAAAAATCATAGGAGATGCAAAACTTTCTTTGCTGGGAGATATTAATATGCCTTTTAACCAAAATCAGTGGATGCTTACTCTGGAAGGAGGAAGGATAAACAGAGGTAATGGTGAAAGCGTAAATGATAATACCTACGTTACAATGGATTGTGACGGGATCAAAGAACTTTCTTTGAAAGGTAACGTTCAGATTTCCAGAAATGTACTTGTTCCTTTAGACAGTAAAGGAGCGGTGCTTCCTGAAATGGGAAATAACGGACTTACGAACAGGGTTCGTGGTGATTTTGCTCTTAAGGCAAGCGACTGGAATGATATTTTGGTGAAAGTGAGTATCAGCCCTTTTGCCATTACTTCTCAGATTAAAAATCAGGATAAAGGCTATTTTTCTTTCTTTGTTAATAATGCTATTTTGGACCTGAGCGACCTGAGAACAGATCCCAGTGTACAGTTTCCTCAATATTACAATACCCATGAATATCTGATCGGTGGATCAGAATCCTGGAGAGGTTTATATGTTCAGACTTTAAATATCGGACTTCCACAGGAATTCAAAACAGAAGATCATATTGATACAAGGGTTTCTTTTGAGGCCAATAATCTTTTAATTGATGCTTATGGAGTATCCGGAAGTTTTGCTGCCAATAACCTTTTTCCGATCGAGCGAGGAGTAACCAATAGAGAAAATGCCTGGCGATATTCTCTTGATAAAATTGGAATTGACCTGGCTGCTTCTAAAATTGTGGGAGCTAATCTGGAAGGAAAAATACAGCTTCCGGTTCAAAAAAATAATGACAGTTCAACGAATACCATTCCAAATTATTTAGGCTATAGAGGTGCCATCACAGAAGAACAGTATCTGATTTCTGTAACAACTCTCAATGATATTAATTTTGATATCTGGAGCGCTAAAGCAACCATTGCTAAAGGTTCTTCCATTGAAATGCGGGTGAAAAACAAAGAGTTTCTTCCCAAAGCAATTTTGAACGGCAGCTTGGCTATTGCGGCCAATTCTTCTGCAGATGATAACGATCCGGGCAGTAAAAAAGATGCAGATTTTAAGGGGTAGAGTTTGAGGGACTTACCTTACAGACTAAAGCACCATTTGTAACGGTTCAGTATTTTGGAGTAAAAGGTGAACAGAAATTAGCAGGCTTTCCGGCAAGTATCAGCAATATTGTTGTGGTTGCAGACGGTTCACAGGCCAATTTAGGATTTAATGTGACTGTTGGCCTACAGGAAGAACGTTTTTCTGCTACAGGAGGTATGATGATTAATGGTTTGATTGTCAGCGAAAATAACAGGCAACGATGGAAATATGATGGCTTCAATCTTACTAAACTGGCACTTAATAACGTAGATATTGGGGTAGGGAAGATCTCCGGAAGCCTTGAAATCATGCGTAAAGACCCTCTGTATGGTAATGGATTTAAAGCACATCTTAAGGCTGAAGTTACAGCGCTTAGTAAAATAACAGTGGAAGTAAATGCTGCTTTTGGATACAGTACTTTCAGGTATTGGGGATTTGAAGGATCTGTAAAAGGATTGAGTATTCAGGCCACTGCACTTAAAATTACCGGGTTTACAGGAGGAGCGTTTTACCGGATGATTCCTGACCGGGAATTAAGCATGAACCCTGCCTATGAAAATAAAGCTTTGGTCCTGAAACCTGATAATACGGTTGGTCTTGCATTAAGAGCGGGTATTTACGGTTCTATTCCAACAGATAAAACTATAGATATCATGGCTGGATTCAGCATTTCAACCAATCCAAATGGTGGTTTAGCCAATATCGGATTTATTGGAGAAGCTGTTGTAATGGCTGATCTTACTAAGCTGGTTCCTGGAGATGCCTTGGCAGGAGCACAGAAAAAATTCAAAGAAATGACCGGGAATTCTAAATTTCTGTCAGATCTGAAAAATAATAAAACAGTCACCACGTTTTTGGATACCAAAATGGTTGACGAGCAATATCCTGTTACAGAGAAAATTGATGGAGCTATCTATGCCAAGTTGGCGATGAACTATGACTTTAACAATAGCGTATTCCATGCAAGTCTGGATGTATTTATTGATATTGCCAAAGGAATTATCAAAGGAATCGGTCCTAATGGCCGTGCAGGATGGGCAGTTGTACACATAGCTCCGGATGAGTGGTATATGCACATTGGTACACCAACCGATATGATTGGTCTTAAGGTTGGTTTTGATAGTTTTTATCTACAGTCGTCCAGCTACTTTATGGTGGGAACCCGTATTCCGGGAAGTCCGCCGCCTCCGGTTGAGGTTGCAGAAATTCTGGGACTTCAGGTACAGGATCTGGATTATATGAGCAATCTTAATGCCCTTGGAGACGGAAAAGGTTTTGCCTTTGGGACACACCTTAAGTTTGATACGGGTGATATGACGGCACTGTTTCTGTATGCCCGTTTTCAGGCTGGTTTAGGAACAGATATTATGCTTAAAAACTATGGTGAGGCTAAATGTTCCAACCGTGGTGGAGACCAGATCGGGATCAACGGGTGGTATGCTAACGGACAGGCTTATGTTTATTTACAAGGAGAATTGGGGATTAAAATCAAACTCTGGTTTATTAAAAAGAAAATTCCAATTATTAAGGCTGGGGTTGCTGCCTTTTGCAGGCTAAAGGTCCAAACCCGTATTGGGTAAGAGGATATCTTGGTGGGTATTACAACCTGCTTGGTGGATTGATAAAAGGTCGTTTTAGATTTAAGATGGAATTTGGAGAAGAATGTGTTCTTGAAAATTCATCCGTTCTTGGCGGTATGAAGATTATTACAGATCTGACGCCTAAAAAAGATGAAACAAACGTTGATGTTTTTGCCATTCCACAAGCGACTTTTGGAGTGCGTGTCAATGAACCTATCGTAATTCCTGAAGATGATGGTGACCATACCTATAAAGTAGTTGTAGAAAAAATGACCATTATAGATGATCAGGGTAAAGAGATTAAAGGAGTAATAGAGTATGCAAACTCTAAAGATCTTGCCAACTTCGTTTCTGATGATATTCTTCCTCCTAACAAAACACTGAAAGCATTAGCGCAAGTTAGTTTCATGGAGAAAAAGAATGGTATATATGAAGTAGTAATGGTTGATGGGCAAAAAGCAATAGAAATTGAAGAGCGAATATTTACAACAGGCTCAGCTCCAGAAGCCATTCCTCTATCCAATATAAAATATGCATATCCGGTTGTAGATCAGGAAAATTACTATAGAGGAGAAACCAGTAACGGTTATATCAAGTTAAAAAGAGGACAGGATTATCTGTTTGAAGATCCGAATTGGGGTACTTCAGTCCTCTTTGCAGCCGAATCACCAATAGAAAGCAACTTCTCTTATAATAATGCGGATAATATTGTGAATTTCAAGGTTCCGGATCTTGCCAAGCAGAAAGATTATACATTAGCACTGATTGCAAAAAATAAAAATGGATCTAATGGGGCTTCTGACAATGATACCGTAGAAAATACAGAGAAAACAGAAGAAAGTAGTGATGGGTCAGCTGTTTCTGTTACAACAGAAATAAAAAAGCACAGAGTCTTTCTAAAAATGGAGAGATCGACAGGCTTTCCTATGTGTTCAGAACCAGTAAGTATAATACACTTTCAGACAAGCTTTCTGCTTTAAATTTCAACCCGTTATGGATTAAGTTAAGCTCTGACGTAGTTACATTACAGAATAATATGAACGCTGATGAATACTTTGATGCTACTGAAATTTCAGGATCAAAATATACAGATAACAAGCCATTAATCAACCTTACTGCATTAATGGAAGATTCTTTTGCAGGCGAGTTTAAAGGTCTTATCTACAATAATTACCCATTTGACGGACTAGAGTTAAACAGAGCGGAAAGCGATGATGATTTTACAGGAATTCCACCAGCAAATGCATTCCCGGTATTTACTTCATATCTGCAGTATCTGGGCAATGATAAAGGAAATGCGTTCCTGAAACAGACTTTCCCTTTCAAATATGATCTGTTCAGTTATTATAAAGCAGATTGGTATGAGCTTATTTCTAAAGCAGCATCCAAATATGTAGGCGCACCTGCAACTTCACGATCTCACTTATTAATGCTTTACTGGAATCCACATTCGGAACTATTCCTTCCATAAAGTATAGTGTGAAAGCGAGATACGTTTTGCCAGGGAACAAACAGGGGTCTGAAAAACAAATTAACTATGAATTCAAATAAAGCTGAAGCTTTATCTGACCACTCTATATAAAAAACACAGAACATGATTAAAGATTTTTTAAATCATATCTAAAAAAGCAGCATTACTCTATAAAAGTCATTGTATTATTTTTACTGTTGATTTCAGGGCTAATGCCAGTGAAAGTGACGGGGCAGCAATATCCTGTAAAGCTGGTTCCTGTTGTCATTCCGCCTTATAGCCTTAGGCTTGCAGATTATGCAGCCAGTACAGACAATAAGCTGCAGCTTCAGGTTTTAATGACTGATCTTTTAGAGCCACAGCACCAAACAGGGATAAAATTCTCGCTGGAGGCAGGGCTCAATGCGGTTCCTATAGCAAGATCCAATGATTTTGTTGTAGGAATGAATCCTTTCACGCTTTATCCGGGAAATAATATTACCCTGACGAATGTAGATTTGCGGTCCCTTTTTGAACTGCAGAATCTGGCAGGCATTAATGCTGTACAATACTCAAAGCCTCTGGCAGATGGAGTATACCAGTTTTGTTTTCAGGCTTATGATTATTATACCAAGAATAATCTTTCTTCAAAGACGTGTACCACAGTTTTTATGGTACAATATGATCCACCGATGCTTACCCTTCCGCAAAATGCAGAAAAAATACAGGCATTAGCTCCTTATGGAGGTGGAGCAGGAGTAATATTCCAGTGGATGCCAAGACAGATTGCTCCAAACACCCGTTATATTTTTACATTAAAAGAACTTTGGGATCAGGGCCAGAGCCCTATTTCAGGTTTCCTTTCAGCACCACCGCTTTGGAGAGAAGAAACCTATGCACCCACTTTGTATTACGGAATTGATAAAACCCAGCTGATGCCGGGTAAAAGATATGCGTGGCAGGTGCAGGCAATCAGGAAATCCAGTAGTGGGTGCCAATGCTACAGATGATAATGGAGTTTATAAAAATAACGGACTGTCTGAAATCTTCTACTTCGATTATGTAGAAAACTGTGCTGTTCCTACTTTGCTTATGGCAAAAAATGTAGGGAAAGGAAGGGTTGAAATACGATGGAGCCTTGCAGGGCAACCTGGAGGACTGTACAATGTTCAATACAGGAAAAAAGGAAGCAGTGCAGAATGGGCTACTCAGCAAAGCTATCAGGCAACAGCCATCCTTACAGGGCTTGAAGATAAAACAGAATATGAATATCGCGTAGGAACAGTCTGCGGAAGTGCCCAAACCTTTGGAGATTCTAATCCAACAACAGAAGGAAACAGTGCCGGAAATGCATATAGCTACAGTGGAATTCAGTTTTTTACAACCGATGGCAGTTCTTCAAACAATAACTATCAGTGCGGCATTATGCCGGCTGTGGATATTGCCAATAAAACTCCTTTGCAGACCATGCTCGGGAATAATGAAGTATTTACAGCCGGAGATTTCCCGGTAACCGTATTATCTGCTCAGGGAAGCAATGGTATTTATACAGGAACAGGATTTATTGAAGTTCCCTATTTAGCCGATACAAAAATCAAAGTAAGTTTTACCAACATTAAACTCAATACAGATAAAAAACTGATTGAAGGAACCGTTGAAACTACCTATGATCCAAATGAAACAGCTGTACATTATGCATCAGGTGGACTAGGGAAACTTTTGGAGATGCTGGGGTAAAAGAAGTAATTGTAGATTATGTTATTTCAGATATAAAGTATACTGCAACGCCACCACCAGGAAAAATTACAGTGTATGGTGATTCCGGTAATGGAGGATCTCCGAGCCAGCAGGATTTCCCGGGTGGAAAAGACTATGAGATTAAGGATAAAGAAGGAAATATCTGGACCGTAGATGAAAACGGAAATGTTACCAAAACAGGCAAGGTTGCAGAAGGTGGAACATCCAATTCAACCAATACAGATGGAGTTTCCGGTAGTGGAATGTAATGCTGTAACCCAGTATACTGCTAAAGGAATTAAAATAGACTGGAAAGAAGATGCGGCAGGTAAATTTGCCTACGATACACCGGAGAAAACCAAGCTTCCAACATCCAAATATCCATCTGTAAAAGATGCAGACAACAATATAGTCTATGTTCCTTATAAAGCTACGGTTAATAAACAGACAGAACTGTTTGATGCCAGAGTGAATATCTCTGATCCTTCACTTAAAGATGGGAAAATCATCTTTAAAACGTTGGGCACAGGAAAAGCTATTGAAGTTACAGAACTTAGTAAAACCGATACGGAAAGGAACTATCAGCTGAAACTTCCGGGTACATTTGATTACGCAGAAGAAGAGGTGATTGCGGTGCTGATGCCTAAAGAAACAGGCTCAAAACAGAAAGTAATCGGAAGTTTCCGCCTTGTACACCTGAGTCCTGAAGATATTAACGTGAGTTTGGTTGTTGGATGCTGTGTCACAGTCTAATTTACAGGCACAAAGTGCTAAGCTGAATCAGATTTACAATAAAATTGGAGTAAAATTCAATGTTAAGGAAGAACCTGTTCTAAATATCAGTTCTATTGTAAGTGGTGATACCATTAACAGTGAAGATTCTGATCTGATGAGTACATATAGCCCTCAGCAGCAGCAGATCAATGCTCTTTATAAAGGTACGGATGCAAGATACGTCCTGTTTGTAACAGACAAAAATCTTCAACCGGACAGAACGGATATATGCGTCTGAATGGGCAGTTCGGTTATGTGTACGGAAATGCACCCGCCAAAACTGGATCCCATGAACTTGGACATGGAGTATTTAAGCTGGAACATCCGTGGAAAGCATTAGGAACCACTGAAAAAGGGACTAATCTATTGATGGATTATGCTGCTGGTGAAGAATTGTCTCATCTGGATTGGAAGCAGATCAATGATCCGGCGTTTAAGTTGTATGCGTTCCAGGGGCAGAGTGCGGGAGAAAGTGTAGATAAGACATTTATTTTGATAGAAGATGGTTATTTTATGACACCATCTAATAAGCTTATAAAGCTTGTTAAAGGAACAGAATTATCATTTTATTGTAGTCCACCTCAAAGTTATCAAAACAATGTATTGCATGGTTTTAAGACTCCGGATGGATTTTATTGGGATAATATGACTCAATATCATCTTAATCAGAAAACTTTTGAAGGATTCTATAAGGTTACAAAAGATAAAAATGACTGGGTAAAAGATAATGCTGGTAACAGAATTTTATATGCTGATCCCAACTTTAAGAATAATGGAGCCGGAAAATATCCTGTTTATTTTGTACAATGGATAAATCTGGAAAATAATAAATCCGAATATAGAATATACAAAGGAGAACTTGACATCAACAACAGTCAATTAGCTACTGATAAGTATTTTAAAGGTGATATACAGGACATGTCTTCTCCTATGTCAAACACTTTAGTGGAAACCATTACATCTACTGGTTGTCAGCAACAGGTACAAAATAAAGGAGATCTTTATCAAACAATTAATGATCCACAAGGGAAATATGAAATAAAAATATTCAAAAACAAGGATGGAAAATTAAGCACTGAGTTTAAATTAAAATCTCAAGGAAATTCCAAAACTAAAGAACAGCAAAGAGCCATAGAGCAACAAGTAGAAGCTCTAATGAATGAGAAGTTGCAAGAACTTGGTGGCCTCGATGGAAATGAATCTGCTGAGGAGAAAAAACAAACAGAAGACGGCGGAGAGTTTTGGGTTAGAAAAATGAACGGAAGAGCCTGGCTGAATACCATCGGAGATCTTGGAGAAAGTGTTTGGGAAAATGCTGCAATGCCAGAAAACTATTGGAATAAGGATAAAAACTATAACGAAGCAAATATCCATATTCCTCCTACATTTGCAGGAGTTGGTGATGGTGTTATTGGAGAAATAAGTGATTATCCTCAATTGATAAAACTGGGGTATGATGTCTCTACCAAACAGGAAGTAAGAGAAGGACTTTGGAAAACGGTAAAAATATTAATTTAGAAAGTATTAAAACGGCCGCTACCGGAGCTCTTAAAAATAAGTGGAATGCTTATACAAACAGCCCGGGACACATCACTTACCATGAAATGGGTAAAGATGGTGTTACCGTAGTTTCTATGGCAATGGGTGCTGGCTTCTTCAAAAAGGTGCAGATGGATTAAAGGATGGAATTGAAGATACGGGAGAGAAGTTTATTAAAAAAGAAATATCAAGTATTTTTGATAATTTAAAACTTGGGAGTTAATCGGAGAAGGAGGAAATAAAAATGTTTATGAAATAATCGGACACTCAGATGAAGTAGTTGCAGTTCTTAAAAAAGGAAAACCAGGATCGGCAATTGATGATGAAATCAATTTATTAACAAATCTTATGAATAACAATCTTCCTGTTGTTCAAATAATTGAAAAAGGGAACTTTGAAGGACAGCCTGCCGTAATTATGAAAAAGTATATGCAGGGAAGTAAGGATATTGTTAGGAGAATAGACAATAAAATGGAAATAATAGGAACTTCTAATTTACTTAATCAAAAAAGTATAATCGATTTAAGAAATATTAAACGTATTATGGAAAACTCAAAAATAAGTATTGATGATTTACAATTTTTAATAGCAAAAGATGGAGGTATTGTAATTTCGGATCCATTGAATGTGTATTTAAAGACAAAACCGTCAAAATGGAATACACAGATGATTGATAAGTTAATAGAGGTTGCTCAAAAGAATATTAAATAATGAAAGAGGATATGTTTTTAGAATATTATCCCTCGCAGGATAAAAAAGATTAAGTAAAATAATTGGAAGTAAGATAAAAGATATTATTAAGATATCATATGAATCATATGAGGAGTTTATACATGATTGGGATGAATATAATGAATATCAAAATAAATTTTCTTTTTTAAATATTCATATGGATCTGTTTTATTAAGATTTTCAATGAACTAGAATATTTATTTTATTCTGCTGAGGAACTAAACTCTATTATGCTTTTGTGTCAGAAAGATAAGTTCAATGTTAACCCTGACTATGTTTTAAATGAGGAAGCTAACTCAGATGTCAGAATTATTTTTTCTGCTAAAGATGATAGAGATTTATCTTTTAATCAATTTATTGATAGAAAAATTAAAAAAATTAAAATTCTTACTAAAAATGATCTTAATTCAAAAGAAAAAGGTCTTCCAAGTGATATGGGAATAGAGTTATGTTTTGAAAATATGAATGAAAGTTTAATATTAAATCATCATTTAGATAAAAATAAAAGCTTCACATTTAGTATTTTAAAGGGAGGAGATATAGAAGGTGATAAACAGATACTTGTAAAAGATGAAATAGAATAATATATGAGCTTTGTGCTTTTGAATTAGAAGTTCTTTGAAATAAATCTCTTTTACTTTATAAATTAATTTCTTCCGAATAGCATTATAACGATTATGAAAGAATTAGAAATGCTTAAATCATTGCTAGGAGCAAATTTTCAATATAACTTTTATATTGATGCAATTGTTTCAGTAAGAAAAGAACTTAGGGATAATGAATATTACAAAAGCAAATTTGTTGATATTATAAAACTTATCATTTATAGACAGCTACAGAATGGGGAAGCTGTGAAATTGATAAATGAAACAGCAAATTTAATGCTATTTGATAATACTGAAGAAGAAGCTTACAGATGGTTAGATTTATTCTTGATTAATGTTATTAATGAAGGTGAAATTATACCTTATGAATATATTGCACAATAATATACAATATTAGGATCTGAATTAAGTAGAAAGTAGTAACCACTTTTAACATCATTTACCACGAAATGGGTAAAGATGGTGTTACGGTAGTTTCTCTAGCAATGGGTGCCGGTTTCTTCAAAAAAGGTGCAGATGGATTAAAGGATGGAATTGAAGATACGGGGAGAAGTTTGTTAAGAAACAAGGAAGTTCTTTAGTAAAAGATATTGTTAATAAAAAGTAATAAAAACAATAAAAAAATGGGACTCTAAAATAGGAGATGTAGTAGAATATCCAATGTATAATAATGTAGCTTTAGGAAAGGATTTAAATGGAGCACTTGAAGCTTTTGGAAAAGATGTTGGGGCAAATGTTTGGACAAAAAACACAGATAAAATATTTACGGATATGTATGTTTTAATGGAAAGTAGAAGTTTCGAAAGTAATATTACAGAAGTATTAAATAAAACAATTAATCAAAACGAAGGAAAAATATTATTTGATATAAGTGCTGTAGAAATTGATAAAGCTATTCAAGGAGGATTGTTACACACTTCTGATTTAGTAATGAATAAAAAGTTAATTACTGAATTGGAATTACAAATGTTAATAAGAAACGAAAATTGGTTTAATAATACTATATTTCATGAAGGTGGTAGGGTTCTGAGTAAAGATGAAATAATTGGAAAAGGAATTAAAATAATAAAATAATGGAAGAAGAAATTATAAACTTAACTGTTACAGGAATAAATTATTATTATAAGTCTGAAAAAGTTGTTATTCTATTTGACGATGAGACAAAATACTTAACATTTTCTGGATGTCCTCTAATCTTTGATTCTGGAATAATAGGACAAAAAATAAAAATTGCAGAAGAATACAATGGAGAAATGGGATTTGTTATCGGTTTAAAATCAGATGGTTTAGACGCTGATAATTATAGGTATTTTATGTTGAAAGGAAAAGAAGGAAAAGAATATTATCAGAATCAGATTCGCATAGCGTGTAAGTCTTATGAGTTAGGATTTGTATGACAATTATACAAGAAATCAAGAATATAAAATAATGATTGAAAAAGATATAATATCAAAATTTAATGATGAGAAAATAGTAGGAATTATAAATAATTATTATGAAAATACATTAAGAACTCCAACTATGAATGAGTGGAATAAAATATTAACAGTTTATCAAAATTTCAGCTCTGTTGATAAATCCGAAGTATTATGGTTAAAAGAAAAATTCAGTGATGATAATTTTGATAATAATTTATCTTGGATTGAATTGTCTGATAAAGAAAAACAGATAAAGCGGATAGTAAGATTAAAGGTGATTTCAAGGTCTACGGATTATACTCTAGGTTTTTCTAATTATGAAGATGGTGTAATTGATTTGTATGAATCAATAGAAAAGTCCTTAGCAAATATTGATAGTATGACTTATAGTGATTTAAGGGTGTGCAGACTTAAGCTTTACTTGTTATTAACGAAAAAGAAAATTAACGCTTATAGAAACCCCAGAGATATAAAAGAACTTTTTTATCGGAATTAAAGGATGTTATTTATGACTGTTTAAACTCTAACCTTGAAGATTATTTTTCTCAACAAGTAAATATTTTATACTTAGAAAGAAAGGTTTATATAATGCAAAGGATATTAAATGAAGAGATATAATAATATGGATACATTAGACGAAATATACGAATTGTATAAACATTATCACGAATATCAAAAAATAGAAAATGGAAATCCAAATGAATTAATATGTCTTAATCATTTACTGCACGAAAAAAAAAAATGGTATTTGAAAAGCTTTGAAGAAAAACAGGATATTAGACAACATTTTAAACTAAAATTAACCAAAATAGTTGGAAGTAGTGAAGAATTCGGGGAAAACTTTGAATTGGAAAATCTAATCATAAATATTCATTCGCTTATAAATGAAATAGAGAGTAAAATTAACTTCTTAGAGGGCCTTAATGATTCCATAAGTAAAAGATTTAAGGCAATGTTGTTTGTAGAGAAATATTATATCAATGAATATAAAGATCCTAAAATAATAAGGATATCTAATTACAATCTACTAATGAATATAATAGATGAAATACTATCAAATTATAATTTAGAATATAAAAATGATATAATTGAATTAAGAAAGTTTGTTGCCAGGAAATATGAATTGTTGAGTAATAATGGATAAAGCTATTGAAATAAAACTTACTAGTAATACATTGTAAATGTTACTGTATAAAATTAGAGAACTGTAGTTATGGATTGGAAAATAATAAAAGAAAATTACTCAAACTATTTAGGGCCATATAAAAATTTAAAAGAAGAATTTCTATGGTTAAATAATGAATTTTATTGTAATGAGAGAGATACTGATGAAAGATGGAATAACATGAGCCGTAAAGAGAAACAATTAGAAAGACTTTATAGATCAAAATCAAGTAAAAAATCAGCAGGGTTTAAATTAGGTATTTTTAATTATGAAGAGAGCATATTAGATTTGGTTGAAGCTATAAATTTAGTTCTAAAAAATTTGCAAGAAACTAAAAAATGGATATTAAAATTACAAGGCTGGTAGCTCACTTATATGTACTGCAGAAAAATTGAGATAAGTATAGAAATTCGAGAAAAATAAAACATCTGTTTTATGATAGAATAATGTATATAATCTATGATTGCTTAAACAGTGAAGTTGAAAAATACTTTATAGAGGAGGTCAATATATTATATTTCGAAAGTAAATTATACATAGCACACCTAAATCATGAAAAAATAAAGGATTAGATGCTGTTGAGATTGTGTTAATAGCAATAAGACCAGATTTCTTTAAAAGGAAACAATGGAATAATTATGAGTAGAACTGCATCAATTGAGATATCTTATAATGAACATATAGACATCGTAGACTTTATCGATAAATTAATTTCTTCCGAATGGAATTATAACGATTATGAAAAAATAAGATATATGATTGATAAGGAGTTTGAGTGGCAAACTGCTTCTTTGGAAACCTTTTCAAAAGTTATGGAAATAATAAAATCTGAATATCTCAAAAGAAAAATAGTAGCTATTAATTTCTTATATAAAGATAAGACAGGAGCTGCCTTTATTTTTATAAATGAAAATAGTATTGCACTTAATTTAAATATTAATCGCAAAATGATAAAGAATGGAATAAATACAGACTTTTCATTTTATATAGAAGCATTAAATAATATTATAACAAATGACTGTTATATAAGATGTTTTGAAACACCGTAATTTTTAGAAATACAATGAAAAAAATTAGCCGAGAATATGCAAAAACTCAATTGGCAATATATAAAATTATAGATTCCAATGAAGAAGATCTGATACAGATTTTGAATGCTGATTATATTTACAGGAGTGGTGAAGATGAAGGAGAAAATATAGAATATAAAACAATTTATGATAAAGCTGTTTCAAAATTTTTAATTAAATATTTTAAGGAAATAGTTTTAAAAGGAGTCTCTAATTCATATTTAAAAAAACTATGGAAAAGTTCTTTGCCAATTATGATATAGAAATAATTGGTGAAAATGAAAAGCTTTATAGATGTAGCTGCTGTGGGTATTTTACTTTAGATAATATTGGAGAATATGACATTTGTAGATTGTGCAATTGGGAGGATGATGGAACTGTATCTGATGACATAAATAAGTTTAGTCATGTAAATGGAAGTACATTATATGATTATAAAAATATGTTTGAAAAAAACAGAAAAGATATTGATATTATGTTTGATAAATAGAGGTGTTCTGTAAAATAAAAAAGTATGAGACAAAAAAATTAAATTAGAATAAATAAACAACAAATGATGAAAATTAAATTAGTAATAGTTACGGCTATATTCGCAAGTATTTCCGTCTTCTCTCAGGAAATAAAAATTAAAAAAGGTGAATTGCTCCTTGATAATAAAGCAGTTGCAAAAGTAGATGATAAGGGTAGAATCTATAAGTTTAGCGATATGAACGGTAAATTACAGTTTGACGCTACCATTATTAATGGAAGAACCATTGGAACACAGTCAGATAATGGGTGGGTAGAGTATACAGGAACAAACAGGCATGTTAAAGAAGTGAATCATACAGAAGGAACCTTTACGCTGAGTATGGGAAAATTAATTGTACAAAATGCCATGGCTCAAGGTCTTATTACAAAAGAGGGGATTGATGAAGCTAAAGTAAATGAATTTTCCTTACTGAAGACCGCTCTCTTTCTGATGCAAGAAAGAACGGTATTGTTTCCCAAAAAACAGAAGCAAAAAATGAAGATGATCTGGGACTTTCGATAGATTTTAAAGATAATATCAAAAATAAAAACGGAGAAGTTATAGGGAGTATAACCAGGGTAATTATAGATCCGTCACAATCTAAATTTTCAGGAAGTCCAATGGTACATAAGTTTTTAGAATATCGTGTATTTGATGTTAATAGAATACTTATTGCTAAACTGCCATGTACAGACAGTGATATTAATAACGAACAAGTAGGCTTAAAAATTTACACTTTTGATAATAAGGTAATCACAATGGCAGCTGAAAATGGAATGAATTTTCAAAAGCCTTTAGCGGTTGATAAAATAGCAGACCGCATGGTAAAAAAGCTTTATGCCAACGGATATGCTTTGGGAGATATGAAGCCGGTTTTTGAAGGCATGGCAAAAGAAAAAAATGATGCGATTAACCAGAAAAAACAGGAAGCTGAAAACAATGCCAAAGCCAATTCTAAAAATTTATACAACATTCCCGGTTATGCTATAGGCAAAGACGGAAATAAAAAAATGGAGAAATCACCATCATGTTTGAATCTATTGATGTGAAATTAGGAATAAATGATACTAAAGTTTATGGAGATGCAGCTACCCTGCAGAATAGTGATAAAACTGAATTCCTAAAAGCAAAAGATGGCGTAAAATTCTGCGCAGGGGAGAGATGCTTCATCGGAGTGGAGGAACTTCCATGTTTGGAGGAAGTGTGTTTTTGGAGATCTTAGCAGAAAATAATGGAAGCTATGTTCTTAATGACGTAAGAAATCAGGACGATTATTATTTGAAATTGGCTAACCAGCCAAAAGCAGTCTACTTAGGTGAAAGAGGAAGTTTTGGAAAGAGAAAGCAGGAAAAAATTAAGAAAATATTTGATGAATATGTGAGCTGTCCGTCTTTAGATTTTTCAAAGTATGATACGAAAACAAAAGAAAGAAGGACTTATCAACGTTTTGAATGATTACCAAAGCAGCTGTAAAAATAATTATTAACAAGTCTTCCTGTTTTTCGATAAAGCAGGAAGATTTTAAAGAAAAATCATATTGAAGCAAAACTACATTTGAACTGAATGTTTTAAAAATAGTCAGATATAAAAACTGAATAACCAATACGTAACACGTATAAAATTAAAAACACAATATACATTGAAAAAATATTTATTGCTTTTTACAATGCTGCTATGCAGTGTTGTCTGGGGACAGCAAAAGGATACTGACAAACCTGTTACCCCTCATATACGTCTTAAAGCAGATGCTAAAAAGACAAAATATCACTAAGGTGGGCCGTAGACGAACCTTTGGCATGGCAAAGAGCCAATAAAACAGGCTTTACTTTAAAAAGGTATGTGCTGGTCAGAAATGGAAAAGTACTTCCGAAACCTGAAGAAAAAGACCTTGGAACTTTTAAAGCTGCTTCTGAAAATGAATGGAAGAAAATAGTAGAAAAAAATGACAATGCTGCTATTGTTGCCCAGTCTCTTTTCGGGGATAGTTTTGAGGTGGAAATGGGAGAAAAGCAGGGCAAGCTAGAAGGTGTTGTCAATAAATCTGCAGAAATAGAACAGCGTTTTGCCTATGCCCTTATGGCGGCTGATCTGGATTTTGAAGTAGCAAAACTTGCCGGATGGGGCTATACTGATACTGACGTGAAACCCAATGAAAGATACCTTTACACGGTAAGTACAGCACAGGATGGCCAATCTATAAATGTGATTTCTGTAAAAGGAGAGGCTCTGGCTTCTCTCGCTGCTACGAATGAACTGCCTAAACCATTGGATTTTATTGGAATATTTAGAGACCAAACGGTAACACTGTCCTGGGAATATCTGCAGCTTCGTGAAACTTATACCGCTTACTACGTGGAGAGAGCTCAGGAAGGAGGTACGTTTAAAGAATTGGGAGACCTTCCGGTGATGAATATGAATGATAATGACGGCAGGCAAACCCATGGGATGGTATTCGTAGACTCACTGAAACAGAATAATGCCAAATTCAGTTACAGAATCCGTGGGAAAACTATTTTTGGAGAATATGGGCCGTATTCTGATATTGTTTCCGGCGCAGGTAAAAAAGCATGGAAGCTACTCCAAGGATTTCTGAACTCAGCATTGGCGAAGACGAAAGCATTGCTTTAGAATGGGAATTCCCAAAGAAGCAGAAAAAGATATTGCTTCCTTTGAACTGTTACATTCCGAAACCGATGCACAGAACAGCTACAAAACCATCAAGAACAAAATTCCTGTTACTGAAAGAAACTTGGTAACAAAAAGCCTTGCACCATCCAATTATTATAAAATTCAGGCCGTTGGAAAAGGTGGTGATAAACGTGAATCGTTTTCAGTTCTTGCACAACCCAATGATATAACACCTCCGGAAACACCAGCCGATTTTAAAGGTAAAATAGATTCTCTGGGAGTCGCTCATCTGGAGTGGAAAGCCAATACGGAAAAAGACCTTGAAGGCTATCATGTTTTCAGAGGAATTCAAAAAGGAGATGAATTGGTAAGGCTTACCCCACAGGCAATTACTCAAAATAAGTTTGAAGATAAAGTTGTACTGGAGAATCTGAACTCTAAGGTCTATTATTATATCACGGCTACAGATCGTCGTAAGAATCAATCCAAACCATCCATTATTCTGGAACTTGAAAAACCGGATAAGGTGAGACCACAGGCTCCTGTTTTCACAGAATATAAACTGGAAGATGATGGTAGAATAACATTGCACTGGCTGAAGAGCCATAGTGATGATGTTGCTTCTCATCAGCTATACCGTCAGGCTAAAGATTCAGAAGATAAAAGCTGGAAGTTGATCTATGAAACCAAAGAAATCAAACCGGATTATATCTACACAGATAAAGATGTAGAAGTGAATAAGCAGTACACGTATTACATGCTTGCCATAGACAAAAGCCGGCTAAAGTCAGATAAATCTCAGGAAATGACCCTCAGAAGCAACAGCTTTGAACCACAATCCATCCTTACCAACCTTTCCGGTTCAGCCGGCAAAAGTAGAGCACAGATTGAACTGAGCTGGAAGATTGATGGAAATGGAGTAGGAGAAATTATAGTCTACCGTCAGAAAGGAACAGAAAAACCAAGTCTTTGGGGAACATTAACTGGAAATCAGAACTTTCTGGAAGACAGATCCATCCAGGTAGGAAATACCTATACCTACTATTTGAAACCGATGATGAAGGACAACCATGTTGCAAAAACCGAAAAAATAACTATCGAATATTAAACACAAGATAAATGAGAAGAATTTTATTTTCACTATTAATCATGGTGAATGCCCTTGTTTTTGCTCAATCCAGCATTTCAGGAGATGCTAAATACAAACTATCCTTAAATGGCTGGGTAGGCCTTGCGGGATCAGAAAGCTGCGGTACATTCAGAGGATTGCAGTGGATTACAACATTTTATCAGAATGGGACTAATCAGAATATATTTGGTTCCTATGGGAATCGAGGGGAAACATTTTATAATGCTTCCATACAATATGATAATATATTTTTATACCAAACAGAACAGAATAACAAGACTGAGTATCCATACAACTAACAGAAGAGGTAATTTAAGCTGTTCATCCTATGAGAATGAAGGAAATCCCCGGTTTCAGAATGCATGAACAGGTATTACGATTTTTCAGAGTTTGAACAGATTGAACGTCATTTTCCTGGTAATGTTACCATAAAATCTGTTCCATTTGTTACCTTGAATACTCCTACAGGAAATAATGTCAATATTTCAGGAGAGGAGTTTTTAACCATTACTTTGCCTGATAACATAGATAATCAATACTATAACTGGGAGTTTTCAGTAGGAGATATCAATAATTTCACTCCTTTTCCAGCACAGTTTAACCACGTGCCGGTGCTTCATTTAAAAGGAAAAGATTTTCTTACAGATAACGATTTTGGTAAAACCATTTACATCCGTGTCAATATGGAAAACTGTACCAATGCTCCTGCCACTTCTAATATTATAGCATTTTCTTATTATAAATCTGCCCTCATATTCTTTCAAGTGTGGTGTCTCCTGCTAAATGTTTCGATTCAACAGATGGAAGTGTTACTTTAAATTTTGACAGAGTATTGGCATCCGGTGAAACACTGAAAATATCATTGTTGAATACAGATACAGGGGCTGCCGTTTTAAATCAGGATATTACCAGCCAGCTTCAGGCTAATACATCATATGTTGTTCAGAATCTTGCGCCAGGAAAATATAAACTTGACCTATTGGGAACCTATGGATCCAATGCCACTTATACAGATGGCCCGGATCATACCATTAGTTTTGAAATTGTAAAGCCTACTCCGGTTACCTTCTCAATGACTTCCCAAACCAATGTATACTGTTTTCAGGGAAATGATGGGATTATTGCATTAACAGCCGGTGGCGGGCAAAATCAGTTTCAATATACAGTAACCAAAGATAATCAGCCTTATCTTGACTGGACAGATTTTAGTAACGGTGCCAATACACAAATACAAAATCTGGCGGCAGGAGTCTATAAAATAAAAGTAAGAGATTCCAATCTCTGTGTAGCGAAAGAGGGTGGCAATGAAAAAGAAATTACAATAACCATTACCCAACCTGCTGCTGCAATAGCTATTCCCGCATCTGAAACGGAAATTTCACAGCCAACAGGATATGGACTAAGCAATGGCTATATTTCTGTGAGAGTTATTGGCGGAACTCCCAATACCAACGGTTCCTATGACTTTGAATGGCGAAAAGATACAGCTAACGGAACCGTGATTACTACAGGAATTACAGCAGATGCCACAAACAATCCTTTTACGATTAAACTTGACGGGCTTCCTGCCGGGAAATATTATTTAACCGTAAAAGATAAAAACTATTCAAGTGCATCCAGCCAGCTGGGGAATTGTGGAATTATTTCTCAGGAATTTATCGTAGATCAGCCTTTGCCATTAATTTCCAATATTGAAATTCAAAAGCAGATATCCTGTAATATAGCCAACGATTATCAATATAAAGCAGACCTTAATGGCAACGGGATTCCGGATGAGGCTGAAGATGGTGTTCTGAAAGCAGTAGTAACGG
This sequence comes from Chryseobacterium sp. E1, assembly GCA_019203745.1. Lineage (GTDB taxonomy): Bacteria > Bacteroidota > Bacteroidia > Flavobacteriales > Weeksellaceae > Chryseobacterium. The sequence goes on from CP078104.1 coordinate 3,383,007, forward strand.
GAGGAGTAGGAGCATATACTTATCAATGGCAGATTCAGAATGGTGGTGTTTTCCAGAATATTGGGGTGCTACGCAATCTACATTGGCAAATCTTACAATCGGTACTTATAAAGTCCTTGTAAAAGATGCCAATAACAATACTACAGATGTCCAATTTACATTTGTATTTCCTGCACAGCTGGCAATTACCTTATCAGCAAGTACGATTGCATGCTACAACCAGAGTAGTGGCCAGGTGTCTGTTACCGCCACAGGAGGTACCGGAGCATATTCTTACCAATGGAATACCAATGATACTACGCCTACAGTAACAGGATTATCTGCAGGAACTATTTTGTTCTGGCGAATGATTCCAAAAACTGTAAAACGAGTGGCAGTATTCAGATTATCGGGCCGGATGAATTGCTTATTGAAGACCTGTCAGTAAATCATCCTATTTGTTTTGGAGCTGCGAATGGTGAGATTAAAATTAATATCACAGGAGGTAAAGCTCCTTACAATATCGTTTGGTCAAACGGAGTAACAGGATTAAATAACACCGGAATTATGGCAGGAACTTATACTGTCACTGTTACCGATGCCAATGGATGCAGTATCTTCAGAAATTATACCCTTACAGACCCTGCCCAGCTTAAAGTAGATTTGGGGCCTGATATCACTTTATGTTTAGGAGATACACAAACGTATAATGTTGATATCAATGAAGCTGGATCAACCTATCAGTGGAAAGATCAGACAGGAAATATTATCTCTTCCAATTCATCCGTTACCTTATCCAAAGCGGGTACCTATACAGTTTTGATTACAGACTCCAAAGGGTGTACGGCAACAGATGAAGTAGTCATTAAAAATTCTATGGATGTGCTGGATCCACAGCTGATGCTGACAACTCATGCCTATGTTGAATCCACTGTAGTCCTTGTTAATACTTCTCCAACGAAACCCGAAAAAGTTGCATGGGTAATTCCTGATACACCGGAGATTCAGGTTCTTAATAAAACAGATGACTTTTTAGAACTGAAATTTTCCAAAACAGGATCCTATGAAATTGGGCTTAAAGGCATGCAGGGAGAATGTGTAAAAACATTTTATAAGAAAGTAGTTGTTGAAGAAAATACATCGGGAGTCAATACCAATCCGGTAAAAGCTTCTAATGTAAGAGAATTCACGATTCTTCCCAATCCCAATAAAGGTGTATTCAAAATACTGGTAGGACTTGATGTAGGAGCACCGGTAAAAGTAAGAATTGTTGATATGGTTTCCCATGAAGCGTACCCGGCAGTTGAAATGCCTTCATCCACATTCTTCACGATTCCTTACAGCACTTCACTTCCGGCAGGAACATACCTCGTTATATTGGAAACAAGAAATGAAGCCCTGGTGAAGAGAATGCTTGTACAATAATATAACCATGATGAAAAAAATAAATCAATGAAAACTTACAAGAATTTAAACATACTGTACTTTCTTTGTATAGTTGCGTTCCTGTTCAACGGATGTGCTGTAGAAGAAAGTATACCTGTAAAGGCTGATTTTAGTATAAAAGTGATTAATAATGATTTTTCAGTTCCTAAAAGTTGAAATTACCAACAGATCTACAGGAGCTGAAACCTATGAATGGTCATTTGAAGGAGCTTCAGTTACCGGTTCCACTGAAAAAGTCCGCAGCCTATTACTTATGCCGCCCCGGGTATTTATAAAATCAAGCTGAAAGCCTCGAATAAAGATGGCAATGTAGATACCAAAGAAGTTGAAGTAAAAGCAGATGCTGCGGTAAATGTAGACTTTGAATGGCAGATGCAGGGCAGTGATATTGCTCCGGTTACGCTAAAAATGGTCAATAAATCTTTAGGAGCCACCCAATATCTTTGGGAGTTTGAAGGTGGAAATCCATCCACTTCCAATGAAGAAAACCCAAGTGTAGTATTTACAACACCGGGAGATCATGCGATTAAACTTACTGTTTCCAACGGTCTGGAAACCTATTCCACACAAAAGACCGTGAACGTAAAACCTGCTATGACGATTGATTTTAATTGGTCTGTGGATGCTATTGATAATGATTATCAGGCTCCTGTAGTACTTCATCTTAATAATCTGTCAACCAATGCTGCCTCATATGAATGGATTGTCTCTGGCGGAGTTCCAGCCACATCAACAGCAACGAGTCCTGATATCACACTTCCCGCTGCAGGAATCTATACCATTATATTAAAGTCTACCAATGATAAAGAGACAAAAACGCTGCAGAAACAGGTAACGGTGTTGCCGGATTCCAACCTGTTGTCATTCAGTGATATTCAATTGGGAATCAATAGCGCTCACGCTGCTGTTGGATGTTTTTTCTCATCCGAACTTGGAAAAGTAATTAAGCAGGGAGAAGTAAATGCAACCAATGGTTCCAAAATAGATTTTGCCTTCTTTGGGCTGAATTCAACCTTCCTGTATAACCAGTTTGTAGCACCGGATGAGGTTCAGAATACAGGATTCATTGCCATTCCTAATGCTGTTCATACCAAAGTGATCAACTCGCAGGAGTCTGTAGGTGTACAGCTTTCTCCATCAGGTTTTGATGCTTTGGACTCCGGAAATGATTTCTCTTCCATCAATGTTGTAGAAACCAATGCAGGAAAAGCTCCGTTCAACAATTCTACAGTACCAAGGGTGGTTCTTTTCCAGACTGCTGACGGAAGAAAAGGGGCCATCAAAATCAAGAATTTTGTAACCAATGGGCCGAATTCTTATATAGTAGTGGATATTAAAGTACAAAAACAACCTTAAAGCTTTTTATATGAATAGAATTTATACAAAAAGTACTGTTTTGTTGCTTTTAACCTCAATTTTTACATTGAATAAGGCTCAGGAAGTAGATTTAGAGAACATTGGAAAAAGAACGATAGAAGAGCTTAAGAAGAATCCTTTTAAAATCAGTGGCGGAATTTCAGCAAATTCTGTGTTCTACAGTTCAAACATTTACAGCGGCAGAGCTCCATTTACCTATTTTTTAAATGGAAATCTTAATCTTGGACTTTACAGGTGGAGTATGCCCATTTCTTACAGCTTTACCAATCAGGGAAGCCAGCTGGGATATCAGGTTCCATTCAAATTTAACAGATTAAGCATTGCTCCCAAATACAAATGGGTAAAGGCTTATATTGGAGATGCCAATATGACCTTCACTCCCTATACCTTTAACGGATTATTGTTTACCGGAGCAGGCCTGGAGCTTACTCCCAATATCCCTCTGAAAGTTGCTGTAATGACAGGAAGACTCAATAAAGCCGTTGAAGACGATGGAAATCCAAATACAATTCCAGCCTACCGAAGAATGGGATATGGTGCCCATATCAGGTGGGAAGAAGAAAGATATAAACTTGGTTTGGTAGGGTTTTATGCCAAAGATGATTTAGGTTCTTTGTCTGTCGCTCCGGATACCAAAGGAGTTCTTCCACAGGAAAACCTTGTCTTATCCATGACCGGAAGTTTTATGATTGATAAGAACCTGGAAGTCTATGGAGAATATGCCAATACAGCATTAGTGGAAGACCTGAGAGCTAACTCCCAAGGTGCCGTAAAAAAGGAGTGGCTTCAAAATTCCTTTCTCTTAATTCTTCTATGCAGAATTATTCAGCTTATAATGGAGGTGTTAATCTGAAACTTAAAAAGGAATGATTGGGGTAAGATATGAAAGAATTGATCCGGGATACAGAACGCTGGGAGCTTATTATTTCAATAATGACCTTGAAAATATTACTTTAAATACTGCCTTCACCCTATGGAAAGATAAGCTATCGATTGCTGGAAATATAGGAAGACAGCGTGATAATCTGGACAGACAGAAATTTAAACAGACCAGCCGTTGGGTAGGAGCTGTTAATGCCAATCTGAAAGCTTCTGATAAACTTATGATTACAGCAAGTTACTCCAACTTTACCATGTTTACGAACAAACAGTTGAATCAGTTTAACAATATCAACAACAATCCACTGTTGATCCAGCAGCCAAAAGATTCTATTGATTATAAGCAGATTTCACAGAATACCAATATCAACGTGAATTATGTTATTTCCAGTACCAAAGATAAGGTACAGAATATTAATCTGAACTATTCCCTGAATGATATGGTAAACAGAGAAAATGGAATCGTAAGAAGAGGTGGCTTATCCAGATTTCACAATGCTAATGTAAATTATAGCTTAGGATTTCCTGAAAAGAAGATGAATATTGCAACTTCATTTAATTACACCCATACATATGCTGCTTCTCAGAGATCAAGTATTTGGGGACCGGCAATAACGGTGACTAAAGCCTTCCTTAAAGAAGATAAGCTGAAAACCAGTGTGGGAGCATCATATAACCATTCGGTAGTTCTTCCGCAAATATAAATGTGACTAATTTCAGGCTGGGAGCGAATTATATTCCATGGAAGAGACATAGTTTTGATCTTAATTTTATTCAGATGTTTAGAAAAACTGATCAGGCTATTGAAAACCCAAGCTTACATGAGATGACTTGTACGGTAGGGTATAACTATAGTTTCTAGAAATAGAATTATAAAAAAACAGCTAATTATTTACAAATCAAATAATTAGCTGTTAGTGTAAGTAGACCCACAGGGATTCGAACCCCAGATGACTGAACCAAAATCAGTAGTGTTACCGCTACACCATGGGTCTGTTTTGATGCTGCGAAATTATATAAATTATTTTAAATATAAAAATCTAAATTAAAGATTCATTAACATAATAAGTAGTTTGGTAGCTTTACTTATTGATAGCCAAATAATTATTTTTAGGATAAATTTTTTAAAAAATATTTGCTTTTACATTAAAATAGCCTGATCAGGGATTATTTGAGCCATTTAAATGAAAATATTGAGATAAGTTACCGGCAGAATAGCAGTTTCCGGCCCCCTCTTCAGTTTCCTTACTTAACTATTAAATTATAAAATCTTATCTTTGCAAAAAAATTGGGCTCCAAAAGTTGGAGTAACCCATTAATAACATATCCTGAGCACAGCAAAGGATTATTAAACATTTTTATGTCAAATATTGTCGCAATCGTTGGACGTCCCAACGTAGGAAAATCCACGCTTTTTAACCGTTTATTAGAAAGAAGAGAGGCTATTGTAGATTCTACAGCCGGTGTTACTAGAGACCGTCACTACGGAAAATCTGACTGGAATGGGGTAGACTTTACCGTTATTGATACCGGTGGGTATGATGTAGGTACAGATGATATCTTTGAAGAAGAAATCCGTAAGCAGGTACAACTAGCCGTAGATGAAGCAACTTCCATTATATTTATGATGAATGTGGAGGAAGGACTTACCGATACGGATCACGAAATTTACAGACTTCTGAGAAGATCCAATAAACCGATCTATATTGTTATCAATAAAGTAGATTCTGCCAAAGAAGAACTTCCGGCAACAGAATTCTATCAGTTAGGTATCGATAAGTATTATACACTTTCTTCAGCTACAGGTTCCGGAACAGGAGATCTGTTGGATGATATCGTTAATGATTTTCCTACTACAGAATATAAAGATCCTTTCGAAGGATTGCCTAAGATCACCATTGCAGGCCGCCCGAATGTTGGAAAGTCTACAATGACCAATGCTTTATTGGACGTTGAAAGAAATATTGTAACCGATATTGCAGGAACTACCAGAGACAGTATCCAGACGCTATACAACAAATTCGGTCATGAGTTTGTATTGGTAGATACAGCCGGAATGAGAAGAAAGTCTAAAGTAAATGAAGACCTTGAATTCTATTCCGTAATGCGTTCTATCCGTTCTATTGAATATTCTGATGTGGTCATCATCATGGTAGATGCTACGCAGGGATGGGAGTCTCAGGATATGAATATTTTCGGATTGGCTCAGAAAAACAGAAAAGGAATTGTGATTCTTGTCAACAAATGGGATTTGATCGAAGATAAGCAGACCAATACAATGCGTGATTTTGAAAAATCAATCAAAGATAAAATCGGCCAGTTCCAGGATATTCCGATTCTTTTCGTTTCTGCTTTGACCAAGCAAAGAATTCTGAAAGCTGTAGAAGTGGCAATGGAGGTGTATGAAGACCGTAAAAAGAAAATCAAGACTTCAAAACTGAACGAAGTAATGCTTCCTATTTTCGAAAGAACTCCGCCACCGGCACTTAAAGGAAAATATATCAAAATCAAATATTGTGTTCAGCTTCCTACTCCGTCGCCGCAGTTTGTATTCTTCTGTAATCTTCCGCAGTATGTGAAGGAGCCGTATAAGAGATTTACTGAAAACCAGTTGAGAAAAGAATTCGGATTTACCGGAGTTCCGATCGAAGTGTACTTCAGACAAAAATAAAAACAATGATTATAAAGAAATCTGGTGAGGAAAACCCTTGCCAGATTTTTTATAGACCTACTTTATTCTATTCGGCCTCCAACTGCAGATTCGTTTTTTAGTTGTAATTTTGCAGAATTCAAACGTCGATTTACCTAATTAAAAATTAAAATCTTCATGCTTACTATATTATCTCAAAACTTTTCTCTTGTCAATGAGTGGATTAACGAACTTCGAAACATTGAAATTCAGCATGACCGTATGAGATTCCGTAGAAATATGGAAAGAATCGGAGAAATTGCAGCTTTCGAAATCAGTAAAGGTTTAGAGCAGAGAGAAGTTGAAATCCAGACTCCGTTAGATACCATAAAAAGCAGAGAAATTGCAGTTCAGCCGGTGATTACTACCATATTAAGAGCCGGAGTGCCTTTGTTTGAAGGGATTTTGAATTATCTGGACAGAGCAGACTGTGGTTTTGTAGCAGCCTACAGAAAACATGATGCAAACGATTATTTTTCCATCAAACAGGATTACCTTACTTGTCCCAACATTGAAGGAAGACCCTTAATCGTAGCAGATCCTATGCTGGCAACAGGTGCTTCATTAATTGAAGCGATCAAGGATTTGCTTACTAACGGAAATCCCACACAACTTCACATTGTGGCTGCTATTGCCTCAAGACAAGGAGTAGAAACCATTCAGAATGCATATCCTGATGCTCATATTTGGGTAGGAGCTATAGATGAACATTTAACTTCAAAAGGATATATCACTCCTGGTTTGGGGATGCCGGAGATTTAAGCTACGGAGAAAAACTTCAGCGATAAATTAAGAAAGATTCCAGAAATCTTTTATTAAATTCAATAATAAATTTGGTCGTACTTTATCCATTGGATGTTTGGTATCCGGGAGTACGGCCAATTTTGCATCAGGAAGGCTTCTGTAAACCTGTAAACTCTCTTCAATGCTTACCATATTATCTTTATCGCCTACCATGATCTGGGCAGGAACTGTAATCGTACCCAGGTTATTTTTCAAAGGAGGGTTTTCCCCAGATCAATCATTAATTCAGCAATAGCCGGAAGAAGTTCTTTCCATTGAGGTCCGTGTTGAGATTCTAAAAGCTGAGCGTATTGCGGAACTTTTTCTGTAATTACCTCTGGATTTAGCATTTTAGCTTCTTTTCTTGCCTGTTCTTCAGACCAGTCAAATTTTGTACCCAAGGTAATGACTGATTTTACATTGTCAGGAACTTTCATTGCGTAGCAAAGAGCAACATATCCGCCCATACTATGTCCGAAAATAGAAACATCAGTCAGATTGTGCTTTTCACAGTATACAGCCAGTTCCTGAGTGTATTTTTCAATTGTAATACCGCTTTCAGGAAGCTCAGTATCCCCGTGTCCGGAAAATAAAGGGGTGTGAATACTAAAATAACGGGATAATTCTTCCACATAAGGAGTGAAAATATCGTTGTGGCCTAAAGCTCCGTGTAACAAGATCAGATTGGGCATTATGGATTAGTTTTCCTGAAAATTAGTAAAAAGAATTGAAAAGAAAGGGATGAAAAAGAATTTTGCAGATGTTCACAAATTAAACAAAAACTTAATTTTACACATCCATTGCCATTACCAGTACACTCACTTTATTATCTCCGGCGTTCATAATTTCCCATGCAACAGAAGAAATTGTATTTCCTGTGGTGAAAACATCGTCAATCAGAAGGATATGTTTCCCGGTAACTGGCTGGGTCACAGAAAATGTGTTGACTGTTTCCAGTCTGTGTTTCTTATCTTTTAAAGCTTGTGCTTTGGCGTAATGATTTCTTCTGAGCAGTTTATGATCAAAAGGTATTTTATAAAATGCCGATAAGGTCTCAGTAAATACATGAAGCTGATTGTATCCTCTTTCCCTTAGCTTCTTAGGATGAAGCGGAATGCTTACCATAAGATCGGGCTTTTCATTTTTAAAATCAAGTCGTTCAGTGGTCCAGTCGGCCAAAATCTTCCCGGTTATTTCTCTGTTTCTGTATTTCAGTTCGTGAATAATCTTCCGGCTCAGACTCTCTTCTTCAAACTGCATTAAAGCAAAAGTATGTTCAACAGGAAAAAACAAGCTGCACCTTTCCTTAATCGGATTATGTTCGGAATAGGCATAATGGGTGAAATGAATCTGGCTGAAACAGAGATCACATACCAGAAGGTCAGGATCGATAATTCTGTTGCATTCAATGCAGCGGTTGGGGAAAAGCAGGTCTAATATCATTGATGTGTTTTTTACTAAGTTATGAAATAGTTTTCAGCTGATCAATTAAAAAACATCACCTTTAATCTTAAAAACTGCATTTTTATCATCTCACGCTTACTCCTCAAACTCTCAACCCAACAAAACCCTCTCACTCAAAATCCTTCCTTATCTTATCGATAGCACTTTTCATACTAAGATTGAAATGTTCCTTTTCCAGTCGTACTGGAGGCGCTTCTCTTACCTCGCAGTCTGCAATGCTGCAGGATTCACAGGTAACGCCTACATTGATGGTCTTTAAAGAAGACGATTTGATGAAACTGATTTTCTTTATGGTTTGCGGATTCAGTAGAATGCCCAGGCAATAACTTCTGTTGCTTCCATCAGAAAAAGGATTCTTCTGAGAGGTGGATATCACCAGATAGCTTATTCCCTGATCTTTATAATGAGAGATCTGTGCATCGGTCAGGGTTTCATTTTCTTTTAAATGATGAAGGTTTTTCACGGCGATCCATCTTCTGCAGTAATGCTCATTCATAGCATTGGCATGAGGAGCCTGCTGATGGTTCAGGTGAAGCTCTTTTAAAATCTGTATCTTATCCGAATCTTTCTTTTTTACCAGACATAGATAAAACAGATCCTTGATTCCCATTTCGGCATAGAGAACATTGGTTAAACGGTAATAAAAGGTTTCCGGCGAATGGGTAAAGCTGTTGATAAGATCTTCAAAGTCTTTAGGTTCCCAACTGTTTTGTCGGAAAAATGCTGAAGTTTTCTCAATGACAGGTTCTTTCGAAATTAATAAAGCTCCCGCAAAATATGAAGCATAAAAATTATTAAGAATTTCTTCAAAACTTCCGAAATCAAGCCATGAATAGGTATTGGGACGGATCTTTAAATCTAAAACCTTAAAACCTATTTCTTTTGCTAAAATGAATGTCTTCTGATCCTTTTCAAGCTTTCTGTTCAGAAGCAGTAATTTATTTTCCGGAATGAACAGTGAGCGGAGATTGTCCAGGGTTCCATATGTTTCGAAATCCTCAGACTGAATTGTGTAACCGAACTTTTCCGTAAGGATCTTTTCCAGAACATCAGACTTCAGGTTTCTCTCTATATGAAGCTGGTTTTCCTGAATAAACTGACTTACTTTTTCTTCAATTTCCGGAAAATAATTATCATACAATTCCTGGAATGAACGCAGAACAGCGAAATAAAACCTTTCCTTTCCCAGATTATAATTCTGAGAGATCTCAATCAGAGCATTGATAAAAGCGGTTACCTTTTTGGGAGCGTCACTGATGATGCTGATCAGATTATTTTTGTTGATCCCGAAAAGTTCCAGCGGAACCTCTTTGAAAAAATCCGACTGCAGAATTTCATTGAAAGGCGCCAGGCTTTTGTCAAGCTTTGTAGAAACCAGATCGTCAAACGTACAGTTTAGTGCCTCCGAAAGCTGAATGATCTTGTCGTGTTTCGGATATTTTTTCCGTTCTCAATTTCGTTGAGGTAAGATTTTGATAATCCGGTTTTTACAGCAAGATCCTGCAAAGACCAGTTTTTCCTTTGTCTCTGCTGCTTCAGTTTCAGTCCGAAAACTGTTTTGATAAAGTCACTTTCTGGATTCATGATTCAAATATAAATATTTAGATGCGATTATTCGCATAATAATTTTTAAATAAATTTAGCGAACGTTCGCTATTTGTGAAAATTTTTATTTATGTTTGTAATGTCAAATCACAAAATCAACACGTTATGGAAACGAAGGCTCAATTAAAAATAAAGGCTCAGAAGCAGTTTGAAGAAATTTTCACTCCGGATTTGATCGATTTTCTTGTAGCGCTTCATCAGAATTTTAATCAAAAAGGCTGGAGCTCTTAGAAGAAAGGAAAAAACACAACAGAAATTTGATCAGGGAATTCTGCCTGAGTTTCCGAAAGAGACTGCAGAAATCAGAAATACAGATTGGATGTGTGCTCCGTTGCCTGAAGATTTATTAGACAGAAGGGTAGAGATTACGGGACCTGTAGACAGAAAAATGATCATTAATGCTCTGAATTCCGGTGCTTTTACTTTCATGGCAGATTTTGAAGACAGTAACTCGCCTACGTGGGACAACTGTATGCACGGACAAATTAATCTTTCAGATGCGATCAACAGAAATATAGACTTTGTAAACGAAAAAGGGAAGGCTTATACCCTTAATGAAAAAACGGCTGTCCTGCTAGTTCGCCCACGGGGACTTCATTTACCTGAAAAACATATCGGGATCAATGGAGAAGAAACATCGGTTCATTGACTGATTTTGGGATTTATTTCTTCAGAAATGCTCATAAGCTTCTGGAAAACGGAAGTGGCCCCTATCTTTATCTTCCCAAATTAGAACATTACAAAGAAGCCCGCTGGTGGAATGAAGTGTTTGTTTTTGCTCAGAATTACCTGGGAATTCCTGAGGGAACCATTAAAGCAACAGTTTTAATAGAAACGATTACCGCTTCATTTCAGATTGATGAAATTTTATTTGAATTAAAAGAACATAGCGCAGGACTGAACTGCGGAAGATGGGATTATATTTTTTCCTATATCAAAAATTCAGAAACCTGCCGGATTTTATTGTTCCGGACAGAGATCAGGTGACTATGACTTCTCCGTTTATGAGTGCTTATTCAAAAAGGGTTATTGAAATATGTCATAAGAGGAACGTTCATGCTATTGGTGGTATGGCTGCCCAGATTCCGGTAAAAGATGATGATGAAGCCAATCGTATTGCTTTTGAAAAAGTGAGAACCGATAAAGAAAGAGAAGTGAAAAACGGTCATGACGGGACATGGGTTGCCCACCCGGCATTGGTTTCAGTAGCAAAAGAAATTTTCGATCAGTATATGCCCTCCGAAAACCAAATTGACAGGAAGGTGGAATACCACATTACAGAAAACGAGTTGCTGGAAATCCCTAAAGGTGAGATCACAGAAAAAGGAATCCGGAAAAATATCAATGTGGGAATCCTTTATATTGAAAGCTGGCTGATGGGAGTAGGGGCTGCGGCCATTTATAATCTGATGGAAGATGCCGCTACAGCCGAAATCTCAAGAACACAGATCTGGCAATGGCTGAAAAATGAAGCCATTCTGAGTGACGACAGAACACTGACAAGAAATATGATTCTTCAATGGGAAACCGAAGAAATGGACAATATTGAAAAATACGTGGGTGAACAACGCTTTAAAAACGGAAAATTCAACCTGACCAAAGAGCTTTTCAATGAACTGATCTTCTCGGAAAACTTTGAAGAGTTCCTGACATTGAAGGCGTATCCTTTTATCTAGTTTAAAAGAGATCACACTTGAGTTGTGGTGATAATTACGAAACACCACATTCAATATATTAATTCCTCAATCTTTAATCTAACAAAATCCAAATATTATGAAAACAAGACAAGAACAAATCCAGGCTATAGAGCAGGATTGGCTTACAAATCCTCGCTGGAACGGTGTGAAAAGACCTTATACGGCAGAAGAAGTATTAAAGCTTCGTGGCTCTTATACAATTGATTATACCATTGCCACAGAAATGTCTAAGAAATTCTGGAATAAACTGAATAACCAGGATTATGTGGCAGGTCTTGGGGCGCTTACAGGGAACCAGGCTGTACAGGAAGTAGATGCAGGATTGGAAGCAATTTATCTTTCAGGCTGGCAGGTGGCGGCTGATGCTAATCTGTCCGGAGAAATGTATCCTGACCAGTCTTTATATCCTGCCAATTCAGTGCCCTCTGTGGTAAAAAAATCAACAATGCTTTATTGAGAGCAGATCAGGTACAGTCAGTAAGCGGAACCGGAGACAAAGAATATCTTGTACCCATCATTGCTGATGCTGAAGCTGGCTTTGGCGGAAACCTGAATGCTTTCGAGCTGATGAAACAGATGATAGAGGCAGGAGCTGCTGCCGTACACTTTGAAGACCAGCTTTCTTCTGCTAAAAAATGCGGACATTTAGGAGGGAAAGTATTGGTGCCTACCCAGGAAGCGGTCAATAAACTGATTGCAGCCCGTCTGGCAGCAGATGTACTGGGAGTGCCAAGTGTTATTATTGCAAGAACAGATGCTGATGCAGCGGATCTGCTGACTTCAGATATCGATGACAGAGATAAAAAATTCGTAACCGGTGAAAGAACTTCCGAAGGTTTTTATGTTGTAAAAAACGGTGTGGAACAAGGAATAGACAGAGGATTGTCTTATGCACCGTATGCAGACCTTATCTGGATGGAAACCTCAAATCCGGATCTGGAACAGGCAAGAAGATTTGCAGAAGGTATTCATGCTAAATTCCCCGGAAAGATGCTGGCTTATAACTGTTCTCCGTCTTTCAACTGGGCGGCGAGATTAAGCGTTGAAGAGATGTCCACATTCCGTGAAGAGCTTGCTAAAATGGGGTATAAGTTCCAGTTTATCACCTTGGCAGGATTCCATGCACTGAATACAGCAATGTTTGAACTGGCTTTAGCGTATAAAGAAAAAGGAATGGCAGGATATTCTGAACTCCAGGAGCGTGAATTTGCATTACAGCAGAGAGGATTCAGAGCAGTGAAGCACCAGTCTTTTGTGGGAACAGGATATTTTGATGAAGTGCAGAATATTGTCACCAATGGCTCTTCAGCAACGGTAGCCATGAAAGATTCTACAGAAACAGCACAGTTCCATTAGTCATTTTTTCCATATTTTTGATGTTAAACCTTTCTCAGCTTTTGGGAAAGGTTTGTTTTATTGTGATAAGACCGGATGATATTCAGACAACTTTAAATAGGAATGGAAATTTGTATTATATTTGAAAACAAAAAAAAACAAGCGTTTTTGAAAACCATATTAAAAATGAATTTAATTAAAGTATTTTTATTACAGCCGGATTAACACTAACGGCTCATGCAGCTCATGCTCAACAAAAAATTGGAAATGTAAACTCGGATGATGTATTTGCTAGTTTATCTGAAGTAAAAACAGCCACTACAACTATTGATAACCTGACGAAAGCCAAGCAGACCGAAGTTGAAAACTGATCACTGAATACCAGACAAAACTGAAAGCAGCACAGGATAAAGAAAAAACACTGAGCCAGGCTAATAAAGAAGCCGTAACTAAGGAGCTTATGGCAGCACAGACAGAACTGCAGACTCTTGGTAAGAAAATTGAAGATACAAGAGCGCAGGCTGCAAAAGATATTGGTGCTAAACAGACAGAGCTGTATACACCATTACAGCAGAAAGTAAAGGCGGCTATTGCTGCTGTAGCTAAAAAGAAAGAAGTTTAAGCTATGTTTTTGATACTTCGGCACAGGAGGGAAATAACCTTGTGTTTTCCGATGGAAGTGAAGATATCACAGCTCAGGTGAAAACCAAATTAGGAGCTTCTGCTGCACCTTCCAAAAAGTAATCATTTCATATCAAATATAAACGGAATCAGAAAAAACCTGATTCCGTTTTTTTATCTGCTATTTTGGAAATAACGCAGTACGTTTTATTTTTTAAATGATACATTTGATTAAACTTTCAGAGAAATGAATTTAATGTATGAAAAACAGATCAGGGTAACTGAAGAACATATTGATGGAAATAATCATGTCAACAATGTGCAGTACGTACATTGGGTAGAGGAAGCAGCAGCAGAACACTGGGAACTTTTAAAGCATAAAACAGCATATGCAGATGATGCCTGGATGCTTCTGGATCATCATATACAATACAAAAAACAGGTTTATCTGAATGATATCATTACCGTGAGAACCTATCCTATGCCTCCTGAAGGAGCTAAACAGCCCAGAAAAGTTGAGTTTTACTGCAATGATGAGCTGGTAGTAGATTCCAGTACCCTTTGGATTTTATTTGATCCGGAAACCAAAAACTCAAACGCCTGGAAGGCAACTGGCTGGAAAAACTGGCCTGAATGCTGTAAAACAGGAATCAATAGGCAGACATTCAATTGATTTTTTTATTTTAGTCCATTAAAAACTACATTCCATGAAATTCTATTATTTGATAGCATTATTATTCCTCAGTATTTTGAGCTATGGTCAGACTGATTTTTACCGGTTTTCAGATGATATTAAAAAGATACAGGAAGATTCTGCCCAATCAGCATCCTGGAGGGGTCAGATGGGAGCCACTTACTATTCAATAAGCGGGAAATATAAGCCTGCTCTGGAAAGTTGGGATATGGTTTTTGGCAGAGCTCAAAGGCTCAGTACAGCAGATAGCCTGAAGCTCACAAAATTAATCCCTGTCAATGCAAAAGATTACATTCTGAACCGGGCATCTCAGGAAAAAATCATCATCATCAATGAAGCGCACCATAATGCGAGCCACAGAACATTTGCATCTTCTCTGCTTCAGGGATTGTATGACAGAGGATACAGATATCTTGGAGTGGAGACCCTGGCCAACGATTCTTTAAATACCACAAAATTTGCCAACCTTAAAAGCGGGATATATTCTCAGGAACCTGAGTTTGGAAATTTCCTTTACCATGCCCTGAAGATTGGATTTAAACTTTTTCCTTATGATGCTGAAGGAAACGGAAAAGAAAGAGAAATAGGCGAGGCAAAAAATATCTATAACTTTATGCAGCAGAATAAAGAAGGAAAATACCTGATTTATTGCGGCTATCAGCATGCCTATAAAGGCGTACATACATCCTGGGAGAAAACGATGACCGGAAGACTTATGGAACTTACCGGTTTAAATCCTCTTACGATAGACCAGACTCAGTTTTCAGAGAAAAGCCTTCCAAAATATAATGAGCCATTGCTACGCCTGGTGAATAATACGGTTCCTGTTATTTTAAAAAATAAAGATCAAACGGTATATAACGGGGAAGACCAAAAGATGTTTACCGATATAAAGATCATTCATCCCAATACAAAATATAAGAAAGGAAGACCCGGCTGGATGCTTACTGAGAACAGAAAGTTTTATAAAGTTCCGGCTTCAGAAATAACAGAATATCCTGTCCTTGTAATGGCATACAGAAAAGGAGAATTTGAACAGAACGGTATTCCTGCCGATATTATAGAACTTAATGAGCCTAAAGACAGTCGCTTTCTGATCCTGGATAAAGGAAATTATGAAATTATCATCAAAGACAGAAAATATAATGTGAACCGAAAGTTTGAAGTAACCTTGAAATAATAATAAGGACCCAGCTATAAAAAAACCTGGGAACACCATCGAAAGGCCCTGACGAAAATGGGAATATGAAATTCATGGAATTCATGAGTGTTTCGACGGAATGATCTTTATCAAAAATACCAATACTGCGACAAATTTGTCCGCCACTTAATCCTTATCATGCTTTGCCATGTAATGATTGCTTAATATAAATGAAATTTTATGAAAAAATACTCTTATCAGGAATAATACTTACGGTTGTAAGCTGCAGTTCATACAAACCGATCTCAGATTCTGAACGTGAAAAGATCATTTCTGAATTGAGCTACATCAGAAACATTGATCAGGAATATGCAAGCCTGCCACCCAAAGAAATGATGGAGAAATACGGTGAAAAAAACGCATGGAAAGTATTTGAAACCAAAAGGGACAGTGTAGGAAAAGACAACCAAAGCAGAATTAAAAGACTGTATGCGCAGTACGGTTATCTTGGCTTTAAACAGGTTGGGGAAGCTAATGCTACTAAATTCTGGATATCCATTCAGCATGCCGATGATGATGTCGGATTTCAGAGAACGATGCTTAAAGCCATGAAAAAGAAGTCGGTAAGAAGAATGCCCATAAAAATGAATATGCGATGCTTGAAGACAGGGTTGCTATCAATTCAGGTCAAAAGCAAAGATTCGGGACTCAGGTAACTTATAATAAAGCGGAACAGGCAGTGCCTAAAAATGGATTGACAGACAGTATGAATGTGGATAAGTTACGGGTAGAATACGGTTTACCCTCTTTTAAAGAATATTACAATCAGATGACCACCATGCATTTTGAAATGAATAAAAAGATATTTCAGAAAAGAGGAATCATGGAGCCAAAACTTTATAAGTAAAAGATAAAATCAGTTTTTCAAAGAAAGATGTAATAATCTGGCATATGTAGCTGTCTTTAGTAAAGAACCATAAAAATCAGGCAATGATACGATCCGTTTTAGTCATAGCATTTTCAGGCTTATCTTTTCTGGGATACAGCCAGACTGCAGAGCAGACAAAAGCAATTGATGCTTATATAAAAAGGGTGATCCAGATCAACGAAATTCCCGGAATGGCCGTAGGAATCGTAAAAGACAATAAAATAACTTTCCAGAAATATTATGGGATGGAGACTCTGGAAAGCGATAAAAAGTCAATCCTCAATCCATGTTCAGAGTGTATTCCAATACAAAGCTGATGTCAAACATAGGCCTTTTTCAGCTTATTGAACAGGGGAAAATATCTTTGGATGACAACATTTCAAAATATCTGGACCACTTACCGGATGCCTGGCAGAACGTTCAGGTAAAACATCTTGTAAGCCATTCTTCAGGAATTCCGGACTGGATTCGTTATGAAGATATTCCGTTGAATGCCACCAATGCTGAAGTGATCAACAGGCTGTCAAAAGAAAAAATGGATTTTGAAACAGGAAGCGAATATCGATACAACCAGACAAATTATATGCTGATTGCCATGCTGATTGAAAAAATAACAGGAGAAAAATTTGAAGATTATATCCTGAAAAATCAGTTTTCAGATGCTAAAGGTCAGGTAGTTTTTTCGTCTGATTCTAAGGAAGAAATTCCTAACCGGATCGTAAAATATATCTACAACAAAGATACCCATAAGTATGATAAATCCACATTTGTGGAAGGTAGAAGAGCTCATCCGGCGAATGGCCTGGCGATTACATTACCTGCTTTTTTACAATGGAGTATTCATCTCAGTAAAAATGATTTTCTGAAGCCCGCCACGCAGGAGTTGATGTGGAAACCGTTTGAATATACGAAGAAAAGTGCATCCTTCACGCATGGCTGGGATATGTCAACCTTTAATAATATAAAAGGCTATTCCTTTTCCGGTGGAAATGTAAGTGCCTATAAAATTTTCCCGGAAGAGAATATGGCTGTTATGCTGATGTACAACGGATATAAAGAATTTCCTGTTTATTTTCCGATGATCAATCAGATTGCAGGTATTATAGATAAGCGTTTACTGGATCCTTATATGCTTGCTGAAGAATATACAAAATCCGAACCTCTTATTCATCCGGACCTTCAAAAGAAAACGTATGGATACCGGATCGAAAAAGGTAACGTCATTTTTTCTTATCGGTTTTTAGCAAACAAAAGAGTAGATTATATTAAAAATATATCCGTTGCAGGTTCGTTCAATAACTGGAATCCTGAAGATAAAGCATATCAGATGAGTCTGAAAAAGGATAATACTTTTGAAATTACAATTCCCCAATCACAGTTTGAAAAAGGAAAACCTATGAATTTAAATTTGTAATGAACAAAACCGGATGGCTTTCCGTACCTTATAATGCTTTAAATGCCAAGGAAGACCGTGATAAAAATTTAACATTTACAATCAGTAATTAATCCTGTTGATCTCAACTTAATAAAGCAAAATAAAATCATAAAATGCTCCCAAAAAGTAATCTAACTTTTGGGAGCATTTTATTTCTTGCTCTTTTATCTTAACTTTGAACATTGATTTTACAGTTTTTCATAGAGCTGATTCCTGAGATTACTTCTCTGCAGTTTTTTATGGGGAGAAATCTGAAAAACAGTAATTTTTTTAAACTTATTCATTGAGTATGATACGTATTACAAAAATTTTTACATTCGAAACCGCTCACGTGCTTTACAACTATGACGGGAAATGTAAAAATATGCATGGGCATTCCTATAAGCTGTTTGTAACAGTGAAGGGAAAACCGATTAATGATATTGAAAATCCTAAAAATGGAATGGTGGTTGATTTCGGAGATATTAAAAGTATCGTAAAATCTGAAATCGTAGACGTATGGGATCATGCTGTGCTCGTTAATGCGCTGTCTCCACACAAAGAATTGGGGACGACCTTGAACAGAAGGGGCATAAAGTAATCTACTGCAGCTTTCAGCCCACATGCGAAAACATGCTGTATGCTATTGCTTCCAAAATAAAATCAAGACTTCCGGAAGGAATTTCTTTGGCTTACCTTAAACTTCATGAGACTGAAAATTCTTATGGAGAATGGTTTGCAGAAGACAATTAATAATGATCCAACAAAACTCAGACGGTGTTAAAAACAACAATCAATTTAGAACCCGGAAAAAAAGTATATTTCGCTTCTGATCAGCATTTTGGTGCTCCCACTCCGGGAGAAAGCAAAGTACGTGAGGAGAAATTTATACGTTGGATGGATGAGATTAAGGAAGATGCCCAGGTTTTGTTTTTAATGGGTGATCTCTTTGATTTCTGGCATGAATGGAAACATGTTGTGCCTAAAGGCTACGTACGTGTTCTCGGAAAAATTGCAGAGCTGAAAGACAGAGGCGTTCATATTTACTTCTTTGTAGGTAACCATGATCTCTGGATGAAAGATTATCTGGAAGACGAAATCGGATGCACGGTTTTTTATCAGAAACAATACTTTGAAATGGGCGGGAAACAGTTTCTGCTGGCACACGGAGACGGCCTGGGACCTGGCGACAAAGGCTATAAGCGGATGAAAAGCTCTTCACCAATCCGGTGGCACAATGGTTTTTCAAATGGCTGCATCCGGACATTGCAATGAAAATAGCATTATATCTTTCCCAGAAAAATAAAATGATCTCGGGAGAAGAGGATAAAGCCTTTCTGGGAGAAGATAAAGAGTTCCTGATCATCTACTCCAAAGAAAAGCTGAAAACCCAGAAAATCGACTATTTTATCTATGGACACAGGCACCTTCCTATGGTGCTGGATCTGGAACAAAAGGCAAAATACATTAATCTGGGAGACTGGATTTCTTATTTTACCTACGGCGTTTTTGAAAAAGATTTTGAGCTGAAAACTTTTGAAAAATAAAACAAAAAAGACTACCCTGAGAAAGGTAATCTTTATAATGGACCGAAATCCATTCTTGTTTTTAATCCATATTCCATAGTAGAACTTGCAAGAAGTTTACCAAAGTAGGATCTTAGTATTAAAAAATTATTAAATAAAATTGTTTCATCCTTATAATAGCTTTATAATCAGCGGGTAGAAGGATTAAAAAAGATATGAAACTTAAAAATATATTCAACATACAGACAGAGGAAGACTTCCTGAATGCAGCATTGGCAACATTTCGTTATCAGTATGAAAATGTTGAGATATACAGGAAGTTTGTTGACTTTCTGAAAGTAAATCCGGATGAGGTCAGCCGGTTAGATAAAATACCTTTTTGCCCATAGAAATGTTTAAAAATCATCAGATCCTGGACAAAAATGTAACCGCAGACCTGTTCTTTCAAAGTTCAGGAACAACGCAGATGAATCTTTCGAAACATTTTATTGCTGATCCGGAACTGTATGAAGATAGCATTTATAAAAGTTTTGAACAATTCATAGGAAAGCCGGAAGACTTTGTTTTCCTCGGACTTCTGCCCAGTTACCTTGAAAGACAGAATTCTTCTCTGATCCATATGGTAGATTACCTGATGAAGAAATCAGATAAACCGGAAAACGGCTATTTCCTTTATAATCACGCAGACCTGTTTGGTCTCTTAAACCAGTTAAAAGACAGGAAAGTTATTCTTTTTGGGGTTTCTTTTGCCCTGCTGGATTTCCTGGACTATTGTCATTCTGAACGAGGCGGAGAACCTCTGAATTCCCTTGAAAATTTAGTAGTAATTGAAACCGGAGGAATGAAAGGCCGTAAAGAAGAAATGACGAAAGATGAGCTGCTGAAAATTTTGCAGGACGGCTTTCAGACAGATAAGATCTATTCGGAATATTCTATGACAGAGTTGCTATCACAGGCTTATTCGCTTGGAAACAATGAATATGAATGCCCGAACTGGATGAGAATCATGGTCCGGAATGCAGAAGATCCGTTAGCCTATGAAAAGAGGGGCGAACCGGAGCTATTAATATTATTGATCTTGCCAATACCCATTCCTGCTCTTTTATTGCCACTCAGGATCTGGGTAAAATACTGGGCGACAAATTTCAGGTATTAGGACGAATAGATCATTCAGATATCCGTGGCTGTAGCCTTTTGGTGAGCTAAGAACCAGGGTGTTGAGGAATTTGAAGTCACTTATCTCTTTATCTTTTGCCTTCATTATTAATATATTCAACTCATGATCAAGATAGAAGAACTTGTCCACGCATATATTCATACCCATTGCGATTTTGAAAAAGAGCTCGTTTTGACCAATTATTTCCAGGCAGACTGGGAGGCGGATATCCTTATTGTTGATTCGGATGGATCAAGCCACGAAATTGAGATCAAACTTTCGAAAAGTGATTTTAAAAACGATTTCAAAAAATCATACCTCAATAAAGATACCGGTGAAAAGTTTCTGAAGCATGATAAAATTTCCTGTGGAGATTATGTTTGCAATGCATTTAGCTTCCTTTTGCCAATGGGGATGGTAGACGCAGTACTCATTCCTGACCATTGCGGAATTATTGAATTCTATCATAATGCGGATACCTGGGAAACCGAATTTTATCTGATCCGCCCGCCGAAAAAACTTCACGAAGATTCCTACTGGAAACTGAATGATAAAGATCTTTTATCAGGAAAATGGCACTCAACCTGCTTCAGCGTAAAATGGAAATCAAAGGAAAACATGAAGAGCTTATTTTCAAAAATCCTTTTGATATCAAGAAATTAAAGTAAAATTAGTTTCATTAATTTTTCTAAACAATATATTCATAAGGCTTCGTCAGCGGCAAAATCGCCTTTCTTTGCTTAGCTAAAATGAGACGTTATTTTATTTAAACTCTGCGTTTTAAAAAAATCCTTAAATAAAAAAAAATCCTGTCAGCTGACAGGATTTTGTGTATAGATGATTTTTAAAATTAATCTACGATTTCATCAGCATCTCTCTGAAGTAAAAACTTATAAATAAGTCCTCCTACAATTCCTCCCAGGATTGAGCTACCCAAA
Organism: Chryseobacterium sp. E1; assembly: GCA_019203745.1. Classification (GTDB taxonomy): domain Bacteria; phylum Bacteroidota; class Bacteroidia; order Flavobacteriales; family Weeksellaceae; genus Chryseobacterium. The sequence goes on from CP078104.1 coordinate 3,404,679, forward strand.
ACAGCCAAAGCTGTGACATGGCAAGCCCGCCTGTGAAAACAGCCTGAGAAAGAGATCTTGCAGGGTTTACGGAAGTATTGGTGATAGGAATAGAGATGAGGTGAATCAGGGTAAGGGCAAGACCGATAGCAATTCCGGCAAACTTACCATTAGCCCATCTGTCTGTTGCTCCCATAATCACAATAAGGAAAAATGCTGTTAATAAAAACTCAGCCAGGAATGCTGCTCCCATACTGAATGCTTTTCCGTTATAAACTGCTTCGCCATAGAAGTTAGTGGCAAAAGCCCCGGTTGGGAGAAGTCTACGGCTCCGGCACCGTTTAGGATCGTGTAAAGACATCCTGCTGCCACAATAGCCCCAAGACATTGTGCTACAATGTAAGGGATAAGATCTTTTGCAGAAAACCTTCCTCCGGCTAAAAGTCCGAAAGAAACTGCCGGATTGAAATGTCCCCGGAAATATGTCCTACCGCATACGCCATGGTAAGAACAGTAAGACCAAAAGCCAAAGCAACTCCTAAAAGTCCGATGCCGATATCTGGAACACCGGCTGCAAAAACAGCACTTCCGCAACCTCCGAAAACAAGCCAAAATGTGCCGAAAAATTCAGCAAAAAGTTTTTTTATCATATTGTTTATTTTTAAAATGTAACTCAAATGTAAAGTTTATATCTTAAAGTAAAAAGTTAAAACTGAAAAAATATTTCAAAAATGAGAGAACAAAAATTATAAATTCAACAATTTGGTTTAATGTTTGTTTGGGTTGTAATCAGATGAGATTATGAGCTGTTTTTAAATTAGAATAAATGGTTTATCTTTCATTGGGAATTTAATAAGGATGGTTAATGAGAAAGTTTCTTTGTGCGGTCTTCGTACCTTTTATTTATAGTTTACATTATTCACAGGCGGCAAAAAAAGCTTTTCCGTGCTATGATCTCACTACTGTTTTGAAAGTGGAGCCAACACCGCTTTACAAATCCCATCTTGATGCCTCAAAAGGTTTCGGAATACAGCTTCTGAAAGATTCCAAAACAGTACAGAAATACATCAGCAAAGGGAAGTTTCATAAAATAAAAAAATCAGGAAAAGGTTATCAGGTACAGCGGCTTGATTACAGCAGGGCATATATGGTTTCAAAAGGAAAGACAACCCTGGAGAAAATGGCAGCTAAATTCAGCAAAGATACCAAAGGAGGAACATTTACCGTTTCATCCATTACAAGAACTCTTGAAGACCAGTGCAGGCTGAGAAGAGTGAATTCTAACGCTTCACTGGGGATCAGTTCCCACAACTACGGAAATTCTTTTGATATCTCATACATCAGGTTCAATAACGTTCTTAAGTACAATCCGAAAATGGAAATAGCGCTGGAGAAAGTTTTAAAGTATTATGCAAATGCCGGGCGAATTTATTACATAAAAGAGAAGCAACAGAGCTGTTATCATATTACAGTGAGAAATTATTAATTAAAATCATACTTGCACAGCATGTTTAGTTTATATATTTTTATACGACTAAAAACCATGCTTATATGATAATAGTAGATATTCAAAATTCAATGCTTTCTTCCGAAGAATGCAGATCCGCAATGCAAAATTGGACAGAGTGCCGATCTTCTTTTTCTGAAATAAAAAAAAGAGTTGTTACCAATTACGTTTTTAATCTTTCTAAAGACAGCCTTGAATGGATGAGAAACATCGGAGGTAAATCTCCTGAATTCTGTGCCGGAGTAGGAGTATACAAAGATCAGCTTATTCTGATTCTCTATCCGATGGATGATTCTGGAAAAAGAATTGAAGCCGGAGAATACCCGATTGCTTTCCTTTCTGAGCTTACCAGAGATGTGATGCTTCAGGAAATCAAAGAATACACTATTGTTAAAAATGCTGTTCTTTCCAAAAACCTTGAGCCGATGGGAAGGGATGCAGATATGGCTTTCCCTGTATCGGACAAACCTATTCTTGAGCAGGACAAAGCATTGGAAGCCATTGATAAATGGAGGCTTGAAGGAATGGATTGGTTTTACAGAGAATGCGGAATTGAAAAAGGATCCGGAATTTTTAGAAAATTCTATGTTCCTACCGCAGATCTTTGCCTTTCAGATGAAGGATTAACGGATATTGTATGCTCTTTCGGATTAAAATATAATGACATCTATGGAAAGATGCTTGCCACGCTGATCTTTATCTCTTTCCATGAAAATCTTGAGAATACAGGAGGTGCTCAGACAATTTCAAATACTTATGACTGGGCAAAACCATGTCCGCCTATCTGCCGTCTTCCTGATGATGGGGTAGGAAACGAATTTTAAAATGATACATTAAGGAATGGCTGATCTCTATAAAGCAATTTTATTCCTGAACTACGGACTGCTTCTATCTGTTATAGTGCTGGGAGCAGCTAAATACCGCCTGTTAGATCATAAAGAAAAGCAGTATTTTCATTGTATTGCTTTTCTTTTTCTATTGAACTGATCAACTTTGTGTTGCCTTATATTTTCAGGCTCAATGATACTTCATTTCTTTATCCGGTTTATATTGCCGGAGAATTTTTCCTGCTGACCGGTTTATTCATCAGAAAATTAGACTGGCCCGCTTATATCCGGGGATTGGTAGCGGTAGCTGCAGCCGGATTTATGATCCTGAAATATGGTTTCAACTGGCCGCCTAATGCTGATGTTGTAAAAGTGATCTCCAATATCATTATCATCTGCCTTTCCGGATATGTGCTGATCCGTGAAATAAAGAATGCTTCTGTTCAGGGCCGGTTTCTTTTGGTAGATGCCTGCATCTTTTCTATTATTCCGTTTCAGTATTTATTTTTATCATTCAGCATCAGATTGCCAATCTGTCAGAAAACGATTATTACACGCTTTTCAGCGCCAATAATATTCTTTCAGGCATTTTATACTGTTCATTTTTATATACCTTTATCAGATTAAAGAAGTAACATTAAATATCAACCTGCTGATCCTTATAATTGTTACCATAGCAATTATAGTATCCTTTATTTTGCTTGCGTACAGAGCTTTTATAACCAGAATTATCAAAGAAAAGAATGTTCAGCATGAAGCGGAAGTTCTTCATCAGAAAAAGTTGGTACTGGAAAACATTAAAGCTCAGGAAGAAGAGCGGAAAAAAATAGCGGTCATGATCCATGATGACATCGGAAACCGCCTCAATATTTTATCTCTTTGGCTTAATAATCTCGATACACAGGAGATGAGCTGATCAAAAATAATATTTACAATCAGATGTCTTCCCTGATTGATGCTGCCAGAAGTATTTCCCATTCATTGTATCCAGTAAATCTGGAGTCCGTAGGGCTGGTGCTGTATGTAGAGGAACTGATTACCAATCTTGCCCACAAAATCAATATTTCCTGCAGGTAATGCCCGGATATCAAAAGAAAGATCTCTTTGTGGAAGTACAGCTGTACAGGATTATTCAGGAGTTTACAACCAATGTCATCAGGCATTCAACAGCAACGGATCTTTGGATCTACCTTAAAGATTATCCTGAAAATTTGGCGGTTGTTATTTCAGATAACGGACAAGGGTTCGATTATGAGCAGGTGAAAAAAGGAATGGGGATCAAAAATATTGAATCCCGGATCAAATCAATGAATGCTACCCATAAATGGAAAAAAACTTTTTTACATACAGGAAGTCGTCTAATTATTAAAATTCCAAAATATCATGAGTTCCCAAATCAAAATAGCCCTGATCGATGATGAACAGCTGATCCTTGAAGGGGTGAAAATGCTGCTGTCTAATGAAAAGAATATATCCGTCTGCCTTACCGCAGATAACGGGCCTGATTTTATAGAAAATTTAGGCCGGCTTTCAGAAAAAGAATTTCCTGATATTGCGCTTGTGGATGTTCAGATGAAGCCTATGAATGGTTTTGAACTGGTGGAGATTCTCAAAGAAAAATATCCCGAACTTAAAATTATCATCCTGTCTTCTCATTACAAAACTTCCATTCTGGGGTATATGGTTAAGCTGGGTGTTTCAGCATTCCTTCCTAAAAACTCCAATAAAAAAACATTTATCGATGCCATCACGATGGTGGATAAAAACGGAGTATACTTTACCGCTGAAGATCATCAGATGCTGTTCAGCTATATGAACAGTACGGCCAAGAAAAATTCCCTCTTTGAAACAAAAGATGAATTGTCTGAAAGAGAAAAAGATGTGGTAAAACTGATCTGTCAGGAATTTACCAACAATGAAATCGGAGAAAAGCTCTTCATCAGTCCCAGAACAGTAGAAAGCCACAGACAGAGGATTCTTGAGAAGATCGGTGCCAGAAATACGGTAGGAATCGTTATTTATGCAATTGTTCACAATATCTATTCCCTTGAAAAAATATAATATGATTCCGTAGAAATACGGAATTTTTTATTTGGTACTTTTTACTCTATATTAAATTATTTTTCTTCTGTTATTTTGAAATGTCTCTTTTGGAGATGTTGGATGAAAACAATATGCAGATCAGATCTGTAACATAACAAAACAAAAACATGAATGATAACAGAGTGATTTCCGTCGGGATTTTCTTTGATGGTACAGGAAATAATGGAGTAAATGCTCTTTCCCCGGATAAGCCGTTGAATAATAATGAAAGTTATTTCGGAGCCTTTACCAATATTTATAAACTCTACAGTTTATTCAAAGGGAATAATAAAATATACATCGAGGGAATAGGAACCGTAACGGGAAGCGAAGACAGTAATTTTGCCATGGCAACATGTGCCAACCCACCTTATGGATCAGGATATTCTGCTGATGATAAGCTTCAGAAAGCAGATGATTTTGTACAGAATATACTTACAGAGGAAGATAAAGAATATCATTTTTATATTTACGGATTCGGAAGAGGAGGAATGCTGGCGAGAACTTTTTGCCATCAGCTTTTATCCTGTTATCCTTTTAAAAACTGTAAGATTAAATTTTTAGGAGCTTTCGATACGGTGGAATCGAAACCTTTTAATCAATATGATCTGAGCTTACCTGTCCTTATAGAAAATGCCCTTCATATCTGTGCCATAAACGAATGCAGGTTCTTTTTCCACTTACCGGTTTTTTTGACGATTCAAAAAAGATGCGAGATCAGAAGTCAGAAACCTGTTCATCAGTCTGGAAAGAAATTTTTGTTCCCGGCGCCCATGCAGATATAGGCGGAGGGTATCTGGAAGGGCCGCAGTCTGTTTATATTTCTACAGATTTCGTCAATATAGATGATTTACATGATTATATTTCCGATATCAGAAATGCAAAAACAGACACAGAAGGAAATAAGATCTGGAATGCATTACTTTCCGGCTATCAGATTGAGAAAAGAGGAATTTTTTCACAGGCCTATGTATGCCGGGATAAAGTATACAGTGATCTGTCAAAAGTATATGGAAAACTTATGATGGAAGAAACTCATAAGGTTGCTTCTGTTTTCAGCACAGATACTGATATCTATTTTGGAACAGATTACAACAGACATATTTTATTAAACCGTTTTTCTGCAAAACTGAATGAATATGTGAAAGACCTTTCGGCAGACAGAAAACCCGTATATGATTTCAGCTGGCTGGCAGATTATACCCATATTTCAGCAAATTTTGGTTTGTATAATGATAGTTCAGAGCAAAAAACAGAATGGGAAGTCAATGCTGAGTTTATCAATAACGGCTTGAATGTTTCCAGCAGTACTTCAGATCAGAATAGCCATATAAGACTTTCTGCTGAGCTTCATCTGCCTGAGGATAACTTTGTAACAGACTTTCTCTACGGAACCAGTGTTCCGAACAATGATATATGGATACGATCCATTGTAAAAGCTCCTGCAAAGGCAGGATTCAATGAAATGAATAAATAGTGCAAGCACTTGAGTTTTAAATTTAGGTTAGAGGGCATCTTAAAGGTGTCCTCTTTTTTTTTATTAAAGACAACTTTACCGGTTGCGTAGAACTACTATATTGCATATTTGGTATTTTATACTGTAGTTTTCAAATTTTATTTCCCGTTACTTTGACTTGTTTATTCAAAATACAATATGAACAACGGCGGATTCTGAAAAGCCCAATATTAAAAAGAGTAGGAACACCAAAGATTAAAACAATGGAAAAGACACTCATGCAAAAAATTGAAATATTTTCAATGAACTTTGATTTTACAGCAGCTGAACAAAAAGCAACTGCAGTATCTGCAGGCCAATAATTATAAGTTGACGGCATATAAAGGAGCCACAGGGCCTAATCAGGTCTCTTCAGGAGTTCCTACTTGGTTTTCTGTATCTTATGTCGAGATATTTGGTGAATTGGAAATTGACTATGAACCCAAATACAAAGTATATGTTTTTAATCAGACAAATATTAATGTCAATACGAGAATTCTAATGCAGGCAATATCGGATGAAACTCCTTTAGGGACAGGCTTAACATTCAATCCGGATGGTACATTTCATAGAAATTCAGGTGCTCCGGAAGGCGTGATTAATGTCATAAATAACAGACCTGCAGGTACTCCACCCGTTACCATAGGACTTGCAGCAAAAGTAAATGGAAAATTTTTGCCCTTCTGTGCATTTATATGTGCACCACAAGAATCTGTAAGCATGAAGCCTAATGAAAAAATAGTTTTACTGGCATCTCAAAACAATATGACCTCGGGAACAGTGGCCGGTAATATGACTGGGCCCGGATGCAGTTTTACATTCAGCGCTCAGAATATGAGATATGATTTGGAAATGATTCCGGAAAATTATGGCATTCAAAACGTCCCCGGAACAATACCTGTAGATCCTGTGGCTTCAGGGGCATCATTTGTACAGCTTCTCAATATTTCATAAATATTTTTACTGTAAATTCAGTAGCTTCATAAGCTGTCCGTTTCGGTCAGCTTTTTTATTTCTGGAGTATTCATTTCTTTTTCCGTATTTTTGCAGCCGAAAATTCATACTCATTATTAATAACTAATTAAAAAAATGCTTTCGGTTCAAAGTTTAGGATTACATCATTCAGGAAATTATTTATTTCAAAATGTAAATTTTACCATCAAAAAGGATGATAAAGTAGGTCTGGTAGGTAAAAATGGAGCGGGGAAATCCACTTTATTGAAAATGCTGTCAGGAGAAATTAACTTCTATGAAGGAGATGTCATTACAGAAGGAAGCGTTACTATTGGATTCCTGAAACAGGATCTTGACTTTGTAAAAGGAAGAACCGTCTGGAATGAAACCATGCAGGCTTTCGAGCAGATCAATGCATGGAAAAATGAGCTTGAAGAGGTGAATCATCAGATGGCAACAAGAACCGATTATGAAAGCGATTCCTATACGGATCTGATCAATAAAATGACCGAGCTGAACGACCTTCTGATGAACCATGATGCCTACAACCTTGAAGGAGATATGGAGAAAGTATTGTTCGGTTTAGGATTTAAAGCAGACGATTTTCAGAAAATCACCGATGAATTTTCAGGAGGATGGAGAATGAGGATTGAATTGGCAAAGCTGCTTCTTCAGAAGAATGATATCATGCTTCTCGATGAGCCTACCAACCACCTTGATATGGAATCTATCATCTGGCTGGAGAACTTCCTGAAAGACTACCCGGGAGCCATCGTTCTGGTAAGTCACGATAAGCAGTTCATGACAGCGGTTTGTAACAGAACCTTTGATATCAATAACAAAAAAGTTGACGACTATAAAGCGAATTATTCCAAATATCTGATCATGAGGAAGATCGCCGTGAAAAACTGATTCAGGCAAAAAGAATCAGGATGCGGAGATCAAGCAGATGGAAGACAACATCAATAAGTTCCGTGCCAGTGCTACCAAAGCATCTTTTGCCCAGTCACTGATCAAAAAACTGGATAAAATTGAACGTATTGAAGTGGATAACGAGGACGTTTCCAAATTCAACATCCGTTTCGTACAGTCTATGATACCGGGTAAAGTGATCTTTGAAGCAGAAAATCTGGGGAAAGCTTACGGAAATAAGCAGATCTTTGATGATGTAGACTTCATTGTTCAGAGAGGAGACAGAATTGCATTGCTGGGACAGAACGGACAGGGAAAAACAACGCTGGCAAAAATTCTTGCCGGAGATATTAAAGACTATTCAGGAACCTGGAATCTCGGGCACAACGTCAATATCGGATATTTTGCCCAGAATCAGGAAGAAGTGCTTACTCCTAATAAAACGGTGCTGGAAGAAGCGGAAGATGCTGCAACAGAAGAAACCAGACCAAGAGTAAGAGACTTACTGGGATCTTTCCTGTTCCAGGGAGATGCCGTTTCCAAAAAGACAAAAGTACTTTCCGGAGGAGAAAGAAACCGTCTGGCACTTTGTAAACTATTGCTTCGTCCTTTCAACACATTGATCATGGACGAACCTACCAACCACCTTGATATTCAGTCTAAGGAAATTATCAAGCTGGCATTACAGAATTTTGAAGGAACATTGATTGTGATCTCTCACGACAGGGAATTCCTTCAGGGACTTTGTGATAAGATCTATGAGTTCCGTGACGGGAAAATGAAAGAATTCCTGGGGACATCAACGAATATCTTGAGTACAGACAAAAAGAAACCATCAGAGAGATCTCTGCTGAAAAAGCAAAACTTCACAACGAAGAAGTGAAAGCAGAACCTAAAAAAGAAGAAAAAACCTGTTGTAAGCAGCAGCCAGACTTCTAATATCATCAGCAAAGAACAGAAGAATATTCAGAACAAAATTAAAAAAGTAGAAGAAAAGATTTCCGAACTTGAAACGAAAGTAGAAGAAATGGAAGCCTCTTTTACCAGAGAAAACCCTTCTGATGAAACGCTGGAAAAATATAATAAAGCGAAAGAAGAGCTGGATAATGCTTTACAGGAATGGGAATACCTTGGAACCCAGCTTGACTAAACTGAAATATTCGGCAATATAAATCACAAAAGCTTCATAAATCATAATTTATGAAGCTTTTTTGTAACATAACGATTGAGTATTCCGACGTATTATCTGCAATCATAAAGTAATTTAATGAAAGTTTAGCCTTTCAATTAAAATATTTTCATAATTTTGGGCTATGATTTTTAAAGAAAGCAGAAACCTTAAGAGTTTTATCTCCAAGCTATTGTTTGGAGTGTATTTTCTCGCCCTGCTTTCTCAGAGCTTTCACCATCATGATTCTGTGGAAACTTTTAAGGATTCAACCTTAAAAAAACCGAGAATACAATGACGAAAGCCGCTGCTAAAGAGAAAGCCGGCGACTGTCTGGCATGCCACTTTTTGGCTACCGGACATACATTAGCTCCTGAAGAATTCAGTTTTACTTTTGAGCATTATACTCAGGAAGTAAAGCAGATCATCGCCATTCAGGAGAAAATCTGGTCTCAGACCAAATTCACTTTTCAGCTTCGGGGACCGCCCGCACTTTCTTAATCAATATTCTTATTGGGTTTAGAGCTCTGTTCTCAGAGCCTCATTAATGTTCAAAGTTTGAAGTTTACTGTTTAAAGTTGTTATAAAAACAGCTGTAGTTTGTATATGAGTTATTAATCAAAAATTCTCATTTACCTGCTTTTCGTACGTGACTTCCAAGGCTGTTCATTATGAGATTTATATTGTGCATGATCTGCATCATGCAATGAATTTAAACCCATCCAACAAATTTTAACGAAAAAATGTACCCTGATAAAAAGGGTGCGCAATCAATCTACTTACAATGAAATTGATATATTGCCTGCTGCTGATCTTTTGCGGATCAGTATTTACGAGTGCACAGAAAACGTATACTGTACAAGGAACCGTTCAGGATTTCCACGATAAAACCATGCTGGAAAACGCAGTCGTGAAAATCGGAGGGTTTACGGCAAAAACAGATAAAAAGGTAAATTTTCCTTTGATAAAATCCCTGCAGGAAGTATACACTCATTGCCAGATATCCTGATTGCAATGATTATACTGAAAATATAGGGGTTGATCAGGATCTTCACATGACCATCATTTTAGAGCATCATAGCGGTGACATAGAAACCATTACGCTGCACGGAAGCCATAAAAATAAAGGTTCCGTGGCTATGAAGACACTGGATAAAGCTGAAATTGATAGAAATTCCACGGAGAACCTTGGAAATATTCTTTCTAAAATTTCAGGAGTTGCAGTGCTGAAGACAGGAAATAATATTACAAAGCCTGTTATTCATGGTCTTTATGGAAGCCGTATTTCTATTATGAATAACGGGGTGAAGATGGCAGAGCAGGAATGGGGGCAGAGCATGCTCCCAATGTGGATGTGAATGATTTCGAACATATCGATGTCATCAAAGGGGCATCTGCATTGAAATATGGAAATGATGGAGTAGCAGGGTTGTTCTTCTGGAGCCTGCACTGCCTCCAAAGAAGGATACGCTGATGGGAAATATCAAACTTTCAGGAATTTCCAACGGAAGAGGTGGTGAGCTTTCAGCGAATGCCCTTAAATCCTGGGGAACGATTGGTTTGTAAAGACAGGAGGCAGCTATAAAAAGCTGGGTGATATTTATATTCCTCATCATACCCTTCAGAATACCGGAGCAGAGATTAATTCTTTCAATTTTTCATTCGGAAACCATGGTTTTATGCAGGGGTTTGATGTTTCCTACAGTGGAATCAATCAGGATTTTGGAATTTACCGAGGAGCACACCTGGGGAACGGGTATGATATCTATAAGGCAATGACCTTAGGACAGCCCTATTTCCTTGATGACTTCAATTATACCATCGGATATCCGAAACAGAATGTAGAACATCATATTGCAAAAATTTCTGCTTATAAACGCTTTGCCGATTTTGGTAAAATTACTTTCCAGTATAGTTTTCAGTTAAACAGACGTAAGGAATATGACATCAGAAAAGGAGAATTGAAAGATACTCCATCTATGGATTTAAGACTGATCACCCACTCGGCAAGCCTTACCCATCTTATAGAGCGTTCGAAATGGAGTCTGGAGAGCGGAATTTCTGCAGGGTTTCAGGATAATTATCCTAACCCGGCCACAGAAGTCAGACGTCTGATTCCTGATTATTACCGTTATGATGCAGGAGCTTTTTTTCTGTCTTTAAATACCGTTTCAGTTCAGCCTTCAATGTAGAAGCAGGAGCGAGGTATGATTTCAGCAGATATGATTCCTATAAATATTATGATGCCAAAGAATGGAATGACAAATATGCTGATGTTTTCCCGGAATTCTATATCAGACAGAGCGGAAGCAGGGTTTTATCCGCCCCGTGTTTGATTATCATAATTTTTCGGCAAACGTTGGATTCAACTATAAGCCTTCTAAAGATTTTGATATTAAATTTAATTTTTCAAGAATGAGCAGAACGCCGAACCCTGCGGAATTGTTTGCAGATGGGCTTCACCATTCTGCTGCGATTATTGAAAAAGGAGATCTGAGAATCAAAAAGAAGAAGTTTATAATGCGAATCTTTCACTGACAGGGCATTTCGATGTTCTGAAAGGACTTCAGCTGGAAGCCAATCCGTATGTCATATTCTCTGACAGTTTTATCAATCAGATACCGGTGGAAATCCAGACTACAAGCAGAGGAACTTTTGCAGTGTGGGCTTATCAGCAGGTGAAAGCCAGAATGTACGGGATTGATGCTGATGCACAGCTGAATATTCTGGATAACCTGAAATGGACAACCGGTTTCAGTGCATTGAGAGGAGATGATCTGACGAATAATGAACCTCTTATCCTGATGATGCCTATGAGTCTTAGAAACTCAGTGGAGCTGAAGCTGATCAGACCTTCCAATTTCTACATCAGACTGGAAAACGAAAACGGATTTAAACAAAACCGTTTCCCTGTGAGAGACCAGTCAGTGCAGTTTATTGATGAAAGCGGGCAGCTGGTAACCAAGACAATTGATTACAGTACTCCTCCTGCCGGATTTTCCATATTTCACGCATCTATTGGTGCAGATCTATTCAAAAACATGAATCTGAATTTCAGAATCAACAATATTTTTAACAAAGAGTACAAGGAGTATCTCAACAGACTGAGATATTATATGCCTGAGCCGGGAAGAAATTTCGTGGTAACTCTTAAATACAACTTCTAACAATTATTATTTAAAATTTAATTACAATGAAAAAATTATTCAACATATCACTTTTATTATTTGCCGCTGTTTTATTATTTTCCTGCCGTAACGGAAACGATGATATTCCTGAGGATATCCATGAGCACGAAGAAATTGGTAAAGTTGTAGTGACAGTAACCAATAAAGCAAATGGTGAAAAACAGACCGTAAATGTGATCAACGGACAGACTGCGGATCATCTTCATCTGAGCCAGGGGCAGCCTATGCGGTAGATGTAGATTTTCAGATCAAACATGACGATCATTATCACAGTGCCGAGGAAATTATAGAAGAAAAAGATATGCACTTTGTTACTTATAAATTCTCAGGAGCAGACATCAGAGTAAAAAGAGCTGCTGATGATATCGTGAGAACTGATGGTAAAAAGCTCGGGTTAAAAACAGAATGGACAGTAAGTACAGCCGCTGCCGGGAAAGCCAATATCACCCTGGTACACGGGCCTACTTCCGTAAATGATAACTCGCCTTCAGCAGATAATCAGCTTGGAAGCACTGTAGGAGGGGAAAGTGATGTAGATATCTTTATAGATTTTCATTAATAGATTCAAACAGAACTCTGAAAAAGAGTACTTCATATCATTATATTAATTTGGGAGACCACTGATTATGTCAGTGGTTTTTTTATTTAACAATATTTGGCTTTATAAGTTGATTTTAAATGAGTGATTCTCATAAAAATTCATATTTTTGCAACCTAAAATTTTAATCAATAATGAAGGTTACCGCACAAAACCATGATGATGTAAGTGCATTGCTTACAGTGACATTGGAAAAATCTGACTACAAAGAAAAAGTAGAGAAGCAATTGATTAATTATGCTAAAAATGCGCAAGTTCCTGGATTCAGAAAAGGGAAAGTGCCTTTGAGTATGGTTAAAAAACAATATGAAGCAGGTATTGCATTTGAAGAAATCAACAGACAGGTTTCTGATGCTTTGAACAACTATGTTAACGAAAACAAGTTAAGATTAGTTGGTCAGCCTATTCCTCAGCCAGTAAACGAATTCGATTACAATGCTGATCAGCTGGAAGTTGCTTTCGAAGTAGGATATGAGCCTGCATTCACTATAGACTTAGCTAAATATGAAGCGCCTCACTATAAAGTAGAAGCTTCAGACAAAGAAATCGGAAAGAGCATTGAAAACATGCAGAAGCGTTTTGCTGAGCAGGTTCCTCAGGATAAAATCACTAAAGATTCTTACATTGCTTTAGAGGTTTCTCAGGTTGTAGAAGAAGATGCTGAAGGTGAGCACCACCACCATCCAAAGAATATTACCATTACAGCTGAAAACAAAGAAGCTTTCAAATTGGTAAAAGGTCTTAAGATGGACGGATCTGTAAAAGTAACGAAAGAAACTCTTGCAGGTGATGAAGAATTAGCTAAAGAATTAGGATTCAGCAAGGAAGAAGTGGAGCACTTGCACCACAATGAAATTGAAGTAAAAGTAAAAGACTTCTATTCATTAAACTTAGCTGAGCTTAACCAGGAGTTATTCGACAAAGTATACGGAGAAGGAAACATCAAGTCTGAAGAAGAACTTAAAGAAAAAGTAAAAACTGAATTAGACGAGTATTTCCAGCAGAATGCTGACGTTCACTTTGTGAATAAAGTATTGGAGCAGGTTACTGAAAAAGAAGAAGTAGCACTTCCTGAAACTTTCTTAGTAAAATGGTTAATGTTCTCTAACCAGAACATCCAGTCTGAAGAGCAGGCTAAAGAAATCCTTGAAGCTGAGAAAAACCAGTTGAGATACCAGATCATCGAAGGTAAATTGATGACTGATAACGAAATCAACCTTGACTATGCTGACGTTTTAGCACAGGCTGAGCAGTTGGTGAAAAATCAATTGGCAATCTACGGAATCCACCACTTAGGAGATGAGGAGATCCAGAAATATGCTGTTGAAATGTTGAAAGATCAGGAGCAGGTAAGACAAATCTCTTCTGAAGTTGCTATGGCTAAATTGAAAGATGTAATTCTTGAAAAAGCAAGCAAAAAGAAACTAAAATTTCTCACGACGAATTTTTAGAAGAGCTTAAAAATAATTATACACCGATATAAATATTTGAAAACCGTCAATTTTTTGGCGGTTTTTTTATGTTCAGCTCATCCTTTAGAAACAGCTCATTATCTAAAAAAGTGTTAATAAATGCAACCTGATTTTTCCTGTAAATAGACCTGTCATTCATCTGTTATTATTTCTCATTCATCATATATAATTATATTCCTATATTTACCCTTTAAACTTATTACGTATATGAAAAAGATCATCATACCGTTTTTCTGCGCTGTATTGTTCTCAGTACCGGCTGCTGCCCAGAAAAAAGGAACTGCAGCTGCTAAAACAGAAGCTGCAACTGCAAAGATTACTCCTAAAGAAGTTATTGATAATTATTTCAAGGCTTCAGGGGAAAAGATAAACTGGATGCTGTAAAATCTGTTGTCATGGATAACACGATCACTGTACAGGGAATGGAAATTAAATCAACCACTAAGAAATTAGGAAATAAATTTAAATCTGTACAGTCACTGATGGGTAAAGAAATGATCCAGCTATTTGACGGTGAGAAAGGATACTTTGATCAGATGGGAACTAAACAGGAAATTCCTGCAGACAAAATTGCTGAACTTAAAAAGGAAAACCTGTAGATGCACTGGCATTTGATCCTTCTAGTTTTCAGGCTGCAACCGTTGAAAAACTTGACGGAAAAGATTATAATGTCCTGACTTCTGATAAAGGAAAATTCTATTTTGATACAAAAACCGGACTTCTTTATAAAACCATAGCAGGAGAAGGCAGCGCAACCATTAAAAGCTATATGACGGTAGACGGATTGCAGTTTGCTTCAGATGTAGATGCAGAAGGAGGCGGCCAGAAAATGAACATCAAAACCACTAAAGTTGTGATCAATTCCGGAGTAACGGATGCAGATTTTAAATAAAAAATGTTTATTTAATGATATTAAAACCGGGGTTGTCCCGGTTTTTTTAGTATATAAATAATTTTAACTCAAATTTAACTATAATATGTATTTTATGATTTCTTCAGCTTGTGAATAATTGATACTTTTAGCGGGTAAAAAAATATAATAACATGAAAAAGTCTTGTCTTCATTTGCGGTCATCTTTCTGATGTCTTCAAATGCCTTTGGACAGAATATTCCGGTGGATGCTTCTGTAAGAATAGGTACTCTTTCCAACGGAATGAAGTACTATATCAAAAAAACACATTACCTGAGAAGAAAGTCGATTTCCGTCTGGCCATCAATGCCGGGTCTATTCTCGAAGATGATAACCAAAGAGGATTGGCTCACTTTATGGAGCACATGAATTTCAACGGAACCAAAAATTTTCCAGATAATAAATTAGTAGACTTTCTGCAGTCTATCGGTGTCAAGTTCGGGCAACACCTAAATGCCTACACAAGCTTTGACGAAACTGTTTACATGCTTCCTGTTCCTTTGGATAAACCGGGAAATCTGGATGCCGGGCTTAAAGTAATGGAAGACTGGGCCTTCAATGCTACCCTTTCTGACGAGCAGATCAATAAAGAAAGAGGAGTAGTTCTGGAAGAGCTGCGGTTAGGTCTTGGCCCGGATAAGAGAATGATGGATAAATACCTTCCGAAACTATTATACAAATCCCAATACGCAGACAGACTTCCGATCGGTAAAAAGAAGTTCTGGAAAACTTCAAGCCGGATGTGATCAGAAAATTCCATCAGGATTGGTACAGACCGGATCTTATGGCGATTGTAGTAGTGGGAGATATCAATGTGGATGAAGTTGAGAAGAAAATTAAAGACAACTTCAGCAAATATAAAAATCCATCCAAACCAAGAGAAAGAAAATCCTTCGATCTTCCGAACCATAAGGAAACTCTGGTAGCAATTGAAACGGATCCTGACGCTACAAGCTCTATGGTACAGTTTATCATGAAAGATGCTGAAGCCTATAAGCCGGATGTGACGATAGAGCAATATAATCAGAGCATGATAGAAAGTCTTTCAACAGCAATGTTAAATAACAGGCTGAAAGAGCTGATCAATTCAACAAATCCTCCTTTTACTTTCGGATCTGTATACCACGGAGGAACTTATGCAAGAAGCAAAGAAGCTTTCCAGGGATTTGCCATGGTAAAAGAGGGGAACCAGCTGAGTGCACTGAAAGTTTTACTGGAAGAAGTGGAAAGAGCAAAAAGATTCGGCTTTACCCAATCTGAACTTGACAGAGCAAAAGCACAGACCCTTTCTAATCTTGAAAGATCTTACAACAACAGAGATAAGACGGAAAGTGATATGCTGGTAGACGAATATGTAAGAAACTTCCTGGAACAGGAGCCAATCCCAGGAATTACCTGGGAATATGAAGATGCTAAATCTTTCTTACCAACCGTTACCCTTGCCCAAACCAATGAGGTGATCAAAAAAATGGTAAAAGATGACAGCAGGGTGATTGTTATCACAGGACCTAAGAAAGATAATGTTTCTATGCCAACGGAAGCGATGGTTGTGAATACGTTTGACGCTGTGAAAATGGCTGATCTTAAACCTTACGAAGAAAAAGCTGCCATCAAAAATTTAGTGAAACCTTTCAAATCCGAAGGGAAAATTGCTAAAACAGAAAATGATGCAAAGCTGGGAACAACAACCTGGACGCTCAACAACGGTGCTAAAGTAACATTCAAGAAAACAGATTTCAAAGATGATGAAATTGTATTTACAGCGAGAAGCTTAGGAGGAAATTCTATTATTCCTGATGCCGATTTCAATAAAACACAGTTTGCTTTCAGTGCATTAACGGAAGCCGGTGTTGCAGGGGTTTCCAAAGCTGATCTTACCAATTATCTTGCAGGTAAGCAGGTCAATGTAAACCCTTCTGTGGGGCCATATTTTGAAGGAATTTCAGGAAAAACCAATCAGAAAGATCTGGGCACAGCTATGGAGCTTATGTATGCCTACTTTACAGACCTGAATTACAATCCGGCGTCATTCAATGCTTTCAAGGAAAAACAATCGGCAATGCTGAACAACCTGTTGTCTAATCCACAGGCTTACTTTTCTAATGAGCATGCAAAATTCATGAATCAGAAGAACCCTAGATTTATCGGCTTATTCCCAATGGAAAAAGACTGGGCAAATACAGATTATAAAAAGCATATGACATCTATAAAGAGAAATTTGCCAATGCAGGAAACTTCCATTTCTATTTTGTAGGAAATATTGATGAAGCAAAATTTAAAGATCAGGTATTACAGTATATTGCAAGTCTTCCTTCATCAGGAAAAACAGCTACATTCAAAGATACAGGATACAGACAGATGACCGGAGATTATACCAAGGTGTATAAGAAAGGTAAAGATCCTAAGAGTATGGTAACTATTTCTTATGCCGGAGAAGCTCCTTATAACGAAAAAGAAGCACTTGCATTATCTGCTCTCGGAGAAGTGGCTACCATCAAAGTGATTGAAAAACTCAGAGAAGATGAAAGCGGTATCTACGGTGGTGGAGCAAGAGGAGGAATGAACAAAATTCCTTACAGTTCTTATAATTTCAGCATCAGCTTCCCTTGTGGTCCTGAAAATGCAGAAAAGCTTACAAAAAGTGCTGTCGCAGAGCTTCAGAAACTGATTGATAATGGTCCTGAGCAAAAAGATCTTGATAAGTATAAAGAAGCAGAATACAATGACAACAAAACAGACCTTAAAGATAATATGTTCTGGATGAGTGGTATCGCCAGAAACCAATTGGACGGAAGCGATAAATATGATATTCTGAACTATCAGGATAAAGTAAAAGCCCTTACGGTAAAAGATCTGCAGGATGTAGCTAAAAAATATCTGACGAAAGGACGTATTGTAGCTATGCTGATGCCGGAAGACGGTTGGGAAAATGCTAAAAAGCAGAAGTTAAAGGAGCTGCTGCTGTGAAACAATAAACTTTTCACTATTTACAATAACAAAGAACCGCAGATCAGTCTGCGGTTTTTTTATTCTTTAAAATCAAATTCAACAGCCTTACTGTCTTTTACTCCCCAATAGATCCCTTCATTGAAATCATGATAACCTATCGAAATGCCCCTTCATATGCTATATAACCTAAAGGATATTTGTGAAAATAAATATTGGTATATTGAATAGGAACGATGATCTCATTTTTAATGTTCACAACACCCCATTTTCCTCCTGTTGAGATGATTTCTTCTTTTTCATCATCAATCTCAAAAGAGAATTCTCCCAAAGCCACTTTAAAATGATTATCATGAATCTGAATCATTTTATCATAGACATTCGGAATGCAGACTTCACCGTCACCATAGATTATTCCATACTTTCCCTGCCTTGTCATGAGAGTGTCGGGCTCTATTGCATACTCATCATAATCTTCTGAAGTATCAATAAGGTGAGTAACCGTAACGTACCGGGTAACCGGCCATTTCGTGAAATCATACAACCTGCTGATCGGGTATATGAGATCATATTTTAGTTGAATTTTCTCATAGGTAATGATATCGAATAAATAATACAGGTTTTTCTCCTGAACGATTAGTTTTTCTTTTCAGACACTTTCAAAAATTTTTCCGGGAAATGAAGTTGTATACAATATTTCTTCTTTTTCATTAATGAGTAAATACTGTTGTTTTACATTATCCGTTACAATAAAGAGATCTTTTTTATACCGGTTAATCTCCAGTATTTACAAGGAATTTGCTCTTCAAAATGCTGATTAAGCAAACCGTATTTATGATTTTTGAAAGTGATCAGGTTCCCAAATACATCAAACCGGGTATACTCGTAGTTCGTAATTTTTTTATGATCCTGCCTTCATTATTAATAAAAACACGGGTTGTGTTTCCGGAAAAAGATTTGTTGAAAAAGACTGCTTCAAACAGCAGATTTTGCGGATAAAAAACTGTAGAATCATAAATAGCTTCAGCAATCAGCCGGTATTTTTTTGTTGAAGGATCAAACTGCAGGGCTCCCCATTTTTCATTAGAAGATTTGAAAATAATAGAATTCTCAAACCCTTTATAAGAATGCTCATAGACAATAGAATACTTTTTCAGCACCTCTGAAGGAAGGATAGCTTTGATCTCTTCCGACTGTATGGATTCATCAAATATATGCAAAGGTCCGGAGAATTTTTTTGACCGGATAAGACAACCTTTTTCTTTTAAAGAAAAGAAGAATTTTAGCAAAAGGATTAGCCCCGATCATGGAAAACACAATAATGAGTGTGAATGCTATCCCTGCTATCGTTGAATATAATACTTCTTTCATGTGGTAAATATACCCAAAATAAAAACCGCATTGTATATATGCGGTTTATTGTCTTGAAAGTTCAAAATCCTATAGGTTAAGAACCATATTCTTTTTCCATTCATCTGCAGCTTCGCTCAGAACGTTATAGAAATCTTCACCATACTTCCTTATCAGTGGAGTTTTTAAGAACTTATAAACAGGAACCTGAAGTTCTTTTCCAAGAGTACAAGCGTCACTGCATACATTCCACTCATGATAATTCAATGCAGTAAATGCTGAGTATTCTGTAACACGGATGGGGTAGAGGTGGCATGAGATAGGTTTCTGCCAGTCTACGGCACCATCTTCATAGGCTTTTTCAATACCGCATTTGGTAATTCCTTTTTCATCAAACGTTACATAAGCGCATTCACGGTTCTCCACCATAGGAGTAACATACATTCCGTCGTGTGGATCGGTCGTCCATGTTCCCTGTTCTTCAAGGGCTTTTACACCTTCCGGGGTAAGGTAAGGTTTTATTTTGTCAAAAATACCGTCCAATATTTCCAGCTCGCTCTTATCCAGAGGAGCCCCTACGTCACCTTCCACACAACATGCACCTTTACATTTCGTAAGGTTGCAAACAAATTCTTCGGAAAAATTTCCTCAGAAATCAATTTATCGTCTATCTGAATCATAATTTTTTAAAATAAATCAAAAACTGTACCTGCCTTAAAGGTCAGCAAACTAATAATAATCAACCATAAACTGGCTTCCTGCATCCAGTATTTCGGTAAAAATCTCAACATTCTGCTTAGAATAATGCTTGAAGGAAATGCCAGCAGCAAAAGATATTCATAGCTCATATTCATATACAGAATGATCGTAATAAGCTGTGCCAGGGAAAATACCAGCAGGAAAGTATATTTATATCTGCTGATAGGGCTTTTCTTATTATAATTTTGAAAATGGTCATATACGGCATATACCAGCATCAGTACTACAGGAATCAAAGGAAACAGATCGGTATAATCCGTTACCGGCTTCATCTTTCCAAAAGGAAAATAATCGATATTCCATGAAGTGAACTGTACAAAATACATGACAGAGAAATAACTGAGTGAAATCAGGACAATTCCCAGCAGGAACCTGAAGAGATTCAGCGTTATTCTCGCAGAAGTAGCAATCACGTGAATGATCACAAAAACGGCCATAGGCCATGTTGTAGGAAGGAAGATAAAATTCAACGCTACAATGGCTCCTACCAATACATAGGACTTTTTCTGATATCCTCGTCTGCACTCGTCAGAAGAAGGATCAAAAATGAGTTGGTAAGCAGTGAAACCGCTATTCCTATATCCAAACTTCCCGGGTATAATCCGAAAATAAAAAAGGTATATAAAAATAAAGGCAGGTGGGTCTGATAATTAAGAGCAATACTGTGAAAACAAAAATATCCCAAAGCAATTCCCAGAAAAGTAATTCCGGCAATAATAGCTTCGTAAGTGTTGAAATTCAGTATGTTAAATATTATGACTACTAAAAGAAGAAAACCAATATAAACAGGAATTGAAAAATATTGCTTTCTTTTGAAAGTAATTTAAACATTTTTATAAATTTGTACAAAGTTAATTTAAAAAAGGAAAATAATGACGTCTTTCTTTCTATTCTTAAGCAAAGTTTTCAAATGGTCTTTCGGTTTCTTTGATGCTTTCGGTAATGTTTTAAACTGGATTCTGTTTATAGTTTGCTGTGTACTATTCACTTATTGGTGCTATGTACTGGTTGTAACCCTTGGTGGTGACAAAGATAAAGACTATTATTCTCCAACGGAAGGTAAGCATCCTTACTATGATCCGAATATCTACAAAAAGAAGGTTAATTAATTGGTTATATAGTAAAAAACCGATCAAATAATTTATTTGATCGGTTTTTTTATTACTAACGATTAAAATTTTCTTTGTTTAGTCGTGAATGGGAAGTACAAGCACAGGAATTTTAGAACTTTTTGTAATTCCTTTGGTAAGGCTTCCAACAAATACATCATAAATTCCGCTTCTGCCGTGTGAACCCATCACAATATAGTCTGCATTTTTGCTGCAGCATATTCAAGAATGATATCTTTGGCAATTCCCTGTTTTAAAAGGTGCTCACAATCAATATCATGGGCAATGATCCTCTGCTCAATTTTATTAAGCTGAACCAGTTCTTCCCTGATTTCATTGGCTTCCACTTCCGGAAAATACTGAAATCCCATATCACCAATGGCAAAGCCAATATCTGAAGGGGCTACATGGATCAGGTAAATTCTCCCGTTAAGCTGTTTTGCAAATTTTATGGCACCGTCCACCAGTTGGTCCGTCTTGTCCCCAAAATCTACGGGTAATACAATATTTATCATAACCTTTCATTTTGTATCCTAAAGATAGGAAAAATCTGCGAGACTTTTATGTTAAATACTTATAATATTCGGATGTCAAGGATTTTTTTCTTCTTCAAGGTAAGCCTCAAGAATATCATTTTCGTCTACCTTTCCAACTCCTTTTGGGGTACCCGTAAAAATAAGATCACCTACCCTTAATGTAAAATACTGGGAAGCAAAAGCAATGATATCGTCAAAATGAAACAGCATATCTTTCGTATTGCCATTCTGAACCTGTTCTTTATTTTTTAACAAGGAAAATGAGAGATTATCAAGTCTGAAATTTTCTTTCTTAAAGAAGCTGCTTACCACGGCAGATCCGTCAAAACCTTTGGCCAGTTCCCATGGCAGTCCTTTTGATTTCAGCGCTGTCTGAAGGTCTCTTGCTGTAAAATCTATTCCCAGGCCAATTTCTTCATAATGCTTATGTGCCGTTTCCTTCTGTATATATTTTCCTCCTTTTGAAATTTTCAGCACCACTTCAAGTTCATAGTGGATGTCATTTGAAAACTCAGGAATATAAAAATCATTTCCCTTTAAAACCGCTGTATCAGGTTTCATAAAAATAACAGGGTTCTCAGGAACTTCGTTTCCTAATTCTTTTGCGTGCTCACTATAATTTCTTCCTATGCAAATGATCTTCATAACTTTATTGATTAATTGACTATACCTTTAAAATATCCTTTTCCTTCGTCTATATATTTCTGAGGGCCATATCCCCGCTGAACCTTAAGTTCACAATAACCAAAAATACGGTCTCCTTTTTTATACGTTTCTTTATCAAGAGTAAGCTTACTTTCCAGGATTTTATAGCTTTCTCCTGTATCCAGAAAGTCAAACGGTCTGATGTTGTCAGTATAAGAATAAGGAGAAATCTTATATCTGTTCTGTAAAATATCTATTTGATAACCGCCTCCACTGAAGCCATCTCCAACGGAAAATGTGACTTTCAGTATCGGTTCCTTATTGATATAACACCTGTAATATTCAGGGGTAATGGTGTCTGATTTGGTTTTAAAATCATTGGTTTTGATATCCTCTTCACTGTCTTCGCCCCATAAGGTTGCCTGCTTTTGCTTATCAAATGTTTTAAAAAGAGGCCTTTGACTTAAACTAGGGTCAACTTCCACACTGTCCCATACCAGAAAGAATTTACCTGCCGTGAAAACAAGAAATCCTAAAACAACGATGAGCACAATTCTTCCTGCCTTTTTAATTTTCCGACCATATTTACTTTTAATGCATGAATTCATTCCCACAATAATAGCAGATGAACTTATGGCTCGTCAGAAATGAGATACCGAAGAAACTGGTTGCCCTGTCATCTCTGTAAATGTGATTGGAACCACACTTCGGACAAACAAAATCAAACTCCGGATCTTCAATAGTATGTTCCACTTCCAGTGCATATTGTTCATTCTCGTTATAGGCCTGAAGAACCTGTTGGGCTTTTTCCAGATCTTCATCAAAGACCTGAAGCTGAATTCCTCCTACAGCCTGTGACAACAGCCAGTCTGACTGAATCAGCTGCTCATTGGCAATAAAACTGTTGATACCGTTTTCCGCCAATATCTGTTTGTCCCTGTTCGCTTCAAGGGCAGTTTCATAAAATTTAAAACGAACCAGCTCAGACATATTTAAAACCTGCTTGACAGTTGAATTTTTGTAAATACTTTCTTGGTATACAAAGGGAAATCAGCATTCTGAAGCCATCCGAAATACCCCAGATCTTTCTGAAATATTACCTTTACACACTGTCCTTTATACTTTCCGAAATTGAAAACTTCTTCGAGTTTTTCGTTATATCCGATAAATCCTGCAAGATCTGCATGCTTATTATGAAAGGTAAATTCACTTAACGGAGCAATTTCATTCGGGATATCGTCATATTTTCCAACCTGTGCGTCCAGTACTTCAAATGTTGCCATCACATCCGCTTCAGCAGAGTGTGCATTTTCCAATGTTTTTCCACAATAAAACTGGTAAGCAGCTCCTAAGTTTCTGGGTTCTTTTTTATGGAAAATCGTCTGTGCATCTACCAGTTTAAACTTGCTGAGGTCAAAATCCATACCTACTCTTAGCAATTCTTCAGCTAAAAGAGGAACATCGAATCTGTTGGAATTAAAACCTCCCAGATCAGTACCTGAGATCATTTCCATTACTTTGGGAGCAATCTCTTTGAAAGTAGGAGCATCCTTTACATCCTCATCATAAATCCCGTGAATTTCACTGCTTTCTTTCGGGATCGGCATTTCCGGGTTTACACGCCATGTTTTGCTTTCTCTGGAAGCATCAGGATTTACTTTTAAGATACAGATTTCAACGATTCTGTCTTTTCCGATGTTCGTTCCTGTTGTTTCAAGGTCAAAAATACAAAGTGGTTTATGGAGTTTTAAATTCATGTTGATCAGTAATAATTTGATAATGTTAATTTGAAAATGAGCTTTTTGCTTTTTGAAATTGCTGGACCTTTATTTCAGTTGCCCCTGGAAAATAAGCGATACCAATATATAATAAATAACAAGCATCGGAATTCCTACAATCTGGAATATGGCAAGAATAGCGATACCTCCCACTAATAGAACTACTTTTGGATAGTTGTCTTTTAATTGTTTGGATTTAAACTTCATTGCCATCATTTTAATAGGGCTGATCAGAAGCCATGAAGTAAGTGCGGTAAGGATCACCAGCAGAAGCTCGTTGCTAAACAAAAAGCTGAAGGTTCCGGTTTCTTTAAAAGCATAATATAAACCGAACAGTAAAACGGTATTGGTAGGGGTATTCAGACCTTTAAAATAATAACGCTGCTCTTCATCCAGGTTAAAAATAGCAAGCCTCAGGCAGGAAAATATCGTTACCAGCAAACCGAAATATTTGATCTCAAATGGCAGGTGAAGGCCCAGAAGCTCAGTTCGAATGGTTCAAGTGCTTTATACATCGTAAGTCCCGGAATCAACCCAAAGCTCACCATATCTGCAAGAGAATCCAACTGGAGCCCAAGATTGGAATTTGATTTTACAGCTCTGGCTACAAAACCGTCAAAAAAATCAAAAATTGAAGAGAGAATAAGGCAGATTGCCGTAGTCTGATAGTCTCCTGAAATAAGATGTATGGCACCCACGCAGCCTGCAAATAAATTAGCCAGGGTCAGGGCATTGGCCAGATTATTCTTTATAAAATCCATAACCACAAAATTACAGTTTTTAAAAATTCTAACTCGAAATAATCCAACTAAAAAATATATTAAAGTGATTTTGATGTAAATTTGCCGCATGAAATTTTTAAAAGGATTTAGAAAACAGGAAGTTCTGGCATTGCTGTACAGGATCTTTCTGGCATATGTTTTTTATCAGATAGCAAGGCTTTTATTCTGGTATTTCAATAAGGACCTGATAAAAGTTGACTCTGTTTCAGAATATGTAAAGCTGGCTTATCACGGTACGGCTTTCGATACAACGGCGATTCTGTATGTGAATTCACTGTTTATACTGCTAAGTCTTGTCCCATTGGTTATTAATACAAAAAAGGATATCAAAAGATTCTTTTCTGGGTATATTTCATGACCAACGGATTGACATATGCCATGAATTTCGGAGATTTTATCTATTATAAATTCTCCCAGGCCAGGCTTACGTCGGCTGTATTTCAGGTAGCAGAGCATGAATCAATGTTTCCCAGACCCTGATGATCTCAATAGGACAGCATCCTTTTGTTCTGGTCTGGTATGTAGTGTTGATGATAATATGGGTTTTCCTGTACAAAAAAGTTAAAATAAGAGAAGAAAAACCGGCGAACCTGCTACCTTATTTTCTTTACTCCGTACTTACTTTATGCATTACGACGGTATTGGTTGTAGGTGGGATCCGTGGCGATTTTAAACACAGTACAAGACCTATCAATAGGTAGATGCCACCCGTTTTGTAACCAATCCGTTGCAGGGAAATATGGTGCTGAACAGTACTTTTTCCTTTTTCCGTACTTTAAATACCAATAATTTTAAGGAAGTTCATTTTGTAGATGAAAAGTATATCACAGAAAATGTACAGCCTTATAAAGTATATGACCGTAAAGTGGAAAACCGCCCGAATATTGTTATTTTCATCGTAGAATCTTTCGGAAGAGAATATTCCGGAGCTTTCAATAAGGATAAAAATATTAAAGATTATGTTTCCTATACACCATTTATAGACAGTTTAGCAGGCCAGAGTCTTATTTTTCCCAATACTTTTGCCAACGGAAGACAGTCAATTCATGGAATGAGCAGCGTACTGGCCGGAATTCCGAGCCTTACGGATGCATTTACCGGATCTCCGTATTCCAACCAGAAAATTCAGTCTATTGTTTCGGTTTGTAACGACCTTGGTTATGATACTTCTTTTTATCATGGGGCTCCCAACGGTTCTATGGGATTCCTTGGGTTTGGTAATATCCTTGGATTTAAACATTATTTCGGGAAGACAGAATACAATCATGACGAAGATTTTGACGGAATGTGGGCCATCTGGGATGAGCCGTTCCTTCAGTATTTCGCAAAAAATGTAGGAAAGAAGCAGCCTTTTATGACGACGGTGTTTACCGCTTCATCACATCACCCTTTTAAAATTCCTGCAAAATATAACGGGAAGTTTAAAAAGGAAAGATTGAAATGCATGAACCTATGCAATATACGGACTATGCGATCAAACAATATTTTAAAACAGCCAAAAAGCAGCCGTGGTTCAATAATACGATCTTCGTTTTCACAGGAGATCATACCAACCAGGTGTATTATTCTGAATATGAAAGAGCAATGAACCGCTATGCCGTACCCTTGATTTTTTATTCTCCGAATCCTGCCTACCAGCTTAAAGGTGTCAATCCTGAAATCGCTCAGCAGGCAGATATTTATCCTACATTAGCAGACCTGATCGGCTACAATAAGCCTATCAGAAGCTGGGGCGAAGCCTTGTAAGTGATAAAAATATCCTTTTATTGTAGTCAATTCGGATGGAAGCACTGAGCAGTTTATGATCGGGAATTATATTTACCGTTTCGACGGGAAAGAAATCATCGGGGTATATGATCAATCTGACCTTAGTATGGAAAAAAACCTGATAGGAGAACTTAAAACCCCGGAAGTAGAACAGGGGAAACAAACTGCAAAAGCGTGGTATCAGGATTATATGGACAGAGTAATCAACAGGAAACTATATTAGAAACAAGAGCAAAACCGTTGACATCTATTGCTTTATGCTTTGTATAACAAAAGTTTTTGTTCGTTTAAAATTAATTTATATTTTTATCAATACATAGATAAGAATATTGTATTAAAATTAAAACGATAAGAAATATGAAAAAATTAATGTTAACATTTGCACTTTCATTGTTCAGCGTGCTTACTTTTGCACAGATTGAAGGAAAGTGGAAAACGATAGATGATGAGACGAAACAAGCGAAGTCTGTTGTGGAAATCTTCAAAAAGTCTGATGGTAAATATTATGGGAAGATTTCTCAGTTATTGACAAAGCCGGCAGATCCTAACTGTACAGCCTGTAAAGATGACAGAAAAGGGAAACCGCTTGTAGGACTTGAAATCATCAGAGGATTGAAAAAGATGGTGATGAATTTACCGGAGGTAATATTACAGATCCCAAAACAGGAAAAACTTACAAATGTACCATTACAAGAAGCGGAGACAAGCTTAATGTAAGAGGGTATCTGGGGTTATCATTATTAGGCAGAACCCAGGTTTGGGAGAAAGTGAATTAATATAAGCTTAAATAGAATTTTAGAACGGCATTTCAGCAATGAAATGTCGTTTTTTTGAAAAATACTGTAACGAAAATAAAATCTCCCCACTTATAACATATGAGCACAGAACAGGAGAGAACATTTGTTGAATTTTTTAAGCCCAATCAAAGGCTTATTCACAAAATATGCAGAATATATACAGATAACCCCGAAGACCATCAGGACCTTTTCCAGGAAATTACTATCCAGTTGTGGAAATCATTTCCAGGATTCAAAGGAGAGGCCAGGTTTTCTACCTGGATGTATCGGGTAGCCTTGAATACGGCAATTACTTTATTCAGAAAACCTAAGAAACAAAGTGCCCAGGTAACAGATATTGATGTTTCGTCCCTTACTATGGAATATGAGGATTACGAAGATGATGAACATAAGCTGCGGAAGATGTATAAAGCAATCTATGAATTGTCAGATGTGGAAAAAGCTTTGATCATGATGTACCTGGAAGATAAACCCTATAAAGAAATTGGAGAGATCCTCGGAATTACAGAAGGAAATGCAAGAGTGAAAATGAACAGAGCGAAGAATAATTTAAAAAACAAAATCAGCACACCATAATATGGAAGAATTAGAATTACTGAAAAAGACTGGAATAAAGAATCCGATGATTTTAAAGAATATTCCGAAAATGAAATTTACAATATGATAAAGCATAAATCTGTCTCCATAACCAAAACATTACTGATTATAGGATTGATTGAAGTTATACTATGGACTTTATATGGCTATCTGGATCAGCAGTTTCCATATATAAGAATGGCTATGTTTTTAGTTTTTACAGGAAGTATTATTTTTCTGTTCAACAGAATGAAAACCGGGCAGAACAGTATTGTATTGATGAAAAATATTTTAAACATGAGAAAGCTCATTTTAGGATATGCAGGTATTTCGTTGGTACTGGCAATCATAGACAGCATTATTCATTTTGATCATAATACCAGAGATTTTATGGCAGGCGCCAGGGATGGCTGGAATGAAAGGCATGGAAGCAATACTTTGTCTACCAATCCTGAGGTGATGTTGCCTTCATTTATAAATTATTTTGTCTTCGGAATTTGTTTACTGATTGGTTTTTACCTTTTGTATGTCATCTATAAAAAAACCTACGGTAAAATTTTACAGGATCTAAGAAAGAATTATAAAGAACTGAGCCTGCATGAAGAAACAGCGGCTTGATGATTTTACAGATTGGAAACTGGAAGAGGGAAGCGGGGAGTTCCTATGTCGTTTGTTAAAAATCACAATTAATAGTAGTATTGATGCCTGCCTAGAAAAATCAATAAAAGTATGCTTCAGTTATTCTTTCAGGCTCCGATAGTTTCCTTCTTCCGGCCTCCAGCTTCCCTTCCCTCAAAACATTCCTTCTTAAATTATTATTAATATTGAAACTTCTCATTCAAATGAAACGGCTTTTTTATGATGTGTATAATAAAAAACACTATTTTTGTAGTCTAAATTTTTCAAGAAAATATGGCAGAATATACTTTTCGTGAGGTAATTGCACAGGCAATGAGCGAGGAAATGCGTAAAGACGAATCCATCTACCTGATGGGGAGGAAGTTGCAGAATATAATGGTGCATATAAAGCTTCAAAAGGAATGCTGGATGAATTTGGTCCGAAAAGAGTAATCGATACACCGATTGCAGAACTTGGATTTACAGGGATTTCTGTAGGAGCTGCAATGAATGGTAACAGACCTATCGTAGAATTTATGACATTCAATTTCTCTTTAGTAGGAATTGACCAGATTATCAATAATGCGGCAAAAATCCGTCAGATGAGCGGTGGACAGTGGAACTGCCCAATCGTTTTCCGTGGACCTACTGCTTCTGCAGGACAGTTAGGAGCTACCCACTCTCAGGCTTTTGAAGGTTGGTTTGCCAACTGCCCGGGGCTTAAAGTAGTAGTACCTTCAAACCCTTATGACGCAAAAGGATTATTGAAAACAGCTATCCAGGATAATGACCCGGTTATCTTCATGGAATCTGAGCAGATGTATGGTGATAAAATGGAAATTCCTGAAGAAGAATACTATTTACCTATCGGAAAAGCTGATATTAAGAGAGAAGGTAAAGATGTTACTTTAGTTTCTTTCGGTAAGATCATGAAGTTGGCGATGCAGGCAGCTGAAGATATGGAAAAAGAAGGAATCTCTGTTGAAGTTATTGACCTTAGAACAGTTCGTCCTTTAGATTTTGATACAATTTTAGAATCTGTAAAGAAAACAAACAGATTAGTGATTTTAGAAGAAGCCTGGCCGTTTGGATCAGTATCTTCTGAAATTACTTATATGGTACAGCAAAAAGCATTCGATTATTTAGATGCTCCAATCAAGAGAATTACTACTCCTGATGCACCTGCACCTTACTCTGCTGCATTATTTGCAGAATGGTTCCCTAAACTGGAAAAAGTAAAAGAGGAAATCAAAAAAGCGATGTACGTAAAGTAATTATAATAGAAAAAAACTTCCGAAAGGAAGTTTTTTCATTTATTATATTCATGAAGAAAAATTCTTGACGTCATAAAATTGATATAAATTTGCGCTTTTAAAAAAATAAATTGGCTGATATGGCAGAAGTTACAGAAGGCGGTCATCACTTTGACTTAAAGAAGCTTTCATTTGTAGGCGTTATAGTATCTCTAGGGATCGTTTTCGGAGATATTGGTACGTCACCGCTTTACGTAATGAAGGCGATTGTGAACGCAAGAAAGGAAGGCGCCTCAATGCCGTTCGATGAATACATTGAAGGAGCACTATCCTGTATCATCTGGACGCTGACGCTTCAGACAACCCTTAAATATGTGATCATCGCTCTAAGAGCAGATAACAAAGGAGAAGGAGGAATTCTTGCATTGTATTCATTAGTGAAAAAGCTCAAAAAGAAATGGCTGTATGTAGTCGCCATCATTGGAGCATCCACCCTGGTGGCAGATAGTGTCATCACTCCCTCTCTGACGGTAATGTCAGCTATTGAAGGGCTCAAAATATACAATCCGGAAACCCCGGTCGTTTTGATCACCCTCGTTATTTTATTTGTGATCTTTGTGGTGCAGCAGTTCGGGACAGCCTCTATCGGGAAGTTTTTCGGGCCCATCATGGTCACGTGGTTCCTTGTTTTAGGAGTTTCAGGGTCACTTCATATTTTTGATCACATTGAAATCCTGAGAGCTTTCAATCCGATGTATGCCTATAACCTGATTACCCATTCCTCGAGTGCTATTGTAATTATGGGAGCGGTTTTCCTTTGTACCACAGGAGCGGAAGCTTTATATTCCGATTTAGGACACTGCGGGGCAAAAATATCAGAATCAGCTGGGTTTTTGTTAAGCTAATGCTTATCCTGAACTATTTAGGACAGGGATCATGGTTATTGGATAACTATCACCAGGTACACAACGGAGTAAATCCTTTCTTCGGGATTATGCCGGAATGGGCTGTTCTTCCAAGTGTAATTTTAGCTACTGCAGCAGCAATCATTGCCAGCCAGGCGGTGATTACAGGATCATTTACCATGTTTTCAGAAGCAATGTCCATCTCTTTCTGGCCGAATCAGCATATCGAATATCCTTCAGGGGTAAAAGGGCAGATGTATATTCCAAGAATCAACTGGGGCTGATGGCTTTCTGTTTTGTAGTTGTTATATTCTTCCAGAAATCAGAACGTATGGAAGCCGCTTACGGACTTACCATTACCATTACCATGTTGATGACAACCATTCTGTTGTTATTCTGGCTGAGCCGTACAAGAGTGAATAAGATCTTTATCATAGGATTTGCCATCGTTTACCTGTTCCTTGAGTCAGGATTCTTTTATGCCAATGTTATTAAATTTGTAGACGGAGGCTGGCTGACAATGGTACTGGGCGGGTTCATAGCAGTGTGTATGTATGCATGGTATAACGGAAGACTTATTAAAGCTAACTTTATCCAGTATGTGAAAATCGATAAATATGTGTCTATTCTTAAAGACATGAAACTCGATGAAACCATTCCAAAATACGCTACTAACCTTGCTTACCTGAGCAGAGCCAAAAGAAACGATGAAGTGGAATCAAAAATTATCTACTCCATCATCAAAAACAACCGAAAAGGGCAGATCATTATTTTATCCTGAGCATCGTAAACCAGGAAGATCCATATACTTTCAAATATACGGTGGACGAAATTCTTCCGGGAACCGTTTATAAGATCAATTTCCTTTTAGGATTTAAAGTAGACCGAAGAATCAACGACTATTTCAATATGGTGTTGAGAGATCTTATGGCAGATGGCACTATTCCTTCAAGAAGCAGCCACCCGTCTCTGAGAGCACATAATATCCCGCCGGATCTGAAATATGTCATCATAGATAACACCTATATCAACGATATTCTTTTAACTGTTAAACAGAAGATTACCCTTAATATCTACAACTTTGTGAAGTATATCGGAAGTGACGACTTTAAGGCCTGGGGAGTGTCTTCCCACAACGTTGAAGTGGAATCTGCACCCATTACGGAGCTTACCGTTTATGATAACAAGATTGAGCAATCCGGGTACTTCCGTCACAACTCTTAAGCCAATGAGTATTTAACCATAATATCTATTTAAATAAAATTCAATAAATTTGTAGATAATTTTTTTATGGATACAGTACAAAAAGAAAAAAATATAGCTTTGATCAAGGATGTTCTGAGAAACTACTTATTAGAAAAAGGGTTCAGAAACACACCTGAAAGATATACGATATTAGAAGAAATTTATAATATGGATCATCACTTCAATGTTGATGATCTGTATCTTCTGATGATGCAGAAGAAATACCATGTTTCCAAAGCAACCATTTACAACACTATTGAGATTTTCCTGGATGCAGGTTTGATCCGTAAACACCAGTTCGGAGAAAAAACACTCACCTCTTCTTCTTATGAAAAGTCTTACTTTGATAAGCAGCATGACCATTTGGTGATCTACAAAAAGACTCTGACAAAGAAATTGAGGAAATCATCGAGTTCTGCGATCCAAGAATCCAAGGAATTAAAGAAGCCATTGAAGAAGCATTTGGCGTAAAAATTGATTCTCATTCGCTATATTTCTATGGCACTAAGAATGACTAATTAATGAGAAAATCCTTTTTCTGTTCATCTTGATCTCTGCGCTCAGTTTTGCGCAGGATAAAACCCTGTGAAGAGAGATCCTTATCTGCAGCCTTCTTCACCGGCAAAAACTCAGCCGACAAAACCGGAAGATAAAATAAAGATCATCAATGCTGATAAAATTATCAAAGATCCTGCAAAATATGAGGGAAACCAATACTTTACAGGAAATGTGAAAATTGAGCATCAGGGGTCTGTACTTACGGCAGACGAAGTCGTTCTTTATAGTGAAGAAAACTTCGTAAAAGCCATGGGAAATACAAAACTTCAAAATGCTGACGGCTCAGTAATCACTGCAGGAGAAATGGAATATGACGGTAACACCCAGAAAGGAGTAGCCCGGAAAAATGTAGTCCTTACAGATCCCAAACAGACCATAAAGACTGATGTTCTCTACTATGACAGATTAGCCAATCAGGCTTATTTTAATACGGGCGGAACCATTACGGACAGCCAGGGAATGTAATGTATACCAAATCTGCAACGTATTTCCTGAATACCAAAATGATCGATTTTGTCGGCAATGTAAGAATAGACAATGCCCAATATATCATTGAAGGCGTTAATATCAAACAAAATCAGAATACCAAGGTTGCTGAATTTTTGGTCCTACAACCATCACCAACAGGGCTAATCCTAAAAACAGGGTTTACACCGAACGGGGGCTTACAGAATGGAAACAAAAGAAGCTTTCCTGAATAAGAATTCCAAGATCTTTTATAATGATAAAATCCTTACCGGTGATGATATGTACTTTAATCAGATTACAGGTTTTGGTAAAGCTACAGGCAATGTAACACTGGATGACCCGAAAGAAAGAAGATACATTAAAGGTGGTTATGGAGAGATTTTTGAGAAAAAAGACTCTTCAATGATGACCAAAAATCCTTATGCTGTTAAAATCCTGGAAAAGGATACCGCTTATTTTGCAGCAGAAAAGATTATCTCTTATCAGAAACCGGATTCTCTGGATATCAATGTGAAGAAAAGCTTTTAAGAGCCTATAAAAAGCCCGTATCTACAAATCCAATGCCCAGGGAAGAGCAGATTCTATTGCTTTCAATGAAACGGATGGGGTAATGCATATGTTTACTAATCCGATTCTGTGGAGTGGTGAAAAACAGGTGACAGGAGATAAGGTAGAAGCTTATTTTAATACCCAAAGCGAAAATATAGACTCCTGAAAGTAATCGGAAATGCTTTTGCCATCAGTAAAGTAGATTCCCTGAATCTGAAAGATGAATTCAACCAGGTGAAAGGAAAATTCATGACCGTTTACTACGAGAAAAATGATATTAAAGAAGCCAGAGTAGTAGGAAATGCACAATCTATTGTATATGTGGATGATACCGATCAGGAAACCAAAAACCTGAAAGAATTGGGATTACACTTTCTACCTGCGGAATTATAGGAGCTTTATTTGAAGAAAGAGCACTACAAATCATCTCATGCAGCATCGGTGCTGCTTCAGATACTTATCCGATGAGTAAAATTGAACCTTCAAGACGAAAGTTCCCTGATTTTAACTGGAATACCAAAGACCGGATCAGAAAATGGCAGGATATCTTGGTAGACAGCCCGAATAACGAAGAAATACAGTATACAGCTGATAACGAACTCTTCGATAAAGCCCAGAAAGCTATAGATGATGAAAGAGCAAAAGAAGAAGCCAAAAAGCCGAAGAGAACAAGAAAATAATACATATAAGGACCGCTTTACAGCGGTTCTTTTGGTTTAACAGTAATATGTTTTGCAGCCATATGATGGTCCGTTTGGATTGAACTACTGAACGTTGTTATTCCATGTCAATAATTTCCGCATTTGCTGAATCTTTTATAGCTTTGCTGAAATTTTTGAGACGATGGAAATGCATAAAGATTTTTTTACATACCAGGCACAAACTACAAAATTTGCTGCAGGTTTTGAAGTTGAAAAAGCCGAAGGAAATTATATCTACGGTACAGACGGGAAGAAGTATCTTGATTTTGTAGCAGGAGTATCTGCCAACACACTGGGACATTCTCATCCTAAAGTAGTGAATGCGATCAAAGAACAGGCTGATAAGTACCTTCACGTAATGGTATACGGAGAATATGCACAGGAGAAACCTGTTGCCTTATGTAAATTGCTTGCAGAAGCTACTCCGGAACCTCTTGAAGTGACTTATCTTGTAAACAGCGGGGCAGAAGCTATAGACGGAAGTTTAAAGCTGGCTAAACGATATACAGGAAGAGAAGAAATTGTTTCCTTCAAAAACTCTTATCATGGAAATACCCATGGAGCTTTAAGCGTTTCAGGAAATGAAAACCATAAAAGAGAATTCCGTCCGCTATTGCCAATGGTTTCTTTTATAGAATTTAACAACGAAAAAGATTTCGATAAGATTACAGAAAAGACAGCTTGTGTGATCCTGGAAACCATCCAGGGAGCTGCAGGTTTTCTAGTTCCTGATTTTGACTATCTGATTAAACTGAAAAAGAGATGTGAGGAAGTGGGAGCACTTTTAATTCTTGATGAAATTCAGCCGGGATTCGGAAGAACCGGGAAACTTTTCTCATTTGAACACTTTGGTATTGTTCCGGATATCCTGGTTATGGGTAAAGGTATGGGTGGCGGAGTTCCTGTGGGAGCTTTCATGGGTTCAAGAAAAATAATGGAAACCTTATCCCATTCTCCTAAGTTGGGGCATATTACTACTTTTGGTGGGAATCCGCTGATTGCAGCAGCCAGTTATGCCACTTTAAAAGAAGTTTTGGAAAGTGGTCTGATGGATGATGTGGATGAAAAAGAAAACTGTTCAGAGAACTTCTTGTTCATCCGAAAATTAAAAATATCAACGGTAAAGGACTGATGCTGGCGGTAAATCTGGGCGCTCCTGAATACACCTTGGAGGTAGCTAAAAAATGTATGGAAAGAGGACTTATTGTTTTCTGGCAGCTTTACAGAAACGAGTACCTGAGAATCTCTCCTCCGCTTACATTATCTATGGATGAAATCAGAGAAGGATGTCAGATTATTCTCGATATTCTGAATGAAAATTAAATAAAAAATCTCTCCGGAAAGGAGAGATTTTTTTATGTCTTGCATGGTAGTTTTGAATAAGTTGACTTAACATAATACCGATTTGAATTCTGTGATAAATATCATACAGATTCTTTAAAAAGTAATTGCTTTTTTGTGTAATAAAAAAATTAATTTATATATTGCGGGACGATAAAACAAAGATTATATGGCGAAACATAAAGTCCATTACGAATTTCCAATGCACTGTTTATCAGAGATTTTGTATGAATATCTGGCTACTGCAGAGGGGTTGTCTGAATGGTTTGCGGATGAGGTAACAGAGAAAGGCGATGATTTCTTTTTAGCTGGGGTGGAGGCCCTGCAGAAAAGGCCACTTTGATCAGATATAAGCCTGAAGGTTTCGTGCGTTTCAGATGGGAAGAAGATGAAGGAACTAAGAATTTCTTTGAAATGACTAGTAATAGATGATATTACAGAAGATCTAGCTCTTAATATTACAGATTTCTGTGAAGAAGGAGATGAAGAAGAAAACGCAATGTATTGGGAAAATCTTATTGAAAACCTCAGAATAAAATTAGGTGCGGCATAATGCCGGACTGTATTAAATGATAAAACTGATGAACGATTTATCGTTCATTATTTTTTTGTAAATAAATCACATCAAAAATTGGAAAATCAATATTTTACA
This sequence comes from Chryseobacterium sp. E1, assembly GCA_019203745.1. Lineage (GTDB taxonomy): Bacteria > Bacteroidota > Bacteroidia > Flavobacteriales > Weeksellaceae > Chryseobacterium. The sequence continues at coordinate 3,441,107 of CP078104.1, forward strand.
TCAGACGGGTTGAATGTTAAGAACAGAGCCTTTCTTTTGGGCGACTCAGTGAAGGTTTCTTTCTTTGTAAGAAACGGTAGATTGATCATGGATGAAGAATGCTATTTTTTTCTGATGGCTTCCATGAGAAAGATGAGAATGAATATTCCTTTGTCTTATACCCTTGAGTTTTTCCAGAACCTATTTCAGAAAGATATCATAGAGGGCGCAGGAATACAGAACGGGATTATCAATTTCCAGGTGTTCAGGAACAATGACGGGGCCACTTTGGCAAAATCTTCCATATCTTACTTTTACGAAGTGACAGAGATGGATGATGTACTGACGGTTTACCATAGACCTCAGGAGCTGGATCTTATCAAAGAGATCAATGTGAATAATAACCTGTTGAGCAATATCAGGGTGCATTGCCCGGAAAATATTTACGGTGGAATTTATGCGCAGGAAAATGACCTGGATGATGTCATTCTTCTGAATCCCAATAAAAGGATTGCCCGTACCACTTCAGGGAACCTGTTGTTTCTGGAAGGAAACGTCATCAAAGTTCGAAACAGACTGAAGGAGCCTATATTTCTCCTCTGATGGAAAATTTTGTTACATTTTTACATAAAAATAACCTTGCTGATATTCAGGAACACGAAATCATTGCCTTTGAATCTCAAAAAGCTGAAGAAATTCTGATGATATCGGATGAAAAGGGAATATTTTCTATAGGAAAAATAAGAAACAAGACTTTTGAAAATGCCCGCTTCCTGGAACTGGTGGAAGGCTGGAAAAAAAGTTTTGATCAATAAAATTGACAAACCCGGTAAACAACAAAGTTCCAAAAGTCCTTTACCGGGTTTTATTCTGAATATATCAGAACTTGTTTCTTTATTTAATATTCATTGATGATTTCAATGAATTTCTGTGCAATTTCTTTTTGACCCTGCTCACTGGTCATATAATTCCTGTCTTTGGTATTATTGATAAATCCTATTTCTACCAAAACAGCAGGAGCTTTAGTCTCTCTTAAAATACGGTAATTACTTTCTTCCTTTATTTTACGGGCCTTGAATTTTTTATAAATCTTTCCTGCCAGTTCTTTTGAAGCTTCTGAATTCTGAGCATAGACCTCAAGCCCGCTCTGTGGTGTTTCTTCCTGTGCTGAAGTATTAGCGTGCAGTGAAATCACCATTTCAGGATTCAGTTTATTGATCTGTTCTGTTCTTTCAGAAAGAGTAGGGAAGCTGTCCGTATCCCTTGTCAATACCACTTCATATTTATCCTGGCTCCCATTGATCTTCTGAATTTCTTTTGCAATCTTCAGTGAAATGTCTTTTTCTGCAAACTGACCATGCGTAGCTCCTTTATCATTTCCACCGTGGCCGGCATCAATGACAATGTATTTTTTATTAACAGGAGTAAAGGATAAAAATGCTGCAGAAAAGACTGATAAAGTAAGTAGTGGTATCCCTTTCATTTCAGTGGTTTTTGTTTTTTCAAAGAACGTAAAAACTTTCTTTAAAATTGGTTAATGAAATCTTAAAGTTTGTTAATTATCTTCCTGTTATACAGTGAGATAGTTTTTTAGTTCAATGAAATGTCTTCAGGAGAGTTGGCCCAAAGAAGGAATTCGCCACCAAGGTTCTGCATGATCGATTTCCAAAGCGTCTGATCATTCGGAAGCGTATAGTCAAGATTATAAACATCCACTACGGTCCACATCTTTCTCTGTACTTCAGCATCGAGCTGATTCGGAGACCATCCTGAATAGCCTGAGAATATTTTTATATTCTGAATATCAAGCTCATTGCTTAAAACAGCGTTGATGATACGCTCAATATCTTCTGTAAGATAGTATTCATCGGTGATCTCTGTATAGATTTCAGTGACTTTCTGTCCTTTTACGATAAAAATACCTTGTCGTTTTCTACAGGTCCCCATCGTACACTTCAATTTTAAAATCAAAAAAATCTTTGAATTTACTACTCATCTGGCTGTTCTTTTTATTCAATATCAAACCAAATGCACCGCTTTCATTGTGTTCAATAACCAATACTACAGATCTGGAAAAAATATCGCCGGAAATGTCAGGTGTCGAGATTAATATTTTACCTTTGTATGAGTGATTCATACTCAAATTTAATAAAAAATATCTATGGAAAACCTGCACGACAAAAGAAAAGTGTACGAGAAATCCCAACTTATTGAAAGTGAGATAAAACAAAATCCAATTGAGCAGTTCAGAGACTGGTTTTTGGAGGCAAATGAAAGCTCAATGATCTCAGAAGCCAATGCTATGGCTGTTTCTACGGTGGAAGAAGATGGATGTCCTAGAACGAGGATGGTGCTTCTTAAGGCATATACCCATGAAGGATTTATCTTTTATACCAATTACAACAGTCGAAAAGGAAAAGCTATAGAAAATAACCACAAAGCCTGCCTGCATTTTTTCTGGCCCAATCTGGAAAGACAGATCATCATCAAAGCTGATCTTGAGAAAGTGGCTGAAAATCTTAGCGACGGTTATTTTCATTCAAGACCAAAGGGAAGCCAGCTGGGAGCTGTAGTTTCACCACAAAGTCAGGAGATTCCCAACAGGGAGTTTCTTGAAGAAAAACTGAAAGAACTGGAAAAAGAATACGAAAACACTGAAGTTACAAGACCATCCAACTGGGGCGGTTATCTGGCAAGACCTTACGAAATTGAATTTTGGCAGGAAGGCCCAACCGCCTTCATGACAGAATCATCTATACACTGGAAGATCTGGACTGGAAGATTTCGAGACTGGCACCATAAATGGGGAGAAAATAGAAGTTAGAAACTAGAAGTTAGAGGTTAGTGATGGTGGTTTTAAATATGATGCAGCCACCCTCAAAACATGAATTTTGTCTATCAATAGGAGCGGGCTTTAGCCCGCTTATTTTTATTATGCATAATGATAGAGGCTTTAGCCAAAACTTAATAATTCTTATTGCTTAAAACCTTTCAACGGTTGAATTTCCCTTACCATTGATAATAAAAAGGCTGCTTCCTTAGAAACAGCCTTTGAATTTTTGTAATCTGAATGATTATTTTTTCTTAGCACCAGAAACTGCATTTGATAGATCAGCTCCAGCTTTGAATTTAGCAACTTTTTTAGCAGCAATTTTAATTGGTTTTTTTAGTTGCAGGGTTAATACCTTGTCTAGCCGCTCTCTCAGCTACTGAGAAAGTTCCGAAACCTACTAAAGAAACTTTTCCGTCTTTTTTTTCTTTAAAGTAGAAGTTACGTTACCAATGAAAGACTCTAAAGCAGCTTTTGCTGCAACTTTAGTGATACCTGCATCTTTTGCGATTGCGTCGATTAATTCAGACTTGTTCATAATTTTTAATATTAAAGTTAGTTCGTAATTATAGCAAATATAATACTATTTTCTAATTGTGCAATTTTTTTATTAAAACTTATACAATTTTTTTACTTTTCAGTGAAAATAGTTAAAATATGATAATTCGGTTTTTCACGAAAAATCTACGTTACGGGTTACTAAAATCATGCCAAATGCTTATGTTTATTGACTTTAGCAAAAACTTAATATTATTTCCTGTATTTATTAAATCCTAAATTGTATATAAAGTATTGATTTTTTTAACCATATGATTGTTAACTTTATAAGTAAAATTAATATTCCTTGTATTTTGTGAAATTAAACCCCTGTGTTTGTGGGAGTTTTTAAATGATACTAAAGGTCTGTTTTATTAATTTTTATTAATAAATTTGCATCATGTTAATAGAAGTTTTCAAGTCCAAGATCCACAGGGTGAGAGTTACAGCCTCTGATCTTAATTATATAGGAAGTATAACGATAGATGAAGATCTTATCGAAGCTGCCGGATTGGTAGTGGGAGAAAGGGTTTATATCGTGAATGTAAATAACGGAGAACGTTTTGATACCTATGTTATCAAAGGAAAAAGAAAATCTGGAGAAGTGTGTCTGAATGGCCCTGCTGCAAGAAAAGTGCAGAAAGATGATATCATTATCATTATTGCCTATGCACAGATGACGCCTGAAGAAGCAAAAGATTTCCAGCCGAAGATCGTTTTCCCGGATGAAAAAACAAACCTTCTTACCTAGTTCATGGAGAAAACATCAAAAAATCCATTAAAATCAATACTTACAATAGTAATATCGCTTGCTTTTGCAGGCTTTTTTTATGGCTTGCCTTGCGTGGGCTAGATTTTAAGGTGATTCAACAGTCATTGGCTAAGGCCAATTATCTTTGGGTATTATTTGCATCTGTGTTTGGTCTTCTGGCTTACTGGTTCAGGGCTATCCGCTGGAATCTGATGCTGGAGCCGATGGGCCACAGGATTTCCAATTCCAATTCACTATGGTCCATATCATTTGGTTATCTGATGAATCTTACCATTCCCAGAAGTGGAGAAGTGGCGAGAGCTACTGCCTTATATGGAGTGGAAAAAGTACCTGTGGATAAATCTATTGGGACTATTATTCTGGAAAGAGTAGTGGATCTTATTTGTATGGCAGGTTTTTTAGTTCTGACAGGAATTTTTAAATTTAAGGCAATTCTTGCGTTCTATCATTTTGTAATGGATAAGAAGGATGAGAAAGAAGAGTTTGTCCCTAACCTTTTTGAGAAGCAAATGATGAAATTGGGGATAAATGATTTTGATTCATTTTATTTATGTGTTAAAATTGGTCTTGTAATACTGTTCTTAATTGGGCTAGGCCTTCTTTATAAATATAAAAAGAGAAGCTTATCAATTTCGGAAAAGGAATTCTTCAGGGGCTAACTTCTATCTTTAAATTAAAAGAAAAAGGAAAATTCATCTTTTACACATTAGGAATCTGGATTTGCTATTACTTTGCAGCTTATCTTGTATGCTTTTCACTCCCTGAAACTTCAGGATTTACCTTTGCAGATGGTTTTTTCATTATTGTAGTCGGAACCTTGGGAATGATCATTCCTGCCAGTGGAGGAATCGGGGCTTATAATCTGGCAATGAAATTCGGTTTTATGGCGCTTTTTATTTCAATGGGGAAAAGTGCTGATCTTGGAGGTGAAATGGGGCTTATCTATTCCTTTATTTCTTTGCCGCTTCAGATTACAATCATGCTGGTAATGGGGCTTATTTCTATTCCTATGCTGGCCAATGCAAGAAATGCAGCCGTTTCGGATAAGGATTTTAAAGATTAATATTAAACGTCTTTATAATAATATAAGGTTCAATTTTTAATTGGACTTTTTTATTTAGCCTGGGTTCGGTATTTATTCTTATAATCTCCATGACTTCCTTTCTTCCGGCTCCCAGCTTCCAGCCTATCTAATCAAACTTCTTTAAATTCCTGATTTAAATCCACTTTGCTGATTATTTTCATAAATAAATTTGGTCAATTCGTAAATCACATCTATCTTAATGCAAAAATAATTCATAATATAAAATACTATGGCAATTAATCTACAGAAAGGACAGAAGATCGAGATAGGATTGACAAAAATGACGATAGGGCTTGGTTGGGATCCTAATGAAGGGACAGGCTACGATTTTGACCTTGATGCTTCTGCTATCATGATCGATTCTGACAGAAAATTAGTAAGCGAGGAATATTTTGTTTTTTATAATAACCTTCAATCTCCGGACGGAGCCCTTACGCATACGGGAGATGATCCAAGCGGAAAAAATAGTGACGGGGATGATGACGAAGCGATCATTATTGATCTTGACAAAGTGGATTCAAGAGTTGAAGAAATTCTTTTTGTGGTAACTATTGAAGATTTTGAAAGAAGAAAACAGAACTTCGGGCAGGTAAGAAATTCATATATCAGGGTAGTAGACAACAGCACCCATCAGGAAATTGCCAAATATGAGCTGGATGAAGACTTCTCTATTGAGACAGGAGTGGAATTCGGAAGACTTTACAAAAGAAACGGAAGCTGGAAATTTGAAGCTTCAGGGATAGGCTACAGGGCAGATCTGGGCTTCTTCCTTGAAAAATATTATAAAGGACAGATTATCAAATAAAAAAACAAATACACAAAATAGCTATGGCAATTAATTTACAGAAAGGTCAGACCATCGATTTGAGAAAGAATGACCGTGGAGAAAGCGTTTATGATCTTTCAAAAGTAACGATAGGCTTAGGATGGGACGTAAGAAAACAGGGAGGTTTCTTTGGGAAACTGTTCAATAAAGAAGCTGAATACGACCTTGATGCAGTTGCTTTCCTTTTGGATGGCAACGGGAAAGTGGCTAATCTTGGAAAAACGGTACAGACAAATGACGGAAGACAGATAGGACTATATCAGGGAGATGTGGTTTTCTTCAATTCTATGCAGCATCCAAGCGGAAATGTATGGCTTACGGGAGATAACAGGACGGGAGCCGGTGATGGTGATGATGAGCAGATCATTGTGAAACTGGATCAACTGGATCAGAGCTACCAGAAAATTGTATTTCTGGTAACCATCTATCAGGGAAGAAGTAACAATCAGCATTTCGGAATGATTGAAAATGCATTCATCCGTGCAGTAGATGCTAAAGGAAAGGAGATTACCAGATACAGCCTTTCCGGAGATTCAAGTATGAACGGGATGTGTGCAATGGTTTTCGCAGAAGCATACCGTCATAATGGAGACTGGAAGTTCCGTGCAGTAGGTGAGCCGCATAATACCGATAATTTTATCGATATTCTGAGACAGCAGTACGCTTATTCCAACTAGATTTACATTTTTATTATACATCATATGAGCCGGCTTGAAGTCTTCGACTTCCTCCGCCGGCTTCAGAATTAATATCGTTTTTATAATGGCCAGAAGATTATTAGCCTATTTTTTATTGGATACTTCAGGTTCTATGAATGGGGAACCTATCCAGGCACTGAACAACGGTTTCAACGGTTTGGTCAGTATGCTACGTACAGATCCGCAGGCAATGGACAGCCTTCATTTAAGTGTGATTACTTTTGACAGGGAGGTGAAAAATATTATACCACTGGTTGATCTGGCAAGCTTCTATCCGATGGAAATCACCTGTCCGGACAGTGGTCCTACCCATACAGGAGCTGGCCTGGAAATGGTAGCTGAGCTTGTTCAGAAAGAGCTGGTAAAGGAATCTGCAGATTCAAAAGGAGACTGGCAGCCGTTACTGTTTATATTTACTGATGGAAAGCCTTCGGATATCCAGAAATACAGACAAATGATCCCTGTGATCAGAGGATTGGAATTTGGAGCTATTGTAGGCTGTGCTGCGGGTCCCAAAGCTGACGAACAGTTTCTCAAGGAACTGACGGATCATGTAGTGAAGCTGGATACTACTGATGCTATTACACTTTCTTCTTTTTTTCAGGTGGGTAAGTTCTTCCATTACGCAGGAGGGCATTCACAGAATACGGGTGAAAATGTTACACTTCCTCCGCCGCCATCGGAGCTTAATATTATTATTTAAAAAACTGTCTTTACCATGAGAAGACTGCCTATTTATTTTTAGTGGATATTTCCGAATCTATGGTAGGGGATCCTATCGAGCAGGTACAGGAAGGTATCGCCAATATTATCAGGGAATTAAAAAAGATCCGTATTCATTGGAAACGGTTTATATCTCTGTAGTTGGTTTTGCAGGAGAAGCAGAGGTGATCACACCGCTTCAGGATATTATCAGTTTCTACCCTCCTAAAATCCCGATAGGAAGCGGAACTTCATTGTCTCAGGGACTCATCAAGGTGATGGATTGCATAGACAGGGATATCGTGAAAACCACTTATGACAGAAAAGGAGACTGGAAGCCTATTGTTTTTCTTTTTACGGACGGAGTGCCTACTGATGATGCTACCAAAGCTATTGAACGGTGGAACAATAAGTATCACGGGAAATCAAATACCATTGCCGTATCGATAGGCGAAAACACCAATTATAAACTTCTTGGGTCTTTAGCAGACAACGTATTGTTATTCAATAATTCTGATGAGAACTCCTATAAAGAGTTTTTCAGGTGGGTGACAGATTCCATTAAAACAACCAGTCAGAGTGTTACAGAAGCAAAGAAAGAAGGCATTAACCTCTCTAAAATTGATTCTCTGATTCTGGAAAAAGTAGATCCTGAGATGGAGCAGCGGTTCCCGGATAATAATTTTGTAGTGCTGAACGGTAAGTGTTCAGAAACGGAGAAGTTATATCTGATGAAGTTTAAAAAAACATTCGCAGAGTCAAGCATACCCGGAATGTCTACCCGGTATTACAGGCTGGATGGCGCCTATAAAATTGATGAAAAGGCATATTACAGACTTTTTTCTTCCCAGAAGACAAATCTTAAAATTTCCATAGAAGAGCTGCAGGGAGGAACTTCATGCCCTCATTGTGCTAATCCTATTGCATTGGCAACGTGCTCCTGTGGCGGTATTCACTGTCTGGGAGGTGAAGGCTACAACAGATGCCCTTGGTGTGGTACATCAGATTATTACGGCTTTTCAAGTGGAGGATATGACATCAACAGAACCTTGGGATAAAAACCTTACCGATTGCTTATGAAAATACCTGGATTTTATTTCGGAGCTAAGAAAACTATGGAGAAATCTGTTGTTCATAAAGAAAAAGAAGACTTTAAAGAAATCCATTGGGTGTTAAAAAATGCACACTCCAATAAATTCTATGAGTTCAGTTTTGATATGGATGATTTTCCGAATATAAGGATTCAGAAAATAAGTAACCTTGAAGAAACAGGACTTCGTTTTGAAGACAACAAGATATTAGGAATCCCGACGGTCAATAATGTTTATCATCTAGGTATTGAATTCTACCATATCGGTGACGAAAAAACTGTTGAAATTAAAAATATAGACCTGTTTGTAAATGCAGATCCTAAAGATTTGTGGAAAAATATTCCGGTGACCCCAATGATATTTTTATAAACCGGATAACTTTTCATACAAAGGAAAATTCCTGGATAAAAAAATTGTCGTTACCTCTAAGAGGGGACGTTCTCATGCCCATGAAGGTAAATTCAGGGAAGATGATTTTGCCGTTAATGAACTTCCTGCAGACTGGTTTGTTGTCTCTGTTTCAGATGGAGCAGGTTCGGCCAAAGCTGCCAGAGAAGGTTCAAGAGTTGCAACAGCTTCGGTGAATGATTTTTTTAATTCCTCTGAAATTTTAACTGAACTTGAAAATAATATAAACATCATTTACACTCCGGAAAATTCAACAAAAGATAAAGATGAAGCCCGGAAAAATGTAATAAGATTTTTGTATGAAGGAGTTTTATTTGCGCATACAGCCCTCAATAAAACAGCGGCAGATCATAATCTTTCTATCAGTGATCTGCATGCAACCCTTATTTTTGCTTTGGTTAAAAAGTTCAGTTTTGGATATATAATACTGAGCTTTGGAGTAGGAGACTGCCCGGTAAATCTGATCAGTGCAGACTTTTCCGAAGTACAGCTTTTGAACCGGATGGATGTTGGAGAGTTCAGCGGTGGTACACGCTTTATTACCATGAAGGAAATTTTTAACGATCAGATGGCTGCCCGTTTCGGCATTACCCATGTAGATGACTTCTCCTATCTTGTTTTGATGACAGACGGTATTTATGATCCTAAATTCAGCACAGAAAATAAGCTGGAAGACAGAGAAAGCTGGAAAACATTTTTTAATGATCTGGCAGGACACAATGACGATTCCGCCAAAGTAGACTTTATAAACGATACAGCTATTGATGTACAGCTTTCCACATGGGCCGACTTCTGGAGCAGGGGAAATCATGACGACCGTACATTAGCCATAATCTATTGATGCCAATGAAAAATACCGTTAAGGTTGTTTCCGTTTTGGATACAGCCAGATCCTATGAATATGTTGATGAAAGCCCGATTCAGGGTGGGGTGAAAGATGTCTACTTTTCTCCTGAAAGAGATTATGTAGTGGCTTTTTACCGCAATCCTTTAGATGATGGACAGAAAGAGCGCATCATGAGAATTGTTTCCACCTATCTGCAAAATATACAGAGCGGAAATGCATCAGATTATTTCCTGAATGAGATTTTCAGATGGCCTCATGATATTGTGGAGAAAGGAAAACTTACAGGAATTGTGGTTCCCGTTTACAACAAGAAATTCTTCTTTGCCAAAGGATATATCGGTTCAGATAATATCCAGGGGCAGGATAAGGTTGGGAAATGGTTTACAGCTCCTATGTTCCGGAATCCTCAGTACCCGTTGAGATTAGATCAGTCTGAGCTGGGAGACTGGCTGAGCTACTTTCAGATAGCGATCAATATCAGCAGGGGAGTCAAGAAGCTTCATCAGATGGGACTTGCCCATTCTGACCTTTCCTATAATAATATTCTGGTGGATCCGGTGACAAAATCTGCCTGTATCATTGATATTGATGGTCTTGTTGTTCCCAAATTATTCCAGCCGGAAGTCATAGGGACTGCGGATTTTATTGCCCCCGAGGTTTTAAAGACCCAGCATTTGAATATTCAGGATCCCGGGAGGCATTTACCCAGCCAAAAGACAGATCTTCATGCTCTTGCTGTGCTGATCTATATGTATCTGCTGAGAAGACATCCTCTCCGGGGCGGGAAAATCTGGGATCTGGATTCTGAAAAAGATGAAATCATTTCAATGGGTGAAAAAGCATTATTTATAGAGCATCCGAAAGACCCTTCCAATCAGGTGAAAGCAGATCAGCTGAGAAAATGGGATGCTTTCTGGGGAGATCCACAAAAGATTTCTTATTCGGTAACAGGGCCATACATTTCAGAATTATTCAGAAAGGCTTTTATAGACGGGCTGCATGATCCTATCAGACGTCCCACTGCTAATGAGTGGGAAACCGCTTTGCTGAAAACCGTAGACCTCATCCAGCCTTGCCATAATTCGGAATGTACAGAAAAATGGTACGTCTTTGATAATACCAGCAAACCTAAGTGCCCTTTTTGCGGAACACCTCATCAGGGAACATTACCGGTCCTCGATCTGTATTTTAAATTTGATGATGAGGTATGGAAGCCTGAAAATCACAGGCTGATGGTCTATCATAATCAGTATTTATTCAAATGGCATGTTTCCAGAAAGGTCATACGAAATGAAAACCTGACGATGCAGGATAAAATGCCTGTAGGATATTTTACATTCCACCAGGGAAGATGGGTATTCGTAAACCAAGGGCTACAGGGAATGAAAGATATTACAGAACAGAAGGAAATTCCGCCGGGTTCAATGGTAGAGCTGACGGATGGTAAAAAATATTGCTGTCCCCGGAAGAAGGCGGCAGGCTGATTTATGTGACGATGACCAATCAATAGTGAAAAAATGAGGATGGAAGATATACCTTCAATACAAAATAAAATATAAAATTCAGTAGGAGCGGACTTTAGTCCGCTTTTCTATATTGATCACAAATCGATGGCTTTAGCCGAAACTTATGATAATTACAGGTTTGTAGACAATCATCTGTGAAAATCTGTGGTGAAAAATTTGCCCAATCTATTTTATCGGCGGGAAATTCCGTTCTCCCTGATCCGGAAACTGTGTTGTTAGCATAGATTATCAGCTCCATCCGTATTTTCAAAAGATGAAAATTCCATAAAATAAGAATGCTCATCCTCATCCACAATTGTAAAACCTAAGCTGGTATACAGATGTTGTGCCTTATTGGTTTTCAAAACACTTAAAGAAGCTGTTTTTCCTTGCTCAGACGCTTCATCCAGAATATCGGTCAGAATCATTTTCCCTAATCCTTTACCTTGTTGGTCAGGATCTATCTGAAGTTGCAGAATATCGATATTGGTATCGGTTCTGTCTACTTTCAGAAGGCCAATGGGATGGCCATCCAGAAAGATAATACTGGCCTTGTCAAACCGATAAAGAATCCTTTGAAGAGCTGTTTCCCGGTCTGTAGGAAGATTGGATTCTGCATAATGCGGAACCATTGTTTTTATCCTGAGGTCAAGAAGGTAATCAATGTCTTTTTCTGTAGCTTTTTGATAGGTAACGGGTGCTTTCATAGTTTTTTTGAATTCGAATTTCAGGCCATACTTTCCCTGGAAAAAATTAATAAGAATCTACAATGACAATTCTGGAATTTTTTTCAATATCAATCTTTAACTTCATTTCTAAAGCTTTATTGAGAAAATCATAAGCATAGCAAATTGTCTGTGAATATGGACCTTTATGATCAGTTGCAGACGTCTCTATAATAAATTGTAATTCCTCTTCAATGACCTCAAACAGGACAGGGTTGCTTTGATTTTCAGTTTTAATAGTATCAATAATTTGTTCTTCTTCTTCAGTCAGCTGATAATCATAACCATCAAGCTTATCTTCAAGAATCCTTTTCATAAGGAGAATTACATAATCATTGAAGCGAAGAAAATCTTCAGACAATAAATTGGTACCGCCATCTTTACTTTTTATTTCATCAAGAGGAAAATAGTGGGTATAGTTTGCATATTGAAACATATACGAATAACATACTGTACTTGTTGGAATTTCATAAAGCAAGGTAATCCCGAATGATCATAAAGCTTTTCAAAATATTGATCACGTTCACTCAACGGAGCGTTGTAAAATTGTGGATATACTTCCTCATCAAAAAATAAAGTGAGAGCAAACAGTTCATCAGGCGTAATCATGTTGATATTATTTTTGACGGTTTCCAGAATTGTATCAAAGCTGATATTATAATGATAATCGCTGAATTCCTTATTTCGGTCTTCAATAAACTTTTTAAATGTTCCGGCATGATAAATTCTGTGCTGAAGATCCTCATAAAGATTAGCCGCTGCCTTTTCTTTATTGAACATATAAATTGAAGTATGTCTTCCCATGAATTAGTTTGAATGTATATTGGAAATTTCTTTACGTTCTACGGTTTTCTTAATCAAATGTAATATTTCTTTGCTGAAGATAAGTTTCATCAATATTTTCTCTTTCAATATGATCCGGATGCATTGTAATTTTTATCAACTCTTCATCACTGTAAAAGCCTGCTAAAAACAGTTCATTCCTAATATTTTCATCCGGATGGTAAGAGCATTGATCATGATCTCTTCGTTCCGCAACGTTTGGATATTAAAAATAAACACCCTTTGATAATGCTTATCCTTGTACTTTATAATCAGATAATTTTCATAAAAGTATAACAGACAGTCCCGGAAAGCTGGCTGCTCCAGAGTACTTACAGGAGGTTTCCAGGTAAGAATTCTTTTATCCCTGAGCCTGATCTGAACCTGCTCTTTTCCGCTTCACTACATTGCCACCACGCAGTATCTCCATGGTTATTGTCCGTTGTTTGGTGAGGGAATACAGTGTTTTCCACAGACTCAGGATGGGTCCGGATCATTTTCTGTTCGCTCAGTTCCATATTCATAGGATCTTCCAATAGCTCTTCCTTGATCTGCTTAGGGATTTCAGCTTTCGCCATTATTTTTTAATTTTCAGGGACGAAGATATTGATTTAATCGGACTAAAAGCATATAAAGAAAGCTGAAATAAAAACCGGATGAAATCTACCGTATTCTTCCGGTTTCGGATTTTTTTATACCAGTTCAAAGAAATTTCTTCTGCCAAGTTTTATTTTAATATCTGTTGAAAGTTCAATTTCCTGGTCGGGGTCTGAGATCTTGACAGAATTGATCTGAACTCCTCCGCTTTGGATGAGCCTTCGGACAGCTGATTTGCTGAGGTCATTCTTCAGCTGATGGCAAAGTTCAAGAACAGTCATTGTATGCTGGGTATGATTCAGTGTACTGATTGGAACAGGTTCAAAACTTTTCTTATCAAAATTTTTATTCTGAAACTGATTATTAAAGAACAGTTCTGCATTTTCAGCCGATGCATCATCATGGTACTGGCGGATGATATTTTTGGCAATCAGCTTTTTGATGTTCATCGGATTTTCACCATTCTTTATTTTTGATTGTAAACTGCTTTTTTCTTCAGCAGAAAAATCTGTAGTAAGATCTATAAACTCATCAATCAGGGCATCCGGGATAGACATTGTTTTGCCAAACATTTCATTAGGCTCATCAGTGAGTCCTATAATGTTGTTTAAAGACTTGCTCATTTTTTCTTTTCCGTCAAGGCCTTTCAGCAGAGGCATGCACATCACGATCTGGGCTGGCAGTTGATAGATTTCCTGTAGCTGCCTGCCCATCGTACAGTTGAACAGCTGGTCTGTACCTCCCATTTCAATATCGCATTCAATTTTCACAGAATCGAACCCCTGGAGAATAGGATATACCAGTTCATGCATGGCAATAGGCGTGTTTTCTGTAAATCTTTTATTAAAATCATTACGGTGCATCAGTTGGGCCACGGTCACTTTTGAAAGCAGCTGAATGACTTCTGAAAAATCAAGCGCATCCAGCCAATCGGAATTGAATACAATTTCCGTACTTTCAATGTCAAGCACTTTGGAAAGCTGATTGATATAAGTCTGTGCATTATGATGTACCTCCTCTGCGGTTAAAGGCTTTCTTGCCTTATTTTTTCCGGTAGGATCACCGATTCTTGCCGTAAAGCTTCCTACGACAATAATGATTTTGTGGCCAAGATCCTGAAACTGTTTCAGCTTTTTGAGAACCACGGCATGGCCCAGATGAAGATCGGGAGCCGTAGGATCAAAACCCAGCTTGATTGTTAATTTTCTGTTTTCTTTTTGGGCCTGTGCTAATTTTTCTTCCAGCCCGTTTTCCGGCAGGATGATAGCAACATTTTCTTGTAATGTATGGATCATGATGAATAATTTTAAAATGAAAAAGCCCGGACAGGTACTGTCCGGGCTCTATATAATGTTAGATGATTTTTAATGGATTACAGATATAGAAAGTCTTCCCGAACGATAGCCCGGAGTATAATATTCACTGAAGAATGGAAGACGCAATATGCTGTTGAGATGTTTCATTGATTGCAAATATAGCAGGTTTCACCCACAGTTCCAATATCTAAACCATTAAGATGAATGTAAAGGTTATAACAAGATTTGTTTTCAGAAAAAACTTAACCGTTTACGATCTTAATGGTTTAAAATAATGGTTCAAAACAATTTTACTTGTCATTTTTTTAGCTAATTCCATGCCAGAAATCATCAGGAAGGGCTTTTTATGTTTTTTATCATGTTTCCCTTCTCAGCAGATCAAACTTATGAAAGTGAATTGAAATCCTTGTGATGTTTATAGCTTAAATTCAGGAACGGTTGTGACTTCAGGATAGATATTTCTGATCTGATTTTTCCAGAGCTCAACTTCTTCACGAGATGCCTTATCAGCCCTGTCAAAAAGAAATGCCTGATCACATTCAATCCGGAATAGATAAAAATTCCATGATCAGAGGTAAGTTCCAGAGCTTTGTCCATTCCCACCCTGTTATATTCTTCATGAGACTTTCCATGGGTATTGATAATAACAGTGCTTTTCCCTTTCAGCAATCCCTTTTGTACTCCCTGATCATAACGGTAAGCAAAACCATAACTGAAAACCCGGTCAATATAACCTTTCATTATGGCAGGCAAGCCCGTCCACCAGATCGGATAAATGAAAGTAATCTGTTCTGCCCAGGAAATATGGTCCTGTTCCTTTTAATATCCTCGGCTGCTTCTCCCGTAAACTGTCTCTGCATATCATCCAGAGAAAGCACAGGATCAAAACTGATCTTATACAGATCCCTGGTGATGATTTCATGGTTCTGAGATTCAAGATGTTTAGTAACGGTGTTTAAAATACTGTGATTTAAACTTTCATCATTGGGATGTGCATAAATGATTAAATGTCTCATAGCTTTTGGTTGTTAAGATTAATGAGACAAATGTAGGACCGTGTATGATCCGGTAATTGTAAGAAAACGAAATGATTACTCTGATCTGGGATTGCAGATCTCCTGCTGGAATTTTATATATTGTGAAGGAGAAATATTTAAAAAATGTTTGAAATCATGGATGAGCTGGCTCTGATCATAGTAACCGCAATGATCAATAATAGTAAACCATTCGATTTTGCCCGGTTTTCCGGATTCCGTTTCAATGATTTGTATAGCTTTTAAAAAACGGTTGTAGCGGGTAAGCTCTTTCAAAGAATATCCGAACTGCTCTTTCTGTTTACGCTGGATGTTTCTTTCTGTCTGCCGGGTTTGCTCTGCAATTACCTTTACAGGATTTAAAAGGTCACTTTCAAAACTGCTCAGAAGCTGGCTTGTGCTGTCCTGATGATTAAGATAAGGGCGACAGAATTCTAAAATATAACTTACCTGCTCAATAGGGAGATTTATTTCTTTGAGTTGATACCAAAGGTTGGTAAAACAGTTTTCTGTCAAAAGATCATCAGGGTGCTTTACCCTATTTTCAACCGTTGCCCTTCCGAAAAAGCGAAAGAATGCATCATTTTTAAAATTGGCGACTACAATGGAAGTCCCTGCTGGAAGGGTATACTCAAAAGCCTGCCTTACCGGTCCGAAAACCATACATTGATCAACATTGATTATTGTATTATCTCTTGTAATCATAGATACACCTTCTCCAAAACAGAACAGTAAAATAGTCTGATAAGTGGGTAACAGAGTTTGAGTGACAGGTACACCGGAATTATTTTCAGCAAAGTAAAAATGGGTGAAAATATTTTCAAATTCCTGAGGAACTGAAATTCTAAAATGGTTATATTCCTGTTGCAGTTCCATAGGTCAGAGCGTAAGGTTTTTTACCATTTTATAATTGGTGAGATCAACTCCTTTTACATTGACGGTCTGCTCTTTCAACATCTGAAAGCCGGCTTTTTCAAAAAATGGTCTGGCGGTTTTGCTAACGTCTGCCGTAAGCTGCTTTTGACCATGCCTTAGCGCTTCTTCTTCCATTTTTGCATATAATAGAGAAGCAATCCCCTGATGCTGATACTCTTGATGTACAAACAGAAGGTCAATATAATTTCCCTGATCAAGAGTACTAAATCCCACGATCTGGTTTTCTGTTTCAGCAATCAGAACATATTGACCTTTGATGACATTCATCCATCTTTCTTCATTGTCTGCCCCTGCACTCCAGGCATTGCGCTGTGCCTGATTATAATCCTTTTACAGATAACCTGTATTGTATCTGTAAAAAGCTTCTGCATGGCAGGCAGATCATTTAAAGTGCCCTTTCTGATGCTGATTGTGGAATTATTTAATGTATCGGTGCTCATAAAGTTTTTGCTGTTCTTTGTTGAGAAGAGGATAGAAGAGATTCATCTGGAGAAGTGTATAATGATTGATAGCCTGTTGCTGATCAAGTTTCAGGATGAGCCTGTTGTGAGTAAGCCAGTTATCGGCGAGGATGAAAATTTGCTCAGTAAGGCAGTCGACCACAAAAGCAGGAATATCCTTTTGAAAAACATCATTCTTCTGCAGACCTGAAAAGATCAGTTGAAACTCTTCTTTCCGGCTAAAATTAATGCCTTCATACTTCGACTCTATTTCAGGAATGTTCTTCAAAATATCTACAAAGCTGATAAATATAAAACGGTAAGAATAAAAAATCTTACAGGTGGAACGTGTAAACTGGTACAAGTCTTCAAGCGTTTTACTGTCTGCTTTTTTCATGTGGTTCAGCAAATCATCCATCTTCAGGGTAAGATCTGCAAAAAGGATTTTGATGATGTCTTCCGAGTGTCTGAAATGATAATGCAGGTTTCCGGCACTGATGTTCAGCTCAGCCGCAATATGTCTTGTGGTAATGGTATTATATCCTTTTTCGTTAAAAAGTTCGAGGGCTTTGGACAGTATCTTTTCTTTCGTGCTCATTGCTCAAATATAAGAATAATAAGAATGGTGATAAATCATATTTGTAAAATTAGAACATTTGTTCTAATTTTGGTATATTTGTATCATTAAATTGTTTTACAATGGAAGGAAAGCAAAAGTTTGATTATGAATCAGCAGGTAAAAAAACTACTGAAAATAATACTGACATTCAGGATATTGCGGCCAAGGTATTGCAGATTGTTATCGGTTTTATAATGGCGGTGCTGCATATGTGATGAAAAAAGATTTCATCTTGGTTTTTATTGGGATTGGCAGCCTGGGCCGGTATTATGCTGCTGAGGCGCAACGGTATTTATATTCCTGTCATCAATGATCATTTTACTGATTTCATTACGGTTCCCATGTATTGTTACCTGATAGAATATATTATGAATGCTGTACTTGGATATCACTGGAAACCGGATCTGAAATTCGTATTGACTTCCACCTTGTACCTGGCCTTTTTATTTGAAATAATCTGCCCGAAACTATCCAAAGTATTTACAGGAGATCTTTTGGACGCCCTGGCTTATGGAGTAGGAGGGCTGTTGTATTATTTTTTCAGAATTAAAAGTAACCTGACAGATTTAAAAAATAAAAAGGCCGGCAGCTCCACATCGTAAGAAGAGTCTGCCGGCCGGCGTTATAGTTTTTATCCTGGTTCTCTAAATAATTCAGTAAACTTAGTTACCGCCACCTGCTCTGTTGGATTCTTCAAATTTCACCTGTTTGGTAGCTCCCTTTACATTATTGTTCCCGAATTTGTAAGTAAGCGAAAGATAAACGTTCCTTGTAATTCCCTTATATTGATAATCTATATTGTAATTGGGATAATATTCAATGCCTTTCTCCCGGTTGGTATTCAGGATGTCGTTCAGATAGACGTTCAGCAGCAGCTTTTTATCCATAAAAGCCAGTTTCATCCCTGTGTACAGTGAAGCGCTGGTGTAATAGTATGTATTTCCATTTCTGTTGGGAAGACTACCCCAGAGGCCCAGCATAAAGGTTACTGTTTTTTCTTTATTCAGGAAGAAATTATTATCAATATTCATATTGGCACTGTAGCCTGCCGGTGCCGGTGAAATGGCAGGATCATAAGATTTTGATTTGGAATAGAATCCGTTGACAAAAATGGTGGATTCCAGCCATTTCAGTTTATTATAATTGTAACTGATGTTGATTCCGGCCTGATCCTCATTATAGAAATTTTTAGCAACGGTATACCGGTAGTTGCCATCCACCATCTGGATTCTGTCCCAGTTGTCTTTGTTGTAATTGTAGTATAAAGTGAAATTAAGATTGTTGTTTAAGACATACCCCAATTCAAAATTGTCAGAGAAGGAAGGCAGTAAATATGGGTTTCCTGTAGAATATTCATATTCCGATGTATAATATTTGAAAGGATTCAGGTTCCCGAAATACGGGCGGGAAATTCTACGGGAATAGTTCAGTGAAAAGGAATTGTTTTCATTAGGCTTATAGCTGATATAGACAGTTGGAAAAAATTTACCGTACCTGATCCTGGCAGAGGTATTGTCATTCATTGAAATGCCTTCCAGGGTAGTATATTCATAACGGAGTCCTGCTTTTGCATCCCACTTTTCACTGATCTTAAAATTGGTGGAGACATATGCCGCATAGTTTTCCTCGTTATAAAAGAAAGTATTGGTTCTGTCAGTATTCAGATCATATTGTCCGTTATTGATCGTAAAAAAATTAAACTCGGAATCATTTTTTATTTTGGTGTACTTCAGCCCGGATTCTGTTTTTACTTTTCCAAACGTTTTTTCCAGATCTGCCTGCCCGGAATAAATTCTGTATTTGCTGATCGGATTGGCCATCGTAGAAATGGTCTCTGAAGTAATCGTATTGGAAAAATTCCTTGCATCGGAATTATTAAGCATCATATTGGCGGTAAGGTTCAGTTTGCCTCCCATGCTGTCTAATTTAGCCTCATAAAAAGCTGTTGCATTATGAACATCTCTGCTGTTTCGGTTTCTGAAATTGGATACAATGTTCAGTAACCCTTCCTCATTGAACCTTTTTGAAGTACTTTCTCCTTTTTCCAAAGGATTGCTGTGAGAATAGTTGTAATTGATGCCGATCAGGTTTTTATCATTGATCTTGTATTCCGCTTTTACATTTCCGCCTTTATACTTGTAGTTATTCAGGTTTTGGCTGTCTCTGTTCCAGTAATTATTATTGGTAGTTCCTGTCAGATAATTATAAGTTGTGTAATACCAGTAGTTATCACCCAAAGATAAATTGGTACTCAGAGAAAGTTTTTCTCCCTGATAATTAAATGTTGCACCACTTCTTGAAGATACCGTAGGTTTCCCCAGAAATAATTTCCGGAGGTCTGAAGAGATCCGTTCCAGCCCAGATTGGTGTTTTTCTTAAGAATAATATTGATCAGTCCGCTTTTTCCCTCAGCATCATATCTGGCCGGAGGAGTGGTAATCACTTCAATTTTAAGAATATCATCGGAACGGAGTGTCTTCAGATAATTGATAAGTTCCTGCCCGTTCAGATTCAAAAGCCTGTTATTGATCATTACGGCTACATTACTCTTTCCGGCAATACTTATCGCATCATCACTGGTTTTTACCATCGGTGTTTTGGCGAGGGCTTCCATAGCATCAATTCCTGGGAAGCTACAGAATTCTCCACATTGAAGACCAGGCGGTCTACTTTTCTCTCGAATAATTTTTTCTTTACTGTAACAGTTACTCCTTCTATCTTTTGCTCAGCTACAGGAGCTTCTTTGATCTGTATATCTTTTTTGTAAGGTCCGCTGACCGTAATTTTTTCACTGCTGGTTTTTACTCCGTCTTTTATAATTTCAAGCAGATAATCTCCGTTTTCTTTTAAAGGAATTCTGAATAGTCCTTTTTCATCTGTAATGGCAGAAAATTTTGTGTCATTCCTGGTAATCAGAACTTCAGTTTCCGATACCGGCTTATTGTCTTTATCAGTAATGACACCTTCTACACTTTGTGCGAAAATGAATGGGGAAGAAATCAGACTTAAAAGAAGAATAATCTTTCGGTTCATACTTTAGTTTTATACAAGACAACTATTTTGATGAACCTATTACATCATTTTTGAAAAAATAAAAATTATTCCGAAAGAATTTACAGCAGTTCATCATTTGGAAAATCATGCTATGAGTTCAGAATATTGACAATGAACTGAATAAAATCGTAAAATTGGTAGAGAAGGACTTCCGGGTTAACAGGGAGAAATTACAGTCGTTTTATTGATGTTCAAGCTGTATTATAGATCCTTTGTAAAATTTGGTAAGGTCATAAAGATCGGTAAAATGATGTTGCAGACCGGGAATTACTTTGTCATCAAAATCTGCCGAACTGAGCTGGTTTTCTGCCAACAGATATAAAGACGGGTAATCCGGTTTTAGAAAATCAGAAAGAATATTTTCATTTCCCTGGTCCCTGTTCATGATTTCTGTGAAAAAAATGCCATAGATCACAAACTGATTGAAATGCTGGGCATCAACAATATAGTCCAGATGCTGGCGGGAGAGCTTTTCGTAATGAGAAAGAATCTGGAGAAAATTTTCTGCATGATCCACAGAAGGAATTTCATAAAAACATCTATACCATTAATGAACAGCTGTGTTTTAGCCTCTTCACGATCGGAACGGTAAGCATTGCTGAACCATGAGAAAATCATGAGAAGCTCTTCCTGAGTAAGCTCTTCCACAGAGTCTTTTACCTTGTCTTTAATGATTTCAAGTTGTGCTCCGGCATCAGGCTGAAGGAAACTCAGGATATTTTCTTCCTCACGGCTGAGCTTATTGTACAAATTAATTTTGGCAATATTAGGATTGGTTTTGATGAAATAAAGCTCTTCTGCCATAGTTATTGACTAAATAATTTTTATGAAATGGTAATTAAAGGTACAAAATATACAGTACTCTTATCAAAAAAATATTATGTATTGAATGGTAATGCGTTTGGAAGAAATAGCTGGCGTTGAGAGAAATAGATTGCTGGATTGAAATCCGTAGAACCGAAAGATAGAAGTTGCTGAAACTTTTTACTTCCGGGATTTCTTACTTCAGACTTTCATGTAAAGCAATCCTGTTCCCTTCCGAATCTTCAAATTCTGCTACGGCGCAATTGTATTTTTCATCAATTCTTTTAGGATAAAGAACTTTTCCGCCATGATGAAGGACCTTTTCCAAAGTTGTATCTATATTTTCTGTTTTAAAATAAATGATCACACCATTTTTAGTAGGTTTATATACGTTACCTTTAGCCAGTGCCCCGGTAATTCCGCTGTTTTTTTCTTCAAACGGAAACAATGCCATTTCATAATGATCAATGATTTCCTTTTCAAAACTGAAATTGAAAACCGCAGTATAAAAATTTTCCGCACGTTCCAGATCATTGACCGGGATTTCAAAATAAACAACAGGATTGGATGAATTCATAATTTTTGTATATGAGGGTTGATGAGGCTGATGACACGATATGCAGATCAAAACGAAGATGATAGGTAAATGACACAGCCTCATCATTACTATTTTTTAAATGAAGGAAGTTCTTTTATTTCCGGTTTAAATGCAATTTCTGCAGAAATTGATCTGATCAGGGATCTTGCCAGGGAAAGCGGATGTTCCGGGAATTCAGAATCATATTGTTCCCGTTCAGACTTATTCATAGGAGTTCCTGCTTGAAGTCAGGATCATAGGGATCTGCAAACCAGTTGGTGATACCTTCCTCACTGAATTCTACTTCTCCGGATCCCATGAGCATACCAAGAATAGCACTGTCTCTGATACCGGTAACGCCTACTTCATTGGCCTGTATTTTCATCACAAAACTGCAGTTTTCAAAAGGGATGGTAATGGAGGCTATGTAAATCATTCCTGTTTCCTCCTGTGGAATTTTAATGATTGTTTTTACGGCTGGAGTTTCGTGAATAGTCATTATATCGGTTTCAATAGTTCCGCCGTTGGCTGAAGCAGCTACATTTCTGTAAAATTTTTTAAGATAATCGAGATCTTTTACAGTAGGAAGGTCAGGCTCCTTATCAAAAAAATGCAGGGCAATGAGAGCAGATTGTTCAGGATTGACCCATCGTATAGCCTCGTCATCTTCAGAAATTTTGTTCCATCCCTGATCCGGAACGATCACAGAATGAATATTGACTTTATTTTTTTCTTTCTTATTGAAAATATTGAACATGGTTTGTTTTTTTATGCCATAAATATCGTTTTTTATTGTAGAACTTGTTTAAACTTTTTATAGTTATCTGAACTTTTAAAAAATGAAGGTCATGGAAGCTTTCAAATTTTCTGACTAAATTAAACTGCTATTCATCTTCAACTTGTGTGAAGACGAAATTTATTTTTATTTTAAAAATAGATAGACTTATCTATTTTTGTATAGCTTTGTAAAAAAGAGAGATGAAAAAGAAAAAGTACGGGAAAGGATCATCAGAGTAGCTTCAGATCTGTTTTACAGGCAGGGCTACAATTCTACGGGGATCAACCAGATTATTGCAGAGGCAGATATTGCTATCGGGTCATTATACAATCATTTTTCTTCCAAAACTGATCTACTTCAAGCTTACCTTGTAAAAGAGGAATCTGAATGGCTAGAAGGTTTTGAAAACAGTATGGCTAAAATTTCAGATCCTGGGGAAAAACTACTTGCCCTGGTTGATTACCGTAAAAATTACAGCAGACCTCAAAGTTTGCAGGATGTCATTTTATCAAAATTACTTCCGAAACCGGAGAGACTAATCCTTCTGTTTCTGCCTTTGTGAAAGCGCACAAAGCAAAACAAAAAGGTCTGATCAGGGCATTGGTTGAAGAATACTGTGCAGATAAACCGCAACAGGACACGGATTCTATGACAGAAAATATTTTTCTATTGATTGAAGGGGCTGTTGTGACCTCAACGATTAATAAGCAGAATGATTCTTTTGATCAGGTAAAAAAAAATTGTTAAGGGCTTGTTACCTTAATTTTTTTAATTCTTTAAAAATAGATATATCTATATAAAAATGAAATATAAATATCTGACATTGATTGTAATCCATAATGGTCAGTTGCTGACCATTATGGATATTTTTATTATTAATGTATCCATACCTTCTATACAGCGTGATCTTCGGGCTTCCAACGGGGCCATGCAGTTTATGATTGCAGCTTATCTTATAGGTTTTGCTTCTTTTCTGATTACGGGAGGAAGGCTGGGGATTTATACGGCCGGAAAAAGATCTTCATTTCAGGGTTACTATTCTTTATGCTTAGTTCCCTGGCTTGTGGAATTTCTTCGGGAGCTGTTCAGCTGGTGATTTCAAGACTCATACAGGGGATCAGCGCAGCAATGATGGCTCCACAGGTGCTTTCTATGATCCAGATTTTATTTCCTGTGCATGAAGAACGGACGAAAGCTATGGGCTGGTACGGAATCACCATTGGAATAGGAACGATTCTGGGGCAGTTTCTGGGAGGATATTTTTCTTCATTAAAAGGATGGGACGAACCTGGAGGTTTATTTTCCTGATCAACATTCCTATTTGTGTGATCGCTATTTTATGCAGTTTCAGACAGTTGGAAGAATCCACTATGAATACCCGAAAAACTTTTGATATTTGGGGCGTTCTTGTACTTTCAGCGGGACTTTTCCTTATCACTTATGCATTGACAGCTTCTGAGGAAAAGGGAATGGATCTTCAAAATGGAATCATGATGACTGTTTCAGGGGAATATTAATGTACTTTGTGAAAGATCAGAAAAATAAGATGAAAAAGACAGGTCTTATATGATTGATTTTGAACTTTTCAGTTATAAAAATTTCAATCTGGGCATCATCGCTGTTTCTTTCTTTTTCATAATGCTGGATTCTTATTTTTATATTTTGTCCGTATTTTTTCAGGATGGATTAAAGATCAGCCCGCTGATGGCCGGTGAAATCATTGTTTTTCAGGGGCTGGGATTTATACTGGCATCAGTATTTTCAGTACAGCTGATTTTAAAATATGGGAAAAACGCCCTGATAGCAGGGCTTATAGTCATTATTACTGTTCTTGTTCTCCAGGTATTTCTTTTCAGGATATCCAACGACTTTTATATGTTTTGCCTGTTGTTATTTTTACATGGATTGGGAGTAGGTGCTGTTATTCCTTCACTGGCCAATATTGCGTTATCCGGGTTGTCTGAAAAACTGACAGGAAATGCATCAGGCGTTTACAATACCTTCCAGCAGATTGCAGCCATCATTGGTATTGTAGCTGTAGGTGGTATCTTTTATTATGTTCTCGGTGGTCAGCCTTTAACCGTACATTATCATCATGCCTTTTCCATTGCTGTACTGGTTAATGTGCTGTGCCTGCTTTTTGTAATCGTTGCCGTTTTCAGGGTCCCGGATAATGTATTGCCTAAAAGAAAAACCTGAGATAAGCATTGTGCTTACTGTGCTTAAGATAAAAAAACAGTTATTTCTTAAGGCTTTTTCCGGGGTTTTTAACTCATTCAGCGTTATTTTGGCGATATTTCTGGTGATTTCAGTAGGAGAGTGGCAATCACAGTTACTGAGGCCTATCACGTAAATATTTTCACCGGGAATATAAACGCCCATACTTTTGAAACCAAAGACACTTCCGCCATGTTCACGGTCCGGAGCTCCATTCATTTCTTTCAGATGCCATCCGTATCCATAGGTAAATTCTTCACCGCTATTCAGTTTATATTTCTGAAAGGCTTTTTGGGTTTCCACAGGATTGAGCAGGAGATTCTGATTTAAAGCCTGTTGCCATTTCCAAAGATCATCCACTGTAGACATCAATGAGCCGGAAGAGTAAGGAATACTGAAACTGATAACTGTCCTATTGACAAATCCCTGTTCTTTTTATGATAACCATAGGCTCTTTTAGGAATAACCTTTCTGTCGGAAGCATAATAGGAATGAGTCATTCCTGCCTTGTCAAAAATATTTTTTTGAATGAAATTCTCATAGGTATCCCCGGAAACGAGCTCTATAATATAACCGAGCACTACGTACCCCGAATTGTTGTAATCAAACTTTTCACCCGGGGCAAAATCAACGGGTTCGTTTTTGAAAAAATCTACCATTGCCTCAGGCTTCATGTCTTTTGAGCAATGGAAGAAAGCGCTTTCATTTTGGTGAAATCTTTTATTCCTGAAGTATGGGTGAGCAAATGATGAATCGTAATTTTATCACCGTTCGGATAATCTTTACTGTATTTTGAAACGGGATCATTCACGTTCAGTTTCCCCTGTTGTTCCAGCATTAAAATAGCCACAGCTGTAAACTGTTTGGTCATAGAACCTATCTGGAAAACCTGGTCTGTGGTCATATCAGTATCAAGTTCCAGATTTGCTTTTCCAAAGGCCTTTCTGTAGATACTTTTACCTTTCTGGGTAATCATAAAAACTCCTCCAGGTTCATTTTTATTTCCAAATTCAGTCCGGATCAGGCTGTCTATTTTTTTTCATAGCTTTTGGTAAGTTGCTGTGCATCCATTGTGCTGAAAAAAATGGAAGTACAATAAGGGCGGTTGTCAGTTTTTTTAAAATCATATTTTTTACTTTGTTATGCAAAGATATAATTTATTTTAATTACTATGTTATACAATGTAATGATTTATATTGTTAATGATAACGAAGAATATTCATTATTAAAATATTAAGATGATTATTAAAGCAGATACCATCAGAGAAACCTTACCAATAATGGTTTGCGTTTGATATTGAAATTTTTATAATGGCACTCTTCTGTATTTCAATAAAAGTTATTTTTCTACAGAGATAAGTAACATCATCGGGCGTCGGAGTTCTTCTTTCATCTCTGGAATTTCCTTCAGCATTTCCGGCCCTGGCTGAGGTTCGATAATTTTTTTGATTCTGAAGCCCTGTTTTAATAAGGTATTTAAATAAGAAGTCAGGGTTCTGTGGTACTTGATTACATTTTCACCCAGAAATGTGGTGTTTCTTTTTCCTTCAAGAAAATACCGGTCAACGGGCCAGCATGTTTTCTCCCCGTCTTTATCATAGACCCAGTCCTGTCCGCCTTCAGCCGTAAACACGGGATGTTCCACGGAAAACACAAAACGCCCTCCGGTAGCCAGCCATCGATGAATATTTTGGGCCAGGGCATCAAATGACTCTATATAATGTAAAGTCAGTGAACTTAGGACAAGATCAAACTGCTCATCAGGATAATCCACATCTTCCAAAGCTTTTCTTTCATACTGTATACCCTCCAGACTGTTAATTTCTGCAGCTCTGGCCAGCATTCTTTCTGAAAGATCGATTCCAACAACAGATGCAGCTCCGTTTTCTATCGCATAGCGACAATGCCACCCAAATCCGCAACCGAGATCAAGAACTTTCTTTCCTTTAAAATCAGGCAGCATAGTTCTCAGGGCATGCCATTCTCCGGCACCTTCAAGCCCCAGCTGTGACCGGAGCATTTTTTCATACTGGTCAAAAAATGACGGGTTGTCGTATTTATTTTCTTTCATGATACAGAAGATTTACAATTATAAATTTACGATTATCAAAATAAATCAAATCCCTTTAAAAACAAAAAATCCTTTACTTGCATAAAGGATTGTATCTGGATTGAAAATAGTTTTACTTCTGACTTTCACGTACTGCACGGATCAGATCTTCGTTGCGTCTGTTAGCTCTTTCATTATTTAAGGACATGACAGCCCAGATAGCCGCCGGAAGCCAGCCGATCAAAGTGATCTGTAAGAAAAAGCAGATAATTCCGGTAAGCACTTTTCCTCTAACGATAAAAGATAGGAAGGGAAGTACAACAGCTAAAAACATGATGTAAATTTTTAAGGTTATTATAAAATCTATTGAATCAAATGTAATGAAAAATAATGAATCAATGAGTTAATCCTGAACGTGTTCAGCCCAGAGCTTTTCTGCATAATCCCTGAATACTTTTGGCCCTTGCTGAAAAGCCTTATCAAAGGTATAAGTTCCGCCTTCAAATATGGGCTTACCCTGATCCTCCATCCCGGATCGTATTTTTGTTTCTCCACGCATGGCAAACTTTTGTTTTCCCTCATATATGATGACCTTTAAATCTGAAGGGCTTATATCACCTTTACAGGCCATTTCATACATCACCCAGATTTCAGCAATACCGTTTTTATCAAGATCAGTTACCTTTAAAGAATTTTTCTTAAATGCAGCATCAATATCTACCATACAGTCTTTGATAAAGTCATTCACCTTCCATATTTGCCGGTTATTTTCCAGAGAATAACAATGGGCAAAAACTTCAGCATCGCTACCATCATTTTCATGGGTAAAGTTTTCATTGATGTAAACACCTGTTTCAGAAGTAATGACCATATACTCTCCTGTTTTATCTTTCCACCGGAACCCATCTTTAAAATTTCCTTTATATTTCAGCGCCTTTGGAACCTGGGAAGAATCAATTCTTGCAGTCACCAGGGAATCTGTTTTTTCTGTCTGATGAGTTTTCGGAACTTTTGCCTCAGCGGTTGAATCTTTCTTTTCGTTTTTACAGTTTAAAAAGAACAGGAAGGGCAGGGTGTAAAGGAAGTAAGTTTTTTCAAAATAATTTTATTTTCTGTTGGTCTGATAACAGGGCTCGAACCTGTGTCCTCCCGGTCCAAGAGCCGGGTGCTCTGCCACTGAGCTATATCAGAAATCAGGAAAGGTGCAGGGCTCGAACCTGCGTCAATCCGGTTAAAGAGCCAGATGTTCTACCGCTGAACTAACCTATCCTTTTTATTTTCTTTTCAGAGTTTTCCTGAAAAATATTTGTTTTGTCTTAAAATCTTAGCCAGAAACGGATTGGAGACGGTTACTCCATGTACCAGTTCCGGTGTTGGCTTGTACTGGCTTACTCCATGAGGCCGAGGGGCAATCCAACCTGATTTTTCAGGATCAATACCTGATTCTTTGCAGGCGCTGACAATCATTTCCCTGTTACAGAAAGCTTTTTCCTGAAAAACTTCCCATGGCAAAGGTACAATATTCCAGACTTCTGTGTTGGGATCGATCTTTCCTCCGGTTGATAAGTGCCATGCAATGACATCTGCGGCCATCAGGCGCATTACTTTTCCGAAACATACGTCATCAAGAATAAATTCCATTCCCAGAGCATAGATTAGATTCATCCAGTTGTCTCTGGCTTTATTCCAGGCGCCGGCTGTGTTGTTCCAGGTTGTGGAATCGTTGCCTTTCTTTACTGCCATTGTTTTCCGGTAAATGTCATTTTCCTTCCAAAGTGCTTCCAGGAAAACTGAAACTTCTTCAAGAATAAAAGTCCATTTGCCTAATAGCTTCCCTTTCTGTTCATCGGTGAGATGCTGTAATACTTCTTTGTCCGAATAGCTGTAAGAAATCGCTGACCAGTTTGTAGTATCAGGGCTTTGCTTACATCTGTTGAACAGCATTTCACATATTTCGTCAAAAGGTCTGTCCTGACTCTGATTGGTAAAAACACTTCTGAGGTTGCTTCGGGCATTGAAATACGCAATAAAGCAAGCCGTATTCAGATCTTTGCTGAACCCTTCAAAACTTATTGTATGGGTAAGCCCGTGTTTGGCAATTTTCTGCAGCTCAAGCTTTTTGATTCATGAATGAACTTTTGAAGTCTTATTTCAATCCGTTTCAAAAGTCTCCATTTTTATTGTAGTTCCGTTTGGAAATATCCAGTCCGGCAAGTTTTCTCAGATCTTTATTCAGACGGTCACTTCTGAAATCATTTTGCCCGACATCCTTGTGAATGAGGGGAGAAACTTCATTCAGAAATGTTTCAATTCCGGCTGCTGTATGATAGGAACTTTCTTTTCACTGATCCTGAAGATTTCAACGGCCTTTTTGATCTGCTTTTCGGCACCCACTGCTTTTCCAAATGTTTCAAGCATTGAAGTATACCCATAGACACTGTTCTTCAGCGAACGGTTCGCAGCCTTGCTCAAAGTTGCCAGTTCATGAATCGCTAGCTGGCCTTTCATCAACTCAACGATCATTTCTGCGACGTCTTCGGGACGGCGGCGTTGATTCAGGGTTTGTAAAGCTGTTCAATGGCTGTCATGTTTACTAAAGGTTATAATTAATAGCAAATATTATAAACAGTAATAAGTTGAAAGAAAAAGTATATAAATAATATTTTACAAGTTTAAGAAAATATCTTATTTTTTTACCCCAATTGTTTTTACTGCTTGGTCCATATCAGTATTGGTGAGTTCAACTCCAAAACTCTCAATAGCAAGTTTGGCGACTATTTTTTTCGTTCGACTATAATATCATTATTAATTTTAGCAGGCTGGATAAAACGCTTACCACAAATATATTTAGCTATTCCTTCCTTCTGTAAAAGAGAAGCAATAAATTTATCAATGGTTATTAATATAATTCGCTGTATTTTCAAAAGATCAATAATCTCATTTTCTGTAATTACACTTAGGTTATCGTTTGTAAAATCTAATTCAGAAATTGCATCCTTCCAAAATAAATTCAAATCCCCACCTCGGTTGTTAATTAAGTCAGAAAACCCTGATGTTAATGATTCTAGTAAATGTGTAATATAATTTCTTCTTAATCGATAATATTTTATAGTATCAAAGACTTCCTGAGTAGGTGTACCATGTCCTAGTTTAGAAACTAATAATTGCAGCTGTTCTTCGATTGGAATATTTTGTTTTTCAGAACGAGTAAGTGATACAGCATTTATATGACTAATGATTTCCATAACATCTTCCATATAAGCGTTAAAAAACTCATACGAAAATGAAAAATATGAACCAAAATTTATTAATTGATTTTGTTCCTGAAAAGAAGGTAATTTTTCTAAGGTTACATTTATTTTTTTGAATATGAATTATGCGGAAATAGATCAGGTGTAAACAATTCATTATGCTCTTGTTTAAAATTGTTTAATTTCTCATTTAATTCTTGTTTGCTAAATAGATAAAAACATAAATGATCATTTAAATCGGAAAGCTTTCTTAAATACTTTTGTTGTAATGGTGTTTTCATAAATTACTAGTTTATTTTATAGAATAAATATTGTCAAGAGCAGCTTTTAATGATTCATTAAAAGCTGCTGCCAGTTTATTTATGTTTTCTGTTATCATTTAAAAAAATTATCCGAAAGCTCTTAACGGGATTGCAGTTCAAAGTGCGCTTTAAAGGTAAGAGGGCTCTCCACTTTATCCTCCACTTCTTCAAGATACTCTAAATATTCCGACTGATGCTTCTCCATATAAATCATAACAATAGCCAGGTTTACAAAAAGATTTTTATCTTCAGAGCCTAATTTTAAAGCCGTTTTTAAATATGCCAGTGCTTTCTCATTTTCTCCCATATCAGAGTAAATGGCGCCAATATTGATGAGTGCAGAAGTATTTTCGGGTTCGATAAGTAAAATTTCATCCAATTCTTTAATCAGAAGATCATTTAAAGTATCCCAGTGGTCTTCATTCTGCCACCTTTTAGCCTGAAGCTTTTTAACGTTTTCAAGTCTTTGCGATATGCTGTTCATTTGTTTTAAAGTATATCTGAATGTATTTTATCCAAAAGCTCTTTTCAACAAACTCTCCACTTTAGGCTCGCTTCCTCTGAAGTTTTTATAGAGTTCCATAGGGTCTTTGGTTCCTCCTGAAGAAAGCAGTACTTTATACTTTGCAGCAATTTCCGGATTGAAGATTCCGTTTTCTTTAAAATACTGGAATGCATCGGCATCCAATACTTCCGCCCATTTGTAAGAATAATATCCTGCAGAATAGCCACCCTGGAAAATATGAGAAAACTGGGGCTCATTGCTGTTTCCGGATTTGTAGGATAAAGCGCAGTAGCTTTGGTATATTTATCCTCAAAGTCTTTTACACTTTCGTTCTCCAGTTCACCAACTTTTGTATGGTAATTCATATCCAGAAGCCCGAAGCCCAATTGTCTCAGAGTCTGGTAGCCTTCCATAAAGTTTTTAGACTGCTCGATCTTTTCAATTTTTTCGTCAGGAAGAACTTCTCCCGTTTTATAATGCTTTGCAAAAGTTTTTAAGAACTCAGGCTCATAGCAGAAGTTTTCAAGGAACTGAGACGGAAGCTCCACAAAATCCCATTTTACAGAAGTTCCGGAAAGTGTAGGATATTGAGTGTCAGCCAACATTCCGTGAAGAGCATGCCCGAATTCATGAAATAAGGTAGTTACTTCCTGGAAGGTCAGCAAACTAGGTGTATCTTTTGTCGGTTTGCTGAAGTTACAAACAATAGAAATATGCGGACGTGAATTTTCACTGTTCTGCTTGTACTGATTTTTATAGCTAGTCATCCATGCACCGGCCCTTTTCCCTTTTCTTGGAAAATAATCAACATACAGCAGGGCTTTGTAAGTTCCGTTCTCTTTTACCTCATAAACTTTTACCTCTTCGTGGTATTTCGGAATATCATTTCTTTCTTCAAAAGTCAATCCGAAAAGTTTTCCTGCCAGTCCGAAAACGGCATCCTGTACCTGATTCAAAGGGAAATAAGGTTTCAGCTCCTCATCATTAAGGTCAAATTTTTGCTTACGAAGCTTTTCAGCATAGAAGGCGTGGTCATAGCTTTGCATATCTTCAATACCGTCAGCTTTTGCCAGGGATTTTAATTCTTCAATTTCTTTATCAGCATAAGGTTTTGCCTTTGTTAAAAGCTCATTCAGGAAATCAAAAACTTTTACGGGAGACTTGGCCATTCTTTCCTCAAGAACAAAATCTGCATAATCTTTATATCCTAAAAGAACTGCTTTTTGTTGTTTTAAATTGAGAAGTTCCTGATCATATTCTGATTGTCATATTCCCCGCCGTCAAAAGATTTTTACCGTTGGCCAGTGCAAGTTCCTTTCTCAGTTCACGGTTTTCAGCATAGGTCATGAACGGGATGTAGCTTGGATATTGTAAAGTTATTACCCAGCCTTCAAGATTTCTTTCTTTAGCTTCCTCAGTATATTGCTCAATGATGGCTTCAGGAATTCCTGCAAGGTCTTCCTTATGGGTGATATGTTTAAAATAAGCGTTCGTAGAGGCCAGTACATTCTGTCCGAACTGTAAAGATTTTAAAGAAAGATCCATGCTGATGTTCTTTAATTTTTCTTTATCCTCTTCATTCAGTAAGGCACCGCTTCTTACAAAACCTTTATATGTTTCATTCAGAAGCATTTGCTGCTCTTCATTGAGGTTATATTTTTCCTTTTCATCATATACTTTTTGATTTTACTGAAAAGGGCTTCGTTTTGCGAGATCTTTGAAGAATATTCTGTCAGGATCGGGGAAACTTCCTGTGCGATCTGCTGGATCTCATCACTGGTCTCTGCAGAATTCAGATTGAAGAATATATTGGATACAATGTCCAGTTGCTCTCCGGAATAAGCCAGAGCCTCAATCACGTTTTCAAAAGTGGGTGCTTCAGTATTGTTGACAATAGCATCAATTTCTGCTTCCGACTGTTGAATCAGTTCCTTAAAAGCCGGAAGATAATCTTCATTTTTAATAGTATTGAATGGTGCTGAGTGGTATGGTGTATTGAATTTCTCTGTTAAAATATTCATTTTTCAATTTTTATATAAGGTAAATTTAATGATTCAGCGGGAATCACAACTGAAATGCTCAAAAATAATGCCCGAATATCGGGGTGTGACAAAAATACCTTATCTTTATATAATCTTGTCATATGGAAAGTGGGAGTGATGCAGGAATATTTAATTTTGAAAACAGATATCGATATATTGATCATTTTAAATACAACCTTAAATAAAATAGACTATGAAAACACTCTTAAAAATCATTGGTGCCATCATTCTGCTGGTGGTAATATATGCAGTAATTGCCATGCTGGCTTTCAGCAAAGATTATCATTATGAAAAATCCATTGTCATCAATGCTCCTAAAGAGAAAGTATGGCAGCATGTAGGCTCTTTAAAAGCATACAATACATGGGATCCTTTTTCTAAAGAAATAAAGAACTTTTCTGTCACTTATTCCGGAGAAGGAGATAAAATCGGGGATTCCTATCATTGGAAAGGAGATGACAGTGAAGGAGAGCAATCGATTACCGAGATCGTCCCGAATGAAAAGCTAGGTACCCAGCTTCATTTCATTAAACCGTTTGAAGGAATGGCTAAATGTAATTTTATACTGACACCTGAAGGAAGCGGAACAAAAGTAACCTGGATGATTGATAACGAACTGACCCCCATGATGAAAGTAATGAAGCCTATGATGAACAGTAATATGGATAAAATGTTCGGTCAGGGATTGAATGATCTCAAGAAAATTGCGGAGAAATAAAAATATTTCCTGAACTTATTAACAGAAAGACTGCTTTGAAGGCAGTCTTTTTATTGGAAACAGGTTTTTGTTGAATGAAACAGATTATCTTCTTTTACTACAGTTGCAGTACTGTTTTCCGCAATGTCTGCAGTGGTGGCTGTGCAGCATATTGCTCATTACTGCATTCTGAAAGTCATCTGTAGTAGTATTGAAGGTATCATTACCTTCACCTTTCGGATTGGGGCCATATTTATTGACTCCATAATCACTGCCGCCAAATACCATAAAGAAAAAATAACCCGGAATGAACTGATACAATCCGCTGTTACCTCTGTCAT
Source organism: Chryseobacterium sp. E1 (assembly GCA_019203745.1). Classification (GTDB taxonomy): domain Bacteria; phylum Bacteroidota; class Bacteroidia; order Flavobacteriales; family Weeksellaceae; genus Chryseobacterium. The sequence continues at coordinate 3,475,493 of CP078104.1, forward strand.
GGCACCTTCTTGCTCCTTTCAGTAAAATAAAAATAATAAAGGGAATCATAAAGAGTCCTACAATTCCTTTTCCGTCTTCTGATAGTTCGTAATGTTTTTCAATCAACGTTAAAGGATAAACCAATACGTAAAAGATAATAAGGGAAATAACATACTGCCCTCTGGTAATTCTTCCTTTGCGGGAAAACTGATTTAAAATTCTATGGATCATTAGTTTTTTTATGAAGTGACGAAAATATAAATTATTATTCTAAAAATATTATCTTTATATAAAGAATCGATTGTATGGAGAAGATTGTATTTGAAAAAAAAGTGATATCAGGGATTTTGTAAAAACCACCATTGCAGAGAAAATTGAGAAACTTAAAAATTTTATCGAATTTACTCTGGAAGCCAGCCGTGACATCAAAAAAACTCCGAAATATGACAGCATGAGAGAAGAGATGCAGGAAGAAATCTATCAGATGCAGCGTCAGCTCGGAGCATTGAATGATCTGAGACGGAATATGGCAAAAGTTCTCAATACCGCTACGGAAAGAGTGCAGCTGGGATCACTGGTGATTACCAATAAAGCCCGTTTTTATATTTCAGTTTCATTAGGTGAGTTCTTCTTTGAAGGTGATCGTTTCTATGCCATTTCCCTGAAAGTCCGATGGCCAAAAAGATGATGGGAATGAAATCCGGAGATGAATTTACCCTGAATAAAATTCATCAGAAAATAGTGGAGGTACTGTAAATAGCTCTGATACTATGTATTGATAAAAGGAAAATAAGTTCAGCTGGCTTGATAAGAAGCTCAATCTGTAACGATTAACCCATGGTGAGCAACTAATACCGTAAACCATCACCAATACATGAAATTTGAAAAATTAAGAACCGGCAGACTCAATCAATGGATAATTATTCACCTCCGTTATCTGGTGGGTTTTGCATTTTTTCCATCAGGGCTGGTAAAGCTCATGGGGAACAGATTTACAATACTCTCAACAGATAATCCGATAGGCTATTTCTTTGATGCTCTCTACCAATCCGGATTTTACTGGAATTTCCTGGGTCTGGCTCAGATCACTGCAGGAGTTTTACTGATGACACAACGCTATGCCACGCTGGGTGCATTGATGTTTTTGACGATATTAACCAATATCTGGATCATTACGATCAGTCTTTCATTCAAAGGAACCTGGATCATAACCTCTTTAATGATGGCTGCGGTCCTTATATTACTGATCTGGGACAAACACAAGCTGCTTCCGGTTTTCAATTATAATAAAGCAAGTACAGTAAAGGAATATCCTGATCCGGAACCTGTTTGGATCATTGCCGGAATGGTATATACCATAAGTTTTATCGCTTTGTATATGCTTGATCCTGTCAATGGAAATAGCTATGAAAAATGGTTGAGTATCCTATTGGGTGCAGGTATTTTGCTGACTTTTGTTTTCAGCAATTATAAAGCTTATAAAAATAGAAAACCGATACTGAATACTTGATCAAACTGAAGAGCTTTGTAATAAAACCGGATGATGCTTTTGTCTTGAAAATTTTTGAAAACTTCAATGATTTTAAATGGAACAGATTGAATTCCATATTGTAAATTTGCAGGTATGAATAAAGCAGAAGTTTTAAAAGAAATCATAGAGCAGAGAAGAAGTATTTTCCCGAAAGATTATACAGACACAGAAATAACTCAGAAGGTCATTGATGAAATTTTACATTCAGCAACACTGGCCCCGAATCATAAAAGAACTAAGCCTTGGCGTTTCAAAATCTTCAAAGGGGAAGAAAAGGCAAAACTGGCATCAGAAATGCAGGCCATCTATAAAGCTACCCAGCCTGAGCAGCTTTTCCTGGAGAAAAAATACAATGATATTGGTTTTAAAATCAATAAAGCAGACGTTGTGGTATCCATTGTGGTCAATTTCAGCGGAATGGTTCCTGAATGGGAAGAAATTGCCGCAACTTCAATGGCAGTTCAGAATATGTACCTTACCTGTACAGCGAATAATGTAGGGTGCTACTGGAGCTCTCCTAAAATTGTAGATCATCTGAAAGATTCTCTTACTATTGAAGAAAACCAGAAGTGTCTGGGGCTTTTTTATATGGGAAATCTGGATTCATAGCCCTGATTGAGCGGCCTGTCTGAGCTCTTTTTCTTTGCAAAAGAAAAAAGCGAGTAGCGAAAGCAGGTTCCCGGCTTCTGAAAAAAATAATTTGAATTTGTAAAACTTTTTATCTGAAGCTTTTTACTTCAAACTTTTTATTATCTTTGCACTCTTAAATATTTAACTGGGACGAGTTCCCGTAAAATTCAAACATTATGTCAGTAAAAATCAGATTACAAAGACACGGTAAAAAAGGAAAACCTTTTTCCACATCGTGGTTGCAGATAGAGCAAGAAGAGATGGTAGATTCATCGAAAAACTAGGAACTTATAACCCAATTACTAACCCGGCAACTATCGAATTGAACGTTGATTCTGCTGTACAGTGGTTAAACAACGGTGCTCAGCCTACTGATACTGCTAGAGCTATCCTTTCTTACAAAGGTGCCCTTTACAAAAAACACTTACAAGGTGGTGTAGCTAAAGGTGCTTTTGACGAAGCTGAAGCTGAGAAGAGATTCAACGCTTGGGTAGAGGCTAAAGAGTCTAAAGTACAAGGTAAAGTAGATGGTTTAGCTACTGCTAAAGCTGATGCTAAGAAAGCTGCTTTAGAAGCTGAAGTAAAAGTAAACGAAGCTAGAATCGCTGCTGCTGCACAAGCTGAAGCTGATGCTAAAGCTGCTGAAGAAGCTGCAAACGCACCTGCTGAAGAAGTTGCTGAAGCTACAGAAGGAGAAGCTCCTGCTGCTGAAACTGAAGAAAACACTGAAGCTTAAGAACAAACCCCTGTTATGCGTAAAGAAGATTGCTATTTTTAGGAAAATCACACGCAGACATGGACTTGCGGGTAACGTGATCCTTAAACTGGATACCGACCAACCCGAGCTTTACAATAAATTGGAATCAATATTCGTTGAAATCAACGGATTATTGGTTCCATTTTTTATTGAAAAATCATCATGGAGCAAATTGGACGCTCTGAATCTTGCCTTCAAAAATTCCTCTGAGGCTATGGTAGATCAGACTTTAGGAAAAAATGTTTACCTTCCGCTGGCCTCTCTTCCAAAACTTACAGGTAAGCAATTCTATTACCACGAAATCATCGGATTTGAAATTTTTGACCAGGATGATAACAACTGTGGAGTAATCAGATCCGTCAACGATCAGACGGCACAGGTGTATTTCATTACCAATCTGGATGGAAAAGAAGTGGTGATTCCTATGATCAAAGACTGGATTCTTGACGTTGACAGAGAAGAAAGAACGATCAAAATGGAACTTCCTGAAGGACTTATTGATGTTTTTCTGGTTCCATCCAAAAAAGACGAATAATTTGCAATAAGCAATAAGCATTTTCTGTCTATATTTTTTATTATTTATTACTCATTACCCATTACCCATTACTCATTATCCCTAATCACTGCGGGTAAGAGATATTCTTGTATTTCAAATAAGTGATTCCGATATTTTTCTTTGAAACAGCAGGTGAAATAACTTGATTCACCGTTACGGAGATTGTTCATACATTTTATTAAAAATATCTTCTTTTTCCTATTCCCGGATTCGGTCAGCGATCTTGAGTTTTTTGATCTGATGCTGCCAATGTAGCTTTTTTCATAAAATACTAAAAAAGGCAGCCTGAATACAATAGAATGGCAGAGATGTGAAAATCACAATCTGAAGTCTGCAGGTCCTTTGTATGAAATTATCACTATTGAATGAAGGGAAAAGTTAAAAGGTTGGTGATGTACTGATTAAAATAATATTTTTGTAAGATAGCTAGGACCTACGATGAAAATAAAATTTTTGATACTGTTGTTGACTTTTTGTAATGTGCTGTATGCACAAATGAATAAAGTTGATTACCACTCTCTTGAGAAAATGACCTATCAGGAAATGGAAGAGAAGGTTTATAACTCCGGGATCGGTGATGCAGGAAGTAAAAAATTGCAGAATATTACCTTAAAAAAGCCAGATCTGAGAACAATAATACCCGGATTGCCGAAGCATATGTCATGCAGCACTTTGACAAACCTTTACCGGTCGCATTACAATATCTTGACAGTTTACAGACCATTACAAAGAATTCTAAAGAAGATTATTATCCTGCCAGAATCTATTTATTAAGAGGAAACCTTTATTTTCGGTCAGATAATCCTCAGGCAGCGTTAAATAATTATATACTGGGACTGAAATATGCCAAAGAGAAAAAAATAAAAGGCAGATTGCCATGGCCAACGTCAGTATCGCTTATCTGAATAATTATATCGGAAAACATGCTGAAACAGCAAAGACACTCAGATATTACGCTTACAATGCGGACTACATGAATCAGGAAGAGCGTCAACTTCTCAAATTAAGCCTGGCAGACGCTTATATCGAGATCAATAAAATGGATTCTGCCTATATATTGATTCAGGAAGGGCTACATTCTTCCGAAAAAACAAAAACCTTTATGGGCGTTACCAGAACCTGGGATTGCTGGGGTATTATTACGTAAAACAGAAAAAATACAATGAGGCTATTCAAAATCTGATCCCGTGTGAAAACTTTTTTTTCAAAACAAAGGAGTACAGCAAAAGAGCTCAAAATTATACGCTTTTAAATTTAGGGAGATCCTATGCAGGTTTACACAATAAGGAAAAAGCAATAGGATATTTTTCCAAAATTGATTCTCTTGTTCTGAAAACGGGTTCTGTTTATCCGGAGCTGAAGGAAGTCTATACGTATCTTATCCATTATTATAAAGAAAATAATGACAAGGAAAAACAGCTGTATTATGTTGAACGGTTTTTAGATATAGATCAGGTACTGGATACTCAGTTCAGATATATCTCCAGGGAAGTGCCGAGGAGGTATGATGCTTTGAATCTGCAACAGGAAAAAGAATCCATTATTGCTGAACTTCAAAGCAGGAAAAATCTTTTTATATCGTTCTCAGTTGTTTACTGATCTCTCACCTGCTTTTCATCAATGTATATTTTAAGTATAAAAGAACGGAAAAGAAATATAAAAAAATTGCCCAGGATTTAATTCAGTCTGTCAACGAAGATAAGACGGTTCAGGAAGATGAATTACAAAATGAATCAGCATCACAGGATCTCCCTATCGAAAATACAGGAGATAAACCTGCTAAAATAATTTCCGAAGATGTTGTTCAGACCATTTTAAAAGAACTTGAAAACTTTGAAAGCAAAGAACAGTTTTTAAATAAAGGAATTACATTGGGCAGTCTGGCTAAAAAAATCAAGACCAATTCCAGGTACCTGTCTGAAATTATCAATACCTACAAAGGGAAAAATTTTGCCACTTATCTTAATGATCTCAGAATTGACTATGCCATCAACAGATTGGTTAACGACAGGAAATTCAGATCCTATAAGCTGCCTTTTATTGCCGAAGAATTAGGCTACAATAATGAACAGGCTTTCACTTTAGCGTTCAAAAAGAGAACCGGAACACCCCTTTCCATCTATCTGAAAGAAATTGAAAACATGAAATCAATTTAGGTTTATTTTGTTGTAAATCAGTATTTTAATATCTGTAGATTCATGATTTTAGTTATATAAATTTATGAATCTATAGAGTATATGCTTGCATCATCATTCTTCTTTATAGCATCTTTGCTCCAGAGGTAAAGACACAACTCTTTTATATTTTGTGCTTCCAAAGAACGAAATGTAAATACAAAAAAATTAATTAGAGAAACTCAGAGATGAGGGAGTGAAACAGTAAAGTTAGGAACGTAGAGATTAGTGATTCATTTAAAAAAGAATTTATGAAGTAATTAAAAACAATACACCTTGAGAAGATCCGCAATGGTTAGATAATGAACTAAAAACAAAACAGAGAATCTTATCATTTAAAACTAATAACCATTTTCTATACATTATAAAACTAAACCATAAAAACTCAGGATATTCATTATCCTTTACAAGTGATAAAGGTGGATCAGTTTTAGTTCAGATCAATGCAGATTATCAAAGTTCAAGGTCATATTGGGAAGGCAGATGAAACTTAAAAATAGAGAAAGACACACCGGAGAAGATTAAGTTTTCTTGAACTGAAAGTTTTAATACTTGATAAATGATTTTTAAAGACAGCGTAACCATGAAGTTGCGCTGTTTTTTTGTAACTTTGCAGTCATTAATTTTTATATAAAAAATTTATCATCAACAAATGAAAAAGCAAACGATCAAAGAAATCCTGAAGGATTACAAGAAAGTATTACATCATGACATTACAGTTTACGGATGGGTAAGATCCTTCCGTGCAAATCGCTTTATAGCACTTAATGATGGTTCTACGATTAATAATTTGCAGATAGTTGTTGATTTCGAAAATTTTGACGAAGCTATTATCAAGAATATCAGTACGGCTTCTTCTCTAAAAGTAGTAGGTGAGGTGGTAGAAAGTCAGGGAGCCGGACAAACTGTGGAAATTGTCGCTAAAAAGATCATTATTTTAGGAGATAACTTCACAGAAGAACTTCAGAACACAATTCTTCAGCCTAAGAAACACAGTCTGGAGAAACTTCGTGAGCAGGCACACTTAAGATTCAGAACCAACCTTTTCGGGGCGGTATTCAGAGTGCGTCATGCAGTCAGCTTTGCTGTACATTCATTCTTCAACCAAAACCAGTTCTTCTATATCAACACACCGGTGATCACTGGTGCAGATGCGGAAGGAGCAGGAGAAATGTTCGGAGTTACAAACTTTGACCTGAACAATATGCCGAGAACTGAAGAGGGAGAGATTGATTTTGCACAGGACTTCTTCGGAAGAAAGACCAACCTTACCGTTTCAGGTCAGCTTGAAGGAGAAACTGCAGCCATGGGACTGGGAAGAATCTATACTTTCGGACCTACATTCCGTGCTGAAAACTCAAATACAACAAGACACCTTGCGGAATTCTGGATGATTGAGCCGGAAGTGGCATTCAACAACCTTGAAGATAACATCGACCTTGCGGAAGATTTCTTAAAATATGTGATCCAGTATGTATTGGATAACTGTAAAGACGATCTTGACTTCTTAGACAAACGTTTTGCAGAAGAGCAAAAAACAAAACCTGAAAAAGAAAGAGCAAAAGAAGGACTGATCGAAAAACTTCAGAATGTAGTGGCTAAGCGTTTCAAACGTGTAAGCTATACAGAAGCTATCGAAATCTTATTGAATTCTAAAGAGAACAAAAAGGTAAATTTGCTTATCCGGTAGAGAAATGGGGAACTGATCTTCAGTCTGAGCACGAAAGATATCTTGTGGAAAAACATTTTGAAAGCCCGGTAGTATTATTTGATTACCCGAAAGAGATCAAAGCGTTCTATATGAAACTGAACGAAGACAACAAAACTGTTGCAGCTATGGACGTTCTGTTCCCTGGGATCGGAGAAATCATCGGTGGATCAGAAAGAGAAGCAAGATTAGACGTATTAAAACAGAAAATGGCAGATATGCATGTAGATGAGCACGAACTTTGGTGGTATCTTGATACCAGAAAATTTGGTTCTGTGCCGCATGCAGGCTTCGGTTTAGGACTGGAAAGGCTTGTTCTTTTCGTAACAGGAATGACGAATATCAGAGATGTAATTCCTTTCCTAGAACACCGAAAAGTGCTGAATTCTAGAACAATAAAAAAGCCTTAATCTAAAAGTTAAGGCTTTTTTTATTTCTTAATAGTTTATTATGTTAGGAAGTATAATGCAAAAATCATGCTAAATGTGTTTTTTATCAAATAAATTTATTAAATTCGTAGAATATGTTATGTTAAAACGCAAATAAGAATATGCTTAAACAACACTTACAACTCAAATTAGGGCAGAAGCTGGCCCCTCAGCAGATCCAGTTGATGAAGCTTATTCAGCTTCATACTCTTGAATTTGAAGAGGAGTTGGAGCGAGAGTTAGAGGAGAACCCTGCTTTGGAAATTGCCAAAGAGGATTCTAAGGAAGATGAATATTCTTCTTTGGAAGACGCTTATCAGGATGAGGGTACGGAAAGCATTGAAACAGATTTTGACGTCAATGAATATCTCTATGACGACGAACCAAGCTATAAAACCGCATCCAGCAACTATTCTCCGGATGATGAGGAATTTGATAACGAAAGCCTTCTGACGGAGGGACAGTCGTTATATGATTATCTGATGGAACAGATTCATCTGGTAAACATCAATGAGGAGGATCTGAAAATTGCAGAATACCTTATCGGAAATCTGGATACAGACGGATATTTAAGAAGAGAAATCAAGTCTATTGTGGATGATCTTGCTTTCTCCCAGGGAGTTTATACCACCAAAGAAAAAGTTGAAGATATCCTTGAAAACTATATTCAGAAGCTTGATCCGCCGGGAGTAGGAGCAAGAGGCCTTCAGGAATGTCTGTTACTTCAGATCGAAAAGAAGGTCAGTTCAGATAAAGCGGTTTCTTTAGCAGCAAATATCTTAAGACATCAGTTTGATGCCTTGACAAACAAGCACTATAACAAGATCATTCAGAAATATGATATTGAAGAAGATGATCTGAAAGATGCTCTGGATGAAATCTCCAAACTATCACCTAAAGTAGGAGGAAATTTTGATACCCAGACGATTACCATCAACCAGGAAATTATTCCGGATTTTGTGATTCAGGTAAAAGATGGTCAGGTCATTCCTATGCTTAACAGCAAAAATGCTCCTACATTAAGAGTTTCAGAGGAGTATAAAGATATTCTGTCTACTTATTCTCACGATAAAAATTCATCAGAGCATAAACAGGCTGCATTATTCATTAAACAGAAGCTTGATGCTGCAAAGTGGTATATTGATGCCATCAACCAGCGCCAGAATACCTTGTTACAGACAATTACCGCTATTGTGAAATTCCAGAAAGATTATTTCATTACAGGTGATGAAAAATCTCTGAAGCCAATGATTCTGAAAGATGTTGCCGATATTACAGGTTTTGATATCTCCACGATCTCCAGGGTGGTAAAAGTAAATATGCCGATACTCCTAATGGTATTGTCTATCTTAAAGATCTGTTTTCTGACAGTTTGACCAACGATGACGGTGAAGAAGTTTCCACGAAAGAGATTAAAACCCACCTTCAGGAAGTGATTAATAAAGAGAACAAGAGAAAACCATTGACAGACGACGCTTTAGTGGTAATCTTAAAAGAGCAGGGATATAATATTGCGAGACGAACGATTGCAAAATATCGTGAGCAGCTCAATATTCCTGTAGCGAGGTTAAGAAAAGAACTTTAAAATATAGAAAAAGCATTTCATTTGAAATGCTTTTTTATTTTTATGGTGACAGGTTGTGTGAAAACCACCCCGTCAAAATCTTCGATTTGCCACCCCTCCGGAGGAGAAGAATATTTGCCCTTTAGCTGTAGTCAGTATATTGAAAATCAGATACTTTAAAGACTTAGGTGTACTTCTATACACAAAGCTTGTCACTTCAAATAAAGTGTTAAAAAACTTGTGACTTTGTGGTTAAACTTTTCAGTTTAAAATTTTCCTGTAAGTTAAGCTTTGCTTTCCAACCCCAGTTCTTTCATCGAAATTTCCCGCATTTCCACCTTTCTTATTTTGCCGGAAATGGTCATCGGGAATTCATCCACAAACTTCCAGTATTTCGGGATCTTATAGTGGGCAATTCTTCCTTTGCAATATTCCTGGAGTTCTTCTTCAGTGATCGTAAAGCCTTTTCTCACTTTTACCCAAGCCATGACCTCCTCTCCAAACTTCTCACTGGGAACCCCAATGATCTGAACATCCAAAATGTTGGTATAAGTATATAAAAAATCTTCAATTTCCTTTGGTGAGATATTTTCTCCTCCCCGGATAATAAGATCCTTGATTCTTCCTGAAATGGTAATATATCCGTCTTTGTCCATTACAGCCATATCTCCGGTATGCATCCACCGTGCGTCATCCAGTACCTTTTTGTGTTTTCAGGATCATTCCAGTATTTCAGCATGACAGAATATCCTCTGGTACAGAGTTCTCCATGTTCTCCACGTTTGAGGATTCTTCCGTTTTCATCCACAATCTTTATTTCCAGATGATCCTGAACGGTTCCTACGGTGCTGACCTGCTTTTCCAATGGGGTTCCGATCAGGGTTTGAGTAGATACGGGCGAGGTTTCTGTCATCCCGTAGCAGATACTCATTTCCTTAATATTCATCAGATTTTCTACTTTTTCATAATTTCCGGAGGGCAAACTGAGCCTGCCATTACTCCTGTTCTTAAGCTTGAAAAATCATATTGATCGAAATCTTTTACAGCAAGCTCAGCAATGAACATCGTAGGTACGCCGTACAATGAAGTACATTTTTCATCAGAAACTGCTTTTAAGGTTATTTCCGGATCAAAGCTGTCATTGGGAATTACCATACAGGCTCCGTGAGCGGTACAGCACATGTTGCCGATGACCATTCCAAAACAGTGGTAAAAGGAACAGGGATGCAGACACGGTCTTTCTCTGTATATTTTAATCTGATCCCAATAAAATAGCCGTTGTTCAGTATATTATGATGGGAGAGTGTCACTCCCTTTGGAAATCCGGTTGTTCCGGAAGTATATTGGATGTTCACAGGGTCATCAAACTGTACATGCTCCTCGAAGCTGTGTAAAACTTCATCCGAAATATCCTGCCCGTTATTGACAAAGTCTTCCCAGCTGTCATCAAAGAAAATTTCATGTTCAAGCGTAGGACATACTTCTTTGGCATATTCTACCATTTCCTTGTAATTACTTGTTTTAAAGCTTAAAGCAGAAAAAATGAAACGTACTTCAGACTGATTGAGCACATAGGTCAGTTCATGGGTTCTGTAAGCCGGGTTGATGTTGACCAGGATCGTTCCTATTCTGGCGGTGGCATATTGCAGCAGTACCCATTCATAACGGTTGGAGGCCCATATTCCGATTCTGTCACCGGATTTTGCTCCTAAAAAAATAAGGGCTTTGGCAACAGCGGTGGTCTGATTGTAAAATTCCTGGTAAGTAGCTCTGTAATCCTGGTGAACGCAGACAAGTGCTTCCTGATGGGGTATTTTTCGACAGTACTTTTAAGATTTCCTCCAATAGTCTGTCCTAATAATGGAACCTCAGAAGTCCCATAAACGTATGATAAAGGCATAGTAAAAGATTTGGCGAAATAAAATTAACAATAATATCCCGAACTATGGCCTATGGATGTTAATTTTCCTGAGAATCTATTTCTTTAAGCTGTTTAAGGTTTTTATCAAGCTTTTTAATAATGCTTCCGTATACCAGTCTGTAGTAAACCCAGATCATAGATACTGCAAGCAGGGTGCTGATGGTGATTCCTACAATAATGATCGTAAGGTTGGCACTGGTAGGCTGTATATTCTGAGAACTTAATGTGTAAAATATAAAAGAAATCAGTACAAAAGTAAACGTAAGCAGCAATACGATGCTGATCAGGATAAATGCGTTGACTGTTTTCTTGAATTTGATAATCCGGGTAATAAGCCCTTTAAGGTTTTCCTCAATTTTGATTCTGCGGTAATTCTGATAAAATTTCAGGACGAAATAAGCCGTGATCAATAAGCTCATGATTTTTATAGCCAGATAAGCATGTCCGAAATTATTTTCTACCTCAGGAGCTTCCTGGGCTCCCAGTCTTTCAAGGACCTTACGGAAACTGTCTGATTCTTCCTCCTGAAAGAAGTAGAATAGGCCTAAAACAGAGAAGAACAAAAATTCTACAACACTGATCCAGAAAATATATTTCACATAATTGCGTGATTTTTTATTCAACATCTGAAGAATCTCACGGTTGTCATATTTCGGCTGGACAGGCTGTTCCTGCCATGTTTTTTAAAGCTATCTAAATCAAATTCAGGCATATTTTTCCATCTGTTCTTTAAGGGTTTTCTTTAATCTGTTCATTTTTACACGTGCATTAACTTCGGTGATCCGAGGTTTTCTGCAATATCCTTGTAAGGCAGATCGTCAAGATACATCATGACAATGGCTCTTTCTATATTAGGAAGAGTCTTGATTACAGTATACAAAAGCGAGATCTGCTGCTGCTTTTCATCATCATCTTCCACAAAATCCTTGTGGTTGATGTCCAGCTCGTTTGTGGGCAGACTTTTGCTTTTTTTTTTAAAAAGAGTAATGGCTGTATTGAGTGCTACACGGTACATCCATGTGGAAATTTTAGAGTTCCCTTTGAATGAGTCGTAACTTCTCCAGAGTTGTAACACAATTTCCTGAAAAAGATCCTCTTCATCCTCCAGAGAATTTGTGTACAGACGGGATACCTTAATAATCAGGCCCTGATTATCCTTGATAAGCTGTGCAAATTCTTTTTCTCTGGAATTCATAGATATATAATGGCACGAAGATAATAATAATGTGCTAATTAGTGAAAATTATCATATAAAATAGTGAAAATAGGAAAAAGTAAAAAGGAATGAATAAGCTTACATGATCTGTATCTTAGGCTTCCTTTACGAAATTTATGTATCTTTGCACCTGCGAGAAAATCGGCCTGTTGATTTCCCGTTTTACGGGAGGTAGGAAAGTCCGGACACCATAGAGCAGCAAAGCGGATAACATCCGTCACCCGTGAGGGTAGGACAAGTGCAACAGAAAGCAGGTACAGTTCGGCTGTAGTGAAACCAGGTAAACTCTTTGCGGTGCAATGGTAAGTATATCGGTTCTTTTCAGTAATGGAAATAGAGGCGGCTCGTCTTGAAAACCGAGGGGTAATCAGCTCAAGTTTTGCAGCAATGTAAAGCGTAGATAAATAACAGGCACTTCTTCGGAAGTACAGAATCCGGCTTATAGATTTTCTCGTTTTTTTATAATATAATTTTCCTCAAATTTTATTCTTAAAATCAAATCTTTTCATAGTTTATTTGTGAAAAGCCGTATTGTTCTGTGTAAGTCTAATATAAGACTTTTGTAAAACCAAATAAGACGAATAGAGGATTTTTATATTTTTCTGTTATCACACATTTGTATAAACAAATAAAAATGAAAACAGAAATCACACTATATTCAGTTCCTGAGGAAAAGCCAGGGTATATTCTTATTCTACTCTACATTGCCTTTGTATATGGACTATTTTGGGAATTGACCAATGTCTGACATATTTTTTTAGTGATATTACCCATGTTGTCCTGATAAAGATTCTTAATAAAATAATATGGATTGGGCTGATGTTTTTAAATTACTTGATCGTAAAACATTTCCTTTATCTGATAAGAAAACAAACAAAACGTCCGGTTATTTATCCTGTTTTAAACATCTCAAAAGAAGGAATAACTTATTACCCGGAAAATAGAAAAGCCGAATGGGGATCTATTTCAGAAATACAGATTATAGATTCTATATTGTCTGTAACGGTAGATTTTGATTCTAAGAAAGATTTTAAACTTAATCTTTTCAATACAGATCTTCAGAAGCAAATGAAGCAGGAAGATTTTGAAAAACTATTGGAATATTATTATAAAAAGAAATTTATACCTATATTACTCCAGTGTCCTGCGGTTGTGGTTGTTAATTTTAATATAGAAACTTACAAAATGAAAACAGAAATCACTTTATATAAATCCAGACAAAGAAAACCGGGATATGTGACGATTATTTTTTTATGTTTATATCACTTGCTCTATTGGCAGCTCTTTGCGCACTAATCTATCTTTTGCTGACAAGGAGTGATTTCTTTAAGTTTTTAATCTCCATTATTGTACTTGCATTGATATCAGTTTTCTTTTATAGTTCAGTAAAAATCTTAATCAGATGCATTAAAGAGCAGAGAACTCCGGAAGAAGAAGCTGTAGAAATACTATCCATTACCAAAACAGGAATTTTTAATCATAAGACAAAACAGCAATTGATATGGGATGAAATTTCTGAAATTCAGATTGTTGATGCTATTATTTCGGTGACAGTAGATTTGTATCCCGAAAAAGATTTTCAATTACATTTAGGAGATACAGATGTTTATACGGATATGACCAGGGATGATTTTGCAGAATTACTTCAAGGTCATTACAAAAAAGAAATTTATACCTATAATAGTCCTTTATCCTGTGGATGCGGAGGTTGATAGAGTTTATATTAATTACCAGAATTACCAATTAAAATGTGACATTATGAAACCCGAATTTACTTCCGTTTTATTGGATAACAAACAGTTAGATTATGACCGAAATCCTTTGTGGGGAGGATTTCAGCGTATCAGATTGATCAGGCTGATGTCATCATTCCATTTTCCAGAAAATTGGCTCAGACTGAAGGGTGGACGAGGAGATTCTGCCTGCTTGCTATTGAAGAATATAAAAAGTTTGTTTATTTGTGCTGTATCTCAAAAAACGGAGCTTCCCCGTCGGTCGTAGTAGATAAAGTCTGGCATATGCATTTGCTTTATACCACCGAATACTGGAAAGAATTCTGCCCGAAGATTTTGGAAAGAGAGCTGCATCATTTTCCAAATGTAGGTGGAATTAATGATTATCATAAGCATCAGGACTGGTATCTGGAAACGTTAAAGCTTTACATCAATATCTTCAGGCAGAATCCACCCGAAGTTTTCTGGCGAATTCAAGGAAATCATACCATTCCTGCTACCGGAAAATGGGAATAAGATAAAAATTACCGGACAATTTACATGGAAAAAACCTTTGAAAAATTACATTCAAAGGTCTTTAATTATATTCATAACAGATCAGATTTGAAATAAGTCATAACTGATTATTCTGCCATTAATTGCTTTTTAGCCTTTTGAAGATCTTCCGTGTCTTTATCAGAAAGTGTAGGGTATTTGAGATTCATTTTTCAAGGGTATCGATAATGATCTGGATAGCAGCCACTCTTGCAAACCATTTGTTGTCAGCAGGAAGCACATACCAGGGAACATGATCTTTTGATGTTTCATTAATGGCTGTTTCATAAGCTTCCATATACTGATCGAATAATGCCCTTTCCGGAAGATCTCCTGCAGAAAATTTCCAGTTTTTTCCTGTTCATTAATTCTGTCCAGAAGCCTTTTCTTTTGCTCATCCTTAGATACATTCAAAAAAATCTTGATAATGGTAGTTCCGTTTTGGGAAAGGTGTTTTCGAAATTACGGATACTTTCATATCGGTTTTCCCAGAATTTATCATCAAAATCTTTACAGAGGACCATGTTTTTTCACTTAAATTATACTCCGGATGTACTTTGCACACCAGAACACTTTCATAATGGGAACGGTTAAAAATTCCGATCATCCCTTTCTGAGGCAGTGCAAGATAATGTCTCCATAGAAAATCATGGGAATATTCTTTAGAACTTGGTGTTTTAAAACTTGTAACATTACATCCCTGTGGGTTTACCCCTCCAAAAACGTGTTCTATAAGACTGTCTTTTCCGGCAGCATCCATCGCCTGAAGTACAACGAGCAGAGATTGGGTTCCGTCAGCATACAGCCTTTCCTGAAGTTCACGGAGCTTTTCTTTTTCCTGAATTAATAATTGTACTCCTTCTTCCTTAGTAAGTTTTCCGTTATAAGAAGTAGATGATTTTTTGATGGAGAACTTTCCGTTTACCTGAAAATCGTCTGAGAAATTGGTGTCCATATATTTTTAGATTATAGATTATGTTGTCGGTACATTTAAATATCAGCTTTCACCAAACTTAAGATGAACAGGAAATATTACCCTGATTCATCTTTAATACCTAACATAAATATAATAAAAAACCGCCTCGAAGGAGACGGTTTTTATTTTTTTGAGTAAAGATTACTTTGCAGCAGCCTTTTTAGCTAGTTTTGCAGCTTTTTCTCAGCTTTAGCAGCTTCTTTCTGTTCTGCAGGAGTTAATACCTTTTCAGGAGCATTAGCATCTACATTACCTTTGATATAGATTACGCTTCTGTTGTTGGCAGGGTCGTTAGAGAAAACCTCAATCATTTTGTTGAATGGTCCTGCAATCGCTGTGTTGTATCCTACTTTGATTTTAGCAGATTTTCCTGGCATGATCGGATCCTGGCTGAATTCAGGAGTCGTACATCCGCAAGAAGGTTTTACATTAGAAAGGATCAAAGGTTTGTCACCTGAGTTAGTTACTGTAAAGAATCTTGTACCATCAGCGTTTGGCTTGATTGTACCGTAATCAAAAGTAGTTTTATCAAACGTAATAGTTTGTGCAGATGCCAGAGCAAATGTTCCGAATAATGCAATTCCTGCGATTAATTTCTTCATATTCTTGAATGTTAATATGTTTGTTAGATAAATTTTGTGAAACAAAGTTAAAAATTATTTTAATTCATGCTTAAAATTTTTTTCTTTAGACTATTTTTGCAAATTGTAAGCCAAGAAATAGAATTTATGCAGATTTCAGAAAAATATAATCCACAGGAAACAGAACAGAAATGGTACAAATACTGGTTAGAAAACAAGTATTTCCATTCAGAACCGAATGATAAACCTCCATATACTGTGGTAATTCCTCCGCCAAACGTAACGGGGATTTTACACATGGGACATATGTTGAATAATACCATTCAGGATGTTCTGGTCCGTCGTGCAAGAATGCGGGGTTTAATGCCTGTTGGATTCCGGGAACAGATCACGCTTCCATCGCTACAGAAGCTAAAGTTGTTGCTAAACTGAAGTCTGAAGGAATCAATAAGTCTGATATTACCCGTGAAGAGTTTTTAAAACATGCCTGGGACTGGACTCACAAATACGGAGGTACTATCCTTGAGCAGCTAAAGAAACTGGGATGCTCATGTGATTGGGACAGAACCCGTTTCACTATGGAAGATAACCTTTCAAAGCAGGTGATCATCAGTTTTGTTGATCTGTACAATAAAGGGATGATCTATAGAGGGTACAGAATGGTCAACTGGGATCCTGAAGCAAAAACCAATATCTCAGATGAAGAAGTAATATTCAAAGAACAGAACGGGAAATTATATTTCCTTAAATATAAAATTGAAGGTTCAGAAGAATTCCTTTCGGTAGCTACTACACGTCCTGAAACCATTTTCGGGGATACTGCGGTATGTATCAATCCTAATGATGAAAGATACGCACACCTGAAAGGGAAGAATGTAATCGTTCCGATTGTAAACAGGGTAGTTCCTATCATTGAAGACGAATATGTGGATATTGAATTTGGAACAGGAGCATTGAAAATTACCCCTGCACATGACATCAATGACTACGAAATCGGACAGAAACATCAGCTGAAAATGATCGATGCTTTAGATGACGACGGGAACCTGAACGAGCATGGTCTTCATTATGCCGGAAAAAACAGATTTGACGTAAGAAAGCAGATCGCTAAAGAATTAGAAGAAAAAGATCTTTTACTGAAAGCAGAAGACTATGTAAATAAAGTAGGAACTTCTGAAAGAACAGGAGCTGTTATTGAACCTAAGATTTCAGTACAGTGGTTCCTGAAAATGTCTGAACTGGCTAAGCCTGCTCTGGACGTAGTAATGGATGATGAGGTAAAATTCTACCCTGAGAAATTTAAAAATACCTACAAACATTGGATGGAAAACATCCGTGACTGGAATATTTCACGTCAGTTATGGTGGGGACAGCAGATTCCTGCATTCTATTATGGAACCGGTGATGAAGATTTCGTAGTGGCAGAAACTGCTGAAGAGGCTCTGAAACTGGCAAAACAGAAGACAGGAAACAACGAACTGACGGCAGAAAGCCTGAAACAGGATCAGGATACATTAGACACCTGGTTCTCAGCATGGCTATGGCCAATGTCTGTATTTGAAGGACTTTTGGATCCTGATAATAAAGATATCAACTATTACTATCCTACTTCAGACCTTGTTACGGCACCGGATATTATTTTCTTCTGGGTAGCGAGGATGATCATGTCCGGATTGGAATACAAAAAGAAGTTCCGTTCAAAAACGTTTACTTTACAGGTATTGTAAGAGATAAGCAGAGAAGAAAGATGTCGAAATCTTTAGGAAACTCTCCGGATCCGATCGAATTGATGGAAAAATATGGTGCGGATGGTGTACGTGTAGGAATCTTATTGAGCTCTGCTGCTGGAAATGACCTTCTTTTTGATGAAGATTTAATGCTTCAGGGAAGAAACTTCATGACGAAAATCTGGAGTGCATTCCGTCTGATCAATATGTGGAACCACGAAGATAAGCCGGCTGCTGCTACAGATCACCAGGCAATCGAATGGTTTGAAAATAAATTGAATAAAACAATTGTTGAAATCAATGATCAGTTTGAGAAGTTCAGAATCTCTGATGCATTGCACCTAATCTATAAATTAATTTGGGATGATTTTTGTGGTTGGTATCTTGAAGCGATCAAGCCTAATTACGGAGAAGGTATTTCTAAAGAAGTATATGACAAAACAGTATATTTCTTTGAAGAATTGATGAAACTTCTTCATCCGTTTATGCCTTTCCAGTCTGAAGAAATCTGGCAATTGATTTCAGAAAGAAGCATTGATGAAGCCCTTGTGATCGCTCAGCAGAAGAATGCAGATAGCTTTAACGAAGAGATCATTAAAAACTTTGAAATCACTGCAGAATTGATTTCAGGTATTAGAAATTACCGTCAGACCAAAGGAATTTCACCAAGAGAAGCTGCAGAAGTTTATACCAATGCCTTTGAATTTGCCAATGAGGCGATAGTAAGAAAGCTGGCGAATGTTTCTGAAATTCATTTCGGACAGAAAACAGATAAACCAAGCTTTACATTCCTGGTGGGAGCTACGGAAGTTTCTATTCCTTTAAGTGAAAACTTAGACCTGGGAGAAGAAAAAGCTAAAACCGAAGAAGAATTGAAATATCTGAAAGGATTTTTAATTTCAGTAGATAAAAAGCTTTCCAATGAAAAGTTTGTTGCCAACGCAAAACCTGAAATTGTTGAGGTGGAGCGTAAGAAACAGAAAGATGCTCTTGACAAGATTGCGATCCTGGAAGAGAAGCTGAAAAGTTTGTAATAAAAACATAGACAATTATTAATTTTGTCATAATCTCAGGCTGGATACAGATGAATACTTGTATCCAGCCTGATGGTTTAAAGAATAAATAAAATGACACATATAGAAAACATAAAAAACTATTCTCAAGGGATTTTGTAGAAAGCCCGTTATTAGAAAGTTTTGAGGTAGGGAAAATTTATCTTTCCAGTGGAAAACTGTTAGCCTGTGATCCGCTGATCACCAATGATATGCTCCCTTTTACTACAGAATTTCCCAAAGGAGATTTTTCTGTAATGCTGCATAAGGAAAGAGAAAGTAATTGTGTGGCCTATGCCGAAATTATATTCGGTAATGCAGAAATAAAAGACTGGAAACTGGCAACTACAGCGGGACAGAACCTGAAAGAGCTGGCGGAAGGTGAAGTCTTCGGATATCCTGTAGAAAGCGGAATGGGGTGTTTTATGGACGTTGATACGCAGAACAGCCTCAATGAGCTGGAACAAAGACTCTATCAGAATAAAGGAGGAGATTTCATGGGTATCTATGAAGAATTTTTCCATGATTATTTCTTTGATGAAAACGGTGCTATAGATCAATACGCTTTTCTGAAGCCGGCAAAAGACCATCCCGGAACTATATTTGCATTTGAAACAGGATATGGAGAAGGTTTTTATGCCAGTTATATTGCTTATGACAAGGATCAGTCACCGGTAAAGATAATTACTGAATTTATTGAAATAAGTTAATTAAAAATAGTTATTTTTGATCTGCCATTTTTTAGAATATTAAACTTTAATGCCAATATAAAACACAATGAATTTCTCATCAGAACAACCCCGAATCATCGTTGTAGGTAGCTCATCAATAGACCTGGTCCTGGAAACTGAAAAACTTCCTTTACCCAATGAAACGGTTTTAGCCGTCAATTCAGACAGCTATTTCGGAGGAAAAGGAGCTAATCAGGCGGTAGGAACTGCCAGGCTCGGGGCAAGCGTTTATTTTATAGGATGTGTGGGAATGGATCCTCTTGGGCAGCAGATCATGAGGAATCTGGTAAGTGAAAATGTAAACGTAGGTTTTGTTCATGAGACAGATAAAGAATCAACAGGAACAGCTTATGTAACCACTTCTGACGGAAATGCAGCTATTGTTGTAGTTCCGGCAGCCAATAAACACCTTAATAACGACCATATTGACGAGGCTGATAAATATTTTCACACTGCAGATCTTATACTTGTACAACTTGAAGTGTCTATGACAGTTGTAGAATATACTGTCAGAAAAGCCAAGAAATATGGTAAAAAAGTAGGATTATATGCTTCTCCTGCGATGAGGGTGAGCGAAGATATCTTGGAACAGGTAGACTTATTGTGGCCAAAAGCAGCGAACTATATACTATTTTTGGGGAAGAGAAGAGAGAAGAGGTTCTTAAAAATATTTCAATAAAGTATTTGTAAGAGACGATACCAATTCTACCATTTATTTTGATGGTACAGAGATGAAGTATTACAGGAATGATAAAGACGAGACTGTTTATAAGATGGGAATGGGAGATGCATTCACTTCTGGTTTTGCCATAGCACTTTGCCATGGGAATTCTATTGAGGAATGTGTGAAGTTTGGAAATGAGGTATCATCAAGAGTTTCCGGAGGTAAAGGATCTCAAACAGGATTGCCGAGGATCTCAGATTTTCTTTCTTAAGCTATTTACGGCATATCAAAAGTCCGAAACTTAACATAAAGATATACTTAAAATGTCCACTTTTATAGTGGATTTTTTCTTTATACTATGGAAAACTAATACTTACTACAGAAGACCATGCTTCGCTGGCTGTCCATCTTTTAAGCCGGAAAAAGTAACGGAAAACTATTACTCATCAACTCAGCAACAGGCGTCAGACAGCAGGTGTATTTTTCCTTTGCCAGCCATTTTACTGAGCAAGGATTCACGGTTATTACCTATGACTACCGTGGAATAGGACTTTCCAAGCCAAAAGAGATGAGAGGCTTCCACAGCTCTATGAGAATCTGGGGTTCCAGAGATTATAAAACACTGACTCAATATATTAAAACAAATTTCCCGGAATATCAGAAATATTGCCTGGGGCATTCTGTAGGAGCATTAATTTTAGGAATGAATGAAGATTCCACAATGTTTGATGAATTTGTTTTTGTAGGAACACAAAATGCTTTTGTCGGTAACCTGAGACCAAAAACAAAGATTGAAGCCTATCTGGGCTTTGGAATTGTTCAGCCATTAACCACTTCATTATTAGGATATTTTCCCGCACATTGGTTCGGACTTGGAGAAAGTCTTCAAAAAATTGTGCATATGACTGGAGAACCTTAATTTTAAACAGGAAATCCACCAACAGACTGTTGGAAAAAATTGAGGACTATTCTAAAAATTTAACACAGAATGTATTTGTCATTCGTGCCGAAGATGATGTATGGCTGACGGAAAAAGGGGTATTGAGCTTACTGAACAATACCTATCCTAATCTTAAACCTAAGTACAGACTGGTGAAAACTTCCGAATCTGATAAAAAGGAAATCGGACATATTAATTTTTTTAGAAGTTATAACAGTAAACTCTGGGATATTATATTAAATGAACTGAAAGATCAATGAAAAGTACGATTGACAACACCGTAAAATTTGTAAAAGAAAAGTTAGAAGGAGCTGAAGCAGGACATGACTGGTTCCATATTGAAAGAGTCTGGAAACTGGCTGCCAAAATAGCTGAAACCGAAGATTGTGATAAAGACGTAGTAGAGCTGTCGGCACTTCTTCATGATATTGCAGATCCTAAATTCCATAACGGTGATGAAACCATCGCTCCGAAGATATCCAGAGAATTTCTCGAAAGTCAGAATGTTTCTGAAGAAACAATACAAAAGGTTTTATTTATCATTGAAAATATTTCCTTTAAAAACAGAAGTCAGGCCCCGGAAAACCCACCGGTTGAGCTTAAAATAGTACAGGACGCAGACCGCATCGATGCCATTGGAGCCATTGGAATTGCCAGAACATTCAACTTCGGAGGCTTTAAAAATAATCCGATGTATGATCCTTTGGTTCAGCCCAATTTAGGAATGTCCAAAGAAGAATATAAAAAGTCTAATGGTACAACCATCAATCATTTCTACGAAAAATTACTCCTTCTGAAAGATCTGATGAATACAGAACAGGGAAAAAAATGGCCGAAGAAAGACACAATTATATGCTGAATTTCCTCGACCAGTTTTATAAAGAGTGGAATGTAGATTAGAAAATATTGTATCCTATAATTAAGGAAGTATATTTCAGATCGGCATAAGGCCCTTTTTCTTCCAACATATTAATGCTGGTGTTATATCTTGCTTCTATACTGTATTTGTTGTTATAATTGAATCCTATCCCAAAAACAGCACTTTTGAAACTTTGGGATGACGATAACTTCAATCTGTCAAATACATAGCCGTCATAGTCTACTGCATAGTCTTTAGAAGAACTGGTTTTCAGTGTAAGAAAGTTAATACCGGCATTAATAAAAATTTTTGCTTTATCATTGATAAACATATAATGTCTTATACTTACCGGAATACTGATAAATGAATAATTATCCACATGCATATTATAGAGATTATCAGAAGTCCTGATCGTTGCCTTGTTGTTGTAAAGAGAGAACGTGGGTTCAACGACAACCGACCACTTATTTCTGTTAAATGGCAATACCAGTTCTGCTTCAGCTCCTATTCTGAATCCTGTTTTTGAAGGAAGACCATCATTACGGTAAGCTCCAGCGATGTCTACAGGAGAATAGAAATTAAGTCCCGGTCTGATATTTAAGTTGAATTTTGATTTCCTTGTGGAATCAGAAAACGACTGCTCTTCAGAAGTCCGGAAACCTTGGCATTGTATGCCCTGAAAATTTTCTTAAGGTCACTACCTGTATATTTTATTTTTCCAGCTTGTATCTGCACATTATTGTCGTCAGGAAAGATCGTTTTCAATTGATCAATATACTCTTCGTTTACAGCGATCTGAGAACTGTTTCCGTTGAAGAAATATTTTTGTAGATCAACGGTTGAACAGAAGAGCCTGAATCAGCATAAAAATATCTTATTACATTTTGCCCCTGATAAGAATATAGATTTTTATTACCCGTTACTATTTCTTTTAAAAATACAGATGCTTTTCTTAATTCCGGTTCTTTGTCTGAAGAAAGATCTGCGATATTATCAGATGAGTAATCAATATCCCCGTTGTAAGTGATATATTTTACATCATTATAGATTCCGAATTCTTTAATGGAAGATGGGGTACCTGTAGTTTCGGTAGATTTTTCATCTGTTTTATACACGAAGCTGTTAGGATTGCTTACCCATCCCAGATTTTTGATGAGTACTTCTTTTTAGTGTTATCACTGCTGATGATATAGCCTTTTTCAAATTTAATCTGTGCACAGATGGCAATAATGAAGAAGGAAAAGAAGCCTGTCAATGCTTTTTTCATGGTTATTTGAGTTAAAATTTCGGTGGCAAATATAGATAAAATACAGAGAAGAAGTATCTTTGTAAAATATGACACTCATTATTTTTATAATATTTCTGGCTTCCGTTCTTTCTTTGGTCCTTTTTAAGGTAAAATCCGGAGGAATGGCGAAATGGGCAAAATTGTTTCGTATTGTAACGGTGGTTTCTTCAATTTCCGTTTTTACCTATTGGTTTATCAAGAAAAGTGCAGTGGCGTTTGTAGATAATTCCGTTGGCCTGCAGGTGATCAATAAGCTCCCTCAGACACTGGATTTCTATCTGATCAATGTCAATAAAACAGATAATAATGTTACGCTTCAGCCTAAACATATCGGAAAAATACGACCGGAATACTACAGAATAGAATACCTGAAAATGGATAAGTCTGATGAATACTGGATCGCCGGATATCTCGGGAAAAAAAAATCTGGTTTATTTTTCCCAGCATTCTGTGCCCAATAAAAATATTGATCAGATTGTAGAAGTACAGAACTATATCAATCAGAGTATGAAACTTTCTGATGCAGCAAAGAAGCAGGTAGACGCCTATAATTATGAAAATGTAAAGCTGGGGATCTGGATTACATTAGATTTCCTGCTGTTGTTTTTGAATCTGGTATTGCTTCTGAAAAAAATAAAACTACATAAAGATCTTGTAAAAATAATGAGCCATTGATGTCAATGGCTCATTATTTTATTTTACGGATCAGGGATAATCCAGGATCTGCATGATCCGCTCTTTAAATTCTTCAGGACAGCTCCTGACTAATTTATCTTTATTTTGTTTGCTGATCTGGCCGGGTTCCAGCCATTCAACTTTATTGGAATTCAAGCTGTGATTATCGAATACTCTTTTGATGGTATGATTCTCATAAAAGATATATTCATCACCGAGCCAGCTGCTGGCGATACTGATTTTACAAATTTCCTTTTCCATGTCTAATTTTTTTATACAACCGTTTAGTGAAATACGGTATACTCTAATGTAAGAAAAAATCTGTTATGAAAAGGGTTTGTAGCTTTTTTAAGACTAAATTAAAATGAGTCTATTTAATTTTTTTAAGCTTGAATAATTGCTAGATTTTGAATAATCGCTGCCAATATCAGTGTATTTAAAACAGGGTTCCCGTACTTTCCGTTGCCATTTGTGGAATATGAAGATCAGTCTTCCAATCCGCATTCAGTTTTTTGATAAAGTAGGCGGATAGGAGAGGTGATGCCTTTTCTATATTCTGGTGGACAAAAAAGTAGATATTTTGAAGACCTTGCTTTTTCCATTTTGTTAAATGTTTCAACCAGTCATCCAGTCTTTCGTAATCACTTTCCGCATTGGCTCCTACATAGCGGATAAAAGCATTGGGAGTGGTAAGACGCATATGAAGCATATCTCTTCTTCCGGCAGTGTCTACAATAATGTTGGTGATATTGTGGGCTTCAAAAAGCTCACAGGTCGTATTAAGAATTTCTTCATCTGTGAACCATTCCGTATTTCTGAGTTCTATTGCCAAAGGAACTTCTTTTGGCCACTCTTTTACAAATTTTTCTAACCTGTCGTAATCTTTAGGCTTAAAATTATCATGGAGCTGAAAAAACCATTCCTAATTTCTCATCAAAATTAATGACTGCTGAAGCAAATTGAGTAACAGGATCTGTCACATCAATCAATCTTCTGAAGTGGGAAACGGTATTGGTAATCTTAGGGAAAAACTTAAAATTTTCCGGAGTTTTTTTCTTTCCAAGTTTTTACCTGATCAGGTGTGGGCATTCCGTAAAAAGTGGCATTCAGCTCAATAGAGTTGAATTGCGTGGCATAATAGGTAAGTTCGTCTTTCGTTCCTTTAGGGTAGAAACCTTTAAGGTCGGTTTTATTCCATTTAGCACATCCTATAGAAATGTTTTCCAGCCCTTTTTATTCCGGCTTAAAATTTCTTTGGTTCTGGGATGATCTTCAGGAAGGGTGAAATCTATTTTTGATGGGTCTTCTACTTGTCCGAATTTCATATCTGTTGTGTTATAGCATTAAACAATAAACACAAATATAAACCAAAAAAATCATAGAAAGTTCTATGATTTTTTGTGAAAATAATGGTATCGTAAGTCCTTATTTTTTTATAATTTTTTCAGTAACCTGTTTTTTACCGGTTGTAATTTTTATAAAATAAACACCTGTAGGATAGCCCGAAAGGTCAATTTTTACAAGATCCTGATTAAAATCTCTGTTAAGAATAATTCTTTTCTGGGAATCAATAAGCTGTATGTTCTTTACAGGAGTATCAGAGCTTATCTGTAATATGTCTTTCACAGGATTAGGGAAAATCTTGATCTGTTTTGTATTGATTTTTGCAGTATCACTTTTCAGGAAAGAATTCCCGCAGTTGGTGGTAAATGTGATATCAGGATACATGGCCTGAAGATCGCTGAGCTGTGCATCATCCACACAAACTGATAAATTGGAATTGTTATTGCTGAAATCAACGAATTCTTCTATGGAGCCATTTCTCAGATTAACAGAAGTAAGATTAGTCATATTCAATAATGCAACCGATTCCAGATGTGATGATGTGGAAAAGTCAAGCTGATGAATCTGAGGGCACATATTTACACGTACATTGCTTAGATTAATATTGTCAGAAGTACTTATCTGAGCCAGCAAAGGTAAATCTGCCAATGATAAAAATTCTAAATTGGTATTGTTTGTAATATTGACTGCATTGAGAAGGTTATTTTCATACAGGGTCAAAGATTGCAGAGCAACGCAGTCTTTGGTGTCCAGAGATGTTATTTTTGTATTGCTTACTTTAATATCTTTAAAACCGGTACATTGGTTGAGGTTGATCTTTTCCAGGTTGGAGAACGTATACCCGATGGATAAATTTTGTAGCCCCGGACAATTCTCCAGATCCAGTTTTCTTAAATCCTGATTATTACCAAATTCAAAATTTGTGAGTGCGATACAGTTTTTAGCAACAATATTCTGAAGGTTTGCCGGCCCTTGCGTATTGCTGGTGATAAAACGGTCTGTTTTTAAAGTATGCAGATGAGAAAGGTTACTCACATCTACTGTATTCATATATCCGCAGGTACTTGTGATATCAATGTTTTCCAGAGTCTGGGCAGCGCTGAAATTTACAGTATTGGTGATCTTCTGATTGAAGGCTTTTAAAACTTTAAGCTTGGGTAGGCCTGCTAGATTTAATGTATTTACATCTCCGAAATAGACTCCGGAAGTGGTACTGTATACATTTCTGTTGTAGAAAGAGCAGTCTAATTCTTCAAGACTGGTCAATCCTGCAGCACTGAAATCAACCGATGGGGTGTTTAAACCTTTTATTTTCTTTAAAGATGAACAGCCATTAAGGTTTATTGAAGAGAAATAGGATCCGGTTGATTCATAGTGATCTGTATCAGCAATGACTTCCTGAAGGTTGGTACAATTATTAGCAATCAGTTCGATATTCTGATTAGAGTTTGGGGTAGCGGAAGGAAATATCCCCTGTTATCGCAATTTTTGTAAGTGTATTCAGATGAGGGACAACAATCTTTTCCAAAAATTTACAGGAATCAAAAGTTATTGTTTGAATACTGGAATTTTCAATATATAGTTCTCTGAGTTCTGCAGAACTGATCAATGCATTGCCGTTGATTTGCTGACAGTTTTGATCCTTAAGCTATTTTCATCCGGAGACCAAGGATTACCGGAAATCTGATATGCGATAACGTCTGCAATATTCTGAATTCCTGAGCAGTTATCAAAAGACAGATTAATAGGAGAAGCCATATGTTGACCTCCTTGTGATAAGTCATAATAAAAAGGTCTTCCCTGTACTTTCTTTATTGTAGTATTATTCGTAAAGCTGATGTTAGCCGTTTTGGTATTCCAGAAATAAAGCTCTTCGAGATTAGGGAATAGCTGAGCATCTGAAATTCCGTCCGGCAGATGGCTGTTGTAATAGGCCGTTTTTATGTTAGCAGGATCAGATGTATTCCCGTTAGGATCAATATACGTCTGGTTGGGGTCCAGTCTGATTGTCAGAATTTTCACCTGTTGTGCCTCTGAAAGCTGAATTTCTCCATCTCCGTTCGTATCTATAGCAATGGAGTTTCCATTAAAATCCTGTACGATCTGGTTTGTGGCATTGGAACTTAGAAGTAAAGCTTTAAATTTTGCATCAGAAAAATTAAGATGCTGAGCGTAAGCGATAGAAAATCCGCTTACACATAAAGTAAGAAAAATTTTTTCATATTTGAGTTTTTTTGTTGATATAAGATTGTTTACAAATCCCTTGCTGTACAATCTGATCATGCAAATATAATATCTTTTTGGGATAAATGGATTTTTAATATTGTAAGCCTAAACTTATTTTTTTAACGGAACAAGAAAAGCACACCTTTCGGCATGCTTTTGTAAATAATATAGCGTGTTTATTACTTGATCCTATGCTTCACAGCTTGAACATGATACAAAGTTCACCATCATTTCTTTCGAAACAGAAGAACTTCTTTGGTAGTAAAGCGTTTTTACTCCTTTTTCCAAGCTTCAATATACAGGTAGTTTACATCTTTTACCGGCATTGTAGAAGGAATCTGAAGGTTCAGAGACTGTGCCTGGTCAATGTATTGCTGTCTTTGTGCTGCCTGAGAAATGATCTCCATCGGCGAAATTTCCTTGAATGTTTTGAAGACTGCTTTTTTTTCTTCAGGAGTCAGCTCATTCAGGTGCTGTACAGATCCATGGTTCAACATGATTGTTCTCCATGTTTCCTCATTATCCAACCCTTTTTCTTTCAATAGTTTCGCCAGGTATTTGTTCTTACGCATAAAGTTTCCTTTCGCAAGACCTGCTTTATAATAGTTGGAAGAGAATGGTTCAATTCCCGGAGAAGTCTGTCCTAAGATGGCAGAACTTGAAGTGGTAGGAGCAATAGCCATTGTAGTGGTATTTCTCAATCCGTACCCTTTCAGTACATCCGGCTCTCCATAAATGTTAGCTAATTCTCTTGAAGCCTGCTCAGCCTGCTCTTTAATATGTCTGAATGCTCTTGCATTGAACTGGGTAGCCTCAAAGCTTTCAAATGGAATCATATTTTTCTGCAGGTACGAGTGGTATCCTAAAACTCCTAATCCAAGGGCTCTGTGGCGCATTGCGAAGTTTCTCGCTCCTGCAGGTAGTAGTTGCCTTCAGTTTTGTCAATAAACTCAGATAATACGGCATCCAGGAAGTATACTGCTAGTTTAACAGCATCTGTATCTTTCCATTCATCATATAACTCAAGGTTCATGGAAGACAGACAGCAGATAAATGACTCTTCCATGGTAGATGGAAGCATGATTTCAGAGCAAAGGTTACTTGCGTTTACCGTCATTCCCAAATCTTTATATACCTGAGGTTTGTTTCTGTTGACATTATCGGTAAAGAAAATATAAGGAAGACCTTTCTGCTGGCGGCTTTCCAGTACTCTTGCCCAAACTTTACGCTTGTCCATATCACCGTCAATCATATCCTGCATCCAGTAATCCGGAACACATACTCCTGTGAACAGGTTCTGAATCGGGCTACCGATATCTTTAATGGATAAAAATTCTTCAATATCTCCGTGGTCAATGTCAAGATAAGCAGCAAAAGCCCCTCTTCTTACACCTCCCTGGGAAACAACATCCATTGCTGTGTCAAAAGCTTCATGAATGAAACTGCTCCGGAAGATTTTCCGTTATCTGTTACAGCAGTACCTCTGTTTCTAAGCTCTCCGAAATACCCTGAAGTACCACCCCGATTTTGGTCTGCATGATCACTTCACCCATTTTATGAGTAATTCCTTCAATGCTGTCCGGGATGTGAGCGTTAAAACAAGAGATCGGAAGGCCTCTTTCCGTTCCCATATTGGCCCATACCGGAGAAGAGAAACTGATCCATCCTTTTGTGATCATTTCTTTGAAAGCGGGCTGAAGCTCCGGCTTGTATAACCTTTTGCAGCGGCAGTGGTGATTCTGTCGATAGCTCCATCTACCGTTTCACCTTTCAACAGATATCCTCTGTTCAACATCTGCTCAGACTCTTCATTGAGCCACCATATATTTGAATTTTGCTCTTCCATAGATGTTATATTTTCGAATTCCGGGATGAGATAAGCACCCCGGAATTTTGTTTTTTATAATATTGATTGTAAAAATTCTACTTTGTGGGAACCATTCAATCCGCTTTCGTCCCTTAATTTCTGAAATTCCTTAAAAGATGGTACGTTCAAAACTTCATGCTGAACTTCTTCATTAATGTAGCTTGAATAGTGTACAAAAGTAACACCATCTTCCTTTACAAAAACTTTGTATTCAAAAGTAGAAGGATCTAATTTTTAAAATCCTCCAGGAATTTCTGAATATTCGCTTTGTTGCTGGAAACGAATCCGGGATTTACCGTATAGGTTACGATTACATTAATCATCTTTTATATTTGTGTTTGTTTACGTAAAAACTTAATGTCATATGTTGATAAGCGCTGAACTTATTTCCAGCATGACTATGCTAATACTATCTGCTTTGACGCTCGCTTCGCTCGCGCTCTACATTAAAACAAATCGTTGGCCGTAATACTCTTATCGTGTTTTGTATAGTCTACCGGTCTTTTTGCAAAGAAATCATCCAATGAATTGGCGAAAACTTCTTCCTCGAACCATACCATTGGTCTGTATTGTTCAGGGGTGATGTTGTATCTTGTTTTCATGTTGATTTTCTTCAAACTGTCGTCTACACGGTATTTCATGAAGTTTAATAAATCTTCTTTAGATACGTTGTCGATTTCACCCAATTCAAAGATCCAGCTCAGGATATCGCCTTCTTTTTCGATAGATTCGTCTACAAGAGTATAGATATCTTCGATGTCGCTTTCTGTCAATAGGTCCGGCTGTTCTTCACGGATTTTATTGATCAGGTAGATTCCTGCATTGGCATGAATTTGTTCATCCACGGAAGTCCAAGCAATGATATTGGAAACATTTTTCATAAATCCTTTGAATCTTGTGAAAGAAAGGATGATGGCAAATTGAGAGAAAAGAGAAACGTTTTCTACAAGAATACTGAATAATAACAATGCTGAAACGTATTCTTTAGGTGTTGCGGAATTAGCATGTTTCAAAGCATTTCCAAGAAACTCGATTCTTCCTTTTACGGCAGGAATTTCAATAACGTTAAGGAATTCGTCATTATATCCCAATACCTCCAATAAGCGGGAATAGGCTTCAGAATGACGGAATTCGCATTCTGCAAAAGTAGATCCTAATCCATTGAATTCCGGTTTTGGCAGGTGATTGTATAAATTTCCCCAGAATGTCTTTACAGACACCTCGATCTGTGCAATGGCTAACAGCGCATTTTTCACAGCGTGCTTTTCATGTGGTTCCAACTGCGAATGAAAATCCTGAACATCTGCAGTAAAGTCCACTTCCGAATGTACCCAGAACGATTTGTTGATTGCCTCTACAAATTGAAGAACCTCCGGGTATTCAAATGGCTTATAACTTACTCTTTTATCAAAAATTCCCATATTAAATATCTTTATAATTAAATAATTTAGATCTCTGTGGATAATGTTCCGGAAATACTTAAGTTTTTGTTTTTCTGCTGGTTGTGAATAAAAGTTATTCACTTTTTCAGTTTCGTATTTCTTGTAAAGAACTAAATACAAAGTTCGAAAAAAAGAACTGATTTTGAAAGGGGTAAATACTAATAGGCTGACTTTTAGCCTGAAAAGTTTCCACATTTACATGAAACAGGCTCGAATAATAGGCTGGAAGGGAATATTGAGGATAAAAGGATATAAATCTGAAGTTACAGTTAAACAATGAAATGTAAATTACTATAAATAAAGGTTTAATAAGTTAAACAAAAAAATATTTGAATAAATTTTCTTTCTTGTAACAATTTGAAAATATCGTCTACTTATTGGGTATAAAACATACATCACTTAATGTTAGTAATTCAGGATTTACATAAGTCATACGATACGGGAAAAAGCAAGCTTCATGTTCTCAAGGGAATTAATCTGAATATCTCAGAGGGCGAGTTTGTTTCTATTATGGGAAGTTCCGGTTCCGGAAAATCTACGCTTCTTAATATTATTGGGATTCTGGATGAAAAAGATTCAGGAACTTATGAACTGGACGGTGTTCCTATTGAACATTTATCTGAAGTAAAAGCTGCAGAATATAGAAGCCGTTTTTTAGGATTTATTTTCCAGTCTTTCAACCTTATCAATTATAAAACAGCTTTAGAAAACGTAGCGTTACCTCTTTATTACCAGAATGTACCCAGAAAGGAACGTAATCAGAAGGCGCTTGAGTATCTTGAAAAAGTAGGGTTGGGACAATGGGCAAACCATCTGCCTAGTGAACTTTCAGGAGGGCAGAAACAAAGAGTAGCCATTGCCAGAGCCCTGATCACCAATCCGAAAGTTGTGCTGGCGGATGAACCTACCGGAGCACTGGATTCGAAAACTACCCACGATATTATGAAACTTCTTCAGGATATCAACAATGAAGGTAAAACCATCATTGTGGTAACGCACGAACCGGATGTTGCTGCACAGACCAAAAGAAATGTAATCCTGAAGGATGGAATCATTGAAAGTGATGAGTTTATTAAGCAGATTGTGCTTTAGGAATTTGATAATTTGAAAATGAGATAATTTGAAAATTTAACGGTTCAATTTTTAATCTTTAAATTTTTCAATCTTTTAATACCAATACAAAATGTTTGATCTAGATCGTTGGCAGGAAATATTCAGTTCTATCCGCAGTAATGTACTTCGGACGGTGCTTTCCGGATTTACGGTGGCTTTGGGATTATTTATTTTTATTGTTCTTTTCGGAATAGGAAAAGGGCTGCAAAATGCATTTTCTGAAGGATTTGCCGGAGATGCTAAGAACCTTATTGTTATTTCAACCGGAAAAGCCACTTTAGCTTATAAAGGCTTGCAGTCTGATCGAAATATTTCAATGAATAATGCAGACTATGATTTTTTGATTAATACAGATAAGAAAAAAGTAGGTCCTTCAAGTCCCAGATATAGTGCCAGTTTAATGGTGAAATATGGGAAAGAGAGTGGCCTTTATCAGATCAATGGTGCTGAGCCGGGAGAACAGATCATTGAAAATAGAAAAGTTATTGATGGCCGTTATCTGAACTCTATGGATTTGACAAGGAAATTAAATGTCGCAGTAATCGGAAGAATGGTTCAGCGGGATTTGATCAAAAATGGAAGTCCCATTGGAAAAGAGCTGGATATTAATGGAACAATGTATAAGGTGGTAGGAGTCTTTTCTGATGACGGAGGAGACAGAGATGAAAGACATATTACAGTTCCCATTACAACTTTACAGCAGATGAAAAAGGGATCTGATACGGTGAACATTGCATACATCACTTATGATGATAAGCTGACTCCGGATCAGGCAATCAAATACGGTGATGAGCTGAGAGATAAATTTAAAGCCAGAAAAAATGTTTCTCCTGATGATGAAAATGGAGTACGGGTCTGGAATAATGCGAAAAACATGAACGATACATTTATGTTTATGGCAGTACTTACGGCGATTGTAGGATTTATCGGATTAGGAACCCTGCTTGCCGGAATCATTGGGATCAGCAACATTATGGTATATATCGTTAAAGAAAGAACCAAAGAAATCGGAGTACGAAAAGCTATTGGGGCAAAGCCAGGCGGAATTGTAGGGCTGATCGTTCAGGAAAGTGTTGTGATTACAGTAGTATCTGGGCTCGTTGGAGTCGGAATAGGTGTTTTAACCTTAAACCTTATCGGAAACAGCCTTGAAGAGTTTTTTATTAAAAACCCAAGTGTAGGCTGGGGATCCATTATTATGGCATTCATTGCACTGATTTTCTCAGGACTGATCGCAGGATTTGTACCCGCATACAGAGCATCAAGAATCAAACCGATTGAAGCACTGAGGACGGAATAATATAAACAGAAGCAAAAATGCAGGTTGATGGAATTCATAACTCATAATTTATAACTCATAATTCAACAAGGTGAATATCATATTTAAAAAAGATACTTGGCAGGAAATTTATTATTCATTGAGGAATAATAAACTCCGAACATTTCTTACCATGATCGGTGTGGGATGGGGAATGTTTTTGTATGTTAGCCTTCTTGGAGCAGCAAAAGGAATGGAAAATGGTTTTGATAAATTATTTTCCGGTTTTGCCACCAATTCAATTTTCCTGTGGGCACAGAAAACATCTATTCCATACGAAGGATTCCCTAAAGGAAGAGAAGTTCACCTGAACTTAAATGATATGGATATGCTGAAGAGAAAAGTAACCGCTATAGACTATATTTCCCCTCAAAATGCAAGAGGAAGCTTTACGGGAACACCTGGGAAGCGATGTCAAGGAATGGTAAAAACGGGACCTATTCACTTACCGGCGATTATGCTGTAGGAAACAAAATTTCAGAAAAGAAACTTATTTTCGGACGTTACATCAATGATGCCGATGTTTCCGGAAATAAAAATGTAGTCGTTATTGGAGAAGAGATTTACAAAAACTTTTTCGACTCTAAGAAAAAAGAAAATCCAATAGGGAAATCTATCAATATTAAAGGTATTTTCTTTAATGTTATCGGGGTCTTCCGTGTAAAAAAAAGGAGGAGGTTTTGAAAATGACCAGACAGCTTTTATCCCACTTTCCACTTATACCAAAATGTATAATGCAGGAGATCAGATAGACCTGTTTGCTATCGTAAGCAAGCCTAATGCTAACGTTAATTCCGTAGAAGAAGATGTAAAGCAGGTGCTGAAAAATAAAAATAAAGTTTCCCTGAAGACACCAATGCTTTCGGAGTTTCAATTTAGGAAAAGAATTTAAAAAACTGACAGGCTTTCTTACCGGGATGCAGCTGCTGACCATTATTGTGGGAACCCTGACTATTCTCGCAGGAGTTATTGCTATTTCAAATATCTTATTGATTACAGTAAAAGAACGAACCAAAGAAATTGGAATCAGAAGAGCTTTGGGAGCAAAACCAGCTGAGGTAAGAAATCAGATATTGCTTGAAAGTGTGGTGATCACGCTCTCGTCAGGATTACTGGGCTTTATGTTTGGGATTTTTGTGCTGATGATTTTAAATGCTGTGACGCAGGGGCAGGATTCGTTTCCATTCTATAATCCGACTGTTAATTATGGAAATGTATTTGCAGCAATGGCCGTAATGGTAATCTTAGGGCTGATTATCGGAATGATTCCGGCTCAGAGAGCAGTAAAGATCAAGCCAATTGAAGCACTAAGAACAGAATAATTAATTTGAAAATGAAATATTTTGAAAATTTGGAAATAAAAAATGACTGATCATCAATATACGATTGACCAATCTTTTAATTTTTAAATCTTTCAACCTTTAAATAAAAAATAAACTATACATATGAAAAAGAAATTCACTTGGAAAAAAGCCATTTATATAGTGTTGGGGCTTTTATTTGCAGTGGCATTGTTCTCAGGGATTGGCTATCTTGTTAAATCGAATTCTAAAGAAGATGAGGCTTTCCTTACCCGCAAACCTACCGTTCAGAATATGGATGATAAGGTGATGGCTACCGGGAAAATTGTACCGAAGGAAGAAATTGAAATTAAGCCCAACATTACAGGGATCATTGATAAAATCTTAGTGAAAGAAGGAGATAAAGTAGAAGTGGGGCAGCTTATCGCTACAGTGAAAATTGTTCCGAGTATTTCTGAGGTAAACGCTGCTCAGCAGGAAGTTCAGAACGCTCAGCTTCAGATCAGTAATGCACAGCTGAACGTTGCTAATATGCAGAAACAGTTTGAGATGCAGGAAAAGCTTTATAAACAAGGAGTAGCTTCTAAGCAGGAATACCTGAATTCACAGCAACAGCTGTACTCCCAGCAGCAAACCCTTAAAAATTCGAAGCAGCAGTTGAACACCGCCCAGAAAAGATTACAGATTGCTAAAACGGGTGCTACACCTGAACTTCAGGGACAAGGATTGGCGACTACACAAATCCGTTCCAAAGCTTCAGGAACCGTTCTTGAAGTTCCTGTGAAATTAGGAAGCCAGGTAATTGAGGCCAATAACTTCAATGCCGGTACAACGATCTGTTCCGTAGCAGATCTGAACTCTCTGATCTTTAAAGGAGAAATAGATGAAGCTCAGGCTGGAAAACTGAGACAGGGGATGGATATGAACATCGTGATCGGTGCATTACAGAATAAAACCTTCCCTGGAAAGCTTACCATGATCGCTCCTAAAGGAAAAGATAACGCAGGTACCATTAAATTTCCGGTAGAAGGAAATGTGGATAACCCTAATAATGAATACATCAGAGCAGGTTTCTCTGCAAATGGTGAAATTGTATTAAGCTCTCAGAAAAATGCTTTATTAATGGATGAGTCCTTAGTTCAGTACGAAAAGAAACAAGGAAAAGATGTTCCTTTTGTGGAAGTAAAACAAAAGGACGGCAAATTTAAAAAAGTATACCCGAAACTGGGTGCCAGCGATGGAATCAATGTTCAGATTCTTCCGGGATCTGAGATCACAAAAGATTCTGAAATTAAAGTTTGGAACCCGTCTGATAAAGATAAAGAAGAGTTGAAAGAAAAGTCTAAGGCAAAATAATAAACTCACTATAAACTACTAAACTGTTAGGTCCCGGAGGAATATTTCTTCGGGATCTTTTTATTATCAGCTAAACATCAGGAGCCAAATAATTCCTACATTTGAACTTAGGTAAATCCGAAATCATCAGATAGAATAAGTTGTTTTTAGAGCAGAAGATTGAGGGATGTCATATAGGAGGAACTTAAATTGTCTTAATAGTAATCCAAACGATAACCTATGAAAAAAAAACTATTGGGTTCTTGTCCTTTTTGTTCTTGCTAAATTTATACTTCAGTATTCACTGGTCAGCCCGGAATATGAACTTCACAGAGATGAATACCTGCACTTAGATCAGGCAAATCACCTTGCCTGGGGGTATCTTTCAGTTCCGCCTGTCAATTCCTGGCTGGCCTGGATCATTAAGATATTAGGGAATTCCATATTTTGGGTTAAATTTTTTCCGGCTTTATTCGGAGCTTTGACCATAGTGCTTACATGGAAGGTGGTTGAAGAGCTTAATGGAAACCTGTTTGCTAAAATACTGGCCTCTCTGGGGATATTATTTTCAGTACTTCTTCGGGTAAATATGTTATTCCAGCCCGCC
Organism: Chryseobacterium sp. E1; assembly: GCA_019203745.1. GTDB lineage: Bacteria > Bacteroidota > Bacteroidia > Flavobacteriales > Weeksellaceae > Chryseobacterium. Next base: position 3,512,271 of record CP078104.1, read on the forward strand.
TCTTTGGAGATTTTCCTTTGGCTGTTCTTTTACTACAGTCTGATTAAATATTTCAATTCCCAAAAAGTAAAATGGTTGTATATAAGCGCCATTATTGTCGGAATAGGAATGTTAAACAAATACAATATTGCTTTTTCATTATTGGGGCTTATTCCGCATTATTGCTGACGGAGCAGAGGAAGATTTTTATGCAGCCTCATGTGTACTGGGCAGCTCTTTTAGCTTTAATAATTATTTCCCCAATCTTCTCTGGCAGTATCAGAATCAGTTTCCGGTCATTCATCATATGAAAGAGCTTTCTGAAAAACAATTGGTGCATGTAGACCGGATGGGTTTTATAAAATCTCAGATTTTATTTTTTTGTCGGAGTTATTTTTGTGTTGATCGCAGGCTGGGGAGCTCTATTACTATATAAACCCTTTGAGAAATTCAGGTTTTTCTTCTGGAGCTATATCATTACAATTACTTTGTTTTTGTTTTTTAAAGCGAAAGACTACTATGCGATAGGACTCTATCCTGTGTATATTGCTTTTGGTGCTGTTTTTCTCGGAAATGTATTTGAAAAAAGCTGGAAGAGATTTTTGAAACCCGTATGTCTTCTCATTCCTGTACTTTTATTCCTGCCTTTGTATAATGTGGCTTTTCCAAATAAAAGTCCTGAATATATCGTATCCCACCAAAGCCAGTACAAAAATTAGGCCTGCTTCGCTGGGAAGACGGAAAAGACCATTCTTTACCTCAGGATTTTGCCGATATGCAGGGTTGGAAAGAATTGGCTAAAAAAGTAGATAAAGAATACTCTCAACTGTCGAAGTCAGGAAATACCTTGGTGCTCTGTGATAATTACGGACAGGCGGGAGCTATTAATTATTATTCAGAAATTAGAGTAAAAGCGATGTCATTTAATGCCGATTATATCAACTGGATAGATCTAAGCAAAAAATATAAAAATGTTATCAGAGTCAAAGATGCCTCTGAAGCAGGGAAAGAACTCAAAGAATCCGGCTCTTTTTTGAAGTTGCAAAACTGGAAGATTCTATTGCCAATCCATACGCTAGAGAAAGAGGAACAGCTGTTTTCAGTTTGCAGGGAGCAAAAACAGATATCAATAAAAGAATTCAGGATGAAATTATCGAAGTTAAAAATGAATGGAAATAGTTTTTAATAAAGCTGGAAAAGATGATTTGCAGACAAGATAAAGTTAATAGATAAATTTTATTGCAACTTTATTGCATTAATTGGTTTTAGGCTATCTTTGCATCATTAATTATCAATCATCAACTATCAATTGAGCTATGGAAAACAAAAACCTTGATGTTATCATAATAGGAGGAAGCTATTCTGGATTATCTGCAGGAATGTCTTTAGGAAGATCTTTAAGAAATGTTCTGATTATTGATAACGGAAAACCCTGCAACAGACAGACTCCGCATTCCCATAACTTTGTTACTCATGACGGAAAAACACCTGCGGAAATTGCAAAGCTGGCAAAAGAAGATGTAGAAAAGTATGACACTGTACAGTTTTATAATGGAACAGTCGTAAAAACAGCAAAAACAACCGAAGGTTTTGAAATTCAAACTTCATCCGGAGAAAAATTTAATACCAAAAAGCTCATACTTGCTTCAGGAGTGAAGGATATTATGCCAGATATTCCCGGATTTGCAGAATGTTGGGGATTTCTGTTATCCATTGCCCATACTGTCATGGTTATGAAGTGAAAAATGAAATCACCGGAATTCTTTCCAACGGAGAGATGGCCTACGAGTTTTCAAAACTGATTTTTAATCTGACTAAAAACCTCACTTTATTTACCAATGGAAAAGCTGTTCTTAGTGACGGACAACTTGAAAAACTAAAGAATAATAATATCATCCTTAACGAAGATGAAATCAAAGAAGTAAAACATGAAAATGGTTTCATTCAAAAAATAATTTTTAAAAACGGAAAGGAAGTTCCGTTGCAGGCTTTGTACGCCAAAATTCCCTTTGAGCAGAATATCAATGCATCGGAAAGCCTGGGCTGTGAACTGACGGAGCAAGGATTTATCAAAGTAGATTTTATGCAGAAAACAAATGTTCCCGGAGTTTTTGCCTGTGGAGATAATGTGACCATGATGAGATCCGTAGCCAATGCTGTAGCACAAGGAAATTTTGCAGGAGCTATGGTCAATAAAGAACTTTCTGATGAAGAGTTTTAATTTGTTTTTGGTGAAAATAATAACAGCAGAAATAATAAATCTACTTTTTACATTTCCCTTTTGAGTGTTTAAAAATCATTTTTTTAATGTCAAAATCTCGGTGAAAATTCCGTACATTTGGGGGATAAATTTCAAAAACTAAAAGTAAAATGGATATTATTTTCGACCTGATTGAAAAGGAAAGACAAAGACAAACCCATGGATTAGAGCTTATCGCATCAGAAAACTTTGTTTCTGAAAATGTGATGAAAGCAATGGGAAGTGTACTGACAAACAAATATGCTGAAGGATACCCCGGAAAAAGATATTACGGAGGATGCGAAGTAGTAGATGAGGTTGAAACACTGGCTATCAACAGAGCAAAAGAACTTTTCGGAGTAGACTATGTGAACGTTCAGCCACATTCCGGTTCTCAGGCGAATGCTGCCATTTATCTTGCCGTTTTGAAACCAGGAGATAAGATCATGGGAATGGACCTTTCAATGGGAGGACACCTTACTCACGGTTCTGCAGTGAATTTTTCTGGAATCCAGTATAACGTAGTTTCTTACGGAGTTCAGCAGGAGACAGGTCTTATTGATTATGATCAGATGAGAGAAGTGGCATTGAGAGAAAAACCAAAAATGCTTATTGCAGGTTTCTCAGCATATTCAAGAGATCTGGATTATGCTAAATTCAGAGAGGTGGCAGATGAAGTTGGCGCAACTCTTTGGGCAGACATCGCTCACCCTGCAGGTCTGGTAGCAAAAGGATTATTGAATTCTCCATTTGAACACTGCCACGTAGTGACTACCACTACCCACAAAACTTTAAGAGGTCCTAGAGGAGGAATGATCATGATGGGGAAAGATTTTGAAAACACTTACGGTCACAAAACTCCAAAAGGAGAAATCAAAATGATGAGCCAGGTGTTGGATGGTGCTGTATTCCCGGGTATTCAGGGAGGGCCACTTGAGCACGTGATTGCCGGTAAAGCAGTAGCTTTCGGAGAAGCCTTGGATGTGCAGTTCGAAATTTACGCTAAACAGGTTAAAGCGAATGCACAGGCATTATCAAAAGCGATGATCGACAGAGGTTTCGATATCGTAAGCGGAGGTACGGACAATCACCTGATGCTGGTAGACCTTAGAAACAAAGGGGTAAACGGTAAAGAAACAGAAAAAGCATTAGTACTTGCTGATATTACATGTAACAAAAATATGGTTCCTTTTGATGATAAATCTCCGTTCACTACATCTGGTATCAGATTGGGAACTGCCGCTATTACAACCAGAGGGCTTAAAGAAAATGATATGGATACTATTGCAGGATTGATCTCTGAAGTAGTAGATAATATCAAAAATGAAGAAGTTCTTGCGTCTGTAAGAAAGAAAGTGAATGAATTAATGGAAGGTAAAGCTCTGTTTAATTACTAACAGATATTATAATATCATACAAAGAATGGGCGTGAGCTCATTCTTTTTTATACAATGGAAAAAAATCTTTTACTTTTGATGAAATCAAGCAGAAACTGGTCAACTATTGTGTTTATCAGGACAGATGCCATGCCGAAGTAGAGCAGAAGATGAAAGAATTCCTGCTGATTGATGAAGCAAGAGAAGAAATTATTCTGTATCTCCTCAAAGAAAACTACTTAAATGAAGAACGCTTTACACGAAGTTATATCAGAGGTAAATTTTACATCAAACATTGGGGAAAGAATAAAATCAGAATGCATCTGAAACAGAAGCAGATATCTGAAAAACTTATCAATTCGTGCTTTGATGAAATATACGAAGATGACTACATCAAAACCATCACAAAAATATATGAGGATTACTCTTCTAAACAAAAAGGATTACAGGAATATCAAAAAAATCGAAAACTATAAAATATCTCATGAGCAGAGGTTTTGAATATGAGAAAATAAATGATATTTTTGACTAAAAATTAAACACAGGAAGATTGGAAGAAAAAGAATCTGGTTGTCCCCTCCGCATATGGGAGGAAACGAATTGAATTACATACAGGAAGCATTCGATACCAACTGGATTTCTCAGTTTGGTTCCAATATAGATGAGTTTGAAAAAACTCTTGAAAACTCTCTCGGAAATAATTCATTTGTGACCGCTTTGTCTTCCGGTACAGCAGCAATACACCTTGCCCTGCGATTGCTGAATGTTGAAGAAAATGATTTTGTAATCTGTCAGTCATTTACTTTTGTAGCATCAGTAAACCCTATTCTTTACCAAAAAGCAATACCTGTCCTGGTAGACAGTGAAAGCTCCACCTGGAATATGTGCCCAAATGCATTAGAAGATGCCGTCAGATACTGTTTAAAACAAGGCAGAAAGCCTAAGGCAATCATTACAGTTTCCTTATATGGTATGCCATTTATGGTTGATGAAATTCAGGAAATATCCAGGAAATATGAAATTCCGATTATTGAAGACAGTGCTGAAGCTTTAGGCAGTAAGTATAAAGATAAGCCATGTGGGTCTTTTGGAGATTTATCTGTAATTAGTTTTAATGGAAATAAGATTATTACAACTTCGGGAGGCGGTATTTTAATTTCAAGATCCCAGAGAGATAAAGACCGTGCTGTTTATCTGGCCACACAGGCAAAAGAAAATAAAGAATACTACAGCCATTCTGAAATTGGTTATAACTACAGAATGAATAATATTTCTGCAGGAATAGGAAGAGGACAGTTGGATGTTCTGGAACAAAGGATCTCAAAAAGAAGAGAAAATCATCATTTTTACCAGAAAATATGTGAAGAACTTGAATTTATCCAGCTTTTTGAAGAACCCGGAAAAGACTTTTTTCTAATTATTGGCTGAACACCATTATCATAGAAAAGAATGATTATGGAATCACAAAAGAAATTGTGAAAAATAAATTTTCAGAGAATAATATAGAAACCAGATACTTGTGGAAGCCAATGCATTTGCAGCCCTTATTTACAAAATTCATTTTTTTGGGAGCAATGTTTGTGGTACACTTTTTGACAAAGGTTTATGTTTACCGTCCGGAACTAATTTGAATGATGATGATAAGATCAGAATTAAGGATATTCTGATAAACATAAGAAATTAAATTTATTTTTGAAATCTAGAGTATAGATGATATTTTATTTTAATTTTGCAGGAATGCTTTATAGGCATTAAAACTAATAACTAAACTAGTCGTACTAACAATTTATGAACGCAAATAAAGACAATGTATAATTCTCTTAGGAAAAAAATATTTGGAGGAGATAATGTTGTCAATCTCTCAGACGTAAGATATCTTCCCAGATGGATAATACTTATAATAGATATTATCATTCTGGTTATCTCACTATTCCTTTCAACCTACATCATAGAAAAAATTACTCAAAGAGAGTTTATTTACCATAATGATAAAAGTATTGTTTTTGCTTTTATTATTGCAGTGAATACGATCTTCATGTATCTTTTTAAGACCTACGCCGGTATTATAAGGCATTCAACATTTATAGACCTGTTCAAGCTGTTGGTATCCTGTTTTTGTACCATGTTTGCAATAGGAACAATCAATATCTTATATTTCTGGGCTACCGGAAGTAAGTTTATTCTTACACCTTATTTGATTCTGTATTTCGTGATTTCCTTTATGGGGCTATTTCTTTTCAGGCTTTATGTAAAAGAGTTTTTTCATATTGTAAGAGAATACAGGAGAAGTGCCTTGAAAAAAGAATTCTTGTATTGGGAATTGACGAACAATCTATCGCTATTGCACGGGCTATTCTGGATAATCCGAGCTTGCCTTATCAGGTTGTAGGATTTTTAACTCAAAGAACAGACTCCAAAAGAGCTTCTTTATTGGGAAAACCTATTTATGAGAAGCAAAAGATTGAAGAAAGTACCAAAGATGATCTTATTATTGATGGGGTTCTCATCGTTAAAGAAATGATGGCCAGAGATGAAATGAACAGCTGGGTGAATCTGTTTCTGGAAAAAGATCTGAATGTCTTCAAAGCTCCTTCTGTGCAAAAACTCAGAGACAGTGATTTAGGAGGATCTATTAAAAATCTCCAGATTGAAGATTTATTAAATAGAAAGCCTATTAAGATACAGAATGAAAAAATTCAAAGCAGACATTTCGAGAAAACAGTATTGGTAACAGGAGGTGCTGGTTCCATAGGAAGCGAGATTGTAAGACAGGTTGCTTTGGTAAACCCTTCATTGATTGTTGTATTGGATCAGGCAGAAACACCCCTTTACGAAATTGAACTTGAAATGAGAGAAAAATTCCCTCATATTGCATTTAAGTTTGTTTTAGGAGATGTTTCGAACCAACATAGAATGGAGGCTTTGTTCCAGATGTATAATTTTTCAATGGTATATCATGCTGCAGCTTATAAGCATGTACCACTGGTAGAAGAAAATCCACATGAAGCTATTTTTGTTAATATTTTAGGATCAAAGATTGTTGCAAGACTATCCAGTAAGTATAAAGTCAACAGATTTGTAATGATATCTACTGATAAAGCAGTAAATCCTACAAATGTAATGGGAGCTTCCAAACGTGCTGCAGAGCTTTTTGTACAATCGCTTCAGAATTTAGAGGGTAATACAACCAAATTTATTACAACGAGGTTTGGAAATGTTTTAGGCTCTAACGGTTCAGTGATTCCACACTTTAAAAAACAGATTGAGGCAGGTGGTCCCGTTACGATTACCCATCCGGATATTGTAAGGTATTTCATGACCATTCCGGAAGCTTGCGAACTGGTTTTACAGGCAGGCACAATGGGGCAAGGAGGGGAAATTTTTGTTTTTGATATGGGTGAACCTGTTAAAATCCTGGATCTTGCCAATAGAATGATTAAGCTTTCAGGGTTTGAACCGAATATAGATATCAAGATTGTTTATACAGGATTGAGACCGGGAGAAAAGCTTTATGAAGAACTCTTAAGTGATAATGCAAAAACACTTCCTACTCATAATGATAAGATTATGGTTTCTAAAGATCCGTCAATAGGATTCGAAGAAATAGATTTACTGACAAAGCAGATTACTAAGGCATCTTTACGAAGAGATAAGGTGGAAGTAGTAAAAATATTAAAAACAATTGTGCCTGAATTTAGAAGTAATAATTCTATCTATGAGGCGTTAGATAAATAGTAAAATATAAATGTATATTTGCACAATTTAAAAATATAATGAAAGGAAAAATATTAGCAATAGCATTGATTTCTTTACTGGTTTCATGTAAAGTAAATCCTAATGCTAAAAATGATTTGAACTATATGCAGAATATAGAACAAGTGGCTATAGATGCATCAGCTAAAAATTCTAATAATACAATACAGGTAGGAGATCAGTTAGTTATTTTAATTACTGCAAAGGATATGGATGTTGTAAGATCTTTTAACCAAAATTATTCTTCATCTGAGCTAATTCAAACCAATGCAATAGCCGGAGGAAACACTCCTAATCAAGGTGCTACAGTAATCTCTGGACCAACATATATTGTGGATGCAAATGGAGATATTGATTTTCCGATATTAGGAAAATTGAATACATCAGGAAAAAGTTTGACTTCTTTTAAAGAAGAACTAAGGGATAGAATGACAAAATACGTTATCAATCCAACAGTGAATGCCAGACTTGCTAATTTTAAAATTACCGTTCTGGGAGAAGTCAACAGACAGGGTGATTATACAATTGCAAATGGACAGGCTACTATTTGGAATGCATTAGGACTTGCCGGAGATCTTACTCAATATGGTAAAAGAGAAGATGTTTTAGTGATCAGAACAGAAAATGGTACTGTTTCGCATGGACGTGTTAATCTTAGAGATGCTAATCTCATTAATTCTCCATATTATAACCTTAAACAAGGGGATGCCGTTATTGTTTCTTCAAACAATACAAAAGATGTTATGGCAAAACAAAATCCTAATACAGGTCTTTATTTAACAGCAATCTCAATTGCTGTCACAGCAGCAGCAGTTGTTATAGGTTTAATCAAGAAGTAAAAAAATTAATGGACAACCAGCAATCTTCACAAATTTCAGAAGTAGAAAACAACTCAAATATTGATATTAGCGAAATCATAAAACCATACTTAAGAAAATGGCCTTGGTTTGTGGTAAGTGCATTTATTGCTTTAGTAATAGGCTATATTTCGCTTAAATTCATGACTCCGATATATAATGTTCAGTCTACAATTCTTATTAAAGACGCCAAAAATTCCTCTTCTCCCATTGCAGGTAGTGATCTTGGAGTCTTGCCAGATTTATCAGGAATAGGTGGCCTGAAAACCAATAGTATTGCTAATGAAATAGAAATACTTAAGTCTAAAAAAATGATGCGTGATGTTGTCATCAGCCAAAACCTTCAGGCAAATGTTATAGGAAAAGGAAGAGTTACTACAATAGAACTATATAAAAAGTCGTCTCCAATTAATATCAAAATTGTTGCAGAAAAACAAGGAGCTAAACCTGTTAATATTTTAAAGCTTGCAATAGATAAAGATAAATTGATACTCTCTGATGATACAAAGGAAATTGTTACAACTTATGATAAAATGATAAGTTTACCATTTGCAAATATCATTATTACAAAAAATAAAGAATTTGATCCTAAGGAAGCTAAAGGGGTTGATATGAAAAACCTCGAAGTACAGATTTCTACTATTGATGCTAAAGTAAATAGTTTACAGGGTGGGTTAAGCGTTGATTTAATTAATAAAGAGGCTACTGTACTTAAGTTAGGGTTTAATTATCCGGAAATATCAAAAGCTGAAGATATCTTAAATAATCTAGTGACAGCATATAATAATGATGCTATCTCAGATAAAAACTCAGAATCTAAAAAACCCTAGATTTTATTGAAGACAGAATCAAAAAATTGTCTGGTGAGCTTGGCGAAGTTGAAAATCAGAAAGAAAACTTCAAATCAAAGAATAATATTACTGATTTAGAGACCGAAGCTAAAATAGGATTAGAAAGTTCTGCTGCTGCCAGAGCAAAGCAATTAGAGGTTGATGCTCAATTAGAATTAACAAATGCTTTAATAGGTTATGTTTCAAAGCAGGGACAATATCAAGTTTTACCTGCAAATGTGGGGCTTAATAGTGCTGAAGCTACTACTAGTATTTCTGCATATAATCAATTGGTAATGCAAAGAACCAGACTTTTGGAGTCTGCTACAACAGAAAACCCAGCCGTTGTAGATATTACAAAACAAATTAATGCTATGCGTGGTTCTATTACACAAAGTCTTCAAAGAAATAAAGTTGGACTAGAATTAGCACGCAATGAATATTTAGGGAACAAAATAAAGTATCTGGAAAAATTTCAAAACTTCCTTCTATTGAAAAGATGTTCAGAAGTATTGAAAGACAACAACAGATTAAAGAGAATTTGTATTTGCTTTTGCTTCAAAAGAGAGAAGAAACAGCTATTGCCCAGTCTATTTCTGCTCCTAAAGCAAAAATTGTTGATGCAGCATATGCATCCACAATCCCAGTTTCTCCTAAAAGAAATATGGTTTTACTTATAGCTCTGGTACTAGGATTATTAGTTCCTTTTGCTCTTATTTACCTAGCACAATTGTTTAATAACAAAATTGTTACAAAACATGATTTAGAAAAACTCGTTCATGCTCCTATTATTGCAGAGTTGCCTAGTCTTGAAAAAGGAGATTCTGATATTGTGAAAGTGAATGATATTACTCCTATGGCAGAAGCCTTTAGGATTCTTATCACCAATATGAACTTTATGCTTTCCAAAGAAAAAAATGGAAAAGTTGTATTTGTTACTTCAACGGTGAAAGGAGAAGGAAAAACCTTTACATCAGTTAATTTGGCTTTAACATTAGCAAATCCTAAAAAGAAGGCTATTATTGTAGGTTCTGATATCAGAAACCCACAACTTCAAAGATATAATCCTGCCAGAAAAGGACTTATGGGACTTACAGAATATCTTTATTCTGATGATACTAAACTGGAAGATATTGTTCATGTGTCATCTTTTAATCCTCATCTTGATGTCATTTACTCCGGAATGATTCCGCCAAATCCAACGGAATTATTATCAAATGGCCGTTATGAGATACTTCTTGAAGAACTTAAAGGGAAATATGATTATATTATTCTGGATACAGCACCGCTACTTCTCGTTACAGATACTTTCCTGATAGCAGAACTTGCAGATGCAACTATTTATGTCTCCAGATCGAAATATACAGAAAAAGCATTGTTAGAATTTGCAAATACTAATATTGATCAAAAGAAGATTAAAAATGTTGGATTTGTACTTAATGATGTAAACAGAGAGAATTTAGGATACAGTAACAAATATGGTTACGGTTATAACAACCATAGCGAGCAATCATGGTTCCAAAAAATAAAAAATAAACTTAGCTAATGATGAAAACGTATAGAATAGCAGTTATTGGGCAAGGCTATGTAGGTCTTCCCTGTCCCTTGAATTTGCCGGTCATTATCCTGTATTAGGATTTGATATCAATGCACAACGTGTAGATCAGCTTAATAACGGACAGGATATAACGCTTGAAGCAGATCTTGATAAATTAAATGAAGGACTGAAAAAATATATTGAATCTAATGGTGTTTTAGGTTATAAAGCCACAAGTCAGTTATCTGAAATTGCAGAAGCAAATATATTTATTGTAACAGTTCCTACACCTATAGATAAATATAATGCACCGGATCTTAATCCTTTGATTTCAGCATCTAAAATGCTTGGTGAAGTTATCAAAAAGGAGACATCATTATTTATGAATCTACGGTTTTCCCTGGATGTACTGAAGAAGAATGTGTACCGGTTCTTGAAAAATATTCGGGACTTAAATTTAACGAAGACTTTTTCGTGGGGTATTCTCCGGAAAGAATTAATCCGGGAGATAAAGTTAATACCCTTACAAGCGTTAAAAAAGTAACCTCAGGTTCTACAGATGAGATTGCCGATGAAGTTGATAATCTTTATAAAAAAATTATTACGGCAGGTACTCATAAGGCACCTAGCATCAAAGTAGCAGAAGCTTCTAAAGCAATTGAAAATGCACAGAGAGATGTTAATATTTCTTTTGTTAATGAGCTGGCTTTAATCTTTGATAGAGTAGGCATTGATACCAATGATGTATTGGAAGCTGCCGGAACAAAATATAATTTCCTTAAATATAAGCCGGGATTGGTAGGAGGTCACTGTATATCTGTGGATCCTTATTACCTGGCCCATAAAGCAGAACAGTTAGGTTATCATCCTGACGTTATTTTATCCGGTAGACGTGTAAACGATTCTATTGCTAAATTCGTTGCTTCTAAAGTAGTGAAGCTTCTTATTGCAAAAGGAGGTGTTATTAAAGACTCTAATGCTTTGATCTTAGGGGTTACATTTAAAGAAAATTGTCCGGATGTAAGAAATACCAAGGTTGTTGATATTTACAGAGAGCTTGCAGACTATGGAGTAAATGTAGACATTTATGATCCATGGGCGAGTAAAGAAGAGGTGAAACATGAATATGGAATTGAAATTTTAGATACTCTTCAGGAGGGCAAAAGTATGATTCTCTGATCATTGCCGTTTCTCACAACGAATTCCTTGAAATGGATCTTAACACGCTGAAAAAGGAGAATGCTGTGGTGTTTGATACCAAAGCATGTTTAGACAGAAATCTGGTAGATGCAAGATTGTAACAGATAATGAACTATGATATTATAATCATTGGTGCAGGTTTGGTAGGACTGGCTACAGCCTATCAGACCAAACTGAAAAATCCTGATTCTAAGATTTTAATTTTAGAAAAAGAAAATGATGTGGCATTGCACCAATCAGGACACAATAGTGGAGTGATCCATAGCGGTATTTATTATAAGCCAGGAAGTCTTAAAGCAAAAAATTGTATCGAAGGTTATAATTCGGTAATCAATTTTGCTGAAAAATACGGCATAAAATATGATCTCTGTGGAAAAATTATTGTAGCCACTTCACAGGAGGAGCTCCGCTTTTAGATAATATTTACAAAGAGGAGTAGAAAATGGACTTCAGGATCTGAAATACCTTTCAAGAGATGAGTTCCGTGAAATTGAACCCCATTGTGAAGGAATAAAAGCAATTAAGGTTCCACAAACCGGGATTATTGACTATCCGGGAATCGCTAAAAAAATCAAAGAGCTCTTTGAGGAGCTCGGAGGTGAAGTAAGGTTTAATAATGAGGTGAAAAATATCGCTGATAAAGGATCTGAAATTATTGTAACAACCAATACTTCCGAAATTAAAACAAAAAAACTGATCTCTTGTGCAGGATTGTATTCTGATAAGATTACGAAGATGACCAACGAAAAAAATGACGTGGTCATCATTCCTTTTAGAGGAGAATATTATAAGATCAAGGATGAAAAAAATATCTGGTAAAACATCTTATTTATCCCGTACCTGACCCAAGTTTTCCCTTTTTAGGAGTTCATTTTACCAGAATGATCGACGGTAACATAGAGGCAGGACCTAATGCCGTTTTAGCTTTTAAAAAAGAAGGCTATAACTTTTTGATTTTAATTTTAGCGAAACCATGCAAACCATGTTATGGCCAGGTTTCAGAAAGATTGTAGCAAAATACGGAAAAACAGGGATGGGAGAAATGCACCGCTCACTTTCAAAATCTGCATTCACAAAGGCATTGCAAAAACTTTTGCCGGAAATACAGGAAAATGATCTTGTTCCTGGTGGTTCAGGAGTCAGAGCTCAGGCTTGTGACAGAAATGGTGGATTGATCGACGATTTTGATATTGTCAAAAACGGTAATATCATCCATGTCAGAAATGCACCGTCTCCGGCAGCTACTTCCTGCCTATCCATAGGAAATAAGATCAGTGAGCTTATAGCAAATTAAATCTGCACATTGTGTGATCTCAAAAAGCAAAAATTATATGAAAATTCAAATGGTTGATCTGAAAGGTCAATATCAAAAGATAAAAAAGAAATAGATGCTGGAATCCAGGAATGTATAGATAATACAGCATTTATCAATGGTCCGGCTGTAAAAGAATTTCAACAGGATTTTGAAAAATATCTGAATGTAAAACACGTTATTCCTTGTGCTAACGGAACAGATGCTTTACAAATTGCTATGATGGCGCTTGACCTTAAACCTGGTGATGAAGTAATCTGTCCTGCATTTACATATGTTGCAACGGCAGAAGTTATCGGACTTTTAGGGCTTAAACCTGTAATGGTAGATGTAAATGAAGATACTTTTGATATCGACTTAAATGGTCTCGAAAAATATCTGACTTCAAATACGAAAGCAATTGTTCCGGTTCATCTATACGGGCAAAGTGCCAATATGGAAAAGATCCTTGAGTTTGCAAAAAAGCACAATCTTTTTGTTATTGAAGACAATGCCCAGGCAATAGGCTCAGATTATACTTTCTCTGACGGCACTGTAAGAAAAACCGGAACGATCGGAGATATCGGTTGTACTTCATTTTTTCCATCAAAAACTTAGGATGTTATGGAGATGGAGGAGCATTGATGACTAATGATGATGAACTTGCTTTAAAGATAAGAATGATTGCCAATCATGGTCAGGAAAAAAATACCATCACAAAGTATTAGGATGTAATTCCAGACTGGATACCATTCAGGCGGCTGTTTTAAAAGTTAAGCTTCAGCATTTGGATGAATATTCTGAGGCAAGAAATAGAATGGCAGATTATTATGATGAAAATCTTGCAGGTATTTCAGAAATTCAGACTCCTAAAAGAGCAGGAAATTCTACCCATGTATTTCATCAATATACTCTTAGAGTGAAGAACGGAAAAAGAGACGAATTACAAAAATATCTTGCAGAAAAAAATATTCCTAGCATGATATACTATCCTTTGCCTCTTTACAAACAGGAAGCTTTTTTACAATATGTAGAAGAGGATTTCAGTCTTCCGGTTACAGAACAACTTTGCGAAGAGGTTTTATCACTTCCGGTACATACAGAATTTAACCAGGAAGTATTGAATGTTATTGTTACAGAAATTAAGAATTATTTTAATTAATATAAAGCAGATATGTCGGATTTTTTTGCACACGAAACAGCTGTTATTGACGAAGGATGTCAGATAGGAGCCGGAACCAAAATTTGGCACTTTTCACATCTTATGACTGGATGTATTTTGGGAGAAAAATGTAATATCGGTCAGAATGTGGTCATTTCTCCTAAAGTGATTTTAGGAAAAAATGTAAAGGTTCAGAATAATGTTTCCATCTATGAAGGGGTAACATGTGATGATGATGTATTTTTAGGACCATCTATGGTTTTCACTAACGTAATTAACCCAAGAAGTGCCGTAAACAGAAAAAATGAATATCTGAAAACACATGTTGGAAAAGGAGCGTCTATTGGAGCTAATGCAACGATTGTCTGTGGTCATAACATAGGGCAGTATGCATTTATTGGTGCAGGTGCAGTAGTTACAAAAGAGGTTCCCGATTTTGCTTTGGTTGTAGGAAATCCTGCCAGACAAATGGGGTGGATGAGTGAGTTCGGACAAAAACTGCAGTTTGATGCAGAAAATATTGCCGTTTGTGCTGAAAGTGGGGAAAAATACAGATTAGAAAATAATAAAGTTTCGAAAATTTAAAAAGATTACAGATGTCTGAAAAAATAAAATTTGCAGTAGTGGGCTGCGGGCATATCGGAAAAAGACATGCCGAAATGATCTCAAGAAATGAAGAATGTGAATTGGTTGCATTGATCGATGTAAAAGATAGATCGGTACTTGGAATTGAAAGCTATGACGTTCCTTTCTTTGCATCTCTGGATGAGTTTTTGAATTCAGGGATTGAAGTGGATGTAGTTAACATTGCATCA
This sequence comes from Chryseobacterium sp. E1, assembly GCA_019203745.1. Taxonomy (GTDB): domain Bacteria; phylum Bacteroidota; class Bacteroidia; order Flavobacteriales; family Weeksellaceae; genus Chryseobacterium. The sequence continues at coordinate 3,527,310 of CP078104.1, forward strand.
CCAAACGGATTTCATTTTGAACAATCCTATAAAGTAATCGATGCTGGAAAACATGTTGTAGTAGAAAAGCCAATGGCTTTAAATAAGCAGCACGCTGAAAAACTTATTTTCCAGGCATTACATAAACACAAGCAGGTTTTTGCAGTAATGCAAAACCGTTACTCTCCGCCTTCTGCCTGGATAAAAGAAATGGTAGAAAGCGGAAAATTGGGTGAAATCTACATGGTTCAGCTTAATTGCTACTGGAACCGTGATGACAGATACTATAAGCCGGAATCATGGCATGGGAAACTTGATTTGGATGGAGGTACACTGTTTACTCAGTTCTCACACTTCATCGATATCATGTATTGGTTATTCGGAGATATTACCAATATCAAAGCTAAGTTTGCAGACTTCAATCATAAAGACCTTACTGACTTTGAAGATTCCGGATTTATCAGCTTTGATTTTGTAGATGGAGGTATGGGAGCTCTGAATTATTCTACTTCTGTTTGGAACCAGAATCTTGAAAGTTCAATGACCATCATTGCTGAAAATGGAGCCGTGAAAATTGGAGGACAATATATGGATAAAGTAGAAGTATGTAATGTAAAAGATTACGTAATGCCTGAATTGGCTCCAACAAATCCAGGAAATGATTATGGTGCTTACAAAGGATCTGCAGCCAACCATCATTATATTATTGAAAATGTAGTAGATGTATTGAAAGGAAGAAGTACGATTACTACCAATGCTTTGGAAGGATTGAAAGTTGTAGATATCATTGAAAGAATCTATACGTTAAAATAAGAAATGTTGTACAATCTTGAAAGTATTATTCAATAAAATAATCAGTAATTCTTTTCTAAAGAGTGTTACTACCCTAGCATTAGGTACAATTATTAGCCAGGTTATAGTTTTAGCGAGTTCGCCATTATTATCCAGGTTGTTTTCTGTAGCAGATTTTGGGGTATTATCAGTCTTTACAAGTGTTTCCGTGTTTTTGGCGGTACTGTCAACTGGAAGATATGAACTTGCAATAGGGTTGCCTGAAGAAGATGCAAAGGCCAGGCAGGTTTTTTTACTTATTATTAAAATTGGTTTTTTTGTGTCATTTGGATATTTAGCCATCATTTTTATCTTGAAAAATGTACTGAAGATTAATGACGACGCTGGTTTTTTAAAAGAAGGAACTTCCTTGATTGCTCCAGTATACATATTTTTTATTGCTATTTATTCAGGGTTAGGCTACTGGTTTCAGAGATTCAAAAAATATAAAGAAATAACATTGGCAAACGCTCTTCAGGTGTGTAGTACAGCTCTGTTGAGTTTATTATTCGGCTTCTTACATGTTAAATCAGGTATGATTTTTTCTTTAGTAATCGGTGTAATTCTTTCGTGTCTGTTTTTAATAGTACGGTCACCGGAAGTTATGAAAGGTTTTTTTAGTGAACCTACCTTATCTGTCGCTAAAGAATATATTTCTTTTCCTCGTTATATGATTTTGTCTGATTTATCTCTTACAGCTAGCCAACAGTTTATTCCCATCATATTTTCTATACTTTACAATACCACAATAGTAGGTTTTTTTGCTATGGCCAACAGAATGCTCAGATTACCTAATATTGTAATTACCAGCTCAATTGCCAATGTATTTAGAAATGAAGCTATTGATGAGCTAAGAGAAAAAGGTGATTGTAAAAATATATATATATTTACTTTAAAAAGACTTATTATAATGTCTCTTCCAATATATATGCTAGTATTCATTTTTTCACCATTTCTCTTCGAATGGTTTTTTGGAAAAGAGTGGCTGCAAGCTGGATACTTTGCAAGAATTTTATCCGTATTGATGATGATCGAATTTGTGGCTACACCATTAAATAGTGTCTTTTATATAGTCGAAAAGCAGAAATTATTAATGCGAATTCAAATTTTATTAGCCGTAGGTGGCATTTTTATGATATATGTAGGGTATTCGGTTTTTAAAGATCCGTATTATTCATTGATATTTTTTTGTATCAACTCTTTAATCTTCAATATAATATTGTTATATTTTTCTTATAGTTTATCAAAAAAGGATTATGAAGATATTTGAAAAAGAATTTTTATTATTTCATAGCCTTGCTGTATACAATACTTTTTATCAAGGTTATATGATATTCCTTAACCCTTTTTTTTTTGAATATGCAGGTTTTGGAGTGAATGAACCCAGGCTGATAAATTATATTTTTATGATTTATACGTTTGCTTTGTCTGTTTTACCCATCTTTTTTTTCGTGGTGTTAATACAATATCTGCATTCGTTTGTATTTTTATCTACTATCTGCTGTATATCCCAATTGAAATAACTTACTTTATCGACTTTGATGGAGATGATATGTATGTTGCCTATATTCAGTTTTTATATTTTATAGGCATGTGCTTGTTGTTTTATGCAGACCGGGTACAATTTAGAAATAAAATTGTACTACCCTCAAGAATTGATTTTTTTAAAGTAGTTTTGGTTTTATCAATATTGTCTACGGTCTATATGATAGCAAAATATGGAAGTAATTTGAAATTGGTATCATTTGAAGATGTCTATGAACAAAGGTTTGCTACGTCTCGTATAGGGTCTGATGTGTTTACTGCATATATTTCATCCTGGTTGGCTTATATGATGGTACCTATGTGCCTTACTTATGGTTTGTTTGCAAAAAGAAAATTTATTTTTTAGTTGGGATTTTTGCAAGTACAATTATTTATATGGCTGTAGCATCCAAAACAGCATTGGTTTTTCCCATTGTAATTTACTTCTTATATAGGAGTTTAAGAAATAGAAACCTAAAATCTTCTTTTTCTTATTTAGGAATGGCCTTAATTGTTTTAATGTTTGTAAGTCTTCTTTTTGATTTTAATATATATACATCCATTTTATGGATGAGGACATTGGGGAATAGTGGATCTCTTACTATGCATTATCATTATTTCTTTCAAGATCATCCCTTAACTTATTATAGTCATATCAATTTCGTAAATGCCTTATCTCAATCTTACCCTTATGGTGCTAAAAGTTTAGGAGAAGCTGTAGGAACGCAGTATTGGGGTGAAGATATGAATGCAAATGCTAACTTTTGGGCTACAGATGGTTTGGCTGCAGTAGGTGATCTAGGTATATTATTGGCTAGTTTTTTACTCTTTATCGTTTTTGTTTTCTTTAATAGAATTGGTAGAGGATATAATTTGGTTTTTTTAGTACTTATACTCATTCCCTATATTATGTTTATCTTAAATACTTCATTGTTTTCAGCTTTGTTAACAGGGGAGCTTTTTTATCTTTCTGATATTATCTTTCAGCAGTACGGAACGGAATCCCTTTATTAAAAATACCAATACATTATGAAAATTGTAATGTTACAAGATTTTTTCGGAATAGGACTTCAGTATCAGGAAAATCTTCTTACCGATCATTATATACGTCAAGGACATGAAGTTGTAGTAATATGTTCTACTTTCGAAAATGTATTTGATTATATAGCAGATCGTTATAATCCCGCATTGCCTAAAAAGATTGTTGAATATAAAGGAGCAAAAATTATTAGGTTACCTTATTCTTTGAACTTCATGAATAAATTAAGAAAACATTCAGGAGTATATGAGATTATTTCTAATGAAAAGCCTGATTTGATATATGCTCATGACATCCATTTGAATCTTACCGAGGCTTCCAGATATGCAAAGAAAAATAGAAACTGTAAAATCATTATGGATTATCACTCTGATTTTAGTAACTCTGCAAATCACTGGCTTTCACTTCCTGTATTACATAAGATTATTAGAAAACGTTTTCTGTATAAATACCTAGACAACCTCGCCCGCATTTATCCAGTAATTCCGGATAGTGCAGTTTTTCTAAATGAAGTATATGATATCCCTCACTCTAGGATGGATCTTTTACCATTAGGTTGTGACTACAAGATCTGTAAAGAAACAATGATTTCTGTGAATAAATCTAAATTGAGAGCATATTTTGGAATTAAAGAAAATGATATTGTAATCTTTACTGGAGGAAAATTTAATCCTGAAAAAGGACAGAACTTGCTGTTAAAGCACTGAAAAAGCTTAATGCTGATAATGTACATCTTATAATCATTGGAGAAGCTGGTGCGGATCATAAAATATATGAGGAAAACCTAAAAGCAGAAGCCGTGGGAACAAACACACATTTTGCAGGAATGGTAAATGCTCAAAGATCATACGAATTAATGGCTATTTCAGATATAGCATTATATCCATCAAGCCAGTCTGTACTATGGCAACAGTCTATCGGGATGCACTTACCACTCATTGCAGGTGATAGTGGAGGCCAAGATATGTCGTACCTAAATAAAAATGGAAATGTGATAAGAATTTCTAAAGAAAATATAAATGAAAATTTTATTGCGGATATTTTAATGTCTTTAATTTCGAATTCTGATGAACTTGAGAATATGAAGAACGGAGCAAAGAAAACAGCTCAGGAGTATCTGGATTATGATGTAATAGCCAAAAGAACTTTAGAAGTATTGATATAATATACTATAGTAATAATATGCCTGTAAAAGTTTTTCAAATTAGTAGTGAATTAAATACCGGTTCTGTAGGTAAAGTGTCAGAGCAGATTGGTGAAGCCATAATAGCTAATGGTTGGGAAAGCTATATTGCTTATGCAAGAGATCATCAGGCTAGTAGTTCGGTATCCTATAAAATAGGTTCAGCGAAAGATCTTTATTACCATGTAATTTATACACGATTAACAGACAGACATGGCTTTGCTTCTAAAAATGCTACCAAAAACTCATTGATAAAATAAAGGAAGTAAATCCTGATATTATTCATCTGCAGCATGTCCATGGATATTTTATCAACATAGATATTTTATTCAATTTTTTAAAACAAGCGAATTTACCCGTTATCTGGACCTTTCACGATTGTTGGTCATTTACAGGTCACTGTGCACATTATGAGTTTGTAGATTGCCAAAAATGGCAGTTACAGTGTAAAGAATGTCCCCAGACTTTTGAATATCCAAAATCCTATAAAGATAATTCGTATCAGAATTATATTGATAAAAAAATTATTTAATTCTGTTGAGAACCTAACAATAGTTCCTGTGTCCAATTGGCTGGGTCAAGAAACAAAAAAATCATTTCTACAACATAAGCATATTGAAGTAATTCAAAATGGTATTGATATAGATACATTTTTGTACAGAGACAGCACCCCATTGAAAGAAAAGCATATGTCTTCAGGGAAATTTGTGATACTTGGTGTGGCAAGTCCATGGACTGAAAAAAAAAGGATTGCAATATTTTGTGGAACTGGCAGGAAAATTGAACTCTGATTTTCAAATTATCTTAATAGGACTTAGTAAAAATCAGATCAAGAAACTCCCTTCGCAAATTATTGGGTTGGAGCGTACAGAAAATGTGCAGGAGCTTGTAGCATATTATTCTTTAGCAGATGTTTTTCTAAATCCAACATTAGAAGATACTTTTCCCACAACGAATTTAGAGGCTCAGGCATGTGGAACACCTGTCATTACCTTTAGGTCGGGTGGATCACCGGAAGCAGTGAATGATAAAACGGAATTGTTGTAGATAAGCAGAATGTAGATCAGCTTATAGGGGCTATTTATGAAATTAAAAGAAAAACAAAGGCAAATTATTCAAACCATTGTCGTTCCAGAGCCGAAGAATTATATGATAAAAGAAAGAATTTTATAAAATATATTGATTTATATAAAAGGAAACTAGGGATTTAAATATTTATTTAAAGTGTATTATTAAATCTTTTGACGTTTAATAAGTGAATTTTATGATGGCAATCAGATATTATAAGAAACCAGATATGCTTAGATTTTACAAAATCCTATTAAGTATTCTTTTTTGTGGAGCTATTCTATCAGTTCAAGGGCAGGCCCGTCAGGAAATGGTAAAAGTAGTTGTTAAGCCAGGAAATAATGACTTTCAGGCTATTCAGAATGCAATGAATAACAATGCATCAAAATATTTGACCATTGTTTTGGACGGAAATTTTGTAGTGAATAAGACTTTAGTTTCTAAAAGGGATAATACCATTATAGAATTTACCAAAGGATCTCAGATTACTACAACATCCAATGAAAATGGAATCTTACTTTTTCTACATGATAATTGTATTGTTCAGAATGGGAAATTTATAGGAAATGGAAAATCTGCAACAACCTATTATACAGGATTTGGAGTACAATTGGCAGATACTGATAATTCTAAGGTAATTAACTGTTCATTTGAAAAGATAAGTGGTCTTTCAATATTTCTGTCATACAGTAAAAAAGGGTGTAAGAATAGCTTGATAAAAGGGAACCGTATTTCAAAACCTGCTATGTATATGAAAGAGATTGGAGATGAAGCCGGGATTATGCTCGGCTATTCAGGAGATGGCTATTTTCACGAAAATAATGTTATTACTTTAAACGAAATAGATGGAAACAATATTTTGAAAATAGGAGCTGGTATTATAGGACACGGAAAAATAATACATTTTCCTCGAATAAAATTTCCAACTGTTTGAATTATGGAATCATTTCATATGAATCCGTCTATACAGACGTTTCGCTTACAGGAAGCAAAATATTGGATAATGAAATCAGAAATATAGGAGAAACAGGAAACAGACTTACGGTTAAGGGTATGGGAATTTATCTGATGAAATCAATGAATTCTCTTGTAAAAGGTAATAAGGTTTACAACACACTCCGTAATTCTGATAAAAGTGAAAGTCTTCCTGCTGGAGCTATCTCTACAAGTGGTTCAGTAAATACTACTGTTGAAAATAATGTAATAGACGGATCTTACATGTATGGATTTGTGAATGACTATAGCTTTAATTCTAATTTTAATTCTAATTTTGTAAAAAATACAAGACGTTCAGGAGCGTATTTTGTGAATGTAAACGATGTAACTGTTAAAAATAACCATTTTGAAAATATCGGAGAGGTTGTATTTAAAGGTTATTTTGAAAATACAGGACTACAGTATATTAAAGATCAATGGAAGATAAAAAATTATCTTAATCAATCTACAGGAAAGAATATAAGAATAGAAAATAATTTTATTGTTTCTGATAAAGACCTGTTGTTTTTCAGAGGAACCGGAAACAAAGAAAAACAAATAGAAAATAAAATTAAAAATAATACTTTTGTGAATAACATTATTAAAAGAAGTCCGGGAATACCTGTGACAAATGAAAGCATAGCATTTCGTGAAGTTGATGGAAATACTAATGTTATTTCAAACAATAAAACAGAAAAAAATAATCACAAATAATGGAGCAAACTAGACCTTATCAGATCTGTACAAAAACAATAATGGACACTACAGACCCTAATATTATTTTTAATGAAAAAGGGGAAAGTGATTATTATACTAATTTTAAAGAAAATATTGAACCTAATTGGCATACAGATCAGCAGGGATATGATGAATTGATGAAAATTGCCGATAGAATCAAAAAAACATCAAAAAATAAAGATTTTGATTGTATTATCGGGTTAAGTGGAGGACTGGACAGTTCTTATGCTGCTTATGTAGCAAAGGAAATTATAGGTATCCGCCCTTTAATTTTCCATGTAGATGCGGGATGGAATACAGATAAAGCGGTAGGTAATATTGAAAAATTGATCAATGGTCTGAATCTCGATCTATATACTGAAGTTATCAACTGGGAAGAAATGAAAGACCTACAGGTAGCATTTCTGAAGTCCCAGATTTCAGATCAGGATTTACCTCAGGACTATGCTTTCTTTTCCGCACTTTATAAATTTGCCAGAAAAAATAAAATTAATTATGTACTTACAGGAAGTAATTTCTCCACTGAATGTTGTAGAGAGCCAGAAGAATGGGGTGGTTTTCCAGGTATAGATACTACTTTAGTAAAGGATATACATTCTAAATTTGGAAAAAGGCCACTTAAAACGTTTCCGTTAGTAGATATTCTTTCCTATAAGATCCTTTATAAATACGTTTACGGAATGGAGGTTTTCAAACCGTTGAATCTGGTTCCGTTTAATAAAAAAGATGCAGAAACGCTTCTGGTAGATAAATTTGGGTGGGAACCCTTCCAGCATAAGCATCATGAATCAAGATTCACACGTTTTTATGAAGATTACTGGCTTCCAAGGAAATTTGGATATCAAAAAGAAAAGCTCACTTTTCGTCACTTATCCTTACAGGACAGATGACCAGAGAAGAAGCTTTGGATAGAGTATCAAGGCCTGAGCTTTCAGAAGAATTCTTACAGAAAGAATTTGAATATGTAGCCAATAAATTAGACCTTACAAAGGAAGAACTGCAGCAAATCTTTGAAGGAGAAAATAAAACATATAAAGATTATAAAAACAAAATGGGCATTATCAAATTTGGTGCTCAAACTATGCAGAAACTAGGTTTAGAAAAGAGATTATTCAGATGATAACAATTATTGACTACGGTGTAGGCAATATTAATGCTTTTGTAAATGTTTATAAAAGAGTTGATGTACCTGTAAAAATTGCCAAAACTAAAGAGGATCTGGAAGGTGCCCAAAAGCTTATTCTTCCCGGAGTAGACATTTTGATCATGCCATGACTCAGCTGAATAATTCCGGAATGAGAGATCGGCTAGATGATTTGGTACTTAATCATAAAATACCTGTCATTGGAATCTGTGTAGGAATGCAGATGATGGCGAACAATAGTGATGAAGGAAGCATGGAAGGCCTTAAGTGGATTGACGCTACAGTTAAAAAGTTTGATGAAACCAAAATCCAGCAGGTTACCAGATTACCTCATATGGGGTGGAATGATGTGAAACCGATAAAAGATGTTGGATTATTCAAAGGATTGGAAGAAAATTCAATTTTTATTTTCTTCATACCTATTATTTTGAATGCAATAATAATGAAGATATTATGGCCGTTACAGAATATGGCGGCGAATTTGCTTCTGCAGCACATCATGAAAATAAGTATGGGATACAATTCCATCCGGAAAAAGTCACCATTATGGTGAAATTTTATTACACAATTTTGCAAAACTTTAAGAGTCTATGTTAAGACCAAGAATTATACCTTCTCTTCTTATTCAAGATAACGGACTTGTAAAAACAGTTAATTTTAAAAATCCCAAATATGTGGGAGACCCTATCAATGCAGTAAGAATCTTCAATGAGAAAGAAGTTGATGAACTTGCTATATTCGATATTGATGCAACAGCTAAAGGATTAGAGCCTAATTACAGCTTAATTGAAAGAATAGCCAATCAATCGAGAATGCCCCTTTGTTATGGAGGTGGAGTAAAAACAGTAGAACAGGCCCAGAGAATTTTTGGCCTTGGAATAGAGAAAATTGCACTTTCTTCTGCTGTTCTTCAAAACCCTCAATTGATTACTCAAATTGCAGAAAGGGTAGGAGCACAAAGTGTTATCGTTGTATTAGATGTGAAGAAGAAGCTATTTGGAGGTTATGAAGTTTATACCCATAATGGTAAAAAATCTACAGGTATTAATCCTTTTAAATTTGCAGAAGAAGCTCAGAAATTAGGTGCAGGAGAAATTATTATCAATTCAATCGATCAGGATGGTGTTATGAAAGGATATGATATGGGACTGATTGATAAAGTAAGAGAAAAATTTCATTACCACTTACCGTTTTAGGGGAGCCGGTTCTTTGAATGATATAAAGCAAGTTGTAGATAAACATGGGATTATTGGGGTTGCAGCAGGTAGTTTATTTGTATTTAAAGGTGTATACAAAGCTGTATTGATCAATTACCCTACTTTTGAAGAAAAAGAAAAATTAAGAAAGAAATAATTTTCAATTATAAAAATCCCATCATATTGTAGATTCAATCATTTTTTTGTGGATTTAATGAATAAGATACGTTATAGGATAACCAATACATTATGCAGATAAAAGATAAGATACTTCTTATTACCGGCGGAACAGGATCATTTGGAACTGCTGTTTTAAGAAAATTCATCAATACAGATCACTTTAAAGAAATCAGGATTTTCTCACGTGATGAGAAAAAACAGGATGATATGAGAAATCAGTTTAAAAATGATAAACTGAAATTTTATATCGGAGATGTAAGAGACCTTAATAGTATAGAACCTGCCATGAGAGGTGTAGATTATGTTTTTCATGCTGCAGCACTGAAACAGGTTCCTTCATGTGAATTTTTCCCTATGCAGGCCGTAAAAACAAATGTAGAGGGGACACAAAATGTTATTGATGCTGCATCAAAAATAATGTTAAAAAAGTAATCTGTTTAAGTACAGATAAAGCTGCTTATCCTATTAATGCAATGGGAATATCCAAGGCAATGATGGAAAAAGTAGCTGTAGCTGCATCCAGAAATCTTGAAGAAACAGTAGTTTGTCTTACAAGATATGGTAATGTAATGGCCTCAAGAGGATCAGTAATTCCATTATTTATTAAACAAATTAAAAATGGAGACCCCATTACGATTACAGACCCTAATATGACCAGATTTTTGATGTCATTGGAAGAGGCAGTAGACCTTGTTTTATTTGCTTTTGAACATGGGAATCCAGGTGATCTTTTTGTAAATAAAGCTCCGGCAGGAACTATAGGTGATCTGGCTCAGGCATTAAAAGATATGTTTAAAGCAGAGAATCCAATAAAAATAATAGGAACAAGACACGGTGAAAAGCTTTATGAAACATTGTGTACCCGTGAAGAAATGCTGAAAGCAGAAGACATGGGTGATTTCTACAGAATTCCTGCAGACAACAGAGATTTGAATTATGCACAGTATTTTTCTGAAGGGCTGGAAGATATATCTAAAATTGAAGATTATCATTCTCATAATACAGAGCAACAGGATGTAGAAGGAATGAAAAAGCTATTGTTGAAGCTTCCTCTTATAAGGAAAGAAGTATTGGGAGAAGATGTAATGCAATATCCTGATTAAGATAATAAAATATAAAATTCTGTGTTTTAATTAAACACAGAGTTTTTTATATTGTTCAGACTGAAGAAAAATTGTTTGTGAAAGGAAAATAACGATCTGATTGTAATAAACAAAAGTGTTTTCACCTATCCCCTGCTTAACGGCTGAATATATGAAAGTTTTATTTATAACTGACTTTTTGGAAATACTTTAACTTATATTGAAAATGAGTTAGCTAAGCAATTTATCAGGTTTGGTTTTGAAGTTTCAGTTGTTTGTTCACTTACTGATGATCCTTTTGATTTTTTTAATGATGATTACCATACCCATAAACAAGCCTCTGTAACATTTTGCGATGGAATAAAAATTTACAGGCAGCCTTACTTTGTTAATATAAAGAATCGGATAAAAAAGATTAAAGGACTTTATAATATTCTTGTTTATGAAAAACCGGATCTTATTTTTATAAATGGTATTCAGTTGGATTTGAGGAAGCTGTACGCTATAAGGTGAAGAAAAACTGTAAAATAATTGTATACTCTGAAGCAGATCATAGTAATTCGGCAAATAATTGGCTTTCATTGCATGTTCTCCACAAAATTCTTTGGAAGAACGTATTTCAGATCTATAAAAACACATTTCAAGACTCTTCTTTGCTACCCCAGCAAGCTCTGAATTTTTGCATGAAGTTTACAAAATACCGGTATCTGATTCAGAATTACTCATGTTGGGGTGTGATTATGAGCAATCAGAGAGCATTAGAACCAATTTTGATACAGACTCTTTGAAAAAAAAGTTAAATATACCTCAATCAGATTATATTATTATTACAGGTGGGAAATTAAACCCCAGAAAAAAGACAGAAATTGTTATTGAAGCTGTTAATATTTTAGACAGAAGAGATGTACATTTGATTGTTTTTGGAGCTGCAGATATAGGATTTGAGGAATATTATAATAATTTAGTAAAAATAGGATCAAATGCCCACATTCATTTTACGGGTTGGCTCTCAGCAGATTTATTTTATCAATATATGGCTATCGCCGATATTGCTGTATTTCCATCTAGCCAGTCTGTATTATGGCAGCAGGCTATAGGAATGCATCTTCCTTTGATTGCCGGAGATTCTGGGTGGCAGGATATGTCGTATCTGAATTTTTGTGAAAATATTATTAAAATAGACAAAGATAGTATTACGCCCATAAAATTTGCTGAAACTATTGAAGAGCTTATATCTGCTCCTGAATACTTATCAAGAATGAAAAAAGGAGCTGAAGAAGCTGCTAAAAAATATTTAGATTATAAAATTATTGCAAAAAAGTATTGGAGTGTTTTGATGATAATTTACCACATAAAGATTGATAAACTATGACACATTTATTAAATGGAAAAAAATTATTGTAACCGGAGGACTGGGCTTTATTGGTCATAATCTGGTTAAAAACTTTATTAATAAGTTCGATTGTAAGATTGTTGTGGTGGATAATTGTGCGAATAGTGATCCAAACGTCTTAAAGGCTTATAATAATAAATTTCTGTTTATACATACTGATGTCTTAGATATTGAAAACTATTCGAATCATATTGATGACTGCGATTATATTTTTCATTTAGCTTGTTCACAAATTTCATCGTCAGGTCAGAACCCTGAAAATGACTTGAATGTTAATGCTTTAAGTACATTGAGAATCCTGGATTACCTGAGACAGAACAATCTACAAAAATTATCAAGGCTTATAATCGCCTCTACTTCTTCTGTTTATGGAGACATGAACCACGATGATTCTCCATTTGATGAAACTTCTTCACCTGCTATTTTAAATAACTATTCAGCGACAAAGTTACTTAGTGAGCATTATAGCCTATTATATAGTAAAAAATGTAAAATACCTATTACAATTTTAAGGTATTCTAATGTGTACGGTTATGGACAATCCTTTAAAAATGAATATTGTGGAGTATTAGGACGTTTCATACATAACGCCTTGAACAATGAAAGTTTAAAAGTTATAGGAGATGGGGAGCAAACACGGGATTATACATTTATTGATGATGCTGTAAATGCAACAATTTTGGCTTCAGTGTCACAAGATGCAATAAATGAGGTGTTTAATGTTGGTACAGGAAAGGAGATGTCGGTTAATGACTTAGTATATATCATTAAGAATATTATTCCAACAGTATCTACAGAAAAAGTTTCTAAAAGAGATATTGATAATATTACAAAAAGATGTATCAATTTTGGTAAAGCTAAAGAAAAATTAAATTGGGAACCTGCTGTAGATGTTGAAACTGGGATTAAAATGACAATAGAATGGTACAAAAATCACTTAAATGATCACTCTAACTAGTTGTTTTTATAGCAAAAATAATATTACTTTGTAGGATGTAAGGAGCTTATGAATAATGTACCAAAAAAATCAAAGGAGATAAGTATTCCGATGAGAGAGGAAATCTTAGTTTTAATAACAACTTTAATGCTTTGGAAATTAAGAGGTTATATTATATTGAAAATACAGATACAGAATTTATAAGAGGCTGGACAGGGCATAAAATTGAACAACGTTGGTTTTCGGCAGCACTTGGTAGCTTTACAATAAGATTAGTTAAAATTGATAACTGGGAGAGTCCTGCTAAAGAATTGGAAATTTTAGAATATCAGCTTAGTGCTGCAAAATTGGATGTACTCCATATTCCCAGTGGATATGCAAGCGCTATCCAATCTAATGAAAAAGGAGCAAAATTATTAGTAATGGCAAATTATTCTTTAGGAGAAATAGACGATGATTATCGTTTTCCTATAGATTATTTTGAAAATTTATAAGATGAAAAGAGTAGGAATTACAGGACAAAATGGATTTGTAGGATCTCATTTATATAATACTTTAGGTCTGCAGCCTGAAAAATTCGAAAGAATTGATTTTGAAAAAGAATTTTTCAATGATTCAGAACAATTAGACCATTTTGTAAAGCAATGTGATGTTATTGTGCATTTGGCGGCAATGAATCGTCATTCTGATCCGGAAGTTATTTTTGATAATAATATCAGTCTGGTTAAGGAGCTTATAGCCTCTTTGGAAAGAACTGAATCAAAAGCTCATATTCTGTTTTCATCATCTTCTCAGGAAGAAAAGGATAATCTTTATGGAAAATCTAAAAAAGAAGGAAGAGAACTTTTTCTGAATGGGCCAAAAATCTGGAGGAACCTTTACCGGGATGATTATTCCAAATGTTTTCGGACCTTTTGGAAAGCCTAATTATAATTCCTTTATAGCAACTTTTTGTCATAAACTTACTCATGGAGAAACTCCAAGTATTGATAATGATGGAGAAGTAAAACTTATTTATGTTGGAGAACTTGTTCAGGAAATTATAAATAATATCCAAACGGGAGAAACCAGAGAATTATATGAAGTTTCCCATACTTCAGTCAATAAAGTTTCAGAAGTACTGGAAAAACTGGAAAACTTTAAGCAACTTTATTTTGATAACGGGGAAATTCCTGAATTAAAAACCAAATTTGATCTAAATCTGTTTAATACTTTCAGGTGTTACTTTGATATTAAAAATCATTACCCTGTAAAATTTACACAACATACAGATCCGAGAGGTGCTTTTGTAGAAGTAATCCGTTTAGGAATTGGCGGGCAATGCTTTTTCTACTACTGTTCCCGGAATTACCAGAGGAAATCATTTTCATACCAGAAAAATAGAAAGGTTTGCTGTAATAAAAGGAAAAGCCCTGATACAGCTAAGAAAGATTGATACAGATGAAGTATTGGATTTTTATCTGGATGGGAGTGAGCCGGCTTACGTAGATATGCCTATCTGGTATACGCATAATATTAAGAATATAGGAGACGAAGAATTATATACCATTTTTTGGATCAATGAACCTTTCAATCCTGAAGATGCAGATACCTATTTTTTAAATGTTTAAATATGGTACTAACGAAGAAGGGGTATACTGAGTCCTTTTTTTTTTTTTCTGACTTTTGGGTATATTTTTTCTACTCATTTTCACGACCGCTGGATGTTTCCAATGCGTTTTTTGCCGTGCCTTTCCGTATCATTCTATTCTTAATAAGTTGCTATATAATCTATGTAAACTTTGAGAATATAGTAAAAAGAAAATCAACGGTTATTTTTACTGTTCTTTTTGGCTGTTCTATTTCATAAAAGCTATTTACAGTTATAAAAATGATGTATATTCACAAAAAGCATTGAATAACGAGCAACAGATATATATAAGAATTATCTGTTTGAATCTGATACCTTATATTGCTGTTTTAAGTATCAATTTTTCAAAAGAAATTACAGTTAAACTTAATTATTTGATTTTTAATTTTCTGTTGATATTATTGGGGATAAGTTGCTTATATACAATATTCGTGTATACCGAATTTGAAAAATCAAGTGGGATTTTTGCAGGATATTATATCAGTACAGGACATTACGGTTTATCTTTATTGATTATATCTGTTTTTATTGTTTTCAGTCACCTCAAAAGTTATTGAAACCAATTTTAGGAATTCTTATAGGTGTTTTTACGATTTTCAGTGCTTCTGCAAGAAGCCCTATACTGGCAGCTTTTATTATTATATTGATAACATTACTGTACTTGAATAAATTAAAATATTGGATAGCATTACTCTCTTTTGTTCTTCTTTTCATTGTGAGTATCTATATTTTGAAACAATCATCTGTAGCTGACTTTGAATTTATTAGAAGAATGTATGATGCTATTTTTGAAGGTAACGGATATGGAAGAGTTTATTATTTAACAAAAGGATGGGATGTTTTTAAAAATAATATACCTTTCGGAGGACGTATTTTATTTGAAGACGGTTTATATCCACATAATATTTTCATTGAAGTGTTGATGAGTATGGGAGTTGTTGGTCTAGTCTTATTTTTCCTGTATTTTAAAGATGTGTGGAAATTTAAACTAAAATATGTGACGAATAATATATACTATTTACCATTTATTTTGTTTTTTATTCAATACTTTGTTCTTGTTTTAACTTCATATAATATATTTGCGAATTTGGAGTTTTGGACTTTTCAGCAGTATTTATATCTATAATTTTATTTTGTAATGATGAAGAAATTAAAAGTAATGACCGTCGTAGGAACGCGACCGGAGATCATTAGATTATCAAGAGTATTATCAGCTTTGGATGCATCGGAAGCTGTAGAGCATATTATTGTCCATACAGGACAGAATTATGATTATGAACTTAATCAGATTTTCTTTGAAGATCTTGGACTAAGAAAACCAGATTATTTTCTGGAAGCAGCAGGAAAAACAGCTACAGAAACAGTAGGTAATATCCTGATCAAAATTGATCCGCTTTTAGAAGATTTACAGCCGGATGCTTTCCTTGTATTAGGTGATACCAATTCTTGCCTTTGTGCAATTCCTGCGAAAAAGAGACAAATCCCAATCTTCCATATGGAAGCCGGGAACAGATGTTTTGATCAAAGGGTGCCGGAAGAAACGAACCGTAAAATTGTTGATCATACTGCGGATGTTAATCTGACCTATTCGGATATTGCCCGTGAATATTTGTTGAGAGAAGGTCTGCCTGCAGATAGAATCATCAAAACAGGATCCCCAATGTTTGAGGTTTTGAATCATTATTTACCTCAGATAGAAAGTTCAGATGTTTTGAAAAGACTAAATTTAGAAGAGGGCAAATATTTTGTGGTTTCCTCTCACAGGGAAGAAAACATTAATTCTGAAAAGAATTTTACAGGGTTAATGGAAAGTTTGAACGCAATTGCAGAAAAGTTTGGTTATCCGATTATTGTTTCTACTCACCCGAGAACAAGAAATATGATTGATAAAAAACAGATCAAAGTAAGACCGGAAATTCAGTTTTTAAAACCACTGGGCTTTCATGATTACAATGCACTTCAAATGAGAAGCTATGCTGTTTTATCAGATTCAGGAACAATTTCTGAAGAATCTTCAATCTTGAACTTCAGAGCGCTTAATATCAGAGAAGCTCATGAAAGACCGGAAGCAATGGAAGAAACCTCAGTAATGATGGTAGGTTTGTCACCAGAGAGAATTTTGCAGGGGCTTGTTCAGCTTCAGCAGCAGAAAGTAGGAAAAGAAAGAAATTATAGACAGGTGTCAGATTATTCTATGCCCAATGTTTCTGAGAAAATGGTGAGAATTATCTTAAGCTATACAGATTATGTAAACAGAGTAGTCTGGAGAAAATAAATATAATGGCTAAAAAGTATTAATACACAGCATTGTTTTTGCTCCTGATGCGGTTTCAACTGCCTATCTTTATAATGACATTGCCTATAATTTAAAGAAGAACGGATTTGAAGTTGAAGTACTTTCAACAATGCCGCACTATAATAAAGTTGATCTGAATAAAACAAAATTTCAGAAAAAGTTTTTAGGGCTTTATTATACCAGTGATTACAAAGGAATTAAAGTATATCATGTGCCTCAAAAGAAATATGAAAGTGTTCTTTTACGTGGGTTTATTATGATTTACTGGCATTTGTTATCTTTCTTTTTGGGGATGAAAATAAAGAATGTAGACGTCATTATCAGCCCCTCGCCACCCCTTACGATTGCATTGGTATCTATTGCTTTAGCAAAGCTTAAAAAAGCAAAATTTATTTATAACGTTCAGGAAATTTATCCCGATTTTTTTGTGAATCAAGGTAAAATGAAATCTCAGTTTGTCTTAAAGATTCTTAAAAAACTCGAAAGGTTTGTTTATAAACATTCGGATTCTTTAATAACAATAGACCAGAATTTTAAAAATACCCTGGTTCCCAGAATGGAAAATCCCGAAAAGATTGAGATCATTGCCAATTTCGTAGATACAGAACTTTATCATCCGATAGATCATCCGGTAGTAAATAGCCAATTATTTCCTGCCAGTGAAAATCTTAAAGTAATGTATGCCGGTAATATAGGTTTTGCACAGGATTGGGATCCTTTGATAGAAGTTGCAAAACAAACTAAGGGAATGCCTATCACTTACTTTGTCATTGGAGATGGAGCGTGCAGATCTTGGCTGAAAAGTGAAATTGAATCCCATCAGTTAAATAACATCAACCTTATTGATTATCAGGCAAGAGAGAGTATTCCGCATGTTATCAACTATGCAGATTTGCATTTTATCTTTATGAATAAAAAACTGGAGAAGGATGGCCTCCCTTCCAAAGTCTATACAATTATGGCCTGTAAAAAACCTTTATTGGTGATCAGTAATAAGAATACACCTCTTTATGACCTGTTAGAAAATACTGATGCAGCATTTTTAATAGAGAACTCTTCCAATAATGTCAATGAAGAATTATTTACTGTTTTATCCGAAGCATTAAATAATAAAGACAGATTGAAGCATATGGGAGAAAAAGGCTTTGAAATGGTGCAAAAAGATTACACCAAAGAAAAAGTCACTGAAAAGTATTATAACCATATCAGTAATTTAATAAACCATTAATCAGACGTAGATGAAAATAATTATTATAACCCAGGAAGATGCTTTTGTAGTTCCTAAAAATATTGAAAAAATTCTGCGTTTAGAAAATGTAGAACTTTTAAAAGTAATAGATATTGATTCTAATTACAGTTTGGTTAATAAGAAATCTTACTTTATAAAAGGATTTGACTGCTGCAAACCATCAAAATGGGAATAAAAGTAGTTTCAGCCAAAGTTTTGAATATCATAGATACAGTCACCTCTTATAAACTTGCGATTACCCCAAAAGCCTAAAAGCCGTTTCGGAGAGATATAATATTCCCTTTGACAGAATAAAAATCCGAATTCAGCTGGATTTCTGGAAGAGGTAAGAGCTTTAGAACCTGACCTTATTGTATCTTACTCTGCTCCTGTAGTATTTAAAGAAGCTTTACTAAAGATACCTAAGCACGGATGTATCAATTTACATTGTTCTTATTTACCTTATTATGCCGGGGTAATGCCTAGTTTCTGGACATTATATAAAAAAGAGAAATCCACTGGGGCTACAGTACACTATATGGATTCAAAAATTGATAATGGTGCAATTTTAAATCAGAAAGAAATTGCAATTTCTGAAAATGAAACCATGTTTTCGCTAATTTTAAAAAGTAAAGAGATCGGCGGAAATCTGATGTGTGAAACTATCAGGAATATTCAAAATTCTACGGTTAACATTAAAGAGAATTTTGCAGAAAAAGGGAGCTACTTTACATGGCCTACAGTTGAACAATTTCAGGACTTTACAAAAAACGGAGGAAGATTGATATGAAAAAATATGCTGTATTGAGTATGGATGTGGAAGACTGGTTCCACCTGGACTATTTTACAAAAGAAGACTGTGATCAGAGCCAGTCTACTTTGGATGGTTTAGATATTTATCTGGATATTTTAGATCAGTATAATATCAAAACTACTTTTTTATTGTAGGTGAGCTTGTGGAAGTATTACAAGATAAAATTAAACTTATTAAAGAGAAAGGACATGAGATCTGTCTTCATTCCTATGCCCATAAGAGGCCTCTTCAACTGAGTCTGGATGAATTCAGAAAAGATACTGTGGAGGGAATGAATTCATTTAAAAAGTTTACAGGTCTTGAAGTGGATGGTTATAGAGCCCCTGTTTTAGTTTAGACAGAGACCGTTTGGAGATTTTAAGAGAACTTGGCTTTACCTTTGATTCCAGTAAAATAAAATTTGACGCCCATGATCTGTATGGAAGGATTAATCTTGATGATTTTGAAGAATTTAATCCTACCATATATAAACAGGGTCCGTTTTATGAATTCGAAGCTTCCACTGTTGAAGTGTTCGGGAAAAATTTACCGGTTTCAGGTGGAGGATATTTAAGAATTTTCCCATGGGCGCTTACCAAAATGCTTTTGAAGAAGTATTTTAAAAAACAACAGCATTATTTCTTTTATATCCATCCGTTTGAGTTTTCTAAAAACTATGAGATAACAGTTCCTGAGCATACTGATTTTAAAACAAAAATCAGATTTAACCAGGGAAGAAAAAGTGTTGAAAATAAAATGCACAAACTTATTAAGCTCTTAAAAGAGAATAATTACGAGTTTGTTACATTTAATCAAATTATTAAAAATGAAAGCTAAAGTTCTTTTGACAGGAGCAAGCGGTTTTATAGGCTCTCAGATATATGCAGCTTTAATGAATGACTTTGATGTTACTGCTGTTGCTTCAAAAGGAAAGCAGGGATATACAGCCCTGAATCTTTTGAATGAAAAGGATTGTAAAGATTTTTTTAATGATAAAGAGTTCGATTTTATCATACACACAGCAGCCATTGCACATGGTAAAATAAAAGACAGCACAATGCCGGTAGGAGAGGCCAATATTCTGATGACAAAGAATATTTTTAATTTTCTGAACCTGAAGAATACAACGATTATTTTTTTAAGCTCGGTATCGGTGTATAGTTTCAAAAATAATAAAGAAATTATTTCAGTCAATGATCAGCCGATACCGGTTACGGAATATGGTGAAAGTAAGCTGATTTGTGAGAGATTATTAAAAGAAACAAATGCAAAATCAAAACATATCTTGCGACTGGCACCTGTTTATACTGAACATAATCTGAAGGATCTGGGAAAAAGGGTTTTTCTACCTGTGTTGAAGACGCCGTTTCTTACAAGACAGGAAAGAATTTATTCATTATGTCATGTTGACCAGGCTGTCAAAGCGGTAATGACTTCGATGCATACAAATCACGATTCATTAGTAATCGTAAAAGATGCTGAAGATCATACTCAGGAAAATTTACTGTCTTTTTTAACATACAGAAACCTAAAATAGTTATTAACAGGAACTTTATTAAACCTTTGCTTTTTGTATTAAGTTTAATTCCCTTTCGAAATCTAATATCATTAGAGATATGTTTACTAAATTATTTTATTCGATCCGATACACTAATTAACTCCATTTTTGATGAACGATTTTATTTATTTAGTGATATTTATATTGTTGTTTTTAGCTGAATTGATATATTTCAAAATTGCCGATAAATACAATATTATTGATAAACCTAATCATAGAAGTGCCCATACACAGATTACATTAAGAGGAGGAGGTATTATATTTCCAATTGCTTTTATCCTTTTTGCCTTTTTAATTTCAATGAAGCAATACATAGTTATTGGTCCTTCGGAGCGGGACTTTTAGCGATTTGTACCATAAGTTTCATTGATGACGTTAAAACTTTGTCTAATAGAATAAGGCTTTCCGTGCATCTCTTTTCTGTAATTCTGTTATTATATTTTACCGGAGCGTTTGATCTGATGCCGTTTTGGATATGGCCCATTCTTTTTATCATGATTATAGGTACATTGAATGCCTATAATTTTATGGATGGGATTAATGGAATGACAGGATTATATAGCTTGATCACGTTATTCTCGTTAGCATATATTAATAAGGAAATTATTTCGTTTACAGATGAAAATTTTATATACTATCCTGTTCTGGCATGTATTGTATTTCTGTTCTTTAATTTCAGAAAAAAGCAAAATGCTTTGCCGGAGATGTAGGTAGTATGGGAATAGGTTTTTGGGTAATAGGCCTGATTACCTTATTGATCATGAGAACTCAGGAGTACAAATACATTCTTCTCTTATCTATTTACGGGATGGAAGTTGTTTTGACGATTACAGAAAGACTATTGCTTAAAGAAAACATTTTCGAAGCCCACAGAAGGCATCTGTATCAGCTATTTGCCAACGAGAAAAAAGTTTCGCATTTGCTGATTAGTTTTGTATATGCTTTTTTTTCAGTTGATAGTCAATGCATTTCTCATCAGTTCTACTTTACCGGTCTGGGCAGTTGTCCTTATTATATTTTTGCCTGTAGGAGGAATATATTTAGGATTGAAATGGAGTATTAAAAAACAGTATAATCTTTAAAAACTTGTTAGAAATAAATCATGAAAATTAAAGAAACCCCGCTTAAAGATTGTTACATCATAGAGCCTACCGTTTTTGAAGACGAAAGAGGTTACTTTTTTGAAAAGTTCAACGAAAAAGATTTGAAGAACTCACCGGGATGAATGGTCATTTTGTACAGGACAATATCTCTAAATCATCCTATGGAGTACTAAGAGGTCTTCACCTTCAAAAAGGAGAACATGCGCAGGCAAAATTGGTCTCATGTCTTGAAGGAAGCGTTTGGGATGTGGCGGTAGACCTAAGAGAAGATTCTCCCACATTCGGAAAGTGGTTCGGGATTGAACTTACTGCCGAAAATAAATTGCAGCTATATGTACCAAGAGGTTTCGGACACGGATTTTCTGTATTGAGTACCCATGCCATATTCTCTTATAAATGCGATAACTTTTACAATAAAGAATCAGAAGGCAGTGTAAAATTCAATGATCCGGATCTCAATATAGACTGGAAAGTTGATGAAAAAGATGCTGTATTATCAGATAAAGATCAGAATGCCCCCGGCTTCAGAGAAAAAAACTTTTAAAGAATGTACTGAAAACCACTTTTCTAAAGTGGTTTTTATTTTTTAATACGAACTCTTTAATATTTCGTATCTTTGCAGACTCAAAATCAAAAAGATGCGTACAAAATCTGTAGGGAAGAAGAAAATCAATGTAGTCACTCTTGGATGTTCCAAGAATGTATATGATTCTGAAGTATTAATGAGCCAGCTGAAAGCCAATGGTAAGGAAGTGGTTCACGAAGACCGTGGGGACATTGTGGTCATCAATACCTGCGGATTTATTGATAATGCCAAAGAAGAATCCATCAATACCATCCTTGATTATGTAGAAGCAAAAAACAGAGGCGAAGTAGAAAAAGTATTCGTTACCGGATGCCTTTCAGAAAGATATAAACCGGATTTGGTAAAAGAAATTCCTGATGTAGACCAGTATTTCGGAACAAGAGACCTTCAATTCTCTTGAAACACCTTGGTGCTGATTATAAACATGAATTGGTAGGGGAAAGACTTACAACCACTCCTAAGCATTATGCATACCTTAAAATCTCAGAAGGTTGTGACAGACCGTGCTCTTTCTGTGCTATCCCTTTGATGAGAGGAGGCCATATTTCAACACCTATCGAAAAACTGGTTTCTGAAGCTCAGAAATTAGCAAAAAAAGGAACCAAAGAATTGATTCTTATCGCTCAGGATCTTACTTACTACGGATTGGATCTTTATAAAAAGAGAGCATTGGGAGATCTTCTGAAAGAACTGGTAAAGGTAGAAGGAGTAGAATGGATCCGTCTTCACTATGCTTTCCCAAGTGGTTTCCCTGAAGATGTTCTTGATATTATCCGTGAAGAACCTAAAGTTTGTAATTATATCGATATTCCTCTTCAGCACATCAATTCAGATTTGTTGAAATCAATGAAGAGAGGAACTACCCATGAGAAAACAGATGCCCTTTTAGGAAAATTCAGAGAGAAAGTTCCTGATATGGCAATCAGAACAACGCTTATCGTTGGATATCCTGGAGAAACAGAAGAAATATTCCAGGAGCTTAAAGACTGGGTGAGAGAACAGAAGTTTGACAGACTAGGATGTTTCACCTATTCCCATGAAGAAAATACGACCGCCCATGTTCTGGAAGATAATATTCCACAGGAGGTAAAAGAAGCAAGAGTAGAAGAAATCATGGAACTTCAGTCTCAGATTTCCTGGGAAAAGAACCAGGAGAAAATAGGAAAAGTATTCAGATGTATTTTTGACCGTAAAGAAGGGAACTATTTTATCGGTAGAACTGAGTATGATTCTCCGGACGTAGACAATACCGTATTGGTTTCTGCTGAAGACACTTATATTTCAATAGGAGAGTTCGCAGATGTCAAAATTACTTCTGCTGAAGAATTTGACTTATATGGAGAATTGGTCTAAATATAAGCATCTATTAATCAGAATAAAAGGAATTTGGAAAAAATAAATATTAAGAAAATTTAACATAATATATAGTAAGATTTTAAAATTTTTATATAACTGGTAATCATGTTGTTATGGTCGAGTGTTGATGTATTTCTCTAATTTTCTTTCACAGAGTATTTGAATTAGAAAATTAAATGTTAAATTTGCGGCATAGGCAATATTTTTAAAACATATGCTTTCAATAAGTTACTATTGAAAACACACTAAAATACGGTTAAATAAATATTTTAGAGCCGATTTTAGTCAAGAAGTAATATTCACAGGTTGAGATGCGTTTTTCTTTGGAAATATTGATGAAAAAAATAATTAAAATCTTTAAAAACTTATGAAAAAAATTTTATTAACAGCAACTATGCTGGTTTGCTTCACGGCAATTTCCAAAGCTCAGCAAGGGCGAGTGGGGATTAACACAACCACACCTGCCACAACTTTAGATGTAGTAGCAGATCCTACTAATACTTCTAAACCTGATGCCTTACTAGTCCCTCGTCTGACAAGAGCTCAGCTTACAGCTAAAGATGCAGTTTATATTGCAGCACAAAACGGAGCGCTTGCTTTCGTTACTACTATTGACGGTACTGCAAGTACTAAAACTGCCAATATTACAGCTGTAGGTTTTACTACTATGACTCTCCGTCTACTACATGGAAACCACTAGGTGGTGGTGCTTCAGTGGATACCAGTATTTATGCCGGCGATGGTGTTCTGGCTGGTCCTAGAACTGTAAACCAGTCTAATAATAATTTGACTTTTACTACAGGTACAGGACAATTTATTGTCAACGGAACAAGTAATCTGAAAGGGGCTCAGTATACAAACATCAGGGTAGAGCCTAATGCTAACTTTTCGGTTCAGCCTGGTGACTATATGATTCACTATACTGGTTCTGGAGGAACTGTAACGCTTCCTGCTGCTGCTACAGAGCAGGGACGTGAATTATGCTTCTATGTAGAAACTGCTACTCTAAATACAGGAGCTTTAGGTAACGGAGGAAATGCACAGCCAGGATATGGTACCTGTATTATCTCAAACGGTACAATTTGGATAACTAAAAGCGCACTTTAAAAATGATGAAAAATATATTTACAACAGTTTTAGCTATTGCTAGTGTTTCCCTATCTGCACAGCTAAGAAATAACCTGACACCTGCCAACGGAGCTGTTACTTCAACTACAGCTTTCTTAGATGCTTCATCTTCTACAACATGGAACGGTAGTACGAATAACGGTAAAGGTCTGGTTTTCCCAAGAACCAATCTGGTGTCAATGACAAGTTTAGCAGCTCCGGTTAATGGATTGCCTACTGCTTTTCCTACCTTATTAGATGGTATGATTGTATATAATACTGCAACAGGTACTGCTGCAACCGGTACTGCCGGAGTTTCTGTGGTGCCAGGTTTCTATTACTACGATAACAAAACATCAAATCTTAACGGAGGTACATGGAAGCCATTCAATACAGCTGTAGACCCTAAATTCAACGTAACAAATGCTGCTACAGGAACGGCAACTAATACATTGGTTGACGGAACTCAGGTTTATGCTATTAAAGGACAGTTTACAACTACAGCAGGTTCTACTGCCGTAACGATCACTCCGCCTACCGGTATTACCTCTATGTATGGTATTACAATCTACAAGAAAGCGGGTGTAGGTACAGGAAACGGTAACAAAGTGGTTTACGCAAGAGATTTATATTCATATGATATAGCAACAGGAGCAGCCGTTACAGGTTCTCAAAATATTTCAGTTGTTTATCCTCAGGATACTTATGAGTACATATTAGAATATTTAAAATAATATTTTATTTAATCACATAAAAAAACCAATGAGCAATCATTGGTTTTTGTTTTTATAAGATGGATGGTTTTCGTTTTCCTGATAAAAGAGCCATTGCAATATTTCAATTAAAACAGGTCCCTAAAAATGGATTTTATTCAAAATAAGAGATCAATAAGGGTTTTATAAATCCGCTTATACATTCTGTTTGTCATACAGAAGATTCAGAATGTATATTCAATGCTGGTTACTTGGGTATGATACTGAAGGTAGTAAAGCAGTAAAATGGTGCATTTTTGAATGAACAACATCATGTTTTGTAAAAAATGAATCCATTCATCGATTTTAACAAAATAAAAGGATGTTAAAAACCATCTTAAGAATAGGGTTGGGTAACTTCAATCGTGTTCTGTCAGAAACTTTTTACTGATCCGTCATTTAAGACTTTTAAGTTTTTAAGATTGATTTTAGGACTTTATTTTAACTTTTTGTATTTTGTATAGTGTTGATTATTAATATTTTATAAATTGTTGTTTTTAAATTATGCAAGGATTAGTTAATTATATTAACTTTTACGGTGTTTTTTTAACACTTTTTAACAATACGTCTTTAAATCCCTGTTTATAGGGGCTTGCAGTGATCGTTAACATATTTTTAAACTTTTATTAACGGTTTTTAACATATCGAATAGGGACTTGTGAAGATTCCTGATACTTTTGCCCTGTCAAAACCAATAAAAGTTCAAAATGATGAAAAGATTCATTCTCGTAATCATAATGATGATTTCAACCTTAGGTATTTACTCGTTTACAGCAAATGCCTTAGATGCGAAAAAAACAAGTTATGCATCGTACTACCACGATAAATTTAACGGTAGAAAAACAGCTAGCGGAGAAATCTTTGATAACTCAAAGTTTACTGCAGCAAACAGAACGCTTCCATTTGGAACAAACGTTAAGGTAACAAACCTTAAAAATGGTAAAGAGGTAATAGTGAGAATTAATGACAGAGGGCCTTACCATTCATCAAGATCTTTAGACATGTCTAAAGCTGCGTTCGATGAGATCGGAGATATCAGTCATGGTACCATTCCGGTTGAATATGAAATTGTCGATTAATCTTATGATTTAAATTAAAAAAACCAGCTGATTCAGCTGTTTTTTGTTTTAGACTCTGCCTTATATATATTATACATCCAATTCCAGCAAAGCAGGACAATGGTCAGAATGCACAGCTTCCTTTAAAATAACAGCCCGGGTAAGTTTATCCTTTAAACTATATGAAGTGAAGTTATAATCAAGTCTCCACCCTTTATTTCTTTCCCTTGAATTTTGTCTGTAGCTCCACCATGTATAATTATCCGGCTCATTGTTGAAAAACCTGAAACTGTCAATCAGTTCACATTCATTGATGAAATTGGTCATCCATTCCCTTTCCATAGGAAGAAAGCCTGAAACGTTCTTTAACCCGACAGGATTATGAATATCAATAGCCTCGTGGCAGATATTAAAATCACCGGAAATAATCAGGTTGGGAATTTCCTTTTTAAATTTTTGATGTATTCCAGAAAGTCATGGCAGAACTGCATTTTAAAATCCAGCCTTTCAATATTGGATGCAGAAGGTACATAGACTGAAATGGCTGAAAAACCGTCAAAATCTGCACGGATGATCCTGCCTTCATTATCGTAGCTTTCAATACCGCAGCCATACTCTACATGGTTGGGTTTTATTTTTGACGCAATTCCGACTCCACTGTAGCCTTTTCTTACTGCCGAGTGCCAATAGCTGTGATACCCCAGTTTTTCAAGGCTTTCGATATCGATCTGATCGTTTCCGGCTTTGCTTTCCTGAATAGATATAATATCCGGATCTGCAGTCTTCAGCCAGCCCAAAAAATCTTTGGTAAATGCTGCCCTGATTCCGTTGACGTTGTAAGTGATTAATCTCATAAACAAAATAAATTTTTTCAAATGTAGGGAAATAAAAAAGCCGGTCTTTAATTTCAAAGCCGACTTTTTATATTTTTAGGAAGTGATTTATTTTTTAAAAACTGTTTTACCATCCTTCGTCAGTTCTATTTCTTCGCCTTTTCCTCTCAGCTCATAATGATCATTCTTATACCATATTCCTGATGCAGGCTTTTGCCCCTGTAGTTCAATTGTTTCATTGTTGAAAACTACTGTAGCCGTATTTTTAGTGTTGTTGAAAGTCATATCCAATGTTTTTCCGCTGCTGTCTTTCGAAGTACTTTTTACAATTTCATCCTGAGTTCCTGAAACAGCTGCTGAATCAGACGGCGTAGAAGCAACACTGTCTATTGTAGCCGGTGTGGAATCTGTTGCTTTCTTTTCTTTATTACATGAAGTTAAAAATAAGGCTGCGAATGCTGCTGCAATAAAAATGTGCTTTTTCATAAGATTATATTTATTTAAGGTTGCCTTCAAGTATGCAAAATGAATGCCTTAAAAAAGAGGCGGAAAAAATCGAATGATTTTTTTCCGCCTTTAACAAAATTAAATAAACTATGAAAAAAACTACTTGGGTTCTAATACACTGATAGGAATGATACATTCTTCCAATGAAATTCCTCCATGCTGATAAGTTTCTTTATAGTAATTTACAAAATGATTATAGTTCTTAGGATAAGCCAGGAATATATTGTTTTTCGCAAAAATATATTTGGAACTTAAATTTCCTTTCGGAAGAAACAGTTTCTCCGGATTGGTGATTGCCCATACATCACTGTCGTCATACGTCAAACTTTTACCGGTCTTGTATCGGATATTGGTGGAGGTTTCCTGTCACCTACAACTTTACTGGGCTTTTTAACGTATACTGTTCCGTGGTCTGTGGTGATGACCAGTTTGTAACCGTTCTCGGCTGCTGCTTTGATAATCTTTAGCAGAGAAGAGTTTTCAAACCAGTTGAATGTCAGTGAGCGGAAGGTCTTATCATCGGATGAGCTGGTCCACAATATGATTGTCTGTCTTCGCATGAGAAAGAATATCGATGAAGTTGTAAACAATTACCAGAAGATCATTGTTTTTATGTTGATTGAAATCATCGTAGATCTTTCTTTC
This sequence comes from Chryseobacterium sp. E1, assembly GCA_019203745.1. Lineage (GTDB taxonomy): Bacteria > Bacteroidota > Bacteroidia > Flavobacteriales > Weeksellaceae > Chryseobacterium. The sequence continues at coordinate 3,556,031 of CP078104.1, forward strand.
AAAATCAGCATTCAGTACTTTCAGATATTTCATTGATTTTGATCCCAGACCAATTCTCTTCATCTGATCTTCAAGGAAATCACGCTCAAATTCATTCTTATTACCTTCTTCATTATCATTGAACCATTTATCCGGAAAACGTTTTTCAATCTCAGACGGCATCAGTCCGGCAAAGAAAGAGTTTCTTGCATATTGAGTGGCTGTAGGAAGGATACTGTAATAATAATCTTCGGATATCTTGTTGTAATATTTGGTAAACAACGGTTCAATTACTTTCCACTGATCGTAGCGAAGATTATCAACCATTAGCAACAATACTTTCTCCTTTTCAACCTCAGGTTTTATTTTTTCCTTGAAAAGCGTGTGGCTCATCATAGGCTTATCAGAATCTGTCAGCCAGTCTTCGTAATTCTTTTCAATAAACTTGGCAAACTGAATATTGGCTTCTTCCTTCTGAGACTGCAGAAGATCGGCAAATTCATTGTCTGCTACTTTATCAAATTTGATTTCCCAGCTAAGAATCTTTTTATAATATTCAGCCCATTCCTGGTACGTTCTCAGATAAGAAAGCTCCATAGAAAGGTTCCTGAATTCCTGCTGGTATTGTAAAATCGTCTTCTGTTCCACAAGATTATCCTGCTGAAGGTTTTTCTTTAAGGACAGTAAGATCTGGTTAGGATTTACAGGCTTTAATATATAATCGGCAATCTGAGATCCGATAGCCTCTTCCATAATGTGTTCCTCTTCGCTTTTGGTCACCATTACAATTTTCAGGGAATTATCTTTTTCCTTGATCATGGGAATAGCTTCCAGCCCGGAAATACCCGGCATATTTTCATCAATAAGTGTTAAAGCAAATTTCTCTGAATCCATAAGTTCCAAAGCCTCGTTCACATTATTAACCGGGGTTACCTGGTAACCTTTCTTTTCTAAAAATACGATATGAGGTTTAAGTAAATCTATTTCATCATCGATCCATAATATCTTTTCTGACATAATTTATTTTTTACATGATTATTGTATCAAAATGTTGACCAAATCCTTTTAAAATCTCACAAAATCGAAATATTAAAAGTTAAATATTAGTTAAATGAAAATTCCCTCAGATATTTCACACTTAGTCGCCATTTAATTGGTACTTTTTATATATTCCAAAGCCTTTTCCAGTACTTCGTCTTTTCCGCTTTTCACCCCTTCAACAGTGGTTTTTACAATGATATCGGGAATGATGCCTATTCTTTGTGTTTCCCTTCCATCCGGATAGTATGCGCCAAGACCTGTAAACCTGGTTTCAAGATCAGCAATTTTAAACATAATGACATCTCCGTTGGCTCCAGAAGTATTGCTGCCAATGATTTTAGCTTTCGGGTGCTGCTTAAACATCATTGTGGTAGTCTCTGCCTGGCTCTGGGTATTTTCATCTACTAAAACGATTACATTTCCTTTATAGTATTCAGGATTTTTTCTTCCGGTACTGTTTTTTCTGCTGTAAAATTTTCCGGGATAGCTGGTATCGGGAAAAGTAAACTGATAGTATACGGAATGTTCCGGAAGTAAAAGGTAACTTAAAGGGATGATGGTTTGCTTCGGATAATTTCTGAGATCAAAGATAATGGATTTTGTCAATTTTAAACTGCTGTACATGTCATCAAGATCTTCTTTCTCAATTATTCCCATATTAACATATCCGGTTTTCTTTTCATGATCAATAAATTTCCACTTTTGCAGGGACACTGCTTTTTCGTGAAGAATATTTTTTATTAAGTAAGTTTTGGTTTTGATTTCCAGGTTCTGGCCTTCTCTTTCAATCTTTACGGAAAGAGAGTCATTATTACTGAAGAGAAGCTTATCTTTTATCTTATTTACCTTCCCCAGGAATTGGATGCAGGAATATATTTTCCCAGACTGTTCATTATTTGAGGAATGGTTTTACCCTCAATGTCGTAAATGACATCTCCTTTACGGAAGGGGCTTTTATCTCTGGATTTTGTGCTGTTGATTTTAGTAATGACTAGTTTTCCTTCGGCATAGGAATAATCCACAGATACTTTCCGGTTACCGAATAAACTGTTGTGAATCTCTTTTGAAGAAAGATAAGCATGAGAGTCATCCGTTTTGGCGACGAGTTCTGCTAATGTTAAGTGATAATCTCTATCATTATCAATCATAAGAAACTTAGGAATCATTTCTGTCAGAACGTCATTCCAGTTCTGATCTGTTTCATATTTATAAGGAAAAAATATTCTGCATAATTCCAATATCGGAATAATTCCAGTAGGCCGGTTGCCCTGGAAGTAAATTTTGAACCATAAGATTTTTCATTCCTGAAATATATTTTTCTTCCGCCTTTTCCAAAATAATGGTTGTCTCCAAGATTTCTGTTGTTTTCAATATAGCGGAGTTGTTTAGATACTTTATCAGAGAAAATGTGAGAATTGTCAATCCAGCTCAGATCCAAGTTTTTGAGAAAATATACTTTCTCATCTTTTACTGAACATTCTTTACACTGAGGAACTTCCCAAGACTTTTAATCCAGTCGGAATAGAGCGTATTCAATGTTTCTTTATCATAAACAGATTCAAGTTCAATCATTTTCTGAAAAAGTTGCTTGTCCCAGTTCAGATTTCCATTTGCAACATGAGGATGGTAATATTTTAAAAATCCCCAGATTCTGCACAGGGATTCAAGCTTTTGTGTTTCAGTTACAGTTTGAGCAGAAAAGTTTAAACTTAAAAATAGTAAAAGGAAAACAGAGAGGTGTCTCATGAAGGGAATATCGTGTTTTCTCTCAAAGATAATTCTTTACTACAACAGCAGCAAAAGGTTTTATAAAAACTTGTATTGAAGATTCTATGGTTACAGAATTTTTGAAAGAAGATGAAAGGGCTTTTTATTAAAAATATCAGGGGCTGGAATTGTTTATTGTAATATTTTAATGGTAATTTAATAAAAGCTTATATTTTAAAATGCCTAACTTTGTTTACTAATACTGACGTTTCAATGCAGAATAAGCTAAAAATCATCAATGATCCCGTTCACGGGTTTATCAAAATTCCCCACGAAATTTTATTTGATATCATTGAGCACCCCTATTTTCAGAGATTAAGAAGGATAGGGCAGACCGGACTTTTGAATCTGATTTTCCCGGGAGCTACTCATACAAGATTTCATCACGCTTTAGGAGCAATGCATTTGATGTTCACTGCTTTGGAAACATTGAAGCAGAAAGGGGTGAAAATTTCTGAGGAAGAGGAAAAAGGGGCAATGCTGGCTATTCTGATGCATGATATTGGTCATGGTCCGTTTTCCCATGCTTTGGAAAGTATGCTGATGGATGACTGGCATCACGAAAAACTGTCTCTATTGCTCATGAATAAGCTGAATGAAGAATATGACGGACAGTTATCTATGGCTATTGAAATGTTTCAGGGAAATACCACAGAAAATTTTTCAATCAGCTGATCTCATCTCAATTGGATGTTGACCGGTTGGATTATTTGAAAAGAGACAGCTTTTTTACCGGCGTATCGGAAGGAAATATAAATACCCAAAGAATTATTTCGATGATGAATGTCTGTGAGGAAGGAGAACTGGTAATTGATGCAAAAGGAATTTACTCTATTGAAAATTTCCTTACCGCCAGAATGTTCATGTACTGGCAGGTGTATTATCATAAAACATCAGCATTGGCAGAGTTTCTTCTGGTGAAGATTCTTGAAAGAGCAAAATATCTGATCTCCCGGGGGCTGAACTTCCGGCAACAGATCATCTGAAATACTTTCTGTACCGTGGTAAGAGTGCCGCAACAGATGAAGATATAGAAAGATTCACAAAACTTGATGATAACGATGTGATTCAGGCTATGAAAGAATGGCAGAACTCGGAAGATTTTGTATTATCCTACTGGTGCCAATGTGTGATCCAGAGAAATTTACCCAAAACCATCATTTCATCACAACCTTTTCATGAGGAAGTTATTGCTGAGAAAGTGAAAAATACCAACAAATTTTTCGGAATTGATAACGGGCAGGAACTGGTATATGAAATAAAAAGGAAACTTTTACCTTATGATACCGAAAAGCAACCGATTTACCTGTTGCAGAAAAATGGTAAAAAATGAAACTTCATGAGTCTGAAGATCAGCTTTTATCAGGGCTTATGATCAATAAAACAACCCGTCACATTCTTATGTTTCCAAGAGAGATCTCCCGGATAGACTCTTAAATAATATTAAAATTTACGATCTGAAACCAAAAAATGTTTGCAAATTATAGAATTTCTTATCTTTGCAGAATATGGAATTTACAGCTTCGCAAATTGCAAGTTTTATTGACGGAAAAATAATAGGTGACGAGAATGCACTTATTACAGGGGTTTCACCAATTGAAAATGGGGAATCAGGACATCTGTCTTTTATCGCACAAGATCGGTTTTCTCACTTTTTAGATACCTCAAAGTGCTCTGTTATCATCGTTTCGGAAAAACTTCTGGACAAAAATAATTATATCCCTACCTTAATCGTTGTAAAGGATGCCTACCTTTCTTTTCAGATTCTGATGAATTTGTATCAGGAAATGAAAGGAAGAAAAGAAGGTATTGAAGATGGTTCATCCATCCATGATACAGCTGTGATTGGTGATAAAGCCTATATCGGAGCATTTACCTATGTTTCTGAGAAAGCTAAAATCGGGGAAGGTTCACAGATCTATCCGCATGTGTATATAGGAAAAGGCGTAAAGATCGGCAAAAACTGTAAAATAGACAGTGGTGCCAGAATTTACGATTACTGTATCATCGGAGATAACTGTGTGATTCACTCCAATACGGTAGTAGGAGGTGACGGATTTGGATTTCAGCCAACCGCTGAAGGATTCAAAAAGATTCCGCAGCTGGGAAACGTTATTATTGAAGATGACGTGGAAATTGGTTCCAACTGTAGTATAGACAGGGCTACGATAGGTTCTACCATCATTGGAAAAGGAACGAAAATCGATAACCTGATTCAGATTGCACACAACGTAAAAATTGGTCAGAACAACGTAATTGCTGCCCAGGCGGGAATTGCCGGTTCTACTACGATCGGTGACTGGAACCAGATCGGAGGTCAGGTTGGCGTTGTAGGGCATATCAAAATAGGCAATCAGGTGAAAATTCAGGCTCAGAGTGGTGTAAACTCCAGCGTTAATGACAGGGAAACATTGTACGGTTCACCGGCAATCAGCTATAATGACTATTTGAGAAGCTATGTTCATTTCAGGAACTTGCCTGGAATCGTAAACAGAATAAATAATCTTGAGAATAACTCAAAAGATAATACTAATGAGTGATATGCAAAAAACACTTCAGGAAGAGGTAACTCTTTCTGGAATTGGTCTTCACACGGGTAAAGAAGTAAAACTTACCATTAAACCTGCCAAAGAAAATACAGGTTTTGTATTTGTAAGAACAGACCTGGAGGGACATCCTCAGGTAGAAGCAGATGTAAATTATGTTGTAGCTACAGAAAGAGGAACTACATTAGAAAAATTAGGGGTAAAGATTACCACTTGCGAACACCTTTTAGCAGCTTTAGTAGGTTGTGATATTGACAACGCAATTTTAGAAATGGATGCTTCCGAGCCTCCGATTTTAGATGGATCCTCAAAGTACTTTGTTGAAGCAATCGAAAGTGTTGGAGTAGCAGAACAAAGTGTAGCAAGAGAATATCTTGTGGTAAAAGAAGTTCTTACATACAGTGATCCGGCTACAGGTTCGGAAATCACAATCATTCCTTCAGATACTTACGAAGTAACTACCATGGTAGATTTCGGGACTAAAGTTTTAGGAACCCAGAACGCCACTCTTAAAAATATTTCAGAATTTAAAGACGAAATCTCATCAGCAAGAACTTTCAGCTTCCTGCATGAATTGGAAATGCTTTTAGATCATGGTTTGATCAAAGGTGGAGATATTTCCAATGCAATCGTATATGTAGATAAAGATCTTACTCCTGAAACAACCGAAAAATTAAAGAAAGCCTTTGGAAAAGACAATGTATCCATCAGACCAAACGGTATTCTTGACAATCTTAATTTAAACTATCCTAACGAAGCTGCGAGACACAAATTACTTGACGTAATCGGTGACCTTGCTTTGGCAGGTGTAAAAATAAAAGGTAAAGTTATTGCCAACAAACCGGGGCACTATGTGAATACCCAGTTTGCGAAAAAACTAAACCGACAGTGGAAATTGCAAAAAAGAAAAACGTTCCGGATTTTGACCTGACTAAGGAGCCGGTATTCGATATCAACGGAATTATGAAGCTGATGCCTCACAGACCTCCGTTCTTATTAATTGATAAAGTTCTTGAGCTTTCAGACTCACACGTAGTAGGTTTGAAAAATGTGACGATGAACGAGCCGTTCTTCGTAGGACACTTCCCTAAAGAACCCGTAATGCCTGGTGTTCTGCAGGTAGAAGCATTAGCACAGACAGGAGGAATCCTTGTACTGGCCAGCGTTCCCGATCCTGAAAACTATTCTACCTATTTCATCAAAATTGATAAGGTGAAATTCAAAAGAAAAGTAATTCCAGGAGATACGCTTATATTCAAAATTGAATTGATAGAGCCTATCAGAAGAGGAATTGTTCATATGCAGGGGTATGGATATGTAGGAGATACAGTGGCAGTAGAAGCAGAGCTTATGGCTCAAGTTGCAAAAAATAAAGTTGATTAAATGATTCATCAATTAGCAGCCGTAGATAAACGTGCGAAAATCAGCAAAAATGTAATCGTAGAACCTTTCACTACCATTGCAGGGGATGTAGAAATCGGAGAAGGAACATGGATTGGTCCTAATGTAACCATCATGGATGGTGCAAGAATAGGGAAAAATTGTAGGATTTTTCCCGGGACAGTAATCTCTGCAATTCCTCAGGATCTGAAATTTGATGGTGAAGATACCCAGGTAATTATAGGTGATGATACAACAATCAGAGAGTGTGTCACGGTAAACAGAGGTACAAAGGCTTTAGGATATACCAAAATAGGAGCCAACTGCCTTATTATGGCTACTTCGCATATTGCACATGATTGCGTTATTGGAGATCACGTTATCATCGTAAACGGGTGTGGTATTGCAGGACATGTGGAGATTGGAGACTATACAGTAATGGGAGGTTTATCAGCGGTTCACCAATTTGGCAAAATCGGAAAACATGTAATGATTTCCGGAGGTACTCTGGTAAGAAAAGATATTCCGCCTTATGTAAAAGTAGCAAGAGAGCCTATGTCTTATGCGGGGATCAATTCTGTGGGTTTGAGAAGAAGAGGATTTACAAATGAAAAGATCTTCGAAATCCAGAAAATCTACAGAGCAATTTTCCAGATGAAGATGAACGTTTCCCAGGCTATTTCCCATATTGAGAAAGAAATGCTGCCAACGGCTGAAAGAGATGAAATTCTACAGTTTATTCAAAACTCTCCAAGAGGTATCGTAAAAGGATACGGAACCGGAAAAGAATAATATGAAAAAACGTTTTTGATACTCATGATTTTTTTCTTTCTTCCGGCTATGTTTTCGGACAAACGGAAAGTAAAGTAAACTTAAATCATGATAGTGAAAAACTGGAATTATCCGGTTTAGTTCAAAAACGAGATAATCAGACAGAATCATTTTCAAAAAGAATATAAATCTGAGTATCAGTCAAAGCCTGAATACCCTCTTTATTAAAAACAACGGTTTTAAAAAAGAAACAGATTATTTTAAATCCGGTGAAAATGTTTTTGCAAACGAATTTGGGAAAATAAAACTGAATGCATCAGTTACCCGTGATCTCATGGAATCCTATCTGAATATGATTCTGAACAAATAGAATTAAAAAGTAATATAAATAAATTAATGGCAACAAGTAACGATATCAAAAAAGGGCTGTGCATTGAGTATAGCAATGATATTTATAAAGTAATCGAGTTTCTTCACGTAAAACCAGGAAAAGGACCTGCTTTCGTAAGAACAAAATTAAAGTCAGTAACTAACGGTAAAGTAATTGATAATACTTTCTCTGCAGGACATAAAATTGATGAAGTAAAAGTAATCACAAGAAAGTTCCAGTATCTTTATGATGATGAGAACGGGTTCCACTTCATGAACAATGAAGACTTCTCTCAGTTATACATCAACAAAGAGATGATCGAAAATGCTCAGTTTATGAAAGCAGGTGAAGAAGTAACCATCATCCTTAAGGAAGCTGATGAAACTCCACTTTCTGCTGAACTTCCTCAGTCTGTATATCTGGACGTAATTGAAGCTGATCCGGGTGTAAAAGGAAACACTGCAACAAACGCTCTTAAAAACGCAATCGTTGAAACAGGTGCAAGAGTAATGGTTCCTTTGTTCATTGAACCGGGAGACAGAATTAAAGTAAGCACTGAAGACGGAAGCTACTTAGAAAGAGTAAAAGAATAAATACAATCTACATAAATTCGGTTTGCATCAGCAGTCCGAATTTTGTTTTATAAGAAAATCTATTGTTATGAGATTCCATTCTCCGCAAAAGCTTAAAACAATTGCAGATCTGATAGGCTCACAGTTTGTCGGTCCGGAAGACTTTGAAGTATTGGGAACCAATGAAATTCATATGGTGAAACCAGGTGATATTGTTTTTGTGAATCACCCGAAATACTATGATAAAGCTTTAAACTCTGCAGCCACTATTATTTTGATCGATAAAGAAGTAGACTGTCCGGAAGGGAAAGCACTTCTGGTTTCTGATGATCCGTTCAGGGACTTTAACAGGATCAATACCCATTTTACAAGAATCTATAATTTCACGGAAGAACTTCACGATGCTGAAATAGGAGAAGGTACAAGAATTCACCATTCCGCAGTCATTGGAAATAATGTAAAAATCGGAAAAAATACCTTAATTTTCCCTAATGTTGTGATTGGAGACAGAACCGAGATTGGTGATAATGTCGTTATTCAGTCCAATACCGTTTTGGGTGGAGATGCCTTCTATTACAGAAAGCTGAACGGAAATTTTGACCGTTTGATTTCAGTAGGAAACGTAGTGATCGAAAATAATGTGGAAATTGGAAACGGATGTACCATTGATAGAGGGGTTACAGATTCCACAGTGATTGGCGAAGGATCAGTTCTGGATAATCAGATTCAGATCGGACATGATACCATCATCGGGAAAAAATGCCTGATCGCTTCTCAGGTCGGAATTGCCGGGTGCTGCATCATTGGCGATGAAGTTACATTATGGGGACAGGTGGGTATTGCTTCAGGTAATAAAATTGAAAGTGGATCTGTACTTCTGGGAAAAACAGGAGTCAACAGAGATCTTGAAAAAGGAACCTATATCGGGATGTTTGCAGAAGATTTCAAGACTTACCTGAAAAAAGAAGTAAAACTGAGAAATCTCAAATAAACAATTCCAAAGGTTTTATCCAAAATCAAAGAAATTTGAGTAAATTTGTGAGCATTAATAAAATAATAAATAAATTAAAACAACAATAAAATGTCAATTTTAGTAAACAAAGATTCTAAAGTAATTGTACAAGGATTTACAGGGAACGAAGGAACTTTCCACGCTGGTCAGATGATTGAATACGGAACAAACGTAGTAGGTGGTGTTACTCCGGGAAAAGGAGGTAGCGAGCACTTAGGAAAGCCTGTATTCAACACCGTAGCTGACGCTGTTGAAAAAGCAGGAGCTAACGTAAGTATCATTTTCGTACCGCCGGCATTCGCAGCAGACGCGATCATGGAAGCTGCTGAAGCAGGGATCAAAGTAATTGTATGTATTACTGAAGGTATTCCTGTAGCTGATATGGTAAAAGTAAAATCTTACATCGCTGACAGAGACTGCAGATTAATCGGACCAAACTGCCCTGGAATCATTACTTCTGAAGAAGCTAAAATTGGTATTATGCCAGGTTTCGTTTTCAAAAAAGGTAAAGTAGGTATCGTTTCAAAATCAGGTACCCTTACTTACGAAGCTGCTGACCAGGTTGTAAGAGCAGGTTACGGTATTTCTACAGCAATCGGTATCGGTGGTGACCCAATCATCGGAACTACTACAAGAGAAGCTTTGGAATTATTCATCAACGATCCTGAAACTGAAGCGGTTGTAATGATCGGTGAAATCGGTGGAGGTCTTGAAGCTGAAGCGGCAAGATGGTACAAAGCAAGCGGATCTACTAAACCGGTTGTAGGATTCATCGCCGGACAAACAGCTCCAAAAGGAAGAACAATGGGACACGCTGGTGCTATCGTAGGTGGTGCAGAAGATACAGCTCAGGCAAAAATGGAAATCATGAGAGAAAACGGTATCAACGTTGTTGATTCTCCTGCTGACATCGGTGCTACTGTAGCTAAAGTTCTAGGATAATATAAAACCAAAACATATGAAAAAACTTTTATTAGCCTCAGCTTTAACCCTGTCTGCTTTATCTTTTGCCCAGGTGCAATGGGGAAGTACAAGATTTGGGGTTACAGGAGGTTTAAACTACTCAAGAGTAGCCAACGCCCATAATCCCTCTGGTCCGAGATACACTTTTCAAGGTGGAGCTCTGGCATTAATCCCCGTAGGGAAGGCAAATCAGTTCTTTATACAACCTGAAGTCCTGTATTACGGTGCAGGAGAAACCGGGAAAGATAAAGATGCTAAAGGTAGAGACGGTTATGACGCAGTATATGCCAATAACTATCTGAGTGTGCCTCTTTATTTCAAAGGATACTTTTCAGAAGCTGAATCGGAATTCTTTGGAATGATAGGTCCGAGATTTAACTTCTTGCTAAGCCAGGACGTTAAAAACGCACCTCTTGCCAGACCTTATTATGATCCGGACGTTACAGACCCTTCACAACCTTCAGGCGTGAATGGAAAAGCAAAAAGCTTTAACTGGGGACTAGGATTAGGAATAGGGTACAGCTACAAGAGACAGCTTGAAGTTGCTCTTAAATATGACTTAGGTCTGGGTGATACTTATCCTGGTCTTAAAAAAGAACTTAAGGGTAATGATAAGAAAAAATCAGAACAGGTTTTAGCACTTACCTTAAGCTATATATTCAATTAGAATTTTTATTCAGAATATAAAATCCCGGAATTATTTCCGGGATTTCTCTTTAAGGACGGTGCATCAATTGACGTAGGAAGCAGGAGCATTAAAAATCATTCAGCAAAACCATTCAGATTTTGTTTATCCTGACTTTATAATTTAGAAAAAAAAAGATATTTAAACAAAAAGAGCAGATTTGCCATGATGCGAATCTGCTCTTTTTATTTTTTGATATTTAAGCTTTTGCTCAAATTATCCTCTGATCCATTTCCAAAGCTCTTTAAGGGTTGCTTTATTTCCATACATCAGAATACCTACACGGTAGATTTTTCGGCAAGGAAGATCATGAAAATCGTTGTTCCCAGCAATAATACAATAGATAATGCAATCTGCCACGCAGGTACTCCAAAAGGAATTCTGGCGATCATGGCAACAGGAGATGTGAACGGGATGATAGATAACCAGAAACCTAACGGCCCATCCGGATTGTTCATTAAGGTAAAACTTCCATACATTCCTAATGTTAGCGGTAAAATAGCAAATAAAGTGAACTGCTGTGTTTCAGTTTCATTATCCACTGCAGAACCGATGGCTGCGTACACTGAACTATAGAAAATATATCCAAGAGAAAAAAGACGATAAATACAAAGATGATCAATGGGAAATTAAGCTCAAGCAGGCTATGGGAGATCTGAGTGGCAAGCTGTCCCATATCCAGTTTGCTGGCAATCTCATCATTGCCTCCGGGAATACCTTTTGAAGCGGCGAGAAACCTGTATTCAGAACCAGCGCCCCGATGACAGACATGGTGATCCAGATCACAAACTGAGTAAGCAACAAAAAAGTTACTCCTAAGATTTTTCCCATCATCAGCTCAAAAGGCTTTACAGAAGAAATGATAATTTCCACAACACGGTTGTTCTTTTCCTCAAGAACACTTCGCATTACTCTCACTCCATAAATAATAATGAACATGAATGTTACATACATCAGTACCATACTAAGGCCTGATTTTACCCCGAAAGAAAGATCAGAATCCTCTTTGTTATTGTTGCTGACATTAATGGTTTTCAGGCTGAAACTTTTATCCAGGTCATTCAGCTGAGCTTCCTGAATCCCCAATTGCTTGATCTTTTCTTTTTCACAACATCACTGATGTCAGAAACGATCCTTTGCTTGGTATCAAACCCTATTTTAGTATTGATGACCAGCCTTGTATCTTTTCAAGCGCATCGAAATTCTGGTCTTTCAGTTCAGGCAGGATCAGAATACCATCCAGAGATTCATTGCCCTTTAAATTATTGATCTTCGATTTTTCATCGGCAGCAGAAACAAATACATAGTTCAGCTTGTCATTCGATTTCAGCTTATTCGTGAAAAGTCCGCTTTTGTCAACCACCTCTATGATACTGTGTGACTCATTGGCCTTGAACATTAACCCGATCACAGCACCGAAGGCAATGATCATAACAGGTGCCAGTAAAGTCAGTATAATGAAAGATTTTTTCTTAACCTGCGTTAGAAATTCTCTCTTTGTAATTAAAAAAATATTTTTCATAAATTAGGAATGGTTACTTACAGCATTAATAAACACCTCATTCATACTAGGAATTCTTTCATCGAATGATCTTACTTTTCCTACATGTACAAGATCAAGAAGAATATTATTCTGATCCGCTTCATTTTTCAGATCAAAAGAAACAAGGCTGTTCTCATTTGAAAAATTAAAGATCTCATATTTACCCTTGAAACTCTCAAACTGATCATTGCTGACATCAGAAAGTGTAACCCCGAAAATATTTTTCTTGAACTTTTCTCTTACGTCAAAAACCCTTCCGTCAATGATCTTTTTAGAATTATTGATCAAAGCAACGTAGTCACACATCTCTTCCACACTTTCCATTCTGTGGGTAGAAAGAATGATTGTAGTACCATTATTTTTAAGATCGATGATCTGATCTTTGATTAAGTTGGCATTTACAGGGTCAAAACCGGAGAAGGGCTCATCAAGAATTAAAAGATGAGGTCTGTGAAGTACGGTCACTACAAACTGGATCTTTTGGGCCATTCCTTTAGAAAGTTCAGACAGTTTTTTCTTCCACCACTGATCAATATTCAGTTTATCAAACCATTTTTTGGCTTCATTCAGTGCATCATTTTTGCTCATTCCTTTCAATTCTCCGAAATAAAGGATCTGATCACCTACGCTCATATTCTTGTAAAGCCCTCTTTCTTCAGGCATATAGCCGATATCTTTGATGTGGTTGGGATTCAGCTTTTCTCCGTTAATGAAGATATCTCCTGAATCAGCCTGGGTAATTTGATTGATAATCCGGATGAAAGAAGTCTTTCCGGCTCCGTTGGGTCCTAAAAGGCCATAAATACTGCCTTTGGGAACATGGATGCTGAAATCATCCAGTGCAACCTTTTTTCCGGCGTTATAGGTCTTTTTAATATGTTCAGCTCTTAGCATTAAGTTATTTTTTTACAATTAGTAGAAAAAGTCCTTAAAGTTACGGAAATATTAAACGAGATTAAGGGAAAAGAAAAAATCCTGATGATTATCAGGATTTTAATTTATTGTTTTACGATCTGGGTAACTTTCTGCGTATTGTCACTTAAAATATAACGGATCATATATTTTCCGGGCTTAAGTTTTTCAATATTGATCTCACCGGAATTCATATTCACTGTATAATTAGCGACCTGCATACCCAAAATAGAATAAAAAGTCACACTTTTGATTCTTAAAGAAGAATCTTTTGCCTTAATGATAAGGTAGTCCTTTGCAGGATTTGGATAGGCAAGCAACACTCCATCATCCGCTTTCTGGGTGGTGGAACTCGGCTCTCTAAGCTGAGCTTGTAAATTATTGGAAAAACCAACAAAAGTGCCTACAAATAAAATTAAAAGTAAAAGTTTTTTCATCAAATTTATAATTTCTCGAATATATATAACAAATGTAACAAATTCTATAATCTCATACAATAGTTTTTTATAGAACTTATATTAAATTTGTAGAACTTATTCAAAAAGTATTCCAAAATGATACATTCAAGAAATAGAAGACTTAGAGTTAATGAATCTATCAGAAGTCTGGTAAGAGAAAATGTGCTTACAACTGATGATTTTGTAATGCCGATCTTCGTAATGGAGGGCGAAAACAAGCAGGAGGCAATCCCGTCTATGCCGGGAATTTTTAGGCGGAGTATAGATTTGACAGTGAAGGAATGTAAGGAATTATTTTCTTTAGGCGTAAAAGCTGTCAATTTGTACATGAAAGTGTCAGAACATCTGAAAGACAATACAGGAAAAGAAGCATGGAACAAGGACGGATTGATGCAGAATACAATAAAAGCTATCAAAGATGCAGTTCCGGGAATGATTATTATGCCGGATGTAGCTTTAGACCCATATTCGATCTATGGCCATGACGGAATCATTGAAAATGGAAAAGTCTTAAATGATGCAACCAATGATGCCCTGGCAAGAATGTCAGTATCCCACGCAGAAGCAGGAGCAGACCTTGTGGCACCAAGTGATATGATGGATGGCAGAGTACAGGTGATCCGTGAAGCACTGGAACAAAGCGGTTTTACAGATGTAGGAATTGTAAGCTATGCTGCCAAATATGCAAGTTCTTTCTACGGTCCTTTCAGAAGTGCTTTAGACAGTGCTCCGAAAGATGATATGGAAATTCCGAAAGATAAAAAAACATACCAGATGGACTTCCACAATACCCGTGAAGCATTGAATGAAGTATTTAAGGATATTGAAGAAGGAGCAGATGTGATCATGATCAAACCGGGACTTCCTTATCTGGATATTGTTTCCAAGTGCGTGAAGCTATTGATCTTCCGATTGCAGTATACAACGTAAGTGGAGAATATGCCATGGTAAAAGCTGCTGCCCAGAACGGTTGGCTGGATAATGACAAGACGATCATTGAAAGTTTGACCTGTTTCAAAAGAGCAGGAGCAGACATGATCTTTACTTATTTTGCAAAAGAAGCTGCAATCCTGTTGAATAAATAATAAGCATTAAATTACGGAATCAGATATATCCATGCATAACAGAGCATCGACTAATGATTTCAGTATAAAAAGGAAAGGAGGTTGTAATAAAAACAACCTCCTTTTTGTGATTAACCGTTCCCAAAGCATGCGGTGTAATGACGGTGTCCCTCATGAATAGGGTCTTGTCCGCCATTATCATCTACACAAATGTTGGTAGGACACAGATACCATCCTGCCGGGCAGTTTCCATTTGCATCAGGGAATCTTAAACTTCCACCATTAATGTTCTTCAGATCTTTTTCGTTAATTTTTTCATTAATTTAAAATTTTATGGGTTTAGTGATCCTAAAGTAATAAAAAAATATCACATTATGTTGAAATCCTTTCCTTTTGTGAATTTTGCTGCAAAAGGAGCCTGATTTCCGGAGTATTTTAAAACAAAATGTTTCTGGGTATCAGTATCTATTTTGGCATCAATTTCTACATCTTTGGTCTGAAAACTGAGGTCTAATCCGGAGGCAGCCTCTTTTTCCAGGAAAATTTCCACACTTTCGGCATAGAATAATGAGGTACTCAGGTAATTAAACTTAATATTCTTTCTGTATATCTTAGATTTTGATTGGGTAAAAGAGAATAATTTTTCAGAATTTCAATTCCGGGAGAATCAATATTCGTTATTCTTGATTTGGTTACATTGTTGACCCTTACGGAAAAACTTTTTGCATTTTTTATATTTCCGTTTACTCCGATGTTGAATAAAGAGGGAAGTGACAGACCGTATTCGATCATACTTTCTCTGGTAAATTCGAAATCAGGGATCAGGGCAGGATGTTTTGGAGTATTGATCAGTTGTTCCTTTACGGTATTTAAAGCTCCGTCAGAAAAAAGATACCCGATAAGATTGTTTCCCGTAGTTCTCCAGTTTCGCCCGTTCCATTCAAAAATCTCACAAAGCAGAGTATCTGTAGAAGAATGGGGAAGAAGATCCATGTCCTGCCATTTGAACACTTCTTTTGCATAAGGTCTGCGATTAGTAATACTGACTCCCAGATCCAATGCCAGCAGATCTGTCAGTTCCTGATTATTTTCCATAATAATTCTTTCTTGATTTGATGCTGATAAAATTATGGAAATAAAAATTGACAATAAAAAGAAAACTGTTTTTTATAACCAACCTTTTCTTCCGTAAACATAAGTGTCATCAAACTGTTTATCACTCATAAAGAGATAAAGAATACCTTCAATAAAAGGAATAATGGATGCTGCACCTAAAGTAACCACATTCAGGATCAGTTGAATAATACCTTCTTTGGTATATCCCAGATAAAATTTATTCAAAGCCAGCCATCCTACAAGAATTCCCAATATAGCAGCAGGAAGTTTTTTCTCCGAACGGTATGGGATATTGGTTTGCTGATTTCCTGTGTTTTCTGTTTTCGTATAACCGTAATTTTCCATTTCTTAGTATTTATAATGAATTGGTTTGTTTCATAATAAGTAGTTGGAAATCACGAAAAGTTACAGTGATTGGGAAGTAAATAAGTTTACATATAACGCAAACAAGTTTACATTAACATATAAGTGAAGTTTATATTTTTGATATATTTGCCCTATGATTTTACGAGGAGAAAACTTAATCAAAGAATACGGTCCTAAAAAAGTTGTAAAAGGCGTTTCTGTACAGGTTCAACAGGGAGAAATTGTAGGTTTGCTGGGTCCGAACGGAGCAGGAAAAACCACATCGTTTTATATGATCGTAGGGTTGGTTAAGCCCACTTCAGGGAAGATTTTCCTGGATAAACAGGAGATTACTACCGATGCCATGTACCGTAGGGCCCAGAAGGGAATCGGATACCTGGCACAGGAGGCCTCCGTTTTCAGAAAACTGTCTGTAGAAGAAAATATTATGGGGTATTGCAGCTTACCAAGCTTTCAAAGCGTGAGCAGCAGATCAAATGTGATGAGCTGATCGAAGAATTTTCTTTACAGCATGTCCGTAAAAACAGGGGAGATCTTCTTTCCGGGGAAAGACGTAGAACGGAAATTGCCCGTTGTCTTGCCACAAGCCCGAACTTTATTCTTTTGGATGAGCCGTTTGCGGGAGTAGACCCGATTGCCGTAGAAGATATCCAGAAAATCGTAAGAAGTCTGGTTGATAAAAATATCGGAATTCTGATCACCGACCACAACGTACAGCAGACCCTTGCCATCACCAACAAAACCTATATCATGTTTGAAGGAAAGATCCTGAAAGAAGGACTTCCGGAAGATCTTGCCAATGATCCGCAGGTAAGAGAAGCTTATCTTGGTGAAAACTTCGTTTATCAGAGTATTTTAGACAAACCAAAGAAGAAAAAGTATGCCTACAATATCTGGGCAGGGAATTTTGATTCAAAAACTCACCTGCAAGGATTTGTGGACGAAAACTTCAAGGAATATGATAATCTGAGGCTGATGTATGGTTTTGAAGATGTAAGTTTTGCTTCATTAGGAAACTCAGAGATCGAACATATCTTTAGTGAGGTAGTGGATAAAAATGCAAACAATTCATTTGTTTTCCAGAAAAAGAAATCAATTCACAATATTCTCTGGAGCAGGCACAGGCAGAATCTAAAAAAGTAAGCCAGCCGGAACTGCATTATCTTACAACCTATATGTACGAAGGATAAAATTCAGTTTTTTCAGAGAATAATAAAATAAATTCAGAATCTTTGAAATTACTATATTAGTGCCATAACATACATTGGTATTATGAGGTATTTTCTACTTATTTTATCTTTTGTTTTTTCAATAAAGACATATGCTCAGAAAACCGATTCCATAAAGGCTCCGGTTATTAATCCTGATTTAGTGTTTGAAGAGAAACCTAGGCTGGCTCCTTACACCTATTTGATCAATGACCATTCTCTTGTTTATCAAAAAGACAGAAGAACCAGAAAGGTGATCAAAGCTGATACGAAATCATTTACGTTTTCCAGGAACAGCAGTGAAGCAGGGATGGCTAAAAATAAAGACGGAGTCTTTGTGAATGGTGATTTTGTGAAAACAGATACATTAGGCTATCAATACCTTGGATTTACAAATGATGGTACTTTCTGGCGTACCCAAAAAGCCATTTATAAAAACCTTACTGAGCTTAAAAACTTTAAAGCTTCAGAATTTATCCCTCTTAAAGATTCTAAAGGTAATTTTGCCGATAAAGGATATTACCAGTATAATAACAAGGTATATTACTATGATCAGTTAACCAATATTGATATTCATACGGTTGTACTTCAGGAATGGGAGCGGTGTTATGATAAAAACGGGATCTATGAACGGGGAGAGAAACTTTTTTGAAGGAGAGCCTCTGCAGTACCTCAGTCCTCATTTCCATAGGGTGAAGAATAAGCTTGTGATGAATGATTCTTACCATACAGTCATTCCGGATGGCGATGCCGATTCTTTTGTTCAGCTCGGAGAGCATTATTCCAAAGATAAAAACCATGTTTATTTTGATAAAAGGATTTTAAACGGTGCAGATATACCTTCATTTGTAAGTGTATCAGGTTATTTTGCCAAAGATAAGGATCATGTGTATCATGAGGATGATGTTTTAAAAGATGCAGATGCGGCTTCATTTGTGCATTTGGAAGGCCCGTATTTTAAAGATAAAAATCATATTTACTGCAGTGATACTATTCTGCCTGTTGATATTGCAGATGCGGACAAATTGAAGATATGGAGTGCTGATGGTCATCATATAACCAGCCCTCTGATTACAGATGGTAAGAATATTTTTTTGTATAACACTTTATTGGAAGGTACTCAACTGGATATTCCGAGTTTTGGAGTGGTCAGTAAACAACCGCTTTACTATGATAAAAATGGAATTTATGAATTAAATTATAGGCAGAGATCCGAGAGATATTTTCTTAAAAGATTCCATTTCATTATACCGTCTCTCCGGATAACAGCAATGTGTTTATAAGTGATAAAATAAATGAGTACCTTTTCTATAATGATCAGGCATATAATAGAACTACAGGCTTTTTGAAAACCTGACTCAGGAACAGATTGATCTGACCAGAAGGCGGGAGAAGGATCTTGTCAAAATTAATGGTGCTGTCCGGTTGAAAACGATTTACAGTATGTTGTTAGGACAAACCGGTAACAAAATCTATTGGGGAAATGAAGAAACGTCAGCAGATCCGGAAACCTTTGAAAAAATGACAGGCACCTATGCTTATTATAAAGATAAAAATAATGTATACCTCTATTCTTACGGTGACGGGCTGATTACTCTAAAAGGAATAGATCCGGGATCTGTACGGTTGTTTAATGGGTTTTTAGCTGATAAGGATTATATTTATACCCATAACTTCAGAATCATCAAGAGTGAAAATATAGAGCTTCTTGCCGTATATGAAGGCTCTTGGCCAATGTGTGGCGTAGGGAATCCGGTTTCGTCAACAGCGTATCTTTTTAAAAACAGTGAGGGATACTGGCTGGCATTAATCTCAAATAAAAGTGTTGATGTGAATCAAATCAAAGCTACGGATCCGGCTCTTAAAAAGTTTTTAGGAATCAAATAAACCGGAAATTTTAGCCTGAAAATCATAATAAAAACGTACCTTTTTCTTTTGAAAACGGTACGTTTTTCAGTTTAAATAATTCCTATGGCAAAACCATTCAACAGAACCGTTACTTTATTCGGAATTTATAAACAGCTTGTCCCTTTCATCAGACCTTACCGATTAATGATCTATGGAACGCTGTTTCTTACTTTTTAGGAGCGCTTGCTGCCCAGGTGAACCCTATTGTATTGAAGTATACCGTAGATGAGGTGACCAACCTTACCCATCTCCCACATCCGATGACGGAGGGTATTCATATCCTGATTGTTATTTCCATTATTTTACTGGGAAAAGAATTGTTGAACATCTTTATCAATTTCGGACAGAAATTTTATGGGGAAAAGATCAGGATCAATGTAAGTTCAGTTTTGGCACAGTCTGCTATTGACAAGATTCTGACGTACAAAGTAGCTTATTTTAATGATGAAAATCATGAATCCGGAAAATTACAGATCAGAATAGACCGCGGGATTGAAAGCCTTACCAAGCTGGTCCAGAATTTTTTATTGATATTCTTCCCCTGTTTTCCAATGCCATTATTGCCCTGATCATTATGTACATGCAGAATGTGTACGTGGGGGCTGTTTCTACGATTATTGTTCCTATTTATTTTTACATAAGCTCTTTGCAGGCCAAAAACTGAGCGGAGTACGCAGACAGCTTAGAAACCAACGGGAGAAAAAAACTTCAGGGCTGTTGAATCTGATCAACTCTATTATGGTGATCAAGAGTTTTGTCCGTGAAAAATTTGAAGGTAAAAAACAGTATGACCTTCAGATGCAGCTGATGGAAAGCCAGATGTTCACCAGAAAGACCAATTTTATTTACGACGGATTAAAGACATTTATTGAACAGTTCGGAGTGGTTCTGATCATTCTTCTGACCGTTTATCTGGTGCTGGATCAGCAAATGACCATTGGAGCGATTATGCTTCATATTATGCTGTTCAATAATGTTTCGGCGCCTATCCGCCAGCTGCACAGGATTTATGATGATATGAATGATGCGATGATCTATGCAGAAGGGTATTTTGATATTTTAAATGCTGATGACGAAACCGAGCCGAACGGAAACTTTGTAGAAAAAGCGATCAGGGGAACTTTTGAACTGAAAAATGTTGATTTTACTTATCCCAACGGTACAAAAGCGCTTCATAATGTTTCTATGAAAATTGAAAACGGAAAAACAACTGCTTTGGTAGGGCTGAGCGGAGCGGGAAAATCAACAGTGATTAATCTTTTATGCAAATTTTATCTTCCGGATTCCGGTGAAATTTTACTTGACGACGTGAATCTGAATGATTATAATAATACCTTTCTGAGAAGTGATCTGGGACTGGTGTTACAGCGTAATCATATTTTTCAGGGAAGTATTGAAGACAATATCCGCTATGGGGATATGAATGCAGGTTTTGAACAAATAGAGGAAGCTGCCAAAAAGCATATCTGCATGACCAGATTATGGATCTTCCTGATGGCTATAAACATGATGCAACACAGCTTTCAGGTGGTCAGCAGCAAAGAATTGCCATCGCAAGATTATTTTTGAAAGATCCCCGATTATCTTTCTGGATGAACCTACAGCGAGTCTGGATGCCATTGCCACAGAGCAGATCAAAAACTCTCTGGATGCTATTAAAGAAGGGCGAACTGTAATCATAATTTCCCATTCTTTATCCCAGATCTTGGATTCGGATACTATCTATGTGATGAAAAAAGGGAGAGTGGTGGAGAACGGAACCCATGATGAACTTTATAATAAAGATGGAACCTACCGTGAAATTTTTGATGCATCTGCCCGTAGTTTAAATCTGGATAAACTGGTTAATACTTATAAGGAAAATTAATTGAAAAAGCCTTTAGAGGATAAGGCATACCTCAAAAAGAATTTTAGCTTTGTGAAGCAATATGAACGATCACTATCTTAAAAAATTGGACCGGGTAACGGCTATTCTTACCCAGCTTCAGTCTAAATCAGTTGTGCGGGCACAGGATCTGGCTGACAAATTTGACGTGAGCATCAGAACCATTTACCGTGATGTGAAAACCCTGGAAAATGCAGGTATTCCTATTGTAGGAGAAGCCGGGAATGGTTATTCTTTAATGGAAGGCTATAAACTGCCACCCATTATGTTTACCAAAGAAGAAGTACTGAGTTTCATTACGGCGGAAAAACTGATGCAGAAATTTTCGCATCAAAGTTTAGGGAATCATTATCAGGCAGCTATGGAGAAAGTCCGTTCAGTACTGAGGTATTCAGATAAAAGTCTGATTCAGAATATTGAAAAACAGATTGATGTTTTCAGCGCTCATTCAAGTCCGGGAGATTCTCTTAAAAATGTTATTCCTATTATTCTGGAAAGTATCGCAGAGAAAACCCAGCTGAATATAGAATATCAGACGGTAGATGGCAGAGTGACCAACAGAACCATAGAAGCGGTAGGAATTTTCTTTGAGTTCAATTTCTGGTATACCATGGCATATTGTATCCTGAGAAAAGACTTCAGGCAATTCAGGGTAGACAGAATTCAGCAGATCTCCAAAACACAGACTCCTTTTTTACAGGAATACGGCCAGATCAATGATTATAGAAAATCGCATGGAAATAAAGTGAAGGCTAAACTTCTGGTCGACAAGAAAATCATGGGTCACCTTGTAAATTCTAAAAGATATTATGGCCTGGTAGAAGAAGTGGAAACAGAACATGGTGTAGAGCTGACCTTTGAAACGGAATGGATGGCAGACGGATTTCCACGCTGGCTGATTACCTTCGCAGATTATGCCACAGTTCTGGAACCGGAAAGCCTTCGGACAAGACTCAATGAACTACTTGTAAGAATGACGGAAAGACATCAATAAACCCCAGCAGATTCCTGCTGAGGTTAAGTTGACTGAGTTATGCAAATAGATGAAATGGTTTAAAAGCTAAGAGGAAACAGATCAATAAATTGGCGTTTCAACTTAATTAAAATCTCTCCCAGAAGAAAGGCGGTTCAATTCCTAATGCCCGCAGATACACATATCCCTGGCCACGGTGGTGGATTTCGTTGTCTATAAAATAAAGGACGTTTTCATACACCGGGAATTCATACTGACCGAACAGATTGAACGTTTCCTGGAAACGATCTTCAGAGATCTGATTAAAATAGTGATTGATTACTTCTGTTTCTTCGTCCCACTTTTTTAAGATATCCTCTTTTGTTTTCGGATTAAAACCTTCTTCGTTATATCCTTCCATATTTCCTTCTACAATTCCTTTTAATGCAGGTCCGGCGATGCTGATAAGTTCCACTGCCAGTTTTGCAAACGGTCTCATACCGCCCACTGAAAATTCAAATAATTCCTTTTCAGGGAAAGCTTCAATTACTCTTCTTGTCAGATTTCTGTGTCCTTGCCAGTCTTTTAATAACTGATCAGTGGTCATGAATTGTTTTGTGGCTGTTGCTGTAGTTGTCATAATGTATTGTTTTTGTTTGTTGTTGATACAAAGGTAAGCTGGAGTTATGACAACAGTTTGTCAGTAGTATTTTGAGTATTGAAAAAATATTTTTCCTTTGCTAAAATATACCTGACTACTTTTCCGTTAGAAGAGGGTATATTAATAAAAAGAAATGATCAATTAGAATTATGAAGAAGTATATTTTGCCTGTTATTACCACTTTTTATTAGTATCGTGTAATAAAATTGAAGAAAAAATAGACCAAACCGTTCAGAAAACAACCGAAACTGTGCAGCAAAAAGCCCAGCAGGCAGTAGAGGAAACAGTAAAAAATACGGTCAATGAATCTATCAATTCCTTAACCAATTCCCAGGATATGAAGTTCAACGAGGTTTTCCCCAATACAGGAAACGCTATAGTTTCAGAAGAAAAGGGAAAGAAAATTAAAATTCCCGGGAGACCTGAAGGATATGTATTCAAATACAAAGCTGATATTGCCGTATTGCTTTCTTTTCTGGAAGGGCAGCCTACTGCAGATGAAAATAAATCTGATAAGAAAGCCCGTAAAATTGATGGGCAAAGTATTGTGGATAAACTAAGTTTTGTATCAAAATTTCTTCCTGACAATACCTTTGATACCAGTCTCTTGGAAGATATTAAGAATGATAAGAATATTGAATATTATAAACTGAAGAGATTTCCTAATAGTAGTACAATCATCTACAACCCAAAAAATCAGACCATCATACAGTACGTAGAGGTAAATAAATAATTTGGATATGGCCGGTTTTTACCGGCCATTTTTTTCCCAGGCATTTCCAGTCATTGCGAGCCACAGGCGAAGCAATCTCAACCGTTGAAAACTATTTTATCAGAACGACTAAAATCATGTTTATTTCAGATGTCAACTAATTGATTTTTTTATATAAATGTGATATTATTGATTTATTTTTTTCATGTTATTAATAAATTACTTTACGTTTTGTTTATTAATTATTGTTTTAATGAAATGGTATAATTTTCGCAAATATGAAATTGAATTGATATTATATTTTTATTTTCATATTTAATGTTGATTTTTTTACTAGATTTATTGAGTAATTAATAATTGGTATGAGAAATAATTTATTTAATGGAAAAATCTATGCATTAGTATTAAGCGGAGCTGGTGCAATGGGATATGCTCAGGACAGCATAAAACAAAATAAAATAGATGAAGTGGTAGTTACCACGGGTAGAACCAAGCCCAGAACCATCATTACCTCAGCAATTCCTATTGATAATATTTCCGCCGTACAATTAAAATCCACAGGACAGGTAACTTTTGATAAAGCTTTAACCTATGCCGTTCCCTCTTTCAATTCATCACAACAAACCGTTTCTGATGCAACAGCTCACTTTGATCCGGCAGATTTAAGAGGATTAGGGCCTTCCAGAACCTTGGTTTTGGTGAATGGTAAAAGAAAAAAATCAAAGTGCTTTAATTTATGTAAATGATACCCCGGGAAAAGGGGAAGTAGGTACAGATCTGAAAAGTATTCCTTCAGCAGCCTTGCAAAACGTAGAAGTATTGAGGGATGGTGCATCTGCACAGTACGGATCTGATGCTATTGCCGGAGTTATTAATATTATTCTTAAGAACAGTGTTGGAAAAAGCACAGTCAATCTTTTCTCAGGAATTACTTCAAAAGGAGATGGTTTTAATATCGGAGCAGATTTTAATACTGGAATCAGAGTAGCAAAAACAGGAAGTCTGAATCTTACCTTCGGTTTTCCTCTCAAAATAAAACGAATCGTGCCGGATCTATTACAAAAGATGATCTTTTTGGTGTGGATAATGCCTGGACTCAGGCCAATCCCGGTTTAGGAATGATTATAGGGCAGCCGGAGACCAAAGTGGGTAATATGTTTGTGAATTTTGAACTCCCAACAGGTGAAACAGGCAAATTTTATGCTTTTGGGGGACAACCTACAGAAATGGGACCAGTTTTGCTTTATACAGAACACCTTATTGGGTAACTTCAGATTTTGGTTTATTAACTCCAAAAGGACAAGCTTACAACGGATTCCAACCGCAATTTAAAACAGATGTTTATGATTATAATTTAACCTCCGGATGGAAAGGGATGTTTGGAAAATGGAGTTTTGATGGGAGTGCAACCTTTGGTTCTAATGCAGTAGATTATGCTGTAGCAAACACGATTAATACATCTTTGGGCGCCAATTCCCCAACCTATTTTAAAGCTGGTGGGCACCAGTTCAGTAATATTATAGGAAATATAGATATCAGCCGGGATTTTGGTGCGCTTGTTTTAGGAGCAGGAGCTGAAGTGCGTAACGAAAACTATCAGGCAAGGGCAGGAGAAGAAGCCTCTTATATAGGAAGTGGTGCAGAATCATTTCCGGGACTGCAGCCTCAAAATGAAGTCAATAAAAACCGTCAGAATATCGGAGCCTATTTGAATGCGGAATGGGATATTACAAAAACTTATTAGTTGGAGGAACGGTGAGGTATGAAAATTTCAGTGATTTCGGAAATAATGTTTCCTGGAAAGGAAATGCAAGGTATAAATTGCTGGATGATAAATTGGTTTTCCGTGGATCTGTTTCTACAGGGTTCCGTGCCCCTTCATTACATCAGATTTATTATTCCAATGTTCAAACCAAAATTACAGGAAATACAGTAGCGAATCAGGGTACTTTTAATAATGACTCTCAAATTATAAGATCTGACCTTGGGGTTCCTAAATTAAATGCTGAAAAAGCCTTTAACATTACCGGGGATTGGCCGTAAAACCATTTAAAAGCCTTACTATTACAGCAGATTATTATAGAATAAAAATTAAAGACAGAGTACTTTTCTCAGGAGATATTGGTTATAAAACCGGTGCTCCGGGAAGTCGGATCTGACAAACCCTGTAGAAGTAATATTAAACAATAATAAAATAACTTCCCTGAAGTTTTTCACCAATGCTGTGAATACAGTGACTCAGGGGTAGATTTTGTTGCTAATTATAATACTTCTGCTATTGGCAAAGGAAAACTGGGAATTATTGCTGCTTTCAATTATAACGAAACTAAAATAGTAGATAATATTGCAGTTCCGCCTATTTTGGCCCAAAATGGTTACTCAGACAACTTTTTTGATCGAAAAGAGCAATCCAGAATCATCTCCGCAAGACCGAAAACAAAAACGATTCTAAGTCTTTCGTATGACATTACAAAGTTTAATTTTAACCTTAATAATACCTATTTTGGTTCAGTGACATGGCAGCACGCCACTGATCCTGCCAAAGATCAGACATTCTCTGGTAAAGTAGTTACAGACATCGTTTTAACCTATAAAATCACGAATGACCTTAAAGTTTCCGGAGTTGTAAATAATTTATTTAATATTTATCCGGATGTAATAGACAGCAAAGGAGATGTGGTAACAGATCTTGGAGGAAGGTTCAGATATCCCTGGGAGGTAAACCAGTTTGGATTTAACGGAACCACTTTTCAGCTTAATGTTAATTACACTTTTTAATCTATATATAAAGGAATTGGAATTTGCCTGTCATGCTTCACAATGAGAAAGCAATTTCAAAAGATATACAACCAACTTATGTGAAAATTACCTGACGTTTATTAATGTCAGGTAATTTTTTTCAGATAGAACAGGAAGTTATTAGTACATTTTACTTTTTAAATTGTACAAAAAAGGTATTTTAGTACTATGAAAATTTATACAAAGACAGGAGATAAAGGTCAGACTGCATTATACGGCGGAACAAGGGTTTCCAAAGCCAGTGCAAGAGTAGACAGTTATGGAAATATAGACGAGTTGAATTCATTCATTGGAATTGCGAAAAGTCATATCGAAGATGAAGAAGTGCTGAGACAGCTGAAGAAAATACAGTTTGATTTATTCACAGTAGGATCAGAAGCAGCAACGCCAGTAGATAAGCTGATGCTGGCCAACGGAAAATCACGTCTTCCCATCATTATTTCAGAAACAGAAATTGAAGAACTGGAACAATGGATGGATGCTTTTGATGAAAAACTGGAACCGCTTCAGTATTTTATTCTTCCCGGAGGTGGAAAATCTGCTACGTTTTTACACGCTGCCAGAACGATTTGCAGAAGAGCAGAGCGTTCGCTGGTATTTTTGAATGAGTCTGAAGAAGTACGTCCAGAACTGATCAAATATTTAAACAGATTATCAGACTATCTTTTCGTACTGGCAAGATATGTTTCAAAACTAAACAACGAACAGGAAGATTACTGGAACCCGAATGAAAGATAAAGTATTACTTTTCATCAACGGAGACGCTCCAAAATCATTTCCGGATCTGAAGAAATACGGATTAATTGCCTGTACCGATGGCGCTTTCCATTATCTGAAAAGAATGGATTTTCCAATAGATCAACTGGATTTTATTTCCGGTGATTTTGACTCACATTCCGGCGCTGATGAAAATATTTATCATGAAAAATTTATCCATACACCGGATCAGGACCAGACGGATTTTTACAAAGCGTTAGATATTATTGCCGGAAAAGGATATAAGGAAGTAGATGTTTTTGGAGGAAGTGGAGGAGAGCAGGATCATTTTTAGAAACCTTACGGTAGCTTATGCTTTTAAAGATAAAATGGATCTGAAATTTTATGACGAATTTTCCGAATATTATTTTGTTCCGAAAAATGTTAAACTGAAAGACGTCAGAGACAAGATGGTGTCACTGTATCCGTTTCCATCCGTAGAAAATATTACAACCAAAGGATTGAACTGGCCTTTGGTGAACGGAAGTTTAAGCATTACC
This sequence comes from Chryseobacterium sp. E1, assembly GCA_019203745.1. Lineage (GTDB taxonomy): Bacteria > Bacteroidota > Bacteroidia > Flavobacteriales > Weeksellaceae > Chryseobacterium. The sequence continues at coordinate 3,583,957 of CP078104.1, forward strand.
TCAAGAATCGGAACCCGCAACTTTGCCGTTGAAGATGAGGTTTTCATTGACTATGAAAAGGGAGATCTGCTGATTTTTATCGGGAAAAATTATTTGTAACAGAATTTTAAATAAAACCAGGCAAGTCATCCAATAGAAACAGGCTTTAGCCAAAACAATTAACACTGGCAATATTCCCCTCCTCTGGAGGGGTGGCGAAAATTCAAAGAATTTTTGACGGGGTGGTTAAACAATTTCATCCCATTATAATAAAGCTCCAAATCACTTATGCTGATTAAAATCGCTTTATTTATGGATTTTATGACTACAAAAAATAAAACTTATTGAATAAACTAATCAAAATACCCGCCGTCACCCTTTCACTATTCTGCATTTTCTCATGCAAAACACAGCATTTTGAAAACCCGGAATATGGAAGAAATGAAACTGAAAAAGTAATCGGTATCAAAAAAGTAGCTAATTTCCGGACAGTAGGAAATATTAAAAATACAGAAGGTAGAACTTTAAAAGCAGGTAAGCTATACAGAAGTGCCCATCTTCACCAGCTGAAAAAGAAATCTTTCAGTGATCTTGAAAAGCTGGGAATAAAGGAAATCATCGATCTCAGAAACTCAAAAGAAATTGCTGAAAAACCAGATCAGATACCTCTAGAAACAGTTTACAAAAAATATTCAGCATTTGAAGATGAAGGAGATCAATTGGCTCAGGCCAGGAAACTTGTTCTTAAAGGTAAAGTAAACGCTTCCGATGCAGATAAAAGAATGATTGATTTCTACCGTGAGTATGTGACAGAAAACCCGGAAACGATAAAAAGATTATTACAGAAATTCTGGAATCCAAAGACCCGATTCTTTACCATTGTACGGCAGGAAAAGACAGAACCGGAATTACCACCGCATTAATTCTTACCATTCTGAAATTTGATAAAGAGACTATTTACAACGAATATCTTTTATCCAATAATTACAGAAAAGACCTCGTTCAGAAGAGACTTCGTCTTGCCAATACCTTACATTTTCTCTATCCTAAAATGGATTTACAGGTACTGGAAAAACTGAGCTGGGTAGAAAAAGATACCTTGATGCCGCTTTTGAGGAGATCAATAAAAAGTATGGGTCTACAGAAGTCTATATTCAGCAGGTATTGGGAATTTCAGACACCAAAAGAAGTGCGTATATTCAGAAGTTTACCTATTGATTATCAGAGATAAATTTTTCCAGGATATAATATTGGGTCTTTATTTAAAATTATAATAATTTTAACACCTAAAAATCAAACTTTTTTAGCAATTTTGCATTTCTTAATTCACTTGTTTAGAAATGAAAATAAAGTACTCGGAACTTATTGATCAGACATTATATTTTCCTACAGAGGAGTTTAATGTTTCTGAGAACAATTTGTTGTTTCACGATGTTCCTTTAATGGATGTTGTTGAACAATTTGGCACCCCGCTAAAGATTAGCTACCTGCCGAGAATTTCTCAAAATATTCAGAAAGCGAAAAGCTGGTTTAAAGAAGCTTTTGAGAAAACCGAATATAAAAAGAATTATACCTACTGCTATTGCACAAAATCCAGTCATTTCAATTTCGTGTTGGAAGAAGCTTTAAAGAATGATATTTCAATAGAAACGTCTTCGGCTTATGATATGGACATTGTAAAATCTCTTTATGAAAAAGAGAAAGTAGACAAAAACATTGAAGTGATCTGTAACGGATTCAAAACGGATGATTATCTGGCAAAGATTTCAGACATGATCAACAATGGTTTTGAAAATATTACGCCGATTCTGGATAACTACCGTGAGTTGGATAAACTTACAGAAAGTATTGATTCAACATTCAATATCGGAATCAGAATCGCTTCAGAGGAAGAACCGAAATTCGAATTCTACACCTCAAGACTTGGAATCGGATATAAAGATATTATTCCTTATTACAGCCAGAAAATTGCTGAACATCCGAATGCAAGACTGAAAATGCTTCACTTCTTCATCAATACGGGAATCAAGGATACCTCATACTACTGGAACGAATTGTACAAATGTCTTCGTGTATACGCCCGTCTGAAGAAAATTGCTCCGGAAGTAGATTCACTGAATATCGGTGGTGGTTTCCCAATCAAAACGTCTCTGAACTTTGATTATGACTATCAGTATATGGTGGAAGAAATCGTTTCCCAGATCAAGAAGTTCTGCGAAGAAGAAGGAGTAGAAGAACCTAATATCTATACTGAATTCGGAAGCTTTACCGTTGGAGAAAGTGGAGCCAACCTTTACAAAATCATTTCCCAGAAACGTCAGAATGACAGAGAAAAATGGAACATGATCGACTCTTCTTTCATGACAACCCTTCCTGATACATGGGCGATTTCAAGACACTTTATCATGCTTCCGCTTAACCGTTGGGAAGATACTTATGAAAGGGTATTCCTGGGCGGATTAACTTGTGATTCAGATGACTATTATAACTCTGAACAGCATACCAACGCCATCTATTTACCGGTTTTCAGTGATACGAAACCTTTGTATATCGGATTCTTCCATACAGGGGCTTACCAGGAAACGATCGGAGGTTACGGGGAGTTCATCACTGTCTGATGCCTCAGCCAAGACACGTCCTGATTCAGAAGGATGAAAATGGAGAATTGCAGTATGAGATTTTCCGTGAGAAACAGGAACCGGAAGATATATTGAAACTTCTTGGTTATAAATAAGACTTTAATCTGTCATTGCGAGGAACGAAGGTGACGAAGCAATCTCATCTTAATAATCTTAATCACTGAATGAATCTTAATGTTTTAAAATTTAACCATTAAGTTTTTGATTAAGAGTTAAGCCAAGTTAAGAATCTTCACTTCGTTCAGATGACAAAATACTCGAAACAAAAGCTCTCAGGTTTTTCTGAGAGCTTTTTATATTTAAAAATATTTTGAAATTTTATCCAGTTCTAGGTCTTCATAATCAGAAACCACAGTGTCCGCCAAAGTGTAATCCTGATTTTTCGAATGTGGGCTTCGGTAAGCGGCACAAAAGATTTTTGCCCTGTGAGCTGCGAGAATTCCATTGGTGGAATCTTCAATGACCATGCAGTCTTCTAAAGATTCACCAGCCATATCTGCTGCCAATAAGAAAACTTCAGGATGAGGTTTTGATTCCTTTAAATCTGCTCCGCTGATCTTTCCGCTGAAATATTTCTCAAGCCCGAATTTCTCAAAAACCATATTGATCGTAGTCATCGTAGCTGAAGAAGCCAGTATAAGCTTGATGCCGTTTTCATGATAATGCTCAATCAGCTTTCTTACTCCGGGAATCAGATCAAACTCATCATCATTGTAAAAGTAATCTTTGAAATGAGACCTTTTGATACCTGCAATGGCCTCATGGGTTTGGTTCAGATCAAACTGACTGATCAGTGTTTCACAAACCCTTTTGGTAGAAGCTCCTGTAAAAGAGGTATACAGATCTTCGGAAACTGCAATTTCCAATTCATCGAACGTTTTGAAATAAGCTTTTCTATGCAATGGTTCTGTGTCTACAATCACCCCATCCATATCGAAAAGAACAGCTTTTAAAGACATATTTAAAGTTTTTACAAAAATAACTTTTAAAATTTAAACATCGAAAGATTTAAAAAATTAAAGGATTTAACATTAGAGATAAATGACTAATAAAAGGATTTGATTATTTACCTGTAGTATGAGTTTCTTTTATCAAAAAAAAATTAACTTTGTTATTTACAAAAAATAAAACTAATAAATTATGAAAAATTTTTTTATCTATTGTATTAATGCTTTGTGCATTTACAAATGCTCAGATTACAATATATGAAGATTTTGAAAGGTATAGTGGATCAGTATATGGATGGAGCCCTATAAGAATTGGTTCCACATCCTGTAATGGGACAAAGGCTTATAAAAGTTTTATTGATACATTTGGAAATGAGACTGCTAGGTTAATATATACAACAAATCATTCTAATGGTACTGAGTTAAAATATTCATTTAAATATTTTGTTGAATCAATGACCAATTATAGTTCAGGTGGGATTATTACTACTAGTTATTCTCTAGATGGAGGAACTACCTGGATTGATTTGGGAAGTCCTATAACATTTTTAGTACCAGTAGCAGGAGTAGCCATACCCTGTACTTTAGTTTCAGGAACAATACCGGCAGGCACTATTCCTACAGGATCTGAATTTAAATTTAGAGTAATGGTAAAAAATACTATGGTAGCAAATAATCCGGCATATTCATATCAGACAGTTGGTATTGATGATGTTAAACTTGAACAGACCCCTACAGAAATTCCATCATGCTTAAACACACAAGTATATTTTACTATTCCCGAAGAACCATTTAAAACAGATATCCAATGGTACCCAGCAAAAGGTGCAACGGGATATTATATTAGCTTAGGAACCACTCCGGGAGGAACTGATGTCATAAATAATTTAGATATCGGAAACTCTACCCATCATTTTATATCCAGTTTACATCATTCTACCCAGTATTTTGTAACAATCACTCCATACAACTCCTTTGGAAATGCTTCGTGTAAAATAACTTCTGATTTTACAACTCATAAATTAGGATGCCCATATTATTTAACTCCTAACACTCCGGGCGCTTCAGCTATCAGTCAATTTGGTTGGAGCCCTGTTCCAGATGCTACAGGTTATAGAATAACTGCAGGTACAACACCACAAACTAATGATATTTTAGACAATGTTGATGTTGGGAATGTTACTTCATTTAAACCATCTGCTCCGTTTTTTTAATACTGCATATAATTTCACTGTTAAAGCATATAATGCGTATGGTGAATCTATTGGTTGTGATACACAAAATTTTAAAACTCAAGAACCTTGTTTACCACTTGTTTTTCATTCACCACAGGGGCCGGTAAACTCATATACACCAACAATAAAATGGGGACCGATAAATACGGTTAGTCCAGTAGGGGATATCGATTGACCTTAGGAAAATATACAGCAGGAGGAGGGAAAGTTCTTATTTTAGATAATCAGGATGTTGGATATGTTAATGAATATCAAATAACCACACCTTTGGAAGATGGTACAAATTATTTTTATCGTGTAGTAGGGTATAACTATCAGTCCGAACAGTTTAGTGGCTGCTATGAAATACCTTTTAGGCTCGGTTTCACTTTGGGTATTTCAGAAGTACAAGAGGATAAAAATGATATACAGATTTATCCTAATCCCACGAAAGATTTTATAGTAATTGGTTCAAAAAATAAAATTAAAAATATAAATCTAGTCGATTTTTCAGGAAGAAAATTGAGAAAACTTAAATTTGAAAATGATAAAATTGATTTGAACGATCTTTCCAAGGGTAATTATATTCTACAGATACAATTTAAAGACAATACGGTATATAATAAAACAATTACAAAAGAATAATAGACCTTTTTAAAGGGAGGAAATTCTTAGTATCTTTGTCCTGAATATTTCAATCATTTAATTTAAAAATAAAGTATGAAAACATACGCAGGAATTCCCGAGGAAAATGCAACATTAGAGAATTCGAAAGTAATGTTGGTAACGGTTCCTTATGACGGAACTTCAACATGGGGTAAAGGAGCTGATAAAGGCCCTGAATTATTCCTAGATGCTTCTGAAAACATGGAGCTTTACGATATTGAAACACAAACTGAGCCTTATCTTCAGGGAGTATATTTAGCAGGAGAGGTTTCTGAAAATTCTACTCCTGAAGCAATGACGGAAGCTGTTTACCAGAAAACAAAAGAGCTTTTGAAGAATGAAGGTAAAGTATTTACTTTGTTTGGAGGGGAGCACTCTGTTTCTATCGGTTCTATCCGTGCTGTAGGGGAGAAATTTGACAACCTTACCGTTCTTCAGTTAGATGCCCACACAGATTTACGTCCTGAGTTCCACGGGTCCACTTCTAACCATGCCTGTGCGGTGTTTGAAGCCAATCAGAAACACAACCTGGTTCAGGTGGGAATCCGTTCTATGGATGCTGAAGAAGCTCAATATCTGCCGGAGGGAAGAGTATTTTTGCTCACGAAATTGCTCACAATGAGAACTGGGTGAATGATGTTCTGGATAAAGTTTCAGGAAACGTATATATTACGATAGACCTTGATGCTTTTGATCCTTCTATTGCACCTTCTACAGGAACTCCAGAACCAGGTGGATTACAATGGTATCCTACATTGGAATTATTAAGAAAAGTATTCGAAAAATGTAACGTAGTGGCATTCGATATTGTAGAATTAATGGATTCTCCAATGGCTAAGCCTACCGCTTTCCTTGCAGCTAAGTTATATTATAAAATGCTTGCTTATAACGATATTTATAACAACAATAACTAATATTCCGCAAGAATCGGATTTTTTCTACCGTATATTCTTTGGAAATTTGTGAGGTAAAAACAATACAAAATGTCCACACAAAATCAAATAGATTATAACAGAATTGCCAAAGCGATAGAATATATCCAGAGCAATTTCAGGCTTCAGCCAAGTTTGGAGGAAGTGGCGGAAAATATTCACCTGAGTCCGGCTCATTTTCAGAAAATCTTTACGGATTGGGCAGGAACAAGTCCGAAGAAATTTTTACAGTTCATCAGCCTTGAACATGCTAAAAATTTATTGAAGGAAGAAAAGCAAGTTTATTCGATACCGCATATGAAACTGGACTTTCCAGTACAAGCAGACTTCATGATCTGTTTGTAAAAATAAAATAGAAGGAATGTCTCCGGCAGAATATAAAAACGGTGGAAAAAGCCTTGCCATTAATTATAGTTTTTCAGAAAGTCCGTTTGGAAATATCCTGGTAGCTTCTACAGAAAAAGGAATTTGCTATATGGCTTTTGAAAATGATAAAAATACAGCATTAGGGGATCTGAAACATAAGTTCCCTAATGCTTTTTTTGAAAAACAGGATGCTCTTCAAAAAAATGCACTGTCTATATTCGATAAAGACTGGACGAAGCTCAATACGATCAAACTTCATTTAAAAGGAACTGATTTTCAGTTAAAGGTCTGGGAAAGCTTATTAACGATTCCCATGGGGAAATTGTCTACTTATCGCAGTCTTGCAGAGAAAATCGGAAATCCGAAAGCGTCCAGAGCCGTTGGTACAGCTATAGGAAGTAATCCGGTTGCATTTCTCATTCCCTGTCATCGTGTCATTCAGTCTACAGGACACCTTGGAGGTTACCGCTGGGGAAATGAAAGAAAACAGCTGATTGTAGGATGGGAAGGTTCACAGATCTATTCATAGAGCTTATTTTTATATACCTATTATTTCTATCCTGTTTTATTTATTGATAAAAACCTTTAGGAAATTTATGTTTTATCTTATCTTTGATTAAAGGTATTGTATCTGAGGAAGTGCCTTTTAACAGATCCATGAATTTTAAAATTACAGATGGCAAGGGATTAATCGCTCTTGAATATGATTTCAACCGATATAGTATGTCTGACAATAGGAAAGGAGCCAGCTCTTTTTTATGGGATGATTGTGATGATCCGGGAGATGAAAATATGGCGCTTTTTTCCATAAAGGAAGACAATTATAACCGTATTAATAAGGCTCTTGAAGGCGTTGATTTTAATGTAGATTATACTGATAGAACAGAAGATCTGTTTCAGGCTTTACAGCCCCTGTTGGGTTTAATGCAGAAGGGAAATTATAAACTAAGTTTTTCTGAAGATAAAGCATGGAGTATTTATAGCAATACAGCCGTATTTGGAGAAGAAAGACTGGATCAAAAGGAAGTGGAGGAAGAGATCAGGAAGTATGATGAGAAATTATCACAAAACCTCATCTACAGTTATGAACCTTATACCGTTTACGCAGATACATGTCATTTCAATATATACGAATACCCTTTTATTGCCTGGAAATCTGAAAAGAAATTGACCCGGATCTTGTAAAACATTATACAAATATTATCTTATCCGGAGCCAGACCCTTTGCTGTTATTCTGAAAGGAAAATATGGAGAGAAAGATTATTTCCACGACTATATTCTGGACGGGCATCATAAACTTATTGCTTACAGAAACCTGAAAATAGAACCTCTGTTTGCCATTATTGAGTTTTTTCCGGAAGAGAAATCAGAAATAGAAATGGATATGGACCGTATCTGTAAAATTTTGTATCCCTGGCAGTTCAGCCATTACTACAATACCTGGAGTGCATACCGTAAACGGAACTATTTAGAAAATAACCCGGATAGTCTGCTCAAAAAGCATTTCAAAAACGGTTTTATCACCTTTATTTATCCTGATGACAACAAAATGGCTGAAGTATTTTACATCAATGATGTGGAAGATGGTGAATATAAATACTGGTATAATAACGGTGATTTGCGAATTGTAGGAAATTATGCACTGGGGAAAAGGATCAATAAGTGGATATATTACTTTTCAACACGTGAAATAAGTGAAAACATTTTGCCTTCTGAAGCAAAGGAAGGACGGATGCAATACGAGTATATTTATAAAGATAAATTTCCATTGGTTCGCAAAAGATGGAAGACATCAGGAGAGATTGAATACATAGAATATACTTTTAAAAATCAGGTTATTAAATTTCCTTTGACTGAGGAGATGATTTTGAAATATTCAGCTGAAGGGTATGAAAACGCAATAAAGGAAAAGAAAAAAGAGACTGAAAAAAAAAAATCTGAAAAGAAAAAACTAGATGCCGGGATTGTTAAAATAAAGAGAGATGAAAAAATATATAGGGTACTGAAGCTGCTATTGCTTGCTGTAGTGATTGTACTTGTTATGATATATCTCAGTACACTGTAAATCATTACTATACGATTCTATTTAAATCAATTTAACACCAAAAATTTCACTTATTATGCTAAGCCTGTTCGATGATACATCAGATTATCCCTTAAACATTCTTCCACACGACGGAACCGTTCATTACTATGGAAAAATTTTTTCAACAGACAAATCCGGTTTTTATTATGATTATTTACTCAATCAGGTTCCTTGGGAAAATGATGAAGCAATGATTTTTGGAAAACTGATCCTGACCAAAAGAAAAGTAGCCTGGTTTGGAGAAAAACCTTTTGAGTATACCTATTCAAAGAGAACAAAACTTGCAAAATTCTGGACTCCTGAATTGTTGGAACTGAAAAAGAAATGTGAAGAAGTCTCAGGCGAAACCTATAACTCATGCCTTCTTAATTTATACCATGACGGAAGCGAAGGAATGGCTTACCACAGCGATGGCGAAACCGATCTGAAAAAACACGGTGCCATTGCATCTCTGACTTTTGGAGCCGAAAGAAAGTTCCTGTTTAAACATAAGAAAACAAAAGAAAAAGTAGAAATATTCCTTGAAAACGGAAGCTTGCTGATCATGAAGGGAACAACCCAGGACAACTGGCTTCACAGATTGCCCCCTACCACAAAAGTGAAAACACCAAGAGTAAACCTTACGTTCAGGACCATTGAAGAATAAAAACAATTATATATTAGAGTGACTAAACTGAGCTTTATGAATAGGAGTGGGCTTTAGCCCACTTCAAAATATAAATTAAATTCCTCTGGCTTTAGCCAAAAACTAAAAACGCTGTTCAGATGAACAGCGTTTTACTTTATTTCAGAATTTCAGCTTCAATGGAACTGTCATCATATACTTTGATCAATGCTTTTGTATAATCTTCCTTCGATGCAAAATTCGGATTATCCATAAATTTTTGAGGATTCACGGCAAAAAGCGGGAACCATGTACTGCTGATCTGGATCTGGATCTTATGTCCTTTCTTGAAAGTATGAACTACATCCTGCAGTCTGAAGTTGACCGCTGTTTTCTGACCGGGAACCAGGGCTTCTCCTTTCTCTCTTGTATTTCTGAATCTTGCAGGCATAATCTCGCTTCTTACCATCTGATGATAATTTCCGTAGATCACACCGTCTTTCTTTTCTGCAGGTTTAAAATCTTCAGGATATACGTCGATCAGCTTTACAGCAAAATCAGCATCGGTAGAAGAAGAGGCAATATTCAGTTTAGCCATGATCTCTCCGGCAAAAGTAATGTCATCCGTTAAAACATCAGTGGTGAAAGTCAAAACATCAGGTCTTCCTTCTGCAAATCTCTGGTCTTCCGACATATAATTCTTAGGGGTAAAACCATTGAAATCCTTTAAATGATCAGAACTTAGAACCGGGTTGTTAGGATCACTGTAGTATTCAGAATATCCTTGTCCGGAAGTATTTTTCAATGTTTTATCAGACAGGTAGAAATTAACTTTCTGTGCATTTTTGGTGGATAAGAAGCGAATTCTTTCCATTCTTTGGCTCCTGTGTCATACATCAATGCCTCAGGAAGCCCGGCATCTTGTTTGGTATTTCCTTTCAGATAATGATTGAAAAATTTCGTTTCAATATTTTTCTGGTAATAGGTAGCAATGCTGTCACCGAAATAGGTTTCACTGTGGAAATGTTTCCCTTGCTCCTGAGACCATCCGCCATGAGAGAAAGGTCCCATTACAATAGTATTTTTTGCTTTAGGGCTTGTCTTTTCAATTGTTTTATAAATATTCAGAGGTCCGGAAAGATCTTCTGCATCAAACCATCCGCCAACAGTCATTACAGCGTGGTTGATGTTTTTAAGATGAGGCAGTAAATTTCTTTTTTGCCAGAATTCATCATAGTTGGTATGATTCATAATTTCTGTCATGAAGAAATTGTTCTTGTAATATTTTTCATAGCCGTCTTTCAGGGTACCCATCTCTCTGTAGAATTTTAAACCGTCTTCAGAAGTTTGTTTGATGAACGAATCCATATACCATGCTTTATTTTCCGGTTTGGTTTTCTGAACTCCAAAAACAGGAAAAGTCCTGAAGTATCCCAGCATAAATCTTCCGTTGTGAAGGAAGTCATCATTCCAGAAATCAGAGATCGGAGCCTGTGGAGAAGAGGCAACCAGGGCCGGATGCTGTGCCAGTGTTCCTACAGCAGTATAAAATCCGGGATAAGAAGTTCCGAATTGTCCGATTTTTCCATTATTGTCTTTTACATTTTTCAAAAGCCATTCAATCGTATCGTAGGTATCTGTGCTTTCGTCAACATCTTTTTGGTTTTGCGTTCCACCTGCGGGGTCATATTGGTAAAAGTGCCTTCACTCATATATCTTCCGCGTACATCCTGATAGACGAAGATATATTTGTCCTTCATAAGATATGTATTGGGACCAACCTTTGTTTTGTATTCATTTTCTCCATAGGGAGCAATGCTGTAGCAGGTTCTCTGCATCAGGAAAGGATATTTGTTCTTATTAGAAATATCTTTCGGGATATAAACGGCAGTGAAAAGCTTCACTCCGTCACGCATCGGAATATAAAATTCTTTCTTGGTGAAATGGTCTTTAACGAAATTATCTTTCTGTTCCGTTTTTGGGATTTCCCAAGAATGAAACAAAGAATCAATAAAACTGAAATATGGATTTTCATAAAAAAATTTGTAGCTAATTTAATCATAAAAATGCTGCTGCAGCATTTTATCAGAGAAATCTTATTTTAAAAACAGAATCAGCTGCGTTTTTCAGAATTGACTGCAAAAACCATAAAGAAAGTGCTCTCAAAATAAAAGACTATTTCCTTTTCATCTTTTTACCATTGAATTTATTGAGTTTCAGGCTTAATGAAAACATGATATACCGTTTCAGGATCAGCTCTTCACGATCTTCAAAATAAGTATTGGTGATATTTCTTCTTACACTTTGATTCTGATTCAGCACATCATAGATCTTCACTTTTGCTGTAAGCTGCTTTTTGTAGAAGGAGTAGCCCAGACTGGTATTCCAGAAATAAAAATCCTTTTTGAACCCCGGGGCAATATTCGAATTGGTATTGTATTCGAAATCATTTCCGAAAACCAGACTGCTCTGGAGCAGATAATTGGTAAGCTCCAGCTTTAAAGACTGATTGGCCGTATTGATGTTGTTGATATCCGAATTGGAATATTTGGAGAAATTATATCCGAGTCTGTACGACGGCTTTATCGTAAATTTATCTTTAATTTCGAAACTTAAATTTAATGCAGGCGTTAAACTGTAAGTTCTGCTTTTGATCAGCTGTCCGTTCACAGAACTGTTATTAAAATTATAAGTCATCCCGAACCTTGGGCTGATGGATAGTTTTTTATCCTCCCATTTGAAGGTTTTATTGAAAAAGCATTGACGTTCAGACTCTTATTTCCGCTTATATTATCATAGGTTACGATCTGCTTTCCGGCATCATCATATCTGGTGTAATTGATGACATCATTATTCCTGTAGATAAAACCTACATTTAGGAAATAATTGAAGTTAGACACAATATTATAGTTGTTGAAAGAAATAGTGCTGCTGTTCATCCATGAGTTTTTAAGATCAGGATTTCCGGTATAGGTGATCAGGGGATCAGATTCGTCTTTATAAGGAATTAACCTTTCCGCCCCGGGAATACCAAAGCTTGAAGAATTGGCAAACGTTAGCCTTTTACGTTCAGAAAAAGCATATTGAAAATTCACTGAATAGCTTGGAAGTACAAAGTTTTTCTGAAGCTCATACTGCTGACCTTTGAAGACCGAGTTTACCTTCATATCCGAAATCTCAAGATTGGCAGTACTCCAGGCATTGAATTTCTTTTTAAAAATAGAAAAAGATATTTCAGGGGTGATCTGACTGATATTCTGCTGCATGCTGTTTGAGAGTGCAATATTATAATTGGAGTAATTTCCGGTAGCAGCATCAAAATCGCTGATATCTCTGAAATCCCGAGACAGTTTTGAACTGTAGCTGACCTCAAAACTTACCATTGCAGAATCTGAGATCGGTTCGGTATATCCTGCCCGGAACGTGTAATTATTGACCTGGTTCCGGTTCTTCTGCAGCTGATCCCGGTTATCTGTAGTGATTCCGGATTCCCGGTAAAACGTATTCTGTGACTGGTTAACAGTATTGGTTTTGGATTCGGAAACAGTACTGTTAATCGTAGCAGAGATGGTACGCCCTTTCTTTTTAAGGTTCCTTGAAAAATAGATATTAGGACTGAAAGCATTGCTTTCTCCATTCATACTGTTCAAAGAATTACTTTCATTCAGAAGCTTACCATCCTTTGAGGTGGAAGATGTAGATCTGCCGGAACTGGAACTTTCAGACCTTGAAAAAGAAGGCGAGAGGTAAATATTAGTCTTGGAATCCGGTTTAATGACCGTTGAATTATTAAAATTATAGTCTTTAGATTCATTTTCACCGCTATTTTCAGAATCGGTTTTCAGTGTGGAGTCACCCGGAAGAAGTGTACTTCGAGAAGCTTTGGAACGGGTTTCCCTGTTAGATTCTGAATACCTTAGACTGAGGTTATCCAGACTTGCATCCGATGAAAATTTATCATTATAATTGATTCCAACACTTGAAAATCTTTGAATACCGCCCCCACTGCTTTGTGAACCGCCCCTCTGCTTCCCATAGTATCAAAAACCTCATCGGCAGAAACACTTCTTGAATTGATATTGTTGGAAGAAGCTATCAGGCTGAGATTGGTATCTGCTTTAAAATAGTTGGCCTGTATATTTCCCTCATATCTCTTATCAGAACCGTATCCAGCCATTGCCTTCCCAAAAAGCCTTTATTTTTCTTTTCATCAATATTGAAATTGATCGTAGTATTCTGTGATCTTGCAGGTTTTTTACTAAGTTCTTCCTCCTTTGTTTTGGTCGTGGTAAACTGAATATTTTTAATAATATCTGCCGGAAGATTCTGAAGGGCGATTTTACCGTCTTTATCAAAAAAGCTTTCCCATTTACTGTAATCTGGTCCACGGTCTTCCCATTTACTGTAATTTTATCATCATTGCTGATGTCAACTCCGGGAATCTGTTTCAGAAGCTCTTTTATATTGCTGTCAGGCCGTACTTTAAGAGAAGATGCGTTGAATTCTACAGTATCATTTTTATTTTTACCGGTGAAACGGAAATTTTTACCTCATCAATATTGATTATTTTTTTGGCTCAGGTTCTATATCTCCCAGTAATAACGGCTTGTCAATTTTTTCAAAAGTCCTGGAATAAGACAATTTTTCATTATCAATTTTCAGGATAGACGGCGCTTCCTGTTCGTCTATTTTCAATGAGAACTTTCCTTCCTTATTGGTTGCCGTATAATTGACAATAGATGAATCCTTTGCCTTCAGCAGATATACGGTAATATTTTCTATAGGTTTTTTTCTGAATCGGATACTTTTCCGTTGATATACAGTTTTTGAGCATGTAGAATAAAAATATTGCCTATCAGCACCCACAGCAGTAAGATTTTCTTCATTGAGTTTTTCAAAGGTGTAAAAATAAAAAAACATCCCTTTTAGGGATGCTTCTATGATAAATTTGTGAAAATTTATTATTATTTATAAAAATTATGCTCTTAAATATCTTGAATAAGCATAACCTTCCTGGCCGTCAGCAGTTTTTACTTCCACCAGTCATCAGAAGTCTGTTCAATTAAAGTGACAGAAGAACCTTTTGCAGCTTTACCTACAACAGCAGCTTCAGTAGAAGGCTCCTGTCTGATGTTCAGGTTAGACTCATCGGTTGCTACAGTTAAAGAAGCTCCTGAAGCAAGACCTGCAACCTGTACGTCAATATTAATATCTGAAGCAGAATAGGTAGAATCAATAGCTCCTAAAGCATTCCATACAGCATCTTTCGCTGCAGTATTGGAAGCACTTCCGGAAACATAAAGAATCCCGTCCTGCTCCTGAACCTGAAGGTTTGAAATTCCTGCAGACTGTGCTGCTGAAACTACACTTGAATATTTATCTTGTAATTCGCTCATCTTAAATTATTTTACAATTAGGTTGTTGTTATACTTTCCGATTTTCAAAGCATCTACAGATTCTTTGATCTTTCTCGCCTGCTGGCCAGAAACATTTCCTGTAAGAGTAAGCTGTCCGTTTACTACTTCCACTTTTACAGATGGGAAATCTTTTACAGCATCCTGAACTTTTTCTGAACTGCAGGGTCTACAGCAGAAGTTGTTTCAACCGGTGCAGGGCGCAGGTGCTGCTGCTATAGTAGACATATCCATTACGTCTTTTACTCCGTTGATTGCTTTTAACTGGGCAATCATTGCATCCTTAGACTGCTGGTCTGCGAAAGTTCCGCTTAAGTGTGCTACACCTTCTTTTACTTCAACAGAAGCATTGGGATTAGAAGTTACTACAGTGGTAGCCTGAGTCTGAAGATCGGCATCAGAAACTTTCTTTTTACAAGAAACTGCTCCGAAAGATACAGCTACAGCTAATGCAGCCATTGCGATAGTTTTTTCATATTGTATATTTATTTTAATGTTGTTATACAATCAAATGTAATAATAAAATTTGTACCAAAAGAATAAAAAGTCAATAAATCTTTCTTAAATTTTTTACAAGATTTTATAAACCAAGGTTTTAATTTTTAGAGATTAAAAACTTAATGTAAAATTAATCCGTTTTGAAGAAAATCTTCTGCCAATTCAAAAACCATTATATTTGCGCAAATTGAACTATATATATGAAAGGACAGAATAAACTTTTTATAGCAATTATCATTGCGCTTATCCTTGGAGTAGGAATAGGAGGAATTGTACATGTGAAGTATCCGGAAAGTGCAGAACCTTTTTCCAAGAATATCAAACTACTCGGAACCGTTTTTATCAGGCTGGTACAGATGATCATTGCGCCTTTGGTTTTTACTACACTGGTGGTGGGAATTGCTAAAATGAGTGATATTAAAATGATCGGAAGGGTAGGAACAAAAGCAATGCTTTGGTTTATTTCAGCCTCTCTGATTTCCCTTTTCATAGGATTGATTCTTGTGAACTGGCTTGAGCCGGGACATGTGACCAAGCTGCCTATCCAGGATGTAGCTTCTGCGGAAGATCTTTTGAAAAGCAGCAAAAGCTTTTCTATGGAAGATTTCGTAAAGCATATGATTCCTAAAAGTTTATTTGAGGCCTTTGCTACCAATGAAGTATTGCAGATTGTGGTATTTGCCATTATGTTTGGAGTGGCTCTGGCTAATTTGGGAGAAGAATATTCCAAGCCTGTTGTTAAACTTTTTGATATTATTGCTCATGGTATCCTTAAAATGGTAGGTTATATCATGTGGTTTGCTCCATTTGGAGTATTGGGAGCGATTGCAGCTGTAGTGGCTACCAATGGTTTTGAAATATTTAAGGTATATGCTATCTATTTAAGAGATTTCTTCTTTGCACTGGGTGTGCTTTGGCTGGTTCTTTTACTGGTAGGGTATTTTATCTTAGGAAACCGTCTTTTTGACCTTTTAAAAAGAATCAAAGAGCCGTTACTGATTGCTTTTTCCACAACCAGTTCAGAAGCCGTATTCCCGAAATTGGTGGAAGAGCTTGAAAAATTCGGATGTAACAGCAGAGTAGTATCTTTCATCCTGCCGTTAGGATATTCTTTCAACCTTGACGGAAGTATGATGTATATGACATTTGCTTCTATCTTTATTGCACAGATTTATGGTATTGAAATGACTATCGGGCAGCAGATCACAATGCTTCTGGTACTGATGTTAACTTCAAAAGGTATTGCAGGAGTGCCGAGAGCTTCTCTGGTAATCATTGTTGCTACCTGTTCTATGTTCGGAATTCCGCCGGAAGGATTGCCCTGATCTTACCAATTGACCACTTCTGTGATATGGGAAGAAGTATGACGAACGTATTAGGAAATACACTGGCAACTTCTGCAGTTTCCAAATGGGAAGGACAGTTGACAGAACCTATAGAAAAAATTTAAAAGATGAGTGTAAAAAGCTTAGAAACCTATAAAAGCCATATTCTTGAATATGGCTTTACTGTTATTAATGATATTTTTTCTCAGGAAGAAATTGATACAATAAGCAATGTTCTTCAGAATATTGATACCTCAAAAGAAAATTTCAGGAAGTCTGAAGATCTTTTTGCAATAAGACAGTTTTTAAAAGAGATTCCGGAAATTAAGGATCTTATTTTTAATGATATGATCAAAAAGTAATCAGAGAGATCTTTGGAGAAAAATATTTTGTGGTGAAAAGCATTTATTTTGACAAACCGGAGACTTCCAACTGGTATGTTGCCTATCATCAGGATCTTACTGTTTCTGTTGATAAAAAGCTCAATGTACCTGGTTTCGGACCCTGGACTACAAAACAGAATCAGTTTGCCGTGCAGCCTCCATTGCAGATTTTGGAAAATATATATACCATCAGAATCCATCTGGATGACACGGATGAAAATAATGGGGCATTAAAAGTAGTTCCAAAATCCCACGCCAAAGGAATCTATAGACCTGAAACGATTGACTGGACCATAGAAACAGAACACATCTGTAACGTGGAAAAAGGGGGCATTATGATCATGAAACCTCTGACCCTTCATGGTTCTAACCGGACAACCAACGGACATAGAAGAAGAGTCATCCATATTGAATTTTCAGATATGGAACTTCCTGAAGGTCTGAAATGGTCTGAAAGAATGAATTGATAAAAAATAAACCCTTTCTCAATATCTGAGAAAGGGTTTATTTTAATATTAATCACAGGATATGACATCTCTGTATGGGTCATTTATATTCTCTTTATGATAAGAGAGAAATAATAGACCTTCTTTTGGATCAGGAATCCAGAAAGATGCTGGTGTGGAGACTGTCATATTTGTTTTCAGTATATTTTCGATCATACCATCCTTACTTCCAAAAGTTGTAACAGGAGTAATTTCCTGAATTTTTGACGTGTCATCTATTTTTACTTTATAGATGGCAAAAGGCTGCTTAGGTTTGAATCCACTGATCTTTGATAAGTCAGATTTATACCCGGTTCGGGTTTCATCATAGCAACGGGTAAACTGTAAGCCTATAAACCGGAATTTATTATTATCTAAGTACGTAAAGGCTTTGCCCAGATTTTTAAGCCACGATTTTTCATCTTTTGTTGGTTTATTTTCCAGTTTTGATCTCGGAGTACATGATGAAATGGAATATGTGTTGTTGTATTTATTTAAAAAGATCAGATATCTTTCATTCGGCTGTATATTAATTTCGCATGCTCCCGAATAGGAATTTCTAATCAGGCCTCTTACATACATTGTTTTGAATGTTGCTCCCTTATATACTTTTTCAATTTCAATATCTGCTTTATAGGTTCTTTGCTCAGTGTTTTCATCATATACTTTCAAAATTTTGATAATACCTGCAAAGTCAGCATTCTGATAATTGTAGGGTAATGTTTCATGTATACATTTACAGGCTGAAACTTTTATGATACTTAAAAGTATAAAGAATAGTAATGACAGTTTTTTCATATATAATTGTGCTTTTTTATTTTGCAGAAACCTCATCAATAAAAATGTAAGATTCACCTCCGGCTCCCTGGTGCCACTCCGGAAGTTTTCCGAAATAGTAGGCTTTTACTTTGATATATTGAGCTTCAGTCGGAAGAATTTCAGCAGAGAAATCTTTGATCTGTACCTTTTCATCTTTCGGATCAATATCGTTATCAATGGTTTTCAGAAGGATAAAATCTTTACCGTTCATAGACGCATAATATTCCACTTTCTTAGGCATCAGGATCCATGCTTTGCTGTCCTGAAGGTAAGCTGATGATAGTTTTGTAATTTGTTGGGGAGATTTAAAATCAATAATCGCTTCGAAATTCTGTCCCTGATAGCCGTGCCATTCCCCTTTTCTCCAGTTGACCTCACCTCTGATCCCGTCAATGAGAGCAAGTTTTCCATTGGCAGTATATTGAGGAGTCGCTTTAGACAGAATATGGATATCCCAGTAATTAGGCCTTCTGTTGAATTGAGCCGTAGTTACCGAACTTTTCTCACCGTTTCTTTCGGAATAGGCATGAACCTGTGTAGTTTTGCTGATGGAAAAAGGCCCCTTATAAGCTGTAAATGTTTTTCTTTTATTACGGTCACTTTCATCCATTGTCATATAATAGACTTTATCTCCCGGATTGAGCGGAGTGATCTCAACTTTGGTGTTGAAATCAAAGATACGGTCTGCAGCAATAACCGGAGAAGCGGTAAGCTGTGAATATTTATAATCTTTAACAGGCTTTATCGTTTCAAATCCCAGTTTTTTCAGCGTATCTCTGCCCGTACTTTTAGTAATTGTTCTGGTAGTTCCGTCTTCAAGATGAATTTTAATTTCATCAAAATAAGGGGTAGTGGTTTCCCATTCAGGCAATCCCGGCGTTACCGAATAAATTCCCATGGCACTTAAAATATACCAGGCACTCATCTGGCCGCAATCTTCATTTCCGATCAGTCCGTCCGGAGTGTTTTTATAGAAATTATCAAGGATATATTTGATCTTGGTGTCTGTTTTTTCAGGCTTATCAACGAAATTGTACAGGTAAGCAATATGGTGGCTTGGCTCATTTCCCTGAGCATACTGCCCCATTAATCCGGTAATATCTACCTGCTCTCTGCCCGTTGTTTTATCTGGTGCTGCAAAAATAGCATCAATGAACTGTTCAAACTTTTCTTTTCCGCCATGTGCTGCGATCAGTCCCGGAATATCCTGTTGTACAGAATAGGAATAATGCCATGAATTACCTTCCGTATAGTTATTATTGACTTCTCTCGGGTCAAAAGGTTCGTACCAGTTACCGTTCTTTCTGGGCTGCATAAAGCCACTTTTGGGATTATAAAGGTTTTTCCAGTTCTGAGAACGTTTCATGAAGTACTGGTAATCTTCTTTTTGCCTAATATTTTAGCCATCTGGGCGATACACCAGTCGTCATAGGCATATTCTACGGTTTTGGAGACACTTTCATGCTCATCATCAATGCTGATATAGTTATTCTGTTTATAGGCGTTCAGTCCAAAGATATCCAGCATAGCAGAGTTTTTGGAAGCCTGAAATGCTTTTTCATAATCAAATCCTTTTTCCCTTTGCCATGGCATCGGCAATTACAGAAACGGCATGGTAACCGATCATACATTCTGTTTCATTGGAAGCCAGTTCCCAAACCGGAAGCTTTCCGCCCTGCTCATATTGTCTGATAAAAGTATTGATAAAATCAGCCGTTCTCTTTCTGTCGATTAAAGTCATTAAAGGATGTGCTCCTCTGAAGGTATCCCAAAGCGAAAATACGGTGTAATAATCAAATCCATTGGCTGTATAGAGCTTGTTGTCACGTCCTCTGTATCTTCCGTCCACATCCATATTGATGTTCGGTTGGGTAAAAACATGGTACAGGGCTGTATAGAAAACAGACAGTTTATTTCTGTCGTCGGATTTTACTTCAATCTTTGAAAGCTCTTTGTCCCAATCCGCTTCGGCCTGTTTTTTTACAGCATCAAAATCATTGGATTTAGCTTCTGCCAGCATATTTTTTTCTGCACCTTCATATCCGGTGGGGAGACCGATACTTTGACGTTGATCTTTTCTCCTTTTTAACGTCAGCAGAGAAAGCCAGAGCCAGTCTTGTTCCGGTAAAAGATTGTTTTCCTGTTTTCCGTTGACGTCTTTTTAGAGATTTTCATGGGTTTTGAAAACTCAATTCTGGCATAGATATACTGATTGGCAGCCCAGGCTTCACTTCTGCGGAATACTTCAATGGTTTTGTCATCTATGATTTTTACTTCTCCTTTCAGCAGTTTGTCCCTGTGATTCAGATCCAGAATAATATGGGCATTTCCTGCATTATTGAATTTATATTCGTGATAGCCAACTCTTTTGGTACTGGTGAGGCGTACATCAATATTATTTTTATCCAGCTTTACGGAGTAAAATCCAGCTGCTGCCTTTTCATTTTTATGCGAAAATTTTGAAGAATAGTCTTTAGGATTCAGTTCCGGATTTCCCATCACAGGCATCAGCATGATATCTCCGTAGTCAGAAACTCCGGTTCCGTTCAGATGGGTATGTGAAAAACCATAGATCACCGAATCTGAGTAGTGATATCCGCTGCATCCGTCCCAGCTTCCGTCAATTCTGGTATCCGGAGAAAGCTGTACCATTCCGAAAGGAACTATAGCTCCAGGGAAAGTATGGCCATGGCCTCCTGTGCCTATCATCGGGTTGACGTATTGTGAATAGTTTTGGGCAGAAATAATCTGGGTGATCATTAAAGAAAATACAAGAATCCTTTTTTCATGTTCTGATTTTATAAAGCGAATATATTGAAAAACGGACAAACCGATTTAATAAACCGGAAATACTGTCAGATACAGATTGTATGTGAGATTTGATGAAAAGAGCAGGGCAAAATAAAATCAGAAGCTGGAAGTTGCAATTTTATATAAGAATCATCGTCTCTATAACCTCCAGCTTCCTTCTTCAGACTTCCAGCCTCATTAAAAGCCACATCATACTTCTCCTTCAAAGATATCAGCCAGATAATTTTTTTATCGTCCTCATCCTTTGTGGTTCCCAAATATTTTTTCCATGCCTGGGATTCATGATATACAATGCCCATTTCCCAGACACAGTAAGTAGGGAGGTGGGTTTTACTTCTGTCCCATATTTCAAAATTTCCGGAACCGTCATAATAAACACTTTCCCACAATTCATTTTCACTTCGCCAGGTACATACAAGAAGAAGGTGATTTTTTCCGCATCGGTGCATGATGACAAATCCCAGATCTTCAATATCCTGAAAATTTTCTGCCGCATTTTCTATGCAGGTCTTTGCATTATAAATATCCTGTGGCGTAATTTCTGCCGGATCAGTGGCCAGATCGTACCATTTGAATTTTGTTTGTCCGACTGTGAAAAGTCCTTTGGGAGAAACATATTTGGATGGATAGGTAGTAGATTTCATAGCTTGTTTTTTGGTGATAGTGAAAGCTTTCACAATAATAAATATGAAAATTATTTATAGAGAGCCCATACCGGCAAATCTAATGATTTTCTGCTGATTACAAATCCGGAAATAGGTTTTTGTTGCAGCTATGGAATACTACAAAAGTGTTATTGGGGGATCAATGATTTATTCGTTACATTTGATCTAAACTAATAAAAACTGACGATCATGAATCTTCAATTAATCGAAATTGCTATCGGACTTATCTTCGTGTATCTTCTGCTCAGTATTTTTGCCATGACTTTAATGGAGATCATCTCAACATTTTTACGCATGAGGGGAGAATTGCTGAAAAGCACCATTGAGAAAATGCTTTTTAATAAAGATAAGAACCCGGAAAAAATCAATGAATTTTATAATCAGCCTCTCATTCTTTTTCTTGGAGATAACGTATCAACCTGGTCCTGGCTGGATCATCTTCTGGCAGGAAGATTCAAAAAGCTGCCGAGCTACATCAAAAATGAAGATTTTTATACCATTCTTTTAGGATTTATCAATGATCATAAATTTTCAGACTCGCTTGCAGAAATCGAAGAAAAAATAGAACAGGCTCCTTTTTCAGAGAATACCCGGCTGCATCTTAAGTTTCTGATCCAGAAATCACAAGGAAATATTGCCGGTTTTAAACAGGAGGTCATCCACTGGTTTGAGGAATGTATGGAGCGTGCCAATACATGGTATTCCAGGAGAGTACAGTACATCGTACTGGTATTAGGCCTGATCATTGCTTTTGCAGTCAATGCCGATACACTCCGAATGGTTGATCAGCTGAATCATGATGAGAAATTAAGAAAGGAGCTGGTACAGTCTGCATCGGAATATGTGAAAAACAATCCCCAGGGAAACAGCAGTATTTCAAAAGATCCTTTAAATACAAAAGTAAAGGAAGAATATTATCAATTGCTTAATGAATCTCATCATCTCCTGGGCTGGGAAAATTCAGAGAAGGAAGATCGGAGACTTTTTCTAAGAATAGCAGGATTCCTCCTGACTGCTTTTGCCATAAGTCTGGGATCCGGTTTCTGGTTTGATCTGCTGAAAAGGATCCTTAATATAAGAACGCTGGGTAAGCCGACACAAACACCATGATATGGATTATATTTTTATCTGAAGTTGCGTTTTAAGAAGTCTCTTCATACTCTTTTCCACCTTTAAAAATTCAACAAAAAAACGGATGAAAATATCTTTTCGGGAACGGTTTCCGATAAGAATATTCTGATGGATAAAATCCTGAAGCCCTATGTTTACAAAAGAATTTATCTATGATTGTGTTTACTTATTCTAAATAGGTAAAAAATCCGTAAATTTGTAAACAATTTATATTTATATGTTGACGAAAGAAAAGGTTCAGGAATTCCTTAAAGAAATAGAAGTAGACGATTTAGTAAATAATCTTCAGATCATGGGTAATGATGTTTATATTGATATGACAGCTCATTCACCTGCAATGCATGAAAAAAAAAACTGGAAGCTGCCATGAAGCAGGCTTTTGCCAGTGAGTTTGGAGAAGATATTCATCTGAAACTTAAGATTGTTTCTCCGGAACCTAGTGAAATTCAGCAAAGTCAGATCAAAGGAAAACAAATTCCGGGTATTCAGAATATTATTGCTATTGCTTCCGGTAAAGGAGGAGTAGGGAAATCTACTGTTTCTGCAAATATGGCGGTAACGTTAGCTAAAATGGGCTTTAAAGTAGGATTATTAGACGCTGATATCTACGGACCGTCAGTGCCTACAATGTTTGATACAGAAGGTCAGAAACCGATTTCTGTAGAAGTAAACGGTAAAAATCTGATGAAACCTATTGAAAATTATGGTGTGAAAATGCTTTCGATAGGATATTTCTCTGGAGCTAACCAGGCAGTGGTGTGGAGAGGGCCAATGGCTTCCAAAGCACTGAACCAGATGATCAGAGATGCTGCATGGGGCGAACTTGATTTCTTATTAATCGACCTTCCTCCGGGAACAGGTGACATCCACTTATCCATCATCCAGGAAGTTCCTGTAACAGGAGCGGTGATCGTAAGCACACCTCAGCATGTAGCTTTAGCAGACGTAAGAAAAGGTATTGCTATGTTCCAGATGGAAAGCATTAACATTCCGGTTCTTGGATTGATCGAAAATATGGCGTATTTTACTCCGGAAGAACTTCCTGACAATAAATATTATATCTTTGGAAACCAGGGAGCACAATATCTGGCGGAGGATCTGGGAATTCCTGTACTGGGAGAGATTCCATTGATCCAAAGCATCAGAGAAGCAGGAGACGTTGGAAGACCGGCTGCACTGCAGGAAGACTCTAAAATTGCAGAAATCTATACTGAGACAGCAAGAAAAATGGTTGAAAGCTTAGTGGAAAGAAATAAAAACCTGCCTCCTACTGAAGCGGTGAAGATCTCAACGATGGCAGGATGCTCGCCAAAAGCAAAAAAATAATTAATTTCAATTACATTTGAAAAAACCGAATTGAACTGAAAAAATATGGAAACAAACATAACGCACGAAGATACAGTAACAAGAGTAATGGAAGCTCTGGAAAGCATCAGACCGTTTTTGAATAAAGACGGCGGTGATATTGAGCTTATTGATGTGAAAGATAATCAGGTTTTTGTAAAACTTTTAGGTAACTGTTCCGGATGCTCACTGAACTTTTCAACCCTGAAGCTGGGTGTTGAAAACACAATCAAACAGCATGCTCCGGAAATCGAAAAAGTAGTGAACGTAGAGTAAAAACTACGACTGAGATATTTGTAAAGACAGGCTTTTTTAAGGTCTGTCTTTTTTTTTTTGTTTTATGTGCAGAGTAAATAAACCTAACAGGTTTCTGAAACCTGTTAGGTTTTATAGATCAGAGATTTTCAATATTAAATATAAAAATAAAGGCTCAGATCATTAATCCAAGCCTTGTTTATTGTATTTTATTGTTTCACTACCTTATTTCCCACTCCTGTAAGTGAAGCATCCGGTTTTCCTGATTTTGTTCCTGAAGTCCTGTAGTAGACGGTATTGCCACCTCCTTCTATGGCTACTTTATCTACTCTGTCGATATAGACCTTATTGCCCGTTCCTGAAACGGAAACTTTTTAGCACTTCCTTTAACGGTTACGGTATTATCACCTCCTGAAACTTCTACCATTCCTCCGTTAAGAGTATAATTAAGTTTATGGCCTACGCCTTCCACTTCTATTTTTTTATTGCCGTCGGTCTGTGCAACGCCTTTTATAGATTCTACTTTGGTAGATTGAGAAAATACGACTCCTGTTCCTGTCAGCAAAAAGGCAAGAATGCCTATCGTTTTAATATTTTTCATTATGAATTTGGTTTTGTGGGGATAAATATAGACATAAAATAAATTAAGTTTTGTAAATCAAAAGTTAAATCATCTTAAATATTGAATTTTACGAAGTTAAATTTTCAATCGTCTCCCGGATTACTTTCAGTACATCGGTTGAGCTAAAAAAATTAAATTATAAAATAACCTTACTTTACAATGACTCTCTTCAAATGCCCTTCTGAAGTTTTTACAAGGTAAACACCCGCAGAAAGATCCGTAGTATTGATTGTTAAAGCATTTTCTCTTTTCCGATCAGCTTTCCTGACATATCGTACATTTCGTAATCCTGTTTTCTGTTGAAATAAAGTGTATTTCCTTTGTTTACAGGATTCGGGAATATATTGAAGGTTGCTGTTTCTGATTTTGTTTCAGCTGTCCCTAAAGTAGGCGGCATTGCCACTTCATACATTGATAATGTTCCGCTGATCTCATTGGCAATAATGACATAGCCCTTATGGGTTGTGGTATTTTCCGGAGCAATGTAAATGATACCTTCCGGGCCGTTATCTCCGCCGTATGCAGAGGTAGAACGGGAATGTTTGTAATCTGTAAAGGTAGGGTTGTTCGGATCTGTGATATTGTAAACCATTACTCCTCCGGTTCGTTCCAGGGTAATGAAAGCATAAGTCTGTCCGTTAATGGTTCCTAATGCCACTCCTTCCGGTTCCGGTCCTTTTGCACGGCTTCTGTTTTTAACGGCATTGGATTCATTATCAACATTGAACAGCAAAGGATGGTTGGCTGCAATATATCTTTCAAACTGGTCCCCACTGTCATATACAATCTGCCTGGTATCTGCATTGAAAATTGAGAATGAGCGGGCTCCTAATGCTGATATCTCTTCAAAGTCCGTATCTCCGTCCGTATTTCCGGTAGCAGAAGAAACCCTGAATCTTCCTAAATTATGAGAAGCTTTTAATATTGCTGAATTAGGGAAAATTGCCGGATCTAAAATATAACTGTTTGCCCCTATAGTTGTTCTTTCGCTGTATCCTGAAAGATCTTTTTCATCACCTTCATTAGCCGTTACGATATATTGGGTACTCCCGACCTTGTAATTCTGTACGGCATCAGGAACGTAATAAGCCTTTACCGGCCAGTTGGCGATCAATACTTCTCCGTTATTGTCTGAAGCGTCGAAGCCATTACCGGGAAGGCTCATATCTTTTACCTAATCCCCAGATCCCTGTAATTGTTTTTGTAGCAAGATTAACCTCAGCAATAGCATTGTTCTCCTGAAGCGTTACCCATGCTTTCTGGCTGTCTGCACTGATGGTTACATATTCCGGTTCCAGATCCCGGGAAAGTGTATTATTGGTTCTTACCTTTCTTAATCCTGTAGCCGTTAATGCTACCACCTGAGAATCAAAATTATTGAAATTAAGAGTGGTCACGTCAGACTGGGTAAGATTTCCGATTCCTCCTGAAATATCGATGATACTGATGGTTCCTTCAGGATCTGTAGTGTAGGCATCATTCGGTTCTCCTTCATTGGCCGTCACTACTTTTGTACCGTCAGGTGTGAAGGTGACCATATCCGGAAGAGCTCCTACAGAAACCTGCTTCAGAAAGTTCCCGTTGATATCAAAGAATACGACAGATCCGTTTTGTTGCGGATTGGTATTCGGGAAGCGGCAGCAATGATTCCGTTTTTACAGCAATACTTGTAATGCCTCCATAAGCAGCCATGTTGACTGTTTTACAACAGATGGAGTGGCAGGTGTACTGAAATCAATAATATCAAAAACATCTGTAAGTGAACTGATCGTAAATAAACGCTGGGTTGCAGGATCATGAACAACAATCTCAGTAGAGCTGTTATTGTTTCCAGACGGATCAAAACTTCCGATATAATTCAATTGGATCTGCTGGGAAGGTACAGGTGCCTGTTTATCATTATCCACAATATAAACCGTTGCGGAATTATCTCCGGAAATGGTTGCTCCGGCAGGATTTTCAAGGCTTACCACGAAATATTCAGCCTGCTGCTCTTCCAGGCTGTCGTCAATAATAGGAATATTAACGGTATAACTGTTGGTGGAAGGGGTAATATTGATCGTTTGATTCACTAATGTAAAATCATTATTATCTGCCGTGCTGAAAGGAGCCGGCTTTACAACAAGGTTGACTGTAGCAGCTGAAGGGTTTGCAATATTGATTTTAAATGCAAGATTTCCTGCATTTTCATTGACTTTAATTAAATTTTTATCTAAAGAGATGGTGGTACCTGCTGTGGTAAAAGTACTGGACGTCACTGACGTTACTCCATTATCACTGAAATCCTCAACCACATTGGGTTTTAGTGTGCTACATAATAAGTCTGTCCCGGCACTAAGCCGGATGCAGGAATTATGGTGATGGTATTGCTGCTGAAAGCAGTGGTGAAGGAACCTGTGTACCTGTAGCATTTCCCAGACGGAATTCTACAAGGCTTTGTGCATTAGAATCGTTGATTGCTGAATTATCTGTCAGTCTTACATTTTCGTTAAAAGCTATTGTCGGATTTATAGCTGTAGAGGCATTATTCGTGTTATGGGCCGGAAGATAGGTAACAACGGGCGGAGTGATATCTGCACCTCCTGCAGGGCTTGCATCTACTGTGAAATTATCAAAACGGTTGTTACCACCTGTGCCTCCTCCGGTAGCGGTAAATTCAACCTTTAGTTTAAAGTTTGGATTATTGGAAGCACCGGAACGGCTGAAAAATCTAAAGTAACCAGCTGGGGATTGGCATCCTGAGGATTCACGGTCTGATACTGTACAAACGTAGTTCCGTCTGTTGAGTAAGACCATGTCTGTGTTCCTGCTCCCTGGCCGGATCTTCGGGTGGAAAACTTTACCACAATGTTCTGATATCCCGTTGTCGGAATATTAAACTGTAATGCTCCTCCGATAGGATTGTTGAATCTCAGGTGAGTTCCGGAAGGATCACTGTTTCTGGCATTCAGATTATCAACATTAAAGTTCTGTCCGGTACCGTTCGCAAAATCGATGATACTTGTACCGCCTGCTATGGCTGTAACGGAACCATTGACAAGGGTAGAAGAAGGAATGGTGATAGAGGTTTCGGAAGTATTGTTGTTAAAATTCCAGTAATGGATCAGCGTCTGTCCGGAAAGTCCGCTCTGGAAAAAGAATGCGGCAATGACAGACCCTTTTAATAGGTAGTTGTTGATCATTTTTGTACTTCAATTAGATATACAAAAATGAACTTTATGTTTCGCAACTATTTTAATGGAATTTTAAGAAATGTTTAAAAAATAGGTTTGTTTCTGATAAAAAGATAAAATTAAATTTCAAAGAATAATACAGCGTTCAGTTATCTGGAAGATTTTCCTGAAAAGTTTAAAATTTTTCCTGCCTTACTGCCTTCCAGCGGATGTTTCTGCATATAGAAAAAGCCTGAAACTGCAGTCAGAACCAAGAGTACAAAAATAACCAGAACAATTCTTTTTAACATGTCTCTCATATCGCTAAATTTTTAATATCTCTAATTTCTAAAGTTGCTGTAGGGTATCCCTTTTGTGTGACATTGATCATTGCTCTACCTACTTCGTGTAAAGTTAATGATTTTGTCGGTAAAAAAACAGGAAAAATCCAAATAAAAGGTTTGAAAAACCATTTTACATTCAATTGGCCGTCAACAGGTTTCATAAATCCGGGTCTGAAATTATAAGCTCCTCTGAAGTTCATTTTTTTCAGGGTATTTTCTGTTCTTCCTTTTACCCTTGCCCACATCTGCTTTCCACTTTCTGTACTGTCAGTACCTGCTCCGGATACATAGCTGAAGACCATTTCGGGGTTTTGATAAAGTACTGCTTCTGCAAAGCGGATGGTGGTATCGTAAGTAATTTTAGTATATTCATCTTCATTCATTCCTACACTGCTGATCCCGGCACAGAAGAAACAGGCATCGTAGCCTTTCAGATTTTCATCATGGTTATCTATTGACAAAAAGTCAGAAACGAGATATTCTTTCAGCTTTGGATGCTCTTTTCCTGACGGTTTTCTGCTTATGCTGAGTATTTCGGAAACATTGGGATTTTCAAGGCATTCCATTAAAACACCTTCACCTACCATTCCTGTAGCGCCTGTAAGAATTATTTTTATTGAGTCCATTGTTTTGCTATTGATAGTTGCATGACGGATGGGGTGGGGAATTACTTTAAAAAAGATAAAAGATAAAAGATAAAAGATAAAAGATAAAAGATAAAAGATAAAAGATAAAAGATAAAAGATAAAAGATAAAAGATAAAAGATCTTGTCATTAAACAACTCTTAGCTTTGTATATCATCAGGATATCAATATCAATAGGGGCGGGCTTTAGCCCGGTCATTTTAATTTAAAATATTCCAGTGGCTTTAGCCAAAACCTGAAAAATATGATATTCTGGGTGAATTATTTCTTTTTGTAGCGATGATGAGATTGCTTCGCTGTGCTCGCAATGACGGAAAGCGGGAAATTGCTCCCGAAAAAAACCGGCTCAATGATGAACCGGTTTTATTATATTGTTGTATACAGCTATTTTTTGTGCTGTAACTGACTGTAGATATTCTGGATCAAACCGTCTGCTACTGAGATTTTCGGAACAAAGATACGGTTGATATCCGACCATGACATGATATTATTGAAAATATTCAGGGCATGAACCAAAACATCGGCCCTATCTTCTCTGAGGCTGTATTTTGTCATTCTTTCCTCTACAGAAAGCTCATTGAATTCCTTATAAACCTTTTTGAGATGAGATAAAGACATGGGTTTACCGTCTTTCGTCTTGCTCATGGAGAATACCTTGTTGATATTTCCTCCGGAACCGATGGCTACGATTGGTTTTTTGCTGTTGATATTTTTTCTGATCTCCTCTTTCATTTCTTTCCAGTTGTCTATTGTCACCAGATTGTTCAGAAGGCGGATCGTTCCGATATTGAAGGATCTTTCGTATACCATTTTACCGTTTTCATAGAAAGTAAGCTCTGTGGAACCTCCTCCCACATCAATATACAGGTAAGCGAATTCCTTGTCCAGACCTTCGGCTACATGGTTTTCATAGATCAGGGTTGCCTCTTCGTCTCCTGAGATGATTTCAATATTGATTCCGGAACTTTCTTTCACCTGGCTGATGATCTCGTTTCCATTGGCAGCATCACGCATGGCACTGGTGGCACAGGCTCTGTAATGGTCTACTTTATAGATTTTCATCAGGTCACTGAAGATCTTCATAGAATCTATGACCATTTTTTCTCTTTCCGGGCCTATTTTTCCGATAGTGAATACATCCATTCCCAGTCTCAAAGGAATTCTGAGAAGGTTAAGTTTGATGAATTCAGGCTTTCTGTTGTTGATCTTTACTTCATTGATAAGAAGTCGGGCTGCATTACTTCCTATGTCTATCGCTGCTATTTTCATTTCTTATTCGTTTTAGCTTTCAAATATTTATAGGTTTCTATTTGTGATCGGCATTCTTTTTATCATTTCTTACATATTCATTGCTTAGCCTTTTGTCTAAGATTCTTGCTTTAACGTTATCTCTGAGCTGAATGTCCAGGATATCTTTCAATTCTTTTTAAGATTTTTGTCTGTGATCTTGGCTGCGGCTTCTATTCTGTAATCAAGGTTTCTTGTCATCCAGTCAGCGGAAGAAATATACATATCTTCTGCTCCTTTGTTGTAGAAATACATGACTCTGGCATGTTCCAGATATTCGTCTACAATACTGATGGCCTTAATTTTCTCTTTAAATTCCTTCTGGTTAACGGCACAATAGATTCCTCTTACGATCAGTCTTATGATAACCCCTGCTTTGGCTGCATCATATAATTTTTCAATCAGCAGTCTGTCACTTAAAGAGTTTACTTTTACAATGATTTCGGCTTTTCTTCCTGCTTTGGCTTCTTCAATTTCCTTGTCGATGTGATGAAAAATCTTTTCACGCATAAACTGAGGGCAAACTAATAAATTTTTACATGTTTTCAAAACCGGGAGAAAGTCATCTTTGGGTTTCTTCAGCACATTGAATACCTTATTAATGTCTGCCATGATGCCCCGGTCAGAAGTCATCAGCAAATGGTCGCCATAGATGCGGGCTGTTTTTTCGTTGAAGTTTCCGGTGCTTACAAATCCGTATTGAATGGTTTTGTTGTGAGATCTTTTTTGATAACACACAATTTGGCATGTACTTTTTGTTGGGAATTCCAATCAGAACGGTGATTCCTTCCGGTTCCAGCATATCTTTCCATTCCAGATTGGATTCTTCATCAAACCTGGCCTGAAGCTCCAGCATAACGGTCACTTCTTTACCATTTCTTGCTGCGTAGATCAGAGCGTTGCTGATTTTAGAGTTGCTTGCCAGACGGTAAGCTGTAATCTGTATCGATTTTACATCCGGATCCATAGCCGCTTCACGAAGAAGGTCAATCACCGGATTGTACTTATGGTAAGGGAAGGTAAGAAGTACATCCTCTTTCAGGATCACATCAGTCACTCTTTCCCCATGTTCAAAAGCCTGATGGGTAAATGAAGTTCTTTCTACAGGTCTTTCATAGGTCTCAAAGACGTCCGGAAAATCCATAAAGTGTTTGAAATTATGAATTTTTCCTCCCGGGATGATGCTGTCTTTTTGGTCAGATTCAGTTTTCTGATAAGAAGTTCCAGCAGAGCCTTGTCCATATCTTTATCAAAAACAAAACGTGTCGGTTTCCCTTTTCTTCTGTTTTTAAGTCCTTTTTCTATTTTTTCTGCGAAGTTGGTCCTAATATCATTATCCAGATCAAGCTCAGCATCTTTGGTTACTTTAAACGCATTGGCCGCAAACTCATCATATCCGAAATACGAGAAAATATGCGGAAGGTTAAAAGTGATCACATCTTCCAGCAGCATTACATTTTTCTCTTCCGGATCTTCTGTAGGCAGCAATACGAACCTTCCTACAAACCGGGATGGAATTTCGATGATGGCATAATTGCTGGAATATTGCCAGTCTTTTTTTTCTCATAGCGACACCAAGATAAAGACTCTTATCTCTGAGGTAAGGCATCGGAGTATTTTCATGAAGAAGGATAGGAATGACATTAGATTCCACCACTTCATCGAAATATTGTCTTACAAATTCTTTCTGCTTTGCGGTAAGGTTTTTCGAGTTCTTGATAAAAACCTTATGGTCAGCCATTTCTGTCTGGATCTTTTTCCAGGTTTTGTCGAAGTTTTGCTGTTGCCTCATAACCACTTCATTGATCCTCTGAAGAATCTTGGAAGGTGGCTGGTAAAAAGACTCGGCAATCACTTTTTCTTTAAAATCCATGGCACGCTTTAATCCGGCAACACGCACCCTGAAGAATTCATCCAGATTGTTGGAGAAGATTCCGAGGAAACGTATTCTTAAATGTAAAGGAACTTTTTCGTCCATGGCTTCCTGTAAAACCCTTTCATTAAAGGCAAGCCATGTAATATCTCGTGGATTAAAGTGTAATGACATTCTGAATGTGTATATTTTATCAAAAATAATAATTCGGATAGATTTTACCGTATTTTTTAGGTTAAACTTTGATTAATTTTAACCCCTCTGAACAGTATTCTTTGCAATGGAGAGTAAGCTTGTCATTGATCATAATTCTGCAATAATTTCTTTATTTCTTCAATTTTTTTATACATTTTGTTGAAAAAAATATATCGGGCTTTATTATTGGTAGAAAGTAATTCGGAGTTTTTGAGAATCAATTCAAGACTTTTTCATAGTTTCCGCAAACCCTTTCATCCAATGTGTAGTAGTAACTCAGGATGTTGTAAGGTAAAAACAGCATTTTCTGATCTGAAAATCTGATAAAAACACTGTTATTCATGATGAGAAGGTCATTTTGATATAGTTTGAAAGGTGTTTTTGTTCACCGATTATCCTTTCTTCGATCAGGTTTAGCATTTCTCCGATCTCTTTACAAATTTTTAAAGCGCTGTCAGTTGTAATCAGTTCGAGCTGGCGAAAATAAATAATCTGTTCAAGAAGGGTATAAATGGTAACATTACTCCAGATCTCAGTAGAGCTGACATCATTATACGCTTCAGACAACAGAATGGCTTTCCGGGTAATATTTTCAGGGATTTCAAAATTTTCAAAGTTTATTCTTTGTGAGAAAAAGCTACATCCATAAGTTTCAGCCATGCATAGATTTTAAATTTTCTAAGATTTTCAAATCTCATGAAATAAAAAAGAGGAATATCCTTGGCAGCATAAATAAATTCAACATCCGGTTTATTTTTTACTTTCTGAAGATTCCGGATAGATGATTCGAAATACGTTTCCAGGTCATCAATATTGTAGATATCATGGGTTTTGTTTAAAACAACATTATTCTGATGGGAAGAATGGATGGGGTCCAGAGATATTCCAAAATGGGAGGCCAGGGAAATTCCCTCGTTTAAAGTAATATGACTCTTTCCGCTGATTCTCCTGTAAGCAGTGTCATTAGAAAGCGCCAGCTTATCAATCATTACATCTACCAGATTCTTTTTTCCTCCGGATTCTTTTAATAACAGATCAAAGAGGTTTTTCTGATAATTTTTCATGTGAATTAGTGTTTTATTATCAAAAATATCTAAAAAAACAAATAATGGTTATTTTTTAGATAATTAATCTTATATGATCTTGCATTCCAGGATGTATTGTCCTTTCGCAGCTGATTTGTTTTCTGGATTTTTGTATATACTAATAATCTAAACAGGACTTATGGGAAAATTTTTATCATTACTTCTTTTCTTATTGGTTTCAATAGGAGGGATAAAGTCACAGACGCTCACCTTTGAATATGAAAGTGGCGGAAATCAGATTGTAAGGAAATATTGTGCAATGTGTGTTGCTCTTAAGAATGCAATGACTGAGCAACGGATCACTGAAAAGAGTTTCCTCCCGGGGAATACCAGGTTAAAATTTATCCAAATCCTACCAAGGGTAAAGTAAATCTGGTCTGGTCCGATGAATTGGGCAAGATGATTCAAAAAGTGGAATTTGTTGCCTATAATTTCACCCAGTACAGGGAGCTTCCTTTCGATAGGAGAGAGAATAAGATCTTATTGGATCTTTCAGAACATCCGATAGGGATGTACGTTGTGATTTTTCATCTGAACGGTGGAGAAAAACTTACTTACAAGATCTTGAAACAATAACCAATATCACACAACATGAGAATCAGAATCTACTTTCTAATAACCTTGCTTTTTATATCAGGGTTATTCAACGGACAATCTGTAGGTCAGACACCTGGTGATTTGTCTGTTTCTTCATCAGGAGCTGCCAATTATACAATACCTATTGCCAATCTTCCCGGAATCAAAGATATGGTACCGGGGATTTCCTTAGCTTACTCCAGCCAGAGCGGAAACGGTCTTGCAGGATGGGGTGGAATATCGCAGGTATATCATCTATTACAAGAATACCATCAACAAAGTTTCATGACGGGATCATTGATGGGGTAGACTATAATGATAAGGACAGGTTTGCGTTTGACGGGCAAAGGCTGCTCTTAAAATCCGGAACTTATGGAGCAGACGGAGCAGAGTATCAAACGGAAACATATTCCAATATTAAAATAGTTTCACATGGTAATGTAGCCAATGGACCGGAGTATTTTATGGTATACTATCCGGATGGTAAAACCGCCAAATACGGTGGACCAAGTGGCTTCTTGGGAATGAACAGCTTTGAATGGAAAATCAATTATATCGAAGATGCTCAACAGAACAGGATTCGCTTTACCTACGACAGTTTCAACAATTATATCTATGTTCAGACGATAGAATATGGGAATAATGCGGCATTAGCCCTAATGACAGCCCCAATAAAATAAAGTTTTACTATAAAGATGCTGCCAGAACAGACCAGGCTTATATTTTTGGTTCCCGGGATATTTATTCACACAGAAAACTGGACCGGGTAGAGGTAACGGGCAACGGACAGCTTTTCAGAAAATACCAGCTCACCTATAATGTAACTTCTTTAAATTACGAAAGACTCGTAGCTGTTCAGGAGTATAACGGGAGTAATGAAAGTATTAAACCGGTTATTTTAGAATATGACACTACAGATAACGGAATTACCAATAATTCGAAAACAATAACGAGCGTTTCTCCGGCTTATGACAGAAACAACTGGCAGTATACTTCAGGGTATTTTGATAATGACAGTTCGATAGACTTTATGACTTATCCCAATTCCAGGGATCAGCTTTACAGGTTCAACTCCAGCCAGCTTACCAATTCCAGTTCCAATGTAGCGGGCACCCTGATTAATGTAGAAAAATTCACAAATATTTTTTCAACAAAATTAGTGCTGCCTAATAATAAATTTTATAATCTGGATGCAATAACTACCATAATCGGTGACACTACGACACCTGTTACGGACGAAGAGATTATAAAAATAAACAACTATACTTCGAGCAGTAATGCCAATTCACTTGATCTGGTATTTACAAATTCTTACAGGTTTCCGACCGCTGTGAATGAAAGATGTATTGTGATTAACGGAAGCACAACCTACAATTCCAGAATTCCCAAGACTTATCTCACCGGAGATTTTGATGGTGACGGAATATCTGATATTCTGGCTGTGGTTCGTCCTTATTCCGTTTCCCAGACCTATTACTGTGGTCCTGCAAAGCAAAGTACGGATGCCAACAGACCTCCGCCGGATTGCTGTACACAAAATACAACGATTGATATCTCTCAGGTTTTTTTACTGAAGCTGGATCCTAACAATTCCAGTGCACAGACACCGGCTACTTTGGGGTATAATTATGTTGTAAAATCAGATTCCAGAATTTACGTAGCAGATTTTGAAGGAGATGGTGTAGCGGATTTATATATTATCAATCCCGGCCAGCTCTATGTATATGGAATGAAAAACGGAGCCTTTGTTCAAAAAGCAACTTTTTCCAGTGGTCTTATCAAAAATGAATATCCGTGTTATCTTGCTGATTTTAACGGAGATGGTAAAACTGATATGGTAACTCCTATAGAAAATGCAACTACGAACTGGTATTTTATAATCAATTCCGGAGAGACATTTATGGGTAATGTAAGGGATATAGGGACCAATTATTTTAAACCTCAGGTGGTTAACTCCTGTTATCCTGCCCCATCAGGCGGTAATATTTGCGGATATATGCTTCAGCAGACCTACTACACCTTTACAGACATCAACGGAGATGCAAAAGCAGATTTGTTCTATCACGATATCCTGACTCCGCATAATGTGCCGGAAGCGGGACCCAATGCAAATGGAGCTTATCTCGCTTATGGAGATAATTACAGCATCAGATAAAGGAGGGGTGAAGTATAATATGGGAAGCAATGTCAATGGTATGCCTACTTTTTCAGCCTATATAGATGGCTGGCAGAATAATTTTACCTATGGAGGAGCAATCAATAAAGGAACTCCGATATTTTTAAACAATCCTAATATTGCCAATCAGAACTTAGATTATGCTTTTTTGGTGGGGATAAGATCAAATATGTTTCGTTCAAAAAAGATAACCGTATAGATGTTACTTTGAAAAGAATCAAAACAAATGATCTGGTAACGGAAATTACCTATGATACCGCAATAGATAATGGAAGCAGTTCAGGAACCTATACCGGAGATTCTTCCGAGTTATATCCTTATATCAATCTGAATATAGCTCCGTCTATGAAGCTGGTAAGAAAAGTTGAGAAAAGCTTTAACGGAGAAACCAAAATACAGGAGTACAGATATAAAGGTGCTGTAATGAATTTACAGGGTCTTGGCTTTATAGGCTTTAATGGAATTGCCAAATCTTCCGTGTATGGGGAACTGTAACTCAGCCTTTATGGGCAGTTTCTCTACAGGACCCGCAGAAAAGAGGAGCTGTTAAAGAGAGCTATATGAGCGAAACACCAGACTTTAATTCTCCAGGTTCTTTTGTTTCAAAAACAATTAACACGTATGCCACGTCGCTGTTGCCTAATAAGGTTTTTGTCAATTTACAGTCGCAGATACAGCAAATTGATAACCTGACAGGGGTTACGACCAATCAGTATGTAGACATTTACGATGCTTACAATAATCCTAAAAAAACAAGAATCGTAGCCAATGGTGGTGAAAAAATAAACCTGATTGACTATGAAGACAACCCTACGGGAACCGGTTCTCAGTATTATATAGGAAGACCTGTGAAAAAGCCGAAACACAGACTTTGGGAACAGATGTTTTCTCTAAAGAAATGCTTTTTACCTATACCAACGGACTTGTTACACAAACCAGAAAAAAGGAAATAATACAGATTATATTACCGAAGATCTGGAATATGACCAGTTTGGTAATAATACCCAGAAAACCCTTTCTGCTCCCGGCATAGTTTCAAGAGTAGAGAAGACACAGTATGATCCTTCCGGAAGATTTGTCATTAAAACCACAGATGTTTTAGGAAACTCATCTTTGTTATCCTATGAATCTAATTTGGGAACCTTACTGTCCAAGACCAATCACCTGAATCAGACCGTATCGTTTGTATATGATACCTGGCAGAGAAAAGCGCAGGAAAAAGACATTTATAATAATATTACCGAGTATTTCTATGAGTGGATTACTTCAGGAGATTTTATAAATGGGATCAGATCAAGAATCGTTGACGCTTCAGGAGCAACCAAAGAGACATTAGTGGATAACTGGGGCAGGAAACGTCTTGAAAGGGGGCTTTCTATAAACAGTAAATGGATAGAAAAAGAACAGAATATGATGTTTTAGACAGAGCTTACAAAGTAAGTGAACCTTACTTCTCCACGGTTTCTCCAAGCAAATGGACGATTACGGAATATGACCTGTACGGAAGACCTGTCAAAAATATATTCCCGACCGGAAAATTATTACCACATCTTATAACGGGTTATCCGCAACTGTGGTAGAGGGACAACGAACACAAACCATTACTAAGGATGAGTGGGGAAATAAGGTTAAAATGTCAGATAACGGAGGGGTAATTAATTATACTTACTATGCGAATGGAGGTCTGAAATCTACAAACTATGCAGGGCATATCATCAGTGTAGAACAGGACGGATGGGGACAGAAAACAAAAATGTCTGATCCTTCTGTAGGAGGTGATTATACCTATGTTTATGATAATTTAGGGCAGCTTTTGAAAGAAGAGAATCCTAAAGGGAAAACAGTGTTTGTATACGATCAGTATGGAAGAACCGTCAAGAAAGAAGTTTCCGGAGCCAATACAGACATCAAGATTACTTATAATTATAACGCCCAGGGTCTTCTTGCTTCCGAAACAGGAACCTCTGACGGGGTAAACAACTCCTATACCTATAAGTACGATAATTTTTACAGAGTCGCAGAACGTGAAGAAAATAATGGCTCAGCAATCTTCAGAAATCATTATACTTATGATGCTTTGGGAAGAATCAATAAAGAAACCAAGGAAACCATTTTCGGCAACATTTCCAGTATTTTTATTATTGAAAATGTTTATGCTTCCTGCGGTATACTGGTGGCCATCAACGACGGTAACGGGGATGCAATATGGAAATTAGGAAGTGTAAATGAAAAAGGGCAGGTGATCTCAGCGTATTTCGGAAATGGGACGGATATCAACAACACCTATGACAATAATTATTTTATCGAAAAGATAAGACATAAGAACAGCACTTCAGGACTTATCCTGGAAAACGAATACAGCTTCGTAGGAAATACAGGATTGCTAAAAGGCCGGAAAAATTTGGCTATACCCAATGGCTGGAATGAGGTTTTTGAATATGACACCTTACAAAGACTGGTTTCATGGACCAATCCTAACGGAGCCCAGTCTCAGACCTATGATTCGTTTGGAAGAATTGATAACAACAGTACTGTAGGAGATTATAAATATGCAGATACCAACAGATATAGAAAAACAGAAATTAATCTAAATGCTGTGGGGATGCATATTATAAAGTAAATCAGCTTCAGATGATATCCTATAATGCATTTAAAAATCCGGTCACTATCACGCAGGACGGGAATGAAATGGCGAAATTTGGGTATAACATCCATCAGACAAGAGCATCTTCGGATTATAATTACAATGTTAATTTCGCATACTATATGAGACATAAGATCTACTCGGATAACACTTCAGTAGAAATTATAGAAAACTCTTTTATTGGGAAAACTCCTCCGCTTTTTGTACGGACAAGGATTGTGACTTATATCGCAGGTGACCCTTATTCTGCTCCGGCTGCCTATATCGAAGATTTCGATCCTAACGATGAATCAATAAGTAGAGGCCTGCATTATCTTCACAGGGATTACCAGGGAACCATTATGGCAATTTCAGACAAATCAGGAAAAATTGAAGAGAGAAGACAGTTTGACCCATGGGGAAATCTGGTATATCTTGAACAAAACGGAATAAAAATAGATCTTAAAAAAGCGAATCCTGACCTGCTGATTGAGCGTGGATACACTGCCCATGAGCATTTCTTCCAGGTTGGTCTTATTCATATGAACGGCAGAATGTATGATCCTAAACTGCATACCTTCCTGTCTGTAGATAATTTTATACAGGATCCTTTTAATACGCAAAATTATAACAGATATGGATATGTGCTGAATAATCCTTTGATGTATACCGATCCCAGTGGTGAGATATTCTGGCTGGCAGTTCTTGCCGGTGCCATTATTGAGCCGTTACCGGTGCTGCAAGTTATATAGGGCAGGCCATACAGACAGGTGATTGGAGCTGGGGCAAATTTGGAATGTCTATTTTAGGAGGTGCATTTACCGGAGCAGTTATGGGAGCTATTGCACCTTATGCAATACCGGTCGGCACGCTGGGAGGCTTTGCACTGGCAGGCTTTATGGGATCTTTTATGCCGAGTTTTAATGTCAATCTGGGCGGTGGATTCAGTATAGGAATATCCCCGAGTATAGCTTTGGGCAACAGCAGCAGTCTTGGACTTAATTTTAATATGTCTTATAAAAAAGGGAACTGGAATATTTCTGCAGGTTTCAGCATTGCCAATCAGTCTGAGGCAGCAGGTAGCGGAGCTTCATTCTGGGAAAAAAGATACTCCGGAGGTATTGGATATGATAATGGAAGACTTGGATTGTCTATTTATTCTACAACTTTCAGAGGTGGTGGATTTGATCAGAGAATAGGAGGATTAATGATAAGACACGGAGATTTTAGTTTCAGATATGAAAATGATGGGATGCCATTTTCTATAAAGAAAGGTTTTCCTTATCTTGGTGATGGAAATGACAGCTATCGTACAGCTTCTGCTCATTTGGGATATAAGCAGTTCGGAATCGGGTTTAATTTGTTTACCGGATACAGAAGTGATTATACGGGAGATGATGAGAAGATAGGGCAAGGGGTATATGGCGATAATGGAGAATTTTATCCACACAACTTCGTGAAAGAAGAAGGCCCTCAGTATAGAATGGGAGCTGTATATATGAATGTGGGAGCTATGCGTATGGGTCAGGACTCCGATTGGTTCAGACATGCTATTCAGGATCGCTGGGCCCATGATATGGATAACTTTTTAATAGATACCAGACAGCCTGGCTTTAAAATGCTTAGCGGCGGATATACCAATTATATGCAGTATCAGACAATTAATCCTTTTTCATTATGGTAATTTTTAAAAGTATAGGGATCTTTCTTATGAGTTGGGCGTTTGGGCAGAATGCACCCGGTAGACTGCTTGATGATGGTGTTACCAGAGTTCCTCTAAGCTTCGAGAAGATAAAAAGAAGGAACAGATAACCC
Organism: Chryseobacterium sp. E1; assembly: GCA_019203745.1. Taxonomy (GTDB): domain Bacteria; phylum Bacteroidota; class Bacteroidia; order Flavobacteriales; family Weeksellaceae; genus Chryseobacterium. Next base: position 3,624,914 of record CP078104.1, read on the forward strand.
GGAATTTTTTTCAGAAGACCGTCTTTATGAATTGGAGTACCTTACAAAAGGAAATAAAGACTATAGTATTCCCGACGAAAAAAATAAATGGACCTATGATACCAAAGAATACCTTTACTTTTATAAAAACGGAAACCTGAATGTATTTACCAACCTGAAAGGAAGTTTAAACCTTAATCCGGACTATAACGGAAGCAGAGGATTTTACTATATTCAGGATAACGGAGAGATCATCGTATTTATTTATCAGAAAAAAGGAGAATGGAATATGAAATCGAGCTATGGATATAATAAATATTTCGGTACACTGAAAGAAAACAGGCTTTATATGAGAAATAATGAGACCTATGCCGGAACAAAACTCTACAGAGTCAGTATTTATAATAATACAGGCACCGGAAAAAATCATTACTCAGCATCATGGTAATTAAAACCAGGAATTAACGTTATTTATAAGAAAAAATGCCTTATAATTTTTATTTAAACCCCGAGCTAATCGGGGTTTTTATTTTTATTGTGTCATTTTGTCATAATTTTTTGAATGGTACAGATATTGAGAAATTGAGAGTGTAAATTAAATTAAAAATAGAAAAAATATAAAATATTATGAGTAAAATAATTGGAATTGACTTAGGAACAACCAACTCTTGTGTTGCTGTAATGGAAGGTAAAGACCCTGTTGTTATCCCTAACGCAGAAGGTAAAAGAACAACTCCTTCTATCGTAGCATTTACAGAAGATGGTGAAAGAAAAGTAGGTGATCCTGCAAAAAGACAAGCTGTAACGAATCCAACAAAAACTGTTTACTCTATCAAAAGATTTATCGGAACACACTTTAAAGATGATGCTTCTGAAATCACAAGAGTACCTTATAAAGTAGTTGCCGGACCAAACGATACAGTAAAAGTAAAAATTGACGATAGAGAATATACTCCACAGGAAATTTCTGCAATGACGCTTCAGAAAATGAAGAAAACTGCTGAAGATTATCTTGGTCAGGAAGTAACAAGAGCGGTAATCACTGTTCCTGCATACTTCAATGATGCACAGAGACAGGCTACTAAAGAAGCCGGTGAAATTGCAGGTCTTAAAGTAGAAAGAATTATCAACGAGCCTACAGCTGCAGCATTAGCTTATGGTCTTGATAAAAACCATAAAGATCAAAAGATCGCTGTATATGACCTTGGAGGTGGTACTTTCGATATCTCTATCCTTGATTTAGGAGACGGTGTATTCGAAGTATTGTCTACAAACGGTGATACTCACTTAGGAGGTGATGACTTTGATGATGTGATCATCAACTGGATGGCTGATGAGTTTAAATCTGAAGAAGGAGTAGACTTAAAAGCTGATGCAATCGCTCTTCAAAGATTGAAAGAAGCTGCTGAAAAAGCAAAAATCGAATTATCTTCTTCTCCACAGACTGAGATCAACTTGCCATATATCACGGCTACAGCTACAGGTCCTAAACACTTAGTGAAGACTTTAACTAAAGCTAAATTCGAACAATTATCTGCTGATCTTGTAAGAAGATCTATGGAGCCGGTTGCTAAAGCATTAAAAGATGCTGGTTTATCAACTTCTGATATCGACGAAGTAATCCTGGTAGGAGGTTCTACAAGAATCCCAATCATTCAGGAAGAAGTAGAAAAATTCTTCGGTAAAAAACCATCTAAAGGAGTAAACCCTGATGAGGTTGTAGCTATTGGTGCAGCTATCCAGGGAGGTGTATTGACAGGTGATGTAAAAGACGTATTACTTCTTGACGTTACTCCACTTTCTTTAGGTATTGAAACAATGGGTTCTGTATTCACTAAATTAATTGAAGCGAACACTACAATCCCAACTAAAAAATCTGAAGTATTCTCTACAGCTTCTGACAACCAGCCGGCTGTAAGCATCAGAGTAGGACAGGGAGAAAGATCAATGTTCAACGATAACAAAGAAATCGGTAGATTCGATCTTACTGATATCCCACCTGCACCAAGAGGAGTTCCTCAGATTGAAGTAACATTCGATATTGATGCAAACGGTATCCTAAGTGTATCTGCTAAAGATAAAGGAACAGGTAAAGAGCAGTCTATCAAAATCCAGGCTTCTTCAGGTCTTTCTGACGAGGAAATCGAAAGAATGAAAAAGAAGCTCAGGAAAACTCTGCAGCAGATGCTAAGAGAAAAGAAGAAGTTGAGATCTTCAACAAAGCTGACGGATTAATCTTCCAGACTGAAAAACAACTGAAAGAATTCGGTGAGAAACTTTCTGCTGACAAAAAAGCAGCCATCGAAAGTGCAGCAGCTGAATTGAAAACTGCTTTCGAAGCTAAAAATGCTGATGATGTAAAAGCTAAAACTGAAGCATTAGATGCAGCATGGATGGCAGCTTCTGAAGAATTATATGCAGCAGGTCAACAGCCGGGTGCTGATGCAGGAGCTCAGCAAAATGCAGGGGCTAACAATGCAGGAGGTGAAGATGTACAGGATGCAGACTTCGAAGAAGTGAAATAATGATTGATTAGTATCAATTAAGATAAATTTAAACCGTTATAAATACAATATTTATAACGGTTTTTTGTTTTTGTAAACTTTGTTTGATGATTTAAAAATATTTGATTTGTTACATTAATTCTGATTATAAAATTCTTTTTTAAATTCGATATATAAAAAACAATCAAAATTTATATTCGTTTGGATAAATTAAAGATTACAAAATGTGAAATTTTGCTATTGTTATTTTTGGGGTTTTTCTCTTGTAAGAAAGTACAGAAGTATACGGAATTAAAGAAAATACTGGAAGAAGTTTTGGTGAATGATCAGAAGTTTCGGGATCCTATTTATGATCATGTCAAACAAGATTCATTAGATAAAAAAATATTAAAATAGTTACGAGAATTATTGATAGTTTGGGTTGGTTAGGTGAAAATAAGGTTGGTAAAAATGCCAATCTTGCCCTTTTGTAACAATTCAACATGCACATGACGTTGAAACGATGGAAAAATATTTGCCCATTATGAAAGTAGCTGTAAAAAATGGTAATGCTAAAAAAGACAACTGGCATATTTGATTGATAGAGTAGAGCTGTTAAATAATAGAAAACAGATCTATGGTACACAATTATCTTTCAAAAATAATGGCAAAGCTTATGTGGAAAACTTAGTTGATTCTATACATTTGAATTCAAGGAGAAGAGAAATGGAGTTGGATCCAATAGAAGATTATCTAAAAATTGTAGATTCTTCAAATAATATAATTGATAAAAAATGATTAGTTTTCAGCGGAACAAGTTGGTCTAAGATTGAAAGTTGTGGATTTGACCCTTACAAAAATAAATGGAATGCAGCCAAAAGCTAATAACCTTATGATTCTGCAATAAACCATCTAATGTCTTGGAAAATAATAGATGTAGTAAACACTAACATTTAATTATAAAACAATCCGGCGGTAAACGAAGTTTACCGCCGGGTTTGTATATTATACCTACTTTGTATGAAGATACAATTCATGCTATTTTTTCAATGTGGGTAGCAATTCGTCCAGATTTTGCAGACACATAGTAAGGCCTTCCTTGAATCCCATGGCAATCATTGTTTCAATATCTTCATAACTGTCGTGCTGAAGAGTAATGTTAACCATTGTGATGCCGTTTTCTTCCGAAAAATATTGGTCCAGTGTGAGCGGGGTTTTTCCGTATTTTCCTTTCCGTTTTCGTCACAGAAAGCATCCAGCCAGGTCACAGATTTCAGAGTTTCTATTTTTTCATAATCTGCTTTGCACCATAGTTTTTCGTTTTCCGGGCTTACCATGGCATACAGCCACATTCCACCTTCAGTAAAGTTTAGGGATTTTGTTTCCACATGGTAGGGTTTAGGTGCCCACCATTGATCCAGCAGTTCTGCTGTTGTCCATGCCTGCCAAACCAGTTCAAGGTTGGCATTGAATTCACGTTTTACAACAATGGTATTGTTTTCCTTGTTCACGGAAAAATCAAATAAGAGGTTGCTTTTCATTATATTATTTTTTGATGGTTGCTAATAAGTCGTCCAGTTGGCTGAACTTTGTTTCCCAGATTTTACGGAATTGCTCCAGCCAGTGATCTATTTCTTTCATTTTGTCTATTTCCAGTGAATAGTAAATTTCCCTGCCCTGGTGTCCCTGTTTTACCAGTTCACATTCCACTAGAATACGCAGATGTTTAGATACGGCCTGTCTCGTAGTATCAAAATGTTCTGCAATAGCATTCGGCGTCATTGCATGTACTGCAATAAGACCTATAATAGCTCTTCTGGTAGGATCTGCAATGGCCTGGAAAATATCTCGTCTTGTCATGTATGATCATAAAACTTTACAACTGTAAATTTATATGAAACCAATTGGTTGCACAAATTTTTATGATCTTTTTTGAAAAATTTGTTTAATGTGTCTGTTTATGGGGTTAAAACATGTATTATTTTTTAATAAATATTATGCATAAAGAATTACATTGAGTGTATATAATGACTGTTCGAATAGCAGGATTTGTTATTTTACTGTATATTTAACCTCCAATTTCACTATAAACTCTATACTCATTATAAAATTTATGAAAAAGATCATCGGTATACTATGCTTGGCGGGAACATTGGCAGGGTGTAATAAGTTGAAGACTAAAGCAGATGTAAAAGATGAACTGAAAGAAGAAAACCTTTATCTAAAGAAAAAAATCGGAATTCAAAGAAACAGAATCTTCCAGAGGCAGAATTTCAAAAGAAGAAGCTGTAAAATTGGCCATGAAACAATTTGAAGATTATTTACCTAAGATCCTCAAAACTTATGACGGTGTCATCGATCTTCAGGATCCCCACATAGGAGATTTTACAGGTGATGGGATAGATGATGTGGCCATATATTGGGATATTGCACCTGAAGGAGGAAATGCAATCATAGGACAAGGGTTGTCATTATACCAAAACAATGGGCATAAAGTAAAGGTAATTGCCGGATATGAACCGGATTATCTGTTTGCTTTTGACACCATCAAAAATGGAAAAATCATTGTTGAAAAACTGGAGTACACTGAAGAGGATGGAAGATGCTGCCCTTCAATAAAGACTAAGCATAGTTTAACAATCAAAGGAAATAAAGCTTATTAACCTCATAGGAAAAAATCAGAAAATTTAAATGCCAAATTCATATAAAAGATGAGTAATGTAAAAATGATATTCCGGAAAAATAAACATCTTAATAAAAAGAAAATTTGTATCTTTTTTGGCTGATTATCAGTATGAATTTAAACAGTATTTTTTCTTATCACACTAAATCTATCTTATAATGAAACACCTGTCCATATTATTAGCATTATGTCTTCACTTTGCGGTGTGTGCAAAAAACACCTGAATCAAAGAAGGAAATACAAATGCGGTCCGAAGAATTTACCCAGCAGCTGATCACACTGATTGAGAAAAGAGATATTGAAGCTTTAAAGAAACTCACCACTCCAAAATTATACTGTTATGTATGTTTTGATGCCGCACCGGAAAAGCCCCCGATTGTTGATCAAAAGACTTTTTATACCCGATATCTAATTCCTGTTTTTAATAAGGATTTGATGGAAAGACTGAAACGGAAAGAAATAAAATTCTCTGTTGATAAGTTTAAGGCTAGAGAAGGTGGAAGGGATTATATTGTACTGTATACAATTGATAGGCCTAATGAACTGGGAGACGGTCATGAAGGTGTACAATTTATTTTCTGGCTGAAAGACGAAAAAGACGGTCTTAAATTTTCAGGGTTAGAAACTGTGCCTTAGCAGAAAATCTATCAATGCCGATTGATCGATGTTTAATGAATGGTAAAATCATCGATCTTCCATCCGTTCTTTTGCTTTATCAGCGTAAAAGAAACATGATATCGTTTTTTCTTCTCTCCTGGAAATTCTATTTCCCAGGTATCTTCGGTCATTACTTTATCAGAAGTATGAGTGTCTGTTCCCCCATAGAACGTACTGATGCCAGCTTTGGAAGAGATCTGTTGTCTTTTTGCCTCTTGTCCGAGAGGTGCTCTTTTGCCAGTTCCGGTTGATTACCGGCCAAAGCATACATAAACTGAGATATAGTCTCCCTTGGGCTCAGCTGGGATGTAGAGCCAACCGTGTTTTTATCAAGGCCAAATCTGCAGATTATCGTTCCGTTTTCACTGGTTATTTTAATCTGGTCAGTATCATAAACTATATCTGTTACAGATTTTTTATTCTCTTCTTTTACCATCCGCTCAGTGGTGCTGGTAATTTTACCACTCTGTTTTCCTGGTCAAATTCATTGAATATGCTTCGTGTTTCATTATGAAAATCATTCACAGATATTTTTTCTTCACGACTTAGTATAAAGCCTTTGGCATTGTAAACGGTACTTATTTCTCTGCGTACACCATAGCTTCCGCTTTTAGTATAGGTTTCAGTCATTGTGGTATTGGCAAAGATATAATTGTATCCCGGTCGATCCTGCTTATAAGTGTTGAAGGTTTCATTTTCTATAGCATCCCAATTCTTTTTATGGTCAAAAAACTGATGCAGGTCAAACTTCTTATAAACATTTCCATCGATGAGTTCTTCCATAAAATCTTTGTTCTTAAAATCAAGAAATTTATTGGTTTTGAAAACATTATAAGCATCTGCAGCAAGCTTTTCATTACGGGATAAGGTTGCCGGAGCCATCATCACCTGCCCGAAAGACAGTTGTATGAACAGCAGTAAATTAAAAAAGAGTAAATTTTTCATCAGGTTATTTCTACAGTCTTTTTACCAGTTTAAAAAAATAAAAATAACGTATTTATGGATGCTTTATAGGTTATTTTCATTTAAAAGGAATGAAAAATGTTTTTATTATTTTATTCTTTATATAGGGAATTGTGTATATATATTAATTTGTTTTAAGAAATAATAACTAAAATAATTTCAAAATTACTTTTTTATTTAGAATAATTATAATTAATTTTGCAGCCTTAAATATTCTAAGGTGAAAGTATCGTTATTAGCTGGCGCTGTTTTTCTGGCAGCAGGTGGAAGCATATCGGCTCAGGCAGTGGAGTTCTACCATAATGGACAACTCAAAAAGGGGAAATCATCAACGATGGCCTGAAAAAATGTAGAGAACTGTCTTTAAAAGATGACATCATCATTCTTAAAGGAGATTGCAGCTTTGTCTTTAAAAACAACAGTAATAATAATCAGGAGACCATTGTCCTGAGTGAAAGCGAAGAACTGAATCTCAGATTCTTTCCGTCTCCAAAATATCAGAATGAAAAATCTACTATCAGAATAGAAGGAGTAGAGCTTACCGCAAAGAAAAAACAATTCTCTGAGATCCAGATCAGACAGGAAGCTCTTCAGAACCTTCAGTCTTTCTCACTGGAAGATGTATTGCAGCAGTTGCCCGGACAGTATGTTCAGCAGTTTGATAATACCCAGTTTAAAAATATTGTCTTCCGGACAGCAAGCGGGCCTTCTGTTACCGGTACCTCGGGAATTCCCGGAGGTGATGATTTCGGAAACAGGGCCTTCGGTGTACAGCTTATGGTGAATGATATCGCCTTATCCAATAACGAAAACATGCAGAGTTATGATTCTGCCAATGCCGCAGCTTTCGGTTTGAGTTTTAATACTACAACAAAAGCCGGAACATTGATGCCCGGACAGCCCAATTATGGTGTTGACCTGAGAGAAATACCCACTGAAAATATAGAAAGTATAGAAGTGATACAGGGAGTTCCGGATGCCCAGTATGGAGATCTTACCTCAGGCCTTATCAAAGTGACTACAACAGCCAGTGCCTCTCCGCTCCGCCTTGATGCTTCATTAAGGGAAGGAACTTACCAGATTGGACTTACCAAAGGTTTCAGCCTCAATAAAAGCAATGCACTGAATGTCTCTGTGAATTATATGAATTCACTTACAGATCCGAGAACCAGCCTGGTAGGATATGACAGAACCGGTGTGAATCTACTCTGGTCTACCCGTAGCAAGAGCGGTTTCAGAAATAAACTTACGGCAGCATTTTCTGCCAATTCCAGCCAGGGAAAAAAAGATCCGGATGATGTAAACGGAGTTGTGATCAATGTAGATAATAAGAGTTTTTCACTGAGCAATAATATCAGTTACTCTTTCGATCAGAAAGTCAGAAAAACCTTTTTCAAAACAATCAGCGCAGATGTAGGACTCAGCTATGCCACACAGTTTACAGAACGTAAATTCTGGCTGAATCAGGGCGCAAGACCTTATGGAAATGCTACTGAGAACCAGGTATATTATGCTCCTTATACCTTACCGGCTTATGAAAATCTGGCTTATGCTGATGGGAAGCCGTTCAATATTTATTCAAACTTAAGCCTGAATGGCAGCAGGGTGACATCCTCCAAATGGGTGCATATGTATAGTGTGGGGGCCAATTTCCGCTATGGTGATAATTTCGGAAGAGGAAGATACGGTACGGCAGGTCAGTTTACCACAATCAAAGCTGCCGGCCAGAGCTCTGACGGAATGCGGGACTTCAATTACCGGGACAATGTGCATTCTTCTCAGCAGTATGCCCTTTATATTCAGGATAATATCACCAAAGTTTTTTCAAATAAAAATATTTTCAGAGCCAATTTAGGACTTCGTTATGACCTGCAGAATTCATTCTCTACGTTTTCACCAAGGATTAATACATCTTATCAATTGGGAAACCTTTCTGTGAGAGGAGGTTTTGGGCTTACCTCCAAAGCACCGTCCCTTAATCAGATGTATACTTCACCCCGTTATTTCGACTTCCTGCTGGGAGACTACCGTTTACCCGGATACTATTCAGCTGCGATTATGCAGACTGTAGTGACTCCGGGAGATAATGCTGACCTTAAACCCTCACGCAGCTGGAAAACCGAAATAGGAATTGATTACAGGTTTCCTTTTGCAACCGTGAACCTTACTGCCTATTACAACAGGCTATTCGACGGATTCACCACCATGTCAGTTCCTAAGGTTATGAATAAAGCTAAAGTGAACGTCAATATAACAGGAACGGAAGTACCAACTTTTGAAATCGTCGGAACCGAAAAATACGTTTACCTGCAGAACAGAATTATCAATGGATACAGTTCTGTAGATAAAGGATTGGAATTGATGGCGAATTTCAAAAAAATAGAAGCGCTTAACCTCGTTATCGGTTTCAATGCCAGCTATGTGGAGACTTCAGGGGAAAAAGATAAGGGACTTTATAAATACGAACCTCCAAAAATCATAGATCCGAATTTCGAATACGGAATTTATAATGATACCAAAAGTAAAAAGTCGATGGCCAGGGCCAGTTTCAGTTTCGATTATCACCTTGCTCCTTCAGGGCTGATTATTGGTCTCAGAACAGATCATTTTCTTTCAGACAGAACTTTTACTCATGCCAGTGATATTTATCCGATAGGGTATATCAAACATGGCGGAGACATTGAAATGATTCCGGAAGGACAAAATACGAATCAGTTATATCAGAATCTGTTCAGAAAACCTACAGATGAAAAACTTTCGGGACTTTACAATAAAACCCTGCATAATGTTCATTTGAGGGTAACAAAAGATTTCCTGAGCGGTTTCAGATTATCGGTGTATGTGAGTAATGTTTTCAATCTGAAAGCCTATGACGAAAGAGGCTATTTGTACGCCAACTTTACATCAACCTCATTCGAGCTAATATTTCCTACAAATTTTAATAATACTGCTAAAAAATAAGAACAATGAAACGATTAATATTCTGGCTCATCATTCCTGCTCTTGCCTTGTTGGGGTGCAACAGGGACGATGACTTTGGTAAAAACGAAATCAAACCTGTTCCGTATACGGTCAGCCTCAGATATGATGCTTCAAAATATCCTGACGTTGCAGATAAAGGAGTAGCGAATGTAACGGTTACGATGGAAAACGCAGCTACCGGAGATAAAATTACCGGAAAGACAGATGCCAATGGAGATCTGAAGCTGGAGGCTGTACTCCCGGAAATTATAGCATTAAAGCCGAACTTCAGTTGAAGAAATCCGAATACGAACAGGAAATCGGAGAAGAGACCAGTTACGAAATTGTCCATTTCGGAGGTTTTCAGGAAAAAGCAATTGTCAATTCCAAAATATCTTCCACAATACTGAGTATTTCCAGCGGGAATTTTGGTGACCTGGTTATCAAGCAATATTATTATGCAGGATCAAATTCAAAAACCGGAGCCAATATCAGGGACCAGTTTATCGAAATTCATAATAATTCCGATCAGACGATCTATGCAGATGGTCTGTACCTTGTATTTCTGGAAGGAAACACAAACAATAATGTAACCAATTATACTTTATCTAACGGGCAATATGACTGGAGTAAGACTGCAGGAGGCGGAAGTTCTGCCAATACGGATTATGTGTATGCCAATATATTCATTAAAATTCCTGGAAATGGAGACCAGTATCCTATTTTACCAGGGAAAAGTATTGTCATTGCTCAGACGGCACTCAATCATAAGGCTCCTTATAATGACATCAACGGGACAGCCATTTCCATACAGAATCCTGATGAAACAATTGATCTGAGCCATGCAGATTTTGAAGCCTATCTTGGAGCTTATAATATCAGTATTGGTAAAAAGCCCTTTGCATGGGATATTCAGAATATCATGGTGCCGGATATGCTGATCTCTTATTGGAGTATAGCCTCCAATGACCTTGTACTGAATGTTACCTCTATGTTGGGATTAGGTATTCTGAGAGCCACAGATGCAGAAGTTGCAAGCTGGAAAAAGGTGGTTACTCCTAAATCTCCCGTAACAGGAACGCTTTTCCTTCAAATCCCTAAAGAATATATTATTGACGGGGTAGATATTACAGACGATGAGCAGAAAGCCCCTAAAGATTTTCCTTCAGATATTGATGCCACCCGTACTTTTGTGGTCAATGAAAAGGGACTGGCAGCGGGTAATTTCACAGGACTTTCGGTGATCCGTAAGACCAAAGAAAATATTAACGGGCGTATTGTATTACAGGATACCAATAACTCAGCGAATGATTTTGTAACCATTAAAGCAAACCCTCGAGGATATGCAAAATAAAAAGAAGAAGACGATTAGTATCTTTCAGTCCACTATACTGGGACTGGTCACATTGGGCAGCCAGTTCCTTCATGCACAAACCACCCATTTAGACAGTATCAATATAAGTTCTGCAGAAAAATATCAGGATAGATAACCCTTATATTTCTTTTTCCAGCCGCTGGATTTTTCGGAAACAAGTTTTCAGTATTCTACGATGAAACAGAATTTTAAAAGAGTTCAGTCTCCTGAAAAAACAGGAAGTTTCATTTTTCATTCGGAAGGTGTTTATAAACTTAATTCTAAAATAGCCCTTTCAGGAAGGCTTCAGGCAGATAAAACAGCCGAGGATAATGTTCCTTATATTCTGAATGATGAAAGAACCACCCACAGTTCTTTTATTTACAATCCATCATATTACTGGGTGCCACGTACCGCAAAGTGGCAGAAACAGAGTTATTTTATCAACGGACAGGTAGCTTATAATCCTGTAAAACCTGTAATCCTTCAGATGGGAGCAGAAGGGCTGTATGCTAAATCGTACCGGCAAAATGCTGATCCGAGACCCAAAGTGGATGATTATAAATACAAAGCATTCGCAAAACTGGGCTTGAATTGGCGGCAACATTCACTTTTTGGTAAATTGAGCTATGTGAACCATTATAAGATGAATAATATTTTATTTGTGAACATTGAAGCGCACGTACCGGCAAATGACAGTATTTATATCCGCTATAATGAAGGTTACGGAAACCAGTATATCGGGAATACCCAGTACAAAACCTCCGAATACAAAATGGGAGGCTATATCTTGGTGGAGAGTATGCATTCAATACTGCCAGCACCCATTTCTCTGCAGGATATGATTATAAAAATGTGACTGAACGCTTTTACAAGGTTTTCGAATATCAGGACCCTAACTTTATCTACCAGAAAGATTATGTAAAATACTCAGGGCTGAAAACAGAACTTCATAGTTTTTATCTTAATTTTCTAGGAAATTATAATGGAAAAAAATGGGCATCTGCATTAACCTATCAGGATCAGCAGGATTATAACTACAATTATGCCCTGGAATACAGAACGTATCGTCTGGACCAACAGAACCTGTCCTGGCAGAACAGCGTCACATGGTTCAATCACAGGAATGAAGCATTTAAGATGGTTTTGGATGCCGCATACGGTAGAAATCATGTAAAGGATGTTTCTGTAGTGATGGAGAGAAAACTTTCTTTCTTTCAATACCGTCTGGGAGTGGAAAAAGAGCTGGTCTTAATGCCTTCACATAAACTGGCTGTGGAATTACCCAAAATCTTTATGTGCCTTTGGAAAAAGAATTCAATTATGCTCCTTATCAAAGTACAAAAGAGAATATATTTGTAACCAAAATAGCACAGCCTGACTTTGCGTATGACAGTACCACAAAAATCGGGCTTGGCCTGAACGCAAGCTATATCCTGGACAGAAATAAAATCAGGTATGAGTTCTTCGGAAATTTTACCCAGATATGGCTGGCGAATGGTACCTATAAAAATAAAGTGGACTACAACGGAAGAGCCAATCAGATGGCCTCTGTAGGACTGAATGTTTATTATTAAAAAATGAAAGACAGATATCTTGCTATTCTGGCCATTGCCGGTATAGCATCTTTATTGAGTTATACTTCCAATGATCCTACGGGGTATACCGTAGAAGAACTGCGTACCCTTTACAGCAGCGGAGACCAGTCCAAATGGCCGGTTCCCCATTTATTCAATGAAGCTAAAGAAGGCTTTCAGGATATAGGATCTCTTCCCAAAATGAAATTTCCAGAAGATAACCCCTATTCCGAAGATAAAATGGAGTTGGGGAAAATGTTGTTTTTGATCCGAGACTTTCGGGAAGCGGGCAGATCTCGTGCGCCAACTGTCATAATCCTGAAATAGGATGGTCAGACGGAAGCAGGGTTTCCTTCGGACATGACAGGCAGACAGGAACCCGGAATGCACCTACCTTACTGAATATAGGCTATGCAAAAACTTTTTTCTGGGACGGACGTGCGGCAACGCTGGAAGAACAGGTAAAAGCCCCGATAGAAAATCCGGTGGAAATGAACCTTCACATGTCGCTGGCTGTAAAGAATATCAGAAAAATTAAAGACTATAAACCTTTCTTTGTGAAAGCTTTCGGAAACGGAGACATTACGGAAGATAAAATTTCAAAAGCGATTGCCACATTTGAACGTTCTCTCATAAGTCCGCCTTCAAAATTTGATAAATTTATTTCCGGGAAAAAGATGCCCTGACGGATTCTGAAGTGAACGGCCTGCACTTATTCCGGACCAAGGCAAACTGTATCAATTGTCATAATACCCTTATTTTTCCGATCAGAAATTCCATAATCTGGGTCTTACCTATTATGGGAAAAAATATGAAGATCTGGGCAGGTATATCGTTACCAATAAAAATGAAGATGTGGGGAAATTCAAAACTCCGACTCTGAGAGAAGTTTCTGAAAATAAACCTTATATGCACAACGGGCTTTTCCCTGAGCTGGCTAATATCGTTATGATGTACAATGCCGGAATGGGCAGGGAAACTCAAAAGGAGAGCAGATCAATGATCCTAAATTTCCACACAAGTCTGAAATGATTGAAAACTGAATCTGACCGATGAGGAAGTATTTGATATTGTGGAATTCTTAAAAACCCTGAACAGCTACAAATACAAAATGCGTCCGCCGGAATTACCGAAATAAAGGAAAACGTTGGGATAGGGAAGTGGAAAGCCGGAAGTTAATCTTCAAAATAAGAATGTAATTCCCTTCCAGGCTCCAGCTCCCTGATTCTATGAAAACAAAAGCTCTTCCCAATATCCGGAAGAGTTTTTTATTTTTCCGGTTCAATACTTACAAATGCCCGCAAACGGATATCATCTTTTACATCAATAGGCTTAAAGAGGTCATACCAGCCGGTACGAAAACCACCGGCACCATAATTAAGGTGTACGTAAAAAATACCTTTTTCTCCACATATCCGTCAATAACTGTTGAATGGCCATAAGTAGTAAAATTACCCATGTGAAAATAAACCGGTCTTCGATGCCCGATCTCGTTTTTAATCAATAGAATAATTTGATCTTTACCAATGATATGTCTGATTTCTTCTTTTTCGGAAATACTTTTCAACTGTTCCTGTGAAAAAGGAATATCTCCCGTGAAACTTCCATAGAAGACTGCTTTACAGGCAAAATGTTTTTCGATCTGTGGTGCAGGATTGATCATTTCGAGGTACCGGGAAGTTCCAAAATCTTTGCGAACGGCAAGAGCTGTAAGATAAGAATACCGGGCTACAGCCTCTATTATTTCAGGATTGCTGTGATTGTTGAGACTCCCGGTAAAGTTCTTCCATACCGGGGAATAATGAGATAAAGTATCCTTAATCACATATCCTTTAGAACAGGTGTAGGAAACAATACCGGATGGCTTTAAACGATGGTAATAAAGTATTTGTGCCATGGCTGTACTCCAGCAGCCTAATACCTGGTTTTCGGGAGTATATTTTGCATAAATACCCCATTGGTCCCAATCGGTTTTCAACAGAAAAGGGGCATTCAGAATAGCGGGTTTCTGTGCAGGGATCTGGCTTGCGCTGATCTGGGAATATCCTGTACTGTATATCATCAACAGGATAACGGATAATAATTGTATTGGCCTCATAAGCAGATTTTTTTAGTGCAAATGAAGGTTATCGGAATCCATAACCCACTCAAAACAGGTTTTGAGAGTTCTTTTAAAACTCTTATTTTATATTTTGTAAATAGGTTTTGGGAGAATGTCCTGTATGATTTTTGAAAATACGGTAAAAACTGGCCTCAGAATTGAAACCGCAATCGAATGCGATTCCCAGAAGGCTGAGGTGTTTGTAAGCAGGGTCAGCCAGTCTTTTTTTCACTTCTTCCACACGATAACCGTTTACCCAGCTCCGGAAATTTACCCCGAACTGTGCATTGATGGCAGCTGAAACCTGTGCTGATGGGAAGCCTGTTGCTATTGCAATCTGTTTAATGTTTAATTCAGGTTCCAAAAAAGCAGTTCCTTATTCATTATTTCTTCTAATGCAGATTGAATTGCAGAAAAGTTCTCTTTATCTTCTGTGGTTTTGATTTCGGCGTCTGATAAATCTTTCGGTATGACCTGTACCAAAGATGATGCATCACCTGATGCTCTCAGAATATATGTTTCAGCAGCCACCAAGGCCCGGTAACCCTGGAAGGATAAAAAATAAATAAGCAAAGTGAGATAGATATAGAAAACTTCCAGATAAAAAAACGTGTTTTTAAGCTGTAAAATATTGGAAGATAATGAAGATAAAAACAGTACAGCAACTAATATTCCGGTACCGATAAGAAGATTCCGTAGCCATGCAAATTCAGAATATTGTGTAGCAGACTGGCTGGTAAATAACCATTTACGGTAGGCTTGTGTCCTCCGGAAGCTCAGAAACCAGTAAATGACTGCAGAAAAAGAGCAAACATATCCTCCGTCCATTTAACAGCATTGTAATGCAATTCCTTTTCAGCAATAAGATCTTTTGTATGTATGTCAGGCTGTGACATGGTAATGATATATACAATAATAGCATGGATCTGAAATAAAGCTGCCGGAGCGAAATGCCATAATTGCCGGCGACGAAGCGAAAAATCCTTTTCTGTAAGAGAACAGGTGTATAAGTAAAATAAAGGCTGAATAAGGGTGTCAATAGCCAGAGGAAAATAACGAAAACCGGGATATTGCCATAGACCTGAAGTATGTAACAATATTTTGATACTTAGGAAGGCCAGGGTTAGCAATAATGCAGATAAAAGTTTTCTGCCGAAGGTATTGGAAGGATAGCACCAGACGGCTATTGTGGCAGCTATACCCTGTATTACACCAGCTATAACAATGGCGTCAAAAATATCAATGCTCCCGTTCATCTATAGAAAACTATATAATTAATTGTAAACCCTGATTATTTCATTCATACCGAGATGACAAAACAGTCCATTGTGGAAGATCGGCTCAATATCACTGTCGCTTTTACTGAAGAAATCTAAAGTAAACTCAAGAGCGGTAAGTTCTCCTTCCACAGATCTCAATTGATGAAAATGCCTTGAAATAATAATCACCGGGTGGCCGGTTTTCAAAGTGAAAATTTTTTTATCGCTCAGAATTTCAGCATTATCATTGTTACATCGGAACAAATTATATTTTATAACCCGTCTTGCCTCAGAATGTACTTCCTGATTAGAATATTTCCTCATTTCAATCATGGTAAGAAATTGAATCTGTTCAATATTTAAAAATAACTAAAATTTCACAAAGTGACTGATCCTAAAAACAAAAAAGAGCAGATTTGAATCTGCCCTATACCTATACATGAATTGTTTTTTACTTTCTCAGCCTTCATCGCCGTAACTTCTGTTGAAAACTTACTTTCCGAAATACATCTGGTCCTGCTTCTGCTGTTCATATAAAATGATCTGGAAGCTCACAGGCATATACTGGTAAAGCAGTTTCCAATGCTGGATTTTGGCATGCTTTTTAAAACTTTCGAAAGATCTTACGAAAAGGTTTTCGATCATGGTTCTTACATAGGAATTCCCGTTTCTGTAAATCCAGTCCATCAGTTTGATGTGATGGGCAATGATATTGATCTTCGATTCCTGAAGAAGATTTTTCAGATAATTGACCGTAGCCTGCATAATCCCGGCGAAATTATCCTGTACAGATAACTGCGTGATCTCATTGCGAAGTGGCGGATAGAAAAATTTTAAGTATTCAACAGCTATTTTTTGATTAATAGTTTGCATTTGTACTTTCATCATAATTAAGAATTTTTCAAACACTTTTTATTGCAGCGAAATGTATACCAAAATTTAAATACAGGCTGCAAAAATAAATACCCCTATGATCACCGCAATGTGAGTGAGTAATATCTCTGTATTGTGTCTGCTGGTCGTAGTTTTCCAGGTTTTCCAGTCTGAAATTTTTCTGATTTTATTTTTCATAATCTATTGATTGTGAGTTATTTTTAATTTTGTTTAATTTAAACACTTTGTAATGAAACGGATAAAAAATGTAACAAAAGCTTTATATGCCGTGACTGTAAATTTGTCTGGAATATACTTTCTGAAGGTTAGCAGAAATGTGACTAAAAATCACTTTTCTGTATTCCTCACTGCAGAAAGCAGTACAATTGTCCAGAGAATAGATAAAGGTTGTCTCAATTGCATTCTTTAATACTGTATCTCCGTCAGTGTAAATTTTGTCCATCTTTTGTAAACTCCTGAACAGCAGATTTCTGTCATTCTGTCGGATCATGTTTTTAATACGTTCTGTGAAGGTGCGGATGATGCTGTATGAGTTTTGAATTTTAATTTCTTTTACTTCTTTTTCAAAGTCGGGAACCACATCAGTGATTTCCTTTACGGCTTGTAAATAATTCATAGTATTATATTTTAATTGGGATGTTGTTCCAGCAGTTTCATGAATGCTCCAAAGATGAAAACGACCAGGAAAGCAAAGAAGAGCATATGATAAGGTTTCAGCCATGCCGGGGTTTTGGGACCTCTGCTTTTTAATCTTCGCAGTTTATCAATTCTGTTTAATGTTTTTAAGTCCATTTTCTGATGTTTTCAAATCATGATGCCAATGCCATTCCGTTGAATATGAATTTTATTTAAAATACTGATAATTAAATGATTGTGGTTTTTAGGTGTAAATATTTAATAACAAAAGCATGTCAAAATGAGAAGGTTTTTATCAAATTGGAAAACGAAAGGGCAAAACTTATGTGACCTGTCACCACAAATGAACGACTGAGAATTCCCTCTTGGAGAGGTGTCGAAAATTCAAAGAATTTTTGACGGGGTGGTTTAAAGTCTACCCCAACTTGTGACATTTTTTAAGTTTCGCAGAAAGAATTAGAATGAATATCTTTGCAGTCCAAATATTCAGAAAAATGTTTTCAAAATAGTAGTACACAGAGTAGGAAATAAGATCAACGGAGATTCCCTGACGCTTTCACAAGAGGAATTGAAACTGGAAGAAGGAATGGCAGAATTGCTTGAAGATTACTTCTTAGGATCATTCAAATCAGAAGAAACCTTTCATTTTTACAGTGATACCTATCTGGTAAATAATCCGGTTTACAGTGCGGTATCAGAAATTTTTGATGATAAATCCAAATTCCTTTGGGAATCTGAAAATATTGCAAAACACCTTTTCGAAGCAGCTGAAAACCCTAGAGTTCAGAGTGGGGAATTGTTCATCGTACTTTTTGAAGACGAAAGCGACCGTCCTGATAAAGTAGACAAGATCGGGATCTTTAAAACAGAAAAGAGAGAATCTTTCCTGAAAATCAACCCAGCAGAAGAAACGTTTGATATTGAAAAAGATCAGGGAATTGGTTTGTCTAAAATTGATAAGGCAGCTTTGATCTACAATAATAATAAGGATACAGGATATGTACTTTCTGTGGTTGACAACAACAAAAACGGGGATATGTATTACTGGTTCGAGGATTTCTTAAAAGTAAAACAGCGTGATGATGAATATTTCCACACGCAGGAAGCTTTGATGGTTTACAAAGATTATATTACCAAGCAGCTTCCACAGGAATTTGAGGTTTCAAAAGCTGACCAGGCGGATTTCCTGAATAAATCGATTAATTTCTTCAAAGAAAAAGAAGAGTTTAAATTGGATGAATTTGCGAATGAAGTATTGGGTGATGAGCATGTGATTGAAAGTTTTGTGAATTTTAAAACAGATTACGAACAGGATATGCAGGTGAATATTGCTGAGGAATTCCCGATCAGTGAAGCAGCTGTAAAAAAGACACAGAGGCATTTCAAAAGCATTATCAAACTTGATAAAAACTTCCATATCTACATTCACGGTGACAGACAGAAAATAGAGATGGGAGAGGATGATAAAGGAAAATACTACCGACTTTACTTCGAGAAAGAAGTGTAATAAAAACGAAGATCATTTCATAATATTATCATAACTTTATTGCAGATTGCAAAATACAGGTTATGAAATTTATGCTCATTTTCTGGGGAATTTTCCTCTTTTTTTTCTGCGTTCCTTTTCCGATTTTTATTTATATGATGACCGGAGAATTCGCAACAGGACCGAGAAATTCATTAGCGGTGAGCTATGGGTATCTCGGTTTTTCTTTGTTGATATGGGGATATGTAATTATTTTCTTTATCAATAAGCTTTTCATTACAACTTTTAAAGAAAAAAATACGATTAAATCCATTCTGCGGAACGGAATTCCAAGAGAAGCCCAAATCATTGACTATAAACTCCTCAAGTATATTCCTAAAGACAACATGAATCTCATTCAGGTTGCACTTTCATTCCCCAATCTCAGCAATACAGTGATAGAGCATACAATGATGTTTCATGACTCCAAACCACAGGAAAGAAGATTTGATGCCGGAAATAAGGTGAAAGTACTGCTAATCCCAATGTTTCACAGGAACCCTATTTTATTTTAAGTGATCAGAAAGTAGGGTTCAATGCATCAGGAATGATGTTGAGAATTATTTTTACAGGATTGCTGATTGCTTATGTTATTGGTTTATACTCTTATTTCTATATACATGAATCCTTTGATTTTGGCTGGAGATTCCTGACATTTATGCACCCGATTATTTTCAGTGGGGTCATGACCATTATCTATGTATTGGTTTTTCAGTTGATTTTCAGCAGGTTTTTAAAAATACAAAAGAAGAACAGATTCTTTTTCAGGAAGAAATGCTGAAGCCACTATCATCAGTGTAAGCCAGACAGGCCTTACGGTGAATGACCAACCACAAATCATGTTTCAGGTAAGTTTTAAAGATTTCAGAGGTACTGAACATATTGCTGTTTATAAGAAGATTGTCAGCCTTTTGAAACTCTCTTCCATTCCTAAACAAGGAACGATTGAGATTATGTATGACGAAAATGATCCGAAAAAGATTATGATCCCCAAAGGGCTTTAACTGCCAAACTTAACAACATTTAAATGAAAATTGCAGTTCGAGATTTATTATTTAACATATAAAAAAATAACCAAGAGCATTTTTTTAATAGCTACTTTTTTGTTTAAGCAATATCATCAAATCAGCTTAATTTTACATGAAAAATTTTTAAGTAAAAAATATGTTTTCCCCAGATAAATAACTGATTAACATAATAAAAAATATCCTATAGGTTTGATTTAGTTCTATATATTTGAGAACTAATTAAAAAACATATTGATGAAAAAAATTAAAAAAATGACTCGCGAAGACCTTAAAACTATAAAAGGAGGTCAGGTTTGGATTGCTATCACTTCTTGCGGTTTTACAGCCACAACTACACAAGATTGGACTGCTCAACAAGCAAATGAATGGCAAGCGAAGATTGAAGCAAATTATTGTAAACCAGCTACTCATACTGGTCCTAGTTATAATTTAGCTTAATTAATGAAAATTTCTGCACTTATAATGAAAATAACTTCATTATAAGTGCAATTTTTAATAAGAAATATTTTTTAATGCATTACCATAAAAATTATTGCAACTATTCATTTTATTTTATGGTGCTTTATTTTATACGCAATCATATAAAGAGGCTGATAGTTTAAAAGGTGAATTCACTTATCAATTAAAAGCTAAATTCGATAATCGAACTGACAACCGATATGAAGAACTATTCATCTTACAAATAGCAAATCGACGAGCTTTTTTTGCAAGTGCTGTATCGTTGAAGGGTGATTCAGTAATGACAAATTCAGGTACAGCATCAAATAATCCTGATGGAAGTATAACTCTTGGTTGGAAAGCAGGGGTCGTGATTCCAAAAACGAGTTTCAACTTTACAATTATACAATCTAATGAAAATATACAATATTTTGATTCCGCTCTTATGTCATTACTTACGTATAAAGAACCTGTAATAAAAAATTGGAAACTTATAGATGAAACAAAAATAATTAACACAATTAATTGTAAAAAGCAGAAGTTACTTTTAAAGGGCGTCATTGGATAGCATGGTATTCTCCTGAAATTCCATTTCCTTATGGTCCGATGAAATTTAGCGGATTACCTGGATTAATTGTCAAAATAACAGATGATAAAGGAGATTATGATTTTGAATTGGTAAAATCTGTACCTACTTCTAAATTAAAAGGTAAATTAGTTAATATTAAGGAAAGTCGATATACTGGAGCTACAGAAACTACACAAGCAAAATTAAAACAAGCAAAACAGAATGTAGAATCTAATGTCGCCGGTGTACTCGCTAGTTACGGTACAACTATTATACAAGGTCAAGAAATGATAAGGCAAAGACAAAAAGAACGGGAAGAAAACAAAAATACGAAAACCCATTAGAATTAGAAAAAGATTAGCTGTTACTAATCTTTTTTCGTTTGCTAATATCTATTCGTTTTTTACCTTATTCATTATCTTTGTTTTCTTAGCTAAATCATATAAAACAAAAATTGTTGATCTGACAAAGCCTATTCAATATAATGCAGGAGACCCATGGTTCATGAGAGTGAAGATCAAGCATAAATCTCACAGAAAATCACACTGGCTGATCCGGTTGGCCTTAAACCTTCCCTTCAGGCTTTTTCCTAAAAACTGGACAGGTTGGGCAGATGACACGATTAAAAATATGGGGCTTCACGCTACCACTCATATTGATGCGCCATGGCATTATGGACCTGTAGTAGAAGGAAACCTGCTAAAACGATAGATCAGATTCCGCTGGAATGGTGTTATGGTGACGGAATTGTGATCGACTGTACCCATAAAGAAGACTTTGTTGCCATCACCATAGATGACCTGAAAAAGATCTTGATAAAAACGGAATTACCATACAGGAAAGAAATATTGTACTGATCAGAACCGATCGTGACAAAATGATGGGAACTTCAGATTTTGTAGAAAAAGGAACGGGGATGAGTAAAGAAGCTACGGAATGGCTGATTGACCAGGGCGTAAAAGTAATGGGAATTGATCAATGGGGCTGGGATCTTCCTCTGAAATATATGGCTCAGAAGGCCAAAGAACTCAATGATCCAGAATTCTTCTGGGAAGCCCATCGTGTAGGCATTGAAAAAGAATATTTACACATCGAGCAGCTTACAAACCTCAGTGCATTACCTCCATCCGGATTTAAAATCTGTGTATTTCCGTTAAAAATTGTAGGTGGTTCTGCAGCTCCGGCAAGGGTAGTGGCCATGATGAACGAATAGAAGTAAATCAAAAAAGAAAGAGCAAATCCGCATTGCAGATTCACCCTTTCTCACATTATCATTTTTAGCGTTCTTCGTTTATGTATCTAAGCTTTTTCCTGAAAAACAATGCTCTGTTGTATTCAAAATTCATTCTGGCAATATTGAGTACGGAAATTCTCTGCGGACATTCCACCTCACAGGCTTCCGTATTGGAGCAGTGCCCGAATAATTCTGTGTCCATCTGGGCAACCATATCCAGCACCCGTTTACTTCTTTCCTCTTTTCCTTGGGGCAGGAGTGCCATATGAGTGATCTTTGCAGACGTAAATAAAGCTGCGCTTCCGTTTTTACAGGTGGCCACACAAGCCCCACATCCGATACATGCAGCAGAATCAAAAGCTTCTTCAGCCGTTTGATGGGTAACAGGTATAGCTGTAGCATCAGGTGCCTGCCCGGTATTCACAGAGACGAAACCTCCCGAAGAGATAATTCTGTCAAAAGCAGATCGGTCTACCTTCAGATCTTTTTTA
This sequence comes from Chryseobacterium sp. E1, assembly GCA_019203745.1. Taxonomy (GTDB): domain Bacteria; phylum Bacteroidota; class Bacteroidia; order Flavobacteriales; family Weeksellaceae; genus Chryseobacterium. The sequence continues at coordinate 3,647,745 of CP078104.1, forward strand.
CCGGGAATGCTTCTGCCCGGAATGGTTCTATCAGAATCGTTTCCCCATCTTTAAAAGACCTTAAGTGCAGCTGACAGGTGGTTGTATTTTTAAAGGGCCATGAGCAATGCCGTTGATCATCATTCCGCATTGCCCGCAGATTCCTTCACGGCAGTCATGATCAAATTCTACAGGTTCATCGCCTTCAATGATCAGTTTTTCATTCAGACTATCCAGCATTTCCAGAAAAGACATGTGAGGATTTAATTCTTTAAGGTCATAGCTGACCAGTTTTCCTTCACTTTTTCTGTCTTTCTGTCTCCATATCTTAAGATGTAAATCCATAATTTCTGTTTTTTTATTTGTAACTTCTTACCGTTGGCTGAATTTCTTCAAAGATTAAAGGTTCTTTGATCAGTTCAGGTTCATCATTTTCACCGGACCATGCCCAGGCAGAAATAAACTGATATTCTGCATCATTTCTCATGGCTTCTCCGTCAGGAGTCTGGAATTCTTCGGAAGTGTGCTCCGCGCAGGATTCATTACGGGTTAAAGCATCATAGCACATCAGTTCCCCGATTTCAAAATAATCGGAAACACGACCTGCTTTTTCCAGCTCAGCATTCATTTGATTTCCCTGTCCTGATACCCTTACGTCTTTGTAGAATTCCTGTTTCAGTTTTCGGATTTCCTGAATGGCATATTTCAGTCCTTCTTCATTTCTGGCCAGCCCGCAATAATCGTAAAGTAACTTTCCCAATGTCTTATGGAAATGGTCAACGGTTTTGGTTCCTTTGATATTTATTAAATCCTGAATCTGTTTTTTAACAGTATTTTCAGCCTGCTCAAACTCAGGAGTATCGGGTGAAATTTTTCCGGTATGAATTTCGTCTGCCAAATAGTTCGCAATGGTATATGGGGCAATGAAATATCCATCTACAGAAGCCTGCAAAAGAGAGTTGGCTCCCAATCTGTTGGCCCCATGATCTGCAAAATTAGCTTCACCCAGTGCAAACAGCCCCGGAATGGTAGTCATTAGCTCATAATCTACCCAAAGACCACCCATTGAAAAGTGAGCTGACGGGGAAATCATCATGGGTTCTTTATACGCATCATAACCCGTTATTTTCAGATACATATCGAATAAATTTCCGTATTTCTCTTTGATCTTATCTTTTCCCTGTTCCTTTATCGCTTTAGAAAAATCCAGATATACTGCATTTTTCAAAGGACCGATTCCGAAGCCTGCATCAATTCTTTCTTTAGCAGCACGGGATGAAATATCTCTTGGGGCTAAGTTTCCAAAAGCCGGATATCTTCTTTCCAAATAATAATCTCTTTCATTTTCCGGAATATCGTTAGGGCCTCTTTTTTCATCCGGCTGTAAAGGCACCCAGATTCTTCCGTCATTACGTAATGATTCAGACATCAAAGTGAGTTTAGACTGATAGTCTCCTGATTGCGGAAGGAAGTAGGATGCACCTGAATCCAGCTCGGGGAGGCCATTAATGCCCCTTTTTGTGTGCTCTCCAGATGGCAGAACCATTACAGCCCATTGCTAAGGTAGACAGATAATAGATCTTTCCGTACCCTCCGTTGCCAATACTACAGCATGGGCAGCATGTCTTTCAATTTCTCCTGTGTCTAAATTCCTTACGATAATTCCTCTGGCTTTGCTGTCAACAGTGACAAGGTCAAGCATTTCATGTCTTGAAAACAGCTGTACGGAACCTTTTCCTACCTGCCGCATCAAAGCCTGATAGGCTCCCAGAAGCAGCTGCTGTCCCGTCTGTCCTCTCGCATAGAAAGTACGGCTTACCTGAACTCCTCCGAATGAACGGTTGTTCAGATATCCACCGTATTCCCGCCCGAAAGGAACTCCTTGTGCTACAGCCTGATCGATAAGGTTCAAAGAACATTCTGCCATTCTGTAGACATTGGCTTCACGGGCTCTGAAGTCACCGCCTTTCAGGGTATCTACGAACATTCTGTAGACACTGTCGCCATCGTTTTTATAATTTTTAGCCGCATTTACACCTCCCTGTGCTGCCACGGAGTGCGCTCTCCTGGGGCTGTCCTGGAAGCAGAATGCTTTCACATTATATCCCATCTCGCCCAGTGAAGCTGCAATAGAACTTCCCGCAAGACCTGTTCCTACCACAATTACATCCAGTTTTTTACGGTTGGCAGGATTTACGAGTCTTGCTTTCTTTTTATAATTTTCCCACTTGTGTTCCAAGGACCCTGAGGTATTTTTGAATCTAAAATCATGATCGATCTGTTTAATGATAGGTAAAGAATACATAAATAGGCATCAGTGCAAAACCTAAGCTGATGATAACAGAATAGGCTGTTCCAATGATTTTAACCCATTTCACAAACTTAGGATGGTATAGCCCCAGCGTTCTTACGGAGCTGTATAACCCATGGATCAGGTGATAGCAAAGAGCAACCATAGAAAGTACATAAATAATGACGTACCACCATTCCTTGAAAACCGTTACTACCAGAATGTATAAATCTTTATTTCCGTTTTCGTCCAAAGGAGGATTCCCGAATTTATAGATATACCAGAAATTCTGAAAATGAATGACCAGGAAGATCAGGATTAATGTTCCCAGGATTCCCATATTTCTGGAAGCCCATTTGCTGGCTCTTCCACGTCTGTCAGTCTGATAGCCGCCTCCGGATTTTTATTTTTAAAGTAATGATCAGCCCATCTACTGCGTGCAGAATAATGCTTGCATACAAAACATAAGATACTATTTTGATAATGATATTTCCTGATAAAAAATGCGAATAGGCATTGAACTGCAGGTGGGCCTGCTCCTGTGGAAGAAAAAGCTGAAGATTTCCGAGGAAATGGATCAACAGGAAGAATCCCAGAAAGAGTCCTGTAAGACACATCAGCATTTTTCTTGACAATGTTGATAACATATGTTTGATTTAATAATTAATAATATCCTAAAACTTTCATCCATAACCCACCTACAGCCATGTAGATGATCAATAAGACAATTCCTATTTCAAGACCTCTGAGCCACCAGACCTTCAGGTCAACATAGCCGCTCCCGAAGAATACCGGAGCCGGGCCGTGGCCGTAGTGGGTAAGTACTCCATAAATAGAACCCATGAACCCCAGCATCATGGCCAATAGCATAGGTGGAATTCCCAAAGAAACCCCTACACCCAGCAATGCAGCATACATAGCCGCTACGTGAGCTGTAGCACTCGCAAAAATATAGTGGCTGAAGAAATAGACTATGATAATCACCGGGAAGGCTACCTGCCAGCTCAAACCTCCGATTTGTACCTTGATAAGGTTACTGAACCAGCCAATGAAGCCCAATTCATTCAGAGAGCTTGCCATCATTACCAGAACAGCGAACCAAACGATGGTATCCCATGCCCCTTTTTCGCCTTTTACATCTTCCCAGGTCAATACTGAGGTTAATAACAGTAAGGTCAATCCGATGAAAGCTGTTGTAGTGGCATCAATAGAAAGTGCACCACCAAAGATCCAAAGTCCCAGCAGAATGAAGAATGCCAATAACATCAGCCATTCATTTCTGGAGATAGGTCCCATTTCTTTTAATTTCTGGGTTGCCATTTTCGGGGCATCACCTGTTTTTTCAATTCAGGCGGATATAGTTTGTACAATACCAAAGGAACGACAAAGAACGCTACCGCACCCGGAATGAAACCTGCAGCAGCCCATGACATCCAGGTAATATCAATACCAAGATTGGCAGCAAATTTCTGACACATCGGGTTACTGGCTGTCCCTGTAAGGAACATGGAAGAAGCGATGAGGTTCATATAATAGCTGTTCAACGTCAGGAATGACCCTAATTTTCTGTGGGTTTCCGGTTTTTCCGGTACAGAATCAAAGCTGATGGCCATAGATTTCATGATAGGGTAGATGATTCCACCACCTCTTGCCGTATTACTTGGAATAGCGGGAGCCAGACACACATCTGCAAGCCCCAGTCCGTAAGCTAATCCCAGTGAACTTTTACCAAAAACCCTGATGAACAGAAAGGCAATACGGTTTCCCAATCCTGTTTTGATAAATCCTCTGGCAATAAAGAATGAGATCCCGATCAGCCATATTACTTTATCTCCAAAACCGGAAAGAGCTTTTGTGATTGATTTTCCCGCATCTCCGGGAGCAACAACCTGTGTCAGAGCTGTAAAGGCAATTGCCATCATACACATGGTGCCCATTGGAGCAGCCTTAAGAATAATTCCTAAAATGGTCGCAGCAAAGATGGCAAACAGATGCCAGGCATTTTCGGCAACTCCCTCCGGAGCAGGAATGAACCATATGATCAACGCAACGGCAAAGGTGATCGCTACGTTTTTACTATTTATTTCTTTCATGATAATGACTGTTTAAAGGTTAGAACCTACTTTGTACCTGTACAATGAATAGATTATTGTTGTATTGTGATGTATTTTCCACCTGATATTTATAGCGGTCAAACTGTACACCGAGCTGGATTCTGGCTCCGTAATTCTTCAGAAATTCCAGGCCGAACATCGGGGTGATCGTCTGTCTTGGATTGGAAGCCATTCTGAAGTTAGTATCAAGGTATTCGTACCGGCAGGATAATTCGAAGGCGCTGAGGTTCTTGTGGTTGATCTCATATCTTACATTCGGAAGAAAATAAACGCCACGTATCAGATATTGGTCGGGATTATCAGGTCTTAATTCAGGTGCGATGGAATTATACAGTACATGGTTGGTGGCCTGCTTAGCTTCGAGCTGCATATCAAGGCTCCATTTAGGATCGAATTTGATCAGTGAACTGAGATCAATACCCAGAGCATATACTTTTTGCTGAATACTTCCCCGATTCCTCCGTTCAGACCAACATTGAAGTTGTATTTCTGATAAAGCCCGAAGACCATCCGGGTAGAATACTGTTTCCCGTTATCATTGTCATTGATCTGGTTTTTACCATTTCCATTCACTACGGAAACTGCATATTGGAATGGGATCTTTCCCAACTGAAGCTGTCCTGTTGCTGACATCCCGATTTGGAAACTCGTCCAGCCCAGTTTTCCAAATTCAGAGTACTGGTTAGACCAGTCTAATGATTTGATAATGTCTATAGGGTAAGTTTCCTCAATACCGAACCAGGGCCTGAATTGCCCTACAGTGAATGCCAACTTGGGACTGAAGGAGTATTTTAAATAAGCATTTTCCAGCACTCTGCTTTTCGGATCATTTTTAAAATCGGCAAGGTTAGCCAGGGCTACCACTTCGGTACGTTTGCTGATCTGTGCCCGCACCTGTACTCTCATGTATTTGAGCATGAAATTATTATCCGTCCCGGAGCCATCCGTATGATGAAGTCCGTTTACATCTACATCTTTGGACATCCCAACGAGATAACGTGCCTGAAAAAGCCCTTTGATCTGCAGCTGCGGATATTTTACATTGTCTTCTTCCTGTTGAGGAGGCTGGGTTTTCAGAGAATCCTGGATCTGTGCATTTGCTGCTAATCCGCAGACCAGCATACAGAGGACCAGGCTTTTCTTTTTGATTGAAAAAAAGGCCATATCTTTTTGTTTTTTATTTCCTTAGCCGTTCCGTCATAATCAGAGATCTGACAGGCTCAAGGAGGGAAATGATTATATATTCAGTGATCATTCATCGTACTTTGTCCGTTCATATACGGAGGGCAGATGAAATGATAATGTGGTATTGTATTTGTCGCTGAAAGGTCTAGTTTAACCCCAGAAACTTAAACGGTGCAGATTCTTTAAAGCTTGCATTTGATTTACCGTTGTAAGTCTGGTTGTTGCTCAGATCCAGTTTCATTACTTTTCCTTTTGCGCTCAGGTCAAAATCTTTAAGATCTACCCAGAAGGTATTCGGAGTGAAAACCGTTTCAAAATAATAAACAAGGTTCTTCTGGTCTGAAACGGAACGCCATCTTGTAGAAGAAATGTTAGGTTCTGTGGGTGAAGTGATTCCGTAAGGTACAGAGCAGTTTCTGATCACACTGAACACGCTGGCTACAGCAGTACGGGTATCAGCAGTCTGCGGAATGGCATTGACATAATAAGATGCTCTCACGAACCGGTCTGCGGCACGGTTGGTTCCCGGCAGCATTACCGTTCCCGGAATTCCTTTCCAGTAATTGTTGAGCGCCAGCTGTTCTTCAAAAACCGGAGAGTTGGTCATTACTGTGTAAGAAGGATCATGGTGAATCACAAGTTTACCGTTGATGTATTCAAATACGGCATTGTCTCCGGAAGCATCGGAAATAGAAAGATGGATTGTTGTAAATCTCTCTGTTCCCGGGATATAGTCACTTACTACCACAAAAGGTTCTTTTCTTGAGAAGTCAACTGCTTCCTTCACTGTTGCAAAATTATCGAGATAATACTGTGCCCATAATGAGATGGCAAGTCCTTTTTACTTCCTTTAGGATCGAATTTCGGATATTGGGATTCTCCCAGCCAAAGCATATTGGCCACCAGTCCTTTTCGTTCATTCCATCTGCTGAAGCAATGTCCCATGAAGAGCTGATAAGGCTTCCGTATTTAGAGGTCCACTTTATAGATTTAGGCCCGGTTTGGCCGGTGCGGTCAATTCCTTTTGGCAATATCCAGAGATTCGCCGGGATCTCATCACGCCAGTCCATAGAGCGGGCTGTAAGAACGGTATTCTGAGGGCCTTTATATACCACTCGTGTACATGCTTCTGAAGGATTCCATAATCCTACTGATAGAATCAAAGAAAATAAAATTAATGGGAACTTTTTCATAATAGTATTATTTGAATTTAAAATTTATATTGAAATTATTGTGAATAATTCAATGGATTTTTCTCATATTCATTATTTGGTGATATAAATTTAGCTAAATTTGTTTAGATAACATAATAATTTTAGTTGATAATGTGTAATTCATGTTATGAATCATGCTTAAAGGAGAAAATATTTGATTGCTGGGATTTTTTTGTAACTTTTAGAAATATCGTACTAAAAAGTGATAAAAAAGAAAATTTTTAATGGGTTTATCCTGATGGTCAGAAGCTTGAAACAGGCGGTGTCCCTCTATTGATGCATGCTTTGAAATTAGCTACCACAAAAAGAGAGCTGTTCGAAAAAAGCGCTATATTTGATAGATAGACTGAAAATATATATGAATTTTGTAGAATGTCATGAAGAACCTATCCATATTCCCGGTTCCATACAAAGTTTTGGTTATTTGATTGGCATTGATGCAGAGTCCCGTACCATTACTTTCTTCAGCAGGAATATTGCGGATATATTTAAAATCGAGCGCTCAGATGAGCTGTTCGGAAGAGAGATTTCTGACTTTCCGGAAAGTTTTCAGAGTATTATCGATTCCGAGATTTATACTTCATTGGAACAGTTTACCAGACGTAAAAATGAAACCTATTTTGATAAGATTTTCATTGATGGTAAAGACTATCATTTTTCAGTGTATCGAAGTGACGCGATATTTTTCTTGAGTTTGAAGAAGTAATCATCAATCCGGATAAAAGGATTTCGAACAAATACGATAATTTTTATATCATTGATAATGAACAGGAGCTGTGGGATCATCTTCTGGAAACGCTTTCAAAGGTGGTTAATTATGACCGGATGATGATCTATAAATTTATGATGGACGGTTCGGGAAAAGTGATCGCTGAAAAAAAGAATGAAGATATGGAAAGCTTTCTCGGTCTTCATTACCCGGAGTCTGATATTCCAAAACAGGCACGGGGGCTTTATCTTAAAAAAGAAAAAGAATCTTCAGTAACGTATATGCTGATACTGTTCCTGTTCTCAGTAAAAAAGAAGAAAATATTGACCTCACGTTCTCTGCATCCAGAGCAATGTCTCCTGTGCATGCGCAATATCTTAAAAACTCAGGGGTAGCATCAAGCTTCAGCGTATCAATCATCATTGATGATCATCTTTGGGGCTGGTGACCTGTCAGAATATTAAGCCTAAGCATATTGACCTTGAGGACAGGGTACAGGCAGGGATTTTTACTGCTCTGGCAGCCAATGCCTATTCTTCATTTAAATCCAAAAGTGAATTGAATTACCGTTTGGAACTGAATGAAAAGCTGTCTCATCTGAAAACAAAATTTTTAAAACATCATCATTTATCCGACTCTCTGATTGAAAGTAAAACAGAACTTAAAAATCTACCGGAAGCTGATGGTCTTGCCATTGTTTATGATGAGAGTATTGTAACAGCAGGAAGTACTCCGGATTTAGGCAGTATTGACAGAATTACAAAGTGGGCGCTTGCCAATACGAAAGACCGTATCTATGTGAGCCGGAATTTTCTTAAACATTACGGTGAAGAACTGAATCTTTCTGACAATGCGGCAGGTATTATCATCTACTTTATTGAACGTGATAAAAACGAAATGCTGATCTGGTTCCGTAAAGAATTTGACGAGCATATCAACTGGGCCGGAAATCCTGAAAAAACAGTAGGGGTATTCTCTCAGAACGGAGAAGAAAGACAAATGGTATCACCCAGAACTTCTTTCCGTATTTTTACAGAAAATATCAAAGGACATTCCAAAAGATGGAACTCCAGAAATATCAGTGCCGTTCAGGCGGTAAGGGATTTGATTTTAGAGACCTCCCATAAGAATTATAATGCGATCAAAAGGCTTAATGATGAGCTTAAAAAAGTGAATGAAGAGCTCGACAGTTTTTCTTACACAATTTCACATGACCTTGGAACTCCTTTGACGGTAATGAAGCTTAATGCGCAGATGCTCCTAAGTAATCTTAAAGACGATTCCGGAAAGAGTAAAACCAAGATCAATACCATCATCGAAGAGATTGATAATATGGCTGAAATGATGCATGATGTATTGCAGCTAAGCCGTGCCAAATACAGTGAGATACAGCTTGAAAGTCTTAACACGGTCCCTACCATCAGGAAAATTTCAGAAAATGCAAAAATGACCTATGGCAGTCCCACAAGTGAGATCGTTATTAAAGAATGCCCGGATGTAATGGCAGATAAAACCATGCTGCACCAGGTATTTCTTAATATCATCAACAATGCTGTGAAATATTCTTCTCACAAAGATTATCCTAAAGTTGAAATTGAAGGCACAGAAGACGGCCAAACCATTATTTACCGTATTTCTGACAATGGAATCGGTATTCCGGAAGAGGAGAAGCATAAAATGTTTAAAATTTTCAACAGAATGGACAATGCGAAGAAGTTTAAAGGAAATGGAGTAGGGTTGTCTATTGTACACCGTATCATGAAAAGGATAGGGGGAAATGTGGATTATGAGAGCAATAAAGGGAACTTCTTTCATTTTAACGTTCAAAAAGCCTTACATTTGAGAAACTTTTAAAACGTTATTATGGTATCAGAATATCTTAAGCAAAATACGGCAGACTATCACGATGCAGCAGAAAAACTCTTTAATTCTGAGAAGATTTTCAATAAAACTTTCACCCTGGAAGATTATAAAAAAATCATCCATACCAATTATCTGATGCTTCTTCACAGTGAAGATAAAATATTCAGCAGCCTGGCTGATAAATTCGGTGAAAAACTTCAGCTTGATGAAAGAAAGAAGCTTTCACTTATTGAAAAAGACCTGAAAAGTCTTTCTCTGGACAACAAAGCCGCTTCTCATGATCTTGAATTTGATAATGAACATGAAGCTTTGGGGGCGATGTATGTGATCGAAGGTTCAACCCTTGGAGGTAATGTAATTGCCAAACAGCTTTCCAAAACGGAAGGGTTTGATGGGATTACCTTCAACTTTTTCGGATGTTATCAGGAGAATACCGGGCCAATGTGGAAGAATTTTAAGGAAATTCTGGATACTGAAGTGGCTGAAGAAAACTACAATAAAGTCCTTTCCGGAGCGAAAAAACTGTACACGTTTTTGCTGAACGTCAACTAATTTCTTTTAATTCTAATTAAATTTCTGAAAAATTGCGCATTTTTTCAGGAATTATTAAATTTGGGGAGTTTCAAATTTAAACTTAACTAACAAAAAATAATTTAAAAAGTAACAATATGAAAGTAACTGTAGTAGGTGCAGGCGCTGTAGGAGCAAGCTGTGCAGAATACATCGCAATGAAGAACTTCTGTTCAGAAGTAGTTTTGGTAGACATTAAAGAAGGGTTTGCTGAAGGGAAGGCAATGGATTTGATGCAGACAGCATCTCTTAACGGATTTGATACAAAAATTACCGGAACAACAGGAGACTATAGCAAAACTGCAGGTTCTCATGTGGCTGTAATCACTTCAGGAATTCCTAGAAAACCTGGAATGACAAGAGAAGAATTAATCGGTATCAATGCTGGTATCGTAAAAGAAGTTACTGAAAACTTAGTAAAACATTCTCCGGAAGTAATCATCATTGTAGTTTCTAACCCAATGGATACTATGGCTTACCTTGTTCACAAAACTTCAGGTCTTCCTAAGCACAAAATCATCGGAATGGGTGGTGCATTAGACTCTGCGAGATTCAAATACAGATTGGCTGAAGCTTTAGAAGCTCCGATTTCTGATGTAGACGGTATGGTAATCGCAGCTCACAGTGATACAGGTATGCTTCCATTATTGAGCAAAGCTACAAGAAACGGTGTTCCTGTAACTGAGTTTTTAAGTGATGATCAGCAAAAATATGTAATCGAAGAAACTAAAGTAGGAGGTGCTACCCTTACAAAGTTATTAGGTACTTCTGCATGGTATGCTCCAGGTGCTGCTGTTTCTGTAATGGTTCAGGCTATTGCATGTGACCAGAAAAAAATGATCCCTTGTTCTTTAATGCTTGAAGGAGAATACGGACAAAACGATATCTGTTTAGGAGTTCCTGCGATCATCGGAGCCAACGGAGTAGAATCAATTGTAAACGTAACTTTGACTGCTGAAGAGCAATTGAAATTCGCTGAAGCTGCTAATGCAGTGAGAGAAGTGAATGGAGATTTGAAATTCTAATTATTAATCCGCTTTTAAGCAGGAATTAAAATAAATAACAACAGGCTGTTTCAGATTGAAACAGCCTGTTTTGTTTTTGAGAAGTTTTTGATTTAAAGGAAATCTTATTTTTATTATTGAAATTATTATAAAATTCTTGTCTTCCTTTTTATTGTAAACATACGGATCTATAAAACTCTTTGTCCAGGTATTGGTAATTTCCGAAAAATCTTTTCCTATAAATTTTTCTAATTCTTCTTTTTGACATCAATGTTATAATTTTCATTTTCAAATGGGATCGTAATTTCTACTTCGTTGATAAAATTAAGATTTTTCATGAGCTTTACAGAACTCTCTACTAATGTTTTCTGAATAGCATTTCCGCTTGACCAATATTCTTTGAGTTGTTTTTCTGTGACATTAGACTGTGGATTTAATTCTTTATATTCAGAATAGTTTTTTACATAGGTTATGGTAGCTTTTCCATTTGTCAATTCAACATTTTTTACAGACCCTCCGCCTCTAAGCCTTGAAGCTTCTGTTTTTAACTTTTCTAAATCTGAGCCAATCTTTGTCTGATTCAGTGTTGTTTTATTTTCTTCTTTTTCTGCTTTTTTCCCATCGTTGCAACTCAGCGTGATGAATGTGATGGCAGATAGGATAAAATTAAATTGTAACTTCATTTTTATGGATTTAGAACTGTTCAAAACTAAAAATTATTGAAGTTTTATGATTACGGGAAACCATAATTGTCTTTTTATTTCATTTCACTTACAAATCTTTCAATCACACTCACAAACTCCCTGTTTCTCTCGTAATATAAAAGATGTCCGCCATCAATAACTACCACTTTCTGATGAGGAAACTGAAAGGTCTTATAATGCCGGGTTCCTACAGCTTTATCTTTTTTTCCTGTGATTACCAGCACCGGAACCTTGATGTCTTTTGCCATTGGTGCGTAATCAGCATAATATTCCGGAAATTCTTTAGGTTTTGAAATCACAGCCATCCCGAAATCGATAATTCGTGGGTGAAGAGAATCCACTTTATCCATCTTTTTAATGGTTTCAACATCCTCTGTGAGGAATTTATATCCGATTCTTTTCTTTCTTAATGCAGTGCTTATTTTTGAAAGCTCTGAAGAAAGACTGTCTTTAGGAATAACTTTATTTTTATGCTGTAAAAGACTGTTTCCATATTCAATCTGTTCTTGTACAGAGTCATCATTCAGGAAATGGAGAGTAATATTGGAAAGGATAAGTCCTTTGGTGTACTGAGGATATTTTTGGCATAATTAACAGCAATAATTCCCCGAATGAATGGGCTAGCAAAAATACCTTTTCCAACTTCAGATACTGTCTCAATTCTTCAATGTCCTGAACCATTTTATCCAGATGATAATCTGCAGACTTTCCGGATTCTCCTGAGCCTCTTTGGTCCATATAAATCATCTGCATATTTTTTCAAGACTGCTGCCTCCTAAAAGTTCAAATGACGGATATCCCTGTCCGGGCCCTCCGGGAATATAGATGCAGGGATCTCCTGTTCCTGAAATCTTGTACTTTATCCTGACATGGTCTGAAGTCTCATAGAAGCCTTCAGGTTCTTTATTCTGAGCTGAAACAGTAATGGTGCTTGTGAATAAAATAAAAAATAGGATGAGTGTTTTCATATAGTAATAACAGTTTAATAACATGATTTATTACTTCTATTGTAAGGAATGATGCATTGTTTTTACATAAAGACTATATAATACGACACATTTTGTCGCAGTGCAGAACTAGCTTTGTATAACAAACCATTAGAATGAAAGATTGATACTTAAAACCTATAGAAAAACTAATGATTTTTATATTAAATCAAATTCATGTGATTTGAAAAACTTTTAAAAAGATTAAATTTGCAAAAAATTATTAAACCATCTACTCAATCAGAAATAACCATGAGAATACAACATTTTCGGGATGTCTATTATATCTTCCACACTTCTTTATATCAAAATACCAGATTCTTTTTTGAATTAAAAACGTCAGAATAGAATCAAAATTTAAAATTATTCTATAAAAATACCTATCTAAGTATCAATATCAAGCAACTATAGCTGATATGTTGATTGGTACTTTATGAAAGTATTAATTTTCACCGTTTAAAAACATAAGTATGAAAAAACTCTACATAGGTGCATTTACCTTATGCACAATTCTGGGGCTATCTGCTCAGGAAGTGGTATGGCAGAAAGACATTCAATCCTCTACTCAGGATTTTCTAAGCCAGATTACTACAACCATCGATCAACAATACCTTATCACGGGAAGCTCTATTCAAAGCGATAAGCAGCAGACTTCAGGCAGTAAGCAGAATAATGGTTACGATTTCCATCTTGTAAAACTGAACCAGCAGGGAGAAGAGGTCTGGGAAAAATATTTCTCAGGGCAGAATCATGACTATCTCTCAGCCACTGTTACCACCCAAGACGGAGGATTTCTGCTGGCCGGGACTTCTTATTCCGGGAAAGGACTTGATAAGAAAGAAGATTCCAAAGGCGGATCAGATATCTGGTTAATAAGACTTAATGAATTCGGTGATGAACTATGGCAGAAAACCTTAGGAACTTTCTCAGATGAAGAAGCAAGATCAGTCATTCAAACCACAGATTTAGGATTCTTTGTTGCCGGCAATGTACAGAACTCATCCAAAGGCTATGGTTCCAAAGACGTCTGGATCACAAGATTGGATAAAGATGGAAAAGAACTCTCACAGCTTATTTTAGGCGGAAAAGGCCTGGATGAAGTTGAGAAAATGATCCCAACGAAAGATGGCGGAGCTTTGTTAGGAATTTATTCCAGAAGCTCCGAGGTCCGTGATTCAGGTTCCGGTGTCAGAAACCCTGAAAGTAAATCTTCATCTGAAAATACAGCTACCCGTACCCTGACCTCTGTAACCTCCAAACAAAGCAGCAATTATGGTGAAGGCGATTACTGGATCGTAAAACTGGACAAGAACGGAAAAATAGAATGGGAAAAGAACTATGGTGGAAAAGGAGATGATCATATCAGAACTTTAGCCCTCACTTCTACAGGTTACATCATTGGTGGAGAATCCAGATCCGAAAGATCAGGAAACAAAACGGTAGGCACCCAAGAAGGCACAGATATTTGGCTGATTTCTTTAAATGAAAGAGGGGATGAGCAGTGGCAAAAATCTTACAACTTCAAAAACCGTGATGTCTTAATGGGAATGAGCATCATTCATTCAGCAGATGATAAATCCTCCAAAGGAATTTTGTTAGGCGGTTATACCCAGGCTGAAGGCAGAATAGAAAAGGATGATGAAACATTCTGGATGCTGTATCTGGATCAGAATGGCAATGAGCAGTGGCGAAAGCATGTGGCCGGAGAATCAAGGCAGAGAGAGGAAAGACTGTCAGATCTGAAACTGAACCGGGATGGTTCTATAATCCTGGCGGGAACCAGTGCCAAAGAACTGGGAAAAGAAAACTGGAAGATTGTGAAGCTTGGAGATAAGCAGGTTAGTCAACTGATCGAAAAACAGGATATCAAGATTTATCCGAACCCGGTATCTGATTATGCTTATGTAGAAATCGGCTTTGATTTTAAGGAAGCTGAAATTCTGTTGTATGATATGAGCGGAAGGCAGCTTCAGAGTCTGAAGACAAAGAATAATGTGACCAAGATTAATACGCAGAACCTTGTACAAGGGGCTTATCTGGTGACCATCAAAACGGATAATAACAAAACAGCTAATGCTAAATTGATTAAAAAGTAAACTGATAATTATGAAGAAAACATTGCAATTACTGGTATGTCTTTTATATAGTGTTTTATATATTGGGCAAAGCAAGAATGTAGATATTATTCGACCTACTCCTTCTGCGGCAGGCTTATCTACTTATAATACGATGCCGGTTTCTATACAGACAGGTGTACCAGATATATCTTATCCTTTAATAAATATTGAAACAGGAAATAGATCTGCCAATATTAATTTAGGACTCAGTTACCATGCTGGGAATGCCTCTAATGATAATTGGGTTAGTGAAGTAGGGCAAGGATGGTCATTTTTAGGAACAGGTATTATTTCCAGAGAAATTGATGGTGATTTTGATGAAGTATTTGATGATAATACTCTTCAACATTACATTAAAAATGAATTTGATGATATTTATAACTTTAATATTCCGGGGAATCAGGGAAATTTAGGTTTATAAGAGATATTCAGAATAATACTTTTAAATTGATAAAACTCACTCCTTTTACCTCTAAAATAGAATACAAGAGACCTGATAATCCGGCAACCCTTATTTTAGATTCCTTTACAATTACAAGCGAGTCAGGAATTCAGTATGTTTTTAAGGATTATGATCTCAATATGATGAATGTATGGAAGAAAAATCATCCTTTAAATGGCCCTATGTATGCTGATAAGCAATATAGAAGTGCTTTTTATATTTCTTCCATTCTGGATGAAAATGGTCAGGAATTGGTAAAATATACCTATTTAAGAGATATGAAATATCCTCCGGGAGTTAATGAGCAGGCTACTATAACAGAAACCAACAAATTAACCCGCATAGAAATAAAAGATCATGGAATTATAGAGATTAATTATAACAAGAATGAAGAATATGGTAAGTACAATGATATATTTTCGATCAATAATATTGTACTCAAAACATCTAGTAATATATTTGTTAAAAAATACATCTTCAATTACTCCTACCTTTCTCCTTATTTGGGTTCCGCTGATCCTCAGGAGCTTAGAAGGTCATTGAAATTCCTTTAGTCAGGTTGATCAAAATGGAAAAACGATTGAAAAATATGAATTTACTTATGATCAGGTATTATTTCTGGATAAAAATAATCAGCTACAAAAAGTAATATTTCAGAGCTAAATAAGATCAAATTACCTACCGGAGGTATTATTGAATATATTTTTGATTTTCCTATGGGGTATGTTGAACGAAGGGTAACTGTTCCGGTTCCTAAGGTCCATCTTACTGATATTTCATTTACAAAAGTTAATGGTCCAAGAAAGTATGCTTTTACGCTTACAGAAAATAAGACTCTTGAAATAGATGCTTCAGGGATTGGGCAAGTATCATCTTATTTATGGGCTCTTCAGTTCTGGAAAAAAATGGGGATACTTATAGTGTTTCACATGCTATGGGCCAGCCTATAGATCAGAATCCGGATTTAGAATATGTTCAAAAAGGACATTTGAACCTGGTGAATATTACCTTGATTTATACTGCAATGATCTCTCATGTTCGAATCTTAACTTATCTGATCCTGCTGTTGTTCAGATATGGCGTGACGGAGATGGGGAGCCTACTGAAACGATTATTAAAGAATATACAATAATAGGACCTCCAAGAATTAAAAACATTAAATATTATAATGCTGATGTAGTAAATATTATTAATACTCCTCTTCCGGTGAAAGTGGATGAATATGAGTATGATAAGTTTGATGACCCGGGTAGTTCAAGTGGATATTCATTACTTCCTTCAATGATTTATAAAAATATAAAAGTTATTCAGGGCGGCAATAATGGCTATACTAAATATTACTTTAAGGCACCGGATGCATACCTTTGGCAAAATGGTTTGTGGCCTAATTATAACCTTACCCGCGGAGGGCTTATTGATAAGAAAGAAGTCTATAATGCCTTAAATCAAAAATTATCTGAAGATTTGTTTGAATATACCATTGAAGAATATGATGGACCTGCTTACAAGCTGGATCAATTCATAGAAACAAAAACCTCTTGGATCAAGGACAGCAAGGTGGTTTCCCGGAATTACTTTGATTCAGGAATGGTAGAGACCAAGAATGAGATATTCCGAAATACGCATAACAATAAGCCTAAATTGGAAAGATCTACCTCCTTTGATGGAAGCATTCAGGAGACTACCTATCAATATTCCCTGGAGAAAAATAATTTGAAATTATTGGGAGCCAATATGGTAGGTATTCCTTTAGAAATTACTTCCACGATTAAGAAAAATATTTCTGATCCGGGGAAGCTTATATCCAGGTCGGAGACAAAATATGAGAATCCAGGTCACAAATATCCATCGTCATCAGTTTCTTATGATTCTCAGGATCTATTGGCCTCAGAAGTGATTTTCAATCGCTACGACAGCAAAGGAAATTTAGAGCAGTATACAACCAAAGATGGTATTCCGGTTTCTGTGGTTTGGGGTACAACAAGACCCAGCCTATTGCCAAAGTAGAAGGAGCGTCTTATGATCAGATTGTGCCTTATCTATCTGATATTATCAGTAAGTCTGATGCCGCTGTGATTTCAGAAGCAGATCTTCAAAATGCTCTTGATGCGTTTAGAAACAATACAAACTTTGGAAATTATCAGATCACTACGTATTTGTTTGATTCTCTGGCACGGATGAAAACCATGACTCCTCCTACAGGAGTTCGTGCGGTGTATCAGTATGATTCAGCGGGAAGACTGGAGAAGGTAGAAGATGAGGCAGGAAAACTGCTGAAGAAATACCAGTACAATTACGGACATTGATCATAAGTAATGAGGGCTTCAGCGTAAAAGCCATATTCTCTAATTTCTAACATTCGATTAAGATGAAAAAAATAATATTAATATTCTGTCTTTTGTCTGTTGGCATTTCAAAAGCACAGACCACCACAGAAAACTATATATCCACTACAGACTGTCTGAATGATGACTGTAGTAAAAAGACAGAGACGGTACAATACTTTGACCTGTTGGGAAGAGCCAAACAGGTTGTGAATGTAAAAGCAACACCCTTAGGGAAAGATGTGGTCACTCCCATTGTATATGATGATCAGGCAAGACAGACCCGGACTTATCTTCCGGTTCCTCAGAATTCGACATCTAATGGAGCCATTTATTCCCAATCCCCGGGAATGGTTGCATATCCTGTTTCTGATGTTACCAATATCTATTCCGGAGAAAAGACTTATACCGAGAAGATCCTTGAGAATTCACCATTACAGAGAGTTTTGCAACAAAAGCCGATCGGTAACGACTGGAATACCAAATCTGTAACTTTTGGTTATGATCTCAATACAATTGAAGATCATGTTAAAAATATGAAGTGATTACCACCTGGAATCCTTCAGAAAATGTTTATACCAATACTTTGCAGCCCGCCACGGAATACCAGCAGGGTCAATTGGTGAAAAATACGGTCACTGATGAAGATGGAAACAGAGTGATAGAATTTAAAGATGCTTCCGGGCAGACAATACTTATCCGAAAGGTCATCGGGACATCTGGAAATGCCGATACCTATAACGTTTACAATGATTATAAACAGCTTGCTTATGTTATTCCCCCAATAGCTTCGGTTGTGGTCTTAGATTCTGCTACCATTGATAACCTGTGTTACCAATACAAATATGACAGTAAGAATCGTCTGACAGAAAAGAAGCTGCCTGGAAAAGGCTGGGAGTATTTTGTGTACGATAAGCAGAACAGGATAGTGGGAAGCCGTGATGCCAATTTAAAAGAGAAAGGACAATGGCTGTATACCAAATACGATCAGTTTGGGAGAGTAGCGATTACGGGACTATCTACCGGAGGAGAAAGATTACAGGAACAGAATATTGCAGACAGTTACGGATCCAATAATGTTAACCGTCTGACGAGTGCTCTTTTTGAGCGCCAGGGCATGGAAGTGTATTATGGAAACCCGGATGCTACCTATCCCAATTCTACCAAATGGGTGAGCTTATTATCTTTAAATTACTATGATATTTATCCCCTCTTCCTTCAGGAGCTGGAGTTCCGGATTTTATAGCGGGTCAGAAGGTGATGAAACAGCCGGGCCAAAGTACAAGCTCTAAAAATACCAAAAGTCTTCTTTTGGCAGCTTATGTAAAAAATGTTGAAGATGATGCCTGGACAAGAAATTATACCTATTATGATGAAAAAGGAAGAACCATAGGATCATATGCCGGAAACCATCTTGGCGGATATACCAGAACAGAATCAGAAGTTGATTTTGCCGGAGTAACTAAGCAAAGTAAAGTGTACCACAAAAGATTGTCAGCGGATGTTGAAAAAGTGATCACCCAAACTTACACCTATGATCATCAAAACCGATTATTGGTTCATAAACATCAGGTGGATGCCAACCCTGAAGAAATTCTGATACAGAATGAGTATAATGAATTATCCCAGTTGAAGAATAAAAAACTTGGGGTACCAATCCTTCTCAGCCGATTCAAAGTATTGATTATAGTTATAATATAAGAGGGTGGTTGACGAAGATCAATGATCCATCAAATCTTAACGGAAAACTTTTCGGTTATGAACTAAGATATAACAATCCGGTGAATGTGAATGTAGCCCCGGAAAATTTACCGGAACAATAACAGAAGTGGACTGGAAGAATGCTTCAGAAGAAGTATTGAAACGTTACAACTATAGCTACGACGGGCTAAATAGGCTACAGGATGCTGTATATTCAGAACCTAATGCCACCGTTCCGTTTAATAATAATTATAATGAACATCTTACTTATGACTTTAACGGTAACATTAAAACTCTAAAAGGAATGCTTTTCCTTCATCAGGAAGCCCAACCTCTACCCAGGTAGATGACCTGGTGTATGAATATAGCGGAAACCGTTTGACGAAGGTTATTGAAAATGCTTTGAATGATACGGGCTATGAAGGTGGAAACAATGCTATTTCCTATGACCTGAACGGAAATATGAAAGATATGCTGGATAAAGGGATACAGTCTGTACAGTATAATTATCTGAATTTATCCAATGAGTTTGCCATTCTGCAAGGTAGTTTTGGTCAATTGTCAAATAGCTCTATTAAGTATCTTTACCGGGCTGATGGAACCAAGCTTCGTAAAACATATACAGAGAAACTTCCAAAAGGAAGAACCTCTACCAGTATGACAGATTATCTGGATGGCTTTCAATACAGTTATGTGGAGGGAGGAAGAATTTGTCCGGAGTGCAGAACAGAAAATGCATATGAACAGCAGGCTTATAAAGGAACTATAGATCCTATATTTACAAATATTCCGGAATGGAAACTGGATTTTGTAGCCACAGCAGAAGGCTTTTACAGTTTCACAGAAAACCGTTATATTTACCAGTACAGAGACCACCTTGGAAATACCAGGGTAAGTTTTGCCAAGAACAGCACAGATGCTCCTGAAATTACAGATACCAACAATTATTATCCTTTTGGGTTGAACCATATCTCAGGGCAATTTAGTACTGCTAACTTTGGAAGTTATTACAGTTATAAATACAATGGCAAAGAGCTTCAGGAAACGGGCATGTATGATTATGGAGCCAGGATGATGATTCCTGATTTGGGTAGATGGGGTGTTATGGATGCCATGTCTGAGAAATACAGTTCATGGAGCCCTTATAACTATGCCATCAACAATCCTGTGATGGTCATAGATCCGGATGGAAATGACGCAATGTTCGCTTCGGGGAGGCCGCACAGATTGCTTTTAAAGCTTATGTAGCAACAATGTCTACAAGTACCGAGTCATCGGGAGGGAATATTTTTACGGGGATGGGATCTACAGGATTTGGACCAACCGATTGGATTCTTCAGAATATTAATGGAGTGTCAACATGGAGTTATAATGCAAAAATAAAAACTGTTTCACAAGCTTTGGCGGCAGGGTATAAGAATGTTGCTGCAATTTATTCTTATGCTAATATTTCAGGAGAGGGATTCTTAGGTTCTGGAAAGTATAGTTATTCTTTAAATTCTAATGGATCAGTGGTTAATAATATAAGTGGGGCAATATTAGGAGGGAGTTTTTCTACCCCAGCAGGAACAAATATATCTACTGATACATATTTTAATAATAATATTGAGGATGGAGTTATTAAAAGTTGGTCAAATTCAGGTAATATTGCTGCAAAATTTACTTACGGTATAGTAAATAATGCCTATGTTACAGCTCAAATTTTTGATATGGGTTTGTTAGAACGTCCTGAATGGAAAAATCCTTTGGGAGGAAATTATGGAAATCTAGATGGTACACCTAACTATAAACAAGCAGATGCCCTAGTTAGTACTGTAGCAACAGCAGCTCCTTATGCAAGAGGGGCTAAAGCTGTAAATTCTCTTATGCCTGAAGGTATGAGTATTTTAAACAGATTTGAATCTACTTCAGGAACAAGTGGTACAATAAATCTTTTAAACAAAGGAGTAGATTATGTAAATGGAACTGTTGGTAAAGGAATGATAGCAAGACCAATAGTTACTGGTGTCGTGAATGCGTCTACTCCGGATAGTCCTGTTCGAACTTGGCTGAAGAGAAATGTAGGATATAGACCTCAATTTGATTAATATATAATTATAATGGAATTGTTAGAAATAATTTTTGGTGGATTAATAATCAATTTTCTTGGAATTAATGCAAGATATTATTTTCTTAAAATTTTTAATAAAAATTTAAAGAAAGAAGATTTTAAAAATGATAAAAATGATATAGGTGCCAAATTTTCTCAAGGGTTTTATAACTTTTTGTTGGTCTTATAGTATTTTGTATTTTATCATTTGGTATAGTGTATATTGCTTATAAATTAAACTTTTTATAGATTGTAAAAACTGCTCTAGCTGGGCAAGTTTTCCACTCGTATCTGACTGTTTATTTTCCCCAGCTGGTGCGAGCTTCTAGCTCGTACCATATAAACAATCAACCCTATAATAAGTAAGGGTTGATTTATGGTTGACACAAGCGAGGCGTTCCCTGTTCGGAAGTTATTACAGTTATAAGTACAACGGTAAAGAGCTTCAGGAAACGGGCATGTATGATTACGGAGCCAGAATGATGATTCCTGATTTGGGTAGATGGGGTGTTATGGATGCGATGTCTGAGAAATACAGTTCATGGAGCCCTTATAACTATGCCATCAACAATCCTGTGATGGTCATAGATCCGGATGGAAATGACGCAATGTTCGCTTCGGGGAGGCCGCACAGATTGCTTTTAAAGCTTATGTAGCAACAATGTCTACAAGTACCGAGTCATCGGGAGGGAATATTTTTACAGGATTTGGATCCAATTTATTTGGTGATGATTATATATTGAATCGAAATGGTAAGTTTGAACGAATATCAGAAACAAAATATAACTTTGATAGATTGTATAATTGGGATAAATCTAAAGTTATAAAACTAAATAAAGAGTTTATGAAGAATTTGCGTCAAGATATGAAATATGATAGTTATTCCAATCAATATAAACCTACGGAAACGACAATAACATTTGAAAATTCTTCTGTGTCCACAAAGCAAATAAAGAATTATTTCTATTTCTTAGCCGCAAATACAGAAAAAGAATGGGGTTTTAATCATTTAACTAAAAATGGTTGGTTTTCAGATAGTTCGGTGACAATAATTAATAGTAATCATCAAGACGATGAAGTAAGTTTAAGTCCAATATTTAGATATTTAGACTCAGGCTATGATTTAATAGGATCAGGCCATTCGCATCAAATGCTAATATATGACCATCCTGAAAATAAACATTTGCTTAAAGGGCGATATGAAGTAATTAATTATCCTTCTGGATTTAATTCTGATGGGAGTGTACGTTATGAACTTAATAAAGGAGATAGAGCATCTCATGAAACATTATTGCAAAATTATGGTAATCAAATTAAGGCCCATCCTTGGATTTATATAGGTAATAAAGATAATAGACCACATTTTATATATTATGATACGACATCTTTTAGAAGGAAATAAATTAATTTTCCTCTTCCTTACTTTGTTTTCTTGTACAGGGAAGAAAACAGAAAAAATTACAGAGTATTTCTATCCGAGTATAGTAATTAATGAACAGTTGAAAAAGAAATTTTTTCATATAAAGATGATTTAAAAAGAATGCAAGCAACTCAATCAAACAATCTATGTGTTTTTTTACAAAAAAAAATGATAGTATTTTTATTGAAATAGGAGATTATGAACCTAATCTTAAAATGATAAATGTTAAAGGTATTGAAATAATAAAAAATGATACAGTTTATCTATACAGTGATAAAAGTTTTATAGAGCTAAACGACTTTTATAAAAATAAGAGTGGTAAAATAATCAAAATTCTCAGAAATTCAAAACCAAACTTTGATCGTCATGATCCTCATTTTAGATGTCTTTATTTTGATGGAAAAAATATTAAAATTAGTTCTTATAATAATCAATGTATTTAGTTCAAAATTTTAAAAATGATTTAGTATTTTATAATAAAATATTGGTGTCAGGATGCTGATGCCGGACTTGGGTAGATGGGGTGTTATGGATGCGATGTCTGAGAAATACAGTTCATGGAGCCCTTATAACTATGTCATCAATAATCCTGTGATGGTGATAGATCCGGATGGAAATGACGCAATGTTTGCTTCGGGGAAGCAGCACAGATTGCTTTTAAAGCTTATGTAGCAACAATGTCTACAAGTACCGAGTCATCGGGAGGGAATATTTTTACAGGATTTGGTCGTAGCTTTGGAGAAGATCCAGATGATCCAAAACCAGGTTTTTGGAGGAGTGTAGGCAATTTCTTTAGTAAATGGTTTAGAGGAGGTAAAACAGGAAGTTTAGAAGTAGGTTCTGCTGAAAGAATAACAGCTGAAGATTATAGTGCCAGTGGAAGCAGATTATTTGGTTTAATACAAGGAGCCAATTATAACCCAATGGCTGAATATCGGGCACGTCGTGATAATCCTTTTTATAATGATGGGGAATCTAGTTTAGATAGATCTTTTAGATTAATGAATAGTTCTCACATAGAAATTACGCAGGATTTTGGTGGAGGCGGCTACAATATGTTTGGCGGATATGGTAGAATTACGAAAGCTGCTAATGCAGTAGCGGCAGTAGACGAAACAGGGAATAGTTTATCTAAAATGCTTTCTTCAGTTGATGAATTTGATCCTCTTGTTACATTATATAGAGGAAGTAGTGGTTCCGAAATTGGAAGTGAATTTTTGTTTCTAACTGATAATATTGATTATGCGGCCAGTTATATTAAAAATGGAGGAACAATCAATCAGTATCAAATTAGTAGGTCTGGGTTATACATTTTGGAACATACTCAAGATTATCAATTAATCCAAATGGGCAACATGTAGGAATTTCAGGTACTTTTAGTGAGTATTTATTCACAGGAAAAGATGTAGTGCAGGCTTTAAATAAAATAGCTAAACCACACGTTCCTTAATAAAATAAAAAAATGGAAAATAAAATTTTTTGTTGCGAAAGATTAAGTTTTTTTAATAGACCAGAAAATAAGATGAGTCTTAATTTTAGAATTGTAAAATATGTTGGTGATTTTAGAAAAAAATGCTTTTACTTGACCCTAATGTCAATGAAATAGGGTTTGTTATTACTTCAGGATATGGAATTAGTGTGAATGATGAAAAAACGATGAGAATGGTTGTAAACTATTGTCCATTTTGTGGTCAAAAATTAAGTGATTTTTATAAATCTGATAATTATGTACAAGAAACTATAGGATAGCTTTTCACAATATTTTTGAAACTTTGCCCCAGCTGGTGCGAGCTTCTAGCTTGTACCGTATAAACAATCAACCCTATAATAAGTAAGGGTTGACTAAATGTAGATGTATGGTTGACACAAGCGAGACGTTCCCTGTTTGGAAGTTATTACAGTTATAAATACAACGGTAAAGAGCTTCAGGAAACGGGCATGTATGATTACGGAGCCAGAATGATGATGCCTGATTTGGGTAGATGGGGTGTTATGGATGCGATGTCTGAGAAATACAGTTCATGGAGCCCTTATAACTATGCCATCAACAATCCTGTAATGGTGATTGATCCGGATGGAAATGACGCAATGTTTGCTTCGGGGAAGCAGCACAAGCAGCTTTTAGGGCTTATGTAGCAACAATGTCTACAAGTACCGAGTCATCGGGAGGGAATATTTTTACAGGATTTGGGGCCAATCCACTTGATGATCATTTTAATCAGTTTGGAAAATTTTTGTATACAGATAATAAAAAAACAAATAATATTGTTATTGATTTTCAAAATCCTATTACCGGAAAATTAAATACAGCACCTTGGCTGTCAATACAACTAAAGGATTATATATTTAATAAAGATAATGCATTTGTTTTAGCAAATATTGCTAATCATTATGCTAAAGATGCTGGCATCAATTTAAATAGCCTTAGAGGCAATAGTATGTCTGTAGGAGTTGCTGATTATCACTTTGAGGCTGGGAAAATTGTTGGGACATTTTCCCTTTTAATGGAGGTGACTACAATCCAGATGCTTTAATGCAGGCAAATAAGAGATCTAAAACGGTCTCTTTGATGGTTGGTAATGGAAAAGCACACCCATATTATAATGATAAAAATAATATGATTTCTGCATTAAGTCATGAGGGAGGGGAAATAAGTCACTTAACAGTAAATCCAGATAATATTAATATATCTAAATTGGATTTAGCAAAAGAACATATCAAAATTTATGAATATCAAATGTCTTCTCCTTTTTAAGAAGACTACACCAGAATTTCAACAGTTAATGAAAAAAATTATTCTAATGATAAATGGTATTATAACACGTACAAACCGAAATAGATCTATGTATGTATTTCTATTAATTATCTTATTCATGTCATGTAAGAAATCTATGCTAAAGAATGAAAATGTTGTTTGTTCTTTTCAGAATTTAATATGTGACTATACAAAAGATAGTGTAAGAATAAAAAATGTAGAGACTTTTTTACTTTTTGGGAACCCTACAAATGATACCCTTAAAGTTTCTCTTAAAGATATTCAAGCGAACTATCGACATGTTTATGAAAAGGATACATTTAAGATAAATTTTGAAGCATTAACCCCATTTCTATTCCACCACATGACTCTCTCGGATTACCTTGTATGTCAATAATTGAAAAGGACTTTGGTAAAGGAAATAAAATTTTTGAAAAAGGATTCTCAGTTGTTAATATTAAATCTCAAAAAGAAGCTTTTTATGCACCAACTTACAGATTAAAGCAGATATATGAGTTTCAATTATATCAAAAATGGGGAAGAAAACATAATAATATGAGTTTATAGAAAAACAAAAGATTTATTCTCCAGCTGGTGCGAGCTTCTAGCTCGTACCATATAAACAATCAAGCCTATAATAAGTAAGGGTTGATTAAATGTAGATGTATGGTTGGCACAAGCGAGGCGTTCCCCAGCTGGTGCGAGCTTCTAGCTCGTACTATATAAACAATCAACCCTATAATAAGTAATGGTTGATTAAATGTAGATGTATGGATGACACAAGCGAGACGTTCCCTGTTCGGAAGTTATTTTTACAGTTATAAGTACAACGGTAAAGAGCTTCAGGAAACGGGCATGTATGATTACGGAGCCAGAATGCTGATGCCTGATTTGGGTAGATGGGGCGTTATGGATGCGATGTCTGAAAAATATACTTCGTGGAGCCCTTATAACTATGCCATCAATAATCCTGTGATGGTCATAGATCCGGATGGAAATGACGCAATGTTTGCTTCGGGGAGGCCGCACAGATTGCTTTTAAAGCTTATGTAGCAACAATGTCTACAAGTACCGAGTCATCGGGAGGGAATATTTTTACGGGGTTTGATTTTTCTGGATTTGGAAAATATGATTGGGTTAGGAGAAAAGATGGATCTATCTACTGGGATAAAAATGCAAATGATTATTTTTCAACAAAAATTGGTGAAGTTTATTTAGGTAAGGAAATAGGTATGACATTTAATAGTTATATTGATGAAAAGCTATGGGACGGACCTAATAGTAAAGCTCCGGGAGATAAATTAACAACAACTATAATCTTAACAGGTAGAGAGAATTCTGAAGGAGAATTGACCAGTCTGGTTGGAACATCATCAATAGTAATTGGCTGGACTCCTATCGGTACTGCGAGAGACTATTATCCCGGCGAAGGAGGAAATAATAATGTTTTTAATATGAAGACTACATCAACAGGTATTAATGTTAATTTTGAACAGCATGCAAGCGTTCCTTGGCAAGAACATTTTGCAATAAATGCAATGGGCTTAAAGATAGTGGATGTAGCTCAAAAATTAGATATTAATTATAATAAAAATAATGGTAATTTATCTATTGACGCATATACCAACATTTTTCCTTCTGCAACTTTATATGTTCAAGGGACTGTAGCTATGCAGTATAATCAGCCATCATTTATGAAATCACATGCCATACCACCAGTTAAAGGAATACGATCAACCCCACGGGGAATAACTGCACCAAAAACCAATACATCTAATTATCCATCTAAGTTTTATAAAAGAAATTAATATGCTTAAATCTAATTTTTTAAATATAATATTTTACATATTAGTAAAATATTTAGTATTCTACATATTCATTATGTTTAAAAATGATAATTTTTATCTTATTAATCCCGGTATTAGGAATGGAGTCGATTTGTTGTATTACTTATGGATGTTTTTATTTTTTCCGGTTATAAGTTGTATTCTTTTTTTAGCTCCTATATATTATTCCTTTAAAATAAGAAAGTGTGTATATTTCATTTTAATAAATATTATTATCTTAAGTATTGAATATTGCTTATATACATATTTGGCTTCTCAATTGGATTTATGGAATGGGGTTTACAATATTATCATAAGTGCAATTTTATTTTGGGTGTTTTTTCACAAACTTATAAAAGCAAAATTTATTAATTTATAATTGCTTCGCATATACAAAGTTCCATGTCTGAAAAATACAGTTCATGGAGCCCTTATAACTATGCCATCAACAATCCTGTAATGGTGATTGATCCGGATGGGAATGACGCAATGTTCGCTTCGGGGAGGCCGCAC
This sequence comes from Chryseobacterium sp. E1, assembly GCA_019203745.1. GTDB lineage: Bacteria > Bacteroidota > Bacteroidia > Flavobacteriales > Weeksellaceae > Chryseobacterium. The sequence continues at coordinate 3,675,550 of CP078104.1, forward strand.
AGATTGCTTTTAAAGCTTATGTAGCAACAATGTCTACAAGTACCGAGTCATCGGGAGGGAATATTTTTACAGGATTTGGATCCAATTTATTTGGTGATGATTATATATTGAATCGAAATGGTAAGTTTGAACGAATATCAGAAACAAAATATAACTTTGATAGATTGTATAATTGGGATAAATCTAAAGTTATAAAACTAAATAAAGAGTTTATGAAGAATTTGCGTCAAGATATGAAATATGATAGTTATTCCAATCAATATAAACCTACGGAAACGACAATAACATTTGAAAATTCTTCTGTGTCCACAAAGCAAATAAAGAATTATTTCTATTTCTTAGCCGCAAATACAGAAAAAGAATGGGGTTTTAATCATTTAACTAAAAATGGTTGGTTTTCAGATAGTTCGGTGACAATAATTAATAGTGACCATAATGATGGCTCTGTTGGTATGAGCGCAATTTTTAAATATTTAGAATCTGGTTATAATTTATTAGGGTCCGGACATTCTCATCCCTTCTTAATCTATGACCACCCGGAAAATAGACATTTATTAAAAGGAAGGTATGATGAAATGGCATATCCTTCTGGATTCCAAAAGGCGGAGCTGTAGATTTTAACCAATCAACTGGTGACAGGAGCAGCTACGAAAATTTATTAAATAAATATGGAGGGCAAATAAAAACTAACCCATGGATATATATAGGCAACCCAGATAACCGACCACATTTTATATATTATGATACGACATCTTTTAGAAGGAAGTAAAGCACTGTTGCTTCTTCTTATCTTATTTTCTTGTAAAGAAAATAAAAAGAAAACATTAAAGAGTACACTTACCCCAGAATTTCAATCAAAGAAAATCTAAAAGAGAAATATATTCTTATAAAAAAGAATTGAATAGGCTGCAAGCATCAAAAAGCAATAATATAAGTATTTATTTTAATAAGAAAAATGATACAACTTTTATAGAAATAGGGGATTATAAACCGAACCTTAAGATATTAAATATAAAGGGAGTTGAAATAATGAAAAAGGATACAATTTACTTATTTATTGAAAATAATTCAATAAGTATTGAAAAGTTTTTTGAAAATCAGTCTAATGACAAAATTAATATTATAGATAATTTAGAACCGTCCCTTAATCATTTTGATCCTCATTTTAGATGCCTTTATATTGATAATGAAAATTTAAAAGTATCTTTTTATGGTAAATGTAAATAGTAATAAATTGAACCATAGCAGTTTTATAATCTTATTGAAAAAAATATAACCCTATAAGCTGGCGCAAGCATCACGCTTGTGTCTCAATAAAGCAAAACCACTGTAAAATTTGCAGTGGTTTATTTCAACTTGAAAAAACTATATTCATGGGTAAAATCATTTAGGAAATATACGTTTAAGTTATTTCAAAAATGATACATGAATAGAAGTTCTTGAAGAGAATAATTACTATCCTTTTGGATTAAACCATATCTCAGGATTGATACTACCTCTTATTTCGGAAGTTATTACAGTTATAAGTACAACGGTAAAGAGCTTCAGGAAACGGGCATGTATGATTACGGGGCCAGAATGATGATGCCGGACTTGGGTAGATGGGGCGTTATGGATGCGATGTCTGAGAAATACAGTTCATGGAGCCCTTATAACTATGCCATCAACAATCCTGTAATGGTGATTGATCCGGATGGGAATGACGCAATGTTTGCTTCGGGGAGGCCGCACAAGAAGCTTTTAGGTCTTATGTAGCAACAATGTCTACAAGTACCGAGTCATCGGGAGGGAATATTTTTACGGGATTTGGTCGTAGTCCTGGAGAAGATCCAGATGATCCAAAACCTGGTTTCTGGGGTAGTATTGGGAATTTTTTTAGTAATTTATTGGGACATAATAAAAAAACTCAAACCGTTTAATGGTTGGTCCTGCTGAAGAAATTTCTGAAGAACGTTTTGCTAAAAGAATTACTACTTGGCAGGTTGTTAGTGCTTTGTTATTTAACAGTACAGATCCTTATTCAGCAATTGGAAATATGGGAGTAGGACCTTATGCAGAAGAAAGGGAAAATGTAGGCATGGTTGCTATGCTTTTTGTTAATCCTGAAGCTGGGGCGGAGGGATTAGAAAGAAAGCTATTGACAAATATTTTGCCTGTAAGTACAGAAGGAAAGCTATTAGGCTCTATAGTAGATGGCAAAATATTAATGAATGGTTCAACAAAAGCTTCTGGAACTTTTGATTTTGTGATAACAGAATCAGGTAAAACTTTATTAGGAAGAAAACATACTTTTTTATCAAAAGGTTCAAACGTATTGGCTGCTGGAGAATTAAAAATAAGAGGAGGAAATATTGTTAATATTAATAATTTATCTGGTCACTATCTTCCAGGTCCTGATATAGCTAATACTTATTTGGATATTTTTAAGGCTGTAAATATAAATGTTTCAAAGGCACACTTAAAAGTGTATAATTCTCAAGGTCAAATAATTAATCATGTATTGCCAAAATGAAAGAAATAATTTTTAAAAATAATAATTCAAAAATAATAATTGATTCTAATCTCTCATATTACGTATTTTTTAAACTTTTTATGTATTTTTTAGAAGATGATAATATGTCAAAAAATTATATAATCTCTGGGAATAGAATACAAGATTTAAAAAATGTTTTAGAGAACTATTTAAACGAAATATTGAAAAAATGGTATAAAAAACCCGATGAGAAAGAACTTCAGAAACATTCAACTCGTTTTGAAAAAATAGAATTTAACAAAGAGATTTATATAGTTAATTATAGAATGTCTGAAGTAGGTCGTTTAGTATTTGTAGTTTATAATATTTTAAAAATGTTAGATGCCTCGTATATTAATTATGAAAATTTGAATATTATAATTAAAGAATAATGTTCAAAATATGTATAAATCCCCAGCTGGTGCGAGCTTCTAGCTTGTACCATATAAACAATCAACCCTATAATAAGTAAGGGTTGATTAAATGTAGATGTATGGTTGACACAAGTGAGACGTTCCCTGTTCGGAAGTTATTACAGTTATAAATACAATGGTAAAGAGCTTCAGGAAACGGGCATGTATGATTACGGAGCCAGAATGATGATTCCTGATTTGGGTAGATGGGGCGTGATGGATGCCATGTCTGAGAAATACAGTTCATGGAGCCCTTATAACTATGCCATCAACAATCCTGTGATGGTGATTGATCCGGATGGAAATGACGCAATGTTCGCTTCGGGGGAGGCAGCACAGATTGCTTTTAAAGCTTATGTGGCTACAATGTCTACAAGTACTGAAACATCAGGAAGTAATATCTTTACAGGGCTTGGTCGTAGCCCTGGAGAAGATCCAGATGATCCAAAAGCTAATTTTTTTGGTCGAATAGGAAATTTCTTCAGAGATTTGTTTGGGAGAAATAAACAAGGGAAAGAAACTGCCCCCAGCTGGTGCGAGCTTCTAGCTCGTACCATAATAAAAAAACAAGTCCTTACAAAAAAGTAAGGGCTTGTTAAATTTTAAAATTGAAATATTCATAGAGAGTTTTGTATCTATATTTTTTTAACATGAAAAATAGATGTAGATTTATGATTGGCACAAGCGTGACGCTTGCGCCAGCGAAGGGGAGATTTTTAATGTTAAATACTGATATAGATGAGAGTAAATTAGGATATTTTTACGGAATAAAAGAGTATAGTTTTAGAAAAATTATTCTATCCCGGATAAAATTTTTTTTTACTTGGATGTCCTCCTATCTTCCTTAAAGATGAAATTTATTATATCTGCCAAAAATTGATAGATTTTGAAAAAATGCTTGAAAAGGATACCGATGTTCATCCCTTGGAAATGGAAAAATTGAGATTAGAGGTGTCAAAATTTTCCTTTGATATATTAAGGTATAAAATATCTTATAAAGATTATAGTAAAGCATTAAAAATTGAACATTACATGCAACATGATGGGTTAAAGGATATTAAAATAAAAGAGTTTGTAAAAAAATTCCCAATTCGTTTGATTTACAGTGTAACTCATAGCTGATGCAAGCACCCTACCCATCCCATCTAAACAACAAGCCCTTATTATTTATAAAGGCTTGTTTAATTTAGAAGTTAAAACACTTATTATTCTAATTTCAATATCCTTTTCCAGAGATTTCCGTCAAATTCTAAAACATCATTTCCGCCAATGGACCACATAATTCCGTCTGCGGCTGACAGATGATAGCAGGAAGCCGGAGTAATGTCTTCACCAAAATCAATGGGGATCAATTCATTGCCGGATAACTCATAAACAGCATATAAACTTGAGACATATATTTTGTTATTAAATTCTATCAGACCCCACAGATCTTCATGCTCTGTTGTGATAACTTCCCATTGGTTTTCACGCCCTTTGATTATAATTCCTCCCATTCCGCATCCGTAAATAAAACCATCGGAGGCTGTTCTTATTTTGGTTAAATGGTTGTTAATTCCCAATTCTATTTTTCTGAACTCCTTCCCATCATATAACCAGAGATCTCCTTCCCAGCCGGCACAGTATACTTCATGATCTGAAAATCCGGCAACAGACTCAAAACACTTATCGTATTTTTCCTCATCTTTTCCATAGATCTGCGCTGTTGCATCCAGGCATATCCACTGGTCTTTATCCGTTCTCATATAAACCTGGCGGCAGGTGCCTACAGCATAAGCTTTGCCGTCAATAGCATTTACTTCTCTTAATGGTCCTCTTTTCTGCGGACCTCCATTGGCCGTAATCTCTTTTTCTATAGTAATTTCACCACCGCCTGAAACTTCTATTTGTCCGTATTCGCCTAGTCTGATACATTTTTCTTCGGGGTAATGAATGACTGCTTCTGAAACGACCACTCAGTTTAAAACATCGCATCCCCAGTTTCCCATGTCTAATTCAAAATCGTAGGAATGTTTATGTCCGTTCTTTAATTGTTCATTATCTACCAATGAAAGGTAGCATAAGTCATGATAACGGACTATACCTGTTGTAATGTTGCAGCCTTTCATTGCTTCTGCAATATTTTGTTTCTTGTTTGTCATTGGGTTTGATGATTATAAGTTTTTAATATTGGTTTAATATGAATTATAACTTCACGAAAGCAGATTTTCTGATCAGTGTATTTAATAAAAATCATAATACAGGCTCCATTCTCCGGTATCTTTATTTTTGGCAAACATAAAACTTCCGCTGTCTACCACATTCAGATAAGCTTTTTCGTCCGATGAGATCTGGAAAACGAATTCAGAACCCTCGCCGAAACCATCTTTGAAACCGATGCCAGGCTGGCAAAAGGAAGGATAGCCACCCAATTTAGTACGGTAGCTGTGGTTAATAATGTCGAAATAACTGTTGAAAAGTCCTTCTCTTTCAAGCTTGACAATTTCAGAAATTAAACGGTAATCGATATCCTCAATTCCTCCGCCATCCCATAAAGGTGCATCTTTAGGGAACAATTGAGAACGCATTGGAAAAGGTTTTAGATAAGATGTCGGGCTTTTGAGGTCTTTGATAACAATATCCTCCAAATTATCATATTCCCTGATCACCCAGTTGGCACCCATTTTTTCAAGATTTTCCGGGAAATCATAAGACATAAAAACAGTGAGCAGCTTTTTATCCCTGATGAGTTCCGGTACAAACGGCTGATTGGGGAGATAGATCTGTAAAAGCGGCATCATTGGATTGCCCTTCTGATCCAGAGGAATATCTTCATGTGCGGCATATGCAAAAACACGCCCGATCCATGATTCCTCCAATGTATTCTGTGGTCTGAATCCCCGGTGATAAATTCCGTGGCAGGCCGTTCTATGGTGTCTTTGATCTTTTGTATTCTCGGATCCATTTTTTGGTATTATATTAAAATTATAGTAAAAGTTAATCTTCTTCCTCATCAAACTCGCTCATCATCAAAAGATGATAACCATTGATCTCATCTTTTTCCTTTGCAGTCCAGATATCGGTTTCAAGGAGCTGTTTTCTTGCGTCAGCCAGTGATATTTGCAGATTATACTGTAGGAAAGCCGCACAGCCGGGGAAGGAAACGTTATTGTCTTTGAGCTCTTTTATGGTATCATAGAGCTCTTGCCGGCTTTCTGCCCTTAAAGTAAGAGCAGCAGCTTTGATCTCATTAATGGTCATATTGATGCTTTCTTCAAAAATTAAAAGTGTTTATAAATAGAATTGGAAATCAGGATTTTATTTCCGTTATTTTTTAAATAATTCCGGGTATTGAATCACCAGTCCGTTTTCATCCACTACAATTTCTGCTTTAAAATCGGACTGAATATTTTCATAGAGATACCGATCTGAGGACGTTCTGGTGTATCGCTGCTGAGCCGGCCTGATCTGATGATTCAGGACATCAATATAAATAACTTCAATTTCCTGAGCCCTGTTTTCCGGCAGGTTCAGTTTGTTGACCGGTAAGGTATTGGTAAAAGGGGTGAGAGAAATATCAATATATTGGAAACCCTTAAAATCCGGATTGATATTGCCATTAATTTCCCAGTCATCCTGTTGCTTTTTCCCAGTCATCCTATTTTTAACGGTATTAACTTCAGATTCGATTGAAAATTCAAGAATATTCCAGTTGATATCAATCGTAAGGTGATAATCCACACTATAGAGCAGATCTTTAAGGCAGCCGATAATTCTGGAGGTTACAATATGGTTTCCATTGTTCTCTTTTAAAGTAAAATATTCAAGGGACTGGTAAAAGATTCCCTGCCAGATTAATGTTTTCATTATATTTTGTTGATATTTTGCTAAAATACTGAAATTGTATTTAAATTAATGAGTATAAGAGAACAGCTGGCTATAAAAGGATTTAAAATAAAAGAGCGGTAAAAACCGCTCTTATTGATAAAACAAGTGTTTTTATATGTAAACACATCCACAACCTGATTCTCCTTCCATACAAAAACGTGTAGGCTCCGTACAATGAGTTCCTCCGCCTCCGGTTCCGCCCCAGTTCCACCTCCGCTCAGGCTTCTGTAGCAGGTATCTCCACTACAATAATAATAACCATGGGTTGGAGGGCAGACTCCATCTACACAAAGTGCATAAGCAGTATCACCACCGCTGATCAGAACCAATTGATTTCTTTTTAATTTCTTTAAATTTTTCATAGTAATTATGTTTTAATTTGTTGAGGTACTAAGGTATATAAAAAAATTAAGACACCAACAAGTGTTTTAAAATTTTATTAAAAATTTATGAGAATTAAAGGAAAATTTAATCGAGAAAGACATTTATTTTCTGAAGCCTGTCTTTTATTTTATGGGTGATTTCTTTTCCGGCAGCGTCAAATATTTTGATATTTCCGTTATACATAGAAGGATTCTCAATGTAGTTTTTTCTAGCTTCCAGATATTGCTTTTTAGTTTTTGCCTTTACGACAGATGAGTAGGGAAGAGGGGCTATGGTTTCATTATTTTTTGTATACTGCCGGCAGAAATTTCAATAGTCCTGCTCTTATTATAAACTTCCAGCACTGTTCCGGAAAGACCTTTGAAGCGGAAAGGTCCTTCCGGAATAGGGATATCCTCTGTATACCAGGCAAAAAAACATCTCCGGTATCACTTGTTGTTTTGGCCAGCCGGCAATGATAATTCTGCACTTTTTAGTATCAGTGAGAACTTCCCACTTCAGATCAGGTTCTTTAAAACTGAAAATATACTTGCCTACAGGCAGAAAAGCTGTAAGCGTGTTATCAGATTTACAGATACTGTATTCTGTTTTGGGATATTTCGGAATAATTCCTGCGGTGGTTACAATACCTGCCGTTTTATCAGATCTGGTATAAAAATCTTTTGCTTCCCGATTATAATATACAGATTCGGTGGCATTGCAAAGCAGAATCATTTCGTATTGCTGTACGTTCTGGCGGTTCAGGGTGTCAGAAATAATTCTGGTTTCATAAGTGATCTGCATGACTGCTTTTCCATTTTGGGAAAAAGAAGGGAGTAGAGCAGTAAAAAAAACAAAAACGGATAATTTTTTCATCATATGCTTATTCCAGATCTAAGGTCATAAAAGGGCTATTTCTTCAGAATTTTCATACAGTCTTGTATTCAGTCCTGTGATATTGAATCCCATTCTCCGGTAAAACTGTATGGCTGGGTAATTGGTATTTTGGGTTTCAAGCTCAATGACTCTGCAGTTTAATTTTCGTGCTTCTTTAATTGCATTTTTAATCAGCATGATACCAATACCCTGTCTTCTGTGTTTCTCATCAATCAGTATATTTTCGATATAAAAGCTGTTATTCCATGTCCTGGGTTCACAGATGATCCAGCCGGCAAATTCATTATTGACAAAAGCTCCGAAAGAGTGGTCTTTTCAATGATCATATTCAGATCAACAATATCTTCTGAAGTAGTTTCCCAAGCTTTGGTGTACGGTAAATGTTTTCTTTTAATAAAAATTCAAAAGAACCTGAAAATTCAATAGACGAGAGCGAGTATATGGTATCTGTTGAATAGCCGTTGTGTCCCCAGTCTAGGCTGTGATTATCTGTTAATTTTTGTAATTTTCTTATTTCCATAGAGACTATTATTGAATTTCAGTGCAGATTTCTATCAGATAATTATCCGGGTCTTTGATGTAGGCTGTTTTTTTGCCCCCAGGGTTTTACAGCAATATCTTCATAGAGAATAGCTCCGTTTTTTACTGCTTCTGCAACCAATGTTTCTACATCATCGGTTACAAATCCCAGTTCTATACCGAATGGTTTTGCATTCGCCTTTGAAGTTAAAAAACCTTCTTTGATATTGGAACTTGCCAGGCTTACAGAGGCAAATGAGATTGTGGTTTCTCCGGTAATCAGTTCACCATAATCTTTTTCAGGAGTGATGAATTTTATTTCCGTATTGAAAGTGTTTTTATAAAAATTCATGGATTGCTTCACATCTTCCACGTACAGGATGATATATTTGAATTTGATCATACTATTGAATTAAAAAGAGTTTTGTTTTTCATTTAAAATATAGTCTTCATCTGCCATCAGCCTCACATGGGTGTTATGGGAAGGATAGTATTTAAAACCTTCAAGATGGCCGAAGTGGAGCAGAGGGTATTTCTCAGTAAGACGGCGTACCTTGGTTCCGAAGGAATTGATATCAACATTTTGGATACTGTCTTGTTTCTGTCTGCCATTGGTAAAGAAAAGCATCAGGTTACAATGATTATTGAAATCGGCCTCATGATAATAAAATACATTGATATTTTCTTCTTTACAGATCTGTGCAAGATCGTCAATGAGGTGGCTTTTATCCGTCAGAGGCAAGTTGCAGTCGATTCTGATAGAATAATTTTCTGCATTATTCCTTTTAAAGTCAGAGCCTACCATTTGAATAAAACGGTGTTCTATGGTTTCATATTTCTGGTTTTCAGGGCGGAAAATCTACTGTATTGTATTTCAAGAGGAGCCTGACTGTCGAGTAAAATAGCATTCTCACGGATCAGCAGCGCTTCTATTTCTACAGCAAACTGAAAATTGTAATCAAAAAGCATATGATCGCCTGTACTTATCATCAGTCTGTTGTCACAAATATGAATCTGCAGATAGGTCCGGGGAAACTGGGCTTTCAGGTTTTCCAGTTTGTTGAGGATATCATCGGTATTCTTTACTTCTACTTTCGTTTCCAGTTCAGCAGGGTTATCAGCATGCCCCCATAGCCTGGCAGGAATCTGAAAAATTTAAAATGATACAAATGCTCAGGAAATTTAAAATACCAGTATACGCCTAAAATCATTATTCTTAAAATTTTAAAAATTGGAAAAATCTTGACAGCTTGGATTGAGGCATAGGAATCTCAAAGTCATCATCAGGTTTGAATATCTTTACTTCAATCTTATTTCTGTCTCTTATCACAAGTCCGGTGTGATGTTCCAGATTAGAATTAATTCTTTCTAACAAACCCAAACGAAGCATAACTTGTAATATTCTTTCCCCGTCATCAAAATTATCAATAATAGTAACAGGCAGAGGCTGATATTCAGGCGTTGATTTAATATATAAAGAAAAAAAAGTAAGGATCAAGATCTCCAAATTCTTTTCCAAACATAATAGGAACTTCTATCTCCTGTCTGGTTTTTATATGTTGAAAATGACAATGGAAACCATGAAGGAAATATTTCCAATCACCTACCTTTCCATTTTGGTTTTTTCTATCTTTTAATTGATTTAAAACCAAAAACAGGAAATCTTCATCCACTTTTAATTTTTTCTTAGTGATGAATAAACTCATCAGTTCTTCACCAAGCTTTCTATAATCTTTGGCACATTGCACAAAAAATGACTGATTTGTGATTATTTCTTCTTCAGTAATTAGTTTACAGATATATATATCAGGCTTTGTTGCATGCATACCAATCTGAAAGTCGGGAAGGTTTTCATTTAAATCCTTATAATAATCCTCTTTCAGATGATTGACAGAAGCATCAAAAGCTACTGTGATTTTTACATGACGAGGAATATTTATAAGATAATCAAGACTGGGTAAATCTTGTATTGAGCCAACGGTTATTAAATGAGTAGACCTTTCCAAAAACATTAATTGATGATTAGTTCAAAATTAAATAAAATTTCACACTCCAAAACTTTCAAAACCCTTAAATTTGTGGTCAATAAAATTTTACTTGGATGCTTAGGAATATTTCAATTGCGGCAGCTACTTTTTTGTCCGTAGTTACAATCAATGCACAGAAGAACAGAAATACCCAACTCGAAAGACCGAAATTAGTCGTAGGACTGGTAGTAGACCAGATGCGTTGGGATTATTTATACCGTTTTTATGGAAAGTATGGAAATGAGGGTTTCAAAAGGTTACTGAACACAGGATATTCTTTAAACAACGTACACATCCCTTATGTGCCTACCATTACCGCTTTGGGACATACATGTATCTATACGGGATCTGTACCTGCCATTCACGGAATTGCCGGAAATGACTGGACAGATAAAGAAACAGGTAAAGGGGTATATTGTACGGCAGATGAAAACGTTCAGCCGGTAGGAACTACCAATACCAGAACAGGAAGCCACTCTCCGAAAAATCTTTGGTCTACTACGGTAACCGATGAATTGAGACTGGCAACCAATTTTCAGGGAAAAGTAATTGGGGTTTCATTGAAGGACAGAGCCTCTATTCTTCCGGCAGGTCACACGCCCAACGGAGCATTCTGGTTTGATGACAGTACCGGAAACTTCATTACAAGTACATGGTATATGAATGATCTTCCTCAGTGGGTAAAATCTTTCAACGCTCAGAATTTACCGGAGAAACTGGTAGCCAATGGCTGGAATACCTTACTTCCTATCAATCAGTATACAGAAAGTGCACCGGACAATTCTCCTTGGGAAGGATTACTGGGAAGCTCCAAAACACCTACTTTCCCTTATAATAATTTAGCTCAGGATTATCAGACTAAAAAGACAACATCCGTTATACTCCTTTCGGAAATACATTGACACTGAAGCTGGCAGAAGCTTCTGTAGAAGGTGAAAAACTGGGTGGAGATAATATTACAGACTTTTTAGCGATCAACCTTGCATCTACGGATTATGCAGGACATAAATTCGGTCCCAATTCTATTGAAGTGGAAGATGTTTACATCAGACTGGATCAGGATCTGGCAGAATTTTTCAAATATCTGGATTCAAAAGTAGGAAAAGGTGAATACACTGTTTTTCTTTCTGCTGACCATGGTGGAGCGCATTCTGTAGGCTTCCTTAAAGAGCATAAGATCCCGACAGGTTTCTTCGGCGAAGGAGCAGAAAAGAACCTTAACCAAAAACTTAAAGATAAATTCGGGGCTGATAAACTGATCAACGCAATCGATAATTATCAGATTTATTTTGACAGAAAAGTATTGGCAGATTCTAAGCTTGAGCTGGATGATGTAAGAAATTACACGGTAAAAGAACTTGAAAAAGATCCTACCGTGCTCTATGCTGTTTCTGTAGATAAAGTGCAGGAATCAAGCATTCCGGAACCGATCAAACAAAGAATTATCAATGGAATCAACAGACAGAGAAGCGGAGATATCCAGCTGATTTCTCATGATTCTATGCTTCCGCCATATTCTAAAACCGGAACTACCCATAGCGTATGGAATTCTTACGATTCACACATTCCGTTGATCTTTATGGGATGGGGGTGAAGCAGGGAGAAAGTAACAAGGCGTATCATATGACTGATATTGCACCTACAGTATCTTCTCTATTGAAAATTCAGTTCCCAAGCGGAAGTGTAGGAAATCCTATCACGGAGGTTATCGGTCAGTAAACTGAATATAAATAATATCAAAAACATTCCTGCGGGAATGTTTTTTTTTTTATATGCTATAAAGTGCGGATCATTTGCTGTATATCCTTTTGATAAGTCCTGTTCTGTTTTCTTATTTAAAAAAAAATATAACAAAATACTGATGATCAGGATTCCGATAATTCCGGCAATAATTTTCACAGAGCGGTAATAAGATTTTAGTTTTCTGTTTTTTACAGCACTTTCTTTATTGTAGTTATCAATGGACTGATTAATGGATGCCAGTTCATTTTGCTTCCTTTTGAAGTGCATCTCAAAGTATTTCTTATTATAAAACTGGTACAGGTCCTGTTTTCCCATTGCCAGGTAGTTATCTGCCATTTCTTTATAAATTCCTTCATTGAGGATAATATCGCCGGTGTTTTTGCTGAGGTTTTCAGCTTTTAGTAAAAGATCAAGGGCTGTCCGGTTTTCACGTTTCTGTTTATGTACTTCCGACATTCCTTTCAGGGCAAAGGCTTCCAGGCTTTTAGCATGGTTTTTCCGGGCATAGTTGATAGATTGTACAAATGCCTGCTGTGCCTTATCAATCTGATCCAGGTTGAGATAGCAATAGCCGATATTGTAATAGACGACACTCATATTGGAATAAGTAGTTGTTTTTACAGGAACCTTTTCGAAATTGGCTATTGAGATCAGAAATTTTTCAAGGGCAATTTCAGAATTCGACTGGCTTTTATAGATCATTCCTCTTATGGCATAGTTTGTGGCTGTTTCTATATACTTTTCCGGTGTTCTGTCCGGAATTTTTGCCAGATACTGATCTGCTTCATTCAGGGTTTCAAGGCTTTTGCTGAAAAGTTCCATTTGCTGGTACTGTATGGCTACCATAACCAAAACGCTGACCTGCTTTTTAGGATCATTTATTTTTTGTGAAAGTTCTTTAGCTTTTAAAATATATTTCAATGATTCATTAAAATCCCTCTTCGCAATATTGGCAGTGGAAAGCAACATATATATTTCAATGGAGGTATTGATGTCACTGTTCTGTTTTAATAAATTTTTTCCGATCCGTATAGCATTGTCAGGATTATCATAAATTTCAAGACGTGCTTTTTTATGACAGCATTATTTCCGCCATGTTGTGCCTTCATAAAAATACAAAAGCACAGGCAGACAATTATTGTAAAGACGGGCTTCATGATGTTTTGTTTTTACTGATTTCCTGAATATAGGCATTGGGAGACATCCCGGTAACCGATTTGAAAACCGTAGTAAAGGCACTATGCGATGAAAACCCGGAATATTCAGCCAGATAACTTACTTTATAATTAAGAAATAAGGGTTCTGTTCTCAGAAGATGAGCAGTATGGTTGATTCTTAATTCGTTAATATACCCGTTGAAATTCTTTCCTTTGCCGGTATTAATGACTTCAGAGAGGTATTTTGTATTGATCTCCATTTGGGAAGAAAGTGCGGATAGTGACATATTTTTATTCAGATAACGATCAGATTGTTCGAATTCTTCAAGTTTTTTGAGAATTTCTTCCTCCTTTTCCTTTGAAATTTTACCGGAGTCTTTCCCGGGACTTTTTCTGCAACTTCAGCCTTTTCTATTGACTGGTTTGTCAGAGAACCGGCTTTCTGTTTCAGTTGGCTCTGCTTTTCAAAAAAATCAAATTGCTTTTTTAGGTCTTTATTTTTATTTCTGATGATCAGAAAAAGACCAGCAGTCCGATGATGATCAAAAATAAGGTAAGTATAAATAACCAGAGCGATCTTGAATAATTCTGCTTTTGAAACTCAAGATTTTTATTCTGGTTGGTTTCCATGAGCTTTACAATATACCGTATCCCTTCTCTTGTATGAGCATCGTTCTGGGACTTCAGATCAGTATAGGATTTATTGTATTGGTGATATTTTACATCGTCATGGAGAGCAAAGTAATTCCTTGACAGAGATTCATAGATTTTGACTTTTAAATTGTTGAAAGGCAGCTTTTCGATCAGTGATAGCCCTGTTTCCAGTTTTTCAGCAGATGTTGTGTAATCCTGTTTTAAAAAATAATATCGGGATAAGCTTTCATACGCTAAACTGAGAAGGAAGGGCGAATTTTTTCTTTGTTCAAGGTCCGAAATCACATTTTCTATAAGTTGTTTAGATGCTTCCAGGTTATTTTGTCTCATCAGATAGGAAGACCGGAAGACAGCGTTTTCAATCCTTATGATCCTGTTCTCTTCATCATGATGGGTAAGGTATTGGTCACTTTTAGCGAGATTTTCCAATCCTGCACGATAATTTTTATTAATTCCAAAGTTGATAGCCTGCAGTTGGAAAAGCTTGGCAGCTGTGGTTTTTAATTTCGGATCCGTACTTTTTGCTAGCCTGGAATCAGATAAAAGGGCTGTAATGATTTTCTTTGACTGGTTATACAATCCCAGGTTCTGATATTGATCGGCAAGGCTGTAATCTCCAAAAACCTGTAAGAAATAAGAAAGATCTTTTTCAGATCAGCATCTTCTTTTTGAGAATAAATATTGACTGACTGTACATAGTCACCTTTCATAGCAAATGCCTGTGAAATGATGTTTTGGAGTATTATTTTATGCTCCGTTCCTGGTCACTTACAAGAAGCCCCTGTGAATAGCTGATGCAGTCGTCAGGATTCTGATAGAGTTTCTGGAATGCCTTATCTGCCAGAATCTTGAAGTCAGGGCCGGATTGTCCATTAATCACAATGGAATACAGTATAAACAGTAACCCTACAACCCGTCCACTACTTTCAATCATTTTTCCGGATAATATATTGCTTTTTAATTTTTTTGAATGATTCTTCTGAAATCTGCTTTCAAAATGAATTGTTTTTATGTTGTTTGTTATCAGTATTTTATGTTTTTAATTCTTTTAAAATTCATGAATTGTGAAAGTCAAATCCTTTCATTTTGGTAAATATAAGATTAATATTGTTTTCAATAATTCCAAATACTAAATATAATAATATATGAGAAAAATTTACAAAATGTCAATGAAAGTATTAGCTGTTTATTTCTTTCTTAATTTTAATATGACTGAAGCACAGCTTACGGTAATGGGCCTTGGAAATTATAATGTAGGCTCAGTTTCTGACAGTGGAATCGTGAGTATGCATACCAGCGGTGGCGGAATATATAAATGGACTGCCGCAGGAGGACTCGAACAGATAGGAATGATTTCCAACGGATATCCGGCCGCAGGAAGAACGGTTGTTTCCAATGACGGAAAGAAAATAGCTTCTTCAGTTACCAATACTGCAACAGGCTTTAATGAGATATCAACTTATGATATAGCTACCTCTACATGGGTAAACAGAGGAGGGCTTGTACCTACCGGCTGGGATGGGAGCGTAAGCTCTACATGGGGAATGTCTCCGGACGGAAATACGATTGTAGGACTGGGCTTTCTTACAGCAGCCAATGCACATGCCGTGAAATGGGATGAAACCGGTGGAGTGGTAGATCTGGGAAGTATAGTGCCGGGAAGAAGTTCAAGAGCAAATGCCATCAGTGCCAACGGAATGGTGATCGTAGGATGGCAGGATGAGCCAACAGGTACGAGAAGCGGTGCAAAATGGGTAGACGGAACAGAGACGTTCATTACAGATGGTAACGGGAATAATGTAGGTGAAGCCGGTGGGATTTCTGCTGACGGAAACACGATCATAGGGGCCGGAAATCCTAATCCTTATGTCTGGAATGCAACCAACGGGCTCACTTATATAACGCATCCCAATGCTTCATTCTTTTTCAAAGGAGGGGCTACAGGAATTTCTGCAGACGGTACAAAGGTCATTGGATACTACAGAGCATTCGGGGCACCGCCAATGTCAGGGGAAGGTTTTATCTGGACATCGGAAAGCGGACGTATCAATCTGAATGATTATGCAGTGGGATTAGGTATTAATACCAACGGAGTAACGATGGGCCTCCCTCTTGCTATTTCCCAGGACGGAAAGAAAATTGCAGGTATGGGGACTGATTCTTCCAATCAGATGGTTGCTTTTTATCTGGATCTTACCAGCTACCTGTCTACCAAAGAAGCAGTGAAAGATAAAAACATGATCAGTATTTATCCTAATCCGGTTGCTGATGTTCTGTATTTCAAGGGAACAGGAAAAATTGAAAAAGCGGAAATATATAATATGGTCGGGCAAAAAGTGAAATCATTTGATGCTATAGAAGACCGTATCGATGTATCATCTTTATCGAAAGGGGATTATATTCTTCAATACTCAGTTAAAAGAGGGCAACAACAGACTTATAAATTCATCAAAAGATAATTTTCATATTAAATACAAGTAGTGGTATGAACAGCTGTTTTCAGTAATGAGAACAGCTGCTCTTTTATTTATATGGAAAACATAGTGTTTTGGTGGTTTTTGTCTAATACATTTAAAAACTATCTTTGCAAAAATTTTGGTTTCCAGTATTTTGGAATGAAAAGGGAATCGGGTGAAACTCCCGGACTGTCCCCGCAACTGTAAATCGCAATAGAAATTTCTGTAAAAAACCACTGTGAAAACGGGAAGGTACAGAAAGCGAAAGTCAGGAGACCTGCCGGAATTATAATTTTAAAAAAACATATTGCTTTCGGAGGAAAAGTAAAAGAATATGGGTATAAAAAGATCTTTAGTACTGTTTTTTTCGTCTTATGGCTGTTTTCTTTTAGCACAGGAGAAGGCCATAGATACTGTTTATGTTTTCGACAATCAGATGAGCAGAGTGAAGCTCTTTCATCCCGTGAAAACCATCCCGGCAGAAGAAGTTGAAAAAACTCAACCAACCTTTCCGAACTTCTCAGATTTCAATCTCAGGTTTATATTAAAGAAAATGGACGTGGAGCGGTTTCTTCTCCATCTTTCAGAGGAACTACTGCACAGCAGACCGCTTTTGTTTGGAACGGAATCAATATCAACTCTAATTTTTTAGGACAGGGCGATATCAATAATATTGCTGCGTTCGGCTATGACCAGATCGGAATAAAAGCCGGCGGAGGAAGTGTTATCTATGGCAGCGGAGCCATTGGCGGAAGTATTCACCTCAATAATACTCTTGACTTTAATAAAGGTTTTCACGGCGCTCTGTTTTCTGAGGTAGCTTTTTCTTTTAATACCTATAATAACTTTGTGAAAGGTTCTTACAGTAATGATAAGTTCAGTTTTAAGGTTTCGGGAAATCACTCGATAAGTAAAAACGATTATACAGTTGAGGAAGATTACAGAAAAATTTATAACAATGATAATGGACAGTATTATAATACTAATATTAATATAGCAGTTGCCTATAAGATAGCTCCGAAACATCAGGTTTCCTGGATATCAGAGATTTTTGATGGAAAACAACATTATCCTGTTCATTTCGGAGATCTGGAAAATAAAACAAAGTATGAAACTCAGAATCTTCGGAGTCTTGTTTCATGGGATTGGAATAATACAAAATTCAGTAATTCATTCAGGGCAGCTTACACAGAAGAGAATTTTCAATATTTTGGTACTCTTGGCAAGCCTGCAAGTAGTGGAGGAACAGGAAAAAACTATATTTTAAAAAACGATTTCAATTATTTTCTAAATTCAAAATGGAATATCAATATTATTGGTGAATTTCAGACCAATAAAGGAAAAGGAGAGGGGAGTTCAGGAATTGGAGATATTAGTAGGAATGCAGGGGCTGTTTCGGCCTTACTTCGTTATTTCCCAACAAAGGATTTACGTTTTGAAGCTGGAATTAAAAAAGATTTTGTTGAAGACATAAGTTCGCCAACTTTATTTTCTTTCTCAGGAAAATGGAATACAGGAAAATGGTATGAGCTGGAATTAAATGTTTCAAGAAATTTCAGAGCGCCTTCATTTAATGATTTGTATTGGGCTCTGGGAGGAAATAAAGATTTAAAACCTGAAACCTCTTATCAATTTGAGTTGAGAAACCTTTTTAAAATGGGAGTCTTTAAACTTTCTGTAGCTCCTTATTATATGAAAATTCAGGATATGATCCGTTGGCTTCAAACTCCTGCCGGATATTATGCTGCTTCCAATACTAATAGAGTGGAAGCATATGGACTGGAAACTCAGTTGGAATTAGAAAAACAGTTTGGAAAGCATATTTTGAAATCTAATCTGGGATATTCCTATACCAGGTCAACAGATCTCGATATTCAAAAGCAATTGATGTATGTTCCCTTACATAAATTTACCGGAAATATAGATTATCATTATGATTTTATGAAATTATATGTGCAGGGGATGTTTAACGGATCAACTTATACCGACTCTAATGAGACAAAAGCCTATGCTCTCACTCCCTATTTTGTACTGAATGCCGGGGTAGGAGCAACTGTTTTTAAAAATTATACGATAGGATTTAAAGTTAATAATATTCTTAATGAAACATATTATACAATGCTTTCTTATCCGTTACCTAAAAGAAATTACAGTATCAATTTAAATATCAATTTTTAGAATAAATTAATTTACATATGAATATTAGAAAAATTTTATCTCTTGTAGCTGCTTCCATGTTACTTTTCAACGTTTCATGTAGCACTGACAGTAGTTTTGAAGAAACAATTGACGGAACACTTAGATTTGACTCAGGAGTGATTATTTCCAACGAAGGTGGGTTTACAACGACAACTTCTGAAGTTTCTTATATCAGCAATAATCTTGCAACGGTATTTAATAAGATCTATGGCGTAAATAATAATAATGAGCCATTAGGGAAGGTACTTCAAAGTATAGGTTTCAATGGAGACCGTGCTTATTTGGTTTCTAATATCCCGAATAAAATTGACATTGTAGATCGCTATACATTCAAGAAGCAGACTACTGTAACCTCAAACCTTGACGGAGCAAGATATATTGCTTTTTCAGGAAAACAATATTATGTAACTAATAGTAATTTTGATACACATAAGAGAAAACTTAATGTTTATAATATTTCAGATAACTCTTTCGTAAAAAGTATTGATCTTACGAATGCTGCTGAAAAAGTAGTTGAAGCAAGTGGCAGCATTGTAGTACAATCCGATGGTGTAGGCTACGATGCCAACTGGAATGCGATTCCAACGGGATATACTGTTACTATTGTAAATCCTTCTACAAATGTAATCAGCCAAACAGTAAATCTTCCCAATGAAGGAATTATCAGAGACCTTATTTCATATAAAGGAAATGCTTATGTACTGGTTTCGGGTGATACTAATTCATTCATTTATAAAATTAACACCGCCAATGGAACTTATGAAACAACAACTTTGACGGCAATACCAAAAGTACAAAAGCTTAGCGCTGATAATGATAGATTTTATTTTATCACCAATACAAATAAGATCTATGCAATGACTATCGGATCTTCAACTATTCCGGTAAAACCTGTTGCAACGGCTGTAGGTGATGTATATGGATTTAATGTAATTGACGGTAAAATTTTTGCAGCGGATGCAAACTATACAACAGATGGTAAAGTAAATGTTTATGATGCTATTAACGGTAATTTATTAAGAAATTTCACTGCAGGAATCGGAACTAATGGATTCTATAAAAATTAAAAACAACGCTTAGGCGATATATAATTTTTATTTTTTTCATCATTTGTGTTTTTTCCGCCGGTTTCTTCGAAACCGGCCGGCTTTGTTTCCATTGGAAACAAAGAGGCCGGCGGGATGGAACATCCCGCCGGCCTCTTATTATATTCAATAAAGATTTAAATTGTCAATCCCAGTTTTCCCGCTTCAGCAATCACAAATTTAGTAGCTTCTTCCTTTTCATTAGGAATCTCACCTTCCAGAATTGCCTCCTTTACCTTCTCTTTCAGAATCCCGATTTCACGGCCAGGCTTAAGATTAAACATAGCCATAATCTCCTCTCCGGTAATAGGGGCTGGAAATTCCTTACCTGATCCTTTTCTTCTACTTCCTTGATCTTTACCGCTACATATTCAAAGTTCTTTTGAACTTTTCCTGTTTTCTAGAGTTTTTGGTTGTAATATCAGCCTTGCAAAGTGTAAAAAGATCCTCAAGATTTTCACCGGCATCGAATAAAAGTCTTCTCAAAGCAGAATCCGAGGCATCATCCGTAATCAAAGCGATAGGGCGGGAGGAAAGCTTTTACCATTTTCTGAACATATTTCATATCACTTCCCAACGGCAGTTTCAGGCGCTGGAAAAGAGTTTTTACCATTTTTGAACCTAGAAATTCATGCCCGTGGAAAGTCCAGCCTGTACCTTCCACAAACTTTTTCGTAGGAGCTTTTCCAATGTCATGGAGTAAAGCAGCCCAACGAAGCCAAAGATTATCAGTGTTCTCAGAAATATTGTCAACAACTTCCAGTGTATGGTAGAAATTATCTTTATGAGTCTGCCCTTCAACCTCTTCTACACCTTTTAGTTCTATCAGTTCAGGAATCACCAGTTTCAGAAGTCCTGTTTGCTCCATCAGCTTTAAGCCTACAGAAGGCTTTGAAGACACCATGATCTTGTTAAATTCTACCATGATCCTTTCCATAGAAACAATCTTGATTCTTTCTGCTTCCTGCTTGATTGCTTGCAGAGACCCTTCTTCAATAGTGAAATGTAAAGTAGAAGCAAAACGTACGGCTCTCATCATCCTTAACGGATCATCGGAATACGTCTGGGCAGGTTCAAGCGGAGTTCTTAAAATTTCTTTTTCGAGGTCTTCAACCCCATTGAAAGGATCGATGAGGTCACCGAAATTATCTTTATTTAAAGAGATAGCCATTGCATTGATGGTAAAATCCCTTCTCTTCTGATCATCTTCAAGGCTGCCACCTTCCACTTCAGGTTTTCTGCTGTTTTCCGTATAACTTTCTTTTCTGGCCCCTACAAACTCCAGCTCAAGATCTTTATATTTGATCATAGCTGTTCCGTAAGTTTTGAAAACGGAAACTTTTAATTTAGGATCAATATCCTGAGCAACATTCTGAGCCAGCTCAATACCGCTTTGTTCCGTCACAAAATCGATATCTGTGGATGCTTTTCTTTTCATCAGAAGATCACGTACATATCCGCCTACAATATAAACAGACTGATTGTTCCTTTCCGCAGCTTCAGAAATGATTTTGAAAAGTTTTAAATTTTTATTTTGGTTAAGATTAATTTTCATCGTTAATAATAGTGTCAAGTTCTACCCATGCAGTTCATTAATCATAATGAGCATACATTCTGTTAATTTTCCCTTCCTCATCAAAAACATAACCTCTACGGCATGCTTATCCATAATAGATTTATAAAATAATGCTACGGAATCTGCTCCTGCTGTAGAACGGATCAGATCAAAATGAAGATCCGGAAATTTATCCAGCGCCTTTTTCCAGTATTCACGGATGGCTTCCTTTCCCTGTAAAGAGCTTTCTTTACCACCTGTAGCCAAGGCTATCATAGGAGTTGTGATTTCAATGTCTTCAGAATAATGAGAAAGGATATTCTCCAAATCATGAGAATTCCATGTATTTACCCATATCTGAGCAAAATCCTGATGATTCATAGCATATATTTTTATGAGTTGAGTGTGCAAAGATAAAACTAAAAAAAAAGAAATCCTGCCGATCTAACCAGGCAAGACTCCGAAAAATAAACAGATTGATACAGAATTCTTATTCTCTGAGAACCTTTATTCTGTTATCACTCCATATTTTGATTACCGAAGAACCTGAATATTTTGAAACTTTTTCCCTGTCTTCTTCCACAGCATAATCTACAAGTTTTACCATTTCTTCTGAAATATCAGAAAACTTCAACGGGCTTTTCTCTCCACTGAAATTAGCAGAAGTGGAAACCAGAGGCCTGTTCAGTTTGGATATAAGCTTTTTACAGAAGTCATTTTTCACAAGGCGGATTCCAATGCTTCCGTCTTCAGCAAGAAGTTCTTTAGGCAAACCTCTGGGGTTTTCATAAACAATAGTCACCGGTTTTTCACTCAGATCAATGATTTCCCATGCCATTTCAGGAACATCTACCAGATCCTGAAGTCTTTTCTCAGATTCTACGAGAATGATCATAGATTTGTTTTTTCACGCTTTTTAATGTCAAAAATTTTATTGACAGCTTCTATATTGGTCGCATCACAACCAATTCCCCAGATTGTATCTGTAGGGGTAAAGAATCGTTCCGCCGGATTGTAATATTTCGATAATGTGTTCCATATTTTTATACCATTCAAATCACTCAGTAAAGGTAGATAATCTGTGAATTTTAGACAAAAAAATGCGTTATAAATACGATGGTGGTATAGGTTTGGGCTAAACCAATGGAACATATGTTTTAAAAAAACGGTTTAGCCCGTTCCTATTAATGTTTTCCGATTGAATATTAAAGATGTTTGCTTTATTCAATAGAAATGGGCTTTAGCCCCATTTAA
The DNA here is from genome assembly GCA_019203745.1 of Chryseobacterium sp. E1. Lineage (GTDB taxonomy): Bacteria > Bacteroidota > Bacteroidia > Flavobacteriales > Weeksellaceae > Chryseobacterium. The sequence goes on from CP078104.1 coordinate 3,698,251, forward strand.
CAAAAAATAAAAAATCATCCGGCTTTAGCCAAAACTTACATTTTAAAATTATATTTTTCTATAAATTCCTGATATTCATCGGTAAAACTTTTTTCTGGTGATGCTTTTCCTGGTTTTTAATATAGTTTCTCACCGAATCTACTACTGATTCTGAAACAGAAACAGCAAAATACCCATCCTGCCAGGAAAATTTTTCTGTTGTGAGTTTGTTTTTATTAATCTAATAGGTAGATTCACCTTTTAATAATTGTACAATTTTTTCAATATTCTGATCAGAACCAAGAGAAATCAAACAGTGGCAATGGTCGGAATATCCATTGATCATGTCTAAGAATATTCCTTTTTCCGTAGCATACTCCTTAATGTGTTTCCATACTTTAATCCGTAAATCAAATGTATTAAGAAAAGGGTTCCTATTTTTTGTTGAGAAAACAAAATGGATATAAATTTTGATAAAAGACATTTGTGTTATTTTTATCAAAAATAATATTTTTTAATAGGTTTTGGCTAAAGCCAATGGAATGTATGTTTAAAGAAAAAACGGGCTAAAGCCCGTTCCTATTGATGTACTCCTACTCTGAATAGGAATATAATATTTTTATCATAGAATGTTTATCTTATTCAATAGAAATGGGCTTTAGCCCATTTATTACATGAACCCCAATTTCGATAAATACCTCTCCTCAATAATATTCAGGTGATGATAATTATGGCCCACAATAAGCTTTCCAATGGTTTCTACGGAAATTTCATGGCCATTGGCAATCCCTTTGTTTTGTAAAGCGGAAGGACGAAGGTTTTCCAAAAGGACCTCAGAAGATTTTCTGACCAGTTTATACTCTTCTAATAGAGATTTCAGGCTTCTTTCCTCTGCAAAAGACTGATCGGCATATTCATTTTCATCAAATCCAGGAAGGTTATTTTTATCACCTCTTGCAAAGGCAAGGATCCGGTATTGAAAACTCTTTCCGTATCGGATAAATGTAATAGCAATCCTTTCAATGTCCATTTTCCTTCGGCATAGGCAAATCCGGACTGTTCTTCAGTAAGGTTAGCATAAATCCCGGTTGTTTTCTCTCCCGAAATTTTTAATTGCTCCAGCCAGTTTCCTGAAGGAATCTGATCTAAATATCTTTGAATGTATTTCTGAAAATCTGTCATATTGTTTGTGTTATAGGTTGTTAGGTTTTCGTGATGCGGGTTAAGTGATTCAAGTATAAATTATTACTCATTAATAATTACCCATTACTTATGAATTGCTCCACTCATAGAAGTTTACCGAATCATAGAGTTCAAAACCGCATGCAGGATACAGCTGATTTCCGATGTCATTGCTTTTTCCTGTTTCCAGAAGGATACCGCAGGCTTTTGATGACCGGCACAGATCTTTAGATTCTTCAATCAGTGCTTTTGAATACCCTTTTCCTCTGTGATCCTGGTTGACGTATAAATCATTGAGCAGCCAGTAACGCTGCATTCTTGTAGATGAAAATATGGGGTAGAGCTGTACAAATCCTGTAAGGTTACCATTCTCCTCTGCAACAAAAATTTCAGAGTCTTTATTCTCAATCCTTTCTCTGAGAAAATTTTCTGCTGCCTGAAGATCAGATTCTTTATGGTAAAATATTCTGTACTGATCAAATAATTCAGCCAGTTGAGGAAGATCGGCTGAAGTGGCTTTTCTGGTATTTTTCATGTTTAGTTTGTGGTGATAAGAAAAAATGAGAAGAATTAATCAATCCTTCTCATTTCATGTATTGTATATTAAGAAAAAGCTTTCTCAAGATCTGCAATAAGATCTTCTGCATCTTCAATACCAACGCTTAAACGTACCAGATCATCGGTAATGCCTAATTCAGCACGTTTTTCAGCAGGAATAGAAGCATGGGTCATTAAGGCCGGGTGATTCGCTAAAGATTCCACACCACCTAAAGATTCTGCCAAAGTAAATACTCTTACCTTTTCTAAAAATTTGATCGCATCTTCTTTCTTTCCGGATTTGAAAGTGAATGAAACCATTCCTCCCGATTCCTTCATCTGAGACTTTGCCAGTTCATATTGAGGATGAGATTCCAGTCCGGGGTAGATTACTTTATCCACTGCAGGATGAGATTCAAGGTATTTTGCTACGGCAAGACCGTTGTCAGAGTGTCTCTGCATTCTTAAGGCCAGTGTTTTGATCCCTCTTAATACCAGATAAGAATCGTGAGGTCCTAAAATACCACCGCTTGCAAACTGAATGAAGTGAAGTTTTCTCCCAGTTCAGCATCTTTGGCTATAAGAGCTCCGGCAATAACGTCAGAGTGCCCGCCAAGATATTTCGTTGCAGAGTGCATTACAATATCGGCTCCCAGATCAATAGGTCTCTGGATATAAGGAGTAGCAAAAGTATTGTCTACTGCTACTAAAATATCTTTTCCTTTGGCAATTTCTACTACAGCTTTGATGTCCACCAGCTTCATCAATGGGTTAGTTGGAGTTTCCACCCAGATCAGTTTGGTTTTATCTGTAATCACATCTGCAATTTTAGACACATCATCAAAATTGATGAAAGTGAATTTCAGCTGATACTTCTCAAAAAGTCTGGTAAACATTCTGTAAGTACCTCCGTAAAGATCATCTACAGCAATCACTTCATCACCTGGGTTCAATAATTTCAAAACACAGTCGATGGCAGCAAGTCGGACCCGAAAGCCAGACCTCTCGCTCCGTTTTCAATACTTGCCAGAGAATCTTCCAATGCCTGTCTTGTAGGATTGGCAGCTCTTGAATATTCATATCCGGAATGTACGCCCGGGCTTTTTTGTGCAAACGTAGAGGTCAAAAATACAGGAACATTTACAGAGCCTGTTGCAGACTCATGATGCTGCCCTCCGTGAATTACTTTAGTATTAAAATTCATAATATTTTATAATTTACCAATCTAAGCATCTAACAGTGTACCAATGTTTCTCTGTTTTAAGAATTGTTACATGGGTATCCCGATACATTCTTATATTGAATAGGTTACATTTTTATTTGATTGCCGATTTTACTGCAAATTCTTCTGCGATCTCTTCCATCCACTGTGCTACATCTTCTTCTCCGGTAGCTCTCTGATACGTGCTTCCTAAAGAAATTAAAATCTGGTGGATAAACATTTTCATCTGGTCTACAGGCATTTCTTTAGTCCAAAGATCAATTCTCAGAGCCTCTTTTGTCTTATCATCCCAAACGGAAATCATTGTTGCTTTGGTTTCTTCCTTTTCAATTCCTCCGTCCTGTGCATTCCAGGTGATGTTTTCAGGAACGTGGTTTTCATCCAGCTCTACATCTATCGTAATCTGAGTCTTTCTCATTTTTTCTATTTTTCTAATTCTAAATTTTCTATTATTTAAGTTTCGGTTTATAACCGGACTGATTAAATATGGTGGTTGCATCCATTTTCAGAAAATCAGTCAGTTTTGTTTCCGGTTTTTCTTTAAGGTAGGCTTTGCAGATCTGCCATCCTGTAAAAATTCCGATTTGTGGTGATGACTCATTATCAATTTCTGTATAGAACTTTGAAAATGGCCCCGGTGCAATAAAACGTTCACCTAATCGAGGATCATCTCCGAAAATCAAATTGCTTTCTACAAAATAATTCCAAATGTTGGCTTCATTAGCTTTCGCCCATTCGTATTGCTTCTGTGTATAATTCATTTTCAGATAATCCGGGAAATCAGGAAGAAAAGCATCCTGAAGAATCATTACTTTACCATTCAGAATGATTTGATCAATGAATTTCTGATGGTCGGGAGATTCCGTAACAATGTTTTCCGCAAAAAGCTGTGAAACCTTAGGAACAATATTCTGAGGATTCATTGATTTCTGAAAGTATAATTCCAATCCTTTATAATGGGCATTTCCATCTCCCATAAAGCCTGTAACATCTATAAACAGAAGGTTGCCTTTCTGATCATAAAAGATAGGATCCTGAACCATTTGCAATGCAGATGAAAACAGATACACTTTGGGACTTTTAAACTTCGGGAAGTAATAATTAATATGTGAAAATAAACTCTGAAGCTCGTTTTGAAGCTTAGCCTGATCTATTTTACCGATGGCTTCCTTGTAGATTTTTATTTCTTCAGCATCAGCTCTTCTTTTTCCGAAATCAGCATCAGAGACACTTCCCTGAAACCATGGGAATTTAGCTTTAAATTGCTCCAACGGAACATTCTGGTCATAGAATTCTTTGGAAATATCTGTCATCTCCACTTTTTCAGTAGGGGATTTTACCTCTACCTTCCATTGGTTTTCAGATTCTTTTTACAGGAATTCAGGCCTGCAACTAAAATAGAAGAAAGTGCGATATATCTAAAAATCTTCATTATTTTTACATGGATTTTAAGTTTACAAAAATAAGGATTAAATAAACAATATGGGATGAAAATTAAAATATTTGCAGCACTCAGCCTTATTTATGGACTTCTCTTTTCTACAGACAAAAACCTGTATTTAAAGATAAAAACTTTGAAAAAGCAATCCTTGAAAGCTTGGATCAGAACAAGAACAGAATACTGGAGCCTGGGGAGATGAACAGGACGCTGAATCTGTTCCTGACTCATAAAGGATCACTTCCGCAGATGACCTGAGCCTTTTTAAAATGTATAAAACAGATGTAACCATTTTAGCATTTAATAACAAACTGATAATATGAAAATAGAAACCAAAAGACTGATTTTAAGAGAACTTGAAGACTCTGATTTTGAACGCATGTTCCTGATGGATTCTGATCCTGAAGTAATGAAATATATTGGCGTTCCTCCATTGACGGACATCAATGAGTCAAAAGAAGTGATCAGAATGATCCGGAAACAATATGAAGAAAACGGAGTAGGAAGACTGGCCGTGGTTGAAAAAGAAAGTGGGCTGGTAATAGGATGGAGCGGATTGAAATTATTGACAAAAGAAGTAAATGGCTATCAGAACGTACTGGAACTTGGCTATCGTTTTATCCCTGAATCCTGGGGAAAGGCTATGCCATGGAATCCGGAGTGGCTTCTCTTGAATATGGTTTTAATGAACTGAATGCTGAGGCCATTTATGCATATGCCCACTCAGAACATGATGCTTCCAACCATATTTTAAGAAAGTTAGGATTTCAGAAAACAAGTGAGTTTGAAGAACCTGACGGTATTTGCTTTTGGTACGAACTGAAACGTGAAAAATTTATTTAATATCCGTAAATTAACTTAAAATAGAAAATAAAACCAATGATACTGGAAACAAAAAGATTGATTTTAAGAAAGCTTGAAGATGCTGATTTTGAAAGATTGTTCCTGATGGATTCTAATCCAGAAGTGATGGAATATTTGGAAACTCCTGCAAAAACGGTTGAAGATTCAAAAAGATGATCAGGACAATTCAGAAGCAATATGAAGAAAATGGAGTGGGAAGACTGGCTGTTATTGAAAAAGAGAGCGGTTTGATGATAGGATGGAGTGGTTTAAAACTTCTGAGACAACCTGTCAATGGATATGTTAATACATTAGATCTTGGCTATCGTTTCATTCCTGAATTTTGGGGAAAGGATATGCCTGGGAAGCGGCAAAAGCTTCTTTGAATTATGGTTTCAGAACATTAAATGCTGAGACTATTTTTGCTTATGCTAATACCGGAAATACTGGTTCCAATCATATTTTAAAAAGGCTTGGCTTTGAAAATAAAGGCGAGTTTGAAGACTCTGATGAAAAATGTTTCTGGTATGAACTGAAACGTGAAAACTATATTGAATAAAGATGATAACAATAAGACAGGGAAGAAGAAAAAGACCATCAGCAGGTTTTTCAGCTTACTGAAGAAGCATTCCGGGAAATGGAGCATAGTGACCATCAGGAACAGTTCCTTGTTGAGAAGCTTAGAAAATCTGATGCTTTTATTCCGGAATTATCATTGGTGGCAGAAGAAAATGGAAAAATTGCAGGTCACATCCTATTTACAAAAATAAAAATTGTCAACGGTTCAGAATCTTTTGAATCATTGGCCTTAGCTCCTGTTTCCGTGAAACCGGAATTTCAGAATCAGGGACTTGGAGGAAGATTAATCACGGAAGGACATCGTATTGCAAGAGAATTGGGATACCAGTCGGTCATCCTGATCGGACATGAAAAATATTATCCGAGGTTTGGTTACGAAAAAACAAGTAATTTTGGGATCTCTTTTCCGTTTGAGATTCCGGAAGAAAACGGTATGGCAGTGGAACTGGTAAAAGACGGATTAAACAATATAAAAGGGATCGTAAAGTATCCTGAAGAATTTGGAATAGATTAAAAAAATATAAACGATGCAGACACAAAAAGTGATAGATCATATCGTAGGATGGTTAAAAGATTATGCTACAAAAGCCAGAGTAAACGGATATGTGATAGGAGTTTCCGGAGGCGTGGATTCCGGAGTGGTTTCCACACTGGCAGCAATGACCGGCCTGAAGACATTATTGATAGAAATGCCGATTCGTCAGAAAGCAGATCAGGTAGACCGTGCAAAAGATCATATGAACGATCTGAAATCAAGGTTTCCTAATGTAGAAATCATGTCCGTAGATCTTACACCTGCCTTTGAAGAACTTTATAAAACCTTCGATGTAAAGGATGATCTGTATCCTAACGAAAAACTGGCTTTTGCGAATACAAGATCCCGTCTGAGAATGCTTACCCTGTATTATTACGGGCAGCTGAACGGGCTTTTGGTATGCGGAACAGGAAATAAAGTAGAAGATTTCGGAATCGGATTTTATACAAAATACGGCGATGGCGGAGTAGATGTTTCCCCGATCGCAGATCTTTATAAAACAGAAGTATACACCCTTGCCAAAGGTCTGAACCTGATCAAAAGCATTCAGGAAGCCATTCCGACAGACGGACTTTGGGATGTGGACAGAACCGATGAGCAACAGATTGGTGCCACTTATCCCGAACTTGAAAAAATTCAGAAAGAATACGGTACCAAAACAGCCGAAGACTATGAAGGAAGAGATAAGGAAGTATTTCTGATCTTCGACAGGATGCACAAAGCAGCCAAACATAAAATGGAACCTATCCCGATCTGTGATATTCCTGAAGAATGGAGAGAAGGGTAAAAAGTCTGTAAATTGTTACTTAAATATGATGAACAGTAAAATAAGAGCTGTGCTTTTTATGTGCCTGGGACTTCTTTTCGGAATGTCTGTGATGTATGTCTACAAGAATTTTATTGAAGACAAAAAGATCAGTCAGATCTAAAGAAGGAAGCTATACAATACGGACGTACCTCTACAGATGATCAACATAGTGCCGGAACTTCTGCCACACAGGTTTCGATTGATGAATTAACGGAAGAACGAAAAGTGATCAGCTATGTAAAACAGAATCATCAGCTGCCGGATTATTATATCACCAAGAACGAAGCCAGAAAACAGGGATGGAACCCTTCAAAAGGTAACCTTTGTGAGGTGCTGCCGGGAAAAGCTATCGGAGGAGATAAATTCGGAAACAGGGAAGGAAGGCTGCCGGGCGGAGAAAAGTACTTTGAAGCAGATGTCAACTATCATTGTGGCGGAAGAAATGCAGACCGTATCATCTTTACAAGAAACGGCGATGTATACCTTACCAAAAACCACTATAAAAGCTTCGAAAAACAGTAATAATCATTGCAGGGAACGGAATGACCGATAATAAGCTATAAATTACGATAAGAACTTTGATAATTAGAAACACTTTTTACCTTTCATCAGTTTTCTTTCTGACGCTATCGTGTTCAGAAAAAAAAGAGGTAAAGAAAGAAATAGAAAAACCGCCTGTAACCATACTTATACAGCCGTTCAAAGATATAAAACCCGGTACCGTAGAGAAAGTAACAGAAGGAATAAAGAAAGTATATCCGAATGTAAAAGTTCTGAACGCAATAGACTTCCCTGAAAATACTTATTATAAAGAAAGAAACCGCTACAGAGCAGATTCGATCATTAAATTTTTAAACGGCAGAACAAAAGATGGTTTTGTAACTATTGGCTTAACCTCAAAAGATATCAGCGCTACCAGAGGTAAGATCAAAGATTTTGGCATTATGGGACTTGGATACAGCCCCGGAAGAGCCTGCGTTGCTTCAGAATACAGGCTGAGCAGAAAAAATACAGATGAGCAGTTTTACAAAGTAGCGATTCACGAACTTGGTCATACACAAGGGCTGCCACATTGCCCTGAAAAAATGTGTTTTATGAGAGATGCAGAAGGTAAGAATCCCACCGATGAAGAAACGGACTTCTGCCGGAAATGCAAAACTTTTTTAATCAACAAAAATTGGAAATTTAGTTCAATATGAAGACAGTATATATCGATTTTACAGACATCGGAGATTACGAAGATTTTTACGCCCAGTTAAAGGAAAAAATTCAGTTGCCGGAACATTTCGGAGATAATCTGGATGCCCTTTCTGATACCATTACAGGAGATCTTGAAATGCCCCTTCATCTGGAATTCGTCAATATGACCGTAGATCAGCTGGAAATTTTTGAAGATCTGCTGACCACCCTGGAGGATGCTGAAGAAGAAGTGGAAGACTTTACTTTCAGCTATTATCTTGAGCAGTACGAAGATGATGAGGATGACGAAGTAGAATCTGAAGAATAACAAAAAAACAAAGCTGTTTCCGGGATGGAAGCAGCTTTTTTTTTGTTAAAGTTTGTTAGGAATCTTGATATGTGTTTAGCTAACTATACATCCATCAATAAAAATAACTCTGCATAATTACTGAAACTATGTATCTATGCGGTTTAAAAACAATTACCCATTCAATTTTTCGTTCTTACAAGAACGTAGAATCAAAAAAAAAAGGCAGCAGATCCTTCACAGCATGTACCTTTACCACCTCTTCATTCATGCTGGAAAAATAGAGGTCAATATTTTCATTCTGCTTGGTTTCGTACTCTATTAAGCTCTGGCGGCAAGCTCCACAAGGGGGAATAGGAGGATTTTTCTCATGAAATTCCTTAGGACCGCCTACTACGAAGATCTTTTTACTTTCACATCAGGGAAGTTGGCAGCAACCCAGAACAGGGTTGTTCTTTCAGCACAAAGTCCAGACGGGAAAGCTGCATTTTCCTGATTGTTCCCGGAATAGATTTCTCCGTTTTCCAACAGCACTGCACATCCCACGAAAAACTGTGAGTAAGGAGCATATGCGTTCTCACGGGCTTCTTTGGCTTTTTCAAATAATTTTTTCTCTATATCGCTCAGCTCGCTGCTATTCTTAAAATATTCGTAACTGATCTGTATGTCTTTTTTCATATATTGTAGACTAAAAAAGGGGGTAAAATTAGTTCTTTTTAATGAAGTGGGCAATATTTTATTCTTCCTGAGCAAAGTTTAAATTTTTAAAAGATAAAATGTTATATACACCAATACAATTCAGGGATTTAGAGTTAAAAAACCGGTGGGTAATGTCTCCTATGTGCATGTATTCCTGTGAGAACGGGCTTGCCAATGACTTTCATTTCGTTCATTACGGAAGCAGGGCACAGGGCGGAACGGGTTTGATCGTAGTGGAAGCTACCGGAGTAGAACCAAGAGGTAGAATTACGAACCATTGTATGGGAATCTGGAATGATGAGCAGGCAGAGAAACTACAGAAAATTGTAGAATTTGTTCATAATAATTCAGAAAGTAAGATAGGAATCCAGCTGGCTCATGCAGGAAGAAAGGGCTCCACCTGGAATAATCAGCAGATTTCCCTGGAAGAAGGCTGGGAAACCGTAGCACCAAGCCCAATTCCTTATCATCCGTCAGAAAGAATTCCTCATGTGCTGAGTACGGACGAGATCAAAGGTCTTGTTCTGGATTTTAAAAAAGCAGCCGGAAGAGCTGTAAAGGCAGGTTTTGATATCATTGAAATTCATGGAGCCCACGGCTATCTCATTCATCAGTTTTTGTCACCGTTATCCAATGTAAGGACTGATGAATACGGAGGAGGCTTTGAAAACAGGATCAGGTTTCTCCTTGAGATCGTAGATGCAGTCAATGAAGAACTTAATGAAAATACCGCTCTTTTTGTAAGAGTTTCCGGAACGGAATATGCTGAAAACGGTTGGGACATTCAAAGCAGTGTAGAACTCGCAAAAGTTTTAAAAGAACATTCTGTTGATCTGGTAGATGTATCCAGCGGAGGAAATATTCACGGTGCAAGAATCTCCGTTTTCGATGGCTATCAGGTACCTTTTTCTTCGCAGGTACGGAATGAAGCTGAGGTGAAAACCGGAGCAGTTGGCTTAATTACAGAAGTGGGCCATGCCGAAGAGATCCTTCAGAATGGTGATGCCGATCTGATCTTCGTTGCGAGGGAAATTCTGAGAAATCCATATTTGGCAGTTCAGGGATCATTTGAAAAGCAAGAAGACTGTTTCTTTCCCCATCAGTATACAAGAGCAAAGATTTCATCATAAATTATTTGAGTCCGGATTAGAGTAAATGGCTGGAAGCAGGAAGAAAGAAGCTGGAGGTTACTTTTAGTTATTTAAAATCAATTGATTATTGTCTGGTTAACATTTGATTAAGTTATAAAACTGTAAAAAATGAAAGTGGAAGACTTTATGCTGACCTGCCCCAGTAAGAAATTTCTGGGTGTTGAATGCCTTGGATGTGGTGCTCAGAGAGCAGTCGTTCTCGTTTTTGAAGGAAAATTCTCTGAAGCGTTTCATCTGTATCCGGCTGTATATACTTTGTTGTTGTTCTTTTTTACCCTGGGTGTAAGCTTTATTGACAGGAAAAGAAAATACAGCAGTATTTTGTTGGGTATGGCAGTGGTCAACCTCATTATTATGGTTGTTGCCTATGCTTATAAACATTATTGATTCATTACCAGTGATTTATATCTGTTGATGCTGAAATCATTTTTAAATGAAAAAATAAACGGAACAGTGATCAGATCCCGGAATTGTCGTAGAACTACTACAATTTCTTAAACTGTTGTCCAAAAACTTTTAAAATTAGAACATGTAGTCTATCTTTGTTTTATAATCGTATATACGGAAACAATCATTAAAGATTAAAATGTAAGAAAAATGGCAGGAAATTCAAGAGGAATCTTAAAATTCAATGGAGGAGAAGGTCAGAAATTATTAAAACTTAACTACAGTGTATCAAGAGCTACAGATGTTTCAGGACGTGTAGCATCTGATCCGTCAAATGCATTGGTTAAAGTAACGATCGAAGCAACAGAAAAATCTGATGTACTGGAAAGTTTACTTAACAGTAAATATAAGCCTACAACAGGAGAAATTACTTTCAATAAATCTCACGAAGAAGGAACACTGATCTCTTTAAAATGGGAGAACGGATATGTGATCCAGCATGAAGTAGACTTTGATGCTATAGACAGCAATAATATGCTGATCAGTTTTGTAGTAAGCGCAGAAAGCATTACTTACGGAAACTCATTCTATGAAGGACTTTGGCCTTTAAGCTAAGTCTTCTGAACTACAATATAAAAAGACTGTCCTTATAAGACGGTCTTTTTTACCCATTATAAAACCAGATTACAAGAAATTTTTGATTGTTTTAAGAATTTTCCGTTTCGATTGAAGAATTTTTAAAAACTTAAACTATCAGCACAAAATATGTTAAATAATCCTGAAAAATTAGGAGCATCATCTTTCCGTCCTACCCAGAACGCAGATGGCGTATCCGAAAATCATCATACAGGAATCAACCGCCTGGTAAAACTTTCCCTGGTTATAGAAGGAAAATTATCAAATATTATAAACACTTTAAGCTTATACAAAGCACCAGACGCCATCACGAATTTACTTTGACCCTGGCTCATGATACTTTAGGCAACAGACAAACCCATTCTCTGGAAGATGCCAATAAATTCCTTGGGAAACGTCTTACAGCAGTAATCTCATATAAAGATATAGACAACAGCCCCGAAAGAACTTTCGTAGGAGTAATCACCGGAGTAGGTTTCAGCCAGGAGCAGATGAGCCTCGGAAACATCGTACTCACGGGGTATAGCCCTACTATTCTTCTTGACGGAGCGTCACATGTTCAAAGCTTTGGAGGAAGTCAGCCTGTGAATATGGGGATCATCGCAGAAGAGGTGATCAGACAGGGAATTGATAAAAGCCGTTTTGATATCAGGGTAGAAGCCAATAATTTTTCTCAGATCATTTACAGCAGCCAGTATGATGAAACCCATTATAATTACCTGGCAAGAATGGCTGAAGCATATGGTGAGCAGTTCTACTATGATGGTGAAGTCTTACATTTCGGTAAACTTCCGCCTCAGAATAAGCCTATTATCCTTACATATGGAAGCAGCGCTCAGAACATTAAAGTTGAATTGAAAGCAGTTCATACCAAACCCCAATTCTATGGGTATAACAGCAATAAAGATGAAAAGCTTACATCAGGAGCAACACCAATCAAGCATGTAGGTGACCTGGCAAAAACAGCTTACAGTCATAATGATTCCATTTATAAAACACCTGCTTTACAAATTGCTCCGATCAAAGCAAGCACGCATCTTGATGTAGAGTATGCACAGAAAAGTGCTTCCGGAAGTGAAGCGGTCAATGTATTTTCCGTATCAGGAAATACTACGGTTCCTTTTCTGCATCCCGGTTGTGTAGCAGATATGCAGATGCGTAAACCGGATTCCAATGAAACCTCCTATTTCACGAGGATCATGATTACAGAAGCAGAGCATGAGATTGATGCTATAGGACATTATAACGGTAGCTTTAAAGGAATTGCAGCAGATACGGGATTTTTACCGAAACCCGAATTTACCGTTCCAAAGGCAGAACCACAGACAGCAACTGTGATTTCCAATACAGATCCGGAAGGGCAGGGTAGAATACAGGTAAGATTCGACTGGCAGACCAATGATACCACTCATTTCATCCGTATGATGAGCCCTGATGCTGGAGGAACAGATCAGATTACTCAAAACAGAGGTTATGTGGCGATCCCTGAAGTAGGAGATCAGGTAATGGTTAATTTTGTACACAGCCATCCGGACAGACCTTTCGTCATGGGAGGAATGTTTCATGGGAAAGTAGCTTTAGGAGGAGGTATCAACAATCACCTGAAGTCTATACAAACCAGAAGCGGAATCAGGATTTTAATGAATGACCAGGAAGGAAGTGTAAAAATTCTTGACCCAAGCGGGAATATTTACTTTATGGACGGAAAAGGAAATATCAACATGACTGCTCCGAAAAATTTTACTTTGAATGCAGGTGATAACATTACAATCAATGCCGGAAAAGAAATCTCAATCGGTGCCGGAAACAGTATAACAAGCACTGCCAACGACGATATAATTTCTACGGCAGGCCATGATTGTACAAACCGCTTCCGGAGACATCAGAGAAGCTTCAGATACCCGGACTGAGATGGTGCAGAAAGAATTCAGAAGACAATCCGAGACCTCCAATGAGATTGCGGGAGAAATTTCCATGTTCAGTGAACTTGAAAATATGACAATGCAGAGCGGTAAAATAGTGGAGTTCAACAGTGCAGAAAAATCAAAACTTTTCTGATATGGCAATAAGAAAAACAGCAACCAATATACAGATCACTGTTAATGATTCTTACCATCTGAACGTAGGAAAAAAGGTTGAGAAAATTGCTCAGAAAATTAATGTTGAGGCAAAAAGTGAAAACCTGATCCTGGCAAGCGTGAAGAAAATCGTATCACAGGGAAGTAAAAGCAAATAACCGAATAAGATCTATTAAAATATATGTCAAATATAGTTTTTGGAAATTATACACCTTCCGAAGAAGAAGATGACGGGATACAGGAAGTGATCATAGGCGTCTTTTTGACGGTACCCTGAATAACGAAAGGAATAGCTACCTGCGAAAAGAATACCAGAAGAAAAAAGCAAAACAGCCTTATGATAAAGAAGCTGCGGATGCTTATCCTATCATTCAGATTGATGCTGATAGCTATGAGAACGACTTTTCCAATGTGGCCAGAATGTACCATTTCTATGATAACAACAGCCAGAACTCTATCTATGTAGAAGGTATAGGAACAGAAAACGGATCGAGAACAGACGATACGCAAGGATATATTACAGGTACGGGAAGCACTGGAGTTCCAGCCAAAGTGAAAATAGGCTGCAGACTTGTAGCAGATAAAATTAAAAGTTTTGCCACCAGGAAAAAACAGTCAATCTTATTCTGGATGTCTTCGGTTTCAGCAGAGGTGCCGCCGCTGCCCGTCATTTTGTGCATGAAGTTACAAAATCAAGAAACGGAAAAACTCCGGCAAGAGGAGTATTGGGACAGAGACTGGAAAATTACAATATTCAGATCAATAAATTTCAGATAAGATTCGTAGGGCTGTATGATACGGTATCTTCATACGGTGCAGACTTCGGCGATGATGTGGAAGATCTTGGGCTGGATGCTATCAAGAACAGTGCTGTAAAGAATGTTGTGCAGTTCGGGGCTGGCCATGAATGGAGAACCAATTTCAGTCTTACCGATATTACCAGTGCAGGAGAAAAAGGAAAAGAATTTATTATTCCCGGTGCTCATGCAGATGTTGGGGATGCTATGAGAGCGAAGTTTTTAAACAGGATCACAGCCCTTCCGTATCCCCGGCAAGAGTTATCAATGATCCTGTGGAATACAACCGTATTGCTGAAGCTAAGAAACAGGTCTTCATTGATCAGGGTTGGTATATAAAAGGGCAGATCAAGACAGGTCCGCACTCCAACAAGTATGTCAACCATATTTATTTGCAGGGAGAAAGGTATATTGACAAAAGATATAGCTATATTCCCTTACACTTTATGTGCCAGATGGCCAAAGAGAAAAAATCAGAATTCAATACTTCTTCCGTGGAATTCAAATTTCAGATTCCACAAAAGGCAGGTCAGAACGGAACTCATCTGCTCAGCTATGTCAAAAGCAAGCTGCAGAAATATATTGATGATACCAAAAATATGAGCGCATTTGAAAGAAATAAAGTTTCTTACAAAAAGTATCTCGATTTTGAGAATGAAAAAAACTCATCAATTATTATGTACACTGGTCTGCTACAGGAAAAATGGGGCATGGGCCAAGAAAAGACGGAAGAAGAGAAATCATAAACGGCTGATTCATGAAAAAAATAATACAAATATTTCTATTATCTGCAACACTGAGTAGTTTGCTGTATAATTGTCAAAAAGCTAATGTTATGAACGATACGTACATGTACGAAACCGGTTCGGGATGTGATGAGAGCTATCCTATAGATACTTACCGCCAGGTATTTTATTCTAAGGATAACCAAATGATCCAGATTGATGGAATGGGCTTTCAGAGAGGCCCATGGGGAACGGAGGCGTTACCTATGTGAAAAATGAACAACAGGATAAAAAACTTCCTGCTACCATGAAAGTAGGCTATTATTCCTATGCGGAAGATAAATTCTATGAAGGAGAATTCAATCTGCCGGTAGAGAAGATCAAAGAATATCTTAACGAAAAGGCAGACGACCCGGAATACGCCAATAAGAAGAACGAAGACAGCAAAGACGGTATTTTTCACAAATATAACCGTATAGAAGTAGGGTTTACATTGGGTGGAATGGTTGTTCTGTGGATGAAAGGCGAAGATGCCCAAAAAGTACTGGCCACATTCACGGCCAAAGAAGCCTTCCCGGACTGGAAATCTGTTTTTGAAGACTCAGACCGTAAGGAAAAAGTGGAATACGGACTGAACAATGATGTATACACCCCGAAAGTTAAAAATGAAATCCTTACCAAAACCCTTCCTTTAGACCTTTGGAAGACCTATGATGACCGTTTCAACTGGAATATGCTTGTCAATCTTCCGTCAGGAGGTAAACTTGAAAATATTTCGGTGAAAACAATCAATGCTGAAACAGAAACCTTATACAAGGCTGATCACGGAGATAAGAAAAGAGCAGTGCCTTACAATATAGAATTCTTCTGGTCTTTTAACGGTAAACAATACAATTCCAGAATTGTTTTCGGGAAAATATGAATTATTACAATGCAATTTATAAAGCAACAAAAGCTTCAGCCAAAGAAGCAAGACCTGCGGATTTCAGACAGGAAGAAGTATTTAAAAACTTTCATCAGCTGAAGCCGGCAGAACCTTCGCAACTGATCATTAATGTAAGCAATGACCAGTCTCTGAGCGCTTCATTAAAGCAGGGAGATCAGAATCTTCCTTTCAAAAATATCATTGCAAAAACTTTTGGCCAGTAAATGACGCCTTACAATAAACATGTCGTTCAGAAAAATGAAACCCTGAAAACCGTTGCAGCCCTTTACGGACTGGAGCCTGATGCTTTAAAATTATTTCATAATAACCTCTGTAGCGTAAAAGATATGATTCTTATAGAGCTGACAGGGCAGAAAGAACTTTTCATTCCGAGGAATGCGGTTGAAGATCAGAATAAGCTGGTGAAATTCGGACATGGAAACAAACTCGTTTTCAATCCCGGAAAAATGTCTTCCAGATATGGTGTGATCATCAGTATTGAAAAAGGAGATCATAAAAATGAGCTGAAATATGAAACTTCCGTCCGCTGGCTGAAAAGTGAAAACAACCTTCATTATTTTGAAATAGACAGAACCTCAAAGCTATATCTGAATGATGAAGAAGTCAATGAAATAGCAGATATGCTGGCTTACCGCACTTCCCAGGTTTTATATCCTTTACAGATCAGTGTAGATGAAAAAGGGAAATTTAATGCTGCAGAAGATATTGATGTATTTAAAAAAGATGGACTGCGGTAAAAGAAGAAGTCTATAAAGAATTTGATGGTGAAACCGTAGACAGATACTGCCGGAAAATCGAGGAAGTCATAGAAGCACCTGAAACGATAAGCTTCTATCTTAAAAGCGATTACTTTATCAGAACTTTATTCTGGGGATCTATCAGATTTTTGGTCCGGATTTTCAGATCAAGGGAACAGAAAGCTTTCCTATCGTGGAAAATCCCGTGGAACCCAAATATGAAGTAAAGCTGAAGATCGATCCGCTGAAAGATGAGCATGGCCTGATCCGTATTGATGGAGCCGGAACTCTGAATGATGAAAGATCTTCTTATGATTTTATAAGCGGTGCTCCCTTTTCAATGATCATCAATGATGATCCGGTGGTTAACAAAGACGGTGAATTCAGGATGAGGTATTATCTGAACGGCCAGACAGCATTTCCTGAATCCATATACCTGGAATGCAGTATGAAGCTGGAAGAAGAAAAGAAAATATCGGTAGTAGTTGCTGCCCTTTAAAAAAACAGAACAAAATGAGAACAAAATTAAGCAGGAGACTTTCTATTCTCCTTTTTATTATAAGTTTTAGCCTGTGTTTCGGGCAGAAAACAGAATTTATCATTCCAAAAAATATTGAAATTTTACAAAACTCTGTCTTTAATTTTACTAATGAATTTACAAAAGATGAGCCTAAAGCAGCAGCGGCCGGTGGTGAGACTTTCTCTACCACAGTTGATCTCTACAACCTGAAATATGATACGGATTATCAAAACCCCTATCTGAAGCTGGGACTGAAGAAAGGAGCTAAAGCAAAACAATCTGTTCAGCATGCCATCTGGAATATAACATTGGAAAAAGTATCCTCTAAAAATACAAAGGTCATTATCTTCCTTGAAAAAATAGTTCCGGACAGCGGGTCAAAGAAAGATGTTGATATAAAGCAGACCAAGTCAACAGGGAAAGTAGAGGCGGAAATGAAAGAATTTCTTTTAAATGATAAAGAAGCCGCTGAAGCATTACAGACTATAGAAGCCGCATCAGCTGCCGCCACCGAAGCAGCCGGTCAGATAGCAGCAGCCGAAGCGAAAAACGTACAGAAAAAGTGCCCTCTAAAAAATTACAGAGCCTTTTCAGTAAAAAACAGTTTATTCCATTGCCGGTTACGGAAGATACATTCACAAAAGCTTTACAGGTACAGCCTGATCAGAAAGAATGTGCCGACTGCAAAGACGGAAAATATGCAAGCTGGGATTTTGATGATTTTAATATGATCTATGTGAATATGAATCACGGCCTGAACTATTATGCACTGCAATACTACGGAGATCAGATGGTTTCAGGATTGCCTTACGGTTTGGTTTTCAATGGAAGCTCGCCGTCAGAATGCAAAACAAAATTTGCAAAATATAATGCACAGCTTTATCAGACAAGCGTTGAAGTAGATGAAAATACTTCAAAAGCCTTGACTGTTGTTGCCTTCAAAATGAATACAAGCCATGTCCGCCTGGAATTTGGCAACGAATACCTTACAAGGCTTGTTATTTCCAATAAAGAATTTTAACCATGGCAGAAAAACATGTTGTAGTACAGGGAGCGATGTGCAGATGCCAGTTCGGACAGGCTCCGGACAAGCTGAAAGTGCTTACCCACCAGAAAGAATATGCCAATGATAAAGCCGCTTCCAAAAAGCTGATCGTTACCACGAAAGAAATCGGAGGAGCTACATTTGAAAAGAACACCTTCGGAAACTGTACCAAAATGGGAGGTCCGCCACCACCCTGTAAAATTATGGTTACAGAATGGCAGAACTTTTATGATAAGGTACAGCTCAGCAACGGCGGGTTTATTATTGTAGAAGACAGCAAGGCAGTTTGTGCAGTGGCCGGTACCCCATGCATTGAAATTATTGATCACGGCCAGAGAGCAGAAGCGAGTTCACAGAACTTTAAAAATGCTGATAAAGACGTACAGCAGCAGATCAATCCGCTGGTGGATGCTGAAGAAATGCGTAAAGAAGAAAAAAATAATGAGGATACAGCCGGAGACACTTCAATAAATTAGGGTATGGCAAATAAAGGAATTAAAAAAATTGGCATCGTTCCAAGAGCAGACAATGCCAGGATCATATACAATAACGGTGAATATATATCTGTAGAACCGGGTAAGCCTATACGTTTCAATGTTTCGGAATGGTTTCCGGGGACTCCTGATGCCGATAAGAAAAAGAAATCGTCTGGATCCGCCAGAAAGCAGGCAGAAAAGGAATCATAGAGCAGCTCAGAAGACCTGCAGGCTTTGTATATGAATATAAATTTACCAAAAAAGAATGCGGGATTGTTGCCTATTATATTGAGGCCAGCTTAAGCGGAAAACCGGATACCGTCAATAAAGTGGGGTTTCATATCCTCGGATACTGTCCTCCGAAGATCGTAGATTCCAGATGGAGTACTACAGAAGGAGGTAAAGATGTCAGACAGACGTTTTATTTCAGCTATGGACATATCATCCATCTTTATTTGGGAACAGAAGGCCTGAACGGAAGAAAAGACCTTATTGTAGAAATATACAGAAGAATCAGAATGGGAGGAGGTACAAACGATGACCCTCTGATGAGAAGCTGGACGAATGTAGAAGTGAATGATGGCGAGATCAATGTTGTCGTTCAGAATACATCCCAATGGAAAGGAACCATCAAAAACATCAAAAATGTTGAAGAATTATATGTCAAAGTAAAAGACCCCAGAACCGGAAAATACATTGTTGACGATAATAATGACGATATCCATGGGCGTTTTTAAGAATGAAAAATGAATTGGTAGCCAAGGCTCCCAAGCCACCGCAAAATGTAGTTCCCACCAAAGTCTATATGCCGGATAAAAACCTGGCACGCTATGAGCCCTGTAAATTTGAAACCATCAGGATCACCGATATCACATTCGATAAGAGCGGTGAGGTGAAAACCCCTGTCATGGTTTTTGATAACGGGAAAGGAGTAAAGAATATTGCTGGAAAAGAAACGATCCATGCAACCATCTTTTATGAATTCAATTCTGCAATTATAGAAGGAGATGGGGAGAAAAAGCTTAACAATATCCTTCGGTTCCTGCTGGAGCATCAGCATTCCACGATTACCGTAGACGGTTATGCCTGTGTGATCGGTAAAATGGAATACAATCAGTCCTTATCCCAGAAAAGATCCGATATTGTAAAGAAATTTTTTACAGACGGAGGTCTGGATGTAAAAAGAATCAGATCCTTAGGAAAAGGGGAAGTCAACCCTACAGATAATAAGAACGGAAAAGACAATATCAAATTTAAAGACGAAAAAGAATACAAAAATAACCGAAGGGTAGATATTTATTTCGAATACTTTCCTCATGATGCCAATACCATTATTTATGAAACAATAGCCCCTACTGTTTCTACCAGAAGAAACATTACCATTGACGTTACAGACTATGATACCAAAGCCTGTTTCAGAAATAAAAATCTGCATACCAGGGAAATCAAGCTGCTGGATGTAGGACAGGCCATTGATGCAGGAGATAAAGAAAGAACATTTGCCCCGCCTACATTCAATTACGGCATATATTCGGACCTGTCAAGATTTTCTGTCGTTCCTCTGCAGTACATCTGGCCGGAAGCCACCACCCCGAACAAAATTCATCTGCATGCCCATAGCTGCAGGTTTTATAGTAATACGAACAAGGTTACCGTTTTGGTAAAAGCGTATCCCGATATCAAGTGGGATTTCCATTTCTCTATGAATCTCAGCAATGAGCTCAGTGTAAAATGGCAGAACCTGCCTCCTGCAAAACATAAAGAAATGCAGAGTAAAGCAGGAAAAATAGGAAACGAAAAAAGCAAACAATATACAGCGGTAGACTTTGGTGTTACCCTGGAAGCCAATTGGGACAGAACTGCAGAAGACAAATACAATGGCCATTTTGATGCTACCCTAAAATTTGAGGATAAGATAAAATGGATGTATAAAGTGTTCAGCTCACTGAAAGAATTTTCTACCGGAGTTACAGACCAGACGAAAGGGAAGATCAGAAAACGCAGCTTTACCAGCAAAATGCCCCTGACCATAGAAATGAAACCTCCCAACTTCTGTATGGGAGCAGAATGGCAGCTGGAAAGAGGGCAGAAGAACAGAAAACCTTTGCAGACAATCGGGACCTCACTGGAACTGTACTTTAAGGCAGAACCTATCATCGGGCTTGAACTGACCATCGATCTTCTTGATATGCTGATCCAGGCCGGAGTAGGCGTAGTGAGCGGAGGAACTGCCAATATTGCTGCCAAAAGGATACTGAACGAAGTAAGAGCATGGCTTGCTGACGAAGACCATCCTGTAACTCTGAATATGTATATCGATCTGAAACTTTTCGGAACCATTTCCGGAGAAACCAAGCTGAATTTCAATACCAATTCCGATGCAGGAGGAGCAAGCGGAAAGCTGGATACACAGATTGGTGTGGAATTGGATGCAGGAATAGAAGTGAAAGCGAAATTTGTGATCATCATTGCCGAAGCCTATGCCGAAGGAAAGCTGAAAGCTACAGGAAAAGCTACGGCTACTTTTGGTCATCGTTTAGTCTATGAACAGAAAAGCAGCACTCAGAAAACTTTATATTACAGACCCGAGGTAAAATTTGAAGGTCTGATAGCCACTGTAATCGTGAAAGCAAGTGTGGGCTTATACATTAAAAAAGGTTTTCTGGAAACCGACAGAAAAATAGATCTGGTGGATTTTGATAAAACCTATGAGATTATTCCCGAGTTTGATGTCATTAAAAACTGGAAAAACTTACAGGATTATCTGCCCAGATTCCATTCATTCAAAAAGGATAATATGAAGAAAGTAATATTGATCAATACAATCATGCTGTTTAATTTTTGCAGCGCTCAGTCGAAAACAGATCTGTCTGCCCTGAAAACAGGTTCGGCAAATGAGCTGATCGTTAAAAATACAACAAAGCAAACTGACCTGGAGCAGACTACCGGTTATCCGTATTACAGCACTTTTAAAGTAGATCAGTATCAATACGGTGGAATTAATTTTCTGGTAGATTATCCAAAGGAAAAAAATACCTTAAAAGTGAGATCGGTTTTCTGGTCAATAATCAGAATGATAATATTCTTCAGGGATATTATATCAGTACAAAAAACTTTCAGGAGAGTGATCATCTTATGGCCAGCCTGAAGAAAAAAATATGGCCAGCCCACAGTCATATCCGTTGCAACTGATGCATGGCCCTACTCAGGATATTACTGGAAGAATACCAGAGACGGTTTTGATATCTTACTGGAACAGATCAGAAATAAGATGATCACAGGTCAGAAAGAAACAAAAGGATTTGAAACCAATCTGTATTTTGTGAAAAGCGGCATCCGTTACGGGAATATGAAAGACCGTGAAACCGTTTTACAAAGTTTTATAACCAGTCATGAACAATAAATAATATGAAACAGTTAAAATATATCCTGATACCGGCAATCTGCGTGGGAATGGCATCATGCAGCCCGAAGGAAAAAAAAGAATGATACTCACACTGTGATAGAAACCAAATCTGCGGCCGCAATTTCAGATCTGGCATCACTCGGCATGGGAGAAAATATCAATGATATCTTAAAATCCGGAGGATGGGCAGTGAAAGATACTGTACAGGCTGATGATATAACCTTAATGGGTAACGAAAGATTAGCTTTTGCTTCCGGAAAGCTGATGAAGTACAATGGAGCCAGTCTGGAAGGAAAAAATGACTACAATACCAATAAAGTTATTTTTCATTACGGAAAAGTAGAGAAAGAATTTGGGCCGATTGCTAACGAAAAAAATGAAGAACTGGGAATGTACCAGCTCAATATCTATTCCGAACCGCAAACAAAAGCCCTTTTTGAAAACCTGAAAAAAAACCTTCAGAAACCGGTTTTCACAACTGTTCATGAAAGCTTTGATGCTGAAGTGAAAGACAACAATATCATCCCGACTCAAAATAAATTCATACAGGAAGTTGCCATCTGGAAAGTCAAAGATCTGGTGTATTACTATTGTGAAACAAAGATAGAAAACAAGCCGGAGGAGTACAGATGCAATATGTTTGTTTTTAAAAACCGTGAATGGGTAAACCTCTTGCAGGGATCAGGATATCCTGACCTCAATAAAATCCCTTAAATCAAATAAAAAAACATTTTTAGAAAAGATAAAGATTCCTATGCAGCAGCCTTATTATGTAATAGATTTCAGTGCCTCAGCATGTATGCTGGAGATCAGGATCAACGATTATCCGGTCATCCATATGAATATTCCGAACCAGATTTCCACGATGATCCCCATCAACTATGCCATTCTGGAAAGCGGAGAGCAGAAGATTACCGCCAGTATCTTACCTGTTGCCGGACAGACAGAAATTGATAAGCAGGCCGGATTGAAATTCAATATCAAACTTTTTGACGTTACCAATAATTTTGTATTTGACAGCCAGTTTGGAGACTATCAGTCAAAACCCGTTGAGAATGAAAAGTTACCCGTTATAAGATACGACAGTACCTTTAAGGCGGAAGTTCCTTATCAGCTTAAGGCATGGCAGGACGGTATCAATCTTAAAGATCTTAAAAACTGCAGGAAAAGCTGGAATCAGCGTATGAAAAGATCATCAGGGTCATTCAGAATAAAAAATATGATGAGTATCAAAAGATGATCTCCCGGAGAGAAGAAAACATGGCAGCATCTATGTACCTTTCAAAAGGAGAATCAGAGGGGAGATTTAAAGAACTGCTTCAGGAATTCAGTTCAGGAATGGAAATACAGCCCGTTCCCCAGGATGCCGTAATGTTCCTGCATGCAGACAACAGAACCGCTGTTCTGAAAAGACTCAACGGGGATGCTGCATTATATCTTGTAGATCCTAAAACCAGAGAAGAGCTGATGCTGGACATCACTTTTTATATTCCTGCCGGAAAAAATGAATTTGAAATTATATAGCGTCCCGGATTATATCTTGAACATATGACTGTTTTCGGATACTTCATTTTAGCTGTAGTTCTTTTCTCATTATATATAGCATACAGGATTTTTGAAAAAATTTCAAAACAAAGAAATGCTGAAAAAGGAGATGCAGGCATTCTGGAAAAAGGTGTTGTCCTGCTTTTTATCTGTCTTTTGACTGTTGGTATCAATTCTCTGGCAGGCGTCCTGTCCTATACCTACTTTTGGGAGAAAGCCTACAGGGCAGCCAACGAAAATAAATACGAAGCTATCGTTGTAGGGTATAAAAAAGAAACCGTAAAAAATCAGAATTTTAAAAATTCCACTTATGATGCTAAAGTGGTTTATTTTCCGGAAGTGAAGTATACAGATTCGAAAGGAAAGGAGGTGATCAAAACCGTAGACGTTACAGATAATCAGCCTCCGGTAATAGGAGAACGGCTGAAGATTACCGCCGGCGCATCTAAAGACAGTGCCAATTCCATAGAACTGAATTGGGTTTTCTTTATTTTCGGAGGAGTTTTTACAGGAATCACAGCATTTTTGCAAGTCTGCTGGCTACTTACAGTACAAAGTTGACCTTCAAAAGAAGACTAAACATATCTTCATACATTGCAGGTCTCATAGTGCTGATTAATATAATGTGTGTCATTCTAATTTATCTTAAACAACAATAATTCAGGCAGCATTCATTAATAAAATGTATTTTTGGATGAAAAACCAAAGCACAATGCAGGGAAAACAATAACAAAACATGGAGAATATTAGAAAAAAATCATATATAGGCTATGGGATTTTGGGAGCGATTGTGTTTTGTTTTCTTTATTTTATACTGTGGACTATTTTTAAAGAAAAAATGCCGCTGCATAGATACCTCTATGAAATTTCCAATAATTATGACGCATACGCAGAAAAAGCAATCATCATCCTTCCCTGATCTTTTTGTCTTTATTTTTCTTACTTTGATGAGACCAACTTCTGCAAAGAGATTTTTAAGATTGCAGGCATCTCTTCCCACCTCCAAAATAAAATCTCTGGCAAAAGGGATTGTAGAAGTTGAAGGAACCCTGATCATGAAAGAGCCTTTATCTTCACCGGTTGATCATGAAATATGCATCGGATATTATTATACCATAGAAGATATTGACAGGGATTCTGACGGAAAACTTTCTTACAGAACCATTCACAGGGAAACCCGATGCAACCCTTTCAGCATAAAAGACGAGACGGGAACCATTGATATTGAGCCGGAAGGAATAGAGCTTGTTTTGCTTGGAGAAACCAATGTAAGCAGCAGCAATAATAAAAGATACACCGAAACCCTGCTAAAAGACGGACAAAAATGCTGCTGGTTGGGTACGCAGATGCTAAAAACGGTGTGCCTTTCATCAGAAAAGATGACCATTATAAAATCCTCGGAGTGACTTCATCATCAGGAATCACCGTATGGAATAAATATCAGCCGCTGCTGAGGTCTTTCATGGTTACCTGTTCAATAATCCTTTTAATTATCATTTATATACTCATACAATAATGAATCAGACTGTTGCCATCATATTACTCATCCTTTTAGGCGTAGTGATTATAAGTTTTTGATCAATTTATATAACAAGCTGGTCATGCTGAAATTTAACGTTGATAAAGCTTATGGCAATATTGACGTTGTTTTAAAGCAGCGTGCAGATGAAATTCGAACCTTGTCAATGTAGCGAAGCACTTTATGAATTATGAAGAAAACCTGCTTGCCCGTCTTACGGAACTCAGAACTTCATATAACCAGACAGCCGATGCCGATAAAAGGACTGAGCTTGCTAATGAAACTTCAAAAGCCTTGTCATCATTCTTTGCCGTTTCCGAGAATTATCCCGAACTGAAATCAAGCAACAATTTTCTGGAGCTGCAGAAAAGAATCTCCGAGCTGGAAAACAAAATTGCAGACAGAAGAGAGTTTTTTAACGACAGTGTCAATCTTTATAACATCGGAATTCATGAATTCCCTAATGTAATACTGGCCAAAATGCTGGGCTATAAAGACAAGACCTTACTGGAAATAACAAACGCTGAAAAACACTATGACGGAGTTCAGTTTTAATACCTTCTTCGGACTCGAAACAGAAATCACGGAGCATCCTGAAATGGTGATATTCGGGGCTATGTTTCTTCCGTTGCTGTTGTTTATCCCTGCAGCTGTCATCGGTTGGATATTCAGGAAGCTTAAGTTCAATATGTATATCATCCATGTATTGATGTATACCTTACTGTTTACTTTTGTATTGGGTGCTCTTACCATATTTGTACTTTATTTTATTACAGATAAGAACGGAATAAAATTAGCCTATTGCTGGCTTACCGTAATGATCGGGATGTTTATTTTCAGCATGATCAATGCCAATACCATTACCAAAATGTTCACCGATTGGTCAAAGATTATTAAGGATAAGGAGGGAAGTAAATAGGTAATAGGTAATAGGTAATAGGTAATAGGTAATAGGTAATAGGTAGTAGGAAAATACACTTTCTTTATTGATGAGCTTCACTTACAGGTTTGTTGATGGATATTCAAAAGAAAAGAAACAGCTTTAAAAAGAATTAAAAAGCCGGTCTCCAAAAATAGAAGACCGGCTTTTTATATTGAAATACATATTATTTTACCAAAAACTGCATCGTAGCATGATCCAGTTTCAGAATATAAATTCCCTGACCCAGATTTCCGGTTTTAATAGAGTTACCATTTCTGAATGGCTGATCAATTGTTTGTAAAACCTTACCCTGAAGTGTATAGATTTCAGCTTTTTTACACTCTGAAGATCGCCTTTTACAAAGATTTCCTGATTTGTAACCGGGTTTGGTGAAATTTTAAAACTCTTTGTTGCTTCCGGAGAAATGCTTTGAGCCTGTCTTGCCGAAGATTCAGAATAGCATGTCCACGAAAGGTCATCAATAGCCACTCTGTTGGTTGATGAGTTGTTCACCAGGCTCACCGTTACATTTCCTGAAACATTGATATTGCTGATCGTTGTAGTTGTTGCTGAGGTGCTGTATGGAACCGTTCCCACTGTAGTTCCGTTCACTTTCACATCAAAAGTTCCGTTGCTTCCCGAAAACTTCATTTGAGTAGTTACCGTTAAAGAACCGATACCATTGGAAGAACTTCCTGATGTTAAAGAACCGTTTCTTACCGTAATGGCTTTATTATTGATCGTCTGATCTGTCCTTGCATCCGTTGCCGTCCATGAGATACCGCCGTTGCTCCAGGTTCTTGTTGTATAGGAAGCGCTGGTTGCGGGGATCGTCTCAAAATTTTCATTCGTACATCCTGTAGACGGAGTTGTAGTACTTCCTGCATTGGTGGTCCCTGAAACAGTTGAACTGTTCGATGAAGAATTTCCGGCAGCATCTTTAGCTACTATATATAAAAACTGTAGGTTGTGGAAGAGCTGAGTCCTGAAACTGTTGTAGAGGCTGTACTTACCGTTGCTTTAAGGCTTCCGTTCATATACACATCATAAGCCGTTACTCCTACATTATCCGTAGACGCATTCCAGGCAAGAGAAATGCTGTTGGATGTCTTTCCTGAAATATTTAAGCCGGTAGCCGTTGTCGGAGCCTGCGTATCACCTGAAGGCTGCTGGGAACCCCAGATAAGATTAACATAATTGGGATTGTCAATAAACGGATTCCTGTTTCCCTGATACGTATAAGACGCATTATTCCTTCTGATCTCAGCCTGAGAAACCGGATCCTGATTGTGCCAGGCCAGAAGAACATTCAGCTCCCAGGTCTGTAATCCCGGAAAAGCAGAACTCCCCAGCATATTTCCTGAAGTGAATGAAGAAAGCTTACTCTGATAACGGGTCACAAAATAGAAGATCATACGGGCTACATCCCCTTTAAACTCATCGATCGGCTCAAAAACCGTTCCTGAATATCCGGAAGATGCAGAAGATCCAAGTTTAGAACCGTTTTTGGAGGTAAATGTTGCGCTGGCAACCTTCCCGAAAGGATAATTACTCCTCATTCCATTGACCTTTCCGTCAGTGGCCCTGATAAAATGAATATCTGAAACCATTGGAGAAGATTGATTGAACAGGCTTTGAGGGATCACATGCTCTCTGTTGTAGCAATTGCCTTCCGTAGAATACGTTCCGCACTGGTTGCTTCCGGGAGTGTAATTATAAGGATCGGCACCTGCAGGTTTTTCAGAATATATATCAAGAATAGATCCGTCGTTTTCGTAATCTTTATCAATATCAGTAGTTTTATAGGCCGTCCATAGTCCGCTATAACCTTTGTCCTGATGTCCGCTGGTAATAATGCTGCTCAATGCAGTTTTCAGTGCTGCGCCGCTTAATCCGCTGGCAGAATTGTAGTATCCTGCAGGAGCCTGTGCATGGGCAAGTCCCGCAAATACAGAGAATAAGATGATTTTTTCATATCAATACAAGTTTCAGCAAGATTACTACATTTTTACGAATAAAAAATTACATTATCATTAATTTTGAATGTAGAACATTCTGTTTTATGGATATGTAGTCATTCATGAAACCCAACAATGGTTTTAGCCAAAACCTGACACAACATAAACATTACCAATATCCTCACCCATATAAACCCAAACAAAAACCGGTACAAAAATGCACCGGTCTGTATATAATAATAGTCCTCAATTTTACTTTCTCTGTGGCGGATAGTTTTTCATGATCTCAGCCATGATTTCAGGAATCTGTCTTTGCTTAGATCTTGGAGAATCTACAGAAATTCCGCTTCCGATACCCTGCCAAACCAGTTTGTTGGTTTTTGCGTCGATCAGGTCAACGATTAATGCGCCTTCATTATAATTGCTCGTCCATGTTCTGTTCATACCGACCCCCATCCGAAGGGCCCGCCCCATCCCCACATTCCGTAAGGAGAAGAACTTTGTATATCCGTAATTTTTTTATGATTTGCTTTTACGTTGATAATAAGATCAGGATTCTCTCCTGACTGAAGTCCTTTACTTTGAAGCTGTCTTGACAACTCATTCAGAACTCTGTCTTTATCAATATCATTCAGTTTAAGATCGTCAATTCTTATTTTATAAGTCTTATAAGAATTGAAATTGGCGGTTTCAGCATAGTCTGAACGTACCTGAAAAGGGCTACAAGAAGTGAGACCTAATGTAGCAGATGCCAACAAAATAAAAATATATTTTTTCATTTTATTTATTTTTTTATCATTTTTAATGAATGTATCAGTCTTTTATCGTACCCGTAAGGACAGTGCCTGCAGCCGCTTTTACAGCAATATCCTCTTTTCAGATGGAATTTTTCTGTAAAAACCTTGTATCCCTGTTCATTATAGTAAAAGTCTTCACCTTCTTTGATGTCATAATGGGCCATAAGTTAAACGCAAGTCAAAAAACTTTTTATATTTGTTACTATGATAATTGTATGCCAAAAGCCATTAAAAAAACTAAAAATTAACGGCATAGCTCTCTTTCCCTTTATCTTCATTAGGAAACCCGAAGATAAGGAAAATAATATACTTATCAATCACGAAAAGATTCATTTACGACAGCAACTGGAAATGCTTATCATTTTTTTCTACATTTTCTACGTTATTGAGTATTATTACTGGTTTTTCAAACTTAAAGACGGCTATCTCGCCTACAGAAGAATCTCATTCGAAAGAGAAGCCTATACCAATGAACATAATTTGACTTATCTCAAAAAAGAAAATTCTGGAACTTCAGGAAATATTTGTAGAAAGATTGAAAGATTAAAGATTGAAAGATTTTGTCGTTACAGAACTATTATCCTGCTTATAAATATAAGGACATCAATATCAACATCAATAGGGGCGGGCTTTAGCCCGGCCAAATAAATTAAAATATTCCATTGGCTTTAGCCAAACCTAAAAATGTGAACACAACATCACAAATAATTCCACAAATTTCATGAACATTTTATATGAAATAATTTACAATCATCTGTGTAAAACTGCAACATCTGTAGTTAAATGCCCAGTATTCCATACAAAATTGCTGCATCGTCCAATATGATTTGGACAAAAACTATAACTAATCTTTTACTACTTTTGCAAAATAATCCATGGATAGTTTAAAAAACTAAAATGCTATTACAATTCCCCACAGAACCTGTTCCGATTCAGGAAATCCCGATTCATAAAAATATCAGGGTTTTCATCAAAAGAGAAGACCTTATTCATCCTCAGATTTCTGGTAACAAATACTGGAAGCTTTTTTATAATGTCAATCATTATCTGGAAAAAATCCTGAGAAACCTTATATCATTACTTTCGGAGGGGCATTTTCCAATCATATTGCAGCGGTTTCTGCAGTAGGAAGCAAGGCAGGTATTCCGACTTTGGGAATAATAAGAGGAGAAGAACTGCAGCATAAATGGAGGGATAATCCTACTTTACTTTTTGCAAAAAGAAACGGAATGAACCTGAAATTTGTCACCCGTGAAGAATACCGGCATAAAGAAAAATTGACTGAATTCCTGCAGCACGAGTTCCCGGAGGCTTTAATTGTTCCGGAAGGAGGAACCAATGGAGAGGCGGTAGAAGGTGTGAAAATGATGCTGAACGAGCAAACAAAAGATTTTGACTATCTTTGCACCGCAGTTGGAACCGGAGGTACCATTGCCGGAATTTCGAAATTTTGTGAAGACAATCAGAAAGTTATAGGATTTAAAGCTGTTGATGATGCTTCACTGGAAAATAAAATATTTGAATTAACTTTGAAACGGAATTTTGATCTAATAGATTCATGTTTTGGAGGTTATGGTAAAATAAGTGATGAAAATATCCGTTTTATCAATGATTTCAAAGAGAAATACGATCTTCCTCTGGAACCGATTTATACAGGAAAGATGATGCAGAAGGTATTTGAGCTGATTGATGCAGAGTTTTTTCCTGAAAACAGCAGGGTTTTATGCTTTCATACAGGCGGATTGCAGGGAATTGAAGGCGCTAATCTGCTGTTAGAAAAACAGAATAGAAATTTAATTATATAAGTAAAATTGAAAAACATGAAAAGACTTTTCCTATCCATAAGCCTTTTAGTTTTATCAAAATTTTCTGCTCAGGGATGGGCAACCGAAGATCAGTACATTCAGAGATTTGCTAAATACGCAGTAGAAGAAATGGAAAAATATAAAATTCCGGCTTCTATCACTCTTGCCCAGGGACTCCTGGAAACCGGAGGCGGACAGAGCAGACTGGCTCAGGAAGGTAAAAACCACTTCGGTATCAAATGTAAAGAAGACTGGACAGGTAAAACAATGAAGCATACTGATGATGCACCTAATGAATGCTTCCGTGTGTATGACGATCCCAGACAGTCTTATGAAGACCATTCCATATTTTTATCTACCAGAAAATATTACGCTAATCTTTTCAAATTGGATATGAAAGATTACAGAGCATGGGCACATGGGTTGAAAAAAGCAGGTTATGCAACCAATCCACGCTATGCTTCCATCCTGATCACCAAAATTGAAAAGTATAAATTATACGAATACGACAATACCAATTCTAATGAAGTGCTGTACGCCGTTCTTAAAATGTATCCGGATCTGAAAGACGACAGAACTTTCATGGCACAGCTGGAACCTTCAAAGGCAACAAAAAAGCTAAAGAACCGGTAACCGTAGAGGTCCCTTACAAACAGACCTCTTATGCACAGCAGCAGAAAAGAGTGGAAAGAATCAAAACAAAAGCGGAAATTCTTAATTCCATTCTTATCAAAAGCCACCCGAATGACGGTCTGAAATACATTATCATTCCTGAAGATACCGACGTAAAATTCATCGCCAATAAATTCAAGGTGAGCGAAAGCCGCCTGATGAAGTGGAATGAACTGGAAAATGAGACATTGAAAAAAATGATATTGTCTTCCTTGAATCTAAAAACTCCTCAGGAAATACAGCAACTTACAAAGCCGCATCCGGTGAAGATATGCATGATATTGCCCAGAAATTCGGAATCAAATTACATAAATTATATGCTAAAAACAGAATGGATGAAGGGCAACAGCCATCTGCAGGACAGCTGATTTATCTGATTGATAAAAAACCACGAAACTAATTTTATTTTTCGTTGAGAGTTTATAGTTGACAGTTAAATGCCAACAGCCACTGTCAACGAACAGCTAAATATATATGAAATACCAAAGAAGTTCGGCTTTATTTGATGAAGCCTACAAATACATTCCGGGAGGAGTCAACTCTCCGGTAAGAGCATTTAAATCTGTAGGAGGTGTTCCTGTTTTTATGAAATCGGCAAAAGGTGCTTACCTTACCGATGCAGATGACAATACCTATATTGATTACATCAATTCATGGGGGCCGGCTATTTTAGGACATACCCATCCTGAAGTACTGGAAGAACTGAAAATACAGGCCGAAAAAGGATTCTCATTCGAGCTCCAACAGAACTGGAAACAGAAATTGCAAAATTCATCATTGAAAATGTCCCGAATATAGACCAGATCAGAATGGTTTCTTCAGGAACAGAAGCTTGTATGAGTGCCATCAGACTGGCAAGAGGATATACAGGAAGAGATAAAATCGTAAAATTTGAAGGCTGCTATCACGGGCATTCAGATTCATTTCTGATCAAGGCGGGAAGTGGTGCGGCTACATTTGGAAACCCAAACTCTCCGGGAGTAACTGCCGGTACTGCAAAAGATACACTATTGGCCCGTTATAATGATTTCGAGCAGGTGGAAGATCTGTTCCGTCACAATCAGGGAGAGATCGCTGCGGTGATCATTGAGCCGGTTGCCGGAAATATGGGGTGTGTATTGCCTGAAAATGATTTCCTTCAGAATCTAAGAAAGATCTGCGACGAAAACGGGGCTTTACTGATCTTTGATGAGGTGATGACCGGTTTCAGATTAGCATTCGGGGAGCTCAGGAACTTTTCAATGTGAAAGCTGACCTGGTAACTTACGGAAAAGTAATCGGAGGAGGACTTCCGGTAGGAGCTTTTGCAGGAAGAAATGAAATTATGGATCACCTGGCACCAAAAGGCGGAGTATACCAGGCAGGAACATTAAGCGGAAATCCTTTGGCGATGAGAGCAGGATTAAAAACGCTTCAGCTGATCAAAAACGATCCTGAATTCTTCAACAGATTAAACAAAACAACCCAAACACTGGATATTGAAATCGGAAAAATCTTAAATGAAAAAGGAATTTCCCATAAGATCAACAGAAAAGGTTCAATGATGTCCGTTTTCTTCCATACCAACAGGGTTTCCAATTTTGATGAAGCTCAGGAAGCGAACCATTCATTATTCAACAACTTTTTCCACCAGATGCTTCAGAATGGAGTGTATTTGCCTCCAAGCGGGTATGAAACCTACTTCATCAGTGATGCAATCAAGGAAAAAGAAATTGATATGACACTGGAAGCTGTAAGGAAATTTGAATATTCAAATAAATAAAAATAAATGGAACCGGATTTTTATCCGGTTTTTTTATGCAAAAGAAATTTGATTTGAAGAGTTTGGATTGAAAAAATTTCAACGCAATCTATATCACTCCGTAGGAGTCTCAATAAGGTAAAACAGCATCATTTAGATTTCACCACAAAGCATAAATCATACAGATTTTGTAATAAACCATACACTTTGTTCAGGCCGGTTCTTTTTAATTTTGTCATAAACAGATTGGAAATGAAGATCTCAGACAATACCCTGTCCCGTAAGGATTTTATCAGAAATTCGGCATTGGCCATGGCGGGATTAACTTTAATACCTAATATCATGACCGCATCACCTCTTTTTGAAGCAAAAGATACGTCAGCAAAAGGAAAACTGAGCCTTAAGAATGTTCGCCTTGAAACCGGTTTTGAATATGAAGAAGGAGAAGTGTCTTCTACAAAAACAGATCTTTTTATATAGAAGTTGAAAATGGAAAGATCACAAAGATTGCTGCCAACCAGCCTGATGCTAAAGCGATAGATGCTAAAGGTCTCCTGATGCTGCCCGCTTTTAAGGATATGCATATTCATCTTGATAAAACTTTTTACGGAGATCACTGGCAGGCCGTAAGGAAAAGAACCGGCGGAGTGAAAGGAATGATAGAACTGGAGCAGAAAATGCTGCCTGAAATGCTGAAAAATTCAACATTCAAAGCTGAGAAAATGATCGAACTGCTGCAGTCAAAAGGAACTTCATTTGCCCGTAGCCATGTGAATATTGAACCCACCTCAAAGCTTCAGTCTTTAAAAAATCTTCAGAAAGCTTTAGAGAATAAAAAGAAAGGTTTTGGTGCAGAGCTCGTGGCATTTCCACAACATGGCGTATTTTATACAGACTCAGCTCCGTATCTGAAAGAGGCGGCAAAGATGGATATTGATTTTATCGGTGGTGTAGACCCTTTTAATGTTGACGGGAATATTGAAAAAGTAATGGATTTCACAGTTCAGCTTGCTTTGGATCATAAAAAGGGATTGATATTCACTTACATGAAACAACAGATTCCGGATTGAAAACGGTAGAATATCTGATAAAGAAAGTGAATGAAAATCCATCTCTGAAAGGGAAAACCTATTTGAGCCACTGTTTTATTTTAGCGAAATTAGAAGCCACAAAGCAGGAGGAAATTGCTGAAAAATTAGCTGAAGCAAAAATCGGGATTGTTTCAACTATTCCTTTCGGAAGAATGATTATGCCGATTCCTGTACTTTATAAGCATAATGTAACGGTACTGACCGGGAACGACAGTATTGTAGATCACTGGAACACTTTCGGGACGGGAAGCGTGCTTCAGAAAGCTAATCTGATGGCACAACTTTACGGCTATTCCACGGAGTTTCATCTGTCGAGAAGTTTAAAGCTGGCGACTGGAAATATCCTTCCATTGGATGATAAAGGTACTCAGCAATGGCCTAAATCTGGAGATAGGGCAGATTTTGTCCTGATCAATGCCAGTTGTTCAGCCGAAGCGGTATCAAGAATTTCAAACGTAGAATCGTTGGTTCATCAGGGAAATATTGTTTTTAATTTTCAAAAATGAATCATAATGAAAGTATTACTATTTCTTCTGTCATTCGGGAGCCTGAATGCCTGCGAGAAGAAACCTGTTGAATTTCAGAAACAAGAGATGATACAGGAAACAAATATCATAAACCTGGTGAAAAAAATGACATTGCTGCCGTAAAATCAGCATTGGATAATAGGGCAGATGTCAATACTAAGGATAAAAAAGCCGTTCCTTACTGCTTATAGCAACCATAGACAAGCAGACGGAAATGGCAAAACTGCTCGTTTCCTATAAAGCAGATGTTAATCTTCAGGATGATCAGCTTGACAGTCCGTTTTTGTATGCAGGAGCGAGCGGGCAGACCGAACTGGTCAGATTATTTTTAGAAAACGGAGCCAGGTTCGATGTATTCAACCGTTATAATGGTACTGCTTTGATTCCTGCCTGTGAAAGAGGGCATGTGGAAACGGTAAAAGTTCTGACAAAGACAAAAGGTTTTCCGGTCAATCATGTAAACCGTCTGGGATGGACAGCGTTGATGGAAGCAGTAATTCTGGGAAACGGAACTCAGAAATATCAGGAGATCGTAAAGATTTTAAAAGATAACGGAGCAGATCTTACCATTCCCGATCGATCAGGGAAAACAGCTCTGCAGCATGCAGAAGAATCAGGGTTTGCAGAGATTGCTCAAATATTGAAATCATAGATAAACTTATGCTGTTGGAGGTTGGATAATGCAAAGGGATTCGAGTCTTTGCATTTATCCGGCCAATATTCCAAAGTATATAATATCAATTTGGAAATATAATTTAGTTAGTGTTTTTCGGCCACAAAGGATGTCTTTGCTTCTTTTGTGGCTATTTTAATTTTTTCTCTCATAAATTTTATTAATTTTAAGAGAAATTCAGGTAACGTGAGTTCTCATACAGATCATTTTCCCATTTTAGGAATTCAGGAGTTTAGCGAAAACCAGCTGAAAGGCTGTCATCTGCTGTTTAATGAACTTTACGGTGCCCGTTCCATAGATGATCCTCATAAGCACGATTTTTTTATCATCAACCTTTTTGAGCATGGGGTAGGTTCGCATACCATAGATTTTACGGAATATCCGGTTAAAGATCATCAGATCCA
Organism: Chryseobacterium sp. E1; assembly: GCA_019203745.1. Taxonomy (GTDB): domain Bacteria; phylum Bacteroidota; class Bacteroidia; order Flavobacteriales; family Weeksellaceae; genus Chryseobacterium. The sequence continues at coordinate 3,734,117 of CP078104.1, forward strand.
TCTCGTTTTTCCGGATCAGGTACATCAATGGGTGATTGAAAAAGAAACGGTAGGCTATCAGCTGATGATCAGCAGAGACTGGTTCGAAAGTTTCCTGCCTTCATTAAGGTTTTCTGCTTCCTACTATCAGAATCATCCGGTCATTAATCTTTCCGGGGAGGTCTTTAACGCTTTTCTGTATGAATTTCAGGCCATCCAAAAAGAACTCAGTGAAGAGAAAATTTTTGGGAACTTATTCAGAAAAGGAGTGAGCTGATAGGGCTGCTGGTGAGCAAAACAATGGAAGGAGCTTTCAAAGACTTCGAGGTCTATCATTCAAATCCGATCATTTCGAAATTTCTGCATCTCATTGATGAACATTTCAGAACAGAAAGATCTGTTTCATTTTATGCCGATAAGCTGAATATTTCGGCCAATTATCTGAATATTGTCTGTAAGAAAATCTTAATGCTTCCGCTTCATCTCTTATTCAGGACCGTATTTTACTGGAAGCGAAACGTCTTTTAAAAGTATCTGAAATGTCAGTAAAAGACATTGTATATGATCTTGGTTTTTATGATCACGCCAGTTTTTCGAAGTTCTTTAAGACACAGACGGGAATGACTCCGTCTCAATTCAAAGAATAATCTGTACAAAATATGACATAATTGATACACCGGTTTTGAGTAAAAGCCGGTGTAATTTTGTGGTGTTAAAATAGTAAATCATGCAATTTCCATATCAATTAACTGCGAAAGGAACATATTCCCTGAAAAATGTCCGCCTGGAAACAGGCTTTGAATACGAAAATGACGAGGTGACCGGAACAAAAACAAACCTTTTCAGTATTGAAATTGAGGACGGAAAAATTAAAGAAATAAAAGCCAATGATCCCGCTTCCAATGCCATAGATGCCAAAGGATATCTGATGCTTCCGCTTTCAGGGATATGCACATCCATTTGGACAAAACATTATATGGACTTCCATGGAAGGCACTTTCACCCAAAAGAAGGACGGTGAAAGATATGATTGCCTATGAGCAGGAAATTATTCCCGAACTTTTAAAAACTTCTGTAGAGAGGGCAGAACAGCTGATCAGCCTTCAACAGCATTACGGAACTCACTTTGCAAGAACCCATTTTAATATTGATCCCACTTCAGGATTAAAATCGCTGGAGCACCTGGAGCAGGCCCTCGAAAATAAGAAAGATTCCTTTAAAGTGGAAACCGTTGCCTTTCCTCAGCATGGAATATACTATACGGAAACGCTTCCTCTGATGAAAGAAGCTGCAAAACTGAAAAGCGTGAGCTTTATTGGTGGCCTGGATCCTTTGAGCATCGATGGAAACATTGAAAAGGTAATGGGTTTTACCGTACAGCTGGCGTTGGATCATCATAAAGGATTGATTGATATTCACCTGCATGAAGTAGGAGAGTCCGGGATGAAAACCATCAATTATTTGATCGATAAAGCGATTGAAAATCCACAGCTTCAGGGGAAAACTTTTGTAAGTCATGCATTTGCTCTGGCTCATCTGAATCCGAAAGAAACAGAGCAGATCGCTGAAAGACTGGCTGCTGCAAAAGTGGGAATTGCTTCTTCCGTACCTTTTGGGAAAACAATAATGCCGATTCCGACCTTAAAGAAATACGGAGTAAATGTATTGATAGGAAATGATAATGTACAGGATTACTGGAGCACTTTCGGATCCGGAAGTATGCTGCAGAAAGCCAATCTTATTGCTGAACTCTACGGATATGCTACAGAATATGCATTGTCAAGAGCGTTGCAGTTTGCCACACAAAGTATTCTTCCGCTGGATGAAAAAGGAAAGCAACAGTGGCCTAAAGCCGGAGACGAAGCAGCCATTGTTCTGACAGAAGCTTCATGTTCTGCAGAAGCCGTTTCCAGAATCTCTAAAATAGAAGCCCTGATGCATGACGGGAACCTGTTCTGGCGAAGTTAACCGAACGTATATATATTTTTTATACACTTGTTTTTTGTAATCAACCATCGTTTTTACGGTGGTTGTTTTATAACAAAAAACCATCAGAAAATTCTGATGGTTTTTTATTGAAATGAAGAAACTAGTTATTGTAAAGCTGCTAAAAGGTTTACTCCATCTACGGTAGCCCAAGCTCCCGGTACCAGAGAAACTTTTGTAACACCTGTAGCATTTGTGAACGTTTTAGGATTCGTTTTAGGGTAGGCATATCCCCAAACCCCTGGATTATCTGAATTTAAGTAAGAGGTTCTACTTTTATTTTTCCAGTATTCACCTGATTTGTTTCCGTAGTATCTTCTTGGATTAATACTGAGTAGGCATTTTTACCACCCATATTTTTATAACCGCTGATATATACATTAGAGAAAATTCCGGTTCCTTGTCTTTTGAATTGAATAGCAGAGATTTCTGAAGAACCTGCAACTTCAGGAGCAGTATTGGCATCTCTGATTAACGTAATATTAGAAATTTTAGGAGCTGTATTATCTACGTTTGCAGATGCTTCAATTTCCATCCCGAAATTTCCTGTTACTGTTTGAAAAGCATACCAGTTGCTGTTATTTTGTCCACTCCATGCATCTTGCCAGTCGAATGAATCGTCGTAGTTACCATAAGCAACAAGATTCTTTGCACTCACAGTACCTCCGAAGAACTCAAAGCCATCATCAGTTCCTTTATAGGCAACAAGATTTTCTAAAATAGTACCATCACCTACTGAATAAAAAGTAAAAGTATTGGTTTCTGAAGTTCCATCATTGATTTTCTTACCAGCATATTCTACTCTTACAAATTTTAATATACCAGAGCTAAAGTTAGCATCATTTCCACCATAGCTTATAGCGTTTCCATCTTCAGAAACTGCAGTAGTGTTTCCATTTACAGCTTTGATTGGTGCTCTTCCATAAAGGGTGATTCCACCCCATCCACCTGGCGTTTTATTTGCAGTAGTGAAAACAATTGGTTCACCGGCAGTACCTAAAGCAATAATTTTACCACCTTGTAAAACAACTAGGCTTGATGTAACTGTTGTAGATACAGTGAATGTAGCACCTGCTTCAATAGTAAGAGTTGCACCATCTGCTACTTTTACAATACCTTCTAAAGTATAATTACCTTTTTTATTGTTAAATTAGAAGTAATTTCACCAGATAATTTTCCTCCTTCAGGTAAAATTCCTGATGTGTTTCCTGGGTTTGTAGTCGTAGGAGCTCCTGAATCATCATTGATTTCAATCGTACATGATGATAAGCTCAACAGTAATGTTAATGATATTAGGGTTAAAAGATTTCTTTTCATTTTATATTAAGATTTATTTTATAAGTTGTTTTTAAAAAGTATAGCCTACAGTAAAGTTGAACGTTACACCATTGAAATAGTTATTTAAAGAATAATTACCATTTGTATTCATAGTATAATAATTATTATCTCCTAGTTCAACACGATATTTACTGTTCAAAATATTTTGCACTCTAAATTTGACATTCCAATTTTTATCAATTTGATTCTGATAAACAAAATCTAACTGATGGAATGGTCTTTCGTAGTAGTTATCTGAACCTGAACCTCCCACAGCATAAATTTTGGAACCAGACACATTGTATACTAATGAGAAAGTTTTACTGAAATTTTTTGAGTTTTTGTATTCATATTTTAAATCTCCATTAATAGTATATGGAGCAGCTCCTTGTAATCCCCTTCTATGAAGCTGATCATTTGTATATCCATCAGGTCTTTCAGTTTTGAATTGATCTTCACTTCTTTTTACATCAGTATACATAAATGTTGCATTAGCTCCCAATGTAAATTTATCTAAAGATTCAGAAAATCTCCCCAGGTTCAAAATACCCTCTAGTTCTACTCCCGCAAGAGTTGCTTTTTCTGCATTGTAAAATGTTACAACAACTCCACTTGCATTTGCTGATGGTGCCATTGAACGTTCTATGGCTTTATCTATTTTTAGCAAATAAGTTAACAGCAAACATTTCTTTATTAGTTGGGAAGTATTCCCATTTTAAATCGACGTTGTAGTTTTCACTATTTTGAATATTTGCATTACCAAGGATTGAAGAGTTATCTGGGTTGATATATTCAATAGGCATTGTTTCAATAAGTACAGGACGTGTAATAGTCTTGCTTAAAGAAAGTCTTATATTATTCTTATTATTTAATGATTTTTTGATAGAAAGTGAAGGCAGGAAATAGTTTTTATTTGGTGTTATGTCTTCTCTTTTAGAATTACCAGGTCTATTAAATCTGATAACTCTCATATCATTTTCAAATCTTCCACCTAATAATATATCCCAAGTCTCCGAAGGTTTGTAGTTAATATTAGCATATCCTGCATTTACAAATTGATATATATTTGATAAATAGGAATAGGAATCACTACCTTCATTGTAATATAGTTGATTATTATTTATAGAATTGTTTAGGACATCCTGAGGACGATCTATATTGATATAAACAGAAGATGCTCCGGTTCCAGGGTTTCCAAATATAAAACGATATGAATTCTTTCTTATATCTGTGAACCCATTATATCCAACAGATACTTGTAAAGGATAGTCTTTGCGGTCACCTTTATCACCAAGAAAAATAGAATATTCTCCAAATGCTGAACCATAAAATCTACCGTTAACATCCAGGTATTGTCGGATAAAGCTATTACCTCCGTATGAGATTAATGCATGTGTATAATCTTCAGGCTTTGTAAGTTCGAAAATTTTTCGATCTGGTTGACTATAACTGTTAATTACGTAACTTGCTCCTGCTTTGAATTGATGACGTTCTCCAACTTTCTGAGAAGCGGTTAACTGTAAATCTAAAAATCTTGAAATATCTTGTTGATTTGTTCTGAAGAAACGTTGATCAAGTACTTGTCCATTTTTGTACCCTGTAAAATCCTCAATTATATTTGATGAATTTTGTAAATAAATTGCATTTAAGTTTACATTGGTACCTTTATTTTTATAACCTAAGCCAAGTAAAACAGACGATTCTGTTTCATATTCATACTCTTTCTTATTTAAGAGGTTACTTAGTTCTATTGAAGGACCATTATTTCTATACTGGTTATTATCACCTTCTCTGTATGAATATTTTGTTGACTGATTTAAAGAAAATAGTACCCCTAAATTTCCAGTTTCTCCAGCTTTAATTTTTTGCACCGTTGTAAATCCAATACTGGTATTAGGCATCGTCTTTACGTTATCAACATTCCATGAATCTTTAAACGAATTCAGTGACTCATTAGGCGTAAATCTATAGTTAGAAGGTGTTGCATTTCTCACCTCTTCAGGAAGCCTTCTATCTCTTGAGTTCAACCCTAAATACCCATTCATTCCATCAGCACCTTCTGCTACTTTAAAGTTATCTCTGAAAGTACTCAAAGTATTCACTCCTACACTGAATTCTACTTTAGTGAAAGGCTTATCAATCGTAAGGGTCTCAATATCAAAAGTAGCTCCTGCAAAGTCTCCGTAAAGATTGGAGTTGAAAGTCTTATAAATATTCAATTTACCTACAACATCCGTCGGAAACTGCTTTAGGGCAATAATCTTCTGGAAAGGGTTATTGGATGGTGAACCAAGACCGTTAATTAATAAATAGTTGTATCGTTCTTCAAGACCTCTTACGAAAAGACCTCTTCCTTCTACCGTAGTGATCCCTGTTACTTTCGTAAGACCTTGTTCTACATTGGAGATTCCTTTTCTGGAAATCTCTTCAGCACTTACAGCCTGTTTCTGAATAATCGCTTTCTTCTGTTCTCCTAATACGGCAGTTTCAGTTTTCTTGTTACTGCTTCCTTGGATTACTACGCCTTCAATTTTTTTCTCCTTAGTGATTGTATCCTGCTTTGTTTCCTGAGCATAAAATACAGATCCGGATAAAAATAAGACTGCAATGCTAAGTTTATTAATTTTCATTCCTTTACTTGCTTTATTACTAGATTTCTTTCGGTGCAAAGGAATAAAAGTTTAATGGGGTAAATGGTTTAGTAAAATTTAATTTTTTCTTAACTAAATATTAAGAAAAGAGTATTATTGTTAACTTTATATGAACGATAACTAATTTATTAATCTATCATTCAAAAATGATTAACTTTGAAACAGTAAAAATTTAAAATGAGCCAAAAGAAAATACTCTTAATAGACGATGAACTGGATATTTTAGAGATTCTGTCTTACAATTTAGAAAAAGAAGGTTATGATATCTATACAGCTACCAATGGTAACGAAGGGATAGAAAAAGCAAAGGAAATTGTTCCGGACCTTATCCTTCTAGATGTAATGATGCCGGAAAAAGATGGTATTGAAACCTGTCAGGAACTTCGTAAAGTGAAAGAACTTCAAAAAACACTTATTGTTTTCCTTTCCGCAAGAAGCGAAGAATTTTCCCAATTGGCAGGATTCAGGCCGGGGCCAACGATTATATCGTAAAGCTGATCAAACCGAAAATCCTGATCTCCAAAGTAAATGCTTTACTGCAATTAACTTCTCAGGTATCTGATAATGCTAAGCTCATAGAAATAGGAGACCTTGTCATTGATAAAGATAACTTCAGAGTTTCCAAGAGCGGACAGCAATTTCTTCTTCCCAAAAAAGAATTTGACCTGCTTTACCTTTTGGCTTCCAACACTGAAAAAGTTTTTAAAAGAGAAGAAATTCTTGAGAAAGTATGGGGTAATGATGTGATCGTAGGAGAGAGAACCATTGATGTTCACATCAGAAGATTAAGAGAAAAATTAGGGATTAATACCATTCAGACATTAAAAGGGATTGGTTATAAGCTGATCGTTTAATCATTTAAAAATCTTAACTTTACGTTCAATTCTTAAAACGTTGTAAAATTGAAATTTTACAGACTTACCCTCGTTGCCTCCTGTCTGCTGACACTGGAATGCTTTTCCTGGTGGTCGTTTTCGATTCACTGAAAGATATCTATTACGAGACCCCTTTATTTAAAACGGGTCTTTTGATCTGTATTGTCCTGATCTTTATTATCAATTGCGTAGTTCTGGAACTTCTTTTCAACTATTACGGCAGAAAGCAGGTGAAAGGCCTTTCAGGCATTCTTCCTCAGGAGATCGTACATGATCATGACGAAAATATTACCATCAAAGAACTTGGAGAACGATTTTCCGATCTTAACCAGCAGAAAGTAACCGAAATCGATATGATGAAGGAAATGGAAAGCTATCGTAAAGAATACATCGGAAACGTTTCCCACGAGCTGAAGACTCCTTTATTCTCTATTCAGGGCTATGTGGAAACTTTAAGAGATGGCGGGGTAGATAATCTCACCATCCGTGACAAATATCTCGAGAGAATCGATAAATCTGTTGAAAGACTTATCGCTATTGTGACAGACCTTGATATGATCAACAGACTTGAAGCAGGAGAGATCAATCTTACCGTGTCCAGATTCGATGTCAATCTCCTGATTAAAGAGATTTTTGACCTTCTTGATCTTGAAGCTGAGAAAAGAAATACAACCCTGCAAATTCAGACCCTCCATCCGCAGATCTTTGTAGAAGCCGATAAACAGAAAATTTCACAGGTTTTTATCAACCTTATTTCAAATGCAATCCATTATGCCAACAGACAGGAAGCAAAAGTGATTGTAAAAACCAGTATCCTGAAAAATAAAGTACTGATTGAAGTTATCGATAACGGGATGGGAATCAAATCTGAGATCCTGCCTAGGATTTTTGAAAGATTCTACAGAGTGGAAACCAGCAGAAGCAGAAGAGAAGGCGGTTCCGGATTAGGATTGGCTATTGTAAAACATATCCTTGAAGCTCACAACGAAAACATTACCGTAGAAAGCGTTTACCTTGAAGGAACGAAATTCAGTTTTATGCTCGAAAAAGTAAATAATTCCGGCAAAATGTAAGAAAAAAAATATTTTAAAAAATCCTGAAATATTTTTTTGTCACATGTCATTTATTATATATTTGCAACATAGATTTATCATAATTATAAAGGCAAAAAGTAATTTAAGAAACTGATATGGTTTACAAAATCCGCGTAATATTAGATGCGAAAGAGGATATTTTCCGTGATGTCGAAGTTAGGGAAAACAAACGTTATGGAACTTACATTTAGGAATTAAAAGTGCATTCAGTCTGCAGGAGATGAGCTTTCTACTTTTAATCTGTTGGAAGATGACGGAACGATCGTAAAAAGTGTCCCATTGGAAGATATGAGTGATGATGGAGATGGCGAGATCATGTCAGATGTTTACATTGATGAGGCTTTTGAAAATGTAGGTGACAAAGCACAGTTCCAGTACGGGCTTCTTGATCTTTGGGAATTCTTCTGTGAGCTTGTAGAAGTGATTGAGGAAACAAAAGGTGTAAACTACCCGATCACGGTATACAGATTTGGAAATGTTCCATTGAAGGCCCCTAGCAAAAACGGAAACTCCGGAGGCAAAAAGAAGTCAGCAATGCCGTTGGTAGATGATGAGTTCGGTTTTGATGATGATTTCGGAACCGGAGGAAACTTTGAAGATGAAGATGACAGCTTCGATGATGAGGAAGAAGAAGACTACAATGACGATGTCTTTGATGATGAGGATGACAATGATGATGAAAGATAATATGTAAAAATATACAAATTATGGCCCCGGGTGTTGATCCGGGGCTTTTTATAGAATTTTACTGATATATTATCGGCAGAATTTAGGACCAAGCGCAAAAGTTTTGGGGTACAATATTCAGCTCTATTTAATTTTAAAATTTAACGTAAAGGATTTTTATTATCCGGTGTTTTATTTTAGGAAGCAACTGAATCAATTGTATAGATTCTTTCTAAGCATACGTATATTTACATAGCTTCATCAGCAACCTTTGTCGCTTTCTTAGCTTCCTTATCAATAATGAATTGCATTTTGTCTTTGCGTTAAATAAAATTCAGTATAAAGCTTAGAAGAGTAAAAAGGTAATTCATTTTGCACCTGATCCGGAATTTATTTATACTTTTTGAAATATTAAGGTTGTATTAAGATTAGCTCCGCTTTATGCTTAAAAATCAGAATGATTCATCTTAACTATACTTTATTTCTTAAATCCATTCTTAATGGTTTTAATATATCCCATATTTTTATAAGTCTAAATACCCCTTACCCTTTTTCTCCCCAAAAAACAATTCTTACTTTTGTTAAAAATAGATTAATGAAAAAATTAATTTTATTAGCCGTAATTGGTCTGGGAATTGTTTCCTGTACCACTCAAAAAAATACAAAGAAGATGACAGAGCTGCCAAAAGAATGGAAACATACTACCAATATCTATGAAGTAAATATCAGACAATATACCCAGGAAGGAACTTTCAAAGCATTTGCCAAAGAAATGCCCCGCCTGAAAGCTATGGGAGTAAAAACCCTTTGGTTTATGCCCATCACTCCCATTGCACAGCAGAACAAAAAGGAAGTCTCGGAAGTCCTTACGCAGCAGCAGATTATACCTCTGTCAATCCGGAATTCGGAACATTGCAGGATTTTAAAGATATGGTGAATGAGGCACACAGACTGGGATTCAAAGTAATCATTGACTGGGTAGCGAATCATACCGGATGGGATCATGTGTGGACGAAATCACATCCCGAATTTTATTTAAAAGATCCGGACGGTAAATTCCATATTGCTTCCGGAATGGATGATATCATTGAGTTGGATTATAAAAATCAGGAAATGCGCCAGGCAATGATTGATGCCATGAAATTCTGGGTGCAGGAAACCAATATCGACGGATTCAGATGTGATCTTGCTTCATGGGTGGAAGTTGATTTCTGGGAACAGGCACGCCCTGAAGTGGAAAAAGTAAAACCGCTTTTCTGGCTGGGAGAATTTGACGAATTGGAAAGTCCTGAATACGGAAAAGTATTCGATGCCAGCTATTCCTGGAAATGGATGCACAAATCTGCCGATTATTATAAGAAAAATGAACCTCTTCAGGAGTTGAAAGATCTCTTGGTACAATATTCCAATATCGGTGACGGTTCAATGAGGGCCTGGTTTACCACCAATCATGATGAAAACTCATGGAATGGGACAGAATATGAGAAATATGCTGTAATAACAAAACCTATGGCTGTATTTTCTGCAACATGGAATGGGGTTCCATTGTTGTACTCCGGTCAGGAACTTCCTAACATGAAGAGACTGGAATTTTTTGAAAAAGATGTCATCAAATGGACCAATACCTATCAGGTAGCCGACTTTTATAAAATATTACTGGATCTAAAATCTTCCAATCCTGCCCTAAGAGGTGGAGATCCTGAGGTAACGACTTATCTGCTGAATACAACAGCAAATGATAAAATTCTGGCTTATGTAAGAAAAAACGGAAAAGATGAAGTGCTGGTGGTTTTGAATATGTCAAAAGAACCTGTGAATTTTACTATTGAAGACGAACATCTTTCCGGAACATTCAGAAATGTTTTTGATAAGACTACAAGAGATTTCAACCAGGAAAAGATTTCAGTTTTAAAGTTTCAGATTACGCCGTATTTGCAAAATGAAATTGGAAATTATGAAATTTTGAATTACACTGTAAATCTTAGCCACTAGTTTTTAATGGTACTTAATTCCCCTCCACCGGAGGGGTGTCTAAATCTATGATTTTGACGGTGTGGTCTATACCCTCCACAATAAAAAAACAGCAGTACATGAACAAACAGGAAATAATAAACATCATCAGGGAAAAAATCACAGATAAAATCCGGTATTTTGAGAATCTGATCGCCGAAACCCGTGCATCAAATAATGATACCAAAAGCTCTATGGGTGATAAATATGAAACGGGACGTGAAATGCTCCAGCAGGAAATCAACAATCTGCAGAGGCAGCTTAATGAAACATTGAATCAGCAGGCTGTTGTGCAGAAAATAACCTCAGAACCTTCTGAAAAAGTTCAGAACGGGGCATTAGTGAAAACGAATAAAGGACTCTTCTATATTTCCGTATCGCTGGGAGAAATTGTTTTTGAAAAGGAAAAAATTATGACTGTTTCAGCAGAATCGCCGCTGGTAAAAATGATGTATGGTAAAAGGCAGGTGAATCATTCACGATCAATACTGTTCATCAGCAAATAGAAAATGTCTGGTAAAAAATATCACAGATCTACAAAGCACATCTACAGCTGCTTAATAGAGTTTGGTTATAGCATCCATAAAAAGCATTCATAAAAATGAGTGCTTTTTATAATCGTTTTTACTAAATTTGGGGCATAAAATTTCTCTCACAATGCAAAATTACCTGGACCTTTTACAGCATATTTTAGATAACGGAACCGATAAAACCGATAGAACCGGTACCGGAACAAGAAGTGTTTTCGGATATCAGCTAAGATATGATCTGTCAAAAGGGTTTCCTTTGGTAACTACAAAAAAGTGCACCTGAAATCCATTATCTATGAATTGCTTTGGTTCCTGAAAGGAGATACCAACATACAATATCTTAAAGATAACGGGGTAAGTATCTGGGATGAATGGGCAGATGAAAACGGTGATTTAGGTCCTGTTTATGGTGCTCAGTGGAGAAGCTGGAATGGTGCTGACGGGAAGATTGTAGATCAGATTACAGAAGTGATTGATCAGATCAAAAAAATCCGGACTCCAGAAGACTTATCGTTTCAGCGTGGAATGTAGCGGAAATTCCTAATATGGCATTGGCTCCTTGCCATGCATTATTCCAGTTTTATGTTGCAGACGGAAAATTATCTTTACAGCTGTATCAGAGAAGTGCAGATGTTTTTCTTGGGGTTCCGTTCAACATTGCAAGTTATGCTCTTTTGCTGATGATGGTAGCACAGGTTTGCGATCTTGAAGTAGGAGATTATGTTCACAGCTTTGGAGACGTTCACATTTATAATAACCATTTTGAGCAGGTGAACAGGCAGCTTTCAAGAGAAACAAGACCTCTTCCTGTCATGAAACTGAATCCGGAAGTTAAAAATATTTTCGATTTTGATTTTGAAGACTTTACCCTGGAAAATTATGATCCGCATCCGGGAATTAAGGCTCCTGTTGCCATTTAATATTGAGTAATATTCTGATATTATTTTTTAATTGCGGTAATTCTGTTATTTTTGAAATTGGTAAGCGATTGAAGCTTCTGCTACAAATTTTGAAAAAATACGATGGAAAAAAACTGAGCCGTTATTATCTGATATTTCTCAATATCTTAATCCTTGTTTATACCCTTTATATATGTTGGTCTGTTTTTACAGAAAAAACTGTGCTTTCAGATGATTTGGCAGGGGTTTATCAGCTAAGAGCTGTTCCGGAATCCTATTTCAGTTATATTTACTCTTTCCTGGACTCCTCTTTGATGGCGGCAAGGCCTGTATCAGGTTTAGTGTCCGGAACCTTGTCCTTTCTGTCAAAAGATCATGAATCTTTCTACTTATTGGGGACCCTGTTTTTTCCTCTTTCATTAGCTGTGCTGTATTGGGTGGCCAGGCATATACTGTCTAAAGAACTTGCCAGCCTGCTTACATTGCTGTATGCATGTTCTCTGATCGGCAGCAGTATTCAGTTTTCCAGTATTATGCTCAATTCAAATCTGGCGACTATTTTTTTTTGCCGTGAGTATCTATTATGTATATGTCAGGAAAAATTTGATACTGAGTTCACTGTTTTTATTGCTTCCGTATTGAGTTATGAAATCTTTCTTCCTTTCATCATGCTTCATCTTTTTCTGATTAAAGATCATAAAAAAAGGTTGTATTCGGTTTGCTGACCTTGGGGATTATCGTAATTTTCAGGAAAGTTATTCAGCCGGCCTTATTTGTCAACTCATATCAAAGGGATGAGATCACTAAAGTTTTTGAGTTCAAAAGAGTCATATTCGTTGCAGTATGTGCGGTGAAATTATTCTTCAGAGATATTTTCGAAGGAATCTGGAAAGGTATACTGAATCTGAAAAAGCTGCATATTTTAGAAATACTGCTGGCACTCATCATATCTTCAGTTGTTTATAAAGTTTTTGCAGGGTATGATTTTAAAAGCAGGATGCAGGAATTAAAAAAGCTAAGCATTATCTCTTTTATCTCAATACTGTTGGGGCTGAGTATTTTCTCTTTTCATCCTATATTCCGACCCTTTTTGGATTTGACAACCGGAATTTGGGAGCCATACGGCTTTTTTATACCTTATTTATTATTTCAGGGATTATTTATCTTTCTGTCAGGCTGAAACTGCAAAGTAAAATGATCAGTATCTTTTGGCCGGAATTACTTTTATTCTTGTTATCACCAATATCAGCTTGAAAAATTCCTGGATTTATGCGGGTAAATTCAACAACGAATTATTCAGGCAGCTGAATGTGGCACTGAAGCAAAATAATATATCGGAAGGAAACGTCTGTATAGATTATCATGTGTTTGAAGTCCTAAAGTCTGATCCGAATCTTATGCTGAGAGAGCCCCTTTTTATAAATATTGGGAAAGCCCTATGCTTTCTCAAATGAATGGGATAGATCCTGATAAAATCCATGTTTACAATATAGAAAATCAAAAAGCTGTGAAGTGGAGTTTCAATATAAAAATGGGAAAATGATCCGTACGAAATAACTTTTTCCAGATTATCTTAATATAAAGGGTTTAAAGGAGCTTTCTTTAGTATTTGTTTCTTAAATTTGAAAGAATAACAGTCTGATCCATTCCGGTTTCCGGAAAAGGAAAAACTGGGTATAAATAAAAGTCAAATACTGATCACAGAAATTATGAAGTACCTGAAAATAAATACAGAAGAAGGCGCAGATATTGAAATCCTGAAAAATGCAGTCCTTCAATTGAAAGGAGTCGCTTCAGCAGAAATTGTTGATGATGAAAACCCGGAAAGTGAGCTGAAAAAGCTTTTGCAAAAACCAAAGAACAGTTGAAAACCGGAGATTATGAAACACTTGTAAATGATATTTTTGACATTATAATAAAAAAATAAATCTAAAAAATAATAAAGTAGACCGATGAGAAAGGCCATTTTATCAATTGCTGTACTTGGAATTTTATTTTCAGCCCAGGTATTTGCACAAACAGAAACATCAGGAAGGGAAAAAGTTTACAGAGCAACACACACCAAAGTCACAGAGCTTAAGCATACCAAACTAAAAATAAATTTCGATTATCAGAAAGAGCAGATGAATGGAGAAGAATGGCTTACGGCTTCACCTTATTTCTATCCCTCCAATGAGCTTATACTCGATGCGAAAGCAATGCTGATCCATGAAGTGGCACTTGATAACAACGGCAAAAAATTTCCTTTAAAATACGAATACAAAAATGATGTTCTGAAAATTAATCTGGATAAAACCTATCAGAAAAATCAGGACTATACAGTTTATATCAAGTATACATCCCGTCCCAATGAGGTGAAACAGGAAGGAAGTATGGCTATCAATGATGCCAAAGGTCTTTATTTCATCAATGCCCAGGAACAGATCCGGATCTGCCTACCCAAATCTGGACGCAGGGAGAAACAGAATCTTCCTCAGCTTGGTTTCCGACTATAGATAAGCCTAACCAGAAAACCACCCAGGAAATTTATATGACCGTTCCTGACAAATATGTTACCCTTTCAAACGGTCTCCTAAAAGATTCTCAGAAAGAGTCCAACGGTATGAGGACTGATCATTGGGTAATGGATAAAAGGCATTCTACTTATCTTTTCTTTATGGGGGTAGGAGAATATGCTATTGTGAAAGACAAATGGAAAAATATTCCGGTTGATTACTATATAGAGAAAGAATATGAACCTTATGCAAAGCAGATCTATGGAAATACACCGGAAATGATCGAGTTTTCTCTAAAAAAATGAATTATGACTATCCATGGGCAAAATATGCACAGATCTCCGGCAGGAATTATGTGAGTGGAGCGATGGAGAATACGACAGCACCTTCATGGAAGTGATATTCTTCAAAAACCAGGACAGCTTATCGATGAAAACACTTGGGAAGATACCATTGCCCATGAATTGTTCCACCATTGGTTTGGCGATCTGGTGACGGCCGAAAGCTGGAGCAACCTTACCGTAAACGAATCTTTTGCCAACTATTCCGAATACCTTTGGAATGAATATAAATACGGAAAAGATCAGGCAGACTATCACCTGATGAGCGACGTGAATCTGTACATCCATAATCCTGGCGATTTCAAGAAAAATCTGGTAAGATTCAATTATGATTCCCGTGAAGATGTGTTTGACCTCGTAACCTATCAGAAAGGAGGAGGAATCCTGAATATGCTGAGAAACTATCTGGGTGATGACGCTTTCTTTGCCGGAATGAATGACTACCTGAAAACTAATGAATATCAAAACGCAGAAGCCCATCAGCTGAGATTGTCTTTTGAAAAAGTGTCAGGAAAAGATCTCAACTGGTTCTTCAATCAGTGGTATTTTGGCAGTGGAAATCCGAAAATCAATTATTCATCTACATTTGAGCCGATGAAAAAGCAGGTTTCTGTAACCATCAGCCAGACTCAGGAGCAGCCTTTTGAATTCCCTCTGGCAATTGATGTGTATGATAACGGTAAGCCGAAAAGATACAATGTATGGGTAAATGCAGAAGCAAAAAATACGTTCAGTTTTGATGTTTCAAAAACCCCGGATGTACTGAATATTAATGCCGATGGAGTTTTGCTGGCAGAGATCACGGAAACGAAAACACCAGAACAAAACCTGTTGCAGTTTACCAATTCCAAAGAATTTAAAAGCAGATATAATGCTCTGACAGGCATTAAGGATCAGGTTGGAAAAATCCTGCTGCCATCAGATTGCTGGCTGCTGCACTGAAAGATCCGTTCTTCAGGGTAAGAATAAAAGCTTTGGAATTGATGGATCTTACCAATCCTGACCAGATGAAAGCTTTAGGAACTGACGTTGAAAAACTTGGTAAATGATCCGAAAACACTGACCCAGGCGGCGGCTATTGCAGCTTTGGCAAAAACAAAAGATAAAAATACCTTCCAATCTATGAAAAAGGAGTCAATGCAGTTTCTAATGCTGTAAAAGCAAATTCTTTGAATGCACTTATCACCATCGATCCTTCAAAAGTGAAAACCCTGGCTGATAAAATAGATCTGGATGGAGCTTCAGATGAATTGTTAGCCCTTTTCATGCCGGTTGTTGTGAAGAATAAAATAGCTTCCCAAATGGAATACATTGCTCCTCTTACAGCATTCTATCCGTTTGTTAAATTCCAGGATCCGGAATTGGGGAAAACTGCAGAAGAAGGGTATAACTGGATCATGAGTTCAGATCATCTGAAAGCTGTTGAGAAAATAACGAAGACCTTAGGCTATGCGAAAAATCAGATGGAAAATAATCCACAGGCTAAAATGATGGTTGTTCAGACGCTGAAAGATGGACTGAGCAAAAAAATGGAACTGCTGAGACAGAATCCGCAAAACGCAGCAAGCATCAATAAACAGATCGATGCTATAAATAAAGCAATTGAAAATTTTAAATAAAAATAGAAACAAGCCGGCAAAATTTGCCGGCTTGTTCTTTTTCATAATGCTTAAAAAATATAAGTCTGTATAGCTTATTACTACTGAGATTTTAACTTCAGAATCTCCCTGCTTCTATTGGTGTCATATATAAACTTCCTGGTTGGTTTTTAATAATATTACAAAAATCAGTGGTTTTTACAGCTGTTTTTTACAAGATCTTTCATAAATTCGTTTAAAATTTGAAAAATTATGAGTTTTGGAATTGAAGCGGCAAGCTATTATGTGCCTTCTTTGTATTTGGAAATTAAAGATTTAGCGGAAAAGAGAGGCATAGAACCGGCAAAATTGGAGAAAGGGCTGGGACTTCATAAAATGGGGCTTTCTGATGTTCATGAAGATGCAGCTACTTTTGCGGCGGAAGCATTATTAAGATTAATCAAAGATTACAGCATCGCCCCTAAAGAAATAGCAAGGGTTTATTTGGGCACGGAAAGTGCTGTGGATGCAGCAAAACCTACTGCCTCTTATGCTGTACAGATGGTAGAAAAAGTGCTTGAAGAAGAATATGGCGAAAGAAGCTTTAAAAACTGTGATGTGCTCGATATGACTTTTGCCTGTGTAGGCGGTGTGGATGCTCTGCACAATGCTTTGGACTTTGTAAGAGTAAATCCTGATAAAAAAGCAGTGGTAATAGCAAGTGATTATGCTAAATATGAATTAGCTTCTTCCGGAGAATATACACAAGGTGGGGAGCAGTTGCCCTACTGGTATCTTCAAACCCGGATCTCCTTGAAATTGAAAATAACTGGGGAGTAGCTTCAGAAAGCGTTTTCGACTTTTTAAGCCCAGAAGGCAATACAATAAAGAAGCCCTGAAGAATGCACCGGAAAATTATCCTGAGAAAATTGAGATCTTCACAGATGAACCGGTATTTGACGGGCAGTATTCCAATCAGTGTTATCAGGACAGGATCAGGAAGCTTATCATCATTATAAAGAGATTACAAAACAGGAAAAGCCTTATGAGAGCTGGAAGTATATTATTTTTCACCTTCCGTATGCCTTTCACGGGAAAAGAATATTTACGGAGATCTACAGCCTTGAGAACGGACTTCCTTACGGGACGCCTGATGAGCAAAAAGCTGTTGCAAAATCTGAAAATTATCTGCAGCTCATCAATGATAAGATAGAAAAAACCCAGCGGGCCTCTTCTGAAATAGGGAATATGTATACTGCTTCTGTTTTTATGGCGCTTTTATCGGCCCTGCAGACTTCTTTTAATGAGAATGAGGAACTATCCGGAAAAGAAATAGGTTTTGTAGGGTACGGAAGCGGTTCTAAATCAAAAGTTTTTGCCGGAAAGGTTTCTGAAAACTGGAAAAACGTGGTGGCAAAATGGAACTTATTTGAAAATTTAAATGATCGAACAGCCGTTGACTTTGAAACCTATGAGCAATTGCACAGAAAGCAGCTTAAAAGGTCTGTAAACAGTTATTATAAAGGTTTCGGGCTTGTTTCTATTGAGACTGATAATCCTGTTTTAGAAGGGGCGAGATATTACGGATATCAGAAATAATATAATTTGATAGGTATTATAAAAAGCATTTCATTTTTGGAATGCTTTATTTTTTTAATTTAAATGGAATCTGATAGGGTGAAAAATCTATGCTAAAATTTTTTAAAAAGAGCTTCCAATAATGAAGTGATTTAAATCAATTATACGAACAAATTTTTGGTATGATTTTCGCCAAAACTGTCTTTTAGTACCTCTTTCTGTTTTTTATCAGGTTATTTTTAGTGAAAATTAAGAAAAAATACCCTTTATTCTACGTTGTTTTGTGCAAAATCCGATGATATTAAGTTTTATATTTTTCGTTAAATTGCTTATTTAGGTTTATTTTTTTACAACAATTGGTTAATTGATGAATTTTGATTTTAATTTCAATTTTTGTTAAAATTCCCTTAATATTTGAAATGCTTTGAGTTTCGTTAAAAATTTAAAAACAATTAAAATTTTTCTTTACCGTTTATTGGAGATTGCTGCGGATATTCCTGTTCTGATAAGCTGTTTTCAGCGTTTATTGAATTGATGTTGTTGATATTTATTAACATATTTGTCACTTCAATATATTAAAATTTGTTAATATGAATGTGAAACTGCGTGTTTTGACAGTTGGAGTCCTGTTTTTTACAGGGCAAGCTGCATTTGCTCAAGAAAAAGAATCTAAGAACGGGAAGGACAAAGAAACTAAGATTGAGGAAGTAGTTGTTTTGGGGTATAGCAAAACTGCTACAAAAGCTAAAACGACAACATCTTCAGTAACTGTAGGTGCTGAAACTTTGGAAAACAGACCGAATATTTCGGTACTGAACTCAATTCAGGGTACGGCTCCAGGTATTGTAGTAAACTCTGCTTCGGGTTCTCCGGGTTCAGGGAAATTCAATATCCTGATCAGAGGAACAAGTTCCCTTAATGGTTCTACAGATCCTTTATACGTTATAGACGGGGTGATTACTTCAGGGTCTCAGTTCAGAAACCTGAACTCTTATGATATTGATACATTCAGTATCCTGAAAGATGCCCAGGCTACCGCTATCTATGGTAACAGAGCTGCAAACGGAGTTGTTGTAATTACAACAAAAGGAGGAAAATTCAATTCCGGACTAAAGGTTTCTTATGATGCCCTGACTTCTTTCAGTAAGTTACCTGAAATAAATACAACGCATCAAATGCTCGTGAGTTACTACAGCTTCAGAAGATTTTGCAGGCAGGAAAAGGTAATACTTTAACACAGCAGGAGATTGACAACTGGGGAACAGATACTGATTGGAACAAAGTATTTACCCGTATCGGTATTTCTCAGCAACATAACCTTGCCATCACCGGAGGTGGAGAAAATATCAACAACTTCTTATCTTTAGGATACGTAGACAGTGAAGGTACTGTGAGATCTACAGACTTCAAAAGATTTACATTAAGAAACAACCTTAATGGTAAGTCTAAAAACGGAAAATTAACTTTCGGTTCTATCATCGGTCTAGGATATTCCAAGAGAAACCAGCTGGATGATGAAACGAATACAGGGATTGCTAACAACACCCTTCAGAACCCATTATTCGGGGGTATTCTTTCAAGACCGTACATCGGACCATCACCTTATGCAAACGGAAGAGAGCTTTACAATGCTATTGGAAATGATGCAACGAACAACAGACAGTGGATTCTTCAGGATAACGTTAATGGAGGTATCCAGAACAGATTCACCGAATTAAGTATTTCTGCCAATGCTAATGTAAACTATAAGATTACAGATTACCTGAGCATCGGAAACAGAACAGGTATTGAATATAAAGAATATCAGAGAACCTTCGCAAGATCACCACTAGGTTACCTTTCTATCAGTGTTGCAAACAGTGACGGATCTGCTTATGGAGGAAATGAAGATTTCACAACAACACAGGATTTAACATTCAACAGTATTACGAACATTACGTTCAATAAGTCTTTTGGAGACCACACCATTAGTGCTGGGGCATACATGGACTATATCAAAGCTCATGTTAATTCAACTTTCCAGAGACAAAACGGTCTGAACCCATTACAATGGCAGTTTGGTGCGGGAACAGGTTATATTCCGTTTAACCCGGATACTCCGAACTATTACAGACCTTCAGTAAGTGCTTCTAAAGTAACGGCAGGTACACTGGCTTACTTTGGAACATTAGACTATGATTACAAAGACAAATATGGAGTAAGTGGGGTTGTAAGAAGAGATGGTTCTTATCGTTTCCTTCCGACAAACAGATGGGAGACTTTCTGGTCAGTAGCAGGTAGATGGAATATTGACAAAGAAAACTTCATGGCTGATTCAGGATTCAGATTATTAAAGTTAAGAGCTTCCATTGGTACTACAGGTAACCAGAACTTAGGAATTGCTTCGGATAATCAAAACCCATTGGCATTACTTCCCAATAACTTCCTTGACCTTTATTCCGGTATTTCAGGATATCAGAACTTGTTAGGGTACAACTTTACCAACCTTTCAAATCCTTATTTGAAGTGGGAACAGGTAAAACAGACTAACATCGGTTTGGACTTTAATTATAAAGGCCTGATCGAAGGTAGCGTTGATTATTATCAGAAGAGAACAACAAGAATGTTCAATGACCTTCAGAAATCTTCAGTTACAGGATACTATTCTATCAGAGGAAATGACGGAATCCTTGATAACAAAGGTGTTGAAGGGTTGATCAGATATAATGCGATTAAAACTGCAGATACAAAACTATCCATCTTTGCCAATGCAGCTTATAACTCCAACAAAATCGTATCGATGGGAAGTGAAAACCTTGCCGGTGATGTTGTACATGCGATAGGAGGACCTGCTGGGCAGTATCAGTTATATCCATACATCGGAGTAAATCCTGATAATGGAAACTTACAGTTTCTTGATAGAAACGGAAACATAACTGAAGCACCTACATCTGGTGACAGAAGGTTGACAGGAAAATCCCGTTATGCTAAATTTACAGGAGGTTTTGGATTTAACTTCCAGCACAAAGGATGGTTCTTTGATACATTATTCTCTTTCCAACAGGGAGGTTGGATTTATGATAACTTAAACTCCTGGTTAATGGATCCAAATGCAGTAGTCAACAGAAACCTTTCTGCAGACTTGTTAAATGCATGGACTCCTGATAACAGAAATACGGACGTACCTTCATTAGGGGCAAAAAACCTGAGCTTAGGTTCTTCAGACAGATTCTTACGCAGATCAGACTTTGTAAGACTTAAGAATATCTCAGTAGGATACAACTTTACTAAAGAGCAGTTAGGTAAATTGCCGGTAAGAGGTATTAAAGTATTTGTTCAGGCTGAAAACCTTTATAC
This sequence comes from Chryseobacterium sp. E1, assembly GCA_019203745.1. GTDB lineage: Bacteria > Bacteroidota > Bacteroidia > Flavobacteriales > Weeksellaceae > Chryseobacterium. The sequence continues at coordinate 3,755,451 of CP078104.1, forward strand.
ATGGACAAAATGGAAAGGATTTGACCCGGAGCCGATTACTTCGTATTCACTAAATGTCTATCCGAACCCAAAAACCGTATCGGTAGGTTTAAATGTTGATTTTTAATAGAGAAGAATTATGAAAAGAATAATAAATACAGTATTAATTGTAGCAACTTTATCATCTGCAGCATTTACTTTGAACAGCTGCCAGGATGCACTAGATATCACACAGGCTGGGAATTGCAGGAGAAAGATCTTTATACGAATGTAGCCAACCTGAAAGAAGTTTTGAATGGTTCTGTATATGCTCAGCTGGATCCGATGGATGAGATCTATTTTACAGCCGTATTTACAGACGAAGTAAAGCCTGGTTCTGCTAGTGGAGGTCAGGAATATTCTCTACACAGATTCTTTCTTGATGCTGCCAGCCCTGTTGTAACAGGAGGTACTGTAGGGACTGCTGGAAGTGATGGTATCTGGTTAAATAACTACAGAGTTATTAACAGAGTCAACAGACTATTGGAAGGAGCAAAAAGAATTACCCCTTCTACAGATAAAGAAAAGGACGAATATAATAATATCCTTGCACAGGCAAGAGCTATCAGAGCATATTGCTATGTACAGCTAGAGGCTTATTTCTCTAAGGACATGAAGAACCCTAATGAATTAGGTGTTATTCTTTTGAAAGATGTTCCTTCTACAGATGCACAGTTGCCAAGAGCAAAAAATCAGGATGTATATGATTTCATTAATGCTGATTTGGATTATGCAAGAGGAATATTAACGTATTCTGCTGCATCAGATCAGGGAGCAAGATATTTTGCAGATAAAGGGTTTGTGAATGCTGTAACGGCTCGTTTTAATTTGTATAGAGGAAATATGCCCTTGGCAAAACAATATGCAAATGAAGTGATTACAGATACGAAACTGAAGCTGACTGTAGCTGATCCTGCTGTAACTCCAACAGCTCCAGTTATTGATGTTAGTTCTGCTACAACTACTTGGGCTAAAGAGTTTTATAATGTTGCAACTTCTTTCAACCCTTACAGAAACCTGTGGAATGATTCTTCAAGAGGTGAAATTGTTTTCTCTCTAAACAGACTTCCATTGGGTGCAGGAGGAAGCATCGGTTCAAAATGGAATACCAACCAGTCTCAGCTGAATGGTTCACCAATGTGGTTCTGGGGAAGAAACTTATATAACCTGTTTCAGAGTATTCCGGGGATATCAGAAAATATGCTTATGTAGATCCAAGCTCAAAGGCAAATCCTAATTATGCAAGTGCAACAGCCGGAAATACAAGAGGTGATGGTTTGGTAGTTGATAAATACCCTGGTAAAACAGCGATCGCTACCAGAAATGATGTGAAAGTTTTCAGATTATCAGAAATGTATTTCATTGCAGCTGAAGCTGAAGTGGCTGCAGGAAATCTTTCAGCAGCTCGTGACCTGATCCAGAAAGTAAGAGAAGCAAGAAATTATCAGAATGCAGCGGTAACTCCTGCTTACGCCAATACTCAGGTGGCTTATGCAGATATCCTGAAAGAGCGTAGAGTGGAATTAGCACTTGAAGGCCACCGTTACCTTGACTTGAAGAGACTTGCAGTAGCAGCAAACGTATCTATGGACAGAAACGCTACTGATGATGTGATTGCAGTTGAAAACCTTGAGAATGGTGACTACAGATATACGTTACCTATTCCAATTAAGGAAATGTCGGCTAACCCGAATATCAAACAAAACGACGGTTACTATTAATCGAAGTTAAAATTAAAATACCCTGGAGTCTTACTTCAGGGATTTTTTATATTTAATCAGGAGACAATTGGAAATTTTATAAACAGCTATCCAGAATATGCTGTCTGTTCTGATAATTTTTCGGGGTAACCCCTACAAGCTGTTTGAAAACCCGTGTAAAATAGTTGGTATCTGAAAATCCGGTCTGATAAGCCGTTTCTTTAATGCTGTTCTGGCTGGCCAGCAATTCTTTAGCCTTATTGATTCTTTCCTGCAGAATAAAGTCGTTGGGAGAAGTCCCGAATTCATCTTTAAACATTTTAAAGAAATTAGATTTGCTCACATAGGCGAGTTTTGCAATACTGTCTATGGAAAGCTTCTGATGCAGGTTTCTTTTGATATAATCTACCACAAACCCTATTCTTGATCTGTTTTTTACAATATTCTTTTCAACCATACTTCTGGCCTGGGTCTGCATCAGTCTGATCAGAAGTTCTTTCAGGGCAAAATCAGCCATGATATCCTTCTGGGAATTATCATCCATAGCAATTCTCATAATATTATTGGTAGCAGAAGCCAGTGCCTGATTATTAAAAAGAAAATATTCATCCAGCTGAATGTTCCATTGGGAGGACTCATCCACTTTAGGAAGATTATAATTTAAATAATTAAGAGAATTCTCTATAAAATCAGGATTAAGGCTCAAAGAAATACATTGTGTAGGCGTATTGTCTGCTTCCGGAAAATCAATCACCATTGTTTCTCCTGGTGCTACCAGAATGCTTTCTCCCGGAAAATAATCAAAATAACCGGTCTTATTATCCAGTTTCATATGTTTTTTGCCCCGCAGCATTGCTGTAAAAGCTATATTTTCAAAATGAAGTTTTACCCCGAAAGCCGTCTTATGTGTTTCATAAATGCTGAACTCACAATTATTCAGATTGAATTTTGTCTGGTTTTCAACAAGGCTCAATAGTTGGTTTTCCTTATGCAATTCGGGAGTATTTAATAAAATCTTACTATTGTTGTTCATTTCTGACTTTTTTGAAAGGGAAGTAACTCAAATATAGAAAATTTGACTGTACGTTGCTGTTAATAAAATTATAAAATTCAACCTCTGTAGCATTCTGCACTTTTTTTTTATACGATTGTGCTATGCTTTTTTTTCCGTACCTGTAAATTGGCATTATTCAAAAAATTAAAATAATAAAGATATGAGCACTCTTACAGAACCCAGATCAACAACTCTTTTACAGCGACCAGAGTTCAAAAGCAGATATGATAATTATATTGACGGAAAATTTACACCACCTGTTAAAGGGCAGTATTTTGATGTCGTGTCTCCGGTAGACGGGAAGAATTTTACCCAGGTAGCCCATTCATCCAAAGAAGATTTGGAACTCGCTGTAGATGCTGCAGCAAAAGCTTTTCAAACCTGGAAAAATACCTCATCCACAGAGCGAAGCATTATCCTGAATAAAATTGCAGACAGAATAGAGCAGAACCTTGAATATCTGGCTACAGTAGAAACCATAGACAATGGGAAAGCAGTCAGAGAAACATTGGCTGCAGATTTACCATTGGCTATTGATCATTTCAGATACTTTGCCTCAGTAATCCGTGCAGATGAAGGCTCTCATAACGAACTGGACAAGGATACCGTATCACTGATCGTGAATGAACCTCTTGGAGTTATTGCCCAGATTATCCCGTGGAATTTTCCGATCCTGATGGCTGTCTGGAAACTGGCTCCGGCACTGGCAGCAGGAAATTGTGTAGTATTGAAGCCTGCAGAAAGTACCCTGTTTCCATTATGATTCTGATGGAGCTGATAGGAGATTTATTACCTCCGGGAGTCATTAATATCGTCAACGGTTTCGGAGCAGAGCTGGGAAGAGCTTTAGTAACAAATCCTAAGGTAGCTAAGGCTGCATTTACCGGATCTACAGCTACAGGACGTCTTGTAATGCAATATGCAACGGAAAATATCATTCCGGTAACATTGGAATTAGGAGGGAAATCGCCGAATGTTTTCTTCAATTCGGTGATGGATGCAGATGATGAATTTTTAGATAAAGCCATTGAAGGAGCCGTTCTTTTCGCTCTTAATCAGGGAGAGATTTGTACATGCCCTTCAAGACTGCTGGTTCAGGAAGGTATTGCCGACGCTTTCATTGAAAAGGTGATCGAAAGAGTAAAAGCCATCAAAGTAGGAAACCCTTTGGATAAAACTGTAATGATGGGAGCTCAGGCCTCAAAGATTCAAAAAGATAAAATTCTTTCCTATATCCAGCTGGGAATTGATGAGGAGCGGAAGTACTGGTAGGAGGCGATGTCAACCATTTGGGAGAAGACCTGGAAGATGGGTTCTACATTCAGCCAACTGTTTTCAAAGGCAATAACAGAATGAGAATTTTCCAGGAAGAAATTTTCGGTCCTGTACTCGCATTTACCACCTTTAAAGATGAGGAGGAAGCAGTGAAAATCGCCAACGATACCATGTATGGCTTAGGAGCAGGAGTATGGACGAGAGATGCCCATCAGCTGTATAATATTCCACGTCAGATAGAGGCGGGAAGAGTTTGGGTCAACCAATACCATTCTTATCCGGCCGGAGCACCTTTCGGTGGATATAAACAGTCGGGAATCGGAAGAGAGAACCATAAAATAATGCTTGACCATTACCGTCAGACCAAAAATATGCTGATCTCTTACAACAAAAATAAATTAGGCTTCTTTTAATATTAATTTTAGGGCGTGCCCGTTTGCCCTGGCTTTGTCCGGGGCGACGGTCGGGCTATTCAGGGCTGCACTTCGTTTCGGTGCTCCATTGCATTTTTCGCACCGGCTCGTTCCTCGCCGCCCTTACTATCCCTCACGCAGAGAATTATGAATAAGCTGATCAGCAATGCCGGACATACTGAGCAGAAAAAGTAATTGATAATATAATCATAGTGGATATTACCAACTCAAATTAGACATGATAAGAGTTGAAAGGTTCGGCAAAGCTTTTGCCGGACTTTTTACAGGCAGACCTTCTTTACAATGAATTGAAAAAAATAAAAAAATGGAAACAGGAATATCAAGACTTTCCGCAACAGAACAAGCACTTGAAGTGATCAGGCAGCTTGAAGAGCAATATGGCCCACTGATGTTTTATCAGGCAGGAGGCTGTTGCGAAGGAACGCAGCCCCAATGTTTTGAAAAAGGCGGTTTTTTTCCAAGGATGAACGATGCGATGATCGGCACAATCAACGGCTATGAATTCTGGATAGACCGTGATCTTTTTGAATACTGGAAATACTCACATTTCACCCTGGATGTTACGGACGGATTCGGCCCGGGAGGCTTTTCTCTTGAAACACCTTTGGGAAAAACCTTTAAAGTACAGTACAGACTCTTCACACCGGAAGAATATAAGCATCTGGAACCTGTAAAGCGTAGTGAATAGAATGTTTTATATAAACAATACTTTAGCAAAGTAAGTTCATTGGTTCTTAAAGAAATTAAGAGGAGACCTTCACAAACCGGTTGACAAACATGGCGGCGACAATATCTCCAACAGAATTCAGAACCGTAGCCAGAGGGTCTACCAGAGTTCCGATAATCATTACTGCAGGAATGGCTTCCTGAGGGAGTTTATAAACCGAAATCATAAGCATTTCCCCAATATATCCGCCATTGGGTATCCCACCCGCCACAATACTTACAAACACTGTAATTCCCAGGGCTAACAGCAGGTTGGCAGGATCAAAGAAATCTTTTCCAATAATTAAAAAAGCCACATAGATTTTAATAATCGAAGACATCGAAGAACCATTCTTATGCAGGGTTGTTCCAATTGGAATTACCAGATTCGCAATCGAATTCGGAATTCCTATCTTAGAGGCTGCCTGTAGATTGGCCGGCATTGTTGCAAAGCTGCTGCAGGTGCTTATCGCTGTAAGAGTAGGGTAGATCGCATTGGTCCAAAATTTTTTACTCCTTTCTGCCCACTGGCCATAAACGCATACATTGAAAAAAACACAAGAAAATAAATAATTCCGGCAACATAATACAGACCTAAAGGTTTAGCATAAAACCCGAAAAGCTGCGGCCCCAATGTAGCCACCTGGTAAGCAAAATAAGCTCCCAAACCAATAGGTGCCAGCTTCATTACCAATAGAAGAAGCTCCTTCATTACCTCATACCCTGATGCTATAAAAACTCTGAAAGGCTGCCCTGCATCACCTGTTTTTCGGGCTGCAAATCCTGTCATGAAAGCAAAAATAAGAAGCGCCAGCATATTCTGCCTCGAGAACAGGGCTGTAAACTCTCCTACGGTAAAGAAACTTACAATCCTGTTTCCCCAACTGTCCTCATTCGCAGCTTCTGTAATCATATCAGAACTTCCTGAAACTCCGGAAACCGGAAAAAGATAGACTGCACAGATTGTAAAAATAGCTGCTGTTAAAATAAAGAATAGAAAGGTAAGGGCCATCACAAGAATAATCCTACCGAATTTAGACTGCTGTTCCAATGATGCAATAGAATTGGACACCGCAAAGAATACAAGAGGGACTACACTCACAAAAAGAAGATTAAGGAAAATATCCCTAAAGGTTTAATATATTCCACAAAACCCGGAACAACAATTCCTATGATGCTTCCAACAGTGATTCCCAATAGTAAAAATATAATTCCTGAATAGTTCTTTAAGACCTCTTTCATGTGGCACTTTTTTATCAAAGATAGGTTTATTTTAACATTTCGTTGTACAATTTTCAGACCTAAATTTCATAAATTTGGGTAAACATCGTTTCTATGGCTTATATAGATTACTATAAAATTTTAGGTGTAGACAAGAATGCAACACAGGATGATATCAAAAGGCTTACCGGAAATTAGCCAGAAAACTTCATCCTGACCTTAATCCTGATGATAAAGAATCAGAAAGAAAATTCAAAGAGCTGAACGAAGCCAATGAAGTGCTCAGCAGTCCGGAAAATCGTGCAAAGTATGATAAGTATGGAGAAAACTGGAAGCATGGTGAAGAATATGAGAAAGCTCAGCAACAGCAAAGACAGTATCAGCAGCAACAGAACTACAATGGTGGTTTTTCCGGTGCAGATTTTGGTGAAGGCGAAGATTTTTCAGATTTCTTCCAGAACATGTTTGGCGGATCCGGCGGCTTCGGCAAAAGTTCAAGAGGAAGGGCTTCCGGAAAATTCAAAGGGCAGGATATACAGGCAGAACTGAACCTTACATTAAGGGATGCTGCCGTAACTCATCCGCAAACTTTTGAGATCAATGGTAAAAAAGTGAGAATTACAATTCCTGCCGGAGTCTATGATGGGCAGAAAATTAAATTAAAAGGTCATGGAAATCCCGGAGTGAATGGCGGCCCAGGTGGGGATCTCTATATCATATTCAATATTCCCACAGATCCTGATTTTGAAAGAGTAGGTGATGATCTTAAAACAAAAGTGGCTATAGACCTGTATACTGCAGTTTTAGGAGGAGATGTAAAGGTGAATACGCTGGATGGAAGCGTCAACCTTAAAGTAAAACCGGAAACTCAAAACGGAATGACCGTAAGGCTGAAAGGAAAAGGCTTCCCTGTCTATAAGAAAGATGGAGAGCATGGCGATCTTTTTGTAACCTACGAGGTAAAAATGCCTACCAACCTTACAGATAAGCAGAAAGAACTTTTTGAACAACTTAAAAATTCCTAGGCTATGAATGAAAAAATATCACGGGAAGAACTCGTAAGAATATACAATATAGAAATCACCTTTTTTGATGAGCTGGTAGATTATGGCCTGTTAAAAGTATATATTGAAGATGATATTCATTATCTGATGTATGAAGACCTGCCTGATCTGGAAAAATTTGCTAACTGGCATTATGATCTTGAAATCAATCTTCCGGGTCTGGAAGTGATTCATAATATGCTGAAAAAGCTGGATGCCTTAAACAAAAGAAACCGGGAGCTGATGAATAAACTTTCCGCAATAAGTGACAAATATGAAGATATTTAATGTAGTTTTGTAGCTTTTTAAAGCAAGTCATTATGAATGAGGAAAAGGTTATCACATTGAAATCGGACAGAAAGATTTTTGAAGATATTTATTTTAGCGGTAATCAGGGCAGCCTGCTTTTTTCCCCAACGACTAAAAGCAAAACAATAACAACTATTCTCGCTGCTCTTATCCTGGCGATTGTATTTCTTTTCAAAGATAGTTTGAGTAAAGACAGCAAGGGAATCTTATATTTTCTGAGCTTTATATTTCTGCTGTGTGCCGTTTTTCTTTCAGTAAGCGTTAATAAGGTTTCAAGATGGAAAAAACAGGTAAACGGCTATCTGAATCTGCTTGAAAAATGCAAAGTATATGAAATAAGATTTGACCAAAACTTCTTCACAGTCAATATTGATGGTGAAAAAGAAACCAGCGAATGGAAAGATTTCGGGTACTTCGACAGTAATAATGAGTTCATTTCCATGGAGGGAAAATACAGTTATATGTTTCCCAAAAAATCAATGAGTGAGAAAGAGTATAATCTGCTTAAAAAAATTGGTAAGGAAAATATTAATATATAAAAAAAAACGGAGCAAAATTTTGCTCCGTTTTTTTATTGGCCATAGGGTTCTGTAAATCACAGACTCCCATTTAATTTTCTTTGTTTTCTTCCAGCCAGCCCATTTCTTTCATCCATTCATCATTGTAGATTTTTCCTACATATCTTGAACCGTGGTCGTGAAGTAGTACTACAATAACATCATCTTTAGTGAACTGATCTTTCATCTGGATTAATGATGCAATCGCACTTCCTGCAGAATATCCACAGAAAATACCCTCTTCCTTAGCCAGCTTTCTTGCATAGATGGCACCATCCTTATCCGTTACTTTTTCAAAGTGATCAATTACAGACATATCATAGTTCTCTGGAATAATGTCTTCCCCGATTCCTTCTGTAATATACGTGTAAGCATGATCATAGTGAAGTTCTCCTGTTTCATGGAATTCTTTCAAAATAGACCCATAAGTATCTACACCAATTACTTTGATATCCTTGTTTTTCTCTTTGAAGAAAGTTCCACAACCTGTAATGGTTCCTCCGTTCCTGCTCCTACCACAAAGTGGGTAAGCTTTCCTTCTGTCTGTTCCCAGATTTCCGGAGCTGTAGATTCGTAATGAGCAGCTCTGTTGGAGGTTGTCATATTGATTAACATACCAGCCATTTTCCGTTTCTTTGGCCAGTCTTTTGGATACTGAATAATAAGAACGCGGGTCAGTAGGCTTTACATCTGTAGGGCAAACAATAACTTCTGCTCCTACAGCACGAAGAATGTCACATTTTCTTTTGATTGCTTGGAATTCGTTACAAAGATACATTTGTAGCCTTTGATGATGGCAGCCAATGCCAATCCCATTCCTGTATTTCCGGAAGTCCCTTCAATGATGGTTCCGCCCGGTTTTAATCTGCCGTCTTTTTCAGCATCTTCGATCATTTTAAGAGCCATTCTGTCCTTTACGGAATTTCCCGGATTGAATGTCTCTACTTTTGCTAAAACTAAAGCTGGAAAATCTTCACCTAATACATTGTTAAGTTTTACCAACGGTGTATTACCTATAGTTTCAAGAATATTTTTGCGTATTTCATAAATGTTTTATAAGCGGTGCAAAGATAACGCTTTTAAAATTATCTATACTCCGGATCGTATTGAAAATAAATGAAAAGCTGCTCAAGCAGCAGCTTTTTATCTTTAAAGATTAGTTATATTTGATAGCCTTCACAGGAGAAATTTTACTGATCAGGTAACTCGGAATAATTAAAGCAAGTCCGGAAATAATCAGAATTCCTACAGAAATGGAAACAATGGCAATAGGGTTAAGATCTACCGGAACGGTACTTACATAATAGTTTTCCGGGTTAAGTTTTATTATCCCAAAGAATTTTTGAATTAAAATCAAGCCAAGCCCTATGGCATTTCCATATAGAAGTCCGGGGATCATGATGATCAAGGTATAATTGATGAAGGTTGCTCTTATCTGAGAATTGCTTGCTCCTAAAGTTTTAAGAAGCCCGATAGAGTTTGTTCTTTCAATAATCAGGATCAGAAGAACCATAATGATATTGATCACCACTACAATCAGCATAATGATAATGATCAGGGCAATATTGGTATCGAAAATACTGATCCAGTCTGTGATCTGAGGGAACTTTTCCGTTGCTTTTTCAGCATAGTTCTTGTAGCCGATCAGTTTTTCTATTTCAGGGAAGTCTTTATCAATATCATTAACGTTAGTGAGGAAGATATCAATTCCACCAATCTCATCGGTCTTCATATCCTGAATTTTTCTGGCATGATTGATCCCTCCGATAACAAATTGGTCATCAATCAGTTTAATATCAGTTTTATAGATTCCTATAATCCGGAATTTACGGTAAAGTGGTTTTTGATCGGCTTTTAAAAATACAGTGACAATACTGTCGTTGACTTTAAGGTGCAGATCGTTGGCTATTTTCTGAGAAATGGTAATATCATTATTAAATCCTTTCTCCGTTACCTTTGGAGTAGTTCCTGAAAGAAGAAATTTTTAAATCTTAAGCTGTCAAAATCTTTCCCGATTCCTTTAAAGATAATCCCTGCAAAGTTATGCTCGTTTCGCATAACCCCGGTAACAGTCACGTATTTCTGAGTGCTTGCTACATCCGGAAGGTCTTTTATTTTAGTAATATTCAATCCCTGCTTATCAAGCACAGAGGTGTTGTAAGAAGAATTTGAGCGTGTGGATCTTACGGTGATATGTCCGCTGAAATCTGCCAGCCTCTCTTTAATAGCCTTTTTAGAACCGAATCCTGTGGCTACGGTAATCAGGGATACGATGATTCCCAATGCTACGGAAAGCCTGCCAATGAAGATGATAACCCTTGAAAGGTTATTTTTGTTATCTTTGGAAAATGCTATTTTTCTAGAGAAATATAAAGGAAATTTCAAGCTTATGAATTTAGATTTCAAAATTAAAAATTTACTTCTGATTTGCCTAATTTTTTTAGGAGTATTCAACCAATATTATTCTCAGATTCAAACCCAACCGGATTTTAAAACGGGGCAGACCAGCCTGAGGTTTATCTTCCATTATTAAAAAATAAAACGATAGGAGTTGTTACCAATCAGACCGGTCTGATGAGTGACAGAACCCATTTGGTAGATTTTTTAGTAAAGAACGGAATCATGATCAAAGCTATTTTTGCACCGGAACATGGCTTCAGAGGCGATGCTGATGCAGGAGCAAAAGTAAAAAATGGAGTTGATGTGAAAACGGGAATTCCCATTGTTTCTTTATATGCAAGCAATAAAAGCCAAAACCGGAACAACTGGCCGGAATTGATATTGTTGTTTTCGATATTCAGGATGTAGGAGTAAGATTCTATACCTATATTTCTACATTAACTTATCTGATGGAGGCTGGTGCTGAAAATAATGTTGAAGTTCTTGTGCTGGATCGTCCTAATCCACATGACGGATATACTGACGGCCCGGTATTGAAAAAAATGGGCAAGCTTTGTAGGAATGCACGAAGTTCCTGTGGTGTACGGACTGACAATAGGAGAATATGGAAAAATGGTGAACGGTGAAAAGTGGCTTAAAAATGATGTTCAGGCTAAATATACACTGGTTCCGATGAAGAACTATCATAAAAAGCAACGCTATCCGATATTGGATAAACCTTCCCTAATCTGCCGAATGATAAAGCGATCAACCTATACCCAAGCTTATGCTTTTTTGAAGGAACTCAGGTTTCTGTAGGAAGAGGAACAGATCTTCCTTTTCAGATATATGGTTCCCCATGGACGGAATTTGCCTTATCAGTTTACTCCCAAGCCAAGTTATGGAGCCAAAGATCCTTTCCTGAACGGGAAATTATGTTACGGAGAAAACCTTTCCGATTATCCAAACGATCTACGGGAACTGAACCTTGAATGGGTTATGAAGGCATACAAAAACTATAAAAACCCACAGCAGGATTTCTTTTTGAAGAACCTTTGGTTTGATACCCTATCCGGAACTGATGATTTCAGAAAACAGATCATCGCAGGGAAATCAATTCCGGAGATCAAAGCTTCATGGAAAAAGGATCTTGAAAGCTTTGAAAAGATCAGAACCAAATATGTGGTTTATGAAGATTAATTAGCGTCAATCTGAAATGAAAACTTCCAACTTTAAAAAGTTGGAAGTTATAAATTTAAAAAAATATCTGGTGTAATAAGCCTGAAGTAACTTCCAGCTTTCAACCTTTGAACGTTTTAATCAAAATTCTGAGGAGGATTCTTGTCATTTTTACCCTTATTTAATATAAAGAGTCCGATCGTTAATCCTACAACACCTGCAAAAGCCGTCAGAAGTGCCCTTTGTAATTTATCCGGGAGGTCATTTCCAAGATAATTCATTAAAAAAGGATCACAAAAGTGATCACTGAAATGATAATATGATTTTTTCCGAATGGTTTCATTGTACTATTTAAGTTTATAAGAAATCATAATGCCCCCTCTGTAAGGTATGATTTCACCACTTTTATTAAATTTCTCTGCAGAATCATAACGCTTTCCTGTTGAGCGGTCATAACCTTTGTAAAACCCTTGTGATGATCCTATTGTAGCATAAATGTCAAGGTTAAGGCGATCAGATAACTGGAATTGATAGCCTCCTGTGACTCCAATCATAACGGAATATCCTTTTTGATAGAGATTGGTGGTTTCAAAAATTTCACCTGCTTCATTAGTATATGGACCCTTATTCCAGTAACTCCACTTTTGAAGATTATAGGCTGAAATACCAATATTGGCTCCTACATACCAATGTTTAAAAGCTTCTTTAAAATAGTATCTGCCTTCTACAGAAAGCGAGTAAATTTGTAGTTCATGCCCCGCAAAAGACTTCCACGGTGAAATAAAGACATCCCCTGAATAGTATATTTAGGACTTATTTGTTTCTCGATACCGGCGTTTAAAATACCTATAGGAATAAAGAGTGCATTACCTTTTATATATAAGCTCTTATCTTCATTTTGTTCCTGCTCCTGTGCGTTTATAGATCCCATTGCAAGGAAAGCTAAAACACCCGTTAATACTCTGTATTTCATCAATCTGTTATTGTATTTTCTTTAATAATTCGTCTGCCAGTGTAGTATCTTTATTCACCTGTGCAGCCATGTTTTTGGACATTTCAGCGTAATTTTTGCTGTTTCCTTATTTCCTGTCAGGTAGTAAAGTTTTGCCAGAATATAAGTATTCTCTGATGTTTCTCCTCTCATGACAGACTTTTCAGCCCATTCCGTTGCTTTTTTAATGATGATGGGTTTTTTACATGATCTGCAAATACCCATGCTGCTCTTAAAAGTTCATTAGGGTCAAATGTATCTGAGTTTTTATAATATTCTAAGGCTGCTTTTTCGTATTCAGGGAAGTTGGCGTTTTGCTCATAGTAGCTAAGCTTTGTCTGATTGAGCTTTGCCGTAGCGGCTTGCTTTCCTACCAATGGCTCAGCCGTTTTCATGAAATAATCATCATTGATCTTTTTGTTTTTATCATCAATAGACTGTTCCACAACTTTTGCTAATCTAAGCTGGGCATTAAATTCATTATAAGTCTCTTCGGGTAAAAATTTTATGATCTCCGCCTTTCTGGATACAAATACATTATAATTGGCATCTTCAGATGACTTGATAAAATAGAGCAGAAGACCAATCTCATCCTTGGTCATTTCTTCTGTTTTCTTTTTATTCTCAAAATACCTTTCTGAAGCCTTTTGGCAAATTCATAATCCGTACTGGAATTCAGCTTCATAACGTTGATCAGAAACTCAGGGTCTTTTTCTCCGTTGGCAAACCTTTCTTTAAGGGATCCTTTTTATTCCCGGGTGCATTGATATCCTGTGCCATGGCTACAAAAAGACTTTCTTCCATATAGCCGGTATTTCGGGATACAAGTTCTCCTTCACCATTCAGGAAAAGATAAGTAGGATAAGAGCGTACTCCAAACTTGGCGGCAATATCTCTGCCTTCTCCCTTTTCCATGTCAAATCTTGCATTGATGAAGTTGCTATTGTAATAATCACTCACAGATTTCTGGGTAAAAACATTTTTCTCCATCATTTTGCAGGGACCACACCATGCAGCATAAGCATCAATGAAAACCAGCTTCTTTTCTTTTTTAGCTTTGGCTATAATATCTTTGAACGGGAGTTCCTGGAACTGAATATTAGTCTCTTGTGCTGAGATAACGATAGAGCAAAAAATAGATATCCCGGAGATGATCTTCTTCATTTTCAAATAAGATTTGTAAGCGAAGATAAATAATTTTCAAAATATAAAACGTTGAATCTGCTGATGAATAAGGATATTAACTAATTTTAAGATTTCTGTATTGTACTTTGATTGCTTCCGATTCACTGTAAAGAAGAAGATGCATTCCACTTTTATGCTGAAATGAACGGGTAATTTTCTCTTAACTCTTCAAAAATGAGAATAAAAACAGGTTGATTGGGAATAATTATATAATTATTGACTGATGCCGGAATTTTACAACAAAATTATATTTACTTTTGTTATCAACACTGTTGATTATCAGTTAACAATAATATTAAAGTTCATATGCTTTATCTGTCCGGAGTTTTCTTGGCTTTCTTTCTCGCTTTTCTTTTGATTACAAAGAGAAATAAAAACACAGCTGATCTTATTTTAGCAATGTGGCTGTCATCAATAGGACTTAATCTGGCCAGTTATTATTTGTTTCTTACCGGTAAATTTACAGAATATCCTTCATTAGCTTTTCTTGGCTTTACACTGCCGCTTGTATATGGTCCGTTTTTATATATCTATGTTAAAAAACAAACTTCTCAGGGATCTTTTTCATGGAAATATTTGATTCATTTTATTCCTTTTCTGATCTGTAATCTGTTGTTTTTGTCATTCTATACAGCTCCTTTTGAGAAGAGAGTGGAAATCTTCAGACATGAGGGAAGTGGCTTTGAAACAGAGCTGCTGATCAGGCTCTATGCCGTTTATATTTCAGGAATTGCTTATGTAGTACTGTCTTTCCGTGCTTTGTACCAGTTCAGGAAAAATATGGTTCAGCAGTTTTCCAATACAGAAAAGATCAATTTCAACTGGCTGCTGTATCTTATTATCTGGATTGCGCTGATCTGGGGACTTGTTCTTTTCGTTAATATCAATATTATTTATGGAGCTGTAGCAATATTTATTGTATGGCTTGGATATTTTGGAATAAAGCAGGTTCAGGTTTTCAATCAGCCGGTATTGGCTTTTGTGGGCAATGAAGTGATCACAAGCCCTGCTATTGAAACTGAAAAAACAGAAGAACATCATTTTCCTGCTGAAAAGAAATATCAAAAATCAAAACTTACAGAAGAAAATCTGGACGAAATTCATGATCGTCTTAAACGTCTTTTGACAGATGAAAACCTTTCATCAATCCCAATCTTACCCTGAATGAACTGGCGGCAATGCTGGAAGTTCATCCCAATTATCTGTCACAGGTCATCAATTCCAAAGAAAACAAAAACTTCTATGAACTTATCAATGAAAAAAGAATTGAGGAGTTTTTAGACAGAGTTTCAAAACCTGAAAGCCGGCAGTTCACCTTACTATCCATTGCCTTTGAATGTGGATTTAATTCTAAAACTTCATTCAACAGAAATTTCAAAAAATATACGGGAGCCACTCCAAGTGAATATCAGAAAGTCTGATTTTTGCGTTTCATCTTTCAGGGAGAAGGTTTCAATCTTCATATCTGTAATATAATCAATTAGTTGTGTTTTTTTTTTGTGGGTTCAACTTTCCTGATGGGGCGGTTTGCTTTCAGGTATAATGAATCTTTGCATCATAATTTTTTAAAACCAAAAGTATGATTGCTTTCAGAAAAACGAATCCGGCTTTAGCTGTTTTTACCATTTTTACTTTGTTGTTTTCCTGTACAGATGGAAAGACGATTGATGAACCCGGTAATCTCGTTCCTAAAACGGTAGACCAGGATCCTTCTCTTCCGTCTGTCTCAATAAATGGAGCCAGATTGCATGCAGAAGCATTTGGTCCTGAAAACGGGACGATTGTTATTCCCTTACATGGTGGTCCGGGAGGAGATTACCGTTATCTGCTCCATTGTAAAGACCTTGCGGACAAAGGCTACAGAGTTGTGTTTTATGATCAGAGAGGTTCCGGCCTTTCTCAGCGTTTTCCTAAAAAATCTTACACCTCCTTAGGGGCAGGAGCAGCAGACCTGATGTATGACGAGCTGCATGCTGTTATTGCTCATTACCGTAAAAATCCAGGACAGAAAGTTGTTCTTTTAGGACATTCGTGGGGAGGAATGCTGGCTTCAGGATATGCCGGAAAATACCCTAACGATATACAGGGGCTTATTGTCTGCGAGCCCGGAGGACTGATCTGGGATGATGTGAAAGACTATGTTAAAAATCAAGATCATTTAAACTCTGGAGTGAAATTCTGAATGACGCAGCCTATCTGGATCAGTTTATTTCAGGAAAAGAAGATCAGCATGAGATTCTGGATTATAAAATGTCTATGCTTTCTTCAAAAAACAGTATTACAGGAGAAGGTGATTTTGATCCTGCCATAAGCTGGAGGAGCGGAGCTGTTATAATGGATGCGCTATTCGATAGTGGAGAAAAATATAATCTGGATTTCTCAAAAGGAGTTCAGAATTATAATGGCCCGGTATTATTCTTTTATAGTGAAAAAAATAAAGCCTATCCCGATTCATGGGCCCAGAAAATTTCCGGAAGCTTTAAAAAGGTGACCAGAGTGAAGATCTCCGGAGTAGGGCATGACGGGATCATTAGCAACTATAACGCCTGGAATACCCAGACAAAACCTCATATCATTACGCTTATCGACGGTCTTTAAAAACTAATACAATGAAAAAATATATAATATCAGTCTTATTTGTAATACTGGCAGCTAGTTCTTTGAAGTCACAAACGGTAAACTGGGCTGCCCTTAACAACAAAGAAAAGCACATTCTGAATGCTAATATAGGTACAGAATATGGAGTGATCTTTGGCCTTGGATACGGATACAAGTTGAATACAAAATGGTTTCCTATGATTACCGGAGTTGAGTTTTCCGTTCCTTCAGGAGGTATATTGCTGGATGATTTCAAGGCAAAAGCAGGGGCAAACATCCGTTGGGTGAAAGTGAATGATTTTCAATTGTCTACCAGAGTTCAGGGATCTTCCGCCGATTCGAGAATGAGAATGTAGCTATTGCCAATTTCGGATTGGATATGGCGGGAATCATTGGGTATTACAGACCGAAATGGTTCATCGGTATTGAAGCAGGCTTTGATAAGGCGATTGTTTCCCATTTTGAGCATACAGCCCACTATAAAGAAGTATTTCCTGATGTAAAAAACGGATGGTATGAGCCAGCTACCGGAGGAAATTTCTATTATGGCATCCAGGGTGGGTATTCTTTTCCCTATCAGGAAATCTATCTGAAGTTGGGAAATATAGTTTCACAGGATTTTAAAACCAAACCACAGTTGCCTTTTTTAGTTCAGGTAGGTTATAATTATAAGCTATAAAGAAGAGAGGCAGTCTCACTTTTGAGATTGCCTCATTACTTTTTGATCTCTTTATGTTCCTTACCCCATATTTCAAGCTGATCCAGAACAGGAATTAGCTTTTTCCGATTTCTGTCAACTCATATTCTACTTTTAGCGGAACTTCTGCATATACGGTCTTTATAATGAGTTTTTCCTGTTCCATTTTTTTTTTTTTTAACTGGAGGGTAAGCATTCTTTCGGAAATGTTGGGGATTTTATCTTTCAACTCAAAAAATCTTAATTTCTCCCGCTTAAGATGATAACAGATGGAGAGAATCCAACGGCCACTGATCAGATTGACAGCATATATTTCTGAGCAGCTGTACTCCAGTGTTTTTTTATTTTCATTATTGGTGGATGATTCTTTTATACCCATACTTACATTTTTGTTCGTTCCATACAATCTTTTGTATACTTGGAAAGCACCATATCGATAAGCTAAATTTACAAATAAATAAGAAATATACAGCCGAAAAGAAGCTTAATTATAATAGATGTAGAATAAAATATTTGTAATAGGATGGATTTTAATAGAATAGACAAGGAATTAAAATATAGTATTGAAAATGTACCTTATTCATTGGAAATTGATGAAAATTTATTTTTGAATGCTCCGGAAGTTATTCAAAAGGAAAGAAAAGAATTTACAAAAGCGCATCCATTTAAAAAACCGGACCATATTCTTGTAAAAGATATTTTTATACCAAGCTCAGAAGATGGATATGAAATCAGGCTTCATATTTACCAGTCTGAAAATTTCAATCAGGAAAGGGTCCTTCTTTATTTTCATGGAGGAGGATATGTTTTTGGAATGCCAGAGCAGGTGGATTATCAAATGTTTGAAATTGCGGATAAACTGAATGCAACCATTATCTCTGTAGATTACCGACTGGCACCTCAATACCGGTTTCCAACACCTGTTTTGGATGGGTTTGATGCATTGCAATGGGTAATCGGGCATGGTGAAGATCAACTGGGAATCAATCCGGATCGTATTACCGTATTCGGGGCAAGTGCCGGAGGGCATTTGGCTGCTGCTGTGGCTCAAATGGCTGCCGACCGTGGTATTCAGAATATAAAACATCAGTTTTTATTATATCCCGTGATTCATCATAAGCTGAATACCTCTTCAATGGAAGAATTTACCGATATCCCATTATGGAATAAAAAGTACGCCCAGACTGCATGGTTACATGTACTGGGTAAAGAAAATAAAGATAAAAGTATCAGGTATTCAGATCTGACCTATTATGATAACTTTTCCCGATTACCACAGACTACCATTGTTGCTTGTGAACTTGATCCTTTAAGAGATGAAGATATCGATTACGCTCAGCTTTTATACAAAGCAGGTGTGAAAACTGAATTATGGGTGATCCCCGGAGCGCTGCATGTATTTGATCTCTTTGATTCTTCCATGAATGATGAATATAAAAAGTTTCTTCTGAACAGACTTTTCAAAATGATACCATAAATTGAAGAATATGAAACTAAGAGATAAAAACCCGGCACTGCTTCTTATCGATATTCAGAAAGGATTTCTTGACGAAAACTATTGGGGAGGAAACAGGAATAATAAAGATGCAGAAAAAATCAGCGGAAAAATACTGGAAAGATGGAGAAACCTGAATTTGCCGATATTTCACATCCGGCACAGCTCTACCAACCTTTCCTCAAAATTGCATGAAACTCAGCCAGGATTTGAATTTAATGAATATGTTTTACCGCAAAATGATGAATGTGTTATTACCAAAAATGTAAACAGTGCTTTCATAGGAACTGATCTGAAAGAAAAACTGGATCTTAAGAAAATAAATACGGTAGTGATTTTGGGAATTACAACCAATCATTGTGTTTCTACCACAACAAGAATGGCAGGGAACTTCGGCTATGAAACTTATGTGGTTTCTGATGCTACAGCCGCTTTTGACAAAACCGGAATACATGGTGAAAAATACGATGCGGAATTAGTTCACCTCATGGCACTGGCTAACCTGAATGAAGAATTTGCAACCATCCTGAACACTGAAGATTTATTAAAAAAACTGTAGAGAAAATTACAGATTTATACATTAAAACGGTCTTGTTTATGGCCGTTTTTTTATTTTAAAAAAGAAAATCGTGTAATTGCTGAAAAAAATAATTCACTTTATAGTCCTGAAAACTTTGTTATATTTTTGCAAATTAATAAGTTATCGTAGAAGAGATGCTCCGTAAAGTAAAATACTTTGTTATACTTTTTGGAGAAAATAAGAATGTAGAAGAATTGAATTTTAAGCACGCCCTTACCCGAAAATCCGTTTATATTACTGCCCTGTCCGTCTGTATGATCGCTGTGGTGGCATTTGCTGTTCTAAGCTTTTTGATCACCCGTGACAGCCGGAAAAATACTGAAGATTTTGCACGACGAACCTTCTTCCGCAAATATGAATCGATAGAAAATGAATTTAGGAATATTGAAGATTATCAGTATCTGCTTCGTGCCCTGATCCGTAAAGATGGTCTGAAAAACTATAAGGACTATTCATCAGTCTTGAATGACCTCAACAAAAAAAGGAATCTGCTGGCTTACAGCTGGTATTATTATGACAGCAATAGTACCGGAAAATCTGAAACCAACAGCCCTCTGTCTGATATTTTTAAAAATAATGAGAACCCGGAAAAACAGGTTACTCTTAAGAACAGCGGATCCGGATACTTCAAAGACCTTTTGATCAGTCATAAAGACAGCTTATACTGGATGAGCTATGATTCTCTGGTAATGCCCAATAAAAATATGCTGTATTATGGCTCTGCGGTGAGTCTTGATGATCTTCACCAATATTTCATCAATGTAGATAAAAACTCGAATACCTATGCTTATGTCTTTACTAAAGAAGGAATTTGCATTACCCATCCTGAAAAAAAATATCTGGGAAAAAACATTACGGAGTTTACAGATATCAAACCTAAAGATACCCTGTGCAGCAAGTCGCAGACAGGTTTTACACAGGGAACCGCAATTTCCGAATATTTAGGAGTTGAAGTGACCCGGTTTATAAAACCGCTGAAAACAGATAACTTTGAAGGCTACACTGTTGTAAATCATGTCAACTTTATTATTGATGAAAATGTATATAAGGTAAGAACCTATACTATCTTTATTTTCCTGGCGGCCCTTTTTCTTATTGTAACAGTATTTATTCTTTTTCAGAGATCAGCCAATATTGCCTATAAAGAGAAGAAAAATACAATCTGAAAAGAATCTGCTGCTGATAGAGAATGAGAAAATGCACAAGGCAGAAGTAATTAATCAGCTTCAGCAGCTTAAAAATAACATCAATCCCCATTTTCTTTTCAACTCACTGAACTCACTATACATGCTGATCGGGATCAATAAGGAGAATGCTCAGAAGTTTACCATGAATCTTTCCAAGATCTACCGCTACCTGATCGTACCTCCGAAAGAGAATATTGTTCCGGTTTCACAGGAGATTAGTTTTATCCGTAAATATATGGAGCTTTTGAAAAGCAGATTTGATGAAGAACTGAGTTTTGAACTGATCATCAATCATGAAGAAAGTTTAGAAAAAAGATTCCTTATCTATCCCTTCAGATTGTCACGGAGAATGCAATCAAGCATAATATTGCAACCATTGATCAGCCTTTGGAAATCATCATTATCGTAGATGAAGACGGGATTACGGTAAAGAATACCTGGCAGCCCAAGACTGAGCCGGTACAGGGAGAAAAGTTCGGAATTGACTATTTGAATCAAATTTATGAATATTTTAGGATTAATTCTCTTAATATATCTGTAGATGGTGAATATTTTGTATGTTTTTTACCATTATTGAAGTGAAAATAAAAATCCATTCACTCCCGAAAACCAACCGCTCACTCCCTAACAATACCCCTTATTATTTCTTTACCTATAGCTTTGCCGGCTGAAACTAAGATATTTACTATTTGGAATGAATCGGACTATTTTAATGAAGAATTACAGATTTGCGCTGTATCTGGGACTGGCTATAGCTTCACCAATGGCAATGGCTCAGAAAAAAGATACGGTAAAGGTCAATAAAGACAAAACTGATAAGACTGAGGTTTCATCATCAAAGAAGACCAAAAAAATTGAAGACCTGATCAAAAAAGGAACCTATAAAAGGGGCTTTTCAATACGATCCAGGTAAAAACAGATGTTTATTTTGAGATTCCGGACAGTTTGATGAACCGTCGTCTTTCTGGTAGTCAATAAGCTGTCTCAGGTACCGATGCAGGTGAATGAGGCGGGATTGAATAAAGGGATGAATTATGAAAATAAGATCATTTCTTTTCACCGTGACAATGTGGCCAAAAAGATTTGGGTTAAAACCTCAGACGTCAAAGTATCATCGCCTAAAAATGATGCGATTACAAAATCTGTAAAAGACAACTTTTCAGAATCTGTGATTGAAGTTTTTGATATTGAAGCTCAAAACAATGATTCTACCGCAGTAGCCATTAAAGTGAACAAAGTTTTTGACGGTAATCAAAAAGCTTTAATGATGTTCTTGCGAATGTAGGACTTGGAGGATCTGTGAAGTCAAGCCTTTCGTACATCGAAGGTGTGAAGACGTTTCCTCAGAATCTTGTTGTGAAATCCCAGCTGACCACTTCTGTGAACGAAGGAGGGGTAGATCTTCCGGTAACATTGGGAGTAACCACTAATATCGTACTGCTTTCCAAAACGCCTATGAAGCCAAGGATTTCTGATCAGAGAGTCGGCTTTTTCAATGAAAAACATTGGGCGTTCAATGACCGCCAGCAGAAAATGGATGAAAAATTCTTCATTACCCGATGGAACCTGGAGCCTAAAGACGAAGACAAAGAAAAATACCTGAGAGGTGAGCTGGTAGAACCGAAAAAACCGATCGTTTATTATATAGATCCTGCAACCCCAAAACAATGGCGAGAAAAAATCATAGCTGGAGTTTATGACTGGCAGGCTGCATTTGAACAGGCAGGTTTTAAAAATGCCGTTATTGCTAAAATGCCCGATGAAAAAGATGAAGACTTCGATATTGATGATGTAAGATATTCAGTGATCACGTATGCCGCTTCCCCAAAGTCAAATGCAATGGGACCTTCTGTGGTAGACCCGAGAAGTGGTGAGATCATTGAGGCGGATATTATCTGGTGGCACAATGTAATGACTTCTCTTCAGGAGTGGATGAGAATTCAGATTGGCCCTATAGATCCTAAAGCGAGAGGAAACAAATTCAGTGATGAATATATGGGTGAGGCAATCAGATTCGTTTCATCCCATGAGGTAGGGCACACCTTCGGGCTGAAGCATAATATGGGATCTTCTTTTGCATTTCCTGTAGAATCACTCCGGTCAAAAGAATTTACCGATAAAATGGGGGAACTGCTCCTTCTATCATGGATTATGCCCGTTACAACTATGTGGCACAGCCGGAAGATGGAGTTACTGCCATCACTCCAAAAATAGGAATTTATGATAAATATGCGATAGAGTGGGGCTACCGTTGGTATCCGGATGAGTTTTCTGAGAAAAAGCACTTAGAAATTTAATTGAGAAACATCAGGATGACCCTTTGTATTTCTATGGTGAGCAGCAAAGTTATCTGGAAACCATTGATCCCCGTTCACAGTCAGAAGATCTGGGTGATGATGCCATGAAAGCCAGCGAATATGGATTGAAAAATCTGAAAATCGTTATCAATAACCTGTTACAATGGACTTATGAAGACGGGAAAAGCTATACGGATGCGGGTAAGTTGTATTTTGGTGTCATCGGACAGTGGGATTTGTATACAGGGCATGTGATGGCCAATGTGGGTGGAATTTATCTGAACAATACCAATTTTGGAAGCAAGAAAAAGCATATGAAGCAGTACCGGCTGAGACTCAGAAAAGGGCTGTTGATTACCTTGTGAAAAATGCCATCAACCTTCCGGAATGGTTATTCTTTAACCCTATTGCAGAAAAAACTTACGCTGTTAAAAACTCACCGATGGGGCCGTTTGAGCAGACTCCGTACACTTTAGCAAGAGGAATGCAGTATGCAAATATCTACGCTCTGTTGATGGATGACAGGCTTCTCAGATTGCTTGAAAACGAGTTGAAGCACGAAATGTCAGGTTCAAAAGAAGAAATCTATACGGTAGAGAATTTATTTGATCAGGTAAGGAACTCAATTTTCAATAAGAAAGGCACGCTCACTATTCTTGAAAGGATGACGCAGAAGAATTATGTGGATGCCCTTATCGTTTCTGTCAATAAATTATTTGAAAAAACAGCAGTGAAGGGATTGAAAGTAGACAACACATTGAATATACCGATGATCTGCAACTTCCATGGTGAAGAAAAGAACATCAGGAATATCAATTATTCATCCATGAAAAGAGTATCTGGAAGTAACTACCTACAAGAGAGCAGAACTTCAGAAAGTACTAGACCTGCTGAACAGAACCCGATATAAGGGCGATGATGCTTCAAGAGCACATTACACAGATTTAATTATTCGTATTGAAGAGGCTTTAAACAAATAAACAGCTATGAAAAAACTCTAATCCTTTTACCTCTTTTGGCTGCTAATATTGCACTAGCCCAGCAAAAGAAAACCATCACCGGGAAAATAGAAGACGGAAATACTTCCGGCAGCATTGCCGGTGCATCTATAAAAATAGAAACACAGTCTGTTTCTACCAAAACCGACCTTACCGGGATCATTGAAAGTGTATCGGTAGGTACGGTAACCGATAAAGACGGAAAATTCATCCTGGAAATTCCGGCAGATACAAAGTCTGTATTGGTGAGCTATCCGGGCTATGAATCCAGGCTTATTCAGATTACTGAAGGAAAACTCAATATACCATAAGACTGACTCCTGAGATTTCAGATAAAAATAAAATCCAGGAGGTGATCATCACCGGATACCAGAAGATTGAAAAACGTAAACAGACTTCAGCCGTTTCTACGGTGAAGATGGATGCCATCAATCAGTCCGGGGTTGCCAGTGTAGACCAGATGTTATCCGGGCAGATTGCAGGGGTAGTGGTTACGCCTGAAACAGGATCACCGGGAGGTGCCGCAAAAATCAGAATCCGTGGAACAGCGTCTTTATCCGGACCTCAGGATCCGTTATGGGTGATTGACGGTCTTCCGCTGGAAGGAAATGATGTTCGAATTTCAGTGATAAAGACAATATTGACCAGCTTCAGAACTTTTCTATCGCAGGGCTGAACCCTAATGATATTGAAGATATTACCATTCTGAAAGATGCCGCTGCAACAGCTATCTATGGTGCCAGAGCGGCCAACGGGGTTATTTCAATTACCACGAAGAAAGGTAAAAAGGAACCATGAAAGTGAATTTTTCTGCAGACACCTTTATTACATCCCGTCCTGATTTTGATAAGCTGAACCTTTTGAACGCATCTGAGAAAGTTGATTTCGAGTTGATGCTTGCAAAACGTACCGATCTTACCTATCGTGCCGATAAAGGAGAAGTCATGAGAATATTGACGAAAAACAATCAGCTTGATGCTTTCAGAAATGCAGGTTGGGACGCATTGGATCCTATGACACGTCAACAGATTGATGCTCTGAAAAACAGCAATACAGACTGGGGAAACTGTTGTATAGAAATGCAATCAACAAACAATACGGATTGAGTGTTTCCGGAGGAAGTGACCGTTCAGATTATTATTTCTCACTGGGGTATTTTGATGAAGAAGGAACAACAATCGGTACAGGTTTTAAGCGTTATAACCTGACTTTAAAGAACAATTATAAATTAAGCGATAAGCTGAATGCGGGAATCTCTGTTTTCGGTACACAAAGTGAACGTTCATCTTTTATGACGGATGCTGATGCGGCGGCGAGTCCCATTAACTATTCAAGAAATGCAAATCCTTATCTTACGCCTTACAATCCGGATGGAAGCTACAGATATGACCGTGATATAGATGGCTATGCAGATCAGTACGTTCCTTTTAATTTCCTTGAAGAAAGAGAAAATACAGATTATACGCTGAAGAATCATTCATTAAAGGCTATCCTGGATTTAGAATATAAAGCGTCTAAAAGTTTGAGATTCACATCCCAGTTGGGACTTCAGTACGATATCAATAAAACGGAGAAATTTGCTGCTGAAAATACCTATTTTACCCGGAAGATGAGGGAAGGTACCCGCTATTATAAAGATGGTGCGTACCGTTATTTCCTGCCGCAGGAGGGATAAAGCAGAATTGGGATAATGATTTTTTCCAATATAACTGGAAATTACAGGAGCATACAGCACCAAAATCAATTCAGTACATGAGATTGATGTGATGGCCGGAACTGAAATCCGTAAAACGTTAGATAATACTACCGTAACCAGAGCATTCGGTTATAATGGATTTACCAAAACAGGTGCGCCTATTTCATTCCCTACCACAGAATTTGCGGGAGATAAAAAGTATGAAACGTACAGAGAAATGCCTCCTGTAGAGAATGCTTATGCTTCCATGTTTGCTACAGCTTCTTATACCTATGATCAGAAATATACCTTTTTGGAAGTGTAAGATACGACGGTACCAATTTATTTGGAGTAAACAAAAATATAAATATCTGCCGATCTGGGCAGCTTCCGGGTCATGGTTGGTGAGCAAGGAAAACTTTATGCAGGCAGTTCCTGCTGTGTCTAATCTTAGGCTGAGAGCTTCTTATGGTTTGCAGGGGAATATAGACCGTAATACATCACCATTCTTTATCGGGGAATATTCTGAAGTCATTATTCTTCCGGGAACGAAAGAAGAAATAATCAATGTGATGAGTCCTCCTAATGATAAACTCCGTTGGGAAAAAACAACCAATGTGAACTTTGGGGTTGATCTGGGATTGTTCAAAAACCGTATCAATCTTACTGCTGATATATACAGCAGAAAGGGAACTGATATGATCAGTATGAGAGAAACCCCTCTTGAAACAGGGTTCAATTATACGATGATGAACTGGGGAAGTTTAACCAACAAAGGTTTTGAATTGGCCATATCTACCAGAAACATTGATAAGGAAAACTTCAAATGGTCTACCACTATTAATTTTGCTCATAACAAGAGTAAAGTTCTTACAGAGCAGCCGCGTGAAAACTCATTGATTCCTTCAAGAGAAGGACTTCCTGTAAACGCAGTTTTTGCTTTGAAAACAGCAGGAGTAGATGAAAACGGAAACCCGATGTTCTGGAAGGAAATGAAAAAATGAAGATCGAGGATTTCTTCAAGCTGTATGATGTATATGAAGAGTTTCTTCCCGGGCAGCTTGTAGGATCAAGACTTTCAAGCGAAGAGATGAGAAACCTTTTCACTTACGTAGGAGATAGAGATCCTAAATTTACAGGAGGAATTATCAACACATTTAAAGTACATAATTTCGACCTTACTGTTTCTGCTGCCTTCAGTTTTAAACAAACCGTAATGCGATCTCCTTCTTACAGGGGAATGGAAATAGACAGAGGTAGAAACTATACCAGAGATATTTATGAAGCAGGAGGTTCATTGCCTGCAATTACAGGCTCTGAAATGGAAAGCAACCCGGGATGGATGGGGAATAAATGGTTGAGAGATAACCCTTCTAATGCTTATGGTTTGCTTGATGTATGGGCTAAAGAGATCAGCTACCTGAGGATCAGCAGTATCCGTTTAGGATATACACTTCCTAAAGAATTTACCAGCCCGATGGGAATAGCAGTCTGAGACTGAGTGTTGAAGGTCGTAACCTGTTTGTATTCAGCAACGGGCACAAAGGATATTTTGATCCGGAAACGTATGGTAATATTTATGCCCAGCCTATCGCCAAGTCAGTTACAATTGGCTTTAATGTTTCTTTTTAAAACTTGAAAAAATGAAAAAATAACTCTATTCATTGCATTAGCGGTAATCAGCTTTACCAGCGTAAGCTGTGACCGTTTTCTAGATATACAGCCTGAAGGAAAAGTAATCCCGGTTACCGTAGAAGATTACAGGAAAGTTCTTACATCAGCTTATTCGAAATATCCAACCCATAAATCTTTGACAGCATTTCGTACAGATGAGGTTTATCTTAATGAAAATTTGACCGAATTTAATGTTTACCGGGAACTTGCAATGTGGAAAGACAGTAATTATGATTCCGGGACCGCAGAATATCCATGGGTGAATTTTTACATGACGGCTTTTTACCTGAATCAGATCATCAATGAAGGAGTAAGACGATGGGTAATTCTCCCGAAAAACAGCAGATTCTGGCGGAAGCTTATGCATTAAGGGCTTACTTATACTTTGATATGGTGAATTTGTATGGTAAACATTTCAATAGTGCTACCGCTGCCTCAGACAGAGGGGTGCCAATTAATCTTGAAACAGATCTTGAAGAAGTGTTGAAGCCATCCTCAGTACAGGAGGTATATAATCAGGTACATGCGGATGTGAAAAAAGCAGAAGAACTGATGGTGCAAGAACAACAGGTATCCGGTGTTAACTACAGATTCTCCAAAGTTGCCATAAAAGCTTTCCAGGCCAGAATAGCACTTTACCAGGGAGATTGGGATGCTGCGAGAACTTATTCTGATCAGGCGTTGGCAATAAAAAGTACTTTAAGCAATCTAAATACAGCCAATGTAGCACCTAATCATTATACTTCTGTAGAGTCTATTATGGCTTTGGATAACCCGGCAGATATGAATGTGCAGAATTTGGGTATCATCTCTCCTGAACTGATTTCAAAATATGATAATACTTCGGATAAAAGATTCGTAATGTATTTCGAGAAGAAAAATAACCTGTATAAATTGATCAAAGGGGAAGCACAAATTTCAGAGTATCCTTCAGAACTGCGGAATTGTATTTTATAAAATCTGAAGCATTATTAAAGCTTAACAGGCTTGATGAAGCTAAAGAAACATTACTTACCGTTCTTAAAAACAGATATACTGCAAATGGTTATACTTCTGTTCAGAGCCAGGTGAATGCAATGAATGCCGCAGATTTCACGAATTACATAATGGATGAGAGATTCAGAGAATTTGCACTGGAAGGGCACAGATGGTTTGATCTCAGAAGAACCAGCCAGAAAAAAATAGTACATACCATAAGTGGTAAAGAATATATTCTTCAGCAGAATGACCCGAGATATACCATAGAATATCCGATGAGTGCAAAGAAGAACAATCCTAATTTATAATATTTCATATTAACAACCCTTGAAACCGCTGGAGCTTAACCGTTCTAGCGGTTTTTTTGTACTTTTGTACCTGTTATGAAAATTGCCATTATAGAAGATGAATTGCTGGCTGTTAATTATCTGAAAGGTCTTTTGGATAAGCAGACCATCATTCCTGTTACTGAAACAGTGGTTCTTCGCTCAAAAAAACAGGCAATTGATTTCTTTCAGACTCATTCTGCAGATCTTATCTTTATGGATATCCATCTCGGAGACAGGATGAGCCTTGAGATTTTTGAGCACGTGGAACTTTTCACCCCGATTATTTTCATCACAGCATTCGATGAGTATGCGATGAGGGTTTTCCGGCATTTTACCATAGACTATCTTCTGAAACCTTTCGAAGAAGAAGACCTTCACAAGGCCTTACAGAAGTTTATCTCCATCAGGAATAATTTTGATCCGGAACCGACACTGAAGTCTATTTCCAGTTTACAAACCGGAGATTCTGATATGATGAAACGCTTTATGGTAAGAGAAGGAAAAAGCTGAAATCAATAGACGAACATCATGTCGCATATTTCTTTGCATCCGGGAAATATCTTTTCTTAACAACAAAAGACCATCAGACCTATATTTACGATGATACCATCAAAGATATTATTCAAAAATTAAACCCACAGGTTTTCTTCAAGATAAACCGTAAGTTTATCATCAATAAAGAAGCTGTTACGGATATTATCAAGCACACAAGCCAGAAAGTAGAGTTGAAACTTTCCCCGGAACCGGAGGTGAATGCTGAGGTTTTCATCAGTAAAGTTCAGATCGCAGAATGTCTGAGCTGGCTGAACAGCTGATTTTATTTTGCCGGAAGAACTATAATCTCTATTTTGGACGGAAAAAGAAGAGGAAGGCCAATGAGATCTGATCAGATTGAAACCATCAGACTTGGCCATTATTTCAGGTTATTTCCTTTTTAATAGATGATATACAATGACAGCAGATATAACATTTGAGAATGAATTTGAAAAAGCTATTACTTCTGATGAAGCAGCAATAAATCTGCATTTTCACAAGGTTTTTACAGTCAATGCCGAAGTTTTCAGAAAAGAAGAATATAAAAATAATATCCTGATCAGTGTTATTCATTATCTGAAGGCTGATGATAATGAACAGCTGATTCTTTCAGAGCTTGTGAACCACTATCCGGATCTGGATTGGTTTGAAATACGTATCATAGAGCAGATTGGTGTTTACAGAAAGGAAATCCAAAGGTTTTTATTGTCAACGGGTGCGTATGAAGATTTTCAGATCACTTTGTTACGGAACGAAGATGGATTGCCTATCTTTGAAAGAGAAGATGAAATTGTAGATGTGAGGTCTCATAGTGGTACCAGAAAATACTATTATGATCCACTGTCAAAACAAGAGAAATTTGAATTCATATATAAGCCGGATGGTCATTTATCTTCAATGCGGGGCTCAGAACCACCGTTTGTCGCAGAAAATGACTATTCAATAGAGTATTGCGAAATTGAGTTTTTCTTTCCCGGCTTTTTATCAGAGAATCCTTACTATCAAAACGCTGATCTGTTGCCGTAGAGACATTTTTCAAATCATTGTAAGTCACAATAACATCTCTATAGACCATGGGAAAAACGCTGGTAGAATACGAAAAAGATAAAGGATTCTGGATATCAGAGTCAATGATGCAGCTGGTATTGTATTATATTTTGGAAGAGGCTGAGAAACCGGAATGTTCTCTCCTGATAAGGAAGACCTTGTGATGGACTTGAAATTTCATATCAACGGATACAGCCGGGGCTATATGTCTTTGGGATTATTTGATAGTATCGAATCTCCGGCTGATGAACAGCTAATGATACAGCTGCTGAATGATGTGAAAACAGGATTACAGAAAAAGGAAACCTTATTTCTGTAGAAGAATTAATGAAGATTCCGACTGAAGATCTCGCTTTTAAATACATTCTGGATAAGAAACCATTTCCCACAGCAGAACTGATCCGTGTAATGAATGCTCTTATTCAGATGCTGGAAAGAATCTGGGATCATAAAGACTATCAGATGGAGCTTGACTGGACTTATTTTGATTAGCTTGCCGGAACGGGAAACAAAATACATACCTACCTATCTGAAAAATGATATTTCAGTTTTAGACCTAAATGAAAATAATGAGTATACTGGATGATTATAATATTAGCTTTACAAATAAAGTTATAGCATTTAATTCTGATCAAAAATGCAATGTTAAGATAGCAGATCATCATGTGAGTGATGATTTTTGGGGATATTTTTAAACCATTTTAAATCTGTTTCAGATATTGATGAAATTGCAGGAGATGTTGATTTTATAGGATCACAAGGAGGATATGATCCGGAATATTGTTTGGAAATCTATCTGGATAAACTAACCGTAAGATATACCGATACAACTGCCCGTTTTTTAGATGAAAAAGATCATTTTATTCAGGAAATTTCATTGAGTGATTATAAAGCCGTTTTATTGCTATGGAAAGATTTTCTTCAAACTCCTCCTCTGGATTTTGAAAGTCTTTAGATAGAAGTAAGTTAATGCGTAAAAAATAATAGAATGAGTGTCTTAGAAGATTATAAAGTGAGCTTTGTTATAAAAACAATTCATAATTCAGATTATAAATTGATGCAGTCAATAAGCCCTGCATTAGATGGAGTATTTTTCGAATTTAGACGTATAGAAGAATGTGATATATTGTTAGAAATTATAAATGCACAGCTTCGTAATCCTCAATCAGGAGAATATTTTTTCCTACTCAAGGGTTAGAGCTTATAATAATCACTCATTTCATGACGAGTATTTATATCGATGTAGAAAAGTATGATACAAATCCTGAAATAAATCCTGAAGTAAATGCAGATTATACTTTGCCTACAGCAGACCTCAAAGAAATCGTTGAAGCATGGAAGAATTTTGTGGTTAATGGTGAGGGTGAAGAGGGCAGAACCAGCTTCTATAGGGATTGATATTTTAAATAAATTAAGACATTAAAAATAACAGGATGAGTATTACAACAGATTATAAAATAAGTTTTGGAGTTAAAAAAATACATGATCGGGATTTTAAATTCATGCGTTCCATAAATTATTCTTTAGATTCAGTTATTACGGATTTTAGAAATATTCTTAATTGCGATAACTTATTAGGAGCGATTAATAGTATAATGGAATCACCCTCACCTGGAGAAATACTATATACCACAGAAGGATTGCAGCTTATCAAAATCACACACACCACCACTGAAATTTATCGTGATTCTGCTAAGTATGATTCAGATCCGGGCATTACAGCTGATTTTATTTTGCCTACAGCAGATTTCAAAGAAATTGTAATAATTTGGAGAAATTTCGTTTATAACGGAAAAATATCACTAATGTAAAAGTAACTGAAAAAGAGCCTGATAATAAATGATATAAAATATGGCAACAACATTTATAGATTATAAGGATAAAAAAGGATTCTATATCAGTGAATCATTTATGCAGTTGGCAATTTATTATATTTTTGAAGAATTAAAGAAATCACAGTATACGTTTGTCAACAAAACAGAGCTGCTTGATACTTTGGATTCTAGTATTAAGGGGTATGACAAAGGATTTTTGGTATTGTTATGGGATGAAGAACTGGAGGGAACCGCTGATGAACAGACAATGATTCTGGTACTGCAAAACGTAAAAACTTCACTTATAAATAAAGGAGATATGATCAGCTTAGCGGAGTTAAAGGCTATTCCTACTGATGATCAGGGTTTTGAAATATTATATAGCAGAAACCCGTTTCCAACATCTGAACTCATTAAGATTATGGATGCACTTATACAAATGCTCAATGGAAGCTGGACTTCAACCAATCTTTACCTGGATATTAATTACAGACTATAACATCAATCAATACAATCAAACAGCTCAAAGATGGCAACAGAAAATATGGACTATAAAGGTAAAGGGTTTATAACATCAGATATTTTTATGGAGTTAGCTCTTTATTATATTCATGAGGAGCTTAAAAAGACCAGTATATTTTCATTCAGAAAAGAATTCTTACAAACTATCATCTGATGGTAATCAATGGTCAAATGGGAGGTTGGTTTGCATTTCTCTGGGACGAATATATATCAAATTTCTCAGAGGAGCAGACTATGGTTCAGATTCTTCAAATTGTAAAAGACAGGATTCATCATAAAGGGGAGTATATCTCTTTAGCGGAATTACAAGCTATCCCAACAATGGACGATCATTTTAAACTATTTTATAACAAACCTTTTCCAACAGCGGACTTAATCCGGATCTTAGATGCTTTAATCCGGATGCTTCAGGAAATTGGGAGCATGAAGATTATGATATGCATATCAATTACTATTATTCTCCTCTTTGAAATTGAGCTTATAGGTCTGCTTTTAGAATTCAATATATTTATAAAACTTTTACCGTTACAAAAAAACAGAAGGGTAGAATATCCCTGGAATGTAAAAAGAGTGAAGAAAGCGGTCTGTGATGAGAATTACGCAGGACAGTATACATTTCATAGAGTTTTGTTTGATAAAAGTAAAAAAGGCCTACCTTCAGGTTGATCTCCCTAAAGAACAGGCAAGATTCGAAATTGTAGGACTACGATTAAAGAAAGAAAACGGAACATGAGAATTTGAAAAATAACTCATCAGCATGTAAGAAAAAGAAATGATGGAAATTAAGATATTAACCTATTTGAAGGATAATCCGGCAATAAATCCGGGAAATAAAGAATACGAAGGAAGAATAGAACCTATGTCTTTTTCCGAAGTTCAAAATCATGAAGAGATCTATAATAATGGCAAACCATTTCCTGAAGCAGTAAGGAGCTATTATTTCTGGCGGGAAAAAGATGTCATGTGCTGAGCCATAATATTCTTGATATTAATGAACTTCAGGAGAATCCGAGAGAATGGATGCAGGAGAATAATAAAGCGATTAATCGTCCCTTCTATGTAATTGAGTGCTGGGCATATGAAGAATCTTTTTATTTGTTTATCTTGATGAGACTGATGATCCTATAGTGCGCCAAGCGTACCTGTTTTGTGAAGATTATAATATACCTTTTATTTCGAACCTGTCAGGTCATACATTATCAGAATTTATAAACCATAGGATTAATCTCCGGAAACAGGGCTATAATCCGTTTTAATAAACTTTCAGCACAATTTTAAATACTATGAACCTAAAAGAACCGGAGAAAAAAGAGTAGATTTCGAAGATATTGAATGGGGCGATTATGACCATGACGGCAGCAGTCTTGTTTTGTATAACGGACGTTTGTATACAGGATATGTGATATTGGATAAATTCTCGAATGGAAACATTGATGCAGAAATGGAATACAATTCCGGAAGTCATATCGGATGGAAAAATGAGTATAATGAAGCCGGAATTCTTATTTATTCATGCTATTCGGTGGGACCAACCACTCAGGAAGTCTATAATTACGATGATGAGGGAAATCTACTCGACTATTACACATTGTAAATTACTGATGAGATAAAGATGAACTTAAAAGAATTTCACAAACCCAGAATTGAACTGAAAGATGTCTGCTGGGGTGATTACGATTATGATGGGAGCTGTCTGGCGATGCATAATGGTGAGCTTTACACCGGCTATGTTATATTTACAAAATATCCGGACGGAGTGGTTAAAGCAGAAGTAGAATATAATTCAGGAAGTCATATCGGTTGGGAAAATGAGTATAATGAAGCCGGAATTCTTATTTATTCATGCTATTCGGTTGGACCTACCACTCAGGAAGTCTATAAATACGATGATGAGGGAAATCTGCTCGACTATTACACATTGTAAATTACTGATGATATAAAGATGGACTTATTAGAATTTTACAAACCCAGAATTGAATTAAAAGAAATCTGCCGGGGTGATTACGATTATAATGTGAGCCCTCTGACTATGGAAGAAATTCAGACATTGAGAAAGATCATTAAAGATTAGTTTTTCTGTCAGAATGTGCCGAAATCCGGCCTTCTACTCATTACGAAATGAATATAAATAGAAAATGATCAAACGATATGAAATTAACTGATTTTTTCATGATCAATCATAAAATAAGTTTCAATAACCATACTACGCCAATTTGGAAAACCTATTGAATAACGATTTTAAAACTCCGGCGGCAGTAACCCCATTTTTAGTAGAACTCGTTTACCTCAATAAAAATTGGGAAAATATGGAGATTAGAGGGGCATTTATAGAAAAAGAAGGCGGTTATTGGGACTGGCAATCGCTTAGCGAATTTAATGTAACAGGTAACTGGTTTACATTTTTCAAATTTGAAGATCTTGGTGGTTATATTGATGTTGATACCAAAACTTTTTATTTGGAAAATTCTTTGCTCCCGAATGAACCTATTATTAAGATGTCGGTAGATGAGTTTATAGATGTTCTGCAACAATGGAAAACAATATTAAATCAATAAACCAGATCTCAAGAAATTTCAATTTCTCCAACAACAGAGTATGACCAATCAGTTTCATTTTGATTTATAGCTAAAAAGCTTCTTCAGCGACAAAACCACACTCTTTGCTCCCTTAAAAATATAACATAAAGAATAGAAAACTTTGCGTGCTAAAAATATCGCATCAGTCTAAAAAGAGAAGTCTGTGTGTTAAAAACAAAAAAACCTCTGAAAAATCAGAGGTCTTCAAGTGGTTTCTCCAGGAATCGAACCAGGGACACATGGATTTTCAATCCATTGCTCTACCAACTGAGCTAAGAAACCATTATATTGTTGTTTATTACTTCGTTGTTTTAAAGTGATGCAAAAGTAGTACATTTTGTGATATCACGCAAGTTTTTTCGTGATGTTTTTTAGAAAATTCGCTACTGTCAATAGTTTTTTAATTCAAATGGCTGATCATTAGTGATTTGTGATCTTTGTTTTTATATTATTATTCACTGAGATTTCACCTTATGGGTTTTTCACCGGACATCTGATCGTAGAAATACTACACTTTTTAAGATTTATACCGCAATGATCCTTTTGACAGAAGAATTCCTTTTATATTTATCGGAATCAATAAAAGGAGGATGGTTTTGGCTGCTACAGAATTATTGATTTAAAAGATACATTAACTATGAAAAAATGCTCAAAAGAATATTGATTATTACCGGAATTGGAGTCGTATTATATTTCGGGGCAGGTTTTCTTGCTGTATTCTTCCTGACATATTTCTCTTCGCCAAAGCGGATAGAAAGTTTACCTAAAGAAAAAGTACTGTTTGCCCGGTTAAAAAAGACTATCATTTAGAGAAAATTGAAAGGTCTCCGGAAACGGAACATCAGCTTTTGGCCCCTAAAGATACTTTGATCTATACACTTTACCTTTCAAAAATAGACTGTGGTAAAAGTGAAGAAGAGATGAAGTCCGGAGCCTTGGCAATAGCAAAAGAAATCAATACCCTTGATTGGCATCCGAATTTCTATAAATATGAAATCTTCTTTTATTGTAAACAGTCTCCACCGGGAATCGCAACCTATCGGTTTTTACGGAAAGATCTTAAATGATACACAGCATCTGTCATAGAAAACACTGAAACATTAAAATAAAATATGATGAAAAAAGCAAATCCTATGAAATTTTCACTTATCATGCTGATGATTGTTACTGTATGTTCTTGTAAAAAGAACAGAAGACAGATACTTCTGATAAGAAAAACAGAAATATCATAAGGAAAGATACCGTAAGTACTAAACCTGTTACAACTATAAAAAGGAAGAAACAACAGTGTATACAGAAATCCGGGATGTAAAAAAATAAGGAACTATGGAGAAGGGCCTGTGCAAAGTCTTGATGTACGGTTTAAAGATCATGAGTTCAGGATCAGATATATTCAGGAAAGAGCTTATATACAGTATGCTGTTAATGGGCGGATTATTCAGGACTGGCAGTTTTGTAATACCAACTTTTATTATGACAGTTCCTATGAAATTGCAGAAGAGGGAAGTTATCTGCTTTATAATGAAATGATTTCTTCGGGGATATTATTATTTCCAAGCTTTACAGAAGAGTATGCTGCATTCTTTGTATATGAGTTTGATAACGGAAAGCTTCAGTACATAAAGGATGTTATACTCGATCAGGGGCTTTCTGCTGATGTTTGGTCAAACACTTATACTTTCAGAGCAGTAAGAAAAAAGATAAGAT
This sequence comes from Chryseobacterium sp. E1, assembly GCA_019203745.1. GTDB lineage: Bacteria > Bacteroidota > Bacteroidia > Flavobacteriales > Weeksellaceae > Chryseobacterium. The sequence goes on from CP078104.1 coordinate 3,792,209, forward strand.
ACAGATTAGTCTTATTGACAAAAAGGAAAAGAATATATGTTTCAGGACAGAGAAGAATATCCTGAAGAAGAGGAATATAAAAAAGCGAACCTTTCAGCTGATTTAAAACTGCTGAACGAGAAATAATGAATATAAAACTTCTTTAGCGGGAAAGTCTTATTCTTTGCTCCCTTAAAAATATAATATAAAGAATAAAAAACTGACGTTAGAAAAATATCGCATCAGTATAAAAAGAAAAGTCTACGTGCTAAAAACAAAAAAACCTCTGACTAATCAGAGGCTTCAAGTGGTTTCTCCAGGAATCGAACCAGGGACACATGGATTTTCAATCCATTGCTCTACCAACTGAGCTAAGAAACCATTATATTGTTGTTTGACTTACTTCGTTGATTTAAAGTGATGCAAAAGTAGTACATTTTTTTCAATTCTTAAACATGTTTTTTACTTTAGATCCGCTTTTATTCCTAAATATAAGATTAACAGGGCTAAAGATTTTTAAAAATACAACATAAAGAATAGAAAACGGATCAGTCCCAAAAGTTGTGGATGTAGTGTTAAGTTTCTAAATTTGGAGGATGTATATTCCTGATGAATTAGTAAAGCTGTTACTTCCTGATTTTTTAGTAGAGCATTTTGATATCCTAAAAGCAGAAGATATTAAGGAGTCCTTCATATCGAATTTGAGGAGAAAAATATTATCCCCAAGAATTTTCTCATCGCCCCTATTTGTCTAATGGTTTTCATTCTTCGATTCTGGTTGAAGATTTTCCCTTAAGAGGAAAGCAGGTTTTACTCCATATAAAAAGGAGAAGATGGCTTGATAAAACCACAGGAGAAGTACTTCAAAGAAACTGGAGTCTGATCGCAAAAGGAACTCGTATGACTGAGGATTTTGCGATGTTCTTAAAAAAAAATTAGTCGATACTAAAGCATTCTCCTGCAAAGCTATTGCAGAGCTTTATGGACTTAACGGGAAAAAGTTTCAGAGACAATACAAAAACAGTCTTAGCCGGTTTGAATCCTGGCAACAAAAAAACCATGCTGAATATTGGCTTATTTTTCCTGAAAATATCTCAGAGCAACTATCAATTGATGAAGTTTCCTTATCAGATGGTGAGCTTTACACTGTTCTTACTTCGAAAATAGCAAAAGGCAGAAAAGGTAGTATTGTAGCCATTGTTAAAGGTACCAGGAGTGATAGGGTTGTAGAGCATCTTTTAAAAATAAATAGAAGGCTTCGTCTGAAGGTAAAAGAAATTACTCTTGATATGGCAGGTTCAATGAAGCTTATTGCCAAACGGTGCTTTCCTGATGCTTTGCAGGTAATAGATCGTTTTCATGTTCAGAAATTAGCTATAGAAGCCCTTCAGGAACTTAGGATCAAACACCGTTGGGAAGCTATTGACAGGGAAAATAATGCTATTGGAGCTCCTTCAGAAGGAAACCAGGATATACAGAGTTTTGAGAACGGAGACAGCCGGAAACAACTTTTAGCAAGAAGTAGATATTTACTTTATAAAAGTCGTGAAAAATGGACGATCTCTCAAAAACATAGAGCTCATATTCTTTTTACAGAATATCCTGATTTGAAAAGGCTTATCAGTTAACGGATGACCTTAGAAAAATATATAATCAGAATATTCAAAAGTCTGTAGCGATGACTAAGCTGGCTCATTGGTTCAGAAAGGTGGAGGAAGCTGATTTTAAATCATTTTCTATCCTAAGAAAAACAATAATGAATCATTACAAGGAGATCTTAGCTTTTTTGATAAAAGAAGCACTAATGCTTCCGCAGAATCTTTCAATGCTAAAATTAAAAACTTCAGAATGCAACTCAGAGGAGTGAAAGACAGAACATTTTTCCTCTTTAGACTAACCAAACTTTTTGCTTAGTCCACAACTTTTGCGCTTGATCCTAGAAAACTTTGCGTGAGAAAAATATTGCATCAGTATAAAAAGAGAAGTCTGCGTGTTAAAAACAAAAAAACCTCTGAAAAATCAGAGGTCTTCAAGTGGTTTCTCCAGGAATCGAACCAGGGACACATGGATTTTCAATCCATTGCTCTACCAACTGAGCTAAGAAACCATTATATTGTTGTTTGACTTACTTCGTTGTTTTAAAGTGTTGCAAAAGTAGTAAGTTTTGGTATACAAAGCAAGTATTCATCATGCTTTTTTATTGAAACCAAAAAAACTATTGATTATCAGACGGATTATTTTCCTGTTCCTTTCTGATCTGGTCACTCATTTCTTCCAATACCGGTTTGATCGTGTTTTCCGGAAGATCACTGATACGGATATACATCAACCCGTCGATCGCATCATTGAAGTTGGGATCCACGTTGAAAGCAATTACTTTCGCATTTTGTTTGATGTATTTTTGATCAGAACAGGAAGTCTCAGTTCAGGTTCCAGATCATCGATGATCTTATCAAGCTTATTAAGGTCAGATTCCATTTCCTCAAAGAAAATATTCTTATCCCTGTCACGAAGCTTTACTTTGTACTCATTTCTTGGGGTAATATATTGAGCAACGGCAGAATCAAAATAATTGGAACGCATAAACTCAATCATCAGGGATTTTGAGAACTCCGAGAATTTATTGGAGATACTTACACCACCCATCAGGAATTTATGATCAGGGTTTCTCAGGCATACATGCACAATTCCTCTCCATAAAAGGAAAAGCGGAAGTGGTTTCTGCTGATACTCCTGGCAGATATAGGCACGGCCCATTTCGATCACTTTTTTGAAGAAAGGGTGAATGTCCTGCTCAAATTCAAATAAAGAACTTGTATAGAAGCCTTTGATGCCATATTTTTCATGACTTCTCTGCCCAGTGCCATCCTGTAGGCTCCGGCCAGTTTCTTCTCACCATTGTCCCAAAGGAAAAGGTGGTGATAATGCTTATCATATTCATCCAGGTCAAACGGCAGATTACTTCCTTCACCCACTGCACGGAAGGTCAGTTCCCGCTGGCGTCCGATTTCCCGCATGATAGAAGGAATTTCTTCGTATGTGGTAAAGTAGATTTCGTAATTTCCGTTACTGAACAGCATTTTGTCAGTACCCTGAGTTTGTCAACATCTTTGATAATATCCTCAATCGGAGTTTCATCAATAATGTTCTGAACAATATTTTCTTCCTTCAGCAAAGGGAATTTTACAGAAAGATTCTGAAGATTGATACTTTGAGCCAGAGATTTCCTTTTTCATAATAAGATTTCATCATATAAACCTTACGCTTCAGAAACTCTCCCAGTTCCTCAATCGTTTCCATATCATCCATTGCTTTCACCGTGATAGGCCTTCCGATTCTGATTCTGATAGGTTTTTCCCTGTCATTCATCATTTCAGCAGGTAGCATCAGCGTTTGTAAATTCGGGTGAAGCTTGGCTACCTGATAAAAAAGACGGCTGTTCTTGGCATGGAAATACATAGGAACTACCGGCACTTTAGCCATTCTGATCAGCTTAAGTGCCGTTTTTTCCCATTCTTTATCTAAGATTTCTCCGTAAGGATTGTTTTTGTTGGAAACTTCTCCCGCAGGAAATATACCTACGCAGCCTCCGTTTTGTAAATGCTTGAGGGTTTCACGCATTCCCGCAGAACTGCTGTAAGCTTCTTTTCGGTTTTCAAAAGGGTTTACAGAGATTACATACGGCTCCATAGGCTTGATCTTTTCCAGAAGGAAATTTCCCATTACCTTGAAATCCGGACGTACCTCTGATAAGATCTTGCACATCAGAATTCCGTCTATAGCACCCAGCGGGTGATTCGAAACCAGAATAAACGGTCCTGTTTTCGGAATTTTTGCCAGATCCTCTTCAAAAGCTACATAGCTTAGGTTTCTTTCTCTTACAAATGAGTCGAAAAAGTCTTTGCCTTCCTTATCTTTTAATTTATCGTATAATTTATTTACTTCATTTATTTTAGCAATGCTCATCACAGCAGATGCTACCGGGTTCTTGAGGAACCCGATTTTACTTAAGCCGGAAGCTTTGATCAGATCGTTTTTCGAAATTAAACTCATGTGTGTTTAGTCGCAATTAATATTATTGTGTTACCATTTGAAGTGTATTCTTGGAAATTTGCTCCAATAATACATTTTTTTCCTGGTAAAATCTCTCAATGTGATCCATCTTCGCATTTCTTACTGTGAATAAAGATACATTTTTAATTGCTTCGGTTTTAAAAATTTTTTGAAGCTCTTCATTAAGCTCTTCAAGTTGATTAAATTTATCTTCCAGGCACAATGCCAGTGATATAGCAGAGTTTTGCATCAGGGAAACCTTGATCTTATATTTAGACAGATACCCGAAAATTAAGCTCATATGATCTTCCGCAATGAATGAGAAATCTCTTGTGGAAATTTTCAGTAAAGCCTGATTTTCCTTTAAAATATAAGACTCCTCATGTTGATTCTTGTCTGAGGCACCTACTTTTGTTCCTTCTTTGGTAGGATCTACGAAAGATTTTACATAAAAAGGAATGTTTTTTTGCTGTAGCGGCTGTAATGTTTTCGGGTGAATTACACTTGCTCCGTAATAAGCCATTTCAATAGCCTCTTCATAAGAAATATTCGAAAGAAGAGATACATCTTCAAATTTTCTCGGATCTCCGGTCATTACCCCAGGTACATCTTTCCAGATCGTCATCGCTTCGGCATTTAAGCAATACGCAAAAATAGCAGCAGAATAATCAGATCCCTCTCTTCCTAATGTTACCGTAAAATTATTGTCATCAGAACCAATGAAGCCCTGGGTAACATAGCAGATTTCCGGATTAAGATTCGAGATAAACTCTTCCGTTCTCGTCCAGTCTACCGTACCTTCCCTGTATGAATTATCAGTTTTGATGTAATCCCTGGCATCCAGCCATTGGTTGGTAAACTGAATTTCATTCAGGTACTCACTTACAATTTTTGTGGAAATCATTTCTCCGCAGCTCACCACCTGATCATACACAAAATCGTAATTAGGAGATTTATTTCTTCTTAAAAAGAATCGATGTCATCAAAGAAGAGATTGATTTCAGCAAAAACCGCATGATTTTCAGGAAAAAGACCTTCCGCAATCTCAATGTGTTTTCGTTTTATCTTTTCAATCTCAGTTTGATAGTTATCTTTTTTGAAATAAAGTTCTACAACTTTTTCCAACTCATTGGTCGTTTTGCCCATTGCTGAAATCACCAGCAAACATTTGGCAAATCCCTGGCTTTTTAGAACCATGGACACATTTTTCACACTTTCGGCATCTTTTACAGACGCTCCACCAAACTTGAAAATTTTCATTAAATTGTTAAAAATAAAATTGTTAGATAAAAAATTACATGAGTTTTTTACGGACGTCAAAATTATAAATTTACAACGAGATATGAAATAGCCTAGCGGCCCGATAGAATTAAGATTTCCTTAAAATCAACAATTCATGAAATAATCCGGTTTTTTACGCCTCCGGAATAGCAAATCTGGACCTTACATTTTATCTAACTGCTTAATATTATGTTGTGTTTGAATTATATTGTATTGAAATACAGTGAGTAATCTCTTTTGTAATTAAATTTTCTTAATGCAATAAATTTTCCGAAATTTGGGGAAAAGTAAAAAGAAAAATATGTCAAATCAGCCATTACAGACTTTAGGAGAGTTTCTTATTGATAAGCAGGACGATTTTCAGTATTCTACAGGAGAATTTTCTCGTCTTCTCAGTGCAATAAGACTGGCTTCTAAAGTGGTAAACAGAGAAGTAAATAAAGCAGGAATTGTAGATATAACAGGAGCTGCGGGAAACCAGAATATTCAGGGTGAAGAACAGCAGAAACTGGATGTGATCGCTAATGAAATTTTTATTACGGCTTTGTCTCAAAGAGAGGTTGTTTGTGGTATAGCATCTGAAGAAAATGATGATTTTATCGATATCAAATGCGGTGAAAATGGTCATTTAAGTAAATATGTGGTTTTGATTGATCCTTTGGACGGATCTTCCAATATCGACGTGAATGTTTCCGTAGGAACTATTTTCTCTATTTACAGAAGAGTAACTGAACCGGGAACTCCTGTTAAGCTGGAAGACTTCTTACAGAAAGGGATCAACCAGATTGCAGCAGGATATGTTATTTACGGATCTTCCACAATGATCGTATATACTACAGGAAACGGAGTGAACGGATTTACACTGGATCCTTCTCTTGGTACCTATTACCTTTCACACCCGAATATGACATTCCCAAAAACAGGTAAAATTTATTCTATCAACGAAGGGAATTATATCAAATTTCCTCAGGGAGTAAAAAATTACCTTAAATATTGCCAGATGGAAGAAGGGGATCGTCCTTATACTTCAAGATATATCGGTTCTCTGGTTGCAGATTTTCACAGGAATATGCTGAAGGGAGGAATTTATATCTATCCTTCTTATTCCCAGGCTCCGAACGGTAAATTAAGATTATTATACGAATGTAATCCTATGGCGTTCCTTGCAGAACAGGCAGGAGGAAAAGCAACAGACGGATTCAGAAGAATTCTGGAAGTAGAACCTACAGAACTTCATCAGAGAATTCCGTTCTTCTGCGGAAGTGTTGATATGGTAGAAAAAGCGGAAGAATTTATGCGTATCGACAGCGTAAAATAAATGGAAGCAAATTATTTAAAATATCTGTTAGAATTCAAACGCCCGAGTGGAACATCTCGCGGCGTTTTGCTTGATAAGGAGACCTTTATTCTGGAAATTGCTGAAAACGGCAAAAAGGAGTAGGAGAATGTGCAATCTTCAGAGGGCTGAGCTTTGATGACAGGCCGGATTATGAAGAAAAACTGAAATGGCTCTGTGAAAATATAGAGAAAGATTCCGCTTATTTAAAAGAGGAATTGAAAGAATTTCCGTCCCTGTGGTTTGGATATGAACAGGCTGTTCTGAATCTGAAATACGGCGGAAGTTTATATTTCCCCAGTGAATTTACGGAAGGAAAATCAGCCATCACAATCAATGGGCTTATCTGGATGGGAGATGTAGGCTATATGGAAGAACAGATTCAGGATAAACTGGAAAAAGGATTTCATTGCATTAAGCTAAAAATTGGGGTGGACTGGAAATCAGAACATGTAATTCTTCAGAAACTGAGAAAAAGTTCTCCAAAGATCAGCTGGAACTTCGTGTAGATGCCAATGGAGGATTCAGTAAAGAGGAAGCATCAGTTGTTTTGCATCAGCTTGCAGATCTCCATATTCATTCTATTGAACAGCCAATCAAAGCAGGAAACTGGAGTGATATGGCTGAATTATGTGCTCAGACACCTACACCCATAGCACTGGATGAAGAACTGATTGGGATTATTGATCCTGAGAAAAAGAAACAGCTTTTAGAAGCAATACAGCCACAGTATATTATTTTGAAACCTGCATTGGTAGGAGGTTTTTCAGGTTCAGATGAATGGATTTCTCTTGCTGAACATCAGAATATCGGCTGGTGGATCACTTCAGCATTGGAAAGTAATATAGGATTAAATGCCATTGCACAATATACATTCACCAAAAAAATCCGATGCCGCAAGGATTAGGCACCGGAGCTTTATTTGTTAATAATTTTGAATCCAGCTTAGAACTCAGAAATGAGCTGCTGTGGTTCAAGGTGTAAAGAAACAGACTAGCCACAGGTTGGGTTGCCCGAATGTTCCCAATCCCATTCCCTGCAGCATCTGGCTTTAAAATCCCAGTTGTTGCAGCCAATAGGTACTACCGGAATATCTCCTCCCTGAATGGTTTTCAAATCCCTTTTGTTCAGTTTTTTGAAGTTGTTGTGTTGTTTTTTCATGATAATATTGGGTTTTTGATGAGATGTGTATGTAATGACAGGATCTGGTTTAAAGACTGTCTTAGCTCGTAATAAAAAGCCCAATGCCGCAAGTTTTAGGCATTGGACATGTATGGGAATACATTTTGAACCTGGTTTATTTCTCTGAAGTGAGATGTGTTTTGGCTCAAAGTGTTGTTTTTAAAAGTTAATTAGCAATACGGAGGAGGTGAATCCGGGCAGGTAGTACCTCCACAGTATCCTTCTGCCCATGCTCTGCAGCATCTGGCCGTTGGATCCCAGTTATTACATCCAAGAGGTGGTCTTCCCCTTTAATACTCTTTAATTCTTCTCTGTTGATTTTTTTAGATTTTTCATAATAAATATTTTAAAAAGTTGTTGGTTTAATTTTGAATATGATCTATTTGATTCCGAAAATTAAAAAGGATTATCCGGGCAAACAGGTCTGTCTGAAGATTCAGGAAGCCATTGTTGGCAGCATCTTAACTTTGGATCCCAGCTCATACAGTCACGGGGATAATGCCGCCTTTGATGGTCTTTAATTCTCCATTTTTAATTTCTTTAGATTTTTCATAGTAAAAGTTTTTAGTTGAGTTGGTAAGTAAATATCCGAAACTTTTTTGATAATACAATGACGGGTGAATTATTTTAATAATATTTAACAAAATATCTGATTTTTATGCTGGATGCAAAAAAGTGACAAACATAATATCTCTCTCATCAATCTCTTATGATAATGCATGGAAATAAATTCCTGCAATTCATTTGTAGGAATTTTGATTCTGTTTCGGTTTAATTAAAGGATAAAGTAATTGTTGGATCGGATAATCTTCAATTTTACAGGGTTAAATACTCGGGTTTAAATTACATCTTTTACAAAGATGGCTTTCTTTATATACATTAAGATATAAGAAAACTTTTTTTTAATCTTTCTCATGATAAAAAAATTGTAATTCTCTATAGATTGAATTGGCAATCTCTATGCCATTTTTAAGACGTTCTGTAAGTTTAACATAAGCTTAATTTTATAAGTTTTTTTAATTAATCTTTAAGAAATAATTGTGAAAATATTTTCGTTATTTTTTAATCTATTGCTGATAATATTTCTATCTGTTCCATATAAGTTTTGAAAATATCATTACGCATCTGTGAACTGGAAAGTATTTCCAATAGTTGCCGACTTTATATTTCAGACTTTTTAAAAATCATCTTTCATAAAAGTACAGTCGATGACAGACATAATATAAACTATATCACCTGGTTGAGTCTTCAAATACTTTGTATGTTACATCAGAAATTAATAAAGAAGCAGTACGTTCTTTATTATTGTCAAAACTGCATTGAGCAATCCTGAAATTGGAAATTAAGTATTCATCGCTGAAAAAGAATCAGGTCTTTCCCCATTATGACGGATTATTTTCCGGTTATTTAAGATATAAACGGCCATGATTAGTAATTTGAGTTATGGTTTTTAGCTTTTCCTAAATTAATGAAAAATACTGAATTGCAAACAATAAGGCTTTTAAATTATCGCTTTCAAAAACACTAATTTTTCCGTAACTTTGTACAACTTTTTTGATAAAAAATAAAAGCTAATCTTAATGGAAGAAGAAAAAAATCCCTCAATTTTATTGAGCAAATTATTGAAGATGATTTGGCAAACGGTCTGAAAAGAGATCAGATCCGTTTCCGTTTTCCCCCTGAGCCAAATGGGTACCTGCATGTAGGGCATACAAAAGCCATCTGCATCAACTTTGGCCTGGGTGAAAAATACAACGCTCCCGTAAACCTTCGTTTCGACGATACGAACCCTGAGAAAGAAGAACAGGAATTCGTAGACTCTATCAAAAAAGACGTTGAATGGCTGGGTTTCAAATGGGATAAAGAATTGTATGCTTCAGACTACTTCCAGCAGCTTTATGATTGGGCAGTACAATTGATTAAGGAAGGCAAAGCTTACGTAGATGAGCAGCCGTCCGAAGTGATTACAGAACAGAGAAAAAATCCTGCAGAGCCGGGAGTGGAATCTCCATACAGAAACCGTCCGGTAGAAGAATCTCTTGACCTGTTTGAAAGAATGAAAAATGGAGAATTTGAAAGCGGTTCAATGTCACTTCGTGCAAAAATTGATATGGTGTCACCCAATATGAATATGCGTGACCCTGTGATGTACAGAATTTTGAATAAACCTCACCACAGAACCGGTACAGCCTGGAAAATTTATCCGATGTACGACTGGGCTCATGGGGAATCCGATTATATTGAGCAAATTTCGCATTCGCTTTGTTCATTGGAGTTTGAAAATCACAGACCACTGTACAATTGGTATTTAGACCAGGTTTATGAAGATGGAAGGGTTAAAAACAAGCAGAGAGAATTTGCAAGGATGAATGTTTCCTATATGATCACTTCCAAAAGAAAACTTCAGAGATTGGTAGCTGAAGGAGTAGTGACAGGATGGGATGACCCTAGAATGCCTACCATTTCAGGAATGAGAAGAAAAGGATTTACTCCGACTTCCATCAGAAACTTTATTGATAAAGTAGGGGTGGCAAAAAGAGAAAACCTGATCGAAATCCAGCTGCTTGACTTCTGCGTACGTGAAGACCTGAACAAGGTAGCTAAGCGTGTGATGGCTGTGGTAGATCCTGTAAAATTGGTGATCGAAAACTATCCTGAAGATAAAGAAGAATGGCTGGAGACTGAAAATAACCCTGAACAGGAAAATGCGGGAACAAGAGAAGTCCCTTTCTCAAGAGAGCTGTATATTGAGCGTGAAGATTTCAAAGAAGAGGCTAACAATAAATTCTTCAGACTGAAGTTGGGCGGCGAAGTTCGTTTAAAATCTGCCTACATCATCAAAGCTGAAAGAGTGGAGAAGGATGAAAACGGAGAAATCACTACCATCTATGCTACTTACGATGAGAAGAGTAAATCTGGAAGCGGAACAGAAGAAAGTTTAAGAAAAGTAAAAGGAACACTTCACTGGGTATCTGCCAAGCATGCGATTCCTGTAGAAGTAAGAATTTACAACCAGTTGTTTACTGTAGAGCAGCCGGATGCTGAAAAAGACGTAGACTTCTTAAACTTCATCAATCCTGAATCAGTGACTACTGTGAAAGGTTTTGCCGAACCAAGTCTGAAAGATGTGGCGATAGGAGAACCATTACAGTTCCAGAGAATCGGGTACTTTACCAAAGATCAGGATTCTACGGATTCTACATTGGTATTCAACCGTACCGTAACTTTAAAAGATTCTTATAAACCTGAATAATTTTCAGAATTATAGAAAAATAAAATAAAGCAGGACTTAGAAATAGGTCCTGTTTTTTTTTTTATGTAAGCCCAGAGCATCTTAAGTTAAAAAAAAAAAAATGGAAAATTTCATCAGTAATTTTGTCTTTCAAAATTATAATCGTAATATTGCGATTATAAAATACAAGATATGGGGCTTACTAAGTCAGAAATATTTACAGATGAGCAAAATAAATTAGCCTCCGCATTTAAAGTTTTGGCTCATCCTGCCAGAATTGCTATCCTACAACATATTATCAATCAAAAAGCCTGTATTTGCAATGATCTGGTAGATGAATTGGGATTAGCACAAGCAACAATTTCGCAGCATTTAAAAGAGTTAAAAAATCTGGGAATAATACAGGGTACAGTAGAGGAAAATCTGTTTGTTACTGTATTGATGATAAAATTTGGAAGGAAATTCAAAACGAGTTTAATGCATTTTTCAACCAGGAAGTAAAAGTGAACAATTGCTGTTCTTAACTTTTTTTATTTTTCAATATCGTAATATTGCAATATAACATTATAATTTAAAAAATAATTTTTATGAAGCTATCTGAGATCAAGGAAATTCTACCAACATTAGAAAATGTTGAATTTCAATTAGAAAACGGAACGTTTGTACCGGAGCACTTTCATGTTACCGAAGTAGGCCAGATCAATAAAAAATTCATTGACTGTGGCGGCGTGATCCGTGTTGAAAAAGCTGTAAACTTTCAGCTGTGGAATGCTGACGATTATGAACACCGTTTAAAACCTGGAAAACTCCTCAACATTATCAGACTTTCCGAAGAAAAATTAGGCATTGAGGACTCTGAGATTGAGGTGGAATATCAAAGTGATACCATCGGTAAATACGATCTTGAGTTCAACGGAAAAACATTCGTTCTGAAAAGTAAGACTACAGCATGTCTGGCCCGGGAAGCTTGTGGAATTCCTTCCGAAAAACAAAAGAAAAATCTTTCAGAACTTACGGTAAATCAAAGCAATTCCTGCACACCGGGAGGTGGATGCTGCTAAGAATACAGGTTATAAAATAAGTAAAATGAACCGGAAAATTTCAGAATGTATTAAGGCTCTTTCAATTGATTCAATTTCAGAGGAAAGAAAAGCTGTTTTAGACCCATTAGTAAATTACATAAAAAGTAAAGTAGAAGCCAATCAGAATATCAGGTTGAATTTCATTTGCACACATAATAGCCGCAGAAGTCATCTGTCTCAGATCTGGGCACAGACAATGGCTTATCATTTTGACATTGGGAATGTGTATTGCTATTCAGGAGGTACAGAATCTACGGCCATGTTCCCTAAAGTAGCAGAAACATTAAATGATCAGGGTTTTCAGATCCAAAAGCTTAGCGAAACTGAAAATCCGGTCTATGCTGTTAAATATGCACAAAATGAACCCGCTGTGATCTGTTTTTCTAAAGAATATAATAATGAATTCAATCCTGAAAATGAATTTGCTGCTATAATGACCTGTGAGAATGCTGACCGGGGCTGTCCATCAGTTTTTGGAGCAGAAGCCAGATTCCCAATACAATATGATGATCCTAAAGTTTCGGATGACACTCCGGAACAGACGCAAATCTACAGTGACAGAAGTTTACAGATAGCGACAGAAATGTTTTATGTTTTTTCATTTGTAAAAAGTAAGATGGAAATAATAACAATTGGCAAGGAACAATTTTCAGAAATTGCAGAAATATATAAACAAGGTATTGAAACTGGTAATGCTACCTTTGAGACAATAGTTCCAACATGGGAAGATTGGGACAAAAGTAAATTAAAGCATAGCCGTTTAGCCGCTGTGATTGACAATATCGTGGTGGGATGGGCTGCACTGTCAGCAGTGAGTGATCGGTGTGTGTATGGTGGTGTTGCAGAAGTAAGTATTTACATTGGCAACGATTATAAAGGTAAAGGTATAGGAAAGATGCTCATGGCCAGACTGATTTCAGAAAGTGAAAAAAATGGAATCTGGACATTGCAGAGTGGCATGTTTCCAGAGAATGAAGCAACAATAGCATTGCATACTAATTTAGGTTTCAGGATCATAGGGCACCGAGAGAAGATTGGAAAACTTGGAGATAGCTGGCGTGACACCGTTATGATGGAAAGAAGAAGCAAAACAACAGGGATCAATTAATGATTATGCAACCAAAGTTAAAATTTCTTGATAGATACCTGACTTTATGGATATTTCTTGCTATGGCAGTTGGAATAAGTTTAGGATTTTTATTCCCAGATATCGCAAAAATAACAGACTCTCTATCCTTAGGGACAACCAATATTCCATTAGCTATTGGACTGGTCCTCATGATGTATCCTCCATTGGCTAAAGTAGACTATTCTCTCTTGCCTACGGCATTTAAAGATAGAAAGATAATAACCATATCATTATTGCTAAATTGGTTTATAGGACCTGTTTTAATGTTTGTTCTCGCTATTTTGTTTTTGAGGAATGAACCGGATTACATGATTGGATTAATACTTATCGGTTTGGCCAGATGCATTGCTATGGTAATTGTGTGGAATGACTTAGCAAAAGGGAATAGAGAATATGCCGCCTTACTGGTTGCTTTAAACAGTATATTTCAAATATTCACCTATAGTTTTTTTGTCTGGTTATTCATCAATATACTCCCGGATACATTAGGTATTGCCAATTTTAATGTAGGTGTATCGATGAAAGATGTTACGGAGAGTGTGCTTATTTATCTTGGCATTCCTTTTTTGGCTGGCTTTTTAAGTCGATACTTTTTAGTGAAATCAAAAGGTATAGAATGGTACAATCGGAAATTTGTACCTAAAATATCACCGATTACACTATATTCTCTCCTATTTACTATCGTACTGATGTTTAGTCTCAAAGGTGACAAAATAATAGAGTTACCCCTGGATGTAATAAAAATTGCGATTCCATTAGTGATCTACTTTATTTTGATGTTTTTCTTAAGTTTTTTTATCAATAAATCCCTGAAGGTTCCTTATGATAAGAATGTATCTGTCGCTTTTACTACAACAGGAAATAACTTTGAATTGGCAATTGCAGTTTCTATTGCAGTATTTGGCATCCATTCACCTCAGGCATTTGCAGGCGTTATTGGACCTTTAGTAGAAGTTCCGGTACTTATACTACTTGTCCGGGCAAGTCTATGGTTGAAAAAGAGGTATTATAACTAATTGTTTACGGCATTACACAAGACCATATCTATTAGTTCAATGACATGAAATTCCATATTTTCTTGAGATCAGCAATGAAATTTTTACCTCATTATAGCAAATACTCGATAGGCTGTTCTTATCAAAGCTATTTATAAAAAAATACTTTAAATAAAGGCCTTCGAGCTATTTTTAACTACCTTTGCACTTTCAGATTCCCCCAAAATATTATTGTGAAATTAATTAACTTATATACGAGTTCTTTCAAAGGACTCTCGCAGGAGAGTTGGATGCTGGCGTTGGTAATGCTCATCAACAGGGCAGGTTCTATGGTACTTCCTTTTTGGGAGTTTATATGACCAATCATTTACATTTTAGTATTGAAAATTCAGGAATTGTACTGAGCTTCTTCGGAATTGGCTCGGTTATCGGTTCATGGCTGGGAGGGATGATCACGGATAAAATAGGAGAGTACAGGGTGCAGAGTTTAAGTCTGCTGCTCAGTGTACCTTTATTCTGTCTGATTCCGCTCTTTACCACTGAAGCGGGCCTGGCCGGGATTATTCTGGCCCAGAGTATTGTAAGTGAAACATTCCGCCCGGCCAACTCAGTAGCCATTACAAAATATGCAAAACCGGAAAATATTACACGGGCATTTTCCTGAACCGTATGGCGGTCAATCTGGGATTTTCTATCGGGCCTGCATTGGGAGGTATTTTATCTGCTATTTCTTATGAATTTTTATTTTTCAGCAATGCTTTAGCGGCTTTATTGGCCGGTTTAATGTATATCTGGTTTTTCAAAGGCCGGACAAAAAGGGCAAAACAGGAAGCTAAAAAAGTAAAAGAGGCCATCATTATAAAGAAAGAGGCATCGCCTTACAGGGACAGTAAATTTATGATCTACAGTATATTTTGTATGCTGTTTGCCATATGTTTTTTCCAGCTGTTCAGTACCCTTACGATCTTTTATAAGGATACGGCGCACCTTAGCCAGCAGAATATCGGATATGTTCTGGGGTATAGCGGTTTCCTGATTGTGCTGCTTGAAATGGGCTTTGTACAATTGGCTGAAAAGTATTTTACACTGGCATTTACCATGCTCTTCGGAACATTCCTTTGTGGTGTTTCGTATGCGATGCTGGCATTTGATTACAGCATGATTACGCTGCTGGTCTCTATGACACTGCTTTGTATAGGAGAAATATGGGTACTGCCTTTTATGTCTACCATTACAGCACTGCGTTCAGGGAAAAATAATAAGGGAGCGTATATGGGAATGAACGGGATGTCAATATCCATTGCGTTTATCATTACACCTTATATAGGAACATTGATTGCCGATAAACTTGGATTTAATATTCTTTGGATCGGAACAGGTATATTGGCGACTGCAATTGCTGTTGGTTTTTACTTTGTAATTCCATGGATGCTTAAAGGCAAAAATGAGGTGGAAGAAGATCTCGTTTAAGCTATCTATTATATTGAAGACACCAAAAAACAACCCGGCTGAGATCAGCCGGGTTTTATATTGAATTAATTAATGAATTGCTTAAGATGGCCATCCTCCAAAATAAGAAGAATTGCCCATATCAATTTCTTCGGCACTTACTACAAAACTGATCAGCATACTGTTGCTGTCTATAGCATCAAAATCCACTTCATGCTGAATGACATATCCATTCTTCCACTTTATCGTTGTTAAAGTACCTTCTTCATGAGATTTATTGAAGGTGATTTCACCTACAGTCGGCTTATATTTTCCGTTCAGAAGGCTTTCCAGGATATCAGATTTATCCGTAGCTTCTACTGTGATCTTGATTAATGCATTGGAAGGATCGGATGCTACACGTCCTGATACGTCTATAGATCTTGATACACTATAATTAAGTTTCAATAACTTCTGGCCTTCACCGTTGTTGAATTTTAAAATTCCTCTTGAATTTCTTTCTGCCATGGCTGGTCGTTTTTTTAATTAATATTCTATGATCAGTTATTTACAGATCAAAAATAAAAGTATTTGCTACATCAGCAAAAAAAAATAACCGGAAATTTTTAAAAGTTATTTTGAAAGAATGTGGTTAATAATCATATTCGAATGAATCCGTGAGTTCTCAATAAACCAGAGATGGGTATCTTTTCCTCCACATACCACTCCGGCAAGGTAAAGGTTGGGGATATTGGTTTCCATGGTTTCAGGATTATAAAAAGGGTTCAGGCAGTCACCTTTGAGCTCGATCCCTGAGTTTTTCAGGAAATCGAAATCCGGCAGATAACCTGTCATGGCCAGTACAAAATCATTCTCAATTTCCAGGACTTGATGATCTTCACTTTTAAAAACCACAGATCTTTCTTTGATTTCAATGATCTCAGCATTGAAATGAGCTTTAATAGTACCTTCAGCAATCCTGTTTTCAATATCCGGTTTTACCCAGTATTTTACACTTTTCGAAATTTCGGAGTGGCGGACGATCATAGTCACTTCAGCTCCCTTTCTGTACGTTTCAAGTGCTGCATCCACAGCAGAATTACTTGATCCTACAACTACAATCTTTTGTCTTGCATACGGATAAGGTTCTGTATAATAATGTTTTACTTTTGGAAGATTTTCTCCCGGAACATTCATGAGGTTGGGAATATCATAAAATCCTGTTGCAATGACAACATTCCTTGCCTGGTAGTTTGCTTTTGTAGTTTCAATATCAAATATTCCGTTATTTTTTGAAATGTTCAGTACCTTTTCATAAAGATGAATATTCAGTTCTTTCTGCCTGGCAATTCCTGATAATATTCCAGGGCATCCTGTCTGCCCGGTTTAGGAGAAGTTGTAATAAACGGAATGCTGTCAATCTCCAGTTTTTCAGCGGTTGAAAAAAATCGCATATACAATGGATAATGATAGAGTGAATTGACAATGGTTCCTTTTTCTACAATTAAATATTTCAGATTGTTGTTCTGGGCCTCAAGCGCACAGTTCAATCCAATGGGGCCGGCTCCGATAATAAGAATATCCAAAATTTCCATAAAACAAAGGTACGATGTAAATTTTCAATTATAGATTTCAGAGTAAACTTATTACTTAAATTTTTCATCCTTCGTTTTCCTCTGTTAGCCATATTTCAAAAACTACATCCCGGAATTCACAGGCGGAATCTTCTCATTCTTAAAACTTTTCAAATTTTCAGGTATATCTTTCCGCTTGGCATCACTTTTGGTGTTTTCTATGAATTGCAAAATTGAAAATATGAAAAAACAGATTATCCCCTTGGTTGCTCTGGGTGTAGTTGTGGCTTGTAAGAAAGAAGTACAAAAGCCGGTTCCGAATGTGATTGACTCAATGGCACAGGCGAAATCAGACAGTGCAGCCACTACCGTTAAAAATACTGCAGCCAAAGAAGCAGCTTTAAAACAAAGCAATGATGAGGTGCTGATGACCTTAAAAATAAAGATTATAAAGCTTTTGCTTCATGGATTCATCCTGAAAAAGGAATTCGTTTTTCAATGTATGCTTTTATAGATCCCAAAGAAGATAAACATTTTTCCAAAGCCGATTTTGAAAAATATCAGCCTACCAAAACCCAGTTCACATGGGGCGCTCATGACGGTTCGGGTGATCCTTATAAAGCTACCATCAATGACTATCTTGGTAAATGGGTTTTTTCAAAAGATTTTACGGCGTCACAATATTCCCTTAATAAGTTTCTCGGCGGGGAAATTCCTGAATAACTTAAAGGAAACCTATCCTAAAGATGATTTCACGGAAAACTACATCAAAGGAACCCAAAAATATGGGGAAATGGACTGGAAAACCGTTCGTTTTGTATTTGAGGAATTCCAGGGGAAATATTACCTGGTAGCAGTAGTAAACGATCAGTGGACCATTTAATTTATAGAATTTTTTTCAAACCACAAAAGACTTCAACTGTAATTTCTTTTGGATCTTTTGTGGTTTAAAATATATTTAGAATTCAGTTGCTCTATAAAATTGCAGTCAGTTGCCTGGTAAGGTTTTTCCTTGAAAACTGTTCAATATGCTGTATATTTTCAGACAGATTACCGCTTTTCCAAAGGTCAAATTTTTCCAGAATAAATCTTTTTACGGTTTCATTATCACTGTAACCAAAATGTTTTCCTGCCTGTGTTTCATCTAAGATCTTTGCAACATCAGCCTGATCCGGTCCGAATGATAAGATCTGTTTTCCTGATGCCAAGTATTCAAATATCTTTCCGGGGATTATTCCTTTTGAAGATTCATTCGGGAAGTTGGTGATCAGAAGCATTTCAGAGTTCTGCATCTCCTCAACAGCTTTGCCATGGGAAAGGTATCCTAAATTTAAGATGTGATTCTTAAGGCTTGTATTCTGAATACTGTTCAGTATTTTATCATCAATTCTTCCCACGAACTTTAAGCGAAAATGTTGTGCAAATGCATCATTCTCTCTTACCAGTTCATCCAGAACTTTCCACAGGTTCTCAGGATTTCTGAGCTGTTCCAATACCCCGATATAACTTAAAGTAAACATTGCGCTTTGATTGGCTTGCTTGCCTGATTTCTCGCCTGCATCACTTTCGTCAAATCCATTCGTAATACAAATTGCATGAGCTCCTGCTTTCCTGAAGTTCTCAGCATCGGTATAGCTTGTGGCTAATGTAATGTCTGCATTTTTAAAAACTGCACTTTCAAGCTGTCTGTGCTTTTTATCAGAGCTTTTTGTCAGCTTTAGATGCTTGTAGTAAGAAATTTCCGTCCATGGATCGCGGAAATCGGCAATCCATTTCAATCCCGGAAGTTTATCTTTAAGACCTAAACCAATCAGATGCATCGAGTGGGGCGGACCTGAAGTGACAATGGTATCTATTTTATTTTCTTTCAGGTATTTTTCTAGAAACTGAATTGAAGGTTTTACCCAGAATACTCTGGCGTCAGGAATGAAAAAATTACCTCTGACCCAAATGGAAAGTCGGGATTTCCAGCTTTGATTATTTCCTACATCGAATTGCCCGGCTTTAAACTTTTTATTGCTTTTATTCAGCTTTTCCGCCAGCTGATAAGGTTCCCAGATTTTTGTTCTAACGATTTCGATATTTTCGGGAACATCCTTCATCAGGGTTTCATCAAGCAAAGGGTAGCTTGGATTTTCCGGTGTGTAGATGATGGGTTTCCATCCGAATTCAGGCAGGTATTTAGCAAACTTCAGCCATCTTTGAACACCAGGACCTCCCGCAGGAGGCCAGTAATAGGTGATGATCAGTATTTTCTTCTCTTCCATGTTGGTTGGTTTGTCACTGTGAATGACCTATGACAATATAGAATCAGGCTTTCTGTTCTGTTAAAATCTGTTTTTTCCTATTTTTATTCATCCAGAAAATTCCAAATGCTGCCAATGCAATAAACAATCCGAAAGAAAGAAGCGAAATCCATTTCCCTTTTCAATCACTTCAGGCTCAAAAACCATTCTGATATGATGGCTTCCCGCCGGAACGTGTACGGCACGGAGTAAATAATCTGCTTTGATGTAAGGAACTTCTTTTTCGTCAACCATTACTTTCCATCCGTGAGGGTAGTAGATCTCAGAGAATACGGCAAGCTGAGGAGTCTTCGACTGAGATTTAAACTCAAGCTCGTTAGGCTGGTATTTTGTAAGATTGATGAATGCCGTAGAATCTGCCTGAACAGGTTTATTATCAAAATAAGACTTGTCAGATGAGGCAATCACCGCTGTCTTTTTATTGTCAATGGATCCTATAGATTTGATTTCTTCATTAGGTGTTTCCACAAACTTTAAGTCGCTTACAAACCATGCATTTCCATTAGCTTTAGGATTCGGAACTACCTGCGGCTGGTCCGGACCTCCGAAGATCATATATTTAGCATTCAGTAAGTTCAGTACATTAGGTGTTTTTACGCTGTCGATAGTATTGATGTATTCATTAAGTACATCATCATATCTTCTTAGCTTTACAGCATGGTACCCCCAATGGAAGCCTTAAAGTATGAAGTATTTGTTTCACTGGTTACTCCTAAGGTCTGGTTGTAGATTCTATAGTGTGCCTTATCTTTTTCAGCAACGGTTTCCAGTGTCTTGTTGATATTGACATTGGATAATATCGATTCTAAATTCGGATTTCCCTGTACTTTTTCAGCCAGAAGATCTGAACTTTCTGTCTGGAAAGGATTTTCAGCAAAGATCTTGTCTACATAGTTTTCATCATTCAGATAACGCTTGTTTACCGTCCAAAGGTCAAATAAACTTACTATACCAATGATCACCAAAGCAATATTCTGGTTGAGTTTTTTTTTAAGCTTAAGAATAAAGCAACAGCAGCAATTGCTACATAGATAAGTGCCTTTATCGCATCTGTTCTGAATAGTTTATACCTTTCGTCCACAAGATAATCAAGAAGGAAAGGTGGGAAGTAGGTCTTTTCATTTTCCGTAGCAAATCCTAATAATGATTTCCCGAAAACCAGAAGAATCAATAATAACCCTAAAGTTCCGGCACTTACATAGGTGAGTATTTTTGTTTGTATTCCTCAGTCAGCTTTCATCAGTAAAGAATCTGTAAAGTCCTATAATAGCAATTAACGGGAATAATAATTCCACTACTACAAGGATCGAAGAAGGAGCTCTGAATTTGTTGTAAAACGGAACATATTCAATAAAGAAATCGGATAACAGCATAAAGTTGCTCCCCATGCCAGTAAAATGGTAAGGATGGAAGCTCCGAGAATCCAGTAACGGTATTTTTTCCATGCAAAGAAAAATCCCAGTACCGCAAGGAAACACACGATAGCTCCCTGATAAGCAGGTCCTGAAGTTCCCGGCTGGTCACCCCAGTAAGTCATCCCGCTGAAACCTTTCGAAATTCTGTCCATTTCCGCCTGTGAACCTACGTTCTCCTGAACAAGCTCCTGAACTCTGCCCATCATCACTTTTCCTTCAGGTTCCTGGCTTCCGCCTCCCATTAATCTTGGAATGAAAAGGTTTAAGGTTTCAAGCTGGCCATAGCTCCAAAGCAGCATACTCTCCTTATCCATTCCAGATTTTCCTGAAGTATGGCTGTCATTCGTTAAAATCTGTTTTCCTCTTACCGTTTCTTTTACGTATTCAGAATTGGCCATAATTCTTTGGGAATTCATTCCAACCCCGATCATACAGGATGCTGCAATGATTCCTGAAGAGATAAGGAAATGTTTCATCGGTATCTTTTTCTGGATCGCTCTGATCAGCTCAGACAGGAATAAAAATCCTAAAGCCAGAAAAAGATAATAGGTCATCTGTGGGTGGTTTGCTGCAATCTGAAGTCCCATGAATAGGGTAGTGACAATGAATCCCCAGATGTATTGTTTCCTGATGTAAACCAATAAAATTCCGGCCAGAAGCGGTGCGAAATACTCAATAGTATTTACTTTACCGTTGTGCCCTGCTGCAATAATGATATAAAAATAGGTGGAGAGTCCGAAGAAAGTGGCTCCTAATAAAGCGTATTTCCAGTTTCGGACTGCTACCATTCCCAAAGGAAAAAACCTGCAAAAAGCAGGAAGAGATAATTGACCGGTCTTGGCAGGAAGTTCAGATTGCTGTCGATTTTCTTGATGATATCGCCTTTGAACTGGCTTCCCATCTGATAGGTCGGCATTCCTCCGAACATAGAATCACTCCAGTAAGTCTCGTTTCCGGTGTTGGCTCTGTAGTCGAGCAGTTCTTTTGCTCCTCCTCTGTACTGTACAATATCATGCTGGAAAAGCTGTTTCCCTGTAAAGACAGGAGTGGAATATAAAAATGCTAAAACTATAAATATTACTAGTGAAGCTGCAATATAAATTAAGTTTTTATTTTTGCCATGCTGGTTATTATCTTTTATTTCTTTGAATTTTTACCTTTTGTCATTAGTCTCTTTCACCTCTTCATAGTCTACGGTTTCCGCATCCCATTTAAGGTTCTTTTTGTTATTCTTATTCGAGTTGTGTATATCCTGTTGTCCGTTATTCTGATCCCCGTTGTTGTTGAAACGATAGCTGTAAAATGTCTTAAAAAGATTCTTTTCAGAATATTCCAGACAAAGAATAAAATAATGGCAGTGAGTACTAACTCAAGAATGTACTTCATAACTTTTAAAATTTAAAGTTCAGGATTTACCATATAAATCCTGAACGTTTTACTTCAATTATTTAGCGGAAGGATTGACCATTACAGAAGAATTGGAAACGCTTTTCATAGACTGAGACTGTTTTCCGTCTGAAATGGTTTCAACCTGTGTTGTTTTTACGTTGATATTCTGATTAGTGATCCAACCTGTATTTTCATCAAATTTGATGGTTCCGTTCTGAACAAGTTCGCTGCTTAAGCTGTGGGTGATAGGTCCCTGGTTTTTCTTTTCAGTTTTCTTAGGAATTCCTCCGGTTACTGCAATTTCAGCTGTTCCGTTTCCTAAGCTTTTTAAAACATAATTAGAGGTTACCTTCACACTTCCGCTTGGGTCTGCACTTTCAGAAGTTGACCATTTTTCACCTACTTTCACCCCTTTTTAGGAATCATTGTCAGGTTTTTATGGAACTGGTCCTTCAGAACTTTTTCATTGAAAGATTCTTTAAGACTTGCTACCACGCTTGCCTTTTCATTAGCATCCTTGATAAGCGTTCCTACTGCATTGGAAACCTTTGTGTAAACCGCATCAAAACCTTTGATGGAAAGTACGTTTCCTTTATTATCCATCTGCATTTCAAGCTTGTTTCCGGTAAGTGCTCTGTTGATATTCCAGATCATTTTAAGCTCATCTTCTTTAGGGATAGGAAGCTTGGTATCTACAACAATTGTTTTTCCCTGTGCAGACTGTGAACTTCTCTTAGCCACAAGATTAAGGGTCATGTCATATACATTTCCTTTGATATCATTAACTGTGAAATTCATTTCATCCGTAGATTCGCTGGTCGCAGTGATTGATTTTCCCTGAGGGTCAGTCATCGTCTTTACATCTCTCTGGTAAGTGGTAAGAGGATAAGTTTTCCTTTTCAAGCTTAAAAGATTGGGTAACGATCCCTGCAGAATCTCTGATAGCCGGGTTTTCTGCAACTTTAGCTACAGAATCGGCAGGAACTTCCACGGTCACTGTTTTTCCGGTTTTAGGATCTACTTTGGTGATTTTTGCTGTTTCTTTTTTACAGGATACAAGGGCTATAGATGAGATTAGCGCTAATGCTGCTATGTTTTTCATTTTCTACTGTTTTTTAATTTTAAAATTCTACTACTTACTCTTTTTGATGAATATCTTCTGCGGTTTCCGGTTGTTTTTTCTGAGAAGATCTGTCAGATGGTGCAGAATTCGTACCAATTCATGATCAGATTCATTTTAACGGTCCGGATCCATTTTTTTGAGAGTAGTTTTAAGGATTGGGAGCTGCAGTCATTTTCTGTCTTACCGCTTCGTATAAAATGGCTCCGCAGGCTACTGAAACATTCAGAGACTGGGTCTTTCCTTCAATAGGAAGCTTTATTTTTTCATCAGAATGATGTAATACTTCTTTGGAAATACCTGTTTCTTCATTTCCCATCACGATAGCACATGGCTCTGTGAAGTTGACGTCATATATTAATTTCTCTGCTTTTTCGCTCGCTGCATATACTGAAATTCCGCTTTGCTGAAGGAAGTCTACAGTGTGGGCAAGATTGTTTTCTTTACATATTTTTACATTATAAAGTGCTCCTGCAGACGTTTTTATGGCGTCGGAATTGATAGGTGCTGCCCCTTTTTCAGGAATGATTACCGCATCAATACCTACACATTCCGCAGTTCTGCAGATCGCTCCAAAATTTCTCACATCAGTAAGCCTGTCAAGAATCAACAGGAAAGGTGTTTTTCCCTGCTCGAATAATTGAGGAACAATATCTTCTACTTTATGAAACGGAACATCCGAAATAAAAGCAACCACACCCTGGTGGTTTTTTCTGGTAAAACGGTTCAGCTTTTCAACCGGAACATAATTGGGACGGATTTTATTTTTTGCTAAAATTGCTTTCAGCTCAGCATAAATAGGCCCTTGAAGTGCATTTTGCACAAAGACCTTGTCAATCGTTTTTCCCGCTTCAATTGCTTCAATTACGGGACGCAGCCCGAAAATAAAATCGTCTTTCATTGATTTGTTTAAAATTTTATGTTTAAGGGTATTGGGTTTCGGGGTTAGAAGATTCGTGGTTTGTAAGGACTACAAACTTCCAGCCTCCTTTCTTCCAGCTTCCTATTAATATTTTTCTCCTAAAATTGCTCTTTTCTGCGCCATTATATAGCCATAATGAAGGCTTTCATGCATATTGTTAAAGATGATGGCATCCTGGATGCTTTTCAGATCCATTCCGAAACTGGTAGTATAAGGAGTGTAGTCTGAAAAGAAATCACTGTCATAATCTTTCATTAAAATCTTCGAAGTTTCCGTAAGCAAAAACTCAAGGTCTTCCACTTCAGATTTCTGAACATTCAGGTTGGGTAAAGTTCCTTTTTATAAGTTTCAATCCAATACTTATCAATACGGAAAGGATTTCCGCTCAGATAATAATGCAGAAGCTGCTGGGTAGCAACAGTATGTGCAATATTCCAGTAAATATTGTTATTGAAACCGTCAGGAATCAGCAGCAGATCTTCATGAGAAGTGTTCTGAAGGATGTCTAAAAGGTTTTTTCTTACCTGTCTGTGTGCTTGAAAATGATAATTCATTTTGCAGAATTTTTAATCTCCAAAAATAGTTTAATAAACTGGAAATGACAATTTTTTGGGCAAAGGATTAAAGTAAACGTTTTAAACGTAGAAAAAATACCTTATTAATAAACTGTTTTTCTATAATTTTTGAACGGTTTTTCAGACTTCAGACTTTAGATGAAAATTATAAAATCCGACTTTTGAATCTGCTTGGTTTTAGATAATATCAGTAATGGTTTTTTAAAATGGAAGAGATGTAAAGAGACTGCCCAAAAAACCTGTTATTTCCGGCTTTTGAGGCAGTATGCATGTTTTTCAGCTTGAATATTTTCTGCCGTTTATTTTTTGATAATTTTATGTTTAAAAGTGATTCCCCCTTTCAAAACAATATTCAGGAAATAAACTCCGGGAGTGTATGAAGAAAGATCTATTCTGTTTTCTCTGTAGTTTTCTGCTAATTTTCTTCCGTCTACACTGAAAAGGCTGATAGAAGCAACATCTTCTTTTGATTTTATATTGACGAAATCTGCAGTGGGATTAGGGTAGATATTGAGGTCTATCGTCTTGACATCCTTTACATTTAAGGTCGTATTACTTTTGCCCTGCATATAAGCTGACAGATATACTTCACCTTTCTGTTGATAGAAAACAGCAGTAGGGATCGTGTGTTTAAGAGTATGGTTACCTGCAACCATATTGGTTATCGTAAAGCCTCTTATAGGAACTGAATTACCCGGGCACCAGTTGTTCCATGAGGTCCAGTCGTCAAAAGATTTTGGATTGGCACCATAAATCCCATTTCCTGAGTATTGTAGACTCTGAAGGGTTCGCAGGAGATCCCACCTGGAGTATAGGTCAGCATTTGCACATCATCTATATAAGTATAATTTTGTCTTCTGATATATTCTTCACCCCTACATCTGCGCCATGAGGTGTAGATATTACAAAGAAGTGGGCGTCCGTGACAGGATCCGGAAGATTGAAGCTTACAATTCTTACAGTTTCACCGGAAACGTCGGTACTGTTGTAATTATTGAGTTTGTTATAGCTCAGCAGAGGAACGAGGCTGTTATGGGTGCTGGGTGTCACTCCTGAGTCTGTTGAGAAAAAGTCAGAGTTCCGGAAAACACATCTATTCTGCCGGAGCAGCCTGCAACCTGGGTCTGGGCAGCATAGGGTACTCGAAAACATCAAGCTCCATATACATATCATACATATTCCGTAATGTAGAATCATGGAATACATTATACAAATTACTGATATCATAAGTATAAGGAACTTCTATTGGAGAGCGGTTTTTGTTCATAAATGGTGTGATGTATCTGGCTACTTCAATTCTTTTTACATTCGCATCGTTTATTGTGTAGGTAGCCTGGTTTTTAGGGACCATTGCCAGGTAAACTTCTCCGAGGCGGTCATAATTATCACATAGCGCACCTATAGTTACCCTCATGGCGATCTTTGCTTTGAAAGAATCAAGTTCAGCATCCGTAAGCTTTCTTGTGTATCTGGCGTTGTTGAGTCTTGTAAGGCCCGGCGGGACAGGATTGGATACGGTAGCAGCATAGCCGTCATAATAAACGGCATCAGATATCACATTCATCATGGTTGTTTGTGACGGAAAGAGACCTGCAGAGAGGAGACTTAAAAAAATAGCCTTTTATACATATCATTGATATTTAGTGTAAATATATTAAATATGTGCTTAAAAATGCTTTTAATTGAAATTGTTTTTAAGTGTATTGTGTTTTTATTGTAAAATGTTTAAAAATTTTAATTAAAATATGAATTCTGATCTTAATCTATTCATTAATTTCCATTTATTTGATTGAATATTTTTTTATTATATAAATCAATAATATTATTATTAAATTAGCATCATATTCGTTGGTAATATTATTAATAATGAAAAGAATTTTACTTTTATCCTTATTGTTTGTAGTCATGGGTGTAAAAGCCCAGATCAATCTGAATACAGCAAGTACAACTGTAGGAACAGCCCCTGTAAGCAGCTTTTTTTCCTATTCCTATGTACAGCAGATTTATCCAAAACCGGAACTCAATGCCGGTGCGGCAGGTAATATTACAGGACTTACTTTTTATCTGGATCCGTCGGTTACCATTACGGATTCATCAGACTGGACGGTTTATCTGGGACATACGTCAAAGACATCTTTTGCCTCCGGTACAGATTGGATTCCTGCATCATCACTTACCCAGGTATACAGTGGTGCTGTAGTAAAGACTAATAATAAAGTTACGGTTACTTTTACTACGCCGTTTCCTTACAACAATACAGATAATCTGGTGATTGCGGCCAAAGAAAATTCGCCAAGTATTGATATTAATAATTTTGATGAAGTTTTTCGTGTATATCAGCATTTACCTAATTCAATCCTTTACTATAAAGGAGACAGGAATGTTGTAGATATTGCAGCCCCACCGGGGAGGATAAGAGCGGGCTACAAATCAGCAATTACGATTTCTGGTCTTGTGCCGTCAGCAAATCCTGCTTGCCCTTTTATTCTTTATCCTGCCAATAATCCTCAGAAGGTTTCTTTAACGCCTGAATTCAAATGGCTGGCTGCCTCAGGTGCGGATTCTTATAAAGTCTCATTAGGAACCAGCCCGGGCGGTACAGACGTGATCAATCAGCAGGTGGTAACGGGGCTCAGTCTTACTCCGTCAGTTCCATTAATCCACAATACCAATTATTACTTAAAGGTTACAGCCGTAGCAGGAGGTGTTGAATCTGCTGGCTGTGCAGATGCTTTATTTAAAACAATTCCTCCGATACCGGCAAATGACGGATGTTCAGGGGCGTTGGTAGCTTCGGTTTTTCCTTATACCTATCAGGACGATGCGGTATCCACTACTAATAATGCAGGAAATATAAGTGTTTGTACAAGTACAGGAGATACAGGGATGAATGATGGTACCTGGTTTAAACTTACAGGTGACGGAGGTCAGTATACTATTAAAACAACAATGCCTTCGGGAAGTACTTTTGATCCGCAAATTGGGGTGTATAGCGGAAGTTGTGGGAACTTTGCGTGTGTAGGTACCGTAGATGCTGCAGGAGGTGGTGGAGCGGAAACGATAACCATTACGACAACGGCAGGAACTGAATATTTCATCAATGTCGGAGCTTATGATGATACGACGGATGCACCTGAAGATACATTTATCATAACGATAACAAAGATTTAAAAAAATTAATCAGTTTATATAGCTAGGATTTAAAATGTTGTGATCGGTATGATTACAACATTTTTGTGACTGATATAATGGAATTCTTTTATGATTGAGTTTTTAAAACAATGGAATTATCAATTTTAAAAAAAAAAAAAAAAAAAACAAATGTTTTTAAAGCTTCTTAACGGTCTGTAAATCTGTTTTTATGGATAAGAAAACAGTTGTTTATTCTTTAAAATAGATTATCAATCCCGGAATATTTAACAAACTTTAACTCAAAAATGGCATTCATTGTGTTGATTAATGCAAGTATTTATCAGAAATTTACCACTTATTTTAAATCAAGCTATGTCAGATACATATCAAGCCGAAGATATTCGCCAATTAACGGAAAAAGTAAAAGAAAAAAACTACTTGTTTTCTCTTCTGAGACAGGAAATCAATAAAGTTATTATTGGACAGGAATATATGATAGACCGTCTTCTGGTGGGCCTTTTAGGGAATGGACACGTTCTTTTGGAAGGAGTACCGGGGCTGGCTAAAACTTTGGCGATAAAAACCCTGGCTGATGCCGTTCATGGGGAGTTCTCCAGAATTCAGTTTACACCGGATCTGCTGCCTGCGGATGTAGTGGGAACTATGATTTACAATATCAAAGACAATGATTTCTCTATAAAAAAGGACCTGTATTTGCCAATTTTGTATTGGCGGATGAGATCAACCGTGCACCGGCAAAAGTACAGTCTGCACTTCTTGAAGTGATGCAGGAAAAACAGGTGACCATTGGCGATGAAACCATGAAGCTGCCAAAACCATTCCTGGTACTGGCAACTCAGAACCCGATTGATCAGGAAGGTACCTACCTGCTTCCGGAAGCTCAAAGTGACCGTTTTATGCTGAAGTGTACCATAGATTATCCAGCTTTTGAAGATGAAAGACAGGTCATGAGAATGGTTTCCACATCGCATCAGCCTACTGTAAAGCCTGTGATTTCTCTTCAGGATATCGTAGATGCCAAAGAACTGATCAATCAGATCTATCTGGATGAAAAAATTGAAAAATACATCCTGGATATGGTATTTGCAACCCGTTATCCTGAAAACTACGGACTTTCTGAACTGAAGAATTACATCAGCTTCGGAGCTTCTCCAAGAGCATCAATCAATCTTGCAATTGCTTCAAGAGCTTACGCATTCCTGAAAGGAAGAGCTTTTGTAATTCCGGAAGACGTAAAAGCATTGGCGAAAGATGTGTTGAGACATAGAATGGGACTGACTTTTGAAGCGGAGGCTGAAGAAATATCAAGTGAAGAGATCATCAACAGAATTTTAGCAAAAATCCAGGCGCCGTAATGAGTGAAGTATTGATCAGAAAAGCAGTTCAGGAGGACTGTGCTTCCATGTTGGAACTAATCAGGAGCTGGCGGAATATGAAAAAGCTTTGCATGAAGTAACGGTTACTTTAGAGCAGTTTACTGAAGATGGATTCGGGAAATCTCCGGTCTGGGGAGCTTTTGTAGCAGAAGTTGATGGCAATATTGTAGGAATATCATTATATTATGACAGATATTCAACCTGGAAGGGGAGAAGACTCTATCTTGAAGATCTGGTAGTGACAGAAAGAATGAGAGGAATGCAGATTGGGAAAAAACTTTTTGATGCCACACTGGAACATGGAAAGATCAATAATTACAGCGGAATGGTGTTTCAGGTATTAAACTGGAACGAGCCGGCTATCAATTTCTATAAAAATACAGTCCGAAATTTGACGATGAATGGTTGAATGTTTCTATTGAATTTAAAAATTAGAACATTCAACTTTGAATTTTAAACTTTAAACTTGTCTATGCAGATAAAAGATATTGTAAAAAAGTAAAGCAGATAGAAATCCGTACCAGAAAAAAGACGGAGGCTGCTTTGATGGGACAATATCACAGTGCCTTCAAAGGGCAGGGGATGACCTTTTCTGAGGTAAGACCGTATCAGTTTGGAGATGAAATCAGAAGGATCGACTGGAATAAAACAGCCCGTTTCCGTGAGCCTTTTGTGAAGGTGATGGAAGAAGAGAGGGAGCTGACAATGATGCTTCTTGTAGATATTTCGGCCTCCATGGATTACGGCACCAAAGTGCAGCTGAAAAGAGAGTATGTAGCGGAAATTGCTGCCAGCTTAGGATTTTCTGCTGCAGGCAATAATGATAAAGTAGGACTGATTCTGTTTGCTGATAAAGTGTATAAGGTTATTCCTCCACAGAAAGGGAGAAAGCATATCCTTTCCATCATCAGTACTATTCTGACGGCAGATTATGTTCCTGCAGAATCTAAACTTGACAAAGCTCTGGAATATATGATGGGGATTTTTAAAAGAAAATCACTTGTTTTCCTGCTTTCAGACTTTGAGGATGAATATGATTCCAAAATGCTGAGGGTGGCATCGAAGAAACATCAGCTGCTGGGGATGAGGATTTATGATGAAAAAGATAATGAAATTCCTGATGTAGGCTATGCGCTCTTGTATGATTCGGAAACGGGGAAAGAAGTTTGGGCCAATACCTCCGGTGCAAGATGGAGATATACCTTTGCAGAAGCCAAAAACAAAAGTTAAGAGCTTTGGAAGAAGATTTTGCCAATAGCTCGGCAAGCTTCATGAATATTAATACCGGCTCAGATTATTCAAAATTGTTGTATAATTATTTTCAGAAAAAATAAATAACACGGGACTACCCGGATATAAAAAAACATAAGGTATCAGCCTTTATATTGTAACATTGAAAAATACTTTTAATATTATCTTTTCTGGTCTGTGCAAATGCTTTTTCACAGATATTGTCCTCCAATGTAGAAAAGAAAACAATTGCTTTAGGTGAGGTTAACAGTCTCGTCATAAAAATTGACAATCTTAACCAGCAGCAGGTGACTTCCGCACCAAAGAATGAGCTGCTTCCTTTTCATTTTGAAGAAACCAAAGACAGTATCGGGCAGAACGGGAATTCTTATGAAAGAAAAGTAGAATTTGCTGTTTTTGAAGAAGGAAAATTCACCATTCCCGAACTGGAATTTAAAGTCGGAGATAAACTACTTAAAACCATTCCCTATGAAATAGATGTCATTAATACGGCTCAGAAAGCCGATCAGATCAATGATATCATGAAGAATAAGGAGGTAAAACTTATTGCCAAAGATTATTGGGAGCTGTATAAATTCTATATTCTGGCAGCGTTGGCAGTGATTGCTCTGATTATTGCTGTCATTATGATTGTAAAATGGGGAAGAAAATCAAAAAGCGCTCCGGTAGTGGCTACCAATCAGACATTGAAGGAACTTGATTCCCTGAAAAGAAAAAATATATTGAAGGAGGTAACTTCCGTTCGTTCTATGTTGAGCTGATCGATATTTCCAGAAACTTTATTACAAAACAATACCATCTTCCCGCAGATGTGCTTCTTACCGATGACCTTATCGAGGTAATGAAAAGAACAATACCATCTCCCAGGACAATGAAAAAATAGTGGAAGATGTCTTCTTAAGAGGAGACCTCGTAAAGTTTGCCAAAACATTCCCGGATCAGGAAACCATGGAAAAGACTTTGCCAATATCAGAGATTTTGTAAAAGATCTTCCAAAGATCTAGAATTTGAAAACTTAAGAAAGGATGTTTAATTTTGAGTTTTACAGCCCGTGGTTTTTGCTTCTTTTTCTCCTGTTTATCCCTCTTTTGATTAAAGATGCCGGTAAACGGAAAAGAAAAGGAATAAAAGTTCCTACCATAAAGGACATGAATGACAGCAGCGGAATCCGGGGTGTACTTTTTTACTGAAAATATCAAAGTATATCATTCTTTCTGCTTTGATCATTGCTATGGCCAGACCGAGAACGTTCACCATTTCTCAGGACAGAGATGATACAAAAGGAGTTGATATCATGCTCTCTATAGATGTTTCACTGAGTATGCTGGCCAAAGACCTTAATCCTGACCGTATCACTGCCCTGAAAGATATTGCAGTGAAATTCGTGCAGAAGCGCCCGAATGACAGAATAGGAGTGGTAGCGTATGCTGCAGAAGCTTTACAAAAGTTCCTGTCACTTCAGATCATCAGGTCGTTATTGATGAAATTAAAAACCTGAATTCTGCAGGTCTTGAACCCGGAACAGCCATTGGAGAAGGGCTTTCTGTAGCCGTGAACCATTTAATTAAAAGCAAGGCCAAAAGCAAAGTTATTATCCTGATGACTGATGGGGTAAGCAATATTCAGAATGCTATTCCGCCTCAGGTGGCTGCTGAACTGGCCAAGAATAATAATATTAAGGTATATTCCATAGGAATCGGGACCAATGGATATGCCCTGATGCCTACTTCACAGGATATTTTCGGAGATCTGATCTTTACCGAAACTGAAGTGGCCATTGATGAAAATACATTGAGAGAAATTGCCCAGACTACGGGAGGAAAGTATTTCAGGGCTACTTCAAACAGCAGTCTTGAAGAAATATACGACGAGATCAATCAATTGGAAAAAACGGATGTGAAGGTTTCCAAGCTTTACAATTATGACGAATATTTCAAAATATTTCTGTGGATTGCTTTAGGAATGTTGGTGTTGGATGCATTGCTGAGATGGGTGTTTTATAAAATTTTAAGCTGATGAGTTGGTCTTTAGGAAATTATTGGTATTTATTTTTACTGTTGCTTCTGCCGCTGTTAGCATCCTTTATGATCCGTTTCCTGAAATGGAGAAACAGGAAAAGAGAAATTTTTGCGAGCAGCCAGTTTCATGATAACTTATTTGAAAAAAGTCAGGATTTACGAAATTTTTCCCCGGATTATATCTGTTGGGTACCCTGTTTCTCATATTTTCAATTATAGATCTTCTGAATGGTTCGGAAGAAGTGAAGACTACCCAGAAACTGAATAATGTAATTTTTATGCTGGATGTCTCCAATTCGATGAATGCGGAAGATATTGACCCAAGCCGTCTTGCGGAGGCAAAGAATCTGATGCTGGGAACAATGCAGAAAATGAAGAATGATAAAGTGGGAATTGTGATATTTGCAGGGCAGGCGATGTCAATCATGCCGTTGACTACAGATTACAATTCGGCAGAAACCTATATCAGCGGTATTGAAACCAGCTCTATGCAGGTGCAGGGAACCGATTTTCTGAAAGGAATGCAGGCGGCCGTAGAAAAATTTAAAAATGTAAGCAAAGGCTCCAGAAAAGTGATATTGCTGAGTGATGGTGAGGATAATGAAGGAAACGACAATGCAGCGATAAGA
Organism: Chryseobacterium sp. E1; assembly: GCA_019203745.1. GTDB lineage: Bacteria > Bacteroidota > Bacteroidia > Flavobacteriales > Weeksellaceae > Chryseobacterium. The sequence goes on from CP078104.1 coordinate 3,825,634, forward strand.
CTCGCCAACAAAGAAGGAATAAGCATTACTTCCGTAGGAATAGGAACAGATGAAGGAGCTCCGGTTCCTGAGTACTCGTTTGGGCAGTTAATGGGATATAAAACAGACATCAATGGCGGAACGGTAATCTCGAAAAGACAGACCGATGCACTGAAGAAAATGGCAGAATCTACAGGAAGCAGCTATATTGACGGAAACAACATCAATGAAGCTCCTGAAAGGATCATAGATGCCGTTAATAAAAAGTCGTCAGGTGCTGAAACACTGGTGAAATCCCAGAATGCCAACCATTATTATCAATATTTTCTGGCAGTATCTATCCTGTTCTTCTTTTTAATTTATATTTTTAATCCCAAAAAGATTTTAATGTGTAGCTTTTCCCTGATTTATAGAAGAAATTCTACAAGTACTTTAACCGAATTTTAACAAATAAAACTCTGTTTCTTAACATATAAAGGAATAATTTTGCAAGTGATGAATACTAAAATTATATTTTTATCGTTTATTCTTACTTTCTCATTCTCAGGCTTTTTGTTTGGGCAGGAAAACTACAGGACTTTAGTTCATGAAGGTAACCAGAAATTTGACGGTAAAGATTATGAAGGAGCATCATCAAAATATATGGAAGCTGTGAAATCCAATGATAAGGACTTTACGGCTCATTACAATATGGGAAATGCTTTGTATAAGAGTAAAAAGTATGAAGAGGCCAAAACAGAATTTGAAAAAGCAGAAAAGCTTTCACAGACCCTCCCTGATAAAGCCGCAGCACTTCATAATTTAGGAAATGCCTATATGCAGATGAACCAGCCGGAAAAAGCGGCAGATTATTATAAAAAATCGCTGAAGCAAAACCCATACAGTGAGGCAACCCGGAAAAATTACGAAATTGCCAAACTGAAAGAAAAAGAACAACAACAAAAGAACGAGCAGAACAACTCAGGAAAAGAAGGCGGTGGTAATGATCAGAACAAAGGTGACGATCAGAAAGGAGATAAAGACAAGAAACAGGACCAGGGTAGTGGCGAGCAGAATGAAGGAAAAAGTGAACAGGGAAATAATCCTCAGCAAAATCCGAACAATGAGGGCAGAATGCCAAAGAATCTTGAAAATGCGATCTTAGATAAAATAAACGAAAAAGAAAAAGAAACCGCCAGAAGAATTTTAAACAAAAATTCTTATTCGATGCCTGAAAGCAACGAGAAAGATTGGTGATGCAGCATAAATTGATTTACATATTGCTTACTCTGGCATCCGTAATTACTTACGGACAGGTAAATCTTAGTCTTGATGCAGACAAATCCGAATATGGCAGCAAAGATATCGTAAATCTTACGATTGTACTGGAACTTAATGGTAGTGAACTGGAACAACAGTCCAGATTTCAGCTTCCGGACCTTTCAAAATTTAATATCATTGGAAGCGGATCTGTAACCAATACCGTCATAGACCCTGCCACCAATACATTAATTACTCAAAAGATTTCCAGAATTGCCCTTGAACCTAAGAAAAAGGGTAAAATAAAAATAGGTTCCGTTCTGGTTACCGTTAATAATAAAATCTATAAAACCGAACCTTTTGATGTCAATATCAGAGATATTGTAGATAAGAGAGCACTGGCCGCCAATACTTCCAACGAGGTCTACCTGAATATGGAAATTGAAGACCGTGACGTTTACCAGGATCAGCCTACAGTTGCTGTACTGAGGGTATATTCCAGAAATATGGATAACCTCAGAAAGGTAAAAAACATCCGCCTTCCTGAGCAGGATAATATCAATGTACATCCTATCAATTTCAATAAATCTGAAATAGATCCGTCCGGCTATGGAAATATGCCGTCACAGGTCCTGGCTATGTTCATGGTATTTCCTAATGAAGCAGGCTATGTGGAAGTTCCAGCCGTATCAGCGTCTGTAAGCTCTTATGCCGCTAAAAACAAGATTGTTTCCAATAAAGTAAAAATCAACGTAAGAAAGCTTCCGGAAGGAGCTCCAGAATGTTTTAAAAATGCTGTAGGAAATTTCAATGTGAGTGTTTATAATGCTTCCAAGGAAAAAGTGGAGGCCAAAAAACCTATGAATGTGGTTATAAAAGTTTCAGGAGAAGGTAATTTACCGGATATGGAACTTCCTAAAATTGCAGCATCTCCCGACTACGAAATTTTCGCCCCTAAGATCACCTCTAAAGTGAGCCCGGGAACTACCGGTATGAAAGGAGAGGTTATGGCAAGCTATGTAGTAATTCCGAACAAATCAGGGTCAATAGCCATCAAAACAGAGCAGTTTGCTTTCTTCGATCCTGAAAACAGGGAATATGTGGATCTCGGGCAGGAAACATTGGCTTTAAATGCTTTTTCTCATGATCAGATCCTGGAGTCCCGTTCTACTGTAGAAAAGGTAAATGAATATACCAATAACCTCCTTGAAACAGTTAATACCCCGGTTTTAAAAACAACTTCATTTAAAGTAAAAGAAAAAGTAAATTCCACTGGAATATTCTTTTGGTCAATATTGCCATTCTTCTGGGATTATTCGCTATCTATCTGTTATTTAAGACTTGGCAAAAAAACGTACATTAGTTAGGGAAACCGTACCGTCTAAACCTTTAGGTTCAGTGGCCGAAACAGAACAGGAAATCAGAGAATTGCTGAAAACGGATATCAATGATTATTTTGGCTATCTTGAAAACCTGAAGGACAACGGAGAGTATGAAAAGTTTTTTGTGACATTGGAGGAGCTGGATCAGGAAGTGAGAAACCAGTACTTCAAAGGCACTGTTGCAGAGTTTAAGACTTTTCTTGAAAAGCACAAAGGCTCTTCAGTAGCAGAAGAATACAGCAATCTGCAGCAGAAAATTCAGATGGAGAAATATGCTCCTGTGAAATCCGGAGAAGGCCTGGAAGAACTTTTGAAAACAATTGTTAATTTATATTCACAAATTAGCAAATAATCAGTTTATTTTCATATTTTTGCGAAATTTTTAATTACAAAGAGATGGAAATTTTTGAAGGTTTCTCTTTTAAAGAGATTATCACCAGCTTTATGGTACTTTTTGCCGTGATCGATATTATTGGCTCTGTTCCTATTATAGTAGGACTTCAGCAGAAATTCGGAAAGATTGAGGCAGGCAGAGCTGCAATTACTGCCGGTGCAATTATGATCGTTTTTTTGTTTGTAGGAAATAAGATCCTTAAGCTTATCGGGGTAGATGTGAATTCCTTTGCCATTGCCGGAGCATTTGTGATTTTTGTCATAGCATTGGAAATGATTTTAGGTATTGAAATCAATAAAACTACCGAAGCAAAGGCCGCATCTATTGTACCCATCGCATTTCCGCTGGTTGCAGGTGCCGGAACACTCACAACGGCTTTATCCTCAGAGCTGAATTTCATGATATTAATATTATTTGTGGAATCATTCTTAATACAATTTTCGTATATTTGGTGCTGAAATCAGCGAAGTGGTTAGAACAGAAAATCGGGGATGCAACCTTAATGATCCTTCAGAAAGTTTTTGGAATTATCCTTTTAGCAATTTCAATTAAATTATTCACCGCAAATTTTGCTCAATTGGTGCAGAATTATATTAATTTTTAAGTATCATGCAGAAGTTTTATAAAGTATTTCTAGTTGTATTTATCGTATTCATTGCTATCAACCTTTATGCTATCAACTGGCAGACAGACATCTTAGGTGATGAAGATAATCTTAAATTTGTATTTTCAGCTTCAGCAGCTGCATTAGGCCTTCTCCTGCTTTTCGTAATGGATACATGGAGCAAAATAGGTGCAAAAAAATAAATAGAATTTATTCAGATATAAATCAGCCTCTTTCATTATGAAGGAGGTTTTTTGTTTTAATGATGAAATGATTTGTGTATTATATATTTTTATGGCCAAATTAAAATTCAATAGCAATGGGCTTTAGCCTATTTAAAAAAATAAATCAGATCTTCCATTGGCTTTAGCCAAAACTTATTGCTTCTAAGAGATAACCAGATTCTTGAGTATAGCCTCAGATTTCAGCTCCGTTTCAGTCCATTCTTTTTCCGGGCTGCTCTGAGCAGTAATTCCACCTCCTACAAACACATGTACGGCATCTTTATAAAGTCTGGCGCATCGCAGGTTGACGAAATACTGGATGGTTTCTTCCGTTTCGATCTTAATATAGCCAGCATAAAATTCACGGGGAAATTTCTCATATTTTCTGATATTCTCATTACAGAAATCTTTGGGAATGCCACAAACAGCCGGAGTAGGGTGCAGGTCTTTAATAAGCTGATCAAGATCTTCACACTTAATTCTGGTTTTAAAATCTGTCCTCAAATGTTTAATATTTCCGGAAATATGATCATAGGTTTCCGATTGCAGCACCTGATCCGAATAGGTTTCAAGGATATTACGGATGTAAGTGGTAACAGGCTTCTGTTCCTCAATTTCTTTCCCGGACCATTCTTCTGAAACCGGAAGAGTGCCTGCCAGAGCCATCGTTTCAAACTCATGGGTTGGCTTATTAAATTTTCCCAGGACTTCAGAGAAAGCCCCATCCAGGCGTTTTCCCCATCATTGAAGAGATACCTGAAAGCATTCGGATAAGTCTCACATAAGTTTCCAAAACTTTTCGGATAATCAATACGATTAAAATCTGTAAAAATCTTCCTTCTTGAGTATACCAGTTTAGGCAGATGATGGTCTTTGATCACCCCGATTACCTGTTCCAGGGTATCACAATATTCCTCTTTGGTTTCAGCGACAACGTTTGCCGGACCATTGTTTAAAAGCTCATTGGTAATAGACAGTTCATTAAATTCAGCAGGGGCAATCTCAAGAATATCGCCGTTGAAACTGATATGATTTTGGCTGTCGTAAGAATAGAAACTGACTGCATTTTTATCGTTTTGCTCACTGACAGACCATAGTCTTTCATCGAAAGGAAGTTTGAAATAAATCATGAGTTATGAAGTGATTTTGAAAATCAGCGGCCGGAAGTAATTTAGGAAATTCCGAGGTTGATTTTCCTTTCTGCAAAGGTATTATTAGTCTTAAAGATGTCAAAATTAAAATCATTGTTTTTAATCTTATATTTTTCATTTTATATTCCTGATATTCTAAAGGAGACAAGAAATTTTTTCATGAATACATACTGGATTTCTAAAAAGTATGGAGAAAATAAAAAGGTTGCAGTAAGGGTATAAAAAAACTCAAAAAAATTGAGTTTTTTATTTTGTATGTTTTTCAGCTTATTTATGAATGATATTATTCGTCATTGTTGTATGGTTGATAAGCGTTCCTTTTTCATCCCGGATCTCAATTTCCGAAACATGCATGGTTTTTCCTTTTCTGATGAATCGGGCAGTAGCGGTTACAGTACCGTCCTTTTTGCTTCTCAGGTGATTGGAATTGATATTGGTGCCTACTCCGTAATATTTTTCACCATCGATAAAGATATTCGACAGGCTTGAACCTAAAGTTTCTGCTAGAACACAGCTTGCCCCTCCGTGCATGATCCCGAACGGTTGATGGGTTCTCGGAAGTACAGGCATCGTTGCGGTAAGGATTTCATTTTCAACGTCAATATCGATGAATTTTATTTCAAGGGTTTTCGCCAGGGTCTCATCACCCCAGTTATTGATGAACGCTAATATTTCTTCTTTTGTCTGACCTTTCATTTTGCTTATAGATGATTAATGAGTAATAAGTAATTTTGCTTCTAACTTCTAACTTCTAACTTCCGATTCACTACCGGTTCCCATAATATCAGGATTCCAGTTGGCCGGAACTTTAGGAACGATATCATTTTTCACATAATAATCCTGAATTTCCTGCATGATCTCTGAAAAAGGAACCGAAGCAATTCTTTCGTAGGGAATAGTATATCCCAGATAGACAATATTTCTTTTGAAGTCACCTGCAGCCAGAACAATAGGAACTTTTGCTGCTAAAGCCATATGATAAAATCCTTTTCTCCATTTCGGAACCCAGCTTCTTGTTCCTTCAGGAGTGATGACAAGGCTGAAATCTTCTTTGGCAAACTGATTGGCCACAAAGTTGACCAGGTCATTCTTCTGGCTCCTGTCGATCCCGATTCCTCCCAATCCTTTTACAACGCTTCCGTACCATGCTTTGGTATGGGCATCTTTAATGATGATTTTCAACGGTTTATTCAGAGACCAGTAGGCAAAGTTTCCTAAAATGTATTCCATATTATGGGTATGAGGTGCCACCACCAGGATGCACCTGTTCAGGTTGTTGACGTCGCCCTGTAAAACGACTTTCCAACCTAATAATTTTAACATCAGTTTGCCTATCAGCTTTTTCATAGATTTTGAATTAAAAACAAAAAAGTATAACCAAACTTTGGTTATACTTTACAAATATATTGAAATATTATCGCTCTTAAAACAAACCGCTAATTAAATCTACGATTTTCATTACGAATTCCATTGCAAATTGTATCATGATAAGGCTGTGTTTTTAGTTAATTGGTTATTATATTTTTAGCTTTACGAAATTAAAACAATTTTTTCACATAGCGAACTAAATCTTGTTTTTTTCACATTTCTGAGAGAAGAAGGGTGTGAATTTCAAACGGTTGTCTTCCATCCACACCTTCTGCCACTCTCTGAAGTTAATTATTTAGTTTGTATGGAAATTTCGTTTTTTCCGTCTTTGATTTTGATGTCTACATCCTTGTTGATTTTTTTGATATCGGATGCTACAGAATCAATTACTTTCTTCGCCTGGTTGTTAGGTACTTTTTACCGTTGATGATGATGCTGTCTTTATCATTGGAATCATATACAATGCTGGAGCCGTTTACAGTAATCTTATTTTTTTCGATTCTGATTTTGTCTTCATTTTCATCTCTGTCCTGATCATCATCATTAATGCCGTCACCATCAAGGTCTCCGTCTATATTGATTCTGTTTTTATTCATAGAAATTACCCGTGCTTTCTGTGGTACTACAAGTTCATAGTTAACTCTGTAATCTCTGAATCTGTGCTCATACGGATACTTTACGAAGTTGGGAAGCATTACTTTATTGTCAACAACTTCTACCGGAACAGTAAGCTGAATAGGAAGTTATATCCGTTTCCTTCTTTTTTGATGATAAGATAAGGTGTTTTGATATCCGGCTTTCTTGTCACTTCTACAGAAACATAGTCTTCTTCATAAACGTTTCTCTTATCTGAATAAATATCATCATTATATGCTTTGTAGTTCTGCGGGATGCTTACCTGCTTCATATCTACATATACCGTGTCAGAAGTTGTGTTGATCGCTATATTTTCAGTATCTTCCTTACTACCTCTGTAGATCATGTTTTTCTTGGCCATGCTGATACCGAAGTAAGTTCCAAGCCCGATCAGAAGAAGGAATAAAACCAACAACCCATCCGATGTTTCTCAGCTTTGTTTTTGGAGAAAAAATCTTGATGCTTAATAAGCTGAAAAGAATTGCAGGAATTAAGCTTCCGATCACCATCATGGCTGCCAGTACTTTATCCAGCCCCTGATCATCCATATAGAATCTGATCTCATTAGCTCCGGGGAAGTCCGTGTCCATTCCGAACAGCCCGAATAATACAAATACCCCGATGATACTTCCTACTGCCATCAATACGAAGATTCCTCCTACAACATATTTCAGTATATTCCACACTCCGCTTCCTGCGTTATTGATGTAAGGTTTGTTTTCGTTATATATTTCTCCGACCCTCTGAGTAGATTCATTGGCAAACTGTACCAATTTATTAGACTCATTCTTAAGATTGTCGAAGTTCATAGGCTTTCCCTGCATTTTCAGGAAATCTGCTGCGGTTTCAGCTTTTGGAAGTACGATCCAAAGGATTACATATAGCAGTGCGATCAATGAAGAGGAAATGGCTGCTGTGAAAATTCCCAGAACGAAAACTCCAAGCCAGATGGCTCTCATGGCAGTAATATCCATTCCTACATATTGAGCTAAACCGGCACATACCCCTGCGATCTTTTGTTTTTCAGGATCACGGAACAGTTGTTTTTGTCTGAATAGCTGGTTCCTGAATTGGTATTTTTAGTTGTGTTTTTTCAGAAAAATAAGCTTCTTCCTGTTCTTCTATTTTCTCAGGAGTTCCGATCTGTGCGATTACTTTTTCTACATCCGTATCGTTGATCACTTCACGTTTTCCAAGAGAGTCTTTGAAGATCTCCACCATTCTTATTTCTATGTCATGCATTACCTCATCTGCCTCTGAAGCATCCAGTGAGCTTCTAAGGGCGTTCAGGTAATCGCTGAGCTTTATATATGCGTGTTCTTCTATTGTAAAAGAAAACCTGCGAGTCCTATTGAGAGTGTCTTGTTCATAGCTTTGTTTTTTAATTTTGTTGGGTGATTTGGTTCACTGAGGCTGTCAGTTCATTCCACGTATTGAGAAGTTCATCCAGGAAAAGTTTTCCTTTTTCTGTGATCTGATAATATTTTCTGGGTGGTCCCCGGTAGATTCTTCCCATCTGTAGGAGAGAAACTCTCCGTTTTTAAGTCTTGTAAGAAGAGGGTAGAGGGTGCCTTCCACTACATCCAGTTTTCCTTTTTCAGTTCATCAATAAGATCGGAAACATACATTTCACGGTTATTGATGAGACTTAGAATACAGAATTCCAGAATTCCTTTTCGCATTTGCGCTTTGGTATTTTCAGTATTCATCTTTGATAATTTTTGTTAATTAAGGTTATCGTTAGAAAAATGCCCCTAGCTAGTTGAGCGTATTCTAATTTTACATTACAAAGATATGTAAATAAAATGGTATTATGCAATACAAAGTAGTGAAATTTTAAAATAATTATTATAAGTAACTGATAATCAGTTTATAATTTTTATGCTGTAATTTTTGTGAAAATAAATTTAAGTAGAAAATAGTAAGATGTCTTTAAATTTTATATAAAAAAATAGAATGTCAAAGTTTTAGAAAAGGAAATAAAAGAATGAAATACATATATGGTTTCACTAAAAAGTGCGAAAAAAACAGATCTATAAAAAATAAAAAGGGGTAGAATTATTTGTATCTTTGGAAAAACAAAATGATGAATTTTAAAAATTTATTTAAACTCTATTTTGATGAAAGTAGGGTTTTTGGTCTTGATATTCTCCGTTTCTTTGCGATCATGTTTGTTGTTGTTGGCCACGGTTTGATATATATGCCAAGAATGGTTAAAGGAATTGTATCGTATTTTATTTTTGATGGAGTTACTATTTTTTTTTTGTTCTAAGTGGTTTTTTAATTGGAGGAATTTTAATTAAAGTACTGAATAAAGAATCATTTACCTTTAAAACATTGTTGGAGTTTTGGAAACGGAGATGGTTTAGAACACTTCCAGCCTATCTTTTAGTATTAATACTTTTACTTGGATTGAATATCATTTTTAATGAAAAATTTGTTTTTAATTCAGAAATTATAAAATACCTTTTATTTCTGCAGAATTTTAAAACACCTCACCCTTCTTTTTCCCGGAAGCATGGAGTTTGAGTATTGAAGAGTGGTTTTATCTGATTTCGCCGATAATGATCTTTTCTTTAATCAATTTTTTAAATTTAAGTGTAAAAAAGCAGTCTTAATTACCATCATATCAATCATAGTATTTACTACATCTTTCAGAGCATATAGACTGTTATTCAATGTTTCTGTAACTGATATTGGCATCTGGGATTTATATTACAGGAAGCAGGTAATAACAAGGCTTGACAGTTTGATGTATGGTGTTTTAGCTGCATATATTAAGGCTTACTACAATCGGTTTTTTGAAAGTTCAAAAAAATATTTTTTTGGGCCGGCCTAATATTAATGGTTGTACATCAATATTATTTAAACTATGGAACCAATCCCTTTTTGACCAAGTTTTAAGTTTTTCTTTTACATCAATTTCTACTATGTTTCTGATTCCCTTTTTAGATTCAGTAAAATCAGCTCCGAAAATCATTTTACAACCTATTACATACGTCAGTTTAACGTCCTATAGCATGTATCTTATACATTATTCGCTGGTTCAAAAGTGGATTATAGGTAAGGTTGATTTTTTTAAGAGTTCCATAATGTTAAATACAGGGGTAACTTTTAGTGTTTTTTTATTCTTACAATAGGACTTTCAATTTTGATGTATAAATATTTTGAAATACCTACAACAAAATTAAGGGATGGACTTTTAAAGGGTAAGTCACAAAATATAGAAAGCATTTCTACATAAAAGTCGGGAAGTTTTCATTTATTTCAAAGTATATAGAGGGAAAGAAGTTTTCAGAATGTAAAGAATTATAATGGTTTCAAATCCTTCAGATAATGGTTTTGAATTTTGAAATCGGTATTATGATTCGTATTTTTGTTATGAATTTAAAAACACTTCAAATCCATATACTATGACTATGAATCTATTCAATAAGTTTAAGAGTCTGTCAGCTTTCGTTGTTCTGGGACCTTTGTGCTTTGCGCAATATCAGTTTGAAATCAAGAATGTTTCGAAAAATTATAGCGCTGTCATTCATTCTGAAAATTGTTATGAAAGCAGGTGTACAGGCAAAGGAACAGTAGAACTGTTTAATAACAGCAATACCAAAGTGCAGACCTTTGTATCTGATGACCTGGTCATAGACCTAAAGCCGGATCAAAAGCCGAAGCCAGGAAAAATGATGGAGCTGACCAAAGACCAGAACTCTATTATCATAGATGATTTTAATTTTGACGGTACCGAAGATATAGCCGTAAGGAACGGAAATATGGGGAACTATCACAGTGCTTCTTATGATGTATATGTCTTCAACAGTACCAGAATGAGCTTTGTAAAAAGTAAAGAGCTTACAGAGCTTGCATCAAACGGATTTGATTTTTTTGGTGTTGATTCCCAACGCAAACGCCTGACTACTTTCGGAAAATCCGGTTGCTGTGATCTTTTTACTACAGAATACGTCGTAATCCCCAATAAAGGGCTGGATAAAGTTTTTGAAAAAGAAGTGGATATGACCAATGAAGACCGTGTGAAAGTGATTACGAAAGAAAAAATAAAGAACAAATGGGTAACCAAAACCAAGATTTACTCATCAGAAGAATATAATAAATTAAAGTAAGATGAAGATACAGAAAGAGATCGATTTTATTCTGGCCGTGGATGCCCTGAAGAATGTTCAAAGAAGGAATTATAATGCGGATGATACCAGAAGAGAGAATACGGCAGAACACTCATGGCAGATTATTATCCTGGCACAGATCCTTTATCCCTACGCTAAAAACCGTGCAGATATCGATCTTTTAAGGGTGATCAGAATGCTTTCCATTCATGATCTGGTAGAAATTGAAGCGGGAGATACATTTCTTTTTGATGAAAAAGCCATGGTAGGAAAGTTTGAGCGTGAAAAAGCCTCAGCACAAAAAATCTTTGGAATCCTGGATGAACCTTTGCGTACGGAATTCTTTAATCTGTGGCTTGAGTTTGAAGAAGAGAAAACACCGGATGCTATTTTTGCATGTTCCATTGATAGAATCATGCCGTTTATTCTGAACTCCCATACTTCAGGAAAAAGCTGGACAGAAGCCGGAGTTACCGAGAAACAAATCAGAAATATGCTTGAAAATGCAATTACAAGAGCTTCGGATGAAATGGGGAGGCTTTTGAGCTGCTGCTGAACAGAAGCATGGAAACTGAAAAGGTTTTGAAGTAAATATTTTAAGCAGGAAAAATAATAGATTCGGGCGGCCAAAGGCCGCCCGAATCTATTTATAAAATCTGAATTGGTTTTTTGAATTCATCAATGGCAACAAAAGTGAAGTCACCTACGATGGCCTTTTCTCTTTCATAAGAATACATTTGCTCTGTATAGATCTCAACACTTACTTTCATACTGGTTTTTCCAACGTATGAAACTCTTCCGATCAGTTCTACAATCGTTCCGGCAGGAATAGGCTTTTTAAAATCGATCTTGTCACTGCTTACGGTTACTACTCTCTTTCTTGCAAAACGGGTAGCTGCAATAAAGGCTACTTCATCCATCAGCTGCATGGCTGTACCTCCGAAAAGAGTATCATAATGGTTGGTAGTGTTTGGAAAAACCGCTTTAAAGATTCTGGTTTCGGCAGCTTCAATTCTTTCTTCTGTAGTCATATTTCATTATTAATTAAAGCGAAATGAAATTGTATCAAAACAACAGAATAATGACAGGAACCTTAGAAATTCCTGAAACAATCCATCAGATCAATAAAACTTCAGATCGCGAAAGTTTTTTGTTTAAGAAAAAGGCAGGTCTCCTGACTTGTAACATCTTTATCTCCTTCCCATGCCTCGCACAGTGGATCTTTTGATAAAGATTTCAGTTACTTACAGTTGCGCGACAGTCCGTGATTTTCACACGGTTCCCTTTTAATCTGCGGCTAAGCAGAACCAGTTTCTGTGATGAATAAGCGTTAAACTTTTCGGGGCAAAAATAATGAATTTATTCCGGATTATGGTAAATAATCTGGCTGATCACTCTTCCTTTCTTAATGGTCCACAGGGTAGTATATCTGTTTTCCCCGGTACCATTGATCATATAGAGAAAAATATTATCATTGTCTAGGGCGGTTACTCCTACGTTTTCAAAATCCATAGTCGGCTGAAACATATTCTTGATCGCTTCTCTTACGAAAACTGAACCTCTTCCCGGCTGTTGTACCCGGATCGATTTAATCTCTGTCATTCCTTCCGGAAGATCATTCCCTATTCCCCACGGCTTTACTTTATCGATGGTAAGAAGTTTGCCGTCTGCATCTTTTTCTTTCTTACGATAACCGGCATTGGAAGGGTAGACATCAATCACTACTTTGCTTCTCTGGGCTGTAGGAACTTTCGGGTCTGAATTGTCTGTGAAGATCATTGATCTCCCGTTCTTAGACTTCGATGGGGTATAGGCCGGAAGCTGGTCTATATAAGCAATCCGTTCTTTATTTACCATCCCTTCCCTGTCAAGGGTTTCGTAGCGTACAAACGGCTTATCTTCATCCTGTTTTTCAGGATATTTGATCCAGATCCATTCCGTTTCTCCGGGAGCGGGCTTTACATAAACAAATACATCCCCTTTACGCATACGGATCTTATCTACAATTTTTCTGTAGTTATCTTTATGTACACGTACATTGGCATATCCTTCCTCTGCTTTTACAACTCCAAAAGGAACCTTATTCTGGCCTTTAACAAAGGTTAGAGAAAAAATACTGAATGCGGACAGATAAAATGCTTTGTTGATGAAAGTCATTGTGAAAAATTTTTTGATCCTCAAATATATAAATTAAATGCGGAAGAGAATGATGTTGCCGTACTTCCTGCTATCTTTTATGATTCAGATGTCTGTTTTGAAGGCCCATAAATAGATTCGGGGCATTTTTAAGGAAATATGAAAATATTCCGTAGAAAAGAAGAATGACCAGAAATAAAACGGCCCCTAAATAAAAAGCAGTTCCAAAACCATAACTGATCGTTACTCCGCCTCCTAATCCCATTCCGATTGTATTGTTTCCAAGTCCCTCCATTTTGGATTGAAAGGTCCAGTAAAATATTAAAAAGAAAGAAGGCCTATCAAAGAAAATACAATATGATACAGGTATTTCTTTCTGACACTTTTTATCAGCTGAACAATAATTCCTGCAATGGCAGCCAGAAATGCAATAATGATAAGAGGGCTGGGAGGAATATTTTCATTATCTTTTTATTCTGGGATTCATTCAACGGCGAATATTCACTGTCTGTATCTGATGACTGATCTGCGGTGTCATTACCGAATGCAGAACCAAAAGGGGAGTTCTTTTTCAGGTTTTCTTTCATCCGTTTACTCATATCTTTTTGGAAACTCCTGTGATCAGATCTGTTCCTTTAAGAGACATCAAAGTGGTGTCACCACATTTTATCAGAAAAAAAGGAAAGAAAAAACACAGGATGATCACCGTATAACTTGGTATCGGCAACAGATCTGAAAGTACTTTTAATGGTTTCATAAATTATTGTTTTCCTTAAAAATAGGAAAAATATCAGAGAAGACATAAAAAGAGAGCACTTATCAGTACTCTCTCTTTGTTTATTTGCGTTAATGTAATTTCAAATCACTTAAATTCTCTCAAGCTCATCCGCATCAATCGTCGTCTTAAATGTGCCATAATTGACAATCACCTTGTTTCTGGAAATCTTTTCAATCGTTCCTACACTTGTACTTCCTGTGATACGCACACGCTGGCCTATCTTCATCCAGACGGCACGGTCGCTTTTACGTTTCTCTTCAAGCTTTTCATTGGTTTCGGCAATTTTTTCAATGACCTCTTCCTTTTTAAGCTGCTGAGTGATCTTTCTCTTTACAACCTGAAGGCGTTTTGATTCATCTTTGTCTGCCCCAAGCTTTCTGAATTTTTCCTGTTCCAGCAGTTTTACAAAGTCTTTCACAACATCTTTTCTCGACTTTCCTTTGGTATAGCTGTCAATGAAAGTCTCAATTTTGTTTCCAAACTGAAGCTTACGATGCTCCTCTTCATACAGTTTCTGGAAATTAAACAGTTTCTGCTGAAGCTGGTCGTTCAGTTTCTGAAGGTTATCACGTTTATCTTCTACAGATTCTTTTCTTTCCGCAAGATCGGATTTCAGTTTTTCAACTTCGAACTTTTCCTGCTGCAGCTTTACGATCGTTTTATCCAGATTCACAATATCATGTTCCACCTTTTTCTTGGCAGAATGAATGATAAACCTCGGGATTTTGTTCTTCTCAGCCACCTCAAAAGTAAATGAACTTCCTGCCTGACCTACTTCCAGCTTATACATCGGTTCCAGCGTCTCTTCATTGAAAAGCATTGCCGCATTCTGAGCATTGGGAAGCTGTTCTATAACCAGTTTAATATTGGTATAGTGCGTAGTGATGATGGCAAAACTCTTCTTATCATAGAAAAACTCCATGAAACTTTCTGCCAAAGCCCCGCCCAATTCAGGATCGGAACCGGTTCCAAACTCATCAATCAGTAGAAGGGTGTCTGAATCTGCCTCACGAATGATCCCGGACATTTTCTTCAATCTTGATGAATAGGTTGACAAATGGTTTTCGATGGATTGATTATCACCGATATCGGTCATAATTTTCTCGAAAAAGAACATCTCTGATTTCGGATGAACAGGAACCAGGATACCGCTCTGAATCATCAGTTGCAATAATCCAACGGTCTTCAGAGTAATTGATTTTCCTCCTGCATTCGGTCCGGAAATACAGATGATTCTGTTGTGTTCCGTTAAAGTCAGGGTTTGTGGATGGATCGTTTTATTCTCTACTTTGTTTCTCAGCCATAACAGTGGATGAAAGGCATCCCTTAATCTCAATGTTTTATGACGGTTGATCTTTGGAAGCACTCCATTGATCAGGTCTGCAAACTTAGCCTTAGCCCTTACCAGATCAAGGTCAAAAATATACACCTGATATCTCCAGAGTTGAGGTTGAAACTCTGCCAGTTCAGCAGTAAGCTTTCTCAGGACCTTATCGATTTCCTTTTTCTCTTCCTCTTCATTCTCACGAAGCTTGAAGTAGTGTTTTACAACACTGTCCGGTTGAATATAAGTGATAGAACCGGTTTTGGAAATTCCCAGGGTTCTTCCGGGAACTCTTTTCTTAAATCCTGATTTTACTGCTAAAACCCTTTGATCATCAATGATTGTTTCCCGTATATCATCCAGAAAGTCGCTCTGCCCATACGTGGTAAGAGCTCTGTTGAAGTTTTCCTGAATCGCTTTTTTAGCATGCTGGATTTCAGTTCTTATACCTTTTAAAGTTGGGGAAGCCTCACTTTTTACTTCACCAAAACGGTTGAAAACCTTATCTACCTTTTCAATAATCTCTTTTCTGAATTCCAGTACTGAAGCTTCTTCCATAAGGGTAGGAAAAGTTTCCGGCATGGTAGGAAAGAACTTTTGCAGTTTTCCGATCTGTTCCGTGATGGTTTTGATTTTGATGAAAGCACTGTTTTCCAGACGGTAATTTTCAATCAGCATCAGTTTCAGCTCACTTTCAATATCTTCATATTCATCAAACGGAATCGCATTTGAACTTTCAAAACTCGACAGATATTCTGAGGTTTTTTCAGTGAAAGTTCCGCCTCGTCAATTTCCATCGGACGAAGTTGAAGAATTTTTTCTCTTGTTTTCGGAGAATACGCAAATGGGGAGATTTCCGCGAGCAATTGCGGAAACTCTAATTCGTCTAAATCTTCTTTATCTATATACACAGTGCAAATTTAGTGAGAATTTTGATTATTACGTATATTTGAGTGATTTACAAAATAGATTAATAAAGAATTTATACTCATTCTATTATTTTTTACAGCCAATCTGTGCGTCCGGCACTATGATACCAAAATAAGCCTTATATTGCAATAACTAAAAAGATCCATGAGACTATTACTGTTTGCCCTGCTCTTTCTTTCAGCAGGTGTCCAGGCTCAGATCAAACAACATGAGCATGGAAGAGTGAATAAAGTTCAAAAGAAAACAGGTTTTAAAAAGACGAAAAAAATTCAGGCCAAAAATTATGGTCTGAAAAACTTCCCGGATGATGAAGTAAAAAGAATCATTAACCTCAGTCAGCAAAATGATAACACTACTAAAAAAGAGATCGTAAGAAAAAACAGTGGTGGATATGAATACTTTAATTATGAAGAAACCCGTTCTTCAAGAACCAGACTGTACCTGTTTATATAGCTGTAAATAAAGAGGAACCGGATATTTCGAATAATAAATACTTTACATGAAACTTGAAACAGAACGGCTGATCCTGAAAGAAATCGATGAAAGCTATACTGATGATATTCTGAAGATCCGGAGTAATTCTTACATCAATCAATATGTAAAAAGAAACTCACCTAAAAATAATTACGAAACGCTGGAGTTTATTCTTCATATCAAAAATAAAAGACGGAACAATGAGATGCTGTTTTGGGAATTTCTTTCAAAGATCAAAGAAACCTCATAGGAACAATTTGTTTATGGAATTTTTCAGATGACAGACAAACAGCTGAAGTCGGATACGAACTTTTACCGGATTATCATAAAAAAGGGATCATGAGCGAGACACTGCAGGGTGTTTTGAAGTTCGGATTTGAGGTGCTGAATTTACAGACCATTCTGGCTTATACCCATCAATCCAATGAAGCATCGCAGTCATTACTGTTGAAACATCATTTTATTTTAGAAGAAGGTAAGAAAGACAATAAGAACTCAGAAAATGTTATCTTTAGATTAAGCAGGACATGATAAAAAATCAGTAACTCTGTATTTCTGTTTCAGAAACTATCTGTTACAGAGGCTGGTCAGCTATGAAAAGTAAAGATATTTGAGGGTGATCTATGCTTTTATTTTAATATTAATTACTTTTGCAGTATGACCTGGACAGAAATTTTAGCCCCGATAAAAAGTACGGAATACTTTAAAACCCTTTGGGAGAAAGTAAAGAACGAGTATGCAACCACAAAGGTTTTTCCACCGAAGAATCAGATTTTCAGAGCGCTGGAGCTTACGGCTTTTGATGATGTGGAAGTAGTAATTATCGGCCAGGACCCTTATCATAATGATTATCAGGCCAACGGATTGTGCTTTTCTGTTTCCGAACAGGTGGCTGCACCGCCTTCCCTTAAAAATATTTTTATTGAGCTCAAAGATGATCTGGGAGTCGTACGTACTTCCAAAGAACTGGATGATTGGGGAAGACAAGGTGTTCTGCTTTTGAATGCTACGCTCACGGTTCGTGCGCATTCACCCAATTCACATAAAGATCTGGGATGGGAAAAATTCACTGATTTTATTATTAAGGAAATTTCCGATAAAAAAGAGAATGTGGTCTTTGTATTGTGGGGCGCTTTTGCACAGAAAAAAGCCGAACTTATTGATCCGGCTAAACATTTTATTCTGAAATCGGCACACCCTTCGCCATTCTCCGTTTACAGAGGTTTTTTTGGAAGCAAGCCTTTTTCAAAAATCAATGAATACCTTGTTTCCAAAGGAAAGAAGCCTATTTCCTGGTAGTATCTGATGAAATTTCACCTTTTTGATGGTAATTCCAATCTTGTATTTTCCGGTCAGGGCTTTTGTTCCTTCCTGTGATTTAGGATAAGGAGCTACATCCTGTAAAGTAATGGTATATCCGTTAAAAACAGCAGATTGCTTATAATTTCTTGATGGGAAATCTGTACTGGCAAGATTCAGGATACGGGGCCTTGTAGAAGTTCCCATCACTTCAATCTGTGCCAGAGCAGCACCTGCCCATATGCAGTTTACTCCTCGGGGCAGCGGCTGTCTTCAGATATGCCTTTGAAAGTTACATTCATCTGATATTCTTCCAGAAACTTATTTTCTCCTTCACTGAAATAAATGATACCTTGCTGCTGATCTCCGGATGAAGTGGTTTTCACAGAAGGTTGTATTTCAGAAGTCTTTACAGCTGTTTTATCTTTTTTCTGGGCATTGCATCCTGCTAATGCAAATATCCCTAAGGTAAGGATGATGGCTTTATGGAACATGATTTCTATATTTAATTATTAAATAACATTAAGCATATCAAGTAGTACTACCAAAAACATTGCCACTCCTACAACAAAACTGAACCCGGTTCCATAGATGAACCCGATTAAAGCGCCTTTAGTAGACTGAAGCGCCTTATTCATATCCTTGCTGTCATGAAGAAGTTCCCCAATAAAAACACCGGCAAACATCCCGATCAGGAAGCCTAACGGAATAGGAATGAAGATCCCTACAATAGTTCCAACTACAGAGCCGATGCTTCCCCAGCGGGTTCCTCCGTACTTTCTGTTAGTCTTTGCAGGAATCACGTAGCTTAAAACAGCTGATATGGCAGTAAGGATCCCGAAAGCCCATACATAGATCATCGGAAGATCTGCATCTGTCCCGAACTTATAGATCAGAAGCCCGCAGATACTCAACAGAAGCCCGGGTAAAACCGGAAGGAACGTTCCCAGTATCCCGACAAACAGTAAAATAAGACAAAGTATATTAATAATCGTTGTATCCATTTCTTTAAATATGAGCGAAGATATGAAACCTCTCTGATTTGGCAATCATTCATATTCATGAAAATTATGAAAGGTCTTGGCAAGCAGCTGGAGTTAATACAAAATATGGGACAGGTTTTAAAATTTGGGATGAAAATTGATGATGAATAAAAATCATGATTCTTAATTTCATAAATTTGCTGTAATGAATGACCAGTTACAAGAAACAAAAACTTTATACAGGAGCTGAGCGAGCAGCTTTATATTTATATCACCGGATCTCACCATCCGGTACGGATTGGATTTTTCATATTATTGTAAAATTAAGTTTACTTCTGGTCTTACTTTTTATTGTAGATTTTGCTTTTAAATTTATCATCAATTTTGTCTTTCGGTTATTTCATGACGAAGAAAAATTTCCGATCCTGAAGTCTATTTATCAGTCAAAAATTACAAACTCTGCGGCACATTTTGCGGCTCTGATTTTGGTAGGAGCAGTACAGGGGTCTATATTTCCTGAAAATGCTTTACCCAAAACTACTGTCTTTATCATAAGATGTATCAATCTGGGGCTTGTTTTGGCTTTGGCCGGAATGCTTTACAGGTCGCTGACTGCTTTCAGGAATTATTTCAGCATAAAACAGGATTTCTATAAAATTATGGCGCTCAATGCCATTTCGGAAACGGTAAAGATTTTAGGACTTTTTATATTTACCGTAGTGGGTATCTGTGTGATCTTCGGGATAAAAGGAACCACTATTGTTGGAAGTCTCGGGGCAATTACAGCGGTGCTGGTACTGGTTTTCAGGGATACTATCCTTGGATTTGTGACAGGGCTGCACGTGGCTACATCCAAAAACTTAAAAGTAGGGGACTGGGTAAGCATCCCCAAATACAATATTGAAGGAAATATCACGGAAATTAACCTTCTGACCACCAAAATTACCAATTTTGATAAAACGGTTTCTACGATTCCTACCTATGACCTGATGACTACAGAGATCAAAAATATGCAGGTGATGTCTGAATCCAATACCAGAAGAATTAAAAAATCAATTTATTTTAATATCAATTCCTTTAAGTTTTTGACCGATGAGGACATTGAACGTTTAAAGGAAATCAACCTGATTTCAGATTATCTTGAAGAGAGAACTACAGAGATCAGAAAAGAAAAAGAAAGCCTGGAGCATAAAGATAAAATTGTGAACGGAAGACAGCTTACCAATATCGGAGTTTTCAGATATTATGCACAAATGTATATTGAGAACGATCCTGATATAGACAAGAATGGTACCCGGATGGTCCGCCAGCTGGATATTACGCCGCAAGGTTTACCTCTTGAGGTGTATTGCTTTACCAATGATTCCCAATGGGTGCGTTTTGAGCAGATTCAGGCTGATATTTTCGACCATTTGCTGGTAGCTTCCAAAGAATTTGAGCTTCAGGTAATGCAGGTAAGTGTAAAGGTATAAAACAGAAATATAGTAAGTCAGGATATCTGGCTTTTCGATCAATTTTAAATTGAAATGATAATGAATTTAGACAGTCAAAAAGAAGTATAAAGATCTGGACATACTTTCAACTTCTGACTTCTGATTTCTTATATATAACATCTAAATAAAAATGACAAAACTAAGCGTAAACATTAATAAAATTGCGACGTTACGAAATGCAAGAGGAGGTGAAACACCAAGTGTTACAGAAGCGGCTGTAAAAATTCAGGAATTCGGAGGGCAGGGTATTACCATCCATCCCAGACCTGATGAAAGACATATTACAAGAAAAGATGTCTATGACCTGAAGCCGTTGGTTACGACTGAGTTTAATATTGAAGGAAATCCCCACCAGAGCTTTATTGATATGGTATTGGAAGTGAAGCCTGAGCAGGTAACACTGGTGCCGGATGCAGATGATGCCATTACTTCCAATGCGGGCTGGGACACCAGAAAACATCAGGATTATCTCACGGAGATCATTTCCGAATTTAAAAAGCAGGAATCCGTACCTCCATCTTTTTAGATCCTTTGCCGGAATTGGTAGAATATGCAGCGAAGACAGGTGCAGACAGAATTGAGCTTTACACGGAAGCTTATGCAAAAAACTATCTTATCAATAAGGAAGAAGCAATAAAACCTTATTACGATACAGCAGTTGCCACTCAGTTCGGATTAGGCATCAACGCCGGGCATGATTTAAGCTTAGATAATTTAAAATATTTCGCAGATACTATTCCGAATTTACTTGAAGTATCTATTGGGCATGCTTTAATCTCTGAAGCTCTTTATATGGGATTGGAAAATACGGTTCAGGCTTATTTGAAAAGACTGGCAAAATGGTAGAAAATATGGAAATTTTAAATTCAAAAATATTCGGTGAAGGCTTAACGGCTACACCACTTCTGGTATTCCACGGCTTGTTTGGAATGCTTGATAACTGGGGAAGTTTCGGGAAAGACCTGGGAGAATATCTCCCGGTGCATCTGATTGACCTGAGAAACCACGGAAGAAGCTTTCATTCTGAAGGGATGTCCCATGATGACCTCGCAGATGATATTGCTCGTTATATGGATCATTATAGCATTCAGAAAGCTCATGTTTTAGGACATTCTTTAGGCGGGAAGGCTGTAATGCAGTTTGCCATCAGATATCCTGAGAAAGTTGAGAAACTGATTGTAGTAGATATTTCACCAAAAGCATATCCACCGCATCACCAGGGGATTATAAAAGCTTTGGAAAGTGTAGATTTTAATACGGTAAGTTCGAGGAATGAGGTGGAAGAGGTCCTGAGTCAGTATATCCGGAAAAGTCAACCATACAGTTTTTAACCAAAAACCTGTATTGGGATGAAAATAAAAAGCTGAATTGGAGATTTAACCTTAAAACATTATCTGAAAAATATACAGAATTTGTTTCCAATGCCATTAAGTTTGGTGTTTTTGAAGGGGAAACTTTATTCATTGCAGGGGCAAAATCGAATTATATTCTGCCGCAGGATGAGTTTGGAATCAGACAGCAGTTTCCAAAAGCTAAAGTAGTAACCGTGAAAAATGCAGGCCATTGGGTGCAGGCTGAAAATCCGGTTGATTTTGCTAATGTGGTGAAGGAATTTCTGGAATTAAATTAATTTTATTCTCTGATTTTCAGTAATATGTTAAAATTTTATTAAAGTTTGATATTATTTCTCTGTTGGATGAATTTTTTGTACTTTGGTTAATCAAAAAAATAAAATTATTAACCTATGGAAAACAAAAATTCAAAGAAAAAGCCATTTTTCGCAACATTCTTAGAAAAACAGATCAAAGATCCTGAAAATGTAAAAGGAGGTACAATCACCTCAATTAAAATTGATGATGTCACTTCGCTTCTTAAAGACCAGGTTATTGTAACTGCAGCACTTGAAGACGCCGTAAGTACACCTCTTAATGATAATGTGACACTGAAATACCCTTCAGATGGTGACGACCATGTTCTGGAGGTAGAATTGTAGTCATAGAAATCTGAACTTAATCATTTATCAAACCAAAAACTTTAACATTATGGAAAACAAAAATTCAAAAAGAAACCGTTTTTGCATCTTTCCTGGAAAAGCAAATTAAGGACCCTGAAACTGTAAAAGGAGGTACTGACGTATCAATTCCTGAAAGAGATGTGATCACTAAGCCGGCAATAGACATTGTAACTTCTCCTAAAGATGATATGATGCATACGCTGAAATATCCTTCTGACGGTGATGATGATGTTATTATTGTTCCACTATAGAAGTAACACACTATCAATCATAATAGGGAAACTTAATGTTTAAGTTTCCCTTTTAATAAAAAACCGGCCAATGATTCTCTGTATCACCCATTCACAGGACTTTTATAATATCGAAATCTTTTTCGAATACCTCTCTTCCAAAAATATTCCTTATTTCAGACTGAATTCTGACCGCCTGAATCATTTTCAGAAAATCAGTATCAATGAAAATTCCTTTGAACTCACCGATGAATCCGGAAATACAATCCATTCTGATGATATCAAAGGAGTATGGCACAGGAAAGCATGGAGAATAAGTGTTCCGGAAGAACTGGATGAAGATTATGTGAAAATATTTCTGAATGAATATGGAAATCTCCGATATAATCTGATCACTACCCTGGAAGATATTCCCTGGATCAATCCTTATGAAAACGAAAAAAAAGTTGACGGCAATAAGATGCATCAGCTGAAAGTAGCCCAAAAAAACAATTTAACGATTCCCCAAACCATTTATTCCAATGATGATGAGAAAATAACTTCATTTTTTCATCAGTACTGTGAAGGGAAAGCAATTGCCAAGCTTCATGGCGTGACGGCAAAAACAATGAGTGGTGAGAATATGATCTCCACAACAATTATTGAAGAAGAAACTTTGGAACACCTTTCGGATATTGCATACTGCCCAATGATTTTTCAGCCTTACATCGACAAAGAGTATGAATTGAGAATTGTTTATGTAGACGGTGAATTTTTCACAGGAATGATCAATAACAGTGAAAATGCAGATTGGAGAATAGCCCGGGAAGGTTATTTCTGGTCAGCTTACGAGCTTCCTGATCCTGTCAGAAAGAATCTGACCTCTATGATGAATGAAATGGGACTTTATATCGGGGCTATCGATATGATCAAAGGAAAAGACGGACAATACTACTTCCTTGAAGTCAATCCACAGGGCGAGTGGGGAATGCTGCAAAAGAGCTTGGATTTCCCATAGCAGAAAGAATTGCCGATAATCTTATCAAAAGAATTAACTTCCATGAATAAAATTTTAATTATTACTCATACTGCAGATAATTTTTCAATTGAAAAAGTAACAGAATACATCGAACAAAATAACTGTGAGGTTATCCGTTTTGATGTTGATTTATATCCTTTAAAAAATAAATTGTCAACTGTTTTCCAGGATGGAGAATGGATCAGTATTCTTGAAACACCGGATAACCGATATCGCTTAGATGATATCTCTGCCATCTGGTACAGAAGAGCTTACAATATAGGAAACGGTCTGAAAGAAGAAATTGAATCTAAATTTTACGGAGCAGCAATGGGCGAAATCCGAAATACCCTTTTCGGTTTCTTCGAAGCAGTGGATGCTTACTCATTAGGTAAACCTGCTGTGTACAGAAGGCTTGACAGTAAGGAAGAACAATTGAAAATTGCCAGTAAAATAGGCCTGACGATTCCGGAAACCTGCCTGACCAATAATCCTGAAGAAGCAAAGAAGTTTATCCTGAAACATCAGAATGTAGTAGCTAAGATGCAAACAGGCTTTGCCATCTATGAAGATGGAGTGGAAAATGTGGTCTTTACCAATGTTGTGAGCGAAGATAAGCTGGAACAGCTGGATTCGCTTCTTTACTGTCCGATGCAGTTTCAGAAGATGATCCAGAAGAAAAAAGAACTTCGTATTACCATTGTAGGAAGAGATGTGTATGCATTTGAAATCGACTCACAGAAGTATGAAGATGCTAAAATAGACTGGAGGAAAGATGGAATCAATCTGATCGATAAATGGGACAGAATAGAGCTTCCGGCAGATGTGGAATCAAAATTACTGGACCTTTTAGATGTTTATCACGTGGATTATGGAGCCATTGATATGATTGTATCTCCCGAAGATGAATATTACTTCATCGAGATCAATGCGGCCGGTGAATTCTTCTGGCTGGATAACCTTACAGAAGGAAACCTTATTTCAAAAAGTATTGCAGACGTTCTCTGTGACAAAGCACCAAGAAGAAATAATATGGTGCTGGTTTAAACATATTTTTAAAAGCTATAGAAGTCCTGAAAGAATTAGAAAACTTTCAGGACTTCTGGTTTTCGGGACTTCTAGTTTTCGGGACTTCCGGCAAATCGAAGATTTGCCGGAAGTCCCGAAAAAATAAAATTCTCAATTGAAAATCTCAGATTTTCAAAACTTCTGTGTACTTCTTCTACGCAAAGCTTGTCACTTTAAAAAACTAAAGTGTTCAAAAACTTTTGTGCCTTTGACTTCGTCGAATCTTCGATTTGTGGTAAAAATATTCATATATATTTTAACAGCTCAATTTGTATGGCTAGATTTCTTACGAAATGACAAAGTGTGTATAAATTACAAATTCAGTACGCATAAAGAAAATCTGAGATTTTCAAAAACTTCAGTGTACTTCTTCTATGTAAAATTAGTCACTTAAAAAAATAAAGTGTATAAAAACTTTTGTGTCTTTTGTGGTTTAAACCATTCTACAGGATAATATTTATCATTTTCAAAATGATAATATTGGTTAAATAAAGTTGAATTTTGCTTTAAAAATCGCAAATTTGCAAAAGCAGTTTTTCAAAGGAACTTTGGCAGGAACCTGAAGAATTGCCGGATAGAAAATATTGTCATATTTTAGTCAGCAATCAAGTAAAATAATTAATGGTTTTTGTAACGGGTGCAACCGGAATTCTGGGAAGAATAATCGTTCTTGAGCTTCTTAAAAGAGGTAAAAGTGTACGTGCTTCCAGGAGGACAGGCAGCAATTTAAACGAAGTAAAGCATTCATACAGCTTTTATACAGATCATCCCGAAGATTTTTTTAATAAAATCGAATGGGTCAATGTAGATTTTGATGACCTGGACTCTTTAAAAGACGCCCTGAAGGGAGTGGATGAGGTATATCATTGTGCAGCAAAAGTAAGCTTTCATCCCAAAGATGAGAAGGAAATGTACCATACGAATATCAAAGGTACAGAAAACCTGCTGTATGCCTGTGAGGGATCTGATGTTAAAAAATTCCTGCATGTAAGCTCAGTAGCCGTTTTGGATAATTTCAATGAGAAAGGAGAGTTGGATGAAGAGTCTGATTTTAACCCAAAACTGGAACATTCTGCCTACGCTATTTCTAAACATTTGTCTGAAATGGAAGCATGGAGAGCTTCTGCCGAAGGACTCAATGTGGTGATCATCAACCCGGGAATGATTGTGGGCAGCGGAAACTGGACGCAAAGCAGCGGTGAGCTTTTTCCACCTTTGAAGACAATAGTTTTACTTTCTCCGGAGGATCCGCTTACGTAGATGTAAGAGACGTTGCAAAAACGGCTATTGAACTGATGGAAAACAATATTTTCGGAGAGCGATTCATTATTGTGGCTGAAAATAGCAGATATGCTGATCTGGCCGGACAAATCAGAGGAAAGTTAGGGCTTAAAGATGCCAGAATCCTTTCAAAATCCATATTAAATATCGGGAGAATTGCCAATACCCTTTTCGGATGGCTGATCCCAAAACTGAGAATGGTCACTAAATCTAATATTGAGGCCATCTCTTCATTCAACACCATTTCCAATCACAAAGTCAAAGAAAAGCTGAATTATCAGTTTATTCCTGTAAAAGAAAGTATAGACTTTCACCTGAACAATTATATTAACGACAAAAAGTTGAAGAAATGAATCTTGCGGAGGCAATTATCCTTAAAAATGTAGAAAAGCATCCTATAAAAGCTGCTATTGGTTTCAAAAAGAAAGAAGCAGCCTGGAAAGAGCTGAGCTGGAAAAAATTCAGTGAGATTATTTTTAAAACAGCAAATGCACTCAAAGAAGCAGGAGTTCAGGAGAATGACAGAGTAGCGATCTATTCAGACAATTCCTCAGAATGGATGATCTTTGATCTGGCTTCAATGTCTATTGGAGCGGTTACAGTACCTGTTTATTCTACCAATAATGCGGAACAGGCAGAATATATTATTGATGATTCCGGAGCTAAAGCCGTTTTAGTGGGAAATCAGATGCAGTATGATGCCTGCCTGGAGCTTTTACATAAAGAATCCAACAATCTTGAAACCATTATTGTTTCCAAAAAAGCAGTATGGATCAAAAAGAATTCAACAGTTTTTATCTGGAAGACTTCATTGCCAAAGCTTCACCAAAACTGGAGATTTGTAAAAAGAATATGAAGATACAGCCACACTGATCTATACATCAGGAACTACAGGAACCCCGAAAGGCGTAATGGTTACCCATGGAAATTTCATAAAAGCATTCGATTCCCACTTTGAGTTTTTTAAATTTAAAAACTTCCAGGAGGAACTTTCTCTAGCCTTCCTTCCTTTAAGCCATGTGTTTGAGAGAAGCTGGAGCCTACTTTGTCTGTATGGTGGTGCCAGGGTCTATTTTCTTGAAGATCCTAAAAATGTGGCCAAAGCATTGGAAGAAGTAAAACCAACGATGATGTGTGCTGTTCCGAGGTTTTTCCAGAAAGTATATGCCGGAGTACTGGAAAAAGCGGAAGAAGGTTCATCTCTGAAGAAAAGATCTTTGACTGGGCTTTAAAAACAGGATGGGAAACTGCAGAATTAAGAAGAAATGAAAAGTCCATTCCTTTTGGATTGAAATTCAAAGAGTCTATAGCAGATATGCTGGTCTTCAGTAAGATCAAAACAAAAATGGGGGAAGACTTTGGTTCCTGCCTTGTGGAGGAGCCTCTTTATCACCTGAAGTAACCAGATTTTTTGAGTCTGTAGGAATTCACGTAACAGTAGGGTATGGTCTCACGGAGACAACAGCAACGCTTACGCTGTTTCCATTAACCCATTTTGAACATGCTACCAGCGGAAAACCATTGCCGGGAGTAGAACTTCGTATAGGGAGAGTGACGAAATTCAGGCCAAAGGAAACGGGATCATGAAAGGATATTATAATAAACCTGAAGAAACCCGGAAAGTATTTACGGAAGACGGATGGTTCAAAACCGGAGATGCCGGGAAATTTGATGATAAAGGCAATCTGATCATTACAGACAGAATCAAAGACCTGATGAAGACTTCCAACGGAAAATACATCGCTCCGCAGCAGATTGAAAACCTTCTGACCAATAATAATTTTATCCAGCAGATCATGCTGATTGCAGAAGGAAGACAGTTTGTTTCTGCCCTCATCGTTCCCAATTTTGAATTTTTACAGGATTATATCAAAAGAATAATATTCCTTTTACAAACTGGGAAGAAGCAGTAAAAAATGAAAAGGTGATCAGCCTTTACAAAGAGAAAATCAAAGAACTGCAGAACCATCTTGCAGATTATGAAAAAGTAAAGAAATTTACTTTGATGCCGGCAGAATTTGATATCAACACAGGAGAAATTACCCCTACGCTGAAAGTAAAAAGAAATGTTGTTCTTAAAAAATATGCAGATATTATAGAGAAGATGTACTAAAAATTTTTTTGACCTCCTGTTTTCATGTCAATTACAACTGAAGATGTGAAGATTCCCCTCCCTGGAGGGGTGGCGAAAATTCAAAGAATTTTTGACGGGGTGGTTCAAAATAATGACTTAAATTAAACTATGACAACACAAGAATTTATAGGAAAAGAAAATTTTACAATTCATACCCAGACAGTTTCAGAAAGCTGCCCGTCTAATATTGCCCTGATCAAATACTGGGGAAATATAAAGACCAGATTCCAGCCAACCCAAGCATCAGCTATACTCTTAATCATTGTAAGACCAATACTGTCATGGAGTTTACAGCGAATGAAGATTTCTCTGTACAGACTTTCCTGGCGGGAAATGAGGAAGTGAAATTTGCTGAAAAGATCGAAAAATACTTTAAAAATATCGAGCAGTATCTTCCATGGATTTTAAAGGGAAGATATATCATCAGAACAGAAAATACATTCCCACATAGTTCAGGAATTGCAAGCTCGGCTTCCGGATTCGGGGCCATTGCAAAATGTCTGATGGCATTGGATGAAACATTCACAGGAAAAATTTCAGAACAGGAATCCCTGAAAAAGCTTCATTTTTAGCAAGATTAGGAAGCGGTAGTGCCAGTAGGAGCCTTTACAACGGTCTTGTTGTATGGGGAAATACAGATGAGGTAGAAGGAAGTTCAGACCTTTTCGCTGTACAGTATCCGAATACGGAAATTCATGATATTTTCAGGAATTTTAATGACTGGGTATTATTGATTCATGAAGGTCAGAAAAGCGTTTCCTCAACGGTTGGCCACGGTCTGATGAATACCAATCCTTATGCAGAAAGAAGATTTCAGGAAGCGAGGGAAAATTTTGTTCCGATGAAGGAGATTCTGAAGACGGGAGATATGGAAAGCTTTATCAAATTGGTAGAACACGAAGCACTTACCCTTCATGCGATGATGATGATGAGTGATCCTGCTTTTATTCTGATGAAAACAGGAACCCTGGAAGTGATCAACAAGGTCTGGGATTTCAGAAAAGAAACCGGGCTGCCTTTATTCTTCACATTGGATGCAGGAGCAAACGTACACCTCCTTTTTCCGGCTGACGGTTCCGAGGAAAAAGTCAAAACCTTCATTGAAACTGAATTATTGCAGCATACCCAGAAAAATGGAGTCGTGAAGGACGTGATGAAGTTTTAATAAACAATAAAAAAGTGGATTTTTGATCCACTTTTTATTAATCTTCGGTAACTACGGTCTCCCGTTCTCCGTCTTCCTGTTTACCTTCCTCTATCATGATTTCAGCTTCGGCTTTCTCTTCAGAAGTGGCCGTTTCTATCAGTTCTTCCTGCTCATCGTTGTGATGGTCTATGAAAAATTCACAGTAGACCGGAAGATGATCCGAACCAAAATTTTCCAATGTCTTCAGCTGTTTGATAAAAATATCTTCACTGTGAAACATCAGGTCGATAGGAAACCGTAAAAGGCGATATTTTGCATGGAAAGTAGAAACAAAAGAATGGCCGATCCTCGGATCAATCAGATGGCTTGTTTTCCTGAAAAGTACAGATGACCTTGACCAGGCAACATTATTGAAATCTCCTACTACAATAACCGGTTTTTTGATGTCCTTTACGCGTTTGGCCGTACTGAGAAGATCACCATCTCTTTCCTTTGAAGTTTCCTCCTCCGTAGGACTTGGCGGCGGCGGGTGGTGAACCCCAAAGAAAACAAAAGAAAAACCATCATGAGTTTTCATATGAATTTCAATACTCGGGATATCATCCGCTACAAAATAATGCGTTGTAGCTTCCTTAATTTCAATTTTGGAATAGAAATGCATTCCGTAGGTATTTTCAAGCGTTACTTTATGCTGGTAAGGATATTCTTTTTCTATCTTCCGCATCGCTTTTTCCCAGTCACCATTGCTTTCCATTGTCATAAAGAAGTCCGGACTGTATTTTTCAATAAGCTTAATGAATCTGTCATATTCTTTATTGAACTGATACACATTGGCAGAAACGAAATGAAGCTTTTCGGAAGACTTATGACGCTGCTTATGTTTTTTACAGGATAAAGAGGTGTGTATCTGATCAGGATATGGCTGTGATGTACAAATAAAACCAGAAGGAGCCCCTGATAATACCATAAATAATCTGTAGAATCAATGGTGAATCCTAATAGAAAAGTGAAAAGTATCAGATAAGTGACCTGTATTTTAGCGAATTCAGGAACACGGAAAACCCAGTGAGAATGCTGAATTTTCGGAAGGATCGTCATGACCAGCAGTAGGATGGCCAGAATCATATAAGTAATCCACATATAAATGCTTTGGCTGAAATAATTTTTGTTACAATTTAAGGAAAATGAATTTTAAATTCTGTTTATCAATTTAAAATTTATTTTACATATTTTTATCTATCTAAATTTATCCCATGAATAAACTATCAGGAATCTTTCTGCTGCTCGGAGCTTTCTGTTTTGGACAACAGAATCAGGAAATAGAAAAGCCCATCCGTAATCTGTTTCAGGCTATGAAAAACGCAGATACCGCATTAATGAAATCTGTTTTTACAGAAAATGCAGTACTTCAGACTGTTACAAAAGACGGAACGGTAAAGAGCGACAATATACAGGATTTTATTACCTCTGTTTCTAAATTTTCAAAGGGAGATCTGGATGAAAGAATTGTGATTGAAGCAATTCATACAGATGGAAACCTGGCCAGTGTATTTACGCCGTATTCTTTCTATTTAAAAGAGAAGTTATTACATTGTGGAGCGAACAGCTTTCAGCTTGTAAAGCAAAATAATGAATGGAAAATTCAGTATATTATTGATACGAGAAGAAAAGATAAGTGTAAAGAAATACAGTAAATGAGAAACAAAAATCTGATCTTTAATCCTGTTTTTTTGATTTGTCTGGTTATTCTGTTTCTGAATGATCACTTTTTTAAATTTTATTATACAAACTGGTTTACAGGGAAATTGTCTGATATTGTCGGGATTATTCTTCTGCCGATGCTTTTGACTTATGTATTTCCGGGGTTAAAGCATAAGTCTGTTTGGGCAGCGGGAGTATTATTTGCTTTCTGGAAGTCTCCTTTCTCGGAAGCTTTTATTAATGCTTATAATCATATTGCTCCTATAGGCATCCATAGAGTGGTAGATTATACGGATCTGTTGGTCTTAATGTTGTTACCGGGTCCTTATTTTTGATTAAAAATGATAGTTTTATCAATAATTTCAGCATTAAAAAGTTAAATCCGGCTGTAGTGTTGTGTCCTGCTCTTCTTATTCTGATGTCGACCTCTCCGCCAAGAGATTTCCGGTATAACAGATATTCCGGGAATGTTAAATTTGATAATCTTCTTGTTGAAGTAAAGAAAACGGATGTGGAAATTTTGGACGAATTCAAAAAAGAAATATCCGGATTTATAAAGATACTGCAAGAATAATCAGGGAGTCCGAATTTGAAGTGTTGAGGGTAGGAAAAATGAATGCCGGGAACCTTAAGAACGGAAAAGATGTTTTTGAATTTAATAATGATTCTTTAAAAGCCCTTTTGAACCGGAGGATTAAAGAAAGTCCTGAGTATAAAATTGACGAAATGGAGATAGGATCAGGTTCCCGGGTAAACAATGTACAGCTTTCCATATGGAAACACCCTAAAGGCAGTCAGATTGTTGTACATTCCATGCTGGTAGAAAAGAACCTGGACAGTATCCAGGTTGATAATAAGCTCAGAAGGATTTATAAAAAGTGATGCTGCAAAAACTTAAAGATTTATAAAAATGAAAATTCATCATATTGCCATTATCTGTTCAGATTATACCGTTTCAAAGAAATTCTATACAGAGATTATAGGGTTGAATATCATCCGGGAAGTGTACCGGGAAGAAAGACAGTCCTACAAACTGGATCTGGCAATTGGAGATCATTATGTGATTGAGCTGTTTTCCTTTCCTGATCCACCGCAGCGTCCTTCACACCCGGAAGCCTGTGGCCTGAGGCATCTTGCTTTCTCTGTTGAAAATGTGGCAGAAAAACGGAATGAACTGATAGGTAGGGGCCTGAGCTGTGAAGATATCCGTATAGATGAGTTCACAGGAAAGAATTTTTCTTTACCCAGGATCCTGATCAGCTGCCGCTGGAGTTTTATGAAATGTAAAATAAATTAGTGAGCGTACCCGGCAAAAAAGCTTACCGCCATTATTGCAAGAACAATAGAAGAAATGACTACATACACGTAGTCTTTTTCTTTTAAATAACCTATCAGAGCAAAAACAATTCTCATCAGAGGGGTAAAGATCAAAAGAAGGATGCCCAGCTGAATAATAGCCATTCCTTCTCCTTTACACAAAGAATCCCAGAAGTGGCCCCATACCTTTTCCGAAGAGGTGCCTACTACAAGGCTTGTATATTTTTAGGCATTTCAAAGCCTTCAACAAACAGTTTGATAAACCCGATCAGTGAAGTGGCTACAGATAAAATAACACCCAGCCTCAGAAGATTTCCTACCGAACGGTTCAGATCTACGTCTGTAAAATTCTTTCTCATTATCTGAAGCTTTTGTTGATACCGTTATACATCATATAGATTGACAGAATGGTAATCACAATGGCAAAGAATACTTTTAATTTCTTTGTTTTTGAAACCATCAGTGTCTTTGAACCGATAAAACTTCCTATCACCACACCAATCAGTACCGGCGCTACGATCACCGGAATGATTTCACCTCTCTGGAAATAAATCAGGGCACTGGCTACTGCTGTTACTCCGATCATAAAATTACTGGTGGTGGTAGAGACTTTGAACGGAAGCTTCATCATATTATCCATGGCCAATACTTTTAAAGCTCCGGAACCTATTCCCAAAAGTCCGGACATGGCACCGGCAAACATCATCATCAAAAATCCGGGAACTGTATTTCTTGCAGAATAGTTTTTCAAAACGCCTTTATCAGGGAATGTTCCGTATAATTTCAGTTTTTCTTCCAGGCTTCCTTTGATCAGCGGTTCCTGATGATCCGGTTTTCCTTTAAGGTTTAAAACAACAGTAAGAAGAAGAATACTTGCAAAAATAATCCCGATAGTATTCGGGTTAAGCATTCCTGAAACCAGCGCTCCCACAATAGCTCCTGCCGTAGTGGCTATCTCAAGAAACATCCCGATCCTCATATTGGTGA
This sequence comes from Chryseobacterium sp. E1, assembly GCA_019203745.1. Lineage (GTDB taxonomy): Bacteria > Bacteroidota > Bacteroidia > Flavobacteriales > Weeksellaceae > Chryseobacterium. The sequence continues at coordinate 3,859,022 of CP078104.1, forward strand.
AACCTTCTTTCACGAAAGCAACAGCCGCACCGGAAGAGGTACCGATTACCGAAATAAGTGAAGCACCGATGGCATAATGCATTGGAACGCCAAAACCCAGCGTTAATAAAGGAATGATAATAACTCCTCCTCCTAAACCCGTAAGTGAACCTAAAAGACCGGCGGAAATTGCGCCAAGGAAGAGTATGATGATTTCTGACATACTACAATTAATGCTACAAATATAAAATTATTGTAGTAGTCTGCCAAACATTTGAAAAAGATAAATTTAACGTATTTTTGTATGCATGAAAAGTGAAATGAAATTATTTTATGTGATTCTTGGGGCAACCCCAAAAGGAAGAAACATTGAGCAGCATGACGTATTTTTCGGAATTGCAGAAAGCCTTAAAGATCTGGTTCCTGAGATGAAAGACTTCTGGAAGGAGGCAGAAGGAAAGATCCACCTGGATTGTTACCAGGAGGTGAAATTTGCAGACGGCTACGAGGTGAAGATTGTAGAAAAAGGAGAGAAAGTCTCTGAAGACCAGTTGTACTTCCTTAATTTGGGAGGTTATAAACCCGGTTTCTTTGAAGAATTCCATGAGCAGCACCTGATGGTAGGACAGTCTATGGGAGAGATTGTTAAAAGGGCAAAAGCTACAGAATTTTACCAGACCATGGGATTTGAAGGCGCTGTAAGCCATATTGATGATAAGCATGGAGTAGATATTGATGATATTTACAATGTGAATGATATTCTTCCTGCATCCATGAAGGAAAAATATTCCATTGTGCTTACAAAATCGGATGTGGAAGATCAGAAAAACCCGATGGGACTCGGTTATCTGAAAATTGACAAGATTCAATAAATTAAAGTAAATCTAATAAAAATAAAAAATGAAAATAGGAATTCTGGGAGGCGGACAGCTGGGAAGAATGCTGATACAAAGTGCACTAAAGTATGATGATGAGTTTTATACACTGGATCCTGCTTCTGATGCACCATGTCATAATATTTCGTATTTTACACAGGGAAATTTCAATGACTATGAAACAGTACTGAACTTCGGGAAAGGAAAAGATGTAGTAACGATTGAAATTGAACACGTTAATGCCGATGCTTTGGCTGAACTTGAAAAGCAGGGGATAAAAGTGGTTCCCAATGCCAACATCATCAGGACGATCCAGCAGAAAATCCTTCAGAAAGAATTTTATAAAGCTCACGATATCCCAAGCCCGGAATTTCAGGTGGTATGGAACAGTGATGAAAAGATCATCATGCCTTTGCCATTCGTGCAGAAAATGAATACCGGCGGATATGACGGAAAAGGAGTACAGGTGATCCGTACAGAGGCTGATTTTCAAAATCTTTGGAAAGAAGCTTCAGTGATCGAAAGTCTTGTAGATATTGATAAAGAACTTTCCGTAATCGTTGCCAGAAATGAAAAAGGAGAAACAAATACTTTCCTGTAACGGAAATGGTGGCAGATCCGAAACTTAATTTATTGGATTTTAATGTATGTCCGGTTCTTCTTACCGAAGATGTTCAGAATCAGATTGATTCTATTACTGAAAAATTCTTAAATGCCGTGAATTCTCCCGGGTTATTTGCCATTGAATTATTCCTTGATAAAGAAGGGAAAGTCTGGGTAAACGAAACCGCTCCGAGATTACACAATTCCGGGCATCAGAGCCAGGAAGGAAATACCAATTCACAATTTGAGCAGATGTACCGTGTGGTAAAGAATCTGCCATTGGCAGATACCGATGCCATTACCTATAGCGGAATGCTGAATCTGGTAGGAGCAGAAGGATATGCTGGAAAAGTAGTGTATGAAGGAATGGAAGATGTACTTAAACTTCCTGAAACTTACATCCATTTATACGGAAAAACAGAAACCAAGCCAGGCAGAAAGATGGGCCACATCAATGTTTTGGCAGATTCCAGAGAAGAGCTGATGGAAAAGCTTGTGATGGTGAAAGGAATGGTAAGGGTGATTTCTGAATAATCAGGCTTAAAATAATATAAAAAGAGAGTAGTTTTAACGTTAAAACTGCTCTCTTTGTACTTAGAATCAATAGCGATTCAGCCAAAACTTACTGCCCCTTCTTGATAATTTTAGGAAAATCGATACTCCATTTTTTTTCTCTGGAATTATAGATAAGATAAGGTCCGTCAAAACCGTCAATATATACCAATTCATAAGAACCTGTACTATCTGCTGCATAATCCGGACTTAGTCCCAGGTCGTGTTGTTTAAATCCTAATTGATGAAGGGTATTCCAGTCATCATAACGGGGAAGATTTTTATGTTTTTTCTGATAATTTTCAAGATTCAGAACAAGCTTATTGCCGTATTCTATATCAGAATGTCTGGTTATTTCAATGGGTAAGTTCCAGTAAACAGTCAGTGAAACAGTCCCTAATATCAATATACCCAATAGGGCAAGCAGAATCTTTTTGATCATGAATAGCTGATTTATTTTAAAAAGGTTTCTTTACAATTCTTTCCTTGTATACTCCTTTTACAATTTTAAAAAGTGCTACATAAGATCCGGCTCCGTCAGAATTGAGCATGGTTATATACAAAGTGTCATTTTTACGGTCATAATAGCATGCTGTAAACTGGTTGCTGACATTGAAGAGGTTCTCAATTTCTTTAGTCGGGATCTGAATTTTTTTATCCCTGATCTGTACGGTGATCGATTTATAATGCGTTTTGGGAACAGTACCGTCTGTGCCCCAGATCAGCTTCCCTTTATATTGATCTTCGATCTTTTGTCCGCCATAGCTGGAGGAAGAAAAGAATTTTTATTTTCCTTATAATTGAACTTTTCAGAAATGATATCTACCTTGATATTACCGGATTTGAAAACTGCCTTATTCTCATCTGTGGTGATGGGAAGAAGTGTTTCGTAAGAATCCAGAAGCTTAACCTTTGAAGTACTAATGTATCCGGATGTTTTATCATTATAATAAACATTAATCCAGTTTTTATTGGCTGCATCCGGCTCCGAAGCATAGACAATTTCATCAGAACTGATCTTTCCCGTAACCTTACTTTTTGCATCCGGATTTTCCCTCAGATTGACATAGCCGTCTTTATCTACGACTTTAGCAAACTGAGCGAAAGATAACTGGATACTTAAAATAGCTGCTGCAAGGAATATCTTTTTCGTTTTCAATGTTGTGTTGTGATTTTTTATTTTAACAAAAATAGATTGATTATTTGACTTCATTTAAAAAGGAATCTCAAGAACCCTTTTTTTGTATTGTCCTTTTCAATAATAAAAAGCCCTACATACGAACCGGCACCCTCGGAATTGTTGACTGAAATGTATAAAGTATCATTCTCACGGTCATAATAACAGGCAGCGGACTGATTACTGACCTGAAACAGGTTTTCAATCTCCTCTGCAGGCACCTGAATGGTTTTGTCGCCAATTTGTGCGGTGATAGAGAGATAGTGGGTCTTAGGAATGGTTCCGTCTATTCCCCAGACCTGTTGGCCTTTATAAAAATCGCCATAAAGTGTGGAAGAAAAGTCTTTTCATTTTCCTTAAAATTAAATTTTCCGGAAACAATATTGACCTTAATATTTCCTGACTTAAAGATCGCTTTGTTTGCATCACGTACAATAGGCGGAACCTTTTGATAAGATTCTATATATTTCAGCCTTGAATTATAAACATACCCGTTGCTTACGTTAGCCCAATTCTTATGGGTGGGATCAGACTCAAATATATACACGATTTCATCTGAATTGATCTTTCCCGTAATCTTACTTTTTGCATCTGCATTTTCCCTTACATTTACATAGCCGTCTTTATCTACTACCTTGGCAAATTGGGCCAATGATAATTGCAGACTAAAGACTGCTGTTAAAAGGAATATCTTCTTTGTTTTCAATGAATTTTTATTTTGGACAAAAATAGTTTTATTATTTTACTCAGGGTTTGTGGTTAGTAAAGAAAGAAGCTGGAGGCTGGAAGAGGGAAGTAATTGCAGTGATAAATAACTGAATTGTATTTACATCAATCTCTTCAAGAGTACTGCCGGCAATTTCCCGGGTACGAGTAACTTCCAGCCTCTCTCTTCAGGCTTCCTGCAACCTTTTACTTAAATATTTTCTGAATGACATTTCCTATTTCCACAAAGTCTCCATGATTACCTACAGACCTTATTTCCGGACTGTTTTTATCATATTCTGAGAACGGGAAGATCAGAAGATAATTATTATCATTCAGATTTCTGTTCAACAGTTCAGGAATAAGCCTCATCCTTGGAATATAAGACTTCATGCCCCGTTTTGCCATCAGGATAATCAATGCTTCATCTTCTTTCAGCTGGGCAGCAGTTCTTTCACCGTCCTGCCATGTATTCATAATGATAAACTCAGCTTCTATATTGGCTTTTTTAATGATTTTCTGAAGAATGTCCAGGATATTTTCAGGCGCATAGAAAACGACCGTTGCACCGGAGTTTCTTGCAATATTCCAGACTCTTAAAAGCGCATGGAAGAATCCTGCCTCCTGATGAGCATTCTCAGGAATCATGACAGCATAGCGTTTAATCGTGGAAAGGGGTTGTGCAGCATGGTATACCAGTACATTCACATCATCATTCTGAAGATAGCCATTATAAAGGTTATAAACGAATGACGGTGAAAATCCTTTTTCGTCTTCAAGTCCTATGATGAGGTCTGTGATTTTCTGTTCTTTAATAACATTGTTTACCCCATTGATGACATCATTGTCATATCTTTTGAGTGCCTGCAGTTTAACATCTGCTGCCGCTGCGGTATCTGTTGCCTGATGAAGGAGCTTTTCCGCATTTTTTACTGAAGATTCATTTTTATCTTCATTGATCACGTTTAAGGCAAACAAGTCTTCCGTATTGGAATGCGCCTTGATCAGAATCCCAAGATTAACCATTCTTTCAACGGTTTCTTCGTGATTGATGGCCAAAAGAATATTTTCTTCCTCATGGCTGTTTCCCGAAACGGTATCTTCATTATCTGCCTCAGCAATTTTCTGGGCGCTTGCCATTGAGATGAAGGAAGAAATGGTACATGAAATCAGGATCAGCAGGATACTTCCGTTCAGAACATGTTCATTCAGTAACCTTACGGGTTCTCCGGTCTCGGTTTCAGACAGGATAATATTATACCCTACCATCACGGAAGCCAGTGTTGCTGCAGCTGAAGCAGAGCTTAATCCGAAGATCAGTTTTCCTTCTTCTTTAGTCAGCCTGAATGTTTTTGGGTAGCCACTGCAGAAAGATACTTTCCACCGATAGAAGCTACCAGCATAATTCCCGCTACTTCCAGGGTTTCCCAGCTTTTAAAGAAGACCTTGAAGTCGATCAGCATTCCCACACTGATCAGGAAAAACGGTATAAATATCGCATTTCCCACAAATTCCACTCTGTTCATCAGGGAAGAGGTATGCGGAATAAGCCTGTTTAAAGCAAGTCCCGCAAAGAATGCTCCTATGATGGCTTCCACACCGGCAAGCTCTGCCAGCATTGCAGCCAGGTAAATCATTACCAGAACAAAAATATACTGTGAAATTTTATCGTCTACTCTTTTAAAGAACCAGCGGCCGATAATAGGAAAGACGATTAGTACAATCAGGGCGAAAACAACAAATGAAACGGATAATTTTACCCAGAATTCAGTCCCTACATCTCCCTGAGACATTCCAACAATCACAGCAAGTACCAATAACGCCAGGATATCCGTGATCATGGTGCCGCCTACTGTAATATTGACCGCTTTATTTTTTGCAATTCCCAGTTTACTTACCAAAGGATAAGCGATCAGCGTATGGGAAGAGAAAAGACTGGCAAACAGAATGGAGGTAAGCATTGAAAAATGCAGGATATAATATCCTCCTAAATACCCAAGAACAAAAGGAACGGTGAAGGTATAGATACCAAAAGTAAGGCTCTTCCATTTGTTCTTTTTAAAATCTCCCATATCAATCTCAAGCCCTGCAAGGAACATGATATAAAGGAGTCCTGTGGTACCGGTCACCACAATGCTGCTGTCTCTCGATAGTACATTGAAACCGTTTGGTCCTATGACAGCTCCTGCAATGATAAGCCCAAGCAGGTGCGGAACTTTAATTTTGTTTAATAATAATGGTGCTGCAAGGATGATGACCAGCACCAGAAGGAACTTCAGTACCGGATCTTCTATAGGAAGACTCAGGTTGTGTATACTCAGTAAAATCATAGGTGTTTTATTTTGTGGAACGTACTAATTCAACAGAGAACTTTGCGGTACAGCCATCAGAGGTGATGGTTCTTGTTCCTTTGATCTTGTTGTCTGAAATGTCATTCAGAAGAACGCTCATTTCCACATTCTTTTTAGCGGTAGAATCGGTCTTGAAAGAAAGTCTGATCTCATTATTTTCAAACTTTCCGGTATAGAGTCTCACCAGATTATTGTTATTGATGATTTTGGTAACCGGTTGGGTAGAATCATTATCAAATTCCCAAACGTCCGTACGCTGATCACCTACAGCATAATCACTGCAGTTGGATTTGTACAGATCACTTTTCCGTTCCATGGGCCGGAAATCTCTGCAGGCCATGTGGCAATGACCACGGAATCTTTTTAGCAAAAATACTGTCCCTCATTTTTAACAGTGACTGGTATTCAGATTCTTTTTGGCGAATGTCTTTTCTTTTTCCAGCAATTGTTTTTCTCTGTCCGTAAGGTTTTTCCTTTTCCTTGTAATCACAGCTTATCAGGATGAAAGAGGCCGCAATAAGGGCGAAAAATGTGTTTTTAAGCATGTTGTATGGGTTGAGTATACAATATAGGAAAAATGAAAAGAATATAAAAACTTCTCCGGAGGTTTAACTGTTTAAAATGGTTTGAAATAAAAAGTTTCTTATATCCAATAAGCTTACAGAATGTTTCTTATTGTATTTTCTGCTTTTTAAACATTTCGGGATTATAATTGATGATAAAAACCCTAAGATGATCAAAACAGCAGCAACAATAAATTTAAAAGAAATATATTCACCAAGGATCAGCCAACTTAAAAATATGGAAATAATAGTATTGATATACGCTAATATAGAAACCTGTACCGGAGAAATTTTAGTAAGCGCATAATGAAATGCAAAAAATGCGGCTACAGATCCGAAAACCGAAAGGTAAAGCATGGCTGAAATGCTACGCAGCGTCCAGTTTCCGAAATTATAATTTTCTGAGAATAAAAAAGCGAATATAATCTGGGTAATCCCGGCAAATGCAAACTGATAAAATAAATTCAGTGAAATATTTCCGCTGTGAAGATTGAGCTTTTTGGTGAAAATGGTTCCTGAAGCCCAGCCTGCAATAGCAATGAATAAAAACAGAATTCCAAGGGCATAATCCGGATTTTTAAGATCATTGATCCCATCCCAGAATATAAAAATAATCCCGCTGAAGCACATCAGTACTCCTGCAAAAGCCCGCCAGCTGAATTTTTGTAACCCCAGGGCAAGGCTGCCCATGAATACAAGAATAGGAGAGCAGGCACTTATCAGTGAGGTAAGGCTGCTGGTAACTTCCTCTTCAGCCACCGTAGTCATTCCATTCGCAATGACCAACATCAGGATAGAAAAAATGATCTGATATTTCAGATTTTTCCAGCCAATCCATTTAAATTCTTTTCTGTAAATGAGAATCAGAAACATAATTATAGAAGCCAGAAGTTGGCGGATACCTGCAACAAACCAGGCAGGAATGGTTTCCACTGCAATGCGGATCGACAAAAATGTAGTTCCCCACACAATAGCAACGGTAAGGATGGCCAGAGTAAGCTTATAATCTTTCAAAATCTAATGCGGTGTAAAGACAAATATATCCACTTTCAAAAATATCGGATGGGTACAGATGCTATAAATAATAAGAGTACAGATGAAAATATTAAGCCAATAGGTACGATCCTTTTAAGATAAAAAAGTTGCTGATCTATAGAAGTTTTGAAATGAAGCCGAAATATGAAATAAGAATCAACAGTCTCTTTCAGTTTCTCACCTTAATTTTAATTTTTATCTTTGAACATCTAATAAAAATTGAAGATGGTAGGAATTATTATGGGCAGTCAGAGCGATCTGCCGATCATGGAACAGGCTGCAAATTTTCTGAAAAGTCTGGATATCCCTTATGAACTGACTGTGGTTTCAGCACACAGAACACCTGAAAGAATGTTCGATTATGCAAAAACCGCTAAAGAAAGAGGTCTGAAAGTGATTGTTGCAGGAGCGGGCGGGGCAGCTCACCTTCCGGGAATGGTTGCAAGTTGTACGACACTTCCGGTGATAGGAGTTCCGATCTTGTCCAGTAATTCAATAGACGGCTGGGATTCTGTTTTATCTATCCTTCAGATGCCGGGTGGTATTCCGGTGGCTACAGTAGCGTTGAACGGAGCCTTGAATGCAGGAATTTTAGCTGCTAAAATCATAGGAAGTGCAGATGCCCAGGTTGCTGAAAACCTTCAGAAATACCAGGATTCTTTAAAAGACAAAGTATTGGGGACGGTGAATGACATCAAAGCTCAGCACCCGAATCATTTTGATCAGTAATATACAGGTAAACGCAAAATAAATAGCCTCGCTGGAAAGTGAGGCTTTTGTTTTATTTTTTTCTGACCGGAATATTATCTTCTTTACGGTCTGTTTTTGAAATAAATATCATGATTGAAGGTAAAATAAAAAGCTCTCCAATTTGTATGAAGAGCTTTTATGTTATTCCTGAAGCATATTGTCCCGGGTATTTTTCTGAACTGCAATAGCTCCGAAAAGGGCCAGGAGAAATGCAAATGCATAAAATCCTTTCTCACTTGGTAAAATGGTGGCATTCCAAAGTCCGATAGCCAGCAAAACGATGGAAGACAGGGTTGCAAACCAACAGATCCCATAATAGATATCGGTTACCTGAATATTTTCTAATCTGTCACGGACAGCCTTCTGCAATGATACAACGGCAAATAAACCGTAAAGAAGGATCGTGAAATAATATCCCTTCTCATTCAGCTGCATTTCTGCTCTTGCCAGACCTACGATAAAGCCGATCATTCCTGCTCCCAATGCCACCCAGGATGCTGCTACAAATGCATTTGATACTCTTTTTTTTTTCATGAATTAATGTTTTAAGAGGTTAAATATATTCATTTTTATAAACTTAGCTTATATAATGATAAAATATGGGTAAAATACGGGACGAAAGACAAAAAATAAGAAAAGCAGCTTGTGATATTGAACTGTATTTCTTTGTAAATTTTGGCTAAAGCCAATGGAAGATTATTGATAAAAAAACGGACTAAAGTCCGTTCCTATTGAATTTTATGATGAATTCATGTTCGTATTTCCTGTAAGTTCTAGCCCTGATAGCAGCGGTTACCCCGCAACATGTGCTGGGACGCCTGGTTTGATGCGGGAAGATCAGGCGTGAGGAGTATGAGCGGATAGCAGGAATAAGCTTCTAAAAAAACTCCCCAAAATTGGAGAGTTATATGTAAAATTTATTGAGCAATAATATATTCGTAGTTATACTTTACGGAAAGGTTTCCATCGCTGCCTATCCCTGTAGCCTGCACAGGTAATCCTGCATTATTATATTCTAGAGTGTACTTTGTGGTTTCACTTGGCTTCCAGCTGCCGTCACTGTCCTGAAAACTGTTTTTATCTGTCAGATAGTTGTTTTCACTTAATGTCATGGCTCTTCCCATCATAATTTTCAGATACTTGTTTGTATTGATGAAGGGGCTTAACTTGTTATCATAAGTATACTCGCTTTTATCAGTAATGCTATAGTTCCCTCCTGTGGATGAGGTTTCTACTGAAACATTGTTTCCGCTATAGGTATATGTGGTAGTTCCCGGTTTTGAGCAATCTGCGGACTGGCAAAGAGTAGAAGAGATCAGCTGGCCGTTCGCATTATACGTATAATTATAAGTTCTGTTACTATTAGAATTTGGATAAACCGCTTTATTACCTGTCAGTTGATCTCCTTTGTAGGTAAAATCCAGATAATACTCCAATATCTGCTATTATTATAGTAATTTATTTTTACCGGTTTTCCGTTGCTGTATTCAAAAGTGCTGTTTCTTCCTGCTTCAGACTGCATTCTGATAAGCTCTCCCTGGCTGTTGTATTCGAGTGTTTCTATCTCGGTTTTAGGTTTAGTGGGGTCATCATAATATGTTGTGGTAATCTTACTGAGTAACAGTTTATCTGCAGAAGGGTTAATCATCTCATAATTGTCACTACTACAGCTGTTAAAGAATGCCACAGCGCCCGCTAATCCTAAAAATAATTTAATTTTCATGTTATTTTTGCGGCAAAAATACAGAATCCCGGGTAAGCTGAAAATAAAAAATCCCACTATTTCAAAACAGTGGGATAAAATCATATTTTTTACAAATCTTAGTATCTGTAGTACTCAGGCTTGAATGGTCCTTTTACGTCTACTCCGATGTACTCAGCCTGCTCAGGAGAAAGTGTCTCAAGCTCTACGCTTAATTTTTTAAGGTGTAAAGCCGCTACTTTTTCATCTAAGTGCTTAGGAAGCATGTATACTTCGTTTTTATAAGCAGCAGAGTTGTTCCATAATTCGATCTGAGCCAAAGTCTGGTTCGAGAAAGAGTTAGACATTACGAAACTTGGGTGACCTGTAGCACATCCTAAGTTTACCAATCTACCTTCAGCAAGGATGATTACTTCTTTTCCTTCAATGGTGTAGATGTCAACCTGAGGCTTCACTTCAGATTTAGTCTGACTATAGTTTTTGTTTAACCAGGCCATATCGATTTCGTTGTCGAAGTGACCGATGTTACAAACGATCGCTTTGTCTTTCATCTTAAGGAAGTGCTCTCCTCTTACGATATTGAAGTTACCTGTTGTAGTGATGATGATATCGGCGTTGTCTACTACAGTATCCAGTCTTTTTACTTCATAACCGTCCATAGCAGCCTGAAGCGCACAGATCGGGTCAATTTCAGTAACGGTAACGATAGAACCGGCTCCTCTGAAAGAAGCAGCAGTACCTTTACCTACGTCTCCGTATCCGCAAACTACCACTCTTTTTCCTGCCAGCATTACGTCTGTAGCTCTTCTTACAGCATCTACTGCAGATTCTTTACATCCGTATTTGTTGTCGAACTTAGATTTGGTTACTGAATCATTTACGTTGATTGCAGGCATTACCAGAGTTCCGTTCTTCATTCTTTCATAAAGTCTGTGTACTCCTGTAGTCGTTTCTTCAGAAAGTCCTTTGATATCTTTTGTAAATTCAGGATATTTATCAAAAACCATGTTGGTTAAATCTCCACCGTCATCCAAAATCATGTTCAATGGCTTTCTGTCTTCCGAAGAACAAAGTCTGCTCAATACACCAGTCAAATTCTTCTTCATTAAGACCTTTCCATGCATACACTGGGATTCCTGCAGCAGCAATAGCAGCAGCAGCGTGGTCCTGAGTAGAGAAGATATTACAAGAAGACCATGTAACTTCAGCTCCTAAAGCTACCAATGTCTCGATAAGCACAGCAGTCTGGATTGTCATGTGAAGACATCCTGCGATTCTTGCTCCCTTAAGCGGCTGAGAAGGCCCGTATTCTTCACGGATAGCCATCAAACCTGGCATTTCTGCCTCTGCAAGGGTAATTTCTTTTCTTCCCCATTCTGCAAGGGAAATATCCTTAACTTTATAAGGAACGTATTGTGTTGTAGTACTCATATGTAATGAATAATTTTTAAATTCAATTGATAACGAAATGCAAAATTACAATTAATAATTAAGATATAAAAACCATAGATCAGGTTCACTTTTATGAGATTAAACATGAATTATAATTATTTAGTCTTAATATAAATAAGTACTTTTATCTGATCAATCAAATATTATGAATCATACAAATACCCCGGGCGAGTCTCAGAGAAAAGCAAAACCTGTTGCCCCAAAAGTAAAGGAACTGACAGACCGAACCAAAAGTATCATATTAGCTACCGTAGATGCCGAGGGAAATCCGAATTCAAGCTATGCACCCTTTGTACAGGAAGGAAATACATTTTATATTCTGGTGTCTTTTATGGCAAAACATACCAAAAACCTTTCTGAGGGAAGAAAAACTTCTGTCATGTTCATAGAAGACGAATCTGACACCAAACAGATCTATGCCCGTGAACGCCTGACACTGGAAGTAAAATCTTCACAGATAGAAAGAGATTCCGAAACATGGAATACTATAGTTACCAGGTTAAAAAAGCGCATGGGAAAGTAGTAGACGTGATCTCTGAAATGGGCGATTTTATCCTGATTGCATTACAGCCTGTAAAAGGATCTTATGTGAACGGATTCGGAAGCGCTTATTTTGTGGATGAAAATCTGGAAATTATTGAGCATAGAAATGATGTCAATCATCAGTCTAAATGATTAAGCTGGAAGCTGGGAGAGGGAAGCTCGAAGTTTGTAAAGATTAAGGAAACAAAGAATCCGTTTTTTATGAACATTTTTTTATTTAATCTTTAATTTATTTTGATACGAATAGTAACTTTCGTCTTCCGTTCCCAGCTTCCTTTCCTAATCTCCCAGCTTCCAGCTTTTTTAGTATTTTTGTCCAATAAAAAAGAATGCCCCTTTACCGAGATTTTTCAGATGACAATGCCACAATCCTTGTTTGGAAGTATGATGAGAGTGAAGAACTTGATATCAATACATTGCTGGAACCTGAAAATGCAGAAAAGGTAAAAGACTATCATCCGAAAAAACTTCTGGAAGTACTGATGGTACGCAAGCTGCTGAAAAGCTTAAAACCTCAGTCTAAGATATTATACAGAGAAAGAGAACCTTTTCTTTCTCCTCAGGATGCCGAAATTTCCATTACCCATTCTTTTCCGTTTGCAGCCATTGCTATTTCTAAAAATAAAATAGGAATAGACGTTGAAAAATTTAATCCTAAGATCTTAAGGGTGATTGATAAGTTCACCTATGAAAATGAACGGGGTTTCATTCCTGAAGATAAAGCCGATACTTTCTATACCATTATCTGGAGTGTAAAGGAAAGTATGTACAAGATCCACCATTCAAAATACTGGTCTTTAAAGAAAAATTATGAGGTGAAGCCGTTTGAGCTTAAACATCTGCATAAGATCAGTTGCCGTGTGTATGATGATCAGTTTTCAGATGAGTTAAAGGCCAGAGTAGAATTTTTTGATGACTACTGCTTTACGATTGTGGAGGAGTAGCGTGTTTTTCACTCCTGTATTTCTCAATCACTTTTCGCTGTTCTTTGGCAACATCATAGATCAGCTCCAGGATATCATGGATATTCTTAAGCTCAGTCAGATGTGATATTTTATCCGGATCTCTCCTGTCTACAATTTCATTTTCCTCAATCTCGGTTTTCCTTTTCAGAAGCATATCTTCAATGGAAGAATCTTCAGGTTCCAGGCGGCTTTCCATCTTTAATGTTTCGGTCACATCATTGCCGTTCAGAAGGGTAGAGGTCTGCTGCATTTCTGCTTCAATTTTTCTGCTCCAGCTTTCGGCATCTATTTCAGGATACTGCTCGTTGTTTTTGGCATATTGTGAAAGTGAAGCGGTGTAGGCTGTCACAAGGTGGGATGTAGCTACAAACTGATGTACCACCTCCAGTTTTTTCTGTTGGTTTTTAGGATCAGAGATCATCCGCTGGAAATTATCGGAGAGATTGGCCAGTGAAATAATTGCATTTTTTCTTTTCACCTTGTAGTCCTCAATGTCAAAACTCCCTTGTAAGAATTTAGAAATTACACTCTGGAAATAAATAAGATTATCTGCTGCAGATTTCTTCATCAGATCCAGATTCTGGGTATGTTCCCAAACAGGTAATACAATATAGGAAACAGCAAAAGCGATGATTCCGGCAATAGCGGTATCCAGCACTCTGTCTTTAAAAATAATATTAACTTTTCCGGGATTCAGGAAATTGAAACTCAGGAAAACATAGATCGTCATAAATAATACGGCCCAGAAGTACCTTCCTTTCAGAAAACTGAAGCACATGATCATACTGATCAGAAGGATGGCAAACAGAACACCATTGATGTGTACGAAATGCAGAATAATATAGGCTATGGTTGCGCCGGTAATGGTTCCATAGAGACGAAGCAGATTCCGCTGTTTGGTGATGGAGTAGGCCGGTTTGAGAATAGCCGTGATGGTGATCAGTATCCAATACGTATGGCCCAGCCCAAGAAAATCAAACATGGAGAAAAGATAGCCCAGCAGCAAAGCAGTGGTAATTCTTATCGCATGGCGGAAATGAGAAGAGGATAATGAAATATTATTCCTTAAAACTTTTGAATTAAGTTTAGGTTCATTCGGCATGAACTTTTAAGGTCTAATCCGGTAGATAAACTTTTGGCAAGCTTTACGTCCTGGGAAAAGACTTTATAGATTTCGTTGATCTCTTTGGTAATTTCGTTGATGCGCATCAGGATCTGGCGCAGAACCATGAAGTTTTCCAGACTGTCCGGAGACAGCTGCTTATTTCTGAGTTCGAAATAATTATAATTGAGATTCTTTAATTCAAGTTCAAGATTAAACATTGGCTTTGCTCTCGTTCCACTTTGAAGAGCGATTCCGATATTGGTAATTTCCTCGGCCAGAAGATTAAGATAATCATGAATGTTGACCAGGATCATGCTTTCTTCGAAGCTTTGCTGGAGTTTCTGGTAATCACTTTCAGAGGTCATCAGCTTCTCATGAAGGTCCATGGAATTCAGGAACATCAGCATCAGCAAACGGCTGGTGGTTGTGGATTCATTGACGATGGTCCTTGTTTTGAAAACGGTTTCTCTGGTATCTTCCTGAAGGTTTTTATTTCGATCTGCTTGGCAATAACCTGTGTGGTCAGTTTATCAAAATCAGGATTCTTCTGGTAATAGTTGGCCTTGATCTTTAAAAACTCGGCCAGCTGAAGATAATTTTCTCCGATCATCTGTCCGGCGAGTTTATAAGGCCGTATGGTAGTTACCACAAGGAAGATCAGCAAAAACCAGATGCATCCGCTGGCAAAGATAAGTAAGCTTTTTAAAATATTGCTTCCCGTAAGATGTCCGTCAATAAAGATAGCCAGTACTACGAGTGATAATGAACCTACAGCTGCCAACCGCTGACCGTAAACCCCGATCAGGGAGAAAAACATACCGAATACAATGATCTCAAGAAGTACAAGAATCTTAAAATTCATGACAAGACTCGCAATGAGTGCTACGAAAACAAAACAGCAAATTGCAAAGGCAAGGGCATTTCTTCTTCGGATAAAAGGACCCGGCTGGTCAGTAAGTGCAACAAAGCTGGTACCTAGAGGAAAAAGAAAATATTCTTTCAGAATTCCGAAGTGGGCGAGGACTAAACAAGGCAGAACAGTAGCTAATGTAATCCTGATTGCAGAATATACATATTGACTGGTTACAAATTTTTTGAGTTCCGCCGAATAGTTCATACTACAAAAATAGCTATAGAATTTAAGAAAATCGCCATAAAAAAGAGACTTTTGTAAACTTAAATATTATATTTTTTAATAATTGATGAGAGAAAGGCTCAAAACAATTTTTAACAGAATTCTGTTCAGTTTTGAGCGGAGAATTCTTAATTTCGTTTTTAAATTATTAAATCTATGAGAATCAGTGTTAAAAGTATGATTGTTATTTTGTTTTCTTTCATTGTCATCAGCTGTAATTTACAGAATAAAGATAGCTTTAAGGCAAAAGAAGTTTATAAATCCGGAAGTCTGATCATTACTCAGGTTTCTGAAAATGCTTTTATTCATACCTCATTTAAGCAAACCAATGATTTCGGAAATGTTCCTGCAACGGATTGGTAGTGAGAAATAATGATGAAACAGTTGTTTTTGATACACCCACTAATGATAAAGGAGCAGAAGAGCTCATCAAATGGATTAATGAAAACTTCATTCTAAAATTAATGCTGTGGTCACAACCCATTTTCATGATGACAGTTTGGGGGACTGCAGGCTTTTCATAACAAAAAAATACCTTCTTACGCTTATTCCGGAACCATAGCCCTGGCTAAAGAAAATAATTTTACAGTACCTGAAAACAGCTTTAATGATTCTGTTGTTTTAAAAGTTGGCCATCAGGAAACGATTACAAAATTTTTCGGAGAAGGTCATACCAAAGATAATGTGGTTGGCTACTTTCCGTCTGAACATATATTATTTGGAGGATGTCTTTTAAAAGAACTTGAAGCCGGTAAAGGGTATTTGGGTGATGCCAATGTTTCAGCATGGTCCAATACTGTGGAACAGGTGAAAAGGAATATCCGGATGTAAAAATAGTTGTTCCGGGACATGGTGAATATGGAGATGGAAAATTGCTGGACTATACGATTCAGCTTTTTAAAAAGAAATAGTCAAAATGTGGACTTCTCAAAGCAAAAAGTGAATGATAACCGTACCTGTAATAATTGTCGAGACAAGCGGATTGACGGTTGACGATTCATAAAAAAAGCCTCATTACATAAGGATGAGGCTTTTTTGTATAATTTTTTTGTTGCTTAACGCTCGTTGTTGGATGTTTCTTCTCCGATGTTCCAGGTAAGACCGAAACGAAGGGTATTATCCAAAGCACTGTTGATTTTAGACATATTGATCAGGTAAGAAAGATCCAGTCCGAAAGAACGGTATCTTAAGCCTACACCCGCTGTTGCAAACTGTCTTGCTCCCTGCTCCTCACTTTCATGGAAGTAACCACCTCTTACGGAGAAAGCATTGTCATATGAATATTCCAAAGCACCACTGTACATGATACTGTTTTTGTTTTTGAAAGATTTTCCGATACCGGCCATAGGACCTACGTTTGGAATTTCGTACCTAGGCTGTCTTGTATTCGGGTCTATTCCTACATATTCAGATCCCGGAACCAGAAGTTTTGATCCTTCCACAGAGATTCCGATTCTGTTCATATCATCCAGGAACATATCATATCCAACCCCTAATCTTGCCATTGTAGGAAGATAAGATCTTGATTCTTCATTTCCTGTATAGTCAAGCTTCGGACCTAAGTTTTGAACTGCCAAACCTGCATTTACTCTACCGTCATATCCTCCGAAACTTGAGAATCTTGGAGAAGTATAGTATCCTGAAATATCTACAGCAAAACTATTGGCTGCCTTAAGCGTAGTATCTGTGTTGAATCCTCCGGCTAAGTCTGAACGGATGAATCTACCGGTAACAGCTCCTGAGAAAGAATCAGAAAGTTTCAATGCATAAGCCACGTCGATAGAGAATTCATTTGGTTTTGATGTACCCATTGAAGCGATCTCTGTACCTACCAATTGTGTCAGGTCAACCTGTCCCATATTGAAGTAATAGATACTTGCAGAAATGGTAGATCTCTCTTCCTGCCCCAGAAACTTATGGAACGATGCATATAATAAGAATACATCATTGGTAAGTTTTCCCATATAAGGCGTATAGTTAAGACCTACGGAAGAACTTGTTCTGCTAAAAGGATATTTAGCCGCATTCCAGAATTGTGAAAATGCATCTGGAGAGGTTACCACCCCTGGTCTCCCATACCTCCTGATCTTGCATCAGGTGCAATTCTCAGGAAAGGAGCTCCGGTAAGTACTGGGTTTACTTTACCTAAATCTTGCGAATAGCCTAAAAAACCAGCACTCAAACCAAATCCTAAAAGCAGTTTAGTAGTTAAATTCATATGTTGTCTTTTATATATTATCAGTTTTTTATTAATTTTATTATCTATGTCTTATTTAAATTATTTCAAAAGTACCATTTTTTCTACAGCTGTGGCACTTCCTTTGCATTTTTCTTGGTTTTGACTTTTTGCAAATATCTTAAAAATATACGTACCTTTTGCAACTGTAGACCCAAAATCGTCTCTTCCATCCCATTCTATTGCCTGACGAGGGGTTCTGAAGCCCTGTAGGAACGGTTCTGCAACCACCGGCTGAGATAAAGTTCTTACCAATCTTCCGGTAATGGTGTAGATTTGTACATTCACATCCAGGATATCATCACAGTTATGCTCAAACTGAATATACGTTTTATTGGTAAACGGATTAGGCCAGTTCAGCGGACGGTTGATGGTCAGATGCTGATCGGATTCATCCTTAACTTCAAAGTTTAACGTAGCAGTTGACGAATTATTGTTTATATCCCAAACTTTAAATGTTAGCTGATGCTGCCCGATCGCAAGGTTTTTGAAAGGATAGGTTACATTTCCTTTCTGATAGTCGGCAAGACTTGGGTTCAGACATCCGTTTCCTTCTCCCGGAGCATAGAAATCATTTAAGATCACTGTATTGATGATCTGGCCATCCAGATAGACTGTAATATCATGACCAATTCCAGATCCTGTAGAGTTAATTCCCGTGTCATCCGTAAGACAGGCAAGAAGCATTGGGTTCTGATTGGTAATTCCGCCATCTGCAAAGTTGGTGTTGTTCATATACAGCTTTACTTTTGGTGGCTGATTATCATTGATTCCGTTAGGGTTAAGATCTCCTACCTGTACAGCCTGGTTGTTGAAGACATCCATAGACTTATTATCCGCATACCCTAATATCCTTCCTTCACCCACAGCATAGTTGATGTCTTTAGGAACATAGAACTCTGCCGTGAATACTCCGTTTACAGCGGTTCCTGCTGCTTTTACGATTGGGCTTCCTTCTTCCGTATACTCTAATACCGGGGTAAGAACTCCAATATTGTTCAATGTTTTTTTATTTAATCTTTTGTCAAAGATATTGATGGCAACTTTTCCGTTGAAGGTATTGTTCAGGGTACCGTCAGCTTTGTTGATGTGTCCTTTTACCTTTACAAAGTCCAGACCTCTGATGAGTCCCGGAACCGGTGTTTCAATATTATCAATAACCAAAAGTCTCTGAGGTCTGCTCAGTTTCATGGCAGGGTCACCCAGGAAGTTTACCTTCAGGTGGTTGTTGTTCGGCCCTTTCTGCTTCTTTGCAATTAAATGAGCGTTTCCTAAAGAATTGAAATCATCATTGGTTAATTTAAAAATATTCCGTAAAAGTATTGGTGAAATCACGTCCGTAATCTACCCCAATGGCACGGCTGGAAGTGATCATGGCAGAAGCACTCTCCTGTTTTAGTTTGATAAACTGTTCTCCTACAGAATTGGTTCCCGGTTCATCCCACAACGTAAACTCACAGGTAATGGTAGAAACAAACGGAAACCTGCTGTATATACTGGAAAAATTGTGGGCATTTTGCACCTCCGTACTGGTTAATATTCTTTCCTGAGCCCAGCCATTGATTCCTCCGTGTCCGAAATAGAATAAATATAAACTGTTTCCTATGGCATTGGAAATGGCCTGGGTAACCTGTGGAAACCTAAGACCTGCTGACGTACTTTGAGCAGCAAAGGCATCCATATAGAGTTTTTTTACATTATATTCCTTAAGCTCCTGCTGACCGGGTTGTTCAAATATACCAGCAAGAGAAGTATTCATAACGTTATGGAATGGAGATCCTCCTTCGTTGTTATCATCCACTACAAAATCAACGCATACGCCATTCCCCGAAAGGGCTCGACTGTCCCGGCAGAGAGTTGTAATATGCCAGTGTTTTGTTGATCATATCTCCTGCCTCAGATGCATTAGTTGCCGGAATTCTTCCTACAGGGATATCAGGCAGATTGTTTTCAATCAAAAGATTGTTCTGGGGCTGGGTCATTACGATATAATCATCGGTAACAAATGACGATACCACATCGGAAGACTGCTCACTCTGATAGCTGGAAACAATATTATTATTGTTGGATATCCTGTTTTTATAATCAAATGAAGTATCCCCGAGGATAAATACATACTTTAGTCTTCCGCCTGCATTCAGCCTGGTAACAAAATCCCTTACAGCAGTAAGGTCTTTACTTCCGCTCCCGAATTCTTCATAAACTTTATTGACGTCTACAATCTCTACCTTATAATTATTGGCTGTCTGGTGATAATTGGCCAGTCTCTGTGCCTGTCCCATCAGTTCAGGTACCGTAAGGATCAGATAATCCACATTCTGTAATGCAGAAAGGTTCTGGTTGCCTATTCTTCCTACAAACTGCGGGCTATAGGCAGCATCAGCACGAAAAGCCACAAATTCATTATTAAAGTTCGGGTCAGAAGCAGTATAAGCGAAGTTAAAAGATCCTGCTCCTCCTTTATTCACCCTTCTGTTGGCATTGGTAATATCGGTAACATCCCATACCTGTTCCATGGCTGTCGCATTGGAAATGCTGAAACCATAGTCTGCATTACTCCCGCTCTCAATGGAAAAGTCCCTGAAATTCATCTGAGAACCATTGAAGGTAAGATTTTCTTTGTACTGCAGTTCAATATAATCGAAATAAAAATTCCCGTTAGGATTTTTAGTGATGTTAGGATTATAGTTGACTGTAATCTGGTTTCCGGTAAGATTAGAGATTGTCCGCTATATAATAAAGGATAAAAATTATACTGAATACCTCCTGAGTCAGGTGGAACATCTTTTGTGGCAGGAGCTGAGTTGTTGATTTTAAAATCAATACTGTTCTGCTGTGACTGGTATCCTATGACCTGCGTTCTGTATCTTATAACATCGTTGGCCTGAATAGGGAGTTGGTAGTAACTGTAATATCTTTTACATTGTTGAAAGGTGTTCCCTCAACCCATGTTCTCCCTACTTTTACAAGGTTTTTCTCATCTTTATTGATCACAAAATAGTTATCATATCTCGTGATCAGCTGAGGAGGCAGATTTCCATCTATGGTCTGTACTCTTTTTCCCGCACCTTTATCAAAGTTGATATAGTAATAGGAAAAATCTTCATATATATTCTTTACGTTATTACTTCGCTCGAAAAATCTTGTGTCTCTTCTTTTAAAGCCGTTTCCATTATTGGTGTCATAAAGGTTATAGCCATCAGGTCCCTGTGCATAGAAAAGAGCATAGTCATTATCATTCCATACCCCGTCATCTTCACCTACCACCTGAATAGCATTTTCCTGCAGGGCGCTGTATCTGGTATCCTGGTTAAATTCAGGAAGCATAACTCCTCCGTTTCCGTAGATTCTGAAATTTCTGGGATTCACAGAAGCAGGGTTGATCCCGTTATCCTTTAAAAACTGAGTCGTAATTTTGAATACTCCTGACTTGTCAACTCTTATCTTATAAAAATTTCCGCTGGAAAGCGGGTTTACGGTAGTTCCTATTTTGTTTGCCCCACCTGACTTAGTAAGTGGAAGAGAACCTTCAGTAACATTGAATGATGATAATCTCTGAATACGGCCCTTTACATTTTTAAATAATGCAACACTGATGCTGGCATAGGTTTCTCCTTCCAATGTATAATATGAAACATCTGCCACATCATAATCAGGAAGACTTCCTCTGTCAAGTTCAAATAAATCCTTATTGGAAACATTTTCCCAGGAAAGGTCAGAAATTTTCAGCTGCTTTTCTCCTATTTTTTGCTTAGTTACTATAAAAACATTATTTTGGCTGTAAGAAAACCTTCATTTTTGAAAATGGGAAGATTAATTTTTGTGTCACCAAAATCCTGAATTTTAGAACCATTCCATTCTATGGTGTTTCTTTGGGCGTAAAGTGTTGATGCAAAAGCGATTAAAGATAAAAGCGTGATTTTTCGTTTCATGTTTACTATTGAAATTGCTAAATTACAAAATAAATGAAAATTTTAGAATTAAATTGTAATACAATAAAATTAATTTGTTATCGTTTTTCAAAAAAATCAAATCTTTATTTGATTTATTGAATAATTTATTTTTCTTTGTACTCTTGAAAATATTTATATCGACTATGAAAAAACTAAAGTTGTTTTCATTAATAGCATTAAGTTCTACACTTGCATTAACCAGCTGTGGCGGATCAGGGACCAGCAAAGGTGGCGGTACCAAAAAATTTGTCAGTAAAACAGGTTGGAAACCAAACGAAAAACAGGGTTGGTTTTTTGCAGGAAAGCAACAGAAGCAGAAGGGTTGGCCGGGAATGGTATATGTAGAAGGTGGAACTTTTACAATGGGATTAGTGAAAGATGATGTTATGCACGATTGGAATAACACACCTCGCAGAATGCAGGTAAGTTCATTCTTTATCGGAGAAACTGAGATTACTAACTATGAATACCGCGAATACCTTACATGGTTGAAGTATGTATTCCCACCAAGTGACCCAAGCTTTAAGGAAATCTATAACGGCGCCTTACCGGATACCTTATTATGGGACAACAAATTAGCTAGAAACGATTATCAAGAAACGTATCTGCGTTCTCCGGAGTTCGATTACTATCCGGTAGTAGGAGTTTCCTGGACTCAGGCTAACAGATATTGTGAATGGCTTACAGACAGAGCAAATGAAAAGCTTTAATGCAGGCCGGTGTTATTGCCAAGGATTTATACATCAATGAATCCAATAACCAGGGTGGTACTGCTTTCAATATGGATAAATTCAAATCGAATGATCCTGAAATGCAAGGGTACATCAATGAAAAAGAATGCAGCAGAAAGCAGGTATGAAAACTACTAACCAGAGATTACTGGCTGCAAACAGAGCTCCTAATGCTTCAATGGTAATGAAGTTCAGACTTCCTACTGAAGTAGAATGGGAATATGCTGCTCTTGGTATGGCTAAGAACAGAGAATACAACCAATACCTTGGTAAAAAACCTGAAATCGAAAGATTAAGAGGTACCAAAGGAAGAGACAGAGGAATGTTCCTTGAAAACTTTAAAATGGGTAAAGGTGACTATTCAGGTATCGCAGGATGGAAAAACGACGGTTCTGCACAGACTTCTGATGTAAGACAATATCCATCTAACGATTTAGGTATATATGGTATGTACGGTAACGTTGCAGAATGGACTGCCGATGTATACAGACCAATCATCGATGAAGACTTCAACGACTTCAATTACTACAGAGGAAATATGCCTCAGGCTATTGTAAGAAACGGTGACGGAACTTACAAAATGATTGACGAAGGAACCATCAAGTATGATACACTTGCTGACGGAAGATTAGTATACAAAGGACTTCCGGGACAATTCGAAAGAGAAACTATTGCTGACTACAGAAACTACAGAGATGGTGACAGACAGTCTTCTTTAGAGTATTACAGAGCTTCAGATTCTGCTGCAGGATATGATATGTATAATGCACCGAAGAAAAGCTTCATCGTAGATGCCGGCGGTAGAGTAAAAATGCAAAAGACACCAAAGAAAGAACATCCGGAATTTCTAACGACGTTAGAGTAGTAAAAGGAGGTTCTTGGCAGGATACGGCTTACTGGCTGGATCCGGGACAGAGAAGATATAAAAATCAAGGTAAAGCTTATGGTTGGATCGGATTCCGTGTTGCACAGGATGCAAGAGCCAGCGATAAGAGTAGAACTAGAAGATAATATTTATCAGAAAATACTTAAAAAAACCTTCCGGATTTCCGGAAGGTTTTTTTATTTTTGAACCTTGAAACCGCTTGGGCTGAAAAATCTCAAAAACTCATACAGATTTGGCAATGGCCTGTGATTTCTTTTAAAAAAATATATATTTCCACATGAATATAGAACAGTTTTATCCTTTGTTTCTGCAGGCTTCTAAAGTAACCATCGACAGCAGAAAAATTGCAGAAAATGATATTTTCTTTGCCTTTTCAGGTGATAACTTCAATGCGGCAACTTTGGCTGAAAAAGCCATAGATGATGGAGCCTTAGCGGTAATCGTTGAGCAGCAGGAGTTTGAAAACAGGGATAAAAATATTTTCTATGTTCCTTCTACGCTTGAGTTCTTGCAGCAGCTCTCCATTTATCACAGAAACCAACTTGATATTCCTGTTATTGGCCTTACGGGAAGTAATGGAAAAACAACTACCAAAGAGCTGATCCATGCAGTACTTTCAGAAAAATTCAATGTGCAGTATACCTACGGAAACCTGAATAACCATATCGGAGTACCGCTCACCATTCTTTCTGTTAAACCTGAACATGAAATGGCAGTGATTGAAATGGGAGCCAACCATCAGAAGGAGATCGAATTTCTGTGTACAATTTCCAGGCCTGATTTCGGATATATCACTAACTTTGGTAAGGCACATCTGGAAGGTTTTGGAGGTTTCGAGGAGTGATCAAAGGGAAATCGGAGTTATATGACTATCTTAAAAATAATCATAAGACTATCGTGATCAATGAAAATGATCCTATCCAGATGGAAAAAACAGAAAACTATTCACCTGTCCTTACTTTTGGAAAAGAAGGTTCAGATTATAATTTTGAAGCATTCTCAGAAGAGCATTTTGTAGGGTTAAACTATGAAGGAGCAAAAGCAGTATCAAAACTGACCGGAGAATATAACTTTACCAACCTTTGTGCAGCTGCAAGTCTGGGACTTCATTTTGGAATCAGCTTTGAAAAGGTAAAACATGCGATTGAACAATACACTCCAACGAATATGCGTTCGCAGGTTGTAAAAAAGAAGGCAGAACATTGGTACTTGATACTTATAATGCAAACCCAAGTTCAATGACAGCTTCACTGCATAACTTTATCACTTTTGAAGGCCGAAAAACCATTATTATTGGGGATATGCTTGAACTGGGTGAGGAAAGTGAAAAAGAGCATAAGAACATCTTAAAACTTGCACAGGACTTGAATTTTAATGAAATCATTACAGTTGGGAAACATTTTAAAGCGGTAAATTCTTCAGTGCTTGCTTTTGAAAATACAGCTGAGCTGGCAGAATATCTGAAACAACATACAATACAGTCTGAAAATATCCTATTAAAAGGGTCAAGAGGAATTGCTCTTGAAAAAGTAATTGAGTTTATTTAAGGCTAAGGAAGCCGGGAGCAGGAAAAAGGGAAGCCTTTTAAAAGAAGAATCCTTTTTTATTCAGCAAATAGTTTGTTAGAATGATCATGAGAAGTTAGCCGTCGGGTATAACTTCCATCTTCATTCTTCCATCTTCCAGCCCAAAAACTAATTTTTCTTCGAATCCCAGAACTCTTTTACAATCAGTTTGATATTCTGAAATGTACTTGGGAAAACCTCACTTTCAATCTGGGCGGTGTTTTTCCAGGCTACTTCAGTAATGCCTTCTTCTATCTGTGGTGTTGAAGTGTCTTCACCATTGAAGTTCATTTCAAACCAATGGGTACACTTCAGAATCTTCTCACCGTTTCTTTCAATATAGATATGGTAAGTTGTATTGATAAACGCTATAAGTTCCACATTCTTCAGACCGGTTTCTTCTTCAATTTCCCGCACTGCAGATTCTTCCCTGGATTCTCCTTTTTCCATTTTTCCTTTAGGAAGATCCCATCTGCCCAGCCGTTTGATGAAAAGAGTTTCTCCGTCAGAATTATTCACAAGACCTCCTGCAGCTTCAATGATTCTGAAAAGCTTCTGAAACTCTTTCCAGATCTCATCTATATTATCACCATAAACGTTCAGTTCATTCACAGAAGTATTCTCCAAAAGATCCAATGCTATCTCTAAAGTCGTGAAACTTTCATACCCAAGTTTTTTTCAAGTTCCTCAGGTTGTCTGGATATCAATAATTTTTTTCGTTCACAAAAACTTTATACATTTTCAATATTTATTGGAGGTATTGGTAATCAGTTATTTGTATTTTGTAAAAATTGTAAAGCAGGTAAATATTCCTGCCGGTTTAATTGTCTTTCTACTAAAATATCTTCACAAATATATAAAATAAAGGACAAAATGTTCCGCTAAGGGCTTTATTTTTCTTCTCATAACAAATGTTTGCACGTGGCTTAAATGATTTCAGTATGATAAGATTTGAACAATGATAGCTGATAATGCCGGACCATCTTAAAAGGTGCATCAATAGGGTTTTGGCTTCCGGTTTAATAGGATGAGGACTTTGCTCAACGGCCTTATAAGAACAGATGCAGATGATTTTAGATGTTTCACATATTATTAAATGCAGATCTGCTTTTAAAAGTCTGTTTTGGGTGGTGTCTTTGTTGATTTTTTTATAATTTTGTTGTTATAGCAAATAGGAGTCTGTCATTCATCCACTCTTGTAAGAGGGCTTTGCAGTCTTAAAAGGTTTTGGAACTTCCAATTGCTGTTAACAGTCACTGATTGTTAAGTTGATATGCCTGGTAATTCCGGGTGTGCAGAAATTAAAATTTAAATACAAAATAAAAATGAATTTAGAAGGACGAAAAATTATTGTCAATAAATCATCCAAAGAACTTACAGAGTTATTGAAATCACCAGAAAATTATAAAGATTTTATGCCGGATGGTCTTCAAAAATTTGAAACCAGAGATAACGGTTTTAAATTCGGATTGCAGGGAATGCCTGAAATCGCTTTGAAAATTGATGAAGTAGATGATCAGAAAGCTGTGTTGAGATCTGCAAGCTCAAGTTTGGATTTTTCATTAACGGCGACTTTAAACCCGATCAGTGAAAACCAGACAGAAGTTCAGATGTTGTTTGAAGGAAAATTCAATCCGTTTATCAAAATGATGGTTGAAAAGCCCCTACAGAACTTTATCAATACGCTGACAGATAAGATCGAAGCCTACAAATAATATACAAAAAACCTTCAGCAATGAAGGTTTTTTTATTGAGAGTCTGTGCTTTTATTCCTGAGAAGCAAAATAGAAAAAGAAGGATCAATGCAGGTTTTCCGGATATAAAGTCTTTTTTAAATCTTACTAACGATGCTTTAAGTTATCCGGCGACACTGTATGGGCTTTTCCTATTTTAAATCTTCTCATTTGCAGTATTTTTAATAAGCACCAATTAACTCTACTTTTATTTCGGGGATTTCTTTGGGCTGGAGAGGAATGGGGTATTTCTTAAAACCTTTAGCCTGTCCTGGTTACTTTTGCAACCGGAAAATACACTTCCTGCAATCACGGTTAACAATAATAGACCGATCACTGTCTGAAGTCCTGCTTTTTCATGTCTCAGTTGTTTTGTATTAGACTACCGGTTCTTTTTAAAAAGCCCTGCTTTTAAGTCTGAACCTATTGAGCCTTCTGCCAGTTGCAGGTAATTTCTTTTACTTTGATCCTTTTATTTTTACTGTTCCTGTAGTCTGTACATTTTTCATTTCCAGAAAATCGGTTGAAGTGGCATCGCTGTCGCTTAACGGACCGCTTCCATATCCTGCAAGCTTATTATAATCTGTGAAAATACAGTCAGAAGCTTTATAGCTGCGTTTACTGCCTTTTTCCCTGATCCATACCGTACTGGTACCGGCTATAATATTATGATGAAAATCGAAATCATCCCCATGGGTACCCTGGGTAGTCCATACACCACAGAAATATCCACCATATACCAGCGAATGGCTCATGGCACTGCGACTGCCTTTCCCTCCGTTATTTTTCCAGAAAACAACCGGGATTTTACAGTTGAAAAAGACGCAATGATCAATCACCAGGCCATAGCCATTAGCGATAACTCCTACATGCAATGGTAAAACATCAGCATTTCCTGTAAACAGACATTGGGTTACGAGCAGATCGTCCAGGCTTTTTCCATCACGCCAGATGGGATACGAACGGCGTAGGTTGGTACCGTCTATATAAGAATAATCCGGGCTTCCGGTAAAGCGGAGACCTTCAATAGTGACATGGCTTACTTCAGGCTGTATGCCTCTTGCTTCCAGCCCTCCCACACCTGGCTCCAATGGTACTGCTGTCACTATCACAGGCATCTTTTGAGGAGTCCAGTCTGCATCATCAGGCATCACTTCTGCACGAATGACAAGGCGGTCTTTAAGGCTATATTTATCATTGGTGAATATAACCGTTTGCGTTAATAGGTGTATCCCTTCTGAAAGGAAAATGGTTGTAGCTTCCTTCTGCTTGTTTGAGTTGACCCGTTTGGCGGCTTCCATGATGGTCCTTAGCGGCTGTGACTTTGTTCCGGCACTCACATCGTTACCTGTCTGAGGATTTACGTATAATTGCTCTGCCTGTATCAGGAGCAGGTTCAGTATAAAAAGTAGTAAACTAAATGTATATTTTATCATGTTCCTTTTTTTTTTGTAAAATTAGGAACAGTTTTGCCTTCTAAAAGGTCATTTTATCTTTAAAATGATCATTTAAATATTCTTGCGGTATTGTTGAGGGGTGATTCCGGTAAGTTTTTTAAAGAAACGGTTAAAATTAGAGGGATCTGAGAAGCCGAAATCATAAGAAATCTCTTTGGCAGATTTGTTCTGGTAAAGTTGTTTCTTTATTTCTGAAATAAGCTTGTAATGAATCATTTGCTGAGCAGATAACCCGCTGAACTGTCTGCAGATTTTATTAAGGAAGCCTGTACTCACATTAAGCATCTGGGAATACGCTTCAACACTTCGGTCATTCACAAATCTCTTTTCCAGTAAAGAGCGGAATCTATAAAAATCCGAATGTACATAGGTATCTCTCTGAACATTATATACTCCTGCATAATAACGGTTGAGAATGACAAGCAGCTGATATAAAAGTGATCGGATCAAATGATTGCTGTCATTCTGAAGCTGCCCAAATTCCAGTTCTATACCACGCAAAAGTTCCAGACACTTTTCAAATGCTTCCTCAGATATTTTCATTTCGGTGGGGCTTGAATACTGGTGGAAATATTGAAACCGGTAAAGGAACAATTCATCCGAAAAAAAAGATGAAGAAAATCTTTTTCAAAAAGCAGGGTATAGCCTTTGATATTCTCTTCAATTTCCCAGTGACGTACCTGTCCGGGACTTGTGAAAATAATCGTTCTGGGAGCGATATGTATTTTATTTTCATCCAGTGTAAAAGTTCCTGCCCCTTCTTCTATAAAAAGAATTTCGTAAAAACTAAGCTGGTGCAGCGTCTGATCTAATACGAAATGATTCAGTGTTTCGATACGCCCGATGTCCAAAAGAAGCTCCTGGCCATACTTGCATGGGAGAAAATGATACGTTTTAATTTTTGTCACTGATGCCATTTCTTTTACAGTTTCCTTCTTGTTCTAAAGATGAACTAAAATACAAATTTTCTTCTGGCTATAGATTGACAACACCGCCAAACCTGTTTAAAGGTATATTTTTTACAGATAAAGAATCAAAGAAAATAAAACTTTAATTAAGCTATGATTCCTGAGCTATGATCAATAGTACTTCCTGTAGCGGAAGAAAGAACATTGATTTCATTATTCATTCTTAAAACTCCCATGAAAGCAAAGATCAGCGCTTCTTTATAATCAATGATCTCTTTTTCAGGAATGACGATTCCGGAGTTTGTTTTTGCTTTTATTTTTTCGATTAAAAAAGTATTAGAGGCTCCTCCTCCCGTAATCAGGATATCTTTTATATGATGAGTATTGATAACGTTGGCGATTTGTTGAGCCGTGTGCTCGGTAAACGTGGCCAGTGCATCTGAAACCTCTATGTTTTCCAGAGCAGGAAAAATATATTCATTACACCATTCTATTCCTAATGATTTAGGATGGGGCTGATGGTAAAAATCCAAAGAATTAAACCGGTTCAGCAGGTCTTCATTGATCTTTCCCTGTCTTGAAAGGTCGCCGTTTTCATCAAAATCTTTACCCAGTTTCCGGGCCAGGCGATTGAGTACAATATTAACCGGGGCAATATCAAAGGCAATTCTTTTACCGTCGGATTGTAAAGAAATATTGGAAAAACCACCGAGGTTAAGGCATGCGCCGTACTTTGAAAAAGTAATTCATCGCCGATAGGGACCAAAGGGGCTCCATTTCCCTGCATCAGAACGTCCTGGGTCCTGAAATCATAGATTACCGGTAAACCTGTTTCCAGTCTGATGGCACGGCCGTCACCGATCTGAAGGGTAAATTTTCTCTGAGGCTGATGAAAAACCGTATGACCGTGGGAAGCTATCAGATCAATATTTTCCAACTGATGCTGATCTATAAATTCCCTGACTTTCTGCCCAAGATAAAAGCCATAATCGGAATTCAGTTCCAGCAGATCTTCCGCAGAAAGGTGAATTGAATTTTTCAGTCTTTTTCCCAGTCGTCAGAATAGGGAATGGTCTCTGCCTTCAGGATGCGGAAAGTCCATTGGTCCTGCCTGTCAAATTCAGCAAAGCAGATATCCAACCCGTCGAGACTTGTTCGGACATGAGCCCGATTGCCAGAGTTTTCATGGTGAAAAATTTATTTTTATTCTCAGAAATTCTTTTGGAATTGAAATCTCCGGAGTTGTTATAGAATGTGTATTCAGAAAAATCATCTTTCGCTGTCATTCCGTTGGCTCCTACAAGGGTAGAGCCGTCTTCCATGGTAACGAACACTGTATCTTTGGTATAGATCCTCTTTTTCTCTGATCCCAGAAGATGCTTTGCATTGCAAACTTTTGGCCTTCATTGGTGGTGATTCTTACGTTGCCTTTAGCTTCGTAAAATTGTTTATAATCGTAAAATTTAGCGTATTTTGCCTTGATCGTTCCCGGGATTTTTGGTTTTTTCTTATCATAAAACTGAATATCAACTCCTCTTCTGGCAACAGTATAAGGACTGTCAATCAGCTCATATTTTTCTATAATAGGAGCTTTTGCCCTGAGGATGATAAATCCGGAGTCACGCTGTACGATATTGGCATTATTAATGATCTGTGAAGGAAAGTTTTTACTCTGATTCCCTTTACTTTTGGTAAGGTCTTCTTCACAGGATGTCAATATAAAAAATATAGCACAACTAAAAAGGCATGCTATATTTTTATATGATATTTTTTTGAAAAATTCATTCTAGTTATAAAGAGTCTTTCTGAACCATTTATCAGCAAAATTGAAGCCGACTCTCAGGTTGATAAAATTCTGGTTGATCAGATTGTTATTAAGAGTTCCTCTCTTACCCACCTCTAATCCTATTTCAAGACCGCTCATTCTTGTAATACTGCTGTTTTTGAATGGTAACATTACTCCTGCAGAAATACCGAATTTGTTGATGCTGTTCCTTCAAGCTTCAGATTTCCTCTTTCATAGAAAGCTCCATATCTGTAGATCACTCTTGAGAAATAATTTCTGAAGTTATTGTAGTTGGGAAGGTACCATCCTCCGGCAGAAATTCTGTAAGTATCCTGGAAGTCTATCGTTTTCCCGAAGTAAGAAATATCTTCTCCTTTTTTATAATCAAGCTGTCCGGAAACAAACCAGTGATTTTCACTTCCGTATCCGGCTCCTAATGAAACCTGGAAAGGGATAAGATTTTTAGAACTTACACTTTTCTGATCCAGAACACTGATGCTTTCAGTGATTTTAGTACCGGCTTTTTCGTCAGCATATCTATAGGTACTGTTGGTATAATCCGTTGTTGCATTACTGGTATTTCCAAAAGTAGCAGTAGCACCCAACGTCAGTTTTTATCCGTACGGGTATTGATCGTCTGGTAGCTTGTACCTAAAGTAAAATTAAAGTTTCTGATTCTGTTTTTAGTTTCATAGCCATTAACGTACTCAGTACCTACTGCACGGAATTCATTAAGATCATTCAAATCCCCGAAATAAAGATTGGCTCTTGCACCTACAGAGAATTCCTGACTGATTTTATAGGCAACGGCAAGCTGGGCAATATTTACGGTCCCGTTTCCTTTGAAATTATTTCTGTACAGAAGAGCTCCGTCCGCATCCTTTTGATCCGTCTGGATGTCATAGCTTTTAGAACTGTAAGGCTGGTAAGAGATTCCCATTTTCACTTTTGGAGATAATGGAAATGCCAGTGAAATATTGGAAAGATACGTAGAATGCTTTGTAGATTTCATATCGTTATAGTTCGATTTGAAATAATTGTTTTCGTTGGTAGCTTCCAGTCTGATACTTGTAAGTTCAAAATTGGCGTTGTTGGCCGGGTTGGCAAAATTGAAACTGCTGGTAAAGTCGCTAATAAAAGCTGTTGATATACCTCCCATGGAAGCAGTTTCGATCGTATTATCATATTTTACATCTCCGATTCCGTATGCAGCATAAGGAGAGTTACTTAGACTCTGTGCATTTAGAAAATATCCAACTGATATGAATGATACTACAAAGATTTTTTTCATTCTTTCTTTTTAAAACAATGCGCAAATATCTTAAATATTAATGAATTGTAAAAATTATATGTGGTTAAAGTTTGTTAAGGCCCGGTATAATGGGAAATTTTGAATCTTTACAGATTATTTATGTCAATTGCGAATAGTTATTTTACAATGTTTTTGATTTTTTCAGGCTGAAAACTGATCTTTAACTTTGTGAAGCAAAAATTGACCACCGGTTATCATGATTCACTTTGCGTCAGCAAAAATTCTTTATCTTTGAAACATGAATTGGGAGAATATCGCCGGACAGGTGAATCTGAAAAAACTTCTTAGAGAAAGTATTGCCGAAAACAGAGTGAGCCATGCCCAGCTTTTCGTAGGAAAAGAGGGATACGGGACATTACCTATGGTATTGGCTTATGCAAAAGAAATTTTAAGTCAGGAAAATGAGCATGCTGCCGTAAAGGTAGAACATCTCAATCACCTGGATCTGCATTTCAGCTTTCCTGTTTTTACCGATAACAGAAACTCGTTAAGCAAAAGTAAATTTGATGAATTCAGGGACATGATCCTTGCTTCACCTTACGCAAGCTATGACGACTGGACTGCCTTTCTTGAATCTGAAAATAAACAGCTATTTATCTCGGCAGATGAAGTGGATGACCAGAACCAGAAATTTGCATTGAAAAGTTTTGAAGGCGGAACCAAAATTCTCATCGTGTGGAGGGCCGATAAAATGAATGTTGCTGCCTCCAACAAATTCCTGAAATTCCTGGAAGAGCCCCTGCAAAGACCATTATTCTTCTTACGGCAGAAAATACCAACGACATACTTCCTACTATTCTTTCCAGAACACAGATTGTAGAAGTTCCCAGAATACAGGATGAAGACCTGGAACAATACCTTAAACAGAATCATTCCGTAACTGATGAAAAGGTGAGAGAAGTAGTACATGAAGCTCAGGAAACCTTAATGAAGCCATAAAACTACTGAAGTCAGGAGATAAGACCAATGAATTTGAACAGTTATTTGTACAGTGGGTGAGGGACGCATTTATGGTAAAAAAGAAACCTGCCTATCTCAAGAGCATTATTTTCTGGGCAAGGGAAATTGCAGGATGGAACAGAGAAAAAAAAAAACTTTTTAAACTACTGTTCAGAGATTTTCAGATTGGCGTTGCTGCAGAATTATCAGTCTGAAAACCTGGTGTACAAAAAAATCAATGCCAACGGATTCAATTGGGACGGGTTTTCAAAATATATAAGCGGTGCCAATATTGAAAGTATTCTGGAAGAAATCAATGCGGCTGACCTGCACCTGACCCGGAACGGAAATCCTAAAATCATATGGACCGATCTTGGAATCAAACTGTCAAGATATATTCACAAGAGTGTATAATATATAAGCTAAACTCCGGGAATCTCCGGAGTTTTATTTTTCAGTTACTTTTTATTAAGCTGCCTTTTTATTTTGGAAGTCTTCTTAGAAGTGTTGTCAGCTGTTTTTGCTTTGGTGTCACAATCTTTGTGATGTCCGTCAGTACATGATTTTTATCTTTCACCGAACATTCCTTTTTATCTTTTCCTGCACAGCATCCACCTTCTTTAGGCTTTTCCTGAGCATAGCTGAATGTGAATAAGCCGATGGCAAGAACTGAGATTATTTTTTCATGGTCTAAAATTTTAAGTAATCTAATGTAATATTTTTCGCTTACCTACGAATTTTTTAATGAGGCCTGGAATTCCTGAAGCTCTTTTTCCATAAAATCAGGATCATTGAGCTGTTTCCGCATTGATTTAATATTGCCTATGGTACTTTCCAGAGCCGTTTTGAACCACGGAAATTCCTGGCTTAAAGAGGTCAGCTTTGCAAGTGCTCTCAAAGAATTATCAGTTTGTGATAGCTGTACCGCATGCTCATATCTGAAGACAGGGCAGTGATAATATTCATCTGCAATATAATCCCAGGCATCATTATCAGCTTCAGTATTCATCAGATACAGCATCGCAAAGATGGAGGAGTCTGTATACCCTTCAGAAAATTTAAAACAGTCAAAAACAGATTCAGTATCATTACGCTGTATCTTTTTGTCAAGTACCTCATGAAACAGCTGATGGGAAAGCTCTTTTTCAGAATGACTTCCTATGATATGAAGTACCGTTGCATATTCTACTTTTACGGAATCATCTTCTGGATGATCATGATAGGCAGTTTCAATATAGTTTTTAGCAGATGGATTATTCAGCAGTGCCCTGTGTAATCTTGAAAGTGAAACAAGCTCTTCCTTGCTGAAACGTCTTTTGTCAGACATCTTTTCTTCAAAATAACGGAAAGCCTTTTTAGGATAACGGTCCTTTGTATACCTTTCAATCATCTGCCAGTCTTCAAGCTTTTCAATTTGAGACTCATCCCAGAAACGGTAAAATAATGAGATGCGGTCCCATTTTGACTGAATGCCCTTCCATTCTCTGAAAAGATCCCCATACGCCTGATGTGCAGGACAGGGGCTACCTTTCTCATCCTGGATCTGAAGGTTGATATCAAGAGCAGGATCACAATGATACCTTTTGAATGCTTCTATGATTTCAAGATCGAAAAGATTTCCTTCTTCACTTATCGGGGCAATCGTCTCTTCTGAGATAATACTTGTCTCTTCTTCTGATGGAACTGTCGTTTCTTCAGGTAATACAGCCGTTATTACTTCGTCAGGGGAATCGGTGGCAAAAGTTACTTCGTTTGTGTGATCTTTTTTTCTTCTTCCTCTTAAAAAGGAAATCAAATAAGCCCATAGAAATTGTTTTTGTAAATATAATATCTTTTTTACACTATTAAAGTCAGGAAGATTGAAGCTGTAAGAGGGAAGTTATCAAAGTCTTTAGATGAACTGTAGCAGTAAAGTTTTCCTCAGGTTTATTTTATATAGTAAGTCCTCGGAACTTCCAGCCTCACTCTTCCAGCCTTTTCTTATCCATTTATAGAAACAATCTTTTATCTGCAATACATTAAATCTATCTTAAAAAATCAATCAATCGTTTGATTTGTTTGGAAACTTGTGTAAATTTGCGCCCTGAAAAATGAACACAGACATGATTTCAAAAGAAGAAAATATATTATTCGCTGCCGAAAAGCTCTTTGCTGAAAAGGGTTTTGAAGGAACTTCAACCCGGGAAATCGCAAAGGCGGCTAATGTAAATATCTCTATGATCTCGTATTACTTTGGTTCCAAGGAAAACTTTATGAGAAATTGGTAGAGTACAGAATGAATGAAGGTCAGTTTTTTTCAAAAGACCTTTTGGGAAGAACCGATATCAATGAGTGGCAGAAAATTGAAAGAGTAATTGATCAGTTTTCTAACAGGATCCGGACTCAAAAATGCTTTTACAGGATCATGCAGAGAGCAGCTGCATACCAAGAATCCTCAGATTGTAGAATTTTTGAAGCAAACCAAAATGGGGTTCCTTTCTATGTATTCACAAATACTGGAAAGTGGCCTTAAAAATGGAATTTTACCAAAAACCCACCTATTTATCTGTTGCATTCCACCGTAAGCGGAACTTTGTTTTATGCATTCAATGCGAAAGAAATGTATAAAGAGTTCCTGAATGAAACAACTGATGAAGAAGCTTTTGATGAAAAATACTATACAGAACTTAATAAACATATTAAATATTTACTAAAAGACCTTCTAGGTTATGAAGAGAATAAATAACTCAGTGATTGCATTATCACTATTCGTAGGAATAGCAAATGCAAATGCTCAGGAGAAAAAGACCCTTTCTCTTGACGAAGCTGTGCAGCTGGGAATCCAGAACAGCAAGAATCTCAAGATCGATGCAGCCAGGATCGAAGAGGCTACAGCTGATCTTCTGGAAGCTAAGAACAGACAGCTTCCGGAATTGAAAGTTTCGGGAAGCTATATGTACCTTCCCATAAAACCGAATGTTGATATTAAACTTCCGGGGCTTTCCGGCGGTGCAGGCGGTCCGGAAGTACACCAGGTGCTTTACGGCTCGGCTAATCTTAGCGTACCTATTTATAGTGGTGGAAGAATCAAATATGGAATTCAGTCTGCAAAATATCTGGTGGAAGCTTCCAAACTGAGCACTGAAAATGATAAGACGGCAATTGCTTATAACGTAGCTCAGGCTTATAATAACCTGTTTAAAGCGAATCAGTCGATTAAAGTTTTTGAAGAAAATCTTGCGGCTTCTCAGAAAAGAGATGAAACGTTCCTTAAAATGGAAAATAACGGTTTGATTGCAAGAAATGACAGATTAAAAGCCAATCTTCAGACTTCCAATATTGAACTTCAGCTGCTTGAAGCGAAGAACAATTACAATATTGCCAATATCAATATGGATCTCTTACTGGGACTTCCTGAAACAACGGAAATTGAGGTGGATCAGAACTACATTGAAGAAGGTTCGGAAGTGAAGCCTGTTGATTTCTACGTGAATGAAGCAAGAGAAAACCGTAAAGACCTGCAGGCATTGGTTCAGCAGAGAAAGGCAGCAGAATTGGGAACAAAAGCAGCGAAAGCAGAAAACCTTCCGTCAATTGCATTTACCGGAGGATATGTAGCAGCAGATATTCCCAAGTTTCTTACCGTATACAATGCGATCAATGTAGGTGTTGGAATTTCTTATAACCTTTCCAACCTTTGGAAAGAAAACTCATCTTTGAGACAGTCACAGGCGAGAGAAAAGCAACTGGCCGCTACAGATGAATTATTGAATGATAATATCAAGCTTGACGTCAACAGAGAATATCAGAATACCGATTATTCTAAAAAAGGATCATTGTTTTCGAAAAGTCAGCAGAGCAGGCTAATGAAAACTACAGAATTACAAAAAACAAATATGACAACGGGCTTGCAACCATGACGGAATTATTGGATGCAGACGCCGCCCAGATTGCTGCCAATGTTGGCGTGATCAATGCCAAGGCAGATGCAGCACTGGCATACAGAAAACTATTACAGACAACAGGAACTTTAACAATTAAATAATCAGACCGAAACCAAAATGGAAAATAATAATACACAGACAGCTGAACCTAAAAAGAAAAAAAAGCTTAGTTTTTCCTCTCATTTTAGCAGCTGTAGTAATAGGAGGTGGTATCTATGGGTACAGAGCCTATACATACGGACAGTATCATGAAGAAACTGACGATGCTCAGATTGCCTCTAATATGGCTCCGGTGATTTCTAAAATTTCAGGGTATGTAGCCGAAGTAAAGGTGAAAGACAACCAATTTGTAAAAAAGGAGATACACTGGTGATTTTGGATAACAGAGATCAGAAAATGGCTCTTGAACAATCTCAGGCAGCTTTGACAACCGCAAAAAGCAATATTTCTACTGCCGAAGCAACTACCACTGCCACTTCTAAAAATATTAACAGCTCGGAAGCTGCTGTAGCAACAGCTAATGCACAAATTGAAGCTGCTAAAGTAAACGTCTGGAAAACTTCACAGGACTTAAAGAGATATGCTAACCTTGTAAAAGATCACTCTATTACAGAACAGCAATATGAGCAGGCATTGGCAGCAAAACAATCTGCTGACAAACAGCTTCAGGTATTGGTAGAACAGAGAAACCAGATCGCTCAGCAGACTACCATTGCTTCTTCTCAGACAGCAGCAAGTTCCCAGCAAATCAGTGTGGCGAATTCCGTTGCGAAGCAAAGAGAAGTAGATGTAGAAAATGCAAAATTAAATTTGTCATATACCGTAATCCTCGCTCCTGAAGACGGGTATGTAGGAAAAGTACCTACTCAGGCAGGGCAGTATCTGCAGGCTGGTGCACAGTTATTCGCTTTGGTGAAAAATGATCAGAAATGGGTAGTGGCCAACTTTAAGGAAACGCAGGTAGATAAAATGGTAGAAGGCCAGAAAGTGAAAATTGAAATTGATGCCTTCCTGATAAAGAATTTGAAGGGGTAGTAAGCTCATTCTCCCCGGCTACAGGAGCTACTTTCTCCATTCTTCCTCCGGATAATGCGAGCGGGAACTTCGTAAAAGTGGTTCAGAGACTTCCTGTAAAGATTGATTTTGTAAACCTTGATAAGAATATTGCAAAACGATTGAGAACAGGGATGAATGTGAAGGCAGAAGTTTCACTTAAATAATTAAAGAATTTAGAGATTGAAAATTAATTGATTGTAATAATGAAGATTAAAAAATGCCTGCGGACAAAGAATGGAGGAACAGTCTTTAGAATTTCAATCAGTTAAACAGAAATTCAGACTTCGTCAGATGGAGTCAGATAATAGGAAAGATGTGCTGATTTCTGAATTTCTGATCTCTGAAATCTTTAATAAAAATTAAAAACATGCAAGATTCATTAGTAGAATATGGAGCACGGAGAGTGATCATTACGATTACCGCTATTCTTTGTGCCCTTCTTGAGATTGTAGACTCCACGATTGTGAATGTAGCCCTGAATGAGATGAAAGGGAACCTTGGAGCTACACTTTCAGAAGTAGGTTGGGTAATTACTGCCTATGCAATAGGAAACGTAATTATCGTACCGATGACCAGCTGGCTTTCTCAGCAGTTCGGGCGTAGAAATTACTTTGCCGCTTCCATCATAATATTTACGATATTTTCATTTCTCTGCGGGAATGCAACCAATATCTGGGAACTGGTATTTTTCAGACTCATGCAGGGAATTGGGGAGGAGCCCTTTTGGTAACTTCACAAACAATTATTACGGAGTCTTATCCGATTGAGAAAAGAAGTATGGCACAGGCCATCTATGGATTGGGGTAATCATCGGGCCTACACTAGGACCACCACTTGGAGGATATATCGTTGACAATTACAGCTGGCCTTATATTTTCTATATTAATATTCCCATTGGGATTGCGGCCACTTTGATGACGTTACAGTTTGTAAGAAGTCCTAAATATGCAGAAAAACGTAAGGTTTCTGATGTAGACTGGATAGGAATCGGTTTATTGGCGGTCACTGTAGGATCATTACAGTTTATTCTGGAAAGAGGTCATGAAGAAGACTGGTTTGAAAGCGGAATGATTGTAGCCTTTACGGTGGCAGCCATCTTAGGGTTTATATTGTTCCTCTGGCGGGAACTTACCTTCAAATATCCGATCGTGGAGCTCAGAGTACTGAAAAATGGAAACTTAAGAATCGGAACGGTGATGTCATTTGTTTTGGGATTTGGGTTGTACGGTTCAACATTTATCGTTCCGCTTTATACACAGAGTATTTTGGGCTGGACGGCACTTCAGTCGGGAGCGTTGATGATTCCGGCAGCATTGACAACCGCATTTATGATGCCTATCATTGGGCGGTTACTCACAAAAGGAGCCAAACAGCAGATCCTGGTTTCATTAGGATTATTTATCTTCTTTGTCTATAGCTTCTGGGGCTATAAAATCCTTACCCCGGATACCAGTAAAGATGCTTTCTTCTGGATGCTTATCGTGAGAGGAGCAGGTCTCGGCTTATTGTTTATTCCGATTACCTCTTTATCATTAAGTACGCTTAAAGGGCAGAAATTGGCCAGGAGCAGCTTTCACAGGAATGATGAGACAGCTGGGAGGATCTTTCGGGATTGCAGCCATTACCACTTTCATTGCGAATGCAGGCCAGAAATACAGGAATAATCTGATTTCCCATTTGGATGAGAACAGCTTTGAAGTTCAGCAAAGACTGGCAGCATTAAAAGCCAATTTTGTAGCCAAAGGAATGACTCCTGATGCCGCCATGAATGCCGCTTATAAAATGCTCGATCTCTCAGTAACCAAGCAGGCAACAGTACTGTCCTATATGGATGTATTTCTTTACCTCGGGGTAATATTTTTAATATGTATTCCGTTTATCTTATTTATTAAAGAAAGAAAGAGTAAAGAAAAAATAGATTTGAGTGAAGCCATGCACTAAAATTTTAATTAAAACCTTCGGATTTTCCGGAGGTTTTTTGTTAAATGAGATTAAACAAAATACAGACACTTAATTTTAACCAAGCAAGAGTGAATTTTCCGGCTTGAACAACTTCTTTCTCCTTCCTTCCGGCTTCCCTACCATTAAACATTATGACTATATTAATTAATTGTTTCTTTTTGTTAAAAATAATATCACATATTGGAGAGTTTATTTCTTTTTTTTAAATTTACGCTACAAAATGAAAAAATATGAATAGATTCCCTCACCTTCAAAATCCTTTTCTTAAAAGGTACGGACCGGAGTATCCGCCAGGTTCTTATGGGAAAGTTGCCCTTAGATTATAGATTTACCCATGCTCATGGAGTATACTTTTGCCTTATTTGATAAGGCTCAATACAATGTTTCTGATAGGCATTATTCAGCTGCATTGATTTTAGATTTATTTTTCTTCAGAAAACTTATACCATTTTACATATGAATCAGATACAATTACCGGAAACCTATGCCGCATTATCGGATTTCAGGAAGAATGACGTTTATCTTCCTGAAATGGATCAGGAGCAGCTTATTTCAGTTTTTTTCCCGGAACATTTAAAGAGCTTACCCAGCGCCTCTCAGATATTACAGGAGCATTTTATGGAGGAATGCTCAAACAGGCCGGGAAGCTGTATGGAGCCGAAGCTATCGAACAGCTTTCCAGTACCTTTATGTATGATCTCGGATCAAGAATGACACTGAAAAATCTGGAAACCAGACCTGATCTGCAGCCCGGAATTCCCGCCGTCGCAAAAATACTCATAGGAGCAGTTTTTACATCCAGTCCCGAATATAATTTTGAGTTTAAAGAATTAAATGACCACAAAGCTGAACTACTGATCAAAGGAGTAGACCGCTACCACAAAATCACCCAGAGCCTTCAGATTGCAGGCCTGCTGAAATGGCCGGTCATAAAACCTTTCATCCAGGGAGTCTGCGATACTATGGGGCTGGATGTTTTTATTGAAATGAAAGTGCTGAAACTTGATATAGACAGTACTTGTAGCTATTTGACTGTAATAACGGAAAAATAGAAAAAAACAGAAGATAAAAGATTTTGTCATTACATATCCATATTTCTTATCATTAAGAGCGGGCTAAAGGTCCGCTCTTATTATTAAATTCTCATTCCATTGGTTTTAGACAAAATTTTAAAAAATTGAAATGCTGAAATATGCAGAGGATTTGTAAGTGTTCAAAAAGCTGTCCCTATCCTTGCGCATTCCAATAAAATTCATAATTTTCTATCTGATTTCCTTTGTCCATTCAATTCCGCTGATATCGATCAGTTTCAATGTATGGATTTCCTCTTTCTGAAGAATATCACCAATTCCGATGCTGATATCTGCCTTTGCACCCAGTGGAATGACAAGGCTGTGTTTTCCGGGTTTCACTTTGGCAACATAATGGTTCCGAATATTGTCTTTTGAAAACTTGGAAAGCTCTTTATGATCCATTTCCTTTAAAATATTCCCGTTTTTATCCAGAATATGAAGCCCAATGAGGAAAGAACCATACACATCGGCTCCTTCTGTCCTGTAAATCTCGAATTTCAAATCCGAATTATTATGTGAAATATTGGAAATTTCCACTTTTGGTTTTACAGATTTATTATGGAGCGTACCCCAAACCCCGCCATGAAAATATTGATTGGTATAAAGCGTAAGCCCGAAGATCATCAGCGAACCGGCCAGAATTAATGTTTTTGGTCTGTAAACAGGAAGATTTCCCGAACCCAGCCATGAAAACCACCCGGTCTGCGTAAAACTTTTCTTTTTTTATGAAGAAATAATCCAGGAATAGGGCCCGCTTCCTGTGAGAAAAAGTACGAATCCTCCGGCAATACCCAGAACTCCGATCTGCCATTCATCTAAACAGGTAGTTCCCAGCCAGCCGGATCCCAGTAAAATTCCCAGCGCCAGGCTAAAGATCCCGATACTCATCAGCCGGGTCAGTAATCCCAGAATAATAAATAGCCCAACGACAGCTTCAATAATGGTAAAAATCATCATCGACCGTTGTAAGGCATCAGGATGGGTCACCAGATATTCGATAACCGGTTTGATTCCTAAAGCGTTGGGTAAAAAATGGTTGAATTTTTCTCCGATATATCCTTTTTCATCAG
Source organism: Chryseobacterium sp. E1 (assembly GCA_019203745.1). Classification (GTDB taxonomy): domain Bacteria; phylum Bacteroidota; class Bacteroidia; order Flavobacteriales; family Weeksellaceae; genus Chryseobacterium. Next base: position 3,901,104 of record CP078104.1, read on the forward strand.
GAATAAGCTTGTTTTCGAGGATAAGTCTGCGCCAGAAAGCTGAAAAGTAGGTCCATCCGATAACCATTCGGAGAGATAAAGTATAAAGTCCGGCCAGATCAGAAGACTGGCTGTTGAAAGTTTGTTTCATTGAAATGTATATTGTTTGATAAAAAAACTGATTGAATCTGATTTAAAAAAATTTAAACCAGGCTTAATTTCAGTCTTTTAAACAAAATATACTTCGGAGGACTGTTTCCCGTAGAATGTCCTGAATATTCATTGAAAGAAATTTTCTCTTCCTTTCTGTCTTTTGCTTTAGGGGTGAAGCCGGATACAAAACCTTTGTCCTTTGCAGTTTGAGCTTTAGAAACCGAAACCTGAGAAGAAACCGAACCTGTATCGCAACTGAAGGAAGGTCCTGATGTAGTTTTCACCTTATTCAGACCACTGATATGCTGAATGTCAAAAATATCAAGCACATTCCTTTTCACGGAACATGGCGATAGTGAAAACACCAGAATAAGCATTGTGATTATGCTTTTATAGGTCTTCATATATAGTGTTGAATTTGACATCAATACAAAACTACACTTTATTTTAATTTCAGCTTCATAAATTCTAAAAATTTCTCCTGCTGGTCTACAAATAAATAATGGGAGCAGTTATCAATCAGTTTGAAATTACTCTTTCCAACGATATCGGTAAGATCGGCAAGTTGTTTTTCTGAGAAGATTCCGTCATTCTTACCGTAAACAGCAAAAACAGGAACACCTTTTATCCTGATATCTTTCAATACGGATCTGTTGTCCAGGTTATTCAGTGGTTCATTCTGATAAAATTTAATTGGAGAATTTGCATTTCTGATGTTGTTTCTGTAAAATTCACCGTTTTTATATTCCTTTCTTAATCTTTCACTTTTCTGGGTAGGATGTGGCATCTCAAAAAGTTGAGCTTGCCTGCTATTTCATAACATCTTTTCCTGTAAGCAGCAGAGTTTTTATCAAGGTTTTCTATCTCTGAAATTTCCTTAAGCAGCGCCGGGTCATTTCTGAAATGTTCTTTTGCCTTTTTTAAGATATGATCATAAGTTTGCTGTTGAGTAAATAAAGCGCCTGCAAGGGTAAGCGAATTGACTTTCTCAGGAATTTAGCCGTAAATAAAGTCCCGATGATCCCTCCGAAACTATGGGCTAGAATGTTGGCCTTTTTAATGTTGTAGGTTGTATAGAGTCCATTTAAATCATTAAAACTTTCGTTAAATGTCATGGAGGCACTGTCATCCTTAGAACGCCCTTCACCACGTCTGTCATACACGATTACATAAAATCCTTTCTCTGCTAATTGCTGTGCCGTGGTTCCTTCAAATAAGGTGGCATTTCCGCTCGGTCCGCCATGAATAAAAATCACTGCAGGATTCCGGCTGTTTCCATATGCCTTAGAATATAAATCCTGTGCGTTAAATGCAGTGAAAAATAAGATGAAAATAAAAGAGATAAGAAATTTCACGATTATAATTTTGAATTTTCTAAACTACTAAATTTTTTCAAAAGTAATGAAAGGTATAGGAAGCTTATGACGCCATACCCCACAGAAATTCTGAACTACCAAGAAAAAACCTGCGAAATCTGCTTTATCTGCGAGAATATTTTAATTGTCATAAATTCACGAGTTTTTCATTTTATTTATGTATTCATAGTATAAAAATTATTTCTGCTGACTAACAGTTGTCACAATCCTGCCTTATCTTTATCGCATTAAATAAAAAAACAGAAAATTTCGATGAGTTATTGCTTAGCCATAGACCGAATGCAGCCCGAAAGCAGAAAAGAACTGCACAAAAATTATCATGATAATTATTACGGATTTCCGATCCATGATGATAATGAGTTATTTGGAAGATTGATCTTAGAAATTAACCAGGCCGGATTAAGCTGGGAAACGGTCTTAAAAAAAAGAAGAAAGCTTCAGGGCAGCCTATCATAATTTTGATATTCAGAAAATCGCTGCCTATACAGAAGGAGACCGTGAAAGACTTTTGAACGACAGTGGAATTATAAGAAATAAACTGAAAGTAAATGCAGCAATCGAAAACGCCAGAACAATCATTGAACTGCAGAAAGAATTCGGGTCTTTTGAAAATGGCTGGAACATCACCATCCTAAGACCTTACCGGAATGGATGAAGCTTTTCAAGAAAACATTCAAATTCACAGGCGGAGAGATTGTGAATGAGTTTCTGATGAGTACCGGATACCTGAAAGGAGCCCATCATGAAAGCTGTCCGGTTCACACCAAAGTATTGGCCGAAAAACCTTTGTGGAAAAAGGTTTAAGGATCAATCACAAATAAGCTTAGATTCCTACAGAATGATTCTATTAATTGCAGAGGCTTCTATGGGTTATTCTGTAGCAATCTGATGGTAAAAAATTTCTATTAAGAACCATATCCTACATATTCAATATCTTTTTGGGTGAAAAATTTTTTAAAATTTTCTACCTCTTCATTTACTTGCTGTAAAGCATCTACAAGCAGGTGCTTTTGAAATGTCCAGGATTGTCCGCTATTAAGATTGGTCCATTTTATACGGCTATTTTCAAGGTGTTCAACCTGAATTCCTCTAATCCAGCCACTACACTCAGGAATTCCGCAGCAACATGAAAATATTTTAAATTCACCATCCGCATCTATACTCTCATAAAATTCACTGATGTCAATAATATCCCCTTCTGCATAAGGCTTTTTATTGTTAAGTCTTATTTCGAGGTATCCGTGCATATAGACGTCGTTTTGACTGGTCTGAGATGCCACTACGATTAATTCCAGATAAAAAGAATCTAATTCCTCAGTCATTCTTTAAAGCTTTTTCACCAGTTCTTTATGCTCTGTTCCCCATTTTTCAAATTCAAGAATAATAGGTTTCAGTTTATACCCGATTTCTGTAAGCTCATATTCTACCCTTGGGGGAACTTCTGCATATACGGTTCTGGTAATAATTTTGTCTTCCTCCAGCCTGCGAAGCTGAAGCGTTAACATACGTTCTGTAATGTTCTGAAGACACTTTCTGAGTTCTCCAAATCTCATTTTTCCGTTGATCAGATAGCAGCAGATCGCAAGTGCCCACTGTCCGCCAATGATATTGGAAGCATACACCTCCGGACATTCGTCTGAAAGAGCTTTTTATTGGCAAAATTGGTCGAGGTTTCCTTTATTTTAGTCATTACTTACTTTTTTATAGTACCATACAATAGGTAGCTAATGTACAAAATGTACGGTACGTATCGTAATTTTGCTGTAGAAATTTAACATTAAATGAAAACCTTAATTATTGTAACCCATCCTGATATTGAAAAATCTGCCATCAACAAAAGATGGATTGAAGAACTGAAAAAATATCCTGAAAAATATACCGTTCATCAGCTGTATGAAGCTTACCCCAACGGTAAAATTGATGTAGCCAGGAACAAAAACTTATGGAGTCTCATGATACAATTGTATTTCAGTTTCCATTTTACTGGTTCAGCAGTCCACCGCTTCTGAAACAATGGTTAGATGAAGTTATTTTGCACGGGTGGGCTTACGGAAGCAACAGCGGCTATAAACTGGCCGGAAAAAGAATGACGCTGGTTGTTACTGCCGGAATTGATGAAGACGAATATACTGCTTCAGGAAAATATAAATATACAATGAAGGAGCTTTTCAGGCCTTATGAGCTGACTTTTGATTATGTAAAGGCAGAATATAAAGAACCATTTGTCTATTACGGGATAGAGCGTGACTCTTCTGATGAATGGATTGAAAAAGTGTCCCTATGTATCTTGATTTTCTGGATGCTCTATCGGCTAATAGCTTTGGTCAAGGTAAATTGGCCCTTCATAACTGCCAAGATTCTCTTTAATGTTCATCATGATTCCGGGAATATATTCATATCCTCCTTCAAGAAGATGTTTCATTTCATCCCGGTACATGTAATCAGGGTCCTGAAGGTAGGTGTTTAAGTGTTTTTCTGTACTGATATGCAGATTAAAAGAGGTATCAAACTGTGAGATTTCAAGTGATTGTCTCATTTGTTCTACATCAGATGATTCCTTATAAACAGCCACTTTAAAGGAAAGAAGAATAAGGTAATCAACCATAAGCAGAAGATCATTACTGCTTAAGATCCTGTCAATTGTCAGTTCCTGAGCATGATCAAGAAGCGGAATGTAAAATTTCTCTACGCCATTGGCAGTAAGGCCAAAGAATAGCGGAACCTCATACCGGGTCGTAAGATGCCAGATTCCGATGAATCCATGATGGGCAAATATTTCTTCATCTCCTTCATGATCATTCTGATAATACCAGGTAAACCAATCAAAAAGAGCAGTAAATTCTTCGTTTTCTAAAGTATAATCTTCTTGCTGAAGCTTTTTCAGAATATTTTCATAGGATATCGCTGAAAATTCACGCTCGCACTTCAGAAAGTCATGAAAGTTTCCAAAACGTTTATCAATGATCTCCAGAAATACATCAGGAAGACTTGTATCTGAAACTTTCGGATACAGGTTTTCTCTGATCTTTGCTTTATCCAGTTTGTAAAATTCTATAAATCCACCCATTATTGCTCCTGATTACTATTAGTTTGATTTTTCTGATGGTTAATGTAATAGTCTGTCCATCTTTGGAAAAAGTAGCTCATCCATCATTTAAGGTTAATACTCTATTGATCATCTTTTTCTTCCTGCAGCATTCACATAAGTATTTCATGATCTAATTTTAAACGAAAATACTTAAAAACTTTATCCCACCGTAGGCGTATCCTCTTCCTTCAGGATTTTTTCTCTTTCATAGAGAGCAGCATCCTTTCATATTTATATTTTTTCCAGTCAAACTGATTCAGAAAATCGAGGGCAGCCTGGAAACCTCTGTTGAAAAGCTCTTCCTTTTCTTCTTGTTTCATAAAGAAATTCAGCCAGCTGCTGGTTCCGCAGTTGACGGTCTGAATGCTGTACAGTTTATAAAAACTATGTTTGGTAAGAAAGGTTTTGTCATTAAAACCTTTTAAAGTACTGATGATATTTCCGGCATAGCTGAAAGGAGTTTTCATGATTTCTTCACTCGTTTTTCCTTTTTCGGAAAGCATGTCGGAATCACTGGTAAGCTGTACCCCGAAAAGAGGCATTCTCGGATAAAAACTTCATCTGCATGAAACAGATCAATTGGGAAATTGGAAATACTGCCGCCGTCAATAAAGATTCCCACAGGATTTATATCATCCTTCCTGGTATTCATCCAGAATTTCCAGGCATATTTTACCGAATCGTCATTTCTGTTGATCTCTTTCTGAAAAGGCTCAAAGAAAAAAGGGACCGACATGGAAGCCCTTACAAACTCTGCGGGACTGATGTGCTTCAGTTCTTCCTCAGACCAATACAGATTGGCCATGGTGGGAAGTTCTACTTTTATTTTGGCATTAATATCAGTAGTAATGATCACATTTCCGACTGCAGCAGGTAAAAAGGATTGTTTTTGTAATAATCATTATTGGCGGCACTGTCATAGAAAATTTTATATCGGGTCTGATCAATATGCTCCAGGTTTTTTGTTTTGATATTTTCTATACTTTGAAGAGCCATTGTATAATATTCCTGGCCGTTTCCGTAGCGGTAGCTGAGGTTAAGGGCATATTCCTTTGAATAAATTTCTCATTCAGATTAGCTACTGTTTTGATTCCGAAATTATCCAGGGCAGTTTTCATGATATTCTGAAATACATTTCCCGGGTTGAGCCCGCTGTTTTCCTTTCTGAAATTGTTGTACAGCTTTTTGATACATAAAAAGAGAATAACAGCCGGAATCAGGGGAATTAAAAACATCAGCTTTGCACTGAGTATGGTTTCCGAAGGAGCTGCAAAAGGAATGCTGACCAGGATAATGAACAGAATGGCCGCAATAATAGCATTGATCCTAAAGAAATCCTTATTGTTGAGCATCCCGTGAAGAGTAGTTTTTACATAGGTTTTCCCATCCATAAAATCTGCAAAATCCCAACTGAAAAGAATATCTTTAATGAGTTTGCTCTTAGGTTCTTCTTTGGTTTTGCAAGCTGCAATAAGCATGGTATTGATCGCTCCGGCACTTGTTCCCGCCACCTTCAGAAAACGGATTCCAAAGATTTCCAGGCCATAAAGATATCCTACAAGAGCACTTCCCCAAACACCGCCGCCTTCCTGTACAAACTCTATATACTGATTGCCCTCCTGGTCCAGAAGATCAGAAAACTCTTTGGATGAGATGTTTTCATGAAGGGCAGCAAGTTTCTCCTTAGATTCTTTAGAAAGAGAATCATCCTCCAGAATTGCATTAAGAGTTTCGGTTTTCATAGGCTCGGGGAGTAATATTTTGTTATGCGCAGACCCACAGGTGAAGCAATCTCTAAATTACTGTTTATTTCCAAACCATGAGATTAATTTATAGCAAAGACTGATAATCTTTGTATTGAATTCTCCTGCAGATTGAGAAATATCGCATATGATGGTTAAAAAGTTTGTATAATCTTCGGGAAATATAAATCGATCTGGAGAATCACCATTGTTTCTTTCGCACATAGATGAATGTACTGATGACAACTGTAGCCATGGCACCTACTGTAATATAATAGCCATATTTATGATGAAGTTCCGGCATATTGTCAAAATTCATCCCGTATACTCCTGCAATAAAGGTAATTGGTAAAAAATAAACCGAATAAATAGCCAATACCTTCATGACCTGGTTGGCTTTCTGATCAGACAGGGCCAGGAACATGGAAATAAGGTTGGTGATCTGTATATTCAGATGATCAAAATCCGCTACTACGTCTTTGTGCTTGTCTTTGAGATCCACAATTTCAGAATCCTGCAGATTTAATAATTTGAATTTATCAATCGCATCGGTAGAAATGACCAACACCCTGGAATTCAGTCCTGATTTTCGTTTCAGCTTGTACAATCTGCGGATCTGGCTGGTATGATTGGTATTTTTAAGGAAAATCTCATTTTCAATATTATCCATTGTTTCCAGAAGGCTTATGGATTCATCATCAAAACTTTTCATGATGAGGATAGCGATCATCAGCGCTATTTTTTGAGGATTAACATCTTCCTGTGTTGCCTGAAGTCTTTTTTTTGTTTCAGAAATACTTTTGGTTTTCATTCTGTGGATGGTGATGATGGTCTTATCCAGCATGAAAATGGCGATCTTGGTGCTGATGTCACTGATGGTGTTGAGGTTTTTCCTTTCCAGTTCTGTGCTTTCACGGAGAAGGAAGAACTTTACGCTTCCGTCTTCTTCATATTTGGGAAGGTGGTTGGGATCTATGGTATCTTCAAGAAGGAGATTATTGATTTCGTATCTTTCATGAAGAAATTTCAGGTCTTCTGCAGTAGGAGATTCCACATCTACCCATTCGCAGTGCTCGCATCTGTATATCGTATCAATTGGCATAAAGTAAAAATACTAATATTTTGAAAAACTATGTGTTAAATAAGTTTTATCTTTGCCAAAATTAAAAACTATATGATTAAAAGTACAATAAAAGGTGTCGGATTTTATGTTCCAGATAACGTTGTTACAAATGATGATCTAGCCAAACTAATGACAACCAATGATGAATGGATTACGGAAAGAACAGGCATCAAGGAACGAAGACACAGAAAAAACAGGAATGATTCTCAGGAAACAGCCGCTTATTTAGGGTTTAAAGCTTCAGAAAAGGCCATTCAGAATGCAGGTCTTACTTCTAAAGATATTGATTACATTGTTTTTGCAACGCTTTCACCGGATTATTATTTCCCTGGCTGCGGGGTTTTGCTTCAGGATATGCTGGGATGTGATACCATAGGCGCTCTGGATGTAAGAAACCAGTGCTCGGGGTTTGTATATTCTATGAGTGTTGCCAATGCTTTTATCAAATCAGGTACTTATAAAAATATTCTTGTGGTGGGCGCAGAGATTCATTCTTTGATTGGATTGGATTTCTCAGATGAAGGAAGAGGAGTTTCTGTTATTTTCGGAGATGGGGCAGGAGCCATTGTGCTTTCTGCAACTGAAGATGAAAATGCAGGAGATGTTTTAGCGGTGAATATGCATTCTGAAGGTAAATATGCCGATGAATTATGTACACAGTTCCCGGGTTCCAAATTCGGCTGGAGTGACAGGATGAGAAAAGAGCCTGAAAATGTTACCAATAAAGAAGTTTATCCTATCATGAACGGTAATTTTGTATTCAAACATGCTGTTACAAGATTCCCGGAAACAATGATGGAAGCTTTGAATAAAGCAGGAAAAACAGTTGAAGATCTTGATATGTTCATCCCTCATCAGGCCAATCTGAGAATTGCTCAGTTTGTTCAGCAGAAATTCGGATTACCGGATGACAAGATATTTAACAATATTCAGAAATATGGAAATACAACCGCTGCTTCTATTCCGATTGCTTTAAGTGAAGCGATTGAGCAGGGGAAAATCAAAAGAGGAGACCTTGTCCTTCTTTCTGCTTTCGGAAGCGGATTTACATGGGGTAGTGTTCTTTTTGAATATTAACAACCATCTTTACAACTGAAAATGTAATTTTTTCCCTCCACCGGGGGTGTCAATTCGAAGATGTGACGGGGTGGTTTGTCATACACACATCACCAGACAACATAAAAAAACCGCAGAATGTCCTGCGGTTTTTGTTTTATATATTGATCTATTAAAGGCTTTTCAATAGCTTTTCCGTATCTGAAAAATCTTCACCTTTGCTTTTTGCAATTTCAATAGACTTTTCAGCCCACATTTTTGCATTTTTCTTATCTCCTATCTTATTGTAAAGATTGGCCAAAGTATCTGTATTGGCATAGTTCTGATCTTTTTACAGATTCCTGTGCCCATGTGATTGCTTTTTCCAGAGATGCTTTATTGCTTACATTTTCGAAGAAATTCCATGCAAGAGAATTCAGTTCTTCAGAGCTGGCTGCAGAATAATCTTTGTAAAGGTCAAGAATCAGTTTTTCATATTCAGGGATGTCCTTATTTTTTAAAGCTCTGTTGGCTTTCATTCTTTTTAAGATCTTATCAGCTTCTTCTTTGCTCAGGAATTTTTGAGTTTCCGTCATAAAGTAGCTGTCATTCCAGGTTTTCGTATCTGCATTGTAAGCTTTTTTTAGCAACAGTGTTCAGTTTGATATTTTTATCAAATTTTTCATACCTGTCTGCCGGGAAAAACTTTTGAATATCTTCTTTCTTATTCTGGAAGATTTTATACAGCGGGCTTTCTGTAGTCTGTACACCGGAAAGCAGTAACTGAACATCTTCCTGATCCAAAGCTGTCTTCTGCCCGAAATAACGGTCCAGTACTTTACCTGCAAACTCAGGATCATTGTATATAGTAAGCCCTGCAAGGTTTTTCAGAAATTCAGGTGCTTTTTCACCCTTTTCAAACTGTTGTTTTAATGAAGTCAGTCTTCTGTTCGGATCTTCAGCATCTTTAGCAAACTGGATAAAGTCTTTTTCTTCCACATATCCCAGGGTTCTGTGTACCGCTTCACCATTTCCGTCAATGAAAAGATAAGTAGGGAAGGCCTTTACATTGTATTTTTAGCCAGCTCAATTCCTTCACCTTTTTCCATATCAATTTTAGCATTGATAAAGTGAGCATTATAATAGTCTCCCACCGATTGAAGCGGGAAAATATTTTTACCATCAGCTTACATGGTCCGCACCACGAAGCATATGCATCTACAAAGATCAGTTTGTTCTCTTTTTTGCCTTGGCAAGGATAGAGGCGAAGTTGCTGTCCTCAAATTTGATTCCCTGTGCCCATGCAAATACTCCTATAAACAGAGTTGAAAGTATGGTTATTTTTTTCATAAAAACTTTTTATTCCCTGCAAATGTAATAAATATGCTGACATTTAGGCCGTTCATATCAAAAATAATTATACAGGAACCTTGTTTTAAATACAGGGATAGGCTTATATTAAAGAAAATCGTTTATTATTTTAGTCTTATTATTAAATTTAACATAAAATGCTGTTTTAGGTTAAATGATTAAATTTCAATAGAATATTTTAATTAAAAGTAAAATATTATTAATTTTGTGAAAACAAAAAGACACCCTGAGAAAATAATGATGAATTATTATAAAATAAAAATAATAATTTGTTTTTTTATGCCCGGAAATCTACTGATACTTTTGTTTTTGCTTACCACAGCAATCCCCATATTTGCCCAGAAAAAGGACAGCTTTGATGAGACTTGTGAAAGAACCTCTACCATCACTGCCTATAAAGACCTGCCGAAAGCGATCAGTACGGCAGATTCCCTCTATATGTCTGCTCAGAAACCGTCAGAAAAAATCACAAGTCTGATGCTTTCTTCAGAGCTTTATCACCATGCCGGAGAACTTAAAAAGCCATATGCTACGGCGAAAATGCACATTCATTAATCAATCAGAATAACGATCCCGAAAGAATGGCTGAGGTATGCAGATTGCTCGGCAGGCAATATAGACAGGTAGGGTTATACGAAAGAGCCAGAAAATACCTGTTGAAAGGTCTGGAAGCATCCAGGCAGATTTCGGGATTTCAGAAAAGTAATGAAGCGGCAGGATTGCTGAACCAGGAAATGGCCTTTTATGAAATGGAACTGGGAAACAATTCCAACGCAGTACAATATATAGAAAACTCTCTGAAGCATTTTGAAAAAATTGACAGCAAAAATGAAAACAGAACGGCAGCGGCATCTTATCAGGTGCTGGGGATGTTTATTTTAAGCTGAATAATTATTCCGTTTCGGAAAGCTATTACAGAAAAGCAGAGGAGCTGCTCAAAGAAGGAAGCTGTACACTTGGATTGGTTTATAATGGCCTGGGAGGAATCCGCCTCAAACAGAAAAACTGGAAAGATGCGGAACTATACCTGAGAAAAGCTGAAAAAATAGCAGATACCTCAAGAAGCCTTAAGCTCAAAAAAGCTGTATACTCCAATATCAACGATTATTATGAAGGAACAGGCGATACTTTTAAAGCATCTTTGTATGCTGTGAAATATGTGAAGGCGTATGATAGTATTGCCGCCCGTAATCAGGGATTTGCCGCAAAAAATACTGACAACGGAGGAACTAAAACCGGTAAAAAGAACGGGTCAATGAATGTGGCAAAAATATAACCATCATTATTTTGCTTGCAGCAGTGATCGGCCTTATTGTTTTTTTCAGAACAAAACAGAGAAAGCAACATTCCAAATTCAGGAATATTATCAGGACTCAGCTGAAAATGATCAGTAACAGAACCCAGCCTTTAAAACCAGCCGGAAATGCTGAATTTTCTAATATATCCGTAGAAGAAATTGATGAGAATGGCAGTGAAGCAGACAAAAAAAGGAACGATTCCTCATGACCTCAGAAACGGAGTCGAAACTATTGGAACTTCTTGAAATGTTTGAAAAAGGAAATCTTTATAACAATAAAGGAATGTCCTATCATCATTTCTTGCAGGCGAACTGAATACCAATACGAAGTATCTTTCGTATGTGATTAACCAGCACAAGGGAACCGATTTCAAAACTTATATCAACCGCTTAAGGATCAATTATATTGTAGATAAACTGATTAATGATGAAAAATACAGGCAATATAAAATCAGTATCCTTGCAGATGAGTGTGGTTTCTCTTCACATAGTAAATTTGCTGCGGTATTCAAAGCTGTCACAGATTATTCCCCGTCAGCCTATATCAAATATCTGGACGTTGAAAATCAGTCAGATAAGGATGTCCGTTTTCACGAAAATGATTAAAAATACCTTAAAAAGTGTATCCTGTCTCATCATTTTCACGAAAATGGATAACCTATTGTTTTATACAATACAGCTGCTGTCCTATCTTTGCGACAGTTTTACGGGATATGACGACTATTTATACTACAGTATAGCTCTTTTATTTTTTAGGAATTCTTTTCCTTATTGAGATGAAATAAAACAGCGCTTATCTTACCAATCCAACAAAACTTTAAACAGAAAAAAAAGAAAGGTGTTTTTACAGCAATGAAATTATGCCGGAATCTTTAACTGTCAAAAAATATACTGATCCGGATCTCCGGACCATATCCTATAATCGGGGTTGATTGCCCGGTTTTTTTCAGTCAAGTTTTTTTTTAGTGCAAATCCACAGAAAGTCTGTGGATTTGTGATTTTATTTCGTTTTGCTGCTGTCGCTTTTAATTTTTAAAGTATCAGAAGTTGTCGGGGCCGGCTCAGAATTAGCCACGGCAGAATCACCCATACTGTTTCTCAGAGAATCTTTATTGTGGGCCTCTTTAAATTCTTCCTTTTTTCCTTATTTTGGGCACAGCTTCCAAGAAAAAGAAGTCCAAGAACTGCTCCTATCCAGAATTTTTTCATACTATTTTATTTTTTGTCTTTTAATGTAATCAAATATAATAAAATATTAATATTTTTATGAATGATCAGATGCATATTCTGATAAAATTGTTTTTAATGTAATAGGGCAGCGAAATACTATGATATTGTATAGAGCAATAATAGATGGAAAGAACGATATTCAAATTGATCTTAAAAATTAAAATATGAAAAATACTTTATCTGTTACCCCTTTTACTGTACAATTTTACGTTGAGCCAGGAACCAAAGAGAAATTTGAAGAGAATTGATGAAGAAATCAATGCCATCATGAAAGATTATCAGGCAGTAGGAATATCAGTGGCAATTGTTGAAAATGATAAACTAATTTATTCCAAAGGGTACGGGTACAGGGATTATGAAAATAAACTTCCCGTAACTCCCAATACCGTTTTTAGTATCGGAAGCAATACCAAATCATTTACATCCGCTTTAATAGGAATGCTGGAAAGCGAAAAGAAAATATCCGTTCAGGATAAGCCTTCCCGTTATATTCCCTATCTGACATTTTCTACGGACAGAATGAACAATCTGATCACCATCGAAGATTTACTGGAACACAGAAGCGGATTGGGGAGTATAGACGGAACCTACATTTTCTTTCCCGCAGCTAAACGTATGGATCTGATGCAAAAGCTTCCTTTTATCAAAGAAAACGGAGAACCTAAAAACAGCTGGAAATACAGCAATTTTGGATACCTCATGTTGGGAACAATTGCAGAGCAGATAAATGGCAAAAGCTGGGATGATCTTATCAGACAGAAAATATTTGTTCCTTTAAAGATGGATCACAGCAGTACATCTGTTGATGAAATGACAAAACAACCCGATTTTTCCTATCCGTACGGTCTTTACCAAAAAAATATTGAAAAAGTACTGTTTCAAAGACCTGATAATGATAAACCGGGAGCTGCGGTTAACAGTTCTGCAGCTGATTTGGTAAACTGGATCAGGCTTTGGTTAAACTATGGAAGTTTTGAAAACCAAGAGCTTATTTCAAAAGACTACATGAAAAATGCAATGAGTGCCAAAGTCATGATTGATGGGGCTCCTCCGGCTAGTCCGGATGCCAAAAATTACCTCTTTGGTTGCGGATATGGTTGGCTTACCCAGATTTTCAAAGGTCATTATAAGGTGTGGCATGCTGGAGGAGTATCAGGTTTTAATTCTAATATCTTTCTTTTTCCAGCCGAAAAACTGGGGATAGCTGTTCTGAGCAATCAGCAGAATTCTGATATATCCAATACCATTGCTAATATGATTTCAATCCGTATGCTTGGTTTAGATCATGGTAAACCTTATTCCTATGAAAAGGGTATCAGCGATATTGCCAAGCCGAATAAAAATATCCGGACGGGTATCAATGAAAAGAAAAAACCAACCCACGATCTGGATTTGTATTGCGGTGAGTATTTCAATAAAGGATACGGAACATTAACAGTTGCTAAAGAAGGAAATAACCTGTACGTACGTTTTCCAACCTTCAAATTTCTATTGATGCACCGGCAGTATGATCTTTTTGCTTCAGCATTAACAGAAGAAGTTCCACAGCAAATGAATCCTGATTTCGATTTTAATTTTACCCTCGATGACAAAGGAGATATCAATGGAGTTACTATGGATATGCACGGGGAATCACATTCAGGAAAATAAAATAGTAATACAGATGCTTTATGATGTAAATTACTATAAAAGCTAAAATAAATAAAAAATCTGCAGTACTTTCAACTGCAGATTTTCCATTTTAAATTAAAACATTTATAATAACTTATTTGACCGGAGTTGTCACCATTGAATCCTTTTTCATCTTGATGGTGTCAGGATTCGTCATTTTTGTAGTCATTGTATCGGTCGTTGCAGGCGGTGCATTTCTTTGTGGACTGTCTACTGCTGTCGAATCACGGCTACTCGATGACATGGTCGATTCTTTGGTTCCACAGCTCACGGCAAATAATCCTATTCCGACGGCTGTTAGCAATAACTTTTTCATACTATTTTATTTTGGGTGTACTTATCCAAAAACAACTATTATTCCTAACAGGGGTAGTGAAGTCGTAAAATATAGGTAAAGTTTGTTAAAAGATGTTAGGTAAAGTAGGGGTGGGAGGTGTATGTTGAAGTCGTTTTACGATTTAAATCCTAAGCTCTAACCTTAAACTGCAAAATCCATTAACTATCATTTTATCCATAAAGAAGCCCCGAAACCGAAATTCCGGGGCTGTTATTTAAGAACAGACAACAAATTGCTCATGTCTGTTACTCATTACTTATTATCCTAAGTATGGATATTTATAGTCTTTTGGAGAAACAAACGTTTCTTTCACACTTCTTACAGACGTCCATCTGAGAAGGTTCATTTTAGAACCCGCTTTGTCATTAGTTCCCGAAGCTCTACCACCACCGAAAGGCTGTTGTCCTACTACGGCACCGGTTGGTTTATCGTTGATGTAGAAGTTACCGGATGCGTTTTCTAAAGCTTTGTAAGCTTCAGCAATTGCATAACGATCCTGAGAGAAAACAGAACCTGTTAATGAATAAGGAGAAGAAGAATCTACCAGTTTAAGAGTCTCTTTCCAGTCCGCATCTTCATAAACAAATACAGAAAGGATTGGCCCGAAAATCTCTTCTACCATACTTTCGTATTGAGGGTTTGTAGTTTCAATAACTGTTGGATGTACAAACCATCCTTTGGAATCATCACAAGTTCCACCAATTGCTACAGTAGCCTCAGAAGATTCGTTTGCTCTCGTGATGTATCCTTTACATTTTTCGAAAGAATTTTTATCAATTACTGCATTCACGAAGTTAGATGGATCTTCAGGAGAACCGATTTTAATAGTAGCCATCTGAGCTTCCATTACTTTTTTCACATCAGCCCAAAGAGACTTAGGAACATAAGCTCTTGAAGCCGCAGAACATTTTTGTCCCTGGTATTCGAAAGCACCTCTTACCAAAGCAGTCGCTACAGCTTCTACATTAGCAGACGGGTGAGCAATCACGAAATCTTTACCTCCGGTTTCCCCAACAATTCTCGGATAGGTTCTGTAGTTGTGGATATTGTCACCGATCATTTTCCACATTCCCTGGAATACTTTTGTAGATCCTGTGAAGTGAAGACCTGCGAAATCTTTATGAGCCAGTACTTTCTCAGCAGTTTCTTTACCATCTGTAAAGATCATATTGATAACCCTGCAGGAAGACCCGCTTCTATTAATACATCCATGATCACTTTTGCAGAATAAACCTGCTTGTCAGAAGGTTTCCAAACTACAACGTTTCCTAACATGGCCATACAGGTAGGAAGATTTCCGGAAATCGCTGTAAAGTTGAATGGAGTTACTGCAAAACAGAATCCTTCCAATGGTCTGTATTCTACACGGTTCCAGATACCATTATCAGAAACCGGCTGCTCAGAATACATTTCTGTCATGAATTCTACATTGAATCTTAAGAAATCGATAAACTCACAGGCAGAATCAATTTCAGCCTGGTGTACATTTTTAGACTGCCCGATCATCGTAGCTGCATTGATGACATCTCTGTAAGGACCAGCCAACAAATCAGCTGCTTTAAGAAAATAGCTGCACGTTGTTCCCAACCTAGTTCATTCCATGCTTCTTTAGCTGCCAATGCCGCATTGATAGCGTCATCCACATGCTGCATACCACCCTGGTAGTAAAATCCGAAGTCGTGAGCATGATCCTGAGGAGACTGAAGCTGTACTTTGTTCTCAGTTTTTACTTCCTTTCCATTGATGATCATGGGAATTTCAACCTTTTCAGCCCACATTTTTTATAAGTGCTGATAAGGCTTTTTACTTCAGGAGATCCCGGTTCATAAGAATTTACCGGTTCGTTTACCGCTAATGGTACTTGCGAAATTGCTTTTGACATATTACGTTTTTATTATTTTTATTAAATTGAATGTTGTATACAAATTTACGATAATTATAAGGAAAGAAAAAATACCGCCTGTTTTTGTGAAATAAATTTTGATAGTAAATAATCAATTCATTCAATATGTTGAGCAAATCATTGCAGGAATTACCTCAAAGGAATATAAAGTTCAGTTTTTGAGCAATAGAGTTTCTGAATAGTTGGAAGCAGGAAGAGGGATGCTGGAAGTACTGCCAGACGTTATTATTGTGAATCTTATTTGAATCAGGTGGATAACATTCGCTTCATCAAATCAACACATTTGATTTCACCCTTTGCTCCCTAAAATAGCCAGTATCAAATAAATCCTTTGCTTTAAAAACACTATACTGTATTCAGTTAAATCTGAGATAATTGATTCTCCAAACCCCGGCAACTTCCAACTTCTAGCTTCTCCTTTCCAATCCAACAAAACGCTACAGCTTTTCGTTTTCCAGGATCTTCAGAACAAGCTTTTCTTCCTTTGTAAGGCTGGCTTTTCCATCGTTTTCTTCTATCACATCCAGCTCATCAAGGTATTTTTGATAGTATTATTTTCATACAGATTGATGACCAGAGGATGCACATAATATTTCCGGCATACGGCAGTTGTATTGCCAAGATGGTCTGCAACAATATCCAGAGCTTCCTTTACCTTCTTCTTATATTCAGTGTTATTTTCTGCATATCCTATTTCTTTAAATGCGATCAGGGCACTTACCGTTCCGGACCAGGTCCTGAAATCTTTAGCAGTAAAATCTTCACCGCTTATTTCTTTGATATAATCATTCACCATTCCGGAATCTACAGAATGTCGGTTTCCTTCATCATCAAGATACTGAAAAGCTCCTTTCCGGGAATATCCTTGCACTTCTGAACCAGCCTTGCCAGTTTCTTGTTTCTAAGATCCACGTGGTGCATAATTCCCTTTTTCCCTTTGAATGAAAAGATAATTTTCTGGCCCTTTATTTCTACGTGTTTATCCTTTAAGGTTGTCAGTCCGAAAGATCCGTACAGCTTTTCATAGACATTGTTCCCGATACGGATATTGGTTCTCTGCATAAGGCTGACGATCAGAGCCAGTATTTTGCGCTTTTCAAAATTCCGCAAAGCAAGGTCCTGTTCAATATGAAGTCTCATATTGGGTAGCGCATACCCGAACTGAAGCATCCTGTAGAATTTGGTATGATTTCTTAAAGCACTCCATAAAGGATGATAGCGGTACTGCTTTCTTTTCTTCACATCAAAACCTGTTGCCTGAAGATGTCCGTTTTCCAGAGCACATATCCATACGTTTTCCCAGGCCGGAGGGATCACAAGCTTGTTGATTCTAGTTATCTCATCCTTATCCCGGATCTTTTCCCCGTCTTTGTAATAAGAATATTTTTTCCTGTTTTCTTACGGGTAATCCCGGCTGTGTCTGCATCGGTAGTATACACAAGGTGTACCGCCTTTGCAGAAGCTTCCGGGTCTTTCATGATTTTAACAATTTTTGCAGGTTTTAAATGAGAAATGATCTCTACCTCTGTATTCTTCTCCATACAAAATGGTTAAGAGTTTTTACCCCTCGAAAAAATAAGTAAAAGAATTACTGCAATGATACAGACTAAGAGAATTCCCACCACATTCCGGCTTTAAAAATTGTTCCTACGGCCTCACAGCTTGTTAATGTCAACAAACCTAATATCGTAATACTGTAAATGCTCCACTTTTTCATAGCTTACTATTTTTTGGTATTAAATTCTGAGCAGGTCAGGTTTCCAGTTTTTGATTGATCTCTTGATCTCGTCTCCTGAGATGTTTTCATGAAGAGCCCTGTACAGCAGTTCTTTAAATTCATCATCATAGGTAAACCTTAGGGCAGCAATCTGGTCAAATCTTAATTTGTCTGCAGTTTCATCAGATCTTATATTGAAAATTTCATAATAGCGCTGCTTAAACTCAAGAATCACCATACGGTTTTGAAGTCCTAAAGCATAATGCTGTCTGGTCATTATTGCCAGATAAAAAAGCAGAAAAATTACAATCGAAAACAGGATCCAGACCAGCTGGTTTTCAGGATCATCCCAAATTTTATAAATTCCAAAAATCTCTAATAAGATCAATACCGGTAGATAAACAAAATGATGTGGCGGATAAAATTTCCTGTGGTTTTTGTAATTCTGCTGTTTCATAGGAAATAATGCAGCAATAATCCTTCCAAAATATTATTATTTCAACAATTAAATAGGTTTTGTGGTATGAATTTTATTTTTATGGAAATATATGAATGGGATTCGGTTCTGTATGATGTGTAAAATCTATGTTGTTCTCAATCATTTTTTCAATTCTAAGGCTCTTTCGGTTATGTAAAATATAAGTTCTCTGTATATACAATCATAATTCATGAAAAATAACAGTTTATAAAGGAAAATAGAGTATTGATTTGATTCTTTGACTTCAAATTTTTCGTAACTTTCGGTGTTTAAAAAAGAAAAGAATGACTTCAAAGGAAAAAGTTGCTGCGCTTCGTGAAGAAATGCAGAAAAATAATGTTGATGCATTTATAGTATATTCTGCAGATCCGCATATGAGCGAGTATCTTCCCGAAGAATGGCAGGAGAGAGCATGGCTTTCAGGATTCTTAGGTTCCGCCGGTTTTGTGGTGGTTACAAAAGATAAAGCCGGACTTTGGACAGATGGAAGATACTTTACACAAGCCGCTATTGAACTGGAAGGTTCAGGAATTGACCTTTTCAAAGATGGAATGGAAGGAACCCCGAATTATATCGACTGGATCATTTCTGAAATTCCTACAGGCGGAAAAGTGGCCGTGAATGCTTTAGCTGCCTCTAATGCTAATTGGGAACTGCTTACTCAGAAATTGAATTCAAAAAATATCAGCCTGGCAGATATTCCGCTTTTAAAAGAAGTATGGAAAGAAAGAGGTACGGCATCAGCCAATCCTATTTACGCACATCCTGTGGAAAGAGCAGGGAAATCCGTTGCAGATAAAATCGCTGCCATCCGTCAGAAAATGGAAGAGCAGGAAGCTACCGTTCATATTATTTCAAGTCTGGATGACGTAGCCTGGACGCTGAATTTAAGGGGAGTGATGTAGATTGCAACCCTGTGTTTTTAGGATACATCGTTATTACTAAAAATGATGCGGTTCTGTTTACAGGATTGGAAAAAATGGATGTAGAAGCCAGAAAACAAATGGATGATTCTTTCGTAAAGATGATGCCTTACGAAGAGTTCTACAACTATCTGAAAACATTCAAAAACGAAAAAGTGCTGGTTTCTCCCAATACAAACCAGCAGATATTTGCTACGCTACAGGCAGAAAACCAGTTTATCAAAGCTCCGGTTCCCGGAAATCTGATGAAAGCACAGAAAAATGAAGCTGAACTGGAAGGATTCAGAAAAGTAATGGTAAGGGACGGAGTAGCGATGGTGAAGTTCCTTTACTGGCTGACTCATAATGCCGGAAAAGAAGCAATGAATGAATATTCTATCGGTGAAAAACTGAGAAGCTTCCGTGCTGAAGGAGAAAATTTTGTAGGCGAAAGCTTCGGTTCTATCATAGGATATAAAGACAATGGTGCCATTATGCACTATTCTGCCAAAAAAGAAGGAAGCAAAGAAGTTACCAATGAAGATACGATTCTTGTAGATTCAGGAGGGCAGTACCTTGAAGGAACTACAGATATCACAAGAACCTTTGCATTGGGAACACCTTCCGAAGAATTTAAAAGAAATTCAACATTGGTATTGCAGGGACTGATCCGCCTATCCATGGTGAAATTCCCGAAAGGTACCAAAGGAGTACATCTGGATGCCATCGCAAGACTTCCTTTATGGATGGAAGGTAAAGACTTCAACCATGGAACAGGACATGGAGTAGGAAGCTTCATGAACGTTCACGAAGGACCTCAGAACATCAGAAAAGACCTGAATCCTCAGGATCTTCTTCCGGGAATGGTATGTTCAAACGAACCTGGATACTATTTGGAAGGCCATTACGGAATCCGTCATGAGAACCTTATTGCAGTAAAAGAAGCAGAAAAAACCATTCACGGAACATTCTATGAATTTGAGACATTAACGTTCTGCCCGTTCTTCAAAGATACCGTAGTGAAAGAAATACTTTCAGAACAGGAAATTGCCTGGTTAAACTCTTATCATAAGACCTGTGAAGAGAAACTGGCACCTCATCTTGAAGGCGAAGTTAAAGAATGGTTCCTGCAGTTGGTAAGCCCTCTTTAATTAGACAGTATAAAGTCAGGAATAAAACCTATTTTTAAACCCCTGAACATAATAATTGTTAGATCATCTAAAGTTCTGTAAGTTTTCTTGCAGGGCTTTTTTCTTTACGCAACAGTATTTTTACGGATAATTTTTAGGGATTTTCCTGATTGCTAAAAAAAGCGCTCTGCCTATCTTTGTACCAACACAAACATCATTCATATCTTCATATAAATAACTCAATCAATTCAAAACGGTAGAAATCATCTCGTCCTGAGATGATTTTTTTATTGAATGCTAAAGCCCTTTTTTCCTTTGATCCAGTAGGCCTGTGATCTGATACATCTGGAAGAGACACCTTTTGCCTTAAGGAAATTTCTTACAGCAGGCATTCTTGTCCCGTTTCCGGTAAGGTAAAAGGTAACCTGGTCATCATCCACAGCCTGTTTTTCCTCTTTCAGAAATCCGGTAAGCACTTCAATGATATCCATTGTGTTGTTTTTCGGGGTATGATAGCCATATAAGCCCAGCTCTTCCAATACAGCCGGAGTTTCCAGCTCGTGAAGGCATACAAATGTCTGTTTCAATTCTTCAGCAGCCTGCTGTATGGAAAGTGAACTTCCCAATGAGGTCTCATCTCCTATGGAAAAATGAATCTGAGTATCAGGCTCAAAAAAACGTTTTCCCCTCGGCATTAGAATTTTTACAGAATCACCTGTATCCAGCTGATTGACGAAACTATTGCCCACAGCTGTATGATCATGAAGATGAAACAGGACATCAAAAGTATTGGTTATTGGGTTAAAATTGAAAGGAGAATAGTTCCGGAAATCCCGGTCATTAACTCTTATTCCAATGGCATAAGCCGGTTCAAAATGAACATCCTGCAAATCTGTGGCAAAACGTATGCAGCAAAGATGATCAGTGATTTTTTTATTTCAGTAACAGTGCAGTCTTTAAATTTTGAAGACCATACATTTTCCACGGTATCATTGATCCATTTAGGTAAACTAGGCATAAGTATTTTTTTATTGCAAAGGACGCTTCAAAACGGATCAATACCGATAGCGGTTTCAGGGTAATAGTTGGACTATTCGTGGTTTATCTCAGGTTTTTATTCTTTTCCCTGAACTTTGACGGAGACTGGCCTTCCAGTTTGGAAAATAAACGGCTGAAATAGGTATGATCATTATACCCCAGTTCATAAGCAATTTCTTTTACGGTAAGATGAGTGAAAGCTAAGAGCCTTTTGGCTTCTATTAAAACTTCCTGATGAATATAATACTGGGCAGAATATCCTGTTACCTCACGGATAACTTCCGTCAGATATCCCCGGGAGATATGTAAAGCTTCAGCATATTCTGATGGACTTTTCATTGTTTTGAACTCTTTTCTTACCAGAATCCTGAATGCCCTTGTCAGTTGGGAAGAACGCTTTTCAGCCGATATTTCAAGGGAATTTTTACGCAGATAGAGATGAGAAAACATTCCCATATAAGCATTCAGAAAAGATTGAATGACCAAAACTCCTTCCTTGGAAGCCAGCGCATCATCTGTACAGTAATTCTTTAGCAGGCTGGCTGCAGATCGTATTTTTCTGTCCAGTTTTGATCTACAGGCAGAGGATGGATTTCCACCAGAGATTCTTCAAATACAGCACGCACTATATCAGGAACGCTATCTGTTTTTACAGCAACAAACCAGCCTGATACGTTTTCCATCAGCAGTCCCTGATGTACCTGCCCCGGAAGCAGACAGAAAATGGTGGGTCCCCTGGATTCAATAATCTTAAAATCTACCATCATTCGTACATGGCCGCTTTCCATACAGGTGAAAATATAATGACTGTCCCGGTGTACTCCTTTATCCATAAGGAATTCTTCCTGTTTTTCAGAACGTTTCTCTATTCTTTCCACTAAAAAGTTATGCTGAGAAACATCACTAAGGTCATAAGTGGTAATCTTGTGCTTCATCATAGACAAAGTTATGATATATCCTAAAATGAATGATGCGTTTTTGTCATTTGAAACAATAGACAGGATTTCCGGGATAGATAGAAAAGATTTTGAAAAACATATAACCGGATTTCTTTTTCAAGAGTTAATCATCACTTGTTCTGCGGCGGTTTGATAAATAATTAATAAATATTTGACTATTTTCGCCGGGATCAATTGAAACCCGTAATACCATGATGATACAGGATTATTTTCAGAGCTTCAATCTTTTTCTGAAGATGAAATTAAAGAGTTCCTACAGCTTTTCGAGTTGAGAAAAGTCAGTAAAAATGATTATTTCATCCATGAAGGCGAGCGGTGTAAAGAAGTAGGTTTTATAAAGTCCGGTATTTTCCGTTCTTTTTATATTTCTGATAATGGGAAAGATATGACTTATTGTTTCAGGTTTCCCAATCAGATGATTGCAGCCTATTCCTCATTTATTTCAGGAGGTCTGAGTAAAGAAAATATGCAGGCGATTACCGACGCAGAGCTTCTGGTACTGAAAAAGAAACAGTAGATGAATGGGTGCAGGATCACCTGAACTGGACCCGCTTTGTGAAAATCATTGCCGAACAGGAATACCTGGAGCTTGAGACCAGGTTTTTCCAGCTTCAAAGGGATAGTGCTGCTCAGCGTTATTCCACATTGCTTACCAATCATCCTGATTATATCCAGAATATTCCACTGCAGTATCTGGCTTCTTACCTTGGCATTACCCAAAGACATCTTAGCCGGATCAGAAAAGAAATTACTTTTTAGAGATTAAAATAATTTTGAAAAATGATAACGTATCCAATTGATCTCCAAAACAACCTTATGTAAACTCATCGTCTATGTTCCTGTGTTATTAAATACCTGACTTCCCTTTTAGACATTTGTCCTGTTTCAGGGATTGGCGGCTCTGTAATTTTGTCAAAAAAACATATGGACACAATATTCTGGTCATAGGCGGCAACGGGTTAGTAGGAAAACAATTTCCCGTATTCTGAAATCAAGAAACCCTCAATTCAATATCTTTATTGGCGGACGTAAAGGAGGGAAACCAGAAAGTGACCTGAAAATAGACGTTACGGATCCAGCTACTTTTAAAACCATTACCGATAAAAAGATTACCATGATCATTCTTTCCGTGAATGATAAAAATGATCATATTCTTCGGTTTGCGATAGAGAATCATATTGACTACCTTGATATTACCAAACCTACGCCGGACCTTGTAAAAGCTTACAGTCTTGCCAAAAACCGGGAAATAGGCAGCAGAGTAGTATTCAGTTCCGGATGGATGGGAGGAATTGTTCCTGGACTTGTCAGTACACTTTCAAACAATGCAGATGATATCCGGGAAATAAAGCTTTTCGTGTACTATTCTGTAAAAGATAAAGCCGGGGAAAGCTCAGCGCACTTTATGGCTGAGAATGTAGCGGTTCCTTTTCATGAGTATAAAAATGACAAACCTATTGCGATCCGGCATTTTCTAAACACTGAAGTTTTTGACTTTTCCTTTGGAATAGGAAAGAGGAATGCCTATAATTTTGACGTTCCCGATCTCTACATCTTAAACCATATTGAAAGAGTACCGGATGTAAGCGTTAAAATGACCTATAACTCAAAATTGATCACCTGGTTATTGGGCAGTTTTCAATATCTGAGAATCTTTAGTATTTTATCTTTAAAAGAACGAAAAATGATTTTCGGGTCAAGTGGAAACGGAGATCAGTCTGTCTTCGAAATTGTAGTAAAAGATCAAAACGGATCGAAAAGACTAAGTCTTCAAAGCACAGAAGGGCAGGCGGAGCTTACGGCTCTCTCAGCAGTACTGCACACAGAAGAACTATTGAAAAATCCTCATGAAAATAAAGTGTATTTCAGCCATCAGCTGCATGAACCTTTATCATTGCTGGAACAGCTTAGCGCTTATAAAACGATCAATATCAATATCGCATCATGAAAAAAATAGCCATCATCAATGGGCATCCGAATAAAGATTCCTTTAATTTTGGGATTGTGGATGCTTATAAATCCGGTGCCATGGAGTCAGGAGCTGAAATAAAAGAAATTACCATTGCAAATCTCAATTTTGATCCTAATTTACGTTTCGGCTATCAGAAAAGGATGGAACTGGAGCCGGATCTTGTTAAAGCCTGGGAGATCATTCAATGGGCAAATCATCTGGTTTGGGTGCATCCTGTATGGTGGGGAGGGTTGCCTTCCATTACAAAAGGATTTATAGACCGGCTTTTTCTTCCCGGTTTTGCATATCAGTACAGAAAAAATTCTGTATGGTGGGATAAGCTTTTGAAAGGAAAAACCGCCCATATTATCACAACCCTTGATCAGCCCGGATGGTATTATCGTCTGATGTACGGAAGGCCAAGCGTTAATCAGTTAAAAAAATCAACACTGGAGTTTTGTGGGGTAAAACCGGTAAAGGTAACTTATATAGGAACGATCAGAAATTCTAAAGATGAGCAGCGGAGGAAATGGCTGGAGAAAGCTAAAGCATTGGGAAGGCGGTTGAAATAAATCAGCCATCCGGGTAAATACCGGGTTGTAAGATTACGTATTTATACGGTTGGGCATCCGGAACTTTAATCTGAAATTTGTGACATTACTGTAACGCAGTTATACAGTTCAATTTTTATATGAATATACATCAGAGTCCGGGGCAGAATACAATGCTGTTCCGGATTTTAGTTAGAGTAAAAGAAAGAGGCCTTATTATCACAAATTCCATATTCCGGAACAGCAGTCGAAAGTATTACAGGCTGCTGTTTTATGTTTACTTAATGTTTTGAGATCATTATTTTGCTTTTGAAAATGCCATTTTTACAGCCAGATAAGTCAGAATACTGGCCATAAACCATTTCTGAGCCTTGATCCATGCCGGATTATTGGAAAAAAATAAAGCAACCTTTGACGCAGTAAGCACAATCAGGAAATTGATACTAAAGCTTACGAGAACCTGAACCACTCCAAGCTCTAAACTCTGAGTCAGTACAGATCCATATTCTGGTTTAATAAACTGTGGGAAAAAAGATAAATAGAATACAGCCACTTTAGGATTCAGTACATTGGTTAGAAATCCTACGGTGAAAAGCTTTGTAGGACTGTCATACGAGCCATTGTGATCTACTTCAAAAATATTTTTGCTTTTGGGCCTGACCGCCTGATAAGCCAGATACAAAAGGTAAACGGTCCCAATAGTTTTGAGTACCCCATAAGCGAACGGAACAGCCAGCAAAACAGCAGTAAGGCCAAACGAAACCATAATGATATGAAATAAAAACCCACATACCACACCGCCTAAAGAAATAAATCCGGACTTCTTTCCCTGTGTGATTGATTTTGAAATCAGGTAGATCATATTAGGTCCCGGGCTGATCACTAAGACCAGAGCCGCCAGGATGAAGAATGAAAGTTCTTGAAGAGGAATCATAGAAATTTTATGTAAAGGTCTCATTAATTAAAATAAGGGACAACACTTTGGATTGATTAGTTGAAATTTTCTTCGGTAAATTCTGATCCGATCAGATTCGTTGATATTGATAATTCCGGTTTGTATTGCATTTTAAATACTGAAAAACGTAAATTAGCCCCACAAAATCAATAGAATTTTCTTCAAAGTAATCCAATGTCTAAATTAAAAGCTTTAAGGGAACAGAAAAACCTTACTCAGGAGGAATTATCAGAAAGATCAAAAATTTCTGTAAGAACCATTCAGAGGATAGAATCGGGAACAGAACCTAAGGGACATACTTTAAGAGCGCTGGCACAGACTCTGGAAATAGAGGAGTCTTTATTACTGCAGGAAGAAGCCATCATTTCCCAGAAAGATAATGAGGTGAAAACAGAAGTCGCAGAAGAATCTGAAACGGTCAATTATTCTTTGATTAAAATGATCAATCTGTCCTCCTTATTATTTGTAGTCGCTCCGCCACTAAATATTCTGGCTCCTTTTCTGCTCATGTTTATAACGAAGCAGAGAAACGGTCTTACCAGGCAGATTATCTCTCTGCAGATGTTTTGGACTGCCATGGCGCCCATTGTATTTATGATCGGTATCTTTTTAAAGCTTGGAAAAGAGTTTACCCTCATTCTGATGATCCTTATTGCATTGTCTAATGTATTCATGATTCTTAGAAATGCTGCTGAGATTGACCGTAAAAAGAAATTATATTTTAAATTGAAATTCAGTATGTTATAGTTTTTGTCGGGGCTTTGTCGGGTTATTGTCGGGTTCATTTTTATTTGAAAAACAAAATGAAATTGAATCTTTGTCAAAAAAATAACAATGAAAAAATCGGCACAGCTTATTCTTCTTTTTTTTATTCTGTTGATGACCATAGTTCATGCACAGGCAGAAAAAACAGATCCTCTTTACAAAACAATTATATCAAAAGACAGCCTGTTTTTTTCAACAGGTTACAATACCTGTAACATCGGAAAGATGGAAAGCATGTTAAGTGACGGGTTTGAATTTTATCACGATAAAGGCGGTTTTGAGGACAAAAAGAAATTCATCATTGATTTTAAAAACGGTTTGTGCAGGTCTCCGGAAACCTATCAGTTAAAAAGAGTCTTAGTAGATAAAAGCACTGAAATTTATCCCATGTATAAAGAGGGAAAAATATATGCTGCCATTCAGAACGGGGATCATCTTTTTTACGAAAAGATAGGAGATCAGGCTGAAAAATTAGTTGGGGAAGCCAAATTTACCCATCTGTGGATCCTGGAAAATGCTGAGTGGAAACTCAAGAATTCATTGAGTTTTGATCATCATCCTAAGCAGACTACTGATAGTGACACAATGTTTGATAACGATCAGGCAATGCAAAACTGGCTGAAAGAAAATAATATTCCAACCCTGGGATTAGGAATTATCGAAGGAGGAAAACTACAGAAGGTAAACGTTTTCGGAGATACAAAAAAGGAGTTTCAGTCGCTCAAAATGCTTATTTTAATGTAGCTTCTCTCACCAAACCTGTCACTGCAATGGTTACATTAAGGCTGATAAGTTTGGGAAAATGGAAGTTGGATGAACCTTTAGACGTATATTGGACAGATCCGGATATCATCAACGATCCCAGACATCAGAAACTGACAGCCAGAATGATCCTGAGCCACCAGACAGGTTTTCCCAACTGGAGATGGATGAATGATGATAAAAACTGAATTTCCAGTTTAATCCCGGTACAAAATACCAATATTCAGGAGAAGGTTTTGAATACCTTCGGAAGACCCTCGAAAAGAAGTTCGGAAAATCATTGGACCAACTTGCAAAAGAACTTGTTTTTCATCCTCTCAAAATGCATAACACCAACTATATCTGGGATCAGAATATGGACGAGACAAAATTTGTAGCCGGCTATAATGAAAAGGGAAATGCCTATCCAATTGAGAAAATCAAAACGGCAAATGCTGCCGATGATCTACCATACCACGATCGAAGATTACGGAAATTTTATGATCAGCGTTATGAAAGGAAAAAATCTGAAGCCGGAAGTCTTTCAGGAAATGATCAGAAAACAGGTACAGGTAAAAGAAGGTAAATATTTCGGATTAGGTTTTGAAATCTATGACCTTGGAAAAGGTGAATATGCTTTATCCCATAGCGGAGCAGATCATGGAACAAGATGCATTGCCATTGTATTGCCCAATTCTGGAAAAGGGATTGTGATATTTACCAACGTAGATGACGGTTACAAAGTCTATGAAAAACTGGTCCTTCATTACTTGGGAAAGCAGGGACGCAAAATTATTGAGATAGAAACTAAATAATTATTCATGCTGTGATAAATCTTTGTATATTCGGGTATCCGTCTGAAAACAAATGAAATAACACGCTATTTGTTTTTTAAGGCTGTAACAGATATGAGCAGAAATAAAAAGAAAGTTATGTGGCAATATTATATCATTCTCGGTGCGGGAATAGTGCTGTCTATTTTTGCATTCTTAAGCTTAAAAAGCACTCTTTCATTCCTGAAGAAAGCAGAAAAGGCAACGGCAACTGTCACCTCATTACGGGTATATGAGTCAGACGGAGAAATATTCAGCCCTCTTTTTACCTACCGTACCAGAGATAATATTGAGTATACGTATGAACTGCCGGAAGGTACCAATCCTTCAGCCTGGTCGGTGGGTGATACAGAGACTGTTATTTATGATCCTAATGATCCTACTTCTGTATCCCTGTATACTTATTTCAGAATTTTTGTATGGCCTTTAGTGCTGATCTGTATAGCATTGCCATTATTAGTAGTAGTGGGAGGGGGTTATTTTATAGCAGATCAGTTTCTAAAATAACCAACACCTCTGTATTCTACTTTACCTTTTCCAAAAGATAGAGTTTGGCTCCGGAAAATGCCAGTTTAGGCATCAGATTTCCTTCCAGCACCATCGTTTTATTATTCACATCAATCACGGAAATATAATTGTTGGAATTGTATTCTATATAATTTTCCTTTTCTTTGGTTAAAGGATTTTTCCCGAATTCCATTTTATATTTTACCCAGTCTTCATCCTCAGAGCTGCAATGTACCGGTTTGAATTTAGATTTTTAGCCTTGAAAATAATCTGATCAAAGCTGTCTGTACAATCTGAGGTAAAAGAAACTTCAGGATTTTGATCTTTGGAAAAATCTTCAAAAGAACCTTTGTAAACCCCTACGATTTTCCATGTTCCGTCTATACGGTCCTCATCTATTTTCCCTTTCGCTTTGCTTACGGCCCAGCTGATCCGTTTACTGTTCCTTTTACAGCTTTATAGCCTAAATTTACAGCACCCGATACCACTTTTGTAGCTGTTCTTACCACGCAGGAATGTAAAATAAACAGGGCTGAAGCCAGTAATACTATTTTTTTCATACTTGTCAAATTTGGTACGAAGATACTGTTTATTTTAGACAGATGATTTTTACTTTTCTTCTTATTCCATAAGTGGTCAGAAGTGTTGTTAAAATATAGTGATAATTCCTGTAATACAACTGTGGTTAAAGAAGCTACTTATCTTCCGCCTTTAATTTATTCACTAAAGGATTAGCGTACATTGCCAGGAAATACTCCTTAGAAACCGGATCAGACGGATCAATACGCATCTCCAGTCTTCGGATAAACAATTGTTTTTCCTGTTCCGTATAGTGAGAGGAATACGTGTCTGTATTGTTGATCAGATCGTAAGCTATATATTTCGTAGGCCAAAGTTTGTAATTTTGGATGATAGAGTCGTCTATAACCTGTGCCAGAGCCTGCAATTGTTTATTTTTATTCTCAATCGTAGCCGCAATATCATCCAATTCCGTATCAATAACATCTCCTGCATGCAGATGAATTCTTTTCTTTTGTCCTAAAATTCCGCTGAGTATGGTGTTGAAATCTTCGTTCTTTCCTTTAATGTATTGCTCGTCCCTATGTTGTGCCAGCAGTTGAGGCATTTTTAAGGAATCTGTAGGATCATATTCATAGGAAATGGAGATAGGAACGATCTTTAATGTCTTGAAATAATCTGTCAGAGATTGATCTCCGGCTGCCATAGCCAGCATTTTCAAAACCCCTTGCTGAGTAGCATCATTTCCGTCTTTAGCACGGCCTTCACGCTGGGCAATCCATACCGAACGATTTTCCTGAAGCAGTTGCTCCCTGATGTATTCAGACATCACTTGTGAGCTTGTAAGCTGGTCACGAAGCGAAAGCCCTCTTTGAACTAAAAAGTTACGGTTCAGTTTGGCCAGTACATTTAAGAAGTTTCTTTTCACAAGATTGTCACCAATAGCTGATGCGGTCATCACATAACCCCTTCCAGCAGTACAAGATTCAGGAGTGAAGTATCCAATACAATATCCCTGTGATTCGAAATATAAAGGTAGGACGTATTTTTATCAAGCTTATCGAAGCCAGAAGTTGTTAATCCCTCAGAACTCTTGGCAAGAATCTGACGAACGGCATAGGCTACAAACTGGTGCTGAAAATCGCTGATAGAATGAATATCTTTAAACTGCTCCAGCCAAACCTGCTCATCCACACCGGGAAAAGTAAAGCTCATCAGTGCTTTCATCATCGGATCACGGGCTATACTCTGCAATTTTTCATTCACTTCATGATCATGAAAATACCGGATTTCATCAAACTTCGACATGTTATGGTAAAAATTAAAACTTTTTTGCAAAAGAACGAAAATTTATCTGGGGATGGGGTATAAAGGGTGTTAAAGTATTATGAATGGCGTAGAAGTTGATGTATAATAGGTACTAATTAGCAAAATATTCCTCCCAAAAATTAACTCCAGGACGAGGAAGTTGCCATTTATTAATTAAAAAGTCTAAAATTTTCTGACTTCTTTCATCAATATCGGCTGTTTCCCAGTTATAATAATTTAAAAGTTCTTTTTCGGATTCATAGATAATATTATTATTATTGATAGCATTATTTATACGAATTTTGTGGGCATTGAAGTCTCTTAGTGTTTGGCTATTATTTGACATAAATATATTTCCTAAGGCATAAGAATATTTTCTTTTTTTGCAACCCCAAACGGTTGATATCTTTGTAAGAAGTTCTTATTTTAATCTCTTCTTCAGGATAAATCCTATTAACACTAATTTCTCTATCTACCATATTTCCAGATAAATCTTCTTCATATTCTTTTAAAATAAAATGAATTCCATCCCAGGTATAAAAATAATTCCCAAGTGATAAATTACGGTTTACTTCTTTCCAAGTAAAATGGCTTACTCTGTTTTTTAATAATTGGTCTCTAAGAGAAATTCCTGATTCTGCTGCATTTCCGGTTCTAAAATATTTATTAATATCTCTAAAAGTAGCTTCCTGATTATAATTAGTTTTGTTACCATATAGTAAAAAGCACATAATATTATGTCTCTCAACAGCCCATAA
This sequence comes from Chryseobacterium sp. E1, assembly GCA_019203745.1. Taxonomy (GTDB): domain Bacteria; phylum Bacteroidota; class Bacteroidia; order Flavobacteriales; family Weeksellaceae; genus Chryseobacterium. Next base: position 3,932,521 of record CP078104.1, read on the forward strand.
AAACTGTTCTATAGTAAATAAGGTTTGTTCTTGTTCTTCGGAGATTATATAGTTTTCTTTTTGAGGTAAAAGACGAACTAAAATTGCTAAGATCAGATTGAGCATATATCTACCGTAACCAAAGGGAAAGCTAGTAAGTCTTAATAGAGATCTTTGAATATTAGAAGTGTAATGATATTTAAAGTCGGATCTTCATCTACTTCGTATGGATTGTAGATGAAATACCATAATATGACGGATTCTTTCATACAGTTTAACCATTTTCGAAGCTCTATAGGATTCATCATATACTGATTATTATGAATATTCATTAAATCAAAATCTTTTTCAAATAGAATTTTTTGATAAGACTTAAAATCACTAGCTACCATTTTTTCGTTGGAAAAATATAGTAGCCAAAAAGCTTTTAGAAAGGCATCGTCGTCCATCACTTTTTAGGATTAGGATTTCGTCCAAGCCATTTATAGATTTCAAGCCATGTCTTATTGATAGAGTTTCGTTTGGCTACTATTTGTGTTTGACCGAAATTTTGTTTTGACACAAGGTATAAAACTCTGTTCTTAAATCGTTCAAGTCCAGATAGCTGTTTGCCTCTAAAGTTCAGAGTCTCGAAAACCATAGAGATATCAAGATTACTTCCTGCTGTTTCACTAAGGTTGAGCACTGAAAAAGTAAGCGTTCAGTAATTTTTGTAATGAGATCTTTAACGTTATTTTGTGACCATCCTTCTAATTTTTGTTGAAAAAATCCCTTAGCAAAATCTAAATTATGAGTGTAAAGAGTCTCTACGTCTTCTATACCATAGGACTCATCTTCAAATATTTCTCTGATTAAATAATTGTGGGAGGGTACATCTACATGATATCCAAATAGGTATTTGTTTCCTGAATCATACATGAAAAAATATTCTTCGGTTATTTTTTGGCGATGCTCAGATTCTTTAAGCTTTTGACATAATTGAGAAAGCAAAATTAATATAGTTGTTAAGCGTTGCTGTCCGTCTACTAAATTATAAGCTTGATAATATTTCTCATTAAGCTTTACTTGCTTGTTTTCATAATCAATCAAATTTTCAAATCCTTCCTTGGATAAATTTTCAAAATCGTAATCTGAAAAATTATTGATAGTAAGTATTCCTGTAAAATGATAAGCATTATTCTGCAAGTGGACATTTGAAAGATCTGCCCAAAGATCATCTAATTGAGCTTCTTCCCATGAATAACCTCGTTGATAGTCAGGAATACGAAATATTTTGTTATGAAATATCTGCTTAAATGGTAATATTTCGGACATTTTTTTAGTTTATGTGGTTACTGTTTTTAATTTACTATTGCTAATCACTATAGTAGCATGTTAAAATTATAAGCTAATTATAACTAAGATAAAAATAGGAAAAATTGCTTTATTATATTATGGTTTACCATAATTGAATAATAAGATCGGCTTAAGTTTTTATACAATAATTTTTTATTTTAAAAACTTTACTTTTTAGATGGAATCATAAATTATATTTTATCCCATTTTCCCATTTCCTTTATTTTTACATTATCAACAATCTTTGCATAAACTTGTGTTGTCCGAATACTTGTATGTCCCAATAATTTGCTTACTACTTCTATGGGGATACCTAATGAAATTGATACTGTTGCAAAAGTATGTCTTGCCACATGGCATGTAAGTTTTTATTTAATCCTAATGTAGTTCCAATTTTTTCAAAACCCTATTGGTTACTTTGTTACAATATACTTTGAAAATGTAATTTTCACTAAAGGGCTTTTTGGGGATAAAGCTTTTTGCTTTTTTTTGCTGAGAGGAATATTTACTAAATATCCTGTTTTATGCATTCTAAGATGTATGGAATCATTAATTATAGAATCCTCTGAGAAACTCTTTAAATCAGAATACCGAAGTCCTGTATAACAGGCAAATAAGAAATAACTAAGAATTTCCTTTTGTATTGGTTCAGAAAAATCATCTTTTAAATAATATTCGGTAAGTTTATTTAGCTCTTCAATTGAGAGAAAATCCCTCTTTCCATCAATTTTTTTATGGAAGTATACTGAAATGGATTTACTTTTATATATCCAAAACGAATAGAAATATTAACAAATGTTCGTAATACCCTTAAACTTTTACTAGTTGTATTTTCATTATTTCGAGAGTGTAAAGCATGTATTGTTTATAGTCATTGATAAACTTTTCATTAATATCTGAAAAATAAATTTCCTTTTTAAACTTGAGGATTTTTGTAATTTGAGATTTATATCCAAACCAGGTTTCTGTTTTGAATTTAGCCTTGTTTTCTTCCAAATACCCTAAAATATAATCTGTGAAACTTTTTTCATCAGAATTATGATTCAATGATAGTAATCGTTCTTTAAACTGGGTTAAGGTTAGTGGAAATTCTTCATTGATAAAATTGTTAACCAATAATTTAATAGACTTTTTATCTATTGCCTCTAAAATCATATTATACCTTTCATGATTTTTATTTTGAGTTTTGACTCTTTGATTTCTCAAGGACCAGTCTCGTAAAGGGATTGTAACAGGGGTGGCCGTTTCTATTTTTTTTTCCTTTCAAAAATGCTCTTAAATAGATTGGATATAAACCTTGCTTGTTTTTTTCTTTTTTGTACAAACCGATAGCTTATCTGTATGCTCATAGTTACTGAAGTATTTGTGAAGTGAATTTATTCATAATCTGCGAAGAGATAATTTTAAAATGATAAAAATCAGCAGATATTAAGGCAAATTATGGAGATTGGAAAACCTATGCCTCTTGCATCAAATAAAGGGAAAAGTTTTCAAGGGAGTATTGTGCTTGGTAAAGGGTTTGTTTTATCTCCTGAAGAAGCAGAAAACTCATAAAAAAGATCCACGTAACAAAGATGTACTTTTCCCATACTTAAATGGTGACGATTTGAATAATGATCCAGAACAAAAACCATCCAGATGGGTTATTAATTTCTTTGATTGGGATGAAGAGAAAGCAAAGACTTATCCTGATTGTTATGAAATCATAGAGAGGTTAGTTAAACCAGAAAGACAACGATGGAAAAGAGATAATGATGATAATGAAATTATCGGAATATATGCATTAAGAAAACCCTTACCTCAAAAGTGGTGGATATATGGTGAGAAAAGACCTGCTCTTTACAATGCCATATCTGAGTTAGACCAGGTAATGGTGATAAATAATCACACAAGACATCATGTTTTTGCTTTTTATTCTAAAAATATTGTTTATTCGCATGCGTTAACTGTAATTACAATTGATAGTCTCTCATATTATTCTATAATGACATCTCAAATTATGAATGAATGGGCTTGGCATAAGGGTTCTACGATGGGAACATCTACATTGAGATATACATCATCTCAGATATTTGAAACTTTTCCTTTCCCACCAAATATTTCAGAGAGTGAGAATAATTTTTAAAGAAATTAGGTGAAGAGTATCTAGCAATTCAGAGAAATATAATGAAATCAATGAATCTGGGATTGACTAAGATATATAACTTTTTTCATAATAAGGACTTAAGGGTAGATGAAAATACTTCGGTGGATAATTATAATGATATTTTGAGATTACGCAATTTACAGGTTAAATTGGATATCGCTGTTTTGAATTTGTTTGGCTGGTCTGATATAAATCCTAATCATAATTTTTATGATATAGAATATTTACCAGAAAATGATAGGACACGTTTTTCTATTCATCCGGAAGCACGTAAAGAGATCCTAAAACGTTTGCTCTCACTCAACCATCAACGTTACAATGAGGAAGTATCTGAAAATTCAAAAAATATTAAAACTAAACATAAAAAGACAGGTAATCAAAAGAAAGAAGCCAATTTCCCGAAGTTATTTTAATCTTCGGGAAATAAAGTATTATTTGAATTTATAGAATCAAACTTTGGGCTCTGTCTACCGACGGTTTTATCAAAAAAGTTTACTTTTGATTGTCCATTAAATTGCTTTAAGTTTAATAACAATAACCTTTTTAGGATTTCTTTTCTTGTATCTGGATGAATTGTAAATCGAATATTATCATTTCCTGGTAAATGTTCTAATGTATAAAAATCATGTTTTAATTTAAGGTCATTCCATCCATAAAAGGACAACACTAAATTATCCAAATGAGACTGCAAACGTCTCAGTTCGTTTATACTATTTGCTATTTCATAATAGTCAACATCATTATATTTTTGTAGATGTTTTTTCAACCACACATTAGTACCATCATTCAAATTTCTATCATGAAAAAATTATAGATCTTTGTTAAACCAACTTTAATTCGATTCATTATTTCTTTGCGTACGGAAAATATGACTTAGCTAATATTTCAAAATTGCTTTTTGCCGTATCAGCTATTATTGGCAATGGAAAGGTTTCGAATACATCTGATGGAGTGTAACGAGTATCAGACTTTAAGGCAGAAGCATATTTTTGTACCCAAGATTGATGTATAGAATTCTGTAATAAGCCAAACGTTAAATAATCATCAAATGTAAGTACAATACACATCATAGAAATAACCTGGCTCTTAGGCACAAAAGTAAAGGCTAAAGTTTTACTTACTTGTGCAATCACCATTACCTGGTCTAACTCAGATATGGCATTGTAAAGTTCTTTTCTTGGTCTTAAAACTGCCACCAGGGTTTTTTTCATATATTTATAATTCCTTTATCCTATCTGTATTAATCGTTGTCTTTCAGGTTTCACGGATCTTTCTACTATATCAAAGCAATCAGGATAAGTACGGGCCTTTTCTTCCGACCAATCAAAAAGTTAATGACCCATCTGGATGGCTTTTGATTAGGATCGTTATTAAGGTCCTCCCCATTTAAGTATGGAAAAAAACATCTTTATTTCTGGATCCTTCTTTTTTAAATCTAAAGCCTCTTTCGAGGTCAAAACAAACCCTTTACCAAGCACAATACTCCCTTGAAAACTTTTCCCTTTATTTGATGCAAGAGGCATAGGTTTTCCAATAACTTCGGAATCATCTAAATAAGAAGTTATTCTTTCTACGGTCTTATTGTCTAAAATAATTTTATTTTTCCATTCGCCTTTATGAATGGTAATTAATGAAACTTCTACTGCAGCCTGACCTGGCCACTTCATTGAACGAATAGCATGGTTAATCACTCCATTACTTGAACAGATGACGTCCAAACCTCCTTCTCGGGCGGAACCTTGTGCAATAGTATTGGTAGAAATTAAAGATTGGAAGCCATTGATTTTAATAACATCAAAGATTCTTCTGAAAAAATAAGTTACTAAATCTACTGCGCCAATCGGTCGATATGTATATTTTATATATTCAAGGAAATTAGTTCCATAATTTCCACTTAACTTTTGTCCACCTAAAAATGGTGGATTTCTAAAATACAGTCAAATCCTCCATTTTGGAAAACTTCCGGGAATTCTAAAAACCAATGAAAGAATTTCTTCTGTTCAGCAATCACCATACTAGCTCCACGATCTAAGATTTGCGCACCGGAATTAAGATAAGTTTTATATTGACTATATGTTGTTAGTTTGTCTTTATTTTCTGCTGTTTTGGGAATGAAAAATTGTGCAACTTGCAAATCAGCCAGTTGTTTTAGTCTATACCATTTCTTGCCATTGGTTAAATCATAATATATTTTGGATTTTTGTGCAATCTGTTCAGAAGTATGCTCTGGCAATTGATTGAATTGTTCCATCGATTTTTGTATATCTGCAAAATCAGTATCTGCTGTATTTAAATCAAATAATTCGCTTATTTGAAGTTTACGTTCTGTATCATTACGTTTTTTAAAAGCAGATGCTATTGCCTTATCATCGCCTGCTAAAGCTTTAAATGCTTCACTGGCAATGCCATTGTGAAGATTTTCATAGCGAGCTAATCCTATAATTGCATTTCCATTTTTGATATGGTGATCTAAAAAGTTTAATGGTTCACCTGGGTCATGAGCTTCCAACCATAGAGCTACTTTACAAAGTTCTACAGCCAATGGATTTAAATCAACCCCGTAAATACAATTTTTAATGGCATCCCTAATTGCAGTTCGAAGAACAGAAGGTGTTGGCTGGTCTTCATTACTTCGTAAGCGTGCTAATTCGAATCCAATTTTTCTGGCGGCAGAAAGTAAAATATGTCCGCTTCCGCAGGCAACATCACATACTGTAATGCTTAATAATGCTTTTTCTGGATCGGCTTCTTTAAGTTTGCTTTCTATGATATGATCTAATGAATGAGCAATAAGAGGTTTTACAAGTTCTTCTGGAGTGTAGTGTGATCCTGATGCTGATCGATCATTTCCTTGTTTAAATCTGAATTCTCCATTTTCTACTACAGGCTCAAATTCTAGTAGTCCTTCATACACAGAACCAAATTCTTCTACATCCAGATCGGCATAGTTTACACGAATGGTTTGTTGGTTTTCATTCTCGAAAGTAACTAAGTATTTAAAAACATTGAGTACATATTTATTGTTTAGTATCGTTTTTTCAATACTACCGATTGCATTTTGGTTAAAAATACCAGACCCAAGAGCATCAATTCCCAATTCTTTACCATAATGGCTATCTTCAAAAAGTCTAAATGTAGTTAACAATGACTGCCACAAATCTGTTTTTTCGGATCAATATAAAGTGATTTACTAACAAGATAAGTGAGACGTTGGATACTGTAATATTGGTAGTAAATATCTTTAAGTTTCTTTTCACTCTCTGTAAGATTTTCTTTATAAATAAGATTTCGTTCTTCTATGACTAAAAGAAACAAGATACGATACACTGAACGCAAGATATGCAGATAATATTCTTTTGCAGATAATTTTTCTTCTTCAATAGCATTTCTCAGTTCAAAATTTTCTGGCTGCGAAAGTAATCCGTTTGCTAAAGCTATTATAGACTGTTCTACGGCTAAACTTAATCGCTCGCGAATACGAGACCCAGACGCTAAGGCTTCATTATGATAAAATTCTAGGATGGAATCTTTTCCATCTTCTTTTTATCACTAATACGAGATGAGTGTGTAATCGATAAAAAATTGCAAACTCTGCATAATGCCCTTCTTCCATCATTTGCTCAAGATTGAATTCAAGATAACTTAATCTTGAAAGCCTTGTGGCATCACGGAGTACACGGAAATGGTTCCCATTGGTTACAAACCCATAAATATGTTCGGTAGAATTGATATATTCCTGGATTAATGAATGTGGTGAAAGTCTTGGTCCATTTTCTGCCTTTTTATCCATGGATTGCTCACTACCAACAATATGTATTGGGAAGTCATCTTTATTAGAGGCTCTATAAGATACAGCAAAAGATTTTCCGTTAACAATTTCTGCATTAGAAAGGGAGACTTGATATCCTAAAAGGTTAAGAAGAGGGACAATCCAATATTTTCGGGTCTCTGAAATTCCTTTATCTGTTGCAGAAAAAGCATTCTTCTTCTGTTTAAAGATTTGCCAGTGAGTATTTAGTAAGCTCCATGCATTGCTTATTTCATCCCTGACCTGTTCATTTGGCTTTAAACCAAAATCTTGCGGTTTTTTGGAAGCTAATATCGTCTTGACGTATTTTTTCCAGAATTTCACTTGTGAATATATTTCCTTGTATATTTATTGTTGTTAGTTTCATGGTTTAGAAAAGTGCTTTAGGTTTTGGCAAGAGAATGTATACTCCCATAACATCAGGAGGTAATACTGGAGTAGATTTTTCATAGCTTCGTCCCCCAATTAATGTTTTAAATCTGCCATGTGCTTCTACCAATTTATCTGCACGTTGAGTTGCTAGTTCTATAAATGCATCTTTCTTACTCTCAAAAGACTTTAATTCTGCATTTAAAAGTTGTTGTTGTTGCTCCAAAGGCATATTGCTCAAAGGTATTGCCTTATTCAATAAATGTTGAGCTTTTGTAAAGTCTATAGGCTGTAAACCTTCTGAATTCTCAGTATATCCCCACAAATACATTTCTTCAGCTACTGATTCATTTTTAGAACGTACTTCTTTTACAACATTTCTCACTCTAAACATTACTAGAGTTGTTTTACTTTCAACACTGTCAGTTTGGATTACACTTGTTCTTGCTAAACCATAAGGATTGCCTTGTTCTTCAAAAGCATTACTTATAATATAATGGCAAAGTTGTTCTACAAAGCGATGATTTCTTCCTATATATTGATAATTCTTAGGAGTAGGTGAAGTAAAGGCAATCCGAGTTTCTGTTTTACCTTTCAACTGTTCTGTTTTAGATAATAAAGCAACTTGTAAGTGTTTTGGAAGATTTGTTGTTTGTACTTTATATCCTTCCGAATCAATAGTAACTGTTGCACCTAATGCTTGTAAGGCAAATACTGAAAAATTCTCTACAATCTCTGGGTCCCCAATGGCTTCATCTACTTCTTGTAAATCCTTTTTAATAGCTTCGGCATCTACAGATTCTTGGGCGAAAATTGATCGTAAGTTTTCTCCTTTTTACGAGCCATTTCTAGTTCATTATCAATTTTTATTTTATCTTCTGCAAATAGTGTTAATTGTTCTGCTTCTGATTCAGTCTTCAAAAGTTTTTGAGTCAATTCAGTCATCAATGACTTATTATTTTCTCCGATGGGAATAGTAACACCTATACTTTTTTGAATTTCACGGACTTTACGAATTAATACTTCCAGAATAAATTTATCCATAGGATTATTTTCGCCATAAAGCATATAGGTTTTAATCTGTGTAGATGTCTGTCCGAAACGGTCAACACGACCTTCCCTTTGTTCAATTCTATTGGGATTCCAAGGCAAATCATAATGTAGAACAGCATTGAAATAATCTTGTAAATTTATTCCCTCACTTAAGCAGTCTGTTGCTACAAGAACTCTTTTATCATGTTCTCCCATTCTTTGAATCTCCTCCTTACGTTGTTCATCTGCAAGTTCAGAAGTAATAGCCTGTACTAATATATTTTTAGGAAGTGCTTCTTTTAGCTTTTCTTCTACATATTTTGCTGTAGCAATATAATGACAGAAAATAATCGGTTGAAAGCCTTCTTTTAACCATTTTTTGACAATATCAATGGTATGCTTTATTTTAATATCTGTATCTGTATTTTCATTCAGATATTTTGCACTATTCAATAACTTAGTAAGTCCTTCCAGTTCTTTTGTCTTATAATCAACCGCATTTAATAAATCAGATCTTGAGAAATCAACCCCAAAGTCATTTTCTTCAAATAATGTATATTCTAAAGCTTCAGGTCCAACTTCTACTGTTACCTCTTCTACAGCAAGCTTTGCTTGCCGTTTCTCTAACATTTCTTTAGCCATAACCGGACTTGACATAGCTCCTTTAATTAGAGCGATTGCAGCCCAGGAACGGAGAAGCCTGGTATTCTCATTATCTGTTTCCACATCTGAAATTCCCCTTGCAAAAGCTACCAATTCATTATAAAAAGCTTTTGTTTCTTCTGAAAGTGTAAATCCTATTTCTTTAGAATCTCTTTCAGGGAATAAAGTGTCTTCATTTAGCCATCTGCGAATATTTTCACGTTTTCGCTGTATAAAATATTGAGCTATTTTTCTTCTATCTGCCTGTTCAAGTCTTTCAAAATTCAATTGTTGGAAATTAGGATTTAATAAACCTAACAATGAAAGAAATTCTTCATCCTTACCGCTGTGAGGAGTAGCGGTGAGTAAAACAAGGTGGCGGTTTTGATTTACAGCAACATCATGAACCAAATTATAACGTTGTTGTTGGTTCTTTGAAGAAGCACCTTTGGGAAGTGTACAAGTATGGGCTTCATCTACAATAACTAATTCGGGACAATCATGTAAGAAAATACTTCTACGCTTATCAGTTTTGATATAATCAACTGAAATTACCTGGTATGGAATGTGGTAGAATACAGAATGATCATCGGCTACCATGCGATCTAATCTCGATGCTGTACTAGAACGAATAATCTCAGCATCAATATCTAATTTATCTTTCAATTCCTGCTGCCACTGTTCGCACAAATGTGGTGGACATATCACGGCAAATTTTTTAATTTCTCCTCTTTCAATAAGTTCTTTGATGATCAATAAAGCTTCTATAGTTTTTCCGATACCCACATCATCAGCAATCAATAATCGGGTAACATCCTGTTTTAATGCCATTACCAATGGAACCACCTGATAGGACCTTGGTCTAAAAGATAGTTTTCCCATACTTCTAAATGGCCCAGCTGCATTTCTTAAAGAAAGCCTTGATGCATTATAAAGTAATTTTGCCGTTTCAAAGTTTCCGATTTGAGTGGAAGTAGGTTCTTTAAAAGTTGCTTTTTCTATAGCTTCAATATCTTTTGCTAAGGGTAAAAAAATGCCTGTAGTTTCTTCATCAGAACCACCAAGCGGTTTTACCAGTATAATCTGATCCTCATTAGAGGGAAGAACCATCCAATCCCGGTTACGGTATTTGATTAAATTTCCCGGATTATATTTGTTATTCATTGTTTTCTTGCGTATTACTTACTATAAATCACGTACTGACTATTGTACTTTTCTGAAAATATCTTTCCGTCTTTCCATCAATTCCTCCAAAGGTTCTGTATGATGCCATCGGATAACATCGTGTGCTCCCTCTTTTAGTATCTGATCAATCATTTCATCACGCTTTTTTACTTTGTGAAGATCATGAATAGTACCATCACAGAAAATCAATGTGAATCCAAAATTATTTTTAAATACAAAGTCTGCATTAATGTAGTAATTATCTAAATTTACTTGTGCTTTATCAGGAAGTGTATATCCATTTTCATAAAGATACTTTATAAATTTAAATTCAGTACTACTATTTTTATCATAGGCATTTAATAAATATTGATATTGTTCTTCTCTATCATTTTCACTACCTTGTATTAATTCAATTTCACAATCCATCAAATACTCTAAGACATCTTTAATAATATAGCGACTAAGTTGTTTATGATAAATCTGGTTATAATAACTTAATAGATCTTGATAGGTTGCATGAGGAAGGTCCTTACCTTTATCAGTTTCTTCTCTGGTTTCGGATCAAAATGAAGTATTTCATAACTGGCCTTAAACCACTCTTTCATTTTTATAGGTTCGGAAATTAACTGCGATAAAATACCAAGGGATCCTTCTGATGCTTCATGAATAAGAATGTTGGGTTTTTCCTTATCTCCCATAGTGCTTACTGCTATCTCATTTTCTTCTACAAGAAACAATTTTTCTATTCCTCTTTTAAGTGCATAACTTAAGGAAATAACCTGATCTGGTTTTGTTCCTATATTACCAAGAGGCTGAATATAAAGGATATCTGCAGTTTCTTTTGTGTAAAGCATTACATCCCTAGAATTTTGCTGCAATTCTTGGTTATTATTTAAGTTTCGTTCTTGTACCCAAACCCCATTTCTTTGGTCAATTTTAAATCCATCTTTTTTAGATCTTCTAGCTTTTTATTAACCTTAATAAGATTTGCAGTTTTGCTAAAATATAGTTGTAGAAGTTTTTCACCTCCTTTTTTAAAACAACAGATTTTGCATTTTCAATTCCATGGGGAAAATTAAAATATGATAAAATTTCATATCCGGAGCGATTTCTTTCTTCTTCAATACACGATATTTTTTCTGATGGTACACCTTCACATTCAGAGAAGTCTAAAACATTGGTATACATTTCAATAGCATCACCTTTTAACTGACTTTTACTAATAGGGTCGATATTAGCTATTTTAATATCATTGTTGAGATATGCATAGCCGGTTTTATTAGATACAAGAATTTTTTCAGTAGCATTTTCGATATCTGGCAGGATCATCCTATTGATTTTAAATTTACTGCCTGAATGATAAACCATATTTCCAGGTCCGAATTCGGCTAGGGCTAATGAACGTGGCCGTGAAAGTACTTCAACATCATCACGATAGCTTTTACCTAATATTGCTCTGACAGGAAGTCGAGTGAAATTATAGCCAGGCAAAAATCCTTCAGCAGCTAAATATCTAAATATATAAAATTCTGAATTGGTTGAGTTTTGTTGTTGTTCATTTTTAACAAAGCAATTTGTTTTCTTGCAAATCGTTCTTGTTTTGCAGCTTCTTTCTTTTCTGTACTATCGGCTTTATAAGTATGATTATCTAGGATTGCCTGTGCTTTATTTCTAAGAGTACATGCACTTTTAAACATTCTAATCCAACGAGTGAATGATTCTTCAAATAGTGTTGGAAATTTTTCTATTCTGTTTAATACCCACAGTTGAGTAAACCAATTGGTTTTATTAAGCTCAGGTAATAAAGAATAGACTATATTTTCAAATTCAACTGCAAAACTATTTTTGAGTTAGAAATTGAAAATTTTATACTATTTAAAATATTATGTTGGACAATTACATTTGTTTCATTTGATAAATCTAATACTTCAGCGGCAGAAGTTTTTAATTCTTCTATCTCAAGTTTCATCAGAAGAAAGGCATTTAAATGAGTTACTATCAATTCTTCATTAATCAGATCAATTCGTGGAGGTTGAACTACACCTGCAACCATTTCTGCAGAATTCTTAAAGTAGTTTACATCATGTGGTGACATTGTAGAACAATAAGTAAAAACTAATGCTGTTTGTCCTCCTCTTCCTGCACGGCCACTTCTTTGTGCATAATTGGCTGCATTAGGAGGAACATTTCTCATATGTACAATATTTAAATTAGCTATATCTATACCCAATTCCATGGTTGGAGAACAATATAATGCTGATATTTCTCCTTTTCTGAATTGGTTTTCTCTCTCAATTCTTTGCGTAGCATTAATTTGTCCTGTATGTTCTTTTGCTATTAACTCTTTCTGAAATTTTGTAAAATCTGTTTTGTATAAATTTTGAAAATACCCGTTTGGAGCTAACTGAGGAAGTTCTACTTGAAAGTTGAATCGTGTATTATCTAGTTTCACAGTTTTTTCATCACCTTTTGTCCATAATAATTGGTCTGCCCTTAATTTATAATAGTATAAATCGGTATCTTTTTTATCTTGTTCCGAGGTAAGGAAGTTTGTGAGTAAGTAGTGTAAGCAAATTTTGAATAAATTTCCGATACTGATCTCCCTTTAATTTTGGGAACCTGACTCAGCGCTACAACGATTAATATATTTTCCTAAATTGGATCGAAGTCCCATTGACACCAGATATTTTCCTTTTGGTCTTTGAGAGGGGATTGTAATAACCATTTCGGCAGGCTTGTCTAAATTTTCATTATAATCAAGAGACCATAATGAATCAGAAGATAGTCTATCTCGCATCAAATCTTCTATATTGGCTATGTCTTTGAAGAATTTATGATCAAGAGCAAAATTAGTTCTAAAATAATCTAGTACATTTTTTAAAAACTCTTTTCTATATTCTTTAGATTGATATTTCAGGAAATCAAGAGTTTCAAAACGATCATCCAATCCTGAAAGCTTATCTAAGTTTTTATAATGTATGTCTAAAAGAGCTACCTGCTCTAGGTTAGGCAATGTATATCGCCATCCTCGCTTCAAGTCTTGAAATATTCTATATTTTAAATAGTTTTTTAGAGCTTCTATATTTCTATCATCTGGAAAATCCTCATCTTGTGAAGGATATACCGCATAATCACTTTCTTTTAGTTTTAATATTTTGAATAATGATTCAGCTATTTCATGTATTTCAAGAGGCGTCTCGTTTTTTTTTTTAAAGCCATGTAAAGTGCTGATCTTAAACGTACAGTAGTGTAAAAATCATTAAAATGTCCTGATTGTAAGGACGCATCTTGTCTGTTATCTGTAAAACTCAGAAGTTTTTGATCCTGTAACCTTTCTTGATCTTGAAGGCTATTAATTATAGCATAAGAAATTACTGAAGTAGCTGTACTTCTACCTTCAGAACCTAATCTTGAAAGTTTAGTAAATTCATTTACTTTACTATCTTCATAAATGATTTGGGCTGTTGGATCAATTCTTAGGTTTGCAGGAATGAAATAACCTTTAATAGGAAATTCTGGCTCAAAGGAAAATTGCCCATTACTATTAAAATATATCTCATGAGGCATCAACATTTGATAGTAAGGAAGTAGAGCTGTACCTTGCTTGTTCCACCACTCAAGAGGTACTAAATCATTAAAATCAACGTTCCAAAAACCTTCACCTTCGTCTAGTATTAAGTATCCAAACTTAAAGTCCTCCAAGTCTGGATTTTTCTCATTAATCTCAGTTCTTTTCTTATTAACAAATTCCTTATCAGGAATGGCCGGTATAAGTTCATTTTGATGAAGATTCAATTCCACGCACAAAAATTCATACCCGGAATAACGAGAAAAAGTAATGGATATAATTTCTTTTCTTCGTTATCATTTATTTTCAGATAGGGTTCATCCGAAGAAACGATCTGTCGTATATTTCTTGGTTCTAATGTTACTGAAATGGAACCAGTTTGAGAGATAAATTGATGAAAACGGAATGGCAGAAAGGATTGACGTTTTCCATTTTTTCTACTTTCTTCATTAATGCTCTCTGCCCACTTTAAAAGATCGTTTAAGTTCTTCTTAATATCATCTGTAGGTAAAGAAGTTTCTCTATGTATTAATTCTACTATATTGCCTATATTTCTTGGTATACCTCTCTCCAATACTCCATGATTCGATTTTAAAGCAATATTCATTTCCAGCCAATTAGCTAGATCATTTTCTTTGAAGTTCTCTTCAGTGCCATTTGAATTAATGCCATTGCGTATAGCGTTAACTAATTGAAAAGCATTTATTTCTTTGGCAGAAGTACAAGGTTCAAGATATTCATTGATAATATCATCAATTGAGAATTCTTTACCAAATATTTGGGTAGCTACTTCTGCTACTTTTTCTTTTTTCCTCTGGTGTACCTTGCGAAGCCATAGTTGCAGAAGTCCCAATAAAAATTAAATCATTTTTTGCGAGTGCCTGAACTCTGCGATTTAATAGGCTTACATCCGCACCTTGCCTTCCTCTATAAGTATGTAATTCATCATAAACAACATACTTAAGATGTTTTTCTATAGATTTTCTTAACCAATCTTCAGTGTATCTGGTCATTATTAATTCCAGCATCATATAATTGGTTAAAATAATATCAGGTGTGTTATTTTTTACCTGATCTCTGTCATTTCCAGATTCTTGACCAGTATATTTTGCAAATGTAATAGGAAACCTTTCTGTTGTTAAGCTTTCTAATTTATCTATAATTTCATCTAGAGTTTTATTTTTCTTTTCAACTTCAGGAAGGGTAACAAATTGCTCTAAATAACTAATTTTATATTTTTTTATTTCCTCTTCTTGAGAATTGATTAAAGCATTCATTGGATATACTAATATTGCTTTAACACCTTTTTCTTTTGATTCTCTTTTAAAAAGATCATTAAAAATAGTGGCAAAAAAGTTAAGGATTTACCTGATCCTGTACCTGAGGTAACTATAAATCCTTTGTCCTGAACACCAATTTTAATTGCCTCAATTTGATGACGATATAATCTATAAGATCCAAAAGCTTTTGGTAAATTTGAGTGTATTATATTTTCTTGTATTAATTCATCAAATGATTGGCCTCTTTCAAAAGAAGGATTAAATTGAATAAGAGGTTCTGGTAGAATATTATTGACTAATGTCGATTGATTAACAAAGTCTGAGATTCGTTTATCTTTAATATTAATAAATGATTGCAAATATGATTTATAGTCATTTATTACTTGTTCATGAGTTTTAAAGGCATCCATCGTTGATTATCATTTAGTTTTTAGTATAAACTGTAAATATAATCAATGAATCTGAGTTAAAAAAGGTAAACCGTAAACGATGTAATGATCCAGGATTTTTCTATTATTATGTTTTTGTATTTTTAATTGCTTCTTTAGTTTATATATAATGATACTTGATATTTCATGAAGGGAAAATTTTTTTATTAAAAATATTACTAGGAAATAATTTTAACTCTCCTACACATCCACCTCCTCAACCTCCACACCGGCAAATACACAAACACCACAGACAAAATCCCAGCCAGTGTTCCCACAACAACAGCCATCGCCATAGCATCCAGTTTATAATCCTTAGAAAAATTATACTGCCCTAAAAAAGCATCGCTAGCACCAAAGAACACGTAATCACACCATGTAGAATACTCAGTTTGGTCATCAGCTTTTTAATATTCAACTCTTCATCTACGGTGAACTCAATGGCGCCTTGTCCGGCGGCATCGGTTACTCTTTTGATGATGTCTATGGTGAGGACAACGGGGAGAAACAGGGCCATGGGTAGGGTAAGGCGGGCCAGATTTTGTTCACCGGAGAAAAAATGGGTATAGCCTAATTCTTTGAAGCTGGCATAGGCGATGATGAAATTGAAAAATACATTCGGAAGGACATAATAAATCGTACGCTTGATGAGAAAGCGTTTGAGAGTTGTTTTTTGAGCTTTTTAGGCGGCTTCGGCTTAAATTTCAATTTCATGAGGTGGTCATTAGCGCTATGGCTTTCTCTTTTATTTTGGCGGCTTCCGCTTTGGGAAGGAAGTCTTCGTTGGACAAAAATATAAAATCCATCTGATGGTTGTACGTACTCGTCACCAAAGTATTTGAGTTCAACCACGGGAAGGCTACCGTAGGACTGAAAATGGTATCGATGCTGAAGTTTTTGTAATCGTTCGGGATGTTGATTCTACCCATATTGGATAAGGTTACATCATGGCCGCCATTGCTTGATTTAAGTATGGAGATCATACGGTCAACAATCGGGTGCATCTGTTCACCCATCCACAATAGTTCGCGGGCTTCCATTTTTCCTATTTTCTGAACAAGGTCTTCTTTAATATGCTTGGCGTTGTTCAACAGATCGGAACTTCCTTTTTTAATCGCAAGATCAACCGTTGGAGCAAAGGCAAATAAATGATCCTCTTTGATCTCAGGAATAAAATGACGCACATCTACAGGACTGATCACTTTTCCTTTGGCCTCTTTTCCTTTTACTTCCTGAAATGCCTGCATGAATGCAGAACAAAGCAAAGCATGTACGGAAACGCCATTGGCTTTACATTTTTCAGTAATCTGAGAAGTAGTTGCCGGATCCAGTTTTTGGTGAAGAACATAGTCTTTTCCAAGGTTTCTCTTCTTACTTTTTTGCTGTAACATAAAGAAGAAACGGGCAAACGTCAGATAAAGTTTGGCTTTGAATTTCTTACTTTTTACATTAAAGTTGGAAGGAGAAATTCATCTACAGTAGTGAAAGGCTCATAAGGTTCTAACTCCAAAGTAGGGTTGTCCAAAAGCTGAAGCAGTTCCTTCATTAAAGTCACTCCTGTGGTTCCGTCTGAAATGCAATGGGGAATAGTCCAAAATACTTCAGAAACATTCTGTCCTCTTACCCAGACTACACGAGCTAGCGGTGTTTTCTCTTCCTCAAATAGGATTTTCCATTCTTTTTGAGACTCTGTCAGCCAGTCCTGGTCTGTTTTTCTTTCTACGATGCGGAGTGGGATAGGAGCAATCTCTTTTTCTTCTATAAAAAGGGATATTTCTACTCTTAGAGTCGATAACCACTCTTAGCAACGCATGTTTCTGCTGGATTTTTTCCAGAGCAGTTGTAAAATTCTGCTCCGGAAGTTCTCCTTTTATTTTGGCTGAAAATATGCAATTTACGGGGTTTTGGGATCTACATACATGATCCTTTCCACCATCATTAGTTTTCTTTTGATCATGATACAGCGATATATTCCAATTGGGTTTTAATGATCTTCATAACTTCATCACGGATGGCTAGGGCATCAGTATAAGGTAAATAGCCTTCACTTCCTACAAAAGAAAAATCCATTTTCCCACGATAGGTAGAAACTACCAGTGTGGTGGTATTCCCCAACGGCCCAATGACCGATGGACTGAAAATAGTATCTACACTAAATTCTTTATACTCATGAGGAATCTGAATGCGTCCCAGATTGGAAAACATACAATCGTTAGAGGATTTTCCGTTCTTTAAAAGCTTGGTGAAATTATTCAGCGCATCATGGCCGGATTCCATCACCATCATGGTAATATAAGGGTCAAGCTTAGAAGTTTTACGTTCTACAGAAGCCTGCATCGCATGTAAATTCTCTATAAAGCTCAGCTTTTCATTGGCAGAAACCACGATCATCAATCCAAAAGCAAAAATATGATCGTTTTTGATCTGGGTAGCAAAACGTCTGATGTCTACAGGGCAGGACACTTTATTGAAAGCTCCGGCTCCTTTTACTTTTTAAAAGCCTGAAGCAAAGCAGCACTTAAGAACGTGTTCACGGTAGCCCCATTAGCTTTGCAATAGGAAATCAGTTGCTGGCTTACGGTTTCATCTACTTTCCAACTGATTAGATAATCATTTTGACGGTCAATAGATTTTTTACCAGTAGGAATAACCTTAATGGCTGTAGCTGCTAATCTTCCGATGAATTTGGCTTTTAATTTTTCTTCCGGCTGTTTAAAATATTTGCCGGAACTACATCCTGAATACCTAAAATTGGGTTTTCTATTCCGATGTCAGCCTTTGGATTATCCAGTACCTTTAAAAACTCATAAAGGAAGGCCATTGCAGAACCACCATCACATAAACAATGGTGGAACGCAAATAGCATGTCAGAAACGTCTTCCCCTTAATCCAGACAAACCGGATAAGAGGCAATTTTTTAGGATCGAATAAAGTATTCCATTCCCTTTTGGATTCTTCCTGCCACTGATCTTCTCCTTGTCTGGCAATAATACGTACCGGAATGGAGATCGGGTTTTCAGGAACATCAAACCAGGGGATATTTTTATCATCGTGAGCAATAAGTGCTCTTAACCACGGATGTTTTTGCTGGATATGAGCCAAAGCCTGTTGGATATCCTTTAATGCAAAGGTACCTCTGAGCCTGAAAGGGATCACCGCATTGAACGGTTCTGTTCCGTCTCCCAGTAACATTCGCTCACCAAATAATAATCTTCTTTTAATAGGTTGGTTCATAGGCTATACAGACGCTAATGTGGAATGTTCCTGTACAAAGTTTTCAATAATTCTACCGCTTTATCATTACCTCCGGCAAGATGGAAAGTATTTCGAACTTCCTGAGCGGCAGCTCTGTATTGAGGATTTTCCAGTAATTCAAAAACGGTTTCACGAAGAGCTTCTACACGCAGTCTCTTATATCGGATGCTGATTCCGCAACCTGCCTGCTCAATTAATTTCGCAATATGGAAGTGGTCATAAGCAATAGGCGTGATCAACATTGGTAATCCGTTACGGAAAGTGTCATTTACGGTATTGAAACCACCGTGGCAAATGACCATATCCATTCTTTGCATCACTGCAGATTGAGGGACGAAGCTGTTCACGATAAAGTTCTCCGGCCATTCTTCAAAAATTTCCGGTGGAGTAGCGGCAATCACCGTTACCGGCTGATCTTTAAATGCTGCAATAATCTTTTCAAAGAAAGCTTTTCTGATGTCTACCAACAAAGTTCCCAGCGATACGAAGATCTTTGGAGTGGTAGAAGCATTTAATTTATCCCAGTCAAAAGGAGCATCGTTCGGACGACCTTTTACAGGACCTACAAATTTCATATGCGATGGTACCGTATCAAAACCGGCAAAGGCTTGTGACGTAAAGACCATATTCAGTTTATGCGAATGGATGTAAATACCTTCCTCATGAATGCCTACTTCTTTTTGCAGGTCTTTGATGAGGTTTTGCTGCCATTCCCAGATTTTAGGGGCACTTTTTCAGTATCTCCCATCACGTCCGGTGGAACAGGTGTAGTAGTTACGCAAGGAATATTATGTTTGTGAGCGAAAAGCGCACCTCCGAAAGTGATACAGTCATTCACGATTACATCAGGCATCCAGCTTTCCGTTAATCGGGTTAATCCAGGCATCATCATTTTGGCGAAAGGAACATACGTTTCTTCCAGTGCTAATTTCATCACTTCAGGACCTGAACACGCTGGTCCGTCATCCTGCCTTTTTAAAATACGGGCAATTTCTTCCTGATATGGAATAAGATCTTCTTCAGGTAAAAATAAGAACCTCCTTCCGGAATATGTTTGCTGTCTAAAGGCGTAATTCCGAACCATTTTACTTCATGGCCACGGGTAATCAGACTGGCACCCACGCTTAATGTAGGGCTCACATGTCCGAAAAACGGCGGAACAACGAATAAAAATTTAGATGGTTTTTCTGGTTTTGAAGCCCTTGTGATGGCTTCTTCCAATAAATTAGCGGCTGTAGATGATCCTCCTGCTTCCATAAAAGATTGTCCTACTTTTTGAGCTGCCTCACGATAGCTCGGGTTATTTAAAATTTGTTGTACTGCCTCTCTCAGATGATTGGCTTTAAATCTGTTGAAATTAAGTCTTTCCCCTGCTTCCGTACGCACCACACGTCCTGCAACGTGAGACTGGTCATACGCAATAGGAATCACGACTAAAGGAATTCCGTTGGATAAGGTTTCAGAAACGGTATTGTGACCGCCATGACAAACCACCGTCAAGATGAGGTAACAGATCCAATTGAGGAACCTGTTGATACACCATAAAGTTATCCGGCCATTGCTCGAAAAGCTGTGGATCAGAAACTACAACAACGGTTAAATCTTCATCTTTGAAAGCATCCACAACCTTTTGGAAGAATGCTTTTTATGATCGTGATCGAAAGTGGTTCCGATGCTTACTAAAATTTTTTTATTGGTAGCACTTTTTAGTCTGTCCCAATCAAACTCACAAGAGATACGACGCTCGGTAAGAACGGGTCCAGTGAATTTGTATTGAGGTTCCAGATCTTCCATTTCCCAAAGAAATACTTCGAGGTTAAAACAAGGGTTAAAAGATCTGAAGTGGCCAGAGAACGCTCTTCATTGGAACCTAGCTCTTTCTGGAGATCAATGATCTGATTGACTTCCCATTCGTGAACTTTAGGCAGTTCATTCATGATTTTAATGGCAGCCGGAGCGGTAACGGAAGTCGCACAAGGAATTCCTAATGCTTTGGCAGCTACCGGAGCGGCAAATAACTGATGGTCACCGATGATTAGATCGGGTTGGTATGTTTTTAATAAAGCAACAATTCCATTATAGCAATGTCTGTTCAGTGGAATAAGAACTTCTTCGTAAAGGAACTTCACGCTGTCGATTCCGTAGACTACTTTTTTGGAAATAATATCGAGATACTGTTCGCTTTCTTTCTTTTCTGCGTCGGTCTGATCGTATTGGATCAGTAATAATTTTCCGCCCTCGGGAAGTTTAGCCTCTAACGTAGGGTCAAGGCTGATCCAGGCTACTTCGTGCCCTCTTTCCAACAGAGTAGCACCGATGCTTAGGGTAGGGTTGACATGTCCTGTCAAGGGTGGAACTATAAATGCAAATTTAGCCATGGTTCTTCGTTAAAATATTAGATAAAAACTGAGCGATCGTCTCTGCAATCAGCTGAGGTTCCTGAATCGGAATATTGTGATCGCCGGAGATTAATTCAAGTTCGGATGAACCGATTTGAGCCTGCAGCCATTCTCCTGTAGGTCTCAGTTGGAATCAGCACCGTAAAGCAATAAAGTGGAAGCTGTCAATCCATTGAAATCGGCTTCACCAAGGAAATGTTTTTCCTTAATCATATCTGCTTTGATGCTGGTTTGATTAAACAGAAACTCATACATACGATGGTTCTTTTCCATTTGTCTTTTGCCCATCTGCACTTTGGTAGTATCTGTAAAATTGGCTACATAATGCTCAAGGAATTCCTTGCTGTATTCATCAATGATGTTACGGGCTTTTTCGTCCTGAGGATCCGGAGCTTCCATCACCACCAGTTGATTAACGCGTTCTGGGTATTTTAAAGCTGTTTTTAAAGCAATAAGACCTCCGAAGCTATAGCCTACAAGATGTACTTTTTCCAGTTGAAGGTGATCTATTAAACCAATCAGATCGGATGACATGTTTTCAAGGTCGTACCCATCCAAAAAGCGTTCACTCATACCGTGACTTTTCAGATCGTACATCACCACATGGAAATGTTTTGCCAAACAGGGGCAATATTAAAATAATAAATGGACAGGTTACTGAACATACCGTGGATTAAGACCACGGTTTGTTCGGCTCCTTTATTGAGTTCCTGTATATGAACTTGTCTGTTATTGACAGTGATTATTGGCATTCGTAGATATAATTGATGATCATACTAAGGTCAAGATTAATAAGCTGGTCAAGATCCATAGAAGATAACCAACCTGTAAAGTCGATCTGATCGCCAAAATGCGCCTTGATCTTTTCAGAGAAAGAGACAATCTCGATGCTGTCCATTTCAAGATCTTTGGTGAATGAACTTTCCGGAGTAATGTCCATCTCCTCTACAAATTCAGCACCTATCACTTCAGTAATAAAACCTTTTAATAAAGTAAAAAGTTCTTCGTGGTTCATTTTTAATGTTGCGTTTACAGTGTCCATCCGATAATATAATTTTTATGTTTAATAGTTTTGATTTCAATATTGTTGATCCACAAGTGATCATCTTTTATTTGTTCTACTTCAAAGGCTTTTGGATTTCCTTTCAATCCGGTTCCTAAGAATTTTCCGTAGGCTTCCTTTGCTACCCAGAAACGGGTAGTCCATTCTGCCTGATCTTTTCCTTTTAATAAGGCTAATTCATGGTCTGTAAATACCAGATCATAGAATCCTTCGCTGCGTTCTTCCATGAGTTCCATATCGATTCCTACAGATTTTCCATATCTCGCAATCCCCACAGCTTCTTTTCCTTTGTGAGCGAGTGAAATATGAATGTCTTCTGTAAAATCACTGATGAGGTAAGGTTTTCCCACTTCATCGGAACGGATTTCAAAGGTAATCGGGAAGCAGGCATGATTTTTTTCCTGACGAAGAAGGTTTCTCACGGCATCTTTCACGGCAACACGGCTTACCATCCAGTTTTTCTTCTTGTTCGGTAATAATTGCTGATGATGCTGTTTTTCCGTCTGATTGAAATATCTTTTCAGGATAAAATCCCATGAAGCGACTCTGGTATAGGCCTGGTGGAAGAAGAATACTTCAGGAGCAATCTCTTCAGAAAGACGGTTATGCAATGGCGACATGGAAACATTCCATAATGCGGCATCAATTTCCAGTCTTCTGTTCTGCCAGCCTGTGATGGCGCACCATACTTTTCCGTCTCTTTTAAGAACGATATTAGCAATGGCAAACTCATCATTAAGCTCAGTCTGCATGCAGGTGCATTCAAAGATTCCTTCCTGATCGTGCATGTCTCCGAAGAATTCAATATCTCTGATCTTCACCGGGAAGGCGATACGGTCTTTCACTAACGTAAGCTGTAGCCAAAGTCCGAATAACTGTCCGGCATTGTCCAGCAGAGATCCTTTTCCGCCATTTCCTTTGATCTTTCCTATGATTCCTTTAGTTCCAACAGCTGAAACCTCAGTAATTCCCTGGTATTGATCGCCATGGAACATGTGTGCATCATAGATTTCTTCAGGAGTTCTTTCAATCGGTAAAAGATCACCAATGGAAAGATTCAAGGTTGGGGTAGGAACAGGACCTGATTTTAAGGTGACTTCTGCATTGGCGAAGTTCTCAATATCCAGATATGCATGGTTTTCACCACGCCATTGTCCTTTCACGGTTTTCTCAAAAGGCTGTGCTACGTTCATCCATTGGAATACACTTACATTCATAATTTTATGAACCAATGTTCCTGGGATTTCCGCTTCTGCAATTTCTGCCAGCTGTTCAAAGATCATGGTCATCGGGATTACCGGTTCCATATCGGCTACATGAGCCCATCCTTTAGGCTGTCTCAATAAGCTGTGATCGATCAGGTACGGATGACTTTCCAGTGTTACGTACAGATCTTTTGTGAAGGTTGTACTTCTCGGTGCTTGTGGAGCAGCATATTGTGCTACAGGAGCCACCTGAGCAGGACGTGGAATGGTAATCTCCGGACGGTTTTGGAATAAAGTCAATACTTCTTCCTGCATACGGATCATATCATTAACATTGTCCTGGAATGCCTGTACCAGCGGATGACCACTTTTGGCAGTCATGGCTGAAGCAGAGGCAGTGTATTGTTTTGGTGTTTCAAAGGCTTGAGCTAAGGCTTTTACTTCTTTAAAGTTCCGGATAATAGGGAGCCCAATTCCAGTTTGATGCCTTTTCCTGATGATTTTTTTGATTGCTGTTGAAGCTCTAAAAAGTCAAGAGCAATGGTTTTCCTTCTACAAATAACGAAGCGACAACACGTTGTAACTGTGCCAATGCAGAACGGGCAGGAACACTGGAAGGAATGGTGCTGAATGCTTTTCCTTTCAGGGTATCATCAATAAATCCGATCAGACCACCGGTACCGACCTGAATGAATACTCTGGCGCCTTCTTCGTATAGTTTATCTGTCAGTTCACGGAAACGAACAGGCTCTACCAAATGCTCCGCACTCAGTTTTCTGATCGCTGCCTGATCTGCAGGATAAGGTTCTAAAGTGGTTGCTGACCATAACGGAATCTTCGTTTTCTGGAACTGTGCTTTTTCCATTCCGGCAAGGATCACATCCAGTTTATCAGCAATAAAAGGAGAGTGGAATCCGGACTGGAACGGCAGTACCTGATAGAAGATCTGTTTTGATTTTAATTGCGGAACCAACTCATCCAATGCGGCATTGCTACCACAAAGAATTACCTGATTAGGGCAGTTGTCGTTAGAAATATACAGGTCTGAAATTTCAGTAATAAAAGGCTGTACGACATCAATTCCGGCTCCGATGGCAATGAACTTGGAATCTTTTAATTCAAACGTTTCCGGATTCAATACATCGATTAAGGCTTTTACAGAATTGGCTTCTGCTAACTCTGATGAATAGCCTGCCAGCCATTCTCCTAAACTGTGTCCTGCATTCATATCCGGGATAATGCCCAGTTTTTTCAATGAATTGTCAAGGATACTGCAATTGTTGAAGATGTTTAAAGCATCGGTTAAAAGACCTTCACCTTCTGTTTCTATAGGCGCTGTTAATCCGAAATAACGGCTTACACTTTCCACTTCACCTTTTGCCAGTCCATCCAAACCAGGGAATACAAAGGCTACTTTACCACCATCTTTTAATAATGGGGTAGAAGTGTACCAAATGTCCTGTTTATTTTTCCAGATCAGGTTTTTAGAAACTATTTTAAGGGCTTTTTCTACTCTTGCAGGGGTCGGATCGAATATCGCTACTCTGAAATCTCCTTCTCCTAAAGTCGTATCATTATTTTGTAATGCAGAAACCAATTCTGCATGAGTGGGTCTTGCCAATAGCAATACCTTGTCTTTTTGGCATATCATAGCCTTCAAGAACCACGTGTGCATTGATTCCACCAAATCCGAAAGCGTTCACTGCTGCTACTTTTGGTAGTCCGGTTTTTGACCAGTTTTTAGCTTCTTGCACAGGTTCAAATCTTGTGTTCTGCATGTCTGCAGTAGGGTTCTCACAGTACAATGTTGGTGGTAAAGTATCGTGGTGTAAAGCAAGGCAGGTTTTAATCAATCCTGCGATTCCGGCAGCCGGCATAGCATGTCCGATATTAGATTTCACAGAACCGATTCCTGCTACCGGAGCAGCTTCTTCTTTCCCAAAGAACTGTGCTAAGGTCTGAAGTTCTGTCTTGTCTCCAAGCGGAGTTCCGGTGCCATGAGCTTCAAGGTAACCTACTTTATTTTTATCCAGATCAGCATTGATCCAGGCTTGTTCTAAAGCTTTCAGCTGACTTTTACAGATGGGCTCATCACACTGGTTCCATTACCGTCACTGCTTACGCCTACACCTTTAATGACTGCGTAGATTTTATCCTGATCACGAACGGCATCTTCCAGTCGTTTTAACACGACGAAACCACAGCCTTCACCAATCAGTAGTCCATCAGCATCTATACTGAATGGTTTGATCTGTTCCTGACGGGACATGGCTCCCAATTGAGCAAAAATACTCCAGAAAGCAGCATTCTGTCCGGTGTGAACTCCTCCGGCGATCATCATATCGGAACGACCTCTCTGAAGTTCCTGTACAGCATGATCTACAGCAATTAAAGCACTGGCACAAGCGGCATCCACTGTAAAAGCAACACCTCCAAGGTCAAAGCGGTTGGCTACCAATGAAGCTACCAGGTTAGGAATTAACCCCATGGCAGTATCGGCGGCGAAACGTCCTTTGCGTTCCTGAAAAGCATGTTTTACTTTTTCAATATCAGCAGAAGATACCTGGGGCAGTAATTCCTGCAATAAAGAGGAAATCTGCTCTCCGGTTCTTACAATTTCAATGGCACGGGTAGCTCCCGGCCCGGTATAATTTCCTTTCCCGATGACAATTCCGGTCTTTTCAAGGGAAGTATTCTTTTGAAATACTCCGGCATCCTCTAAAGCTTTCTGAACTAAATCAAGGGTCAGTAAATGATCAGGTTCTGTTCCTTCCACCGCAAGGGGTAAAATCCCAAAAGTGGTAGGATTAAATTCATAATCAGGAATAAACCCGCCTCGTTTGCAATAGAAACGATCGACAGGGCTGGTGGCATCGCTAAAATGCACCGGATCTATCCTATCTGCCGGAGCGGATTGGGTAGAGTCTACTTTATTGACAATATTCTGCCAAAAGTATGGGCATCCTGCGCCCCGGGAAAGACGCAGGATAGTCCAACTACAGCAACATCTGTTTTTTTCATGCTTAGTGTATACAGAGGGTTACCAATTATTTCCTGACATGATAAGCACCTGGCTTTCAGTTCCGTATTTTATTTCGTTAAGGAAGATTTCTTTTCCTTCATCCAATGGGATCATGGAAATACCTCTACGTTCGTATTCAGATTCAAGGGTGGAAGAAACCATTCCTGCTCCTTTCCAAGGTCCCCAGTTGATGGAGATTACTTTTCCTTGTAGTCTTTTATTCAGAGCGTTAGCGTAATCATCCAGTACACTGTTAGCCGCAGCATAATCTGTCTGACCTTTATTACCGTATACCGATGCGATACTTGAGAATAACACAACGAACTGGCAGTCTGTACGAAGTTGTTCAGCCAATACACGAAGTGGTTTTACCTTGGTATCGAATACACGTCCAAAAGAAGAGGTGGTCTTTTGTTTGAATAATTTATCTTCTAAAAGACCTGCTCCGTGGATCACCCCATCTAAACGGCTGTATTTTTCATAAATACTGCTGATTAAATTGCTTAATCCTCTTCGTCACAAAGATCTAAAGATTGATAGATGATAGTATTTCCAAGCGCTTCCATATCACGGATGGTGCGTAGGATCTGGTTGTTTTTATAAACTTTCGTGGTTTCTTTTTCAATCTCAGCAGGAGAAGTGAATTTTCCGGATTTAATCAAATAAGCTCTGATTTCTTCCTTAGTCTTCATGCCTTCGAATTCTTTTGCAGAAGCCTCATTTCTTGGGTCTGCTGATCTTCCTACCAAAATGTAAGTACATGGATAAGCCTGAGACATGTGTTTCACTAACTCTGCAGTGATTCCCTGTGCACCACCAAGTACCAATACTACTGATTTTTGATCCAACTGAATATGAGCTTCATTTAAACTTGTTGACAATGGGGAAGGGATAATGTCTACTTTATGTCTTTGCTCGTTTTTATAAATGACTTCAGCAGGTTTATCATTCGTTAAGATTTCCTTTAAAGTAATGTCAGCGATCTGATCTACTTCCTGAGGAGTGCTTAAGTTGATGAATCTACAAGTCGTATGATCGAATTCTCTAGCTAAGCTTTTGAATAGTCCAGGATACCCTTGGTGATGACGTAGAACACTTACATCGGTTACTTCCTGAATATGAGCAGCAATGTCAGAGATTAAATACACCCATTTTGCTTTATCAAAATCAAGTTTTTAATCAAATCAACGTGATCAATGATGCTTGGTTTATCTGTTGCTGAGAACAGGTCCAGCATGATTAATCCGTCAACATGTGAAAGATCTTTGTCTGTGTCTACCAATTCTACGATAGCTCCATGTTTTTCCAACTCAGTTTTGATGGCTGAGGTTTGTTTGCTGTCATCCTGAGTGATGGCGAAACGTTTTCCTGCAAAACATCTGTATTTTGTACTGAAGAAGCATCTGTAGGGGTGATGTCAAAACGAAGACGTGATAATACATTGTTAGTCGGTTCAGAAGCTACTTCTTCCTTTACTTCGTTTTTGTTTCAGTAGTGTCACCGCTCATTTCACTGATCCAGCTTGCCAATCCACGAAGGGTTTTAATAGCAGCTAATTTCTCCATTACATCATCGGCCTGCTCAAGATTTTCTCCGAAACCGATCTTGTTTTTAAGATCTGCAATGATCTCCATACGTTTGATGGAATCAATACTAAGGTCTGCTTCTAAATCTAAGTCTAATCCTAGCATTTCTTTCGGATACCCTGTTTTCTCACTTACAATATTTAAAATACCGTTTTGAAGGTCTTCTAATGATAAAGCAGACTTAGCCTGTGGCGTTGAAGTTGTTTCAGCAGCTGTTCCGTTTTTTTCAGGAGCGGTTGTAGCTTCAGTCCCAGAGAATTCAGTAAGCCATGAAACTAATCCGCTTAACGTTTTGATAGCCGCCAATTGTTCCATCACCATATCTTCATTGGTATTACCATTGGCTAGTGTGCCTAATTCGCTGCGAAGTGTTCCGATGATTTCTACTCTTTTGATGGAGTCGATACTCAAGTCAGCTTCAAGGTCCATTTCCATACCCAGCATTTCTTGCGGATACCCAGTTTTATCACTTACAACCTGTAGCAATAAAGCTTTGATATCTCTTGTAGGAGCAGCTTTTACAGCAACGGCAGTAGCAGCCACTGCCACAGTTCTTTCCTGCTGAACTGCTTGTACCGGAATGGTACGTTCAGGGGCAGGTGCCGGCATTGGAGTATTGTAAACAGGCATCGGGTTCACCTGAGGATTCTGTCCCATAAAGGAAAGCATCACATCACGTTGTGCCTGTATCATTAATTTCATGCTGTTCAAATATTCCTGCAGCATACGTTCCGCCGTAGATAGGCCTTCCGGTGCAGGAGCTTGCGTATTATGATTGGTAAAATTGTTCATGGGAATAGGATTTATAATAGGGAGTGCACCATTAGCAGGTAATGAACCTGTTGTCGGATGTGCAGCTTGTCCGTTAACACGCCAGATGGCAGGGCTTTTCTTGTACAATTCAGGCTGATTAATATCAACAAGCTGAACAAAACGGCCATCAAAAAGTTTCTCAATATTAAAGCTGCGGCCTGTTCCTAAATACTGAGCTAACATGCACAATAAATGAGTGAATTTATTACGGCTGCTGTCTTCAACATATAAAGTCAACTGGTCTTTTTCAAGACATGATTTTGCCAATCCTGTAAGGACTTTTCCTGGTCCTACCTCGATGAAGATTCTAGCTCCATCGTTATACATCGCTTGCATCTGCTCTACGAATCTCACAGGCTGTACCAAGTGATCAGTTAATCTTTCTTTGATATCTGAAGGATTCGAAGGGTATACGTTTGCTGTTGTATTAGACCATACAGGGATCTGCATTTCCTGGAAAGGAACGTCTTTTAATACATCAGCATATAAACCTTTAGATTTTGCCAATAATGGGCTGTGGAATGCACATGCCACTTCTAGTTTTTTGGCAGAAATACCTTCCTGTTTAAGAACTTCCAGTAATTTATTGATAGCTTCCGTACTTCCAGCGATAACACATTGGGTAGGTGCGTTGAAGTTAACCGGATAGCATCCTTCCACCTTAGCAATAATCGGTTGTAAACGTTCGTGAGTAGCACTTGCAGCTAACATAGAACCCGGATCACCACCTTCTACTGAGTTTAGGATAGATTGAGCTCTCTGGATACTTAAATCAACCAATTGATCTTCTGGAAATACACCTGAGAAACATAAAGCCGGTAATTCACCATAGCTGTGACCTGCCAGCATATCAGGAATAATTCCTAATGATTCTAAGAATTTAGCTAATGCAAGATCAACAATTCCTAAAAGCGGTTGTGCTAAACGGGTATCTTTAATGGTTTCTTTCTGTTGCTTTAAATCCGCTTCATTGAATGTTGTAGAAGGAAAACCACTTTTTCTAGCTCAGGATAATTGTCGATAATCTGACGCATAGCCGGGAAAACTACGAATAGATCACGAGCCATATTGATTCTCTGACTTCCTTGTCCAGGGAATGTAAAGGCTACCTTACCTTCTTTTTACTGACAGTGAAAGTATCTTTAGTCTCTATCCCTAGCAATACTAATTCAATCTTCATCATCAGATCTACAGCAGTATCAGCTACAATACTGAACTGAATTGGTTTTTCTGAACTGATGCTTAAACTGTAAGCAATATCTTTTAATGGAATCTCATCGTTGATTTCCAATAATGTTTTGATCTGGCTTGATTGTCCTTTTGCTTCTTCATAAGTATTTCCACGGAACACGAATAATTCTGAAGGCCAGGACTGCATCGCAATTGAGTCATCTTTTTCGGATGGTTAGCAATGACTGTGTGGAAATTGGTTCCTCCAAATCCGAAAGCACTGATCCCTGCATACCTGTTTTTCTCTGTCCATAATCCTGTTTCAGCATGGAAAGAGAATGGGCTGGTTTGTGCGTTATAATAAGCGTTCGGATTCTTAAGGTGAAGGGTAGGAGGTTTTACACCATGGTAAACAGCAAGAGAGGCTTTGATTAAACCTGCTAAACCTGCGGCACATTTAGTATGTCCGATCTGAGTTTTCACAGAGCCTAAATGAGTCTGTCCCGGTAATGCACCTGAACGGCTGAATAGGTTAGTCAAGGCACTTAATTCTGTTTTGTCTCCAACAACAGTTCCGGTACCATGAGCTTCTACCAATCCCACAGCTGCAGCACTGATTCCTGCCTGAGTATAGGCACGTTCTAATGCCCTTACCTGACCTACTTTTCTAGGAGCAGTCAATCCAAGGGCTTTTCCGTCACTGGATCCGCCAACTCCTTTGATTACAGAGTAAATACGGTCACCATCGTTGATTGCGTCTTCGTATCTTTTCAGAACAAGGATCGCAATTCCTTCTCCAAGGGCAATTCCGTCTGCTTCACTGTCAAAAGTGGCACATCTTCCTTTTCTGGAAAGAGCATGGGTACTGGAGAACATCAGGTAATCATTGATCCCGTTGTGTAAATCTGCACCTCCGGCAAGAACCATGTCAGATTTTCCTAATACAAGTTCCTGGCAAGCTAAATCTAAGGCAGCTAAAGATGATGCACAAGCTGCATCTACAGTAAAGTTTCTTCCCCTAAATCCAGACGGTTCGTAATCCTACCTGCGATCACATTGGCCAAAATACCAGGAAAGAATCCTCAGTAGTATGTGGAAACGCTTCTTTCACTTCTTCGTGAAGCTCACCGAAGACCTGCTTGTAATATCCTCTGAAACTATAGCTGTTAGCAAGGTCGTTACCGCCTTCAGCTCCGATAATAACAGAGATGTTTTCTCTATTGATATGTTTTTCGCCATATCCTGCATCTTCCATCGCACGTTTTGCTACCAATAAAGTAAGCAATTGTGTAGGCTCAATAGCGGCAAGAGATTGTGGCGGAATACCGAATGCCAATGGATCAAAATCAATTTTGGAATGAAACCACCCCATTTTGAGTGAGATACATCTGCTTCATCTGAATCCGGCTTATAATAAAGCTCTTTATTCCATCTCTCATCCGGAACTTCAGTAACACTGTCTTTTCCTAAGATAATATTTCTCCAGAATTCATCCAGATTTTTGGCGCCCGGGAAAATACATTCCATTCCTACGATAGCAATGTCTAATGGCTTTTCGCTGGATGTTGGTAATTCTGGTAATTCAGCGTTTTGGATATATTCGTAATTGTTGATACTAACGTTTTGGTGAAGCTCTTCAAGGGTAAGCACTTTGTTGTGCATGGTGGCAATCTGCCCGATCATGTACATTCCAAGGTCAAGCTGATCATCTTTAGGAATATTCACCAGTTGATCTCCTTGGCGTTCAATTCCTTTAGCAGCAATTCTTAAACGGCCTACGTTAAGCTTTTCCAGTTTTTCCCAAACTTCTTTTTATCTGTTCCGGAAGCTAAAAGTTTAGCTTTCTCAGTATTGAAGTGGTTCGCAAATGCTGTATTTAAACAGCGGGTTTCATGGCCTGGAGCTGTCTCTAATAAAACAGTGTCCTTAGCCTGCATCGCCTGTAGCTGGAACTCTTCCTGAATAGCTCCTGTTTGTACAGCTTCCTGAGTATACAGATAAGCGGTTCCCATCAAAACACCCACTTTTACTCCTCTGGCAGCTAATGGAGCTGCCATAATAGAAATGAATGCTGTTGAGAAATCATTATGGATTCCACCTGCGAAAAATACACTGATATTTTCCGGATGGTCTTCTTTTAATATACGTTCAATTTGTTTTCCCAAAGAACCATGCTGGATAATGGACCAACGTGGCCACCACATTCACGGCCTTCGAAAATAAAGTTCTTAGCTCCTTCTTTAAGGAAAATATCCAGCAGAGCCGGAGACGGAACATGCAGGAACGTCTTTATTCCTGCTTTTTCAAATATTTTTGCTTGTGCGGGTCTTCCTCCTGCAATCAATACTACAGGCGGTTTTACTTCCAGAATATAAGAGGTTTGTTCGTCTCTTAATTCCTGAGGAGCAAATCCTAAAATACCGACGCCCCATGTTTTATGACCTGCCAGTTCTTTGGTTTCCATTACCAAAGATTTGGCTGAGTTTCCTTTTAATAAAGATAAAGCAACAAAAGGTAAAGCTCCGGCTTCTGCAACCGCATTGGCAAATCCGGGAACATCACTTACACGGGTCATCGGCCCTTGTGCAATGGGATACTTTAATCCAAGTTCCTGTGCCAATGGATTGTTCTGATTGATCACCTGAAGGACTTTTGCCTGTTTCAGATGCCCATGCATGGCTTCTTTAAGCCCAAATGCAAGCTTTTTCAGGGTTCTGAACTCTTCATACAGGTCTGTTGCCAGGAAATATCCTGACCCATTGGGATGTAGCTCTTGCTGATATCCAGATCTGTAAAATACTCTTTAAGATCTTCAGCAGTAATATCATCCGGTAATGAAGGTGAATTGGGTCTTACCAATACACGGTGGTTGGCAATGATTTTAGTTTCAGTTCCGTTGAGTTTTGAACACAAATCCTTGATGTCCTTTGGAACAGAACTTTCAGGGAATAAAGCCAATTGACTGTCCAGTACAATACCTGCTGCTCCCAAAGCTTTCACGGCTGCGGCAGTATGGAGTCCTATTCCCCCTGTACCCAAACCGGAATGCTTTTGATTTCATTGATAATACGTTGGAACAATACGAATGTAGATTCGTAACCGATTTGGCCTCCCGCTTCATTTCCTTTAATAATAATTCCTTTTGCTCCTGATTGTTCCGCTTGTTTTGCTTCCTCTAAACTGGTTACCTGACAGATTATATCCAGGTTTGAGTTCTGTTTGATTGACATTCCGGACGGCAGGATGGCAAATGTCACTTTCTCGGGAAATTGAAGTGCCAAAAAAATCTCGTTAGAAATGTGAATACCATACGAAGGTATATCAGATTGGTCAAGGAGGCTCAAAGCTTCCCTGGCAGTTGACAATTCATGCCCTAAGCTTAAAACAGGAAATATACCCGCCTGATGCATTTTAGGCATAAGATTGACATCCGGCCTTTCAAAAGGCGTTAGTCCAATAATGGTTAAGTTTTTCATGGCGTTGATATGTTAGTAAAAATTTCACCACAAACAGCAACTCTTTGATAGATAGAGCTGATGCCTGCTATGAACGAATAAAATTGGTTCTTGTTATATCTTTAATTATAAAGTCTTTTTGGTAATTATTTTTCAATAAAGTACTATCAACCCGGAAATCTTCTGGGGTAAGTTTGGTATTCAGCTCTTCATAAGGCTTCGGCCTGGCGTTGGTCAAGTTTTTCATCTCATCTATAGTATTGAAAATAATATCTGGTTTCATAATAAAACTCTAATCCTACAGGGATATCAAGTGTTTTTTTATTATGAGTGAATAAAAATAATAAAATTATGATATATGTTTAATCATAAATGCAATTTAGTAATAATTTTTAACAAATAAATGTTGATTATTCAAACGCTATTAAAGTATACGGTTTATTTTCTTATTCATTATAAACAAGGCGGCACAATCTAAGTAACTATAATTATAAAGAATTATAGTTAAAGAAATGTTAAGCAAAGATAGAAATAAAAAATAAAATATTTCAAAAAGAAGAGATTTGTTTTTTTAATATTACAAAAAAATAATATGCAGATATAGGCGCTAAACCTAGCTGGACAGGTCTTGCGAAAATCATAAAAATCCCAATTTATTTCACATGGAGCTGAATTGTAATACTATACAAAGATGATAGAGAAATGCTTTTTGTGAATTATTTGCACAGGTAGGTTAAGAAATTGATAATTTTAACAGCAATAAAAAAATTGTTTTATACATATCATTTTATGATTTGTTGTTATTATAATTTTATTTTATGCCGTTTTCCTTTTAAATTTCCGCAATACTTTAAAATATTACCCTATAAATTCAGAAACCAAAATTGCAGAATAAAATTTTCAATTTGTTAATCTTATTCTTTACTTACCAGTCTGTAATTTATTGGAAGATGATTTTATATTGGAGCATTTCATAGCTGTTAACGTGGAGATAGTAAATATAAAAAAAGCTCCGAAATACTATATTTTCGGAGCTTTTTTTTTGAGAGGTGATCTTTTTAGAAAATACTCAGATTATATTGTTTTACCAGATCCAGGATCATGTGATAACCCGCCAGTGAATTCCCATGTTGGTCTAAAGCCGGACTGAATACCCCGATACCCATTTTCCCCGGAACGCTTACGGTAATTCCACCTCCAACTCCGGATTTACTCGGTAATCCTACCATTCTGGAATATTCACCGCTGAATTCATACATTCCGGCAGTCAGCATTTGAGATTCTATCAGTCTGGCAACTTCGGCATTTTTATATTGGGAATCTCCATCAAAACGAACGCACTGATTGGCAAAGAAATATCCGATTTTTGCCAGGTCTTCAGCAGTAAGTTCTATAGAACATTGTTTGAAATAATTATCCAGCTGATCTTCATTTCCTGTGATCAATCCGCTGTTTTTCATAATATAAAACATACCCCGGTTACGGTGTCCGGTAGATTTTTCAGATTCATAGACTGATTTGCTGTACTCAATGGTTGGGTTTTTGGTAATATATCTTACCATGTCCAGAACTTTAAGGAATGGCTTTTCACCTTCTCCGGAAATCAAGGAAGTGGTAAGGATCGCACCGGCGTTCATCATCGGGTTAAGCGGCTTGCCTGTGGTCTCAAGATTGGAAAAATGATTGAAAGGCCTGTCTGATCCGAAGTAACCCATCTTATCAAACACATTGGCTTCTCCTTTTTCGTTCACCGCTACCATTAAAGCGATGATCTTGGAGATACTCTGCATGGTGAATTTTTTATTTACATCGCCGGTATTGAATATTTTACCGTTCTTATCCACCACTGAAAAAGCAATAGCTTTGGCATCCATTTTCCCAAGTTCGGGAATATAATCTGCTACTTTTCCTGGGTGTAATAGGTTCTGTTTTTTCCAGGATACTGTTTAATGTTTTTTCAGAAATCGTTGAAATTTCACTCGTTTTCTGAGCATAAGTGGTTGTATGTAAGGAGAGAAAAGCTGCAAGAACAATTCCTTTTGCGGAAAATAAAAAGCTGTTTTTTTTTCATAGGGAAGGTTTTCTGATCAATGTTTGGATAAGCCATAGAAAACAAAGATAAGTATTTCGCTTTCGGCAGACAATTCTTCCTCAAAATATCTGTTTTTGTACATGCTGAATTTTAAATTATTCTCTCTGATAACTCAAACCGGGTTATGATATATTGCTTTATTGGTTATTTAATTAAAATATTTTACATTTCGTTAATTATTTAGAAATATATTAAATAAAAATATGATTTTGGTTTATGTTTTAATTTAAAATCATAAAAGTGAATTATATATTAAAAAATAATGTTGTTGCCTGAATTAAACGCTGATTTCTGTTATTAACTATAATGCAAGTGAAATAAAATATGGTATTATATTTATTTAAATTATTGAGCTTCAGTTTGTAAATTCGTAATATTTTTCACAGTTAAATGATTTTTGTGTTATTTTTTTATTAATTTGGGTTAAAATTAATAACACTTTTTTAATAACTATGAAAAACAACACCTATTTCAGTAGGCAGCACATCTTCAGATGGCTACTACTATGTTGGCTTTTAGTACCATGGGCACTACAAGCACAATCAGCTCGAATTACATGGAATTCCCAGGTAGGATGCCAGGAATACCGGGGAGAAAAAGGAGGTAATGACGACAACGGTACTACCTTTTCCTTTATCAATTCATCACAGTGTCTCAGGGTATGCGAAGGCAGTACGGTTACCTATATTGTAAGTGGCCAGAATATCTCGTATGTACAATGGAATATCTCAGGAGGAAACTCAACGGTTTCCGGTACCGGAAATACCCAGGCTGTGGTAAATTGGGGCGCTGCTGGCAGTGGCGCTGTACAGGCAACGATTACGTATACAGACGGAACTGTTGAAAATCAGAACATCTGTATCGAAAAAATCAACAGCCCGGTGGCCAAGTTTGAAATGAAAAACCTGAAGTCTACAGTATGCCGGAATACAACAATCTATTTTGAAAATCTTTCTTATCAGAATGGCGGTACTGAAATTATTAATTATTTCTGGGACTTTGGGGATGGTACAACCTCTACAGCTTTTGAGCCGTCTCATGCTTATGTCAATCCGGGAAATTATACGGTAAGATTAACGGTAACTAATAAATGCGGCTGTTCAAGCAGCGTTAAGATGCCGGTTGAGGTACTCAAATCTACTCCTGTACAGATCAACTGTGCTTCAGTAGTATGTGAAGGAAGCGTTGAGAAGTACAATGTACAGGACGGATGTCCGGGAAAATGGAAAGTGATTGGCGGAACCATTGTCAACAATAATGGAAGTGAGATTGAAGTAGTGTGGGATAATGTAGATCCGGCAGATGGCTTTGGCTACGTAATGTATCAGTCTGAATGTGGCTGTCCTGAATGGACAACGATTAAGATCCCTGTGATTTTAAAGAAAGGTAAAATCAAAGGAGAGCCGATTGTATGTACGGGTAAACAGTATATCTACGGACTTCCTCAATGGCCTACTACCAGTGTGAAATGGAATGTTTCCGGACCGGGAACGGCTATACTGGACTATAATCAGCAAAGAAATGAAGTTCTTTTTACGGCCAACCAGCCTGGAACCTATACGCTTACTGCAGACTATTTCAATACATTATTGTCATGCAGCGGACAAACTTATATTAATATTGTAGTAGAAGCACCTGTACTGATCAGTGGAGGAGCGGATGAAATCTGTGTAGGTACATCCCAGTCATTTAATGCTAATCCTAATGTACCGGTTACATGGAAGGTGGTTACAGGAAACTCTGTATACACATCTCCTACTACAGGAACATTTAGTTATAATTTTGCAACAGCAGGTTCTTATACCGTTACAGCAACAAAAGTGGGTGGAGCCTGTGAAAGCAACCCGATTCAGGTTAAAGTATTACCAAATCCACAACCGCCTACAGGGCCAATTGTTGGGGAAGAAAAAGTATGTCCGGGTAAGCCTTATATTTTTAAGCTTAATTCGGTTGATCCGGGAGTGGTACCTGTATGGGAAGTAACCAACGGAACGATCCAGGAAGCAACTCAGGAGCTTCTGTGACCATCATATTTAATGCCAGTGCTTCACAATATGTAATATCGGTACGTAACAAATTGACGAGTAGTCCGGTAGGATGTCTTTCAACTCCTATTTCCAGGACTGTAGTACCGCTTGATCTTAATACAATTACCATTAATCCTAATCCGGGGCCTTTCTGCCCGAGCAGTACAAAGACCTTCAGTGCAAATCTGAACGGAATTACTCCTGATTCAATGGAATGGAGCTTTGGAAGTTCTAATTTCGGAAGTATCGTAGCAGGGCAGGGAACAGCTAATATTACTGTAAATTTCAACGAAATTACCACCACCAGCACTTCAACTCTTAAATTAAAAATAACGAAATGCGGAACGGTAAAAACAATCGAAATTCCAATCGCTTTACAACCGCTTCCGGTAGTTAAATTTATGAATGTTGGAAAAATATGTTTAGGTTCACCTCTTACCTTTACGGTTGATCAGGAACAATTACGTCTGCAAGCAGTGTAACTTTCACTTTTGCCAACGGAACAACCCATTCGGCTGTATTTAATATTTCCGGAAGTTATACCTTCCCGAATAACAGTTATATTCAGAATAATACCGGAGGAAATATTTCTCAGACGGTTATCGTTACGTATGCAGGAACGAACGGATGTAATTATACCCCTACAGCATCAGCCAGCTTTATAGTACTGCCTGAAACGATCATTACGATTTCACCGGTATATAATATAGTGGTTTGCGATCCTGCTACCATGAACCCCATACTCTTACTGCCAACAGTTCTACAGGGCTTACGGGGATTAATTCATGGCAATGGTATAGAAACGGAGTACAAATTCCAGGGGCTACCAGCAATTCGTATACGATTTCAGGGCCTAATGCCATTGGAACCTATATGGTTCAGGCTACAGATATCAATACCTGTGTAGTGTATTCCCAGGAGGTAAGAGTGAGACAGTCCTGCTCTACCGGCAGTGGCTGTACAGGAACAGATCCTCAGATCAGCTTTACACCAAAATGGGTAGAATGTAACAAAATTACCGTAACCAATCTGTCTTACATAGGAACTGCGGATGAGATTATATGGGAATCAGATCCTATTCTGACCTTGGATTCAGGTCAGGGAACGTCTCTCCCAGTGTATAAAACCACTATGCCGGCTGCTCATATCGTTTTTGTAAGGATAAGATTCGGTTCATGCTGGTATACCAAAGCTGTGGAAGTACAGAAAAAGTATGAAGCTAAATTTAACGAAAGTCTGGTATGTAACGGCAGTAACGGCTATACGCTAAAACTGCACAATACTTCTACAATATTCAATATCACTTCAGCGATATCATATACGTTCAGCGGAGGCGGACAGCCTGATCAGTACGGGCAAACAGCTACTTATACTAATCTTGCACCGGGTACCTATACTTTCACTATGACCATGGTGGCTGCTGGATTCCCGTCATGCAGTATGACGAAGACTATTACGATACCGCCGGTTCCAAGCCTAAGCTTTACAAGTCCTTCTAAAGTATGTGTAGGAGAAGTTATTAATCTGACTCCTGTCGGATATAATCCTGCGAATACCTATACATGGCTGTTCTCCAATACTTCTATAATAGCTTCAGGCCCTACCACTGCTATTGCTATTAATACAAGTGGCCCTACCAATATAAAATTAAGAATCAAAACTCCTCAGGGATGTGTTTTTGAGTCTGCCAATGCACCTATTAATGTAGTAGCAGCTAACTTGAACGGAAGTATTAATCCTCTGTCTGTTGTAGCTTGTGTCGGAAGTAGCCCGGCAATTACATTTGTACCTTCAGGAGCTGCTCCGTCAGGCTATATCTGGATGAATGGTTCACAGCAGGTAGCAGGTGCTCCAAATTCTGCGACTTTTATTCCGACCCAGTCCGGAAACTACTGGCCGATATTGATTTCGGCAGACAATTGCAGAACGGAAGTAATGAGCTCTAAACTGGTACCGGTAACTCTGAAAAACCTTCCATATGTGAATATTTCAGGTAAAGCGAATATCTGTGCCGGATCATCAACAACCCTGAATGGTATTGTGACGGATAACACTCTTGAATATCAGTGGAAAAAAGGAGGTTCAGTAGTGATACCATGGTCTTCTGCTGCTGCTCCGATCGTCTATAATACAGGAGCATTAGCTGCAGGAACTTACGTGTATACTCTGGAAGTACGTACTCCGGGAACATCGGGATGTATGAGCACTAAAAACTTTACCGTTACAGTGAGCAGCCCGCCACCGGCAGTGTCTATTACTTATACTTTACAAAGCTGTCAGCCTTATAGAGTGAAATTAACGGCTTCAGGCGGCGCAGGAGATTATAACTGGAGCAACGGAATGGTTGGCCAGAGCATCACCGTGAATGAAGGAGGTGCTTATCAGGTAACGTATACTGCACCAAGCGGATGCAAGGTGGTAGGCAATACACAGGTACCATTGAGTCTTGAAAGTCTGATGTGGGTATTCCCTACAGGCTGCTATGATGAATGCTACAGAAAGAGTTATGTAATAGGGCCAAAAGGAATTTTTGATCACCATGAATGGCAGTACTTCGGAAGCAATGTTCAGGGTGGAAATAATACCTTTATCAATCCGTATTATCTTGGTTCTGCAGGAACTTACAATTTACAGATCGATCATTTCGGATGTCAGTATACTTCAGGACCATTGAACTATTTCCCTGGTAAAGAATGTGGTGTATCTACAGAATGCAGAATGGAGGGTGACCTTTACATGAAATGGGATGGAGATCACTTCAACGTTTACGGTGTGATTTATAATAGTTCAGGACAGGCGGTAACGCTTACCATATCAAGTGGTAATGGGGTTGGTAGCTATCTGCCATCTATGATTACTATTCCGGCAGGAGGCTCATATGATATGAATGCCAATCCGCTGACTTTCTATCCGAATGTTAACTACTCCGGTTGGGATGAGATCTTATTCATCAACGGAGAATGTAAGTTCGCTGTAAAAGTAGATGGACAAGCCGGTAAAGCAACAGAGAGAACATTAAAAGTAACTTCTGATTCTTCTCTGAAAATGATACCAAATCCTGCGAAGGAAAGAGTGAAAATCTCGTATAACACAGGCAGTGAAAAACTGCAGGCTAAACAAGTTACTGTTTTTGATGCCATGGGCAATGTCAAATTCCGTAAAGAACTGAAAGCATCTTCCGAGAAGTGGATGTAGAAATTTCAGGCTGGCTGCAAGGTGTTTACATTGTCATTGTACAGACGGGAGATACCTCGATGCAGGGCAAACTAATTAAAAATTAGTAATGTATAAATCAGTGTTCTCTTCGGAGGACACTGTTTTTTATAATATGTGAAAAATAAATGAATTTTATGATACAATTAAAAAACAAAATCTGGAAATTACTTCTACTACTTCCTTTATTATCTTTCGGCCAAACGTACCAGTGGCAGTGGGCAAAGCAGGTAGGTGGAGCCAATGGTTCTGCCGATCCGGGATTTCATATTCAGTATGATGAATCGATCCGGGATATTGCTGTGGATAACAATAACAATACTTATTATCTGACAACGGTATGGAGCCAGGATCAGAATCTGAACGGCACATCTGTTACAAACTACGGGCTTCGTGATCTCTTTCTTTTTCTACGGACTGCCAGGGGAATATAAGATGGACAAGAACTATAGGAGGGTCCGGATTGGGTGAAAATGCATGGCATATTGAGCTGGATAATAACGGTGGATTGTATGTGATGGCCACTCTTTATAGTCAGGCGGAAGCTACTGATCCTAATGCTGTGCCTATACATTTTGATGATACCCATACCATTCCTCCTTTTACGTATGTGGATGTGGATACGGTAGATCCGGGGTATAAATCTGCTTATTTGTTGAAATATAATACATCTGACGGTAATCTGGCATGGAGCAAATCCTTACAGGGAGATGTTAATTTTTAAGCAGACAGTGTGATGTTCAGATGATGTATATGGATTCTTCCAAAAATATTCATGCGGTTATGGGATTTAGAGCAGGTACTCATTTGGATGGAATGATTACTGTTCCTTCAACCTATACGTCAACCTATAAATATTATCTGGTAAAGTTCAGTTATAATAATGGAAATATGATTCCCGGGACCCCATTGGCCCTTCCTATTACAGGAGGAGTAAGCACAGGGGAGATGACGGAAAAGTAAATTTACTTTATGATGAAAGTCTGAACCGTTATTACCTGGCGGGAAGAAGAATGTATGGCGAATCCAGTACTGATTATGAAGCGTTTTCCTACAATAATATTCCGTTTACAAAAGACGGATACTTACTGGCATTTGATGGAACAACCGGCGCAGAATTGTGGCGCAGGGAGCTGGATGGCTATGTACCGGGAATTGTGGATAATGAAATTCATTCTCTTATCAAAGATTCGGAGTCTTCAGATATATTTATTTCCGGACGTTATTTTGCCGGAACAGCTGCGGGAACTTTCGGAAACTATACTTTTCCTTTGCCTAACTATACAGGCCAGGTGCCTTTCGTGATGCGTCTTAATGCAGACGGAGCGGTGCAGTGGGCTAAGATTGCTGACGGAATTACCACATACGGA
Organism: Chryseobacterium sp. E1; assembly: GCA_019203745.1. Taxonomy (GTDB): domain Bacteria; phylum Bacteroidota; class Bacteroidia; order Flavobacteriales; family Weeksellaceae; genus Chryseobacterium. Next base: position 3,974,945 of record CP078104.1, read on the forward strand.
GCCTATCGTACCGTAAAAGGAGTATTGGCCCTTAACGGAAATGAGCTGGCGTTTGCCAAAGGAAGCTGGAATGATATCTGGGAAGCCATGCCATGACACGTCCCAACGGAGATCTGGCAGATCCTTTATTGGTCCGTTTCAATAAAAACACAGGTACTGTGATCGGTGCAGCGGAAATTTACAGCAGTTATAATTCTCAGGATGAGTTTACGGCTATTGCAGTAGACCATGATGGCAACTATATTCTGGGAGGGGTTTTTCATGCTCAGTTATTTACTGATCCTAATGATGGAGTCAATACGATGCCTGTAAATGTAATAGGAGATAAATCCCAGTCTTTTTCACAAAATATGCTCAATCGGCATGCGGCCAGATGTCTGTAGAAGAAACCTCTGCTCAGGCCGGAATACAGCTATTCCCTAATCCTGTACAGGATGTTCTTCATATACGCAGTAAAGAACCGTTGGTTTCTTATGAGATCTACGGTGCAACAGGGCAGCTGGTTAAGCAGGGAGTTTTAAGCATGATGCATGAGCAGGTTGTATTATCATCTCTTCAGACAGGCGTGTATTATATAAAACTTAAAACCAGATCTTCAACAGTAACGGAAAAGATACTGAAGAAATAAAGATCTGAACAGAATTGAAACTAATAACCTTTATTATATGTGCAGTGTTCTCTTCGGGGAGCGCTGTTTTTTTATATTTTGAAGAAACAATTGATGTATTGTATTTTAGTAAACCTTTTTGAAAATGATTTTAATCCTGTATTTATCCGATTGTTCACTATTTTTGCAGATATTAAACTATCCGGATACATTACCCTTATGAGCGATACATTTTCTGACAGCCATCAGGTAAAAGTAGTTTCTACTTTCTCTGAACTTGTGAATACCCATTTCCAGGGGATGATGAATGCTGCCTGCTGGTACAGGAATCTGGATGGAGACTTTAAAGAAATCGTGTCGAAACTTCAGTTGGATGAGAATATTACAGAAATTTCCCGGGAAGATCTTTTAGCATTACAGTTATCGGAAAACGGAAACGCCGCAAGGGAAATTATCTTAAATGATCTTCAATTACTGACTGATTTCGAGAGCACAGCCTTCTCTTAATCTGCTTAAATGCTATGAACGGGATGATGAATTTGATTTCATCTCAACAGATGTGTACTCCTATCATGTAGACCGTTCACCCATAGGCACAGATACTTTTTATGCACTTATCACGGTGCAGCGAGCGATATTATTCCTAATGATCAGACTGTACAGAAAATCTTAATTCCTGAGATCCGGGAAAAGCTGAAAATGCTTCATGATGGACCGGAAAGTGAGTTTGAAGCATTCCTGAAGGAAAATTATTTTGATCTGCATTATCAGGCGAATCCCGATTCCCAACCTGTCAATTTAGGCTCAGGCCATCTATGGCGGTTGGCGGTAGATCATCCGGAACAGCCGTCATTACCTTGTGTACACCGGGCGCCTGTAGAAAATGAAGGGGAATACAGACTGCTTTTAATTTGTTAGGCAGTTCTTTATCTTCATGAAATTATCTGAGTAATAAATAGGTATTTTCTCTGGAAAACGGTTGAAACAACTTCTGTTTTTAATTATGATCTGCCTGATCTTATTGTTTTATCTATTTTATATGTAATATTTTGATAAATTTGAAAATACCTTAGCTGTTAGAAAAATTATAACAATTTTGAAAACTTTGACAGCTTAGAGAATTTACGAAATACTATTTATAAAACTTTATTAACCAGACGTATGAAAATAAGAAATCTGACAATGGCAACATTGGGAATTGCGACCTGTTGCTTTATTTCCTGTAAACAAGATAAAACAGAGGCCTCCCGTGAGCATTATATCGAGACGAAATACATGAATCAATCGGTAAAACCGGGCGATGACTTCTATGAATATGCCGTTGGAAACTGGATGAAAACGGCGAAAATCCCTGGTGATCAGTCTTATATCGGTGGGTTTTATGATATTGTAGATTCAACAAAGAAAAGAATAAGAACTGTTCTGGAAGATGCAGCAAAAAATCAGGGGAAAACCGGAAGTATTCAGCAAAAGGTAGGTGATTTTTATGCTTCGGAATGGATTCGGTGACCATCAACAAACGTGGGATTGAGCCGATGAAACCATTGCTGGTAAAAATAGATGCCATCAAATCCGTACCGGAACTTATGAAGTTTGTCGCTGAAGAAGAAAAGAACGGTACAGAAAGCCTCATTGGTTTTATGGTGTATGCTGACCAGAAAAACAGTGCGATGAATATTGCCTGGCTTACACAGAGAGGGCTTGGGCTTCCTGACAGAGACTATTATTTCAAAAATGATAAAGAAACCAAAACTGTTCAGGATGCTTATAAAAGCTATCTAACTTCGTTATTTAAACTTACCGGCTCCGATGCTTCAACGGCGGCTAAAAATACAGAAACGGTTTATAATATTGAGAAAAATTTAGCATCATCCCATAAAACAAATGTTGAGCTTCGTGATGTTGCTGCAAATTATAACAAAGTAACCCTGTCCAAAATAGAAAAGGACCAGCCCAATTTAAACTGGAATCAGTTTTTGCAACTTTAGGGGCAAAAGTAGAATCACTGGATATGGAGCAGCCTGCCTATTATGATAAGCTGAATACCATGCTGAAAACGGTTCCGCTTTCCGACTGGAAGCTATACCTGAAAGCGCATTCCCTTAATTCTTATGCAGATCTGCTGAGCAGTGATTTTGAAAAAGCCTCTTTTGATTATAAAAAGTACTGTCTGGGCAAAAGAAACAAAAGCCGAGATGGGAACTTATGGGAATAGCTGCTGATAAAGGGCTGGGCGATGCTTTAGGACAATTATATGTCGAAAAATATTTTCCACCGGAAGCGAAAAAAGAATGGACGAGCTTATTTCTAATCTGACCAAAGCGTTTGCCAAACGTATTCAGCAATTGGATTGGATGAGTGATGCAACCAAGAAAACAGCAGAAGAAAAGCTGAACGCCATCGGCCGGAAAATAGGATATCCTGATAAATGGAGAGATTATAGTAAAGTAAATATTGATAAGACCAAATATTTTGAAAATACGATTGCCTGTAACCGTGATAACTTCGAATTTCAATTATCACAATTAGGAAAACCTGTTGACAAAACCTTGTGGATCACAACACCGGCTACTGTAAATGCGTTTTATAATCCTTATCTGAATGATATTAATTTCCCGGCGGCCATATTACAATACCCGATGTTTGATAAAGATGCTGATGATGCCATCAATTATGGCGGAATAGGAATGGTCATAGGCCATGAATTGACCCATGGGTTTGATGACCAGGGTTCCCAATATGACAAGATCGGAAATATGAAAGACTGGTGGTCTAAAGAGGATAAAACGAAGTTCAATGAAAAGGTAAAACAAATTCAAAAACTTTACAGTGGCTTTACAATTCTTAATGACCTTCATGTGAATGGTGAATTGACTACCGGAGAAAATATTGCTGATTTTGGAGGAATTGCCATTGCATATGATGCATTTAAAATGACAGAGCAGGGAAAAGGAAATAAGAAAATTGACGGCTTTACACCGGACCAGCGATTCTTTTTAGCCATGGGAAATGCATGGCGTACAAAAATGACCGATGAACTGTCCCGTCAGCTTATCAACGTTGATACCCATTCTCCGGATTATTGGCGTGTTTTGGGCCCTTTAATGAATTTTGAACCGTTCTATAAAGCATTCAATGTGAAACCCGGTGATAAAATGTACAAAGAACCAAAAGACAGAATAAAGATCTGGTAATAATAGGTATCTCTATAAATGATGGTACTTAATGTATATACTCAAAAGGCTAATCGGAAGATCAGCCTTTTGAGTTTTATTATCGGCTATTTTTCTATTGAGAACGCATTCACTGTTAAACTTTACATTTTTAGTGATAATTGCTAATAGCCGATTACTTGCCAAGCTAAGCAGGTAGACCACCTTGGTGGAAGTCTGTGTTTTTGAGTATAATCTCTTCGCTCAGTATTTTGACAGTCAACAGCTTCCATTTTGTTCCAGAAAATTTGGTTTCTATCTGCTGTATCAAAAAACAGAAAAGGATACTATTTTTTTGGAGCCATCTGGTTATACCTTTACTTCATAATTAATAAATTAATATTTTTATGATGACAACAAGAAATTATTTATTGTCTACTATTATTACAGGTGGTTTGGTACTTCTGGGAGGGAGCAATATAAAAGCACAATCAAAATCCCATGTAGACTCCGCTATTACCAGAAAGGTATTTGAACATCATATGATGGCCTTCCGTAAAGGAGATGTTGATGAAACCTTAAAAGATTATGCCGAAGATGCTGTAATCATTGTAGAAGGAGTAAATGCAAAAGGATACGTAAAAGGATTGAAGGAAATTCGTGAGCAATTTGAAAGAACATATAAAGATTACTTTCCTCCTGCAGTGACGGCAACTTTAAAAGTGAAAACGGTTACAATAGTTGGTGAAGTAGCGTATTTAACCTGGGAAACATCAAAAACAGACTTCACAACAGATACTTATATCGTAAGAGATGGTAAGATTGTAGCTCAGACTTTTGCTGCAAAACTTAAATAAATCTTATAATCCGGGAGATACTATTTCCTTTTTGTTCTGTAGAAGATCAATACACAGAAGAATTTTTACTCATCTAACTGCCGGACTTCTTAAAAACATTCTTTAGTAAAATTTTAAAGTACAAAAATATTATATCATGCCTTAGCAACAGCTGTAGGCGGAAGGGATAGGCATGCGAAATCCGGAAACAGAAATCTTGATTTGGATGTGGAATTGGCTATAGCATTGGGAAGTAGTTAATCCCGGAATTTTTTCCTGTAGAGTATTCAGTCTGCTTTTTAGTAGCGAATAAATCGTAATTGATTTTCACCAAAGTTAAAGTTATAGAAAATTAAGCTATAAAATTTAAACCTTATATTAAAATGAAACAACGTAATATCAAAAATCAATGGAAGGTAAAGTTGAATAAAGTGAGTGATATTCATACAAGTGGAGAAGTTATTCCATTAGGAAAATGGGCGGAACAGCATTTTGTTGTAGTTTTTTTAGCTACAAATCTATTTCCGCAGAATTGACAAATTTTATTGACTTCCATAACGTCTAAATTCTCCCCAAAAATGTTTCATATTGTTTCCCCATGTTTCCCATTGTTTCAAAATGTAACATTTTTTAACGATGAAATTACAAATTTTATTCAAAATTAAATTCATAGAAACGAAATAGAAACAAATAGAATGTATATGTTCTGCAATATTAAATTTTGAAACAAAACGAAATGTAAATAAAAAAACCTTTAAATATGACATTTAAAGGGCTTTTTGTATTATTGTACTTGTAATCTATATACAATCTAAAACACTGGCTATTTTCCAATGCAAAACTTTCGATTGCCTTATTATCAATTATTTACCACTATTGAGGGGCAAATAAGGGATAAATACCCACAAACCAATAATATTTTGTACAAAGTTACGGTTATTACAAAATAAGCCAAAATAATTGAATAAACTTTCTGCATTTTTGATTGATATTGATTTATTTATTGCTCAAGCGGTTGTTATTGTGGTGTAGGTCACTGATACATTCCACAGTATTTCTTGTTCATATTAGTACTTTATATACTCGGCACAATCTTATGACTCCATGGGTTACCTGCTCTATTGGATAAACAGGAAGCTTCAGGGTACCCATGCGATCATAATCGCATTGATCTTCACTCCTTTTTAGGCCTCTAACAATTTGTGGTTTTGTAAAACGTATCTTTTTCTGAGCAGCAGCTATTATCTCTTTACAGTGGCAGGTTCAGTTTCTTCCATGATGTTCTTTCTTTCACCCAGAAGTTTAATTATTTTGCTGGTCGTCTCTTTTTAATTCTCTTTCCACTTCATCAACCTCGGTTAAGGGAAGAAGAAAGGTGTTTTCAATATAGTTCCGGATATTTTCATCTGTTTTATGGTTTATTTTTCTGATAAAGAGCTGATTGGTAGATTTCAGAGAATCTATATACTTCAATATATCTTGTTTATTATGAAAAATTGATTTTTCAAATATTGCTCTTTTATCATCATTCACAATAATGTCATTAAAAGATGTGTTCATAAGAACAGTCTGAAAAAAGATTCGGCAGGTAAAAAGTGTGTAGGTAGTAATCTTCAAAGTCCATTACTTTTTATTGCTTGTTAAGAAAGCACAAGTTTCTCTTGTAAACATAAACCATTTCCCACCAATATAGGGTACTACTCCTTTCATAAATTCTCTTTTATAGATGAATGAGGAGATCATATAGGCTAATTCAGTGAAATGATTCTGTATTCTTTTCAGGGTATCTGGTCTGTAAAATTTCTGATCATAGTAGAATAGATAATTCCGGCCGTTATTTACGGTAAGAAAATTACGTATGATGGGTTGGGATTTCAGGGGATAATCTTCACCACTGAGATTGATGAAATAATCCCATTCCCGGCTTGCATTTAAGAGAAACTCCATTGCATTAAGCTCTGCTTGGATCATACTGAAGCCACCTGAAACAATATTCAGACTTTCTAGAATAAAAACATTAGGAAATTGTGTTATATAGAGCTGTATTTCTTCTGTAAAAGAGTCTTGGGCCTTTCTATCAATATGAATAAGATAGAACTGATCTTTTGTATAAATTTTCTGAAACATTGCCTTGAATACATGAGGCTTATGATGAATCATAATAAAATAGGCAATTTTTATATGCGGTGTTGCATATGATTTCAGGGTCTGGGTCTGAGGTTGGGTATTGGGAAAAGCAGTTTGCATTTTGGGAAGCTTAAAATCATCCGCATCTGCAAACAATTCGATTAACGTGCGGAAGGTATAAATAAATTTTTGATAATCAGTTAATTAAATGTAGTTTTGTTTTTTTTTTTTATCGTAGGTTTGCAAAACATTTATAAAACAGGTTTCTGCCTTTGCTATTCTGTAATAGTTTAAAATCACAATTTTCTTTTCCAGTTTTGCTTTTCCAGCTACCCATTTATAATCTTGATTTCATGAGTAAAAAGTCGAAGATTGTAAAAATCCTACTGTCAATAGGAATGATATGTTATTGCTGATCATAAATAATATTGAATGATATTGTTACCGATAAAGCAAGCAAAATGATAAACCGGAAAAGTATTCTTTATTTGTTTATCCGTACACCAATTCAAATTCTGATCAACAGATTTGTTTACCAACTACCGGAAGACCGGAATTTATAATGAGCTTTAAAAATTTAAACTTAATCAATCCCATTGTTCGTGCTGTAACGGAAGCCGGATATTCCAGGCCCACCGAAATACAGAGTACTGCAATTCCACATATTCTGGGAGGAAGGGATATCATAGCGTGTGCACAAACCGGAACCGGGAAAACTGCAGCATTTGCTATGCCTATACTACAGTTACTGAAAAGACATAATCCTGAACATAAAGAAATACGTACTTTAATTCTTACTCCAACAAGGGAACTGGCGATACAGATAGAAGAAAACTTTAGCATTTACAGCAAATATTTGCCTTTATCGCAACTTTCTGTTTTTGGAGGTGTTTCAATAGGCGGCCAGCTTGCAGCCTTGAGAAAAAGAGTAGATATTCTGGTGGCAACACCCGGAAGACTCCTGGATTTGGTGGATAAAAGACATATTGATCTTTCTAAGCTTGAAATATTGGTTTTGGATGAAGCAGACAGAATGCTTGATATGGGTTTTATAAATGATGTAAAAAAGGTTTTACAACTAATTCCCCGTAAAAGACAAACCTTGTTTTTTTCTGCAACGATGCCGTTAAGCATAAAGAAATTTGCAAGAACAATTCTGAATAATCCTGTAGAAGTTACTGTAACACCTATGTCTTCAACTGCACAAACGGTAAAGCAGTCTGTATATTTTGTAGAGAAGCAAGATAAAACAGATCTATTGATTGACATTCTCCAGGAAAAAACACCATTAGATCATTAGTTTTCACTCGTACTAAGCATGTTGCGAATAAACTCGTTCAGCAATTAGAAGATGTAGGGATTTTTGCCGCTATATTCATGGAAATAAATCACAGGCAGCCAGGCAAAATGCACTTGATGATTTTAAAACCAGCAGAATTAATGTATTGGTAGCTACAGATATTGCAGCAAGAGGTATTGATATAGATGACCTTCCTAATGTTGTTAACTACGAACTTCCTAATATCCCGGAAACTTATGTTCACCGGATTGGAAGAACCGGAAGGGCAGGGGCAGAGGGTACAGCTATTTCGTTTTGCGATGCAGACGAACGCATAGACCTTAAAAATATTCAAGAGCTGATCGGCTTTACAGTACCGGTCAGATCATTTTATAAATAAAGTCTGTAGCGTTTACAGAACATACTATTCAATTTTTAATAATAATTACAATGCAACAAGGCACCGTAAAATTTTTCAATGAAGCAAAAGGCTTCGGATTTATTACTCCAGCAGATGGAAGTAAGGACATATTTGTACATTCTTCAGGATTGAGCGTAAGTGCAATTCGTGAAAATGATAAAGTCGTTTTTGATGTACAAAAAAGCGACAAGGGCTTAAATGCTGTCAACGTAAAATTGGCATAATTTAAACTTGATTGTAGATATTTCAAAAGATAATTTTTGCAATTTCAGTTTCATAATTTTATATTTTTTTACAAATTCAGAATCCAGGCTATTTGTTTGGATGTGGTATTTGAACGGACATTACTATAAATACATTACTTTTTATTTTCACGATGTTCATTAGCCTCTCGCTTTATGTGAGAGGTTTTTAAGGAAAGAAAACAATCAACTTTAATATAAAAACAAAAGAGAATGACTGTCATCAACAATTTTATTGAATATAAAGCTCTGGAAGGTAAAATGATAGGAACTTCTGCCTGGCATACAATACATCAGGCTCAGATTGACAGATTTGCAGAAGCAACTCTGGATTATCAGTGGATTCATACTGATAAAGAAAAAGCGGAAAAGGAAGGCCCTTTTAAGTCCACTATAGCTCACGGTTACTTAACATTATCACTGATTCCTTATCTCTGGAAACAAATTGCAGAGGTGAGAAATGTAAAAATGGAAATCAATTACGGGATTGAGAATCTTAAATTTGGGCAGGCTGTTCTGGTGGATAGTGAGGTGATGCTACAGGCCTCTGTAAAATCGGTAACAGATCTCAGAGGAACGGTAAAGGTAATGGTAGAAGCGAAGCTTCTTATAAGAGATCAGGCCAGACCTGCTTATGTAGGAGATGTTATTTTTCTTTATCATTTCATATAGAATCATAATGATTTAAGCTTACCACAAAATAATGTTCAATTGTTTTTGTGCTTCTTTGCACATTGATAAAAGGTCATTCCTGGATGTGTTCTCAAAATTGAAATCATCATGGGTTTTCACAATATACTCGGTTACGATTTCAATATTCATTACATCGAGTTCTGTTACCTCGGTTTTCAGCCTGTGTTCTTCTTTAAAAAAGGAATTTTACGGAAAATAGTATCGTTAAACCGAAAAAGATGAATTGTTTTCACTGCAAAAATATTTAATAAGATGAAAATTAAGTTTGAGGTTTATTTTGGAAGCTTATCTCTCATTTTCCTATTGATCCATTTTTGGATAAAGTACGTTTTGATGGTAATGGGTACATACCGCCTGAAAGAAAGTATAATAAGCTGTTCCAAAAATTATTTTTTCTGTAGAATTCATGACTGTAGTTTGTTAATACTTTTAAGTACTCATGTTTGTATTCCTTTGCTTCCTGTAATGTATAGTTTTTCGGAATATCTTTAATAATATCCATAACATTTTGGTTAAAGGTTTTAGGTGAATATTTTTCTATAAAGTCTAATTCAAGCCTGCACATCACGATAAGTGGAGTAAGTAAAGAAAAAATTTCATCATAAAAATTATAAATATTTACCTTCCAAGATAATCTTTCTTCTTCCGGTAAAACCTGAATAGTCAACAGAATAAGTTTTTATGGATTACTTCCATTTCATCTGTGTAGAGTTTGTTTTGCTGCCAGAATATGAGTGAATTGATTTTATTTTTTTAATAATATTTCCCAGTATATATTCAAACTGGATTCTAATATTCTTTATGTTCTCACTCAGGTCTTCTAAAACAGACTGCCACAGGTTATGCTGGCTTAAACTGCAATATGTGCTAAATATCAATCTTGATTTGTTAATAAGCTGCTGTAATTCTTTTAACATTCTAAGAATTTCTTTAGCGTCTCTTTCTAAGGTGATGTTGGTATTTCGCAGATAGAACAGAGAGGTAAACTGGGAATAATAGGCTCTTCTTGAAATATTTTTTTATTTCTGAGTCCCGATTTGCTCTTTGGATGCTTGATTAACTTTTTCATTAGAATTTTATTGTAGATCATTTTTCTTCATAGTTCCTTTTTCAAAGGATTTTTGTTGTATGATAAGGGAAACAAGATATTGTCTTAAATCTTTTATCGTAATATTTTTTCTTTCTCAGAAAAAAATAATGGAGTTTCATCTAGAAGTTCATACAGTTCAGGAAATTCTTTTTGGATTTCAACTGTTTTTTTAATATCTTTTTCGTTAAAATAGATATAGTGTTTAGATTATTCATAGCCGCTTTTTATTATTGTTACTATCATCTTAAAGCGCTTATTCCCTTTTATTGAATGAGATTTATGGGCAGGAACGATAATGCATTCACCTTCTTCCATAAAGTAAGAAGCTCCGTCTATAATGATTTCAGCTTTACCTTCAATGATCTGTGCAACAGTATCGAAAGGAGATATCTTTTCAGATAATCCTTCTTTGTCATCAAAAGATAAAACACTGATATTGCCGGTCAGTTTTTCAAGTATATTTTTACTGACTACAGAATTTGGAATGTAATCTACAATCTGGGTTGTAATATATACTTTCGATTTTTCAAGTTCTCTATGATTCATCACTGTGGGTTTAAACATAAAAATAGCAGATGGTATTGTAAATAAAAGGGACAGAACTGTCTAATATTCTATCCCTTTTTCCAGTGAAAGCGTTTGATAAATATATCTTTTCATTGGCTTTAACTGTTCTTGAAAACAATTTATGAAAGATTGATTTCTTTGATAATATTGAGAACTTCTTCACGGTTTTTTCTTAATCTGTTTCCGATTCTTTCCAGCATTTCCTTTTCTTTACCTTCTTCAAGCTTCAGGTCGTGGTCCGTTAATGTTGAAAATTTTTCTTTCAGTTGTTTTGATTGCACATCCCAGTCTCCTGGAATTTTGAAAGATTGGTTGCCTTTGTTGTGGTTTGTGTCCATAAAGTAGGTTTTAGTGTAACTTCATTGCTACAATACAAAGTTGGGTGTTTATTAATCTATTGTATTACAGATTGTTTCTTTTATGTTGCACATATCACACTTTTACAAAATTCCAGCTTATTTTGAACATCTGAAATGTGGTTGATCATAAAAGCAGTGTTTGATGCTCCTTATAAAGTAAAGGAGGTGGTTAAGTCTAGGAAATGATTATAAACTTAAAATACTGCTCAATAATTCCTAATAAGTGATTGATTATTTGTATCTTGCTGAATAATTGCATTGAGCTGAAAATCTGGATTCTAAAGAACCAGCGTATTCACTTCTTTTCTTTCATTATAATACTTCCGGCATACCTCCCTGTTCCGCTTCAAATCATTTATAAAACTGTTTTTGAAAAGGAGAGTATAAATCTGCTGATTCTTTCCAAAAGAGAATTCAATGGTAAAAAATTATTAATGTTTTTATGTATATAAAAAAATATTTAAGGATGTGGACATTTTTGATTCCTATCCTGGCATGGTTCTCTTATGTTGGAAATTCTGTTTTTTCTTCAGGGTATTACTCTGTGATTCTTACTTTATTTTTAATAGGAAGTGTTTTAGCTGCGGTGTACCATTCCGAAGTTATTGCGCATCGTTTGGGGGAACCATTTGGAACTTTGCTTTTGGCATTTGCCATTACGATCATAGAAGTAGGGCTTATTATTTCCATTATGATGGGAGCAAAGGGTTGGAAACCATTACTCTTGCCAGAGATACGGTTTTTGCTGCAGTGATGATAATCCTTACGGGAATCATTGGAAGCTGTATTGTGATAGGATCCTTGCGATATAGAGAACAGAGCTTTACCTTACAGGGAGTAAGTACGGCACTGATTACACTGACCTCTGTTATTATTTTTGTGCTTATTCTGCCCAATTATACGGTAAGTCACCTCGGAGGCGAATACACATCCCTCCAACTGCTTTTTATCGCCTTGATTTCTTTAGGGCTTTATCTTGGATTTACCATGATCCAAACTTTTAGACATCGAAGCTTTTTCATTTCTCCACAAAACAAATTATCCGAGAATCTGCCTGTAGAAAGCAATAATAAAATAATTTCCACAAAACAATTGTATATCAATTGTATATTGTTAATTTTATCCCTGGGAATAGTCGTTTTGCTGGCAAAACTTCTTTCAAAGGATGTTGAACATATAGTTGTTTCTGTGGGTGCCCCAAATCTCTTGTAGGTATCATTATTGCTGGTATTGTTCTGCTTCCGGAAGGTCTGGCTGCATTCAGAGCTGCAAAAAGTGATCAGATTCAAACTTCATTAAATCTGGCTTTTGGTTCAGCTTTAGCGAGTATCGGACTAAGTATTCCTGCGATTGCCATTATATCTGTAATGACTGGTATAAGAATGACATTGGGGATAGATATCAAATCAACAATACTTTTAGGGCTGTCTCTTTTTATTATTACTGTTTCACTGGCAACAGGCAGAACTAATATCATGCAGGGAATTGTATTGATCGCTATTTTTTTAATTTATCTTTTTATTACAATTGTACCATAAACCTATTTAAGTTATGCATTATATAGCTTGATATATAGTGAAACGGCCATCTTTAGTTTATATGATATGATGGTTGATATAGAATATATTTCATCAAATGAAGCCACAAAAAACGTTTGAAGGCTCATGATTATAAAGGTATTGCCCAAATATTGAAATATCAAATAAAAACTAATTAGATAACATAGAAACTGGTTCACAACTTGGGGTTAAGCCAATACTTTAAAAGTTTGAAGAAGTACTCTGAACAGAAAAAAGATTTTGCAAATAAAAATTATTTATCGATATGACTAGTAAAAATATTACTTCCACGATAAAAGTCAGAATATTATATCAGAAGATCAATTAATTGGAGAAAATATAGTTGATATAGAATGTTTTCTGACTGATTATCAGTTACAAAAGCTACATACAATAGAGCGTGTCTATATCTTGAAAAAACATTTTTAGGAATTTTTAAGACAAGATTGTATTTATATCTTAGTGAAGATACAATATATAATTACGCTATTCAGAAAACATAACATTACTATACTTTATTCCTCCGATCATAGCATAATGTTAGAATTCAAATTTGTTTGGAATATCGCTGCTTTGTCTTATTTCGTTTTGATGGTTTCTGAAAGCTATAGTATTTGTTACTCTTACTAAAACGATAACATCTTTAAAGGAGTGGTCAACGGTAGCATGATGATGAAAATTAGAATTTTCACTTTAACCTTTCTAATGCATTATATAACAAAACCCTCCTTTTTAGGGGAGAGTCAATTGTACTAATGAGAATGTACAACTATTATGAGCAGTAAATGTATATCTAAATAAATTACATTAATATGCTACAAGTCATGTGATTCTATTTATTATTGTCGTATATGGAGTAGAAATAATACATTTATTTTTAACGCTCTTAGGGTATTTTTATGCATAACTTTTTAATGCGTCAATTCTGTGGTAATATTTAATTTTCTTTGCAAGAAAGTTATAAATTTATTTTGACTGTAAATTCCAGTTTTCAGGAACCTATGTATTACAGCTTGTTTTTTATATTGCAGTTATCACACATTGTTCGTATCCGGAGTCTTTTTCTTACTGAGAGAGTGATGTTTTATAAAGGGAAAAATCTGTGATTATGCCCATAATTGTATAAATTTGGAGCTGGAAAAAGAAGAAATCTTAAAGATCATAAACCTAAGGTCTTATTACAGAGTTGCAGATAAATGACTGATATCAGCGTTTTTATCATAGGGTTGGCTGCTGGTTGAAAAACAAGTAAACTAATTATTTAGTAAAACAGAGCCTTGCCATGAGGTAACTTACTGTGGATTCCGCTCCCTGATTGAGATTCACATTTTTCTCTTCAAGACCATCATAACACCCTCCTGTTGCAGGGTTATAAATAATCTGATGCAAATGATTTTTTCCTAAAAACCAATTAAAAGCACTCCTCATCATCTGCAAGTATTTTTCATCCTTAAAAACTTGATAGAATGTAGATAATGTCAGTATGGTGTAAGCAACATCTATGGGCTGTTCCCCGCCAATTGATTCAGGACTTTTAAACGTTTCTTTCTGTAGCCATCCTTTATTGGAGATTACTTTGATGCTGCCCTTACTAAATATTTTAGAAAGCAAAAACTTGAATGATTCATCGGCAACCTGTTTATACATTTCATCCTTGGTGGTAATCCACGCACACAATAAAGCTTCAGGAAGTACACCGTTTCCGTAAGTGAGATAGCTTTCAAACCAATGCCAGTCTTTGTGTTTTTCGTGCTGGTACATTTTCACCAGACGATTGGCCAGCTTTTTCAATAATGGAATATTGATTTCTGAATTTTGATAATGCAGTCCTTTGATGATAAAGCCCATTGCCCGGGTAGAATGGATATTCTCAATCAATGGAAGGCTTTTTCAATTACTGATTCTGCTTCATCAGAAAACTGCTGCGGTAAGATTGCTTTTATTGAAAGAAGATATCCCAGTGCCCAGATAGCTCTTCCATTGGAATCTTCAAGATTGGTTTCATAATTCTGTTGCACAAATTCCTTGTTCTGATTTATATAATTGAGAAAACTTCCATCCGGTTGTTGACAAAACTTAATAAGTTTCAGATAAGTTGAGATTAAATCAAGATCAGATTCATCTCTGCTCAGCTCATAATGTCTGCAGGCTACAATCATAGCCCGGGCATTATCGTCCAAAGTATACCCGGAATTGATATCAGGTTTGTTGATTTTAGAAAACTGGATCATCCCAAAATCCGTTGTCATATTTTTGACATGGCTTAGATTAATGTTGGGGAATGTATAATGTAATGTCATTTTATTTTTGATGTATTGTTGAAATAATAGGGCGTGCGAAATAGAAGAATTTTCCCAGGCTGTGGGAGCCATTTTTTCCAAACTATTTGACCGTAATTTTTCCTGTGCAGTTTCATTTTTTTAGTAATGTATTCACGGCAACAGCAAGCTGTTTCGGATCTTCGAAATCAATAATGATTCCAAGGTCTTCATTCAGTACTTCCAAAGCATGGGGAATAGGAGTGGAAACCACAGGGCAGCCACAACTGATGGCATAGGAAAAGGTACCACTTACTGCCTGATTTCTGTCTTTTGAAGTGAAAAGATAGATATTTGTAAGCTGAAGATAATCCAACAACTCATCTAAAGGCAGGTACTGGTTGATAAAGTAAGTATGTTTTTCGAGATGGAGCCTCTTAATCGTATGCTGCAAAAAATCACGATATTTTTCACCTTCGTACTTAATGATGCCGGGATGCGTTTTTCCAATAATCAGAAACATTACATCGGGGTTTTTTGTAATAATTTCAGGCAAAGCTTCTAAAGTGGTTTCAATATTTTTCCCAGAACCCAATAAACCAAATGTTGAAAGAATTTTTTATCATTAAATCCGTATTTCGCTTTCAGTGAAATTTTATCGATAAATGGCAGTAAATGGGTGCCGTGGGGTATCATTTTAATTTTATCAGGTGGTATATCATAATCATTGTTCAGTATATCCGCAGAAATACTGGTCATTACAATAATAGATTTTACAAAACTGCTGATTTCTTTTACCTTTTCTTTTAATTCCCGATCCGGTTTTGGTAGAACGGTGTGAAAAGTAATGATGATATCTTTTTCTGTATTTTGAAGAAAAAGCAGTAATCCGTTGGGGTTTCGTTGAAAAATCCAAATTCATGCTGAAGCATAACCAGTTGAATATTGTTATTCTTATTGATTTTAACAGCCAGCTCCAGATAAGATACGGCATCGGATGTATTTAAGCGATATTCTGGATCATCTTCATATTGATAATGCTCATCCTCAGTTTCCATTGGGCAGATGCTGATGCTAAATGAGTCTCTGAATTTTAATTTAAGGGATTGTACCAAGTCCTGACAGTATGTTGCAATACCGCATACCTTGGGAGGAAAAGTGCTTATAAAGATAATTTCAGGTATATGATAAATTGTGTTTTTATTACTTTGTAAAGATTGTCTTTTGTCTTTTCCTCCACTTCTGATTTTATATTTTTATTCATATTGATATTTATTTTAAATCTGACATTCTGTATAGAATAGTCAATTATGATGTGTACTGTAGTAATTCCTTCAGTAATTCAGGGATGCTTAAAGAAGCAATAGCTATTCTTTTGTCTGCAGCGCCATAGTAAATATGGAGTGTATGTCCTTCTACGATGGCTCCGGTAGGGAAGCAGACATTGTTCACTTCTCCCTTCTGTTCCCATTCTTCATCGGGCTTGAAAAGAGGATAAGGAAGTCTTGAAATTTCTTTTTCAGGAGTATCAAGGTCTAGTAAAGCAGCACATGCGCTGTAAACATATCCTTCAATGGTATCATGTACACCATGGTAGATTAAAAGCCATCCATGTTCAGTTTCTATAGGGGGCATCCACCGCCAATATAGCTTACTTCATGCTCATATTTGGGAGATAATACAATATGTTCTTTAAAATGAAGGAAGTAGTCTTTCCAGAAATCAGGATTCAGATCTTCAATCTTTTCTATCCTTACAATTTGGATATCAGGCCTTATGCGATGTAGAAAATAAAGCTTACCATTAATTCTTCTTGGAAAAAATATCACATTTTTATCCCAAAGGAAGACCTCTTTATCCTTTATATGAGTATGCGGGAGTTTGTTGAAACGTCTGTACTTTTCTCCTATTTCACCTTGAGATTCTGCTAAAAGCTTAAACTTTTTGTATGGAATTTTTGGCACAATGATTCCTAGCTTTTGCCATGATATTAGATCCTTAGATACGGCAAGTGCACCCAATGCATTAACCCCGTCATAACTGGTATAAGTAAGGTAAAATAAGTGATCGATTTTGACAATTCTTGGATCTTCAACACCATGTTTTTCGTATTCAAATTCAGGGATAATAACCGGATTGCTGAGCCGTATTTCAGGAGTCTTATAATCCGATAATATACAGTATCCGATACTTGAGAAGTTATTCCTGGCAAGAGCCCTGTATAATAAATGTATTTTTCCGTTATCCTGAATGACTGCAGGATTTAGAACTCCTTCACTCTCAAAGTCTAATGTTGTTTTTCTGAGTATAATTCCATCTTTTTCAAGGATACCATTTAGTTGCCGGTATTTCGGGCTTCTTGTTCCCTTTCTCTTCGTTTACTCATTTTATCCTCCCGTTTCTCTTTGCAGATTTTGCGGGTGGAGTTTTATCTGATTTCTTTTTTCCGTCTTTTTCTTTTGACATTGTGAAATATTTTTTTGTTACCTGTAAATTTCAATCATTAAAAAGGAAAGCTTTGCAATTGTCTTTTAATTTGTTGTATAAATCATAGATATTTCCGATTTAATAGACTAACTTTGGATAAATGACTGTTAATGAAATAATTGACGGATGTAAACAGTAAGGGAGATGAAGTTGTATGTAAAATATATGGTAAGTTTGCGCTGCAAAATGGTTGTCCATCAGGAACTGGAAAGATTGGGCATTAAAAATGCTGTCGTTGATTTAGGGACAGTAGAATTATTGGATGATATTAGCTCAGAACAAAGACAGATACTTAAAGAAAATTTGCTTAAAACAGGACTTGAAGTATTAGATGATAAAAAAGTATCCTGATAGAGAAAATAAAGAATGTAGTGATAGAAATGATTCATTATTCAGATGAATTCCCAAAAGAAAATTTCAGACTATGTAAGTGAAAAATTAGGATATGATTATACTTATCTTGCCAATACCTTTTCTGAGGTAAAAGGAATGACACTTCAACATTTTATCATTATTAATAAAGTAGAAAAGGTAAAAGAACTACTGTTATATGATGAACTTAATCTTACAGAAATCTCTTATAAACTCAATTACAGCAGCGTGGCCCACCTCTCCAATCAGTTTAAAAAAATCACAGGACTTTCCCCTTCATTTTATAAACAGCTGAAACAAAGACGTCTTGGAAATCTGGAAGACTTATAATGTGTGATATATGTAAAATTATACCGGATATATATAGCTTAGTATAACACTTAAACGGCCATCTTTGTAGTATAATAATCAGAAATTCACAAAATCCATAAAGCTTATATCACTATAAATAGTGCAATTTTAGATAGGAAATAGAGTGAACAGTTGAAAATATTTATCAAACAACAGGCTGTTCTCCGTATTTGAAACCATTGTAGTAGTCAAGAAAGATGTGAAAAAGCGAATATACGACATATAAAATTAGTAGGCTTAAGGATTCTCAATTTTGACAATGAGCATATTAAATCCCGATAAAATAGTAGATATGTTTTCGAAAGGGTTTAATTAATCAAGGACGGAGACCCATGGTTTCTGTCGTTTTCGTCCATATTATAGGAATTGATAGATATATAAAAATTTTCATCAACTGAGTCCATAAAACTGTTTGAACATTTATGAGTAAACAACATGTTTAAATACAAAACAGACTTTCTTATTATCACTTTAACATCAGAAGTCATGAAAACAATACACCTTTTTCAGTTTAAGAATTCCATTACCCGGAAACTTCCTTTTTTAAGGAAGAATGTAGATTAGATAATTTAAATGATTTAATGGCCTATGATCTGATGAACACCGAAAAAGTGACTGAGTTCATTATTGAAGTTCATGATGATTTTATTTTTGAAGATATGACCAGAGAAGATCTTTTGTCAATGTGTAGAAATGCCAGAGAAATGATTGAGCATTATTTTGTTACAACCATGAATGATTATGACGTTATCTGAATATCGATTTCAGCAGCATAAAAGTTTTTTTGATCAACATAAATAATAGCCCATGAAATTTCAGCAAAGTTTACTTGATTATATCAGTACTTCACTCATTACAATGAATGAAACGGTTTCTATAGCAGAAAGCGTAACCTCGGGATTAATACAGCTGGCTTTTTCCCAAATGGCTAATGCAAAACTGTTTTACAAAGGAGGAATAACGACTTTTACATTACCTGAAAAAGTTCAATTTTTAGATATAAATCAAATCGAAGTTAAGGAAAATAGTTTTGAAACCCAAAAAATGGCTGATACAATGGCTGTAAAGGTCGCTGAATCATTTGGAACAGATTGGGAATTGCTTCTACTGGATATGCTGCATCTGTAAGAAATTCGGGATTTAAAGTGTATTCATTCTGTTCATTCAGTTACAAAGGAGAGATTGTACTTTCAAAACGCATAGAGCTTCATGATAAGACCCAGGCACTGGATGCACAGTTGTATTATACCGAATTTATTTTAGGGTGTTATAAAAGTGCGCTTAATCAGATATTGATTTAAGATATGCCACTATTCATACCCTGCAAAATATCTTTCAGATCCCTCTATAAAATTGCTCTTACAATTTAGCAGGTATATCTAATTATATCATTAACTTTATCAAATCAGATATAGTTGACTGAAAAGATTATATTATGATAAAGCTTATTTTCAGAAAACTATAACTCATCACACCATGAACCTATTTCAGCACGGCAATTTTCCAAATGTAAAGGGCAGCAGAGTATCATTAAGGCAAATTCTGGATACGGATCTGGATGATCTTGTCGAGATTTCATTTTATGATGCTATTCAGGCGAAAATCATTCAGCAGGCAGCTGAAATACAGGCAAAAATCAATCAGGCTTATAGGGATGGAAATTGTATTCATTGGGGAATTGTAGATCATGAAACCCCTAAAATTGTTGGAACTTGTGGCTATTACTGTGGGTTAGATAGAGGGGAAGGCGAATTAGGCTGTGTTTTATTATCAAAATATTATGGACAGAGATATATGACGGAGGGAATGTTACTGGCCATGGATTTTGGATTAAATCAAATGAAATTAGAGCGAATCTGGGCCGCAACAAGACAACAAAATGCCCCTGCGCTTAAACTTCTTGAACGGCTTAATTTTGTGAAAGTGAAAGAGACAGATGATGACGAAATTGAATATGAACTAAGGTGATTTTATTCAAACTATTTGGCTTGTAATTTATAGCAGACGTTTGAAGGAGGCAAATATTTACAGTATGGAAGAACTAATTACTGAGGAGGTGTTTGCCGCACCACAATGGCAGAAAATAACCTATCGGATAGTAAGTCTTTTAGTATTTGCATTAGGAATTAACGTTCTCATGATAAAAAATGGAGGATGGCTACCTTTTTAGCCCCTCTGATTTTCTGTATTGCTGTTTCCATGTTGGTATACACCCGTCAAAAACTTATTATTTCGAATAGTGAAATCCGTTTTGTGGGTAGTTTTAAAAGTTATTTTATTTCCTGGACTGATATAACAAAGATTGATATGGTAAGACTTGGAAAATATAAAACACCAACGGTTACCGTTTATTATTACGGAGGAAAGCTGGATTTGAACAAAAGTTATTATCTCGAACCTCAATTCACAAGAATGTTATCCCTAATGGAAACCAGAATCAATCCGGAATTATATACAAAGAGATACTGGGACGTTCGTAATCAGATCACCCAGAATTTGGTGTGAAAATATAGCATAAATTTACTTTACATCATTACTGTTTGTGGTCTTTTGAAGCTGCAGGCATTACAAATAAATAAAAAATGATCAAAAATAGTATACAACGGCTCGTTGTTTTTTCTTTTGCCACACTTCTTTTTCCTGCTCAGCTACAAAAAAGGTGGTTGAGACCAGTACTGGAAAGGCAGCTGATAAATCTGATTTGCTTTATATGGAAATCCATCGTGTAGCTTTAGAAGCTTCCCAAGATAATAATGTTCCAGGGGTAGCTATAGCAGTTATTCAAAATGGTAAAGTGGCATGGACTCAATGTGTGGGACTTGCTGACATAGAAAGTAAAAAACCAATTACTACGGAAACTATCTTTAATGTGGGATCAGTATCGAAAATGGTATCTGCATGGGGATTGATGCAGTTGACTGAAAAAGGGTTTGTAACATTGGATGAACCGGTTGCTCCGTTATTGGTGCGCTGGAAGCTTCCGGTGTCTCAATTTGATATATCAAAAGTTACGTTGAGACGTATTCTCAGCCATACAGCAGGGCTTTCGGTACATGGATATGGAGGTTCGGAGCAGGGAACCTCATTGTTAAGTTTAGAAGAGTCACTTTCAGGAAAGACAAAAAGAAATGGAGAAAGTGTGCGTTTGATCAGTGAGCCAGGAACAAAATGGGAATATTCAGGCGGTGGTTACACTCTTGCACAATTGCTGCTCGAAGAACGAACGAAAGAAAAGTTTGCAGATTACATGAAAAAGAATGTTTTTGAGCCTCTAGGATTGAATCATACCCATTATGAATGGACAGAAGGAATGTTGGCAAGCTCTGCAACGGCTTATGACAGTTCGGGGAAACCAATAAAGAACAGAATATTTACAGAGCAGGCTGCAGCCGGCTTGCAAACTACAATTTTAGATTTGGCCCATTTCGCAGAACTATCAATAACTACTGATTCAAGACAACTGAATAAACTTTTGAAATCAACAAATCTACAATTAATGGAGAAACCTGTTCTACCATTTTCTGATCAGGGAAAAAGTGGTCTAGGCTATCGGTTTATGAATTATGAAGGATTTGAAACAATTGGACATACCGGAGAAAATGAAGGCTGGAGTGCCGGTGTGTTTATGCATCTGCCTACAAAAAGTGGAATTGTTATCCTTTGTAATGGTTCTAACGGAGATCGTGTTTGGTATCCTATTTATCAGAGTTGGGTAAAAGAGATAAAAACAAATTAAAATTAAGCCAAAACTCAAATTGAAATTTTTAGTAGTTTATTTCTGGCTCTGATTGCATCTATCCTTATTGTGTACCTTATTATGGTAGCACTTTATGATAACTATGTATATCCGTTGGTAGTAATGTTTGCTGTTCCCACAGCAATGATAGACGCATTCTTAGCCCTGGCACTCACCAGAACCAATTTAAGTATTTTTGGTATGCTCGGTCTGATCATGTTGATTGGTTTAGTAATTAAGAATGCGATTTTGATTGTCGATTTTGTTAATCAGCTGAAAGCACAAGGGAAATCGTCTTTTGATGCATTGATACAAGGAACCATGGAATGTTTTCGCCCTATTTTGATGACTACTATTGCCATAGTAATTGCTATGATACCTATTGCCATTGCCTCCGGAGCAGGAGCAGAATGGAAAAACGGATTGGCTTGGGTACTGATAGGCGGGCTGATTAGCTCTATGCTACTAACATTGATTATGATTCCTGTGGTTTATCTGGCTGTAGATACTATAAAAGAAAGAAGACAGCAAAGAAAAGCCAGTCAGGTTTAAAATTTGGTTCAAGGTGGCTTAAAATAAGCTGCCTTGATCTATATTTGCTAAATTCTTTATTAAAATATAGTAGGACTAACCTAACTATACGATGGATATATTTAATAATTGATGATTGCTGATGAGATGTTTTATGTAGTCTTATTGATGAAATTAAAAATAATGAATAATTATAGATAGTAGTGAACCACCATAATAAAAAATGCTCAAAAAAGTTAGACTTTTTTTTGAGCATTTTTTATTATAAGTTACTTCAATACTGAAGATATTTTACTTGAAATAAATCCCATAGTATTGAGTGAAATGTTATCATTAAAGAACAAATTTGCTATATTGCATTTAAAAAGTATTTGCTAATAAGTGTTGCTAACCTTTTAATAAAATTAACCATAAAAATGAAAAATTAAATTCAATTCTAAAATCTATTCTTACTATTTTATAAAAACATTTTACGGTAAACCGTAATAAAACAGATCCCTTTATTCCGAACTTTGTGATAATGCATTTGAATTATGAATTAATTATTGGAAAATGGAACTTGCTAATTGACATTTATTGATTAATAACCTGGAAATATAAAATAATGGCTAAAGAAACAGTAGATAATGATTCTACCAAAAACAATTAGGATTTGATTATCAAAAAATAATTGCACTAGAGTCATGTCTTAATGCTAAAAAAGGTGAACATGTTTATATAGAGTGCTTTGGTGATATTCAACAAGGCACGGAGGCTATAGAAGTGAAGCATCATCTTTCAGATTCAAATCTGACTAGTAATTCTACTGATGTTTGGAAAACATTAAAAAATCTTGTAGAGGAATATGATAAATTAAAGTTTAATGACAAATTCATATTACATACTACACAAAATATTAAAGAGGATAGTATTTTCTACGGATGGATAATCTTCCTAAAGCTATTAAATACAAAAGATTAAATGATCATAATATTTCCACGACTTCAAAACCATTTAAAGATGTAATTGTTGATGGTCATAAATCTACAAAGGAAAAGTACTAAACATCCTGGAAAAATTTGTTATTTATCATGGTCAACCTAAAATAGATGAGAAACTAAAGGATTTAGAAGATCATCCAACATTTTCAATAATACATGATCAGTTTAAAAGGAAAGCAATCTGGATTTTACAGGGTTATTTAACTGAAAGAGCCATTGAAAACTCTAATAAGTGGGAAATTAATATCACTGATTTTAAGGAGGATCTCCGAAACAGTTTAGGACAGTATACAAAAGATTACACACCATTTCCTATCATTCCTAAAGAACAAGTAAATGACAGCTATCTATCAGAGGGATATAAGTTTATAAAAAAATTAGAGAATATTTCTTTAAAAAGAACAGATCTACACCAGGCTTTTCAAGATTATGTTAGATCTGAGGAAGCTTATAAAGAGTTACTGATTGCTAATCCAAGATTGCATGAAAACCTTCTAAGCTATGAAAGCGACATACAAACAGAAATAAATACGGAAAAAAGTTTTATTTCATATAGTTTAACATCAAATTCTTTTTTGGATAATTCTCATCTCTCTTTTTCGAGGAATGTTTACTTCAATAGTATCAGAAAAAATTGTAGTGATATTAGAGGGGTAAAAGGAACTGAAAAATTTTACAGAGATGGAAGAATTCATAATATAGCAGAAACAACTGATTTTGAATGGCTATTTAAGAAAACAGACCTAGAATGAAAATAACAGAAGTAGAGAATATTCTCTTTAATCCTTTATTCACATCTAATTTGTTAAAATATGCTTTATGTGGTGCAAAGGGTAATAAATTAAAGCTTGAAGTTATATATTATATTTTACCATTGTTATACAATGAACAGATTAAGACTAAATTGGCTAAATCCAATTCTAGAAGCTCATTTAAAACATTTTTTAGTATTGATATCAAAAGAGAAGTTATTGGTATTGAGGAGCTTTTAAAGAATTATAATAAAAAATCTAAAGAAGCACTAATTACGCTTGCCAATTTGCATTCAATCGAATTTTCATCTTATGTGTCCTTAAAAGAGAAGATTGAAATCCAATATTCCCAAGAACCAGATAGTCAGCTTAGAGAATATTATAAGGCTGCCTTCAACTTAGGAAATATATTATCAAAGGAAGATTACAAAAAAATATTTTATAGTTTTTAATATTATGAAGGCATCAATATCACATATATTTCTTTTTAACGGTGAACAAATTAGAAGTCTAAAATTTGAAGAGGGGCTAAATATTATAACAGGTGACTCTAAGACGGGAAAAAGCGCAGTAATCGAGATAATAGATTACTGTCTTTTTGCAAGTCGTTCAACAATCCCAAAAGGGATAATAACAGATTGGACAGAGCTTTATTGTATTGTTTTTAAAGTTATGGAGAAACTTTTGGTTATTGCTAGGAAAAAGAACAGTAATTCAATGTATTTTGTTGTTGAAACTGATGATATACTATTTGAAAGTTTATCACTTGAGTATTTTGCTGATAAATCACTGATGGATTTAAACGATGCAAAAAAGAATTTGAAAAGCACCTTGGTATTTCTGTTTTGGATATTAGAACAGACATAGAAGAAGATAGAAGAAGCTCAGGGGTAAGGTTACTATGAGAAGCTTTACCCCTTTCTTATTTCAACATCAAAATCTTATAGCGAATAAGCACAGTCTTTTTATCGTTTTGATGATTTTTACAAAAGAAAAAAACAATTGATGATTATTCTATTCTTATGGGCTGGGAAAATGCGGAGTATTTTGATTTACGACGAGAATTAGAGGAAAAACAAAAAGAGCAAGCAAAAAGCAAAAAAATTGCAGAAAAGCTAAAAATAAATAGTGATCAACTTAAAATAGATTTGTATAATAGCTTGTCAATATATTATACTTTTTTAGGAAAAGATTTAGATGAAGAAATAAGCTTAAGTGATTTAAAAAACTTTCTAAAGATTTACCCAAGGCAAATCCAAATTCAGTAGCAGACCAAAATTTACATTTATTAATAAAGAGGATTGATAACGACATCTCTGAAAAAAAGAAAGTGCTTACAAATGTTGAAAATCTAATTGATACAATCAACAATAATAACAATTTATCTAAAAACTATGGAGGTAATATAAATAGATTGAAATCGATGGCTTCCATACCGACAATTTTAGAGGAAATTCATTGTCCTCTATGTGAGCAAGAAGTTAAAGAGATAAAAGAAAAAATCAATATCGTAAAGGAGTCTAACGAAATGCTTGTTGCTGAATTTGAAAAAATTGGTCTTTATGTCAACGATACAAGTGAGGAAAATGACTCTTTAAGAAAACAAAGAGACCAGCTTAAAAAAGAAATCAAAGAGCTCTCTATCAAAGCCGAAAAAATTAATACACAAATCACTTCTGAGTTTAGCAGTCGTGAAGAATATGAAAAAGGATTATTATTAAAAGGCCGTACTGAAGCAACAGCTATAACTCTTATTGAAAGAAGTCAGTTACTTTCAACCGGTAAAAATGATTTCTCAGAACTAGCTGATTATATAGAAGAGCTAAAATCAAAATTAGAGGGATATAACCTCAAAGAAAAATTGCAAAAAGCTGAAGTTTTACTGAGCAATAAGATGAGTGAAATCTGTAATCAACTTGATTTTGAGGAAGAATTTAAGCCAGGAAGTATTTGGTTTGATCTGGAGAAATTTGCTCTTAATTATACTATCAATGAAAAAGAAAAAATTCTATTGTCGGAGATGGGAAGTGGGTCAAATTGGTTAGCTATCCATTTATCAGCTTTTCTAGGTTTTCTATATTTACATTCAATAATTGATTCTTCCTGTATTCCTTCAATATTAATTTTGGATCAACCTAGTCAGGTTTATTTTCCAAAGATATATGGGAAACTTGATGAAGATGAAGAAAACGTGCTTAATAAAAAGGATGATAACATTTTGCAGGTTAAAAATATTTTTAAAGTTCTATCAAGTGAAATTACATCTATTGAACAGGAATGCGGCTATAAACCCCAAATTATTGTTTTAGAACATGCCGATGAAGAGGAGTTTTCCCAATTCATTAAATATCGCTGGAGAAAAGATGGAGAAAAATTGATTTAATTAACACTTATTAATACTTAACAAATAATCATAGCATTGCCTGCCTCATAATTTTAAATTACTGTATAAGGTATTGTAATGTTATAATTGCAGTTTTATAATTAAATTACAAAAAATATAATAAATGAAAAATGATAAGCCTGGTTATAATAGTGCTTATATTAGCTTAAATCTACTGGATGAATTGGATTATTGCCTAGGGGATATGGCAAACCTAATGTAGAATTTCTGTTTTCCCTAAATACTTTTGTGGAAACATTCATAGCTTCTTCAGAGTTTTATACTTCCTTGGATGAGTTAAATCATCTTAATCTAACAACACCGGTACTTTTCCCAAATGGAAGACCTATTTTAAATTTAGTTGCAAAATCCGGAGGGTTAAGGTTTGTAGCGGGTGTCGTAGATAAACCTGGCCAGGAGATCTACAGAGGTGATTTGTTCAATAGAAGTAAAAACGAAGCGCAAAAGGATTTTGTGATGCAATATGGACAAAAAATTCAGGAAAAATATTTTATTAAAAGTGACATCAATGATGTCTTGGAAACAATTCCACTTGTTACCTCCAAATTTGAAGATGACAGTTTTATTGTTTCTGAAACAAAGAGTACCCTGATTGAGTTGGTATCTAATCTGATGAATGTATCCAAATCATCAAGTATTCAGACTTCATTGCCAATTTCACTGTATGGAAAACAGCTAGAAAGTCTGAGTAAAACACCATATTCTATACAATCTTTAGATATGGTAGCTAAAATCCATAATGCTAAAGTCGAGGATCTTAAAAATAGCCTCAACTACCAGTTTTTACCAATCCCATCGTTTACCAATATCTTATTGAGTAGTGTAACTTCAGTCAGCGAGATTCCTTATAAACTGGGACAGTTAAGATTGGATTTTCAGGAATTACGAGATAAGTTTGTCCAATTGGAGGTTGATATTTATGAATCGGAAAAAATAAAAGAGCAGATAGATGCTTTTGAAAAATTTAAGGAGTTTTGGACAGTGTTTAATAAAAAATATGTAGACCGTAAGCATCGTATTTATTTTGGTAATTTTGATTTCGGCGAAGGTGTAGATATTGATAAAGGGGTTGATTCCTATTTAGATGGTGATTCATTCTCTGACTCTTTTAAAGAATTAAATTTAGGAAAAATAGCAGCTAATATTGCTGGTAAGGGATATTCTTGGTATAAAGATAGAAGGGTAATTAGCAGATTTAAAGGAATCACTAATATCTGGGAGTTATTTGAAAATAGTAATGGCATTACCCAACAGCTAAAACATTTTGAGCGTTTGTTTAATGTCCAATTTAGTAATCAAGAAATAAACAGGGTTCACAGTTTTGTTAATAGTAAATTAAATAATATAACAAAGGAAATTTCAGAATAGGCATGTCGTATTTTAATAAGCGTAAATCAAGTGGTATTTTTATTCCATCAAGAAACGGATTTATAGAACATACAGGAGAGGTGGGAAACGGTTCAATAAATTCGTTAACTAAAGTATTTGGATATCATCCAGATCAACTTTATTCTATTCATTGCTCGGGAGCTGGAAAACCAAAAATATGGGCAATTGAAATAGAAGTATTTACTCGAAACATTGCTTTTGTCATGGTTGATTCTAGTGTTACTTATCTTTCTCAAAAAGATGTCAATAAGCACTTAAAAGAATTTTCTGTTGTAAAGGAGTTTAATGCACTTACAACACATGATATTCTTGCGAATGCAGTAGAAAATGGTAGTTTTTCTACAGAATTTTTAGCAAAGGTTTTAAACTTAAAAGACATTTCTAGCAACGGAATGTTTTATTCGGAGAAGATCAAAACATATTTATATTTTACTGATGGTATTCTCTCAAATTTCCAAGTAGATGACGGTCTAATGCCATACTCAAGGCATTTACAGGAGGTGAATAACAAGGTTTTTGGATGGATTTCAGACTTAGCTTATAAGTATTGGCCAAATGATGATTTTAAGGCAAAAAGAGAAATCAATATTCAATCAGATGCATGGAGTCAAGTTCCTGAAGCATTTGGAAATAAATTCATTGCTTTACACAGAACTGAAAACGGAGGAGTAAATTTACATATGTTGCTTGTTTGTCATTATAATTATCCCATCAATTTAACCCAATTTGAAGAGGTAAATCATGGTAGATACAAGATAGAGAATGGCGATTTAATTTCTGACCCCATTATTATATTTATGGGAAATTTTAAATATTATTTTGATAGGTCAACCGAAATGCTGTTATATACAGATCAAATATAGCTCATATTTGGAATTACAAAATCTATTTTTAGGTAACAGTATAATTACTTGCACCGGGAGTGTAACTCAAACTGTGTCATTGAACAAAACTTAATGTTCTTTTAGGTTTTGTAATTTTCTGTATCTGGCTGTACATTCTTTCAATCGGATTTGTGATGTAAATATACTTTGCCTTCTTGGATCCAATTTAATAGTTCTTCTTTTGAAAAATGGAGTCTATTACCTTTTTTATAAAAGGGTATTTCACGCAAACATACTTTGGAATAAAGGGTAGATAAAGATAGATTTAAAATTTTACAGGCTTCCTTTGCCCCAACATAGTCAAATTTTTGAGATCCTTTTTAGTTCGATTCAATAGAGTTTTCTCTATTTTATCTAATCTATTTTCAATTCTTTTGAGAATATTAGGTATTTGTTCAAATGTATATTCCATAACTTTTTTGTTCAATATTATGAAAATTATTATCCCTAACTTTTAAGATTACCTAATCTGTCCTAATTTGGCTTATCATGGCTTTTGCTAAGAAATTATAACCCTTATAACAGAATAAAACTCAGGTGGATTATTTATTTTTATTGAGAGGTAAAATCAGATGATTTTATCCAGTTTTTGAATTAGCTTCTCTTTTTCTCCACTTCCGGTTGTTGAGAAACGTAATAAAGGAATATTGTATTTTTCCAAGATTTTATTTTTTATTAAGTCCCGGTTACTTTGCTGAGTTTCTTTTTGTGGAATTCAAAACCATCAACTTCTATGGCTAAAACAGGATGTTTACTGAGTTTATTAAAGATGAGAAAATCTAAATGTGTAGAATGATGTTTCGCATAGTTCTCTTCTTCATTGGTTAATTTGGAAAAGTTAGAAATCAGATGTTGGAAGGGAAAGTGTAGAATGACATCATACTTTGAGTAGTTATCCATAGATAAAACTTCAGAGATCAGTGCATACATTAAATTCTCACTATCAAAGAAAGATTTTCGATATTTTTGGATAAAATTTCCTTTCTCTTTTTTTCGTAGCCTTTATACAAGTAATCAAATATCGATCGTACATCACTATGTATGATCTCAAAATTATTATAATCAATATAACGTATTAGGTCAGTAATGTTACGGTCATTGTCATCTTTGTTACCGTGTACAAGCACTATAAGTTGATCAATAGCGCGGAGATTGCAACATTCAGACGATTTGGATTGTCTGTAAATTCTGAAATTTGATTATCTACAGTAGAAAGTATAATTATATTATTTTCTCTTCCCTGAAACTTATCTACAGTATCAATTTTGATTTGGGTTTTATCAAAAGTTTCCTCAAGTGCATTTGCATGATCACGATAGGGCGAAACTATTCCTAAATCTTCATTCTCAAGTTGTTGTTGCGGGATAATCTCCTTGATAATGACATCAATTTGCCGTTGATTCATTCTTTCCCTCGCATGATTACCAGGAACTGTTCTATGGAGCTTTAAAGGTTCTCTTATACTTTTTGCCTCAGAAAGGATAATCAGTTGATTGTTATAAAATCTTCTGTTGCAAAATTCAATGATTTTCGGGTGGCAGCGGTAATGTTCCCGTAAAAGTGTTTTTGGGATTTCCGGAAATAATTTTATTATAGAAAGTAGTAAGTTATATTTTGAATAATTATACGGTTCTGGCAAATCAAATGATTGGAAAAGAGAATCTGTTTTTTGCCTATTATCAAATTCTATGACATTAGGAAGCTGTTTTAAATCGCCCACTATTACAGCTTGTTTTGCACATGACAAAGCAAGTACACCAGTGGTAAGGTCCACTTGTGAAGATTCATCAATGATAACAAAATCATAATTTACTTTTTCTGCTAGACTTCTTCGTAATGAGTAGGTTGTACTCATAATTACTGGATAATCTTTTATAAACTCTTCCGATTTAAAGAATAAATCTTTTTCAGAATAATTTGTTCTTTTTTTTCTTTCCATATTTTTATAAAGTTCATTTTTGAAGATTTTCTTAGAAATTTCTGTATATTCTTTCATTTTGTTATCAAAAGAAAATTGTTCTAAAGATTGTGTTAATTGATCCTCACGAGAAATTAACTCAGCAATTTTGACCTGATAATATAGAGTCTGAATATTCTTAATCATTTCTTGTTTGGAGAGCAAATAGAAGGCCTTGTTCTTTACTCCATACTTAAAGCGGAAGATTAATTTTTTCCACCATTTAAACTTTTCTTCGGTTTCAATTGATATCCAAAGAGAAAGCAATTCGTCAGAGGTTATTTTCTTTTTGAGTTCTATGCTAACCGTTGAATTTATATCTTTTAAAAAATGTTGTTGTTCTGTTTTTATATTTTCGATAGTTAGCTTTATAGAGGCTAATTCATTTTTCTTGGCAAGGTTTTCAGTAAGTTGGTTGAAAAGGGTATTATTATCTTGTTGTAATTTTTCTTTTTGCTCTTGGGATAATTTAAACTTAGATAAGTCTGGAATTGCTGTTTGAGATTCAATAAAATCCTTCTTATTAATACTACTTCCTAATGAAGCTGCGATAAAAGAAATACCACTTTTTCAAGTTTTTCGTAAACATTTTTGTTGCTGAATTATTGTTGGACACTATTGCTACACTTTGTCCATTCATTACTGCATTAGCAATGATATTAAGTATTGTTTGGGTTTTTCCGTCCCAGGTGGCCCCTCTATGATACTTAATGGATTAGAAAAAGCAGTATTCACAGCATTTTTTTGACTTAGGTTAAATCCAAAAGGAAAAATGTCTGTAGATGGGGATGAGATGTGTTTATCTGGAGATATATTATTTAAATAATTGAAAAGAATAGAATGTTCTGGAATAAATGATATTTTATCATAGCTATCAGCAAGTATATTTTTTCCCTCTCCTGTTTTGAGGCCAACTATATTTGCAACCTTTTTTAAATATTTAAAAACATCTTCGGCTTTTTTACTTTGTATAGCTGATTTTATAATTTGAACTTTATTCTTATTATATGGATAGTATTTGTCATTTCCATAAAAAGATATGACACATTTATCATCATCAAAGAAGTATGATTCAATTTTATCTGTCTTATCTACTCCATCAATATAGATGATCTCATTTTTTGGAAATGAATTATTGCTTTTATACATTTTGGACTCAGGTTATTTTATTTGTTTTTTTCAATCAAAATTACTGATTTGAATTTTTTTACCATATGAGTCACTGCAAAAGTCATAGATGTACCCCTCTTTTTCAATTCGGCTCTAATCTTATTTAAAAGTTTCTTCCGTTCATCCGTTGATAGGTTATCATTGTTATGACCAACACAAATATAGATTAATCGTGTATCAGGTAGTTGACAAATATTATTATTGATTATTTGCTCATTTAAAAAAGACGAATTGAATTTTATTGGCTTTAGATTAATATTTTGGAAATCTTTCTCTAAAAATGTATCTAATTGTGGTTTCTCCCAGTAACTTGGGATCATATTAAATGCCATTGAAGCAACTTCTAAGTTCTCAATATTGTAACTCGAGTTACTTATGATATATAAAGCATTATAAATTCCATCTCTGATAGCAGTATTGATAGCAGGCATTGTATCATCATCCATAACTGCACCATTAGCATGAAGATCTTCTAAATGATTACGAACATATAGTGCTATAAATTTGGATAGTAACTGTAAGGATTCCTGATTATTAAATACTATTGCATCTTTTAATAGTTTATTCATAATAATGGATTTGGCTAATAAATATAGTTTTTTTATCTTGATAACAAGATAAAAATATATAATATGCTTTAATAGACCAAACTATAATAAGCAGTAGAACAATTATTCAGGATTTAATCAAAATCTAACTTAATTTTTAATGACGCTTCCTGGCAACGGAATCAATTATTTTAGTATAAATTTCTGTTGTCTTAAGATTTCTATGACCCAAAAGTTTAGAAATTGTATAAATGGATGTGCCTGATGCGAGCTGTAATGTAGCAAATGTATGTCGAAAGCCATGAAATGTAAAGTATTTGTTGATGCCGGCATTCTTTAGCCATGGTTTAAGAAACTTAATGACATCATCATACTTAATTCCTTCAAAAACTTTTTCATTATTCTCTTTTGGAGGTCCTAATATTTCTAATGTTTTATCTGATATAGGGTAGTATTCTGCGTTTCCGGTTTTACTTTGCTTATATAAAATATAATAACTACCCTTAAAGCCTTGTATTTCACCCCATACAAGTTTTTTAATATCGGAAAAACGAAAACCGGTTAATGCAGAAAATAAGCCAGCTTTCTTAACTAATTGTGATTCGCATTTTGCGTTGGCCATACTTTGTAGCTCATTTAAGAAAAGAAAACATCTATGGGTTTCTTCCAATTTTATTCCTTTGACTACAGTACTGAAGTCTGTGAAAATGTATTTATTAATAAAAGCGTTCTTAAGGGTGTTTCTAAATTTATCAAAATAAGATGACGCAGTATTAAGACTGATTTTCCTTTTGTCTTGACCAACTGACGGACTAGACAGCATAAAATTTTTAAACTGCTCACATATAGAACAGTCAAGCTCTTTAAAAGGTAAATTTTTTCCACAAAATTTCTGAAAATACTTTACGGCCATTTGCCAATTGTATGAATCTGGTCGTTTATTTGCTTCAGCTTGAAAGAATTCTGTAAAATCAGCTATCCTTTTTTAATTAAAAAATCATAATTTTTATTTTGAATATCTATTAAACGTTCGGCTTTTCTATATTCCACCAATTTCAAGGTTTCAATATTATGTTGTTTTTCTACATTATTCTTGGGATTCAAATAGCTATGTAAATGTAGAAAGTACTTTCTCTTAAGGTCTCCTGTTATTGGATGTGCTATGGGAGGATAGATATCCAAATAATGAGATTCTTGTCCATTACTTATGGGCTTTTGTCTTAGTGTTACCCTTGTCATCACCGTTTATTTTTCTCATTAATAAATAGTTTAAACAGTCAAAAAATATTTTACAATTACAATTTATTTCGATTGTTAATTCTCTTTGACTCTTAGAATACTAATCTTAAAAAGATTGTCAATTTCTATTCTACTAATTCTGGTGTTTCTTACTGATAGTTTTATTGATTTTAAACGACCCGAATTAACTAGATTATAGATCATTTGCTTACTGCATTTCAATAAGCAGGCTGATTCTTTAACAGTTAGAAAAGCAGAACTATTTATAATATCTATAGAGGATTCTTTAAAAAGCTGTATGTTGATATTACTTTCTTCTATCTTTTTGTTTTTAGCGCTGCCTTATATGCCTTCTTATTACAGGTATGGCTGCAGTATCTCGTTACAGTTGTTTTTGCGATAAATTCCTTGCCACAATACTGGCATATTCTTATGGTTTTAATATTAGAACTCATATCAATTTTTTTAACATGAAAAGCTGTTAACCAAATAATTGAGTATGGGGAACCCATAACATTTTGTAGTATGTATTCGTAATAATAGATACTTATTGCTTGAAAAGTCTCAGATGATTAGTAATTTCCTGATAATATACTCATTCGTAGTTTCTTACTAATCCTGTTGTTATATATTTCAAACATCATTTTTACTCTTAAATTCTCTGCTATGATCAATGTTTGGTCATTATGCTTTTTTCAACTTGTGATTGAGGCATGCAATACAGATAAAGTTTTAAATAAAACTTTCGCTGTGATTTTCCAGTTATTGGATCATAGATAGGAGGATAGGCATCTAAATAAAGTCTAACAGTATTTTTAGCTGCTGGCTTTTTACGTAATTTAATAAGTGTCATAATATTCTGTTTTTAGAGTTGTCTCCAAAAATATTATGAAGTCTGCTTAGTTTTAAATTACGTCTTTGGAAAGCTTAATTTGTCTTTTGTTGGCCTTTTGATAAAATAAAACCAACTCTTTAATTATTATTTTTAGATACCCATGTCGAATAACCTTCGTATAACTTCTTTAGATACATATACAAATTTTCCCTTCTTTATTTTCATTATATTATTTGTTTTCAATTTATTGTACAGGGCACTGCCAGAGATTTTATATAAATTAATTATTTCATTAATTGTCCAACAGTCTTTTGCTTTAGTATCTTGATCTCTAAATATAAAAGGTTGTATCCTTGTTTTGCTTCCGTATAATATCTTTTCAATTTCTTTTTTAAAAACTCTAATTTTTCTTTGATTGAAATTGACATAAGATAACTTTCCTTTTTTATCATATCATAAATCGTACTTGGAGCACAGCCGATAAGATGGGAAGCTTCTTTTACTGTAAGGCAATCAAAAGGGGAGTAGGTTGACATTGTAGGATAACATAAAGTCTGATTTTCTATAGTTGGAAATGAATATTTATTATGTTTCTTATACATTCTTGTTCTACATCTTTGGCTGCAAAACCTTGTTACAGTGGTTTTGGCCTCAAATTCTGATCCACAATATTCGCATGTTTTTAATATATGAATATTTGTACTCATTGTTTCTCTAATTAGTTGTAATATCTTGAAAACAAATAATTGTAATTGTTTGTATATGAATGCAATAATTTGTCCAAAGTCTAAAATAAGCTAGCTAAATTCTCTCAAAGAGAGTTATAAAAAATGGATGAGAATCTTAGAAATCAAGGTATAATCGTTATTAATCAATTTACAGAGTGATTAGGCTCATTAAGTACAGTAAATTAACCTTTAAATGTATACAATAAATTGTTCAAAGTGAAGAATAGACTAATTATTGTTCCTCAATAGATTATTTGAAAAAGCTGGTAAAAATTCTGAAAAATTATATTTAAATAAATAGTAATTAGCTTATTTATAGTATGATAGTGTTTGTTAAGTGCAGTGAATTAACCTGTAAAATCTTGAGGTTTTTAGGTTAGAATTGGGGGACAAAACTGGGGACAAATTCAAGTGATTTATAACGTTAATTTCTTTATTTAAAATACGTAAAGCGCTGTAAAATAGCGCTTTACTGGATGTTTCCTAAATTTCATTATTTTAACGTAAATCGTTGATTTTAAGTGGTTTATGTAGGTTATTTCCCGATACAGAATTTCGAGAAAATATTCCCCAATACTTCATCATTCGTAACCTCACCGGATATTTCTCCAAGATGTTCCAAAGCATTTCTCAATTCATAAGCCAGCAATTCTGTAGAAATCTGGAAAGAAATAGCTTCTTTTACCTTGTTTACAGCATCTAAAGATTTTTGTAAAGCTTCAAAGTGACGCTGGTTCGTGATGACTACATTGTTTTCTTCCGATTTTAATTGCTCAACATAAGAAGATAGCTCATTTTTAAGATCCTGCATGTTTTGATTTTCCACAGCAGAGATCTTGATGAAGTCAAACTCGTGAGAAATGGCGTTTCTGAAAATATCTTCTACCGTTTCATATTTTGCTGGACTAACCTCGTCTATCTTTGTCGCACAGATAATTAATTTGAGATCTTCTCTTAATAAAGACTGGATCATGTCTATATCCTCAGAAAAATCTTCAGTAGCAGCATCAGCCAGATAAACTAAAATATTAGCATTTTCTACCTTTTCTTTAGCCTTTTTACTCCAATAGCTTCAATTTCATCCACTGTTTCTCGCAAACCGGCAGTATCAATCAAACGGAAAGCATGACCTTTAATATGAAGAACCTCTTCAATAGTATCTCTTGTGGTTCCGGCAATATTACTTACAATAGCCCTTTCCTCTTTCAGCAAAGCATTCAGAAGGGTAGATTTGCCGGCATTGGGTTTTCCGATGATGGCAACAGCAGTACCATTTTTAATAGCATTTCCGTATTGGAAGCTTTCAATAAGAGACATTAATTTATGATCAATTTTGTCCAGTAATCCGCTTAAAGCTGTTCTGTCTGCAAATTCTACATCTTCCTCTGCAAAATCCAGCTCTAACTCTATCAGTGAAACAAAATTCAGAAGATCAGTTCTTAATAACGATATTTCATTGGTAATTCCACCCTTTAGCTGATTGATAGCGACTTTTCTGGAAGCTTCATTTTCAGAAGCAATCACATCGGCAATAGCTTCTGCCTGGGAAAGGTCAATTCTTCCATTGATAAAAGCTCGAAGCGTAAATTCTCCCGCTTTTGCCATTCTCGCCCCATTTTTAATAAGGGTTTCAAGAATACGTTTTCCGATATGTGGTGAGCCGTGAAAAGCAATTTCTACAGAGTTTTCAGTAGTAAAACTTTTTGGTGCCAGGAAAATGGAAAGCATAATTTCATCAATAGCTTCTTCACCATCCATAAAATAACCGTAATGAATAGTATGGGATTTCTGCTTTTCCAGCTTTTTGGCCGGAAAACTTTTTTGAACTACAGGTAAAGCTTCATTTCCTGAAACTCTGATAATGCCTAAAGCACCTATTCCGTTGGCAGTGGCCAATGCACAAATGGTATCGTTATTCATGGTGCAAATTTACGTTTTTAATGCAATTTTTTTAAGTCAGGGTCATTCTGTTTTTACAATCAGTCTGATTGATCCAATAAAAAAGATTCTTTCCTGAATGCTGTATTTAAAGAGAAAGTCGGGGGTGTAGTATCTGTGTAGAGTAGTGTATTGAAAGCTTTGTCTCAACTTTTGCATATGAAAATAATACTATTAAAAATACAGAATTCTGTTTATTAAACACGATTAAATTATATAAGAAAATTAACATTTAAATTTTAAATATTATAAAATTTCTCTTACATGTAAAAGACTTTTATAAGAATTAATTTATTGTAGTATAGCTGATTGCATATGTTTTTGGCCGTGTTTGGAAATAGGTGTCTTGTTCAAAGATTGTCTAATTATAAAAAAATTAAACACTTGTTTGGTATGTTAATTGTTTATTAGGTTTCCCGTATGTTGAAATTTCAAAACTTATCCTTAAACCGTGAATAATTTGTTAAAATACTTTAAAAATATATGAATAACTTAATTTTTGCCCTATTAATAAAAAAAATACTATTTTTATTAATGGTTGTTTTCTATGGTGCAGCCAGTGCACAGTGTACGGCTTACGGGACAGCCCATGTTTGCCGGCACTACGTATTGCCTTAATGGGAATCTTAATGTAAGTACCAATATTAGTATTCCAAACGGAGCAACACAAAAATTAAATTAGGAACCAAATCATTTTTATCTCTTGTAGGTTCCGTAGTTCAGGAAGATCCTACATTTTTGAAACTCTCCGGGATCCACTTCTGTCATAGAGATGGGAACAAACAGTGTAGTGGAAATCTGTGGAACATTTACACAGCAGTCTACCACGTACCCCTCTGTTGAATATGTGGGAATTCCTACCGGAAAAGCTTATTGTATTGCGAAAGCTGATGTAAGTGGTGGCGGTGGAAATGCTATTATCAGTGATGATAGTCAGATTGTGGCTATTGCTATGGGAAATGTGACAGGACTTGGTATGGGGAATGCAAGTTTCTGTGGTCCAAATGCTACATCCGCCACCTGTCCGTCACTCTGGCCGGAAGGATTATCTGATGATAAAAATAGTTGTGGTAATGCACCTACAATTATTGATGAACTTGATGGGTTCTGTACGAAACCGGGAGCAACAGGAACTCTGGATGGCGTTACTAAATTCGGAATCACAGTACAACAGAAAAACAACTCATGGCCTGAGAATATTCCTAACGGATTTCTGGCTATGGAATCAAAAGACAAAGGATTTGTGGTGACAAGAGTTCAGCATGTAAGCCAGACACCGCAACCCGGAGATGCTATTGCAGAACCGAAAGAGGGAATGCTGTTGTACGACATTCAGGACAAATGTATAAAATTATACAACGGCACTGAGTGGAAGTGTGTGGAAAGAAGCTGTAATGATTAACCTAATAAGACAATCGAATGAAAAATATAAAAATATAAGTATAGCAGCCGCTCTGATCTTTTTAATGTATCATTTGCTCAGGTAGCTATAGGTAAACAGACCGTTGATGGTGGAAGTACAGTTCTGGATTTTAATAATGTACCGGGAATACAAAAGGATTGATCCTTCCGGCTACATCAGGAGCTGCTACCGGATCAATGGTTAATGGAACATTTGTTTTTGATACATCGGATAATAAAGTTAAAGTATATGAAAATGATGTATGGAAGCCTTTATCGGATGCAGGAAGCTCAACTGCTGTTGTTGTAAACGGGACACCAGAGCTAGGGAAGGGGTTGTTATAGGAGGGCCAGCCAGTACTGCAGATGGGGTATTGGTGCTTGAATCGGCCAATAAAGCCATGATCCTGCCCCGGATAAATACACCACATCTTAATGTGAAAAATCCATATCCCGGAATGATGTGTTATGATACGGCGAGTAAAACATTGGCGGTATTTGACGGATCAGTCTGGAACTATTGGAAATAAATAAATCGTACCCGGAATACCGGTATAAATATCTCTCGAAACAACTGTATTTACGTCATACAGTTGTTTTTTTATCAATATCTCTAATGACGGGAGCTTTTTGTCAGTAAAAAATAAGAGACCGCAACATAGAGTGCAGTCTCTTTTAGCTAAACAAATAATGTTATAAAATATCTTGATGCTCAAGATATTGTATCATCATAAAAGTAGAGTGTTATTAGGCCTCTTTTTTTTCATTAGTGTTTTGGGTTGATATTACTTGTTTAGTCTTGAAAAAATCTCACCTCTGCAGTTTTTCACCATTGATGTTTTTCTGTTTTTTACTTTTTATTAAATTTAATTCTGGGTGCAGAGGGAGACTGTTAAGTTGATTAAATTGCTGGCTTATTTTAAATTTTTACTTTTTTGATTCGATGTATATTTTTCACATCACAAACATATCCAATAATGATAAAAATTTCCAAAAAATGACATACGACATAGCTACACTATTACAGTTATTTGTGTATTAATGTTTTGATTTTCAGTTTGTTGTATTTTGTGGTATCAGAAGGTTTAATTAACTTTTAATAACGTTAAAAATAAGGTGTATGATCTGTGTATCATTTTTTTGCCACATGTTTGCGGAAATTTTTTTGAAAATAATCTTTTAAGGCGTAAAATTTATACTTCCATCATAAGAGGCGAAGATCAAAAATCTGAGCTTTTATTTTACTGGAATAATAAAAACGGTTCAAAATTATTTAACCTGAATAGATCATTTTGATATTTTATACAATCTGAGCACTTTCTTTTATACTGTTCATGACAAAAATACTTTTGGTCTGACCGATTCCTTCAATTTCTGATAGTTTGTTCACAAAAAATTCATGAAACTCATCCATATTAGGAGCAAGAATTTTAAGCATGAAATCAAAATCACCGCTGATGTTATAAAACTCAACCACTTCTTTCAGTCTGCCAACTTCTTCAATAAATTTTCCGGCCGTTTTTTTATTGTGAACATTCAATGCGATCATACAGATTACCATCATGCCTTTATTAACCTTTTTACGGTCAACCACAGCCGTATACTCTTTAATGATTCCCTGTTTTTCCATCCGTTTGATGCGTTCATGCGTAGGTGTAGGACTCAAATTGATCCTTGCAGAAATATCACGGACACTCATTTTGGCGTCCTTCTGGAGAAGTCTTAAAATTGAAAGATCTTTTTCATCCGGAATATAATTTTCTGTTGCCATTTTGTTCTGTTTTTAAAGGTTTTTTCTGATGGATCAGGTGTTTTGTTCTTTTAAATATTTTAAATATTAAATATTGTTCCAAATTTAAGGTTAAATTTTCAAATACGTTCTGTTAATTTTAATTTTGCAGGAAATTTGAATACATGGATACAAGGAAGAATATAATATTAATTTTAGCATCGGTTGGAACATTTGTAGAGGCGTTGGATATTGCCATTATTAATTTAACCATTCCTTCTATTCAGCAGCAGTTCGGAATTGGAGCAGAGACTGTTCAGTGGCTTCAGACGCTGTATGTTTTATTTTTCGGAGGCTTCCTGATTATCGGAGGAAAGCTTTCAGACCAGATCGGAAGAAAGAAAATGTTCTTATGGGGAGCTTTGATTTTTATGCTGACCTCTTTAGGAGCAGGATTATCAGAAAAATTTGAAATATTGGCAGTATTCCGGGCTTTGCAGGGGTTAGGGGCAGCATTGGTAATGCCGTCAGCGCTGTCAATTGTTACCAATACCTTCAGGGGGAACAGGAGAGAAACCGTGCCATAGGGATTTTCAGCTCATTTGCTGCCATTGGCTCCGGAAGCGGTCTTTCAGTAGGGGAATCATCAGTACTTACCTCAGCTGGCATTGGGTTTTCCTGATCAATGTTCCGATTCTCTTTATCACATTGATTCTGTCTTATTATTACCTTCCCGCAGATGAGAAAAATGAAGCTGTTCAGAAAACGGATATTATTTCCGGAATAGTAATGGTATTAGGACTTTTAAGTTTAACATACGGAACTCATGAATTGGTTCATGTTAAAGACCAGCCTTTTATGGTAATAGGCTCTTTGGTACTGGCTGTATTACTTTTGATCATGGTTTTCTACAGGTTGAGATCCGTTGCAGAGCCTTTGTTTGATCTGCAGTTATTCAGACACAGATCATTAGTAGTTTCAAATGCGGTATTCTTTGCATTGGGAGCATTTTTATAGGATTCCTGTTTCTTATTTCCCTGATGCTGCAAAAAGATATGGGCTACAGTGCTGCTTCTTCAGGATTGATGCTGGTTCCTTTCAGTATTCTGTCTGCTTTGACAGCTAAATTTATCCTGCCTCACGTCTCAAAACGTTTCAGCTCTTCACAAATGGGTGTTTTGGGATGGTTATTTATGCTGACCGGTGGAGTACTGTTGTTGATTTCAGTTTATACAGGACATCCGTTAACTGTTGTTTTATTAGGAGCAGCGTGCATTTCGGGAATAGGAATGACATTCTGTTTTACAGCACTTTCAGTAATGGGAATTCAGGATGTTGAACCTTCAAACTACGGATTGGCATCAAGTTTGAGTTCTACAAGTTACTTTCTGGGAGCTGGAATTGGACTGTCTTTCATGACTTTAATGAGCCAGGTTTTTCCTTCTGATTTTGCAGTAGGAAGCCTGAATCTGATAATTTTAATAGGATATGCCCTTTCAGCACTGGGAATGTTATTCTACTTTATACTGAAAAGCTTAAAAGTGAAACAGGCAAAAGTAGCCGTTTCATCATAAGCGACCTTAAAATTACACAAACTATATGAGGAAAGAATCGGTGCTTAACGTGTCGGTTCTTTTTGTAAATATATATTGTGAATTCATATTCTCTCTTTAATCAGTACCTTTGTCTTTCTGCTATACATCATGAAAATACAAATCATCAGTGACCTTCACCAGGAATTCGGAAGTACGGAATTATGTTTTGATAATGCAGATATTGTTGTTCTGGCGGGAGACATCAACCTTGGGACGAAAGGCATTGATTGGATTAAAAATGCAATCCCCGATAAGCCTGTACTCTATGTTCTGGGAAATCACGAATATTATAAAGGATCATATCCGAAAACACTCCATAAAATCAAAGAAACCGCCCGGGGACCAATGTCTTTGTACTTGAAAATTCATTTGCAGATATTGATGGAATCCGCTTTCACGGAGCTACTTTATGGACAGACTTTTCCATCTTTGGAAACCCTGTCCAATATGGAATGCTCTGTCAGACTAAAATGAATGATTATAAAATGATCAGGCGTGATCCTTATTATTCCAAAATGAGAACAATAGATACTTTTAAAATTCACCAGCTTTCAAGGCAATGGTTAAAAGAAAGTCTTGAAAATTCAGGAGAATTGACAAATATTGTTATTACCCATCATGCACCCAGTATAAAATCTGTCCCGGAACTTTATAAAGAAGACCCGTTATCAGCCGCTTATGCATCAGATCTTGAAGAATTAATCACCGAATATAAACCTTTGTACTGGATTCACGGGCACATTCACACACCCTGCAGATATACCATTGGAGAAACAGAGGTGATCTGTAATCCTCATGGATATATTGATGAAAAATACAACGGATACGAAAAAGAGCTGATTGTGGAAGTTGCTTTATAATAGATTAAAGGTAATCTTTACCTGTTCGCTTTTTGGGAACTATTTATTACCTTCGTTCTTATAATTTTGCTTCATGTCTAAAAAAATCCAACAGAAATCCGATTTTGTTTCACAGTTAGCTTTTGATGAAGTTCTTTCGCAGGTTGAATTTGATCTCAGGATTCAGGAATTTGTGGTTATGGAAATCGACAGAGCCAATTATATTATAAAACCTAATATTCCCTACCGTTCAGATTATTTCTGCATTTTTATGGTTCAGAAAGGAAGTGTGAGCTTCAGGCTGGATGATAAAGGCTATGAAGTATCCAAAGGAGATATCGTTTTTGTCCCATTGCCGAAACGTTCTGGGTAGATCATATAGCAGATGATTATCATGCGAAATACATTTTCTTTTCCGTTGATTTTATTTCCGATGCAGGTTTTAACTATAAATCAAATAATGTTCTGAAAAGCCTTTCATCAGACCCTACGCACATTGTCCGGAATGAGCCTGATCTGTACAGGAGAATGGATTTTCATCTGGATGAACTGAAAGCACTCAACAATAAAGAGAAAGATAATTATTACTTTAATGAAATGATCTGGCACCACTTCTCACTGGTAATCTATGAAATTGATAATTACTTCAAAAAAATTGATAAACCTCATCTGGTTACCCACAGGGAAGACGAGCTTACAACCAGTTTTTTCAAGCTTGTGCAGGAGCATTTTAAAGAAGAGCATAATGTTCAGTTCTATGCAGACAAGTTGTTTATCAGCCGTAAATATCTTACAAAGGTCATCAATAAGACCACATTTAAGTCGCCTCGTGATATTGTTCATCAGGTTTTGGCCGTAGAAGCCAGGTTGCTGCTCAGAAATCCAAATCTGAATGTGAATGAAGTAGCAGCACAGCTGAAATTTTCGGATCAGGCGTCTTTCAGTAAATTCTTCAAAAAACATACAGGCAGGTCACCTTTAGAATACAGAAAAGATGATTTGTATTGATAATCAGTATGTTATAA
Organism: Chryseobacterium sp. E1; assembly: GCA_019203745.1. GTDB lineage: Bacteria > Bacteroidota > Bacteroidia > Flavobacteriales > Weeksellaceae > Chryseobacterium. Next base: position 4,019,025 of record CP078104.1, read on the forward strand.
TTTTGATGTCTTTTTGCTAAATTTTGCTATAAATTTGATTTAAAATACCGAATATCATCATTTATTAAGTCTATAAATGATATTTCTCATGTTTTTGAAAATTAGGAGTCTTTCTGACAAAACAAGGAGTTTTTCGAATAATCCTATTCATTTTTTTCGTTCGAATTTTGTGCGGAAATTTAAAAGGAATATTGTTATGCAAAGATTTTTTATTCAGAAATCAACCATACTTTTCCTCTCGCTGATTGTTTTAGCGGGGTGTGGGAAAAAAATCAAGACCAGTCTTATCAACAGCAGGCACCGGAACTTCCTGTAGCAACAGTGAAGCAGGGTGACGCTTCTGTTTCAGAGAATATGCAGCATCAGTAGAAGGAGTTTCCAATGTGGAGATCAGGCCACAAGTAACAGGATATTTAAGCAAAATTTTTGTAGATGAAGGAGATTTTGTAAGAGCAGGGCAGGTTCTTTTCAAAATTGAAGATCAGGTCTTCCGTGAACAGCTGAAAAGTGCTCAGGCAGCTCTGATTACGGCTCAGGCTAATCTTTCAACCTCGAAAATTGATCTTGACAGGAAGAAAGAACTGTTCAGAAATAAAATGGTCTCGGAAATTCAGGTTAAAGAAGCGGAAGCTGCTTATAATGCTGCAAGAGGAGCCGTAAGCCAATCGACTTCATCCATTGAATCGGCTAAGATCAATCTTAATTTTTCTACCATCAAAGCGCCGGTAAGCGGATTTATCGGAAGATTCAATTACCGTCTGGGAAGTCTGATGACGCCGGGTAATCAGGAGCCTATCACATTATTGTCAGACATCCATCAGGTGTATACGTATTTCAGTCTGAGCGAAAATGATTTTAATAATTTTCAGAAACAATATGCAGGAAGCAGCATTGATGAGGTGATTAAAAATACTCCGGCGGTTTCCCTTCTGCTTTCTGGCGGAGAAAAGTATGATGAGAAAGGAAAAATAGATGCCGTGGAAGGGCAATTTAACAAAACCACCGGATCCATTACGCTAAGAGCAAAATTCAACAATCCGAAGAATATACTGAGAAGCGGAAATACCGGGAAGATTGTGCTGGATCAGTTTTACAGCAATGTTATTTTACTTCCTGTTGCTTCTACCAGAACCATTCAGGACAAGATTTTTGTATTCTCTGTGCAAGGAGGAAAGGCCGCTATGTTACCGGTTGAAGTAGATGGAAAGGCAGGTGATCATTTTATCGTATCCAAAGGGCTGAAGGCAGGCGATGAATACATTGTCAGCGGTTTCGACAGATTGCAGCCGGGAACCCCTGTAGTGGCACAAAAGAAAAATGCTCAACAGAAAAAATCGTAAGAAGAAATCATGTTAAAGAAAATTATAAAAAGACCCGTACTGGCAACGGTTATTTCCGTATTGCTTGTTATTCTGGGGATTGTAGGGATGGTAAGCCTTCCGATTACCAAATTTCCGGACATTGCGCCACCTACCGTTATGGTAACAGCGGCTTATCCGGGAGCCAATGCAGAGACCATTGCAAGGTCCGTGGCACCACCATTGGAAAATGCCATCAACGGAGTGGAAAACATGGATTACATTACTTCCACTGCGAGTAATGACGGTACTTTAAGTATTACTGTTATCTTTAAACTGGGAACAGATCCCGATCAGGCAGCGATCAACGTTCAGAACAGAGTAGCGCAGGTGACTAATCAACTGCCTGCTGAAGTAATCCAGGCCGGAATCACGACGGTGAAGAGGCAGAACAGTATGATTGCAATGGTTTCCCTGACGAGCAAAGACGGCTCAATGGATGATCTTTTCCTTGAAAACTATGCAAAGATCAATATCGTTCCGGAACTTAAAAGGGTAAAGGGAGTGGGAGATGCTATGGTGTATGGGAATAAAGATTATTCCATGCGTATCTGGCTTGATCCGAATAAACTGACCTCATATAACCTTACTCCGTCTGATGTTTCCCGTGCCATTCAGACCCAGAATCTTGAAGCGGCCCCGGGAAGATTGGGAGAAAGAAGTAAGGAAGTGATGGAGTATGTTCTCCGTTACAAAGGAAAATTCACAGAACCTCAGCAGTATGAGAATATTACCATCAAAGCTTTGAGCGATGGCTCTGTTTTGAAATTAAAAGATGTTGCCAGAGTAGAATTCGGAGCTTACAGCTATACGGTTTCTTCCAACTTTAACAAAAAGCCTTCCGTAACGATGGCGATCTTCCAGATGGCAGGATCTAATGCCAATGAAGTGCAGATCGCCCTTCAGGAAAGAATGAAAGAACTTGAAAAATCTTTTCCGGCCGGAATGGATTATGAAATTCCCTATGCCACAAAAGAAGCATTGGACCAGTCAATTGAGCAGGTAATTCATACATTGATAGAGGCATTTATACTTGTATTCATTGTGGTGTATATTTTCCTGCAGGATTTCCGCTCAACTTTGATTCCGGCGATTGCAGTTCCGGTATCTATCGTGGGAACCTTCTTCTTTATGAAAGTCTTCGGGTTCTCCATCAATATTCTGACATTGTTTGCCCTTGTTCTGGCCATCGGTATCGTTGTAGATGATGCTATTGTTGTGGTAGAAGCCGTGCATGCTAAAATGGAGCACAAAAACTCAATCCGAGAGCAGCTACCATGTCTGCCATGAGTGAGATTACGGGAGCTATTGTTTCTATTACCCTGATCATGTCTGCAGTATTTGTTCCGGTAGCATTTATGAGTGGTTCTACAGGTCTGTTTTATCAGCAGTTTGCCCTTACACTGGCTATTGCGATTGTTATTTCGGCGGTCAATGCATTGACACTGAGTCCTGCATTGTGTGCCCTGTTCCTGAAACAGCATCATGGTGGAGCTCACGAAAAGATGAACTTTAAGGATCGTTTCTTTGCGGGATTCAATGCAAGCTTTAATAAACTCACCTTCCGTTATGGAAAAACCGTGTTATTCCTTTTAAAAAGAAAATGGATTGCCCTGGTGATCATTGTGGCATTCGGAGGATTGTTTGCATGGATGTCAATGACTACCCCTAAAGGATTTATTCCTGATGAAGACCAGAGTTTCATTATTGTAACAGCAAATCTTGCTCCGGGAGCATCCAAGGACAGAACTTCAAAAGTAGTTTCCGACACGGAAGACCTGCTGATGAAGAATCCTGCAGTAGAAAAAGTGATTTCTGTGGACGGATTAAACCTGTTCAGTGGTTCCATGTCATCATCGGCAGCTTCTATTTTCGTTAAATTAAAAAAAAGGAGGCGAGAGAGGACCTGTCAATAATATCAATGACATTATAGGACAAACCCAGGGAATGCTTTCTCAGGATAAAAGAGCCAACTTCCTTGTGATTAATACCCCAACGGTAGATGGTTTCGGAAATACGAGCGGAATGGAGCTTGTGCTTCAGGACCGTACAAACGGAGAGCTTCAGAATCTGGGAAATATTTCCTACGGAATGATGGGAGCACTGATGCAGAGACCTGAAGTAGCAGTGGCATTTACTACGTTTGATGTTACCTATCCACAGTTTGAAGTACTTGTAGATGAGGTAAAATCTGCCCAGCTGGGAGTGAATGTTTCAGATGTACTGGGCGTGATGCAGGGATATTACGGAAGTATTCAGGCTTCGGATTTCAACAGATTCGGAAAATATTACAGGGTACTGGTACAGTCCACTCCTGAGGCAAGGCAGGATAAAGAATCTCTGAACGGAATTTTCGTAAAAAATAATTTAGGACAAATGGTACCTGTCAATACATTGGTGAGTTTAAAACAGGTAACAGGTGCTGAAGTGGTAGACCGTTTTAACCTGTTCAATTCATCTAATTTAACTGTGATGGCTGCTCCTGGATACAGTACGGGACAGGCAATGGCGGCTGTTGAAGAGGTGAGTAAGCAGGTGCTTCCTCCGGGATATACCTATGATTACAAAGGAATGAGCCGTGAAGAAGCAGGTTCCAGTTCTCAATCGGTAATGATCTTCGGACTGTGTATCGTGTTTGTATTCTTTCTTTTATCTGCTCAATATGAAAGTTATATTCTTCCACTTGCAGTATTGATTGCGATTCCGGTAGGTTTATCGGGAGTATTTGTAGGAATTACGTTTGCCGATCTTTCCAATAATATTTATGTACAGATTGCTTTGGTGATGCTGATCGGATTGCTGGCGAAGAATGGTATTCTGATTGTGGAATTTGCCATTCAGAGACGTAGAGCTGGGAAAAGCCTTATCGCTTCTGCGGTTGAAGGAGCCAAAGCACGTTTGCGTCCAATTCTGATGACCTCTCTGGCATTTATTACAGGATTACTTCCATTGTTGTTTGTGGTAGGTCCTTCAGCAATGGGTAACCATTCCATTGGATATGCAGCTGTTTCAGGGATGCTTTTCGGAACCATTCTGGGGATTTTTGTAGTTCCTGTTCTTTTTGTGGTATTCCAGGCATTGCATGAAAGAATCAACGGAAGAGTAGTAACCGATGCAGATTGGGAATATTAATTCAAATGATTTTAAAAATGAAAATTAAAATATAGCATATATCGCATTCATTTCAGGAACGGCTATTTCCTGTAAAGTTCAGAAATATGAACAGCCTGAAGTGAAAATGCCTGAAGTCTTCAGAAGCGACAGTATTGTTGCAGATCATCATGAAAATATTGCAAAGATCAGTTATAAAGACTTTTTCAAAGATCCGGTTCTGGTAGGTCTTATCGATAAGGCCATGGTGCAGAACAATGACCTTCAGGTGGCTTTGAAACAGATAGAATTTGCGTCTCTTGCCTATACTCAAAGTAAGTGGGGAAATGTTCCTGTCATAAGTGCTGCGGCCAATGCCAACATCAGCCGCCCTTCGGACAACAGTATGAACGGAATGATGGCCGGGCAGTTTATGGGAAAGAGGTATATGGAAGATTATACAGCGTCTGTCAATATTTCGTGGGAAGCAGATATCTGGGGAAAGATCAGAGGACGAAAAGAACAGGCTCTGGCCGACTATCTTAAAACCCAGGAAGCTGCAAAGGCGGTAAAAACCCAACTGGTAGCTGCAGTTGTGCAAGGGTATTATAACCTGCTGATGCTGGATACACAGCTGGAGATTACAAAATCCAATTTAATCTATGCGGATAATACCTTAAAATTCCTTACAAAACAACAGGAACTGGGATTGACAACTGCTCTGGCAGTGCAACAGCAGGAAATTGTGAAGGATCAGATTCTGAAAACAATTCCGGCCATTGAAAGTTCGGTTGCCACTCAGGAAAATGCTCTGAGTCTGCTGACCGGCTCTATGCCTGGGAAGATTGAAAGAAGTGCGGGGCTGGATAATGTGCTGTCTCCGGATCAGATAGGAGCAGGTATTCCTACAGAATTGTTGAGCTACAGACCGGATATCAAAACGGCAGAACTCGAAGTAAGAAAAAGCGCAGCAGCTATTCATATTGCAAAGGTGAATATGTATCCTTCATTGAATATTACCGCACAGGGAGGCGTAAATGCTTTCCAGATCAGCAAATGGTTCAGTATTCCGGGATCTCTTTTCGGAATGGCTGCAGGAGCTATTGCACAGCCTATTCTGAACGGGAAGCAGTTGAAAACTCAATATGAACAGTCGAAAGTGCTGGCTGATCAGGCTGAAATCGGTTTTAAACAATCTGTTTTAAAAGCAGTGGGTGAAGTATCTGATGCACTGGTGCAAATTCAGAAACTGGAAGAACAGCAGAAAATTGCTGAAGGGTTGGCCTTGAAATCCGGTGAAGCTGTCAAGAAAGCTGATCTTTTATTTAAATATAATTCAGCAACTTATGTGGAAGTTATTATGGCTCAAACCAATAAACTGCAGACAGAGCTGGAACTGGCTTCCTGAAAGCCCAAAGGCTGAATGCTATAACGGCTTTGTACCGTTCTGTAGGCGGCGGATGGCAATAAAGTAAAATTGAATCTGCTTCGTCTTTCATAATGAAGCAGGTTTTTAAATCCATATTACTATGAAGACAAATATACAAGAGGGGATCATTCTTATTCCGGATTTCAGCGGATTTACCGAATTTGTGTTCAATACAAAACTGTACACCGGTGAATATATCGTAAGACAACTGCTGTCTACCCTGATTGATGTGAATAATCAGTATTTCGAAATTTCTGAGATTGAGGGTGATGCCATTTTATTTTACCGTTATGACGAAAGTCCGTCTTACAAAAGCATCTCAAAAATGCTCTGGAACATGAGAAATGCTTTCAACAGAAAGATTGAAGAGCTTAGTAAAAGCTTAAGCACTACGATTGACCTTTCCCTCAAATTTATTGTTCATTATGGATCTTTTTCGCAGTATAATATCGGCAATTTCAGAAAACTATATGGAAAAACAATCGTAGAAGCTCATCAGCTGTTGAAAAACGGAGTGGCAGAGCAGCCTTCCTATGCACTTTACAGTAATTCTTTTCTGGAAAGCAGTAAGAATCAGGAACCTGAATTTAATAATGATCAACACCGCCTGCCTGAAGTAGGAGTTATCCATTATTTTGAAACTTTAAACTAGTATATTTTTTATTTTAATCCTTGTAAATTTGCTATTGCTAGCGGCCCGGGTGAGATCCGGGCTTTTTATGAGCCATAGTAATCTTGATTTTTTTAATAATATAGAATTGTGAATAATGTTTGTTTTGAGTTGATTTGTTGTCGAAATATTTTAAAAATGGATATTTTGTTGATATATTTTTCTGTTTTTGAATTTATATTGAGTTGTTGAAATGCTATCTTATTGAACCCTAAATATTTATTTTAAATTTTTTTACCAATTCCTGTAACAAATGTACCTTATGAGTGGTCTTATAGAAAAAACTATAATTTCACATGAAAATAATCTTATTTCCCATAGCAATATTAACGGGTTCTTTAGCTTTAGCCCAGACTCAGGCTGCAAAAGATACACTAAAGACCAATGCAAAGGAGATAGAAGGGGTAACTCTTGTAGCCAGAAAGCCTACCGTAGAATCTAAAGTAGACAGAACCGTTTTTAATGTAGCCAATAGCTCTATTGTGGCTGGAAATACCACCTGGGATGTCCTCAGAATGACCCCGCTGGTAAGCATTGATAATAATGATGCCGTAAAAGCGGAAGGGCAGACGGTTACTGTATACATTAACGACAGAAAATCTGTTTTTACCGGAAAAGAACTGAAAGAATACCTGAAAACGATTCCTGCAGATAACCTGATGAAGATTGAAGTGATCACCAGCCCGTCTTCACGTTATGAAACTTCCGGATCTGTGATCAATATCGTATTGAAAAAAAGAGATGACGAAGGACTAAAAGGCAGTATTTCCCTGAATAACAGACAAAGTACCAAAAACTCACAATACACCAATTTTAACCTGAATTACCATAAGAAAAAAATTTACCCAGACTTTTATTGAAGTTACAGTGACGGGTATTATGTGCAAAAGAATGAAACCACAGATACCCGGTATGAAAATAACAGGGTTACCCAGCTCAGCATGCAGAATGAGATGAAAAATGAAAGCCCCTCTCTTTCCTCTACTTCAGAATTTGAGATTAATGAGAAGAACAATATCGGAATTGTACTGGAATACTCCCAGAACAGGAGTTTATCTTTTGCTGAATCAAATGGAACACAGTCAATGAACGGCATTCTGAATGACTCTTACCGCCAGATCCAGAATACCTGGGGATTCAGCCGTAATTTAGGAACTAATGCTTTTTATAAGTATTATGATAAAGAAAAGAGCAAAATTCTGGACATCAATATCGGAACAAATTATTCAAGTTATAATAATGATAATCTGATTAATAAACAAGGTGCCAAAAACCAGGAACTGGGAATTATCAATAGAAACGAAATGCGTAATTATTACCTGAAAGTGGACTATACACAGCCGCTGGGTAAATCCGGAGGAACTATTGTAGGAGGGTAAAATGGATTTTAATAATCATGTTATTCCGAACAGCCTTTACGGATTCAGTTTAAATGATCCCGGTTCAGAGTTCTATAGCCTGTTCAGAAATGACACCTTCCATTACGAAGATAATCTGAGCTCTTTATATGCCAACTACAGCAAAACGTTTTTCAAGAAACTGGAAGCAAGAGTAGGGCTTCGATACGAGTATATCGACTATAAAGTAAGACAGGATGTAGCAGGCACCGAACGAAGAGATTCCTATGGCAGCTTTCTTCCCAATCTTTTGCTGAAATATAATTTTTCAGAAAAGTATGACGTGAGCCTTACCTATAACCGAAGTATCTGGAGACCGTGGTATGAGGAATTCAATCCTTTCCTTGTTCCTGAAATCAACGGAACGTATTCCAGAGGAAATTTATACCTGAATCCCAACCCTAATGACCGTCTTTATCTGAAATTCGGAATTTTGAAAAAGTACTTCCTTTCCGTAAGATACATGCATACCAACCAGGATTACTGGACTACCTATGTATCTGAAAACGGAAGAACTGTTTCCTTACCGGGGAACTTCGACGGGAAGGTAGAAAAGTATTATCTTTTTGCCAATACCAACCAGAATTTTCTGAAAAATAAACTGAACGTGAATGTAGGATTTGGCTGGTACTATATCAATAATAAAGATTTTAATGAAAAGAATAAATTAGGAGCTAAAGATTATATCAACTATTGGGGCGGATCTCTTAATGCTTCCTACACCAATCTTTTCAACAAGAATATTAACCTGAGTGTATGGATGGAAATTGCGAATCAGAATAACGGGAATACCTATGCCAACAATACGAATGTATTCCACAATATTTCTATGACCAAGATTTTCCCTAAAACCCAGATGGAGCTAAGCATGCAGCTGATGAATATCTTTAAAAGACCTTATGCGGATAATACTACTTACAGCCCTGACGGAACTTTCAGACAGTACTCTAAATGGGACTGGTACGGAGTTTCTCTTACTTTTGTAAAACGTTTCGGTAACCAGAAAGTAAAAGAAAATACCAAAACTGACGTAGAGAAAAACGGCGGTGGCGGAAAATAATTCAATATTTGTTAGATACTATAAAAGCAGGTTTCAATTTGGAATCTGCTTTTTATTTTTGGCTGGAAGCTAGAAGAGGGAAGTAATGAGGTACATTCTTGATTGTTAAAAAAATTGCGTAATCTCCTAAATCTGCGAGAAACAATCTATATGTGAATTTTTGAACCATTAAGAAAAGAATATATTAAGCTGTTAAGAGTATTAAGGAATGTCTAAAGACATTTTTTAAGAAGGTTGCTTCATTCAAATTTATTTGAACCTTAATGTTTCTTAAAAACTTAAAGCTCCTTAATGGTTTAAAAGATCTCTCGTAGATTTTAAAAGATCTGTGAGATCTCCGTGATGTGTGTGAAATAATGAGGAATAAAAAAACAGACCCCAATTCGGGATCTGCTTCATTCAACCAAATAAATTAATATAATGTAAGATATTTTTTTGAAAGTATATTCTCAAATGAATTTTATTTAAGGCTAAACTTCACTTTAGTTTTAATAGCATCGGAAGAATTCCCGATCAGTGCTTCAAAGTCTCCCGGTTCCGCTACCCAATCGTGTTTTTGAGCATCAAAATAACTTAGAGCTGTTTTATCAATCGTGAAACTCACTTCTTTCTGTTCTCCCGGATTAAGATATACTTTTTCAAAACCTTTCAATTCTTTTGCAGGGCGCGGAACAGAAGATTTTAAATCACTGATATAAAGCTGGGCCACTTCAGCTCCTGCTTTCTTACCTGTATTTTTAACGGTTACTGTAAATGTAATTTTACCGTCTTGTGAAATAGTAGTCTGGTCGGCTTTTGCTTTTCCGAATTCAAAAGTGGTGTAACTCAATCCATGTCCGAAACTGAAAAGAGGTTTTATATTTTTAGTATCATGCCAACGGTAGCCTACAAAAATGCTTTCATTGTAAGTAATATTGATAGGATTTTTCTGATCTTTTCCTTTTCCTGCAGCAAATTCATCTTTCTGCCCTGGATATTCTCCAAGCTGGTGCGCTGAATTGTCCTCAAGTTTTACAGGGAAGGTAAACGGAAGCTTTCCTGATGGGTTGGCATCTCCTGCTAAAATGGCAGCAATAGAATTTCCGGCTTCAGACCCCAGATACCAGGCTTGTACAACCGTTGGAACTTCCTTGATCCATGGCATTGCCACAGCATTTCCGGAAACTAAAACAACGGCAAGGTTTTTATTCGCTTTGGCAAGAGCAGAAATTACGTGATCCTGATTGTAAGGTAATCCGTAGCTTTTTCTGTCGTTTCCTTCACTGTCCTGGAAGTCTGCTTTATTCAAACCTCCTACAAAAATGACATAATCTGATTTTTTGGCTAATGCTACAGCTTCATTCAGTAATTCGGCTTCAGAACGGGTGTCTTTTAAATCCTGTCCGGATTTTACGCCATTGTATTCGCCTCCGATATCTCCTACGTACCCTCTTGCATACTGTACATCAGCTTGTTTTCCAAATCTGGTTTTGATTCCATCCAGAGGAAGTGTTTCATATTTTACTTTTAATGAAGAAGAACCACCGCCAACAGTCATTATTTTGATGGCATTTTCTCCGATAACCGCTATTTTTTTAGCCTTATTAAGATCAATAGGAAGAACATTTCCCTGATTTTTTAATAAAACAATTCCTTCTTCTCCGATTTCTTTAGCAACCGCTTTATGCTCTTCAGAAGCAATATTTCCGAAAGGTTTGTTACGGTTCATTGTTGTTTTATAAGCAAGACGAAGTAATCTTGTTACTTTGTCATCCAGTTCTTTGGTGCCTACTTTTCCTGCTTTAATCAAATCAAGATAAGGCTTTGCCAGATAATAATTGTCATAGGCATTTTTAGTACCTGCGGAAAGTCCGTTGGTCCATGATCCGAATTCAAGGTCAAGTCCGTTATGGATGGCCTGTTCCGTATTGTTGACTGCTCCCCAGTCTGATACCACAACCCCTTTATAATTCCATTCTTTCTTTAAAATATCATTTAAAAGATACTGATTCTGGCTGGCATACTGACCTTTTGTATATCATAAGCACCCATAATAGTCCATGAATCCCCTTCTGTTACAGCTGCTTTGAAAGGAGGTAGATAAATTTCATACAACGCTCTGTCATCTACATTCACATTGCTTGTATGACGGAACATTTCCTGATTATTCAGGGCAAAATGTTTTACAGAAGTGGCCACCCCATTAGATTGCACTCCTTTAATATAGGGAACCACCATTTTTGAAGTCAGATAAGGATCTTCACCCATGTATTCAAAATTTCTTCCGTTCAGTGGTGTTCTGTAAATATTAACCCCAGGTCCCAGAAGAATATCTTTTTTTTCTGTAGCGGGCTTCTTCACCCAATGCTTTCCCATAGTTCCATGACATTTTTTTGTTCCAGGTTGCGGATAAAGCAGTCAGGGCAGGGTAGGCGATAATAGAGTCGTTGGTCCAGCCGGCCTGATCCCATTCGTCCCACATTACTTCAGGACGAACCCCATGAGGACCGTCTGTTGTCCAGAACTCAGGAATTCCTAATCTCGGAACACCTGGTGAACTGAATTTCGACTGTGCATGAAGCATGGCCACTTTTTCTTCCAGGGTCATTCTTGATAATGCATCCTGAATACGCTGTTCCACAGGTTTGGATTCATCTAGATAAACGGGGAGGGTAGTATTAGTCTGAGCCATATAAGAAGCAGAAATAAAGGTGAATAAACTTATAATGACGGTTTTCTTTAACATGATGCCTTTCTATTTGATTAAAAACAAAAGTAAAGAAAATTTTTATTATCTCAAATTGAGAAAATAAAAAAATAGCAAATAAAAAACTGTCTACCCATTTGAAGACAGCTTATTATTAAATATTGTATTTGTAAAGGTGGAAAAGCTGAAGAAAAGTTATCGGGTGAAAAAGCAAAACCCGAATCCCGAATTTCGCATCCACTCTCACAACTCTAACACTCTCAAACCCTCTCACTCATCAATCCCATCCTTTCACAGCACCTCCTTTGAAAATTTCTTTAGCTTTCTTTTTTCACTTCCGGAGACTGATAGGCTTTTACAAAGTTTTTTACTTTCTGGCTGTTTTTATTGTCCTGTCTGGCAACCACCACATTTACATAAGGTGAGTCTTTATCTTCAACAAGAATACCTTGTTTTTCCTGATCCAGACCTGCCTGTGCTGCAAAATTGTTATTGATAATCCCAACAACAACATCTCTGTCTTCCAAAACTCGTGGAATCTGAGCGCCTTCAATCTCCATGATTTTAAGCTGTTTCGGATTTTCTGTAATATCGGTTACTTTGGGTAGAAGTCCAACTCCGTCTTTCAATTTGAGCAGACCATTTTTCTGTAAAAGAAGTAAGGAACGTCCCCATTGGTAGGATCATTGGGAATAACAATCGTATTGCCTGCCTGTAATTCACCAACGTTTTTAATTTTTTTGAATAGGCAACAATAGGATAAACGAATGTATTTCCTACAGGTACAAGGTTGTATCCTCTTTGCTTTGACTGTTCTGTTAAATAAGGAATATGCTGAAAGGCATTGGCATCAATATCTCCGTTGGTCAAAGCTTCATTGGGAACTACATAATCATTGAAAGGAATCAATTCCACTTCCAGATTGTATTTGTCTTTAGCTACTTTTTGGCCACTTCGGCAATTTCCTGTTCTGGTCCGTAAGTAATTCCTACACGGATAAAGTTCGGATCATCTTTTCTTCCCGAACACGCACTGAACAATAATATTCCCGCAGCCAATAAACCAAAAATCTTTATTTTTTTCATTCTATTTTTTATTTAAATACTATTGGGGTAAAAGATAAATGAAATTACTCTCAAACCCTCAAACCCTCTCACTCAAAATTACCTGTGATCAAATTTCTTTGACAATCTGTCTCCCATAAACTGGATAATGAAAACCAAAAGAACAAGTAAGATTAAAACAGTATTCATAATGACAATATCATACCCGATATATCCGTATTGGTAACCTACCTGTCCAAGTCCGCCAGCTCCTACAGCACCCCCATTGCAGAGTAACCTACCAGGGTAATCAAAGTGATGGTTGCATTATTGATTAATGAAGGAAGTGCTTCGGGCAGCAATACTTTTCTGATAATCTGTAATGGAGAAGCTCCCAAAGCTCTGGCTGTTTCTATCAAACCATGAGGAACTTCAATAAGACTGTTCTCTACAAGTCTTGCAATAAAAGGCGCAGCTCCCACACTTAGCGGAACTAAAGCGGCATTCACTCCAATAGAAGTTCCTGCCAGAATTCTGGTGAAAGGAATCATCCATACAATCAGAATAATGAAGGGAATGGCACGGAAAATATTAACCAAAATAGAAAGACCTCTATGGTAGGCTGCATTTTCCAGCAGTTGTCCTTTTCTGGTTAAAAATAACATGATTCCTACCGGAAGTCCCAGCACAAATCCAAAAAATCCGGATAAAAATGTCATGTAAACCGTTTCCCAGGTTCCTTTTGCCAAAAGGGCAATTACCGTATCACTAAGCATATCCTTTTACTGTATTTTGAATTTTATTTTGGTTGAAATAATAGATCGCCTGTTGGTTTTCTTCGGCTTCACCCTGAAGTTGCAAAAGTAGTTTACCGAAATTGGAATTTCCAAAATATTCTACATCTGCCTTTAACAATTTATAAGGGATTTTATATTGGCTGTATAGCGTTGAAAGAATCTGTTCAACACTGATATTTTCATTAAGTTCTATTTCGACCAGCGGAAATAAACCTTCTTTGGGTTCTTTCTGCAGTCTGCTGCTGAGTTCCTGTGGCAGGGTCATGATGTCTGAATTGATGAACTGGCGGATGATCGGGTTTTCTTTATCCGAAATAATCTCGCTTAACGTTCCTTTTGTTAATAATTTTCCTTTATCGATCACGGCAACGTGGTTGCAGACCGATTTGATGACTTCCATTTCGTGGGTAATTAAAAGGATGGTAATTCCCAGTCTCTGATTGATATCCCTTAAAAGCTGCAGAATAGACTGCGTTGTTGCCGGATCCAGTGCGCTTGTTGCTTCATCACAAAGCAGAAGGTGAGGATCATTGGCCAGAGCCCTTGCAATGGCAACTCTCTGTTTCTGTCCTCCGGAAAGGCTTTTGGGATAATCATTGGCTTTATCTTCAAGTCCTACAATCTTCAGGAGCTCGTTTACTTTTCTGTTGATTTCGTCCTTGCTGGTATGATCTAGTTCCAATGGAAGCGCTACATTATCAAAAACAGTTCTTGAAGAAAGAAGATTGAAATGCTGGAAGATCATTCCGATTTTTTTACGTTCCTCAGCCAATTGTTTGGAGCTAAGTTTGGTAAAATCCTTTCCATTAATAATAATCTGTCCTTCATCCGGTCTTTCCAACAGATTAACGGTACGGATCAGCGTACTTTTTCCTGCACCTGAAAAACCGATAATTCCTACGATATCTCCTTTCTCTATATTAAGACTCACCTTATCCAGTGCCTTAAAGGACTGTTTTTTCTGATGAAATGTTTTTGATATGTTTCTGATTTCTATCATTCTGATTTTATATACTTTTTAAATAGGCTGATATCTTCTGCCTGTTCTGTTTAAAAATCTCCTTACTCTTCTGATTTTGACCTTGGCCCGTTTTGAAAGTCTGAAATACTTGGTGACATTGGTTAGAAGTACTCCCAGCAATATAATGAATAAACCATACAGCTGACCTCCATTGATGCTTTGGTTGGCAACAATCCAGCCAGCAATCACTGTTACAATAGGATTGATGTAGGTGTGGGTGCTTACCAAAGCAGCGGGTTTTACGGACAGAAGCCAAATGTACGACAAATAAGCGACTATCGATCCAAAGAAGATCAAAAATAGAACCCCAAACCATGCCGATAATGGAACCGCAGAAACTGAAAAATCAGTCCATTCTCTTCTGAAAAAGCGATGAGAAAAGAAGCTAATCCCGCTATGATAAGTTGTTGGGCAATATTCATAAACGTAGATTGGGATGCCGGATTTTTCTTTGAATATAATGAGCCGAGTACCCAAGCAATGGAGCTTAATCCCAAAACTATAAATGCTGTAATACGCAGGCTTCCATCACCAATCGCATGAGCATTAGAATTTACGCTGCCTTTTAAAAACATAATCAGCCCTACGAAACCGATCACTAATCCTATCGGAATAAATTTATCCGAAAAATAATATTTCCAGTTTTTTTGTCGATTGCAATAAACCAGAATGGTCCTGTTGCAATAGAAATAGCCGCTTCAGAAGCCGTTACATATTGTTCTCCCCAGGCTACAAGCCCGGTTCCTCCGGTAAGAATAAGAATACCGGTTATGGCATTTTTCTTCCAGTTGATCAGAGAATTTGCTTTTTCTCCTTTAGACAGAAGATAGCCTATCATCAGAATTCCGGCAACCAGAAATCTTAACCCCGAAAGAATGAATGGCGGAAAACCTTTTAAGCCAAATGAAATAGCTAAAAACGTAATTCCCCATATCACATAGATGTTTGTAAACGCCAATGGAATTAACCATTTGTTTTTAGAATTGCTCATTTTTATTTTTTTAATGTTGTTGTGTTCAATGAAAAAGGCTCTACCACGTGGTAAAGCCTTTGAAAATATATCTAAATAAAAGTAAGGTCAACCACAGTATTCTTGATGTATAGGCATACACATATCCTTCATCATATTTTTGATGTTATGTTTCTTCATTGAATTATATTTTAATTCTGCCTTCATTTTGTCTTATTTCCTGAATACGTTTGCAAATATATAATATAATTTTTATTAGTCCACTAAAAAAGTAGGCTTTTTAAATATTAAATTATTGTTAATGGATTAACTGTATATAATTCAGTGTTTTATGTGTTTTATTTTTGGTTATTTTAAAGTGTTTATCAATGTTTTATGCTTTTTAATTCAAATATTATAGAAATTAACCGGTAATTGGGGTTGTGGAAAACATAAAATAAACTGAATTTTTGAGAATTGTGTAAAGGTTGGTTGTGGGATGTTTAAAAATAATTTAAATGTGTTTCCAAAAGAGAGTTTTGCATTTATTAAACTAGTTAAATGCACAGGATTTTTGTTCACTGTAATTTAGCATCAAAATTAAAAGACATGGACAATAGAATTTTAGGTCTGCATCATATTACTGCTATTGCAGACAACGCGAAAAGAAATTTAGATTTTTATACCAAAGTTTTAGGCGTAAGACTGGTAAAGAAAACTGTAAATTTTGACGATCCGGGAACGTATCACTTCTATTTCGGAAATGAAAACGGAACTCCGGGAACCATTCTTACATTCTTTCCGTGGGAAGGAATAGGAAAAGGAACCAATGGAAGTGGAATGGCTACTCATATCGGGTATTCTGTACCCAAAGGAAGTCTTGACTTTTGGAAAAATCATTTACAAAACCTTAATGTAACCACGGAAGAAGGCGAAATATTCGGAGAAAAGATGATTTCTTTTAAAGATCCGGACGGACTTCAGTTACAGTTAATAGAACCATTAGTTGAAGACAACAGAAAAGTATGGACAACAGATGATATCAAATATGAAAATGCATTAAAAGGTTTTCACAATGTCACTCTAACCTTAAAAAAGCAGATCCTACCATTAAAGTTCTGATCGATATTTTAGGATATGATTTGCAGAAAGAGGAGGGAGAAAGATACAGATTAGCAACTGATGCTATTGATACCGCTAATATTGTTGATATTATTGAAAATGATACCATTCCGGCAGGTAGAAATGCAGCTGGAACCAATCACCATATTGCATTCAGAGTAAAAGATGATAATGTTTTGATGGAATATCGTGAGAAAGCCTTATCTGCAGGACTAAGCATCACACCAAAAATCAACAGAGATTATTTCTACTCACTGTACTTCCGTGAGCCGGGTGGAGTTTTATTTGAAATTGCAACCGATAATCCTGGATTCACTGTAGATGAGCCTTTGGAAGAGTTGGGAACCAACCTTAAACTTCCTGTTCAATACGAAGGAATGCGTGAGAAAATAGAAGGAGTATTGCCGAACTTATCATAGGTCATCAGTCAGAACTTATAAAGATGCTAATTTTGAATTAACAATTAAAAACAAGAAAAATGGAAAGAACAGAAATAGTTTTAGAAGGAAGAAAAGGAGAGATTCAGCTTTTCTCAGACGATCATAAAGCAGGTAAAATGGACATATCAGTTATAGGAAAAAAACTGACCGTTTACCATACCGAAGTAAATCCGGAATATGAAGGAAAAGGCTTTGCCAAAATCTTACTGGAAAGACTGGTTTCCTACGCAAGAGAAAACGATTTAAAGATTCTGCCGCTATGTCCCTATGTTCACGCACAGTTTAAGCGTCATCCGGAAGAATATAATGATGTATGGTTGAAGGAAGAACTGTAGGGAGTTTGAGAGTCTGAGGGGAAGAGGGTTTGAGAATCTTGAGCTAAAAACAGAAGATGAATAAAGTTATTCTCGAACTTATCAACTCGAATCCCGAACCCCGAAATCTCGCCTCCATTATATAACCAATTAACAATTTTATCACAATGAAACTTATCACAGGATTGCATCACGTTACGGCAATTACGGGCAATGCACAGGAAAATATAGACTTTTATACAGGAGTTTTAGGACTTCGTTTAGTCAAAAAAACGGTTAATTTTGATTATTCGGATGTTTATCATTTTTATTTCGGTGACGAATACGGAACACCGGGAACGATTATGACTACTTTTCCCTATGGTAAAGATCTGATTAATGGCAGACATGGCAAAGGAATGCTTAATACCACTGCTTTTTCAGTTTCTATAGACGCCCTGGATTATTGGATGAACCGTCTGGAGCAGTTTAATATTCCTTCAAACAGCCGCAGCAAAGATTTTCTGATGAAGTTTTCATTTACCTGGAAGATTTTGACGGACTGGGATTGGAATTGGTTTTTAATGATAAAGACGAAAGAAAAGGATATTACAATGGTTATATTCCAAAAGATTATGCCATCAAAGGAATTCATCATGTGGAAATCTGGCAGGATGCCTATGAAAGAACAGCAGCACTTCTGACGACCCAGATGGATCATAAAGTAATCAAAGAAAGCCCTGACCGATTGAGATTGGGAACCGGCAACATGCCGGGAAAATATGTAGATCTGCTTTCTACCCCAAATGCCTTAAAAGGTTTAGCAGGAAGAGGTACCGTTCATCATGTGGCTTTTGCTACTCCCGATGCAGCATCCCAGCTGGAAATGGTAAAGAGACTCAACGCATACGGACTTGAGCATACCGAAGTGAAAGACAGAAAATATTTTACTTCCGTATATTTTAAAGAACCGGGAGGCGTTTTGTTTGAAATAGCAACTTCAGGCCCAGGGTTCGACGTGGATGAAGAAGCTGCATTTTTAGGTGAAGATCTGCAATTGCCGCTACAGTTTGAAAAAAGAAGAGAACGTTTGAAAGAAGTTCTCCCTAAAATCGATTATCCAACAGAAAAATTCAGATAGAAATAATGAGTCATACTTTAAATATAAAAACAGCAGGAATTCCATTAAATCAGGCAGAAAAAGCTTTAATAATGATTCATGGACGCGGAGGAAGTGCTCAGGATATTCTGAGTTTGTCCCAACATTTAAATGTAAAAGATTATGCACTGCTGGCTCCACAGGCTTTGAATCATACCTGGTATCCTTTTTCATTTATAGCTCCCGTAGAACAAAATGAACCGTGGTTATCATCTGCTATTGAAATGGTTGAAGAAACGGTAAAAGCAGCTGTTAATGCAGGAATTAAACCTGAAAACATCTACTTTTTTTCGGATTCTCTCAGGAGCTTGTCTTACCCTTGAATTTTTAGCCCGAAACGCTCAGAAGTTCGGTGGAGCAGCTGCCATTATCGGTGGCGTAATTGGAGATAAAATCAACCGTGAAAATTATAAAGGCGATTTTGCCGGAACTCCAATTTTCCTGGGAACCAGCAACCCTGATTTTCATGTTCCCATAGAAAGAGTATATGCCACAGCCAATATTTTAAGAGAAATGAATGCAGAGGTAACTGAAAAAGTATATGCCAATTTCGGACATTCTATTAACGAGGAAGAAATTGAAATCGCTAATTCAGTTATATTTAAATAATGTAACCACAAAAGTCACAAAAGATTTGATAAGTTAATATTGAACTTTTGACAAGAATACTTAAGTTTTATAAAAATCTTTGATTTTTCTCTTATGTGATCTTTATATAGTATTTTTATTAAACTTCTTAAACATTTTAAAACAAAAACTTTGTGACTTTTGTGGTTATTACATTTTAGGAATCTAACCCAATACATCAATTAGCATTCAATAGCGGTGGGCTTTAGCCCGCCAAACAAAAAAAAAAAAATCACTGGCTTTAGCCCAAACCTAAAATCTAAAAACTAACTTCTAACCTCTAATTTCTAACTTCTAAAAAACATGCACGAACAACTCCTTTTAATCCTTGGACTTTTATTACTGGTCATGCTGCTGGTCATGCTGGCACAACGGATCAAATTGCCTATCCTATCTTTCTGGTACTTGCCGGATTGGGGATTAGCCTTATTCCCGGAGTCCCTGTTTTAAAGCTGGATCCGGAGATTATATTTCTGATTTTCTTACCACCTCTTTTATACGAAGCAGCCTGGTACACTTCATGGAATGATTTCTGGAAATGGAAACGTCCCATCAGCTTGTTGGCATTTGGTTTGGTATTTCTTACATCTTTGGTTGTTGCTTACACTTCACAAATGCTGATTCCGGGATTTACGCTGGCTTTAGGCTTTTTATTGGGAGGAATTGTTTCACCGCCTGATGCTGTGGCGGCCACTACGGTTTTAAAAGGATTAAAAGTACCGAAACGTACCCTCGCTATACTGGAAGGAGAAAGTCTGATTAATGATGCTTCTTCACTAATCGTTTTCAGATTTGCTCTGGCAGCTGTAATGACTGGTGCTTT
The DNA here is from genome assembly GCA_019203745.1 of Chryseobacterium sp. E1. Taxonomy (GTDB): domain Bacteria; phylum Bacteroidota; class Bacteroidia; order Flavobacteriales; family Weeksellaceae; genus Chryseobacterium. Next base: position 4,038,989 of record CP078104.1, read on the forward strand.
CTCAATGCACGAAGCGACTGGACAGTTTTTCCTGGTTGCGGGAATGGGTGTTGTTGTAGGGATTGTTGGAGCACATATTTTTATGCTATTCACCGTTTTTTACCTACTACACCAGCTATTGACGCAGCACTTACGGTAATGACGCCATATATTTTATTTCTTTCTGCAGAACATTTTCATTTTTCGGGAGTGATGGCTGTGGTGAGCGGAGGATTGTTTATGTCTTTCCGTGCTCATGAGATTTTTAAAACAGGAACCACAAGAATCAATATGACAGGAGTCTGGAACACCCTGATTTTTGTGATGAATGCTTTGGTTTTTGTATTGATTGGTCTTGAACTTCCGGATATCATTAATGGATTAGGGGACATTTCACTAATGGAAGGTATTAAATATGGTTTGATTATAAGCCTGATCGTCATTGTGGTGCGTCTTTTATGGATCTATCCAGTGGCTCATCTTCCAAGATGGTTTAGTGAAAAGGCCCGCCGTGATCCAAGCCCGGGATGGAAAAATCCACTGATTATCGGCTGGGCAGGAATGAGAGGAGTTGTTTCTCTGGCAACAGCCCTGTCTATTCCGGTCATGATGAATTCACAAGCCGAATTTCCAATGAGAAATCTGATCATTTTTATCACATTTGTGGTTATTTTTGTGACCTTAGTGTTTCAGGGACTTACCCTGCCTTTGATCATTAAATTAACCAAAATAGGAGAGATTGATCATATTTTGCCTTCTCACGAACAGCAGGCCGGAATTCAGATGAGACTGGATAAACTTGCCGTTCATAAACTTGATAATGAATACAATGACGCGGTGAACAGCAATGGTCTGCTGGAGAACCTTAAAAAGCGCTGGAAAGTGATATCAAACTTCACCAGAATCATCTCAATTCTATTGAAATGTGTACCAACAGACGAAATGATATGGCAGAATATCATAAAGTAATGCTGGATATATTTGCCTTACAGCGAAAAGAACTGTTTAAAATGAAACGTGAAAAACTTTTCAGCGATGATGAAATCCGAAAAGCAGAATCACAACTGGATCTGAATGAATTAAAAATTACTGGAAATAAGCATTTGTAGGAGATTACGAGCTGATGTTTCGGGTTTGAGAGCCGGAGGGGTTGAGTGTTGTTAGGGTGGAGCAAATATCCAGATTCGGGTTATTGAGTGGGAGCATTGGGGAGTAAAAGTGTTTAGATTTCTACGAATGGATAAACTAAGCACTTTATCTATTTCAAACTATGTCAATCCGCAGGAATCCAAATCGTCATTTTACCCTTTACATGAACAATATAAACATTAAACTTTGAACCTTAAACCTTAAACCCTGAACTTTAAACATTGAACAACATGAAAACATTACATTTTTTAGTCATAGGAAAGAACCAGGAAATTCTGGATACTTTAAAAAGAATTATAGAAAACAATGAAGGCTGGACAGCAGAAATACAAAATGATGAAAATTTCTGCTATGAGTATATAAAAAATAATACAGTGGATATTGTCCTTTTAAGCTCTGGCCTAGAGGAGGATTTTGAGAAAGATATAAAAATATTCTGTGCCGGTTTGGATAAGGACGTTAAAGTAATCGATCATTACGGAGGAGGAAGTGGACTTTTAAAGAATGAAGTTTACAGTCTTTTTCCTAATTTGCAGGGATAAACCTGACATTATGTTCGAAAATATCATCAAAAATATTACGCGATTTATTTCAATCACTCCCGAAGAAGAAAAAACCTTTACAGATCTGCTTGTTTGCCAGTCGTTTCCAAAGAAAACGGTTTTGCTCAGAGAAGGAGAGATTTGCCAGTTTGAAGGGTATATTCACAAAGGATGTGTAAGAATGTATTGTTTGGATGATAATGGTTCCGAAGTAACGTTACTGTTTGCCATCGAAGATTGGTGGATTAGTGATATTGCATCATTTCAGGAGCAGAAACCTTCTAAAGTGTATATTGAAACGTTGGAAGATTCAGAAATTTATATGTTGAATCCTTCAACGAAAGAAAAACTATTACAGGAGATTCCTAAATTCGAAAGGGTTTTCAGAATGCTGGTTCAGAGAAACCTGGCAACCCTGCAGAGCCGACTGGTCAATACCATTTCCAAAACCGCATCAGACAGATACCTTGAGTTCATCAAAGTATATCCTTCAATTCCACAAAGAGTAGCACAGTATTACATTGCTTCTTACCTGGGAGTTTCAAAAGAATTTGTCAGTACCATCAGAAAGCGTCTTGCTTCAAAGGAGAAATAAATCTTTGAGATAATTTTACCCGCAGATTGCATAGATGACTAGGCTATTTTTCTGCTCTTGATGACTTTGTGTATAAAACCACCCCGTCAAAAATTCTTTGAATTTTCGCCACCCCTCCAAGAGAGGGGAATGTTTACGTCTTCAGTTGAGATTTTGAGACCAGGATTGGATTTTTTGTTGATACTTTTCTTATTTGAATAATACTTGCTGGATTCTTACGGAATGACACGATTGCAATAATGGCTTTGCCCACACAGTTTGTCATTCCGTAGGAATCTAAATAGAGTTATTCTTTAAATTATTCTTTCAAATTAAATAGTTCCAAAGAGTAAAAAGACTCTTACACTTTCCAAAAAATAGCAATCCAATATAGTTATACTGCCGGATACAAAAGTATCCGGCATTTTTTTTTGCGTTAAAGTCATTTATTAAACTAGTTAAATGTGCAGGGTTTCCAGTCTCTCTAAATTTGTCCTATCAAACAAGAACAAATAACAATCTGATATGGACAGAAAAGATTTTTTAAAGAAAGGATTATTGGGAACAGGAATGTTTGTAGCATCAGCTTCTTTGGCCAGTGCTATGAAAAATGACATCGACGAGATCGAACCATTAGAACCGATCGGATACAATCATCTTCCCAATACAGAATCAAAAATAAAAGAAAACTCTGTGATCCACAGAGCAGACTCAAGAGGGAAAGCAGATCACGGATGGCTGTTGAGCCAGCACACTTTCAGTTTTGCCAATTATTATAACCCTGAAAGAATGCACTTTGGAGTATTAAGAGTCTTGAATGATGATAAAGTGGAAGCAGGAAAAGGTTTTGGGACACATCCTCACGACAATATGGAAATCATCAGTATTCCTTTGGAAGGGGACCTTGAACACAAAGACAGCATGGGAAACACGGCAGTGAAGAAGCGGAGATATTCAGGTGATGAGTGCGGGAACAGGAATTATGCACAGCGAATTCAATAAAAACAGTGATCAGCTGGTAAAATTCCTTCAAATCTGGATTTATCCGAAAAAAGAAATGTGACACCGAGATATGATCAGATCACTTTAGACAAAACAAAAGGTCACAACCAATTTCAACAGATTCTTTCCCCCAATGCAGATGACGAAGGTGTATGGATTCATCAGGATGCATGGTTTCATCTGGGAACTTTTGATCAGAATAAAGAAACACATTATCAAATCAGAAAAAAAGGAAACGGAATCTATGCTTTTATTTTGAAGGGAAGCGCAGAAATAGGAGGTGAGATCATAGAAGAACGTGATGGATTCGGAGTCGGGATATTCAGGAAATTACAATCAAATCCCTTCAAGAAGGTACGGAAATCCTTTTGATGGAAGTACCGATGACACTATAAAAATTAAACAGAAATAACAACCCTTAAATTTTAAATTATTATGAAAAAATTAATCCTATCATTTGCAGCTGGTTTATTATCATTAACAGCATCAGCTCAAAACCCTGGAAAATCATTATTAAATCCTAGCAATCACGCAGTAGTACTTATAGACCATGAAGGACAAATGGCTTTCGCAACAAAAAGCATCAGCATGGAAGAATTAAGAAATAATGTGGCACTGGTAGCAGGTGGATCAAAAATATTTAATGTTCCTACAGTAGTAACAACGGTGGCAGAAAAGTCATTCAGCGGACCTGTTTTCCCGGAAATTTCAGAAGTATACCCGCAAGCAACCAGTGGATATGTAGACAGAACTACTATGAATACATGGGAAGATGTTAATGCTCACAAAGTCATTACAGGAAAAAATAAAAAGAAACTGGTTTTCGCCGGATTATGGACAAGCGTATGTATCGTAGGACCAGTATTATCAGCAATTGACGAAGGTTATGATGTATATGTAGTAACGGATGCTTCAGGTGATATTTCTAAAGAAGCTCATGATCAGTCAATCACCCGTATGGTTCAGGCAGGAGCACATCCTATCACTTCTGTTCAGTATGTATTGGAATTGCAGAGAGATTGGGCAAGAAAAGAAACGTACAAACCGGTTAATGACCTGATGAAAAAACATGGTGGAGCTTATGGGATTGGAATTCAGTATGCTCAGGAAATGTTAAAACACTAATGGAGCTGTTTCGGCAGGCTGAAAGCCTGCCGAAACCTTCAACCTTAAATATTGAAATAATGAAACTACTGAATATACTTACTCTTTCCACGGTTTTGGCAGCAGGAATCATGCATGCTCAGAAAGCAGACATGATCATTACCAACGGGAAGATTACCACAATGGATGATAAAAATCCGGAAGCACAGGCTGTTGCCATCAAAGACCACAAAATCTTACAGGTAGGAACCAATGCCCAGATTTTAAAATTAAAAAACGGCAATACAAAAGTCATTGATGCTAAAGGAAACAGAGTCATTCCAGGCTTATTTGACAGCCATTTGCATGTAATCCGAGGAGGAAGATTTTACAATACCGAACTTCGTTGGGATGGTGTGAAATCTTTAAAAAGAGCTTTGGAAATGCTGAAAGAACAGGCTCAGAGAACACCGAAGGGACAATGGGTAAGAGTCATTGGAGGCTGGAATGAATATCAGTTTGAAGAAAAAGACTTCCCACACTGGCTGAAATTAATGAAGCTACGGGAAATGTGCCTACTTTCATCATGTATCTCTATGGAAAAGCCTGGCTGAACAAAGCCGGATTAAAAGGACTGAATATCAATGGAGATACCCCAAACCCTGCTCAAGGTTTAATTGAAAAAGACAATAACGGAGATCCTACAGGATTATTGGTGGCAGAACCGAATGCATTTATTCTTTATTCAACATTAGCGAAACTGCCGGAACTGAAAGAAGAAGAAAAAGTAAATTCTACCCTTCAATACATGACGGAACTGAACAGATTGGGAGTGACTGCAGTAATGGACGCAGGCGGAGGATTTCAGAATTTTCCGGATGACTACGGAACAACGGATCAGCTGAACAAACAAGGGAAATTACCGTTCGTCTTCCTTACTATTTATTTGCCCAGAAAAAAAGGATCTGAGCTTGCCGATTACACCAAATGGATTGGAATGGTAGAAATTGACGACCATGGTCATAATGATTTTAATGAAATCGATTATCATGTCAACGGTGGAGGGGAAAACCTGGTATCAGACGGAGCCGACTTTGAAAACTTTCTTTTCCCAAGACCCGAACTTCCGGCTACGATGGAGAAAAATATGAAAGAGGTGGTAAGTCTTCTGGTAAAAAACAAATGGCCTTTCAGAATTCATGCGACGTATAATGAAAGTATCACCAGATTTTTAAATGTCATTGAAGAAGTAAACAAAGAAACTCCTTTGAACGGATTAGTATGGTTTATCGACCACGCAGAAACCGTTACCGAAGATAATATGAAAAGAATCAAAGCGTTGGGCGGAGGAATTGCAGTACAGCACAGAATGGCGTATCAGGGAGAAAGCTTCATCCACAGATATGGTAAAAAACCAGCTTTGGCATCTCCTCCGGTGAAAAAAATGCTGGAAATGGGAATTCCGGTTGGATTAGGAACAGACGGAACAAGAGTCGCAAGTTACAACCCATGGGTAGCTTTATACTGGATCACCACAGGAAAAACAATAGGAGGAACTCAGGTGATGGGTAAAGAAAATACGCTGGACAGAAAAACTGCTTTATCACTTTCTACTTACGGAGGATACGAACTCATTAAAGACTATCAGAAAGGAAAATACAGAAAGGATACTTTGCAGATCTTACCATTCTGGATAAAGATTATTTCACAGTCAATGATGAAGACATCAAAAACATCACCTCAAAATTGACGATCGTAGACGGAAAAGTCGTGTACGGAGATGAAACCTACAAAACAGCAGCTCCGGCACCACTTCCAGTCATACCGGACTGGTCACCTGTGAAATATTACGGGGCTATCAGACAAAATAATTTTTTAGCCATAAAAGTTTTTAATTATTCAAGTATCAACCAACGTTCCAACTGAAGGGGTGAAAATTCCCCTCCCTTGGAGGGGTGGCAAAATTCAAAGAATTTTTGACGGGGTGGTCAACCCAGCATTAATACAATCACGACAATCAATTTAATTCATAGCTAAAATTCATTCCAATCATGAAAAAGTTAATCCATATCATCACCAATACCAATCCCGGAAGAAAATTAACAGATGTTGCCCTTCTAGCTTTTAGAATCTTCCTTTCTGTAGAATTAATCGTAGCGCACGGATTAAAAAAATAGGAGTAGGCGTTTCAGAAGCAGAGCAGGTACCCAACCCGCTGCATCTTCCTGAAACTTTCAACAGTTTTTTTGCTGATGCAGCCAATCTCGTATTTCCGGTATTTGTGATCTTTGGTTTTTTCACAAGAATTGCAGTATTACCAATCCTGGCAGTGACCCTTACAGGATATTTTATACTTCATTGGAATGATGCTTTATTGGTGAAAGATACACCTTTTATGTACAGTTTATGTTATCTGTTTTTACTGTTTATGGGAGCTGGAAGATATTCGGTGGATCATTATTTAACAAAGAAATCATCATGAAAAAACTGATCGCCATTGTACTGTTGCTGCAGATTTTTATTCCACTTCAACTTTCTGCTCAGTTCAAGCTGATGAGGTTTGATGAAGATTATACTTCCTATAAAGACTCTGCAAAAACTTTTTACAACTCCATAAAATATATACCGCTTACAGAAAACAACAAAAATTATCTGTCATTGGGAGGAGAAGCAAGACTGGAATTTGTAGACTTTAATAATGAAGATTGGGGAAGAATGGACATTGGAAGCAATCCTTTTCTGATTCAGAGATACAATGTACATGCAGATCTGCATCTGGGCTCACGGGTAAGAATTTTCGGGCAGGTGAGAAGTGCCTGGGAAAACGGAAGAAAGAACGGTCCGAGACCTATTGATGAAGATCATTTGAATATCCAGAACCTTTTTATTGATATTGATGTTCTGAAAAATGAGAAAGAAAAGCTTACAGTGCGTGCCGGAAGACAGGAACTTGATTATGGAAGCGGAAGATTAATTTCAGTAAGAGAAGGCCCGAACCTAAGACTCTATTTTGATGGATTAAAATTCATGTACAAAAAGGAAATTTCAGATCTGATGCTTTTATGATGGCCGCCAGTGAAATAAGCCCGGGAGCATTTGATAACAAGTCTTCAAAATCAATCAACCTTTGGGGAAGCTACAATACATGGATTATTCCCAGAAGCGGAAATCTAGAGCTTTATTATCTGGGAATTCACAAAAAAGATGTACGTTTTGAAGACGGGCTTTCGATGAGAACAGACATACTTTTGGCGGAAGATTCTGGAAATATGGAGGAGGTTTTATTTACAATTTTGAAGCAGCCTACCAGTTTGGGAACTTTAATAAAGGAAATATCAGTGCATGGACGGCTTCTGCAGACATCGGATATATGTTTGAAAGTGTAAAAGGAAAACCTACCATCAATCTTAGAAACGATTATATCTCAGGAGACAGCAATAAAGGAGACGGAACATTGGGAACATTCAACCCTTTATATCCGAAAGGTGGGTATTTTGGATTTAATCCTCAGATTGGTCCGGTAAATTTAATTGATATCCATCCTTATGCGACCATTGATTTAGGTAAAAAAATAACAGTACAGGCAGACGTAGTTTTCAACTGGAGATATTCTACCCAGGATGGAATTTACAGACCCAGCGGAACATTGAATCTGCCGTCATCCAACTCAAAAAAGAGATACATTGGAACCGCATTTTTAGGAAGTTTCAATTATAAGATTAATCCATTTTTAACCTTTAACACAGGAATACAATATTTCAATACCGGAGCCTTCATCAACGATGTAATCGACAACCATAAAGACGGACTTTTCATCAACTCCAGAATTGTATTTAAATTTTAAAAAAACACAGGGAATTTGAAAATATGAAAATGAGATCATTTGAAAATAAATTAAATAATTACCCCACATTAATGCACCTATCCATCACAGAAACTACCTTTGAAAAAGAAATAAAAATAGCTAGAGCGAAGCGACTTGCGCCTTAACAACATAAACCTTAAAAAACTTAGCGCCCTTGCGTTGTTCCAACAAACAAAACTTACAACCCGCAACTTGAACCCCATAACTCGAAACCAGCAACAAAAATAACCAGCAACCAACAACAAAAAAATAAATCAAATGAAAAATACACTAAAACAATCACTGGTAATTGCAGCTTTAGCATTATCTACACTAACCTTTGCACAAACTACAACTGCAGCTCCTGCGAAAACAACAGCCATCGGAACTTCCAAAACCTGGGGAACCGTAGACGGAATTTCCATGATAGGATTGGTACAGGGGCCATCGTCTGCTGATGCCCAGCTTCAGGTAGCCTGTGTTTTTGAATATACAGAAGGTGATATTTTCAGTGCTCAGGCATTACCGGCAAAACTGAACGGATTGGTTCATCTTGATGAAGCTTTAAAAGGAGAACTGACCAACCTTAGAAAAACAGGACAGTTTCAGGGACATTCTTTGGAAACTATTTTAATTACACCGCCTGCAGGATCGATGCCTGCAAAGAAATTATTATTGATCGGTTTGGGTGACCGTAAGAAATTCACACCCGATTTAATGACTTCCGTAGGCGAAGTGGCAGCCCGTGAAGCTATGAGATTAGGCGTTACCAATTTTGCATTCGCCAGCGATCTGAAAGATGCCGGAATAGACTCTCCAACTGCTTTGGTAGCGGGAAATGTAGTAAGAGGAATCGTACATGCCAACCGTTCTGAAAATTACCTGAAAGAACACAAATTATCCACCACCAAAAAATTAGAAAAAGTATACCTTCTGGCTGGTCCTGCCTTCTTTGAAACCGCAGGCGGAGGAATTTCCGATGCCATTTCAGAAGTAAAAAAGAAATAATGAACTAGTTTCATTACATTGTTGATCCGGCCTCCTTTTTATAAGGGGCTTTTTGTATAAAAATGATTACGATTACATATCCAAAAAGCAATTTGTTTAAACGCAAAGTTGAATATATCTTTTTAAAATTCTAAGGGAGCAAAGATGGAATCAATGAGATTGATTCTTTCCAAGCTTGTGGATTATCCTTTTGCTTCATCGGCGACTTTAGTTGTATTTCTTTGCTCCCTCAAGTAAATAATAGAATTCAATAACCTTTGTGTTTAAATAAGTTGATAAATTATATGGTAAAACTTTACATCTTTAGAAAACAAAACGTAATTTACTCTTTCTCAACTCTAAGACCTCAACATTCAACGAAATTTGAAAAGTCAAAAAAATCCCGATTTTTGTACTCCTTCAATAAACCCGAGTTCATGAAATTATGTATTGCCGAGAAACCCAGTGTTGCCAGAGATATCGCCAAAGTATTGGGCGCTACCACGCCTAAACAAGGCTATATGGAAGGAAACGGCTATTGCGTAACATGGACGTTCGGACATCTTTGTACCCTGAAAGAACCGCACGACTACGGTCCACAGTTCAAATCCTGGAATCTCTTTTCACTGCCGATTATTCCCAACAGTTTTGGAATCAAGCTGATCCCGAATAAAGGCGTTGAAAATCAGTTTAAAGTAATCGAGAAATTAGTTGAAGAATGTGATGAGGTCATTAACTGCGGGGATGCCGGGCAGGAGGGAGAACTCATCCAGCGTTGGGTATTGCAGAAAGCAAAATGCAACAAACCGGTTCAGCGTTTATGGATTTCTTCACTAACGGAAGATGCTATCAAAGAAGGATTTGCGAGCTTAAAGCCAGCAGAAGATTACAAAAACCTTTATCTGGCCGGAAATGCCAGAGCTATAGGAGATTGGTTGTTAGGGATTAATGCAACGAGACTTTTCACCAAGAAATTTGGTGGAAATAAAGCGGTCCTTTCCATTGGAAGAGTGCAGACTCCTACATTGGCGATGCTGGTGCAGCGTCAGAAAGAAATTGATGCTTTTACCACAGAAGAATATTGGGAGCTTAAAACGAAATACCGTGATGTCCTTTTCAGTGCAGCCATAGATCGTTTAAAGACGTTGGAACGTGCAGAAAAAGGATTGGAATATCTTAAAGTAAATCCATTTGAGATCGTTTCTTTCGAAATTAAAGAAGGAAAAGAAAAAAATCCAAGACTTTTCGATTTGACCGGACTTCAGGTAGAAGCCAATAAAAAATACGGATATTCAGCTGAAAATACGCTGAATTATATTCAAAGTCTTTACGAAAAGAAACACGTGACTTACCCTCGTGTTGATACTACTTATCTATCCGAAAGTTTATATCCGAAAATAACGGGGATTCTTCAAAAAATGTATCCTTATCAGGATTTGATTGCTCCATTATTGGAAGCTCCGATTCCAAAATCAAAGGCTGTTTTCGACGATACAAAAGTAACCGATCACCATGCCATCATTCCTACGGAAATTCCACCTTCTCAGAATTTGAGCAGGGAAGAAAACTGATTTATGATCTGATTGCAAAGCGTTTCATTGCTGTTTTCTATCCGGAATGTAAAATTTCCAATACTTTAGTAGAAGGAAAAGTAGGAACCATTCCTTTCAAAACCAGTGGGAGACAGGTTCTTGAAGCAGGATGGAGAGCCGTTTACGCCAAAGAACCGAAAGAGGAAACCACCGATAAGGAAAAAGAAAAAGAGGAAGAACAAACCATTCCTGAATTTACTGTAGGAGAAACCGGACCCCACGATCCGATGATTCACCAGGGAAAAACAACGCCTCCAAAACCTTATACGGAAGCAACACTGCTGAGAGCGATGGAAACTGCCGGAAGCAGGTAGAAGATGAAGAACTGCGTGAAATGTTGAAGAACAACGGGATTGGAAGACCATCCACACGTGCCAACATTATAGAAACCCTTTTCAAAAGAAAATACATTGAGAAGAAAAGGAAAAACCTCATCGCTACACAAACCGGAATCCAGCTGATTGATACCATCGAAGACGAACTGTTAAAGAGTCCGGAATTGACCGGAGAATGGGAATCCAAACTTCGTAAAATTGAAAAAGGAGAATACGAAGCCAATCTTTTCAAAGAAGAACTGATACAGATGGTGACCGAGCTTACCAAAAAGGTTGTTGACGGCAAAGGGAAAGTCATCACTCTTCAGGAGGAAGAGAAAGAAGTGGTGAAAGAAAAGAAAAAAGAGAGCCTGCCCAGAAGAAAGAACTTCAGTCCTGGGAAGAAACGAAATGCCCGAAATGTAAAGAGCATAATCTGATCAAAGGAAAACGGCCGTAGGCTGCTCCGATTTCAAAAATTGTGGCTTTAAAATTACCTTTGAAATTTTCGAAAAAAATTATCTGATAAACAACTTTTAGACCTAGTGTTAAAAGGAAAACTTCAAAATTAAAAGGCTTCTCTACCCATCCGGAAGCTATCACAGAAGGTGTTTTGACTTTGACTGACGATTTTCATACACACCTTAGCTAAACCAATTTTGACATTACCTATTTTTATCGGAGATAAAATCCTTGAGCCTTAAAAATATACAGCTTAAGAAACAATTTGCGCCTTTGCGTTTTCCAGCCAATCTATACAGAGATTACTACGGAATGACAAGCTGTACAGATAAACTAAGCGTTGTATTTGTCATTCTGAAAGAATCCCGCCTTACCCTTTTACTATACAATCACAATCGTTATCTTGTGTACCAATACCCCAACTGGAGACGTAAAATTCCCCTCTTTTGGAGGGGTGGCGAAAATTCAAAGAATTTTTGACGGGGTGGTTTTACCGGAACAATCTCTCATACCAGGCCCCAACATCACTCTTAATCTCCTCATGATGCTTACATAAAATCAAAGCCAGTTCCAGCTCAGACCTGTCAGATTTATAAGGATTCAAAGTAAGAAACCCAAAGAAATTTCCATCCTGATCAACAATCGCAGGAGGGTAGGAAGCATAAGCATTCCAGGGAGAATAGGTGCTGTATGAGCTTCCATAATTTCCATAAGTATTCCATATCGATTTTGAGCTGGAAACGTTTCCGTAATCGCTGAATTTATTCCAAATCGAATTTTTATCAAAATTATCACAGTTTAAGCATCCCAGATACTGATCCTGATCCGCACCGCCATACAAATGGAGAGTCTGTGCATGAAAAATACAGAATAAGAGAAGACTTAAAACAATGAACACTTTTTTACAGTACATAAAATAATTACTTTATTGAATAATGACAACTGTCAGAAATAAAAAGACCGGTACTAACCTCCATCTTCTTGCTTCCATCTTCCAGCCTTATCTATCAGTCTATTTTAAATTTTTTCGGTGATTTTCCGGTGATCTGAGTGAATTTTCTGTAAAAATATTCCAGTGTATTAAAACCGGATTCAAAACAGATATTCTTAATTCCAATTTCAGGATTGCTGATCAAAAGCTGCTTGGCGTGCTCTATTCTCAACTGGATAATATATTCTACGGGAGTACAGTTGTAAGAATGTTTAAACTTTTTAAACAGATTGGCTTCACTCATTCCTGCGATCACAGCCAGTTTCTTGATGGTAATCGGTTCTCGGTAATTTTGTTTGATAAAATGAACCACTTCCTGCAATCCGTTCTGTACATTTCCTGTCTTGTCAGAATACAACAAAATATGTTTTGCGTTGGTCTTCATCAGCTCATAAATCAATTCCTTCAGACTTAAGCTTAAAAGAAAATCCGAGGTATTATGAAGATTTCCGTCAATTCTTCTGTTATAAAGATTGGTAAGGCTTCTCCATAAAGACTCATCCGAGCTTACGAACTTTTTACTGCATTTTCTTTCATCATTATTCCCGTTCTGTCCCAGTCTGGATGCCAGTTTTCAATCACTTCAGAAAATACACTGTCAATATATTCCTGCTCAATATTCAATACCAGACATTTCGTAGGTTCTTTGAAAATGGGATGGATATCTATGCTCAGTTCTTTATTGCAGGGCGGAATAAATACACTTCTTTCGTTAAACTCAAAAGTTTCATCCTCACTGCGAATGATCTTATTGCCACTCAACATCAGCGTGATGACAGGCTTTTCAAAATAGAAAGGAAAATCATGACAAACCACATTCGTTTCAAATACATTCAATTCACCAAAAGGAATGCTGAAAACAGTTCTTTCTTCGATCTTTTCCATGATAGGTAGAGTTTAGGTTAAAAAAATAGAGAATAGGTAAATGATTTATATCATGTTATTGCCATTTTCGAGCTACGTAAAATACAAAATAATTTAAAACAATGGAAAATACATCAGCAGTCAAAGAAACCCATACTCCAGATACCCGGTTTTTATCTCTAAATCCTTCTAATTTGGAGGTTATAGGCGAAGTAACCAATACTTCCCGTGAGGAGATTGACGCTAAAATTGAGAAAGCAAAAAAGCCCAGAAACTGTGGTCAGCAAGACCGGATGCAGAAAGAAAAGAGATTTTATTAAAAGTAGCGGAAGCTCTACAGCAAAATTCAAAACAGCTTGCAGAATGGATCACCCGAGAGCAAGGAAAACCGTTGAATGGTCCTGGAGCTAATTTCGAAATGCAGGCTTGTGTAGGCTGGACGCAGGTTCCGCTTCACTGGATTTGCCTGAAGAAATTGTGTTTGAAGATGAAACCAGAAAAGATGTTTTATATAGAAATCCGATTGGAGTAGTAGCTGCCATTGCTCCCTGGAACTGGCCTTTGATGATCGCTATCTGGCAGATTATTCCTTCATTGAGAATGGGAAATGCAGTCATCATCAAACCTTCAGAATATACCACTTTCTGCAGTCTGGAAATGATAAAAGTGATCAACAGTGTCCTTCCTGAGGATATTTTGCAGGTAGTTACCGGCAGAGGAGAGGTAGGAGGTTATCTTACCTCACATCCGGAAATTGGGAAAATTATGTTTACAGGTTCTATTGCCACGGGGAAGAAAGTCATTGAGGCTTCTGCTAAAAATATGGCCCGATTAACCCTTGAATGTGGAGGAAATGATGCTGGGATTATTTTACCGGGACTTGATATTGCAAAACATATCGAAGGAATTTTCTGGGGAGCATTTCTGAATATGGGACAAACCTGTGCCTGCTTAAAGAGACTATACGTTCATGAAAATGATTACGACAAAGTCGTTAAAGCGTTGGCAGATTACTCATCCAATATTCCGATGGGGAATGGCGCTGATGAAGCCAGTATTCTTGGACCTATCCAGAATAAAATGCAGTACGACAAAATTCAGGATCTGATCCGTGATGCTGAAAATATCGGAGCAGACTTTATATTCAAAGGGCAAAAACCTGATCTGGAAGGCTATTTTATTCCCGTAACGCTGGTTGGAAATGTCGATAACGGAGATCGAATTGTAGACGAAGAACAGTTCGGTCCGGTGTTGCCAATTATTAAATACAAGACACTGGAAGAAGCCATCAGCAAAGCAAATGATTCAGAAAACGGACTGGGAGCTTCCGTTTGGAGTGATGATCTTGACGAAGCCCAGAAAGTAGCTGCCCAGCTGGAAGCAGGAACCGTATGGATCAATCAGCATGGAGCTATCAACCCGTTTGTACCGTTTGGAGGGGCAAAACAATCCGGTTATGGAGTAGAATTCGGAGTTGAAGGACTCAAAGCAGTTACCGTTCCTAAAGTAATCAGTATCAAAAAATAAAACAAATAAAAAACAGATGAAATACGATTTTATAATTGTCGGATCCGGTTCGGCAGGGGCTGTAATAGCCAACAGATTAAGCGAAAATGAAAGTATAAATGTTCTTCTGCTGGAAGCAGGTCCCGATGATAAAGTGCCTGAAGTAGAAGAACAGGCAGGCTGGCCCGCCATATGGAATACTGAAAGAGACTGGGCCTATCATACCGTTGCTCAGGAACATGCAGGAGGAAATACACGATATTGGCCTCGTGGTAAAACATTGGGAGGTTCAAGTTCCATCAATGGAATGATTTACATCAGAGGACATCAACAGGATTATGATAGTTGGGCTTATAAAGGATGTGGGCTGGGACTGGGAAAGTGTTTTACCTTACTTTAAAAAATCAGAAACGCATGAAGAGGGTGCAGATGACATTCATGGAGGGGAAGGACCACTGTATGTAAGTCGTATCAAACATCCGAATGCCATTTCAATAAGCGCTATTGAAGCCTGTAAAGAACTGGGCTATCCTCTGACAGATGATTTTAACAAAGAAATCTGGGGTGCAGGTCTTAATCATCTCAGCGTAGGAAAAGACCATAAAAGATGTTCTACGGCAAAAGCATTCTTAGATCCTGTGAAATCGAGACCCAATCTGCATATTCATACCAATGCATTGGCTCAGAGACTGATTTTTGAAGGAGATGAATGTATTGGAGTTCAGTATCTGAAAGACGGTGAATTAATAGAAATGGAAGCCGAAAAAGAAGTCATTGTATCCTGCGGAACCATAGAATCTGCCAAACTTCTGATGCTTTCCGGAATTGGTGACAAGCAAGAACTGGAATCTGTAGGAATTCCAGTAGTAAAAGACTTGAAAGGAGTTGGCAAAAACCTACAGGATCACCTTTTGACCAGTGTTATTTTTAAAGCTAAAAAGAAATTCCAGCTCCGGAAGCCAATCTGCTGGAAGCTCAATTATTCTGGAAGAGCAAAGAAGAAATGGCTTTCCCTGACCTACAGCCTTTGTTCATGGGACTTCCTTACTACAGCCCGGGATTCACAGGGCCCGAAAACGCTTTTACATTTTGTGCAGGATTTATCAGACCTGCCAGTAAAGGATATATTAAACTGACTTCCTCTGATCCTTCTGTATCACCAGAGATCAATCCGATGTATCTTTCTGAAGAATCTGATCTGGAAGCCCTTTATCAATGCGTTGAAATATGCCGTGAAATGGGAAGAACAGAAGCCATGAAAGAATGGAATGACGGTGAAATCTATCCCGGAGAAGGAAAAACAAAAGAGGAAGTGATAGATTATATCAAAAAATCATGTTCCACCTATCATCATATGACCGGAACCTGTAAAATGGGGATCGACAGCCATTCTGTAGTAGATCCGAGATTGAGAGTATACGGAATAAAAGGACTAAGGGTAGCAGATGCATCCATTATGCCGGATGTAGTTTCCGGAAATACCAATGCACCTACCATTATGATTGGTGAAAAAGCTGCCGATATGATCAAAGAAGATCATCATCTGAAAGCGTCAGGTTCATCTGAAAAGTTATCGTTTGTTGTGTAAGAGAGATTAAAACCTTGAAAAGTAGCCGTTTCGTATTTATGGAACGGCTTTTTAACGAAAAAAATTAAAGATCGTTGAGATAAAAAGTCTGTAGCACTTACCTTTGTTTAAAATAAAATTCATGACACCAGAAAAAAAGAAACTCATTACAGACAGCTTCGGCCGTTCAGAAACCTTACAGTTTTATAAAGCAGAACTGCTGGAAGTAGAAACCGATTTTATCTCCATGAAAATCCCTAAAATGGAAATGATGACCAGAAAGGCAGGAATGTTCAATGGTGCAATGATCGCCTCTTTGGTAGATGTTTCCTCGGGATATGCTGCGGTGAGTCATTATGAAGAAGATTGCTATGTAGTAACCGTGGAACTGAAAGTAAATTACCTTCGTCCTGCCATTGGAGACGCCCTGGTTTCAAAATCTTATGTGATCAAAGGCGGTGCAAAGATCAGTGTGGTTCGTACAGAAATTTATGTTCAGGATGAAAATGGTGGTTCAGAAAGCCATGTGGCTACCTCATTGGTGACAATGATGAAAATAAAGTAACACAATCAGGTGAAAAAGAGATAAATATTCCTTGAATAAAGGGTTTTGTGAAATTATTTTTACCGGAATGGAATGGCTTTTGCTCCATAACCCCCATAAACATTAAAAAATAAGAATATGAACCTAATTATCCGATTGTTTGTAACGGCGATAGTAGCCTTTCTTTTAACCAAAATTTTACCAGGAGTACGCTTTGAAGACTTTTCTGCAGCGATTATTTTTGCTATTGTTTTAGGGGTTTTAAACATATTTGTAAAACCTATCCTGAGTCTTTTCGGTCTTCCGTTAACGATTCTGACACTTGGATTCTTTGCACTGGTCATTAATGCAGCCATTATCATGATTGCAGATTATTTTATGGATAGTATGGCGGTAGACGGTTTCTGGTGGGCATTTATCTTCAGTATTCTGTTGTCAATTGTCACTTCTTTAGCCAATTCAATGTTCTCAGATGGAGATTAATTGATTGAAAATAAATTATATAACAGTCCGTTGGTGTTAAACCGGCGGGCTTTTTTATGGCTAATTTTGAGTCGAAGAGTTTGGCTGTTGCGGGATACTGAGTGCGGGGATATAGTGATGATGCATATTTTACCTGTTTTACCCAACTTTATTGTTAATTCTTTCGTCCGTTTTTATTTTAAGTACTAACTTTGGCAATCTTTGAATTTAATAAAAGGATGTAGGAAATCAGCTGATTTTGTACATCCGTTAAAAAAATGAATAGCAACATATGAAACTTAAGTACAGTCTGCTGGCTCTGGCAGCTCCGCTTTTAATGAATGCACAACAAGTAATGACGCCTGAAACTCTTTGGACTTTGAAAAAGTTGGAGTACAGGCAGTTTCTCCGGATCAGGCTTCCCTTATTTATAAAGTAGGGCAGGTAGATCTGAAAACAGAAAAAACAAAAAATGAGAACTACTTTCTGAATGTTCTCAATAATCAGTCCTCGAAAATAGATTTCGGTAAAAAGCACTTATTCAGTGGGATAAAAACGGAATTTATGCTCAGGAAGGAGACAAAATCTATCTTTCAAAAGATGCCGGAAAAACCTGGGCAGAATTTTATACCATCGGTGAAGCAGACAATATCGTAATTTCTCCGGATGGTAAGAGAATTGCTTTCAGCAAGCAGGTTCTGGTAGAAAAATTGATGGGGAAAGATAAATACAGCGATACTCCTAAAACGACGGCTCAGGTATATACAGACCTGAACCACAGACACTGGGATTACTTCAATGAAGGAAAGTATAATCACGTATTTGTAGTCAATACTTCAGACAAAGTAGAAGCAGCCAAAGATCTGTTGGAAGGAAAACATGGGATTCTCCCCAGAGACCTTTCGGTGGAGCTGAAGATTTTATCTGGAGCCCGGATTCTGCACAGCTTTTATATGTGACCAAGCCTAAGAGCGGTAAAGAATATGCAACAAGCACCAATACAGATATCTTCGCTTATGATATGGCAACGGGTACAACTAAAAACCTGACTGAGCCTAACAAAGGATATGACGTTAACCCTAAATTCAGTCCGGACGGAAAATCACTGATCTGGCAGAGTATGGCCAGAGACGGATACGAAGCAGATAAGAATGATGTAAAGATTATGGACTGGAAGAGTGGGAAGACAACTAACCTTACAGCAGGTTGGGATGACAGCGTTTCAGGAGATGTACTTTGGGGTGCAGATTCAAAAACGATCTACTTTACGGCAGCTTACAGAGGAACAAAACAACTTTTCTCTTTAGATTCAAAATCCGCAAAAGTACAGCAGATCACGAAAGGAGATTTTGATGTTAACGAAATTTTTACAGATAATAAAAATTCACTTCTAGTAGGAAGAACAGATGTAAACCATGCTACAGAACTTTTCTCGGTTAATCTTAAAAACGGAGAAATGAAGCAGGTTACTGAAGCAAACAAAGATACTTATGCAAAGTTGGCTCAGGGGAAATCTGAACTTAAAATGGTAAAAACTTCAGACGGTAAAGAAATGGGAGTATGGTTCCACTATCCGCCCAACTTTGACCCGAATAAAAATATCCTACACTGGTATACTGCCAGGGAGGACCACAGTCTGCACTTACTCAATATTTCAGCGTAAGATGGAACTTTGCGTTAATGACTGCTAACGGTTACATCGTAGTAGCTCCAAACAGAAGAGGTATGCCGGGCTGGGGACAAAATGGAATGAAGAAATTTCAAAAGACTGGGGCGGACAACCGATGAGAGATTATCTGGCTGCAACAGACTTTGCGAAAACTTTACCTTATGTAGACGGTGACAGAGTAGCAGCTGTAGGAGCCAGTTACGGAGGATACAGTGTATTTATGCTGGCAGGAATCCATGAAAACAGATTCAAAACGTTCATCGCTCACGACGGATTATTTGATATGAAATCATGGTACCTTACCACGGAAGAACTTTGGTTTGCAAACTGGGATATCGGTTCTCCATGGGATAAACCTCAACCGAAAGCCTATACAGAATTTAACCCAAGCAACTTTGTAGAAAAATGGAATAAGCCGATCATGATCGTACAGGGAGGAATTGATTTCCGTGTACCGTACGAACAGGGGCAGGAAGCTTTCCAGGCTGCAAAATTAAGAGGATTAAAATCTAAGCTGGTATATTTCCCGAACGAAAACCACTGGGTACTTCATCCTCAAAACGGATTGGTATGGCAGAGAGAATTCTTCGACTGGTTGAAGGAAACTTTATAGACAGACAATATAAAACATCAATAGGAGCGGGCTTTAGCCCGCTTTTTTTATAATCAAAAGTCCAAACGGCTTTAGCCAAAACCTAAGATAGGCTGAGTTTAAGATAAGAGTAGTTGGAAGCTGGGAGCTTGAAGAAGGAAGCTATGGAGTTTGTAATGAGTAGTTTTTTTCATATTTTCATCTTTTTTAAAACGGTGATATTATTAATGTATGGGTGACTTCTATAAATGGTAAGACTAACAGTAACTTCCAGCCTCCCTCCTCCAGCTTCCCAATCTGCAAGCAATAAAATCTCTATATTTGAATATGCAAAACCGTATTTCCTCATTTTTACCCATTATTGATTCCCAGTCTGAAATTCTGATTCTAGGCTCAATTCCCGGAGTGAAATCGTTGGAAAAGCAGCAATATTATGCCCATCCTCAGAACAAATTCTGGAAAATCATCTTTGAATTGCTTCACGAAGAATTTACAGAAAACTACTCAGAACGAATCGGAATATTAAAAAAACACCATATTGCTCTGTGGGATGTCATTGATTCCTGCGAAAGAAAAGGAAGCCTGGATTCCGAGATCAGAAATGAAGAAGCTAATCAGGTTGCTGAATTATTGGAAGAACATCCTAATATCAAAGCTATATTCTGCAATGGTGGAAAGTCTTACAAAAACCTTCAGAAACTGTTGGGGAAGAACTACAGATTACCCATCATTGCATTGCCTTCCACAAGCCCGCTTCATACCGTTTCCTTTGAAAAGAAGCTGGAAGAGTGGAAGAAAATACTGGAATTTTTGGTTTGAGAGTGGGAGAGTTTGGGAATGAGAGGGTTTGAGAGTGAGAAGATAAAGCTAGATTCCTACGGAATGACAAAGTGTGCGGATAAATAAAGCGCTCTGTTTGCATTCCGTAGGAATATTGTATGTAATCTTAGTACAAATGATAAGAATTTAAAAATCATTTACTTCCCAAGTATTCTCTCAATCCCTTCAAAAGTTCCAGCTGGTTTTTTGTTCTGTCCAGATTGTGTTCAGGGTGCATGATAGAATAGTAGGTGCTTCCATTAAGATAATCGGTTAAAAACGAATCTCCTGAATATAAATGGCGACCTGTGCCGCATAATCAAGATTCTCAGATTCTTCAGAAGTCAATTTTTCCTGTAAATGAAATAAAAACCCTCTTTTACAACCTTATACATTTCAGGATTGAAATTGTTTTGGGCAGTTCCGTCATCTTCCTGTGTTGTATTGGTATAAGACTGAATCATGGTTCCAAAATCATACAGAATAGTAGAAATCATTAGGGTGTCCAGATCAATCACAGCTAACGGGTTGTGATTTTGATCAAAGAGAATATTACTGATTTTTACATCGGCATGAATAATTCTTTTAGGAATCTGGTTGTTTTTCTCCATTTCAATCCATCGGTCAGGTAAGGACAAAAGCTGATTAGTGATTTCTATTTCAGCCTTTGCGCTTTCTATTAAATGAGGCTCTGCATTTTTAGGAAGTCTTTATAATCAGCAACCCTCTTCTCAAAATTGAGGAAATTAGGAAGAGAATCCTCAATGGCAGATAGTTTTTCAGTATTTACAGTGTTTAGAAAATGACTGAAAGTTTTAGCTGCTTCAAAAGCCGTCTGTAAAGATGGAGCGGTAAGGAAAGTAATGCTGTTTTCCACAAAACTCAGCATACGCCATGGCTGACCATTTGAATCTTTCACCAGAATTTGACCGGTAAGAGAAGGAATAGGTTCTATAATTTCAAATTGATAATTATTTGACCTGAGAACTTCATTAATCATTAAATGGTTATTAATGACCACTTCCGGCTGTTTAAAAACATGATTGTTGATTTTCTGCAGAATAAACTTTTTCCCCAGATCTTTATTCTCCAAAAGATAAGTTGTATTGATCAATCCATCAGTAATAGGAGTGAGTTCGTAATTATCAGTAGTGATAAATTCTGCAACAATATCATTTAACTCCATAAATCCTCCGGGTATCTGTTGTTTTGAATTTCTGTGGTGAGAAAATCTTTAATTTCCTTTTTATCATCGGCATAGGTAACCCCATCCATTGGGAAGGAGAAGCTTTTACCTTTACTTTCACTTTGCCTTCATCCATCATTCTCTGCACAGCAGAAGGAATATAAAACTCCTGGTTGGGCAAAGGATCAGATTCTATGAAATCATAAAAATAAGTTTCCAGGTCACAGAAAATATGAGGATGAAAAATAAAAAGTTCATTGAAGCCAATGTTTCCGGATCCAGCTTTATATGTACTCCGTTTTCAGTATAAATAATGGAATTATTGATTCTTTGAATAGAGGTTTGTTCTTCTACCCTGATCAGATCATTTTCGGAATCCAGTGTACATATTCCTCTTGCTACAGCACCGTTGCCACTTAACGTTGTTTCCACCGGATAAGCAATCATCCCCAGCTGTGAAGCAGAAATAGGGTGATGGTCAATTTCATGAGCCGCCAGCTGATAAGCTTCTTTTCCGTAAAAATCATCCGCATTGATCATGACAAAAGGCTCCTGTATTGAATATTTGGCACAAAGAACAGCGTGAGCAGTTCCCCATGGTTTTTCACGATCCGGAAAATCAAAACCTTCCAAAGAAATAGGAATACTGTCCAGCTCCTGATACACCCAGCACAGTTCAAAGTTTTTAGTTTTTGAAATGCCGTTAAGTCTTTCAATATAACTTTCAGGAATCAGTTTGTTAACAATAATAACTACTTTTTGAAAACCGGCTTCCAGAGCATCAAAAATAGAATACTCAAGAATCGGCGAACCATTATCAAGTATTCCGTCTATTTGTTTAAGTCCTTTGTACCTGCTGCCTAACCCGCCTGCTAATATAAGTAATGTTTTCCTAGAACTCATCGGTCATTCCAAATACAGGTTTACGGGTTTTCCACTTACCGTTGGTGAAGTCAGGGATATCAACCACCTGTCCGCCTTTGGCAATAGACTCTTCACTCAATGGCGTAATCGAGTACCATAAGGCAAGATCATAAACATCCATCGGGAATTCTATATTTCTTTTAATACATTCAATAAACGTATTCATCACAAAGAAATCCATTCCGCCGTGTCCTGCGCCTGCAGCTACGTTCTCAAATTTCTTCCACATCGGATGGTCGAATTCTTTCATCCATTTCTCCGTATTTTCCCAACGGTGGCTGTGGTTCATTGTTTTTTCAAAATAGATATGCCCCTGGTTGAAATCTCCCCATCCGAAGTCCTGCCACAATCCCTCCGTTCCCTGTACACGGAAGCCAAGATCATATGGTCTCTGTAAGCTGGTATCGTGCGTTAAAAGAATGGTTTCCCCGTTAGCACAGGCAATCTGTGTTGTAACAATATCTCCCTGGTTGAATTTTACCTTTGCACTCGGATGATTTTCACCACCTTTAGGATGTTCTGTAATATATTTATGAAGGCCTACAGATTTTGATGAGAATGAAGAAAGCCTTGTTAAACGATTTCCTCGGTTGATGTCCATCATCATTGCCACAGGGCCTAATCCATGGGTAGGATAAAGCTCTCCATTACGTTTTACATAATGTTCGGTTCTCCATTTCGCCTCACTGAATCCTTTTTCTCCAAATTCAGCCCCGGAATTATAAGGCGTTACCCGTCATTGAAAAGTACACCTCTCAGATCATGCTGATAGCCACCTCTTCCGTGTACCAGTTCTCCGAACATCCCTTTACGTACCATATTCAGAATGGCCATGATATCTCTTCGGTAGCACACATTTTCCATCATGAAAATAGGAACTTTCGTCTCTTCATATACCTTCACAAATTCCAGCAATCCTGAAGTTTTATTGCTCCGGAAACTTCCATTCCGACGATCTTTTTAGCACGCATGGCTTCTACACCCTGAGTAAGATGCCATTCCCAAGGAGTAGCAATCACAACAGCGTCTATTGTTTTTAATTTTAAAAGATTTCGATAGTCATACTCTCCGTTGGAAAACTCCTGGGCTGCCGGTTTATTGTTGTCTTTTAAGATTTTTTGAGAAGCAGCAAGCATCCTTTTTCCGGATCTGCAAAAGCTACGATCTCTACATCATTACGTTTTGCCAGTAATTTCACATGTTCCTGACCACGAAGACCAACACCGATAAAACCTACACGGACTTTCTTATCTGTTTTAAAATCATTGGAGTAGGCAAATAAAGAATTCGGTACAACCAATGCACCAAAGCTCGCCAAAGCTGCTGTTTTTATAAAGTTTCTGCGGGAAGTGCTATTGTCCATCTATTTTTTTCTAAATATATTAAAACTTTTGTAAATCCCGATGAAGTGATGGGAAATAGGATAATGAAGTAATAGAGGTGGTTTGTAAGAATTTGTGGGTTGTTGGGTTTTAAAGTTGAATGGTTTTGGAGTTGTTGATGTAGAGATTATTAATTTTCACTTTTTCCCTATTTTGATCATTTATTTTTTTAAAAATATGTGTTGTCTGCATGAAAATTTATTGATTGATCCAAGCTTTTCTTAATGCAGTTTGTTTTGAGTTAGGATTGGGAACAGGAGTTATTTTTCTGGTGGCCTCATCATAGTTGAAACCTGCTTTTTCAAGATATTCTTTTAAAGGAACGGGTTGGGTACCTTCGATATAATCTCTGAAAAATGTACGTATTTCAGGATAAGTCATTTTTGTAATCTCATCAAAAAGCTCATCATCATTAAAATATTTACCTTCTCCGTATTTTTTCATAAGCATCTGCATCAGGTCCTGAGTTCCCATTTTACCGCCGGAAAGCTCTCTTAATCTTATGTCCAGACATAATCCGAGCAATGCACCTTTCATATAAAAATTCATATACTGGTCCTGTCTTTCCATAGATTTTTTACTCATTTCTGTAAAAGATAGAGTGTTGTCAAATGCTTTCATCTCTTTGACCTTTTCTTCCAGACTTTTTCAAAATCTTCCAGGCTGATCATTTTTTGTTTGACAGGCATATGAATGGTCGCATACTCCGTCATCCCTTCATATAACCAAAGGTGTTGAGACATGACAGGATTCAGGAAATCATAATGCTGAATTTCCTTTGAGTGAATGTTGAGCGGAGTCACAATATGAAAAAATTCATGGGAGGCCACCCGGTTTAAAGCATTGGGAAGAAACTTCATGCTTCCGGAACGGTACAGGCAGACTGTAGAGTGGGAATGCTCCAGCCCGTCTCCTAAATATCCACTTTCATTCGAAGATTCATAATAGATGAGGAAAGCATATTTATTGACTGGCAAGGTTCCTCCCAGATAAGCCTGCTGATACTTCAGAATATGCTCTATTTCACGGGCGATTGTTTTTGAATAATGCCGTTCTTTATGATTATAGAATGATACCAGTACCTCAGTATGGCCTATTTTCAGCCATGTTGTGTCGGGAACGCAATACAGAACCGGAGAGTCTACCAGCTGACGATAATCTTTCGCCCAGACTCTGTCTGTATTTTAATTTTTCTGTTGATAATCCAAAGCAGAAGAAGCATAAAAACCCTTGTTTTTTGTTATATTAATCTGATAGGGAAGATCTTTCATTTCTTCAAAATATCCTACCAGAGAATTATAATTGATGACAAAAACACTGTCCTTTTTAAACATGGTGCCCGGCGACTTGGCTTCGTGAGTATCATTTTCCAGAGAGTCCCATCCGTCAGCTACCTGATAGGATATTTTCTTTACACGTTTAAGATCGTGTACCAACCAGCTATTCTTATCCAGCCTTTCAACAGGTATTTTTTTCCGTTTTTATCAGTGGCAACGAAATTGGAAACGTATTTTCCGAAGTTCATCGCCTGATAAAATCCGGGAACCAGCTTGGGAATAATAAATTTTCCCTGCTTAAGATTATTTTCTGGCGGTGCAAAAGAAATCTTCACTTCATCGTTGGATACATGAAGAAGGTCTATCGTATAGTCGTAATTTTTATTTGATTTTTGGGCAATAATTGCGCTTGGAAGTAGAACCAGTACGAAAAGTAACTTTATCAGGTTATCCATCTGCTTTTAGTTTTTACTAAAGTACAAAAATTGCCCAAGGTTAGGCTTTATTTTTCCATATAATATACCTCTTCATAAGGCTGAATCAATACCCATCCGTGTCCTGAAAACTTCATCTGGAATTCTTCACCGCTTCCTCTTCCGATCAGACTTTTCAAAGAAACATTGGTTTTCAGCTCCGGACTCAGGTTTCCGGACCATGCAACAGTGGCATTAGGATCTGTAAAGACAGGAGTATCAGGAGTTACAAGTAAGGTTAAAGGATCACCGTGAGTAGTAATGGCAATATGCCCCGTTCCGGAAAGCTTTACCTGGAAAAGACCTCCGGACATCATGCCTGCAATACTTTTAAGCATCGTAATATCACTTTTTACGCTTTGCTCATGTGCCAGCACATCATTTCCGTTTACACATACAGATTCATTATTCAGATAAAGGATTCTGACCTTTTTCCGGAGTCTGCCACATACAGCTTTCCTGTACCTTCAGCTTTCATCAGCTTGCTTCCTTCACCACTGATGGCTTTTTCAGAAGATTACCAAGACCGCCGGACATCATGCTCTGTCTTTCAAAATTGATATTTCCCACATAGCTTACCATACTTCCTTTTTTCGTCCATACAGCCTGATTGTTAAGGTTAATTTCCAGAAGATGCTTGGTTTCCAGCTCAAAATAATCTCTCTGCTGTGGATTCTCCTTCGTTTCATTGATAAATGCTTCAATTGAGTATTTGCTCATAATTATAATTTTTAATTTGTTGTTTTTATAGTGTTATTACTTGAGTTTGTCGAGTTTATACTCCCTTTTGTTACTTTTAGGATTCAGATCTACAAATTCATACGCTTCAAAATGGGCAAGCCTGGCTTTGAACATTTCAGTGGCCTTTTCTAGTGACCATGTTTTAGGATAATGGAAACCTTCAAATTCAGCATTGAAAATCTGCGCTTTGAAATCATGCGAAAACTCATCATCGCCTGAGTAGGTCAATGCTATTTTACCCGTCCATGTAATATCATACCGGTTATTATCTGTTTTTGAAAACCGGATCTGATGTCCCGCACAACTGTCATGCCCCAGCAGATAGATATTGAAGGCAAGATCATCATCATCAGAATGTTGTTCAGACGGAAGGTCGTTGCTGAACAGATCATTTTTAACAACGGTATCGAAGTCCAGTTTTTCATCAAGATTGTTAATTCTGATTCCTCTTTGTTCGCCCCAGTAGTTGGACGAGAGTGTACAGGCATGGTAATTTTCCCATACGATTTTGGAGTCCCAGTCAGACAGATCTTCATCTTCTTCCTCACTGTTTTCATCGTCATCGGCGTAATAATTTTCAGTTTTTAAATGAAAATCAAACCAGATAAATCCATATTCATCAATCCGCCCGCTCCAGCTGAATGTTTCAATTTTGTGGCCGTTAGGATACGGATTATCAATAAAGTATATTTTACTTATGGATTCCATGTTGGATGATAATTTTTTCAAAAATACTATTTTTATGCTTTAAAATTCCCCGTAAAATCACGGTTTTACATTTGATTGTAAATAATACTTGACAAAGGGGTGTTGAATGTCGTATATTTGCACTCCGAAAATTACACCTTGTAATTTCAATAATTTTTAAACCGTAATTTAAAAAATGAAAACATCAGATTTTAATTTTGATCTTCCTGCGGAATTATTAGCAGAACACCCATCAGAGCACAGAGACGAAGCGAGATTAATGGTACTTGATAGAAAAACACAGACTATCGAGCACAAATTATTCAAAGATGTTGTGGATTATTTTGATGAAGAAGATTTGTTTATCTTCAACAATACTAAGGTTTTCCTGCACGTCTTTACGGAAATAAAGAAAAAACAGGTGCTAAAATTGAAGTTTTCCTTTTAAGAGAGCTTGATAAAGAAACCAGAGTTTGGGACGTTTTGGTAGATCCTGCAAGAAAAATCAGAATTGGTAACAAATTATTCTTCACAGAAGATGAGTCTTTAGTAGCTGAAGTTATTGACAATACAACTTCAAGAGGTAGAACATTAAGATTCCTGTTCGATGGTTCTTATGAAGAATTCAGAACGAAATTAAAAGAATTGGGAGAAACTCCGCTTCCAAAATATATCAAAAGAGCTGTAGAGCCGGAAGATGCAGAAAGATATCAGACGATCTATGCAAAAGTAGAAGGAGCAGTTGCTGCCCCTACAGCAGGTCTTCACTTCTCTAAGCATCTGATGAAGAGATTAGAGATCAAAGGGATCAATTTTGCTGAAGTTACCCTTCACGTAGGATTGGGAACTTTCAACCCTATTGAGGTGGAAGATCTTTCCAAGCACAAAATGGAATCTGAGGAGATCATCATTGATGAGAAAAACGCTGCGATCATCAACAAAGCAGTAGATGCCCACAGAAGAGTTTGTGCAGTAGGAACTACTACAATGAGAGCATTGGAAACTTCTGTCTCTTCAAACAAAAAAATCTCTGCTTTCAACGGATGGACTAATAAATTCATTTATCCGCCTCACGATTTCGGAGTAGCCAACTCAATGATCACAAACTTCCACACGCCGAAGTCTACTTTGATCATGATGATTGCTGCATTTGCCGGAAGAGATTTCGTAATGCATGCTTATGAAGAAGCCGTAAAAGAAAAGTATAAATTCTACTCTTACGGTGACGCAATGTTAATTCTATAAAAGATAATAGGTAATAGGTTGCAGGTAATAGTATCTGCAACCTGCCACCTAAAATCTGCAACCTTACAATGAAAGACATCCGTACATTATCACTAGATCAGCTTAAAGACTACTTTGTATCTTTAGGAGAAAAGCCGTTTCGTGCGAAACAGGTCTATGACTGGCTATGGAGTAAAAACCTCCATTCGATCGATGAAATGACGAATCTTTCGAAAACCCTTCGTGAAAAAATTTCCGAAGAATATACCATTAATCCTGTTTCCGTAGATCTGCTTCAGAAAAGTACCGACGGAACCATCAAAAACGGAGTGAAACTTCACGACGGATTACTGGTGGAATCTGTTCTTATTCCAACAGAAACAAGAACTACAGCCTGTGTGTCTTCACAGGTAGGCTGCTCATTGAACTGCGAATTCTGTGCTACCGCAAAACTGAAAAGGATGAGAAACCTTGAAGTAGCTGAGATTGTAGATCAGGTAGCGCTTATTGACAGCCAAAGCCGTATGTATTTTGACAGACCGCTGTCTAATATCGTATTCATGGGAATGGGAGAGCCGATGATGAACTACAAAAATGTAGTGGAAGCCATCAGAAAGATCACCCAGCCGGAAGGATTGGGAATGTCTCCAAGGAGAATTACCGTTTCTACATCCGGTATTCCTAAAATGATCAAAATGCTTGCTGATGATGAGTTGCGTGTGAAACTGGCACTATCCCTTCATTCTGCCATCGAATCCAAGCGTAATGAGATCATGCCTTTCTCTGACAAATTTCCATTGACAGATATTATGGAATCTCTTCAGTACTGGTATCAGAAGACCGGTTCCGTAATTACTTTTGAATACTGTGTATGGAAAGGAATCAATGATGGAGACGAGGATATTAAAGCTTTGATAAAATACTGCAAACAGGTACCTTCTAAAGTAAACCTTATTCAGTACAATCCGATTGGTGACGGAAAATACGACCAGTGCAACAAACAGGCGGAAGAAAACTACATCCGTCAGCTTGAAAATGCAGGAATTACCGTAATGGTCAGAAGAAGCCGTGGAGGTGATATTGACGCTGCCTGTGGGCAGTTGGCCAACAAAACTGCGGATTAAAATTTCTAAAAAACCTTAAATTTCCGTTAAAGCATCTCTTAAAGTCCTACCTTTGCACAAATTATTTAGTGATGATGGATTTTATTATGAGCGAGGACGGGCTGGAACATGTGTATGCTTGGGCTATTCCTTTGCATGCCACTGTGATTTTAGCTGAAATGATTTACAGCCACGTTTCAGAAGCCAAGTTGTATAGCGGAAAAGATCTTGCCACCAATGTTTATCTGGCATTGATGAATTTCGGTCTTGACCTCATCATGAAAGCATTCGCCATGGGGGTGATGTTTTTCTTTTACAGCCACAGGCTTTTTCATGGGATCTCAGCATCTGGTATTTACTGGCTTGTTTCGTGATCACAGATTTTGCCTATTACGTTCTCCATTATGTAGACCATAGATCCAGAGCATTCTGGGCAGTTCATATCACGCACCACAGTTCAGAATATTTCAACCTCACCACAGGATTCAGAAGCCCTGTATTACAGCCGCTTTACAGATATTTATACTTTTCACCGTTAGCATTTTTAGGATTTAATCCATGGCATATCATGGTGGCTTATGCTATCGGGCAGGTATATGGAACATGGGTGCATACACAGACTGTGAAAAGTATGGGATTCCTGGAACATATTCTGGTAACCCCTTCCCACCATCGTGTGCATCACGCATGTAATGTAAAATATCTGGATAAGAACATGGGAATGTGCCTGATCATCTGGGATAAAATTTTCGGAACCTTTCAGAAAGAAGATCCAAATGTACCGGTAAAATATGGTATTTACCCGAAAATGCCGGACAACAGACCAGATACCGTTCTTTTTATGAATGGAGAAAGATCTGGAAAGACCTGAAACAGCCGGGGCTGAAATTCACAGACAGAATCAATTATATTTTCAACTCTCCGGGATGGAGACATGACGGTACCGGAAAAACAGTAAGGCAATACCAGAAGGAATACTTTGCCAGACAGCAAAAGAAAAAAGAACAACAGCAAACTCAGGAAGGGCAGAAAACTGCTTAATTTCTGTTTTATATCAATAGAAATCTCAGGGAAAACGGGCTATTTGTCCGTTTTTCTATTTTAGAAAGAAAACCAACGCTCTCACCTTAAAACTCGCCAACTCTCCAACATACCAGCTCAGAATAAAAACTTACTTTTGTCTTATGAAAAAACTCCTGATTATTGCTCTTTTCGTTAGTCAACCTGCATTTTCTCAACAAACTGACTTTCTGAAAATAAAAAGTACAGAATCGGTCATTTGGATAATAGAATCCAGGAAACTTCCGGGTTAAGCATTCTGAAGGGGAAACTCTATACCTTCAATGATAGTGGAAATGATCCGGAATTATTTGAGATCAGTAAAACATCCGGGGAAATTGTAAATACGTTCAGAGTTAATGCCAAAAATAAAGACTGGGAGGCCCTGGCTAATGACGGAACCCATTTCTATATAGGTGATTTCGGAAATAATGACGGAAAAAGGAAAGATCTTGAAATCTATAAAGTTCCTTTTCCGAATGACAGCTTACAGAATAATGAGATCAGAAAGATTTCATTTCAGTATCCTGAGCAGGAGGTGTTCGGTGATGGTTATTTAAAGACTGATTTTGATGCTGAAGCCATGATTTTTCTCAATGGGAAAATTCATCTTTTACCAAAGAATGGACAGCAAGATCCACTACCCACTACGTAATTGATCCCGAAAACTATGAAAAACAGGATGCTGTAAAAACAGAGTCATATAAAACCAACTTTGTGGTCACCGATGCCGCTTATTTTGAGAAAAAACTGTATCTCATAGGGTATACTAAAAAGACAGAAGTATTTTTAGATATTTTTACAGAAACAGAACCGGGAATATTTTTTAAGGAAGTTCCTAAGCATTATTATCTCGGAAGTTCTCTGTCTGTAAGCCAGATCGAAGGAATTACCGCAGATGAAACGGGAATTTATATTTCAGGGAAAAATTCAGATCTCCGTTGGGAAGTGTAAAACCTTCGCTTTATTTTATCCCCAAAGATCAACTCAAGGATTAATTTTCTCTTAAAATTGAGCGAAAAAAATTATCTTTGTGAGAATTAATAATTATTCACCCAGCATTCGCAGATTGTGGCAAATACAGTAGAAGAGATTAAACGACCTATCAACGAGGAAATGAAACTTTTTGAACAGAAGTTTTATGAATCGATGCAGAGTAAAGTACCTTTATTAGATAAAGTAACCCGTTTTATTGTGACCACCAAAGGAAAGCAGATGCGTCCTATGTTTGTCTTTCTTTGTGCCAAGCTGGTGGGTGATGTGACGGAGAAAACCTATCGTGGTGCTTCGATGATAGAGCTTATTCATACGGCCACACTGGTGCATGATGATGTGGTGGATGAAAGTTTTAAACGCCGTAATTTCTTTTCGATCAATGCTTTGTGGAAGAATAAAATTGCTGTTTTGGTAGGAGATTATCTTTTGTCGAAATCGGTATTGCTGTCTACAGATCATAAAGATTATGATTTACTGGGTGTGATTTCAAGAACGATCCGTGAAATGTCTGAAGGAGAGCTTCTTCAGCTGGAAAAGGCCAGAAAACTGGATATTACGGAAGAGGTGTATTACGAGATTATCCGTCAGAAAACGGCTACCCTGATTGCTGCCTGTTGCGAAATAGGAGTTCTCTCCAACAGTACAGATGAAGCGCTGGCGAAGAAAATGATGGATTTCGGAACCTATACCGGAATGGCTTTTCAGATTAAAGATGACCTTTTTGATTATTTAAGTTCAAACGTGATCGGTAAGCCTGTAGGAATTGACATTAAAGAACAGAAAATGACCCTGCCTTTGATTCATACCCTTAAAACAGCCGGCGAGAAGGACAGAAAATACTACTTTGACACGATAAAACGTTACAATAATAATCCCAAAAGAGTAAAGGAGCTGATTGAATTTGTTAAAAATTCCGGCGGACTGGAATATGCCATCCAGGTAATGAAAGATTTCCAGCAGAAAGCTAAGGATATTCTTAATGAATTTCCTGAATCTGAAGCGAGAAAATCTTTACATATTATGCTGGATTATGTAATTGAGCGAAAATTTTAAGTTAAATTATTTTCAGGGTTACAATAATAACGGCCAGAACTATACAAAATAAAGCGATTAAAAATAAATAATCCGCAATACTCTCAAACGTATATTCCCGCTTTTTATTTTTCGTTCTGATGGCCAGAAATGAAAAGAAACAGCTACAGGCAAAAAGCATGCAGGCAAGACCCGCAAATTCGTCCAAATACGTGTTGTGACTGATTTTAGCGATTTTCAGTGATGTAATGATGATCAGTGAAAAGCCTAAAAGATTGCTCGATGCGTTCAGGATATGAGGTGACTTTTTTTCCATCTTTACAATTTTTTTCAAAATAAAGCACAATTTTTTTATTATCAAATTTTTAAAAAGATTATTAAAAATTAAAATTAATTTAAAAATTGTATATTAGCAAAATACTTGAAGATTAAAAACTTTTTACTTAGCTATGCAAACAACCTATATTGAAACACAGCAAATATCC
This sequence comes from Chryseobacterium sp. E1, assembly GCA_019203745.1. Lineage (GTDB taxonomy): Bacteria > Bacteroidota > Bacteroidia > Flavobacteriales > Weeksellaceae > Chryseobacterium. The sequence goes on from CP078104.1 coordinate 4,072,100, forward strand.
TTTCAAGATTTTAAAAATCAAATACTTGAAGACTACAGGTTAGGAAGGATCTCTCGTGAAATGTCTTATCTCGGAAGAAGAGAAGTACTCACCGGAAAAGCTAAATTCGGAATTTTTGGGGATGGTAAAGAGCTTCCTCAGTTGGCTATGGCGAAGGTTTTCAGAAATGGGGACTTCCGTTCAGGATATTACAGGGACCAGACTTTTGCATTAGCAATAGATGCTTTGACCGTAGAAAGTTTCTTTGCACAGATGTATGCAGATACAAGCGTGGAAAGAGAGCCTGCATCAGCAGGAAGACAGATGAACGGGCATTTTGCAACAAGAAGTTTAAATGAAGACGGAAGCTGGAAAGATCTTACAGCTCAGAAAAATATATCTTCGGATATTTCTCCTACAGCAGGACAAATGCCAAGATTATTGGGATTGGCTCAGGCTTCTACAATTTATAAAAGTGTAAAATTTGACGGTTCTGAAAAATTCTCTAAAGACGGTAATGAAATTGCCTTCGGAACCATTGGTGATGCTTCTACAGCAGAAGGTCATTTCTGGGAAACTCTGAACGCTGCATGTGCACTTCAGGTTCCTATGATCGTTTCAATCTGGGATGACGGATACGGAATTTCTGTTCCTACAAAGAACCAGAGAGCTAAAGCTGATATCAGTGAAATGCTGAGCGGTTTCAGAGAAAAGAAGGAGAAAATCAGGGATGTGAAATCATCCAGGTGAAAGCATGGGATTATCCTGCATTATTGGATGCTTATGCTAAGGCAGAGCATTTTGCAAGAACAGAAAGTGTACCGGTGGTAGTGCATGTGATTGATGTTACTCAGCCTCAGGGACACTCTACATCCGGATCCCACGAAAGATATAAAAATGAAGAACGTCTTGCATGGGAAGCAGAATATGACGGATTGGCCAAATTCAAAGAATGGATCTTAAATTATTCTATTGAAATCGACGGAAAAGAAGAGGTCATTGCTACTGCTGAAGAACTTGAAGCAATAGATGAAGAAGCTAAAAAGATAGCTAAAGCAGGACAGAAAGCGGCATGGGATCATTATCAAACTGCAATTAAAGAATTAATTCAGTCTGTTTTACCTTTAGTAGAAAACCTTAAAGGTCAGAATGCTGAAGTAGAAACTGCTCTTACTCATTTCAATAAATTAGTTTCAAAAGCTAAGAAAGATGTATTCCATTTAGCAAGAAAAACATTATTGGCTACAAGAGGAACCAACTCTGCGGAAAGAAGCCAATTGATGCAGAAGTACAATGAAGTAGCTGAAATTGAAAAAGACAATTATTCTTCCCACTTATATTCTGAGTCTGAATGGAAGGCTGAAAACATCAAGGAAATCAAGCCTGTTTACTCAGACAGTTCAGAAGATGTTGACGGTAGAGTAGTGATCAGAAATAACTTTGATAAAATTTTCGAAAAATATCCTGAAACTTTGATCTTGGGGAAGATACCGGAAATATCGGTGACGTGAACCAAGGGTTGGAAGGAATGCAGGAAAAATATGGCGCATTGCGTATTGCTGATACAGGAATTCGTGAAGCTACCATTCTTGGACAGGGAATTGGTATGGCCATGAGAGGTCTGAAGCCTATCGCTGAAATCCAGTATCTGGACTATGTTCTTTACTGTCTGCAGGGAATGAGTGATGATCTGGCAACGGTACATTACAGAACAAAAGGAGGCCAGAAAGCTCCTTTGATCATCAGAACAAGAGGGCACAGGTTAGAAGGAATCTGGCACTCAGGTTCTCCGATGGCGGGAATCCTTAATCTTTCAAAAGGTATTTTGGTGCTGGTTCCTAGAAACTTAACAAAAGCTGCCGGATTCTATAATACAATGCTTCAGGCGGACGAACCTGCGATCATCGTAGAATGTCTGAACGGATACAGATTGAAAGAGAAACAACCTGATAACTTAGGTGAATTTACTGTTCCTGTAGGGAAAATTGAAGTGACAAAAGAAGGAAAAGATGTTACATTGGTAACGTACGGATCTACCTGGAGAATTGTAACAGAAGCAGCCAACGAGTTGGAAAAACTTGGAATTTCGGCAGAAGTGATCGACATCCAGTCCTTAATTCCTTTCGATTTATCTCACGAAATTGCCGAAAGTGTGAAGAAGACCAACAGACTAGTTGTGATTGACGAAGACGTGGAAGGTGGAACTACAGGATTCATCTTACAGCAGATCCTTGAAAAGCAGAAAGCATTCAGATACCTGGATTCAGATCCATTGACGATTGCTGCAAACGATCACAGACCAGCCTATGCAAGTGATGGTGACTATTTCAGTAAGCCGTCTGCAGATGATATGGTAGAAAAGATCTACGCTATGTTTAATGAAACAAATCCTCAGAAATATCCTGCGATATTCTAATTGGATTTTAGATAAATTTTAAAACCGCTTTCTTTTAGGAAGCGGTTTTGTTTTAACCATTAAACCATTGAAATTCGTACATTTGAAAAACAGTCATTTGTATACTGAAAACTACCATGAAAATTACCCGCCTCGTTATCCTTTTCAATTATAAAAAGATCCTTCTTGGAGCTGTTATTTCACTGTTTCTTTTTATACTGTCATTTCAGATAGGCTCAGAAATACTGATTATTCTGATGAGAGGTTTGGGAACCCTTATTATCATCAATATCATTGCTTCACTTACAGCATCTTATATTCTCTATGACAATTCTGATTTATATGAACTGAATGATTTAAACGGGATAATCAATTGGAGCATAACAGAAAATGCAGTTCTCATCCACGCCAGTTTTGATCCGTTATCCCAAAGACTGGAGGAGAAATACCTGATTTGAACCTGACGGTTTGTGATATTTACGGAAACAGACACGAGCACGAAAGCGGGATTGAGGTTTCTAAAAAATGTTCCCTCCCAATCCGAAGGAAATAAGGATTTCACCGGATCAATTGCCTTTTGAAAATGAATCTCAGGACGTTATTCTTGCAGTGACAGCTCTTCACGAAATTTTAGATCATGAGAAAAGGATTCTATTCTTTAAAGAAGCCAAAAGAATACTGAAAAAGGAGGTATAATTATTATTTCAGAACAGTTCAGAGATACTACCAATTTTATTTTCTTCAATATCGGAGCCTTTCATTTTTAAGCCGTAAACAGTGGATGGATTCTATTTCACCATCCGGACTGAAAATAATTAAGAATAAAAAGATTACTCCTTTTGCGGATATGTTGGTTATAGCAAAAGATTATTAATAATCCTATGAATGATATCGAAAAGGAATTTAATAAGACCAGAATAATTTACATTTCAGTTACCTTTTTCTTTTCCTTAATCAATTCAATACATTCTTCCGAATAGGTTCCCTTCACCTGATATTTCGCTTCCCATTCTTCAAGCAGATATAGGATAGGAAGTAATGCCAATCCTTTTTCGGTAAGAGAATATTCCACTCTCGGAGGAAGTTCTTTAAATTCTTCACGGATCACCAGTCCATCAGTTTCCATCTCCCTTAGCTGATCGGTCAGTACCTTTCTTGAAATGACATTAATACGTACGGCAAGCTCTCCGAAACGCAGCTTACGGTCTTTGATGACCAGAACAATAATGGGCTTCCATTTGCTTCCCAATGCGGCCATAGCTTTGCCCAGAGGACAGCTGTATTGCATCAATTCGTTCTTTTTCATAGAAGTTACTTTAATGTTACTAATGTAAGTTACTGCGAAGTTACCACTATTTTTTTAATAAAAGATACAAAAACAAACTATTATTAGTTACTTTGTGTAACAATTGTAAAATGTAATTTTAATATGAGCACATCATCGTTATTTAAACCATTCCAATATAAAAATTTACAGCTGAAAAACAGGATCGTAATGGCTCCCATGACCAGAGCACAATCTGACAATGGAGTTCCTACCCAGGAAATAGCAGATTACTACGGAAGAAGGGCAGCTTCAGAAGTAGGATTGATCCTTTCAGAAGGAACTGTCATCAACAGACCCGGTTCTAAAAACCTGCAGAATATTCCGGACTTCTACGGAACAGAAGCTTTAAACGGCTGGAAAAACGTAATTGATACTGTACATAAAAACGGTGGGAAAATGGGGCCTCAGATCTGGCACGTGGGAGATACCAGAATGTCCGAAGAATATCCGTTGGTAGCCATGGAAAAAGCTTCTACAATGACTATTGAAGATATTCAGGATACGATTGCCCAGTTTGCAGCTTCAGCAAAATCTGCCAGGGACCTTGGTTTTGACTGTCTTGAAATTCACGGCGCTCACGGGTACCTCATCGACCAGTTTTTCTGGGAAGTAACCAATACCAGAACCGATGAATACGGTGGTAAAACGTTGAAAGAAAGAAGCCGGTTTGCTGTTGAAGTAGTCAAAGCAATCAGAGCAGCGGTAGGAGAGGACTTTACCATTATCCTTCGCCTTTCACAATGGAAGCAGCAGGATTATAAAACCAAGCTGGCATTCACTCCAAATGAAATGGAAGATTGGTTATTACCGTTAAAAGAAGCCGGAGTGGATATTTTCCACTGTTCACAACGCCGTTTCTGGGAACCGGAATTTGAAGGTTCTGATCTGAATTTCGCAGGATGGGCAAAAAAATAACCGGGCAACCGACTATTACTGTAGGATCAGTTGGTTTGAACGGAGATTTCCTTAATGCTTTTGCAGGGCAGGGAACTGAGAAAACCGATCTCACAGAGCTGATCAGAAGACTGGATAACGAAGAATTTGATCTTGTTGCCGTGGGGCGTGCTATCTTACAGGATCACCAATGGGTACAGAAGATCAAAGATGGAAACACGGAAGCTCTTCTTGACTTTTCAGCAGAAAGTATGGGCGTATTATTTTAATGAGAGTAGTGGATAATTAATGAGCTTTACAGATCGTTTTTTTTTAACAGCATATTTTACTCACTTGTGAAGCAAAATTAACCATTCACTATTCACATTAATCATCATAATTCACTTTATTTTATATTTAATTTTCACCTATTTATTAAAGAATCGGCTTTCAGAATTTTCTGGAAGCCGATTTTATAAGTTTATGGATATTTGTCTGTATCCGGGAGGCATCCCATTACTGCCAGGAATATAGCATGATGTACTTCCTTCATGCCACTCTGGAGCATTTCCTCTGATGATTTTCTTTAATGTAAGGTTTTCCTTAAAATAAATATAAATACAGATATGGTGTTCTATTTTTTCTTTTCTTTGTCAGGTAATGTATCATAAAACGGAAATTTAAAAACAAGATGTTATTCAGATATTTACTATGCACAATACCATTCCTTTTTCTTGCCTGTAAACAGGAGATAAAGAAATCAGAACTCAAAATTGCGGATAAAAATATTCCAAAACAGAAAAAGCAACGTCTGATTCGCTCAACCAAGAAGCCGAAAAACCGAAAAATATTCCCTTCAATCTCAATGCCGAATGGGAGGGAGAATACAGTTATTGTGTACCGGATGAAAGAACTGACGAATATGAATCAGTGACTTGCTTTGAAATTTCCATATCTAAAAATGAAGTTACAGTTGAGGGAAACACGTCTTTCTGCACCGGAACTTATAATATGACAGGAGACAAAGATGAAATTGAACTAAAATATGCCGGAAATGATTGTGAAGATCACTTCTTCAAACTGAAGAAAAATGGAAAAAAAGTAATGCTGTATGATTTCATGAATCCTGATCAGGCAAGAGATATACAGAAAAATAAAACGAAATGATGATGTTTAAAACTAAAACGATGAAGTACATTAGCGCCTTATCTTTTTATTATTAATGGGTATGCTTTCCTGTACAAAAACAGAACAAAAATTAGAACAAAAAATAAAGGCAGATACTGTCATTACCAAATCAACGGTACTATTGTTAGGTCCTGATGAACAAGATATAGAGGAGATTAAAAAGAAACAAGGTGAAGATGAATTCTACACCATAGTCGATGATGCTAATTATTATTCTGCAGAAATATTTGAAGCCATCCCTACATCTATTTTTACGGGTTATAATACTATCGATTTTCCAAAAGAAAACTATGTCTTTGATAAAAAGAAGTCTGAGAATAAATGGCTGGTTATTGATTATAAAGAAGGTTCCCAGCCTAAGATATACTCTTTAGTAGATTATTACGAGCATATCACTCAAAAATAATCTTCAGATTCATAAAAGAACGAGCGCCCGGAATTTCCGGGCGCTCGTTGTTTAACAGATTTAAATATCTAAAACTGCCATTGAAAAGGCAGAAGTGATTTCTTATAAACCAATATTTTTAGTTGGTTTCAGTTGCTTCAGAATATTTTTCGGAATTGCATTTTTGTGTACTAAAATTGCAGTTGATTTATATTCCACATAAGGTCTTGTTACATAAAGATATCCTGCAAAGTCATTTGTTACTCCCCATGAATTTTTCACCATATAATACTCTTTACCGGTCTGGTCTTTAGCCAAACCTACGATGTGCATACCGTGGTCATCCGTTGTAGAAAGATTGTTAAGGCCTTTCTGACGCATATCTTCAGTAATGGTTTTATCTTTTTTAGGTTCTGTGAACAAGGTCTGCTTATTCTCTGCATTGATCTGGTCCAGGTCCATATCCGGAACATAAGCCACCCGTTTTTGTAAGAGAAATAAGGTTCTGAAACGTCAGTTGCCCAACCTACAGAATATCCTTTAGTTACAGCATTGTCAATAATTGATGTAAGATCTTTCATCGGAACGTTCCAGTCAGAATCGTGGCTCCAGTTATCAGGAATCGGAACTACAAATTTCTGATAGTATGGATAATCTTTGTAAGAAGACAACTCTACATAATCTTCAGGATTAATTCCTACCACTTCTTTAGCAAATGTTTTCGGAGTGTAATTTTTCCCTTCATACGTAAAGTTGGCAGGTACTTTTCCTAAATATTCATCAAGGATTGCATCTACGGAATCCATCCAGTTATCTGTAAGTTTTCCTTTAGAAGAAGCCTGTACCAGACTGTCAAGAACCGGCTTCAGTTTTCCCTGCATCTCTTTGAAGTTGTTGGTAGTCTGGCCCGCTTTTAATCCTGTATACACATCCTGAGGAACCGCACCGTATTTTTTGTACATGTTGATTACATCGTGAAGCTCACCTCCGTCACCCCAGCTGATGGCTCCGTTATTCAATACATATAACTTTGCTTTATCATGATAAGAGTTTCTGGCTGTAAAAATTTCAGCAAGATCTACAGGTTTTTTACCCATTCTCTGCATTTCAGATTCAAGGAACGAATTTCCCGAGTAGCTCCAGCAGGTTCCTGATGAACCCTGGTTCTTTACAGAAGTTGCACCAACGTCTTTCAGCGTTGTGAACTGGAAATTAGCATTTTGTGAGTGGTTGTTTTTAACTTGTTGATTAAGTCATCCTGGGCAAACATCATACTTCCTGCAGACAAAACAAAAAGTAATGATGCAATTTTGGCATTTTTCATTACTATAAAAAGATTATTTACATTAATAGTCGTTAATAAAAGAGATTTGTTACAAAAGGAAAAGTTAAATCCGGAATTAAAGTTTTTTTAAGAAAAAGTAAAGAAAGCCCGTCTGTTCATTGGCTCAATTACCTTAATTTAGAAAAAGTTTACCATGTTTCCAACCCATCCGGAAATTCCTGCATCTATACTCATATAACCTCCTGACTATGGAACGAGAATTATTACTAGAATGTCAACGGAACGACCGCAATGCGCAGCGGAAAGTCTACGAGAAAATGGCGGGCAGGCTGTATTCAGTCTGCAGACGCTATCTGAAAAATGATGAAGATATTGAAGAAGTATTGGCAGATACGTTCTACAAGATTTTCATGAAGATCAGCCAGCTTCAGAATCCGGATACTTTCGAAGCCTGGGCCAGAAAAATTACCGTGAATGAATGTCTTCAGAAATTACGGACGAATAAATCATTATTTATCTCTCTGGAAGAAAATAAGATTGACGCCCCTGAAAGCAACACAGAGAATCTTTCCTGGAAAAAGATATCCTTAATCTGCTGAATTTCCTTCCGGAAGGCTGCAGGGCTATTTTTAATCTTTTTGCCATTGAAGGCTATCCTCATAAAGAAATAGCAACGATGCTTTCCATCAGCGAAGGGACCTCAAAATCCCAGCTCAATTTTGCGAGGAAAAAACTACAGGAACTTCTGGTGAATCAAAACATTTAAACTTTTACAACAATGGAAAATAATCATATAGATCAACAATTCAATGAAGCTTCAAGGCTTTCAGAAGAGCCAACGGTTTTTCCTGGTTTTGAAAAAGTGTGGGAAAAAGTTGAAGAGAAGCTGGATACGCCAAAAGAGAAAAAGAAAATAATTCCTCTCTGGTTTCCTTACGGGATTGCTGCCAGTCTTATTATTGGTTTGGGAGCCTTCTATTTTATGAACAAAAAGATACTGCTGAACTCATGAAGCCGGTAATCTGAAAGTAAAACAGCACCTGACCCGGTTTCCAGTAAAGATATTGCAAAAATTGATGAGATAACCAAAGAAAATATTCAGAAAGAAAAAAAAATGCAAAGCCTGCAATAGAAAAACTGGCTGTAAATTCAATTTCAGTTCCTGTTCCTGTTCCAGGTACGGCTTCGGTTATTGTATCACCAGCCACCGCTTCATCATCACGGGGAGATATGCCGCCTCCGCCAATTGAACGCCATATGGAGACTTCAGGTGGAGTGGCTAGTAATATAGAGGAGGTTGTGGTAACAGGGTATAAGACTATTAAGCGAGAAAAAGTATAACATCATCCAGTACGGTTGTCTCCTCAACTGAAACCAGTGTAGCTAAAGAATTAAATGGGAAAGTTGCCGGCTTGTCAGTTTCCAAATCAGGAAAAGACATGAAAATGATGATCAGGGGAATGAGTTCTGTAGCAGGAAGTTCGGCAAAACCATTGGTGATTGTTAACGGAAAACCAGTCAATATGGAGGTTCTGAAAATTCTGGATCCGGAACGTATTAAGAACATGTCTGTAATGAAAGGTGCTGAGGCTGCTGCAATATTCGGGAGCAAAGCAAGTAACGGAGTCGTCATTATAAAAACAAAACGCCTCCGTAGGGCTGAAAAGGAAAAATTCAATGAATTATTGGCAAAAGGAATTGATGAACCTGTGAAAGAACCTGTTGAAGAGGCTGAAGAAGAACTCCCAAAAGCAGGACAGCTCACAGGTGGTGAGGTGAATGATTTTTCTAAATGGGATTACTGGAAGGATGTTGCCGTTCCTGAACTGGATCGTTATAAAAATACCTGGAAATTTTTTCCTGACAGAAGGGTTTCCGTTCAGCTGGTAAATAAAGATAAAAAACCGGTAGTAGGTGAAAAGTAAAGCTGCTGGATGACAAGAAAATATCATTTGGCAGGCAGTTTCTGATAATTTGGGAAATGCTGAATTATGGATCAGTCCGATGACCAATGAAAATTCAGATTCAGGTAAATATTATCTGGAAGATGGTTCCGGGCAGATGATAAGTTCAAATATCAGGGAATTTAAAAACGGGCAGAATATCATTATTCTCAATAAGTCCTGTCTGGAAAAACGAAAACTGGATCTTGCTTTTGTGGTGGATGCTACAGGTTCTATGGGAGATGAGATTTCTTACCTGCAATCTGAACTTTTGGATGTTCTGAAAAAGTGGAAACAAAATTAAAAAATACAGTGGTGAGATATGGATCAGTGTTTTACAGAGATAAAGCGGATGAATATGTGACCCGGAAATTTGATTTTTCTGATAAAGCAGAAGATTTGATAGGCTTCATCAAAAACCAGCAGGCCAATGGTGGCGGAGATACTCCGGAGGCTGTTGTGGAAGCCATGCAGGTTTCTATCGATGAGCTGAAATGGAGCAGTGAAAATTCAACTAAAATTATGTTTTTGATTTTGGATGCGCCACCTCATCAGTCAGAAGAAAACACTAAAAAACTGTATGAGAAAATAAAAAGTGCCGCTAAAAAAGGAATTACCATTATTCCGCTGGCAGCAAGTGATACCGATAAAGAAACGGAATATCTCATGAGAACGTTTGCATTGCTTACCAACGGTACGTATACGTTCCTGACGAATGACAGTGGCATAGGAAATGATCACATAAAGCCCACCGCAGCATCTTATGAAGTTGAAAACTTAACGACCTTTTGTTAAGGCTTATTCTTCAAAGAGCTACGCTTCCGGAATGCAGCAACGGAATTTCTAATGTAAATCTTAACAAAAAGATGGCAACTGAAATTGACAATCAGACTGATACCAGAACCGTTGTATTTCCGAATCCTACAAAAGGCCCTATTCAGATCAAAACAAAAAGGCTGTTGATGAGCTTTTTGTATATGATATAGCCGGGAAAATTATCATGCGGAAAGAACACCTGAATGAAGGTAAAAACACTATTGACATGACCTCATATCCACAAGGTATCTACCTGCTTCGTATCCGGTCCGGTGAGGTTTGGGAAACCTTTAAGGTCATCAGAAATTAAATTAAATTCAAAAAAAAGAAATTTCTCCGGGAATTTCTTTTTTCTTTATCTTGAAACATATTTTGATTGATGAGAAAAAGCTACTTACTGCTGCTGTCCTTTATCATTACCGTATTACAGGCACAGGATTCAAAACTCTATTATTCGGGAACATTTTTAGGGACTAAAAATAAGGCTCAGAACTTTCTGAAAGTTTATAACAAAAACACAGGGATCTACGAACTCACTGATGAAAAGGTTTTGCCATCATTGCCGCCAAGCCTTATGATACGCTGACATGGAATCAGGGTAAAAGTATGCTGGTCATCTCTTCTTATCAGCTGAAAGAGCTGAAAACTATTTTAAAGAATCAGGTAGATGAAAAATATGTGAAAGCTGTTCATAGTAAAGCTTATGACAGCCTGATATCAAAGAATATAAAAGATCATTTCAGTATTGAAAATAATGGAACAGCCTTAAGTAAAAGTTCCGACCAATATGTAAATAATGTAAGAAAACTGAAGCAGAGGAATGACAGTACTTATATCCTGAAGGGTTTCAAAAGGAAAACGTTATATTTTAACGGAAGCTTTACCACTTCTGTTGAAGTTAAAAACAGAAACGCAATTCCTGAAGTTCAGCATCAGTACGTTCAGGGAAGATCTGAAAACGGAAATCCTGTATGGAAAGGGCCGGAAACAAATGAGCTGTTCAGTTTCGGACCGGATATTTCTGCATTGGGATTTGACGGGCAGCCTTATACCTATGATCAGAATGGAAGGTTGGTCCAATGGATGAATGGATTATCACGGGCAAAAGGGTATGATAATGATCTTTTTAAAACGATTGTAGGATACAGTAATCGGCTTAATGCAAATCTTTTTATAAAAGAAGAATATGTTGAGAAATTCCGGCTTTCTTTAGATCTGGGGCAGCAAAAGGATCAGATGTATTTTATGGATCAGTTTAATAATACCCATACCTTTAAAACAAAGTTTACAGCCAATCTGGGAGGCTATGTCATGAATATGGCTTTCAATTATGATGAAAATAAAGCCACAAATGTAAACAGAGCAGGGCTTTTTAACAGAATATATCAGAATGCACTGCTGACTCCTGTTTCATTTTCCAATGCACAACAGCTGCTGTTAAATGACGGCTCACAGAGGAGCTATAGTCAGTATGCCGATAACCCTTCATTTCTTTTGTTGCAGAATAATCAATATCATTATCTGAATAATCAACGGCAGGTAAACTTCAGTGCCGCTAAGACGTGGAAGGGTTTTAAACTGAATATTGCTCAATCGTACGAGAACAATAGCATCTGGAATCTGGATAGGTATAAACTGTCAACTTCCGGCTTCAGCAATGGAATTTACAATGAAAGGACACAGAAAAACAGCCTGTATTATTCTAATATACAAGGTGCATACACACTGCCGGGAAATTATGATTTTAAAAATAGTGTTCTCTTTAATTTCATATTAAACGATAAAAAATCGGAGGTTTATAACAGCCTGACAGATCAGAAATACAGCTATCAAAGGACTTCACAGGATTATATACTGAATTATAATATGGAAATCTACGATGGTGATTTTGAAGCCGGGATCAATCTTGGAAATTCATTTTACGTTTCCAATACATCACATAAAAACAGCTATTGGCTTCCACAGGCGAATGCTTATGTGAAGTTTGCAGATGTTTTCAACTGGAATCATTTTAATTTTAAAATCTTGGGAAGCTATACCCGTTTAAGTTCCGAACCGGAAATCACAAGATCTTATGCTTTTTATGCAACTACTTTGCTGGAGGCAGAGAACAATAATCAATATTTTCCAATACGGGAAGTGGAAACTTTCAGAGGATTGTCTAATATCAATACCATAGAATGGAAAGCGGGTGCCAGAATGAATATCGGCTATCATTTTAGTCTGGAGGAGAATATTTCAGAAGGAAAATTCAGGATGATATTTTTCCCCTTTTTGAAAATAATCAGCTGAGGCTAAAAACATGGCAGACCATACCTATAGCGGATATGAATTCAACTTTACCTATGAACGGCTGCGTTTGGGATATGATTTCTTTACAACGAACAGGATTTCATTTTTTCAAATACAGGGATATTGTGGATCGTGTTGCTTCAGGATATAACAATACTGCTGTTTCGGGATTTCAGGATATTTACAAAACATTGACGGAAGGAGAGGTACTTGGGGCGATCAGGGAAGTTATTTTGAACGGAACGCCAACGGGCAGTTGATCATTGATGATTCCGGGTTTCCTCGAAAGGCTGCCGGAATGAAAATCATTGCAGATCCTACTCCTGATTTTGTCATGAAATTCAATCATAATTTTACTTACAAAAGATTTTCTTTGGATATTAACTGGGAATGGAGAAAAGGCGGTCAGGTCTGGAACGGTACCGAGGCTGTTCTTGATTATTATGGACGCTCTTATACATCCGGTGAAGAGAGGAATATTAAAAATTATATTTTTCAGGGCGTATTTTCTGACGGAAATACCAATCAGATTCCTGTAGATTTTTATGATCCCGGCAGGAATGTTCAGGAAAACAGATGGTCAAGGTATGGATACGCCGGAGTAGCGGAAAATTATATTCAAAAGGCAGATTATGTAAGAATCAATAATATTTCCCTGTCTGCAAGCTTTCCTGTTGACCACAGCCAACGTACATTAAAATTCACTTTGTATGCCAATAATCTTATGCTTTGGCAGGCTAAAACAGGAGCTGATCCCAATCAGACTTTCTACGAAACAGAAAATGGAAGAGGTTTGGATTTCTTCAATCTTCCTTCTTTTAAAACATTGGGCTGTATCGTTTCATTCAAATTTTAACCTATGAATTTTAAATTTATATCCTATATCATTGTATGCTGTATTCTGTTCTCAGCTGTTTCAGTAAAGGGACAGAGTATTATGCAGGACTTTGAAAAGAAAAAACTTACATTCAGACCAATCATGTTTTCTATAAGCCGGGAGAAGGAATGTATTTTAAAATCTACGTTGTAAAAGGAGCAGACAACCTTCCGGCAGAAGACAGCAGGGTTGTCAATTTTGAAATTCTTGATCCCGGGGAAGCATATTGAAAAAAATGAAATATGAGATCACCAATGGCTATGCCCAGGGTATTTTCAATTCTCTGATGATATGAAAGGAGGAATCTATAAGATCAGAGCCTATACCAACTGGATGCAGAATGAGCAGGATAAAAATGCATTTGAAAAGGAGATCACCCTTCAAAAAGTTGTATCTCCGAGAATCTTAATGAAGCTTGACTTCCCAAAAAGGATATGGCCCGGGAGATGAGGTGACAGCAGACTTTTCTGTGCGGAGCCTGGCCAATTTACCCATTCCTTTTTATGAAGCGGAATATACCGTGATGCACAACGGAGAAGTTATCTCAGAAGGAAAACTGATCACAGATAAAGATGGCAGAAAAATATTAAAATTTAAACTTCCTGCAGTGCTTAAATCTGCTGATGCCTTGTTGAATATTAAAGTGAATTTTGATGGTTTTACAGAATCGGTTTCCCGGAATATTCCGGTTGTCTTAAATCATCTCGACGTCAGACTGATGCCAGAGGGGGAACACTGATCAATGAGATAGAACAAAATATTGCCTTTAAAATCCTTGACGAATTTGAACAGCCTGTAGATGCGGTTTTAGGCATTTACAATCAGAATCATGAAAAAATAAAAGAAGTTTCGGCCTATAACTTTGGAATGGGAAGTTTCATTTTACTCCCCAGAAAGGAGAATCCTATTATGCCAGGGTTTTGAAGCCGGAAAATATAATGCAGACATACAGTCTTCCCGTTGCTCAGAATGATGGAATAGTTCTGAATATCAGACAAGAAAACGGTTTACTGCACTTTAAAATGACTTCTACTCAGGAAAGAAGCATTATCATTAAAGGAAGCTTTCGTGGAAAGGAAGTTTACAGCAAATCCCTTCTATTGAAAAACGGATCAGGTTCATTGGATGTTTCTGAAAAAGACTTTCCTGCGGGAATTATCAGATTTACCGTCCTGGAAAATAATTCAGTCCTTGCAGAACGTATTGTTTTTACCAATAAAATCAATCAGCTTAACATAAAAGTTGAACCTGTCAAACAATATTATCAACCCAGAGAAAAAGTAGTCTTGAATATTGTAACTACAGACGGTAATAACAAACCGGTTCCCGCTAATCTTGCTCTAAGCGTAGTGGATGATAAACTATGGACCTACGCTGATGATCAACAAAACCATATCGTCTCTTGGCTGCTGATGGATTCTGAGTTGAGAGGTAAGATTGAAAAACCACAGTTTTATTTCGATAAAAAAGAAGAAAAAGCCGATAAAAGCCTGGACCTTGTCATGCTTACCAACGGGTACAGATACTTCGAGCTTATCCCGGAAATCATAAAAAACAATCAGTACAAATATCTGCCCGAAAAAAGAATACAGTCTACGGAATTGTAGAAGATGAAAATAAGAATCCTGTAAAATCAGAGGTTTTTCTGGTAGATACCCGTAGAAATAAAATTCTCAGACAGGAAACTGCAGAAAATGGTAAATTTTATTTTTCAGATTTAAATACTGACGGTTTCTATAGAATCATTGCCAAGTCCTTCCTGCCCAAACATAGAGTCCGAATCAGGATTCTGTCTTACCATCTGGATATTAACCCTCTGGTGAAACAAAAACTGAATAATATAGATGTAGAAGAAATTATAAGAGAGGCTGAAGTTAAAGAAGCAGCAAAAAGGAGTCTAAAGAAGTGAGCAAGACCCTAAACGTGATAAAACAAAATCAGATACAGACAGAAACAGTTATATTGAAGAGGTTATTGTTACTGGTGCCTATTCTATAAAGAAAGAAAACAAGGCCAATTCTGTCACTTTATTATCGGCTTCTCCTGAAATTCAGAATCCTGATGTCACTTCATTACTAAGCGGAAAAGTAGCAGGAATAGTTGTATCATCTACAGCGCAGCCAGGAACTGGTGGAGAGGCACATATAAGAGGGGCAGCTTCGGTTCCCAATAAAACCCCTTTATTTGTTGTTGACGGAATTCCTGTAGAAAATTTTAATACAACCATCAACCCGAATGATGTCAGCAGTATTACAGTTCTTAAGGATGCTGCAGCTACAGCAATCTATGGGAGCAGGGCTGTGAACGGAGCAATTCTCATCAATTCCTTTAAAAACGGAAATATGGAAAATAAATGGGACATTACCCCGAAATCCTATTTTGCAGTAGAAGTGATACCGGCCGAAAATCTGACGGAATTTTCAGAGAGCCGGCAATTTGCCTACCCGGAATATAAAACTACCAATACTCCCTATAGATTTGATTACAGAGAAGCTCTGTACTGGAATCCTGTGATAGAAACCGATAAAAATGGTAAAGCAAAAATTGAATTCTATAATTCTGATGCCAGTTCTACATTCAGAGTGATGACAGAAGGTATTTCCGGAGCCGGTACCGTGGGAAGAAGTGAAATGACATATGCCGCAAAGAGTATGATCTCAATAGATGCTAAAATTCCACAGTATCTGACAAGAACAGACCAGATGCTTATTCCCGTGGTTGTAAAAAATAATTCTCCTGAGACCAGAAATATGACAATGGATGTTATCGTCCCGAATCATGTTAAGCTCATGCATGCTAACAGCCTGATTACCCTGAAGCCGATGGAGTCTGGAAGATTATTTGTAAAAATTCAGACCGATGAAGTGGTAAATTCCAATATTCAGTTTACCGTAAGATCCGGAGATTTCCGGGAAACCGTCATCTTACCGTTTCAGGTAGAAGAAAAAGGCTTTCTTCAACGCTACTCACTGATCAATAATACAACTGAAGATATCAGAATCAATATTCCTGAATACATTAACGGCAGTTTGCTTTCTTCTTATTATGTATTTGAAAATGCTGCATTTCAGATGTTTGAAGACCTGGAGAGATTGAAGAAAGAGCCTTATGGTTGTTTTGAGCAACTTTCTTCAACAGTATATCCTAATATTTTCATTCTGGATTATTTAAAATCAGCTAAAAAAATTGATACACCTACCGAAACCCTGGTGGTGAAAAACCTGAAAAAGGATTTCAGAAACTGCTGAGCTTCAAAAATAAAGACGGAGGTTTTGGATATTTCAGAACTACAGAATCTGATGTGGCACTTTCTGCTTTCGCTTTACTGGAATTTACGGAACTGAAGAAATATGTGGCTGTTGATCCAAAGCTGATTCAGGAACTTTATTCGTTTATTCTAGCTAAGAAAAATGAAAACGGATTATTTGAAGTGAGAAAACAGTATGAAGCAAAAAATGCTTATTCAGAGCATATGTGGTCCAGAAATATGTATATTTTGTATGCTTTGTCTAAATTGGGTATAAAAATGAAATTGAAGATTCTTACAAAGTAATGCTGAACAGAGCTTTAGTAACAAAAGAAGCTTATCAGCTGGCATTATTGGCCAATGCTTCTGCCAGTCTTGGGAAACATAAAGAATATGAGAATCTGATCTCAATTCTGGGAAGACAGTATGAAACTCAAAAGGTAAAACCTGGGATAACCTTTACAGGCTCAGGCAGTATTTCTGCGGATGCAGAAGCTCTTTCTCTGTATATGATGGCTTTGCAGAAAGATGAGAAATTAAATCATCTGAAAATTGCAAAAGCTGCAGATCAGCTTATTGCTTATAACGGATATTACGGATTTGGTTCTACTCAGGCCACGAGCCTGGCAATAGAAGCTTTATCCGAATTCTTCTCAAAAAATGAAAAACTCTATGGAAATGAAAGGCCTGCTATTAAGATAAACGGAGTCTATATCTTGCCTGGGATCAGTGTTGCATCAGCTTATAAAACTGGAGAAAATCATATCCGTGTACAATATCCGGCTTCAAAAGGACTTCCTTATAAGCTGGATTATGAATATTATACTCTGCAGCCACCCGTAAGTGCTGATATTCCTGTAACCATGGAAACCCGGCTGAAGTCTCCTCAGTCTAAAATAGGAGAAACAAACAGAATGATAGTGACCATTAAAAATAAAGTGAATAACCAACTTCCCATGACGGTCGCCAAAATAGGTATTCCTGCTGGATTGACATTACAAAATGCTTTATTGAAAGATATGGTTGATAAAAAGCAGGTTTCTTACTATGAAATTTTTGATAACTACCTTGTACTGTACTGGGAACATCTTGATGCTGAAGAAACAAAGGTGATCAACCTCGATCTGAAAGTGGAGTTTGCAGGAGAATACACAGGGAAATCAGGGAACGTTTATCTGTATTATATGCCTGAATCCAAATATTGGAATCCGGGAATTATGGTGAAAACTGAACCTTAAACAGAGATTAGAAACTTTGAATTTATTTTAATAATTTCCCCAAAAATTAAAACGGGATGAAGAAAATAATAATAACCATGTCTGGGCTTGTTATACTGGCAGGCTGTAAAACTCAAAAAACTTCAGGAACAGCAACAGAATCTAAAACCTACAGCATCAGAAAAGATAAAGATCAGGACGGCATTCCTAATAAATCAGATCAATGTCCCGAGATTGCCGGACCGGTAGAAAATAACGGTTGTCCATGGCCGGATACGGATAATGATACCATAATTGACAAAGATGACGCATGTCCTACCGTTGCAGGACCACCGGAAAATAATGGCTGCCCATGGCCGGATACGGATGGTGATGGAATTTTGGATAAAGACGATGCCTGTCCTACAGTTCCGGGAAGGCTGGAATATAATGGCTGTCCGAAACCGAAAATGTCAGTTGCTTATGAAGTATCAAATCGTATCGGACGACGTCCATACATGCAGTCTGAAAGAGTTTATGAAAATCATGTCGGTGGAAAAAGAAGGTTTTCAAAACAGTTAAGAAATCAGTTAAAAGTAATACAGACTATTATGATGAAGAGTATGCCGCGCTTGTAGAGAATTCGTTTGAACTTACAAAAATCAGCCTTTGTCTACTTTCTCTATAGATGTAGATAACGCTTCTTATTCTAATATCAGGAGAATGATTAACGATGAAGATACAGTGAATAAAAATGCGGTAAGAGTAGAAGAAATGATCAATTATTTTACCTATAATTATCCACAGCCGGAAAAAGGAATTCCATTTTCAATTAATACAGAATACGGGAACAGTCCGTGGAATCCCAATCACAAGCTGTTGAAAATAGGATTACAGGGAAAAAACATTCCAATGGATAATCTTCCAGCATCCAATATTATTTTTCTGATTGATGTTTCAGGATCTATGAATCAGGAAAATAAACTGCCATTACTGAAATCTTCATTCAAAATTTTATTGGATCAGCTAAGACCTCAGGATAAAGTCGGAATAGTGGTATATGCAGGGAGCGCAGGAACGGTATTGGAACCTACTTCAGCCCAAGATAAAAAAGTGATTACAGATGCGTTAGACAATCTTCAGGCTCGAGGAAGCACAGCTGGCGGACAGGGAATAGAACTGGCCTATAAACTGGCACAGGAAAACTTTATAAAAGGAGGAAACAACAGAGTCATTTTAGCCACAGACGGAGATTTCAATGTAGGCCAGTCTTCCGAAGCTGATCTGGAATCATTGATTGAAGAAAAAGGAAAACTGGGATTTTTCTTACCTGCCTGGGCTATGGAATGGGAATTACAAAGATAATATAATGGAAACTCTCGCAGATAAAGGAAATGGAAACTATGCATATATTGATAATATACACGAAGCCAATAAATTCCTGGGAAGAGAATTTGCCGGTACGATCTATACCATTGCTAAAGATGTCAAAATTCAGATTGAATTTAATCCCAATTTTGTAAAGTCTTACCGTCTGATAGGCTATGAAAACAGGAAATTAAGAAACGAAGACTTTGTGAATGATAAAATAGATGCCGGAGAATTAGGTAGCGGACATACTGTTACTGCTTTATACGAAATTATACCGGTAGGAACACAATCAGAATTCTTACCTAAAGAAAATAAACTGAAGTATTCTTCAACTTCCAAAACAAAAAAATTTGGTAATGAACTGGCTACTGTGAAATTCCGATACAAAAAACCGGATGGAAATAAGAGCAGTGAGATAATAAAAGTTATAAAAAAGTCTGATATGGCAGCAAAGGAAAGTTCTGATTTTAAATTTGCTTCTTCAGTAGCATGGTTTGGATTGGCATTGAGAGATTCAAAATTGATTAAAAATAAAAGTATAGAGAAGATCAAACAACTTGCAAAAGAAGGAAAAGGTAAAGATAAAGAAGGATATAGAGCAGAATTTATCGAGCTGACAGAAAAATATAAAACCAGCAAATAAGCTGTTAAACAGGCACTCCAAAAAATGTCTGTTTTATTTTAAAATTAATTTTCAAAAATTATTGAAAATTCGAAAAATATAATTACATTTGTATCAGAAACCTAAAAGTAAAACAAAATGCAGCTTTCAGAAGCAAAAGAAAAGTACATTCAAACATGGGGAACCTTTGCAACGAATTGGGAATCAACCGGACGATGGCACAGGTGCATGCATTGCTTCTGGCAAGTGGTAAGCCGCTTTCTACAGATGAGGTCATGGAAGAACTGGAAATTTCAAGAGGAAATGCCAACATGAACCTCAGAGCCCTGATAGATTGGGGAATTGTAAGAAAAGAATTCATAAAAGGAGATCGAAAAGAATACTTTGTAGCAGAAAAAGATGTCTGGTATCTTTTCAAGCAGATCACTAAAGAGCGCAGAAAAAGAGAAATAGAACCTGTTATTTCTTTCCTGGAAGAATTGAAGAATATTGATGATAAAGATTCCGAAGAAGCAAAAGAATTTATTAAACTAATGAATGATTTCAGTTCCGTCACCGGAAAGATCAATAATATAATGGATCTGGCCATAAAAAGTGATGATCACTGGCTGGTAGGGAAGATTACCAACCTGCTGAAATAGAATAAAGAGGATGAAAATCCTTTTTTATTTCAATTATATTTTCAAAAATTATTGAAAATATAATATATTTAAAATATTCAATATTAATAAAGAAATCCAAATTAAAATGAAAACATTACTCTTTAAAATCTGGATGTATTTTACTTTCAAAGTACAGCATAAAAGAACCAGAGGAGACTTCCTTAATCTTTAAAATAAAAAGTGATGAAAACCCTCAGAAACCATACCCTGATCTACGATAAAGAGTGCCCGATGTGTAATCTTTATTCCAAAGGCTTTATCCAAAGTGGAATGCTTGATGAAAATGGCAGGAAGCCTTCACTGAAATATCTGTGAGAAACAAAACTCTGGTCGATTTTGACCGGGCTAAAAATGAGATTGCTCTTGTAGACCACAACAGAAATAAAGTAGTTTACGGATTAGATAGCCTTCTTCTGATCATCGGAAACTCTTTCCCGCTGTTGGAGAAAATAGCCAGAATACAAACTCTATACTGGTTTTTCAAAAGACTGTATTCCTTTGTATCTTACAACCGTAAACAGATCATTCCATCTGCAAAAAATAAGACTGAACAATCCTGTGTCCCAGATTTCAACCTGAAATACAGAATCGCTTATATTGCCTTTACAGTTATTTTTTCAGCTTATATTCTAAGCGTATTTTCAGAAAAAATGGGATTGAATTCAGAGGCGGATTTTTAAGGAATTTACCGTTTGTCTAGCACAGATCCTTTGGCAGACCGTTTTTCTAAGCATTTACCTGAAAGATAAAATCTGGGACTACCTTGGAAATATGATGACTGTCTCTCTGATGGGAACACTTCTCCTGATTCCTGCTTTGCTGACGAACTTTGCCCCGCTTTTCTATATTATTTATTTCGGAATTGTAGTACTGATCATGTTTCTGGAACATCTGAGGAGATGCAGGACCTTACAATTGAATTATTATCCTACTGTTTCTTGGATTCTGTTCAGACTGACAATTTTAGCCGTCATTATTTTAACAACCACCTAAAAAATTAAAACATGAACCATCTTGAACTCATAAGAACCGTTGAATGGAAGGACCTCCGGAAACTTTCAGTCAAAGAAATACTGATCGAGAACAATATCAGCCTGCCATGGCTTTTCATTTCCTTGTTTTTAGCTTTTAATGGATATTATGGTCTTGCCTTACCGTTCTCAGGATTTTATTTTCTGACAGCATTGAGACAGGTACACAATGGCTTTCATAACTCCTGGGAACCGGAAAATGGCTGACATGGCTGTCTCTGTACCTGAACAGCCTTACGATGATGGCTTCCATTCATGCCGTAAAGTTCAATCATATCAGACATCATAAATTCTGTCTTTCCGAAGAAGATTATGAAGGGAAATCAGCTGCCATGAAATGGTATGAGGCCATTCTCTACGGTCCGAAACATATGTTCCTGATCCATTGGATCACCTTTAAAAAGCAAATAAAACCTACCGGAAAAATATGTATCTGGAGCTGGTTTCCATAGCGTTATTAATCACTGTTGCTTTTATTTTCAGATTCACTTTCTGATGTACCATATACTGGTCATGATTTTCGGTGAATTTCTGATGGCCTTTTTGCAGTATGGACGGTGCACCATGATACCCATGAAAATCCTGATATCGCAAGAACACAACGTGGGTTCTGGAAAAATAAGCTGACCTTCAGTATGTTTTACCATATGGAACATCATCTTTTTCCTGCAGTTCCCACAATCAAGCTCCCCGAATTGGCTGAAAGAATAGACAAGACCTTACCGGAAATCAATAAAAAACAAACTTTTTGAAAAATGTCACGAATTTATTTAGAAACAAAAATCAATGCTGATATTCAAACCGTATTTGACCTGGCAAGAAATATCGATCTCCATCAGCAATCCACCTCACGAACTCACGAGAAAGCGATTGCAGGACGTACATCAGGCCTGATCGAAGAAAATGAAACAGTGACCTGGAGAGCAAAACATTTAGGAGTTTATCAAACCCTTACCACCAAAATTATCAGCATGGAAAAACCTCATCAGTTTACAGATGAAATGCAGAAAGGAGCCTTCAGATCACTTCGTCATCAACACATTTTTAAATCTGTAAAAGGACAGACAGTGATGACAGATATTTTTGAATTTGAATCTCCACTGGGAATAATAGGAAAGATTTTCAATAACATTTTCCTGAAAAATTACCTTAAAAACTTCCTGCTTGAAAGAAACAGTTTAATCAAAACAAAAGCAGAATTCACAGCCACATTATCAAAATCTGCGAGACTCAACCCATAATAAAACCTAAGTATCATGAATTTTTAAAAGCAGAATGGAGAAAATTAGCCATCATCAATTACGAGATCAATCCCGATCTATTATTACAATACCTTCCTGAAGGTACAGAACTTGATTTTTACAGAGGAAAATGTTATGTTAGTTTAGTCGGTTTTATGTTTTTAAACACAAGATTATTAGGATTTCCAATCCCTTTTCACCGAAATTTTGAAGAAGTGAACTTAAGATTTTATGTAAAGAAAAAGAAAACGGGATCTGGAAAAGAGGCGTGGTGTTTATTAAGGAAATCGTTCCCAAGCCTGCTTTAAGCTTCGTAGCCAATTCCATTTACAAAGAAAATTACCATACCATGCCGATGAAGAATCTGATTCATGAAAAAGAAGATGAACTGCTGATCAGCTATTCCTGGAAAGATAAAAGCTGGCACTCTCTTCAGATTACTGCGGAAAGTAAAGCACAGACAATGGAAGCCAATTCAGAGTTTGAGTTTATCACTGAGCATTACTGGGGCTTTACCAAAAATGAAAATAAAACTTCAGAATATGAAGTATGCCATCCCAAATGGAAATACTATCTGATTAAAGATTATAAACTTGACATTCACTTCGGCAATATCTACGGAAAAGATTTCGAATCTCTGGACAGTCAGGAGCCGGTTTCTGTAATGCTGGCCGAAGGCTCTGAAATAGAGGTAAGAACCAAAAAGTATTTGATCTGATACACTTAAACCATCCTCAAACTCCGCATTTGGAATCCGCAACCTATTAAAACAAAACAAAAAACCAACACAATGAAAATACTCATCGCCGGAGGCACCGGATTTCTCGGTGAAAACCTGGAGAAATACTTTACAGAAAAAGGAAATCAGGTATACATTCTGACCCGTAAGCCTGAAAGAGAAAATGAAATCTATTGGGACGCCGGAACAATAGGCGAATGGAAGTCTGCTCTTGAAGAAGCAGATGTTCTGATCAATCTGACAGGGAAATCTGTGGACTGCAGGTATCATGAAAAAAATAAACAGGAGATCTATACTTCAAGAATTAATAGCACAAAAGTATTACAGGAAGCGTTAGATCAATGCCTGAACCCACCTGGTATCTGGCTGAATGCAAGTTCTGCAACCATTTATGTACATTCCGAAAAGCATCTTAACACAGAAGAAGACGGTATTATCGGGGATGATTTCTCAATGAATATCTGCAAAAGCTGGGAGAAAGAATTTTTTAAAATCAATAACCGGAAAGTAAGAAAAATAGCCCTGCGTACTTCTATTGTTCTGGGGAATAACGGCGGTGCTTTTCCAAAACTGCGGATGATTACTAAGCTGGGTTTAGGAGGAAGCAGGGGAGAGGCAATCAGATGGTAAGCTGGATCCATATTGATGACTTTTGTAAAGCTGTAGAGTGGATCATTCAGCATGAAAATATATCAGGAGCAATGAATGTGACGGCTCCGGCTCCTTTATCCAATTCCGTAATGATGGAAAAATTAAGAAAAAAACTGAAAGTTCCTTTCGGGTTGAATGCGCCCGTATGGCAGCTGGAAATAGCCTCCATATTCCTGAAAACAGAAACCGAATTACTGTTGAAAAGCCGTAATGTATATCCTGAAAATCTCCTTAAAAGCGGATTTAAATTCTCGTATTACACCTTCGATGAAGCCCTTGATAATCTGTTAAAATCCTGATATTTGTTAATTAACCGCAGGATAATTAAATTAGCAGAAACTACTTTCTATGCTAATCAGGACAAAAGCGAGCTTACTTTTTTTTATCATTTCTTACAGGTTCAGCACTGCTCTCTCAGGCACATAATGTATCTGAGGGATATCAGAAACCTGCAGATCCCCTTGTCGTTCAGAATCTGGAACAATGGCAGGATCTGAAGTTCGGTCTGTTTATGCATTGGGAACATATAGCCAGTGGGGAATTGTTGAAAGCTGGAGCCTTTGCCCGGAAGATGAATCCTGGACGCAAAGAAAGCCTGAACACGGAAAATCCTATGATGAATATGTAAAGAACTATGAAAACCTTCAGACTTCCTTTAACCCTGTCCGGTTCAATCCACAGAAATGGGCCGATGCGGTGAAAAAGCAGGAATGAAGTACGTTGTCTTTACCACGAAGCACCATGATGGCTTTGCCATGTTTGACACCAAAGAATCTGATTATAAAATCACGTCTTCAAAAACACCCTTTTCCAAAAATCCAAAGGCTGATGTAACGAAAGAAATTTTTAGTACGTTTAGAAAAGAAGGTTTTAAAATCGGGGCTTATTTTTCAAAGCCGGACTGGCATTCCGATGATTACTGGTGGCCTTACTTCCCTCCGAAAGACAGAAACGTTAATTATGATGCTAAAAAATATCCTGAACGATGGGAAAACTTTAAAAATTCACATTCAATCAGCTGAATGAAATTACCTCCAACTATGGTAAAATTGACATTCTCTGGCTGGATGGAGGCTGGGTACGTCCTTTTCATACCATTGATCCCAAAGTAGAATGGCAGCGCACTATCAAAACAGAGCAGGATATCGATATGGATAAAATAGGTACAATGGCCAGGAAAAATCAGCCGGGAATCATTATCGTAGACCGTACCGTTCCCGGAAAATGGGAAAATTATGTGACCCCTGAACAGGCAGTTCCTGAGCATGCACTTTCCATTCCGTGGGAAAGCTGTATCACTATGGGAGATTCTTTCTCTTACGTTCCCGGCGATCATTATAAAACCTCTCAAAAAATCATTGAAACATTGGTGAAAATCATTTCAAGGGGCGGGAATTATCTGATGAATATTGCGCCCGGCCCTGATGGTGACTATGATGCCATAGTATATGAAAGATTAAAAGAGATTTCAGGCTGGATGGATCAGAATCAGTCTGCCGTATTTTCAACAAGAACTGTAGCCCCTTATCATGAAGGGAATTTTTATTATACCCAAAGCAAAGACGGGAATACTCTGAATGTTTTTCATCTTAACGAAAAATCAGAATATCAGGCCCCTTCAGAATTAACCTTTATACTCCCTGAAAAATTTAACCCAAAATCACTGAACGTTTTAGGACTTTCCAAGGTTCACTGGAAGAAATCTGGAAATAGCATTACAGTACAGTTTCCTGAGAACAGGGAAAACCTTAAATATGCTGCCGTAATTCAATTGAAACAATAAAAAAGAGCAGAAATAGATCCGCTCTTACGAAAAAAAATATAGTTTTTAAAATCTTTAGTATTTTCTTGCCAGCAATACGTTTAGTAGGAATGTACCGGCCCAGTTACTGTTATTGGTCCCATTAGTTCCCATAAAATCTACACGGGCAACCGATACCGTAAGTCTTGTTTGCCCCCTACATTGGCAAGGCTTACAAAGGAAGCGGTAAAGACATCCGGGTAACTTGAGTTATTTCCTGCCGTAAGAATAGGGTACATATTGGTTACATTGAATGGTGCACCCTGATATTCATAAACCAATGTCATTCTGCTGCTATTGGTAAAACCGGACGTATCGGTAGTTCTGCCGAATGCACTATTGACAGAGGATTTGCTGATAATCCACCATGCATCGGCTCCTGTTCCTGTATCAAAAGAAGTATTGGCATGCAGTGTCCAGTCTGTCACTCCCGGGCTCGCTCCATTATGTGGCGGTATTGCAAGCTGGGCACCATAAATTTCCACATTGCTGGGTTTGGGAAGTACAGTAAAAGACATATCCCAGGTGCCGCCTGTGGTATTGCTGTTGTTGACTACCTCTGCATAAGCCCCGGTAGGAATTACAAAAGAAGCAACTGGTGTATTATCAATTCGGAGGGTGTTTCCACTTGAAGCCTGAAGCGTAATACTGGAAGCCGAAATATTTTTGATCTTGTAGATCCTTCCCGTATAACTTGAAGTACCTGTTCCGATCACAGGAAGCGTAAAAGTTGCATTAGCTGTTCCATTGTAGGTAATATAATGATCATTAGCCAGAATATTATAGCTGGTGGCTGTAACCTGGGTGTAGCCTGCTCTCAGGGAACCGTTGACTGCCAAGGTACTATTCGGAGTAGTAGTATTAATTCCTACTTGTGCATTGAGGGATAAAGCTCCGAATAAGAGAATCGAGAGGTATTTTTTCATACTATTATATTTGTTAAACAAAAATAAAAAAATATTCTAAATATAACTTAATAAATAATAAATTATACACTTATTCTATAAAATCACATGATCGTGATATTGGAAAGATGAATAATTAAACGAAACAGCAGATGACCTTCAAATTTTTGGTAAGATGTAACTTCTTAATCGTCATGACCATCCATAAACTTTTGCAAATCTTGTAAACATACCCACTCATCAATCATTTATGTATCGTATTTTGAGTGTTTTGAAAAATCTTGGTATGAAATATGCAGATTAATCATTGAACCTGAATGAATGAAATGTGATCATGACCAATCTGTTGAATTCATTCAAAAATATAAACATCATGAAAAAGTTTTTAATATCAACACTATTGCTATTAGGTTTATCAATGAATGTCCCAGCTCAGAAACGACCGCCGGCTCCTCCGCATCCTTCAAAAAGTGAGTTGGTGAATATTAAAATGCAGGAGCTCACCAAAAAATACAATACTGAAAAAAACTCATCCTTAATCATCCTCTTGCTACCAAGCAGATGAAAAGAGATCAGATGAAAGCCTTGAATGAAAGATATGCGGCAGAAAAACGATTACTAAGACAGGCAAAATAATATAATTTTTGCCGTTATTGAAATTAGAAAACCGTTTTTATATTTTGGAATTTGATAAATTTTCATTACAAAATAAGATTTATTGAAAGAGAATGCTTTTTGTGTTCTCTTTTTATTTAAAATTGAATAAAATAGCTTAGTCGGTGCATTTTGAGATCAATCTGAAGAAACATGAAACATCCAATATTTTTCCTTAAATTCGCATAAAAATTTTTAAAGTAATGAATTACGATATTATTGTCATTGGAAGTGGTCCTGGTGGATACGTTACTGCGATCAGAGCAGCTCAATTGGGTTTCAAAACCGCAATTATCGAGAAGGAAAATTTAGGGGAATCTGCCTTAACTGGGGATGTATTCCAACTAAAGCTTTATTGAAATCTGCTCAGGTTTTTCATTATATCAACCATGCTGAAGATTATGGTTTGAATAAAGTGGAGGCAAGCTTTGAATTCCCGAATGTAATCCAGAGAAGCCGTGGTGTTGCCAGCAAAATGAGCAAAGGAATCGAATTCTTAATGAAAAAGAATAAGATTGACGTAATTCTTGGTACTGCAAAAGTACAGAAAGGTAAAAAAGTTTCTGTGACAGATAAAGACGGTAAAGTAACTGAATATACAGGTACTCATATCATTATCGCTACAGGAGCCCGTTCAAGAGAATTACCGAATTTACCGCAAGATGGTAAAAAGTAATCGGATACAGACAAGCATTATCTCTTCCTGAGCAGCCGAAATCTATGATCGTTGTAGGTTCAGGGGCTATCGGGGTTGAATTTGCTGATTTTTATAACACAATGGGAACGAAAGTAACTGTTGTTGAATTTATGCCAAACATCGTTCCTGTAGAAGATGAAGAAATCTCTAAGCACCTTGAGAAATCTTTGAAAAAATCAGGAATCGAAATCATGACAAACGCTTCTGTAGAAAGCGTAGACACAACAGGAGAAGGTGTAAAAGCTAACGTTAAAACTGCTAACGGGAACATCACCCTTGAAGCTGATATCCTGTTATCTGCTGTAGGTATTGCTGCCAACATCGAAAACATCGGTTTAGAAGAAGTAGGAATCCAGACAGACAAAGGAAGAGTATTGGTAAACGAATGGTATGAAACTTCAGTACCTGGTTACTATGCAATCGGTGATATCATCCCTACTCAGGCACTGGCCCACGTTGCTTCTGCTGAAGGAATCACTTGTGTTGAGAAAATCAAAGGAATGCACGTTGAGAAAATTGACTACGGCAACATCCCTGGATGTACTTACTGCCACCCTGAAGTAGCTTCTGTAGGTCTTACAGAAAAACAGGCTAAAGAAAAAGGATACGAAATCAAAGTAGGTAAATTCCCTCTTTCTGCAAGTGGTAAAGCTACGGCAAACGGAAATACAGACGGATTTATCAAAGTAATCTTTGACGCTAAATACGGAGAGTGGTTAGGTTGCCATATGATCGGTGAAGGTGTAACAGATATGGTTGCAGAAGCTGTTGTAGCCAGAAAACTGGAAACTACAGGTCATGAGATCATCAAATCTATCCACCCGCACCCAACAGTTTCTGAAGCGATTATGGAAGCTGCTGCTGCTGCTTACGGTGAGGTGATCCACATCTAATCTGAAATACAAAATTATATAAGAAAGCCCGGATTTTTTCCGGGCTTTTTGTTGATACTGATCGAAATATGAGCTTATTTATTGTATCGGAACTGCAGATATCATATTTTCTCCCCAGTTTGCCCCTCCCAAACGATCTAAATAAACAGAAGACGATGGAGTTCCTATCACTTCTGAGTTTCCAACAATGAGCCAATAAGTTTTACTGATGCCGCAACTGTTGTTGATAAGAACCTGGCCGTTGGCAATATTATATTTTAGTGCTCCTGAAGGAACAGGCCCCTGCAGCATACCACTGACTTTATCAGCACTTCCTTGAATGTCAGCACTTTTATCAGTGAAAATTGAGAATCTGAAAATGTTGACCTGAACCATATATAATCATCAGAATTTAATACAGAATTATTATTATTATTTACGGATAATAAATTTACGGTAACAAGCCATTTTCCAGGAGGCAGCACAATATTGGACCCTGTCTGATGATAATTGTAATCATATAAAAAGGAAGATTATATCCGTTCCCCATGGTTCCTACTACAAGCTCTAAGCTTTGTCTCTTCCATGTTCCTATACCATTTTCGTCAGATGTGAGTACCTTATTTTTTCCCTGTAGCCCATCATTTATTTTAATCCCCGGAAGAGGTGAGGCTGCAGTTCCTGAAGTAGATATATCTATCTTTACAGAGGGGGAAAGTACACCAAAGCCTACATTTCCTGTCTTTGCAACAATAAAATCATCTGATAATTGGGTGGTTGACGGAGATCCGGATGTTGGGTTGTTTTTTCCTCCGTCTACATGGAAGGTACCCAGAGGATTTGCTGTATTTATCCCTACCTGTCCGAACATGGAAGTACTCATAAAAATAAAAGAAGCTGCAAAATGCTTTAATTTCAATAATGTCATGTGTTTTTTGTTAGTTTGATTAAACGGGAGCAAAATTAGATGACCCTTATTGATTAAGCAATGAACAAATGTTAATAAATCTGCCTTCTGATTCTGCTTAAAGCCTGAGGTGTAATTCCAAGATAAGAAGCAATATATTTTTGAGGAATCTGTTTAATCAAAATAGGATTTTCTTTAAATAAATTTTGATATCTCTCTTTGGCTGAATACCTTAGAAAAGAGTGAAGCCTTTGAGAACGTTCCAGAAACATATTCTGATGAGCTATTCTTCCAATGCGTTCAGCGCCTTTTTTTTTTATAGATATCCTGAAGATCCTTATAGGTAAACCGGTAAAGTAATACATCTGTCAATGCCTCAATCCCATATAGGGAAGGTGTTCTGGTAATAAAGGATTCGTCGGCACACGCAAATTTTTTTCAAACATAAAATCATACGTAATATCCGTTTCTTTATTTTCATCCGTCGGGATAAAGAATCTTAATACTCCTTTTGATAAAAATGAAAGATGATCTTCCTGGCCACCCGGATATAGGATAATTTCCTTTTTTTTAAATTGCTGAACAAACATTTTAGAAGCTATTATCTCCCAATCTTCATGGGTGATGCCAAAATGAGTTTGTAAGTATAAATAGATTTCATCCATATGTAGCTATAAATCTGATTATAGAAGTTATTCTTACATGGTTATATTTTATATCAGAATTTAGAGCAAATATGAACAATAAATTCATGATGGATATTAAAATAACTTTAAAATAAAGATATTTATAAAAATTAATCCGATTATATCAACCTGTTTTCTTAAATTTATTCAATGAATTTTGAGAAAGTAGGACTTGTTTTATCAGGAGGCGGTACCAAAGGAATCGCCCATGCAGGAGTATTAAAATTCTTAGAGGAAAAAAATATTGAAATTGATATCCTTTCCTGCTGCAGTGCCGGATCTATTGTAGGCTGCCTGCATGCTATAGGAAAACTCCCGATGAGATTCTGGAATTTTTCAATTCGGTGTATTTTTTCAACTGGAAACATTTTACATTCAATCAGCCGGGGTTGGTTTCTTCCATTATTTTCAGAAATTATCTTAAGCCTGTTTTTCATGATATGAAATTGGGTGATCTGGATATAGAGGTGAAAATAGTAGCTACAGAATTGGTTTCCGGAACCCAGAAGATTTTCGACAAAGATTTTGAAATTGTTGATGCCATCATTGCATCCTGTTCCATTCCGGGTATTACCACGCCTTACATCATTGGTGACGAAATGTATTGTGATGGGGAGTTCTGAACAATTTTCCGGCAGATATCATCAGGGACGAGTGTGACAGGCTGATAGGCGTTTTTGTATCGCCGCCAAACGAAGCAAAGATTAAAGACCTGAATTCCATCAAAGCAATAGTTTCACGCTCTTACGATCTTCTTTCCTACAGGATCGAACGTGGGAAATTTGATTATTGTGACTGGTTCATTTCTTCTCAGAAATTATCTTCTTACGGAACTTTTGAACGCAAGAAAGAACGCCTGGAAGAAATCTTCAACATCGGGTATAAAGCAGCTAAAGAAAGTTATGAATCCAGCCGTTTCCTTACACAGCTCAGACAATCCGGAACATAAAGAAACCCTGTACACTACTGTACAGGATTTTTATTTTTCAGTGTTATTCAGCTTATTTTTTTACTACATATCCGTCCTGACTTAGAATTTCACGGTCATTGGGATCATTAACGGTCAGGGTGTAAGGTGCCTTTTACCATAATCTGTAAGGTAATTTCTCCAAACCTGATAAGTATAGCCTTCATTATTGAAAGCAATATAATAGTTACCTCCAGTTCCATCAGGAACAAGTTCACCGTCGCTGATGATCATACTTGGCTTGGTGGTAAGGCTTGCATTAGCATTCCAGGATTGGTACAGATATTTACCGTTCGGTTGCTTATCTATTCTTATCTTGAATTTTTGGTTTTGATAATAACAGTCTTAGGTACCTGCTGAAGCGCAGAAGATGTTATCATGTTCCAGGTTTGCGGATGATTGGGAATTTCTTTAGCAGAAGCGAAAGAAAACTGAGCTAAACAGAAAGCTCCTAATAAAATATGCTTGATCATATTGAGTGGTTATTGGTTAACGGTCAAACCTCATCAAATATAACGCCATTTTTAATTTCGAAGAAGAATATACACTCTTGAAAAAAGAGTTTTTTGATACTATAAATGCCTGCTTTTATCGGATTTCTCAATGTCGAATTTCAGCTAATGGATTTGCGTAGTATTTTTAGTCTCTAAAAACTGACTCTGAAATAACAATTTTGAAACGGTATTTACCATTGAATAAAATGGATAATAATCCTTAAATTTCGCTATTTAAATTTCAAGTATTATTTAGATGATTTATATACTTCAGTTAATCATAGCACTTCTGGCGATTAGCTTTATTATTTTCTCCGTTAGACATCTTTATTGTACAATTTCAAAAAAGATTCTAAGGCTATTTTTGTTATGGTTGCTAGCTTTGTTTTATTTGTCATAATGATCATGATACGTAATCATTTGATTAAGAACGAACTTGTAGAAAATATTAGAAAGTCAAAAATTGAACAGAATGATTCATTTTTTCAAAAAAGAATTATCAGATATTCATATTGTGAGTGAAAAAATGAGAATTGTTGACAAGAATATTTATATTGTCCTACTTCCTCAACGAGATACAATCTATCTGAACCAAGACTTTAATAATAAAAATAAATTTTGGGTTCATTATAAAAAATACGAAGTTTTAAAATATAAAGCGCCTGTAGGATACATAATTAAAAATATAAAATCGCCTTAAATTTTAGGACGATTTTATATTTTTATGCTGTATAACTTGCAAAGGCCTCTTCCAGACTATTGAACTTCCCTTTAAATTCATCAATAGGGCAATCCTGCAGAATATTTCCTTTATGTATCAGAATAACCCGTGAGCAAAGTGCTTCTACTTCCTGCATTATATGTGTGGAAAGTAAAACCGTTTTCTGCTGGCCTATTTCTTTCACTACATTTCTGATCTCAAGGATCTGATTGGGATCCAGCCCGTTCGTTGGTTCATCCAGAATTAAAAGATCCGGCTGATGAATGATGGCCTGTGCCAGTCCTACACGCTGCTTATATCCTTTGGAAAGCTGACCTATTTTTTTGATTTTTCAGGAGTAATGCCTACCAGCTCAATCACCTCATCTACTCTGGATTCAGAGATTTTATGAATATTGGCTACAAACTGAAGGTATTCTTTTACATACATTTCCAGATAAAGAGGATTATTTTCCAGCAGAAATCCTATTTTTTTCTTGCTTTCAATCTGATGGTCTGAAATATTCAACCCGTTAAAGATGATCTCTCCTGATCCACTTTCAATGCACCGACAATAGATTTCATCAGGGTAGATTTTCCTGCTCCGTTCGGACCAAGAAGACCGATGATCTCATTTTTATCGATAGAAATATTGATCGTATCCAAGGCAGTCTGTTCACCAAATTTTTGGTTAGATTGATTATCTGAAGCGGCATAAGTTATAATGTCTTTCTGCAAAAATAAAATAAAAAAACTCATTCAATGGAATGAGTTTCGTAATATTTATAAATTATGATTATTTTCTTGCTTTTTTTCCGTTTCCGGATGCTGGAGTTGCTGTAGAAGCAGTTGAAGCTGCCTTATTCGGAACCGTAGTCTGTTTGTCATACAGAGCATACTTTCCGTTGGTTCTCCCAAAGATTTTATCAACCTGTTTTCTGGTTAAAAACTGCGATTTTCCGATGTATTTCCGGTTTTTATTGATCACCTGAATAAACTGTACGGTCTGCTGACCATAATTTTTTTCATAATGAAGTTCGATAATATCGTTGGGAAGCTCCAGAATGATATTTTCATCAGCGGCTGATATAAAACCATCCATAATGAGTTTATACAGGCCAGATACATCCCCGTTCAGATTTTGGAATGAAAAAGACCGGATTGTATTCAGGTTGCTGGTATTCAGATCCTGGTAATTGATTGTAAATTTATCTTCCTTTTATATAGACCAACGGAATTATCTTTACCAATTTCTACCAAACTTTCATTTTTCAACACTTTAATCTGTGAGAAAACTGAAATACTGAACATACATGTAATAAGTAGAATTATTTTTCTCATGGAATGAATTTTAATGTTTTATAAATTGGTGCACATAAATTTATTAATAAAATAAGTTAAAACAATTTTATTAATCTAAAGCAAAAGTAATACTTTTTTTTAATATTTATAAAGGAAGATATGCGAATGCTATGGATATCATTGGTTTTTCAATTTGCTGTAAATCATGTTGTTATTTGTTTTTCTGAGATGAATAACTTATAGCATGCGATATGAAATTATACTGATGGTAATGTGTAAGGTGTTGAAAAACAGATCGAAAAATAATTCTTCAATTCATCTTATTAAAAAATATTTAAAATAAACGTTAAAAATAGAATTCGTTGTAATGGAAAACTTGTAATACCAGAGTATAAGCCATTCATAAGGAGTTTTATAGCAGGCGGCTCTTTAAAATGGCAGCTGTAAAAGAATCATATTCCTGCTTATAGCTTCTTCCGACGGGGATATGGTGGATGCCCAGCATTACTTCATGATGACTGAAGGCCGTCACAAATTGTATGTTGATGATAAAAGACCTGTGAACTCTTACAAAACCTTTCCCGGAAAGTGCCCTCTCAAGATCTGTTATTTTGGTTTTAGAAATACTGTTTTCCTGGTTGGTCAGGACAATTTTGACATCGTTACCCTGGCTTTCAAAATAAAGAATATCGGAAAGAGGCACTTTTTGTGTACGCCTTCATTTCTGACGATCATAAATTCTTCCTTTGTTCCTGCTGTACTTCTGAGAATGCGATCTACAGACCTGAAAAAGCGTTCAAAAGTAATAGGTTTCAGGAGATAATCTACCGCTTCAAGCTCAAAACCTTCAATAGCAAAATCACGATAGGCTGTGGTAAAAATGGTTTTGGGTTTTTGAGATAAGGATTTCAGAAAGTCGATCCCGTTCAGATGAGGCATCTGAATATCAAGAAACATAAGATCCACCGTTTGATTCTGAAGGATTTTATAGGCTTCCAGTGCATCTGTAGCTTTTCCGGTCAGTTTCAGGTCGTCAATCCTGGAAATATGGTTTTCCAATAATGTGGCAGCTAAAGGTTCGTCGTCTACAATGATGCATTTAATCATAGTGTGAAGGGGTGATTATTTCAACTTTAAAATTATTATTTTCCCGGGAAATTCTGAAAACAAAATTTTCCTGGTAATGATGTTGCAGCTGTCGTTGGATATTCCGGAGACCAATGCCTTTGTCATTGTTGTTGCGACTGTCTGTGCAGGTATTTTCAATGGTAAAAACAGATTGATGGGTGTTTGTTTCTACTTCGATTCTTATTTCTGTGGGGGCTGAACTTTTCCCTGCGCCATGTTTGAAAGCATTTTCAACCAAAGTAAGATACAGTAAAGGCGGTATTGTATTGGGAGCGTTCAGTGAAAAATGTTGGCTTATCTTGAGTCTGCTGTCATGATAACGAAGGCTTTCCAGGGTGATATAATGTTTGATAATGGCTATTTCATCAGAAACAGAAACCCATTTTTTCTGACCTTTGTATAAAATATAATCCAGGATATCAGAAAGCTGGCTGATGGATTGGGAGGTTTTTTCAGAATGGCTCACAGAAAGGGAATAGATGTTATTCAGCGTATTGAAAAGAAAATGAGGGTGAAGCTGTGCCTTCAGAGATTGCGGCTCAAGTTCCGCCTTTTCTCTCTGTAATAGGGCCGTACGTTCTTTTTCGTCTTTGTAACGCATCATAAACATCACTGAAACGAATATAAATGTCCCACTGATGATTGGAAAAGTATAATGGAATAAAAGGTATCTGAAATCCGTGAAAATACTGATGAAACTATCTTTAGGCAGGTTTGTGAAAAAGGTTCGGCAAGATAAACAATAAAGATCCTGTTGATCACCGAAATCATATAAAGGCTGATAATAAGACCTATTGAAAACGTTACATATTTTCTCCGGTCAAAAAAATAACGGATCAGAATATAATAAATAAAATTGGCTCCGATGATCTGGAAAATCCAGTGACAGAAATTATAGATCACAAGCTCCCTGATGATGATCCCGTCGTATTCACCGTAAGTTCTCGCTATACCGAATACAAATAAAGCAATCCAGAAAAACAACTGAAAATAAATATTCTGTCTGATATGAATTTCTGGCCGGAGCTTCATCATGATCAAAAATATAAAAACTTAGGAAACAACTGATGAAATTGATGTAAAAGGTTAAAAAAACGGTTAAACAACACTATTAAAGATGCAGACGGCTTATTTTACTGTTCATACCAATTGATCTGTTTTCCGGACCACGTATTTAAAAGCATTCAGGGATTGATT
The DNA here is from genome assembly GCA_019203745.1 of Chryseobacterium sp. E1. Classification (GTDB taxonomy): domain Bacteria; phylum Bacteroidota; class Bacteroidia; order Flavobacteriales; family Weeksellaceae; genus Chryseobacterium. Next base: position 4,108,529 of record CP078104.1, read on the forward strand.
CATATTTGCTGAAAAAAATAAATGGAAAAACATTCGGAAAGATGGTATGGTTTGGATCATCTGAGAGCTGCGGCTATCATAGTTGTGTTAATGTATCATTACAGGGCTTTTAAGCATCCTCAATGGATTGATGAGGTCGGAAGATTCGGCTGGACGGGGGTGGATCTGTTTTTTGTGCTGAGCGGTTTCCTGATCTCAGGCCAGTTGTTTAAAGAAATTGAAAAGAAGGGAAAATTTAGCGTAAATATATTTTATATCAAACGGTTCTTCCGCATCATTCCGGCTTACTTTTTCACACTTTTCCTATATTTTACATTTTCTTTTTCAGGGAACGGGAAGCCTTATCACCCCTGTGGAAGTTTTTGACCTTTACACAGAATTACGGGCTGGATGTTATTAATCGTGGTACATTTTCACATGCTTGGTCGCTGTGTATTGAAGAGCAGTTTTATCTTTTTCTTCCACTGTTGCTCCTTATTTTGGCTAAAACCAGACTTTTTAAATATCTGCCTGTAATGCTCATTGGTGTAATCACTTTTTCTTTGATGGTAAGGATTGCCATGTGGAACCAATATATAATCCCTGTACAGCCTGATTCCCTGGACTTCTGGCGGTCATGGTATATGAAAATCTATTATCCTACCCATACAAGGTTAGACGGGCTTGGTATGGGAGTTCTGATCGGTTATCTCATGCAGTATTCATCAGGATTTAAAAAGATCGTTCACCACCGTGGAAACATGATCTTTCTTTTAGGACTTGTGCTGCTGGGCATTTCATTTTGGATTTGTAATGAGCAGACTTCAGAAACAGCTTCAGTATTTGGATTTACACTGGTAGCTTTAAGCTATGGGTTCATTGTGGTATCTGCCGTTTCAAAATCTTCCTTCCTGTATCGGTCAAAGTCATATATTACAGCGAAGCTGGCTGCTCTATCTTATGCCATCTATCTTTCCCACAAAGGGATTATCCATATGGTACAGGTTACACTGGATAAGTTTAATATTCAGACAGCAGATAATATATGCTTGATTTTGTGTCTGTTGGCTTGTATTGCAGCAGCGGTACTGTACACAATCCTTATTGAAAAACCTTTTTCCGGAATTAGATCCGGAATTTTAAAAGATAAAGAGAAATCTACTTTGCAGGCTGATTGAGTTCTTCTGCAGGTCTTTGAGGGTCTCTTCCCTTTCAAATCCCTGAATGAGAATATACATTGCCAGAAATACAAGACTAATGAAGATACAAACAGGCCACAGAATTTTTTGCCTCTTTGATATCTTTGATTTTGATAGCAGCAGCATAGGCAGAGCGATAATGAATACAAAAACAATGATTATTCCCATCTGTAGATTTATGTTTTAAACAAGATAAAAATAACAAATAGAGAAACTTATTTCATTTTTAAGCTGACTCTATACTGATGATGGGCAAATACTACTGTAAAGCTATACTTTTCAGAACAATATTCTTGATGGCTGCTTCCTGGAAGCTCCAGTTTTCACTCTTTTCCGGCATCTGATTCTCCAGAATAACCAAAGTTGTATCTGTGGAAGGGAAATATACATTAAGGCATGTGAAGCCGTCTCCAAGACCGGTAACCCTGAAATAATCCAGTCCGGCTTCTTTAATGATCCTTACATTATAGCCAAACCCCATACTTTCTTTTCCAAAAACATTGTGCTGGGAAGTGGTGGAAGGAGTGAGCATCAGCTTCAGGAATTCCGGTGACAAAAGCTTTCCTTTAAACAATGCCTGATCCCATCTGGCAAGATCCTGTACTGTAGAAACTACGCCCGCAGCAGGGGCAATATCATCATTCAGAAATGATTCTTTTACCCTTTCAAACTGATTATTTTCGCTTATATAGCCTGGTACTAATGATTGGTTATCTTTTGTATTGTACACAAAAGTTTTCTCCATCTTCAGTTTTCTGAAAAGATAATCAGCCAGTTCTGTAAAGGTCTTTCCGGTTGTATTTTTAAGGATTTCTCCTAAAAGCATATAGGAAAGATTTCCATATTTAAACTGTGATCCCGCTTTGAAAGCGGCGGGTTTCTCTACGTTAGTAATGCCGTGGGTATGGTTTAAAAGATGGTGTATCGTTACCGAATCTGCCCAGGGCTGTGTCAGAGCAGGAAGATATTTTTAATAGGAGTCTGAAGATTAAGCTTTCCCTGTTCGGCAGCCTGCAGGATCAAAACGGCAGTAACCTGTTTGGTATTGGACATGATTTCAAACTGATCATCTGTTTTCAAAGGAATTTTCTTATCAAAATCCTTATAGCCGTTAGATTTGAGATACTTTATTTTTCCTTTTTGCGATACCAGAACCACCCCGTTGAACGTGAGTGGGGAAGAAGCTGTTATAATGCTGTCAATCTGATGGATATAGTTGTTTTTTTCTGAGCCTGTGTATTGGCAGACAGAATTGTGGCAAGGGCAAGGGTGAAAAACAGTTTTATTTGGGTCATTTTTTATTTTTTGTGATAGTAGTCATAGGTTGTTTTGGCAATGTCTGCAATAATAGCTTCTGCGTTTTCAAATGTCTCGTAGGTATCATGTACAAAAACGGCAATGTATACTCTTTCCTTGTCAGAAAGTTCTATAATTCCAAAGTCATTTACAGCGCCTGTCATACCTTCTTTGTTGGTGAACGAAGTACCTGTACGGTGGGCTACTTTCACAGTTTTCGGAAGATTGCCCTTGATCCTTTTTGCCCCGGAAGCATTATTTATCATGGCCATATAAAGCCATTGGGTATGCTTTTTATTCAGGAGTTTCCCATTGTAGAATTTTTCAAGCAGCCTGGTAGCTTCATTGGGAGTAATTGTATTGATGAATTGAGACTGCCAGTCTTTATGCATGTCTTCTTCATTGTTTTTAATGATAAAGTTTTGGCTGTTGATGAACTTCTGCACAGGTTCGGGCCGCCGATTAACCTCAGCAGGATGTCGGTCAGATTATTGTCACTGTAGGAAACCATCCATTTCATAGCGTCTTCCAGACTGATCTCAATATTTCCTTCAGGATATTCCTTTTGAAAGGACTCCATGTATCTTCTAAGAGTTCTTCTTTTTTGATGAAAAGCTTCTGCTGAAAAGATAATTCTCCTTTTTCAATCTTATGGAGAAGGGTAAGGGCAATATGAAATTTAACCGTACTGAGCATAGGGTAAAACCGGTCCCCATTGATCTGGATAACTTCTCTTTTATAAGGGGAAATAATGGAAATTCCTACATCAGCTTTTTTGCCGGCAATAAGAGTTTTAAGCTGTTGAGCTAAATCAGGAAATGTTTTCTGCTGTGAAAAAGTGATACACTTAAAAACAGTAATAATATTGTGAAAATGGCTTCCTTCTTCATTTTTACAAGGTTATTTTATGAGTTTTTATTGCCTCAAATATATGTATTTCTTTATACTGAAAATTTAAAGAAATGATTTTTGTTTTTATAATCCCTGGTGTAGGGTATTTTCCTATATTGGAGGTGAAAAACAATACCGGTTATTGATTACGTGTAAGATTCCGGATGTGTACTAAAAACCAATATTCAATGGAAACTAATTTCCTGCTTTCTGTCCTTTGTTTGATCTATTTCATGAGTCCGGCCCAGACAAAAATTGATACTGCGGAGATTGTCCGGATTGGTGGGATCAGACAGTTGATCAGTATAAAAGGGGATAATAGGGAAAATCCTGTTCTTTTGATCCTGCATGGAGGACCTGGTAAATCACTGACAGCGATGTCTGACGGTTTTACAGATAAGCTGAAGAAAGAATTTGTAGTGGTCAACTGGGATCAGAGGGGACCCCGAAAACAGAGGAACTCAACAACTCATCCAGTGATCTTAGCCCTGATTTACTTAAAAAAGATGCCCTGGAAGTTGTCAACTATCTGATAGAAAAATTCCACCAGAAGAAAATATTCTTACTCTCTCATTCCTGGGGTTCCGTCATGGGATTTGATATAGCGGTAAAACATCCTGAGCTGCTGTATGCCTACATTCCTGTCAGTCCGGTGATCGATGCTGATAAGAGTGCTCTTTTATCAGTAAACTCCCTTAAAAAATGGGCAGTAAAAACAGAAAACGATGAAGCGATCAGGGAATTGGAAAGCATAAAAATACCGTTTCGTAATAAGGATGATTTTTTTCTGGCTCAGAAATGGCTCTTCGTTCACAACGGAGTAGAGGGTGCAGGAACCGAAGATTTCAGGAAAATCTATTATAAATGGATGGATACCTGGTTTCCGGTCTGGAAAGAGAATGCAAAAACAAATTTATTCGGCACCGTTCCTGAGATACAATGTCCCGTTTATTTTTTCATAGGAAGCGGAGATAATCAGTCTTATTATACCATTGCCGAACAATATTATCAGTTTGTAAAAGTTAAGAATAAAAAGCTTTTTGGTTCAAAAAATCAGGACATACCATTTTCAACACCGAACCTGAAAAACTGCAGGATTTGATCATTAAAAAAATCAAACCAAAATTTTATCAGGATCAAAGACAGAACTGAGGAAAAGTTAACGTTTTTAAATTGGCGGTTATGACCAGACGCATAAACCATTTCGATAAATAGCTGTATTTTTATATTTGAAGATCAGCGTTCTGAATACGTGTCCGGAATTAATGTAACATAATCAGTTTATTGTGATGAAAAGCCAGCAACATACAGGGATGGATCATTCTTCGGGAAATGAAGAGAAGCATTCAGCATATTCCATGTATTGACGATTTGCCGTCATGGCCGTTGTGATGTTTGTTGCAATGTATTTCATTATGTTTGCTATGATTGACGGTTTTGAGAATCTTATTCCGAATCTGAATAACCTGTATATGACTCTGCTGATGGTTTCCGTAATGATGCTGATCGAATTATGGATGATGAGAAAAATGTATACCCATCCTAAAATAAACTGGATCATTGGTGCAATAGCAGTTATGCTTGGTGTATTTTCATGGTTTGGAATCCGGGAACAGATCAATATTGGGGACAGGCAGTTTGTAAAAGGGATGATCCCCATCATGCTGCAGCGTTACTGATGTCTGAAAAAGCAAAGCTTACTGATCAGGACCTGATAAAGCTGAAAAAGAATATTCTTGAAACCCAAGCTGATGAAATTGAACTGATGAAACGTAAACTTAAAGAAATGGAAAAATATAAGGAGGATAAAAACTAATTTTATTGATTATCAAATTGTATAGAATGGCATCGTTTCAACCAATGATGCCATTTGTTTTATCTTATTTTTTAGAATTCCGGCTGAACGGAATAAATTTATAGGAGGAGAAATGCGGAGATCCTATTTTTTAAAATAAATTAGCAGTTTGAATTGTCAACTTTCAAATACCCAAACTATTACTATGAAGAATCCAGTCGCTGTAAAGCCATTATTTATAAAGAAACGCTTAAAGACACCAGTATTAAAGAAAAGAACTATGCAAAGACTTTCATTACTTATGCTGTTGTTATTATCTGTTGCAGGATCTGGACAGCAGCGTCATCTGGAATTTGAAAATATATACCGTCAGATAAAAGATAAAAATTTCTTTAAAGCCCGGGATATTTTTAGAGAAACGAAAAAGAAATTGCCTGCAGACTATCTGTATTTTACCGAGGCGGTTCTTGACAATGCATTTAATAAACCTGAAGAGTCCAATCGGAAAATTCTCAAACTTTCAGGGTTGAAAACTGAACTTCCTGATTCACTTATGCTTAAAATTTCACATATCAAAGAAGATAACTGTATGAAACAGTATGATTATTCAGGAGCAAAAAATGCTGTAGAGGTAACTCTTCAAAAATATAATAATCTGCTTACGGAAGAGGAGAGAACGGATCTGAAAAACAATCTGAAAATCTGGACTGCTCTGGAGAAACAGCCCCGGCAGAAGGTCGTAAGAAACGGCAATACCCGCCTGAAAATGAAAAAGGATGTTGCTAACCTGAAAAATCTTACCATAAAAACAGGGACAGATTCCATGAACTTTATCTTTGATACGGGAGCTAATATTTCTACTGTTTCGGCTAGTACGGCAAAGCGTTTAAAAATGAAAATCATTCCTGCAGATATTGATGTGGATGCCATCACCGGTATTGCTGTAAAAGCGGATCTTGCAGTATGTGAAAAACTGACGTTTGGGAATATCACCGTTGAAAATGCAGTGTTTCTTGTGTTTGCAGATCAGGCACTCAGCTTTCCGCAGATCAGCTATCAGATCAATGGTATTTTAGGATTTCCTGTCATAGAAGCTTTAAAGGAAGTTCAGCTTACTCAGGACGACTATTTTATAGTGCCTGAAAAAGAAACGAAAATAGCCGGTCCGTCCAATATGGCAATCGATGGCCTTACTCCGCTTATTTTTGTGGATGGTAAACATTTTACCTTTGATACCGGTGCTGATCATACTATTTTATATGCTCCTTTTTACCAGGAAAACAAAAAGAATATTGAAGCACGGTATAAGCCTGCCAAAATCAGTATGGGTGGAGCAGGAGGGAATGCAGAATATGATGGTTTCAAGGTGAATCATACCTTTCACATACTCGGAAAAGAAATCCTGCTGAAGGATATCAGCCTGTTGAAATCTAAAATTAATAAAGAAAATGTTTACGGAAATATGGGGCAGGATGTTATCCGTCAGTTCAATACAATGACTTTGAACTTTGATCAGATGTTTATTAAATTTGATTAAAAAGAAGAGCTGATACATAATAGTAAAAAACCTCATCAAGGAAGATCAGAAAAGGTAATTTATTAAAATATAAAAAGCTGTCTCCTGCATTTCATTTTGCAAATACAGGGACAGCATTTAATCAAATATATTAAAATTGTTGTGCTTTTCAGCTCGTGTTCTGTTTATTTACTCATTCTGTTTGATTTGTGGGTTATTATTAATCTCTTTATTCGGTATCTGGAATCTGAATTTATCAGGAGTAAGATTGAACCTTCCGAAAGTATGGTTCGTACCCGTATAAATCCTTTCCAGAGGGGTGTTCAGTCGTTTCATATCAAACCATGCGTAGCCTTCTCCCCAAAGTTCTATCCTTTTTGCAGGATGATTTCGTTGATCAGATCATTTCCTGATTTTGATGACAGTGTATAGTTTTTATCCCTTTTTGAGGTGATATTAAACAGGATCTGCCTTGCTTCCGCTTCACGGCCCTGTCTTGCCAGTGCTTCCGCTTCTATATAATACAGAGAAGAGGCCCTGATATAGATATAATCTCCTTCAAAAGGCTGGGGTCCTTAAATTTCCAGCTTACGTAGGCCGGGTAGTTTTTCGTTTTACCGTTAAAGGTATATTGGGCAGTCTGGCTTCCGTTGAATACTTTTTTCGGTAATCTGTTTCCGGAATGGCTTCGTAAAGTCTTTTATCTATAAGCTTACGGATTTGTGCAGCCCCGGCATACCCTTCGTTGGTATTATCAAACATTGAAAAGAAAGAAGCATAGTAGTTTCCGATACTCATTGTAGAAATCGTATTATGGAAACCCCATATCACTTCAGGGTTATTGATGTTGGAAAATCCTGTAGTAGTATACTCGTTTTCAGTCATGAGCGCAATACCCTGTTTACTTTCATCAGCATATTTACCTGCTTTTGCATAATCTCCCGTTTGTAGAAATACCTCTGCAGCAATAGCTTTTGCCGTTCTCTGGTCAATCTGTGCTCTTGATGGGCGTGCAAAGCTGTCAAGTAAACCGATAGACTCTTCAATGTCTTTGGTGATCTGCCCATACACTTCAGACACTGTTGATCTTGGAAGCCCCTGGTTAGGATTACTGCTTGTCAGTACCAGCGGAAGTCCCGGATCAGACGGATGCTCTTTATAATCATGAGCATAGAATCTTACCAGATAGAAATAAGAATAAGCCCTTAATGCCAGCAATTGCCCTTTAATAGCTCTGTTCTTTGCATTTCCATCATTCTGCAGATCATCGAGGAGTTTATTGATGACGAATATTCTTGCATAAAAAGTAGTCCAGACAATTTCCGAGGCAAGATTGCTTGCGTTGGTTGCCTCATAATTATAAAACATTCCCAAATGCTGGTTGGTAGACTGAATGACGTCATTAGACATCAGATCAGCTCCCGCTTTTATCGCCATAATCCCGAAATCAGAATGGGAAGTGGTTCCTCCGGCTCCGTTGCTTCGGAGATCAAGGTAAATTCCGCCTAATATCTTTTCAGGCTTGGACTGATCATCGTTCAGCTGTTCACCGGATATATCTCCTTCCGGTAAAGTATTCAGGTCGCTGGCGCAGCTATTGGTAATAAAGCCTATGGCAAGTGCAGCTACAAAGTATTTTATTTTTTTCATTGTTTTCTTTAAAATGTTAATTTAAAGCCTACAGAAACACTTGATAACAGGGAATATCTGTAGGGATCAGATACTCCGGTCAGTGAAGCCCTCGGATCATAACCTTTTCTTTTAGACCATAAGTAAAGATTGTTTCCTGTGAAATAGACTTTCAAACCGGATAAGCCGGCCTGCTGGGCAAAAGCATCAGGCAACTGATAAGAGAGTGTTACATCCTGTAAGCTGATGTAGTCAGATTTGATCAGATACAGCGTTGAATTTCCGTTCTGATTGGTCGCTGTAAGGTCAACTCTCGGTAATGCTGCCGTAGGATTTTCAGGCGTCCATGTTTTATCCAGATCAGTAGAATAATTAGAACCGTAAGTATCGGAATGGAATAAACTCCTGTAAATATCATCATAGCCGTATCCTCCAAACTGATAGGCAAAATTGACTGCAAGATTGAATCTTTTATAAGTCACATCCGTTCCGAATCCTCCGTATACCTTCGGAATTGCAGATTTTCCTGTATTATAATCGGTTGCTTCCTTGTAATTGTTGGTGATAACTCTTTCCTGCTGTTGAGTAACCGGATTGATGACGGTTCGGTACCACAGTGCATCCCCGTTATCAGGGTTTACTCCCGCAAACTCCTTCAGATAGTAGGTATACCGGTCTCCACCTTCAGTAAGGATAAATAAACCTGTAACGAGACCCGTGTTTCTTTGTTCGGCAGGTAACCGTGTAATCTTATTTTTATAGTGGGTTGCGTTGGCATACACACTCCATTGAAACTGTTCCGTGCGGAAAATATCAACGTTGATATTGGCCTGTACTCCCCGGTTAGTCATATCACCGATGTTTCCGTATTTCACATAAGATCCGGCATTGGAAGGAGGAAGAGGAAGCGTATAGATCATGTCAGACACTTTTCTTTCAAAATAATCTGCATTCAGCGTTATTCTGTTTTTCAAAAGAGAAATCTCAAATCCTGCGTTCAGATTTTTGGAAGTTTCCCATTTCAGGTCTTTATTTCCCTGCTTTTTAAGGGATAAAACCGGTTTGCCATCACCAAAATTATTGATTCCGTAGATGTCCTGGTATGCATAATAGTCTCTGTTAGTACCATCCAGAAGGATATTATCATTACCCTGCTGTCCGTAAGACGCTTTCAGTTTTAAAGAACTGATCACACTGTTGTCCTTAAGAAAATCTTCTTTTGCTACATTCCATGCGGCACCCAACCCATAAAAATTCCCCATCTGCTTTCAGGTGAAAATACGGACGAACCGTCTCTTCTGATGTTGGCATTAAAGAAATATTTTCCGTCATAATTATAAAGCAGCCTCGAAAAATACCCTTCTACAGCATATTCATAGCCGTTTCCTGACAGATCTGTGATCTTTACGGCATTATCAAAAGAATGTGAGTCTGGTAATAAAAGCTGCTGCTTCGTTCCTGAAAAACCTTCATTTTTATTTTGTTCAGCTCATGTCCAATCAGAATGTTGAAATTATGGTTCCCAGCTTCTTCTGATAAGTAAGCAATTGCTGATGATTCAGAGTGTATTTGAATATTGATCCCTGGGTAATTGTTCCGCCTACAGAAGAAGAGGTTCCTCCTTCCGTATTTCCGAACTGAAGATTTTTTACATTTTCAAGATACGCTCCAAAATTATAGGTAAAGTCCAGTCCTTTAATAATCTCATAATTTAATCCAAGATTAAGGTGTGATATTGCTTACCGTCTGAGATTTATCCTTTTGTAGATTACCTACCGGATTTTCAAAAACCGCATATGACCTTGTGGCTCCGTTTGGGCCTTGTCCGTCTCCATAATCATACAATGCATTTCCATGGCTGTCGTATAATCTCTGGTAATTATCATCTCTGAGAAATACCGGGTAAAAGGAGATATATTTCTGGCAAACTGGAAAGGATTGGAAAAGCCACCTGTTTCCCGAAATCCTGCTTGCTGTATGTGTAAGACAGGGCACTCGTCAGTTTTAATTTTGATGTGATGGAATAATCTACATTAGACCTTATTCCAAATCTCTCAAATCCGGAGGAGATCAGATACCCTTTATCATCCAGATAATTAAGAGAAGTGTATGATTTTACCTGATCACCATTGGCATTGATTCCTAAGGTTGCTTCCTTCTTAAAGCAGGTCTGAAAAGCAGTTTTTTCCAGTTATCCTGATAGAGAAGCTGTGCATCGGGATTAAAATTACCGTCTTTTCCGATCAGTTGGCTGAAAGGTACATTATAAGCATTGTATCCCAATCTGTTAAGTGCAGCCAGACCCACATCATGAGGGGTATTACCGGAAGGAACAGCTCCCGGCTGTTTTAATCTTGCGATTTCCCCGATTCTCCCCTGTTATAAAAAGCTGTATAATAATCCTGTGGGGAAGTAAAAACGGAATAGTCCTGTATAGATCTGAAATTCACTCCGGTTCTCACATCAGCTTCAATGCTCAGCCCTTTATTTTTTCCCCGTTTGGTATTTACGATAATAACCCCGTTGGCTCCTCTTGACCCATACAGAGCATTGGATGACGCATCTTCAAGGAAAGAAATACTTTCAATATCTGATGCAGCGATACTGTTCAGGTTTCCGCTATAAGGGATACCGTCCAGTACAATAAGCGGATCGCTGGATGCATTGATGGAACCTATTCCTCTCATTCTGATGGTGGGTTGTGAACCTGGTTGTCCGGAAGAGATCACCTGTACTCCGGCCACTTTACCTCCAATTCCCTGAAGGATATTCCCATTTTGAAGGGTAGATAGATCCTTGGCTTTCAGAGACTGTACAGATCCTGTTATTTTTCTTCTTTTTCTGCTTTCCGAAAGCGACCACCACCACTTCTTTGATGGACGTCTCTTTCGAAAGACTGTCTTTGGTCTGTGCAAAGGCATATTGTGCAGACAGAACCACAGCCAATACACCAATTTTGCATTGTTTTTTCTCATTATATTAATCTTAGGTTTAAAATTGAATGTGTGTATTACTGCCGGTCTCTGCGAATGAAAGAAAACAATTCCCTGCCTCCTTTTTCAGGGAGGTTGTGAAAGGTAAAACGTTAAAAAATTACAGGAGAGTATCCGGATTAAAGAAGTCTGGAATGATTTACTTTAATTCCTACAGTAATGATAGTATTTGCTTGAAAGTTATGACATCATCATTGGGCACATCATATCAGAACACATGTATTTGGAAATAAGATTGTGTTGTGAAAAAGCAGGCGCTGCAGAACACGTTTGTTGAGCAGGTAACGCAGCCTTGATGGTGCATAGGTAAGAATCAAAGTTGTTCTTATTCATGAGAATAAAGTTTATATATTTTTTTAACTGGGTCAAAATTATTTAATAATTCATAAAACTTTGTTAAAAGAGGGTATGAGAAATATCATACAAGTCTACTGATTTAGTAGGGTAATTGAATTGATGAATTTAATGTGTTGATTATTAATATTTTATTGTTTATTCGAGTGCTGTGATTATTTAAAATTTCAGTTATGAATAAAAGTTAATAACATTAGTCTATTGTTTTTATAGACTTTTTGTTTATTTTATATCACTGATTTGTTGTTTTTACTGATTTTATTCTTTTATGTTGGAGATTGCATTATTGTTTTGGGAAGAATGAAATTTTCTTTATTCATTTATGCTAAACCGTAAAGTATACCAGGAAAAGAAATGTAAATTTGCGGCCTGAAAAATATGATAACAGGCTTGTTCGGTTCCTGAACAGATCTTGAACATATTTGAAGCCACCATTATCCGAATAGAATTTAAGAAAAAAACAAAGTGTATTACAGAGAACACAAAAATATTATTTTAAAATTGATACCGAAAATAAAGAAGGTGTTGAAGTCTTTGTTGGGCAAAACGCAGGAAACCAGTTGAATAAGGATATCCTGAATGCACAGGAAGAAGTTTTGATCATTTCGCCTTATATTGATGAATCTAAAGTAGATGATCTCCTGATGCTGAAGAATAGAGCGGTGAATGTGAGACTGGCATTCAGTGATCTGCGGCCGGAGCAATATGAAGATGTACTCCGGAAGCTTATTCATCAGCACAAGGTAACAGATGTAAAGAAAAAGAAAGAAGGGAAAGCCTGAAAAGTATTTATTTTCTGACTGCCATAGCTTTGTTGTGCCTGGGGATCATTTCGTTGGCCTATTTTGGTATTCATATTATTGATGACCTCATCAATGCCAATAATTTCTTTGCTCTCCTGATTTCGGTTGTCTCTCTTTATGGGTTTTACCTGTGCTGGGAAAAGAAAACCGAAGTGGAAAAAATGGAGATTTACAAATACCATTACTCTGAAAACCTGAACTTTAAATTTATCCGTAATAACCGCTATGAAAGTAAATTCCTGCATTCAAAGATTTATGTGATCGATAGGAGAGTAGCTTACCTCGGATCATTGAACTATACCAAGAGCGGATTTACCACCAATTTTGAATCCCGGATCAGAATTACACAGAAGGAAAAAGTAAATGAGCTCATCCATTTTGTTCATGATATTTTTGAAGATAACGTTAATCTTAAGAAACATGAACTTTTTTATCTTGGCAAAAGAGTTTACAGAGAAGAACTGTATTGATCACTCATCATTTAATCTGCAATTTTGAATTAAAAAAATTAATACAATAATTATTCTGCGGCATTATCAGGTTTAAGAAATTTTTTTAATTTTAACAAAATAAATGAATCAGGTGGTTTGTTGGCAAAAAGCTTTCTAAGGCGTTTTTATCATCACTATTCTCTACATTTAATGATATGACTTCTATCCTGATCTTACGATCACCGGTCCTGATCATATCTTATATGCTGATCTTTTATTCTAAATCAATACTTCTTTTTACCAGAAAAATTAATTATATTTTTGGAAATTATTGTATTTATAGGGTCAATTGTTCATAAACATTAAGAATGATTGATCGTATTAATCTAACACAATATTTATGATGAGAAAATATTTAACGTATATATTACTTTTGGGATTCCCGCTATTGGGAGCTCAGAATAAAGGAAATCAAAATTCTGATTATCAAAAGAGCTGGACCTCACTGGAACAGCAAAATGAGGCCGTTGCCTTTGATGCAGATCTGACATTGTCTGATGCTGAAAAAGCATTGGATCATAAACTGTCCGGATTAAGGCAACAGATTATGAGTGATGCGAAAGACAAAAAAATACCTTTATACAACCTGTCTTTCAACGAAATAAAACCGATGATCGAAAGCAGCAAATTGTTTGACGTCATCCGATCAATGCCTAAAGGAGGTCTGCTGCATACCCACAGCGGAGGGTTTACCGATGTGAAATGGGTGATAGCGACCGCAAGAAAATATAGAGAATGCTATGTTTATAATCAAAAAGATCAAGGAGACTATATTTATGGTCAGCTGGCTTTTTTGAGAAAGGAAAAGTACCCGGCGGTTTTGTGAGCCTTGATCAGAAACTGACCTCTAATCCTGGTTTTGAAAAGGAATTGCAGGATCTTCTCATCCTGAAGCGTGATAATTTATGTTCTTATACCGATTACTGGATTGAATTCGAGAAACGTTTTCAGCGTATTAATCTGTTGCTGCCTTATCGTCCGTTTTTTAAAGAATATTATCTGAAAGGCTTTCAGGACCTTGTAAAAGATCATGTACAGCATGTTGAGATCAGATATATCTTTGGTGATCTTTACGATTTTCAGCACGGAAAATATTCTTCAAAAACAGCCATTACAGATTTGCAGGATATTGTTAAACAGATTCGTCAGACCCATCCTCAGTTCACCCTGAAGTTAATTTATTCAAGCTTTAAGTTTTTAGGACAGGATGAAGTGGAAAAGCAACTTGAAACAGCTTTTGAGTTCAAAAAGGAATATCCGGATCTTATTTCGGGATTTGATTTGGTGGCAGATGAAGCTACCGGTAAACGTATTAATTATTTCCAGGGAAACTGGACCCAACTGAAAGAACTTTCTAAAAAATACGGAGTAGAAATGCCGCTTTTCCTGCATGCCGGTGAAAGTAATTCGGTATCGAATAAAAATGTTCTGGATATTGCTTTGCTGAATAACCAAAGAATCGGACATGGTCTGAATCTGATTTATTTTCCGAAAACAATGGAACTGATCAGAAAACAGAATAAATTGGTTGAGGTAAGCCCTATCAGTAACCAGGTTCTTGGATATGTGAGTGATCTTAGAAATCACCCGGCGAGAGTTTTATTAAGTAACGGGGTACAGTGCTCCATCAGCAGCGATGATCCGTCAGTCTATGGATACGAAGGACTCAGCTACGATTTCTGGATGGCTTTTGTGTATTGGGAATTAGATGTAAAAGCGATGAAAAAACTTGTTTTCAACTCAATCAATTACTCGTCTCTGAATGCCAGTGAAAAGAAACAGGCTGTTGAATACCTGAATAAACAATGGGAAGATTTTATTAAGAAGCAAACTGGCGGAAAATTTTAATATCCATAAAAGTCAAAAATCGGAATTTGAATAATTCCGATTTTTTTGTAATCATGCGTTTGGACCTCTTTCTCGCCTTTGGAGTTCAGAGCTTCTTTTAATTAATACCTTGAGGAACGGGAATATAGATTGAAAAATCATGAGTATTTAATGCCGGCTAAAAGTAAAAATATCGTACTTTCGCAATCCAAATTAAATATTTTAATAATGAATCAATAAAAGATGACGTTTCACCAACCGCTTACAGATTTTATATTTTTGAAAATAAGGATGATAAGACTCCCTATGCTATAGGAGTTCTTGAAACACTGTAAGAAATCTTTTGAATGACTGTTAGATAAGAGCATTGATTGTAAAATTGATGCTTTTTTTTTTGTGAAGTTATATCAAAATAATGGGAACGAAAGCTTTGGTACAAAAAACTCCGAAGTTGAAAGACTTCGGAGAGATAAGGTGAACTAGTTGATTTGATCTAATATATCAGTAGGAATGTAATCCGTTGGACTTCCATATTTGCCAACCCAAGTTTTATCAGGTAAGTAAGTTTCTACCTCAATATAGTCGAATATACTAATGTATTCTTTTTTATCAAAATCAATAAAAAATGTGATTTCAGAATACTCTCCTGTGAAGTTTTCAATAATACTTTTTACGTCAGATAGAGAAATCTTATCTTCAGTAATAGATGTAAAAAAGAGATCTACTTTATCATCGGTTACATTTAATGCACCATCTCTAAAATTTTGACGAGAAATATCCTGTAATATTGATGGACTATATTTTTCGTAATTTAAAATCCACCATGCAATTGGCATTAAATAAAATTGATATTTATCTTTGTGTTTTATGCAGCCTAGTAAGTAATTTTCATCTAATCTTTGTTTTATATTTTTCATATAATTTTAATTTATGGTTGTTCAATTTTCCAACTTCCTTTGATGGCCTGTTCTTCTATTTTTTTAATATATTCTTTGGGTAAACCAAAAGCACCTGTAGATTTTGTTGGATCAGAAATCTGTGGTTTTGTAGGATGTGCTTTACCCAAGTCTTGAGCTACTGCGCTTTCTCTAATTTCCTTTGCTAATGATTCTGGAATTTCAAAAGACACGATTTTCGCTCCCATATCTTTTCCACCTCTTTTCTCATAGAAATAAATTTGATGTGATTTGTCATCTAGTGTTACATAGAGCATATTATCTCCATCTATTTTTATATTTCCACTTTTATCTAACTTTATTCTATGCTGGCTGGCATTCGGTTTTTTACCCCTTGTGTTCTATAAACTGTTGTACTTTTTTCTTCTAATTCCGTCAAAAGCTTTTCTTCACTTTCAAGATCTATATTTTTAGTCGCAACGCTTTTATTATCTTTTAGCAAACTTTTCAATTTAACAATATCATTATCTGCTAATGCTTTTTCCAGTTCAAAAACCAGTTTATCATCTTTGACTAAGGTTTTTGCCTTTTCAAAAGCATTTTTAACCATAATCAGCTCTTCAATGCTTAACCCTGTTTTGTTTATAAGTTTGGCTAGTTTGAGTTCAGCTACAAAACTATCAAAAGTAACAATTCCTTTTCGAATAGCAAATACTGCTCTGGCTAATAATTCGCCTGTTTTAGCTAAACCTGGTATGGTTACGTAGGTAAGTTGTCTGGCTTTTACAAACCCGTCCAGGATTTTTTGTTCCTGAGCTTGTATTTTTGCTTGCTTTACAATATTTTGTTGTACCCTATTTTCAAGACCTTTGATTCTGGCTAAATCTTCTTCCAATGCCTTTATGATCTTGTCCTGAATTGTAGGGTGTAATTTTGCTTCTGTGAGCAGCTTTTTAGTTTGATTGATATCTTTTGTAAGCTCAAATACTCTGCCTGCGTCTACCAATTTAGCTGATATTTTTGCTACAGCAGCAACATCTAAAAGCGAACCTACAACTGAGATAACCACCCAAACAGCACTTGGTTCATCTTGGGAAATATTTACCTTATAGGCAGCAAGTTGGGTACGGTAAGCTTCAATTTCTTCATAAGTAATATAAGCTCCTAAAGCAAAATTTCCTGCGGCCAATAATACTGCAACTGTTCCTGTACCAAAAGAAAGTAATCCTAAAGCAACTGCTAAAACTCCTATTAATATACCTTTTATAATATATTTAGCACTTTCTTCTTCGGTTTTATCTGCAATTATTAAATCAAAAATACTGTCTCTAACTATTCCTTGCTGCTCTTTTGATTTTTGAAGCAAATCTGGGAAACCATAGATAGAAAGTCCTTGATGGGCATGTAAATTTGCAATGATTTTATTTATATTTTCTTCCTGATCATTAATATAATCTTCTAAAAAGCTATGAAGTTCCTGCTGAGTTTCTACTTTGGAAAAATCCTCCTTATCAAAGCCATTGTCTTCAGTCAGCGGAATGATAGAAGATAATTCTTTAATGGCTGCATCACCTTCTGCTTTTTTACTTCCGGCAAGTGTTTCCATTTTAGCTTTAAATTCCTTTTCAGCTGGTGCTGACAGCCTGTCATAAAAATGCGGAGTAGCTTTATCAGATTCTTGATAACTTTCTTTAGCTTTAGAAGCTTTTATTTTTTCTAATAAGTTTTTATAAATACATTATCAAGTAATTTCTTTTTTGTTCAAAAAGAAGATGTCTGTATTTTATCAGGGCGTCTTCTGCAATGTGAACAGTTTCTTTACGGAAAGAAAGTTCATAATCTGTAATCATTTTTTTGAATGATTCTAATGTGAACCCATTTGTGTTAAGGGATAAGAATAATGCTTCTGATTGTTTATTTAATGCATTTTCAAAAAGGCTTTATTAGGATCCCCAGGTTCATAAAGTGTGGCTTCATGACTGTTTTTAAACTTAATATAATCAATATATTGTTTGTATAAAGCTTCTAATCCTGTTAATTGATTTTGTAAACCTGCCCGGCTGTTTTTCTCTTCATTTCGGAGGTTTCTGTTTTCAATATACGCTTTAAGTGATTCTTCAATCTCTGCCAGATCGGTTGTTTCTTTCGAAACTTTACTCTTATAGTCAGCCATTTCTTCATCCGATAATTGCTTTAATAAATCAAGAATACGTCTGTTTTGCATATAATCTATCTTGCTGTTTGCATCTCTGATAAATTGTTTTTTATCTTCAGATAAAGCTCCGGCTTCTTTTTTAATAGCATTTATTTCTTCCAGTATGGCTTTTTCCCTGTTTTTTAAATGTCCTTTGACGAAGTTTCTTAATTCAGCAGCATTTGGTTTGGCAGAAGTTTTTCTCTTATACATAGCTTCCCACTGTTGATCAGTGATTCCTAAGTGTTTTTTTAGGCTGGAGACGCTAACAGTGCAGGAAGTTTCTTTCCCTATATAAGTTTTATAGGTATTTTTACCAATATCCCATCTGGCATCTATAATTCGTCCAAAAATCTGGATATCCAGAAATTCAAAAAATTCCTGATCACTTTTGATATTCGTGGGAACAACCCCGACGCTTATCTGCACTTTTTCATCCGGTGGATCAGCAGCAGGAAGTATTTGAGTTTCTTTTTCCCGGGAAGATGTTTCTTCCATTTTATGTAAATTTTCCAGAGCTTCATTCATTTTCAATAAGGTTTCCCTATCAAAAATTCCGGAGCCTGTAAGCCCGTTCTTTTGTTGGAAATTGATGAGAGCTATCTGGGTTTTATCTCTAAAAGTAACTTCGTTATCAGGCACTTTATGTCCTAGTGTATTCAGAGCCTGATTGAGAATCAATACATGCGGCCCACTCTCTAGAAGCTCCATTCTGGCTGAGCCTGTTTCTATTTTACGGAATGCCCTGTTTCTGAAAGGGCCATATGTTATTTGGGTAACTTCTGTTTTGGCGAGGGATATTTTACTGTCCTGATCAGTAATGGATTCAGTTTTTTTCATCCTCTTTATCATCAATGGTTTGCTCCTCAGACTTTTCAGCCCTGGGCGCAAATGTTTTGTTATATCTGCTCATGTTCTTGGTTATTAGATGAGTGTATTATTTTGTGCTAAGGAGTTATTCTGCTTTTTGTACAAACGGGCTGAGGCGTGACTGGTTTTTTCCAAAAGCCTTTTCGTTTTCTATAAGTAAATAAGTGCTTAGTAATGAATACGTAATAATAGTTTCATTGCGATCGTATAAAGCCATCATTACATTCTTCATAATGTTGCGGATATTAGCACCGGTATAAGAATACTCTTTCGTTAGATGTTTTAATAGTTCATCACTTTCAAACGTTATATTTTTAGGGAGATAATGCTTCCATAGACTTTCTCTGGTGGGTTCCGTCGGTCGTATTACATTCACTGATATATCTATTCGGCGTTTAAAAGCATCATCCATATTATTTTCGAAATTGGAAGCCAGAATTGTTAGCCCATCAAACTTTTCTATCCGTTGCAATAAGTAGGATACCTCCTGGTTGGCATAGCGGTCATGGGCATCTTTTACATCAGAACGTTTTCCAAACAAAGCATCAGCCTCATCAAAAAACAACATGCAGTTTTTACCCTGCAGCCTGTTGAACAGCACTTCAAGATTTTTCTCAGTTTCACCAATATATTTGCTGACCACCTGAGAAAGATCTACATGATACATATCTATCCCGTATGTATTGGCAAGAATTCCTGCCAGCATTGTTTTTCCGGTTCCCGGCGCCCCATAGAATAAAGCCATAAAGCCTGGTTTAAAACTGTGCTCATTGGTCTTGAAAAAGCCGTTTTCCAACGCTTTGATATAGTGTCCTATGGGTTTTATCTGCTCTCTCACATTCTCTTCTAAAATAATATCATCCATTGTAAGATCAGATTTGTAAAGTCTCCCGGAAAATAACTGCCATGGTCTAATTGCGGTTTCTGACCTGATAAAAAATAGTTGAGATAAGCAGTATCCAGTTCAATCCTCCCATGAATAAATTCAGTTGAAGAACGGTTGTAAATAATGTCGTTTTGTAAAAGGATACAGCCACTGATCAGTTGGGAGCTGTAGTGCGACCATAATGACAGATCTTTGCCTGCAAGCAGAAAAAGGGCAGTCTGAAAAGTAGGTTTGAAACTGCGGCTAACCTTATTATATTCACCCCTGCTTCAATAGCAAATGCGTTACTGCTTTCTTCTATCTGTACAAACGTTTTCAGTATGGACGGATAATGTGCCGAAGCAATACCCAATGCTAAAATCACCCTGTCTATAGCTGTAAGACCTAGTGTGTTAACCGTAACCGAATAAGGTGATTCATTATCAAATTTTGACGGCTCAGGCACTTCGTGAGCAATGTGTACTTCTAGATCATCTTCTAAAAACAATTCCCTGCATCGCATTTCAATCAGCCACTGCAGCCATTGCATTTCTTTATTTAAAGACTGATGATTCACATTGCCGGTCTGAAATAAATGATCAGTTACTTCTGTTTTTTCATGAGCAAGTGTTTTTATTAATGGTTCCTGTTCATGGTTGGTAAGAGATTTCATAATTTTATTTTGAATTAATATTGATGCAGTGAGTGGTTTTTCTGAAGTAAAATAAATCTTGGAATATTAAAAAACTAACCGGAGTTTACCAGTTTATAAATATGAATTTTTCCTTCCACGGCAGTTTCACAAGACCGATTCCCCAGGCAAGCTTATCAAGTAAAATATCCTGTGTCTTCCGTTCTACGGTAAGAGTATAATTATAGTCGGTGATCAGCAATTTACCTGAACGTTGGAAGAATTCATTTTGTAGTAATGCTACGGATGATTTTCTCATCGGAGCCCAGTTGTGCTGAACACTCTCTATTACATTTTTAGCCTGTTCTCTGTGCTTGCGTGAAAGTTTGATATGCCTGTTGATACTCTGATTCAGGGAATATTGCATAAGAACTTTTCAAAAACCATATCATATTCTGGAGCATTGGTATTTCCGGTAGCGATATAATGTAATAAATGGGCGCACAGTTCAGGATCAAGAAGTTGATGGGTTTGGGGTCCAGGAGATTACAATGTTCAAAAAAGTTTTGATGAACGGATGGATCAGAATAAGCCCGGCATTTTGAATATATTGCCCATCGTTCTCACCCGGATCTTCCCGGCCGGGTTCATTTTTTAGCCCAATTGCTTCCACCAAACCCTTTGTATTATCCGAATGATCTGTCGCATTGTTTTTGATTCGCTCAGCAATTTCATTTTCTTTAATGGAAGGAAATAGTTTAAATACTGTTTCCAGATTCTTGTAGCTGCTTTTTGTTTGTGACCTATCTGCTGTTTCTGTCTTTGAAATCTGGTGTGCAAGATAGTCCTGCAGATTATTGATTCCGGATGGCTTCAGGTATTCAGACAATGCATTGAAAACCAGTCTCCAGATGAAAAGCCTGTTGCTGTGGCTCAGCGTTGACAGATGACGGATCACTTCCGCTTCTAAATTGAGTTGTAATTCCCTGTTTTTTAAAACTGTCAGACATAGCTGGGCAATCTGCTCGTTTGAAAGCTGATTGATCATTCGATCCTGAACATATTGCTTTGACAGAAGAGGAATGAAATTTTTTTCGAAGCTTTTGGCTGAAATCAGAGAGCTGAACACCGTTGGTTCCAAAAGGCTGATCCCTTTTCGTTCCGGGTTCCACCACGGCATATATCCTTTTTCCAGAAAAAGATGAAGGCTTGCACCGCTTTTTCCTGCCGGTCAATTAGATAAGCTTTAGATTCATTTTCTGTCTCTTGATTTAAACTTAAAGCGTGTTGCGAGATTTTTGAAAGCTCTTCCTGAAAAAGCTGAACAATTTTATCTTTTAATTCAGCATTCAGCGAGCTGCTTTTTACGTCCAGATTCAATTCTAAACGGGGAATTTGAAGCGTCTGGCCAGCCAGATTGTATTCTAAAGTATTGATGTACTTTTCTATTTCCGGAAAAACATCAATAGACAAAAAGCTGTTAATTTCCTCCTTTATACCCAATGCCTTTTCTTTATTGTTGACTGTAATTTCAACAAAAACTTTCTGAATGATATGATCCTGATTCACTTTAATAGATTTTAGTTTTTACAATACCCGCAGTGGTATTTTCTTTATTTCTGATCGAATTCTCCCCCAGAAACCTGCAGGACAAAGGCTTAATTTTGATCTTTGTTTGGCGCTTAATCTGCACCCGCAACCTCTGATATATCCATCTTTTGGCCCGTCTGCAACATCTAAGGTATTAGGATCCATCCATTTTACAGCGTTGCAGTTGTTACCGTTTTTTAAAGGACATGCGTTACAGATTTCTTCCCTTAAAGAGAAAATAGCTTCCTCATTTTGATTCGCCACACCCAGTTTTGCACGTAATTCGTTGAAATGGCCGCCAATGATTTCATTGCGCTTGCCAAATAGACTCTTGATGTTCATATGATTAAAGTTTTTAAAATTATTGGGGTCAAAATTAGAAGATGAAAAACCATTTTACGAATTATAAGACCCCTCTGTTCTGTCTTTGCAGTAAATGCCAAAATCAATTTCTGATGATAAAGGGCGACAATTTTCAGAAATGGTGAGGACAGGAAAGTGATCTGTTTTGATTAAAAAAACTATACAAGACATGATTCATCCTGCCAGTTGATATTTCAAATAACAACGGAACAATAGATGGAATTATCAGAAGTATATATTGATTTTAAAAGTCGCCGGGAACAACCGTTTTTTATCGGAAGATCATATGTTGAAAAAGAATGATTTTAATTAAATTATTCGATTTGATTTATAGATCTCAATTTAATCATTACCGGACCGGAAAAATCAAGCTTCTGAATTTTTGTTTTTAAGGGTGTGTTTAAGTGTTTGATTATTAATTTTTTGTACGGGCGTTTTTTTGAAAATTTTAACGAAATCAAAAATCCTATTTACTGCAAAGACTGTATTGATACCTCAAAATATTTGTCTTTTGGTTGGCAGTGATTGTATGTTTGCACCATAATAATTAAGAACAGAAATTATGATTAATAAAGTATTAACAGTTTTAAATGATCAGCTGAACAATTCAGGAGAATTTGAGGATGTTCCGGGAGAAATCGTTGTGGTTGTGGATGACATTTCAAAACATGACAGTGAAACTTCAGGCGTTGAAAATAAAGTAGTCATTACGTTGGTAAACGTTGAAGAAGAATCGACCTTAAAAAACAGTTCCAGGTATCTGACACCACAAACACAGGATGATATAAAAATGGAGAGTACTCCGGCTTATTTAAATCTTTATGTAATGGTTTCTGCAAACAGATCTTCCTATGCTAAATCTTTGGCCAATATTTCAAAAGTGATCGAAATATTTCAGGCAAATAATGTATTGACCTATCATCACCCTACTAATAGCACTGAAGATTTCAGTTTCAGGATAGAATTGCACTCCGTTCCCTTTGAGCAGCTAAGTTACGTCTGGGGATTATTAGGCGGAAAGGTAATGCCTTCTGTATTATATAAAATCAGTGTAATAAAAATTGTGGCGGAAAATGATACTACTGTTAAACTAATTAAAGATGTTAACATAAAAGATATTAAAATCAATCAACCATAAAATAAAAACAAAAACTAATAACCTTTAACTTAAATTTTTAAAAACATGTCGAATCCAACAACACCGGGTGTGTCAGTTGAAGAAATTGCTACACTTCCACATTCCGTTGCATTAATAGAAACAGCTGTACCGGTATTCATAGGATATACTGAACTTGTACCTGCCGGCAATAATAAGCCGCTAAAAATCAATTCTCTCCTGGATTATGAATTACTTTTTGGAAATGCAAAAAAGAAAACATCCAGCTAAAAGATGTAGAAGGGAAAGGAACAACTCTTGTGGCTCCTCAGGCAAAATTTTTAATGTACTACTCACTTCAGATGTATTTTGCGAACGGTGGAGGGCCGTGTTATATCTTTTCTGTAGGCCAGTATCCTTCAACAGGAGAAGTATTGCTGTCCTCACTGAAGCAGGGGCTTGGAATTCTTGAAGCCATCAAAGAACCTATCCTTATTATATTGCCTGACGCTGTCTCTCTGACCAATGAATCTGATTTTTACGAAATCTATAATGAGGTCATTGGTAAATTAGGAATAGAATCAAAAACAGATTCGCCCTATTGGATACCTATTACGGAAATTCTACAACCCTTTCAGCTGATCTTAATACCATTGATACTTTTGGAAAAAAGTCAATTTAACCAGCCATGCTGCAGCCTATTTTCCCCACTTAAAAACCGTTTTGAATTATGCTTTTGACGAAAATACGGCTATCGTACATACCGGTCTGCAGGAATCCGGGCAGAATAGTGCTGTTTTTATGCCAGAGAGACCGCTGCCTTAGATGAATTAAAGAGACTGGCAAGTGAGGAAATCTCAATAAGGTCTGCTAATGCTTATGTACTTGCCGATCTGCTGAGCCAGGCAGTTGCCATTGCCGAAGAAATACATGAAACAGCTGATCCCGGTACCGGAAAAGATGCTTTAACGGCAGCTATTGTTGAGGCAGAAGTAGTATTGGATGCCATATATGAAGGAATTATAGACGATTTTATTAATCCCGATGATTTAAATGAAGACGAACCTGTCTTCAGCGGAGAGTTTGAGGCATTAAAAACGGCAATTCTGGGCGTAAAAGACGAGAAAGGGTCTGCAAACGGAATCACCCTTAAGAATCTGGAGTCATCTAATTCAGCATTGTACAACCATATAAAACAGGAAATACAGTCATTAAGAATGGCCCTGCCTCCATCATCAGCAATGGCAGGAGTGTATGGCAGAGTAGACAGTACAAGAGGAGTGTGGAAAGCTCCGGCCAATGTAAGCCTTAATTATGTAATGGCTCCTACGGAAAAAATTTCTGATCAGGAACAGTCTGCTATGCACGCTCATATTTCAGGGAAATCAATCAATGCAATCAGAACTTTTACAGGAAAAGGAACTTTAGTGTGGGGAGCCAGAACAGTTGACGGGCAGGATCAGAAAGATGAGAAAGATAATGCATGGAAGTACATACAGGTGCGCCGCTATTATGATATGCTCAGACAGTCTGTAAACGATGCGCTCGCAAAATTTATCAAAAGGCCCAATACAGAACATACATGGCTGCGGGCAAAAATACAATAGAAAACTTTCTTCATCAGCAATGGATGGATGGCGCATTAGCCGGCAATAAACCGAAAGAAGCTTACGAAGTTATCATTAACGGGATCAAAGATACCCATACGATGGAGACTACAATTAGAATTGCATTAGTACGTCCGGCAGAATTTATTGTGCTGAAATTTTCACACAAATTACAAAAAGCGTAAAAAATCAATCAATCACAAATGAAAATCCGAAGTTTTACTTCGTGGAATACTTAATATTAACTTAAAATTTTTAACAAATGAATTACAAAACCCCTGGCGTTTACGTGGAGGAAGAGGCAAACTTTCCACCTTCCGTAGCGCAAGTTGAAACAGCGATTCCTGCTTTTATCGGATATACGGAAAAAGGACCCAAAAATGCACCGACAAGAATCTCTTCTATGCTGGAGTACGAAGACGTTTTTGGAAAAGCAAACCCCGAAACTCTGGCTGTAATCTTCAAAGATGGTGCAGCAACAGCAATGCAGACTAAAGTCAACGACTTTAAAATGTATTATGCCATGCAAATGTATTTTGCCAATGGCGGTGGCCCTTGCTATATTGTTTCTGTAGGAGATTATACAGGTGCGGTGACCGTAGGACTTCCTACAACGCAAGGAACTTTATTATATGGTCTTGAACTATTAAAAGAGAAGATGAACCTACACTGATCGTTTTCCCGGATCTTCAAGGTTTAGTTCCTTCTGCCGATGATGTTGCTGCTGCTTCTGCTGCTAGTACTACAGCGTTAAATAGTAAGGTTGTTATTTCTTCACTTAAAAGTATTGCAAACATTGTTACAGAGGCTGTTGCAGGTGCTACTGTAGAAGCTGCTGTTACCGCTGCTGCTGCTAAAGCTGCTGAGTTTAATGTTCCTAATCCTAACTATTTACAGGCTGCAAGTGCTCAGCTCGGTCAGATTATCGTAGCTGCTGTTAAAGCTGCTGCTGCTGTTGCAGGTGCTACCGTTGCTACTGTTAAAGCTGCTGCTCAGAAGATTGCGACTGCTTACGAAACAGACTCTGATACAGCTTCAGCTATTGAAGCGGATACTGTTGCAGTTAAAAATAAACTTTCTTCCAGAGCAGGAAATACGGCTACTATCGGAGAAGTCTACACAGTGTACAATAAGGCTTTAGATCAGGCAGGAGCATTAAAAGACAGATTTGTCATTATGGATGTTCTTGGAGATGCTGCAGCTTTCAGAGACAAAGTGTCTTCTTTACATTTAAAATACGGCGCTGCTTATTACCCGAAACTGAAAACCGTTTTAAGCTATGATTTCAAAGAGGCTGATGTTGTAGTTACCGGTGCGTCTGGCGTGACAAAACTATCTGACCTGAAATCTGCTAATTCTGAATTATATAACCAGGCTAAAAAAGCAATTGAGTCTGTACAGGTAGTACTGGCACCATCATCGGCAATGGCAGGAGCATATGCAAAAGTAGACGGTACTTCAGGAGTATGGAAATCTCCGGCTAACCTTGGATTTAACCTTGTAGATGGACCGGCAGTAAAAATTTCCAACAAAGATCAGGATATGCTGAATATAGATTCTACAGCCGGAAAATCAATCAATGCGATCAGAACTTTCACAGGAAAAGGAACATTGGTTTGGGGAGCAAGAACGTTAGACGGAAACAGCAATGAGTGGAGATATATCTCAGTACGTCGTTTCTTCAACATGGTGGAAGAATCAGTGAAGAAAGCTACGGAACGTTTTGTCTTTGAACCGAATACCGCCAATACCTGGGTTCGTGTACAGACCATGATAGAAAATTTCCTTGATCAGCAGTGGAGAGACGGAGCTTTGGCAGGAAGCAAGCCTGAAGAAGCTTATTATGTAAGTGTAGGTCTGCACAAAACAATGTCTGCACAGGATATTCTTGAAGGCAGAATGAATATCGAGATCGGTATGGCAGCAGTGCGTCCGGCTGAGTTTATTGTGCTGCGTTTTTCACACAAATTACAGGAAGCATAAAATAAATACTAACAATTAAATATCAATAAAATTATGAGTACATATCCATTAGTAAAGTTTGCCTTTGAAGTAGATTGGGGCGGGAAAAAATAGGATTCCAGGAAGTAACGGGTCTGAATGCAGAAACAGCTCTGATTGAATACAGACATGGAGCAAGCCCTGACTTCAGCAAAATTAAATGCCTGGATTGATGAGCTTCAGTAACATCACCTTAAAAGAGGAACTTTCAAGAATGATAATGAATATTTTGAGTGGTTCAAAACCATCCAGCTTAATACGGTAGAACGCAGATCCATTACGATTTCTCTTTTGGATGAGAACGGAGAACCTGCAGTAACCTGGAAAGTGAAAAATGCCTTCCCGCTTAAATTACAGTCAACAGATCTGAAAGCTGAAGGTAATGAGGTTGCCGTTGAAACCTTAGAAATTGCACACGAAGGATTAACTATTGAAAATAACTAATATTAACTTTAAATTTTTAACAAATGAATTACAAAACACCTGGAGTTTACGTAGAAGAAACTGCGAAATTCCCACCATCTGTAGCACAAGTAGAAACAGCTATCCCTGCTTTTATCGGGTATACGGAAAAAGGACCAAAAATGAGCCGACAAGGATCTCTTCTATGTTGGAATATGAAACAGTTTTTGGAAAAGCTAACAAAGAAAAAACAGCGATCTCTATTTCAATTGAAGATATTGTTGTAACAGCCAATGTAGATAACACCAAGCTAAGCCCTTTCAAAATGTATTATGCAATGCAAATGTATTTTGCTAACGGCGGTGGACCTTGTTATATTGTTTCTGCAGGAACAGCAGCAGGTTATCCCACTAAAGGAGAAAGAGTTGATTTTGAAAAAGCTCTTGCTACGCTGGAAAAAGAAGATGAGCCAACACTTATTGTTTTCCCGGATGCTGAATCTTTAACTGCCGCTGATGCCTATGACGTGTACGAACTGGCTTTAGATCAGGCAGAATCAATGAAAGACAGATTTGTCATCATGGATGTCCTTGATACTGTTGATTCCTTTAAAGGCGCTGCAGGTCCTGGTGTAGGACAAAGTGGTCAGCGTTTAAAATACGGAGCAGCGTATTATCCGAAATTAGAAACCGTTTTAAGCTATAGCTATGATGATAAGGATGTTAAAATCGATAGCTATAAAGAAATTAATTCTGATGGAGATCTTGTACCGGTTACAATGCAAACGGGTGAAAATAACCTGGGATGGTTAAAGACAAAAATTCTGAATTATACAACCTGGCTCAAAAAGTAATTGCATCTAAAAAAGTGGTACTGACTCCATCATCAGCAATGGCAGGAGTGTACGCAAAAGTAGACAGCACTTCAGGAGTATGGAAATCTCCGGCTAATGTGAGCCTTAACTTCGTAGTAGCTCCTAAAGTGAAAATTTCTCACGAAGAGCAGGAAAATATGAACGTAGATTCTACAGCCGGAAAATCAATCAATGCGATCAGAACCTTCACGGGAAAAGGAACATTGGTTTGGGAGCAAGAACGTTAGACGGAAACAGCAATGAGTGGAGATACATCTCTGTACGTCGTTTCTTCAACATGGTGGAAGAATCTGTGAAGAAAGCTACAGAACGTTTTGTCTTCGAACCGAATACCGCCAATACATGGGTTCGTGTACAGACCATGATTGAGAACTTCCTTGATCAGCAGTGGAGAGACGGAGCCCTTGCAGGAAGTAAGCCTGAAGAAGCTTATTATGTAAGCGTAGGTCTGCACAAAACCATGTCTGCCCAGGATATTCTGGAAGGCAGAATGAATATCGAGATCGGTATGGCAGCAGTACGTCCTGCAGAGTTTATTGTGCTACGTTTTTCACACAAATTACAGGAAGCATAAAATAAATACTAACAATTAAATATCAATAAAATTATGAGTACATATCCATTAGTAAAGTTTGCCTTTGAAGTAGATTGGGGCGGGAAAAAATAGGATTCCAGGAAGTAACGGGTCTGAATGCAGAGACAGCTCTGATTGAATACAGACATGGAGCAAGCCCTGACTTCAGCAAAATTAAGATGCCTGGATTGATGAGCTTCAGCAACATCACTTTAAAAAGAGGAACTTTCAAAAGTGATAACGAATATTTTGAGTGGTTCAAAACAATTCAGCTGAATACGGTAGAACGCAGATCTATTACAATTTCACTTTTAGATGAGAACGGCGAACCTGCAGTAACCTGGAAAGTGAAAAATGCCTTCCCGCTTAAATTACAGTCAACAGATCTGAAAGCTGAAGGGAATGAGGTAGCCGTTGAAACCTTAGAAATTGCACACGAAGGATTAACTATTGAAAATAACTAATCATGGCTCTATTATATCCTCCAACCAGTTTCTCTTTTATTGTTAACGGGATTTCAACAACAGAGGGTATTGATTCCAGATTTCAATCTATATCAGGTTTATCCACAGAAATCGGAACTGAAGAATATGCCGAAGGAGGCGAAAACAGGTTTACTCACCAGCTTCCTTTGAGACCCAAATATCCCAATTTAGTTCTTAAGCGTGGGCTGATCGTAAGTTCCGGACTGATAAGCTGGTGCAGAAATGCAATGGAAAACTTCCAGTTTGAACCCAGAGACCTGATCATTTCTCTTTCAGGCGGGCTTCAGTCTACAGCTCCTCTAATGGTTTGGAATGTCGTTGGGGCATACCCGGTAAAATGGGAAGTTTCAGAATTCAACGCCGAAGAAAGCAAACTTGCTATTGAAACCATAGAACTGAAATATAGATATTTCACGATACCCTCATCGTTAGCAAGCCTGGGCTTGTAATTTCTCAATCAAATCTAAGCACTTAAGCGTGTGTTAGTTTAAAGATAACTTTTACCCAAATCTTTTTCATAAAAAAACAACAGATTGGTCTGCAAACGGGACTGAACACACCCTTCATGTGCTTGGATTTTTTAAATAAAAATGTTAAATCATTGATTGTAAGTATTTTGTGTATTTATAATTGATTAAAAATAAACGAAATGCCAATAGAAATAAAAGAGCTTCACATTAAAATAAATGTGGACGAGAAGACAATTGCAACGACAACTGCAACTTCACTGGATGAAGCAAAGATTATGCAGTCAGTCAGTGAGAGTGTAGAGCAAATAGTGAACATTGAAAAACGTAAAAAGAAAGATAATGGGCGGAGAAATAAAAAAATAAGGATAGGAACCTATGAAGATTCCACATACGGAAGAATGATTAGCAGCAGTGCTTTTGTAGCTCTCATTAACCCGACAGGTTTTTCTTTTACACGTAAAAATGAATACAATACGACGCAAGAACCTGGAACAAGCGAAGCTGATCCCAAATATGTCAAAGCATCTCCTCAATCTTTACAGTTAGAATTTTTATTTGACGGTACAGGAGTTACAAAAGTGAACTCTGGTAATAAACTTATCAATAAAATAAAGGAAGGCTTAGGCAAAAGAAACCCTTTCAGTAAAAAAGCGGTAGAAGATCAATTAGCTGAATTTTATGTAGCTACTGGAAATTATAATGGCTCTATTCATAAACCGTATAATGTTATCATTATTTGGGAGAATTTGAATTTAAAGGAGTGCTTACCGAGTTTACAATCGATTACAAACTATTTAATAATGATGGAACACCCCTTAGGGCAATAGGTAAAGCTAAGTTCGCAGGAGCTGTCAGTAAAGAACTTGCAGAGAGAACTGTAAAAACATCTTCTCCGGATCTTACCCATAAAAGAACAGTACAGGCAGGAGATACCTTACCCTTAATGACCGAGAGAATTTACGGAGACTCCAAATATTATCTGGAAGTAGCTAAAATAAACGGTCTTGTCAATTTCAG
Source organism: Chryseobacterium sp. E1 (assembly GCA_019203745.1). Lineage (GTDB taxonomy): Bacteria > Bacteroidota > Bacteroidia > Flavobacteriales > Weeksellaceae > Chryseobacterium. Next base: position 4,139,237 of record CP078104.1, read on the forward strand.
ACAATTAATTCCAGGGCAGGAGCTATTCTTTCCGCCATTAGAAAAAATTTCATAATATGAATAATAGCGGATATATACAAACAGCAAAAAACCCGGACTTAACGACCTATAAGATAATGTCTGGAGGTACAGAACTGCCGGGTAAATACGGTGTGAAAAGCATTGCCGTAGAAAAAGAGGTCAACAGAATCCCTTATGCCCGCATCGTTATTTTGGACGGAAGTGTACCGGAGCAGGATTTTAAGCTAAGTAATGAAGAACTGCTAATTCCCGGAAAAGAAATTGAAATTACTGCCGGATACCACTCTAAAGAAGAAACCATTTTTAAAGGAGTGGTGGTAAAGCACAATATAAAAATCAGAAACGGATCTTCCTACCTCATTATAGAATGCAGAGATAAAGCTGTGAAAATGACCTTGGGTAGAAAAAGTAAATATTTCTACGACAGTAAAGACAGTGATATTATTGAAGAACTCATTGGGAATAGCGGTGCAGCTGCTGATGTGGAAGCTACTACAGGCTCCCATAAAGAATTGGTACAGTATCAGGCTTCCGATTGGGACTTTATGCTGACAAGGGCACAGGCAAACGGCCAACTCTGCTTTGTTGACAATGGAACCATCAAGATAGCTAAGCCTGATTTTAGTGGTGATACTGTAGAAACGGTGGTGTACGGATCGTCAGTGCATGAATTTGACGGAGAAATTGACGCCAGAGACCAGTTCAGTAAAATTACAGCCAAAACATGGAGCTATACCGATCAGGAACTGACTGAAGTGGAAGCCCAGGATCCGGCCATTAACCTCAACGGAAATCTTTCATCAGGAGACCTGGCAGATGTTTTCGGAATTGAAGACCTTCAGCTGAAACATGGCGGTAACCTCACTCAGGATGAACTTCAGGAATGGGGTGATGCCAAAGCTACTTTCCAGCAGCTAGCCAAAATAAGAGGAAGAGTAAGATTCAGGAATTCCCGTGGTGCCGGGAGATTTATTAACGCTGGAGGGAGTGGGAGACCGGTTTAACGGGAAAATATACGTAACGGGTGTGCGTCATGAAATTGCCGAAGGAAACTGGCTGGTAGATGCTCAGTTCGGACTCTCTCCCACATGGTTCTCAGAAACGTATGATATAAGCGAAATGCCCGGTTCGGGAATTATTCCGGCCATCAGCGGATTACATGTAGGAGTCGTATCTCAGTTAGAATCTGATCCGGACGGAGAAGACCGGATTTTGGTACAGATACCCATCATTAATAACGAAGAAGAGGGAATCTGGGCAAGAATAGCCACCCTTGATGCCGGAGAAAACAGAGGATCATTTTTCAGACCGGAGATCGGTGATGAAGTGATCATCGGATTCATTAATGACGATCCCAACGACGCTGTTGTGCTGGGAATGCTGAACAGCAGTACAAAACCGGCTCCTATCACAGCTTCTGATGATAATCACGAAAAAGGATTTGTAACCCGTAGCGAAATGAAAATGATCTTTAATGACGACAAAATTTCGTACACCCTTGAAACTCCAAAAGGTAAAAAAGTGATCCTGGACGAAGATGCAGATCTTATTAAAATAGAAGATGAGCATTCTAATGTTCTCACCCTTAATAAGGACGGCATCAGTATAGAAAGCGGGAAAGATATCAAGATTAAAGCAAAAGGTGACATCAAGATGGAAGGAACCAATATCAATATAAAAGCCGGTGCCCAGCTCAAAGCAGAAGGAAGCTCAGGTTCGAACTTAAATCAGGAGCAGTAACAGTTGTAAAAGGATCTCAAGTTAAAATTAATTAATCATGAAACCGGCAGCAAGAATTACAGACATGCATACCTGTCCTATGGTAACGGGAAATGTTCCCCATGTAGGCGGACCGATTATTCCGGCAGGAGAACCTACTGTACTCATCGGAGGGAAACCCGCAGCGAGAGTAGGAGACAAGGCAGTATGCACAGGCCCGTTAGACACCATTGCATCTGGATCTTCAAGTGTTCTGATCGGAGGAAACCCGCCGCAAGAATGGGAGATTCTACCGCTCACGGAGGCGTAATCTCCGCAGGGAAGCTACTGTTCTGATAGGCGGATAACAGGGAAGGAAAATTGATCTGATTCTGATCTTATCTCCCTGAAATAGAAACGTAAAACATCAATAACAAAAACGGTTGGAATAACTGGAACTCTATGTTACAGATGCAGGATGTTTAACATTAAATATAACAAATAACGTATGAAAATAAATACAGATTTTTTTAGGAACAGGCTGGAGTTTTCCGCCTGAGTTTAACGAGACTGAAGGAAAGCTGGTAATGACCACAGATGTGGAAGACATCAATAACAGTCTTAAAATTTTGCTGTCAACACGCCCCGGTGAACGTGTGATGTTCCCAAACTATGGATGTGATCTGCAGGAAATGCTCTTTAAACCCCTGGACTTAACGTTAATCACTCAAATGAAAGGAATCGTGGAACGTGCTATTCTATACCACGAACCCAGAATAAACATTTTAAGTATTGAAATTGATACCCGGGATGAGCTTGAAGGCGAAGTTTTGATACAAGTTGACTACGAAGTAAGAAATACTAATACAAGAAGCAATATTGTTTTCCTTTCTACAAAGGAGAAGCTACCGAAATATAATGAATTACAGGATGTCTGTAGCCATTTTGAATACTACCAAACACTACACTAAGTATTGCATCTGACCATAGAAAGATAAATATAAACAAATGAAAAAAACAGATACATTTTCACATTATCGTGAAGGAAAATCACAAATGCAGCGCTTTTTAGCAGAACTAGATCCTGGCAATCTTGAATTACACGATTTCGATTTGTTTGACTGGCTATTATTCGCAAATAATTTTGCTCAGCGTGTAAACTACTTTGACAAAGGTGATAATAAAACATCGAAAGGAAACTGGGGAAACTTCTTCCTGGGTGATGATGCCAATCCTATTCCACGTAGAGAAAGCGTTGAGTATAAAAGTATGAAAAAACAGGTTACAGATCTTATGTCCGGGTTTGAACAGGATAGCAATCTGACCCCTCACCTGACATTATTTGTTTGCTTTTTGAAGCTATTGGATTTCTCGAAAAAGCCTTCAATAATCTGACGAAAAGGCACCTGGATTTCTATTATAATGAAATTCTTCAGATTGAGAAAAATGATGCCAGAGCAGACAAAGCCTATGTGATCTTTGAATTGGCCAAAAAAGCAATTCAGGAAAAAATCCCGGGAGGAACATTGCTGGATGGCGGTAAAGACTCAAAAGGAAAAAAAAGGATTTATAAAACAGGAGACGAGCTTATTGCCAACCAGGCAAAAGTAGTGGAGATCAAAAGTTTCCTGAACGATGTAGAAAAAGGGGAGCTTAGAATGGCTGAGGTTGCCAATTCTGCGGACGGTCTGGGAGAAAAATTACCGGAAGGAAGCAACTATTGGTGGCCGTTTGGCTATAACTCAGCTGAAACAGCTTCAGATAGATCTATTTATAAAAAACTTCCAAAAGCTAAGCTTGGATTTTCTGTGGCGTCATCATTATTCGATTTGAAAGAAGGTGACCGGACAGTAACACTTAAAATTACTTTTCATAAAAACGGAACACAGAAGCTTCAAGAACTTTCAATAGAAGATATTGAAAATAATATCAAAGTGCTTTGCAGCGGAGAAAAAGAATGGCTGTCAGGAATTGCTCTGAAATGTATTGACAGGACAGAAAGTCAACTGGAACTTTCTTTCAACTTACCTAAAGACTTGCCTGCTGTTGTAAAATACAATAAAGAAGTGCATGCAGAAGCGTTCCAGACAGATCTTCCTGTGGTAAGGCTGATGATAGAAGGGGAAAAGTATTATAATATGTATGAAGCGCTTTCCGAAAAATCATTGAAAAACATCGAAATATCAGTTGATGTAAAAGGAGTAAAATCTGTTCAGATTGAAAATGATAATGGTGCATTGAATTCGGAAAAACCTTATTATCCGTTCACTGCACAGCCGGTTAAAGGATCTAACTTTTATATCAGGTTTCCTGAAATGTTTTCCAAAAAATGGAAAAAGCAGACATTACGATCAACTGGAAAAATGCGCCTGATTCTATAAAAGAATTATATGATGGATACGTCATCAGACCCAATCAGAATATCAGTTTAAAAGAATTTGAAGCAGCTGAAAGACCTTCCATTGTAAGTGATGATCATTACTTTAAAGCAGATACCGCACTCCTGGAAAAAGAAATATGGAATACCAAAGCTCAGGATATTGATGTATTTAAACAGGTGGACGGTGCTTATAAAACCCTGTTTTCTGTAAATAACGGAGGAAATAAACCTGGAACAGCAGGAGCGATCAGAGTAACACTGAAACAGTCATCATTACAGGATGTATACCCGAAACTGTATACACTGGCATTATCAAGCGATCCTACCAGAAAAAAACTGATTCCTAATGAGCCTTACATCCCTTTTGCTGAAGATATTGAACTTAATTATACTGCAACAGAAAGTGTATACTCTTACTTAAGTGAAGAATCTGCCGGGGAAGCCTCAAAAACAGAAGGCGTACAGCTGTATCATGAAGACGTATTCGGACAATACGAAAAAGACGCTGAAACCGGAAGCATTGTGCCTGTACACCAGAATGGAGGTGAGTTATATATTGGTCTGGAAGCCCTGCCGAAAACAACGGTTTCTCTATTGATCCAGATGCTGGAAGGAAGCGAAAACCCTTTGGTAGACCCCTTCGAAGAAAAAGAATTTATAGAATGGCATATCCTTTCAGGGAATACATGGGTTGATCTTTCAGATGATATGCTGCAAAATGAAACCAGAAAATTTCTCTGAATCAGGAATTGTAAAGTTCAAAATTCCACGAGATATCAATACCAGCCATACAAGGCTTTCAGACGGATTGGTCTGGATCAGGGCAAAGTCAAAAAGAAGCTATGATGCAGTATGTAAAATTCAGGGAATCTATACTCAGGCTGTTTTAGCTACCTTCCAGAATCAGGATAATGACCTGTCTCATCTGAATAACGGACTGGAAGCAAAAACCATTGCTAAACTGATCACAAGAGTTCCTCAGGTAAAATCGGTTAACCAGCCGTATAACTCTTTCGACGGTAAATATAAAGAAGCAGATCTGGAGTTTTACAGACGGGTGAGTGAGAGATTAAGACATAAGCACAGAGCAATTACACAATGGGATTATGAGCAGCTGGTATTACAGGAGTTCCCGGAAGTCTTTAAAGTAAAATGCTTGAATCACACCTCAGAAAAGTCCTATATGGCTCCAGGACATGTGACCCTGATGGTAGTACCGAATATTAAAAATAAAAATGCTTTTGATATTTATCAGCCCAGAGTAAGCAGAGCCAGCCTGAATAAAATTCAGAATTATGTGAATGAATTAAATACCATGCATGTAAAAGCTCAGGTAGTGAATCCTAACTATAAGGAAGCCCAGGTAGAAACAAAAGTTAAATTCTTTGAGCAGTATGACGAAACATTCTATACCCAGCAGTTAGACGAAGATATTAAAAATATATATCACCATGGGCATTTACAGACTCTAAAGATATCGACTTCAACGTAGAGCTGAATGTGAATCATCTGGTTAATTATCTGGAGCAGCTGCAGTATGTAGATTACGTGGATGAGATCAAAATACTGGTGAATAATGTCATACAGAAAAAACATTGATCGAAGTGGATCCGAAATCAATTCTGGTATCTGCCAAGCAGCACAAGGTCACTATTACAGATCAGGTATGTATTTAATAATAAATAGAAGAAAACATAATCATGTCAGAAAATAAACATATTAGTATATCAAAAAATATAGAAACTGGGGATCAGACAGATTTTCATTTTCTACGCAGAACAGGTATTGAATACATCGAAAAGTTAGGAGGAAAACTCTGGACCGATTATAACTCTCATGACCCTGGTATCACCACCCTGGAAGTCTTAAGCTATGCGATCACAGATCTTGGGATGAGAATGAACCTGAATATGGAAGATATCTTAGCATCCAAAGATGCGAAAAAGATATTCATACACAGTTTCTGAAGGCTACAGAGATTTTACCTTCAAGGCCCTTAAACGAACTGGACTATAGAAAATTGTTTATAGATATCAGTATGGCAGGAAGTCATACAAGACCCATCCGTAACTGTTGGCTGATACCTAAAACCGAAAAATTATATGTTGACTGTAAAACCGGAAAATTAGACTTTAAACCTATTGTTGACAAAACAGAAAGCTTTAATGTAAAAGGACTCTATGATCTGTATGTAGATTATGCCGAAGATATTGATGCTGAAGGAAGCGGCTGCGATAAATCTAATGTCAATATTCAAATCCTGGACCGCTACCATGCCAATAGAAGCCTTTGTGAAGATCTGGCAGAAATCAAACAGGTAGAAACCCAGAAAGTGGCTGTATGTGCCCGTATCGGTCTTGTAAACAAAGCTGATGAAGAACTCGTACACGCCAAAGTATTAAAAACAGTCAATAATTACCTGTCTCCGGAGGTTCATTTTTATTCGCTGGAACAGATGCTTGATAAAGGGCTGAGTACAGATCAGATCTTTGACGGGCCACTTCTGAACAACGGTTTTATCGATACTGAAGAGCTTAAAGCCAGTCAGTTAAGAAGAGAAGTGCGTCTTTCCGATATCATCAGTGAGATCATGAAAATTGACGGTGTGAAAGAAATTCATGAAATTTCTATTGCAGGCTGTGATAATGTGGTTAAGCAAACCAATGATTGGCTGCTATGCATTGAGAAAGGCAGAAAGCCGGAACTCTGTGAGCTAAGTTCATTCAGCTACAGCAAAGGTTCCCTTCCTCTCAATATCAATGATAAAAAGGTTCAGGAATACCTGGAAACACTTAAAAAGAAGAAGAGCTGCTTAGAGATGATGCAAGGCAGAACAAAGAACTGCCTTTACCACAGGGAACTTCATACGATATCGGAAACTATGCTACGATTCTAAATGAATTTCCGGATACCTACGGAGTAGGAGTATCAGGCATCATAGGAAATCAGACTCCCGAGAGAGAAGCGCTGGCAAAACAATTACAGGGATATTTGCTGTTTTTGATCAGATCCTTGCAGGCTACTTCAAACATCTTGAAAAAGTAAAAGAAGTATTGAGCATCAACGGTGGCCTGAAAAGAACCTTCTTTACACAGGCCCTTAAAAATATCAAAGGCTTTGACCAGTTGGTTTCCAGGTATGCTACAGACGATGATGATAAGCTTACAGATTCATTATATAAAGAATTGGATAACAGTGTGGAACGTAGAAATGAAGTCTTAGATCACTTGATTTCCCGTTTTGCAGAAACATTCAGTGATTATACTTTCCTGATGAAATCATTGTATGGAAAATCCAGCGATGAAATTGTATTAAGCAATAAAGAAAATTTCCTGAAAGAATATACCTCGCTAAGTAAAGACAGAGGCCTGGGGTACAATTATACCCTGATTGGAGAATCGGATATCTGGAATACCGGCAATATTTCAGGGGTGCAGAAAAGAATTGCCCGCCTGCTGGGAATTAAAAATTATACCCAGAGAAACTTATCCCAATCACCCGTATCTATCATTGAAACAGTAGACAATGGTAAAAAAGTTTTACCTGGAAGATCAAAGACAAAGATAGCAATATTGTCCTGTCATCTGTAAATACCTATACCACTGAACATATTGCTACCAAAAATCTGAATGAAGCAATTTATCAGACCATTCAGATCGATCAGGAAGACCTTGAAAATGCCTTAGGCAAACTAGATGAGGAAAAGCCTGAAATCATATTGGAGAAATTAAAAAATTGTGAAAATGATTTCTGTTTAATTGGAAATATAAAAATCCGGGTTTCACAGGGAGGGAACTATTATTTTGAAATTATAGATGATACCGCTCAGCAAAATGTCATTGCCGTTCACAAAAAAACCAATCCTTATTCAACGCTGAAAGATCTGAAGGAAGGAATTGAAAAAACAGTGAATTATTTCAAATATGAATTTACGGAAGAAGGTATTTTCCTTGTTGAGCATTTATTACTGAAGCCAACGGTTAAAGACTATAAACTGATGGGCGGCATTGGATGTATGTCTATAGAAGGTTCTTTCAGAATCATGTATGACCTTGAAGAAAAAGAGTCTCCAACAGGCCCGATTCAATATTCGGAAGCTTTTATGGATTCTTGTGAAGGTTGTGAAACAGAAGTTTTTGACCCTTATTCCTACAGAGTAAGCGTTGTCCTTCCCGGGTTTGCCTACCGTTTCCAGGATCCTGATTTCAGACGCTATGCCGAAACAGTGATCAGACAGGAAATTCCTGCGCATGTTTTAGCAAAAATCTGCTGGGTAGGAGATCGTTTGAGTGAGCAGCAAACCGCTCAAAATGACTTGTCAGAATTTGAAGTAGCCTTTAAAAAGTACCTTTCAGATAAATCAAGAAACAATATTGCCAATCTGGGAAACAGCATTACAGATTTATTGGCTGCTCTTGCCCATTTAAATAATATTTATCGACCGGGAAGACTTCTGGACTGCGATGCAGCTGATAATGACATTCTGGACGGAAAAATCATTTTAGGACAATCAAACTTATCAAAAATCAAAAATAATGAATACTAAATTAGACCATGTAACAACCCAATATAGGAAGTTCAACGACAATCAGGCGTTAACAGAAGGGCAATTAAACGAATTTATTGACTATTTCGAAGATCAGGACAGACTATCAAGAACCAGGCTGAGTGGCGTGGGAATAGTATGCGGTTTTCAGGCAAAATATATAGAACTTGAAGTAGCACCCACTTCCGCAGAAAAAAATTTCCAGACCCGGAGGAGTGGATCTTGAGCTTCCCTTTGATACGATCAGAATTACACAGGAGCCGGAGTAACTACAGATGGAGACCTGATAACACTGCGTCAGAAAGGAAGTTCACCAGCAGAAGCTACTATAGATTTCGCATCTAAAAATTACAGATATTACAGAGATTATATTGATGAAGTAAGATATGAGCATTTTCGTATCGGAGGGCAGCAAATACCTCTTCTGGAATTATACACAACACAGGAGTATAATGAAGCTATAGCTGCAGGTATTGATGCGGGCAGCTTTAAACTGGTAAGTGATATCAGGAGCACTTTAAATAACAAAATAATTATCCTCTACCTGGAAAGCTACTCCAATGATGAGAACCCTTGCCAGGATGCTGATTGTGATAATAACGGAGCAGAACAGGTATCTAATCTTAAGGTTCTTTTGGCAGATTCAGCATCTGTTTCCGATCTTATCACAAGAGGTGATGCTAAAGACACGATTTTTAAACTTCATGACACCTATGAGAAGCTCTTTGACAGCCTGCCTAACCTGGAGACCAGAAGAGTTATCCTGGATACGGAAGTTAAAACAGCAGATCAGTTAAAAACAAAATTTAAGGAAGCAATTACTGCTGTTGCAGAATTAAGCCAGGGTTCAGCTCCATTGCGGATACTTTTAACGTAAGTGTCAATCTGGGAGGGCAGACCCTGTTCGATAAATTGAACTTTTTATTGTCCAATACCTCTCCAGTCTTAGAAGACTATCAATACAGGTATGATCTGCTAAAAGATTTGATTGATACCTACAACGAAATAAAAGGACTGATCCTGCATCTGAATGCAGAATGCTGTCCGGATATCACTTCATTCCCTAAACACCTCATGTTGGGACCGGTAGGAGCAAAGTTGGAGTTAGGACAATACACTCCTTTACGTCATGGTTTTTATAATTCACCGGTGACAACCAATGATGATGAGAATTATGAAAGAGTTGTAATGCTTGCCAATCGTTTTGTGCAGAAAATCAACGGATTCCAGTCGTATATCGGACGTATTAAAATTACGCCTTCCAATCTGAATGTAAGATTGGGGAATAAAGCAATACCTTATTACTATAATGTAGACAGACCTTTACTGGCTCAATGGAACTTTGAAAAGTCAAAAACCGACAGGCAGGCTTACAATTTAAGTTATCATACAGCCAATCTGGCAGGAGAGGATTTTATTCAGAATCCATTGAATTATAATATTGACAACAATGATTTCTATAGAATTGAGGGCCATCTGGGAATGCCTTATAAAACAGCCTTACAAAATATCAACGATCTCAAAACACAGTACGGATTGGCATTTGATGTCATTGCATTGGTTCTGAATAAAGGTGAAAAACCTGGTGGCGAACCGCCGGTAAGAGAAAAAACAGTATCCATAGATGAGCTCAGAAAACAATTGATATCTATTTCCAGCGATGTAAGCAACCGTACAGCTAATTCACAGAATACGCTGCTGAACATCTCTAAACTGGATGAGCAATTAAGATTGCTGAACCAGGCTGAATTTGCAAAAGAAGGATCATCTGGAAGGAGTTACCGTAGTAAAACAGGATCCTAAAAAGATGATGTTATAAGTGAACTTTTAAGTGAATTCCTGGAGCGTAAATCCGGATTGGAACACGTATCCGGAGTGGAGCCGGGCGGAACCTTCGCTATGATTTACGAATCGGAAGCAAAAACCAAGGTGCTGGCAGATTTCTCGTTGCCTTACCTGTGCTGTTCTAAAAAGGATCCTGTATTCCTTTCATTACCTAAGAACAAACTATGTCAGAAAGATGCTCCGATTCCTATGACAATTGTTCCGCTGAACGGTGAAGTAAAAGCATTTGTAAATGGAACTCCAATACCTGCCGTTACACAGTCGGGAGGTCAAAACTTCTTTGATCCTGGTTTAGTTAATACTTCTTATTTCGGACAGACCATTACCTTTACCGTTAATGGTGATCCTGTAGAAATGCAAATGGTTGTACATCCTCAGCCAAGCATTACTTTAACTATGGATAGCCCTATTTATGATTATGCTAATAATCAGGCTGTTGTTAATTTTAGAGTAACAAATACAGGAGCTGGCCAGATCACTGCTTACCAATGGAATTTTGGTGATGGTCATACAAGTAATGCGGTTCCTGATGCCAATGGAATGGTTGCACACCTGTTCTCAATAACACCAAATGAAAATACCACATATCATGCAACCCTTAATGTTATTGCTGAAAATACAGGCTGTAGTACACAGGTTCCTTTGAATGTTGAATTAAGTGGTTTACAGCTTGTGCCTTGTAGTGATAATTTTAATTACAATGGAAATTCCGGAGCTTATGAGTATAATATCGATTTTGGAACAGATACAGGTATTGCAGGTATTAATTATGATGCAATCAGTGTTCCGGACAGATTTGTCATTGAATGGAATGGTCAGAAATGGGATAGTGGCTTTGTGGGATCAAGCAGCTTTAATGGATCTTTAATAAATGCAGGCGTTAGCCCGTCAGATATCCATACTGCTAATCCATCGAATGGATCGGGTCAGTTAACTTTCAATAAAAATACTCCTACTCCAAGATTTGCTAAAGTTACGGTTTATGCTCCTCTGAATGGTACAGCATGGAGGGTTTCAGGTATTTGCCCTCGTAATAATAATTAGCATAAGTAACTTCTCGGGCAGGCCATCTGCCTGAGAAGATTATGAAAAAACCTTAATACATCATTAAAAAATTAATAATAATGAATAATAAATTAAGTAATATATCAATCCAATACCGCAAATTCAGCAAAGGACAGTACATAGAAGATCCGGATCAGTTCAATGAATTCCTGAACTTTTTTGAAGATCAGGACCGTTTGTCCAGAGTACTGCTGCAGGGAGTAGGTATTGTCTGCGGTCTCAAACCGAAACTTATTTACAAAAACAGACTGCTCAGCAGCATAGACCTTTCTCAGGGTGCAGCACTTACAACCGACGGGGATTTACTAACCTTGAATAAAACCAATAAGGTGAGTGAAGATCTGTACGTGAGTGATTTAAAAACTGTAGATCTTGAATACAAAAGCTTTACCCACTTTAAAGCATATGATAATTTCAAAATAAGATACCCGTCATTTTATGAAGGGGACCAACAAATTGAGCTTTGGGAACTGGCAACAGCTCAGGAAGCACCGTCTGATTTTCAGCCCATTGCCAATCTTTCAAATTTAAATGACAAATATCTGTTACTCTATCTGGAAGATTATGAAAAAGATGTTAAACCTTGTAGAGGTGTTGACTGTGATAATCATGGAGTACTGCAGATCAGAAACCTTAAAGTATTAGTAACTACAGCCCAGGGAATCATTCATATCCTTGGAGATGAACGTCTGGTCATTGACCCCATAACCGGTGCAGCCATACGAAGCAGAAAAGACCGTATTCAGCCGCATCCTCTGTTCTCAGATGGTATATTGGGTCCTGTTGAACCACAAAGGGTTATTCTGAGCAGGCTTATTTCAGAAAGCGGTGTTGAAACCCGGTATACAACTGCCGATCTGAAAAAACTGTATTCTGAAGCTTTAACGAAATATGGTTTTGGCCAGGCTGTTTTTGAAAAAATCCAGACAATTTCTCAGATCATGGGATTTCCAATTATTTATCCTTATCAGATATTCAAAGAGAAGGTAGAAAAATGTCTTGCTCTGGATGCCGGGTTTCAGTATGCGTATGATGTATCAAAAGATCTGATGGATACCTATTCTGAAATTATAAAACTACTTCCCAAAGCGTTTACCAGAAATTTTCCGGATTTTGCTTCTTTTCCTAAACATATCATGCTTGGAAAATTAATATCGGATACTCAACTGGATTCCACAAGGCATCAGTTTTATAATTCGCCTGTTTTAGATGATGAAAAAACAACACAAAAGCTCAAAGAATTAGTCAGCCGTTTTAATCAGCAGGCATTGAATTTTAAATATTCGGAGAATAAAAACCGATTAAAATTACTTCATCGCAAAAACTAAATCCCCTGAGTAATAAAGCGATTCCTTTTTACTATGAAGTTACAGAAGGATTTTTGAAATCCTGGAATTTTCATAAAACAAGTAACAGGTCAATTGGAGACAATGTAAGATATGAACTGGCGTTCTTGCATCCGGAATCCGGTGTACAGGGGCCTGTAGATTTTAGGATAGATAAAAGTTCTTTTTACAATATAGAAGGCCATCAGGGCATGGATTTCCAAAAGGCTTTTGAACAGATAAAGCAAATCAGAGATAAGGAACAACTTGGATTTGATATTGTGGCACTGTCATTAGAGGAACTCGTAGGCAATAAAGATCTTTCAATAGCTTATTTCAATGATTATGTAGATAAACATCCGGGATTAGAGCACAGACATGGAGTTGAAAAAGGAGGATCTTTTTAATAGTTTATGATTCTATCAGAAATCCAAAAGTTATCGCAGATTTTTCGCTTCCATACATCTGTTGTACTCCAAAAACTGAAGTTAAATTAAGCTTACCAAGTAATGTTATTTGTTCTAAAGCAGGGGCGGTACCTTTTACTGTACTTCCTGTGAGCGGCGTGGTAAAAGCTAGCGTTGCTGATCATTTAAATGGAGGAGTGGAATTAATCAATGGACAATACTTCTTTAATCCGGAGGTGATAAGCCCATCTTTGATAGGTCAGGAAATTTCCTTTACTGTAAACGGAAAACCAACCAGCTGCAGTGTCAAGGTGGTTGTACAGCCGGATGTTACAATAGATGTTGTTTCAGTTGATTATCCAAGCGATGGTTCAAATGCAACAACCGTAAACTTTAAAATTTCCGGAACAAGTTTTACAGACTATATTTACCAATGGGACTTCTGGGATGATGGAGGTTTGATTACTCTAAACCCGGGTACAGATGGAAAGGTGAGCTATACGTTATACGATCTTAATCCGAAAAATATTCCGGTAATAAAAGTGAATGTGAGTGGTAACGGATGTACTCAGGATATTATTATAAGAGATTGGTACAAAGTTCCGGCTCGATTAAGTTTGCCAACAGATATTATTTGTTTCGGGGACGATGCTATACGTTTTACTGAAGTAATTCCTGCCGGCGGCCCTATAGTAGCTTATGTTGGTGCCAATATTATTGATAATCATGATCAGGTTATAATCTCCAGCAACGGTACTTTTTATTTCAATCCAAATGGAGTAAACCCTAATTTGTTTGGTCAATACATTACATTTAAGGTAGATGGCCAACCGACTAATTGTCGTATTAAGGTGGTTCCGTCACCTAAAGTTAGTGCTAACTATACTGTTGATTATCCAGCTAACGGTTCAACGGATGCAACAATAAACATTGATATTTCCGGAGACTACTACGAACATTATCTTTACGAATGGGATTTCCAGGGTACTGGACAATATACTGCCAAGCCTCTTGTAAATGGTAAGATCAGTCACAATTACACCAATCTGAATCTAAACAATATCCCTGTGATAGGAGTGAGAGTGAGCGGTGGTGTATGTAAGCAAGAGATATTTATAAGGAGTTGGTATGACGTTCCGGTTTCATTAAGTTTGCCAAGTAAGGTTATTTGCTCTAGAGCCGGTTCTATAGATTTTAATGTATTCCCTTCAACTGGAGTGGTAAAAGCTCAGGCTGGTGCTGAGTCTAGTGTTACTCTATCCAGTAACGGCGTTTATTCCTTTAATCCTGGTGCAGTGGGCTCAAATTTATATGGTCAAAACATTACTTTTACAGTAAACAATAAACAAACTAATTGCAGTATTAAGGTTCTTCCACCACCTACAGTCAATGTCAATTATACTGTTGATTATTCAGGTAACGGTTCAACAGATGCAACTGTAACCATTGAAGTTTCGGGGCCATACTTTACTGAATATACTTACGGCTGGGATTTCCTGGGTACTGGACAGTATACTGTCATGCCTCTTACAGATGGTAAGATCAGTTACAATTACTCTAATCTGGATCCAAAGAACATTCCGGTGATAGGAATAGAAGTGAAGCTAGACGGATGTACTCAAAAATACCGATAAGTGAGTGGTACAAACCTACGTATGTTGTGATAGAAAGTATTAGCTTCCTAATAAAAACTGCTGTAATGTTGAGCTGCGCACTATCGAGGCTGATGCAGGCAGGAATCAAAACTATGTTCTATCTAATGGTGACTTACGTACCAGAGAATTAGGAATAAAAGGATGGGGCCGTGGAGCAGATCATCTTCTATATTTCTGGAGTAAAATATTCGGTCCGGATGTAATACTTGAGAATGTTAACACAAATTCTCTCACCATCAAAGACATAAGTGAAGGAAAATATATATTCCAGCTTTTGGTCAAGGATGCTGAAAGTGATGCCTTTGCAATTGCTACAGTAGAAGTAATAGTGCAACCATAATGTAAAGGGGTGTTTTTATTTTTAAAATAATTATAACATCCCTTAGTACTAAAAAAATAAACAATAACAATAAAACATACTATAATGGAAAAATGTGATGTTTCATTTAAAATAGGATATCGATCTTCCGGGACAATAACAGATGCTTATGTGAAATATAAATATCCGCCAGACTCCTTAAATGAAGATATCTTTGATATAACGAATGCTTTACTTCAGAATCCTGATTCAATAAAACTGCCTAATATTCAGACTTCAGGTACTTATAATTTAGAGGTTGGATTAAAGGTAAACGGTGTTGCTGATACAGAAAATGCTACTTTGATCGTTGGGAGATGCAGCTCTTGTGAAACTCCGAAGGTCTATGACGTAAAAGTGGAGGAAAACGGTCAGATTGTAATGAATTACGAGGTTATTAATACTGGTAATCTTGCGACATTGGAATATCAGATAGCAACAGATCCAAGCTTTGAAGAGCAATATATTATTTATTCAAAGGTGGGCTTTAGTGATAAAGATTATACCCAATTTGAAAATATTGACATGAGAAATGGAAATATTCCTGATAAAACTACTTTATACATAAGAATAAGAAAATATTGTCTGTCAGATGGAATTTCGGGTTGGTCGAATTTTATTCGATTTGACTCAGGAGTATGGGGTGTAGAAGCTTACTGCTTGTCTGCCAATTCTGTGCGGGATATAAATTCTCTTTGTCATGGGATTTTCCCTGCCTGGCTGTTGAAAGTGGTTGTGAAGCCCTCTCCACCAGGTGTGGGTGGCACAATTTATCTGACTAATGGTAAGCCTGCAATACCGGATAATATAAGAGAATTGGAGCAAAATGCTCCGGAAGATTTGAAAAAGAGTGGAATCAGATGGATTACATTCCTAAGGTCTGATTCTGAGTTTAATCCAAGTTTTATTTATCGTGTACAGCCAGAAATTGCTGAAATAGGGGTGTTGAAGAAGAGAAGTGTTATTATTAGAATACCTTAACTATGATCACATAAATTGCCCCAATAAAATCCTCAAGAAATTGAGGATTTTATTCACTCAGGCAGTTATCTTCTGTTGTTTTTACGTCTGGTACTGATAATATTGAACAGTTTGGCAACATCTTTCAGGTGGATTTCCATATCCTCATAATATTCGTTGAGAGAATGAAGGGTGATGATACCGTTCTCCACATCATGATTGATGATCCGTTTTACTAGAATTCCCTTTTCTTTGTGAACGATAACGAAATCCCATTTGTCATAATGCAGCTTACTCATCCAGTAATCCTGTCTGATGTTCCGGCATAAGATAATATCGCCTTCCAGATAGCTTTCATAGGATCCGTTGTCCATACTGTCTCCTTTCACTTCAAAACACATATATTCACCACGGTGCTCTACATCGTCGGTAAAAGGAATGGTGGGTAGGCTTTCGATGTATTCTTCATCTGCAAACCTGCTCAGATAGCCGGCTTGGGCATATTGATTTGCAAGAGGTACATTCATAATCTTCAGATCAGAAAAAACAACAGGGGATGCACTGTCATCATTGAGCTTTTTTGTTGCTCCTGCAGCAAATTGGTTACAAAGTAAGCCGTTGTTTCCGGTATTTTTCGTTCGCCTTTTTCCCAATATTGTACGGCTCTTGTTCCTACTCCTATAGATTTTGCGATATCAGCCTGCTTCATGTTGAGTTTCTTCCTGATTTCTTTGAATTCTAAATAGTTCATTTTGATAGGTTTATAGTTGTTTATGAAAAAAATAAACAAATTGTTCGCTTTTTGTTTTGAAAAACGAACAATGTTCGTATATTTGTTTCGTCATTAAGACAGAACGGTACAAATGTACAAAATTATATTGATAGTTTACTATTTAATTATTGTTTAAAAAGGATAATTTTTTTATAATAAGCTGTAATTAAAAAGTTAAAAGCTGTTGTTTTGTGCTTATAGTATTTAAATGCTGAATTTTTGTTTTTGTTTTATCCGAAGCTAATGATAACAGAAAGATCTTTCATAATTTATATATATGTAAAAAATGCGCTTTTATGTTTTTTAATAATGATATATGTGCGTTTTTGTATCGTCTGATTAATGATAAAAATGCGTTTATTTTTGATTGATGTAAAATGGAGCAGCCGTTTAGCTCTTTGTTTTCTTGAAATAAAAACTACTGTTAGCATATAAAATACCGGTTAATTATAGTTATCAGTATTAACACCTCCTGTAGGACAAACAAAATTTTGGAGCAAGCCATTGTTAAAAGCAATATGAGACCAAAATAGAATGTTGTGTTCTTGTACAAATAATTACGAAAAGTAAAGACTGCTATGTAACTGTTTATAAAATGTAAAACCTTATAAGCATAATAGAGTTGTTTGCAGAAAAGAAAATTTAGAAAAAAAGCTGAAGGATGATTTCATGAGAGCATACCGGATATCAGTTTTCCGGAAAATCAAAAATTAAATAATGTGACCAGGCATCTGTTCAAAGGCTTCAAATAGTCTTCAAGGTTTCTTACGGCCCCAATGAAATGGGACAAATAGGAAATATAAACACCTGTCTGATGAAGAAAAAAACTTTTAAACCATAAAAACTTTTAACCAAAATGAAACGTAGTAAAGAATTAGTAGAAAAAGAAAAGATTTTGTCATTGAATACGTAAAACGTAATCAGGATAAACAGATGAAAGTCATTGTAACTGAGCTGACAGAAATGTTGTTTTTGTCCGAAAGAACAATCTATAACATTCTTCTTCAGAGCTAGTTTGCGAAAACTTATACAAAGTTCAGTCTTACCTGTAAAATAATAATACGCCGAACCTTATCAATACAGCCGTTTAGAGCTGAAGGCACAGATGAATCAGATTTGAAATTATTTTTTCTAAAGATAGAAAAGGAATTCCAGGTTATTGTACTACCGATAACCGCCATCAATCCGATGAATCAAAAGGCTGTCCTTACCTGTTTCTCAAATGTAAATTTATAGCTA
The DNA here is from genome assembly GCA_019203745.1 of Chryseobacterium sp. E1. Classification (GTDB taxonomy): domain Bacteria; phylum Bacteroidota; class Bacteroidia; order Flavobacteriales; family Weeksellaceae; genus Chryseobacterium. The sequence goes on from CP078104.1 coordinate 4,157,508, forward strand.
AACATACCAAGTGAAAACCGTTTTTGCTCTCAGTTCCGGTTCTTTGAATTGACCAATCGATCTTAAAAAAGAAAGCCCTGAACCTGAATGATGAGAAAAACAATTTCAAAAAATTAAAAACAACTGACTATTAAAAACTTTAGAAACCATGAAAAAGAAAGAAAAGAAAAAAAAGAAAAAGATAAAGAGAAACTGCAAAAACCCCGCAGAGATATCAATGATCTTATTGAAGAACTGGCCTATCTGAATGAAAATGGAAACATCCGGAAAAGCAAAAGGTTTTTAGATGCAATGTATATGCTGGATCAGGAATAATGAAACTTCATAGAAACTGTAATAAAATCAAAAATTTTAATAAATAATATATAGCAAAGAATGAATCTGGATAGTATAAAAGCCCTGTTAATCGGAACTGCAATAGCATTTTCAGGAGGATTGTTAAGGGTGCTGGTCTCCATACAAAAAAAAAAAAAACAACCCTGGGAACACTTTATCACATTGGTAATTGTAGTCATCGTAGGTTTTACAATGAGTTATCTAATGAACAGAGCCGAGCTGCATGACAAATGGTATTCAACAGGAGTACTCTTTGTACTGGGGTACGGGTATGATAAATTCCTGAAAATGATCACTAACAATCTCCCAAACTGGATTGATAAAGCAGTGAACCTTTTAATAGAAAACCGATATGGAACCGGCTCAGGCAGACTACCTGCCGAAGAAGAAGAAGAAAAAAAAGAGGATATCAACCAATAACCAAGCAATTAAAAAGATATGAAAACAATAGCTGTAACCCTTTTTGAAAATAGGAAAATAGCTAAGGAAAATGTGGAATAATCAATGAATTTAGAGGATGGAGCTGACTTATCCGTATGCTTCAGTCAGTGCAGCATACGATCCATCATTCAAAAAAGTTAAAAACCAGAAAACGAAGTAAACAAGTGAGCAAAAACTAGAAGTGACCCGGCATTACGTGTTTCTCATCACAGGCTGGCCGTCACTTCTAGGTTACTCAAATTCAGAATCCACTATTCACGGTCTTGTTCTGCAGACCAACAGGTATGTAAAGCGCACTCTATACAGTTGCGCTTTGTATGCCTTCCAAACAATGTGAAATTAAAAAATTAAGTTAATGAAAGCAGCAACTGTAGACAAAAACAGCAAAGCCCACCTTAGCCCAGGCCAAAAGCCCAAGCCGAAAGAACAGGTGATTGCCTCTCTGCCTGGAGTAGAAGAGATCAGTGTACAGACAAAAAGTCTGAGAACTCGACTGATAGGGCTGGATCAGCAAACCCTGAAAGCAACCGGATCGGTCTTAATAATATCATGGCCTCTGCTCATAGCTCTCAAACAATTCATGGGAAGGGCTCGGAAATCATGTATGGCAAACTTCAGGAGAGTTTGTCAGCAACCGGAGATATCAACCATCCGGATACCAAAAAAATTGAAAAAACTATATGATGACCCTAAGCCCCAATCAGGCACGGGATTACCATGATCTTAAATCCGGAACTTATCAGACCAAAACAGTTCAGAAACCGGCTGTTGCTCATCAAATAGTAAAAAATCAGGAAGATCCTGTAAAAACAACAAGGGAGAGAGAAAAAGAGACTTTACAAAAGACTGACAGCAAATCTGAAGCATCAAAACCTGTTATAGAGGAGAAGCCAAAAGAGAAAGCAGTTGAGATTAAAACTGCCCCAATTAAACCCATCTCATCCGAAGTTAATAGCAATAGCCCTAAAAAGGTTGCAAATAAAAATGAAAAACCCCGCTCAGAAAAGGCTGCAGAAGGCAAAAAAACTGTCAACAAAAAATTAAATTCAAAAACTAAAGGAGAAGAGGAAACAAAATTGCCATACCGGATGAAATACAATCCGTTGTTACTCCAAGAATGGATAAGGCTGTTGATAGCGAGCAGGCTGAAATAGCTCCGGATGCACAAACTACCATCAATATAGTGGGGCTTGTTGCGGCTGCACAGGAGTTTAGGGATCAGGGAGTAGAAGCCAGGAACCAGGTAAAATCTCAAAATGAAGCCGCTAAAACACTGAAAAATAAAATTAAAGAGGTTGAAAGAGAAATTCAGAAGTCAGATGATGATTTGCAGAAATCAGAAGATAGCATAGACCGTAAAGAAGCTCTGATCCATAAACTGGAAAAGGGGCTGGATACCTCATTAAAAAGACAGCAAAAGGTAGAACAGGAGGTAGGAATATACCAGCAGGAATATGATAAAAATAAGACCAAAGCAAGCGATTTAGATAAAGAAGCTAAAAGTTTACTGGGTGGATCACAAAAACACCAGGATCCAAAAATGCCGATTCCGGAAAACTTACCAAAAATTAAGTGAATTAAATACCAATGCCGGTACCATAAATCAGGCAGTATCCCAGGCAGGAAATACAACCCGGAAATTATCTCAGGAAGCGCAACAGGCTAAAGGAAAGAATACAAGAATAAAGAGCGAAATAACCTCTTCCAGAGCCTCGATACAAAAATCAAAAGCTAAACTGGCGGCAGATACCAAAAAGAACATAGAAGCCAAAAAGGAGCTGGGAAAACTTACCCCAAAACTAAAACAGACAGAATCAGAAAGCAAGAAATTAAACCAGGAAGCCAATGCATTGTTATTAGACTCGTATGTTATTGAACATGAGATCATAAAAACTCAAAATGCGTATTATGCCAATATGGCCACTGTTGAAGGGCGAAATAGTTTAATACAAAAAGAAAAAGACAAAATTCAGCAAACACCTAAAGAACTGAATGAGGCAGAGCGTTTATTAGTTGACTTTACCCAATTAAAAACAGAAGATGAGCAAATAGTTTTCCTAAGACAATTAAGCCCAGGCCAACGGAATTTATTAAGAGATAAATTTGAAGAAGTAAATGCTAATTATGATAGTGATCAATCAGAACATCAAAGCTTGATCAGTCAGAATGTTGAAAGTATCAGAAATTCTCAAATAGAGGTCTTTAACAACAAGCGTAAAGATGCTTTACAAAAACCATTAAACTTGGTGACCAAAAATCTGAACAGAATTACGGGGCTAAAAAGACTGTGGATGTCTATTTTATTGCGTTTTCAGATATTTGGAATGATATTACAAACATCAGCTGGACCGATGTAGGGAAATTTATTGAATCCATCTTTAGCCCTAAAGCTTGGTATGAAGCTATTTCAGGCTCTATCAGTGGTATTTGGGACGATTTGACAAGCTGGAAAGGATTCTCGCAGGATCCGGTAGGGATGATTCTGCAGAAAGCTGCCGGAATAGCCAATAAAGTACTTATCATAGCCGGTGTCATTACAGGGATATTAGGTGTTTTAACACTAGCCGCCGCTGTAGGATCAATTTTCACTCTGGGTGGTCTGGCGCCATTAGCTGCCTGGCTGGGAGCAGCTACCATAACAATGGGAACCATAACATTCTGGATTGGTGCCATCACATTAGGATTGAATATACTCAACGGAATTAAAAATATTTATGATGTACATACGGCAAAAACGGCTGACGTTTTATTCAAAAATTCTGGTGAATTAAAAAGTGATATTGCTAATTCAGGTATGGCTATTCTGGCAATGATAGGAGGTAAAGCCTCTAAAAAAGGCGGAGCATCCATAAAAGATCTGGGAAAAAGAAATCCGAAAACTTTTGGTAAGCGAATGTTCATTACCGCAAGAAATGGTGTAAAAGCACAAATTGTTTCTATCCCTAGAAGAATCACATCTGTTTTCAAAAAGAGACATGGATCAAAGCGTCTCAACGTTTTCAGGCAGCTTATAAAAAGCACAGGAATGGGTGGTAGAACCTTTCAGGAAAAAGACTGCAACGCCGCCAAGTCGCAACATGAATCAACTTCCTTTTGAAGAGCAGACGGTTCCTGACAGAATGCATGAACAGCCTGTAAGAAATGAAAAAACAGTGCAGAATTCAATATTAAGGAAGAGAATGTGACATCAGCTCCGGTGCAGGAAAACCTATATGAAGAAAGCATATTCAGACAGGATAACAGACCTTATTCTCCTGCAGGTTCAAAAGAAGGAAGGATAAAATCTCACATTAATGAAGAAGGAAATTTAACTCCCGCAGACAAAAACGGAAGTGCTACTGTTTCTGATCACGTAAGAGGAAGTGAACCTATGAAAAGTAAAAGCCCTTATACATCATTCTCGGATGAAGGTCCTGGCATAGGTAAAACCTATGGTGACAATGTGATTGAAGTAGATATCAAAAGGCTGGAAGCTGATATTGCTGCAGGTAAAATAAGTGAGGTAGAGGTATTAAGACCGGAAAAAGTACAAGCTGAATTACAGGCCAAAATAGATCAGGCGATGAAAAGATTAGAAGAGAATCCAACACCTAAAAATCAGAAAAGAGTAGATGATGCAGTAAGAGATCTTAACAACAGCGTAAGAGACAAAGAGATTTTAATTAAAGGTGAAATTCCGGCTGAATATTTTAATGTGAAGTCTACTAAAAATAAGATGTCTGGACATATTTTGCCAAAAGAAGACACTCCTTCATTTGGAAATAAAGAATCTAATGGACTGAAAAGTAAAGCCCAAAATGACAAAATTAACTCATCACAAAACCGTACATTTGATGAAAGTTTGGGGCCACTAGCTAGTCAGGAAGCGCAATGGATAAATGAAAGTAGTCATTGGAGAGATACTAATTATGGCCCAAAACCTGGATTAGCTGCAACAGAGCAAACTATTGCTACGGGTACAGTTCAGATGGAATTACATCCTAATTTTAATAATTTAGTACGTGAAATGGAAGAATTGGGATACAAAGTCACTATTGTAGAACAAGACTTCGCCAGGATAATAATTGACCCGCAAGTTAAGGTTAAAAAAATGTATTTAAGAGGTAGAGAATTCTCAGGTTTCGATAAAGAAGTAACTTTGATCAAAGGTATGGATTATAACACGATGTTACATGAACATGGGCATGTTGTACAAGTTGAAAAACTAAGATCACAGGGAATAAATTTAGCTACGGATAAGGTTGTAGGCAGAGTCTCTAAATCATTGGGTGAAGTTAGATATTGGAATGCTATAGAGTATCATAACAGGCTGAAGGATCTGGAAAGAATTCTGGACATGCAAAAGGCAGGGATAAAAGTTCCTAATAAAGTGATTACCCAAGCCCGGCATGGAGCAGAATTTTTCGGAAACAAATATAGATCAAGTATGATAGTAGAAACCAATAATCATTTAAAACAAATGAGAGTAAATAATTCAATGAAAGAAAGGCTTGGATATATTTATGACGATATAAAAAGATTACAAAATTTATATACATATTAATTATGCACTTAATACCAAAATATAATTTTAATATCAGTTTCTTAGAGGAAGTAGATAATGATCTATATTCGGAAGATTTAGTAGCTGATATTTTTGATGTCATTATGAATTCCAGATTAGGAATATATATTAAGTTTATCCCTGAAATAGATCGGATAGATGAAAAATGGCCGTTTGATTTTGAATATGATGATTCTACAACTCAGGGTTTAAAAAAATATTTCTTTTAGAATCCAAATATGTAGTGACCCCTCAGATAAATGGAAAGGAGAAACAAAAATATTAAATAAAGAATTCATAGCAGAATGCTTTCACATTGAGGATGCTGAAAAAATTCAAGATATTGTTGTTTTCTTTATTTCAAAAGAAGATTTTGAGTTATATAAAAATGAAAAAGAAAAAATATCAACTTTTGATGTAGATATGGAAGATCAATTGATCCCCCAATTTATAGATGATTTAGAAAAAGAATATAAATTGCCTGGATTCCTAAAAAATCGAATTATTAACTCTCCATATTTATCGGATCAGGATTTATCATATTTAGAAAGAATAAGAGATAAAAATGGTAATGTAATTCGTATGGAAGATTGAGTTTCTGATATTTGATAAAAAATATTTAATGACTCAATTGTTCTCATACTAACGTTTTAAAAGTAATTAATAATCAAATGAATAACCCAATACACGAACTCCTTTATCACTATAACGAAGAAGGAAACGAAGGATATGATTTAAAGGAAGTACAACTCCTTGAAAATATTGATCCGGACAGAGTTGAACAATTAAAATTGCTTCTTCACAATGACGACCCATATATTGCTTATCAGGCTATGCTTATTTTATTGGCCTGGGCAATACCGGAAGGATTTGAACAACTTGATCGGTTCATTTCTGAAAAATGGGATGAAAAAGAAAATTTTGAGCCCCATAGACTCCATAATGAAGACAATGTATATGATGTCATTACAAACGCCTTATATATTGCTACATTTAATGGAAAGACCGAACAGGAGCTTTATCCGTATATTAAACATTTTTGAATATATATGGTGATAAATTTTTTGAATCCAACCTGAAAGATTTTCTCTTAAAGAAGAATTGCAGACCGCTTTTAAAAGAAACAGAACAGGCAATACAGGCTGCCTTAGAAAATAAAAGATACTATCAGGCAAGTCAGTTGTTTCCGGTTATTGTTCATTATGACAAAGATTCTTTTAACAAGTACAAAGATATTTTTAGTCCTTTAATAAGCGAAGATAGTAGAATTGTATATAATATAGAAGAAGCTGAAAAAGCATTTAGCATATTTTACAATTTGATATAATTTTAAAGAAAGCCGTTTTTATTATCTGATAAAACGGCTTTCTTGTTATCATTAAAATAAAATATTTTCTTGCTGCCACACGAATCCTTCCGTAAATTTTAAAGTTTACTTTTTCTATCGATTCATAAAATTTGATTTTCAGAAAAATAAATTCAGATTTAATGATATATCATCACTGTTAATGCAGGAATCCTTTTTGTGGTTTTCATATTCAATCATTTTATCTACAAGTTTTTATCTTTATAAAAGAATAATCAATACTTTTGAATCTTGAATAAATTAAAATTAATAACCCATTAAAATCTTAAACATGAAAAAAATACTATTCCTTAGCTCCCTTCTCTTCAGCATTTCTTTTGCAACTGCACAGACTATAGAATCCGGAAGTCACAGTACCAAAGGATATATTAAAAGCGACGGAACCATAGAAAACAGCAGCCATTCTACAGTGGGATATATTAAAAGTGATGGTACTATCGAAAATAAAAGCCACAGCACTATTGGTTATATCAAAAGTGACGGAACGATCGAAGATAAAAGCCGTTCTACAGTTGGGTATGTGAAAAATGACGGTACGGTAGAAAACAGCAGTCATTCCACCATTGGTTACATCAAAGATGACGGTACGGTAGAAAACAGCAGTCATTCCACTATTGGCTATGCCAGGGATGTGAAAAAGAATGGGCAGCAGTCGTATATTTCTTCTTTAAAATGGACTGATCATCTGCTTTACGGAAAAGAAACTAACTGTTAAAACATATAGTAAAAGGCTTGGATTGTATAATCCGGGCCTTTTTTTTATCCAACAGGCAGATGAGCTCTGATGGTTCTGATTATTCCGGAAAATAGAAGCACTGCAACTACAGAATAGTGAAGTCTAAAAACTTTCACAGGAACAAAAAAATATGAATTTTGGGCATTGAAATTTGTACAGCCCATCGTTCATTTCCTGAAATAAAACGTTGCTGCAACTACAGAATCGTGATGTCCAAAAACTTTCCCGAAGCAAAAAAAAGAATGAATTTTGACATTGAAATTGAAGGATCACATTATCCTGTTTAAACCAATAAAGGTTACTATACCTGCCAGATGGAGATTAAAAAATGTTCACGGGAATACAAAAATAAGTTTCAATTTTTAAAACAGACATCCATTTCATTGAACTAAAAAATAAAAATTAAAAAATAAACCGTAAAGAATATGGAAGAAAATAAATTAGACAAAAGAGAAGAGCTGAAAACCTATTTTGAAACCGGAAAACATCCTACACAAAACCAATTTTCTAATCTGATAGATTCATTTAAACTCAAAGAAGATCTCGTTACCAATAAAGATGCGGTAATCATTGCCAATAGTTTGAACTGGGTATTTATCAATAACGCCTATGTATCCTATCACACATCCAATCTTAACGGTGCAAGGTTTCAGTTCACCATAAGCTCGGCGGATGAAGAAGACCAGGAACTCATCATAGAAGATTTCTCCTATAATGATAAAAAACAATATTTCTTTGGGAAAGCACCTTACCTCATTAAAGCAAAAGAACTCCCCGCAGAAGGTTTGGGGAAACCGAATACTATCATATATCGTTCGGTCTGGAAGACAGTTCTACAGTTGCCAGATTGATCGGGAATTCACTGCCAAAGATTCCTGAGGGATTTGTATTTGGTATACTGAAAGGTAAAAGACTGATGCTACAAATATACAGACAAGATATGGGGCAAAAACTGAACATTGTCAATACAGCAATTAAGTTTTTAATAAAACCCCGTTACCTGTTCAATACGGCGTACAGGCAAATTACTGGGGACATCCTTTTACCTTGGAAGACATTGTTACAGATCATTATGATGCATGGGATTCTTTAAATCTTTATTTCAAAGCTGACCTTCGGGGAATAGAACGGCCTGTAGCATGCAATATCTATGATACAGATCATAACAGACTCTTAACGACAGTAAATTTGGAAGCGGGGCAAAACTATGAGATGATTGGCGGGAATGAAATAAAAGGAATCAGAAATATAAGAATCGAATGTGATTATATCCATTAAAAAGTATCTGAAAGACAACTACTTTAAAAGATTTAAAATTCCTGAAATAAAAGATTGTTGAAATTCCCCAATTCTTAGAAACAAAAATTACTGCACCAGCCCATTAGAAAGAACAGAAAATTTTTCCGATAAAGATGGCGCTGAACTTAAAAAATATCATATAAATAACCATTGAAAACCAAAAATAATTATGCCGAGAAGCATAATCAATAAGCATTATGGACGAACATAAACTAATTACCAGAGACCAGCTCAAAACCTATTTTGAAACCGGAAAATATCCGACGCAGAATCAATTTTCGGATTTGATAGATTCTTTAAAACATAAGCAGGACGGCCTTACCACTAAGGAAACAATAACGCTTGCCAATACTTTGAATACCATAAGGAACGGGTTTCTTGCCTATATAAATTATATTCCTGCAGAAGAATATTTTCCAATCGTTGTGAGATCACAGGATGAAGAAGATCAGATCATTGATGTGGGATTAAATAATTCAGACGTCATAAGGCAATATTTTTATGGTAAGCCACCTTATACCATTACAACAAAAGAATTTTCAGCGAAAAACTTAGGCGAAAATGAATACTATTATTTCCGTTACCAGACAGATGGAGATTATACCTACATGCTGTCAAGGCTTTTTGGAAATAACCTCCCTACAATTCCTGATGGTTTTGAGATGGGAGCACTTAAGAGGAAGTGGCTTACGATAGAAATACAAAAAGTTAGCGTAAGAGAAAAAGCAGAAATTATTAATACAAATATCAGGTTGGTTAATAAGACATCAGTCTCTGTTGAGTATATGATATATGCAGGCTACTGGTCTCACGAATATACAGATCAAAACATTGTTACTGAGCATTATAATTTAGGAGATTACCTGACCTTTAATTTTAAGGCTGACCTTACAGGATATGATAAACGTATTGAATGCAGGCTGTATAATGATGATACAGGAGAGCTTTTAGCGACTAATTGGCTGAATCCAGGGTTCAAAAATGTGAATATTCCGGGAGGTAATGCAGATAGATGCCGTAATATCAGAATCGAATGTGATTACTATATCGCTGAACAATAAAAGGTGAAATCTTAAAAATTTGTACCAATACCTCAGCCACAGAATAGAAAAGCAGAAACTCTTTATAAAAAAATGAGTTTCTAACTTTAAAAACATAATATAATCATTGAAAACCAAAAATAAGATCTGCTGCAACTACAGGACAGGGAAGGTGAAAAACTTTCATATCAACTGAAAAAATATCAATTTTGAACTCTAAACCATCAGCCGATTGGAGCCCGGAAATCAGCTATACCAGGAATAGGATGGCAGGCCCCGCAGATCTGCTGCTCTCTTTTCAAACTTAGATCAATTCTTTAAAACAAAGACTCTGGTGAAGGGATGACTTCCCCAATCAATTGCTATGGCAAATCCAAACGTGATCCACTTTCCGGCTGAGGTTTCTTTAAACAAATTACAAAATACAATAAACCTGTCTTTAAGATACGGTATAAACTATTTCCAAAATAAAAAAGACTAAAAAATCAATGGAGGCGAAACAATTACAAAAACTATTCACTCATTTAGAAGAGGTTATTACATGGCGTATCAACAATTCTTCGGAAGATTTTAATATAGGAGCCCCTGAATTTAATACTAATGACCATGAAGGCTTTCAATTAGGAAACTATATTTCAGAGAAAGGGCTTACCCATCATGAAGTTGTTGTTCTTTTAATGGCTTTGATGCCAAGATTAGACCCGTTATTGCTCAAACGCCTTTATCTGGAGTTTCCCGGTAATGAGCTGTTTGATTTTTGTTCAACCAGTGATAACGGTAGGCTCTTTAATCCAACCATTCAGGCTGTGCAGTATATTTTAGGAGGTGACAGCATCTCAGAACGATTGGCAGCATTGAATCATCTCAGTCCGGATTCGGTTCTGATAAAAGAAGATATTCTTGTTTTATCAGCCCACGAGCATACATCAGTCAACAGCCAGATCAATGTTCATCACGAAGCTTTTAATAAGATCATCTTTGGATTGGAATTATTACCGAAAATGAGCAACGACTTTCCGGCAGAGCAGATACAGACTGGTAGAGCGTGGTCAGATTTAATCCTTCCCCAGGCCACATTAGATGAGCTTCAGAGTATTGAAGCATGGTACAACAGCAGCCATATTCTTATGGAAGACTGGGGCATGCAGAAAAAACTTAAGCCGGGCTTTAGAGTATTGTTTTATGGGGAACCGGGAACCGGAAAACTCTTGCAGCCAGCCTTTAGGGAAATATACCAAACGACCTGTTTTCAGAGTGGATGTCTCTATGCTGATCTCCAAATACATTGGCGAAACAGAAAAACAACTGGCCAAACTATTTGACAAAGCAGAAAATAAAAACTGGATTTTATTTTTTGATGAGGCAGATGCAATCTTCGGAAAACGAACCTCTGTAAAAGATGCCCATGACAAATATGCCAATCAGGAAGTTTCTTATCTGCTGCAACGGATAGAAACATTCTCAGGACTCATCATTCTGGCCTCCAATTTTAAAAATAATATGGATAAAGCCTTTACGCGACGCTTTCATAGCTGCATACAATTCAATAATCCAAAGCATGAAGAGCGTCTGCGTATCTGGCAGCAAAATCTCCCGGAACAATTGCAACTTGAAAATATTGATTTGGACCAGATTGCGAAACGATACGAGCTCACAGGTTCCAATATCATGAATATCATTCAGGATGTCAGCTTAAAAACAATTGCATCTAAAGACCCTGGTTACAAAGTAAATCCGGATATGCTACTCGAAAGCATCAAAAAGAATTTGTAAAAGAAGATAAAATATTCATGTAACTGCTCAGATTCAAACCCTGTTTCTTGCAGCGTCTGTTGTAAAAACAAGCAAATATATAAATGGTTGAAGCAGGAGAAGGAAAGTCTGAAGGTATGATCAACTTTTAACTTTCCTTTCCTGTACAATCTGATCATTCTTCAATCTCAAAAATAAACCGATGAAAGCAAAAATTCTGTTATTAATAGTATTCAGCAGTCTCATGATGGGTTGCCGGAGTAAACATAAAATTACCACCACATACAAAGAAAATACAAAAGAAAAGGAAAAAGTAGAAGTTGATTCTTCAGGCTTCCGGAACATACAGTCGGTTGAGAGTAAAACTGATGAGGTATTGGTATCGGAAAATAAGGATGAAATATCCGGGGATCTGTTCATACAGGGAAAATCCGATGTATCCAATCCATTTACTTTTCATCAGGTGGTAGGCAGCGACACCGTTCAAAGTATTTCTATCAAAGGAACTGCGGAATATTCAATCAGTAACCGTTACACAAAAGGCGACTACAGAAAGCAGAAATTAAAAAGACGAATCTGTAAACATGATTCAGGATTCTGCTCAGCAATCTGTTTCCAAAGAAACCATCAAAGAAGTGGATGCTAAAATCTCTGAAGAAACAAAAAATATAAAACTGAACGGATTGGATGCTGCAGCCTGGGTTTTTATTACCATCATGGGAATTACTTTAATCCTTCTCTTTTTCACCTATACATATTTTAAGAAATGAAAACATCACAAAAAGGAATCAATCTGATCATATCATTTGAAGGCTTCAGTGCCCATCCTTATCTGGACTCAGCAGGAATTCCCACAATCGGATATGGAAACACCTATTATCCGGGCGGAAAGAAAGTAACCATGAAAGATCCTGCCATCACCAGGGAAAAAGGAGTAGAATTATTCTCCGCTGTTTTACCCACTTATGAAAAAATAGTGAATGCCAAAGTGAAAATACCACTGACCCAGAATCAGTTTGACGCTCTTGTATCACACACTTATAATACCGGAGGATCAGACGGTTTATTTTCTTTGATCAATAAAAAAGCAGGTGAGGCAGAGATCCGGAACTGGTTTACAAAGAAATACATTACCGCCGGCGGAAAAACCTTAAATGGACTGATCAGAAGAAGAAAGGCGGAAGCTGATCTGTTTTTTGCGAAATAAAAACCCTCGTTTAATAAAAAGAGGGATTTTGTTTTACGGATTTTGTTTCAAAATATTTTCTAGTTGAGTAATTAAGTCCTCAAATTGAATTAATAGATCTTCAGAAGCTTGCCTGCTATTATTGATTTCGGTTAAAACAAAGCTTCCATTAATTAAATTGTATTCCTGGCTATTACTTTTCTGCATGTGTGTGACATGTTCTTCGGCATTATTTAATGCAGGATTATTCCGATATTTTTGAATAGAATCTCTTAATTGTTGCAATTGTTGTAGGTTCATGTTATAAAATTTATTTATTCGAAGATAACAACAATTCAAAAGCAACCCTTACGGTTTTCCGTAGCATGATTCTATATTTAATCTGTAGTAGATAAATACAATTTTCTCCCCGGTTTCCTAGGATTCTTTTGTGATCAGGATCATAAATATTTAATAGCACCTGTATTATATTTGGAAACTTGAAAAATTCATATTTCTAAAATTTACACTTTCTGCCTCCCCTGTGATACGGGAGGCTTTTGTTGTCCTACAGGTTTTAATATTTTTCCAAATCGGAAAAACTCAGATCCTGAATTTTGGGTAATGGAGTGATTCTGATCTTTTTGTCCTTTTATTGAAGATCTCATCTGAGCCTAATTCCTGCTCAAAATTTAACTGAGTCTGTGCCAATAAATCGATTTCAGTTTCAAAGGTTGTATTTTTTCCGTTCCAATATACCCGGGAAATTTTAATCAGTTCGAAATTATTTTGATGATATCTGAATTCATAGCAGCTTTTCCGGTCGTTAATATCAGTAAGCATTTTTAAGTTGCCTTCCTCAATGATAAACATCGGGAGAGGATTACCATTATGTTTTCCTTTTTATCAATCGGATATTCACTTTCAATGAGTTGGGTGGAAGAAACTGCAAGCTGTAGCTTTTTATCAGGCTGCGAGAGGAATATTTGTACCCTCAGCGGCCTGGTTTCATCCTTTACATCCATTTCTATCACTATTTTGTCTTTGAGTTGGTCTTTATTCAGATCTCCCTCTGTATTTTGTATTTCGAAAGTGTAATTATTCTTATGAACCGTTTGTTGTGCATACAAACCGATTGTTGCTGAATGAAAAAACAGGACAATAGGAAGAGATTTTTTCATAATTTATTTTCTGATATGAATGTATCAAAATTTTCAACGCAAATGTGAATATCATTATTTACTTTAAAAAAACTTAATTGATCTCCAGGAACTGAACGTATAAAGTGGTGGCCGGCTGATGAATAAAAAATGATTTTCTAAATGAATTGTATGATGGTAATTTAACATTTAAGATCGTATTATATTGCCTTTATCGGCAAAAATTGCTATATTTACTTAGTTGAATAATCTTTTTTTTGCCGGTAGCGGCGTTTCTATTTATGAATTATATATCAGTAGCCGAGTTTTCTAAGAAATGGAATATCCCTCAAAGGACAGTAAGGAATTACTGTGCTAAAGGAGTGCTAAAAGGTACTTTTTAACTGGTAAAACCTGGAATATTCCGGAAGATGCATTACCTCCTATGAAGGAGAACAAAAAGAAATTTAGCAATAACCCTTTGTTGAACAAACTAAAGGAAGAAAAGGATATGAAACTTAAAGGTGGTATTTATCATAAGACTCAAATTGAATTAACCTATAATTCTAACAGAATTGAAGGAAGTAAGTTATCTCATGATCAGACAAGATTTATTTTTGAAACAAATACCATTGGAGCGTCTAAAGAAAGTATTAATGTTGATGATATTATCGAAACTGCTAACCATTTTAGAGCTATTGATATGATCATTGATAAAGCAAAATCGAAATTAACAGAGTCATTGATTAGAGAATTACATCTTTTATTAAAATCCGGGACATCGGATAGTGCAAAAGACTGGTTTAATGTGGGTGAATATAAGAAGCTTCCCAATGAAGTAGGAGGAAATGAAACTACAGCTCCTCATGAGGTAAAAAACAGAATGCAAGAGATCCTGCGTGACTACAATATTATTAAAAACAAAACAATTGAAGACATTATTGAATTTCATTACAATTTTGAGATCATACACCCTTTTCAGGATAGAAACGGACGTGTAGGAAGGCTGATTATGTTCAAGGAATGTTTAGCTAATAATGTTGTTCCTTTTATCATTGATGAGGAGTTAAAGCTTTTCTATTACAGAGGATTACAAGAATGGAAAAATATCAGAGGGTATCTGTTAGATACTTGCCTGACTGCACAGGATAACTATAAGATGATTTTAAAATATTTTCAAATTCCAGAATACATTAATCCGGAACAGATCGTTTGATCAAAGATATTATATTCTGAAACCAGACAATGTGAAGGAGTGAATCTATTTCTTTTTAAATCGGATAGATACATAAAAAAATAACAAAGCCTCTCAGTTTTTCTGAAAGGCTTTGTTATGGAGAAAAAATATTATTTGAAAATCTCATTCTGATAAAGAATATGATCATCTTCATCGAAACTTATGATTTTCACCTTATATTGCTTTGCACTGTCATTGTTGAAGAATTTAATTCTTGGCGGAACATAATCACTGTCAAATAAATTAGGATTCCAGTACAGGGTTTCCCGGGTGTCACTTTCAATTTTCGCCGGAGAATCGTCATCTATCATTTCAACAATGAATTCCGAAGGTCTGTCATAGCCTTTTATAACAGATGAATTATTGGTATTCTGAGTCGGTTTTTCCCTATTTTTAGATTTCATATCTCCTTTTAATGTATAGACAGCTACTGCATCACCTATTAATCCTGATCCTTTGATAATTTTTACCATAGCAATATTAATCACAGGGAGATTGGCAATCATCGAAGGGTCGGTAAGTACCTCATCCAGATAGAGTTTAGCCTGTTTTCCCCGGATATAAGGTACATTTACCCCGAATTGTTTCTTTGGAAGGATAATCCGGCAGCCCTTCCTGAAGCCAGTCCAATATATTGGAAGATCCGATACATGCTGGTCCTCATTCACGAAGTCAAATACAGTAGAATTGCCGGAACTGAACATTCCGGTGGATAGCTCCTTATCCAGTTCTGCTTTTGGATCTTTCTTTTTCCCGGTTAACTTCACCTGTTCAATCTGTATATCGGCACCCTCTGCTTTTTTATGTTTTTTTGAGTGTTGATAGCTTTGGAAATTGTTGCAGGCACCGTTTTGCTTCCACTGGCTTTTACCAGTTTATAATCTGTACCGGGCAAATTGCCTGTAAATGGTGTGGGATTCACCAATGGTTCTATCGTAACGAAGAGATTACCGGCATTGGTTTCTTTATTGGTTTCTGAATTAACAAATACTGAAACTTCCAAAGACTCATCATTGCGAGGTTGTTTAAATAGATGTATCCGTTCTGATCGGTTTTAAACTGATTGAAAGCAGGTTCATTCTTACCTAACTTCAACAATAAATTGACATTGGTGTTGATGAGCAGGGCATTATTTTTAATAGGCTTTACCCTGTAAGAAAGAAACTTGGGAGATTCGGTTTTTATAGTTGGGGCTGCCCCGCTGAGCACAGAATTCCAGTCAAATCTCTTCCAGCTTTCAGAAATAAGCAGGGCGTCCAGCGCTTCAATATTGGTATTTTTAGAAAAATATTGTGCCGGACGGTCTATTTTTGTGGTAAAATCTCCAGTTAACCAGAGCCCGCTCAGGATATTCTCTTCCTCTGGCTTATTGCTTCCGTCATCTTCACTTACCACTACGGTATAATTTTTAAAATAAGACTCGGGGAAAGATCTATACTGTTGAAAGATCTAGGTGTAGGTTTTATACTCTGGCCTATAATTTCTGCTTTTTCAATTTTTAAATCATCGGGTTTTATAAAACACAGTCTTTGCGCTACCAGATTATCCTGATCATCAAAAATGGCTAATTGTAAAATACCGTTAGCACCATTGCTTACTTTCACAGGAATAAGACTGGACGCTTCGTTGGTAAGCTGTTTGATGTTGGCTTTGTAGGCAAGATGATTGTTGATGGTTCCTACAATTTTATAATTCTGAAGCTGCTGTTTCAGATTAGCTCTTTTAAAGTATAATGTATTCCTTCTTTAGAGCTGTTCACATCCAGATGGAGACCGGTGTCTGTAGCTTGCGGCAGATCTATCGTTTTGCTTTTGCCTGTATTGTCCTGAATAACAGCCTGGTATTTTTTTCCGGAAGCAGGAGTTATTGTAAAGCTCCCACATTTCTATCAAAAGATTTAAACGTAGTGATAGAAACATTGGGGTTTTGGGCATCTACTATTTTTCCGGTCCAGTTTTCCGGCAAAGAATTTTCGCTTGATAACCTTACGGCAAACTTAGTAGGGATGCCGGTAATGAAAGTTCCGCCTTCGGGAAAAGCTTTTGCAGACCAGTCGGAACTTTTGGAGATCACTAATGATTCTGAAGAAGACGGGTTATAGACCGGAATTGTTTTGACGATCTGAAAATCTTCACTAAAATTGGTCATATAAGGCGTGTAAGCCCTTACAAAATAAACCTGTTCAGGAAGATCTTCTTTCAGCTGAAAATCTCCGCTGCCTTCACCATTGGTCAGTAGTACCGTTTTCCAGTCGATCAGCTTTTTATCAGAACCGTACAATTCTACAAATAGGGTGGTAGATAAAGGAGAACGGTTGTAGCCGTTAAATACAAAGCTTTTAAACCAGATTTTGTCACCCGCAGCATATTGTGATTTATCGGTAAGTAAGTATACTTTTTCCTGTTCGTAATTATCCTCAAGATTGGTGATTGCTTTTTCTAATTTAGTTTGTGCCAGTACAGGCTGTACAGCAGAAAGAAGCAATAGACAGAATATATTTTTCATAAAAACCTTAAGCATTTTAATTCATGGCTAATTTAGTCATTTAAAGGCTCTGAAAATGATATTTAATCTCTTATTTTGAAAGAAATAAATCAGAAAGGTGTCCTTCATTATCACGATGATTTCTTTTTCATTTTTTAACTATAAAAGAACAATAAAAGGTTTCAAATACTAAAAAATAAACTTTTGCAACCGTGAGTTAAAATTTCAGATAGAAAAAATTAATCAACATTCGGTGAAAAAAATGAATTTTGAGAGAATATTTTTCTTAATTTTATAAAATAAACTAAAACATGAAAACAAATGAAATTTATTCATAATCAAATATTTAATTTGAAATAATATTCTAAAAATATTCCTTTTAAATTTTAGTGATGTCATAAGTCTTATATGCAATAGACTTGTTTTTTCATGCGCATTAAGATCATCATCCTTAAATAATCAATAGAATTAAACATAAATCCACTAAACCCAATTGTTCCTATGAAAAATTTACACCACCACACGCATGGATGCACCCATTGCTCTTGCGACAATCCAGTTTTAAAAATTCTTAAAGACGAACTTTTCAGTGCAGAAAATCTGGCGAAAATAAACCCCGCTTCCGGAAAAGCGACTCACGAAAAACCACAAACTCTGATGATCAGCGGAGATAATATCAGGCCTATGATTGGTGGATCAACAGAAAAGGTTGAAGCCATTGGAATTGCCGATGGTAAAGTTGTTATCACAGGCAAAAAGATGATGTGAAAACCTATATGAAGGAGAATCATCCGGGATTTGATAAAAAGAATTAACCCAGAGTCAAACTTTGCTCCCAGGGCTTATTGAACCCCATGTTCATATGATTCCTACGGCAATGATGCATGAGTGGGTAGATGTGAGCCCTTTTGAAGGACAGGTTTTACGGCCGGTATACGATTTGGATTTTGTCGGTTCAAAAATCAACGGAGCTTCTAAAGACTGGAATGTTATTTTAGGAAGAGGCCTTGACCCATCATTAATGCCTTTTGAAGAAATAAATGGAAAAAAGAACTGATAACTATTAACAATACGGTACTTGACAATATCAATGCTGAAAAACCTGTAATGGTGCTGAGTGCATCAATGCATACACTTTATCTCAATACCAAGGCATTTGAGTATGTATTCAATCATAATGAAAAAGTAAAGGAGCAATACAATTCAGTTGAGAACTATATCAAAGAAACAAATGGCCAGCTACAGGAAGGTTTACAGATGATGCCTGCGCTGAAGGTGGTAAAACTGCAGATCATAGAAATGAGTCTGCGGATTAATATTTATCTTACCGAACTTTATAAACTGGCCAATTCAAGAGGAGTTACCTTTATGTATGATGCAGGATTGAATAAAGGTTCGGACATCTTTTAACCCAATATTTTGCAACTCATCAGGAGCGGGTGAGAACAGGAGGAGCTTATATCTGCTCCAGCCAGGAAGAGGTAGACCAGATGGGACATTATAAAGAGCCTGAAGACTATAAGCCTGTATATCATGGGCATATTAAAATAGTATCCGACGGATCAAATCAAGGACTTACCGGGTATCAGAGTGCTCCTTATCTTTGTAATCCTGCCAATAATACAGGAGTATTTAATTTTCCACAGGCAGGTATTCCCGCCCATACGATTCCCCCTAGCTATAATACGTTAATCAATACTGCAGTAGCTAAAAAGGCTGGCCGCTCATGATTCATGCCAACGGTGATCAGGCGGTAACGTTTGCCATCAATGCTTATCAGCGTACTCTTGCACACTACAAAGGTCCTGAGCTTCGTAACCGTATAGAACATTGTTCACTTCTCACAGCAGGACAAATTACCAATATGCTGCAAATGGGAGTTTCACCAAGTTTTCTTATCGGGCACGTAGGCTACTGGGGATACGCATTTAAGAATGTCATATTCGGTGAAAAGGCACAAATGCTTGATCTTTGCGGCTCAACACTTGCCGCCGGTATGAGAATTACGCTTCATAGTGACATCGAGGTAAGCCCGCTAGGTCCTTTGAGAATGATGGAGCAATCGGTTACCCGGATTATGGAAAAGAATACGGCAAATATTGAAGTTTTAAACAGTGCTGAATGCCTTACACCGGAGCAGGCTTTAACTGCTGTTACTTATGATGCAGCATGGCAATGCTATGCAGATAAGTGGGTAGGCTCACTGGATAAAGGTCTCTTTGCTGACTTCGTGATACTGAAGCAGGATCCTCTTTCATTACAGACTCAGTCTTCACAATATATGAAAATGCGAAACATTCCGGTACTGGAAACCTGGGTGGGAGGTGTCCCTGTTTATGTGAAAGATCATAATGAAAAGTAGTGACTGAAAACGATATGACCTTTTCAGAAAACTCATAACAGGTTCTGATAAGAATCGGCTTATTAACCAATATCAATCAGAATAGAACATTTTCTATTCTGATTTTTTTAATCCGCCTCGGATTGTAACTCAATAGGGAAGCTTTAAAACGATTTTATTAAAAATGATCGGCAGACCTTTTATTTCCTGTTCTTAAATGAATTATTTTAGGGGATTACATACAATTTTACATTAATGCTGCCATCTTATTATTATGACTCTGCCATTCCTAATGTAACAGTGAAATGAAGAACCTGGCTTTATATGAGATTCTTCCTTCTTCAGAATGACAACGGTGTAAAATTATGTATAGTCGCTCTATTTTACATCAGCAATGCGTACATTTACAAATACTGACGCATAAAACTATTTATCTGTTGTAATGCTGTGTCTTTGAAACCCAATATTATCCTTTATTGAATTCACAATGCAAAATAAGGTTATAATGAATGCTAAAAATATGAAACATGATATTTCCTATCATCTTGAAGCGAACCGTTTTATACTCTGTCTGGAAATAACCAACCACAGTGGAGGGGAACGGAGGTTTTACTTTTCCAATGATACCGGCAGATTGGCCAGAAACGGCATTAGACTCTTCAATACAAAAGATGAGGAAATACAAGCCTGCGAAAGAGCTTTTTATCACCTGCATATAATGCTGAACAGGCTCCTGAGAATATACTGCTTCCCGATGAGAGGCAACGCTTTGAGTTACCTGCAAGGATTTTTGAAGAGGAAAGTGAACTGATTTTATCTTTCAAAGGAATCTCATTCAGAGTTCCCAGAAATGAAAAATTTTATATCACTTTTGATTTTTAGGGATCCCCTCCAACAGGCTGGAAGTCATCATTGATAGGATAAATGACAAAAAAATCCTTGAAAAAAAAGAATGGGAATATTATGTGTTCGAGCATGATGATAATATCCAGCTGTCTGTTCCGGTTATCTGGTCAAAACTGGGATTTGATGTCCTTTATACATTAAGCGTATCTGAGAAGGAAGACTATCTGCACAGAGGTATTGAAGCTCTTGAAGGAAGGATAGGAGACATGAGAATAAATGCGTTGCAGTATGAAATGAATTCCTGGAAATAGCAGCATTTCTGAACGGTGATCTGATCTTAATTGAGATATGGAGCGCCGGGACAGATGTATTTTCATTTCATGATAAGTTGTAATACCAGATACTTTCTAAAAAAGCATATACCTTCCCGGTTGATATTCTCCGTATGAAAACAGGAAGATCATGTCATTGTTTTTCAGGTAATGAATTTCCAATCCATCTTCAGAAATATATTTTTCAGTAAAACTGTTGATCAGATTGAATTTACTCTCTTTAATGAGGATGTCAAAATTGGTATTATCTGTTTCCTTTTTTAAAGCTGTTAGCGGGCTATTGTAGAAATCAGTTAATTTTATTTTTAGATTTTTAATTTCAAAAACTTCTTGTAAGCATTTTTCTTCATGTCCGTCAAATAACTTTTGTCTGGCTATTTCATCTTTTTTCATAGGAATTTTTAATAATTTTTACATATCAGGAAGAGAGTTCAAAGAAACTGCCATTTTTGAACAGCTTCTTTGAACCTGAAATTACAATTTTTTTACCCTTATTTTTTAGGTGCATCAAATACTGAATAATACAAGAAAATAGGAAACTTCTCAAACGTTTCTGATTTACCGATAGTATATTCATCAGGTCCGAATACCTGGGAAAAATCAAGAATGGTTGAGGTTTTTGCAGGCGATAAAGCGATCATTTTTATTAAGCTGCTGGCTGTTGCTTCTGTTTCGTAAATAAATAAAAGGGTTTTGCGGTCTAAGCTGTATACTTTATAGGTATTGATTTTTGCATTTAATTTTGCGTCAAGACCTGATTCATCAAATTTTGCTTTATACATTAATTTTGGGGTACCGCCTTCAGTAATATATATATCTGCATTCAGGTAGCTGGCATCAAATTTAAGTTCAACCCGATCACCGATGCTGTAAAGATCACTCAGGGCTTTATCACCTCCGTTCATTACCTGTACCTGGGCATCTTTAGGCATTTCTAATGGCAGGCGTTTTACAGAACCTGCCGGTTTCTTTTTTGTGCCGTTACATTCATTGTTGAGAATAGCATCACAGCAGCTGCTATAATCAGTTTTGAGTTTTTCATGGTATTTTTTACAATGTTAAATAAATTATCTCTAAAAAAATAGGATTTTTTATCTTTTGGAAGAAAAGTCAGACGATAGTCTTATTATTTTTCAAACACTATTTGACGATCCATAATAAAAATATACTTTTGCAATCAACAACATAAAACCATTATCACTGATTATGTTGTTTTCAATAAAAAACTAAAAACTAAAAACCAAACTTCAAAACTCATTAAACCATGAAAACAAACAATACGACACAGTATTTATCTTTACAAATACCTCGGAGCTAAATTGTTTCCGGTAATTTAACAACAGTAATTCTCAAAATTTCCTTTAAAGCTACCAGTCTTATAGAACATTATAAGGGGTATCGGATGATTTCCGGCCATCAGAGGCAAAGAATATCCGGTATGAAAAGTTACTGCCGGGATTTTATTTTCAATCCTGGGAGAAAAATGATTTTATTGAAGTCTGGGGAAGCTTTATACTGTCAGTTATGATGCGGCATTACTATTGTCCACGAGAATACTTTTACCTCAATGTTTTATTCATTGATATAAATCCTTTTACCATAATCCTTTGTTTACAATAAAGGGATGTATGAAAAAATGGAAGTAAGCTGATTATTCAAAAACCAAATAATATAATTCACATTAAACTCATTAATTTTTTACTATTATGAAAAAGAAACTACTCATCATGGCCTTCACAGGCTTATCAGGTACCATGGCTTTTGCAGCCGATTTATATGTTAGAAACGGGGAGCAGGCGGCGCTTATCCTACCGTAAATACAGCAATTACAGCGGCTTCAGATGGCGATCGTATCATCATTCAGCCCAAAGCAAACGGAGAGGCTTATATAGAAAATCTGATTATCAACAAATCACTGACTCTTGTTTCCGAAACCAGTTATACAAAATATATCATTCAGGGAAATGTGAGCATCAATCCGGCAACAGGAAGAACGGTGACGATCAGTAACCTGAGCTCAGGAAATTATGGCAGCTATAATGTAGAGGCTACTTTTCCAATAGGTACGGGAAGAACTTTCCTTAATATTGTAAACTGTGACCTGCATAATGTTTTAACAGATAAAGTCAATTTCACAACCAACATTTCCGGTTGTACAATCAGTGGAAACCTGAAGTTCTCTCATGGAAGATGTACCGCCAATAAAGCCCAGAGTATTGCTGTGGTAGCTACACAGGATAACAGCCCTATAGGATCAGACATTGAGGTGTATGGTAATATATCCAACTCGTTTATATCCAATTCACAAGCCAATTATAATTTTAAATTTAACAATAATTTCTGCGCCGGGATTTATGTTTATAATATTAAACCGGGAAGCGCTAACGAAATCATAAACAATACCGTCTATAATCCTGTTGCTGCAGATACGGCTCCGTTTTATGTGAACCTGGGGACAAATAATACAAACCCGGGAAATATTGCCATTATGAACAATGCTTCTTCTTTTGTGGTGGGAGGAACCAATGCCTGTATTCAAAATAAAAGCAATAGTGTCAGCATAGCTGCTAACTACAATGTGTTTACCAACACTTTCGTAACAGAAGGTAACATGACTCAAAGTGACAATTCCGGATCAATGAGTCTGGTATTCGATACCTTAACGTATGTTGTAACCGGGATGAATGTAAATGCCGGAAATCCTGATATAAAATATACAGATTTGGATTTAACAAGGAACGATGCCGGAAATGGCGGAGGATCCAACAACTGGTATAATTATTGGCCGGCAAGCAATGGCAACAGACCTAGGGTCAACTATCTGTCAACTCCAAGATCCATCACCAGCGGAACTTTTAATATCAACGCATCTGGTTTTTCTAAGTAATTCCTAATGATATAACTTATGAAAAATTATATCTATAGTATCATTGCTTTGCTTATGGCAATGCTGTGCCCGGCACAGGTATTGATAAGCCAGGCTGAATATTTTTGGGATACCGATCCGGGAACAGGAAACGGAACCCCTGTACTGGCTGTTGATGGTACTTTCGACAATGTGATTGAACAACTCACTAAAACCGGGGTTGCCACACCAGGTACAGGTCTTCACAAATTCAATATCCGTATCAAAGATAATATGGGAGTTTGGGGCCTGTTTTCAGCAATGTCATTGATGTTCAGTCCGATCAGCCTTCTATGGTGATTGCTGTTGCTCAGGCAGAATATTTTTGGGATACCGATCCGGGAACAGGAAACGGAAATCCAGTGCTGGCTTCTGATGGAAATTTTGACAGCGTTTTTGAACAGCTCAATAAAACAGGAATTGCCACACCCGGTACAGGTCTTCACAAATTTAATATCCGGATCAAAGACAATACAGGAGTTTGGGGTCCGGTTTTCAGCAATGTCATTGATGTTCAGTCCAATCAGTCTTCTATGGTGATTGCTGTTGCTCAGGCAGAATATTTTTGGGACACGGATCCGGGAACAGGAAACGGAACCCCTGTACTGGCTGTTGATGGAACTTTCGACAATGTGATTGAACAGCTCAGTAAAACAGGAGTTTCCACACCGGGTAGCGGGTTGCATAAATTCAATATCCGGATCAAAGATAATATGGGAGTTTGGGGCCCGGTTTTTACCAATGTTATTAATATTCAGCAGACTTCAGCATCTCCACAAATAGCTATTTCTCAGGCGGAATATTTTTGGGATACTGATCCGGGAGAAGGAAATGGAACCGTTTTACTGGCTGCTGACGCCAGTTTTGACAGCTCTTTTGAGCAGCTGACTGATTCAGGAATTGCTCTGCCGGCTAACGGTTTGCATGTATTTAATGTCCGTATCAAAGACAATATGGGTGTTTGGGGCCTGTTTTTGGAAATGTGATTGATGTACAGGCTACACCTTTTACCGGATGCTGGCAAACTCTGATCACAAGAGGAGACCATTCGGTAGGATTGAAAACAGACGGAACACTATGGGCATGGGGCGTTAACACCGATGGGCAATTGGGAGACGGAACCAAGTCTTACAGATATGTTCCTGTACAAGTAGGAACCGCAAAGAATTGGAAAAGCATTTATGTTGGCTATAAGCATACGCTCGCTATTAAGACAGACGGAACATTGTGGGCCTGGGGAGATAATGCATTTGGTCAGTTAGGTGACGGCACTTTAGTTGACAAAACAGTTCCTACTCAGATAGGAACCGCAACAGACTGGCAAAGTCTTGCCGGTGGAATTGAGCATTCAGTAGGACTCAAAACTGATGGAACACTTTGGACATGGGGACGTAACGGATATGGACAGCTGGGAGACGGGACTACAAATGCCACCGCTATCCCTACACAAATCGGAACGGCCACTAACTGGAAAAGTATTCGTGCTGCAAACCATCAGACATTAGCCATAAAAACAGATGGAACATTATGGGGCTGGGGATATAATAACTGGGGGCAACTGGGAGACGGAACCACAACCTCAAAAATATCCCAACCCAAATTGGAACTGCTGCTATTGGAAAAGTATTGATACCGGAGCCCAGCATTCAGTAGGACTCAGAACGGACGGTACTTTATGGGCCTGGGGTTATAATAACTGGGGCCAACTTGGAGATGGAACCACAATTCCAAAAAGTACCCAGATACAGATAGGAACTGCAACCAACTGGCAGACTATATCAGCCGGAAATGGTTTCACTTATGCAACAAAGACAGACGGAACACTTTGGGCGTGGGGAAGCAATAACTTTGGACAGTTAGGTAATGGCACAACCGGAGGAAGTGTTACATCACCTGCACAGGTAGATTCCTCTTCAGACAATATGAGGGTTTTTGCCGGAGAAAACCATATTCTTGTACAAAAGTTTGACGGTTTTGTGAAATCTTGTGGGCGAAATGATAACTGGCAGCTAGGTGACGGGACTAAAATCAGCAAAAATACTTTTAATCCTATGGCGTGTCCCGGATATTGTATTCCTCCTACACCCGTTTCATCTGCCAATGTTACTTCAAACTACGGCAACTCTTAACTGGACTGCAGCAACTGTGACTCCCGGTCAGGGCTATGTGTATCTTTACAGTACAAGTTCAACGGTTGGAGGAATTGAAGGAGCTGTTCCTTCCACTTCTACAACAGCAAATCTGACGAACTTACTCCCTGATACCACTTACCATTGGTGGGTAGCATCCAACTGCGGATTCAGTCCGTTTACCTGGATGCCGGGAGGTTCCTTTACCACACTTCCTACTACTGCAACAGGCTGCTGGCAAAGTGTAAGCGGTGGAATTAATTTTTCGCTGGCAATCAAAACAGACGGAACATTATGGGCCTGGGGAGATAATTATGACGGAGAGCTGGGAGACGGAACTATGATCAATAGAAATATCCCAACACAAATAGGGACCGGAAATAACTGGACGAAAATAGCGGCCGGGTCTTATTTTTCAGTAGCGTTGAAAGCAGATGGAACGCTATGGACATGGGGAGATAATTTTAACGGGCAGCTGGGTGACGGAACTACAACCAAGAGAAATACCCCAATGCAGGTAGGAACCGCAATAGACTGGGTGGATATTGCAGCCGGGGAAAACCAGACATTTGCTATTAAATCAGACGGAACACTTTGGGGCTGGGGCAATAACAGGTTTGGACAGTTAGGAGACGGCACAAATACTAACAAAAGCATGCCTGTACAAATTGGAACTGCAACAGACTGGAAAAGCATTACCTCCGGAGGAAATCATACTCTTGCTGTAAAGACAGATGGAACACTATGGGGCTGGGGAGATAATAATTATGGACAATTAGGTAATGGAACTACCATTGGAAATAATACCCCAATACAAATCGGAACTGCAGCGAACTGGAAATCTGTTGATACAGGAACCAGTCATTCCATAGCAGTCAGAACAGATGGAACGCTATGGGCCTGGGGCAATAATAACAGAGGGCAGCTAGGGGATGGAACAACGGTTTCAAAGAGTACTCCGACACAGGTAGGAACAGAAGCTGCCTGGCGAAGTGTTCAGACCGGTGCATACGGTTCTACCGTAGCCCTCAAAACAAATGGAACATTATGGACCTGGGGATATAATGGCTGGGGACAATTAGGAGATGGAACAGAGACGAACATCTCAGCACCTATGCTCATCGGAGCCGCAACAGATTGGCAGAGTATTGCAGCAGGAGCTAATAATATATTGGCTATCAACACTAAAGGATTTTTAGCAATCAGTGGTTATAACCTTAAAGGGCAGTTGGGAGATGGTACTTATATTCAAAAGAAAATTTTTATACCTGTTGCCTGTGGTACAGGTAGTGGGACTATTAATAAAGTTTCATCTTCCCTTAAAGAGAGTTTAGCCATTGATGAGGTTTCAGCGAAGGCAGATCATCTGAAAGTCTATCCGAATCCGGTACAGGATATCCTGACCATTTCATTTGATCAGAAGATTCTTTCGGTAGCGGTTTATAATGCATCAGGACAGCAGGTGCTTACAAAGACAATCAATGATACTAAAGGAACCATTGATGTTTCCGGATTGGTATCAGGAGTTTATCTGGTTAAAGTAAATTCAGTTAATGATCTCGTGAAAACAGTAAAAGTGATCAAGCCATAAATATGAAACTATTAATGCAAAACTGAGATGATTTGAAATCGGTTTAATCCCGGTTTCCTGAATCAATCCGGATGTAAAAGCAGCGCCACTTATCTTATTAAGTGGCGCTGTCTTTATAGAGGATGGCATGGGTATAAATTGTATATTTAATTTTTTAAATCATAAAAGTCTGCAACCGGCGGGGCTGTAAAAAACTATTTAACCGATGAACAATACCTTGCAAAATAAAAGATATTATCAGGCTAGCCAGTTATTTCCGGTCCTTGTTCATTATGAGAAGAGCATTTTTGATGAATATAAGGATATTTTTACTCCTTTAATACATCTGGATAACAGGATTACATACAATATTGAGGAAGCCGGAAAAATTAGAGAAAAAGGTTAAAATCTGCTTATAAATTGAACCTTTAAAAACATAAATTTACTTAAAAATGAACGAGAAAGATCCTATAGAATCGGTATTATTTTATCACTTTGAAATAGACGTTATAGACAATAAGGAAGATTATTCCTTGATAAGAGTGGTAACCTATAAAAATAAGGGACAGCAAGGAGAAGAATACTATAACGGAGAATGGCATTCTTATAAGGGTGCATATAGCTACTATCCGGATCCAACACCGGGAGAGTTTATAGATGAAGCCAGAGCAAAGGAAATCATGAAGATCATCGATCAGGAAATCATATGATCTGCACCATTAATTGATAGTAGAAATTGGTAATAAAAAATTAAATTTGTTATTTCTATGTTGATCAGATTCTTCGCTACTGCACGAATCCTTTCGTGTGGCTTCTATTATACTTTTTTAGAAAATCTGTTGCACAAAGCCCGGGGACATCGTAGAACGGATTATAGTCAATGTATTTTCTGGATATTACCTTTGATGATAATATGATCACCATTTTTATTAAAATACAACACTTCTCTTATAATCCAATGTCTGTTTTCAACTGTATTTTCCTGTTTTAAATATTCATTGAAGATCTGTGAGATAAAGAAGGTCGTAAGAAAACCTGTTTTTTCTTTCATATTCATTGCAGTATCTTTCAAAATATCTTCGTAGGAAGGATATGTAGGAAGGTTTTCAAATAATTCTAAGGCAAAATTTTCACCTGTAAGCAGATCGTCTTCTATCAATTCATGAAGTAATTCTTCATATTTTGGACGCATTTTTTCATTAAAATCATTGAATTCAATACGGATCATCATTGGATGAATTTCTTTATTTTCAGAATATTTTCCGTAATAATGCTCATCATAAGTGATATGATAGGCATTCATTTCGTGATCATTAATATAAACTTGCATAGAATTTTATTTTTACAGGAATCTGAGTACAGTATGAAAATCAAAGGTCAAGTCTGTAAATCAATTCCTTTATCTCAGTTTGTCTGGCATTGGCGAAACCACTGTCAGTACCTATTTTTACAAAGCCGTTTTTTTCCAGGACTTTTTGTGAACCAAAATTGTCAAAAGCAACACGTCCAAAAATAGGTCTGGTTGTTTCAGCCTTCAGAAAATCCTTCAGTGCTGTTGTAGCAATACCTTTTCCCCAAAACTCCCTGTCAATCCAATACGTAATTTCTGCATCACCTTCCATGATAAATTTCGCAATACTTCCCGCAATCACAGAATCAGCCATAATGGTCTGGTTGTTGACCGTTGGATCATCCAGCAATCTGGTATATTTAGCGAGGTAAGCTTCTTTATTTGTAGAATCCTGAGACATAAAAGCTGCAAGATGTCTGCCTTCAGGATCAAGCTGAAATTCAAATAGAATATCCAGATCCGCTACTGTGGTTGGTCTGAGTTGTATTTCATAGCTACTGTTTTTCATTGTAGTGGAGGTGTTGGTTGATCTTCAAATATAATTAAATATTGGGATCAATAGAAATTTCAACTTTGGAGAGAATTATTGTTTTCCGCCACATGTAAGACAAATACCGTCCATATCGATTACGTTACCCATACAGTTTTTAATATTGCAATCTATTCTTTCTACTTCATTTTCAAAATTACAATTGATACAATATAGCATTGTAGAAAAAGGTTTATTAGGTGTGAGAAATGCCCACTTACTCATTAATTGTTGGCCTTTTGAATTTGTTTCATAAAAACAGGTAGGACAAAGATATTTTCTTCCACTCAATTCAAAATTTAAAAATTTATTTATTTGTTTTATTCCAATTGTAACCTCCAGAAAATCTAAAAATTTATAAGATTGTATACTCTCAAAATCCCAATCATAATAACCAAAAAGAGGATTCGATTGATTCCATTTTTTTATGTCATTAAACCATTGATCTTTTCCAAAGAAATAAGTATAAGCTTTTAAGATGTCAATTATAATAATATTTGGAGTATTTAATATATTTCCGACTCCATGAATTGCCCTATTTCTATTCTGCCTAATATTTTCAATGAATTTTATTTTTTCAGAATTAAGCTTGAGATTAGTAACAGTACAAAAAGTATGAAGAAGGTTTTCACCAGAATATGTATACATAGAAGAGTACTCTACATTTTTACTTTCTGGCAGACTCGGCCAATCCGATCTTTTTGTTCAAGAAGTAAATAAGGAGAGTTTTTTACAATTACACTTTTCATGTAAGTTTCAACTCCTTGATGTAATAAGATAATAGATGTTCTAAAAGTTGGCTTGTTATGATCCCAAACTTCATTTAATGGTACCTCTTCATTTATATTTTCATTATCATATTTTTTGTAACCACAATAGATATTAAAAAATGATTCCAGTGCTTGGATTAAACACTCTTTTGCCACTTTTTCAAAATCTTCATATTCTGGTATATTTGTTATCATAGCTTGGTCACTCGGTTTAAAATTAATAAGTTGTATTCTAGGTGTTTGGTGTCTTAATTTATAAAAAAACTAATTGTTTTTTAAAATAAAATGTGGATTTTAAAATCTATCAAGAATTTTTGGGCGGATAAGCTTTTTGTCCTCTACTCCCTTGCCAAGCCCCTCGAACCACTAGGACAAGGGGTTAACTCCTCTTTGATAACGGTCTCGAGCCCCTTATGTAACACCCTATACCCCCTTACCCAAGGGGTAGATCCCCTTACTTAAGAGGCTAGAGCTACTTGCTCAAGGGGGTAGAGGCTGTTCGGAAGTCCCTGGAGAGGGTATGATAAGTGGGTAGAGCCACTTAGATAACGGTCTGGAGGTAGTTTAGAAGTTTCAGGACACACTTGTATCATTGTCGATATACACTTATCTAAGTGTCTGTAGACAGTTGTTTAAGTGGTAAGAGCGATCAGGGAAGAAGCTGAAGATATTTCTGTAAGGGGTTCCGGACACTTGGGTAAGTGTTGCAGATTATTTTTGAAGGGGTGCAGACAGTTTGGAAAATACTTCCGGATACTTGTGGAAATGTCGGAGGTTCTTTGAAAGTGCCTTTAGTCTTTATATTGAATTCTATGTTTTTTGTGAAAGTGCTGAACCAGCGTGGTTAATAATACTCAAATACTCTTTCTGTTTTTTGTTGTATTGCTCCCTGATCATCTGCTAATTCTTCATAAATGGAGTTGGCTTGCGGATCAAGCTTTACATTCTTATAAATGAGCTTAGATTTTTTTGTTTAGTGGCATCTTCAAGAAGGGTCTCACTTCTCATTTCATTGATATAAGTGTAAAAAACAGTGCTGTTAACCGGGTTTTCAAAGAAATTTCCGGTTTCTTCTGTTTTTATAAGACGGCTATTTTTGTCAAAATAAAACAGCTTGCTAAGGGATATATTGTGAGCAGAATCATTGGAAACTCTTTTGTACAGAGAATCCGAAACTTTTTCAAACCAGCCTGTAGTTTCTATCTTCTTATTTCCAGGATTAAAGGCTTCAAAATAGCGTTTAGCTTTGTCCTTTGAATTATAAGTGATAATCTTATTGATAGACCTTTCCTGAGAAGGTCCGCTTCCGATAGCATTGTAATATTCTATTTTTGTCAGAAAACCCTCTTTGTCATAATAGGAAATGTTTTTATAGCTATTCTCCGGTGAATAAGTGGTGATCTCTGTGATGGTTTTGGGATGCCCGAAATAGTTAGAAAACTGCAGGTCATTAATGATTGATTTTTCCTGACCACTTACAAGAGCATATAACAGAATAAACAGATAGCTAAGTGTTGTTTTTTCATATGGTAAGCGTTAGAGAGTTCTACAATTTCCGCTAAGTGTCAAATATAAGTAACTCTCTCCAATGTTGAAAAATATACAACCTTTTGTTTGAAATAGAATCCTCTTGCTGACTATAGATAAAACATTATTCTTATGAAAAGGACTTTTAGATTATATTGTTAGAATTTTTGATTTATAATACTAAGAATTAAGAAAAGGATTATTGAGGACTATAATTTATGCAGTCCTATTTCCCTATAAAGAAAATCTATTTGCTTATCGCATTCATTTATCATAGATTCATAGGATTTTCGTAAATCATCCTTTGATATTAAATCGGGCATAGTGAATTCATTAAATGTGAGTCTCGATGTTTGGCTTATTTTCTCGCACATCGCACCCATTTCATCTTTTACTTTTGGAGATAAGAATAATATATTTATGAATAAATTTTTCCTAAAATAGGCATCAATTTCTATTGGACTTTTAGATTCTTCAAATGGAACAATATCACTTCCAGTTCCAATATAAGCCAAAGCCTCGTATTCTTGTCTCACTTCGGATATAAGTTCAGCTAATTTCGCATAAGCCTTTACTTTATGTGAATATAATTCTTCTCTAGTTCTTTGCTTTTTATTTAAGGTGGATCCATACCCTACACCTAAAATTGCTAATATTCCAGCTGTTGCAGCAGCAATTATTTCATTACTCATAGTTATATTTTAATGCATATAAATTTTTATTGAAAATTTTTTAATATGCCATGTTATTGTTTATAAATGATTTTGTTCTGATGTACGGAGTATTTTATCTTCCGTTATTAAAATAAAATAGTTGCTTTAAAACATTCTCCACGAAGAGAAGGTTAATAATTATAGGTCATTTAACCAATCGTTTTTTAACTTAAATATTTCTCCTAAATTTTCCCCTTCATTATTTATTACAGTTTGATTATTTACATAACAATACGGAAGCTTCAATTCGTCAAAATTTAAATAATTTTCAGTAAATGGATGCTTAAAGAGCCAATATTTACTTGTAGGGATATTATGAGGGAAGACTCTGTTTATCATAATGCCACTTACATTTGTTATTCTTTCATGTCCATTATTATAGAAAATACCATCCTCAATTCGTATCAATTTTTCATTTTTATCATTGGGGTTAGTTGAAAAAGAAAAGGCTATCGACCCCCATATAGCATTATCAATATCATATATTGATGAAGATTTGATGCTTAAAGTATTTATACAAATTAAATAAGGTTTGTCCAATTTTCCGTATCTTCTCGCTTTGGTCAATATGGAATCTCTAATAGATTCTTCAGCCCCACCAGTAAATGTTTCAATTGGCCTTATTCCAATACTTCTTCTGGGTTTTCCAATGGCATTTTCATTAACAGGTAAAAATTCTATATTAATTGAAATTTCATCATTTTCAAAAAACAAATTTTCAAATTCTGGAACTGAATATAATTTATTACTATTGATTTTTACAAGCTCTTTTTTGTGGTCTAGTTGAGAAATTTTATTCTTAATTTTTTTATAAGATCTTTTGTTGATGGTTGATTTTTTGTTTTTAGATTTATACTTTCTATACGAAACATGAAGTGTGGTGAATAAATTTTGTCTATTGTTTCATAGAATCTTTCCATCATCTTTTCATTTGATTCTTCATAATTAGATTTATCCTTGCAAATTTTTGCTTCAACGTAGATTTCTACGTCATCTTTACTAATCAAGAAGTCAGGTCTCTTATCAGTATTTTCAATTTTTGGATGTATTATAATTTTATAACCTAATTCTTTGAAAAAGTTGAATAAAAACAATTCATAAAATACGGAATCAAAGCTCTTTGTGAATCTTTTCTTTGTTTCGTGTGTTTTTCAGACTCTGGAAGATTGGAAAACCATTTTTCCAATAAATCTCTGATTTTGCTAACGTCTTTTCTAGCACTACGTTCATAATAGCTAAATGAATTTTCATTTGCTTCGGCTGGTCCTAAATAATTTCGTTCTATTTTTGAAAAAAGATTCATCTAGAATTTTTTTATATTAATGATTTATTGTTTTACGAATCTCCTGAACAATCCAAATTTAATGAACTTTTTGTTATATAGTATATGGCTTTCCGTAAAACAATAAATCCTAACTCTTGTCAGGATTTATTTGATAGTTTAATATATTTTTTCATATCGAAATCAAAGAGTTCTTGTATTGTAACATTGAGTTCTTTGCTTATTATGAGGAGGGTATCATATCGTGGATTAGTATTTCCCTTTCTAATTCTCCTATTGTCTTTTTGCATGTCCGGTTCTTAAGCCCAGTTCTTCTTGTGAAATAGGTTTATTAGTCTCAGGGTTTATAACTTTCTTTCGTAATTCAGAGATTCTATAACCAAGAGCTTTTTACAGTTATTAAGGTCGATATCATTCATTAACTGTAAAATTCTAAGATTAGGTTTAAAATTTAGGATACTTATAAGTATCCTTTTTTTTTTTGTACATTTATAAAAAAATACAAACATGAAAAAGACAAGCACACATTTTGAACCTCAGCTTTGGAAAGGCGGTAAGAAGCGTTCCGGGTTACAGCTGATGGAGAACTTTTACCAGTTCAATGATCTGGCAGCCTCTAAAGAGAAGTTAAACAGCATTATGAGTTACGCCGTAAAGCGAAACAGCTGGATCAATGAAGATCCGGCGGTAGTTTTTCAGTTTCATCAGGCGGTACGGTCGTTTGTGCGTGCGTGCTACCTTATCCATTTAGAAGGAAAGAAATGGGTTACAGATCCTCCGTTGGAAAATCTTTCTCCATGGGTTCTCGGCTTGCTTTCGGAGAAAGAATACCAAAATCCAGTGTTGGTTTTTAAAAAAGCATTCAAAGAATACAGCGTCAAAGAGTTTGATTATTTTATGTCCGGGATCGTCTATTTCTCAATGGGTATGTATGAAAATCTGCCGGAAAGAAATATCATCAATCCGTACATTCATCTGATAAAAATGCTGGATGCGGGACATCTTTTGCTGGAAAGGAGAGGGAAGTAGGAGCTGGGAGCGGGAAGATGGAAGAAGGAAGATAGTTTGAGTGGTAGTTACGGGTGGTTGGTATGGCAACATCTGTATTTCAAACGCTTTCATTCTGAATGAAATGGAATGTAATGAAGAATCTCAAATATTTCAGAGAGATTCTTCCTTCGTCATAATGACAGTGTTAAGCTAAGGATTTTAAAGCAAAGGTTTATAATATTATTCTTCTATTACAGGGAGCAAAGAGGGAATCAATTTCGTTGATTTTTTCTAAGCGGACGCATCGCCATACAGCTTCATCTGCGGCTTTGTCGCCCTCTTTGCTCTCTTATTAATAAATGAATTGAATAATTTCTTTGCGTCAAAAAAACGGTTCTTCATGCAACCCTTCCACCTGATCAGAGTACATTATTCT
This sequence comes from Chryseobacterium sp. E1, assembly GCA_019203745.1. Lineage (GTDB taxonomy): Bacteria > Bacteroidota > Bacteroidia > Flavobacteriales > Weeksellaceae > Chryseobacterium. Next base: position 4,192,767 of record CP078104.1, read on the forward strand.
ATCCAGAAATGTCCCGTAGAATAGGTTCTGGCTTTACCGGCTACAATCACCCTTTCATTTTTGTTTTCACAATAAAGCTCACCACCTCTTTCAGAAAGCTGGCGGGCAAAAAGTTTATCTTTTCCTAATCTTGATGACCAGAACGGGATAAGTGAGCAGTGGGCAGAACCGGTTACAGGATCTTCAAGAATTGACGATTGCGGGGTAAAATATCTTGAAACAAAATCACTGTCAGTGCCTGCTGCTGTCACTACAACGCCTCCCGGATCGAGGTTGATGAGGTCAAAAACGGATCTTTCAATACTGATCTTTCTGATGTCGTCTTCAGACTCATATACCAGAACGTAATCTCTTGACCGGAAGACTTCTTTCGGCTGTATATTGAGAGACTGAGCAATAGTGTCCGGAAGAGTAGAAGGTTCAGGCATTCTTGACGGGAAATCCATATAATAAAATCCGTCTTTTACATCAACGGTCAGCTCGCCGCTTTTGGTTTCAAAAATGATTCTGCTGTGCTGATAATTTAAGATGGAAGCCAGGCAATGAGCGGTGGCCAGGGTGGCATGCCCGCATAAATCCATTTCAATCTCAGGGGTAAACCATCTCAGATGGATGGTATTGCCGTTATCAATAAAAAGGCTGTTTCTGCCACGGCATTTTCACGGGCTATTTTTAAAAGGATATCATCAGGCAACCAGTTTTTCAATGGAACAACACAGGCTGGGTTTCCCTGAAAAATCTCTTCTGTAAACGCATCTATCTGGTATAATTCTAATTTCATAATGGAGAAAATTTAAGTCTGTAATAATTCAAAGATAAAATAATATTTTGTTTGGTGTTGATTTTTTATAACTGTTTCTGCTTTTTAAACACGGAAAACCTTCTGATGATTCCTCTCTTCTTTTTGTTTTTAAAGCGAAAAGGGGATGATTGCTCAATAATTTCATAGCAGCCGATTCGCCTTTCCAGGTCGGGTCTCTGTCCAGAAAATAAAAAACAGCATCATCACTGGTTTTAATTTCAAAAAAATATGACGGAAACTTATTCAGTGTGTTTCTTACAGGCATATAGGTAAGTTCTTCTATTTGCTCTGAAGAGTAAGATATTCCGTTAATGATAAGGCCGTCATCAGTCAGAAAAACATCCGCCGGCGGAAGATTTTTTCCAGCATCCGGTATTCTGATAAACATACCAATATAAAAAACAGAAGGGCCAGTATATTGGGAAAAGCCAGTTTCACAAGATGTTCTTCCTCTTTGCTGATACAGTAAATCAGTATTGATACCAAAAGAACAATCATAACAATGATTCCATATCTGAAAAAGAAGAATTTGAAATAACCCGGATTTAATTTTTTCATGAATAACAGTGTTGGCCTTCCTTACCATTACGTTCAGATGGCAAAAAATGTATTATGTTCTATAAAAATACGAAAGTTTGTCATAATATTTCATCTGATATTTCTCATCAATCTGTTTGAAACCAGATGTAGCTTCTGAGGAATGGTCTGCATAAAAATCAGCTGTTGGTTCAAACTATTGCAACTACAGAACAGAGAGGCCGGAAAACTTGGATATGAAGTGGAAAAAAAGAATTTTGAGCCCTGTAATTCAATAAGTATCATTCCATTAAAAAAATAAAGTTTACTGCAGCTACAGAATGATGAGGCCAAAAACTTGGATATGAAATAGAAAAAAAGAATTTTGAGCCCTGTAATTACAAAAATATCATTCCGTTTCAGAAAAGTAAAGACTACTGCAACTACAGAATAGAGAGGCCGGAAAACTTTTATAAGAGCAAAAGAAAATGAAATTTGAACGCTGAAGAATGTGAGTCGTCATTGAGTTCAAAAATAGTATACGGAGCACACAGAAGCAGTATAAAAAATGTAGTGGTTGCTGGTCTCAAATAAAACGGCAACACATTGACAAGTACGTGGTCTTTCTGATGAGAACCACAGTCGTTCATAAGGATGAGACCAAAAATCGCCCGGAAAATACAGAATTTCATTCAAGGCGGTTGCCTGTCATCATGCGGGTATTTCCCGAATCATCAATTTTTATCAAAACTAATTTCAATAATCACATGAGTACACCTTTAAATATAATTTTCAGCTGGTTTGAAAAAGGCGATATTCCTACAGAACATCAGTTTAAGGAGACCTTTTCTTCATTCCGCCATTTAGACGAAAAGATCAAGATGGACGAGGTGGCGGGCTTGCAAGAAGCTTTCCAAAAACACTGTCTGTAAATCATCTCGAAGATGAAAATGCACATCATCTTTTCCTGGCAAAGCTCAATGCATCCAACCTCACCGCTGCCAATGTAGCTGAGTGGAAAGAAAAACTAAAAATCAAATTTGCTGCGACTGTAGATGGGGACGGAGAGACCGGAAATGTCTATACAAAAGAGCAGGTGAGTGAATTTGTGAATATGCTTCAGGCAAAGGACAATGAAATGCTTGAACATATTACAAAAATCAACGCATTACTTGCTTCTGATGATGTAAATCTTGATGACATCCAGAAAATCGTAGACTACATCAAAGAAAACAGAACCCAGATAGAATGGCTTAAAGAAACTGTTATGAACGGCAGCTTTGATGATAAGATCAAACTGATAGGAAGCTATTCAAACTGGGGTGCAGTAACGTATCAGAATCAGCTTAATGACTTGATATATGATAAAATTAAAAAAATAGAGGACGCAGCCGCTGCTGAAAAAATCAAACACGAAGAGAGAGTGAGGGGAGACTCCAGGATACAGCACAATCTGGACACATTCAGTTTTGTGATTGATGCCTATGACACTGTTACAATGTTTACAGTCCCCATTAAAGTAAGACGGATAGACCCCAATACCATTGAAGTGCTATTCGATTCATTACCCCCAAATATAATTCAGTTAACAATCAAAAAAATATAATTATGGACATTAAATACGCTTATTATCGAAGCTCTGTTGGATACAAAATTGAAGGAAAAACAGACAATGATATTTTAACTGCCGGAGGCAGCACGAGACCAATCAGTTCTTTCTGGCATGACGGAAATTTGAATCCGTTGGATTATGTACCGAAAACACGAACCTTAACCATTAACGGGACTTCTTATGATTTGTCAGCCAACAGATCATTTACAACACCGGACACCATTACCCGATTAAAAGGTGGCGCATCCGGTTCTTTGGTTGCCGGAGATGTTACCCTTGCGGCAGGTGCTAATATGGCAGTTACTCAATCCGGAACTACCATCACATTAGCTTCTACGGATACAACTTATAGTGCAGGTAACGGTCTTACATTGGCAGGAACTACGTTTTCTTTACCGGTCACTACTTCCGGTACAGGGAATGTGGTTACAGGAATTACCCAGACGGCCAACGGAATAACAGTGTCTCTGGGCTCTATGCCTACCTCAGCGGATCTGGCTAATTATATCCCGTTATCACAAAAAGGTACAGCAAACGGGGTAGCTTCACTGGATGCATCAGGGCAGGTTCCGGCATCTCAGTTGCCATCTTATGTGGATGATGTTTTGGAAGGGTATTATAAAGTGGCTGACGGAAAGTTTTATAAAGAAGCGGCTTATACCAATCTGATCGCAGGAGAAACAGGTAAAATTTATGTATCTCTTGATAATAACAAGACTTACCGATGGACAGGAACTACATTCGTTTATATCACTTCCGGGGCTGTAGATTCTGTAAATGGATTAACAGGAGTTGTAGTCTTAAACAAATCCCATGTCGGTTTAGGAAATGTTGATAATACGGCAGATGCTGCGAAAAGTGTTCTTTCCGCTACGAAATGGGCGACAGTGAGAACCATTACGCTTTCCGGGGTCACTGCAACGGCACAGAATATTGACGGTTCAGGAAACGTAACAGTACCCGTAACGGCTGTTCCTGCTACATTACTTACAGGAACTGCAGCAGTCAATACAACAGGGTCAGCTGCAAAACTGACCACACCGAGAACAATCTCTGCTACAGGTGATGCTGCATGGACAACAACCTTTGACGGTTCGGCAAACGTAACCGGGGCATTAACATTAGCTGCAACAGGAGTAGCTGCAGGTACTTACGGTCAGGTTACAGTGGATGCTAAAGGTAGAGTGATAGCAGGAAGTAATGTTTCAAGTTCATACACCACTTCTATTTCCGGAACTGCAGCAGTGACCCACAATTTAGGTTCAAGAAATGTAGATGTTATCATGTATGATACAGTAACATTTTATAAAATAGATGGCAGGATAAAACTAACCGATCCGAATAAAATAGATATTGAATTTGATTCTGCCCTGCCTAATCCTGTATCTGTAACAGTAACCCGTAAAGATATTTAAAATGGATGTTAAATACTCATATTATAACACCTCTAAAGGCTATAGAGTAACGGGCGGTACAGCCGCCCAGTTTTTAAAGGCTGATGGTTCTTTAGATAATACTTCTTATGCTGCTCTTAATGGTGTTCAGACATTTACTAATGTCAATACTTTTCACAGAGTCCGGTTATACCTGCGGGTACATTAAATGGTCATGCTGTAAATGTTGGTCAGTTAAATAATAATTTAAATAATTATTTTCCTAAAAAAATACTGTAGGAATAACTGTTAACTTAAATGATTTAACCTTAGAAGGGATTTATTACGGTTATCAGTGGGTAAATTCACCATTAGTATCACCTACCGGTATTGCAACGGTAACTGTAAAAAAATATTCCAATGACTGGATCAGGCAGGAATTTGATTTAATAGAAGGAGGTACAGGATTAACCTATGTAAGAGATCGCCATAATGGAACTACATGGGGTGATTGGAAGATTGTAGCAAACAGAGACTGGGTTACAAGTCAACTGACTGATAAAGTAAATAATGTGAACAGTGCTACTGGTGTAGGATTTAATTCCGGGAATGCAGATTCTCCTTTTATGCAGCATTCTGCATCAGGTGTGATTAATCTTGCTACACAAAACTGGGTGTCCAACAATTTTACAACACCTTCATTTTTAGCTCAGAATTATGCTTTAAGAGCAGGGTCTAACGCAACAGATACCTGGGTTAATACCTCTTATGGTCTTACTACAAATCCATACATTCCCGGTAAAACATTTAATGCTTCCGGTGCCTGTTATTTGCAGGAAGCTACTTATGGGAGTGCAATGGGGTTTTTGAACAGCCCGGGAACCGGTGCGGGAAACCCTACGGATGATTGGTGGTTCAGGCTTAAAATGCTTCACAGTAATGCCAATGGGTATTATGGTGAGATAGGGGTGAAAATGACGGGAGGCGGTAATTCTCTTCGGTATAAAAGATTCGAAAATGGAGTAGACAGTGGATGGATAGAAGTGTGGGACAAGCAAAATCTAGCCCAGGGAAGTATCAATAACTGGAATGCAGCCTACAACAATATTTTATCAGATATATTAAACTTTAATAATAACCAGGGCGACTTCACAAGATACTATAAATTAGACGGTTCGTCTTTTGACAAACTGAGGATAGGAACAGGTATCGTAGATACAAGAGTGATGGGGAATGGACTTGGGTCAGACGGTTCAAGTACTTTCTTGCCTAATTCGGGAAATAAAGCTTTAAATCATAAATTATTACCCCTATTTCATGAAGTTTCAGGCAGAGGGTTTCAGTCTTCATTAATCCTTAAAGGGTGGACAGATGCATACAGAGCATGGAGAATAACAGGCCCGGCAGACGTAAGCAGCCAGGAAGGAGATTTCTTCTTAAGCCAGACAGTATCTGATACCGGAAAGTGGTTGAAAGAAAGGAAAATATGGACAGATAAACACTTTTCCGAGAGTAACATCAATAGCTGGAACTATGCTGTTTCTAATGGTATTCAGCTCAACCTTGAGTTTACGACCAATACAGGCGAAGGCTTAGTAATTGCAGACAATCATACCGGTAATGGTGAATCAGGTATTATAGATGCTAATCTGAAAAAATTTGTAGCAACAAAAAGAAAAGAGTACTATTTTTATGGTTCTGATTTTGGAACAAATAATGATTTTGAAGGTTTGAACTACCATTGGAAATGGAAACGTTTCGGAATGGGAAGAAAGGCCAATGAGAATGATAAGCTAACCGTAGAAGGATCTGTAAAAGCAGGTGGAAACTTTAAATCAGATGATGAAAACCCTAATACGGTATTCATTCCTAATGGTAAAGTAGCCAATCTCACAGATGAAATCATTAATGACGAAGCGGATTATACCATTAGATTAGATCCGCATGAATATGAATTCGGTTCTTCCAGCTATCTTGATATTGGTGATAGAAACAGACTTATCCATGTTATAGGAAACTATGTTAAGATGACTGTCAATTTCAAGGAAATTTTTCCAAAGCAACAGATCGTTATTTATAATTTTAGCGAGGACGGTAATCCGATGGCAATCCGATTATATGACCAAACCATTTATAAAGTCAATTCAGGCTGCTTGCTTAGATTGTATGTAACAAGATCACTAAGAGTAATTGCAGAAAGAGAACAACCTATTGAGATGATCTGGTAAAAAGTTTTATAAATATTCCGGGGAAGAATGAAATCAATAAACTTTCCCAATAGTTTAATAGGATAAAAACCCGCAATCACAGGATGAAAATCTTCTGATTGTGGGTTTTTATGATGTTGTAACCGTGATGAAACTATCGGACAAGGAACCAGATTAAAGCACCGATTCCGGCATAAGCAGTAACGGTAATAATATCAGCTATGGGTTGTGAAAAACGTTTTTCTGCAATTTTCTCACTGTTGATCTGATTCTTGTGAAATTTCAAAACCTTTTAGGACTGCGAACCGGGTGGGCAACCAGGCTGTCGCTTTCCCATCGGTCAACGATTATTTTATAGGATTTGCCATCAACGTCAATTTTAACATTTTTATTGGGGCCAGTTTCTCCTGGATATTAATCGGGGCAGGGGATTGGGCAGCAGGTATGTTTTTCGCCTGCATAGAATTATTATCGGCCAATACAGCAGCTTTTGTTGGCTCCTGTTTATTATCAGTAGCTGTAGCGGTCTGTTTTTTTACCTGGTAAGTATAACAACCGGTAAAAGAAAATGATATGATGATGAGGTAAAGATACTTTTGCATTAGCCAAATTTAAGAATTAAACGGAAAAATCCGAATTTTCTTTTAAAAGATCCTGTTTTTGTAAAAAAATACAGCACCAGATGAAAAAGCCGGAGGGTAAAATAAAACATATGTGTGCCCGGCTGTTTGTGAACCTTCTGATTGGCACATTCAACCATTTTTTCAGATCCTTAAAGTATAAATTATTGAAAATCAACATCTGTTATTTGTAAAATATGAGAAAAGGAGCAGAAGGTTGACGGTAATAATTCGGAAATTATCATATACAATGTTTGCCGGGATGGTATGCTCCTGTTAATATTGTCATGATATCATGTATTGACCAGTATTCAATACGGGTTTTCCTAAAGATCAGTGATTAGTAAAATACACAACATGAGCGAAAGAAAAAGAACAACAGAAGTAAAGAAATTTCAGAGCAGTATCTTGAATTTTTAGATCGGCATATAGAAGATGTTCTTTCTGCGAGAACGGCAGATTTTATGAGCCTGAAGCAGATTGCTTCAGAATTGGCTATTTCCCATAAGCATCTTATAGATGTTATCCAGCATGAATTTGGCCGTCATCCCAGCTATTTCTACGATTTTAGAATCATCAGAGTAATAAAGGAAATATTATTAAAAGAAGAGGTATCCATTGCTGAAGTTGCGAGAAAATTCTCCTATGACCCTTCTAACTTTTCAAAGTTTTTCAAAAGGCAGACAGGTGACCCCGGGAAGCTTCCGCAGGCAAAATAAAGATTAAATTTCTAAAGAATATCATATCAATCAGTAAAGGAGCTCTGAAAAGAACTCCCTTATTGATTTTCACTTTTGTGAACCGGTTGATGCTTGTGTACTATTGAAACATCCTCCGCCATTTGGTCATGGTATTTCTGCTTAGTCCAAAGTGTTCAGCGATCTCAAGGTTATTCATTTTGTGATTTTTTTGATACGTAAGGATGCGCTGAATATCCGCTTCGTTATAGGATCGAAGTTTTTGATTCATCTTTCTGATGTCTTTATCTCTGGTGCCAAAGATCCTGTTGTTCAGTTCCAGAATATCCATGGCAGAAAGCATTTTCTTTCCCAATAATTTTTCGCATTCCGCCTTCTTATGGGGAATTTCAGGTCGATGATGTCTGAATAGATCCGTTTATAGTTAGGTTGGTTCTTTTTTTTCATTTTTATTATAAATTCTGGATGAAGTAATCCGGTAGATTATTTTTTTTTTTATTTCTGATTTGATCCTGTCATTTATTATTTTTTGCTATCCACTTGCATAATGTAGTATAAGGAATTCCGTAATCATCTGTGATCTGACGTCTGGTCTTTTCTTGTTTTTCTATCAGTTCCAGAATAAAATCTATCATCTCCTGAGTATAAATATTCTTCCTGAAACGGGGAAGCTTTGATCCGTTGGATTCCCGGATTGATGCGGAAGGTGGAGCATATAAGATCAGATGTTGGGAATATATTCTGAAGAAATCATATTCAAGCAGCTTGCTCCATCTCAGTAGAATATCAGTTGGCAGGCTTTCCTGCAGGTACATTTCGTTAATTTCAATTTCTGTACATTTCATAAAATTACAGATACGGGGTGAGTCAATGTTGTTTTCTTTGACCCGTAGCTGTATGAGTTGCCCAATATGAATATTTCTAAAATTTGACTCCATAAACAGTGCTTCTTTAAAAGGGGAGAAGGATTATCTGTGCTATCAATCAATAGTCAGATGATATTGATTTTACAAATACCTTCAGTTAAAATAGTATTGATTCGGTATTCATTACCTTTTTTCAGATCTCATTTTAAATACCTGAGTCTTAAGTATATGCAATGCTGTATTATTCATTATATACATTGAATCATAGTATTGATTAACGTTTTTTTATTCAATTCATCATTGGATCTACATTTAAAATTCATTTAAAATTGATAGCCTTAGCTCCATACACCACTTCCCGGAGCTAAGGAACTATCAATTATTCAGCTTGCCTTATTAATCAGGGCAAGTCTGTGTAGAGATACAGTGCCAGTTCATGGATGCATCACCTTCTTTAAGAGTATAAATCTTCATACACTTATTGGTGGTATCATACACCATCATACCCTCTACAGGAGCTGTAATGACAGGAGTCACTCCATCAGCTGCAACCGGTTGATTGGATGCATTGAATTTCACCCTGTTCGGCACAAAACCTTTGGTTTTGGCCTCCAGGGCAAGCCAGCCACCTTTTCTTACCATTGGCCAGTTATCAGTACCGGCTCCGGCTCTGCCCAGTGCTGTAATACCTGCTTTGGTAGATAATGCGGGAGAACCGGTGGTAGCCATAGCTCCAGGCTTATAGCAATAGGTGCTTCCTACAGCAAATGTGATGTACCTTAAAGCATTATCTGCATTGAAGTCATTCATAAATACCCATCTTCCACCTGTGAATATCCCCGGAATTGTTTTTATGTTTGTAGTAAAAGAGGCATCATCTGCTACGACCATCTGGATGCTGTTTCCTGCTGAGAAAGCAGCTCCATAAGCTGAGAGATCTGCCTCGAAGTATAAACCTCCCGGAATATTTGAACGTTGGGAAAGCCATGCTCTCTGGATTCTCTGCAACGTATTCCCGGCAAGCGTAATATTGACAAGCGGTGTTGCTGTAACATTGTTGTCTCCCATTAAGAAATAGGTTTTGTCATTCACAAATCCGGTTCTTGATGAATTTTGGTTCGGATTAACAAAATCATTGATGGTTGCGACTGTAAGGATTGTTCCGCTGTTCACACTTTTTGATACCTTCTGTTCAAACGCTTCTATATCATCACGGGATACCCCGAAGATATTATTGTTGAATGTGGTATTGGCAGCTCCGTTCCAGACAATTGATCCATCCGTAGCAAGATAATGGTCCGTATTGACCTGTCCCAGTGTAATACCATACTTGATGGCCAGATAAGAATCTACTTTTCTTCTTTCTGTAACACTAAGATTTCCGTCTCCATAAACAATGGTTTCACCCAGATTTCCTACAAAACCTCCGTTATCACTATTATTAGTTCCAATTTGTGTAGAACCGAAAGCATGCCCTCCGTTCAACAAACCGATGGCCGGATGGGCTGCGCTCATAGAGACCGTATTACCATTAATAGCTTTACCAGTTGTTGTATTGAAAAGATTATGGTATAGGATGCTCGGTATTAAAGTTGATCTTGTTACACCTGGATTAGCGAGGTATCTATAGGTTTGGGTAGCATTAACCCTTTCTGTACGGTTATCATACATGTCTCCGAAACCATCCCAGTAATCAATATTCCCGGTTAATTTTGAATTATCAAGCAACGAGCTAAAAATTCTGGCATTATTACCTGGAGTTGAAAGGCCCTCTTTGGTCAGGACAAAGACATCATACATAGTATTGGTAAAGGTTCTTACCGATGTATTACCAAGTGTCTGGCTGTTTGCTGTAAAATTAATTCCAGGATTAAAGTTGAAATAACTGGCACCACCCAACTTGAATTTTGGCAGCGCATTGGTTCCTAATTGTGCAGAAGTGGTTCCTGAGAACTGGTCTGTCCATGCGGTAACATCCGTTCCGTCTCCTGTGTTGCTTGCATCTTTATCAGCTCTGTACCAATAGGAAAGATTATTCACAACTCCACCTGGGGCCAATCCAAATCCTGCAAAAGTAAAGAACTGTCCGTTGGCTAATGTTACATTGGCCGTCTGGTAAGTCACCCCACTTATAGTAACTTCCGTAGTCATTGGCGTGAAATTATCCGCTGCATCAAACGTTTCGTCCGAAGACTGTACCAGATACAGGTTTTTAATTCCTTTTGGCCATGCAACAGTTACCTGTCCCACATTTCCTGTGTTCTGTGTTTTCCAGATCGCTTCGAAACGGAAATTCGTTTCCCCATTGCTACCGCCGGTATAAGCCATTGGAGTTTTCAGTCCTTGCTTCAGATTGTTGTCCCCAATCATTAGGTATTGCTGGTTGGCAGCAAGCCCTGTGGTATTGGCAACATTGTTACCGGCCAATCCTGTTGTGGAAACGATGAGCTTTTGACCACTGTTGATACTTCCTGATTGTTTCTGGTTCAATACGGTGACTTCATCCCTTGCAATACCGAAAATATTGTTGTTGTATCCTGTATTGCTGGTTCTATCCCAAACCACATTGCTGTTGGTAGAAAGATAATTTTCATTCAGGGTAACCCCGTTCTTTACGGCAAGGTAAGAGTTGATTCTTGATTGTTCATTGGCTGTTAATGTACGTTTGTACCAGATAACTTCCATGATGTCTCCCGGGAAAGGTCCGGAAGCGTCCCATCCGGCATGACCTCTTAGATTACGGCCATAAAGCTGGAATTTATTACTATTATTAAAGGTCGTTGTTTCATAAGAACCATTCAGTCCTAACCTTTTTTTCTCCTCCTGAAAAAGTGGATGTACCTCCATTTGCAACGGAATTATCCGCTATTGTTGAGAATACATTGGATTCACCGATATTGAAGTTTGAAGAAAAATCAGTGGAGGTTATGGTATTATAATATTCATAATGTCTTGGTTTGCCATTCGCAATCGATGCAGCCGGTTCAGCAGCATAGGTTGCATCATCATCAATTCCTGTAATACGTCCGGTTCCCAAAGTGATAGGACGCACCGCAGAGAAGATGGAGTGAGATACATTAGGCAGTTCTCCATTTGTTGGATTCAACATGGATGCATTATTATAGAATAATTTTGAAGCACTGTATCCTGTAGTATAAGGATGGAAGTTATGATCTTTGTCCGCTGAAGAAAGAGTCCATGTCCCTACTGCAGGAATGTCATTAGCATTGATGGAATTATCTTTCCATGCGGTTGCAATATCTCCGGCGTCATCAGACCTGATCCAGAAATCCGATCCGGCAACTCCTCCGGGAGCATATAGATATCCTGCAAAGGTAAAATACTGTCCGTTGGCTAACGTTACATTGGTAGTGTTGTACACCACACCGTTTACAGTGGTTTCCGCTGTCATTGGAGTGAACGTAGATGTAGCATCAAAGACAGGATTGGAAGACTGTACCAGGTACAGGTTTTTTACACCTTTAGGCCACGCCACCGTAACGGTTCCTACATTATTGGTATTCTGAACCTTCCATATGGCTTCAAAACGATGATTGGTTTCTCCGTTCGCTCCTGAAGTATATACCAATGGAGTATTCAGGATTTGTTTAAGGCCATTGTCTCCTGTTATCAGGAATTGTCCTTCCACAAGGGAATTGGCATTGTCAATATTAGTATTAGCCAATGAACTTCCTGCACCAATGATCAGTTTTTGACCGTCATTTATACTTTGCGATTGCTTTTGATGTAAAGCAGAAGTATTATCTCTTGCAATACCCAGGATATTGTTATAATAGCTGCTGGCTGATCCATCCCAAACCACTGTACCCATAGAACTCAAATAATTTCTGTTTTGTTCTTTGCTTAGGGTTTGCCCGTATTTTATAGCAAGATAAGATTCTACTTTATTTACTTCTTCATCTGTTAGCTTATCTGCAAAAATGATCATTTCATTTTGCTGTCCCACTAATTGTGCCCCTGCATCTGCTTTTCCTACCATCATGGCATTACGTGTTGCAGTTGTATTTACATTCGAAATATTGGTGTTGTACGTTTGATGGAAACCATTTAATGTGATATTTACGGCATTATTTCCTCCTGTTCCGGTACCATTTTCCCAGGTACCTCCACCAATATAAGACCCGTTGATGGTATAGGTACTTTGAGGGTCGTATTCACCTATTACAGGATAGAATAAAAATTTGTTTCCTGTGAAACTGTACAATCCAGGATCGTCCATTGCATTTCCGGATCCTGCTACTCCAAATCCGAATAATGAAGATGCGGCACTAGTAGTATTTCCTGCAGAAAATAATGCCCCTTTGCTTCTGTCTATTATGTATCCCTGAGCATCTGCCGGGGCATATTGCAACCATTTCTGAGTTCCGTCATAAATAATTGTTGGGTTGAAGTTCGCTAATGTTGTGACATTGGAAAACTTCGGACGATAAGCAGCCGTTGCTTGTAGAAGAGAGAATGGTTTGTTGTTGAACTCATTCCATTGCTGAACGGTAGCATTGTCTGTAGCTACAGTGGTTCCGGCATCTGAGAATAGGTTAGAAACGGCATCAGCACGGTACCAGGCTGCAGAAAATACACCACCCGGAGCGTAAGCATAACCGGCAAAGGTAAAATACTGTCCGTCTGCTAATGTAACATTGGCTGTATTGTATACCACTCCGTTTACGGTAACTTCGGTGGTCATTGGAGTAAAGCTGTCAGTAGCATCAATTGTAGCATCTGAAGATTGAACCAGATACATGTTTTTTACTCCTTTAGGCCATGCAACTGTTACGGTTCCCACATTTCCGGTATTCTGTACTTTCCAGATAGATTCAAAATGGGCGTTTACTTCACCGTTGGTTCCGTTTGTGTAGTTCAATAATTTTTTCAGCGCTTGTTTCAGTCCATTGTCTCCTGCAATCAGGAATTGTCCTTCTGTCAGAGTATTGGCATTGGCTGTATTAGTGTTTGCCAATGAATTTCCAACTCCGATGATCAGCTTTTGATCAGGATTTTCACTGCGTGACTGTTTCTGGTATAAAGCAGAAAGATTATCCCTTGCAATACCTAAAATATTGTTTTGGTAAGCAGGATTAGAATTCCATACAATACTATTGGCAGAATTTACATAATCACCCGTAAGGGTTGTGCCCCATTTTACGGCCAGATAAGAATCTACACGTTTTTTTCCGGTGCTGTAAGTGGCGTGGCAAATACAATAGCTTCATTCATTTGGCCGTCATGGCTTCCCAGTTGGTATCACGTCCTATTCTAAAAATACGGGCTGTATTTCCTGTATTGACATTATTAAGAGTATTGGTATAAACAGATTCATTACCATCCAACCAAACTTTAGCCAACGGATTTGATGTGGTGGCTCCGGCTGCATTCAGCCATGAAGAACCTGCCACAAAAGGCTTTTTGTCTGCAAACAGATTGGTGGATAGGGTGGTATAACCACTTCCTGCCGTATAAAACAATAATTTGTCCGTAGTAGCATTATTGGAAATGTGTAATCCCGGATAATCCATACTCTGATCAAACCCAGCCAGCCCGGCAGCACCCAATGTACTCATTTTACCGGCAATATAAATACTTCCTTTTGCACGGTCTATGATTTCATTTCCGCTTCCCGGATCGGCTGCCATGAAGCCTCCTTGCGTTGTTCCATGTCCTGTTGAATTGAAGGTTACCGTTGGGTTGAAGTTCGCCAAGGTATTTTGATTTGAAAAGTTAGGCTGTAGGGTAGTGGTAGCCTGTACAAGATTATATCCTGTTCCCATCTGGTCAGTCCATTGGTTCAACGGAGTATTGTCCGATGAGGTGATGGCATCTGCCTTGTACCAAACCGCTGCTGCAACGCCTCCCGGCGATGGGGCCGAAACATTAACCGTCAGATCACTGAAGCTGCTGCAGGTGCCTGTGGTGATAGTCCATCTGAAAGTGTAGGCTCCAGAATTCGTAAGTCCCGTCACATTGGTATTATACAGAGATGGATTGACTATCACAGGATCCTGGGCTCCGGCCGGCTTTGAAATCAATGTCCATAAACCTGTAGATGATACTCCCGGATTGTTCCCGTTGAGTGTAGCTTGTGATGCTCCTATTTCTAAGGTTTGATTGGATCCTGCATTGGCACCAACCTGTGTACTGACAAATATGGAGAATGTTCCTTCCAGGAAGTTCCCGAGCAGGCATATTCCTTATCAAGAAATCCGGGATCTACTCCTCCTGCATTGGGAACGGCTTTTATTTTAAAAATATATTCACCCTGCTTATCCAGATTACTTATGGTAGTAGAAGTACTTGTAATCGTTCTGAGGTTGGAACTTTCATAAACCGGTGTGGCAGCTCCTGCTGGTTTGGAAATGAGTGTGAAATCATATTTTCCATCGAACCCCTGTAGGTAACTGCTGTTGATTGCCTCTTGATATACAGCGGGTAAAGGGATGGTAGCCGTTACTAACCCTGACCCCGGATAACACACTGTGGTATTAGGTACAGTTACATTGGGACGATTTCCATCTGAAATATGAATATAAAAGGACTGAGTGGTCTTACATATACCATCTCCTGTAGATAACCCAATGACATAAGTTCCTGTTCTCCATCCTCCGGAAGGTGGGGTTACCACTACATTTCTATTCATTGTGCCTGCTCCGTTCAATACAAAAGTAGGAGCTCCCCGGGGAGTAATTCCTGAATTACTGACTGCAGTTGTTATAGATGCTGGATTGGAAGGGTCAATTTTAAAATAAAAAGTAATGGGTGTTGTTTTTCCCACCATGTTGCAATACACGGCACCTCCACTGCCTCCGGCACTATAAAGCTGCATTTGATCAGGATATGAGGAATCAAGAAAACTCACTTTCTGAGGATCCGTTCCATTATAGTTGTAGGTAATCTGGGGAGTCGTATAGGTTCCATTGGCATTTGTAACGGTTATGGTGAATACATAGGTTCCTGTTACATTTACCCCATTGAAGTAGATTGAACTATTCCTTAGGCTGGAAAATGAAATATTTCCCCTGCCGGCTGACTGATGACATTTACAGTAACTGTCGTCCCAAATGCCGGGTTTCCTGATGAATTTGCCGTATTAGTGGCAAACATCGGGGAGGTACCACTCAAACTAAAATACCGATTGGTTTCTGTTGATGAATAGCATCTGTTTTGGGTGGCAGAAAGGGTGATTTGCGGATTGGGGATGAATCTTACAATCGCATCATCTTCGTACCAACAGTTGGGGTTGTTGATAGATGTGATCCTTAATACCGCACGATAGGCCGGATCAATATCGTGATTTGCTTTCTTTGTAAGGGTCAGGGTAGGGGTTGCCGTTGTCGTATTAGACATGGTGGCATTCGTGGTGGTGGTCTGGTTATAATATTCCTTATTATAAATGTTGTAATAGGTCCACGAAGCCGTATACCCTGTCGGTATTACTGCATTTAAGGTGGCTACACCGGTAACGGCGGAAACATTCGTGATGTCCGGACCTGCCGTAAAGGATGAAACCTCTCCCGGTGCCGTAATGGTTACCTGTGAAGTTGCAGTTCCTGTGGTACAGGGCTGTGCAATCTGGAATACATAATTTCCGGGATAGGTCATCCCTGTGACATTGGTATTGTAACCTGAGGGCGTTACAATCACCGGATCTGGTGCACCGGATGGCTTCGATATCAGGGTCCATAAAGGATTTCCTGATGTACTGCCACCCGGACTTCCCGATAGGTTGGTCGAAGTGCCGCAAATGACGGCATTGGCTCCTGCATTGATGCTGCAGTTCTGGGCCAGAATCATCATATTACCCATAATGAGGAATATGAAGAAAAAGACGGTTTGTTTTTTCATGATTTAATAGTTTTTAGCCGGATTTCCGGCATATACGTTTTGTAATGTGTTTTATAAATATGACTATGGGTTCAGTTTCATACAGTCGATAAATATTGATAGTACTGCTGGCGGTTAATATGGCCTTTGATGGCTTAATACTTATACCTACTTGATAGTGATTAGTCATAGCTATAAAGGACGGGACTAATAAAATTGCATTTCTTTCATTCTTTTTCATTTTAAGGTTTCCAGAAAGTCCAGACTTTGCCATTGTAGACAGCAAGTTGCCGTTTAACGGTATCATAGGCCATCATTCCGGGGCGGGATCAATGATGTTGAGGTGGGGGCTGGCTACTTTGGGTAATATCATCGCTTTGTTGGTATCAGACAGAATCAATATACCCGGTGTGGTATCTGTAGCAGCTGCCGACCCGATGACGGATTTTGCGGTTGTGGATTCAGTTTTGCCGGTCTGGATTGCAATGTTGACAGTTCCTGTGTTGTCAACACTTAAATCAGTCCATGTTCCGGAATCCTTCAGGTATTTTACTTTGTGGTCAGTGGTGTCGTAGATAATGGTACCATTGTCCGTAATTCCTGTTTTCGTTTCTACGTAGGGAAGTATCAATCCCCGGTTTTCCGTGTCTGCAAATTCCAGGGAAACCGATGTGTTGGTGACGGTCGGTTTTCCTATGGCAATCTGAGACTTCACGGTACCCGTTACGGCAAGTAGAATTGCCATGGGCAGAAGTTGTTTTTTCATGATTTTTAATAGGTTTATATGAATGAATGTTTTCTTTAGTGAACTGTTTTCTTTCAAAATGACCTTGTCTTTGAAGAGTAAGAACAGTCCGGTTCATTGTCTAATTATTTTTCTGATTTCAATCCAGGGTTTACGTGTGAAACATAAAATTGTCTGTAATGATGTTTCGTTTCAGTCAGGAAATGATGATTCCTGTCCGCATCGGATAAACCGGTCGAATGAGCATGAACCCTGTTGAATTTTCGTTGAAATAAAAGAATGGAAGCTACCTTAAGAACTGAAAGGAAGCTTTTGGAATGAATGGTGGCGGACGGTTGAAATGTCGGAATAAGTTTAAGTCTGAAAACCATTGATCAGGATAAACTTTTTTCAGAAAAATATCCAGTAGATGAACTAAGGCCGGGATTTTATTTTCAGCGTCCGGCATAAGAAATTTCATTGTATGCTGATTGGGTATGACAATCTGCTTATCACTATCGGAAATAGAAAGTAGGGATTGGTCTGATTGATTGTCATTGTTGAAGGTCAATACATTTCTATTGCTATGTTTGACAGACTGAGAAAGGTTTTCTTTCTTCTTTTGTTTTGCTTTGCCGGATAGGGAAGTCTCTTTTCGTCTGTGCTTTTTCTTCACTTTCTCCTTTGCGGTTGGTATAACAGATATTTTTTCTATTCCTGAAACAACAGTACCCTCTGATATAAACAGAGCTGCTGAAGGTGTAACTGCATCTGATGAGCTAATGTCATCATATCTGCAGACAGCCTGAGCCATTTGGAGGTGAACCAACAGTAATAACAATAATAAAAATCTTCCCCTCCAATGGAATGCAGAGAGAAGAGTTGGTTCATCATGTTATTTTCAGAATCGGTTTTCATTTTGATGCAATATTATAGCTACCACAAGATTTACACAAGCTTGATACAGGAACAATTCGGAAAGTTTCATGTACTGTTTAAACGATTTTACAAATTTTCTATATTGAAAATCAGTTGGTTAAAAAATATTCATGTTTTTGTTTTAAATCTAAAAAATACCAAATAGGTATTTGTATTTTTGGTATATATATTTCGTTAAATTTGCACAAATGGTAAATGTTTGACCGTGTTTGTAATGTGAAAAATCAATCAGTACAGTGATCATGAAGCATTGAACTGAAGAAATAGTTTTTAAATATTAATACACTTTAAAGATCAGTTAAACTTTAATTTTTCAAGACTTATATAGATTTTTTAACCAATGATTATGTTTTTTTATATTAAATATTTACTCTATAAACTAATTTCTGATGAAGAAAATATATTTATTTTTTGTGTTTTATCTTTTTTTTTTTTCCACAGTAAGTGCGGAAACAATTTCATGTCCCGGAAATAAACAAATTGATCAACTGATTGATAAAGGAACTGCTCTTAATAATGAAGGGGGAAATAAAGAAGCGCTCAAATTGTTTCAAAAAGCTAATGATCTTGCCAAGGCTATAGGATGTGAAAAAGGAGAACTGAATGCAACAAGAAGTATAATGATGTTCTATTTCAATACGTATGACTATAAAAAGCATTGGAAATATCAAACAGAGCGAGAGAGTTGGCGATGAGCCAAAAGATTATGAAACCTTATCTTCCTTATGCAGTAGAAGAGGAGCGTCTTATGATGAGCTGGGCTTGTATGATGAGAGTTTAAAAGAGCACGAAGCTGCTGCAGAATATATGAAACTTATTGCAGAGCCGGATAAGAGACATTATCAGGCTTCTTTGGTTTATTATAATATGACACCATACTACCAGGACCGATCAAATGAGAAAGTGCTGTATTATCTGAAAAAAAGCAGAGAAGAGGTTTTAAAAATAAATAATAATAGTAAAGATATTCCTTTAGAGAAAAAAATTGATATGTTGGTATCAATAAATATGAACCTGGGGATACATTATAGAGACCGCAACAATAAAGGAAGAAATGTGAAGCTTTCTGAATTCCATTTTATGGAAGCTTTAAAACAGTTTGACTTAGTGAAAGGAGATGTACTTCCAAATACCAAAATAGATTTATACCAGGCACTTCAGGAGTTTTATCAGATGAAAAAAGATTATAAGAAAGCCATAGAATATGGAGAAAATATGCTGATTCTGGAGAAGTCAAATAGTATGCCTTATAACCGGAGAGTAGGATATATGGTACTGGCAAAATCTTATCTGGGAATTGGTGATCATTCAACCTCTCAGAAATATCTTGATCTTTTTCAAAACTGAATGACAGTATCAATTCTGCAGAAAAAGATGCAGTGGAAGCTCCTGTTAAAAAGATAATTTCAGAAACAAAAAGCAATGGTGAGAAAAAATAAAGGGAATTGCGGTTATTTCTTTTGTTATTATTGCCCTTATCATCAGTGGAATGCTGATATACCGGAGAAGAAACCATAAGATCATTCATAAAAAGTACGAAGAACTGATTGCCAAAATACAGCATGAAAATGAAAACAGTAAAGTAGAAACGGAAGCCGAAAAAATAATGAAAGTAATGGAGTAAAATCCTCTATTACCATTACGGATGAAACATTAAAGATGCTACTTTTTAAGCTTGAAAAATTTGAAGCATCAAAGAAATATCTGAGACAGGATTTAAGCCTTACATGGATGGCTAATAGCCTTTCAACCAATACCAAATACCTTTCGGAAGTTATAAAAATAATAAAAACCATAATTTCACAAGTTACATCAATGAGCTCCGCATCAATTATATCATCAGGATGCTTTATGAAAACCCGGTGTACAGGGAATATAAGATTGCATCCCTCGCAGAAGAGTGCGGATATGCCACCCCAAGGGTCTTCGTAAACGCTTTTAAACAGCAGACAGGAGTTACCCCTTCTTATTTTGTGGAACAGTTGAAGGTTGCTGTAAATGTTTAACTTCTTACAATTAAATATCAAAAGGCTTTTTAGTAAGTAATAATTAAAACTTTTATAATTTTCACTTTTATTGTATGAGAAAATCATTTTATCTTTTTATTCTACTTTCTTATTTTAATATTACTTGCTCAGAATAGGCCATCCGGTACTACGCCGAAAGAAAAATCTATTGACAGACAGCTGGATGAGATTATTAAAGAAAGTAAAACATATACTGCTCCTAAACAGGAAACGTTATTACTTAAACTAATGTCAGAATCAAAGAAAGAAGGATATGACTGGGGAGTACTCCGAAGTGGTCATGCTCTTACATCTGTTTATCTTGGAGAAGGTGAATATAAAAAGACGGTAGATTTAGTAAATGAATTAAAAAAGTAGCCAATAACAAGAAAGATATTTATGGATATATTTCAGGTATATACCGTAGAAATGCTTTAGCTTTAGGATATTTAGGCTTAAATGATGCCAGTTTGAAAGATTTCAAGGATGCAATCAGTTACGCAAAACAAATTGAAAATGAAGACCGGAGGAAACATCAATTGGCTTTTAGTTATGAGAATGTTAATATATATTACGAAAATAAAGAAAAGGAGCTGGGGATCAGTGATACGATTCTATCTAACTATCTTAAAAGCTTTGAAATAGCTAAAACGATAAGTGATAAAAATACGGAAGTACCTATTGATGATAAGTATGGATTGATTGCATACTTATCTATGTCTCTTGGCCATTCTTATGTAGAACGTAATGATTTTGGAACAGCTGAAAAATATCTATTAAATGCACAAAATATCTATGAAAACAAAAAATATAATACAGATCCTATACATAAAGCTGAAACCTTCAATGTGCTAAGCCAATTATATATTAAGAAAAAACTGTATCAAAAAGCAATTGAATATGCTACAAATGCATTAAAATTTGAGAAGCAACATTCTTTTCCTCATGAGAGGAAACAAACTTATGAGCATCTTCTTCAGGCATATCTGAAGATTGGTGATAATGAAAAGCAGAATTCTACAGAGAAAAATTTACAACTCTTAGTGACAGTCTAAATTATGAAGAGAAAAAGACTGCTAATTTAACCATGAAAAAGATGGTTACGGATGAGGTCAATGAGCATAAGGCAATTTCAAAAAAACAGCTGACTGCTATAATAGGTTTGTTTCTTCTTGCTGCAATCGTTGCAAGTCTGCGTTGGAGAAGAAAGAACATGATTATTCATGGGAAATATAAAGATTTGATCGCTAAAATAAGTGCACAACAGTCAGGGGACATATTGAAATTACAAACAAGTGCCGGAAATAATGAAATGAAAACTTCGTCTATCACCATTACAGATGAAACCCTGAAAACATTACTTTTTAAACTTGAAAAGTTTGAAGCTTCAAAAAAATATCTCAGGAAGGATTTGAGTCTTACCTGGATGGCCAGTAATTTAGGTACCAATACAAAATACCTTTCAGAAGTCATAAAAATTATAAAAACCATAATTTCACAAGTTACATCAATGAGCTCCGCATCAATTATATCATCAACATGCTTTATGAAAACCCGGTGTACAGGGAATATAAGATTGCATCCCTCGCAGAAGATTGCGGATATGCCACTCCAAGAGTTTTTGTGAATGCTTTTAAACAGCTAACCGGTTTTACCCCTTCTTATTTTATCAATCAGTTAAAAGAAGAAGCACAATAAAGATCTGTTTTCATAAACAATAGGCACCCGTTGAGAAATGGGTGCCTATTGTTTTTATAGCAGTTGATTAACAAAATGATAATTTCTGGTTTAAAATAATTCTGTCTGCGCCAAAAATTGATGAATGATGATAAAATTATCAGTCCTTTTGGTTTCTAAGAAGTCTAAAGATCAAATTGTATCCCCAGGTTGGCCACGGTACCTGAACCTTTGATATAATAGCGGCCTTCATTGGTTGCGCCCCTTACTTCGGCATGAACCGGATAATAATCAGCATTCAGGAGATTATTAATAGAAAACATAAAAGTGAACCTCTGATATTTATACTTCGTTTGCAGATCCACAAGGTTATACCCTGAAATCGGATATTTTCCATAGTTATAGGCTTCAGAAGGAAATACATCTCTCCCTCCTAAATGCAGGTATTGCAGATAAACATTCCATTGTTCGGTTAATTTAAAATCAACATTCAGATTTATTTTGAAAGGTGAAATAATGGAATTGTCCAGCTTGTCCCTGAAATTCCCTCATTTTTCAAATCCTGACGGCCATCCATATAACCAAGCACGGTACCTACTGACAACCATTGAAGAGGTTTTACATTGGCGACAAATTCTACCCCGTAAATACGTTGAGGCACCTGGCTCAGTTCGTAATTACCCGGTATAGAAGTTTCGGCAAAGGTAGTTCCTTTCTTAGAAGTACTATAATAACCTGTCAATTGATAATCCCATACGTTCATCTTACCATTTATTCCGAATTCGAAATTATTGACGACAACAGGCTTTGGATCAATCTGGCTCAATGGCACACCATTACGTAGAATAAGCCCTACATCACCAATTGAATATCCTTGTGAAAAGGAAGCGAAAGGCTGTAAATAGCTGTATTTATTATATCGTGTTGCCAGGTTAAATACAAAAGCATCCGAACGGTTATTTTCACCGGTGGTCAGCTTACCGTTTTTGGTAAGATCGCCGACATTGAATCTGATATTTTCGTAACGTATTCCTCCTTTTAAAATCCAGTCTGTGCCTATGTTTACCTTACTCTGAACATAAAGAGCGAGATTATTCATATTCATATCCGGTGTTACCAGCTCGTCTTTCAGCGTTTTCTGCACCGTGTGGTCTTTCAACAGGTCTATACCGTAAATAAGTGATATTTTGGAAGTTCCGCTAAGTTGAAAAGGAGTATTGAAATTCAGTCTGGCTCCCTGGTGGTCTGAATAGTTTTGATTGTAAGTTTCAAAAACCGTATTCATATCTTCGTAATACAGGCTCAGGTTGGCCGCTGTTTTTCCATATTGTCCATCATACTTCAGATGTAAAGCTTTGTTATAGGGTGTACCACCATTAGCCACCACATCGGAAGGAATAGCAACTGCCGGTGATTCACCAAACTTACCCGTAGTACCTGCGTATTTAGTGTCCTGTAAGCTGCGGTAATAATTTCCCATCAGTTCTATATGATGATCCGGGGCAATCTGGTAACCGATCTTAGCCAATGTATTATAAGACATGGTTTCGCCCAGTCCGTAAAAAGGGCTTACAATGGTTGCATTGGAACCCCGAACAACACCCGTACGCCCCATCTTTCCCTGTAAAACGTAATCCCACTTTCCAACCTGTCCGGAAAAGACCTGAGCGATATTATAGCCATAGGTTTTGCTAGGCCTTACCAGACTCAGTGAATTATTGAGATAAGTAGATGAGCTCAGCTTTTTACCTTTTTCGGCTTTTTGGTAATATAGTTGATCACGCCTCCTGCAGCTCCGTTACCATACATTGCCGTAGCACCATTGATGACTTCAATGTGATCTATCGCACTGGCGTCAATCGTACGCAGATCACGTCCGCCGTTACGCAAAGGTGTTGACTGTGGAATACCGTCGATAAGGACCAAAAATTACGTCCACGGATTTTTGCAATGAAGTTATTCTGGCTCTCTTCGCTGGGGATATGCTGGGTACCTTTTGCATCAGGATAGAAGGAAGGTTATCATTGATCTGTCGCTGCTGGTCAAGCGTCTTACCGCCAATATAGGTTATTGATGACGGAACTTCGTCAATGTGTTCTGCCAGTCTGCTCGCAGTAACTACAACTTCGTCCAGATTATGCTGGGTAGGCTGTACAGTCTTTATTTGCATAACAAACGGTTCAGCAAACTGATGATGCTCTTCGTACACTTCAACAGATTGAGTTGTGCTTTCAAAACCCTCCAGGCTGATTACCAGTTCATATTTTCCGTACATGACCCCTTCAAACTTAAAATAACCGTCTTTATCAGAACGGGTATTTCCTATTCCTGTTAACTGAACATGTACATGGGCCAAAGGTTTCCCCTCTGCATTGACGATACGACCAGTTATATTCCCTTTTTGCTGTACCTGAACCGAATACACAGGTAAAGATGTTTCGGAAATAAAGGGGACCTCTGCAGAAACTTTTGAGGATAACGAATAAGAAAAATATAAAAGAGCGGCTGTAATTTTAGCCATTTTGTGCGGGTTGACTTTCATTGCTGTGAATACTACGGTACAAGGTTCCTAACTACATATTAATTAAAATATGATGGGTGCAAAGATATGTTATTTTTACTTATTCTAAATAGTGTCTGGGTAGAATTATTATCTTTTCAGAATAGATTTGTAAGCAGGTTTTATGTTTTAAATCGTAACTTTCGTCTGTTTTCTTTTCAGTTCCTTTACAAGCAGTAAAACATTGTACAAATTCCATAAAGACAGAAAGAACATGACAAAATATGCATTATTAGTGCTTGTTTTAATAAGCCAGGTGAGTTTTGGTCAGATTAAAACCTTCAGCGGAAAACAACTCAGTGATGTTGAATTTCAGGAAAAAATAAAAAATGCAATGGATTCTTTACAAGTTCAGGGAATGTCCATTGCTATTATCAATGATGGAAAAATTGTTTTTAACAAAGGATTTGGTGTAACAAATATTCAATCAAAGAAAAAGGTAACCCCATCAACCTTTTTTGAAACGGCATCTTTATCAAAACCTGTCTTCGCATTATTCGCCCTTCAATTAGCTAAAGAAGGAAAGTTAGATATAAACAAACCCTTATTTGAGTATTTACCGGCAGACAATATCGAAGATGAGAGATATAAAAAAATTACCGCTAAAATGGTTTTAAGTCATACAACCGGGTTACCCAACTGGAGTGAAACCGGAAAAATGCATTTGCAGTCTGAACCCGGAGAGCAATTTTCCTATTCAGGTGAAGCTTATGTTTATCTTGGCAAAGTGATTGCAAAACTCAGCAACATTTCTTTTAAAAATTTGGATGCTGTCTTTCAAAATAAAGTAGCAAAGGAATTAAAATTGAATGACTTTCATTTTGTCATCACTCCGAAAGTGGAGAAAAACCTGGCAGATGGTTATCAAAAAAGCACTATGTAAAAGATGAAAGAGACAGAAGTTCTTTTGATCCTGCTGGAGGTTTATTCGCAAATACCGATAATTATTCAAAATTCCTGATCGGTTTAATGAACATGAAACCAAATTTTAGTGAAATGTTTGAACCTGTTGTTTCCTTGGATCCGAATAGCCCGGTAAGGGAATCTTTTGGTGTTGATTCGTGGACATTGGGTATGGCTGTAATAAAATTAAATGGTAAACTCAATTATTGGCACGGAGGAAATAATTTGGGATACACTTCTTCATTTATGATTGAACCGGATAAGAAATTTGGATATGTGTATTTTACAAATGAAGATCAGTGCAATGACATGAAAAAGTCATTGAAAATATTTTGTGGAAATGAATGAACGGTTACACAACATCATTCTGGCAATATTATGAAATGTGCAAAGCATTCTTGCCTGATAGATTACAAAAGATTCGAAAATAAAAAATACATATCCAAGATATAAAATTTAAAATCTTGGTTTACAATCTTAATGCATAACGATCAATATCAGAATGGGGTTCTACCTGACATGTTACTAGCTCATTGTATCTTTTTTGTGCTTTTTTATTTACTAGATTATGTTTGATTAATAATATATCACTAATCGGTGTATTTTAATTAAATTTGTGATAACCAAATCTAATTATTATGAAAACAATTTCTTCTTTAATTTTATCTGTAACATCTACGTTAGTCTTCGCACAGATAGGTATCAGTACACCTGACCCGGATCCAAATTCTGACCTAACGCTCGGTTCTGGAAACAAAGGGCTTTTGCTGAACCGGATAGCGCTAACCAATACCACTAGCGGTATTTTCAACGCTGGAATGCTTATATACAATACTACAACGGCACAAGATGTCACTCCCGGAGCTTATGTCAGTAACGGTACGGTATGGACCAGACTTTTAACTTCTAAAGATGAAATTGGAACGACTAATTCTTCTCCACTTGTTTTTAAAACCAATAATGTTGAAAGAATCAGGATAGATACGAACGGTAATCTTGGAGTAGGCACTACCACACCACAAGGGATTCTTGATGTATCATCAGCAGATTCAGGGATTATTATGCCAAGAAATACCAATCCTGTGAGTACCATCAGTAGCCCTGTTGCAGGAATGATGATTTATGATAGTACCAACAAAACATTGCGCTATTATAACGGAACTCAATGGAGCTCTGTTCTTTCTTCTGCAACGCTTACCTCCGCCAATGAAGGGGTAGTAAGGATTAACAGCGGATCAGGAGTAAAACCTTTCTTTTCATTTAAAACCTCGGGAGGAATTCCTCTCAATGTTTTCCAAAATATTGTTTATCAGACGATCAATCTTTCTACGGATGTAGCTGCAGCACCCACAACCAGTTGGCCGGAAAATATAACATCACCGTCAGCAGCCAATATTTACAACCAGGCCACCGGAAGATTTCTTGATAATTCAGTTGCCGGCCAGGTACATACATGGAGGGTAATTGCTAAATTTGATAATAAAAATAACGGTTCTGTAGGATTTGTAACCGTTAATATGACGAATGCTACAGGAACACTTTCTATGGACCAGACATCAATTGCCCCTAATGGTACCACAACAGGAAGTCTGGTTTTTTATTTTGTGGCGGTTGCTGACGCTACATCCATAGGAAGCGGCTATAATTTTAAAGTAAAGTCAGACACAGCTATGGACCTTACAATCGATAATGTCCTCAGGGTTTCACAGGCAAAAGATTAAATGACTTGTTTTCATAAAAGAATTCTTATCCATTCTTTACAGATACAGTCTCGTATTAAGACTGGTGATGTTGAAGTTATTTCTCCATAAAGTTTTTGCCAAATCATATGAAAGCCAGATAACACTGTCATCTGGCTTTTATGTCATTGAATGAACAAGATCAGATTGTTTTCATATACAGCTCCTGTAATTCCTGAGCGGTAAATGTTTTCGAAGGCAAATTCTGTACAAGCTCTCCCTGCTTCATGATCCCGATATTTGTAGCAACACTTACTGCATTGAAAATATCATGCGTTGCCATCAGAACGGTTCTGCCTTCCTGGCCCAGCTGACGTACAATCTCTGTAAATTCCGCAGTAGCGATCGGATCCAGTCCGCTCGTGGGCTCATCCAGAAGAAGTACCTTTGCATCTTTCGCAAGGGCAATGGCAATCCCTACTTTTGCCGCATCCCTTTGGAATATCCTCCCAATGCTTTATGGTGAGCAGTTTCCTGTAAACCGGTACGTTTCAATAATGCGGACAATTCATCTTTCTGATAGTGAAAGCCTGCGATTTTAGAGAAAAAATCAAGATTTTCAATTCCTGTAAGATAGGGATATAAAAGAACAGTTTCAGGGATGTAAGCCAGGTGTTTTTTAATTTTCTGGGGTTCATTTTTTACAGAAATGTTGTTGATGAAAGCATCTCCGGATGTTGCTTTAATAAGTCCCAGAAGAATATTGATCGTTGTGCTTTTACCCGCTCCGTTTTGTCCGAGAAGAGCAAAGATTTCTCCTTTTTTAACTTCAAGATTAAGGGAACGAAGTGCTGTGAAATCGTTATATTTTTTATGTAGATTGATTGTTTTTAACATAGTTTTCTGTATTTATTTTGTGAAAGAATAATGAATAAAGCAATGAAAATAAGGTAGGGCAAAAATATCCGCATAAGCCTGATAGAGTCAGTAAAGCTGAATACTTCTATAGCTTGCTGTGTCCAGTCGACAGATTCTGCATTTTTTCCTGAGAAAATAAGAGGGTAGAAGAACAGACGTTTTTTTCATGGAATTTCCTGAGGAAGAAGCATATTGCAAATGATTGCTCATATCCGTTTTTGCCAGATGACTTGTTACCAGCTGGGTATGAAGATTGGGCAGGAAGTAACCCAGAGAAGTTGCAGCCTGATTTCTTTTCTGCATTTTTTCGGTATACTGTTCTGAAGACTTTGCAGATTCCAGATCACCCATATGCTGCATGGCATAATACCAGGTCCAGGTAAAAGTATCATTTTCTTTCCACCGTAAAATTTCTGTACTGAGGGTATGCTTTGTGAAATTTTTCCATAGTCGGCAGTTTAGCCTCATCCCATTTATTGTGATAGCCTTCTCTCTGTTCCATCACAGCTTTTAGAGACTCATGAACCGGGTAGATCTTCTGAATCAGGATATTGCCGCTCATCGGAATAATAAAATTGATACCCACCCATATGATAAGAAGAATCAGTGCATTCTGGGCAGATAACTTACGAAAAGAAACAATCCATCTGCATAATGCAAACCAAAAGAGGATATAAAGCCATCCGCTGACAAAAAAGCAATAGAATAGGAGTTTAAAGGTATTTTTATCCAGACAGACGCAATGATCATTAAAGCCAGATATACAACAGTGATGGCCAGAAGCCGGATGAGCATCTTCTGGTCTAAAAGTTTCTGCAAATGAGCACTTTGCACTGATAGAAGCTTCCAGGTGCCTTTTTCTTCTTCCTCAGAGATAAGATTGTAACAAAACGCCACAATTACCAGTGGAAAAAGAAAAACAATAACGAAACTGAAATCAAAATTTCCAGCCGCCGCATTGGCCGGATTATAAAAATCAGCATTGTAGCGCTGTTCTTCCAGATTTCGGATGGTGACTCCCTGGATAGAAGGGTTTAAATCACGCATTCCGATATTGAGGGCAGCCAGTTTGGGAGTTTCATTGACCAGATTAAACTTAATATAATAAAGAGCCAGTCCCAGATCGTCCTTATGAAATTTTGTGTTTCTTGCGATGCTTTCTTTCTGAAATGTTCCGCTTTTGGAGATAATGTCTTCGTTCCTGTCCAGGAATTTTTTTCCCGTATAAATAGCCGTCAACCCAGCTATGAATAAAAACAACAATGCAATGATGTATGCCTTGTTACGGTAAAATTGGGTATATAAATAACGATTCATTTAGATTAATTTTAATTTTCTTCCACTTATTTCAATGGCAGCAACACAGATAATCAGCCATAAGATTAATGCTGCTGCAGGTATTGGCTGTGCTTTCAGACTGTCCGCAACAGGAGTATATTTGTAATTAAAATCGGGAAACTTCTTCCAGTTGTCTTTCCCAATGACAGCGGGAGGTCCGCCTTTTCAGGTTTAATATTGCTGATATGCCTGATCTGAAGATCATTTAAATGCTGAGCCATCTGATAACGATATTCTTCAGCCTGCTTTTGAAATTGGGTGTAGGAAAAAAATCAGTGCCCGTGGCAATCATGGAGAAATTTTTGACGGCAATGGCTGGATTGATCAGTCCGGAAATATCAGTCAGATTTTGCTGTCTGTTATAAATGTCCTGCAATTCCTTTTGATGCCTGATATAGATCTGTGAACTTATTTTTTCTCCTTCTTTCATGACAAATCCACCATAGTTGAAAGGAAGTTCATCCGTAGTTTTCACTTGATAATGGGCCAGTAAAGAATCTTTGATTTTCCTGAAATGCGGATCATCAGGATTGTGACTGTCTCCTGATTTCAAAATATCTTTTTCCAGATGGGTTTCAAAAGCAATCCGTGATGGAGCCGGAAATAAATTCTGAGCAGTAAACTGAACTCCCTTAGGCAGAACAATAATGAAAAGAAGCCAGAAACCGATAAGACAGATCAACGCTGAAGAAGTGCTTTTACTGTTTGCAGAAACTACAACGGTTAATGTGCTGATGAAAAAATAATAGATCATATAAGCGGGTAGAATGCATAACAGTCTTATTAAAATATCACCGGAATCAGTTGTTTCTGACATCAATGCCGCTACAAAAACAACAGGAATTACCGGAACTAGAAAGCATAAGGAAAAAGCCAGAGGCCCAGAATTTTTCCCCAGATAATATCCCTTCCCGAAGCTCCTGTACACTGATGATTTTTAATGTAGCATTCTCCCGTTCCTGTACAATTAATCCGAATCCCAGAAAAAGAATAATAAGAGGTACAATGCTCTGCAGAATAAAGGCACTGCTGAAAGCTCCAAATCTGATCAAAGTCCTGAACTTCCCGCTTCCGAAAGGTTAGCGGTATTCTGTTGTGGGCTTCCAGGAATATTACATTTCCCAGATAATCATCCAGCCCGCTGTCAAAAACATTTAGCGGATGGCCAATCCGGAAAACAAGGTAGCCATAATGAGCCATACGGTGCGGATGCTTATCCGGTCTGTGTTCCCAGTGTTCCCGGACTTCTTCCCGGTATTCTTTTATTTTTGAAAAAGAATCGGTGTATTTTGTAAATCCTATGCCGATGCTCAGCATACAGAAGAGAAGTACAATGATCGTGATGATGAGGTTCTGTTTTCCTTTAAACAGATCCCGCCAGGTCTTTCCCACGATCAGCTGTAAGTTTGAAATAGCCATAATTTAAAATTTATAAGTAGCAGTTAGTAAATAATTTCTTGGAGTTCCGGGAAAGAGCCTGAGGTAATTCTGAGCTCCGATCCAGTAGACCTTATTAGTAATATTATTAAGGTTAAAAGCGAGTTGAACCGTTTTTGCAGGACTGTAGTATAAAGCCGCATCGATGGTAGTATATGCAGGAAGCTCAAAACTTCTTGTAAACCACGGAACTTTTGAACTCTGATAAAGCATTCCTGCGCCAATTCCAAAATCTTTGATCAGTTCGATGTTTGAGAAATTGTAACGGGTCCAGATGTTGACAGAATTTTTAGAAGTATTTTCTTTCCTTTTCCCCACAAGATCAGGGTTGGTATCATCCAGTATTTTAGCATCAATATAGCTGTAGCCTCCGTAAATATGCCATTGAGGAAAGATGTGTCCCGAAAACTCAGCTTCAAAACCACGGCTTTTGTCTGCACCACGCTGTATAAGCTCATCCGGTTCTGACGGGTTATTGGCATTGATGATGATATTTCTCTGGTTGATCTCATACACTGCCAGATTCAGTGAAATTCTGCTAAAAAGCATTGCCTTGATTCCTAATTCTTTGAGATCAGAGGTCAGAGGTTTGAATCTTGCCGCAGATCCGGTTAGAGCCGAGGTATTGGGCATCAGAGTGACGGTGTTGGATTGAGGCTGATACCCCGTAAGGTAAGTACCATAGAAATTGATATTATCAGTTAAGCTGTACGTAATCCCGAATCTGTACAGAAGTTTATTGTTTTTAAAAGATGATTCATTGTCTTCTTTAAAATTCGTGATATCCTGAAACCATTCCTGGCGGATTCCCGATAATATTTTAAATTTTTTCCAGGTAAAAAGATGCTGAATGTAAGCTGCGTGTGTTGTAGTAAGAGCAGAAGGAAGAGGTGAGATCACATTCAGTGTGTTAAAATCAGGTCCCTGATAATTTTCGGCTCCCGGATTCAGATCAAAAGGAGTGACATTAGGTTTAGGAATGAGGATTCCATGATAACCGGCTGTTTGATAATCTGAAGCTTTTGCAGGATTGTAGGAAGAAACTACAGCTCCGCTCTTTAAAAGAAAACCTCTTGCTGCATTTTTTGTTGTCCACCCTTACGTTTTTCCCAGATCTGCCCGTCATAGCCTGTCAAAACCTGATGCTGAACAGCTCCTGTTTTAAATTTAAAATTAAAATAAGCATTTACATTATCCGTTACCCAGTTTTGTCTTCTCTGTACAAACTGCATCATTGCGAGACTGGAAACGGGTTTGTTATCCATATCAGGAACAAAAGAATTTGTTGTTCTGTGTTCCTGAAGATTTTCTCTCCAGTATTGTTTCATATAAGAAGCATTAAAACTGATTGACTGGTTAAAATGATGGGCAACGCTTCCCATCAGAATAAGCTCCCTGGTTTTAAAAAATCATCAGGAGCTCCCAGATTCAATGTTCTTGGCGTGCTGTACAAATCTGTTTTTCCGGCAACTGCTCCGAAAATCGGTTGGCCCCGGTCCAGGTTTCCATAAAGATCACTGAAGATCATTTCTACATTCACAGACGTTTTTTCATTGGGAATAAATGTCAGGGACGGTGAGATCAGAATACCGTTGTTTTTGACGTGGTCTCTGAACGACTGAGCATTCTGATAAGCTCCGTTGAAACGATAGAGTAAGGTTTTACTCTTATTCAGCGGGCCTGTAAGATCTGTTGTGACACGGTAAGTATCAAAGCTGCCTCCTGATGAAGTGATTTCATGTCGGGAAAATGGTAATGGTTTTTGGTCACCATATTAATTGTGCCTCCGGGATCTACACTGGACATGGTAATGCTTGCCGGGCCTTTGAAAATCTCCACACGTTCTATGTTGGAAGTCATCGGCTGTAAAAAATAATACTGTCTTGTCCGCATTCCGTTGATAATCTGGCCTTCTTCATTCTGGCTGATACCCCGGATGTTGTACTGATTATAATAGCTGGAAGGAGAGACTCCGTTCACATTTTTCATCACATCACCAAGCTGAAAGGCCTGACGGTCGGTGATCAGTTCTTTGGTAACGGTATTAAGGGTTAAAGGAAGGTCTTTGTTTTTCATCGCAATCTTGGTGGCGGCAAAAGAGTAGTCGGAAGTATAATCTTTAGACTTTCTTCCGATGATCTCAACAGTTTGTACTACTGTAGACAGAGAATCTTCAGGATGTGATTGTGCATAAAAAAATGAGGAAACGGTAATAAAACTTACACTTAAAAGCCTCACCGGCTTACAGGGAATACAATGAATTATTCCCGAATAATTAAAATTACTGGTAATCATGAAACAAGGATGTTCGGGCAAGAAAACGCCCATTAATAAAAGAATTTTTTAACTACGTGAAGACACAGGTATCCACGGAATAACAATACAGACTATAGAATCTGTATAGAGAAAACAGGGCAGTGTAGATTAAGCTGCCGCAAAAAAGTTGCCGGGGGTGCTCTGGAGCTGAAAAAGTCAAGAAGACAGCGATACGAAATGGCTTTTGGCTGTGGCATTTCGTTATCATTTGTAGTATCAATGGCAAAATCCATGTTCAAAGGCTCAGGAAGAAGAATATTATTCATACTCATATGAAGGGCACACTGGCATTCATCGTCCTGGGAAAACGTGGGAATTTTCTCTTCTTTGGAACCTTTTTATAGATCACTTTACTTTTCGCATGTTGAGCATGATCAAGACACGTGCTTACACCACTGACGTTTGAAACAAATATCAGAAGTAAAGAGAAAACAAAAAGACTCTGAGAAATTTTTGCATAATAGAATGACAAAAGTACAATTTAATTTGATAAAAACTAAATCACGGGTGAAAAGTAACAGATATTTTTATATATCTCTGCTAAACCATGAGTTAGAATATTAATAGGAGATTTTTGATAAATATATTTTTCTGCTTTTGGAAATTATAACATGATAATTGTAAATTATTAGTATTGAGTACTTTGGGTGGGGTCAGTCAGGCTTTATATAATTAACTTAAAATCCCGCAGGCAATTGTAAGATATAGCGACAAAGTTAAAATGGTAACATTGGTTTTAAAAAAATTTCCTGGATTATAATTTTATATTTGGGCTTGTTTAAGCCAATTAAACAAGAACTCCAAAGTTCATTTTTATTCAGATAATTTTCTTATCTGCATATTATCAAATCAGTAAAATGTCTCTTTTTTTTCCTTAAAATGTCTCTTTATTTTAATAGATAAAAATCTAATTTTACACATCAACAATATGACCGTTCAATGACTAATAAAATATTTAATAAAAGATTTTGCATCCTACCTTAACGTTGCCAAACCTAAGAATGAGGATCTCCTTATTATTAACTATGAGAATGAGGATAGTATAAGGTTGTACTCTGATTCCGTTACAATTGATTTTTATTTGTTGGCTATAAAACCTCCGTTGGAAAAGAGTTTTAAAGAAATACAATTTATTGAAGATCAGGCAAAATCTTTTATGTATGTTGATTGCCCGCAAAATAATCTGGATTGGGATATCAATGCTCCCGATGCCGGCTATAACATTATGGTAAGTGCAAAATATGTAAATAAATTGGCTAAAGATTACAATTTTGTGCATTACAATAATCACGAAGCGCTTTTTCTTACCACGGACGAAGAATCTATTTTATGGGATCTGTACAAAAAAGCGTATGATGAATTTCAGAAGGAATTGTATTCTAAGGATATTATCATGGCCTATATTGCCCTGATTTTATCTTATACACAAATATTTTATAACAGGCAATTTGATTCAAGAAGTAAAATATACAATTCTGTAATCGATAACTTTTATGATAATCTAAAGCAATATTTTGGAGATAATGACCGAATAGTAGGTCTTCCTTCTGTTGCTTATTTTGCTCAGAAAGCCAATCTTTCAGCCAATTATTTTGGAGATTTGATCAAGCATTTTACAGGAGAATCACCGATTGAGCATATCCATAATTTTGTTTTGAACCAAGCAAAAGACAAGCTCAAAAATACCTCGCTTTCCATTAGTGAGATCTCTTATAGCTTAGGCTTTGATTATCCTAATTATTTTGCGAGATTTTTCCGAAAGAAAACAGGTTTATCCCCAAAAGTATTTAGGGAAATGTAATATTCTAACTTTATAATGTCGAGATAGCAATCCAATAAGATTGCTTTTTTTTTATGCTATAGTTATAAATCAGTAAAATGTTTCCTTTTTCGAGTAATCTGTCTACGTTCCGGGGATGTGACTGTATCTAACTTTGTTTTATCAAAATACAAAAAGTTTAATTTATAAAGAAAATATTATGTCACAACAAAAGATTAACATCAGTAACGGAAACGGGCAGGGTATCACTTTGTCAGCCATTATCAATTTCCCTGAAGGATTTGCAGAAAACAAAAAATATGCAGCCCTAGTGGTTTCTCACCCCGGTGGAGGTGTAAAAGAACAAGCAGCAGGATTATATGCGAGAAAATTAGCCGAAAAAGGATTTATTACCATTGCCTATGATGCTTCATATCAGGGAGAAAGCACTGGTGAACCTCGCCAACTGGAAAATCCTTACATCAGAACAGAAGATATAAGTGCAGTGGTAGATTATCTGACTAAACTTTCTTATGTGGATACAGAGAAAATCGGGGCAATGGGCATCTGTGCTGGTGCTGGTTATACGGCAAATGCAGCGATTAATGACCATCGTATAAAAGCAGTAGGAATGGTAAGTGCCGTAAATATCGGGTCTATGTTCCGTAATGGATGGGAAAATAATGTAAAAGACGCAGATGCAATGCCATATTTGTTGGCTGGTGCAAATGCAAGGACCAACGATGCAAAAGAAGGTTTACAAATAATGCCTTTAGCTCCGATGAAAGAAGAAGATGCTCCCAACGAAGAATTGAGAGAAGCTTGGGAGTATTATCACACAGACCGTTGTCAATATCCAACGGCACCAGGATGGGCGACGTTAAGAAGTTTGACACAAATCATTACCTATGACGCTTACAACAAAGCTGAAGCATTTTTTACGCAGCCTTTGTTGGCAATTGTAGGCAGTGTTGCAGGCAGTGCATGGATGAGCGACGATCTATTAAAAATTGCAGGAACTGCCGACAAAACAAAATATGTGATAGATGGAGCCAACCATATGTCTCTTTATGATAAAGAAAACTATGTGAATGAAGCTATTTCTCAATTAGCGTCTTTCTTCTCTGAAAAATTATAATTAAAATAAGATTACATAAAATGAAAAAGTCAGTAAAATTCAAAGCGTTATATTGGGATATTGCAGCAGATTTGCTTTTCCCACCTGATTTCGATGAAAATAAAAAATACCCTGCCATTATCAGTTCACATCCGATAGGAAGTTGCAAAGAACAGACTTCGGGTAATGTATACGGACAGGCTTTAGCTGATGCAGGGTTTGTAGTATTGGTTCCCGATGCTTCATTTCAAGGGGAAAGTGGTGGCGAACCTCGTTTTATTGAAGATCCGTCTTTCCGGGTTGAAGATTACAGGTATGCTTGTGATTATTTGGTAACACTACCTTTTGTAGATGAAAACCGAATTGGTGTATTGGGTATTTGCGGAGGAGGAGGTTACTCCATTAGTGCTGCCAAATCGGAACGCCGTAAAAGCAGTAGTAAGTATTACCGGAGTGAACTTTGGTCGCCTTTGTCGTGAAGGATTTGCCGGATATGATCCGATTGGTACACTGGAAGCAATTGCTAAACAACGAACTGCCGAGGCTCGTGGAGTTGAGCTGCGTGTAGATGGATTGTTGCCGTCATCGGTAGAAGAAGGTAAAAAAGCAGGCATTACAGACATTGATGTGCTGGAAGCAACAGACTACTATAAAACATCACGTGGTTCAAAGCCTCATGGTGCTACGAGTGCTATGTTTTCACATCGTGCAGCTGCTGTAGACTGGGATGCCTTTAGCAATGCTGAAACCCTGCTTACACAGCCTTTATTGGTTGTAATTGGTGATAAACCAGGCGGCTTCGGAGCTTATCGTGATGGGCAGGAGATTTATGGTCGTGCAGCTTCTAAAAAGAAAGAATTACTAGTTGTGGAAGGTTGGTCTCACTATGATCTTTATGATAAACCAGAACCCGTTCAACAGGCTTTGAAAAGAGTTATTCCATTTTTTATAGAAAATTTATAATTGTGATTTTTTAGTTTAAACTATTCCATTATAAAGATTTCACACTACTTTTTCTAAAATTTTCCTGTTTATTAGAAAGATTGTTTGAAAAGCTCAACTAATACTCTGACAATTTCCTGAACGATAAAATTTGTTATATATGAGTCTGAGAGCCTTTATTCGGTGTTTGGGATCTAAAAAATCAATAAATGCTATTGATATAAAAATAGCGCCAACTGTCTTTAGTTGACGCTATTTGGCTGCTTGTGACCAAGACGAGCGTATTTTCAAACACTTTCATCGATGATTTAGTTCGTTTGAGTCAAATTAAAAAAGACTTACAAGCTCATTTTATCAAAAAAACCTTATTGTTTAAGCTTTTTACAATATAATTTTAAACACTTGAATAATAGACGTTGACATATTGTTAAAATTCCATTATTGAGTCTAATCCTCTTCGTAAACCTTTGAACGTATCAATGTTTTTGATGGCAAGTAGTACTCCTTTTACATAGGGCTCTGCGCTTTCTCCGGAATCATGTCTTAATATTAATTTTTCTCCTTTGAGTCCAAAGACGGTTTCTACTGCGAGTGTATGACCGGGCAGGCGAACAGCATGAACCTGTATGCCGTTTATCGTTGCGCCTCTTGTTTCTTTATTTCCTATGGTATCATCTATTGCTACGGATAGTTTAGGCTTCTGAACTTTTGAAAGACGATAAGCCAATTCTGCCACTGTTCCGCTTGGTGCATCAATTTTTTAGCATCTGCATAGTCAATGATCTCATAGTGGGGAATATATTTTGCTGCCATTTCAGCAAACTTTTGCAATAAAACAACAGTTAAAGCAAAATTCCTGCAGCAAGAACAGACGTGTTATTTTCATTGGCAATACGCTCAATTTCCTCATAATCTTTATCACTTAGTCCTGAAGTTCCGACAATGACTTTTTGCCTTTTTCAAAGCAGTATGGATATTATGCTTCGCTATTTCCGGTTTGGTAAAATCTACAAGAATATCAAATTCTAGATTTTCTATTGCATCTTCTATAGATTTAAACAATGGAATATTATTGTCCGATTTTAATGACAGAATTTCTGACAGATTTTTCCCGTCTTGAGATAAAGAAAGTCCGCCTGTTAATATCATTTCGTCATTATTTAAAATTGATCTGCTAATTTCAGAACCCGCCCATCCGGTGGCTCCTGCAACAAAAACTTTTTCATAATCTTATTTTTAATGTTATTCTATCTCAAAAATAGCTTGAATTTCAACAGATGAGTTTCCTGGTATTGAATATGCACCCAAGGTTGCTCTGGCATGTTTTCCTTTTTCACCGAAGATTTCTCCAGTAAGATCAGAAGCGGTATTCATTAATTCTGCGTGTTTTGAATAATTTTCTACGGTATTAAATATACCAGTTAATTGCACACATTGTTTTACTCTGTTCAAATCACCTCCAACTGCCTGATTAAGTACGGCGATAACGTTCAACATCGTGGTTCTGGTCGCCTCTTTTATCTGCTCTTCGGTAATATCTTTTCCTACTTTGCCAGGATTAAGAATCTTACCGTCTTTAAGGGCATACTGATTGATAAACACTAGGTTTCCTGAACGTACAAACGGCTTATAATTTCCTGCCGGTTGGGGAACTTGAGGCAATATTATATTTTTCTCTTTAAGGAGTAGGTTAATATCAGTTTCTTTTTTCGTAATAGCTGTTTGCTGTATTTTATTTTTGGTAAAAGTGCCCTGAAGTGCGTGCGCTATTTTTGCAAAATTTTTACCTTGTAACTCTGCTAAGTATCTTTCACTTTTAGTCGGTCTTTCAACATTTTTTAATGAAGCGAGACTGGTGGTTCCCAAAACCGTATTTCCCTGAGGAACTGTTTTATCTATGTTTTCATTTCCCCTTATTCCATTGGAAACCAAAACCATTCCATGAACGGCCAGGACATTCCAGAATGACTGGATGGCCAGTTCCCTTCCTGAACCACTGCCGGATGACATAAATACTGTTGCAGGCATTCCTTCAAGGCCATGTTGTGACCAAATAGCGGTGGTTTTAGCAATAAACTCATTCATTGCCGTACTGATATTTCCAAAATATACCGGAGAACCAAATGCAATGCCGTCATAAGACGTAAGCTCCTCTACAGAGGCAACAGGAATATTTTTTAATTTCGGATTGTCATTTGCCTTGACTTTTTGATGGTAGCTTTTGCGATGCCGTCACTTTCAATTCCTTGGGCTATCTCTTTAGCCATTTCATAGGTTCCTCCTTCATCAGAATGGATAAGGACTAAAATGTTTGTCTGTTTTTGCTGTGCCATGGTAAAATTATTAATTAGAAGTATTAATAAAAATGACATAATAGTATTGATAGTCTTCATATTTGATCATTTATAGCCGATAATTTCTAATCAGCAAAGTTTTTATTCTACTTTTCTTTAGCCTAATCTTTTGAAATATATTCTTGCATTCCTATGATCCTCCTCCTTGAGAAATTCTTTGTCTTTTTAGACTGAATATATTGGTAAGTGTTTGATAATAAAGATATCATAGTTATGGGAAAAGAGAACGTGTTTTCATTTCAATTATATTTAAATTGTGATAATACAAATTTACAATTGATGTTTTTATTAAATTTGCCAAAATTATTATATAAAACGCCAAGATGAAATGTGGGTTATCAGAAAAAGAAAAGGGGAGTTCGATGATGAAATTAAAATCGCTGCTTATGTATGGTATGAGAAAGACTGGGCTCATGATGACTATGATCATTTTCATCAAAGATATCAGCTGACGTATGTGGAAGAAGGGTATCAGTATTTTCATATTGAGAATAAAATCTATCTTGTTCCGCAAAATCATTTAATTTGGATTCCTTCAGGCAAAAGACACCTTACTCAGTCTGAAGCCAGAACAGTTAATCTTATGGTTATCTTATTCAAAGAAGTTTTTGACAAAGATTTTTATAATGAAGTACATGTTTTTTCTGCGCCGCCTGTTTTGAAAGAAATGCTTCAATACGCTTCAAAGTGGAATCAACTATTGGAAGAAAATGAAGAGCAGGGATATTTCCTGACAGCTTTATTGAACAGTCTTCCTCATTTTTGTACAGAGAAAGAAGGTTTACAAATCCCGATCCCAGTTGATCCAAGACTTCTCCCCGTATGTAATTATATTAATAAGAACTATATGGAACAGTTAAGTATAGATGCCTTAGCTGATATATCCTTAATGTCTGTCAGAAGCCTTCAGCGCATATTCAAGCGGGAAACAGGTATTACTGTCCAAAAATATATGCAGCTGATCCGTATTTTAAAAAGTATTGAACTCATTAATACAGGACAATATACCTTAAGCCAGATCGCTTTGATGATTGGTTATAAAGTTTATCGGCTTTTACCAATTCCTATTTTGGGATTATGAAAGAAAAAGCAAAAATTATGGGTAAATCTTAAAGTTCTGATCTTAAGATTAATTGTGAAAAAAACTTAGGAAGAAGTGTATCTTCAAATAATTATATAGATAATTTTATCCGATTGAGCCAAGTTATAAACTCATTTCTATCACAAAATTTCGGATAATGAATTGCATTTTATCTTTGCATTAAATGAAGTTTCAGTATAAAGCTTAGAGGAGTAAAAAGATAATTCATTTTTTTCAGATTAGCTCATTTTTTTATCTAGTTCCCAAATTTTGCACCTGATCCGAATTAATCCTATCATGGGTAATAATAAAAAATCGCTACTTGAAAAGTAACGATTTTTTTGTTGTGTGTGACCTCGACAGGATTCAAACCTGTAACCTTCTGAGCCGTAATCAGATGCGCTATTCAGTTGCGCCACGAGGCCGTTTGTTATCTTGTTGTTTAACGGTTGCAAATATACCACTTTTTCCGTTCTTTGAAACATGAAACAGAAAATTTTACTTTTATTCACGGTATTTTCGCTAATTGCTTGTAAAAGAGAACAAAAAATTTCGTCCTCAGA
This sequence comes from Chryseobacterium sp. E1, assembly GCA_019203745.1. Lineage (GTDB taxonomy): Bacteria > Bacteroidota > Bacteroidia > Flavobacteriales > Weeksellaceae > Chryseobacterium. Next base: position 4,233,610 of record CP078104.1, read on the forward strand.
TTGGACAAATATCTCAAATCGCACCCAATACAAGGAACAGGATGGAAATCTGGAGCTGAAATCGGGAAATTTCACCTATAATTTCAAAAAAATCAGACTCCTTTCAAAAAAATTATCCTTCTTAATGCCAGTATGGCCGGGTATATTTCAGAGCTTGGAGCAGAAAATTTAATCATTGGAGTGTCAAGTCCTGAGTATATTTATTCAGAAAAGATTCAAAATCTTTTGAAGGAAGGGAAAATTCAAAATGTAGGAAGCGAGCAGAAATATGATGTGGAGAAAATTATTTCCATGAAGCCGGATGCTGTTTTTACCAATTATATTGCAAGTTTCGACAATGCCTATCAGCTATTGAAAAACAATGGAATTCAGGTGGTATTTTTAGATGAATATATGGAACAGCAGCCATTACAGAAAACAGCATATATCAAGCTTTTTGGAGAATTTTTAGGAAAAGAGAAAGAAGCGGAAGCCCAATATCAGAAAGTAGAGAAAACTACAATGACCTGAAGCAGCTTGCCTTAAAAGCAAAAGAGAAACCCGTTGTGCTGGCCAATGAAATGTATGGAGACGTATGGTATCTTCCCGGTGGAAATACTTCCGTGGCCCATTATATTGCAGATGCCAATGCTAACTATATCATGAAAGACAACAAAGAAGAAAAAGCGCTGACAATGAGCTTTGAGGAAGTATATGCAAAAGCCGGCGGCGTTCAGTACTGGGTAAACGCAGGAAGCCATACCTCTAAAAAAGAAATGCTGGGCATGAATCCTTTTTACGGAAAACTTGACGTATTCAATAAAGGTAAAATCTATACCATTGCCGGAAAAGAGAAAATGAAAGCCAACGATTTCTTTGAAAGTGGAGTAGTGAGAGCCGATCTTATCCTTAAAGACTATATTAAAATCTTCCATCCTGAACTTTTACCGGATTATCAGCTTACCTACATGAAAGAATTGCAGTAAATCGGACTATTTGCTTATTTTTGCTTTTCCTTTTAATAACGTTATGTGGAAAAAAATTAAACAGTTTATCTTTATCGTTCTTGTGCTGAATGTAGTTTTTATTATCTGGGGCAGATTCTTTAATCCGCCGATCACCATTACCCAGATAGGAGGTCTTTTTGAATACGGAAAACTGCATAGAGACTATATTTCTTATGATGAAATGGGAAATAATGTGAAAAAGGCAGTAATAGCATCCGAAGATCAGAAATTCTTTGATCACAACGGTTTCGATTATACAGCGATTGAAAAAGCGATGAAGTACAACGAAAAAGGAAAGAAAATAAGAGGCGGAAGCACCATCTCTCAGCAGACTGCCAAAAATGTCTTTCTCTGGCAGGGAAGAAGCTGGGTGAGAAAAGGGCTGGAAGCAGTCTACACTTTTATTATTGAAAAAGTATGGAGTAAGGATATTATCCTTGAAAGATACCTGAATTCCATTGAAATGGGGCAGGGAGTATTTGGAGTAGAGGCCGCAGCACAATATTATTTCGGGAAATCATCTAAAGACCTAAGTGCTTCAGATGCAGCCTGGATCGCAGCCGTACTGCCGAATCCGAAGAAGTATGATCCGAAAAATCCTTCTCCCTATCTGAGAAAGAAACATAATTGGATTATGAGACAGATGAGGAATGTAAGTTTGAAATAGTATCTTTGTACTAATGAAATTCTTTAATTCAAGCACAAATTTTGAGTCAGTTCTTAAAAAGTACTTTTCTTTTAAGAACGAAACCCTTTCTTTAGAACCGTTTGCCGAGTTTTTGGAGAGTGTAAAAGGGCGGACTTTACAGATGTGCTCAATTTTCTCAGAAGCAATCCCGCTTTTGCTGAAAATTTTAAGCATTATATTCACAATATTTTCAAAGGAAGACCTTTCAACCTCTCCCTTACTGAAGCCAATATTCTCTCTGAGAACGCCTTCTTTCCGGAACTGAAAAAAGAATCCTGAATAAGGTACTGCCTCCTGTAGAGAACGAAAAAACCGTGTGGTATATGATTGACAACGTCAGTCTGAGACCTAAAACGGATTTGAAATACTTACAGAATCTTCCTGAAAATGAAGTTGATGAATTCCTGACCTTGCTGGGAGCTTCAGATTTCATTATTAAGCCTAACGTAAAAAAGAGCTGATCTTCTCTATGAATATCTTGTCATGGAGGGTGACGGGGATGGCAATGGAAGTTGAAGTAGTGAGAATGGCACCTCAATACAGAAACCTGTCTAATCCCTTTCTTGCTCTTCAGAATGAACTGGAAGCATTGGCAGATGACCTTGTTAAAGATCCGGGATTACAGCTACATTCTAAAGACAGCCGTTATAAGCAGATTAAAATATACTCAGAACAGTGCCTTGAGTTTGTGAATATTGCTTTCAAGAACTCGGCCAAATATGGTATTTCAGGAAAGATCAACCAATCATTGCTGAAGATCCGCCAGCAGACGGAAAGAATCTATGAGATCGTTCAGCTGTTGATCATTGATTCCGAAGGAGATGTACTGATCAGATCAAAACAGCTGATCTTTAATATCTTGAATTACAAGTCTCATAAAAACAATATTGCAGACCTGATCAACGACAGTACAAGACTCATCTCGCACCTTATTACCAATCATACGGCAGAAGCAGGGGCCCATTATATCACATCTACCCGCAAAGAATATATGACCATGTTCTATAAAGCGAGCGGAGGGGAATTATCGTAGGAGCACTCTGCGTTCTGAAAATGCTGTACGGATATATTCCCGGAAGTGATTTCTCCCATGCATTCTTGTATTCAATGAACTATGCGATGGGATTTGTGATGATCTATCTGATGGGATTCACTCTCGCTACCAAACAGCCGGCCATGACTGCCGCTACCATGACCAAAGTACTTTCAGAAGAAGGAAACGTCCAGAGAAACAATACGGAATTTGCCCATCTTGTATCAAAATTATTCCGAAGCCAGTTTATTGCCTTTGTAGGGAATGTACTGCTGGCATTTCCGGTAGCATTGGCCATTATCTATGGGCTGGATGTATTTTCTCACAAAACCTGGCAGTTGACAGATCAGATAAATTACTGAAAGACCTTGATCCTTTTAAATCCAAGGCGATTCTGCATGCCTGTATTGCCGGTTTCTATCTCTTTATTTCAGGGATCATTTCAGGAAATATCGGAAATAACTCCGTATTTTATCAGATTCCAGAAAGGATTGCCAAGAATCTTTCAATCAGAAGCTTTTTCGGAAAGAAATTTGCCAAAGGCCTCTCAAAATATTATGCTAAAAACTGGCCGGGAATCGTTTCCAATTTCTGGTTCGGGGTTTTCCTTGGTGCTACTGCGCCTGTGGGACTATTTTTGGACTCGACCTTGATATCAGACACATTACCTTTGCCGCAGGAAACTTTGCATTAGGGCTGTATGGAAAGGATTTCTCTGTAGACTCCTATACATTTTGGATTTCCTTTGTAACGGTTTTCTTAATTGGGTTCTTCAACTTCCTGGTAAGTTTCAGTTTGTCTATGTTCCTGGCATTCAGATCAAGAAAAATGAACTTCGGACAGGTAAGTGAGATCTATAAGGAAATCTTCAGGTATTTTATGAAACATCCGCTGAAATTTTTCTTTCCGTTACGATCAGGACTGGATAAAAAAGCCGATGACCTGATGAGCAGCACAATTTCCAATAAATTAGAGGAACATTAATAAAATAAGAAAGCTACCATTTTCGGTAGCTTTTTCTATAAAATAAGTATTGATTATACGCAATAAGGAAGTTCCGGACATTCTGCTGGCAATTCCTCCCAAAAACCACATCCTGTCATATCTATACAGCTTACTGCACAACACACCATTTGTCCTGATCCTTTAACTTTTTTAATGATTCTCTTGACAGTTTCTTCGACTTAAGTACTTTTTCATGATAAATATGATTTAATTTATGTACCTTAAATATATCACTTTATTTCGAAATAAGATCGTTTTTATTAAAAATAAATTTCCTGTAATACTGATGGATAGGGAGAACTTTATAAAATCTGAAGATCATGAAACTGATCCGTCCCAAATTTATCCTGGAACTTCTTCAGATAGAAACCTTTACGCATTTTGAAATCATGCTTCAATAATGGAGAATCAATTTTGATGATGATACATCCGTTCTCAAGATTCACACTGCGGATCTCTTTAAAAAGGCTCTCATCAAGATAATCTTCAAGAAAATCTTTGATCTCAAATGCTACAAGTTTACCTTCAAATCCATAAATCCTGGCAAAAGACTTTACCAGTTCGGACGATTGATATTCGCGTTTTTTCTTCTTCATATTATTTTCTCTCTATAAATTGAGTGCTTACCCCTTTATTTTTAAAAAACTTTTCCAACTCCGGATAAACGTATTCACAGATTTCTAAAGGCTCCAGTATTTTTCTCGGAGAAGATTCTATAGCTGAACATTCAAAACAAATTTCAAAATAAGCGAAAATATGATCATTTTCATCATAGAGAAGGATGGCATTTCGTGGAAAAAACATCCACTGGTAGATACAAATCCTATATTATATTTTTTACAGGTATTGTAGATAACATCCGTAAGCTCGGAAATTTCTGATAAAGTTAGCGTTCTGGATTCCTGAATTCCTGTAAAATCTGAATGATCAACAGCTTCTCTTAATTCAAAATCTTTATTTCTTTTAATGCTGTCATAATATCTTGTAAGCCTGATAGAATCTTCCTTTGTTTTGGGAGGTGGTGGCGGAGGGGTATAAGACATTGCAGCACTTTTCTTTAGATTCAGATTATAAGAAACAATTTTTACCCGGGTCGCCTTACTGAATGGAAATTTATCTATTCTTTTATGAAGAGGGACGGGCTTGAAATTCTTGTTGAGAGAACCTACCTTATAATTATGATATTCTGCCAACAGATCTACAGGTTTTTTCTTTTTCTTCTGGCTGAAAGAAAAAGCGAAGCAGAATGAAAGCAGGATAAGGAATATTTTTTGTCTCATATCTCAAAGATTATACTTTCTTCATTGATTTTTTTAACTACACTTTCTGTACGTTCTCTATGCGTATCCGTAATAAAAATCTGCCCGAAGCTTTCCTTGTTGACCAATTCGATCAGCTGTGAAACCCTGATATCGTCAAGCTTATCAAAAATATCGTCAAGAAGGAGAATAGGAGTCTTTTTGTCAGCTCCTTTACAAGGCTCATCTGTGCCAGTTTTAAGGAAATGAGAAATGATTTCTGCTGTCCCTGGGAACCGATTTTCTTGATCAGGACATGATCCATTTCGAAAAGAAGGTCATCTTTATGGATCCCTTTGGAGGTATATGTCAGCATACGGTCTCTTTCAAGGCTTTCTTTTAAAAGCTGTTCAAAGGAATCTTCAAGCAGGTGGGATTCATAAAGTACAGACACGGCTTCTTTTCCCCTGAAATGATCTGGTAAAAATTCTGAACGATAGGATTCAGCTGTTGTACAAAATCTTTTCTTTTAGTAAAGATCTTGGTTCCGAAACGGATGATCGGGTCATCATAGATCTCCAGCGAATCTTTGTCCCAGGTTCTGTTTTTGGCAAAATATTTCAGTAAGGCATTTCTTTGCTGAATTGTTTTCTGATACTGGATGAGGTCGAAAAGATACTCAGAATCAGTCTGAGAGATCATTGCATCCAAAAATTTACGCCTGCTTTCTCCGAAATCTGAAATAAGATTGGAATCATAAGGTGAAATCATGACACTTGGCAGGTAACCGATGTGGTCGGCAAGCCTGTCATAGCTTTTATCATTCTTTTTGATTACCTTTTGGCTTCCCTGGGTTGGGTGATTCTGATGATGTCATCACTGTCATCGTTGCTGATCTCAGCATCAATGGTGAAAAATCTTCCTCACTCTTGATATTGTTGAGATCCGTATTTCCCAAAAAGCTTTTGCCTACGGATAAATAATGCAGCGCATCCAGAATATTGGTTTTTCCCACTCCATTATTCCCTACAAAACAGTTGATCTGCGGGGAAAATTCAAATTTCTTTTCTGAATGGTTCTTGAAATTGTAAACGGAAAGCTTCTTGATAATCATTCGTCAAAAATACTCCATTATTAGTAAAAATAAAAAGGAAGTGTCGAGCAAGTTTCTACCCCGAATGAAAAATAAGCGTCATCTCTTTTGTTTTCAGCGAAATAAATAAGAATATAGGTAGCAATACTGGCCATAAAAAAGCAATGGCATACAGTGTCTGAAGATAAAAATACTGATGATACTGCTTATGAAAACCAGTGCATAGGCAATATACTTTGTGTTCTGCACACCGATCAGCATGGGAAAAGTCTTTATCGTATCACTATTCATATCCCGGATATCAAACGGGAGAACAAGCGCTGTTATAAAGAAAAAGCTGATCAGAAAAATAGGAATGCTGAACTCAGGAAGGGTAAGCCAGCAATTGACCAGTGCCCAGACCAGGCCTACATAAAAACTTTCAGTAAAGGGATTTTCCGGATATAAACCTCAAGAAAAAGCTGTTGTACAGCAATCCGAGCACTACAATGATAAACCATTTCAGAAGCCGTATTTCATTATGATTATGAATAATCAGAAAAGCACAGATGATTCCGGCTATGGCATTTAAAACAACAATTTTAAGAAAATGCTTCGTATACTGATATTTTGTGTACAGATAACCGCTGAAATAAGTGATAAATATCAGAAGCACAGTGGGAAAACGGAATGTGTTTTGCTCCTTCATAAAAAATACTGCAAAAGAGTTCCCATTAAAGAGACATAAAGCTGGCTGTCTATAATGTATTTTTGAGTATTTTTAAAACATTCATTTATCAAAATTAATACCTATGAAAATCATCTCCAAATCTGTTCTTCTCTTTTTGCGTTTTTGTGCATATTTTCTCATGCACAGGCGTTTTATGAAGAACAGTGGAAGAAAATTGCAGAGAGTTATCAGAACGGGACTTTCAAATCTAATCTGCCGCTTATTCTTGAAATTCAGAATAAAGCTGTAGCGGAAAGCAATACTACGGAAATCATCAAATCGCTGAAAGCTGAATTTGCCATTTACAAAGCCACTCAGGATGATCCGAAAATGATTACGCTTCCGTTTTCTTTTCCAAGATCAGCAATATGAATAAACGGCTGAAAAATGATGATCTGCTTTTTTTCAAAGTTCTGGAGGTTGAATTTTTGAGAACTATTATGAGCTTAAAAATGGGAAATCCAAAGCCGCACGAATATTGCTAAAGGCGATCTTTCAGAAATAGAAACATGGACAAAGCTCGATTTTAAAAATTTCTACTTCAAGAGATTTGAAGAGCTCACCACATCTGAAGATAAGCTCAGAAAAATCAGCATGCAGAAATATAAAGATGCTTTTGAAAATGAAAGGGATTTTCAGTTTTTTCCTACACTCTACGACTGGAAGGTCAAAAAAATATTGACTTTCTGAATAACAGCGATATTTTTACCAAAGATGAATTAAAGGAAAACCAGACCACTATTTTGGCTTTGTATCAAAATCTTATTGATTTTAATACAGGTAATTCAAAACTCTACTTCCAGCATCAGAAACTGATTTATGAAAATACGATCAAAAAAGATGGGAAATTTCGGGAGAAACAGACTGCACTGGTGAATGCTTCCATAAAAGGAGATTACAAGATTCTCATTGTAAGAGATATCGTTCAGGAGCTCATTGGCCAATCAAAATTTATTCAGGCTGTAGAGCTGATTGATAAGGTGAAAAAGAATATCCCGGTTCCAAATTTCTTACCAATATCACCCAGCAGGAAAAACAGATCAAAGCAACTTCGGTTTCCCTTTTCTTTGAAACTCATAATGAGCCCGGGAAGCCCATTCAGATGGTTGCTGATCATAAAAATGCAGACGATTTTGTTCTTAAGATATATCAGATCAATAATGTTGTAAAGCAACTGAAATATCTTGGGTATTTGGGTTATGGCCGGCAATACCTCAACAATGAAGAATATGACAAAATAGATAAAACCCTGGTGAGAACAGATACCTTCAGGCTTCCCAACAAAAAGATTACTTTGAATACAGCACAGCACTTGAGGTAGAAGGACTCCCGAAAGGAATTTATCTTGGGAATATATCAACGGAGAAGACGTTTCAAAATTCATGTTCATCGTCACTTCTTCCAGAGTGATTTATGATGAAAAGAAAGATTATATTCTGGTGGATAGGGACACCGGGAAATTAAAGCCTAATACGAAACTTTTCAAATATGACTTCAGAGATTATTCAGGTATAGATGAAACAAAACTAATGATTGCCACAGATAATTTGGCCAGATTTACCTCAGAAAAAATAGAATATGAAACATATCGTCACCTGTTCTATGATCCGGCAGCCAATGATTATAATATCGTAATAAGTCCTTATTTTGCCAGGTCTTATGAATATTATTACCCACATACCCAGTTCTTTCTGGACAGACAGATCTTCAGACCCGGACAAACCGTTTATTTTAAAGGCATTTCTACCTATCCGGATAAAGAAAAAAAAAGGAAATAATTATCGCCAATAATGAGCAGACGATAACCCTGTATGACGCCAACAGCCAGGTGATCAGTTCCCGGAAATTCACTACCAATGCATTCGGAGCTTATAACGGGAGCTTTGTTTTGCCAAAAGACAAGTTGAACGGCCAGTTCAGAATTGAAGTCTCCGGGTACTATAAAGGAGAGAATATCTATGGCAGTAAATACTTCTCTGTAGAAGAATATAAACGTCCTAAATTTGAGATCACTTTCGATACCATCAAAAAGACTATAAATATGGAGAGACCATTGAACTGAAAGGAAAGGTGGTAACTTTCTCAGGAATTCCGCTGAGTAATACCAATGTTAATTATGAGATTAAAAGGGAAAATATCCGCCAAAGATATTTCTGGTGGTATCCTTATGATAATAATAATGAAAACTCAATCCTTGGAAAGGCTGAAACCAATGAAAAAGGAGAATTTATTATTAAAATCGATCTTAAAAAAGATGAAAATACAGAGGGAATACAGGTTCACAACTATAAAATAAAAACTTCAGCTACCGATATCAATGGGGAAACCCAGTCAGCCGAAACCGATGTGAAGGTGGCTTCAGTTTCCCATTATTTAAAATCAGATGAAATAAAAGAGGCTTCCGCAGAAGATGAGTTGAAAATTAAAGTCACAGCTTTCAATTACAATGATGTTTCCGTAAACAAAAATTACAAAGTAAAACTTGTACAGCTTAAGGAAACAGACCGGGTTCTGAGAAATAATTTTGAACAGAAGGTACAGAATCTTCCAGTAATGTCCAGAAATGACTTCCTGAAAAAAATTCCCACATGACCGTTACGATCAGTCTGAAACCCTTAAAAACAGGGAGATTCTTAAAACCATCATAGAGGATACAAAGGAAGGTAAAGAACTGAATCTGGGAAAACTTGATCCTGGAAATTACAGACTTCTGGTATACAATGTAGAAGGAAAAGACACCATAAAAGTGGAGCAGGAATTTAATGTCTGGAGCAAAAAAGACTTGGGAAAAATCAGTATCCGTTTCTAAAAGTGGTAGGCCCGAAAGGAGAAGTAGTGAGAGGTTCCCAGGCTGTTGTTTATGCATACTCTGCGATTCCTGATGCCTTTGTGAATATCTATTTACAGGACGGGCAGGGGAAAAAGACTATGGAAAGAAGGAAATTTACAAACGGGATCCTGGCATACAGCTTTCCTGTATCGGGAGAAAAGAACATCACAACGTATAATGTTCAGTTTGTGCTGGCTTCTTATAATGATGTTCAGAATCAGTATGCCAGCATCATTGTCAGAAATGAAAAAGATCCTTTGAAGATTGAACTGACGACTTTCAGAGATAAAGTGCAACCGGGCTCAAAAGAAAAATGGAGCATCAGGATCTCAGGAAGAAACAAAGAAAAAGTGGTAGCTGAGGTGCTGGCCAATATGTATGATAAATCGTTAGATAAATTCGCACCCAATACCTACAGCTTTGAAAAATCCGGCATACCGGAAAATGTGTTTGAGGATTACAATATCAGAAACCAGACGCAGACATTGCGATATGATCAGAAGGTAAAATATGAAGAAACTAAAGGGGTTTACATTCCGAAGTTCGACTGGTTTAACAAAAATGTATTTTACCAGCTGATGTTAAAATATGGACTGACTGTGGATACAGACGGTGATGGAGTAGATGATATGAATGACGTATGTCCTACCGTTCCGGGCATCGATTCATATAGTGGCTGTCCGAGACCTTTGAACACAGTTGCGGCTGAAGTAAGCAGTGAAAGAATTGAAAGAGGACGCTTTGACAATGCTGGAAAAAAAGATAAAGAAGATAAAAAAGGCGCAGTGCCTGAAAAACAGAAAGAAGATCTGAAGGATGTGAAAGCCCGTCAGAATCTTAATGAAACAGCATTTTTCTACCCGGATCTGAAAACAGATGCCCATGGTAACATAAGCTTCGGATTTACAACACCGGAAGCTCTTACAAAATGGAAACTGATGTTCCTGGCCCATACCGCAGATTTGAGAACAGCCGTGTTGGAAAAAGATATCATTACCCAGAAAAAGCTCTCTGTAAATCCGAATTATCCGAGATTCCTGAGAGAAGGGGATGAACTGAGCTTCCAGACAAAAATATCCAACCTTACGGATAAAGCTATGTCCGGAGCTGCTTCCCTTCAGATCCTCAATGCCGAAACCAATGAAGATATTTCCCAGCTGTTCGGAATTAGCCCGGCTGTGCAGAATTTTGACGTCAAAGATACAGGAAACTCTGTGGTCAGCTGGAAGATCAAAACACCATTCAATAAAGCTTCTTCCATCATTATCAAAGTAGTGGCAAAAGCCGGAGGATATTCTGACGGGGAACAGATTCCTGTTGCCGTATTGTCAAACAGAATGATGCTGACTGATGCTGTTCCTGTCTTTGTGAAAGAAGGGCAGACCAAAACATTTACCCTTCAGAACCTTAAAAATAATACTTCTGAAACCATAGAAAATATCAGCAATACCTTAGAATTAAAAACCAATCCGGTTTGGGAGATCCTTTTGCTCTTCCGGATCTGAGCAGGCATCTCAATATAACTTCTGATGCGATATTCAATACATGGTTTGCAGATGTCGTGGGAACTGAGATCTTTAAAGCCAATCCAAGAATGAAAGCGGTATTTGATGAATATAAAAGTGCAGATCTGCTCAAAAGCAATCTTGAGAAAAATCAGGAACTGAAACAAGTATTGCTGGAAGAAACCCCTTGGGTACTGAATGCAAAATCTGAAACCGAAACAATGAACAGGATTTCAAGGCTTTTTGAAGTCAATGCCATGAAGGCATCCATCAACAGTGACTGGAAGATTCTTTTACAGTATCAGAACGGAGACGGAGGGTTTCCATGGCTGCCGGGATTCAGAAGTTCATATGTTTCCTCATTATACATCCTCAGAAACCTCGGGAAAATGAATGACTGGCTGAAAGGAGGAATAGCTCAGTACCAGTCCGGGCAAAACAATATGGTATCTGCCCTGATCCGTTATATAGACAATGAACTCAATACCCACTGGAAAGAAAATGAAGACACTCCGTGGAGTAATTTTGCACTGGACTACCTGGATGCAAGACGTTATTGGGAAAAAGAATATCCGTTGCAGGGAGCAGGGGCCAATCTGAAAAAAGCAATTATTACCCGTGCAGATAAATTTAAAATTACAGATTTCACCTTCTTCGGGCTTCACAGGGCAGCACTTATTTATGACAGTTACGGACTAAAAAATCCATCTGAAAAACTGATCAGATATCTTAAAGAAACTTCCGTATCTTCAGAAACACAGGGCGCTTACTGGAAGCAGAACCTTAATGATTGGGGCTGGTATGAATCCAAGGCCGTCAATCATGCCGGAGCTATAGAAGCAATTAATAAAGTGACACCGGAAGATGCAAATTTTATTGAAGAATCAAAAGTATGGCTGGCTACCCAGAAAGAAACCAATTCATGGGGAATTCCAGAACAACGGCTGAAATTATTTATATTCTGATGAATTCAGGAAAATCATGGACAACACCTGAAGCAGATAAAGTTAACGTCATCTGGGGCGGTCAGGAAGTCGCTCCGCAGACAAAAACAACAGGTTATCTGAAGCAGACTGTCTACTCGGATAAGGTTAATAAAAAGCTGAGTGAGGTTACCATAACAAAATCCGGCCCGGGAATTGCACAAGGTGGATTGTTCTGGCAATATTATGAGAGCCTTGAAAATGTAAAATCTACGGAAACTTATCTTTCGATGACAAGAGAATATTATAAAAAGATAAAAACAACCAATGGTGAGGAGCTGGTTAAAATTACAGAAAACAGTCTGCTCACCGTAGGAGATCAGATTACCGTAAGGATGATCCTTAATACGGACCGTCCGATGCAGTATGTTCACCTGAAAGATATGAGAGCAGCCGGGCTGGAGCCTGTAGATGTGCTTTCAGGTTATCACGCAGTATAAAAATAATCTGGGGTATTATCAGGCCACCAAAGACGCATCTACCAACTTTTATATTTATTACATGCCGAAAGGAAAATATGTATTTGAATATGACCTGGTATGCAACGCTTCAGGAAACTTCTCCAGTGGTTTTGCCACCCTGCAGAATTATTATGCACCTCAGATGAATGCGAGAACGAAAGGAGATCAATTAGAAATTAAAAAATAAACAGATACCAGATGAGAAATGTCAGATTATTGATGATGTTGCTGTGTTTTAGCTTATGTTCTAAAATGCATGCACAGCAGTATTACGACGGGCAATGGAAAAAGATTATGGAAAATAGCAGCAAAGGAGCCTATAAATCTAATCTTCCCATTATTTTAGACATACAAAAGCAGGCTATGAAAGAAAATAACGCACTTCAGCTGATCCGCTCCCTGAAAGCGGAATTCAATGTGGTCAATCAGACTGTGGATGATGACCAGAATGATTCGGCTTCGAAATTTTTAAAAACTTCAGGAAACGGAAGGAAAACTGAAAGGAGAAGATAAACTGGTATACCAGGTGCTCCTGAGTACTTTCTTTATGAACTACTATGAGCAGAATATGTGGAGAATCAACGGAAGAACCAACATTAATTCCCAGGATATCTCTCAAATTGAAACATGGAGTAAGCTTGACTTTAAAAACTACCTGCAAAAAACTTATCAGGAGCTTGATCCGCAAAAGCAGGAAATGAGAAAAATTGCTTTGAAAAAATACAGCAGCCTGTTCTCTGAAAATAAAGATATTGCTTTTTTTCCCGACATTGGCCGATTGGTATTCGCTGAAAAGAATCGATTTCCTGTCATCAGGTTTTCTTTGGACAAAAAATGAACTTGCAGAAAACCGTATCAGGATCAATACAATATATGATGACCTGATCGCTCAGAATTCAGGAAATCCGAAACTGTATTTTATGAAGGAAAAGCTGATCAGAAACTGTGAAGAAAATTCCTGTAAAGATAAGCTGGAGCAACTTCAGAATCTGTTGAAATCAAATGAAGACGGAGACTATAAAGTCATCATTATGGCAGATATTATGGATGAGCTTCTTGCTAAAAAGAAAGCCAGAGAAGCACTCGAAATAGCTGCTCAGGCAAAAAGCATGTATCCGAAATCTCCCTATCTTGAAAACATTAAAACAAGAGAAGAGCAGACTATCAATCCTCTACTGACGATTAAATATGAATCCCAGACACAGAGCAACCTGCCCATTCATCTGGTGGCACAACACAAAAATGTGACGGAATTTTCTTTGAACATTTATGAAGTAAAAGAAGACTTTACCTCATTGATGCAGTATGTTCAGAATCCTTATTCCAATACATTTGCAAAAGTTAAAAAAATCTGGTAAGAAAAGAAACCTATCAGCTGACCGACCCCAAAGATTATCAGCTTCATAAGACATCACTGGAGATCAAACCGCTTCCATCAGGAGTATATTTGGCAGAATATACCGTTGCAGGGGCAGATACAAAAGACAGGGACTCCAGACAGAATCTTTACTTCCTGGTTTCCGGAAACAGAATTATTTACCAGTCTAAAACAGATAGAAATCCGCTCTCGGATGAAATGAAATTGGTGAGCAGTGAAAACGGAAAACCCACCATCAATGAAAATATTACTTTCTATGAATTTGTTTCGGGTAAAGCTTTAAACAAACTGGAAGGCAAAACGAATGAAAAAGGAACCTTTAAATTTCCTGCCACTGCCAGTAAAGAATACTACAGAACCTATCTGATCCAACAGCCTAAAACCAATGATTTCCAGATCATGCAGGTCTACGGAAATACAGTTTATGATGCCAATTATAACCCAAATAAGCAGACCCGTTCCACTGCACAGATTTTTACAGACAGAGCCATCTACCGTCCGGGGCAGACCGTTTATTTTAAAGTCGTAAATACCAAAATAGAAAATGAAGTGGAAGCTGTAGTTTCCGGGTTGAAGCAGAAAATCGACCTACAGGATGCTAACGGGCAGGAAGTGTCTTCACAGGATTTCACGACCAACGAGTTTGGGTCTTACCATGGCAGCTTCATTCTTCCCAAAGGAAAACTGAACGGGGTATTCTATCTGAGAACAGTTGGGGAGCCAAGGGGATATAAGGATATCAGAGTTGAAGAATACAAAAGACCTAAGTTTGAAGTAAGTTTTGAGCCTGTAAAAGAGGAATACAAATACGGACAGACCATAGAGCTGAAAGGAAAAGCGAAAATGTTCTCAGGAGTGGCCTTAAGCAATACTACAGTAAACTACGAGATCAAAAAACGAAATATCAGATGGAAATATTTCTGGTGGTATCCACAGGATAATGACAATGAAAATTCAATTCTTGGCGAAGCAAAAACCAATGAAAAAGGAGAATTTGTGATTCCTCTCGATCTTAAAAAAGATGAAAATCTGGAAGGAATACAGATTGACAATTATGAGATCAATGCTTCCGTTACAGACATTAACGGTGAAACGCAGTCTGCTGATACTCAGCTGAAGGTGTCTTCTGTTTCCCATTACATCAAAGCAGACGAAATCAAAAATGCATTCAGCGATGAAAATGTAAAATTAAAGGTAGAAACTAAAAATTATAATGAACAGAACCTTAAAAAATCCTATCAGGTAAAACTGTCAAAACTGTCAGCTCCGGACAGGATTTTCAGAGAAAACTTTAAGGCTGAGGTTCAGGATTTGCCGAAATATTCAAAAGAAGAATTTATCAGTAAATTCCCGCATGACCTTTTTGATAAGAATGATGAGATTAAAAACTGGAAAACATCTTCTGTCATTCTGAATGGAACAACCCGAAACGAAGAATCTCTTGATTTTGGGAAGTTAGATGCAGGAGATTATCAGCTTGAACTGTTCAATATCGAAGGAAAAGACACCATAAAATCTGAGCAATACTTCAGTATTTGGGATAAAGGAGCTTTGAAGCCTGCTCAGAAAACATTCCTGACGGTAATTGCTCCCAAAGATGAGGTGTCAAGAGGAGAAAAAGCCAAAGTATATGTATTTTCAGCCATTCCTGATGCTCTGATCAATGTTTTTGTGCAGGACGGATCAGGAAAGACCATTTCAGAAACGCTTCCTCTGAAAAAAGGAATTCTGGAGTATATGGTTGACATTCCTAAAGATAAAAGTGTTTCCGACCTCAATCTTCAGTTTCAGATGGTGGCATTCAATGATGTAAATACAGAATCAGCCACGTTGAAAATAAAAGATACGGAGAGTCCTTTAAAAATAGAAACCGTTACTTTCAGAGATAAGCTGGAGCCCAATTCAAAAGAAAAATGGACGGTAAAGGTAACCGGAAATGATAAAGAGAAGATCAATGCCGAAGTACTGGCAAATATGTATGATATGTCTCTGGATCAGTTTGCAGTAAACAACTATAAATGGAACAGACTTTATGCTCCATACAAAAGAGTTGCATCCTATGCTGTCAGAAACTACCTGGAGGAAAGGACCTATCAGAAGAAAATGAGATATTTCAATGAGAATTATATCATGGCACCTGACTTTAACTGGTTTGATGGTGTGGACAATTTTATAGCTTTACAGGGATATGCAGCAGGAGCAGTAGCGGAAAGTGCTACGAATGCAGCATATTCACTGCCGGCGCCACCTTCTTCAGCAGGAAGGAAAGCTAGTGTGGCGATGAAGAGGGCTACAGCTGAAGATAGAATTGAAGTTATTCAGAATGTTGTCCCTGCCCCTGTAAATGCTCCTAAAGTAGATGCATTCCCACAAGAACAGCAAAACCAGGAAAGTCTGGAAAAAGTGGCCGTTCGTATGAACCTGAACGAGACCGCCTTCTTCTATCCGGATCTGAAAACCGATGCCGAAGGGAATGTCAACTTTGAATTTACTTCTCCGGAAGCCCTGACCAAATGGAAATTGATGTTCCTGGCTCATACCAAAGATGCCAGAGCAGCTACCCTTGAAAAGAAGTGGTAACACAGAAAGAATTCTCTGTAACGCCAAACTATCCTAGATTTTTAAGAGAAGGTGACGAACTGAACCTGCAATCCAAACTATCAAACCTTACCGATAAGAAGTTAAGCGGTTCAGCAGAATTACAAATCCTGGATGCCTTCACCAATGAAAACATTTCTTCAAAATTTGGTGTGAATTCAGGTGTACAAAACTTCAGTTTAAATGAAAACGGAAACGGGGAGCTTACATGGAAACTGAAAGTTCCGGACAATGTTTCTTCTATAATTTTAAAAGTAGTGGCAAAAGCAGGAGCATATTCCGACGGAGAACAGCAGGCTATAGCGGTACTGCCCAACAGAATGCTGGTAACAGATGCCGTTCCGGTTTTTGTAAAAGAAGGAGAAACCAAAACATTTGTTCTGGATAACCTTAAAAATAACACCTCTGCAACGGCTTCCAACGTTTCAAATACCCTGGAACTGACAACCAATCCGATCTGGGAAATCATGTTTGCCCTTCCAGCCCTGAAAAATGATCAGAATAACTCTGCCGATGTCATTTTCAATAAATGGTTTGCCGATGTGCTGGCTTCCGAAATCTTTAAAGCCAATCCGAAGATGAAAACCGTTTTCGAAGAATATCAGAACAAAGGATTACTGAATTCCAACCTTGAGAAAAATCAGGAGCTGAAACAGCTGTTGTTGGAAGAAACCCCTTGGGCACTTGAAAGTAAAAATGAAGGTGAACAGATGCAGAAACTGGCATTATTGTTTGATGCCAACACTATGAGAAATTCTATCAGCCAGGATTGGGATGATTTCAAAAAACTGCAGAATCCGGACGGAGGCTTCTCATGGTATGCAGGCTATCCAAGCTCTTACGGCACATCATTGTATATTCTTAAAAACTTAGGAAAGATCAATGCATGGTTAAAAGATAACGTGAAAGATTATCAGAGCGAAGACCAGAAACAGCTGGTTACAAAACTGATTCAGTACCTAGATAACGAAATCAACAAATATGCTGATGTAAAAGTAAAAACATCTGGACCAACTGGACGCTTGATTATCTGGATACCCGAAATTACTGGGAAAAACAATATCCTTTGAAAGGAAAAGGTGCTGCGCTGAAAGCCTCGGTAAAACAGAAGGCAAAAACAGCTAAAATCACAGACTTTACTTTCTTCGGACTGCACCGTGCGGCACTTCTTATGAATGATTACGGATTGAAAGACGTTTCCGGTAAACTGATGACCTACCTTAAGGAAACTTCTACAGATACCCAAACACAGGAGTATACTGGAAGCAGAATTTAAATGACTGGGGATGGTTTGGCTCCAAAGTAGTGAACCACGCAGGAGCATTGGAAGCATTCAATACACTGAGACCTGCCGATCAGAATTTTATAGAAGACATGAAAATCTGGCTGGTTACCCAGAAAGAAGTGAATTCGTGGGGAAGTTCAAGAGGTACAGCTGAAGTGATCTTTACCATTCTGAATTCAGGAAAGTCATGGACAGGTGCTGAGAGCGATAAAGCAACAATTGTATGGGGCGGAAAAGAACTGGCTCCCCAGACTCAGGCTACAGGTTACGTGAAATCTTCAGTGAAAACAGAAACTATAGACAAAAACCTGGCAACGGTTACCGTTACAAAACCCGGTCCGGGAATTGTGCAGGGAGGTTTATTCTGGCAGTATTACGAAGATCTGGATAAGATAAAATCTTCCGAGAATTATATTTCCGTAACCAAAGAACTTTACAAAAAGTAAAAACCGTAAACGGAGAAGAACTTCAGAAAATTTCATCAGAAACCCCGTTGAAAGTAGGAGATAAAGTAACTGTAAGAATGATCCTGAACACAGACAGAGCGATGGAGTTTATTCATATTAAAGATATGCGTGCTGCAGGATTTGAACCTTTAGATGCCCTTTCAGGATACCAGTGGAAAAATAATTTAGGCTATTATCAGTCAACAAAAGATGCCTCTACCAATTTCTATATTCAGTATATGCCGAAAGGAAAATATGTTTTTGAATATGATGTGGTATCTAATGCATCCGGAAAATTCTCCAACGGAATTACAACGATGCAAAATTATTATGCACCACAGATGAATGCCCACACAAAAGGAACTAATGTGACCATTTCAGAATAATTTATAAATGACTGCAGTAATTTTTACTGCAGTTTTTTGTTAAAGATTTCGAATAAAATAGAATTAAATCGATAAATCAAACAATTGTTTAATTTTGGAATAGTTTTTGGAATTTGGGTAGTATAAATTAAAAAAATTATTAAAAGATGAAATTTTCTAAAACTTTAATCACAGGATTGGTATTGATGGCAGGGGTAAACGCTTTCGCACAAAAGAAAGCTGAAAAGTTTGAAAAGCTGCAGATTGAAATGTTCCCAAAAGCTAAAGAAGGATATAAGCAGGTATATATTCAGCTTCCCGTTGCAAAAAATGAAGGCGACCTTAAAGTAGAGGTTTTCGTTGGAGCTGAAAAAATGTTAGACTGTAACAGATACTTCCTGATGGGAGAAATGAAAAGCCAGGATCTTCAGGGATGGGGATATAACTATTATGAAGTAGAATCCAAAGGAGAAACAGGAGGTACACTCATGGCTTGTCCGGGACAGAAACTGACGAAAAAGTTTGTAACTCTTAAGCCGGAAATCGTAAACTACAACAGTAAGCTTCCATTGGTGTTTTATGTACCGAAAGATATTGAAGTCCGTTACAGAGTTTTACGCCCTGACAACACGATGAAAAAAGCGGTTCAAAGATAAGATCAGCTTATTATAACTACATAACGAAGGCTCCTCACAGTGATGTGGGGAGTCTTTTTGATTTTCATAGTACCTGTTGAATACAAATAATGAACGTATTCTAATTGAGACTTTGTTAATCTTATTGTTTTCATTGCCGTTGCTGAACGAAGTGCCTTTGCGAACTATCAAGATGGAGTAAAGTTTAAACATTGCGAACGTTGCGTTTATAATAAAATGAGAACATATTTGAAAGGATAACGAACTCATTCTAATTGAGCCTTTGTTTACCTTATTGTTTTCATTGCCGTTGCTGAACGAAGTGCCTTTGCGAACTATCAAGATGGAGTAAAGTTTAAACTTTGCGAGCGTTGCGTTTATTATAAAAATAAGAACATTTATTTTTGAAACATTCAGACAGAATTAAGACATCCAATGCTTGATAATATCAACTTTCCATCCCTCAGCAGTTCTTTTGATAAGATAGGTCAGGCCTGTTGTAGTGCCTTCAATCATAAAAATATAGGTGTCTTTCATATCATCACAATGGAAAACTTTGCTGTAATACGGTTTGAAGCGGTTCATATAGCTAAACTTACTGTATTCTGCATATTCTTTTGAGGTCAAAAAAATAATTTTTTCATCAACTGGATCTATACCTTTAAGATTTTCATCATCAGTAACGATGATTTTGTAATCCAATGAATATACGAAATCCCTTTTTCTTTCCGGAAGTTCATCCCTCTGCTTCTTCAGATCCTCTTTAAATGTTGCTAGTGGAATGAAGAATTCTTCATAGAAAGGATTCTGATGAACGGTAATGTTATAGTTACCATACATAATACCCTGGAGGAGTTTTGTGAAATCATTTTCAGGTGTTTTATATTTGGGGTTGTTATCTTCTGCATCACTGATGCCGTCACCGTCTGTATCTTTTGAATAAGGATTGGTAAAAAGCTTTCTGGTTTCTTCAATATCATTGACGCCGTCTCCGTCAGAATCTTTTAAAATTTCAGAAAGGTCAAAAGTCAGTAAAGCATTGTCTTTTACAATGGCATATTCAGGGAAGCTCCATAAACATGATGTTGGGTCATTCGGGTGATATCTGCTTCAATCTGAAGATGATTTTCATCCTTCCACAACGGATATCCGGAATTGCTTTTTAAAAAATAGTGCTGATTGGCAACAAGTCCGGTAAAATAATTTTTCCACGTTTTTCCGTTGTCTTTCGAAATCCTCAGATAATAGTCATTGGATAAAAATGAATCTGTGGTATAGAGTATAGCGACTGTTCCGTTAAGCTGTCCGGTTTTCACAATAAGCGGAATAGGAATATCACTTACTTTTTTATCAAATTCCTCTTGTCTGATGGCATATATTGCATCAAAATTATCATAAGGCAGATCTTTCGTTCTTTGCTTCACCGGATCAATGATGTTTTCTGAATGAGCATTTTGTTTGATATACTTTACCGATATATATTGAAAGGGTGGAGTGAGTGCCTCTTGCTCCGTGACAGACAGAAAAGGTAAGTGGGAACTGAAAAGGCTGTCCTTCAGCTTTTCGAACTGAATACACTTACAGCCGTCTGTTTGCTGAGAAAAAGCAGACAAAAAGGTAAGTGTAAAAGTAGAGTTATTAATTTTTTCAAAATTTTTAGTTTTTAATTAAGATTTAAACGGATCGGGCAAAACTTTATTTTAAAGAGCGTTATATTTAAACATATTTTAAACTTGATTTAAATTCACTGTTTTGTGGGATTATGATTGAGGATTTAACCATTTTTTGCATTATATTTGTTATAAACATAAACCATGAAAAACAATTTATTGATTTTTACGTTTAGTTTTTTGGCTTTCCCTGCTTTGGGATGGGCACAGTCTGCTCCCGATTTTAAGGAACTTTTAGACAGTGCCATGGTTCGGGATTCGAACCTCAAAATGCAGATTACCCAAAACAAACTTACCGATCTCGACGAGCATAAGCTGAAAGATGTTTTCCTTCCTACTTTGGAACTGAGCGGAAAAGCCGGATATCTTAACGGTACCGCCAGACTTACCTCACCGGAAATTAATCTCGCTCCTTTTATAAATATCTCTGAAGGCGCATTCAACAACAATTTCAATGTATCAGGATTTTCAGGCGTAGCTAAAGCTGATGCCAAAATGCTTCTGTATTCAGGAGGGAAGGTGAAATACATGAAGAAAGCTGTTGAAGAAAAAAAAAAGTCCGAAGATATTCTGCTGGAGAAAACAAAGGATGAGGTGGTAGCTACCATTTCCAAAGCTTATGATCAGCTGGCATTGATTCACCAGTCCCGAAAAGTACTGGATGAAAGTACAAAAAGGCTCGATATCAACAAAAAAACAGCAGATAAAGCATTAGGTTACGGATTGATCACTCCTTACGATCATAAGAAAATTGAACTTGCCCAGGCCACTTTAAATGCGAAGGTCATAGAATATGAAGGGAAAAAGAACTGCTTCTTACCCAGCTTTATGTTTTAACAGGAATTGACAAAGACCGTCTCAGAATGATTGATCCTGTTCTTTCACCTGTAGAACTGCTTTCACCTGAAAAAGGAATAGAACAGAGAGCGGAAATCCGTGCCCTTGAGCATGGCATTGCAGCAGCAGATTACAAAATAAAAGCCGAAAAAACATGGATGATTCCAAAAGTACAGTTAATGGCTTCAGCATACTATATCGGGCTTTACGGTAATCATATCAAAAGTTCTGAAAATATAATTCCGGCTGTGCCAATACTGGGCTATGAAGGTAAGAAACTGGACTGGAGACCTAATAATATCAATGTATTCCCTCTGATTACAGCTGGAGTAGGGTTCAAATGGGAAATTTTTGATGGTAAAGAAGGAAAACATGCGGAGGAAACTGCCAAAGTTGGGAAAGAAATGCTGCAGAACCAAAAAGAAGATGCTTTAAAAAAGCTGACACTGAACCAGGCCAACAACCAGACCAACTATAATATTGCCTCTGCACAGATCACCCTGAAAGCTAAAGAAAAGAACTGGCAAAGAATGCATTGGTACAGGCAGAAAAAGAATTCAGATACGGAATGAGCAAATCTTCACAGCTTATTGATGCCGAAAATGATCTTGAAGCAGCCGAACTGGAATATCAGAATGCAATTTTTAACCAGAGAAGAGCGGGAATAGAACTGATGAGATCTACCCAGGAGCTGGATATCACCAAACTTTATTTAATCTCTTAAAAATTAAAATGATGCATAAAAATATATCTATACTCTTTGCTGCTCTGTTGCTGCTGGGGAGCTGTGACAAAAAGATGAAAAGATCAGGGAACCGGAAGGAAAAACTAAAAAGATGTGATTTCTTTTGCCCCGAAGGTTACCGGAAGAATCTTAAAAATATATGTCTCCGAAGGTCAAACTGTGAAAAAGGAGATACCCTGGCACAGCTTGATGTACCGGAAGTTTCTGCCAAAATTGCCCAGGCCCAGGGAGCTGTAAATGCCGCTACAGCTCAGGAGCAGATGGCAAAGAACGGAGCAACCGCAGATCAGATGAGACAGCTGCAGGCAAAATATAAGGGATTGAAAGAACAGTACGAATTCGCTCAGAAATCTTACAGGAGAGCCAACAACATGTTCCGTGACAGCTTAATGTCTCCACAGGCCCACGATGAAGTTTATGCAAAGCTTCAGGGAGCAAAAGCGCAATATGATGCTGTGGTGGCTGAACTGGACGATGTGCAGAGAGGAACCCGCTTCGAAAAAGTAGAGATGGCAGCCGGACAGGCTTCCCAGGCTAAGGGTGCATTGCAGGAGGCCAACGTAGCCTATTCTGAAAGATATATCATTGCTACCAACGACATGGAAATAGAAACCATCAGCCTGAATACGGGAGAATTGGCCACAGCCGGCTTTGCTTTATTCAACGGCTATATCCCGGAAAGCACCTATTTCAGATTTACCATTCCTGAAAGTGCCATTTCCAAATACAAAAAGGGCAGGAAGTCAATATGCAGGTAGTTTACAATAAAGAAAGCCTTACAGGAAATATTGTGTACATCAAGCAGCTTACCAAGTATGCGGATATTACCACTGCTTACCCTGATTATCAGTTACAGGATGCGATCTATGAGATCAAAGTGAAACCGAAAGATATGAATAAGGCCAAAAGTATTCTGGTCAATGCAAATGTTATTCTGAAATAGTATAAATGGAACGAATGGACCTTCAAACAACAGAAGTGAAGTTTTGATAGCCATTTAAAAAATATAAAAATATACAGATGAAAGAATTTTTCCGTCTTTTAAAACGTGAGTTCAAACTTTTTATCGGCAATTCTACCTTAAGGACGGTGTTCTTTTTGGCACCGGTCTTTTATGCAACCTTGCTGGGGTTTGTCTACAAAAGCGGAAAAGTTGAAAATACTCCCGTATTGGTTATCGACAGAGACAATACTCCTTTGTCTAATCAGCTGACGGAAATGCTGGATGATAATAAAAGCATCAGGATCATCAGATACCTGCAGGAACCTCTGAGCATCAAAGATGAGGTGATCAGGCATGAAGCGGCGGCAGTTGTGATCATCCCTTCAAGATTTGAAGGCGATATGCTGCAGAAGAAATATCCCGAACTGAATGTCTATATCAATACCGGAAATGTTTTAACGGCTAATTTTGCCTCCAAGGCACTTCAGCTTACAATAGGTACTTTCTCCGCCGGAGCTTCCATTAAAGCCCTCCAGAAAGCGGGTATGCCTGCTGCCAAGGCTGCCACCCAATATGAGCCTTTCAAAGCCAATTATATTACCCTTTTCAATACCACCGGGAATTACCTTATCTTTATGTGGCCGGCGATGCTGGCGGTTGTTTTGCAGCAGGTGATCCTGTTGGCAATGGCTGTAAGTTTTGCCGCCGAATTTGAAAGAGGAACTTTTGTAAAAGAATATGCTAAAATGAAGAAATGGGCTTTTCCTACAATGCTGATCAAGGTCATTCCGATCTGGGTGTTTTCCATTCTTATTGTAAGTGTATATTACTTCATGCACATGATCTTCAGGGTTCCGATGCCGGAAGGAATATTTAATTTTATTCTTCTTACTTCGGTTTTTGTAGGATCTGCATCTTTCCTTGGGGTATTTATCAGTATATTGATCCCGGATGCCTTAAAAGCGACTCAGATTCTTATGGTTATTGCTTCTCCTGCATTCATCATCAGTGGCTTTACATGGCCTTTGAACGCAATGCCTGCTTTTGTTCAGTTCATTGCCAATATTATTCCGTTAACCCCGTTTTTACAGGCCTTTAAAATCTTATTGATCCAAAAAGGTTCAGTAGAACTTACTTTTCCTTACCTGAAACACCTGAGTATTCTTGTTGTGGTGTATGCCATTGTGGGCTGGATTGCTTTAAAGATCAAACTTTGGCTGATCTTCAAAAAAGCGGCACCACAGGAAATATATGTGGAAAGAACTACGGAAGAGGAAAAAGGATAATTATTTAAACCACCCCGTCAAAAATTCTTTGAATTTTTGCCACCCTCCGGAGGCGGAGAATGGCCGTGCATTCAATGATGGCTGGAAACTGAATATTGTCTTCCAGAACATTTTTAGCAATATAAATACGGCTTCAGAACGACTGGAAAACTGAAATCTTCGGGCTTCAGCTTGTAATTGATAATCTGCATCTCGACATCCTTTCCCAAATCACCGTAATTTTTATTCCAGTGTTACAATCAAACAAAAAAACTGATATATTTGTCTGTAGTAAATTAGAAAAAATATGGAAAATGTATTTGACGCAAAAGATGCTCAAAACTATATTGATAGAATCAACAGGCTTGTAGAAGATACCCACGGTTTATGGGGAAAATGACAGTGGATCAGATGTTGGCACATTGCTGTATTACTTATGAAATGGTATATGAGCCGGAAAAACATAAAAAACCGGGATCTATTGCCAAATTTATTTTAAAAACTTTCGTAAAATCTAAAGTAGTGGGTGAAAAAGCTTATCCGAGAGATTCGCCTACGGCTCCTCAGTTTTTGGTAACCGGCAGAAAAAACTTCCATGAAGAAAAAACAAGGCTGATCGGCTTTATTCAAAAAACACAGCAGTTGGGAGCGGAAGCTTTTGATGGTAAAGAATCATTTTCTTTCGGGAAACTGAATGCTCAGGAGTGGAACAATATGTTTGCGAAACACCTCAATCACCACCTGTCACAATTTGGCGTTTAGAACAATGATCATATGAAAAAAATTTTATTACTTTTTATTTTTGCTGCCCATTTTGTGGGGACAGATGCCGGATATTTCAGTTGCCTGGCTTAATAACAGCAAACCTTATATCGGAACAATCGGAAATAAAGGGCAGGAGCTTAAGCTGAAGATCAATATTGCCGAGCAGAATAAAAAAACGACCAGGAGTATTTTGTGTCGGGATATTCTCTTGTGGATACCAACTATGCTAAATTTGAAGGAAAGATTACCATTTCAAAATATAAAGATGCCAAGAAACAGGGAACCATATTTGGTGAATATGAGCTGGCTGAAGAGAATAAAGGGAAACATTCCGGGCTTTTCAAAGGAAAATTTGTGTACAACTTCAAATGGAACAGAAAAACCGAAAAGGTGGAAGAGCAATACATAGAACTTACGGGTGACTGGAAAAGCTATGACGGAACACTGGAATTCAAAACCCATCTGAAAAACCAGTAATGATGTTGAGACGAATAGCAGCTGTACTGATAGGGCTGATTATAGGTTCTGTCTGCATTACAGGAGTTGAAAAAATAGGACATTCCCTCTATCCGCCTCCTGTGGGGGCAAAAGACGGAGATATGGAATCTTTGAAAGCTTATGTGGCAGAAGCACTTTTATGGCTCTGCTATTCATTATTCTGGCTTATGCTGTGGCTGCACTGGTTTCCGGATTTACAGCCTCAAAAATTTCCAATGACGGGAAACCTACGGCAGCATTTGCCTGTGGTATTCTTTTTTACTGATCACCATTTATATGATGGCTTCCTTGCCTACGCCCATCTGGTTCTGGGTTCTGGGAATTTTGGTGTGGGGATTGGTTTTTGTAGGTCATCAACTCGCTTTAAAAACTAAAAAATATGAAATTAGGAGCATTTTCAATCAGCCTGAGTGTAAAAGATCTTCAGAAATCCAAAGATTTTTACGAAAAACTGGGCTTTACAACAATGGGAGGGGCTACAGAACAGAATTACCTGATCATGAAAAACGGATCTACACTCATAGGTTTGTTTCAGGCCATGTTCGATGGAAATATGCTTACCTTCAATCCCGGATGGGATGAGAATGCACAGAATCTTGAATCTTTCGATGATGTGCGGACCATTCAGAAGCATCTTAAGGAAAACGGAGTGGAAATTGACAGAGCAGCCGATGAAACTACTTCGGGACCTGAACATATCTACCTGAAAGACCCGGATGGAAATATGATCCTTATCGATCAGCACAGGTAATAAATTTTAAAAAACTTAACTTATAAAAACAATCATGGCAACAGTAAACGTTTATTTAACATTTAATGGAAACTGCAGAGAGGCATTCGATTTCTATAAATCAGTTTTCGGAGGAGAATATCCTTATATCGGAACTTTTGGAGAAATGCCTCCAATGGAAGGAAAAGAAATGCCTGAAGAAGACAAAAATAAAATCATGCACGTTACCCTCCCGATCTCTAAAGAAACCGTATTGATGGGAAGTGATACAGGAGGTGAATGGTCTTCCGGCTTTAAAGCAGGAAATAATTTCTCCATCTCTATCAATGCAGAATCTAAAGAGGAAGCTGGGAAATTATTCGACGGACTTTCTGCAGGCGGACAGGTAACAATGCCACTGGCTGATACTTTCTGGGAGCCTATTTCGGAATGTTTACCGATCAATTCGGGATCAACTGGATGGTTAACTATGATGATCCGGCGAAAATGCAGCAACATCCGTAAGATTATTCTGATTTAAAAGTATTATAAAACCCGACAGACCTTTCTGTCGGGTTTTTTATATAAGTTTGAAGGGATGAAACAGCAGACAGAATTAATTCTTTTTAATGATTTTATAGCTTTGAGATTCTGTGCTCATAAGGTAGATTCCGTCGGGAAGGCTTGTAATATCCATCTTATTTTCGCCTTTTACAGCTTCAGCTGATTTCACAAGTTTTCCGGATTGGTCATATAAACGAACCTTACTGTTTTTATCCATATTCAGATGAAAAACTCCTGAAGTGGGATTGGGGTATACATTTGCCTTGTTTTGCGGAAGGATTTCTGTAGTTCCCAGTGTTGAAAATTTTGACCAAGTAAAAGCATCCAGGCACATATAAACATAGCCTCCTGTTGATTGCAGCTGGATCTCATCAATCGCAATACTGCTGTTATTCTGATTATTCAGGGTGGCTAGATCGATCAGAGTAAACCCGTTATTGATGCCCGTTGTTCCTGCTGTAGCATTGAATGTTGTATTAAATCCCGATGTTTTGGTGGTGGTAAATTTGGTCACTCCGCCCAGCTTTCCGGTAATGATGAGCGTTCCGGATGAGGTAGATTGATTTAATGCTGTATTGCTTAAAAAGACCCAGAACTTTGATACGGTAAAGGTAGAATTACTTTTAATGCTGAAAGAAGGTGAATTGATATTGGTGGTTCCTGTATTGTCAATATAAACATTATCATTGGCTGTCCGTTCCATCCGGTATTGGGATAATTGGACTGAATTCTGAAAGTTCCGGCATATGAAATAATATTGAAAACATATCCATTATTAGTAGTAAAGGAAGTGCCGCCTCCGGGGAAGTTTCAAAAGTGACCGTGCTCGTCTGGGCATGCACAGATGTACCATTGCTCAGGAAAATAAAGAATATAAAAAGATAATTGCTTTCATGATATTGATTTTTTATAGTTAGTGTTTTTAATAATTAAAAAATACATCAGGATATCAGGACTATATTTCGCCTGTTCGGTATTGTATTCAATAATACTCCAAAGTAACAGTGAAATAACGGGTGAAAACAGCGTACAAAATTCCAAATTGGAAAACACGTAGAAATACGTATTCCTGACTTTTCATATTGCTTTATTTTTGAAAAGAAAAGAGAGAAAAGGAAGTAAATGAAAATAAAATAAACTTATTTAGCAAAATAATTGGTTTTTTCATAACTTGGAGAAATACTCTTACCGGATTTAGACTTACTATTATATAACATTTAAAAACAAGTAAACTATGGAATTACCTAAACACGCAGTAGCATTAAAAGATGCCCAAAGATGGATTCAAAACTGGCAGGCAAGAACAGACATTACAGGCACCGAGATCAAAGCACATATGATTCCGCCAAAGGATATATCTGATATATTCACCAACGATCCGAACGTTATGAATCTTCGTGGTTACAATGCAATCAATGATGATAAAGAATTTAAATTTCTGATGGTGGGCGTTGATATTCTTGGTGATGATATGGTAGATTATGAGAAAGGGTATTATATCTATGATATGACAACACCTTGCCCAAGCGTATGTTCAAGGGTGCAGTGGCTGGATTTGTAATTTAAACTGAAGATCATTGGATCATTGGATTGAAATATTGTCATTAATAGGAAAAGGCATTCTGCTGATTAATCTGGCAGTATATTGTATAGGCTTTTCCGGATCTGGAAGAGCTTATACATTTTTTATAGGTTATCTGGCCTGGATACTGATATGTGAAATCGTATTTTATGTATTGAATTATCAGAAGATCAATAATCTGTTTTTTTCCCATTATTATCTGATTGGTCAGTTTTTGTTGCTGGGACTTTTTTTTCATGAGATTTTAACGGAAAAGTATCAAAAAAATACGGCACGATTCCTTTTAATAAGTATTCCTTCGGTACTGATTGTTCAGTATATCATATATCCGGAGAAATATCAGGTATTTAACTTATTTGAAATATTTGTCACTTCCTATTCAATTATTATTCTGGCATTATTTCATTTGTATAATACGCTGGATGCCAGAAAGAAATACAACTACATATGCCTGGGGCTCTTACTGTATCTCATAAGCAGTACGGTGATATTCCTCTCCGGAAACCTGTATACGGTGATGAACCGGCAACTGCATAAAGAAATTTGGGTATTGAATGTCGTCATGTTTATTGTTTATCAGGTTTTTATTTTCGCTGAGTATTTCTTTTCCCGAAGAAAAAATGTGTAATTACTGTTATGATCTTATAAAATGAATGAAAATACAATTATCTCCACCATAGTCTATACTTTTTTAGCATTTACATTACTGGCGGTTACCTTGGTCATCTTTTATTATTTTTCAAATAAAAAAATAACGAAGAACCTTCTTCAGAAAAAAAGAACTGGAGATCAGATATGAGAAAGACCTTACCCATGCTATCATAAGTTCCCAGGAGAAAGAACGGTTGCGGATTGCCCAGGATCTGCACGATGACATCAGCTCAAAGCTGAGTGTTGTATCCCTGAATATTCATCTGCTGGATACAGAAAATTTAACACGGGAAGAATATACTGAACTGAAAAATAAAATTATCAATCTGGTCAATACAACAGCTGAGAGTGCCAGACAAATTTCTCACGACCTGCTTCCGCCTGTTCTGGAAAAATTTGGTCTTCATGCAGCAATTGATGCCTTGTGCTCAGAAATTAATATGTCTAAGACCGTACAGGTTTCTTATTCCAACAGCCTGTATTTTGCCAAAGCGGAAGATGAGAAAAATTTGCATATCTTTAGGATACTTCAGGAACTGATCAATAATTCCGTAAAACACGGGGAAAGTACCCGTATTCAAATTGAATTTAAAGGAAAAGAAGGAAAAAATACATGTATTTATAAAGATAACGGGAAAGGGTTTGATCCTGAAAAAATACTCTTAAAGAAGGATTGGGGCTGCGGAATATAAGAAGCCGGGTAGAGCTGATCAACGGAACACTAAGGATAGAAAGCGAAAACGGGAAAGGAATTACTGTAGAATTTACATTTTAAATCTTATTAAAGATGGAAAAAGATAGCATTCGCCTGATGATCGTAGATGATGAAGCACTATTTCGTCAGGGAATTTCATTATTGGTCCAGAGAGAGACAGATATCGTGCTCGTTCGAGACTTCAGCAACGGAAAAGAACTGCTCGATACCCTTACCACCCTCGAAGAGCTGCCGCATATCATCCTTATGGATCTCAATATGCCGGAAATAAATGGAGTAGAAGCCACCAAACAGGTTCACATCAGATATCCCCAGATCAAAATTATAGCCCTTACCAGCTACAATACGAAAGCATTCATTGTTAATATGATTCAGTCGGGAGCGTGTTCTTTTCTCAAAAAGAATTCCAGCCCTTCAGAATTACTCAACGCCATCCGGGAAGTGCATCAGAAAGGGTTCTTTTATAATCCTGAAGTAATGGAAGCTTTGCATGAGAATCTTACGGAACCTAAAAAGAAAGTCTCCAGTATTTTCGATGCCAATCACATTTCAAAAAGAGAAAAGAAGTGCTGGAACTCATCTGTAAGCAATACAGTACCCCTGAAATTGCAGACCGCCTTTTATAAGTTCCAGGACTGTAGAAGGGCACCGTAACAGCCTTCTTCTGAAAACCGGAGCCAAAAATACAGCCGGCTTAGTGGTATACGCCATAGAAAGTAAAATTGTAGATACAAATTATCTGAAAGATCGCTTCAACTAAATTTTATTAATATTTTCTGATTAAATTAGTCTTTGTTTTTAAAATAAACAGAGAAGATACTGCCTGC
Source organism: Chryseobacterium sp. E1 (assembly GCA_019203745.1). Taxonomy (GTDB): domain Bacteria; phylum Bacteroidota; class Bacteroidia; order Flavobacteriales; family Weeksellaceae; genus Chryseobacterium. The sequence goes on from CP078104.1 coordinate 4,264,619, forward strand.
CTGTGAAAAGCTGTATCTGAAGACAAAGACCAAACAATCAACTGACTGAAAATACTGAAAAAATGAAATTTACAATTGAAAATATCAAAGCAGAACATCAAAAAGTAAAAAGCGGAGCAGATTTCCCACAATACATCCGGGCTATAAAAAATCTTGGAGTTTCCCATTACACAGCCTATGTTGCTGATGGAAATACAGAATACTTCAGTACAGATAACAATTCTGCACAAACAGGAAGTAAATACGATCCCTTACCGTTTCCCAGCATTTAAATCTGGAAAATTTTAAAACAAGACTAAAGCTGCATCAGCAGGGCGGTACAGATTATATGACATTCTGTAATGATTGTGCCGTAAACGGAATTGAAGGCTGGAAGATGGATCTGAATGCCATGACCTGTTCTTATTTTGACAAAAACGGAAAAGAAGTTCTCGTTGAGCAGGTGCCTGCATAATGCATAAAGGGCAGTGGAAAACTCCATGATTCACTTCCAATGCCACATACAGACCATATTGAATATTTGTTTGCTATTATTGATTTAAAGTATTAATTTTGTTTAAAACGATAGGCAATAGTAATTACAAACATGAGAAAGATTTTTACGAAGATGGCTGTTACGGTATTAGGGCTTGGGTCCGTACTGACGTTTGCACAAAAAAATGATCTGGGAGCCTGGTATATGTACTTTGGAAACAATAAGATCAGTAAGAAGCTGAACTGGCATAATGAAATCCAGTACCGGAACTTTGATGCAGTCGGAGATCTGGAGCAGCTTTTAATCCGTACCGGGATAGGATATGACCTGACCGAAAACAATAATAATGTTTTGCTGGGATATGGTTTCATTCTGAGCCAGCCTTATGTAAACGGAGAGAAAAAGAAAATATTGAGCACAGAATTTTCCAGCAGTTTATTACCAAACAGAAGTTCGGACGTTTCAATCTTCAGCACCGTTACCGTCTGGAAGAACGTTTCCTGGAAGATGATTTCAGAATGAGATTCCGTTATATGCTGGGGTAAACATTCCCATCACTCAGAAAGAAATGCTGCCTAAAACACTTTATGCATCCGTTTACAACGAAATCTTTTTACACTTCAATAGTCCGGTTTTCGACAGAAACAGGGTGTATGGAGCCTTAGGATATGTCATCAATAAGAATATGAGGATAGAGGCAGGATATATGAACCAGCTCCAGGAAAACAGAAACCGGGGGCAGATTCAGATCGGGTTTTATAACAATATCCCGTTTACCAAAAACTAATGAAAATGATGCTGAATGCTGATGAAAAAAATATCTGAAAAATAAATGATCATTAACTAATAAAACAAACACATATGCATTCAGGAAAAAGATTCGGAGCACTTGAATTTGCTACATGGACAAGACGAAGCATTTATGCCTTAATCGTTTTGTCTGCTATTCCTACAGTTTTGTATTTCTTAGGATGGACGTTTCTATCCGTGCCGTGGCAGCCCATTGCTATTATGGGAACCGCAGTAGCCTTCATCGTAGGATTTAAAAACAATGCAAGCTACAGCAGATTATGGGAAGCAAGACAAATCTATGGGGCTATCATCAATGACAGCCGGAGTTTCGGATATATTCTGAGGGATGCCCTGGTTTCAAAAGATCCAGCTAAAGTAAAAGAAATGTTTCTCCGTCATTATGCATGGCTTACCGCTCTTAGATTTCAACTCAGAGAACCGAGAGTATGGGAAAATATGGGGACTACCCAGTTTGATGAGTATGCCAAGAAATATGACATTCCGGAGAGACTTTCCAAACTGGATGATGAGCTGAAAAAATATCTTTCAGACAGAGAACTTCAGTATATTTTAAGCAAAAAGAACCGGGCAACACAGCTGATGGCAAGTCAGAGTAAAGAATTGTCTGAAGCTTATGAAAAAGGAGAAATTAATGATTTCCAGTGGACGCAGATCAATCAGCAGCTGGTAAAATTTACCGATAACCAGGGAAAAGCAGAAAGAATTAAAAATTTTCCCTATCCGAGAAACTTTTCGTCGATCACTACTTATCTTTTGCTTTTATTCATTGTTTTTGTTCCTTTTGGATTATTAAAAGAATTTGATAAGTTGGGAGACGGCACCATGGTAGAAGGCTGGACATTATGGTTCAATATTCCGTTTTCCCTGTTGGTGACATGGTGCTTTCATACGCTGGATAGTGTAGGAGAAGCTTCAGTAAATCCGTTTGAAGGAAGTCCCAATGATGTTCCTATCACCCAGATCAGCCGTACCATTGAAATCGATATGCGGGATATGCTGGATGAATCTGATCTTCCGCCTGCCATAAGCCCGAAGAATAATATTGTGCTTTAATGAATTGAGAGATAAAACAAACTTTATGAATCCCAAAATCGGTAAGGTTTAAATGGTCCTTCAATCAATAATATAAAAATAATACTTAAAAAAACTTAATCAAAATGATTCACAGCTATGTTATAATATCCATTGTGGTATTACTGTCTGTAATGATATTAGTAATGATCGGGCAGAAGCTGAAGGTGGCTTACCCGATCTTTCTTGTGATTGCCGGATTGCTGATCAGTTTTATTCCGGGAATGCCACGGGTAGAAATAGAGCCTGACCTGGTGTTTCTTATCTTTCTGCCGCCTATTTTGTTTGAAGCGGCATGGTTTACTTCCTGGCAGGATTTTCATAAATGGAGAAAGCAGATTTTTTCTATGGCTTTCGGACTGGTATTTCTGACCTCAATAGTAGTGGCCTATCTTTCATCTTCCATTATTCCGGGGCTTACTCTGGCGATGGGATTCCTGTTGGGAGGTGTCAATTCTCCACCTGATGCAGTAGCAGCCACTTCGGTATTGAAGCATATGAAAATTCCTAAAAAAATTACCAATATTCTGGAAGGAGAGAGTCTTATTAATGATGCATCCAGTTTGATTGTCTTTAAATTTGCTCTGGCAGCAGTGATTTCCGGACAGTTTATCTGGCGAGACGCTGTTCAGGACTTCTTCACCATGGCGATTGGTGGAATTGCTGTAGGTGTAGCCGTAGGTTTCCTGTTTGGAGCATTGCTGAAAATCATTCCTACCAACTCCAATATCGATACCATTATTACACTTATTGTTCCCTACATCATGTATGTGGGAGCAGAGCACTTCCATTTTTCAGGAGTACTGGCAGTAGTATCGGGCGGATTGCTGATGTCTTATAATTCACACTGCTATCTGAGCCATACTTCGAGAATTCAGTCAGGGAATGTCTGGAGCGTATTGATATTCCTGATGAATACCATTATCTTTATCCTTATCGGTCTGGAACTTCCTATCGTTGTTGAAGGAATGCAGGAATACACCATTTCCGACGGGATATTTTATAGTGTAGTGATTGGAGGAGCTATCATTGCTACAAGAATTTTGTACAGCTATGCCCTGATGTATTTTCCAAGGATTTGCTCTAAAGAACTGAGGTTAAAAGTTCCGAAACCGGATTGGCGGGAACCGTTCATCATCAGTTTTGCTGCGATGAGAGGTGTTGTATCACTGGCGGCAGCTTTGTCAATACCAGCCTTTCTTCCCAATGGAGAAGCCTTTCCGCACAGGAATATCATTTTATTTGTAACTTTCGTCATTATTTTGATCACGTTGGTAGGGCAGGGATTACTGCTAAGTCCAATTCTTAAGCTGTTAAAAATACAGGATGCAGGAAGTGAATTACCGGAAGAGAAACAGGAAGTGATCCTGATGCGTAAGTTGAAAGAAACAGCCTTACACAAACTGGAAAATGATTTTTCTGAGCTGGCTGTAAGCAACAGTCTGGTACGTCATCAGAAACATAAGCTGGAAAATGAAATGATGCTGATGGCAGATAAAGCCCAATGTATGGCTTCCACAGGAGATTATGTGACGGCGGTCAATGAAAATAAAGATGTGTTGCGTCAGATCATCCAGGCCCAGAGAAACGAATTGCACAGAATGAAACGGGAAAAAATATTTGATGATCATGTGATGCGAACCATTGAAATGCAGCTGGATTTTGATGAAGCAAAAATCACAGGATTCTCCCATTCATAATGAGAAATTTGACGTAAAGTAAAAGTCATCGACAAAAAGTCATAAAAGAATTTAGGCTAAGATTAAGATTAAAGCTAACTTGCATACAGCAGGATTTAGACTTGAATAATGAAAATGCTTAAAAACTTTTATGGCTTTTGCATTTAAAATAAACCGATATTCTGTAAAATTTTAACAATATGAATACACCAATCACTGTTCAGTTTAAAATACAGGCTTCACCTGAAAAAATATGGAAAGTATTGACTGATAAAGATGAAATGAAATCCTGGTATTTCGATATTCAGGATTTTGAGCCTGAAGTAGGAAAACAGTTTAATTTCTATGAGCCGGGCGGGGAAAATAAATTCCATCATCAGTGTGAAATCATAGAAATTATTCCTCTTCAGAAATTGAAGCATACCTGGGCTTATCCTGAATTTTCAGATCAGAAAACAATCGTAACTTGGGAACTCTTACCGGAAGATGATGGTACAATGGTAAAACTGACTCATGAAGGAATTGAAAACTTCAGTGATCTGGGTGACAGCTTCTCCGGGAAAGCTTTACAGAAGGATGGAATGCCATTATTGGACAAAATTTAAAAGAATACTCAGAAAAAAATAGCTTATGATTGAATTACAGCCTTTTACCCTTGATGATGCTGAGGTATTGATCTCAAAAATAAAAAAGATGAAAGAATGCTTCAGTTTGCCGGCCCCATGTATCGGTTTCCTCTTACCGCTGACCAGCTGAAAGAAGATTTGCATGATCCAAAAAGAATATTGTTCAAAATAGTGGATCAGACGGATCATACTATAATAGGACATGCTCAGATCTTTTTGAAAGAAGAGGTATTCCTTTTGGGAAGAATTCTGATCTGGGATGAAAACAACAGAGGAAAAGGATATGGAAAGAAAGTAATGAAAGAACTTCTGAAATACGGCTTCAGCCATTTTGATAAGAAAACAGCGGAGCTGAATGTATACGACTGGAATACCGGAGCTATTGAATGCTATAAAAAGTAGGTTTTACCATTGATCCGGACATAAGGAAAGAAGCCGTCATTGATCAGGAAACATGGGTTTCCCTTAATATGAAAATTAATAAAGAAACTTTTGAATTACAGGAATCATGACACAGTTTACAGGACTCCGGCCGATTCTCTGGACAGAAAACCTTGATGATACAATAGGCTTTTACATGCGGGTTCTCGGTTTTACCCTGATGGGCAGAAACGATGACTGGCAGTGGGCTTCACTTCGCAAAGATGAGATCTATATCATGCTTTCCCAGCCAAACGAACACGAAAAAACGGAAGGTATTGGATTCAGTGGCTCATTTTATTTTAATGTCAATAAAGTGGATGAACTTTGGGAAGACCTTAAAACAAAGGCCGGAATATGCTATGAAATTGAAACTTTTGAATGGGGAATGAGGAGTTTGCAATCTATGATAACAACGGTTATATCCTTCAATTTGGTGAACCAACCGATAATATTGGCAATACGGAATAAAATTTGCTATTTTTGGGGAAATATTTAGAAAATCAATGAAAAAAATATAATAGCGGGTTTCGCAGCGATTTTATTACTGGCATCTTGTAACAAGGATAAAGAGATTCTTGATACATTAAATACGTATAATACAACAATGGAAGCAAAAGGATATCATTTCGGTGATAAACTGGAACTTCCGAAAGAAGTGACCGAAAATGCAGAAAGCGTAACCATTAGCTTCGGAGATAAAGAAACAACAGATTTAACGGTTGATCCAAAGTTTTTTACATTAGGAGATAATGCCGTTACTTTTAATATCAAAACAAAAGGTGGAGAAGTACTGAATCAGGATGCAACCATCAACGTATTTGCTAAAAATCCAGAAAAAAATATAGCTTACCAGATCGTGGCAGAATACCCTCATGATCCTAAAAACTTTGTACAGGGATTCCAGATTGAAGGAAATACCATTTACGAAAGCGATGGCCAGAACGGTTCTTCCCAGATTCTTAAATATACATTGGGGACTACAACGCCGTTAGCTTCTACCAAACAGGCTCCGGAAGATTTCTCTGAAGGAAGTACGATTATTGGAGATAAAGTATATCAGCTGACATGGCAGAGCAAAAAGGATATATCTATGATAAAAATTCTTTAAAACTCCTTTCGGAATTTGCTTACCCTAATGTATTAGGTGAAGGATGGGGACTTACATATGACGGAAAGAACCTGATCGCTTCTGATGGAAGTAAACTTTTATATTTCCTAGATCCTAAAGAACCTTCAAAAGTAATCAAGTACATTGCCGTTGCCGGAAGTACACAGGCTTATGATCAGCTGAACGAGCTGGAATATCACAACGGCTTTATCTATGCCAACGTATGGCAGAAACCAATCATTTTAAAGATCAATCCTGCTAACGGAGAAGTCGTAGGAACATTTGATTTCACAGAAATTGCCAAGCAAAATACCAAAGGAAGTGATGATGTACTGAACGGAATCGCCTTCAAAGGAGAAAATATGCTGGTAACCGGTAAAAACTGGCCTAAGATCTATGAAGTTCAGATCAAATAAAAATAAAAAATGACTTACAGATAAATGATAGCGTTCCTTAGGAGCGCTATTTTTATAAAATTAATGGAGTCTTTTGGAAATGATTGTATTTCTAAGAAGTACTGTTGGCTGAAGAATGTCGGTAATTTTTGTACTGATTGATAGTATAGATAATTCCATTAACTTTGACAGTCTTTTGGATGAAATTATTTTTCAGTATATTGACCACATTAAAAAAGCAGAGTGAAGTTTTTAAACATAATATTTATTTTCCTTTTCTGTACCGCTTTCGGACAGAATATGCTCCCTTTGGATACTTTGAAACTCAAGGAAGCTAAAGATATGCTGGCTGATGATTACGGGAATCTGTATATCTATAAAAATAAAGATTTCAGTCTGACCAAATATGATTCTCTGGGAAAACAGATCGGGAAAATGATGCTTACGGTTCCCTTTAAAGTACAGACCGTACAAAATCCTCTGAATGTTCCTTTGTTTTCAGAAAATGCACAGGAAATGAAATTCGTAGACCAGAATATGAATGAGATCCAACGGATTGATTTTAAGCAGAAATTCGGGTTTATCAGAATGGCTTATGCTGAAGACCTTCAGCAGCTGTGGCTGTTGGATGACAGTACAAAACGTCTGATACAGTACAACTTCAGAAACGATACAACCATCAATTCTTACCCTTTTGATATCAGTTTTGAAGACCTGATGGATTTGCTTGTGTACGAAGGTAAGGTCTATATTCTAACGAAAAAGCATATCAGAATCTACAGCCTTAAGTTTGAAAAACTGTTTGAAGCTCCTGTTGATAACGGGAAAAGATTCAGAAGAGAAAACGACAATATTCTTGTAGTTGGCAATAATACCATTTCCCAATATATTCCAGAAAAAGGATTAGTGATCATTTTTGATGATCAGGATGCACAAATTGTGGATAAAAACATCCTCTCTTATTTTGAAATCAAGGGAACAAACTCTATCTTTACAGCCTTGAAAAAGTGAAAAAAGCCAGACAGCAAAAACAGCTGGAAATTCAGCCTGAATCTGCAAAGCCATCTTCGGAAAAACCTGAAGAAAAGGCAGGAGGAGAAAGTGTTGAAGAAAAATCTTCAGACAATACATTAGAAAAATTGATCGGAGATATTTCAGAAGTGGAGGCTGCCGGTGTAGAAAAGCTTATCAACTAATCAGTAAATACAAGGAAAAAGAATATGCACATTGCAGTTACAGGAAACATTGGAGCAGGAAAAACAACTTTGACTACCATGCTTTCCAAGCATTACGGATGGGATGCACAATTTGAGGATGTAGATCATAATCCTTATCTCGAGGATTTTTATTCTGATATGAGCAAGTGGAGTTTTGCACTGCAGGTGTATTTCCTGGGAAGCAGATTCCGACAGGTGAAAGAGATCAGAGAAAGCGGGAAAAATATTATTCAGGACCGTACCATCTACGAAGATGCACACATTTTTGCCGAAAACTTAAATGATATGAATCTTCTTTCTGACAGGGATTTCAATAATTATTCGTCACTTTTTGACCTGATGAAGTCTTTTGTCTCTGCTCCGGATCTGTTGATTTATTTAAAATCTGACGTTCCCAATCTGGTAAAGAAAATCTACAAAAGAGGGCGTGAGTATGAAGCTTCCATCAGTATTGAATACCTTTCAAAGCTGAATCAGAAATATGAAAAATGGATTTCCAATTACACAGAAGGAAAACTTTTAGTGATTGAAGTTGATGATCTTGACTTTGTAGAAAAACCGGAAGATTTCGGATTGATTCTTGAGAAGATCGAAGCAGAACTGCATGGGTTGTTTTAACAAATATTTATCATAATATTAAGACTGCCTCCATCCAATTCTTGTTAAATTTGTGATAGGCAAGTTTAATTTTTAAAATGATTAAAGATGTTAGTAAAAGTTTTACATAACGGAAACTGTTCAAAGTCAAACGCCGTTCTTGAATATCTGGATGAAAACGGTGTTCCTTTTGAGATCATCAATATCATAGAAGATCCGTTGAGCATTCTTGAGATCAGAACAGTTTTGAAGAAACTTAATCAGAGTGTCTTCCATATCATCCGTAAAATGGATAAACTGTATATTGAAAACTATGCAGATAAGAATTACACCGAAGAAGAATGGATTAAAATCCTGGCTGAAAACCCTTCCCTGATTCAAAGGCCTATTCTGGTAAAAGGATCGGTGGCAATGTTGGGAAGACCTATTGAAAACGTAAAATTCTTTATTGAGAAATAATATAATAAATACAAATAAAAGAGCCTGTTTTATCAATTAAAACAGGCTCTTTTATTATAAAACAATCCGTATAGGATGAATTCAGATAATATTAAGGTGTCTTTTTTTCGATTACCTTTAGATCCAACCATAGCATTGTATAATGCTTCAAGTTCCTTTGGAGGACGGCCCGCATCAAAAGTCGCAGAAGTATAGGTAGTACCGCCGGAAGTAATCATAAAAGTGGATGACAAAGCCTGGTCTGAAAATCTGCCGGTAGTTGGAGACTGAAGATCTGATATCTTAGAGAGATCAAGAGCTTCTGCCTGTCTTGCGATATTGCTCCATTCGGAAGGAATCATTGCTGTTTTTGTGGAATCTCCATTGTAAACCGATATTTTTGATGTTGGCGTTAAAATAGAATTACGGTTAATACCTCTTGTTATTTCTGTTAGCTGTATTTTTTCAATTTTATTTTGTTGGTTCACTTTGGTTGATATTTTTTCATTATTTTCTGTTTTGTTTTGATGAAAACAGCTGATGTTTAATGATATCAGAATTGTATTAGTTATTATAAAAAGAAGTCTCATTGTAATATTTTTACTTTATTTTAAAATTTGATGAATTGTATTTTTGTATGATGGGTTAATTTTTATATTTGCTAAATTATAAAAAATATGGTAATGACAAAATCTATTATTTTAAAATCCTCTTTAGCCGCATTGTTTTTTTATGGGCGTAGGATTTTCAAACGCACAGGTCAGAGACGGTGCAAAACCTACAAAGAAAGTATGGGAAAACAGAAAGCTGGATCCTAACGGAGTAGAAAAATGTGCAACTGTTGAATATGAAGCAAACTTACAGAAGAAGTTTCCTGAAAGATTGTCTGATGAGCAGTTTGAAAAATGGCTTGCACCTTTGATTGAAAAAGCTCAGGCAAACAAATCTCAGAACGGAACGGTAATTACAATTCCGGTAGTAGTGCACGTTATTCACAGTGGTCAGAATGTAGGAGTTGCTCCTAATATTTCAGATACTCAGGTAATGTCTCAGCTTACTGTGATGACCAATGACTTCAGAAAAAAATTAATACTCCGGGCTATAATACCAATGCCGTAGGTGCTGATACTGAAATAGAATTCGTACTTGCAAAAGTAGATCCTAACGGAAATCCTACCAACGGAATTGACAGAGTAAACCTTTGCAGGGATTATTGGGGAAGAGGTGATGAAAGCCAGGGATATACAGATTATATTAATGGAACTGTGAAGCCTAAAACAATCTGGGATCCTACCAAATATATGAATATGTGGAGTGTGGACTTTGCAGATAACGGTCTGTTAGGGTATGCTCAGTTCCCTTCTGCTTCAGGTCTTCCGGGACTTGGCGCAAATGGAGGTCTGGCTACTACAGATGGGGTAGTTGCAGGATATGCTACTTTTGGAAGTATGGATTATAATGATGGTACGTTCCTGATGCAGCCTGGTTATGACAGGGGAAGAACAATGACCCACGAGGTAGGTCACTTTCTTGGGTTAAGACATATCTGGGGAGATGCATCATGTGGAAATGACTATTGTGCAGATACACCTACGGCACATACTGCAAATTATACATGTAATGCTTCTATAGTAAGCTGTAACGATCCGAACGTTTTTGAAATGGTTCAGAACTATATGGATTATACCAATGATACTTGTATGAACATTTATACCAATGATCAGAAAACAAGAATCAGAACAGTAATGGATAACTCTCCGAGAAGATTGGAGCTTAAGGCATCTACTGCTGATCAGCCTATTGCTTTATTCCCTAATGATGCTGAAATAAAATACGATGGCGGATGTTCATTAGGTATTCTTAACTGTGGAGCAGGCGTATTGCGTCTTCTTATTACAAACAGAGGAACCAGTAATTTAACTTCAGCTGTTGTTTCATATTCAATCAACGGAGGAGCTGCTCAGACGTATAGCTGGTCAGGCAATCTGACTCAGGATAAATCAGACGTTATCAACATCCCTGTAGATGCATCTGTAGCGTCTTCACCTGTTACTTTCTCTATTACATCCGTAAATGGAGGGGCAGACCAGAGAAGTACCAATAATACAACAAGCGGTAACTATGTAAAACCTGTAGCACCTGCATACTTTGGAACAACTACGGTTACATTTAAATTAAAGAGAGACAGATGGGGACAGGAAACAAGATGGAATCTGAAGAACAGTGCTGGTCAGATCGTAAAAGAGGGAAGATATAATAATTCTCAGCAAGGACAGGCTGATCCGGCTCTTATCACTCAGACTTGGAACTTGCCTGAAGACTGTTATGTATTCACAATCTCTGATGATTTTGGAGATGGTTTAACAGGGGTGAGTACTGGAGCTCCACAAGGATATGTAGATTTACTTACAAGTTCAGGGCAGACTATATTCCATTTGGATGGTGAATTCTCTTATGAAACGAAAGCATTCACTACAAGAGAGTCTTTATCAACTTCAGAAGTGAATAAGAAAAATACCTTCGGAGTGTATCCTAACCCGGTTAACGATATTCTTAATATTACCGGACTTTCAGGAGAAACTCAGTTTGAAATTCATAATGCTGTAGGGCAGCTTGTTAAGAACGGTAAAACCAGCAATAATCAGATTCATGTATCTGAACTTGCAAAAGGTGTTTATGTAATTACCCTTAACAATGCTAAAGTTTCAGAAAGCATTAAGTTTGTTAAGAAATAATACAACAACAACTATCAGATTTATAAAACCACCTCTTAACAGGGGTGGTTTGTTGTTTATTAAAGGAATGTAATAATTAAAGGATAAATAAAGATTGGAAGCAGTAGGAACAGAAGAATACCTTTATGAATGGCAATAAGGCTAATAAAAAACCGGATCATAATTAATATGATCCGGTTTCTGCTTTTACAATAGAATAACGCCTTCTATCTTGGCTACTTCTTTATAGATATTCACCACCTGATTGGCATCCAGTACAAATGCATTGATGTTGCAGGCTGTGTATTTTCCATTTTTGCTTTCGCGGTTTCCCAGTGTGAATTTAATGCCGTCAAAAACTTTGTAAATTTCAGTAAGTTTTGCCTGGTCTGTGGGAATGATAAATTTAAATAAATAATCTTCCGGAAAATCATGATGATCTTCCAGTTTTTCCTTCAGAGACTTGTAAAAATCCTCAGGACTTGCGTGTTGATTTCCTTGTAATATATCCATCTGCAATTGTTAATATAATATAAATATAGCGAAAATTTTCCTATTTTCCAAATGGTCCCAGCAGGGATTTGGAGTTCTGATGTTCATAATCTTCGATAATATTGAATAGTCCGTTTACGAGCTGTTCGGAAGCAAGCTGGCTCAGTCCGCCGGAATTAACCGTGCTTTTATTTCCTCCCAAAAGATTTCCAAGGAAATTATTTCCGGCTAATGCGGTATTGATCGTTTTCACAATTCCGTATTCATTAAGCTTCTCGTCCACTTTAGGAGAAATGGCTGCAATAAGCTGTTGGGAGGTTTTTTCTTTCAGGATCTGTGTTGCAGTTGTTCCCTGGATGATCCTTGTTACATCCTGTGCATTAAGGCTGTTGACAGCACCCTGTAAAATAGGTTTTGAAATATTGACAGTGTACACTGCTGCCTGTGCAATATAATCCCTTTCTTTGGCAACCAGAGAGGGTGAAATTTTTTCCAGCATAGAATTGATGTCTCTGAGCTCTTTCGGAAGGGCTTTGTCAACCATATTATTCTGCAGGAAGGCTTCTTTGTTTCCATAGATACCTGCTCCTTTATCAATGCCGTTAAGAAGCATTCTTTTGATAATAGAAAGCCCCATGTCGCTTGTGGCAATGCTTGTGCAGGACTGTACGGTAGTAGTGATGGCTGCTCCGGTTCCAATGATCAGGGCCGTTGCAATGATATATTTTTTCATTGATATTTTTATTACATTTTTCTTAAAGCTTTTTGTCAAAAACCGCACCAAAGGTAAATACTATTCTCTATTTAACAAAATATTAAATCCATACCCGTTATTGGGTGGTTTTTTAAAGAAAAAATGCTGTTTTCCTATTAATGATATGATTGTTTATTTGTGGTTATTTTGTATGTAAATTCATAAATAATAGTTGTTTTTTGTTTTATGTTTATTAAATGTTAATTGTTTTTAAATTTTTAAGATATTTTAACATGATTCAATATTTTTCCTATTTTTGACTAATGTCTTTTTTGAGATTTTAAGATAACTCCAATAAAGATATGCGGAAATTTGATTGATTGAATAAAATTGAAACTATATGAAACAAAGTAATTTAAAGTATTCATGTCTCATTGCTGTTCTGTACTTCGGGATGAACGTCAATGCGCAGACAGCTCCCAAAGATACTGTTGCAAAAGAGCAGAAGATCGAGGAGGTGGTTCTGATAGGATATGGATCTCAGAAGAAAGAGAACGTGACCGGAAGTATCGGTATGGTTTCAGCAAAAGACCTTGCTGATAAGCCAAATGCCAATCCGATAAGTTCAATACAAGGTAGATTATCAGGTGTACAGGTTTTAAATTCCGGAACTCCGGGAAGCTCTCCAAGAGTAGACATCAGAGGAATTGGTTCCCTTACGGGTAAAACAGTATTTATTGTTGATGGGATGATCACGGATGATATTTCTTTCCTTGGTCCTCAGGATATTGAATCTATGAGTGTATTGAAAGATCCTTCCAGTTTAGCAATCTTCGGAGCAAGAGCGGCTAACGGAGCCGTTATTATTAAAACAAAAACAGGAAGAGGGAAGCCGATATTCAATTTCAATTCTTATTTAGGAATTAAGAAAGTTACCAATGTTCCTAAAATGACTAATTCTGATCAGTATATTGAGCTTTATAATGAAAAGCTGATGAATGATAACGGAAATCTTAACGGAGCAATTTCCAGAGCTAATTTTCCTGCTGATACAGATTGGTTTAAGGAAATTTTCAGAACAAGTATTATTAATTCTAATGACTTCTCAGCTTCCGGAAGTTTAGGAAAGCTTAATTATTATGCAAGCATAGGAAACCTACAGGATGAAGGTAATATTGCTGCAGGGCAAGGTATTAATTCTGGATCAGGATTTAACAGGCTTAATACAAAATTAAATCTTAGTTATAAGATTACTGATAACCTTACTGTTGGGAATAATTTTACATTCTCTAAAATGCGTACCGATCAGGCAAAAAATCCTTTATTGAATGCTTATAATGCTCCTCCTATTTTTCCTGTTATGAATCCAGGTACAGGAGATTATCAGTTCTTTAATGGGTATTCTATTCCTAACTCACGAGCGGTATTAGATCTATATCGTTCTCAGAACAGACAGGAAAGATTATTGAATAATGTTTGGGCAGAATATAAATTCTTGAAAGACTTTACTTTAAGAGTAAGCTATACAACAGATAATTATAATACAAACCTTTACGAATATACTCCTACATTTAATTATGTTCCAGTTTCTGATCAGAAACCTAATAAGTTGATTACAAGAGATTCAAGAAATAGAAATTATATTTGGGACAATACATTAAGCTGGAAAAAATCATTAGGGGATCATAACCTTGAAATTCTTGCCGGTTTTTCAAGAACAAGAAATTCTTATTCTCAAACTTATTTAGAAGCACTTAACGTTAATTATGACGGAACTAATGCTTCCATGAATATTTTCAATGGGACTAATATTATTATGATCGACAAGGATGTAGAAGGTTATGATGTAGTACCTTATCAGGACAGAATTGAATCTATGTTCGCCAGAGTGAACTATGATTATAAAGGAAAATATTTAGTAAATGGTTCTGTTCGTAGAGATGGAACTTCAAAATACTCATCAGGAGACAGACACAGGATATTCCCAGCAGTAAGCGCTGGATGGGTAATTTCAAAGAAAACTTTATGAGCAATCAGAATGTATTTAGTCTTTTGAAGTTAAGAGCCAGTTGGGGGAAATTGGGTAATCCTGATGTGACAAGGGCATATACGTTAAGAACTACAATCCTTAAAAGAGGAGCATATTATGGTAATTCAGGAGCCCCTGCACAGACTATTGATAGAGTAATTGATCCAAATATCGGTTGGGAAACTACAACGGGTAGAGATATCGGCTTAGAAATGGGCTTATTCAATAATAAATTGAAAATTGATGCAACCTATTTTGATAAAGATACCAAGGATGTAGTATATGGTGTTACACAAGGAACAGTTTCAGGCGCAAGCAACTGGAAAAACTATATTACAAATGCCTATTCATTCAATAACAGAGGTTTTGAAGTTTCTGTAAATTATGATACGAAAATTTCTGATAAAGTAAAACTAGGAGTATATGGTAACTTTACCACTCTTAAAAATAAAATTACATCCGTATATCAAGGTTCCTATCTTGAAACAGGAGCAAGTTTATTTGGAAACTCTATTGTAAGATTACAAAACGGACAGCCTGTAGGAGCTTATTATGGATATGAGGTAACAGGAGTATTTCAAACTGACGCAGAAGCTGCAGCATCAGGTCAGACTGGAGCTAAAGCAGGATGGCTTAAATTTGCTGATATGGATGGGAACGGAATTATTGATACCAGAGATAAAACGTTCTTAGGAAGTCCAATTCCGAAAGGAACGTATGGTTTCGGAGTTAATTTAAATGTTTATGATTTTGACATTGCTGTAGACTTCCAGGGAGTATTTGGAAATAAGATCTATAATTACAATCGTGAACAACGTTACGGAAATGAAAACTGGGATCTTGATTTCTACAATAATAGATGGAGAGGTGCAGGAACATCCAACGCATATCCAATGACCACCAACAACCAGTCCATTATTCTTCCAAGTAGTTTCTTTGTAGAAGATGGAAGCTATTTCAGAATCAGAAATATTACAGTAGGATATAATTTACCTAAAGACTTCGCAAAATCTTTATTGCTTACCAAATTCAGACTGTATCTAAGTGCTCAGAACCCTTGGACAAGTTTTAAATATAATGGATTCTCTCCAGAGATCATGAATACAGACAGAGTGCAAATGGGGTTGATAATAATATTTATCCAATTTCAGCCATTTATACAATCGGTATGAACTTAACATTTTAATTAGAAAAACATGAAAAAAATATTTTTATCCATCGCCTTATTTTCACTTGTGATAAGTTGTAAAGACGATTATCTGGATATAAAACAGGAAGGAGTAACAGAAGCAGAGTCCTTTTTCAAAACTCAGGAAGATGCTATGCAGGCAACCAATGCTATTTATGTGTTTTTAAGAAGTTGGGAAAATTCTGCATTCCCTTATCAGTTTGTTTTTGGAGTGCCGGCAGATGACGTTGTGAAAGGGTCTAACCCCGGTGATGCTTCCTTTATTAATGCTTACGACAAATTTACTTATACCGTAAGTGATGATGGAGTTAGAGGGTACTGGATTGGACAATGGCAAGCGGTAAACAGATGTAACCAAGTAATTACAAATGTTCCAAAAATTGATATGGATGCCACTTTAAAAGAAAGATTGATTGCTGAAGCAAAAATGCTGAGGGCTTATTTTTATTTTAACTTATTGAGAATCTACGGTGGGGTTCCTATCTTTGATGGAATTCCTTCTACTTATACAGTTCCTAGAAACTCAGCCGAAGAAGTGTATAACTTTATTATTTCGGATCTTACCAGTGCGTCGCAAATCTTGCCTCAAACCTATGCAGCGGCTGATCTTGGACGAGTTACCAAAGGAGCAGCTTTAGGATTGCTTTCAAAAGTGTATTTATATAAAAAAGATTGGCAGAAAGCATATGAAACCTCTAATCAGGTAATGAGTATGGGGTATGATCTGGATCCCGATTTCAATCATTTATTCAGAATTGCAGGAGAATTTGGAAAGGAATCTGTATTCGAAGTGAACTGTGAGTGTTCTACTCAATTCGGAGGAAGTCAGTATGCTGAAGTACAGGGAGTAAGAAATCAGTTTGGTTGGGGATTCTTTACTCCTTCTCAGGCATTGGAAAATGCATTTGAGTCGGGGATATCAGAAAAGAGCTTACAATTCTTAGAAATGGCGAAACAACTCCGGAAGGAGATCTTATAGCAATGGGAGATCCAAATTCTGTAACAACATTTAACCAAAAAGTATATGTTCCAAAAGCTTTGAACAATAGTGCATGTGCTTATGGTTCAAGACAGAATATCAGAATTTTAAGATTTGCAGAAATTCTTTTAATCAATGCAGAAGCAGCTAACGAATTGGGTAATACTGCTACAGCAATTACTAATCTTAACAGAGTGAGAACAAGAGCTCAATTGGCAGGAACTACAGCTGCAACACAAGGAGCATTGAGAACAGCAATCTGGCATGAGCGTAGAGTAGAACTTGCTATGGAAGGTGACCGTTTCGTAGACCTGGTAAGAACAGGGCAGGCCGCAACAGTTCTTGCCTCTTATGGTTTCAAAGCTGGGAAGAATGAATTATTCCCGATTCCATTAGATGCAATGAATGCAAGTTTAGGATTGTTTACACAAAACCCAGGCTATTAAAATATAACATAAACTTTAGAGGAGAATGAAAGTTCTCCTCTTCTTTTAGTAGAATTACGTAAAAAAAAGAAATCATGAAAAGGATCGTATTGTCAATTGCTGTTACCTCTCTGTTTTTTGCATATTCATGCAAAAATGCCAATATTCAGAATCAGGAAACCCAGACCGTTAAAGGGGTAAAACCTGATATTACAGACGAACAGCTCATGGATAGAGTGCAGAAAGATGCTCTGAAATATTTCTGGGACTATGCAGAACCGAAGTCAATGCTGGGAAGAGAACGGTATCATGAAGATAATATTTATCCTGATAAAGATAAACACGTGATCACTACCGGCGGTTCAGGATTTGGACTCGCAACAATTCTGGTGGGCGTGGAAAGAGGATTTGTCCCAAGGAAGGAAGCTGTAAAAAGACTTTCCCATATGATGGATTTCCTTGCAAAAGCCGACCGTCATAAAGGAGCATGGTCCCATTGGATCAATGGAGAGACAGGTAAGACCGTTCCTTTTGGCAAAAAAGATAATGGAGGAGATCTAGTGGAAACCGCATTCCTTACTTCAGGAATACTCATGGTCCGTGAATATTTTAAAAACGGAAACGCAGAAGAAAAAGCACTGGCTGCAAAATGTGATGAGCTCTGGAAAGGAATTCAGTGGAACTGGTATACAAAAGGAGGTGAAAAAGTCCTTTACTGGCACTGGTCACCGGAATATCAGTGGGAAATGAACTTTCCTCTCGAAGGTTATAATGAATGTCTGATCACTTATATTTTAGCAGCTTCTTCACCTACTTATTCCATTGATGCTGAAACCTATTATAAAGGATGGACCAGAAACGGAACCTACCTTACAGACAAAACAAAATACGGATTGCCTCTGTATGTAAAGCATAACTATGCCGAAGAATATGGCGGTCCATTGTTCTGGGCACAATACTCTTATATCGGACTTGACCCGACAGGATTATCCGATAAGCTGGTAAAAAATTATTTTGATATTAATAAAAACCAGACACTCATCGATTATCAATACTGTGTAGAAAATCCGAAGCAGTGGAAAGGTTATGGATCAGACTATTGGGGATTAACAGCCGGCTATACAAGAAATGAAAATGGAAGCACAGGATATACAGCCCATATGCCCGGTAATGACAATGGAGTAATAACACCCACAGCAGCATTGAGCAGTTTTCCATACACACCAAAAGAATCCATGAATTTCCTGAGGTTTATCTATACCCAAAAACCTGAATTCATAGGATCTGCCGGACCTTATGATGCAACATCCATTCATTACAGCAATTGGTTTACACCAAGATATCTGGCCATTGATCAGGGAACAATAGCTCCAATGATTGAAAACTACAGAACAGGATTCCTGTGGAAACTGTTTATGAATGCCCCGGAAATTCAGCAGGGATTAAAAAAACTGAGTTTCCAGTCCTCAAAATATGGAATAAAATAATTTTAAATAAGCCTCTTTGAATTTCAGATATTAATAAAAGTTTAGCCGATCATTTAAATACAATAATCTGCTCAATCTGAAAAATCTGCGAGAAAAAACAATATGCAGCAGGTATATACATTCAATAGAAACGGGCTTTAGCCCGTTTAAAATAAATAAAACCAAATCCAGGGCTTTAGCCAAAACCTATAGCATTATGAAATTAAAACATATTCCCCTTTTATTATTGCCGTTTTCATTGCAGTTGAATGCCCAGGAAATAAAAGGAGAGCTTAACAAAGAAATTAAAAGAACGGAAAAAATCTCTTATATTCTGGATTATCCCCAGAATACAAAAGGAAACGTTCCATTGATTGTCTTTCTTCACGGTTCCGGAGAAAGAGGAAATAACCTTGAACTGGTAAAAGCACACAGCCCGTTCACCTATAAAAACCTGATCAAAGAACCGGTCGCTATTCTCGCACCCCAATGCCCTGCAGATAGCTGGTGGGATACCGTTACAGTGTATAATTTAATAAAAGAAATTCAGAAAAAATATAAGATAGACCCTTCAAGAATCTACCTTACAGGACTTTCTATGGGAGGATGGGGTACTTTGAAGCTGGCGATGGAGCACCCTGAAATGTTTGCAGCAGTAGTTTCAGTCTGCGCTCCTACGGATCAGGTAATGACGGCTAATATTAATAAATTTAAAGATTTGAATATGAAAATATTCCATGGAGGGATGGATGATATTGTACTGCCGGAAAATGCTTTCAAATTTTACCAGAAACTTCATCCGGTAAACCCATCAGCAGAACTGGTCATATTCCCGAATGATAATCATAACTCATGGGATTCCACTTATTCAAATCCTCAGCTGTATGAATGGATGCTGTCTAAAAAGAAAGAAAAAAATAAATAATGATTGACCTTGACGAGATATTTATAGAAAGCTTTAGCGGAAATAAAAAGAATATCCGTGAGGTTCATCGTTTTCAGAATGGAGACCTGGTAGCTTCTGCCTTTTTGAAAACTTAAAAAAATCAGAGATCTGAACTTTAAAGATCCTGAAAGATTTGAAACAATATATGAGCATCATGAACATTATTATTTGCAACAGGTTTATGATCGTTCCAAAAATATTATAGGATGTAGCATTTCCATTAAAAATCCATTTAAAGGACCGGATCAATTTGAAACTTATGCTTTGATGTCTAAAGAATGGCTGGAAAAGAATATCGAAGAAGAAAACGGCCTGACAAAGTTTATCATTTTGAAAGCAGATAACGACGAAATCAGTTATACATTCAGGGAGAAAGGCTTACAGAAGTGATTTTTGATATCAAAGGATATGAAGACTCTTATCATATCACTACGGTTTACAGTGAAGATCAAAAAACATGTCACGTCTGGAAAAAATATATCAATGCTGAGTATCCTACAGTCATGAAAACTTATGAATTTACGGATAATATGGTTATGGAAAGAGAAGGTGACAGGATTAAATATATCGTCTCTGATGAAACAGATCGGGTGATAAGAATTGGTGATTTTCTATATAATGAAGAAAAACTGCATTTGTTTAAACACTATATGCAAACCGAAGATCAAGACACATTCAGTAAAATAATGAAACATATTCATCTTGAAATTTTCAATTATGATGAATTTGACAACCTTACATTACATGAGACATCATCTTACCGTCCGGATTTTTCTAAAGATCGCCTTACCCCTCACCTTGAAGAAATTGAATATTTTGACCAATACAATATTCATTACGGAAGTGTGTACTGCAAAACAAAAGACGATTATGATGATTACTCGGGGAGAAAACAGATTGGAATACCTTGAAGGAAGAGTGAACGAATATAATAAAAAGATGAGCTTATTGCCATACACTATATCGAAAATGAAAAGAAAACCCATGCAGAATTTTTTCTCACCCACCAATTTTTCCACCGAAAAATATGATGAATACGGAAATACTATAGAATGGTATACGGAGAATAAAGTCACGAATACTACTGAAACCATCAAGCAGGAAATCATTTATCACTGAAAGCTGCTTACCGGTCACAATGAAATTGAAGAAGACTAACTTGTAACTAAGCAAAAAAATATAAAACAATAATAATAAGAAGATCGATTTATGAAAAAGTTAATTGTACTTGCAACCTTAGCACTTTCACCCGTGTTTTCCGCTCAGGAAATGGTGGATAAACCGGTTCAGGCCTATCAGACCGCCCAGTATCAGGCTAAAAAGAAAGCCTTTGTAGACAATCTTTTATCTAAAATGACTTTGGATGAGAAGATTGGCCAGCTGAACCTGCCGACTTCAGGAGACTTTACAACAGGCCAGGCCCAGAGTTCCGATATCGGAAAGAAAGTGGAACAGGGGCTGGTAGGAGGGCTGTTCAATATAAAAGGAGCAGATAAAATAAAGGCCGTTCAGAAAGTAGCTATTGAAAAAGCCGTCTTAAAATCCCTTTGATCTTTGGTATGGATGTAATTCATGGCTACGAAACTACCTTCCCAATACCTCTAGGACTTGCTGCGTCATGGGATATGAACCTTGTACAGCAGTCTGCAAGGGTAGCAGCTAAAGAAGCCGCATCTGACGGGATCAACTGGACATTTTCGCCAATGGTGGATATTTCCCGTGAACCGAGATGGGGAAGAGTTTCCGAAGGTTCCGGAGAAGATCCGTACCTGGGAAGCGAAATCTCCAAGAACATGGTATACGGCTACCAGGGCAAAGATCTGGCAAACGGAACCAATATACTTGCCTGTGTAAAACACTTTGCACTGTATGGGGCCGGTGAAGCAGGTCGTGATTATAATACAGTGGATATGAGCCATGTAAGAATGTTCAACGAATATTTCCCACCCTATAAAGCCGCTGTAGATGCAGGGGTAGCCTCTGTAATGGCTTCTTTCAATGAAGTGGATGGCGTTCCGGCAACAGGTAGCAGATGGTTGCAGACCGAACTATTGAGAAACCAATGGAAATTCAAAGGTTTTGTAGTGACTGATTATACCGGGATCAACGAAATGGTAGAACATGGAATGGGAGATTTGCAGCAGGTTTCTGCTTTGGCATTGAAAGCCGGAGTGGATATGGATATGGTAGGAGAAGGTTTTTAACAACCCTTAAAAATCTCTTTCTGAAGGTAAAGTGACCCAGGCTGAAATTGATGCTGCAGCGAAAAGAATTCTTGAAGCAAAATATGATCTGGGATTATTCGACAATCCTTACAAACATGGAGATGCAAAACTGGCTGCAAAAGAAGTTTACAACATGGAAAACCGTAACATTGCGAGAAATGTTGCAGCCCAGTCTATGGTTTTACTGAAAAATGAAAACCAGGTACTCCCTTTGAAAAAAGCAGGAACAGTAGCGGTAATAGGCCCATTGGTCAACAATTCTCTGAATATGGCCGGAACCTGGAGTGTTGCTACCAAACATGCGATCTCAGTTAATTTAATGCAGGGATTACAGGCAAACTATGGTAAAGAGGTGAAATTCCTTTCTGCTAAAGGAGCGAACATTGATTATGATGCCAAGCTGGAAGATATCTATGCCGCTCACGGAAAGAAAACAGACCGTGATAACCGTTCAAAAGAAGAATTATTAAAAGAAGCAGTTGATGTAGCCAATAAAGCAGATGTAATTGTTCTGGCTATCGGCGAATCTGCAGAAATGAGCGGAGAATCTTCTTCCAGAACAGAAATTACAATTCCTCAGTCTCAGGTAGATTTATTAAATGAGCTGAAGAAAACCGGAAAACCTATTGCGATGGTGCTTTTCACGGGCCGTCCATTGGCTCTTACCAATGTAAAAGATACTCCGGATGCTATTCTGAATGCCTGGTTTGCAGGATCTGAAGCAGGAAATGCGATTGCTGATGTCCTGTTCGGGAAAGTAAACCCGTCAGGAAAACTGCCGATGACCTTCCCAAGAAGCCTGGGGCAGGTTCCTATCTATTATAATGCTAAAAATACAGGCCGTCCGCTGAGCCAGGATAAAGTAGATAAATGTACCTACGAAAGATTCCGTTCCAATTATATGGATGAATGTAATACACCGTTATATTCTTTCGGATACGGATTAAGCTATACGAAATTTAATTATTCTGATATCACGGTTTCCAATGCCAATCCGAAAGGAAATCAGACAGTTCAGGCATCTGTTACCGTAACCAACAGCGGAAACTATGACGGAGCTGAGGTGGTTCAGCTGTACATCAGAGATATGGTGGGAAGCATTACAAGACCGGTAAAAGAACTGAAAGGTTTCCAGAAAGTATTTTTGAAAAAGGAGAGTCAAGAAAAGTAACCTTTGATATTACCCTGAAAATCTGAAATTCTATAACGGAGATCTGAAGTATGATTGGGAAGCGGGAGAATTTGATATCATGATCGGTACAAACTCTGAGGAAGTAAAACATTCAAAAGTCAACTGGACAAAATAACTCAGGGATAAACTTTTTAATATATTTATAAACAAAAGCCTTGTCAGATAATCATGACAAGGCTTTGTTATTTGGAAATGCATTTTATCTCTTAATGATCTTATCGGTAAACGTCTGATGGTCTGTTTTGATCTGAACAACGTAGGTGCCTTTAATCATATTCTTTAGGTCTATAGAGTTTTCTCCTTTTCTGAAAACCCCTGATTGTATCTTCTGGCCCGAAACTGAAAAAACAGAATACTCCAGCAGATTTTCCGGACTGTCTATAAATAATCTATCATCTGCCGGGTTAGGAAACAATGTAAAACGACTGTTTTGCAACGGACTTTCCCGGGTCGAAAGCAGGAGCAGTCAGAAGTAACCAATACTGTATTATTAAGTGTCTGTTTTACCTTGATGCCATAAGGTGAATTCACATCATCAACGCAGAAACCTCTTAGCTGTGGCATAAACTGATAGTCCATGTTCGTAAGCCATGTCATATTATGATTATTGCCATTTTTCATGTTAATGTACTGTACCTGCTGATTAGACATAAAGTCCGCATAGGTAAGATTATGATTGTTACTTAAATCTATAGCGGTAAAGAGATTATTGGCACTGTGAAAATTTTTCAGTTTCACCAAAGGAGCAAGATTTAAACTGGTGATATAGTTATTGCTGAAACTTAAAGTATGTAAATTGGCATTATTCGTAAAATCTAAATGCGTTAATGAAGAATTGTTGGCATTAAGCTCTTCCAAAAGAGTGAGATTAGACAAATCTATACCCCTGAAAAATCACAGTGATCTATTGCCAGATATTTTAATAAAGGATTGTTGCTGAGATTCAGGGAAGTTATTGCCGTTGCCCCGATATTCAGCATACTTAAAACCGGATTCATGCTTACATCTATGGATGGGAGATTGCTGTTTCCGCCTAAAGTTAATATTTTAAGCATTGGATTTTGAGTAACATTCAAAGAAGTCAGGCTCGTGGGTGAATTGGGATTTTGTTGGATGACCAGGGTTTCTAATAAAGGATTCTGGGACACGTTAAGTGTATTGGGGCTGCTGTGATTAAGCCATAATGTTTTTAAAACAGGATTTTGCGTCACATCCAAAGTGCTAACCCCTCCAATGCCATATTCACCGGCTATAAAAAGTTCTTCGAGCAGAGGTTTATTGGTCAGATCTATTGCAGCGCCATGCGATAACGTTACAGTAAGCTTTTTCAATTGCGTTAAGCTTGTAAGGTTGATCGATGGTATGGCGGCACCATCGATCATGATAGTGGCTAAGTGTATACTTTGGCTGAAATTGACAGGTGAAGAAACAGGATTCTTTCTTATAACAAAAGTCTCCAGATTGGTAAATGCCTCTATTCCGTCAAGATTGGTGATGCCATAATTAGTATCGATCATGATGAGCGTAGCATTCTGAGCCTCCGAATTAGAAATTTCTCCATCAACGTTGGCATCGTGGTAGGGCAGTAAAGCATTTTTAAAATTGACATCTGTGAAATTCACATTTTGTGAAAAAAATAAGGCAGATGTCAACAGAAAAATTGCAGAGTAGATTTTTAATTTCATGAATATTAGTTTTGTGGTTATTTTTTCTCTAAATGTAGAAATATTGTTTCAAATGGCAAATAATAGTTTTATTTTTATCATATTTATTTCTTTTTGAGAAAAATATTCCTAATTTTTATAAATATTTAGTATTATAATAACAACTTGTGGAGTCGCTATAAATAGAAGTTACTCGAAAAGACTTTTTTTCAATCCTTTGGCATGGTTTTTATTAATACCACTCGCAATTATCATAATAGACAAACAACATGAAAAAACGATTGTATTCAGCGCAATGTTCCTTGGTTCCTTAGCTTTCGCACAGACAACACCGGTTTTAGGTGGCGATAAAGATGCACACGGGTGTATTGGTTCAGCAGGATATACCTATTCACAAGTTAAGAAAGATTGTGTACGTACTTTTGAACAGAAGATCAAATTAAAAGAGGTTGCTTCAAAAGGTGATTACATTGCAGCCGTTATTTTCAGTAAAGACATGAAGAAAGCTGAGGTTTTTGTTAAAGACGCAGAAGGAGGAAGCATTGTTCTTACCAGAGCAGGAAAAGCGAAAGCATGGAAAAAAGACGGATATGTACTGGTTCCTTTCAAAAAAGCGGATATCAGCTTAAAAGGGCAATGTTGTTATCTATCAGTAAACCCAGAATGTAAAAGATTTAAGTCACCCGGAAGGGTGATTTTTTTGTGATACCAATAAGGTTCATCTGAACAAAATAAAAAATAAGCGATTAGAAATAATGATTTTTGCAGCTAAAAATGAAATTAATATCTTTATTTTGTGAAATAATTTTACCAATTGAAAACATTAATAATTTAAATATGAAAAAACCAATTTTATTTACTACGATGTTCCTTGCCTCTTTAGCTTTTGCTCAACAGAAAACTCCGGTTTTGGGTGGGGACAGGGATGTTCATGGATGTATCAACTCTGCAGGTTATACCTATTCTCAGATCAGAAACAACTGTGTAAGGGTTTTCGAACAGAAAATCAAATTAAAGGAAGTGACCTCAGATAAAAGCTCTGCTACAATGACGGCTGTTATTTTCAGTAAAGATATGAAACGGGCTGAAGTCTTTATCCCGGAAGGAATGGCAAAAAGCATTATTCTTGAAAGAGAAGGAAAAGCTAAAATATGGAAAAGCGGAAGCTATATTAAAGAAACCTATGTTTTAATACCTTATAAGAAAAGCTACCGGATTAAGAAAGATGATGTAGTCATCTATCAATAAAATCAAATATCAGAAAATAAGAGCCACCCGGAAGGGTGGTTTTTTTGTGAATGAATTTCGTGAGTAGAATATTCATGCAGAAAAATATTTTAAATGCAAGTTGTGTAAAATGAGTTAATTATATTTTATTTATTAGAAAAATATGTATATTGGTAATACCAAATTAAAGCAGAATCCGAAAAGCATATAGAGTAGGAAAAAATCAAAAAATGTTATCATGAAAAACTTAAGAAAACTTTTCAAAAAAGAATTGAAAACAGTTCAGGGAGGGATCCCGATGTGTCTGCCAGGATATTTCTGGTGTTCATTTGTAAAAAATGTATTCCTGTAGGATCACCTTGCGGACTTATTGATTAAATCTTCCGGAATAATAATGAAGAACAGGCTATCTCAAAGAAAAGATAGCCTGTTTTTATTAATATATAAAGCATTGTATATCCATAGCCACAGAATCCGCTCGCAGATCAGACAGATTACGCAGATTTTCAATCTTTGTGTAATGTTGGGAACTGAAAAACAATACTTATAAAATAAACAGCATTGAATTTTATCTGAGATAAAATTTTAGCGCCTTAAAAACACAATAAAGTAAACAATAGGGCCTTAGCGTTTTTCCAACAATATTCGTCTATCATTGGCAACATAATCCGCTCGCAGATTAAGCTGATTACGCAGATATTCATTCTTTGTGTAATGTTGGGAACTGAAAAACAATACTTATAAAATAAACAGTATTCAATTTTATCGGAGATAAAATCTTAGTGCCTTAAAAACACAATAAAGTAAACAATAGGGCCTTAGCGTTTTTCCAACAATATTCGTCCATCATTGGCAACATAATCTGCTCGCAGATTAAGCTGATTACACAGATTTTTCATTATTTCATGCATTCTATATTATCTGTAACAACTTCAATAATATAATATATTCAAAGGCAGCAGCAATACATCATAAAGATTAAAAATCATAAAAACAGTATTTTTATCTCTCACTGAAAAACCGTATTTTTGTACATCTAAAAAGTAAAAGAACGAATGAATTCCTACAAAAATCCATTGGAAGAGCGCTATTCCAGTGAAGAAATGTTGTTTAATTTCTCACACAATAACAAATTCCGTACCTGGAGAAAGCTTTGGATCGCTTTAGCTGAGATCGAAAAAGATTTAGGTCTTGAGATTACAGACGAGCAGATCGCTGAATTAAAAGCCAATGCTGAGAATATCGATTTCGATAAAGCAGCAGAATACGAAAAGAAATTCCGTCATGATGTAATGGCTCACGTTCACACCTATGGTGATGTAGCGCCTTCAGCAAAAGGAATTATTCACTTGGGAGCTACTTCAGCTTTTGTAGGAGATAATACAGATTTAATTCAGATCCGTGACGGACTTTTAATCCTGAAGAAAAAGTTGGTGAATGTAATGAAAAATTTGGCAGACTTTGCCATTCAGTACAAAGACCTTCCAACATTAGGATTTACGCACTTCCAGCCGGCTCAGCTTACTACAGTAGGAAAAAGAGCTACCCTTTGGCTGCAGAGTTTGGTTCTTGATATTGAAGAATTAGACTTCTTCCTTGAAACCCTTCGTTTCAGAGGAGTAAAAGGAACTACAGGAACTGCTGCAAGTTTCCTTGAATTATTCAACGGGGATTATTCAAAAGTTAAACACTTAGATAAAGAACTTTCCAAAAGATTCGGTTTTGAAAAAGTCTTCGGAGTTTCCGGACAGACTTACGATAGAAAGATTGATGCTAAAGTAGTAGCTTTATTAGGAAATATCGCTCAGTCTGCCCATAAATTTACCAACGATTTACGTTTACTTCAGAACCTTAAGGAAATTGAAGAGCCATTCGAGAAAAAACCAGATCGGTTCATCAGCAATGGCCTACAAGCGTAATCCAATGAGAAGCGAAAGAATCGGGGCATTGGCAAAATATGTGATGTCTCTCACAACAAGTTCTGCAATGGTAGCTTCTACACAGTGGTTCGAAAGAACATTGGACGACTCTGCGAACAAAAGATTAACAATTCCTCAGGCGTTCTTAGCAGTAGATGCTATCTTGTTGATCTGGAACAATATCATGAACGGAATTGTAGTATATCCGAACAGAATCAACAAACACATCGAAGAAGAACTTCCTTTCATGGCTACAGAATACATCATCATGGAAGAAGTGAAAGCCGGTGGTGACCGTCAGGAAATTCACGAAGTGATCAGAGTACATTCTATGGAAGCTTCCAAGAAAGTAAAAGAAGAAGGAAAAGAAAATGACCTGATCGAAAGGATCTTAAACGATGACTCTTTAAAACTGGATAAATCAAAGTTAAAAGAAGTCTTGGATCCGAAGAACTTTATCGGGTTTGCACCGATTCAGACAGAAGAATTTGTCAAGAATGAAGTGCAGCCGATTATAGACCAGAATAAAGATTTGATAGGATTAGAAGCTGATCTTAAAGTATAAAACAGTATGCAGCCTTTTGGGCTGCATATTTTATTTTTAACCTGCCATGAACAAAGTCCTTTTATTGATTGCAATGATTCCCGTGCTGGCTTTCTCTCAGAAGCAAGAAGATTTGAGATATTTTATTTCCAAAGACAGTTTGGTAGGGGTTAAAAACCAGGCTGGAAAAATCATCATTCCGGCAGAATTTAAAGATTATACAGGAATCAAAGACGGAGAATCAGTACCGGAAGGAATCGGAAATGAAACCATTCTCTTTGCTGGTGGGAAAAGAAATGACAAATATGAAAAAATACCTTTGGATATGTTTATGACAGAAAAGGTAATTTTTATACAGGCCCTATTTATTTGATAACGGTGCAGATTATTTTTCAGAAGGACTGAGAAGATTTGTGAAAAATGGAAAAATAGGATTTGCAGACCGTAATGGAAAAACGATCATTCAGCCCAATCATGACTTTGCTGCCTCTTTTAATTACGGATATTCCGTGTTCTGTGATGGCTGTGACTGGGAAAAAACAGATGATGAGCATCCTGCAATAGTAGGCGGAACATGGGGCGTGATGAATATCAAAGGTGAAACTGTTCAGCCGCTTTCAAAGCATTCCGGGAAAGATATTGACATTGATGGGAAATATTACCCATATTCATTTCAATACAGTGGAAAAGAAAAAATATTCTTCAATTCTTTGAAAAATACAATAAGATCATTTCAGCAGTTCATTATGTGAATGTCTATAATGAAATGTCCGAAGAGGAAAAAAACTGCTTTTTGAAATTGTAGAAAGACCACAGGAAAATTTTCAGTATTATCAGATCAATACTTATGATAACGGCAAAAGAAACTTAGCAGCATTTGATGACCTGAAGTTTTTTGTGTCAGAAGACGGAAAAAAAGTTTTTACTATAAATTATGAAGATAAAATGATTCCTTTTGAAAAATGGCTCAAAGAGGAAATCAGACAAGCAGAAGACTACCAGAAAAAACATTCTAATAACCCGAATAAATTCAAAAACATTCCAAATTAAACTTAATGAGAAAAAATATACTTGTATTTATCTTAGCTTTAGCTTTTGTAAAGAACTATGCACAAAGTGAGAAAAAAGTATACTCAATCATAGATGCAGCTGCTCAGAAAGTAGCCAAAGAATCTAAAGCATATTCTGTTTCTGTCGGAATACTCAAAGACGGAAAAGTTTATACCGGACACTATGGTGAAATAGACAAAGGAAAAGGGAATAAAGCCAATGATAATACTTATTTCACCATCGCTTCCGTTACCAAGCTTTTTACAGGCCAGTTGCTGGCCCAGGCAGTTCTGGAAGGGAAAGTAAATCTTGATGATGACGTACGTAAATACCTTAATGGATCTTACCTAACTTAGAATATAATGGTGTCCCTATAAAAATAAGAAACTTAATCTCTTACGAAACCGCACTTCCAAGAAACCTTCCTAATGATGATGAATTAAGGAAAAATATGACGGATGAGACTCCTTTTCTCTATGAGAAGCTCAATAAAGGATATACAAAAGAAGACTTTAAAAAGATCTTGCCACGGTTACATTAAAGATGGAACCAGGTAAAGAATATCAATACAGCAATTTAAGCCTTGAGTTGGCTGGTCTCATGCTGGAAAATATTTACGGAAAAAGCTATGAAACTCTTTTGAAAGAAAATATCTTTTCAAAAGCTGGAATGAACCATACCAAACTGGAACTTGATACAAATGAAGTTCAGGCTAACGGATATCATGAAAATTATCGTCTGATGCCCGTTTCGCAAAGCCTTTTATGGGGAGCAGGCGGCTCGAAAACCCAATCTACAATGGGAAATATGATGAAGTTTTTAAAAGAAGAGCTGAATCCGCAAGATAAGATAGTTCAGGAATCCCAAAGAAATATTGACAATAGTAAAGAAGACTGGTACGGATATTTTTGGGATAAATATTTTATTACCGAATACGGTAAAACAGGGTTTAAACACGGAGGATCTTATGGAATAAATACCTTGTTTATCGTATATCCTGAGCTGAATATAGGTGTTTGTATGATTGTCAATATCAATGGACCCGAAACATTTTCCTCAATTTATAATGGTACCATGCGTTTGGTAGGTGATCTTATTGCAACCTCAGATAAAAAGGAGGTATATGGATATAAGATAAAAGGAGACAAGATCGTTTTTTCTTACACACATCCTGCCAATTTAAATGCAGAGCTTCTTCATACGGTCTCATTGGTAGGAGATTTCAATAATTGGGATGCCGGGAAGAAAGAGTATCAGATGGTGAAAAAGATAAAAACCATTACGAATTAGAGCTTCCTGTGTCCGGATTTCAAAAAGGAAAACCTATCCTTTTAGATTTGTACTGAATAAAGAGGCATGGATGGAAGCTCCTAAAAATGCATCCAATAGTGAGGGGACCAAAGATATTAATCTGACGTTCGCATTATAAGAAAAAGAATGAGGTTAAAGAAAGTAAAAAGAGTAAATTTGTATTCCGGAATGAGGCCAATGTAGATGGAATAGTAAGTGCTCATCAGACAAAGGTTCTCTGAACTCAGAAAAGTAAAAGAAAAATAAATCTAATATTAAATAAAATCTGACATCTAATGTCTAATAACAAAAGAATTTTCGTAGAAAAAAGAGGAATTTTCGATGTTGAAAGTCCAAAAATTTTTGATGAAGTAAAAGCAGTTGTTCCGGCAATTCAAAGTGTGAAAGTCTACAATGTGTATGACATCTTCAATTTGAATGACGGGGAATTCGAAAAAGTAGTAAATAATACTTTTGTAGACCCTGTGACTGATATTTTACATACAGAAAACCCTGCAAAAAACATTCATTTCGCAATGGAGTTCCTGCCTGGTCAGTATGATCAGAGAGCAGACTCTGCACAACAGTGTATCGCCTTATTGACAGAAAATGAAAAATCAAAAGTAAGAAGTGGAAAACTCATCGAATTTGAAGGCGTTTCAGAAGCTGATTTGTTGAAAATCAAAGATCTTTTGATCAATAAAGTAGAATCTCAGGAAAAAGACCTGTCTATACTGGATATTCCTGCGGATGAAACACCGTCCAAAGTTTTGATTCATGAAAACTTCATCAACTTCAATGATGCTGAACTTGAAAATTTCTATAACAATCACGGTTTTGCTTTAGGATTAGATGACCTGAAGTTTATTCAGGAATACTTTAAAACTGAAGAAAGAAACCCTACAGAAACCGAACTGAAAGTATTAGACACCTACTGGAGTGACCACTGTCGTCACACCACTTTCGAAACAGAATTGTCAGACATTCAGTTTGAAGGAAAATTCAAACATACATTGGAAACCATTTTCAATGATTATATCGAAAAAGAAAATTCTTAGGCCGTGAGCTGAAACCTATCTCCCTGATGGATTTAGCAACAGTTTGCGGGAAGTATTTCCATAAAACCGGAAATCTGGACAATCTTGTGATTTCTGATGAGATCAACGCATGTACCATCCAGATTGAAGCAGAATACGATGGTAAAAAGAACCGTGGTATTTATTATTCAAAAACGAAACACACAACCACCCAACAGAAATTGAACCTTTCGGAGGAGCATCCACTTGTTTGGGAGGAGCCATCAGAGACCCTTTATCAGGAAGATCTTTTGTATTCCAGGCGATGAGGTTAACAGGGGCAGCAGACGTTTTAGAATCTGTAGACAAAACACTACCAGGAAAATTACCTCAGAAAACCATTACAAAACAAGCTGCCAACGGATATTCATCTTATGGTAACCAGATCGGTCTTGCTACTACAATGGTTTCTGAAATCTATGACGAAGGCTACAAAGCCAAAAGAATGGAAGTAGGTTTTGTTACCGGAGCCGTTCCTGTAGACTGGGTAAGACGAGAAAAACCTGCAAACGGAGATTCTATCATTATTCTAGGAGGAGCAACAGGCCGTGACGGGAGGAGGAGCAAGCGGAAGTTCAAAAGAACAGGACGAAACTTCTATCCATACCATGAGTTCCGAAGTTCAGAAAGGTAATGCCGTAGAAGAACGTAAGATCCAGAGGTTATTCAGAAACCCTGAACTGACGAGATTAATTAAAAAGTCAAATGACTTTGGAGCAGGAGGTGTTTCTGTAGCAATTGGTGAAATTGCAGACTCCTTAGAAGTAAATCTTGATGTATTGCCATTAAAATACGAAGGATTGAACGGGACAGAATTAGCAATTTCGAATCTCAAGAAAGAATGGCGGTTGTAGTAGATCCGAAAGACAAAGAAAAATTCATCAAATTCTGTGAAGCTGAAAACATTGTTGCGGTAGAAGTAGCAAAAGTAACAGATTCAGGAAGAATGCAGATGTTCTGGAAAGGAGACAAAATTGTTGACCTTTCAAGAGCATTCCTTGATACGAATGGATGTTCAAAATCTCAGGAGGTAAAAATCAACCACCTGGAAGAAGTAAAAACAGAAACTAAGACATTCAACGAAGAAAACTTCCTGAATATCCTGAAAGATAAAAATGTAGCTTCCCAAAAAGGACTATTGGAAATGTTTGACTCTTCCGTAGGTGGAACAACGGTAGCAATGCCTTTAGGTGGAAAATACCAGCAAACCTTAATGGAAGGAAGTGTGCAGACACTGCCGATCTTGGGAGCAAAAGATATCAAAACGGTATCCTTAGCGAGCTGGGGATTCGATGCTGAAATCTCAAAACAAAACTCATTATTGGGAGCATCTTACGCAGTAGTGGAAAGTGTTGCGAAGATTGTTGCCATGGGAGGTGACTATAAAAATATCAGATTGAGCTTCCAGGAATATTTCGAAAAGCTTGGGCAGGCTCCGGAAAAATGGGGTAAACCTTTAGCTTCTCTTCTAGGAGCTTATGATGCACAGATCAACCTTGGTTTAGCAGCTATCGGAGGGAAAGATTCTATGAGTGGAACCTATCAGGATCTGAATGTACCACCAACATTGATTTCTTTTGCATGCGCTAACGGAGACAAACAAAATATCATTTCTCCTGAATTTAAAGCAGCAGGAAATAAAGTATATTTCTTCAACCACATTGTTCAGGAAAGCGGCCTTCCGAACTATGATGCTTTAAAAGACATTTATGAATTCATCTTTGAAAACATCAAATCAGGAAAAATCGTTTCTGTGAAAACCGTGAAAGATGGTGGTGTGGCAGTAGCCTTGGCAAAAATGAGTTTCGGAAACAGGTTGGGAGCTGAAATCAATGCGGATGAAAACACTTTATTAGCTAAAAATATCGGTAGTTTAATCATTGAGGCTAAAGAAGAATTAAGCAATACATCTCTTCAGTTAATCGGAGAAGTGAAAGATTCAGGTATTTTAAAGATCAATAATCTTGACTCTGACATCTTGAACCTTGTGTCTGCTTATACCGGTACTTTCGAAAACCTTTTCCCAACAGCAGAAAAAGAAAAGATTACGGTTGAATTGATGAAAGATCAAACTCAATCAACCCTAGAAATATCATCATCAAAAAACACGGCATTGCACAGCCTAAAGTATTTGCACCGGTATTCCCGGGAACAAACTGTGAATATGATACCCTGAATGCCTTCCGGAAAGAAGGAGCTGTAGTAAGTAGCCTGCCTTTAATCAATATTAATCACCAGCTACTGGATGAAAGTATTGATGCCTGGGTAGAAGAGATAAGAACCTCTCAGATCTTAGCATTCTCAGGAGGTTTCTCAGCAGGAGACGAGCCTGATGGTTCTGCAAAATTCATTGTCAATGTTTTAAAGAACGAAAAGATGAAAAATGCAGTTCACGAATTATTAGACAGAGACGGTATGATCATCGGGATCTGTAATGGGTTCCAGGCTTTGGTTAAATCCGGACTGTTGCCTTACGGAAGAATCAAGGATCTGGATGAAAACTCTCCTACATTGGCTCACAACGCTATCAGAAGACATATTTCTCAGATGGTGACTGTAAAAGTAGTGAATGATGAAAGCCCTTGGTTAAAAGGAATGAAAGATCAGACTTTCACCATTCCGATTTCTCACGGTGAAGGCCGTTTCATGGCTTCAGAAGAAGAAATCAAAAACTATATGAAAACGGGCAGATCGCAACCCAATACATCGATTTCGATGGAAATATAGCTCACGGAATGCCGTTCAACCCGAACAACTCATTATTCGGAATTGAAGGAGTTACCAGCCCATGTGGAAAGATCTACGGAAGAATGGGACACCCGGAAAGATTTACGGATGGTCTTATGAAAAATATACCCACTGCGAATTATCACAACATATTCAAAAACGGTGTTGAATACTTCAAATAACAATACAAGAAAAGTGATCGTCATTCATGGCGGTCATTTTTCGTCTTTAGACGGTTTCTATGCAGAAGTCTCCAATGCTTTGATGAAAGCTGCCGATTGGAAGATAGGAACCTTAGACGGCTTTGATGATATCCTTTACGGAGGTTTTGGAGTCTTTGAAAACAATGAGCAAATTGGGATCGTTTGGAAAGAATCACAAAAATCAAAGGAAGATTTAGGATTAAAAGCTACCCGGGAATTTTATGAAAATAAGATCAGACAGGGGAAACCTTTCAACATAAAGCTGATACAAACGAAACTGGATGATTTAATGGAAGGAAAAGGACAGACGCTGTTTGAAATTCTGGTGGAAATTATAGAATCACATGCCAATATTACACTAACCTTGAAATAAGCAATGAGTAATGAGTAGGAAGTTTACAATAGTAATACTTATTTGTTTTCAAAGCTTTCCAGCCAGCTTCATCCAATCAACTTGTTGATTCCTTCTTTGCCTCCTAAAAATATCCGGTCTGTATAATAAAACTTTGCGTCAAAAAATATCTTTCAACCATTAAGAAAAGTGAAGACTTTAAGATACTTTAAGCCTCATCAAAGATGAATTTAGGAAACCACTTAATAAATAGCTTCAGCTATTCCCTTAACTTTTCTTAACTACTTAAATGATCTTAATGGTTCAAAATAATATTTTCAATATAATTTTATATTAAAAATCTCTCGCAGATTAGCCGGATTCAGCAGATTTTATCTTACTTTGAAGAATATTTGAAAAGCTTTAAATAAGGAGCAGAAATCAATAAACAAAAGAATTAATTGAATGAAGAAAATAGTGTATGGACTGTTCTTTGGAGACAGTATAACATATGGAGAATATGACGGCGTTTTTGGCGGTTGGGTAGATATTTTAAAGAGATATGCCCTGCAAAAATTCCATGAAGGAAATGGAGATGAACTTATCTTATTCAATTTGGGAATTGGAGGCGAAACAACGGAAGGTTTATTAAAGCGAATGCCTGTTGAGCTGGAAGCAAGAAATTCAGCTGATGGAAATTTGATTTTTATTAGCTATGGTGCTAATGATCTTGCCAAAAAGAAGGTATCCAGCTTGTGTCACCTGAAAAATTTAAGAATAATATCATCACGGCTTTTCATCACGCCCAAAGGTTTTCCAAAGATATTTATCTGGTAAGTATCCTTCCCATTTCTAAGAATATTGATGGAGTAGAGGTAGGTTCAGGGAAACTGAGAACCAATGGGGAAGTGATTGCTTATAACAATATTCTTAAGAGTATTGCGGCAGATTATTCTCTGGGCTATATTGATTTTCATGCGGCATTGTTGGAAGATAAAGAAGTTCTGCTTTCTTCAGACGGCGTTCATCCCAATGAGAAAGGGTATGGAATAATGGCTGAAACTGCAATCCCAATCATTGAAAAATACCTGTAATGGCACTGTTATTCTCTTACGGAACCCTGCAGAAAGAGCAGGTACAGCTTGAAACCTTCGGAAGGATCTTGCAGGGTGAAAAAGATACCCTGTCCGGATACCGGCTCACTATGCTTGAAATTACAGATCCCGAAGTTCTTCGTAAAAGCGGACAAAAGTTCCATCCGGTCCTGAAATTCTCCGGAAATGTAGAAGATCAGATAGGAGGGATGCTTTTTGAAGTGACTGATGCTGAAATCCTCCAGGCAGATGAATATGAAGTAGACGATTATAAAAGAATAGAAACAACTTTTAAATCAGGAAAAAGAGGATTTATTTATGTAGGGAAATGATTGCTTTTCCTGCATGTAATTCCTCTTCAAAAATAAAGCCTGTCAGATCTTGAACTGACAGGCTTTTTAAAAATCTATGATCTATATGACAAAGTTAATTTCAATATTACCAGACGTGAACCCACAGATCACCTCCTACAGTAAAAGCTTCAGCCTTAAATGCATAACCGATCCCATTCTGTGTAGCAGTACCATTTATACTGGAAGGTACACCGCTGCAACTAGGATAAAACCCCACTGAGCCTCCCAATGTCGGAACCATTGTTCCCGGTACATACGGAGCTTCTTTAAGCTGAAATTTAATATAACCCCATCCATGGGTATTGGAAATAGCCGGCGGAATCTGATCACCAGCGCCTCCGGACCACATATCAATAGGAAAAGGATGTGGCGGATTGGCTGTAGACATACTAGCAGCAAACGTGGTATACGTCGTTTTGGCTCCCGGCGGAAGTTTTACCACATTCATCGCCTGCATTCCATTGGTGCATGCGGAAGGATTTTCTGTGAAAACCGTAAATTCCAGGTCCAGTTTGTGGTAAGTGTCATCATTGAATACATGCATGTTTCCATAATTATTTTGAGCAAAAGAAACAGTGACGATGCATAAACCAAAAATAGCGGTAAATATCTTTTTCATGATTAATTGTTTTGAATGACGTGGTTGACTTGATTGATTTTGTTGATCTTTTCATTGTAGATCTTTACAGCCCATGTAAGGATCTTGTCCCGGTCTCCTGTGTATTTTTGGTAATTTCTTTATTCGAAACTCCTGTAGATTTGATCAGTTCCAAAGCGGAAGGTATAAGAATATCCTTACGGCGGTCACTGAGCTCAAGAGACTTCTGATTTCTGATCTCCTCAGGAGTTGCACGGTTTTCGGGAAGCGAAAGACTTTTTATTGATTTTTCAAAATTCAAAACCTCTTCACTCTTTTTTGTTCACTCATATTGAGCGCCGTACCTTCAGTATTGCATGAAATGAACAGGGCCAGCATGAGCGCATACAATAGTTTGCTTTTCATATATATAAATTATTATTGGATTTCAGCAAATATATTGATTTTTTATATATCATTTGATTGTGATAAATAAAAAATTCTAAAAAATCTATATATTATTGTAAAATATTATTAATTTTTAATTTTACAATGAAAAAAATAATATTGACATTGAGCAGAATTAAAAAGCACCTCCTGACATACACTTGTCACAACAGGAACCTATATTTGCCGGACAATAAAAGATCAGACAATGAATAACATGAAAGTGGAACCTTTTAAGGTCATCGGTATTGCAGTAAGGACAACCAATGAAAATAACCAAGCAGCAAAAGATATCCCGTTATTATGGGAGAAATTTATCAGGAAGACATTCTGAAGGCCATTCCCAATAAGGTGAATACCGCTGTCTATTCCATTTATACAGATTACGAAAAAGATCATACAAAGCCCTATACTACGATACTCGGATGTAAAGTGGAAAATCTTGAGAATATTCCTGAAGGAATGGTGGGTAAATCTTTTGAGGGCGGAAATTATATCAGATTTACTCCAAAAGGAAATCTTGCTGAAGGTTTGGTCATGAATGAATGGAATAAGATCTGGACCATGGATCTTGGGCGGGCATTTACAGCTGATTTTGAAATATACGGAGAGAAAGCTCAGAATCCGTCAGCTGCGGAAGTGGATATTTTAATTGCAGTAAAATAACCGGTCACTGAATTTTTAAAATAAAGTCAGATCTGCAATGAATTGCTTTTCGGCTTTGTCTTCTTAGGTTCTTAAATAAAAAAGCCTGCTGTCAGAAAAATGATAAGCAGGCTTTGTCTATTTTTAATAAAGTTGAATTTACTTATAATAAACATACTTAATATAGTCATTCACTCCATCAGCATTGAAATCCTGAGTGGTAGGAGCTAAATAAGTAAGTTTACTGGAAGAAAGCTCTAATACTGAATTTTCAATATTGTTGATCGTAAGTTTCATCGTCACCGGGTCATATTGATAAGCTGAAGTCATTTCTGTCTTCTCACAATTAGAATTCACCGTATTATAGTCGATCATTGCATACTTACCATCGTTCTTGAATTCATAAGTGCTTTTTTTCTTACAGTCATCCGGAAGAGTTTCAGCAATCACAGTTGTTTTGTCTTTCCCGGAAATCTGATACTGAGTTTGTATTTTCCATGTTCCTACTATAATAGAGTTACTATAGTCCGGATTATCATAATTAGGCAACGAATCATCACCCGTACTGCATGATGAAAGAGCTCCTGCCGCTAAAATTCCTACTAAAAACTTTTTCATAAAATTAATTTTTGGCGAACTTAATGAAAATTATCAAATTATCCGGTTTATTTGTTAAGTTTTATAAAAAATTAAGAAAAAATAAGACTTCGTATCACAGTCATAATCAGCTGAAAATATACTTTGGGTAAATGATAACTCCAATAATAACGGCAGCTATTGCCAGCAGAATAACCGCTCCGGCGGAAATATCTTTAATGAAGCCGATTCTCGGATCAAAATCAGGCTGAATGATGTCACAGATTTTTTCAATGGCTGTATTGAAAATTTCAGCACTTAAAACGGCTGATGAAACCAGAATAATAAGCGCCGCATCAGCTCCGGAAAGGTTAAAATAAAAAATAAGAAGCAGGTTGACAAAGAAGGCTGCCACTTCAATCTGAAAATTCCTTTCCGTTTTTATCATGACAAAAACTCCCGGAATGCATTCAGAAAACTTTTATGGAGCGGAGGTTTTGGCATCATTGTTAAACTTTTATCACAAAGATAGGTTTTGTATTTTGATTATAATTTTTATCTGCTATATTTGAAATATAAGATTAAAAAGAAGGAGAGGGTAATTTACAGCCATTTTTTGAAACAAAATAAAAGGCTTGGAAAACTGAACATAACTTCCACTCTGAAAACGGGTTGATGATGTTTGTTAAAAACTCCTCCGGATTATTCTTTTCTTTATTGTATGTATTTATTATATTTGTAGAAACTTATTTTATAAATCTATGAAATTTATTATTTCAAGTGGTGAACTGCAGAAGGCTTTGCAAACTGTAAGTGGCGTAATATCAAGCTCTCAATCGAGACCTATTTTAGAAAACTATCTTTTTGAACTAGACGGAAATAATGTTACCATTACAGCATCTGACGGTGAGACGACTCTTGTTACTTCTTTGGAAGTGAAGTCTGATGACTCAGGTAAATTTGCGGTTCCTGCTAAAATTTTTCAGGATTTTATCAAGACCTATGGTGAACAGCCTCTGACATTTGTTGTAAAAGACAATGCAGAAGGAACCGGAAGCCAGCTTGAGATTTTAGATGAAAAAGACAATTTCGCAGTAGCATTAGATAATGCAGACGACTATCCGGAACTGCCTGAGTTCGATGCTTCACAAAGCGTGACCATGCCGGCAGGAGTATTGTCCGAAGCACTTACAAACACTCTTTTGCAACAAGTAATGACTCTCTTCGCCCGGTGATGACAGGCGTTTTGTTCCAGTTTGGAGAAAATGAAACCAATTTCGTTTCTACAGACTCCCACAGACTGGTGGTATACAAAAGAGCAGATCTGATGAATGCTGAGCCAATGGAGTTTATCATGCCAAAAAAACCATTGAATATTTTCAAAAATATCCTGGCAAGCTCTAATGAAGACGTGAAAATCGACTTCAATGAGAATATGGCTAAATTTACTTTTGGCAAACATATCTGGATCTGTAGATTAATCGACGGGAAATATCCGAACTATACTGCGGTAATTCCTAAAGAAAATCCAAATGTATTGACCATCAACAGAAATCTTCTGTTAGGAGCAATCAAAAGAGCATCTATTATGTCTAATAAATCTACCAATCAGGTGAGATTTAAGCTTTCGGGAAATATTCTTCACCTTCATGCAGAAGATACTGAATATGCAAACAAAGCAGACATGCAGATTCCTTGTGACTACAACGGAGAAGATATCAATATCGGGTTCAGTTCAAAATTCTTAACGGAAATGCTGACGATCCTGGGTTCTGATGATATTACAATGAAAATGTCTCAGCCAAACAGACCAGGTATCATTGAGCCTCTTGACGGTCTTGAAGAAAATGAAAATATCTTAATGTTGTCAATGCCGGTAATCGGGTTGTAATACAAAAAAATATCATATAGAGAGGTTTTGAATTTCAAGACCTCTTTTTTATGTTTAAATTATGAAACAAATACTTATAGCCTGTTCATTATTACAGTGTATTACTCTATATTCCCAGAAAAATATCAAAATATATCACGAAAAAAAAAAGGGGATACCTTAACTCTTTATGCCGATAATCAGGAGATCTATCCGATGTCATTTGTATTCTCCGGTTCTCCGGAAGTTGAGAATATGAAGATCCCAGTACCTTTAAAAAAATACAGGTACTTTCTGCTCAATCCAGAAAGAACAAAATAACTTATTTTATTGTTGATGATAAAACAAAAGGATGGAAAGTGAAAAAGGTTCCGGGTTATGTGATGTACATTGGGGATGTCACACTGAAAAACTATAATAAGGATTATCAATATGATCTGCCTTTCAGGAAAGGACAATCTTTCAATGTTTATCAGGGCTATAATGGTAACTTTTCCCATCAAAATGAAAACTCTATAGATTTTTCCATGCCGGAGGGAACTGAAATAGCTGCTGCCAGAGAAGGAGTAGTGGTAGACTTTGTAAGCCATAATAATAAAGGCTGCCCTACAAGAAACTGCATTGATCAGGCAAATTATATTACTATTTTACATCCTGATGGAACCTTTGCCCAATATTATCATTTAAAGCAAAACGGAATTAAAGTCAATAAAGGAGATCAGGTAAAAAAAGGAGATGTAATTGGGCTGAGTGGAAATACAGGCTGGAGCAAAGGGCCACACTTACATTTTGTATGCTATCTTCCCAGAGTAGAAGAAAATAAATATAGAGAAACGGTAAAAACCCTTTTCAGAACAGGCAATGGAACCAAAACTGAATTTTTGGTTGAGAAAAAACGTATTCAAAAGGATATTAAAAATGCGGCTTTAAGAAAAACAGTTAACTCTGATTTTATCCATTATATTTTCCGATTTTTGTTACAATCTTTCAGGAATACTTTTGTAAATCATGGAAATAACAGTAGAGACATATTCCATTTCATATTTTTCTTCAGAATTTGTTACTGAAAACTATAGTGTTGTTTTATGGAAAGGTTCCGGTGTTTTTTGTGTGGATGATATCAATTATGCTTACAGTGGATATACCATTTTGTTTCTTTCTCCTTATCAGAAGCTGAAACTGATTTCGGAAAATGAAGAAAATGTCAATGTATTGTTCTTTCATGGTGATTTTTACGTATAGAATACCATAAAGAAGAAGTAGCCTGTAACGGTTTGCTTTTCAATAATATCTATTTAAATCCGGGAGTAGTGCTTACAGAAGAGAATTATGAATATATTCTGGAGCTTTTTACCATATCAAAAAGAAAAATCAGAAAAGCACCAGTTTTCTGAATCCATTATCAAGACCTATATACAGCTGATCCTTGCTATTGGCAGTAAACAGAAAAGCAGTTCTGAAAATCATAGGGTACCTCAGGATACATTACCTAATAAAAATGCAGCTGAATTTCAGAAATTACTGGAAAATCATTTTAAAAACGAAAAAGAACTTGCATTTTACAGTGATAAACTGAATATCACGAATAACACCCTAAGTAAAGCTGTAAAGAAAGAATTTTCTAAAACGCCTACCCAGCTGATCAATGAAAGAATTATCCTTGAGGCTAAAAAACTTCTGCATCTTACGTATCGTTCCGTCAAAGAAATTGCTTCTGAGCTGGGATTTTCTGATGAGTTTTATTTCAGTAGGTATTTCAAAAAAGCAGTCGGTTGTTCGCCCCGGAATTACAGGGAGAAGGTCGGAATCTCCGTGGTGGCGAAAATGTCCATGTAATGTCCTCAAATATCTATGTTAAAACATTCTGCCTATGGATACCTTTGTTAAAAAAAAGTAAACATATGCAAAACAATGGATTATACAATCGGTTATTAAGGCTGGATACGTATTTTTTTAACTTCCTTAGAATTTCAATTTTTATTGTGATGGCCTGGATTGGCGGATTAAAAGCCTACCAATATGAAGCTGACGGAATTGTTCCCTTCGTAGCCAACAGCCCTCTAATGAGTTTTTTTATAAAAATGCAGGAAATAAAGTATTGAATGAAGATCAAAAACTCGTTTCCGAATATACTCTTTATAAAAATCCGGAAGGAAAAGTGGTAAAGAAAAATATAGATTGGCAGAGAGAAAACGGAACGTATACGTTTTCCTATGGTTTGGGAACAATGATTTTAGTGATCGGTATTATGGTTTTACTGGGAATATGGTTTCCTAAGATAGGCGCTGTGGGTGGTCTGTTAACCTTCTTCATGTCGCTGGTAACCTTATCATTCCTGATAACAACCCCGGAGGTATATGTTCCCAATCTTGGAGGTGATTATCCTTCTCCTCAGTATGGCTTCCCTTATTTGTCTGGGGCCGGACGTCTCGTACTGAAAGATATCATCATGATGGCGGGTGGATTGATCCTGTTTTCTGATAGCTTAAAAAAGGTAATTAAACCATCTGTAGTATAAAATCAATCTTAAATCTTCTTTTGGTTAATTGTATTTTTTTCTGAAGCTGAGAACAGCAATAGAGTGATTTATTCTATGAGAAGAAGATGAATGAGTAAAAATTAATTGTCTTAAAATCGTTCGGAAATTTCTGTATTTCTCAAAAAAACACGACATTTGTACCTCGAAAAATCGCCCGATATATTGGGTGGAATTTCAAATAAAAAGTTTCAAAAATAGGCAGATGAGACCTTTCGTTTCGTTTGCCGAATTAAACAAGTAGATAGATAAGCAAATGAAAATATCAAACAACTGGCTGAAAGACTTTGTAAAAACGGAATCGAAAACTGAAAGAATCGGTGAATTCCTTACAGATATAGGTCTTGAGGTTGAAGGGATAGATAAATTTGAAAGTGTAAGAGGAAGCCTGGAAGGAATTGTTGTAGGGAAAGTTTTAACCTGCGAAAAACATCCGAATGCTGACAAACTGAAGAAGACAACAGTAGACGTAGGAAACGGAAAAATACTGAATATTGTTTGCGGAGCTCCTAACGTAGAAGCAGGACAGACTGTTCCTGTAGCCGTTGTCGGAACAAAAATCTATGACAAAACAGGAAACTTTTTTGAAATTAAAGAAGCAAAAATCAGAGGAGAGGTTTCTCAGGGAATGATCTGCGCAGAAGATGAATTAGGTCTTAGCGAAGATCACGGAGGAATCATGGTGCTGGATGAAACCAAATATGAAGTTGGGAAAAACTTTGCAGACTATTTTGAACTGACTAATGATGAGGTGTTTGAAATCGGATTAACACCGAACAGAACAGATGCAATGTCTCACTATGGGGTTGCAAGAGATTTACATGCTTATCTTTCTACAAACCAACTGAAATCTCAGTTCAATAAAGTA
This sequence comes from Chryseobacterium sp. E1, assembly GCA_019203745.1. Classification (GTDB taxonomy): domain Bacteria; phylum Bacteroidota; class Bacteroidia; order Flavobacteriales; family Weeksellaceae; genus Chryseobacterium. The sequence continues at coordinate 4,308,809 of CP078104.1, forward strand.
GCTTCTGAAGTTTTGAATAATGAGGGTTCTCATGACTTCAAACTGGAAATTGAAGATGCTGAATTATGCCCAAGATACATCGGAGCAGTGATTGAAGGTGTAAAAGTGACAGAATCTCCATCATGGTTAAAAGACAGACTGAAAGCTATCGGATTAAGCCCGATCAATAATGTTGTAGATATCACCAACTATATTCTTCACGGTTACGGACAACCGCTTCATGCTTTTGATGCAGATAAAATTGCAGACAAAAAAGTGAAAGTAGGCGTTGTAAAACCGGGAACTCAATTCACTACACTGGATGGTGTGGAAAGAACACTGAATGGTTCTGAAATCATGATTAAAGATGGTAAAGATAACCCGATGTGTATTGCCGGAGTTTTCGGGGTGAAAATTCAGGAGTATCTGAAACTACCCAAACCATATTCCTTGAAAGTGCTTACTTCAACCCTGTTGCTGTAAGAAAAGGAGCAAAAGCGCACAGTCTGAATACGGATGCTTCTTTCCGTTTTGAAAGAGGAGTAGACCCGAACCTGACGAGAACAGCGATTACTCATGCCATCAAAATGATTCAGGAAATTGCAGAAGGGAAACTGGTAGGTGAATTATTGGAAGAGTATCCTAAGAAAATTGAAGACAACTATGTGATCCTTAGATTCTCAAAAATTGAGCAGATTTTAGGGACAAAGATTCACAGAGAAAAAGTAAAAGAAATATTAAAAGCATTGGAAATTCAGGTTCTGAATGAAATTCCAAATGGTTTTGAAATCTCAGTTCCTGCTTACAGAGCGGATGTAACAAGAGAAATCGACGTTATTGAAGAAATTTTAAGAATCTACGGATACAACAAGATTGATGCTCCGCAGAAAATTTCATTCACCCCTGTTAAGCTGAGCGCAAACGATCAGGATGAGTTGGAAAACAGCTGGGCAAGAGGTTTACAAAGCCTTGGTTTCAATGAAGTAATGAACAATTCCCTGACGTCTGTAAAAGATGAAACGGATGCTGTAAAACTATTGAATCCTTTAAGCGGTGATTTGGCATTCATGAGAAAGTCTTTACTGGAAGGACTTCTTCAGAATACGGTTTACAATATCAACAGAAAGAATCAGGATATTAAATTCTTTGAATTCGGAAAGATCTACCACAAAAAAGAGAAGTACGAAGAAAGAAAACAGCTGGCCATCATTGTTTCGGGAAGAGATGTTGCAGAAAACTGGCTTCAGCCAAAATCTGCGGTAAGCTTCTATAACCTGAAAGCGTATGTAAAAGTTCTTTTGGAAAGACTTGCTACAGACTATAAAGAAGTAGCCTTATCTGATGACAGATTCTCCGATGCCTTAGCGTATGAAGCAGAAGGGAAAACCTTAGTGAGAATCGGAAAAGTAGCACCTGCTTTGTTGAAAGATTTTGATATCGATCAGGATTGCTACTATGCAGAAATCGAGCTGGAATATGCCCAGGAATTACGTTCTAAAAACGAACTTAAGTTTAAGGATATTCCGAAGTTCAACAAGATCAGAAGAGACCTTGCTTTATTGATTGATAAAAGTGTAAACTATGAAGACCTTTATCAGACTGCGAAGAAGAATAAATCTCCATTCATTAAGAATATCAATCTATTCGATGTGTATGAAGGTAAAAATCTTCCTGAAGGCAAGAAATCTTATGCAATGAGCTTCGAGCTGTTAAACGAAGAGAAAACATTGGAAGAAAAAGAGATCACAGAAGTAATGGATTCCCTGATCAAATCTTTCCAGAAAGAATTCAATGCTGAGTTGAGATCGTAATATTTGAATATATATATCAATATAATAGAAACGGGCTTTTTAAGTCCGTTTCTTTTTGTTTTAATAGAATATTTAAAATGTGTTCATATTTATAAGTTTCGGCTAAAGCCATTTGAATATTGATTTTTAAATAAACGGGCTAAAGCCCGTCCCTATTGAATTGTTTTCTGTGAATATTGGAGATAAAACCCTGTACCTTAAATCCGATGCTTATTAGAATTCATTTGCGTCTACGTTTTCCGGTCACAAATAGTATCTTTTATTCCCAAAAATAGCCAGGAAAAATATTCAAAAACCAATTGTTAAAGAATAATAAAATTTACGGCATCCCGTTTAAATAATATAAAATCCGTAAATTTGGGTTAATTCAAAAAGAAAAAAATGAAAAGCTTTTTTTAAGTATATGTACAGCAGCAGTATTGGCTTCGTGTGGAACCATGAGCAGCCCGTCTGCCTCTAAAGTAGGGAAGGCTCAGCCAGCTCTTGTCAATACAAAATGGACGTTAGCTGACAATGTAAAAGGAAAAATCCCGACATTAAATATTGAAGGGAAAAAATCACCGGGAATGCAGGCTGCAACAACTATTTCGGAACTGCTACCATTGATCCTTCTACCGGAGGTTTCTCTGCAGGGCAAATGGGTTCTACAAAAATGATGTGCAACAATATCGGGGTAGAGCAGAACTTTATGGATATGATGGGAAAAGCTAATAAATATGTGATTTCCGGAAATACCTTAGAATTGTATAAAGACAATCTTTTATTATTGAAATTCAATAAATCAGAATAAAAACAAAAGGAACTCAATTGAGTTCCTTTTTTATGTTTAGAGTGTTATTAATCTTCCTCTTCTTCGTCGTACTTAGCCAACTCTTCGTCGCACCATTTGAACGCTGCTTCTACTACTTTAGTCGCTTCGTCTGCCATAGTTTCTTCATCATCACCTTCAAGATCATCTAACCACTCAACTTCTTCTTCCTCAACGTTTAAGATAAATCTTGGATATTCTGTATGAACTACAAATAGATCTTCTGGAAATTCCGAATTATCTGCTAATAAAAACTTTGGTAATTTCATTTTTTTAATGTTTTAACTTTCTCAAAGATAAATAAAATTATTGACTTTAAAATTACTTCAAAAACATTTTTGAAACTTTTTCAGCTTTTTTGCTTTCAGAATAATCATAGAATCCTTCCCTGATTTTACACCAAGTTTTCCGGCTGTCACCATGTTTACAAGCAATGGGTTGGGAGCATATTTAGGTTTTTGAATCCGTCGTACATTACATTCAGAATCGCAAGACATACATCAAGACCGATAAAATCTGCCAGCTGAAGTGGTCCCATCGGGTGAGCCATTCCTAATTTCATTACCGTATCGATTTCTTCCACACCGGCAACACCGTTATAAAGCGTTTCGATAGATTCATTGATCATCGGCATTAAAATTCTGTTGGCCACGAAACCAGGATAATCATTCACTTCTACCGGAACCTTTCCTAAAGTTTTGCTCATTTCATAGATCGTATCAAAAGTCTCCTTAGAAGTAGAATATCCTTTGATGATCTCTACCAGCTTCATGATAGGAACAGGATTCATAAAGTGCATTCCGATTACTTTATCTGCTCTTTTGGTAGCAGCAGCTATTTTCGTGATAGAAATAGAAGAGGTATTGGTAGCCAGGATACAGCCTGCCGGAGCCAGCTCATCCATCTGTCCGAAAATCTTCAATTTAAGATCCAGATTTTCAGTAGCAGCTTCTACAATAAGATCAGCAGATCCTGCGGCATCATTCAGAGTCGTAAAAGTGGTAATATTTCCTAATGTTTCAGCTTTCTGCTCTTTGAGTGATTTCCTTTTGCAATGATTCTGTCAAGATTGGTAGTAATGGTTTTAAGTCCTCTGTCTAAAGCTTCCTGTGATACATCTACAAGATTTACTTTAAAACCGCTTTGTGCGAAAGTATGTGCAATACCGTTCCCCATGGTTCCCGCTCCGATAACAACAATGTTTTTGATCATTTTTCTTTTATTTTTTATAGATAGTTAAATTTTTGCATTCATAAGATCAGACTGATGTACAATCATCGCCGAATCAAAGTTGACAGCTCCCTTGCTGTCCTGCGTCCTGCTGTTATTCTGGTTGGAAATAGTAGCCATCAGCCCTCGTACAAGACGGTTTCTCTGATTGGAAGAAAGATAATCTGTTCCTATATACAAAGCAAATTCACCTTCTTTGCCTAATCCTTTTTGCTGAAGAATTTCCAGATTTTTGATCCGGTTCTTTCTCCTGAACTCTTTAAGATAGCTGATAACGGGTTTTTCAGATGGCGGACCGCAGCATATGCTTGTATAACCGATTTCCAGGTACTTTTGACTTTTCTGTGAAAAGAAAAATGTAAAACATAATACAGCTACAGCTGCTATTCCTTTTTCATAAATGATTGACTCAATTCTCTGCGCTAAAATTAAGCTTAATATTTTACTTATTAAAATCTTCCCAAATCAATTTCAAAGATTTATAAACGCTTATATTCTGTTCAGGCTGATACCTCTGAAAAACCTCCTCAATTCAGGATAATTATTCCTGTTTTACTTCAAAATAATTCAGATTTACCCCATCATTTTCAAAAATAATTCTGATCTTGTTTTCTCCTTTCCGAAGCTGGATATTTTTAGCAGAAACAGTAGCCCAGTTTTCATTTTTCCCCGTTGACTTTAATGGAATGGAGGCGAGTAGCTTTCCTGAAGCATCTTCCAGTCTTATTGCTGCAGGCTGTATACTTGAGTATCTGATGTCAAATGTATAATTTTTATCCGCTTTGGAATGAATCGTATACTGAATCCATTCTCCGGTTTCCGTTTTTCCTGCGTAATACTGATTTGTGATCTTATCGTTGCATACATAAATATCAACCCCGTCATTTCTCATCTGCTGACCGGAATTCCATTCTGATCTTTTAGCAGGATCACTTACCCACAGATTGATAAAATCATTATCCTTATACGCAGAACCCATTCTTCCCAGATCGTATTCCGACGCAAATATTCTCCCCGGAACCTGATGGTTTTTAAATGGTTTTGAAGAAGCATCCGTCACTTGCCTGAACATGGCATCAATAACATCATTTTTAATTTCTGTATTGTTGAATTTATAGTTATCTGCAATCTTCATCAGGGCTTTCGCTGCATAATCTATTGAAGGCTTTTCACCGCCGTTTTTCCAATAATTCAATAGTCTTTCGTATTCGGGAGTCGTTTTTACATTGGTAATCCCTGCAATATTGTCAATTTTTTTCATGGGCCAGAAAGCATATCCGATATTGTGTTTGTCCAGCAGCCGGATCAGCTCTGTAAACCACACATTGGAATTTTCTCCGGTTTCTCCTAGCCAGATCGGGATATTATGCTTCTCTCTGAGGTCCAGCGCAAACTGTATCATTGCATCATCGTTGTAGTTCCAGTACTTATGAAAGCTGAACGCCATGTTATTGTCCCAGATCGGAGGTAAGCCGTTATAATTATTCCCCAGCCATTTCCTTCAATAAAGATCAGATGCTTCTGATCAACTTCCCGGATTGCAGCGGTGATGTCTTTCTGTAATTTCCATAGAGGAGCATTAGACATTTCATCTGTTCCGTTGGGGTTTTTACCTGTGAAATTGATATTAGGTTCATTGATGATATCGTAGCCACCAATCCACGGTTCATTTTTATATCGGTCTGCCAGTTTTTTCCAAAGCGCAACTGTTTTCCTCTGATTTTCTTCACTTTCCCAAAGTGACGACTTGGTTTTATCATTATCAGAAATGTTGGCATCATTTCCTTGTCCGCCAGGAGCCGCATGAAGATCCAGGATCAGATAGATTTTGTTGTCTTTACACCATTGAAGCAAATCATCCGTCATTTTAAAGCCTTCTTCCAGCCAGGTGTCTTTCCCTTTCACCGTTTCTTTTTCTACAGGAAGCGTATACAGATTATAATGCATGGGAAGTCTGACCGAGTTGAACCCTGCTCTTGCCAGGAAGTCAATATCTTGTTTGGTGATTCCGTTTTTCAGATAGGCTTTGTAAAACTCCTGCATGCTGTCTTCACCGATCAGTTCAGCTATTTTCTCCTTGATTTTATACTGTGGGCCTGCAAAATCTGCGGTTTTCAACATATAACCCTCCTGAAGCATCCAGCCGCCCAGACCAAGGCCTCTCAGTTGAATGTTTTCACCTTTATCATTGACAATTTTTTGTCCGGAAGTCTTTAATAATTGTGATGTCCCAAATTGAGACAATAATAATGCGGATAATACAATAAATCTTTTCATAGTGGTTTCAATGGTTTAAAATAATAGGGAAATATTAGAAATGATATAGGATGGTGGCAGTCCATAATGAATCAAAATTCATATCATTGGGTTTGTCAGATATCCGTATATGTAAAACAAAATCTTTCAATACTTTGTTGAATTATTTTTCAAATATATCGTTTTTTTGTTTTGAAAAGGTTTTTTTAATAATAAATCAATAATTAATTAATGAAAATTTTTATTTTATCATTGATTTTAAGAAAGGAGTATGTTTATCATTTAAAATTAAAAATGCTATCTCATAACCATTATTCTGATTATAAGATAGCATTGTATGTATTGATGTTTAAAAAAGTATTTTTAACTAATCAGTTTCATAATTTCTAAAGCCACTTTTAACGCTTCAGTTCCGTCTTCTAGTGAAACTTCCACGTTTTTATCACCTGTGATGGCATCAGCAAACGAATTTAATTCGTCAAGAATAGCATTGTTAGGCTGAATATTCGGATATTCAAACAGGATCTGATTTTTTTCGCCTTCCGCATTTTCTATGATCATATCAAATGGAGTAGGGTTTTCAGGAGCGTCTTTCATTCTGATCACTTCTGCTTTTTTCTCAAGGAAATCAACGGAAATATAAGCATCCTTCTGAAAGAATCTGCTTTTTCTCATTGCCTTCATAGAAATTCTGGAAGTAGTAAGATTGGCAACACATCCGTTTTCGAATTCTATCCTTGCATTGGCAATATCCGGAGTTTTACTTACTACACAAACACCGCTTGCATGGATGTTTTTAACTTTAGATCTAGCAATACTTAATAAAATGTCAAGATCATGAATCATCAGATCCAGTACTACAGAAACATCCGTCCCCGGGGATTGAATTCTGCAAGCCTGTGGATTTCAATGAACATCGGATTGCTGATGTATTCCTTAGTAGCAATAAAAGCAGGATTATATCTTTCTACGTGTCCTACCTGTGCTTTTATTTCTTTTTCCTGGCATAAATGAAGAATTTCTTCCGCCTGTTCAAGGGTCTGGGTTACCGGTTTTTCAATAAAGAAATGAAGGCCTTTTTCAATAGCTTTTAAAGCATAATCGTAATGATAAATCGTTGGGGTAACAATATCCAGCATATCAATCTGCTCCAGCAATTCATCAAAATTTTCAAAATATTTATACCCGAATTCGGCTTCTAATTTCTTTCCGTTTTCAACATCTTTATCGTGGAAACCTACAAACTCGTACCGATCTGACTGATTAAGAAGTTTTAAGTGTATTTTTCCCAAGTGTCCGGCACCTACCAAACCTGCTTTTAACATAGCTGTATTAAATTTTTGTAAATATAGTGAATGTACATTTATAAAAGCACATGACTTTTTACTTGTAGAATCCCGCCCGTAAATGGAGTTTTAACTGCCCCGGGTCATATTTATTCAGGATTGAGTAAAATAAAAACCTTTACCTTTTGTGATAAAAATGTGTTGATAATTTAGTGAGCAGTTTTTACGGGCCTTTACTCATAAAATGGAACTGACGGATGAGATAAAGTTTTCATTTTTCGCTTTAGGTTGATCAGTATAGATTGTTTCGTTACTTTTGTAAAACCAATAGCGTAACCCTAATAACTATTATCTAAATAATGATGCGTGATTCGTTTGTACATAAAGGAAAAAGAAAAAATTTAGTTGAGTATCTCCGATACAGGATCGGGATTTCGGATGAAAATGTACTTTCGGCTATGAATGAAGTTCCCAGACATCTTTTCATTGAAAGTATTTTTGAAGACTTTGCGTATGAGGACAGAGCTTTCCCGATTCTGGCCCATCAGACTATTTCACATCCGTCTACAGTGGCAGAGCAGTCAGAATTGCTGAAAGTAAAAGCAGGTGAAAAAGTATTGGAGATCGGAACAGGTTGTGGCTATCAGACGGCTGTTTTAATGGCCATGAAAGCACATGTATACACCGTGGAAAGACAGAAAGACCTGTTTGATTTCTCAAAAAATAAATTACGAGAACTTCATCTGTTCCCGAAATTTCAGAGTTTTGGGGATGGCTTTGCAGGGCTTCCCACTTTTGCTCCTTTTGATAAAATTATCGTTACCTGTGGTGCTTCAACATTACCGACAGAACTGCTGAAACAATTAAAAGTAGGCGGTATCATGGTCATTCCGTTAGGTCCTACCGATGAGCAGGTTTTATACAGATTCACCAAAATAGGTCCTACTGAATTTGAAAAAGAAGAATTCGGAGCGTATAAATTTGTTCCGATGTTAGGAAGCACAAATCAATAGGAAATTTATGTATCATCGTTTTAATATATTTTACGGAATTGGTAGGAGAACTGGTCTCAAACACCACTTCTTTGTTGGTTACCACTAATGCACAGATGATTTTTAACAAATAGTGTATCTACTGCTATTTAATAAAGGTTTTTTGCAATGGCTTATAATTAATACTGTGATATTTTTAAAAACAATAGATGCTTAGCTTATCTTCATTCCTTCACATATTTTAATGTTTTTTAATAAATTTTTATCCCGGTTCGGAATGAAAATTGGACTCTTTTAGGAACAGAAACCACTTAAAATCTTATGATTATGGACACGAACAGATTCAAGGCATCACACGATTTTAGTAATCTTCAGAAGAACCTGCATAATAATCCGGGTTATAGTGTAGAAAGCTATTCCCAACAGGTGAAAGATTACATTCAGGATATGAAAAATAAGAATCAGGAGGCAACAAAACATGGATTTATGACGCATGCACAGAAATCAGCAAAAGAAGTCTGGGATGAAATTCAGGAGATGGCTTCAGAAGCCTGGGAGAAAAACAAACATGATTCAGATGAAAAAAATAAATTTTTAATATTAAAGTTCAATAACCTTACTTTTGTTAGTGAGGTTATTTATTTTTAAACACAATACCATTATAATGAAAGTCTTTATCAATAAAATAATTCCAGAAACAGGAATAAACATGCTGAAAGAATCCGGGTTAGAGATTATATTGCCTGAACACGAGAACCTTTCCTATGAAGAATGGCTGAATTACTGTAAAAATACAGACACTATTTTAAGCATTGGAGCTGAATTTAAATATGACGGCAGTTTCTTTGAAGCCTGCCCGAATGTTAAAGCCATTGCCTTGTACTCCGTAGGTTTCGATCATGTAGATATTAAGGAAGCAACTCAAAGAGGAATCCCGGTGGAAATACCCCGATGTGCTGAGCAGGGCCACTTCAGACGTAGCTTTTTTGTTGATGCAGTCCGTTGCAAGAAGAGCCAGCTATAACTTCCGGAAAGTAAAAGAAGGTAATTGGGGAGCTTTTGATCCTTTGCATGCTTTGGGACAGGAACTTTACGGTAAGACGCTGGGGATTTTCGGATTAGGACGTATTGGCTATGAAATGGCTGAAAAATCAAAGAAAGCTTTTGGTATGGATATCATTTATCATAACCGCCATCAGAATCTACAGGCAGAAAAAGAGCTGGATGCAAAGTATGTTTCTTTTGATGAATTAATTGAGCGCTCTGATGTTTTGAGTGTTCATGCCAGCTTTACCCCTGAACAGGAAGGGCTGTTCAGGGATTCCGTATTTAAAAGAATGAAATCCAATGCCATTTTTATCAATACGGCAAGAGGAGGATTTCATCAGCAGAAAGATCTTTATAATGCACTGGTAGACGGACAGATCTGGGGGCAGGTCTTGATGTTACCAATCCCGAACCTATGTCTGCAGACGATCCGATTCTGGAGCTTTCAAATGTATGTGTTCTGCCTCATATTGGCTCTGCCACCGTGGAAGCAAGAAACGGTATGGCCAGACTCGCAGCCGGAAATATCATTGCTTTTTCAAAAGAGAAAAAATGCCACATTGTGCTAATCCTGAAGTTTATTCCGGTCATTGATGCTATCTTGGAATTATTTTTGTTCTTCATATATTAACTTTAAAATCTAAATGTCATGACACCGGAAAACAATATTAATGAACAGAACAGAAAACTGAAGCAGATGGATTATAATCCCAACGAAGATATTTTTAGAAAAGAAAAGCATATCTCATTAGACGGAGACGGAAACCCTATTCTGGATGAAGACCTGGATGAGGATAAACTGGATAAAGGCCTGGATATCCCCGGAGCTGATGAAGATGATGACATGGAAGAAATAGGGAGGAAGATGAAGAAAACAACTATTGGAGTCTCAGCGATAACGAGGACGATCACGAAGAAGAAAATGATGATGTCCTGACATAAACAATTAAATACTTGCTATACAAACCTTACTGATTTTTAGTAAGGTTTTTTATTGAATTTAACAACTTATTTTGTACGGAGAAATTCCCCTCCTCCGGAGGGGTGGATTCAAAAATTGTTTAAATTTTTGAAGACGGGGTGGTTCTATAATGTAACACAATAAAGTCCTCCAATTCTCTCATTACCCGATTCAAATTATTCTTTACATCAAAATCACTGATTCTGAAAACCAATAATCCTAAGGATTCCAGATATTGTTGCCGAGCCCTGTCATAAACATCCTTTTCATCATGACTGGCGCCGTCAATTTCAATAATAAGACCTAAAGCTTTCACATAAAAATCAACAATATAGTTACCGATGATCCTTTGTCTGTCAAAATCAATATGGTGAAAAGTTTTTGCCCGGACTTTTTCCAGAAGATCACTTCACCTAAAATCCTGGCTTTACGTTTTTGTTTCAGAAGTGCTTTCAGGTAAGGAGTGTAGGGAAGGTTTTCAACAAAATTCCTATGAATGGGAATCCCATTGATGGTAGTGAGTATTTCTTTCATTGTATTGTGTTTAACCACCCCGTCTTTCAAAATTTTTTAAATTTTGAAATCCACCCTCCGGAGGAGGGGAATTAAAGTGCGTGTTTTCAAATATAGGATTAAAAATTAATGATCGTTATTCTTTATATACACATCAATCAATCAATCAATCAATCAATCAATCAATCAATCAATCAATCAATCAATCAATCGGGGTTTGATATTGTCAACGTTTATTTTCTTTTTGCTTTTCACCTTTCATTCCTTTTTGTTGCAGGGATTTTATAATTTGAATATCTTTAAAACTTCAAACATTGTTTAAAACATAGAACTTTAAATAGCAATATGACATTTCAGGAACAAATTCAACAGGGGATCCCTCAACAGCTGCCACAGCCTAAGCCATATGAAACAAATATCAACCATGCTCCGAAGCGTAAAGAGATTTTAGGAGAAGAAGAAAAAAACTGGCATTGAAGAATGCTTTACGTTATTTCGATCCTAAATTTCATGCAGAGCTGATTCCTGAATTTAAGCAGGAACTGGAAGACTACGGAAGAATTTATATGTATCGTTTCCGTCCGGATTATGAAATGAAGGCAAGACCAATCACCGACTATCCGGGAAAATCTGAACAGGCTAAAGCAATTATGCTGATGATCCAGAACAATCTGGATTATGCAGTAGCGCAGCATCCTCATGAATTGATTACTTACGGTGGAAATGGTGCCGTATTCTCCAACTGGGCACAGTATCTCCTGACGATGAAGTATCTGTCTGAAATGAGTGATGAACAGACACTGGTAATGTATTCAGGGCACCCGATGGGTCTGTTTCCTTCACATAAAGATGCTCCGAGAGTAGTGGTAACCAACGGTATGATGATTCCAAATTACTCAAAACCGGATGATTGGGAAAAATTCAATGCGCTTGGAGTAACCCAGTATGGGCAGATGACAGGGAAGCTATATGTATATTGGCCCTCAGGGAATTGTTCATGGAACAACAATTACAGCTTTAAATGCCTTCAGGAAGATTAAAAAGAACCGAAAGGAGGCCTTTTTGTAACCTCAGGATTAGGAGGGATGAGTGGTGCCCAGCCAAAAGCAGGAAATATTGCAGGTTGTGTTACCGTATGTGCGGAAGTAAATCCAAAAATAACAAAGATCCGTCACGACCAGAAGTGGGTGAATGAGATCCATGAAGACCTTGATGCACTGGTAAAGAGAGTAAGGGAAGCACAGGAAAATAAAGAAACGGTTTCTTTGGCTTACCTTGGAAATATTGTTGATGTTTGGGAGAAATTTGATCAGGAAGACCTGAGAATTGATATCGGTTCAGACCAGACTTCACTTCACAACCCTTGGGCTGGTGGATATTATCCTGTAGGCCAGAGTTTTGAGGAATCTAATAAAATGATGTCTGAAGATCCTGAGCTATTTAAAGAAAAAGTTCAGGAAACTTTAAGAAGACACGCTGCAGCAATCAACAGGCATACAGAAAAAGGGACCTATTTCTTCGACTATGGGAATGCTTTCTTACTGGAAGCTTCCAGAGCGGGAGCTGATGTAATGGCAGACAATCCTACTTTGGGCAGGGAGTTCAAATATCCAAGCTATGTTCAGGATATTATGGGGCCTATGTGTTTTGATTATGGCTTTGGGCCCTTCCGTTGGGTGTGTACAAGCGGAACACCGGAAGATCTGAAGAAAACTGATGATATCGCATGCGCTGTACTGGAAGAGATGATCAAAAGCTCGCCTGAAGAAATTCAGCAGCAGATGAAAGATAATATCCAATGGATCAAAGGAGCACAGGAAAACAAACTTGTAGTAGGTTCGCAGGCGAGAATCCTTTATGCTGATGCAGAGGGAAGAATGAAGATTGCAGAAGCTTTCAACAAAGCCATTAAAAATGGAGAAATTGGTCCTGTAGTATTGGGAAGAGACCATCATGATGTTTCGGGTACGGATTCTCCTTACAGGGAAACGTCCAATATCTATGACGGGTCAAGATTTACAGCAGATATGGCCATTCACAATGTGATCGGTGACAGTTTCCGTGGGGCAACCTGGGTTTCCATCCATAATGGAGGCGGAGTAGGCTGGGGAGAAGTGATCAACGGTGGTTTCGGGATGTTGCTGGACGGAAGTGATGATGCCGACAGAAGACTGAAGTCTATGCTGTTCTGGGATGTAAACAACGGAATCTCAAGAAGAAGCTGGGCAAGAAATGAAGGCGCTATCTTTGCGATCAAAAGAGCAATGGAGGCAGAACCGAATTTAAAAGTGACCCTTCCGAACCTTGTAGATGAAAATTTACTGTAATTCATAAAAATCAGCTTTGGCAACGATCAACAAAAAAATGTTTTCGCATCTCAATGTAGAGGATGATGATCCTGTATGGGAGAAGTTTGCTGAGGTTGAATTTCCAAAGAAAAATATATTTACGGATCATAAAGCCTATCTTCTTGAGGATGGGCTTGTCCGTAAATATTATATCAACAGCACATCGGATATTGATACTGAAATCTGTGCAGAATTCTATTTTCCCGGAGATATTTTTACCGTTGAAGAAAAAAGCTCCGATACCGTTTACGAGTCTATCAATAAAGGTCTGGCGTGGGAAATCACTCTGGATGAGGTGAAAAATCTGTTCGCTGTAAACCCGCACTGCCGTTTCGTGCAGAACTACTATCTGAGCAGAAAGCTCAATGCAGCGATGAAAGGGAAATGCTCCTGCTGAAAAACACTCCGCAGGATCTCTATGAATACCTTCTGAAGAACAAACCCCATTACATTCAAAATATTCCACTGAAATACCTTGCCTCTTATATCGGGATTACGCCTATCTCTTTAAGCAGAATAAGAAAAAGAATTTTGTAAGAAGCTGGAAATTTGAAGATAATAAAAGAAGTTACTAAGACTATATTATCTTGCTGAGTTTTTTAAAAAACAAAGTTTCAATTTTAAATCCACATTATTTTAAGCGAGCAAATGATGGCTCGATTTTCAATCGATTTGATGAAGCGTACTTTTACCATTAGCTTAGACAACAGCTTTGCCGCCTTCTTTGCCCCTTAGAATCTGCAGTTAATAAATAAAAATTTTGCGTTTATAAATCTTTTTAATTCAAAGAAAAGACAATAGAAACTGTAGAGAAATAATCAACTTTCATCTTCCATCCTCCGGCTCCCATCCTCAAAACATTCTCATTAATTATCTTATGTTTATTGACTGACCCTCCAAAAGTCTTTTCCTTTGCTGAAAAAAGAATTATGGAAATACAGAAATTAAACTGGGCGGGCCTTAAGCTTACTTCACAAAATAAAACGATCTTAATAGATGCTGTAGAAGATTACTCTTACTATAAACCCGTTTTAGGTGATGCCGTAGAGAATCTTATAGAGTTTTCAGATCATGTACAGGCAGATTACATTCTGTTTACGCATATGCATCTCGATCATTTTGATAAAGGAGTCATCCGGAAATGTTTAAAGAAAGGCGGAAAGCTGATTGTATACAAAGGGCTTGAAGCTGTGGTAAGAAAAATTTTGGGTGAGGTGGAGATCATTGTTCTTGATCTTAATGAAACCTTTACAGAAAACAATATCACTTTCAAACCTGCATTTGCCATGGATGGAGTGGGGGAAATACAGTCTTCCTGGATTGTAGATGATGGAAAAACAAAGATCTTCCATGGTGGAGATACCATCTGGCATAATCAGTTCTGGAAGTTGGGAAAAGAAAACGAGAATATCGATTATGCATTTTTACCGGTGAACGGAGTCGTTGTCAATTTTGAAATCATAGGCCTTGAATATAGTCCTGTTCCAGCTTCCCTCAATCTCAAAGAAGCTTTTGCTGCAGCTCATCTTCTGCATGCCAGAAAGCTGATACCCATCCATTACGGATTGTTTGTTCATGAGAAATTTTATGTTCCTCAGGTATTTGATGATCAGGATTTGAAAGATATTTCAGAGGAAGTAGGACAGGAGTATATGATTTTAAAAGATGGAGCGGTGCTGATAGAATCTAGCAACAATAGAAACGGGCTTTAGCCTGTTTTCTTTGATAATAAAGCAAATGGCTTCAGCCGAAATTTACAATTCCTCAGAAATTTTGAAACCTCTTCTGAAAAAATCTAATTTTTTAATAAATTGTACCTATATTTTATAAGATATGTTGTCACCTGAAACTTTACAAAAACTCATACGTATCAGTACAATCATTACAATAAAGCGGGATGATCATTTTGTAAAAGAGGATGATATCTGCAGATATATTGGTATTGTAAAAAGCGGCACTTTATATTCTTATTTTGAAGATTCCGATGCGAATACGCTGGTGAATGAACTGTATAGTAAGCAGTCTGTCATCACATCCTATAGAAGTTTTTTATATGAAATTCCGTCACCTGCTTATATAAAGGCCTATTCAGATGCAGAAATTTATGCAGTTGAAAAGAGCGTTTACAGGGAACTTATGCAGTATCAGGAATGGGCTTTAATCTTCAAAGAGATTTCAGATGAACTGTTTACCAATAAATGTTTTAAAGAAACCTCATTGATTAAGCTAAAAGCAAGAGAACGTTATCTGGCATTGATGCAGAATAGGCCTCGCCTCGAACAGGATTTTCCACAGCATCTTATAGCATCGTATCTTAAAATTCGTCCTGAGACTTTATCCCGAATTAAAAGTCTTGATCTACATCAAGGTCATAAATGATTTTTCCTGCTGATTTTTGTATTGTAACAAAATAACATAATACAATGCCTTTAATCAGAATTACTTTATCAGAGAGTTACTCTCAGGAAGTGTGTGAAAGAATTTCAAGGTCACTTCATAATGCAATGACCCAAGAATTTAATGTTCCGCAAGATGATTACTTTCATATTATTGAGCGGATAAATTCGTCCCAAATCTTTTTTCCGGACGAATATTTGGGGATGAAACATGACGCAGGAATTATATTTATTCAGATCGTGGCTGCAGCTGGCAGACCCAGAGAGCGAAAGCAGAAACTGTATAAGAGCATTACCGAAGGAATTTCGGTTTCTACGGGCATCAACCCACAGAACATTATTATCACTTTACTTGAAACCTCCAAAGAAAACTGGTCATTTGGTAATGGTGAACTGCAAAACTTTAATCATATATAAAATGGTAGAAATTGTGCATACAGAGCAACTGCTTCAAAGTTGTATAGAGGATCAGGAAATAAATCAAAAAGTGGTTTTTCTCACCGGGAATGATGATAATGCCTTTTTATGATTGAACTCCAACCCAATAAAACATTACCAGCCCATTATCATAAAGAAAAAATTGAGATCTATTATATTCTGAAAGGGCAGGGAAGAATTATTACTGGTGAATTTAAAAATAGAGAAGTATTAAACCAATATGCTCAAAATGTAGAAAAAGGAGATACATTTTCAATAAAACCCAATTGGGTACACAAATTACTAATATAGGGAAGGAAGCTCTTTTGATTTTAGCTTCAGCTCCAAAAAATCATGGTGATAAAGATAGATATTTTGTAGAATTGACACCCAATAATGATGACAAATAGAAAAATTCTGCTTGTTTTTCAGTGTTCAATTTTATCGGAGATAAAATCTTTGCGCCTTAAAGCGGTGTTTCTTTATATTACTTGCGTCTTTGCGATTTCCAACCATAACATAAAAAACTCAGCACATTGCTGAGTTTTTTTATCTCTTCTTAAAAGTTTTTATTTCTTCCTGCAACCTTTGGTTTTCCTTTTCAGATGCTCTATAAAGTCTCTCTGATTTTCCAGAAGAAATTCGGGAATATTACAGTAATAATTTCCACTTACTGTTCCAATTTCATTATTACTTAAGGTTCCAATATTATTGCTATTAGTATTATTTTCAAAATGATTAACCTGTTTAGCTTCCTCTTCTTCATAGATTTCCTCTAAAGGAACTTCCAGGAAATGGGCAAGTTTTTCCCATTCTTCTTTTCTTATAGCCACATCTCCGCTTTCTTTTCTGCTGTAGTTAGAGACATCTGTAGCAATGAAATCAGCAACCTGCTGCTGAGTGAAGCCTTTTCTTTTTCTTACGCTGCGTAGTTTTTCTTTTGCATGACCCGTATTTTCTACAAATATGCAAAATATTACCCAAAAAAAAACAATCAATTTTGAAAGGGATATGAATAATAAAAAAATGGAACATTTTATTGGTTGTTGGTTATCAGTTATAGGAAATTGCAAGGGGATGCAAACGTCTTTCCAACCTTTTTCATCCCGGGAGCATCTTTATAAGTAAAAGAGATCCTATGAAAATTATAATACCAAAACCCTGTCATGAGAACTGGGAAAATATGACAGAAGATGAAAGAGGAAAATTCTGCAGTGTATGTTCTAAAACGGTCCACGATTTTACTGCCTCCTCAGACGAAGAACTCATCAATAGCTTGGGTTCAGGCCAAAATATATGTGGAAGATTCCGGGAAGATCAGTTGGGACGAAATCTGAACCTTTCACTTACAGGCAAGCTGGCAATGGGATTGCTGATTGCCGGTGGAGCTTTAGGGACTGTCAATGCACAGGAAGCTAAACCACAGGAGATAAAAACTACAGAACTTCCAAGGATAACAGGTAAAGTTGCAGTTGATGAAACAGTTTATAGAAGTGAATCATTCAGGATAGGAGCTTCAGTTTCAAAACCGCCAGAAAGAGCTATGGTTGTGTTGAATGGCAAGAGGGTTTCAGAAGATAAGTTAAAGGCATTAAAATCTGAAGATATAAAAACAATCAATACGCTTTCCTCTAAAGAGGCAATGCGACAATACGGTAAAGCAGGTAAAAACGGAGCTATTATAGTGACAACCAAAAAGAAAAGATAACCGCATCATCGGAAAACGTTGAGAATTAAGAATCAAAACCTGCCGATCGGCAGGTTTTGACATTTTTATGATTGCTCAGGTATTTTGAAATGATATTTGCTGATTTTTCAGTTTGTCATAAAATAGCTCCGGCGATCAAAGATCGCCGGAGCTATTAAAATATTTTAAAACAAAAACCTATGATTTCACCGCTGCAATAGCCGCATCATAATTCGGTTCCTGTGAAATATCCGGAACCTGTTCCTCATAGATTATTTTTCCTGAAGGATCTATGACAACAACAGCTCTGCTCAGCAGCCCTTTCATGGATGAATCTATCATTTCCACCCCATAGTTCCACCCGAAATCGGATCGGAAATCTGAAAGCATCACTACATTTTTGATCCCTTCTGCACCACAGAACCTTTTCTGGGCAAATGGTAAATCTTTGGAAATACAAAGTACCACCGTATTGGGAAGGTTGCCTGCCTCTTCATTGAAATGATGTACAGAGGCTGAGCAAACTCCTGTATCTACACTTGGAAAGATATTCAGGATGACATATCTGCCTTTGTAGGAATCCAGGGTCTGATCATTCATATTGACGTCTGTAAGGGTAAATTTAGGGGCCGGTTTATTGATCGCCGGTAAATGGGAATAAGTACGTACTGGTTCTCCCCGCATCAAAACCGTATTGGGGGCTTTGGTATTTTGGGCGAAAGCCGTTGCAGAAAAGAATAATAGTGTACTGAAAACTAGTTTTGAAAACATGAAAATTTATTTTTAAACAAAATTATTTTTTTTCAGGAGCTGGGGTTAATTTTTGTTTAAATAGAATAAATCTATTAACAGGCTGTTTCATTCCATCTATTTTACATCTACCTTTATATAATCAAATCCTGATCAGTCTTATTATATAAAAAAACAGAAAAACTTATGAGTTCAGAAAATACAGCATCATTTCATGATATTTTTAAAAGCGAAAACGAAATTCCTGAAGAATTCAAAGTTCCGGAAATCCATCAGAAGGTATATCTTCTCAATGGCGAGCTGGTAGAATGGAAAGGAGAAACTCAGAATATCTATTCTCCGGTATGCATTCCTACACAAAACGGATTGAGAGAAAATTATTGGGAAGCATTCCGAATATTGGCCCGGAAGAAGCGATGGAAGTTCTGGAAGCATGTGTGAAAGCTTATGACAATGGCCTGGGAGAATGGCCCACCATGTCTGTGGAAGGAAGAATAAAATGTATGCAGAAATTTGTGTACCTGATGATCCGGGAGCGTGACCTGATCATTAAGCTGCTGATGTGGGAAATTGGTAAAACACTGGCAGATTCTACAAAAGAATTTGACCGTACAGTAGATTATATCAATCAGACCATTGATGCTTTAAAAGATCTGGACAGAGAGTCTTCCCGTTTCCAGCAGGCAGAAGGTACCATTGCACAGATCAGAAGAGCTCCGCTTGGGGTGGTGCTGAGTATGGGACCATTCAACTATCCTTTGAATGAGATTTTTACCACACTGATCCCTGCGCTCATCATGGGAAATACCATTTTGTTTAAACTTCCTAAACACGGAGTATTGGCACATTATCCTTTGTTGAATGCCTTCAAAGAAGCTTTTCCCAAAGGAACTGTAAATACGCTGTATGGAAAAGGTTCGGAAATTATCACTCCGATCATGGAAAGCGGAAAAGTGAATGTACTGGCCTTTATCGGGTCCAGTAAAGTTGCCAATGGATTGAAGAAGCTGCATCCGAAAGTAAACCGCTTACGGGCAATCCTGAGCCTGGACGCCAAAAATGCAGCCATTGTCACAAAAATGCCAACCTGGATGTGGCGGTAAGTGAATGTATTCTGGGATCGCTTTCTTTTAACGGTCAGCGTTGTACAGCTTTGAAACTGATATTTGTACAGAAAGAAATTGCTTTAGAATTTACAGAAAAGCTGAGTGCTGCTGTCTCTGCCCTTAAAGGAGGACTGCCATGGGAAAAAGATGTGAAAGTAACTCCGCTTCCGGAAGTGAATAAACCTCCTTATTTAAAAGAATGTATTGAAGATGCACTGGCGAAAGGAGCTGCAGTACTGAATAAAAACGGAGGTATACGGAAGAGTCTTTCGTGTTCCCGGCTGTAGTGTATCCGGTAAACAATGAGATGAAACTGTATCATGAGGAACAGTTTGGGCCGGTAATTCCTGTTGTTCCGTTTGAAGATATTGAAGAGCCGATAGACTATCAGGTCAATGCATCCCACGGAATGCAGGTGAGTATTTTCAGTGAAGATCCGCAGGAAGTAGCCAGATTGATCGATCCGTTTGTGAATCTTGTAAGCCGTGTGAATATCAACTGCCAGGCTCAGCGTGGCCCGGATGTATTTCCGTTCACCGGCCGCAAAGACAGTGCAGAAGGCACACTTTCTGTTTTTGATGCACTCCGTTCATTTTCCATCAGATCTTTGGTGGCTGCAAAGCTGACGGAATCAACAAAACACTATTAAATACCATCGTCAGAGAACATGATTCCAACTTTTTAAGTACCGATTATATTTTTTAATACCCATCCATAGTGTATTTAACATAAAATAAAAATCCTAATAAACTTCTTTGTTTTTTAGGGATTTATTAAATTTATACCTTAAGATTGATACTTTTTATAAATAAGGTAATGTTTTTGTAAATATTACTAAAGGATTAGTGTATACCCCATGTCTTCACTGGAAAAAGAATTTTTAGAGAAAATTGAAAAGCACAAAGGTGTTGTTTTCAAGATCTCTAAAATGTATATGGATAATAAAGATGATCAGAATGACCTCTATCAGGAGATCATTTACCAGGCCTGGAAGTCATACGGTGATTTTCAAAAGAGAAGTGATTTCTCTACATGGTTGTACCGTACTGCACTCAATACTGCAATTGTCTTTCTGCGAAGCGAAAAAAACGTAGTTTTATCAGGAATCAGGATATTGACGGATTGAGTACTGCACAGGAACCTTACAATGATACGGATGATAAAAACATGAAGCTGATGTTTGACGCAATTCATCAATTGAGCCCCATTGATAAAGCCCTGATTTTTTTCTTCCTGGAAGACTTTCCCGGGAAAAATTGCTGTTCAGTTAGGAATTACTGAGGTGAATGCAAGGGTAAAGCTTAAAAGAGCAAAAGAAAAGCTAAAGGAGATCATTGTGAAACAACAAAAAGCAAACACAAATTAAAACACAATAATGGAACTAGAAAATTTTAAAGAACTTTGGAATAAAGATACAGGCCAGGAGCTGCCTGAGATTTCCCTGGAAAAGCAACGTGAAATACATTCCCGCTTCAGATGCTGAAAATCAATATGAAAACTGAGTTCTGGCTGATGATTGTCACATTACCATTGCTTTTAACCAATTTTCCGTTTGCATCTACCGATTCGAATATCAGAATTATATCTACGTTTGTCACCATTCTGACAATTGCTTTTATGATGTATTTCTATTCAAGATTTCTGAAACTTTATAAATTACTCCGGAAGAACAGTATTAATACGAACTATGATCTGTTTAATCTGAAAACCCAGCTTCTTATATCGAAAGAAATTTACATTTCATATTATATTACCTATATTCCGCTAGGCTTTCTTTTATCTTTGATCAAGATCAGTTTTCATTTTGATATGGAATACAATCTTGCTATTTTCGGGATCAGTCTTCTGATCACTGTAGGGTTAGTATTTTTATGATCAGGTATTGGATTTATTATATGTACGGAAGATACATTGATGACGTGGTACGCCTTGTAGATGAGCTTAACGGTATTGAACCGGCAGATTCTGACGTCAAAAAGAAAATAACATGGTTTGAGCGGTCTCAGAAATTTTTATGAACAAATTAGGTGTCAGCGGAAATATTCTGAACACTGTTTTATGGTTTGTACTGATGTATTTTTTCATCATTGCTTTCCTTACCCTGATTCTTCTGATCTTCATTATTATCGGGATTAAATTAAACTTCATTGATGCAATTACTTTACAAAGGGCTTTAAACAGATTGAACTAAGTTGTCCTGTCAATATCAGGTATTGCACTTTTTCTGATGATACTGACAGATTTTCTATATACCCTTACATTTTTAAATCAATCGGAGACGGATGATATATAAAATATACCGGCAGAAATTTTTTTGTCGATTTTTTTATAAAAAGAATGTAACATTTTCACTTTTTTTCTACTAACTACGAAAATTAGAATAGAAGATTGATTGTACTGTGGTAATATTACAATCAGTTGTTAAGAATAAAAATCCACAAAATTATTTCGTACAAATGCTATCCTAAAAATAGTAGAAGCTAAAAAACACACGATGAGAGCCTGGCAGTATTTCTGTCGGGTTTTTTTTTTTTAAATTGGCTGTAACATTTTTTTTGAACGTAAACTAACTCTATAGAGTAACAAGCTATGACCTCATTAGAACAAGAGTTTATAAGTAAGATTGAAAAACATAAAGGAATCATTTTTAAGATTTCTAAAATGTACATGTCTGAAGAAGATGACCGTAATGATCTTTTTCAGGAAATTACCTATCAGCTCTGGAAAGCCTACCCAGGTTTCAGAGGACAAAGTGAGTTTTCCACCTGGTTATACAGAATCGCTTTAAATACCGCCCTGATCTTCCTTAAATCTGAAAAAGAAGAAGCTTTATTGCCAATGAAGATTTTTCCAGGTATGCGTTGGAACAGGAAGACTATGACGATCAGAAAGAAGAAAAACTGATTGAAATGTATCAGGCTATTCATCAGCTTAATCCGATTGATAAAGCGTTCATATTCTATTATCTGGAAGATTTTTCCGGAAAACAGATTGCCGATGAAATGGGGATTTCGGAAGGGAATGCAAGAGTAAAAATGAACCGGGCCAAAAATAAATTAAAAGATATCTTAAGCCAAAATAAAGTAAAACAACATTTAAATCAGTAATCCAATGAATATCGATGAATTGAAAAATACCTGGAACGAAGATATTGCGGAAGAAACTCCGGAAATAAATATAGAGCAAAGAAATAAAATCAACCTCCCCTGGAAAAAATACGTAAAAATATGCGCATGGAGTTCTGGTGGATCATAGGAATCTTTGTTTTTGCCTTCATGGTCTGTTCTGTTTGCCGGCCTTTCAAACTCCAATTGTATATTACGGTTTTGATAGCATCCATGCTCATTGTTACCGTCTTCTTTTATAATAAGTTTTTTAAGCTATACAATGAGATCAGTAATCCTGTCCCCAAAACCTATGATTCGCTGAAAGACCTGATCATGCAGCTCAATCTTAATAAACAATATTATCTGTCCTATTATATCAGCTTTGCCCCGTTTCTGGTGTGCGAAATCCTGATTGTTCTTGAGTTTATCCCATGGCCTGAACCCCTGAGTGAAATTAAAATTGCGATTATACTCATTGGTACAGTGATCGGAGGACTATTTCTGTTGTATCTTTCCGGTAAATTCTGGTTCCACCGTTACTATGGAAGATATATTCACCATATTGAAAGGCTGCTTGAAGAGTTGAAGAACTAGTTTCGGCGGGCTGAAAGCCCGCCGAAACTAGTTTATATCCATAATTTGTAAAACTGTTTACCATCTCTATAAACCTGCTTATTCTTTATTTTCCTTAGAAATCTCATTCCTGATCCAATCCAGCTGTGGATCTTTTTTATCAATAATGTCCTGCATACTTTCATGTATAACGATATCAGGGATTACCCCTTTTTTGAATCTGAAAAATCAATATTTGGCTGCACAAGAAGCAATCCGATAGGAAAACGGATTTCTGAGTTGGGAAGCTTCTGATAAGAATAAAATCCGGCTACCGTTCCGTCATTTGCCCCTCCGGTTTCTTCTCCTACAAGAGTTGCTCTTTTATCATTCTTTAGTTTAGCGGTAATGATAGAAGATGCAGAAAAGCTGCCGCCGTTGATCAGGACAAAAACTTTACCATGAAAAGCATTTTTGCTGGGTTTAGTAGGTTTATCAGCTTTCATTTTGTAGAAAACTTTCCCATCTTTTTTGTAAGTGCTGAAAGCCTGGGCAAAAAAGTAACTGGGGTAGGCAATACTTTTAAGAGCATACTCAAAAGGACCGCTTTTTCTGAAATAATTGGTTCTTAAAGGAATATCTCTGGATGTGACCTGAGATGGTTTGATCAGTGTAAATGGTTTATCCGTGAGGTAAGAGTACAGATTATTGATCTCGTACAGAGAACCACCGTAGTTATTCCGTACATCTATAATCAGATACTTTGACTCTGCATTTTTGATCTTAGAAAATGTCTTCTTATAAAACTCATCAGAATATTCCCTGGAGAAACTTTTTACCTTTATATAAGCTATTGTACTGTCTTTATCCAGGAATTTGAAACTCCGGTTGTAAGAATTGCTGGCAGCAACATAGTCATTCAGTTTCTTTTCGGCAGTCCTTTTTGCATTTCCTTATCTTTTTCAAGATCCGTATTTGATTTGGATTCCCGGGTTAAAGTATAAGTATGTTTTTCCCCATTATAAAGAGTGGTAAGCGTTACCTGGCTGGCAAGTCCGTTTTCTGCAGTATAAAAATTAAAAAAGATCCTTTAAAAAATAAGGCTGAAAAGTAGTATTGTAGCCATCACTGCTGATCAGGCTGCGGTATTTTTGATGTAATCCGAAATCGGAACCTGGTTGATGGATAAGATTTCAGTACCGGGTTTTATATTTTCAATAGAGTCAGGGTTCTGAACAATATACATTCTGTCACCGTCTACATAATATTCAAAACGGCTGAAAAGTCCCTTCTGGTGTTCAAATTTCTTAATTTCCTTTTGGTAAATTTCTTTCTGGGAATTCTTAAAGAAAGATGTCCTTCACGGATTCCTGCTATTACCGGCTGTAATTTGAAATAAAACTGGAGGGGTAAGCGGCTCATTCAGGGTTTGTTTAAGGCTGTCAAACTTGTGTTCCAATTCCTGCTTGGGAATGTACCAGTACAATTGAGGGTGCATTTGCTTCAGCTTGGAATAGGCATAGTCTACATCCTCTTTAAGCTGCTCCGGAGAAATACATGAAGCCCGCTGTTCGTTGTGTCTTTTTATAGATGCACATGACGAAAGCATAGCGAGAAGAAATATTACCGAATAATTTTTCAATGTACTTTGAGTTTTTAAGCTGCTAAAATAGAAAGTTTTAAATTAATCATCACTTAAATGAATGATAAATTTTCTGAAAAACATGATAAATTTAGTTAAAAAAATGTAGCCAAACTATCCGTATTTTCATTTCAAAACAAAAGTCAATACCTTTGAAGCTTATTTTTTACAAATGATTTACTGGATTATTACCTGTGTTGTTATTTTGACTGCAACCTTTTTATTGTCATCAATATGAAAGCATTTGGTGCAGTGCCTAAGGGGAAACGACTGAAGCGTATCCGACAATCAAAATTATACAGAAAAAAACAGTTTCAGAATATCAGTTACACTCCTTCTATTGCCGAAGGATATAAGATGTCGAAAGTAACCTACGATTTCTTTTTGGGTAAAAAAGATCCTTTACTGAAGCCTCTCAAAGCAATTCCTTCTGCTCATACAGACCTCAGGAGCATCGATAAAAATAAGGATGTATTTATCTGGTTAGGTCACTCTTCTTATTACCTTCAGACTGATGGTGTTTCATTTCTGATAGATCCGGTATTGAGTTTATATGGTTCTCCTTTTAAATATTTTAATAAAGCATTTAAAGGTTCAGATATTTTTAAGCCCGAAGATATTCCGGATCTGGATTATCTTGTGATTACCCATGACCATTTTGACCATTTGGATTATCCGACTGTAAAAGCAATCAGAAACAGAACAGATATGGCTGTTGTTCCATTAGGAGTAGGAGCGCATCTGGAAAGGTGGGGGTATACGGAAGATCAGCTTATTGAGGAAGAATGGGGAGCCGAAATAAACCTCAAAAATAATATAAAAATCGTTTTTACACCTGCCAGGCATTTTTCAGGAAGAAGAATCAGGCAGAATGATACCCTTTGGACATCCTATGCACTGATAACACCTACCAGGAAAATTTTTCTGGGTGGCGACAGTGGTTATGATACTCATTTTAAAATGATCGGTGATCAATATGGTCCTTTTGATTACGCCATTCTTGAAAACGGACAGTATGGAGATGCCTGGAGGTATATTCATGCAATGCCTGAAGATGTGATTCAGGCAGCGGTTGATATTCAGGCAAAACATATTATTCCCGTACATGCCGCAAAATTTGCTCTGGCTCTCCATCCCTGGAATGAACCTTTACAAAAGATCACTGCTTTTGGAAAAGAAAACGGACTTGATATCCTTACTCCCATGATAGGAGAGGTGGTAGATATGAATCTGACGGATCAGGAGTTTAGCGCTTGGTGGGAAGACTAATCAGGCATGCCAGATATCCTTATACCTTCTGGGGTGATTTTCAAACTGCTGGCGTACAAAATCACACTCCGGGTCTACAAGCAGATCTTTCTCTTCTGCATAACGAACAAGTTCGTCCAGCAGCAGCTTGGCATATCCTTTCCCTTCACGTTCTTCGTTCAGTTTGGTGTAATACACAATCAACAGCCTTCCGTCAACCTCTATGGACATATAGCCTGCTTTTTCACCATCAATAAGTAACTGCAGTTCGTCCTGATATGGAGTTACTTTAAACTTTATATTTTCCATAATTACTCAGATTTGGTTGATTAAAATATAACAGAGAAATGCATTCTCCTTTTAAAATTACAAAATTAATTAATATGAAATAACAGTTTTCTCGAATCTTAACGAAATTTATAATTATAAAAGATAAAAGATAAAAGATAAAAGATAAAAGATAAAAGATAAAAGATCTTATCATTAAACGATTATTGCCATTACGCATATTCTTCAACTGCCAAACTATATTTAATAAATACAGCCGAGTATGAAAATCTTTGATTATCTTGGGTGTACTTTTTTCCGGTATCATTCTAAGCTTACCAAAGTGCACTTAAATGTTTAAAATAAAGACTTTGTAAATTTTTGGTTTTCTAAAACTTAGATACCATTAAAAACAATCGATTATATAATTTATTCTACAGATAATCAATTGTTTATGCTTTTTAACAAACCTTAGCATTTTTAATTCATAATTGGCACTTTAATTGACTAAACCATCATGTTTAATTTAAAGAGGAGTGAAATGAAAAAGTTATTGTTAACTGCATTATTGATCGGGACGTTCAGTATGAGCTATGCCCAGTCAGATTATTATAATGATTACAGAAGGAGTATTTCGGATGTGAACTGGCAAACTGTTGTTGCTGATCTTTTATTGTCTACAACTCAGGCTAACCAGATTTATGCACTGAATGACAGGTACCGTGATTATGATACATGGAACAGGGTATATGTGGTAGAGCCGGGAAGATGGAGAAATGACCGGTATTCAGAGCTGGAAAGAATTCTGGGAAGAGAAAAATATGTGGTATTTAAAAAGAAATATTACAGAGGACAAAATCCGGTGATTGTATACGGAAGAAATAAAAATGATTATAAGAAATACCGTAAACAACAGGAAAAGTATTATAAAGAAAGAGAAAAATACTATAAAAAGCAGAATAAGCATCATGGCCATGGTCATGACGACTAAAGATTAAAACTATTCAAATTATATATTCAATTTTTTAAGTGGCCGGCATTAGTGTCGGCCACTTTTTATAAATAATGACATCTGCATAAAATTTTCTACAAATCGGCTTTCGAATATTCAAATATTAATTACACGGCTTTAATAAACTTCCATTCTCTTCTTCCAGCTTCCTTCAGTCTCTAAATTATTTTCTCTATTATTTGTTTGAATTTTATAACTTTGATCTATGGAATCAAGCGAATCAGTCAAAAGTTTTTATGAAAGAAATGCTCCTGACCTGGCTTTTCAGTGTAGCGGAGCTCATGGGATGGGACATTTCAATGTGTTTTCCCGGGAATCTTGTTCCCTGATCAGTCCGTACAGCAGGAGAGATTATTATAAAGTTTCTCTGATCATAGGAAAAGGAAAGCTTCACTATGCTGATAAATGGATCTGTGTAGACCGTCCGGCCCTGGTATTTTCCAATCCTATTATTCCTTACTCATGGGAAGCTGATGATGAGGATCAGAAAGGCTGGTTTTGCCTGTTTACAGAACAGTTTCTGCATAATGGAAGCCGTTTGGGCAATCTTCAGGATTCTCCGCTCTTTAAAATCGGGGGACTCCGGTTTTCTTTGTCAACGAAGATCAGCAGAAAATACTTTCTGATATTTATACCAAAATGATGACTGAGATTCAGTCTGATTATATTCATAAATATGATATGCTAAGAGCTTATCTTCATCTGATGATTCACGAAACCATGAAGATGCAGCCTGCGGAAAGCTTTGAGCCTTATCAGAATGCCTCACAAAGAGTTGCTTCGTTATTTATGGAGTTGCTGGAAAGACAGTTTCCTATTGACAGTCCTGATACGTTTTTAAAGTTGAAGACTCCGAATGATTATGCTCAGAGTCTTTCCATTCATGTTAATTCGCTGAACCGTTCGGTAAAGGAAATTACAGGGAAAACTACAAGTCAGCAGATTACGGGAAGAATTATTCAGGAAGCCAATGCCTTACTGAAGCATACCGATTGGAATATTGCTGAAATTGCCTATGGATTAGGTTTTGAAGAACCTTCTTATTTTACCAATTATTTTAAAAAGCAAACCGGCCAGACTCCCAATGCGCTCCGGACAAACCTTGTTTGAATTTTATAATTCTTAGTTTGAATTCTATACCGTTGGTGAGTTGAAGGTGTTCTAATTTTGTCTTAAATAATTAAAATCAATACCATCATGAAATTTAGAAAATTAGGAAATACCGGAGAGCAGCTGTCTGCCATAGGTTTAGGATGTATGGGGATGAGCTTTGCTTACGGCCCGGCAGATGAGCAGGAAAGCATCAATACGTTACACAAAGCACTTGACCTGGGTGTCAACTTCTGGGATACGGCAGATATGTATGCCAATGGGGAAAACGAAAAGCTGATCTCTAAAGTTCTGGTTCCGAACAGGGATAAGATTTTTATTGCTACCAAATTCGGATTCAGATTTAAAGACGGCAAGGCAAGTCACAGCGGTGCTCCCGGAACTTATTTTGACGGCTCACCGGAATGGATCAGACAGGCTGTAGACTTAAGCCTTCAAAGATTAAAAATAGATACTATTGACCTTTATTACGCACACAGAGTTGACCCGAATGTGCCTGTAGAAGAGACGGTAGGAGCAATGGCAGAACTTGTAAAGGCTGGAAAAGTAAAATATATAGGATTATCTGAAGCTTCAGCAGAATCAATCAGAAAAGCCAATGAAATTCATCCCATTACAGCTTTACAGTCGGAATATTCAATCCTTACCAAAGATGTAGAAAAGGAGATTCTCCCAACCATCAGGGAGCTGGGGATTTCTCTGGTTCCTTATTCACCGTTGGCGAGAGGTCTTTTGCCAATATCAATGAAGTACAGAATCTTGGTGACGATGATTTTAGAAAATCATTACCCCGTTATCAGCAGGAATACCTTGAAAATAATACAAAGCTGGCGAATGAAATCAATGAATTTGCCGCTTCAAAAGGTGTAAAAGGTACTCAGCTTGCGTTGGCCTGGGTGTTGAATCAGGGTGATGATATTATCCCTATTCCAGGTACCAAACGGATCAAATATCTGGAAGAAAACATTGCGGCAGTCAATATTGAACTTTCCCAATCAGATCTTGATACTATTGATGCCATTCTTAAAAAGTATCCGAATGTAGGAGAGAGATACAATGAAGGTTCCATGAAACTGGTCAATAACTAAAAAATAATACTACTGGGGTTCCTGTTTGGCGGGAACTCAGTTTTTATTGTGATTAAGAACTTTATCGTTATGAACAGAAGAGAACTTTTAAAAAACGGATTATTGGCAGGAACATTAAGCATGATCACTTTTTCCACCGTGTTGGCTGAAACAAAAACTGTTGCTGAACAGAATGGGGAAGACCTTTCGGGGTGAAAAAATAAAACTCGGGGAGCTGGATCTGTTTATTCTTACCGACGGATACATTCACGAAGAAGATCTGAACTCATTTGCCCCCAGAGCTGCTATTTCTGAACTGAAAAAATTCTGAAAGATAGCTTTCGTCCGGATACTTATATTGATATGGCGGTCAATATTCTGCTTGTCAAAACAAAAGACAAACTGATTCTGATGGATACCGGAATGGGAATATTTGCTGATGAAAGAACCGGATTTCTGTTAAAGAGTTTGCAAAAAACAGGGTTTACCCCAAAGATATTACCGATGTCTTTATTTCCCACGCTCATCCAGATCATATAGGCGGAATTGTTGATAAACAGAATAAGCCTGTTTTTCCCAATGCATCTGTTTTTATTTCCAGGGTGGAATATGATTTCTGGAGGAATGCTTCCGTTGAAGATTTTAATAACAGTGCTTTGAAGAAGCATCCTGAAGTTCTTAAGCAGATTATTCCTTCCATTCAGAATATTTTGAAAGTCATTGAACCGAAACTGAAATTTTATGATCTCAGCACCACGCTTTACAATCATTTCAGCTTTCAGCTGGCTCCCGGGCATACTCCCGGCTTAACGGTCACTACATTGTCTTCCGGAAATGAAAAACTGGTATATATTGCAGATCTTATTCACTCGGATGTTATTCTTTTTCCTCATCCTGACTGGGGCTTTTCCGGAGATACCGATTTGGATATCGCAACGGCTTCGAGAAAAAACTTCTCAAGCAACTGGCAGATTCCAGAACCAGAGCATTGGCTTCCCATCTGCCGTGGCCAGGATTAGGCTTTACAAAAATAAAAGACCCGGCATTTGAATGGATCGCTGAAAGTTTTATGAATTGAGGTGGCAGGTAAAAGATCTTAGGTAGCAGGAGTTAGATATAAGACAAATAGATAGTGCTAGTAAGAATACCTGTCTTTATTTGTATGGGCGGGTTTGATGGGAGTAAGAGGGGATCAGAATTTGTAACAGGATTAAAGAAATAGGCAATAAAATAGTTTTTAGCTAAACTTAAATTAATTCCTTAAAATACAAAAGCTCCTGAAAAGGAGCTTTTGTATTTTATTAAAAATTATACTTTATATTAAATCCTGTAAAGAAGTAGGCTTTACTTGGGCCGGGATTCACATCGGTATAAACCGAAGCGTTATTGTACTGATTATCTGCGTCTGTATCATTGATGCTGTTTCCGTAGAATAAGAACGTATAATTGATCTGATTGGTCAGGTTGTTTCCTATGACAAAAACATCCAGATCCCATTTGTTGAAGCTGTGTTTATATCCTATTTTTGAGTTTAAAAGTCCGAAACTTCTTACCTTGTTGGTATTAGCAAAGTCGGTGTAGACACCACCCATAAAATTATAGGTGTTTTGCCAGTATAGTCCAAAATGGGTTTCAAAATCCAATCCGGCAGATAATTTGGTTTTAGGTACACCCACTACATTTTTGTTGTCATAAACATTCACTCTTGCCGGTTGCTTATCTTCCTTTAAATAGGTACTGAAATCGGAATATTTAAAATCATTATAAGTATAATTGACAAAAGGTTGAATTTTTGAAACAAAAGACCGGGCAGGTTTGTAAGAATATCCTATGCTCATTTCCAATCCTCTGTTTTTTTGATTTCCGGTATTGGCCCAATACGTATAAGGTGTTTTTTCTGCATTGGGCATTGTGCCACCTAATTGCGTAAGTTTATCTGTAATATTGATACTGAACAGCGAGAACTGATAATCTATGGAAGTATTTTCAATCAACCCCTGTACACTGAAATCCCACATTTTTGCTTTTTCTGCAACCAGGTTGTCATTGGTCACATTAAGCCCGGCTATAAAGGCAGTGGCAGAAGTAGGAGCGTTATATCCTTCACTGTAGCTTAGGTTAAATATTTGATTTTTCCATACTTTCTGAAGTGCAAAATGAGGAGTAGCTACTGCTTTAAATTTTTATCAAAGGACAGGTCTTTTTATCAACACTTGCTGCAAATAAACCTGGCAGAGCAAGAAGGTCTTTTCTGTTATACCCAATCTGATTGATGCTGACCCCGCAAGGAACATCAGATCCCAGGGTTTATAAGTGAACTTTTCAACGGCAAAATAGTTGTTCTGATGATTCATATTTTTAAAATAAGATCCGTCAGAAAGAGGTCTCAGAATAGGCGGTTCAGTACTCTTTACACTTTTATACCGGTAATTGGTGATGGTAGACTGGGATTGCTGTATTTCGATTCCAAACTCTGTCTGACTTTTAAAATCATCCCACTCCTTATTGAAATTAAATACAGATCTTACCCCGTAATTGGAAAAAGAAGACGTTTCATAAGCTCCCGCAGCAATTCTATCGCCGCTAGTTCCTGTATAGAATACGGTTGTACTGTTTTTTAAATCGGGGTGATTTGCCAGATATGACCAACTCCCACTCTGGAAGTAACGAATTTTGTCTTAGCGCCTCTTCTGATGTAGGCGAAATTTCCGTTGTCGATTCCATTATAATAATCATCATAGGAAATCTGGCCGGAAACCTGTTCCAGGGAATTTCCATGGGTAGCAAGTAAGGTGATCTTCTGTTTTGAGTTCAATTTAAACTCTCCATTGATGTTATAAAAGTTTTTGATGCTTTTACCGTTAGGACGATATCCGTCACTTCCGATATGTCCGTAGTTGGCTGTGATGGAATGATTATCCCCTGTGTTGGTTACAGAAGTTGAACTTTGAAACAATCCGAAAGACCCTGTATTGAACTGCTCGGAGATAGAAGTGCCTTTTTGGTTTCAGGCTGTATATAAAATCTGACTGCCCCTCCGGAACCTCCTCCGTATAACGTGGCTGCCGGCCCTTTTATAACCTCTATACGGTTAATAAGCCCGAAATTAACATCATCTAAAACGGTAACCCCATCTGCTCCGGTAAGAGGAATATTGTTGAGGTACATCTTAATTCCCCAATTGTTAAACTTCTGATCGTTTCCATATCCTCTTACTACAATTCTCTGTCCGCCCAGTTGTGTTCTTTTTTTTCAACCTGAACGCCGGCCATCGTCCCAAGACTTTGTTCCATGAATGCAGGATTGTTACGGTTTATTTCATAATCGGAAATAACCTCTGTAGATTGTGCGTGTCTTTTGAATTCTTCCCGTTCTTTGGCTACTTTAGCTCTTGCATGAATCTCTATTTCATCAATGCTTTTCTCTTTTCCTGTGCATTGGCAAATCCCATTAAGCATAATGAAAGAGCAATAATATAGTTTTTTTCATCAATCTTACTGTTGAATATTAGAAAGCAGAAAGGTAAACATAGTCTTACCTTTCTGCTTTCATGTAAAAGTTTAAGAATTATTTTCTGATAATCACCGAAGTATATACCATACTGCCGTTTTGTAAAGCTTTCAGTACATAATCTCCTTTGCCAAGGTTTTCAATATTGAATTCTTCATCAGATTTGATATTTTTCTTTGTCACAACCAGCCTTCCGGAGGCATCATAAATCTCTATATCCATCGGTTTGCCGTTTTCAAGTTTTACATGAATAGGCCCTCTGGTAGGATTAGGATATACACGGTTGTTAAACTGATTATGATGTGATTCTGAAGTAGCTAAAGTTGTATTACTGATTCTCGTAGTAAAAGCTCCTCTTCCATACGTCACCGCAAGGATGGTCTTATCTGATGGGCGGTAATCAAAATGATTTACCTTAAATTTTCCTAAACCATCGGAATATAAAGCCCACGTAGGAGAAGAAGACTGGAAGTTTGCAGTTCCCCATACTCCGTAATAAGTTCCCAGGATCACTTCATTGTTATCTTCTGGGTTCATAAATATAGCTTTAACAGGGATATCCGGAAGATTTCCTTCTTTAGATACCCAGGTTGTTCCGGCATCAGTAGTGTAAAATACACTGGTCTTATTAAAATTGGAAACAGTGACCATAATCTCACTTTCAGATGCTCCGAGTTTAACATCAGAAATATAACCTCCGAAATTATAATTGATTAATGAAGTTGCCGGAGTAGTATCAGCATTGGTCACCTTATATAATTTTCCTGATGAGAGTCCAATGAAAAGAGTACTACTTGTAGTGGTGTAAGGAG
Organism: Chryseobacterium sp. E1; assembly: GCA_019203745.1. Lineage (GTDB taxonomy): Bacteria > Bacteroidota > Bacteroidia > Flavobacteriales > Weeksellaceae > Chryseobacterium. Next base: position 4,342,723 of record CP078104.1, read on the forward strand.
ATGCGAGAATATCTGTAACAAATTCACCGGCTGCTACACTGGCAATAGTAAGTTGGGTTCTCGTAAGGCTTAATGGTATACTTGCAAGCCCGCTTACTCTGTTCAGTACAATTGAGGTTGAGCTGGATGTATTGGCATTGCTGTAAGATATGTCAAGATTTCTGTCTACAGCAAGAGGGTTTATAAATAATCCTGGATCCCTTTGAGCGGCAGCCAAAAGATAATAGCTTCCTGCGGATTGAAAAGAAAATGGTAGTTGTAAACATAAGATGCGATATAGTACTTATTCTGGTCATCGAAGGCCGTATAAGCACCATCTCCACCATATACATCCGAAGTGTTGTAGAAGTTATTGGCTAAGGCAACCCCGGAAAGTCTTTTTGTTCCGTTATCCTGAGCCCCTAGAATCATGTCTTCATTGGCAAATGTGGAAGAAGGATTTAATGTTCCGTGATAAAATTGAGTCACATTAAACCTTTTATTTCTCATTCCGAGAGCTGTAGTATTGGCCAGGTTGCTTTTATCCGAAGCAAAGAAAATACCTCCGTCATTCCCCATTACAAACTGACTTGTATTTTTGGATTGAAAACCAGAGCGTGCTGATCGGCATGCACCAGGGAAATGCTGGTACTTCCCATCACATTGTTATTGGACCATTTGGTGTACTGGGTCCAGGTAGCACCTCCGTCTGTACTTTTATAAGAATCTACTCCTCCTACATATACATGTTCATCATTATCAGGATCGGTTTCAATAACCAGATCATAAAAGGCCTGTCCTCGGGTAAAATCATTGTCAGGTTGTGACGTGTCCACAGGATTAGGCAGTGTAATTCCAGATCCTGCTACGTCGGTGGAGATCCATGTAGTACCGCCGTCTGTAGTTTTGCAATTCTTACAGGTTCAGCACTTGTTGCTCCCTGCATCAGGGCGTAAGCCTTCAAAGGATTGGTACTGGAAACCTCTACCATAACCCTTGAACTGTTGTTTCCTACGTTATAAACATTCGTGAAAGTAGCACCATGATCTGTAGATTTGAAAATTCTTCCCCGGAAGCAGATCCGGTGAAGCGGCTTTGCCTTGTAGCTACCCAGATAGAATTGTCTGCACCTACTTCTATATCCTGTATGTCATAGCCACGGGTAGCTGTGGAAAGTAAGCTGTTGACCAACGTAAAATTGGTACCATCAGTAGATTTATACAAACCGGCTTCATATAAACCGGCAAACGTAGCTGTCTCTGCGAAATACGTCCCTGCAACTCCGGCATACACTTCTGAAACCCCGTTATTGTTCACTACTTTTATAGCAGGAACATTGTACATTCCTCTCTTTACTCCGGAAGTATAACCGTTTTCCAAATTGAAAACCTGCTGCCAGGTAGCTCCGCCATTGGTTGTTTTCCAGATGCCCAGCCCACTGAAGTCTCCGGTTTCCACTTCACCTGTTCCCACGTAAAAAATCTGCGGATTATTAGGATCTGAAGTAATACAAGATACAGTAGTGTTGGACCAGAAAGCATCTACCAGTGTCCATTCAGAATTGGCATCGCTGATATCGTTATTGTACCATAATCCGCCGGAAACTCCACCTGCCCATACTTTTTACCGGTAGAGTCATTCGGATCAAACATAATACCTCTCACTCTTCCTCCTACAGCATAAGGACCTCTCTCTACCCAAAGATTAGTGATGCTTTTATTGGCAGTGCCTCCATTTCCTTTAGCGCCATTGAATAGTTTAAGATCAGTTTGCGGTTGAAACTTTCCACTTTCTACGTTTTTTCAAGATCTACATAGCGTTGGTTATTCACTGTTCCGGTTTCAGGATCCATGGTAGCGATAAAATCCTGCAGGTAATATTCATCAGGTGGTTTCTGATGGTGTTCCTGGCAAATTTTACATTTTTCTGATAAGCAGTTGTAATATCCTGAATATGTTTCAGATATTTCTTATTTACTTTTGTATCTGGATTTTCTTTGCCTTTAGGATGCTGTTGAGCATTAAAATACAATGAGGCTACAGTAAGCCCTATTCCGAAAATTGATTTTAATTTCATAAATGTTTTTTTGATGCGTAAAAATATGAATTTTTATGATTAAAAAGACATTTGTGATATAATTTTTAATTTATTGAGGTAAAAATTGTTTATTTATCTGTATTTGAGTTTTTTTATTGAGAATTTTTATTTTTTGTTGTATTGTTTTCTTGGTTTTTACATTTTCAGATACAAGATAGACATTATTCAGATCAAAATTTTTCCCAGGTGCAGAGACTGTATCTCCATTTTTTTCATTTATAGTAGGGTATTCCTGGCTTTCGGGAAAATATACTCCTTGCAGATAGGTAATGCCATTCTTATTTTCTTTTTTAAGACTATTTCAGTATCTCCCACCAAAAGGTATTTGATATCAAGCTGGGGATTGTCTTTGATCATGATATTGAAATTTTCTGATCTTGCTCCCTGTAACCCTCCAATAGCAATTGTATGAGTTGCTTCTATTACTTTAAAGTACTGGGCAGAAGAACAGCTGCTGAATAAGAGCAATAGTAAAATAAAATGAATGGCTTTCATATCTGTGTTTTTTTAAATTATGAAAAAGAAATATACAAAAATGTTTCCAAAATACTGAAAACAAGATTTTTAAAATGAAAAACCCTGCAATTTGCAGGGTTTTGTATAATTGATTTAGTTTCTAAAAATTAGATTCCGTCAATGATTTCATTTAAAACTGTACTTGGTCTCATCGCTTCATACGTTTTATAAGTATCAGTTTTGTAGTAACCGTCAATATTCTGAGGTTTACCCTGAGCACCAATTAATTCAGCATTGATTACCTCTTCATTTTCCTTCATTGCCTGTGCAACCGGAGCAAACTGAGCTGCCAATTCAGTATCAGCAGTCTGGTTAGCTAACGCCTCAGCCCAGTACATGGCCAGGTAGAAGTGAGAACCTCTGTTATCAATCTGACCTACTTTTCTGGCAGGAGACTTATCTGTAGCTAAGAATTTTGCATTTGCCTCATCTAATGCATCAGCCAGAACCTGAGATTTTGTATTCCCTGAGTTTGTGCCAAATGCTCTAAAGAAGCCTGAAGTGCTAAGAATTCACCTAAAGAATCCCATCTTAAATATCCTTCTTCTAAGAACTGCTCAACGTGTTTCGGTGCAGAACCTCCGGCACCTGTTTCGAATAGACCTCCTCCGTTCATCAATGGAACAATAGAAAGCATTTTTGCAGAAGTACCAAGCTCAAGAATCGGGAAAAGGTCAGTAAGATAATCTCTCAATACGTTTCCTGAAACTGAGATTGTGTCTTTTCCTTCTCTTGCTCTTTTTAAAGTTTCAGTCATTGCATCTTTTACATCAAGAATTCTGATGTCAAGACCTGCAGTATCGTGATCAGCAAGATATTTTTCTACTTTTTGATGATTTCTCTGTCGTGAGCTCTTCCTTTGTCTAACCAGAAGATCGCAGGAGTATCAGATAATCTTGATCTGTTTACTGCTAATTTTACCCAGTCCTGGATAGGAGCATCTTTAGTCTGACACATTCTGAAGATATCATCTTTCTCTACTTTCTGAGAAAGAAGAACGTTTCCGGCTTCATCCTGAACTTCTACAGTTCCGTCAGCAGCTAATTGGAAAGTTTTGTCGTGAGAACCATATTCTTCAGCTTTCTGAGCCATTAATCCAACGTTTGGAACAGATCCCATTGTAGTAGGGTCAAGCTTTCCGTGCGCTTTCATATCGTCAATGACAGACTGGTAGAAACCTGCGTAAGAACGGTCAGGAATGATACAAACAGTATCTTCTTCGTTCCCGTCTTTGTTCCACATTTTACCTCCACCTCTTACAAGAGCAGCCATAGATGCGTCAACGATGATGTCAGAAGGTACGTGGAAGTTAGTAATTCCTTTATCAGAATTTACCATTGCCACTCTAGGTCCTTCAGCAAGTGCTTTTTCAATATCAGCTTTAATGTCAGCTTCCTGAGCATTTCCTTTGATTTTGTCGAAAAGATCTGCAAGACCATTATTTGGATTAATATCTAAAGACTTGAAAGTCTCAGCATATTTTGTAAATACTTCTTTGAAAAAAGTCTCAACGATAGCCCCGAAAATAATTGGGTCAGAGATTTTCATCATCGTTGCTTTAAGGTGAGCAGAAAGAAGTACGTTTCTTTTCTTAGCTTCCTCGATAGCTTCCTGAACGAACGCTCTTAATGCATTTAAGTTCATTACGGAAGAATCAATTACCTCACCAGCCTGAAGACCAGCGAAATCTTTTAATACAGATTCAGAACCATCGTTTCCTTTGAATACGATTCTGTATTTTGTAGCATTTTCTAATGTTGTAGAAGTTTCTGTTCCGTAGAAATCACCATTATTCATGTGAGCTACGTCAGTTTTGCTGTCAGAAGCCCAGTCACCCATTCTGTGAGGGTTTGCCTTAGCATAGTTTTTAACGGCTTTCGGAGCACGTCTGTCAGAGTTTCCTTCTCTTAATACAGGGTTTACAGCACTTCCTAATACTTTAGCATATTTTGCTTTGATTGCTTTTTCTTCATCATTCTTAGGCTCTGCAGGGTAATTGGGAACTGCAAAACCTTTCCCTTGTAATTCAGCAATAGCTGCATCCAATTGAGGAACAGAAGCCGAAATATTAGGTAATTTAATGATATTAGCATCTGGTTGAGTTGCCAATTCTCCCAATTCAGCTAAAGCATCACCAATTTTCTGGTCATCCTTTAAAAATTCAGGGAAGTTAGCTAAAATTCTTCCTGCCAAAGAAATATCCGGAACTGCGATCTCAATATCTGCTGATTTGGTGAAAGCTTTTACAATCGGTAAAAACGAGTGTGTAGCCAGCATTGGAGCTTCATCAGTAAGTGTGTAATAGATTTTTGATTTTTCTGACATTATACTGTTATTTATTATTTGAAATTAAAGTCCCACAAATTTAGTTAAAATTTAAATTTTGGGGTTCATAGAATCATAGATTTTTCACTTTAAGAATTATTTAACCTTTATTTGAGATGAAAAGCTTTTTGTTTTGATTAAATTTGAAAAACTAAAAAAATAAAATTATGTCTACGACTATCACTTTAAAAGGAAATGAAGTACATACCATAGGAACATTACCGTCAGTAGGAAGCACCGTTAAAGATTTTGCTCTGGTAGATTCAGGATTAAATGTGAAAACACTTGAAACTTTTGAAGGAAAAAAGAAAGTATTCAATATTTTTCCAAGTATTGATACGCCCACTTGTGCCGCTTCTTCCAGAAAATTCAATGAAGAGGCTTCAAAACTTGATAACACAGTAATTATCAATGTTTCAAAAGATCTTCCGTTCGCATTAGGAAGATTCTGTGCTGCTGAAGGATTGAATAATGTAGAAACCCTTTCAGATTTCAGAAGCAGCTTTGGGGACGATTATGAAGTGACAATCGCAGATTCACCTTTAAAAGGTTTATTGAGCCGTGCCGTGATCGTTACAGACGAAAATAATAAAGTAGTATATACTGAGCAGGTTCCTGAAATTGCCAACGAACCTAATTACGATGCAGCTCTTGCCGCATTGAATCAATAATAGAAATAATTTTTGTAAAAAAGCCTTGTGAAATTAATTTTTACAAGGCTTTTTTTGAAAGGAGTACAATCAAATAATCCACAAATGATGTCAGAAAATTATAAAAGATATGGCGACCTTTTCCAGGTAGATGCAGCACATTTTGAAGAATTTTATGCATTGCTTAAAGATACCCGTCTTTTAAAATCCGATTTCTTCCTGAAAGAAGGAGAAAATGCAAATACCTTGGTTTTATCAGGAAAGGAACGCTCAGGTGTTTTTACATCAATGATCAGGGACGTGAAATCAATTTCGGTTTTTATTTCGAAAATGAATTCTTTACCGATTATGAAAGCATACTCTGTGATACCGTATCCAATATGAACATCCAGGCTTTGGAAAACTGTGAAATTTTATTGTTGAGTAAAGATGACCTTCAGGGGTTATACAAAAAGAAGCTTACTGGCAGCAATTCGGGCGGGTGATGAGCGAGAAGATCTATCTGGATGCCAAAAAAGAATAGACGATCTTCTGTGCTATTCTCCTGAAAACAGATATTTAAACCTTTTAAAAAAACAGCCGGCACTTTTTCAGAAAATAGCCCAGAAACACATTGCCAGTTATCTGGGAGTAACGGAGCAGTCCCTTAGCCGTATCAGAAGCCGTATTGTTTGAAATCAGTAATTGAGGTCTTATGGAGACTACAAGGTATAGAATGGACAATACTTCCAGCTTCATTCTTCCAGCCACCTTAATCTTATTTTCTTCAGACTGATCCGGGTTAATTAACTTAAGTTAACGCCTGTTGAAATTTTAGCACGTAGCTTTGTTATCAGCAAATTAAAAAAATCATCATGGAACAAAAAGATCTGACCATTATTTTGGTACACGGAGCTTGGGGAGATGGCTCTCATTGGCAATACGTTATCCCTTCACTGGTAAAAGAGGGATATAGGGTAAGAAGTGTACAGAATCCATTAACTTCATTACAGGATGATATTGATAAGACTAAAGATCTTATTGATGCCCAGGATGGAAAAGTCCTTTTGGTGGGCCACTCCTATGGAGGTGCCGTTATTTCGGGGCAGGAAATCATGATAAAGTAGCCGGACTGGTGTATATCGCTGCTTTTGCACCTGATGCAGGAGACAGTCTGGGATCTCTTTTAGGAAGAAGGGAATCTCCGGGTGGAGCAAGTATTTATCCGGACAGCAAAGGATTCCTGTGGATCAAATATGACGAATTTAAATCTGCTTTTTGTCAGGATCTTGATGATGAAAAAGCTTTGGTAATGGCATTGTCGCAGAAACCTATTCATGGGCAGTGTTTTGGAGATACAGCAGGAGAACCGGCATGGAAGACAAAACCAAGCTGGTATCAGATATCGGAGAAAGACCGTATGATTCCGGCAGAAACCGAAAAAGAAATGGCAGAACGTCTTCAGCCTAAGAAAATAATTTCATTGGATGCAGGACACGCTTCGTTAGCATCACATCCTGAAGAAGTTACCAGGCTGATTTTAGAAGCTGCTTCTTCACTATAAAATTAAAAATAATTACAGCCAACCTGTAGAGCCTTGGAAATTTTACGTAATTTCACAAGGCTTTTTATGCAATTTTAAAATGGTTAAAAGAATTGTAGCCAATATCAAAACAGAAGACCTTTTAAAGGCAGATCATTTTTATCATGATATCTTAGGACTTGATATTCTGATGGATCATGGCTGGATCAAAACGTTCGGAAATGATGAAGAAACAAAAGTCCAGATCAGTTTTGCCGTACAGGGCGGAAATAATACCGAAGTACCAGATCTTTCCATTGAAGTAGATCATGTAGAGAGTATTTATGATCAGATGAAAGCAGCCGGCTTTGAAATATCCTATGATCTTACCGATGAAGAGTGGGGTGTCCGGCGTTTTTTTGTGAAAGACCCTTTCGGAAAACTCATTAATATACTTTCTCACCTATAAATTTCCTCACTATGAAAGCAGAACGCATAATTCCTGTTCTTAGAATCTTCGACTATCAGAAAACAAAAGAATTCTACGTAGACTGGCTGGGGTTTGAGATCGTCTGGGAGCATTATTTTGATGAAAACACCCCAGTTTATATGGAAGTGAAAAGGGAAAATATTATCTTTCATTTAAGTGAGCATCATGGTGACGGCTCTCCGGGAGCCAAAGTGGCAATATGGGGTGAAGGTGTTCCTGCTTATCATAAAGAACTCATTGATAAAAATACAAATACAACCGGCCCGGACTTGAAAAAACATTCTATGGTGCGGTTTCTTTTACAGTAATTGATCCTTCCGGAAATAGAATTACGTTCGAGGAAGAATTTGATGAAGAAAAACATAAAGATTTAGAATTTTTCTCTATTCACTGATCCTGAAATGATGATTCAGATCATGACTATTTCAGAATATTAAAACTACCTTTGTTCTTTAAATTTAAATATGAAACGTTCAGGAACAGCAGATTTACCCTTACACTATGGCAAAGTACCGCCATGGCTGTATGAGCGGATGTCTGTTCTCGGGCTTTCCATTATAGAAGTGATCCTGATGGATTATGGTAAAGATGAGGTGCTTCGCCGTCTGGCTGATCCGTTCTGGTTTCAGAGCTTTGGAGCAGTGATGGGAATGGACTGGCATTCTTCAGGAATTACCACCTCTGTGATGGGAGCTTTAAAGCGTTCCATCAATCCCAATTCACAATCTCTGGGACTTTACATCTGTGGCGGAAAAGGAAAATTTTCCAGGAAACTCCTTCAGAGCTGATCCGTATTGCAGATCAGACAGGTCTGAACGGAACAGAGCTGGTAAGAGCCAGTAAGCTTTCGGCAAAAGTGGATAATACCGCCATTCAGGATGGCTACCAGCTGTACCTGCACAATTTCATTCTTTCAGATAACGGAAACTGGAGTGTTATTCAGCAGGGAATGCACGAATCCGATGGTACGGCAAGACGCTATCATTGGCATTCTGAACATATAAAATCATTTATTGAAGAACCTCATACGGGAATTAACGGCGTCTCAAGAGGAAAGATCCTGAATCTTACCGATGCTGATGCTTCAGAGAACCGGCAGGGGATTTTGGATATTTCGCACACAGATTCGGCAGAAGTTATGAAAGATTTTTCCAGACTAATCCTGCCTGCGCATCATGATGTACGGGCTTCTGATGTAGATCTGAAGCGCCTGGGCGCACTTTTGTATGTGACCCGTGAGCAGCAGCCTCAGAATTTTGAAGATCTGCTGATGTTGGAAGGAGTAGGCCCCAGAACCATGCAGTCATTGGCTTTGGTGAGTGAAGTTATTCACGGAGCTCCGTCAAGATTTGCTGATCCGGCCCGATTTTCTTTTGCCCATGGAGGTAAAGACGGACATCCTTTCCCGGTGCCAACCTACACTTATGATGAAAGCATCAGTATTCTCAGAAAAGGAATAGAAAAATCAAAACTCGGCAACTCCGATAAACTGAACTCGTTGAATAAGCTTCATCAGATTATTACTAAAGCAGAAAAAGATTTTACTCCCGATTTTGATGTTCAGGAAGTAATTGAAGAAGAAAGACAGAATTCATGGCGCTTTGGCGGAAAGACTGTGTTTGGTGATGCTCAGAAACCAAGCCCTCCTAAGCCTATTCAATTGTCTTTATTTTAATGAAGATCAGTTAACCCATTTCAAAAATCTTAATTACCGTTACAGAATGACAGGTATCCACATAACGATTCCCTCTACCGACAGGAGGAGATCTACGATTTGACAGAGTGGTATTTTGCGGTAATTAAAACGGTTGTTTAATTATTTGAATTCAATAAGTTGTCATAAATTCAGCGAACTATGTAGTATGAAATCACTTTTTGATTATTTTGTTTAATAATTATTATTGTTAATTCAATTAAAAATTTTACTTTTAATCACTTAAAAAAATTGACCTGATGACCCATAAGTCTTTGGAAATATGCTATGATTTTCCTTTTTTTATGAAAGAAGAGCTTGATGAAATATTTAAAGCTCATGAGAAAACATCTTTTCAAAAAGGTGATTTTATTCTGGAAGAAGGGAAAACAGCCAATGAATATTATATTCTGGACAGTGGGCTGGCCCGCTCATTCGTTAATGATTTTAACGGAAATGAAGTGACCACACACTTTTTGTAGAGAATGAAGTCATTATTGAGGTTTTATCAATGTTTCAAAGGGTACCGTCTCAGGAAAATATTGTCTGCATTACAGACTGTGAATGCTGGAAGCTGGATTACGATACTTTCCAGGACTTGTTTCATAAAATCCCGAATCTCAGGGAATGGGGAAGAGCATGGATGTCTAAAGAACTTTTTGATTATAAACAAAGATCTGTAGAAATGTTTACCCTTTCAGCCACCAGAAGATACCTGAACCTGTTGGAACAGAAATCAAAAGTCATACAGTTTGCCCCTTTAAAACAAATCGCTTCCTATCTTGGAGTAACAGACACTTCTCTAAGCCGTATCCGTAAAGAATTGGTTTCTCATCCCAGAAAAAATTAAATCTTGTCTTATGGCAAGTAGACTTTCATCAGACCTTGGTAATTTTGGATTAAAGATTAACACTAAAATTACAAAAAAATGAAAGTCAATCAGATTTACGTCAATTTACCCATAAAAGACGTACAGAAAACCAGAGACTTCTGGACAAAGCTGGGTTTTTCAATCAATGAGCAGTTTTCAGACGAGAAGGCTATCTGTGTAGTGATGAAAGAAGATCATATCTACACCATGTTTCTGAAAGAAGAATTTTTTCAAACCTTTACCAACAGACCTTTTGCGAAAGGAGATACCACACAGGTGCTTCTTGCCATTGGGGTAGACAACCGGGAAGATGTAGACTGGATCGTAAATACAGCTATTGAAAACGGAGGTTCGAAGTACAGTGAACCTATGGATCACGGATGGATGTATCAGAGTGCTTTTGCCGATATAGACGGACATCAGTGGGAAGTGATGCATGCGGATATGTCGAAATTGCCAACGGAATAAATCGATCAGTATGGAAATACAGTCAAACGAGATCGCATTGGTGAAGCATCAGATAGGTATTACTTACAAAGTGATTTCAATCAATACGGAAGGCATTACTCATGAAGAATCAATGATTTTTCCTGATGGAGAGGCCAATTGCATGAATTGGGTTTTGGGACATTTAATTTATGTCAGAAATGGCTTTCTGAATATGCTGGGTGAACAGGCTGTATGGGACGGAGAATCATTTTCAGGGTATAACCGAGGAGGGATTCCTCTGGAGCGAAAAGATGAATTGGTAGATTTCGAAGATCTTAAATCTTATTTAAAACGATCTCAGGACCAGTTGGAAGCTAAACTCAATACACTTGAACGTTTCAGTACAGATCAGATTAGCGATATTGCTACCCTTTGCTTTCATGAAAATTACCACAGCGGGCAGTTAGGGTATATCAGAAGATTGCTGGGAAAATCAGGTGGAATAAAATAAATGAACAGAAGACTTCTTAAGGTCAGAAATTGTAAAAGTCTTTAAATACTATACTGTAAAGTCAGATTCCATTACCTTATTTTATTGCAGCTATTAATGTGTTTGTGATGAGAATCCAGATATGCAGTACTCAATTTATCGCAGATAAAAATCTTTGCAATTTAAAAGCTTACGGTTTGCCAATTATTTGCGCATTTGCGATTTCCGATCTTTTATTTCTAATATAAAAAAACAAAATAATGGACACACCAAAATCAAAAAAATAGAACTCGTTATTCCGGCCTACAGAATGCATAGCCAAAGCTTTCTCAATGTTCTGGACGGAATTTCTGAAGAAGATGCATTGAAAAGAATTGAAAATAAAACGAACCATATTGTATGGATGGCAGGAAACTTTATCAACATGCGTTATGGCCTGGGAGCAGTACTGGGACTGCCGGTTCAGGATCCGTATACTGATTTGTTTTTCCAGGGAAAAGCATTGGATGAAAGCTTTAAATATCCAACATTGGCTGAATTGAAAGAAAATTTTCATACAATTTCAGCAAAAGTATATCAAAAACTTCACGAAGTAACAGATGAAGAACTGGATGAGATTTTCGAAATAGGAATGAATATTCCTTTTATTAAAGAAACAAAACTCAATTTTATCGGGATGTGTATTGGCCGTGAAGACTATCTCTGTGGTCAGATAGGCCTGATGCGCAGAATCCTGGATTATCCGGGAATGAAATATGATGTGGACGAAAACCTGAAATATTAAGTGATGGATCCTGTAGAAAAAGGCTATAAAAAGTCAATGGAATTCAGATGTATTATGAGATCTACGGATCAGGAAAACCATTGGTGCTGATTCATGGTGGTGGTTCTTCCTTTTTGTATGATTTTAAAGAAGTCATTGAAAGGCTTCAGGATCAGTTTCAGCTCATAGGAGTAGATCTGCAGAATCATGGCCGGAGTGACCATCGTGATATTCCTGAGACCTTTGAACAGGATGCTGACGATGTTGCTGCACTTTTAGCCGAACTGGCCATTGATAAAGCGTCATTCTGGGGCTTCAGCAACGGAGGAAGCACGGTGATGCAGATAGGATACCGGCATCCGGGAATTGTAGAAAAACTCGTTGTTGCCTCAGCATTTTATAAGCGGGAAGGAATGATAGACGGTTTTTTCGAGAGTATGATGGATGCCACATTTGAATCTATGCCTGAACCATTCAAAATTAATTTTCTGAACCTTAATCCGGACTTTTCAAAACTGGAAAATCTCTTTGATAAAGACTGTAAAAGAATGCAGACTTTTGAAGATTGGGAGGATAAGGTGCTAACCTCTATACAATCACCTGTATTGTTCATCAGTGGCGATCAGGATGTGATGAAGCCGGAGCATACCGTAGCAATGTGGAGGCTTGTAAAAGATGCAAAACTAATGATCCTTCCGGCAACCCGGGATCTATATGATGCCTGACTTTGATGGAAGCATCAACAAAAACTTAATTGATTTTACAGTCAGTGAAGTCGGAAGCTTTTTGAACGATTAAAATTCATTATCAATAAATACTGGTGTCATTCGTGAAATCATTGCGATCACTTGTATTTAATAAAGACAAACAATAACTTTTAAATTAAAAATCATGGCTAAGTTAAATCCGTATTTAAATTTTGATGGAACAGCTGAAGAAGCGTTCAATTTTTACAAATCTGTTTTTGGAGGAGAATTCGCAGGAGAGATTCATAAAATGGGAAATGCCCCGGTACAGAAAATCTTTCAGATGAAGAAAAAACAGAGTCATGCACATTGCATTGCCCATCGGTGGAGACCTTTTGATGGCATCAGACATTGTTCCCGGATTTGGGCAGACCCTTACAGTAGGGAATAATAACTATGTTTCTATTTTTCCGGATTCCAGAGAAGAAGCAGACAGGCTTTTTAAAGGCCTTTCAGAAGGAGGAAACATAGAAATGCCCATTGAAGATCAGTTTTGGGAGACTATTTCGGTAGCTTCCAGGATAAATTTGGTGTTCATTGGATGGTGAACTATAATGACGAATACGCAAAATAATCTTATCTTTAACTCAATTATCAGAGAGGTGCCCGCTATGGGCAGCTCTTTTGTTCCACTATTAAAAAACAGAACTATGGACCCAATTACAATAGACATTACAATTTTAGCACCCGTAGACAAGGTCTGGAATTATTTTAACGAACCGAAACACATTACAAAATGGAACTTTGCCCACGAAAGCTGGCATTGTCCAAGTTCTGAAAATGACCTGAGAGTAGGAGGTAAATTCAAAAACAGAATGGAAGCTAAAGATAAAAGCTTTGCATTTGATTTTGAAGGAGTATACGATGAAGTTGTTCCCCATGAGATGATAAAATATCATATGGAAGACGGAAGAAAAGTAGAGGTGATTTTTGATAAAATAGACAACAATACAACTAAAGTTACCGAGATTTTTGATCCGGAGAAACAAAATTCTGTGGAAATGCAGCGGGAAGGCTGGTATGCTATTCTCAATAATTTCCATAAGTATGTTGAGAATCATTAAAAATATTTTTGTAGCCATGATCAATCTAGTTATCATGTCAAAGAGTTTGAATTCCATTTATGCTGTGAGCTACGATCCTGAAGATGATTTTCTTCTGGGAGTCATTGCAATACCTGCAAGACGAGCCTTGAAAAAGGAAAAAATAGATTCTTTGGAAAAGCTGTCAGACTATTCTGAAAAGGAAATTCTACAGCTGCATGGTTTCGGAAAAAATACAATGATGAAGCTGAAAGATCACATGAAGGAGCATCAGATGTGTTTTAAAGAAACATAAAAATTATAAGCATAAAGTTGTTGCTGTGTCATTGCGAAATAGAAAATGTAAATCTACAGACGTAAAGACATCAGATTTCTTTTGCTTTACATTTTAACACATTTATTTATTGATATAAAATAATTGCAGCAGTTCTTATCACGCCAGATACAAATCAAAGATTTTGCGAACGGAATTCAGAAGCGAAATGAAGGATTTCAATACTATAAATGATGTAGAACTTTAAGATTGGCCTACAAATAAAAACATACAAACTAAACTTAACATTTATGAATAACGATATTTTTCCATGTCTCTGGTATGACGGAGATGCCAAACAATCTGCAGAATTTTACTGTAAAGTATTTGAAGGCGATATTACAGCAGACACTCCTGTAGTGATGAATATTGATCTTTTCGGACAAAGGCTGATGCTTTTGAACGGTGGTCCGCAGTTTAAAAAGAACCCTTCAGTTTCTTTTATGGTAATCTGTGAAACGGAAGATGAGGTTCAGAAATATTGGGATCAGCTACTTGAAGGCGGAATAGCTTTGATGGAGCTCGGATCTTATTCCTGGAGTAAAAAATACGGCTGGGTACAGGATAAGTACGGAGTGACGTGGCAGCTGTTTCTTGGAGAAAAGCCGGTGAACAGAAAATAGTTCCTACTCTGATGTTTATCCACCAGAATAACGGGAAAGCTAAAGAAGCAATGGAGCTTTATACAAAGACATTTCCAGATTCAAATATTGGAAATATACTCACCTATGGAGCCGGAGGTGAAGGTCATGATATTCAGGAACCGGCAGAAAATGTACAGCATGCTCACTTTGTAATTAACAACTACAGTCTGTTCTGTATGGATAATTCTTATGATCACCAATTTGATTTTAATGAAGGTATTTCAATGGTTGTCATGACAGATGACCAGCAGCAGACTGATAATTACTGGAATGCACTTACAGCAGATGGAGGAAGAGAAAGTATGTGCGGCTGGCTGAAAGATAAATATGGCTTTAGCTGGCAGATTGTTCCTAAAAGGTTGATTCAGCTGATGAATGATTCTGATCAGGAAAAAGCATATAAAGTAGTTCAGGCGATGATGAAAATGCAGAAAATTATTATTCAGGATTTAGAAGACGCTTATAACTCTTAAAGTCATTTCGGCGTATTGTTTGATGTGATTTAGAGAAAAGATTTGCATATGAAAACACAGAACAAATCAGATTCTAAGTCAAAAGTCCCTAAAGAAGGCATATTTCCGGAAATTATCCGGGACGATTATCAGGAAGCCGGAAACTGTCAGGCAAAAAAGCGGTCATTTCCGGGGAGACAGTGGTATAGGTCAGGCTGTAGCCGTTCACTTTGCAAGAGAAGGTGCAGATGTTGCCATAATCTACAAAGAAAGTGATGATGATGCCAAAGAAACCAAAAGACTGGTAGAAAAAGAAGGGCAGGAATGTCTTTTGATCAAAGGAGATCTTACCCGGAAAGCTTTCAGAACCAAATGTGCCGACAAGATTAAAACAGAATGGAAAAATCTGGATATTCTTATTAATAATGCCGGGATTCATACTTCAAAAAATAGTCTTGAAAAAATCTCTGATGAACAGATTCAGGAAACTTTTGATACAAATATCATTTCGATGATATCTTTCACCAGAAATTTTCTTCCGATGATTGGTAAAGGGGGAGAATTATATGTACAACATCCGTTACAGCCTACCGTGGAAGTGATCATCTGATTGATTATGCTGCTACAAAAGGAGCTATTCTATCCTTCATCCGTTCATTGGCTGATAATTTGGCAGAAAAAGAAATTCTGGTCAATGGTGTTGCACCCGGTCCCATATGGACGCCTCTTGTAAAAGAAGCCTTTGATGACCTTGCAACTTTCGGGAAAGATACCCCGTTGAAGCGTGCCGGGCAGCCTTCGGAAGTGGCACCGGCTTATGTATTTCTTGCTTCCAAAGATGCCAGCTACATTACAGGGGAAATCATTCACATCAACGGAGGTGACTTTGTCGGCGGATAGAAGAAAGTTAGAAATAACTCCGCAATAACCTCACACTCTCAAACCCTCTCGACTCAGTCACTTATTATTTACCACTTAATAACTAAAAAAATATATGGAACAATTATCATATGAAATAGAGATCAATGCGGAACCTGAAAAAGTATGGAGCGTACTCTGGGGAGATATCACATACAGACAGTGGACCACGGCTTTTACAGAAGGTTCTTTTTATGAAGGAACGCTGGAGGAACACAGTATCATTAAATTTCTTGATCCCAAAAACAACGGAATGTACAGCAGAGTAGAGAAAATGATTCCTAATGAGGAAATCACATTTCTACATCTTGGAGAAATTTATGAAGGCATCGAAGTTCCTCAGGATTGGGGAGAATCTACAGAAGCTTACTTTCTTGAGGAAAATGAAGAAGGAACATTGCTGAAAACAAAAATTAAGACCCTGCAGAATTTAAAGCTTTCTTTGAAGAGAAATTTCCCAAAGCCCTATCCATCATCAAGCATTTGTCAGAAAATCAGCTTTAAGCACCGGAAGAATAATATAAAACCAAATCAACCACTAAAATTTATAATATGGAAACCTTATCTTATGAAACAATAATAGATGCTCCCCGGCAAAAAGTCTGGGACATCCTCTGGAACCCGGAAACCTATAGTGAATGGACCCAGTTTTTCGGAGCAGGATCAACCATGAAATCCGACTGGAAGGTAGGAGGAAAAACTTATTTTCTCAATAACCAGGGAGAAGGAATGGTATCTACCATAGATAGTTTGGACGAACCCAATCAGGTGGTCTTTAAACATTTAGGAATGGTAGATAAAGACGGGAACGAAGATACCCAAAGCAAAGAAGTCATGGAATGGAACGGCTCTTTTGAAAAATATTTTTAATTGACTTTGACGGCAAAACAAAACTTCATGCTGAGGTTCAGGTCGATAAGCAATGGCAGGACCATATGAACACTGGCTTTACCAAAGGTTTACTGGTAGTGAAAAGTCTGGCGGAAGGGGTAAGCTTTGATTCCGTATAAATATGAAGCTGCTGATCATTCTTTTCGGAACATTCCTGCTGGCCTTACTGGGAACATTGATCTTTCAGGGAAACCTTGATTTTTTATTTGCGGGAAATCTGGGGATGGCCGTTTTTATCATTTTTACAGGTTTTTCTCATTTTAAATTCCAGAAAGGAATGGCGATGATGATTCCTGATTTTATTCCGGCTAAAATGTTTTGGGTATATTGTACGGGTTTTATAGAAATCGCTGCAGGAGTAGGTTTGATGATCCCCTCCATCCGGGAGCTTACAGCCGTCTTACTGATTGTTTTTTATATTCTTGTTTTTATTGCCAATATCAATTCTTCCAGAAAGAATATTAATATTTTCAAAGCAGATTATACCGGACCCGGAATGAATTACCTCTACTATCAGAGAATTCCCATGCAGATGATCTTAATCGTCTGGACCTGGTATTTCGGAATTTATTTACAGTAATAAAAAAGACAGCACATTCCGCTGTCTTTTTATTTTAGAATAAATAGAGGAGGATGTAACATCTTAATGATATCAAATGTCTAATTATATAAGAGCGTTTGTTTTTATTGTTATAAAACTTAAATGTATCTGTAACTTTAACCTTAAAAAACAGAAGTTATGAATTTAAATCATAAAATTTTCGGTTCAGCTATTATTGTACTGTCTACCATGATGATCAATGCACAAAGTTCTACTGCCAAATTGCCCGGGGATCCAACTTTGCCATCATCCAGGGCCAATCTTGAAAAGCTTGTTTCTTACGACAAAGGAAACTTTAAATACAGAGTTGAAGATTATTTTGCAAGACCAAAAGCTTCAGCCTTTAAGATATCTCCTGACGGGAAATATCTTTCTTATAAAGAAAAAGACCAGGACAAAAAGAATCATGTTTACGTCAAAGATCTGAATTCCGGAAAAGTGACCAAAGCTATTGTGGAAAAAGATGATCTGATCAAAGGTTATGGCTGGCTGAACAAAAACGACTTTTCTATACACAGGATAAGGGAGGAAATGAAAATATTCATTTGTACGCCTCTGATATAGATGGAGGAAATCAAAAGGATTTAACACCATTTGACGGAGTAAAAGTACAGTCGATCATTCCTGTAAAAGATACTGACTTCGTTGTAGTAACAATGAATAAAAACAATAAGCAGATCTTTGAACCCTTTAAAATCAACTTCATTACCGGAGAAACTACCCAGTTGTACGAAAATAAAGATGTCAACAGTCCCATTGACGGCTATATTTTTGATAAAGACGGGAATCTGAGAGGATACAGCATCCTTGAAAATGGTTTGACAACAAAGACTTACTATAAAGACCTGGAGACAGGGAAATTTAATCTGATCAAATCTGCAGACTGGTCTGATACCTTTGGAATCATTGAGTTTAATGAAAACTCCAAAAATAAAGACGAAGCTTATGTAGTGACCAATCTGGATAGTGATAAAGCGAGAATTGTGCTCTATGACCTAAAGAAAAATGCTGTGGTTAAAGAGATTTATTCCAATCCCGTATATGATGTCAGCTCAATAAGTACAGCCGGTAAAAACAGAAACTATGAACTTGACTATATCAGCTATGAGGAGTAAAAGGAGAAACGGTTCCGGTAAGTAAATTTTATAAAGAAATAGATGACAAGTTAAAATCTCAATTTGGAGATAAGGAATTTGCGATTGTTTCCTCCGATGATAATAATGACAAACTTTTGGTTGTTGTAGGAAGTGATAAGCTATATGGAACCTATTACGAATACGATACAAAAACCAAACAAACGAAGCTTCTTTACAACCTGATGCCGCAGCTGAAGGAAGAAGATATGGCTGAAATGAGACCCATCGAATTCAAAAGCAGAGACGGATTGACCATTCATGGATATATCACACTGCCTAAAGCAGCATTGGAAGGAAAAAGTTCCTTTAATCGTTAACCCTCACGGTGGCCCCCAGGGAATCAGAGACAGATGGGGATTCAATCCGGAAGCACAGTTGTTTGCAAGCAGAGGTTATGCTACACTTCAGGTCAACTTCAGAATTTCCGGAGGGTATGGGAAATCATTCCAGAAAGCAGGTTATAAGCAGATTGGAAGAAAAGCGATGGATGATGTGGAAGACGGAGTGAAATATGCAATCGAACAAGGGTGGGCAGATAAAGATAAAGTAGCCATCTACGGAGGAAGCCATGGCGGATATGCTACTCTGATGGGGCTGATCAAAACTCCGGATCTGTATACCTGTGGAGTAGATTACGTAGGTGTTTCCAATATTTTTACCTTCTTTGCTTCCTTCCCGGAATACTGGAAGCCCTATAAAGAAATGGTAAAGCAGATCTGGTATGATCTTGACAACCCTGAAGAAGCTAAAATTGCTAAAGAGGTATCTCCGGTATTCCAGATTGACAAGATCAAGAAACCTTTATTTGTAGTGCAGGGAGCTAATGACCCAAGAGTAAACATCAACGAATCTGATCAGATCGTAAAGGCAATGCGTGCCAAAGGCTTTGAAGTTCCTTATCTGGTAAAATACGATGAAGGACACGGATTTGGAAAAGAACCGAACAGAATAGAACTCTACAAATCGATGCTGGGATTCTTTGCCGAAAATTTTAATAAATAAACTGTTAATTTAATAGCATTTGAACGGAAGACTTAGGTCTTCCGTTTTTTTATGGTTAATGTCATTGCTAGCCAAGCGAAGCAATCTCAATATGATTATACTTTGATGATTGGAAAAATGCAAAGACGCTAAGTCTTTTAACAACAAGCTGTACATTTTAAGGCGAAGATTTTATCTCCGATAAAATTGAACACTGCATATTTTTAAATCCTCTCATCTGATTTTGCAAATGAAGCAGATGATCATGAAAAAAATCTGCGCAATCTGCATGATCTGCGAGAAAAATAATAATAGATCGCTTGGTGAAAATCATATATTGAGCGAAGCCGAAATATTCATGAGTCTTATCATTTTGCACAAGGATTAGAAAAACTTTGCGCCCTTGCGTTCAAGAAAAAACAATATTGTTTTATAATTTCATCAATCATCAATCATCAACTTAGCCCCGATAGCAGCGGTTACCCCGGAACATGAGTGGGAGAGCCGGAGGTTAAGAGTGTGGGAGAGTTGGGCGTGAGGAGTATGAGCGGATGGCGGGAAAAAGCTTCTGAAAAAATAACTGATGCGTAAGTTGCTGAAAATTTATGAGATAAAAACACTGATGAATAAAAAAAAAATTGAATTTCCAGAAAAATATTTTAAATTTATTAAAGTAAAAACAAAAGGAGAGCCGTCATAGCAATATGGAGGTTGTCGAAAAAATAACAATGCCACAGAAAGAGAAAGAAAGCATCATCTCGCAGACCGTTTCCAACTACGGAGGGAAGCTGATGTCCTATATTCGTCCGAAAGTGAAAAATACGGAGGATGCGGAAGATATTCTGCAGGAAGTGTGGTATCAGTTCAGTAGCCTTACGAATCTTTCTGAGATCGTAAACGTTGGAGGCTGGCTGTACAGGGTAACGGCAAATAAAATTACAGACCGTTACCGAAAAAGAAAACAGAAAATCTTGAAGACTTTGTCTATGAAGATGAAGACGGCAGTTTTTCCATCAAAGATATTTTATTGATGGATGAAAGTGCAGGCCCTGAAGTGAAGATGTTTCAGGATGAAATCTGGAAAAAACTGTTTGAAGCGCTTGATGAACTTCCCGAAAAACAAAGGCTGGTCTACGTAGAAAACGAACTGAACGACAAAACCCTCCAGGAGATCGCCGATGAACAGGGAGAAAACATTAAAACCATCATCAGTAGAAAAAACTATGCTGTGAAGCACCTGAGAAACAGATTGAGAAAGTTATACGAAGATTTAAAAAGTTAGAAAAAGAAATTATGAATCATAAACACACAAAAAGGCTGGATTTTTTTATTACTGTGTCCGCCATTGATCCTTCTGGCCGTTACATGGATTGTAATGTCGCTCTGGAACTGTCTGCTTCCTGAAATTTTAGGGGTAAAATCCATTACATTCTGGCAGGCTATGGGAATACTGATCCTAAGCAAAATTCTTTTCGGCGGTTTCCATTTCGGCAAGGGAATGAGAGATTTTAAAGAAAGAAAAATGAGAGAGAAAATGGAAGGTCTATCCCCGGAGGAAAGAGAGAAATTCAAAGAGGTTTGGAGAAATAAATGCTCAGGTGGATTCTTTAACAGAAACAACGAATAATTTGAAATTTTTAAAGAAGTAGTAAAGTAAAATTTAAATTCATTCGTCTCTATAAAAAACAAGAAGTAGTAAAATTTAAAATTTTGAAAAAATGAAAAATTCAGCATTAAAGGGAGCTCTTGGCGCATTAGCCGTCGTAGGTGTAGCCTTAATCGCTAAAAAAGCAATACAAAGAAAAGATTTATCAAAGGTATTTTTGATGAGTACGGAATTAAAGAAAAGTCACCTTTCGGACTGGCAGATAAGATCAGAGAAATGAATGACGAAGACTATCAGGAACTGAAAGGGAAATTCAAAAAGAATTCCATTCAAGATGCTGCAAAAGGATAATATGTGTGAAGCATAATCTATGCAGGACTAAATTGAAATTGTTTAATTCCGGCTCGGGAAGCAAAGCTTCCCGAGCCGGAATTTTTATTTAAAAACAACTCCTGGAAAAGTTTTTAATGCTACATTTGTGTCTTTGCAATTATAAAAATCAGGTTATGATGAGGTTCAGAAATGTTTTTATTGTAATACTTTCGTTTTTTTCGATCATATTGTTTGGGCAAAAACCACAACAAAAACAATACATTTTCTTTTTACATAATAAATTTCTGGAAGACCATTCTTTTGAGGAAAAGCATCCTAAATATGGAGTCGCAGAATATGAAACAATACTCAGCAAACTCAGAGATCAAAATACGGTTGTTATTTCTGAGAAAAGAAAAGCGGGGACAGATCCATCGGTGTATGCTGAGAAGGTAAAGAAACAGATTGATAGTCTCCTGAAAAAAGGAATTCCA
This sequence comes from Chryseobacterium sp. E1, assembly GCA_019203745.1. GTDB lineage: Bacteria > Bacteroidota > Bacteroidia > Flavobacteriales > Weeksellaceae > Chryseobacterium. Next base: position 4,364,664 of record CP078104.1, read on the forward strand.
GCTGGAAGAATAACAGTGGTAGGAACTTCTCAGGGAGGTTATATTGCACAATATGTGTCTTATTATGAAAAAAATCCACAATTGAAGTTTGTTTTCATCGGCGCTAGCTTCAAAGATGATTCTTTGGAAAAAGACAAAAACTTCAGGTTATATGGAAGAGTTCTTTCCATTACGGAGAAATCAGATGAAGGGCATGTGCGAATGTCTCAGGAACAGAGGTTGATCAGATCTGGGATTAAGGATTTTAAAGAAATAGAGTTAAATACAGGATTGAATCATGGTTTCCTTTTCAAAGCTCTCAATGATTGGATCACTCCCACTAAGGATTGGGCTTCCGTAAATAAATACTGGTTGGGCTATTACCGTTTAGTTCTTATGATTGAAGTTACTACTCAATGATCTGCGTAATCTGCGAGATCTGCGGGAAATACTATTAATATGAAGTAGAGAGTCCTTGCTTGCCTGAAATGACAAACTCGCCTTTGAAATTTTATCGGAGATAAAATCTTTGCGCCTTAAAATATACAGCTTGCTGTGAAAAAACTTTGCGGCTTTGCGTTTTTCAACCAATGGATTACGAACTATATTGAGATTGCTTCACCTTCGGTTCGCAATGACTTTTTGATCCCTATTTCCAGCAAACTTTTGTTGTAAATATCAAACACAAAGAAAAATAAATCCTTATTTTTGTACTGCTCAATGAAAGATTACTACTATTTTCTCGGTATATCTCAGGATGCTTCAGAAGAAGACATCAAAAAAGCATATCGGAAGCTTTCTTTAAAATACCACCCTGATAAAAATGAAAACGATGACTTTTTGCTGACCGTTTCCGTGAAATTCAGGAGGCATATGAGACCTTAAGTGATCGTGCACTTAGACGTACTTATGATCAGAATCTGGAAAATCATCAGAGAAGTTTCAGGTATAATATTCCACCTGCAATAAAAACATTTACAGCTAATAAAATTCACGCAAAAAAGGAGAGGAGATTATCACAGCTGGCAGACGAGTAATGCCGATGTGGTGAAAGTATTGCCTTTCGGATTGGAAAAGCCGTATGGAGAGAGGATCTTTAAAATCACAGAATTTAAAGACGGTAAATTCCAGCTTTTGCTTCATGCAACGAATTCTCTTTTGCATAAAACGGTAGTTCAGGGTATTACCATTACAGAGGTTTTTGAGAACGATTCTGAAAAATTCAAAAATTCTGTGGAAGAAATGTTTAAGCCACAACCGAGAACAGTAGTGAACAAATACGGTCAGCCTAAGATTATGATGCTGATCTGGGGAATTATTATCCTGGCAATTGCGATCTATATGCTGATCAGAAATTTCAGCTAGTTTATGCCATTTTCTTTCTTCCCGGGCATTTTTTACATCTTTTCCCTTTTTTGAATTTTTTACAGCAGGATTTCTTTTCACAGAACATCTCTTCGTTATTGAATTCATTATTGAATGCATAGACAGGAGCTAAAGGCGGAACCTTAAATGGGACAATCATATTCATGCTGCAAATATATTAATTTAGAATAAATATAATTAATAAATTTTCATAAAATTCTTTAAACCTGATGAATAGCAGTCAGGACTTGCTTTTAAAAGAATTAATTCAAGTAAAAATCAATAAAAATGACAACGGGTTTTCTTCAATGAATCTTAAATTTTGTTCCGGTTTAAATAAAAAGAATGTTTAAAAAATTATTTCAAGCAGGGAGTCTGATCAGGTTTTCTGAGAGGTTAAGTGATGCTTTATTGATGATGAAATGGTCTTATTATTGATGATTGTTTACTGAATCATTATAAAATTTGTTTAAAAGGAAATAAACTTCTCAGGAAGTCTGTTAAAAGATAATTTTATAAAACGGAGTCGGGAGTTTAGTGAATTATCGCCGGTTTCAGGCTCTTGTACAATCCTGTAAAAAATTGTAATTTTACCCATCTTTTTACAAACAAAATCTAATAAATAAAAATGAATACAGAACAGTTTGTGAGCCGTCACATTTCCCTTAATGAAGCCGATAAACAGGCGATGTTGGAAAAACTTGGCGTTTCTAGTATTGAAGAGTTAATTTCTCAGACCATTCCTTCTTCTATCCGTTTAGAAAAAGATCTTGAGATCTCAGAACCACTTTCGGAATACGAAATGCTGAACCATTCAAAAGAATTGGCGTCAAAGAATACAGATTATACAAGCTATATCGGTTTCGGGTACCACAATACACTTTTACCTTCAGCCATCCAAAGGAATATCTTTGAAAACCCTAGCTGGTATACGGCATATACACCGTATCAGGCAGAAATTGCACAGGGAAGACTTGAAGCTCTTCTTAATTTCCAGACTGTAGTATGCGATCTTACAGGTTTTGCACTGGCTAATGCATCTTTGCTGGATGAATCTACTGCTGCGGCTGAAGCAATGCATATGTTCTTCAACAACAGATCTAAAGACCAGAAAAAGCAGGAGCTAATAAGTTCTTTATTTCTGACCTTGTCCTTCCTCAGACAGTTTCTGTACTGAAAACAAAAGCGGAAGGATTAGAAATTGAGATCGTAATAGGTGATCATAAAACACATCAGTTTGATGGTTCTTATTATGGTATTTTATTACAATATCCTGGTAAAAACGGAATCGTTTTAGATTATACTGAAGATATCGTAGAATATAAAAACTGGATCTTCAGGTAGCTGTTGCGTGTGATCCAATGGCATTGGTAAAGCTTAAATCTCCTGCTGAGATGGGTGCTGACTGTGCTGTGGGAACTTCACAGAGATTCGGTATTCCATTAGGATATGGAGGTCCTCATGCTGCATTCTTCGCTTGTAAAGAAGATTATAAGAGAGATATTCCGGGAAGAATCATCGGGGTTTCTCAGGATATGTACGGAAAACGTGCATTGAGAATGGCCTTACAGACAAGAGAACAGCATATCAAGAGAGAGAAAGCTACTTCCAATATCTGTACAGCTCAGGTTCTTTTAGCGGTAATGGCGGGAATGTATGCTGTTTACCATGGGCCTAAAGGATTAAATTATATCGCTGATCAGATCCACTTTAAAGCAAACGCTTTGAAAGGAGGTCTTAAAGCTTTAGGATATCAGGTTGTAGAAGAGCCGATCTTCGATACCGTGAAAATGACAATGTCTGAAGAAGAGAAAGGAAGATTGATGAGAATGATGCAGGATCACAGACTTAACCTTAACTACTTTACAGAAGGGGTAGTAAGTGTTGCGATCAACGAAAGCACAACATTGGAAAAACTAAATTATCTGATGGCTTCTTTTGCTCAGTTCAAAGACAAGCAGACTTTCAAACTGGAAATCAAAGAAGGATACAGCATTCCGGAAGAAAACCTGAGAAAAGACGAAATTCTTACAGAATCAGTATTCAACAAATACCACACGGAAACAGAATTGATGCGTTACATCAAACGTCTTGAGAGAAAAGACTTATCATTGACGCATTCAATGATCTCTTTAGGATCTTGTACGATGAAACTGAATGCTGCTACGGAAATGTTACCGCTTTCATGGGCAGATTGGGGTAGTGTACACCCATTCGTACCGGTAGATCAGGCTGGAGGATATCAGCAGATGATTGCAGAGCTTGAAAAAGATCTGGCAACAATCACTGGTTTTGCAGGAACTTCTTTACAGCCAAACTCAGGTGCTCAGGGAGAATATGCAGGTTTGATGGTGATCAGAGAATACCATATTTCAAGAGGAGACCACCACAGAAACGTGGTATTGATTCCTCAGTCTGCACACGGAACAAACCCAGCTTCTGCTGCAATGGCAGGAATGAAGATTGTAGTTGTGAAAAACCTTGAGAACGGAGAAATTGATTTCGAAGATCTTAAAGCGAAAACAGAATTACATTCAGAGAACTTATCTGCTGTAATGATCACTTATCCTTCTACTTACGGATTCTTTGATGCTAACATTAAAGAAATTACCAACCTTATCCACGAGCACGGAGGACAGGTATATATGGACGGTGCCAATATGAACGCTCAGGTAGGATTTACAAGTCCTGGAAACATCGGAGCTGACGTTTGCCACCTTAACCTTCACAAAACTTTCGCCATTCCTCACGGAGGTGGAGGTCCTGGAGTAGGTCCTATCTGTGTTGCTAAACACTTAGTACCTTTCCTTCCTTCTAACGCAAACATCAGAATCGGAGCTAAAGAAGCTATTGACGGTATTTCTGCTGCACCTTACGGTTCAGGATTGATCTTAAACATTTCTTACGCTTACATTAAAATGTTAGGAACGGATGGTCTTAAAAGGCTACAGGACATGCTATTATGAATGCTAACTACCTTAAGGAAATCTTAGCAGAACACTTCCCAATCTTATATTCAAACGAAAACGGAAGAGTAGCGCACGAATGTATCGTAGATTTCCGTCAGTTCAAATCTTTAGGAATTGAGGTGGCTGACGTTGCGAAGAGATTGATGGATTATGGTTTCCATGCTCCTACTGTTTCTTTCCCTGTTGCAGGAACATTGATGATTGAGCCTACTGAATCTGAAAGCAAGGCTGAAATTGATCGTTTTGCAGAAGCATTGATCTCTATCAAAAAGAAATCGATGAAATTGCAAACGGAGAAGCAGATCCGGCAAACAACGTATTGAAAAATGCTCCTCATACAGAACAGTTGGTTATCTCTGATTCTTGGGATAAACCATACAGCAGAGAAAAAGCTGCTTATCCGTTAGAGTGGGTAAGGGACCACAAATTCTTTGCTTCCGTATCAAGAGTAGACGAAGCTTACGGAGACAGAAACTTAGTATGTACCTGTGAGCCGATTGAAGCTTATATGTAATTAAAAGTTTTTTTAACAATAAGAAATCCCTTTCAGTAATGAGAGGGATTTTTGTTTTTATAGTCTTGCGAGCAAAGCGAAGCAATCTCTTTAACGCAAAATTCGCAAAGATTTGGACTGCTAACTGATTATAACGTTCGCAAAGGCGTTCCACTCAGCAAAGCTTAAACGATGTGTTTTTTCAGCAAATTGTGAGACTTGTACGGCCGTTGTCATTGCGAGCGTAGCGAAGCAATCTCAAAGCAGCGATGATTGTTCTATTTCGTTTTGATTAATTCTTCAAGTCTGGTCATCATATCATCCTTTTCCTTCAGCATTCTTTCGTAAAGTGCGATTTTTTCTTCATGAAGCTGGATAATTTTATCAATAGGATTATAATTGTTGACAATTACACCTGTTGCATTGTCATGAAAATTACTTGAAATAATATTTATAGCCTGTTCCTCATCAAAATTTTGAAATGCTTCCACAGGAATTTTTAAAACTTCAGAGATTTTTTGAAGAAGCGGATCTTCAATTGTTTCTTTCTGTTCTAATAATGAGATTTTCTTCTGGTTCCAGTCATCACCTAAATCCAGTGCCAGAGCTTCCTGTTTGATGCCCAGCATTTCTCTGAATCTTTTACGTTTCTTCCCTGATGTATCTTTTGTTCCATTTGTGGTTTTAAGCTTATTTGAAGGTTTATGATGAGTAAAGATAGAAAATTGTAGTGGATATTAAGATGTGGGGCTGAAAATTTGGCCAAATTCTTTTTGATGAAAACAAAAACACTTCCCAAAACTGAGAAGTGATTTGTAATTCTTATTTTATTTCTGTTATCTTCTTTTATAGCTGTAGGCAACTAATATGGCTACACCCATCGTAAGAACGGTTATCATTGAAATCGTTTCAATGGAGATTCCACTTTTCATCTGTGTGTTTTCTTTTTCACATGAATAAAAGAATAATACTGTCATCAGCAGACAGCCCAGGAGTAATTTTTAATCATACAATGTATTTGTTTGGTTACTAAAGTTTTATCATCAAAAACTATACCGAGTTTGTAGACTAAAAAATATGGTGTTTTACAATTTTTCAATATTGTTTTTTCCTTCATCCCAATAATAACTATCCGGATAGATTCTTGCTCCAAAAACAGCAGTTCCCACCCGTACAATGGTAGCACCCTCTTCAATGGCTGTTTCCAGATCGCCGCTCATCCCCATAGAAAGTTCGGTCATTTCAACATGGGGAATGTTTTCCCGGATCATTTCCTGTTGCAGGTTTTTCAGTATTTTAAAGCATTTCCGGACCTTTTCTGTTTCTGCACTGAAAAGGCCGATGGTCATTAATCCTTTTATTTTTAATGTCGGAAATGTTGAAACTTTCCGTATGAATTCAGCAGCATCACCGGGAGCAATACCGAATTTACTTTCTTCATTTGAAGTGTTCACCTGGATTAAAACTTCAATCGTTTTCTTTTCGGCAGAAAGTCTCTGATGTAATTTTTCAGCCAGATCCAGCCGGTCAAGAGACTGAACACAGGTCACATCATATTTCAGGATATCTTTCACTTTGTTGGTCTGCAGGTGTCCGATAAAGTGATTTTCATGAGGCATATCTTTTAGAGCTTCGTATTTCTCCTTCAGCTCCTGAACTTTATTTTCAGCAATTAAAGTTTGCCCGTGTTCTAAAGCTGTTTTGATCCGTTCCGCAGAAACAGTTTTAGTAGCGAGTAATAGTTTTACCTCTCCCGGATCTCTTCCGGATCTTTCACAGGCAGTTTTTATCCGGTCATTGATGATCGTCAGATTGTGGAGAATATCTTCTTTCATGACTGAATAATTGGTCTGGATTCCAGTTTTTTGATCAAAGCAGCCTTTACAGCCGTTAAAGCATGATCCTTTGCTTCTGCAAACGAAACAGAATATTTTCTTTCGATTGTTCTCATATCCTCAGGAAACCGATTTAGCAATTGATCATAGAAGGTGTCAAGAAATTCATCAGAAGGCATTTTATAATTGATCTTCAGCTGAAAACGTCTCAATAAAGCAGTATCTATGATTTCAGGATGATTGGTAGCACAGAGTAACAGGGCATTTTCAGGATAATAATCGATCAGCTGAATAAGGGTGTTGACCAGTCTTCGCATTTCTCCTACATCTTTATCATCGCTTCCCCTTGCTTTTCCGATCTGATCCAGCTCGTCAAGAAAAAGTACAGACCGCTCTCTTGCAGCCTTATCAAAGATCATTTTAATATTCTGTGAAGTTTCCCCGATCCTGGATGAAACAATATTGCTCAGGTTCAGAATAATGATGTTTTTTCCTAAGGCATTGGCAACGGCTTTTGCAGTCATTGTCTTTCCGCAGCCCGAACTTCCTGCAGCAGGATCTTATTGTTGACCGGAAGACCATATTCCTGAAGTTCCTTGATATAAGTGTGTTCTTTGATAAGCTGTATCAGCTGATCTCTGTTATCTTTATCGAGAAATACTTCATTCAGGTTAACCGGTTCTTTATCCTGAATAATAAGGTTGTATAAATTCATGATGATTGGATGATTCTTGAATAAACAAAGATAAAGCTTTATTGTATGCTGTAATATATCCTGAATGAGAATAAAGAGGTAGGCCAGAAAGAGAAAACAGATAGATAGAGAATTTGCTTACATCTGTGAAAGACTGCGTTCTAATAAAAAGTAAAGCCGGACTATTGCCCGGCTTTACTCATTTGGATATTAAAATTTGTTATGAAACTAAGATCTTCTTGTTATGTTTTTGGGCCCTTTTACCCTGTGAGTAAAAGAGCAGGTCTGATTTCTCAGAGCAAAAACATAAAACAATATAATTAGTATAGTTTTGCTATAGGCTTATTTATTTTAAGAATTAGTTTCTTTCTCTTCTTGCTGTTGTAAAATATGAAGCGAATACAATCACACATGTTGCAATACCGATGTAAGTTACCATTTTGTTTTATTTTTAATTATTTGACTTTTTTTATCAATCTTTCAATTGCAATATTACAGCTTTCAAATCACGTGCCAAAGTAAAACACTATGATGTATATCAGTGTGTTATGTGTTGATTATTTAATTTTTGTATGATTTTTTGTTTACAATAAGTTAATATGTTATTGTGAATTTATTGATATATTTATTATTCTGTCTGTAAAATTATGAGAAAATGGTAAGCCTTTCGTAGCTTATATATTAGAGTTGATAAAACAAAAAATAAATAATGCTCAGCATAATACCTGTATGTAACGAACTTTCCCGATCTAAAATTGATCTGAGTGAAGTCGTTTTTATGTTAAGAAAATTTATTTTTCGACTTAATTTTTTAATAAACACTTTTGTCACATCATCGGTTTTATGACAGTGCTCACTCTTTTTCTGTCAAAAAGTGGAATAGGGTGACAGATAAGGTCATTTGAATCTGACAGTAGTCTTAAAGTACTGGAATGCTTTTAGTATTTTTGTACAAAGAATGAATTATGGGACGCAGTTATATTTTCCTTGCCTTGGCAATTGTATTTGAAATCATAGCAACTACTTTTCTGAAGAAATCTGAAGAATTTTCAAAACTGTGGCCTTCAGTAATCACGGTAATAGGATATGCCTGCGCATTTTATTTTCTGAGCCTCACACTTCGCCAGATTCCGGTAGGAATTACCTATGCCATCTGGTCTGGAGTAGGCATCGTGTTTATTACAATGATCGGGATTATTGCTTTCAGACAGGTTCCGGATCTGCCGGCCATTATCGGAATTGCACTGATTGTGCTTGGAGTGATTATCATCAATGTTTTTTCAAAGATGGGTACCCATTAAGCGATAATATCCTGCGTAGTCTGGAGTTTTTTCCAGTGTTGGGATCTGTTTTTGTATAAAAAGAATTTCCCCAGCTTGTATTTAAACTGTAAATATCCACGGAACTCAATGCCATCAAAAAGAGTATAAGAAATATCCGGATCTTCCTGTAGTGCCTGCCTGATCCCTTCACTGAATACGGTGGGACCTGTAGTGGCATGTACATCATTGGGATAACGGTGATTTTCTATATTATCAAGCATCAGCTCAAGTACTTTCTTTAAAAACGGATGGCCTTTGGCAAAGATAAGACCCCACTGAACATATAAATTGTCATGCCTTTCCCTGCTGATGACAGCCTGGTCGCTTTCCTTGATGAGTTGTCTCAGAGGTCTGGTTATCGTACTGTCTATATCCAGATAGATTCCTCCCTTTTTATACAGGATGGCATATCTGAAAAAATCAGCTCTGGCTGCACCGATGGTAAGTTTATGATAGTTTTTTTATGTACCTGGGCGGAAACTCTTCGGTGATAAACTTCTCAATATCGTTGTCGTCATAAAAAAATAGAGATATTCAGGATTCTTTCTTTTCATATTCCAGATATGAAATTGCGTAATCAATGGAAGCTTTTTCGTTTTGAAAGTCTGAAATATTTGTTTGGGTATGGCCATATTCTTTTATTATAGATATCCTTAAACAGGTTTTTAATTGTATTAAAAACTTGTTGTGAAAATTATTTTTCTAAAAGTGGCTTCGGTATTTAGATCGCATTTTACGGAGATAGTTAAATATTTAATCCTAAAAAATTAAACATTTATTTAATTTTATCAAATGATGATGGGCATCTGTTTGAAAATGAATACGTAGACCTTTTAGTGTAATGAATAAATCAATGACTGGAAGAAATTGAATAAAAAGATCCTGTCATAGAAGATATCCAGGCTGTTTTCAATAATGCAGTCTGTATGTATAGTTGTGTCTGTAACAAAAGTCTCTTCTACAAATACAAACCATAATTCTGAAAGTCCGTTTCGTCTTTTGAATTCTTCAGAATCATTACAGTCCGGAAAAGGAGTATTTTTAAGATCATAAAAAACAATACCTTTCTTTATTCCGTGGTGTTCTATAATATTAATAGGATGGCGGATGTAGCTCAGTACTTTGATTTCCGGATCAAAGCATTCTATAAAATGATGAAGGTCGATGAGCTGTATTACTTTTTCTTCTTGCTGTGATGCTGTCATAAAAAAACATTCTGAGGTTATTTCCCTGGTTAATTCCTGAAAGACTGCTAATTCCATATGCATTGATTAAACAATGCAAAGAAAAACAGAATAAGAGTGCATGAATTTGTTTTTATACCAAACACCCGGTATTTTATACAAAATCAAAGAAGCATAATTGGTATAATAAAAGTGAGGTTTTGTATAATATTATGCCACAACGTGAAGTAATGTCTATTTTGCTGATGATAAAACCCTGTCTGAGCATATGAAGTACAGTTCCTGGAAATTTAAAGAAACAGCAGTGATGGATTTTCTGGTAGAAGAGCAGTATACCTTCCGGAGACATTTGCTGTTTCTGATATTCTTTTTCTTTTTAATATACAGTGCCAGATTCTGGCATGGATATTCAGGAATTTATCAATATTATGTTCTGTTCTTTGTATATGCTATACTGATTGCCATGGTGTACATTAATATTTATGTACTGGTTCCCGGTTTTTCTTTAAGACAAAATACATTACCTACCTTGTGTTGATTGTTTTGATGGGAGTTGTAGGGCTTAATATTATCGGATACGGTTTTAAACTTTTTTTGCAGATTTTAAGGTAGGAGCAGTGCATAAAGAAGGAGAAAAAGGAGGAATCTATGAAGGGTATTGATGTGTATTCCCATCATCCTTACTACAACAACCATAAAACTTTTGCAGAAATGGATCAGCGATAATAAAAAGATCAACGAACTGAACAATCTTACGCTGAATATGGAACTGAATGAGCTCAGAAATCAGATCAATCCCCATTTTCTGTTTAATATGCTGAACAATGTGAAGGCACTTATCCGCACAGATCCCGCAAAAGCTTCGGTGGTGATTGTAAAATTATCCGAATTTCTCAGGTATCAGCTGTATGAAAACAGTGAAGAAAAAACTTTACTGGCCTCAGAAATTGATTTCCTCTCCAATTTTTTAAATCTTGAAAAGATAAGACGTGATCATTTTTCATTTGATATTGCTGCCCCATTGGATAAAAGAATACTGAACAGTACTTTTATTCCTCCGAATTTATTTACCACTTTTGTTGAAAATGCCGTAAAGCATAGTGTAGATATCAGTGGAGAAGAATCTTATGTGAAAATAGAGATCCATATTGAAAACAAACAGCTTCATTTTGTCTGTGTCAATTCCAGAAGCGTCGGCTATATAATTCCGGATAAAAAAACAGCGGGCTTGGGCTTGCCAATATTACCCGAAGGCTGGAGCTGCTCTATAACAACACCTTTGAACTGAATATACAGTCAGAAGATAAAGAATATATAGTCAACTTAAAAATTCCCGTGTGATGAATTGTATAATAATAGATGATGAACCTTTAGCAAGGGCTGAAATGAGATCACTGATCGAAGAGAATGCAAAAATTGATATTCTGGGGAGTTTTCAAATGCGCTCTCTGCACTTGAATTTTTGAAGGATAATGAAGTGGATCTTATTTTTCTTGATATCGAAATGCCAATGGTGACCGGACTTGAGTTTGCAGAAATGCTTCCAAAAAATCCCTGATTATTTTTACAACAGCCTATTCTCAATATGCTTTGAAAAGCTATGAGCTGGAAGCAGTAGATTACTTGCTGAAGCCCATCGATCCTCAGAGACTGGAAAAAGCCATTGATAAGGCAGTGCTGTATACCGGGCTTTTATCCAAAGATACAGTGAAAAATACAGTAGAATCCAATACAGCAGATTTTTTGTTTATTAAAGCTGAAAGAAGATTTTACAAAATAAGCTTCTCAGATATCAAATTTATAGAAGGGCTTAAAGACTATGTTGTCATCCATACCCGTCAGCAGAAGCTGATCACAGCTATGAACCTGAAAACCATTCATCAGAAAATTTCCGGGGAAAATTTCATCAGAGTAAGTAAATCATACGTTGTGAATGGAGATTATATTGATTCATTTGATAATCATAATATCTATATAGAAGACTCCGAAATTCCTCTTGGAGAAGTTTACAGAACCGAATTTTTGCAAAATTTGCCGGAGGTCTTCTGAATTCAGACTAGTGTCTTATAAATAATGAGTAATAGGGTAGCGGATCATACATTTAATAAAGCTTCTGATCTTTTTCACAATAGAAGCTCCTTCTTTTTCCTTTACCCGTTTGTTTTTGATCAGTTTTTGTCCACAAACCGGGCATATTGATCGGGTATGAACCAGCCAGTGTTTTTTCAAAACAAACTCTCTTTTCCATTTCAGAAAATCAAAACTGTAGTTTCTGGCTTCAGCAATAAGTTCTTTTCGTTTTTGGCGGGAATATTTCCCAATAAGCTTTCCGGTTGCACTCCAATCCTGAAAAGCACTTCATTTTTAATAATATTTCCGACACCTGAAAAAATATCCTGATTCATCAATGCATCACAAACCAACATTTTGGGATTGGATTTGAGCTTCTTTTCGGCTTTTTCAGGACTCCATTGATCACTCATGACATCAGCTTCCCAATCAATAGAAGATAAAAATTCAGGATCAACAGTTTTAACGGAACAGGTGTAGAAGTACATTCCACCTTGTGGGAAAATAAGAGACAGACGCAGGCTTTTATCAGGCTTGGTCTGTTCATCAATACTGTAAGACCCGAACATTAATAAATGAATCCTGATTACAGCATTCTCAAAAACAAGATAAGTCTGTTTCCCAAAAGTACGGATCTCAAGCAAGGTCTGACCAGCGAACGGTTCTTTGTCGAATTTGGCATTACCTGAAGCTTCTGTTACCTGTTGACCAACAAAAGGCTGCAGGTTTTCTTTCATTAAAATAATAGATGGACCTTCAGGCATAGCTTTCTCTTTACGGTAGAAGTTCAAATACCGTTCCGTAAATCATGTGCCGGAATGCTACTTACAATCTTATTTTTTCTTTCCGACAAATCGTATGACAGAACCGGTTCCGTTATGAAACAGACCCTCATGAAGTTCAATTTCAGTTTCCATAAGTTCTATGATATCATAATTCGGAAAATCAGCTTTGATTTCATCAATGGAGAATAATGATTCAATATCTTTAGGGCCGCCTACCTTTTCGTTTTTGGCAATATATTGAAGATGATTCTTACTGAAAGCTTCAAAGATAACAAGACCGCCTTTGCGTAAATACTGATGGAGCATTTGGTGTATGGAAGACTTTATATCAGCAGGGAAATGAGCGTAAATAAGCGCAATAGCGTCAAACTGTTCTTTCTGATAATTCAAAGCAGAGAGTTCTCCTACCTGGTAGTCTATACCTACCTGATGTTGTCCGGCAAGCTGTAAAGCTTTCTTTTGTCCATTCGTGCTGATATCAAAAGCAGAAACTTGCCATCCTTTTTTAGCTGCAAAAACAGCATTCCGTCCTTCACCTTCGGCAGGAAACAGGATAGAGCCCGGGGCGATATTTTCCAGCTGCTGTTTTAGATAGTGATTCGGTTCCGTTCCATAAGCAAACTGTTCGCTGTTATATCTTTCATCCCATCTGTTGAGCCATGTATTATCTGTCATTTTCAAAAAAATTAATCCTGTTTTTAATCCTATCAAATGTAAACTATTTTCACCTTTTTCCTGATGTTGAAAAAGCATTTATAATCATAGATTTTTTGAATAACAGACAGACTAAAAGCAGGACGAAATATAATGGTAACGTATTGTAACAGCAGACAGAGCTATTTATACTTTCAGACTTTGATTACTTCCTTCTTCCAACTTCCTTCCTAATACCTGATTCTTCTCTAATAAAAATCTCAATACTATTCCATACAATTAAAATTTGGAGTAATTTTGAAAAATGATGAATTTAAACCAGATTTTCACCAATCAACGTACAGGAAATAATCCACATACCAAAGCTTCAAGAACTGATTTTCAGAGAGATTTCGACAGAATTATCTTCTCTTCCGCATTCAGAAGACTGCAGAACAAAACCCAGGTTTTTCCTCTTCCGGGAAGTGTATTTGTACATAACAGGCTGACGCATTCTCTGGAAGTATCTTCTGTGGGACGAAGCTTGGGAAGTATTATCGGTGAATTTATTGCTGAGGAATTTAATAATGAACTTACTGAAGATTCAAAGAATTTTTATTTATATAATTTAGGAAATGTAATTGCTGCAGCTTGTTTGTGCCATGATGTGAAATCCCGCTTTCGGACATTCCGGGGAAGATGCTATTGCAAGCTATTTTGAAAGGAATGAAAAAGATCTGAAATCAAAATTCAATGAAAAGAGTGGGCAGATCTTGTGAATTTTGAAGGAAATGCCAATGCGATCAGAGTTCTTGCTCAGCAGCAACAGGGGAAAGATGCAGGAGGTATTCAGCTTACTTTTTCTACCCTGGCAAGTATCGCTAAATACCCGTGTGAGGCTATAGCCAAGAAAAAGGAATCATTCACAGGAAGAAATTCGGTTTTTTCCAGAATGAAAAAGATATATTTCTTGAAATAGCCAAAGGAACCCAGCTTATTTCTGAAAGCGAAGAACCTCATATTTTCAAAAGACATCCGTTTGTATGGCTGGTAGAGGCAGCTGATGATATATGCTATAATATTATTGATATGGAAGATGCCCACAGGTTGGGAATTGTATCTACTTCCGACTGCGAAAACCTTTTCTTCGAACTTGTGAAATCTGAAAGCAATGATATTGAGCGTGTGAAGAGCAAACTGGCTTCCATCTCCAATGAAAATGAAAAAATTTCTTATCTGAGAGCAAAAGCGATCAATGCCCTGATCAATAAATCTCTGGAGATTTACAAGCAGAATTTTGAAACCATCCTGGCAGGAAACCTGGATAAAGGACTTCTGGATATTTATAAATCTGAAAACAATGCTTTGCAGGATATAGAATCTTTTTCCATTGAAAAAATCTACAATCATAAAGCTGTTGTAGAAATTGAGAATGCCGGTTACAATGTAATGTATGAATTGCTGGATCACTTTATACCTTCCATTCTTAAACCTGAGGAAGAAAGAAAATCTTATGATAAAAAAGCATTGAAACTTTTGCCAAGGCAATTTGTATATGATCATGGAACAGACTATCAGAAAGTTCTTGGGATCATTGATTTTGTTTCAGGAATGACAGATAACTATGCCACGGATCTCTACAGAAAGATCAAAGGAATTGATATCGGAATGACAGTTTAATATGGCTAGAAAGGATATTGAAGTGATTATGGGTTTCATAATAATATGATACCCTGTTTCAATATATTGAAGATGAATTGATATTGATGTCTTGACAACTTCTTTCTTTCAGTCTCCAATTTCCTTGCAAAAAAACAGAATACCCAGGTTCAAATATTATTTCTATCTTTATCAGTAACAATACTAAAAACTGAACTATGGGAATTTATCTGGCGCCCGTTATCATCTTCGGGCTTATCATTCTATTCGCTTCTTTCTTTGTGGTAAAGCAGGAAACGGCAGCTATTATCGAGCGTTTCGGGAAATTTCAGGCAGTAAAGCATTCAGGACTTCATCTGAAACTTCCGATCATTGATCAGATTGCCAAAAGACTTAATCTGAGAATCCAGCAGCTGGATGTAATGATTGATACCAAAACACTGGATAACGTATTCATCAAAATGAAAATATCAGTACAGTATCAGGTGATCAGAAACCAGGTAGGAGACGCCTATTACCGTTTGGAAAATCCGGAAAATCAGATCACTTCTTTTGTATTCGATGTAGTGCGTGCTGAAGTTCCGAAACTGAAGCTCGATGATGTGTTCGTAAGAAAAGACGATATTGCGGTGGCAGTGAAAAGTGAATTGCAGGAAGCCATGAACAGCTACGGATATGATATTATCAAAGCACTGGTAACCGATATTGATCCGGATGAGCAGGTAAAACATGCCATGAACAGGATCAATGCGGCGGAAAGAGAAAAAACGGCTGCAGAATATGAATCTGAAGCCCAGAGAATCAGAATTGTAGCCGTTGCAAAAGCAGAAGCTGAATCCAAAAAATTACAGGGGCAGGGGATTGCCGACCAAAGAAGGGAAATTGCAAAAGGACTTGAAGAATCTGTAAGGATGCTGAATAATGTGGATATCAATTCTCATGAAGCTTCTGCACTTATTGTGGTAACCCAGCATTATGATACTTTACACTCTGTGGGAGCCAGCAACAGAAGTAATCTTGTACTTCTTCCCAATTCACCTACAGCAGCAAGCGGTATGCTGAATGATCTGGTAGTTGCCATGACAACAGCCAATACTGTAGGGGAAGCAACCAAAGGAAAGTATCCTGATCCTCCTGAAAAAGCAACAGGATATTAAGAAAGGAAGATGAAGACCGGAAGAATGAAGTTGTTGCAGTCGAAGGCTGAGATAGAGATTTGTTTTAAAGCTGATTTTTAGATGAACATTTATACATAGGGATAAAAATTGTTGTTATCAGATCATAACTTCCAGCTTCGATCTTCCAGCTTTCTAAAAATAATAAAACGCTTCAGAATTTCTGAAGCGTTCTATTTTATTTCTTTGTTTTAGAAACCTGTTCTATCAATGTGTATTTTATTGAAGATGCGTCTGCCGGTGGATTGGCGATCTTTTCTGTTTTCACTTTCAATACATACTCATATCCGGGTTCATAAGTGAATCCTTCAATGTTGCTGTAGAAATTCTGCCAATTGTCAGACTCTTTTTCTTTCACCTGCATGCACTTCATACGGCCTGCTCCTGCTGAGCAGTCTACAGTCTGTGCACCTATAATAAGTGTTTTCTCATTGGCTGTGGCAGCATCTTTTTCGTTTTGGAAACCTGCTTTACCAAAGTATATTTTATAGAAGAACCGTCTGCCGGTGGATTGGCAATTTTTTCTGTTTTTACTTTTAATACATATTCATATCCCGGTTCGTAAGTAAACCCTTCGATGTTGGTATAGAAATTTGTCCAGTCTCCTGACGCCGTTTCTTTTACCTGCAGACATTTCATAGGAGCTACCCCTGTACAGTCTGCAGTTTGTGGTCCTACGATGAATGTTTTTTCATCAGCAGCAGAAGCTCCGGCAGTAGTTGTACATTGTGTCATAGCAAATAATGCTAATGCGGGAACTGTCCTTTTAGAATTGTTGCGATCATTTTCATAAACCTTATTTTTGAACCATACCTCGCAATTACCATGCCGAAATTGAGTTTTAAAAATTTGTAGTACTTCTGCTATTGCTTTTTAGTTTTTTAATCACTTATTTTGAGAATCTTAATGATCATAATCAAAACACATAATTCTTTATTACATATGGATCATCAAATTCAAAATGAAAACTACAGGATTCAGAAACCTGAAATATGGGCAGGATATATTGACGATCAGGAAATTATCAATAGAATAAAAGATTCCGAATTTGCCAGAAAACAAACCGATGAAGGCAGAGATCACTGCTATTTTTTAGATAAGAAATATTATACCAGCAATACTGAAAACAGTGAATATGTCTGTATGGCTTACACGCTGAATGAACCTGGTAATCTTGAACGGGCCTCTGCTTCGGATATTATCGTAGAAGAAAATGAAGTTTATCAGCTTCACAGAATCAGTGTTTTGAGAGACGGAGTACTGATTGATAAGATTCCGGATACGAAAATCAAAGTCCTGGACAGTGAGAATCAAAGCGGAGGCGGGGTTTTAAGCAGCAATAAAAAATCAATATTACGATCAAAGATCTCAGATTGTATGATGTGTTGATTTTAGAGGATTCCAGGATCAAAGTTTTTACAGACCGTGATTTTCTCAGAAAGGAATTCTCAAAGTATGTTTGGGTAAGCCCTGATAATTACTGGAGCTATGGGAGCTTTAAATTTTCTTTTATTAATGAGCGTGAGCAGACAATAGCCTATAAAAAAACATTCTTCCGGGATGAAAAAGGAAATGTGCTGGAACCGGAAATTAATTATCTGAAGAAAGGAGAGCGATTTGTGATTGAAGAAGAAAATTATGTCAATCCTGTAGATTCCGGGCGTGAAATTTTTCCTTTTGTAGATTTTGCTACAGAGGCTGAATGGAAAGAACTTTCCAATTATATTGTTCCTTTTTATGAGGAAATTTTCAATGCCTCTTCTTTAAAAAGCTTTGCTCGAATCTTGTTGAGCAGTTAGATGCAATTACTGATCTGGATGAAAAACTTCAGTTTGCTATAGAATATGTTCAGAATCATATCTATTATGTATTTAATGCTGATGAGATGAACGGGCATAAGCCACAGGCGCCATCTGTTACTTATGAAAACAAGCAGGGGATTGTAAGGCGAAATCTGTTTTAATGAAAGTAGTTCTCGATTATATTGGGGTAGACGCTTCAGTGGTATTGGTAAACTATAATGCAGATTATTATATTAAATATTATCTGCCGTCTCTGCTGAGCTTCAATCATGTGGTTGTAAAAGTAATTTACAAAGGTGAAGAACATTTTATAGATGCTACCATCCGGGATGAATTCGGGCTGATTGAAAACAGGGGATTTACATATTTTATGCATTATCTGGAAGTGAAACCTGATCAGGAACTGCAGATCAGAAAGCCTTACAGATATGACTACTTCTGTATTGATGAGAAAGTGGATTTTAATGTGCAGGGCAATTCCGGACAACTGAAGCTGACTACTGTCTGTAAAGGTAACCGTGCTAATGCCATGAGACGGTATTTTAAAAGCACCAACAAAAGAGAGATCATAGACAGCTGGAACAGTTTCCTTTTTATTGTCTTAATTATTCCAATGACCGGAACGGAACGGACCTGAGAAATGTATTCCGGGATGCGGCAATTGATATTGTGAGTGATGATAAAAAGCTGAATGAATTTAAGATACAATATACAGCCACTGTTGAAAATCCTTACTATTCAGATCCACAGAATAACCGTTTTCTGATGTATTTTGACAGGAATCTTGTCAAAGAAAATGTGAGAGATTTTATGCATAAAGACATTCCTTTCTGGCATAATTTCGACAGTCAGAAATATGAAATTAACCTGTATACAGACCAAAAAATAGATACAGATGAAAAATATACTGTTCAGGAATGTACAATAGCAAACCCCTATTTTGATTATAAAAGCCGCAAGAAAATTACTAAAAACGGAGCCAGTGTGTATATAGAATCAAGTCCTTTGGTGAATATTGAGATCCCACAGAATGAGTTTGAAAAATTCAGGGCCGATCATCATATTGTGGCTGACAGTAATTTCGGGCTGGGAATTGATATTATAGAACCGGGATTGATGAATAGGCTTAAATTTAGTTTTAAAAAGAAATTTAAGTAGAAAATAAGATTTGAATTTTGAAGATTGTTTTCCGGTGCTTTCGGGTTTCGGCGGCAAAGCCGCCGAAACCCCGAAATAGCTTTCAAAAGGCTTTTATAATCTGGGGAAGGATATGAATAAAGAATCTGAAAAATATAAATAAAAGAAACAGTAAAAAATAAAAAGAAGAAATGATGATAAAAATAGGTTTCACTGCTTTTCTTTTGGCTTTTTCCGCTCTTTTGAGTGCGCAAAAACTGAAGAAAGAAGATATTACAGGATTTTGGAAGCTTAAAGAATCAGGATCTTATGAAAATAAAACGAGGGTAAAAAAGATTTTGACAACTGCCTTTTAATGAGAAATTATACATTAAGAGATGATGGGTTTGCCATCTACAACTATATTGAAGGAGGTACGGGAAATTGTCTGCCATCTGAGCCGAGACTCAGTCTCTGGAAAATTGTTGACAACAGAATTCAGTTTTATATAGGTAAGGATACCATTATTGAAGAGGTTATGGTTTCTTTTAATAAAGATAATACAATGACTTTTTCAAGCTATATTCCAACACCGGTGAAAGATAAAGACCCAAAGCTTGAAAAGGTACTGAATATGATCCATTATGATGTTCTTGAAAAACAGTATTAGAAAGAAGTTGACCTTATCAGATGTTTGAAGAGTCTGATTGACGAGAAAATAAATTGCCACGGACATGCAAATTAAAAAAGATTTGTATGTCCGTGGCAAAATTATTCCTCTGCAGATTGATTATGAGGAATAGTTTCTTTAAACTTTTGCTTACCGGTCAGTAATTCAAAAAACAGTCTGAAATCTGAAATTAAAGACCATAAAGGATACTTGAAAGTCGCCGGTTTATTCCTTTCAATCACGGCATGGCTGAACCAGGCAAACCCGTATCCGAAAATAGGAATATACCATAAAAACCTTTCTTTTCCTGAGCTGATAACATATCCTATAACGAAAAATACGAGCAGGGTTCCGATAAAATGGAAAATCCGGGTTCCTGTTTTACTGTGCTCGGTAAGATAAAACTGATAAAACTCCCTGTATGTTTTGATTCTTTCAGACATGGCGGTTTAGTTTATTGATTATAATGGTGTTATAGCAATAATTCTGCCGATTTTTATACCCGTCTCAAAAACTGAAGATATTATTGTCCGGATTTAAAAAGTTGAATTTGACGCAAAAAAGAAAAAGGCAAAACAACAAATCAGCCTCTTTACAGAGTAACCTTTTTGTTATTTTGCCTTTACGCAGTTTTGCTGCTTAGCTATTTTTATTTATTTGCTGTTTAATTCTTTTCCAAGCTTACTGTTTTTATATCCGTAGCAGAAGTAAATGACCATTCCGATCAGGAACCACATTCCGAACCAGAACCAGTTTTCATGGCTCATTCCGGTAAGAAGATATAAACATGAGCTTAAACCGATCAATGGGATTAACGAAAGATTTTTCACAAATGCTACAATACACATAATCAGGTTGATCAGGATAAAGAAGAAGATAGATGCTCTGAATTCACCCTCTTTAGGATCTGACCAGTCCATCAGAGTTTGGAAAAACTCCGGCTGCCAGTAATAAAATGCAATTAAGCCTCCTATAAAAATAACAGGGAAAATAATTTTTCCATTCACATAAGGAAGGTGAAATCTGCCTTTTATTTTTTCTTTGGCAGGCAGAACAAGCACTCCCGCACATACCAGTACAAATGCGAAAATTGTCCCGATGCTGGTAAAGTCAAGGATGAATGTTTTATCCGTAAATAAGATTGGAATTCCTACTACAATTCCGGTAACAATCGTTGCGTAAGAAGGTGTCTTGTATTTAGGATGTATCTTCTGAAATCGTTGTGGCATCAGCCCGTCACGGCTCATGGCGTACCAGATTCTTGGCTGTCCCATCTGGAAAACCAGCAATACGGTAGTAATGGCAACAATAGCTACAAAAGAAACAATCAGTTCCATCCACGCTACATTGGCATTGGTCTTTTCAAATATGAAAGAAAGAGGATCTCCTACACCGTCAAACTTTTTATAATCTACCATCCCGGTCAGCACCAAAGTAAGAGCAATATAAATCACTGTACATAAAACAAGGGAGATAATCATCCCTTTCGGTAATGTCTTCTGCGGATCTTTTGTTTCCTCAGAAAGTACACTTAGTGCATCAAAGCCGATATAAGCAAAAAACACTCCTGAAACAGCACTCATTACCCCTGCAAAACCATTTGGCATAAAAGACGGTACTCCTGTCGCAGGACTTACCGGCGTCCAGTTGTCTGTATTGATATAGGCAAAACCTACCAGAATAACCAGGATGATCACACCAAGCTTCAGGATTACGAGAGAGTTGTTGAAATTTTTACTTTCTTTCACTCCCACATAACAAAGCCATGTTATCAGGCCGTTGATGACCAAAGCCGGGATATCAACAATAAACTTTAAGCTTCCGATCAGTGGGGCCGTATTCCATGCATTCAGCAATTCTTTATTTTCAGAGCCGTATTGAACAGCTTTTCTGGCTTCTGTATAGCTGCATGTCAGATAATCAGGGATATGCATTCCGAGACGCCCCAGAAAACTGGTGAAATAATCAGACCATGAGAAGGCTACATAAATGTTTCCGAAAGAATATTCCATGATCAGGGCCCATCCGATGATCCAGGCAATTAATTCTCCAAAACTGGCGTAGGCATAAGTATAAGCGGAACCTGCCGTGGGAATTCTGCTGGCAAATTCAGCGTAGCATAATGCTGTAAAACCACAGGCAAAACCGCAAATCAAATATAGAAGGATAACACCGGGGCCACCTCTGAAAACGGCTTCTCCCAAACTGCTGAAACTCCCAGCTCCAATAATGGCCGCAATACCAAAAAATACGATGTCCCATACACCTAAGACCCTTAAAAGTCCCGTCGAAGTATCTGTATCCGAATAGATTTTTCTTCTAAAAAGTTGACTCATTCAATAACTATATTTGATTTGAAAAAAGCAAATGTAATGATTTTTTATTTTGATGTTAACAGTCGTTAAGAACATTTAAGTAAAAATAACGGCTCAAATGGGTTTAATCTTTATAAACAGGTATTTCCACATAGCTGTCATTATACCAATTTATTTCCAGTGGTTCCCCTGCATCCTTTACCGTTTCATCACTTACATCTTTTCCGGTTCCGTAGTTGATCTGCCAGTTAGGATTTTTATTGACCCCAACCAATAGCAGAAGTTTACTTCCTTTTTCTACCTTTTTACTGATGAAAAACGAATTATTAACCGGAATTTGCTCCATCATACCAGGCTTAAGAAGCTGGCGCACCTCATTGTTCTTTGCATAGCTTGCCCTTATCATATGAGTTGACAGCAGAAATGGCTTTCCATCCGGCTGGATCTGGTATAACGAAGTATCGGTATCAAAATCTTTTTGTTGATGGAAACATTAAAAACTCCTGCAAGATTTCCACTGATGATCATATCTTTATCCAGAACTTCGCTTTCAAAAGCAAGGGAGCTGTTCATTTTTATACTGTCTTTTTGCTGATTTTATAATAGATATCCTTCTCTTCTCTGTTTTTTAAATCAACAGTTTGTTTTGTAAAGCTCTTGATATCAGGTTTATTGAATGCTGATGCGGAATTTTTACGGTCCTGAAGATAAAATTTAAGAGTTGAGGTATGCAGCTTTTCCAGATCGGAAACATGTTTCCATGTATTGGTATTCATGACCTGGAAATTGATTTTATTTTTTAAAATATCAGGTTTTTTGCCATCCTTAAGAATATAATCAAACCAGGAAAAAGCAAGATCATCAATACTTATCCTGGCCACAGGATCAATAGGGGTGCCGTTCAGGTAAGTATACCCGAAATTTTGTGCTCCTCCGTGGTTATAAGGGCCTATCACCAGATAATGGTTTGCATTTTTATTATATTGATGATGCTTTTTAAAATAATACAAAGCGCCTATCTGATCAGCATCATAATACCCGGTTGTTGTTAAGATAGGAATATTGATTTTAGAAAAATCCTTTTTATAAGGAACCATTTTCTGCCAGTATGAGTCATAGCCCGGATGATCCAGCCACCGCTGGAATATTTTGCTAGGCTTACCGCTTATCGTATCCAAAGCCCTGAATGCCTTACCGCTTTTATACCATTTTGTATTAATGGAGTCCCATTTTACGGCATTGGCAAAGTCGGCTTCATCGGTAAATTTATTATTAGTGACATATTGAATCCACTGAAGCATATAACTCATGAAAATACTATTCCGAGCCGGATAATCAATCCCGATTCCTACGGCAACCTGGGGTACAATTGTTTTTAGTGCCGGATGAAGTTTTTTTACGGCCGCCCATTGGCTGAACCCTAGGTAACTTCCACCGATCATTCCCACTTTACCATTGCTCCAAGGCTGTTTGCTTACCCAATCTATTACCTCATAGATATCCTGTGATTCATGTTCAAAAGGGTTGTTTTCATCATTGCTATTTCTCTTCCCCGGGTATTGACTACCGCTCCCACATAATTATAGACTGCAGCTCTTTTTCCAAAAAAATCATCGATGAGTCCTGCATAGATATTATTGGTAAAAATAACGGGAAGAGGAGACTTATTCTCTTTTTTTTCTGACAATGGTGATGGTCAGGGTATTTCCATTTTTGTTTTAAGATCTTTTTCTCAATAATGAACTTTTCCTGATCTTTTGAGGCCAGCAGCTGCATTACCTGAGGTTTGATGCCCGAATAGGTTTTATGGTTTAAATAGCTTCTGCATAAAGCCATGGCTGATCTGTAATCAATACTGTCTTTTCCTTTTTGCTTTTCCAGTGCTTTTTTCAGTTGCTTTCTTGATTCGTTTACATTTCCGTCAACGGCAAGACCTATTCTGGGGATCAGTTTATCCGGAAGACTCTCATATTTTCTGTTAAATGCTGCCTGAAGCGCTTGGGAAAAAGAGATCTTTCGATCTGCTTCAGCCTGTTTTGCCATGGTGTACAGTTCATAACCCAGGAATCTGTAGTCCCCATATTATGATCTGCAAACTGATTACGGTTTTCAGCAAGGGTGGTCAGAGATTTTTATAATCTTTCGCCACGATCTGTAAACGGAAAAGAGCATCAGAAAAATCTACATCATTTTTGGGCTTATATTTCTCCGACTGCAGAAGAGGAATCACTTGTGAGGCCAGTGCCGGCATCTGTTTTTCCAGAATAAGTGAATCAGTTACAGCTGTTTGGGGAAATAAAATTTTTGAGCCTGTATCAGGTTTACAAAAATTAATGCTAAAAGTATCTTAAATTTCATGGAATAGGGTGTTTATGGTATGTTTTTAGCTGCTGTTCAAAAAGAATCAGTTCAAAATATATTTTTGATAACTGTTTTCTAAAATTGTTTACATTTTATCAGACTAAAGTAAGAAATTTTATCATGTGACAGTGAAATCTTTTTATTGTTGTGAGATCTTTAATTTCCAGGCATTAAATCTGTTAAAACTTGCTTAAACAATAAGTTTTTAATATTTTCGTTAACTTATTTAGACTAATTTTCTTATATCGGGAAGAATGAAATCAAAAAAATACTTTTAGCGGCTGCAGTCATCTATTTCGGAATCTCCGAGGCTCAACAGTCCCAATATTTTACACAGAAAGAAAATTACAGATTCAATCTAGCTGAAAATCTTTACCAGACCAAGATATACAACGCCTCCCAATACGAATACGCAAGACAATATTTCTACAACCAGAATTTGTCCCGTTCGAAAAAGGAGGCGGCGCAGTTTTTTGATAATGTGATAGGGGTTATCCTTCAGAAAAATCATGCTGAAGAAGGGTTGACGGCTTTCATGAAAGAATATCCGAATTCTGCTTATTTTGCCCAGGCCAATTTACCGCTGGCAGATTATTATCTGGCTAAGAAAGATTTTGACAAAGCATTGGAAACTTTAAAAAAGTCAATCAGTATCAGCTTTCAAAAGAAGAGAATACCCAGTATATCCTGAAGCTGGGCTATGCCAAATTCATGACCGGTGATTCTAAAGGAGCAACGGATGCACTGGAAGAGGCTTATAAATCAGCTGATCAGTCCCAGAAAGGAGATATTGCCTACATGCTGGGGCATTTGTATTACAGCAACAGGCAGAATGATAAAGCTTTCCAGTATTTTGATTCTGTAAAAGATCAGGATAAGTTCTCTAAGCTGGTTCGTCCTTATTATGTGCAGATGTACTATAACGATAAGAATTATGATAAGGCCATCTCTGAAGGAAATGCTTTGCTCAATGAAAATATTTCAGATTCTTATAAGGCAGAAGTACATAAGATCATCGGGGAGAGTTATTTTATGAAAAATGATTATACCTCTGCATACCCACACTTGAAAGATTATCTGAGCGTACAGCAGAACCCGTCCGAAAATGACCTTTATGAGATGGGATTTGTGGCGGCTCAGTTAAAAAAATATGATGAAGCTGTTTCTTATTACAACCAGCTTCTGAACAGCAATTCGGCTTTGGCTCAGAATGCTTACTATCAGTTAGGGAACGCCTATCTGGCAGTGGATAAAAAACAGGAGGCCCTTTCTGCATTCCGTTCTTCTTATCAGATGGATTATGATGCGAAAGTGAAAAAGCTGGCGCATGAGCAATATGCTAAGTTAAGCTACGATATCGGAAATCCGTTTGAAAGTCCTTCGGCGGTTATTCAAAGCTATATTAATGACAACCAGGATGCTGCCAATGCTTCAGAAATGAGATCGCTATTGGTGAAATCTTATCTGTATTCCGGAAACTATAAAGAAACCCTGAATGCAATTGACAGGCTGCAGAGCTCAACTCCTGACATCAATAAAGTTGATCAGGAAGTTTCTTATTTATTGGGAACTGAAGAGTTTAACAAGGAGGAAATTATGATGAAGCAGAGAAGTATTTCTTAAGAAGTCTTGCTTTCAATATCAATAAAGAATTTAACAGCAGAGCATTATACTGGCTGGCACAGGTATATTATCAGAAAGGTAATTATCCGTCTGCGATTGTTCGTTATGAAAAGCTTCTTAATGAAAGCTTCCCGGAGAAACAGCAGCTGCCGTATGATTTAGGATATGCTTATTTTAAATCTAAGAAATTTGATCAGGCTGCTACCTATTTCAAACAGTACCTGGCCAATCCGAAACCTGAGTTTAAAAATGATGCGGAGCTTCGACTGGCAGACATTCATTATGCCAATAATGATCTGAACGAAGCGATTGCTATCTATGACAAGAATGAAGATTCAACGGATTATACGCTTTATCAGAAAGCAATGGCTTTAGGATTCAAAGGAGATACCCAGGCTAAGATTACCAATCTGAAAAATCTTTTATCAAAATATCCGGATTCTGAATATTACGATGATGCACAGTATGAAATAGGAACTGCCTATGCAGCTCAGGATGATTTTGCCAACTCCAATGATTATTTTGGAAAAGTAATTAAAGAATCTTCTGACAAAGACCTTATCGCCAATGCATCCATCTACAGAGCGCAGAATTATATTGACCAGAATCAGAATGACAAAGCACTTTCTGAATTGAAATCTCTGGGAGAACAGTATAAAAATACAGCATATGCCCAGAAGATCGTTCAGGCGGCTAAACCACTCTTTACGAAAAACGGAGATGTTTCAGGATATGAAGCTTTCGCCAGAAATGTAGGAGTGAATGTAGATGCTTCTGAAATTGATGAAATCAACCTGTCTACAGGTAAACAATATTTTGCGAAGAAAGATTATAAGAATGCTATTTCTTATTATGAAAAGTATCTGACACAAAACCCTACAGGTGAAGGATTGTACCAGGCGAAGTATGAATTGGGAGAAAGTTATTATCAGACCAATAATTCAACTAAAGCTTTACTTGTGCTTCAGGAAGTTGCTGGAATTCAGAATGATTACCAGGATGATGCAAAAACTCGTTTAGCTCAGATCTTCATTGCACAAGGGAATACTGCTGAAGCGAAAAAGTATCTGGAGGATATCAAAAACTCATCCAATATCAGCATTAAGAACTATGCAAATGTTGAGCTGATGAAACTGTATGCAGATGAAAAGAATTTCTCTGAAGCTGAAAAATTAGCCAATGCAGTTATTGCCAATTCCAAGAACTCTGCTGCTGTAATTGAAACGGCAAAAGTGATCAAGGCAAGAAGTCTGATGAACTCAGGAAAGGACAAAGATGCACAGACTGCTTATACTTCTCTTGAAAAATCATCCAATACATCGGTAGCTGCAGAAGCATTGTATGCAAAAGCTTATTACCAGAACAAAGGAAAAGCTTTTAAATCTTCAAATGAAACAATCTTTAAGCTTGCCAATAATTATGCATCAGAAGACTATTGGGGTGCAAAAGCTCTGGTATTGATGGCGAAAAACTATATAGGGCTGAAAGATAATTACCAGGCAAGTTATACATGCGATCAAATCATTGCAAACTATAAGGACTTCCCGGAAATTGTTGCTGAGGCAAAAGAGGTTAAAAAGCAGATAAAAAAGTAAAAATGTAGTATCCTATTCGTGTAAATAGTTATTATACTTTTTATATGAATATATTAATACACTCATAGTAATGAACAGAAAAATTCAATTATTATCCATATTATTTTTAGGAATTTCGTCGGTGGCGTTTTCCCAGATCAAGGAGGAAAACTGGTTCTTAACAAAAAAAAGAGAGCCGGAAGTGAAGAAGATCGAGAAGAAGAAAACTTCTGTAGAAACCATTAAGAACTATCCGCCGGAAGAGAAGTCCCAGAATCCTGTGAAATACACGATCACGGATGTTCCGGCAGTTTCAGATTTCAAAACATCAACCATTCAGGGGAAGATGTAGCTCCGAAATTTGATGGAACAGCCCAGAATAATTATGTTCAGTTCGGAATGGGAAACTATGGGAAGATCCTGCTTGACGGAAACATTTCTAAGACCCTTGAAAATAAGTTTGAAGTAGGAGGAGATGTACATGTGCTTTCTACGAATGGGCTTAAAAAAGAGTATGACTGGAATTCCAAGCAAACTTCAGCTACGTTCGGGGCTTTCCTTAATTCTTACGGGGAGAAAGGGAAATTCAATATCAATGCTGAGTATGGGCTGAATAACTATAACTATTACGGGATCTATGCGATGACACCTTCTGCAGATGTTGATCTGAAGCAGAAAGTGAATCAGTTTAAGGTCAACGGATATTATGATTTCTATTCCAATGAAATTCTGAATGATGTAAGAGTGAAATCATCATTCCTTAAAGATCATTTTGATGCCCAGGAAAATCAGGTTTCCATTTTGGCTAATTTATCAAAACATGCTGTGGAATTAGGAAAATCAGGTATTAATCTGAACGCTGACCTAGGCGTAGGATTAGAAGCTGTAAAGACAGATTTTGCAATCAGAGACAAGAATTCTGCTAACTTCTTCAATACCAGCCTTACTCCGAAAGTAACTTTCAGAAAAGGAGATTCTTATTTGATGTTAGGTTCCTCATTCTCTTTTCTGAATGCCAAGAATTCGAACAACCTGATGGCTGAGCAGTTGAAAAACAATAAAACCTATTGGTTCCCGCAGGCTGAATTCCAGTTTGCTGCTGCGAAAGAATTTAAATTCTATGGTGGGGTAGACGGCGGTCTGAAGCTTAATACCTATGGTGACCTTTTACAGGCTAACCCATTTGTGCTTTCTGACCAGTATTTAAAGCCAACAGAGACCAAATATCATTTTTATGTAGGATTGAGAGGGGATATTGATGAAACGTTCAAATACGACTTCTCTGCAGGTTTCGGAAAGATGAGAGATATTATGTTCTTCAAAGCCAACAATATTTTTGATGACGTGTATACGCTGAACCGTTCTGCATACAATTTTGCCAATACTTTTTCTGCAGTATATGATGACGGAAATGTAAGCGATATCAAAGGAAGTGTGCAATATTTCCCGTTGGAAAACTTAATGATCGACGGAGAATTGAGGTTCACCAAGTACAATTTGAAGAATTACGAGAATATTTATAACGTTCCTTTACTGAATGCAAGCATTGGAGCAAAATATACGATGCTGGACAAAAAACTACTGTTAGGATTCAAGGGGATCTTTGCAAGTGACAGAACAACAAACTCTTATACCATCGAAGGTGTGGCAAATCCGGGGATGATTTTCCAGTCTACGGAGAACACAAATGATAAAGTTGGGGGTATGCTGATTTAAATCTTTCCGCAGAGTATAAAATTCACAAAAATTTCAGTATTTTCGCACTCGGAAATAATCTTCTGAGCTCAAAATACCAGACGTACAAAGGATATAAAGTCCTGGGAGCACAGATTCTGGGAGGAGTGAAGATCACTTTCTAATTATTCATAATTTATGAATACGGCTGCATAGTTTAATGGATAGAACTTCGGATTTCGGCTCCGACAGTGAGGGTTCGAATCCTTCTGCGGTCACTTAAGGAGACAACTATTTTTAGTTGTCTCTTTTTTTTTAGCCATAAATATGGATCAGTCCCAAAAGTTGTGGATGTAGTGTTAAGTTTCTAAATTTGGAGGATGTATATTCCTGATGAATTAGTAAAGCTGTTACTTCCTGATTTTTAGTAGAGCATTTTGATATCCTAAAAGCAGAAGATATTAAGGGAGTCCTTCATATCGAATTTGAGG
Source organism: Chryseobacterium sp. E1 (assembly GCA_019203745.1). GTDB lineage: Bacteria > Bacteroidota > Bacteroidia > Flavobacteriales > Weeksellaceae > Chryseobacterium. Next base: position 4,394,453 of record CP078104.1, read on the forward strand.
AGAAAAATATTATCCCCAAGAATTTTCTCATCGCCCCTATTTGTCTAATGGTTTTCATTCTTCGATTCTGGTTGAAGATTTTCCCTTAAGAGGAAAGCAGGTTTTACTCCATATAAAAAGGAGAAGATGGCTTGATAAAACCACAGGAGAAGTACTTCAAAGAAACTGGAGTCTGATCGCAAAAGGAACTCGTATGACTGAGGATTTTGCGATGTTCTTAAAAAAATTAGTCGATACTAAAGCATTCTCCTGCAAAGCTATTGCAGAGCTTTATGGACTTAACGGGAAAAAGTTTCAGAGACAATACAAAAACAGTCTTAGCCGGTTTGAATCCTGGCAACAAAAAAACCATGCTGAATATTGGCTTATTTTTCCTGAAAATATCTCAGAGCAACTATCAATTGATGAAGTTTCCTTATCAGATGGTGAGCTTTACACTGTTCTTACTTCGAAAATAGCAAAAGGCAGAAAAGGTAGTATTGTAGCCATTGTTAAAGGTACCAGGAGTGATAGGGTTGTAGAGCATCTTTTAAAAATAAATAGAAGGCTTCGTCTGAAGGTAAAAGAAATTACTCTTGATATGGCAGGTTCAATGAAGCTTATTGCCAAACGGTGCTTTCCTGATGCTTTGCAGGTAATAGATCGTTTTCATGTTCAGAAATTAGCTATAGAAGCCCTTCAGGAACTTAGGATCAAACACCGTTGGGAAGCTATTGACAGGGAAAATAATGCTATTGGAGCTCCTTCAGAAGGAAACCAGGATATACAGAGTTTTGAGAACGGAGACAGCCGGAAACAACTTTTAGCAAGAAGTAGATATTTACTTTATAAAAGTCGTGAAAAATGGACGATCTCTCAAAAACATAGAGCTCATATTCTTTTTACAGAATATCCTGATTTGAAAGAGGCTTATCAGTTAACGGATGACCTTAGAAAAATATATAATCAGAATATTCAAAAGTCTGTAGCGATGACTAAGCTGGCTCATTGGTTCAGAAAGGTGGAGGAAGCTGATTTTAAATCATTTTCTATCCTAAGAAAAACAATAATGAATCATTACAAGGAGATCTTAGCTTTTTTGATAAAAGAAGCACTAATGCTTCCGCAGAATCTTTCAATGCTAAAATTAAAAACTTCAGAATGCAACTCAGAGGAGTGAAAGACAGAACATTTTTCCTCTTTAGACTAACCAAACTTTTTGCTTAGTCCACAACTTTTGCGCTTGATCCATAAATATCTCTTTATCAAATTCTTATAATTTGATTTTTAGTGTTCGACATTTTCAACGTAAAATGCTTAGTCTGTTTGAAATAAACAGTCTGAAAGTGCCACAATAGGCTTATAATCTACAATCATTAAGTGTTCGAATCTCCTTAACTTACTTAGATTGTTTGAAATAAACAGTCTGAAAAGTGCCACAATAAGATTGAAATCTACTATCATTAAGTGTCCGAAATCTCCTTAATGTTTTGGATTTTTCTTTCTTCTGATTTTTTGTGATTTTTGCTATTAAATATAGTAATTCTAATATAATTCTAGTTTCATCATCGCTTACCAAGATCCCATTTTTAGCCAAAATAATAATTGCTTGTTCTACTGAAACATTTCTATCAATGAAATTCGTTTTTTCCAATGTTTTTTTGAGAATATTTTTGAGAATGCATGATTTAAATCTAAAGAAAGACTTCCTGTTTTATAGTCAATATCAATCGGAGGAATAAGATTTACCAGATGTTTTTTATCCGAAATATCAAACTCTGAAAATTTTGAAAAATTTTGACTAATGGTTTATCTTTTATTTGATTACTGTTATCAATAGCTTTTAATTTATTAGAAATATTACGGCTTTCCATTTTAAGGTTTTTTGTATTGACTTGATTCTCTTTTTTAATGCGTTATAATCATCAATTTTTAAAATTCCGGCTATAAGTAATTTTCTACCTTTAGAAAGAGTTAGATTCTCCTCTTTTATTTTTCTTTCTACTAAGTATTGAGTGTGTAAATAACTGGTCTTCTGAGTCTTTATATTCTGATCTTCCAATATTTTCTTAAATAATTCAATACAACTATTTGATAGTATTAATTCTTGAAGTTTATTTTGATAACAATTATTAAGTAAAATTGCACCAATCCTAATACTGCAACCATTATTGCAATGGTAGTAGGGGTATCTTTTCAGCTTACCTTTTGAAAAACTCCCAGTAAGTTTTTGGCCACAAACAGGACAAGTCAAAAAACCTCTAAGGAAAAACATTGCTCTTAAATCATCTCTTTTAGCTGTATTTTTTCTTTCTGTATTAATCACAGACTGTACCTGATAAAATAATGACTCTGAAATCAAAGGCTCATGTAGTCCCAGGATAATTTGGTTTTCATTAGAGTTATGCTTTACTAATATATGCCCACAATAAACTGGATTACGCAAGACTCTGAAAAAATACGATCTTGAACATATAAGTCCTTTATCATTAGCTATTCTATTAATTTCAGATATTTTATGGTCATTCATAGCAACTTGATTGAAAGCCCACTTTATAATTTCGGCTTCAGGCTCTTTAGGAACAATAGTTTTTTTCCATCCATTAATGTCACATTGAGGAAACCTATGGGAGCTTTATTAGGATATCTTCCCATTAATTTAGCCCGACGAATGCCATTTGAAACATTTTGAGATCTCCGAGTATTTTCTGCTTCTGGAAAAGCTAAATGTAAAGCTTGCAAAATTATATTTTCTGGAACAGATAAATCAATGTATTGATCAATTGCCATTAGTGTCGTTTTATATTTTCGCAACTTTCCAATCATTTCATAAGCATATTCGATATTTCGACTAAATCGATCCCATTTTACAAATAATATGTTCTTATGTTCTGTTGGTTTCTTTTTAATTTCGGAGAATAATTCCTTCCATTTAGGCCTATTGAAATTTTTAGCAGAGTAGTCCTCTCTATAAATTCCTTTGACTTCAATATTGTTATACTTACAATATTTCAGTAATCGATCTTCCTGATCCGGTAATGAGTAACCTTTTCTTTTTGTTCGTCAGTACTTACTCTGACGTATAAGTAAGCTGTTTTCATAAATATAAAGTGAAATATTAAACTTTAAGTGTATTATTAATTAAAATTATATGTTGTAACAATTGAAAAATTGACTACTTATTTTTATTAGACTCTACTGTGGACATCCAAATGTTATCAGTCTTTTATAATATTTAGGCAGAGACCGATTTATGTCGTTTCTTCTTGTGAACAAATGGGTTGCTTATAATAATGTAATAACTTAGAGAACTTTTTTATTGTGTTTTATGAATAATTTATAGAGGTAAAAAAATAAGCTTTTATAAAGAGTAATTATTTTATACCTTGTAGATAGAATATATGTAAACTAACGACCTCTATAATATCATTATTTATGTTTCCTGAAATTATTTATGAAAGGCCTGATTTAGAGAACTCTTTACCTAAACCTGTGAGTTTATCTAATCAACCATTTTCTTATAATAATCTACCGAGCCCACGCAGGTTTGAAGAATTGTTATATGGCATTTTTAATCTGAAAATTCAGTTAAAAATTCTTGAAGATTTTGATGATATAAATTTGATGAGTGGTGTTAGAGATAAAGGCCGAGATTGTAACTTAATCAAAGGAGGCCGTAGTTATGGACTTATACAATGTAAGCAATATGCTAAAAATTATGCTAAAAATGATTTAGGGCCGGAGATTGTGCGATTTGTTCTATATAGTTTGGCTGATAGAGACAATAATTTAGTTGCAGATTATGATGATTTTACATATTATATTGCTGTAAGTACTGGTTTTACAGATGATTGTTTAGCATTTATTGATGACTTTTCAAATAATATTACTAAAGAAGCAAAATTAAATGAATGGATAGATAAAAATTTAGAAATGCCGACTCTTTTATCGTTAAAAGATAATTTTGATTATGATCATTTTAAAAGTCTTCTTTCCAAAATAAAAGTTAAAAAAATAATCCCTCAGGACTTAGATAATTATCTTAATCATATTGGTTTTACTCACTTAATTTCGGTGTTTTTTGAAGTAAGAAAAGTCGTTGATAATTCTGCTGTTGAAAATTTAATCAGCACAATAAAGAATGGGAATAATACTTATAGCCCTCAAAAATTATTAGACCAATTGAACTTAGGATCTGCAAGATTGCAATCCGAAAAAATACTTTTCAAAATATAAATAATATCCATATTATAGGTCGGAAACAACTGAGTTGTTCGAATGGGCAAAAGAAACCCCGAAATAGGTGAAAATGGAATTGTAAAAAATATTTGTTTATTGGCTGGTCAAGCAGGTTCGGGAAAAACCGTTGTGATAAGAGATCTTTATGATCTTTGTAAAAAGAATAACATAGCAGTTTTAGGCTTAAAAGCAGATAAGCTTTACTCAAACTCCATTGTAGATTTACAAGAAAAACTAGGTTTTGATTTCCCAGTATATAATACTATCAAAGAATGTAAAAATCACTTTGAGAAGGTTGTAATTCTGATTGACCAAATTGATGCGCTTTCTCAGTCTATGTCTTCGGACAGAAGTTTTTTAGAATTTTATAGAACATTTATTGAGTATTTTGCAAATGATAAACAAGTTAAGTTTATTATTTCAGTTCGAAATAGTGATTTGAAATATGATCCATCTTTAAAAATTTATGAAGATGTAAAAACTATTTCAATGAGACTATTGAGTGATACACAGGTTAAGGGACTACTGGAGAAAATAAATATTGAGCCTAGCCTTTTGTCACAAAAACTATTAGTACTATTACGAATTCCAAATTATCTCAATGTCTTTTCTCAGGTTAGAACAAATAGAAGTATATATACTGCAAATAATATGCTCGATTTGTATCTGGAATTATGGCATCAGAAGGTTGTGAAGATCTCATCATTATCTCCTGTCAATAGAATAAATCTTAAACAGTTTATTTACAGATTGGCTCAAGATATGTTTGCAGAGCAAAGGATTTCTTTATCTCTCTTAAAGTATGAAGATCACGAGGAGGAAATCCGCTATTTAGAAAGTCAAATGTTAATTTCAACTGATAATAGACAGCTTCAATTCTTTCATCAAACTTTCTACGATTTCGTGTTTGCTAAACAGTTTGTAGAAAATGATAAAATTTTACTTAATTATATTGAAGAAAGTGAACAATCCATTCACATAAGAGCTGCTGTTAAAATGATTGTAAACTATCTGAGAGATTTTGATAGTAAAAAGTATATACAAACCTTGGAAGAAATACTTCTAAATGAATCTATTCTTTTCCATATTAAACATATAATTGTTGTTGCAATAGCAGAACAGCAAAATCCCACGGAAGAAGAATATAGATTAATTACAGGAATTATAAATAGTTCATTTCATTGGCAAACTATTTTCTTTGATAATGCTTCTCCTACTTCTTGGTTAATATTTGATATTGAAGAAGATCTTTTAAATCTTCTTAATTTAAAATCTGACGTTGATTCTTCAATCAACGATTTAATGCCAATACATTTTGAAAAGGCAAAAAGATCTGCTGAGAACTTCTTAAATAAAGCCGTCCAAGAAAACCATAGTAAGGCTTGGGAAATTTTGAATTTGCTTGATAACGAATTTCTGATATTAAATGCTTTATCCTGCGTATCTGATTGGGAGAGTTTTGATTCACCAGCATATACTATTTTCGAAAATATACAAAAACCTCAAGAGGCTAATACTTATTTTTATTTCACGATATTGGATAGCATTGCTAAAAAAATCCTGAATATTCATTTGAAAAAATTAAGGGACCATTATCAAGACAAATTGAAGAGAATTCGGCTGCTGATCAAAATAATTTGATACAATCTGAACTTATAAAAACACTTGTTAATAAAGTTCCAATTTTACTATTTGAGTTTGTTTTTAAAATTTTAAATCCTCATTTGACAAATAGTATATCGCAGAATCTTCAAAGGATTGATGATGACTACCGATATAAGTATGTTGATTTTGATGAAGAAGATAACTTGAGAGGTTCTGATTTTTTTATCATTTGTTGGCGCTATGCCTTAATAAGATTGCTAAAAGTAACTACGATTATTTTGCTGTATTTTTAGAGATCAAAAAAATACTTCATCATACGCAATAATGAGATTACTCATACATGCAATTGAGAACAATATTGAACAATATACTACTGAGGTGTATGAATTATTTATTGTTTTTAGCAGAAGAGGTATGCTTATGTTCTACGATGATTTGGATTTAGATATTAGAGAATTACTCCAAAAAGCATTTTTGTTATTTAATGATAATCAAAAACAAACAATAATTGAAATTATAACTAGTTTCAAATCTGGGGATGAAATCCGTATTTATAAAAATGATGATAAAAAAGGGTTTACTCTAATTTTGGTCGAAGTAAGTTCTATTTATTGAACCGCCTACCATTTGAATATATACAAGGAGAAGTGAGAACTCAATACTTAGAGCTTGAAAGAAAGTTTGGTAAACATATAAAAGATTCTCATCGTAGTCGTAAGGTTTTAGCAGGAGTGGTACAAAGTCCTATATCAATAGACCGATGTTACAAAATGAATGAAAAGCAGTGGTTAAATGCTTTCAGACGTTACAGTACAGAAAGAGATCATTTTGCAGAAGACTACCTTAAAGGTGGAAAACAGGAGCTGGCAACAGCATTTAAATCAACAGTCAAACAATTTCCAAACGATGATAAAGTAAGTGTCATTACTAAGGCATTGGAAGATAACAGTATACCACTTATCTTCAGCATTTACGGTCTATCAGGATGGTGTGAAAGCGAAGCTGATTTAAATATTATTACTCCTTTGTTAAAAATATTGTTATATAAAGATTTGAGCTACGATAAGCATCTTTTCTTATATATTATTTCATCTTTAGTGAATGAATTAAAGGAGGTTGATGCTGAATTTGTAAGTTATTTAGTAAAGGAATCATTAGATTTTCAAGAAGGAAATAATAAAGAGTTTAAGATTGCTGAAGATTCAGAGACATCTATTCAAAATCTCATTGGTAAAGCAATAAATACGGACTATTCAACGGCAACAATAGCTTTAATTACAATTTCTGATAAGAGATATATTGAAGTAATATTTGATACTATAAAATATGTGTTTGATTATGGACCAATTGAATCTCGCGCAGCAATTTTATATAAATTCGCTTATTTGATCAACTTAGACAAAAAAGAGCTAAAGAATTTTTTGTATATTTTGTAAATAGAGAAAATAACATTTACGTTTTATCTTCATCCTTGTGGTCGTTCAGTTATATGAAATTTCATTGCTTAGAAGAGGTGTTACCGATTTACAATATATTAATTGATTCCCATCTTTTCGGAAAAGATGATTGCCATTCTTTTTTTTTTTAAGTATCTATGGATTGTATCTTGAAGGTAATGTAAATATGCAACCCATTATTTTAGATTTATTTAAAAAGCAAAGAAAATATTTAAGTACTTTTCTAAGAGTCATTCTTAAGAACTATTATTATGAAAATGGTAGTATAATTGAGCTCAATAATTATTTGTTATATAAATTATTGGATGCTGCTAGTGAAGACAATGAAGAAGAATTGAATTGGAGTTTTTAAATGCAGAATATTTAAAATTATTAGATATTTACCCTTTTGTTAAAAGATTCGTGAAATCTGATTTATTCAAATTTTCGGATTATTTTGTGGACTATATGATATTGCAATTGAACTCATCTCCTTATGAATCTATAGAGTTATTCCAAATAGCAATGAATAGTAAAAAAATAGCGAGAAAAATCTTTCTTATCGAATTGAAGAAAAATGTATCAAATTTATTGTCAACGCATACAATAAGCTTAGTCACAATACAGAAGATAACAGACATATAAAGATTTCAATTCTAAAGTTGTTTGATAAATTATTATGCGATTATCGATTTACAAAGAGCACAGATATGATTCTTGAGGAACTATTGTAAATTATTATAGATTAATTAAATTTCTTATTTTTTATAGTGAAATGAAAATTGAATAAAATTTATAGAGATCATAACTTATTTATATGCAAAATCAATTTGGTAAATTGGCTCTCTCTTAATCATTCTTTTTATAATGTTGTTAAAGATTGTATACTTAGATTTAGAGTGGTTACCCTTTCCGTTCATCAGTGACTATTTGAGCTGATTTGTCAATATGTTTATCAAAAATCGTTTGTAGTGATTTGGAAGAAAAATCATCAATTTTCAAAGCATTAAAACGTTTTACATTTTCTTCATCTGTAAGTTTCACGGCACATACTAGTAGTGTGACTGCAATTCCCAGTTCCTTGAGAGTTCTGACACATTAAGTTTGTTCTTTGCTTTGCTGAACAGTTTTGGCTTTAAAAGCAGGACTGTAGATTTTTCTTTCTCGTTTCATAGGCTAAAATTAAAGTTTTATGCTTAACTTTAGCTGGAAGCTAAATTAGTACATCCACATCGCCAAATTGATCACTCCATTCTAAAATTTTCTCTGGTGTTATTGTATTTAGTCATGAGCACGATAATCCTTTATTGTTTGGGATTTGAGACCTATGTGAAAATGGGTGAAAGAATAGCTTTTAAGAAGTTAACATTATAACTCAACTATAAATGTGCTAAAATAAAAGGATGATTTATTATGTTCACAACCATACCCCGACAAGAAATCGAAGACAGAATAAAGGAGATTGAAAATGATAAAGGTGCTCCAATAAAGTTTTTAAAAAGGTTATCAAGTCCTCACGAGATTACATCAAATACTAAGGATTGGTTTGAGTCCGCTGAGAACTATTGGAAAAAAAAGCAAAGAAGAAATTAATTATACCCATAGCAGTTGATAAGAAGTATTTGGCAAGAACATTACTTATTGTGGATTTTCTGGTCAAACTCATTGAATTCAGAGGGCATCATTTCGGTTTTGACATTAATGATCAAAACATTATTAAAATTTTAGATCGAGAAATTCATTTAAGTATTCGAAATGTGGGAAAGTATGTTACGAATGATGATAGTAAGTATGCATCTAGAGATTTTGTAATGACGGAATTATTGTGTGTTCAAATGTATGAAGATACATGGAATCGTAAAGAATGGAAGGACACACCATATTCTGCAATTGAAGAAAAATTAATTCGTGTTATGGCATATATTGAACTTTATGCGAAGTATTCACATGAATATCATTTGGAGCTAAAAGAAAGTTGGAGAAAACAAGCGATTATCAGAGAGCAGGAGATAGAGAAGCAAAAAAGATTGAAGATGAAAAAGGGAAATTGAAAATTTGATTATAGTTGCGGAAAATTTTGAGAAATCACAACGAATATTAAAATATCTAAATGAAAGAAAAAAATTCCTTGTTGAAAACAATTTGTACACGGAAAATCAAAAGAAATATTATGAGTGGGGAGTAAGTCAATGTAATTTGTTAAACCCATTGTTTAAGATTGAAAAATAGTTTGGATTAATATACATTAGTGAATTAAATATGAATGATAAAGAATATTTGGACTCTACCTCAACGGTAGGTATCTATTTAGAAGTACTTTTAGGAATTTTAAGATATGTACCTGTAAAAAAATTCTGGTGAGGATGAATATCAAAGTAAATTAACAAAAGTGCTAAAATTTGAAAAGAATTATGATCCGGACTTATTCAGAGCTTGTATAGATTTACTAGAGGATTCGCAATATGCTATCGACAAAGTTTTTAAAAATGGATTAATTACTGAATCTAATTCCCACGGGGAACAGTATTTAAGACTTTACGGAGTTTTGAATGCTTATTATATTCAATTGGGAGTTATTACTGATCTGGTAAGATTATTTGATCTTGATGGCCAAAAACAAATTAGAACTGATCTGAAATCAGCAAAAATTATTGAACTTAGAAATAAACTCGGGGCACATACGACCAGCTATCTTCATCCTGGAGAGGAAGAAGAACCAAATTTTTATAGAATAGACCTACTTCCTGAAGAAAGAAAAAGAGTTTTTCTCCTTGTAAGATCGAAAGGAAAAGTTATCCCGAGCTTAGCAGATTATGGGAGATCTCTGAAGCTGCGGTAAATGGTCATAATGCTAGGCAATCGTTTCCTTCGGGATAATTACGACAAAGCAATGCCGTTTGCTGTTTTATTGTTCTGTAGTCAGATCAATAGTCAATTTATGATTCGGCTTTTATTTCGTTAATGTAGAAGTGCCGATTAAATGATTTTGGATTGGGACAGAGTTTTTTTATAAATTAGAGATTTCTAAATTAACATGCCTGAATTTAAACTAATTGCCATCACTGCGTTAAACGGATGTAGTAGTGAATTTTCAAAAAAATTAAAGATTGGTCACCCATATCAGTTTTACAAAGACTATACTATTAAATTAGAAGATTCTGCTGATGAGACACGAAGTGTAGTAAGAACAGATAGAAATAAAATTCCAGATAATCTTTATAAGTTGAATAATGGTATTTCTCTTACTATTTCTTCTGTAGTAGGTAAGAACGGAACCGGAAAGAGTACTTTAATGGAATTATTGTATCAGGTCATATATAGATTAGCGGTTCAAGAAAAATTTTATGAAACTGCATTGCTTCACAGCCCAACTGTTGATTTACAAGTCGATTTGGAAACATTAAAAAGTGCATTATCCGATCTTTGTAAGCGCGTTTCATATCTGAATCCGAAAGATTATGGCTTGTCTCCAAACGCGAAACCGGTTCGTGAAGGACATGGGAACCTTAATTTGTATTTAACCCAATTGATCAGTAAGTATAGACTTGATGTAACCGTTAAAAATGATGATTCTGAGGAAGCCTTTAAAAAGGGTTGCTGCAAGATTAAAAAGTAATATTAGTGACGTTGAAACTTTAATATTGCAGACTGAAGGTAAGGAGAAACGATTCGAGTCTAGTTTCAACGTTTCATTGATATATGAAGTACATGATGAAATACGCGAAATACAGATTAAGGCAGGCGATATCAAGTATTTTTATTTTACAAATGATCCAGAACAGAAAATGGAATCTGGTTCAGTACCAAATTTAGAAGATCTTTTTTATACCATTTCCCTTAATTATTCGCACCATGGTCTCAATTCAAAAGTTATGGGGATTTGGGTAAATAAATTATTTCATAAAAATGATGCATATAGAACGCCATTGGTTCTTAATCCGATGCGTGATGAGGGCAATTTTAATATCAACCATGAGATAAAACTCTCTAATGAACGTTTAATGTCAACATTAATTTATGATCTGGTCAATAAAAAGGAAAACTGGATTTTAGATAAGTATAAAATATCATCTTTTATTTTTACCCCAAAATTTCCTCATCTCCATAATTTAGTCGATGAAGGAGATTTTAATAAGTTACCATTCGCATCAATTATCAAGAAACGATACAAGATACCTTCAAGTAGTATCGATCTACCCCATGCGCAGATAGCCCTAAGTTACCTTAACAGAAAAATTGGCAAGGTAGTTGAAAAGTATAACTTTTTATTTCATAATACCAACGATTCTAATTCTGATCTAGATAGGTTTTTAGCTGATGAAAAAGATAGTCACATTACTAAAAAGATCAAACAGACGGCGAACTACTTATGCAGGAGCATAGAAGAATTAAATCCGATCTGGAATAAAACAAAAAGGGAAGGGGACCCGAAATTCATCTTTCTCCAAAAGAACTTCTAACCTATATGGATTTGTTCAAGCCTGAGGCAGAGCTTGGCCCATCCGAACTTACAGAATATGCTCTTCCAGGTTTTTTTAATATAGACTTTGAATTTCAAGAACGCGATCATAAAAAGATCAGATTAAGTGCAATGAGTTCGGGTGAACAGCAAATGATTTTCAATGTGAATGCAATCATGTACCATCTGTATAATCTTGAATCTGTTCACAAATCTAAGGAGGAAGCAGAAACGAAAAAGATTAACACACGACCTGCTTATCCAAATGTAAATATAGTTCTGGACGAAATGGAGCTTTACTATCATCCGGAAATGCAGCGCCGGTTTGTGGCCGATATGATCAAAGCATTTAAGAATTTGAGGCCTGGAAAAATTAAAGCTATCAATGTCTGTATTTTGACCCACTCTCCGTTTATACTTTCGGATATTCCATTACAGAATATTTTAAGGCTAACTGATGGTAGCCTTAATGTCGGTTCAGAAAATCGTCAGACTTTTGCGTCAATATTCATGAATTGCTTCGGAAAGAGTTTATGCTTGAAAAGGGCTTCTTCGGAGAGTATGCACGTCAGAAAATTGAGCAGGTCATTCATTCATTAAAAATTCATAAAGCGCTCATTGAATTGGGTATTAATGAGCTGTCTGAAGAAGAAAATATTAAGGATATTCTTTCGAAAGATAAAGAATTCAAAGATTTTGATTTAAATAATTTTTGACCGAAAAAGAATGTAGGGAATTGATCAGTCTGGTCGGGGAGCCTGTACTCTATAAGAGTTTAATGGAATTTTATAGCGAGGTTTTTCCAAAGAAAAAGAAGGATTTTATCGACGAGCAAATTGAAATGCTGACAAAACTTAGAAACAGGTAATTATGATTTCTATAGCAATCAACTATGTTCTGGCAATCCAGCAAAAATATTCAAAGAATATTGTCCGACAATACAATAGTGGTTTAAACAAGCTCAAAGAACTACATGGTAAAACTACAGATGCTAAAGATCGCGCCTATCTCAATAAAATAATTAAATGTTTTGCGAAAAATAAAAGTATCTTAACCGATCTGCCCTCTGTTCTTAATTCGTATAAACTAGAAATAGGGGATGTCCCTAAAATTAACGTACAAGATAAAAATGGAAAATGGACTACCAGAACAAGTCCCATTAAGGATGATATTGTTACGGCCTTAAATTATAATTACCTGAGAGGGAGCTTTTATCCCAAATATTTTAGGGATATCGGAATCAAGGCATGTATTTATTGTAATTCGCAATTTACAATATCAATTGAGACAGAGAAAAAGTTTTAGCTAAATTTGAGTTAGATCACTATTGGCCAAAAGATGTATACCCTTGGCTAAGCATTTGCCTGTTTAATCTTTATCCCGCATGTAAATCCTGCAATAATGTTAAAAGTGTCAAAGAAGTAGATTTTAATTTTTACAGCGATAAAAATGAAGAATTATCAAAATCCAACTTTAAGTTTACACTCACAAAAGGCTCAAAAGCAACATACCTAATATCAAAAAAGATTGATGATATTGAAATTGAGTTTACTGAACCTGCGGTAGCAGCTGAAAAACATACTTTTAATGATGTGTTTCAAATAAAAAAGATTTATGAAGCACAAGTTGATATAGTTGAAGAATTAATCCTAAAGAGTGAGATGTACGATGATTCATATAGAGAGCTGCTTGAAGAAAAGTATTCTGCAATTGGTGTCGACCAAGTATCGATTGATCGGATTATATTAGGAAATTATACGGACATAACGGATATTCATAAGCGTCCTTTGAGTAAGTTTATGCAGGATATTGCTGAGGATGTTGGACTGACAAAACCTTCGTAGGACTTGAAATAGGCGAATAGTTAATAAAAAGTATCATTTTCATGCTTATATTTGAGGCTTCGTTTAATTGACCTTTTATTTACTTGTCATATCTACGACCAAATCTGATTGTGTGGTGTTGAGCCAAAAACTGCCATAACGAATTCAAATAGATATGACCTGTTTCAAAGTACCAACTTCATCTTGGAGCATTTGTGTCCTGCTCTAGCTTCTATTATGCTTAAAAGTCCTCCCAGACAGTGTAATCTCCTAAAATATAATTTATTATTGCCTAACTCGACAAGTTCCTTATAAATATATTGTAGAAAGAAAATAAAGGTTTAAACAGGTCCGATAAGAAAATATAATATTTCCCAATACAAAACTTTCGATTTTTTCTCTTTTTACGAATGGAATAATTGGGTGAATATGACTGTGTGGTATTCCAAACCTTTGCTTTTGTGAATTGTCATTACCGGAATTGTATCTTTCCCGATAAGGTTGTTCAATGAGGAAATAATATCATTTGAAACAAGATAATTATTAATTAATTCTTCTTGTGCTATTTCTATGTAAGTGTCCCGTTAGTGTAGATTACCGTAGTTAGGGTAGTAGGCCATTATCCGGTCTTTGTTTACAAATGTGATAATTTTGGTGATGGCTTGAAAATAAAACTTTATTTTACTTAACTTGTAAAAAGACATTTACAATCAGAATTCAAGGGATAAATCGGTAGGTGAAATAGAAGTTAATTTAGATTTAGAGAATAAAGAGGTAAAAAAGAAGATAGTTCACGAAAAATCTAATTTACTATTATGTTATTTGTAAATTTGGCTAAAACTTATAATCTATATCTTAATGTCTTACAAATCGAAATTTGATTCCTTAGAGCAGAAAGCACATCATCAAATCATAGCAACTAAAATTTCCAAAGAAATGGGTGAATTACGTTCACTTGTTGAAAAATCTCCTGTTACACCCAAAAGATGGATCTGGGAATTGATTCAAAATGCAAAAGATGTACATTTAGACAAAGGGGTTCAGATAAGAATAGATTACCAACCGGAATATGTAAGTTTTAAACATACCGGTAAGCCGTTTACTGCAGATAATATTCGTTTTTAATAGAGCAGATATCAACTAAAAGCAGAAGCAGATCAGAAGAAGGAAAGAGTAAAACTACTGGGAAATTCGGGACAGGATTTTTGACAACTCACTTGTTATCAGAAATTGTTACCGTTAAAGGAGTTGCTAAAGAACCTGATTTGGATTACAGAAAATTTGACCTGCAGTTAGATAGAAGTGGCTTTGACTTAGAAGATATTACTGAAGCTGTGAAAAAGTCTAAAGAATCTGTAGAAGATTTAGATAATGCTCCTATCTATGCAGAATACGTCGAAGGGGATCTCAATACGGAATTTATATATCCCTGCAGGATAAAATTAGTGTTAATGTAGCCGAATCGGGTCTTAATAATTTGGAAATTTGTCTTCCTTACACTCTTATATTCGTACCAGAAATAGAGAAAGTTGAAATAGTATCATCTTCTCATATATTTATTAGAAGTGGAGAAACTGAAAAGATTACCGATGAAATTAGTTTGCAAACTGTAAAACTAATTGATACTGATTTACTTGAGGAGACAATCTACAGTATAATAGTTTGTTCTTCTGGACTACCTCTATTGCAATACCTATACAAAAGAATGGGGAATCTATTTCATTATTACCAATTGATGAGCAGGTGCCAAGATTGTTTTGTGATTTTCCATTGGTAGGGACTGAAAAATTTCACGTGCCAATAATAATCAACAATCCTAATTTTAATCCTACAGATCCGCGTGATGGAGTATATTTAACTACGTCAGAGCGGGTTAATCAAGAATAGATGAAAATAAAAGTATTATTGATGAAGCCAAATCACTTTATTTTAAGTTACTAGATTTTGCTGTTACAAATAATTGGAAAAACCTTCATTTACTCGCACAAATAAAAGCAATTTCAGAAGATTATGATTGGGTAGATAATAATTGGTTTATTAAAGAAGTAGTTACTCCTATTCGTCAAAAATTGCTTCATATTCCTATCGTAACAAATGCTAGTGGAAATCTTATTTCTATTTTAAATGAAGAAGAAAAAATAAATTCGTGGTTTCCCAATTCGGGAAGTAGAGAGGTTAGAAATGAAATATGGGAAATATCTAATTATTGGTTTCCTAATAGTTTACCACAATTTTCTGATATTGAACTTTGGTACAGATTAAATTGGAAAGAATCTGGTAAATTGACAGTGGAGCAATTAGCAATATTTATAGATTATTGCAAAACTTCAGAGAATCTTTCGGAAAGGATTAAAGGAATAGAAGTTACGGAGTGGTTAAATAAATTTTATGACTTAATAAAGAAAGAGATTAAAGATTATGATACAATTATAAATAAATATGCAATTTTTCCTAATCAAAATGGCAATTTTAAAAGATATTACAGTTAAAAAAGATAGTGGAGATATAGCTATTGATTTTAAGAATATTTTGGCTCTTCTTGAAAATGATATTAGAGATGAGCTTTTAGATAAATCAATTAATTATGATTTCGATCCTGAAAATATTAGAGATAAAAAATATGCAGTAGACACAATCACTTCAGAGGTTAATAAAAAGTCCAGTGATAGGACTATTTCAAAACAATATAATGAAGCATTTAAAAACTTTTATTCTGGTTTAACAAAGATACTTCCCAAGCAGCATATCTTTTTCCTACTCTTTTTAAAAATAAACATCTTTTATATGATGATGAAGAAATTATAGAAAATATCAACAAAGCTGAAGAATTAAAAGATCTTCTTTCTGCTTTTGAGGTTACATCTGCTAATGAACTTAGACTAAAATTTGAAAACATAAATGACGATACAAAGAGCCTACTTCCTATTACACAAGAGATATTAACCTCAATGGGTATAACAAATATTGAAGAATGGGAAGATGCAATGCGTGATACAGATTTGAAAGCTTTATTTGATCATCAATCTGTTCCCACTACTGATATGTTTCTTTTGTCACAGTCTCATATTCAAAAAGCAAGAACGAGAGTAATTTCACATTTACAAACATTGAATAACTATGATCTTGAGGAGCTTGATATTAATACTGCTCCCACAATTTTAGCAGGGGTTTACAAAAATAATAACCCTATAAAAATTGTTTTTAGACCAGCATATTCTCAGGAGGTAATCGTGTACTATGGTGCTGAGAAAGATGCATTAGACTATGCTGATGCTGAATTATGGGTAGATGATGGTACTCAAGTATGGCAAGTGAGTTTAGGACACATTTTAAAAAAGAATAATATCAAGAAATTTCCTATATAGAAAAAATGAGATTAGAAGAAAATGCAATTAAACAGATTGGCTTACCCGAAAGTAATAAACTGAAGTATGAAGTATTATTACCTTCACATATCGAAATTGGAAAATTAATATGTGCCTATGCAAATACTGATGGAGGGCTTCTTGTTCTCGGAGTTTTAAATAAAAATAGTATAATATCCATAAAAGGTTTAAGTGATGACTTTCAGGTTGAGATTGTAGTGAAGAACTCATTAGCTAAAATTTCTCCTGCTGTACAAATTGAAAAAGGGTTTATTACTTATGAAGGGAAGAAATTGTACGTGATCAAAGTAGAGAAAGCCAATGAGATTGTCACTTTCAACAATATTCAATATGAGATTAGTTACAAAACAATAAAAAAAGTAACTTCTCAGAAAATTAATAATTATAATACAAATATCACAGAGAAAGTAATGCCGTACACAGATAAATTAGACATAATACTTAAATTTTTGTTGGATAATCCTAAAAGGATTAATGTAAACAAATATACGATAAGAGAGCTTTTCGCTGATGAGATATTCCTGTCGGAAGCAGAGCAATTAATTGAAAAGTTGAAAGAAACAAAATATGTAAAATCCTATAATGATAGATATATTGGTATGTCAATAGATACGGCAATGTTTCTTGAAAATGGAGGTTTTAGTGGAAAAAATCCAAATTCAGTACAATCGTCAACTAAGAGTGTTTTTTTATCGTACAGTTGGAAACAAAAAGAGACGACTAGTAAGTTATACAATTTTCTGAAAGCTAATGGATATAATCCAGCAATGGACGATCATAATCTTGCATATAAAGACAAACTTTCAACTTTTATGGAATCCATAAGGGCTTTTGATTATGCAATATTGATTATTAGTGATGATTATCTTAAATCTGCTAATTGTATGACTGAGGTTTTGCATATATTAAATGAAAGAGAGTCTTATAAAAAAATACTTCCGATTAGACACGAAAATGTCAAAATTTTTAGCGCTGCAGAAAGGTTGAAATATATTCAGTTTTGGAAAACACAATTGGAGGAAAGCAGTGCTTTACTTGAAAATCTGGATAGAATAAGTACAATTGAGGAAACAAAAAGCTTAAAGTAACAAACAGAATTTATCAAGATATTGGGGATTTTTTAATTACAATAGCTGATATGATTACTTCTACCATTGAAAAGGAAGAAAAAGATTCTTATCATAATTTATTAGGCTATATGGAAAAAGAGTGAAAAAGAGGATAACAATATACTTTTTTACACATAATTACAAATAATTTTTAATCCAACCGCATCTAATATAATCTTAATCATAGCAGAATTATTTACGTTGTAGTATTAAATAATCTAATCTAATCTTAAATAGCCTTACAGTCCTTTGTAAGGCTGTTTTTTTGATTTTTATTGTCGATTTTTACTTGTAGAAAAAAGGAATTTACTAACAGTTGGTTTTAAGAAAGTTTTCATTTAATGAAAAATGTTTAGTCCTTTTTCAATATAATCTTTTAATATTGGCTATAAAAAAACAAAGAAACGCTCTCCAATTAATGGTTCAAATGATTTTGATCCTTTGTCGGTTGCGAATTTTCGTGAAATGCCTTTAGATGTAGCAATAAGAATTCTTAAAAATTCAGGGATTAATGTTTCAGAGGAAGAGGCTTCTGAGATTTTAGCGTTAGCACATACGCTCGCTAAAATTACTATCAAGGAGTTTATTTTAAACCAAGATTAAATCGTTATTTTATTACTATAACATAGTATGTACTGTTTTATAAGATATTGGGTTGAAATAATAAAATATTGTTGATTTGATTTTTGAAGTGCAAATGGAATTCTATCGGAAAAATGCGTAATTTTGCTAAAATGGCAAAAGCTGAATACATAATATCTCTAATTAAGTCTCATTATAATAATGAGCCGGAAAGGTTTACAACTATTGCTTTGCAAGTTGCAGCTCATGAGGCTAAGTTGGGACACACTATTGTTGCTGACGAAATAAAAACTATTATTGATAGGGCCAAAGAGGTAAAACATAAAAATAAAGCATTTTCATCTGATTTACAGGGATTAATTCATGAAAATGTACCTGCTGTAAATCTTTCCGATATAATTTCTTCTGATGATATAAAGTCCAAAATAAATCGTGTAATTTCTGAGTTTGTACAAAGAGACAAACTTCGTAAACACGACTTAGAGAATCGTAGAAAAATTTTGTTGTCGGGACCTCCAGGAACAGGTAAAACATTAACAGCCTCTATACTTGCTAATGAATTAAATTTACCACTTTACACTATTTTAATGGATAAAATGGTTACTAAGTTTATGGGTGAGACAAGTGCTAAGTTGCGTCAAGTATTTGATTTAATTGAGCAACAGCAAGGTGTATATTTGTTTGATGAATTTGACGCAATTGGAGGTGAACGAAGCAGGGATAATGATGTTGGAGAGATGAGAAGAGTTTTAAACTCGTTCCTTCAATTTATTGAAAGAGATAATTCTGAAAGTCTTATCATTGCAATAACTAACAATAAAGAGCTTTTAGACCAAGCGCTTTTCCGAAGGTTTGATGATGTGATTTTATATAATCTTCCCAGCTTAGAAGAAAAAGAAGAGCTGTTAAAAAATAGACTTTCACAATTTGCGAGAAAGATAAAATTTAAAGATTTATTACCTGATATTAATGGTTTAAGCCACGCTGAAATATCACTTGCCTGTATTGATGCAATAAAAGAGACGATCTTGAACGATAAACAGCCGATGAATAATCAGTTAATTTTAAAGGCAATTAAAGATCGTAATGCAGCCTATCATAAATAAGTTTAAATGGCATACAAGCACATCTTCATATCGGGAAATGTAACAAGCGAAAAATATAGAGCTCAATCCAAAATTGGTTCTGGTCCACGCATCCCTACACGTGATAGAGCTTCTCAAAGTCAAAAACTACTACAAGAATTTGAACTAATTTGGCAACAGAAAGAGGAAATAAAGGTTGCAAGAACAGCTAATCAGATTTCTACGAAAGAAGGAACATATATTCAATTTACAAGTGCAGCTAATCATGATCTAATTACTAAAAGTCTAGAAGATTTTAGAAATAATATTCGCCTATTAAATGTTAAAGAAATTCCGCTTGATGGAACCCAAGTTCAGGTCAGGGCAACTGTGTATGTTCTAATGGAAAAGAAGGATTGTTTATTAATAAAATTAATTCCTACAGCTCAAAAAACAATACAACTATAATATTTCCCAATCAAGTTGATCATGATAATGTGAAGAGTAGTGTGAATACTCTGGGAAACAATATTCAGGTAAAAAAAGTAAATGATGTTGTTATATCCGGCACACACAAAACTAAAGCAACAATTGATTTACCTGTTGGACAAGAGGAAAATTTTAAAACTGAAATTTTAAGACATTTTCCAAATATAGAAATCAAGATTACTCCTGCTAATTCTGATTTAGTAAATAGTATTGAAGATGTAAGCATTGCATTATTGGAAGGATTATGGACTGATAATCCGCAGCTAATTCCTAACGAAAATCCAAAATGGTGTGAAGCTTGGCTTAATATTAATACAAAAGAGAACAAGGAACAGGAACAAATTTTAAAGTTTCTGATGACTGCACAAAACATTGGTATTGATGTAAAAAATAATAGCATTATTTTTCCTGAACGAGCTGTTCTTTTGATCAATGCAAATCGTGACCAGTTAATAGAATTGATGCAACAAAGTGACTTGTTAGCGGAGTTCCGTATCGGACAGGAGCCTGCTGGCTTTTGGGTTAATGAGAGTAGGATTGAGCAACAGGTATGGGTTGACGATTTGATTCAGAGAACAGAAGTTGCAGATACCAATGTCAAAATCTGTATTTTGGATACAGGTGTTAATAATGGACATCAGCTATTGCAGCCGCTTATAGACGATGCAAATACTTTAACTGTCGATGGTGCTTGGGGAACAAGTGACCACGCAGATGGAGCAGGACATGGAACTCTAATGGCAGGATTAGCTGGTTATGGGCAGATGGAAAAGTTGTTAATCTCTCAAAATCAAGTCTCATTAACACATAAGTTATGCTCTGTAAAAATTCTGCCTAATCAAGGTGAAAATCCTAGAGAATTATGGGGTGACGTAACTGCGCAAGCCATTGCAAGAGCTGAAATCCAAAATCCAAATATCATTCTGATTTATTGTATGGCGGTTACCTCAAGTCAAGATACCAACAGAGGAAGACCATCTTCATGGTCTGGTGCAATAGATAATTTAGCTTATGGCGAAGGGCAGAATCAGCGACTGATAATAATTTCTGCGGGAAATGTCGGTGATGAAGAATCCTGGCAAAATTATCCAGATGCAAACTATACATCCTCTGTACAAAATCCAGCGCAAGCATGGAACGCTCTGGTAGTAGGAGCATACACTGACAAAATTCAATTAAATGATCCTCTCTTTCAGGACTATACACTTGTTGCGGATGAAGGGCAACTTTCACCATATAGTTCTACTTCAATAATTTGGGAAAGAAAGTGGGCGTCTAGGCCAGATGTAGTTTTTGAGGGAGGAAATCTTTTAAGAGCACCAGATAATAGTATTGTGAGACATGAGAATTTGGAATTGTTATCTACTTCAAAACAGTTTAATACAAGAAAATATTTTGACACAATATGGGCAACGAGTGCAGCAACAGCACAGGCCTCATGGTTTGCGGCAAAAATAACTTTTGAATATCCTGAAGCTTGGGCTGAAACTATTCGCGGTTTAATAATTCATTCTGCAAACTGGAATACTGCGATGTTTACTCAGCTAAATGTTGTGAAAGGTAATAGAACAAGTTTTAGAAATTTATTAAAAACCTTTGGTTTTGGTATTCCCAATTTAGAGCGTGCTCTCTATAGTCAGGAAAGTGCCTTGACGTACATTGCGCAAGAAACTATTCAGCCTTTTAATTATAAGGGAAATACTACCACTACTGAAACAAATGAAATTCATTTCTTTAATTTGCCTTGGGCAAAAGATTTGTTACTCGATCTTGGAGAAACACCTGTAAAGCTAAAAATTACATTGTCATATTTTATTGAACCGGGTGCTGGTGAAATTGGGTGGAAAGATAAATATCGTTATCAATCACATGGATTACGTTTTGATGTTAATAATGTTGGGGAAACCGAAGATGAATTTAGAAGACGAATCAATATTGCAGCAAGGGAAGAAAATGAAGAAGTAAATGGAAATACAGGTAGTCAACGTTGGGCAATCGGTGTAAATAATCGTAGTACGGGTTCATTGCATTCCGACTTTTGGGAAGGAACTGCTGCTGATTTGGCAACTTGCAATCATATCGCTGTATATCCAATTATTGGCTGGTGGCGTGAAAGAAAAAATTTGGACAAAGTGGAAAATGAAACCCGCTATTCTTTAATTATATCACTTGACACACCTGCACAAGATATTGAACTTTACACTACAGTGAAAAGTATTATTGAAGTTCCTATCGAAATCGAAATCTAAGATTAATATTTTCTGATAATTTATTGATTCAAAGTAAAGCTTCTTTTAAATTTTTTATTCTTTAAATTACATCTACTTTATTTAAGAGATAATGAGTGATGAGAGTTCAGCAAGTTTTTCCAAATCTTCAACAAAATTTTTCGAAAAATGTACCGCTGAGGTCACTCGGACGGACGAGACATTTTTTTAATGTTTTGTCCGTCTTTTTTTATCTGTAAACTGTTGTTAATGCGTAAGAATACAATTGATTCAGTCTTTGTTTCCTAGAATAAGACACGGGATAATAGAAATCTTTGCCTGAAATTTTAAAATTAAATAGATCTAAATATTGTAAGTCTACAACTTTTGACTTCCAAAACCTTTTCGACTTTTCTGAAGCCCAGGTTTTTTCTTGTTAAATTCTCACTTTGTAATTCCGTTTCTAAGTTGTCTAACGTAGCCAAGATAAAGTAAATTTAATTTACATTTTTTTGTAAATTATAAATATATTCAGTGGGTGTTATACCTTCTATTTGTTTAAAAACCCTATTGAAAGTTGATTGGCTGCTAAAACCGGATGATGTATAAATATACATTAGGGTAATTTTACTGAGATCATTCTCATTGATCAATTTTTTAACATGCTGTATCCTGCAAAAATTGATATAATGACTGAAACTTGAGTATCCGTTTAGTTTAATTGATTTTGCAATATATAAATTGTTAATCTTTATCTGATGAGATAGCTGTGAAATAGTAAAATCAGAATCTTTAAAACTAAGTTGCTTCTCAACGATGTTTTGAACATTTTGAAAAATTTCAGAATATTTATTAAAATCCTTATCACTGGAAAAGTCATCTTTTAAAATTTCATTTTTATCATTTCTATTCATCTCCAGCTTAGATTCACCATTGCTGGCAGAATTTAATTCCTTTTCCAAACCGGCCACAATTTTCACGGATTTTATTTTATCATTATAATACAACAGCAATACAACAATGACAATGTTGGAAGCACCCACTAATGTATCTGCAAGATCAGTCTTATTGAAATTTGGAGTTCCGTCCGTCAAAAATTTACTTACAAGCGTTACAAAAATCACAATCAACAGAATGTATAACATGTATATATAGACATATTTCTTTTCCAAAAATACATAGGCACCAATAGGAATGGGCAATACCCATAATGCTGTCCCTGCTGAATATTTCCAAAAATAGAGCATTATAAAAGCGGCAAAGAGAGGATCAAAAATTAAATAGAGATGAACTAGTGTCTTAATATGATAGGTCTTTCTTGTGAGAAGGAATGTATATAATAAAACAAGAAAATAAATAAAGGTAATCAATGCAAAATTTTCATCTTTTAATGTAAAATAAATGATGATTGAATATAAACATAAGCCAACACATAATACGTATACAATTAAAGATATACAACGCCTTTTTAAATCATCTTCGGTATTTTCCGATATACTATTATTATGCATAATCATATAAATATAAAATTTGATTTAAATAATTATCTTGTTTTCAATGTGTTATATTGTTTAAGCTGATTTAAAAATCTGATTTATGCTGATAAATTATGACTTTTACAAGCCACTATCTTTGCCTATAAAGATAACCAGTATATATTTTTCAGCCACTAAGATAACATTTGAATTGTCAATTCAAATACAGTACAAATTTCGTTTTTATTTATGATATAATCATCAACTCCAATATAAATGCCTATCTACTTATCATTAAAATTTCAATACTATTCTTTATTAACCTGTCCATAATCTGATAACATTTAGGCGCTGAAATTAGACGCCAAACTAATACGGTTAAAGCCTTAGTTTCCTCATTTTCATTTTAATTCAAAAATATTCTGAATCAAAAAGTATTGAGACCCATAAACCTTGTCCTTTACTAACACACATTATGAAACTTTTATTACAATTGCTGAAACCTATTTTGCCCTTATACAAAAGGGTTTCACTGTTGTTATTTTTAATTTCAGCGATACAGACGTTCAATGCTCAGTCTTTTTATTTTGTAGAAGGTACTCAAATTACAATTGATGAGACGACAACATTCTTTGTGACAGACTCCGGAAAAATAAACCAGGCAAGGCTGAGGAATTTTGAAGGCCAGACTTCAATAATAAATCACTCTTTAAGCGAAAGGACACAGCTTGTATTCAACAATAAAAAACCAAAGCTGAATTCTAAAAAGAGAAAAAGAAATCAGTTTCAAAATCTTCTAAAAAAGGAGATAAAACCTTTCAAAAAGCAAAATCCTCTGAATTTATAAAGCTTTTTCCTTATCATTTCTATTCATCCTGTCAACAACTGGTAGCGGTTTCAATATCAGTTTTCAATATTAATTATGATCAGAAGTTCTTAAATGAAAATATAATATTAAAATCCATACACGGATATTCAGACCACGTCAACAATGAAATAGTCAATAATACTTTTCTTTTTTTTTAATGATTATCATTTGTCAAAGTATATGACCCGCCCTCCGCCTTTTGAATTTTATTGTAAAAAACATATTCTAAATAGTTAAAATTTTAAAGAAAAATTAAGGTGAAAAAAACAAATACTTTAACGGGTATATTCCTGATCATGAATATGCTCATGCTCACAAAAGCTCAAAGCCCCGGTGGAATTACCGGACATCAGCTGTGGTACAAAGGCGATGCTGGAATAACAACCGCAGGAAGCAATGTGATTGGATGGAGCAACAGTGCTTCTGCTTTATACAATTTGGCTCAACAGGGCGGGGCTACCACCTTGCCTGCTTTAAGCCAGATTAATTTTAATCCTTCCGTAAGATTTGATGGTACAGATGACCGTTTAGCCACGGCATCCAATATTCCACAAAACGTAACAACAACGGCAACATCTCCTATACAACATCTCAATATATCGTTTATAAACAACTGAGCGCTGCAACGAACCCGCTCTACACTCATTCTGACGGAACCGGAGGTACCTGGAACGTAGGTGGAAATTCAGATGGAGGGATGCTGATTACAAATCGTAGTATTATAACAACCGCTCCAGCTACAAATGAAACCCGTCTTCAATCTTTAAACGGAGCTTCTAACGGAGCTACGGCATACCTTAATGGAAATCCAATATCCACTACTTTTAACAATGGTACTGCTACAGCAGGATCTGCAAGGTTTTGGGTGGGAGCCGAAGGTACAAGTGCTAACCAGTTTGCTAATGCTGATATTGCTGAAATTGTAATTTATAATACAACACAAACAGCAGGGCGTCCACAGATAGAAAGTTATCTTTCTTTAAAGTACGGAATTACAAAATCCGGGAACTATATTGCCTCAAACGGAACAACCAATTATTGGAATGCTGCTACCAATGCAGGATATCTTAATAATATTACCGGAATTGGTAAAGATGATGGTTCTGCACTTTACCAAAAGCAATCAATGAGTGTTAATCCCGGACAGCAGATTTTGATTGGGCTTACAGGTATGGCCAATACGAATGCGTCCAATTCCGGAACCTTGGCAGATCAGCAGTTTCTTGTTGTGGGGATAATGGTTTGGCAAAAACCCCTTCGGTTGCAATCAGTGGTATTCAGGGTATTAATTCCCGTTTCGCTACTGTATGGAAAGTTCAAAATACGGCTTCGGTAGGTACCGTAAGAGTAATGTGGCCTCAGGGATTAGCCAATTTAAAACTGGTTCAGAATGCTTCTGATCCTACATTTGCTGCAGGTAATATTGTTACAGATATGGCCCTCAATACCCAGACCATTAATGGAACAGTCTATAATTACGCAGACGTAACATTAGAAAATAATCAGTATTTTACTTTTGCAGCTCAGGTGTATGCTCCCGGTGGAATTATTAATAATCTTCAGGTTTGGAATAAAGCTGATTTTGGAACAAATACAACAACCGAAGGGGGTACAGTAACATCTTGGAACAATTCAGCTGCTTCCGGTGGGCAACTTCAGGCGTTATCAGGATTTTTAAATCATGGCGCAAGCCCTACCTACATGAATTTGGGATCCAATTTCAACCCCGCAGTAAGAATGGTTGCGGGTGCAGGATTAGGAATGCTTAATGCTTTTTCTGCAACTGCAACAGCATCAGGAACCGGAGGAACATTCTATAGTGTATCTAAAGCTGGTGCCGGAAGCTCTCCTTCAGACGGTTATAATGTACAAATGAATGTAAGTGGAGCTCCATTAAACTTATCTGTGGTCTCCTTTATAATTTTGCAGAAATGGGACAGTATGTCTCCAATGCTACTACCGCAGGGCTATTTACATGGAATACAAGTATAGACAGAACATTAGTCAACTTATTAAATCCATCCAATAACAATATTTTAGGTTGGGCATATACTACAGGAGTAGCAAGTGCTTATCCGTATAAAATAAATGGTAAAAGTGATGTTCCGGCCACTTATATCCCTCCTTTATTTACAGGCAGGAACTTTCATCTGAATACAGATACGGATGGAGGCCTGCAGAGAGGAGGATTTGATTATCAGGAAACGATTGCATATGAAAGGCAGATAACTCCTGCTGAGCAGAACAGAATTGAAAGCTATCTGGCTGTTAAATATGGTATTACTTTAGGAACCTTTGCATCTCCTGTGAATTACACAAATACCAACGGTACAACTGTATGGTCCACAGCTGCTAATTCCTATCAGACCAACGTGATTGGTATAGCAAGAGACGATATTGAAGGTTTACATCAGAGGATCTCAAAATCGCAGGATGCTGTGGCGGACATTATTACCATCAGCACCAACAGTAACTTTATCAATGCAAACAGCAGTACTAACCATACGGATATTGCTAATAATCAGTTCTACTTTATCACAGGAAACAATGGTGCAACAACTGCCTATAATGCCCAGAACATTATGAACCGCAGATGGAGGGTGCAATCTACAGGAACAGCACAAAACCTGTACATAAAGACTTCCGATATTCAGGCTACTCATCTGGTGTATGCGGATGACAGTGCAATGACTACCAATGTTGTGAATATACAATTAACGAGCGGTGCAACTCCTGGTATCCAAATTCCAAATGGGAAATTTTTACGTTTGCCAAATTCAGTTTCTGTACGAAAGATCCGAATACCGCTCCTGCCGATACTATTACAAAAATCGGTATTACAATCCAGACTAAACAAAATGGATGGCCTGAAAATATTCCGAACGGCGCATTAGCTCTGGAATCCAAAACAAGAGGTTTTGTTATTACACGTACACAAAGTTCTTTAATTACCAATCCTGTAGAAGGAATGCTTATCTACGATACAGTGGACAAATGTATGAAACTGTACAACGGAACAAGCTGGCATTGTGTTGTGAGAAGCTGTAATGAATAATAATTTTAAATGAATTAAAAATGAAAAAACAATAATAATATCAGCCGTTATTCTTGCCGGATTCACTTCCCTGACAGCACAGGTGGGCATGGGCAAGACTTCTGTAGACGGAGATGCTATTCTGGATTTTCCTTTATCAAATACCGGGATTATCCTTCCGATGGCAGATGCTCTTCCTACGGGGAATGCTGCAAGCAACGGAACTTTTTGCTGGACAGGACGGATTTTAGAGTCAAAATGCGTGAGAATGATCTGTGGGTATCATTATCAGACCCCGGAAGTCTTACAGGTACAATGCCAAATGCCTCTGCTGAGACAGGAGGAGGTGTCATTATTGGTGCTGCAAGTTCTCAGGCACAAGGTGTATTGGTGCTTGAATCCACAAGTAAGGCATTAGTTTTGCCGAAAGTTAATAATACTGTGACAAGCATGAAAAGTCCTGCCTCAGGAGGAACAATGTGCTACGATACCGTGAGTAAGACAATTGCTGTATTTGATGGGTCAAAATGGAATTTTTGGAAATAAAGGCATTCAAAAATATTAATAAGGTCGGTATGGATGTACCGACCTTTTTATTTTCAGTTTAAAGTGTCTTAATAATTAGCAGATAAAAATAATTATAGGTTATCATTTTTATTTCTTTCCTCCTTCATCATTGTGATAAACATGGACGGAGTTACCCCTTCGATCTGTTTAAAAACTCTGTTAAATGTAGATTGGTTTGAAAATCCGGATTCAGTATAAATATACATTAAGGTAACTTTTCTGATGTCATTTTCATAAAGCAGTTTTTTCACATTTTCAACTCTACAGGTATTTAGGTAATGATTAAAGTTTGAAAACCCATGTAATTTAATTGATTTGTATATGTATAAATTGTTGGATTTCAAAATGTTGGATAATTGAGAAATCGTAAAGTCCACATGTTTAAAATAAGCTTCCTCTTCTACAATAGTTTTTATCTCTTGAAATAAAGTAACATATTTGTCTGTAACATCATGTTCTTCTTTATCTTTTTCAGTGGGTTCAACAGATCCGGTAACTTTGTTATCATCAGCAAAATTAATATCCGCCTGCTCCGGATAGTTTTCTTCAAAAAAGACATCTTATTGAATATATTCTCTTCTATTTCTGATTTTCGGATTTGTTCATTGTAATATAATAAAACCAGAAATATAGCAAGATTCGCCAAACTAACAAATGTGTCAGATATTACAATAACCTTTACATTATTGAGACTGAAATAGTCAAATTCAAATAATCTATTAAGTACAGTTACGGCGACAATGATCAGAAATATGTAAACAGAATAAATATAAACGTATTTTTTCTCCAGAAAATGTGAGCTCCCAGTGGTACCGGTAAAAGCCACATTGCAGTAGCAGCAGAATATTTCCAGAAATCAAGCATGACAAATCCTGCAAATAACGGTGCATAAGTCATATAAAGATGAACAAGGACTTTTATATTATAACTTTTGCGAATGATCATAAATGTATAAAACATTAAAACCGAATAGGCAAATGTACATGTTGCAAAAAAGAATCTTTAATAACGAAATAAAATACCAAAGAGTAAACGAGTAATATTCCCGACATTAAATTCACATACTGAGAAATCAATTTTCTTCAGTACATCTCCAGACGTATTTATAAATTCCTTATCCGTTACCATCATAATGTATTTTTAAAAATAACTTATTCAAAATATTGATTTATAATCAGTTGTGAATTTTAGTGAAATTCAAAATTCAGTTTAGATTTGAAATTTTTGATTGTTTCTATCAATTAATTTTGTAAAAGTAAGTTACAAATGTAATAATATATATGAATATTCAAAATAATCAAACATATCGGTCATTTTGTACTTTGTTATCTATAAACTCTTTATATAATGAAAGAATATAGTGAAATTCATTATCTATTAGACAAAAATACCTATAAATAAAAAAGCAAATAATTATTAAAAAGAAAAAATTATTTTCTTAAATAAAGACTTTCAGCAGCTTTTCCTTTTAATACAATTTATTTAAATGAATTTTAAAGATATTAACATTGGTCTCATGATCAGTCAGCGAGTTTTGGAATGTGATGTAGATATCATGCGGCTTTGCAAATTTTTCAGTTGTTCCAGCGAGGATATTTTAGCGATGTATGATTCTAAAAGCCTTGATTCTGAAATTCTTCTGAAATGGTGCAAAATTCTGGAATATGATTTTTTCAGATTTTATTCCCAAAACCTGATTCTTTATTCCCCTGCATCAGGTGATAACAGAAACAAAAAAATAAAGAAAATTCTAAAATGCATTATTTCCGAAAAAATATTTACACCAGGGAAGTGATTGATTTTATGCTTGAAATGCTTGAAAAGGGGAGAAGACTAAAAAGCAGATTATTGAAGAGTATAATATTCCTAAAACAACCTTGTATAAGTGGATAGAAAAACAAAAATAAACACAAAGAATAAAAAAATGACCGGTAAAAAATGATAAACTTAAGATTCTGATTACACAAATGAATAAAGAAAAACAGAAAGTAACCCCACCATACTATAAAAAAATATATTCTGATATCCTTGTCAAAAAGTTTCCTGATAAGCTCAATGAATGCAAATCTATACTGTCGAAAGGCCAATTAAATGTTTTGGATATCATTCAGCTTAATCAAAGGATTTTTGGCAACAGTGAAATATTTTCAGAGAATCAGAAGCTTCGTTCTTATGATGACCAATCTATTCTCAAAATATTGAATTATCAGAAAAAACACAACCTTAATAACACACAATTGTCGATTCACTTTAAACTAAGCCGAAATACTATTACCAAATGGAAAAGTAAATTCAAAGCTTAGATTCGGTATTTGTAACCCAAAAAATACTTTAACACACAAATCAATGATTAAAATTATTTCGACAGTACTGTTACTCAGTACTATGATCCCTATTCATGCTCAAAGCGCAGGAAATGTTGGTATCAACACATCGAATCCTGAAAAGGAATTGACGGTGAATGGCACCATGAAAACTTCAGGGATGACCTTAAAAGATCCGATTGAAAACTAGGACCGGATGAAAATTATTCTTTTCTGATTAAATCTCCGGCTCCTGAGAACAAGATCACATCTTATAATGATTCTTTTGTGCCTACTTCTCCGGCTCCTATTAATCTTATTCAGTTTAAAATCACCTGCAATGATGATGATAAAGACTGGATAGATGAATATGATACTAAAATCAATTCAAACAAGTTTTTGGTGGTCATAGCTTCCCATGGGTTTACTCAGCCGGTATATACAGTTACTGCACCGTGGATTACTCCTATGCCCGATATTTTTGCTTACAGCTCAAATGGCACCTGGAAGCTTAGAGCAGATTATGTAGGATTCTCAACCGATGATGCTCTTCCTAAAGGTGTATGGACGCTTAACTTACTGGTTTTTGACAGAGCTTATGCTAAAGAATTCAATTCTGTACAGACCGTTAATACCACCGGAATAGGTGCTGCACCTGCTCCTTTAATCCAATAATTCAGATCGTATGAAAAAGATAATCACATTTTTATTTGCTGCATGTACTTGTTTCTATACTAAAGCTCAAGTGGGGATAAACACAAAAACTCCACAAGGAACACTGGATGTTGTAGGAGGAACGCTGATAGAATCCTATGTAATTGATACTGTTAATTCGTATGCATCAGGTAATTACTATCTTCTTACCCGTTCAAAAGATACAAACCCAATAGGCAAAGTGAAACTTCTTGATATTGCCCTTCGAAACGTTGCTCCTGTTAACACTTATAACATCACCCTTAAAAATGTAAACCAGGATGATGTTGTCAACTTAAATACAGGATTGGAAACAAGCAAATATATCGTTGCCATCACTGGTGCTGTTTTTACAGATGCTACACCAGGCATCAATACAACAACAAGTATCAAATCATTTGCGCATATTCCACAGAAGTGACTTCCGTGACAAACGGAGAAAAAACTTATAATGCAATTAACTTAAGCTTTCAGGGTGCAGGCACAACATCTGCCCAGAACGGAACGTGGTCACTTACTCTTTGTGTGTATGAAAAAGCACTTGTTAAAGACTGGGAACCTATACCGGGGATGTAAATAGTTCATTCAGAGGAGTTTCAACTAACACGCCTCTAGGGCTTCAATAAAAAATCATGAATAGAAAAATATACACTGGAATAATCATTTTGATAGGATTGTTCATTAATGCCCAAAATGCAAAAGTAGGAATTAAAACAGCAGACCCCACAGAAACACTGGATGTAAATGGCTCAAGCTATACCAACTCTTTATACCTTAGAAATCCCGGGAACCCGATAAAACTGGAGGACATTTTCTTGCCACTTCTAAGAATACACTGGACCTATATGATCCTACACTTGAAAGCAGCGGATTATTTAATTATATCAAACTTACCATTTCAGGAGTTCCGGCAACGGGAATCACAGACTATGACACCAAAATAGACGCTACCAAATTTTTAGTAGTTGTCCATAATTATTCTTTTCAGCTTAATAATGGCTCTACAAAAGTTGCTCTCGATTACGGTAGTAACGGGATTAATGATAATAAACAAGGATCTCCCAATGTAAATACATTTAAAAGCAACGGTACCTGGCACATTAGAGCCAATTTTATCAATAGTAAATTGATGGATTATTTATATCCGGATGGTACTTACAACAATTTTAAGGTTAATCTGTATTTAATGGCTTATAAATATCTTATAACCAAACAAAATATTAATGATAACACCCAAGATCTTGCAGGTACGAATGGATCTGCACAGGCTTTAAGTAAACCTTCCGGGTTTTAATGTTGAGGATCATAAGTTTATTACGTCTTTTATAAAGTTTTCGGAAAATGTAATTTTAAGGTCGCAAAAGCTCCTTTATTAGGGGCTTTTTGTGCATATATACCCTCAGCTTTATTTTCTAAATTTTATGATTGTATGTTTTATTACTGTTATAAAAAAATTAAAGTCTACCCTGATTATACACAAGGTAGACTATTATTAATATAAGTAGATTTTTTATTTCGGATATACTGATGCGATGAATTGTTTGTCTGTAGGAGATAAAACTGTATTGTTTCCAACACTGAATCCGTTGGTAGTCAGAGTTGAACTGATGCTGTAATGCATGATTGACAGCTTGTCATAAGCACTATATTGGGTTTGTGAGGTAGAATATTTTGCAAAAAGGTTATTATCTACCTGAGCCTGGGACCAGTAATTGGGATAACCCGCATAATAAGCATATACTTTTGGTTTATCCCAAGGGATAGCCGCCAAAGGATGTTGATGTTCATGGATCATACCAAGCGCATGCCCGAATTCATGAATGGTTGTTCTGCTGAACTCCGCATCACTTGTAGAATCATTAAACCAGCCGAAATTCATGGTTTCTTTATTGGATGCTATACTGAGGGCATCTTTTCCGATATATGAATAAGATCCTGCATTGGGGTGAAAGTAACACGGATCTGTGCTGTACCACTGGTAATAAAGTTAAAAGTGATGTTGGCGTATTGAGACCACTCTTTGGCATATTGCATCACTTTGTTGCGTACTTTAGTGGTTCCTCCATTAAGGCTCACCGTAATAACGCTGCCGTTGGGCCATTTCTTACTGGTGATAACAGCTCCTTTTGAACCTGTTCCTGGAATTTTATCTTCTCCGGGAAGGTAAACATCTTTACACATTTGTGTTTTTTCAAAGCCTGCAGGAATATCTGCTGTGGGTATGGCTAATAATTCTGAGAATGATGATTGTTCTTGTGGAACCTCTATAGTATCATTTGTTGTATTACATGATACTATAGCCATTGAAATCAATGATCCTAATAAGATCTTTTTGTGTAATTGCATAATATTGGTGTTTATGGTGATTAATAATGAATACAATATAAGAAAAAAATAATTTATCTATTAAGTGTGAATTAAATCTAAGATAAAAAAACGTATTTCCAATCTTTTGCTTTTGTAAATTAAACCCAGGTTATATCTACACAGATACTACACCTGCCTGTATAGTCCTTCTATAAAGAGATTCTGTTGAGGTGAAATTATATAGTTAAAGATTTCATCACTATAATATGGATGTAATTATTTTTTGTTTAATCTAATTTTACGGCTTTATATTTGTCGTATTTGTGTTTTAAATTCGCTTTTCTTAAGTATTTTTAATAAACTTGAGTTTCTGTGAAGTGATTTTGAATTGATTGTGTTGGTTTATAAATTACTTCAGTTCTTACCAATCATTTCATTATGATAGTTTATTAATAAACAATTCTACTATCTCAAATATATCTTTTTGTTTTTTAAATCTTTTAGTATTTGCTTGATTAAAAGGTGATTGTATTTTAATTTAAATCTCTTGCTATTAAAGGAATAAAATAATTTCAAATAAAAAGTATATTTATAAACTACAATTAGTATATTTGTTTACTAATTTATCTAATATGAATTTTGATCTTATAAAAGCAGTTGTGGAACTCGTTCAGCAATTTATGGAGCAGAATGAAGATAAAGCTTTGTACAGTAACGATATTCAGGGGTTTACAGAATGGGTCAATGTTTCCTGCAAGGATAATTCTGAACTCGAAGGTCTGTCTTGGGTGGGGAAGGAGTCGGGAAGAAGTTCCGAAAGTATCATTAATACTTTACTCATACGAATGGGGAGATATGCCAAAACATACTCCCGGTCAGTAGGAAGTTCTGTTTTTTCAAGCCAGGATGATTTTATATATCTGATCGGTCTGAAAATGATGGGACCAATGACAAAAATGGAACTCATAAAACGCAATGTGCATGAAAAATCTTCAGGTATACTTGTTATCAATCGCCTGATACATAATGAATGGGCAGAACAGACAGTTTCTCAGAAAGATAAAAGAACGAAATATATTCAAATAACGGAGAAAGGGGCTTGCTATACTGCAGAAGCATATGGATGAGATCCGTAAAGCTTCAAAGGTAGTTGTAGGGAATCTGACCCATTCTGAACAAATGTTGCTCATCGCCATACTCTCTAAGCTGGATGAATTTCATGATTCTTTTTACCGGATGAATCTGAAGAACGATAATCTGCTGGATATTGTGTATAGAAAACTGAATTGATGCAATATAAAAGCACCTGCTAAACTATTAAATAAATAACAATGAATACTGGAGGTTTAAGAAAAAGAATTGCAGTGATAGGTTCAGGGTTTTCCGGGCTCTCGGCTGCTGCCTATGCTGCAAAATCCGGAAATGAAGTGCATGTATTTGAAAAACATCCTCAGCCTGGCGGCCGTGCAAGACAATTCAAAACAGACCAGGGTTATGTTTTTGATATGGGTCCCAGCTGGTACTGGATGCCTGACATTATCGAAAGTTTTTTCGCTGATTTTGATTGTAAGGCATCTGATTTTTTCGATCTGGTTTCTCTGGATCCCCAGTTTGAGATGGTCTTTTCAGAGGAAAAAGTTTCTGTTCCTGAGAAAAATGAAGACATCCGTGAGTTGTTTGAGGAAATAGAACCCGGAGCAGCCAGAAAGTATGATAAATTTATGAAGTCTGCCCGGTTTAAATATGAAGTGGGAATGAAAGACTTTGTGACAAAACCCTGTTATAACTGGCTTGAGTTCGCTTCTTTAAAAATTGCAGGCAGTGCGCTGAAGCTTGATCTTTTAAGTGATTTCAGAAAATATGTTTCAGGTTATTTTACAGATCCGAAACTCAGATCGCTGATGGAATTTCCGGTTATATTTCTTGGAGCTTCTCCCCGGCAGATTCCAGCTTTGTACAGCCTTATGAATTACGGAGGCTATGTTTTGGGAACAAAATATCCGATGGGAGGGTTTTATCAGCTTGTTCTCGCTATGAAGGCTGTAGCAGAAAAACAGGGGTAATTTTTCATTTTAACCATGACGTAAAGAAAATCAATACAGAAAACGGAAAGGCAGCTTCCATAACAGTCAATGGCGAAGACTATGAGTTTGATGCTGTCATTGCTTCGTCAGATTACCATCATACGGAAACCTTAATTCCCAAATCACTCAGAAACTATAAAGAAGCCTATTGAAAACAAGAACCTTTGCCCCTTCATGTCTTATTTATTATCTCGGGATCAAAGGAGAAATTCCTAGTTTAAAACATCATACCCTGTTTTTCGAGAATGAGCTTGACAATCATATAGACTGTATTTATAAAAATAAAAAATGGCCCTCTAAACCCCTTTTTTTATTCGTGTTGTCCCTCCAGGACAGATCCGGGTGTAGCGCCTGAAGGCTGTGAAAATCTTTTCTTTTGTTACCGCTGGCGCCTGGAATACATGATGACGAGCCTGTAAGGGAAAAATATCTGGTAGAAATGCTTGAAAGAATTGAAAAACATACAGGTGAAAGCGATCTTATTTCCAGAATTGAATACAAAAGAAGCTACTGTGTAAGCGATTTTATTTCCGACTATAATGCTTATCAGGGGAATGCCTACGGACTATCCAATACATTATCGCAGACAGCGGTCCTAAAACCTAAAATAAGAAACAAAAAGATCGGAAATCTTTTTTATACGGGGCAATTAACGGTTCCGGGTCCCGGAGTTCCCCATCGGTTATTTCAGGGAAAATTGTGGCAGCTGAAGTGAGTAAACTAAAAATAAAATAATATGAAAAAATTGTTTGATGAATTGTCTTACGAAGTCAGTAAGTACACGACGCAGAAATACAGCACCAGTTTTTCATTGGGAATACTGGCATTGAAGCCTTCCATCAGACCTGCTGTTTACGCCGTTTACGGATATGTACGCCTTGCAGATGAAATTGTAGATAGTTTTCATGGTTATGATAAAGAGAAACTTCTGAAAAGATTAAAGGCTGAAACGTATCAGGCACTGGAAGATGGTATATCACTTAATCCTATTTTGCATTCATTTCAGGAAACCGTTCGCCGGTATGATATTGATATCCGGCTGATCAATCAGTTTTTACACAGTATGGAAATGGACCTTCATAAAATTGATTACAACTCAGAATTGTACAAGGAGTATATCTACGGCTCTGCAGAAGTGGTAGGTCTTATGTGTCTGCAGATATTTACAGAAGGTGATAAGCAGCAATATGATAAGCTTAAGCCGTACGCTATGAAGTTGGGATCTGCCTTTCAGAAAGTAAATTTTTACGGGATCTGAAGGATGATTATCAGATTTTAGGACGTACTTATTTTCCATCCCTGAATATGTCAGTTTTTGATAACACCGTAAAAGTTTGTATCGAAAAAGAAATTGAAGAAGAATTTAAAGAAGCATTACAGGGTATTAAAAAACTGCCGGGTTCATCCATTTTTGGAGTATACCTTGCCTACAGGTATTACCTTTCCCTGTTTGATAAAATAAAGAAAACAAGCTCTCAGAATATGTTGCAGCAAAGAATCAGAATTGCCAATTCACAAAAGCTATTGGTTGCATTCAAAAGCTATATCCGTTACAAATCTGCTTATTTCTGACAGATGAATTCCGGATTAAAGATGATTTTTTTGAACGTTTAATAATCAATTAAAAATATATGATGTACAGATTATACAGGGAACAACAGCTGAATTGTACCATTGAAACAGCATGGAAGTTTTTCTCATCCCCTCATAATTTATCAGAAATAACCCTGAAAGCATGAATTTTGTGGTTCTTTCAGATGTTCGGGATCAGCCTATTTTTAAAGGGATGGAAATAGATTACACCGTCTCTCCCTTACTGGGGATTCCAATGAGGTGGAAGACCATTATCAGCCATGTAGAAGACCATAAAAGTTTTACAGACTTTCAGAAAAAAGGTCCTTACAAGCACTGGAATCATTTTCATGAATTTATTCCTAACGAGAATGGTGTACTCATGAAAGATACTGTAGATTATGAACTTCCGATGGGAATTTTAGGGAGAGCAGCACATCAGCTATTTGTAAAAGAGAAGCTTAAAAGTATTTTCGATTACAGATACAGAATTTTGAATGACCTTTTTAACCATAAGCACAATTAAAATGAATGTTCTGATCGTTTTGGGAGTATTTATATCCATGGAAGGAGCTACCTGGCTGATCCACCGCTATATTATGCACGGCTTTCTGTGGATTCTGCACCGGGATCATCATGATCATAGCCATGACGGGAAACTTGAAAGGAATGACTGGTTCTTTTTCATTTTTGCAAGTCCGGCTATTGCTTTATTATATATCGGCGTAAAACAGGACTTCAACTATTGGTTTTATATCGGGCTGGGAATAAGTCTTTACGGGATGGCTTACTTCTTTGTGCATGACATTTTTATTCATCAAAGAGCAAAAGTTTTTACCAAAACAAAAATCCCTATTTCCTTGCGATCAGGCGTGCACATAAACAGCATCACAAGCACCTGGGAAAAGAAGATGGAGAGTGTTTTGGCTTTTTATGGGTTCCCGTTAAATATTTTAAAATGTATTTCAATAAAAAATGATGCCTTATACTTACATACTGATTAACTTTTTCACCGTCATTATCTGCTTTTTGGCCTCTTTTGACGGGAGAATACGGTTTAATAAGCTTTTCGGGAAGTTTCTGCTTTCATCCACCATTGTGGCAGTTCCTTTTATCATCTGGGATATATGGTTCACGGCAAAAGGAGTATGGTGGTTTGATCTCAATTATACATTAGGATTTAAAATAGCCGGGCTCCCTGTTGAAGAATGGCTGTTTTTTTACTGTATTCCCTTCGCCTGTGTTTTTACTTACCATTGTCTGGAAAAATTTTTTACTCTGGATTGGATGGGTGCTTTAAATAATCTCATTGTATTTACAGCCGTTATTGTACTTAGTGTGACAGGGCTTCTTTATTATGAAAAAATATATACTTTGCTTACCGTTATTGTAACGATACTTACACTGTGCTATCTTCATTTTATTGCTAAAAAAGACTGGATAGGAAAGGCCAGCTTTGTCTATGTGATGCTGATGCCGGGCTTCTTTGCTGTAAATGGAATTCTCACAGGATCTCTGATCCCTTCACCGGTTGTAAATTACAATCCTGATGATTTTTTGGGGATAAGAATGGGGACCATCCCTGTTGAAGATGCTGTGTACGGTTACAGCCAGTTCTTATTAAATATCTACTTTTTTAAAAAAATAACTGAAAATGAAAAATAGAATACTTCTTACATTATCAGGCTTTTATATTGTTGAAAAGTATGACTTTCTGTCCTTCTATGAGATTTTTAAGAAATTTTAACATTAAAAACCGTCTTTTAGGCATGGGTATTGTTTATTTATATACCAATTACTAAAATATTATATTATGAATAATTCAGATTACAACAAAGCGGAAAATGCAGTAGACCAAACAGAAAACTCTTTAAAAAATGCAGCTGATAATGCAAAATGGAAGATCAGTGAATTAGCGGATAAAGCCAAAGATTATATCAATGAAAAAGAGATAATGATCAGGAAGCTACACAGGAAGACTGGTTGGAAAGAGTAAAATCAAACGTTTCCGATGCCTGGGAGGATATTAAGGATAAAGCCGATGAAGCATGGGAGAAGACCAAAGATGCTGCCGAAGACGTGAAAGCGGAATGGAGGAAAAAGACCAATTAAGTTAGTGTAATAAAAATGACCGGAGCCGGAAAGGTTCCGGTCATTTTTTTATTTTATAGT
The DNA here is from genome assembly GCA_019203745.1 of Chryseobacterium sp. E1. Classification (GTDB taxonomy): domain Bacteria; phylum Bacteroidota; class Bacteroidia; order Flavobacteriales; family Weeksellaceae; genus Chryseobacterium. The sequence goes on from CP078104.1 coordinate 4,433,906, forward strand.
ATATTTATGTTCTATTTTAAGATGTGCGAAAATTCATCCATACAATAAGAAAATCAAAATTCTAGTATAAAATTCTTCGGCCCTCCAATTTTATGATTTCATGATTAACCATCTTTTTTATAGTTCTGATCACGGTTTCAACCCTCAGCCCTGTAAGATCAGCAATTTGTTGGCGGGTAAGCTCTATAGGAAAACACTGCTGGCAGTCCCCGTCATGATAACTCTTAAGATAATCCAATAGCCCTTTAAGACGCTGTATAGGATCAGCTGATGCATATATTACGAACCATCAAACTGTTATAATATAACCTTTGGGATAAACACATATTCATTTCCAGAGAAAGATCCGGATGGCTTTTAAGCATTTCTATAAAATTATTCTTAGGCATCCTGATCACCTCTGTAGCCTGTAAACTTACGGCATTGGTAGGATAAAGCTTTTCGATAAAAAGAAGAGGATCCCCAAAACTCTGGTTTTTGCCCAGAATGTTATGAATAAATTCTTTCCCGTTTTCAGTAAAAGTGTTCAGCTTTACTTTGCCGCTGATAATCTGGAAATAATATTGAGAATGCTCACCTTCTTTGAAAATGAATTCCTTAGGCTTATACATCACAGTTTCACCTCCGAATGAATAAAGAATTTGCGCATCAATATTCATACAGCTTATTGTCTTTTTCATAGTTTGTTTATTTAGCTGAAAATTAGGTGTTTTTTCTAAAATATTATAAATAATTTCAATCCTTATGCCATTGTTGTTTTCCTGTAGAAATGTGGTATGAAATCCTCACATATAATCGTATAAAAATTACTGTTTTCTCAGATATTGTCAGTATTTTTGAAGCTAAAGTATCTGTAACTAATTATTGATTTTAACTTCTATGATTTTAATTGTTGACGACAACCAAAATAATCTTTATTCACTTCAAAAATTACTCGAATCCAAAGATTTCCAGGTTGAAACGGCCAGCTCCGGTGAAGAGGCTCTGGGTAAAGCATTGAAAAATGACTATGCCTTAATTATTTTAGATGTTCAGATGCCTGATATGGATGGCTTTGAAGTTGCAGAAACACTTGCAGATTACAGTAAAACCAAAGATGTACCTATCCTATTTTTATCCGCAGTTAATACAGATAAAAATTCATCACCCAAGGGTATGCTTCCGGTGCTAAAGACTACGTAACTAAGCCCGTAGATCCTGAAATTCTTCTGCTTAAAGTGAAAACCTTCTACAACCTTCAGGAACAGAATATTGCAATGAAAAAAACACAGCAGAATCTGGAACTGGAAGTGAAAGGAAGAAGGGAATCCCAGGTAACAATGAAGTCTCAGATTGACCATTTTCACCTCATGCTGGAATCTCTCCCTCAGATTGCCTTTACCCTGAATGAAGACGGAATCGTTGATTTTGTTAATGGCAAATGGTACCAGTATTCCGATGCAGAACAGAATTTCCTGAAACACATCCTGATGATTACAACATCAGGGAAGAACTGGAGAGATGCAGAAAAAAGGAAAAGCCCTGGAATTAGAAATAAGAATTAAAAATATTGTTTCAGGTAATTACCGGTATCATCTACTGAGAATAACACCTGTGTATGATGAAGATCGCATCAAAAACTGGGTAGGAACCTTTACGGATATTGACGATCAGAAAAAAGTAGAAAAGGAAAAAGATGAGTTTCTAAGCATTGCAAGCCATGAATTAAAGACCCTCTTACCAGTATTAAAGCATATGTTCAGCTATTGGAAAGAAAACTGAAATTAGATAAAGAAAGCCCGGAAGCAGGGTTTGTTACAAAAGTTCAGGGCCAGATTGAAAAGCTGAATACCCTCATTACAGATCTTCTGGATGTTTCGAAAATTGAAAACGGAAAACTGAAAATAAATAAAAAACCGGTGAACCTGGAAAGTGTAATCAGCAATGCCATTGAAACCATTTTGCAGACCCATGAGCAACAGGTGAAAATTGAACGCCATGGAACAAAACCTGATATTTTAATCCCTCTGGATGAGATCCGGATTGAACAGGTGCTGATCAATTTTCTGACAAATGCTATTAAATATTCACCCAACAATAACCAGGTGATTGTGACCACCTTCGTAGATCATGAAGCTCAGGAAGTGAGAGTGAATGTAACTGATTTTGGAATCGGAATTCCTGATTTCAAGCAGGATGCAGTATTCAAAAAATTCTATCGTGTAGAAGAGTCTTCACTGCAGTTCCAGGGAATGGGAATCGGACTCTTTATATGCGCAGAAATCATCAAACAGCATCATGGAAGCGTTGGAGTTTCCAGTATCGTAGATGAAGGCTCTACCTTTTATTTTACCCTACCTTTAAATTAACTTTCATGCCAAAAAAATTATACGAAACCTTCAGGTTGGGATAGGTCTTTCCTTCTGATTTTAATAACCAGTTCAGTGGCCTCATACTGGAGTATCCAGAATCAGATGAACCACCGTGAAAGTCTTTCCCAGAGCAGGCGTTCTGTAACGGCTGTTAAAGATATTCTGGTGGCTCTGTTGGATGCAGAAACAGGAAACAGAGGCTATCAGCTTACCGGAAGGGAAGATTTCCTGGAACCTTATAAACGTGGTGTAAGAGAATATTCCAAAGCTTTGGTGCAGGCAGAATCATTGGGAGTACACGATAAAAACCAGCAGGAAAGACTGGCCGGATTAAAAGTTGCAGTCGGACAGGTGATGAATCATCTGAAAAATCTGGTGGAAAACAGACGAAGAGGAATCGTGATGACCCAGCAGCAGATTGTTACCGGCAAAGCTTATATGGATGAGTGCCGTAAAATTGTAAAAGACTTTGTACAATATGAAGAGAATCAGGTTGAAATTAAAAACAAAGATTTAACACGCTCATCAGAAACAACGGTCATCTTTATTGTTTTTTCAGCATTGGCCGCAGTGGTAGTGACGGCATTTTCTATTTTAAAATGCGGGCTGACCTTATCAGAAGAGATGAGCTGGAAAAAATGCTCAGGGATAAAGATCAGGAAATGACGAGAAGGGTAAGCGCAATCCAGAAAATTGCCAACAGGGTAGCCAACGGTGATTACAGCGAGAAAGCGGTGGATAATGCGGAGGATGATCTCGGAGACCTTGTAGAATCCCTGAATCACATGACTGAATCATTAAAAATATCTTTCGATAAAATTAATAAAAGCGACTGGCGCCAGAAAGGACTTGCTTTACTGAATGAATCCCTGGTAGGGAATAAATCGGTACAGGAAGTTTCCGATAAAGCTTTGCATCAGCTGATTGAATATGGAAAATGCATCAACGGTTCATTATATCTTTTTGACGAAGGCATTCTGAAGCTCAGTAAAGCATTTGGGCTTGAAGCCAATATGAAAAAATCTTTCGAACCGGGCGAAGGAATGGTAGGACAGGCATTTATGAATGCTAAAACACAGGTATACAATAATCTTCATGAAGATGATTTTGTGGTCACTTTTGCCAGCAGTACGATAAAAATCTATGGCATCATGCTGATTCCTGTTTTTGCAGACGGGCATGTCATAGGAGTGATAGAGTTAGGTTCCACCTCCAATTTTGAGGAAGACAGAATCAGCTATTTTGAAGAATGCAGCGTGAATATAGGAATAGCCCTGAACGCCGCCAAAGGAAGAGAAAAAGAACAGCAGTTGCTCGAAGAAACCCAGGCACAGTCTGAAGAATTACAGGTGCAGCACTCTGAGCTTGAAAACCTCAATACAGAGCTGGAAGCACAGACCCAGAAGCTCCAGGCTTCAGAAGAAGAATTAAAAGTACAGCAGGAAGAGCTGATGCAGGCCAACGCAGAGCTGGAAGAACGTTCCCGATTGCTGGAAGAAAAAATCATTTAATAGCAGAACGCAACAATGAAATTCAGAAAAAGTAGAGGAGCTGGCACTCAGCACCAAATATAAATCTGAATTTTTAGCCAACATGTCACATGAATTGCGTACGCCACTCAATTCGATCCTTCTTTTATCCAGGTTAATGGCAGAAAATCCGGATGAGAACCTTAATGAAGATCAGGTAGAATCGGCTAAAGTTATTCAAAGCTCAGGAACAAGTTTATTAACATTAATAGATGAAATTCTTGACCTGGCAAAAATAGAATCAGGCAAAATGACCCTGGAGTATCAGGATGTGGTCATTGAAGACATTATAAAAGATCTGAAAAGCCTTTTCAGTCCTGTATTTCAGGAAAAAACCTTCCATTCAATATTGAGGTAGATTCAGACGTACAGAAAGTTATTGAAAGTGACCGCCTCAGAATTGATCAGGTATTGAGAAACCTGCTGTCTAATGCTTTAAAATTTACAACAAAAGGAAGCATTGATTTGCGTATCAGAAAACATTCTGAAAAGCCTGACTTTATTATATTTTCAGTAAAAGATACCGGGATTGGAATTGCGGAAGATAAGCAGAAAATTATCTTTGAAGCATTTCAGCAGGCTGACGGCTCTACCAAAAGAAAATTTGGAGGTACCGGTCTGGGACTTTCAATAAGCCGTGAAATTGCAAGACTTCTGGGAGGCGAGCTTGCCCTGAAAAGTGAAGTAAATAAAGGCAGTGAATTCAGTTTCATTATTCCTGTACATCCGGTCACTGAAATTACTCATTCCGAAACAGACCAGGATCTGGTGGAAATCATCCGTGAAGATGTGGAGGAAATCCAGAGTATCCTTGATGAAGGAGATAAAGTTCAGGTAAACACTTTGAAAATACCTGAAGATGTGGAGGATGACAGAGAAAATATTCAGGAAGGAGATAAGGTGATACTGATTATTGAAGATGATACTAATTTTGCGAAAGCTTTATTGAAATATGCTCATCTGCAGAATTATAAAGGGATTGTGGTGGTAAGAGGAGATTATGCGCTTACGGCAGCTCAGCAATATCATCCGCATGCAATTTTACTGGATGTTCAGCTACCGGTAAAAGACGGCTGGGAAGTTATGGACGAACTGAAATCGGATCCTCATGTGAAGCACATTCCGGTACATATGATGTCTGCCCTGCACGTGAAAAAAAAGAAAGCCTTATGAAAGGTGCTGTTGATTTTATCAACAAGCCCGTAGCTCTGGAGAAAATGACCGATGTATTCAGAAAAATTGAAGAAGCATTACAAAAAGGAACCCAGAAAGTTCTGATTGTTGAGGAAAATGCCAAACATGCCAATGCATTGTCCTATTTCTTAGCAACTTTAATATTTCCTTATCGGTGGAACATAATGTTGAAGATAGTGTGAAAGCACTTACTTCAGACCTTGTTGATTGTGTTATCCTGGATACCGGAAGTGCCAAAGGAAATGATTATCATGTCATAGAATCAATTAAAAGTTATGAGGGACTGGAAAATCTTCCGATCATTATTTTTACAGAACATCATTTATCTAAAGAAGAAGAGCTTAAAATAAAGCAATACGCAGATTCTGTTGTGGTAAAAACGGCCCATTCTTATCAGAGGGTTTTAGATGAAGTAGGCTTATTTTTACATTTGGTGGAAGAAAAGAATGGTTCCACTGAAAATAACAGAGGAAAAATGCTTGGGTCTTTAACTGAAGTTCTGAGTGGCAAAAAAATACTCATTACCGATGATGATGTACGCAATATTTTTTCTTTAACCAAAGCACTGGAAAAATATAAAGTTGAAGTCATTGTGGCCATGGATGGTAAACACGCCCTTGAACAAATTCACCAGAATCATGATGTAGATGTTATTCTGATGGATATGATGATGCCGGAAATGGATGGCTATGAGACCATTAAGCAGATAAGGAAAATGCCGGCGTTTAAAAAACTGCCTGTTATAGCCATTACCGCCAAATCTATGATTGGAGAACGTGAAAAATGCATTACCGCAGGAGCTTCAGATTATATCTCAAAACCGGTAGATATAGATCAGTTATTATCACTCCTTCGTGTTTGGTTGTATGAAAGTTAAACAGATAAAATTCTGATGAATAAGAAAATCTTAATTGTGGATGATGATCCACGCAATATATTTGCATTGAAATTAACTCTTAAAGCTCGTGGATATGCAGTTGAGTCCTGTACAATGGCTCAGGATGCTCTGGAAATGCTGAAGGGTGGCCCAGACTTTTCAGTGGTTCTGATGGATATGATGATGCCGGGAATAGACGGCTATGAAGCGATAAGAATGATAAGAAGCTCTCAGGAAATCAAACATGTACCTGTAATTGCTGTCACAGCACAGGCAATGCCGGAAGACCGCCAGAAATGTCTGGAAGCAGGAGCAGATGATTATGTTTCAAAACCAATTGATGTAGACCTTTTAATAATGGCAATAGAAAAAATTTCATAGATGCTGGAACCAAGTATCGTAAAAGATGAAGAAATAGAATATCTCATCAGAGATGTTTACGATTTGTACGGCTATGACTTTTCCGGTTATAGCAGAGCTTCATTTAAAAGAAGGGTAAACCGTATATGTCTTTTGGACAGGTTTACCAGTTTTGCAGAGCTGAGGTACACCATCATCAATGATGCGGAATACTTAAAACGCTTTGTAGAAGAAGTTACAGTGAATGTTACGGAAATGTTCAGAGACCCTTCGTTTTTTAAAGCATTGCGGGAGAAAATATTACCCCAACTTGGCACCTATCCTTTAATCAGGATCTGGATTGCAGGCTGCTCAACGGGCGAGGAAGCTTATTCTATTGCCATTCTGCTGAAAGAAGCCGGGCTTTATAATAAATCCCTTATTTATGGTACAGATTTAAATCCTGCCGTTCTTGAAACAGCCAGAGCAGGAATCTTTCCGTTGCAGCAGATGAAACTGTATTCTGAAAACTATATGCTTTCCGGTGGAGTAAAAGATTTCTCTGATTATTATACCGCCAATTATGATAGCGTACGGTTTGACAAAAGTTTACAGGAAAACTGATTTTATCAACACACAATCTTGTTTCAGACAGCTCTTTTAACAGCTTTCAGCTCATTGTGTGCAGGAATGTCCTGATTTATTTTGACAGAGAACTTCAGGAAAGAGTGTTCAGGCTTTTTGATAACAGTCTGGAGAATTTAGGCTTTCTGGCATTGGGGGCAAAAGAAACCCTTCGCTTTTCTGGTATTGATAAAAATTATCACCAGGTTGAAGATCAGAAGATCTGGAAAAAATTGATCATCATTAATTAATAGTTGCTGCAATGAAGTTACCAACCAATATGGAGTTAATTGTTATCGGAGGATCCGCAGGAAGCTTACAGGTGATTATTGAAATGATTAAAAATCTGGATTGTAAAATCCATATTCCCATTCTACTTGTGATCCATCGCAAAGCGCAATCCGGAGATATTCTTAAAACTTTACTGCAGCAGTTTACCCAAATACCCGTTGTAGAGGTTGAGGATAAAACCGAGATCGAAAAGAATACAATTTACATCGTTCCTGCTGATTATCATTTGTTATTTGAAAATAATAGCATGATGTCATTAGACAGTTCTGAGAAAATGAATTACTCCCGTCCTTCCATAGATGTTACATTCAGATCTGCGGCAGAGGTTTATGGCGAAAACGTCATCGGTGTCCTTTTATCAGGAGCTAATGCTGATGGAGTAGAAGGACTGAGCTATATAAAAAAATATAACGGGAAAGTCTGGATTCAGGATCCGGAAACAGCAGAAGTGGATTATATGCCCAGAAGTGCTATAGAAGAAATTGATTATGATTTAATCATCAGCCCTCATAATTTAGCGAACTATATAAAACAATTATAATATTCAGAAAAAAATATATAAATAATATGAGTAAAAAGAGAATTTTAATTTTTGATGATGATACGGCTATTTTAGAAGTGATCACTATCATATTTGAAGAAAACGGATATGAGGTTAAAATCTCAGAAACGTCACACGATATCCTGGAGAAAGTGGCAGATTATCAGCCTGATGTTATTTTGATGGATAACTGGATTCCGAAAATCGGTGGTGTGGAAGCGACCAGACTTCTCAAAAGTACGGAAGAATTTAAACACATTCCTGTCATCTATGTTACTGCTAATAATGATATTGTAGCTTTAGCATCGGAAGCTCAGGCAGACGATTATGTTTCAAAACCTTTTAATCTGGATGATCTGGAAGTAATGGTTGATAAATATATAAAAGCAAAGGCGTAAATGCTTGACTTATAGATTAATAAAAACTCTCAGATCCTGGGGTTTTTATTTTTAAGAAGAAAATGAATCCTGCTTTTTGTTAATACCCTGTATTGATATCCTGAATCAGAGAAGATAATAGAAAATATAGGTCAGATTTTCCAAAATGCTGTCCGAAAAGGTCTTGACAAGAATTAATTTTTGGGAGACAATATTATGGGCGGGAACATATTCATTGCTAAGATTTATATCAATATTCAAATCCTTTTTATAACCCAGCTGAAGTACTCATCAATGAGTTTTTGATCTTTCATCAGATCTAATCGTTCGGTTTCTAAATAGTCCATAACAATTATTTTATCCTGCTTTAAATTTTACAAACTTTATGCCGTATTATATTTGTAGTGTATTAATATTCTTTTAAATTATTTATTAGTATATTTGTGTATTAATATCAAAAACAGATCATGGGTAGAGTGAATATTTTTGGTTCCGGAGAGATCTCAGGCTGCAAGACAACGCAGGGCTTCACCATGCCCTTAATACAGGATTAAAGGTTATTCCTGTCTTTATTTTTGATACTGATATTCTGAACCGTCTTCAGAACAAAAGGGACAGAAGAGTAGACTATATTCATCAGGCATTACAGCATATTCATAAAGAACTTAAAAAACACAATAGCGGACTTTATGTTTATTACGACACTCCAACGGAAGCCTTTAAAAAAATAATCAAGGATTTTAATGTAGACAGTGTTTTTTTGTAACAGGGATTACGAACCGCAGGCCATACAACGGGACCGTCAGGTAGCAGATCTTCTTCTGAAGCATGATATTCAGCTGAAAGATTATAAAGATCAGGTCATATTTGAAAAGAATGATATCCTGAAAAATGACCTCTCTCCGTACACTGTTTTCACCCCATACTCAAAGAAATGGAAGGAAAATCTGAAGCATATAGAAACTTTTCCAACAAATTGGGACCATTTTGAACATTATAAAGGAGCTTCAGAGATCATTTCACTGAAAGAAATCGGGTTTGAGAAAACAGATCTTGAGTATGCAGAACCGGAGCTCAACAAAAAAATAATAGACTCTTACGGAAGCTACCGGGATTTCCCCTCGATGGATCGTACTACACACCTTGGGATTGCCCTTCGTTTTGGTACTATTTCGATCAGGAAATGTGTACAATATGCTGTTAAACACAATGAAACCTGGCTTAATGAGCTTATCTGGAGAGAATTTTTATGCAGATTCTCTATCACTTTCCAGATGTTGTTCATCATTGCTTTAAAAAGAAATATGAGAATATTGCATGGAGAAACAACGAAAAGGAATTCAAGGCCTGGTGTGAAGGAAAACAGGATATCCCATTGTAGATGCAGGAATGAGGCAACTGAATGAAACCGGATTCATGCACAACAGGGTAAGAATGATCACGGCAAGCTTCCTTACCAAGCACATGCTTATTGATTGGCGGTGGGGAGAAGCCTATTTTGCTGAAAAACTCTTAGACTATGACCTGGCAGCCAACAACGGAAACTGGCAGTGGGCGGCAGGCTGCGGATGTGATGCCGCACCATATTTCAGGATCTTCAATCCTTATGAACAGACAAAAAGTTTGATAAAGATCATCAGTATATCAGAAAATGGCTTACTGAAGATTATCTTGAAGAACCTATCGTAGAACACACAAAAGCCAGAGAAAGAGCTTTAAAGGTGTACAAAGAAGCACTGGCAGAATAATTTCTATATAACATTATTATAAAATAAACAACATTGGCTAAAAAAGGAATTTTATTAATCAATCTTGGCTCTCCAAGATCTACTGCAGTAGAAGATGTAAAAGAATACTTGGATGAATTCCTGATGGATGAAAAAGTAATAGATTACCGCTGGATCTTCCGGGCACTTCTTGTTCAGGGAATTATTCTTAAAACAAGACCGGCAAAATCAGCAGAAGCTTATAAAACGGTATGGACAGACGAAGGCTCTCCACTTATTGTCATAACCAAAAAGGTACAGAAAAAGCTCCAGAATAGAGTAGATGTACCTGTTGAGATCGGGATGAGGTATGCCGAACCAAGTATTGAAACCGGGATCAGAAACCTGGTTGAAAAAGGAGTTACAGAAATTGTACTGTTTCCTCTCTATCCGCAATATGCAATGAGTACCACTGAAACCGTAATTGAAAAAGCGGAAGAAATCAGAAAGAAAAAATTCCTGGGTGTAAGGATCAACTACGTACAGCCTTTTTACAACCGGGATCTTTATACAGATTGCCTGGCAGAAAGTATCCGGGAGAAACTGCCTGAAAGTTTTGATGCCCTGTTATTTTCTTACCATGGTGTTCCCGAACGGCATATTTACAAAACAGATCCTACAAAGACATGTAATATGAATGATTGCTGTTCTAAAGATTCTCATCCAAGCCATGCGTTTTGCTACCGTCACCAGTGTTTTAATGCCACTGATAATGTGATCAGAAAACTCGGACTGCCCAAGAATAAGGTCATTGTTTCTTTCCAGTCCAGATTGGGAAAAGATAAATGGATAGAGCCGTATACAGATCATACATTAGAAACCATTCCCGGAAAAGGAATTAAAAACCTTGCGGTAGTCTGCCCGGCATTTGTTTCGGATTGTCTTGAAACTCTGGAAGAAATTTCCGTCGAAGGAAAAGGACAGTTTCTGGAAGCTGGCGGTGAAAATTTCACCTATATCCCTTGTCTGAATGATGAGGACCGTTGGATTGAAGTCATTCGGATCCTGTGTGAAGAACAACTTCAACAGTTCTATTTGATCTAGTTTTTTTACCTATGATATACTTTTAAAATTAGGTATATTTGTAAACTATTTAAAAGATATGAATTATACGCTGATCAAAGATTGTGTAGATCTTCTGGAGCAGTTTGAAGCTGAAATTCATGCTTCTCCTGATCTGTATCCTGGAACTATTCAGGGTTTTAAATCCTGGATTTCTGACAAGGAGTCTGCTGAAGAAAACCATCGTGAAGAACCCTACTGGGAAGGTAAGGAGAATGGAAGAACTCCTGAAAGTGCCATAAGTACATTACTTGTTCATCTCAACAGATATGCGAAAACCTATTCAAAATCTGCCATCTCGGATTCTGAATTTTCTACCCAGGAAGACTTTATTTATTTAATCAATCTGAAAGCTTTCGGGAAATGACAAGATGGCGCTTATCAAGAAAAATATTCATGATAAACCGGTGGGTATGCTTATTATTGCAAGACTTCTGCGCCAGGGGCTTATTGAACAAACAGACTCTGATCTTGATAAGCGCAGCAAATTGATCCGTATTACTGAAAGAGGATTAATGATCCTGGAAAAACAAATGGAAAAAATCCGGCAGGCCACGAATATCGTTGCAGGAAATCTCAATCATTCCGAAAAAATGGAACTTATCCGTATCCTTAATAAACTGGATCGTTTTCATTACCCTATTTTTTCAAGGAACATTCATTCTGATCAGTTGATCAGTACCATCTATGATGAATATGCATTTTAAGAAATTTGAAATGTAGATAATGAATTAGTATTCATAAGTATGTTTTATTGGCATGATGCTGTATTGTAAAAAATGTTTCAGACACTTAATTTTTTGTGAAAACCTTTGATTTCATCTTATGTTTAAATAAGAGACATGGAACAGCTAAGTTTATTTGATTCAGAAGATTTATATGAATTTCCAAAAAACCTTTTGGAGTATAAAGAACATTTCCTGATCAGAAAAGAGGCAGATCAGCTTAAAGACTTTCTGCTTGAAACTGTCCCATGGAAACAGCGTACCCAGAAAATGTATGATAAAATGGTTCTTACACCCCGTTTAACAGCATGGTATGGTGATCCTGGAAAACGTACCCTTTAAAGGAAGATGAATTGAATGTTACCCCTGGACGCCGGAACTCCTTTCATTAAAACAAAAAATAGAAAATGAATTTGGATACCGGTTCAATTCTGTTTTACTTAATCTCTACCGGAACCATAATGACTCCGTTGCCTGGCACAGCGATAAGGAAAGCAGATATGGAAAACGCCCGGTCATCGCATCTGTAAGCCTGGGAGAGACCCGGAATTTTGATTTCCGGAAGAAAGATCATCATCAGAGCAAATACAGCCTTCCGTTGCCTCATGGTTCGTTACTCATTATGAAAGGTGACCTTCAGGAACATTGGGAACATCGTATTGCAAAATCCGTAACACCTATGAAAGAGCGGATTAACCTCACATTCAGATGGGTTCATTAAACATGTTTAAAACTTATTAAACCTTCATTGATAATACGTTACGGTTTGAAGTGATATTGTTGTCATCTATTTTTGGCAGATAAATTGTTGCCATATATACAAAAGTCAGATTGACTTTTATTAATAACACCACTTTAAATTTATTATTATGAAAAATTTTGTTGTAACAATTTTTGCAGTGGCCGCTTTGACTGCCTGCAAAAAAATGAAACACCGTCTGATCAGTCTGCGGAAAACACGACAATGTCTCCCCGCTGAATCCGGAATGACGGTAAGTGATTCTTCAAGAATGTCAAATACTACAGACACTGCCAATACCCTTAGTGATCAGGATAAAAATTCGCAGATGCTGCTGCCAAAGGTGGGCTTATGGAAGTCATGATGGGAAAACTGGCTGAAACCAATGCTGCCAATTCAACGGTAAAATCTTTAGGAGCTATGATGGTTACAGATCATACCAAAGCAAACGATGAACTGAAACAGTGGGCTTCGGCTGCAGGTTATACCTTGCCTGCAGCTCTCGATGCAGAAAAGCAGAAAATGTATGACGATCTGAAAGCTAAAAGGGAGCTGATTTTGACAAGAAATATACTGATCTTATGGTAAGCGACCATAAGGAAGATATTGAAGAATTTAAAAAGAAGCTTCTGAAGGAAAAGATGCCTCTTTAAAATCTTTTGCAGGCAAAACTCTTCCAACGCTTGAACATCACCTGAAAGAATCGGAAAAAGCTAAAAATGCTGTAAAATAATCCGCATCTATGATTGTCACTATAAGATAGGAAAACAGATTTGATATTTCAGCTGCTGTTTTGTTGTGATATCATAAAATACCTCTCCGGCTCATACAGCCGGAGAGGTATTTTGATTTTATAAAGAAAGATCATTTATTTTTGATGATTTTCTTTGTGGTAATATTTCCGTTTTTCGTACTCCGGGATAGGTCTATGTATTGCTGCCTGATTGAGTTAATACAATACTTCCTTCTATAACGTTAAGTTGAGATTTTCAAAGGAAAAATGATCTTTAAATAGTACCGGATGAAATCTTAATAGAATGTTTTATTCAATTAAGATCAGCTTTAAAAAATAAAGTATAACGATGGAAATTAATTAAGATCATAATTAGAAATAACCAGGCTTAGAATAAAGTGAACATAATCCTGATCAGCTTCCTTTCTGTTAATCAGTTTATTTTTGTATTCATAAGAACCCAACTTTCTTGATAGTTCCTGATAAGTATCAAACTGATCTCCTTTTATTTTTACCCTCATATTACCATCCCTTCTGGTAATAAGTTCATTGTCTAAAGTTCTTACTTTAAATAAAACCTCACATAATACCGGGCGTGCCTTCATAGAGCCGATGTACCTTTCAATTATATTGATTTTAAATGAGTCAAATAGAATATTGTGAAAAACAATTTTAGAATTAGGCTCCTGAGTATTGAGCTCAAGCTTATAGTTCATTTAATTTTAAATTTTGGTAAATATAAGTTTAATTATATCAAATCACAGCTCATTTTTAATAGATTATTCCCATAATTTAATTATGTGGTATCATTCATTTATTATAATGCAGAATCATAAAGAATCTGTATACATTGAAACAGCATCATCAATTTAACAGGAAATACGATTTTATATAATGTACTCGGATTTTATATTTTAGTTTCAAATATACGTGATTAATTTATTTTTTTAGGCAAAAATGAATTATAAAAAAATCCTTACATGAGTCAGTACTTTTAAATGGTAAGATATGTTTATTCTGGATCTCCGTAGGGTCCGGAGCAAGGGATCTCTGGGCTCAGATGCAAAACTTGGAGACTAGATAAAAAAGGTCGCTGTTGAAGCTATGTAAATATGTGTACACTTAGAAAGAATCAATACAATTGATTCAGCATTTGCTTACTAAAATAAAACACCGGATAATAAAAATCCTTTGCGTTAAATTTTAAAATTAAATAGATCTAAATAAAACTTTACAATTTTTGCTCTTGATCCGATGTGCTCAATAGATTGTATAAAATAAAAACAGCATCACTAGAAAATCTAATGATACTGCCGCATTTAGTGTTTTTACCTTAGTGATCGGTTTTCAAAATTGTTTTATTGCAGTTTTTACCGCTGCAATTACCTCATCATCAATAGTGTCAAATAATCACTTTGTTTTGCCTCATTATATTGCTATATGAAGCGTTTTTAAACTGAGGGAAACCATCTCACGGGAAAATCATCCGGTCTCTCCAGCTTTTTAGGCTGAAAAGGCTTTACTGACTTCAATCCGAAATCTGGGATTCTGGTTGACCCATGTTTTAAGGTTCAGCATTCATACCTTCGGAGTTGGAAAAGACCGTATCTTTTACAGAAACTGCCATTTTCCGGCGAACTAACTTTTATTCTTGAACAAGAATCTGAATTCCTTGTGTCCAAACGCTTTTTTATCCTTAACTACATATAATACAATCAGAATCGGGTTTCATTTTTTCAACTTAAAAAGGTGTTTTTAATATATAAAATGGTTTAGTTTGTGCAAATATACAAATTAAGACACTATGCAGTGTCTAAAATAATTAAAAATTTCTTAAACTTGTATCATTGAATGTTTAATCATGGAAAGAAAATCAGCAGCAGGCAGTATCCGGAATAAGGAACGAAGTAAAAAGAAATTTCTGGACGCCGTTGGAAAAATTCTGAAAACAAAAGGTTATGCAGGATTAAAAGTAAATGATATTGCGGCTACGGCAGGCGTGGATAAAAAAATGATCTATACCTATTTTGGAGGTATGGATGGCCTGATCGACGAGTATATCCGTTCACAGGATTATTGGATCAAAGTCACAACAGATAAAATAGATAAAATTATTCCGGGTATCAATGATGGGGAGTATCATTTATCAAAGAAATGTTATTATCACAGTTTGATTATGTGTACACTAGTAAGGAAGCACAGAAGCTGTTACTCTGGAGTATATCCGAACCCCGGAAATCATTGAGAAAACTGATTGATACGCAGGAAGAAAACGGAGAGTATATTTTTGACAATATTTTCGATCCTCATTTTAAAGAACGTTCGGAGGATTTTCGGGCAGTAATGGCGATCATGGTCTCAGGACTGTATTACCTTAATATCTTTTCATCGGTCAACGGAAGCATGTTTTGTGGCTTGGATATGAATTCTACTGAAGGCCGGGAAAGAATCAAAAAAGCAATCACTTTCTTAGTAGAACAAACCTATGAGAATCTGTAGTATTCTATAGGATTAATGTCAATTTTCAGCAGCAATTTATACGGAGAAGAAATTTTTCACGTGCTGCTTACGTTTGCGGATCAGAATATTTATCATAAATAAAAACAGCATCATTGGATTTCCCGATGGTGCTGCTTGCTTTTAGTGTTTTTACCTCAGCGTTCGAAATTTTTTTCCCACCCTGAATAGTGTTTATATGTAGAATGGTTTTTAGTTTAATGCAAATATATAAAAATAAGACACTAATTAGTGTCTAGTTTGAAAAAAATTACAAACTTTGCATTATCGAATTTTTGATTATGGAAAGAAAGTCATCAGCAGGCAGTATCCGGAACAAGGAACGCAGTAAAAGAAATTCTTGGATGCGGTGGGGAAAATTCTGAAAACGAGAGGTTATGCAGGATTAAAAGTAAATGACATTGCAAAAACGGCAGGAGTAGATAAAAAAATGATTTATACCTATTTTGGCGGTATGGATGGCCTGATAGACGAGTATATCCGTACACAGGATTATTGGATTAAGGTGACAACAGACAAGGTAGATAAGATCATTCCGGAGACTAATGACGGAGGAGAATCTTTTATCAAAGAGATGCTGTTATCACAGTTTGATTATGTGTACAGTAATAAAGAAGCCCAAAAGCTAATGCTCTGGAGTATCTCTGAATCCCGTAAATCATTGAGAAAACTGATTGACGCTCAGGAAGAGAACGGGGAATATATCTTTGAAAATATTTTCGAACCGTACTTCAAAGAACGTTCAGCGGATTTTCGGGCAGTAATGGCGATCATGGTTTCAGGACTGTACTATCTGAACATATTTTCTTCTGTGAACGGAAGTATTTTTTGCGGATTGGATGTGAATGCTACTGATGGCCGGGAAAAAATCAAAAGAGCAATATCTTTTTAGTAGAGCAAACTTACAAGAATCTTTAGTCTGTAGCAGGACAGGAAAAACAATCCCATCAGCTGAGTTTCTCCTCATACACTATCAATAAGACAGCATCATTAGAAAATCTGATGATGCTGTTGCTTTTAGTGTTTTTACCTTAGTGTTTTCGAAAAAAATTTCCACCCTAGATAGTTTATATATATAGAATGGTTTTTAGTTTGTGCAAATATATGAAATAAGACACTGGTTAGTGTCTAGAATTTGAAAAAAATTCATAAACTTGTAATATTGAATGTTTATCATGGAAAGAAAATCATCAGCAGGCAGTATCCGGAATAAGGAACGAAGTAAAAAAGATTCCTGGATGCCGTTGGGAAAATCCTGAAAACAAAAGGCTTTACAGGATTAAAGGTAAATGATATCGCAGCTAAAGCAGGGGTGGACAAGAAAATGATTTATATGTATTTTGGCGGAATCGATGGCCTTATCGACGAATATATCAGTTCACAGGATTTTTGGAGTAAAGTAACCCCAGAAGAATTTGAAAAATATAAGCCGCAAATAGTTCATGAAGGGCAATTATTTACGATAAACATGCTGTTTTCACAATTGGATTATCTTTACAATAATAAGGAAGCCCAGAAATTATTGGTCTGGGGCTTGTCCGAACCCCGGAAATCATTAAAAAGCTGTCTGATATACGGGAAGAAAACGGAGAGCGTATTTTCAGACTGCTGAAAGATACTTTTGGAGAACGTTTAGATGATTTTCGTGCAGTCATGGCCATTATGATTTCCGGGATGTATTATCTGAACCTGTATGCTTCCATGAATGGCAGTATTTTTTGCGGGCTGGATCTCAATACTCCTGAAGGGCGGGAACATATCAAAAGAGCAACCTCTTTTTAGTAAAACAGTCCTATGAGAATCTGTAATGTTCAAAAACAGATCATAAAATACGATCCTGTATACAATACTTTTCAAAAATTTTATAAAAGTTAAGGATCATCAATAATCTGAATTCCCTGTCCTTTTACAGCTGTGGTATTTAATAACTTGCAATATTCATTATACTTTAAGTATTTTTACCAATTAATAGTGGGAAAGATGATTATATGCGAAGACTTATTATTTTCGAATGGGGCCAAACTGGAAAAATATAATCCTGCGGATGTTG
Source organism: Chryseobacterium sp. E1 (assembly GCA_019203745.1). Lineage (GTDB taxonomy): Bacteria > Bacteroidota > Bacteroidia > Flavobacteriales > Weeksellaceae > Chryseobacterium. The sequence continues at coordinate 4,451,621 of CP078104.1, forward strand.
TTTTTGAGGAAGGAACGTCAGCCAAATATTATTTCCAGATAAAATGTGGAACAGTAAAACTGAACACATTCCTGGAAGACGGGAAAGAATTTGTTCATGGACTCCCTTTTGACGGTCATTGTATTGAGAGAGCTATTTGTTTACCGGGCACAATTATGCCGTCAATGCAATTGCAGTAACCGGTTGCGAAATTATTAAGATCCCCAAAGACCAATTTCTGAAGATTCTGCTGGATAAGCCCGCATTAATGCTTGAAATAAGCAGATATACCGCCGACAGGCTGCATTTCAGGTACATGATCTCCAGTTTTCTGGCCATTTCAGACCCGATCATAAAACTGCAGAAACTTTTTGACCATCTAAAAATGTACTTCGGATTTGAAGAAATGTACTCATTCCTGATTCCTTATACCAGGCAGCAAATTGCTACCCTTACCGGAATGAGAGTGGAAACCGTAATCCGCTATGTGAAAAAAATGAATGAACAAAAGCTTGTCAGGCTGGACAGTACGAAGATCTATTATTAATTTTCCTGAGATCCGTTATTTTAAAATCAGAACAGGCTGGCTGGTATTCTGGTAAATGCCTTCTGAAATACTTCTGCTGGCCAGGTAATACAGGAAACTATGCTCACCGGGCAAAGCAATGATGAGGTCTGTATCATGTCCGGACGCAAAATTCAGAATTCCGCTGATGATATCTTCATCATGAGAATAATGAGTACTGCTTGGGATTTCATTTAAATGTCTTTGAATATATTCTTCAAGTTCTCTTTTCTTGTCATCATCAATATCATTGTTTTTATGAGTATTGATATTTAAAAACATAAGGCGGATATCCTGCCGGTGGATGATGTATTTGTGATGAAACAGTCTCTCCAGCCTTTTGATTCCTTTGATATCACAGGGAATCAGAATATTTTTGATTGTATTGTAGTGATAGCTGTTGGGCACGATCAGGGTTTTAACAGGGCTGGTTCTCGCAATGCTTATGATATGATCGGAAACAAAGCTTTCCTGAGATGAAGAAGCATCATCACTTCCCAAAACAATCAGTTCTACCGAAGGCTGATCTTTTAAAAATTCATTGATGCTCCGGGTAAGAGCCCAGTCGCTTAATATTCTTGAAACTTTTACATCCGGTGCTATCTCTGTGATCATATGGCTCAGGTGATCAAACAGCATTACTGTTTTTTTCAGCAGATTGTTGATGCTCTCTTCATTCACAAAAGAATGACCTTCTGCAATGTGAAGGTAATCAAATTCAGATTCTCCTGCTGTTTTTAGAAGGACGATCTGCTGATATTCATATTGTTTGGCCCAGTCTGCGGCAACTCTTGCAGCATTTTCGGTAGCTGAGGTAAAGTCTACGGGTACAAGGACTGTTTTCATAATCTAATCATTTTAAGTCTTATTATTCCAGATTGGCGGTCATTTTTTTACCAGAAGCAGTGCATTTCTGATCTCATCTGCATGAAGGTCGCCGGCAGCTTTTTTATAAAGATCCAGTGCCCACGGATAAACGGTTTCTACAATCTCTTTTCCTTTGGGAGTAAGAAAGATCTGCTTATTCCTCCGGTCGTTTTTGTAGGCTATCCGTTCAACGAGGTTACGCTGTACAAGGCTGTTGATCAGGTAAGTGATGCTTGATTTATCCTTACTTACCTTATTTCCGATTTCCTGCTGGTTGATTCCGTCATTACGGGATAGAAGCCCCAGAATTTCAATCAGTTCAAAAGAAAGATCCAGGTCAAATGCATTGATGCTGGTCTGGATCTTCTGACGCAAACGGCTTTTCATTTCGCTCATTGCCAGCCCCAGTTCCAGGGCAAGTTCTGAAATACTGTATTGTTCTGCTGCCATACTTTTAACAATAAAATTAACAAAATAATGTGAAGGGGAGCTTATAACTTCTCTCACAAATATACGCACAATTAGTTTTAATTAAAACTAATTGTGATGAAAATATTCTATGAAAGCGGTGAGTTTATCTTCAATGACCCAATCATTTGAAAAAGACCGGCCAATTCAGATTATTTATTAAATATTTAAGATTTTAAATGCTTATTATACTCTATATTTGCAGTTCAACTGCAGAATTTCCCCAACATTTCAAAAACTGATTAAATTGAAGACTACTATAAGCATGATCCTCCTGATGGCATCAGGAGTAAAATTATTGGCTCAGGATACCTATGTGTTTTTCGGATCATTTAACCGTGATAAAAACACCGAAGGAATTTATGTTTACCAGCTTGATACCATCAGGGTAAGCTTTCGAAAGTAACCTCTTTCAAAGGCATACTGAATCCGTCATTCCTCACCTTGTCTCCTGATGGGAAATATATTTATGCCTGTACCGAAAGCAAAACAAAAAACGGCGGCAGTGTAAGCAGTTTTGAATTTAATCCCCGGAAAAAATCCCTTACATTCATCAACAGCCAGAAAAGTGGTGGTGAAAATCCGGTCTATGTATCAGCCCACAGCAATGGAAAATGGCTGATTGCCGGGAACTATACAGAGGGAAGTACTTCTGTGTATCCACTTTCAGAAAACGGAAAAATAGAACCTTACACTCAGAATTTCCAGTTTTCAGAGGGAAGTATAGACCCGGACAGGCAGGATCGTGCTCATATCCATTCCACCGTTTTTTCACCCGATTTTACCCATGTTTTCTACCCGACCTGGGGGCGGATAAGATCAGAACTTACCGCTTTAATGCTGATAAAAACGAACCATTACAGCCTGCAGAAATCCCTTTTATACAGGCTACCTTAGGAAGCGGCCCGAGGCACCTCACTTTTCATCCTAACGGTAAGTTTGCCTATTGTATTGAAGAAATGGGAGGAGCCGTGAGTGCTTATGCCTATGGGAACGGCACCCTGGAGAATATTCAAAGAATAAGTACCCATTCTGATGACCGTAAAGAAAATTTTGAAAGCTCAGATGTCCATATTTCTCCTGACGGACGCTTTTTGTATGCATCAAACCGGGGTGAGGAAAACAATATTGCGATTTTTGCCATCCAGAACAACGGTACTTTGAAAACGGTTGGCTACCAGCCGACAGGCGGAAAACATCCACGGGTCTTTGCCATAGACAGTACCGGAAAATTTGTGATCACAACCAATGCAGTGAGCGGTACCGCTACTGTATTCAGGAGAAATGCCGAAAACGGACTGTTGAAAAGAGCAGGAGGTAAGGTCAGAATGGTAGGAGTGTCTTCTGTACAAATCAGGAAGTATTAAATTTTACTGAATATATTGTACAAATTTTGAATCAGAAAAACCGTAGAAATAGGAAAAGAATAATAAAATAAAGATATTAAAAGCAATAAATCCTTTTAATTTGCTTAAATTAACAGCCGAAAAAAACACTTTTTACTATGGATGATAAAGGATATTATTTCTATGACAGAAATCAAAGCGTCAGCATTTCAGAACATGACCTGGTAGGGAAAGAGATCGATGAGATTGAGGGCTTTTTTACCAGATATCAGGTAGACAGACTACACACTACTGAGCGTATTTATGTACTGAAGAAATATCTTTTCGGGATGTTTAAACTGAAGTTGCACTTATACCTTAATGATGACACAGTCTATGATTACTCAATTAAAATGTAACTTTGAAAAAGAATAGACAACATTAAAAAAGCAGAGATCAATTCTCTGCTTTTTTTTTTTACGGCCTGGTTCATAATGAGGATGATCCCCAGAAGTAAACAGGCTATGATCAGATAGCGCCATGACAGTCCTTTCTGTTCCGTTACCGTTCCGCTTACAGAAATAATAAAACTGGTAATTGAAGTGATCACATACACCAATCCGCCCATCAGTCCGCCTGCAGTTCCTGCATTTTTAGGGAAATACAGCATACTGGTCGTGAAGAATGATGTAAACAGAATCCCTGAGCAGATATGAATGAAAAAGGCAAAAGGAATCATAATGAAAAGACTTTCCGCAAAATAGCTGATGCCGATCAGGCTTATGATCAGAAACAGCTGCAGGATAATAGGCTGCAGAATTCTCGGCTTAAACTCCAGCGTCAGTCTGCGTTTTCCTATAAAACCTCCATCATCCATGAGAATCCTAAAATCAGGGTACAGTATCCAATGACTACAGGGGTAAAGTGAAACGTATTTTCAATAATAAAAGGTCCGTAATATTGAATAGCATGACAATAGAATAGCTTAATCCCAGGATAAAAATGCCCAGCATGAAAATCTTATTTTTGAGCATCATCTTATAAAGACCGATGTTTTCCGATAGATTAAGCTTCTTTTTCTGAGGAAGACTTTCTTCACTGAAAAACCATTCAAACAGAAAAAGGAATCCGGCATAGAAAGCAAGAAAATAAAAATTCGCATGCCAGTTAAAAATCTTTTCCAGATATCCGCCAAGGAAAGGAGCCAGAATAGGACCACAGGACCATACGATAGTGAAATAGCTCAAATAATGTTTCACCCGCTCAGAATCATAAATATCCACAAAAATAGCCCGGGTAGCGACTACAAGTACCGATACTGCTGCTCCCTGAAGAATCCGCAGCAGGCAGATCAGCAGAATACTGTTGGTCATTGTAATCAGGATACTGCTGATCACCAGAAGGAAAAGGGCCAGTAACTTCGGACGGTAGCGCCCGATACTGTCCAGGATAGCTCCTACAAACAGCTGGGAAATTCCGTAACTCAGCAGGTAAGAGGTCAAAGTAATCTGGACATCCTTCTCAGACACAGAAAGCTCTCTGGCCATAGAAGGGAAAGATGGAAGGTAAATATCTGTGACAAACCCCGAGAGCGGTATAGACACAAATGCCATAATGGTTATTAATCTGATGCGTTGCTCAGATGCTTCTCTCAACATACTCATTCATTTTTTACATTGCAAAAATAAGACAAGAAATGCCGGAATCAATTTTAAAAGACAAAGTAAAAATTACAAAATTCAAATATTTAAAATGAATTCTTAAATTTTAAAGGCGAAGTCCGGGCATGCTTCTTAAAAAAGTTGTTGAAATGGGAGGGCTGATCAAAACCTAAAGTATACCCGATTTCAGAAATATCCCAGTTGGTATACTTCAGCAGGTTTTTAGATTCTTCAAACATCCTCTCTTTGATGATCTGTGTTGTAGTAAGGTTCGTAACGGATTTTACCGATGAATTCAAATGATTGACATGCACATTGAGATGGCTGGCAAAATCAGACGGAGTTCTTAAAGCTAAAGGGTAGGCCGGAGAGTCCAGAGGAAACTGCTTGTTAAGAAGTTCGTCAAATAAACGGTATAGCCTTACGTTAGCCGGAAGTTCACTGGGATGTACATCTTCTACCCGGTTTTCCAGTGCCAGATGCAGAACGGAAGCCAGATGGTTTTTGATACTGCTGCTACGGTAAGGGTAGGGAGAATTGTTCAGCTTATACATCTGCTCAAAATACAAGGTGGCCAGCAAGGTCTGTTCCTCAGTAAGAAAGACGATAGGTTTACTCCATTCTTTAAAAAGCGAAGTCTTTTTAAACAGGTTGAATTCTGAATTTCCATGAAAAAACTCCTGGTTAAATAAACAGAAATAACCTTCCTGTTCACCCTCGCATTCCCAGGAATAAGGAATATTGGGAGAGGGAAAAAAAGAACCGGACGGTCAATATACAACTGGTGAGGGCCATACTGAAATGTTCCTTTTCCTATAATAAAACTGACCTTATAATAATCTCTGCGGTTGTATGGGCTCTTGAAGCTGCAATACTTCCGCATGGAGATGTTGAAATGAGATTTACCCGTTTCAAAATCATCCGTATCAAATACTTTTATCTGGTTTTTACGGATGCGGTTATAATAATCCTCTATAGTTTCCAGCTGGTCACTCATGATCTGTAAATTATAAAAATCAAAGATAAGTAAATCTTTTGTATTGTGATTTACTTACCTTGTTTTATATCAGATCTGTAATGATGGAAAGTCTCTTTAATCTTTGTGAAGCTGCATTTCCATAATGAAAGAAGGAAGCTGGAAAGGTTCTGCTTTAGCTTCAGCCACTGAACTAAACCCTGTCTCTTTTAAAAATTCCAGAAGCGGATCGTGAGCCAGCATATTGATCCAGATGACATTTGTGAAACTTATTGCGGATCTGCATTTTTTCCAGTGCGACTCTCTTACTTCAGGAATGTTGAAATCCGGAAGCATAACAAAACTGATTTCCGTAGCCCGTTTTCCTTCAGCCATACCGGGATATACAGAACCGCTTTTGATAATGCTGTACCCTACAGGTTTTTGGTCCGCATACGTCATGATCAGCTGATTGGAAAGATCATTCAGATCATTGATCATTTTTCTCGGATCTATTTCATTGCTGTATTTTTAATATCATCATCAGAAACAAAACCCTTGTGAAGCGTATAAACCGAAGCGTCAATAATGGCTATAAGATCAGAAATTCCCTCTTCAGAACCAACTGTAAATTTTGAAACGATCTCCATAAGTCTTTTTTATTCAAAATTAGAAGATTATTTCATTTGAAAAGGGTACAGTTCATTAAAATGTAACCGGTACAGATTGGAATGCCTGATCACTATACTTTCATCCCCGATAACTTTTCAGGCTTCCTGACATGATCAAACCCGAAATTGTTTATCCCGAATCCAGAATACTTATAAAAAATACATGTAAATTTGTTTGATACAGTTGACGGGTTAGTATGAAGTCTTATAAATATGAAATTTTTACATCGGTTATAGAAGAACAGATCCGTAATGGAGTTGTAAAGGAAAACGACCGGCTTCCATCTATCAGGGAAATTAGGAAAAGATACCGGTTGAGCACAAGTTCCGTTCAGAGCGGATTTGAATATTTAATGATCAAAGGCCTCATTAAAAGCAGTCCACGGTCCGGTTATTTTGTGGCAGATCAAAAGCAAAACGGGGATCATAAGAAAACAGGCCAGCTTCCACCGGTTGTGAGGAATGAAATATTCATGAAAAATATGATGCTTACTTCAAAAGGATTTCTGAAGCCAGTTCCTTTAATGTTGCGGCTCCCGGTGACCTGCTTATTCCCAGAAATTAATTCTGAGAACGATGCAGGAAGTGATCCGTGAAAAAGGAGCAGCTCTGCTTAGATATTATCCGTCCAATGGGCTTGAGCTTTTAAGACAGCAGATCGCAAAACAAATGAACAGGTATGGCTGTATACTGAATCCTGATGAGCTGATTATTACCGATGGAGCTTTACAGGCACTTACCATTGCATTGAAGTCTGTGACCAAAGCAGGAGATATAGTCGCAGTAGACAGCCCATGTATTTTCTGTTCTGGAAGTGATTGCTAATCTGGAATTGAAAGTCGTTGAAATTCCGGTCTCCTGTAGCGGCGGCTTCGATCTGGAATATTTCCGGACAGCCTGTGAAGAAAATGATATCCGTGCTTTGGTGGTCACACCGAACTTTCATAACCCTACAGGAGCCGTTATGAGCGATAGCACTAAAAAGATGTGCTGAGCATTGCTGAACACAATCAAGTAAGTATTATAGAAAACGATATGTATTCCGATCTCTATTTTGAGAGAAAAGACCTTGTAGTATCAAAGCTTTTGATACTAAAGGGCTGGTCATGATGTATTCTTCATTTTCAAAGACACTGGCACCTGGTATCCGTTTAGGATGGCTGTATGCCGGAGATCTTTATTCAAAAGCAGAAAGGGTGAAATTCAGTTTGGGAAGATCGGTTTCACCCGTTTACCAGGAACTGATTCTTAAACTTTTGCAAAGCAGCAGCTATGAAAGGCATCTGCGGACATTCAGAAGAAAACTGAATGATCAGGCTGTTCAGTTATCCGGTGTACTGGAAAATATTTTCCCTCCGGTTCATGTTTTTATAAGCCGGAAGGAGGGTATAGCATCTGGGCACAACTACCGGAAAAGACAGATATGGAGCTGTTTTATCAGTATTGCGAAAAACACGGCATCATGTTTACTCCCGGGGAGACCTTCTCTTTTTCAGGCTCATACAGTCATTATTTCCGGATTATTTTTTCAGAAAGAATTACGGCAGAAAGTATATTGCTGCTGGAAAGTGCAGGAGAAAAGCAAAAGAACTGCTCTTGTGAGACATTCTTTAAAAATGCGTTATTTTACTTCACTTATTGCATATTTCAGATTTTTGGTCCTGTCAATTTCCAGCTGCGGTATAGCTTCCATGTTTTTAAATTCAAAACCGTCAATCCATTTTTCTCTGGTAAGATCAATATCTTCTCCGGAAATGATATGCTTCTGAAAGAAATAGGTAATGTCTCTATCCAGATATTGCTGTACAAGATCCAGAAACAGTTCATCCGTGAATTTCAGTTTCTTTTCCGTACATTTCTTCAGCAATTCACGCATCAGGTCGTCCAGGGATTTTCTGTAGCGGGATTTCAGCAGGATCTGATTATCCAGCCAGAAAGCAAAAATGGCCCCCGTCGGTACGGTACCTTTTCTACATCACGGCTTTTCCAGAAATCATCTTTTATCTTATAATTCGGAATGTCCCGCTGCGGATTTTTCCAGTGGTTCCTGATCACCTCACTGTTGAATAACCTGAGCCATTCGTCAGTAGAAATATCTTTGATGCGTAACCTGTTTTTATAGGTGTAATAGTCGGTAAAGCCTTCACTGAACCAATAATTGAGCTCTTCATTTTTATTCTGAATTTTATTTCCTATCCATTCATGCATCAGCTCATGGTGAAGAAGATAAAGGTAAGAATTCTTATCATTAAAAGGATTATTGGTGCCCTGGATCATAAAAGCATTTTTAATGGCAGATCCTGTTGTACTGTATCCTTTGAAAAGGCTGTCTTTCTGTGAAACGGTAGGCGTCATGGTAACGGTGAAGTAATTCTGGTCATAATCTTTCCAGAAATCCCTTTGGGACTGTACTGCTTTTTTAGGTTTGAAAATAAGAAATCATCTGTAAATCCGTTGTGCCATTGATCTCTTAAGGCAAAATAAACCGGCTTGTTCTGTACTTTAAAAGAGTAAAACCTGTAGTCACCTCCTGTAAACAGTGCATTGTAGAACCCATCCCAAAGCGTAGTTTTGATATTCTGGGCCCTGGCCTGGGTGGCAAAATTATTGTGAAGCCTAAATTTTGCCGGGAAATCCAGCCATTCAACGGAAAATTCAAATTCCCTGTCTTCCGGATTTTTGGTAAATGACAGGGGACCATGAAAAGGTTTTTACCCAATACATGAAAGAACGTATTATTGATTCTTGGGCGGTTGAATATGGTATAGCTCGGATCTTTAAAATCCTGTCTGATATGATAAATAAAGGAAACTTTATTTCCCTTTTTCATATTGATTTTTATTCTGCTCTTTTCCGGCTGGATTTCAAAACCGATGTCCGGGTTTTCCTCTTTTAACAGGGTAAGAGTATTGAAAAGGTTTTTCTCGCCCCAGTTTTCATTGGCAAAATAAAAGGAAATGGTATCAGATGGCTTTTTAAGAGTATAATCAACCTCTACTTTCAGGCCGTTTCGCTCAAGGTCATCATTATAAAATATTTTATAGCTGATGCTATTCTGAGAATAGGCGAGCAGGGCAGCAGCAAGGCCAGGATGAATAATTTTTTTACCATGGATAAAGTCGTTTTTCCAAATTTAAAGTAAAAAATAAGAAAATGAAGATTTCTCCTGTGTTTTAGTCCCTTTATTCTATTATATATAGGATAAAGTTTGTTAGGCTGAAATTCCCTGAACAGCGGCAAAAATAAGATTTTTAAAGGCTCAATATTATCAAAAACGTACTTCTATGTTGATTAAAGTGAAAATTTTAGCGATTTAAGCCAAACTTTTTCGCTCCAGTTAGGCTGGAATCACCATAAAACCTATATTTGCAGCCTAAATTTTTAAATAAATGAAAGAACTAATTGAAAAAATCAACGCAGAATTTGAAGCGTTCACAACTGAAGCTAACCAGCAAGCAGAAAAAGGAAACAAAGCAGCAGGTACAAGAGCTCGTAAAGCAGCTTTAGAACTAAGCAAACTGTTCAAAGAATTTAGAAAAGTTTCTGTAGAAGAAGCTAAAAAATAATTCGTTCCCTGAACCGGCTCAAAATGAGCCGGTTTTTTTATCTCCTGCATCGTAAATAAGCTCTTTTTGCCGTATTAAAATTTCCAAGTTTTAATTTCTATTTTCCAAAATTAAATTTCAAAAGTTAAATACTATTAATTTGTATTAAATACTTCTTCTGTTTTGTGTTTCAGAGCATATATTTGTGCAGCTATTTAAACTAATAACTCGTATATGAAACACGCTTATCTATTATTCATCCTGTTTTTGGATTATTCCATAGTCAGCAGCTCAAAGTTGTGGATGCTGAGAGCGGAAGCCCGTATCCAATGCAAGGATCCTTCTGAGAGATCAGATTCTGTATACCAATGAAGATGGTATAGCCCCTGTTAGCAATGATGCTCCTGTTTTTGAAATTTCGGCTTCAGGCTACCAGAAGACAGAGGTCCGTAATTTCAGTCCACAAATAAAGCTTAAACCTCTGTATAAAGATATCGGGGAAATAAAAATTGTGAATGTAGATGTCAAAAAAATCTTTGAAGATGTTGCTAAAAATTATCATAAGCGGTATTATGATGCACCTTCTTTATATGATATAGTGTATAAGGAGAAAAGTTTTGACAATAATAAACTGTTTTTTCTGGTCATTGCTGAGGCAAAATTATGGACAAGAGACAATATGTATAATTTCAAACAGGGTTTGCGTAAAGATTATGATGAGATTCTTCAGATGCAGCTGAATAATGTGAAATATTTAAAAAACATAAAATCAGACAGCATTTTTACAGGTAAAACCAACGAATTTTCTCATGAATATCTGGGGAACTTTTTCCTGAATTTCGAACTGTACAGAGAGCTTCAGCATCTGAAAATGAAAGGAACCAGGTGTACCGGAAGACTGATCTTTGAAGAAGGAAACGAACAGCTGATCACTTTTAAAATTACTTCTGTGACCGGAGTAAACATGAAAGGGGAATTCAAATACAATACGGCAGATAAGGTTATTACCTATTTTGAAACCCATTATTTCCAGGAAAACTATCCGGTTGTCAAAAGGAAGATGACTGATGGTAGAGAGTTCGACTATAAACTGGGGATGCTTCACTGATTTTTGATTTCTATAAGAAAAACGGTTCTTATATTCCTGCAATGACCAGGCTTGAAGGTGATAAATTTACTTCTTATTACAAAGGTGAAACCCATGTGAGAAAGTTCAGCCGTGAGATGGTCTACAATACATTTACCCCGTCTGACAAAAAAGGACTGGATCCGAAAGTTGATTTTAAGATCAGTATCTGGAATAATGGTGCGGTGAAAGAAAATAAAGTGAATACTACCTTACTTTCAGAAGAGGAAAAAGCTTTTGTGAACGGAAAGTAATTCACTTGCAATGATGCATCAGTTTACCAGGAATTAGTTTATTCTATGTCTCTATGGGGTTTATCTTTTAACAGCATAGAGACATAGTTTTTTATGTTCTTTACGTCTTCAATTTTCAATTTAATTTTAAGCTCTCGCAGATTATGCAGATAACGCAGATCTGTTTGGAAAATATGCGCAATCCCCGCAATCTGCGAGCTATTATTGTTCGAATTAAAAAAGAATTTGAGAATCAAACATTCAAAATATTGAAGAAATCTTGTAATAGATATAACAGAGTTCTTTATAAAAATCTGCGCATCTGCACAATCTGCGAGATATTCTATCCGCTAATCCATGGATGAAAAAAGAATTCGTGACTCGGCAGATTAAAAAAATATGAATTTACTTTATAAATAGTAAAAACGTTCATAATATCGTTGAACAGGAACTTTTTGTGTTCATTTTTTCATCATCTCCTTAATTTCCTTTATCTTTAAACCAATCAATATATATTATGAGGATAAATAGATTTTTTGCAGTGCCTGCAGTAATGCTGGCTGCCCAGTTTTCATGGGCTCAGGTAAAAGTAGACCCGAAAGAGAGGCTTAACCCTATCGTAAAAAGTTTTGTAGATGAGGTAAATAACAATTCACAGCTGGAAAATATGGCTTATGAACTGTTGGATGGTATCGGACCTCGTCTTGTGGGAACACCGGAAATGCTTGCCGCCAACGAATGGAGTGCCGGAAAGCTTCGTTCATGGGGTATAGATGCCAACCTTCAGCAATTTGGAACGTGGAAAGGATGGCAGAGAGGAACTACCCATGTAGATATGACCTACCCACGGATAAAATCACTATCCGCTACACAACTGGCTTGGAGCCCGTCAACGAAAAAAAAGCAATTGTAGCAGAAGTGATCATCCTTCCTAAAGTGTCTTCCAAAGCAGAATTCGACAGCTGGCTTCCTTCTGCAAAAGGAAAGATTGTACTGATGGCACAGTATCAGAAAATAGGACGTTCTGATGAGCAGATCAAAGAATTTGCAACACCTGAACTGTATGAAAAGCTTAAAGCAGAAAAAGAACAGGCAGCGAAGGATTTTACAGCGTATGTAAAAATATCGGCTATGACAACAATACGCTTCCTGAAGCATTGGAAAAAGCCGGTGCAGCGGGAATTGCTATTTCAAACTGGACGGGGATTATGGGTGCCAACAGGATATTCGGAGCAAAAACATCAAAGATTCCGATGATCGATATTGATGTGGAAGATTATGGAATGCTTTACAGAATGGCAGAAAAAGGTGCACAGCCTAAAATTAAAATCGATGCCCAATCCAAAATACTTCCTGAAGCCAAAAGTTTTAATACCATTGGAATGATCAAAGGAAAGGAAAACCGGATGAATATGTAATACTTTCTGCTCACCTAGATTCATGGGACGGAGCTCAGGGAGCTACAGACAACGGAACAGGTACCCTTACCATGCTGGAAGCCATGAGAATTCTTAAAAAGTATTATCCGAACAACAAAAGAACCATCGTTATAGGACTTTGGGGAAGTGAAGAGCAGGGGCTGAACGGTTCCAGAGGGTTTGTGGCAGATAATCCGCAGATCATCAAAGGAGTACAGGCTGCTTTCAATCAGGATAACGGAACCGGGCGTGTGGTCAATATCAGCGGTCAGGGATTTGTAAAAGCATATGACTACGTAGGAAGATGGCTTGAAGGAGTTCCGAAATCGGTAAGAAGCCATATCAAAACGGACTTCCGGGAATGCCTGGAGGCGGAGGTTCTGACCATGCTTCATTTGTGGCTGCCGGAGTACCGGGGATTTCTCTGGGGTCTCTGAACTGGGGATATTTTGGGTATACCTGGCATACTACTAAAGACACCTATGATAAAATCGTTTTTGATGAGGTGAAAAATAATGTAGTTTTAACTGCTGCATTGGCCTACATGGCATCTGAAGATCCTGAGTTTGCAAACAGAGAGAAAAGAGTAATGCCACAGGATGAAAAAGGAGAAACCGTAAAATGGCCTGAAGCAAAAGAGCCGAGAAGAAGTTCTAAAGATTATAAATAAAACTCTATTTGATGAGTTTTATATAATAAGGCTATTTTATGGCAGCCTTTTACTATTGGTATTTGATATCTTAATTTTTTGAATTTATTTACAAAGCAAGATATGATGTAAAATAAATCAATGTATTCGTGGCAAACACATAAGAGACTGCTCATTTTGGGCGGTCTCTTTTAATGTGTCACATGGCAATATCACTTCATTGGTCGGATTATATCGAGAATATCATTTTTGGCGACCCTTAAATATGATAGGATAAAAGTATTAAGAGTGCATATCTTAAAAATCTTGATTTTTCCTAACTGCCCTTATCTCGTTCACTCTCTTTAATGGTTAAGAAATAATATAGAAATAAATGCAGATTTATAATTGATAAAAGCGAGAGGCTTACGCCAGCAATGGCAGATCTTCAATACCTGTTCAACAAAACAGTATTAAAAATATTCTTTATACCCAAAGATTATACATAAAGTTTCAGGTCCGGAAAATTTTCAATAGCAGGCTGATAATCATCACTGTTCAGATGTCCGAATCCGTATGCACAGAAAATAAAAGACAATCCATTGAATTTTGAAGCATCATGATCTGTCTGGGTATCACCGATATATACAGTATCTTCAGGAGATAAATGATTTCTCTCCATAATGAGCTGTATATTCTCAGATTTCGGTTTTCTGCTTCTTCCATGTGACTCAAAATCTGCGAACAGGTGATTGAAATGATAATATTCTAAAAATGCTTCGATATACCCATCCTGGCAGTTGCTGACAATAAACAGGCGGTGATCTTCCGAAAGTTTTTTCAATGTTTCTTCAACGCCGTTGTATAAAATACCGCCACGGATGCGTAAGATCTGTTTTTCCTTTTCTATGATGTTGGAAAGAACTTCTTCCGCTTTCTGATCAGAAATACCGGATACAATATCCTTTATGATATCTTTAGCCAAAAGTCCCATATACGGGTTCATATCTTCAGGTTTCAACTCCCTTTCGATCAATTGATGCTGATGCAAAACATCATTCCATATTCCGATGATCGTTGATCGGGGATCCCAAAGCGTTCCATCCAGATCAAAAATTAAATTTTTATACTTCAAAACGTTGTTTAATATTGTTGGTTAATAGGGCAGGAGCAGGAAGTCACAGTTTACCTTATGATATTTGATCATGAATAAAATTGACTGAAAAAAGATGAAAAGTCAGAAAATTGTTACTTAGAGCTTAAAGTACTTCTCTCTTCCAGCTTCCGGCTTCCTGACTTTCTGTTCCATCATTATAAAATCATACTCAGCTGTACTCTTTTTCTCGCTTCATCTACCTCCGTTACTTTTACCCTTACGTGCTGGTGAAGCTTTACCACTTCGTTGACATCAGACACAAAGCCATCTTTCAGCTGCGAAATGTGTACAAGTCCGCTTTCTTTGATGCCCATGTCTACAAAACATCCGAAAGCGGTGATATTATTGACAATTCCCGGAAGAATCATTCCTGCTTTCAGGTCTTTAATGCTCTTTACATTCGGATCAAATTCAAAAACTTTAGCCGCTTTTCTAGGATCCAGACCAGGTTTTTCAAGCTCTTTCAGGATATCTTTGATACCCAGAATTCCGATCTCCTCCGTGATGTACGACTCGGGTTTTACCAGAGTTATTTTTTCTTTATTGGCAATCAGTTCGTTTGTTTTAATGCCCAGGTCTTTAGCCATTTTTTCTACAATTCCGTAAGCTTCGGGGTGTACTGCAGAATTATCCAGGGATTTTTAGCATTGGAGATCCTTACAAAAGCTGCCGCCTGCTGGAATGCTTTTTCTCCAAGCCTTGGAACTTTTTTCAATTGCTTTCTGTCTTCAAAAGCACCGTTTTCAGCCCGGTAATTAACGATATTTTCAGCCATTTTTTCTCCGATCCCGGAAACATAGCTTAATAAAGATTTACTGGCTGTATTTAAATTGATCCCCACTGAGTTGACACATTTCATCACTGTAGAATCAAGTTCGTTTTTCAATTGTGTCTGATCTACATCATGCTGATATTGTCCGACTCCGATAGATTTCGGATCAATTTTTACCAGCTCTGCCAACGGATCAGAAAGTCTCCTTCCGATCGAAACTGCTCCACGTACAGTCACGTCATACGTTGGAAATTCCTCTCTTGCAATCTTGCTTGCAGAATACACAGAGGCTCCGGCTTCAGAAACCACAAAAACCTGTAACGGTTTGTCAAAAGCAATCTTTTAATAAAAAACTCTGTTTCACGGCTCGCTGTTCCGTTTCCGATAGAGATTGCTTCAATATTATAGGCGTTCACCATAGAACGGATTTTTTCATTGCCATTCCGCTTTCATTCTGAGGAGCGTGAGGGTAGAGGGTTTCGTTGTGCAGCAGGTCGCCTTTCTCGTCCAGGCAAACCACTTTACAGCCGCTTCTGTATCCCGGATCTATCGCCAGAATTCTTTTCTCTCCCAAAGGTGGGGCTAAAAGCAGTTGACCCAGATTCTCAGAGAAGATTTCAATGGCTTTCTGATCCGCCTTTTCCTTAGCTTCCTGCAGGGCTTCATTGGAAATGGCAGGCTCCAGAAGTCTTTTATAACTGTCTTTAATGGCCAGGGCGATCTGCTCTGCGCTTTCATTATTTGATTTAATGATGGCTTTTTCTATGAAGTCAATAGCTTCTTCCTTGTCAATTCCCACATTGGTCTTTACAAATCCTTCAGATTCTGCCCTCAGCATGGCGAGAAGCCTGTGTGAAGGCGTTCTGTTGAGGTTCTCTTCCCATTCAAAATACTGGGAAAATTTCTGGGCTTCTTCCTCATCTTTTTGGCCTTCACAACTTTTGAAGTTATCACAGCCTTACGCTGGAATATGCGGCGAAGATTTTTACGCACATACATATTTTCATTGATCCATTCAGCCATGATATCCCTGGCTCCCTGAAGTGCCTCTTCCTCAGATCCCACCTCATTGTTTACGTATTTCGATGCCAGCAGTGCAATATCATTATTCTTCTGGCTCATGATGATTTTGGCTAAAGGTTCCAGTCCTTTTTCTTTAGCGGCATCAGCCCTGGTTTTCTTACGTTTTTTAAAAGGTAGGTATAGGTCTTCCAGTTCCTGAAGGTCAAAACTGTCTTCAATCCTTTGTCTGAGTTCAGAGGTCAATGCATCCTGTTCTTCTATAGACTTTAGAATAGATTCCTTTCTTTTGATGATCTCTTCAAACTGCTTACTGATCTTGGCGATCTGCTCAATCTGTGTTTCATCAAGGTTTCCGGTTTTATCCTTCCGGTAACGAGCAATAAAAGGAATGGTGCAGTCTTCTGCCAGTAATTGTAAAGTATTGTTGATGCTCTTTTCAGAAATATTGAGCTGCTTCTGTATAAATGCTACGGTCGTCATTGTTTGTTTTAGAATAGCTAAAATAGGGTTTTAAAACGAAAAAGGCGAGTTGCCCTGCCTTGAATGTTTTCACAACGGAATAATCCTTATTGTGAATTGCTTTTCAAAATTATTGATACAAATATAGATGAAAAACTCTTAAGTTGATTTACGGAAACCTCATTTTTAATAAATTTTTATTTCTATTTTTATGTGGTATCTGAAAATTAATAATCATGATTAAAAATATACTTGGATTAGACTTAGGAACCAATTCTATTGGCTGGGCTTTAATAGAAGTTGATGAAAATAATATTCCTATCCGCATTATTGCAATGGGTTCCAGAATAATACCTTTATCAACCAATGATAAGGATGAATTTCAAAGGGGTTATCAATCACAAAGAATCAAAGCAGAACAATAAGCCGTACTCAGAGAAAAGGATATGATAGAAAACAATTAAAAAAACTGATTTAAAGAGGGTTCTGAATAAATACAACATATTTCCATCAGAAGAATTGCTGAAACTTCCAATGCTTGATTTGTGGAAACTGAGAAGCGATTCTGCCAATCCAAATGAGAATATTTCTGCAGAACAATTAGGACGTATTTTATATATGCTTAATCAGAAAAGAGGCTATAAATCAGCCAGAGGTGAAGCTAATGCTGATAAAAAGATACAGACTATATTCAGGCGGTAAAAGGACGTTACGCACAGTTAAAAGCGGGGCAGACTATTGGACAGTATTTTTATGAAGGACTTTCTACTGCTTTTTCAGACAAAAATAATCAGCAGTATTTCAGGGTAAAAGAAGAGGTTTATCCGAGAGAAGCTTATATAGAAGAGTTTGATACTATTATTAATGCTCAAAAAAATAAGTACGATTTTCTTACCGATAAAGTAATTTATCAATTAAGGAATGAAATCATTTATTTTCAAAGGAAACTGAAATCTCAGAAAAAATTGGTAAGTATCTGTGAATTTGAAGGATTTAACAAAACTGTTTTTGATAAAGAAAAGAATAAAAACAAAGTGGTTTTTGTCGGACCCAAAGTTGCACCCAAAACCTCTCCATTATTTCAGCTTTGCCGAATATGGGAAGTTGTGAATACGATTACTTTAAAAATAAAAAATCCGGAAGGGAGCAAATATAAATGGGGCGAAAAAATTCCAGATTTGAAGGAAAAAGAAGTTTTAGCAGACTATTTATTTAAAAATGAAAGTTTAAGCTTTAGTAAACTATTAGAAATTTTAGAATTAAAAAAGGAAAATGTGTATGTTAATAAACAAATCCTAAAAGGTATTAAAGGAAATGAAACATATGCAACTCTTCATTCTATTTTAGACGATCATGAACTTTTAAAATTTGACGTATCGATTATTACTTCGGATCATACTGCGATTTTAGTAGATAAAAAGACTGGTGAAATTATTGAAGAAAGGTCAGGTCTTGAACTGGATGGATCAATAGAAAAAGAACCTTTGTATCAGTTGTGGCATACGATCTATTCTCTGAAGGATTTAGATGAATGTAAAAATGCTTTAATTAAAAGGTTTGGTTTTGACGAAGAGATTGCGGAAAAACTGTCTCGCATTGACTTTAACAAACAGGGCTTCGGAAATAAATCAAATAAATCTATGAGAAAAATTCTTCCTTTTCTGATGGAAGGTTATGATTATTCTCAATCCTGTAGTTGGGCCGGTTATAATCATTCTAATTCTTTGACAAAAGATGAGAAAGAACAACAAATTACCTTAGACCGATTAGAGCTCCTTCCTAAAAATAGTTTGAGGCAGCCTATTGTTGAGAAAATTTTGAATCAGATGATTAATGTAGTCAATACAATTCTTGAACAATATGGAAAGCCACATGAAATTAGAGTTGAACTTGCCAGGGAATTAAAACAAAGTAAGGACGAACGGAATGAAACTGATTTACAAAACTCTAAAAATAAAAAGCTGAATGAGGAAATCGGAAAACGATTAGATGAATTGGGGTTGCCTGTAACTAAACGATATATTCAAAAGTATAAATTTATATTTCCTTCTCTTAGTAAAAATCTGAAAGATGCTCAGGTCAATAATCAATGTATTTATTGTGGAGAAACCTTCAATTTAACAGAAGCTTTAAGTGGGGATGCTTATGATGTTGACCATATTGTGCCAAAAGCTTTATTATTTGATGATTCTCAGACAAATAAAGTTTTGGTTCATCGAAAATGTAACTCTACAAAAACTAATCAAACCGCATATGATTACATTGCAACAAAAGGAGATGAACATGTAAGGATATATTCAGAACGTATAGATGACTGGTTCAAAAGAGGAATCATTTCATACAGTAAAATGCAAAGATTGAAAGTTTCACACAAGGAATATCTTGAAAGAAAAAACATTGGGAAAGAAACTGAAACCGATAAAAAGCTTTGGGAAAACTTTATCGACAGACAGCTGAGAGATACTCAATATATTTCTCGCAAATCAAGAGAGATTTTGCAGAAAGTATGTAATAATGTAATGACAACAGAAGGTGGAGTTACTGCAAAACTTCGTAATCTATGGGGTTGGGATGATGCATTGATGAACCTTCAAATACCTAAATACAAAGAATTAGGACAAACCATTATTAAAGAATGGACAAGCGAACATGGAAAAAGAAAGCATCAAAAAGAAGAAATCGAAAACTGGACAAAAGAGATGATCATCGCCATCATGCCATTGATGCTTTGGTAATAGCCTGTACAAAACAAGGCTTTATTCAACGAATAAATACTTTGAATTCTAGTGAAACAAAAGATTTGATGACAAAAGAAATTGAGGATGCTAAAATAGTATTTAATGAAAAGACGACTCTGTTAGAAAAATATTTGAAAGCACAAAAGCCTTTTACTACACAAGAAGTAATGAATGAAGCTGATAAAGTTTTGATTTCTTTTAAAGCAGGTAAAAAAGTAGCAACCATAACTAAATTTAAAGCAACTGGAAAAAATAAAAAAACAGGTGTAATTGTTCCAAGAGGTGCTTTACATGAACAGTCTGTTTATGGTAAGATAAAAGTAATTGAGAATGATAAACCTTTAAAATATTTATTTGAAAACTCAGATAAAATTGTAAATCCTAGGGTTAAAGAACTTATTGAAAAGAGACTCTCAGAAAATGAAAATAATTCTAAAAAGGCTTTATCAACATTAAAGAAAACCCCAATCTTTTTAAATGAAGAAAAAACTGAAACTCTGGAAAAAGCATCTTGTTACAATCAGGCAACAGTATTGAAATATAAATTGCAAAACCTAAAAGCAAGCCAGGCTGATGATATCGTTGATGGAAGAGTAAAGATTTTAGTAAAAGAAAGGCTTGCACAATTTGGAAATAAAGAAAAAGAAGCTTTCAAGGATACACTTTGGTTCAATGAAGAAAAGCAAATACCGATTATAACCGTCCGTTTGTTTGCCCGTCCTGACGCTAATAATTTACAGACAATTAAAAAAGATAGGAATGGTAAAGATATTGGCTTTGTTTTGACAGGAAACAATCATCATATCGCCATTTATGAAGATAAAGATAATAAGCTGGTTCAACATAGTTGCACATTTTGGCATGCAGTAGAAAGAAAAAAATATAATATTCCTACTGTAATTAAAAATTCATCAGAGGTTTGGAATCAATTATTACATAAAGAACTTCCAGGAACATTTTTAGATAAATTACCTGCGGATAAACTGAATTTAAAGTTCAGTATGCAGCAAAATGAAATGTTTATTCTTGGTTTACCACAAGAGGAATTTGATGAAGCAATAGCAAATAATGATAAATCTTTATTGAGTAAACATTTGTACTTGGTTTGGAGTATTGCAGAAGGTGATTATTGGTTTAGACATCATCTAGAAACAAAAAATACCGAGTTAAAGAAAACCGAGGGGGCAAAAGAAAGTAAAAGATATTATCGATTAAGCTCAAAAGGATTTATTGATTTAAATCCAATAAAAGTAAGATTGAGTCATTTAGGAGAAATTACCAAAATAGGAGAATAATAATTATGATCACCCGCTCCATCTACATAGGCAATCCTGCTTATCTTAAACTTAAAGATGAGCAAATGTATATTTTAGAACCTTCCACAAAAGAAATGAAAGGAAAAGTCCCTGTGGAAGATTTGGGATTACTGATGCTGGATCATTTTCAGATTACGATCTCGCATCAGTTAATTCAGAAAATGATGGGAAACAATGTAGTTGTGGTTAGTTGTGATAATCATCATTTACCACACGGAATAATGCTTCCGTTGCATGGACACACGGAACATTCAGACCGGGTCAAAGACCAGTTGGAAGCCAGTGAACCCCTCAAAAAGCAACTTTGGAAACAGACGGTTGAATGTAAAATTGAAAATCAAAAGGAAGTTTTAAAACGATTAGGAAATTATTATGAGCCGATGACTGATTATCAGAATAATGTGAAAAGCGGCGACATTACGAACATGGAAGGTATTGCAGCACAACATTACTGGAAATATCTTATCAGTCTGGATTTTTTGAGACAACGTTTTGGAGATTCACCCAATCAGTTTTTCAATTTTGGATATTCGGTTCTCAGAAGTATTGTAGCAAGGGCAATTGTTGAAACCGGATTACTTCCCGTATTGGGAATATTCCATAAAAATAAATACAATCCTTACTGTCTGGCTGACGATCTGATGGAACCTTATCGTCCATTTATTGATTTGCTTTGTGATGCAATGGCTGGAAATTCATTCTGATACAGAAGAATTATCAAAAGAATTTAAAGCTCATATTCTTCAGATTGCGACCAAAGATGTACGTATTGACGACAAAACGAGACCTGTGTTGGTTGCTGTTAAAACAACTGCTTCCTCACTTTACAAATGCTATACAGGAGAAAAACGCCTGATCTCTTATCCTCAACTGTTATGAATTCCGAAAGGTTTAATGCATACCGAATTATGTGGGTTTTAGTATTATATGATTTGCCAACAGAGACTAAGGCCAATATGAAAGATGCTAACCGCTTTCGTAAATCTTTGCTTGATGATGGTTTTACTTTATTTCAGTTTTCAATGTATGTAAGACATTGCCCGAGCCGTGAAAATGCTGAGGTTCATATTAAAAGGGTGAAATTTATGCTTCCAAAAGCAGGTAAGGTTGCCATTATGTGCATCACCGACAAACAGTTTGGAGATATTGAAATATTTTTTGCCAGAAATAAAGAAGAGCCGCCTCCAACCTTTCAGCAGCTTGAATTATTCTAAATTTTAAATTCTAAATACAAAAATAATCTACTGATTTTCAGTAGATTATTTTTTGAGGCTGTGACTAATCACGAAGATAATAATTTTTGAAAGCAATTCACAACTGGATTAGATGAATTCTGTCAGGAGTCAATGCTGTGACTAATCACGAAGATAATAATTTTTGAAAGCAATTCACAACAAGTCGAAGAAAGGGACGGTCGATTCTTCTGCTGTGACTAATCACGAAGATAATAATTTTTGAAAGCAATTCACAACCTGTTTATGTTCCGGATTATTTGAAAAATGGCTGTGACTAATCACGAAGATAATAATTTTTGAAAGCAATTCACAACCAGCGGCGAACGCTACAAACACAGCGGCAAGCTGTGACTAATCACGAAGATAATAATTTTTGAAAGCAATTCACAACGGTGATTTATCTCAAGAAACATCTGCAACTGCTGTGACTAATCACGAAGATAATAATTTTTGAAAGCAATTCACAACTATGATTCTAATCAACAAAAACGCAATAGCGCTGTGACTAATCACGAAGATAATAATTTTTGAAAGCAATTCACAACCACAAGACCATCTTCAAATGATGGATCATTGCTGTGACTAATCACGAAGATAATAATTTTTGAAAGCAATTCACAACTACAGAAGATGTCTTGGCAAAAGCATTATCGCTGTGACTAATCACGAAGATAATAATTTTTGAAAGCAATTCACAACAAAAATATCAAGCTTTTGTTGAAAAGGAAAGCTGTGACTAATCACGAAGATAATAATTTTTGAAAGCAATTCACAACATAGCAAAGGTGTTAGTGAAGACAGATATAGCTGTGACTAATCACGAAGATAATAATTTTTGAAAGCAATTCACAACTGGTTTCTATACTGAGTTGGAGGATGCCTTGCTGTGACTAATCACGAAGATAATAATTTTTGAAAGCAATTCACAACTAGAGACGGCAGGGCCCACGGGCTTTTTCAGCTGTGACTAATCACGAAGATAATAATTTTTGAAAGCAATTCACAACTGAGCAGGAGATGTATGTTTTAGATCAGGAGCTGTGACTAATCACGAAGATAATAATTTTTGAAAGCAATTCACAACAGGAAAGATTGTATTGGGCAAATATTCCTAGCTGTGACTAATCACGAAGATAATAATTTTTGAAAGCAATTCACAACAACCTTAAATGATCTTAAGATAGAGCTGGGGCTGTGACTAATCACGAAGATAATAATTTTTGAAAGCAATTCACAACGTAGGAACAGGAATGGATTTATTTGGCAATGCTGTGACTAATCACGAAGATAATAATTTTTGAAAGCAATTCACAACGGTAGGGATTAAAGATCCGATTTGGCTCGAGCTGTGACTAATCACGAAGATAATAATTTTTGAAAGCAATTCACAACAGCGTTCCCATATTAGATGTTTCGACTAAAGCTGTGACTAATCACGAAGATAATAATTTTTGAAAGCAATTCACAACTGGAGCTAGAGCTGCAGGAATTTCAAAATCGCTGTGACTAATCACGAAGATAATAATTTTTGAAAGCAATTCACAACGGGATTAGATGAATTCTGTCAGGAATCAATGCTGTGACTAATCACGAAGATAATAATTTTTGAAAGCAATTCACAACCGAACCCGAATTAGAAGTAAAAACTAATACGCTGTGACTAATCACGAAGATAATAATTTTTGAAAGCAATTCACAACTACAGCAACAGCTTCATATGTATTATTTAGGCTGTGACTAATCACGAAGATAATAATTTTTGAAAGCAATTCACAACCTTTACAACAATATCAATATATCATCTAACGCTGTGACTAATCACGAAGATAATAATTTTTGAAAGCAATTCACAACTCATCCGGGGCGCAGCTGCTGACAAGAATAGCTGTGACTAATCACGAAGATAATAATTTTTGAAAGCAATTCACAACTGATAACCAACAATATCATTATTCTGCATTGCTGTGACTAATCACGAAGATAATAATTTTTGAAAGCAATTCACAACAGCTGTCGAAACCGTTATTAATTCTCGTAAGCTGTGACTAATCACGAAGATAATAATTTTTGAAAGCAATTCACAACTAAAACGTTTTGCGCCTTCTGAACCTGGAAGCTGTGACTAATCACGAAGATAATAATTTTTGAAAGCAATTCACAACAATACTCTTAAGAGGATAACCACATCCTGGCTGTGACTAATCACGAAGATAATAATTTTTGAAAGCAATTCACAACCATATTCTGGGTAACCTGTACACTAACTTGGCTGTGACTAATCACGAAGATAATAATTTTTGAAAGCAATTCACAACTATATGATATGCACTATCGCGAAGTTCGCAAGCTGTGACTAATCACGAAGATAATAATTTTTGAAAGCAATTCACAACAGCAGCGGCGCGGGTCATTCTTAATAACGAGCTGTGACTAATCACGAAGATAATAATTTTTGAAAGCAATTCACAACCGCTGTCGCTATATCCAGCGTGTCGGTGTAGCTGTGACTAATCACGAAGATAATAATTTTTGAAAGCAATTCACAACACATTAGCGGGCTATCTTACAAGCCCCATGGCTGTGACTAATCACGAAGATAATAATTTTTGAAAGCAATTCACAACTTTAGGATTGATTAGCGATTACCTGGAACGGCTGTGACTAATCACGAAGATAATAATTTTTGAAAGCAATTCACAACCACCAACGAACCTATAGACAAATGGAACCAGCTGTGACTAATCACGAAGATAATAATTTTTGAAAGCAATTCACAACTAACTGGATTACCTCAATACCTACATTTAGGCTGTGACTAATCACGAAGATAATAATTTTTGAAAGCAATTCACAACAGGAGAAGCCCGGGAATCTGAAGGGTATAAGCTGTGACTAATCACGAAGATAATAATTTTTGAAAGCAATTCACAACGTATTTATCTTCGTCCTATCCGTTGATCATGCTGTGACTAATCACGAAGATAATAATTTTTGAAAGCAATTCACAACTAGATTTTCCCGTTCCCTGTTCCTTTCCGCGCTGTGACTAATCACGAAGATAATAATTTTTGAAAGCAATTCACAACAGGCTATTATATTACTTCCTGATTGAAGATGCTGTGACTAATCACGAAGATAATAATTTTTGAAAGCAATTCACAACAGATAACACCCACGATTTGCATTGATTTCAGCTGTGACTAATCACGAAGATAATAATTTTTGAAAGCAGTTCAAAATACCTCTTTTAAAATTTTTCTTATAAAATAAATTGTATAAAAAAGCCCGATCTTATTAATGATCAGGCTGAAATGTTGATTGTTTCATCAATTTTATTTAGGGCAGAACTTCATTATAATAAAGTGGGGTTTCATTAGTTTTATCATATCCCATGATAATGATTCTGTATTTCTTTGCATCATCGTTATTGTAGAACTGTATAGGTGTTGATTCCTGAGGCTGAACTTCCTGGTTGGGACTCCAGTATAGGACGCTTCGGGTGTCTTTTGAGATCTTTTTAAAACCCTCATTGTCATATATAGGACTCTCGAATGGAGCTTCTTTGTCATATCCTGAAAGAGTGATTTGCCTTAATTGTGATGGCTGGCTTCTGTCTATGATCTTGCCGGAAGAACTGCCCCGGCGGGTATAAATAGCTATAGCTCCATTGCCACCTCCGGATGCTCCGGCAAAAAAACCTTTGATAACTTTTACCAGGGCAATCTCTGAAGAGGACATATTGCTTACCTGACCGGGCGAAACAGGCATTTCATCAAGATAAATCTGTATAGGTTCATTATACAGATATGGGATATAAGTTCCATTTTTAGAATCGATCCTTAAACTGGAAACTCTTCCTTGCAGCCATTGCATAATACCGGTTGAGGTAATGGCTTTCGGATCATTGACAAAATCAAAAACCTCCTCACGGGCACTCCTGAACAGGAGACTGCTCAATTCATTATTTAATTTTTTAGTTTTGCTTCTTATTTCTCCTTTTAACTTTATCTCTTCAATATTTGTTACTTTCTCATCAATCATTTTCTGGGTAGTGAGTGCTGTAAATGACCGTGTGACCTCTTCTGATGGCTTATCATCACCAGAACGTTGTACAAGCTGATAAGGAGTAGGGGGAAGATTCTTTTGGTATGGAATAAAGCCGAAATTCGGTTGGAAATAAACCGAATAATTTTGATCAGGCTCTTTAGACTCTGAATTAAGGTTATACGAAAATCTCATTGAATCCTCAAAAATTAAATTGTTGAGAATAAAAAAACCGCTATGATCTGATTTAATTTGAAAACCTTAGATCCTGATCCGGAATCAAAAATTAAATTTAAATAGGTGTCGGGAGCAGGTTTTCCCTGAACATTTATTTTCCCTTTGTAGGATAGGTAGTTTTCAGGCTGATATTTGATTGTTGGATAATTGCCAGAAATAATGGATTTCCAGTCAAAACGTTTCCATTTCTCTGAAATCAGAAGGGCATCCAATGCTTCCGTATTGCGGTTTTTTGTAAAATACTGAGCCGGGCTTGCTATATTTGAGACGATATCGCCGGTCAGCCATAATGAACTTAATAGACTCTGATCTTCTTCAGTACTTTTCGTATTGGCATCAAGTACCAAAACAGTATAGCTGGAATAATCCGAATCTTTAGGAATAGCAAATGAATTTTTCCCACGAGAGGAAGTATTGAATGAAAGAGATTGTAATTCCGGTTTTTTGATCTGTAATACCTGTGGCTGTACAAAAGATAACCTGCTGGCGATTACATTCTCCTTATCATCAAAAACAGTGAGCTGTAAGATACCATTGACGAGCTGATTGTTGGGAATGGAGTATTCCGTCCCATCAATAATTTTATTTACCTGAGCCTTATAAACCAGCTGGTTGTTTATAGTTCCCAGAATTTTGTAATACCGGGAATCCTGAGGCATATTTTTTGTCTGTAAAGTATATTTTACATGGTCCTTATCGTTGGTTACCCGTAAATATATTCCTGATGAAGATATTTCAGGTAAGGCAATATTTTGTTTCTGACCTTGTTTATCCTGAATGATGAGCTGATATTTTTTTCAATTTTCGGAGTAAGACTGAATAGGCCAACATTCTGATCGAGTCCTTTAAAGGTTACAATTTTTATATCTGGATTTTCAGAATCCACCACATATCCCTCCCAATCAAGCGGTCCTGATCCTGTAGATTGTAGCCTTACAGCCAATTTCGTATTGATTCCGTCTATAAGATGTCCGCTTTCGGGATGTATGGAAGCGGTCCAGCCGGATATTGGGTTAGCTGTTAATTTTTCAGGCGAGGCAGGATTATAGACTGCAACAGGTTTTATCAATTGGAAATCCTCATTAAAATTGGCCATCCAGGTTGTGTAAGCTCTGAGGTAATAAACGTCTTCCTTTAGAGAAGCGGGCAAAGAAATACTTCCGCTTCCTTCGCCGTCAATTAAAGGTACCAGTTTTTTAATGATCTGTTTTTTATTCCGGTCATAGAGTTCTACAAATAATGTGGTAGAAATAGCTGATGTATTGTAGCCATCAAATACATAAGATTTAAACCATACATTTTCACCTGCTACAAAGCTGTTTTTATCTAATAGCAGGTGTGTTTTTTCCTGATGGTATTTTTGCTCAAATGTTTTTATGGCCTGTTCAGCTTTTGTTTGGGCATTAAGATAGGGTATAGTGCTTAAAGCAAATAGAAGTATTAGTTTTTTTGACATATTTTCATGTATAGATTTGTGTTTTTAAAGCGATAAAAATACATCTTTTACGGGTACATAAAATAATCAAAGCTGTTTTTTATTCCGATAGAATATAAATGATTGTCGGTCAGGATAAAAAAGTGAATATAGCAAGGAATTTAAAGTAAAGCTTAACAATAATTAATGCATGAAAAATATAAAAATGATACTTTTAAACAATAAAAAGTAAAAAATATCTTTTTCTTGATGTATGATAAGGAAACCGGAACAGAGTTTTTCTACTTTTGTACCCGGAAATAAAAATTTCGATAAACTTTTTAAACATTTCAACAATATGAAAAAATTAGCGTAATTGCAATTGCAGCAGTAGGATTACTTTTAGCATCATGTAACAAAGAAAAATCAGCAGAGTCTGCGGCTACAGCTCAGGAGCAAACCGTAGCTGAGAGCAAAGGTGAAACACTTGCAGTAGATACGGTAAATTCAGTAGTAAACTGGAAAGCATACCAT
The DNA here is from genome assembly GCA_019203745.1 of Chryseobacterium sp. E1. Lineage (GTDB taxonomy): Bacteria > Bacteroidota > Bacteroidia > Flavobacteriales > Weeksellaceae > Chryseobacterium. The sequence continues at coordinate 4,479,990 of CP078104.1, forward strand.
AAAGGAGGTATGGCTCCTCGTTGGGGAACACTTACTGTAAAGTCCGGAGACATCAGTGTTGATGCAGGTCAGGTTACGGCAGGAAACTTTGTTATTGATATGAACTCTATAAAAGTAGACCCGGCTTCAGTAACGGAAAAAGACAAAAAACCGGCTGATCTTGAAGGTCACCTGAAAAGCCCTGACTTCTTTGATGTAGCGAAAAATCCGACTTCAGATTTCAAAATTACAAGCGTTACAGATTTGAAAGAAGCATCAAAAGATGCGATAGCAGGCGCTAATAAAACAGTAAGCGGAAACCTTACCCTATCAGGAAAACAATGAATGTTACTTTCCTGCTAAAGTAGATGTAGCGGAAGGTACAGCAGCTGTACAGGCTAAGTTTACAGTAAACAGAGCAGATTGGGGTATCAAATTCGGTACTTCGGAAGCAGATCCTGCAGAATGGATGATCAGCAAAGATATCGAGATTGCGATCGATGTAAAAGCTAAAAAATAATTTTCAGACTGATCAATAGTCTGCAAGCTGCTTTCTTTGGGAAGCAGCTTTTTTCGTTTTTTGAGAGAGAGTTTTATTGTCGCCGGGAAAATATTTAAAAGATTCACCATTTCTTCCGGTAGATTTTTGAAAATTTATAGAGAAGAGGGAACCATGAAAAATAAATTCACATTTTAATCGCTTTAAATCATTTAACGAATAATTTTTATTAATCTTAATTGTCAAACGTTTGCTGAATATCAGCGACGGTATCTCACACCGGATCAGGAGATCAGAGAAGATTCTGTATGTTAAGATTGGAAACAAAATATTTTACCCGGAAATCATTTTCAATAACGCCTTCAAGCCATGAAGGCTTTTTTATGCTTTTAATATTCAAATTATCATATCCTACGCTTATTCTTTTTCCGAAGAACCATTGAATAAAATAGGCTTGAAACCTGTCAAAAGATGTCAGAACTTATCAAAACCTGCAGGGGTTAATTAATTATTAAAAATTCATTTATACATTCGTTCATATAAACTTTTAAAAAACACGTAAAAAATGGTAAGAATAACAAAATATATGTTTTTGAAGAGTAAATTTTGTAAAGATTAAGATCAAATACGACAGGTTCTGTCGCAGTGTGAATGTAGTTTTGTTTTAAACACGTTTAGAATCAATATATGATAATGAAAGAAGTTTGTTATTGACAAAAACTTAATATTAAATTTTAATAGGATGATTAAAGTATGTTAAAAAAGTTAAATTTACGAAGTATTAAAAAAAAACTAATTATTAACTCATAAAAAACACGGGAATGAAAAAAAGTATCTCTGTGCATTTACGTTATGCACAATTCTGGGGCTATCTGCTCAGGAAGTGGTATGGCAGAAAGACATTCAATCCTATACCCAGGATTTTCTAAGCCAGGTTACCACAACCATTGATCAGCAATACCTTATCACGGGAAGCTCTATTCAAAGCGATAAGCAGCAGGCTTCAGGCAGTAAGCAGAATAATGGTTACGATTTCCATCTGGTAAAGCTCAACCAACAGGGAGATCAGGTCTGGGAAAAATATTTCTCTGGTCAGAACCATGACTATCTCTCAGCCACTGTTACCACCCAGGACGGAGGATTTCTTCTGGCTGGAACCTCCTATTCCGGGAAAGGACTGGATAAGAAAGAGGATTCCAAAGGAGGATCAGATATCTGGTTAATAAGACTTAATGAATTCGGTGATGAACTATGGCAGAAAACATTAGGAACTTCCTCAGATGAAGAAGCAAGATCAGTCATTCAAACCACAGATTTAGGGTTCTTTGTTGCCGGCAATGTACAGAACTCATCCAAAGGTTACGGTTCCAAAGACGTCTGGATCACAAGATTGGATAAGGATGGAAAAGAACTCTCACAGCTTATTTTAGGTGGGAAAGGTCTTGACGAAGTTGAAAAAATGATTCCTACGAAAGACGGCGGAGCTTTGTTAGGAATTTATTCCAGAAGCTCCGAGGTTCGTGATACGGGTTCAGGAGTAAGAAATCCTGAAAGTAAATCCTCAACCGAAAGCACTGCTACCCGCAACCTGACATCTGCCACCTCCAAACAAAGCAGCAATTATGGTGAAGGCGATTACTGGATTGTAAAACTGGACAAAAACGGAAAAATAGAATGGGAAAAGAACTATGGCGGAAAAGGAGATGATCATATCAGGACTTTAGCCCTGACTTCAGGTGGTTACATCATTGGTGGAGAATCCAGATCCGAAAGATCAGGAAACAAAACGGTAGGCACCCAAGAAGGTACAGACCTTTGGCTGATTTCTTTAAATGAAAGAGGGGATGAACAGTGGCAAAAATCCTACAACTTTAAAAACCGTGATGTTCTGATGGGAATGAGTGTGATTACAAAGACCCAGGAATCAAGAACCAAGAACCAGGATGTTACAACAGGAATATTGCTGGGTGGCTACACTCAGGCTGAAGGCAGAATAGAAAAGGATGATGAAACGTTCTGGATGCTGTATCTGGATCAGAATGGCAATGAGCAGTGGCGAAAACATGTGGCCGGAGAATCAAGACAGAGAGAAGAAAGACTTTCAGATTTGAAACTGAACCGGGATGGTTCTATAATCCTGGCGGGAACCAGTGCCAAAGAACTGGGAAAAGAGAACTGGAAGATTATAAAGCTGGGAGACAAACAAGTGAACCAACTGATCGAGAAACAGGACATCAAGATTTATCCGAACCCGGTATCCGATTATGCTTATGTAGAAATCGGCTTTGATTTCAAAGAAGCTGATATTCTGTTGTATGATATGAGCGGAAGACAGCTTCAGAGTCTGAAGACAAAGAATAATGTGACTAAGATTAATACACAGAACCTTGTACAGGGTGCTTATCTGGTGACGATAAAAACGGATAATAACAAAACGGCGAATGCCAAGCTGATTAAGAAATAAAAAACTGAGAATCATGAAAAAAGTACAATAGCTGTTATTTTATTAACAGCCTTCTGGGGTATACACTTAAGGGACAGTCTTCTGCAATAGGAGATGTTGCTAAAAGTTATGTGGGAGACATTAATCAGATGTTTCCGGCAGCTCCTACTTCAAATAACCTGATGAAATTTGAAGAAGTTCCCGTAAGTTATTATACAGGAATTCCTGATATCAGTATTCCTCTTTTTACTATTCCGACAAGTAATCCCAAAGTACCTGTAAGCATTCAACTGAAATATCATCCCTTAAATGCAAAACCGGATGATAAATCTGGTGAGACAGGCCTTGGCTGGAGCATGATTGCCGGAGGAACTATTTCCAGAACCGTAAGAGGCGGAGGGGTAGATGAAAAGAACAGAACGATTGCTTTTTCATCTCCTCCCAAACCAAAGTTTGGAATTTATGACCATGTGAATAATCCAACTTTTAAAGTTATGAATGATGAACCGGTAAATATGGATGATTATAAATTCTTTGCCGGACAGGGAAGATATGATACAGAATACGATTTATTTCAATACAACTTTATGGGACATTCCGGAAGGTTTTATATAGTGAAGGATGCCGCAGGAAATTACAAGGCGGAGAAGCTGGATAGAAACAACCTCCAGATTCGTTTTGATCAGGATAATACCGGAGAAGTCTCTTCTTTTACAATTGCAGATGATAAAGGGATCAAATATATTTTCAGTCCGATGGAAAAATCCCAGAAATCAATTACAAGCATGAAAACGGATTAACAACAGGAATTGGAAATATTGACGATAGTTCTGAAATCGGTGACTATTGGGCATCGTTTCATCTTACCAAAATTACGGATCAGAATAATACAGCCTTAGCCTTATTTAAATATGACCTGTCTTCACTGGTTAAGTTTGAAGAGCCTACTACCCGAACCTTTAGATATGCAAAAGATGTGTATTATTATAACACGAGCCAAAATACAAGTGGAGTCCAACAAAATCCGGATGCGAATATGCCTGGATCTATTGAGTCTCAGACAGTTTACAACACTACCAATACAAAACTTCTTACCAGCATAGAAATAGTAGATAAAGGTGTGATTTATCTGAATTATGAAAAAGGCAGGGAGGATTCCAATTATATCCAACCTTCGGAACTTTATAAGCTTAAATCGATTCAGTCTAATTATTTAGGACAAAATACGGGGAATTATACAGAAAAGTATATTTTTGATTATAGTTACACAAATTCTAATTATCAACATAACGGTCCAATGACTACCTTGAAGAAGCTGATTTTGAATAAAGTAACTAAAACATCATCCAATAATCAAGACCAGGAATATGCTTTAGAATATTATAAAACAGGAGCAATCACTAAAGACAACTGGGGTATTACACAGGAAATACGACTGATATAAAAATGATGTTATTAAATCCATCACTTACCCTACCAAAGGAAAGATAGTATTTGATTTTGAATCAAATACTTATAGTCATTATTATAATGGTGCTGTTATGGAATCAGTACAAGGCTATTGGAAAAAACAAACATTTGATTTTTTTATTAATTTTGGAACATTTGGAGATACTAAGCAATTCTTTTTTACAGCAAACAGTCCTCAGTATGTTAAGCTTCATTCCATCCTTGGGAATTTAATTTTCTATAATTGGAATTTTATAATCTACAAAAAAATCAGTGAAGATAATTTTGTTAAGGTTTTTGAAAAGAGTAATGGTAATCAGGCGTGTAATAGGCCAGAGCCTCCTCTTGTCCTAAATCAGGTTTAGAAGATGGTGGAGAGATTCATTCTGAGTATTTTGATCATATATATTTTGAGCCTGGTACCTATTATGCATCATTAAAAGGAAGTTACTTTCCGTCCATTTCAGGACCTACATATGATTCATTTATGGCTACTACAGAAGAAAATATTTTTGTAAATGAAGTTAAGAGAAACGGCGGCGGTTTAAGGATCAATAACATCCAATATTTTGATAGTCTTGCTTCGGCGACTTCCAAGGAATTTGTATATGATTATAAGGACATCACCAATCCAGAAAAAAGCAGTGGCTCTCTGGTATTTCCTGAACCTGTTACAAGTTATAGCGACAGCTATTCCTACAGAAATAAATTATATAATGCAGACATTATATATAGCGCCAATTTTGATGTAAAAACGGACCATAATATCCTTCCTGTCCAAAAGACACAAGGCTCTGATGTAGGATACAAATACATTACAGTAAAACAAATCGTAAAGGGACCGAATAATAGCATTACAGATAACGGTAGTACAGTTTATACATTCCGATCTCCTCTTGATTATCCTAATCAGGAAGCTTAGCATTACAACCTCCTATTATTCCAATTTCAAATCTTGATTACCTAAGAGGGCAGTTGATTTCTGAGAAAAAATACAATTCATCCGGCCAGATCCTTTCGGAAACAAATACGAGCTATTCAGTAACAGAGGTAGAAAAGAATGACGGAATTAAATTATTGGATAATTTCTACAGAAACTCAATAGGGAATATTTTATTTATAATAGTTTCCAGGAGCTTTTCAATCATGTAGGAAATGTCAGTTTGACTACTCCCCATAAGAACTTTGAAAAGTTTGGGATCACCTTACCCACGCAGAAGACAGAGACTTCTTATTTCTATAAGAACGGAGTTCAGAGTTCAGTCACCAATACCAGTACGAGTGTCTACAATGCTTTAGATTATCCATCTTTGTCTACTCAGATGCTTTCTGATGGAACATCCACTGTAACGAACTATTTGTATGCTACAGAGAAGAACAATCAGAAGCTGATCAATGCCAATATGATCGGTATTCCTTTGGAAACCGGTGTAGTTCAGAAAATGACTTCTTCTGATCCTGGGAAGTCCATTGCAAAAACTGAACTGATCTATGATCCAGCGAGTAGCAGCCTTCTTCCGGATGCCGTTAAAAGTTTGAACATCCAGACCAGTGTGATGGAAAACAAAATCAGTTATGATAGATACGATAGTAAAGGAAACCTTGAACAATATACTTTGCAGGAAGGCACTCCTGTCAGCATTATCTGGGGATATAATAAAACGCTTCCTATTGCTAAGGTGGAAGGCCTTAAATTCACTGATATTTCGCAGTCTGCTATTACTTCTATAGTTGATACATCCAACACAGATGCTTCATCAGGGTTGGGTAATGATGAATCTGCATTGTTAGCAGCTTTAGATAACTTTAGAAAAACAGCAGCTCCCTCTGCGCACGTTACCACTATACTTACGATCCATTGGTAGGAGTAAGAAGTGTGATGCAGCCTTCAGGCTTGAAAGAACTTTATTTCTATGATACTGAAAACAGGCTGAAAGAAGTGAAACAGGAAATAAGAGATGCTGCCGGGAATATCTCCTACAAGACCCTGAAAGAATATCAATACCACTTTAAAAACTAAAACCAGATGAAAAAAATAATAATCCCCATAGGAATACTATTGAGTACAGGCCTTATTAATGCTCAGCTTTCGCCTACAGAAAACTATGTTTATACCAAAACCTACCTTGATCATACCAATCTTAAGGTAACAGAATCAATACAATATTTTGACGGGCTTTCCAGACCTAAACAGACAGTCAATATCAAAGCATCTCCCGAAGGCAAGGATGTAGTAACCAAATTTGAATATGATCTGTTTGGAAGACAGGTTAATGATTATCTTCCTATCCCACAAGGTGGAACATTAAACGGAGGGATTGTATCTAATCCTGAAAGTAATGCCCCTTTAATATATGGTGGAGAAAAGATCTATTCCGAGAAAAAACTGGAAAGTTCACCTCTCAACCGGGTTCAGGAACAGGTTCAGGCAGGAAATGACTGGAGTAACAAACCTGTGAAATTCGAATATGCGGCAGTGACAGTGGCTGATGGAGTGAGAAAATTCACAACGGTGACTACCTGGGAAAATGGAGCAACAAAATCAATACTTGGCGAAAATTGGCTGTATACAGACGGCCAGTTGTATAAAAATACCGTGATTGATGAAGATGGTAATAAAACCATCGAATTTAAAAATGGGAAAGGTCAGGTCATTATGGTGAGAAAAGAAGATGGAAGCAGTACGTATTATGTTTATAATGAGTATGATCAGCTTGCTTTTGTACTTCCGCCTATGGCCAGTATGAGGGGTGATATTGTTTCCAATACTTTGAAACATAGCGAGTACTGTTACCAATACCGTTACGACGGGCGAGGCAGGTTGGTAGAAAAGAAACTTCCTGGAAAAGGCTGGGAATATATGGTGTATGATAAGCAGGACAGGCTTATCCTTACCCGGGACACGGTGATGGAAGCGAAAGGGCAATGGCTGTTTAGCAAATATGATAAATTTGGCCGTGTAGCGTATACCGGAATCTTATCCGGAGCAGGGAGGGAGCAGATGCAGGCTCAGATTGGAGGACTTAATATTATTGAAGACCAGATAGATTCAGGATTTAATAAATCCGGAATTATGGTGTATTATACCAATAATTTTTTATCTGATGCTCAGACTGTTCTTACGGTGAATTATTATGGGGTCTATCCAAGAGATACAAAGAAATACCCGCCTGTTGCTATTTTAGATCAGCCTGTGATCACCCATGTAACTCCTGTGAGTACCTGGAGCATGCCCACAGCTTCATATGTGAAGAATATTGAGGATGATAACTGGACCAGAAACTATTTATATTATGACTATAGAGGAAGAACGGTGGGAACTCATTCTGTGAATCATCTTGGAGGGTATACCAGCACAGAATCCCAGCTTGATTTTTCAGGAACACCCAAAATGACCGTTACCAGACATAAGAGATTAGATACCGATGTAGAAAGAGTCATTACGGAAACCTTTGAGTATGATCATCAGAACAGGTTGTTGGTTCATAAACACCAGGTAGATAATAACCCTGTTGAATACCTTACCCAAAACAAATACAATGAACTCTCTCAGCTGGAGTCCAAGAAAGTAGGCGGAATTGCAGCGGGATCTCCACTTCAGCAAATCGATTATAAATATAATATACGAGGCTGGATGACCAAAATCAATGACCCTAAAAATCTGAACGGAAAGCTGTTTGGGTATGAAATAAAATATAATCTGACCGAAGGTCTTGAAATCCCGAATGTTGATTTCCCTGAACTTAAAGTAAAACCTAAATTCAATGGTAATATTGCAGAGATAGACTGGAAAACCTCTACTGATCCCAACGATTACCTGAGAAGATATGGATATGTGTATGATGCTTTGAACAGATTATCGGCAGGCTTTTACCAGAAAAACAATAATCCGTCTGCCAAAGAATATTTTGAGAAGATGGACTATGATGCCAATGGTAATATTACCCAGCTTAAAAGATCGGCAGCGTCAGAACAGGGCGTTTCCGCTCTTATCGATAACCTTACTTATGCTTATGAAGGAAACAGGTTGAAGACCGTCACCGATAGTTCAACAGATTACAGAGGGTACCCCTGATACCTCCGGAAGCATCATAGGATATGATGATAACGGGAATATGACGGACCAGAAAGATAAAGGGATTTTGAATATTACCTACAACTATCTCAATCTGCCGGATTATATCCTTTTCAATAAATTTCTTTCAACCCGTACAGGACAGCTCAGAGAAAATACCCAATACCTTTACCGTGCAGACGGTATTAAACTGAGAAAGACCTATAAATATGCACCTTCTAATCCCTTAGGTACCGAAACCAGTTTATATACAAAAACAACTGAATACTTAGACGGCTTCCAATATGAAACTGGTACAGGTAAAAAGAACTTATTTTCGGATTAAAATTTGTTCCCACTCCTGAAGGTTATTATAATTTTGAAAATAATAAGTATATTTACAATTACACGGATCATTTAGGAAATGTACGATTAAGTTATTTCAAAAATGATACAGGAATAGAAGTTCTTGAAGAGAATAATTACTATCCATTTGGCTTAAAGCATGAAGGATACAATACATTATCTGGAAATCCTAACTACAATTATAAGTACAATGGGAAAGAGTTACAGGCAGAATCTGGGATGTATGATTATGGAGCGAGGATGTATATGCCGGAGTTGGGTAGATGGGGTGGTGTAGATCCACTGGCGGAAAAATCAAGAAGATGGTCAACATATAATTACGCTTTTGATAATCCCATTAGTTTCATAGATCCTGACGGACGAGAAGGAACAGGCTGGATTGAGCAATTTAATTTAGCTACAGGAAAATCATATACTTATGATCCGAATGTGAATACAGTAGAACAAGCAACGGCTGCCGGATATAAGGGAGTAAGTAATGTATATGAAAGCGCTGCTATAAATGGGAAAACAACTATTGCCGGAGTTGAACTCAATCATTATTCTTATACCTTAGCATCTAATGGTTCTGTATATGACACTCAAGGTAAACCAATTAACTCTGATTTTTCAACCGAAGCAGGAACTCCTATTGGAAATGTCCAACCTGGATTTGGGGATTAGGCTTTAATGATGGACCTATCAAAATGATGGGAGGAGCAGGAGATCCATTAGGCGTTTTTGAAGGCGCAGGAATAGCACTTTCAGCGAGTGGAAATTCAGATGCAAATATTCTTTTAGCTGCTTTATTAATTACAAGAAGTGGAAATACAGGTATTACTACAAATATTTTAAATGTAGAAAAAGGAGCTTTGAGTTCAATGCATGAGGGGTTAACTAATGGAACATATACTGTTTCCCAAGAAGCTATGAAAAAGCATGTATTTGGAGGGGTTGCTGGAAAAAGTCTTTTTATCCAAGTATAAATGCAAATGAAGCTGTACTAAAAGCTGCTGAATATGCTGATAAAAATGCTTTATGGATTGGAAATAAAGCTAAAGTTCCTGTTTCAAATACCAATATTGGTGTTTTAGGTAATGGTACTCCAACAAATGTTATTAATGTTTATAAGAATTCTAAAGGTGCTATTCATGGATCACCAGGAACAGCAAGATAGATCAAGATGAAAAATATTACAGAAATAATTAAAAAAGTTACACTAGATAATATTAATTGGAAACATTCCATTTTTTATCTTGCAATAAATACATTGGACAATAATGAGTTTAAAGTTTCTTTTTGGGATGATGAAGAGAACTGGGCTTCGATTATTGGAGATAAAGTAACAACAGGCTATATATGGCAAAAATATCCATTGATTATTTGTGAAAAAAATATCATGCCTGATGTGAGAAAAGCACTAATAAATATTGAAAATATTTATTATATAGAGGTTGATTCATTAACTGAAGATTTATTTAAAATTGAAGATCAAAATCTTTATAAATATTTTGATGATAATATAGATTTCAAATCATTTACAATAGAAGATTTATGGTTTAATACTAATTCTATATAAAATAACCAGCTGCGCAAAGTCCCCTCGCTGGCGCAAGCGTCACGCTTGTGTCTAAATAAAGCAAAACCACTGTGAAATTTGCAGTGGTTTTATTTCAATTTGAAAAACTATATTTATAGGTGAAATCATTTAGGAAGTGTTCATCCAAGTTATTTCAAAAATGGTACAGGAATAGAACTTCTTGAAGAGAATAATTACTATCCATTTGGCTTAAAACATGAAGGATACAATACATTACCGGGTAATCCGAATTATAACTACAAGTACAATGGGAAGGAATTACAGACAGAATCTGGAATGTATGATTTTATATGCAAGATTTAGGAAGATGGGGAGTTGTAGACCCACTGGCAGAAACTTCCAGACGTTGGAGTTCTTATACTTATGCTTTTAATAATGCAATTAGGTTTATTGATCCGGATGGAAGGCAGAATCAAGATATAACATTTGGAAAAAGCATTTCAGTGGATACACAGAATAAAATTATAAATGATTTGGAAAAAGAAACAGGTTTAAGTTTATCTGTTGGAAGTAATGGAAAGCTTTCTTATAAAGAATCAAAATATGGGAGGAAGTCAAACAGCACGTGATATGCTAAAAGGAGCCATTGATAATCATAGAACTGACTATCAGATTAATTCAGATAATACAAGAGGATCTTCAATAGATGCAGTAAGTGCAAAAGGAGAAACAATAAATGGAGTGTATGGGTCAACAGTAACATACGATTTGAATATAAATACAGATCAATTAAATAAATTTATAGCAGGAACAAGTCAGGCATTAAATCCGCTAACAATGGGATATGATATGACTACTCTTCATGAGATAAGTCATATATATAACAATCTTGACGATCAAGATGTAATATATGGTGCGCCAGGGCCAAATGAAAAGGTAATAAATACAATAAGAAGAGAACTAGATGCTTCAGGACAATTTACTCGACCATTTGGTCAAAGAGAATCGTACAGTCCAATGGATGTTTTATATAAGGGTAAATTATATAATCTGACCCCTTTTGAAAGAGCTCCTGCAGTTATGGGTGGTGACTTTAATAAAATTAATGTAAAGAAAAATTTATTTATGCTAACTCCAAATACTAAATAATGAAAAATTTAATAATTATTTTATTATGCTTTAGTCTATCGGCATATGGACAATGTATATGTGAAAGATATGAAAAAGTAATTGATTATGTAAAGCAGGACTTTAAAAATAATGGAACTGAGAAATACTACGAAGGTATTTTAAGTTCCGGAGCTTATGGGATTTCTATTTATGAAAGTTTTTTCCCATTATATAAGTCTGATAGCTATTTAAATTGGTTAAACATTGAAAAAACTGGACCTATGAAAAAAGATACATGTTTATCTAATTTAAATAAAAATATTGGGAAAAAACATGGAAGTCATTTGACTATTATAAAAAAGAAAATGTTTTTACTAAGGATAAATTTAAGGGGCCTTCTCATATAGCAATTTTTAATGAAATGAGAAATGATTCCTTAAGAGTTGATGTTATATCAAATTCTCGTAAAGGAATTAAATATTGTGGTAGCATTAATAAATATCTATTTATTTTTGATAAAAAAGCTGATATTAAAGAAGCAAAAACTTGGAAGTCTCATTATGAGTGCTTATAAATATTTTGATAAATTAGTTGGATATTCCTACCAGCTGGCGCAAACGTCTCGCTCGTGCCTCAATAAAGCAAAGCCAGTAAAATTTCAGTGGTTTTTATTTCAGCTTGAAAAAGCTATATTTATAGATAAGGAAATGTACGATTAAGTTATTTCAAAAATGATACAGGAATAGAAGTTCTTGAAGAGAATAATTACTATCCATTTGGCTTAAAGCATGAAGGATACAATACATTATCTGGAAATCCTAACTACAATTATAAATACAACGGTAAAGAGTTGCAAACTGAATCTGGGATGTATGATTATGGAGCAAGGATGTATATGCCGGAGTTGGGAAGATGGGGTGTTGTAGATCCACTGGCGGAAACTTCCCGACGTTGGAGTACTTATACTTATGCTTTTAATAATGCAATTAGGTTTATTGATCCGGATGGACGGCAGAATGAAGATATTATTAAAGTAAATTCTCAGGGTTACGTTCAGGAAATTATACCCCAAGAAGGCGCTCACGTTGTCCAAGATATGAACGGTAATCAACTAAATTTGAATGACTCTGTATTTGACCAAGAACAATTGGGTGACATTGTAAGTTATGCTGGTCGAATGACAGATTACGAACTACAGGATGCGGAAGTTAGATTGTTTACTCCTTATTCTGCGCAAGATATGGCAGATGCATTTAATGCCTTAGGAATTGGAGATATTAAAAGCGATGTTGAGTACAGAAAATCAATAATGGCAACAGGTAGCTTGACATATTTTACTTATGGAGTTGATTTAGGACATGGAAAATTTGATTTTGCAGGAAGTATGGGGACTTTAGTCAATACAGATAATGGGAACAATTATCCTCCTTTGCAAGGAGGTGGGGCAACGCCTCCAGATGGAACGGGTGGCTTTGTTAAGTTTGAAGGAAGTAATACTCTTTACAATGTTTACGATGCGGGAAATTTTATGACTGGAAAGGCTTTTCAGATGGTGGGATATTCTTTGGATACCATAAAAGCTGGAGCTAATGTTAGCAGCATATTAACTGGAAATGGAAAGGACTCTGCATCAGACCAAAGAGCAATAACAGCAGGCTATAATTATAATAGAGTGGGATGGAAAAAATAAAGATATCTAAATTAGCATTTATACCATTAGCAATATTTGTTGTAAATTTTACTATCTACTTGTTGATCAAAGTTTATGGGGTAGTTTACATATACAGCAGTGTAGCTAAGAGAACATTTATATATATATGTTTCCCAATGAATGTACTAGGTTTTATAATAACTATATACTTTCTTGTAAATTTTTTGATTTACAAGAAAAGTTTTTGGAATGTTATGCTTTGTTTGCCGTTAATGGCACTTATATTCTATTTTTATTTTGTTCCGTTAATATGGGGCAATTAGTAACAAATAGCCATGTTGGCGCAAGCATTACGCTTGTGTCTCAATAAAGCAAAACCACTTTAAAATTTGCAGTGGTTTTTATTTCAATTTGAGAAATGTAGATTTATCAACAACGCAAAAATGCTACTACACTTAAAGTCAACTTATATCTCACCCATCTGAATAAATATAAAAAAACTGCATCAATTCAAAAACTCAGTATCCTTAAGTTTCACACAATACTCACTTCCCAGATACAGCGGGTTGCCATGCTTTTCAGACCAGAATCCGTCCAATATATCTTTGCTCAGGCAGCGGTATACGGCTACTCCTTTGTATATCTGGTGTTCATCGCCTTCATAATTGAAGTTAAGCACTAAGATTTGATCTTTATAAAATCCGGTTCCGTTTTGAATATGGTCACCAATGATCCATTGAGCAACGATACGGTTATTTTCATCAACAGATAAGATTAATATACCGTCATAGGAAGGCTGGTCAGATTCTACCTGATTACTTCCTTTAATGGAATACGTTCCTGCCAGATCATGTACCGTCATTGATTTGTTTTTTATAGACTGCAAATTTAGAAAATCTTATTCTCATAACCCAAATGTATAGTAACCAAGCATGCTCCCGGGCTTACGGGCTAATTACATCATGAATAGTACTTCCCGCTTCCTGCCTTTTTACTCATTCTTTCTTTCCCACGAATCTAAATTAAACTCTATTTTTGTCACAAATTAATTATAGATGATTCCTTTTCTTTTGATCGCTAACCTTATCACCTTCGGAGTCTTTGGATTTGATAAGTGGCAGGCCAAAAACAACAATGGCGGATTTCTGAAATACCCTTCTGGGACTTTCACTCATAGGAGTAGTGGGCGCTGCTTCCGGAATGATCCTCTTCAATCATAAAGTTTCCAAAAAATCTTTTCTTGTCAAATTTATTATCGTGGTGTTAATTGATCTTGTCCTGCTTTACAGGCTCATAAGACATTAATAACTGTCGTTTTTAAATATCTTAACCTTTTTAGCAATCTGTAACAGGTGGACGGCATTATTTTTTCACTTTATCAGGCAACACCAAAAATATAATATTATGTCAAAAAGATTGCAATTCTGGCCACTAACGGCTTTGAGGAAAGTGAGCTTCAGTCACCCAAAGAATACCTGGAGCAGCAGGGATGGACGGCTCACATAGTAAGTCCGGAGTCCGGAACCATTAAATCCTGGGCAGAAAAAGACTGGGGAAAAGAATATCCTGTAGACAAGCCCCTGAATGAAGCATCAGCCTCTGATTATGATGCACTCGTACTTCCGGGAGGGGTCATCAACCCGGATCAGTTAAGGACCAATGATCAGGCTTTATCATTTGTGAAAGATTTCTTTATACAGAACAAACCTGTAGCAGCGATCTGTCACGGCCCTCAGCTTTTGATCAATGCAGAGGTTGTCAATGGAAAGAATATGACTTCAGTGAATTCGATCAGCAAAGATCTCATCAATGCCGGAGCCCATTGGGTAGACCGGGAAGTGGTTGTAGATAATGGATTGGTAACAAGCAGGACCCCAAAAGACCTTCCGGCTTTCAATACCAAAATGGTAGAAGAATTCAAAGAAGGAAAACATAGCGGACAGAGCGTCTGAATAAATAACAGGAAGCCTGGATGTAACGGTCCGGGCTTCTGATTTTTAAAAATTGATAATGAATACTCTATATTTCTGCGGTAATTTTACCGGGATAAAGGTGAAAAGGGAAGTGCAGACGCTTCCTGCTCTATATTTTGAATGGTGTTTTAAACCGGATTGATATAAAATTCTCATTATGAAATTGTTAAATATTGCATAAACTTTTAATTAATTCATTTAAAATCACTATTTTTGCACCCGTAAAAATCCTATATGCAAAACATTAGAAATATTGCGATTATCGCACACGTTGACCACGGTAAGACCACATTGGTTGACAAGATCATCCACGCTACCAACATTTTCAGAGAAAATCAGGAGAGTGGAGAATTAATTATGGATAACAATGATCTTGAAAGAGAAAGAGGGATCACCATCTTATCCAAGAATATTTCTGTTACTTATAAAGACACAAAAATTAACGTAATTGATACCCCTGGTCACGCCGATTTCGGAGGAGAAGTAGAAAGGGTATTGAAAATGGCTGACGGAGTTATCCTGTTGGTGGATGCGTTCGAAGGACCAATGCCACAGACAAGATTCGTACTTCAGAAAGCTTTGGAATTAGGCCTTAGACCATTAGTGGTAATCAACAAAGTAGATAAACCAAACTGCCGTCCGGACGAAGTTCACGATCAGGTATTTGATTTATTCTTCAACCTTGAAGCTACTGAAGAACAATTGGATTTCCCAACATTCTACGGTTCTTCTAAACAAGGTTGGTTCAACACTTCATTAGAGCAGACTGAAGATATCTTACCATTATTGGATGGTATTTTAGAGCACGTTCCTGCACCTACTGTTACGGAAGGAAACCTTCAGATGCAGATTACTTCCCTTGATTATTCTTCTTTCTTAGGTAGAATTGCGATCGGGAAAGTAACAAGAGGAGAGCTTAAAGAATCTCAGTGGATCGGTCTTGCTCAGGCAGACGGTAAAGTTGTAAAAGGAAAAGTAAAAGAACTTTACGTTTTCGAAGGATTAGGAAAGAAAAAAGTAACTGAAGTACAGGCAGGAGATATCTGTGCCGTAGTAGGTTTCGATGCATTCCAGATCGGTGATTCATTCGTAGATCTTGAAAATCCTGAGCCATTGGAAAGAACGGCTATCGATGAGCCTACCCTGAACATGACATTCTCTATCAACAACTCACCTTTCTTCGGTAAAGACGGTAAATATGTTACTTCTAACCACCTGAAAGAAAGATTAACAAAAGAATTAGAGAAAACTTGGCATTAAGAGTTCAGCAGACTGATGATGCCAATACTTTCCTTGTATTCGGTAGAGGTATTCTTCACTTATCTGTTTTGATTGAAACAATGAGAAGAGAAGGATATGAAATGACCATCGGTCAGCCACAGGTTATCCTGAGAGAAATTGACGGAGTAAGCTGTGAGCCTTACGAATCTTTAGTAGTAGACGTTCCTGAAGAGTATGCATCAAGAGTTATCGACCTTGCAACTCAGAGAAAAGGAGACCTTCACATCATGGAAACTAAAGGTGAAATGCAGCACATGGAATTCGAAATTCCTTCAAGAGGTTTGATCGGATTGCGTTCTCAGATGCTGACAGCTACTGCAGGAGAAGCGATCATGGCACACCGTTTTACAGAATATAAGCCTTTCAAAGGAGCTATTCCTGGAAGAAACAACGGAGTACTGATCAGCAAAACTCAGGGGCCTGCTACAGAATATTCAATCAACAAACTACAAGACAGAGGTAAGTTCTTCGTTGATCCGGGTGAGGAGATCTACACAGGGATGATCATCGGTGAACAGAACAAACCTGGTGACCTTGTGGTAAACATCGTAGAAGCAAAACAGCTGAACAACATGCGTGCTGCAGGAAAGATAAAGATACCGGTGTTGCACCGAAAATCTTATTCTCTCTTGAAGAATGTATGGAATATATCCAGGCTGATGAAGCCATCGAGGTGACTCCAAACTTCATCCGTATGAGAAAGAAAATTCTTTCAGAAGAAGACAGAAAAAGATTGGAAAGAGCTGCGAAAGCATAATCATTTACCATTAAAATATAGAAAAGCCTCGAATTTTTCGGGGCTTTTTTTCTAGAGATCAGGAAAATTGTTTATTTTTTCAAAAGAATATTCCAAATATTAAAAAATAATTTAAAGTAGTTTTGCGGCTATGAGAATGAATAAATTAAAACTTATCGTTTTACTAGGAGTCTTTGCATCGTACAGTACTTCATGTTCAGTTCAGAACAATGTGACGAAAACTCCGCCAGCTAAGAATACAACAAAACCTAATACCAACCCACCAAAACCGAAAGAACCGACATCAGTACCTAAACCTACTGCGGGGAATACGGCAGATGAAACCTTCAGAACCACGCTTCCGGAAATCAAAAGAGAATTCCGTGGTGCCTGGATTGCCAGCGTAGCCAATATCAACTGGCCTTCAAGAAACAATCTTACCGTGGAAGAGCAGAAAGCAGAAGCCATCAATATGCTTGATATGTTGAAAGACAACAACTTCAACGCTGCGATTTTCCAGATCAGACCTTCAGCAGATGCCTTATATACAAGTGATATTGAACCATGGTCTTATTTCCTGACCGGGGAAACGGGAACAGCTCCGTATCCGAATTATGATCCCCTTCAGTTCTGGATTGCAGAAGCACACAAAAGAGGGCTGGAACTTCACGTATGGCTAAACCCTTACCGTGCCCACCATACCAACGGAGGTACTGTAAACAAGCTTTCCATGGCCAATAAACTTTCCGATATTGTTGTAAGATTAAAGAACGGAATGTACTGGTTTGATCCTGCAAACCCTAAAACACAGGGCCATGTGTCCAACGTGGTAAAGGATATTGTAAAAAGATATGATATTGACGCCATTCACTTCGATGATTATTTCTACCCTTATGCCACCTACAATAAAGGTGCTGATTTCCCTGATAATGCAACCTGGAATGCTTATGTAAACAGTGGGGAACCTTATCAAGAGCAGACTGGAGAAGAGATAACGTTAATAAATTCGTTGAGCGTATCTACAAAGAAATCCATGCAGAGAAAAATAATGTAAGATTCGGGATCAGTCCTTTCGGAATCTGAAACCGGGATATCCCGCAGGGATTACTGGATCTTCACAATATGACGAACTGTATGCTGATGCTAAATTATGGCTGAATAAAGGTTGGGTAGATTATTTCTCACCACAGCTGTACTGGCCGATTGACTCTAAAGGACAGGGCTTTGAAGCACTGCTGAACTGGTGGCAGTCTGAAAATACAATGAACCGTCACTTGTGGCCGGGACTTAATACCGTTGAAATCAGAGTGTCAGACCGTCCTACGGAAATTAAAAATCAGATCGATATTTCAAGAAGGGTGCTGAAGAATGATGCCGGAGAAATTCACTGGAGTATTGCAGGGCTTACAAAAAATCCGGGAATGCTTCCTACACTGAAAAATGGGCCTTACAATGAAAAAGCATTGATTCCTAAATCTCCATGGATCAAGACGGTTCCGTTACAGACTCCAACTTTGTTTATTGCAGATAACGGAAGTTTTGCACAGACGAGCTGGAGTACAAAAAATGCAGCAGATGTTTTCCAATGGGTACTTTTCACTCAGTACAACGGAGTATGGCAGACGGAAATTCTGACGCTGGACACGCTTTCCAAAGACGTTCCTAAATTCAAAGACGGCAAAAAGCTAAATGCCATAGCGATCAAAGCCATCGACAGATTAGGAAACGAAAGTGATTATATGGCCAAGAAAATAAAATAAAAATACTGAATATCATTTTTTTAAATACAAAAGGGTTTAACGTCATGTTGAACCCTTTTCTTTGCATATATCCATAAGAAGCTGCCATCTGTTTTTATAAAACGAAGATGTTTTTCAGATGGAATTTATTTTAGAATAACTATAAATTATGAATTTAAAAATATGAAAATCAATAGTATGTGTTGGATGAATACTAAGTTCTGTTTAAAATAATAACTTTATCGGAACCATTTTTGCATGATTAGTTTCATAATCACCAAAATATAACATTATGAATACTAACAGACTTTCCGCTAACGTGGAAAAAGCACTTAGTGATCAGATGAATAAAGAAATTCATGCATCACACGTTTTTCTGTCTTATGGAATTTGGGCCGATGATAAAGGTTATCAGGGAATTGCCAACTTTCTTTACCGTCATGCCCAGGAAGAAAGAAACCACTCGATCAAATTTATGGAATACATTCTAAACAGGGGCGGAAAACCTAAAGTAGAAGCCATTCCGGCTCCTCCGGCTGATCCCGAAAACCTTACCGCCTGTTTTGATGGAGTCTTCAGACATGAGGTAGACAACACCACAGCCATTTATAAGATCGTAGACCTTTCAATGGAAGAGAAAGACTGGGCGACATGGAATTTCCTGCAGTGGTTTGTACAGGAACAGATTGAAGAAGAAACACTGGCCCAAAACCTGATTGATAAATTAAAAATTGCAGGCGGTGACCGTGCTACAGATGAATCATTATTCACTCTGGATATGGCCATGCAACAGGCTCCAAATGATGTTCCGTTGGCTCAGGAAGCTACCGGGGACAACCCATAAAATAGAACGGACACTACCAAACCGTTTGAAAAATCTGTCAGAATACTGGCAGATTTTTTATTATGAAAATCGCCTAAAATCACTATCTTTGCACGCTGAAAGTTCATGGTTTTACCATCAGGATAAGAAGCTGTAAAAACTTCAACCTTTAAACCCTGAACTTCAAACCCTAAACCTTAAACTTTGAATTTTACAATATGAAATGTGGAATCGTAGGCCTGCCGAATGTAGGTAAATCAACACTTTTTAACTGTCTGAGTAACGCAAAAGCTCAGTCGGCAAACTATCCTTTCTGTACTATTGAGCCGAACCTTGGAACGGTTTCCGTACCGGATCAGAGATTGTTTGAACTGGAGAAAATCGTAAAGCCCGAGAGAGTTTTACCGGCAGTCGTTGAAATCGTTGATATTGCAGGTCTTGTAAAAGGAGCCAGCAAAGGAGAAGGATTGGGAACCAGTTCCTTGCCAATATCCGTGAGTGTGAGGCCATCATCCACGTATTAAGATGTTTTGATAACGGAAATATCGTTCACGTTGAAGGTTCGGTAGACCCGTTAAGAGATAAAGAAATTATTGATATTGAGCTTCAGCTGAAAGACCTTGAAACAGTAGGAAAAGCAGTTGAGAAAGCTAAAAAGTTTATCAAATCCGGTAAGAAAGAAGATATCCTTACCTATGAAACCCTTCAGAATTTACAGAAATTCCTTGAAGATGGGAAGAATGCAAGAGAATTTGCCGTAGACGACCTTACAAAATCAATCATCAGTGAAGTTCAGCTTTTAACCAATAAACCTGTACTTTACGTTTGTAATGTAGATGAAAACTCTATTAAAAACGGAAACGACTGGATTGGAAAGATCGAAGAAATGGCTAAGAATGAAGGTGCTGAGATCGTTGTTCTTGCTGCTCAGATAGAAGCTGACATCAACGAGCTTGAAACCTTCGAAGAAAGAGAGATCTTCCTTGAAGAGCTGGGTCTTACAGAACCTGGAGTCAACCGACTGATCAGAAAAGCTTATGACCTTCTGAAACTTCAGACGTACTTTACTGCCGGAGTGAAAGAAGTAAGAGCATGGACGATCGGACAGGGGTGGACCGCTCCACAGGCAGCCGGTGTGATTCACACAGACTTCGAAAAAGGATTCATCCGTGCAGAAGTGATCAAGTATAATGATTACATGACTTACGGTTCGGAAGTAAAGGTAAAAGAAGCCGGAAAACTTTCTGTAGAAGGTAAAGAATATGTAGTTCAGGATGGTGACATCATGCACTTCAGATTCAATGTATAAGAAAAATATTAAAGTTAGTTTATAAAAGAGCGCTTCCATGAATTTGGGAGCGCTCTTTTTATTTTCTATACGAAATCTTGCAGACGGTAAATCGATTAGTGTAGAATTATGCAGGCTCTTCTATAGGATTACATATCGGCTCTGCACAAAGTCGGTCAATCAAAATGCATACATTATTATATAAACATTTCTTTCTTCCACCCATGATCGTTCTTAATTCTTTTTTGTTTAATTTTTTTCCTTTGTTGATGTTTTGGTTTTTCATTGTTTTTGGTTTTAATGATTATTTTTTTACTAATATAAATAAAAATATACGAAAAAAAAATAATGGAAAATATAAAAATAGTTTTAGTTTTTTTGTATAGGCAATCTTTTGATTAAGATAGGACTTTAAATTATAAAGCGGATAATGATTCCATGGTTGAATATTTAATAAAATGGGTAAAATAAAAGTGCTTTCAAAAGATAGGAAGCACTTTTATTGTAAATTATTCAATTTCAATACTCGGTTGGCATTGTGGTTCTGCACAGCTGAAAGAAATTTTACTGCATACCAGTTCAGGAAGCCAGCACATTTCTTTTCCTCCGGTGATGACTCTTAACTCTTTTTTGATGAGTTTTTTCCCATTGGCTAAATTCTGTTTTTTCATGATATTGAATTTTATGGTTAGGTTTCTCAGTGTAGTCTGCATTCTCCTGAGAGCAGAGCATGGAAATAATAGTACAGCCATTAGGAAAAGAGGGTTGTTAACAAGGCAGCTCTGTACATAATATTGGCTGTTTACAGTCTAAGAGTATTCCTCCGGTAATAGATCTCAATTATTTTTTATTAAGTTTTTTACCGTTGCTTGGTTTTTGATTTTTCATGGTTTATGATAATAGTTTAATAGTCTAAGATTCTATTGGCCAACTAGGTCTGCATTGTTCCTGGGCACAGTAAGGTGAGGTGATTTTGCAGCTACTACCGCCCTCACATGGAGGATCCGGACAAAACGTAGGAGTAGATTCAATACAATTGAGAAGCCCTCCTGCAATGAATTTCAATTCTTTTTTGTTCAGCTTTTTACCGATTTGTGCAAATGAATTTTTCATGTTTTTGATTTTTAGTGAGTTAGTTATTACGAATGTAATGAAAATAAATGAACGTATGTCACTTTTTGTAGAAAAAAATGGAATATTTTAATGAAACTTTAACGAATCCATACCTGAAAATACCTTAAGAGACGTTATCTTTAAAATATCAGGCTGGTGAATCTATAGAACTTTGTATATTTGAATTTTACAAATCATCTGCTATGGAAAAAATAGCACCTGCTTCACTGGAAGATTTCTACCGGGAAATGGCAGCCAAGCTGGGAAAAGACCTCGAAAGTATTTTTCCGAAAGGCCTTCATAAAGATATCGGACACTTCAACGTATTTGATATTGCCCAAACGATAGAGAAAGTGAAAGCTACATCCGAAATGCCTTATAACAGGAGAAAATATTATAAAATCAGTTTTATCAGGGGAAAAAACAGGGCTGAATATGCAGATAAAATAATTTCTATAAAGCAGAATGCCTTATTATTTGCGACTCCTAAAGTTCCGTATCACTGGATACCCGAAGATTCTGAACAGTCCGGGAGTTTCTGTGTATTTACAGAAGATTTCTTCATTAAAGACAAATCCTATTACCATCTGGAAGATCTGCCTATTTTCCAGCCGGGCGGGGTTCCTGTCTTTGAAATTGATGATGATCTTGCAGAAGAGATTGAAATCCTTTTAAGAAAATAAAAAAGAAATAGATTCAGATTACGTCTTTAAATATGACCTGATCAGAAACTATGTACTGGAACTGATTCATTATGGGCAGAAACTGCAGCCGGCAACCAGAATATCAGCATCCAATGATTCTTCAATGAGAGTGGTTTCCTTATTCATAGAGCTTTTGGAAAGGCAGTTTCCCATAGAGTCCTGGGAACAGAAGCTGCAGCTCAGAACAGCCAAAGATTATGCAGAGCGGCTGGCAGTTCATGTGAATTACTTAAATAAAAAATTAAAAGAAAGCACCGGAAAAACAACCACAGAGCTTATCTCAGACCGCATCATCCAGGAAGCAAAAATACTCTTAAAACAGACGAAATGGAATGTTTCCGAAATATCCTATGCCTTGGGATTTGAAGAAATTGCCCACTTCTCCAACTTCTTTAAAAGAAAACTTCCTTTACCCCTTTGGAATTCCGTTCATAATTTGAATTTTGCAAATTTTAGATTGATTCAGGCAAATACTTCAGCGCCAAAATATCCCAACTTTGTATCATTAGAATAATCAAAATAAAAATGAACACAAAAACAAATATTGCCCTGGTAACAGGAGGGAGTCGTGGATTGGGTAAAAATGCAGCCCTTAAAATTGCTCAGAAAGGATTAGACGTTATTATTACGTACAGAAGCAATAAAGAAGAAGCAGACGCTGTAGTGAGCGAAATCAAAGCAATGGGACAGAATGCGGTGGCTTTTCAGCTGGACACAAAAAATAGTAATAGCTTTGATGCCTTTGTAAAAGAAGTGACAGACCACATGCGGGAAAATACCGGCAGTCCTAATATTGATTTCCTTATCAACAACGCCGGAACAGCTTTATATTCACCCATTACCGAAGTCACAGAAGAACAGTTTGATGATATGGTAGACATCCATTTCAAAGGAGTCTTTTTCCTGACCCAGAAACTCCTGCCTTTCATCAATGACGGAGGAGGTATTGTAAATGTTTCTTCAGGCCTGGCAAGGTTCGCAACTCCGGGATCTTCAGTGTACGGATCTGTAAAAGCAGGAGTGGAAATGCTTACAAAATATATGGCCAAAGAATTGGGTACAAGAAAAATTAAAGCCAATGTGATTGCTCCCGGAGCGATAGAAACGGATTTCGGAGGCGGAAGAGTACGGGATAATGAAGAAATCAATGCAATGGTGGCGGGAGCTACAGCGTTGGGAAGAGTAGGACTGCCGGATGATATCGGCGGAGTAGTAGCATTCCTGTGTACAGAAGATGCAGGCTGGATCAATGGGCAGAGAATTGAAGTTTCCGGAGGAATGTTCCTGTAAGGACTGATACCACCAATAAATCATTAAAATAAAAGAACCAACTTCTTTACAGGTTGGTTCTTTTTATTTATATCATTAAAGAGTAACGGTCCCAATAGGTTCCAGAGGCTCAATGGGTTCGATGGGCTCCAGCGGCTGGCATTGCTTCTCACGGCATTCATAGCCGTAGATTCTGCACTTTCCTGAAAAATCGGTACATGTTCTGATCATCGATCCTCCACTGATTGCTTTCAGTGCTTTCTTATTCAGTTTTTTTCCTTTATTCATAATATTGATTTTGGGATGAGTTATACAAGGATAGGAGGTACCTGGCATTCAGGTTCTCCACAGTATTTTCCATACTCGGCACATTCTGTATATCCTGGAGGAATACATATTTTACGGCCTCCCTGGATGGTGTTCAATTGCTTTTTGTTCAGTTTTTTCCCTTGTGGTAAAATGTGATTTTTCATAATGATGATGGTATTGGTTTTTAAGTTTTTATATTATGGAAAAGGGGTTTTGCATTGAGGTTCCTCACAAAATCTGCCCCGGTCCATACATTCTCCAAATCCTGGATCATAGCATATCTTAAAACCGGACCCTTTCACTAAACTTAAGGCTGATCTGTCAAGCAGTTTGCCTTTTAAGAAAGATTTGTTTTTCATGGTTTTGATTTTTAATTAGTTAGTAAAACGAATATATGAAAAATATAACAATAAATCACTGGTTTAAGAAAAAAACATCAATATTGATTTTGAGGTATCTGGATTTTAAGTACCAGATCATTATTTCTTTGAGGTAAAATTTAACCCTATATAAGCATAGTTTGATCAACAGGTAAGCTGCTGATCTGTAGTTTTCGGTAAAGTATTGAAGTTTAAACTTTCGAAAGGTTCTCAATTGCCTTCTCCAGGGTTTCCTGCTTTTTAGCAAAACACAGCCTGATCACATGTTCATTCAGTTTATTTTTATAAAATGAAGAGAAAGGAACACTGGCTACTTTGTGCTGAATGGTAAGTTCTCTGGCAAAATCAAAATCATTCTGATCAGAAATCTTAGTGTATTTCACAGCCTGAAAATAAGTGCCTTCACAGTCCAGCAATTCAAAAGAAGTTCCGGAAAGCCCGTTTCTCAGGAAATCTCTTTTCTCCTGGAAAAATTGGTTCAGGTGGGTATAATGTTCGTCATTTTTCATATATTCTGCCAAAGCAAGCTGAATAGGAGTATTGACGCAGAAAACATTGAACTGATGCACCTTTCTGAATTCATCCGTTAAATTCTTCGGAGCTGCACAATAACCTACTTTCCAACCTGTAACGTGGAACAGTTTTCCGAAAGAAGCTACCAGCAGGCTTCTTTCTTTAAGTTCAGGATATTGGCAGATGCTTAAATGTTTTTTTCCGTCAAAAACAATATTCTCATACACTTCATCACTTAGAATAAGGATGGAAGTTCCCTTAACAAGCTGAATGAGTTCCTTGATATCTTCCTCTTTCAGGATTCTTCCTGATGGGTTATTCGGATTATTAAGGATGATCATTTTGGTGTTTTCGGTGATAAGATTTTTAACTGCTTCCCAATCGATTGCATAATCCGGGGCTTTCATTTCAAAACGTTTGACAATTCCTCCGAAAAGCTCTACGGTAGGCTCATAACAATCATAAGCAGGTTCAAAAATGATGACTTCATCATCTTTTTTCACGAAAGCCGCAATTGCTGTAAATAAAGCCTGAGTGCCTCCTGCGGTTACGGTGATTTCAGTATCGGGATGATAAACCGCCTGATGACTGTTCTCAATTTTCCTTGCTATTTCTTCTTTTAAACTGATCATTCCTCCGAGTGGAGCATATTGATTGAATCCTTTTTTAATGAAATGATCCACATGGTTCAGCAGCTCTTCGTCAGGCATGAAATCTGGGAAACCCTGAGAAAGGTTGATCGCTTCATTCTCATTGGCAAGTTGGGTCATCTGGCTGAAAATAGTAGTTCCTACATTGGAAAGTTTAGATAAAGGAAGTTGTATCATGTGGAAAGTTTTTTGTGGTTCCAATTTAATGAATATTTAAAATAAAGTAAGGATATTGATTAAAATTAACTTGTATTAAGGATGTGATCATAATTTTTCTCACCCTTGGCAGTGACCTTTTATAATGTTCACTAAAAATAATTTTTATCATAGTTATTTAAAAGGATAGATTATACTTTATTTGAATTGTTTATTAACTGAAATAAGATTCAGAATTTAATTAAACATTTGTTTGATTTTTTCTTTTGAATTTACTTTAAAATATCTAGATTTGTTAGGAAACAAAGAATTAATACCAATGACAACAAAAATTAAGAAGACTGAGTTTCCTGAAAAGTCTGTTCTGTTTACAGGGAAAAAGGATTTTGATTATATAGATAGTTTTGAAGGTGAGCTTACGGGCAGAAGCCGGAATATTGATATTATGGAAGTCGGAAAAGCATTCTTTACCAGCGGACCTCGATGGGGAAAGAAAATGTTTGCCTTCAGAAATAAAGCAGTTAAACTGTTCGGGCTGAAAACCGGTGATGACAACGGAAGTCAAAAGGATCCACAAAACTTTAAGTGCGAGGTGGGGGATCAGTTCGGGCTTTTCAAAGTGTTTAGCAAAACGGATAACGAAATCG
The DNA here is from genome assembly GCA_019203745.1 of Chryseobacterium sp. E1. Taxonomy (GTDB): domain Bacteria; phylum Bacteroidota; class Bacteroidia; order Flavobacteriales; family Weeksellaceae; genus Chryseobacterium. The sequence continues at coordinate 4,506,641 of CP078104.1, forward strand.
TTATCGGGGAAGATGATAAGCACCTTGATTTCAGGGTTTCTCTTTTGTTTGACAGGCATAAGGCAGGGAAGAATGAAAATTCACTGACCATTTCCACAACGGTAAAATTTCATAACTGGCTGGGCATCCTGTATTTCCTTCCTGTACATCCTTTTCATAAGCTGATTGTGCCGTCTATGCTGAAGAGGATAATAGGCCGGTTAGAAAGCAGCCCGGCATAAAGTTCGGGGCTTTCACTCCCTGGCAGAAGCTCCTCAGACTCAGGGAGGGTTTTAGAAAAACTATAATTTAAAAAGGAATTACTGATGTTATTTAATATTTCCTAAATCATTTATACTGCGGAAAGGCACATCCGGAACAGCCCCGTCACTTTTATAGACAAAATATTATGGGGATACGGATAGAGGCTGTTCCCATTACAGGTGATTTTGGAATAGAGCAGGAGAATTGGTTTCAGATGATTCCATTGTCATCGCTTATCCGGATAAAACTGTTCTGGTCCTGTCTCAAATGGTGGTATAGAATTGTTCAGGCCATCCGCTTTACTATAAGGTATCCTTCCCGGAATCCGGGCTGTACATAATGAAAGAGCAGGTGGCAGGAAACAAAATAAAGAGAAGAATATTGTTCTTTTCACATTTAATGGAATAATCGCTTAAATTATAGAATTGTTTGATAATACTCCCATATTGAGTGTGAAATGTTAAAAAAACAAAGTGAAAAAATTCGGATAATTTTAGACAATTTCGTACTTTTGTATGTTTGCTGAAATCATATATGTCACAAGAAATAAATCCAACCTATTCAGAAGATAATATCAGAACCCTCGATTGGCAGGAACATATCCGTCTGCGTCCCGGCATGTACATCGGGAAGCTTGGTGACGGGTCTTCTGCTGATGACGGTATTTATATTCTGCTTAAAGAAATCCTGGATAACTCCATTGATGAGTTCAGGATGAGATCAGGTAAAAGAATCGAAATAAAACTTGACGATGGTAAAGTTACCATCCGGGATTTTGGACGTGGTATCCCGCTGGGAAAAGTGGTAGATGCCGTATCTAAAATGAATACCGGAGGTAAGTACGACAGTAAAGCGTTCAAAAAATCTGTGGGATTGAACGGGGTCGGTACCAAAGCAGTGAATGCACTTTCTGATTATTTCAGGGTGCGCTCTTTCCGTGACGGAAAGATGAAAGCTGCGGAATTCTCCCGTGGTCTTATCAAAGAAAATTTTGAAGAAAAAGATACTTCTGACAGAAACGGTACGGAAATCTCCTTCATTCCGGATGGGGAAATTTTCCTGCATTTCAAATACAGAAAGGAGTATATCGAGAGAATGCTCCGTAATTATGCTTACCTGAATCCGGGACTGAAAATTCTTTTCAACGGGGAAACCTATTTCTCTGAAAACGGTCTGAAAGATCTTTTGGAAGAAGAACTGGAAAGCGATATTCTGTATCCGATCATTCACCTGAAAGATGATGATATTGAAGTGGCCATTACCCATTCAGACAAGTCTCAGACAGAAACTTATTTTTCATTCGTAAACGGACAGAATACCACACAGGGAGGAACTCACCTGAATGCATTCCGTGAAGCGTATGTGAAAACAGTTCGTGAGTTTTTCAACAAAAGTTTTGATGCTTCCGATATCAGAAAATCGATTATTGCTGCTATTTCCATCAACGTTGAGGAACCTGTTTTCGAATCTCAGACCAAAACAAAACTGGGGTCTAATGATATGGGACCTAACGGACCTACGGTAAGAACTTTTATCATCGATTTCCTGAAAAGCAAACTTGACAATTTCCTGCACAAGAATCCGGAAATTGCAGAAGCCATCCAGAGAAAAATTTTAATTTCCGAAAGAGAAAGGAAAGAACTTTCCGGGATCCAGAAACTGGCAAGAGAAAGAGCCAAGAAGGTCTCTCTTCACAACAAAAAACTTCGTGACTGCCGTCAGCATTATAATGATCAGAAAGCAGAAAGAAAAGGGGATACCCAAATCTTCATTACCGAGGGAGATTCAGCATCCGGATCTATTACAAAATCCAGAGACGTGGAAACACAGGCTGTATTTTCACTGAAAGGTAAACCGCTGAACTGCTACGGGCTTACCAAGAAAGTAGTATACGAAAATGAAGAATTCAACCTGCTTCAGGCTGCCTTAAATATTGAGGAAAGCTTGGAAGACCTGAGATACAACCAGGTGATCATTGCTACCGATGCCGATGTAGATGGGATGCACATTCGTCTGCTGATGATCACATTCTTCCTGCAGTTCTTCCCGGATCTGATCAAAAACGGGCACCTTTATATCCTGCAGACTCCATTATTCAGAGTCAGAAACAAAAAGAAACAAGATACTGCTATTCAGAAGTTGAAAGAGTAAAAGCATTGAATGAGCTTGGGAAAAATCCTGAAATTACCCGATTCAAAGGGCTAGGGAAATTTCTCCGGATGAATTCAAACACTTTATCGGTAAAGATATCCGTTTGGAGCCTGTAGTGGTAGGAAAAGACCAGACCATAGATCAGCTTCTGGAATTCTATATGGGGAAAAATACTCCGGACAGGCAGACTTTTATTCTTGAAAACCTTGTGGTGGAAGATGATACCGATATAGATAAAAAACAAATACTGGATGAAGTAGAAACCGGTTAAAATACAGTAGTCGTGAAAATGACACAGATATAAAATTAAAAACACATTTTGGATGAAGTAAGAAAATTAAAAAAACTTGCACCCCAAAAATCAAAAATGAGATTAAGTAACCGTAATAAAGCATCAGTATATAACTCTTTGAGCACTTTGCTTTTGATGATGGTAGTATTTGGAATATTGGTATTTATGGCCAATGAGTACAGATTCAATGCGCTAGGAAATGAAAGTTATTTATTGATTATTGTTCCTGTTTTTCTGCTGGTGATTTTTCACCTTAGCGGACGGCAGATATTCGAATATGACAGTGACGGAGAAGCTCTTAACTTTAAAAACAGGAATGTTATTCCTTTTTTAAGCAAGCCTCTTCATGACGAATTTCCGAAATATAAGCTGATAAAATATGATGTAATCAGTATGTTCTTTATCAAAAGACTATACATTACCGTTTCAAGTAAGAATAGTGGTTCTACCATGCTGAAGTATCAGATTTCTTATTTGACCAGAAAAGAAGTAAACGATTTAAAAATCTCTCTGAATAAAGTAGTAAAAACTAATAAAGAGAAAAACGATTAAAGAAACAGATGACGACAGAAGAATATTCGCATGAGGGAGAAAGCCTGAAGAAAGTTTCCGGTCTCTATAAAGACTGGTTTCTGGATTATGCTTCCTATGTAATTTTGGATAGGGCTATCCCTTCGGTGTATGACGGATTAAAGCCCGTTCAGCGAAGAATTATGCACTCTATGCGTGAACTGGAAGACGGCCGTTATAATAAGGTGGCCAATATCGTAGGAAATACGATGAAATATCACCCGCACGGGGATGCTTCCATTACAGATGCCATGGTGCAGATCGGGCAGAAAGAACTCCTGATAGATACCCAGGGAAACTGGGGAAATATCTACACCGGAGACTCTGCTGCTGCGGCAAGATATATTGAAGCAAGACTGACCCCGTTTGCCCTGGAAGTAGTTTTTAATCCAAAGACTACAGAATGGACAAAATCCTATGACGGAAGAAATAACGAGCCGATCGACTTACCTGTAAAATTTCCTTTGCTCCTTGCACAGGGAGTGGAAGGGATTGGGGTAGGACTTTCTACCAAAATAATGCCTCACAATTTCAATGAACTGATCAGTGCTTCCGTAGCGTATTTAAAAGGGAAAAAGTTTGAGCTGTTCCCGGATTTTCTGACAGCCGGTTATCTGGATGTCTCAGAATATAATGACGGGCACAGAGGCGGAAAGATAAGAGCAAGAGCCAAAATTACCCAGACCGATAAACATACCCTGGTGATTTCAGAGCTTCCGTATTCAAAAACGACCACGGACCTTATTGATTCGATCTTAAAGGCTAATGAAAAAGGAAAGATCAAGATCAAAAAGATTGAAGATAATACCTCAGATAAGGTTGAGATCCTGATTCACATCCATAATGATGTTTCTCCGGACAAGACCATTGATGCATTGTATGCATTCACAGACTGTCAGGTGACAATTTCCCCGAACGCCTGTGTGATCGTGGGAGACAAGCCGATGTTTATGAATGTTTCCGATATTCTGAAAATGAATACGGATCACACAGTTTCATTGCTGAAAAAGAACTTGAAATTGAGCTTCATGAGCTTCAGGAAAGCTGGCATTTTTCTTCATTGGAAAGAATCTTCATAGAAAACAGAATCTATCATGACATTGAAGAGGTAAAAACCTGGGAAGATGTACTGAAAACCATTGATGCAGGACTGAAACCTCATACGGGACACCTTTTAAGAGCAGTAACGGAAGAAGATATCCTGAAACTGACAGAGATCAGAATCAAAAGAATCTCAAGATTCGATTTAGATAAATTTAAAGAAAATATTGCTGCTCTGGAAGGCAAAATAGAACAGGTGAAATACAACCTGGCCAACCTGATTGCTTATGCTATCGATTATTATCTGAATATCCAGAAGAAATACGGCAAAGACAGACAGCGAAGAACAGAGCTTAGAATATTTGATACCATTGATGCGACAAAAGTAGCCGTAGCGAATGAAAAATTCTATGCCAATTTTGAAGAAGGTTTCATCGGAACTTCACTGAAAAAGACCAGTATTTGTTTGACTGTTCTGATATTGATGATATCATTACATTCAGAAAAGACGGAAGCATGAAGGTGGTAAAAGTGGAGGCTAAAACATTTATCGGGAAAGATATTCTTCACGTTGCCGTATGGAAGAAAAATGATAAAAGAACCGTTTATAATATGATCTACCGCGAGGGTAGAGAAGGACCTTATTATATGAAACGTTTCTCTGTAACAGGAGTAACAAGAAATACAGACTATCCGCTGGCTTCAGACAAAAAGGCTCGGAAACATTATATTTTTCAGCAAATCCTAACGGAGAGGCAGAAACAGTGACAGTACTTTTAAAACCGAATCCGAGAATCCGTAAAAACAAAATGGAAGTGAATTTCTCTGAACTTGCGATCAAAGGAAGAGACTCCAAAGGAAACCTGGTGACCAAATATGCTGTAAAAAAGTAGATCTGAAAGAAGAAGGTGTTTCTACACTGGCTCCGAGAAAGATCTGGTTTGATGATACGGTGAGAAGGCTGAATGCAGATGCAAGAGGTACCCTTCTGGGAAGCTTCAAAGGGGATGACAGAATACTGACCATTAATACCAATGGTGAAGTAAAACTGGTATCTTTTGATCTTGGAAACCGTTTTGATGATGAATATCTGGTATTGGAAAAATGGAAACCAGCACAACCCATTACCTGTATCTATTATGACGGGGAGAAAGACATTTACTTTATCAAGAGATTCCTGCTGGAAAATACCACGAATTTACAGACCTTTATGCCGTCTGAACATCCGAAATCATTCATTGAAAACGTAATCGTTGCCAATGATGCTACAGCAGAAATCATCTTTGCAAAAGATAAAGGCAAAGAACGTGAACCTGAAACCATCAATATCGATGAGTTCATTGCGGTAAAAGGAATCAAGGCGATCGGAAACCAGTTTACAAAATTCAAGGTAAAAGCGATAAACATTACCGTTCCCGAACCTGTGGAAGAAGAGCCAGAGGTATATGAAGATCCTGAACCAACCGGTGACGGGGATGAAGACGGAGGAATCATCGGAGATCTGTTCCAGGGGACGAATCAGAAAATTAAGAATAAAAAATTATGAGTATACCCGTTTTGGTCATTATTGCAGTAACCTGTATCTTTAGCTACAGAGGCTTCAATGATATGGCTTTATTTGAAAAATATAAATTCAATGTAGGGGCTATTGAAAACAGAAAAGAGTATATAAGACTGATCAGTTCAGGATTTCTGCATGCCGATTTTATGCACTTATTCTTCAATATGTTTTCCTTATATTTATTTCAGGCTGCCGTGACGGTATTTTTGGAAATATCGGTTTTCTGATCATTTACTTTGGGGCTATGATCCTTGGAAACCTTTTCAGTCTGATGATCTATAAAAAGCAGCCGTGGTATTCAGCTATCGGAGCGTCAGGAGCTGTTTCAGGAATCATTTTTGCTTCCATAGCCATGGCGCCCAATGAGATCAGCGTCAATTTTCTGCCGGGATGGATTTTCGGAACTTTGTATTTCGGATATTCTGTCTATATGATGCTGAATCCGAAGCAATGGGACAATCTTGGTCATGCAGCGCATCTGGGAGGAGCCTTTTTCGGGCTTGTTTACTCTATTGCACTGCATCCGCAACAGGCGATGAGCAATATCCTGTTTTTAGGAGCCATGTCACTTCCGTTGATTTACCTGGCGTATCAGATATTTGTCAGGAAGAAAATAAGATAAAAAGTTAATTTTTAATTATAATATCAAAACCAATGAACACATCAGAATTCAACAGTTTCATCGTGATACTTATCTATGGTTCATTGGTTTTGCTGTCTTTACTGAAGCTGGCCAACCCTTTAAAGGTAAACAGGAAAGCCAATTTCTGGTTCGGGATATTCCTCTTCCTGTGGTCTACTTTCTGGATGGATGAGATTTTGCTTTTAGTTACAGGCTCACCCATAGAGTTTCATTCCTTACTTCCGATCCGGTTTATACAATTCCTTACGCCGCTTTTCTTTTACTTCAGTGTATTGTTTTACACCAATCCTTCTTTCAGATTCAAAATAACAGACCTTAAATTTCTGTTGTTTCCTGCTGCATTTCTGATCTGCCTGATATGTATTGCTCTAGGCATCGGGACTGTTTTTGGATCTTTGAGCATTATTCTGATCCTGATTCAGGCATTGTTTTATACAGGTCTGTCTTACATTACCATCAGAAAGCACCAGAAGAAGATTCAGCAGTTTTCTTCCAATACAGAAGGTATTGACCTGAACTGGCTGGAATATATTATCCTGATCCTTCTCACCGTGAATATCATCTATGTGATCTATAATCTGTTTTATGATCCGAAATCTTTGAACTTTTTTATCAATACGGTTTTTTTGCTGGTTATTTATTGTGTAGGATATTATTCACTGAAGCAGAAAGAAATCTATCCTCTGGAAGAAAAGCAAAGGGAAGAGCTGATCTCCATCAATGAAGATTCCGATCCGGAAGAAGTGAAAAAAGCTTATTTCAGATGAAGAACTGACCAAAATTAAAACAGCACTGGAAAATCTTATGGAAATCCGGAAACCTTACCTTGACAGCGAGCTGAACCTGATCAGGCTGGCCGAAATGTTATCCGTATCTACCCATCATCTGTCATATGTAATCAATACCGGTTTTGAAAAGAACTTTTTCAATACGTTAATGAGTTCAGGGTTGAACAGGCCAAGAAACTGCTGAAAGAAACCAACAGTAAATTGTCCATTTTAGGAATTGCCTATGAATCCGGATTCAATTCCAAGACCTCTTTCAATACAACCTTTAAAAAACTGACCGGGCAGACTCCTTCCGAGTTCAGGAAATAGGTTCAACTTTATAAAGTTTTACTTTTTCATATTTATAATTAATTGATTTACAGTGATATAATTTATTTTTGTTTTTAAATTGAAAATCAGTTCGTTCAGATAATCCGGAACATTAAAACCTCTTTTCCTCAATAGCTTTGTATCGTAAAATTTAAATTTATGGATACCAAAGAATCATACGCTGTGGTCACGGGAGCAAGCCAGGGTCTGGGAAAAGCATTTGCAGAAAACCTAGCGAAGAAAAATATCAATGTGATCCTGGTAAGCCTTCCGGATCAGAACCTGAAAGAACTTTCCGGGAACTTGAAGACCATTACCATATAAAAACTCATTACTATGAAGTAGATCTTTCTGTGAAAGAAAATGTGATGAAACTTACGGAATGGCTTAATAAGTCTTTTGAAATTCATATCCTGATCAATAACGCAGGATTGGGAGGAACCAAGAAATTTACAGAAGCAACTTCGGATTACATCAATAGCATCTTACAGGTGAATGTGACGGCTACATCACTTATTACTCATCAGCTTTTACCCAACCTTTTAAGACAGCCCAAAGCTTTTATTTTAAATGTTTCGAGTATGGCAGCTTTTTCCCCGATAGGCTTTAAAACAGTATATCCTGCTTCCAAAACATTTATTCATTCTTTTTCCAGAGGTCTGCACGAAGAGTTGAAAGATACCAATGTTTTTGTAAGCGTTGTGAATCCCGGAGCTATGAAAACCAATACCGATGTCTGCAAAAGAATTGAAAAACAGGGATTCTGGGGAAGACTGACCCTTTTAAATCCTGATAAAGTGGCATCATACAGCATTCATCAGCTGTTCAAAAAGATTCTGTCATCATGGTAAACCCGATAAGCTGGCTGGTAATGAAGATCTTACCGATATGGATCAAGCTTCCGTTGATGACGCAGGCCATTAAAAGAGAAATAGAGGCATAAAACGGTATTGTTGAGAAGGATGGTTGTATATTGCTTTGGGTAAAATTGGATACTGAATTTATGAAAAAGTGTGTGTAACCGGTGCTACCGGACTTTTGGGAACTAATGTTATCATAAAATTATTACAAGATGGTTATTCTGTTATTGCTCTGGTGCGCAAGAAAAGCGGCTGGCTGGGCGAGGAAAACGAAAATCTGAAACTGGTTGCAACAGATTTTTCATCCGATCTTTCATCATTCCTCACAGATGTTGATTATTTCATTCATATTGCTGCGGAAACCCGTCAGGATCTGCTCAGTCATGAAGCGTATAAAAAGTTAACTATGACCTGACTGTAAATCTGTTTAAACAGGCAGAGACAGCTGGCATCAGGAAGTTTCTGTTTGTAAGCACAGCGAATACATTAGGCTACGGGAATACGGCTTTCTGGGGAACTGAAGACGCCCCACAGCTTTACCCTTTTACCCACTCGTTCTATGCCCAAACTAAACTGGAGGCCGAAGATGATCTTCTGGAACAGTATAAAAATATGGAGATTATTATTTTGAATCCCACTTTTATGATCGGAGCTTATGATCATAAGCCCAGTTCAGGGAAGATTATTTTCTGGGCCTGGAAAAAGAAGTTTGTTTTCTATCCGAAAGGTGGCAAAAACTTTGTTCATGCAGAAGATGCTGCCCAGGGAGTTGTAAATGCGATCTTACATGGAAAAACCGGAGAAAAATATCTTCTGGCAAATGAAAACTTAACGTATAAAGAGTTTTTTAAAAAGATAAACAATATTACAGGTCAGGCTCCGGTAATGATCCCGATTCCGGATAGAGTGCTGAGCTTTTTGGGATTGTTGGGTGATGGACTGAGAAAACTGAAGATCAGAACCAACCTTAGTACATCAAATATGAAAGCACTTCAGATCAATAATTATTATTCTAACCGGAAGTCTGCAGAACAACTGGAAGTTCAATATCAGCCTGTTGATAAGGCCATAGAAGATGCTATTGAATATTTTAATCAAAAAAATACTAATCCTTAAAATTAAAGCAAATGAAAGTAAAGGTTCTTCAGGAGTGATGAGGAGCTGAAATGCTCAGAGCTGAGTTTTCAATAAAAATCTGTTGTTTCCTTGTCATTTCCGGAATCTTGATGTATTGCCATTGTTTTTATCTACTTTCAGTGTTTGAAATTCTCCAAAGCTTCTTCTAAAGTTCCCATAAAATTCACATGTTTTGTTTTATTACTTTCGAAAATAAAATCCTTCATACTCTTGCTTTCATATTTGCTGAAGTCGCCAATGATAGCCAGCGCTATACGGTAGTTTGAAAATTTCTGAAGAATTTCCCCGGCAATTCCGGTTTTCAGATCAAAGAATTCAGGGGTGATATTTTTTCATGAAGGATAACTTTGTCGAATCCCTGGTAATAGACATTTCCCATAAGGTCCAGCCCGTCCTGTGCAGATTTAATAATGATTTCACCGGAAACGATTTCCGCTATTTTTATAGAATTGACCTCGTGTGATTTGATTTCCATGGTGTTTAGTGATTATTTATTTTTTTCCGTAGATAAACCTGTCATTCTCAGATAAGTCTTTCAGTAATTGAGCATCAGAGAAATCCTGATAAAGTTCCAGAGTTTCAGGGCCTAATTTCTGGTTGATTTCTAAAAAGAGAAGTCCATCGTTATTCAGATGTTTACGGGAATCTTCTGCAATTTTTCTGTAAAAGATCAGGGCATCGGCAGTAGGAGAGAAAAGGGCCATTTTAGGCTCAAATTCTTTCACAGAGTCAGCAATTTCAATCTCTTCTTCAATTCCTATATAAGGCGGGTTTGAAATAATGATATCATATTTTTCCTGAAGTTCTAAATGAAGATAATCAGCATGGATGAAATTGACCGGCAGCTGATGATAATCTGCATTTTTTTCGCAGTTTTCAACGCTTTTTCAGAAAAATCAATGGATGAAACCTCCGCTTCCGGAAAATATTTTTTCAGCACTAATGGAATGACTCCGCTTCCGGTCCCAATATCAAGAATTTTTTACAACTTGAGTGCTTGGCATTTTTTTATTTCACGGATGGCTATTTCAAGCAATTCTTCCGTTTCCGGGCGGGGAATCAGTACATTTTCATCCACGAAGAACTTCATTCCGTAAAATTCTGTTTCGCCCAGAATCTGTAAATATGGTCTTCCGGTTTTTAATTCTGAAACGATCTGGGAAAATTTCTCCTCATTCTCTGAAGAAATTTCCTGATCTCCCAGCTGGCGTTGCTGAATGGTGTTTAATTTCAGGATATTTTCTGCAAAAATCTGAAAAATAAACGCATTTTCTGATGCTGTATAAAGGTCTGAAAGCTGAGTTGAAAAATTTGCTTTAAGTTCTGATATTGTCATTGTATTTAATAAAACATTTCTGTTTTCTTACTTTTTAATTCAATTTTATTTTCGCCGATCTGAAATTCATCCATTAAAGGAGAAGGTGTTTTTGATTGATTTTTTCCTTCCAGCTTTTCGTTTTTACCGTATTTTTTTATTGCAGTCTTCAGATGAATAGTCAAATACAGCATCTCCGGTAGACAGATTATAATCCAATGACTGGTAATAATCACATGGCGCTCCAACATTTACGGAAGCCCCAATCAGATACCAATTGTTGTTCTGGAATCTGTATTTATGGCTGTAATGCCACTTTTGCCGACTTCCTCCGAAATGATTAACGATAATGACCTTGTTTTTAATACTCATGCCTTCATAAGGGTTACCCATCATTCCGCCATGTTGGGTAGACATAACAGGATTGGTTGACTGGTGCCATAAGATCCAGTTTTCACCCTCCTTTTATAAACAGCCAGACTCTGAGCAAATCCCAAATCACCTTCCATAGGGGTTTCGTAGACACAAACCGCTTCATCTTCAGGACTGTTGTCCAGATTACCAAACTGTTTGTCTTTTAAAGTCCAGAACTTTGGCGTAAACTCTTCAATACTTTTTGCCTTCTTCAATGTGATTTCAGTATCGAAATTTCCACTTTTTACCGCATCCTGAAAGGCATCTATTGTATTCTGCTTTTCTCCGGACACCTTTGGAATGTCTGTTCTGATATTTTCTGCCTCCTTAGGAAATTCAGGCAGCGTAAAGCTTCTTGGTTTGGAATCAGGGGTGTAATATTTTATTTCACGATATGCGTAATCAATAAGCTTCTTTTTGCTGTCTGCACCTTCATCGGGATCTTGTCTGTAATGTTTTTTTGAGATCCAGTTTCCTGTTGATCATACGTGTATTCATAAGTTTCAGCAGATAAAGGATGACCTGTATATTCTATGCTTTGCTCAAAAATGAGGTTGTTGTGATCATCATACTTACGGAGGGTTTTGGTAGACTTTTCTGTTCCAAGCATATGATATTGCTGTTCGGTACGCTCCCGGTAATCTTCAGAATAAGAGTACTCCGTTTTATTTTCCAGTGAATTATGATTGGCCAGCCAGATTTCTGAAAGCAGATAACCGTTTTTATCATAGCTGAAGGTCACATCCCGGTTTTTAATGACATAATCTTTACTGTCAATAGGTTTATACGTCCCATGTATCCATTGATAGCGATGAACTTTAGTCTGGTACAGCGGTGTTTTTTTAGTGAGAAAAGGAAATTCAAAAATATATTCTTCTTCAGGATTTGCTAACGAATCATAACTGTAGTCAATGATTTTAACCGTAGTTTTTTTACCCTCTGAAGAATGGCTGTATTTTGTATATCCATCATAAATAAAAGCTTTCCTGTCATCTATCTTATAAACAATTTCTTCCTGAAGAATACTCTCTTTATCATAGAATAACCAGTTGTAGCTGTATATATATTTTTTCTCAACTGCTTCTCTCAGAACAGGAAGATTATTTCTGTAATGAAACTTTTCTGTCACCGGATCTGTTTTGCCTTTATAGTACTGTTTATACAGTTTTCTGCCGTCCGGAAGGTATTCCGTATAGGATTCCCGGGTATAGTAAAGTCCGTCACGGTTTACAGGATTACGGCTCTTTTGTTTCTTTTTAAACTCTGTAACAGAAAAAATGTTTTTAGATTCAAAGTTTATTGAATCTTCATAGGAGCTGTTAAAGATATGATTGTCCAGAAATCCATTGATGGATATTTCTTTTTCTGAGCATAGCTGATGATAAAACTCATCGAAAAAACAAGTTTTAATGCTTTGGGAAATACAATATTTCGGATTTCTGGAGTATTCATTTATCTGGTGAAAACAAGTTTTGAGTCCGTTGATTTTTCTTCATCAATTCTGTAACCTTCATAGTTGAATGCTTTTACATCATCCAGGGTTTTAGCATTGGTTTCTGCGCAGAATCTTACGACAAGGCCTCTTGCATGCTTGGTATAGACTACGATCGTTTTCAGTTTGCCTTCTTTCAGCTCATAGAAATCAAAATCAATCACTTTATGGTTCAGTTTTTTCCGGTCAATTACTTTGCCGTACTCATTGCTCGCAAGGTGAAGAAGTATTTCTCCTTTTTCATCTCTGAATTCAGCTGATCCGTAATCTTTTCTCTCCAGAATTCGTAAAGGTTTTTATATTGATCAAACTCAAAATGACGTCCCATTTCAAGTCTGTAAAGCATTACCTTGTCAGAAGGCTTCAGCAATCCGTACAATCCGGAAAGCATTCTGTAGTTTTTCTGCAGATAATCTACAGCATCTTTATCAAGCGTTTTTGCATCCAGACCTCTGTACACTTCACCTGCAAATGCATACAGGGCTGGTGCAGACTCTTTGGCCGTAGGTTTTGATTTCCATCTTTGGTTTCTTTCCCAGTTTTCATCAGCCAGTTTGGGTGATATTTCCATCAGTTCGGAAAGATACTTCGGAGATTTTTCTTTTAAATAAGATTGTATAAATGCGGCGTCTTCAATGAATTTCGGAGTGGTAGATCTCAACAGATCTGTTGTATTTTCTACGTTCATTAATTTCGCAGGAGATGTTATAATTTTCATAATGTTAAAATACGGATAAATGTTTAATTCCGATAAAATTCATGGCCATCAGAGAGATAAAATCAATCATAAAATGGCAGATAATCAGAATTCTGATATTTGAATAAAGTTTATAAAATACGGCAAAAACGGTCCCAATAAAGAAAGGTATGACTACCTGGCCTACTGTTCCGTAAGTACTGTGAAGAATCCCGAATAACACTGCCGAGACAATGATTCCTAAAACCGGACTGTTGTATATTTTTTCAATCCTCGGTTGTATATAGCCCCGCATCAGAAGTTCTTCCACAACACCTGCTGTAAAACATGTAAAAATAATTAAAAAATAGTCATTTTTAAAAAGCGATGTGAGCTGAACAAGTTTATGGCTCGTCTGTTCATGTATTAAAAACTGCAGCAGGATATTTAGAAAAGTGCCTCCAACTACACAGATAAGGTATAAACTGATAACCGATTTGATGTAAAACACTATTGAATATTGTTTTTCCTTCTTTAGTAAAAAGGTTCTTTTTCAATGAATAGGTTGTACAGAAATACGGCAGCCAAAACCATCCATATAGCTACTCTGCTAAGCAGAAAACTGTTGGGAGTAATACCTTTTATACCTGTAACAGTACTGACAACAGAGAAACCATAAAGCATCACTGCTGCCAAAAATGTAAACGTAAGTAAAATGCCTACAGAATATTTCCCGTTAAGCCCCATCATTTAATCGTCAACTTTGAATGATGATTTAGATAATTCCTTTTCCCTGGCGTATCACCTCCGGTTCTCCCGAAGTAAGATCCACAATAGTAGAAGCTACATTATCACCATATCCCGAATCAATGACAATGTCTACCAGATGATCATATTTTTCTGCAATCAGCTCAGGGTCTGTAGAATATTCAATGATTTCATCATCATCCCTGATGGATGTAGAAGCGATAGGGTGTCCCAGTTTTTCAACGATAAGCTGTGGGATAGGGTGATCCGGAACACGGATACCAATTGTTTTATGACCTTTATATGCCAGCGGTAAGCTTTTATTGGCTTCAAGGATAAAAGTAAAAGGACCCGGAAGGTGGCTTTTCAGAAACCTGAAGACTGAAGTTTCAATAGGTCTTGTAAAGTCAGAAAGATGACTCAGATCGTTACAGATGATTGAGAATTTTGACTTTTCAAGCTTCATTTTTTTCAGCTGGGCCAGTTTTTCCATGGCTTTTATATCAAAAATATTACAGCCCAGGGCATAGATCGTATCTGAAGGATAGATAATCAGCCCGTCATTATTTAATGTTTTAATGACTTCATTCACAAGATTTTCCTGTGGGTTGTCCGGATAAATTTTTAATATTTTTGCCATAAAACAAAGATACAAATAATAAAATAGTTTTCATAAAAGTCCCTTATTTAAAAGAAAAATTAGGATTTGTAAAAAATATTCGTACCTTTGCAATCCAATATCGCGGGATGGAGCAGTAGGTAGCTCGTCGGGCTCATAACCCGAAGGTCATCGGTTCGAGTCCGGTTCCCGCTACTAAGCAAGTGCTGTCGGTAAGCACTCTAAAAATACACCGCGGGATGGAGCAGTAGGTAGCTCGTCGGGCTCATAACCCGAAGGTCATCGGTTCGAGTCCGGTTCCCGCTACTAAGCAAGTGTTGTCGGTAAACACTCTAAAAATACACCGCGGGATGGAGCAGTAGGTAGCTCGTCGGGCTCATAACCCGAAGGTCATCGGTTCGAGTCCGGTTCCGCTACTAAGCAAGTGCTGTCGGTAAGCACTCTAAAAATACACCGCGGGATGGAGCAGTAGGTAGCTCGTCGGGCTCATAACCCGAAGGTCATCGGTTCGAGTCCGGTTCCCGCTACTAAGCAAGTGTTGTCGGTAAACACTCTAAAAATACACCGCGGATGGAGCAGTAGGTAGCTCGTCGGGCTCATAACCCGAAGGTCATCGGTTCGAGTCCGGTTCCCGCTACTAAGCAAGTGTTGTCGGTAAACACTCTAAAAATACACCGCGGGATGGAGCAGTAGGTAGCTCGTCGGGCTCATAACCCGAAGGTCATCGGTTCGAGTCCGGTTCCGCTACTCAACGAGAGAAGTAATGTCACATTACTTCTCTTTTTATTTCTGTTGTTTCAAGTTTTGTTGATTTTGCTGACAATAAAGGTTGATGAATATCTCTGTCCATGTCATTGCGAGCAAAGCAAAGAAATCTCAATTTGACTGTAACTACAATAAAATTGAATATTGCTTTAGATTACCAGGAATCCACGAATAGAAACAGATTCATGAATTCGTGGCTAAAAAGTCGTTTTTAATTTCCGGTACTGGCTTTCCATTGTTGATAAGCACCTCTCATACAGTGTCCACAGGGACGGTAATTATTTTGGAGCGCTTCTGCTTCATCCGTAAAGAAAACTCTGTTTTCCTTTTTCATTCTTTTTCCTGATTTACAATTGAGTAAACCATAGATTTTCAGTTTTTATTTCCACCCAATAGAATTTCCCGGTTGTGGATTTTACTTCTCAGCTCTATGATGGATATTTGTGAATGGTGTATCATATTTTTAAAATAATGAGTAGAAGATTAGCTGGCTGCATCGTGAAAAATAATTCCCAGGGCATACCGGTTTCCCTTCTGTACTTCGCTTACTCCATGTTTCATATTGACTCTGTAGTATCCTTTGGCGCCTCTTTCAGGTTTAAAATTTGTAGTGAAAATAAGGGCATCACCCTTTTTAGGCTTTAAAACGATAGCTTTTGACTGTGCTCTGGGAACCTGTTGAGTAAGTACAAATTCTCCACCTGTGAAATCCTGATCAGGTTCACTGAGCATTAAAACAATCTGAATAGGAAAATACAGATCGCCATACAGATCCTGATGTAAAGTATTGAAACCGCCTTCGCCATATTTTAAAATTAGAACGGTTGCTTTTTGCTGGCCGCAAGCATTGCACTGTTGCAGAAAATCAGCGTGGTCTGATGGAAAGGAAGTATTGATGTGTAAGGCTTTAAACCAGGAATTGGCAATAGGTACCAGATATGGATAAACAGACGTTCTAATCTTCCGGATCAGGTCAGGTAAAGGATAATCAAAATATTTATATTCACCTGACCCGAATCTGTGACGGGCCATTACAACCGTTTTGCGGTACCGGGAATTATCGTCATAACCGGATTTTAATATTTCACATTCATGGTCTGACAGGATACCCGGAAGAACAGCATACCCATTCTGATGCATCTCCTCTGTAATATGTTGCCAGTCTGTACTTTCTATTTTTTTGATAATATCTGTCATTGTTTTTTTTATACAGCAAAGTTCTGTAGCTATGGAAAGATATACAATCCGAAACGTGCGGTATTTAACTATTGAGAAAGAAAGATTGTAATTGAAAGCTAAGGCAGAATATTTCGCCTATTGTATTGATTTGGATAATGTTTTATTAAACTTGAGGATGATTGATAGGTAGATACCTCCGATGAAGCTTTTGCTCAGTGCTGGACCATTGATATAACTCAAATCTGGATGATAAGACTATACCAGTTTAAAAATACTTTTGCAGTGTTAATTAAAATAAAGATAACGATGAATTACACAATTAAAAAAGCAAGCCTTGAGGATCTTAATGAAACAGCAGAACTGTTTAATCTTTACCGTGTTTTTTACAGACAGGAATCAGACGTTGAAAAAGGGAAAGCTTTTCTTAAAGAAAGATTTTTAAACAGTGAATCTGATATTTTTCTTGCCATAGCAGATGGAAAAGCTGTTGGCTTTGTACAGCTTTACAAACTGTTTCATTATACTAAACTACAAAAGCAATGGCTGCTAAGTGACCTTTTGTACACCCAGATTACAGGGGAAAAGGACTTTCTGTAGCTTTGATTGACCGCAGTAAGCAATGGTGCGAAGAAACGGGAGCCTGCGGCCTGATGCTTGAAACGGAAAAGACCAATGATATAGGAAACACGTTATATCCCCGATGCGGATTTGAGTATGACGGATTGCACAATTACTACCACTGGTGGAAATAATAAAGGAAAACTGAAAACAAAATGTTGAGTCGAATTATTTCTACAGAAATCGTCATTTAATTCTACAGCGATTCTTTTACGGTACAAAAGCATAATTTTATTTTTGTACAGCTCCAGGGGTCATGGGTAGGACAGTTGGCCCTGTAGAGTGTTGCAAAAAAATCTCCGTCTAATTTTCTACTTTTTCCCCAAGTTTTATGATTAGTACCACAAAACTGCTTTTTCTGACGGAGATTTTTTGCTTTAGATTTATTCTTTTCTACAGTGACACTCAAAAAAGATAAAAAAATCCCACTCTGAAAAAAAAGTGGGATTTATTATTTTAAAGTTGAATATTATTGAGCCAGTTGAGCATAAGGAGTAAGCTTGTTGTCATCAGACATTGTCTGCCCCAAAAACTCTCTTTTCTGATCTGCCTTCATTCTTCCTGCAGCATCATTGGCATTAAAATAAGCTTCGCTTAGTTTTGTAGCAATATCAGCGGGCTTGAAATCAAACTTAGTATCACCCTCTACACCCAGATATCCGTTCTTTCTTGTAAGGTTGGTAATATAATTACTGTAATTGATGAAAGTATTTCTCAGATATTGAGTATGGTACTCCATACATTTTTAGCTTTTTCGAAGAATTGTTCAGGATACAGTTTTTCATATTGTTTCTGTACAGGAACCATTCAGATTCCAGAATACCATATTCTTTACCCAAAGCAACCTTTCCGTTTGTTACAATATTGTTATCAGCTTCCTTTGTAGAAATGGTCTGAAGGTGCTGAATAACCAATGGAACTGTAGCTTCAATTTTTGATTTTGTATCTTTCAGTATACTAAGGTCAGCAGCCGGAGAATTTTTTTCTGTGCTGTAGTAACGTTAAAAATAAGCAGCAATAGTACAATCAGTAAGTTATATCTTTTCATGAGAAATTTTTAAAGCACTAAAATAAATATAATTTCCCGGTTAAAACAAATTTCATTTTGATTTTATTTAATAAAATTTAACATGTTTTAAGAATTTGAAGTAGAATCATTAATTTTTCTATGAATTAAGCAGATTTAAGTTGAGGCTCATTGTTTTTATTTAGCTAATTTTCAGTCTTTTATTAATTTACGTTGTTTTAAGAAATAACTGATTATTTTTTTAAGAATTTAAAATAAACTTTATCTAATTTTAAAATAAACGGTTGTGAGTTAAAATCGTTCACTTTCTACAGGGTATAGGACAAGACGATCCAATTTATTTATGGATTACAGTTGGAAAGAACAGAATCAGAGTAAATGTAGAAATTATCCAATATCAAAAATCCATGTGTAAATATTTTCATTGGTACTTATATTCAGTTTTTTCGGATTCTGTATTTCTTGCTAACAACAGAATTCACCGTTACATTCTTATATTGAGCAATTTCCTTCGTTGATAAGTTCAGTTTGATTAATGCACAGTATTCTAAATCCGATTGGGTAAGCTGGGCATTAATATCCAGAAGCTGTTGATTGAACTTAGGAAACAGCTTGGAGAACTTCAAATGAAAATATTTATCATTATTTTGTGCCAGGGTAATAAGCTCTTCCAGACTTTGGGTGTCTATACTGCTTTTGCGTTCAGAGCCCGGATCATTATTTTGTTCACTAAATATATCGGTATCTTCATTGGAGGTGGGTTCATCATTTTCAGATAATACAGTATGGTCCACGTTTTTATCCGTCTCATTGTTGCTGTTGTTTTTCTTGCTGTAAAATCTATAGATGAAAAAGCCTGCTATCAGCAGCAAGAAAATGAGAACATATTTAAAGCTTTCATATTTTTTAAAGAAAGTATCTTCCTGAGCAGAATTTGCTTTATCAGCAATAAGAGAAGAATTTAGAATCTTTTTTTTCAACAGTAGCGATACTGTCTGTTATCTTTTTGCTTTTGTTGCAAAGAGAGCCTCATTTTTATAGTCCTGAAGACCAGAATAGGATTCTGCTTTCCCGGAGTAAATATCTTTTAATGATGCGGTGTAAATTTTATATTCTTTTGTTAAATTTTCAGATGCTTCAAAATACTCCAGAGCTTTTTCAAAGTTTTTTCTTTTATTTTCAATATTTCCTTTGATTATATAATGCGTAATAAAATCAGAGTGGTCCTTTTCATTTTTAAATGTTCCTCAAACTTTGCAAGATAAATTTCTGCCTTCTGAAGTTCTCCCTGTGAATAATATTCATTGGCTAAATCCTGTGCAAAAGATGCCAGGTAAAAGTTTTTATAGGTGAATTTTGTATTAATTTTTTTAGACTCATCATATCCTTTTTGAAGATAGAAAATTGTTGAATCTTTTTTATCCGTATTACTTTCTTTTTTATATTTCTCGCTAATGTTCTATAGACCGAAGATTTCAGTATAGGAATATTTTCTTTGGAAGCATGTACAAGGCTGGCAAGGCATAGTGATAAAGCCTGCCTTGATTTTTTTGTATAGCCAATTTCTGTATAAACCATACCCTCACTCAGATAGAGTTGTGATAAGGCATCATATTTTTAATAGTTTCAGCTAACAATTCCTTCCGAAATCTTCTTTAGAGCTTCTTCATACTGCTGTTCATTTATATAGACTTCAACCATCTTCAAGATGGCTTTTAGCATACCCTTTTCATTTTGAATTTCCTTTGAACGATAATAAACCTCCGTGCAGATACGCAGAATTTCCTTCGAACCTTTATCTAAATAGGCACTTTTACTTTGGGTGGTTTCAAATAAACTATCAATACTTTTTATTTGAGCAGTACTGGTTTGAGCATACATAAGATTACCCAACAGCACGAATAAAAAAATATTTTAGCTCTCATGGCAAAGGCATTTATAAAACCTTAATTCGGAGTGCTTATAATGACATCCTGAATAATGAAGATCTTGTTCTATAAATTTAATACAAATAATTATAATATTTATAGAAAACTTTTCTTCCATTTCGCAACCGAATTTCTGCTTAGTTTAAAATGATTTGCCAGCTGAGTATTGTTCAGAGAATTTTTCTTCTGATATTCCAGAATGTCTTTTATGGTTTTTTCATCATAACAACGATGTTTTTGATTGATATCTTCATTATTTCCTGAGGTACCGAATATCATTTTATTCATTTTTATAACTTCCAGTGCAGATAAGCTGTCCTTTTGTAAAAGAGGAAAGTCCAGATTTTTTTTTTTGTGGAAATTTAAGCTCAATGATATCATTGAAAATTTTGATGTAATCTGGTTTATTTAATTGCTCCTTAAGTATTTGTTCATCCATTTGTGTAAAGTGGTCTTGGGAATATTATATTCTTCTATAATTTGTTTTTTACTTTTTTGTCCGGAGTTTACGAGTTCTAATATAAATTCAATAATTTCCTTGGTATAAATATTCTTTCTGAAATTGGGAAGTGATGATATGGTATCAGCATTATTTTCTAATCATTTTGGATGGAGGTGAATAGAGTATCAGATATTGAGAGTAAATCCTGAAAAAATCATATTGGAGTAAAATGCTGAATTTCATAAGGAACTCCGTTCCGACATATTTTTCGGATAAGATATTTTCCAGTTCTCCATCAGAACATTTGAGAAATTTACAGATACGTTCGTTATCTATTTTGAGTTCTTCAATACGCTGACTGATAAGAGATCCTATATGGATGTTCTTAAAATTAAAAGACATGATATTGTGTTTTATTATTAAAAAGTTGTTTCTTTAGAGGGATTTTTTAAAAACCTGAGCAGATATTGCTCCTTTCCCCAGTTGAAGTTATTATTGGCAGGATTTGAATCAAACATGTTAAAAATAAAGGTGACAGGTTGTGTTCCTAATACTTTTTCTATATAACCATTTAGACTATACGTTACCGTTTGGGGGTTGAACTGCTGTTTACGATTGTTTCAGTATAGGTTGCCCCTACACTCACCATTGTATATAGTAAGCGGTACCGCTGATAATTTGGGGTATTGTATATTTTCTTGATCCGCTTGCAGCCTCAATTCCGTTTTTAAGAAAACGAATCCCCATATATCCTCCAAAAGAACCAATAGAAGGATTGGTAAATCCCATCGGGGTTGAATAGGTTACGATCACCTGGGTAGTGGTTAAAGGAGGAATCGTGACTGTAACAGCCAATCCAAGAGCGATATTATTAATCGTGGTGGTGGAAGGAGAGCCGGAAACAGCCTGGGTAACGCTGTTTGTTGCTATGGAAGAATAAGCATTGTCAAGCTGATAATTATTGGTATTGCTGGGTGCAAAAGTCGTCCATTGTGCAGCAGCCGGGGTACCATAGTTAATATAAAACCCTTCCCCGTTTACCAGGGAGGAATTGGTATTATAAATTACCAACCCCTTGGCTGGGGATGCAATGGTGGTAATATCTGTTTCATTCTGTAAAGCAATTCTGGGAATGAGTAATCCCTTATCAGATGATTTGATATCCAGAATTGCTGACGGATCAGGATTGGATGTATTAATCCCTACGCTCCCTGTTTGTGAATATACACTGAAGCTACCGAATACTAATAATAATGCAATAATTTTCATAGGTGCTTTTTTTTACAAAGCTAAATTCAAAATCTGTATGAAGCGATAAACAAAGACTGTCGAAAGCTATCGAAAGCTATCGGAAATGATCAGAAATAAGGAGGATTTAAAAAGATCAGGCCATTTAATGTGTTTGTAGATTTTTTTGTTTTTACGAGATTTTTTTCCGCAGATAATACAAGATTGTCAGTTGTTGCGTATCGATACCTTTTTGAGTTGGGTGGAATTTTAATCCTGTTTTTTTAAAAACAACTTATAAAAAACAAGGTTTGTTTGGTTTTTGATTGAATACGATAGTTTTCGATAGCTTTTGACAGCTTAAAAATTATTGTGTTTTAATGGTCTGCAATACTTTTGCATGTATAAAATTAATGCTCAATTTAAATGTTGGGTAATCATATTTTATACTGATTAATACCATTTTTCTTAAAAACAACATCCATATAAACTCAGGAAAACAATTATTAATTCATATGAATAATTTAATTAAAAATCACAGATGATGAAAAAACTAAGCTTTCATTTAATTCTTTTAAGCTCCCTTTATTTTGGACAAACAGGAAATGTAGGGATCAATACTGTAACACCCAAAAAAACACTGCATGTAAATGGCAGCCTGCAGGTTACTAATGAATTCAATGTAGGAGGGAGTGATACAACAGTAGGTTCTGCAGGATCGCCAGGACAAGTTTTGGTCTCTCAAGGGGCAGGAACACCTCCGGCCTGGAATACTTTACGCGAACTTAGCGGGCAGAGTTCTTTAGCCTTTAACATTTTTAGTACCGGAAAGAGTGTCAATGGCTCTACATCTTTTAATTCTATTCCGGGGTTGAATTATACCTATACGGCACCCGCTGATGGAGTTTTGCTTATCCAGGCTACTATTTATACAGCATTGGGGAAAACTCAGGATCAGGAAGTCTTGTTTTTACTAATACTCAGATTGCCATAAGAGTTAATGGTACTGAAGCATTTTATGGGATGTCCACTCCAATAGGAAGTGCTAGCCCTCCAGCAGCCTTTAATCCAGAAACAACATTAGTTGTTGGTAAACTAAGCGTTATTAAAGGGCAGACTTATACCTTAGATGTTGTTGCAAAGGATTTTTATAAGTTTGGTGGTACTACAGGAGCATATGCTGGAACTTATACGTGGACTACTTACTCTTCACAATCATCTATTATTGCAACACTAATTACTAATTAATTTAATCATTTAAAAACACAAATTCCATATAAGGAGGTCACTAAGACCTCATCAATGCCTGAAGTAATCTTCAGGTTTTTATGAAATATAAATATCATTTTGTATCAAATACTTATATTTCGGATCATATTTTCATTTCATTAACGTAAAAGAATGCAAAAATGAAAAAAGAAATTAAAAGATATCAGTTCAAAACAGATCTGCAGTTTGAGTTTGAAATTGTAAAATTACAGGATCTGTACCATACGAGTAAAAGAATTATGACGGTTCCCCACAGAACGAATTTCTATCATATTGTCTGGTTTAAGAACGGAGGATATAATCATCTGGTAGACTTTGAACCCGTAGAAATAGAATCCAACACCATTATATTTTTGAGCAGGCATAAGATTCATAGTTTTGATGAAAAAGTTAATCTTAATGGGTTGGCCATACTTTTTACCGATGATTTCTTTTGTAAAACGGAAGAACATTCCCGGTTTTTGAACAGTACAGCTTTGTTTAATGATTTATTGACACTTCCTCAAATAACAATCAATGAAGAAAGTATATTTACAGGAATTATTGAGCTGATGGAGAATGAGCTTTTACATCCGGCAGATCATTTTCAGCCGGAACTTTTAAGAAATTATCTGCACAGTTTTCTTCTTTTGGCAGAAAGAGAAAGGGAAAAAGAAGGATTCAGCGGACCTAAAAAAAGTGCGGACCTGGATTA
Organism: Chryseobacterium sp. E1; assembly: GCA_019203745.1. Lineage (GTDB taxonomy): Bacteria > Bacteroidota > Bacteroidia > Flavobacteriales > Weeksellaceae > Chryseobacterium. The sequence goes on from CP078104.1 coordinate 4,530,648, forward strand.
TGTGATTGTATTCAAAGATATGCTGGAAAAAAATTATACAAGGCTTAAACAGGTGAGCAGTTATGCTAAAGAAATTCATGTTACCGAAAAACGCTTAAACCAGGCTACGTCTAAAATACTTGGAAAATCACCCAAAAAACTGATTGATGAAAGAGTGATGCTTGAAGCTAAAAGGCTTCTGATCTACACTACAGAAAGCGTAAAGGAAATTGGCTATAAGCTGGGTTTTGAGGAGCCTACCAACTTTATAAAATACTTCAGAAAACACAATACACAGACTCCCATTGAGTTCAGAGAAAAATTTTCCAATGATTAAAAGTATCATCTAAAAGACCATATCTACCTTTTGAGGAAACGGTGTTTACCAGATCTTTGCATTGTAAAATAAATGTCTGATTATGAAAAGAATAATTCTGTTTACAGCATTAAGTGCAGGGTTGGGAATAATATCCTGTAATCATGGAAATCAATTGAGTACTCAAACGAAAAAAATAAAAATATGGAAGCATCAAACAAAGAAAAGGTGGTAGCCCTTTTAAAAGTATTGAAACAGGTGCAAAAGAGCCTGTAGCTTATATTAATCCTGATCAATATGTTCAGCATAATTTAGGGATTGCCGATGGTTTGGCCGGTTTTGGAGAAGCATTACAACAACTGCCTCCTAACTCAGCAAAGGTAAATACAGTGCGTGCATTTCAGGATGGCGATTATGTATTTACCCATACGGAATATAATTTTTTGGACCTAAAATCGGTTTTGATATTTTCCGTTTTGAAAACGGTAAAATTGTTGAACACTGGGACAATCTTCAGGAAACTCCGTCAAAACCTAATCCCAGCGGACATACCATGATTGACGGAAGCATTGATGTAAAGGATCTTGAGAAAACAGAAGCCAATAAAGCTCTTGTAAAGCAGTTTGTTGAGGATATTCTTGTCAACGGTAAGATGGATAAGCTGGCAGGTTATTTTGATGGGGACAATTATATTCAGCACAATCCCGCTATTCCGGATAACCTTTCTGGTTTGGGTGCGGCATTGAAGGCTCTGGGAGAGCAGGGAATTTTCATGAAATACGATAAGATCCATAAGGTGCTTGGGCAGGGAATTTTGTACTGGTGGTAAGTGAAGGACATTTCGGAAAAGACCATGATGCATTCTATGACTTGTTCCGTGTTGAAAATGGTAAGATAGCTGAACACTGGGATGTTATCGAGACTATTTTACCTCAGGAACAATGGAAAAACAGGAATGGTAAATTTTAAGCACTAGCTTACTCAATATTGGGTGTACAAGAAATAAAGTACACCTTTTTTATATACTTTAATTTCATAAGATTTTTTAAGTTCAAAAATTTTGCATCATACTAACAGTATACCTGATCAGCATCCGGTTATTGTGAAAAAATTGGGTTTTTCGACAGGTTTCGACAGGTTTCGACAAATTTTGACAGGGTTTCTATTGGAGTTTACACTATTCCCAACAGTATATTTGCAAACCATAACTACAGATAATATTGCTTTATTTTTCTGATTTTGTACAAGTTACATGACGGGCAGATAGTGAGCCAAATTATATTGTAGAATATTTAACAAGCACAAATGATGAAAAAAACTTAATTATTGCAGCACTTGCAATGTCACCCTTTTCTTTGGGTCAAATTGGTATTGGGACCAGTACGGTAAATTCAATATTATACTACAGGTTGAAAGCAATCCCCATCCCGGCAGTACGTCATATGGGGTATTTTATTTCAAGAGTAGCTCTCACAGCGGCGAATGTTTTTGCTCCGGTTACCGGAACTCCAACTACCGGACTTATGGTGTATAATACTGCTGTAGGCGGAACAGGGAGTACTTTTGTATCACCGGGAGTCTATTTTTGGGATAACGTAAGATTGCTATGGAAAAGAATGTCGCAGACAGATGCTGATGATACCGCATTATTTTCCAATCAGGACACTTCTACAGATTTAAATGACGGGGTGAATTTTGCGGATCTTTTTGCCAACGTAAGATTCAATAATGATTCTGTGTTGTATCAGAAACTGGATAATACGACATTGAAAATTAATGAAGTAGGATATTATAAAGTTATTCTGAATCTAGATCTCACCAATAGTGATGGGGTTAATGATAACTTTGGGATCAGGCTTTTTATCAACGGGGTCAGTATTCCTGCAGACAGGTTTTATATACCGGGAAGAGCAACCGAAAATGCTTCGGTAGGCAAGTCTGTGGTGTTTTATATTCCTGTCAATATAGCAGGAAGTACGTTAAGGATTCAAGCATATGAAATAGATTCGGGTACTGAAGTGTACTTTAAAAACACAAATACATCAACAATATCAATACAAAGATTAAGATAACTATGAAAAAAATTTACATGGGTATATGTTTAGCCCTATGCTCAATTTTTAATTATGGGCAGGTGGGAATTAATACATCAACAATTAATGACGGGGTAGCTCTTCAGCTGGAGGCTACAGATAAGGGGGTCTTATTTCCACGGGTTGCACTGGTTTCACGAACTCTCACAAGCCCCTTAGCGACTACAATTCCTACCGGAACCATGGTCTTCAATACAGCCACCACGGGAGTGTTTCCGAATACGATTACACAGGGACTTCATTGGTGGAGTGCTGAAGAGCAGCAGTGGACCAATATCAATACGAACATTGAAAATGTCATTGTAAAGTATACCAATACTGAAATGAGTACTAATTATAATACTACTTTTTGGCAGAATGCTAAGCTTTTCGGGAACAAGATTTTTAATGAAAGTACAGTGGTCTATTCAGTCAATGCTTTGAATAATACTGTAACGATCGGTAAGGCTGGGCTGTATTCTATCTCTGCATTATTATCCTTAAATAAACTGGATGGCGGGAGTGAAGGGGATGTTTCATTAAGTGCGAGGGTATATGTCAATGGAAGCCCCGTTGGCACTGAGCAGGTTATCAATTCTGATCACACATTAGGTGTAGATGATGGTAAGGGGCTGTTTTCCCACTCATTTACAGAGTATCTCGAACTTAATGATGGAGATATAGTAAGTGTCGGAATAAGAAAACTATTGGAACATACTCCGGGAGTGATGGTTCTGCTCCGGTAAGTTTCAGTCAGAACGGTGAATCCAGTATTGTCATATCCCGTATTCGTTAAAATATTACTTTAAAATTAAACACAATGAAAAATATTTTTAAAATAATCGTTCTGGTTTTTAGCTATAGCATTTCCTTCGGGCAGGTGGGCATAGGTACGGTAAATCCTGTTTCGTCTTCTGTTTTAGATATAACTTCTCCCAATAAAGGAGTTCTTATCCCGAGAGTAACACTTTCAGCAACCAATAATAAACTTCCCTGTCTGGAAATATACCTGACGGAACCATGGTATTTAACACCATAAAATCCGGAACAGGGCCAACAGCTGTTATTCCGGGAGTATATATTTGGGTCAATAATGAATGGGTATTTCCTGCTTCATTGGGTACCAAAACAACAGTAAAAGCTGTAAAGTTTAATAATCTTTCTTCGAGTACCACCAATTTCAATCCCCTACAGTAGGCAGTCCGGTAAATATTGATGTTTTCGGTTCTGTGGTTTTTAATGATGATCCTTCGGTTTTTGAAAAGCTCAATAATTATCAGGTTCGTATTAATGCACCAGGTCTGTATCTGGTGAGTGCCAATCTTGCATTAAGGCAAAGTCCTGCAGTTGAAGAATCTGAGCTGCATGATTATATCCACTTCAACTTAGACGGGGTACTTGCCTCTTCCAATATCTCTACGGTTGTACCTCAATATAACCCTTCTGATATTAATATTAATGGAAGATTTGCATTTGGTTCTACATCGTATATCTACGCAAATGCAGGACAAATTTTAACCCTGCAGTCTACCAGGGAGCAGATGGAAGTAATTACAACGGAACCGTTATCTTTGATGCTGCGAGTCTTTCCAGCGTGACAATCATTAAGCTTCAGTAAAATAGATTAAACTGATTTATATTCAATTCTCAAAATACATTCAAGTATTTTCATGATAGCTGTGATCCTGAAAAGGTAATTCTTCAATGCTGTCTGAATCTGCTTCAGTTTTGGATAATCCTCCGCTGTTATTGATGGCGGAGGTTATTAATTTTTTTGCTGTTTTCATTTTTAAATAAAAACCAGTTTACTTTTAGCTGTTTTTTCACTTAATAATAAAATAGGTGCCCATTTAATTATATTTTAATTAATTTATTTAACTGATTTTCAATTAATTGACCTTTTGTATCGTTTTATCACTAAAAAAATAGTTGTTTGATTCATTTTTATTTCTACATTTGTATAACTAATTTCTTAGTGATATAGGAATTCATGGTCTCATATTACTATAATGATAAAAGAAACGGAATATGAAAATTCAGACATTAACGAAAGCAGAGGAACAGGTAATGCAGTATTTATGGAAAATAGAAAAGGGATTCCTGAAGGATGTTCTTGATCTTTTTCCTGAACCGAAACCGCACACCAATACTGTTTCTACCATCCTGAAAGTATTGAAGGATAAGGAATTTGTAGACTATCGTGTGCATGGAAGACAGCATGAGTATTTTCCGTTGGTATCCAAGGAACAGTATTCTGGAAAGACGATGAAAAGTCTTGTGAAAAACTATTTTAAAGGATCTTATAAAAGTGCTGTTTCATTTCTGGTAGAAAAAAATGAAATGACAGTGGAAGATCTTGAAATGCTATTGGACGAACTCAAAAACAAAGACTAAATACCCATGGAAGCAATACTTTTATACTTTGGAAAAACAATTTTATGTTCAGGTGTAATGTTTTTGTACTATCAGTTGTCTTTAAAAGACAAGACATTTCATCATTACAACAGATTTTATCTGCTGGCGGCCATATTGATATCATTATTGCTGCCTCTGATCAGAATAGATGATTTCACAATTGAAGTAAACAGTGATGTATATATGCTTCTTGACAGGATTCAGAATTTTAATACAGACAAAAAATTAGACAATGGTAACCTTTATTTTAACATTATTTTTTCAGCTCTGGGACTGGTTTCTTTCTATTTTTAGGAAGATTGACCTACGGGATTTTTAAAATCCGCCAATTCAAAAAACAGTTTCAGAAAGAGAGTTTTGACGGGATCAATTTTTACCGTACAAACCTGACCGAAGCTCCGTTCTCTTACTTTAAAAACCTTTTCTGGAAGAATACAATCACATTGAATTCCGAGATCGGGAAACAGATTTTAAAGCACGAAATGGTTCATATTGAACAGAAGCATTCATTTGATAAAATCTTTATCGAAATCATTACCGCTGTTTTCTGGTTCAATCCGTTTTTTCATATCATTAAAAAAGAAATTAATCTAATCCATGAATATCTGGCTGATAAAAAGCCGTAAAACATTCGGACACCAAAGCATTTGCGCAGATGCTTTTAGCAAGCCACTTTTCCGGAACACAGTTGCCTGCTGCCAGTCCGTTTCTAAGTTCAAACCTTAAAAAAGACTTAAGATGTTACAGAAACCAAAAACCAAGTTCGGATATGCGCGAAGAATTTTTGCATTACCGGTTTTATTCTCAGTAGCCTTTGCTTATCTGGTAAATGCTAAAAACAGAGAAATTGAAGAGACCAATCTTTCTATTGAAAAAGCAGTTTCAGAAATTAAAAAAGATACTATAAGACCTGAGCAGAAAGCTCAAAAAGGAATCATAGAAGCCGGTGAGCCTTCATCTCCGGAGACAGAAGCAAAATTAGCTGCACTTGAGAAAAATATAAAAGAAAAAGAGACAGAGCTAAAGGGGCTGGATCCTGAAAGTGATGCTTTTAATAAGAAAATTGATGAGATAAGCAGTCTGGCTGCAGAAATAGGGTCAGTTGTTGCCAACATAGAAGTTGATAAACATTTCAACTCTCCTGAATGGAAAAACCAGATGAAGGAACTTGAAAATATAGAGCCTCTTAATAAAAAAAAGAAATCCGAAGAATAAAAAGAGAAGCTGCAAAAGCCGGACGGGAGGCTGCAAAGATGGTTGGTAAACTACCGGTTCCTCCTGCGCCGCCTGCAGCTCCTGAAGAGCCCGAAGCTCCTAAAGTATTGTATTTTAACGATAATTTTGTAAATTACAGAGATCTGGGACCTAAAAAAAAAGAAAAGGTACGTAAAGCAATGAAGGAGGCTAAAAAAGCGATGCAGGAGAGCATGAAGGCCATGAAAGAAAGCCAAAAAGCTATGATGGCAGGTCAAATGGCAAGAATAGATGCTGACAAAGCCAGGATAGAAAGCGGGAGAATAAAAATTGACGTAGAAAAGATACGTAAAGATGCAGAAAAGGCAAGAATTGATGCACAAAAATAGCCGCAGAAAGTATGAAAAGCCTTAAGGAAATTAATTTTTCCCAGTTGGGAAGCTCGTCTAAGGTGATTGTAATGAATGCGGATTTCATTAAAAAAGACGGCAATGGAAACATTTCTATGGATGGGGTGAAAAAGTTCAATATAAGCAGTGGAGATGATGTCATGTACAAATATTATATTGACGGAAGGAGGTTTCAAAGATGATGTTTCGCTTAAACCCTTCTGAAATTGCCAGAGTTATGGTCAATAATCAGAAAACCGGAGATTTTAAGAAAGGCGAGGTAAAAGTTGAAACAAAGAAATAAGTTCCATCAGGCTTTGTCAATAAAATACAGGCAAAGCCTTTTTTATAATAACACCTATGAAAAGTAAAGTCCTATTTTTTATGCTTCTGGGAATACTGACCAGTGCTCAGATCAACAGATTCTTTTATGAATATACATTTATCCCGGATTCCGGCAATAAGGAGGATGTGAAGAAAGAAATGATGCTGCTGGATATCAGTAAAGACGGATCAGATTATTACAGTCATGATAAATTTGTAGCAGATTCCCTATCAAAAGCCGAACTTGAAAAACAACTGAAAGCAGGAGGCGGAAGTATAAGCATCAACAGAAGAGAAAAACCCGGCCAGGTTTCATATAAAGTGACCAAGCAATACCCGGATTTTAAAACCTATCTTTTCAGAAGCATCTCAATGGACAAATACAAAATCAGAGAAGATAAAAAACCGGAATGGAAAATTCTGCCGGACAAACAGAAAATCGGAGAATATAATGCCCAGAAAGCGGTAGCCAGTGTGGGAGGAAGAGAATGGACGGCCTGGTTTACTACCGATATTCCTTTTCAGGATGGTCCGTATATTTTCTATGGCCTTCCGGGATTGATCGTAAAAATTGAAGATGCTACGGGATCTCATAAAATGACTCTGGCAGGCAATAAAAAGTAAATATTCCTTACTCCAACGAAGACCTTCAGCTTCCCGATCATGTAAAAGTGCTTGGAGTAGGTGGAAAAGAGATTGAAGTAACGAAAGATCAGTTTAAAAAAGCATGGAAAGCCTATGTAAATGATCCCACCAAAAATATGCGGGAAATGATGATGAAAAACGGAGGTGAGAACAATACCAGAGTCGCCTTTAAAGTAAAAACCGCAGACGGAAAGGAAATTTCTGATCCCAGCCAGGTATTCCGTGAAATGGAAAAAAGAACGAAAGAGGCCCTTCAAAAGATAACAATCCGATAGAACCGGATCTTGTAAACTAACATTATATATTTTCTAATACCGGCAGGGTGGCATAAGTGTCATCCTGTTTTTTATTCCGGAGAACAACAGGTTTGGGTCATTAAACTGATCAAAGTTTTTTTCCTCTTTGAATCAACAATAAGTCAACAATAATCAGCGTTATATCTCATGACAGAAAAAGAAAAATGTGCAGCAGGCCTTTTATACAATGCCAACCATGATCAGGAGCTTATTCAGGAGCGGATACAGTGTAAAGATCTGTGCCAGGAATATAATCGGCTGAAAAATTCTGATATAGAAAACAGATACAGACTCCTTAAAAGCATTCTTGGAAGCCTAAAAGAAAATATCTGTATAGAACCCAGTTTCTGGTGTGATTACGGATACAATATTGAAGTAGGAGAGAATTTCTATGCCAATCACAACCTGGTTATTTTGGATTGTGCCAAAGTAAAGTTCGGTGATAATGTATTTATCGGTCCAAACTGCAGTTTCTATACCGCTGGACACCCCTGGATGCCCAACAGAGAAATGAAGGTCTTGAGTATGCATATCCCATTATGATAGGTGACAATGTATGGCTGGGAGGAAATGTTGTCGTTCTTCCGGGTGTTTCTATAGGAAATAATTCAGTAATAGGAGCGGGAAGTGTGGTGACCAGAGATATTCCGGAAAACGTAGTTGCAGTAGGAAACCCGTGTAAGATCGTTAAAAATATAACAGAATAGAAAAAATAAAAACCTCATTACAAATAAAATCCCGGAACAACTTTCCGGGATTTTTTATATCTGAATTAAGAATCAGTGATTATGCTAATTTCTGGGAATCTGCAATAAACTGAGCCAATCCGCTGTCTGTTAATGGGTGCTTCAATAAGCTCAGGATCGGAGGAAGTGGAGATGTGATAACATCAGCTCCGATTTTAGCACAGTCGATGATGTGCATTGAGTGACGGATAGAAACAGCTAAGATTTCAGTTTCAAACATATAGTTATCGAAAATTAATCTGATCTCCTGGATAAGATTTAATCCGTCAGTAGAAATATCATCCAATCTTCCAAGGAACGGAGAAACGTAAGTAGCTCCTGCTTTAGCGGCTAAAAGAGCCTGTCCCGGAGAGAAAATAAGCGTACAGTTGGTTTTAATCCCTTTGTCTGAAAAATATTTTAAAGCTTTGATCCGTCCTTGATCATTGGGATCTTTACAACGATATTCGGGTGAATAGCAGCCAATTCGTCTCCTTCTTTAATCATTTCTTCATACGTAGTAGAAAGAACTTCCGCAGAAATATCTCCGTCTACAAGTTCGCAGATCGTTTTGTAATGGTTTTTGATAGCTTCAGCTCCCTGAATACCTTCTTTAGCCATTAACGAAGGGTTGGTAGTTACCCCGTCTAAGATTCCAAGGTCTCTTGCTTCCTTGATTTGCTCTAAATTAGCTGTGTCAATAAAAATTTCATTTTGATAAATAGATTTATTTCCGCAAAGATAAGCGAATTAATTGAGTTCTGGAATATAGCAGGAGAGTTTTCAGAGTTTGAGCGTATAGGGTACAGGTCACAGGTTTTGGGTCTCGTGATGGAAACTTTGAAGATTAAAAAGGGTTAAAAATTTCAGAATGAAGAAGAAATTTTAGTTTATCCGGACCATACTCATTAGTTTTGTAACTGACAACTTACATCATGAAAAACAAAAACTTCACAGCAACCCTTGAAATTATCGGAATCAATCCTTTTGTCTTTGTTCCGGTAAATGTTTTGGATCAGATTTTTAAAGATTCAGGGAGAAACAAAAGCCCGGTTCCGGTAAGAGGTACGGTGAATGGGAAAGAATTTCAACAGAATCTGATGAAATATTTAGGAGAGTGGAGATTATATATTAATACGGTGATGCTGAAAAATTCACCTGAGAAGATAGGGAAGTGATTGAAGTGATGCTGGAATATGATGATTCGGAAAGAATTCTTACGATTCATCCACAGCTGGAAAAAGCTATAAGAGAAAGCAATCTCGCCGCTGCCAATTTCGAAAAGCTTACCCCTTCAAGAAGGCATGAGCTGATCCGCTATATCAATAATCTGAAAACAGAAGCTGCTATTGAGCGGAATATTGATAAAATTATCCGGCATTTGCAGGGTGAAACAGATTTCTTCGGAAAGAAAATAGAATAAAAGTCAATAAAAAAACCGGAAAATTTCCGGTTTTTGTTGTTATGAATTTAAAGCTTTGCTGAGTTTTACAGCATCCTGATTGGTTGGATCATACTGAATAGACTTGGCAATATGCTCTTTTGCTTTGGCAGGATCACTTTGCTGTTCTGCAAAAGCAATATAGAAATAGGCGTAAGCCAGATTCTTTTATTTTGTTCCACTTCTTCCGGTTTTACCGTCGCAATATATTTTTCATAAGCGATTTTTGCATTGGCATCATCTTTAGCAGACTGATAGGCATAAGCCTGGCTGTGTACGATGGAGCCCAGTCCGGAAGCAGTGCTGATATTTTTTCCACGTGTCAATAGCATTGGTCCAATCTGAAGCTTCCTGATAAGCTGCAGCCAGTTTTGCCAATGATTCTGTGTCTTTCGGGTTAGCCTCAATTTGTTTCTTAAGACCTTCAATTGTCGGATTACCTGTTTGGTTTACAGCAGCCGTAGTAGCTGTTTTATTTACAGTGTCTGTCTGAGTCGTTTGTGCGTTTGCAAAACTTGCAGCTCCTACAAGTGTTAAACCTAAAAATAGATTTTTAATATTAACGTTAGCCATTTTCATATTCTTATATTTAAAAATTCTTGAATTCTAAAATTCAATTATAATTCCAGAAAAGTCCAAATTTTAGAGGATTTAAGTTTTTTAGAAAATATTAACGGGATCCGTACTTTTTTAATGTAATTTTTGATTCGTTGAAGTTTGGGGTCTATCTTTGTACTTCAACTTTTTGATCAACCCTATAATTTTATTGTATGAACATTATACTGGCCTCAACATCTACACTTTTCGGTGGAGAATATTTAGAATACCTAAGAGAACAACTCATCCGGTTATATGCAGGAATTGACGAAATCGTTTTTATTCCTTTTGCAAGACCCGGTGGGATTTCCACGATGATTACACGGCGAAAGCACGTTCTTTTTGAAACCATCAATATCAAAGTGAAAGGACTTCATGAATTTGAAAATAAAAAAGAGGCTTTAGATCAGGCAAAGGGATATTTTACTGGTGGCGGAAATACATTTTTGCTGGTTAAAACATTACACGAAGAAGGGCTGATGTCTGTTTTAAAAGAAAACGTAGAAAAAGGAAAACCTTACCTGGGATGCAGTGCAGGAAGTAATATCGGAGGGCAAAATATGAAAACCACGAATGATATGCCTATCGTTTATCCTCCAAGCTTCGATTGTATGGGATTGGTTCCGTTCAATCTCAATCCGCATTATCTTGATCCTAATCCGGATCTGAAACACAATGGAGAAACCAGAGAAACCCGTATCATGGAATTCCTTACCCAGAATGACATCAAGGTTGTAGGACTTAGAGAAGGAAACTGGATCAGGAGAATAGGGGACACCATTACCGTGGAAGGAAGCGAACTGACCAGGATCTTTGAGAAAGATAAAGAACCTTACGAAATAGAAAGCGGAAGCCCACTATAATGAAGAAAGAAGATATTGACCGTTTTATAGAGCGTAATCTTAAGAATTTCTCCGTCAACAGTACGGGTTGGGAGGGAATTATCAGACAAATGCTGTTTGAATTTGCCATAGGAGGCTGGAATCTTGAAAAAGATGTTTTTGGGAAAGAAGATTTCGGGAGCTGTGCTGCAATATATATTCTGAAGATAAAAATCTGAATACTACACTTCAGAAGATTACAGAAAAATACTCGGAATTATCTCAGAAGACCTGTGAGATATGCGGCAGTGAAGGTAAAATGAGAACTGTGGATTCCTGGCAGACCACTTTATGCCTGAACCATTTTCTTGACCAAAAATCCGTGATAGAAATTGATGAGGAACTGAATGTAAAGTATAAGAAGAAAACCATCCTCAATATTAAAGATCTCGCTAAAGTAGAAGCAGAATCCGATCTTCAGGAATTAAAGCTTTACACAAAGGAATCTGTAAACACCAGTGAGCCTTTCAGTTTTTCATGGCACGAACCGAACTATTATCTGCTTTTGAAGACTCTTCCTTTGGACTTGTTTCAGCAGGATATTCAAAACGAAATTTCAGATTTGTTCCAGAGCCTGGAAAATTGTGAAATATGTGGTTACAAAGCACTTCATCATAAATATTGTTTACGTTGCGGTAACGAGCCATGGGGGCAAGTCAGTTCCACAGAGATGATTATGAAGGAGAAACAGATTATATAAAGACCTGTCAGATAGATGCTTTTATAGACGAAAGCGATTATGAGAAGTATTTTAAATACGACCGTTCATTTGAGAGAGTTCCGGATCACAAGATCCTTTTTACTTCAGATGATCTGGAAGAATATGAATAGCTTTTATTTTAAGTATATTTGATTAGATTTTAAATATAAATACGAAGAAATCGTTCATACGGATTGGCTTTGTGAATGCAGGCCACTAATAAAGTTAAGAACCAAAAGACAAAGTAATGAAGAAAACACTTGCAGGATTCATCCTTTCCGTACAGGTTGTTTCTGCCCAGAATATCGCCCAGAAATTAGATAAGGTAACCAAAGACCTGATGGATTCTTCGGGAACCATTTCCTCTAATCTGTCATTTTATGTTTCAGATGAAAATGGGAACTTTATTTATGAGTATCAGGAAGCAAAGGGCTTTCTACAGCTTCTACCCAGAAAATCTTTACTGCAGGAGCTGCCCTTGAAGTTCTGGGAAAAGAGTATACCTATACTACTACATCAAGCTATTCGGGAAGCATATCAGCCGGTACCTTGAACGGAAACCTTTTTATCAGCTCCAATGGAGATCCTACCCTGGGAAGCTGGCGGTATGATGCTTATAAGCCCGAAAATTTTAAAAACAAGCTGATAGAAGCCGTAAAAAAATCAGGAATTACAAAAATATCGGGAGACCTGGTGATTGATGATTCGTATTTTGATCATCAGACAATTCCAGGAGGATGGCCATGGGATGATCTTGGTAATTATTACGGTGCAGGAGTCTGGGGAATCAACTGGAGGAAAATCAGTTTGATATCAACATCAACGGAACTGATTTTAAAAGTTTTTCCTATCCTTTAGAAGGTGTACAATGGTTAAATGACCTGAAGACCGGTGGAAGCTCAGACCAGAGCCTGATCTTTACCGCCCCGCATTCTGATGTTGCCCTGATCAACGGGATGCTGCCGGCTGGGAAAACGGTGACGGTATCGGGGCTACACCCAACCCTCCATTACAGCTGGCTGCAGAAGTAAAACAATGGCTGAAAGAATCCGGAATTGAACTTTCTGGGAAAGCAGTGACGAATTCTCAATTGGAAATAGAAGGGAAAAAGCACTGGAAGCCCCGAAAAATAATATCATTCTTACCTACAAGTCTCCTACTCTGGATAAAATTGTTTACTGGTTTCTGAGAAAAAGTATCAACCTTTATGGGGAAACTTTAATCAAAACCTTAGGAAAAGAGAAAAAGGAAACCCCGGCTTCAAAAGCGGAGTCTCTTATCTGAAAGAATTCTGGAAATCAAAAGGAATCAATCCGAATATGATCAACTTTGCAGACGGAAGCGGGCTCTCTCCACAGAATTACGCATCGGCAAAAGCTGAAGTACAGGCACTTTTATATGCTAAAAAGCAATCATGGTTTGAAGCGTACTATGATGGTTTTCCGGTGCAGGATAACGGAATGAAAATGAAGAGCGGTACCATGAGGGATACTAAATCTTTCGCAGGCTATCATACGGCAAAAGACGGTAAAAAATACGTGTTTTCAATTATTATCAACAACTATCAGGGAAGCGGCAATACAGAGCTGCAAAAGATCCTGAACGTTTTAAAATAAAGAACTTGAGGAAATCAATACTCACCAGGCTGAATAACTGGATCATTTTTGTTGTCATGACTACTTTGGTAATTGCCATTGTAGTGGCTTCCACATCGCTGATCAATTTCCTCAGAAAAGAAGAGATCAAAGGATCAGTCTCCTTTCCAAGGCGATCAGGATACAGCAGGAGGTCAAAACCCCGGATACGGATGTCCTGGATCTGCTTCCGGATATCCTTAATATTAATAATACCATTCCGTTTATTGTAACCGATAAATACAAAAACCCGATCCTAGACCTGGGGTATTACCGTAATATTCCTGAAAGCACAATAAAAGACCCTGAAAAACTTCAGGACCTGATGCGGAATATGGAAAAAATTATGATCCCATAGAAATCAAGGTTCCCGATGGTAATAACCAGTTCGTATATTATGACAACTCACGACTGCTTAATAATCTTCGGTATTCACCCTATATTTTAGGACTGTTTATCCTGCTATTTTGGCTTTTCTTTCTGGTTTTTCAGAACAATAAAAAAAACAGATGAAGGATATCTCTGGGCAGGTTTGGCTAAAGAAACAGCCCACCAGATCGGGACTCCTCTTTCTTCAATGATAGGCTGGATGGAAATCATGAAACTGGATAATCCGGACTCTGAAGGAGTGCATGAGATTGAAAAAGACATTGAAAGACTGAGAACTATTTCTGAAAGATTTTCAAAAATAGGTTCTGTTCCTGAGCTCAATGATATGAACTTCAATGAAACGATTCAGGAAAATTTTGATTATTTAAAAACAAGAATATCAAGGAAGATCAATTTTACCCTGCATCTACCAACCTATACGCTTCTGGTTCCCCATAATAAAATCCTGATGAGCTGGGTGATCGAAAACCTTGTTAAAAATGCTGTGGATGCCATGAAAGGTGAGGGGACCATTGTGCTGTCTGTCTTTGAAAGAAACAAGAATATTCTGGTTGAGGTGAAAGATACGGGAAGCGGAATGACAAAACAGCAGGCCAGAAATGCTTTTAAACCCGGATATTCTACCAAAAAAGAGGCTGGGGCTGGGATTGTCTTTAGCGAGAAGGGTCATTCATGAATACCATAACGGAGATATTAAAATTTCCCAGACGGAGGTAGGAAAGGGAAGTACATTCAGAATCACCATCAGAAAGGCTTAGGAATCCGGAGGAATTCAAATCTGAATTTCAAGGAATAAAAAAGCGGAGAAATTGTTTCCCCGCTTTTCCGTTTATTTTTACCGGTCAGCCACTGAGTCTGTAGCTTCAGTTCTGCCGGAGTAGGATTGGCCTTGAATACAGGCGTTTCCAATGTCATTTTATCAAGAATTGCCTTTCCTTTAAGGTTCATCTTCTCTTTCTTGCCGGCATTGTCCCTTAAGATCGTTACCGTAACTTCCTGCCCGTCTTTGATGGTATGGGTATAGCTAATGAAGTCCTGTATTTTTTTGATATCTACATTTTTTCCGTCCAGAGCAAGAACCTGGTCTGTGATTTTAAAGCCTATGCTTTTTGCAAAAGGAGAAAGTGCTGAGTTTTCATCAAAAGCAAATGCGTTGTTCTTTTCATCAAACCCGGTTTGGTTAGGATCTTTAATAAACCAGAAGATAGGATTACTTTCCTGTTTCTGAATATCAATTCCTACCATATTCAGATATTGAGCATAAGGAGTAGGCTGGTTTCCGGCAATATATTTATTGTAGAAATCTTTCACCTGCGAATATCCGGTTACTGCTACCAGCTCGTCAATCAGTTTATCATCTTTGAAAGGCTTGTTTTCGCCAAATCTTTGAGACAGCTTTCTGATCATATCACGATACCCCATTTCTCCGTTGGAAAGCTTTCTCAATTCGATGTCAAGACACATTGCCAGAAGAGCGCCTTTTTCATAAACGTTTCTGTACTGATCTTTGTAAGGCTCTTTCAATACATTTTTACTCATTACCGTGAACGGCATGGTATCGTCATAATTCTTTGAGTTGGCGATTTTCTCACCAATTCTCTGAAGGAAATGTTCTTTATCTATAAGACCTTCCTGGATCTGGAACAGGTTCGCAAAATATTCCGTTCCGCCCTCGTACATCCACAGATGCTGAGACATCTTGGGATCCGCATAATCGAAGTAGTGAATCTCTTCAGAGTGCGTTTTCAGAGGGTTCACAGTATGGAAGAACTCATGGGAAACCACATCCGTGATCGTGTTGTCAATAGCCTGCTTTGGCATTCCTTCAGGAAGTACCACACTGGTAGACTCATGGTGCTCCAACGCTCCGAATCCTTTGATCCTTGGTCCGTCACCTCCTGCAAGATAAAGCATGATGGCATATTTCTTATTGGTATTCATATCCCCAGGAATTTCTTTTGGGCGATGACCATTTTTTCAAGATTATCTTTAAAATCTGCAGCCTTATATTTTCCTGTCGGGGAATATACTCCAAGTACAAGTTCCATTCCTCCTGCATTGAAGGTGATATAATCCGGCTTGGTATACATCAGCGGAGAATCAGTTACTTTCGCATAGTTGGCCAATGTGTAGGTGTCTGTAGATTCAGACTTATCCTGGTCTACCAAAGCGGTTGTACCATAGAAATCAGCAGGTTTCTGAACGATCAGCTGATAAGGAACATCCTGCATATTATCAATATACCCGATAAAACCATGGGTATTG
Source organism: Chryseobacterium sp. E1 (assembly GCA_019203745.1). Classification (GTDB taxonomy): domain Bacteria; phylum Bacteroidota; class Bacteroidia; order Flavobacteriales; family Weeksellaceae; genus Chryseobacterium. The sequence continues at coordinate 4,546,911 of CP078104.1, forward strand.
ATCATATATACTTTTCCCTGCTCAATATCTGTTCCTGACGGAGAAAATACTGCTTTATGCTTTGACGTATCCATTTCTTCATCAAAACTGTCATTGACCAGATAAGAAATCTTGGTCAGATTCTGGGCGTTTTTCAATGAATAGGTATTGTCATTTACTTTGGTATAGGTAAGTTCTTTGCCTTTATTATCGTAGAATTTGATTCCTTCTATAAATCTTCCGTAGTCATCTTCAGAATAGGTGCCAGGAACCGTTTTTGGAAAGTGAAATTTGATATCACCGGATTTCATTTTCGGAAACTCCATAGTAACGGCAACCTTGTCATCTTTTACATTGACAAGATCAATCGTTGTTTTGATAGACTGTGCATTCGCCAGAAAAGCAGCGAAAAGTCCTAAACTAATTGCAATTTTTCTCATTAGGTTTAAAATCTTATAGTTAAATAGTTGCTTTTTTTTCCATTTTGTTACGAACCTGAGTATTAAACTTTTCTTAAAATTTTTGTAAAAAAGCAAAAAGACAAATCTGCTCTATACAAATTTGTCTTGTTTTATTTATTGAACGTTCTTATAATGAATATAATAGTTAGGATTCCATTCAACCGGAGTATTTTTTTCAGTTTCACAGTCTGCCAGCTTTCAGTTGGAGTTATTGTCTGATCACCATTGATGATTACCGGTAGTTTCAGGTTCTTTACAATATCCGTATAACGGAATTTCAGACTGTCTCCATTTTGAGTATATTCAAGAGTCGGGATCTTTATTGTTCTCAGGTATTGGTCAAAAACACTTGAAAAATCAATTCCTGATTTTGAAGAAATATAATTTTCAACCTGCTGGGTAGTTACGGTCTGATGATAGAAATCTTTATTCAGCCCTCTTAAGATCTGTCTGAATTTTTCATCATTGTTGATGACCTGTCTTATAGTGTGGATCATATTGGCACCTTTAGGATACATATCGCCGCTGCCTTCATTTCTTACCCCGTATTTTCCGATAATAGGAACGTCATTGCTTATGATATTACGGATTCCGATGGCGTAGATGTCTGCTGATTTTTTATCAAGGTATTTTTCTGTAAAAAGGACTTCTGAATAATTGGTAAAGCTTTCATGAATCCACATATCTGCCTGGTCTTTGGCTGTGATATTATTGGCAAACCATTCATGCCCGCTCTCATGAATAATGATAAAATCCCATTTCAGTCCCACTCCGGTTCCTGAGAGGTCTCTTCCGAGGTAGCCGTTCATATATTTGTTACCATAGGCCACATTGCTCTGGTGCTCCATTCCCAGGTAAGGGAATCTACCAGTTTGTAAGAGTCTTCGTAGAAAGGGTAAGGACCGAACCAATACTCAAAAGCAGAAAGCATAGGTTTTACCTGCTCAAAATGCTTCTTCGCCTTATCTAAATTATAATCAAGCACCCAGTAATCCAGATCCAGTTTTCCTTTTTCTCCATCGAAGGTATCCTTAAAATTCACATACTTTCCGATATTCGGGATAATAGAGTAGGCATTGATCGGGTTTTTAACCTGCCATGTATAAGCCGTTTTACCTCCATCTGTTTTCTTATCGATCAGTCTTCCGTTTCCAACGCCAACAAGATCATTGGGAGTAATAATTTTCATGACAATACCATTGTCCGGTTCATCACTCCAGATATCTTTGGTAGGAAGCCAGACCGAAGCACCGATTCCTTCATCGGCAACACTCATCCACGGATTTCCTTTTTCATCTTCAGTGAAAACCCACCCGCCATCCCATGGCGCTTTTTTAGCAATAGTAGGATTTCCGGAATAGGTAACATCAATGGTGTACTTTTCTCCCTTTTTAAACTTTTTACGGGTGGTAATGAAAATGAAATCACTATCCTGCTTATAATTGGCTATAGGAAAGCTTGCGATTATCTTATCCGCTTTCATAGGCTGCTGTAAATCAATCTGGAATGTAGGATTGGTAACATCTTTAATGATCTCAAAGCTTATTGTATTGATCCCTTTAATGCTTTTCTGCTTGAAATCAGGTTCCACGGAAAGGTCATATTTTTAACATCCCAGAAATCACGGTATGAGGTATTGGAACCCTTCAGCGTGTCCTGTTTAGTAAAAACCTTGTCTTTTTCAAAAAACTGCCCGAAAACAAGTCCTGACGCAAATAAAAGTGTATATGATAGCTTTTTCATTTTTTAACTTTATTGAATAATCTTTTCAAAAATAGAAAATAAATTAATAGGCTGATGGCTAAAGAGTGAAAATTAACCCTGATTCTTCAATATCCATAAGAAAAACCTGCTGCCTATCAGATTTGAAAAATAAAAAAATGCTAACCCCTTTGAGGTCAGCATTTGTATTTAGAATGATTTTGATTAAATATTGTAAGCTTATGATTCCTGCACAGCCGGAAGATTACCATTGCTCTTCTGTACTCTCTTATAAGTGAAAGTACACATCATGATACTGAATTCGTATAAGATAAGGAGCGGAAATGCTGCCATCAGCATACTTAAAACATCTGCCGGCGTAATAATAGCAGCTACCACCATAATCAGAACGATGGCGTGGCGACGGTATGTTTTCATAAAAGTAGGCGTCAGAATTCCGATGCTGGTAAGGAAATAGATCAGAATAGGGAAGAGGAAGATTACCCCATACCCAAAACCACCTGTAAAAATAATGTGGTATAGTCACTTAAATCATAAAGCGGAACAATAATGTCTGAAATCTTAAAAATCACCCCGAAGTTAACGGCAAACGGAAGAATTAAAAATACCCGCACAGTACTCCTGTCATAAAAAGCATCCAGACTGCATTGATGATATAGATGGAATTCTTTTTTCTCTCGGGTGTAAAGCAGGGCTGATAAAGCGCCATAATTCCCATACAATATAAGGAAATGCAGCTACCATCCCTCCGAAAATAGAAACAGCCATCATCACATTGAACTGCTGATATAATCTCTGTACACGAACCGGAAAGTCCTTTGGAAGGTGAATACTGTCTTCTCCCAAGATCATTCTCGAAAAATGATTGACAAGCCTGAACGTAGGAAAATCATTTCTTGTAGGGCCAAAAAGATATGGTCCATGATCCAGTTGATATTGAAACCAACGGCAAAAGCAGCAATGATGATTGCAATAATAGAACGGATCAGGTGTCCTCTTAATTCTCCTATATGCCCAAGAAAGGACATGTCTTTACCATCACTCACAGAATAAAATTTTTAAAGCGCAAATTTATGAAATATTTGCTTAAATGCCTGATGTTTGAAATTTAAAATTATTGGATAACATATAATGTAAAGCGAGAAGAACGATAATATCAACAAATGCTATAAAAAACAGTTAAAAAACAGATCATTCAAAATTAAAAATAGAATTGACCTCTTATATAATAAAATGCTGTCTCCTATTTACAATACAAACATAAGAGACAGCTTCGTTTTTTAAGGTTTAAATCCTTTATTTTTCAAGAATTTCCAATACTTTTTCTGCCACTGCAGCGCCGGATTGTGGGTTTTGTCCCGTCACCAGTTTTCCGTCAGCAACTGCAAAAGGAATAAAATCCTGATCAGCTTTTACATAATGAGCGCCTTTACTTTTCAGCACATCTTCAGTAAGAAAAGGAACGTGATCTGCCAGTTCTGCAGCAATTTCTTCTGAATTTGAAAAGCCTGTTACTGTTTTTCCTTTAATCAGACTTTCTCCGTTGGAAAGCGTAATGTTGAACAGACCTACAGCTCCGTGACAGACAGATGATACAATTCCTCCGTTTTCATAAATGTCACGGGCGATTTCCTGCAGTTCACTATTGTCTGGAAAATCCCAGATTACACCATGGCCTCCTGTATAATAAATCACATTATAATCTTTAGCATTGATATCTTTGGGCCCTAAAGTATTACCCAGCTTATTCCTGAACGTTTTATCAGCATAATATTTCCAGTCTGCGGGCTGCACAAACATTTGCAGGGAAACAGGATCGAGTGGAGTATAGCCTCCTTTCGGACTTACAAAATCAATTTCATACCCTTTTTCCTCCAGTTTTTCATAAAAATGAACCGCTTCACCCAGCCACAAACCAGTTGCTCTTTCCATCTCAGGATACTTTTCTACACTTGTCACTACAATTAATGCTTTCTTTTTCATTGGTATTGTTGTTTAAAATTATAGTACAAAGATTAGATTTTTAATGGAACTTTTATAAGGACATACCTCAAAAAAAAGATGTGACCCAGGTCACATCTTTATGAGTATAGTCTGCTTAATGTTTCTCTTGAAACGCCCAGATAACTTGCAATAAGCTGTTTGGGGATATGATCTGTAAAACCGGGATATTGTTTGATGAAATCTTCATAACGCTCCTTTGCAGATTTACTCATTAAAGAGAGGATTCTCTGTTGCAGAGCCACATACCCGAAATTAGACTTTACCCTGAAAAAATGTTCCATTACCGGAACTTTCTTGCAAAGGGTATTCAGATCTTCATATGACAGTGCATATACTTCAGAATCTTCAATACAGTCTACGGCTAATGATGAGGTTTCCTGTTTAAAAAAGGCTGCAAAATCTGAAATCCACCAGTTGGAAGCTGCAAACTGAAGGATATGCTCTTTCCCGGAGCGGTCTATAATACTGCTTTTAAGAATGCCCTTTTCTATCAGGAAAATTTCATGTACAGGCTGATGCTCCTGGATCAGAAACTGCCTTTTCCTGAATTTCTTTTTCACAAAAAAACTTTGAATGATTTCAAATTCATCATCCGTAGGATTAATAATCTCCTGAATATGTTTTTGTAAAAAATAGGGCATCTCAGAATTAGTTAATCCCTTCATCCAGCAGTTTGTGCAGATCTATGATCCCGAAATACTTCCCGTTTTCCGTCACTACAAGCTGTCCGATATTATTTTCTTTTAAGATTTTCATAGCTTCTTTGGCCAATGCTTCCTTCTCAATAGTTCGTGGATGGGCAGACATGATATCCTTAGCCAGTACTTTACTGATGTCTTCTCCTTTCATCAGCATTCTTCTCAGGTCACCGTCTGTGATAACCCCGATGATCTGGTTTTCATTGGTTACTACGGTAATCCCGTGGCTTGATGCACTGATGGAGATAATGACGTCTCTGATGGAAGAATCTTCCGTTACCTGAGGTTTCTGGGAAGAAAGGAACTGCTCTACTTTGGAAGTCAGGTTTTTTCCTAAGCTGCCTCCAGGGTGAAATTTAGCAAAATCATTAGCTTTGAAATCATTAAGTTCCATCAACGCTACTGCCAGAGCATCACCCAATGCCATTTGAATAGTTGTTGAACTGGTAGGGGCAAGTTTATTAGGACATGCTTCCACATCAACGTGAGTATCCAGAATCACTTCAGAGAATTCTGCAAGCTTACTATTTTTATTACCTGTCATTCCGATCAGGGCAGAAGAATAATCTTTTAAATAAGGAACCAGATTGGCAATTTCAGGGAATTTCCGGAGTTGGAGATGCACAGCACCACATCCTGCTTCTGAATCACGCCCAGATCACCATGAATAGCTTCTGAAGCATGCAGAAACTGAGAAGGCGTACCTGTTGAATTTAATGTTGCTACAATTTTATTTCCTACATGGGCAGATTTGCCGATTCCTACAACGATGAGCTTACCTTTTGCTGAATGAATGATCTCTACAGCCTTGGCAAACCGGTCATCAATTCTGTTTTTTAATTTTTCTAATTCCGAAATTTCAATTTCCAATGTGCTTTTAGCAATTGATATAATGTTGGTTCTATCCATTTTATGACAATAAGGTATACAAAAAAGTTTTCAAAAAACGTTATATTTTAAAAACAATATTTAATATAAATTTTATTTTTATAAATTCGTTCGCTTTTATTTTAAGCAGAAATTTTATAACTTTGGGTTAGATGCAAATTTAGCAATAGAAAATTAGATGAGCGCAAAAAAGCCAATTTATCAGGCGAATTGAAAAAGTATTTTGGGTTTTCTACATTTAAGGGCCAGCAGGAACAGATCATAGACAACCTATTGAATGGGAAGGATATTTTTGTTCTGATGCCTACAGGAGGTGGAAAATCACTATGTTATCAGCTTCCGGCACTTATTTCGGAAGGTACGGCAATTGTCGTTTCGCCTTTAATAGCGTTGATGAAGAACCAGGTAGATGCAGTGAACGGCCTTTCATCTGACGATGGGGTAGCGCATGTATTGAATTCATCATTGAATAAGACGCAGACCAAGCAGGTTTTTGATGATATCAAAAGCGGTAAGACAAAGCTTCTGTATGTAGCTCCCGAATCATTGATCAAAGATGATTACCTGGACTTTTTGAAGGAAGTAAAGATATCCTTCTTTGCTATCGATGAAGCTCACTGTATTTCAGAATGGGGCATGATTTCAGACCGGAATACAGAAATCTGAAACAGATCATAGATAAGATCGCTGATGTACCGGTGATTGCATTAACGGCCACAGCAACTCCTAAAGTACAGGATGATATCCAGAAAACGTTGGGAATGACAAATGCGCTGGTCTTTAAAGAAAGTTTCAACCGTCCCAACCTCTATTATGAAGTATGTCCTAAGATTAATGTAGATAAGGAAATCGTTAAGTTTATCAATCAGCATAAAGGAAAATCAGGAATTGTATACTGTCTGAGCAGAAGAAAGGTGGAAGAATTTGCCCAGCTTTTGCAGGTGAACGGTATCAATGCACTTCCTTATCATGCTGGTCTTGACCAGAAAATAAGGGTTGCCAATCAGGACAAATTTCTGATGGAAGAAGTAGATGTGATTGTTGCTACGATTGCCTTCGGGATGGGAATTGACAAACCGGATGTCCGTTTTGTGATCCATTACGATTTCCCCAAATCGCTGGAAAGCTATTACCAGGAAACGGGAAGAGCTGGAAGAGATGGCGGCGAAGGCCATTGTCTGGCATTCTATGATCCGAAAGATATTGAAAAACTGGAAAAATTCCTGGCTCAGAAACCTGTTTCCGAAAGAGAAATCGGATTGCAGCTTCTGAATGAAGTGGTAGGCTATGCTGAAACCTCAATGAGCCGTAGACAATACATTTTATATTATTTTGGCGAAAGTTTCGATCCGGTAAACGGAGACGGGGCAAAGATGTGTGATAACTCATCCAATCCGCCCAAATTGAAAGATGCAACGGCTGATCTTAAAAAGCTTTGGAACTGATCCGTGATACAGGAGAAAAATTCAAGTCTAAAGATCTGATTTCTGTGATTGTGGGAAAAGAAACTGCAGTGACAAAATCTTATAAACTTGAGCAAAATTCACATTTCGGATTCGGGAAAGAAGAAAAAGACAATTACTGGAAAACGATTCTGAGACAGGCAACCGTTCAGAATTTTTTACAGAAAGATATTGAGACATACGGCGTTCTGAAGATTACAGAGAAAGGAAAAAATGTATTAACCGGTAAATCCAAAGAGACCTTCTTAATTGCGGAAGACAGAGAATTTGATCTTACCCAGGCGAAAGCAGACAGTGATCAGTTGCAACAACAGGCCGGAGGAGGTTTAGACCAGAAGCTGTTTACCCTGTTAAAGGAATTAAGGAAAAAGTAGCCAAAAAGCACGGAATTCCGCCTTACACCGTATTTATGGATCCGAGTCTGGAAGATATGACCGTTCAGTACCCGATTACAGTAGATGAAATCAACAAAATTTATGGAGTAGGAGAAGGAAAAGCCAAAAAATATGGTAAAGAATTCGCTGATTACATTAAAACCTATGTTGAAGACAACAATATAGAACGTACCCAGGATATGGTACTGAAACAGGTGGCCAACAAATCCAGCCACAAGGTTTTCATTATCCAAAGTACCGATAAGAAAATTGACCTTGAAGATATTGCAAGAGCCAAAAATCTTTCTATGGATGAACTTCTGAAAGAAATGGAAAGAATCGTTTACCAGGGAACAAAACTGAATATCGACTATTATATTGAAGACAATTTTGATGAAGATATTGTAGACGGCTTCATGGAATTCATGAATGAATCTGACAGTGACAGTATGAAGATTTTACTGGATGAATTTGGAGATGAGCTGTCTGATGAAGAAGTAAGAATGCTGAGAATTAAATTTATCAGCGACGTAGCCAACTAGTTTATATAGAAGAATAAAAAAAAAAAGAAGCTTTTCCATGGAAGAGCTTCTTTTATGAAATGCATTCTTAGCAACTATATTTTCACAAAGATAAAGCTTGGCAAATCAATTTTTCCACAAACATCTGCGTCATCTGCAAAATCAGCGAGCGATAAAAGTCGAGGCTCAGCATTTTTCCAGGCTGTAAGATTACTGTTCAATTTTGAAATTGCTTCGTTCTGCTCGTAATGACAAAAGGAATATTTGACTTATAACTAAACTTTTTAGTAACTTTAACTGATGAAAAAATATCTGTCATATTTATTCTGCCGGACTTGGAAACCGGAGGCGCAGAAAGAATTGTTACCACTATAGCGAATCATCTTTCCAGGGATCGGTTTGAACCCAAGATTTTGCTGTTGCGTAAACAAGGCGGATATCTTAATTTTCTGAAAAAGATGTCGAAATTATTGATATCAATACCGATAGGATCAGACATTCTCTGAAACCTATTTTAGGTGAAATCTACAGAAGAAAACCTGATATCGTATTTTCCGGTTTTGGAGAGGTGAATGCTTACTTATCGTTATTTATTAAGCTTTTCCCAAGGACTAAATTCATTGCAAGGGAAACCAATGTGGTTACCCAGCACGTGACCAGAAAAGAAATCAAATTCTTTTATAATTTCTATAATAACTATCAGAGGATCATTGCGCAAAGTGATGATATGATGAAAGACCTGATTGACAATTTCAACATTAAGAAGAAAAAAATTGTCAAGATCAATAACCCTGTAGATTTTGATTTTATTGATGATAAACTGGCCATTTCTCTTAAACCTGAATGCTACAAGTATAATTATAAAAATGTAGTTGCTATCGGCAATCTGTCTGCCAGAAAAGGCTTTGATAATCTGTTAAAGGTTTTTTCAAGGCTTAAAAATGAAAATATCCTGCTTCACATTTTAGGTGACGGAAAAGACAGGGATGTTTTATTTCAGACAAAAGAACTTCTGGGGCTTAAAAATGTGATTTTTCACGGAAGACAGGAGAATCCTTATCAGTTTCTGAAATATGCCGATCTTTTTATTCTTTCTTCACGGTATGAAGGCTTTCCGAATGTACTTTTAGAAGCCGGAGCCTGCGGAACTTATTCACTGGCGAATAACTGCCCGGGAGGGATCAACGAAATCATTCAGCATAATATAAACGGAGAGATTGCCAATATTGAAAATTATGAAGATTTTGCCCGTAAAATAATGGATGCCATGCACCAGAACTATAACCGGGAAGCAATAAAAATTCCATTAAATCACGATTTTCAAAAAATATTATCCTTGATAAATATGAAAAAGTTTTGTTGGATCTGATCAAATAAGATGAATAAATTTGACGAATTAAAGCGGAACAGATATATAAAAAGATGCATTCCAATGCTATTGCGATGGTGACCGGCCAGGTTGCCCTTCGTGAAGGATGTTTGAAAATGGGATATTTATATGATCAGGCTCATTATATTCAGCCATTTGAAGATTTTGAGATCAGGATAATAGAAGATTTTTCTTCAGAAACCGGTTTTTTTCCTTTAAATAAGCGGAGAAATCTTTATAATAAGGAGTATTTATCAAGGCTGGATGACAGGCTGGCTGTCATTGAAGAAAAATACACGGATCTGGTAATACAGAAATGCAAGGACATTATAGAACAGTTTCAGTATATAAAGGAAGTAATTTTGTAAGAGGCGTTATAAAGTATGCTATTAGAAAATAGGACCTTGCTGCTTTCCCAAAAACAATGTTCTTGCGATACCATTATCTCTAAGGTTGGTTCATTTTTCTTATTTTTGTGCTTCAAACGAGGATACAATGAAAACGATTCCTAAAATAGGATGCGCTTGTGAAAAGCCGGACCACAATTATACTGAATACAGAAGTTCAGAATTAGGTATAGATCATACCAATGGAAGATATGGAGAAGTGACGATTCAGCAGTGCAAATTGTGCCAGAGAATATGGATTCATTATTTTGTGGAATATGAGCATTATTCCAAATCAGGAAGGTGGTACAAGGGAATTGTATCGAAAAAGACCGTTCACAGATTACCCCGGAAAATGCGGTCGAATATCTGGAAAGCCTAGACTGGTATGTATATGGTGGATCATTTTTTGAAAGTACAGGCGAATTCGGACAGGGAGAATTGAATGTGTAATATTTAACTGATTTATAATATCAAATCCATGAAACCGCTTATCATTGTTATTTTTATTCTGAATTCCATTGTAATGACGGCTCAGCAGAAGACCATCTCAAGAAAAGAATTGTTAAAAACAGCTCTTGATCAGAAAGTGAAATCTACAGAGATTCAGGAAATAACAATGGCTGCCGGACAAGGAGCACCTGAACATCTGCACCCCTGCCCAGTTTTGGGAATCATCAATTCCGGTGAAGCTGTTTTTCAGATCGAAGGACAAGAGAAAGTAGTACTTCATGAAGGAGATGCTTTTTACGAACCTAAAAATGTGAAAATCCTTCATTTTGATAATGCATCCGCTGAAAAACCACTTGTGTTTACAGCAATCTACCTGAAGGAAGGGAATGAAGAAAATATCAGGTTCATAAAATAATACTTTTCATAAAAGTAAAGCATATAATTATCATTTTTAAAATTGATAAAACTCACTTTGGTGCTTGGTAATTTATATGTAAATTTGTGAGAATTAAGATAGATAATAATAAACAAATTCATACAATAACATGAGTCAATTCGATGTTACCGTAATAGGTTCCGGTCCTGGTGGTTATGTAGCTGCGATCCGTGCAGCACAGTTAGGTTTCAAAACAGCAATTATTGAAAAATATTCAACTTTAGGCGGAACTTGTCTTAACGTTGGATGTATTCCGTCAAAAGCACTTCTTGACAGCTCTGAACATTTCGAAAATGCAAAACACAATTTTGCAGGTCACGGAATCATCATCAACGAGCCGCAAGCGGATATCGCAAGAATGATCGAACGTAAAAACGAAGTGATCAAACAGAATACAGATGGAATCAGCTATCTGATGAACAAAAACCAGATCACGGTTTTTGAAGGAGTGGGAAGCTTTGAGTCTGCTACTCAGATCAAAATCACTAAAAATGACGGTTCTTCTGAAACGGTAGAATCTAAATATACAATCATTGCTACAGGTTCTAAACCTTCTACATTGCCTTTCATTACTTTAGATAAAGAAAGAGTGATCACTTCTACAGAAGCTTTAAACCTTAAAGAAATTCCTAAGCATTTAGTCGTAATCGGAGGTGGGGTAATCGGTCTTGAACTGGGTTCTGTATACTTAAGATTAGGTGCTCAGGTGACTGTAGTTGAATTTATGGATAAAATCATCCCTGGAATGGATGGAGCTTTAAGCAAAGAATTGACTAAAGTTCTTAAAAAAACAAGGTATGAAGTTCATGCTTTCTACAGCAGTTTCAGCTGTTGAGAGAAACGGAGATACTGTAAAAATCACTGCTAAAGATAAAAAAGGAGAAGAAGTAACAGTAGAAGGAGATTACTGTTTGGTTTCTGTTGGTAGAAAACCTTATACAGACGGTCTTGGTCTTGAAAAAGCCGGAGTAGAACTGGATGAAAGAGGAAGAGTAAAAGTAAACGATCACCTTCAGACCAATGTTGCCAACATCTATGCAATCGGTGACGTAATCAAAGGAGCAATGCTTGCGCACAAAGCTGAAGAAGAAGGAGTTTTCGTTGCTGAAACATTAGCAGGACAAAAACCTCACATCAATTATAACCTGATTCCTGGCGTAGTTTATACATGGCCGGAAGTTGCAGGAGTTGGTAAAACTGAAGAGCAGCTTAAAGAAGAAGGAGTAGCTTATAAAGTAGGTTCTTTCCCAATGAGAGCTTTAGGTAGAAGCCGTGCAAGTGGTGATATCGATGGTCTTGTTAAGATTATTGCAGACGAAAAAACAGATGAAGTTTTAGGAATGCACATCGTAGGAGCAAGAGCTGCCGACCTTATCGCAGAAGGTGTAATTGCTATGGAATTCCGTGCAAGCGCTGAAGATATTGCAAGAAGCTCTCACGCTCACCCAACCTATGCAGAGGCTATCAAAGAAGCTGCATTGGATGCTACGGCAAAGAGACCTATTCATATGTAATATTTGATTAAAAGATTTAATCATTTAATATTAAAAAATTAAAGGCTGTTTCTTATTGAAGCAGCCTTTTTTGTACTGCTTTTGGCATGAAAATGGAGATGCTTTTGAAAATTTTATGTATGAAAAAGATTTTTATCAGTTGGATGCTTTTGGCGGGAATCAGTTCATGGGGACAGCAAGCAGGAAAAGCAGGAGAATTATTAAAAATGAGGCTTCCATTACAGAAATGAGAACCTCTAAAAGCCCGGATGAAAGAAATAAAACTTTTGATCAGCCGAGATCTGGAAATAATACAACTCCTCAAAGAAGAGGAAATGAAAATAGAATAAAAAATCCTGATTATCAGTGGAACAGAAACTATGGATATGCCGAAGTGTTTCTGAGAATACCCGAGCAGGGATTCTTTACCGTGGAAGTTGGAGATCAGATGATGGCAAACGCCGCCGGAAAATACCGCTTTTTTGATTTGCAGTCGGGAAGAGTGCCTGTCTCTATCTATGAAAACGGTTTTTTAATTTACAGAACAACTTTAATGCTTCGTAATAACAGCAGAATGGTACTGGATTTCTTTACCAATGAAGGATTATATTTATTAGATTCCTATCCTGTAAAAGAACAATATGGGTTTAATGACTGGAATGACATCTGGAATAATCCATATGGGAATCATCCCGGAGATTGGTCGGATTCCGGAAATGTTATGAGTAATAATTCTTTCCGCCAGTTCTTTGATATGCTGCAGAGAAATGAAAAATTTGATGATGGTAAAATAGCTATGATCAAACAGCAAATGCGAAGTACTATGTTTACTGCTGTGCAAATAAGAGATTTGGTGAAGGCGCTTAGCTTTGATAATAATAAAATAGCAATGGCCAAGTCGATGTATCGTAATTGTGCCGATAAAGACAGGTACTTCGTCGTATACGATGCTTTTGATTTTGAAAGCAGCAAACGTGAAGTAATGGAGTATATTTCCCGATCGGAATAGACACAGTTTTTATTTTAAACATTACATCATCTTTACCCTGTCATAAAATTTAGATCCCTTCGGAGCAATATTGAACTGTACACCAAAAGTGATTCCTTTAAAATATTTTTCTCTGTGAATGGGAAAAGCATATCCCGTATTCAGAAACAGCGCATTGAATAACGAAATTCCGATCCTGGGCTCCAACGAATATTGATTGCCGGAAACCCCAAACATCACACCATTATTAACAAAGTTGATATTAGCTTCCGGAATAAACTTATCTGTCTCATTAATCCGGGTGTAAAGTACAGAAGGACCAATAATTAAGGATTTATAATTAGATTCCCCGATTCTGAACTCCAGGCCTGCCTGCAGAACATTCCTTCCGGTATAGCGGTAACCGATGTTAAGGGCTGTTTTATCCAACAGCTGTGCATAAGAGATCATGCTGAAAAGAAAGAAGGAGAGAACAAAATATTTTTTCATGGTATGGTATTTTATTCAAATGTACAGGTTTTAAAGGCTTTTGAAAGATAAAATGATTCTTAAAAATATTCAGTAGGTTAAAATCTTCAAATTTCCGTACCTTTGTCAGCTAATTTTATCATCAATGCAACTCGGAAAAACTCAGAATTTACAAATTTCAGAAAAAATTAATTCAGGATGGATCTTAACAGATGAAGAATCCGGTGAAAAAGCTTTTCTTCCAAAAATCTTCATTCGTGAAGAGCAGGAAGTGGGTGAGTACGTTGAAGTTTTTGTATATCAGGACGATGATAAACTTAAGGCTACTACGGAAATTCCATTGGCTGAAGTAGGTGAATTCGCTGTTATGAGTTGTGTGCAGAGCCTTCCGAGCGGAGCATTTATGGACTGGGGAATTATTAAAGATCTTTTTATCCCTTACAAACAGCAGAAAACCAAGATTATTGAAGGCAAAAGATATCTTGTTTACATTTATGTAGATGAGGATATGGAGCTGATCACAGGAACAACCAAGTTCAAGAGAAATCCTCAGTATCAGGATCTTCCTTTCAGAAAAGGAGATAAAGTAGATCTGATCATGATGAACGAAGGTGAGCTGGGCTGGAATGTGGTGATCAATAAGCAATATATTGGTTTGATTTACGCTTCTGATGTTTTCAAAAAGCTGTATCCTTTATCAGAGGAAAAAGGATACATCAAGGCAATCCGTGAAGACGGAAAAATAGATGTTTCACTACAGCCTGACGGCTTTGAAAATATCGACGAATTTAAACAGAAGATTCTGGATAAACTGGAAGAAAACTACGGGTTGCTGTATGTGTCTGATAAGTCTTCACCTGAAGAGATCAAAGATGAGCTTCAGATGAGCAAGAAAAACTTTAAAAAAGCAATCGGCGGACTTTATAAAGATAAGATCATCGATATTCTTGAAGATAAGATCAAATTATTATAAAAATAAAAACGGGCAGAAATTTCTGCCCGTTTTCTATTATCCTTGATTACGAGCCGATTCTTTGCTGACCTGTCTTCTTAAAGCTTTACCTTAACCTATAAATTCCCCGGATATTTTTTATTGCGAGGTAGGTTGATGCATTCAATCATCAGGAACTTATTTCAAAAACATGATGCATATCATGATTTTTCTGTTTAATTTTTTTGTTTAACAATTTTGTCAAAAATATTTTTTACTATAAATTTGCACAAATTTGTTTAACAAAAATGTCAAATCAAGCAAAAAAGACCAAACACAGGAATTGATCAAGGAGACAGCGAAGAATTTATTCTTTGTGAAAGGAAAATTTGATGCTACTACGCAGGAGATTGCCGATGAAGCGGGAGTGAACAGGACCCTTATTAATTATTATTTCCGTTCAAGAGATAAACTTATCCAGATCATCTTTGATGAAGCGCAAAGAGTAGAACAGGAAAAATCAAAGATCATTCAGAATGCTGATCTCCTTTTAAAGAAAAGATTAGCAAGTTCATAGAAGGAAGCCTTGCCACAAGCCTTCAGTATCCCTATCTGGAGACCTATATCGTTTCGCAGATCAATAAGGGCACCTGCCATCAGAGAGAAATTGAAGAAGATATCCTCAACCAGATGTATAGCGATATTGAAAAAGAAATGGAATTGGGAAATATTGAAAAAATGGCTCCCGTTCAGTTTATCCTGAACATGGTTTCATTGTTGGTTTTTCCGAGTGCTATAAGACCGCTGTTTATGGAGAATCTGATGATCAGTGATGAAGATTATGATAAGATTATTTCAGAAAGAAAAGAAATCATTATCAATATATTATTTAAAAATTAAAAAAGGTTAAAGTATTTCTTACAATGGTTCGTCAATTAGAAATAAAATAATGACTGAAAATTAAATAAAAAATAAACGAAGTATAAAATTATGAAAAGAAAACGTATAACTGCTAAAAAGCTAAAAATCGGGATAGCTGCAGCATTTATGATTTTCGGTTTTTCATCGGTGTCTGCCCAGCAGCAGGTTTCCCTTCAGGAAGCGATCAAACAGGCACTTCAGAATAAAGCAGAAGCTAAAAAGGCAGCTTTACAGATCAAAAAAGCCGAATATAAGATTGATGAGGCCAGAGCCGGGGCTCTTCCACAGATCAGTGCAACAGCCGGACTTACATACAACCCGGTTATTCAGGAATCTTTGCTTGAATTTGGTGGTGAAAGAATTAAAGCACAGCTTGGGCAACCCTGGAGCTCAAGTGCTGTTGTTCAGCTTCAGCAGGCATTATTCGATCAGAGAGTATTTACAGGATTGAAAGCTGCAAAAACTACAAGAGAATTTTATGTGCTGAATGCAGACCTTACCAACGAACAGATTATTGAAAATGTAGCAACGGCCTATTATCAGGTTTTTGTGCAGGAAGAGAATCTTAAAACGGTAGAAGCAAGCTATACCAATACCGAAAAGGTAAGAAATGTTATTAAAAGCCTTGTAGATAACGGGTTGGCAAAATCAATCGATTTGGACCGTACCAATGTACAGCTTACTAATATCGGGTCAAACAAGCAGCAATTGATCAATTCAGTGGAACTTTCAAAAAATGCTTTGAAATTCTATATGGGAGTTCCTATCGGGACCGATATCGAACTTGAAGAAAAGACAATTGAGCCGAAACCTGAATTGATTGCGAGTAATGTAAACCTTGAAAACCGTACGGAACTTAAGGTTTTAAACAAGAACAGAGAACTTCTTCAGTTCAATAAAAAAGCTACAGAAGCTTATCTCTATCCTACCGTTAATCTTACCGCAAGCTATGGTTGGGCCGGTATGGGGAAAAATTTCCTTTAACGAATGGACTGAATAACGGAGTGCTTTGGAGTGATTATTCAGCAATAGGCCTGAATGTGAATATTCCAATTTTTACAGGTGGAGCTACAAAAGCAAGAATTCAGCAGGCTGAAATTGATATCCAGGATATTGATCAGGATATTCAGAAAACACAGCTGAGTCTTGATCTGGATTATAAAAATGCCATTACCAATATGGAAAATGCCATTATCAATATCCAAAGTACAAAAGACAATGTAGAACTGGCTGAAAGAGTACAGAAAAATACCCAATCGAACTATCAATATGGTCTGGCAACACTTACAGAAGTACTGGATTCTGAAAATGCTTTAACACAGGCAAAACAGAACTATTCCAATGCATTACTGGATTACAAACAGGCTGAGATCAAGCTGATAAAAGCTAAGGGTGAACTAAACACACTACAAAACTTATAATAAACGAAAATGAAAAAACTTTAATATATATCATCGTAGCTGCTGTACTGGTAGGTTTAGCTGCTTACAAGATTGCCGGTAACAAAGAAAAGCAGACCCAGGAAGTAAAAGAAGTTGCCAAGCAGGTAGATAAGATCAACGTAAATATTGTAACGGTTACAAGAGAAAATATTGATACGGATTATTCTGCAAACGGAACTTTCCTTCCTAAACAGGAAATGAATCAGTCTTCAGAAATCTCAGGACGTATTGTCAATGTTTTGGTAAAAGAAGGATCCAGAGTAGGGGCAGGTCAGGTTTTGGCAACAATCAAAAGAGATGCAATTGAAGTTGACGTTACACAGGCGCAGAATAACCTTCAGAATGCGATCATTGATAACCAGCGTTATGAAAATGCATATAAAACCGGAGGAGTTACCAAACAACAGCTTGACAATTCAAGATTACAGCTTAAAAATATGCAGGCTGCCGTTAAAGCTCAGGGAGTAAAAGTAAATGATACAAGCATCCGTGCAGGAATCAGCGGTACAATCAACAAAAAGATGGTTGAGCCGGGAACTGTAGTTTCTCCGGGAACGGCAATGTTTGAAATCGTTAATATCAACAGCCTGAAACTTTCGGTATTAGTGGATGAAAGCCAGATCGGAAAAATTCAGCTGGGTCAGGAAGTTCCTATTAAAGTGAACGTTTTACCGGAAGATTCTTTCGTAGGTAGAATTACATTCATTGCTCCTAAAAGTGATGCCTCTTTGAATTTCCCTGTTGAAATCGAAGTTCAGAACAGAGGAAACCTAAAAGCAGGGATGTATGCAACGGCTAAATTCAGCACAAACCACGGTGCAGAAACGCAGAATATGCTGACAGTTCCTGCAGAAGCGTTTGTAAATGGAGTAAGTTCAGGGCAGCTATTCGTTGTTGAAAA
The DNA here is from genome assembly GCA_019203745.1 of Chryseobacterium sp. E1. Lineage (GTDB taxonomy): Bacteria > Bacteroidota > Bacteroidia > Flavobacteriales > Weeksellaceae > Chryseobacterium. The sequence goes on from CP078104.1 coordinate 4,564,809, forward strand.
TGGAGTTGCCAAGCTGATCAAAGTAACTATTGGAAAAGTTTACGGAGACAAAGTACAGGTATTGAGCGGACTGAACGGTGGTGAACAAGTAGTAACCAGCGGACAGATCAACCTGGACAATGGATCTAAAGTGAACATTATAAAGTAGAAGATTTATGAAGTTAGCAGAAATATCGATCAAAAGACCTTCGTTGGTAATCGTATTATTTACGATTCTGACGTTGGGAGGTATCCTGAGTTATACACTCATGGGATACGAATTGATTCCGAAGTTTGAAACCAATATGGTAACCATTTCTACGGTATACCCTGGAGCTTCGCCTGCAGAGGTGGAAACCTCCGTAACCCGGAAGATTGAGGATGCCGTAGGGTCTTTGGAAAACGTAAAAAAGTAGAATCTTCTTCATATAAAGTTTATCGGTTATCATGGTTCAGCTGAACGACGGAGCCGATGTAGACTATGCTTTGAATGATGCGCAGAGAAAGGTAAATGCTATTCTGGCAGACCTTCCTGATGATGTAAAAGCACCGTCACTGAACAAATTCTCACTGGATGACCTTCCGATTATCACGATGAGTATTTCATCCGATAAACTGAACAGTAAGGATCTTTATGACTTACTGGATAAAAAGATAGAACCCATTTTTTCCCGTGTAAACGGTGTGGCACAGGTAGATCTTGTAGGTGGACAGGAAAGAGAAATTCAGGTGAACCTGGATGAGAAAAAATTACAGGGGTATGGGCTTTCAATAGGTGATGTACAACAGGCAATTCTTTCATCAAACCTTGATTTCCCTACAGGAAGTTTGAAAACGAGAACTACAAAATCTACAATCAGACTTTCAGGAAAGTATAAATCTACTGAGGAAATGAACAACCTTGTGGTTTCCAATAAAAATGGAGCACAGGTACGTTTATCTGATATTGCAACCGTTTTCGACTCTCAGAAAGACGTAGAAAAAGTAGCGAGATTCAACCAGTTTCCTACCATCCTGATGCAGGTGAAAAAGCAGTCTGACGCCAATGCGGTGGCTGTATCTGAAAGTGTTCAGAAAACCATCAAGACTGTAGAGGAAGCGTACAAAGTTCAGGGAGTAAAAGTAAAAATCGTAAACGATACGACTGAATTTACCCTTGAATCTGCCAACCACGTTATTTTCGACTTATTCTTAGCGATTATCCTCGTGGCAATTGTAATGCTACTATTCCTTCACAGTATCAGAAACGCATTTATCGTAATGGTTTCTATCCCGGCATCATTGGTAGCGGCATTCATTGGAATGAACCTGATGGGCTATACTTTGAACCTGATGAGTTTACTGGGACTGTCCCTTGTGGTAGGAATCCTGGTGGATGATGCGATCGTTGTACTGGAAAATATTTACCGTCACATGGAGATGGGTAAAAGCAAGATCAGAGCAGCTTATGACGGTGCCTCTGAGATCGGATTTACCGTTGCTGCGATTACCTTGGTAATTGTGGTGGTATTCTTACCGATTGCGATGAGCTCAGGGCTTGTAGCAAACATCCTGGCACAGTTCTGCGTCACGGTGGTTATTGCAACCTTATTATCCTTGCTGGCTTCATTTACCATCATTCCTTGGTTATCATCAAGATTTGGTAAACTTGAGCACCTGACCGGTAAAAACTGGTTCGAGAAATTCATCCTTTGGTTTGAAGGTTTAATTGACAGATTTACACACTGGGTTACAGACATCCTTGAATGGTGTCTTAAAACAACTTTAAGAAGAATTTCTACAGTTGTGATCACCTTCATTATTCTGATCAGTTCATTCTCTTTGGTAATCTTCGGATTCATCGGAGGTGAATTCTTCCCACCAATCGACCGTGGTCAGTTCCTGGTACAAATGGAGCTTTCAAAAGATGCAACCGTTGAAAAAACAAACCAGCTGACATTAGAAGTTGAAAAGTTTTTAAGAAACGATAAAGATGTTGTAGACCTTATTACAACAGTAGGACAGCAGTCTACAGGTTTTGGTGGAGCACAGGCAACAACATACCAGTCTGAAGTTCAGGTAAACTTAACAGACAAATCTGAACGTTCTGAAAGTACCAACATCAAAGCTGCAAAAGTAAAAAGAGCTTTAGAAGAGAAATTTACAGGAGTAGAGTTCAAAACAGCTCCAATCGGGATTATGGGTGCTGAGAATGCGCCGATCGAAATGGTAGTGACGGCTCCTGATAATGCAATTGCTGTAAAAGAGGCAACAAGAATTTTAGAATTGTTGAAAAAGTTCCTGGAGCAGTAGATGCTGAATTGTCAACAGACTCTGGTAACCCGGAAGTACAGGTGACGATAGACAGAGATAAAATGGCTTCTTTAGGCTTAAACCTTTCAAGTGTAGGACAAACGATGCAGACTGCATTCAACGGAAACACAGACGGGAAATTCAGAGCCGGAGAATATGAATATGATATCAACATCCGTTTTGGGGATGTCAACAGACAATCTATTGATGATGTTAAAAACCTGATCTTTACAAACACTCAGGGTCAGCAGGTTCGTCTGAGCCAGTTTGCTGAGGTAAAAATGGGTTCAGGGCCAAGTTTGCTTGAGCGTAGAGATAAATCTCCTTCTGTAAAAGTAAGAGCTAAAGCAGTAGGTAGACCGGTAGGAGATGTAGCGAACGAATGGGCTGCTAAATTCATGAATGATAAAAAACCTGTGGGTGTTGATTACATCTGGAGTGGTGATATGGAAAACCAGCAGGAAGGTTTCGGTACTTTAGGAATTGCATTATTGGCGGCTATCGTATTGGTATACCTGGTAATGGTATCGTTATATGACAGTTTCGTATATCCATTCGTGGTATTGTTCTCTATTCCGCTGGCGATGATCGGGGTAATGGTAATTCTTGCCTTGACTGCGAATTCATTGAATATCTTTACAATGCTGGGGATGATCATGTTGATTGGTCTTGTTGCGAAGAATGCGATTATGATCGTAGACTTTACCAACGCAAGAAAAGAGGCGGGAGCAAGTACTCATGATGCATTGATTCAGGCCAACCACGCCCGTCTTCGTCCGATCCTGATGACAACTATTGCGATGATCTTCGGTATGTTACCGATTGCATTGGCAACAGGAGCCGGAGCAGAGATGAACAAAGGTCTTGCATGGGTAGTAATCGGTGGTCTGACATCGTCTCTATTCCTTACATTGATCATTGTACCGGTAGTATATTCATTATTTGATTCTATTCTGCGCAGAATGGGTAAAGATAATAAAGTAGACTACGAAGCTGAAATGAAGGCAGACTATGTACACAGAGAACTGAATGAAGACGGATTTACACCTAAGCATTTAGACAAATAAAATATCATATACCTTTAATTAATCGAAAGCGCTTCAGATTTTCTGAGGCGCTTTTTATTTTCATAACCGGATCTTATGTTTGTAATCATAAACAGATTCAGAAATAACCAATATTTTTGAGTTTAATAATTGTGTACTGCAATCTTCTATCTAAGCCGTTCCATATTCCTGGATGCGGCTTTTTCATTGCGATATGCTTATATTCCGGACTGAATTAAATTATGTAAGTTTGCAGCATCTAGGTTAAAAAAATAAAAATATGGAATTTTCACCATTCAATAAGGTTGTTAAGCTTTGTCTTCAGGGGATGAGTATGGAAGAACAGGGGCATCCTGAGGAAGCTTTACAGTTGTTTCAGCAAGGCTGGCAGGAAGCGACTGATGATCTTGAAAAATTTCTCACGGCTCATTACATATCCAGACATCAGAAAACGGTTTCAGACAGATTAAAATGGCTTGAAACCACATTGCAATTGGGCCAAAAAATAAATGATGATACGGTGAAGAGTGCTTTTCCTGCTATTTATCTGAACATCTCCAAATGCTATGAAGAGATGGGTGAAACAGAGAAAGCAAAAGATAACTTTGAACTGGCCATGCAATTGAAGAACCATCCCTCAGACAAAGGTCCTTTTTATCATGGTACAAAAGCAGATCTGAAAATTGGAGATTTACTGACGGCAGGAAGTAATTCCAACTATAAATCTGAACTCAGAATGAATCATATTTATTTTACAGCTTTAGTGAATGGTGCCGGTCTTGCTGCTGCTTTGGCAAAAGGAACCGGGCGTGAACGGGTGTACATCATTGAGCCTACAGGTTCTTATGAAAATGATCCCAATCTTACAGATAAAAAATTTCCGGGAAACCCAACCCGTTCCTATCGTTCCGAATCCCCATTGAAGATTATCGGGGAAGCAACAGACTGGCTGAGGCCAACCGCTGAAGAACTTCAAAAGTTTCAGGAAAAATTAAAAGATAATGAAGGTGATATAATAAATTAACAGCTTATTAATCTATCTGAAAAACAAAAAAGACTTTCGGTTTAATCTGAAAGTCCTTTTATTGTATGTAAAGAAAAAATTAATCTGCCATCGCTTCCCCAGACTTTCTATAGACAAAGTTTCCATAGATATGCCTTCTTGCAAAACGGCTTGGGAGTCAGCATTGATCATTTTGATATAGGTGTTTTTGGAACACCGATGTATTCATACATCATTCCATTCAAATGCTGAACGGTCAAAATTGATTTTTCAAGATAAAAATCCTGAATATTAGACTTTGTAATGGTTTCGTATATATTCTTTTTGTTTTTCCTGTGTTTCAGGATTAATGCTTACCAGAAAATGATAGGCTTCAATCACAGATTTACTTTTTTCTTCCGCTTCCAGTTTTCCGGCTTCATCATTGATGAATTTATCAGGATGCGTGTCTTTCATCGCATTTCTGTAAATTGTTTTCAATTCTTTTAAAGTAACATTTTGTCTACCCCAAGAAGCGTTCTGTGCTCACCAATTTTTTTCATATCTCTAATCCTTATTTTCGGGGTGCAAAATTAAGGAATTTAATTGAAATAACCGTAACGTATTCATTATTAATTTATTTGATAAGTTGCAGGATGCTGTCATGAGTATTCAACAAAGTAAAAACTACTGAAAAGACAGGTCATAAGTTCATTTTTACTATACCTCATTAAGATTTGTATGTAAATTTCGTAAAAAAAAAAAAATTATGAGCAATTTACTAATTAAAGAAACAGTTTCACAACTTTATTTATTAACTCCGGCTGAAATTTCAGACCTTAAGTCAGGAGTATATTCGGGGTGTTATTATTGGGATATGATATGAAAGGAGATACCCCTGCTCCGATAGAATATTATTTAACCAATACCCCGGATGCACCGGATGATGGGAGCATTTTTAATGTAGACTACACAGATTCCATGGGTAACATGCAGAGCATAAAGTTGGAGCATCATTTCAAAGAGGGAGTTCATCCCATGTATTATGGAATAAATGGTACTGCTGACGATACTGATAAGGTAAATAAAATTTTTAATAAGTTCTCGAAAATATCCGGACAGGGATCCGGTAAAATGAAAATAGGTCGTGCCATTAATATACCTGATAACGGGATCTTGGAAGGATGTACCGTTTATATCACAAATTACCAAAACTGCTATATAGCCGCAGGGAATAATACGGTAGTAAGAGACAATACATTTCACGGAACAGGAGCTAAGCTGGTAAGTAACACAAACAGTAGCTGCTGTCTTTATTTTTGGCGTGTTCAGGATATTTTCGTCTCAGGAAATTCATTTTACAACTTTAAAGCATTGGATCATAATGCTGCATGTGGGATTATAACCATTCAGGAAACACAGGGAGCAAGAATTGAAAATAATTACTTTGATGATTCAAATTTCGGTTTTATAGATATTGGGGCAGGAACTATTAGCGGGAACTGTATTTTTACAAATAATACCAGTTATTCAAATTCAGATATTTTTATATCTCTTGCATCGGGTGGAAAAGATATTTTCTTTAATAATACTGATATCAATAAAATGTCTGATCATATTGTATCAGGAAATATTCACATCAAAAACAGATGGGCAACCAATTCTGACCCTCTGGGAAGACATGGGATATTAGTACATTATGCGGGAGGCATTAGCCGGATGATAGCCACCGGTAATATAATTGGCAATACAGCACGTCATGGATTTTATCTTCGGGGAACCGATAATAAAGAAACCGTAGCTGGAACCGGCGATGATATTATATCAGGCAATACCATTCTTTATTGCGGGCGGGGAGATATTTCAAACTATTGTTCGGGGATAAAACTTGAAAATACATTGGGCGGTGTAGTATCTGATAATATTATATCATATTCCGGGTATGATCTCAATGGTACAAAAACAGGCACATATGAAGCTTTTGCCATTGAGTGTGTAAGAGGAATGAACAATATTGTTATAGAAGGTAACAAAATAGATCATTATCGTGACGGGGCCATACGTCTTTCAGTACAAAATTCTGACAGAGGAATATCCAATGTAAATGTATGCAATAACATTATCAACGGGGATGTCTCTGCAATATCTTTACATGCCTCAGCTCCCAATAATTATATTGAAAAAATAAACATATCGGGGAATATTGTAACCATTGATACAGGATCGTGTTTTTATACCGAAACCCAGTCCGATACTAAATGTATTGGTGGAATTTCAATAACCGACAATACATTTTCATCAACTGATAAAGCTCAGAATAATAGGGGCGTTTCTTTAGATATGTATGGACTTCTACTTTTGAAACCGTCTATAATGCATAACAAATTTATCAATTTAAATAAAGGAATTGTCTCTTTCAGAGAAGCAGGTAATAGTGTTGAAAATTTCCCTCATCGTACCTTCGGAATCATTAATACTGTTGATCATAATGAATTCAGAAATTGTAAACTTGCATTGGATATTTCAAGATGGGAGGCTCAGCGTTTGGCAATTGTCGGAATCAATAACCGCTTCAGTGATAATGAAGCTACAGGTATTACACATTCTCTTGATGTAAATATTGTAAACAGGGTGAACCTTGGCTATGTTTATGCTTACGATTCTGAACAAAATCCTTTGGTAAGAGTGATCGCAATGTGCCCGCTACCTTCCGGTACCAATAATTTAAATGTGAAAGGGGACATTGTAGATGTTTTTCAGCCTATTGAACATATGGGATGGATCTGTATAGATTCCACACTCAATACATGGAAAAAATTTGGTGTTATTGTACCTTAAGGTTCAAGCAAGATGGGCACGTAAATCAATAATCTGTTACGGGGTGTACTTTTTCATCCCGTAATTTTGATTATAAATCTGCTATCACCATACTTTTATATAAAGTAAACAGATGGTTTATCTTGCAGAATATCAATGCTTTTTGTTATGTTATAAAGTGAAATTTTCTAGGTCTGAAAACATGTATAATTACTAAAATTTCAAAAAAAAAGCACCCAAACCGGATGCTATATACTCTTTATTTTATTCTTTACGGGACATCGCAATTCTTTTTCAGTTTCATGAAAATTCTGTCAAAATCCTTATAAGCCGTTTCCTCTTCTTCAGGTCTCTGTCTGAAGCTGCTGTTGGCACAGTTGTGGAAGCTTAGGCCAATCATATCGATCAGTGCATAATCTTCTCTTTGAGGATCATTCATTTTGGCATTGAAACGATTCATTACGCCTTGCGGATCAGCATTGTTTTTACTTTTAAGTTCTGTAAAAGCTTTCCATGAGGCAACCATTTTTTCTTTGTCCGGAGATGATATGGCATCAATAGATTCTCTGCAGGTTTCATAAAATCTGCTGTTTTTAAGAGAGGATGGATCAGAAAAAGCAAGAATTTCTTCCTTATTCAGCTCATATTCATTTTCAAAAGTGCGAATGGCATTTTCATACAGTTTCTTCCAGACCGGAAGATCAATAACTTTAAGGCTGTAAAGCTCCTGTTTTTTCTCCTGATACTGTTTTTCCAGGTTTTCCAGATGAGCGTCTTTATTTTTACGGATGTCTTCAAGGCTGGAAAGTTTAAAAATAGGATTCGTGTCGAAATGGACTCCGTTAAATTTATATAAAAGTTTATTAACGCCATCTATTTCCTCTTTTTCATATTTGGTGGCGTCAAAATATCCTTTGTTATCACAATTGAATGTCTGATAGCTGTACGGTGTCAGATTGGTGGTTTTTGAGGGGACTTTTTGTCCCGAAATACTAATAGATAAAGCCAGAGAAAGCCCGACCATCATTTTGTCCATGCACATAGTTGTAGAAAGAATCCGAATTTTCTAAAATTTCAGTGCAAAATTAAGGCTTTTAATTTGAAAATTAAAGAAATGTGTCAATTTTATGCAGTTATTTTTATCAATTAATGAGAATTTTTATTTTTTGCTTTAAACAGGAGGTTTATGATCAGTTTATGGCTGGTCGCAATCCCTTTTCAGATGGTTAAATACCTCATCGAAAGCTTTAAAAAGATCACCGTTTTCATCAGCCTTAGATCTGAAGCTATGATTCGCACAATTACTGAAAGCATTCATAAGATCCATAAGGGCATAATCATCCTTCCGCTGGTCATTCCATTTAGCATTAAAAGCTTCCTTTCTTTTTGAATGGGGTTCTTCATCATTTTTAGGTTCAGATAAACTCTTCCATACTGAATACATTCTCTGTTGATCTGTTGTAGTTATGGCATTTATATACTCTTTACAGGTATTATAAAAGGTACTTTTTGAAGTGATTGAGGATCAGAATACCCCATAAGGATTTCTTTTCTGAGCTGATATTCATTTTCTAACAATTGAACAGCATCTGCATATTGCTTTTTCCATAAGGGGCGGTCTATTATTTTTAGAGTATTAAGTGTTCTTTTTCCCTGCTCATACTCTTTCTCTGCCTGTTGCAGAAGTGGAGAACTGTTATTACGCACTTTGTCAAATTTCACAGTATTGAAAACGGTAAGAGACGAAAACGGAGATCCGTTCAAAGAATGTACAAGTTGGTAAGTACCGTCTATTTCTTCTTTTTTGTATTTGGAAGAGTCAAAATATCCCTTTACATTACATCCAAAGGCCTGGTAATTGTACAGAACCAGTAGACTTTTCTTTGCAGGAGCTTTTGAGCAGCCGCCATCATTGATAAAGCCAGAGAAAGTCCTGTAAATAATTTTTTCATATTGATTATGATTGAAGAATCTGTATTTTTATTTCACGGTAAAATTAAAACTTAAAAACTATAAATCCGGCTACGGGTTGGCATTATTTACTCACTGGTTTCGGGGATTTATAAGGGTTGCCGTTTGTTTTTCCTATTGTTTTTATATTTTGCATGCCACATCGTATGAACCATGAACTTGTACAGGCAAACAGGAAATGTACGATTGAATTATAAAGCAAATATTAATAATGTACGATAAATTACAACAACTGTTTTACAGAGGAGATCTGGATCAGTGTATTGCAGAAGGGGAACTGTATTTATTATCTCATCCTGAAGATGAAGAGGTTTTATTTTTAATGGCAGTAGCTTATCATGATATTGTTTATTATGAAGGGCATGAAGAGATTTACGAAGCCATCAGAGATCATGTTATTCCTTACCTTCGCAGAATCCTGCAGCTGAATCCCAACAATCAGAAAGCATTATACAATATTCTGAGCTACCCTCTAGAAAATGAATATACCCTGATGCAGATAGGCAGAAGCAAAAAACATGTTACTCATGAGAATAAAAATGAATTTATAAGCTATGCGGAACGTATGCTGGAAGATCCTGACTATGCAGGATATGGATATGATTTTCTGGTTAAAATATACGAATCACTGGAAGAGAACCAGGCCCTTCTGAACAGTCTTGAAGCCGGGATATATTATTTCCGGAAAGATGCTGATAACAGAGAGCAAAAAGATAAGAATATATCATTATTCTGGATCAAAAGATCTATCTTCTGGATCGTGAAAAAAGATTTCCGGAGAAGAGCTTGTTTCTGTTATTGAGCAGGAACATTCTTCATTTGTAAGCATAAATGAATATGATTTCATCAACCTTGCAGATATTGCCTATGAAAATAATGCTCCGGATCTCTCACTGAAAATGATGCTCAAAGCAATTAAAGGATCAAATTCCGCTACATACATTCATGAAAAACTGGTGGAATGGCATCAGCGTTTCGCAGAACTTATTCAGAATGGATTCAGTAATCCCGACGTTTTCTACTATCAGCTGATCATTGAACGGAATTACAGCGATATGCTGAATATGGCTCCGGATTTCTATTATCATCATGCCCTTGAAGTTATCAACACCTACCCGGAACTTTTCTCAGGATATCATTTTGCCGGAACCTATCTGTACGAAAACGGACGTTATGCTGAAGCCATTCCTTTATTGGAAAAAGCCATTGCAATATCTTCAAATGCCACAGCCTGGAGACGAAAGGCAGAATCGGAATATCACCTGTATAAAACCGTTACAGCTGAAATTCCTGAGTTTGCGGATTATCCGGCAGACATCTATAACGAAGGCGTTTATATGAATGAATTTATAGATGAACTGGAGGATGACCATGACAAGCTTCCATGGATTGAAGTTAGCCGCAGAGTTTATGAGCAGGCCTATGAAGCCTTCCGGAGATATTTTGAAAAAGGAGAGTGGGAGAGCGATTATCACAATGATTTGCATACAAGAGCAATGTGCTGCAATAACCTGGCGATAAAATATTCTTTACTGGGCAATTATCAGGCTGCTGCTGAAACCGCTTCCGAAGGACTTAAATACTCTGAGTTTATGGAACTTCATCTGGTCAGGATTGACGCCTTACTGGATGATAGAAACTATGAGAAAGCAGAAGAGGCACTTACCACCTATTTCAGCCTTTACGGGGAATCCGAAGATTATTTTTACAAAAATCTATATTATAAGGCACGCCGGATTCAACTTCATGAATTGTTGGGAGCCGGGGATGTGTGTCAGGAAACTGAAGAGCTGCTTACCTATATCTATCAACACAACAAAGAAAAAACGGAAATTGATGATTATGATTACAGGGATTTGGAAGCCGGTAAAAATATATTGGAAGGCATTCTGTTTGAAGATTTGCAGACGAAAGATCTGGATACAAGAAGATCTTATTATGAACAGGTTGCGGAACGTTTTCCTCAGGAACCCAATCCTCAGTATGCCCTGATGCAGATTTACAATGAGGAGCAGAACCATGCGAAAGTAGCTTTAGCCGCTAAAAACTATCTCACTAATAAAAAGAATTCCTTTTAGATGCTTTTGATAAAGCCAAAACCATTTATATGATCGTAAAAAGTGATTTTCTTCAGGAAGTTACTCAGAAGCTGCTTCTGTATTCAGCCAATACGATGCTGAATGCGAGAAAGCAATGGATCCCGAAGATTATGTGTTGTGGCTCAGCTATGGAATACGGGCTTATGAAAAACTGAAGAATAAAGATCAGACGTTATTGCTGGCAGACAGATTTACAGCAATCTACAATAGTGAAGAATGGGGCTATGATGACCTCATGGAAAGTGTTGAACTGGCAAAAGCCGTGGTATTCTATCAAGCTGGAAATTTAAAAGAAGCCCATACGATATTGGATCAGGTGCGTTCGGTTTCAGATTATGATCCTGTTGCTGATGAATATAAAGCTTCATGGAAGAAACCGGGACTGTTTTCCAAATTTGGTTTTTAACAATTTAAGAATAAAAATATGGCACACCGTATTTACGTATATAATGTTGATTCAGAAACAGGAGAACAATATTCTCATTATCTGGGCGAATGGAATTATGAAATCCCCGAATTGTTTCTTCCGCTATTTTCCTGTGAGCCGAGATCGAAGGGAAAACTACTGTACTTTGATAAGATCAATGGCGTAGAAAGGCTGAAATCATTCTATCAGCTATTGGGTGAGCACTATCAGTTGCTTTACAAAAGGCATATTACGAGCCCGTCAACAAAATGTTTGAGATGCTGGATGCACTTCCTTATGATACTTTTGTGATAGATGCCTGGGATGTCTTCAATATGAATGAAGAAAAACACAGCGATCAGGCCAAAGACTGGGTGCTGGAGATCAAAGAAAAAAGCAGGCTGTATGATAAAGCGATATCTAAGCAGAATCTGGGATGGCTGGAAAAAGAAATCTTTGCCAGAAGTGGCTATGAGTCCTTTTTGGATATGCTGCAGACAGACTGGGTAGAGTATGGTCTCGGCTATTGGAATGATGAGCTGTATAAAAATCCTACAGAAGCTTTTGAGGAAAACAGTCTTTGGGGTTTAAAAGATAAAAAGGAAATATAGTAATACCGGCCGTCTATGACGAAATATTTGCTTTTAATGAGGAAGGAATTGCTGTAGCACAGAAAAACGGTAAATTCGGATATCTGAGTAATGATGGAAAAGTGCTTGTGGAATGTACCTATGACGAAGCCTTTGATTCTCTTTTTATAGAAAACAGAAGTTATGGAATCATAGAAACAGATAGCAAAAGCGGGTTAATCGACATCTACACAGGAGAAACGGTTATTCCCTGTGAATATGATGAGCTGGAGCTGTTGTGGTACACCGGGCTTTTCAATGCTAAAAAGAAGGGAAATATATTGTCATTGATATAGAGGGTAAACAGGTTATTGCCAATGAGTCGGAGGAGCCATTTGAACATGATTATTCCGGTTTTCTGTATCAGAAGAAGGTAGGGACTTCCAAAAGGGCTTATTATACATTTGACGGTGTTTTCTTGGGTGAACATCCTGAAGACGTGTTGTATCCCGTTTCAGACGGATATTATTCAGTCAAGCCCAATAAATTCCAGAAAAAACATAGCATCATACAGCCGGATGGAAATCTTCTGGATACCGAGATCGATAAGATCCTTAAAGTGGACGACTGGTCATCTTTTGCCTACAAAAAGATAAGAGATGGTTGATATTAGATACAAAACATAAAGTATACAGATTAAGCGATCATGTTATTGAGAATATAGCGGTCAGTAATTTCAATTATCTGATAAAAGATGTAATGATCATTACGGATCATACCGGAACTGGTCTTTATAATGTTCCTGAAGACCGATGGTTACTACCTTTATCTGAAAACCACCGTAAAATCGAAATCTGCAGTCATGAAGCATTTCGTATAACCACCCGTGAAGGCATGTTCTATTATGATCATAAGACGGAACTGCCGGTGAAGTATACGATTATATCTGTGAAGGAATAGAATATCAGGAAGAATTACTTTGTCTTTTCAGAAAAGAAGAAATGTTTATTCTGGATATCAACAGGGTCTTACATCCTGTTCCTGATGCCAAAATGGGAGCTTTGTATAAGCAACGCTATAATCTCCGTGGAAAAGATCTGGAATATTTCACAAATTTTTATAACCAATGGAAAGAAAGGGTAGGCTCCGGGTATGAGGCTTATTTTGATAATGATACTCTAAGATCAAAGGCGGCTGAATACCAAAATGAAGGAAACATCAAAGATGCGGTAAGGCTTTATACTATTGGTGCGGATCGTGGTGATGCAGAGATGATGATGCAGCTGGGATATATCTATACAGACCGTGATATTCCGGAGTTTTATGATCTTGAAAAAGGTCTTTTTCTGTATGAAAAATCGGCACAGAAAAACCAGCCCTATGCATGGAATAATCTGGGGTACCATTATCAGGAGGGGATAGGATATCCGCAGGATGTCAAAAAGCATTAAAATGTTTCCGGAAAGCTGCAGAGCTTGGAAACGGATTGGCTTTACAGAACCTTGGAAACCTGTATTTCTATGGCGAATATCTGCTGCAAGACTATGATACTGCTCTGGAATATTATAAACAGGCAGAAAAAAACTCTATCCCAACTCACAGAATATGTCTGAAATCTACTACCGGAAAAACGATTATGCTAACCTTCAGCGGTATTTAAAAAGAGATCAGGAAGATTCTTACTCTCATATTTATTATGGAATTTTATATGATGAAGGATTAGGCGTGAAACAAAGTTCTAAAAAGGCCATAAAACATTACGAAAAAGCCCTGGAATATTTCACCTATTCTTACGCATTGGAAAGGCTGCTGTATTACTATAAGGAAGATCCTGAGTTTGCAGACCCTGCAAAATATAACTACTGGAAGTCTTTTGGCGAGGAAAACGATATGGAGGTATAGGGAAAATTTTCTAACCATTAAGGAGTTCTCAATGATTTGTTTTTGAACACTCATGCCATCATTACAAGTGTGGAGAGTGTTTGCTGTATTGTGTTTTAATCTTAGTATAATCGTTTTTAATAAAAAAATAATCTATGTATTTTGACTGGATTTACCTTTTTCTATTCGTGTGTTTTTTCCTTATAATTGGAGTTTTTGGAGCAATTTCTTATGTCATTATGCGCTTTTGTAACCAATGGACCCAAAATCATAAATATGAAGTGCTGTTTAATACCGTGATATTCATTGTGGCATTTCTACTGGTATCGTCTGCCAGTATTTATATTTTTGCTGCAAATATTTCCTTTGAGCGGTAAATAAGTTTGGCCTGATTCATAAGAAAAATTGAGATATACATTAAAGATTTGAAACCATTGATGGAAAATATTTTGTGTTTCTTATATAGTTTTTAATTTTAAAATAATAGTTTTACATAAATTAACCAAATGGACTCATTAACTATTTTAACGATCTTTTTTGTGGTAGTTTTTGCCGGAATTTCCTATCTGATTATGAATTTCTTTAATCGATGGACGAAAGACAGCCAATATAGAGCACTGTTTAATACATTAATATTCATTGGGTCCTTTTTAGTTATAGCATGTATTACCTTCTATATTTTTATTATGAATCTCTCTTTTGAGCGATAGAAACCGGTTTTTTCTGAGAATAAGATAAGCAATCAATAGATTGATCACAAGGGCCAGCCAGACATTGATGCCATAGAAAAGCTCATAATCGTGATACTTTTCATTATAGAACAAATTTTGGTAATTATACGCCAGTTTACACCGAAGGTGTAAAATTAAAACAAAACAAAAACAACAAAGACCAACTATTAAATTAGTAGGTCTTTTTTTTTTATTAACAATTTTAAATTTTACAAAATGAAAAATACAAAACAACAAAGAGTTGAAATGTTAATTACAGAGTTGTTAAAAGAATTTCAAGGTGAACCTTATTGGAAAATTAAAGTAATTCTTAATTTTTTAGAAAAATGGACACTTGAAAATTCAAACATACACAAAGAAATAGAAAATGTATGGAAAGGCTATTCCTCAGAGAACTTTATACTCTTCTCAACCTCATCAAATGAAGATTGATTTAATGATATCAAAACCTTTAATTGATCGAGATCTTGGCTTGTTCCACCTAAAGTTAGAGATTTAAGTATCTTTTCAATTTGTTTATTAATTTTTGCTTGTCTTTTTAGTGTATCAATTAATTTTTCGTTGTCCATAAGCTTAAAGTTTTGCCCTAAATATAGACAAAAAGGTATAATTTTTGTATTTTTGTAGGAATATTTATCAACAGAAAGCGTTAAGCTATTTTAATCTGGGTTCTGAAATCTGACAGTTTCTACACTTTGCCCCACACGATTAAAGTAACTGAAGCTCACTCCATATGGTGTGGGTATATGTTGCTATTTATCATTGGGGCAGGTTTTGTCAGAACCTCAGAACAGGATTATAGTCTACAAACCCACGCCTTTCTTTTTTAAACCAAAAATATTTCTACTTTGGGTTTGAGTGGATTAGCAAATTCACTTATGAAAAATTATTACTTACAGTTGGCTTAGTTTTACCAACCTTATTTTTGCACAAGAAACAGAGAAATGTGATCTACCAAAAAGTTATCAAGAACCAAAACCTGATAAGAAAATTCAGTCATGGTTAAAACGTGGTGATGCTACAATTGAAGATCTGAGAAAGCATATTGCAGTTGAAAATGACTGTGATGAAAAGGATATTGTATTTCTTAGAATTTCAGAACAGAAAGGAAACGGAATGTATTCGGTATGTGTAGCAGGTAAGCCAATGAAGTATAAACGTATGGGAACTGTCTTTATGGGAGCTAATCAAAATCCTTTTGATACAGCAAAATAAGATAATATGAAAAAGCTATTGACAGTTTTTTTATTAATGCTATCGGTTGTTTCTTTTGGACAAATTTTAAAACTTAGAACAACTTATTACACATATAGAGTCAATCAAAATAGTGTGTGGTCAGATTGGGAAAGTTGGAAGAAAGCTTCAGTCTTGATTAGTGTTAATATTTCAGATCAAAGAATAGTTGTTGACTCTAATACAACCCAGACTTATGATATTCTTGATGGAATTTATAAAGATGGAATTGGCAAATACTACTGTATGGATGCAAATGGTAGAAGATGTATAATAGAAATAGTAAACGAGAATCGTAAGCTATATGTAAGATACAATGATTGGGAACACGTTTATGAATTTTTTGTAATTAAATAGCCTATGTTTAACACCAACATAAAATCAGTATTTGAATTAACTCAAACCTTTTCAACAGAACAGGATTGTATTGATTATTTGGAGATGTTGAAATGGAACAAACTTCCTGTAAGTCCTTTTGATGAAAATTCAAAAGTATATAAGTGTAAGAATAATCAATATAGATGCAAGAATACAGGCAAGTATTTTAATGTTAAGACAGGAACAATGTTTGAGAATTCTAAAGTTAGTCTTCGTAAATGGTTCATGGCTATTTGGCTTGTTACATCCCACAAGAAAGGGATTAGTTCTATACAGTTAGGAAAAGATATTGGAGTGAGACAAGCAACAGCATGGTTCATGTTACAAAGAATTAGAGCATGTTTTGGTATTGAGAATAATAATGAACTTGAAGGTATTGTAGAATGTGATGAAACTTTTATTGGAGGTAAAAATAAGAATCGTCATAAAGACAAGAAGGTTCCACACTCACAAGGGCGAAGTTTTAAAGATAAGGTTCCTGTAATGGGAATGCTACAAAGAAATGGTAAAATGAATGCTTTTGTTGTACCTGATACAAAAAGAAAAAGTATTCAACCATTTATTTATAAGTATGTCAAACCTACAACCCAATCGATTATTACTGATGAATGGTTGGCTTATAATGGATTGAATAAACATTACGATCATAGAATTATAGATCATTCTAAAAAAGAGTATGTAAGTTTGCAGGACAATAATATACACACAAACAACATAGAAGGAAGTTGGAATATACTGAAAAGAAGTGTTTCAGGAATGTATAATCACGTTTCAAAAAGCATCTTCAAAAATATGTTGATGAATTTGTGTATAGATTTAACCTGAGAAAGGTCACAGACCAAGAAAAATTCAGATATTTGTTGTCAAATTCAAATGTCCGAACTAAGTATAAAGAATTATGTCATTAGGTGAAGCACTTAAAGAAAAAAAATGTGAGATACATTACGAAAGATGGTGTAGATTATTTTTATGTTGAAGATATAAAGAAAAATTATGAATATTTTGCATTCGATGGCACTGAAATAATTTACATAGACAATATTCCTTTAGTTGATGGCAAACATGTGCTTAAATTAGTGGAATTCGATTTGAATATGAAAAAGGTTTTAAACTTTAAACCTAAAAAGAAAGATAAAGAATCTTAATCTGAGAATCAACACTTTTGTGTATTATTTTAGCAAGTTTTAAATTTGTTGTAAAATATATGCATTATGGAAAAAAACGAAAAAAACCAAACACATTTAATTATAAAGTCATTTGGTTATTATGTAAAAGGAGGAAATCCTATCGCAAAAAAGGGTTACATTCTGATAGTTATTTATATTCAGATAAAAAGTATCAGCAATTAAATTAACATCTAAATCAACATAAGTTAGAGGAAGCTCTAATCCATTTGGAAAATTTAAAACTCTGTCTTTTAGATATTCTTTTACATCTTTCGTGTGATAATCTAAAATTTTTAGAAAATCATCTTTAGTAAAATCTTTAGCATGTATATTTACTTCAAAAGGAGAAACAATATCGAAACGACAAAAACTTTCTGAATTTTCAACAGAAATAGTATAAGCAGTTGTAATGTAAATTTGAGAATAATTTTCTGAAGAGTTTTCTCTTCAAGATCATAATCTCTTTTTACATTAAATTCTGAAAAGTTTATTTGAGGATAATCAGATTTTAAATGATAAGTTGGTTGAGTATTATTATCCACTGTTGGTAAAACAACTAATTTTGACATATAATTAATATTTTTTCCGAAAATACGAAAAAGACCATACTAAAATAGCATGGTCTTTATTTTTTAATAAGCTAGTGTAAACTGGCGTATAATTACCCAAATTTTTAATGAGCCGGAAAGTAATGGCTGTAGTGGTTACGGCATAACTTAAGATCATATAATTCTTATGCCTGCCAATATTACCCTGTTTGATTGAAAGTACTGCAACAATAGTAAAATAAGCCCAGAGAATATCCTGTATCAGAAACCCTGCAATGCCGATAAATCCTCCATTGGAAAATAATCCAAGAACAAAACAGGCGGGAACATTGATGATGAGAATATTATAAACATACGTTTTACCAATGATTCTGTGCAGATTTCTGTTCTCTTTCAGAAACTGATTCGAAAACTGTGTTAAGCCGGCCAGAAGGCAAAGTGTTATCGAAAAAATGTGGATGTAGAAGAAAGCCATCCAGTATGGATTGTTGATAACCTGCTGTTTAAAAGCCAGAAATCCTATGTTTTTTTCAAAAGAAGTATATTGGGAAATTGTTTTCAGCATCAGAATACTGAAAATAACAACTGAAAACAGGGCAATTACTTTAATAATTTTTACAGTCACAGATTTAATCTCTTGTTAATTCGTTTTTTTATACAGAATATTGACTGTTAATATGAATAATCTCCGGATTTTGCCCGTCCAGATTCCTTTTTGATCTTCCGTATAAACCTATTTCGAGATCATCAGGCATTTCATTATCCAGTTCTGATGGGTGTACGTAAGTATACATACCGTATCCATGCCCGGAAACCAGCCAGCCTTCAGTCAGGTGTAAATGGATCGTATTAAAGTCTCCTACAGAACTCCCCGCAAATACCGGCCCGAATTCCTTCATAAGTTTCAAGGCTTCATCTTTTACATCCTTAACGGTTGTGATATCATCAAAAATAATATAAGTGCCATTTTTAAAGAGTACCCAATCCTGAAATTTAGGATTGATGGCGAGTTTTATATGCGCTATAATCTCTTCGTTATTCATTGTTAAAATAAATTTATCAGTTTACTATAATATTCCTTTAATCCGTAAATGCTGTAACAGCATAATCGTTTTCGCATCTTTAATTTCTCCGGTGTCAATCATTGAAAGTGCGTTATTGAAGGACAGCTCCAGTACCTCAATATTTTCTCCTTCCTCTTCAAGACCGCCGCCATCAGTAATTTTCATCTCACTGGAATATTCTGCGATAAAAAAATGAAGAATTTCCGTTACAGAGCCGGGAGACATATACGCTTCAAATATCTTTTCAATCTTAGAGATCTTATAGCCTGTTTCTTCTTCAGTCTCTCTTCTGATACAGTCTTCGGGATTATCCGATCCAAAAGTCCAGCACAGGCTTCAATCAGCATCCCGGTTTTATTTCCGTTGATGTAGGTAGGAAGTCTGAATTGTCTGGTCAGAATAATGGTACCGGAAACGGTATTGTAAAGCAGGATAACCGCACCGTTTCCCCGATCATAAGCTTCTCTGCTTTGAGTTTCTGTGGTTCCGTCTTTTTGTGAACTGTGAAAGTAACTTTATTTAAGGTATACCAGTTGTCTGATAAGATCTCTGTTTTTACAATATCAATGTCAGGATTCTGCATAGTGTTGTTTAACTTCTTTATTTTTAATAATTATTGATTCTTTAACAGATCTTTTAAAGCATTTTTCAGATCCGGGAATTTAAAATGAAATCCCGCATCCTGAATTTTCTGTGAAGATGCCCGTGAGCCTTCCAGTATGGCATTGGCAAGCTCTCCAAACAGCATTTTTAGAATAAAAGCGGGAACATTGGGCATCAATAAAGGTTTATTCAAAACTTCTGCTATTTTCTTTGTGAAATCAGCATTGGTAGTATGCTGAGGTGCAACAGCATTGTAAGCACCATGGAGATCAACATTCTTTAAAGCAAATTCATACATATAGCAAATATCCTCAATGTGGATCCATGGCATATATTGGTTTCCGCTTCCTAATGGAGAACCTATGTAATATTGAACAGGAGGGAGCATTTTCTTTAATGCACCGTCTTTTTCAGAAAGAACAACCGCAGTTCTTATCTTAACGACTCTTTCTGCAAGATTTTGTTCCTTAAAATGATCAGCAGCCCTTTCCCAGAGTACCACCACTTCACTCAGGAAATCATGGCCGGGTAGATCGTTTTCAGAATATATCTTTTCTGTAGTCTCTGTGCCATAAAAATTAATTCCTGAAGCTGAAATAAAAGACTTAAGTTTAATTTCTTTCCTGCTCAATGCATTTCGTAATAATGCTGCAGAATCTGTTCTGCTGGAAATTAATTCTTTCTTCCGTTCTGCTGTCCAGCGTTTCTCAGAAATATTGGCACCGGCAAGATGAATAATGTGAGAAACATTTTCCAAAGCAGATTCCTCAAGAGTTCCTTTCTTTACATCCCATTCATATTCGTTGGCATATTTCTTTTTCCGGGTCAGGAATCTCAGTTCATATTCATTTTCAATTTTCCCGGCCAGCTCCCGGGCAATCATGCCACTGGCACCGGTAATCAGAACAACTTCTTTCATAATAATAGTTTTAGTGTGATACAGAAGACTATGGCTGATTTTTTACAATCAACACAAAATCCTCTTCAAGGAGTTTATAGCCATAATTATAAATAAATCTGTATTCAGAACCATTTTTATAAACCTTAATACTGGTAAAATAATCGAAATCAAAACCTAGGCCTTCCAGTTTAGAGCGGGCTGTTTTAGTCTTGCCTTCAATGTTGGTTTCTACAAGAATTCTGTAATTTTTGCGAAGTTTGTTATTGATATTCCGCATCAGATTCGTAGAATCTTTATTCTGTTTATTGTTGTAGGCGTTCCGGCAGGCATCATTGCAAAACTTTTTATCAGACCTTCCGATGATCTTTTCGCCGCATTCCAGACAATTCATTTTTATTTATTTGGAGTGATGGGTATGTCTTTTCTTTAACAGTCTTTTAAACCTGCTGTGGGAAGGATAACTTCTGTTAGGCGTAATATTGTTGAAAAACAAGGCCACAAGCAGCAGGATAATACACCCCGAAAGAACCGGAGAGATAACGTACCAATACCCTAATTCCGGAATTTTTCCCGTTGAACTTACCGCAATCAATGCAGTAGCACCTCCCGGAGGATGCAGGGTTTTTGTATATTGCATCAGCACAATAGAAAAGGCAACAGCCAATGGTGCCGAGAGCCAGATAATGTCAGGGACGATCTTATAGACGGTAACCCCTACCAAAGCTGAAAGAACATGACCTCCCACCAGATTTCTGGGTTGTGCCAGAGGACTCTGGATTGCTCCATAGATCAATACACTGGATGCACCGAAAGAACCGATCAGAAATATATTTTCAGTCTCAGTCAGAGAATGGGATTGAATGAATGCGATAATTCCGATCCCGAAAAATGCTCCTAAAAAGACCAGAAATGTTCCTTATAATCAACCAGCGTTTCCTTATAGATCACATATTTTGAGACTCTGAACGTTCTTTTTATTGTCTTCTTCATTTAATCTTCTTTACTTTTTATAATTTGAATTAGATTTTCTATAAAAGCTTGGGTATATATCCGTTTTCATCATAATAAGGATCCAGAATGGTTATTTCAATACCAAAACATCCGGAATTTTTAATGAGTGGTTTCAGCATGTCTTTGAGATCAGTATAACTGATTCCGTCTTCCATTCTGCTGTCAACGGCAGGCATCAGCTCGTCTTTCAGGACATCCACATCGAGATGGATCATAAAGCCGTCCAGTTTTTTTCATTGATCATTTTCAGAAAATCTTCTGCCGTTTTGCTGAACCCGTTTTTCCTTAATGCCTCAATATCGAAATAATGCACTTTGGAATTGATGATCTGACTGACATATTCTTCGTCATCTGTCTCTGCATTTCCACAGCAAAAGATGTTCTCTTCCCTGAAGTAGGGCTTCAGACCCTCAATATTCGTTAATTTATCATGCCCTGTTCCTGAAATAATTGCAAGATCCATTCCTGCCGCGCCTCCGGTCTCTGAGAGTTCAGGCGGAATAAAATCAGTATGCCCGTCAAGATAGAAAAGTCCGAAATTTCCCAGTTTTTTTAAAGCAAGTGCATTGCCTATCAGAATACTGCAATCGCCGCCAAGAAAGATGTTAAAGGAATTTTTATGGTGATGAGCCAGAATAATCTCGGCCTGTTTTTTAGCATATTCAACAATCTGATCTGCATTTCTGACTTTCGATTCTTCATCAAAATCCATTGCATATTCCGGGGCATTAATTCTGAAAATGTTTTCAGGATCAATTCTTTTATGGAAACCGAACTTTCTGAGCCAGTCCGGAAGCTTTCTAACGCCGGGCTCTATCTCATGCTCTTTCTTTGTAAGTCCCAAATTGAGAGGAAACTCAAAAATATTGATCTCCTTTTCATAAATGAATTTTCACAAAGATAAGGAATTATCCGTTTGTAAATGGATAAGTTTGAGGGTATAAAGCCATTTTTAAAAAGAAATTAAATAAGCTTAAAATAATTATTGAGAAAGTAATTTAGAGAATATAATCTTATGATTCATATCTGTCTGAAAGTAAAAAATACTATGCCATAAGAGAAATTATAAAGTGGTCAATTGGGTTTATCCGGTTACAAACGACTACAAATGAATTTAAATAGTTTATAACCGACTATTGTGTGGTGGCATCGGCAACTTTGCAACAGAGATTTGAGAAAACAGTGAACGTCTCTTATCTGAATTTATTAATCTTTAAAATTTAAACGTTATGTCACTAAGAAACAAAGTAACATTAATTGGTTACACAGGAAAAGAAGTTGAAATGGTAAACTTCGAGAATGGAAATGTAAAAGCAAGTGTGTCTTTAGCTACCAGCGATCATTACACCAATGCTAAAGGCGAAAAAGTGGAAGAAACACAATGGCACAATCTGATTGCGTTCGGAAGAACAGCTGAAATTTTTGAAAAATATGTTTCAAAAGGAAAAGAAATTGCCATTGAAGGGAAGCTTACGTACAGATCGTACGATGACAAAGACGGTGCAAAAGGTATATCACAGAGATTCGGGTAGATGAAATTCTGTTATTGGGAGGCAAATAATTCTAAAAACGCAAATGATGAAAGTAAAAGTTTTTAAAATAAGACTTCCTGAAGAATTTCTCTACAAAGATCAGAAAATGCTGGATGATTTCCTGGAAGCCAACGAAATCATGAAAGTAGAAACAGCTTTCGTGAGTGAAGAACGATATTGGTCTGTTATATTGTATTTTGACGAGTTAAAACAGCTTAAGAATACAGTCAAAGAACCAAAGATGGCCAAATACTCTGCAGAAAATGACTCGCTGAGTTCTGACGAAGAAGAAATTCTGAATGCTTTGAAACTCTGGAGATCAGAGAAGGCAAGAGAGCAGAATCTACCGACTTACTTTATAGCAAGTAATAAAGAACTGATGTCTGTTGCGAAGTATAAGCCCGCTAAAAAAGAAGAGCTGCTTGAAATTAAAGGATTTGGAAAACATAAAATTGAAAATTATGGCGAAGAAATCCTTGAAATTCTTGAAAGTGTCTGATTTTGAAAGTGAAAATCAATGAAAGTAAAAGCTGAAGAAAAATCTTCAGCTTTTGAATTTATTATAGCATGAGCAGCTTTGATAGGCTTTCCAGTTCAAAACCATATGCAGATCAGATCCGGTTCTTTCTTTTCAACCTATTTTATACTATGTAAAGTCCCTGCAATTCCTTATTTTTGCAGGACTTATCCGTTTAAATAATTTAAATTTTTAAATTATAAAGCAGAGAAAAGTCTTTCCCTTAGGTGTTTAAGGTTTTATTCAAATATGGATAAGCAACAAGTTTTAATTAATATCATTGATCCATTATAAAATGAAGCCAAGTTTAGCAAAAGGAACGAGAGATTTTACAGCACAGGAAGTTTCCAGAAGAAAATATATTATCAATATTCTTCAGAATAATTTTGAATTATTCGGATTTCAGCCATTGGAAACACCAAGCTTTGAAAATCTTTCCACTTTGACAGGAAAATACGGAGAAGAAGGAGACCGTTTGATTTTTAAAATATTAAATTCAGGAGATTATACTTCAAAAGTAAATCAGGAAGATTGGGACAATAAAAGTCATCAGAAGCTTACTTCACAGATTTCAGATAAAGCCCTTCGTTATGACCTTACCGTACCTTTTGCAAGATTTGTAGCAATGAATCACGGGAAACTGACATTTCCGTTCAAGCGTTTCCAGATTCAGCCGGTATGGAGAGCAGACCGTCCTCAGAAGGGGAGATACAGAGAATTTTATCAGTGTGATGCGGATGTTGTGGGAAGCGAAAGCTTATTGCAGGAAGTGGATTTTGTTCAGCTGTATTTAAAATCATTTGCAGATCTGAAAGTGCCTGTTACCATCCATATGAACAACAGAAAGATCCTTTCCGGATTAGCTGAATATGCAGGGATCACAGACAAGCTGATCGATTTCACTGTAGCTTTGGATAAACTGGATAAGATCGGTAAAGAAGGGGTTATAAAGAACTGCTTGAAAGAGAAATCTCTCAGGAATCTATTGATAAACTGGACTTCTTGTTCAGCCAGTCAGATGATGCTTTGGAAAACCTCCTGCAGTTAAAAGAAAAATTTGCAGGAAATGAGATCGGGCTGAAAGGTGTAGAAGAGTTAGAATTTGTACTTACACAATCCTTAAACCTTGGTATTGATATTCAGAATCTTGTATTCAATATTACTTTAGCAAGAGGACTGGATTATTATACAGGAGCTATTTTTGAAGTAAAAGCAGATGAGGTTGCCATGGGATCTATCGGTGGTGGTGGAAGATACGATAACCTTACAGAAGTGTTTGGAGTAAAAAATATTCCGGGAATTGGTATTTCATTCGGATTAGACAGAATTTATCTCGTGATGGAAGAATTAAATCTTTTCCCTGAAGAGGCATCTTCTAAGATAGAATATCTGTTTGCCAATTTTGGAGGTGAAGAAACTACGGAAGCTTTAAAACTGATCATGCAGTTGAGGGCCAAAGGAATTTCAGCAGAGTTATATCCTGAAAATGCAAAAATCAACAAACAATTTACTTACGCTGAGAAAAAGGAATTAAAAATCTTGTTTTCTTAGGCGAAGAAGAAATTAAAAATCATACGGTTACCTTTAAAAATCTTGAGGCTGGAGAACAGAAGACAGTTTCTTTGGAAGAGTTTTAGGATAACAATATAAAGCAAAAAAGACTTAGGTTTGGAAGAGATAATATTTGAATTACTCCAGAATCTAAGTCTTTTTTATTATTAGGAATTACCTTATCTAATGTCTTAATAACGGTTGCGTACTGCATCGGAAAGAACCTCCGAAGCTTCTGCTTATTGAAAAATCAATATATTCTACTTTGATACCTTCTTTCTCTATCTGTTCACCTATCTGTTTAAAAGCCGGGTCTGTAATATAAACTTCCGGAGATACAGGAAGGCCATTGGTTGCAAGATTCATAGCTTCATCTATGGTTACAGGAATCTTTTTCCATTCTTGTAAAGAGGCAGGAATGCCATCAGGAAACGCTTCTTCGCAAACAATCATTAATCCTTCTTTACAAACCCAAGAGCACAATCAAGATGTAATATATCAGGATGAAGTTTTACCTTCTCCACAA
This sequence comes from Chryseobacterium sp. E1, assembly GCA_019203745.1. Classification (GTDB taxonomy): domain Bacteria; phylum Bacteroidota; class Bacteroidia; order Flavobacteriales; family Weeksellaceae; genus Chryseobacterium. The sequence goes on from CP078104.1 coordinate 4,590,612, forward strand.
CATAGCCTTGAGGTTTTACAAGTTTTTGTAACCATTGAATTCCTAAATCATTGGATGCTAAGCCAGAATTTCCGACAAAAACATGTTTTCCTAAAACCAGAACATCTCCACCTTCCAGAAAAGGACCTTTTCCTAATGTTTGATCTTCATGATCAGCAATTTCAGGTTGTGGTACTGCTACATAAAAGCAGTCCTGGGGTAGACGGACTGTAAGAACAAATCACGAACCGGAAAAACTTCATTTCTCCTGTGTAAAAAACGAAGTGAAGCTTCTACTACAAAATTTCCCACGGTAAAAACGGATCTCTTACAAAGAAATTGGAATAGCCTGCTGTTCCTACCGATTCCTTTTCAGTATGAGTAAGTTTACGGGGCCGAACAACATTTACACCGTATTTCTCAAGGGTTTCTTTTAAATTCTCCTTTCTTTTTCCCATTGTTTCTGAAGTTCAGGAAATGCTTCAGCGTAATCTTTCCCTTTGTTTTCAAAGTTTTCCAGTACTGCTGCGGGATTCAAAAAACGAAGATCTTCAGGGCGTGGTTCTTTGGGATATCCAAATTCTGATTGGGCAAGGACAACTGTTTTCAAAGGAGCAAATTCATTTTCAACAAAGATCATAAAGAAGGTATTTTAGAGATTGTATCGCAGAAATTTTTACAAGCAATTACAAAAATACTTTAAAATTGATATTCAAAAGAAAAACCTTTTTGAAAATCACAAGATTTAAATATTTTTAGGACGGAAAATCGATCAGAATTTGTAATTTGGATCGATATAACAAAAGCAGGGAAGAATGACCAGCCTGTTTCAAATAAAACTCTTAAACATAAAAACCAGATGAATATGATTTGCGCATTATGTGGAACACCACTGACGGCTACAGATATGGTTGTAGGGAAAAATAAACTTGCAGACGGCGGTTACTTGTGTGTTGAATGCTTTACAAAAGCAGTTCGTGTCAATCCCGATCTTCTCAATAATCTTGATCAGTTTTATTTTGCAGAAATTACAGGAATGCTCCTTAAAAGTAAAATTGATGCCAGTCAGAACCCAGGCGAATCCCAATATGCCGGTGGAAGTACTTATGCTTACGATGCCCCCACCAGACTTGACGAAATCAAAGATCAGATTGTAGCGCTGAATGCAAGGCTCAGTGTTTTAGCAAATGAAGAAGTCAACGAATTGGCTAATATTCTGGACAGAGATGAAAAACTCTTAGCCATAGCCGAAGGAATTGATCTTCAGAGTAAGCGGGAAGGAATTATTTTTTCGACCCAAAAAGAGTAGCTTTTATCGATAAGAAATTCTTAGGTGGAGTGGTAAAGAATGAATTTCCTCTTCATAGCATTTCTTCCATTGATCATGCTGAAAATCTTTTGTATTCGATTCTGAAGATCAATACCAATGCAGGAGCAGCAGAATTTAAGCTGCATAATAAAAATGACGGCAGATCATTTACCGGTATTAACAGAAATTTCAGATACTCTGAACCTGTAAAACAGAATTCCAGACCTTTACAGGCGTTTTCTCAATCTATTCCTGATTTTGCTCAGGAAAATGTATATAGCACCAATCCTCAGCCATCTTCCGGAACCGTTTTTGAACAGTTGGAAAAATTGGGTAAACTTAAAGAAATGGGTGTACTGACTGATTCTGAATTTGCAGAACAAAAGAAAAAGTTATTAGATAAACTTTAATTATTTGCTTTAAATCACAGAAAAAGCTGGAATAAACTTTGCATTCTGATCTTACTTGAAAAACTTGTAAACATAAAAATTAAAATGAACACGGATTGTGCTCTATGTGGATTGCCATTAACATCAATGGACACTCTCTTGGGAGAAAATAAACTCTTGGACGGAGGTACCTTATGCAATAAATGCCTTAATAAAGCAACCAATATCAATAAAGATCTTGTATCTGACCTTGCCAGCTACAGCTTGGTGCAGATCAGGGACATTGTACTGAAGGAAAGTGTAGAGGAGGATGAGGAACAAATTGAAGTGGAAATTGCAGTCCCTCAGGCTCAGGTAATCACGGAGACTTCTCATTCATTTCAGTTTACCTTTACTACAGGCGGAACATCTCCCACCAGGCTTGACGAAATCAAAGATCAGATTGCAGCATTGAATGCCAGACTCAGCATTTTTGTCAACAGTGAAGTAAAGGAACTGGTCAATGTTCTCGATAAAAATGAGAAGATCATCGCCATTGCAGAAGGAAAATACCTGTATAATAATCTCGAAGGAATTTTAGTTTCAACAGAAAGCAGAGTGATTTTTGTTGATAAAAAGTTCTTTGGTGGTGTATTTGAAAATGAATTTCTACATTATAAAATCACTTCAATGCAACATAGCACAGGGTTGATGTCATCTGAACTGAAAATCTTTACAGACAGCTTTAAAGCAGAATTTAAGCTTTATAACAGAAATTCAGCCAAAATATTTTATGATGCTATTCATGGCTATGTGTATAATTCCGGAAACCAATCGGCACAACAACAACAACAACAACAACAATCTGTCCAGCAGTCTGAAAAACCTCAGCAAGGAACGATTAAAAAGAAGATGCTGCAGTCATATTTGAAAAGCTTGAAAAATTGGGCAGCTTAGGGAAAATGGTATTTTAACAGAAGAAGAATTTGCAGAACAGAAAAAAAAGCTGTTGGATAAATTATAAAAATAAAAAAATGAGTAATAATTGTTCATTGTGTAATTCAGAGTTAACCTCTATGGATACGCTTCTGGGAGCGAATAAACTTTCGGATGGCGGTATTTTATGCAATAAATGTTTAGATAAAATAAGTAATATCAATCAGGAGCTGCTGTACAATCTGAATATGTTCAGTATTGGTGATATCAACAGTCTGCTGCAGAAAGGGAAGACAGAACCGAGCCGGGAAATGGTACAGACAGAAAAAAACTTCCTGCACCTACAGAACCTGAACTACAGAATATATCAGGTGAAGTATACAAACTCAGAAAGAGAAAGATAAAATACGAGTTGGAAAAACTGAATGCCAATCTTTCAGTCTTTACCAAAGGGGAGATCAAGGAGCTTCCTTACCTGATTTCAGAAGATGAAAAAATCATTGCAATAACAGATGCTCAATTCATTAATACACTGGATGCAGGGGTTTTGGTAGCCACGCCTTTAAGACTGCTTTCCGTATCAAAATCGATGTTTGGATCTGCAAAGATCAATATATATCCCAATGAGACGATCAGATCTGTAAGCTTTGTAACCGATCCGAGGTCGCCGATTATCAAATTACATTTAGAGGAAAGAGTAGTGGAGTTTGAATGCTATATGGATAAAGAGGATGCAGAAAAGTTCTATGACAAAATCAAAACCATCTATAATTCTCCTGTGGAACAGTCTCAAAAACAAATTGGCAGCACTACAGCAAAAAGCAAATCTTCTGAAGTTATTTTTGAGCAGCTTGAAAAGCTTGGTCGGCTGAGAGAAAACGGAATTCTGACAGATGCAGAATTTACAGAACAGAAAAAGAAGCTGCTGGAACAGTTGGGATAACACTTTAAAAGGTTGATCATGAAAAAGTATCTGCAGAAATAGTGGAAAACTGGCTCAAAGGCTGGTCCTTATCAAGAGAATTACCTTTTCCGACACAATATAAATCTGGATTTAAGGTGATCGTAGGATATGAAAATCAAAAGGAAAGGTATGTGTTTCCTGAACTTAACGAAGATTTCTTTCAGCTTGCTGATTCCATTGCTGAACCTTGGGTATACCTGAAAGTATGTGCTTCTCCCAATCAATTCATAGAAAAGATCCCTGAAAGATGGAAACTTCAGTCTCAGGGCTATATGATGACCTGTTTTCAACCGATGAACTTCCCTGAAGTTACGCTGGCTGACGGATATCAGGTGGAATATGGACAGCATAATTCGACCTTTATGGTTAAAATCATTGCTGAAAACGGAGAACAGGCTTCAATAGGCTATGTTGCACTGAGCGATGATCTGGCCGTTTATGACAGAATTGTTACCGAAAAAAATCATCAGAGAAAAGGTCTTGCTTCCTTTCTGCTTAAAGAACTTGAGAAAATAGCTTTATCAAAAGGATATACCAACAATTTTTTGGTCGCCACAGAAGAAGGGAAATTACTTTATGAAAATTTAGGCTGGAAAGTGTACAGTCTGCATACTTCTGTTGTCATTCCGGGGCAGGAATAAGATTTTTACCGGATTCAATTATTTTCTTGTCAAGAAATAGTAATTTAGGTGCATAAACTATTTACTATGGGTAGATCAAGACTTGATGAAATCAAAGACGAGCTTGAAAAGCTGGATATCAATCCTACTTTTTTGCCAGAAAAGAAATACGTGAACTTCCGGATATCCTTTCAACAGAAGAGAAAATTGTCTATCTGGTTGAAGGCAGAAATAAAATTACCAAACATCATATCATTTTGGTAGCGACGGACAGACGACTGATTTTCGTAGATAAAGAATTGATGTACGGGCTGAAAGTAGAGGACTTTTCTTACGACAAAATAAGCTCAATACAATATGAAACCTCACTCTTACTGGCATCTATAGATATTCATGCTTCTGATAATATTGTGGAAATTGACGGTGTAGGCAAATATTACGCTGAATTATTCTGCGAAAAGGTAAGAGATTTCATGGCCCGCCCCAAAGAATATTTTCAGGCTAAACCTGAACCCACCATTTTAGATCAGCTGGAGCAGTTGGGACGGTTGAAAGAGAATGGTGTTTTAAGTGAAGAAGAATTTAATAATCAGAAGAAAAAACTGCTTGATCAATAGACTCCTGAAGCAGATCTTAATTCTGATAAAAAACAAAACTCATGGAAAATTACTTAGAAATAAATAAAACCTCATGGAATGCCAAAGTAGAACCGCACCTGAAGTCGGATTTCTATTTTGTAGATGAATTTTAAAAGGAAGGAACTCTCTGAATTCTATAGAACTGGATCTCCTGGGAGATATAAAAGGAAAAACAATTCTGCATCTGCAATGCCATTTCGGGCAGGATTCCATTTCATTATCGAGAATGGGAGCAAAAGTTACCGGAATTGATCTTTCAGATAAAGCTATAGAAACGGCAATAGATCTGGCACTGCAATGCGGTACCGATACTGAATTTATCTGTTCTGATGTATACAATTTGCCCAATGTCCTGAATCAGAAATTTGACATCGTTTATACAAGTTACGGAACTATAGGCTGGCTTCCTGATCTTGAAAAATGGGCCGGTGTGATCAGTCATTTTCTGAAGCCTGGCGGTCAGTTTATCATGGCAGAATTTCATCCGGTTGTCTGGATGTTTGACGATGACTTTATAAAAGTAGCTTACAATTACTTCAATGAAAAGCCGATTGTGGAAACCTATGAAGGAACCTATGCAGATCAGTCTGCTCCTATTGTACAGGAATACGTCATGTGGAACCATTCTTTAGCAGAAGTTCTGGATAATCTGGTTAAAAAGAGATGCAGCTGGAGACCTTCCGGGAGTTTGACTGGTCACCTTATCCGTGTTTCAGGCATGTGGAGGAATTTGAAAAAGGAAAATGGAGAATTCCACAGTTTGGAAAAAAAAATCCCGATCGTATTTGCTTTAATGGCAACAAAGAAATAACTGAGAGCTAAACGTATAAACATTTAGGTAAGTTTAGCTTTTATAGCTACTAATGTACGAATAAAGGGAAAAATTATTCTATCCACAGGAATTGTATTTCACATTAATCGCTGAAAATATAAAAAAAGTCACCGCAATAATATACGATGACTTTTTTTCAATATATGAATGTTAAAAAACTATCTGTTTTTTAGCTTAAAGAATCTTCAGCCTTAGTCTTCACTTCGTCCACTTTATTCTGAACCTGAGAAGCAACATCATTGGCTTTGTTCTTAAGATCATTTCCCCATTTATTAAAGTTGTCTTTTGCTGTATTGATTTTATCTTTTACAGCCTGCTGATCTTCAGGGCTTGAATTTGTATATTTCCAATACGCTAAAGCACCTAAACCTAATAAAGCTAATAAGCCTTTTGTTTTGTTTCCCATGATTTCTATTTTTTAAGGTGTTAATATTAAAATTTGTTATTAATACTTATGTAAAATACGTGCCAAAAAAATTCAACCGAATGATAAAAAATGTTAAATTTAAGAAAAGACTTCAAAGTTTTTCCCGTCAAAACTGGCGAAAACCATAGTAGGATAGGAGTCCTGATGAAATACATTTCCTTCTTTATCTATAGCGATGGCTCCGGCAAATCCGTCAATAGTCTTAAGTTCATCAAACGTTTTGTTGAATGCATTTTCAAGGCTCATTCCGTCTGTTACTCTTGTCACGATTTTGGCTGCTGTGGCATTACTTACAATATCCTCTCCTACGCCTGTACAGCTCACCGCACAGTAAGCATTGGCATAATTTCCAGCTACTGTGGCAGAATCTGAGATCCTTCCCGGAATTTCAAAACCTTTTCCGCCTGTAGAAGTGGCAACAGCCAGTTTTCCGTCTTTATCTATTGCTACACAGCCTACAGTTCCTTTTCCTCCGGTAGCTAGCTTAGCTTCATACTCCTTTCTTCGCTGTGGAATTTCAGTGGAGAAATTTTCAAATCCGTGTTCTGAAGCATATATTTTGGCACCTTGACCGCCTAAAACTCTGTCATCTTCACCAATCAGGTCTTTGGCTACAAAAACGGGATTTTTACATCCTGGATATTGATCACACCACTCAGCTTTTGGGTTTCGCCATTCATAATGGCCGCACTCATACGGATAACCCCGTCACTTTGAATCTGTGACCCGATCCCGGCATTGTACAAAGGGTCGTCTTCCAATAAAGAAACGGCATAAGCAACAGTATCGAACGCAGAATGGTTTTGAAGATATTCGAAAGCCTTTTGAGCAATACTTTTTAATGAATTTTGTTTAGCTGTTTTTACTTCATGGCTTTGATCACTCTCTGAGAAAAAACCGCCGTGGATGATGATTTTCATAAATATAGATGATAATTGATAAATAATGATTGATAGTCTTACGAAGGTAACTGATAAATTTTAATTAATTCCAATATTTTGAAATTTCATGTAAAGAATAAGAAATATATAATTACCCTGATTCATATTAGTGTCTTCCATCATTCTTTTCCATTGGAGAGTTGTCCAATCAAAAATTTGACGGGGTGATAAACAAAAAAAAAAACGGAAACAAAGTTCCGTTTATATAAAGTAGGTGGGTTGTATTATTTATCCTGAGGGATAGGATTAAACTGCGAATTCTCAATCGTCAGCGTTTTTGTCGTAAGATCGTAATGATCATTCATAGACATCACATGAACCGTTAAATTATCAATAGAGATCGGTTCGCCAAGATTAATGTTGGTAAGATTGGTGTCTTTGATGAACCTTCCATCTACAAGAATAACAAGTCCTGAACCTACAGCCGTCATTACATCATTATGAATGAAAAGTCCCGTATCTTCTCCAAGACCTATTCCCAGTGTTCTCGGATTATTTACCACAGCCTGGAAAAGACGCCCGATTCGGCCTCTTTGTACAAAATGCGTATCAATGATCACATTGTCTATAAGACCTAACCCCTGTGTAGTTTTTATTTCTCCTTTTAAAAGTGCTTCTGAGCTGCTTCCCTGATAGATCATATTCTCTGAAGCGGCGGCGGCACCTGCGGAAGTTCCTGAGTAAATAAAATCCTGCTCCTGGTATTTCAGTAAAATGGTATCGTGAAATCTTGTCCCGCCAAGAATAGAAGTCAGTCTCAGCTGGTCTCCCCGGTAAACATCATGACGTCTGCAGCATTGGCTCTGGCTACCATAGCATCAGAATTGGCTTCTTCACGGTTATGGATATCAAGAACATTTACATTTTTAGCTCCTAAGAACTCAAATGCTTTTTGTATTCTGAACCTACGATCTGAGGAATCTGGGAGGCTGTTGTTACGATTTCAATGACAGAATTTTCCTTGTGTTTTGATTCGTTGATAATCTTCCGTAGGATTCCACGTTCAAAAAAGTTAAGATTCTTTTCGATATTCTGATCATAATCGGTTTCTGCAAAACTTCCTTTGTTTACAGCCCCTCCGATAACTATTAATTTTCCAACAGGTTTCGTCATGGTACAAAATTAAAAATAAATAACATTATTTGGCGAAATTCATGCCATCTTTCGCTGATTTTTAATGATTTAAAAATGTTAATAAAAATTAATATTTTTTAATAAATCTTTAAATGAGGTATGGTTTTGTTTAGGGTTTTACATTATCTTTGGTTATAAAAGGAGTTATTGTTAACTGTTAAAATGCCAATAGACTATGAAAATCGAAAAGATTCAGGCACTACGTGGTCCTAATATCTGGAGCATAAGAAGAAAGAAGCTGATACAGATGAGGTTGGACCTTGAAGAAATGGAAAATTATCCTACCAATAAGATCGACGGATTCAGGGAGAGGATTGAAAAATTAATACCTTCACTGATTACCCACCGCTGCTCCGAAGGAGTGGAAGGAGGCTTTTTCCACAGGGTGGAAACAGGGACCTGGATGGGGCATGTCATTGAGCATATTGCTTTAGAGATCCAGACCCTTGCCGGGATGGATGTAGGGTTTGGAAGAACCCGTGAAACAAAAACTCCGGGAGTGTACAACGTGGTATTCAATTATCTCGAAGAAAATGCAGGGATTTATGCTGCAGAAGAAGCTGTAAAGATTGCAGAAGCCCTGGTGGAAGGAAAAGACTATGATTTAAATGCCTGCATTCATAAATTAAAAGAGATCAGGAAAGGGTCCGTCTGGGCCCGTCTACAGGAAGTATTGTTGAGGAAGCTGCTTCCAGAAGAATTCCATGGATCAGGTTGGCAGCCAATTCTTTGGTACAGCTTGGTTATGGAGTCAATCAACAGCGCTTTCAGGCGACTATTACTGGAAAAACAAGTTCTATTGCTGTAGATATTGCCTGTAATAAGGAATTAACCAAAAGAATGCTTCACGATGCAGCCATTCCGGTCCCGATCGGTGATCTGGTGGTGGATGAAGAAGACTTAAATACTGTTATCAGGAAAATAGGATATCCTATTGTTTTAAAACCTCTGGATGGAAATCATGGGAAAGGCTCTTCCATTAATGTCAATGACTGGGAATCTGCAAAAACAGGCCTGGAGCATGCCCAAAAATATTCACGAAAAGTTATCGTTGAAAAATACATTACCGGATATGATTTCCGGGTATTGGTGATTAATAATAAAATGGTTGCTGCAGCAAGAAGAGTTCCTGCTCACGTTGTAGGGGACGGAGAACTGAATCTTCAGCAGCTTATTGATAAGGAAAATAAAGATCCGAGAAGGGGGTACGGTCATGAAAATGTCCTGACTGAAATTGAAGTGGATAAAGATACTATGGAGCTGCTGGAAAAGCTTCAGTATACTTTGGAAACAATTCCTCAGAGAGGAGAAGTGGTATATTTAAAATCAACAGCAAATCTTTCAACCGGTGGAACTTCCATTGATGTTACGGATATGATACACCCGGAAAATATCACGATGGCAGAGCGAATTTCCAAGATTATCGGGCTGGATGTCTGTGGTATTGATATCATGGCTGAGAATTTGACCCAACCTTTAAAGGAAAGTGGCGGCGCTATTATAGAAGTTAACGCTGCTCCTGGCTTCAGAATGCACCTGGCACCAAGTGAAGGACTGCCCAGAAATGTGGCTGCACCTGTTGTAGATATGCTTTATCCTCAGGGGAAACCTTTTACCATTCCTATTATTGCAGTAACCGGCACAAACGGAAAAACAACTACGACAAGACTTATTTCCCATATTGTAAAAAGTAACGGATATAGAGTAGGATTCACCACTTCGGACGGAATTTATATCCAGAATACAATGCTTTCAAAAGGAGATACAACAGGACCGATTTCGGCAGAATTCATCCTGAAAGATCCTACCGTAGAATTTGCGGTGCTTGAAACGGCAAGAGGGGGAATCTTACGTTCCGGACTTGGTTTCTCTCAGTGTGATATCGGAGTTTTGACCAATATTGAGGAAGATCACCTGGGAATGAATGATATCCATAACTTAAGAGATCTTACCAAAGTGAAAAGGGTCGTATTGGATAGTGTAAAGAAAAGCGGCTGGAGCGTTCTGAATGCAGACAACGAATATTCGATGAAAATTATAAATGATCTTGATTCGAATGTGGCGATCTTCAGTATGGATGAAAATAACCCTCATATCGTAAAATTTGCGAAAGAAGGAAAGATCACCTGTGTATATGAAGAAGGTTTCGTAACCATTAAAAAAGGAGACTGGAAGATCAGAATAGGAAAAGCCAAAGACTTTCCGATCACAATGGAAGGGAAAGCCAGATTCATGATTGAAAACGTCTTAGCAGCCAGTCTGGCAAGTTATCTTTACGGTTTTGGAATCGAAGATATCTCCAATTCCTTAAGAACGTTTATTCCAAGTGCTCAGCTTACTCCGGGAAGGCTGAATGTTTTCAAATTCAAAAACTTTAAAGTGCTGATTGACTTTGCTCATAACCCGTCCGGTTATGAAGCGATTGAAGATTATCTAAAAAACGTTGAATCTACCAAGAAGATCGGTATTATTTCCGGTGTAGGAGACAGAAGAGATAATGATATCAAAGAATGCGGGAAAATTGCCGGCAGAATGTTCGATTATATTATTATCCGTAATGAAAAACACCTTCGTGGAAGAACAGAAGAAGAAATCAACGGATTGATTATTGACGGAATAAATGAAGCAGGCAGAGACGTAAGTTACGAGATTATCCCTAAAGAAATCGAAGCCCTGAAGCATGCCATAGGAATGGCGGAAGAAGGTACTTTTATTACTGCTTTAAGTGATGTGATCTCTAATGCAATCGATCTGGTGCAGGAATACCAGGCAAGGGAATTGCTGGAAGACGATAAAAACGTATAATATTTACTGTTTATAAGAGACTCGGCTGAACCAAAGGTTCAGCCGAGTCTTATTGATAATTTTTTAATCATTAAAAAATTATCACTCTGCAAAAAAGCATTGGAACTTCCGATCCATATCGCATCCTTTTATTGAAATCAACATTTACCATTGCTGCTTTTGTCATTCTTCCCAAATTTTCCAAAAGTACAGGACGCTCATCGCCTTGCTTCCAGATATACAACAGACGGATCTCCGCTTTTGAAAATTCTCCTTTAATATCTTCGAAAATCGGTTCGTAGGTTACTTTTCTCTGCAGGATATAATTTTCTTTATCCTCAATAGCATCCGTTATTTCTTTGGTGGGGTTAAGATTTACACCGCTTCCTGCGAATGAAAATAAAGGTTTCAATACAAAATTTTCAAGATTTTCATTTTCCGGAAATTCATGTAAAAAATAACTTTTCGGAACGAATTGATGTTTTAATAATGGCAAAAGGAACTTTGAAATTTTAAAGAACCAGTTAGGATGAGTAACCCATTCTACCTCCGCTTCTTCACGGAAATCGAATTCAGTTTTGAGATCCGGAATTCTGTCCAGTTCATCAAAAATGACTCTGTTGTAGATTCTTTTGATCTGAATTAGTTGGCCTTCATGCTCATAATACAGTTTTTTACCTTCTTTTTTACTTTGGTCAGACAGACCGTTTTTATTCCCAATAATTGCTCCGTCAAAGCAAAATCAATCGCTGTTTTCTGTTTTTCAGGGAAGATTTCGAGAAGAACTACATTTTCCGGATTTTCATCACCTACGATCAGCTCCTTCAAATAGTTTTTAAACGTTTCATGAGGCATTGGATTCCGGATATCGGAAAGGAAAGGGTAGACTTCACAAAATGTCTCTTCAAAGACCTTCTGGAAGGCATATAATGAAGGGAAGGCCTGCAATTCTATCAATTGAGGTTCAATGTCTCCGTTTTCACTTTTGCAGATCCCGAAATCTATGGTGAAAAAGTGAGGCTGGTCCGTATCATTAGGAACCCGGCAATTATCGGGAATAGCTTTCTGCAGAGTTTCAGCCGGAAATGCTTTGATCTGGGTGATGATGCTTTCGCTGGCATCAAGAAGCTTACCTTCGAATCCTTTGGTAAGAAATAAGGGACTCTCAGAAATTCTGAAGGTAGGTTCTATACCTCCTTTTTGTTTTAAAATATCTTTCAGCTGTTGATATTTTTCCTGTGAAAACTCCTGATTGAACTGTTTTCTGTATTTTGGGATCATATTTTTTCTTTTGTGATGTTAAAAAAATCGAGCAATAATGCCCGATTTGATATTTTAAATGAGTTTAACCACAAATCAAAGATTTGACAAAGTCAAAAGTCATAAAGGATGAATAAATTCATATAAGGTGAAAATCAAAGATTTTCAAAAAAACTTAAATGTACTTTTCAAATAATTAGCAGTACCTTAAAATAACCAAAGTGCTAAAAAACTTTTGTGACTTTGTGGTTCATATCAATGCTTTAAGCCAAAGACTCAATCTCTTTCAAAATGTTTTTTTGCAAACTGAAGGAACCTCGGAAGGATCTGGTTTCTGGTCAGGATGATTTTGTCTTCATCATCTATTCTGTCCATGGTCTCAAGATATTTTTCCATACCGAAGTTTTCGATCATCGCTTCTCTGTTTTTTTCATCTTTCAGATTTTCAATCAATGCTTGAGGGCTGGCTTCCGGGTGAAATTGGGTTCCGAATATTTCATCTGAAAAACGGACTGCCATTACAGCTCTTTCCAGATTGATATGAGGACGGAATTTTTCAATGGCCATAACAGTCATTCCCAGTTCCTCAAAACGGTCCTGATCAGGCTCAATAAACTGGTATGCTCTGGAATCTACTGCATAGAATGGATCCTGGAGGTTTCTGAATAAAAACTCTTCACGGCCTTCTTTGGTTTTATGCACAGGCATTACCCCGAAAGAATAAGATTTCCTTTTGCAGATATTACCCAGTTTCCAGTGAATGCTTGCCAGCTGGAATGAATGGCAGATCAGGAAAAGGTATTTTTATCCTCGCTGTATTTATTGTGTTCAAAAACAGAATCTAAAAAACCGGCAAATCTGTCTTCCCATGCAAAACCTTCTCTGTGAGGATTACCAGGTCCGCCTGAAGAAATAAAAATATCAAAATCATCAATCTCCGGCATTTCATCTTTGAACCTCACATCAAATGTTTTGATGATCACATTTTCTTCAGACTTCTGCTGAAAAGCTTCGGAAATCTCTTTAATGTTTCTAAAGCCTTGATTCACATGGTTGTTGTTCATGTCCAGCAGAGCAATTCGAATATCTTTCATTACATCATATTTTTTGTAAAGTTACCAAAAATATTATGAAGCGTGCTCTCCATGTGTTATGCCATACTCAGTTTCTGAGATCATATAATCTACCACTTTCGTCAGATCACCTGTTTCCTTAAAGATTTGAAGCTGCCTGTCGGCACCGGTTCCGTTCTCAAGAATTTTCCAGGCATATTCCACCTCATGACGGCAGCCAAGATCGTCTACCACATCATCAATAAATTCTAAAAGTTCTTTTAAAAGGTGAGGATAAGGTACAGATTCTTCTTTACCAAAGTCGATCAGATGGGCTTCAATACCGCTTTTGGAAGCACGCCATTTATTTTCATTCAACAGCAGCCTTCTATAGCTTCTGAAACTCAGGTTCTGCTGATGAAGCTTATAAATTTTAGCCACCAGGCTTTGCATGATTGCTGCAAGACAGACGGTTTCATCAATCCTTAAAGGCATATCGCAGATTCTGAATTCAATGGTAGGGTAGAACGGGTGAACACGCAGATCCCACCAGATTTTCTTGGCATTGTCAATCGTTCCTGTTTTTACAAGAAGGTCTACATAGCTGTCAAATTCCGCCAGAGAATTGAAATAACTTGGAATTCCTGTTCTTGGGAATTTCACGAAAATCTCCTGACGGTAAGACTTAAATCCCGTATATCTTCCGATCCAGAAAGGTGAATTGGTAGACAGGGCATAGACGTGAGGCAGAAAGTAACGCATCACATTCTGAATTCTTACGCCTTCTTCACGATTGGGAATTCCAATATGTACGTGGAGCCCGAAAATAAGGTTTTCACGGGCTACATCTCCCATGTCATCCACAATTTTGATGTATCTTTCTCCCTGGGTAATATTATTTTCCGACCAATGCGAAAAAGGGTGCGTCCCACCTCCGGAAACACGAAGTCCCTGTTCATGGGCTGTATTGATAAGATGCCTTCTTAAATTTGTTAATTCTGCCCTGGCTTCCTGAATATTCTGGCAGATACCCGTTTCCATCTCAATCATAGATTCGTGCATTTCGTGCTTTAAGTTCTCACTTAAAACCGCTTTGCCCCCTTCAATGATTTTAGAAACGTGAGAAACCAGATCCCGGCTTTCAACGTCGATGATCTGATACTCTTCTTCAATTCCAATAGTAAACTGATGCATTTTTTCTGTGTTTTTTTATTTCTTCAAAAGTTTATTTGATCGAATCTTTTACAAAGGTTCCCAGGTGATATTAGGTTTTCCTGGAACATATTCTTTAGCTTTTTCAATCGCCAGTTTTGCAGCATGTTCGATGATCCATGCGAAGTTTTCCTCTCCTACAGAATTCCGGTCTGCATCGGTGCAGGATTACAGAAGTCGATTGCATAAGGAATACCGTCTCTTACTGCAAATTCTACCGTATTAAAATCATAGCCCAGAGCTTCGTTCATTTTGATGGTATAATCATGAATGGTCTTCAATAATTTTTCAAGTTCTTCCCCTTGAGTCTGATGGGTTGTTGCATATCTTAAATGATGGGGATTTCTAGGCTCATATGGCATAATATGAACGTATTTTCTGCCCAGACAGTAAACCCTGTAATAATCATCAAAAATGATCTCTTCCTGTACCATCATCACAAGCTGTTCGGTTTCACTCAGTTTATTCCAAAGATCATCCGGATTTTCTACTCTGTAAACATTTTTCCATCCTCCGCCGTCATGAGGTTTCATATAGGCCGGGAAGCCTACATAATTGAAAATGTATTCCCAGTCGTGAGGAAATTTAAGATTCCTGAACGAGGTTTCTGAAGTGCTGTCCGGTCTTTCGTGAGACGGAAGCAAAACGGTCTTGGGAAGCGGAATCCCAAGCTTAGACATCAGGGCGTTGTTGAAAAACTTTTCGTCAGCACTCCACCAGAAAGGATTATTGATCACATAAGTACCGTTAAGTGCTGCATTTTTCAGATAAGCTCTGTAAAAGGGAACGTCCTGTGAAATTCTGTCGATGATTACTGCATATCCATAATCCGCACCCTGCTCCAGTTTATCAATCATTACCGGCTCAGCGATGATATCTCCGCCTCCCAGTTCATTTACTTTGTCTATAAATGCCCAGGGAAATGTATCTTCCATACCGAATAGAATTCCTACTTTTTTGCCATAATTTCTGTTTTTAAATTGGTGTATATTTTTTTCTGTTTTATCTTTTTTACTGTGGATGAAAATGAAATTCAGTCCGGGAAACCATCCCGTCAAATCCTTGATTTGACGCCCCTCCAAAGGAAGGAAATATCACGTCTTCAGTTGTGATACCTGGGAAATAAAAGTTTTTGATTTTTTTAAAACTTAAATGAACTTTTCAAACAGTTAGTAGTATTTAAAAATAACTTAAGTACAAAGTATCTTCTGTGTTAAATGTTACTTATTGGTTTTAAGAAAAGTAAGTTCCTATGAATGTTGGGAATACCATTCTCCACAAAGGCCAGTCGTGCCCGATCCATTTTCTTTCATCATACCAGAAATCAATTCCTTTTAACCGTAAGATTTCTGCCATTTCAATGTTTTTATCTTTACAGATATCCTGATCGGAGGTACTCAATACGATATGCATATGTTTGTATTTCCAGGCTTCATCGTTTCTTACAAATTCTCTTGGACAGTTAAAGTACACCAGCTCATCAGAATATCCGTTCATAAAATTCCTGATACTGAATGCTCCTGACATACAGATCACATGGGAAACAACATCCGGAAACCTGAAAGCAAAATTGGCCGCATGATACCCTCCGAAACTGGCTCCGGCAACTGCAACACGATGCGTTTTGTGAAGCTTCTGAATATAAGGTACAAATTCCTGAATCAGAAACTGTACGTACCGCTCGTAGTTTCTGATACGCTGCTGGGGAGATATCTTTTCATCATAAAAGCTCCATGCGTCAATGGTCTGAATGTTATAAAGTTTTACCTTTCCTGTTCTACAAACCAGTTGATACTTCCGTTAAGGTGAAAATCATGGTTTTGGGTATATTGTCCTTGAGAGGTTGGAAACATGATGATAGGATAGCCGTAATGTCCGGTTACCTCTACCTTGAGACTTGTTCCCAATATATTTGAATAATAATCTGTATGTTCTATGTGAGGCATTTAAATTTTTTTACTTTAATAATTGTGTTGATATTAACTGCTTAGTTTGCTGCTTTTGGGAGGTAAGATATTCAGCATATCAGTCTGTATTTTTTCAGCGGCACTGTCCAGTTTTTCCTGTACAATAGCGGCATCATTTGATTTGTAAACAATCCCGACATGATAATCTATGGGAAGAAATTTTACTACCTCTTCAGATGCAAAACTGCTGTAATCCGGTTCTTTTTCCTTGATCAGGGCAACAATTAATCCTGCGTAATATCCTGTGGGAGGTGAAACACTGTAGTTGTTTCCTTTCAGCAGGGCATCTTCAATTCTGGCCCATTCTCTCCAGATATTAACGCCGCTTGAGGCTTCCACCAGATCAGGAATGTGGGCACCGCCAACCCGTGATGATGTTTCAAGGAAATACCATTTTCCGTCTTCTTTTCCACGGATAAATTCTGTATGGGTAGCCCCGTTGATCAATCCGAAGCTTGACAGCACTTTAGCATTGATCTCTTCCAGAGCTTTGAATTCTTCGGAATACCTTCCCAGTGTTTTAGACCTGAAAACACCGCCTTCATGAGAAACCTGCATAGGAGGTGCCAGATATTTGGAAGCGGAAGTGAATATAATTTCTTTATTAAAAGTAAGACTGTCTACATGGTATACATCTCCTGGTTTAAAGCTTTCCAGTAAAAATAGATGACGTTCTTCGCCAAGAATATCCAGCGCTTCATGAAGCTGTTCCTTGGAAGTAATTTTTTTAATTCCTGATGCTGATGCTTCTGATCGTGGTTTCAGCACCCATGGAGCCGGTACTCTGTCTGCAAAACTGTTCACCTCATCATCATTGAATACTGCTGTAAATTCCGGCACATTGATCCCTGAATCTTTGGCTTTCTGACGCATGGCCAGTTTATCCCTGAAATAACGATGGGTAGTCTGGCCCATTCCCGGAATACGAAACGTTTCCCTGATCAGTGCGGCTTTTTCTACATCATAATCATCGAGCGCTACTACGGCGTCAACTTTTCTGCTTTTCATGAGGTGTGAAAATCCCTGGATCAGATGTTCCAGATTCCATACGGACGGTTTGAGCTCCGGCATATAAAATACCTCATCAATGGCATGCCATGGCCAGTTTTTTTCTTTAAGGTTTTCTGATGTTACCAAAATGATGTTATTCCCAAGCTGCTTCATTTCGTCCATAAAGTCATAGCCCTTGTAGTAGCAGGAAATACATACAATTGTTTTCTTCTCCATATAATGTTTTTTATAATTTAGTGAATTTTCAAAAATAAAAGCAAATATTTATTGTTTTATTAATGATAAAAATGAAATATCATACGTTTTTGAAAATTCACTAATCAAGTATACAGAGATTTTTTGTAAAAAACTAATTTTTAGTGATAATTTTCAATTAAATCCACGAGTAATTGTACACCATATCCTGTTGCAGCTTTTTCTTTGGCATATCCTACATTTCCGAAAGCCACTCCGGCTATGTCGAGATGAGCCCATTTAGGATGGTTTTCAATGAATTGCTCCAGGAATTTGGCTGCAATGATACAGTCACCGATGGGCTTCATTGAAATGTTTTTCATATCGGCAACATCAGACTGTATATCTTCTTTCCAGATATCCCACAAAGGAAGATTCCAAAGTCTTTGATTGGTTTGATCACCTGTTTTTATCAGAATTTTTTAAGTTCTTCATTATTGGAAAACATGGCACCACAGGTATCCCCGAACATTCGGACCGAACTTCCCGTTAACGTGGCCAGATCAATAAGGTAATCTGTTTTGTAATTTCTGGAAAGATAGGAAAGTCCGTCAGCAAGAATCAGCCTTCCTTCAGCATCGGTGTCAAGCACTTCAATGGTTTTTCCGTTATATGCGGTGATAACATCACTTGGAAGCAGTGCTTTTTCAGAAATAGCATTATCGGTAATCGGAAGGATGACAACGATATTCACCGGAAGTTTCATTTCTGCAGCATAGATCAGGGTTCCAAGTACTGCTGTAGCCCCACCCATATCAGATTTCATATAATGCAGATTGGCAGAATTCTTTAATGAGATTCCTCCGGTATCAAATAACACACATTTTCCGACCAGGCCGTAAGTTTTAGCATTTTTAACGCTGGTTTTATATTCTAAGATCGTAAAAGCTGCATCATAAGCACTTCCCTGATTAACGGCAAGATAAGCTCCAAGGCCAAGCTCTTCACATTTCTTTCTGTTGAATACAGTATATTTTAATTCATATTTTTTTGCTAAATTTTTAAGATATAAATTAAAAATATCAGGCTTCTTAAGATTCGCAGGTTTATTCAGCCATTCCTGGCAGGCGATCTGCCCTTGACTTAAAGCCTCAGCTTTCTGAATGATATGATCTAATTTTTTCTGGCTTAAATTTTCAAAATGAAGTTCGAATTTTGTGTTCCAGAAAGCATGATTTTTTTCAAAAGGATACTTGTAAGTTCCGATAAGCAGGCCTTTGACAAATTCTTCAAATTGTTTTTCATTCATGAAATCTGCCAGTAGCAGCGTTGGTACCGCCTGTAGTTTTTCCTTTTGAGTCTGTGAAAACTTTACGGCAACCTGCTGGATTTCGAAATTCTGTAAAGTTGATTTTCCGAGCCCGATAAAATAAGTAATCCCCTCTTCATGAGCGTTCACAAAAACTTCATGTTTTTTTCCTGTGAAAAAATTAGCGATATTTTTGTTGAAATTTTTACTTGTCCTGGTCCATTCTTCTTCAGTGAATACATGGAAAATCTGGGTGTAGTTTTTATTTTTTTATTGATTAATTTCATACAGTTTAATTCTTAATGCTTTGTTGTTGGGGCTTTACTTCAAGTGGGTTTTCTGTATTGTCGTAATACAGCCATTCAATAGCTCTCGGGAATTCCTGGGACCAGTAGAATTCATTATGGGTACCCTCAGGATTGATATTGGTTCTGAACTCGAAATCAAAAAGGTTTTTCTTTTCCCACCTTTTCAGATACTCCTCGAAAACATGAATTCTTTTGACCATTTTAGAGCCTTCCTGGCCGCCGCCATACAGGTAAATTTTGGTTTTGAAAGGAACCCTGAAGCTCATCATCGGGAAATTATTGTTCGGTTCTACCCATAAAGAAGGGGAGAAAATCAATAATTTGGAATAGACCTCAGGGTAAAGAAAGCCGCTGTAGATGCTGATAAGAGCGCCCAATGAGCTTCCCCGATTCCCGTATTGTCACGGTCTTTTTGGTGCGGTATTTTTCATCCACAAAAGGTTTAAGGGTATCTGTAATAAAACGGATATACTTTTTCCTTCGGAACCATTGGCTACATTATCATTATCGAAGATATATTCTTTGATCCTGTCTTCACTTCCATGTTCTATGGCAATGATAATGATATCTCCACGGCCGTATTCTGCAAGGATAGACAGCTTTTGTCAATCTCCCAGTTGCCGAAGCCACTTCCTTCATTGAACAGATTCTGGGCATCCTGAAGATACAAAACCGGGTAGCTTTTTTCTGATGTATGATAATCATGGGGAAGCAGTGCCCATACTTTCCGGTAGCGGTCAAGCTGCGGAATATAAAATTTTTCGGAAATCACCTCTGCTATGGGGAAATATTCCTCTTTGAACGGCCCCCAGTTTAATCTCCATTTTTCTATACTGTCTGAGACTGTTCCTACAGATTTTTTTACTTTCCTGTTGGGGTGATATTTCCATATTTATCCAGCTCCACATTTTCCCAGCCGCCTTTTGTAAATTTATATTCAATATTGTCCGGGAGAACCTGATCATCGATTTCTATAAAATAATTACAGGGTCCTTTTGTTGAAGTTGATAATTGTAGTCTTTGGGGTTCCAGCTGTTGAAATTTCCGGTGACAAATACCGGTCTGTCGTCTTTTCTTCCGTGTAAAGTTCAAACCTCATCATAGTGTTTAATAAAATTATGCTGCTAAATTTATAAAAAGATTGTTTTGAAATCATAAAAATTTGACCTAAAAAATGATATATTTGATAGATAGACGAAAGAAGAAAACTAACTTGATAATTATTTGATGAATAATTAATCGCTTGATGTCAGTATTTTTCGTAGTTTCAGGAAAATATAAACTCAAACTGATCTTGATGAATTCTGTTAAAACCTATACGCTTTTCACCGATCATGATGTGTATCTCTTTAAAGAAGGTAGGCATTATAAGCTGTATGGGAAATTTGGGGCACATTCTGCAGAGAAAGAAGGCGTGAAAGGAATTTATTTTTCAGTCTGGGCACCCCATGCCAAAAAGGTTTCTGTAATAGGAAATTTCAATAACTGGAATCATAAAGATCATATCCTGTTTCCAAGATGGGATGAATCCGGGATCTGGGAAGGCTTCATTGAAGGGCTTACCTGGGGTACTTTATATAAATATGCCATTGAAACCGCAAGAGGTGAGATTCTTGAAAAAAGCGACCCTTACGCACTGAGCTGGGAACAGAATAAACAAGCTGCCTCATTGGTCTCCACAACCTGGTACGAATGGAATGATAGGGAATGGATGGATAACCGCTGGAAAAAGAACAGCCTGAATGCGCCTATCTCCGTCTATGAAATGCATCTGGGGTCATGGGTAAGAGAAGGCAATACTCCCGACAGGTTTCTGAATTACCGTGATATTGCGGAAAAGCTTATACCTTATATCATAGAAATGGGTTTTACTCATGTAGAATTCATGCCTGTAATGGAATATCCCTATGATCCAAGCTGGGGATATCAGATCACTGGATTTTATGCAGCAACATCACGATTCGGTTCACCGCAGGATCTGATGTACCTTATTGATGAACTTCATAAAAACGGAATTGGAGTGATCCTGGATTGGGTACCTTCCCATTTTCCGGGAGATGCCAACGGACTTCACCGTTTTGACGGATCATACCTTTATGAGCATGAAGATCCACGGAAAGGCTTTCATCCCGACTGGAAATCATATATTTTCAATTATGGAAGAAATGAAGTGAAGTCTTTCCTGATTTCCAATGCTATGTTCTGGCTGGACCGTTACCATGCTGACGGACTTCGGGTGGATGCGGTAACTTCAATGCTTCATCTGGATTATTCAAGGAATGAAGGAGAGTGGGAGCCTAATATATATGGAGGAAATGTAAACCTCGAAGCCAAAACTTTTCTGCAGGAATTCAATACCGCTGTTTATAAAGAGTTTGGGGACAATATTATAACCATTGCAGAAGAAAGTTCAGACTTTCCTATGCTTACCAAACCTGTTCATGAAGGGGAGTAGGCTTTGGAATGAAATGGATGATGGGCTGGATGCATGATACCCTTGATTATTTTAAAGAAGATTTTGTCAACAGAAAATTCCATCATCATAAACTTACGTTTGCTTCCATGTATATGTATAATGAAAATTATATGATGCCTTTGTCCCATGATGAAGTTGTACATGGAAAAGCAAGTCTGATCTATAAAATGAAAGGCGATGAATGGCAGAAATTCGCCAACCTTCGTGCCTTGTATGTATATATGTATACCCATCCGGGAGCTAAGCTGCTTTTTATGGGTGATGAATTCGGGCAGACCGGAGAGTGGAATTTTAAACAAAGTCTTGACTGGCATTTACTGAAATATCCGGTCCATAAAGGATTGCAGCAGCTTGTAAAGAAACTGAATCACTTTTACAGAGAAGAGCCTGCCTTTTACGAAAACCAGTTTGATAAAAGCGGTTTCGAATGGGTGGAAGCGGATGACCTGGAAAACTCAGTATATGTATACCTGAGGAAAGGAAAAAAAAGGGATGATATTTTGATGGTTATCCTGAATCTCGCTCCAAACGTACTGGATTATAAGATCGGAATTCCGGCAGGCACCCATTGGGAGGTTATTTTCAATTCGGATGATGAGCAGTACAGCGGTAGTGGTGTCGCCTCTGAAATCCTGGAAGAAACACATGAAGAATGGAGAGGGCATCATAAATCTATGACAGTGAAACTTCCGCCGCTGGCAGGGATTATTTTAAGACAGAAGAAAGATAAAAAATATAAATTACACAGAATAAAATTTAAATCATAGCATATCAGCTCTGAATAAGATGTAATCAATCCAGAAGAGAAATTATGACGATATATCATTTAAGTACAGAATGTTATCCTATTGCAAAAGTAGGAGGACTGGCAGATGTAGTCGGGGCATTGCCCAAATATCAGAACAAAATAAAAGGAATAGATGCTAAGGTAGTTATGCCCTGGTACAATAAATCCTTTGTTTATGATCATGAATTTGATCTGGTTTTTGACGGATTTATCCATCAGGGCCCAAATATGCTTCAGGTTCAGGTTATAAAAGAAAAATCAGATGTTCTTGGCTTTGAGCTATATATGGTGAAGATTCCCGGATTGCTGGACAGGGATAATCCTTACGGTTATCAGGATGAAAGTTTCCAATTTCTTGCCTTTCAGCAGGGGATTCTGCATTGGATGTGTGCTATGGAGATTCGTCCGGATGTTCTGCACTGTCACGATTATCACACAGGATTAGTACCTTTTATGGTAGAACACTCCCCTGAATTTGAGTTCCTGAAAGGAGTGAAAACGATAGGAACCATCCATAACGGAGAATATCAGGGAATGATGAGCTGGAATATGGCGAATTATATGCCTTCTTTCGATGCTTACAAATGGGGACTGATGGACTGGAACGGTTTGATGAATCCACTGGCCAGCATGATTAAATGTTCCCATGCATTTACCACCGTTTCCGAAGGATATCTGGAAGAACTGTTTATAAGTTTCCGTGGGCTTGAAAGTCTGGTGCGTCAGGAGTTCGGGAAAGCGTATGGAATTATCAACGGGATTGATACGGAAGTCTGGAACCCGGAAACCGATCCGATGCTGGATTTTAACTTTACGATTAAAAATGCCGTTGCCCAAAAGAAAAAGAACAAAGAAAAACTCTGTAAAGAATATGGTCTGAAACCAGAATTGCCGTTATTTGCCTTCATTGGAAGATTTGCAACGGAAAAAGGAGCAGATCTGCTTCCGGACGTTGTATGGCGAAGTATCAAGCAGAGCTACGGCGCTTTGAATATTATGATTTTAGGATCCGGAAATACCTATATTGAGAACAAACTCAAGGAATATGATTATACCTACACCAATTTTGCGCTGGACCTGGGTTATAAAGAACATCTTTCCCATAAGATCTATGCATCGGCAGATTTTCTTCTGATGCCGTCCAGGGTAGAGCCATGCGGGCTGAACCAAATGTATTCCATGAGATACGGAACGGTTCCGATAGTGAGATATACCGGAGGCCTCAGAGATACCGTGGAAGATATTTCGACCGGAGGAGCAGGGGTCAACTTTACCTATGCAGGAGTGGATGATGTTGTACATGCGATGAACAGGGCATTGGAAATCTATAAGCAGAAAGGAGTAATGGAAGATCTTATCCATGCAAATATGAATTTTGATTTTGCATGGGAGAAATCTGCAGAAAAATACATAGCTTTATATAATAGCTGATACTAAGAATAAAATTGTAAACATAATAAAATAAAAACGCAAGATATTTATGAATAGAAATGTAATCTCTATTGTATTGGGAGGAGGCAGAGGAACAAGATTATTCCCGTTAACGTATTCAAGGTCGAAACCGGCTGTACCTATCGCAGGAAAATACAGACTGGTAGATATTCCTATTTCAAACTGCCTGAATTCAGGACTGAATAAGATCTTGGTTTTAACGCAGTTTAATTCTGCATCCCTGAATTCTCATATTAAGAATTCCTATCACTTTGATATTTTCAGCAAAGGCTTTGTTGATATTCTGGCTGCTGAACAAAACGTAGAAAATGACAGCTGGTATCAGGGAACTGCAGATGCGGTACGCCAATCGATGAAGCACCTTGAAAAAATACGATTATGACTATATCTTAATTCTTTCCGGAGATCAGCTCTATCAGATGGATTTCAGGGAAATGCTTGATTTTCACATCGAAAATGGCGGAGATCTTACCATCGCAACCATTCCCGTAAATGCCAAAGATGCAACCGGCTTTGGAATCCTGAAATCTGATGATGAAGGAAACATCACGTCTTTCTACGAAAAACCGGATTATGATATGCTGGATGGCCTGCAATCTGAAGTTTCAGACGAAAATAAACGTAAAGGAAAAGAATATCTGGCTTCTATGGGAATCTACATCTTTACGAAGACGATTCTTAAAAGATGTTTGATGAGGGAGCCGGAGACGATTTTGGAAAAGATATCATTCCGAGTTCAATCGGAAAATACAACATATTAAGTTATCAGTATGAAGGCTATTGGACGGATATAGGGACTATAGAATCTTTCTACGAAGCCAATCTTGATCTTTGTCTGGATCTTCCGCAGTTCAACCTGTTCTCTTCTTCACCTATCTATACAAGAGCAAGGATGCTGCCCCGTCCAAAATCAACGGTTCATATGTAAGCAAAGCCGTTTTCGGGGATGGATGTATCATCATGGCAGATAAAATTGAAAATTCAGTGATCGGAAACAGAACGAGAATCGATAAGGGAAGTACCATTGTCAATTCCTATGTAATGGGTGCTGACTTTTACCAGAATACTACAGAAATCGTAATGAATGACAGGGCTGGCCGTCCCAATATGGGCATCGGAAAATACTGTTACATTGAAAAAGCGATCCTTGATAAGAACTGCTATATCGGGGATAACGTAAAAATTATCGGCGGTAAACATATTCCGGATGGTGACTACGGAACCTATTCTGTACAGGATGGAATTGTAGTAGTGAAGAAAGGAGCTGTACTGGCACCGGGAACACATATTGGGTAAGAGAAAGGAAGATGGATGCTGGAAGATAGAGGTTGTGAAAGCCGGAGTAGAGATAAAAAATTTTATATAAAAATTCCGGTTCATGCAATTATTTTAATAATTTTCAATCAGAAGTTCACGAATGATTTCGACCTAACAGTATCTTCCAGCATCCAGCATCTAGCTTCCCGCCCTCAATCAGGTTAATTATTGTTAAACATACAACAAGAGTGATCAGCATATTGGTCACTTTTTTTTATTTGTATTACTTTTGTGCGATGCGGATTTTTAAAATATTAACGGTAATTATTATTCTTTTGGGAGGAGCTTATGCTGCTTCCATGTATTATCTTGTAGATGAAAGCAAGAACTTCACGATCGAAAAAGAGATCGACTATCCCGTGGATAAAGTTTTTGCCCAATTTAATAACCTGCAGAATTTTACAAGATGGAATAACTTTTTACCAGTTCGCAATCTATAGATATCGATTATTATACGCCTTATGAAGGACAGGGAAGTTCGATAAGCTACGTAGATCCTAAAAATGATACCGACGGAGAAATGTTCATCAGGTATGAGAACCCTAATAAGACGTTGAAATACCAGCTTTTCGAAGATGAGAATGAAAATCCGACCCTGGTTGATGTTAAATTTAAACCGCTTTCCGCAGAAAAAACCAAAATAACGTGGTATGTGCATACTCCGAAACTTTCGGTGTGGAGAAGAGTGGAAAATTTCTGGACAGAGGACCGTTTTGCCGAGAATATCAACAAAAGTATGGTCAATCTTAAAAATTCACTGGGAAATAAGGTTGAAAAAGACAATCAGATGGCAGCCATCAAATATGACAGCCTGATGGTAGAAAATGAAGAAGACAAACTCCTGCTGGGAATCAATGTAAGTACTTCCAATAAGAAAGATGCTCTTTATAAAAATATTGTGATGAACTATAACAAAGTGTATAATTTCGTTACGATGGACCTTGGAAAAAGAGATGATGAATTCGGATATCCGATGCTGATGACCGATGCCGACAATTACAAAGACAAAGAGGTTTCTTACTTCCTCGGAATTCCGCTTTCCAAGAAAATTGGGGTGTCTGACAATAATTTCAATTTCAGGTCCGTAAACCCGTCTCAAAACTACGTGATGTACTACAAAGGAAGCTATGAAGGCAGAATTAAGGCCATTCAGCAGCTGATTCAGAAAGCCAAAAAGACGAGATGCGCTTCGGAGACATCCGCCAGACCTTTATAGAACGTCCGATGGAAGGGCAGACGGTGAACATGAAGCTCTCATTATCAGTGTATAAGTGATTTTTTTCAGGAATTTTTTTCTTAATTTTTTTAACGGTTTCAGACTGTTCTAACTCGGTTTTTTTATTAAATTTGAAGATTAATTCTACAAATAAATTTTAATAAATAGATAAACTGTAATAATGGACAGATTTTCATTCCTAAACGCAGCTCATTCTCAGTTAATTGAGGATTTATACCAACAGTACTTAAAATTCCCGGATTCCTTAGAACCATCATGGAAAGCTTTCTTTCAAGGCTTCGATTTTGCTTTGGAGAACTACGGAGATGACGATAACATTCAATTTATTCAGGCTTCGGCCAGCGCTGCCCCGGCAGTTCAACAACAGATTTCTCAGGCAGTATCAAACGGAGAAGTTCCTGAGCATATCAAAAAAGAATTTAAGGTAGTAAACCTTATTGAGGCTTACAGAACAAGAGGACATCTTTTTACAAAGACTAACCCGGTTAGAGAAAGAAGACACTATACCCCTACTTTAGATATCGAAAACTTCGGTCTTTCTAAAGAAGATTTAAATACAAAGTTCAACTGTGCGGTTGAAACAGGAATGAAGGAGCCTGCTACTTTGGCAGATTTGATCAAGCACTGAAAACATCTACTGTGATTCTATCGGGGTAGAATACATGCACATCAACAACGTTGAAGAAAAAGATTTCATCAAAAGATGGCTTCAGGTAAACGAAAACCACCCAAGCCTTTCTGCGAATGAAAAAACAGAGATCTTATTAAAATTAAACCAGGCTGTAGCCTTTGAAAACTATCTTCATACCAAATTTGTAGGGCAGAAAAGATTCTCATTAGAAGGAGGGGAAACATTAATCCCGGCTTTAGACCAGCTGATCTCAAGATCTTCTCAGTTAGGAGTAGATGAAGTAGTATTGGGGATGGCTCACAGAGGTAGACTTAATGTACTGACTAATATTTTCGGTAAATCATACAAGCAGATCTTCTCAGAATTTGAAGGAAAGAATTTGAAGAGGATGTATTCTCAGGTGACGTTAAATATCACTTAGGATCATCTAAAAAAATTAAAACAGCTTCAGGAGAAGAGGTTTGCATTAACCTTACTCCAAACCCGTCTCACCTTGAGACCGTTGCTGCTTTGGTAGAAGGTATCTGCCGTGCAAAAGTAGACGACAAATACAAAGATTATTCTAAAGTATTGCCAATCATTATCCACGGTGACGGAGCTATTGCCGGACAGGGTATTGCTTACGAGGTTGCTCAGATGATGACTTTGGAAGGATACAGAACAGGAGGTACAGTTCATATCGTTGTGAATAACCAGGTTTCATTTACAACGAACTATATGGATGCAAGATCTTCAACATACTGTACAGACATTGCAAAAGTTACAGAATCTCCTGTAATGCACGTAAATGCTGACGATGCTGAAGCGGTAGTTCATGCTATCCACTTTGCTGCTGACTTCAGAGCAAAATTCGGAAAAGATGTTTATATCGACCTTCTAGGATACAGAAAATATGGTCACAACGAAGGGGATGAGCCAAGATTTACTCAGCCTAACCTTTATAAGACTATTTCAAAACACCCGAATCCAAGAGAAATTTATAAAGATAAATTGCTTAAAGACAGCGTTACTTCAAATGACGTAATTGCTAAGATGGAAACGGAATTCAAAGCACTTTTAGATAAAGACTTTGATGCTTCAAAAGAAATCGAGAAAACGTAATGGATGTGTTCATGGCTGAAGATTGGGTAAACTATCCAATTGGTAAGAGAGGAGCAGTTCAGTTACCGGTAGATACAAAATATGACTTAGCGAAACTGAAAGAGCTGGCGCTTAAAATGTCAACACTTCCGGCAGACA
Organism: Chryseobacterium sp. E1; assembly: GCA_019203745.1. Taxonomy (GTDB): domain Bacteria; phylum Bacteroidota; class Bacteroidia; order Flavobacteriales; family Weeksellaceae; genus Chryseobacterium. Next base: position 4,618,976 of record CP078104.1, read on the forward strand.
AAAAGTTTATCAATAAAATTACAAGACTTTTCGACAACCGTATCAAAGCTATTGAAGCCAATTCATTAGACTGGGCGTTAGGAGAGTGGTTAGCTTATGCAACACTTCTTGTAGAAGGACATAACGTAAGAATTTCCGGAGAAGATGTGGAAAGAGGTACGTTCTCTCATAGACATGCTGTGGTAAAAACTGAAGATACAGAAGAAGAATACATCCCGTTAAGACACGTTTCTGAAAATAGATTTGATGTATACAACTCTCACCTTTCAGAATATGGGGTGCTAGGTTTTGACTACGGATATGCAATGGCTTCTCCGAATACATTAACCATCTGGGAAGCTCAGTTCGGAGATTTCGTGAACGGTGCTCAAATCATCGTTGACCAATATCTAGCTGCTGCAGAAGAAAAATGGAAAATTCAGGACGGATTGGTAATGTTATTGCCTCACGGTTCAGAAGGACAGGGAGCAGAGCACTCTTCAGCAAGATTGGAGAGATTCCTTACTCTTTGTGCTAACGAAAATATGGTAGTAGCCAATATTACTTCACCTGCCAACTACTTCCACTTATTGAGAAGACAGTTGAAGTGGGCGTTCAGAAAGCCATTGGTCGTGATGAGCCCTAAATCTTTATTGAGACACCCTAAAGTAGTTTCTCCACTTGAAGATTTCGCAACAGGTTCATTCCAGCCAATCTTAGACGATCCTACTGCAGATCCTAAAAAGTAGAAAAAGTAGTTCTTTGTTCAGGTAAACTGTACTTTGAATTATTGGCGAAGAAAGAAGAACTGAACTGTGAAAATATTGCTTTAGTAAGATTCGAGCAGTTATATCCGCTTCAGACAGATGCTATTGAAGCCATCTTCAACAAATATGAAAACAGAAAACAATTAGTGTGGGCTCAGGAAGAACCTGAAAACATGGGAGCCTGGTCTTATATCCTGAGAAACTTCAGAGATACAGGAATCCAGGTAGTAGCTCCGGTACCAAGCGGTGCACCGGCTCCAGGTAGCCACAAAATGTTTGAGAAAAACCAGAATGCAGTGATCAACAGAGTTTTCGACAGAGATGATGCTCCTGCAAAAAGACCCGTAACAGCTTAATTTAAATAATAATCAATTAAAAAATAAAAAATACTCGATATGTCAGTTTTAGAAATGAAAGTTCCTTCACCGGGCGAATCAATTACAGAAGTTGAAATTGCAACTTGGCTTGTAAAAGATGGTGATTATGTAGAAAAAGATCAACCTATCGCTGAAGTAGACTCAGACAAAGCAACTCTTGAATTGCCGGCAGAACAAAGTGGTGTGATCACTTTGAAAGCAGAAGAAGGTGATGTGGTACAAGTAGGTCAGGTAGTTTGTTTAATTGATATGGATGCTGCAAAACCAGAAGGTGCTGCACCTGCTGCTGAAGCTCCAAAACAGGAAGAAGCTCCAAAAGCTGCTGAGCCTGCTAAACAAGAAGCTCCAAAACCAGCTGCTCCGGCTGCTGCTCCACAAACGTACGCTACAGGAGCTCCGTCTCCGGCTGCTAAGAAAATCCTTGACGAAAAAGGGATGGATGCTGCTCAGGTTTCAGGAACAGGAAGAGATGGAAGAATCACAAAGACTGATGCTGAATTAGCTGCAGTTCCAGCTTTAGGAGGAAGCCCTCTTAGCGCTACAGGTTCAAGATCTACAACAACAACGAAACTTTCAGTTTTAAGAAGAAAAATCGCTCAGAGATTAGTTTCTGTGAAGAATGAAACAGCAATGTTAACAACGTTCAACGAAGTTGACATGTCTGAAATCTTCAGATTAAGAAAGCTATATAAAGAAGAATTTGCTCAAAAGCACGGAGTAGGACTTGGTTTCATGTCTTTCTTTACAAAAGCTGTAACAAGAGCATTACAAATGTATCCGGATGTAAATGCATCTATCGACGGAGACTTCAAAGTAAACTATGACTTCTGTGATATTTCAATTGCCGTTTCAGGTCCTAAAGGATTAATGGTTCCTGTATTGAGAAATGCAGAAAACATGTCTTTTGCAAGTGTTGAAGCAAACATCAAAGATCTTGCTACAAAAGTAAGAGACGGTAAAATTACTGTTGACGAAATGACTGGTGGTACTTTCACAATTACAAACGGTGGTACTTTCGGTTCTATGATGTCTACACCAATTATCAACCCTCCGCAATCTGCAATCCTTGGAATGCACAACATTATCCAGAGACCGGTTGCTGTTGACGGGCAGGTAGTAATCAGACCAATGATGTACGTTGCCATGTCTTATGACCACAGAATTATCGACGGAAAAGAATCTGTAGGATTCCTTGTAGCGGTAAAAGAAGCAATCGACAATCCTGTTGGAATCTTAATGGGAGGTGACGAAAGAAAAGGCCTTGGATTATAGTTTTAATAAAATTATAATATAAATATACAATCTCGCCTATAAAAAGGCGAGATTTTTGTATCTATTAAGAAAATACTACAATGATGTTTTCAAAAATGACTTCCAATATCAAAGTTTCAGTAATACCTGAATATGATAGTAAAAACAGTTATCCATCCGAAAACCGTTATGTTTTTAAATACAATATAACCATAGAAAATGACGGAAGCTTTCCTATTAAAGTATTGAAAAGAAAATGGCTCATCTTCGATGTAGGATTCGGATATACAGAGATTATAGGTGATGGCGTAATCGGCCTGACTCCTGAAATAGGGACAGGTGAAAATTTCGCCTATTTTTCCAATATAATGCTTCGTTCCGGCGTAGGAAACATGAGCGGAAAATACCTGGTTAAAAACCTTGAAACACAGGAAACCTTCGAGATTGATATCCCGAAATTCAACCTGTTGTCTGAAGTTTTAAGTAACTAAAATTATTCTTTAATTAATTTATGTCTGCTAATACCACTTTGAGATTTTACTTCCATAAAGTAGCCCCCTTTCAGCAGGTTAGAGACATTAATTTTAGAATCCGAAGAAATGATCCTGAAGAATTAGTTTTCCTTATGCATTATATATTTTTATCCATTCGATCCGACTCCCATTTTTAAGGTAAACGAGACCTTCTTTTACCGGGGTAGGATAATAAATAAGTGTAATCAAAATGATTTTTGGAAAAATAACCAATATATTGATTGTAAAAGGCAATGTTGCAAAAAACTACTGGTAATTGCGGTAATCAATAGTAAAAGTTTTGTTTAAAGTTACAGTTTTTTGATGTATTTCTTTAAAACAGAATCAGTTATTTCTTCATTTCTTGTGATGAAAAGTTTCTCAAAAGCCAGTAAAGATATCTTGGCACAAACTTCTGCATCAGCGCCTGCCCTGTGGTGATTGAACTGAATCTGATGGTAGTCGGCCAAGGGCTTCAGTCCATATTTGGGCAGATAATTCCATGATTTTTTTGCGAGCTGTATACTGCACAGATAGTTGAGATTAGGAGCAAACATTCCGTAATGTTCAAAGCATCCTCTCAGAACAGAAGCATCAAATCCCGCATTGTGAGCGATCATTAAGCTGCCATACATCATATCCTGAGCCTCATACCAGATCTCATCGAAAGTGGGAGCGTCCTGTACATCTTCAGGCTGTATCCCATGCACGGCAATATTAAATTTACTGAAATAAGGGAAGCTTGGCGGTTTGATCAGCCAGGTTTTTGTCTCTACAATTTTAGAATCCTGTACCACACAAATCCCCATCTCACACGCAGAGCTTTTCTCGTGAGTTGCCGTTTCAAAATCTATTGCACAGAAATCCATTGTTTTTAAATTATAAGCTGTTGATAGTTGCTTGGTTGTTTTTGTTGCTGGTTACTGGTTCTTTTGTATTTAATATTCAAAGTTTTGGGTTTAAAGTTTAAGATTATTTGAAATTATGAAATTTTACTCTATTGAATGATAAGTAAGAAAGTCATAATTTTCAACTAATCCCTGCAACCTATTACCTGCCATCTGCTACTTTCCTCCCAAAAAATGTTTAAATATCAACCATTTCGATTGGTAAAACAGAGTCTTTTGCTGCTTCTGACGAAGTTTCCATGTTCCAGGAAGCTGAGCATAAAATCCAAAATGAGCCCTTACAACTGCCCAAAGGTGAGGGAAACCCTGTTTTAAACCAAAATAAATTCCGGCAACACCATCAAGACAAAGCCTGAAGAAGATCAGCCATATTAATTTAGGAAAAGGAAGATTTTTAAGCATCATCGAGAGATTATTCCGGATGTTTAAATAGGTTTTCTGAGCACTTTGTTTGTTCAGCGTTCCGCCGCCTACATGATATACCTTTGATTTTCCGGTATAAAAGATCTTTTTTCCTGAATTAATGAGCCTCCAACATAAGTCAATTTCTTCCTGGTGGGCAAAAATCTCTCATCGAAACCATTTTGCGCCCAAAAGTCCTTCGAGCGGATAAAGAAGCAGCATCCTGATGCCCAGAATATTTCCGCTTCATCATCATATTGCCCCTTATCTTCTTCAAGATCATCAAAAATTCTCCCTCTACAGTACGGATACCCCAGATTATCAATAAGTCCTCCGGCTGCTCCGGCAAATTCAAAATAATTTTTATGGTTATAAGATAATATTTTGGGCTGAATTGCTGAAATTGACATATCCTTCCCGAAAAGTTCCAAAACAGGATCTATCCAGTGTTCCGTAACTTCTACATCAGAATTGAGAAGGCAGTAATATTCATGGGGAATTTCTTTTAACCCTTCGTTATATCCACCTGCAAATCCATGATTATTATTGTTTCTGATCACTTTTACAGTCGGAAAACTAGCATTCAGAAATGCTATTGAATCATCCGTAGAAAGATTGTCGATAACATAAATATCCGCATTTTGAGAAAATTGAACTACACCCGGAAGAAATTTCTCAAGCCAGTTTTTCCCATTCCAGTTTAAGATGGCAATGGCCAGTTTTTTCTGCATGTCAATCTATTTTTTTCAGAATCAAAATTTTTGATCGAATCCTGATATTTCCATTTCCTGTGTGACCACAGATAGTTGTCAGGGTACTTGTGTAAAGTATTTTCCAATAGCTTATGAAACTTTCTTACCACTTCATTTTCAACAAACTTTTCGCCGTCAGGGTATATTCTGTGATAATTGACCTGGTAATAACCACGTTTAACCTTTTTCATTTCGCAATAGATGAAAACAAGGTCCATCCGTGTGGCCAGTTTATCATATCCTATGAAAGCCGGGGTTCTCTGATTCAGGAATTCCAATCCGTAGGTGACATGAGCAAAATGAGGTGTCTGGTCTGCTACAAACATATAAGCAGAATCACCATTATTTTTAGAACGGAAAATGTTCAGAATTACTTCATTGGCTTCCAGTGCTTCATTCCCGAACTTATTTCTGACCTTTTTCATCTGGTTTTCCCAGAAGTCATTGTTTACCTTTCTGTAGACAGGATGACAGTGAGCCTGAGGAATAATTCTTGCCAGTGCATTGATCCATTCCCAGTTAAAAACATGCCCCGCCAATAAGATGATATTTTTCCCTTCCTCTTTCGCTTCGTGAAAAAGGTGTTGGTTGATGTGCTGCATTCTCACTCTGGATTCGGTCTCAGAAATACTGAAAGACTTTATGGTTTCAACAAGATAATCGGAAAAATTGAGATAGAATTTTTTTCTGATTTCTTTAATTTCTTCCTCTGACTTATCAGGAAAGGATTTTTTCAGGTTTTGGGTGATGACCTCTTTTCTGTATCCTACAAAATAATAGTTTAGGAAAAAGATAACATCCGAAAAAATGTATAATATTTTCAGCGGAAGCTTGGAGATCAGATATAATATTTTGATTAGAAAATTCATAAAACACGCAAATTTAGTGATAATAAAATTATGGTTCTATTTTTGCAGAGGGATAAATATTATTTTTTTACTTTTATGTTATGAAAAAATTAGCAACTATAGCTTTTCTTGGATTGAGTGCATTGGCTTTTTCACAGAATACCAATATACCACAGGAAACAAAAAAACCGGATAATACGCTTCTGGTAAAAACTGATCATGCAGAGCTGGATGCAAAGAAAAAGTCTGCAGAAGAAAAGGCAAAACTCCCAAAGCCTTACGATCCGAAAGCAGATGCTCAGAAAGATATCGCTAAAGCAATTGCCCAGGCTAAGAAAGAAGGCAAGAATATCATAATACAGGCTGGCGGTAACTGGTGTATCTGGTGTCTGCGATTCAATAACTTTGTGCAGACTACTCCTGAACTGAAGGAATTGGTAGACAAAAACTATGTATACTATCACATGAATTATTCTCCGGATAATAAAAATGAAAAGGCTTTTTCCAAATATGTTGATGTGAAGGAAAAACAGGCTTATCCGTTTTTCATCGTTTTAGACAAGAATGGAAAAGTTCTTCATATTCTGAAAGACAGCTCAGTGCTTGAAGAAGGAAAAGGATACGGGTTAGAAAAAGTAAAAGATTTCTTTACTACCTGGTCTCCTAAAGGATAAAAAAAAAGGTTGTTTCAAATAGAAGCAACCTTTTTTATTTTCTGCATTAAAATCTGGAAATCTGCAGAATTATAAAAATCTTTTAATCCAGCTTAATTTTTTCTCAGAATATGGTGGATATTTAATATTAGGTTCACCCCAGGTTACACGTTCGAGAACAGCTTTCTGATGGGAAAACGCTTCAAAACCAAATTTCCCGTGATAGCTGCCGATCCCGGAATTCCCACACCGCCAAACGGAAGATGATCATTGCTCAGATGCATCACCGTATCATTGATGCAGCCCCCACCGAAAGAAAGTTTCCGGGTAAATGCTTCTTTTTCTTCTGAATTATTGGTGAACAGATAAGCAGCAAGCGGTTTTTCAAGCTCTAAAATATCATTTAACGCAGCATTATAATTTTAAAACCAATGACAGGGAGCAGAGGACCAAAAATTTCTTCCTGCATGATCTCATCTTTCCAGCTGATATGATGAAGAATCGTAGGTTCAATGTAAAGATGCTGCTCATTAAAATTCCCTCCGAAATAGAGCTTTTCATTATTAATAAGTTGGATAAGCCTTTGAAAATTTTTAAGATTGATGATTCTTGTATACTGTTCCGAATCCGCTCCGTACTGAAATTCTTTAATATATTTTCTCAGCATTTCCAAAAACTGTTCCTGAACGGTTTCTTCCACCAATAAATAATCAGGTGCCACACAGGTTTGTCCTGCATTCAGAAACTTGCCCCATACAATTCTTTTTGCTGCAATATCAAGATTGGCTTCTTTGGTAACAATGGCAGGAGATTTTCCACCCAGCTCAAGGACAACCGGGGTAAGGTGCTCTGCAGCTGCTTTGTAAACTATTTTTCCTACCCTTGTACTGCCGGTAAAGAATATTTTATCAAATTTCAGTTTTAAAAGCTCCGTCGTTTCTTCAACTCCGCCTTCATATACGTAGAGATATTCCGATGGAAAATTTTCATTGATGATCTGAGCCATAGCCTTCATGGTGTTTTCTGCAATTTCACTGGGTTTCAGAATACAACAGTTCCCGGCAGCCATGGCGGCAATAACAGGAGATAATGAAAGCTGATAAGGATAGTTCCAGGCTCCGATAACGAGAATACAGCCTAAAGGATCAGCATAAATCCTGCTGTTTCCAAGCTGATTGACAAGATTGGTGCTTACTTTTTCAGGTCTGGTAAGCGATTTTAAGTTTTTCAGATAATAATCAATATCCTTCAGAACAAAAGAAAGTTCTGTAGTGAATGTATCAAACCTGGATTTACCAAAATCTTTGTAGATAGCTTCATACAGCATGTTTTCATTGGATACAATCAGATTTTTCAGTTTTTCAAGATACATTTTCCGGAATGCCGGACTTTTGGTCTGATGTGTTGCAAAAAAATCTCTCTGGCTCTGTAAAATTTTTTCAATTTCCATATGAAGGCTTTTCTGTTAAACGTAAGTATTCATGTGATAGTGTAACGGAAAACAAGCAACAATAAGCTGGCCAAAGTGATTAGGACGGGAAGTTATTCCTGGCGGTGTTAAGAAGGCAAGAATATTTAAGTAAAAAACTGGAATCGATGAATTAAATTTTAAATATCAGTTCAATTGATCTTGATTATTATTTATGTCTTCCATGACTTCTTTCTTGAAGCTTCTTCCTTCCTTCCTTCCTTCCTTTCACCACTACATTATATTCCTCACTACTATTTTTACCGGATGATAAAGGAGTAGAAGAAGTGCCGTTATGAATGCCAGCCAGAATAAGCCTGTGAAAATTTCCATATTGGAAAGCAGGATTGCCTGAGCTGTTATTTTGGCTTTGAAGGCCCCAGCTGTCAATGACAGAGATTCATTTACAGGAAGTTTTGAAAGATGAGCCCCGAAAAGCTGATTCCATTGGCTGTAGAAGACAGGATTCGTGTCTGTAAGGTTAAAACTCAGTGTGTCTGAATGTTTTAAGGTTAAAAAAGCATCAGGTTCTGCATTAAAGCATACCCGATTGCAGTAGTCCAGAAACGGGTAGTTGTTCCTAAAGCTGTGGCATTGGCAACATATTCTTCGGGCATTCCTGAAATCAGGAAAAAGACAAGAGGAGTGAATAACAATCCTTGGGCTACTCCCTGAAGGAATAAAGGCGGGCATATGGTAGAAAGGGTCGTGTCCGGATAAAATGTGTAGGTAAACCAGGCACAGTCTACGGCCAGCAACAGAAATCCCGTAAAGAAAACAATTCTTGAAGAAATTCCTTTTACCAGGCAGATCCCTGACAGAAATACCCCAGAAGAGTTCCGGCAACATTCCAGTACTGGATATTCACAATATAATCCCATGGCCACTTCCATACCGTTGCCATAATGCTGTATACATTGTTCAGCCCGGATCTTATCAGGTAGAAAATAAAGAAAAGGATCATTCCTGCAATGACATTTTGTGAACCGAAAACTTCAAAATGAAACAAAGGACGCTTCGAATTTCGCTGTTTAAGCATAAACAGGCCTCCGGAGATTAAAAATATAAACAGACACATAATAATGGTATCTGACTCAAACCACATCAGCCTTTTGCCGTAAATAATCGCATATCCACCCGCCTGTAAACAGACCCAAAGGAGGAACCAGCTTGCGATATCCAGTTGATACAAAGGCTTTTAGGGAAAAATCTGTTTTTATTAAAGATGGCAATCCCGATGATCAGGACAAATACATGGAAGTAAATCATCATCAGGACCATATGCCGGAAATCGTAATTTTCTATGCTTGATTTTAATAGAGAAGTTGTTACAGTACCTCCTGTCAGCATTATGGCATACATTAAAAGATAGGAAAAAACCTTGGCATGTTTTGTTTTCAATTCGGCGACAATCAAAGGAAGGAAAATGGCTCCTTCAAGCAACCCGAAAATTCCTTCCAGAAACCGGATGACTAAAATAACATGATAGTCATTGGTGACAGACAGTACATAGAGAATGATCACGGAAACTGAAGACATCAGCAGCACATAATATTTCACACTGAAATAGGCCATAAACCGCTGTAAAACTAAAAGGGTAACCACAAATGTTCCATACATCAAGATCATTAAATATTGGATGTCGTCTGAATCTACATCCATAAAAGAAGATGTGAAGGCACTGTTGGAATGTAACAGTGACAACAGCATCAGATGGGGAAACAATGCCAGGGTAAGAAGCGGCAGTTTCAGCCATTGTGGTACCCATTGATGATAAACTGTATTGTGTTGCATGTTTTTAAAGGTGGAAAACAAAGAGTTTATCAATCTGATAAACCGGACAGACCGGAATGTTTTCTTTAATTATGATAATTGTACAGGCCTTTCGGACTTAAAAAATGCGAAAAGACAAAAGGGCAAAGGTGTAAAAAAGAGTAAAAGGTAAAATGGCAAATATGCTTAAGAAAAAATTTGCAGATTCGCTATTGTGCGGTTTTGCCTTTTCGCAAAAAAATAATTTAATTGTAAAAATTTGAAAAAGTTGAGTGAAAATAGTTTTATACTCTCAAACCCTTCCAGGCTCAAACTTATATCTTCTTCGCACTTACCAGAACATTCATTCCGGAAAGCAGTTTTTCGTTGTCTTTATTATGGTCGAGAATGATCTTTACAGGAAATCTCTGTTCAATTTTCACGAAGTTTCCTGTAGCATTATCCGGTTTTACCAATGAGAACTGAGACCCAGACGCCGGGGAAACGGAAAGGATTTTACCCTTGAATTCAATATCCGGATAAGCATCTGCGGTAATAATGACTTCCTGTTTCTGATCTATTTGCCCAAGCTGTGTTTCTTTATAATTGGCAATGATCCATTTTTCTTTGCTCACGATCTGGACCAATGCCTGTCCTTCTTTGATCAGCTGTCCTTCCTGAATGGTCTTTTTACCTACCCAGCCATCGTAAGGAGCTGTAATGACAGTATAGGAAAGGAAAAGCCGGGCATTATTCAGGTTAGCTGAACTTTGCTGAATCTGGCTTTTTACAGGCGCTACTTTTGTCTGTTGCTCACTCGCTCCGGCTCTTACAGCGTTTTTCTGCTGTTCCAAGGCCAAAAGATTGGCTTTTGACTGTTCATAAGAAGCTTTTATATTCTCAAATTCCTGTTCTGTAGCAGCATCTTCTGCAAGAAGGTTTTTATACCTTTTAAAATCCTGTTCGGTTTTCCAGATGTCTATTTTAGCTGAAGCTATTTTGGCATCAATGATTTTGGTGTCACTTTCTTTAGTGCTGACGCCGCTTTCAATAGAGGTGATTGTTGCTGTATTGGCATGAAGGCCGGCTTCTGCCATCTGTACCTGATTCACAAACTCTCTGTTGTCGATGATGATTAAAGTATCGCCTTTGTGAACAAACTGATTTTCGTTAAACTTTATCGTTCGGATAAACCCTGAAACCTTGCTGGATACAGGAGTAATATATTGTTCGATCTGTGCATCATTCGTTGTGACATTTTTTCTCGAAAAAGATAAAAGCTGATCATCCCCGTAATTCCGCTGATAATGAGAACCCAGGCCAGTACCGTGATGCTTTTGTTGATTCTTTTTTCCTTTTGTGTCAATTGTTTTTTTGCCATAGTTTTTATAAGTTTCCAATCGTATATTGGAGTTGATAATATTTAAGTTGTCTGTTAATTTTTACGGAGATAAGATTGGATTCTGCTTCCAGATAAGTATTGTCTGCGTCAATCAGTTCTGTGATCAGGCTTAGTTTATTGGCATATTTTGTTTTTACAATACGATAGTTTTCTTTGGCCTGGTTTATCGCTTCTTCAGCAATTTTTACTTTCTGATCGGTTTCTTCAAACTTTTGTAAGCTTCATATACGTTATGTCTAATCTTTTCTTCATTTTCCTCGATCTGAAGCTGGGCCAGATTTATATTTTCCTGGCTTCCTGCATTCTGTATTTGTTTTTATACAGGTTTTCAATGGGGTAGGTCAGGTTCATTCCGATCATTCCAAGACGGTAAGCATAGGGCTCGGGAGGGAAGAACATCATATTCGGGTATTTTAAAAATATTCGCCGCCTGCAGTGATTTTAGGAAGATAATTAGCCTTTGTGATTTTCTGATCCAGTTCTTTTAAAGAAAGATTTTTATGGGTGATTTCAACAGATTCGTTTTTACTTAAAGCAGTTTCCGTTAATTCATCAATATAAGGTATGGCTGTCTGATCAGAGATAAGATCCTCCGTATTGACGTGCATTTCCTGATTTTCAGGGAGTGAAAGGATAGTTTTCAGCTTATGCTCTGCAATCTGTATATCATTATCAAGTTCTGTCCAGCTCATTTTATGATTCGAAAGCTGTAATGACGTTCTCAGTACTTCATTTACAGTAACTACACCATTGGCTTTAAGGGTTTTCACCTGTCTGATATTTACAGAATCCTCTTTCATTTTATCATTGATAAGGTTTTGCTGCTCTTTTAAATGATGGATCTGTAAAAATGCAGTAATGATCTCCATTTTAAGCTGTCTTTCATCCAGGTGGGTTCTCAATGCTGAAATTTCGGTATCAATCGCTGCTTTTTTTTCTGTGTTTCTGATTTTTCCACCCATATATACAGGAATGGAGGCCGATAGGGTAAAATCATACATGCCGTTGATGGCATCGTATTTTGTTGCTTTATTGAAAACACCATCCTGATGCTGATAAAGATTGGTTACCTGCGTATAGCTGGTATGAAATCCGATGTCCGGAAGTTTTTCCATTTTGAGATCTTTCTCTTTGGTAGCGGACATTTCCTGTTTCAGATGGCTGATCTGTATATTTTTTTGTTCTTTAAGCCGATCTCTATTGCCTGCTGTAAGCCGAGATACCGGTAATCTATCATCTGTGCGGGTAAAAAACTGCTCAATAATAAGCACAACGCAATGCACTGATACCGGCATGCGTTCAATATCATATTCATAAATTAATTAAAGGATTTTTGCTAAAATGATTTTGATACTGCAAATTTACGATGAGAAGCTACAGACCCTATTTGTGAAAACAGAAAAAGATTTGCTCATTTACGCCAATTTAGAAATTCTTCTTACCTTTATCCTATGAACAACAGCCATTTTAAAGAAGTAGAAGAAGATGATACGGAATTTTACGTTTATCATGTCCTTACCGGAAATGTAACCACGGAGATTCATTATCACAGTTCTGCTCAGTTAGTTTATGCAGAAGGCGGTATTGTGCATGTTTTTACAGATCAGAAACACTGGTATCTTCCTGCAAGATGTTTTATGTGGATTCCAGCCGGAACTCCTCACTATATTTTTTCTACCAGTCAAAGGTTGATTTATATAATTTTTACTTTAAAAAAGAAGAAAATGAAAGTGGCTTTTTGATGAAATCAACATTTATTCCGTCAATAATTTACTTCGGGAGATGATTTTGTATACTAAAGAATGGGATGGGAAAATCACAAAAAATGATACGTCTAAATACTTTTTCCTCAAAGCACTTAAAGGAGTTTTGCAGGAGAAAAAACAAAAACATCTTGCTTTTCCCATACAGCATCCATTTCCCAAAGATGAAACTTTACTGAAGATTGCAAGATACATCCATGCCAACCTTGAGAAGCCTCTTACGATCGAATCTACGGCAAAAGAATTCGGAATGAGTACAAGAACCTTATCCAGGAAATTTAAAGAGATTCTGGGTATGAATTACATTCGTTTTCTAAGGGCGTTGAGAATTACCCGCTCTCTTGAGCTGATGCTGGAAGGAAAATACAATATGTACGAAATTGCCATGATGGTAGGGTACAACAGCCTGTCGTCTTTCAGTAATATTTTCAAAAAGGTAATCGGTATTGCCCCTACGGAGTATCAGCATAAATTGAGAGGGGATAAGTAGTGAGTAGGAGTCGTTTGAGCGTTTGAGATTTGTGGTGCGTGTTACGTGTTAACGGGTTTTATAGTGCGGGATAGGGTTTTCTTGCTTGTTCTTACTGTAAGGTTGTGGAAAAGTTAATTTAACGAGTAATAGCTGTTAAGATTTCCTACATTCCCCTTCCCTGAAGGGGTGGATTTTTGCCAAGCAAAAAGACGGGGTAGTCATATACATAATCCCTTCCGAACTACACAAAAAAACCACTCCAAAAAATGAAGTGGTCTTGTATGGTGAGAAATTCTCAGTCGCTTATTAAGCTTCTTCAGATTTAGCTTCTTCCTTTTTAGCAGGAGCAGCTTCAACCGGAGCGTCAGAAACGATGTCGAATTCGTAGTTGTACTCAACATTTCTGTGAAGTCTGATAAGAGCAGCAAATTTACCAGTTCTCTTGATAGTGTTACCAGGAATTTTGATATATTTTTTCTCTACAGAAACACCAGCTTTTTCTAAAGCAGCAGATAGATCAGCATTGTTGATAGATCCGAATAATTTATCACCAGCACCTACTTTTGCAGGAATAGTGATAGAAGTTTTCTTCAATTGCTCTACTACAGCGTTTGCAGCAGCGATCAATTTAGCTTCTTCTTCTTTTCTAGCTTCTAATGTAGCTTCTAAAGCAGCTTTGTTTTTAGGGGTAGCTAAAAGTGCAAATCCTTGAGGGATTAAGAAGTTTCTAGCATAACCTGGCTTTACGTTTACTGTATCAAACTCAAGTCCTAAGTTTTCTACGTCTTTTTTAGGATAATTTCCATTGTTGTTGTCCTTTTTTAGATTTTAGGGTATAGTCTAAAATCAAGTTAGAATTAATGATGTATTCAGCAACAAAAGAAGAGATTGCTCTCTTCTTTTATTTATTTTTGTCTTATTTTAATAAGTCAGCTACGTATGGTAGTAATGCAAGGTGTCTTGCTCTTTTGATAGCAGCAGAAACTTTTCTTTGGTATTTTAAAGAAGTTCCAGTGTATCTTCTTGGTAAAATTTTACCTTGCTCGTTCACGAACTGTAATAAGAAATCAGCATCTTTGTAATCAACGTGCTTAATTCCGTATTTTTGAATCTACAATATTTCTTTTCAGATTTTGTATTGATATCAAGCGGAGTAAGGAATTTTACTTCTGATTCTCCTCCTGCTGAGGCTTGTTTAGCCATTTCATCTATTGCCATGTCTTGTCTTTTTTAAAAAATAGGGTTAATAATTAAGCTTTAGCCGCTTTTACTTTAGCTCTTCTAGTTACAGCGTACTCTACAGCATGCTTGTCAAGTTTTGTAGTAAGGTAACGGATTACTCTCTCGTCACGCTTGAATGCCAATTCTAAGTCAGCTACTACAGAACCTTCTCCTTTAAATTCGATTAAAGTATAGAACCCGTTCTTTTCAATTGGATCGGATAAGCTAATTTTTTAATCCCCAGTTTTCTTTAGCAACGATTTCGCAGTTCTTTTCTTTGATAAGATCTACATACTTGTTCACTGCTTCCTCTACCTGTGACTCAGATAGAACGGGAGTTAAAATGAAAACAGTTTCGTAATTGTTCATAATGTTAAATAAATTTGTTAATTATTTCGAGGTGCAAAAGTAGAAAATATATTTTGTATATGCAAGAGTAGAGGTGAAATAGTTGAGTACTGAATGTGAATATATACCTCGGAAGATCTCATTTCTGAATATTGTAATCTGTAAAATACGGTAATCCCAAATGGAATACAACAAGCCTGTGATTAAAAAAATGCCAGCTTATAAAGTAGAACCTGTTGCCATTCCGGAGCTTTTAAAGATTTGAATCTAATGCAAAGAAGACCTGTAAATGAACAGGCCTTCTTCACTTCTATTTTGCAATACTATTATTTCTTAATCACTTTTACAGATTGTGATCCGTTTTCTATTTGTACAGTAACAATGTATGTTCCTGAAGTTAGTTTGGATACATCTAACGTAAATTTCGCCTGATTGATTTCAGAGTGTAATACATTTCTGCCTGTAGCATCAAATACGCTTACTGATTTTACTTTATTTTGTGAATCAATATTTAAAGTATGAGCTACAGGATTCGGATATACCCTGAATGAAGTGTCTTTCTTCGTTACTTCATTTGTTGCCAGAGAAGAAGCAAGAACATTTACGGTATAATCTTCTACCTGTCCATACGCTCCCCTGCACAAGGAACTATGAGGCTAGGATCATCATCAATGGTTCCGTATAGTTTTTTTACTCTCATTCTGGTATTTCCCGGTAACGCATTGGCAGGAACAGCTATAGAATGTACTGCCTGGATAGCGTCTATACCGGTAGAGTTTTGAATAGTCTGGGTCACTTCATATACTTCACCGGGATCATCTAAAGTTCCGTTCTGATTCCAGTCTATAAATACTGCAAAGCTGTTTTCCCAGTTACCGCCTGTATTCCCTTTCAGTGTGATATCATAGGTTTGTCCCTGAGTGACGGTAGCGGTTTGGCTCAGGAAATATTCATGAGAAGTTCCGGTACCAAGAGCATTGTTTGTTACGTTGTTGATTCCTGCAAAATTTACCAATGTAATAGGTTCATCGGCAGGATCACCGAATATGTCAATAAAGCTTACAGGGCCGCAGTAGGTTATAGGAGGTTCTACATAAGTGTAATCAACTTTTATATTATCAACAATCAGCATGAATTTGTCATTATTGTTATTCACAAAAGCAATTCTTACATTTTGTCCGATATAAGGAGTAAGACTTAAGGCACGGCTTGTCCACCACGAGTTTTCCCCTGTTGTATTGTATAGTTCTACCGTAAAATCAGCTACGGTATTTCCTCCGGTGGGAGAAAGCATTATTTTATAGCCATCCGGATAATCAGGGTCCTGCGCTTTAGCATCCCAATATAATGTAGGAGAAGCTCCTGATACAGCTATCTGTGGGGAGATGAGCCAGTCATTTGAAGTTCCTGCCGGAGTGTACCATGAAGTGCTCATGGCTGCATAATTACCTGCGGGGCCTCCAAAGCTGCCGTCCGTACCATCCCGGTCAATACGGTTCCATCCATTGGTAATAAAGCTTACACCGGAAGCCGGAGTTAGCCCATCAGCGTCAATTGTCGTCCAGGCGGCAATGCCGGGTCCGGTTCCATCAAAATCTTCTTGAAATATTTGACTGTACCCCAATACGGGAACAGCAACGAATGTTGCTAATAGTAAAATTTTTCGCATAACAGTAATATTTTTTTGGTTGTATTCCAAATATAATTAAAATTATGCTAAAAACCAAATAGTTAATGTTTTATATTTAATTAATTATGACTGTTTTTATTAATTTTTTTAATCTTTTCTTATTTCTGTTAAGAAATTTATTTTTAAAACATCATACAATGAATGCCTGCTTACAAGAATAGAGGCAATGGAAGAAACCATCCCGGCAAGCATCAGATGGAATATCAGTGAATGCCTGTCTGTCATTTCCAGAACGATAATGGCTGAAGTAAATGGTGCTCTGGTAATTCCTGTAAGGAAAGCCACCATTCCGGCAAGAACTACCACATTGGTTTCATTAGGCGTCAGATGAATCGCTCCTGAAATTACAGAACCAATGCTGGCACCTGCAGTCAGGGCCGGGGCAAAAATACCGCCTGCACCTCCTGAAGTAAAAGAAAGGGCAGGGCCAAGCATTCTTAAAACAGGAACATACCAGTCTTCATGTTTATCTTTGGTAAAAGGACTCTTTCCATGATCTCTTTTCCGGAACCGAGAATTTCCCTGTTGATGAAATAAGCTATGGAAGCAATAATCAGAGCACTGGCGATCAGAAATATTACATTGGCCTGATCGGTTTTCAGGGTTTTCTTTTTCCATCCATTGATCCTGAGCATAATAACGGACAACTGGCTTGCGAGAATGCCGGCAACAGCAGCAACGAGAATAATCGGAAACATTACCATTAAGGAAACATCATTCGTTTTGGGATATCCTAAATACAGATAAGATCCGGCTAAGGTCTGAGCTGTTAAACCTGCAATAATAACCGCTGTAAACAGGGCTGTTTTAAAATAATTGATATGTGTTTTCGAAAGCTCTTCCACGGCAAAAACAATTCCTCCCAACGGGGTATTGAAAGCTGCTGCAAGCCCGGCTGCAGCTCCTGTCATGATCATGTTTTTCTTGGAGATTTTAGGCCACCATTCCGGAAGATATTCATTAACTTTTCTGAATACGGAGCCGGCAATCTGGATAGTAGGGCCCTCACGGCCAACAGCACCACCACCAATCACGAGAATAACCGAAGAAAGGATTTTGAAGAAAATAATCTTAATGCTTAAAAGGCTTCTGATCTTTTTATGTTCTTTCGGATTAGCGAGTTCTACAGCGGCCATCACCTGTGGAATACCGCTTCCTTTGGCATTGGGCGCAAATTCTTTTACCAGCCACCAGGATAATACAAAGCCTACAGGTGCAATAATGAAGATCATCCAGGCATGCCAGTCAAAAATAAAATTCATGAGATTTTCGCCCCATGCAAATACCTGAGCATAGAGTACGGCAAAAATCCGGTGATCACAGATCCGATCCAGAACGGAATAGCCTGGAGCAGATTATGTTTCAGCTGCTCATTCCGAATGTTGTCAAAAGAATTTTTAAGGGAATCCCGTATGAAGGTAAAGATTTTCAGCATTTGTTTGGTTTGTGGGATGAATTTACGGTAAAATTCCGAGAAGTTAATTATATGTTCTCCATAAAATCAGCGGTTGTTAATGCATTCTCTACGCTTAATACCTTTGGCAATCCGAAACTCAGTAAATTGTTTTTACTTCAATTTTAAAATCTTCATCGGGAATTGCTTTGATGATTTCCTTTCTGTGCGGATTTAAAAATGTCATTGTTTTATAAGGATCACTTCCCAGAACATAGAAATCTTTAAAGTCTTGATTTTCTTTAAAATTCACATTGAAGCGGCTGAAGATTCCTGCAATTTTATCAGCAAAATTTTTCTTATTGACAGAAATAAAACCAAAATCATCATCCAGTTTTTTTAATCCCCAGATTTCCAACGTGTCTTTATGGTCCGTCATACGGGCTCCTCTCGCAGAGGTTCCGATTACATTCATGATGAAAAGGTAGAATAGGTTGGTTTTTTCCTTATTGGTAATGTAGTAGCAGATTTCCGGAGTTTTTAAAAGATTGGGTTCATCCGTTTTAAACTCATGATAAGGAGAGTCCTTAATATCTATTACTGAAATGTCATAGCGCTCAAATAACTGGTCATAAACTTCAATAATTAATTCTTCGTCTTTCTTTGAAAAACCAAATAATTTAGTGACAAGCAGCTTTCTGAAATCTAATTCCATGGGTGAAATGTTTTTTTAAAGATAGAACTATTTGATAAAATTTATAATATACGAAAATAAAAACAGCCAAAGTATCCTCTGATTAATACGGATGCACAGAAACGCAATAGCTAAATGAATAAAATTGGAGTATGACGTCCGATAAAAACAAAAAGCTTTCCAACTGGAAAGCTTTTTGTTGATATTTTTAAAGCCCAAGGAGGGCAAATACGATACCATACAGTAACAGAAGAATTGCCATGAAAATGAAATTCACATTCCTGAGTTTATACTTTTCATTACTCTGAAGAACGATAGCTTCAATAAAAATAAAGAGAAACCAAAGTACATGAAAAATCAACATATACAACGCAAAACCAAATGCTCCCCAGCCGCTGGTTTTACTCATTATAATGAAGAATACAATAGTCCCGGAACAATTACTGCAAGCCGTATTATAATATGCCTCCAGACATTTTGTTGAGAAGGCTGCCTGCTTTTCTCTTCATTCTGTTTGATCTCAAAAAGATCTCTAAGTTCAGGATTCATTCTTTCTGCTTGTTGTATAATTTAACAAAAAACTGCAGAATTCCCACGAAACAAAGAAGATTGATAATACCAAAGGCGCTGTACAACTCCATAGAATAAGTTCCTGTGAAGCCCAGAATAAGCTGGATAAGATCAACAAGGATAATAATGCTCAGTGAAATTACTGCCAGTAAAGTTGCGCCTTTCATATATTCTGTCTATTTTATTGAGTGATGGTTTTTAACTTCTGTTTTTTAAGATATTTCCTGAAAAAAAAGGTTATATTTCTGTATTCAGATCCCAGTTTTCAAGGTAATCATGAACATGTTTCAGCATCATTCCTCCTAAAGAACCGTCTACTACCCTGTGATCGTAAGAGTGAGACATAAACATCAGGTTTCTGATGGCGATCACATCTCCGTCTGCTGTTTCAAGAACCGCAGGTTTCTTAACGATGGCTCCAATAGCTAAAATAGCAACCTGAGGCTGAGGAATGATCGGAGTTCCCATAAGGTTTCCAAAGCTTCCCACGTTAGAAATAGTATAAGTTGCTCCCTGAGTATCTTCAGGTCTTAATTTCTTGTTTCTTGCTCTGTAAGCTAAATCGTTGATGGCTTTTGCAAGACCTGAAAGAGATAGCTGATCAGCATTTTTGATCACAGGAACAATAAGATTTCCGTCTGGCAGAGCAGTTGCCATACCGATATTGATGTTTTTCTTTTTAATGATGTTTTCACCATTTACAGAAACATTGATCATTGGGAAATCCTGGATTGCTTTTACAACAGCTTTTACGAAAATAGGCATGAAAGTAAGTTTTTCACCTTCACGTTTTTCGAAGATCGCTTTGTTTTTGTTTCTCCATTTTACAACGTTGGTAACGTCTGTTTCAATGAAAGAAGTAACGTGTGGAGCAATTTGTTTTGCTTTCACCATATTTTCAGCGATGATCTTTCTCATTCTGTCCATTGGAATGATCTCATCACCTGCACTTACCGGGATCGTAGCTGCCGGAGCAGATACTGCCGGTTGTGGAGTAGAGGCCGCCTGTACCGGAGCTGCTTGTGGAGCCGGCTGCGTTCCTCTGTTGGCTACATACGCCAGAATATCTTCTTTGGTAATTCTTCCTTCCAAACCGCTTCCTTTGATAGATTTCAGTTCAGTTTCAGAAATATTTTCCTGTTGTGCAATTGATTTTACAAGTGGAGACAGATACAGATCTCCTGAGAATTCAACGTTTGCAGCAATTGTAGTTTGTAAAGGCTGCTCAATCGTTTTTAATGTTTCAGCATCCGGAGCAGCAGCAGGTGTTTCTGCCTGTACTTCCTCAGAAGCAGTACCTTCGCCTTCAATTTCTAAAATCGCAATGGCTTCGCCTACTTTTGCAACTTCATCTTTTTGCTTTAAAATTTTTACAATTTTCCCCGAAACCGGTGTCGGTACGTCTGAATCTACTTTATCTGTTGCAATTTCTACTACGGAGTCATCCTCTTTTACGTTATCACCTTCATTGAATAACCAAGTGATAATAGTCGCTTCCATAACACCTTCTCCCATGGAAGGAAGCAATAGTTTGTATTCTGCCATTTTTGATTTTTAGATTTTGACAAATATATAAAAAAATCGGTTTTTTTATGAAATATATAATTTTAGCTGAATTCAATATAGATATTTTCACCTACATTCAACCCAAACAGGCTTTTAGCACCGTTTTTCTTGCTTCCTTTGTAGATGGTAAGCTCCAATAGCTGACTGTCATTGAAAATCGCCGCAGACTGACCATGGAATTCCGTTTCCCTTTCCCAATCCGAAACTACTTCCGTATGGCTGGAAAAGATCCTTGAAAGACTCAGGTTCCGGAATTTTATCGTGAAACTGTTGTATCCTTTGCTGATATTTTCAAAAAAATCTTTATTGATATTTGAGATTATATTTCCGAAATTATCAATGTAAGTCACTTCACCAATGATCATTCCTTCAGATTCGTTATATACGGCTCTCGGGAACATCAACTGCTTTGCTGTATCTATTTTTCTTCCGATCACTTCCGGGAGCCCGCCGTTGGCAAGATGCACCGCAGCAGGAACAAAAATATCCGTAGACGTAAAATTGATGACATCATCAAATCGGTTATTCAGTGTGAGCTCATAGATTGCTTCAGGTTTAATATCGAAAAAGATAAGGCTCAGAAGTCCGTTGTCTGCCGCCAGGAAGTAGGACCCGTCTGCTTTATAAAGAATATTTTTTCTTGATTTATTATAAAAACTGTCTACCGAAAGAATATGAATGCTGCCTTTCGGGAAATATTTGTATGCATTTCTTACGATATACGAAGTCTGTATAAGGTTGAATGCCTGGATATCGTGGGTTATATCAATAATATTAACCTCAGGATTTAGAGACAGGATTTTGCCCTTTACAGCAGCAACTCTGTAATCTAAATTTCCGAAATCCGAAGTAAGGGTAATAATTGACATGAGCAATGTATAGAATAGTGTAGTATTGCAAAGTTATTTAAAATAAAAAGAATGCCCGAAAGATTGTTGAAAAGAATTTGATATAAATTTGAAAAAAGCTTTAATTTTAAAATCTAAAATAAAAATACTGCATGTTTGAATTAACATATGATTTGGAAGATATTGATGCGAAAATCTTCTATGGAGTTAATAACCAATATTTCAACTTAATAAAATCAACCTTTCCCACTCTTAAAATTACAGGAAGAGATCATTTCATCTTTGCGATGGGAAATCAGGAAGCCTTAGATATACTGAAGCAAAAACTGGATGATATTGTAAAATTTATCTCTAAAAACAACTCAATAGGGCTGAAAGATGTAGAAAATATTCTGAATATCAAGGACGAAAATGAGAAACAGCTGATTTTCGATCAGGATATTATTGTAAAAGGAGTCAACGGAAAAGTCATTAAAGCCAAAACCACCAATCTTAAAAAACTGGTAAAGGAAACGGAGAAAAAGACATGGTATTTGCTATTGGCCCAGCGGGAACAGGAAAACCTATACCAGCGTTGCTTTGGCAGCAAGAGCTTTGAGAGATAAGGAAGTGAAAAGGATTATTCTTACACGACCTGCTGTAGAGGCCGGAGAGAGCCTTGGTTTTTTACCGGGAGATCTTAAGGAAAAGCTGGATCCGTATTTACAGCCGTTATACGATGCGCTTCGTGATATGATTCCTCATGAGAAGCTGGAAGGCTTTATGGAGAAAAAGGTTATTGAAGTAGCTCCTTTGGCATTCATGAGAGGGCGTACCCTTGATGATGCTTTTGTAATTCTTGATGAAGCACAGAATACTACCCATGCTCAGATGAAAATGTTCCTGACAAGAATGGGTATGAATGCGAAATTTATCATTACAGGAGACCCAAGCCAGATTGACCTTCCGAAAAACCAGCAGTCCGGATTGAAAGAAGCCATGAGAATTTTAAATGGAGTGAAGGAGATAGGTTTTGTACATCTTACAGAGGAGGACGTAGTGAGACATCCTGTAGTAAGAAAGATTATTCTTGCCTACAATGATGAGGAGAAGAGACTTAGGAATGACTAATCCGTAACAGGTAAAAGTTTTTTGTTAACCTTTTATTAACCTTAAATTTTAAGACAAAATTTGGTGTTTTAAAAAAATAGTTAGTTTTGCAGTCCTTAAACTTAGAACTAATACTAATGAAAAAACTTTTACTTACTGCAGCGATCGCTGTACTGGGAATTTCTGCAAACGCTCAGGAATTTAAATTTGGACCTAAAGCAGGATATTCTTTATCAATGCTTAAAGCAACTGGTGAGGGACATACTTACAACTTTGATGCAAAATCTACCTTTTATGTGGGGGCAATGGCTGAATATAAATTCAGTGATAAGTTTGCTGTGCAAGGAGAAGTATTATACTCTCCAATAGGAGGTAAACAAGAGGAAACTGTTTCTTATAGTATGATGGGAGCTACTGTTACAGGTACTGAAAAATCTGACTGGAAGATAGGAACTGTACAAATCCCTGTGAGTGCGAAATATTATGCTACAGAAAACCTAGCATTTGCAGCTGGTCTTAATGTGGGAATTATTACTTCAGCAAAAATAAAAGTGACAGCTGATTTAACAGGATCAGCAGGAGGTCAGACAGTTTCTGATTCTACAAGCGAAACAGAGGATGTGAAAGATCACATGAACAAACTGAATTTAGCCCCGTTTGTAGGTGCTGAATATACCCTTGAGAACGGTTTGTTCTTTGATGCAAGATATAACTTGGGTGTATCTAACCTGATGAAAAAACAAGATGGCGAAAATGGAACCCTTAAAAATAGTTTCATTCAGGTAGGTGTAGGTTTCAAATTCGGAGGAAACTAATTCTGAAAACAGGATCGAAAATAGTAAAAAAGCAGAACAATTTGTTCTGCTTTTTTTTGTTGCCGGGAACCTGATTCCTGTATTTTGCTTTTACGATGAAAAATAATTAGTACCTTTGCCGCTTAATTTAAAGCTACTAAAAAAATGAAAAAACTATTATTACTAGGTGCTTTTGCACTTTTAGGAGGTGCTGTTCAGGCACAGGAAGGTTTTAAAATTGGTGGACATATCGGTGTTCCGGTATCTGATGCAAGTAATGTATCTTCATTTACCTTAGGAGTGGATGCTGCTTATATGTGGAATATTGCTAAAGGTCTTGACCTTGGGGTAACAACTGGATATTCTCACTTTTTCGGGAAAGATCACTTTGATGATTTCGGATTTATTCCTGTAGCTGTTTCCGGTAAATATAAGTTTAAGGGAGCACCTATCTTTGTAGGATTAGACCTTGGATATGGTATTTCTACCAAAGATGGAGTAGACGGAGGATTCTATGCACAGCCTAAATTCGGATATCAGATGTCTAAAGGAGAGTTGTATATAGGATATCAGTCTGTAAGCAACAGACGTGACTATGGCTGGTACAGAGACAGCTGGAACGTAGGAGCTGTAAACTTAGGATATAACTTCTTTATCAAATAAGGATAGTTAAAAAATAGCAGGACTCCGGCCGAAGGCCGGAGTTTTTTTGTTGATATAAGGAGAGAAAAACTGAGAAACTTTTTGTAAAACTCTTCCATTTACAGCAATTTTAAACCTTGAGAAACGAAAAAATGCCCTGAATTATAAACAGGTGTTTAAATTTTAAGACTTAATAACTTAAAAATTAACATTTTAAATTAGGCTATTTTAGCATATCCAATAGATTTCATCAGATTTTCAGAAAAAATAAAAATTTGAAAAACCAAGTAAATTGCGCTCTGGTTAATGATTTGTAGTTTTTTTATTCATAATATTGTGAAAAACTCAAAGACTTCTCTTTAATATGAATTATTTTTATAAACCCAATAATTTTAACAATGATATTAATCACATTAACAAATTTTAATATTAGTGTGGACGACTGTAAATTTGCCCTCAGAAAGTATTAAAATTTTTTAAAATGAAAAAACATTATTAGCGGGTGCTGTTGCACTTTTTGGATTATCAAACGCTCAGATTGCTAAAGGAACTACATATTTATCAGGATCTGTTGGTTATTCTCAAGTAGAATCTAACAACGGTAACGATAAAAAGAAAACTTCAACGTATTACCTAGAGTTGGTTATTTCGTTAACACAAACTTAGCTGTTGGTTTAGGTCTTGGATACGAAACTGAAAAAACAACTAAAACTACTACAACTACATTAGGTAACACAACAATTGTAACTGAGAATGTAAACAAAACTCCTGCATTCGTAGTTGAGCCTTTCGTAAGAAAATACTGGACTTTATCTGACAAGTTATATTTCTTCGGACAATTAGCTGTTCCAATGAGATTCGGTAAAACTGAAGATGAAAACAGTACTGTAGCTACTTCAGGTAACTCTGTAGTTACTAACTCTACTTCTACTGAAGCTAAATACACTAAAATCGGTGTTACTGTGAAGCCAGGTTTAGATTACTTCCTAAACAAAAACTGGACTATCGAAGCTACTATCGGTGAATTTGGTTATAGCAACTTCAAACCAAAAGATGGTGATGCTACAAACAACTATAACTTCGGTTTGAACTTAGCTTCTGTACTTTCGGAGTTAAATATGTATTTGCAAAATAATAAACAAAGCATATAACAATAGGACCCTGAGATTTTCTCAGGGTTTTTTTATATTTTGGAAACATTTTTTAAATAATAATCATGAAAAAACTATTATTAGCAGGTGCTGTGGCACTTTTCGGGCTTTCTAATGCCCAAATGACTAAAGGAGACTGGGTGATCAGCGGAAACACAGGAATGGGCTTCAATAACACTACAACGACAGTGAAAGTAGGTAGTAATTCTGTTGATGGTCCAAAAGTAAATAGCTTTTCAATTATTCCTTCCGTAGGGTACTTCGTTATTGATAAATTAGCAGTGGGTATCGACTTGGGATATATGAGTACTACCACTAAATACCAGGGGTGAAAATTGCAAACTCTACATTCTCCGTAATGCCTACAGCTACTTATTACTTTACTAATTCCAGTAAGCTTGTGCCATTCTTAGGAGCGGGGATTGGATATGCTTCCGATAAGACAAAATATACTTTTAACGGGAATATCAATAATGAAGGATTTGATCCTTTGTTAGCACAGAATACCGAGAACACTACAGATGGTTTGGCATGGAAAGTAAAAGGGGAGTAACTTATATGGCTACTTCGTCTTTAGGAATCAATCTTGGGGTTTCTTATGATCAGTTTTCAAATAAAGAAACGATCATGAACACAGATGTTAAAACGAATGTTAAGACTTTCGGAGTTAACGTTGGTTTCTCTTATTTCATTAAAGGAAAATCTCAGAAAACTGATAAATAATCAGTTCATAAAAAGATAAAAAACAAAAAAATCCGGCTCAATTTTGAGTCGGATTTTATATTTTGATCAGATTGCTCTTAGATTATTTTCCGAACATTCCGCCCATTCCAGGCATATTCGGCATCTTGCTCATCATCTGCATCATCTGCTTTCCTTGAGGCCCTTGCATCATTTTCATCATTTTACCCATCTGGTCGAATTGTTTCATCAGTTGATTAACGTCTTCAATCTTTCTTCCTGCACCTCTGGCAATTCTGTTTTTTCTCTGTGTATTGATGATAGAAGGTTTTCTTCTTTCTTCAGGCGTCATAGAGTAGATAATCGCTTCAATATGCTTGAAAGCATCATCACTGATCTCTACATCTTTAATCGCTTTACCAACTCCAGGAATCATACCCATCAAATCCTTCATGTTACCCATCTTCTTGATCTGGTTGATCTGCTTTAGGAAATCATCAAAACCAAACTCGTTTTTAGCAATTTTCTTGTGAAGCTTTTTAGCTTCCTCTTCATCAAATTGCTCCTGAGCTCTTTCTACCAAGGAAACAACGTCTCCCATTCCCAGGATTCTGTCTGCCATCCTTTCAGGGTAGAAAAGATCAAGAGCTTCCATTTTTTCTCCTGTAGAGATAAATTTGATCGGCTTTTCAACAACAGAACGGATCGTTAAAGCAGCACCCCTCTTGTATCACCATCTAATTTGGTTAAAACAACCCCGTCAAAGTTCAAAGCATCGTTGAACGCTTTGGCAGTATTCACCGCATCCTGACCTGTCATGGAATCCACAACGAAAAGGGTTTCCTGAGGCTTGATGAAGTAATGTACAGATTTGATCTCGTTCATCATCTGCTCATCAATTGCCAAACGACCTGCAGTATCCACAATGACAACATCATGACCGTTTGCTTTTGCAAAATTGATTGCATTTTCAGCAATAGTAGAAGGGTTGGTTGCACCTTCTTCAGTATAGACAGGAACTTTGATCTGTCCTCCCAATACTTTCAGCTGATCGATTGCAGCAGGACGGTAAACGTCACAGGCTACCAATAATGGTTTTTATTTCTTTTGGTCTGTAAATAATTAGCAAGCTTTCCGGAGAAAGTCGTTTTACCCGAACCCTGAAGACCGGCGATAAGGATCACAGATGGCTTTCCTGAAAGATTGATACCTTCCTGAGAGCCTCCCATAAGGTCTACTAATTCGTCATGAACGATTTTCGTCATCAGCTGTCCCGGAGTAAGGGAAGTAAGAACGTTTTCGCCTAATGCCTTATCCTGAACTCTTTTTGTAAGATCCTTTGCAACTTTATAGTTAACGTCGGCATCCACTAATGCTCTACGGATCTCCTTTACGGTTTCCGCCACATTGATTTCGGTAATTTTTCCACGTCCGGAAATATTATGTAATGCCTTGTCTAATTTATCCTGTAAACTATTAAACATATTTATTGTAAATTATAGGTTTGCAAAAATAAGGAATTTTTAAGAAACCTGAGTATGATAGACTTAATATTATAAGGATTTGATTAAAGTTGGAAGCTGGGAGCGGGGAGAGGGAAGTCTTTTGAGGTTGATAAAAGTAAATAAGATTCTTGATAGACTATCTTCTTAAAATAAGAACTGTAGATCATATTTAATAAAGCGTGTTGAATTACGGTTTTGTAGAATAGTAACTTTTATCATCCGGCTTCCGGCTTCCATCCTTAAGAATATAGAAGAAGTCATAATTCTTTTGTTTCAAAAATTATAATCCTATTTTTGCAGCATGAATTTTCTTGATAGTTTTATTATTGTATTATTAATATTACTGCTTAATATAATGGTATATATAATATTTAAAAAGTATTTATACGGTAAACAGGATGCAGGAATGAAATTTCTTGTTATTAATCTTTCTAAAGATCTGATCTGGCTTATAGTTTCCTTAATAATAATAGAGAAGACCAAAGCTAATTTTCTCTTTATAGTGATCTGTTTTCTTATTGCATCATTCCTTATTTATTTACCCATAATAAAACTCATTAATAAGTCTTGATTTTTTTGATGATAAAAATCAATTTTTAGTATTGGTAAAGTTTAATAAAATCGATATATTTGCACACGATTAAAAAAGAGATATGAACAGAAAAATTTCTTCATTATTTTTCGCATTTTTATTTGTGTTTATAAGCAGTTTAGCTTCTGCTCAGCACGAATCTGAAGGAGAGAAATCAGCGGAAAAAGTAGAGAACAAAGAAGCGAAAGAAGGCTTCAATGCGACCACGATGATCATGGAGCACATTGGTGATTCTAATGAATGGCATTTATGGACTACAAAAGATGACAGTGGTGAAGAACATCACGTTTCTATCCCTTTGCCTGTTATCATCAAAGATAATGAAGGCTGGCATACTTTTCTTTCTAGTAGTATTGCTCACGGACACGAACATGATGGGTATACTTTAGAACACGGACAAGTAGTTTCTACTAAAGGTGTTGAAAAAGCTACATTATTTTCAATCATCAGTGGAAAGCAAAAATCAAACGAAGTGTTTTTGATCTTTCAGTAACAAAAATGCAGCTTCAATGTTCTTGTCAGTAATTTTTATGGCAGTAGTATTCATAGGAATGGCAAGAAACTATAAAAAGTCACAACTTCCAAAAGGTATCGGAAAATTAATGGAGCCAGTGATTGTATTTATCAGAGACGAAGTGGCTATTCCAAACATTGGGTCTGTTAAATATAAAAGATATATGCCTTATTTATTAACTGCATTTTTCTTTATCTGGATTAACAACTTATTTGGATTAATTCCTTTCTTCCCTTTCGGAGCAAACCTTACAGGTAACATTGCAATTACAGCAGTATTAGCTATCATTACATTATTGATTACCTTATTCAGTGCAAATAAAGATTACTGGAAACACATCTTTATGCCACCGGTTCCAATCTTATTGTACCCAATCATGGTTCCAATCGAGATTATCGGGATCTTTACAAAACCTTTCGCTTTAATGATGCGACTTTTTGCTAACGTTACAGCGGGACACATTATGATTTTGGCGATCGTTTCACTGATCTTCATTTTCAAAACTCCATTATTAGGATTTGCATCTGTACCATTAGCATTATTCGTTTCAGTATTGGAATTATTGGTAGCAGCATTGCAGGCTTATATCTTCACTGTATTATCCGCACTATTTATCGGAATTGCAGTTGCAGAACACGACCATGAGCACGGTCACGAAGAGCATGCTCACTAATTAAAAGAAAAAATAATTTTTTAACTAATATAATTTATTTATTATGGATTTATCAACAGGAGCAGGATTAATTTACGTAGGTATCGGTTTAGCAGTACTAGGTGTAGGTCTAGGTATCGGTAAAATCGGTGGTCACGCAATGGACGCTATCGCTAGACAACCAGAACAAGCTGGTAAGATTCAAGGAGCAATGCTTATCGCTGCTGGTCTTATTGAAGGTGCTGGTCTTATTGCGATCATCTTTGGTGCTTTCATCAAGTAATCTATCCTCAAAAAACATTCTTAGCAGTAAAGCGGTTGGCTGCTGCTAAGAATTTTAAAAACAATCCATAAAATAACATTTAAAAAAGAATTTACAGATATGGGAATTATTGAACCTGGAATTGGACTTTTGTTTTGGATGACCCTTACTTTTGTTATCCTATTGTTTCTTCTAGCTAAATTCGCTTGGAAACCAATCGTAAATGCTGTTAATGAAAGAGAAACTTCTATCGTTGATGCATTGAACCAAGCTAAATTGGCTAAAAAAGAGATGGAAGATCTTAAAGCTGACAACGAAAGAATCATTCGTGAAGCTAAAATCGAAAGAGATGCTATCCTTAAAGAAGCCAGAGAAATTAAAGACAGAATCGTAGGTGAAGCTAAAGATGTTGCTAAAGCGGAAGGAGACAAACTTATCGAAGCTGCTAAGCAAACGATCAACGCTGAGAAAAATGCTGCAATGGCAGACATCAAAACTCAGATCGGTGCTTTATCTGTAAACATTGCAGAATCTATCTTGAAACAAAAGTTAGATAACACTGAAGCTCAAAACGAATTAGTTCAAAATTATATCAACAAATCTAACCTTAACTAAGAATGCTTACATCTAAAGTAGCGAAAAGATACGCACAGGGCTTACTTGACTTCACTAATGAATCAGGTCAGACAGCTGCTGTATTTTCTGAAATGAAAGATGTAGTGAAGATCATGGCTGAATCTAAGGATTTGAACAAATTCTTCCTTACACCTTACATTGATGCAAAAAAGAAAATAGAGGTAGCAAACGAAATTTTCAAAGGTTTATCAGCATCTTCCCAGAATTTGATCAGATTGGTTATTAAACACGGACGTGAGAACCAGTTGAAAAATATCGCTCAGGAATTCATCAACAAAGTTGAAGACATCAACGGAGTACAGAGAGTAACGCTTACCACAGCTACTCAGCTTTCCAAAGAGAATATTGATCAGATTCTAAGATCTACCAACCTGGTGAATACCAACTCAAACTTCGATTTGAAACTGATCATCAACCAGGATATTTTAGGTGGATATATCCTAAGAGTAGGAGACCAGCAGGTAGACGCATCTGTGAAGACCAAATTGAACCAAGTTAAAAAAGATTTCCAATTAAATTAAGAAAAACAACCATACAATGGCAGAAATAAATCCGGCAGAAGTATCTGCGATCTTAAAACAGCAATTGGCCAACTTCGATACTCAATCAAACGTTGAGGAAGTAGGTACAGTTTTAACCATCGGTGATGGTATTGCTCGTGTATACGGGTTAGAAAACGTACAATACGGAGAGTTGGTGAAATTTTCTAGTGATGTAGAAGGTATTGTACTTAACCTTGAAGAAGACAACGTAGGTGTTGCTCTACTTGGTGAAAGTAAATTAGTAAAAGAAGGTGATACAGTAAGAAGAACTAACAGAATCTCTTCAATCAAAGTAGGAGAAGGTATGTTAGGAAGAGTAGTAGATACTCTTGGTAACCCTATCGACGGTAAAGGTCCTATTACTGGGGATTTATATGAAATGCCACTAGAAAGAAAAGCTCCTGGAGTAATCTACAGACAACCGGTAACTGAACCATTACAGTCAGGTATCGTTGCGATCGACTCTATGATCCCTGTAGGAAGAGGACAGAGAGAGCTTATCATCGGTGACAGACAAACAGGTAAAACTACTGTTGCGATCGATACGATCATTAACCAAAAAGAATTCTTTGATGCTGGTAAGCCAGTATATTGTATATATGTTGCGATCGGTCAGAAAGCTTCTACTGTAGCACAAATCGTTAAAACCCTTTCTGATAAAGGAGCTTTGGCATATACTGTAATTGTTGCGGCTAACGCTTCAGATCCTGTTCCAATGCAGGTATACTCTGCGATGGCAGGTGCTGCTATCGGTGAGTTCTTCAGAGATACAGGTAGACCGGCGCTTATCGTTTATGATGATTTATCTAAACAAGCTGTTGCTTACCGTGAGCTTTCTCTACTATTAAGAAGACCACCGGGCCGTGAAGCATACCCTGGAGACGTTTTCTATCTTCACTCAAGACTATTGGAAAGAGCTGCAAAAGTAATTGCTGATGACGAAATTGCTAAGCAGATGAATGACTTACCAGAGTCTCTTAAGCCTATCGTGAAAGGTGGTGGTTCATTAACTGCTCTTCCAATCATCGAAACTCAGGCAGGTGACGTTTCTGCGTATATCCCAACTAACGTAATCTCTATTACAGACGGACAGATCTTCCTGGAGTCTGATCTATTCAACTCAGGGGTGCGTCCTGCGATCAACGTAGGGATCTCTGTATCAAGGGTAGGAGGTAACGCTCAGATCAAATCAATGAAAAAGTATCTGGTACATTAAAACTAGATCAGGCTCAATATAAAGAATTGGAAGCGTTCGCTAAGTTCGGATCTGACCTTGATGCTTCTACTTTAGCAGTAATCTCTAAAGGAGAAAGAAACGTAGAGCTTCTTAAGCAGCCGGTTAACTCTCCACTTCCGGTAGATAGCCAGGTAGCTATGATCTATGCTGGTACTGAGAACTTATTGAGAAATGTTCCATTGAACAAGATTAAAGAATTCCAACACGAGTATATCGAGTTCCTGAGATCTAAGCACCCTGATACAATGGCTGCTATCAAATCTGGAAAAATCGATAACGATATTACAGGTGTTCTTAAGCAGGCAGCTAACGATTTAGCTTCTAAATACAACTAAAAAATTCAATGTTTAAGGTTTAAAATGTAAGTTCTAAGCCTTAAACTTTAGACCTTAAACTTTGAACCCAAATTAATGGCAAACTTAAAAGAAATACGAGGCAGAATCACGTCAATTTCATCTACGATGCAGATTACCCGTGCTATGAAAATGGTTTCCGCTGCGAAACTTAAAAAGCACAGGATGCAATTGTAATGTTAAGACCTTATTCTGAAAAATTACAGGAGCTTATCCAGAATGTAAATTCTAGCTCTGATCCTGACCAGGTTTCTGTATATGCTCAGAAAAGAGAGGTTAAAAGAATACTTTTCATCGCTGTTACTTCAAACAGAGGTCTTGCGGGAGCTTTTAACTCTTCAATCGTAAAAGAGCTTAACCTTCAGTTTCAGGACAAATCTCAATATGAGATTGAAGTTCTTCCTGTAGGTAAAAAAGTATATGATGCTGTAAGAAGAAATCGTTCAGTATATGCTAATGGAAGTTCTGTATATGATAACCTGAACTTTGATACAGTGGCTCATATCACAGAAGGAGTAATGACCAGCTTCAAAGAAGGTAAATTTGACGAAGTTTACGTTATTTATAACAAATTCGTTAATGCTGCTACTCAGGAAGTAACTACAGAACAACTTCTTCCGATCTCAATGCCTGAAACTACAGAACCACAGGTTGAAACAGATTATATTTTCGAACCTAACAGAGCTGAGATCCTGGATAATCTGATTCCAAAATCAATCAAAACTCAGGTTTTCAAAGCAATCTTGGATTCAGTAGCATCTGAGCACGGAGCGAGAATGACTGCAATGCACAAAGCAACAGATAACGCTCAGGCTTTAAAGAATGATCTTGTGATCTTCTACAACAAAGCAAGACAGGCTGCAATTACCAACGAAATCCTTGAAATTGTTTCCGGAGCAGAAGCTTTGAAAAATTCGTAAAGAATTATTTTAACATACCATCAAAAGCATCGATATCGTCGGTGCTTTTTTTGTTTCAGAAAGTCTAAAACTGAAATTTAGTACGCAAAAATCTTATTTTGAGGTAAAAAAGACATCAGTACCTCAATTATTTTTGTTAGTGGAAAATAAAGGGGTTTTATAACGTCATATTTTCCTTTCTAAAAATCCTGCACTGAAATAATTTTATCTTTCTCACATTATTTTTATTTTGTATATCTTTGTACCTAATAAAATATATACAACTTCTAAATGGACTCGGACATAGTCAGGCTTTTGCTGGCCTTATTTCTTGTTTTACTAAATGGCTTCTTCGTAGCCGCAGAATTTTCAATTGTTAAAGTTCGTTATTCTCAAATCCAACTAAAAGCCGCAGAAGGCAATTCTATGGCAAAACAGGCAGAACATATCATCAAACATCTGGATGAGTACCTTTCTGCTACACAGTTAGGAATTACATTGGCATCCCTTGCCCTGGGTTGGGTAGGAGAAAGTGCCCTGCATCATATTGTAGAAAATATTTTTACATCTTTGAGCATTGATTTGACTCAGACCACGATTACTACAATTTCAGTAGCAACCAGTTTTGTACTGATCACCGTTATGCATATTGTATTTGGTGAGCTTATCCCGAAATCAATTGCCATCAGAAAGTCAGAATCCACAACAATGGCAACTGCAGTACCTCTGAGGGTTTTTTATACTGTCTTTAAACCGTTTATATGGTTGATGAATCTCATGTCCAACGGATTTTTAAGATTAATTAAAATTCATCCTGCTTCAGAACAGGAAATTCACTCTACAGAAGAGCTTCAGCTTTTGGTAAAGCAGAGTGCAGATAGCGGTGAGATTGAAGAAGAGAACTACGAGATCATCAAAAATGCATTTGATTTTACGGATCATTCTGCCAAGCAGATTATGGTACCGAGACAAAATATTACTTCCATTGATTTTGAAGAAGATGTCAATGATATTATCAATAAGATTATGGATAGCGGATATTCCCGTATTCCGGTGTATATTGACTCTATTGACAACGTTATCGGGATTTTCTATACCAAAGAGATTATAAGAGAATTTGTTAAAAGAAAAGGGCAGCTGGATCATGATGATCTTAAAGAACTAATGCGTGATGCCTTTTTCGTGGTGGAAAGCAAGAAAGTATCTGACTTATTAAAAACTTTCCAGCTTAAAAAGCAGCATATAGCGATTGTTATTGATGAATTCGGAGGAACTGAAGGGATCATTACCCTTGAAGATATTCTGGAAGAATTGGTAGGAGAGATCCAGGATGAAGAAGACGAAGAAGAAAAAATCGTTGATAAAATTGCCGATAATACCTATTGGGTACAGGCAACACAGCCTCTGGATGAAATCAATGAATTTTTACCTAAAAAACTCCCTCTTTCCGAAGAAAGTGAATATAACTCATTAGCAGGATTTATTCTGTACGAACTGGAAGAAATTCCGGAAGAGAATCAGGAGTTTGACCTGGATAATTATCATTTCAAAATTCTGAAGATGAATAATAAGAGCGTGGAGCTTGTCGAGCTGGTATATCATGAGCCCAATGCTATTGATAACCTGGCAGATAAAATTGGTGAAGTTTAAAACATTAGAATGAATTTTTATAATACAATAAAAGACTACGAAAACCCGAAACGTCAATACGAGGAAGAAGTTCTCGTACTTGATGATACGGATGAAGTTTATAAACTGGTGCTTCATAATGATGACGTTCATACATTTGACTATGTGATCGATTGTCTGATCGAAATATGCAAACACACTCTTGAACAGGCTGAGCAATGTACCATTCTTGTTCATTATAAGGGCAAATGTACCGTGAAAACAGGCTCAATGGATGTTTTAAAGCCCATGCACGAAAAATTACTTTCACGCGAATTAACAAGTGAAATCGTATAAAATAAAGAGGTTGTCCAAAAGGTCAGCCTCTTTTAAATTTTGTCAATGTAGATATCTTTTTTACTGAAACCCTTTATTAAAGGATTCTCCATCGTTATGAAGACGGGAGCTTCAGGCGTATTATTGTTGATGTATTACCGAAAAATACTCTTTCGGGTGGAAAATTTCCATACAACTTTATAGCTTCTTTGTATATTCTTAACATTTTAAAAATTGTGCTGCAATAGACTGTTTTTTATTTTATAAGATAGATGTCATATTTTTTAAGTTTTTTTGTTAAAAAGATTTAAAATTTAAAAATATTTATTATTTTTAAAACAGAACCACAAAAAAACATTATATGACATTAAAAATTACTTCGCTGATTTTAGGCAGCGTGCTGTGCTGTAGCAGCTTAATGGCTCAGGAATCATCTTTTGAAGCACCTGCAAACCGATGGATTAAAGAGAATTCCAGAAATCTGGGAATTCAGAATTTTAGTAAGCTTACCTTGTATTCTGTACGTAAAGGGCATACCGGAGAAACATTGCGTTACCAGCAGTTTATCAAGGAAGTGCCGGTTTTTCAGTCTGAAATTCTGGTCCATTTCAATAAAGAAGGTAAAATAAGTTATACTTCTTCTGAAAGCTTAAAGAAAAACCTCAAAGAAATAGACATTACACCTGCTATTTCCTCATCCGAAGCTTTTAAAAGGCATATATTGCTTCTAAATCGCAAGGAGAAATCACTTATCAGGAAAATAAGCTGTTCGTTTATATTACAGAAAAGGGAAATACAAAGCTTGTATACAGAGTAGTTATTAATTCTTATGACAATTCCGGAAGCTGGGAGACAATTGTTGATGCTAAAACAGGAGAGATTATCAGTGTTAAAGACATTGCCGTATATCATAGACATAAAGATGAAACCTCTGAATCTCCTAAGAAGAAAACAAAGCAGCTCAATAAAACAGCTAGTTTTAAAGCTTCAGGCTCCGGTTATGTATATGACCCGGATCCGCTGTCAAGAACAGGATCAACATATGGAGGCAGTTATGTAGATGGTAATGATGTCACAAATGCCAGTTTAGACAATGCAAGAAGCCTTGTAACATTATCAGATATAGAATTTGCCAATAATGTGTACAAACTGAAGAATTCTTATGTAGAAATCAGAAATATCACCGCACCCAATACCGGTTTATTCACACAGGATACCAATCAGTTTTTGTTTAACAGAAGTGAGTTGGGGTTTGAGGCTGTAAATGCTTTCTGGCATATAGATAAGAGTTTAAGATACATCAATGAGACATTAGGAATCAGCTGTAAACCTACTACAAATGGTGGGGCTGTTATTTATGACCCCATGCACTTAACGGACAAGATAACTCAAGATATAGCACTGCAGGTTCTTTGGAATTTGGCCAGGGAGGAGTAGACGATGCAGAAGATGCTGATGTGATCCTGCATGAATTAGGACACGGAATTCATCACTGGCTATCCGGTGGAGTGTCCAATGCTGACGGTCTGAGTGAAGGTTCCGGTGATTACTGGGCACAATCCTATAGCAGAAGCCTGAACCAATGGGCTTCGTCTACCCCTCAGTACAACTGGGTGTTTAGCTGGGATGGGCATAACACCATATGGGACGGCAGAATTACCAATACAACTATGATCTATCCGGGCTCCGGATCATTCTATGATAAAGCGCAAATCTGGTCTACCTGCCTGATGAGAATTTATGACAGAATCGGAAAAGAAAAAACAGACAGGGCGTTTTTGGAAGGTTTGGATTTAACAACTTCAACAACTAACCAGCAGAATGCTGCTATTGCCGTAAGACAGGCGGCGATTGATATGCTTGGGCAGTTTGGGTTTACATGTAATGATATTAACATCATGACTGAAGAGTTTACCACTTCAGGCTATGTACTTCCGGAGTATGCTTGTCAGGCTCTTAGCACAAAAGAAATTAAAAAGAACAGCCGGTTTCCATTTATCCTAATCCGGCTTCGGACTTCTTAAACATATCGTTGAAAGGAAACAAAGAAGAAAAAGTGGAAATTTACAATATGGAAGGAAGAAAAGTAATTGATGCAACAGTAGGAAACGGAAGGAACCAGATCAATATTTCAGGTCTTCAGACAGGTGATTATATCTTAACCATAAAAAGCCTGGAAATATCCACAAAATTTATTAAAAATAGTCATTAAAATTTTAAACCCGGTGTTTCAGCATCGGGTTTTTTTGTGGATTTCAGGCTTAAAAGACAGTTTATAGACATAAATGATAAATAGAGATACCATTGCAAAGAGTTTTTTAATTTTTAAGTCCTTTAATCTTTTAATTTCTCAATATTCTTACATTGTTATATCTTATCTAAAATAGTATATTTGTACCAACTATAAAGAAACAAAAAAACAATGCTTGTAATAGGAATTGCCGGTGGAACAGGATCCGGCAAAACTACAGTTGTTGATAAGATACTTCAGCAGCTTGATATCGAAGGAATGAATATCCTTTCTCAGGATAATTATTATCATGATAACCAAGGTCTTACGTTGACGGAAAGAGAGGCTTTAAATTATGACCATCCGAAGTCTATAGATTTTGAATTACTGATAAAACATGTGAAGGCTTTAAAGAATAATCAGCCGATTGAGCAGCCGATTTACAGCTTTGTCACTCATTCCAGAACAGGAGATCATGTCACTGTAGAACCTAAAAACGTATTGGTGGTGGAAGGAATTCTGGTACTTACCAATAAAGAATTGCTGAAAGAATTTGACCTGAAGGTTTTCGTTCATGCAGATTCAGATGAAAGGCTGATCAGGAGGATCAGAAGAGATACACAGGAAAGAGGAAGAGATCTGGGAGAAGTACTGCACCGTTACCAGACTACCCTGAAACCTATGCACCAGGAATTCATCGAGCCGTCTAAAAATGAAGCGGATCTTATCATCCCGAATATGAAGCAGAATTCCGTAGCAATTGATTTTTTAACTACTGTTATTAAAAACTCGTTGAGAAAACATTAAGAAAATGGAAGAAAACAAACTTATCAAAGACATTCAGCCGAAATCTGAAACATTCAAACTGATCCAGAAATATGTTTTGAATAAATATACCATTACGATCTGTCTGTTCCTGGTATGGATGATTTTCTTCGACAAAACTTCATTTCTTGTTATCAACGAACTCAATGGGGAGATTCACAAATATGAAGAGCAGCTTGAGTATTACAAAAAGAATACCAAAAGAATGATGCTTTTTATAAAAAACTGATGAACAACAAGTCAGAAAAAGAAAAATACGCAAGAGAGAATTATTTTATGAAAAAACCGAATGAAGAAATCTTCATCCTGGTGGTTGACAGCACAACAGTCGCTAAGAAATAATAAAGTTGAATAGAATTTCAATCTGAAATATATTTTAATTTTAAAAATTCACCTGTAAAGTTAAATTCACTATTGACAATTCACAAATAAAAAACTAATGTCAAATACAGATACATTTTCAAACTGGGAAAATTTAGTAAAAAAGCAGCTTAAAACGGACGATATTTATCCGGTTTTACAAAAGAAAACCTTGAAGGAATCGAAGTAAAGCCTTTTTATACAGAAGTTCACAAGCCTTTGGCATCTGCCGAGAGTGGAAGAAAGCACCCATTTGGTTTCCAGATATCATGAAAGTCTGGAAGATGAAGTATTTGCATTTTTGCTTGATCAGAATGTGGAAAACCTGAGCGGGAAGACCATTTTTGTTAATAATAAAGAACTTGCAGGACACATCAGTCCTCAGGAAGAAGACCAGTATTTCTCTTTGATTGATGTTTTTAATGAAAAAGAAGCTATTATTGATGATCAGCTTGCAAAAGAATTATTGGCAAAAGAATTCAAAAGAAGTATTTGTATAGATATTTCCCTTCATCAGAATGCCGGAGCAGCTATTGATCAGCAGCTGGGTATTGCTTTGGCAAAAACCAAAGAACTGGCAGAAGTATACGGAGCGGAAATCTTAAACAAGCTGATCTTCAGAATTGCCGTTGGAGGAAATTATTTCTTTGAAATGGCCAAACTGAGAGCATTCAAAATGGTCTTCAACCAGCTTTCCAAGGAATATGGGCTGGATGAAGTTCCTTATATCTTTGCAGAAACTTCCCTTAGAAATAAGGCTGTTTCTGACAATGAAAATAACCTGATCCGCTCCACACTGGAACTTGCCTCTGCCATGATAGGAGGAGCAGATGCTGTTTTTTCCAGTAATTATCTTGTAGACAGAAGTACGGATAACTCTGAAGAGATTTCTTTTAAACAACAGATCGTTTTGGCGTACGAAAGTATTATCAATGTATTCGAAGACGCTGCCAACGGAAGCTATTATGTAGAAGATATCACCCAGCAGATCGCCGGTAAATCCTGGGCTTTATTTGTTGAGATGGAAGAAGCAGGAGGTTATCTGGAGCTTTTGAAACAGGGAGTGGTTCAGAAAAAGATCTATGATCATGCTGTTGAAGAGCAGCAGTGGATCGAAGAAGGAAAAATTAAGCTGATCGGAGTTAATTTATACCCTAAATTAGACGTTAAAAAGTCAATTGCAGATCTATACAACGAAAAAGAAATAAAAGCCGTGCGCTGGGCAGAAATGTTTGAATAATGAAAGAAAAACTGATTGACTTATTTGAATATACTTATCATTTCAATAGTGAGATGATCAAAATTATTTCAAAACATAAGGATGTTCTTGATGAGAGAACCGTCAGTTTGATCAATCATACCCTTAATGCGCAGCAGATTTGGAATGCAAGAATATCAGGGCAAACAACCTTTGAAGTCTGGCAGATCAATCCTTTTGAATCCCTGGAAGAGATCAATCATCAGAATTTCCTGAAAAGCATTGATATTGTTCAAAATTCTGACCTTGATGAGCGGGTAGAATACCGGAATTCAAGAGGAACAAAATTTGAGAACAGTATTTTTGATATGCTTTTTCATGCTGTTAATCATTCTACCTATCACAGAGGGCAGATCAACTCTTTGCTTAAACAAAATAATATACAGCCAGTAATGACGGACTATATTTTTATAAGAGATAGCTTTTTGATTAATCATTCTTCAAAAAAATTAAAATGATTCAACCTGAAATCAGGAATGCTGAGCTGGCAATCTGTGTAAATCTGTATTATCTGTGGTTAAAATATTAAATAAAGAAGTTCAAAACTATATCAATGCAAATCTCCGGACGGATCTGCACACATTACTCTTAAAAAATCCCCGTTTCCCGAAGTTTCTATGCAGGAAATTGTCCAGCAGATCAAAGGAAAACAGATTGCAGAAAAGAAATTCCCTTTTTACTGAAAGAAGGGATTGTTTTTCCTCCACAATTGAACCTTGAGCAGTCTTCATCAGAGAAAACGGCACTTTACAAATCAGAAATTTTAAAAGGAAAGACGTTTATAGATCTCACCAGTGGTTTTGGGATTGATGCTTATTATTTGTCCCGGAATTTTGAAGAAATCACTCTGGTAGAGCAGAATACAGAGCTTTTAGAGATTGTAGGGCATAACTGGGACATTCTGGGCAGGAAAGCAAGGCTGATCAACCGGAAACTGGAAGATTTTTTAAAGGAAAACCAGGAAAAATTCGATACGGTTTATCTCGATCCGGCCAGAAGAGACCAGAATAAGAATAAAGTCTTTCTTTTAGAAGATCTGTCACCGGATATTCTGGCCATTCAGGAAACATTACTGTCAATTTCAGGTCAGGTAGTGATCAAGCTTTCTCCTCTGATTGATCTGAAATACCTGGTTTCTGTTTTACCTCAGACGTACAGAATCGATATTATTGCCCTTAAAAATGATGTTAAAGAAATTGTAATCTTTTTATCCAAAGAAAAAAAAGAAGAGATTATCTGCCACTGTGTGAACCTGGATAGTGGAGAATCAGCTTTTACTTATCGTTTTGGGGAAGAAGAAAATGCCGAAGCAGAGTATTCTGAGCCTGAAAAGTTCATTTATATCCCTGATAATACTATTCTGAAAGCAGGAGCCTTTAATCTTATTTCAAAACGATTCGGATTGAAAAAACTTCATCCCAATACCCATCTGTACACTTCCTCTGTAAGACTGGAAAACTTTCCCGGAAGAATTTTTGAAATGGATGTGATTGATTCTAAAAGTATTAAAAAGAAGGGGCAGTTCAATATTATTTCAAAAAACTATCCTTTAAAACCTGAAGAAATCAAAAAGAAATACGGCTTGAAGGATGGGGAGATCAGTACCTTATTTTTACACAATCCAAAAAAGGAAAAATTATATTAAAATCAGTATAAAAATGTTGCCGAAAAAAGCAGGATTTCTTACTTTTGGGCAATTAAAAATTTAAGCATGAAATCGCTGACTGTTTAGATCATCAGAATAGACTAAAGTTGCGGTTTCATATGATCTTATAAAAATAAATTTTACATATGAAAAAATTAGTTATATGTTTAGCGATTGCAACCGTAGCGGTAAGCTGTAAAAAGTTCCGCAAGGTGGAAACAAAGCTACTTTGAAACTTGAAGAAGGAGTAGAGAGGTATTCTGATGACCATCAGGGAGGGAAGCTCACGGTGGACATGAAGCTGCTGCTGAACACAAAGAAGAAACTGCAAAGCCTGAAGCTACAGCTCCTAAAACGGACAGCACTGCTGCTGCAAAGCCTGCTGAAAAAGCAGAAGAAGCTACAAAAGCTGGACACTAATTAGTAGTATAAGATATAGAATGCCCTGTGAAAAACAGGGCATTTTTATTTAAAAGAAATGGCTGAAGAGTTGATTATCGGGAAATAATAGGTTTCTTCAGAAAATCCTGGCTTTTTGCTTGGCCCAGCGGCTCATTTTTTTAATTTTAACAAAATAAAATTTTACAATGCAAGAGACATTAAATTACATTAACGAAAACAAACAGCGTTTCGTGGATGAATTATTTGAGTTATTGAGAATTCCTTCTATTTCTGCAGATCCGGCGTATAAAGATGACGTATTGAAGTGTGCGGCTGTATGTGCAGAGCACCTTAGAAATGCGGGGGCAGACAATGTGGAGATATGTGAAACAAAGGGCTATCCTATCGTTTTTGGAGAAAAAATTATAGATACAAACCTGCCGACAGTATTGGTATACGGACACTATGACGTTCAGCCTGCAGATCCGTTGGAACTATGGACAAAGCCGCCTTTTGAGCCTTATATTGAGAAAACTGAACTTCACCCTGAAGGAGCTATTTTTGCCAGAGGGTCAGCAGATGATAAAGGACAGTTCTTTATGCATTTAAAAGCTTTCGAAGCAATGATGAGAACCAATACTCTTCCTTGTAATGTGAAATTTATTCTGGAAGGAGAAGAAGAAGTAGGATCCGTAAGCCTGGGTGACTTTGTGAATGAAAACAAAGAAAAGCTGTCTTGTGACTGTATCCTGATTTCAGACACTCATATCTATAGCAATGAGCAGCCGACTGTTACAACAGGGTTAAGAGGCTTAAGCTACGTAGAAGTAGAGGTAGAAGGGCCTAACAGAGACCTGCATTCAGGACTTTACGGAGGAGCGGTTCCCAACCCGATTCACGTACTTTCAAGAATGATTGCTAATCTGATTGATGAAAACGGACATATTACCATTGACGGGTTCTATGATAATGTTGAAGTTGTTTCAGATGCAGACAGAACTGAAATGAACAAGCTGAAGGATAATCCTGAAGAATATAAAAAATCAATCGGACTGAGTAATATAGAAGGTGAAAAAGGATATACAACCCTTGAAAGAGCATCCATTCGTCCTACTTTAGACTGTAACGGTATCTGGGGAGGATACACAGGAGAAGGTGCTAAAACCGTAATTCCTTCAAAGGCTTTTGCTAAAATCTCAATGCGTCTGGTTCCTTATCAGACTCCGGAAGAGATC
Source organism: Chryseobacterium sp. E1 (assembly GCA_019203745.1). GTDB lineage: Bacteria > Bacteroidota > Bacteroidia > Flavobacteriales > Weeksellaceae > Chryseobacterium. Next base: position 4,662,039 of record CP078104.1, read on the forward strand.
ACTGAGAAATTCACTAAATATTTCGAGAAAATTGCTCCGGATACGGTAAAAGTAAAAGTAACCCCTCACCATGGTGGAATGCCTTACGTTTTACAAAGTGATACCAAAGAGTTTTTAGCTGCTAAAAAGCTATGGAAACTGCATTTGGTAAAGAAGTACTGCCATACAGAAGCGGTGGAAGTATTCCGATTACAGCAATGTTTGAGAAGGTATTAGGAGCTAAGTCAGTATTGATGGGCTTCGGACTGGATTCTGATGCCATCCACTCTCCAAACGAACATTATGGGTTATTTAATTTCTATAAGGGAATTGAAAGTATTCCGTTGTTTTTTGAAAACTATTCAAAATAATTGAATTTTTAGAATATATTAAAGCAAGGCGTTTCTTATGAAGCGCCTTGTTTTTTTATTAATGATTGTGAATGGTGAAAATATTCTATGTTTAAATCCTTCTTCATGGGTTTAAGGAGTTTTATTTTTGCTGAATTCATGGTTTGTTTTATGATGCTACAGGAAAGAAAATGAATGGTAAATTCAATAAGTAAGCGGAGAGTGTAAATCGTTTTAATCCAAGTGTTTACTTTATGGAAATGCAATCAGTTGGAAAAGAAATAACGGAAGATTGATGAAAAGATAAGATCTTTCGAAGGCAAATTAGATAAATGTATTAATAAAATTAATTTAAAAATGTGTTTGTATTTATATTTTACTATTTAATAATGTTTTTTATTATGTTAAATTAACAGGTAATTTGTTTGTTTTGTTGAATTTTATTTGATTTATTGCTGTTTTAATTTTTTTATTTAGAATATATGTTCTACTTTTACAACAATTAAAAATTGATATCATGAAGAAAATTTTACTTTCTGGACTGTTGTTTGTCGCGACTCTGGGGTATTCTCAGCAGCTTATTTCATTTGAACCTTCTGAAGGATTTACATTAGGAAATGTTGATGGACAATCAGGCTGGACTACTACGGGAACTGGTCCCGGTAATCCTAATATTACCAATCAGTTAATCACCAACACAGATCATACCGGATCTGGAACCAATTCGTTAAAAATAACAAAAGAATCTGCTTTTCCGGCACAGGCAAACCCGATTGTTGGAGCGTTTAAATCTCTAGGTACTACTGCTATTCCTTATAATAGCTTTACTATTTCTTTTGATATGAAACTCACAGATTTGTCTACTACAGCCTCTATTTTTGAGTTTCAGACGGTAGGACCTACTGCTACAGGAGGATCATACCATATTAGATTAAGATTTGCTCCGACAGGAACAATTTTGGCAGCACAAACTACAGGAACAAGCTCAACTTTTGCTACAACTACAGGAACATGGACTGCTAATACGTGGTTTAGAGTAAAAATTGTAGGAACTGGTACTTCCATTGCTTACTATGTAAATAATACCCAGATATACTCCGGAAATTATTTTACTGAAACGAATTTCAACGAAATGAGATTTGTTCATGATAATAAATTAGGAAATGCATTTATTGATAATATTGCCATCAATAATGAAGCGGCTTTATCTACAGAGGAAGGCAAGCTTAATAAATCCAAAGAAGCAATTAAACTTTATCCTAACCCGGCAACAGATTTGTTAACCATTGACTCTAAAGAGAAAATTCAAAATATCTCTATTTACGATATGGGAGGAAGAAAAGTTAATGCTGATCTCAAAAATGACAAAGTAAACGTTAAAAAAACCTTAATGCAGGAAGCTATATCATCAGCATCGAAACGAAAGACGGTAAAACTACCGAGAAATTCATCAAAAAATAATTCCTGATCATCTTAGGATAGATAAAAACGCTCCAATTGGGGCGTTTTTTTATAAATTATACAGATTAATCATAAAAACTTTTGCCAGTTGAAAGATCTTCTGAAAAAAATAACGGAAATATTTCTGAATACATGATGTTAAATGACATTTTATGAGCTAAAATCAGGTTGCAGGTTTTATTTTTTTGTTATAATACTTTCTATTCTTTAAATCAACATTAAATATTATTTAATTTCTATAAAATAATTGGAATTATTAGTTGTGTTTTTAAATTGATGAAAATATAGAAATTTAATTTTTATAATTTATTTTTAATGATTTTGTAATTTATTTATTGTTTTTGTATATATATTTACAAATAGACAATTAAACATTAAAAAAACATTATGAGAAAAATTTTATTTTTATTAGCAGGTACTCTATTTTCAGGTGCCTTTGGACAGACGATTGTGTCAGAAAATTTTAATTCATTCACAGCGGGTAATGTGGGCTCTGATACCACAGGGACAATCGCAGGTCAGGGAGGTTATTATATTTATAGCGGAACCGCTGCTGATTTTCAGATTACAACGATAGATGCAGCACACGGAAATTCATTAAAAATAACGAGTGGGGCAGGATATAGCTCTACAGCAAATACATACAATAGATTTGTATACAAACAAATTTTGACCACAGCAACAGCCGGAAATGACATTTTGAAAGGTTCAGTGGAGTTTTATACAGGAGCAGCTACCGGTGCTGGAGGAATTCAGCTTGCTCTATATGATGCTACCGGTGCTGGAGTCGTTGGAATGATCTATGATTATGCTACTAAAAAAATTAGTGGTTTGGGAAGGTTGAAGGATGTCGCTAGTGGAGCTGCTAACTCTTATACTATTTCTTTGGGAAATGCTACTTATCCCGCCAATACCTGGATTTCAGTTTCTTTTACATATAATAAAACTACAGGTGCCTATTCCTGGACTTACCCTGAAGGTACATTTACATTTTCAAATCCCGGCTATACATTGGTTTCGGGCTTAGTACCTGCAAGATTTTATGTTTTTTCTTCAACCGCTGCCGGTAATACGGTTGCTAATCAGACTGCTGTTGATAATATTAATTTGTCATTTGTAAATGCTGCCACTTTAGGTACAAATGAATTAGTAGCATCCAGAGAAGGATTGTCAATCTATCCAAATCCTGCAGTTGATTATTTAACGGTTAAATCTGATTCTAAAGTGAATAAAATAGAAGTTTATGACCTGGCAGGAAGAAAAATGAATGGTATATTGAATGGAGATAAAGTAGATGTTACTCATCTGAGCTCCGGAAACTATATTATTAATATTGAAACTAAAGAAGGTAAAACTTCGAAGAGATTCATTAAAAAGTAAATAACTGATAAATCTTAGTCTATATAAAACGCTCCAATTGGGCGTTTTTGTTATTTTAGAGAAATTAAAATTCAACAATATGTCAGGAAATAAAGTAGCTTATATAACCGGAGGAACCAAAGGAATTGGTTTTGGAATAGCCAGGATATTATTGGAAAATGGCATTTCGGTAGCGTTTTCAGGACGTAAAAGAGATGATGTGGAAAAAGCGGAAGAAGAGCTTAAACAATATTCAGAAAATGTTTTGGGAATTGTTTCCGATGTAAGAAGTCTGGAAAGTGAGCAGGAAGCAGTAAAATATACCGTTGAAAAGTTCGGAAGACTTGATTATATCATTGCTAATGCAGGACTGGGGATATTTAAACCCGTAGATGAACTGACTGCCGAAGAATGGAATGATATGATTGAAACCAATCTTACAGGCGTTTTTTATACCCTTAAAGCCTCTGTGGAAGAACTGAAAAAAACGGAAGGATATTATATTACCATTTCCAGTCTGGCAGGAGCCAATTTCTTTGAAAACGGAACCGGGTACAATGCTTCAAAATTCGGAGTGGTAGGCTTTACTCAGGCTGCCATGATTGATCTGAGAAAATATAACATTAAATCTACAGTGATCATGCCGGGATCTGTAGCCACTCATTTTAATGGAAATGTACCTTCTGAAAAAGACAGCTGGAAGATTCAGCCTGAAGATATGGGGAATCTGGTGTTGGATATTTTAAAGATGAACCCAAGGGTTTTACCGAGTAAAATAGAGTTTAGGGCAACACAGCCAGCCAAATAAGTACATTTAATGTATTGAATAATAATTTAATAAGTATTATGCATGCATAATATATTTTTATTTATATTAGCAAAAATTAATTCACACAAAATCTCTGCATCAACGGTCGTGATTTTGTGCCCGAAGAGAAAAAATAAATAGTACACTTGAAACCTTAAGGTTACCTATGACCAATAAAAAAATTAAGAACAACATATGAAAATATTAGTTTGCATTAGTAGTGTTCCGGATACTACTTCCAAAATTAACTTTACAGCAGATAAATCTGCTTTCGACAAGAACGGAATTCAGTGGGTAATTAATCCGCTGGATGAATTCGCATTGACAAAAGCGGTTAAACTTCAGGAATCTCAGGGAGCAACTGTAACTGTAATCAACGTAGGAGATGCAGCTACAGAACCGGTAATCAGAAAAGCTCTGGCAATCGGCGCAAACGATGCTGTAAGAGTAAACCTTGATCCGAAAGACAGCTATTCTACAGCAAAAGAAATTGCTGCTGTTGCCCAAAATGGCGGCTATGACCTTATCCTTTGCGGTAAAGAATCTATTGATTATAATGGTGGATCAGTGCCGGGGATGGTAGCTCAGCTATTGAATCAGCCTTTCGTAAACGCTTCTGTAGGATTAGACGTAAACGGAAGCGAAGCTACTGCAGTAAGAGAAATTGAAGGAGGAAAAGAAACTATTTCTGTAAAATTACCGGCAATTATTGCTGGTCAGAAAGGATTGGTAGATGAAAAAGACCTTATCATCCCGAATATGAGAGGAATTATGTCTGCAAGAACAAAACCTTTGCAGGTAGTGGAGCCCACTTCTTCTGAAGTAAAAGTTCAGGGAGTATCTTATGACAGTGTTCCACCAAGAGCAGCTGTGAAGATGGTTTCTCCTGATAACCTGGATGAATTGGTAAGATTACTTCACGAAGAAGCAAAAGTAATCTAATCTTTTAATTCTTTAATTTTTTAATCTTTAAATTTAAAAAAATGGCAGTATTCGTATACGCAGAAAATATAAACGGAGTTTACAAAAAAGCGGCTTTCGAGGCAGTTTCTTATGCTAAAGCTGTTGCAGATAAAGCAGGAGATACCGTTACGGCAATCTCTGTAAACCCAACAGATTCTTCAGATTTATTATACAAATATGGAGCATCCAATGTAATCAACATCAAAGACGAAGGTCTTAAAAGCTTCTCAGCAAAAGCATACGCTCAGGCTGTAAATGAAGTGGCAGACGGAAACATCATCGTTTTCCCTCATACTACAGACGCTTCATCAATTGCTCCCATGCTTGCAGTAATGAAGAACTATTCTTTAATTACCAATGCACTTGAAGCTCCGGAAAGCCTTTCTCCTTTCCAGGTAAAGAGAAAAGCATTCTCAGGAAAAGGTTTCATGCATGCAAAAGCTGAAGGAAACGGTGTAATTGTTACTGTTTCTCAAAATGCTTTCGGTGTTAAAGAAAATGTAGTATCAGGTGCAGAAGAAGTTAAAAACCTTTCTGTAGCCAATGAAGATACTAAAGTGATTTCTCATGAGCAGAGTTCAGGTAAATTAGACCTTAAAGAAGCGGAAATCGTTGTTTCTGCAGGAAGAGGAATGAAAGGTCCTGAGAACTGGGGAATGGTGGAAGATCTTGCCAATGTATTAGGAGCTGCTACAGCATGTTCAAAGCCGGTTTCAGACATCGGATGGAGACCTCACACTGAGCACGTAGGACAGACTGGTAAGGCTATTGCACCGAACCTTTATATTGCTATAGGTATTTCAGGAGCAATTCAGCACCTTGCGGGAGTAAACTCTTCAAAAACGATTGTAGTGATCAATAACGACGCTGAAGCACCGTTCTTCAAGTCTGCAGACTACGGAGTAGTAGGAGATGCTTTCCAGATTATTCCTGCACTGACAGAAAAAATCAAAGCTATTAAAGGATAAAAACAGTGATGGTAACAGTCAGATCACTACGCAGGTCAGTTTCAAATGACTCATTTGCAAAGTGAATTCATTATTGACAATTGAACATCATAAACAATACAATAAAAGCTCGGCTTTCCGGGCTTTTATTTTTGCGTAAAAAGTGAAATCACAACAAAAAATTAATCTATATTTGTAGCTATGGATTATAAACAGCTAATTATTCGCGGAATATCGTACAGCCAGACCCAATCGGGGGCGTACGCATTGTTACTGGAGCATGAAGAAACACACATAAAATTACCTGTTGTTATAGGAAACTTCGAAGCTCAGTCAATCTCTCTCGGACTAGAGAAAGACATTCATCCGCCGCGTCCTCTTACCCATGACCTGTTCACAAAATTTATAGTCTCAGCCAATTATGAGTTGGTTTCTGTAATCATTTATCAGATTGTAGATGGCGTATTCTTTTCAAATATCAATTTTAAAAATAAAGTGACGGAAGAAGAGCTGATCCTTGATGCGAGAACCTCTGATGCCGTTGCGATGGCGGTAAGATTTGATGCCCCTATCTTTACTACTCAGCAGGTTCTGAATGAAGCAGGAATCTTATTGGAACTGGAAGATGTTTCAAAAGAAGAGCAAAGTTTCTCAGAAACTGTACAGACAGAAGAAAATCTGAAATCTCTTTCTATGGAAGAACTTCAGAAATTATTAGATGATGCCGTGAAAGAAGAAGATTACGATACCGCCCTTGAAATTCAGGAAGAAATCAAGAGGAGGAAAAAGAAAATTGACTAAAGAGATACTTTTTATATAAACTATGAATTTAAAATTACGACTGACCATCCTCAGTTTCCTCCAGTTTTTTGTCTGGGGAGCATGGCTGATTACGATGGCAAACTTCTGGTTTGGTACAAAACATTGGGACGGAACTCAGTTTGGAGCTGTTTTCGGAACAATGGGAATCGCTTCCATCTTTATGCCAACCATTACTGGAATCATTGCTGACCGCTGGATCAATGCGGAACGTATCTTCTCAGTACTGCATATTCTTTACGGGGTTATTCTTTTCATATTACCTCATTCCGCAGATCCGAATTCTTTCTTTTCGGTGATGCTCGTGGCCATGTGTTTCTACATGCCTACTATCGCACTCGCAAACTCAATTTCTTATACAATCCTGAAAAACAATAATCTGGATGTAGTAAAGACTTCCCACCCATTCGTGTATGGGGTACTATTGGCTTTATTGTGGCCATGTGGATCACCAATCTGAGTGGAAATAAAGATACGGAAGGGCAATTCTATATTGGAGGGGCTGTAGCCATTTTCTTAGGTATTTATGCCCTTACATTACCAAAATGTCCACCACAAAAGCTGATTGATAAAAATTCGCCTCTGTCTGAGCAGTTAGGATTAAATGCATTCAAGCTTTTCGGAAACTATAAAATGGCGTTGTTCTTTTTATTTTCAATGCTTTTGGGAGCTGCACTTCAGCTTACCAATGCCTATGGAGATGTTTTCTTAAGTGAATTTGCCCATTTCCCCAAATATGCTGATTCGTTTGTAGTAAAGAGGTCTACGATCATCATGTCAATTTCTCAGGTTTCAGAAACCCTGTTTATTTTAGCAATTCCTTTCTTCCTGAAAAAATTCGGAATCAAAAAGTAATGCTGATCTCTATGCTGGCATGGGTTTTAAGATTCGGATTCTTTGCTTATGGCGTTCCGGATGGATTTGGACTTTCATTGATCATCCTTTCATGTATTGTATACGGAATGGCTTTCGATTTCTTTAATATCTCAGGATCACTTTTCGTAGAAACAACTACCGATAAAAAAATCCGTTCTTCAGCGCAGGGATTGTTTATGATGATGACCAATGGTTTCGGAGCCGTTTTTGGAAGCTATATCGCAGGATGGGCTATTGATAAGTTCTTTACCCATAAATTTACGACAGCTTCAGATTTATCTACCTATTTACAGACAACACCGGATAATCCTACCTTTCTTGGAATCCTGAAGAAAAGCTTCAATGCTGCTGTTAATTCAGACGGAACTCTTTCCTCTGTGGTAATGGTAAAGACTGGCAGCAGATATGGCTTTCTTTCGCCATCTATGCGCTAGTACTGGCAATATTCTTTGGGCTATTGTTTAAACACAAACATAATCCGGAAGATGTTTCATCAGTAAAACATTAATTTAAAATCACGATTCTTAAAAATATTAAATTGCACTTTTGAAAAAAAGTGCAATTTTTTTGTTTTCAGGCAACCTTTTACAAAAGATAACGTCTTATAGATAGAAACTCATACATGAAGAGACTCGAAGAGAATTTTTTACTGGCAAAAAGCAGGACCGGAAAGGGCAAAAAGCTCTTTACGATATGTTTTCGGCAAAAATGCTGGCCATTGCGAATTCTTATGTCAACAACCTTCATGATGCAGAAGATATCCTGTTGAATGCATTTATGAAATGTTTCATTAAACTGGATGAATGCCGGGACTGGAACAGTTTTCCGTTCTGGCTCAGAAAAATTGTCGTGAACGACTCCATTAGTTTTATCAGGAAAAATAAAAATATACTCTATACAGATATGGAAACAGCAGATGAGTACAGTGAAAACGAAGATGAAGACTGTCCGGAACAAATCAATATTGAAGAAATATTTACTCAGATGCCGGTAGGGTACAGACTTATTTTTAACCTGTATGTCTTTGAAGAAAAAAACACAATGAGATTGCCGGAATTCTGAATATCTCTGAAGGCACAAGTAAAAGCCAGCTAAGCAAGGCGAAAAAATGGCTTATCGAATTTTTAAAAGCAAAAGAAAATGAAAAAGAACTACTGAAACAATTAAAATCTGACTATGAAGCGCTTGAAATAAAGCCTTCTGCAGATCTTTGGGACAGGATAGAGCAGGGAAGGCCGGAAAGCCCTGTTGTACGCCCTGAAAAACGTTTTCAGTGGTTGAGGTATGCTGCGGTGCTGATTCTGTTATTTTCATCCAGTATGTTGCTTTATTTCAATGAAACCCGTCATACCGGTAAAATAGGTAAGACCATGCAAAGGAATCCAGTAAAGAAGGTTATTGAAACGGGCGGCAATTCTTTGTCTCTACCCAAAATACAGATCACCGAAGTTAAAAAGATACAGGATAACAATAATAAGGACCATTTCACAAAAAGTATTAATTCTAAACCCTCAGAGCCGGAATATATCTGGGAAAATAAAGAACCGGAATTGATTGAAAAAGAAAATATAATTCTTAAACATTCTGAAATAAATGCTCCGCTGCCGGAAAGGAATTTAAATAACATTCCGGATAACAAAAATATGGCTAAAAAAGCTGAGTATATCAAAGCCGATGAATTGCTGCTCGGAAGAGAATTTGATAAGAAGCGGGAAGAAAACAGGACAGATATCAGAAAATTCGGAGCCCTGGATATGACAAAGATTAAGATCAAAAGTCCCAATACCCTGAAGATATTTGGAGTAACCGTTTATTCCGATTCTCTGGAAAGTAAATAACAAATACTTTTTATCATGAAAACTGCCCCAAAACAGGGACAGAGAACAAATATGTCTGAAAATAAACCAATAATATGAAAACAAAACTTATAGGTGTAGCGGCTGCTATGGCTTTTAGCTATAGCTTTGCTCAGGAATCTCCGGAAAATAATCTGAACCTGTATTCTAAAAAAAATTGACAGTATTGTCATGGCTGAAAAAGCCAAAATGAACGTGGAACTGGATAAAATTGATAAAAATTTCAAAGAAAACAAGATTTCGTCTGACGAAAAACAGCAACAACGCACTGCCATTGCATCAAAATATGAACAGATCATTAATGAAAAAGTAGAAGCTGAAAAACAGGATCTTGAAGCTGTAACCAAAGAACTGGTGAAAGATGCCGTATTCAAGTCCCGGGATTCTGCAAAATCAGGCAGGAACCAGTTCTGGTTTGGGTTGAATGGATTGAATATGAAGCTCAATGAGCAAAAGAAAAATAATAACCCTAAAAATTATCTGGAAACTATTGAGGTATCTGTTGGTATGGGAGGAGCAGGGCTTACTTCCAAAAATGAACCCTTTGCCTTTTACAACAGAGGTTCTGATATGAGAAATACCATCATAGACTCCTGGCAGTTGGCATTATGGTACGGAAACCAGATCGGAGGATATACTAGCCCGTTTTTTTATCGTTTCGGATTGGGGATGAGGTCAGATCTCTATACTCCAAAGTACGGACTGTCTTTCAGGCAGGAAAATAATATGCTGTTTATACAGGAGTTTACCCGGGGAAACCTTAAAAAAGTACATTATATAATACTTACCTGACCATTCCTGCAGATTTGAAATTTGTTTTAAATCCTAAATATAAAGACTATGAAGGCGTTAAATACCTAGACAACAGAAAGGATCAGCTGTGTCTCATTTTGGGCGTGTATGGCGGTGTAAGAATGGGGACCGTCAATTATTCAAAGTATTCCAATGAAAACTCAGGAAGAATCGTTGAAAGAGAAAAAGTAACCCATGGAGTGAATGATTTTATTGTGGGCGGGAAATTGGGAATCAGCTATTACGGTTTTAATCTGTTCATCCAGAAAGACTTTACCCCTGCGTTTAATAACAATGCTTTGCTGAAGAAAAAATATGGCCTTCAGATTGGGATAGAAATCGCAAATGTTAATTTTTAATTTGATAATAAATATGGCTTATTTTTAGTTATTAGATGATTTTATTCGGTTTTTTTAAAACTAACGAACGTTTGTACAGTAAAAACCTATTTTTAAGACACACTCTTTAAAAGTGTGTTTTTTTTTGTATTTTGGCACTTTTGTAAATATGAAAAATATTCAGTTATTAGGATTGTTATTGGTGATCATAGGGAGTTTTTTACCCTTGGTGCATGTTCCTGTCATTGGAAACTGGAACTACTGGAAACTTGATCACTATCTGGCTATTGCCTGTTGGATCTTTGCTGCCTGCGCTGTTTTCGGAATTGTAAATAGCAATACAAAAATCGTGAGGTTTTTCGGAATTCTTCTGATTCTGTTATTTGCATTTACCCTCGTAGCAGTGAAGGTGCAGTCTTTGCAGTATTTCAGTTTTTTACCTTTCAAATCCTGGAGAGAAACATTTTCCGGAGTGGTTAAGCTGAAATGGGGATGGATCATAGAATTTTTAGGAGCATTCATGATGGTTCTTGCGGGAAGCAATAAAACAGTAAATAAACGAACGCAGATATGAATATGAAGTTTTTAAAAATAGTATCAGCAGGAATGTTGCTTCTGATAACAGCTGCACAGGTTCAGGCTCAGAAAACAGAAGAGAAAAAGCCGGATAATCCTGCTAAATGTGCCCATATCAAAGAGGGTAAATTTTTACGGGCCAACTACCCGGAAGCTATATGGCACATGATCATTAAAGATAATGTGCAAACCGAGTATTTCAACAATGGCAAAGATTATATAAAGTCTACATTGGTTTTTGTGGACGACTGCAATTATAAAGCGGTTGTTGTAGAAAAGTCTGATAAGGATGACCCTGCCCAGATAGGAGATGTTTTCAATAATAAAGTCGTAGCCACCCAGGACAACCTCATTAAGGTCAATACTAAGATTGAAGGATCTCAGTTTGACATGGTATACATAAAAGTAAAATAAATTTAATTATACAACGGAACAACCGTTCTGTTTAAGCTAAAAATAAAAATTATATACATGAAAGAAGTATTCATCGTTTCCGCAGTAAGAACACCAATGGGAAGTTTTATGGGAAGTTTGTCAACAGTTCCGGCTACAAAATTAGGAGCTACTGCTGTAAAGGGAGCATTAGATAAAATCGGTTTAGATCCTGCGAATGTTCAGGAGATTTATATGGGGAATGTTTTACAGGCAGGAGAAGGACAGGCGCCGGCTCGTCAGGTAGCTCTGGGAGCAGGTCTTTCAATCAATACCCCTTCTACTACAGTCAACAAAGTTTGTGCTTCAGGAATGAAAGCGGTAACGATGGCTGCTCAGGCAATCAAAGCCGGAGATGCAGAGGTAATTGTTGCAGGAGGTATGGAAAATATGTCTTTGGTACCACACTATTATAACGCAAGAGTGGCTACAAAGCTAGGTGATATCAAAATGCAGGACGGAATGGTGCTTGACGGTCTTACAGACGTATACAACAAAGTACATATGGGTGTTTGTGCAGAAAAATGTGCCACTGACTATAACATTACGAGAGAAGATCAGGATAACTTCGCTGTAGAATCTTACAAAAGATCTGCAAAAGCATGGAGTGAAGGAAAATTCAACGAAGAAATTGTACCGGTTTCTATTCCTCAGAGAAAAGGTGAACCTGTAATCTTTGCTGAAGATGAAGAATACAAAGCTGTGAACTTCGACAGAATTTCAACCCTTCCTACCGTATTCAAAAAAGAAGAAGGAACAGTAACGGCTGCCAATGCTTCTACTTTGAACGATGGAGCTTCTGCATTGATCCTTGTTTCTAAAGAAAAAATGGAAGAATTAGGTCTTAAGCCTTTGGCAAAGATTGTTTCTTATGCGGATGCTGCTCAGGAGCCTGAAAACTTCACGACTGCTCCAGCTAAAGCATTACCAATTGCTCTTAAAAAAGCTGGTTTAGAAGTATCAGACATCGATTTCTTTGAATTTAACGAAGCGTTCTCGGTAGTAGGATTGGCCAACAATCAGATCTTGGGATTAGACGCTTCCAAAGTAAACGTAAACGGAGGTGCTGTAGCTTTAGGACATCCACTGGGAAGTTCAGGTTCAAGAATCATCGTTACGCTGATCAACGTATTAAAACAAAACAACGCAAAATATGCGCTGCTGCGATCTGTAACGGTGGTGGAGGTGCTTCTGCGATTGTGATTGAAAATATCTAATATTCTGTTTCAGAATATATTGCCATTAAGGAATCGATAATTTTTTAAAAAATCATCCATTTCTTAATGGTTTTTTTATTTTTGTGCTACTAATATATATTTGAAATGTCTGAAACTGAGAATCGACAGCCTAAAAACATAAAAAATAATCCGAAGATTATGAAGGCCTGGGCTGTATATGACTGGGCAAACTCCGTGTACTCCTGGTTATTACCTCTACCATTTTCCCTATTTATTATTCCATTCTTACCACAGCGTATGAAAAGAAAGAATATGTAGCGGAAACCAAAAAATGGATCGATGTTCCGGTAAGGCATATGATCAAAATTTTTGGAGAAGAATACCAGCCGGATGCCGTATACGGATATTCACTTACAATATCATTCTTTATCGTAGTATTATTATCTCCGTTTTTATCTTCATTGGCAGATACCATCGGAAACAAAAAATCATTCCTGCAGTTCTTCTGTTATCTGGGAGCAACATCCTGTATGGGATTGGCAATGTTTACAGGAATGCATAACGTGTTTCTGGGACTTCTCTTCAGTATTACAGCAAGTGTCGGGTTCTGGGGAAGTTTGGTATTTTACAACTCATTCCTTCCGGATATTGCAACTCCGGACCGTCAGGACGCCCTTTCTGCGAGAGGATATGTGTACGGATACATCGGTTCTGTAGTATTGGTGGTGATTTGTTTAGTCCTGATCCAGGTTTTTGCTAAAGGAGCGGCACAGCAGCTTTTATTTACAAGAATCAGTTTCCTGTTGACCGGAGCATGGTGGTTCGGATTCTCTCAATATACGTTTAAGCACCTTCCTCAGTTTGGGGACGTGAAAGACAAGCTTCCTAAAGATCTTGTACTGCTGAATTACAAGAACATCTTCAAAAAACATGAAGAGCAGGGCGGTTTCTTCGAAGTATTGAAAGACAATATGAGCTTCTATAAAGATATTGCAAAAGAAAGCTTCCATGAACTGTTCAAAGTGGGAGGTGAGCTCTTTAAAGACAGAAACCTCAAGTTTTTCCTTTCAAGTTTCTTCTTTTATAGTGTGGGTATGCAGACTATTTTCCTTATGGCCACTTTATTTGGGAAAAGTGAAATCAATCTTGCTCAGGATAAGCTGATCGGAACCCTTCTGGTCATTCAGATTGAAGCCATTATCGGTGCGGTGATCTTCTCAAGATTATCCAGAAAAATTGGAAACAGGAATGTGATTTCAATCGCAATTTTCCTATGGATTGTAGCTTGTCTATGGGCCTATTTCTTAAATAAAGAAAATCCTACCGTAGAATACCAGTTCTATGGAGTAGCTGCCGTTGTAGGTTTAGTAATGGGAGGTCTTCAGGCGATGTCGAGATCCACTTACTCAAAGCTGCTTCCGGAAAATTCTATGGAAAATACAACCTATTTCAGCTTCTATGATGTACTGGAAAAGATTGCCATCATTATCGGTACATTTATTTTTGCAACCCTCATTGAGCATTTTAATAATATGCGGATTGCAGCATTGTCAATGACAGTATTCTTTGGAGCCGGATTGATACTCATCAGATTTCTGAAAGTAAAAATGCGAAAAGACAGAGAAACTTTATAAAAATGAAAGACGTTATTTTTAACGTCTTTTTTATTTTAAATGAATTAAAATCAATTATTTAATCTATTTGCTTTATTTGTTACAATGTTTATTATGAATATTATTAAATAATATTTGTTTTTCACTATGTTTTGATTTTTTTGTTTATTTGTGAAAAGTAAACCTAATTATTAAGACTATGAAAAAAATTCTATTGCTTTGCTTTCTGCAATGCTGTATTCTCAGTTTTTCTCAAAAATTGAGACCGGTAGCTCAAAAAGTATCAGACTACCATGCCGGAAAAACTGAAATAAAAAAATATGATTTGTTTGAAGTCAATCTGGCTTCAGATAAATTGACAGAATACAGACGGGCTGCAACAGATATCACTGTTATTTCTCTGAAATCTGCCGAACTGAAAAGGCTCATCACTGAAAAACCTGAATTTATTGAAATTTCCTTTCCTTTTAACGGAAACCAGCAGATCACTGTTGAAATGTATAAGAATCAGATTTTCACAAACAATTTCAAAGTAGTGACCAACAAAGGAAAAACGGTAAATTATACGCCGGGAGTATATTATCAGGGCATTGTAAAAGGAAACAACAGCTCTGTGGTGGCTTTCAGCTTCTTTGATAATGATGTGGCAGGAGTGGCTTCTACTCCTGAACTGGGAAATATCGTGCTTGGAAAAGCAAAAAATGCTGATGACTTTGTAAGTTATTCAGACTCAAAGCTGACCGGAACAAACCCTTTTATCTGCGGCATTGATGAACTGAAAGAAAATCAGGGTCAGAAAATTTCCTATGACCCTGGTCTGGCCCAGAAAAAGACTTTAACACAAAATTGTGTGAGGATTTATTATGAAATCTGCTATAAGCCTTATCAGAATAATGGTTCCAATACAACAACGGTTACCAACTGGATTACGGCTGTTCATAATAACATAGCTACCCTTTATACCAATGACGATATAAGAACCGCTTTGAATGAGGTTTATATCTGGACCACAGCAGACCCTTATACGGGAACCCCAGGCAATAACTTAGCCAAATTTTCTGCCAACAGACAGGTTTTTAACGGAGATCTTGCTCATTTGATCAATGCTCCGAGCACAACGAGTGTAGCTTACCTGAATTCACTGTGTAAAACTTATGCACATGCCTATTCAGGAATCAACCAAACCTATAACAATGTACCGGTATATTCATGGACAATTCAGGCGATGACTCACGAAATGGGACATAGTTTAGGGTCTCCGCATACCCACGCTTGTGCATGGAACGGGAACAATACCCCGATCGACTGGTGCGGGCCTACAGCAATGCCATCTATCATAACAAATGAAGGATTGACCTGTACGAGCAATGTACTTCCGGCTTCAGGTACCATTATGAGTTACTGCCATCTGATGCCTGGAATCGGAATCAACTTCAGCAACGGTTTTGGAGATCAGCCGGCTGCTTTGATCAGAAATACAATTGATTCCAAACCTTGTTTAGGAACCAACTGCACAACATCATGTATTCCTAGTATTTCTTCTGTTCTTGCTACTTCTACCACGCAGAATTCAGCCAGTATACTAATCACAGACGCCATATCTTCCTCATGGAAATATAAAGTGACCAAATTGGACGGAACCACTGTGACCACAGGAAATACAAACACAGCGAATTTCAATATTGCCAGCCTTCAGCCGGGAACCTATTATAAAATAGAAGCGGTGGGGCCATGCGCCAATGAAACGTACTATCAGAAATCTGGATTATTCCTGACAGATGCAGCCTGGTGTGAAGGAGATCAGTTCCTTGATACCGGAGGTACCAGCGGAAACTATGGAAATAACCAGGAAATTGTGAAAACGTTCTATCCGGCATCAGGTTCATCCATGACCATGACATTTACAGAATTCGGGACAGAGCAGGATTATGATTTTATGTATGTGTACAACGGTCCTTCCACAGCTTCACCGCTATTTCCCAATGGAAATAAACTGTCCGGAAATACAATCCCAGGGCCTTTTACCTCTACAGATCCTTCAGGAGCAATTACCGTAAAATTTGTGTCCGATCCGGAAGTAAATGGTACCGGATGGAAAGCAGGTTTCTCTTGTGCTGTTTTAGGAGTTGAAGATGTAAATGTGAAAAATAATACAGTAAGTATCTATCCGAATCCTGCCAGAAATACAATCACTATTTCTTCAAAAGAAGCATTAAAAGCGTACAGAATCTATGATGAATCCGGAAGACTGGTGACCGCAGATTCTTCTTTAAAAGGAAACAAACAGGATATCAATCTTTCAGCAATCCAGACCGGAAACTATGTGATAACGATTGAAACGGAGAAGCAAACCATCAACAAGAAACTCATCAAACAGTAAATCTCAATAATTATGATTAAAAAGCCTGAAATTCTCAGGCTTTTTGTTATTTTAGAGCATTAACCAGAGTTATAAAATAAAATAGCTGATATTCGGCCTGAGTTTTGCTTATATTCAGCGGAATAATTTTTAACTTTGCAAAAAGATTTATTGTCAATATGACCAACCCTTTATTTTATGCAAAAATAATCCTGTTTGGAGAATATGGAATGATTGAAGATTCCCAGGGGCTTGTAGTACCTTACAGCTTCTATAAGGGAACTTTAAAATTTTCAGATCTAAGCTCTGAATTTGAGCTTAATTCCAACAGACATCTGCAGAAATATTCAGATTTTCTTACGACGCTTGATCTTTCTGATGATTTTAAACTGGATATTGAAAGCTTCAAAGATGATATTTCAAACGGACTTTTCTTTGATTCCAACATTCCCCAGGGATATGGAGTAGGAAGTTCAGGAGCTCTGGTAGCAGCTATTTTTGAAAAATATTCTATCAGCAAACTGAATCCTGAAAACATTTCAAAAGATAACCTTAAGAAATTAAAAGCTGTTTTCGGTGAAATGGAGAGTTATTTCCATGGTAAAAGTTCAGGTATGGATCCTTTGATCTGCTATATGAACCTACCGATTCTTATTGAAAACAAAGAGAATTTAGACAGGGTTTCTATTCCTGACGGAGAAGAAGGAAAAGGAGCTATATTCCTGATCGATTCCGGAATTACCGGAGAAACCGGGCCTATGATCCAGATCTTCTTTGAAAAAATGAAGACCGAAGGTTTCCGCAAAACCCTTAAAGAAGAGTTTATTCGTTATAACAATGCATGTATTGATGCATTCCTAAAAAAGATATGAATCCGTTTTTCAGAAACCTGAAAAAGCTTTCCCATTGGGCCTATGAACATTTCCGCCCTATGATCCCTGAAAGTATTTTCAATATCTGGAAAAAGGTCTGGATTCCAATGCATATTACCTGAAACTTTGCGGAAGCGGAGGTGGCGGATATATTCTGGGATTTACCAAAGACTATGAAAAAGCTGAAAAAATGCTTGACGGTTTCCAAAAAGAGGTGATTTACAGATTTTAAACAGATTGGAATGAATTCTGAAAAGGAAACTTTCCAATCTAAAAATTATATTTCAAAATCTCTATTTTACAGATTTTCACAATTCGTGGGCTTTTTGCTCGGAGCTCGTTTTTTTGTAGCTGCTCTGTTGACATTTGCCTTATATGTTTCTACATTTTTCCTTTTTAATCAGGATGAATCTTTCAGAAATTTCGTATTCGATTTCAAAGTTCACGGGATTATTTTCTGTACAGTTCTTACTATTCTGGCAGGCGGAATTATCAACCAGTTCTATGACCTGGAGAAAGACCATATTGTAAAACCTTTCCGCACAAGAGTTCAGAGTTTCATCAAGCAGAAATATTTTTTATATGCTTATCTGGGATTAAGTGCTATTTCTTTGGGAGTAGCATGGGCAATTTCCCATAATGTTTTTGTTTTTTCCTGGTGTATCAGTTCTTTATGTGGTTTTACAGCCATAAGCTGAGCAGGATACTGATTTTAAACAATCTTACCTTTGTAAGCCTTACCTTATATCCGTTCTTCGGAATGATGGTCTACTACGAAACCTTTTCCAAAAAAGTTTTCCTGATGGCGGTTTTCCTTTTTCTTATCCTTTTATGCATTGATATTGTAAAAGATACCCTTACCAGAAGCGTTGACAAAACATTCGGATACATTACTATTCCCAATTATTTTAAAAGCAGGAATACAAAGATCATTCTGATCTCCCTTTTACTGATCACGATGGCCGTTTCGATGAAAATCATTACCAAAACCGGAGTTTCCGGATTCATGGCCTATTACTTTGCAGGAGGCCTGTTTGTTATGATCTTCTGCATCTATCTTTTTCTCAATGCTTCCAGAAAGAGCAACTTCCTTACTCTTAATCTGTTACGATTCTGGGTTTTCGTAGGAATTATTGCAATGCTTCTAAACGGGATAGAGCATAAATTATAAAAAAATTCTTTAAATAAACTGAGGTTATTATTACCTTTGCATAACTAAATTTAATAAATAGGAATGCCCATTTTTAATGATACCAAAGTTGCATTTGCAGACAAGTCTGATGCACAATTGAGAAAGGCTTACTGGATGTTTAAAATGATTGAACAGCCTGCTCTTACCAGCCTTGGAACCTCTGTTCTTAATTTCACTGTACACAACAATTTTCCGTTCGTTACAGGAATTGTGAAAAAACTTTATTTGAGCAGTTCTGTGGTGGTGAAACCCGTGAAGAAAGTATGAAAGTGGTAAAACAGCTTTTCAAAAGGGGAGTTGGAAGCATTTTCGATTATTCCATTGAAGGGAAAGAAGATGAGGAAACCTTTGATGCAGTATGTAAGGAGATCAAGGATATTGTGAGGTTTTCAGTAGGAAATCCGGCGATTCCTTTTATTGTATTTAAACCTACCGCTTTCGGAAGAATAGATCTGTATGAAGCTGTTGGGAAAGGAGCAGAGCTTACGACAAGCCAGAAAGAAGAATGGGAAAGAGTAGTAAAAGATTTGATGAGGTATGCAGTCTTTGCCATGAAAATGATAAAAAGTAATGGTAGATGCTGAAGAAACCTGGATGCAGGATGCAGCAGACCACCTTTGTGAAGAGATGATGGAGAAGTACAACCAGCAGAAACCTATTGTTTGGAATACCATCCAGATGTACAGAACCAAAAGGCTGGAATATATGGAAGCACATCTTCAGAGAGCGAGAGAAAAGAACTATTTCATCGGATATAAAATCGTTCGTGGTGCTTATATGGAGAAAGAAAGAGCCAGAGCAGCAGAAAAAGGATATGAAGACCCGATACAGCCTACTAAAGAAGCATCTGACAGAAACTACAATGCAGGAATTGACTTTGTGATGAACCATCTGGATAAAGTATCCGCTTTCTTTGGGACGCATAATGAAATTTCTTCAGAGCTGATCATGGATAAAATGAAGGCAAAAACCTTGGAAAATGATAATCCACACGTCTATTTCGGGCAGCTTTACGGAATGAGTGATAATATTACCTTCTATTTGTCAGATAAAGGCTATAATGTAGCCAAATATCTTCCATATGGACCTGTAAAAGATGTTGTGCCTTATCTTACAAGAAGAGCCCAGGAAAACACCTCTGTAGCCGGACAGACTGGGAGAGAGCTTGGTCTTATCAAAAAGAACTGGAAAGAAGAAAAAAGCAATAAATATTGTTATAAAAAATGAAAAGACCTGCAGAATTTGCGGGTCTTTTTTGTTGGAGTTAATTGAATAAAATGCAATGTTTATTATGGATTAAGCAATTTGTAATCCTTTAATTGATATTATCAATGATTAGTCTAATTGTTGATATTGTTATTTATTTGATAAAATAAATTAATTTCTATTGTTAATTTGATTTTAATTTTTATATTTGATTAAACAATAAAAACTAAAGACATGAAAAAACTTTACTTCTCGCTGCCTGTATGGTGGCTAATTTTGCCCTCTCACAAACCTATATGAATGGAGGTATAAGTACTGGAGCTACTTCTAAAAGTGGTGCGGCTGCACCTGCCGGTTATACCTGGTCTGAATTACAGAATAATACTGGAAATACTACGGAAACAAACACCAGCTTGGGATTGGGAGGAACTTATATTTCATCTGCATCCAGTCTTTTTCTGGCTGATGATTTTACAATCCCGGCCGGTAGCAACTGGCAGATCACTTCGATTGATTTTTTTGCATATCAGACAAGCTATGCAGGAACCACTGCGCCTTTTAATACAGCAAGAGTAAATATATACAGTTCAGATCCGTCTGTGGCTGGTGCGGTAAGCGTTTTTGGAGATGATACCACCAACCGGTTCACGGCAGGGGTAGATGGAGGTATGTACAGAATTGGAAACTCCAGTGTTCCTACTTCAGTTGTCAGCCCTCTTACCAACAGAAAAATATGGAAAATAACGGCTAATACACCTGTTACATTAGGTCCGGGAACATATTGGGTGAAATATCAGCTTCAAAATGTAGTGCCGGCAAGTGGAGGCTTTTTTCCTCCTGTTACACTTGCTGATACACGTGGATTACCTTCTTTTAATGCTAAACAGTTTAATGCAGTGGCAGGAACATGGGTTTCCATTATAGATGACGGATTGCCTGCTACAGCTCCGGATTATCCATTAGATATGCCCTTTGTGATTACTTATACTTCAGTTTCACTGGGAACAAAAGAAACGATGCAGTATGACAACAGAGTACAGGTATATCCGAATCCGGTAAAAGATCATTTTAAGATCAATAATCCGGAGAGAATGAAAATAAGTACTGTAGATATTATAGATGTTTCCGGTAAAGTGATCAGATCGATGCTAGGTTCGGAAGAATACAGCGTATCAGATTTACCAAAAGGAAATTATATTCTCAAAATAAATAATGATGGCGGACCTGCCAAAATTACAAAATTAATAAAGCAATAGCTTTAGTTTTCTTCTTCAAATATTTTTTAGCCTGACCAAATCTTCTCTGGTCAGGTTTTTTATGGTTCAAAACTTTCGAATTTTCCGTTTTCATAGAACAGAACAATGCGTTTTATCTTACCGGATTGATTTCCAAGTGCTTGCATAAGTATATTTTCATTAGTATCTGCTAATCGCTGAGAATCGGATATTTGTTCCGGAGCTTTACTTGAGGACGGTATAAACGATTCTCCGGAACCTGTCTGAGGCACTTCATCCTCTCTTTCATCAGCTCCAAATTCATGATCTTCATTAATCATCGTAAACAGATCAGGCAGAGGAGTAGGCTGTACCTTTTCTTCTTCAGATTTTGCATGAATTTCTGTTTCCGGCAATTCCTGTTTCAGCATTTCGCCTTCACCGGTAACCAGCCAGTCCCAAAGAAGTTCAGGGAAACGGGATTTTATTTTTATGATAAACTCCAGAGAAGGTTTGTTTCTTCCCGAAGTAATATGCGAAATGGAAGAACGCTGCACATCTATTTCATCCGCAAATTCTGAAGGTGTAAGATTGGAGTACTCTATAACTTTTGAAATTCTCTCGTTTAAACTCATAAAAATAAGTCTTTAATTATGTTACAAATGTAAAACAATAAATTTACAAATGCAAAATACAAGTGTAAATAAATGAAAATTAATTGTGTATACAGATGTAAATTAAAAGTAAGGTATTATAAAACAGTATATTATGGATAAATTACAAATGTTTTCTATTATTTAGGAGGATAAACAACAGATTCTGTTATTAAATTTCCTGGTGTCTGTAATTGTTATTTACGTTAAATTTTGGTTTATAAATGTAAATAATATCCTTAAAGGATAAATTTTTTCCTGATAAAACTCTTGTTCATACAGTTTACATTGGTAATTTACAATGTTGTATTATAAATAAGTAGAAGAGGCTTAAATATCTTCTTAAATACACGTATAAAGTATGTTATAAGGGTTACAAAATTAAATTACAGGTGTAAACATTACTTTTCAAGGGTCTTTTTGGAGTATTTTGATTATTAGCTAACGTTCTTTTAACAAATTTGGCTTAGGTTTCTCTTTAAGTATATAAAAATGATATTTAAAGTTATTGCTATGGCAAATTTTGAATATTTTGATGATTTACATTTGTTAAAATGCATAAATAACCTGAATTATCCCCATTCTATATGTTTAATAAAATAATGCCTATATGGCATAAATCGAGGATTCTATTACTTCAAGTAAACTTATAAATATTATTGAATTAAATATCATAACTAATTGATTTACTTACAATTAAATATATCAAATTAAATTATTCGCAATTCACAATTTTATCCACAGACATTTTGTCAAACTGTAGTGTTTAACAATGTTACGTTTGTTAATTGTTACTTTTGTGTAAAATCTCGTATATTTAACTTATGTAAACAACAATAATTTTGATGTAAATTCTAAAATCTTCCTGTTTTTTAAGCTATTTACAGATGTTAATTTCGTTTTTCTACTTTAAAATGGTTAAATTTGATTCTTGTAAATTATTTCTAACAATGAACTTTGAACAGATCTATTCTCAAAACCCCGATTTCTCAAATCGCTATATTTCCCCTGAAAAATTATTTTCTTACCTACAGGCGAATCTCAGCGATTATATTCAGGAGATTGGAACTTCATATTTAAACAAACCGATTTATCAGTTAAGCATCGGAACCGGAAATATCAATGTACTGGCCTGGTCACAAATGCACGGAAATGAATCTAATGCCACCCACGCCATGCTTGATCTTTTGATAAGTCTTGATAAAGCTCCTGAAATGAAACAGGATCTGTTCAGTAAAATAAAACTGGACTTTATCTTTATGTTGAATCCGGACGGATCTGAAAGATGGACAAGACTCAATGCTGCAGACATTGATCTGAACAGGGATTTTCATAATGAAGCAAGTAAAGAAATTAAGTTTCTTAAAAAAGCACTTCATCAAAGAAGTATGATTATGCTTTAAATCTCCATGAGCAGAGAACCATTTTTACAACAGACGGTGTTCATCCTGCCACTCTTTCCTTTCTGGCACCTTCCGAAAATGTGGAACGTACCGTTACTGAGAACCGTAAAAAATGTATGGCAGTGATCGGAAGTGTTTACAATCATCTTAAAGAAATGATTCCTAACCAGATCGGAAGATATTCTGATGAATTTTATCCTACTTCTACCGGGGATAATTTTATCAAAGCCGGTATGCCTACTATTTTATTTGAAGGCGGACATTTTGTAGATGATTATACCCGAAAAGGAACCAGAAAATATTATACTGTTGCCCTATATTATGCACTGAAAGTCATCAGCGAACTGAATTCCGATATTACAGGATGGGAAACTTACCTTGAGATTCCTGAAAATAAAGAGACCCATTATGATATTGTTTACAGAAATGTAAGACTCAATACGGAACATGAATGCATTTTAGATATTGCCGTTCAGTATAGGGAAATGAAAGAAGAAGGTAAGGACGAGATCTCCTTTATTCCTTTTGTGATGGAAGCCGGAGATGTAAAGAGAAAAAAAGGCTGGCTGGAGATAGACTGTACCGGAAAGAAATTCATCTCTGCTACCAGATATCCGAAACTGGATGCTGTAGTAGATTTTAAAATAGAAGACTAAACAGTATCGGCAATCCAAAGGATTGCCGATACTGTTTTTATCAGGAATTCCTTTTCCTAATATATTGTTTTTCCTGAAAAATTAAGAATTTAAATCTGTTTCATTGGAACGACTGTTTTTATAGTCAGGAAATCTGCGAAATCCGCCAGAGATATCATTCAATAGGAGCAGACTTTAGTCTGCTTATCAAAATTATAAAATACCTAGCCCGGACTTTAGCCAAAACTTAAAAAACAAAACTCCGGAAAAAATCCAGAGTCTCTATTATTTTTTGTTATTCCCGAAGAATTTGTAAAAGTATGAGTTTGAGAATTTTTTAATTCACCACTTTAATTCCGTTTGCTACAAATCTGATCTCTTCCTTAGGCTGTGTAATGGCATCAATCTCAGACTGAGGCTTCTTAGCATCTTCTGCATAATGTTTCTGCTCATTGACAGAAATTACTTTTCTTTCCGCATTACCTTCCAGTACAACGTTTTTACCTTTTAAAGCTGTAGGTACAAAAAAGCATAGTCTTTCATTTTTACAAAAAACTTAGAGTTGTCTTCTGTCTGAATGGTAAGCCAGCATCCTTTTTATCACAAACATCTGTTACTTTTCCTTTAACAGCAATATTTTCAACTTTTTGTTGTCTTTTTTAAGCTGTTTGCCCAGTTTATCTGCTGTGATGGCTTTAGATTCAACGGATGAAGAGACTTCACCTCCATAAGTATCACCTACTACAGCATTTCCTGGTGGCGGACCACTTTGCTGTGCAAATGCAAGACTTGAAGCAGTAACAGCTGCAGCGAATAATATCGTTTTAAATTTCATTGTTAATATTTTTCCAAAAATACTAATTAATATTGAATGATAACAGAATAAAAATGACAAAAATCAAGTGATTGTGCAAAACTTTAATAAAATTCAAAACGAATGCGAGATTTGTTTATATTTGAACCCTATACTTGACTATGCAGAAAAAACTGAAACTATGGGATGCCATCATGCTGGTGATGGGGTCTATGATCGGAAGCGGGATCTTTATTGTAAGTGCTGACATGATGCGGAACCTGGGATCAGGATTCTGGCTAATTGTAGTCTGGATCATTACAGGGATTATGACTGTAGCCGCAGCGATCAGCTATGGTGAGCTTTCCGCACTGTTTCCGAAAGCCGGAGGGCAGTACACCTATCTGAAAGAAATTTTCGGAAAGAAGATGGGCTTTCTTTACGGCTGGGGATTGTTTACGGTGATACAGACCGGAACGATTGCGGCAGTAGCAATGGCTTTTGGTAAATTTACAGCCTATCTGATACCTTCTCTCAATGATGCAGCACCTATTTTTCAAAGCGGGGAATTTAAGATTACCTGGATTCAGGTGCTGGCAATAGCAGTTATTCTTTTGCTCACTTATATCAATACAAGGGGAGTACAAAGTGGGAAAATTCTTCAGAACATATTTACAGGATCTAAGATTATCGCATTATTAGGACTGATCGCATTAGGCTTTATATTGGTTGATTTCTCTCATCTGTCTGAAAATTTCAGTCTGGGAACAGATTCTTTTAATAACCTTAAAAAGGATCTTAGCGGTAACTTTCTTAAAGAAGGCTGGGAACCGATTGGAGGAATGACTTTGCTGGGAGGAATTGCTGCTGCCATGGTGGGCTCGGTTTTCAGTTCGGTAGCTTGGGAAAGTGTAACGTTTGTTTCAGGAGAAATTGATAATCCGAAACGAAATGTAGTAAAATCTATGATTTATGGCACATCTGCCGTAATGCTTCTTTATATTGCTGTTAATT
This sequence comes from Chryseobacterium sp. E1, assembly GCA_019203745.1. GTDB lineage: Bacteria > Bacteroidota > Bacteroidia > Flavobacteriales > Weeksellaceae > Chryseobacterium. The sequence continues at coordinate 4,687,727 of CP078104.1, forward strand.
TTGTCTATCTGAATGCACTGGACAGGGATGGAATTGCATTTGCCACCAATGACAGGGTTGCTGTAGCAGCTTCACAGAATATTTTCGGGAGTGCAGGTACCGTTATTATTGCACTGCTGGTAATGGTCTCTACATTCGGATGTGATAACGGGCTTATTTTAGCCGGGGCAAGAGTTTTTCAGACAATGGCCAAAGACGGAATGTTCTTTACATCTGCCATAAAAAATAATAAAAATGAAGTTCCGGAAAATGCTTTGTGGATGCAGGGTGTCTGGGCTTCACTGTTATGTCTGAGCGGTCAGTACGGCAACCTGTTGGATATGATTTCTTTTGTCATCGTGTTGTTTTATATGATAACGGTTTTTGGAGTTATTTACCTGAGAATGAAACAGCCGGCACTGGAAAGGCCTTATAAAACATGGCTTTATCCGTAACACCCATTATTTATCTGCTGATCGGGACATGTTTCTGTATCCTGCTTTTAATTTATAAGCAGCAATATACATGGCCGGGGTTTGTAATGGTACTCCTGGGACTTCCGGTATATTATTTTATCAACCGGAAAAAACAGATCGCTAACCTGTGATAAAAAATTTAAGAGATATAATAGTTTAGGGCTTTCAATTCAGTTGAAAGCCCTGAATTTTGAATAATATTTTAATGGAATATGACAATTATTTAGTGAAAATGTGTATTTTGGTATTTCGTTTTTAACGACAGACCATGAAGTAAAAAATTAAGAAGTTATGGATACACCAAATTACAGAATGCCTTTCGTTCCGTCTACTTTAATGACCGAAGGCGGAAGTATCGATACCTGCGATATGGGAGAAAGTATTGCTCACAATATCATGCTGCTGATCACCACCAAAAAGGGGAGAACAGGTATGACGAAAACTATGGAAACGATGTCTGGAACCTTGAATTTGATAATGGAGTGACCAGTGCCATCTGGGAAAGTGTTTTTATCAAAAGTCTCAGAAGACAGATCCAGGAATATGAGCCCCGCATTGTACAGCCGCAGATTGATGCTCATATACAATTTGTAGAGCACAGCTATGATACCAAAGAACACACAGAAATCAAAAAGAAAGTAAGAATTGCCATCAATGCCAAGATGGAGGAAACAGGTGAACGTTTCAGCTTTTCAACAGAGTTGTTCCTGAGTCCTATGTCTATTGATTAATATTTTTAACAGCGAAAAGAAATTATGAATTTAGATCAGAATATTTATTCCAAAGAATCTGTAAAAGCAAGAATGCTTCAGAATGCAACTAAAGTATGGGGACTGAAGAGCCCGCAATCTTTAGATCCTTTTGTAAAGCTATTGATTGATGCATTCAGTACAGAAGTTTTCAAAGCGAATAATGAGATACAAACGGTGAATGCCCGTATTTTAGAAAAACTGGCAAAACTGCTTACACCATCTATTTATACCCATCCCATCCCGTCTCATGCTGTGGCTTTTACACAGCCTTATGAGTCTTCAGAAGTTTTGTTGGAACATACGGAGTTTTTCTTCCGTAAGCAGATGACTTCTACCGTAAAATCAGAATCGGACAAACAGCTTAATATTCCTTTTACCCCGGTAGGGAATGTGAGAATCAATAAAGCACATACCTCCATCATGTTTGTAGGAAATACCTGTTACAGCATTGATGACAGGTTCAACAAAATTCCTATCGCAAGATTTCCGGGAAGACCGGAAGATTACAGAAAGATTACAATAGGAGTGGATGTAAGTAAATATGTAAGTGAGAACTTTCCTAAATACATGAGTGTATTCTGTTCGAATCCGGCTTTCGAACACCTTGACTTTGTTTATAAACTATTGCCTTATATCACTGTTTCAAGCAACAGAAACCCTTTATTTGTAAGAGAAGGCTTAAGTTATCTTACGGAAAATCATACGGATGGATATGAGCAGATGTTCAAAGAACAGTCGATCAGAAATAAAGTGATTGAAGATATTAAAAGTATCTATCGTCATAAATTCATTGAAATTACAGGCTTGTCTCAGAGTCTGTTTTCAGAGCCGGGCCAGCTTCCGCAAAATCTTGAATTCCTGGCTGGAAAAGAAGAAATTCGTAAGTATATAGAAAACAAGAAGTATTTATGGCTTACTTTCGAATTTCCACCACAGTTTTCTGCAGAGATTCTGGATAACTTCTCATTTGTACTGAACGCATTCCCAATCTATAACCGGGGGTGGAAGAAAACAGAATACAGCCTTGATATTATGGGGAATAATATTCCTCTGGTAACAGATGAAGGCGAGCATTTTCTGTATGTAGATGAGGTTCAGGATGGTGATGGAAGAAAATACACGGAAATTCCCTTCACTCCCGCAGACGACCTGAAGAAAGGATTATACACGGTAAGAAAAGGAGGAATGGAGCGTTTCACCAACAGAAATGCAGTAGATATGATTGCAAATGTTCTGGAGCTTACCAGAGATGAGATTGCAGCTTTTTCACTTCTCAATAGGGATAATGTAAAAGGTGTTCTCAGTGAAATGTCTGATAAGATGAAATCTATGGTGCAGAAAGTAAACAATGCCAAAAGAAATATCAGACAGGAGCTTAACTATGTGATCATGGAGCCTGTGGAAAAAACAGACCATACCTATGCTGCTTTCTGGGTTACACACTGTACACTGGCCAATCATATGCGTCCTGGTACGGAACTTTCAAACCAGCTGAAATCGCAGACAGTTATACTGCTTACCGAAACATTGGGTGGATCAGAAGAGCAGAAAGGAACAGACAGTATTCAGGCTTATAAATATGCCCTTACGACAAGAGATAAAATTATTTCTCTTGAAGATGTCAAAAACTACTGCAGAATGGTCCTGAAAGATGAATTGAGAGAGGTGAGGGTAAGAAGAGGAACCATGATCAGCAATAAACCTAAAGAAGGTTTCGTAAGGACTGTTGAGGTAGAAATTGTTCCGCAAAACTACTCTTTTTATGGAAGAGCCTATTGGGAAAATATGGCCAATATCCTCCGGAACCAGATCATCGCAAAAGCAATAGACGGAATTGAATATCTTGTAAAAATAACCAATGAAGATGTTGAGTTCCAGGATATGTAAAACTCCTTTGAAAATTTAGCATCCGTTACAATATAAAATGCCGTATTTCCTGCGGCATTTTTATATTTTATCCCTAAAAACATCTACGATGAAAGTTGAAAAAATCATTTTTTCATTAATAATATACCCATCGGCTTTAGTCAAAACCTATAATTCAGTGTTGGTATAAAATACACAATCATAACCGGTAGAAACAAAGCTTTATTATAAAAATTTTAACCCTTTGAAATTCGAAAAATTCCATAAAAATCCGTAATTTTGCACGTCGTGATTTTCAGACAAAGTCACTCCGAATTATGAGCAAATCAACAGAATATATAGAAGTTTACGGAGCACGTGAACATAATTTGAAGAACATTAACGTTAAGATTCCACGCAACGAACTTGTTGTAATTACCGGACTTTCCGGAAGTGGGAAATCGTCACTCGCTTTTGATACTATTTTTTTGCAGAAGGGCAACGCCGTTATATCGAAACATTCTCAGCATATGCCCGTCAGTTCTTAGGAGGATTGGAACGTCCCGATGTAGATAAAATTGAAGGACTTTCCCGGTTATCGCCATTGAACAGAAGACAACTAACAAAAATCCACGTTCTACTGTAGGCACCGTTACAGAATTATATGACTTTTTACGTCTTTTGTATGCAAGGGTGTCAGATGCGTACTCATTGTCTACAGGTCAGAAATTGGTAAGCTATACCGAAGATCAGATTCTGGAAACCATCAAAGAGAACTATAAAAAGAAAAGATCATGCTGCTGGCCCCTGTGGTACGTTCCAGAAAAGGACATTACCATGAACTTTTTGTGCAGATGGCCAAAAAAGGGTATGGACAGGCAAGAATTGACGGCGAATTGCAGGACATTGAATATGATCTGAAACTTGACCGTTATAAAACCCACGATATCGACATCGTGATCGACCGTTGGATTATTGGAGAAAGCGCTTCAGAAGGCAGAATGGAAAAATCCCTGCGTACAGCAATGGAAATGGGCGAGGGAATTATCGGAATTCAGAAATTAGGAAGTACAGATATAGAATATTTCTCAAAAAACCTGATGGATGCTGAAACCGGGCATTCATTAGCATTACCTGAGCCTAATACTTTTTCGTTCAACTCACCCAAAGGAAGCTGTCCGAATTGTAAAGGACTGGGAACCATCAAAAGATCAATACAGATTACTTTATAGACAACCCGAAACTTTCCATAAACCAGGGAGGTTTACTCCCACTGGAAGACATTAAATCCAATAAATGGATACTCTCACAAATCAAAAACATTCTTGAAATCTTTGGTTTGGGACTGACAACTCCGCTTCAGGATATCCCGGAAGAAGCATTGGATTATATTTATAACGGATGCCATAAAGAATTTAATAAAGACCTGAAATATGCAGGTATTACCAAAAAAATAAAGATCAGTTTTGACGGATTAATCGTTTTCATGGAGGAAATCATTGATGAAAGAGAATCTTACGAAGCGATCTTACTGGAGAGACACTTTACAACAGAAGAAACTTGCCCGGAATGTAACGGAACCCGTCTTCAGTCATCAAGTCTGAGCTTTAAAATTGATGGAAAAAATATTGCTGAAGTAAACGGATTGAGTTTAGCCGATTTAAAAGAATGGCTGACTGATGTAAAAGATAAATTCTCAGAAAAAAATAAAATCATAGCTCATGAAATTCTGAAAGAGATCGAAACCAGACTTCAGTTCTTACTGGATGTCGGACTGGATTATCTGAGTTTGAGCAGAAGCTCCAGGACCCTTTCAGGAGGAGAGTCCCAGAGGATTCGTCTGGCAACGCAGATTGGTTCTCAGCTGGTGAATGTATTATACATCCTTGATGAGCCAAGTATCGGGCTTCACCAGAGAGATAATGAAAGGCTGATCCATTCCCTGAAAAACCTGAGAGATATCGGGAATTCCGTATTGGTGGTGGAGCATGATAAAGATATGATCCTGGAAGCCGATGAGGTGTTGGATATTGGCCCCAGAGCCGGTAAATTCGGTGGAGAAATCCTTTGGCAGGGGAAACCGAAAGATCTCCTGAAAGCTGATACCATCACCGCCCAGTATATCAATGGAAAAAGAAAATTGAAATTCCCGCAGAAAGAAGAGCTGGAAGCGGAAAAAATATCATATTAAAAGGCGCTACAGGAAATAACCTTAAAAATGTAACCCTGGATATCCCACTTGGAAAGCTTGTTGTGGTAACAGGAATTTCAGGAAGCGGAAAATCTTCACTCATCAACGGGACTTTATATCCTATCCTTAACAAACACTTCTACAGAGCTGTTCAGGAACCTTTGCCCTATAAAAAAATTGAAGGACTGGAAAATATTGATAAAATTGTAGATGTAGACCAGACCCCGATCGGAAGAACGCCACGTTCCAATCCGGCTACCTATACCGGAATGTTTACTGATATCAGGAACCTTTCGCAGAACTGCCGGAAAGTAAGATTCGTGGATACAAACCGGGAAGATTCTCCTTCAATGTAAAAGGCGGAAGATGCGAAACCTGTCAGGGAGGCGGGTTGAAGGTCATTGAAATGAACTTCCTCCCGGATGTATATGTTCACTGTGAAACCTGCAACGGAAAACGCTTCAACAGAGAAACTCTGGAGGTTCGTTACAAAGGAAAATCTATCTCTGATGTTCTGGATATGACCATTGATGAAGCAGTAGATTTCTTCCAGCCGATTCCAAAGATTTTTGCAAAAGTAAAAACACTGCAGGATGTAGGATTGGGATATATTACCCTGGGGCAACAGTCAACAACCCTTTCAGGAGGTGAAGCACAACGTATCAAGCTTGCAACCGAACTTGCGAAAAGACAAACCGGAAATACGCTTTATATCCTTGATGAGCCTACAACGGGACTTCACTTTGAAGATGTAAAAATCCTGATGGATGCTATCAATCAATTGGTAGAACTGGGTAACTCTTTCATCATCATTGAACACAATATGGACGTAATCAAATTAGCAGACCATATCATCGATGTTGGCCCTGAAGGAGGAAAACACGGCGGGCAGATCGTAGCCCAGGGAACTCCGGAGGAGATTGTAAAATCTAAGAAGAGTTTAACAGGAAAGTTCCTGAAAAGGGAATTGGAGTGATAAAATATAAATTTAATCTTAGAAAAGGATTTGCGAAAGCAGATTCTTTTTATTTTTATAAGAAAACTAAATCCAAACGAATGAAAAATTATATCATCCTTGCATTACTTGCTTTGCTTTTATCCTGTAAAAAAGAAAAAACATACCTACACGAAATCCGGTTCCTGAAAATGATAGTGTGGTAGTCAGCAAAATAGAGTATAAGCTGGACAAAAGTAGTGTTTTCGGGGTCTATCAGCTTACAGATAAAGACATGGCTATTTGTATTCCGGTACAGTTTAATGATCAGGATGACCCTTTATCCGTAAAATATGAAAAGTTTCTTGTAAAAGATTCACTTCCGTGGATCTACCGCAGGGAAATGAAAGACTATCAGTATTATGATACAATCTCTGCAGGACCGTGGATTTATAACAAGAGATTTGAAGATGCATTTAAAAAAGAAATGAAAGACAGCTATTTTGTATACGGTACAAAAGGTTCTCAGAAATCTGAAATAAAAAGAATTATTTTCCAATCTACAGAATGTGGGAATGATTATATCGCTTATATCCTGAATATTGATAAAAAACAGATCGGAAACCCTCTTATTGCCTCGGAAAATGAAATTCCATTACAATATGGCCGTAATTATAAAGAAATAAATCAGTCTATAAAAAAATCAGCGTCAAAAGAAAGTACAGAAAATAATTATGGTCACGGGAATTACAATCCCATTGTCTACGGGAACTATAAAAACCTGTATTTTACTTACTATGATGACTTTAAATGGCACAACAGGAATTCCGGGTCCAATTGTCAGTTTCCGGAAAGAGCTATTTTTGAAACAGATTCGAAAGGCAAGGTCAGTATGCTGTGGAGTTCAGAAATGGATCTCCTGGGGCTGCCATGTCTTTAAAAGGTGTAATTTTGAACTGTATAATTAGAACGGATCGTAAAAGTCTGACAGATAGTATGATATCTTGTACATATGTGATGCCAGTAACTGTAGGAATTGATAATAAATAGTATTTTATACTGAATTAGACTGAAATTTCCATAGATATTTTATCAAAAAAGTGTGAATAATGAAAACATAAATCATTAAATTGTAAGAAGGCTTAGAGATATTCGTTTTATTTTTGGTAGACCATAAATTAAAACTATATGAAAAATTTAAAGAAGCTGACTAAAGTAGATTTGAAGTCAGTGTACGGAGGGCAGCCTAAACAGTATTGTACGTATTGCGAATGGGCAAATAAAGTATTTTGCAGCGAAGTTCCAATCGTTCAATGTCCATAAAAAAATAAACCGTTTCCTGGAAGCGGTTTTTTTATGTAAAGACGGTTGACTTTTTCATTAATGGCTTTTCTGGCTGCTGATGAAGGTTCTGTTTCCCTACAGGCTGTATAAATGAAAAAATAGGGACTTTATCATTCTAAATATTCTTCAGGCTTATTTCCAAACCTATACTAAGGAATAGTAAAATTAAAACATCATAACAATTCTATACTCTATCATCAATACATTTTCACGAATCCATTCATACAATTGCAAAAAATCAATACATTTGAGTAGATAAAAAAATGGTGGATCCTATTCTTAACGTTGCTGTTCGTTCCTTTGCGTTTACCTGTTTATGGTGATCGCCATCCGGTTATTTGGCAAAATCAGCTTTCCCAGCTTAATGCAGGAGATGTAGTTCTCTTGCTTCTGATCTCTAATGCAGTTCAAAATGCAATGGTAGGGCCGGATACCTCTTTGCAGGGAGGAATTGTTGCGGCATTGGTTTTGTTTGTAGCTAATTTTCTTTTGAAGAGATTCATGTTTTCCAGCCGCTCCTTTGAGAGATTTATGGAAGATGAACCGGTAGTGCTTATACGGGATGGCGTTACAGACCAGTCGGCATTGAACCGGGTGAAAATTACACAGGGAGAATTGGAGGAAGCGATAAGGGAGCACGGGATTGATGACATAAAAAATGTGAAAATATCCGTCCTGGAAGTTGACGGCAATATCAGTGTTGTTTCTGAAGATGAAAAGAGTAAACAGACCCACTATTCAAGAATTAAAAGAAAAAGCAAGAAAAAATACCATTAAATACGATGAATTACGAATTACGAGAAATGCTTCCCAATGACGAAGCCAGAGTACTGGAAATTTTCAAACAGGGAGTGGATAGCGGGATCGCTACTTTAGAAACAGAAGTTCCTACTGCAGAAGCCTGGAGTATGGAATATTTCAATGATTGCCGCTGGGTACTGGAAAATGAAAACAATACAGTCGGGATGGTGTGCCTTAAAACCGGTTAGCAAAAGAGAATCTTTTAAAGGAGTAGCTGAAGTAAGCATTTATTTTGATAACGAATACCAGGGAAAGGGACTCGGTTCCATATTACTGAAAAAAATAATCCTGGACAGTGAAGATCATGGATTCTGGACCTTACAGACCAATCTGTTTTCTGAAAATGAAATGGCCATCAAATCGCATCAGAAAAATGGCTTTAGAATGGTAGGCATTCGAAAGAAAATAGGAAATCTTAATGGACAATGGAAAGATCTCGTTCTGATGGAAAAGAGAAGTGAAAGAATATAATGATGAATAATTCGCTACCTTAGGATTTTGAAAATTCACAATTTAAATGATTAATGCTGTTTGGCATCAAGCTTGATTTATTGAATAACTAAGTTTGAAAAAGTGAAATAATGAAAAATATGTTTAAAATTACAGGAGTTCTTATCATAATGTTTATGCTGTCATCATGTATTGTTCATGATCATGGAAGAGGACCTAAGAAAATTCCGCCGGGACAGGCTAAAAAAGTATTCGGTGGCAGCGCAAAAGATTATGCTCCGGGACAGGTAAAAAAAAAGACATCGTTACTAGCCGGATAAGAATTTAAGGTTGTATTTGCCTATACAATATTTATTTTTATATTTTTGGCATTATCATTGATATATTTCGCTATCGAAATTGAAAAAGTGAGAATAATGAAAAGTATGTTTAAAATTGTTGGGGCAGGCGTGGTACTGTTTATGTTGTCATCATGCATAGTGCATGAGCCTCATGGAAGAAGAATGCCACCGGGACACGCAAAAAGGTATTATGGCGGAAGTGCAAGATATTATGCACCTGGACATGTAAAAAAGTATACATCTATGAAGATCGTGGCCATCATCACAGAGGCCGTGGTCATGGACATCACAGATAAAATAAAAGCACTGAAATTTCAGTGCTTTTTGCTTGTATATTACAGCTTAGATTTTTTCGGATTCAAAAGTGTATCGAAGATCAGTACTTCCTGCCCGAACTTAGCTTCAATTCGCTCTGCTATATTTTTCAGTTCGCTTTCAAGAAAATCATTTCTCAGTTCATCATTATCAAATACCAGTAGGAGATTATAATTTTTTCCTTCATCAATATAGTCACTGTGAACTTCAGATAAGATGTATTTGTTGACATCCATCAGATTTTCAGTCATTAAAATCAGGGTTTCGTCAATATAATTTTCCCATTCTTCCAGATTATTTTTCGTACAGTGGAAAGTTATACTCAATACGCTCATATTTTATGAATTTTTAAGATTTTGTGGATAAATTCTAGCACAAAAATCGGCATTTTTTTCGTAAATTAGCCCGTTAATAAAAATTCAAAATAAATAATTTTCAGGCTTTCAGCTAAGGGTCTGACTATCATTATAATAAAATTTGTTTATGCAAAAGAAGGAGAAAGACTGATTCCTATCAACATTGTTGATGAAATGAAGTCGTCTTATATCGATTATTCGATGTCCGTTATCGTTTCAAGAGCGTTACCGGATGTAAGAGACGGCTTGAAACCCGTTCATAGAAGAGTGCTTTATGGTATGTATGGATTAGGGTTTTTTCTAATAGAAAATATTTAAAATCTGCTAGAATTGTTGGGGATGTTTTGGGTAAATATCACCCACACGGAGATTCCTCTGTATATGATGCAATGGTAAGGATGGCCCAGGACTGGAGCTTGCGTTATCCGCAGGTAGACGGGCAGGGTAACTTCGGATCTATGGACGGTGACCCGCCGGCAGCAATGCGTTATACCGAGGCAAGATTGAAAAAATCTCTGATGAGGTTCTTTCGGACTTAGACAAAGAAACAGTTGATTTCCAGAATAACTTCGACGACAGTTTGCAGGAACCAACAGTAATGCCTACTAAAATCCCTAACCTTTTGGTAAACGGAGCTTCAGGTATTGCAGTAGGGATGGCAACCAATATGGCGCCACACAACCTTTCAGAATCTGTAGATGCCATCTGTGCTTATATTGATAACAAAGATGTTACCATCGATGAATTGATGCAGCACATCGTTGCACCGGATTTCCCTACAGGAGGTATTATCTATGGGTATGACGGTGTAAGGGATGCTTTCCATACAGGTAGAGGAAGAGTAGTTCTGAGAGCGAAAGTTAACTTTGAAGAAATTGGAAACAGAAACGCTATTATCGTAACTGAAGTTCCTTATCAGGTAAACAAAGCTGAGATGATCGCCAGAACGGCAGAGCTTGTAAAAGATGAAAAAATTCCTGGTATCCACGAGATCAGAGATGAATCAGACAGAAAAGGATTGCGTGTTGTTTATGAACTGAAAAACGATGCTATTCCAAATGTTGTTCTAAACCTTTTATATAAATATACAGCACTTCAGACCTCTTTCAGTGTCAACAATATTGCATTGGTACACGGAAGACCGGAGCAGCTGAACCTTAAAGATATCATTCACCACTTTGTAGAACACAGACATGAGGTCATCGTAAGAAGAACTCAGTTTGAGCTTAAAAAAGCAAAAGAAAGAGCGCATATCTTAGAAGGATTCATGAAAGTGATCGGAACTCAGGACGCTTTAGACAGAGCCATTTCCATTATCCGTCACAGTGCAAACCCTCAGGCTGCAAAAGAAGGACTGATAGAAGCATTCGAGCTTTCAGACATTCAGGCTCAGGCTATCCTTGATCTTAGATTGGCTCGTCTTACAGGAATGGAGCTTGATAAGATCCGTGATGAGTATGATGCAATCATGAAAGAAATTGCCAATTTGGAAGATATCTTAGCGAATGAGCCGAGAAGATTCCAGATCATTAAGGAAGAACTTATTGAAGTAAAAGAAAAATACGGCGACGAAAGAAGAACGGAAATTGATTACTCAGGAGGAGAAATGTCTATTGAAGATATTATTCCAAACGAATCTGTAGTTCTTACCATTTCTCACGCAGGATATATCAAAAGAACATCCCTTTCTGAGTACAAAATTCAAAGCAGAGGAGGTGTAGGAAACAAAGCGGCAACAACAAGGGATTCTGACTTCCTTGAGTACATCGTTTCTGCAACCAATCACCAATATATGCTGTTCTTTACAGAAAAAGGAAGATGTTACTGGCTAAGAGTATTTGAAATTCCTGAAGGATCCAAAACGGCGAAAGGAAGAGCGGTACAAAACCTTATCAATATTGAGCCGGATGATAAAATCAAAGCATATATCAGAACCAACAACCTGAAAGACTCAGAATATGTAAACCAGATGAGCGTTGTGATGGTAACCAAAAACGGTACGATCAAGAAAACTTCATTGGAAGCATACTCCAGACCAAGAGTAAACGGTGTGAATGCTATTGAGATCAGAGATAATGACCAGTTACTAGGAGCTTACCTTACCAACGGAACTTCTCAGATTATGATTGCTACCAAAAACGGTAAATGTATCCGTTTCCCTGAAGAAAAAGTAAGAGAAGTAGGTAGAGGATCTATCGGGGTGCGTGGTATAGCGATGGAAGATAATGATGAAGTTATTGGTATGATTGTTGTGAATGACGTAGAGAACGAAACAGTACTTGTGGTATCTGAAAAAGGATATGGAAAGAGAACTGCAGTAGAAGACTACAGAATTACCAACAGAGGAGGAAAAGGAGTAATTACCCTGAACATTACTGAAAAAACAGGAAACCTGATTGCTATTCAGAACGTAACAGACGAAGACGGATTGATGATTATCAACAAATCCGGTGTTGCCATCAGAATGGGAATGGATGAAATGAGAGTAATGGGTAGAAATACTCAGGGAGTAAAACTGATCAACCTTAAGAAAATGACGAAATTGCAGCCATTGCAAAAGTAGAAATGGATAAAGATGTAGAGGATGATTCTGAAGAACTTGAAGATGCTGAAGGCACTGAAGATGTAATTCAGGAAGGAACAGGAACACTATTTGATAACCTTGAAGACGATAATGCAGCCCCTCAGGGTGAGGAAACTGAGAACTCTGATTCTGAAGAATAAATGTACAATTAATATAAAATAGTTATTATGAAGAAACTGATTTTAGGAATGGCTATCGTAGCATCTGCTTTCGTTTTCGGGCAGAAAGATAAAGATGCAAACGCTTTGAATGCGCAGCTTCAGGCGGCAAACAAAACAGCTATGGATGCTTACAATGCAAAAAATTATGCAGCAGCAGCTCCTAAGTTTATAGAGGTATATGACCTATTGAAATCTACCGGTCAGGATAATAAAATATATATGTATTATGCAGGACTTAGCCACGCATTGGCGAATAACAGTGATGCATCTATCAAAATATATACAGACCTGGTTAATTCCGGATTTACAGGAGTAGAAACTACGTATACTGCAAAAGAAAAGAAAAGCGGACAGGTGGTGAATCTTGATAAAGCTACATGGGAGCTTATGAAGAAAAAACCCGGATTATACCGATTTCAAAACAGAGCAGACAAAAAGCGTAGAGCCTGAATTATATGAAACTCTATCTTCATTGCTTCTGAATGCTAAAAAACCTGCTGAAGCACTTACAATCATTGAAAAAGGACTGGCAAAATACCCAAACAATGCTAAGCTTAAAGAAGCTCAGACTACAGCATACCTTCAGTCAGGAAATACAGATAAATTCGTTTCAGGTTTGAAGGAGCAGTTAGCAAAGAACCCTAATGATGCTACAAATTGGTACAACTTAGGGGTAATGCAGGCTAAAACTCCGGCAACTGTAAACGATGCTTTGGAATCATTCAAAAAAGCAATCGAGCTTAAACCTGATTTTGCTGATGCACACCAGAACCTTGTCTATACTACTATTGGTGATGATGCTACCATCGTTGGGCAGATCAATGCTTTAAGAAAAGATAAGCCGGACGAAGCTTCCAAACTGATCGATGAGAGAAGAGAAAGATTCAACAAAGCACTACCATATGCTGAAGGTTGGTACAAGGCAGCACCAAAAAGCCTTGATGCGGTTACTGCATTAAAAGAAATTTATATCGTAACCAAAAACATGGATAAAGTTAAAGAAATGAAAGCAAAAGAAGCTGAACTGACAGCAGCTGGAGCAAAATAATCATTTTTGATAACCTCAAATAATAAAAGACCGGAACAGAAATGTTCCGGTTTTTTTGATTTAAAAATGGAATGGCTGCAAAGGCGCTTACTCCTACAAACCTAACAGGTTTCAAAAACCTGTTAGGTTGAGCTATGAGCTACCGGATATACTATTTCCGGTGTAAATATTTACACCGGAATTCCTCATTCAAAATTTCTCTCTTTTATAGACGTGAACCTTAAATTTCACCCTCGGAAATTCTCTGTAATTCCGTATCTTTGAGAAAAATTTTTATAAGATGATCGAGTGGAAAACCGCTAAGGAATACGAAGATATTACCTATAAAAAATCTAACGGAGTAGCAAGAATTGCTTTCAACAGACCGGAAGTGCGTAACGCTTTCAGACCTAAAACAACTTCAGAATTATACGATGCCTTTTATGACGCCTATGAAGACCCTTCCATAGGAGTGGTATTGCTTTCAGGAGAAGGACCAAGCCCTAAAGACGGTGGCTGGGCGTTCTGTAGTGGAGGAGACCAAAAAGCAAGAGGACATCAGGGATATGTAGGAGAAGACGGAAGACACCGTTTGAATATCCTTGAAGTACAGCGTCTGATCCGTTTCATGCCCAAAGTAGTGATTGCTGTGGTTCCGGGATGGGCCGTTGGTGGCGGACACTCTTCACGTAGTGTGTGACCTTACTTTAGCAAGTGAAGAACATGCAATCTTCAAGCAAACTGATGCGGATGTGACAAGTTTTGACGGTGGTTACGGATCTGCTTACCTTGCTAAAATGGTAGGACAGAAAAAGCCCGTGAGATCTTCTTTTTAGGAAGAAACTATTCTGCTCAGGAAGCTTATGAAATGGGTATGGTAAACAAAGTTGTTCCTCATGCGGAACTGGAAGATACAGCCTACGAATGGGCTCAGGAAATCCTTGCAAAATCACCAACGTCTATCAGAATGCTGAAGTTCGCCATGAACCTTACAGACGATGGAATGGTTGGGCAGCAGGTATTTGCAGGAGAAGCAACCCGCCTGGCATATATGACCGAGGAAGCTAAAGAAGGAAGAAATGCCTTCCTTGAAAAAAAAGAAAACCGAACTTCGGAGACGATCAATGGATATCATAACATTGGCGATGAGTAATAAGTAATGAGTACTTCATTGCTTATTACCCATTGCTCATTACTTATAAATTATGACTGATTGGATAAAAGCCGCAAGGCTCAGAACTTTACCGCTGTCTTTAAGCGGGATTATTATGGGAGCTTTCATTGCGAAATGGAGGCTGTACAGGGAAGGTGGAACATGGGACTGGAAGATTTTTGCACTGGCGCTTTTGGTAACGCTTTTGTATCAGATCTTATCAAACTATGCCAATGATTATGGCGATGGGGTAAAAGGAACCGACGCAAAGAGAATCAATGAAGCAGAAGCAAGAGCAGTAGCATCAGGAAAAATTACGGCGAAGCAGATGAAAAATGCAGTAATTCTTTTTTCAGCATTGTCTTTCATCGCTACCATAGCTTTATTATATGTAGCTTTCATTCCGGAGTATATGAATGAGTTCTACATTTTCATAGGACTGGGAGTCGCCAGTATTTTAGCAGCAATCGGATATACAGTAGGGAAGAAGCCTTACGGTTATATGGGATTGGGAGATATTTTTGTATTTATCTTCTTCGGATTGGTTTCAGTATGCGGAAGCTATTTCCTGTTTACAAAAACATTCAGCTGGGATATGCTATTGCCGGGAACCGCTGTAGGGATGATGAGTATGGCAGTTTTAAACCTTAACAATATGAGAGATATTGAAAGCGATAAACTGTCAGGAAAGAACAGCTTTGCATTAAGAATCGGATTCAAAAATGCAATGATCTATGAAATGATTCTGTTACAGCTTCCATTGGTACTGATCCTTATCTTTTTAGGAGTAAACGGGTTTATACAGCAGCAAAACTACTATGTTTTCATCGTAATGATCCTCTTGTTCCCATTAGCAAAACTGAGAAGGAATATCATGTCAGTAAAAGAGCCGAAAGAATTAGATCAGTATTTAAAGCAGGTTGGGATTATGACGTTTGTAATGGCAATTCTTACAGCAGCCGGACTTAATTTATTTAACTAAATCTAAAATAGTATATTATGGATTCTAATGTTTATGTGGAAGCTCAGATGCTTATCAGAAAACCGGTTGAAGATGTTTTTGAAGCATTCATCAACCCTGAAGTCACTACTAATTTCTGGTTTACAAAATCTACCGGAAAATTAGAAGAAGGAACTACGGTAACCTGGGAATGGGAAATGTACGGCGTAAAAAACGTAGTGAAAGTTCACCAGATTATTCCGAACCAGCTGATCAGGACAGAATGGGGCGAGCCTTCTGTAAACGTAGACTATGAATTCAAAACGATGGAAAACGGTACTCTTGTTGTCATTAAAAGCTATGGATTCAGCCAGACGGGTAAAGATCTGCTGAAGGAAATTAATGACAATACAGGTGGCTTTACGACAGTTTTAGACGGTTGTAAGGCTTATCTGGAACATGGGATCAACCTGAGGCTTATCGAAGATAAATTCCCGTCGAAATAATAGATTAAAATAAATAACGCAGTTGCGTTTAAAGAAAACACGGATGGCACGAATGCTTTCACGAATGTCACTATCATATTGGGCTGTTTGTGAAATTGTTTGAGTCATCTGTGTTTAATCATAATTGAAATTAAATTTACTATGAAAATACAATTCTTAGGGCAAAATTGTTTTCTGTTCACGTACAAGGACAAAACAATTTTAAGTGACCCTTTACAACTACAAAAAAGCGGAATCAGGTTTTGATATTACCGCTCAGAAAATCGATTACATCCTGTTGACCCATGCTCACGGAGATCACATTGCAGATGTAGCGGAAGTATTACAGCATTACCCGGAAGCAACTGTGATTGGTGTACCAGAAGTTTGCGGATACTTTACACAGGCTAAAAATACAGACGATGTGAACTTAGGAGGGTCGGCAAAAATCGACGATCTTAAAATTTCCATGGTTCCGGCTCACCATACAAGTTCTTTTCCGGATGGAAGCTATGGAGGTGTTCCCGTAGGGTATATTTTCAGACTTCCTGAAGGTAAGAACATCTATTTGGCTGGAGATACTGGAGTAATGGCAGATATGGAGCTGTTTCCAAGGTTATACGGAAATATAGACCTTTCTATCCTTCCTATCGGGAGTCACTACACAATGTGCCCGAGAAAAGCATCTTTCGCTGCAGCAGAATTATTAAAAACTCCAAAAGTGATCGGATGTCATTTCGATACTTTCCCTGCCATTGAAATCAATCATGAAAGTGCATTAAAGCATTTTGCAGATAAAAATGTAGAACTTGTTTTACCAAAATTAGGCGAGACATTCGAATTTTAATCAATAACGGGAGTCGGTAATCTGAAAATTAAAAAAATGAAAATGATGCGTAAGGTATTAAAAACAAAAAAGATAATTATCAAATTACCTCTCTTCTCACTTTAAACCAAAAAAAAATGGCAAGCTACCTAAATCACACCGCTACGACCGATTACCTTTGCTGCGTTCCCACCCTGGAGGATTCTCAGGAGCTGGTTGTTTAGGACTTGCCGTTGCAAAGGTAGGAAATATTTGTTAACTTCAAAACTTTATTAAAGAAAATTAGTCGAAAAAATGCAGTGGTAGAGCTAAACGGCTGACATTTAGAGGAATAATTTTTCAACTTTTTCTAAAAAATTAAATATGACGAAAAGTCCATCAACACTAGGAATTATACTTTTTATCGCTACAATGATCGTTTTCTTTGTAGTATACACTTTTTCTCAGGGATCAATTATTTTGATATATCTCTGAAAGCCAATGCGTTCGTTTTACCTGTTTTATATGCCGGAGCCGCTTTCTGGTCTGTAAAATCATACTGGAACAACCATAGAGTAGTAAGTTTTAAAGAAGCTTTCAAAAGAGCATTCATTCCGATGTTTATCGGGGAATTCTTTCCATTTTCAGTATTTATGCCTTTTTAAACTTTGCAGATACTGATGCCAAAAAACTGCTGAACTACCAATATGTTCAAAGACAAAAATCAGAATTGGATACAGAGTATACCAGTGCAAGAAAGATCCTGAAGCATCAGAAAGATATTGATGAACTGGATCAGAAGTATAAAGAAAGGCTTCAAAGCTTTACTCCGGAGGCTTTAAAAGGAAAAGATATGCTTACCGCAAGTCATTTTTCAGGATATTTTGCAGCAATTCTTATATTTTACGTAGTTTTGTCGGTGTTTTTCGGAGCGTTTTTCAGAACAAGAACCATTCATCAACCCGAAGAAACAAATCAAGCCTAATTTTTATTAAAATTAAATGAATTTATCTATAGTTATTCCGTTACTGAACGAAGAAGATTCTCTGGAAGAACTTTTTCAAGAATTGACAACGTTTGCAAAATCAGCAATTTATCTTATGAAATCTGGTTTGTAGACGATGGTAGTACGGACTTGTCGTGGAGCATTATTGAAAACTTAAAAGTACAGCATCCTCAGATCCACGGCATTAAATTTTCCAGAAATTACGGAAAATCACAGGCACTTCATGCTGCCTTCTCAAGAACAAACGGAGATGTTGTCATCACCATGGATGCCGATTTGCAGGATTTCCCTGAAGAAATTCCGGAGCTGTATAATATGGTAATCAATGAAAATTATGATATCGTTTCCGGCTGGAAGAAGAAGCGTTTTGATAATGTGATGACCAAAAATATTCCGTCAAAACTATTCAATGCAGCAGCAAGAAAAGTTTCAGGAGTTTATCTTCACGATTTCAATTGTGGTTTGAAAGCGTATAAAAAGCAGGTGGTAAAATCTGTAGATGTATACGGCGATATGCACCGTTATATTCCTGTACTGGCTGCCAATGCAGGTTTCAGAAGAATCACGGAAAAAGAAGTACAGCATCAGGCAAGGCCTTACGGAACTTCAAAATTCGGAACAGAAAGATTTATCAGAGGTTTTCTGGATTTGGTAACCCTTTGGTTTGTAAGTCGTTTTGGAGGAAGGCCAATGCATTTCTTCGGAGCCGTGGGAACTTTAATGTTTATCTTCGGTTTCCTTTCAGCACTTTGGCTGGGAATCTCAAAACTGATTGATGTTGCCAGAGGAATCTACGGACACCTGATCACCAATAACCCATGGTTTTTCATCGCCCTGACGATGATGATTCTGGGAACACTACTGTTTGTGGCAGGATTCCTGGGAGAAATGATCATCAGAACCAACCGGGAGCATAAGAATTATAATATTGATGAAGTGATATAAAAAGAGATTAATTTTCAGTTGAAACATATTGAAAATTAGTTTTTTATTGTAAACATCCCATCGATACAGTGACCATTCATTCCCCTCCTCTGGAGGGGTGGCAAAAATTCAAAGAATTTTTGACGGGGTGGTTTTCCCACAATATACTTCATTCTATAATAACATACCTTAGAAAGTCTTGCTTTCTAAGGTGTTTTTTTATTTTAAATATTCATAATGATCTGTTGAAAAATGAAATACAGCCGATACTGAAGATTATCTTAATGAAAATATCTCATGCAAATAAAGAATACCTGCTTTTATTTTCAATTGCCTGAAGTCCTAAAACCTGATTTTATAAATAAGTAAAGGAAAGAAATAATAAAAAACAGTCTTTTTCTGAAAACAGAAAAATTGAAAATTATCAGGTATTTTATTGTCAAATGACAAAGTTTTTTACAAATTTTAATCCTATTTTTGTTAAACAATAGTATTGAAATTTTCTATGGCGGGAATACAAACCGTTTCAGAAATTTCAGTACCGGATCATTATGATTGAAATAGAATATTTAAAATTAAATATGAAAAAAGTATTGTACACATTGATGCTGGTAGCGGTAGTTTCCTGCGGAAAAGTTTCTCCGAAAGGAAATATTGAAAAGAAAGATGTGGATGTTTCAGAATTTGTAAATCTGGATCTGAGCGGTAAATTCAGGGTATTTTATGCCAGAGGACCAAAAACTTTGTAGAGATAGAAACTTATCCGAATGTTGCCGGTAACCTCGATGTAGACGTAAAAGACAAAACACTTTTCATCAAAGAAAAAAGAGGAACAAAAGGGGTAGATTTTTACAATGTAACGATCTATTCAAAATATAACCTCGAAAAAGTGGCAGTGTCAGATTCTGTAGAAATGAATATTTCAAGCGAAATTAAAACTGATAATTTCAGACTTAATCTGAAAAATTATGCAACCTTCATGGGATCTGTCAATACCAGAAGAGCAGAAGTGGAAATGCATAACAGAAGCCGCGCCAACTTTTTAGGACTAACAAAAGATGCCGTGATAAAAATCTCAGACACAGCAAGTTTAATTGCTCCTTACTGGAAAATCACCAACCTGAATATCGATTCCAAAAACGGAAACTATGCAGAGGTTAATGTAAAAGATTCTTTGAAAGGAAATATTCAGAATACGGCAAAATTCATCTATTATAACGATCCGATCAGAGCGTTTAAAATTGATAAAACAACGAAAGTTGAAAACAAAAAGCTGGATTAAAAAACAGCATTATTTAAACTAGAAACTAGGAACTTTACAAACTATAAAAGAACAACATACAAATATGAATACATTAGAAAAAGCGAAACTTTGGTTAAGTGAGACCTTCGATGAAGAAACGAGAAATGCAGTACAGCTATTAATCGACAGCAATTCTCCGGATCTGGAAGATGCTTTCTACAGAGAACTGGAATTCGGAACAGGAGGAATGCGTGGAATAATGGGAGTAGGAACCAACCGCTTGAATAAATATACATTGGGACAGGCTACTCAGGGGCTTGCGAACTATATGTTGCAGCAGTTCAAAGGAGAAGAGATCAAAGTGGCCATTGCTTATGATGTCCGCAATAATTCAAAAGAATTTGGAAAGCTGGTCGCAGATGTTTTAACGGCTAATGGAATTAAAGTATTGCTTTTCAAAGATCACAGACCGACGCCGGAACTATCTTTCACGGTTCGTGATAAAAAATGTAACGGAGGAATTGTATTGACGGCTTCTCACAACCCGCCTGAATATAACGGTTACAAAGTATACTGGAATGACGGAGCACAGATTGTTCCACCCAATGATGAAGCAATCATCAATGAAGTATATTCTGTAAAATTCGATGAGATAAAATTCGATGGAAATGATGACCTGATCGAGTGGATCGGGGAAGAGCAGGATGATGTGTATATTGATGCTTGTATCGAAAACTCTACTTACCAGAATGTAGGTAAGGAAAACCTGAATATTGTATTTACTTCGATCCACGGAACCACTTATACCACTATTCCTAAGGCTTTGGCAAAAGCAGGGTTCAAGAAAGTAGACCTTGTTAAAGAGCAAATGATCCCAAGCGGAAACTTCCCGACTGTAGATTCTCCAAACCCGGAAGAGCCTGCAGCACTGGAAATGGCTATGGATCTTGCAAGAATCACCAATGCAGATATCGTGATCGGAACCGATCCGGATGGAGACCGACTGGGAATTGCTGTAAGAAATCTTGACGGTGAAATGCAGCTGCTGAACGGTAACCAGACCAATACGATCCTTACGTATTACATTCTGAACGAATGGAGAAAACAGGAAAGAATTACAGGAAAAGAATTCATTGGTTCTACCATCGTAACTTCCGATATTTTCTATGATATTGCTCAGAAATTCGGTGTAGAATGTAAAGTGGGTCTTACGGGATTCAAATGGATAGGAAAAATGATCCGTGAAGCAGAAGGAACACAGAAATTTGTTTGTGGCGGTGAAGAAAGTTTTGGTTTTATGACCGGAGATTTCGTACGTGATAAAGACTCTTGCGGAAGTATTCTTTTGGCATGTGAAATTGCAGCATGGTGTAAAGCCAATGGAAGAACGATGTACCAATATATGATAGAAATTTATCAGGATCTCGGAATGTATTATGAAGGACTGATCAATATCGTAAGAAAAGGAAAAGAAGGTGCTGAAGAAATTCAGAATATGATGAAAGACTTCCGTGAAAATCCTCCGAAAGAACTGGCAGGTTCATTAGTGGAAGAAGTGAAGGATTTTAAAGAACAGACAAGCCTTACCGTTTCTTCGAATGAGAAAAAGTAATGAATGATATTCCAAAATCCAATGTACTGATCTATTATACCCAGGATGGCACAAAAGTGTGTGTAAGACCTTCAGGTACAGAACCAAAGATAAAATTCTATGTTTCTGTAAAAGATTCAATCACCTCAGAAGCGGATTTCAGAGATAAATTAAAATCATTGGAGGCTAAAATTGCAGCTGTTAAAACAGATTTAAAACTGGATTAATTTCTGGAAAGCAGCAGATGATTAAAAAATAATAACAATTTGTCTGCTGTCTGCAACTGGTACCACTAAAAAAGCAAAGAACTAATATCCGCCTATGATGCCCGCATCCCTGTATGGACCAGATAGGAAAGAGAATCATTTGAGTAGATAATATTAGTAAATTTTAAATAAGAAATAAAGTGAAAGTTTCAAAATTAGCAGCGAACCTGATCGGTTCTGAAATTGTAAAAATTGGTAACGAAGTAAATGATCTAAAAGCAAAGGGAGCAGAAATTGCCAATCTTACTATTGGTGACCTGAATTCTAATATCTATCCTATTCCGGCATTGCTGAAGGAGGAGATTCAGAAAGCCTATCAGAATAATCTGACGAACTACCCACCTGCCAACGGACTTTTATCTTTAAGAAAAGAAGTTTCCAAAGACTTAAAAACCAGATGGAACCTGGATTATTCACCTAACGATATTTTGATCACAGCAGGGTCAAGACCATTGATCTATGCTGTATACAAAACAATTGTAGATGAAGGCGATAAAGTGGTATATCCTACACCATCATGGAACAACAACCATTATGCTTACCTTACTTCAGCCAACGCAGTAGAAGTAAAGACAAAACCTGAAACCAACTTCCTTCCAACAGCAGATGATTTAAAACCACATCTGGACGGAGCCGTTTTGTTAGCACTTTGCTCACCATTGAACCCTACAGGAACTATGTTTACAAGAGAGCAGCTTTCGGAAATCTGTGAATTGGTTATTGCTGAAAATAAAAGAGAGGCGCAGACGAAAAGCCTTTGTACTTAATGTATGACCAGATCTATTCTAACCTTACTTTCGGTGCAGAACACGTAGATCCGGTTTCTCTTTTCCCAGAAATGAAAGAATATACTGTATACATTGATGGTATTTCTAAGTGTCTGGCAGCAACAGGGGTACGTGTAGGATGGGGATTCGGACCTGCTCATATCATTGATAAAATGAAAGCGCTTCTTACGCACGTGGGAGCCTGGGCACCAAAACCAGAGCAGGAAGCAACAGCAAAATTCTATGAAAACCCTGAAAATGTAAATGTTTTCGTAGAAGATTTCAAAGGAAAACTGGAGGAAAGCTTAAAAGTTCTTCACGGAGGAATTCAGGATTTAAAAGGAAAAGGATTGACTGTTGACAGTATTGAGCCAATGGGGGCCCTTTATCTTACCATCAAATTAGACTATATTGGGAAAACAAAACCTGACGGAGCGGTTATTGAAAACTCTTCAGATCTTGTATTCTATCTGATCAATGAGGCAGGAGTGGCTTTAGTACCGTTCTCGGCATTTGGTGAAGAGAAATCTGAGCCTTGGTTCCGTGCTTCAGTAGGTGGACTGGCAATTGATGAAATCAAAGTAATGCTTCCAAAGCTGGAAAATGCTTTGAATAATTTGAAATAATTATAAAATAAATAGAGATGCTTCGGCCTCGCTCAACATGACATTGTTAAAATATACACATAGTATCTACACTGTCATTTTGAGCGGAGTCGAAGCTTTTTTGTATAAACTAATCACCCATGAAACTTCCCGGAAATACTTTCTTGAGACAAAATTTTTATTTTTTTCAACATTGACAATCATAATAATAGTGATTCTAAGTGTTTGGCTTTCTGGAAAGGCAGATCACCGTTCACTATTTCAGAATTCCATTGTATCAACCTCTGTTTTGGCAGGAAGTTTTTTCTGTTTATAACTACCGGTTTATATTTTGGTTTGAAATTAAAAGATAATGTCGGAAATATTTTAAACAAAGAACGGTTACAAAGATATGCTGATAAAACCCCGAAATTTAATGGTTTCGATTTTGACCCTCCTGCAGTAGGAGATGGAATAGGAGGAGTTATACTTTCTATTCTTTTATGGATTGTCTTTTCCATTTTGCTTATCTTTCTTTCTTATTTCTTTGGACTTTTCTTTTGGTCAGCTGTATTATTTCTTGGGGCTATTTTATATTGGTTATTTTTCAGAGCATTGCGGTTGGTTTTTAAAAATTCGGGAAAATGCAGAGGAAATCTTTTAAAAAGTTTTGGTTTCGGGCTTTTTACTCTTTTATGTACATTTCCTGGATCTATGGGATTATCTTTGATTCAATATTTGCATTGATCATGCATCATTTTAAACTTACTTAAATGACTAAAGTGTTTAAAATAAAACTTTTGTGACTTTTGTAGTTTTATAAATTAAAACAGATTCTCTACAAAAAAATTAAATAAACCTTAAAAATAACACAAACATTTGTACTACGGATAACAAGGAATTACCTTTGGGACTTCTATACACCCAAATATAACAGAGTTGAAAACAACAATGATGAAAAGGCTGAGATTTCTGCTGCTGCCGGTATCCGTATTGGTATATTCACAGGAAGTGGATACTTTGAAAATCAGTGGATTGCCACAGGAACCCGTGTCGTCCAAAGTACAGACTTACATCTTAAAGGATGGTTCGGTCAGGACTTATCCCAAACCAAAACTTCTCGATTTTGTAACCAAATTACCCCGGAACTTTATCAATACCAATAAAGATTTTGTAGCAAAAGATCATGCCTACTATCTGGGAGGTGCAGTAGCCGGTACGCTGATTCTTCTTCCTTTTGATCAGAAACTGATTGATAGCTCAAGAGAACTGGGCGAAAGATGGGGAATGGATAAGGATAATAATTATACCAAAGTGGGAGGTGTTTTTAAAATTCCTAAAGATATCGGTTCAGCAATCTACCTGATTGGAAATGGCTCTACATTGGTATTGCTTGGAATTGGTTTCGGGACGTATGGACTCATCAAAAATGATTACAGGGCACAGGCTACCGCAAGCGGATTGATGGAGAGTTTAATCCTTTCCGGAGTGTTTACCCAAACCATTAAAAGAATTACCGGAAGAGAAAGCCCTTCATTGCAGAAGAATATGGTCATAAAGGCGGTGCATGGAATCCGTTTCCGAGTTTTTCGGCATTCAGTAAAAACACTTCGAATTATGATGCGATGCCATCAGGGCACTTAACAACGTTTATGGCAGGTATTACCGTGATTGCAGATAATTATCCGGATGCAGGCTGGATCAGGCCGGTAGGATATACCTTGGCAGGAGCTTTATGTTTTCAGATGATGCAGAGTAAAGTTCACTGGGCTTCAGATTATCCGTTAGCGTTGTTAATGGGCTATTTTATAGGGAAGACCATCTCAAAAAGCAGGTATACTTCTTCAGAAGGAACCATTGGAAAACCAAATACAAATTTGACCTTATGGCATCCCGTCAGTGGGAATACAATATGGTAGGAGTAAAACTGTCATTTTAAATATTGACTCATTTAAAAATCTATATCCAATTCTCACATTTTCATTTGAAGATGTGGGAATTTTTTTTTTTAAGACCGGAAATGATGTGAGATAAGTCTCGGTTTCAATAAAATGTTAAATATTAAACTGTAAAGGTTTTTAGCCTGAAAATACGTTCGATAAATACACAAATTCGTTAACGCTTAAAGACCAATATACTTTCGCTGAACGAAGTGCCTTTGCGATCCTAAAATATTCACAGCTCGAAAAGATGTTCTTTGCGAACTTTGCGATTAAAAAACTTATTCCGGGTTCACGTTAAAATAGTTTTCACTACTTTTGGTCTGAATAAGCACTATCACCTGTATAAAAGATGATAAGGCTTTAGAAAGACTTAATTAAATATTTTTACTGAATGAAAATAATCGCTGTCATCCCTGCACGTTATGAAGCAAGCCGATTTCCGGGAAAACTGATGCAGATCCTGGGAGAAAAAACCGTTATTACCACCACCTATCAGAATGTTGTAGATACAGGGCTCTTTGATGAAGTTTTTGTTGCAACAGACTCAGAAATCATCCTTGATGAAATTATAAAAAACGGAGGAAAAGCTGTAATGACCGGGCAGCATGAGACAGGAAGCGACCGTATTGCAGAAGCGGTACAGAATATTGACTGTGATATTGTGATCAACGTTCAGGAGATGAGCCTTTTCTTAAGCTGGAACCTTTACAGCAGTTGATAGAAGTCTTCAGACATGATACCGCACAGGAAATTTCATTGGCTTCTCTAAAGATCAGGTTATCCGAAAAAGAGGAAATTGAAAACCCAAATAATGTTAAAGTGATTACTGACAACAATGGTTTTGCCTTATATTTCAGCCGTTCTGTGATTCCTTTTCATAGAGAGATTTCCTATAATATCAGTTATTTCAAACATATCGGAGTGTATGCTTTCAGAAAAGAAGCATTATTACAGTTTTCAAAATTAGAGATGAAACCTTTGGAAATTTCAGAAAAAATCGAATGTATCCGTTATCTTGAATATGGAATGAAGATTAAAATGATTGAAACCAATTTCATCGGGGTGGGGATTGATACTCCTGAAGATCTGGAAAAAGCCAGAAAATTAATTTAAAGACGGTTTTGAAATGGGAAGAAACTAAGCAAAATTCATCCCGTTGGGCTTCTCGGCTTTGTCTGTCTTTTGCATTTTATCTCAAATCCCCTTATATTTGAATTTATAAATAAAATTAATGAAGAAGTTATTATTAGTATTCGGACTGATATTTTCACACCTTACATTTGCACAGACCGCAAAGGAAATTATTGATAAAAATATTGAATTATCCGGTGGACTGACCAACTGGAAGCTTTTAAATTCAGTATTGCTTCAGGAAAAGTGGTGTTGGGAATTAAGGATGAATATCCGATAAAAATTTATCAGCAGCGTCCGAATCTTACCAAAACACTCATTACTACAGGCGGAAAAGAAACTGCCATTGAAGGTTTTGACGGAACGAAAGGCTATGCCATGAATTATGCTGCCAACAAACTGCAGGTATATCCTGAATATGTGCCGGAAAGTTTTGATAATGATTTCATTGATTGGGAAAACAAAGGTTTTGACGCAAAGTATCTTGGAAAAGAAAAAGTAGGCGAGATCTACTGCCACAAAGTAGAACTGACTAAAAATGTCAATAAGAATATATACTATTTTGATACTAAATCGTATATGCTTCTGAAGGAAATAAAAAAGATGAAACATTGATCTATTCCGATTATAAAAAGTAGGAAACCTTGTAATGCCTTTCAGAATTGAATCCTCAAGCCCTAAAAAGGACGGAGACTATGTGATGTTACTCAATAAGGTGGATGTCAATAAAGTCTTTCCTTCCAATATTTTTAAGTTTTAATTCAACTGCGGCACAGGCTGCAAAAATTAATAAAAAATGAAAAATATTTTTTACTGCTGCTTTCCTTTATGGCGTTTTTACAAAGCTGCACCAATCAAAAAGTGAAATTTCTAAAGCTAAAACCAAAGAACTTATGGGAAAAACAATATATGATTTTACAGTAGAAAGCCTTGACGGTAAGGAAATCAATTTTGCTGATTTCAAAGGGAAAAAGATCCTGATCGTCAATACCGCTTCAGAATGTGGGTTTACCCCTCAGTATGCCGATCTTGAAAAAATATATGAGCAGTACAAAGATAAATTGGTAGTAGTAGGTTTCCTGCAAATAATTTTGGAGGACAGGAGCCGGGAACCAATACTGAAATCGGGGCGTTCTGCCAGAAAAATTATGGTGTAACTTTTCCATTGGCTGCAAAAGTTTCTGTAAAAGGAGATGATATGGCACCGATTTTCAAATACCTGACAGAACAGGAGCTGAACGGAGTAAAAAATACAACCATCTTATGGAACTTTACCAAGTTTTTGGTAGATGAGAACGGAAAACTGATCGATACTTTTGTGAGTACAACAAAGCCTACTGATGAGGCCATTACAAAATATCTGAAATAATATAATAATACAATTTATATACTTGAAGTGGATTCCCTGGAATCCACTTTTTATTTTAAAAGATTATAAAGCTTATAAGAAAAATTCAAACTTAATCATTATTTTTTTCCGCAAAGCAAAATATATTCCCAAGTTTAATGCTGGAATAGCCGTTACTTTTTATTTTGGAAGAATTAATCATAGCTTTAGCTAAAACATCTGTAGGCAGAGGTTTCTGGCTTTCCAAAAGACCTAGTTTATTAGCAAATCTGATGATACGGCTGCCCAAAACTTCTCCGGTTCTTTCAGAATTTTTCCGTTCAAGCATTCCGGGTTTGAAAATTGTGATTTTATTAAAGTGCAATTGTTTCACAGCTTCTTCCAGCTCACCCTTCATTCTGGAATAAAAATCCTGGAATCCGGGCTTGCTCCATAGGCTGATACCAGAATATAATCTTCCACCTCATTTTCTCTGGCTGCTTTTGCAAACTCATACTGATAATCAAAATCTACCTTGCGCTGGGCTTCCTTACTTCCGGCATCCTTTAAAGTGGTTCCCAGGCATGAAAACGCAACATCTCCTTTCACCATTCCTTTCCATTCTTCAGGTTTTTCAAAATTGACAACGTGTACATGAAGCCTGTCATTCTGAATATCAACCGGTTTTCTCACAAAAATATCCACTTCCTCAAAATCTTTGTCATTGAGCAGCTGATTTACTAAATCCTTTCCTGTAGCGCCTGTAGCACCGATTACCAAAGCTTTCATAATAATAGGGTTTGATGGGATGATGATTTCTTTCTTAAATTTACTAAATTTGATTTAAAGTTTAGACATTTTATGGGATTAAAACAACCACATAAAATCCGGGTTTCTTTTGATGATATTGGACACGGAGAAACAGCTGCAGAAGAATTTTTTTATAATAATGAACATTTCAACGGTTATCTTGTGTTTGATTATCATCCTAATGGAAAGATTATGTATGAAGAAGAAATTAGGAATGGAGTTGTTATGGGATGGGTGAACGAATACTATGACAACGGAATCATGAAAAGGGAAAAAATATGCATGTATAGCCTACAGAACTCTATTATGTTCAGAACGTTTGACGAAGAAGAAAAAGAAACGGATTTTGCTTTGTTAATTTCCCCTGAAACTTATGAACAATATCTTTCAGAATATCATCTTTTAGATTGAAATACACTCATTACCTTACTCAAAAAAATATGGACGCAAACGAAATATTAGATTATTGTCTCGCCAAAAAAGCAGTTACGGAAAGCTTTCCCTTTGATAATGAAACACTTGTACTGAAGGTAGATACTAAGATGTTTCTGTTGATGGCTCTTGAGAAGCAGCCCTTATCCATCAATGTAAAGACAGATCCTGAATGGAGTGCAGAGCTTCGTGAGCAATATCCTCAGATCACAGGAGCTTACCATATGAATAAAACCCATTGGAATTCTGTAATGACCGACGGCCTGAAAAGAGAGCTGATTTTTAAACTTATTGATCAGTCGTATGATCTGGTTTTTAAATCTTTGACTAAAAAAGCGCAGAATGCAGTGAAGGATTCTCTATAAATGATGTAAGGTACGGAATTTGTTATCCATTATCAGTGAAATATCTAACCCAATAAATATAATACAAATGCGAAATCACCTTTTATTATTCATGGCAGCAGGTACACTGATGGTATCAAGCTGTACCCAACCGGAAAAGAAAAATCAGTCGGCACCAGAATCCGGTGCTACTACAACTGCAGCAGAAAACACAACTTCAGAAAAAGTGCCTGAAAATCTTAAACTGGAATTTTCAGGAACAGACAATTTTACCATTAAAAATGCCAAACTGAAGGTAAGCCTGTACGGCGTTGATGAACATTTAGCTGATGCTCCTGCAACTTTAATTGCCGAACATGAATACGAGAAGAAATCAATTCCTTTTACTATTGATTTTCCGGTACCTGCAGATGCTGTAAGTAAAATTACCCCTAAACCTATGGGACCTGCGAAGTACTATGTTGCGCTAACCTGGGATTCAGACGGTAACGGAAAGGCTGGAGAAAAAGGAGATATCTTTATTGATCACGATAAAGCATTTCCTAATGTGAAGCTGACTAATGAAACTCAGAAGATCTATTTAAAGGTATTGAAATAAACTGAAAAGGGCTATTCATCACTGAATAGCCCTTTTTATATCTTAAAAATTAAATTCTTCTGTCAACCGTTTATCTTCATCCAGTCTTTCAATCAGTTTTTCAAGACTTTCAAATTTAATTTCATCATGAAGGAAATCTCTGAACCTGACGGTTATTTTTTCATCGTAAATATCATCATTAAAATCCAGAATATACACTTCCACAGTTAGCTTTTCTCCATTTACCGTAGGGTTGGTCCCTATGCTCAGCATTCCTTTGTACTGCTGGCCCTTTACCAATACTTCCACAATATAAGCACCTTTTTTAGGTAAAAGCTTAATCGGTTCCGTATCAATATTGGCGGTAGGGTATCCTATGGTTCTTCCGATTTTCTTTCCGTGAACCACCGTGCCAGATACTGAGTAGGGATACCCCAGCATTTCGTTGGCATCTTTAATGTTCCCGGTTAGGAGGGCATTGCGAACTTTAGTTGAACTGATATTATTTTCATGGATATTGATAGCCTCCATTTGTTCTACTTCAAAGTCCAGTTCTTTGGACAACTTTTGAAGAAGTTCAAAATTTCCGCTTTTATTTTTTCCGAAAGAGTGATCGTATCCTATAATAAGATACTTTACGTTAAGTTTTTCAATTAAAATCTGCCGCACAAACTCTTCTCCGGTAAGATTTCTGAATTCTTCATCAAATTCTTTAAGGAAAAGATTATCAATACCATATTTTTGGATTAATTGCTTCTTTTCTTCAATAGTATTCAGAAGTTTCAGGTCTTCATTAGGGTTAAAAACAAACCTTGGATGTGGCCAGAAAGTAAGAATTGCAGTTTCCAGATTATTTTCTGTACCTACATTAATCAACTCATCAATAATACTTTTATGCCCGAGATGCACTCCGTCAAACATACCTAAAGACAGTGCTAAAGGCTTTTGAGAGGAATAATCTGTAAAATTCTTGAAAACTTTCAAAACGGAAAAATTTTGATTGCAAATATAAAGCCTTTATTTTGATTCTGACGATTGATACATCAGTGAATTTGAAAATTCAAAATGAAAAAATCTGAAAAAATATCAGGATAAATAATAAAATATAGCCTTAAAACGCATAAATATTATAAAAACAGTATTTGATTCTGTTCTATATTCCCTAAATCCTAATGCCTGCTGTCTTTACAAAAAGCATGATAAAAATCTTTTTTACCAATTGCGGGTTTATGAAGAATCACTATATTTGCACCAAGAAAAAAATTTAGCAATGGCAAACCAAATTAAAGGTAAAATTTCTCAAATTATTGGTCCGGTAATCGACGTTGTCTTCACAGATGTGGAAGCAGTTCCTGCAATCTATGACGCGTTAGAAATTACAAAAGAAAACGGTGAAAAAGTAGTTTTAGAGGTAGAACAACATATTGGCGAAGATACAGTAAGATGTATTGCAATGGACGCTACTGACGGTCTTAAGAGAGGTCAAGATGTAATCGGATACGGAAATCCTATTACTATGCCAATCGGTGAGGCAGTAAACGGAAGACTATTCAACGTTGTTGGTGATGCTATCGACGGACTTCAAGATATTTCTAAGGATGGTGGTCTTCCAATTCACAGACCAGCTCCAAAATTTGATCAATTATCAACTTCAGCAGAAGTTTTATTTACAGGTATTAAAGTAATCGACCTGGTTGAGCCTTACGCAAAAGGAGGTAAAATCGGTTTGTTCGGTGGTGCCGGTGTAGGTAAAACAGTATTGATCCAGGAGTTGATTAACAATATTGCAAAAGGACACGGAGGTCTTTCTGTATTCGCCGGAGTAGGTGAAAGAACGAGAGAAGGAAATGACCTTTTGAGAGAGATGCTTGAATCAGGAATTATCAAGTATGGTGATGATTTCATGCACTCTATGGAAAACGGAGGTTGGGATCTTTCTAAAGTAGATTTAGAAGCTATGAAAGATTCTAAAGCTGCATTCGTTTTCGGACAGATGAACGAGCCGCCAGGTGCAAGAGCGAGAGTAGCCCTTTCCGGTCTTACATTAGCTGAGTACTACAGAGACGGTGGAGAAAGCGGACAAGGTAGAGACGTACTTTTCTTCGTAGACAACATCTTCCGTTTTACACAGGCTGGTTCTGAGGTATCTGCACTTCTTGGTCGTATGCCATCTGCGGTAGGTTACCAACCGACTCTTGCTTCTGAAATGGGAGCGATGCAGGAAAGAATTACTTCAACTAAAAACGGTTCCATTACTTCAGTACAGGCAGTATATGTACCTGCGGATGACTTAACTGACCCGGCTCCTGCAACTACGTTTGCTCACTTGGATGCAACTACAGTACTTGACAGAAAGATTGCTTCATTGGGTATCTATCCAGCGGTAGATCCACTAGCGTCTACTTCAAGAATCCTTGCTCCGGAAGTTATCGGTCACGATCACTACAACTGTGCTCAAAGAGTAAAAGAAATCCTTCAAAGATATAAAGCACTTCAGGATATCATCGCAATCCTTGGTATGGAAGAACTTTCTGAAGAAGATAAAGCTGTGGTTTACCGTGCAAGAAAAGTTCAGAGATTCTTATCTCAGCCTTTCCACGTAGCAGAGCAGTTTACAGGTATCCCAGGATCATTGGTAGACATCAAAGATACTATCAAAGGATTCAACATGATTATGGATGGTGAATTAGATCACTTACCAGAAGCAGCTTTCAACCTGAAAGGAACCATTGAAGAAGCTATCGAAGCTGGACAAAAATGTTAGCTGAAAACGCTTAATAATTAGACATAAAGATAACAGATACCAGACATGAGACTTTAAGGTTGTCTGAAATCTGAAATCTGAAATCTTCAAATCTAAATTAAAATGAATATAAAAATATTAACACCAGAATATGTAGTTTTTGAAGGAGAAGTAAACTCTGTATTATTGCCTGGAAAAAATGGTGAATTCCACATCATGAAAAACCACGCAGGAATTGTTTCTTCTTTAGTTGGTGGGAAAGTAAAGCTGTTTACAAACTCTGTAGATGAAGCTTATGCTAAAAACCTTACCAAAGAAAACGATAAAGACTCTGTTTTTTCTTATTCTATTAAAAGCGGTGTTGTAGAATTTAATCATAATAAAGGAATTATCCTTTGTGAATAATTAAATGAAAAGCTAAATATATTTTCAAGAAAGTGTAACTTTGTGTTACACTTTTTTATTTATGTAAAAGTCTGGTTCTATGAAGAAAAGTATAATCATATTCTTTACAGCGCTGGGAGTCTTCCTCCATGCCCAGAACATTAAAACAAAAAGAGGAATCATTAATCTGGATGGAATTCCGGTAGCTAAAATTTCGAATAAATCCAACGAATATACTTTCATGGATTTGAAAGAGACCCCGATGTACACGGTAAAATTTATTGATAAAAGTATTGTAGACTCTGTCAGGGACAGCTATATTCAGATCAATAGAGTATATAACAGGGACAAAACAATCGAAGTGGATTACTCTTCACCTTCTGCATTTTCCGGAGAAGAAAAATCTGCAGTATATACTTCTGTGAAGGATTTTAAGATCATTGATAATAAAGGAATCAATGTAAAAACACTAGATGAGCTGTTCTCAAATGTTCCCAAAAGGAAGCTGGATACTAAAACCAAAGATGCCTATACGATCAGAAAAAGATTGACAAAATGAATCTTGAAGTGAATAAAGTAGGCGAGATCCTAAGCAATGGAGTTCCGTAGGCTATTTTACCAATCTTCCGGTAAGTTTTGGTTCGGAAGATACAATAATGGATAAAACACCTATAGATATTGAGATTTATGATGCGAAAAGCAAACTCATCGGACGGTATATTACCACCACCAAACAGTTGAAAACGGCAGGAGGAAAATCTTTTACCATTTATAAGGAAATGTCCGGAAGAGCATCTATTCTCAAATTTCCCACTTATAAAGCCCTTGCAGAACGTATGGCAATCATGGATCCGAATTTTATTAAAATCCAGGAAAAGGTATCTGTAGGAGCTGTATCAAAAGAAACGCCTAATTGATTATCTATCAAAAGGAATAGTTTTTTATCGATAGGAACGGGCTTTAGCCCGTTTATTAAAATATAAGATTTCTATCCATTAGCTTTAGCTAAAACTTATAGAAACTTCGATGGTTTTATTAACCACCCCGTCAAAAATTCTTTGAATTTTCGCCACCCCTCCATAGGAGGGGAATTTTCTGCCGGTTTATAGGAAAAATGATAACTCACAGAAAATATACTCTCTTTTATCAAATCTCTGAGAAAAAAACGAAGAGTTTTATAAACTTAAAATCACTCCATTTTCTTTCAATTGCTGCATGGGTTTTGAGAACCAGAACAGTTCAAAATCTTCAAAATTCTCTTCAAATTGATTTTTAAGTTGTTGAATAGTAGGTTTTTTCTGGTTTTGTATTGCGTTTTCATCCAGAATTTCCATTAGCCATTTTGCCTTGTCTTCCTCCAGCTCAACCTTCACAATATTGGTTTTTAAGTGGAATGTAAGAAGCGTATACGGACCAGAATATTTCTTTTTATTTTTATGCGATTCTCAGCGATTACATTTTTAGTTAAAAACACCACTTTTGAATTAAGCTTAAGATTAAATTGACCATCATCCAAAAGACAGTCGTGAATATAGTCCGGATGAATTTTTGTTCTCGGGATTTTAAAATCGAACCATTCCTGAAGAGGCATTTCAAAATTAATCCCGTGCATATAATTGAAAAGAGATTTTTTTAATCCGAAACTGAATTTGTTATGATCAATCCCCGTGTTATCTTTAAAATCTACATCGTTGTTGGCAAACCGTATTTCCTGTTTTATCGGGACTACTCCAAAATCTTCAGGACTCATTCCAACAGGTGAATGGGCAGTCATAGCAAACTGATGCCAGAATCCACTTTGAAGGATTCCCATCTCAAACATCTGACGGACCATTTCCAGAGAGTCTACTGTTTCCTGAACGGTTTGGGTAGGGTAGCCATACATCAGATAAGCATGCACCATGATCCCTGCTTCTGTGAAATTTCTTGTTACATTGGCAACCTGTTCAACAGATACTCCTTTATCGATTAGTTTCAGCAATCTGTCGCTGGCAACTTCCAATCCTCCTGAAACGGCAACACATCCTGAAAGTTTCAGAAGATAGCACAGATCCCTGGTAAAGCTTTTTTCAAAACGGATATTCGTCCACCAGGTAACAACTAGATTTCTGCGAAGGATTTCTAATGCAACTTCCCGCATTAAGGCAGGAGGGGCTGCTTCATCTACAAAATGAAATCCGGTTTCGCCTGTTGTTCGGATCAATTCTTCAATCCTGTCTACCAGAATTTTTGCGGAAATAGGTTCATAGATTTTAATATAGTCTAAAGAAATATCGCAGAAGGTGCATTTTCCCCAGTAGCAACCATGGGCCATTGTCAGTTTATTCCATCGTCCGTCACTCCATAGGCTGTGCATGGGATTAGCGATTTCAATTACAGAAATATATTCGTCCAGTTTCAGATCTGTGTAATCCGGAGTTCCTATTTCAGCCTGTTTATAATCATGTCTTTTGGAATTATTTTTATAAACGACTTTTTGATCTTCAAGTAAAAAGTTCTTTTGTACTGGGGTTCTCCGGTTTGCCCGGAATGACAAATATTGTCACAGAGAAGCTCAATAGGAAGCTCGCCATCGTCCAGAGTAATAAAATCAAAAATTCAAATACCCTGTGATCTTTAACTTCCCGAAGTTCAGTATTCGGGAAACCTCCGCCCATAGCAATCTTAATGTGTGGATAATTTTTTGATAAACTGGGCAGCTCTGAAACCGGAATATAAATTTCCCGGAAAGGGAACTGAAAAGCAGACGAGTTTAGGCTGTACCTCTTTTTTTTTCATGGAGAATTTTTAAAGTAAACTCATCGATAAAAGTAGGTTCATCGGACAATTTTGAATATAATTCGTCAAAAGAATTGGCACTTTTCCCAAGACGTTCGGCATACCTGCTGAAACCGAAATCAGCATCGATATTTTCAACAATATAATCTGAAATATCTTCTAAATAAAGGGTTGCCAGATGTTTTGCCTTATCCTGAAGTCCCATATTCCCGAAAGCAAATTCCATATCATCCAATTGGTTGAAACGGGAAGCTTCCGGAAGAAAGTTCATGCTGCAGATCTGTCTGGCCAGAGTGGGGATTTTTCCCTGTAAAAAAGGAATAACCTGATCAATCGTTTTAAGATATTCTTCCCGTAATGCAAAAATCCGTTGGGAATTTTCAGATGCATTCTGAAGGGCGGTTTTTTTGCCGAAAACTTTCTTTAATCCACTTTTTGAAAATAATTCCAGAATAACATCAATACCCAGATCTACCTGATAAGCGGAAATATTTTTGGTGTTTAAAAATCCTTTAATATAAGCCGTTGCAGGGTAAGGAGTGTTGAGCTGAGTAAAAGGCGGAGTAATAAGAAGCAGGTCTTTCAACAGAAATTTTTGCAAAGTTATTCTAAAGTTTTTTCAGAAAAAATTTTTGTTCTGATTATAAACAGGGTTGAAATTTTTGATCTTTTTATCTCATACTATGAAATTATAGATCAATCTTTTATTACCGACAGTCATATTTGTCTGTAAGAAAGTCTCAAAAAGAAAAGAATGCCGGATTACTGAGTCCGGCATTGCTAATTTATAGGAAAATATTATATATGGTTTATTTTCTTTCGGTCTCCGATGACATTCAGAATAACGCCTAAAAGAATCAGGGTAATTCCTATCAGCAGATTGGTGGTAAATTTTTCATGGAAAATCAGTACACTTACCATTACGGCAACTACCGGCTCAAGGGCTCCCAGAATGGCTACCGGTGTAGAACCGATATGCTTGATGGCGTATACCAGACACAAACTGGAAATAACCGTGGTAAGGAAAGCAAAAACAAGAAAATTAAAGAAAATTTCCGTTGAAGGTATAGCAAATGACTCATGAGCTATAATGGATTTCGTCATGAAATACATAGAGGTAAAAAACATCGAGAAAAAGTAAGCTTAAATCCCGATACCTTAAGATTTGACTTATTCACGATCACCATGTAAAGCGCATAAAAAAGAGAGCTTAACATCACGATTCCAAGGCCTTTAAAATTAATCTCCAGTCCGTTTTCTTTTAAGCACAACACGATAACTCCGGCAAAAGCAAGAAGCAATGAAAATACAGACAGGCGGGTAAGCCTTTCCTTATAAAAAGAAAAACATGATCAGCGCTACAATGACGGGGTAAATGAACAGAACTGTAGAAGCAATTCCCGGGGTGAGAAAATCATAGCCGAGGAAAAGAAATTCTGAAGAAAGAGCATAGCAGATTCCAAGAATGGCCAGTATCAAAGCTTTTTTTTATTGATCTTAAAGTTTTGTCTGGAATATATCAGATATCCGCCCACCATAATGGCTGAAAATAAAAACCTGTAAAACAGGGTGATATCCATTGAAAAATGAGCCTGCTTGATCGGCAGGATAAAAATCGGAATCAGTCCATATGAAACAGCCGACAAAACGCCCAATATATAGCCTCTGAGTTTCATTTGTTGTATATAGTTTTTAATAGTTTTTTCAACAAAAAAACCACTGAATGAATCAGTGGTTTTTTTATTTTTTCAAGATTAAATCGGTTTAAAACTTAATCCCTGTTCCTGCAGTATCAGTTGTTCCTGCTCTTTATAGTAACCACCTACTAATTTATCATGAATTGCTTCAAATGCTGCGAGAGTTTCATTGATCTCAGCATCTGTGTGGGAAGCGGTAGGAATTAATCTTAAAAGAATCATTCCTTTCGGAATTACCGGATATACCACCACCGAAGTAAAGATTCCGTAATTCTCTCTCAGGTCTTTTACCAATAGAGTAGCCTCTACAGGAGTTCCTGCATCATGACCGGAGTTACACAGGTATTGGTATCACCAATGTTGAACCCTCTGTCTCTTAATCCGTTCTGCAGTTTATAAACGTTTTCCCAAAGTTTAGCTTTGATCTCTGGTCTTGTTCTCAGCAATTCCAATCTCTTTAATCCTCCGATTACCATAGGCATCGTCAGAGATTTTGCGAAGATCTGCGATCTAAGGTTGAACTTCAGGTATCTGATGATCTCTTTGTCACCCGCAAGGAATGCTCCGAAACCGGCCATAGATTTGGCAAAAGTGGAGAAATATACATCGATCTGATCCTGGCATCCCTGCTCTTCACCAGCTCCGGCACCTGTTTTACCAAGCGTCCCGAAACCGTGGGCATCATCTACCAAAAGTCTGAAGTTATATTTTGATTTAAGATCACAGATCTCTTTCAGTTTTCCCTGCTGTCCTCTCATTCCGAAAACCCCTTCTGTGATCACAAGGATACCTCCGCCGTTTTCTTCAGCCACTTTAGTCGCTCTCTGAAGGTTTTCTCAAGGCTTGCCATATCATTATGCTTATAGGTAAACCTTTTTCCTGAATGAAGTCTTACCCCATCTACGATGCAGGCATGGGAATCCATATCATAAACAATAACGTCGTTTCTGCTTACAAGGGCATCAATAGTAGAAACCATTCCCTGGTAACCGAAATTCAGTAAGTATGCTGATTCTTTTTGTACGAAGTCTGCCAATTCTCTTTCCAGCTGAAGGTGCTGATCTCTGTTTCACCAGACATTGCTCTTGCTCCCATTGGGTAGAACATTCCGTATTCTGCAACCGCTTGCGCATCCGCTTGCTTTACTTCAGGATGATTACACAATCCCAAATAGTCATTGGCACTCCAGAAAATTACTTCTCTACCCTGGAACTGCATCCTCGGGCCGATAGGTCCTCTAATCTCGGGAAAATAAAATAGCCTTCACCATAATCTGCAAATTGTCCAAGAGGTCCTGGATTTTCTTTTATTCTTTCAAAAATATCCAACATTGTATCGTAATTTTTAAGTAAAAAGCCTTTCTTGTAGAACACGCAAAAGGCTTTATTTATATCGTGATTTTATTTTGTTCTTATTTGATAAACTCCGTTTTGAAAACTTCGTCGTAGTTGTGAACACAGTTGTTGACAAACCCCTGTTCAGCCATCCACTTATCACTGTACACTTTGGTAATGTATCTTGAGCCGTGGTCAGGATAAATTAAAACGATTACATCATTTTCAGTCAGCTCATGAGACTGTGCATATTGTATCAGTCCCTGAGTCACTGCTCCGGTGGTGTAACCTCCCATGATGGCTTCTTTCAAAGCAATCTCACGGGTCCTGTAGGCGGACATTTCATCATTTACCCTTACAAACTCATCTACTTTGTCGAAAAGAAGGGCAGAAGGGATAAGATTTTTTCCCATTCCTTCAATTTGATAAGGATGTACATCTTCTTTATGGATTTCTCCTGTCTCGTGATAGCTTTTCAGTATCGATCCGTCTGCATCCACCCCGATAATTTTAATATCCGGATTCTTTTCCTTTAAAAATTTCGCTGAACCTGATAAAGTACCTCCGGTTCCCGTACATGCAAAAAGGTGAGTGATCTTACCTTCCGTCTGTTCCCAGATCTCAGGACCTGTGGTTTGATAGTGGGCATCAATATTCAGCTCATTAAAATATTGATTGATGTAAATGGAATTTGGAGTTTCCTGGGCAATTCTTTTAGCCACTTCATATTATGATCTTGGATCATCCGCTGCTACGTTGGCAGGACAGATATAAACCGTTGCACCCAATGCTTTCAGATAAGCGATTTTTTCAGGCTTGGTTTTATCGCTTACCGCAAGAATACATTTATATCCTTTGATGATACATACCATCGCAATAGAAAACCCAGTATTTCCGGAAGTAGTTTCTACAACTACAGAATCTTCTTTAAGTAAACCTTTCTTCTCTGCGTTTTCAATAATATGAAGTGCGATTCTATCTTTGGTGGAATGTCCAGGATTATATGATTCTAACTTGGCATAAACGGTTGCTGGAATATCTTTTGTAACAGTATTTAGCTTCACCATAGGAGTATGTCCTATCAGGCCAAGGATATTATCGTAAACATTACTCATTATTTGTTATTTTCAATAAAAATCTGACTGCAAAAATACAAAAAAATAAATAATTACTAAACTTTTGTTTGATTTCTAGGCGTGTTTCAGTAAAAATCTATTTTGGCATTTATAGTTTTATCACGACTATCGTCGCAAATACTATTCCAAAATTTTTAAATTTTGTTAAAACCCGCATAAAATAATATAAAAGCCTTATTTTCGCATAATTGATTTAATACTATGAAAAATTGGACTTTTAGGCAATGGAACACCGTTTTAGGATGGGTGATTTTCGTCATTGCGTTTTTCACGTACTTGTCCACCATAGAACCCAATTTCAGTTTTTGGGATTGTGGCGAGTACATTTCTTCTGCAGTAAAACTTGAAGTAACGCACGCTCCCGGAGCGGCTTTATTCCAGATAGTGGGTGCCGTGGCAGCCATTTTTGCATTAGGGAAAGGCGAAAATTACTCCATCGTAATTAATGCGATGTCTGCATTGTTCAGTGCGCTGACGATTTTATTTTTATTCTGGACGATCACGCACTTTGTGAGACGACTCTTAAACAAAGATTTCGAAGAAATTACCAAACACCAGGAAATTTCTATTTTATTTGCAGGAGCAATAGGCGCACTTTGCTTCACATTCTCAGATACATTCTGGTTTTCTGCAGTAGAAGGAGAGGTGTATTCAATGGCTTCAATGTTTATCGCTCTTTTGGTCTGGTTGATCACAAAATGGGAAAATGAGTACAAAGCGGCAGACAGTGAAAGATGGATTATCCTTATTTTCTTTATTTTAGGACTGTCTGTGGGAGTACACATGATGTGTATGCTGGCAACACCTGCGGTATGTCTGGTATATTACGCAAGAAACTACAAGTTTACCTGGAAAAACTTTATCTGGGCCAACCTTATAACACTGGGAATCCTGATCGTAGTTTTCAAGATTATTTTCCCATTGATCATGACGATGTTCGGAAGACTGGAGATTTTCTTTGTAAACGGTCTTGGGCTTCCTTTCCACTCAGGAACTATTGCAGCATTTATCCTGATGGCTGCGATCTGTTATTTCATCATCAAATATGCCAGAAAAACGAAAAGAAACCTGTATCAGACCATCGCTTTATCTGTGGTGTATATGATTATCGGTTTCTCTTGCTGGATGGTGATCCCGATCAGAGCAAATGCTAATCCGCCAATGAACCTTAACGATCCTGATACTGCGATTGGTATGCTGGATTACTACAACAGAGAGCAGTACGGTGACTGGCCAACGATCTACGGGCAGAATTACACTGCTTTCCTTGATGCCAACGGAATTGAAAAGAACGAAGACGGAAGTTTTAAAACAAAAAGACCGGAGAAATCTACGAGAAAGATGAAAAAACCGGAACTTACAGAAAAACAGGAGACCGTTTCAACTATGTTTTCAACAAATCTCAGATAAGCTTAATGCCAAGAATGTTCAACGAGGACAAAGATGTAATGGCTAATTATATTTCAATGTATGGAGCTCCTGATTTTACCTTCAATTATGCTAATGAAGATGTGGCAGACAACCCACAGGCTAAGCAGATTTTTGACGAATTGAGAACGAAATATGAAGATAAGTCGATCACCGCTTCAGATTACCTGAAAGTGAAACCTTATAACCTGATCAATGTTCAGAAGCCTTCATTGCTACAGAATATGGATTATTTCATTTCTTTCCAGAACGGATATTATTTTGTAAGATACCTGATGTGGAACTTTGTGGGAAGACAGAATGACCTTGAAGGTAATATGGAAAGCACAAAAGGAAACTGGATTTCGGAATTCCTTTCATTGATAATGTTATTGTAGGAAACCAGGATAAAATGCCTGCTAAATTTAAAAATGAAAGTACGGTTACATTCTTCTTTCTTCCGTTAATTTTAGGACTGATCGGATTCTTTTTCCAGCTGAACAGGGACTTCGGAAGATTCTATGCTTTGCTATCCTTATTTATTATTACCAGTGTCGGAATTATTTTCTATACGGGAGTAAAACCTTTCGAACCGAGAGAGAGAGATTATGCAATGGTAGGATCTTTCTATGCTTTTTCTATCTGGATCGGATTGGGCGCCGGAGCTATTCTGTGGTTCTTACAGTCTAAAATTAAATCCAACGGTGCCAATATTGCATTAGGAGTTGTTTTGTTGGGTGTACCTTTTATGATGGGCTTCCAGAACTATAATGTTCACGACAGAAGTAACAGATATACAGCATATGATTATGCATATTCCGTATTGAAATCATTACCGAAAAACGATATCCTGTTCGTTTATGGTGATAACGATACCTATCCGGTTTGGGCTATCCAGGAAACGGAAAGATTCAGAGATGATGTGAAAGTGGTGAACTTTACCCTTGCTTCCACGCCCTGGAATCTTGATCAGGTGAAAAGAAGAACGTACAACGCAATGGGAATTCCTAGTCAGTTAACCCACGATGATTACAGAGACGGGGTAAACGACCAGATCTATATGATGAAGAAGGAAGACTGGGAAGGAGTATTCTCTATGCTGAAAGAGCAGGGAGCTCCTGATACTGAATTCCAGTCTTTCAGAAAATATCTTACTCAGGATTCTTTAACATTGAAAGAGGCGATTAATTTCATCAAATTCAAATCTCCTGAAAAAGATGAGTTACTGAAAATGTACTTCGGAGAAGAGAAATATGAGAAATACAATATTCTTCCGGTCAACAAATTCATTCTTCCCGTTAATAAGGAAAATGCATTGAAAGCAGGAATCATCAACCAGGCAGATCTTCCTAACGTAGCCAATCAGATCATGATTACCTATAAAGGAAATACGCTTTATAAAAACAACCTGATTCTGATGGACCTGTTAGCGAACTTCGACTGGAAGCGTCCGATCAACTTCTCATCAGGAGGAATTTATGACAGCGAAAACATTTTCTATCTGAATGACTATCTTCAGTTTGACGGTTTCAGCTACAGGCTGATCCCTATCCAGACTCCTCCTACGGCTGATGG
The DNA here is from genome assembly GCA_019203745.1 of Chryseobacterium sp. E1. Lineage (GTDB taxonomy): Bacteria > Bacteroidota > Bacteroidia > Flavobacteriales > Weeksellaceae > Chryseobacterium. Next base: position 4,730,665 of record CP078104.1, read on the forward strand.
AGATATGGGAAGAGTAGATGCCGACAACCTTTATAATGTAGTGAAAAACTTCAGATGGGGAACTTTAAAGATCTTAATGCTCACTTCGATGAAACGGCTACATCCAATATTATCAGCTACAGAATGTCAGCAAGCAGAGCTGCAGCAGCCCTTGCATTGAGCGGACAGAAAGCAAAGGCATTGGAAATCCTTGATCTTGCCGCTAAGGAAATTCCTGCGGAAAAATACAATGATCCCCGTTCATTAAGCTCTATTGTATCAGGATACATTATTGCAGGACAGGAGCAGAAAGGTCTTCAGCTGGCAGAAGTACTGAAGAAAGGAATCTTTGAAGAATATGATTATTATCAAAGCCTTTCCAAGGCAGACCAAAGCTATCTGAGAAGACAAATGAGAACGAAGCCGATGGAATATTCTCTTGTAGTAGCTGCTGTTACCGATGCTTATACAAAGATCGGCCAGAAAGAAAAAGGATATGCTTACCTGGTAAAATCCATTGAGCCGATTGATAAAAAATTCAATGCTTTTGTAAAAGATCTTCAGCAGATGGGCAAAGAGAAAGCAATGAAAGAATCTGAAGAAGTTCAAAAGATTACACCATTCTATCAGTATTTATTTGATGTCATGGAACCTTTTGATTCTACTTATTCGAAAGAAAAAGAAGATCAGATTACTTCTGCGATTATCAAAGCAACACAATAAAATATTTTTAAAACGGAACTTCGGTTCCGTTTTTTTATTATTGGGAATCCTGAATTTTAAGGTTATATTTGTGAAACTAAAAATACATAATGGCTGAAGCACAAAATAGCAAATTCCCAATTTATGCCGTCATCATTACGGTTCTTTTTAAACTTCTTTTTTATTAACGCATTATATTCAGGAAGATGCTTTTATTACCTGGAGAGTTGCCCAGAATTTATTGGATTACGGAGTGATCGGTTTTAACGGAGATACCAAAATCTCTGCATCTACCACTCATCTGTACGTTTTTGTGTCTTATCTTTTCAACCTTATTTTTGGTAAAGAAAACTTTATTGAGCCTCTTTTGATATTTAATTCCATATTATTTACAATAGGAACATTACTTCTCTCTCATCTGGTTCTTAAAAATCCCTGGCATAAGGCTGTTTTTATCTTTCTGATCGGTATTCTGCCTCCATCCATTAAAATTTCAATCCTTGGTATGGAATACGGACTCCTGTTTTTCCTGGAAATGGTATTGCTGTATTATGGATTTAATAAAGGAAAAAAATGGGTACTTACCTTGTTGCCTGTTTTCATTATGTTTACAAGAATTGATACGGTTATATTCTTAGGTATTGTCTTTCTTGTCGATATATTCTGCAATAAAAAGTCAGATGGAATTATGTTTTTGGCGGAATTCTGGGTGTTTTATCAACATTAGCATTCAACTGGTTCTATTTTGGAGAAGTGGTGAATAATACCATTACCGCAAAGAAACTGCTTTATGAAGATCATTTTACCTTTCAGCAGCATATCGGTTATTTCTTTAAAAGCTTTGGAAACTTCTGGGGAATGCTGAAATTTCCCGGAGACTTTAATCCGCTTACGGTAGTGGTTCTGGTCTTTGAACTTCTTTGTTTCATTTACCTGATCAGACAGAGAGGTACAAGAAACTTCTTTCTGTGGATTATCTTTATTTTCGGATGGACAAAACAGATTATTTTTATCTCTCAGAAAAGTCTGTTCGACTGGTATTACTGGGTACCACAACTTTTACTTTTTGTTCCGGTCCTTATTTTCATTTTGGAGCAGAAAGAGAAAAGAAATTTGTGGCTGTCTCTGCTGGTTGTATTTTATATCCTTCCGATGCTGGCATTTCAGACCGTTCATTCTATTGCTACAGGAAACGGGGAGTGGAATTACCGGAGAACCATCGGCTTATTTTTACATCAGTATGAAAAAGATAAAAAACAGTGGATTTTACTAGAACCGGCCGGATATGTGCCTTATTTTTCAGGGTTGAAAACGATAGATGAAGTAGGACTGGTGGACAAACAAATTCAGGAAGAAATCAAAAAGATAAAGCCAATTACTGGATCAATACGGTAAAAACGAGAAAACCCAAATACTTGCTTTCTTATCAGAATTTAGAAGAAGGAAAAAATGCGGACTACTATAAAACCCATTACAGACTTTTGAAAGAATTCAGGGTAAAAGATCACCTGAACAGCAATAATAAGATCCTTGAAAGAATCTATCATCTGAAGCCCTCTGGAACAGATTATAATTTGTACATCAGGATTGATTAAAAGATTAAATAAAGAGAACCTGAAACCAGAAAACAGTGAATTCAGCACTTCCTTATTATTCGCTGCAGCCTGATAACTAAAATCTATATCTAACTATGAAATACTGTGCTTTTCTCCGTGGTGTCAACGTAAAAGGAACCAATATGAAAATGGCCGATGTCTGCCAGGTCTTCAAAGATGCCGGAATGACAGAGGTAAGTTCTGTTCTTGCTTCCGGAAATATTGTTTTCTCTTCAGATAAGAGTGCTGAAGATTTGAAATTATTGCTGGAAAAAGCAATGTCAGAATATTTCTCTTACGAAGCATTTTTGTTCATCAGATCTCAGGAAGAAACGGAGGTTCTTTGGAAAAGTATTCCCTTTGAAAAAAATGATGGGCTTCATATCTATGGTTTTGTAGGAATGCCGGGAGTGGAAAAGGTTTTGATGGAAGAATTTCAAAAAGCAACCCAGGCAGAAGATGAAAAGGCCCAAATTATTAATGATATATTTTACTGGCAGGTTCCGAAAGGTAATACCTTAGATTCTACTTTCGGGAAGGTTTTAGGAAAAAAAAAAGCCTTAAGGATCAAATGACCAGCAGGAATATCAATACATTTGAGAAGGTGTTGAAAAAGATGGAGTAGTTCTTGTCTGCAATACAAAATTTAATAGGAGCGGGCTTTAGCCGTTTTTTTATAAAACAAAATGCCATTGGCTTTAGCCAAACCTGAGCACTCTGTAATCTATGTCATTCATGAGAAGCTTAATCTTAGATTTTAACAAATGCTGTTTAGATCCTTCATAAAATGAGTAACCGGATGATGAAAGCATGAGAAAAAATAATTTAAAGTCTTGTTCTTAATGAATATTTTTCTCTCGCAGATCTTGCTGATCACGCAGATTCTATTAAAACCATCCTTAATCTTTGTCATTCAATTAGTAATCCAGCTTCAGTTATATGTGATGTTAAAGATCTTTCAAAATGATAAACCGGGTGTTGAGACACAAAAACATTGTATCATTGAATTTTCCTCAAAAATTTGATCAAAACATAATCAATAAAAAGGTATCCAAATCAAAATATGACAATTATCTTCTCTAGTACTCTAAAATCTCACTCTCTCCCCAAATAATTTCCAAGTCTGAAACTTTCTCAGTATTTTTACTGAACTTTTAATACCAACAAAATGATTCAGTATTTAGATAACATTCAGCACAAAGATTCAAAGAACTTTTTCCTTATTGCAGGCCCATGTATTATTGAAGGGGAAGATATGGCACTTAGGATTGCTGAAAAAGTAATCAACATTACAGACAAATATAATATTCCCTATATTTTTAAAGGAAGTTTCAAGAAGGCGAACAGAGCCGTGTAGACTCTTTTACGACGATTGGAGAAGAGAAATCTCTTGAAATCCTTAAAAAAGTAGGGGAGACTTTCAATATTCCGACAACAACGGATATTCATGAGAACGAGCACGCAGCATTAGCAGCACAATATGTGGATGTATTACAGATTCCTGCATTTTTGGTACGTCAGACTGACCTTTTAGTTGCTGCAGCAAAAACAGGAAAATGCGTTTCTTTGAAAAAGGGCAGTTCCTTTCACCGGAATCAATGAAGTTTGCTGTTCAGAAAATTACAGATTCCGATAACCAGAAGGTAGCGATCATTGAAAGAGGAAATTCTTTCGGATACACAGATCTGATTGTGGATTACAGAGGAATTCCTACGATGAGAGAATATGCTCCGGTAATTTTAGATGTTACCCATTCTCTGCAGCAGCCCAATCAAAGCTCAGGAGTAACAGGAGGGAGACCGGATCTTATTGAAACCATTGCTAAAGCAGGAATTGCAGTAGGAGCAGATGGAATTTTCATTGAAACACACCCTACACCGGAAACTGCATTATCTGATGGAGCCAATATGTTAAGACTGGATTTATTAGAAGATTTGTTACAAAAATTAACAAGAATTAGAGAATCGATTTTGTAATTGTTAAAAAAACATTAATTTTAGAAATTCTAAAATATTTCTTTTGAAAAAACTAGTTTTACCGCTAAGCCTTATGGTCCCTGTACTGATTTTCTCGCAACACAGAAAAAGGATACAGCGACCGTTAAAGTGACCGATATAGAGGAAGTAGTCTTCCAGAAAAAGCAGTAGGAAGTACCAAAGACATTACCAATGTCCGTATTTCAGCAAAAGATGCGAAAGCTGCTGCTACCATAAGTGGAGGAATTGAAGGATTGCTCAAAACACTTCCTTCCGTAAACTCCAATACCGAGCTGTCTTCCCAATATATGGTTCGTGGCGGAAACTATGATGAAAACCTTATCTACATCAATGATATTGAAATCTACAGACCTTTCCTGATCAGAAATTCTCAGCAGGAAGGTATGAGTATCATCAATCCGGATATGGTTTCTACGGTGAATTTCTCAGCAGGAGGATTTGAAGCCAAATATGGTGATAAAATGTCTTCCGCTTTAAATATCTATTACCGTGAACCTGAAAAATTTGAAGTTTCAGGAGAAGCGAGTCTGATAGGAGGAAGGCTTACCACAGGTCTGGCTTCAAAAAATAAAAAGTTTACCGCTTTATTTTCAGGAAGATACAGAAATACGAACCTTGTTCTTAATACCTTAAAGGAAGATACAGATTTTAACCCTACCTATTGGGATTTCCAGTCTTACCTTAACTACCATGTCAATGAGAAGCTTTCTATGTCATTCATCGGATATTATTCCAAGAATGATTATGAAATGATTCCAAGGCAGAAAAGTGTAACATTCGGAAGTCTTCAGCAGCCTATTACTGTAAATATAGGATATGGAGGTAAAGAAAATGACCAGTATAAAAATATGATGGGGACATTTTCTGTGAATTATAAACCGGCGGATAACTGGAAGTTTACCCTGGATGCTTTTGCCTACCAGAACAGAGAAAAAGAATATTACAGCATACAATCGCAATATGAGCTGCAGACCTTTGATCCTAAAACCCAGGAACCTGTTGCATCCTATGATCTCGGTGGGCAGATAGATCATGCAAGAAACGATTTATTTGTAAGAACTTATGGAACCCAATTCAGAGCAAAGTTTTCTCCTAACGTAAATACAGATTTTGAAGTAGGTTTTAAATATGAAAAAGAAAACCTGAAAGATAATACCAACGAATGGAGATTGGTAGATTCTGCAGGGTACAGTATTCCAAGGCCTGATATTGATCCGAGAACAGGAGCAACGGGAGATCTTAAACTGGCCTATTATATTGCGGGACAAAATAATATTGAACCTTCAAGACTGTCTGCATATGCTCAGTATTCACAGAAATTCTATTGGGGAGCCAGTAAAGTATTTGTGAATGCAGGAGTAAGAGTGGCCAACTGGAGTTTCAACAAAGAAACCATATTCTCCCCAAGAGCCCAGTTTGCCATCAAACCGGATTGGGATAATGATATGTTGTTCAAACTTTCGGCGGGAATCTATTATCAGTCTCCTTTCTATAAAGAGATTAAAGACCTTGACGGAAATTTCAACTCCAATATAAAATCACAGCGTTCCATTCAGGTCATTCTTGCCAATGACTATGAATTTCAGATGTATGACAGACCGTTTAAGCTGACTACGGAACTTTATTATAAGAAAATGGATAACCTGATCCCGTATTATATGGATAATGTAAGAATCCGTTATTCCGGAGCCAATAATGCTAAAGGCTATTCATATGGTATTGATACCAGATTGTTCGGTGAATTTGTTCCTGGAGTAGATTCATGGCTTTCTGCAAGTTATGCGAGAGTGTATGAAAATATTGGCGGAAGAGGAGATATTCCGAGACCTACGGACCAAAGATTCAGATTTGCCATGTTCTATCAGGATTATATGCCGCAGTTCCGTCTATGAGGGTAAACCTTACTTTGGTGTATGCGATGGGTCTGCCAACAGGGGCTCCTGTAATGTTTGACAGCAACGGGCAGCCTGATTTTAATTCTGCTTACAAGTTCCAGAAAACACTTCCGGCTTATAAAAGGGTAGATATCGGATTAACCAAAGTATTTATTGATCCTAAAGATAAAAAGAGCAGATCGGGATTCTGGGGAATTTCCAGGAACTGACGTTAGGTGTTCAGGTTTTCAACGCATTTAATATCAATAATACGGTTGCAAACCAATGGATCACAGATTATAACTCTTCCAACACCAATCTTTATCCGGTTCCGGTACGTCTTACAGGGCGTTTCTTTAATGTGAAACTGGAATTTAAATTGTAAAATCTGCTTAATGAGCATAATCTGCGGAAGCAATTAAAATAAAAAAACCTCTGAAAAATAATTCAGAGGTTTTTATTTACCTTAATTTTATAACAATAGTACCGAATTTTATAACAATGGTTTTCCGGATATTTCTATCTTTGTGCTATCAATGAAAAAGATTCTTGCCATATTGTTCTCTGTTTTCTACTTCGGATTTTCTTCCGGAGCAGCTTTCAGCGTTCATTATTGTATGCAGGAATTTGTTTCCGTAAGCCAGAAAACAGATGATATCTGTGGGAAATGTGGGGTTAAAGATAAAAAAGCTGCTGCAAAACAGAGATCAAAGTCGTAAAGGTAGATGATTCCCAGAAATCTGATCTTCTTAAAATTGATTTTTTAAGCGCTGTATCAGAAATTCCGGTGAAGCATCAGTTCGCCGTTATCGACAAATCTTTTCAGCCACAAAGTTTACACAAATTCAGATCAATGCACCGCCGGAGTACAGGCCTGTGCCTATCTACATTAATCATTGTAATTTTAGAATTTAGAATCCGTCAGTCGTTTTCGGTGTTGTGATAACATCGTTACCAATGTCATGTCTCAACGCATTACCTGTGCGTTACCTTTATTCTTTATAAAAAAATTAATTCTAAAATTTTAAACAATGAAAAAGTATATCATTACAGCAGCCCTGTCTTTATTTTCAATTATTTCACTTTCAGCACAGTCTAAAAAAGACGCTCAGGTTTCAAAACTGTATCAGAACTATATTGCCATCAAATCGGCTTTAGCTTCAGATGATGCAGACAAGACATCGAAAGCTGCTACGGAATTCATTAAAACTGCTTCTACAATCGATTATAAATTGGTTTCAGAAGGAAATCTTAATATTCTGAGAAAAGATGCTTCCGCCATTTCAGAAGCGAGAAATGTGGCCGCTCAAAGAGAAAATTTCTTCAATCTTTCAGATAATATGATTGCCCTTACAAAGGAATTCAAATTATCTGAAAAACCGGTTTATGTACAATATTGTCCGATGGCCGACGGGAATTGGTTAAGTGATGAAAAACAGATCATGAACCCGTACTACGGAAAATCTATGCTTTCATGCGGAAGTGTAAAGTCAGAAATTAAATAAGTATTGCATTAATCTTTTAAACAATGAGTTGTGGAGTTTAATTCATTTTAAACTTTAAGCTCTGCAACTTCTATAAAGTTCGGAATATTATGAAAAAAATAATGATGTTTCTGGTACTTTTGTTATCTGTTTTTACCTTCGCACAAACCACAAAGACCTATTATACCTGTCCCATGCACCCTGAAGTAGTCTCTTCAAAACCTGGAGAATGCCCGAAGTGCAAGATGACATTGGTAAAGAAAACGGTTGTAACAAAGCCTGTGGTAAAACCAACGCCTAAAGCAGAGACAAAAACAAAACCGGTAGAAGCAAAAATAAATAAGTCAAAAACAGATATTAAAAAAGCTGAAGAAACTAAGAAAGTAAATACAGCAGCTCAATCGAAATCAACTTATACCTGCCCAATGCATCCTGAAGTGATTTCGGACAAACCAGGAAAATGTCCTAAATGCGGAATGGAGCTGGTAGAAAAAGAAAGCCATCAGCATAATGCAGTTGAGGATGGAAAAGAAGAAAAGTCTGTTTTAAAAAGAAATTCAGAAAACGGGAAAGTTACTTTTGGCGGGAAAACAGTTCGTTATGATCTGTATGTAAAGGATACGATTGTCAATTTTACAGGAAAAAACAGGAGAGCCCTTGCGATCAACGGTAAACTTCAGGCTCCTACACTGTATTTTACAGAAGGAGATACAGCTGAAATTTATCTGCACAATATGCTTAAGGAAAATACAGGCCTTCACTGGCATGGGGTGATTCTTCCCAATGAACATGACGGTGTTCCGTATCTTACCACAAAACCTGTAAAACCAGGCGAAACGCACCTATATAAATTTAAAATCTCTCAAAACGGAACCTACTGGTATCATTCTCATGAAGCGCTGCAGGAACAGATCGGGATGAACGGAATTCTGGTATTTAAAAAGAGAGAAGGCGAGCCAAAAACCGGATATAATGCAGAAATTCCTGTCTTATTAGGAGATTGGAGTGATGATGATCCTATGCAGATTGCCCGCAGACTTCACATGGCCAATACAGATTGGTATGCTGTGAAAAAAATGCAGTGCAGAGTTACTGGGAAGCGATTAAATCCGGAAACTTCGGTACCAAGGCACTGAATGAATGGAAAAGAATGGAAGCCATGGATGTAAGTGATGTATATTACGATAAATTCCTGATCAATGGAGTGCCCAGTTCGGATTATTCAAATCTGAAGGCAGGGGATAAAGTAAGACTGCGAGTTGCCAACGGAGGTTCATCCACTTATTTCTGGCTGAATTATGGTGGCGGAAAAATAAAAGTAGTCGGTAATGACGGAAATGATGTGGTTCCTGTAGAAGTAGACCGATTGATTGTAGGGGTTTCTGAAACCTATGATATTGAAGTTATGATTCCTGAAAATAAAAGCTTTGAATTCAGGGCTACCTCGGAAGACAGAATAGGGCATGCGTCCCTTTGGCTAGGTTCCGGTGATAAAGTAGAAGCTCCCAATCTGCCAAGACTGATGCTTTTTGAAGGGATGAAAATGATGAACGGAATGATGGAAATGAGCGGAAATATGAAGCCAATGAATATGACGATGGGGAATCAGATGATGGATATGAACGAAGTGATGTATCCTGAACTTCCGGAAAGCCAGAGAAAGCAGACCATGAAGCATATGAACGAAATGATGGGAGTAAAAACGAAGGAGGAGAAAAAGACTGAAGATCATTCTCAACATGCCGGAATGGATATGAAGGAGGAGAAAACCATCAAAAGGTTATCTTACAATATTTTAAAGTCTCCTGAAAAAACGATCCTTCCTACAGACAGCATCCGTGAAATGAAGTTTACACTGGAAGGAAATATGAACCATTATCTGTGGACCCTTGATAACAAAACGGTGACCGAGACAGATAAAATCCTGGTAAAAAAGGAGAAATCCTTAGGATTAAACTGTACAACAACTCCATGATGCGCCACCCGATGCACCTTCACGGGCATGATTTCAGACTGATCAATTCAAAAGGAGAATACTCACCACTGAAAAATGTAGTGGATATCATGCCGATGGAAACGGTTACGATTGAATTTGCAGCCAATCAGGACGGAGACTGGTTTTTCCACTGTCATATCCTGTATCATATGATGGCGGGAATGGGCAGAATCTTCAGTTATGAAAACTCTAAACCGAATCCACAGCTTCCCAACAGAAAACTGGCCTGGAAAAACTTCCTGAAAGACAATAAAATGGTAAGCTCTATGGCTATGCTGGATGTAGCAAGCAACAAAATACATGCAGAAACCATGACAATGTTCGGACCAAGATGGGCGAACCTGAACGAATTTCATACCAACTGGAACTTCGATCATTTTGAAGGAAGTGCAAAAGTAGGACGATTTTTAGGAAAATTCCAATGGGCATTGCCTTATGCAGGAGTAAGGGTTCAGAAGAATCATGAGATCATGGAAAGACAGATGGCAGAAGATATGGGCATGGATTTCCATGGCAAAAAAACCTGGTTTGGGCAGCAGAAAGCTTCCAAAAACAAACTGGCTTTCATGGTGGGGATGCAATACGTTCTGCCCATGCTTATTACTGCTGATGCAAGTATTGATCAGAATGGTAAAGTTTTACTGGAACTGAGCAGGAAGATATCCCGCTTTCCAGAAGGCTGAGAGGGAATTTCAGTGTCAATTCCGATGGAGAGTTTTCAACGGGAGTAAGATATATCCTGCAAAAATGGTTATCCGTTTCCGGAAATTATGATAATGAAATGGGCTGGGGAGCCGGTCTTACCTTAACGTATTAATTTTAAGCATATTATTTTAAAAAAACAATGAAAAATATAATAACCGTATTATTGGCGGGAGCTACTTTATACTCCTGTAATAAACCCGAAAATAAAGTCTCTGAAAATAAAGCAACAGAGCAGGAAATCAAAACTGTAGACGCCCCGGAACCTGCTGAAACTTCAGACCAGGAGGTAAAAGAAAGTCCGGAAGAAAATAAAAAGAAACAGTTGAGCTTTCAGCTTTTCCGGTTCAGCAGATTATTAAAGGCTATCTCTCTTTAAAAAATGCCCTGGCACAGGATGATTCTAAAAAGCTTCCGATGCTGCTAAAAACCTGTTTTCTGTATTAAAGAAAATAGATATCAGTAAGACCGATGCTAAAAGCAATTCTGAACTGCGTGATATTCTGGAAAGTGCTTCAGAAAATGCAGAACATATTGGAGACAATGCTGAAGATATAGCACACCAGAGAGAACATTTACTTTCGTTGAGTAATGATATTACAGATCTGATTGGAGAAGTGGGAACCAGCGGTTTAAAATTATATCAGGATTTCTGCCCTATGTACAATAATGGGAAAGGAGGAACCTGGATCAGTGAGACAAAGGAAATTGTAAATCCTTATGAAGGAACAAAAATGCTCAACTGCGGATCTGTAAAAAGGTTTTGTAGAAAAATGAACCGTTCTTTTACAAGAATATTTTTAGGGGTATCCTTATCTTCTTAATCATTCAGGTGATTCAGCCTGTCCGTAATATTGATTATGGACAGGTACCTTCCTCTGATATTTCAAAAGTGTATAAGGTCCCTGAAAATATACAGTCAATTTTAAGAACCTCATGCTACGATTGCCATAGTAATTCAACGGATTACCCTGTTTATGGATACATTCAGCCATTCAGTTTTTTTCTTGAAAATCACATCAAAGAAGGGAAAAAGAACTGAATTTTAATGAATGGGGCTTTATAGCAAAAGGAAACGGTCTCATAAACTGGACGCTGTTGAGAATCAGATCAGGCAGAGAAAATGCCACTTCCTTCATATCTTTATCTCCATCAGGGCGCAAAGTTGTCTGATGAAAAGATCAAAGAAATTGTTGACTGGATAGAATCAGTTCGTACAGAAAACCTATAAGTAAAACAAAAAACCATCTCATTGTAGAGATGGTTTTGTTTGTTTAATAAGCTATTTTATTTAGCAACTTCCGCTGTTTTTACTTTTTCAGCGGGTTTGTAAGTTACTTTTTTGATGTCTACGGTCATTTCCTTCAGACGCTTTGCCACGTTCTCAGGCATGTCTTTCTGGTATCTTCCGCCAATAACTTCGGAAAGGAATTTTTCTGTTTCAGCATACATGGCCATATTATTGACAGGTTTACGGAATCCGTGGCCTTCATCATCGGCCAGAATATAATTTACCTTCTTACCTTTGTCACGTAATGCAATGACAATCTGATCTGCTTCAGCCTGTTTCACCCTTGGGTCATTGGCTCCCTGAACAATCAATAACGGTTTGTTGATTTTGTCTACACTAAATAACGGGCTTGCTTCCTGCATTCTTTTTTACCTTCTTCAGTTCTAGGATCTCCTAACATACCATAGAGGAAAGCACGGCCTGATTCCCAGTAAGCAGGTACAGAATCCAGCAGCGTAAAAAGATTACTTGGTCCTACAATATCTACTCCCGCAGCATATACATCCGGTGTAAATGCCAAGCCTGCCAGTGTAGCATATCCGCCATAGCTTCCGCCCATAATGGCTACTTTATTTTTATCTGCAATTCCCTGATCAATCAGGTATTTTACGCCCCAGGTAATGTCATCCTGCATCAGTTTTCCCCATTGAAGATCTCCTCCGTTCTGGAATTTTTTACCATATCCGCCACTGGCTCTGAAGTTCGGCTGTAGTACAGCATATCCTCTGTTGGCTAAGAACTGTACGGTTGAATTGTATCCCCAATAGTCTCTGGGGCCTTTCGGACCTCCATGCACCAGAACCACTACAGCAATATTTTTTCCATTCGATCCTGCCGGTAAAGTCAGGTAAGCCGGAATTTCAAGCCCGTCACTGCTTTTATAGGAAATAGGAGTCATTGCTGCCAGATACTTTTCCACTTTTTCAATTCTGCTCTTGGTGTGTACTGGAAGATCAGCTGTCTGGTTTTAGCATCAAAGAAATACGCTTCAGAAGCATATTTGTCACCCCATACCGAAACCAGAAATTTAGAATAATCTTTTGTAGAGCTGGCAAAATTAACTTCTCTTCCCGGGAATTTACTTTGAAGGAATTTATAGTTATCTTCCCAGGTTTTATCTTTCCAGTAATACTCTGTTTTATCTCCCGTATATGACGTGGAAATGATCTTCCTGGTATTTCTGTCCATAGACAGTCCTCCGAAATCTACTTTTCCTTTAGGGTCTGCTTCAACTTTTGTGATTTGCTTTGTTTTCGGATCCATCAGGAATAGAGCGGACTTATCCAGGTCTCCTTTATTGGTAACCAGATAAAATTTGGAATTATCTTCATTCCAGTTTGAGATATAGGCATTTTCCGTCACCAGGGTTTCGTAGATAGGAGTCAGTTTATCTCCGTCCTTGTAAAGGAATTGGGTAGTTCCTTATCATCGGTTTTGGATAATACTCTCAGTTTTTCATCCCAGTCGAAGTCATATCCTGTAACACGGTCGGTATTTTCATATAACTTTTCATTTCTCCTGTTGAAATTTTCAAAGAATAGAGATCATGCCAGGCCTTATCTCTGTTATTTAAACCAACCATCAGCAAATCGGGATCTTTTCTGCTCACCATATAAATCTGGGCAGCAACTTCTTTGAGAGGTGATATTCCTTGATGTGGGAACTCCGGTTGTTGCTTTGGCCATAGGATCTACAGCAAAAATATTCATGTTTTCATCCCCGTTATTATCTTTTACATATAGGATATATTTTCCGTCTTCTGACCAGAAATAACCATTCAGGGACGTTTACTATCAGTTAACGGACGGGCTTTATCAAAAGGATCATCAATTTTTTTCACCCATATATTCATAATTCCTCCGTATTCTTTTGTAAAAGAAATCCATTTTCCATCCGGACTTAACTGTCCTCCTGAGATCTCAGGATTACCGAAGAACAATCCTCTGTCCAGTAACGGGACCTCCTGTGCCTGCGCTGTATTGATCCCTATCATCAGGAGCAGCGCATAAAAGATTTTTTTCATGTTTTAATTTTTAGTTGTTATTAATATTTCGGATATTTTTTATACTTAAAGATAATTATTCTTAAAATCTTATAAAAGTGTGTTTTACATTTCGAGTTCTATAATCTTCTTTGCCATTTTCTGATTCATACTTTCCGGAATCATGCCCATCAGGAAGTTCGGAATACATTTCCATGTTCCCATTGTGATATTTTTCCGATGGTACGGCTTGTATTGACGATATAGTCTACTTTTTTTCGTCTGATGTTCTGAAATTCTTCAAATACAGCATTAAAATCTCTGTTTGTTTCTAACAATCTGCCGATAATATAGGCATCTTCAATAGCCTGACAGGCGCCTTGGCCCATATTCGAGTAGCGGCGTGAGCTGCATCACCAATCAGGCATAAATTTTCTGCATACCATTTGGGAATAGGGGCGAGGTCTGAAATGTCATTACAGATTATATTTTCTTCTGCTGTAGCTTCAATCAACTGTAGGACCAGAGGAGCAAAATCTTTGAAAATATCAATAAGTTTCAGGTATCTGCCAAAGCTCTTTTCATTGATACAGGCATACCAGTATACCTTTCTCTCAGAAATCTTTACAAAACCGAAACGTTTTCCTTTTCCCCACATTTCAAAAGCTTCATGATGATTCTGTTCCGGAAGTTCAAAATCTACCAGTCCACGCCAGCATTTTTGTCCCGAACTCCTGATGATTCCTGTTTTTAAGATCTGATTTCTGATGGCAGATTTTATACCATCTGCACCAAATACGATATTACTTTCAATTTGAGCCCCGTTTTCAAAATCTAAAGTATAATTTTCATTTTTTCCTATCTTTTGTAAAGAATGCGCCAGTTTAATGGAGTTTTTATCCAGATTTTCAGTAAGAATTCTCTGAAGTTCAGCCCGGTGAATGGCAACATTGCAGGAATTGTACTGAGTTTCCAGATCCAGGATCTCTGTTTTTGAAAATACCCGCATTGATTCATTGGCCAGACTGATCCTGTGAATTTTATTTCCTGCATTTTCAATTTTTTTCTTTGAGGCCCAGCCGGTCAAAAACCTGCATAGCATTAACGGCCATCATGATTCCGGCTCCCACGGGCTTTATTTCCGGGGCAGATTCGTAGATCGTGAAATCATATTCATGTTGCTTCAGAATGTTGCCAAGGGTGAGACCGCCAATTCCGGCTCCTATTATTGAAATGGTGTTCATCAGAGGTTGTTATGTTTGTATTTTAAAAGTACCAGAATTTATTTATCTCCGATAAAGTTGACTGATGTTTTTATAATTGCCACTAATGCAAGAATGAAAAGTGGTGATGAAATTTTCTCGCAAATCAGGTATTTTTCTCCATAAACATCTGCGTAATCTGCAAAATCAGCGAGAAATTATAGTATGAGAATCATTTTATAATGTTAAAATATAACTTTCCGATACTTTTTTAAAACCATATTTACTGAAAAAATGATGAGCTCCATGATTATTGATTCCACTTTCCAGCAGAATGAAACTGATGTTCCAGCTCTTAGATTCCTGAATAGCTTTTTCTAAAAGCTGACTTCCCAGAGATTGTCCTCTTACTGATTGGTCCAGAAGCATATCCTCTAAAATAGCATACTTTTTAAAAGGGCTGTTGATCACATTGAAAACCATCATTCCCACAATATCGCCATGTTCATTTTCTGCAATTAAAATATTGAGTTTTGAGCTCCCGTCAGAATTGAAATCTGTGAGCAGCTGCTCCGTAAGAATCACTTCCAGATCAGGATTCCAGTGATGAGAATCCAGTGCTCTGCCGGACATCATTTCGCCATGGGAAATATAAGAGTCCGTCTTATGGGTAATAAAGAAATCTACAAGTTCTTTAATCCGGGCTTTATCGGTGAGCCATTTTGTGGTATATTTCATGAGGTATGGTGTAAAGCGTTATTTTAAAATTTTAATTTCTTCTATCAGTTTATTTTCCTTATTTAGTGAAATCAGTGTGGATGTGAAAATTATTTCTTGTGTTTTGGGATCAGCAGATCTCCTGGCTTATTGTATAACTTAAATCCGGATAAACAAAATCCAGCGACCGGTTTTCCTGGCCCCGGAGCTGAAAAAATTCTGATTCCTGTTCCTTATCAGCTAATTTAAATAATTCTCCGGTAGAAAAACAGGGCAGATTATCCCTGAACTGAATATAAGTTTTGGACTTTCTGAAAGTGATACCCAGCCATTTATTATCATCAGCCTTCATTTTCGGATCAGGTATAGAGTTCAGGACTATTTTGTGCTGAAATTTTTATTGGTTTCCAACGAAAACAAAACAACAGAATTGTGATGCAATATTATTTCAGATTCTTCATCCGTTGTTTTATTTTTAATGACAAGCTTTCTCAGCTGAAAATCTTTAAGTTCATCCGGCTTTTCATAACAGCTGAAAAGAGCTATAAAAGAATGGTCTTCCAGATCTAAAGCCTGATCAGAGTGAAAACCCATTTTAGAATACACCGCATCATAAACTTCAATCAGTGCATTATTGAAATTCTGGAAAGATATATCTTTCTTTTCAACGGAAAGAGTTTCGTTGATAAGCTCAATAAGGCTTTGATGAATTTCTGAAAAAGCAGTTGCAGGAATTGTATATCGGGTAGTGGTTCTTACCACCGGAATATGCTGCCCATCCCATCTTACGAGGTGGTTTCCAAGTCTACCTTTGCCGGTAGATTCGAATTCAGTGGAATGAAACAGTTCATCGAAAAGGTTTCTTTCTAAAGGAAGAACTATTTTGTGAAATGCTGTATGGCTCATGTTTTTCAGATGATTAAAAATTGGTTTTTCGTAATCCCCTGAATTCATGCTGAAATGAACTTTTCCATATTCTATCATATGTTCAGTACTGTTTTCTTCATAATAAGAATTTCGCAACTGTTCACGAAGCTCAGGAGTCATTTCTTCAAGCTGGATATACTGACCGTTTTCTTTGATGTAGGTCTGACCTTCTGTATGCATTGCTTCCAGGTTAGAGCATCGGACTACATAACCCATTCTAACAGGAATCTGATCTACTCCCAGAACAGACGGCCTGATTTCATGAGTATACAGCCTATTGGTAGAAAGCGGAATCAGAAATGCAGAATCAGGATACAGGGTAACACTGAACTCTTTTTCAAGAGCATCATCTTCAACCGTTTTCTTTAATTTAAAATGAAGCCTTGTCAGTGCACTGGTCTGTTTATAGCATACATCAAATCTGTCTGTATCTGAAGGTTTCAGCAAATCTGCATTGGAATCATCATAGAACGTACAGAATGCGATGAGCGCTTCCTTAGGCATGTCTTTGGTTTTATCTGAATGAGCTTTGATTTTGGCTTTTACTTCCTTCGGAGAATCACCTGTTTTCTTTTTGTTTTCATAGATCTGTACCAGAGCATGGTTCATATCTGTGTTGTATTCAAAAGTATCCTGCACACATTCGTTCAGCAGATTAATGATCTGGGTATCTACCTCCGAAGTTATCCGTGGGACCTGTTAGATTACTTGAACATCTCAAAAGATGATAATGAAAAGCTTCTCGGCCTGTTTCAGTAGTTTCTTTGGTAATTTTACTGAGATAAATTCCTTTTCTGAATGCTTTACTTTCTTTATTGGATTCTGTGAGTTCCTGAAAATCATGTTCAGATTTAATTTTCTCAAAGTTGTGGTCCTCGGTAAACAGTTTTCTGAAATAGACTCCTGCATTACTGATGATCACAGGAACTTCTCCCAGGCTTACAACTTTTGAATTTTGCAGATGATGATCATAATTGACGGACAATTCTTTTATGATATATACCTTTTGGGTATTGTCTTTAAGAAAGTTCAGATCTCCGCAAACATAAATTTTTTTATTGATGCTGGTGCTCAGATCATCGGGACTGTTGATTACTGATCCGCAAAAATGATCCGTAAGATATTGAAGTTCGGCATTGGTATCCGGAGCATTCTGCAAAACAAGAAGAACGTTTTTATCTTTTGAGATTTTATTTTCTGTAGGTAGTGTAGTCATGTTTATTTGTTATAATGGTATTAGTTGAAATTATTTTAAAATTTGTTACAATTGATTTAAAACCAGTTTTATTGTAAAGGTCTGAAGTGGTAAATTTTAATTAGACAAAAATAAAAAAACGGAGCCTGAAAACAGACCCCGCCTATACAATTGTTGCGCTAAAATTATTTACCCAGATAAGATTTAAGGATCTTACTTCTGGTGTTGTGTTTTAGTCTCTTAATCGCTTTTTCTTTGATCTGACGAACTCTCTCTCTTGTAAGATCGAAAGTTTCACCAATTTCTTCTAAAGTCATTGGGTGTTTTCCGTTCAGTCCGAAGTATAATCTTACCAGGTCAGCTTCTCTTGGAGTAAGCGTGTTCAATGCTCTTTCGATCTCGATCTGTAGAGATTCAAGCATCAGATCTTTATCCGGGCTAGGTGATTCTCCTGAACGTAATACATCATAAAGATTGGAATCTTCACCTTCTACTAAAGGTGCATCCATAGACAGGTGTCTTCCGGAGTTTTTCATTGATTCCTTAATATCTTCCTCGCTCATATCAAGAACTTCAGCCAATTCTTCCGGAGAAGGTGGTCTTTCATTTTCCTGCTCAAGGTGAGCGTATGCTTTATTGATTTTATTGATGGAACCAATTTTGTTCAACGGAAGCCTTACAATTCTTGATTGCTCAGCCAGCGCCTGTAAAATTGACTGACGGATCCACCATACTGCATAAGAGATAAATTTGAAACCTCTAGTTTCATCGTACCTTTTGCTGCTTTCATCAGGCCTAAGTTACCTTCATTGATCAAATCGGGTAAAGAAAGACCTTGATTTTGGTATTGCTTAGATACAGAAACTACGAAACGAAGGTTGGCCTTGATCAATTTCTCAAGTGCGGCTCTGTCGCCAGCACGTATTCTTTGTGCCAATTCTACTTCCTCGTCCGCAGTGATCAGTTCTACTTTACCAATTTCCTGCAAATACTTGTCTAATGAAGCAGTTTCCCTGTTGGTAACCTGCTTAGTGATTTTTAATTGTCTCATTTATTTTTATCCTCAAAAAGAGTTACTATATAATATACGTTTGAAAACATAAAAAGGTTACACAAGTTTTATTTTTTTGTAAAATTTATGATTTGGAATGAAAAAAGTAGGAGAGTCAGAAAAGAATATAACAGAAAATAAAGCAAATTAATACCTTATTATAATAACAAATATGCGGCCTCCATCATTCTCCTTTGCCGGAGGAGTTTCAATCATAGATTTGACGGGGTGTTTATCCTGAACTCCAATAAAAAAACGGAACCGAAGTTCCGTTTTATACATTTGAAGTTGTGAGATCAACCGTAGGCTGGTACCTAAAATAAATCATTCAGCACTTTTGCCAGTCTCAATCCTCCATACAACAATTGTCTTTCCAGAGTTTCGTTGAATTTATATTGGTAATCGTACGACAACTTTGATCCGTCAGGAGTCTGTGCATAGATCTTGTTGGCAATTTTATGAGAATCATATAGCCAGTCTTCCAGTGTTCCGGATTGAATCTGCGCTACTTCTTCCTTAGATTTGATATCTAAAAGTTTTGAATATTCTGTGTAGCTGTATTTTTGAGAATCTACTAATTTCCCATCCCATACAGAGTGTAAATTGGTTTTGTCCCCGAAATAGGTAACATTGATCTTGTTTCCACCCAAATCTTCTGCTCTTCCTACGTGAAGTGGCTGTGCCAGGTCTCCCATGATGTGGATCAGGAATATCAAAGCAATTTTTCTATCTTTTGCAGAAGTTTTTTCATCTTTGATCTGGCTTGACAGGGTGTTGACCTGAGTATAAAGACTCGGTCCCGCCTGCATTTTCAGATTCTGATCAAACGCTTTGAAATCAGTCTGCGGATCAATATTTACATAATGCCATGAAGAAGCCTGCTTCCATACGCCGGTGGTGTCAGATTTGATGAAATCCGGCCAGTTGGCCCAGTAAGCCAGACGTTCTTTGCCCATTATTTTTTTGATTCCTCTTCTTGCCTTTCCGGAAAGGTGGTTCTCTGCGATGTCTGCAATCACTCTGTGACCTGTCAGTCCCCAAGCATAAGAATACAGTGAAGAGGAAAAGAATGCTAAAATCAGAATTTTAGAATAAATACTTTTCATTTTAAATAACAATTTTCAGTCTGCAAAGATACGGCCCCTTTCCGAATGAGCATACATTATCCGGAATTTATTCCATAAAGATGATATTAATAAAATTTAATTCAGATAAAAAGGAATTGTATTAGGTTTGGGGATAAATACAGGCTAAGGCTTACGGATAGAGAGATAATATAATCAAGAATTAAGATAAAAGGAGTGATTCCGCACCAATCTTAACTCTTAACTTAAATTCATAAAATACTGATACTGAATCTGAAACTTTAAATTTTAAACCTTGAGCAAAATCATATATTACCGTATTTTTACGGAAATTACTTAAAATTATTCCTTTTAATGTCAATAAATTAGTATTTTTAGGATAAAATTATTAGTAAAATATTTTTTCAAACTTACGAGATATATTATCTTTACAAGTCATAATCAGAGGAAACACTATGTATGAGAATAATATTGTAGATATGCATTACAATAAGCTGCAGACAGACTTTAAGGCTGAAGCTGTGGCTGTTAATCTTTTGAAATACCACCGGACGGTAAGCAATATATTTATTGACAGGGTTGGAGTGAACGACCGTGCTTATCTGAAGGATATCAAGAGTATTTCAAGCAGCTATTTAGGATTTGACGAGGAAGTATTTACCATAGAAAGCTACAGGGAGGGTATTTACGACTATCTTCCGGAGGGACTTTTCCATCCGCCTTCTCTTGGCGCTTCAAGAAAGAATGTAGATACAGTGGTAGGGAGATCCGGAAACAGAAAAGGGTAGAAGAAGATGCCCGTAAGTTTTTCCGTCCTTTTGAGCTGGAAGTTTTTTTACAGAAATCAGTGCTTTACTTAAAGAGTCTGAGTTTGATATTACAAGCAATACGGATGCGTTGCTGGATACGGTGAGTGAGCTATGGCCACTGGTCAGAATGCTCGATAAGCAGAGCGCTTACATTTTTATGCATATTTTACCGTTTTTCCATCAGATCAGGGAGATAAAAGATGGTTTGAAAGATGTATGACTGCATTTCTGCAGGTACCGGTAGAAGTTACTTTTTCTCCGAATGTTATCGATGAAATTGAAAAGAATGACGATTCTATGCTATTGGGGAATTCAAGGCTGGGCGTTACCTACATCCCAAGCGGAAGGCATATGGACGGGCAGCGGAACTGGGTTGTGAATATAGGACCTATCCCTTATGAGGAGATGAAAAAATACATCCCGGGAAGTCCGTTCAGAAAAGTGCTTCAGGCTTTGTATGACTATTTCCTTCCGGTGACTGTAGACGTGGAAGAAAATTTTGTCACAGAAAAGGTAGAATATTCATTCAGTCTTGAGGATGACGACAGAAACGCAAGCCGCCTTGGATACTCTACATTCCTCTAAATTATTTTATTATATTTACAACGACCAACACAATATAAATTCGAAAAGAAACAAATGGAAATTTCTTCAGTAAAAGGTATTTTTTTAAGGTATATCTTAATGCCTTTGATCGCAATTATTATGATGTTTATACTCGGTATAATCAGGCGGAATAAACCTGCGATAAAAATTAAAGTAATTATTGTATACGTTCTTCTGTGCAGTTTATGTCTGGCTCTGCCTGGCGTTTTCGGGTTTGCCGGAAATCTTTTAATCCGGAATGGTATCTTGTAGCACAGGTGATCTACCTTATTTTCGGGATTATCCATGTCAATTTATTACACAAATATTTCAAAAAGCATTTTGATTCTCTGGCGATGAGCATTTTGTTCGAGTCTATTCTTTCATTAACGTGTATCGTTTTGGGAGGTTACCTGTTTACCCTTCTTTTCAAATGGATGAGTAATGGACTGGGAAATGCGGTAATGGCAGCCACAAGTATGCTGATCTTTGTAGTTCCTATGGTATTTTATTACTGCTACATTCAGTTTATCAGTATTCCTTTTGATATTTATAAAACATGGAGGTATTCTCCTGAGCAGAAGCTTCCTGATTTTGAAGGAGCAGATTTTGACAGACTGATGGTACTGAACGTTGAGCTGAGCAAAAAGCTTGAAGATGCCAACCGTTTCAGAATTAAAGCAAAAACCCTTCCAACGGGTGTTACTTTCGGAGACTGGTTTTACAGGGTAGTGGATGATTACAACCATAAGAATCCGGGATCTGTTATTCACCTTTCAGATGAAGGAAATGAGCCGTATTACTGGATCTTTTATACTAAAAAATCGTTTTTCAGTTTTAGAAAATATATAGATTTCGACCAGGACATCACTACAAACAACATTTCTGAAAATGAAGTGGTTATTTGTAAAAGAGTCATTCAGCATGAAGAGGAGGGAGTCGCAAGAAAAGCATAATCACAAAAACTTAAAAGTATTTTAACATGATACAACCTATTAAACATTTTGCAATCAACTGGGTGGATGGGATGAAAGTTTCCCAAAGACACCTTAATGATCAGGATAATTTCTTAATTGATACCATCAGAGATTCCAATTCACTTGGGATTACTACATATAACTACGGGCTTCTGCCGATCTCTACTGAATTTACAGACAGAACGATTTTTGACGTTCATAATACCGCAACCAATGATGTACAGCTTGTTATCAAGCGTTGCAGTGCTGTGACTATGGCAGGATACCGTATTGAACTGACAGACAGAAGGATCAGCGTGAAGTCTTTGGCGAAATCCATGAATGAAGAGCAGGCAGACGGAGAATATTATATTTTAATTTCTGTAAATCCTTTTGACAAGGTTCCTTTCGGGGATATTGACCCGGAAGAGATTCCGCCACGCCATCCAAGTGCACAGCCGAATCATCATATTGAGCTATTACCTGTAACTTCTCTGAACAGCAGCTATTCCGGAGGGAATTATCTGATTATCGGAAAAGTGGATTTAAAAGCAAATATTGCTCAGGTAGATTCCAATTTTATTCCGCCTTGTACTTCTATCCAGAGCCATCCGGCATTGGTAGACTATTACAGCAGCTTTGCAAAGTCGATAGGGAATCTGCAGCAGTATGCGTTCAAAATCATTCAGAAAGCCTCTCATAAGAATCAGAATACGGCATTGGCACAGAATGTTAAATTCTTATGTACTACCATGGTGAATACGTTTGGAGATATGTATTTCCAGTTCAGAAATATCACACCATGGCAACCTCCTGTATTTTTGATCGAATCTTTTGCAAGACTGGCGCTTCATCTATATAATTCTACTCAGCTACTTGTTCCTGCCGAGCTGGAAGAGATGCTGAACTACAGCTTGGAGTGGAGTGAGATTGCGCCTCACACTTTACTGAACCAGCTTTCTATTGTAGCAGAAACCAATTATGACCACCACAACTGCGGAGAACCTTTGGTTTATATTCAGCAGATGCTGAGAAGTCTTGAGACTATTTTCGCTAAACTGAGTGAGCTTGATTACATCGGTCAGAGAAAAGAAAATATCATCGTTAATGAGCAGGAAGTTTCTACCAACACCAATCCTAAGAGAGGATGGAGTGTATTGGATTAACGCAAACTACTTTAAAATACAGATCCCGGACTTTCATCCGGGTTTTTTTATGAGTAATAACACTAAAAAGTAATACAATATAAAAGGGTATGCTCTGATGTTCTGATAACAAAAATATGAATTCCTATATCATTTAAAATTTCAGCCCCGGCATTCGCCGGGGCTGAAATTTTTTATTTTTTATTAAGAAGTTCAAGAGTATGTTCTACATGGCCTCCGCCTTTCCATTCATCATGTCCGGGAATCACCAGGTTTGCTTTTGAATATTTGGATTTCAGTTTATTGATGGTCTTTGGCCATTGTTCTACATTGGCTTCTTTGATATATCCAAGGTCTGTTGCAGATTTACTTTTTACAAGGCATCCGCCATCCAGAACATTGTATTTGGGGAACCATACCACTACATTATCGGCAGTATGCCCTTCACCAAGAAAATCCACCACAAATTCCTCACCTCCAATGCGATAAGGCTTTCCGGTTTTAATGATCTCTGTGGAGGTAGCTTTCCGTCTTTTTCAGGAATTCATTGGTTTTGGCAGTGGCGTAGGTTTTAATTCCTTTATTGTTAAAAAGCTCAGATCTCCGGCACGGTCATCATGAGAATGAGTGGCAAATACAGCAACCACGGGTAAATGGTGACGTTTTTGGATGGTATCCATCAGGCTTTGATATTGTACCTTTTCCCATGGAACGTCAAATAAGACAACTCCTTTTTGGGTAACAAGATATACGGAATTGGCAGAGTATTCTTTACCTCCGAATACTCCAAAAGTTTTATAAATATGTAAGTTTTTTTTTTTTAATAGGAGGCTCAATGACAAAATCTTTTACCTGTGCATTTGCAAAAGGGCTCAACAACATGGAGACAATAAAAAACTGAATGCTTTTTTTCATAATTTTTAAAGGTAATAGTTAAAGTTTAGGACTTGCAGGAGATATGAAACCTCCACAGAAGATTTTGCAAACCTAATCATTTTAAAGCAACAGATTCTTTTTAAAGCCGAATTTAACCGTTTTTTAACGCATTGAGTCAATTCGTATTCATATTTATATCAACAGATCTAAAGGCACATCAAGGCCGGATTTTACTGTATTCATCGTAACTAAGGTCCTGAAATGCTTAATGTTTTCGTTGCTGTAAAATATTCTGCGGGTCAGAATTTCGTAATCTTTCATAGAGGGAACAACAATGATCAGAACAAAATCTGACTCACCGGTTACATAATAACATTGCTGTACTTCACTAGCAGCAGTGAATAATGCCTGAGCTTCATCAATAAGATGTATTTTATCTCTTTCCAGAAAGACTTCTACAATAAGGGTTACCGAATGACTGAGCTTTCTGTATCAATAACAGATACATCAGCTTTAATGATTTCTGTTTCACGCATTCTTTTGATACGTCTTTGGACAGCAGCAGCTGATAAACCAATAGTGTCTCCGATATCACGTTGTGGAGTAAGATTATTTTTCTGTAGTATCTTGAGAATTGAAATGTCAAAAGGGTCCAGCTCATTCATTTTTTTAAAATTAAAAGATTGATGAAACAAAATTGCAAATAATTGCTCAAATTTCGTTAAAAACCAAGCAGTATTTGACGCAATTTTGCACTTTAAATACGATTTGAACTCATGAATATTGTAAAAGGATTTTGTTTGGCTGTTTTGGCAGCATTATTTTGGGAGTATCCGGAACATTTGCCCAGTTTCTTTTTCAGCAACGGGGATTAATATTGAATGGATGATTACAATGAGACTTCTTGTTTCAGGTTTTTTCTACTTGTTTTTGCAAAGTTTGGAGAAAAATCAGATCTTTTGATATCTGGAAAAATAAAAAGGATGCTGTACAGCTTATCATTTTCAGTATAACAGGGATGCTGGCTGTTCAGTACACTTATTTTGCTGCGATTAAGCATTCCAATGCCGCAACTGCTACGGTTTTACAGTATGCAGGACCTGTAATTATTGCCATATATCTTGCTTTTAAAAACAAAAGAGTTCCTGTTTTTCTGGAAATAATAGCCATTGTTCTGGCAGTATTGGGAACAGTATTGCTTGTTACTCATGGAGATATTTCAAGTTTATCAATTTCCGGAGCTGCTTTGTTTTTTGGTTTGGCTTCTGCTGTATCTCTGGCTATTTATACCCTACAGCCGGTAAAACTTCTTTCAAAGTATAAATCTTCTTTGATCATTGGATGGGGAATGTTATGTGGTGGAATTGTGTTCAGTTTTGTAAAAGCTCCATGGCAGGTAGAAGGTACTTGGGATTTACAGGCATTCGGGTACACTGCTTTTATTGTAATTTTGGGTACTTTGGTGGCTTTTTATGCTTATTTATCTGCTGTGAAGATTATTGGAGGGCAGAAAACAAGTCTTCTTGCTTCTATGGAACCTCTTTCGGCAACGGTTTTAGCCGTGTTATGGCTTAATGTTTCTTATTCTACGGTGGACTGGGTCGGGAGTCTTTTTATTATATCAACCGTTTTTTTATTGAGTATAAAACCAAAGAAGATCAAACCTGTAGAGGAGCATTGAAATTAATAGAATATGATAGAATAAAAAAACAGTGATTTTCACTGTTTTTTACTTTTTACCAATATCTTCTCTGTAGCTTTCTTACTGAGAATTTCTTTTTACCGTCAATCTCTATTGTCATCGATTTATCAAAACTTTCAATCTTGGTAATCTTTACTTTGGTGTTCAGCAGAAGTTTTCTGTCATTCAGATAGGTTAAGAAGGCATCATCAGAAAGGGTAACCGAAGCAAAAACTACTGTTTCTCCGATTTCGCAGTTGCTTAGCTTCTGAAGATCCTGGGCAATGATATTTCCGTCTTTGTCAGGAATAGGTTCTCCATGGGGATCAAATTTCGGGTAATCCAGAATTTCATCCATTTTATCAAAAAAGATCTGAGAATGTACATGTTCCAGCTGTTCTGCAATTTCATGAACGTTTTCCCATCCGAAATTCATTTTTTTACCAGAAACATTTCGGTAAGCCTGTGTTTGCGAACCACAAGAGCAGCTTCACGTTTTCCGCTTCCGGTAACGATCAGGGGTTTATAGGTTTCATAAATGACCCATTTTTTTCCGCAAATTTCTTCATCATATTATTAACGCTCGGCATTTTTACATTTAAAAATTTACTGAGTTCATTAATCGTCACCTTTCCTTCATTGTCAACTAAATGAAACAAAGCTTTCAGGTAATTCTCTTCTGTTAGGGTTGTTTTCAAAATGTTAGATGATTTTCAATACAAATCTAACAAAATAAAACGGAAAGATTACTCTTGTTATTTTAACTTTTTTAATTTTACTCTATGAAATTTTCATTCAAAAACGATTATTCCGAGGGATGTCATCCGAATATCCTGCAAGCACTCTTACAATATAATCTTGATCAGCAGGCCGGCTATGGCGAAGATGAGTATTCATTGAAAGCGAAAGTATTGATTAAGGAAAAGACTAACAGCAAAGATGCTGATATCTATTTCGTTTCCGGAGGAACCCAGGCGAATTTAATTGTGATTTCTGCTATTTTAAAACCTTACCAGTGTGTGATTTCTGCTTCGTCAGGGCATATTCTTAATAATGAAACCGGAGCGATTGAAGCAACAGGCCACAAAGTACTAAGCATTGAAACAGAAGATGGGAAGCTGAAGCCTTCAGATATTACCCCGATACTGGAAGGACACAGAAATATTCCTCATCAGGTAATGCCTAAGCTGGTTTATATTTCAAATTCTACGGAATTGGGAACCATTTATCAAAAGAAAGAGCTGGAAGAACTTTCTGCATTTTGTAAAGAAAATCATCTGTATCTGTTTATGGATGGAGCAAGGCTTGGGCATGCTCTTACTTCTGAGATCAGTGATCTTAGTATTGAAAATATAGCTGCTCTGACGGATGTGTTTTACCTGGGTGGTACTAAGAACGGAGCGTTGATAGGAGAAGCGATCGTCATTAATAACCCTATACTTCAGGAAGATTTTGCATTTAATATCAAACAGAAAGGTGCCTTACTGGCAAAAGGAAGACTGTTAGGAATACAGTTTCTGGAACTCATGAAAGACAACCTGTATTTTGATCTGGCAAAACATGCCAACCAACAGGCGATGAAGATCAAAAAAGCAATGCAGGAAAAAGATGTGAAATTTCTTTCAGATACGTATACGAACCAGATTTTTCCCATTCTGCATCATGACCTGATCCAGGTTTTATCCGAAGATTTTGAATTTTATATCTGGAAGAAAGTAGATGAAAATTGCTCTGCGATTCGTCTTATTACTTCCTGGAATACAGGTGATGAAGCTGTAAATCGTTTTATTGAAATTATTCAGACAGAACTCTAGTTGGTTTTAAATTGTATAGGCGTGTCAGTGATCCAAGAAGACTGCAAGATCTATACGCAGTTTAAATTATAAATTTATACAAGCAGAAAATTAGCGATCCATAAAAATGCTGTTCCCTACATCCGGGAGCAGCATTTTTGTATTTATTAAAATATTTTGAAGAATATTTATTTTACAGCCTTGGCTACGGTTTTACAGTCGGCAGCAATCAGTTGTTGTCCGTCTTTATAGCTGATCTTTTTTCGTCAGCATATTTAGATTGCCCGTCTTCTTCTTTATGATCGCCAATTCCTTCTGTCAGAACATTGTCTTTTGAAGGAAATAAATATCTCTTTTACTTTTCTTGCCTTCTGAGGTAAACTCGTAGGTCAGCTTTAAGGTATCTCCGGATTTAAACCCGGTTACATCACCTTTAGAACTGTCTTTTTCGCTGTTTTTATAAGATAATTTTCCGGTAATTGTCCCCAGATTGTCATCTATAGAAGCGAAAACACTGTCTTTTCCGGTTGCACCCACATAGCAATATGATTTTGGTCCCAGGGTGTCTACTACAGGTTCAGTAACTGCGATGGTGTCAGCTTCAACTTTTGGGGTCACAGTTTCCGTTTTCTTATTACAGTTCATTAAGAACGCTGAAACAGCACTCAGTAAGATTAATTTTTTCATATCCTTAATTATAATCAAATTTCTATTTGCTAAATTAATAATAGTATTTGTATATAAAAAATACTTTTCTTGTTTGGGGTAGTAATGAGCTTACATTGTTGAAGTTCTATGATAATTTTATTGCGGATTTTTAAAAGAAAGCAGATATTGGTATCCGAACCAATAACCTCTGAAAGTCATCTTTCTTTTGAAGAAGATAAACAGTAATCGTAAACCACTATTAAGAATTAACTCTATCAGATTGAATATCTGCAAACTGTATAGTGGCAATACTCAATCAATGATGAAAAAGCTTTGGTAATGTCAGATAATGTTATTAGATTTATAATGAATTCTGAATGACCATATTATTACACCTCACTAAATTTATTAATCATGAAAAAGCAAATTTTTATCGTTGCACTGTCTCTGGCAGCAACCGCCTTAGGAACCCACCGGGTTATGGCACAAAATTCAGAGCAGGTGAGTACATCAGTAAATATTATTTTATCGGACGTTATTGCGATGGACATTGGCTCTGTTGCTTCAGAAGGTACTGTAGATTTTAATTATGGGAACACAAAAGACTATAATTCTTCAAAAAATGTGACTGTTCCCAACAGTTTAGTCATTATCTCCTCTAAAAATTTTGATGTAAAAGTAAAATCTGAGGGAACACACTTTGTAAGTGGTGCAAACGTAATTCCCGTAGATATATTACAGGTAAAAGCAATACCGGGCGGAAGTTTGGTGGGAACCCTGAATGAGGTTACTTTATCTACGGCTGATCAGGTGCTGGTGAGTAATGCGAGTTTAGGGACCAAACAGTCTTTAAATATTGCCTATTCCATTTCGGCGGAAAATGCATCCAAGGTGCTTCTGGGAAAACCCCAGGAACTTACACCCAAAAAATAACTTATACTGCCACTGCATTGTAAGTAAATACTAATTTTAAATAGAAAAAGCCCTCAGTACTGTCAAAGTATTGAGGGCTTTTTCTATTTAAACTCAATGAGTAAGCCTGTAGTGATTTTACTACACGAACTTCCTTTTTCCACTACAGAGAAACTTTTAGCACCACTATAAATTTGCAGTATACAAAAGATAACAATTAAGTAAAAATAACAATTAAATAATACTGCCATGACAAAACAAATCGTAATCACAGCCTTAACTTTTGGAGCGATCATATTTGGAACTAACAATGTTCAAGCTCAAAATACAACAGCAACTACAACCGTAAACATTACTCTGAACGATGTCATCTCTATCGA
This sequence comes from Chryseobacterium sp. E1, assembly GCA_019203745.1. Taxonomy (GTDB): domain Bacteria; phylum Bacteroidota; class Bacteroidia; order Flavobacteriales; family Weeksellaceae; genus Chryseobacterium. Next base: position 4,760,228 of record CP078104.1, read on the forward strand.
TGCAGGAAGTACTGCCATTGGTAATACGGTAGATTTTAACTATGTTACTGCAGCAGACTACAACTCTGATCAGACCATTACTAAAGCCAACTCTTTGAAAGTTACTTCCACAAAGAACTTTAATGTTAAAGTAAAAGCAGGAGGTGCTAATTTCATGAATGGAACGAACTTAATCCCTGTCAATGTTTTGACAATCAAAGCCGCTACAGCTGCCGGAACAATGGGCGGAACAAAAATACTGTAGTTTTATCTGCAACGGATCAGAATTTAGTTACCAATGCTCCTCTTGGAAGTGCATTAACATTGAATCTGGATTACACTATTCCAGCAGCGAAATCATCATCTTCTGATATTTTAGGTAAACCAGCGGGAACTTATACGCAAACAGTAACGTATACCGCAACTGCTTTATAAATTAATTTTTCATATTAATATTTTGTGATTTGGTGTTTCGAAGGCTTCCTACGGGAGGCCTTTGATTTTGTATGTATTGTACGGATATAGATAAAATTCAAAATCCGGTAATTTATATTACGACAGCTTTATAATAGAAATAACAGCAATTAATATACGAGACTGTCTAAAAAGTTTTGGCTGCCTCTTGTTGTTATAAAGAAATAGAATTTAGGAGAGTTTGAGGGCATATAAATGTCTTGAATCAACCTTAGATCTGACACTTTATATAAAAAACCATTCTTGTTCGATAAAATTTAAATAGAATTAACAGGTCGCTCCTCCGGAGCTTTATTTTATGGGGATTTTATTTTTCTACTAACAGTAGATCCCGATGGGATCAAATTTAGCTCCAATGGGAGCTGACTGTTAATAGAACGTATTTGTTTTAAAATTAGAGCTCCGGAGGAGCGACCTGTTAATTCATAGCGTAAATATTAATATTTTCAATGTATTTATACTTTTTATCGGACAGTAATGGGTCGCATAAAAAAACTGTCCTTTTGGACAGCCTCTTTTCTATTTAAGTCAAAATGATAAACCGTGTAGTGATTTTACTACACGAACTTCCTTTTTCCACTACAAGGAAACTTTTAGCACCACTATAAATTTGCAGTATACAAAAGATAACAATTAAGTAAAAAATAACAATACAATATTACCATCATGAAAAAGCAAATCGTAATCACAGCCTTAACTTTTGGAGCGATCATATTAGGAACTAACAATGTTCAAGCTCAAAATACAACTGCAACTACAACTGTAAACATTACTCTGAACGATGTCATCTCCATTGATGCAGGAAGTACTGCCATTGGTAATACAGTAGATTTTAACTATGCTACTGCAGCAGATTACAACTCTGATCAGACCATTACTAAAGCCAACTCTTTGAAGGTTACTTCCACAAAGAACTTTAATGTTAAAGTAAAAGCAGGAGGTGCTAATTTTATGAATGGAACGAACTTAATCCCTGTCAATGTTTTGACCATTAAAGCCGCTACAGCTGCCGGATCAATGGGTGGAACAAAAATACTGTAGTTTTATCGGCAACGGATCAGAATTTAGTTACCAATGCTCCTCTTGGAAGTGCATTAACACTGAATCTGGACTACACAATTCCAGCAGCGAAATCATCATCTTCTGATATTTTAGGTAAACCAGCCGGAACTTATACGCAAACAGTAACGTATACTGCGACTGCTTTATAATAAAAAAACATCAATTTTATAATAAAAAAACACATCAATATATATGCCCTCAGTACCTGAAAAGTATTGAGGGTTTTTCTATTTATCATATGAATAAATCGTGTAGTGATTTTACTACATGCACTTCCTTTTTCCATTACAAAGAAACTTTTATCACCGCTGTAGATTTGTAGTGTTCAAAAGAGAACAGTTAAACAGGAATAACAATTAAAAAATACTGCCATGACAAAACAAATCGCAATCACAGCCTTAACAATTGGAGCCATCATATTTGGAACTAATAATATTCAAGCTCAAAATACTACAGCTACCACAGCTGTAAATATTACCCTGAACGATGTAATCTCTATCGACGCAGGAAGTACTGCCATTGGTGGGACAGTTGCCTTTAACTATGTTACAGCAGCAGACTATAACTCTGATCAGACCATTACTAAAGCCAACTCTTTGAAAGTTACTTCCACGAAGAACTTTAATGTTAAAGTAAAAGCAGGAGGTCCAAATTTCGTCAATGGTTTAAATTCAATTCCTGTAGAGGTTTTGACCATTAAAGCCGCTACAGCTGCCGGAACAATGGGCGGAACAAAAACGATGTGGTTTTATCTGCAGGAGAAAAAACATTAGTTGCAAATGCTCCTCTTGGAAGTGCCTTAACACTGAATCTGGACTACATCATCCCAGCAGCAAAATCCTCATCTTCTGATATTTTAGGAAAGCCGGCCGGAACTTATACGCAAACAGTAACTTATACCGCAACTGCTTTGTAATAAAATTTTTAGTTTGTAAAGGCTTATTTTGCTACGTTTTCAGTAGTTTTGAATCTTTTATTATTAAACTATTTACACCATGCACAAGTTTATTCACCTTTTCATTTTCTTTATTCTTACAGGATCTTCTTCACTTTTGGCACAAAGCATCTCTATGTCGCCTACACGCTTGTTTTTCACAGGTAATCCAGGAGAAAAAGTAACAAAGACAGTCACGCTTCAAAACAGCTCGGACAAGGATTATGTTTTTAATCTTAACTATAAAGATTGGGTTAGAGAAGAAGACGGAAATAAGGTTTATCTTGAAGCAGGCAGTTCAAAAACTTCCAATGCCTCCTGGGTATCTACCTTAGAAAACACTGTAACAGTTCCTGCGAAAAGTACAAAGGAGATTGTAGTAACCATGCAGATTCCGGCAAACGCATCACCGTCTGCCGTTACGAACAGCATGTTGTTTTTTACACAGCTTCCTCAGCAGGCAGATAAGGCACGTATTCAGAATGGTATTGGTATTATCACCTTATTTGAGGTGGGACTTCACATCTTTTATACTCCACCGGGAAACCATGTGAAAAGTTTGGATATCACCAATATTTCAGAAGTGAACAATGAAAATGCAGCGAATAGAAAAGTTGCAGTAAGCATCCATAATGATGGAAACACCATCAATGATGCTACCGTTGAGTTTGAACTTACCAATACAGACAGTGGTAAGGAAATAAAATTACCTGCAATTTCCATCTCCATGTTTCCGGATACCAATCAGGTTGTTCAGTTTTCTTTACCAGAGAACATTTCAGGGAACTTCCTTGGTGTGGTTATCGTCAAGATGGCAGAATCCAATGATTTACGTGTAGGAGAAAAAAACTTTAAATTTTAAAATTAAGCTTTGAAACCACAGAATGGAATATCAGTATCAGTACTAAGAAGAACAATCTTATTTTTTGTATTTGTTCTTCTGCACTTTTCGTGGGCCTCTGCACAGGAAAAGAAGGATATACAAATCCATTTTGAAAATGACAGTGTAACTGTTGAGAAGGGTTCTACTTTTACTAATTTCCTGGTCATTGAGAATAAAAGTTCTGAAGAGATGACGATTCAGAATATCATCCCTCAGGAACAATATCCGGGATTGCTTTTCTATCCCAAAAATGACTTTACCTTAGGCGCGGGTCAGTCTAAAAATCTTCCTGTGAAACTGATCGCTAACGTGGATTTTATGAAACTGAGATCCAATGAGATCCAATTCCAGGTTTCGTACGCCACTCCAACGGCTACCAGAACTGAAAGCGCCTCGTTCTTCGTCGCTAAAGGCGAGAACAAAAACATCGCAATTTATACAGCTACCTACGAAAATTTCATTAACCCAGCTTTGCCCCAATCCTCAATTCTGCTGACGGTAGAAAACCAGGGTTATAGTAAACGCACCGTTAAGATTGATTTGCAGTCAATTCCTGATGGTCTGGAGATTTTGCCCAAACAGCAAACCTTATCTCTGGAAGGTTTAGAAAAACAAACCGTGGAGATCAAAATTGCAGTCAGAAAACAGAATACACTTTATCCGGAATTTAATATTAATGCAATCGTCACAGATCTGCTTGATAATAAAATTGTGGGAAGCAACACACTCTACCTGGTTATTTTATCGCACAACAGACAAATTGCCCGTGGAAACGAAGGGGTGAGCGGAAGTAACTTTGCGGAGATGAGCTATAATGAAAACAGTTCAGGTTTCAATTTTCTTCAATTGAGGGGAAACACAGCATTCCGGGTGACTGAGAATTTAAAATCACGCTTCAATATCGGTGCAGATTACTATTTTGAAGACGGCCTTTATAACGTGTATGATACCTGGCTGGAACTGGAGAGAAAAAATACGGTTTTACGCTTGGGAAATGTTAACAGCAGTGATTACGATTACCCGGTTTTCGGAAGAGGTGGGAAAATTTCTACCAGATTTGGTAACAATAATCAGGTTGAAGTTCTTGCACTGGAAAATAATTATAATCTGTACGGTACTTATTTCAAGCAAACAGAAGGATCTACTATGGCGGGTGCAAAATATACTTTTGGAAATGCTAAATCTTTCAACGGGAAAGTATCTTATCTATTCGACCATGATCCACGCTTTAACGTAGATACACAGGTAGCGAATGCGGTAACATCATTGTTCATTAACGAAAAACACATCATCCGTACGGAGGTGGGTGTGAGCAACGAAAAAGGCCTTTCGAATAAAGACGAAAACACAGGAGCTTCAATGGGAGCCAATTACGAGGGGAAAATAGGAAAATGGGATATACAATCTTTCAATTCCTTTGCCACCAAAAGTTATGCAGGGATCAAAAGAGGATCTTTTTCTCAAATCAACGGATCGGGCACCAATTTTCTGCTGCTCAGCGAGCTTTTATACAATATCAGAATTCGCAGATAGAACCAGAGTTCTTGAGTTATCAGAGTGAACCCATCCAACCTGGGAATACCTCTAATTTGCGTTATTATTTCAACAGTACGGAAGCTTTGGGACTAGGATATCAGTTTTCTTTAAAGAAATGGAATTTCCTGCTTTATCCAAAGGTTGAAAAACAAAAACAGCTAATTTTTACTCATCGCAGGAGCTTTTTTCTTACCGGTTGGAAGCCAACATCAGTACTACATTGGGTGCCCACGGATTGAATCTGATGGCGGAATATTCTTATTCAAAAGAGAATGATAATCCGGAATGGTTCAACAGTTTGAAAACGACTTTATCTTACAGATATAAGTCATTTTCTCTCAATGGAACAGCCCAATGGAATGCAATCAGTGTCTTTGATTTAAATTCTTATTATGATGGAAACCGTAATTTTGCCAACTATAATGTGTATGCCTCCTATAATTTCCAGATGTTTAATCATAATCTGACCGGATCTTTTTCAGCCGGGACCTTCTATTCGGAACTTTATAAGAATTTAAACAGCAATATCACCGGTAATCTGGAATATAAGATTTCGCCTTCCTGGTCCACCACAGGGTATTTTAATCTTTCCGGGTATAAATCTACGGCTGAATATGCAACCAGTGGAAGTTATTACCAGTTCAGAGTGGGGATTAAAAATATTTTACCACAGCAACAGCGCTCGGAAATCATAAAGTGGCTTTCCAGTTCTTTGAGGATAAAAATTTTAATGGCCTTCTGGAATCCGGCGAATCGGTACTTGCTAATGAAATTGTAAAACTGGACAATTATGTAGCGATAACAGATAAGAATGGAAAAGTAGTTTTTCAGAATGTGCCTGAAGGTACTTACATCTTGAAAATGAACGAAAGTGCAGGTTCCCGACTGATGATGGATCCTGTCATTATGGTACATGCCAATATTAACCGTAAAGTAGGCTTGGTAAAAAACATCAGAGTAAGTGGAAAATTAACAGAGATCAGGCAAGCCTACGATGTTTTGGAAACGGATGTAACCGGAATAGTGGTGTATGCAAAAAGCGAAGATGGCAGCATCTATACTGCCGTGGTAAACCAAAAAAATGAGTTTGAATTTTTCCTGAAAGATGGTAAGTATAACATCTATATTGAAAATGACAAATACAGCTATACACAACCTACCCAAACTATTCAGGTGACAAAGAAGGGTACTCAAAAACCGTGGTTTTTGAATATAAGAAGAAAGACACCACTATTAAGGTGAAAAAGTTTTAAATTTAAAAGTATGAAAAAGATGAGGCCTTTTCTAATAGGAATTTTTACCGTGTTGTGCGGTTCTGCAGCTACAAAAGCTCAGGATGTGTATCTGTCGGTTCCTGAAAGTAATATTTTTAACAGGAGCGAATTTACTTCAGTACCTACAAGAGTAATGACGAACGCCAACAGAACCAACTGGGATTATGCCTTTTGGGATTACTCCCGACAGCTCCTACATTTACCTCTGTTCCGGGCCCAATTTTACGCACTCTTCTTCCTCACTCACTTTACCCGGTACCACGCTTCTGTGGCAGTTGGAAAGTATGGGTGGACAGATGCCATATACCGGACTAACAGGTTATTTACCAGGTTTTCAGTCATTCAGTACAAGCGCTGTAAAATGGTTTGAACCGCCATCCATCAGTCTCGGGGAGGATTCAACCGGGGAAATATCAATTTTACATTTAAAATTCCTGCTTCACAATTTAGTGCCAATGCCTTTCGGGCCGGGAATTACTCCATGGATATAACTCAGAATTATAATGACTTTACACCCCGTAATTTTAAAACAATTTTAGTCATTCCTTCAGCTGTAAAATGGGTCGCAAACTCTTTAACAAAATACATAGAAATCTCTTCTTTGAATGACTACCGCAGTACAAGCACGAGGGTGTGGGATTTGGGGAGTACAGAAATCGCAAATACGGTTGATTTTAATTTTTGGGCCAAAGCTGCCACAAACATTCAGTTTACGTCATCTAAAGGCGTGCCGGGAACCAGAAATATAGCAAGCATTAAATTGGGTAGTAACGGATCTTCACTCACGACCAAAGCCTTATCTTCCGATTTTCAGAATTTTTCTCCTGCTAATTTCAGTGTTGTAGCAGGAAACAGAAACAACTTCATCCCGCAACTTTATGTGTCTGCGGAAGATTTTAAAAATTTCTTTTTGAAGCCGGAACGTATACATTTGATTTGAACTTCAATGCCAGCAGTACAGATAACTCAATTAACAGTTTGCAAAATACGGCTGTTCAGTTAAAGGTGCTTCCTCTTTCGGAGATCACCATCCCCAGTTCCGGACGCAACGTCAACTTCAATTTTAATACCGCTGCCCATTACACAGACGGTCAGACACAAATGATTACCAACCAAATCATGTTGTCCAATAATGAAAATTTTGAGCTCTATGTAAAATCGGACGAAAATTATTTCAAGAAAGGCGGTTTACAGACCAACATCAATTCAAATATTTTACAAATTGGCATAGATGGGAGTTCTGTGAATGTTCCTTATCCAAAACTCCTCAAAAATCCTCTTTAACGGAGCACCGGTTTTGGACCGTGGATTGAACGTAAGATACACTATATCACCTGCGGGTGCCCAAAGTTTGGTAGGGAAGGAAAATACCACTTACTCTGTCAATGTTTATTATAGCTTTACGGCCATTTAACGATGCTTTCTGAAATAGCCTAACTTTCGTTGTATGGCTGGCTTGTCATAGCAATGGATCAAAACCAGAGAACAGTCTAAAAGATTCCTGAAGTATTTCTATATACAAACATTTTTCTTCGTTGATGAGTTTTGCTCTATCTATACCTCAATATTTTCAGTACCTGTGAAATATTTTGGTCGTTTATTTCTCAGATATTGTTGCATTACCTTGTTATTTTTATTCTGTATCATCCAGCTGTTTGCAATTATCTTTTACCCATTTTCCGTAATGCAAGTAACAGTTTGCCAGTGTGAAATCTTGTCGGAATATTATGCCGAACAAAACCATTTTTAGTTAAAGAAAATAGGTGATTTATTATTTTAGGTAAATCCTATTTGATTTTTCTTTTTACTAATATGATATTTTTATAACTTGCCGGCTCCTGGAAGAAAGCTCTGAAATAGATGTTTTTAGTTGCATTTAAGCAATATAACCTTTCTGCCTTCTTTCAAAAAAATAATTCAAACAGCTTCTCAAACCGTGATACTTAATTTATGAATGATTTTATCAACGAACTCCAATTAAAAATTGAAAGACTGGAAAACGAAATCAATTTCAAGAACGGATTGATCTCGATTTTGTCCCATGACTCAAAAGAATTTTTGGAACCTTTCTGTGGCTTACAGAAGAGCTGGAGCGAAAGACTATAAGTGAGGAAGATTTTTTTAAGTTGTTGCCACAGGTAAAACAGGATGCTCAGAAGAATCTGCAAACTATTCATGACAGCATTGCCTGGCTAAAAACACAATACGGGGAATTTACGATTAAACCCGTTAAAATCATGGTGATGGATCTTTTTCACTATTTGAAAGAAAAATATGCTGCTCAATTAAAAGAAAAAACATTAAGTTTTATTTTAAAGGAGATCACAATGCATTTCTTACTGGCGATCGCCTATTGCTCGAATATGTTGTAGACAAAATTTTCAATAACGCCGTAAAATACTCATTTCCGGGACAAGATATTTATTTACAGGAAATTACAGAAGATGATGAGGTTGTACTTTCTATAATTGATTCCGGAACAGGAATCAATGAAAAGTATTTACCTGGGATCTACACTTATGGTAATCCCATATTTCTGGGAACAGCGGGCGAGAAAGGAGTGGGATTAAGTTTGAAAATTGTAAAAAATTTTATATCCTTGCTTAGTGGAAACATCCAAATCATTTCCACTGAAAATAAAGGCACCACGGTTTCTCTTTTTTACGTAAATTTATAGTATGATGGGTTTAAAAGTAAACATTCACATTGTTGTAGCAGACGATCATGGTATCGTCCGGATGGGGTTGATACAAACAATTAAACAACTCAGACCAGATGCCATCATTTCAGAAGTAGAGGATTATAAATCGCTGTACAAATTAATTCAGAAAGAAGAATTTGATCTGGCCATTATGGACGTTAATATGCCTAATGGTACGGTGCAGGAAGCAATAGATTACATAAAAATTCACCAACCGGCATTAAAATTTTAATATTTTCTTCACAGGATGAAGAGCTGTATGGGATGCGTTATCTGAAAATGGGTGCTGGTGGCTATCTCAGCAAGCTAAGTTCCACTGAAGTCATTGAGACTGCTTTAACGGCAATGCTCAGTAAGGGCAGATATATCAGTGAGAATATAAAAGAAGCAATTCTTTTAGAATCATTAAATGGTACGGCCAAAAGTTCTCCCTTTGAAGCGTTATCAGACCGCGAACTGCAAATTGCCAATAAGCTTGCGGAAGGTCTTCCCCTCAAAGAAATTTCTAATCAGCTGAATCTTCATTCATCAACAATCAGTACATACAAAATCAGGTTGTTTGAGAAGCTGAAAATAAAATCCATACCCGAATTGGTAGAGATCCTCAGGCTGTATAACCAGTAAATATTTTATCATAAAAATTTGATTGTGGTTTAATGAAAACTATTCAACGCTGATTTTCTGTATTTCAGAATCTCTTACTGAAGATTTTACTCTAAGGACATTCGCCATATCTCAAGCTTTGTTGGCGATGAGGTTGGTCACTGCATAAATGAACCTCCTGGGTCACTTAAGGAGATATAACTATTGTATATAGATTAGAAATTTTATGATGATTCTGGTCAACTTTCCTTCATAATACCGATTTCTTCTTTAAAAATATATAATTTGCTTTAATTCATTTGAAATATTTATCTATATGTGTTTATTGTCAAATTTACTGTAATGAAATGTAAATAATTTCGTATTTTGGTTTACTTATTAATAATAATTCCAAGGGCTTAAAAATATTTAAAATATAAACTTTAATGCCTTGATTATCATTTTTTAATAATCAAAAAGAAAAGTCTCTAATTGTTGATATAATATATGAAGAAGTATCCAATTCCCGCAAATGAAGAAGGAAGAATGAAAAAACTGGAGTATTTTGATCTTTTAAACCTTGAAAAAGATCCCCAGTTAGACATCTTTGCAGAAACAGCATGCCTGGTGACAGACTGTCCTGCAGCGCTTATTGCCATGATGGAAAGTGAAACCCAGACCATTCAGAGCTGCGTGGGAATGGCATTGGATTTTGTAGACAGGAAAAATACGGTATGCCAATATTCAATTGCAAGTGGAGAAATTCTGATCATCAATGATACATTATTGGATGAAAGATCATCAGAAAACCCACTTATTCTGGCAGGCGGAATCCGGTTTTATGCAGGAGTTCCTTTGATTGATGATGAAGGATTTGTATTGGGAACCATTTGCGTTATCGATTATAAACCTAAAACACTTACAAACGATCAGATCTCGACCCTGAAAAAAATTGGAGAGGCCATCACAAAAGTGCTAACGGGAAAAAGGAAAATATTCAGGCTGAGTATTTTCAACAGACCTTTACCATTTCCAATAACCTGATCTGCGTTCTGGACAAAGATTTCTTACTGAAAGAGATTAATCCGGCCTTTGAAAATACCTTTCAAAGGGACAAAGATCAGATCATCAATCAGAATTTTCTTGATCTGATAGGAAATCATAATTCTCAACTCCAGTTGCTTTCAAAAATCTTCCCGATACAGATGAAGAAGTAACATTTACGACTTCAACAAAAATAGGTGATACCCAGACAATAATTATTGAATGGTATTTAAAGCTCAATCAAAATCATTCTGAGATTTTTTGTTTTGGAATCAATATCACCCAACGCATCGAAGAAAAACTTAAACTGGAAAGCTCTGAGCGCCGCTTCAGAAGCTTCTTCGAAAATGCCATAGGCTTGATGAGCATGCATGACATGGAAGGAAATATCATTGCGGTCAACGAAAAGGGAGAGAAACCCTTCAATATTCTGCTGACGAGGTAGAACGGTTGAATTTAAAAGACCTTGTTCCTAAAAAAACTGGGCTCTTCTTGAACAATACCTCGAAAGAATCAACAAAAACCAGGAAGATTTCGGAACCATGATCCTGAAAGCTAAAGGAGGTGAAGAAATGATCTGGATGTACCACAATCTGGTGGAAATTAATAAAGAAGGAAACCCATATGTGGTGAGTACCGCACTTAATGTTACTGAAAGAGTAAGCCTGGAAAAAGATCTTGTTCATACCAAAAGATGCTGGAACAGACAAGTGCCGTTGCTCAGGTGGGAGGATGGGAGGTCAATCTGAAAAACAACACGGTTTTTTGGTCACAATCTACCCGGGAAATTCATAAAATAGATAAAAATTTCCAGCCTGATTTTGAAAATGCGCTGGGTTTTTATAGTGAAAAAGCCGTGAAAAGCTGGAATCCTTATTCGAAAAGGCTGTAAAAGAAGGCGTTCCCTACGATGAAGAATTACAGCTTATACAAAATGACGGCGTGATGATCTGGGTAAGGGTAAAAGGGATACCGGAATTTGAAGATGGAGTATGTACCAGAGTCTACGGAATCATTCAGAATATTGATACCTTCAAAAATATCTACCTTGAACTGGCCAGAAAAGAAGCCATGCTGCAGTCTTTTGTAAAATATGTGCCTTCTACTGTAGCCATGTTTGACAAAGATCTTAATTATCTTTCTGTAAGCAGAAGCTGGAAAGATGAATTCCAGATGAATGATATCAGACTTATTGGTGAAAATATGTTTAAGATTTCCCCTGATGTACCAGATGAAAGAATAAAAATATATCAGGATGCATTGTCAGGAAAGGCTTACAAAAATGAAGACATGGCCATTGAAGTTCCAGGTAAAGGGATCATTCAGCATTATAATATAGAAGTTACTCCATGGTATCTTTCCAGTAATGTCATAGGCGGAATTATTGTTTCTGCCCAGAATATTACAGCCTCTGTAAAGATTAATAAAGAACTAAAAAATGCCAAGAAAATGGCAGATATTGCGAGCAAAGCAAAGTCTGAATTCTTAGCCAATATGAGCCATGAAATCCGGACTCCGCTGAATGGTGTTATCGGTTTCTCTGACCTTCTTTTAAAAACTCCATTGAATGATATACAGACTCAGTATCTCAATTATATCAATGAATCAGGAGAAAATTTATTGAATATCATCAACGATATCCTTGATTTTTCCAAGGTAGAATCCGGAAAAATGGACCTTATTATTGAGAAGTCTAATATTTATGATATGGTAAGCCAGGTGATCAATGTAATCCTTTACCAGTCTCAGAAAAAAATATTGAATTACTTCTGAATATCGAACAGGGACTCCCGGAAACCATCTGGCTGGATGAATCAAGGCTGAAACAGATTTTGATCAACCTCCTTGGAAATGCCGTGAAATTTACAAAACAGGGAGAAATAGAACTTAAAGTAGAAAAACTGAATCTGGACAGCAATAACATCAAATTAAGATTTTCCGTAAGAGATACCGGAATTGGTATTCCTAAAGAAAAACAACAGCATATTTTCAATGCCTTTACCCAGGAAAACAGTTCTATCAGCAAAAAATATGGTGGAACAGGTCTGGGATTAACCATTTCCAATAATATTCTGAAATATATGGGAAGCAGCCTTTCATTGGTGAGTGAACTTCAAAAAGGGTCTGTTTTCTATTTTGACTTAGAGGTTCCTTATGAGCTGTCTGACCGTCATGAAAACGAAGACCTGAAAATAAATAAGGTGCTTATTGTAGATGATAATGAAGCCAACAGGATTATTATTCAGCACATGCTTGCGTATAAAAATATAGATTCAAAGCTTGCAGCCAATGGAATGGAAGCTCTTCAGATACTGCTTGCCGGAGAACGTTTTGATGTCATTCTGATGGATTACCATATGCCTGTTATTTCCGGGCTGGAAACGATAGAAAAAATCAAGGAGCTGTTCAACAAACAAAATGAATCTTCTCCTCTGATTATTCTTCACACATCTTCCGAGGAACATGATGTTATTAATTCTTTCCGTCAGGAAAACAATTCGTTTTTCCTGCTGAAACCGATCAAGTCTGAAGAACTCTATAAAACATTGAGAAGAGCTGTAAAAAATACTGAAAAGGAGATAGCCACTGTCTCACAGCCTGAACCGGAAACCTCCATACTGATGCAGGCACCGAATGTTTTGCTTGTAGATGACAACCCGGTCAATATGGTTCTTAACCATAAAATAATGCGTTCACTGGTGCCGGATGCAGAGCTTACTGAAGCTACAGATGGACTTCAGGCCGTTTTGCAGTGTAAAGAAAAAACATTTAATATCATTTTGATGGATGTTCAGATGCCGGTAATGGATGGTATTGAAGCAACCAGACAAATCCGCTTACTCCCGGAATATTCAAATGTCCCGATTATTGGGGTAACGGCAGGTAATGTACTGGGAGAGAAAGAAAAGTGCCTGGATTCGGGATGAACGACTTCCTGCCTAAACCTTTAAGACAGGCAGATTTGTTGGAAATGCTTAAAAAGTATATCATTAATGAAAATAATAACCCTGCTGAAGATTCTTCCCATCAGGAAAATTACCTTGATATAAATATCCTGAACGAACAGATAGGGGATGATGATGAGGACTTCAGAAAAATATTCCTAAATCTTGTAGTAGATCAACTTACTCAGGCTGAAGAGAATATCAAAAAAGCACCGCAGAAAAAGACAGTGCCAACCTGAAACTGATTCTTCACAAACTTAAAGGAACAGCTGGAACAGCAGGACTGGTAAAGCTTACAGAACTTACTGCCAGCTGGGAAAATAAAGCAGATCCTGACATGGATTTTATTTCCATGCAAGAAGAAATTATCTGCGAGATAACAACAGGATTACAATTAATTAAAAATCTAATACAATAAAAACTAAAATTATACTGATTCTATTGTTTTTTTAACCACAATCTAAACACTTAAGCTATGTAAGTGACAACCTTTGTGCAAAGAAGTATTCCTAACGCTTGAAAACCTCTGATTTTCTTATTGTAGATGACTCTTGTTGTACTTTTTGTCATTACTTTAGGAATCTGGATCCGATATTAAAATAGAGTTTAACCACAAAAGGCACAAAAGTTTTTAAACACATGAATTAATTAAAGTGATCAATTTTGCGTATAGAAGTACACTTAAGTTTGAAAAATCTTTGATTTTTCATCCTCACTCTAGTACCCTCAAACCCTCAGACTCTCAAACTCCCCTAAATCCTCTTGCTGCATAATAAGAATCTGCACCATTATGATAATAGAAAACCGTATTGTAGCGTCTGTCACAGAAAACAGCGCCACCATGCTCTCTGATTGAAGAAGGTGTCTGTACCCAGCTGGATGTTTTCTGATCAAATTTTCCAAGTTCCTGGAGCTTACGGTATTGCTCTTCGGTTAAAATTTCAATACCCATTTCTGAAGCTTTATCAATAGCATTGCTTTCCGGCTTGTTGGCTTTTCTGGATTCCCAGGCAGGGTAGTCGTAGCAAAGGCTTCTGCGTTTCGGGCTTTCTGGCGAGCAGTCGAAGAAGATATATTCGTCAGTTTTTGGTTATAATCTACCACATCAGGTTCACCTTCTGTTTCTTCCATTTCGTTTAAAGACCATAGCTTTTCGGGGTTGGCTTCCAGTTTGGCCTGTATTTTCTCCCATTTCAGGCCTTTATGGCGGTTCATGTTTTTTCAAAACGGGTTTGCAGTACTTTTAAAAGATTTTCGCTTTGTTCAGATGTTAAGGATTTTTTTCATATTAAATTTTGTTTTACTGTTTGTTATTTTGAATGAGTTGGTTTCTGTTGTTTACATCGCAAAGGCGCAAGAGGTCTTAGAGGTTGAGAATATTTTTAAGGCGTAAAGATTTTATCCTCGATAAAATTACTTTAAACAACTTTCCTATCAAAAATTATTAGTTAATTATAGTGATTTTTCTGTTGGAAGGTCTGAAATACCATGAAATGATAACCAAAACCAATAATAAGACCGCAGGAAAGGTTCTTCCGGCAGAATCACCAACAATAAGATGTGAAATAACAGCCCCGGACATCACGAAGAAAAAATCCTGCATAGGCCCATTCTTTTAAGAGTAATCGTTTCGGGATGAGAATGGCGATAACGCCCAGCAGTTTCCATACTCAATGATGGTCATAAGATAAGCCGGATAGCCAAGATTGGTGAAATTGGCAAGCTCATCTTTATTTTTCATAAGCTGAACAATGGCTGTAGATACCATGCCTAGTGCCATCCAAAGGGTAAAAATCCAATAGATGATCTTTGTTCTTTTTCTGATCGGTTTGAAGTTTCCATATAGATTACGTTTTGTGATTAGTCGTTAAGGCCTTTTCCTTCGAGGATTTGAGGGATGCATTTTTCAATTCTTGCTTCCCGGGTTTTAGATTGTTTGGCGGAGGAAAAGTGGAGTAGGTAGGCTCTTTGCCGGCCCGGTGTCAGGGATTCAAAAGCTTCTTTTAATAAAGTATCCTGATCCAGTTTGTCTTGAAATTCATCAACCATTTCGAAGTCTTTGGTTTTCTTCATTTCAACTTTTACTCCTGATTCTTCAATTTCTACGGCTTCAAACATATAAGCTTTAAGCTCCTGTTCCAAATCAACAATTTCCTGCAAATCGGTAAAACGGATTTGCCTTGCAGCCTGTACATTTTCAGTTTGCTGGATTAGAATATGATCCGGATCTTTCATTAAAGCACCTTTAAAAAGAGTAGGGAACAATATTCTTTAAAACCGTGAATCAGGAAAATATTTTTCCCTTCATAAGTATAACAGGGGCAGCCCCATTTTAAATCTTCTACCAATTCGGTACTTAGGGCAATGGTTCTTAATTTTTCAAATTCTTCTTTCCATTGGGTGGCTTTATCGAAGAAAAAATCAACTTTTGTATTCATGTGTTTTGTGTTTGAGGGTTTTACCTACAACCTATTATCTACAATCTGCTACCTGTTACCTAATATCTCCTGTAAACGATTATGCGCCATATTAATTCCCTGTGCGAAAGGCATTTTCAGGTGTTGGTCTCTGAAGTCTACAGATTTATAGATGGTTTGAATGGTGATTTTACTGGTGGTATCGGTTAGTTTTTCAAATTCTAAAAACTCGATCTGAACGGGAAAAGGGGTATTTTCCATCTGGAAGGTTCTTATAATTTTCTGATTCTGAACAATATCGTGAATGGTTCCATTGGCACTGAACATCACTTCTCCCTGAGGATTTGAGGTTTCGAAACGGTAGCTTCCGTGGGGTTGGTTTTCAAACTTGGTGACTTTGGTTCCCATCCATTGTTCGAAAAGTTCAGCTTCTGTATAGGCTTTGAAGAGCAGTTCTACCGGAAGATCAAATTCTCTGATGATGAAGATTTCCTGTTTTCCATCTTCTGCGTGGATTTTTGTTTTAAGTTCCATATTTTGAGGTTGAGGTTTTTTGGTGTTTGAGAGTTTTTGTGTTAGGGAGTGGGAGAGTATTAGAGTATTAGAGTATTAGAGTATTAGAGTATTTGCGTGGGAAAAATTGATACTATTTAAAGTCTATTATCTATTTGTCTCTTATTACTCATTGCCCATTACTTATTACTTATGTTTTGATATGCTTTCATCACACTTTCAGCTTATTGAATTTCTCATCCCACATTTTGCGGAATGGCTCTATAAAATCGGCTATTTCTTTCATTTTATTGGGATTTAGGTGGTAAATAATTTCACGGCCGTTCTGCTCCGATCTCAACAGTTCGCATTCTGTAAGGATCTGAAGATGCTTGGAAACGGTAGGTCTTGCGGTATCGAAATTGGAAGCAATGGCCCCTGCAGTCATAGATTGCGCAGCCACCAGCATCAGTATAGATCTTCTGGTAGGGTCTGCAATGGCCTGAAAAACATCTCTTCTTAAATTCATTGTGTAGTTATTTGACTACAAATATATGTGTAGTTATTTAGCTACGCAAGTTTTTAGAAAAAAATATTTAATTGTTTAACTATAATAAGATTTAGAATGGAAGACTTATTGATTCATTATCAATATCTAACAATTCTGTTATTTGACCATTTGATTTGATACTTAAAGAAATTGTCCTTTGATTATTTATATCAAAAGTGAAAATTATATATATTAAATGGTTTCGAGGTAAAACTTTCTGGGTTTCGTTGACTAAACCATGTAGAAAGATCAGCTAAAAAAGTTGTATGATTATCAACTAGTGTAATATTCTCTATGGGATGTTTTTTAGAAATATACGTGATGGCTAATATTTTTGCACCGTTTTCATCAACATAAACTCTATCAGAACTTTTGAATATATTGGTTATTCTTTTACCTATTTTAGTCCAGCCCTCAATTCCTTTTTCGAGCTTTTCTCCTAGGGCGATTACACTTGTTATGGAACTAAGTATAGCGAAAACTAGAACCCAATCAGCTCCTTTACCCAAATTTAGATCTGTAATCTGAACTTCATTATCAATCTGTCTGAGTTCATACAATATATCATCAAGTTCCTTTGACTCTATTTGAGATAATTTGTAATTAAGTAAATCTTCTGAAAGTCCTTTAGGTAGTATTATTAGTTTCATTCAAGATTAATGATAAAGTTAATATTCAATTTCATGAAGATTGAATTTTTAGTAAATTCATAATCAAGTTCACTTATTATTTTATACAATGCTGGTACCAATTTTTGAACATAATCAAAGTTAAAGTTTAAGTAGTGGCTTTCTATAAAATTTTCATTTGGAAATTGGCGAATGAAATCTTTTGAAATTTTACTTCGGTTATGGACAGCTAAATTTCTTTGTTTAATGAGAAGATTTATTTGTTCAGATTTTTCTTTAAATATTTCTACTCCAACTCTTTCTTTAAAAAATCTTTGAATTCCATCGATACTTTGATAAAATAATGCTTCAATCTTTTTATTAGCAATTGCATTAATTAAACTTTGATAATCTTTAAAGGATAAAATAAAATCAAGTTGTTCAGTCTCTTTGGATTTGAGTACTCGAGGGTCACTTATTACTATTTCTGATAAAATCTCTTTAAAATAATTTTCAAAATTATCAATTGTTTTAATGTACATCATTGTTGATAATGTTGTCTCATAATAATTTATTTCTAAGAATTCCTTTTCTTGTTGAGAGTTAAGTTCATAAGGAAGTTCTAATTTACCGTTGAATGATTTTAATTTATCGATAGATTTTAATAAATCTTCATTAATCAAATTATTACTTACCTTTAGATAAAGCAAAATTCTTTCTATGCTCTCAAACTCTATCGCAGCATTTATAAACGATTGTGAAGCTTTACTTTTCTTTGGAATATCCATAAAATTACTTCTCTTGAATCAATTTTTCTAACTTCTCAATCATCTCCTTTTGCTGCTGAAGCATACGCTCATAAAGCTCAACCATTTTATCAAGGGGATTGAAAGTAGGATGAATATTTACTGCATTTAAAGTTGATGTATCATTACTTGTAAATGTATTAGAAATAATATTCACCGCCTGTTCCTCATCAAAATTCTCAATCGCTTCCGCAGGCACTTTCAAAATCTTCGCTACCTGCGCCAGAATATCAGATTCTACGGTTTCTTTCTGTTCTAAAAGAGAAATTTTCTTCTGTTCCAGTCGTCACCCAATTCAAAAGCTAAGGCTTCCTGTTTGATGCCCAGCATTTCACGGAAACGTTTTATATTTCTACCCTGATGTATTTTTTTATTTTGCATATCTGTGTAACTCATAATAACAAATATAAAGTTTTTACCCTTGAAAAAGAAGCCTGTTTCTAAAATAAATTATCTTCTAAAATAGCTGCTTTTTAGCATAAAATATCCTATTCATAACTGGTATAGCCCACCGGATATTTCTTGCTTTGATGAAAACAACAAGATGAAAGAAATAATTATTCAGGGCAAATATAAGATAGTGTCCATTAGGAACCTTACGGTTTCCCATAAATCGTTTGGAAGAGTACATAGAAGGTTGGTTTTCTTCCCGGAAATCCGGCTGACAGGAAAGTGGCTGCTGGAGTGTGGTTTTGAACCGGGAGATAAAGTACTGGTGACAGTTCGGAGGAATCAGATCACTTTAGAAAAGGAGATGATCTATAGAGAAGTGTAGATAATACAGATTTCCGGCTGATAGTGCTGAGGTTTGTTTTTATAATCTCTCGCTGATTTTGGAGATTACGCAGATAAATAAAGGGAAGTGGCTGCTGGAGAGTGGTTTTGAACCGGGAGATAAAGTGCTGGTGACGGTTCGGAGACATCAGATTATCTTAGAAAAGAAGATGAATTATGAAGAGGTATAAATAAGACAGGTTTCAGGCTGATATTGCTGAGACTTGGTTTTTAATCTCTCGCAGATTTCGGAGATCAAGCAGATGATTGGGGATTACAATCTACGATATTTGCATAATCTGTGTGAGGCTTTTAATTAAATGCAAAGTTAAAGGTGTCTCAGTTTTTGAAAGAGCTACCCTGGAAAGGTAGTATACTGTAGACGCAAAGATAGGGACTTTATATTTTTAGGGAGCTGAGAGTGGGCAAGTGAACTTGCCTGATGAAGGTGAGCGGGTAGAGTTTCGGCGGCCGGAGGCCGCCGAAACTCTTTATGATAAGCAAAAGTATTTTTGCTTTTTATTCAAAGATTTTAAATTCAGTTAAGGTTCAAATCAATTTGAATGAAGCATTACCCTTAAGAATATCTTAGATATTTCCCTTAATAATCTTAACAACTTAATTTTTTCTTAATGTTTCAAAAATCCAATGTTTCGCATTAAAAAAACTTATAAAACAAAAAAGATTTTAGAGTTCAAAAAATTGATAAAAGCCCAAAAAAGCCGTGTTTTCTCATCCTCAACCTATGCTATCTGGTTGAATTTAACGTGGATTTATGGGCAAAAATGAACTTTAATCAAATTTCAGGATTTTTACATCTTAAAGACATTAAATTTATGTCCATCCGGGTCTGCAAAGACAAAACCATAGTAATCGTTACCAAAACTTTCAGGTTCTGAAACTAGTGTTCCTCCGGCATTTTTAATTTCTGCAGCCCATTGATCCACCTGATCTTTGCTTTCTGCAGAAAGGGTGAAAATGATTTCATTGAAAGTTTGAGAATCACTGAATACCACGTTCTTTACATTGGCTTCCAGGGTGTTTTTCAGGAAAAAATGAATCACAAAATTATTTTCTCCGAAGAAAAAACTTACTAACTCATTAGAAGTGTGAGGATTGTTGGGGTACATCCTATGGCTTCATAAAACTTTTGGGTGCGTTCCAGGTTGGCAACTCCCAGATTGGCCCAGATCATTTTGGGTTTCATATAATTCTATTTTTGGTTAAGGTAAAATTAATTCCTTTTAGAAGGATAAAGATTGCCATGTGACAAGATTTTGTATTTTTAATGGATAGAAAGAAATAAATGGGAAAAGTACCTGAGATATTTGCTAATGACTTAACATAATATATTGAGACTAGATTCATAATGAAATTAAGAGATGAAATAGAACCCGATTTTGAAACAGCAGAAAAGCGGTATCCGGAAGTATTAAAGCTTATTTTAGACTATACAGAGTGGTGCGATGAGCATGGTGATGAGGATTCTGTTGAATATAAAAAGCTGGAAGACAGACTTCATAGCATAACCGGGAAAGATATATCTCAGTTTAACCTTTGGGAATGGTGGGAAGGTGACGGAGCGGAAAATCTTGCATTTAGCATTAGTCTGCCTGAACCGGAAATCGTAAACGATCTTACAAAAAATGAAGTGGCTGAAATTGTGAGACGTTTAAAGACTTTTGAAATTTTGGATGCTGAGAATGGAGCATTTAAATCGTTGTTTTACAATTATGTATGCTTTGGAAGTGATTTTTATCCAAAATTATTGAAAATGAATGGATTAGCATATGATATTAAGTTGTTTCAGAGCCATAAAGATAAAAATGGAAACTATTTTGAATTCAGCCGGGAAGAAATTACAGATCAGCTGTGGAATGGGAAATAATTCACTAAAAGGATATTAAAAAGTAAGAATGAATGAGCAGATTATAAAGAGAATCAATATTTTAGGAGGAAATACAGATGCCGTAAGTAATGATAAAAGCTTTGCAGAAAACTGGCAGAGCATCAGGTTTGATCATCATCTTTATGATAAAGATTGGGATGTATATGGGATTGATGCATTTTATGAGTCACATAAAGATGTATATGAGAAAGATTCCGGCAAGTTTTATGAGAATCTGCTGGAGCATTATTTTTCTGATCATGAGTTGCCGTACGGGCAATATTTTTTCAGGAATTGGATTTTCACGCCGTTTAAAGAAAATACAGACGATTATGAGGAGCTTGACGGGCTTGTAGAAGAAAATGAAATTCGTGAAGTTGTAGAAGGCACTGAGATGGAATTTATATGTTTATTTTATTTCTATGGCTATCCGGATCATTTTTTTATATGCCTGTCAGATCCTGATCCGTCTAATCCGACCGTTTACAGTACGGATCATGAAGTGTATTTTCAGGAGATTGAAAACGAAGGAAGCCTGGAGAAATTTTTAGATCGGTTTATGACCAAAAAAGAGTTCCAGGAAGTCGTTAAAACATATCTGGAAGGAAAATATGGTAAATAACAGATTCTGAGCGATTAGGTATACTCCATAATTGATTATTATTTTCCTATAATTTATATTATGTTAAATTGAATATGTTTCTTACTTTCTGTTTCTGATCAAGAACATTCTAAAACTACATCCTACTGTAAAGTTAGCAGTCAATCCTGTTTTAATGATTATTCTATATTTCCGATTTTCAGAAATAAATTTCTTTCTCCTTCAGGTTAAATCTGTTATGAACTAGATTTTAATTTGATGATATTGTACATCAGTTTCTCAATACGATCATGATTATACTCATATATCATTATTACTTAGGATTATAGAATTAATAAGCTTTATAAATTAAAATCAATATGACATATTTTCTATTTGTATAATATTTTATAATTTGATCGACAATTATTTGGTTAAATTTTAATAAATCAATAGATTTGCATTAAAATTACACAATGGAAAAATATTATTTCTGTCCCAGAACTGGGATACATCTGGGCAAATCTGTCCCGTAAAGCACTAAGAATCCCCTACATACTTGAATATTGGTAACAGAATAAATCATCTGAACCTGTCTCAAATACAGATTCTATCTAAACACAAATTAAAATCTCCTTAAATAAAAAAATTATGAAAAAAAAGAATTTCGGCTTTTGGTCTATTAATCTCTGCTTTGAGTTTTGCTCAGGTTGGCATTAACACCACTAATCCCCAGACTATACTTCATGTAGACGGGGCTAAAGATAATGCTGCAACGGGTGCCCCTACGGCAGCGCAGCAGCTGAATGATTTTGTTGTCACTTCAGCTGGAAATGTTGGGATCGGTACTATAACTCCTCAAAAGAAACTAGACATTAACGCCAATAATGCGAGTTTAAGAATTACTAATCTTCCGGAGCAAATTTCTAATGACCAGGACTTTCTGACCATTAATAACGTGAATGGTGATGTGGTGGCAGCGAGATATGTCTATACAACAAGTATTACAATACCTGCCGGAACCAACGGCACTGTTACCATTCCTTCCAGTGCAACTATTCCTAATGGAATGCTGGTAATCAAGTCCAATAACACCTGTGGAGTGAATATGATTACGAATTTTATTTATTCAGACATTTCTTTGGGATATGCTACAGCTATTGCAGGAAGTGTTGTAGGCTCCTCCTCTATTGCTCCTATCCCCGGTGGTGGTGGCGGTTCCGGAGTGTGGTCAGTTAAGTTTGCAGGCATGGCTACCTGTGGTACAGGCAATAGTACTCAGTTTGATTATACAGTATCCAAACCTACGGCAAGCAGCTATCTGATTGTGAATAACGGGAATGTAGAACGAACTTATTCATTAACTATTTTCCGTCTGTAATCTCCGATGTTTAAAGGATCATTGCTATAATGATCGGTTAAAAAATTAAATTATGAAGAAATTATTTATAATACTTTACGGATTTCTCTTTACTGCCGGTTATGCCCAGTTGGGGATTAATACAACGAGTGTACAGGGAGTATTTCATGTAGATGCCGGGAAAGATAATCCTGCCTCAGGCAATCCTTCAGCGGCACAGCAGCTCAATGACTTTGTAGCATCATCGGCTGGAAATGTGGGAGTGGGAAAACCAATCCCCAGAGAAAACTGGATATAGAAGCCAACAACCAGCCACTGAGCATTCAGAATTTACTGCACCAGGTACCTGCAGATCATAATATCCTTGTAAGAGATGAAATCACCGGAGATGTTGTTTCTGCTAAATACAGTTACACTGTAACCAGTGTAGGTATACCTGCCGGGGGCAGCGCTACCGTGACAATACCTTCTAATATTAATATTCCGTCCGGAATGCTGATTATCAGAGCAGGTAATTCATGTGGAAGAACAATGATTTCCACCTATATTTACTCTGATATGTCATTGGGATACCAAAGTTCGGTAGCAAGAGATAAAGTAGGAATCGTTACCAGTTCTTCAGGAGGTGCAGGTGCATCGGTAAGCTGGGGTGTTAAGTTTCCCAACGTTACTGGTTGTGCAGATGGAGGAAATGCTACCCAGTTTGACTACACTCTGGTAAAGACTGCAGCTGATACTTATAGGATTACCAATAATGGAAATATTGGCAAAGCGTATACTGTTACAGTATTCAGACTATAGCCTTACAATTAAAGATAAATAAAAAATGCCGGAATTTTCACTCCGGCATTTTTGATAGGAATTGAAATTAATTATCATTCCACAAAAAAACCGCTCTGAAAAGAGCGGTATACTTTTTTAACTTTTAATGGGACTGCCGACTAGCAAGTAGTACCACACTCTAGTAATCTGATGTGGATCACACCGTTGATTACACACTGTGTCTGGCAAAGAGCGTTTCCTACAACGGTACCTACACCGCCAACTACTCCACCTACTGTAGAACCTACACCGTTAACAACACCGCCAACGATTGTTCCTACACCACCTAATACACCGCCAACTACTCCACCTAGTCCTCCGATCAATCCTCCGATTGGATCAAGAAGTCCTTCACCTGAAATAGTTTTTAGCTCGTTTCTGTCTAATTTTTTTAAGTTTTTCATAACTATAATTTTATATGATTATTACATCACGAATATATGAATAATTATAATAACTACATATTATTTCGAATAAAATAATCAAATATTTTTATAATTTAATATTTCATTAATATAAAGGCATTTTTATGAAAATATCATTATTGTGTATATCTGTTTGATTTTCTAAATGTTAAAAAATATAACTCAATTTGTCAAAATTGGAGTTAATATTTTACACCAAATATTGTTTTTATATGATTAATCTTCAATGTCTTCAAAAAATAATCATAAAGGCTATAAAAAGGCTTCAGCGCCACAAAAATTTACACCGGAAAATGGATTAAATTCTGAAAATTTAAAAATATCGGATCAATTTATCCATTTATTAAGGTAAAACCTGCTTTGATCATTGATCACGAAAATCAAATTTTGTATTTTTGCTGACATACTTTTATCAATGTCAATTTTTTCAAATAATATACGCTTCTTAAGAGCAAGGAGAAAACTCTCCCAACAAAACGTAGCTGATGAACTTACAATTTCCCGGGTACGGTATTCTAAATATGAGAACGGGATCTCTGAGCCACCCATTGAGCTGCTGATCAGGATCTCCAAATATTTCCATGTAAGTATTGACCTTCTGCTGTCGGTAGATATTGAGAAATACCCGATGGATGAGATGCTGAAGCTTCCGGATAACAGGATCGTCCTTCCGGTTGCTGTAGACAATCATGGGAATGATACCATAGAAATTATTCCCCAGAAAGCATCTATGGGATATCTGGAAGGCTATAGTGATGTAGAATATATTGAAGGGCTTCAAAGAATTGCTCTTCCTTTCCTTACCAATGGGAAATACAGAGCTTTCCCGGCAGATGGAGATTCTATGCCGCCGTTCAGAAACGGTTCTTATATTGTAGGAAAATATGTAGAGGGAATCAGTGAACTGAAACCCGGTAAAACCTATGTATTCGTTACTTTAAACGATGGGATTACCTATAAACGTTTCAAAGAGCAAAAAGATAATGCAATCTGTGTAAGTGCGGACAATTCCTTCTATGAGCCTTATGACATCCCTTTCGAAGAGGTAGTGGAAATCTGGCAGTATGCTTCTGGAATTTTCCCGGAAGATTTTGAACCGGGAGATTATGAAAGCTATAATTTTAAAGAAATGTTCCGTGAATTGAGACAGGACATCAAGGATCTGGACCGCAAGGTTTCAGGCCGCAGAAAGAAGGCTTAGTTATTCGTATCTATAATCTATTACAAGGGCTGGTAAGATATTACCGGTCCTTTATTTTTTTAACTCAATCCATACGGGAGCATGATCGCTGCTTTTTCCCATCCCCGTACATGCACATCTACTCCACCTGATTCTAATCTTGGGCTGAGATAAGGGCTCAATAAAATATGATCAAGCCTCATTCCTGCATTTCGGTCATAAGCTTTATATAAGTAATCCCAGAATGTATAGATCTGTTCCTCAGGATAAAGGGCCCGGATAGAATCCAGCCAGCCTTTTTCTGTAATTCTCTAAAGGCCTTCCTTACTTCTTTTCTGTACAGGGCGTCATTCTCCCAGCGTTCAGGTTTGTAGACATCCTTCGGTTCCGGAATGATATTAAAATCACCGATCAGAATAGCCGGAAGCTCCATGCTGATCAACTGATTGGTCCGTCTTTTAAATCGTTTGATCCATGAGAGTTTATAATCAAATTTTGGCCCCGGATAAGGATTGCCGTTGGGAAGGTACAGACAGCAGATCACCATTTGATCGATAATTGCTTCTATATACCGGCTCTGAAGATCTTCAGAATCGCCGGGAAGTGACCGTTGTACTTCCGTAATTTCCAGCTTTTTTGAGAGAATGGCTACTCCGTTCCAGCTTTTCTGTCCATTCCAGATGGCCTGATAACCGGCAGCATTGATTTCTTTTAAAGGAAAACGTTCCTGTGGAGCTTTCAGTTCCTGAAGACAGACGATATCCGGAGCCGCTTCTTTGAGCCATTGCAGTAAAATCGGAAGACGGCCATTGATTCCATTGACATTGTAGGTGGCTATTTTCATGGTAAATAAATTGGTCCTGGTATGTGGATTCCGGCAATAATTATTCCATATGACTGATGAATGTCGGATTGTGTGTTTTTTTAATGCCTGAAGATTATTTTGAAAAAGTCCATTTCCGGATTTGCCGGAAATGGACTCACCACTTCACCATCATCCATATCACAACTAAACTATGAAAAGGGAAGCAATAGCCTGTGCATCACTTCCTGTTAAAATTTCATCATAAGCTGCAGAACCTGCTGCTGTTCCAAATAAAGTTCCTGTATTATACCCTGTCTGGTTCACATTGTCTTCTCCGGCATACACAGGATTGGTTGCTGACGGCATATTTCCTCCGTTGGCTAGTTCAATCCATCCTTTATTGGCCCTCATTCTTCTTACCTGTGAAGCATGTCTGGCTTCAACAGAATGAATCTGAAGGGCTGCCTGAAGTACGACTTTATTCGACATTACATTTCCTGCCTGCCCTTTATAAGCCCGTACCCCGGTATCTTCAAAAGCCTGTGCAAGAGTGAGAAACTGATTATAATCTGTAAAAGGAGTAAAACTACCATTGGCGGTAAAGTCGAAAGTAGGCTTACTTCCCGGAGTGGCTCCTAAAGAAGTCAGTGTACTTTTCAGAAAGCTGACATGGGCTGATTCATGTTTGGAGATCTGCATGAAGACCGTTCTGTCACCATTGGGAATAAGTCCTGGTGTGGATAATCCTATAGCATAATATTCATTTTCCAGATATTCCAGAACCAATGCCAGCTGTAAAGCATCTGTAAGTGTACTTTTTAAGGCGGCACCTGTGGTTGCTGTTATCGTGGTTTCTGCTTTGGCTGGAGTTGTCATAAATGTTCCTAATCCAAGTGGTACTGCTGCTACTGCTGCTTTTTTTCCGAATAATGAGATATTCGTAAGAGTTTCAAGTCTTGATGCCTCCGTTGTGAAAAATTTATCATGGGAAAGCTTATCCAGTAATCGAAGAATATTCATAATATGAGTTTTAAGGGTGAATGATTAGATGATACCTCTTTCTTTCCAGGTAAAAGGTGTTTTAATGAATGCTCCGGCAGCCATTACAATATCTTTCGGTTC
This sequence comes from Chryseobacterium sp. E1, assembly GCA_019203745.1. GTDB lineage: Bacteria > Bacteroidota > Bacteroidia > Flavobacteriales > Weeksellaceae > Chryseobacterium. The sequence goes on from CP078104.1 coordinate 4,787,471, forward strand.
TTTGCAAGGTCAAGCCCGTTAGCATCTATTACATCATCTCCTGAAAAATCTGCAGATCCGGGATTGATCAGATTCCTGATTGCAGAAGCATGTCTGGCTTCAACCGAAACTATTTTACCGGCAATAACCAGATAAGTTGGATTGGAAATATATTTTCCGGCGCCGTTATAAGCTGCCACTCCTGTATCTTCTAATGCTTTTGCAGTAGCCAGTACTGAATTCCGGTCATTAAAATTCACATTCGGGTACTGAAATTCCAGCTTGGGAAGGACATGGTCTGTAGCACCGCTGATGGCTACTTTAAAGAAATCCCTGTGTATTACTTCATGATGATAAAGGTCTGTAAAAACTTCTTTTTCAATGCTGGAAATTCCTGTATAGAAGTTATTAACTACTTTCGTGTAAAAGTCTGCTTCCAGTTGCTCCAGTGCATAGGCATAATTTAAAATACCCACATCTCCTGTTCCAAGATCATATTTTGATTCTTCCATCATCTGAAAGTCATCGTTGTCATCACAGCCTATTATGGTAAGGCCTGCGATGGCTAGCCCTACTCCGCTTAATTTTAGAAAATTTCTTCTGCTGGTATCAAGGTTTGCTCCGCATTAGATACCTGAACTGTTCTTTTCATATGATTATTTTTTAGTGTTCGGATTAATAGGAAATAGGATAAAAAGCATATTTCAGTATACTGTTTATCCTGATCAATTATTAAGGCATTAAAACCGTATCGATGACATGGATCATTCCATTAGATTGGTTTACGTCTGCAATAGTTACTTTGGCACTGTTTCCCTTAGCATCTTTTATGTAGAGGTCTTTTCCTTTAGTCAGAAAATAAGTTCTTCGCCCTGTACTGTTTTCATCATGCTTTTTCCGTTTCCAGCTTTTACAGCAGCCCAGATTTCTTTAGCGCTGTATCTTCCGGGAAGTACATGGTACGTTAATATGCTAGTGAGTATTGCCTTATTTTCAGGCTTTACCAGGTTTTCAACTGTTCCTTTTGGAAGTTTTGCAAAAGCAGCGTCTGTAGGTGCCAATACAGTAAAAGGACCCGCTCCCTGTAATGTTTCTACCAGACCTGCAGCCTTTACCGCTGCTACAAGTGTTTTGTGGTCTTTAGAATTTATGGCGTTCTCAATAATATTTTTGGATGGATACATTGGAGCTCCTCCTACCATTACTGTCTTTTCTTTCATCGTTTGTGCAGTTACCTTCCCGCTGAAAGCAAATGATAAAACTACCATTGCTAAAACTGTGATTCTTGAATGTGTGTTCATTGCGTTGATTTTTAGTTAATTATATTGAATGTGTTTTAAAATCATTTACGAGGCTGGTTTTATTTTAGATTGAAAAAAACAAAATAAATTATAACTATCTGATTTGTAGTGCATTATTTTTATTGAAAAATAAAATTTAACTCCTGAAATCTAATTTTCATATTGAATATTTTTCAATAATTCTCAGGAAAACATATACGAAATAAAAGGTATTTCGGATTTTGATGGGTATATGATTTATTTTATTACATTTGACCTGAAAAATAAAAGCTATTAAAACAACCTATTCGGAAGACGAACTTATCGTTTTGCTAAAAAAAAAAACGAAACTGGTTTTCATTATCTGTATGACCACTATTCCGGTGCGTTGTACGGGATCATTCTCCGGATCGTTCAGTCTAAAGAATATACTGAGGAAGTTATTCAGGATGTTTTTGTTAAAATATGGAACTCTATTCATCAGTATGACGCTTCCAAAGGAAGGTTTTACACATGGATGATCAATATTGCAAGAAATACGGCAATTGATTATTTAAAATCCAAAAGTTTTCAGAATGAGCTTAAAAACCAATCACTACCGGATTTCGTATATAATACTGCAGAACTTTCAACGGTCAATAATACATCCGATTATATTGGATTTGATAATGTGCTTGAAAGTCTGGAAGAAGATAAGCAACAACTTCTGAATCTTGCTTATTATCAGGGGTATACCCAGAATGAAATATCCGAAAACTGAAAATACCGCTGGGAACGGTAAAAACGAAAATGCGGAATGCACTGATGAAATTAAAAGATTTGCTAAAAGACTATCAATAAATTGAACACTAAAGAATACATATCATCCGGAATTATAGAATCTTATATTCTTGGCCATGCTTCTCCTGAAGAGGCAGGGATTTTGGAGTGTGTGATGAAAAATAATGCTGAGGTAAAAGCAGCTTTTGAGGAGACACAGAAAACTTTGAAGACCTCGCAACAGCACAGGCTGTAACTCCTCCGGGGATTTGAAATCTAAAATCTGGAACAGAATTCAGCAGGAGCAGGTTGTTGAAGAAGTTCCTCCTGCTCTTTCAGCAGATATTTCTGAACCAAAACAACATAAGGAAAGTATACAACAGGAGAAAATACAGAAAAACACATCCTGGAAAACGTATGCAATAGCTGCATCTGTACTGTTTCTTGTAAGTGTTGCCGGAAACGTATACTGGATGAATACCCAATCTGACAATCAAAAGGAAATAGCTTTAATGGCAGCTGATAAAAAGCAACAGGATCAGGCTATGGAAAAAATGAACCGGAAAATTAATATGTTTTCCAATCCTGATATGCAGATGGTGATACTAAAGGGTGTAGAAAAACATACAGAAGCCAAAGCCATGGTTTTCTGGGACAAAAAAACAAAAGAAGTATATCTGAATGCGGAAAACTTCCTAAAGCTCCTGAAGGAATGCAGTATCAGCTCTGGGCTATTGAAGACGGCCAGCCTGTAAGCGCAGGAATGTATACTGAAGATAAAGACAGCAGAATTGCTCTGGCTAATATTCCGAAAGCGCAGGCTTTTGCCATCACACTCGAAAAAGAAGGCGGAAGTAAAGCTCCTACTATGGAAAATATGTTTGTAATGGGAGAAATTTAAAATCTTCTATAAATCAAAAAAGCAAGGCAGACACTATCATTCAGCCTTGCAGGTTTCAGGTAAATCAGATTCGGGAAATAAAAATATCCGTGTAGAATAAGTTGATGATCTGTTTCTTATAATACTTTAATTTTCTTCCGGTAAACGGTCCTTATCTCCCTTTTTCCTATTGAAACGGTAGGTGGCAGTCAGGTTGATGATCCTTCCTACTCCATATGCTGTGGACTGCAGCTGATAATCAGGTGTATTAAGTTCCTGTCTTTCAATCAGAGAATTGAATATATTGTTAAAGGCAATACTAAGAGTCATTTTCTCTTTAAACAGATCTTTGCTCACGGCTACATTCAATTTATATACCGGTTTATTTACAGACTGTATATCCTGAAAGCTGCTTCTGTAAGTAAATACAGACTCTATAGCAAGATTTTTGGGTAGTTTCATCCTTGAATTGAGCTGTGCTGTCCACATTTCGTCCTTCGATCCATATTCCTTCCCTTCAAACTTTCCTTGCTGTCTGAAGCCGTAATAATTGAAATTCAGTGCCAGATTCCACCAACCGAATGGTTTGTAGGTAGAGGATACTTCCAGCCCGTATCTTTCTTCATGATCCAGATTGACCGGGGTACGCAGAAAATTTCCGTCTTCCGTCTGCTGCAGGACATACTGGAAATAATTGGCGGTGTTTTTGTAATAAACAGAAGGAGTAATTGTGAATTTATTGATTTTACTGAGCACTGAAAATTCTAATGAATGGGTATAAGTGGGATTAAGATCCGGATTTCCAATGGTAAGGTTGCGCAGGTCTGAAAGTCCTCCGAAAGGGTTAAGCTGCCAGAACCCGGGCCTGTCTATTCTCCGGCTGTAGCTGAGCTGTAAAGTCGTATTTTCCTTTAATGCATATCCTAAATGAGCAGTAGGAAAAAATCTATGTACTGTTTATTATTGGTGAAAATACCGGCCCGGTCAGAAATTCTGATGATGGAAAGTTCTGAACGTAATCCTAATAAATAGCTCCATTTATTAATTTTATTCCCCATTGCATATAAGCTCCCAGTAAATTTTCGTTGTAATTTAATTTATTATTATACTGCTGTAATAAAATATCGTCTGATACAGTCTGATAATCACTTTTTATGGCCCGGAAATCTCCTCTTATTCCTGCTTCAAGCTTACTGTTATTTTTTTCATATACATAATCACTCTGAACGAAAATATCATTGCTGCTTTCTATATTTCGGGTAACCAGTTTAGGTGCTGACACCTGGGAAGGCAATAATCTGTACTGATTAATGTTTTGGTTTTCATCATCATTCCAGAAATCATAGCGTAGGCTTGTGGTCCAGGTTTTTCCTTTCTGCTCAAAGTTTTTCACATAATTCAGTTCCAGCTGGTTGTACTTTTTGGGTTCCCTGTAATGCTCATAACGATGGATCAGGCTGTCCTGCACATTCAACTGGTTAAAGTAATTATATTCATAATCAATGTGATTGTTGATGATCAGGGTGCTGTGGTAGAAACTTCCGGTCAGTGTATTTTTATCATTGATGTAATAATCCCCGCCCACATAGAAATTATAAGCCTGGTCACGCCTGTTGGTCATATTGTTTTGGAGGAGCAGATTTTTAACACCATTCTTCAGAGTGGTCTGACTTCTGTCTTCTTTAATATGAAGATTTCTGAAGCGGGTTCCTATATTACCAAACAGATTGAATTTTTCTTTTTATAGCTGAAATTTATATTTCCGTTATAGTTGGCGGGATCTCCTACTCCGGCCTGTATAGAGCTGTTTAAGCCTGATAAAGTATTCTTCTTTAATATGATATTGATGATTCCTGCATTGCCCTGAGCTTCATATTTTGCGGAAGGATTGGTGCTTACTTCTTTTTTCTATCTGGCTGGCCGGGATTTGTTCCAGGCCGTTATTCAGGAGATTACAGAAGGTTTACCATCGATCAGTATCCTTACTCCTGAATTTCCTCTGAGGCTCACAGCTCCATTCACATCTACGCTTACTGACGGAACATTGTTTAAGACGTCATTGGCACTTCCACCTTTAGCCAGAAGGTCTTTTCCTGTATAGAATACCTTTTTATCGAGATTCAGGAGAGACCGGATTTTTCTCCGGAAACCGTTACTGTTTCTAGGAGCTGATAATTTTCATTTAAAAAGAGATCTCCAAGATCAAGATCTTCCGTTACTGATTGGTTGTTCAATGTAACAGGTTTGAAAGTACTGAAATCTATGGAGATATTCCACTCACCTGCTTCCGTCTGCATTTCAAACGCTCCACTTTTATTGGTCTTACTGCTTTGCTTTTTGTCCGGATTCTGAACTGAAGACAGGCTTATTAAAGCATTTTCCAACGGTAACTGAGTTTGCCGGTTCAGTACCCTGCCTTTAATTATGACTGTTGTAATGACCTGAGCGGTTACTGTATTTTGCAGGATACAAAACATCAGGATAATCATTATTGTAATCTTTTTAGCTTTCATTATTTTAAGAATTTCATGCTGCGAAGATGTAGTATTATTGTTTCCAAAATTATTTGTGATGCCGGATAGCTTTCATTGGCATGCTGATGGTTTCTGTAGCGATGTAAACCTGTTTCGTCTTCAGTTTTGATGTATTGGTATTTATATTCAGAGTATTCATCTTTACCTGTGATTATTATTTCAATGAAATGGTATATTTGATGCGAAATGTCGATTTTAGAAAAAGCAATACGTTACAGTACGGTTTACCGTGTTTCCAGCCATATCCTGTTTTGGCTGGTGGTGTTTATTGTTCCTCAGTATCAGGAAGGAACCAGCCTCCGGGATATGCTCATTGAGAATACATTTTATCTGTCTTTCTATATGATGGCTTCCTATTTTGTGGCGTATATCATTATTCCAAAGTTGCTGAAGGGTGATCATTATATTGTTGTCATGCTGTGGTTTATAATCGGGAGTTATGCAATCAGCGCTTTTTCAAGGATTATGGTAGTGCACGTCATGGAGCCGCTTATAAGAAAACCACCATTTGAGCAGGAATCTGTAGTGGAAATCCTTACAGACATCAGAAAGCTGGTAGTTATCTATTTCCTTCAGAACTTTTCGCTGGCCTGGATTTTTGGATTCATTAAACTGGTGAAAGATCAGTATATCGTAAAGCAGCGGACATTGTGGCTGGAGAAAGAAAAGACCAAAGCAGAGCTTGCTGCTCTCAAGGCCCAGCTCAATCCTCATTTTTTATTCAATACCCTGAATAATATTTATGCATTGTCATTGGCCAACTCTCCTGTAACATCACCTTCGATCGCCGGGTTGTCAGAAATTTTAGACCATGTATTATATCGTTGCAACGGCAGTTTTGTTCCGGTTTCCACAGAAATCAAACTGCTGGAAAACTATATTGAGCTTGAAAAATTAAGATATGATGAACGTCTGATGATCAATTTTAAGCATCATATTGATGAAGATCTGGATATTGTACCTCTCATTCTGCTGTCTATTGTAGAAAATGCTTTTAAACATGGCGCCGGTGAAGATATCGGAAATCCGGTTATTGATATCGAACTTTTGCTGAATAAAGGAAATTTTCATTTCAAGGTGTCCAATACATTTACCGCTAAAGAGCATGATGATTCAAATGATAAAATTGGCCTGGATAATATATATAAACAGCTGGAACTTGTTTATCCTGGGAACCATGAATTTAAAACCTTTATTCATGAAAGTACTTTTGTAACTTTACTGTCAATAACGGACCTTAGAATTAATAAAGCTTAGATGATGAAAATAAGATGTCTTTTAGTGGATGATGAACCTTTGGCTATCCAGCTGTTGAAAGGTCACCTGGAAAAACTGGATATGTTTGAAGTAACCGCTACCTGCAACAATGCCATCAAAGCACTGGAAGTATTGAGAACGGAAACCATAGACCTTGTTTTCCTGGATATTAAAATGCCCAAAATCTCCGGGATTGATTTTTAAAAACACTCAAAAATCCTCCGGCGGTAGTGATTACCACAGCTTACCGTGAATATGCCTTAGAAGGATATGATCTGGATATTGTGGATTATCTTTTGAAACCTATTACTTTTGACCGTTTTTTCAAAGCTATAGACCGTTATTTGAGAACCGTTCAGGTACAGCCCTTACAACCGGCAGCATCTGTTGACGAACAGTATATTTATATCAGATCCGGTGGAAAATTCCATAAACTCTATATTGAAGATATTTTATATGTGGAAAGTTTTAAAGACTATATAACCATTCACTGTACCCATCAAAAATAGTCACCAAATACAAGATCAGTGATATGGAACAGGAGCTGAAACCTTATCGTTTTTTACGTATTCACAGATCTTTTATTATTAATCAAAGAAAAATAACCGCATTTACAGTTAATGATATAGAAATCGGAAAACAGGAACTTCCGATTGGAACCAATTATAAAGAATATGTCTTTCAGGCGTTGAAAAGCAATACACTGTAAGCTTTCAGAAAAAAACAAGACGGAAAAAATATCCGCCTTGTCTCAAACCTGTTAAAAATGTAAAATATGTGTATGAAAAAAATGTGTGTAATTATCTATGGATAGCTTTCATCATTATATGTCTTTCACATAAATAAAAAGCTCATTTTAAATATTTTTGGGAAAAGGATCTTCAAAACTTTGTTTTTATCAAACAGTTCTTTTTCCCGCTCATTGATAAGACAATCCTGGAGATCGGCTAGCATCTGATCCTTATCAAGATTTTGTCCGATAAAGACAAGCTCATTGACTCTATCGCCCCAATTTTTATCCCATCTGTTCTCTATGAATTCCTGGTTTTCTGCAAATGAAGCATAATGCATCCTATGGCTCATTGGCATACTGCACCACCAGACTCCTGCTTTTTCCAAACGGAAAGATCCCCGGCCTGAGAAAATTCAGGGCATCATCCGGTCTTGAAGCCAGCCAGAATAAACCTTTCGCTCTGATAATTCCCTCAGGATACTGATGATTAAGGAAATTCCATAGCCTCATAGGATGAAAAGGCCTCTGCTCTCTGAACACCAGTGAGCTGATTCCATATTCTTCTGTTTCAGGAGTATGATGACCGGCCTGAAGCTCCTTTTGCCAGCCGGCAGAAGTCTGGGATTTATCAAAATCGAAAAGTTTTGTATTTAAAATCTTTTGCAGATCCTTTCCAAACTCTGACTGAAGAATGATGGCATCAGGATTCAGTTTTTTGACAGCAGCTTTTAGAAAACCCAGTGTTTCAGCATCAATCAGATCTGTCTTATTGAGAACGATAACATTGGCAAACTCAATCTGGTCAGTCAGAAGGTTAACAATGGTTCGGTAATCTCCTTCCATATCAGTAAGGTGGCGGTCTGCAAGCAACTCATTCGAACCAAAATCTTTCATAAAATTAAAACAGTCCACCACCGTTACCATGGTATCTATATAGCTGAAACGGGAAAGATCAATTCCGCTTTTCTCATCAATGTAGGTGAAGGTTTGGGCTACAGGAACAGGTTCGCTGATCCCGGTACTTTCGATCAGCAGATAGTCAAAACGGTTTTCAAGCGCTAGGCGTTCCACTTCTGTCATGAGGTCTTCCCTAAGGGTACAGCAGATGCAGCCATTACTCATTTCTACCAGTTTTTCTTCCGTTCTTGAAAGTGTATTCTGGTTTTCTATCAGACGTGCATCAATATTGATTTCGCTCATATCATTCACTATGACGGCTACTTTCAAGCCTTGTTTATTGTGAAGGATATGGTTCAGCAGAGTGGTTTTTCCGGCTCCCAGAAAGCCACTGAGTACCGTTACAGGCAGTTTTTGAGTCATAGATTTAATGTTGATGATTTTTAAAATTGATGATATGTCCTGTAATGAGTCCTGCAGCTCCAGCATAGATCAGGGGAAGATGGAAATCAAAGATCAGATCTGTCATCACAGAAATGAATATCAGGGTAATAGACAGCCAAAATAACAGCTTCAGTTTCCGGTTTTTTGTTTTTTTAGTGACATTGATAACAACAATGGCTCCAATGATCAGAAAAGCCAGGTCAATATAGGGGTTGTGTGATATTCCAAGAGGAATAATAAGCAATAATGGAAATACAATGCAATGAATCAGGCATAAAACAGCAGCGGAGATTCCTACAGCATCAAGAATTTTTGATTTCATAAACGCAGGGATTTAATTTTCTTATGGTAACTTTGTTGCAAAAGTAAATATAAAAAACTAAATAACGCAACTTTGTTGCATTAAAATATGAAACAAGTCAGAAATACGCATGCAAAAACGGAAATTTTAAACCTGATCAATGACTCAGACGTAGCACTTACCCACTCTGATATTCAGAAGAGGCTTGGAGATCTTTGTAATAGAGTGACTATTTACCGTGTACTGGAAAGGCTTGAAAATGAAGGGGCTATTCATAAAATAGTCAACGTAGACGGTGTGGTGAACTTTGCAAAATGCAGCGGAAAATGTACCCATGAAGAACATTTTCATAACCATGTTCATTTCAATTGCAAAAATGTCATTCAGTAACATGTATTGAAAATGCAATCCCGGAAATTAGCCTACCGGAACACTTTATTGCTGAGGAATATAATTTTATCATCAGTGGTATCTGCCCGAAATGCAGTAATGCTTAGACTTTGGCCAACCAACAAGTGTATTTCGATAATTATAATGGGTTCAAAGCTACTTATTACTTTATTCTTGCATTTTATCACTATTAAACATTTAAAATGGAAAATATAACTCAGATTTTCAATACTGCTAAAGCTGAATTTAAAAAATCAAATGCTTCTGAACAATCTGTAGAGCAACTTTACGATCTGATTTATCTTTTACAAAAACAAAACAGGAATTTTGAAGAAGATTATATCCTTGCACAGCTTTATACCCTTGTAGGAAACCGGTCTGCTGCTATTGAAGTGATAAAATCAGGAGAGATACCGGCCAACAAGAATGAAGCTGCCCAATTAGAAAAATTGCTTTCAGATCTTGAGAAGAATATATACAATGTAAAACTTTATAAGGATTTACGGGAGGCAAAACTTGTTAAACCTGCGACCCAGTTATATTTGGATGATATTCTAATTCCCGGGCAAGGTGAGGACGATTATTTTAAAATTACAATATCAGACACAGTAAAGTACATTGTTGTAGCCAATAAGAATCTTGAAAATAATGACCATAATCTTGCTATTTTCGTAAGTAATACATTACAAAAATCTATTGAATCAGATTGGGTATACAAACTTATATCCCAGATAGAATGGTTAGGGAAAATAGAGAATGACCTGATTGATTTTTATAACAGGTCCGATTTTGATAATAAAATGGAGAACGTTGGAAAACGATGGTTTGACGGATTGGACATAATGGATGTATCTATTTATATTGAGAATGATGAAACCATTGTAACTGACATTACTTTTTCAGATTATTTCCTGAGTGATATAGGAATAAGTTTTAGCCTTAAAGATCAGGCAATAGTTTATGTAGAATATGGCTGCTAAGAGAATATAATATCAGCATGATGAGACAATATGCCTTTTGACAATAAAAAAACCTCCTTACAAATCTAAGGAGGTTTTATTTTTTTATATCTGCTATAAAGGCGAGATATAGACTTCTATTTTGGTTCCGTCATAGTTGAAGGTTCCATCTTCATTTTTCTTTCCTAAAACCCATTTCATATCCACAGGCACAGACCATGCAGATCCCAGAGAGAATCCGTTTACAGAACGGATATCATTCATATGCCCTGTAGTAATGGCTGAATGGAAGAATGTTTTATCAACAAGTCTGTAGAAGCCGATAGCTTTTCCTTTTGGGATAATGGAATATCCGTCCCATTTATCGCCTCCGAAATAATTAAACTTGTTTAGCCATCCCTGTCCTACAGACACGGCAAGCTCTGAAGGACTTATTTTTGCACCATACATATAAAGTGCATAGGCTACTACATCATGACATACTCCGCTGTTGTATTTTGAAATGTTTTCTGATCCTGCAAGCAGCGCATTGGCCACAGGTTTCCTTTCTGATGAATCTAACTGAGCCTTCCTGGCTCCTTCTGGTGTAATGAATGACATATTAATAATTTTTGGTGTACGTAAAGATAATGTTTTTAAATTAAATGCTTCAGGCACCGCTTCTTCATTATATAAACAAACCGCAAATAAAATTTAGTGGGTCTGGTTCCAGTTCAGAGAATCCATTTCCCGTTTAATCCTTATCCAGTTGATGCTGTCTAATGTATGAAGTTCTTTATCAAAATCCTGTTTCCAGTTCTTTCCCAGTTTCTTTTCAAGACTTTCAAAATACAGCTCATTTGAAGCCTCATACTGCTTCTTCAGGTTTTTCATGCTGTCTGTAATTTCACATCCGGCTTCAATGCGTTCATAGCATAAACCCATTTTTTGACCAGGCTGTCAATAGCATCATAAGCTCCTACGGGAGGAAGTTCACCATATCGGAAATCTTTCCAGCAAAGAGAATCTGTAGTTTTTGCAGACTTTTGGGAAGTTTTGGTTACAGCGGCAGGATCAGGTTTACAGGAAATAAAAACCATCAATAAACAGATAAAAGAGCTATTCATAGGCTTAAAAGATACGGGAAACCTAAACTTTCTTTCAATGTTTTTAACAAAACGAATATTGAGCTTTTTCATGATAATAATTTAATAATTGGAAGAATATTCAGACCTATTCTCGTTAAACCGGTGATCGTTCATTGATAAATTCCAAAAGGCGTTTTCTCGTAATGATCTGATTCCCCTGATAAAATTCATTAGCATCCAGCCGGGCCAGAGATGCCGTGGACTGTGAAGAAAGCCATTCTACAAATGAATTTCTGCTTTTAAATACCTGAGGAGACGAAAAGTCTATTCCGTCATATAATTCGCCATAAAGGAAATGCTGTTCTGCACTGTAGCTCATGGCCATACCGCAATAATCACGGTGGCGGTATCCCAGAAAGAAACCTTTTTCCAGCTTATCGGCTACCTGCTCTGCTATTTCGGTGCCAAACACTTCAGTATCAGACTCCAAAACAGATAAAAAGTCTTCAGAATTTGTCATGCTATGTGATTTGAAATTGTATTTTCTAAATGTAATAAAAATTAAGATCGATATGATTTAAAATTACATTACTGTCCTTCAAAACTGCAGGAAAATAACAGATATTCCGGAGTTATTGTTATTCAGAATCGGTATAAATTCCATCCAAATCATGCTATTCCGTTGGGTAAAGCAAATAAAAATATTATTTTCGCCCAAAAAAGACAAAGACCAATTATGCCGACTGATGCTTCACACAAGCTGATACCGATGACTACTTTCGTTATTGAATATTATTCGAACGAAGGATATGCCGATCTTCAGATATTAAGTTTGATGAAGAACTATGCGAAATTTCTGAAACAATCCCTTCATCTGGGGATGTTTGTTCCTGTAGATGAAAACGGAAACGTATTGAAAGAGCCTAAGAATTACATTTCATGGAAATCGCTTGAACATAATGACGGAAAAAGGACTACTACAGCCGGTTTTGAAGAATATGCAGAATATCAGAAAGCTGAACAGCATTGTATGTTTGAAGGCTTTAAAGTAGATTACAATGGCTATTCAAAGGTTAGGATTGTGGCTTCGTATGATCCTTCCATAGAATTGTCCTTCAATAAAACCGACCTGTTGCCGGCTGGGTTTGACGATGTGGAATCGCTTACTGTTTTTGATGATATTTACCTGACATCAAATGCCTTACAAGTGATCGGTATCAAAGTGAAATTATAAATTGACCGTAAATAATACAAAATAAAAATGCCTTTATCAAATACTGATAAAGGCATTTTAAATTCAATAATTTTATCTGACACATTCTCCGTTACGGCAGGAATAACCTGCAGGACACAGCCCATTGATACAAGGCCCCGCAACATCCGGATAACATCTTTCATCTGCTCTGCAATGTGAATGCGGAGGGCATAAAGAAATAAGGTTCCCAGGCAGACTCCTACAGGAAGAGGAAGGTTCAGTTCTATCCCGAGTTCTCCAGTAATGTTTTTCAAAGATTTTCTGTTTAATTTTTTCATGGTTCTGGTTTTAAGTGTTACGGATTAAAAGTAAGCACTTTTCATGGCATCTGATTCAGTATTTATACGCTAAATATGAGGAATTAATTAAAATAACAACCTCATTCATTCAATCGTTCTTCCAGTTCCATGATCAGGGCAAGCTGTGCAGCGTTGATCTTTTTCTGGCTTCTGCGGAGATAAACCATTCCCATTGATCTACTTCCGGAACGTCAATCATTTTCCCGGATTTGGGAGGCCATTCCATAGAAAAAGTATTGCTGTAAAGACCGGAAGTTTCAAGATCTCCTTCCCGAGCCCATGCATAAACTGTTTTTCCTCCTTTCTTCTGCTTGACAGGCTGCAATTCAGTAAATACCCCTTCCGTTAAGGCTGTTCCGGTTTCTTCCTGAAATTCGGTGAGGGCACGCTCTAAGGGATCCTCATCGGGAAGTATTTCTCCTTTCGGAATAGACCATGCTCCTTCATCTTTATTTTTCCAGAATGGTCCGCCGGGATGTACCAGAAAATAATACAGATCATTTTTTTCTTTCTTAAACAGTAAAATACCGGCACTTGTTTTCATAGGATTAAAGTTAGACATTTTTTCCATTAAGAAATTGAAGGTAAAATCAAGATTTTCAAATGCAGTTAACTATATTTTTAAACCATTAAGAAGAGTTAAGGTATTAAGGTAAGTTAAGATGAAAATCAAAGATTTTTTAAGTTGTAATTCTTAAAGCGAAGCTCTGTCTTAATATTCTTATCTTCTTAACCACTTTTAATGGTTTAAAAGAAGAAAATCAGAGATTTTCAAACCTTAAGTGTACTTTCTATACGTAAAGCTTGTCACTTCAAATAACTTAAGTGTTCAGGATTTTTGTGATTTTTTAAAACACTTTAGTTCACTTGAGAAGTTTAAAAATGATCCTGCATAATTTCAGTACACTTAAGATGAAAATCAAAGATTTTCATGAAACTTCTGTGGACTTATCAGCGGTTTGTTTGTCACTTCAAATAACTTAAGTGTTCAAAAACTTTTGTGACTTTTGTGGTTAAACCATTTATAAAAACAGCGATTTGACAATAGTAACCATACTCATCAGGATCACCACTATTCCAACTACCACAAACATCTTTCTCGTGGGAAGTTTTGAGGTAAGCATCGCAGAAAACGGCGCTGTAAAAACACCTCCCAGCAGAAGACCTAATACAATATTCCAATGGTGGATTCCGATGGTGAAGATAAAGGTGACGGCACTGGTGACGGTCAGTAAAAACTTAGCCACTGTTGAGCTGCCTACCACATACCGGGGAATCCTTCCCTCTTTGATCAGTGTTCCGTTACCAATGGCCCCAGCCACCGCCTGCAAAGGAATCTATAAAGCCTCCGATGAATCCCAATACTCTCAGGTTGGTCCTGCGTTTGCTTTTTACAGCATTCCTTTTTTGTCTTTGAATGCATTTTTAAGGATATTGAGTCCAAGATATAGCGTATAACATGCAATAACAGGTTTTACAATATGGGCATAATGTTCTCCGTAATGCGATAAAGTTAAGGCTCCGATAATAGAACCAACGATAGCGAGCGGAAACAAAACCCAAACCATTTTCTTATTAACATTTCCCAGTTTATAATGACTGAATCCTCCGGCTGCAGTGGTGAAAGATTCTGCAGAATGAATGCTTGCACTCACAACCGGAGGCGGTACATTCAGCAAGAGCAGTATGGTTGTACAGATAACGCCATAGCCCATTCCCATTGATCCGGCTACAATTTCTGCCATAAAACCGGCAAACAGCATCCAGTAAAAAATATGACCGTCTTTACTGAGAAACTGCTGAATGTCACCGGAAAGATTGAACTGGTACACTACAAGCCCGAATATTCCGAAGAAAATCATCAATCCTATGATTGCCAGGTAAATATTGGCTCTTCTCTGGGCTGTTTTAGTAATGTTGATCAGCTTTTCGATCTCCAGATCCGGTTTTGGAGAAGGCGTTCCGTCAGACAGGTATTGTGTGGTGATTTTATTCAGTTCTCTGACCTTATAATCGAAATCTCCTTTCAGCTGCTGGCGGATGTTCTGCATATTGTCCAGAACAAGATCCATTTCGTCCGGGATGGCTTCTGTGAATGTCTCTCTTAACCGTTTGGCAATAGTAGGAGATTTTCCGTTGGTAGAGATAGCAATTTTAAGGCTTCCTTTTTTACAACAGATCCTAAATAAAAATCACATAAATCAGGTTTATCTGCAATATTTACCAGTACATTCCTCTGCTGTGCTTTTGTCCGGATCTCTGTTGCCAATTCAATATCATTAACGGCTATAATAGCTAGGTCGATATCGTTAAAATCATGATCATGATAAGCTCTTTCATAGAGTTTGATATCCGGAAATTGATTTTGAAGCTCCCTTATTTCTGGAATAATCTCTCTGGCGACCAGTTTTATAGAGGTTTCCGGAGAATTGCCAAGTACGGATTCTAATTTTTCGAGTGCCACTTTGCCCCCTCCGATGATAAGCAGAGAAAGAGTTTCCAGTTTTAAAAATACGGGGTATAATGAATTACTCATCCTGGTCATAATTTTAAGTCATACGTAAAAGCGAGATAATATAAACCTCCGATTTCAGGCCCTGCTGCATACTGGAAGTAACGTCTGTTGAGAAGATTGGTTGCCCCCACCTTTATATTGGCATGAATCTCCGGAAGCTTCCAGGTAGCCTGTGCATCAATAGTATAATAAGCTGGAATTGCTCCCGAAGCTAAAGGGCTTTCCCACATAAAACCACTCTGCCATCTTGCCACTAATGTGAATCCTATATTTTTGAAGATTTCCCTGTTTCCTACACTCACATTCACCATCCATTTTGGAGTATTGAATGCGGTAATGAACAGATCTGAAGTATTGCTGGAAGCAAGATCATTATAAGAAACATTGGTATTGATATTATAGTTTCCTGTCACATTATACCGTACGCCCAATGAAGTTCCATAGCTTTTGTAGGTGCTGTTACTGTTGGTATATACTCTGTAGCGGTCCTGCTTACTTCTGTCAAGCATAGCGAGAATGGCTGTATTACTTCCTACCTGGCTGTTTTTCGGTACAGCAACTTCTACCTGTCCGAGGAAACCTTCATAGATATTGTAGTAGAAATCCCAGTCCAGTACCAGTTTATTATTAAAGAAAACTGATTTATATCCTATTTCAAATGAATTGATCTTTTCCGGCTGTAGTTTCTGAAGACTGGCAACGGCTAAAAGCTGTTTATTATCCTGGGCTGCCTGGCTCTGGCTTTTCCTCCGTCCATATCAGCATTCACGGCGGCGGTAAACCTGTCGATGGATGCTAAGGTATATGAATTTTCCAGATATCCTAGTCCGTCGTTCACTTTTGAAAGTCCGCCTACTCTTCTTACATTTCCGTTATTCACGAATGAAAGGGCTTCAAATAATGAAGGAAAACGGTACCCGTTTTGAAAAGAGGCTCTGAAATTATGTTGATTTACAGGAGAATATACAATGCTTATCCTCGGATTCAGCTTGGCTTCAAACTCCGGATTTCTGTCGATACGCAAAGCAGCGTTTAACTTTAATTTATCATCAAAGAAAAGCTTTGTAATCTGGGCAAAAGCTCCATATTTCTGGTAAATCACATCTTTGCCAAATGTACCGTTGGGTAAAGGGATATTTCTTTCATTGACAGGTCTGTTAAAATCAACAAAATTATTACCGTCAGGGGTAATGCTGTACAAACGGTAATCGATTCCGGCAAGGAGATTGAATATTTTCACAAATCTGCTGAAGTCATACGTTAATTCAGTCTGGTAAAAACGGGATTTCTGTTCAAGCTTAGCTCCTCCTGTTGCCGGAGCCCCTGCAATTCCTGCATTGGCAGAATCCCAGTTATTGATTCCGATAATGGTATTTTTGAGTTGCTCAAAGGCAGCTGTTCCGGGTACTACCCTATTTTTATCGGCTTCCCGGCGGGCAATAATAAAAGCATCATTAAGATTTACTCCTGCATTGATATTGTTCTGTAATGTGGCCTGAAATATATTTCTCCAGTTGGCATTTGATAGATTCGTCAGATCCAGATTATCTGCCAATGGTTTCAAGTTGTAGGAATCTCCGGTGTTTTCAATAGAAACATATGCCCTGAAAGTAAGTTCCTTTCCTGTAAGTTCTACCTTATGGTTTTGCACCGTAGCGTTTTGTAAACGAATTTTATTCCCTCTCTGAAATGTTCCGTCCAATAATCCGTAACGGTAAACGTAGGAGGCTTTCCACTGATCTCCGAAACGATAGTATAATCCCGCATCAAACTTAATATTTTTAACTTCCGGGCTTACAAGATCTTTTTCCAGATAACCGGTCCTGGAAACATTAAACGTGGTGGGTTTCCCGTTATAGTCTACTTTTACAGCAACCCTGTTGTTCCTTTCATCACCGTATTTATTCCATAGATCCTCGGCCGGATTGTTCTGTAATGAAAAATTCGGATTGGCGGTAACGAGTGAATTGGGATTCTGGTCGGTAAGATTATTGGAAAGCCAGTCTGTCCCGCTGAAGTAAGATGCATTGATCTTTACAGCCCAATTTTTATGAATAACCTTGGCAAACCTGAGGGCACTTTCTCCCAATGAACTTATTTTATGGTTGATATTATCCACATGATTGACTCCTCTCCCGGAAATAAACACTTAATCCCTGAGAAGTAAACGGATCTTTGGTCTGAAGACTTGCCAGGCCGTTGATGGCATTCATTCCATAGAGGGCAGAAGCGGCACCCGGAGTGACTTCCATAGACTGAATATCGAGCTCTGTAGGTCCTATGGCATTTCCTAATGGAACTCCCAGCGTTGCAGACTGTACATCTACCCCATCTACCAGCTGCATAAACCTGAAATTATTAGGCGAATTGAATCCCCTGGAATTCGGAATCTTTAAAGTAAGGCTGGAAGTGAGCAGCTGTAATCCTTTTACGTTTTCGAGGGTTTCATAAAAGGAAGCGGCCGGGCTTTCCTGATCGTTCTGATATCAATCTTTTCAATGGCTATAGGAGATCTTAATATTTTTTCAGGAGTTCTGGATGCTGAAATGACCACTGCATCAATAATAGTATTCTGAGGATTCAGCCCAACAGATATTTTACTGGAAGGAGAAAGAACTTCAACGGTTTGTGGAGTATACCCGTCTTTATTGATAACAAGCCGGAACGGAATGGTTACCCTTGTTCTTATTTTAAAATTTCCAAGCGGGTCTGTGAATGAGGTATCTTCCGTATTTTCGATCTGTACTTTTACAGAATCCAGACCTTTCCGGGTTCCTGTGTTTTTGATGATTCCGCTTAATTCTATAAGCTGCTGCTGGGCTTCTGCCAGGTTAAAAATAGAAAAGTAAAGGCGATAATGCCTGTTTTTGGTAAAAGTTTCCCCTGTTTTTTGTTTTTCATTTATCTTCATTTTAAGGTTGAGAATGAAGCTGTCTGAACTTCTATAATGAAAGTTTTCAATATTGTTTAGTATTACAGTTGAGAGGCTTAAAATTCCCCTCCTATGGAGGGGTGGCGAAAATTCAAAGAATTTTTGACGGGGTGGTTTAAGCCGTTAATAGAATAGCTGAGATTGCTTCACCTTCGGTTTGCAATGACAGTTTACTCAACTTCCATAATGGGTCAAAAATTTCAAACAGCTTTGTATGTATTGTTATCTGAGAATCAACAACACATGCACATTCGTTTGCCTAAAAGAAGGGGTTGAGTTTTTTTGTTTTTTTCAGATCATAATGAAAATTAGCCATATAATTAATTTAAGGTATGTAAGTAACGGTATGAAAAATCACCAAAAGTTTCCTCTGCAAGTCTTTTTTGTACATAAATCCCGAAAAGCTCATCCAGAGTGGCAAGAATCTCTTCTTCGCCGAGATTTTCTTTATATTTTGTATTAAGACGCATTCCTAATCTGTCGCCACCGATGTGCAGGTTGTATTTCCCATAGGCAGTTCCCACAAACCCGATTTCAGCATTAGGAGATCTTCCGCAGCCATTAGGGCAGCCGGTCATACGGATGGTAATATCTTCTTCCTGCAGACCATATTTTTCAAGGATAGGTTCTATTTTCGTGACCAGAGAAGGAAGATAACGCTGTGCCTCCGCTAATGCCAGTGAACAGGTATTCAGGGCAACACACGCAACAGAGTTTTTACGTAAGGCGCTTGCTCCATTGGTATAATCCAAAATTCCGTATTCTTTTAAAATATGTTCAATTTCAGGTTTATCTTTTTCATCAATATCAGCCAGAATAAGGTTCTGATTACAGGTAAAACGAAAATTGGCTTTACCAGTCTGGGCAATCTTGAGTAATCCGGCTTTCAATGGATATTCCTGAGTATTAAGAACTCTTCCGTGCTCTACGAACAGGGTATAAAACCATTTCCCTTCATGATTCCTGATCCACCCGTAACGGTCTTTTCTTTGTTCAAATTTAAACTCTCTGGCCGGCTCAAAGCTGAACCCGGTTCTTTTTCCACTTCGGCTCTGTACTGATCGATACCAAGTTTATCAATCGTGTATTTTAATCTTGATAATTTTCGGTCACTTCTGTTTCCGAAATCTCTTTGAACCGTAATGATCTCATAGACCGCCTTCAATACTTTTTCTTCGGTATCTACAAACCCAAGAATGGATGCAAGACGTGCGTAAGTGGCTTCATTACCGTGAGTGGCCCCTAATCCTCCTCCTGCTGCAATATTGTAACCGACGATCTGATTGTTTTCAATAATGGCGATCAAAGCAATATCATTGATGAAGACATCTACATCATTATTGGGAGGAACTGCGATCCCTATTTTCAGTTTTCTCGGAAGGTATCTGTCCTGATATAAAGGGATCTTCAGCCTTTCTGTCAACAATTTTTTCATCATCTATCCAGATATCATAATAAGACTGGGTTTTTGGAAGACACATTTCACTTATCTTGCCTGCCAGCTCATATGCCTGCTGATGTAATGGCGATTCGGAAGGATTGGCGGTACAGGTCACATTTCTGTTGACATCCCCACAAGCCGCAATGGAATCAAGATGCTGAAGATTGAAACTCTGAATGGTGGGTTTTAAATGAGATTTTAAGATTCCATGCAGCTGAATCGTCTGTCTGGTGGTAATCTTTATGGTTCCCGTAGAATAATCTTCAGCGGTTTCATTCAATCCTACCCATTGTTCCGGAGTTAAAAAGCCACCGGGAAGCCTCAGTCTGATCATATAAGAATACAGCCATTCCAGTTTTTTAGAGACACGCTCTTCCCTTCGGTCTCTGTCGTCCTGTTGGTACATTCCATGAAATTTAATCAGAGTCTGATCATCTTCCCTTATGGCTCCGGTAAAATTATCAGTAAGGCTCTTTTAAAGATCCTCTGAGCCCGTTACTACTGGTTTTAATCCTTTCTACCGGGGAAAGGTTATCTTTATTGCTCATAAATTTTTTTCTTTTTAATTTTTACAAATCTGATATTGTTTAATACACATCTTTCGCATATCTGCCACTGAGTTCCAGGTCTTCCAGATAATGAACGGCTTCTTCTTTACTGCGTTTTCCTTCCTTCTGAATAATATCCAGGAGTGTTTTTTCCACATCCCGGCTCATGGGCTCTTTAGTTCCGCATACATATAGAGTTGCTCCTCCTTCAAGCCAGTGGAAAATTTCCTGAGCTTTTTGCTCCAGTCTGTGCTGAACATATATTTTGTCTGCCGTATCCCTGGAAAAAGCAAGGTCCAGATGCGCCAGACTGCCGGTTTTAAGAAAATCCTGAAGTTCCGCCTGATAAAGGAAATCCGAGACGAAATTCCGGTCTCCGAAGAAGAGCCAGTTTCTGCCTTCTGCTCCTATGGCATCACGTTCCCAGAGGAATGATCTGAAAGGAGCGATCCCTGTTCCGGGTCCGATCATAATAATATCTTTATCGGGTTCCGGCAATTTAAAATGTGCTGCTTCCTGAATGTAGAACTCTATCTCTTCTCCTTCTTTGAATTCACTAAGAAGGCCACTGCACAATCCGTTATGCTTCTGATGATCAATAAAGAACTCCGACTTAGCTACTGTGATATGAATTTCTGTATCTCCATGAGCTTCCGGAGAAGAAGATATGGAATACAGCCGGGGAGCCTGACCTGTCAGAATCTGAAGGACTTCTTCAAATTCTTCAGCATTTTTAACCGGATAAATTCTCAGAAGATCAAGCAGGCTTAAACGAACTTCCGGTATGGAATGTCCTGTTATTCTGGCATATTGTGCCACTACGGACTTTAGCAGATAGCTGATGTTAAGATGTTTGTATAAAAGATCTTCTACGCTGCCCGTAATTTTTGCCGTTTCAATGTGTTTCTTCGGATCAATACCTGTCAATGTAATAATTTCATCCACTACAGTTTTTGAATTGAACGGGATGATACCTAAAGCCGCACCAGGTTGGTAGACAATGCTATCTTCCGTTTCAATTTCTATATGGTAGGTTTCTTTTTCAGAAGTAATATCATTCAGGTTGATGATCGCCGAAACTTTTCCCTGAATTTTTTTCTTCCGGTAGAAACCTTTTGAGCTGAAACATTTTTTGTACTCTGAGCAGCATTTTTATTAACCGTTTCGAATACATGTTCTATCCAATGAGAAGCTTCCTGCTCGTAATCAATATCACATTTCTTTAATGGAATGATACGCTGGGCTCCCAATATTTCAAAGCGTGAATCTACATCTTTCCAGTTTGGCAGAACAGAGGATAACTGCTGTCTCCCAAAGCCAGTACTCCATATTTTAATCCACTGAGATTAATTTCATTTTCATAAATATAATCGTAGAACTTTTTGGCTAAAGCTGGCGGCTCACCTTCTCCCTGAGTGCTGATGACTACAAAAAGAACTCTTCTTTCGCCAAATCTTTGGGTTTGTATTGGGAAAGATCAGCCAGTTTTACCTGCAGTCCTTTTTCTTAACAATAGTTGCCAGAGCGGTAGCGAGTTTTTTACTGTTCCCGGTTTCCGTACCGTATGCCAGGGTTATTTTTTTCACGGCATTCTGTACAGGAATATCCTGTTGCTGAGGCGGAAGTGTCGCCGTTGATAATGTTCCTCCGACAATACCTGCTAAATATCCGCTCGCCCATATCGCTTCATCACGGGAAAGATCACCGGATATTTGTTTTAATACATTTAATTTAGTTTCAGACAGCATATTCAAAGAAATTTTGAGTGGTTGGGATCAGACTTCCGTTTTCTACCGATTTAAAATAAAGACCTTCCTGCTCAGCATTTTCCAGCCATGAAAACTCTTCATGCAAATTGACCACCCTGCCAATCACGACCAATGATGGTGAGGCGAAGTTTTTGTTGCCAAAACGGCTATTAAAATCATCAAAAGAAGAGGTATACACTTTCTGATAAGGAGTTGTAGCCTGTTCGATCACTGCGATTTTTTTGTCGGCAGAGATTCCAAGTTCATTGAACTTCTCTACAAGAGCCATAAGATTTCCTTTCGACATATAGAAAACAAGGGTATCACCGGTTACAGCAAGTTCTTTCCAGTAATTTTCATCAAGGATTTCTGACTTATAATAGGTGAGAAACCGTACAGAAGTTGAATATCCTCTTGCTGTTAAAGGCATCCCTGCAAAAGCTCCTGCTCCTAAAGCTGCTGTAATTCCCGGAATAATCTCATAAGGAATATGATTATGCTTTAATGCCTGCAGTTCATCCAGAATATTGGAGAATATGGAAACATCACCTCCTTTGAGCCTTACAATGGTTTTATTCTGACGGGCATACTCCACCATTAAGGTATTGATATGAGATTGGGGAGTAGATGCATTTTTGCTGCATTCTTTGCCTACGTAGATCACTTCTGTATTGTCATTGGCGTAAGTTTCCAGAATCTCAGGACTTACAAGGCGGTCACATAAGATGACATCTGCTTGAGAGATGGCTTTTACTGCTTTTACGGTAATCAGTTCAGGGTTGCCCGGCCCTGCACCGATAAGGTAAACCTTTGGTGATTTTATATTTGTTTTCATTGAAGTCTTTGTTAGTTAAGGATTTAGAAGAGTCCTTCTACAGAAAGATACCTTTCTCCGGTATCATAATTGATGGTAAGGATTTTAGCGTTAGATGGTATTTCAGGTAAATGTTTTGCAATGGCTGCCAAAGCTGCTCCTGTAGAAACTCCTACAAAAAGGCCTTCTTTTTTGCAGCATCGATGGCATATTGATAGGCTTCGTCCTTTCCTACTGTGATAACTCCGTCTAAAAGGGTGATGTCCAGTATAGAAGGAACAAATCCGGCTCCCAATCCCTGTAACGGGTGTGGTGCAGGGCTTCCTCCGCTTAGTACGGGAGATAGTTCCGGTTCTACGGCAAATACTTTTACGTTGGGATATTTTTCTTTTACCGTTTTTGCAATTCCGGTGATGTGTCCTCCGGTTCCGACTCCTGTAATGATGTAGTCCAGCCCGTCCGGGAAATCATTTAAAATTTCCTGAGCAGTGGTTTCTACATGTACTTGTACATTGGCAGGGTTGTCAAACTGTCTCGGAATCCACGAATTGGGTGTTTCTTCAGCTAATTCATTGGCCTTTTCAATAGCTCCTTTCATTCCTTTTTCTCTTGGAGTAAGAACAAATTCAGCTCCGTAAGCTTCCATGATCTTCCTACGTTCAATACTCATGCTTTCCGGCATTACCAGAATAAGCTTGTATCCTTTTACTGCAGCAACCAATGCCAGTCCTATTCCTGTATTTCCGCTGGTAGGCTCTATGATGGTACTGTCTTTATTTAAAAGTCCTTTTGCTTCTGCATCCTCAATCATTGCCAGTGCAATTCTGTCTTTAATGCTTCCGCCGGGATTGTTTTTTTCAAGCTTGATCCAGACTTTATGATCTGAGCTAAACAATGTATTGATCTTTACAATGGGAGTATTTCCGATTGTTTCTAATGCATTCTGAAATTTCATATCAATATAATTTTTATTTTTTACTATTTTAAATAACGAAGGTTAAAGATTCCGGCAGGGAGCTGTTATCTTTTATTTTTATTTCACTTTTATGGTAAACCAGAGAATTGGCCGGAACATCCTGAGTGATCCATACATTTCCTCCTATGACACTTTCTTTGCCTATTGTTGTATTTCCTCCTAAAATAGTTGCTCCCGAATATATAATCACATCATCTTCAATATTAGGATGTCTTTTCTGGTTGGCCTTTTCTTTGGAAACATTTAAAGCTCCGAGGGTTACTCCTGGTAAATTTTAACATGGTTTCCGATAACGGTTGTTTCCCCGATGACGATTCCTGTTCCGTGATCAATGAAGAATGATTCTCCGATTGTGGCTCCGGGATGGATGTCTATACCGGTTTTGCTGTGAGCGTATTCCGAAATGACACGGGGCAGTATCCTGACCTTCTGCTCCCAAAGCTGATGCGAAATACGGTAAACATAGGTTGCAAAAAATCCGGGATAGGCAAGATATACTTCTTCCAGAGATTCTGCAGCCGGATCAAATTCCAGGATTGATTTTGCATCCAGCACCAATTGATCATACAGAACGGGTAAGGCTTTAAAAAACAGGTTCACCTGTTCTTCCGTATCTTCCTGGGTTTCTGCTACAGCATCAATAAGGGAGGAAAATGTTTCCTGCAGGGTTTCAAAACTTTTCTTCAGGTGATCTTCCGTATTGTCATTCTGTGGAAGAAAAAGAACTTCATAGAGGTCTTTTACCCATTTCTTAGTCTTCACTTTATCAAAGAATCCGTGGGTATTGTTACTTTTGCTTTGATGAATTTTTTCAATTAAATTATCGGAAATTGCCATTTTTTCTATTGAATTATACAGGCTGCAACAGTTGAATTAGAAGTTTCATCTACCAAAATTGCAGACCCTGTTGTTTTATTATTGATAAAACTGTCATAGACCAAAGGTTGTGCCGTTCGCAGCGTAACTTTTACAATTTCATTAAGTTTGATTTCACTTTCTATAGGTTCACGGTTAAGCGTATTGACATTG
Source organism: Chryseobacterium sp. E1 (assembly GCA_019203745.1). Lineage (GTDB taxonomy): Bacteria > Bacteroidota > Bacteroidia > Flavobacteriales > Weeksellaceae > Chryseobacterium. The sequence goes on from CP078104.1 coordinate 4,812,508, forward strand.
ATTTTATAGTCTACCTCTTTCACAATGGCTTTTACCAGTCTGCTGTTTTGCTGCAGCAGGTATTTATTGCCGGGCTGAAGCGGTTTCTGATCAAGCCAGCACAGAAGAACTTCCAGATCTTTTTCTACGGCAGGAAGCTCTTCTCCGGTTGCAAAAGATCTCCTCTGCTGATATCCAGATCGTGTGTGATATGAATAACAGCCGGCTGACCTTCGAACGCTTCCTCTTTTTCTACGCCATGAATTTCAATTTTAGAGATCTCACTGGTTAAACCTGCCGGAAGAATCTGAATCTCATCTCCTTTTTTGAATGTACCGCTCAGAATCTGCCCTGCATACCCTCTGTAATCATGCAGATCTTCTGTCTGAGGGCGGATGACATACTGCACCTGAAAACGGCTACCGTTATTTTTTTCTTCGTGTAAAGTTACCTCCTCAAGATATTCCAGAAGTGATTTTCCTGATACCATTCTGTTCTGGATGATGTGGTGACGATATTATCTCCTTTCAGTGCTGAGATTGGGAAATAGCTTACGTCATTCAGTCCAAGATTTTCTGCTATTTTGGCATAGTCAGACTTTATGGTTTCAAAGACTTCTTCCGAATAATCTACCATATCCATTTTGTTGATGGCTACGGCTACTTTTTTAGTTTTAATAATGAAGCGATGATAGAATGTCTCCTGGTCTGCTCAATCACTCCTTTTCTTGCATCGACAAGAATGACCATCAGTTCGGAATTGGATGCTCCGGTAATCATATTCCGGGTATATTGTACATGGCCCGGAGCATCAGCAATGATAAATTTTCTTTTGCGGTTGAAAAATAGCGGTAGGCAACATCAATGGTGATTCCCTGCTCTCTTTCTGCACGCAGACCATCCGTTAAAAGGGCAAGGTCTACTCCGTCTTCATTTTTATTTTTAGAATGTTTTTCAAGTACTTCCAACTGGTCCTGTAAAATACTTTTGCTATCGTAAAGCAGTCTTCCGATAAGGGTACTTTTACCGTCATCTACGCTTCCTGCTGTTATAAATCTTAATATATCCATCCGATTTTTGTTATAAATAATGAGTAATGGGCAATGAGTAATATTTTGATGTTTAAGTAGTAAATACGGTGTATCCGATTACTTATTACTCAATGCTGATTGCTTATCTAAAAATAGCCTCCTTTTTCCTGTCTTCCATGGCCGCTTCCGTTACCCTGTCATCGATACGGGTTTCTCCTCTTTCGGAAATTCTGGTGGCAACAATTTCTTCGATTACGGCATCTATTGTAGCTGCGCTGGATTCTACGGCTGCAGTACAGGTCATATCTCCTACCGTTCTGTAGCGTATTTTTTTGGTGGCAACAATATCTCCCGGTTCTAAAAGCACATAAGGTGAATTCGCCAGCCATTGTCCGTTAAGGTCTACCACCTCCCTTTCATGCGAAAAATAAATGGATGGCAATGCAATTTTTTCTTTGCGGATATAATTCCAGATATCAAGCTCTGTCCAGTTGCTGATAGGGAAAACTCTTACATTTTCTCCTTTATGGATTTTTCCGTTGAAGATATTCCAAAGCTCAGGACGCTGAAGTTTGGGATCCCACTGCCCGAATTCATCACGAACGGAGAAGATTCTTTCTTTTGCTCTTGCTTTTTCTTCATCTCTTCTGGCTCCTCCGATGCAGGCATCAAATTCAAATTCTTCTATGGTGTCTAATAAAGTGTAGGTCTGAAGCCAGTTTCTGCTTGGGAATTTTCCTTTAGATTCGGTTAACTTTTTACTTTTTATGGTATCCTCAACTTTTCTTGCTACGAGATTCACATTCAGCTGATCTACCAGCTGATCACGGAATTCCAATACCTCAGGGAAATTGTGTCCGGTATCTACATGTACAAATGTAAAAGGGATTTTCCCATGAAGAAATGCTTTTCTTGCCAGGTGAGCGAGTACAATACTGTCTTTTCCTCCACTGAATAGCAAAGCCGGGCGTTCAAACTGTCCCGCAACTTCTCTTAAAATATAAATGGATTCTGACTCCAGCTGATCTAAGTAATTTAATTGTTGTATTGACATTGTTTCTTTTTATTGATGAATATGTAGACCGCATTCCTTTTTGTTGGCATCTTCCCACCACCAGCGGCCGGCTCTGAAATCTTCCCCTTCTTTGATTGCTCTGGTGCAGGGAGCACATCCTATGCTTACAAATCCTTTTTATGAAGGTGATTGTAAGGTAAATGATGATCTTTAACATACGCTGTCACCTGTTCCGTCGTCCAGTGAAGGATGGGATGAAATTTTATGATCTTATCCGGATCCCATTCTAATTGAGGCATATTCTGTCTGTTGGCAGAGTGTTCAGATCTCAGACCTGTGATCCAGACTTCATAGCCTTCCAGTGCTTTTCTTAAAGGATGAACCTTTCGGATGGTACAGCATGCTTTCCTCTGCTCTACAGACTGATAAAATGAGTCAGGTCCGTTTTCTGTGACAAATTTTTTCAATTCTTCCGTATCCGGATAATAGGTTTTGATCTCTTTTTGAAAAAAGCCCTGGTATTGGTCCATGTTTCATAGGTCTGCTCAAAAAGGCGGCCTGTATCAAGAGTAAAAATATCAATATCCAGGTTTTTGATCAGATGAGTGATTACCTGATCTTCATAACTAAAACTGGTGGAAAATATCACCTTTCCCGGGAATCTGTTGGCTAATACCTCTAATCCATTGTCCTGAAAATAGCTTTCTGAAGCAACTTCCAGAAGTTTTTCAAATTCATTTTTCAGATTGTTTTCCATATCCTATTGAAATTAAGTCTTGCAAATATATACAAAATTCTATAACTCCTATCAAAATAGTAGAATTTAAATAAAAAATTTTTATTCCTTTGTAATAAACTTAGTAAGAGTGGCTTCCATCATACTTTTTCTGGTCTTTTCACGAACAATCATCAGTTCTTTCCTCAGATAACAGACTGCTTCATCTACACAGTCGTCACAGGCTTCATAGAAATTTAAAGACACACATGGGGTAAGGGCAATAGGCCCATCAAAAATACGGTAAATATCTGCTAATGACACCTCATCGGGTGATTTTAAAAGATAATACCCTCCTACTTTACCCTGTTTGCTGTTGACAAGTTTGGCTCTTTTAAGCTCTAGAAGAATCTGTTCCAGAAATTTCTTGGGAATGTTTTCGTCCTGTGCAATAACGGAAGTTGGCAGAAAGCCCTGGTTATAATTCCTTGCTAATCTGACCATTGCTTTAAGCGCATATTTGCAACGTTTCGACATCATAATTCCCGCAAGTTATGATAAATTATCTGATAAATGAAATGTTTTGTGATGAAGAAGTTTTTGATGTGGATGCTGTGAACCACCCCGTCAAAAAATCTTTGAATTTTCGCCACCCCTCCACAGGAGGGGAATTGCAAGACCTTCGTTTGTAATGTGAGACACAAGTTTACTCTTTCTGTAAAACAAAATAAGCCAGCTCTCTGTCTTCTCGCTCAAGATTTTCAACTCTGCTGAAACCGCTTTTTAAAAGTACTTTTTGAGACCCGATATTATCCAGATCGGTTACTGCCACGATATTTTTCTTATGATTCAGTGAGGAGCAATAGTCAATAAGTGCTTTACAGACTTCTGTACCAAGCCCTTTTCCCCAATAATTTTCGTCTAAGGTATACCCTATTTCTATCTGTTCCGGATTGTCCAAAAATACTCTGGCAAGGCACATTCCCACAAAATCATCAGTTTGGGTGTTGAATATCCCCATCTACTGAATGGTCCTTCTTTGTAGTCTGCCAATGCTTTATCAAACATTTCTTTATACTCCTCATGAGTTTTGTAAGGCAGATAGCGAGTAACGTTTTCATTGTCAAAAAGATTGGAGAATAAAGGAAGCTCTTCGGGCGTAAATTCACGAATAATGATCGTGTCATTTTTATATTTCATAGGAATGAATAGAATGTAAATATTTAATACATGAATAAAATTAGGTAAATAAATCTGAAATTATGACTTAATACCCATTTAATATAAAAAATGGGCTTAAAATAAACCGATCATTGCTGAAAAAGAAGATGAGCTCATTGAGCTCATCTTAATCCTGTACCATATCAAAAATACAGGTAAAATATGGATGTTTGACAAATTTCTAGCGATATACCGTTTGATCTTATTTTTAATGAATTTCTGAGAGGATTTCCCTAAAGAAGTTTCAATATCAATTAAATAAGTTCCGTTCTGGCAGTTTTTAAGATCAACTTTATGGCCATTAACCGGGGCGTTAATCTTTCTTCCGGACAAATCATAAACAGTAATTGATTTAATTTCTCCTTTTGTTTTAATATTCAAAACATCAGAAGCCGGATTAGGATAAACAGAAGTTTCCGGGCCTGTTGCCGGAATATCTTTATTGGACAGTATATTACAAGGCGTTGTGATGCTGCCAAATGGTTGTGTGTTGTATGCAAACTCAGTTACAGAATAATTTGAACCATTTGCCCCCACACTCAGTTTGAAATAACCGTTAATGCTGTAGCCATCGAATTGATTTCTAAAACCAACATAAGCTGTTTTTCCGGACCAGGTAGTATAGGTAGGAGTATACACATCCAGTTGTCCGGGAGTACCAAGTGGATACCCTATATTATTTGCATTAGTGATGGTAGTACAGGCTGGAATTAAACTGATATTTCTGGTTCCTGTTTCGCAAACTAATCCTTTCCAATAAGTTTCCAATTTTAACTGATTGGCAGCATAATACCAGGCGCCATATCCTGCATCATCACTAAGTTCCGGGTTAATTATAAAATATTTCCAAGTTGCTCCGGAGTTGGTTGTTACTGTTGTTGCTGTTGGATTGGCATAGCTTTCTAATGGAGTTCCGGTCACTATTTTATAAGGATCTTTATAAGAGAAAGTTAATGCTAAAGCTGTTGTTGATCCTAATGAAGCTGCTCCACCTGTTATAGCTGGATTCAGGAACGTAATTGATGAATTCAGGACCTGACTTTTTGGATGACTGGTTGCCGCGCCATTTATGGTAAGTGTAGCAGTAGTAGGGCTTGTAACTACTATACTTGCAGCTAGTCCTGCTGGTAATGAAGATGTGAAATGGGTTCCCGAAACAAGAGTTGTTCCATTTGGTACAGCAAATGTTGCTGAATTTAATGTAATTGTTGATGTAGGAGCAGAGGCTACTGTTCCATCTAATGACACTGCTCCATTATTGTTTAAGTTTTCTGTAAATGTACTGTTGTTAAGTGTTAACCTAGGCGGAGTATTGGCAACTCCGGTTGCTAGTTGGCAGGTTGCCATAAATTTGTTCTTGAAGGATGATTCAATGCGGCTATCATTCTGTTGACCTGCCCAATGGTAAACATTTTATAACAACCGGCAGATCCGTTGTATCCCATATAGTTTTCAACGTTTACTTTCTGTCCAAGACAATTGTTGCCAGCTGTACATCCTAATCCGGAAGAATTATTTTCTACAGGGGTGTCTGCAACTCCATCACCATCATTACCAGGATTTCCGGTTGAACAAAGAACATTGAACGTGTGTTGAAGATTGAGCCAGTGCCCAAATTCGTGAGTGAATGTATCAGAAAACTCATTTGAAGCTACTGTTCCTGCAGCATTGAATATATAACGTCCATTATAAACAACTCTGGCTGTATTTACTGAAGTCATGTATGAATCCGGATACCAGGCAACTCCTGAGTTATATAGGTCTTTATCAGCATAAAGATCATTTTGGATATACACATTCATATACTTTGTATTATCCCAGGCATCTGCACCAATTTGTGCATCATACCCGCCACCATTGCCATATCCACCTTTGAAAGGATGAAATACCACTCCGCTGGTTGCTTTTCCGGTGGGGTCAATTTTAGCTAAACGGAATTCAATGCTTAATGAACTTCTAATGGATTGGAAGTCAGGATCTACAGTATTTGAATCAGTGTTAATTCCATTGAAATTTAAGTTGATTTGTTCCAGTAAGTCAACTACTTTTTGGTAATTTACTTTTACATCACTTTGAGATTCTCCGTATACATGGAAAACCACAGGGATGATGTAGGTTGGGTTTTTGATACTGTTACTCAATGATCTTTTGTCTGAACCCATTTTTTTATGAAATCTTGAGTATATTTCTCAAAATTTTCATATTCAGCCTTAGATTCAGGATGCCGCTCAAAATGTTTTTTCATCATTTCATCAGCTTTACACTCATGAGGTCTTTTTTCTTGTGCAAAACCTATTATTGGAAATAGGGAAACAAGTGCTAGTAATTTAAATTTTTTTTCATAAATTTTTGGATTTGGTTGTTAATAAATTATTTGAATAATCAAATTGTTTTGTGCTTAACTTTATGTGGTGTGTGGTGTTTTTAACTAAATCTTTCAGGGTTGAATATCTTGGTCTCAACCGTTGGCTTTTGGTCATTGGCAATTTCGGAGACCGTTTTCCCGAAAACAGGGCCGAGACTTAATCCCATCATTCCGCCGCCACCAGCAATAATGAGATTCTTTAATTGGGAAGACCTGCCTAAATACGGAAGACCGTCCGGAGCGCAGGGTCTGTATCCAAACCAAATTTCAGATTCTTTGGGTGTTTTAACCTGAAAATCGGGTAAATATTTAGGAATGGACTGAACGATTCCTTCCACCCTTTTCATATTAATTTTATCCTTATGGGAGGCCAGCTCCATCGTTCCGCCAAAACGGATCTGTCCGTTCATAGGAGTTACCGCTACTCTAGCCTCAAGCAATAAGGCGGCATGTTCTAATGTATTGAGAGGATTTTCCGGTTGGTGCATGAATGAATATCCTTTCCCGGGCATTAATTGAATTTTAATCCCTGCTTTTTGAGCAAGTTCCGGCAAGAATGAGCCTCCCGTCATGATATATTGGTCTGCCGTAAATTCTTTACCATTGGCAATAACCGTTTTGATATTATTTCCAGAAGTTTCAAACTGTGTTACTTGATGTTGAGTATGAAAAATGACACCATTATTTTTAAGATAAGAGATCATTTGTTTCATCAGTTTCACGGGATTCATATGACCGTCGCATTTATAATTCACTCCACCCATTACGTCCAGCCGGGCATTGGGTTCCATTTCCTGAATTTCTGATCGATCCAGAATATCAACGGGTAATCCCAGATTGATTGCCTTGTAAGCCAATTCGGTCTCCTCTTCTGCTACTTTCTCTGTTTTATAAAGCATTAGAATGCCATTTTGATTGAGCTCAAAATCAAATTCATCTTTTTGGGCAATTTCATCATATAATCTGCTGCTAGCAAGATTAAGATCCCGGATGGCAGCAGCAGAATGATCAACATGTTTCTGATTGGAATGTTTCAAAACTTCAATCCCCAGGATACCAACCTGGAATTGAGTGAAGGTTTTACATAAAACGGACTTTTACTGTCAAACATCCATCGTATTCCCTGAGCAACTACGCCCGGTGCTGCCAATGGGGTAAAATGACTGGGCACAATCATTCCTGCATTTCCATAAGAACAATTGTTGGTAAGATCATTCTGTTCAAGAATTTCCACCTGCCAGCCTTTCTGTAAAAGATAATATGCTGAGCTTAATCCTGCTATTCCTGCACCGATGATCAGTGCTTTTCCTTTATTCTGTGCCATACGCTTGTTTACATTACCTGAAAACCCTGCCAATAAGGATCTTCATCATCAATAATAATATGATTATAGCCGGTAATTCTGGCCCAGCCTTCTACTGACGGAATAATGGCTGGCCTTCCGTTAACAGTTGTGCTTCCTTCAATTCTCCCGATAAACTGGGAACCGATATAGCTTTCATGAATAAATTCTTCCCCTTTCTTCAGTTTTCCTTCGCATACCATTGAGCCATTCTTGCTGAAGTTCCTGTACCGCATGGAGAACGATCCAGAGCATTTTCTCCTACTAACACTGCATTTCTTCCACTCGCTTTAGGATCTGTAGGTTTCCCCGTCCACTGAATGTGGCTTAATCCGGTAATGTGTTCAATTTCCGGATGAATGAATTCATATTTTTCATTGAGTAATTTTCGGATAAGTTTTCCATAATGGATGAGCTGGCTGGCCGTAAAATCAGAGATGTCTCTAAAGTTTTCCTGAGGATCTATAATGGCATAAAAGTTTCCGCCATAAGCGACGTCAGCACTTATTAAGCCGAGATCCGGACATTCAACTTCCAGATTTTCTGCATACAGAAAAGACTTTACGTTGGTGAGTTTTACCGATTTTACTTTTTTTCCTTCCTGTAAGTAATCAATAAGAATAAGACCTGCAGGAGTTTCAAGTCGTAATTTTCCCGGAGTTTTAGGAACAACAAGGCCTTCTTCAATAGCAATGGTAACGGTTCCGATTGTTCCGTGTCCGCACATAGGAAGACATCCGCTGGTTTCTATATATAAAACTCCGATATCATTATTTTCATCAGCAGGAGGATACAGAATACTTCCGCTCATCATATCATGACCACGGGGCTCAAACATTAATCCCTTTCTTATCCAGTCGTATTCTTTCATGAAATGAAGACGGCGTTCCATCATGGAATTTCCTTTTAAAATGGGTGCTCCTCCTGCAACAAGGCGTACAGGACATCCACAGGTGTGAGAATCTATACAAAAAAATGTTCTGTTCATATTGTCTGTAATTTTAATGATCCTGAATTGACTGCTCCATCTACTATTCTGCTGATTTGTAATGGGTTGTCATTCTTTAGCTCTTCCGGTAAAAATTCATCCGGCCAATTCTGAAAAGAAATAGGACGGACAAAGCGTTTAACAGCATCCGGTCCCACAGAAGTAAAACGGGAGTCTGTAGTGGAAGGAAACGGCCCTCCATGCTGCATAGCATACACAACTTCAACTCCTGTAGGCATTCCGTTGAATAATAATCTTCCGCATTTATCTCTCAGAAGATTGATCAGCATCGTATTATCCCTTACATCTTCATGGGTAGCGGCAATGGTGATGGTTAGCTGCCCTTTTAACTGCTGGGTGATCTTCGTTATCTCTTCGTCTGTTTCACACGCTACAACAATACCAAACGGGCCAAAGACTTCTTCACTCAATACAGGATTATTGAGGAAGGTTTCGGCATTTGTCTTTATCACTGAAGCACTTCCCTGATTATTATCTGCTTCTGATGAAGCAATTATTTCAACATCTGTCTGTTGTGTTGCCCTATTTCTGTTTTTTTCAAAACTTTCAAATATCCCTTTGTTAAGCATTTTAGCAGGAGCCATGTTTTGAATTTCTTCTTTTAATGCCTTGATAAAATGGTCAAGTGGTTTCCCTTTCAAAGCAATAAACACTCCCGGATTGGTACAAAATTGTCCAACTCCTAATGTTAAAGAAGTACTATATTCTTTGGCTAATGTTTCAGCTTTGTTTTCAAGCAAGTTTTGAAATGCAAATACAGGATTGATACTTCCCATTTCTGCAAATACAGGAATAGGATTTTCACGGCTGTTGGCAATATCAAACAGAGCTTTTCCACCCTGGAAAGAACCAGTAAACGCAACTGCTCTGATGTCTTTATGGTGAGTGAGATAAGCTCCGATTTCATAGGATGTTCCGGTAATATGGCTAAAGATCCCTTCAGGCCATCCAAATGCATTTACAACTGCGGTGATAGCATCCGCCATCATTTGTGAAGTCTTAGGATGTGCCGGATGTGCTTTTATAATGACAGGGCAGCCTGCCCCGATGGCACTGGCAGTATCTCCTCCCGCAGTAGAAAATGCAAAAGGAAAATTACTGGCTCCGAAAATCACTACAGGTCCGATGCCTACATTGTATTTTCTAAGATCTCCTTTTGTTTTTCAGGCTGGGCAAGGTCTATTCTGGATTCCGTATAGGTTCCGGCAGCAACGGCTTTGGCATAGCTTCTCCATTGTCCTACAGTTCTGGTTTTTTCACCAATAAGTCTGGCTAATGGCAATGAAGTTTCGGTATGAGTAATAGCCAAAAGGTCTTCTCCCAAAGCTTCAATCTGATCAGCGACAGCATTCATAAATTCTGCCCGTTCAGTGACTGTCGTGTTTTTAAGAATTGAAAGGCTTCAACAGCCATCTGAATTCTTTTGTCAATATTTTGTGTTGATGTTTCTTCCATCATATTTGTTGTTCTGGAATTAATAATACGGGACGATTAGCTCTGCCTTCTTCAATGATTTTTTGAATTTTTTCAGCTTCCTTTCCATGAAGTTCAAGACGTGGAGCTCTGACATACGGATTGCTTATCCCTTCTGCTGTTGCAGCCAGTTTGATATACTGAATAAGTTTAGGATGAATATCCAGTTCCAGCAATGGCATAAACCATCTGTAGATCGCTACAGCTTTATCATATTCATTGGCTTTCACATGGTTGTACATGGCCATTGTTTCATTAGGAAACGCATCTACAAGACCCGCCACAAGACCGTCTGCTCCAAGCATCAGGGTTTCCAGACAAATAGTATCTACTCCACCAAGAATTTTGATCCTTTTTCCAAAACGGTTGATCATTCTGGTTACATTCGCCAAATCTCTTGTTGATTCTTTTACAGCCTGAATCGTTGGATATTCAATAAGCTCCTCAAACATTTCAAGGGAAACATAAATTCCATAATCTACAGGATTGTTATAAATAAGGATAGGAAGATCGGTAGCGGAAGCCACGGCTTTAAAATATTCAACAACCTCATGGTTATCGGCTTTGTAACGCATAGGAGGAAGAAGCATCAGGCCGTCTGCCCCAAATTCTTTTGCTTTCTTGGCGAAGTTCACTGCATTTCTGGTGGTGTTTTCAGAAAGATTAAGAATAACAGGAATTCTACCTTGTGTTATCTTTTTGCATATTTCAGCAGTTCAAATTTTTCTTCTGTTTCCAAAGCACTGGCTTCTCCTAATGTTCCTGCAAGGATAATTCCATTAACTCCTGCTTTAATCTGGGCTTCTGTATTGACAGCAAACATTTCAAAGTCTATCTCACCCTCTTTTGTAAAAGGCGTTAATACAGCAGGAAAAATACCTTCCCAGTTTAGTTTTGTACTCATATCAAATAATATTTATTCAAAACTAGGTGAATTTTAAAACGGTAAATGTTAATATTTTAATGTATTCTAACCGTATTTTAACATGTTGTTTTTTATTGCTGTATGGTAGCCTCTTTGTAGTGCTTCAGGTATTCCTTAGGTGAATATTTCATAATGGATTTGAAGACCCTGTTAAAATTGGTAAGGCTATTGAATCCACTGTTAAATGCAACAGAAGAAATACTGTACATATTACTGGCAGTTAATAGTCTGCAGGCCCGTTGTACACGAAGTTCATTGAGATATTCGATATACGTAATGCGGGTACGTTTTTTAAAGACCGGCAAAAAGCCTGAGGTGTCATGCAGGCTTCTTTGGCAATAAGGTCAAGGGTAAGTTTATGTTGGGCAAAATTTTTCTTAATAAAATTCTGGGCATCTATAATTCTTTGGTCCGTATCAGAAATATGATCCGGCAGCTTCTTTTCTGAAGATAACGGAATATGCAGATGTCTGTTTTGCATAAGATGATTTAAAATCCTGATAAAATCGATAATCTGATCTACTCCTTTTTGTTTTTGCAGCGCAGCAATATCTTCTGCTATACTTTTTTAAGCTTGGCTGCTACCTGAAACCTACTTCCGAATGACCGATGAAATTTTTAAGTTTCTCAAATTCAGGTAAATCGAAAAATGCAGCAATCTTTTTGTGAGGATCAAAGAAAATAGAGATGGCATGAACCTTCTGCTTTTCGTTTTTCTCAAAATTACCCCTGAAAACATGGGATTGATTGGCTCCGAGATAGAAAATATCACCAGCCTCAAAAGTAAAGAGATTCTGTTCTATGGCCAGTGTTCCGTGCCCTTTAAGAATCCACATGATCTGTGTTTCTGTATGACGGTGAAAATAAGGATAGAAATTAGGCATTATATCTTCCTGAATGCGGATACTTTTATTGGTGTCCGCAGGAACAGAAAACTGGAGACTCTTCATCATAATATGAATGCTTTACCGGGTTATTAGATTAGCAAGGTTAAAATATTGCTGAAGTTAAGCAAAATATGAACATTGAATATCATATTAAAATACAAATTTTACATATTCTTAATTTTAATGAATAAATAGCTATAAATAGTACAAAATCGTAACTTTAAACTTTTAAAATAAAAAGTATTCATAATATATGTTTTCAGCACAAACTTATCAGGACAGAAGAGCAGTATTACAAGGAAATGTGTCTAACGGAATCTTATTATTTCTTGGAAATATAGAGAATCCTGTGAACTTTGAACACAATCCTTATTATTTCCGTCAGGACAGTACCTATTTATACTATTTCGAATTCAGGAACCCCGCATTGCAGCGATTATTGATATTGATGAAAATAAGACCATTGTTTTCGGAGATGAACTAAGTATCGATGATATTGTATGGATGGGTAGACAGGAAACCTTGAAAGAGAAAAGTCTGAAATCCGGAGTACAGGAAACTTTACCTTATGAAGAGCTTTCTCAATATATTGTAAAAGCAAAGGCTTCAGGAAGAAAAGTACATTATCTTCCTCCCTATCAGTCTTCCAATAAAATTGTACTGGGAGACCTTCTTGGGATTAAAATTACAGAACTGCAACCTTCTGTAGAAATGATTAAAGCTGTTGTAAAACAGCGTTCCATCAAAGAAGCTCAGGAAATTGTACAGATAGAACAGGCCGTGAATGTATCCAATGAAATGCATTTATTAGCAATGCGTACCGCAAAACCGGGAATGAAAGAATATGAAATTGCGAATGCGATCCAATATCTTGCCGCCAACAAAGAATGCCAGATGTCTTATCCTCCGATTGTGACGATCAACGGAGGAATTCTGCATAATCATTATCGTCTCAATACCATGAAAGAAGGCGATCTTTTCCTGAATGATTCCGGAGCGGAAACGGCGATGGGATATGCAGGTGATCTTACCAGAACATTTCCTGTAGGCAAGACTTTTACAACGAAGCAAAAGGACATGTATGAAGTAGTTTTAAATGCTTTTAATCAGGCGCAAAACCTTTTGAAGCCGGGAATACGATTCAAAGATATTCACCTGAAAGCATCACAGCATCTGGTAGAAGGGCTTATTGATCTCGGATTGATGAAAGGAAATCCTGAAGATGCGGTTAAGAATCATGCTCATACCCTATTCTTTCAGTGTGGGCTCGGGCATATGATGGGACTTGATGTACATGATATGGAAGATCTCGGCGAGCAGTATATCGGTTACACGGAGGAAGAACCTAAAGACACGAAAACATTCGGACTGAAATCTTTACGTTTAGGAAAAGCCCTTGAATCCGGATTTGTAGTAACCGTTGAACCAGGTATTTACATAATTCCGGAACTGATTGACATCTGGCAGTCTGAAAATAAAAACGCAGACTTTATTAATTATGATAAAGTAAATGAATACCGGAATTTCGGAGGAATCCGTGTAGAAGATGATTTCCTTATTACTGATGATAGCTACAGGCTTCTCGGGAACGGACTGATCAAGACCGTTGAAGAAATTGAAAATTACAGAGCTGAACATCTGGCTTAATTCAAATAGTATATATGAAGAACATAAAAAAACTAACAGCCATTGCATTGTACTTTCTGTGCCTGTCTCCATTGGCAGCACAAAAGATACAATGGACTTCCGATGGCAATGCTTATTACTCATTCACCAAAAACGGTGTTGAGATTGTTGATGTATTGAACCCCGGGAAAAACCAGACTTTTTAAGCACCAATGAACTGATCCTGCCGGTAGCACTAATCCGTTAAAGGTACAAAGCTTTCAGGTAGCTCCTGATGAGAAAAGCTTACTGCTCTTTACCAATACTCAAAAAGTATGGCGTGACAACACCCGTGGGGACTACTGGATTTTTGACAAAAACACAAAAAAACTCTCCCAGCTTGGAAAAAGTTTACCTGCTGCTTCACTAATGTTTACGAAGTTTTCTCCGGACAGCAAAAAAGTGGCTTACGTATCGAAGCATAACATCTATATTGAAGATCTTGCCAACAATCAGGTTACCCCGGTTACCTCTGATGGAACAGACAGAATGATCAATGGTACTTTTGACTGGGCTTATGAAGAAGAATTTGGTACTCAGGATGGTTTCAGATGGTCTCCCGATGGAAGCAAAATTGCCTACTGGAAGCTGGATGCCCGCAGTACAAAGAATTTTCTGATGATTAATAATACGGATAGCCTGTATTCATTTACCGTTCCTGTAGAATATCCGAAAGTAGGCGAAAATCCGTCGGGATGCAGCATCTGGTTTTACGATCTGGCGGCTAAGTCTTCAAAGAAAGCAGATATTGCAGGTGATGAAGTACAAAATTATATTCCCAGAATGGAATGGGTGCTGGATTCTCAATCCGTTATTTTGCAGCAGCTGAACAGAAAACAGAATCAAAGTAAAATTATCATTGCTGATGCTGCTTCCGGGAAGAGTAAAACCATCCATACGGAAACAGATGCTGCATGGATTGACATCAAATCCCGATGGAACAGCAATGATCCGAGTGGCTGGGATTGGATTGACAATGGAAAAGAATTCTTATGGCTTTCTGAGAAAGACGGATGGAGACATATTTATAAAATAGATATGAATGGAAAGGAAACATTGATCACCAAAGACGCTTTTGATGTTATAAAACCTGAATTTTTGATATTCCGAACAAACAGATTTACTTTTTAGCTTCGCCTGATAATGCCGCTCAGAAATATTTATATAAAGTAAGTATGAAAGGAGGAAAAGCGCAGAGATTAACGCCTCAAGCATATTCAGGCTCTAATCAGTATACAATATCACCCAATGGCAAAATTGCAGTGTTTAATAACAGCAGTGTACATTCACTCTCAGCAGGAGCCATTGTATCACTTCCTGATCATAAAGAACTGGTTGCAGCAAAAGAACGGTCAAAGCTGATCCTGCAAAACCTAAAGCAGAGTTTTTCCAGATCACAACGCAGGATGGGGTCACATTAGACGGATGGGTGGTAAAACCTAAAAATTTTGATCCCGGTAAAAAGTATCCTGTTGTCTTCACTGTATATGGCGAACCGGGATCACAAACCGTGACCGATAGTTTCTACACAGGCTGGAATTATTTATATACAGGTGATATGGCTGAAGACGGATATCTTTATGTTTCTCTGGAAAACCGGGGAACTCCTGCTCCCAAAGGACGTGAATGGAGAAAATCGGTCTATCGTAAAATAGGACAGCTTAATATTCGGGATCAGGCAATGGGAGCGAAAGCTTTATTTGCAAAATGGCCGTATGCAGATACATCCAGAGTTGCTGTATGGGGATGGAGCGGCGGAGGTTCTTCCACCCTTAATCTTTTAGGACAATACCCTGATATTTACCAGACCGGGATTGCGATTGCTCCGTGGCCAATCAACTGTTCTATGACAATATCTATCAGGAAAGGTATATGGGACTTCCACAGGAAAACAGGGAAGATTTTGTCAACGGCTCTCCTCTTGCCTATGCTAAAAACCTGAAAGGAAACCTGCTGCTGGTGCATGGTACGGGAGACGATAATGTACATTATCAGAATACGGAAGTATACATTAATGAGCTGGTAAAGTACAACAAACAGTTCCAGCTGATGTCATACCCTAACCGGACGCATTCTATTAGTGAAGGAGAAGGAACATCACTGCATCTGGCTACCCTGTTTACAAAATACTTAAAAGAACACTGTCCTCCGGGAGGAAGATAAAATAAAGAACCAAAGTCTCGCAGTAATGTGAGGCCTTTTATTGGATCTTCGAAATTGTTGAATTAAAATACATCTGATATTAATAAAAAAACTCCCCGGATTGCTCCAGGGAATAAAAAGTGTCAAAACCTATATTTTTATAGTGGTGTGAATGATGTTGTCATAAAAATAACAATGGATATGCCAAATACATCACTTATAGTTGAAAACGTGCTTTTTGTGGTATCTTTTGTGCTCATTCCCTTTGTTCTCCCTTTATTTTAAATAAAATATCATTAATTTTGATTGAATAACTGTTAAAACGATTCATTTTGAAACTGCCGCTCTCCTATTATGCTGATCAGGATGTTCTTTTTCTGGCTCAGGACCTTTTGGGAAAAGTCCTTTTACAGAAATTAATGGTGCCGTTACTGCCGGGATTATTGTAGAAACAGAAGCTTATTTTGGAGTACAGGATAAGGCTTCGCATGCGTATGGAGGCAGACGGACAGACCGTACGGAAACATTATACAGTCATGGCGGGGTATCTTATGTGTATTTATGCTATGGAATTCATCATCTCTTTAATGTGGTAACTTCAGTGGAAGATGAGCCTCATGCGGTACTGATCAGAGCTGTAGAACCATTGATTGGTAAAGAAACAATGGAGTTCAGACGCAGTATGCCGGCTTCCAGAGCTGCTATTTCTTCAGGTCCGGGTTCTGCGGCAAAAGCTTTGGGAATCGATAGAAACTTTAATAAAAAAGATCTGACAGGAAATGAAATCTGGATAGAAGATCACGGAATTCGGTATGATCCTGATGAAATTATAGCAGGTCCCCGTATAGGGGTTTCTTATGCACAAGAAGACGCTCTCCTGCCCTGGCGTTTCTTTGTGAAGGGTAATAAATATGTGAGTAAACCTAATAAAGCCTGAACAATGCTTTCTGAAATAAAAACAAAAATGGCTTAAGAGCAGATACTCATTAAGCCAGATCATATTCAATGCGAGAATATTCAACCAACCACATTTATATTTCTAATTATTACTTTAGTTTTTAATAATTGCCCACCAGTTCTGCTTTGGTTTCAACAATATGTTCTGGTGTCCCTGATTCTTTCTGGTCTTTATAGCTTACAGATGGAGATGAATCTCCGGTTTTGTTGTCCTTACAGCTAAAAGCCGTATTCCCTGTCATCCATAATAAAAAGAATATCGCTGCTTTTTTCAAAATTCTGTTTCCTTTCATGATTCAGCTGTTGATGATTTATATTTCAAATTTGAAGAAATAGGTAGAGATCAGGAAAAAATATCTATCAATGAAGATCTGTGATCTATGAATTGATTGGTAAGGATTTTTTGAATTGACTTTTAAATAATGATACCAATGGATGATCATAATAAAAACTGCTTCCTTTAACAGAAGCAGTTACACAATAAAAGTCGTACAAAATTATTGATATGAAAAAAAAAAAAATATTTAGTGGATGTCCCAGAAAACTCTGGTAGTTAACCTATCACCCCAATTGCTGTGGATGCTTTGGCATAATTGCTCCCGTTAGTTGTTGCCTCTAAGGTTGGATATTGAAGTCTCACAGGGACCTTTCCGTCAGCATTGGCGATTGCTGTAGGAGGCGCCTGTAACGCCGGATAATCTAACCTGCGGTAAAAGTTCCAGGAAACGACAGGATGGTTATACATGGCAACCCAGGCCTGCTCCCCGATCGATTTCTTCCAGTTGAGAGCATTATAGGGGTTCATAGTAAGATAATCCTGGGCTTCCTGAGCTGTAAGTCCCCATTCCCTGAAGGAAGCCTGAACCGCATTCTGATATAAGGTTTCAGGATTTCCGCCAATTCCAAACCTGGCAGCAGCTTCAGCCAGATAAAAAGCCACTTCAGTATGCGTGATAAGATTGCCGGGAGTGGTTGGGGTATAAGCAAAAACCCCTGCTGCAGAAAAATCTAAAAACTTCCGCCCGTCCCAATGACCTGCCCGATATACTCCCCGTTTACATCCTGAAAATATTTTGCCACTCTGGGATCTGTGGTGTTATTAAGAAAATCCACAAAGGGTTTACCTCCGAAAAAGTCATCACGTCCTGTAACCACCAGGTTTTCAAATATCGGACTCAGATTGAATATTTCAGGAAGATACCTGAAAACTCCGTTCTGAGACTCATCAGTGATTATTCCACCGGTAATGGCTGCATTAATTGTAGATTGTGCCAGTGTAGGATTAACATCAGAAACTGCAATTCCCAGCTTCAGGAGAAGCGAGTTTCCGAATTTCTTCCATTTTACGACATCACCTCCATAGATAATATCCCCGGCCCCAAAGGCTCCTTTTCCTTCCTCCAGATTATTAATATCCGTTTTCAGACGGCTGATGAGGTGTTCATAGATCTTGGTATCATCATCGTACACAGGCAACGGAAACTGTTCCTGGTTGAGAGCCTGGCTGTAAGGAATATCACCAAATGTATCTACCAGCGTCTGAAAAGTATATACTGAAAGGATATCTATGATGGCAAGCTGATTTTTTTCTTAGCAGGCCATGCCCCAATTCTGAAGGAACAGGCTGGTACTGTTCTATCAGTTCCTTGGCTTTATTAAGATTATTAAGGACATTTACATAATTATCAGCCCATACAGTATTGGACACGTTTCTTTCCGTAAAATTATAATTACTTTCGTTTACATAGGTGGTTTCCTGCCAGTACTGCATGATAAGGCGAAAATTGTTTTCGTTCACACTGGGAGTGGTCATATAATCACTCAGCTCTTTTTCTGCATAGGTGATCAGGGGTTCCGGACTCATAGAATAGGCAACATGCGGATCCGTATTGACGTCATCTGTTGTACATCCTGCCATTAATATCATTAAGAAAGAGCCTAATATAAATGTATTTTTCATTGTAATAGTTTTAAAAATTAACTTTCAGATTGAATGCAAAATTCCTTGTGGAAGGCATTACACCAGACTGATATCCCTGGATGCTTCCCGAAGAAATTCCCGCCTCAGGATCAGAATAAGGAAGATTTTTATGGATGATCCACAGGTTACTTCCCGTAAATCCTACGGTAAGCCCCTGAATTCCTGAGTTTTTTAAGAAATTTTTGTTGAAAGTATAAGAAACGGAGACCTGACGGAGCTTTATAAAGCTTGCATCGTAGATAAATGCAGCTGTCGGAGGATCTGTTCCCAAATACTGACTGGATATGGAACGGTCCAGACGAATCGTGTTGGGAATATAATGTCCTGGATTATTGGGATCCTGCATCACTCCCGGTAAAATTACACCTCCGCCATTAGCCAGCGTATTCCTGACAGGGTTTCCGAGGTCATTCAATCCTACCGTTTCAGGATAAAGACCGGTACCACTACCATAGTATTGGTCCAGGGAAAATATTTTTCCACCTTTTTTCCAGTCGATCTGGAAGCTTAGATTGAAGTTTTTATAGGTAAAAGAATTGTTCAGTCCGGCAATAAAATCCGGCTGAAAACTTCCGAAGTTATGATTGGAATCATCCGTATGTAGATATGCACCGTTTCTGCCCACGATCTTGTTTCCATTAGGATCATAAACATAATCTGATCCCCAGATGCTTCCATAATCTTCGTTGAGTGAGGCATTGATGCTGATTCCGCCCTGTAATGCACCGATGGTGATGTTTTCAATTCCTTCCCGTAAAGCAGTTACTCTGGTTTTAGGATTAGACCAGTTGAGAAGCAGATCCCAGCTGAAATCTTTGAATTTCAACGGGGTCAGATTCAGTGATAATTCGATACCTTTGGTGGTAAGCTCTCTTGTATTCTGAATTTTGGCCCCGGAACCTGTTGACAGGGAAACCGGCAGAGGAAGTATCTGGTCAAATGCGATATTTCTGAACCAGGAAAGATCGATCCCGACTCTGTTTTTAAAAAACTGCATATTGGTTCCTAGCTCAAAATTTTTCAGTTTTTGGGGAAGAAGATCGGCATTCCTCAAAGTGGTATTATAGGAATAAACAGGATTGTTTCCGAAGGAAGTCTGTACAATAAATCTGTTTCTCAGCTGGTCTGCTGCCGTATCTGAGCCTACTTCCGCATAAGCCGCCCGTAACTTCCCAAAGCTCAGCCATTGCTGCTTCAGCAAATTGGAAAATACGACACTCGCAGAAACAGAAGGATAATAATAGGCATTATTTGCTTTTGGTAATGCTGTGGATTGATCTCTTCTGAAAGTTCCTTCCAGATAATAGGTGTTCTGATAGCCTAAAGAAGCCTGGATAAAAACCCCGTAAATGTACTTTGAAGTATCCGTAATAATAGGTCTTGCCGGACTTGCTACAGAGTTGGATATGGTGTAAAGCCCTGGAATATAAAGCCCTCCTGTTGTAGTCTGTGCATTAGAATAACTTGACTGTGCATTGATATTAGCCCCTGCCAATGCCTGAATACTGAGATCATCAGTAATATTGTCTTTATAGGTGGCAATCAGGTCATAATTGGTTTCCGTAAAGCGAAGATTGGTCACGGCATACCCTGAAGGCTGTTCTATGATATTGGAACTGAAAAAAGCAGGAACTGACCCCACAGCCCTTCTTTCTTCCAGGATCATGCTATAGCCGTCAATACCTACCCTTCCCAGAATATTAATTTTCTTTGAAAGATCATAGCTGAGGCTGAAATTACCTGCAAAACGCTCCCTTTTATCATTCTGGTAATTCTGATAACGTGTAAAATAAGGGTTATCCCAATAGGCGGGAGAAAGGTTGACCGGAGATTTGATATTCCAGGTATAATTTTTACTGAAGGTATCATACAGGTATTTCTGATACTGAAGGTCTATATTGGTTGCCCACCATTGGCGGAAGTTTCCCATAATGTTATCTCCATATCCTGTAGTATTTCTTCCTTTGGTGCTCTGTACAATATAATTGGCAAAAATAGTAGCTGTAAGGTTATCTGTAATTTTATAAGATGCATTCCCCGAAGTTATTTTTGCTCAGAGAAGAATTGGGCATGATATCCGTTGCATACGTGTTGGAATAGCTTAATCTGAAGGTTGTACGGTCATTTCCGCCATTTAATGCAATATTATTCGTACGGTTAAAAGCTTTTTCAAAAAAAGTGATCGGACCGTTTTTCGCCATTACCCAAGGCGTCTTTTTTCCGAAATTTTGAGAGTCCGGGATGAATGCATCATACTGCCAGACCATGAGATTGGGATCATAAGGAGCTCCATAGGAAGCATCCTGAAACGTATGAACAAAAGGAGCATTATTGTATTCCTGAAACAGGTTTCCGGCATATCCTTGTCCGTATTGGGTCTGATATTCAGGAAATGTAGAGCGGTCAATGGTGGAAACCGAAATACTTCCGCTATATTCCAGCCCGATTCCTGGGTATTTTTCTTGCCCTTTTTGGTTGTGATGATAATGGCTCCGTTTTGAGCTCTTGAACCGTATAAAGCTGTTGCAGCAGCACCCTTCAGTACATTCACCGTTTCAATATCATTCGGGTTGATATCAGATACAGGGCTTCCGTAATCATAACCTGAAAATCCGTTCAGTTGGCTTGTGGTATTGATATTCCGGTTGATAATGGGAACACCGTCTACTATAAAAAGAGCCTGATTATCCCCAGAATAGATTTGTACCCTCTGGAAACAGCATCTACGGAACCTCCGAAATTAGTAGATTGTCTGATCTCAAGTCCTGCCACTTTTCCGGAAAGGTTATTCAGGAAATTAGTTGTAGGAGTCCGGTTGATGTCCTCACCTTTGACTTCCTGTGTTGAATAGCCCAATGATCTTTTCTCTCTTTTAATTCCGAGTGCGGTAACCACGATCCCTTCTATATTCTGTGTTTTAAGGGTATCCTGCTTTGCCTGGCTGAAATAGGTTTCGCTTCCTATAAAAAAGCGACTCCCGCACTTAAAAGCTTTAACTGATATTTCATAATTATTGATTTTTTCTTGTTATATGATCAAAATTCAATAATTGGTGAAGATTATCATGAAAGGCATATATCAACGGCGGAATAACGTCTACTAAAATATGAGTAATAAGCAATCAGTGATGAGCAATGCGTTAACAATCAACGATAGAACATACCTATCTTATTCAAATGAGAAATTGCTCTTTTTATTATCGCAATATTGCATCCGAGGCAGCAAAATTCACCTCCATCGAACGGATGGCAAATCGAAGATTTGACGGTGTGGTAAAATACACGCCCTTTACCTATAGGTTTTGATGATTGTATTTAATATATTGTACAATAATTATTTACAAAAATTATTTAAAGTTCCAAAGAAGGTTTATAAGTTCTCCCGATCGGAAGTTTTTTTCCATTGATTTGAATGAGGCTTGCAGATTTCATCTCAATTTTTGACAGAGAAATAATATAAGATTTATGAATACGGGCAAACAGCTTCGGATTTAAATTTTCTTCTATTTTGCTGATGGGCATTTTAAACGTAAGGGTTTCTGTTTTCGTATGAATATTAATGTACTCCCTTAAACTTTCAATATAGAAAATATCCTGCAGAATGATTTTGATCTGTTTTTTTCCGCTGTTGATAAAGATATATTCCCGGTCAGCTACTTCAAGCAATGCATCTTCTGCATCCATTAAGTGTTTGAATTTTCCAATTGCAGTGGTAAACCGGTCATAAGGGATAGGTTTCATCAGATAATCTGCAATATCCAGCTCATATCCCTCTACAGCATACTGATGATAGGCCGTGGTTACAATAACGAACGGCGGATTCTTTAACTTTCTTAAAAAATCAAACCCTTTTACAACGGGAAGATGAAGATCCAGAAACATCAGATCTACCTGATGCCTATTCAGGAGGCTGCTGGCATATACTGCATCTGCACATTTTCCTACCAGATTCAGTTCCGGATCTCTGGATATGAAATTTTCCAGAATTTCTGCGGCAATGGGTTCGTCTTCTACAATAAGACAGTTGTATTTTTAGTGGCTGATTGTCCCATGGAAATCTATGATTAGTTTTACAATATAACGATCGCTCTTATCTTTAACAGAAAGGAGATGTTTAGGATAAAGAAGCTCAAGCTGCCTGCGGATATTTTTCAGTCCTATTTTGGTGGAATGTTCATTAGGCTTTTCCTCTTTTGAATTTTCAATGAAATAGGTAAGAATACCGTTTCTAAGCTGAATATCAATATTAATATATGTTTCTCCCAGACTCTCAGAAACCCCATGCTTAAAAGCATTTTCTACAAACTGTATCAGTATAAGAGGTGAAATTTCCTGTGAAGGATTATCCAGATCTATTGTAAGGTCTACCGTAAGATGATGGTGCCTGATCTTCTGGATCTGTATAAAATCTTTAATATTTTCAATATCTTTTTCTATAGAAATTCTTTTTCTGCCGCTTCGTAGATATTATACCGCATTATTTTTGAAAGCTGGAGGATAACATCGGGAGTTTCATCTGCTTTTTTAAGGCCATACCATAAATATTATTCAGGGTATTGAAAAGAAAGTGCGGATTGATCTGCGCTTTCAGCATTGTCAGTTCCTGATCCAGTTTTTCAGATTTCAGCTGGGATATCTGGTCTTTCAAAAGATTTTTCTGTCTGGTAATCTCTACGCCAAAGACAAGCCCTACCATAAAAATAAGATCCATAAAAGAGTTGAATGCCACAAAGCCATTGATAAATCCCGAAGGATGCTTACCATCCAGAGTCTCTGTAGCTTCATAAATATAGGGGTAAATAATATAATGGGTAAAAAGACGGTGACCCAGCACGGCAATAACCACAATCAGAGCATATAGAAGATATTTGAAGAAATTCCGGGTATGGACTTTCTCATACACATGCAATAAAGAATAGGCAAGCGGCATTTTGATCAGAAAATAGCCAAGCTCCAGAATCAGGGTGTTCTGAAGCCGTATTTGCCATTTGAAATCCGGAAACTGATATCGGGACCAGTAAAAATCGAGATAAGCTTCCAGCAGATAATACAATATCCAGAAAAGCAAATGAACCTGTAGCTTAGATGTTCTGTTAGATTTCAAGCTTATAATCATTAAAAATACAAAGTAATATCGCTCAGCCAAATATAAAAATATAAAGGCTACAAAAATCAATCATGAGTCTATAAACTACGTGTTTGTGTCAGGCATTCTACCAATGCTGTATTAATCTTTAACTTTTACGGTAAACCATAATTTTTTAAACCATTAAGAATAATGAAGGTTTTAAGAAGATTTAAGGAAAAAATCAAAGACTTTTTTAAGCAGTTACTTAAAGCGAAGCTCCTTCTTAATATTCTTATCTCCTTAACACCTCCTTAATGGTTCAACCATAAGAAAATCATAGATTTTCATAAAACTTTAGTGCACTTATCAACAGTTTACTTATAACTTAAAAATACTTAAGTGTTCAAAAAACTTTTGTGACTTTGTGTTTAAACAATATTTTTGAACCATTAAGAAGAATGAAGGTTTTAAGAAGATTTAAGGAAAAAATCAAAGACTTTTTTAAGCAGTTACTTAAAGCGAAGCTCCTTCTTAATATTCTTATCTCCTTAACACCTCCTTAACGGTTCAACCATAAGAAAATCATAGATTTTCATCAAAACTTCAGTGCACTTATCAACGGTTTGTTTATAACTTAAAAATACTTAAGTGTCAAAAAACTTTTGTGACTTTGTGGTTAAACAATATTTTTTGAACCATTAAGAAGAATGAAAGTTTTAAGAAGATTTAAGAAAAAAATCAAAGACTTTTTTAAACAGTTACTTAAAGCGAAGCTCCTTCTTAATATTCTTATCTCCTTAACACCTCCTTAACGGTTCAACCATAAGAAAATCATAGATTTTTATAAAACTTCAGTGTACTTATTAACGGTTTGTTTATAACTTAAAAATACTTAAGTGTTCAAAAACTTTTGTGACTTTGTGTTTAAAATAACCCACACATTATAATTTAACTTTGAAAGATTTTCAAACGGATTTCCGGGAACACAAGATTCATAAAACAGAAGATCAGCAGAAAATTGAATTCAACACCATTCGTACCCCCACCTACCACAAACCAGCCATTCTCCCAATGAACATAATAAATTCCGAAAGCAAATATCAGGATATTACAGACCGCAACAGGCTTAATAAACCGGTCAAACCACAGAGCCGGGGCCGAAATAAGATGAGTCAGTTTAACTGCCCATGCCAAATAAAGACCTATAGGACTGAAACCTATGGTATCCAGATAATGAAGTCCGAAATTGTTGACATCACCACTGAAAATGGAGATCACACTATGCATCAGCAATATGACTGACAGCGCAAAACGGAGGAAGAAGTTCTTTTCATAGACCAAAATTATAGAGAAGAATGGTCCGCTGAATTTTTCTGTATATTAATGACTTTTAAGTGTATATAAATGTTGAATAAAGTCTGAATATTAAGGATATATTGTAGAAATATTAATTTTTATATTTTATTTCAACATATAGTGATATTTTAAATATAATTATTATTTTTATACCGGTTTAAAAACTATCAGGAATTATAAATAAGAAGTGATATGATTTCCCTCTGAATATCCTTTTTATTCAAAATAATGACTTAATAAAGGTGGTTCTAAATACACAAATCACAATTGAAAAAAAAGAGTGGTATGCCATCATACCACTCTTTGTATTATTCAATAACTTTTTTAGTTCAGATTTTTCTTTAAAAATTCTTCGAGCTCTTTACCATGAAGGTTTTTGGCTAAAATTGTTCCCTGGCCGTCTATAATGACATTAAAAGGAAGTTCATCCACTTCATAAGTTTTTGCTACCGGGCTTTTCCAGAATTTCAGATCACTGATCTGGATCCAGTTGATTTTAAAACGCTCAATGGCTTTCTCCCAACTCTCTTTATTCTTATCTAAAGAAACCCCAGGATTTCAAACCTGTTGTTTTTTACGTGTTCAGCATATGTTTCATACAGGGTTTTCAGCTCAGGCTGCTCTTCAACGCACGGAGCGCACCATGTAGCCCAGAAATCAATTAATACCATCTTTCCTTTCAGTGAGGAAAGGGCAAATGAGCTTCCGTCTGCTTTAGCCATAATGATCTCGGGAGCCTTCTTCCCTATCTCTATCACTTTCTGGGCAGAAACGAAACCTGATACCATCATCAGAAATAATACTGTAGTGCGGATCTTCATATTAATCATTTGTAGGATAATCTTTATCTAACCAGTCTGTTTTGATATTTTTGGGAGGTTCAGAAGTTTCGCATTCTTAAAGCCCATTTCCATCAGTAAATTAAAGGCTGGACGGATGTTAGGGCATTTTACGAAAGGACAGCATCCGCAGTAGATAACCACTTCTCTGTCTTTAGGAATATCTTTCAGGTAACTCCTTAGCTTTTCCAGATTTTCAGGCTCACGGGTAGGTCCGATGTCTACAGAACCTTTGATAATAGCTTCAGGCCCTACCGAAATAATGACCAGATCTTGAGTTTTTTTTCTCAATTCTGGAGGCCAGCAATGCGGGATCCATCAGCTGGCTGTCTTTCCATGGATCTGTTTTTTGCTGTGCCTGACTGAATACAGAGCAGACAAAACACGCAATAATAAGCAAATACTTCATACTTCTATTTTTCACAAAGATAAAAATGTTTTGTTGAGCTTTCTGTAACTCATGATAAGAAATTATATTAAATGTGCCTGGTTCACACCCCAGAATAAGGCCTTGTTTTTTTAAAAATAAATTCACTTTTTGTATTTTCGTAGATAAGAATCGGCTTGTTGATGGTCTTTTCCTCAATTATTTAACCTTATTTCATTTTTATGGAAATCAGTTTTCCCAATCATTGGCTGGAATTTATAAAAGTTTTTAACAGAAAATCTGATAATGAGATTGTTGCTGATGTGGTGCGTGTATTCCGGAACCGGGAAGAGGTTCAGGAAAGGTATGATACGTATCAGTTTGAAGAATTTCTTCCCGGTTATATTCCGTAGCTGATGATTCCGGCGGGCAGGTTGCCGTAATATCAAAAAAGAAAATGATCCCAAAGTTTATCTGAGTTCATATGGGGTTTTACAGGAAGAATTACTGAAGATTCTGGACCGGGATCTGTTGCATTGGATGCAGCGCAGATTTCCTTTTGATCAGGCACAAATCACTTTGTCTGCCGAAGAAATTAAGAAAAAGCCATAGAGAATGAAATTTTGTTTCAGAAAATCTCCTCCTATCCTGATATTTTAAAATTTCTTGAAAAAGCTGTAACGACAGAAGGTCTTTCACTGCCTGAAAATTATGCTGTGGCAGAACATATCTACTGTTTTCAGGATGGTTATCATTACAATTCGGTTGAAAATAAAGTTCTTACAGGAGACGGTTCAGGCGATTTCAAACCTGATTGGATTGTACTGGCCACGAATTATTTTGCCGATCCTTTTTTATTGATTTAAATGAAGATGCTGTCGGGTTTCCTGTATATTTTGCCTATCACGGACAGGGATATTGGGAGCCTTTGAAAATTACCGACTGTTTAGAAGACTTTCAGGAAATAATAGATCATGTGAATTCTGTGAGATTTGATAAAAAGGCATTAACAGACTATTTCGAACATCATAAAGATTCTGAAAATCCTTTCTGGAAAGAAGTTTATGAAGCGATCGAAAACCAGGAAGAAATGCCAGAAGAAACTATTGAAGAAAAGATAAATGAATTATCAGACTGGAGAGAAGCCAACTTATACATCACAGATATCGGTCCCAATAAAATGAAAATTATTGCTTTGCTTAAAAAGGAGCATTATATTTCAGGGGCTGAAGCTCTTGAGCTGAGTAAAAATAGCAGAATTCTCTTTAGGAACGGTTATTACAAATGGCTGCAAAAAGATTATGATCAGCTGAAAGATTTGGGAGCTCAGGCAGAATTTGATTTTATAGGATAAAAGTTTTGCAGAGGCTGTTTTCTGATCAGAAATTTTATTTTTTTAAACTTCCTTACCTTATTGATGTACAAATATTTTATACATTTAGATAAAGTATTATTCAACAAAAACATCTCATAAAAATGGAAGAAAAATTCCAGCCAGATGCTATCATTATAGGAACCGGACTTGCAGGGCTTACTGCCGCTATGGAAATTACCAATGCCGGCAAAAAGGTACTTCTATTGGATCAGGAAACAGAAGAAAATATCGGAGGACAGGCTTTCTGGTCATTCGGAGGGCTTTTTCTGATCAATTCCCACAACAACGGAGAATGGGCATTAAAGACTCTTATGAGCTGGCTCTTCAGGATTGGAAAGGAACTGCCGGCTTTGATCGTAAAGAAGATTACTGGCCCCGCCAATGGGCAGAAGCCTATCTGAAGTTTGCTGCCGGTGAAAAATACAGTTATATTTCCAGGCTTGGGATCAAGCTGATGTTTATGGTCGGTTGGGCAGAGCGTGGTGACGGATCTGCAACGGGCCATGGAAACTCAGTTCCCCGTTTTCATGTCAGCTGGGGTACCGGAACCGGTGTTGTAAAACCCTTTGTGGAAAAAGCGTATCAGGCTAAAAGAAAAGGCCTTTTACAGATGAAATTCAGGCATAGGGTCACTGATCTGATGGTAGAGAATGGAAAGGTCAGAGGATTAAAGGGAGATATCCTTGAAAATGATAACAAAGAAAGAGGTGCTGAAACCAACAGAAATGTAATTTCATCATTTGAATATACTGCTGAAAATATTATTATTGCTTCCGGAGGCATCGGTGCCAATCATGAACTGGTACGCAAAAACTGGCCTGAAAGACTTGGAAAAGCTCCTGACAGCATGGTGTGCGGAGTGCCTGCATATGTGGATGGAAAAATGATTGGTATTGCAGAAAATGCCGGTGCTGATATTATTAACCGTGACAGAATGTGGCATTATACGGAAGGACTGCAAAACTGGAGCCCGATCTGGCCCAATCACGGAATCCGTATCTTGCCCGGGCCATCTTCCCTATGGTTTGATGCGAAAGGAAAAAGGCTTCCTGCTCCATTTCTGCCTGGATTTGATACACTGGGAACTTTAAAATATATACAGGAAACAGGCTACTCTTATTCCTGGTTTATCCTTACCCAGAAAATTATCAAAAAGAATTTGCGCTTTCAGGCTCAGAACAGAATCCTGATATTACCAATAAAGACTATTCTCTCTTCCTTAAAAGGATCTTTGGCAAAAAAGCACCGGGACCGGTAGAAGCGTTCAAAGAGCATGGAAAAGACTTCATTGTATCAGACAATCTGGAAGATCTGGTAACCAGGATGAACCAGCTGTCAGGTGATCATCTTTTAAATTATGAAAAAATAAAAGCACAGATTGAAGCCAGAGACCGGGAATTAGACAACAAATTTTCTAAGGATACTCAGGTGAACTATATCCGGAATACCCGCAGTTATCTGGGAGATAAACTTGGCCGTGTTGCTGCTCCCCATAAAATTCTCGCTCCGGAAAACGGTCCCTTGATTGCTGTACGTCTTAATATTCTGACCCGTAAAACATTGGGCGGCATTAAAACCAATCTTAACGGACAAGTTCTGAGGGCTGATGACAGTATTATTGAAGGGCTATATGCTGCCGGAGAAGCGGCGGGCTTTGGAGGCGGAGGCATGCATGGCTACCGGGCACTGGAAGGAACTTTCCTGGGCGGATGTATCTTTTCAGGAATGAAAGCCGGACAATATATTGCGGAATTGAAATAAGCTTAATAATAAATAAACGCATATGAGTCATTATTTTAATGATAAAGTCATTTGGATTACAGGAGCTTCTTCAGGCATTGGTGAGGCTCTGGTAAAAGAGCTGGCATCAAAGTCCACGGCAAAAATCATTCTTTCATCAAGGAAAGAAGAACAGCTCTTTGCTGTAGCACAAAAAGCAGGACTTCCCGGTAACAGGTTTGCTGTATTTCCTCTGGATCTTGCCGATTATAAAAATATGCAGGATATAGCTGCAAAAGCAGTAGAAGAATTTGGTAAGATTGATCTTCTTATAAACAATGCAGGGTTATCCCAACGTTCATTAGCTATAGAAACAGATATAGAAGTGGATAAACATTTAATAGAAGTTGATTATATAGGAACCGTAGCCCTTACCAAAGCTGTTCTTCCCTATATGATTAAAAATGGCAGCGGACAGATTGCTGTTGTTTCCAGCCTGATGGGAATATTCGGGGCTCCTATGAGAAGCGGATATGCTGCTGCAAAACACGCTTTACATGGTTTTTTCGATGCTTTACGGGCAGAGCTGTATGATCATAATATTCAGATTACCATCATTTGTCCCGGATTTATACAAACCAATATTTCTATACACGCCGTCACCGGAGACGGATCACAACAGGGAACAATGGATAATGCCACACAACATGGAATGCCCGTGGATGTTTTTGCAGGAAAAATGCTCCATGCCATTGAAAAACAGAAAAAGCAAAAAGCAATAGGTGGTAAAGAAGTATTAGGCGTTTACCTGAAAAGATTTTTTCCGGGATTACTGGCCAAAGTTATCCGTAAAGCAAAGGTGGTCTGATAAAATCTGATTTAAATTTTAAAAGCAGAAATTTCTGTTTCTGTGCTTTTCATTGAAGATAGCAAAGCTGAGTTAATAATGCTAACTCATTTCTGCTTTACTCTCTTAAAAATAGAATATTCAAATTATTTTATATTTTATTCTGTTGGAATCTGTGCCTTTTCATAAATAAGACCTTCTGTTTTCAGTTCCTGCCAGAAATCGTAAGGAATTTTAGTCTGTAATGCTTCTGCATTATCTTTCACCTGTTCCGGCCGGCTGGCTCCCGGGATAATGGAAACAAATTCATCGGAAGCAAGAACAAAATGGAGTGCAGCATCAATCAGACTGATATTGTATTCCTCTGCAATAGCGGTCATTCTGGCTCTTTTTCATGCATTCCTTTCGGGATGATCTCTTTATAATTATAACGTTCTCTTCCTGCAATATATCCGGAATTGTACCCTGCTCCTGAAACCAGTTTTACCCCGGCCTTTTTAACTGCGGGGAGAAGGCGGTCCAAAGCATCTTCATGTTCCAGAATAGAATATTGAGTAGCAGAAAGACAGATATCAGGATCTGCAGATTCAATACAGTCTAAAATAGGTTCTATCTTATTGACGCCCATTCCCCATGCTTTGATGATTTCCTGGTCACGCAGTTCGGAAAGTATTTTAAAAGCCCCTTTCCTGGCCTGCTCAAGAAAATACGGATAACGGTCTCCTACCTGATCTTCAGACAGATCGTGAATGTATACAATATCAATATATTCAAGCCCCGTTCTTTCCAGACTGTCATCAATAGATCTTTTAACAGCATCAGCCGTATAATCATGCCGGAAATCAAAATGTAAGGGATTTTTCCACATGGTGGGTGGAACTTCAGACGTAGAGACTTCATGAAACAGTCTGCCTGCTTTGGTTGAAAAAATGAACTGGCTTCTGTCTTTCTCCTTCAGGAAGTTTCCGAATCTTCTTTCACTCTTTGTCAGACCGTACCATGGCGAAGTATCATAGTACCTGACCCCGGTATCCCATGCGGTCTGCAGAATTTCAGAGGACTGTTCGTCTGTTATATTTTCAAAAGCTGTTCCTATGGCCACCCCACCAATTCCCAATTGATGGAGATCTGTTAAAATTTCTGTTTTCATATTAAAATATTTAAGTGTTGGATTAATAAACAGGCAGCAAACATCATGCAGACCCGGATAAAAATTTAAAAAGATATTTCTGTTATGTGATTTAAAACATTGAGAAAAATGAATTGGCAGAAGGATTTTGAAAATGTTTATTTAATGTTAAATATTTGTTTTACAACTCCTTTGGTCCTGTTATTGAATGAAATTGAATACACCATTTCAATATCCACTTAATATGAAAAAGCATATTCTGATCGTAGGAGGAGGATTTGCAGGCATCAATCTTATCAAATCCCTCAAAAACGACAACAGGTTCAAAATTACTCTGGTAGATAAAAATAATTATCATTTTTTCCACCATTGATTTATCAGGTCGGTCGCTACTCCTTTATAGAGGCATCCAATATCAGCTACCCTTTCCGGAAGCTGTTTTCAGAAAATAAAAATGTGAAATTTCATATGGGAAGCCTGATCCGGGTGCACCCAGAAAACAAAACCATTGAAACAGATACCGGTAATCTCAGCTATGATTACCTCGTTCTTGCATTAGGAACGGAGTCTAATTTTTTTGGAATGGAAAATGTACAGAAACATGCCCTTCCCATGAAAAATATTGAAGAAGCATTATACCTTAGAAATCATGTATTACTGACACTTGAAGAAGCTGCACGAAATAAGAACATCAACGAAGCTGAAAAACTTCAGAATATCGTCATTGCCGGTGGTGGCCCTACAGGAGTGGAACTGGCAGGGATGCTGGCTGAAATGGGAAAATATATTGCCAAAAAAGAGTATCCGGAAATAAAGTTAAATCTCTCAAGCATTTATCTGATTGATGCATTGCCCTCCCTTCTTTCTCCGATGAGTAAGCTGGCTCAGCAAACCGCTTATGATAAACTGAAAGAATTAGGAGTCAAAATCCTTCTGAATGTTTCTGTAAAAGACTATATCAACTGCAAGGTGATATTAAGCGATGGAAAAACGATCGATACGGAAACCCTGATCTGGACTTCCGGAGTAACGGGAAGAGAGATAAAAGGATTACCGGAAAACAGCATAGGAAAAGGAAGACGGCTACTCGTAGATGGATACAATAAAGTTGAAGAAACTGCAAATATTTATGCAATGGGAGATATTTGTCTGATGCTTTCTG
Source organism: Chryseobacterium sp. E1 (assembly GCA_019203745.1). Taxonomy (GTDB): domain Bacteria; phylum Bacteroidota; class Bacteroidia; order Flavobacteriales; family Weeksellaceae; genus Chryseobacterium. The sequence continues at coordinate 4,845,075 of CP078104.1, forward strand.
AAGAAAAATATCCGAACGGGCACCCTCAGCTGGCTCAGGTAGCCATTCAGCAGGGAAAGAATCTTGCGGCCAATTTTAAACGGATAGAAGATGGTAAGGTACTGGAACCATTCCGATACAATGATAAGGGAAGTATGGCAATTATCTCAAAGTACAATGCCGTGGTGGATCTTCCGAAGACTTCCTTTAAAGGATTCATCGCATGGCTTACCTGGCTTTTTATCCATATTATTCCCCTGGTGGGATTCAGAAGTAAAATTCAGCTGGCACTGGACTGGTTCCGGTTATTTATTACCAATAATCCTTCGATCAGGCTTATTCTTATGCCAAAAAGGAATACAGGGAATGTATAAAACTTCTGTCAAAAGTAAAAAAGTATCTCAATCACTCTCAAATCGATAATATTATGAAAAATCAAAGAAAACCTCCCTTTTCGGAGAAACAGTGGTCATCACCGGAGCTTCCAGCGGAGTTGGTAAGGCTACGGCAGAAGCTTTTGCAGAGCAGGAGCAGACCTTGTTCTGGCTGCACGTAATGAAGAAGCTCTGAAGGAAACAGCAGAACTGTGCAGAAAATCCGGAGTTTCAGTTATTGCTGTTCCTACGGATATGTCTGTTGCAGAAGACGTTTCAAGACTTGTAGCAGAGGCTCTTGAGTTTAGCGGAAAGATTGATTATTGGGTCAATAATGCCGGAGTATTGGCTTTTGGAAAATTTGAAGAGATCCCCACCGAAATTACAGACCAGATCATTAAAACCAATCTTTTAGGATATATGCATGCAGCACATGCAGTACTTCCTGTTTTTAAACGGCAGAAAAGAGGGGTCTTGCTTAATAATATTTCTATTGGCGGTTGGATGCCTGCCCCTTACGGAACAGCTTATACGGCTTCAAAATACGGTATCCGCGGAATGGTGGAAACGCTGCAGGGAGAGGTTTCGGATTTTCCTGATATTCATATCTGTGCGCTCTATCCAGGATTCCAGAAATCTTCCGGGATAGAACATGCAGCCAACTATTCAGGCATAAAACTGAGTACTCCTCCACCGGCATTTGATCCCCGTGAGCTGGCAGCTTCGATTGTAAAAACTGCTAAAAACCCGACAGAAGCTTCGTATCCCGACTGGTCTGCTGTGGTTTTTAAAAATTTATATGAAATGTTTCCAGGCATGATCCGCTATGTTTCTTCTGCAGGTATGCGGCTGATCATGAAGAAAGCCCGTAAAGATGAAAATACGGCAGGAAATATTCTGGCACCTTCCAGAGGAAATACAGGAATTGATGGAAAGACCTTATTTTCGATCCCTTCCAATACACTCATTATGGCGGGGGCAGGAATTGTGGGAGCCATTGCTGCAGGAATGTTATTTTCAGGGAAGAACAAAAAAATTGAGTGAGATCATCATCCGTCTAATTATAGATTTAAAAAGAACATTTGTCGGGTTTTTGTAAGATATTTCATAAATTTACAGTGCTGTATCAAATTGATAACAGTTTAAAATGTTTCTCCGGTGAAAATTCACAACAAAAAAAAAGTACCTAAGTTTCCTTAAATTTAAAAGAGATTTCCAGAAATACGGATTAGAAAAAGCACGCAGCTATGAACTTATTCTGCATTGGCTGAACAACAGGCTGAGCCGGAATCAGTTTCTGGTGCTTTCCGGAATCCTGGTAGGCTGTACAGCGGGACTTGCCGGAGTCATTCTGAAAACACTGGTACACAACATCCATTATTTTATTACCAATAAAGTTCATTTTGAATACCAGATCTTATTTTATATTGTATTTCCTTTTTGGGAATTGTACTGACGACAATGATCGTTCTGACCCTTTTTAAAGGTCAGGACAGAAAAGGAATAGGAGCCATTTTGTATGAAATTGCACAGAATTCCAGCATTGTAGCTTCTGTTAAGATGTATTCACAGGTCATTCAGAGTGCGATTACCGTGGGCTTGGGAGGCTCTGCCGGGCTAGAAAGTCCTATAGCCGTTACCGGAGCGGCCATCGGATCGAATTATGCCCAGACCTACAGGCTCAGTTATAAAGAGCGCACCCTGTTGTTGGCAGCGGGGGCCACTGCGGGTATTGCTTCAGCGTTCAATGCACCTATAGCAGGAATTATGTTTGCATTTGAGATCCTGCTCACCGGGGTTGTCTTTACAGATTTTATTCCATTGGTTGTGGCGGCAGTCTGCGGAAGTCTTTTATCCCGGATTTTACTTCAGGAAGACGTGCTTTTCAGGTTTTATACCAGGGAGCCTTTCAATTATAAAAATGTACCCTATTATCTTATCCTGGGTTTGGTCACCGGACTGTATGCCCGTTATTTTGTGATCATTTCCCAGAAAGTAGAGCATTTCATCAAGAGGCTTCAGCTTTCAAAGATGCGTAAAGCAATGTTCGGAGGTGCTGTACTGTCACTGCTTTGTGTTCTTTTTCCTCCTTTATTCGGAGAAGGATATGAAACTGTAAAGGCTTTTACCAACGGCAATACTTATTCGATCATTGAAAACAGTTTCTTCAGGTATTTTGAAATCGGGGACTGGACGATTATTGTATTTCTGGTGCTGGTATTGCTTTTGAAAGCATTTGCAACCTCTTTTACCATATTCAGTGGCGGAAACGGAGGGAATTTTGCCCCTTCACTCTTTGCAGGAGGAACACTGGGCTATTTATTTGCCCTGGTTTGCCAGCATATAGGTTTCACAGATGTACCTGTTACCAATCTTGTCCTGTGGGAATGGCAGGAGCAATGAGTGGCGTGCTGTATGCTCCACTTACCGCAATATTCCTGATTGCAGAATCCAGTTTTGGATATGACCTGTTTATCCCGCTGATGATTGTTTCTGTGATGTCCTATCTTATTGCCAAATGGTTCTCTCCTATTTCTCCTGAGCTGAAATCGCTGGCAGACGAAGGTAAAATCTTTACGAATAAGCATGATAAAAACCTTCTTTTTGCACTGAGAACAGAAGATTTTATTGATCAATATTCACAAACCATCAATGAGAATGCGTCTATTACAGAACTTTTCGAGCTTGTGAAAAACGGAAATAAAAATATTTTTGCCGTAGTGGATGATCACAGAAAACTGAAAGGAATTCTTACTCTGGATGATATCAGGCCTTACCTTTTCAACAAAGAAGGTGATTCTTTGCAGACGGTGATCCAGGTGATGAAAGCTCCTCCTGCGATTCTCCATCGTGAAGATAAACCTCTGGAAATCCTTCAGACTTTTGATGATACCGGTGTATGGAATCTCCCGGTAGTGAGTGAAACCAATGATTTTATAGGGTTTATTTCAAAATCTTCTATTCTGATGAGCTACAGACAGTTATTGAAAGAATATTCTGATTAGGGCTGCTAATTCTGAACCATGAAGACCGGATTCCTTCCGGAATGACAAAGGCAGTGGGAATTACAAAATGGAAATGATAGACAACGAGAGGATGTGATAAGAAATTACAGATTCAAAAATTCCGTTTACTTTTCTTCAGGTTTTGGCTAAAGCCGGTGGAATTATTGTTTTTATTAAACGGGCTAAAGCCCGTCTCTATTGAATGGCAACCATTTACAAATCATACTATTACCTGAAATAATTTAAATCCGTTCAACATTTCGCTGAACGGATTTAAATTTAATCTTTAATGAAGTCTTAAAATCAGTTACTTGCTTTATTCAGCAGATCAATATCTTCCTGATCCAATACAAGTTTTGGAGCATTAAATAATGTTTCAAGCTGTGATGCACTGGTTGCACTTACGATAGGTGCTGTGATCAACGGGTTTGCTAACAACCATGCTAAAGCAACAGTGCTTTGAGGGATATTATGCTTCTCTCCCACCTGATCCAAAGCTTTTAAGACTTCAAGGCCTTTAGGATTCAGGTATTTTCTTACGCCTTCTCCTCTTGCGCTTTTTGTAAGATCGGCTTCATTACGGTATTTACCTGTCAGAAATCCTGCAGCCAGAGACCAGTATGGAAATACACTAAGATTAAACTTTTCTGCCAGAGGAGCGTAATTCTTTTCAAAGCCTTCTCTTTCCATTAGATTGTAATGTGGCTGTAATGCTACATATTTAGGAAGATTATACTTTTCTGATGCCTCAAATGAGGCTTTCAAACGTTCGGAGATAGGTTGGATGCCGCAATATAACGTACTTTGCCTGCTTTGATGATCTCATCGTATGCAGAAAGTGTTTCTTCTACCGGAGTGGTATGATCGTCAAAATGCGTATAATAAATATCAATATGATCGGTCTGAAGTCTCTGGAGTGATTCATCAACAGACTGTAAGATATGTTTCTTACTGATATCAAAGCCATGTTCTTTTATTTCCGAACCTACTTTGGTTGCGAGTACGATATCATTACGGTTGGCACGGCTTTTCATCCATTTTCCGATAATTTCCTCAGATTGTCCGCCTTTACCGTTTACCCACCATGAATAGGTATCTGCAGTGTCTACAAAATTGAATCCGGCTTCTGTAAACCGGTCAAGTATATCAAAAGACTGTTGCTCATCCAGTGTCCAGCCAAATACATTGCCTCCAAAATTGACAGGAGCTACGGCAAGATCTGTGTTTTTGATCTCTCTTTTTCCATAAAAATAATTTTACTAACTATCCTCTAAGGTAGGAAATATTATGCCTTAAAAGCATTAAAAAAGCCATTCGAATCATAGTTATTATAAATGGAAAAGCCCATAATTCCTTAATTATTTTGAATATCGGCTGATTTATTTTCTTAAGTATAATACAGTCTCCCGATGCTTTTACAGATATTGCAGATGTTTATGGAAAACTGAATCATCTGTTTATTTATGGGACCATTATAATTGTCACTAATTCACGAATAAGAAAGCATTCTTCCGTTACAAAATAAGCTGTTTTACTTATCAATTATACAAAAACAGCCCTCGATAAAGGCTGCTTTTTCATCTATACAATTAAAAATACTTTCACTTTTCAACCTGTGGAATCTCAATGGCCGAAAGCTCCAGTTTATAGTTCTGCAGTTGCAGGCTGATCACCTGCGAATGGCTTCTGAAGAATGAAGAACCTTTGAAAAGATCCTGATAATAGGCTATTCCTTCAAGTACATTTTTTTGAATACATTCCATTTTTTAGTTTGGGAATGGGTAATCTGTACTGAATCTGTAATTTCCTTTCTCAGATAATCTACATACATTTTCAGCTCGTTGATAAACATGTTCGGTTTCCGGTTATCTGAAAGTACATTGGCATTACCATAGATATGCTGCACCATGCTGGAGAGTGAAACTTCTTTATCAAAAAAGCAATATTAGGTCCGGGACATATCACAATACCCTGTTTTTCACCTTTTATCTCAAGATTCTGCTCCATATACGCAGCATTCACAAGTCCTACACACAGACAGGCCTTATCTGTAATTTCAGATTTTTTTCTGTAATAATTTTCTTCTGTTAAAGTTTCCTGGAAATTTCAAGTTCTTTCAGCTTGATGTCCTGATATTTCCTAGATGCAGTGCAGGTGCCTTCCGGAGAATATTCTTTGCTCAGTGCCAGGAGTTTTTTCGGACACGAACTTCCGTATTTTCCTTTGGCTTCTTTTTGCTGTTTCAAAATTTCGTTGGAAGTTCCCCGTACAGTATTGAAAGGAACGCCCAGTGGAGAAATATTACTTAAATAAAAATCCTGCTCTTTCGACTGTAAAAGAAGCTTTCTGGTTTCGGTATCTACAGAAGTGGCCTCGGGAACCAGTAAAAACGGTGATCCCCATCCTACACTGTCCACATCATAATGCTGAAGCAGAAAATCATGTTCTTCTGAAGTGCCTACCCCGCCCTGAACGGTTATTTTCATCTCCAGAGGTTCAGTTACAACAGGTTTTCCTTTCTTTTCCAGAGCTGATATCATGAGGGTGTGGGCAGATTGTATCAGCTCATTTTTCTTTTGTTTGAATTCTTCCATGATCGGACCAAGGAGCATTCCTTCCGTAGCAAATGCATGGCCTCCGCAGTTCAGACCGGATTCTATTCTGTATTCTGAAACCCACAATCCCTTTTTGGCCAGAAAATTTCCCTGAATCATGGCAGAACGAAAATCACTTACTTTAAGGATGATCTTCTTTTTGATCATTCCGTTTTCGTCCGGAAAAAATCATCAAATTCTTCCATATAGCTGTACAGACGGGGGTTCATTCCGGCAGAAAGGACCATTGATGAAGACAGTTTACTTTTCGCAAATCCACGCAGTGAGGCATGGGCATCATTATACATCACAGGAAGCTGTTCGTTCTTGCTGTAATTGTCCTTATCCACTTTTGTCATAATATTGACATCGATACTTCCCGGGCTCAGATTGGCTTCAATAAAGTTTTTGATACCGGAGCTCCAGTTTTCTTTCTGGCTGATAAGGTTCTGAAGGCTGTTTTTCAGATCCGAAGTGTTCGGAAGCATGGCTATGAAATCTTTTAAAGACTCTGTATTTCTGCTGATTTCCTGTTTGAACGATTCAAATTTTTCGTTCACGATATCATCCACCATATCCAGATAGGCGGTGATTCTTTTGGCTCTGTAATCTTCTGTTTTGGTTGAGATTCCCAGATAGTCCAGATTAAACTTTTTATTGTAAAAGTTTTTCATTTTTTCCAGGATCTCATCGTCAATAATAGAGATCACAGAAGATATTCCATACTGTGCAACACGGATCGGGCTGTCTATTGTATAAGCCAGTCCCATTACAGGAATATGGAAATTGTGCAAAGGTTTTGTTGTCATATTTTCAAAAAAATCTTTTCATAAGGCAACTAAAAATCCTTTCAAACTATTCATGCTAAAAATATCATTTTAAAATTAATTATGCAGTAAATAGTAACTCTAATATTGAGAAATATGTCAAATGTCAGTTTTTGAGAATTTCCGGCCAATTATTATAAAAAACTGATGATAGCAGGCTCGGTTCTTTTTTAAATCATGATATACAGATTATTATTTCAGGCTTCAGACTGGAATTGAATTAAGGATGTTATTTCATGATCTGTATTTCTGGAAACTACCTGAAAACAGGTGTAAAAATTTCCTGCCATTCCGGTATTGCTGTATAGGATGTATTAACAGTAATTTTAAGAATCATAAATCATTTCATTTTTCAACATTTAAAGCATAAGAGAAGCTTGTTTTAAAAGAAATTTTTTCATACAAATTTATTATTTTCATAAGGGAATTCTGTTGCTGAATTCCCTTATTTTAACTGTACTGAATAATTATTCTGCCTTGTTTTTCAGCATCATCAGAAGACTGTAAGCTCCTTTCTGTACTATCTTTTTATCTTTTAAATAATCTGCTTTTATAATTTCTGTAAACTGATCATCCGCAATTCCTGTAACCACAGGAATCATTTTATAATTGGATTTTCCCAGGTCTTCAAACACATAATTTTTGTTTTCAAAAGCAACCACGGCTTCGTTGGGTAGCCCCTGGGTATAACGGCTGCTGATATTGACTTCTGCATTGATGTACATTCCTTTTACAAAAGCAGTATTCACCGAAGACAGTCTGGCTACAGCGGTTGCAGCACCTCCGGTTTCAATACTTGGAGAAACACTTACAATGCTGGCACTGGATTTCACATCAGGATTCTGATTGTTGTACACAAGGATTTCCTGCCCTGTTTTTATATCATTTACATCATTTTCAAAGACTTTAAGTTCCAGCAGTAATCCGGCCGGATTGATCAGCTCAAATAAAGTATCTGAGGGTTGATATATTGACCGTTATTAACCAGAATTTTACTTACAAAACCACTGAACGGAGCATAAATATTGATCCTGCTGCGGATATTTCCGGTGGTAAGGCCTTTGGCATTGATTCCGATAATGCGGAGTTTCTCTTCAAGTCCTTTTAAGGTAGCATTTAATGTGGCATAATCTGCCTGAGCCGCCTGCATGGTTTTGTCGCTGCTGGCTTTGCTGGTATTGAGATCTTTCTGACGGTTAAAGTTCAACCGGGCTGCCTCAAGCTGTGCTTTCGTCACCAGATAGTCCTGCTGAAGCTGTATGAACTGAGGGTCTTCCACCACTGCCAGTACCTGCCCTTTACTGAAACGGCTGCCATTGATTATATTGATTGCCTTGATATGACCACCCATGATGCTTGAAACCGAACTGATATGAGACGGTGCTATTACCGCTTTCCCGTTCAGCCTTACCAGTTTTTCCATATTTCTGTTTTGAATGGAAGTTGTGGTTATTCCTACAGACTGCATCTGTTTTTCTGTAAGATGAACGGTATTTTCAGTGCTTTTGCTGAATTTTGTATTTTCATACACTGTTTTCTCTTCTTCTTTTTTTTCCTGAGCATGAAGAAAGAACAAGTACTGAAACAAGACTGAGTATGGATATTTTTTTGAAATGCATTACGCTGTTATTTTGAAATTAAGAAATTAAGTTCCGCTGCGGTCTGGTTAAGCTTTTCCAGCTGATCGATATAATCTGCTTTTGTTTTCACGGCCTGATTAACGAGTATCACCCAGTTCAGATAATCAATTTCACCTACTTCCATTTGCTTTTGTGCGGTTTGTAAGATAGTTTCAGATTTGGGAAGCTGTTTCTGTTCATAGATTTCAATGATCCTTTGCAAATTCATATAATTGCTGATCTGCTGTCCCAATCTGTTTTTAAGTTCAATTTCCTTACGCTGATACTGGTTTTCAGTGATTGCGATTTTCGTCTGAGCGGCCTTAGCTAAAGCTCTCTGTCCTTTTGTAAACAATGGAATACCAACACCTAACTGAACCGAATTGAAGCGGTTATTATTAATATTCTTCATACTCTGATTGGTATACCCTATCAGAAGTTCAGGCAGCAATTTGCTTTTTCAAGCTGTACTTCTGCCTCACTTATTTTGATCTGTTGCTGCAGATACTGAAGCTCAGGATGTTGTTTCACCTTATCTTCTGAAATCTGAAGTCCTACATTCATCACCGGCTTGTCAGCGACCGGCTGATAAGACTGCTCGGATTGAGTAATAGCTGAAGCTGAAGCTTTGAAATATGCAGATCATTTTCAAGGGAATTCAGCTGCACTTGTACCTGTTCCTTCTGAATCTCAGCAGTTGATTCCTCAAGGATATTGGCTTCTCCTTTTTTAATCTTAAAGATGCTTTTTCGGCAAAATTGTTATACAGCCTGCTGATATATTCCAGTACTTTTTCTTTTCCTGCAGTACTAAAATTCTGTAGAAAACCTCTGTAACTTCTTTAGTAAGCTGTGTTTTGGTAAGATTTTGACTGATCACACTTGCCGCCCATTCTGCATCCAGCATCTGTTTTCTTTTGGAATATACTGTGGGAAAGCTGAACCTTTGGGAAATCCCGAAAGAATTATCCGTTTCTTCTCCCTGAATCTGTCCAAATCCACCTGTAACTTCCAATTGGGGAATATCCAGATAACTGGCTTTTAATTTATCCTGATATTCAGAAATTAATTTTGAATTTTTAAGGGTTCCGTTCTGCTGAAAAGCTTTTTCCAGAGCCTGCTCATAGGTAATGTTTTCCTGGGCATGAATGTTTCCGAAAGAAAGCAGGATCAAGAGAACAGATAGTTTTTTATAGTTGGTTGTTTTAGAAAATTTCATTTTATCTTTATTAATATGTTCAAATAAGACATAGAGAATAGGAAGTACAAATAAGGTAAGAAGAGTGGCCAGCATCAGACCACCGATAACAACAGTTGCCAGAGGTCTCTGTACTTCTGCTCCGGCGCCGTTGCTTAAAGCCATAGGTAAGAACCCTAAGGAAGCTACAAAAGCAGTCATCAGCACCGGACGAAGCCTGATTCTGGTTCCCATGAGCACAATTCTGCTGGTATTGCTTACTCCGTTATTTTTCAACCGGTTAAATTCCGATATCAAAACAATTCCGTTAAGTACAGCTACCCCAAATAAGGCAATAAATCCTACTCCTGCACTGATACTGAAAGGCATCCCCTCAGCGCAAGAAAATATATCCCGCCAATAGCAGATAAAGGAATAGCAGTATAGATTAGCAAACTATGCTTTACAGAACCGAAAGCAAAGAACAGCAACAGGAAGATCATCACCAGGGAAATAGGAACAGCAACTCCGAGTCTGGCTTTAGCTTCATTTAAATTCTCAAATGTACCGCCGTAAGAAATGGTATATCCCGGAGAAAATTTAAGATTTTTATCGGCTTTCTGCTGAAGCTCTTCTACAATGGTCTGTACATCTCTTCCTTTTGCATTGAACCCAACAATAATTCTTCTTTTGGTATCTTCTCTCTGGATCTGATTAGGGCTTTCCTTAAGTTCCACCGTGGCCAGCTGAGATAACGGAATCTGTTCTCCTGAAGCGGTAGGTACCAGAAGATTCTGAATACTTGTAATATCCTTTTTATGCTCATTATCCATACGGACAACGATATCAAATTTTTCTCTCCTTCATATAAAGCGCCTGCTGTCTGTCCTGCAAAAGCCATATTGATCACCCTGTTGATCTCTGCCACGGAAATATTATAGCGTGACAGTTCCGGACGGTTGTAATCAATGACCACCTGCGGAGCCCCTACTACAGGCTCTATATAAAGATCCTGAGCCCCTTTTACAGTATTGATAATACTTCCCAGTTTTTGGCATATACAGTGAGACTATCCAGGTTTTCTCCATAAATTTTACAAACTACATCCTGTCTTGCTCCGGTCATTAATTCGTTGAAACGCATCTGTACAGGAAACTGGAAACTGGTGGTAAGACCTGGGATAACGCTTAAGGCTTTACTCATCTTTTCAGAAAGCTCAGGGAATGAGCTGGCAGATGTCCATTCTTTCTTAGGTTTTAAAACAATGATCATATCTCCGGCATCCATAGGCATAGGCTCTGTAGGGATTTCAGCACTTCCTATTTTAACAACGATCTTCTGTATCTCAGGAAATTGTTTTAAAAGAATTCCGGAAGCCTGGGTGGTCACTTTTTTGTTTCATTGATATTACTTCCCTGAAGAATTCTCATTTCTACAGCAAAATCACCTTCTTCCAGAGACGGAATAAACTCTCCTCCCATTTTAGATAATGTGAATACAGCCCCTGCAAAAAGAATCAGAACGGTAAGTATAATGGTTTTCTTGTATTTAAGAGCTTTTATCAGAAGTTTCTGATGGCCCGCTTCTACTTTGGTCATTACCCTGTCTGAAATATTATCTTTTTCCTTTTTCTTTCTGCTCAAAACCAGAGAACTCATCATCGGAATATAGGTAAGAGAAAGAATGAAAGCACCAATAAGGGCGAATGCTACCGTCTGGGCCATAGGTTTAAACATTTTACCTTCAATTCCCTGAAGGGTAAAGATCGGAAGGTACACTATCAGGATAATAATCTGCCCGAATACAGCACTGTTGACCATTTTAGTCGCTGAGCCTGACACCTGTTCATCCATTTCCTTTTTGCTGAGCATATTGTCTTTTCCGAAATGCTTTTTATGGGACAGCTGATGCAGTACAGCTTCTACAATAATAACGGCCCCGTCTACAATAAGACCGAAGTCCAGCGCTCCGAGACTCATCAGGTTTCCTCCCACACCAAAGATATTCATCATGATGATCGCAAAAAGCATCGCAAGGGGAATCACTGAAGCAACCAGTAAACCTGCCCGGAAATTGCCCAGGAACAATACCAGAATAAATACGACGATCAAAGCACCTTCCATAAGGTTGGTTTTTACCGTACTGATGGTATTGTTCACCATTTTAGCACGGTCAAGGAAAGGCTCAATGACTAGGCCTTCCGGTAAAGATTCCTGGATTTTTTCAAGCCTTTGTTTGATATTGGCAATTACTTTATTGGCATTTTCTCCTTTCAACATGAGTACAATGGCTCCTGAAACCTCTCCGGTATCATTATAGGTCATTGCACCGTATCTTGTAGCAAAACCTATTTTTACAGATGCTACATCTTTAATATGAACAGGAATTCCTTCTCCGGTTTCTGCAACCTGAATGCTGCCGATATCTTCTGTACTTCCAAGAAGTCCTTCACTTCTGATGAAAAGAACCGTTTCTTTTTCTCGATATAAGCTCCTCCTGTATTCTGATTATTTTTTCCAGAGCAGCAAAAACATCGTTGATATTGATGTTGTATGCCTGAAGTTTATTCGGGTTGATGGCTATTTCATATTGCTTCAGTTTTCCTCCGAAACTGCTGACGTCTGCAACTCCTTTGGTACCCAGCAGCTGGCGTCTTACCACCCAATCCTGAATGGTTCTGAGCTCAGTTTCATCATATACATTTTCGTACCCTTTTTGGCCCTTACCATATATTGGAAAATCTCTCCCAAACCTGTGGAAATAGGTCCAAGCTCCGGCTTTCCAATTCCGTCAGGAATATTATCCTGCACCAGCTGTAAGCGTTCCTGTACCTGCTGACGGGCCCAGTACACATCCGTTTCATCATCAAAAACTACGGTCACCAGAGAAAGCCCGAAACGTGAAAGACTGCGGAGCTCAGTAATTCCGCTGATATTACTGGTGGCCTGTTCAATAGGAAAGGTAACAAGACGTTCTATGTCTGCAGCTCCATAAGACGGTGCTGTGGTGATGATCTGAACCTGATTATTGGTGATATCAGGCTGTGCATCAATGGGAAGTTTGGTGGTTTCATAAATCCCAAAAAGTACGAGACCTATGGTAAACAAGGCTATGATGAGTTTATTCTTTACAGAAAACTCAATAATTTTATTTAACATGAAAAATGATTAATTGCTAACCCGGAATGCTTATATAACTGGCTAAAGTTGAATCTGGCCACAAAAAAGTCAAAAAGATCAGACATAATCATGGTTCTTAAACCTTTTTAAAATAAGATCCTGATTGTTTTTATGGCGAAATAATATGACACGACGGGTTAATTGATACGTAATAAATGGACTGCTTTGCATAGACTGTAAAGCATTGATTTTAATTGTTATATCAGTTAAGACTACCGTGGAGGCTGGAATATACTGGAAAGATAAAGGTTGGAAAAATCTTTTTCCTGATAGATACTGTTCTTTTGAGGAATAGTAATTTCTTTAGGTTTTTTTATTTCAAAACCAAGTTCCGGAAGCTGGGCATGTACCGTGAGTACAATAGGCGGATTGATGAAAGGAAGTTTCTGATCAAGATCCCAGTCAGCATCTTTTTTATGATTGTCATAGTGTTCCATAACAAATTCTGACAGGCTTCCATGATATTCCATATAGTGTTCTACAAACATAGGTACCTTAAGAACTTCCCCGCATTGGTGGTAGCCAGTACATACATTATCGAGCATAATATAGAAAACCATTTTAACATTGTCCTGCAAATATAAGGCTTAAATTTTTTCTGAAAAGCCTGCCTGTATTAATTTTTAAGAATTTATGCAGTTTAAAAGGATTTAAATAAACAGTTTGGATTTCCAAAAGAGACTGATCTTTTAAATCATGATAGATGAAAGAGGCTGCCGGGGAATCTCCCAATACATATATTACTGCATTTTGAATATCCTTGCGGAAAGATCTCATGATCCATTCCAGAATTTTTACAGGATCTATGGGGAGATCAAGAAAGTTTTTACGGGGAAGCTTTGGTCAAGGTCCGGGAAAAGATAATCTTCCTGTTCTGCATAAGCAACAGCCGTTACCGTTTTACTTACGGGCAGTGCCCTGTTGATCTCGTAGAGTTGGGATAACGCTTTTATATCACTGATCAGAATATAATGATCCGCAGCCTGGTCCGGCACCCATGATCCGCAAAGCAGCCTGAAAAACAGAGTATCTCCCTGCTGAAGATTTTCTATCCATTTTTTCTCTTCATGATCACAACATATGGTAATGGCAATATCTGCAATATGATGAACAGGCTCATAATCCCAGAATGCATATTGCTGCACTACCGGCTGAAGATCGTAATGTGGGTTAGACTGATAAATATCTATAGCCGATCCCGTAACGGACTGAATCTGTGAAAAATCCTGACTCTGGATCCTGATGTGGTAAGTGTGGGCTGCTATTTTGTTTTTCAGCAGAATAATTCCTGTGGAAATATTCAGAACCGGAATTGCGAGGCTGTTCATTGTTCAAAAAAGTAATTATACATTTGAAAATCACAGGCCTTACAATACTGAACTGAATTCAGAGCTTAGATTTCAGCCTGCTCAGCGTTTCCTGTGAGATATTGAGATAAGAGGCCACCATTTTGTTGGAAAGCCTTCGCACGATAATAGGATTTTCATCCAAAAGCTGGCGGTATTTTTCCAGAGCGTCCTGAACCAGAAAAGACATAAGTCTTTTGGTGTTGGTGACATAGGCGATCTCAAGATAAATCCTGTAAAACTTTTCCCATTGCGGGATAATATCTAGAAGATGATAAAAGTTCTTGTGGGTGATATAATACACTTCCGAATCCTCAACTGCCTGGATAAATTCTTCAGACGGTTCAGAAGTAATAAAGCTTACAAGTGCCGTGGCAAACTGATTTTCAAAAGCAAAATATCTGGTGGAATCCTGCCCTTCTTCATTGATGAAGAATATACGGAGACATCCTGACGTTACAAAAAAGGTTCTCTGGCTGGATTGTCCATTGGTGAGAAGCAGCTCGTTTTTCTTGAGTTTGATCGGTTTGAAATAAGAGAGAATGGTTTCCGTTTCTTCCTCTGTTACCGATATTTTACTTTTAATATATGAAATCAGTAATTCTTCCATTGGGTATAAGATCAGTCGTTGGCAAATGTAGCGATAAATGCTGTTATCTGCCCTTATTTTTCTATGGATTACCCTTTTTCAGAATGTTCATCTTCCGACTGGCCTGCTCTCCAGTACGAACACGCATAGAGCCCATGCGGATCCCATTGCAGAGTTGTTCTGAAGTAGTGACGAAGCTCATGTACCGTAGTATATTCGGCAGCAATGTATACATATTCCTTCAGTATTCCCTGAGGAAATTCTGTTTTCCGGGCCTGTTCTGCCAGGTGGCTCCCTTTTTCGGGCTGGGGATTATGAAGCCATTCTACAGAAATATCAGCAGCGGAACATACAATAAGTTCATCTTCTTTTCCATGCACTTCCAGTATTATTTTTGCTGTTACATACGATGGCAGCTGCTCTGCAATGGCACATATTACCGGTAGTGCTGTAGCATCTCCTACGAGAAGATAGAAGTCGGCTTCCGGTACCAGAGGCCTTGTACTCTGCTTCATTCCTATTTCCAGTGTATCTCCGGGAACAGCCTGTATGCCCATGCAGAAGCAGGACCATTATCTCCATGAGATACGAAATCCACCGTTAATTCCCTGGATTCCAGATCGATCTTCCGGTTTGTGTAAGTTCTTACCGATACATCATGTTCTTCAGCACTGTGAGGAATAAATATTTTATTATTGGAACCGGATCGTACATAAGCTAATAGCTCAGCCTGATGATCATCAATCTCAAATACCGTACGGATAAGATGAGGCGTAAGAAATTTTTGTCTTTCATTCTGAAAACAGAACGTATTTTCTGAGTTGTCATACAATGTATTTTATTTTTTATTAAACAGTAAGATAAGAAGAGAAAGTGCACAGCTGATCCCACCAAACAGATATACCGACTGATAATCAAGCCATCCGGCGATAAGCCCCGCTACAGGACCGGCAAGGCCTAATGAAAGATCTACAAAGGCTACATAGGCACCCAAAGCAGTTCCTCTCATCTGCGGCTTCACTTTTTGTATGGCCAGGACCCCTAAGGCCGGAAAACCAGTGAAAATCCAATTCCAGTCAGTCCGCACCCGATAATAGCTGCCATTTCAGAAACTGAGGTCCAGATCAGGATCTGCCCAGCTGCTTCGATGATCAGAGAGATAAAGGCAATTTTAAAACCTCCGTACCGATCAGGAAAAGAAGCAAACAGAACCCGGGTTACCACATAACAAATCCCGAAAACCATAAATGCGGATGAAGCATCTCCCCAGTTTTTTTCTGTAAAAAACAGAGCAATAAAAGAAGCAATACATCCGAATGCCATAGAAGAGAATGCAAGACTGAGCCCCTGTCCCGAAATAGCGCCGATCACTTTATAAAAAGGAGTCCTGATATGGTCTTTATCTACCGGAATTGATGGTAGCTTTGCCGTAGAAAGCCAGCTAACCAGAGGAAGTAATATAATAAGGACAAATGCCGGGGTACCCCATATTCTTTACTCAGCCAGATACTCAGCGGTGCTCCGACAGCAATTCCCGCATACATAGCAATTCCGTTCCAGGTCATTACTTTACCTGATTTCGAAGGCCCTGCGAGACCAATTCCCCAGGTAAGTGCTCCTGTAACAAGAAAACTTTCGCCAATCCCATGAATGATCCTTGCCAGCAGTAAAAAGCAAGTGCGCAGAAATGATCTGCCTGAAATAATACGGCCAAAACATAAGCAACTCCTGCAATAACAGCTAATACAACCCCGGCCATCTTACTCTTCCTGGCTCCCCTGGTGTCTGTTATCCTTCCGGAATAGGCTCTGGTCATAAGGGTTGACAGAGATTGAAGCCCAATGACAAGACCTACGGTAAGACTGCCAAATCCTAAATGCTTCTGAACAAATTCCGGCAATACTCCCAACGCAATTCCTATGGTAAGATATACCCCAAACACTGAAATGATAATAGGAGTAGTTGCCTTATAAAAATCAAGGGTCTGCCCTTTTTCTAATGTTAGATTCATAAATTTTGTTTTAAATACTATTCGGATGCAAATGTCTTTGTATGGACAATGCCAAACTTTGACTTAGATCAAAAAGGAATATGATTATTCAGAATAAGAGCCGGAAGATGCTATTTCATGCTGGATAGTTGTCATCCAGAAATCCAGCTCTGTTTCTTTTTTTCCGGATGGTTTCAAGTGAAAATATGCCGTGGTGATAAGATTCTATAAGATTTTCCCGTTGGCAGGCTGCAAGCTCCAGTTCCAGCTCAAAATAAGCCTTTTTCCATGCGGTATGATGTGAGAAATGGGTATTGATATTATTGTTTTTAACTGTACTTCTTCTTTTTCAAGTTTTTTGATCATCATTTTCAGTGCATTTTCGTCTGTTTCATTATCCGTTTGATAATCATTAAGGAAAGACAAAGATTTTTTTAAAAGAAGAAAGTTCAGTTCTTTTTCTTCTTCCTTGTCTGATACTGAAGGTTTTATCATGCTGATAAGCCTCGGCAGTGTTAAACCCTGGATGAGTAAAGTGAAAATAATTACGACAAATGATATGAATAAAACGGTGTCTCTCTGAGCTATAACCATCCCCAGATCATCCCGGAGCGGTAAAGCAAGTGCGGCAGCCAGTGAAACCACCCCGGATTCCGGACCATGACAGAATGATATATTCTTTTTTGACGGGGTCAGAAATGGTTCCTTTTTTCGGTTGTTTTATTGGAAAACAGAGGAAATAAAAAAGAACAGCCAGTCGTATAGCTACCAGAACAATAAATAACAAAAGTCCATAGAAAATAAGCACAGGTAAATCGGTTTCCGGGATGTTTGAAATAATGCCGGGCAACTGCATTCCAAGAATAAGAAATACCAGACCATTAAGAACAAAAACAGCTACGTCCCAGAAATGGCTCATCTGCATTCTGCTCTCACTTCTGAATAATGAAATAGAATTCCATGAAAGAAACATACCCAGAATAACGACTGCCAGTACTCCGGAACAATCAAGATGCTCTGCCAGACTGTAGGCAGCAAAAGGAAGCAGAATAACGGCAAAAGTCTCAGTACTGCTGTTACCGTTGAAGTATCTGTGCAGTTTTAAAAATACAAAACCCATGACAAGGCCAATGATAATTCCGCCAAGACTGCTGCTGATAAATTGAAATCCTGCTTCCCAAAATGAAAATACTCCGCTGGTAATGGCTACAACAGCACATTTATAAGCAATAAGAGCGGAAGCATCGTTCAGCAGACTCTCCCCTTCCAGAATAGTTGTCAACTTCCGGGGCAGCGGAAGTGTCTTTGTAATGCTTGTTGCTGCTACAGCGTCAGGAGGAGCAATAACAGCTCCCATAACAAATGAAACAGGCCAGCTGAATCCTGGAATAATGGCATGTACAATACAGGCAACAATTGTTGTGGTGAGAAAAACCAATCCTATGGCCAGAACTGAAATTGTACGGATCTCCTTTTTGAAATCCGGAATGGAAGTATTCCAGGCTGCATCAAATAATATGGGAGGAAGTACCACATAAAAGATCATTTCAGGGCTCATGTCAATAGATGGCACCAGTTGCGTGAGGCTCAGAATAAGGCCTGCAATTACAAGCAAGAGAGGAAGCGCCAGTTTTATTTTATCTTTTACAGAGATGATGATGATCAGAATAATGGATATCCAGATGATTTTTTCAAGTTCTACCATAGCTTTATTTAAAGCTGCGAAAATAAAAAGTCACTTCGTGCAGAACTTTGACTTAGATCAAAAAGGAAAGAAGATTTTATAGGGCCGGAAGAATGGAGAAATTTAAAGTCCTAAAAACAAACATAGTTTTATTTTATTGAATATGAAATCATTAATTACATGCATTAGTAACTTCCCTCTTCCAGCCTTATAATTTTATTTCTCACCTCCTTGTGTATTAATCAAAATCCAGAAATCCATCGGTAAGCTGCTTCCATTGAATTTTGGCAATTCCCATAATTCCTCCTGCTGCCACCATAATATTTCTGATAACATCAAACCAGTTGGCATTAAAATTAGGAGTTTCGTTTCGCCCATATACGGCAGCTTTTAAATGAGTCGCATTCCTTGAAATCATAAAAGTGGATGTGGCCCGGGAACTGTAAAATGTGCAATATGTCCCTTTTTTCCATGCTTGGGATCCTGAGAAGGTCTGCAGGTCATGGTAACACTTTCAGAATAGGCATCCTGATAAAAGCAGATATCTGTAATCTCCACCCAGTCGTATCCTTTAGCTTCTGTTTCTCCCGGTCCGGGAATATTGATCCGTACAAAATCACCTTTCTGCGGTTCACGCTCTACCGGAGAGCCGTTGGAATCATAGAGCTTAAATGCAGCAAAAGCTTCTCCACAATAGGATTTCCATCGATTGATAAGGCAGAATCTTTTCTTCAGGATCTCAAATTTTAACGGAAGATGTGCCTCATCAAATTGTTTATAACTTTCAGTATCATGAAAACCGCCGGCTCTTTGCTGAGGCACTCCTTTTATTGACTTTGGCTTCATGCGATGAATTTTAAAAACAAATAAATGGAAATTCCGGCTCTTTTTTATGAGTATAATCACAAGGGCAAATCCGAGTCAGATCACACCCCATTATTTTTTACTCTGATGAGACTAAAAAGACCATGCTTTTGGATACTAAATCCATTAAGGTTGAAATATTTTTTCTAAAAATGAAAATTTTCTTTACGGAATAATTTTTTTAAAAGATTTTTTCTGAATGACAAAATCCGGTAAAATTGGGTTCTATATAAGTCTAAGGCTGAATTCCGGAATATTGAATAAAATACAAAGGATTTAAATGATAATTATTTTTACTTAAAATAAATAATATTTAAAAAAAATACCGATATAATGCATTACATAATATAAATTTTACTTATATTTGTGAATCGAAATAATTTTTTTCATCATTTGTGTTTTTTAAGGTCTCCATTCTTGGGGACCTTTTTGTTTTTATTGATGATATAATCGAATATTTACAATTTATTTCGAAATTTACAAAATGTGAATTATTGATATTAAAACACAAGTAAAACATCTTTTATTAAGAAGGTTAAAAGCTTTCACTCTTTTATTAAATCACTTTTAGGTGTTTATTTTCGTCTGCTTTATATTTTATTATTGCTGGATATTTTTTATAAAATCACTAGGTCTGAACTGCATCACCGACTGAAAACTCCGGGTATAGGCCTGTACACTCTTATACCCTACTTCATATGCAGTTTCTGAAATGGTAAAATTTCCCGAACTCAGCAATTCCAGACTTTTAATTATACGGAGCATTTGCTGATATTTAATTAAAGTAAGTCCTGTTTCTTTCTTGAAGATCCGTTCCAATGAACGTAAAGATAATAAAGCTATATCGCTCAGCTCTTCTATTGTAATATCTTCGTGGTAATGATGATGAAGATACTCAATAACACCTGTTAAGCGCTTGTCTTTCGGAAGGCAGATATGAAGTCTCAGAGAATGTTCCACAAAACGGGGAAGCTCATTAAAAGAGCTTGTAGAAATATCATTTCATCATGTTTTCGGGAAGAAGCTTTGACCACTTTTCAGCATATCTGATCATTTCTTTCAGCACAGGAGGTACAGAAAAAACATTCACCTCCTGATAAAAAGAACCTTTTCCAGCCATGTCGGCAAACATAATCATCAGTTTGATCTTTTCGGAATGTGAATTGGTCTTATGAACAGCGCCAGGTGGTATCCAGACGGCATGGTTCTGTGGCAGAAGATAGATCCTTTCTTCAATGGTAATATACTGGAACCCGCTTTCCACATATACCAATTGTCCTTTTGGTGTTTATGGAGTACGTCATCATGCATCCAGTTTTCTTCAAACCATACAATGTAAGGCTTGTTCAATTCATCTACTTCAATACTGTTGTTGGCATTCATGTCGTTTCATGTTAAAACTTTGGCAAAATTAAACAAAATTACTATGCTAATTTTGCACAAAAGATTTTATTATGATGAAGAATGAAATAAAAAGAAACGCTTCGTATGCTTTGCTGATCATTAATGTTCTGGTAGTTATTCTGATCTCCAGTAATCTTCGCTCCCCTATTGTTGCCGTATCTCCGGTGCTGGGAGATGTGAGGGATGCTTTGAAACTGGATAATTTTCAGGTCAGCCTGCTTACGTCTATTCCCCTTTTTATGTTTGCAGCCTGTTCTGTTCTGGTAAGCAGATTTTCAAATACGTTGGGGATCAGTAAGCTTCTGATGTATTCCGTTATTATTTTAAGTTTCGGATTATTCCTTCGTATTACAGGATCACTTTGGCTATTATTCCTTGGTTCACTGTTTATTGGATTGGGTATATGCATCGGCAATGTGGTGACTCCGGGATATGTTAAAAATAATTTCCCCCAACAAATAGGCCTGATGACCGGTATTTTTGCTGTATCGATGAACCTTACTGCAGCGCTGGCTTCCGGATTCAGTGTGAAAATTGGTGAATGGACAGGATTCGGATGGCGTGGTTCCCTGGGAATCTGGCTGGTAATTGCAGCTTTAGGATTACTGGTTTTGATCCTCGAACTTATATTCAATAAAAAGAATCCTGAACAGCCTAAAACGGCATTGAGTACTTCGGATTTTAATATGTTCAAGTCCTCACAGGCCTGGAATATCAGTGCTTTTATGGGTCTGCAGTCTTTATTTTATTACTGTATGGTGGCCTGGCTACCTTCATTTCTTGCTGATTATCATATGCAGGGGGAAAGTTCGGGATGGGTACTTTTTGTGATCCAGATTACGATGATCCCTATTACGTTTTGCTGCCCGATTATCGCCAGTAAAATGAAAGATCAGCGCATTATGATTATTTTTATCTGCGCTTTAATGTTTGGAAGCACGATGATGTTTGTATTTCTGAAGTCTGAGTGGATCTATGTGAATGCAGTGATTATAGGTATTTCTAACGGATTGTCTTTCAGTTTGTCTATTCTGTTCTTTTCTGCCCGAACCAAGAGTAGTATCAATGCGGTAAAAATCTCCGGAATGGCTCAGTCTGTAGGGTATCTGATTGCAGCATTCGGTCCGCCACTGTTTGGGAAGTTGCATGACTGGGATGTGTCCTGGAACAGCTCATTCTATTTTCTGAGTGCTGCAGTAGTACTGATGTTCTTTTTCGGAATGAAGGCTGCGAGAAATAAGTATGTAGAAGATTAGCCGCCATTCTGCACATGAAAAGGATAGAAGAAAATTCTATCCTTTTCTGTTTTGGATCTGTATTTATTCTTTTCGAATGGTTTTCTGTATTCAGAGATTACAAATGAAGTTCCACTTCTTCTCCGTCTTCCAGGATGAAGCATCTGTTCTCAAGTCCGTTTTCACTGATCTTTTTTCTGGTATACTTCCGGTCTTCTCTGCAGTGGCTTACCGCTTCCAGATGGGTTACCCAAACAGCAGATCCCGGAGCATATTTACAGACTTTTATAATGTCATTACTTGTCATAATAATAGGATCTCCAACATCAAAAGTAGCAGCACCTCCGGCTACAATGATGTGCTGTGGCTTATGTTTATCTATTTCAAAGGCAATTTCATCATACCAGATAGTGTCTCCTGCAATATAAACGGATTTATTTTCTTTTTAAAAACGAATCCATTGACGATTCCCATTTTCTCTCCGATTTCTCCTGTTCCGTGGCGGCCTTTGGTAGTTGATATTTCAATGTTGTTCCATTGCAGCCGATCATTTACGATCACTATATTTGTAAATCCCTGTTCTGCCATGTAATCTGAAATAACATCGGAGCAGATGATTGGAATATTCTTGTCTAAAAGTTCGACAGCATCAGCATCCCAATGGTCAGGATGAAGGTGGGTTACAGCAACAGCATCAATCCCTTTTAATTTTTTATGCAATTCTTCCCTGCTGAAAGGTAGATCTACAAGGGGGTTCAGTAATTCACTTTCTGTCATAGGCATTTTTCCCATAGACCCTTTTTCTCCAAGCATTGGATCCACAAGGATGGAAAGTTCATCAATATTCAGCACCAATGTGGCATTACGCCATAATTGTAATTTCATTTTTGAGTATTTTTGTTGAACAAAGATATTATCTGGTAAAAGTAAAACAATCGAAGGTTACCAAAATGTTAACCATAAATATTCATTTGACTGATGAATTTTGAAGAATTTAAGAACTGCGGATTAAGACGAAGCCTGAATATCCTTTCTGGTAAATGGAAACCTTTGATCCTTCATAATCTTTTGAAGTGGAACAGGTACGTTTTGTAGAGCTTTGGCGGAGTATGCCGCGTGTTTCTAAGAAAGTACTGGCAGAGCAGCTGAAACAGCTGGAAGATGATCTTATTATTGAACGGATTGAAGTTTATAATTTTCCTCCGGAAGTATATTATAAGCTAACGGAAAAAGGACAAAAGCTGGGACCTATTCTTTCTGAACTTCACTCATGGGGAAATGAACCGGGATAAAAACTATTTAAAAATGAAAACGCAGATCAGGCAATTCAATACTGGTTTATGATCATGAGCAATATTGAATTCGGAAGCATTTATCGTGGAAAAAGTTTCTTCATGGAATTATATCAAAATTTCCTATAATGATCTGAATAAGAATATATTGAAGTTCAATAAAGATGAATTAAAGGAATTGATTCCTATTCTGAAAAAGCCGAACTGGAGCTGTAAAAATACATCCACCATCATTACACAAGAAAACCTTACAGGTTCCGGAAACCTATAAGGTACATTAAAAAAATTAAAAATAATTATTATCTGAAGAGGATCAGTTTATTTAAACTGTTCCAGGACTTCCATAATATTCTGATACACAAAATCAAGTTCTTCAGCCGAAATACAATAAGGAGGCACCAGGTACAGAACATTTCCAAGGGGACGCATGATAATTCCCCTCTGTAAAAATTCATTGTAGAGTTTTTTTCCTATTTCATTAAAATAAGAGGTTCTCTGACCTGTTTTAAAATCAAAAGCCAGAATAGTTCCGATATGACGGGCATTTTCTACCTGAGAATGTGTGGAAAGTGCTTTTACAAACACTGAATGCTGTTGAGTGATACGGTTGATATTCATTTGAGTGTCTTTTTGTAGTAATATTTCCATACTGGCCAAAGCAGCAGCACAGGCTAATGGATTCGCCGTAAAAGAATGTCCGTGAAATAAGGTTTTATGATGGTCATCAGACAGAAATGCATCGTAAATACGGCTGTTGCATGTAGTAATTCCCATGGGCATGGTCCCTCCTGTCAGTCCTTTTGAAAAGCACATAATATCCGGCTGTTCAGTGAGGTGATTTGCGGCAAAAAGCTTTCCTGTTCTCCCAAACCCTGTAAAAACTTCATCCTGGATCATAAGGACTCCCTGTTCTTTACATATTTTCATCAGGCTGTTAAGATCTTCTGCCTTATACATCAGCATTCCTGCCGCTCCCTGAACTAAAGGCTCATAGATAAAACATGCCACTTCATCAGCCAGTTCTGTAATCTGAGCCTGTAATTGTTTCAGGTTTTCCGGATTGGGAGTATCAATGAAAACCACTTCAAACAGCATGCTTTCAAAAGGCTGGGTCCAATAGCTTTTCCGCTTACAGACATTGCTCGAAAGTATCTCCGTGATAGGCATTTTTAAAAGCGAGAATCTTGGTTTTCTTTTTTCCTTGGTTATGAGCATACTGAATGCACATTTTCAATGCTACTTCCACTGCCGTAGAACCATTGTCAGAATAGAATACTTTTTCCTGATCAGACGGCAATAGTTTTAAAAGTCTTTCAGAAAGCTCTACGGCGGGTTCATGAGTGAAACCTGCAAAAATAACCTGTTCCAATGTATTCAACTGCTCAAAAACACGCTGTGCAATATAAGGATGAGCGTGCCCATGAAGTGTAACCCACCATGAAGAAACTACATCCATATATTTTTTCCCTTCTTCATCGTAGAGATAAATTCCTTTTCCTTTTACAATGGGAAGGGTATTATTGGCCGTCTTCATTTGAGTATAAGGATGCCAGTTGACGGCTTTGTCTCTTTTCTGCAGGCTGATTTTGTTTATTATTGTATTCATATATTGATGTAAAATAGGGTAATGAGTGATGAGTTTTTAAATAATGCAATGATCGCTAAGTTTTACTTTGTGTGCTGTTGTCTTAAGTTCGCAAGGGCGTTTCACTCAGCAATAAAAAGCATTATGCCTTGCTGAATAGAATGCCTTTGCGAACGAATATTTTTACATTTAATCAATATTTTCTATCAGCTATAGCGTTAAGAATAAATGATTCAAAAACTCAGAAAGCAACATTATGATGCATATTAATATACTGATGATCCAACTCCCCATAATCTTTAATCTATATTTTTATAGCTCTAACAGCATGTTTCTTTTTTCATCATCGGTTTTAAGCCAAGGGTCTGTAACATCTGCATATCTTCAGATACTCCCGGATTTGGGGTAACCAGTAAGGTTTCTCTTTCTCCGGTAAAAATAGAATTGGCACCCGCCATAAAGCACCATGCCTGTTCCGTTTCATCCATTTCTATACGTCCGGCACTAAGTCTTACCATTGAAGACGGCATTATGATTCTTGCCGTAGCGATCATCCTTACCATTTCCCAGGTATTTACTTTTTCATTTTCTGCTAACGGAGTTCCTTCTACCCTTGCCAAAGCATTAATAGGAACAGATTCCGGATGTTTAGGCATTGTAGCCAGAGTCAGCAGCATTGAAATCCTGTCTCTGTGGGTTTCTCCCAGGCCTATGATTCCTCCGGAGCATACTGTGATCCCTGCTTTCCGTACATTATTAATTGTATTGATCCTGTTATCAAAGGTTCTTGTGGAAATAATTTCTTCATAATACTGTTCAGAAGTATCCAGATTGTGGTTATAGGCATACAATCCGGCTTCCTGAAGTCTGATAGCCTGTTCTTCCGTAAGCATTCCTAAAGTACAGCATACTTCCAGCCCCAGCTCATTCACTCCTTTTACCATATCAATTACTCTGTCAAAATCACGGTTATTACGTACTTCACGCCATGCTGCAGCCATACAGAACCTCGATGATCCGGAATCTTTTGCTTTCTGGGCATGGGCAATCACTGTTTCAGTAGGTAATAAAGCCTGTACTTTGATGTTGGTATGGTAGCGGGCAGCCTGTCCGCAATAGGAGCAGTCTTCCGGGCAGCCTCCTGTTTTGATCGATAATAATGTGGAGATCTGTACTTCTGAAGGGTCATGCCATTCTCTGTGTACGGTGGCGGCTTTATAGATGAGTTCCATCAGCGGCAAATGATAGATTTCCTCAATTTCTTCTTTGGTCCAGTTGTTTCTGATTGTTGTTTTCTTATCCATTATCATAATTTTGTTATTGTCAGCTGCTTTGCGGCAGCTCTTATATGTTCTCTGTCAGGAGTTCCTATCTCAGGAATTCTGATTATTTCTGTTCCTTCTTCAACGAAGCTGCAGATGACCCTTTCCGTATCTTCGGGAAATTCCCCATTGAGAATTAAATACTCGAGATTTATATTTCTCTGCTTCAATGCCATGATTGACAACAGGCTGTGATTGATGCATCCCAGATAATTCCTGATCACAAGTGCCGCCGGAAGATTCAAAACCTCTATCAAATCAATGATGAATCTGTTGTCAGAAAGAGGAACCATCAACCCGCCTGCTCCTTCTACAATCAAAGGCTGATCTGTTTCCGGTAGTTGAAAACGATCAAGATCAATATGGAGGTTTTCTTCCCGGGCAGACTGATGAGGAGAAGCGGCTAATTGCAGTCGGTAGGTTTCCGGATAGCAGACTGTCTGATCAGTCCAGGCTTCAATTTTATGACTGTCCGTATAATGCAGGTCTCCGGATTGTACAGGTTTCCAGTATTCTGCTTTAAAATACTGAACCAGAACAGCAGAGCATACAGTCTTTCCAACTTCGGTACCTATTCCTGTTATAAATAATTTCATGTTTTTTGAGATTCGGGGTGATTTTAGAATCAAATTTGTTTACGTGTTCTTTACTTTAAATAAATTCTTTAATAATTCCTGTCAGTTTCAAAATTTCCTCTTCCGTGTTGAAACTGTGAAGACATATCCTTAGCCTCTCACTACCTTGTTTTACGGTCGGGCTGTATACAGCGTAGGTTAAAAATCCTTCATCGGTTAAAGTATTCTGCAGTGTTTTCAGCTTCAGGTTATCCGGAATTATTATGGCCTGAACAGGGCTACCATCAGCCGAAGGCGAACATAATCCCTGATTTCTGAAAATTCTTATATTTTCCTGAAGTCTTATATTCAGATCCTGATGGGTTTCCAGAAATTCATATCCTGTTTTTATACTCATCCATTGGAAATCCTGTGGAAGTAGTATAAATAAATGGTGAAGCAAAATTGACCAGATATTCTTTTACCGATTCATTGCAGAGTATGGCAGCTCCGTGCGTGCCTAAAGCTTTTCCATAAGTTACCACTGCCGCAAAAACCTTATCCTGTAATTGATACTTTTCAATCAGTCCGTATCCCAAAACGCCAAAAGAATGTGCTTCATCCACGATGACTCCAGCTCCATATTGGTGGGCCATTTCAGTGATTTCCAAAATAGGTGCAAAATCCCCTTCCATTGAGTAAAGGCTTTCTATAGCAATATAACAAGGTCCATTTTGTCTTTGCAGGACTTTTTCAAGATCTTGCAAATCATTATGTCTGAACTTCAGCTTTTTTGCATTTGACATTCTGCAGGCATCATGTACGGAACGGTGAATCTGTTCGTCTACAATAATGATATCATGCCGGTTGGGGATCGCTGAAAACAACGCAAGATTGGCATTATAACCTGACGGGAAAAGCAATGCTGCCGGAAACTGGTGTTTTTCAGCAACAAATTCTTCTGTCTTCAAAACTAATGAACTGTTTCCACTGATGAGTCTTGAGCCAGTGCTTCCCGAAAGAAGTTCAGGTTGGTCATTGACATTTTTCAACAATATCTGTTGAAGCTCTACATTTCGGGCCAGCCCAAGGTAATCGTTAGAATAAAAGTCAATTCCTCCAGATTTGGGTTGTAAGCGCCGTAATCTTCCTTCCTTTTTTCTTTTATCGAGAGATTGTTGACAATATAAGGTGCCGTTATGCATAATTCAATTGTGCTACTTCTTCGGCAATAGCACCAATCCATTGTTCGTGCAATTCTTTTTCAATGGTAAGAATGTGGTCTGCATGGGTTTTCCATTCAGCAGAAAAATCGTTAAGCTGATTGATCATTTCTTCAAGATGGCCTTCTTCTTCAAGAATGATAGATTTTACCATAATCTTTGAAGATTCTTTGGTCAGGATATCCTGATATACGGGATATAATTCATCTGCACGAACTTCAATAGCATAGGTTACAAAAAGATAGGCTGCGTATTTTAGGTCTTCTTTATTAAGTTTAAATACCTTCTGAAGGTAACGGCAGGCTTTGATATCAAGGGAATGAAGATACTGTCGGGTTGCCGTTGCTGCAAGAAGCTCTTCGTTTTCATAGGTTTTGCAAAGCTCCGGATTTATTTTCCCGATTTGTTTTTTCAGATAATAAGCATGGCGATGCTCTTCTGCAGCATGTTTCAGTTGAATCTGAGTAACCAGAACAGGATGTTCACATTTTGATATTTTTCTTGCCCCGGCATTTTCCATAAAAGAAAGCGTATTCAGCCATTTGGCATGAGTATTTTCTTCCTGTACAATTTTATTTAACAGATGATGAAACTCCATAGATTTTTATTTTGATGTCAAAAGTAGTATATTGCCGGATGGTTCAATGGTGCCAGTTTTGATATTATGGATAGTCCGGTTAGAATTCCTTATGAAAGTTTTATAAAAATTGACAGAAAATCAGAAACTCCGATCTATTTACAGATCGCCAATCAGCTGATCAATGCCATTCAAAGAGGATTTCTGCCATTTGGAACCAAACTGCCGGGAACAAGGACTTTCAGTGAAATGCTGGACATCCACAGAAATACTGCTGTGGCTGTGTATGATGAATTATCTGCACAGGGCTGGACAGAATCTCTTCCGAACAAAGGAACTTTTATTATTGGTAAAGAACAGGAAAAACCCGTAAATATGAATGATTTTGAGCAAAAAAGCCTTCAGAATTATCCTAAAACCACCGGATTTTCTTTTAAAACATCCAATATACTGGATAATCCGTTTGAACATTCCGATTGTGATTATGTTTTTAATGATGGTGTTCCTGATATCAGGCTTACACAGATCGGACAGCATTCGAGATTTTACAGCTCTATTCTTAAACGGAAGTCTAATCAGAAAATATCCGGGCATTATAATCATGACGGCAGTGAATTCTTTAAGGAGCATTTATCACGGTATCTGAACCTGTCCCGTGGGCTTCCTATTTCTAAAAATAATCTGCTGATCACCCGAAGTACGGAAATGAGTATCTATATCGTTTCCGAGATTCTTCTTTCCGCCGGAGATGTAGTACTGGTAGGTGCTTTAAGCTATTTTTCTGTCAATATGATCTTTATGAAAGCCGGAGTTCAGATGGTTTCCATTCCCATAGACGAAGACGGGATTATTGTAGAAAGTGTGCGGGAAGCCTGCAAAAAACAGAAGATCAGAATGCTATATCTTACCCCGCACCACCACTATCCTACCACGGTTGCTTTAAGTGCCCAGAGAAGGTTTGAGCTTCTGGAACTTGCCCAGGAATATGGTTTTGTGATTCTTGAGGATGACTACGATTATGAATTCCATTATGATAAAAGCCCTATTCTTCCTTTGGCCAGCGCAGATACCAACGGTATGGTGATCTATATCGGCTCTTTTGGTAAGTCATTGGCACCGGGATTCAGAACCGGATTTATTGTAGCTCCGGAAAACCTCATGTCTGAAATGAGAAAATACCTTGGGATCATCGACAGACAAGGTGATATTCTGATGGAAAGAGCCCTGGGGAAATGATTGCGGAAGGAGAAATCAACCGCTATCTGAAAAAATCTCTAAAGGTCTATCAGGAGAGGCGGGATAATCTCTGTACGTTGCTTCAGGACAATCTGGATGATCTTGTTACCTTTCAGAAACCTTCAGGTGGTCTGGCAATCTGGTTAGAATGGAAAGTTCCGCTCAATCTGATGCAGCTGAGCCGTAATTGTGCCGGGATAATCTCTTTATCCCCAAGACGCTTCTGTATCAGAATAAAAACCTTACTGCCATGAGATTAGGATTTGGCGATCTGAATGCTGATGAAATGAAAAAAAGTGTTGAAGTTTTTTCAAAAATGCAAAAATGATCAGCTGACTTACGATTTTGGGGATTTTTTCACTCTCAATTTTAAAGCTATTTTCAAGTTTTCTTCGATTTTATATATTACATTTTCGTTAATTCTAAAGATTTTTATTTTTCTTTTCATTGTTTTTGTCTCATTTTGGGACTGATAAAAAATAAGCTATAGTGCAGAATTTTATATAAAAGGAAGTATCTGATTGTAGAATTATTCTTACTGTACTCACATTGATTTGAAATATGTGATAAATATCATTGTTAATTTTTGGACAATTATATTCTATATTTACTCCATTATTTTTAATTGTTCTAAATAAATGAAACGACAATATGTACTTTCAGTCATCCTACTGACTGCCTTTACTGCACATACTTCTGCTCAGAGCAGGCAGGATAGTATTACTACAACAAAAGATATCAACGAAATTGTACTGGTGTCTTCACGTTCCCGAAGCAAATCAGCGATATTCCGGGAACAGTCTGGATCATTGGGGAAAAAGAACTCCAGACTCAAATAAAAGGCGGTGCCGGATTGAAAGAGGTATTGGGAAATATGATTCCCGGGTTTGATTTCGGAAACCAGGGGCGAACCAATTATGCCCAGAATATGAGGGGAAGAAATGTCCTGGTAATGCTCAACGGAGTTTCTCTGAACAGTACCAGAGCAGCCAGCAGGCAATTTGATGCCATTGATCCTTTTAATATCGAAAGAATTGAAGTTTTGTCCGGTGCTTCTGCCATCTATGGTGGAGATTCTACAGGGGAATTATCAATATTATCACTAAAAGACCCACTTCAAATAAACTTGCTTTTGAAACCTCTGTAGGATTAAAAACAGGCTTTCATAAGGATGATCTTGATAAAAGGATTGCACAGTCTGTTGAAGGTGGGAATGATAAAGTAAAATTCAGATTGGGGCTGCCTTTACTCAAAATGAAGGAGCTTTTGATGCCAATGGAGATCAGATTATTACTGATGTAAAACAGGCAGATTTTCAATACAACAGATCAATAGATCTTCTGGGTGGAATAAGCTTCAAACTGAGTCCCGATCAGGATCTGAATGTAGATCTTCAGTACTACAATTCAAAGGTCAGAAACAAAAATGGCTTTCTTTCGGTCCCGGGTTTACAGGATTTACCACCAAAACCCTGACCTGATCAATGTACTTGGAGGTGCAGATTCTGATGTGGTTCCCCGTACAGAACGTTTTATGGCTAATATTCAATACAGTCTCCGTAATATTTTAGGAGGTCACAATTTGCTTGTTCAGGCTTATGGAAGACGTGAAGAGGCAGATTTTGGGGCTTCTTTCGCAGAAGTACCTAAACCTCCGGCAGGTGTTAATCTTCCCGTATTTCTTTCTTCAGCCAGAGGAAATACAGATGTATATGGAGCAAAAGCTGTTCTTTCCAAAAACTGGAATGCTTTCAGTTTTACTTACGGTACAGACCTTGATTTTGAAAATTTTAAAGGAGACCAGGCTATTTTTAACCCTAAAATAAGCAGTGAATCGGGAGGATTGATCAATAAGGCAGATGCTTTTGTAGGAAGATACCCGGACACCAAGATCTTTACACTGGCAGGTTTTATTCAGGCAGACTGGAATATTACAAAGAAACTTACCCTTTCCGGAGGAGTGAGACAACAGTTCATCAATGTAAAACTGGATGATTTTGTTGGTTTTAAAGAGCAGGTGTATATGCATTTCGGCTATGGTAACTCTGCAGATGTTGTAAAAGGAGGTAAAAATAATTACGACGTTCTCTGCTTAATGCAAGCTTATTATACAAATTCACACCCGACTGGCAGACCTGGTTCAGCTTTTCACAGGGGTTTGCCGTTCCTGACGCTGCCAAATCCTATGGTTTCGGAAAATATCAGCTGAGCAACAACCGCTGGAATCTTCAGAATAGCATGAATATTTCAGAACAGCCTTTAAGCGGAATCAAAACCGATCAGATTGAATTAGGATTCAGGCACAACAGAGGTTCGGAAGCAGGATTATATGCACAGGGATCAATTTTCTATGCATTATCCAGCAAAACCCTGAAAATTGACAATGCCGCTTTCACGATTTCTTTACTTGACCAAAAACTCAGGAATTACGGTTTTGAAGGAGCTTTGGGATATCGTTTCGCACAAGGCCTTGAACTGGGGGAAATGTACTCCTGATGCAATCTGAAACCGAAACCAAAGATAAGGGCTGGCAAAACCAATCTGTCTATACCACAAACCCGTCTAAGTTTATGGTTTTCACAGGATGGAATGCCAAAAGATTTTCACTGAGACTGCAGATGCAGAACTCTATGAATTATACTGATCTCGCAGATATGAAAATCACAGGTTATGCCCTGTTCGATTTTATGGGAGATGTAAAACTGAACAGAGGAACCATTAATTTCGGGGTTCAGAATATTTTTAATAGGCAATATACTACGATTTGGGGCAGCGTTCCGTATTTTTCTATGGAGCACCTCAAAAAGCATTTGCTTATCAGGGCCGGGGAACAACATTTTCTGTAGGCTACACGATTAACTATTAAATTCCAACAATCAATACAGATGCATTTTAAACCATGAAAGCCGGAAAAAATTTAAAAGATTTAACAAGTTTAAATATTTTAAATTCCTGCAGGATGGATTTAAAATGCATCGTTAATTTTCAACTCTAATTTACGTTCAAAGGGTAAAAAGAGCACAAACACACCATATTTATGAACACAGTTATTACCGGGCATACCGCAGCGGAAAAGGAGACTCTTTTCCCCAATCTGGAAAATTTATTCTGTGATATCAATATTCACGAATACCAGAATGCCATGCACAGAACGCAGCAGAGTGTCATTGCATTTTTAGAAGACACTCATCAGCCTTTCAGCGGAGTTTCTCCCAAAGAGCTGAGAAAACAGTTTGAATATATCGATCTCAATTCACCTCCTGTAAGCTATGAAGAGCTTTTTGACGAGGTAAATGAGCTGTATACACAGCATGCCGTTGCTTTTCATCATCCTAAATATGTAGCCCATCTCAATTGTCCGGTCGTTATACCTGCAGTGGCGGCGGAAGCAATGATCAGTGCTATCAATTCTTCTCTGGATACCTGGGATCAGAGTGCAGGAGGAACTTTGATGGAGCAGAAACTGATCGAATGGACCTGCAATGAAATCGGATTTGATACATCTTCAGACGGGATCTTTACCAACGGAGGCTCCCAGAGCAACCTTATGGGAATGCTTCTGGCAAGAGATCATTTTTCCGTTAAATATTTACATCACAACATTAAAAAGACGGACTTCCCAAAGAAGCGCACCGTTTCAGGATTTTTGTTTCCGAAGCGGCTCACTTCAGCATTCAGAAGAGTGCTTCCATGCTGGGACTTGGTGAGCAGGCAGTCATTAAGATCAAGACAGACAGGTCTTTCCGTATGAACAGTGTGCTGCTGGAAGATGCAATAAGAAAAGAAATTGAAAACGGAAATATTCCTATTGCAGTTGTTGCTACCGCAGGAACTACAGATTTCGGAAATGTTGACCCGCTGATCAATATTTCAGGAATAGCAAAAAAATACGGTCTTTGGTTCCATGTAGATGCAGCATATGGCTGTGCTTTGCTTTTAACAGAAAGATACCGCCATTTACTCAATGGAATTGAAGAGGCAGATTCCGTAACGGTAGATTATCATAAAGCATTCTTTCAGCCGGTAAGCAGCAGCGGATTTCTGGTAAAGGATAAAAACTATTTCAGACTGATCACCCACTATGCGGATTACCTGAATCCCAAAGATCATGATGAAGATGAGATCCCGAACCAGGTGAATAAATCGATACAGACTACCAGACGTTTTGATGCCCTAAAGCTTTGGTTTACGCTTAGAATCATTGGTAAAAGGGACTGGGAAATTATATCGACAGAATTATCATGACTGCCCGTGAAGCCGTTGATATCCTGGAAAATGATTCTCATTTTGAATTATTGAACACTTCGGATATTTCAGCACTGGTCTTCCGTTATACGGCAGATCCTTTTAAAACATTTGACCTGAACAGGATCAATACTTACATCAAATCACAACTCTATAGACAAGGGAATGCCCTTACGGCGGGAACCAAAGTAAACGGACAGTTCTATCTAAAGTTTACCATTCTAAATCCTCTTACCACAATTGAAGACATTAAATCAGTACTTAACATTATTAAAAAATACGGAAATGAATACATTGAAGTCAACTAATATCTCTGAATATGCAGAAAAGATAAACTATACATCGCTTATCAACTGCTACCTGAAAGAATTTACCAACTGGAACCGGTACCTTGGTATTCCAAAATATGACGAAGGCATTGCTGTTTACCTGAAGGAAACCCCTACGAATCTTCATATCCGCATCGATTTTTCTTCAATAGGATGCGATGTGTATATTCCTGTTGTTTACTTTTCAGAAAGCGGAAGACATCTTTTTGATTTTCCTGTTCTGATGAGAACTCTGAAGACTGATGAAGTTTCTGAACTGGATGTTTACGGATTTATGACCCTTACCGCAGAATATGCAAAAGAAATTCATCCGGGAATTGATGCTGCGAATGTTTTAGAAAGATTAAACAACAGTATTGATAACCTGACAGAATATCTGTATCATTCCCTGCACACTAAAAAAACGATCAATGATCTGGAAATGTCTTTTATTGAGGCAGAACAGTCTCTGATCTTAGGCCATATCCTTCATCCGGTTCCAAAATCGAAACAGGGGTTCGTTGGTGAGGATCTGTTGAAATATTCTCCGGAAACTTCGGGAAGATTCCAGCTGTTCTATTTCCTTGTCAATCCGGAAAATATGATTGAAAAAAATGCAGATGGAGAACTTGTGAGCAAAGAATTGGCTGAAAAGATCTACCCAACCCTTAATCCGGAACATAAAAAGCTCTGGGATCAGCATCCGGAATACCATATTTTACCAATGCATCCATGGGAAGCAGATTATCTTATGGGACAGGAAAACGTACAGATCATGGAAGAGCAGGGAATTCTTTTCGCTCTGGGACATTATGGAGATTACTTCACTCCTACTTCGTCAGTAAGAACGGTCTACAATGAAGACAATAAATGGATGTTTAAGTTTTCCCTTCATGTAAAAATCACCAACTCCGAAAGAATTAACCTGTATCCGGAGCTTCACCGTGGCTATGACATCAGCATGCTTCTGAAAACAGATTGGGGAAAAAATCTCCAGAAAGATTTCCCGGAAATAGATTTTATGGTAGATCCTGCCTTTATGGCGGTTACTTTCAATGGAAAAGTCATTAACGGGTTTAATATCAGCATCAGAAGAAACCCATTCCAGGGAGAACAGAAGAATAAAAATGTAACGCTTTTGGCTGCACTATGCCAGGACGGTATTCTTGGAAAGCCTTCAAGACTTCAGAATATTATTACCACTACAGCTGAAAAGCTTGGACAATCTGTAGAGAAGATTGCTGTAGAATGGTTCAAGCAATACCTTCATCTTTGTGTGAGACCTATTGTCAGAATTCTGAATACTTACGGGCTGGCTTGTGAATTTCACCAGCAGAATGTAATGATAGAACTGGATAAAAACGGTTTCCCGGCAAAGATTTATTTCAGAGATAATCAGGGATTTTTCTTTAGAGAAGGAAGAAAAGATATGGTTTCTGCTGCTCTTCCCGGTATTGCAGAAGAAAGTCAGTCGATTATTGATGAAGAATCATTAGCCCCGAAATATACCTATTATCTGGTTACCAACAATATCCTTGGGGTTGTAAATGCTTTGGGTTGCAACAGATTAGCAGATGAAAAGAAACTGATCGATCTTGTATATAAAGCATTTAAAGAACTTGAAAATGAAGATGAAACCGGCCTGGTAAGCTATATTACGAATAAAAGAAACTGGTATACAAAAGGAAACCTGATCACGAGCCTGCAGAACATCAACGAAGCAGATGAATCACTTGAATATCCTGCTGTTTTTCTGGATACACCGAATCCTCTTAATAAATATTTCTACAGCCAGCAGCTGATCAAACCAACTACCACTGAAACAGTATATTCCCGTCATTTTGAGGATGAAAATATCACCATCAGCATCAGACCTTTTGATATAGACCGTGATTTTGAAATGGTTCATGAGTGGTTTAATATGGAGCATGCCAAGCCGTACTGGAAAATGGATGGCCCAAAAGGGATCTTGAACTTTGGTTCAGAACAATTCTTCCCAGTGACGAACAGCATAGTTTTATCGGAGAGATAAATGGAGTTCCTCAGTTCAGTTTTGAACCTTACTGGCCGATGAGAGATATTGTGGGTGCTTATTATGATTCACTTCCTTCAGATTACGGAACACACTTCTTTGTTGCTGAAACCCGTAAAGATAAAAAGTACTCTTTTGAGTCCTTTCAGGTTGCTTTAGATTATATTTTTTCTCTTCCGGAAGTTGGTAAATGTATTGGAGAAGCTTCTGTAGAGGCCGTTCCTACAGACAGGCTGATTACCAGATTGGGATATACAAGAGAAGGAGTGATTACCATGCCTCATAAAACAGCATATCTTACTTTCTGTACCCGTGAAAATTACTGGGAAAAGTGTCCTGAAAGCAGACTGGAAACAAATAATGCTTAATGAGTAATAGCTTTCATCATGAGCTTCTGTCTCGCAGATTATACAGATTTCACGTAAAAAGTAATTTTAAAATCTGCGAGAATTAAATATACAAGGCTTCGGCTCCGTTCAGCTGAAATAAGCTGAAGCCTTTTTAATATTAACTTATAAAAACAAAATACATTGGAAAATAATAAAATATATGATATTATAGGGATCGGGATTGGTCCTTTTAATCTGGGCTTAGCAGCACTTCTTGAGCCGGTAGAAAGTATTTCAGCACTCTTTCTTGATCAAGCAGAAGGTTTTGACTGGCATCCGGGACTGATGCTGGATAATGCTACATTACAGGTTCCTTTTATGGCAGACCTCGTCACCATGGCCGATCCGAAAAGTAAATACAGCTTTCTCAATTTTTTAAAGGAGACTGACCGTCTGTATAAATTTTACATCAGAGAAGATTTTTTTATTTTAAGAAAAGAATACAACCTGTACTGCCAGTGGGCGGCTGATCAGCTTCAGAGCTGTCTGTTCGGGAAAAAGTGGAGAATATTCATTTTAACGAAACAGAACAGTTATTCCTCATCGATGTTCTGGATCTTAAAAATAATGATGTAACGAAATATACCGCCAAAAAGATTGTATTAGGAACAGGTACCCAACCCAATCTTCCTGCTTTTATGGAAGGTAAGAACTTCCCGAATGTTATACATACTTCTGAGTACCTGAATCATAAGGAAGATATTCTGAGTGCGGATTCTGTTTCAATCATCGGTTCCGGGCAGAGTGCGGCGGAAATATTTCAGGATCTTCTTCCGGAAACTGAAGATGGTATTTTCATGAGCTGGTTTACAAGGCCGGACCGTTTTTTCCTATGGAATATTCCAAACTAACGCTTGAGCTGACTTCTCCGGAATATGTGGATCATTTTTACAATATGCCGTCTTCACAACGGAAATCTGTCCTGGCTAAGCAGCCACCACTTTATAAAGGAATCAATTTTGAGCTGATCAATGATATTTTTGATACCCTATACGGAATGAGCGTTGGTAATACCCCTTTAAACGTTGCTTTAAAACCAAGCTGCCAGTTGGATGGTATTGCACCCGAAGGGAATTCATATGCACTCAATTTTACCCATGTGCAGGATCATGCAACTTTCACTCATATTTCAGATTATGTCATTCTGGCTACAGGTTACAAATATAAAGAGCCTAAGTTCCTGAAAGGCATTGAAAACCTGATCCAGCGAACTGAGGATGGATTGTTCGAGGTAAGCCGTTATTACACCATCGACGAGGCTGAAAACATTTTTGTACAGAATGCAGAGCTTCATACGCATGGTTTTGTGACACCGGACCTGGGAATGGGAGCTTACAGAAATGCACTGATCATCAATGCTGTTGCAGGAAGAGAGGTGTATAAGGTAGAAAAAGAATTGCTTTTCAGGAGTTTAATACCCAAAAACATGGACCGCAAAACATTCATCCTAGAAGGTGATACGAAAAAGGTCATGTGGGAGACTTCATGGCCTGCCGTTGCGGCTATTGTCCTGTATGGAATCAACAATTTTCTGGATGCTATTTTTGTGGGCTACCTTATCAATACGCAGGCTTTGGCAGCTGTTGGGATGGCCTATCCCCTGTCGCAGATTGTTCTGGGATTCGGAAGACTTGCCGGAACCGGTGCCGGAGCTGCTGTAAGCATATGGATCGGGGAAAATAATCAGGATAAGCTGTACAGGTTATTTGGGAGTTTCAATGTTCTTTGTATCTTCTTTTCATTGCTGTGTACTATTCCGGCTTACATATTTGCCCATGAATTAATGGCTATGATGGGGGCAAAAGGAGACCTTCAGACCATTGCAGTGGAATACTTCCGGGTAACACTCATCGGAACGGTTTTCTGGATCTACGGTCTGGCTTTGAATATGCTGGTGAGAGCAGAAGGAAAGATGAAAACCGCTGCTGTAATGATCACGGCAGGACTTATTATTGATATTATCCTGAAACCCGTTTTCATTTCTGTATTCGGATGGGGTGTTTCCGGTGCGGCATGGGCCACCAATTGCGGAATGCTGATCTATTCATTGCTGGGGTTTTATTATTATGCTCAGGGAAAAAGCTCGTTTTCAACCCGATGGAAGTCTTTTTCCTATGATCCTGCTATTGGAAAAAGAATCTTAAAACTGGGGCTTCCTGAAATGATCCTTTCTGTGATGGGAGTCATTCAGAGTATTATCATATTCAATGCGATTGCAGCATACGGAACGGAAAAAGACATTTCTTTTTTACGGTTCTGAACAGGTTTTTCCTGTTTCTGCTCACTCCATTATTCGGATTGATGCGGGGATTACAGCCTGTGGTGGGGATCAATTTTGGCGCAGGGCAGTTTAACAGGGCCGGTAAATTTCTGAGAACGTATATTTTCGCCGGTGTCGGTATACTTTCGCCATTTTTTCTTGTGGCATTGATTTTTCCGGAGCAGTTGATTGGTTTGATGCTTCCAGGGTATTCTACAGAACATCATCAGATTATTGATTTCAGGCTGTTTTTTTCCGTATTGCCATTGCTTCCGGTTACAGTGTTGGCACTCTCCTATTATCCGGCAGTGAACCAGAGCAAGAAGGCCAGCTTCCTGGTTTTTCTTCGCCAGGTTATCCTGTACATTCCGCTGATGCTGATTCTACCGCATTATTTTGGAATCAAAAGCATTTATTGGGGAAGTGCACTGATAGAACTTGTTGTAGGAATTGTGACATTATTCTTACTTAAAAACTATAAGATGAAGGTGAATGAAGTGAGAACTTGTTAGATTTAATTTTTTATTAAACAGCTTGATATAAAGTTTATATCAAGCTGTTTTTATTTTAAGATAGTGAAAATACCTACTTCTGCCTGTTAAAAAAATTCCACATATATTCATTAAAGTCAATTTCCTTTGAGGTGAGACCAATAGGAAGTCCGATATTAAAATCATCGGCTCCCGGCCAGGTGTGTCCTCCATTTTCTATAGAAATCAGCGTTATATATTTGTTCCCGGCTTTTATTTCCCTGATCTCCGCAGAAGTCTGATCATTTTTATCTTTATTAATGACCGTGGTAATTTCTTTTTCTTTTTTACATTGGTTGGCTGCCAGAATTGATAAGAGCGCCGGGCAGATAAGTATCCATGGTCTTTTCCGTCATAGCTTACAATAGCATCAGATTTTCCATGTACCATCAGAACCCCTATTTCTTTTCTGTTTTGATGATAATAAGCTACAGAATCCGGAACTGTAGCTCCTGCCGTGGCAATTGCTGAAAACCTGTGGGGAAGTTCAGCCGCAATCCGGTGACAGAAAAAACCACCTCTGGATAATCCGGCAGCATACACCTTTTGAGAATTAACAGCATAGTCTTTCTCGATCTGATTCAGTAGTGCTTCTATAAATCCGATATCATCTGTTCCTTTTTATAAGACATTCCGAAGCCGACATTCCAGTCTTCTTTGATTCCTTTGGGATATACTGCAATAAAGCCGTGTTGGTCCGCTGTTTTGTTCATTTGGGTATACAGCATATGTTCAGCCGGGGTCATTCCGCCGCCGTGGAAGTTGAAAACCACAGGATATTTCTTTCCGGTTGCTGTTTCATATCCTTTTGGAGTATAAATAATATATTTTCTCTTTACATCATTATGCTGCAGGGTTTTAGTCTGTCCGGACAGGGCATAAGAACAGCATGCTGTAAAAAACAGCAGTATACATTTTAAGGTCATAGTATATTGTTTTAGGTTATTGAAGTAAGGAAAGTAAAGTCTGAAAACTACTTGAAATATTTTCCAGCTGCCTGGATTTTATTGTATCTCCTTAAGAAGTCTTTCAATGGTATTGATGAATACCGTTGAGTTTTTCACATTCTTTTTTTTATAGAACGGATGAATGATCAGCCAGATGGCCATGTTGAAGATTATCAGTAATATGAAAGTGATCAAAAGCCATTTTTCAGAAGTTAATAAGGTCTCAAAAAGTAAAGAAAAATGGCAATTGTAACCCATGTGCTGCTGAGGGATGACACAATAATTCTTTTATTTTCATCCTTTATCCGTTCATCCCTGATATTATTGAGAAATTCATGACCGTTAAGCAGGTATTCTTTCTGGTGATACCGTATGGATTTCCATGAATAATAGAGCAGAAAACAGCCGGTAAAAAGCAGAATAAATTCTGATACACTTTTATAAATACTGTTCAGATCATCTGTATAGATCACATAGGAAATGATGAAAAATGAAAATGCACCCACCCATAGATACCAACGTATTATCTGATCTTTCTTCTGTTTTCTTAGCAGTAAAACCTCTTTTTACAGCTTCAATATCGGGAGCCTGATGATCTCCTGAAAGCCATAAATCTTTAATATCATCAAAATTATCTTTCATATGCTTTCATTTTTTTGATAGAATTTCTTTGATCCTGTAGATTTTAACCCTTACATTTGAGTAGCTTATTCCTATGATCTCTCCTATTTTCTCCTGAGAAATATCTTCCAGAAATAATCCTATGATCAGCCGGTCAATTTCAGAAAGTTCATTGATACAGACCCTCAGATGGATCAGTTTTTCATCTTCATGAATGGTTTCTGATGCTTCTATCTTTGTGAAATTATAATCTTTTTACTGCAGGACGGCGCTTTTCATTTTCAATCTGGCGAAGGCATTTATTGGTAGCGATCCTGAAAATCCATCCCGGAATATTAGTGTTATTTTTCAGGGTGCCCAGGTTTTCAAATACCGTGATGAATGTTTCCTGTGTAATATCTTTAGCCTTATCAGCATCATTGAAATATCCATGACAGAGTCTGAATATTTTGGGTGAATAAAGCTGATATAAGTTTTCGAAATCCATATACCTTTAAAATACAAGGAATTGAAAAATGTTACACTCCATTGGCAAAAAGAATGATAAGATGATGAAAATTTAATTCCGATATACATTGTAAATATTTGAAAAACTGCCTTATATATCATTTATATAAAGCAGTTTCTATTTATCTGAAATATTTATCAAATAAGGTTAATTGCTCGGAGAGTGATCTGCTCCAGTATTTATCATCGTGAATTCCTAAAGATTCTATGTAAAGATGCTGGATCTTTGATTCTGTAAGTCTTTTGTGAAAATTCCTGTTCATTCCGATCATCTGGACATCCTCCGTACCGCAATCGAAGATATAATGCTGGCCTGCTTCTGCCATGAGCTTAATCTTAGAATCGGTAAGGAAAACCGGATTCATGGATAATAAAGGTCCCAATACCTTATCTACCATATATTTGGCATAGCCCTGTCCGAAAGAATTGAAATCCAGAGCACCGCATGAGCTTCCTACAATGCCGAAGGTTTTATTGTATATAACTCCGATGTTAGTAGCTCCATAACCTCCCATACTCCAGCCTAGAATTCCCCTGAATTTTTTTCAGCCTTCACCGGATAATTCTTATCA
Source organism: Chryseobacterium sp. E1 (assembly GCA_019203745.1). Taxonomy (GTDB): domain Bacteria; phylum Bacteroidota; class Bacteroidia; order Flavobacteriales; family Weeksellaceae; genus Chryseobacterium. Next base: position 4,887,139 of record CP078104.1, read on the forward strand.
ATAAATTCCACGAGTTCCTTTCCTATAAAGGTCTGATACTGTGAATCTTTAACAATAGGACTATCTACATACCACGAACTGTAGTTACCATCCGGCAAAACATATATTGTCTTATATTCCTGGGCTTTCTGCACCAGATCAGGAATATCCTGTTTAATCGTCCTGTCCGGATTGCCGCTGAAACCATGAAGAATATATACAGATGGATAAGTGGTTTGCGGCTGAATATCCGGGGTAATAATGATTGTTTTGATCTTTTTGTTCATTCTGGGACTGAAGATTTCCTGATGAATGATTTTTTGCGCTGAAAGCTGAGTACAGACAGTCAGGACAATGACAATGTTGATTAACTTTTTCATGTTGTAATAATGTTTAACGAATGATGGCATTCTATCAAAACACCTTTATAAATGTATGATGTTTTATTTTAAAACCAAACCTCGTTCCTGTTAATGATCTTATAATAGAACAAAGATGTGGCAGAAAAAAATAAAAGCCTCAACATATGTTGAAGCTTGTTCATTTATTTTTCTTTATATCTATGGTAAATTTAACTAAGTTCCTTTCTGATCCTGCTCAATTGCGTAGGGGTGATGCCAAGATAAGAAGCGATCTGATTTTGTTTCAGCCGGTTGTATAGAGACCGGTTTTCAAGAAGGAATAAATAACGTTGCTTTGCTGTTTCATATTTCAGAGAAACTTCTAACGGTTCTTTTTTACCACCCAGTTCTTTTCCAGGTAATGAATATGAAAAAGTGCAAGATCATGATGTGTTTCAAGCAATTCCCGGTAGGCTTTTACCGGATATTGAATCACTGCGCAGTCTTCAAGTGCAATAATGCTGAATTCGCTCGGTTCATTTTTAATAATGGCCGCTGTAGAAGCTACAAAGCTGTTTTCTTCAAAGAAAATTTTATAAATGGAATCTCCTCCCTCATCTATAGTATAATACCCTACCAGTCCTGACTTTATGAAATAATAATACCTTGCCATATTTCCGGCTTCCAGAAGATGATCATTCTTACGGTATACTTCTTCCGTACAGATTTCTAATAGGGCATTGATTGTTTCATCTGATAGCGGATGATACTGACTGATTTGTTGTAAAAATTCTGACACATTCATTAGTTATTCATTCAAAAGAACATATAATTATGAAATTAAAGAAAATCTGCGTAATCTGCGAGACCATTTAATTGCCACTGATGCACAATAAATCATTACTTCATCAGTGACAAACATAACCACAGATATTTTAAAAAAGCTATTCCAGTATTTAGAAATTTTTATTTTCAATCCAGTATTTTCTTCATCATCAGATCCGTTTGCTCTTCTTCTCCAAGTCTGAAAATATGCTTATCAAACTCCACAAACCCGTTTTTTTATAAAAGTGTAATGCTCTCAGGTTTTCTTCCCAAACACCCAGCCATAGATAAGATTTATTAAGGTTTCCTGCCGTTTCTACGGCCTGGTCATAAAGAAGTTGTCCTACTTTTTTACCGTGATGGCTTTTCTTCACATAAATTCTTTCGATTTCAAGACTTTTTCATCCTGCAATTCAGTCTGAGCTTTTCCGGAATTTACTTTCAGATAGCCTACAGGTTCATCTTCTTCCCACGCAATATAAAACTGCGAATCCGGATTATTGAGTTCTGATTTTATTTTTTCAGTATTAAAACTTTCCTCAAGATACTTCTTCATTGCTTCTTCAGAATTATCTGCTGAAAATGTTTCTGAAAAGGTCTGTATTCCCAGATTCTGTATGATTTCCAGATCTTCCGATACTGCTTTATTGATGATAATTGATGCCATTCTACTTTCGAATTTTATGAAAAAGGATTTTTTTAAATGCTTCCGCCGCCAGGTGTACCTGCACACTCCAGTCATCTGCTGCTTCACTTCCTGCATCGTCAGAAATATATTTTAAACATAAAAACGGAATGTTTTCCTGCTGGGCGATCAATGCAAGAGGATACGCTTCCATATCCACGATATTATAATCTGTTTCTGAGTGGTTCATTTCAAAGCTGTCACCGCTTCCACAGATCCCTTCTTTCAAGGCATCCATTTTAAGGCCATATTCCAAAACAGGAGGAACTCCGGATAGTGGTGTTTCATAGAGTTTAAATCCAAGCCCTCTTACATCCATATCCCTCTGAATAAATTTTGTGCAGCATACGACCTCTCCTTTATGAAAACCTTTGCTTCCGGCCGAACCTAAATTAACGATCAGCTTAGGCTTTCTGGTATGAATTTCTTTCGTAAGCTCAATCGCTGCATTCACTTTTCCGATGCCTGTAATTAATTTATTCTTTCCGTCAAATTCCTTTCCTGCTTCAGAATCCAATGCAAAAACAAAAGAGTGTCTGCCACTGGATACTGAAGTTCATTATTAATTTTTATCATTGATATAGTAGATTTTTTCAGGTGTTATACTGAATGACAAAGATACGGCAGTTTTTCTGTGTTTGAACAAATATTATGCTGTCTTCTCCTTCTGTCTTCTCGCGGTAAGAATGATAGATACAGGATAACCAATGATGAATATTGCCAGAGGAATCTGAAATAATAAGTAATTAAACTGTTCAAAGGGGACCTGTATTATTCTGCTTATCACAGGGGAAAGCATCATAAGAAAACTTAAAATTGCCGGTGGAACATTATTTTTCCATTTTACCAGATTCAGAAGAATTCCGAATATTCCCAAAACAGCAAAAATCTGATCTAAATTCCCAAAATCAAAAGCAGTGAACAGCAACCAGATAACCAATGGAATAGCAGTCATGGTTCCCATTAAAATTATGAATAAATAAGCAAGAATTGAAACGGTTTTCAGAATCGTTGCGGCCATTTTATATGGTTCTATTTTAAATGTAAATATTCTTGTGTTTCTAAATACAATCAAAAATAGAACATATTATACTAAAAACCCCAAAACAAGCATATGTTTTGGGGTTAAAATTTTATCAGATACTGCATCCATCCGCATCACAGGAAGCCCCATTGCTTCCGGAGAGATCTTTAAAAGGACTCACAGTTTCTTTATAGGTCTGCTGAAGAGCATTTTCAAATACTTCTACGGGTTGTGCCCCGAAACTGCATATTTACCATTAAGAACAAAGAACGGAACCCCGGAAACTCCATTATTTCTGGCTTCCAGAATATCCTGGTTTACTTCATAATCCAATTGGTCTGAAGTCACAGCCTCTCTTGCTTCTTCTTTGTCAATTCCTAAATTTTCAGCTAGGGAAACCAAAACCTCAGGGTCAGCCACATTTTTACCGTCAATAAAATGAGCAATGAATAAGGCTTCTTCCATTTCATTGGATTTATTGTGTTTTTGGCTAAATGAAGCAGTTTGTGAGCACTAAAGGTATTGGTGATTAATGCTTTTTCAAAATTAAAATCAATTCCGGCTCCTTTCCCCATCTGGGTAACCTGACTCAGCATTTGTGTTGCCTGAGATTCAGGAACTCCTTCTTTTCTTTGAAATACTGAATGGTATTTTGAGTTTTTTCAGCGTCTAATGTAGGGTCAAGCTGAAAGCTCTTCCACTCTACTTCCACATCATCTTTAAACGGCAGTTTTTCTAAAGCCTTTTCAAAATTATTCTTTCCTATATAACAAAACGGACACATTACATCCGACCAGATTTCTATTTTCATTGTATTTATTTTAAATCAAATTGTTACTGCAAATTTACTACATTTCATTAATGTAACAAAATTTATTACAATTTAATTCTATCAGACCATTTCCTGTTTCTTCTTTCTTTCAGATGTTCACTCTTGCATACAAAATTTCCCGCAGATTCAGACTGTCTGAGCCTGAATTTACGGAAAATAAGTATTTAAATAGCCTTTGTTTATAGCTTTTTAAGAATTTTATGCTGTGACTGATGCACAAGCCTTAATCTGTTATCAATGAACAGTCTTCGGATAAGATGTCTTTTGATATAAATTTTTTCTCCTTTTACAGTTTTATATTCAAAAAAACAGCTCCTTCTTTTAATGCCCCAAAAGAAACTCCTTATTTCCGATCCGGAAAGACCTGCTCCATCTTTTTCCCGGATTTCCTCTGTATGATCTTTAGAAATTATTGGTTTCATTGCGTGTATATTTGGGGTAGACTTTATCTCAGGAAATCACACGTGCCTTCTGCTGTATTTTCTTTTCAGTATCGCTGATCATTTGATAGGAAAACTTTTGATAGACCTGTTCATGGCCTATTTCCTCTACTTTTTCCACTATGGATTGTTTCAGTTTTCCTGTATTTCTGTCGATATACCGTTCTTCTTTCTGAAACATTGTAAAATTGAGCAGATCCAGGTCTATTCTGTCTTTGAACTGGCCGTAAGCAGCATTCAGATACCCTTCAGAAAGTGGGCGTACCGGATAAGTATTGACAAGAATATGAATGTCATTTGGATTATTCCCGTTTTGTTCACTGATGTTCATATCCCATTCCAGATTGGCGGTATTCAGGATGTTGGCGCCTGTTAACCTTTTGGTTTTAGGCAGTTCAATATTGAATACCTGCCCGAAGTACATATGCAGAAATTCGCTGTTCTGGATAGTCTGTGCCAGTTTTTCTTTGTTGGTAAACAGTGAGTCATTGACGGCAATCAGTTTTCTCAGTTCATCATTATTGGAAAGTGCTGCTGTCATTTCTGTTTTTGTCTGTTGCCATTTTGATAGTACAAGATCCATATTCAGAACCTGCAGGATTTCTCCTTTCTGCGATAATTTCAGATGAAGCTCATTAAACATTCTGTTGAAGGCAGCCGTAACCTGTGCTATTTCTTTTACCAGATCATTATTAGACTGATCCAGAAAAAGATCCAGTAAGATGAGACGGCACTCTATTTCGTTCTCATTACATCTGATGACGGTAAAATCATACCTCATGATCGTTCTTGAGGTCATATGATTGTCAATCAGTTTGGAATTCGTTTCGATCACCAGCTCATATTGCTCATTGAATGGTTGACTAATGATGATTTTATGGTGCAGCATAGGTTTATGATCTTAAATAAATTCTGTAGTATAGGATGTGATATCCCCAATTTCACTGTGCTCAAAATAATATTTTATCAGATCCAGCGCTTCCTGTCTGTTTACTTTAGTGACGGCAAATTTGATAATATTTTCATCAACCAGTATTTCTACTTTGATGTCTTTATTGTCAAAAACTTCGTCATTTCTCATCGCTTTTAGCTGCAAATAAGAATCCCCAAAGTCCTGATTGTAAAAAGTGTTTTCATCAGTCCAGTCCAGTTTATTGAATAATTCTACAGCTTCATCATAAGTAAGAGGAGGTTCATTATGACTTTTTGATTCACTGTAATATTTTTCTTAGCTCCATATTTTGTTTAATCATTTATTTTAAAATATAAATCAGGTTATTAGGTTTCCAGCGTTTCTATTAAAGGTTGGTAATCTATTTGTTTGGCAAAATCTAAAGAACTTTGTCCGTTGTTTTTGTAGTCAGGATCTGCGCCATATTTCAGATAGATCTTGACCAGGTTGAGATCTTCCGGAGTTTTAACATAAAAAACAGCATACCATAACGGCTGTCCTCCGAAACGATCTGTAATGGTGAGATCTGCTCCATTCTCAAGCAGTAATTCTGCTATCTTTATTTTATTGCTGACACTGGTCCATGCAATGGGCTGATGCTCGGGAAGCAGATGTAAAGCTGTTCTGCCTTCAACGTTTTGCAGATTAGGATCTGCGCCGTGATCCAACAGAAGCTGTACAGATTCTATACGCTCCATCTTAACGGCAAACATTAGTGCAGTATGCAACATTCCTTTTTCCGGTTCGTTGACGCTTTCTGGATGTTCTTCCAATATTTTTTTAATTCCGCTGAGTTTTCTTTTATGGCTGCTTGATGAATATTCATATTTTATAAAATTTTTATTGGTCAAAAGGATATAGCGAAACATCAGATTCATGGGAATGGGAACTGCTGGTCTCAGGTGTTTCCGGTCTGTAATATTGTGGATCATTATAATAATCAAGGAACTCCTGTTCCGTAATTCTTCCTTCTCTTAATGCTCTCACAAGATGCCTGTATTCATATCCGGGTTTATGGCCTTTGTACCAGTTTCCTCTTAATGGTTCACCTGGTCGCCAGACTATTTCTTTACCATTCGGAACAGGGTCATACACTTTTCCATTCGGCCCTTTTGCGTTATTATAAATCTGCTCATTGAGTCTTGCTTCATTTCTGAAACTTGGTCGTCCATCATCGTAAGCCCTGCCGGAAGGAGGTTTAAAGAACGGATTAGCTTCATTAGGGACCGGAGTTCCGGGTTTTATTCCCCATGGATTGTTCCTGGTATAATAAGGTTTTCCGCTTGGGCTCATGGCCATACCTTTGGGAAGAGCTTTAAAATTCAGTCCATAAAACAGAAACATAGCATCTGAAAAACGGAGTCCGCTTATTCCCTGTTCTGCAATACGGTTTCCGAACTCGTATTCCGGTAATGCTCCTTTTGCAGCGCTGTTGGCTAATGCTGTGGGATCTTCCTGACCTAATGCATAGTCACGCCAGGCTGCTTCCCCTCCATGAGTTACCCTTCCGCCGAGTAAAACAGCACCTATGCTTCCGCCTCCTATTCCAAAGGATGCTCTAAATTACGTAAAATACTCATTCCTGTAGGCCTTGCCAGTGCCATCGCTGCTCGGGAAAAATTGAGTCCTGTCCCCAATGTACCTCCGGAAGAAGTTACCCTGCCTAAAACAGAAAGACCTCTTCCAAGTCCCAGTCTTCCAGCGAGAGTACTGGTGGTAGCTGTTGCAGAACCTGTTATGGATCCTACCCCGATCAATTGTCCGCCTGTTCCGATAAGTGCTCCGGTCAGGAAACATTCTGTGAGCTTGGCACTGTAGCTGACGGCAGCAAAGCCAAAAGCGTCCAGCCAGCTTTTAATGTTAGGAGCAAACTGGATGAGTCCTCCTGCCTTGCATTCCATCTGATGGGCACCTGTAATGGTTTTTGTTCCTGTAGAAATAAAATCGGATTTACTTCCCATCCATTTTCTTGCAGGTCCCATTTTATGCCCGCATAACAATCCGCCTACGACAGCTCCGATGACGCCTCCTACAAGCCCGGCCACAGCTCCCAGGAGTACAAGTCCCATACCGCCTGTTGCTACTGTGAGCACCCCTACCGCTACCGCTACAACAACTGCCAGTGCAGCAACGATGGCCAGTAAGAGCATATATTTTTACAGCCGAAATCAATCCAGCTGACGGTACTGGTATCTTCTACGGTGATGTATACTTTACCATCACTCGTTTTGTTACTTTTTCTGGTGCCTTGAAAAGGAGTCGGCATTGCTCCTTCAGAGCATATCCAAAAATCTTTTTCATTAATAATTTCAACTCCCATAGCCCTTAATTTACGAATACATCACCGCCGTCCAGTTTGGTTTCACCTCCAATGTGGTTTTTAGGAGAATTGATCTCTATCGCTTGTCCTCCTTTTACACCTACTCCGTCAGAACCATCCAAACCGATCACTTTTCCATTGATAAGGATCGTTCCGTCTGATTTCATTGTCAGCGAACTTTTACCGGTTGTAAGCGTAATATTGGTATTGCACGTTAAAGATATATTTCCTGCATTGTCCATTTTCAGCAGACTTTCACTTCCTTTTCCTACATTAATCGTTTTGGAAACAGCTGCGTTGGTAGCTGCATTGCCTGCTCCGTCAAAATGCATATTAGCTCCTCCCTGATCCTGAAGATTCATAGATCCTGCACCGTTGTCATATTTCAGTTCGGCCCCGCTTCTTCCGCTGAAACTCATGATGTTGTTTCCGGCTCCTCCGCCGGCTCCGATATTGCCATGGAACAATCCTCCCATTACAAAAGGACGGTCCGGATGCTGATGAACGAAATTGACAACAACCTGGTCCCCGACCTCCGGCACAGACATAAAACCACGGTTTTTACTTACTTTATCACTGCTTCCTGCATCAGGAGACATTACTCTGATAAATTCTGTAGTGCTTTGCCCGTTTTGCCAGTCAAACTGTACCTGTACTCTTCCCTGGTTCAACGGATCGGTGTTCGAAATTACTTTGCCAAACTGAGGCTCTGCTTTTGGAGTTTCAAATTCCGGGCGGGGAATAAATCCTGTATCGGCTGCAATAGCTTCAAAGTTTCCGGTGTAATATCCTCGGGCATCTACTTCATGGCTCACCGCTGTGATCATAAGTTTCGTAAAATATGAGGTCTGGTTGGTTTCAGATTTCCGCATCTCAAGATCTGCAATGCAACCGGGATATAAAAAGGAATGGAGGTATTGCCTGAAGTGATGAATACATTCACGGCCTTACTTCCGGCCGTACCTTTCTGTGAGGCATCAATATCCATAAAGCTGGATGCTTTAATGGGAGCCACTCTTAAAGAAGGGGTTTTAAAAGTTTTCTGGGAAATTTCATAGGCCCTTTTGCAATATCCGACTGATGGTTTATTTTGGAATCTCCTGTAGTCAGTTTTTCATTCTTACTGCTGTTATAGCCATAAAAAGTAGGATTTACATGCTGGGCCTTCATATTGATCCTGATATCCTGTACACTGCTGCCATAAACGAGCTGAACAGGTTTCTCCTGTGGAGGCAGCTTTCCGAAATGCAGAATCTCACCATCATAATAAAACTGTTCTCCGTAAGCTTCTGCTATTCTTGCAAGATAATTGTAATGGGTTTCTTCATATTGCGAACTGTAAGAAACATTTCCATGCTGAGCATCTACCCTGAAATCAAATTTATTTCCGCCTAAACCTTCCCTGATGACCTGATCAACAATACTGTTCAGGCTTATTTCCTGCCCTCCCCAAAACTCTGAATATGAGGGGCTGCATCCAAAAGAACGGTAGGACTGTAGCCGGTAAGCACAATATTTCCAAGGCTGCCTTTTTCCTGGCTGAATCCTACTTCTGTAATTACCCCTACAAAATTTCTTTCAGGACTGTCTTCTACATCTTTATATTTAAAAACTACCGTAATCCTTTTTCCCAAAAAGTTTTGCGCTTCTTCAAGATTATGATTTTCTGCATTTCCCAATGTATCATAAGCCAGTATAAGGCTAAAACTATGATGTTTTAGGGTACTCTGGGTAAGACTGAAATGTTTAAAATGCGGGATGAGTTTTCCTTCTACTACAATTTCTAGTTTTACAACTCTGTTGATCCCCAGAATCTGACTGGTAGGAATGGAGGAAGCATTATGAATTTTTGAAGTTGGCTGATTAGACCATAGCTTACCATCCGTCGTCATCGGGGTATTTCGCTGCATGCTTTGGTTCATGAACATCATTGAAGAGTTCTGAGCCGTTTCTGCATAGCTCTTAGCCTGATTAATTTTCTGATCGGCTTTATTGATTGTTTTTGAAACACCGGTGTCCTTAAGATTCTCTGTATCCGGAATCTTGGGAGCTTGCGGTTTTGCAGGTTTATTATCCTTAAACATAACCTTTCTTTTAGTACTTATGAATTGACTTTTTTAATCTTATAATAGATTCCGGTTAAAATTTGCATTTCCTGTGAAATGAAAATTCCCTTTGCTGCAATTGCTTGAATGGATATAAAGACAATTAAAACAAGTAAAGTACAGAGTATTTGTTCCTCTCTAAATACATAAACAGAACAGGATATATACATTTTCTCCGTTCTGGTATGTTTTTTTATTGAAAAAGGATGAACAGTGAGGTTAAATCTCTTTAAAAGGAAGTTTTCACGATCATTTATTATTTAAATGTATCGGTTTACAGCAGATTTTGATCATGATTTACGCCTGTCGGAAGATTGTATTCCTCAGATAAGTTCTGTTTATGTTGCTTTCGGATTTGTTTTCATAATTCGTAAATTTTAAATATTAATACTTATTGGTTAGTGATTGTGATGTATCAAATTTATAGAGAACAATTGTACCGACAAAATATTTATATTGAATTTTTAATTTTTGTAGTAATTCTACGATTGTAGATTTAAAAACGGATATAATCTACATGTTTACAATTTGTTAAAAACATAAAAACAATAATTACCTTTCGGCTTTTTTAATCTATTTACAACTTTTTTAATCTATTGAATAATGAATCAAAACTAATGATTTGTACCCGTAAATAGGGTAATTTTTTTATGAAATATGAAAAATACAGAAACGTAGGAAGCCTGACCAGAACTAAAAGCAATGGTTGGAAAGTAAAAATAATGTTTTGAATTTTCAGTCTAAGGTCAAAAACAGATTACTGCTATATTGAAGCTTTAAGATAGATTAACTTTTCTGCAAAAAGGATATGGGCAATCAATGCCAGAACACCAAATAAAGTCCCTACAAAACATACGCCACCCCACTGTGCTTGCTGCCAGGCAATAGAAGCCAGCCATGTTCCCAGGGATCCGCCGATAAAATAGGAAACCATATACACCGTATTCAGCCGGTTAACCGCATTTGATTTAATCAGGAAATAATTGGTCTGATTCATAATGTGACTGGACTGTACTCCCAGGTCCACGAGAATAACTCCTACAATCAGTCCCCAATAGGTTTCACCTGCAAAATAAGTGAATCCCCAGCTGCCTATGACGATAAGCAAAGAATACAAAATGATTCTGTTAATATCCATATACTTCTGGAGTTTTCCAACTTTTGCCGCAGCCAAAGCACCTACAGCTCCTGCCAGCCCGAAACTGCCTACTACTGAAGATCCGGCATTGAAAGGCGGTTTTTCCATATGGAAAACTAAAGTGGTAAACAATGCACACATTGATCCGAAGGCCATTGCCCCACGGAATGAAGCCAGCTGAAGTATAGGCTGTGTTCTTGCAAGATGAGCTACAGAACGCATAAGTTCTTTGTAAGTACCTTTAAAGTTGGGGTGCAATTCAGGGAGCATTTTATAAACTGCCAGCCATACCAGAATCATTAATCCGGCTGCAATGCCAAACATAGCTCTCCATCCCCAGACTTCTCCTACTATTCCCCTATAAAACGGGAAAGCAAAATTCCCAATAGCAGACCGGACATTACAAGCCCGATATTGGCTGATTTCTCTTTATCTGAAGAAAGCTCTGCGGCAATGGGAACGAACAGCTGCGGAATGACAGATGTGGCACCAATCAGCAGACTGGCTGCATACAGCATCCATAGTTCTGTAGCAAAAGTCATCCAAAGCAAAGACCCGAAAACGAGAAAAAGATCAATCAGGATTAATTTTTTCCGGAAAACTTGTCACCAAGCGGTACAATGAGTAATAATCCCAGGGCATAACCAATCTGAGTAAGTACAGAAATTCTGCTGGCTGCACTTTCAGAAACCTGAAGCTCTTCAGATATAAGAGCCAGTAAAGGCTGGTTATAATAATTGTTGGCTACCACCAATCCGGAAATAATGGCCATCAGCCATATCACTGTCCGGGAAATACTGTTGGAAGAAGTCTCCTGCATGCTACAAATAAATTTATGAATAAAAAGCTATTTCAGATGATCAAACGATATCTTTAATCTATAATGCCGATCAGAAACAGGCTGCTTTTTAAGAGTTCAAAGGTAGTTATTTTAATACAACAAATTACCCGGAAACCCAAAGAATAAAGCTGAAATTTCATGTTTACTTAAGTTAAATTATCAATCAAACACATTGTTTTTATAAATAATTTTCTCAAAAATGCCTTTAATGAAGTATTCCTTAAAGTTTTGATCAGTTTTCTTTACATTTGTGATACACACTTATTATTATGAATGAAAAAGATTCTAAACAACAGATTCTCAGAAGGTCTGTGGAAGCAAAAGAAATTTATCTTCCTCACATTTCAGCAGATCCTGTTATTTTCGGCTTTGATCAGAATGAACTTAAAGTTTTGCTGGCCAGGATGAATTACAGAAAACAATGGATGCTTCCCGGAGGGTATGTAAAAAAGAAGAAGATCTGGATGATGCTGTACTCCGGATCCTTGAGTCCAGAACAGGAGTCACCGATATTTTTCTGGAAGAATTTGGCGTTTTTGGGAAGAAAAACAGAAGTGAATTTTATTTCGAAGATTTCGATGACAGTCTTTTTCAGAAACAAAGGTTTATTTCTGTAGGCTACTATGCCCTGTACAATTCATCACAGCTTAGGCCCGTTGCTGACGAAATAAGTGAAACCTGTGAATGGATATACCTAAAACAGCTACCTGAGATCAACCTCGCTATGGATCATCGGGAGATTATAGAAAAAGCATTACTGACTTTAAGAGAAAAGATTTCCCATAAGCCTATAGGATACAATCTGCTCCCTGAGAAATTTACCCTTCCGGAGTTACAGAAGCTTTATGAAGCCATATTGGGTAAGCCCCTTAACCGTGGTAACTTTTACAGGAAAATCAAAAACCTGGGGATCTTAAAAAAACTGGAAGAGCAAAGGCGTGGTGGAGCGCATAAAGCTCCGGATCTTTATTCTTTTGATGATCATCACTACAGAAAAGCTTTGGAAAACGGACTGAGCAACTGGTAAAATTTATCGGTAAGATTGTTTTTGTTGATGGTTCAGATTGATGAAAACCTTTTGAATTTTTGAAAATAATGAAGAAATTTGCTCTATGAAAATCATTCCACTCAAAGAAGGCAATTTCTCGGCCAGTAAAACCAAAGATTTCACTCTTTTAACAGCAGAAAATTCTGATACGGTTCAGGGTATTAAAATGTCTGTACAGCCGTTTCTCATCATTACGGAAAACGATTATATCCTTCTGGATGCAGGTATCGGATGGAAAAATGACGCCGGAATTCCTGTGGTTTTAACATTGCTTGAAGAACATACTATTCATCCCGGGCAGATTACTAAACTGCTCTTATCCCACCTTCACAAAGATCATATAGAAGGTGCAGTAGCCCTTACTGATAATGGTTTTGAAGCAGTATTCCCAAATGCTGAAATCTATATTCAAAAACGTGAGCTTGATTTTGCCATGGAAAACAGAGGTAATCCTTCTTTTGATTTTGATATTCTGGAAAAGCTGATTCAACTGCCTGATATCATCTGGATGAATGATGACAAAGGTGAGATCACCAGTGAAATTTCATATGAAGTGGTTGGTGGCCATACTCCTTTCATGCAGGTTTTCTGGATTAAGGAAAATGAGGAAACCGTTTTCTATGGGGCAGATGACCTTCCGCAGGCTTCATATCTGAAATACCATTTAGCTTATAAAAGTGATTATGATGGCAGAAAAGCTATGGAACTAAGACTTCAGTGGGAGAAAGAGGCAAAGGAAAACCATTGGAAAATTCTCCTTTATCATGATCTGGATAGAGCGGTACTTGAATTTTAAAATCTAAGAAAAAATGGTTTAAATTTCATTAAACCATTTATAGATATCAAATTCAGGGGATATTAAGCTTTTTTTCTGATTCGGTTTTTCCGGTTTTGTATCGCTTTTGGCGTGACAAAGATACAGGTTGCTATTTCCTTAGTGGTCATATTGAGCTTAAGGTAAATGCAAAAGATCAGTTCAGAATTTTTAAGACCAGGCTGTATAGCAGATAACTTGTCGAAAAAATCAGGATACACCAATCTGAATTTATTTAGCAAACGAGGAGAATTTGCTTTGGCAAGTGCTATGATTTCGTCTTGTACAAGAATCTTCTGATTCAAATCCTCTAAGTTGGGTTCAGGTTTTTTATTTTTCATAATACTTTCTCATCTACTCATTTCAGATGCGACGTCTTTGTGCATCAGTACAAATTCTTTTTCTCTTATCAAACCGTTTTGATATTTTAACAGATAATGAATAATTTCTATGTATTCAAAATTATGTTATTATTTTTTAATATTTATCAATAATACACACTATATACCTTGTATTTATTGAATGATTGTGTTAAAATATTCATACGTGAATATTGTTACATTTTTACACAGAGCAAAGAAAGAAAAAATGATTAAAATTTTATGAAAACTGTATACCACATAGGTACCACGTTATGTTTTTCAGCAAAATATGATAACCGCTTTTATCAACCACTTTTCAATTGTTTATCTCTGTTTTTAAACGGAAGGTAAATGTAAGGGCTTCCTATGATTAGTTTTTATGATCTTAATCAATACTTCGGGATTTGGTGATATGATTATATTGTAAAAATAGGGTATGTAAATGGTACCACATATCGATGACAAAAGATATTTTTTTGTTACTTTATAGATCTTAATTATAATTATTCAACTATTGAAAAAAATTCGTGTTTAAAGAGATTTTTTGAAAATTTACTATAATAAATCACAATTATGATCATTGAACATTTATTAATTTCATTTGGAGCAGAGACGAAAAATTATAAAGCAGGAGATATCATTTTTCGTGAAGAAGAATTTCCGTTATATTACTATCAGATTAAAACCGGAAAAATAAAGCTCAATAATTACACTGAGGACGGGAAAGAGTTTATTCAGAATATATTCTCAGACGGGCATAGCTTCGGCGAATCTCTCCTTTTCGTAGACCGGCCTTATCCCATGAATGCGGTGGCAATGGAAGATTCCGATATCTTCAGAATGCCGAAGCAGAACTTTTGGATCTGATCAGAGATAATCCGGAAATCTCACTGAATATTTACCAATGTCTTGCAGAAAGGATGTATTATAAATATATCATGTTTTATAACCTTTCCTTTCAAAATCCCGTTTCAAAGCTGAAACTGCTGATGGATTATCTGAAAAGTTACCATGAAGACAAGGCTCCCTACTCTTTCCAGATCCCACTTACCCGCCAGCAGCTTGCTTCTCTTACAGGCCTCTGTGTAGAAACCGTGATCCGCACTATCAAACAGATGGAGAAAGAGAAAATCTTGAAGATTGAGAAGAGGAAAATTTATTATTAAAAGCCTTGGAAAACAGGGTTTAAATCCTTAATTATACTCTACAGATCCAGCTGCCTCTGAAACTCTTCCAGATACTTCGCAATGTGAATCCCGTCTGCCAGGCCATGATGAGCTTCAATAGAAACAGGAAGAAACTTTTTGCCGTCACGGATACTGAATCTCCCAAAAGCAATTTTTGGGACTGATTCCGTTGTATTAAAATCTGTGGGATGTACAATTGCGCTGAAAGAATTCCATGGAATGGTAGTATGCCTTACATGATCTTTTCCTAATCTCTCATTGCTAAGTCTGAGCCCTGAAGATTCATGCACGCCTTTTATTTCTTTCTGAAGTTCCGCATTGAATGCTTTAAAATCTTCTGAAAAATGAGTAAAAGAGAAACCGAAAGTCCCATCCGGTCTTCCAATGGTGCTTCCTGCATGTACGGTATCAAACTGAACAACCTGCCCGTCTATAATTCTGAGTTTTAGCTCATCAACCGTATTGACGGCAACCATAGACTTATGATAATAATAGGCAAAGAAAGAATGTCCTTTTTCTTTAGCAGTTTCATACGCTTTGGTACAGTCTACTTCCGTTGTAAAGCCAAAATAAGGGCTTGCCATACGAGAGAAAAATTCAAAATGCTCCCTTCTGTTCCATTGCTCAAGGTCTACGATCTTCATTGATTTTTTATTTGCTGCAAATTTCAGCATTTTTATCAGTTTTAAGGCTTTTACAATTGAAATTTCAAGGTTTGCAGATTATGTTTTGTTGATAAAGCACAATTATTGTATTGAAAATGATTACAAGTTATATTTTTGAAAAATTTTCTTTTCACAGATCAGAGCCTAAGTATTGCGGGCTTTACATTTTAAAAACAAATAAAAAATTATACAAAACGATTATTATGGAAGGTCAAAATAGTAAAGGAAACCAATGGTCAGCGAGAAAGGTTGATAATGTTTATATTGTAAGTCTTGACAATCACGCAAATATTGTTAAAACCTTAACAGACTTTGTAAGAAATCAGAATATCAGGGCCGGAGAAGTGACGGGAATAGGAGCTGTAAGCGAGGCTACACTTCGTTTTTTTAATCCTGCAACAAAAAATTATGTTGATAGAACCTTCAAAGAACAGATGGAAGTAACCAGTATTTCCGGTAATGTTTCTGAAATTGAAGAAAAGCTTACCCTCCATCTGCATATTACATTAGGAAAACAAGATTATACCGCTTTGGCAGGTCATCTCCTGGAAGCGAAGATTCAGGGAGCCGCAGAATTTATTTTTATCCGCTCAACACCAGAGTTGTAAAGCTGAAAAATGAAGAAACAGGAATCAATCTCTACGATTTTGAAAAATAAAAAGGCTGGAAAACGTACAGACTTGATTGATCTTTACATTTTCCAACCTTTTTATCATTGTGTTTTTTCTTTTCGATTAAACTTCGGTAGTTGTCACCCCAAATTTCTTTTTGAAAGAAGAATAAAAATGGGACAGATTCTCAAAGCCCAGATCAAGGTAAATATCCGAAGGTTTTTTATCTTGATTTTTAATTAAATAAAGCGCTTCTTTTAACCGTCTTTCTTTCAGCCATTGTCTGGGACTCATATGGAAAACCTTTTGAAAATCCTTTTGAAACCTGAAAGGCTTCGGCCTGTAAGTTGGGCAAAAGCATTCACAGGGACATTGAACATAAAATTTTTATTCATAAATTCTTCAATATCAATTTTATGAGGTTCAGAAAAATCAAAAATTAGATTTTTAAGATCGGGGTTACTCAGTAAAAGCAGCTCTATTGCCTCCTTTACCTTTAAGGTAGCCAATCTCGGAGGGACAATTTCTGTCTTATTGATATAAGGCATTAATGAGGCAAAATATGTTCTGAAAAAATCATCCGGTTCAAAAAACAACCGTTGGTTTTCTGGGAAAGATGCATTTATTTTCACTCTGTTTTCAGCAGCATACTGTCTGAGAGTTTCATCATCAAGAGTGATCGAAATAAACTGATACCTTTCATTTACCGAAGGATGTTTTACTGTTCTGATCAATTGATTTTTCCTCACCAGAACCACCGTATTCTCCCTGATGATTGTTTTACCCTGTTCATGAAAAGCATGGGTTTCTCCCGACAGCTGAAACCCCAGAAAATGATCGGAATAAATTCCTCATGCCCTCTGTAAGATTCAAAGGCACACGAATAAACCAATTGGTCGAAGATGATTTCAGAAGTATTTTCCATAGTACAAATATCTGAAATTTAAGCTATAACAGCAGCCCCGGCTTCAGCAATTTCTTTATCCTGTTCAGGCGTTCCTCCGGATGAACCAATAGCTCCAATGACCCTTCCCTCCGTATCCTTAATCACAACTCCACCCGCAATGGTTAAAAGCCCGTCATTAGAGTTCTGCATTCCATATCCATGGACTCCGGCTCCTGAAATAATACTTCCCATAATATCACTGCTCACTCCAAACATGGCTGCCGTTTTTGCTTTCTTGATAGCAAAATCGATCACTCCATAAACACTGTCCAGCCGTGCAAAAGCCTGCAGATGCCCTCCCGTATCTACAACAGCAATGCTTACAGGAATCTTCAGAGACAGCGCCTTTTCTTTGGCGGCCTGTAATGCTTTTTCTGCCAGTTTATAATTCATTTCCATCCGGTTAACTTTTTATTGTCCATGCTTCATTTTGCAGCTGCTTTACGAAGTCTTCCGTTTCTTTAGGGTGGACATTTCTGAAGTTACTGTTATCATCCAGTGCTACATTTACGATCACTTCTGCCATAGATTGCGGATCCAGCTGGTGGGCAAGAGATTCCGCCGCCCCGTCAAAAGCAGATTCAGGCGTGAAATTCACTTCAGGATTATACCAACGGAAGATAGAATCCACTCCCCTGTCATTAAAGCCCGTTCCAAATACTCCCGGATTACATGTTGCAATTTTGATATTAAATGGAGCAAGTTCGGTTTTCAGACCTTCAGCAATAGATTCTAAAGCATGCTTGGAAGCACAGTAAGCCGCAACATAAGGCACGGTCCATAAACCGCCCATAGATGAGGTGAAAACGATTTTTCCGCTTTTCTTTTCAATAAATTTTCTGATAAACCCTGGGCCAGTTCCAGTGCGCCAAATACATTCACTTCAAACATGGAACGGATGATATCAACAGGCTGCTCAGCAATAGGTCCTCCCTCCATGATTCCTGCGTTGCTGATCAGAATATCAATATCGTACTTCTTTAAAATATAGGCAATGTCTGCCGGATTGGTCACATCCAGCTTATCAACCGTAAGCTCCACACCCAGTTCCTGAGATTCACATATTAAATCACTCGTCTGAGGATACACCTGTGTAGTGGCGATCACCTTATGCCCTTTTCCGGCAAGATCAAAAGCAGCAATTTTTCCGAATCCGCTTGCTGCACCTGTAATTAGAATTGTTTTACTCATTGTATTTTCTTTTAAATGATGATACAAATTTCAAAGATTCAGAACTTATGGGTATTGGTGTGCAGTCCAAATGTATATTGTCAGAAAGCCCGTTTTTTTATATAAATATCACTGTCAATAGGAACGGGCTTTAGCCCGTTTAATCAAAAACAATAATTTCAACGGCTTTAGCCAAAACCTGATAAAGAACCAAGTGAATACAAAAAACTGTACAATTAACAAATAATACCACATTATAAAAGATTACCCGGAGATTATAGAAATAAAATCATTCCTTTATCGTAAATTGGTTAAGTTTTTGAAGCTTATTCCGTAAAAACCAATCACATCAATTGAAACTGATCACATTTACAAAAAAGGAATTTATTGTCCTCAGGGAAATTTTATATTGATCCCTGGAGGCCTGTTGATAAGGCTGTTATTACCCATGGCCATGCCGATCACGCCCGATGGGGCATGAAGAAATACCTTTGTCATCATTTTACAAAACCTATTCTGTACCAGAGAATTGGCATCGATATCGAATGCCAGAGCGTAGAGTATGGTGAAAAATCAATATCAACGGAGTACAGCTTTCCTTTCATCCGGCAGGACACATCATTGGTTCTGCCCAAATAAGACTGGAATATAAAGGATATGTAAGCGTCATTTCCGGAGATTACAAAATTCAGGATGATGGGCTAAGTACTCCTTTCGAGCTTGTAAAATGTAATGAATTTGTGACGGAAAGTACCTTTGGATTACCCCTTTATAACTGGCTGGAAATTGATGATTTGAATAAAAAGCTTCAGAACTGGGTACTTAAGAATCAGGAAAACAGCAAAACATCCGTATTTATCGGCTATTCTTTAGGCAAAGCACAGCGGATTATGAAAGCAATGGAAGGATTGGGTAAAATATATGTACATTACTCAATAGGAAAGCTGAATGAAGCTTTTAAAGCTGTGGGAATTGGTCTTCCTGAATATACGATTGCAGATTTCAGGGAACGCCCGAAAGAAATGGAACATCAGATCGTGATTGTTCCTCCTGCTTTACTGGACAGCAATATTATAAAAAGATTCCTGATCCGGCAACGGCAATATGCTCCGGCTGGATGCAGGTACGCGGGCCAGAAGATGGCGGAGTGCAGATGCCGGGTTTGCCATGAGCGATCATGCCGACTGGAAAGGACTGCTGCAGACTGTAAAAGCTACAGAAGCCGAAATCGTACATGTTACCCATGGGCAGACAGAAGTATTTTCAAAATACCTGAATGAGACAGGAATCCGGGCAGATGTTGTAGAAACATTGTTTGGAGAGGACGAAGAGGAACAGGAAAAAGAAACCACCGAAAACCAGGAATTATGAGACATTTTGCAGACCTTATCAATGCCCTGGAAACCACCAATAAAACCAATGCCAAAATTGATGCGATCATCGACTATCTCGAGCGGGCTCCTGATGATGACAAAGTATGGTTTATTGCCTTATTTACAGGAAAAAGACCCAAAAGAAACGTCAACACCAACTATATGAAAGAGTGGGCTCTGGAAATTACGGGCCTTCCGTTATGGCTGTTTCAGGAAAGCTATTCTTCCGTGGGCGATCTTGGTGAAACGCTGTCCCTGATACTTCCGCCTCCACAGCAGAAAATTGACCGTACGTTATCACAATGGATGAATGATATTGTTGGTTTAAAAGATAAAACAGAAGCTGAAAAAAAGGCTTTTGTACTGAATTCATGGAATGGCCTGGATTATACCGAACGTTTGATTTTCAATAAATTAATTGGCGGAAGTTTCCGGATCGGTGTTTCCGGTAAAACCCTTATCAATGCGTTGACGAGATTTTCAGAGCAGGAATCCAGTACTTTGATGCACAGCCTGATGGGAAAATGGCAGCCTGGTGAAGTCTCATTTACAGAATTGATCTCAGCAGAAAATATCAATCCGGACAACTCAAAACCCTACCCTTTCTGCCTGGCTTATCCTTTGGAAAAAGAACCTGAAGAACTTGGGAAACCGAATGAATGGCTTGCAGAATATAAATGGGATGGAATACGGGGCAGATCATCAGGAGAAATGATGAAGTTTTCATATGGTCAAGAGGAGAAGAACTCGTTACAGAGCAATTTCCGGAGATATCGGAAACTGTAAAATCTATGAAAGGTAATTTTGTGATTGATGGAGAAATACTTGCAGTAAAAGAGGGCAAGGTTTTAAATTTCAATGAATTGCAGAAAAGATTAAACAGAAAGACCTTAACCAAGAAAATGCTTGCTGAAATTCCGATAAAGGTATTTGCCTATGATCTCCTTGAACTTGAAAATAATGACCTTAGAGACAAGCCGGTTTCGGGAAGAAGAGCAATGCTGGAAGAATTATTATTAAATGAATCTCCCGAGAATATCCAGCTTTCCGGAAGTATAGATTTTGAACATTGGGATGAGCTGAAACTTGCCAGGGAAAACTCAAGATCTGTCAACAGTGAAGGGCTGATGCTGAAGCAGAAGAATTCACCCTATCATGCCGGCCGTAAAAAAGGTGACTGGTGGAAATGGAAAATCAATCCGTTTACCATTGATGCGGTTCTCATCTATGCCCAGAAAGGAAGCGGCAGAAGGAGTGCCTATTATACAGACTATACTTTTGCCGTAAAAAACGGAAATACACTGGTAACGATTGCAAAAGCCTATTCGGGGCTAACGGATAAAGAAATCATGGAAGTGAGCCGGTTTGTGAACAAAAATGCTATTGAAAAATTCGGACCTGTACGAACGGTAAAAGCAGAACTCGTCTTTGAGATTGCTTTTGAAGGAATAGGCTTCAGTAACCGTCATAAAAGCGGTGTAGCATTACGCTTTCCGAGAATTGTAAGATGGCGGAAAGACAAAACCGTAGATGAAATTGATCATCTGGAAGAAATAAAAAAATTGATACAGTAGATTTTAATGTATCACTAATTTTTTTCTCAGTAAAGGCATTCCATTTAGCTATAGTAAATATTAACTTTGCTGAGTGAAGGGCCGTTGCAAACGAAAAATATAAAAAGAAATATAGACTCTTAACGCCTTTTACGTTAAAACTAAATCAAAATAAAATTGGCAGCTTTCGAACATACCAACGGATTTAAAATCATTCAGCAATGGATGACAGATAAAGGTATATCCCCTTTTAAATTTCAGACCGATACATGGAAGAAATTCGGAAGCGGATACAGCGGAATGGTTGTAGCTCCTACAGGTTTCGGGAAAACATTTTCTGTATTTCTGGCATTGGTTTCTGATTTTCTCAATCATCCCGAACAGTATAAAAAAGGATTAAAAATGCTCTGGATCACTCCTCTCAGGTCTTTGTCCAAAGACATTGCGAAGGCTATGCAGGAAGCGATTGATGAGATCGGGCTTGACTGGGCTGTCGGCGTAAGAAACGGTGATACAGATCCTAAAGTAAGACAGCAGCAGGTGAAAAAAATGCCTGATATTTTGGTGGTAACTCCTGAAAGTGTACATCTGCTTCTCGCACAGAAAAATCATGAAAGCTTTTTCCGGGACATGAAATGCGTTGTGGTTGATGAATGGCATGAGTTGCTCGGATCCAAACGTGGTGTTATGGTAGAGTTAGGAATTTCGCAGCTCAGAAAATATGTTCCCAAACTGAAAATATGGGGCATCACAGCCACCATCGGAAATCTGGATGAAGCCATGGAGGTACTTATTCCGTATGATATTAAAAAAACAAAAATTGCAGCCAAAGAACATAAGAAAATAGAGATTATCCCGGTCTTCCCCAATGAAATTGAAATCCTTCCCTGGGCGGGACATTTGGGACATAAGCTGGCAGATAAAGTCGTTCCGATTATTCTTGAGTCAAAATCTACCATTGTTTTTACCAATACCAGAAGCCAGAGTGAAATGTGGTATCAGCTTCTATTGGATGCCCATCCTGATTTTGCAGGACAGATCGCTATTCACCACAGTTCTATTGATGCACATTTGCGTATCTGGATTGAAGAAAACTTAAGTTCCGGGAAGTTAAAAGCTGTGGTTTCTACCTCATCTTTAGATCTGGGAATTGATTTTAAACCTGTTGATACAGTCATTCAGATTGGCTCGGCAAAAGGTGTTGCCCGATTTCTGCAAAGGGCGGGACGCAGTGGGCACTCCCCTTTTGAGACGTCCAGGATTTACTGTGTACCTACCCATTCCTTAGAGCTGATCGAGGTTTCAGCTTTAAAGGAAGCTGTAAGGCAGAAAGTGGTAGAGCCCAGGGAACCACAGGTTTTATGTTTCGATGTATTGGTGCAGTTTCTGATGACCCTCGCCGTTGGAGATGGTTTTTATCCTGATGAAACGTATGAAAGAATAAAAAAGGTATATGCTTTTCAGGAAATGACGGATGAAGAATGGAAAAGTATTCTTGAATTTCTGACCATTGGTGGCAGCGTTTTAAAAAACTATGAAGAATTCCATAAAATTGTGGTTATGGAAGACGGTCTGTACAAGGTTACTTCCAGAAAAATTGCCATGCTTCACCGGATGAATATGGGAGTCATTGTAAGTGATGCTATGCTGAAGGTAAAATTTATTTCCGGAGGCTATGTAGGCATGATTGAAGAATATTTTATTTCAAAACTGAAAAAGAAGAAAAATTTATTCTCGCCGGACGTACCCTTGAAGTGGCGATGATCAAAGATATGACAGTTTATGTAAGAGCAGCAAAAGGTAAAGCCCTTGTACCAAGCTATCTGGGAGGAAGACTGCCTTTAAGCTCAGATCTTGGCCATTATTTAAGAAAAACTCTCCCATGCCCTGAATCCGAAGGCTTCCGAAAAAGAACTAAAGTTCCTGCATCCTCTGCTGATCAATCAGAAGACAAACTCCCATATACCGCAAGAGAATGAATTTCTGGTAGAAATGATCAGAAACCGTGAAGGCTATCATTTGTTCATGTACCCTTTTGAAGGCAGACTGGTACACGAAGTAATGGCTGCTTTAATGGCTTATCGTATTTCAAAGCTGGCTCCTATTTCTTTTTCAATGGCAATGAATGATTACGGATTTGAACTTTTCAGTGATAAAGAAATTCCGCTTAATGAGGAGAATCTACAGCAGATTTTAAGCCGTGACAACCTTATGAATGATGTCATCGCCAGTATCAATTCTGCAGAAATGGCAAGAAGAAAGTTCCGTGATATTGCAGTGATTTCGGGAATGGTGATTCAGAATTATGCAGGTAAACAAAGATCCAACAAATCCTTACAAAGCTCAGCCGGGCTTATTTTCAAAGTATTGGAAGATTATGATCCCAATCACTTCTTGATCAGACAGGCTTATACCGAGGTTTTTAATATGCAGCTGCAGGAACAGCGGCTTGTAGAAGCTTTTAAAAGAATTG